>NZ_CP143543.1:0-4577160 GCF_046237595.1 Neobacillus oceani | reverse complement strand
CTAGTTTCCCTCCCTCTCTTAATCTCTGATACTCACAAGAATAGGTTCTTGTATATTTGTAGAATAGTTGGGTCTGTTATACAAGCTGTACAACCCGCATGAATAAATATTCAAGGTGATGGATTTGTGGAAAAACATATTATAAGGAAAGAATAAGAGGTTTCGACAATATCCACGGGATGTGGACAAGTTTTTACAAAGTGGTTGGATAACCTGTCCACAACTTATCCACAATCTGTGGACAATTAAGATGTCCACAGTGATTTATTAGAAGTGAAAACACAAATATAATATCAAAAAAAAGTAAGTGGTGCAATGGGTTTTAGTAATTATCCACAAGAACCGGATTTATCCAGGTTCAATTTATCCACAATACTAGGGTATGTGAAAAACCTGTCAATAAGCAAGGGAGAAGGCTAGAAATCTGTCGGAATTTATCCACAGGGATAAATAGGTGGCGTTTTGACGAGGTAAAGTTAGAAGAGAAAAGAGGGATGGCGAAAAAGGGCCCTTCCTTTTAGTGGCTGGAAGATGTAAGAAATCACAATCAATAGTTGACAACTTCCTGCATGCGTCTCTATAATAATTAAGACTGTCTTTACCAAGCGTAAATTTAAAGCAAGCTAGACTGTCCATATAAGCAATTCCTCAGGGAGGTGTCATACGATGAAAAGGACGTACCAGCCAAAGAAAAGGAAGCATAGCAAAGTTCACGGGTTCCGCAGCCGCATGAGCTCAGCGAACGGCCGTAAAGTACTAGCGCGCCGCCGCCAAAAAGGAAGAAAAGTATTATCAGCTTAGGCCACTGACCGTCTCAGTGGTCTTTTTTCTATTGAAAATCAAAGTCAATTTTCTTCGGGCTCACCCAAAACCACTCTAAGAATCATATATGGGCGGAATGGATTGATTGAACGCTTTTATTTCTCCTTCGCGGCCTTTCGAATAACGGATTGCCTCGAGGGAGAGGATGAAACATAGAGGTGGCAGCCATCCGGTGGCGAAGATGGAAGGTGAAGTCATGAAAAAAGATTATAGAATTAAAAAGAATAACGATTTTCAGGCAGTTTTTAAAAAAGGTCGCTCGACTGCAAACAGGCAATTCATCGTCTATGTCCTGAAAAAGGAAAACCAGCCTTCATTCCGGATCGGCTTGTCCGTGAGCAAAAAAATTGGAAACGCCGTGGTCCGAAACAGGATCAAGCGATACATTCGACAGTCTTTTTTTGAAATGAAGGAAGGGCTTGCCGATGGAAATGATTATGTCATCATTGCCAGAAAGCCTGCAGCGGACATGGATTTCTTCGAGGTCAAAAAAAGCCTCGCCCACGTCCTAAAGCTTGCAAAAGTATTAAAAAGGAACTTTCCAGTCGACAATGACGGGTAAAGAAGATATTTTTTCCCGCTTCCATAGATTTTGAAAGCACTTCCTTTAAAAAAATGATAGAATGATTCAGGTAGCATGTCCTTTTTAAAAGGACATCCAAAAATAAATTCACATACCCATCCGCTTAAGGAGGAAATTTCGGTTGAGTAAGCGAAAATTACTGTATTTAGGTTTATTTTCATTGGTTCTCCTGCTCTCAGGCTGTATGGAGGTAAATAAGCCAATTGATGCGAACAGCAAAGGTTTTTGGAACGAGTATATTGTTTATCCGCTCTCTTGGCTGATTACAGAAGGAGCGAACATTTTATGGGGGAGCTTCGGGCTTTCGATCATTGTTGTAACAATCCTGATCCGCCTTGCAATCTTGCCATTGATGATTAAACAAACAAAAAGCTCAAAAGCGATGCAGGCTCTCCAGCCGGAAATGCAGGCATTGCGTGAGAAATACAGTTCAAAAGACCAGAAGACACAACAAAAACTACAGCAGGAAACGATGGCCCTGTTCCAGAAACATGGTGTCAACCCGCTGGCCGGATGTTTGCCTATCCTGATCCAGATGCCGATCCTCATTGGTTTTTACCATGCGATTTCAAGGACAAGAGCGATTGCAGACCATAACTTCCTTTGGTTCGACCTGGGCGATAAGGATCCGTATTACATTTTGCCGATTATCGCCGGCATCACCACGTTCATTCAGCAAAAAATGATGATGGCCGGAATGGAAGGCAATCCACAGATGCAAATGATGCTTTATATGATGCCGATTATGATCCTGATTTTCGCCATCAACTTCCCGGCAGCCCTGTCATTGTACTGGGTAGTGGGGAACCTGTTCATGATTGTCCAGACATATTTCATTAAAGGGCCGGACCTGAAGAAGTCATCAGCAACCGGCGGCGCGGGGGGAGCAAAGAAGTGAAACAGATAACTGCTAGCGGGCAAACCGTAGATGAAGCAGTCCAATCAGCACTGGCTCAATTGAACACAACAAAAGACCGCACAGAAATAGAAATTGTTGATGAAGGAAAAAAAGGAATCTTCGGCCTTTTTGGATCAAGGCCGGCTGTTGTAAAAGTTACTCTTAAACCTGATCCGATTGAAGATGCAAAAAAATTCCTTTCCGAGGTCAGCGAGCAGATGGGAGCGCCCATTGAAATCGAGGCAAAGAGGGAAGGCAAGCTCGTTACTTTTGTCCTTTCCGGAGAAAAGATTGCGTTATTGATAGGGAAGAGGGGACAAACACTCAACTCCCTCCAATATTTGACTCAGCTTATTATCAATCGTTTATCGGAACAATACCTTACAGTCATCCTTGATGCAGAAAATTACCGGGACCGCCGCAATGAGACGCTGATCCAATTGGCCCAGCGCCTTGCCCAAAAAGCGGTGAAAACGGGTAAAACGG
Source organism: Neobacillus oceani (assembly GCF_046237595.1). NCBI lineage: Bacteria > Bacillati > Bacillota > Bacilli > Caryophanales > Bacillaceae > Neobacillus > Neobacillus oceani. The sequence goes on along the minus strand of NZ_CP143543.1, from coordinate 4,574,371 downwards.
TTACACTTGAACCAATGCCTTCCTACGAACGGAAAGTCATCCATACCGCTCTTTCCGAAAATAGCAAGGTAAAGACATATTCTGACGGCACAGAGCCTCACAGGCACATCGTCATTACACCGGTACGGTACTGAATTGAATAGTAATTGAAATCCCGCCTTCAAATTCCGGAGGCGGGATTTTTTTATAAAAATTCCCACTGTTGCAAGATTTGTTTACCTAGCTTAACGGCTGCAATGTTCTTAAAGATAGGGTGAAGTGTGTTGATTGTATCTTCGCTTTATTGTTATTCACATGTGGATAAGTTAAAATAAAACATGTTCAAACGGCGCATGTGGATAAATGAGTTTTTTTGAAAGAAACAGTATGCTATTCTGTTATTTTGGGGATAATCGAAGTTTTTTTCATTGGTGGCTTCGATGCCTCAGAATTTTGAGGCGTGCCGTTACTGCCCGTTGTGAGTGGGAAAACCAATTCGGAAGATAAACTATAGATGAAATTAAAAGGAAAAGAGGTGGAAAACATGGAGTTTGATACAATTGCGGCCATTTCGACTCCAATGGGTGAAGGAGCAATCGCCATTGTCAGGCTGAGTGGGGATGAGGCGTTTAAAATTGCGGATAAACTATTCAAGAGCCCGTCCGGCAAAGTGCTTGGCAATGTTGCGTCCCATACCATCCATTACGGACATCTGATTGATCCAAAGACTGGGGAAACCGTTGAGGAAGTAATGGTCTCGGCGATGAGGGGCCCAAAAACGTTTACGAAAGAGGATGTAATTGAAATTAACTGCCATGGCGGACTTGTTTCGGTCAATCGCGTGCTTCAGCTCGTGCTGAATAATGGAGCAAGGCTGGCGGAGCCAGGAGAATTTACGAAACGTGCATTCCTGAATGGGAGGATTGACCTTTCCCAGGCGGAAGCAGTCATGGATTTGATCCGGGCAAAGACGGACCGTGCAATGAACGTGGCACTAGGCCAGATGGAGGGCCGACTTTCCCGGCTTATCAAAAAACTTAGACAGGAAATTCTGGAAACGCTCGCCCATGTGGAAGTGAACATTGATTATCCAGAATACGACGATGTTGAAGAAATGACACACAATATGTTGCTTGATAAATCAGGTTATGTACGGGATGAAATTAAAAAGCTTTTACAAACATCCCAACAGGGTAAAATATTAAGAGAGGGTCTTTCCACTGTCATTATTGGCAGGCCGAATGTCGGAAAATCGTCCCTCCTGAATAGCCTTGCACAGGAAAATAAGGCAATCGTTACAGATATCCCAGGTACTACAAGGGACGTCATCGAGGAATATGTCAATGTCCGGGGAGTCCCGCTTCGCCTCCTCGATACGGCCGGAATCAGGGAGACGGAAGACATTGTCGAGAAAATTGGGGTTGAAAGGTCACGCCAGGTACTAAAAGAAGCGGATTTGATCCTGCTTGTCCTGAACAATTCCGACAAACTAACAGATGAAGACCGGAATATTTTTAAAGCGGTAGAAGGAATGGACGCCATAATTATCGTCAACAAGACCGACTTGCCAAAAGCAATCGATATCGAGGAAGTAAAGGCTCTTGCCGGAAACAGGCGGATTGTTTCGACATCGCTCCTTGAGGACAAGGGAATCGATGAACTTGAAGAAGCGATTGCGGATTTGTTTTTTGCTGGGTCAATTGATGCGGGAGATATGACATACGTATCGAATAGCCGCCATATTGCTCTCCTGGGCCAGGCGTTACATGCGGTTGAGGAAGCAATTAACGGGGTTGAAAACGGTATTCCGATTGATATAGTTCAAATCGACTTGACTCGTTCGTGGGAGCTTTTGGGTGAGGTCATTGGCGAAAGTGTCCATGAAAGCTTGATTGACCAGCTTTTCTCCCAATTTTGCCTTGGTAAATAGTGTTTTTTCTTTTTTTTCGACGAATGTAATAAAATTCGGTTGTTGTTCATGTTTAATTGAGTTCATTGGAACTGTTTTATGTTATATGAAAAGGAGGCAGCGTAAATGCACTACGAGGCCGGAAATTATGATGTAATCGTCATCGGCGCGGGCCATGCAGGTTGTGAAGCCGGATTGGCTGCTGCCCGGATTGGCGCAAAAACGTTAATGATTACAATCAATCTAGATATGGTCGCTTTTATGCCATGCAACCCATCCATCGGAGGGCCGGCAAAAGGGATTGTAGTCAGGGAAATCGATGCCCTTGGCGGTGAAATGGGCAAAAATATCGATAAGACCTATATCCAGATGAGAATGCTGAATACAGGGAAGGGGCCGGCGGTACGCGCGCTTCGTGCCCAGGCTGATAAATTTTCCTACCAGCATGAAATGAAAAAAACGCTTGAAAGCGAAAAGAATTTGACCCTGCTTCAAGGAATGGTTGAAAAGCTTATTGTGGAAGATGGCGTTTGCAAAGGGGTGATCACCCAAACGGGTGCCATTTACCGGGCAAAAACAGTCATCATTACGACGGGGACGTTTCTGCGTGGTGAAATCATCATTGGCGACCTTAAATATTCAAGCGGGCCGAACAACCAGCAGCCTTCAATCAAACTGTCCGAGCACCTTGAGGAGCTGGGCTTTGATTTGGTCCGTTTTAAAACAGGTACGCCGCCACGGGTCCACAGTAAAACAATCGATTACTCGCTAACCGAGATTCAGCCCGGGGATGATCTCCCGCAGGCATTTTCGTATGAAACAACAAAATATATCACTGACCAGCTGCCTTGCTGGCTAACCTATACGAATGAGCATACCCATCGGATAATTGATGAAAACCTTCACCGTTCCCCGATGTTTTCCGGGATGATTAAAGGATCGGGTCCGCGTTATTGTCCATCCATTGAAGATAAAGTGGTCAGGTTCAATGACAAGCCGCGCCACCAGATTTTCCTTGAGCCAGAGGGGCGTAACACAGAAGAGGTGTATGTACAGGGGCTGTCAACGAGCCTTCCAGAGGAAGTCCAGCACAAGATTATTAAAACGATACCGGCCTTAAAAGATGCGCAAATGATGAGGGCGGGTTACGCGATTGAATACGACGCCATCGTTCCTACCCAGCTTTGGCCGACCCTTGAAACGAAAAAGGTGAAAAATCTTTATACAGCTGGCCAAATCAATGGGACTTCGGGTTATGAGGAAGCAGCCGGCCAGGGATTAATGGCGGGAATTAATGCGGCGTTGAACGCACTAGGCAAGGAAGAACTTATTTTGAGCCGTTCAGAAGCTTATATTGGCGTCATGATCGATGACCTGGTTACGAAGGGGACAAACGAGCCATACCGCCTCCTGACTTCAAGGGCTGAATACAGGCTTCTTCTCCGCCACGACAATGCCGACCTCAGGCTGACGGAAATCGGCCATCGGATTGGATTGATCCAGGATGAGCGGTTCGAGAAGTTCCAAAAGAAAAATGACGCGATTGAGACGGAAATTAAAAGGTTAAGAGCTACGATTATCAAGCCTACAGCGGAAGTCCAGGAATTGATTCGGAGCCTCGGAGGCAGCGAGCTGAAAGATGGAATCCGCGCTGCCGACTTCCTAAGAAGGACCGAAATGAATTACAGCCATATTGAATCCATCATTCCCCCGGAAATAAGCCTTGAGGATGAAATCAAGGAACAGGTAGAAATTCAAATCAAGTACGAGGGGTATATTGAGAAGTCGCTTCAGCAGGTTGACCGGCTGAAGAAGATGGAAAATAAAAAGATTCCGGAAAACATTGACTATGATGCCATCTCCGGGATTGCGAATGAAGCCCGCCAGAACCTTAAACAAGTAAGGCCTCTTTCGATTGCCCAGGCATCAAGGATTTCAGGGGTAAACCCAGCGGATATTTCCATTCTCCTCGTGTATTTGGAGCACGGCCGGGTTGCAAGGATAAAAGCAGAATAAGAGCGGAGTTGGATGAAAATTATGAACGTAGAACAATTTGCCGGGCTGCTTGGGGATAGGGGGATTTCCCTATCCTCCACCCAGCTTGGGCAGTTCGATACATATTTCAAAACATTGGTCGAATGGAATGAAAAGATGAACCTAACCGCGATTACCGACCGCGAAGAGGTTTATTTAAAGCATTTTTACGACTCCCTTTCGGCCGCATTTTATTTTGATTTTTCAGAACCCCTTTCCCTTTGCGATGTTGGCGCGGGTGCTGGGTTTCCAAGCATCCCTTTGAAAATCGCCTTTCCTTCCCTGAATATAACGATCGTTGATTCGTTAAATAAGCGCATTACCTTCCTGAACCATCTTGCAAAGGTCCTCGAATTGGACAATGTACGGTTTGTCCATGACAGGGCGGAAACATTCGGAACGAATCCGGAGCACCGGGAAAGATATGATATCGTTACGGCCAGGGCGGTTGCCAGGCTGTCAGTATTAAGTGAACTTTGTCTCCCGCTTGTAAAACAGGGCGGCCATTTTATCGCTTTAAAAGCTGCCAATGCAAAGGAAGAACTGGCAGATGCGAAGAAGGCAATAACCGTTCTTGGCGGCCGGACACATGAAACAAATACCTTCTCACTGCCGCTTGAGGACAGCGAGAGGACGATCATTGTCATCAAGAAGGAAAAACAAACTCCCAAAAAATATCCGCGGAAGCCTGGAACCCCTGCTAAATCGCCGATTGCATAGATTTTGTTTTCTTTTGAAGCATGTTTGGCGGTATTGCGAAATCACCATTCCATTCGGCAGGATTTTTTCGAACAATAGAGAATTAGTTAAGAGGGAGTATTTTAAAGGTGGTGCAGGAGATGAAGAGTTCTTTCTCACGCTTTTTTGGCCGGGGTGAAAAAGAAGAGCAAGTTGACCTTCAAAAAGAGATTGATATAGAGACAGACGATAGCAATGAAGAAATAAAGAAAATAGCGATAGATTTAATCGTCCCAAACAGGTTTCAGCCAAGGACGGTTTTTGATGATGAAAAAATAGAGGAATTGTCCCGTACCATCCATATGCATGGCATCATCCAGCCTATTGTCGTCCGCGAATTCGAAGGCGGCCGCTATGAAATCATTGCCGGTGAACGCAGATGGCGCGCAATGAAAAAACTAGGCTGGGAAGAAGTTCCTGCCATTATTAAAAATATGTCCGATACCGAAACGGCTTCCGTCGCGCTAATTGAGAATCTACAGCGCGAGGAACTCTCCCCAATCGAGGAAGCCCTTGCGTATGGAAAACTGCTTACGCTCCATAACTTGACTCAGGAAGCGCTTGCCCAGCGCCTGGGAAAAGGGCAGTCAACGGTTGCCAATAAGCTTAGGCTTCTGAAGCTTCCACAGGAGGTTCAGGATGCGCTATTGAACAAGCAAATTTCCGAAAGGCATGCCCGCGCGCTCATTCCTTTAAAAGATGGGGCGAAACAGGTTGCGGTAATGGAAGAAATTATAGCCAGAAATTTAAACGTGAAGCAAACCGAAGAAAGGGTCATCAAGCTTCTTGGGCAGCAGGAACAAAAGCCAAAGCCGAAGCGAAAGGCGTTCAGCAAAGATATGAGGATTGCCGTCAACACAATCCGCCAGTCGCTAACAATGGTTTCGGATAGCGGCATCCCCCTTGATTCAGAGGAAGAGGAATTCGAAGAGTATTACCAATTCACTATTAAAATTCCAAAGAAAAAATAATAGAGAACACAAACCGGACTTCTTTTGAGGTCCGTTTTTTTATGTAGGAACAATGGGACTCTTTTGAAAAAGGAAACATACGTTCCTGTGGAGATGGACGGTGTTTCACTTGGGCGATATAATGGTAGTGAAGGTATCATCCCTGGAAATTTGAGCGATTTTTTTCCCTTCTTAGATATTTCAGTCATTTTAGTACCCAATTCCTTTGATGGAAGGATTATTTTCATAAAAAAACCTCCATCAATGATTTTTCATGATAAAATAGAATGCATGGCTTTCTCAAAACTTTTTGGCAAAGCCAGTTATTTTTAAGCAAAAAGGTAGGTGACATCGTGGGCAAAATACTTGCAATCGCGAATCAAAAAGGAGGAGTCGGGAAAACGACCACCTCTGTCAATCTGGGCGCCTGCTTAGCATACATAGGAAAAAAAGTCTTAATGGTCGACATTGATCCCCAGGGGAATGCAACGAGCGGGATTGGAGTGGAAAAGGCCGATGTGGAGCAATGCATTTACGATGTGCTCGTCGATGATGTCGAAGCAAAAGAGGTCATCAGGCCGACATCTGTGGAAAATCTGTCCGCAATTCCCGCCACCATCCAGCTGGCCGGGGCTGAAATCGAACTGGTACCCACAATTTCCCGCGAAGTCAGGCTTAAAAGGGCCCTTGAAGAGGTAAAGGACGAGTACGATTACATTATCATCGATTGCCCTCCCTCCCTCGGTTTATTGACCATCAACGCCCTTACTGCCTCCGATGCAGTCCTGATTCCCGTGCAATGCGAATATTACGCGCTTGAAGGGCTGAGCCAGCTGCTGAATACCGTCCGGCTGGTCCAAAAGCATCTTAACCAGGACCTGAAAATAGAAGGGGTACTCCTCACCATGCTTGATGCCAGAACCAATCTTGGAATCCAGGTTATTGAAGAGGTTAAAAAATATTTTCAGGACAAAGTCTATAAGACTATTATTCCCAGGAATGTACGCTTAAGCGAGGCTCCGAGCCATGGGGAGCCAATTATCATCTATGATCCGAAATCACGAGGTGCTGAAGTTTATCTAGATCTGGCAAAGGAAGTGGTTTCTAATGGCTAAAGGACTTGGAAAAGGGCTTGATGCCTTTTTTGCCAATATGGATTTGGAATCTGAAGAATCCGTCCAGGATATCAGAATTAAAGACTTGCGTCCAAACCCTTACCAACCCCGAAAGCATTTTGAGCCCGAAGCTATCGAGGAGCTGAAAGAATCCATACAGGAACATGGAATCCTCCAGCCGCTCGTTGTCCGAAAAAGCATAAAAGGGTATGAAATCGTTGTCGGGGAGCGCCGTTACCGTGCCGCCAAATTAGCGGGGCTGGAAACAGTTCCGGCTGTGGTCCGGGATTTATCGGAACAGCAGATGATGGAACTGGCGGTCCTTGAGAATTTGCAGAGGGAAGATTTAAGCCCAATCGAAGAAGCCGCAGCTTACCAGACGCTTATGGAAAAGCTAAACCTCACACAGGAGGAAGTGGCGAAACGCCTTGGGAAGAGCCGGCCGCACGTCGCCAATCATATCCGCCTCCTCTCTCTGCCAAAACAAATTCAGGAGCTTATTTCAAAAGGCACCATCTCAATGGGACATGGAAGGGCTCTTCTTGGGCTGAGGCAAAAGGCCAAACTTTCTCTCCTTGTTGATAAAACGGTCAAGGAAAGCCTGAATGTCCGCCAGCTTGAGAAACTTATTCAGCAGCTAAATGAAAATGTTTCACGTGAAACAAAAAAGCCGGAAAAGAAAAAGGACCGTTTCATCCGGGAAAGGGAGAACCAGCTTCGTGAAAGGTTCGGGACCACGGTCCACATTAAACAAACAAAGAACAAGGGCAAGATTGAAATCGAGTTCTTTTCAAAAGAAGATTTGGAAAGGCTTCTGGATCTTTTGGAACCCGAATCAAACGACTAGGCCATCACTTGATGGTTTCTTTTTTTAGGAAGCAAGTTTTTAACAGATAGGGGAAAAAGATATGTTTTTATGGGGAACACTGGTTAATGGGCTGTTGATCATCCTAGGCACATTGCTTGGCAAACTTCTCCATCGCATACCTGAAGGAATGAAATCGACCGTCATGCACGGAATTGGCCTTTCGGTGATGGTACTTGGTTTGCAAATGGGCCTTAAAAGCCAAAACTTCCTTATCGTCATTTTGAGCCTTGTTCTTGGAGGGGTGCTTGGCGAGGCTTGGGACCTGGATGGCAAGCTGAACCGGCTCGGCCTTTGGCTTGAACGGAAAATCGGCTCAAACGGAAAGGGAAGCATCTCCCAGGGGTTCGTAACCGCGACACTCATTTTTGTGATCGGGGCAATGGCTATCATCGGTGCCCTGGACAGCGGAATACGCGGTGATCACGATGTTCTCTATACTAAAGCGATTATTGACGGTTTTACTTCGCTTATCCTGACAACGACCCTTGGCATTGGGGTTATATTCTCCGCCGTTCCGGTCATGTTGTATCAGGGGACGATCGCTTTGTTCGCGACCCAGATAGACAGGATAGTCCCGGCTGCATTAATGGATCAATTCATTATGGAAATGACGGCCACCGGCGGGGTAATGATTTTTGCCATCGGCCTGAATCTGGCCGGCATAACGAAAATTAAGGTTGCAAACCTCCTCCCAGGCATACTTGTTACGGCATTGGCAGTTGGATGCCTCTATTTTTACCATCAGCTTACATAGGGAAACAAAAAACAGGAGAAGGCTCGCGCTCTTTTCCTGTTTTTAGGTTGTTTGTTCGTTTATTGCTGCTCCCGGCTCCCTGTTCCAACGAATTTCCGACCAGCCAAGCTGGTTGTATTGGTATTTGGAGGCTAAATGGATTCCATTCGCAATCGTTTTAGCCATTTTAACAACGAGGCTGAGCCTCGTATTTTGCAAAACGAAAAACTCCATGAAACCGCTCACATTGACGATTCCTGTAATGTGCATATCCCCAACTTCAGGCAGTTCCTTGTTTACTCCGGCCCCTGGTTTGACAGGGCCATCGCAAACCTGTATGATTCCTACACTTTTAAAACGCCCAAGACAAGCATCAATTGCAAGAATGAATGGATGAAAATGCTTTTCCGTTATTTCCTTTAGTTTTTCTTCTAAATTCACTGCATGAATCGGGTCATCCAATGTTCCATAAATATGGAAAGACGGCAATCTCTTTTCCTCAAGGAAGCTACCAACGAGAGGTCCTAATGAATCCCCTGTCGACCGGTCAGTCCCAATGCAGACCACTACAATTGGCCGGCTTGTTAACAGGGGCAAATGTGAAATGAGTTCACCTGCAAGCTTTGCTTCAGCTTTGGCGTCCTCATGGTGAATCCGGCTGTTCTGCACCCTGTCAAATAAGCCTGATTTAAATGTCATAAAGCCCACTCCTTCATGGAAAGCATACACGCATTCGTTTCTATTGCTATCTGGTAAACGTCCGGGGCAGGAAATGAAAATATAGGTGGGGTAAAACCTTTTCCCGGTGCGGAGATAAAGAATAGTATCAGTATACGAATATATTTCGTACTCTATACATACCTGTAAAATGTTTTTGCTAAACAGGGTAGAAAGAAGGATGAATCCCGAGTTTTAGGGAGTAATGGACTAGAAAAATAAGGGATTTGACCGGGAAAAGTTGAAAAAATTCCGGCTTCTAACTAGAATGATAATGATTGATTGATTGGCGGTGGAAAAGTGGATTCATTTAACAGAGTAATGAACAAGATACATAACAGATTCCTTGATGAAGACAAATGGGTCGCGATCGGAGAAGGAGCGATAAAAATCCTTCTTATTCTGATAGTCTCAGGGATCCTGATCAAAATAGGAAAGGCAGCTATCCATAAAGCATTTGATTTAAGACTTAAAATGCCGCTAAGGGTAACGGAACGGCGCGAGGCAACCCTTGTAAAGCTGCTTGATAACATTCTTTCGTATGCCATCTATTTCATTGCGTTTGTGATGATTCTTACCGAGCTGACGATTGATGTAAAGGCCATGCTCGCTGGGGCTGGAATTGTTGGCCTGGCAGTGGGATTTGGCGCGCAAAACCTCGTTAGGGACGTCATTACCGGATTCTTCATTATTTTTGAGGACCAATTCTCGGTTGGCGACCATATTAGGATAGATACGTTTGAAGGAACTGTGGAGTCGATTGGCCTCCGGACGACGAAAATTAAGAGCTGGACAGGGGAAGTGCATATTCTGCCCAACGGAAGCATTACACAAGTGACCAATTACTCCTTAAATAACAGCATGGCCGTGGTGGATATCGGAATTGCATACGAAGAGGACATTGAAAAAGCCGAAAAGATTATCCTGGAAATTATAGCGAAGTTGGCGAACGTGCATGAGGATATGGTGAAACCGCCTGAACTTGTAGGGGTGCAAAACTTTAGCCCTACAGAGGTAACCTTAAGGGTTGTGGCGGAAACAAAGCCAATGAAACACTTTGCGGTTGCAAGAATGATCCGTAAAGAAATCAAGCGTGGATTGGACCAGCACGGGATCGATATTCCTTTCCCAAGAATGGTCATGTATTCACGCGAGAATAAAGGCGGCCAAGCCGCTGACAGGGGGGAAAGCTGATGGAACAAAAAGAATTCGGCCTGAATGATATAGTGGAAATGAAAAAGCCTCATCCATGCGGTGTGAATCGCTGGAAAATCATTCGCCTTGGGATGGACATCAGGATCAAATGCGAAGGCTGCTCCCATAGCGTTCTCATACCGCGGAAAGAATTTTCAAGAAAAATGAAAAAGATCCTTGTGAAGCATGAAGATTAATTTCATGCTTCTTTTTTTTGTAAAAATGTATTAACCTTGTATTTAAAAACATGTAGAGGCGCTTGCGGGGGTGTGGAGTTGCAAACAATCGTGAAATCAGCGTGCCCGCTGAATTGCTGGGACAACTGTGGTTTTCAGGTAACAATGGAAAAGGGGAAGATTATTCAAATAGATGGCGACCCTGACCATCCGATTACAAAAGGAAAAATATGTGGCAGAGGCCGATCCTTAATCAAGAGAATTGAATCGGATGACAGGCTGCTTCATCCTCTGAAAAAAACAAATGGTGAATTTGTTCAGATATCATGGGAACAGGCACTAGATGAAATTGCTTCAAAGATGGCGCATATTAAGGAAACATATGGCACAACAGCAGTTCTCCACAGCCATGATTATGCGAACAGCGGGCTCTTGAAAAACCTTGACCAGCGTTTTTTTAATGCTTTCGGCGGGGTGACGGAACTGGTTGGTTCGCTTTGCTGGGGATCAGGCATAGAGGCGCAAATGTGGGATTTTGGCGACGCGCTCAGCCATGCGCCGGGCGATTTATTTAATAGCAGGCATATCGTTGTGTGGGGAAGGAATGCATCGAGGACGAATCTGCATTTCTACCAAAGCCTCCTTGAAGCAAAGAAAAAGGGAATTCACATCCTTGTGATCGATCCAATATATAATGCCACCGCGAAATTGGCAGATGACTATATCTCAATCAAGCCAGGCATGGACGGCCTGCTTGCTGCGGGCATTTTAAAGGAATTGCTCAGGGGTGGAAAGGAAGACCGCGCCTTCATTGACCAATTCACCGAAGGCTTTGGTGATGTCGAGGCCCTTCTTGATACGATAACGATAGAGGAAATTAGCGAAAAAACAGAAGTTCCAAAAGAGACGATTACGCGGCTGTCGGCCATTTATGCCGATCGGCCTGTGTCAACATATATTGGCCTCGGCATGCAGCGTTACCGGAATGGCGGCAATACAATCAGGTTTATTGATTCGCTCGTTGCAGCCAGTGGGAATATTGGCATTCCTGGCGGTGGAGCCAATTATGCAAATCTTCAGGTTGGAAAGAGCTTTCAGGCTGGCAGGCTTTCATTGAATGAGCGGAAAAAGGAATTTCGCCAATTCCCAATCATGAGGCAGGCTGAAATGATTCTGTCCGAAAAAAATCCTGAAATTAAGATGGCCATTGTCACATGCGGCAATCCTGCAACCCAGGTTCCGGACTCCAATATCGTCGAGGAGGCTTTTTCAAAGGTTGAAACGGTTGTCGTAATTGACCAGTTCATGACTGACACAGCTATGCTTGCTGATTATGTTCTGCCTACTACGGCCGTTTTTGAAGAAGAAGACCTTTATTATGCTTCCATGTTCCATCATTATGTTAACTATGCGCCTAAACTGATGGATCCACCCGGAGAGGCAAAACCGGATTTATGGATATGGACTGAGCTGGCAAACCGCCTTGGCTTTGGCGATGATTTTGCCTATACACCCGGACAATGGCTGGAAAAGTTCCTGGAGCCTTTGAATAAAGATGGACTGACTCTTGCATTTTTAAAGGAACACCATACATTCGAACTGCCGGTTGTTAAGGTTCCATGGGCGGATGGAAGATTTAACACACCTTCTGGAAAATATGAATTCACTTCAAACCTCGCAAGACAAAAGGGAATGGACGGAAAGCTCCAGCTATCATTGCCAAATGAAACGAAATGGACAAAGCCTGAATTAGCGGCCAAATTCCCATATTCGCTTTTGACAATCCACCCGCTAAGGTCGAACCATTCGCAGCATTATCATATCTTGCCGAAAGAACCGCGTGTTGTTATAGAAATCGCGGCAGACATCGCGAATAGGCATGGACTTTTGGATGGTGATAAGGCAAAGGTATGGAATGAGCGGGGAGAGGTAACCGGAATAGTTTCCATTTTGCCAAAAGCACATCCGGGAACAATTAATATCGATGAAGGCATTTGGAAGAAGTTTGGCGGCTCTGTCAATAGCCTTACATCAAGCCTTCCTTCCGATAATGGGCTGGGCAGCACGTTGTATGACTGCTTAGTAGCAATAAAAAAGATTGAGGACATCTAAACTGCCGGTTCTTCCGGCAGTTTTTATTGGGAAGCCAAATGAAAGCCAACCTTGTGTTTTTAATTAGGAATGCCTATAATTGTGTAGGGCTTTTAAATACAATTTCAATGCTAAATTTTCCAATAGATTATGTTTATATTAGAGGAGTGACCGAACTATGGCGTTAACAGCAGGTATTGTAGGCCTTCCAAACGTTGGGAAGTCCACGCTTTTTAATGCAATAACCCAAGCGGGTGCCGAATCAGCCAATTACCCGTTTTGTACAATCGACCCGAATGTCGGAATTGTCGAAGTGCCGGACCATCGCTTGAACAAGCTTACAGAACTCGTCCAGCCAAAAAAAACTGTGCCTACAACCTTTGAATTCACCGATATCGCCGGGATTGTTAAAGGTGCCAGCAAAGGGGAAGGCCTTGGAAACAAGTTTCTATCCCATATTCGTGAAGTTGATGCGATTTGCCAGGTGGTTAGATGTTTTGCGGATGACAATATTACCCATGTAGCCGGTAAGGTCGATCCGATTTCAGATATTGAAACAATTAATCTTGAGCTGATTCTTGCTGATATGGAGTCGGTGGAAAAGCGGATTGGCCGTGTTGAAAAGCTGGCAAAGCAAAAGGATAAGGATGCTTCAGCTGAATTTGAAGTACTGTCCATGCTCCGTGAAGCGTTTGAAGCTGAAAAACCTGCGAGGGCAGTTGAATTTACAGAAGATCAATTGAAAATTGCAAAACAGCTTCACCTTTTGACAATCAAGCCAGTATTGTATGTAGCGAACGTTGGCGAGGAAGATGTGGCCGATCCTTCTTCGAATGAATATGTCCAGCGTGTCCGGGAGTTTGCAGCAAATGAAAATGCAGAAGTCATTGTGATTTGTGCAAAAATTGAGTCAGAAATTGCCGAGCTAGAAGGGGAAGAGAAGGAAATGTTCCTCTCAGAGCTAGGGATTGAAGAATCCGGCCTTGATCAGCTGATCCGGAAGGCGTACAGCCTCCTTGGGCTTGCCACTTATTTTACCGCGGGCGTCCAGGAAGTCCGCGCCTGGACTTTCAGGAGAGGGATGAAGGCACCGCAATGCGCCGGAATCATCCATTCCGATTTTGAAAGAGGGTTCATCCGGGCTGAAACGGTCCATTATGATGACCTGCTAGCGAATGGTTCGATGAATGCCGCAAAAGAGGCAGGAAAAGTCCGTTTGGAAGGAAAAGAATATGAAGTGAAGGATGGCGACATCATTCATTTCCGTTTCAATGTTTAAAAACGAAAAACACTTGAAGGTGTGCGGCGGGAATTCCTGACTGCCGCCTTCTTTTTTGCGTTTCATTCAAGCGTGAGTTGCGCATTGGGCGTTTCTATGGTATACTTTTACCTTGTGAGTAATTGATAAATTGCTCCTTGCCCACTATGGGCCGCTTAGACCAAAAGGAGGTGACTGTGATGAGAAAGTACGAAGTTATGTACATCATCCGCCCAAACATTGAAGATGAGGCCAAGAAAGCGCTTGTTGAGCGTTTCAACACTATTCTGGCTGACAATGGTGCGGAAGTGGCTGAAGCCAAGGATTGGGGTAAACGCCGTCTAGCTTACGAAATCAATGATTTCCGCGACGGATACTACCAAATCCTAAAGGTGAATGCTGAGCCAGCGGCGGTAGAAGAATTCTCCCGTCTTGCGAAGATCAGCGAAGATATCATTCGCCACATCGTAATTAAAGAAGAAGAATAATCCTTACAGATAAATCGTTCCGGGAGAAATGTTCCACGTGGAACATCGACTGGACAAGGGAGTTGATTCTGATGATGAATCGTGTCGTACTGGTTGGCCGTTTAACGAAAGATCCTGAACTTCGATATACGCCAAGCGGTGTTCCGATGGCTACATTTACTCTTGCGGTTAACCGTACATTCTCTAACCAGCAGGGTGAGAGAGAGGCAGACTTCATTAACTGTGTGGTATGGAGAAAACCAGCGGAAAACGTCGCCAATTACCTTAAAAAAGGGAGTTTGGCGGGCATTGATGGCCGTATTCAAACCCGCAATTATGAAGGGCAGGACGGAAAGCGTGTCTATGTAACAGAAGTCGTAGCGGAAAGCGTTCAATTCCTTGAACCAAGGAATTCCGGCAATAGAAACGACAACAACAACGATTACTATGGCAGTGCTCCAAGGGAACAGGGTAATCCTTTTGGGAACAACAATCAGAATCAACGGCCCGCACCCGCAAAGCAGCAGGGCTATACTCGGATGGATGATGATCCGTTCGCTGGCAGCGGACAGATTGATATATCCGACGATGACCTGCCATTCTAGGACGATAACGAACTTACTATACATTTTTTAAAAAAAGGAGGGACATACCGATGGCAATGGGACGTAAAGGCGGCCGCGCTAAGCGCCGTAAAGTGTGCTACTTCACTGCAAACGGAATTACACACATCGATTACAAAGATGTGGATCTATTGAAAAAGTTCATTTCTGAACGTGGCAAGATTTTGCCTCGCCGTGTGACTGGCACAAACGCAAAATACCAACGCAAATTGACAATCGCGATTAAACGCGCTCGTTTAATGGCATTGCTTCCATACGTTGCAGGCGAATAATCGCCTGATTTGAAAAGCAGCAGGGAAATTTCCCTTGCTGCTTTTTAACATTTTCACGTTCTTTTTTTACAAGAAGGCTGTGGAAGATGAACGGCCTCCTCCTTGTTTCTTTTTTTTAAAAAAACTACTAAAAGAATAAAAACCATCATGATTCGTTCTGTATTTAGAACATTTTGTGAAACCAGTTGTTTTTCTTTTCATGAATAAGATATTGGGTATAATGAAATTAGGATTCGGTATGTGGATGCTTTTGAAATAAAAAGCGATCTACTTTGCCGACGCTGAAACGTTGGAACATTTCTGTCAGGGAGCTGAAAGAATGCCGTCATTTTTGGAAAAGCGGTCAATACGTTATCCTTTTTACGGATTACTATGCTTAACGTTGGTGCTTTTGGGCATCCTTGCTCGTTATCATATGGTTATAAGCATAGCAGGCTACGTCCTGGCGGGAGCCGCTCTTTATTATTTGCTTCAAATCGATAGGCGCCAGCGGAAGGAAATGGAGGAGTATATCTCCACTCTTTCCTACCGGGTTAAGAAGGTTGGGGAAGAGGCGCTCATGGAAATGCCCATCGGAATCATGCTGATTAACGATGATCTTTGCATCCAGTGGACCAACCCTTTTCTAGCTTCCTGTTTTGATGAGGAGACATTGGCGGGGAGGTCCCTTTATGATGTTGCTGAGTCGCTAGTTCCTTTGATTAAGCAGGATGTGGAAACAGAACTGATTACGCTCCATGACCGGAAATTCCGGGTCATTCATAAAGTGGATGAAAAGCTCCTCTACTTTTTTGATGTAACCGAGCAAACTGAAATTGAAAAGATGTATAGGGACGAGCGGACAGTCATTGCTATTATTTTTCTTGATAATTATGAAGAACTAACCCAGGGGCTTGATGATCAGGCACGGAGCAGCATCAATAATCTTGTTACTTCCATCCTGAATAAGTGGGCGAACGACAATGGCATTTATTTGAAGCGGATTACATCTGAACGTTTTATAGGCGTTTTCAATGAAAGCATACTTCAATCATTGGAAAAGGGTAATTTTGCGATTTTGGATGTAGTCAGGGAAATGACGATGAAACAAAATGTTGCCCTGACACTTAGTATAGGCATAGGAGCAGGTGTCTCGTCATTGCCAGAACTGGGGACGCTTGCCCAATCGAGCCTAGATCTCGCACTCGGCCGCGGAGGAGACCAAGTGGCAATCAAACAATCAAATGGAAAAGTGAAGTTTTACGGAGGAAAGACAAATCCGATAGAGAAGCGGACGAGGGTCAGGGCGAGGGTTATTTCCCACGCTTTGAAAGAGTTGATTGCAGAAAGCGACAAAGTCATCGTAATGGGGCATAAATTCCCTGATATGGACTCTGTGGGATCGGCAATAGGAATCAGCAAGGTTGCCCAAATGAACGAGCGAGATGGTTATATCGTAATGAATTACGAAGAAATTGATACAGGAATCCAGCGGCTGATGGAGGAAATAAAGCAGCACCCCGATTTATTCGAGCGCTTTATTACCCCGGAGCAGGCACTTGATTTGGCTACAGATGATACGCTGCTTGTAATTGTCGATACGCACAAGCCTTCGCTTGTCATTGATGAAAGGGTTCTTGACTCCATAAGCGATGTTGTCGTTATTGACCACCACAGGCGAGGGGAAGACTTTATCAGCAATCCTCTGCTCGTGTATATGGAGCCATATGCGTCGTCGACTGCCGAGCTCATCACCGAACTTCTTGAATACCAGCCAAAACGGGCCAGGTTCAGTATGATAGAAGCAACGGCCCTGCTTGCGGGAATTACCGTGGATACGAAGAGCTTCACACTTAGGACAGGAGCGAGGACGTTTGACGCGGCATCGTATTTAAGGTCACTGGGAGCCGATACAATTCTTGTCCAGAGGTTTTTGAAGGAAGATGTTGAAACTTATATAAAAAGAGCAAGGCTGATTGAATCCGTCTATTTTTACAGAGAAGGCATTGCGATTGCAAAAGCGGATGCGGGCAAGGTTTATGATCAGGTGATGCTGGCGCAGGCCGCGGACACACTGCTTGCGATGGATGGCATCCAGGCTTCATTCGCGATGTCAAAAAGGGACGATGGGCAAATTGGCATCAGCGCCCGCTCACTTGGTGAAGTCAATGTACAAATCATTATGGAAAGCCTCGGGGGCGGCGGACATTTGACCAATGCGGCCACACAGCTAACAGATATAGAAATTGATGAGGCTGAGCAAATGCTGCGGCGAGCCATCGATGATTATTTTGAAGGAGGAAAAGCGGAATGAAGGTAATTTTTCTAAAAGATGTTAAAGGAAAAGGGAAAAAAGGCGAAGTGAAAAATGTCGCCGATGGCTATGCGCATAACTTCCTTATTAAACAAGGTCTTGCTGTCGAAGCGAACCAGGCAAATATGAGCAATTTGAATGCCCAGAAGAAGAAAGAAGAGAAAATGGCGGCACAGGAGCTTTCGGAAGCGAAAGAGCTAAAGGAAAAGCTTGAAAAAATCACGGTGGAACTAAACGCGAAATCCGGAGAAGGCGGCCGCCTGTTCGGATCGATTACAACGAAGCAAATTTCGGAAGAATTGCAAAAGAAGCATGGAATTAAAATTGATAAAAGAAAAATGGAGCTAGAGGATGCCATTCGCAGCCTGGGCCAGACAATGGTGCCAGTCAAGCTTCATCATGAAGTCACCGCGGCGCTCAAGGTGTATGTAAAAGAAGGAAACTAATTTTTAGTGGTAGATTTCGACAGAGAACATGATAAGATAATAGAGTAGCTTAAAAAATGTGATCGGCCCGGCTGGTCACTTTTTTTCGCGGTTTTAAGCAGTATTACCTCGAGGACGGGGGGATTTTTTGATGAATGATGTATTTGCGGATCGCATGCCGCCCCAAAATATAGAAGCGGAACAGGCAGTGCTTGGAGCGATTTTTCTAGAACCGGCTTCTTTGACACTGGCAACCGAAATATTGATTCCAGAGGATTTCTACAGGGCAGCCCACCAAAAAATCTTCAATACGATGCTTAAATTGAATGATGAGGGGAAAGCCGTCGATTTAGTCACTGTCACAGAAGAACTTGCCGCGGCGAAGCTCCTTGAAGATATTGGCGGGGTCAGCTATATGAGCGAGCTGGCCGGTTCCGTGCCTACCGCTGCCAATATTGAATATTATGCGAAAATCGTTGAAGAAAAATCATTGCTGCGCCGCTTGATTCGGACAGCAACGACGATTGCCCAGGATGGATATTCTCGTGAAGATGAAGTGGAACTCCTCTTATCCGAAGCGGAAAAAAGCATCATGGAGGTTGCCCAGCGCAAAAATGCAGGTGCGTTCCATAACATTAAAGATGTCCTTGTAAGGACATATGACAATATTGAAATGATGCATAACCGTAAAGGGGACATTACCGGGATTGCGACCGGATTCCGAGAACTGGACAGGATGACGGCTGGTTTCCAGCGAAACGATTTGATTATTGTTGGCGCGCGCCCTTCGGTAGGTAAAACGGCTTTCGCATTGAATATTGCCCAGAACGTGGCTGTTAAAACCGGTGAAAATGTCGCCATCTTCAGCCTTGAGATGGGTGCTGAGCAGCTTGTGATGAGGATGCTCTGCGCAGAGGGAAATATCGATGCGCAGCGGTTAAGGACCGGTTCCCTGACGGATGAAGACTGGGGCAAATTGACAATGGCCATGGGCAGCCTGTCTCGGGCAGGAATTTTCATAGATGATACACCTGGGGTGCGGGTTGGAGATATCCGTTCAAAATGCAGGCGCCTGAAGCAGGAGCATGGGCTTGGAATGATTATGATCGATTACCTTCAGTTGATTCTAGGAAGCGGCAGGAGCGGCGAGAACCGCCAGCAGGAAGTATCGGAAATCTCCCGTTCCCTTAAGCAACTTGCGAGGGAGCTTGAGGTACCGGTCATCGCCCTTTCCCAGCTGTCACGTGGTGTAGAGCAGCGGCAGGATAAGCGCCCGATGATGTCCGATATCCGTGAATCCGGGAGTATCGAGCAGGACGCCGATATCGTCGCGTTCCTCTACCGGGACGATTACTATGATAAAGAATCAGAGAATAAGAACATCATAGAAATCATCATTGCCAAGCAGAGGAACGGCCCGACAGGCACAGTTCAGTTGGCATTCGTAAAAGAATACAATAAGTTCGTCAACCTGGAGACCCGATTCGATGATTCGGCTATTCCTCCAGGCGCGTAACGGTTTTAATATGCCGGCCTGTTAATGGGCCGGCAATTTTCATTTTTGGAGTGAACTTATGGATACATATTTAATCGCCTCCGAAACAACCAAGCTTATAATCAGGCCTATTACACCTTCAGATTACGAAGCCTGGTTAAAAGGGTTTTCCGACAGGCTGCCTTCCCAGCACAAATATGATGATGGGCTTATTGATATGGAAGAGTGCTCAGAAGAGTGGTTTGTAAATCTTGTTAATAAATATCAGCAATTGGCATTAGAAGATTCAGCCTATATCTTTGAAATTTTTTTGAAAGAGGATGGCCGGCATGTCGGCACGATTGATTTCTCTACTTTGGCTAGAGAAGGTTTCCAATGGGGTAGGATCGGTTACACAATCCATAACCAGTTCTGGGGCAGAGGGTATGGAAAAGAAGCGGTAAGGGAAGCATTGGTAATTGCATTTACAAAATTAGGTTATCACCGGATAGAAGCCCATATTAATGTTGATAATATCGCCTCGGAGCGTCTGGCACAAAGTGTTGGCATGCAGTTTGAATGTGTCAGGAAAGGGTTCATATATGAATTCGGCAAGTGGACGGATAACCTCGTGTATTATCTGAATGAAAATTAACGTTGGAAATGAGATGAAACTAGTAAATTACTAGTATATTACGAACATGACAGAGTTATAATGGAGTTAATGTTCGGATTTTCTTGACTTTTCATCCGCGAAATTGATAAGATTGGTATGGTTTGTTGCTCAATATAAACGTAACCAATTTTGGAGGTGCTTGTATGTCATCAGTTGTTGTAGTTGGTACACAATGGGGCGATGAAGGAAAAGGAAAGATTACTGATTTCCTTTCTGAAAATGCAGAAGTTGTAGCCCGTTACCAGGGAGGAAATAACGCCGGCCATACAATTAAATTTAACGGCGTTACCTATAAATTGCACCTAATACCATCGGGGATATTCTATAACGATAAAATCTGCGTAATCGGGAACGGCATGGTCGTCGATCCGAAGGCGCTTATCAAGGAATTGGAGTACTTGCACGGAGAAGGGGTCTCCACAGACAATCTTCGCATCAGCAATCGGGCGCACGTGATCCTTCCATACCATATAAAGCTCGATGAAGTTGAAGAAGAGCGAAAGGGCGCCAATAAGATTGGAACAACGAAAAAGGGGATTGGCCCTGCTTATATGGATAAGGCGGCAAGAGTAGGCATCAGGATCGCCGATCTACTGGACAAGGATGAGTTTAAAGAAAAACTTACCCGAAACCTTGATGAGAAAAACCGTCTTTTTGAAAAAATATATGAAACAGAAGGGTTTACAGCTGAAGAAATCCTTGATGAGTATTATGAATATGGCCAGCAGATTAAGAAATACGTCTGCGATACTTCGGTTGTCCTGAATAATGCGCTTGATGAAGGGCGCCGCGTTCTGTTTGAAGGCGCGCAGGGAGTCATGCTCGACATTGATCAGGGGACTTATCCATTTGTTACGTCATCCAACCCGGTTGCCGGCGGGGTGACAATTGGATCGGGTGTCGGCCCTACAAAAATTACGAATATCGTCGGCGTTTCCAAAGCCTATACGACTCGTGTCGGCGATGGCCCATTCCCAACAGAACTCAAGAATGAGATTGGCGACCGAATCAGGGAAGTTGGCCGCGAGTACGGCACTACAACCGGACGCCCTCGCAGGGTTGGTTGGTTCGATAGCGTCGTTGTCCGCCATGCACGTCGGGTCAGCGGTATTACGGATTTGTCACTCAACTCAATTGATGTCCTGACAGGCCTGGAGACGGTAAAAATCTGCGCGGCCTACCGCTACAAGGGAGAAATCATTGAAGAGTTTCCTGCAAGCCTGAAGGTGCTTGCGGAGTGCGAACCAGTCTATGAAGAGTTCCCGGGCTGGACAGAGGACATCACTGGCTGCAAGACGCTCGGCGAACTGCCCGAGAATGCTCGCCATTACCTTGAAAGGCTTTCCCAGCTGACTGGCATCCCATTGTCGATTTTCTCAGTCGGCCCTGATCGTTCACAGACAAATGTTGTCAGGAGCCCTTGGAGGACAAGTATGTAAGTATGGATACCGGGACCCTTCTCCTTTCAGGAGGGGGTTCCACTCTTTTTCTTATTTCGAGTCCTACTGATTCACGGTCTTTGAGAGTCATTTTGATGTTTTAAAAATGATGTATAGGGAAAAAGAGTAAACATTACTGCAAAAGAGGTTTAAATTAATTTTTTTTCTAAAATTGCTTGCTTCATATTCAGTGCGTATGCTATTATAAAAAACGTCGCCACCGGCAAAAGGCAACTATGCCGGATAGACGAGAATAATAGTTTATTTTATTAGGAGCCATTAGCTCAGTCGGTAGAGCAACGAGAGTTCTACGGAGCATCTGACTAAGTTAATCTATCTTTAGGAAATTTTTTTTGTACGAGCCATTAGCTCAGTTGGTAGAGCATCTGACTTTTAATCAGAGGGTCGAAGGTTCGAGTCCTTCATGGCTCACCATTTATTTTTTGATAAATGGCCCCTTGGTCAAGCGGTTAAGACACCGCCCTTTCACGGCGGTAACACGGGTTCGAATCCCGTAGGGGTCATATACTGGTCCGGTAGTTCAGTTGGTTAGAATGCCTGCCTGTCACGCAGGAGGTCGCGGGTTCGAGTCCCGTCCGGACCGCCACTTTTAAAAAGTGCCATACATAATACGATCGTTTTATTTAGAAAGTAAAACAAAATATGGCTCAGTAGCTCAGTCGGTAGAGCAAAGGACTGAAAATCCTTGTGTCGGCGGTTCGATTCCGTCCTGAGCCATCAACGTGGAAAGCAGAAAACCCTGCTTTTCTTTTTATTTCCCAATAAAATACCCTTATTCGTAACAATCCTGTAATAAAAAAACCTTATTTTACCAAAAACTACCCTGACTCTTCTTTCCTAAGTCGTTTTTACTACGTAAATTGTCGAAACCCCTAAAAACCCACTGTATATAGGCTTTTAGACCCGGCTTTCCTCTGTTTTTTTCAAGAAAACCTCCATTTTAAAGAAAATTCGCCGCCAATTTTTTCCTGTAAATGTCAACTATTATACATTTTTGTTACATTATTAGTACTTATAATCTATTTAAATTAATTTATGGTAAAGTATAAATTGTGCAAAAATATTTTATATTTCCCAATAGGAAATTAGTTGAAACTATAAAAACTAAGAAGTTTTGTTTCTGTCGCCCAGGGAGGATAACAATGGAATTATTTTCAAAGGAATGTTCCTTGCCAACGAAAAAACCGAATATGACAATTAATCACATAAAAAAATATATGCTTACCGCATTGGCGGCCATGGCATTATTCCTGGCGGCCGGGGAAAAGGCGGAGGCCGAACCAAAGCTTACCACTGTATACTATGTTTATCTTAATCATACATACATAGGCACCGTGACTGATAAAAATGTTGTCGAAGCCATGGTTGAAAAGCAAGTTCTGGATATGCAGAAGATGAATAAGAACTTCAAACTTGGTTCTGAAATTACCTATATTCCGGAACAGGTTTTCCGGTCAACGGCTAACAACCGTGAAGCCGTTCAAAAGCTTGCACAGGAAATGACACTTGAAGTGGAATCCGCAGCAATTGTGATTGATGGCCAGCCGGTCGTTTACCTGGACAGCCAGGAAGCAGCTGAACGGGTCATTAAACTGCTAAAGTATAAATATGTGACCAAGGATCAGCTAGAGGAGGTTGAGGCTAGGAAAAGCCAGCCTGAAACGGTTTTACCTCCTTTAAAGGAAAATGAAACACGCGTCCTTGATGTCCGTTTTTCCAATGAGGCGGAAGTCCAGATGACAACAATTTCACCAAAGAAAATCCTTACACCGGAAAAAGCGTTGAAGTTCCTGCAAAAAGGGACGCTGGAAGAAAAGAAATATATAGTAAAAGAAGGGGATGTACTTGGGTCGATCGCCGTGGGTGCCAATCTTACAACGGCACAGCTGCTTACTCTGAACCCCGGCTTGAAAGAAGATTCCCTTATTAAAATTGGCCAGGAACTGAACATAACCGTTCCCAAGCCTTATCTCGAAGTAATAGTCGACAAGGAAGTTTTCAAAAAGGAAACCATTTCGTTTAAAACAGAAGTAATTGATAGCGCGTCGATGTTCAAAGGTGATAAAAAGGTGAAACAGGAAGGCCAAAATGGGGCCAGGGAAGTCACTTATGCAATTTCCGAACAAGAAGGCCAGGTCATTAATAAGTCGGTTGTAAGCGAGAAAATTACGCAAAAGCCTATTAACCATATTATTCTCAGGGGAACAAAAGTTGTTCCATCACGTGGCGAAGGTTCGTTCGTCTGGCCCGCTTCAGGAGGATATGTATCGAGCAAGATTGGCCACCGCTGGGGAAAAATGCATAAGGGGATTGACATCGCCAGGCCTTCAAGCCATACAATCAAAGCGGCTGACAATGGAACGGTTATTTCCGCCGGATGGGACGGGGGTTATGGAAAGAAAATAGTCATTGACCATAACAATGGGTTTCGAACCGTCTATGCACATTTATCATCCATCGATGTCCGTGTTGGGCAGACAGTTGCAAAGGGGTCAAAAATAGGCCTCATGGGTTCAACGGGGGATTCGACTGGCCTACACCTCCATTTTGAAGTATATAAAAATGGCAGCCTCCAAAATCCGCTGAAATATATAAGAAGATAGAATGCAAGAATAAGAATACAAGTCTCCGGTATACATCCGGAGGCTTTTTTGCGATTAGGCAATTGTTGCTAATAGATGATTTATGGCGAGTAAAATGGTAAAGTTAAATAGTATAAAAGTGAACCCGATTGGTTCAACTGAGCCGCTTAAACACACAGCGTAAGCTTGAGTTCATCAATCTGAACCTTTACGGGCAGTTGGTTCCCCGCCTTTCCTTTTGGATTCTCTGAATCTTGTTCGGGGTTCTTGCTTGCTGCCGTTAAGAGTGGATAAATGTAATAGAACGGGAAGAGGAAGGAGTTTTGGGATGGAGAAGAAAATTTTGGTCGTAGACGATGAAAAGCCAATTGCCGATATACTGCAGTTCAATTTAAAAAAAGAGGGCTACAATGTTTTTTGTGCATACGACGGAAACGAAGCTATCTCTATGGTTGAAGAGGTTCAGCCGGACCTGATACTTCTGGATATCATGCTGCCCCTCCGCGATGGGATGGAAGTGTGCAGGGAAGTCAGAAAAAAACACGAAATGCCCATTATTATGCTGACTGCAAAGGATTCCGAGATTGATAAGGTTCTTGGCCTTGAACTTGGCGCCGATGACTATGTCACGAAGCCTTTCAGTACAAGGGAATTGATTGCAAGGGTAAAAGCGAACCTGAGGAGGCACCAGCTTCCGTCTGGACAGGCCAATGGAGATGACTCTTCGAATGAAATAGAAATCGGATCGCTCACCATCCACCCGGATGCCTATGTAGTATCAAAACGGGGCGAAATAATTGAATTGACACATCGTGAATTTGAACTCCTTCACTATCTTGCCAAACATATTGGACAAGTCATGACACGGGAACATCTCCTGCAAACTGTTTGGGGATATGATTACTATGGAGATGTCCGTACCGTGGACGTAACGGTGAGGCGGCTGCGCGAAAAAATCGAAGACAGCCCGAGCCACCCAGCGTGGATTGTGACAAGAAGAGGAGTCGGCTATTATTTGCGCAACCCTGACCAGGAGTAAGTTAAATGAAAAAAGTCGGCTTTTTTAATTCAGTCCATCTTAAATTTGTGCTTATATATGTACTTCTAATCCTCGTGGCCATGCAGATCATCGGGGTTTATTTCGTCAGGCAGCTTGAAGAAACACTTACCGCAAACTTCCAGACGTCCCTGAAAAGGCAGGTAACGATGCTTGGCTATAACCTCGTTGAACAAATGCAAAAAGAACGGGGAACAGGGGAAACGGACAGCAAAGAGGAGATAAGGAGAATTTTAAAAGAATTTGCCGTCGGCGATATTATTGAAGTCAGGCTGATTGAAGCAGATTCGCTCAAAATTCTCGGGACGTCCAAGCAAAATGACCAGGATGTAATCGGGCAAAGGACTACGGAAATGAGGATCAAGCGATCCATTGTCATTGAAGATGAACAAAGCGAAATTCTCGTTGACGGAAATGGCCGTCGGATATGGGTACTGGCCACTCCGATAAAATCAGAACGGAAAATCATTGGGGTCATCCAGGTTATTGCCAACATTGAAAGTGTTTTTGAACAAATGAAAACAATCAATGGAATTTTGGCAACTGGCACCGCGATTGCGCTGGCGATTACGGCAGCGCTTGGAATCCTGCTGGCCCAGACGATCACACGGCCGATTACGGATATGAAAAAACAGGCGTTGGCGATGGCCAAAGGCAATTTTTCAAGGAAGGTCAAGGTGTACGGTTACGACGAAATTGGTACACTTGCCATGACATTCAATAACCTGACGAAAAAATTGCAGGAAGCCCAGGCGACGACAGAAGGGGAACGGAGGAAACTCTCTTCTGTCCTTTCCTATATGACCGATGGGGTAATTGCGACTGACCGGAGGGGAAGGGTCATCGTTATCAATGATCCGGCGGCTAAAATGCTTGGCGTTTCACGTGAAACAGTCCTTTCCCGGCCAATTGTGTCGGTGCTTGATTTGGATGAGGCGTATACATTTGAAGAATTGCTGGAAATTAAGGATTCCATCATCCTTGATTACAGTACTAAGCATACCCCATATATTTTGAGGGCGAATCTGTCTGTCATCCAGAAAGAAACTGGGTTCGTTAACGGCCTGATTACCGTCCTCCATGATATAACCGAGCAGGAAAAAATAGATACGGAACGCCGGGAGTTCGTTGCGAATGTGTCTCACGAACTGAGGACGCCACTGACGACGATGAGGAGCTATCTCGAAGCCTTGGCCGATGGTGTAATGGGTGACCCGGAGGTTGGCCCGCAGTTCCTGAATGTGGCTCAGACAGAAACCGAACGAATGATTAGGCTTGTGAACGACTTGCTCCAATTGTCAAAAATGGACAGTAGGGATTACAGGCTATCGAAAGAATGGGTTGATTTTACCGAATTCTTCAGCAGAATCATCGACCGGTTCGAGATGGCAAAGCGTGAAAATGTCCGGTTTACCCGGATACTGCCTCGCAAGCCGCTCTTTGTTGAGATCGATGAGGATAAATTGACCCAGGTGCTTGATAATATCATTTCGAATGCCCTGAAATACTCGCCTGAGGGTGGGGAAGTCATCTTTACCGTTCTTGAGGAGGAAGGGAAGATTACGGTTAGCATAAAGGATGAGGGTATCGGGATTCCGAAAGAAAATCTCGGAAAGATTTTTGACCGTTTTTACCGCGTTGATAAGGCCAGGACCCGGAAGTTGGGCGGTACGGGCCTCGGGCTTGCGATAGCCCGTGAAATGGTAAATGCCCATGGCGGTACTATTTGGGCAACAAGTGAGGAAGGAAAAGGAACGCAAATCATTTTCACTTTGCCTTACGAGCCGACTGAAGAGGTTGACTGGTCATGAAATATGAAACTGTAAAATCGATTTTGCTGACGCTACTTGTTTTTATGAGTATTGGGCTGACCTGGTCTTTATGGACATACCAGCCGAACCTTGACCTGCTTGTTAGCGGGAAATACGTTGAAGAAGTAAAAATGGGCGAGAGAAAAGAAGAGTCCAAAATCATCAAGCCTGACAGAATCCTTTATCATACAGAAGGAAAGCATTACGGGACTTCACGTATCAATGAAATTGACAAACTGATGAAGGAAATGTCAGGTTGGATGTTTTTTGATGTGAAAAACCATACCGAACAGGCGGGGACTTTTAAACAGGCAGTACATGGGAACGGCAAAGTTGAGATTGTGTATCCTCATGAGGTGCCGGTCGAGGTTTTCAGGAACATCCTGAACTTCGAGGAAAAAAAGCTGCCTTCCTTCCAATTTGACCGGATTGTTATCGATATGAATAGCCTCCATAAAGACAGAGGCGTTGTTTATTTTGCGAATTCGAGGAACCGGGAGATTTATATCAGCTATATCTCCACGTCGCTTATGGCGCTGTTCAATCGCAGCTTTTATGAACGGGCCAGCCAGAACCCGGCTTATTTTGCATTTGAGGCCACTGAAAAGCGGACAATTTTTCTGCCGGAAGAAGAAACGGAAATGCGCGCATATAAGTATTGGCCAAAAAATTTGGACTCCGAGGAATTTAAAGAAGCCCTTTTCAAAAACCCAAGCCTTGTGCAAAAAAGCATTGTCAGTACAGGTGAAGAATATGCGAACGATACGAGTAAAATGAATATTTACACGAACAAGCATCTGCTTGTTTTCATTAATCCCGCGGAAGATAACGGGTATTTGTCCGGATCTACAAACCTGTTAAGGCGGGGCATTGATTTTATCAATGAACATTACGGCTGGACTGACCCCTACCGGTTTGTCTACCTTCATGAAGCTTCGCAGAGGGTAACGTTCCGTCTTTACAGCATGGATGGTTACCCAATATTCAATGAAGAAGGCCTTTCGGAAATTAATCAGTTCTGGGGGAAAAATGCAATTACAAGGTTAACAAGGCCAACGTTTGCTATGGAGCTTCCGCTTGAAACGATAAAAGTTGTCCGTCCGTCCGGAAGGGAAGCCTTGGAGTTTTTGCAAAGCCAAAAAGGGTTCAAGCCGGAGCTTCTTGATGACTTGATCCTAGGCTATAGGATGGACAGGGATCCCGTATCCAACGTTATCACTCTTGAGCCCGCCTGGTTCTACCTCTACAATAAGAAATGGGTACAAATCAGCACGGAAGAGTTGGGGGTGATGCGGCATGGATTGGAGTAGGATCAAAACGATCTTCATCATTACCTTTCTTATCCTGGACGTCTACCTCTTGTATCAGTTAATGGCAAAGCATAGCGCCAATCAGCTTGAGATGATGAAGGAGACTTCCGTCGAGGACCAGCTCAAGGCGGCTGATATCACCTATGAAGCAATGCCCAAAGCAGCGATAAAGGATCAGTATGTCCGTGCAAAAATTAAAGAATTTACAAAAGAGGATACAGAAAAACTGAAGAACCAGGCGATTAGCATAAGGGAAAAGAGCGTCCTCGTTTCAAAATTGTCCGAGCCCTATCAACTCGATGAAAATGCCGAACCCACTTCGCTTTCCGGGTTCATCAATGAAAATATTTTGTTTGGCAGAGAATATCAATATTGGGAAAAGGACGATAGGAAAAAAACTATCACGTATTTCCAGCAGTACCAGAATAAATTTTTGTACCAAAATGCTAATGGAAACGGTAAGATTGTTTTCGAGTTGAATGATAAGAATCAAATCGTTTCGTACGAACAGACGTATTTTGAAGACATTAAGAAGCTGGATGTGAAGGAAGAGGTCATCCAGCCGCTAAAGGCACTGGGAATCCTCGTCCAAAAAGGGCTAATCGAGCCAAAAAGCAAGATAACAAAAGTGGAACTTGGCTATTCCACGATTGTACCGCTTGCCTCTTCACAAGTATTCGCCCCGACATGGCGCTTTGTGATTGATAATGGTAAGAGTCTCTATGTCAATGCATTTGAGGGCCAGGTCATCCCGTTTGGGAGCGAGGAAAACGAATTAACGGAGTGAACACAATGACATTGCAATTTAGTGTGCTTGCTAGCGGGAGTACCGGAAACGCCATCTATGTGGAATCAGGCGAGCATTCGTTTTTGGTGGATGCGGGCCTGAGCGGCAAGCAAATGGAAGGACTGTTTCAGAAAATTGGCCGGGATATGCGCGATTTGTCCGGTATTCTGGTCACCCATGAGCACAGCGACCATATAAAAGGATTGGGCGTCGCCGCGCGCAAGTACAAGCTTCCAATTTATGCGAATGAAAAGACATGGAAGGCAATGGAGCATTGCATCGGGGAAATTCCAACGGAACAGAAGTTTGTTTTCAGGATGGAAACGGTCAAAAGCTTCGGCTCGCTCGATATAGAGTCGTTTGGCGTTTCGCATGATGCCGCAGAGCCGATGTTTTATGTATTCCATTCGGGAGGAAAGAAGCTTGTTCTGATTACCGACACGGGTTATGTAAGTGACCGGATGAAGGGAACAATTGCGAATGCGGATGCATATGTGTTTGAAAGCAACCATGACGTCCAGATGCTGAGGATGGGAAGATACCCCTGGAATGTCAAGCGCCGGATTTTGAGCGATGTCGGGCACGTATCCAATGAAGATGCGGCAATCGCGATGAGCGAGGTTGCCGGTGACAATACAAAGAGGATTTATCTGGCTCACCTAAGCCTTGACAACAATATGAAGGACCTGGCAAGGATGTCTGTTGCCCAGACCCTTGAAACAAGGGGCATTCGCATTGGCGAGCAGTTTGATTTATATGATACAGACCCGCGTATCCCGACAGTGTTGACCGCTGTGTAGGATCGATAAAAAGAGTAAATGTACATCTTGGGATGTATGTTTGCTCTTTTCTTTATATATGCGCTCGAGGAGCGGAAATCCAACTGCAAAATTAAATATGCCTAGTGAAAAAGTGTCTATGATCGAATGCGTTTTATATTCGAAATATATCCCTTTTAGGGAGTATAATTAGTTTATAAAGCGGCATTGTGTACGGCAGTTTTGAAGGAGGATGTATTGCATGGGATATTATGACCAGGACTACCAGACCCGGTATAAAGCGCCGGAGCCGAATAAGAGCAGAAAAGGGTATTTTTTTACCAGTATTATCGGAGCAATAATAGGAGCGCTTCTCGTTATTCTTTCTGTTCCTTTTCTTTCGGATGCAGGAATGCTCCCTTATAAAGTGGCGCCGACAAATGAGCCGGCACTGGAATCGGCGGCGGGCATTGGAGGAACAACAACAGAAGTCCGGAAACAAGTAGCTATAGATGTGGAAACCGATGTAACGAAAGCAGTCGAAAAGGCTGCCGATGCAGTTGTCGGGATCAGCAATATCAGAACATCGAGAGGCTTCTGGTTCAGTGAGGAACAGGAGGAATCCGCCGGAACCGGATCGGGAGTTATCTATAAAGCAACGGGAAACAAAGCATACATCGTGACGAATCACCATGTAGTGGATGGTGCGAAAGAGCTCGAAGTAACCCTTGCGGATGGCAATAAAATACCTGCTAAACTAAAGGGAAGTGATGTATGGACGGATCTCGCCGTCCTTGAAGTCAGTTCAGATAAGATTAAAACAATTGCCGAATTTGGTGACTCCGAGAGCCTGAAGCCAGGCGAGCCGGTCATCGCAATCGGAAACCCGCTTGGGCTGACCTTTTCGGGGTCGGTTACGAAAGGAATTATATCCGGCCTTGAACGGGCGATTCCAGTCGATATTAACCAGGACGGGATTGCCGACTGGCAGGCCGATGTTATCCAGACGGATGCAGCCATCAACCCGGGCAACAGCGGGGGAGCCCTTATCAATATTGCCGGCCAGGTGATTGGCATCAATTCGATGAAGATTGCCCAAAGTGCCGTTGAAGGAATTGGGCTGTCCATTCCTATCAATTATGCAAAGCCGGTGATTGCGGACCTTGAAAAATACGGTGAAGTGCGCCGCCCGTATATGGGGGTCGACCTCAGGTCCGTATCCGATCTGCCGACTTCGTTCCAACACGGGGAATTGATGTTACCAAGAGATGTGAATTATGGGGTAGCACTCAGGCATGTCGTGCCGAACTCGCCAGCCGATAAAGCGGGGCTCAAGGAACTTGACGTAATCGTATCGATGGATGGGGAAAAAATAAAGGACGCCATCGATCTCCGGAGACACTTGTACAATAAAAAGAAGATCGGAGAAAAGATGACAATCAAGTTTTACCGGGCGGGAAAGCAAATGGAAACGACTATTCAGCTTGGGGAAGGGGATATTTAAAACGAGAACGGGACGGTCTGTAAATGGGCCATCCCGTTTTTTTGTTGTGGAAAAGTTGAAAGAGCCTGAGTTTGAGGGGTATGGTATGATGTGAATAACTGGCTACCGGCTGTGGAAACTAAAACTAGCTGCCATCGAAGTGGTTTGTAGAGTAAAGATGGAGGTGGACAAACTTGATTTATTGCTGTGAAGAACATGTTGAGCTTGCGCTGGATATGGTGGTTGATGAGCACGAAACCTTTCCGATTTTGGAAAAAGTTGATGTGGATAACTTATCAACAAGCTGTGAATTTTGTCAAAATACCGCAATATATGTTGTGGCGAACGAATGATCTGCTACAAGATGTGGATAGAAAATGTGGACATGTGGATAACTTCTGTGGATAACGTGTTTGTAAACTGTTTGTAACCATTTTGTAAAGGGCTGTGGATTGTGAATATCTCTGTTGTAACGGTTGGTAAATTGAAAGAGAAATATTTAAAGCAGGGAATCGAGGAATATACGAAGCGGCTTTCCGCCTATGCCAAGATAGAAATCATTGAAGTCACTGATGAAAAGGCGCCCGAGGAAATGAGCGAAGCAGAGATGGAACAGGTGAAGAAAAAAGAGGGAGAGCGGATTCTGGCAAAGGTCAGCGCCGATGCCCATGTCATCGCCCTCGCCATCGAGGGAAAAATGCAATCGTCCGAGGAGCTGGCCGCCAATCTGGACAGGCTCGCCCTCCACGGTAAAAGCAAAATTGCTTTTATTATTGGAGGATCGCTAGGGCTTAGCGGGGAAGTTTTGAGCCGGGCCAATGATAAGCTTTCTTTTTCACGGATGACTTTTCCTCACCAGCTCATGCGGCTGATTCTTGTTGAACAGATTTATCGGGCGTTTCGGATCAATCGGGGGGAACCGTATCATAAGTAAATGAGGTTAGATTTAAAAACAAAGTCGAATGGCTTTGTTTTATTTTTTTGAAAAAAACGAAGAAAAAAGTAAAAATTTAGAATTTAATGTAGTATAGTAAACTTGAAAATACAATTATTTTATAATGGTGGTGACCTTTGTGAATAGAGTTGAGATTCAAGACGTTGGTAGTTATTTGCTAGCTATTGCATCTTTCTTAGAATCTAGCAAAAGGCTCTGGTATCGTGGGCAATCTAAAGACAATACTGAATATAAATTACTTCCGTCAAGCTTTAGAAATAGTACCGATGAAGATTATGAAATGGATTTTTATATGAAATTTAAAGCTAAAGCGGTGCCTTTTCTAGAAAAATTACCAAATTCATTTTGGGATTGGTTATTTATAATGCAACATCATGGCGTACCAACAAGGCTACTTGATTGGAGCGAAGATGCATTAATAGCCTTAATGTTTGCCATTGAATATAGAAGCACAACAGATCCTATAGAATTTGATGCAGTAGTTTGGTGTCTTGATCCTCTCGAATTGAATAGAAATTTTAATTTCCAATCAACTAGAAATAATATCCCCAATATAGAATCAGAGGATATTACAAGTATATTTGGGCCAGAAAGTCCGCCCGGTGTTCCAATAAACCATCCAATAGCTGTTATAGGATCACTTAATAGCGAAAGAATTATAGCACAAAAGGGCGTTTTCACTTTATTCCCTAAACCTCCTAGTGTCAGAGCACTTGAAGAAACAAATAATGCTGATAGATTTTTAAGTAAAATTGTAATTAAAAAAAGTGCAATAGATACTATAAAAAAACAACTATATAACATTGGAATAAATGAAAGTAGCCTTTATCCAGGACTAGATGCTATCGGAAAGATTATTATTAGAGAACACAAAGAAAATTTGCTAAGTGCTGGAGGTGTATAAAATGTTTGCAATTAATAAAACAACTTCCACCATTTTAGAGTGGTATACACATTTTATAAGTAAGAATATAGACTTTAATCCTCCCTATCAACGTATTGGGGGAATTTGGAGTACGGAAAGTAAGCAATTGTTGATTGATAGTATTTTCAATAATATGGATATACCAAAATTTTACGTGAATTATTTTATTAATAAAGGAAATGAATTAAACCCTAAGGAAAAACTTTTTGCAATTATTGATGGGAAACAAAGGTTTTTATCAATATTTGAATTTATGGAGGATAAGTTTCCTTTAAGTCAAAACTTTGAGTTTTTCGATGATCCTGAAATTAAAATAAACGGCATGAACTATAGCGAAATAGCAATATATTACCCAAAGTTAAAATATTTATTCGATAACTTTAAGTTAGATATAGCATTAGTAATAACAGATGAGCAGGAAAAAATTGACGAACTTTTTCTACGATTAAATGAAGGTAAACAATTAAATAATGCAGAAAAAAGATATGCTATACAAGGCTACTTATCCAATAAGCTAAAAGAGTTAATCAGAGAGCATAATTTTTTTATAAAGCTCACATTTAAAGATAAAAGATATGATTATTTCGACCTGTTAACCAAGTTGTTTTTTTTAGATAGTAATAATGAAATTCTATCTTTAAATAAAAAAAACCTTGATGCCCTACTTAAAGAAAACAGACAACCAACAGAAGAAATAGCTCGTAAATTGGAAATTTTTAAATTGAATCTTCAAGATTTTTCAAACGTTTTTAATTCGAGTGACCCATTATTAAATTCTAAATCAAAAATTCCAATTTATTATGTATTATTTAAAACACTAGAAAGCCGCAATTGGGAAGATTTACATACTTTTTTAAGTCGTTTTGAAAATTTAATTATGAAAAATAGGATATCTAATGGATTAAAAGATGAAACCTTAATAGAGTATGATAGGTTGACACAACAAGGTACAATTTCAAAGAGTTCTATTGAAAATCGATTAAGAATATTAAATTTGTATTTTAATTATTTTATTGAAAATGGAGGAAGTTTAAACATAATAAGTATTCCAATTGATATTGAAGAATAATATTAGGGATATATTTGAACATTAAACATAGAAAAAAGTTTTCATTATATAGGAACCTAACTGCTTCTTAGAAGAACTTAATACTATAACTAAAAGCGGCAATTATTAACTGTGTTATATTTATTTTAAGAAGAAGGTAGTGGTAATATATGAAAGCGAAAATTATTAAAATAAATGATCTTCATATTAATGAAGAGAATCCTCGAGATGAATTTCAAGAAGATGAAGCAGCCGCAATAAAAATATTATTTAAAAGTGAAAAAAAACTATTTAATTTAATGAAATCAATTGCAGAATATGGTTTTGAAATTTCCGAAAGAATAATAGTTGTTGAACAAGGAGAACAAAATAATTACTTGGTAATGGATGGAAACAGACGGATTACCTGTATAAAGCTTTTAAATAACCCTCAAATTTTACCAGTAGATATTAGAGACAGAGAACGTTTAATTAAACGTATCAAAAAAATTAAAGAAGACTTCAATTTTACTCCTATCTCTTCTGTTGATTGTGTTATTTACGATATTCCTGCTGAAGAAACTTTAATGAGAAAAACAATTCAAAATAAGCATACAGGGGAAAATAATGGTGCTGGGCGACTCCCTTGGGATTATAAGGCCCAGAATAGATTTATGAATGATGACTATAAGAATTATTTGGTTGATTTCTTGGATAATATATTAAAAGTAGAGCGCTCCCTTTCAACAATGGAACGTATTTTTAGTGATCCTGATTTAAGAACCCAGTTAGGAGTAATTATTAACAAAAAAATTCCTGAAATAAAATTAATAAATAGTGATAGTGAACAAAAAATTTTTTACATATTACAACTGCTTAAAAATAAAGAAATTACTGTAAGCGATGTTTATTACAAAGAGGATCGAGAGGATTTTTATAAAAAGTATTTTATTGAAAATATCAATTGGAGAAATATACCAATATTAACTACATTAAGTATAGATAAAGAGCTAGGTACTAGAAGTACTAAACTAGATCAAACATCTGTAAATAAGTTAAGCCCAACAGTACAAGGAAACGGGATAGAAAATATAATAGAGAATCAACTCAACCAAGAAAGTCCATTGCTTGCATTGGCGGATCAATCTAAAGTGAACGAGTCTGTAGAGAACAATAAGGAAGATTCATTAATTATGGTCCAACCATCTGAAGAAGTAAATAACCAAAAAGATTTAGCTGAAAGTCCGTTACAACCTTATCCTTTGGAAACAATAAAACAACAAAAGCCTGAAAATATTTCATACTTGTTCCAAGGCATTGTTTATCATGGTGAGCACCCAGGAATTAAAAGGTCACTCTTTGAATTACATAGACTTAGTTATCTACCTATACATTAAGTGCTACTTATTTAACTCGAACTTTGTTGGAATGTACTTTACAAGAGTATCTTAAAAAAAATAACCTTTTAAATGAGTGGAAGAGGCCAGAAAAGGATCCTTCACTCACTGATTTGTTAAATTATTGCGTGAGTAACAAATCACTACAACACATAAATCAGAATTTCCAAAGAACTATCAATGTAGCTTTTGGAAAAAAAGATCACGATGAATTAAACTCAATTACACATGGTAAATACAATCTCCCTTCACCAGATGTTTTGTGGGATATAGAACGCAGATGGCGGTTGTTTTTAAAACATATAATAGATAATTTAAATAGTATAAACAAATAAAAAAGAAAGGGACTAGAGGTGGTTTAATGCCAACTACTTTGTCTCCACTGAGATATCCAGGCGGTAAGTCGCAGATGACAAAATTTATAAATCATTTATTGACTAATAATAATATTATTAATGCAACTTATGTGGAACCCTTTGCAGGGGGGGCAGGGATTGCTATAGATTTACTGCTAAACAAAAGAGTGAAGAGTATTGTAATAAATGATTTCGATATAGCTATTTATGCTATGTGGTACTCTGTTATAAATTTTACTAATGAATTTATACACTTAATATTAGAAACACCTATTAATATGAAACAATGGTATAAACAAAGAGCAATATTTATTGAGAAAAATTCATCCGATTTACTTGGTTTAGGGTTTGCTACTTTTTTTTTGAACCGTACAAATAATTCAGGAATTATAAGTGGTGGTCCTATAGGAGGACATGATCAAGCTGGCAGATACAAATTAGATTGTCGGTTCAATAAAGTTGCACTAATAAAAAAAATATCCAATATAGCAAAAATGAGGCACGCTATATCATTATTTAATTACGATGCTGTAGATTTAATAAACAAAGTTATAAAAGGAAGAATGGACATTAACAGCACATTGATTTTCTTCGATCCACCTTATTACAAACAAGGAAAGAATCTTTATACTAACTTTTTTTCTCATGAAGACCATAAAAAATTAGCTAACGAGATTACGAGTTTAGATGAATACCATTGGATAACAACTTATGATTTTGAGGCCGAAATTTCCAACCTATATGAATCTTGTCCTGAGAAAGTATACACCTTACAGTATTCTGCAAGAAAGCCCCGGAAGGAGAAGGAGTATTTATTTCACAATATAAAAACTAAGATTGAATCTTACGACAAAGTAATTTTTGAAGAGATTTCTGTATAGCGAAGCGAAATCGTACTCTTTCTCTTATAATAAAGGAAAATTTTAACCTCATTTAAAAATGCAACGGGGAACCATACCATAAATAGATGCAGTTTTAATTATGAACAATAATAGACAACTCGATTGGTTAAAATTAGAGAGGTTGCCAAAAGGAGCAATAAGAACAGAGATGTAAAGAACTCATCTCTGTTCTATGATTTACCTGGTTATATTAGAGGCCGTGAAGCCACATTCAACTGAAGGACAACAATATTGGTAAACTTTCTATATAATATGGCTATTTCTTAAATTCCCTTTCCTCTCCATATCCCATCGTTACCACTTCGGTTTGTTGATAATCGTTTAACAACTCTTTTAGGTCTTTATCTTTATCTATCATATTTTCCACTACGGGAAAGGCGTTCAATAATTGATCAAGGGTCTCCGGTGATGGGGCACTTTTTTTAGATGGAAATGTATGGCTTGGAATAACGTATTGAACTTTCAATAGGTGCTTCACTGCATAGGCTGCTTCTTTTGGCCCCATTGTAAAATGGCCTGATGAGGATAATATTGCAATCTCTGGATTATACACATCTTGAATCAACTTCATATCGTACATAAGAGCTGTATCCCCAGAATGGTAAACTGTATAATCATTGTCAAAGTCAAAAATATAACCAGCTGCCTCGCCCGCATATAGTGGGGTTCCTTCTATCTCCCCGTATGAGGATGTATGTTTTGCTTGAACCATTGTGACGTTAAGATCTTCGAAGGACACCGAACCACCTAGATTAATCGGAAGTACATTTTTAATGCCCTTTTGCAGAAGTATCATGGCCAAATCATATTGGGCAACAACCATAATGTCAGGTTTGTTTTCCACTATTTTAGAAAGCCCACTTGTATGATCAAAATGTCCGTGTGTCAAAAATACACAATCAATAGCATTATAAAAATCCTTATTATCTAGCTGTTGTGGAAATCCAGGATTTAAATCAATAAATGGATCCACGAGGTACTTTTTCCCCTCTTTACTTGTAAACATATACATTGCATGGCCAAGCCGTAATATTTTCATTACATTCTCTCCCCCTAATATTCGTAAAGTACAACCACTATCATTCTATTCCCGACTTTCTAATTAATAAGTACGAATTTACAAAATGCATTAATGGCTTAAATAAGGAATGAATATCATGGGAAGAGCCGACAAATATCAGTTGTTTTAAGCTGAGGTATTGAGAGCAAAAAGCGTCAAAGAACAATTCAATGTTCTTGGCGCTTATTTCATTTGGCGTGCCTTTTTAGATAGAGGTTTTTTCAGCTAATTAGGAAGTTTTCTAAGGATGAAGGAATACACCCACACCGAACTTTACAAGATTTAAAAAGAAGGGAAATATTTTGGTGATATAATAAGAAAAAAAGTAAGGTTTGCGTGATGGGGAAGTGGAGAATTACAGTCATCTTTAAAGCGAGGGAAAAGGTACAAATGCTTATTTTCAATTATTAACCTGAGTATTAAAAGTGAAAAAAGCCCTAAATGATTTCACTTCATTTAGGACAGCATAAAATTGCTTTAACTATTGTGTTTTGGCGGGAAATTTGAAATTCAGCCGAAATTAGATAATGGTCCAATTTTG
Organism: Neobacillus oceani; assembly: GCF_046237595.1. Lineage (NCBI taxonomy): Bacteria > Bacillati > Bacillota > Bacilli > Caryophanales > Bacillaceae > Neobacillus > Neobacillus oceani. The sequence goes on along the minus strand of NZ_CP143543.1, from coordinate 4,535,968 downwards.
TAATAAGAAAAGGAGCGATCAGTATGAGAGAAACACTAAAATCTGACTCTCCCAAATCGCCATCGATTTTTAAACAGGCATTAACTGTTAATAGGAAGCCTTTTCCGTGGTTAAAGGCGTTTTCTGCAGGATTGGCAGCGTCTTTGCCAGTTTTTATTGGATTATTAGTAGGGAATCTGGAATATGGGTTGATCGCTGGAATGGGGGGCTTTGCATATCTTTATGTGTTCAATATCCCTTATGCCCAAAGAGCCAGAAAGATATTTTTTGCTGTATTGGGGATGACGTTAGCCTCTGCCCTCGGGACTATTGCTGCCCCTTACCCACTTGCAGTAGCCGTTTTGATGGGGATTATTGGAGCTGTGGGTATATTTATTTTTGGAGCTTTAAAAATTAAAGGGCCATCAGCGATCTTTTTCGTGTTAGTTTTTGCGATGACAACCGGTATGCCTGTACATCCGGAACTTGTATGGGTGCGCGCCGGCCTTGTATTTCTGGGAGGGACACTATCGTGGGTGCTTGCCATGCTTGGCTGGTTTTTTAATCCCCATGGGCCTGAAACGGGTGTTGTGAAAAATGTATATACAGAACTTGCCGGGTTTCTTGACTCAGTTGGTACAGAGAAATTTAATGAGGCAAGGCACAGAGTTATGTCAGGCTTGAGGGAAGCGGAAGAAACACTTGCGGCAGGATATATTCCTTGGCGAAATACTGACATTTTTAATCGTTTAGTCATCTTAAATGATCAAGCAAACGCATTATTTTTCTATGTCCTTGAAAATTTTTCGGCGACAACCGTTAAATTGCCACCAGAGTTTGGGGAATTTCTCCGGGAAATCGCTCATTCGCTTGACCTGAAGCATAGGAATGAGATTCCTTCTAAAAAACTTCTTCTGTCGGAAGGAATGGATGAAACAGTATTAAAGTTATTCAAAGAAATAACGGATGCGGATGCGATTATGAATGAACCAACTTCAAAAATTAATCATGAGCTTCACATTTCCATCCCATCGCTAAGGACCATTTTCCTTGGTGCTTTTGATAAAAACTCGATCGTGTTCATTACTGCTGTACGGTTCGGCCTTTTTACCATTATCGCTGCTGTAATAGCGTACGAGTTTGAATTTACACGGCCTTTTTGGGTACCTTTATCCTGCGTAGCGGTTATGTCCGGCTTTACGATTGTCGCCACCTATCACCGTGCGATTCAAAGAGCAATTGGTACAATCCTCGGAATAATGATAGCAAGCTTGATTCTAATGGCTCAACCGAATGGATACATCATTGCAGTACTCATTCTGCTATTGACGTTCATTACAGAGCTGTTTATTGTAAAAAATTATGGTCTGGCTGCGTTATTCTTTACGCCGAATGCTTTGCTGATAGCGGAAAGCACAAGTCATGGGAACTTTGCCTTTAGTTATTTTGCATCTGCCAGGATCATTGATATTTTAATCGGCAGTATTATTGGACTAATTGGGGTGTTCTTCGTAGGAAGGCGGTCTGCCTCAAGCCGTGTCCCGCATTTAATTACCAAAACGGTCCGTAGCCAGGCGCAATTTTTATTGGTACTGTTCTCTGACCAAGGGACTGGTTTTAATGCGAGAAAAAGCAAAGAAAGAATGAAAATGCGAACCAATTTAAATAATTTAAAAACACTTTATGATACAGCTGCCGGTGAGATTCCAGTCGATAAAAAAGCACTGGAATATTACTGGCCAGTGATATTTTCCATAGATCATTTAGGATATTTACTGGAAAATTGTTCGAAAACTGAACAACGGCCGATTTTATCAGACCAAACACTATCCCAATTGCTTTATGTGTGTGAAACAATGGCGAATGCCGCCGATCGAAAACTGTCACCTTCGATTAAAAATGTCCCTGAAATAGAAGGGTTTCCAAGTATACGGAATGAGCTTATTCACTTGCAAAAATCCCTTCAAAAAGATGACAGAGTTTCTAATTAAATTTATGGGCACTTTTCTGAGTGCTAGAAAGCCGTCACCCAGATGCCCCTCATTAAGGCTGTTTACTGGGAACCATACCATAAAGAAATGCAGTTTTTTACGGACGCAGGGACATTATCCCATGCGTCTTAATTTTGGACTGCTAAGGATATAAATTATACTAAAATGAAGGGATATACTATCTAGAGGAGACATCGCAATGACCGTAGGAAAAAACGAAAAATTTATCATTCTAGCTGTGGCATTGGGCATTATCCTTAATCCATTAAATACAACGATGATTACGGTAGCTTTACCAGCAATTCAAAACGATTTCCAACTGAGTTCTACTAATATTTCATGGTTAATTGCCTCTTATTTTATCATTAGTGCGATTTTTACACCGTTGATTGGAAAGTTGAGTGATATTTATGGGAGGAAATTGATCTTTTTAAGTGGTCTTGTAGTTGTGGTGGTATCCTCCATTTTGGCACCGTTATCTCCGAATATGCCTGTGTTACTTGCGATGCGTGGAATCCAAGCCATCGGCACCTCGGCACTCTTTCCAGCCGGAGTTGGGATAATCCGTAATACCATACAGCACAATCAAAACCGTGTAATCGGGACACTAGCTGTTTTTGCAACAACGTCAGCGGCATTCGGGCCAACTATTGGTGGAATGCTCAATCAGTTCGGGGGATGGCCGGTTATTTTTTATGTGAACTTGCCGATACTAGCAATCGGAATAGGATTAACATTGATGTTTGTCCCGAAAGATAAGAAAAATACAGCAATATCCTATAAGTTGGATGGGATTGGAATTATATTATTTAGTTTATTTATTACTTCTTGGATGGTCTTTTTACTTGGACTCGAGCAAGTTGTTCAAATCAAAACATTGATTCTTGCGTTTATCCTAACGGTTATTTTCTACCTATACGAGAAAAGAAGGGATGAACCATTTATCAATGTGAATTTTTTCCAGAAAAACTCGAATGTGGCCCTTATTTTTGGCCAGTACATTTTATCAACCGTCATATTTTTTGCCGTGCTGTTAAGCTTCCCAACTTTTATACAAAGTGCGTTAGGTGCAAGCTCTCAAACGGCGGGAATCGTGATGCTGTCGCTTTCGATTTTTGCAATGATCATGACACCTATCGCGACTAGATGGATAGAGAGGAAAGGATTTCGAATTCCGTTAATGGCCAGTGTGTTACTAGGATTAGTAGGGGTTATCATGCTATTCACTGTTAAGGATCATTCTCCTTTAGTCTGGATTGGCATCGTGCTCGCGGTTACGGGGATTAGTAATGGGATACAGAATATCGGATTGCAAAATTTGTTGTATTCCTTTATTCGTGTTTCGGAAAGTGGGATCGCATCTGGGTTGCTCATGACATCGAGGTTTATCGGGAATATCCTTGCTTCTAGTATTTATGGTGTGGCGTTTGCTACAGGAGTCAATGAAGGAAATATGAATACAATGGCCATTGTATTAGTAGTTGTTGCTGTTGTGCTGGTTCCTGGGATGCTCTATGTTACGGTATTTGAAAAGAAGAACAGTAAAAAGATAGTATAAACTCAATGATTGAAGTTTCCTTCTTATAAGTTTAAAACTCAAAAACAAAAGTGGAATAAGCACCTGGCTATCATAAGTCAGGTGCTTATTCCATTTTTTATGGTGAACGGGTGTATTCCTTCTAGTGAATACCTAGAAAAAGAAATTTCCGTCGTTTTTTTCTTTTTTTGGGGAAAAATAGGGTGGGAATTCAGTTGCATAGATGAAAATAGGGGTGGAAGGTATTGGTGTCAGCACGAAAAAGGAACCTGATATTGGCATTACTTTTTTTAGGTTGGGCTTTAGGAAATTTGGATCGGTATATTATGAACTATGCTGTTTTGGCTATAACAGAGGACTTGAATCTTAGTGCATCATCGACAGGAATCTTGCTTAGCAGCTTTTTCGCAGGATATGCACTTATGCAGCTTCCCGGGGGATGGCTTGCGGATCGGTTTGGGGCCAGGAAAGTACTTATAGCCTCGGTTATTTTGTGGTCTATTTTTACCGGACTAACGGGTGCTGCTTGGTCATTGGTGTCGATGGTCATTATTCGTTTCCTTTTTGGGATTGGAGAAGGCGGATTCCAGCCTTCCAGTTCAAAAATTATCTCGCAAATATTTCCTGAAGAAATGCGGGCCCGTGCTATGTCGATCATGCTATCCTCTGGGGGAATTATTGCACTTATTATCCCAATTCTATCGGTTGGTTTGCTTACAACGATTGGCTGGCGGACCACTTTCTTTGTGATTGGCCTCGTTGGTATCGTGATTGCAGCATACTATTGGTATTACATCAAGCTTCCAAACGACGTAGAGAGAACAAATAAACAGAATGAGATTGTTCAAAGAAGTTCATTTAAGCAGTTGTTTAAGACACCCCTCATGTTAAATTTATTTATTGCTTATTTTTCCTTATACGCCGTTAACTGGGGCCTTGCCACATGGATTCCTACCTATTTGGTGAATGTTCGGGAATTAAACCTTGTTTCATTAGGATGGCTGCAGACCATTCCAGGAGTCGCCCAACTTTTGGGCATTTATATAAGTGGATACTTGATTGATAAGTTATCAAAAGGAGCGGAAAAAGCAGCTGGCGCATTAGCCTGCATTTGTATTTCGATTCTTCTCTACCTTATGTTCACGGCTTCAAATGTAACGAATTTTATTGTTTTCCAAACCATCATTATGCTGATTATTTCGTTTGTCATCATTTTATTACCAGCAATAGTCTTAAAAAACATGCCATCATCAGTAGCTGGTTCCAGTATGGGTCTGGTTAACACCGGTGGGCAGCTTGCTGGGTTCCTTACGCCCCTTGCAATTGGATTTATCGTTGATGCATTTAAAGGCTCGTTCAACGCGGCATTTTGGATGCTGATTGCTTTTGCATTTATCTGCGCTGTTTCTCTTTTGACAATAAATTATCAAAAAGGCCAATTGCTTACAAATAAAATATAATCGAAAAAAAGAAGAAGTAAGCCTACGATTAAAGGGCAGGAAGGGGTTTGGGTTTGGAAAAACAAACGTTTATTTCAGACTGCATTGAAAAACGAAAAGAAACATTTATTCAGTTAAGTGATAAAATTTGGGAAACGCCAGAAATCTATTTTGAAGAGCAACAGTCTGCCGACTATTTGTGCAAGGCACTGGCAGGAGAAGGGTTTCAGGTCAAAAGAGATGTTGGCGGACTTCAAACTGGTTTTATTGGGAGTTTTGGCAGCGGCAAGCCTGTGGCCGCCATTTTGGGTGAATTTGATGCTTTGCCGGGCTTAAGCCAGAAGAAGGGTCTTACAAAGCATGAGCCAATTATAGCCGGGGGACCTGGACATGGATGTGGACATAATTTATTAGGAACCGGAGCTTTTGCTGCGACAGTAGCAATAAAGGAGTACATGGAAAAAAAGGGCTTGAAAGGTACGGTTCGATATTATGGTTGTCCAGCCGAAGAAAATGGCTCTGGAAAAGCGTATATGGCCCGCGCCGGTCTGTTTGATGATGTTGATTTTGCCCTCTCTTGGCATCCGGAAACAAAGCACATTATTATGAACTTCAGCTCACTTGCGAACTACGCCGTTCGGTTTATTTTTCACGGAAAGAGCGCTCATGCCGCCGCTTCCCCTCATTTGGGGCGAAGTGCTCTTGATGCGGTCGAGTTGATGAATATTGGAGTCAATTATTTAAGAGAGCATATCATACCAGAAGCAAGAATTGATTATGCCATTACCGATACAGGCGGGAACTCGCCGAATGTTGTACAAGCCTACGCAGCAGTAGCTTATTTAATTCGCGCGCCGAAAAAAAAGCAGGTAACCGAACTATATGCCAGAGTAAATGATATTGCAAAAGGCGCGGCCTTGATGACAGGAACAAGGATGGAGGTTATCTTTGAAGGTGCTGCCTCTGACCTTATTCCAAATCATACTCTGGCAAAAGTTATGTACGAGAACTTAACAGCGATTGGTGTTCCTAGCTATGATGAGTTTGATCAAGCGTATGCGAAAGAAATAAGAGATTCACTATCCCCTGAAGAGCGTGAAGCTGCTTTTATAGGATTGGATAAACCTACTGTAGAACACCTAAAAGGGAAGCACATAGCCGATTTCATTCCTCCGCTTAACGAGAAAGAAATAATGCTGTCAGGCTCCACAGACGTTGGAGATGTAAGCTGGGTCGTTCCAACCATGCAGTGTATGACAGCTTGCTGGGCAATTGGGACTCCATTCCATACTTGGCAGGTTGTTTCGCAAGGCGCCATGCCGATTGCCCACAAAGGCATGCTACAAGCTGGAAAAGTAATCGCATGTACTGCAATCGAGGTAATGGAAAATCCGGACATCTTGCGAAAGGCAAAGGCTGAACATCAGGAACGGCTTGGAGGGGAACCGTACTTTTCACTTATTCCCAAGCAACAAGAGCCGCCTCGAAAAGATTGACCTGAATTCAAACAAACCCGGCTTTAGTTGAGATGTCACACATCAAACGGAGTGCAGGCACCACTTTTCTTAAACTTATTATAAAAAGCTTCTTTCCGAAGAATGACTGGTTGCTCCTGTATTTCATTTTCGTTAGTATTGGGATATCAAGTGAAGAAGATTAGATGTATTACTAAGAATTCTACGGAAACTGTGCCATTTGAAAAAAGCGTATTAATAAAAATATAAATTTCGGTTAAGTAAATATTTTTATGTGAGGGATTTTAATTGAAAAAAATGAATGTAGGTATTATAGGAATTGGAAGAATAGCTGGGAAATATCTCAATCCAGTATATAAAAATCCGAAATATAACCTTTTTGCTTTATGTGATTTAAAGGATTCTGCAGAAGAAACCTCTAGGAAATATAATGCTCTCTTTTATACCAATTATAAAGAAATGTTAAAGCAAGAAGAGATGGATCTTGTTATTATTACGACACCTCCCAATACTCACTTTGAGATAGCGAAGGACTGTTTGCTTCGTAAAAAGAATGTTATTTTAGAAAAACCGGCAGTACTAAATATGGAAGAATTGAATGCTCTTTTTGAATTGGCTCAGAAAAACAATGTTTCATTTGATGTAATCTTTCATTGGATGCATGGAAATGAAGTATTGTATCTCAAGGACAAAATCGGAACCTTTGGAGATATAAAAAGGATAGAGTCTACCGTTTTGGACCCTTATACCGATGAAAATCTACATATTAAAGATGAGTATATTGGTTTAGAAGGCAGTTGGTTTGACAGCGGGATCAATTGCTTAAGTTTGTTATCCTGCTTTATGGATATTAGAAAACTCCATTTAGTGGAGAAAACGTATATTTATGATGAAAAAGTCCACCAAGATATCTATTCAAAGCACCAATACGTAATGGATAATATCGATATTTCTATTACGGTTGATTGGAGATATCGTGCAAATCACAAGTATACGAACATTTATTTTGCGAAAGATGTCCTATATATCGATCACTCAAGGCAAATGATCTTATCTAATAATGAGCTGCTTGTGGATTTAAATAATGGCGACCGATTGGAAAATCATTATAAAAATTACTTCGAAAGGTATACATACAATTTAAATAATAATGATACTATTCTCACATTACATGATATATTATTAGGAGATAAGTAGGTCATATAATAGGAGAATAGTATGGATAAAATGGTTAAGGTCTCATTGCAAATAGGGAAATTAGTAACGGTTATAATTATTGAGAAATTAACCCTGCTTCTAAAGGTGATTGGCTTAAGAGCGTCATTTTACATTTTGACTATAGTAGGACTTTATTACTATTATCATCAAAAATCCCTTGATGTCTTATTGCCCATCATAATTGGTATTTTTATTTCGGATTTAATCAAGTCTCTTTATGAGAATTTTCTCATGATTAAAGAAGATAAATTAAAGACGACTCATAGCATAAAATATTTACAAGATATCTATCAAAATAATTATAAAAAAGAATTGATCCTTAATGAATCGAATATAGAATTTTTATATAACGATTGCTTTGTGAATCAAAAAGATTTCAAGATTTTGATTGAAGATGACCCCAACAAAATATTTGATCCCGATCCATTAATAAAGAGCAGCTACTCTGAAATAATGAAAGCACATAAGGGCAGTTATATTAAAAATTTTGAAACAATCAGGCTCGATGGGTATACATTGAATGAAACCACTCGTACCCTTACACTTTTGACGTCTAGAAGTAATTTTTACAATCATCTTTTAACGAATCGAGCAATAGACTATGAGTTTGAACCGGGATTATCCGTTAGAAAAATCTTCGAATATGGACCTCGCCTAAATAAGTTCGAAACGACAAAAATGTCAAACCATATTGGGATTAATGGAATTGTTCAGCTAAGTGATGGCTATACAATTCTCCCTAAAAGAGGAACGAATGCTACATACTCTAAAAATAAAATAACCGCATCGATTGCTTCACCATTAATCAGCAGCCATGATAAAAATGGAACGGTAGAACTTACGTATGAAGGGCTAAAAAATGAAGTCAAAAGCCTATTGAATAGCAGATTATATATTGATACAAAAACGATTAGTGATTCTTCTGTCGAAGTTATTTTCCTGGGTTTCGGTAGAGAGGTATATGAGGGAGGAAAACCTCAATTTTATTTTTTAGTTAAATTAAATTCAATAAGTTCCCAAGATTATTTACAGATCTTAAAAGATAAAAAGAAGGAAATGAAAAATAATAACTTGATTGATAAGGATAGTAATTTATTCATTTGCAATTTGTTATCTCTAAAGCTAAAAAAGAATTATAGCGGTTCGGTAGAATCTATGAACTATTATACAGATAAGTTAAAATTTAAATCCGTCGAGTTTTCCTTTTTAGCGAATGTTTGGCACCTAAAAGAGGCCGGATATTTGGAACAATTTAAGGTGGATCAAGTGGCCAATGAAAATATCATAAATTTAGAGCTGCAGAAGGAACCAGGGGAACAGTTGAAAAAATCTGTCTAACCCAAAATACTAGTCTTGCTGACTGAAAAAGTACATAGGCTACACACGAAACATAAAAAAAAGACCGGTTCGGTAGTGACTCCCAAAAGTTAGAGTAAACAATCTAACTTTTGGGGTGCAGTACCTTCACACCGGTCTTTTTCATATCAGTGACTAGTTTAGATTTACTAGGCGCCGTTCTTAGAAATATAAAACCCTATTAAGTGTAGCTTTAAGGACTCTCCTAAGCCTCCTTAGAAATAAGTGGGTGTACTTAATAAGTTAGGGTTTTAAAGAAGAAGGCACTTATTAGAGTGCCTTTTGCTTTTAGTGCTAATTAGCTTCATTCTGTAGAGAACAAATTGTAATGAACAAGTTGGAAACAATTGAATTTTCCATACTAAGCTAGCTCAATCAAGTATTATAATAGTACATATAAAAGCATCTATTTTAATAGATTTGAAGGTGACGGAAGTGAAAAAAAAATTACAGGCTGTCATATTTGATATGGACGGGGTCATTGTAGATACATACGAGTTTTATTATCTAGCTAATAAGAAATTGGCAAATATGCTTGGACTTCCTTTTACAAGAAAGGATAATGAAAAATTCCGTGGAATTAGCAGAATGGATATTGTAGAGGCTATGGTCAAACAAGCGGGGAAAACAATGGCCACTAGTGAAAAGTTGGCTTTAGCAGAGGAAAAGAATCGCCATTATAAAGAGCTATTAAACGCAATAAATGAAGAGGCTGTTATGCCCGGGATAAAAAGATTAATAGATGAATTAAAGGAGCATAATATCAAAATTGCTATTGCATCATCAAGTACAAATAGTGAAAGGGTATTAAAAAAAATAGGTCTCTTTGAAAAGTTCGACTATATCGTGGACGCGACAAAGCTAACGAAAGGAAAACCAGATCCGGAAATTTTTCTTAAGGCAGCTGAATATTTAAAAGTATCAGCCGAAAATTGTGCGGCAATTGAGGACGGGGCAGCAGGTCTGCAAGCGATTAAAAAAACCCCGATGTTTTCGGTTGGGATTGGCGAAACATTGCTTGAAGAGAAGCCTGATTGGTATGTCGATAGCACATCTGAAATAACTTTTCAGGAATTAGTAAAGCGATATGAAGGAGCACAATATGGTGAAACGAAATGAAATGGAAAAAGAATTCAAACTAAAATGGTTTGACATCGTTTTAACAGAATATGATTCCCTTAGGAATGAATCGGCCAATGCATTGCAACACCAGCAGTCTATTATTAACTATGGATTAACCGCCATCGGTGTGTTAATCGCATTCGGTGCAAACCTATGGGCAAAGGATCATATCGTTGAAAGTCTATTTATTTTTTTTATTCCTTTTTTATGCAATTTAATCATCCTCATCTGGAACGGCGAGGTGCGCCGGATGTCGCGGGCGGGACAATATATAAAGCTGATTGAGGACAAAATAAACCGGCAAATTTCTAAAGAAGCTAATATTCCTGAACTGGCTTTGGAATGGGAAACGTATTTAAGGAGGCCAAAAAAAACAACAAGCATTCTCAAAAGTGAAAATTGGCTTCAAAGAATCATAAATAGTATTACTAGCTTTTTTTCTTTTTTGTTTAAAGATAACGAAGAAAGAAATAATAAAATAAAGAGCAACTATATTGCCATTATTATTATGTTTGGTGTGTTGAGTATTCTTTCAATTTTTTTAGGCTTCGGCAATAATTATTCGATATTCTTCAAAAATTCTTCATTAACAGGAGTTGAACTATTCCATTCCTGGGTGTTAGAAGAGTTTAAATTGATAACAGTCTATGTAATTTGTTTTGTTATAGATATATTTTGCTTTATTTATCACTATCGTTACTTTAATAGAGTGAAAAAATAGGGAAGTAAAAGGAGAGAATTCTTTTTGAATAAAGGAATTGTTATCGGTATTGATGGTGGAGGCACATTCACTCGGGTGGCCATTGCTGATATGAACGGGCACCTCTTGGCATTTTCAAAAAAAGCGGGATCTCATCCGGAAAAAAATCAAGACCCTGAAGGCAATGTGAAATCAGCAATAACAGAGGCGTTACAAAAAGCAAATCGCCAAGCAGCAGACGTCCATTATATAGCAGGCGGATTCGCTGGATTAGATCATTCCGAGGATAAGAAATGGGCAAATAAATATACAACTCTCAGCGGTTTAAACGCGCCAAAATCTTTATTAAATGATGCTGAGATTGCCCAATACGGTGCTTTCTTAGGGGAAGAAGGCATTATTGCCATTGCAGGAACAGGCTCGATTGTCCTCGGTAAAAATGAAGATGGGAAAGTAATTAGAAATTATGATTTTCACCATGATTCATTAGCAGGTGCAAGGTACCTGTCTTACGAGGCGATCTACGACATTATTACACAAGAAAACACACAAGAAGATCAGAAATTTATTAAGGCCGTTTTAGAGTATTGGGGTACAGAAAATATTGACGCATTGCGGCTGCAGGCTTCACAAGGTTTTCTAAACAATCATATTGAAGCTGTTCAAAAACTTAGTAAAATGTCTTCAATTGTTGTTCATTTTGCTGAAAAGGGATCTCCTGTGGCGTATAGTTCCTGTCATAAGGTAATAAATTCTTTGGCCAGGGGAATCAATCTTGTTTCCTCGATGTTTTCATCTCAAAAAGTGCCTTTATCTTTCTCGGGAGGAGTCATAACTTCCCCATTTATGACGAATCTGATGAAACAACACTTGGCATCATCAGGCCAAAGTAAAAAGGAATTCTTGTATAAAGAACCCACATTACCACCCGTATTAGGGGCTGTATTATATGCTTATAATAAATTGGGTATATCTTTTGATGAGCCAATCGTGACAAGCATGAAATTATCCTTTAAATGTGAGTAAAGGAAGGCATCTCAATCCTTTTAATTTGATTGAGGTGCCTTTTTTGAAATTCTAATTTTTGAGTCAATTATAAATAATCAACACAAAATTTATACTCCGTTTATATTTCTCTTACAAAGGTAGGGTATAATCCAAATAAATTGATAGGAGGGATAATAAATGATAGCCAAGTTGGTTCATCACTTGTATCAATTCGAATGTAATATCTATTCAATGATTAACAATCGTTATGATCAAAAAGGTCTAAATTTATTCTTCCATCAAATTACTCATCTGGGCGGAGCGACGGCAACCATTAGTTTTACGGTCTTCTTCATTTTGTGCTTTGATTTTCCGACTAAATTATGGGGCTTGGAAAGTGCTTTATCTCTGCTGACAAGTCATCTCTTTGTGTTCTCTACGAAAAAAATATATCCTCGAGCACGTCCATATCTATCTCTGCCCAATGCTCGGGTGGGAAAAAATCCACTAAAGGATCATTCCTTTCCATCGGGTCATACGACAGCTATTTTCTCGATCATTACTCCTTTTATCTTTCATTTGCCAATCCTTGGATTAATCCTTTTCCCACTTGCATGTTGCGTGGGAGTTTCACGGGTTTTCTTAGGTTTACATTATCCCTCAGATGTACTTGCTGGTGCCCTTGTAGGAATGGGTTTTGGGCTACTTGCAATTAATGTTATTTAATGGAAGAGGAAACATGAGATTTATATTTTAATGGAGTGGTTCTAACATTCAACAATATGCTGAACATCTAAATCAGAATCTAATTGATCATCGGCTTTTTTACCATAGAGGGACAAATTTTTCACTTTGTAACTAATGCTGCATGACCCCAATTGTGGCACTTTATCGACATAATCGGCAAGAAATGTCACCGTTCTTAGGTAAGTGCTATAATAAAATAGATTGCTCATTATTTCACAATGATTTAATGGGCATATTATCTTTAGCACATAAATAATCAATTGGAGTGAGTTACATGAAGGGAAAAACAGCGATTATTACTGGTGGAGGCAGTGGATTCGGTAGAGAGACGGCGCTAAAGCTGGCTGAGAAGGGGACAAATATTTCGATAGTCGATTTGTCCAGAGAAAAAGGAGAAGAAACGGTTCGACTTTGTAAAGAGCGGGGCGGTGACGCGATCTTTATTCAAGCAGACGTAAGTAAGGTTGATGATGTAAAAAATTATGTCGCAGAAACTATTGACCACTTTGGGAAAATCGATTTATTTTTTAACAATGCCGGCATTTCTGGTTCTGGAGTCCGCACGCTGGAATGCTCTGTGGAAGAATTCAATGCCATAGTTGACGTGAATCTAAAGGGCGTCTTTTACGGAATAAAATTTGTGGTGAATGAAATGCTAAAAACTGGGGGCGGAGTGATTGTCAATACAGCCTCACTCGGTGGATTGGTCGGAATGCCTACTTTAGGTGCTTATTCAGCTACAAAGCATGCTGTGATTGGGCTTACCAAAACCATTGCCGGCGAGTATGGAAGAGAAAATATCAGAATCAATGCGATTGCTCCAGGTACGAATGAAACACCGATGGTAAAAGCATTTCCTGCAGAGGCGATTAAAGCAATGGCAGAAGCAGTCCCGATGGGTAGGTTAGGCCAGCCTCATGAAGTTGCTGATGTGGTCGCCTTCCTGCTGAGCGATGAGTCTTCCTATATACATGGCGCTGTTATCTCAATTGATGGCGGAGCTGCTGCATTATAGGTGTTGCCAGACACTGCCCACATTTTAAGGGGCGTCTACTACTTTGGGCCAAAAAGATTACTCTTTAAAACGGTGGCACAACGGAATCTAAAAATTTGCTGCAACAATTGAATACGGATTTGGCAAAAATTATGGATAGTGGAGGTCTGACAATATCATGTCAGGTCTTTTTATTATTTCAAAATAAAATCAGGGAGCGTTGGAAGCGGGGATTTCCAGATTAATAATTACTATAGAGATAGGAGTTATCAGGAAAAAATGCTATGATAGAGGCATTATGCCTTTAGGAGTCAAACAATCTATGAAAACGCCAATATTATTTGAGGATAATCATCTGCTATTGGTAGAAAAGCCAATCAACGTTCCTGTACAGGAAGATAGCAGTGGCAGCCTTGAATTTGTTAACGATGTTAAAAGATGACTTGAAATTACGTTACCAAAAGCCTGGTAATGTATATTTGGGACTTGTACATCGCCTGGACCGACCTGTTGGTGGAGTCATGGTGTTTGCGAAAACTTCTAAGGCCGCTTCTAGATTATCGGATATGATTCGCCGACATGTGATAGCACGAAATTATTTAGCGGTTGTTCATGGAACCCCAAGCAAGAAAAGGGGACAACTAGTCGATTATCTTCATAAGGATCAACGGAAGAATAAGGTGTCGGTTGTTTCTCCAAATCATCCAAATGCAAAAAAAGCTGTATTGGATTTTAAGGTTATGGCTTCGAAAAAGGGATTAAGTCTACTTTCTGTAAATCTTCACACGGGGAGACCTCATCAAATTCGAGTTCAACTATCAACAATGGGCCACCCAATTTACGGAGATCAAAAATATGGAGAACATCTGAATAAACCGGGACAACAAATTGCCCTTTGGGCACATTCGATTCATTTTGAGCATCCTGTCAGGAAGGAGCCAATAGAAGTTTATTCAAGACCACCGAGCCGTTATCCTTGGGATTTATTTGAACTTGTTACAAATCAAAAAAGTCAGGAAGTTTCTATTTCATCCCTGATATAATAAAACCCTCTTATTACCTGTTTGTTCCTCTTATTAATATCTGCAAATCATCCTAGGATTCTTTGATAATAGCCAAACGAGACATTCTTTTCTGGAATCCTCGTTTGGCTTATTTATTTGAAGCGAAAACTAAATTTCAGTCAACGGTCTTCCCTATATTGGAGCCAAAAAAGTAACTGGCCAGTCAAAGGTGGTTTCGTCCATTTGGAAATCATTTTACAATTACACCTGAAATTTCATACATCTATAAACAGACTTAAAAGATGGAGCGCAAATTCGCTTCATTTTTCGTCTTTTCAAGACAGACCATAAGAGCAAGAATGAGGACGAAATGGATGTCGGTTACTTGTTAGAATGGCTTCAATAGTATTAGGAGGCAATAAAGCAAAAAGATTCATACATCTCCTGAACTGCGTTGTCAAAAGGAATTATTATTTCTGGGAAACTCCTGGAATATGTAATAAGCTTAAACAGGAAAGAGTAAGACGTTTTAGCATAGTAAATGCCTTGAACCAGCACTAATTGAGGAAGGCAGTGGAGAAACATGGCGACAACTATCAACCTTTCATTCGAAGAGATGTGGGAGAAAATCATCGCTTGTGATCGTAAATACGATGGGCTATTCTTTACAGCGGTAAAAACAACTAAAATATATTGCCGTCCTTCCTGCAGATCAAGAAAGCCTAAAAAAATGAATGTAGAATTTTACAAAGACATAGATGAAGTTGAACGGGCTGGTTATCGCCCCTGCAAGAGATGCCAGCCTGAAGTTGGACAGTCCCCTACTATCGAGCATGTTCGAACAATCACAACGTTCCTAATCAATCATTACAAACAAACGTTGAAATTGAAGGATATAGCCGACCAAGTTGGATTAAGTCCCTTTTATTTGGAACGTTTATTTAAACAA
Source organism: Neobacillus oceani (assembly GCF_046237595.1). Lineage (NCBI taxonomy): Bacteria > Bacillati > Bacillota > Bacilli > Caryophanales > Bacillaceae > Neobacillus > Neobacillus oceani. The sequence goes on along the minus strand of NZ_CP143543.1, from coordinate 4,520,470 downwards.
GAGACTTCAGAGACACCACGTACTTATTTAGAAAAAATACGCATCGACAAAGCAGCCCACCTTTTGAAAAACACAACTTTGACAAACCTTGAGATTTGCTATGAGGTTGGGTTCCAGAGCCCCTCCAATTTTTATAAAGTGTTCCGAAGCTTAAAAAACTGTTCACCAAGTGAATATCGAAAGGAATTCGTAAATGAATTGGATTGATCATGAATCATTTATAGAGATTTATCCTCCAAAGGAATTTAACTTTGAAGAGTGTTTGATTTTTTTAGCCAGGTCCAATCAGGAAGTGCTCCATCAAATTAAAGGGGGCTCGGTATATAAACTAATAAAAGTTGATGAATCTTTGGTTTTGTGCAAAATCAGCTTCCTTAAAAGTTGCTTAAAGGTTGAATTCCCGGTTAACCCACTATCTAAAAGCAGCCGTAAAGGAGCAGCGGAGTATATTTGGGAATGGTTTGATTTGGATCGGGATTTAGAGGGATTTTATCAAATGGCCAGGCAAGACAAAATTTTAAGCCCACTTGTTCACAAATATTATGGCTTGCGCATTATGTGCATTCCAGATTTATTTGAGGCATTAGTATGGGCGATTATCGGACAGCAAATTAATTTAACATTTGCTTATACATTAAAGAAACGTTTCGTCGAACAATATGGCGAAAGTCTAACCTCTGAAGGACAAACATTTTGGTTATTCCCCTCCTTTGAAAAAATAGCTTCAATAGGTGTGGATGATTTAAGGAAGCTCCAATTTACTACGAGGAAGTCTGAATATGTCATAGGAATCGCTAAAGCTATGGAAAATAGTGCATTATCTAAGGAAGTACTCCTTCAAAAAAAAGATTATCAGCAAATAAAAGAATCGTTACTAATGATAAGAGGAGTCGGTGCATGGACGGCAGATTATGTGATGATGAAATGCCTGCACCATCCTTCCGCTTTCCCTGTTGCCGATGTCGGCCTTCATAATGCACTAAAGAATCTATTAGGTCTTGAGAGGAAACCAACTGTGGAAGAAACAAAAGAATACGCAGTAGATTGGGATAGATGGCAGGCATATGCTACCTTTTATCTTTGGAGGTCTTTATATGACTAAACTATATAAATTGGATTATGAATCACCGATTGGCATAGTAGAAATTAGCGGGACTCAAGAAGCTATCACCTCTATTTTGTTTTCTGAAGAGAATAAAAAGGTGAATGGTTTACAAGATGAAACTCCTCAAGTTTTAAGAGAATGTTATAACCAACTTGATGAATATTTTAAGGGCAACAGCTTTGAATTTACTTTCCCTTATCAATTTGTAGGGACTGACTTCCAAAAATCTGTATGGGAAGCTTTAAAAGGAATCCCCTATGCGGAAACAGGGTCTTATAAGGATATTGCCGTTTCCATTGGAAATGAAAAAGCAATCAGGGCAGTAGGAAGTGCGAATGGAAAAAATAAGTTAAGCATTGTTATTCCTTGTCACAGAGTTATCGGTACAAATGGGAGTTTAACTGGTTATGCGGGGGGACTGTGGAGAAAGGAATGGCTCCTCCGGCATGAGAGATCATTTCAGATTAAAAAAGCCGGGAACCCATACCATAAATAGAGGGAGTTTAATGCGATTTCTTTCCAAATATATTTTTAGGAGATAAAGGTGCTATAAAAAATAGCGCCTTTTTTGGGTTCAAAATAATAGGTATGACAATATATTGCTGCGGAAAAGGGGGTTTCAGGTGGAATCATTCTATTGACGGCAAGCTGCAAGCGTAGCCAGATAAAATAAGGGGACTGCTGATTGTTCTATTCGTAGGAAGGAGACAGTCAGCTGTCCTCTTTTTATATCAGAAGAATTATATCTAGATTATACTGGTATAATTTCCAGAGTATCCTCAATATTGGTTCCATTTCCCGTGTTTTGTTACTGTTCTGTAATTAATCATTCATACGAACGTAACATTTTTTCATTATACTAGCATAGTATTTTGTCCTAAGGGAGTGATGAAATACTAGTTCAAAAATAAAAGACAAATTGTATTAAGGAGAGAGAAAGATTAGGATGTTAAAACGTATTAATTTGATTATTTTAACAGCAATTATTTTGATGTCTTCATTAGTAATTCCTGCTAATGCGGAGATCGGCGGAACGGAAGGGACAAAACCCTGGATGAACACCAAGCTCTCCGCTGAAGAACGCACCGAGCTGCTTCTCGATGCAATGACAATGGAACAGAAGATCCAGCAAATCGCAATTTCGCGCTTCAATGAAAACGATAAAGGTGAGACGGTCGTTATCAATAGGAAAGGAAGCCACGGTTACACGAGCGGTGAATTCGCGCCACAAGGTACTCTTCCTGGGTGTGAATTTCAAGACACAGGCCGCCAGATTAGAGGGATCGAGGAACTCGGTATCCCTACGGTACGTATGACCAACGGTGGTACGGGTGTTAAGGGCGGATCGTGTCATAATGACCCACTGGCGACTGGCCTTCCGTCTACTCCAGCTTTGGCTGCGACATTCGACCGCGAGCTAAACTATGAGGCCGGCCGAATCCTTGGTGAGGAGACACGAGCTTTCGCGCATCACGTGTTCCTTGGACCAGGTATGAACCTCATCCGTCATCCGTACGGTGGCCGGAACTATGAGTACTTCAGTGAGGACCCTTATTTAACAGGTACCCTTGCGATCGAGCAAACAAAGGGTATCCAGGATCAGGGAGTCCATGTACAACTTAAGCACATGGCTGGAAACGAACAGGAAACTGAGCGTTGGACGATGGGTGTCCAGGTTCCTTCAAAGGCCATGAACGAATTATACATGTTGCCATTCGAAATGACCGTCAGAGATGCTGACCCAGCTTCCGTGATGTGTTCATTCCCGGATGTTAACGGAACTTATGCATGTGACAGTTCTGAACTGCTTCAAGATGCTCTAAGGGGCAAGTGGGGCTTTGATGGTTATGTTATGAGTGACCGTCGCGCGATTCACGATACAGTAGCTGCCATCAAGGCAGGTACAAATGTTGAGTTAGACTGGACCCCACAATACTACACACAAGAGAAAATCCAAAAAGCACTCGACGCTGGACTGGTAACAGAGGACGACATTGATAATCTGCTTCGTCCACGTTACATCAAGATGATCGAGTTTGGCCACATGGATGAGCCTTTCGATAAATTTATGCCGGAAATCGTTGATCCGATGGCTAACGGGGTTAGCGCACGGAAGATGGCCGAGGAAGGCTCTGTGCTATTGAAAAACGACAACGACTTCTTGCCACTTGACGGCGAGCCAAAGTCGATCGCGTTGATCGGCATTGATACGTTCGCTGGTGAGGCAAAGATGTCCCCACGTTCTGTTCGTGACGACAATGATTATGTAGTGACTCCATATACGGTCACACCAAAAGAAGGCTTAGAGAATGTTATCAAAGAGCTGGGCTACAACACTAAAGTGACATACAACAATGGCAGTGACCCGAAAGCTGCTGCCAAGTTAGCTGCTGAATCTGATGTCGTTCTTCTCATGGTCGGCGACAACCCACATGAGACAGTGGACCGTGAAACCCTCGGATTCCCAGCCTTGAACCTAAAATCGGGCTTGGCTGAGCAAGAGCCGGTGATCGACGCAGTTATGGAAGCTAACCCTGAGAATACTGTTGTGGTACTGAAGACTTCCGGTACGTCGATTATGCCATGGTTGGATAAGGTACCTGCAGTTCTTCAAGCGTGGTACCCAGGTATGGAAGATGGTAATGCCGTTGCTAACATTCTCTATGGTAAGGTTAATCCATCCGGTAAGCTTCCTATGACGTTTGGAGCCACTGAACGTGAAGCAGCTTTCGCGACTGAAGAACAATACCCTGGAACTCGTCAAGACACTGGTAAAGTAGGTGGACCTGGCCCTTACGGTGATGGTTCCGATCAGCTAATTGCTCAATACACTGAAGGTCTAGAAATGGGCTACCGCTGGTATGAGGCTAACAATGTGAAGCCAGTATTCCCATTCGGGTATGGTCTATCGTACACGACTTTCGAGTATGACGATCTTAAGGTGAAGAAGGTCCGCGGTGAAGGCAATGGCAAAAAAGACTCGCTGTCTGGTATTGACGTGTCCTTCACAATCACGAACACTGGTGACGTTGCCGGTAAAGAAGCGGCACAGGTCTACCTAACACTTCCGGATGAGGCAGGACAGCCTACAAAGCGTCTTGTCAACTTCGAGAAGGTTGACCTTGAGCCTGGTGAGAGCAAGCAGGTAACTCTACGGATTAACCATGCTGACTCCAATCACCCGTTCTCTTATTTCGTTCCGGAAGAACCGGACAACCTTGCGAACTGGGCTGACGGAGAATGGGCAACTGCTAATGGAAAGTACCGCGTACATGTAGGTGGTTCCTCTGCAGACACACCATTAGAAAAGGATGTCCCGTTGAACTTCAAACTCAGCAAGGACAACAATAAGGGCAAGGGAAACTCACGTAAGTAAGCCCATGCCCATGGGATGACGTTGGCAACCCTGTATGGGACGTCAGGCATCTCGAAGATGATGAGCCCGCGGGTTCGGCGAATTAAGCCGAGACCCCGCGGGCTCATCGCTTTTCTCTGCGCCTTCATGGCTACGAGAGGGAGAAAAGAGGCAGGAAGGATCGCAAGCAAAGCAAACCCGATAATCGCCATCACTTTGCTGTAAGAGTACCATTCACTGGAAGCGGTCTGTTTTTCAATAGTTCTAGAAATAGTTAACACGACCATAATGCCTAGAATCCCCAGGAAACCCAGTATATAATGGACCATCATTAGTTTATACATGTGGTTTACATGATCAACGACAGCATTTTCACCCGGCGGTGAAATCAATACAAAAATAACTGTGAGAAGATAGCATAATCCTGCAAGGATGGCGGAGATTCCGCCTGATGTTGTTTTTTTCATAAAAAACCTCCGTTTAGCTGTTTTTGAAAAACAGACAATTATAGAGAAAATTCGAAAAACATAGAATTGATTCGGCAGTTGTAATTTTTCAACTCCTAGCTGGAAGCAGTTTAAAAAGATTCCGTTATAAAAAGAAACAATCGTTTTGGCTATGTCCTCGACAGGGAACGAAGGGGTGAACTCCTGTTCATCGATGCCTTTTGCAAAACCATGGCTATGCTATTCCAAGCTTGCTTGATTCGGGATTCGAGAAAGGGCAGATGGTTCTTTGACTCCCAGCCCACGGTGAAGTTATATTCATAAATAGCCGGGACCAACTGATCAGTTTGATTCACAATGTTTTCCTGGACGGTATCCAAAATAAGAGCCAATGCATCCCAATTCGTATTTATTGAGCTATAAATACTCTCCATATCCAGCACATCTTCTTCATCCCTTTTCTTAAAACTTCTATGAATACATCCTCCGTATTTTTGAAATAAGTGTATACACCTCCCCTGCTGACACCTGAATGGTTGATAATGTCCTGTATCGTAGTCGCATTAAAACCCTTGCTGATAAAAATCTCTTTGGCGGCCTTTAGGATTAAATTTTTTCTTTCTTCCCGATGCTGGTGAGAAACAATTGGCGGCAAAATGACCTTCTCCTTTTTAAGAGTCATTCATGACTCTTAAAATAGGAACTTTTTTCAAAAAATGTCAATGCGAAAATTAATACTTAAAAAACTTCATCAATTTGTCCCAAAAAAGTTACATAATATTCTTTTTTTCGACATTTTCGAGAATGGTGAAAGGGCTATACTGGGTATGTAATATAGCTTGTGAATAAATACACAAAGGTAGTAAACACAACATGATAATGGAGGAATGGAAATGCGCTTGAAAGACAAGGTTGCAGTGATTACTGGAGGTACATTTGGGATTGGTGAAAGCACCGCCTTATTGTTCGCCAAAGAGGGAGCAAAAGTGGTCATTGCTGCACGCAATGCGGAAAAGGGAGCAAAAGTGGTCAACAAAATTAAAGATAATGGCGGGGAAGCTATTTTTATAAAAACAGATGTTTCCAAAGAAGAAGACATCAAGAATTTGATGAAAGAAACGGTTGATATATATGGGAGATTAGACGTCGTATTTGCCAATGCCGGAGTAGGGGATATGGGCGATCTCCAATCTGTAAGCCTGGACAGCTGGAATTATACGTTAAGTGTTGACCTGACCGGTGTATTCCTTTGCAGTAAATATGCGATTCCGGAAATGGAGAAGAATGGCGGCGGATCGATTATTAACTGTGCTTCCATCCTTGGGCATGTGGGACAGCCATCTGTTACCGCCTATGCCGCGGCTAAGGGAGGCGTTGTCAACATGACGCGCACCGCTGCTGTCACATATGCAAAAAAAGGAATTAGGTTCAATGCGGTCTGCCCGGGATATATTGAAACTAATATTTTGGACGGTCTCGGTGATGAAGCACTGGAACATTTAATATCACTGCATCCGGTTGGCCGCCTTGGCAAACCCGAAGAAGTCGCCAATGCGGTACTGTTTCTAGCAAGCGATGAATCTTCCTTTGTCACGGGGGCAAATTTGTTGGTAGACGGTGGATATACAGCGCAATAAGGACATAATTACTGATTTTATGAACGTGATATGCCTTGCAGATTTAATGGGCACCCTGTTTAAGAAAAATAAATCTCCTTAAATTTGCAACTTCATGAATGAAAGACATCGATTTACGATACCTACATCGTCGTATATGCAATGAAAAAGGAGGCTGGCCAAAATCGTCATTCAACGATCTATGGTCCAGCCTCTTCTTCATAGTTTCATTTAAGTCCTATTACAACAGTGTACGATTTTCTATCATCAAGTATAATTGTAAGTTGATAAGTACCACAGTTGGTGAAAAGTAAAAAAACTGCAGCTTAAATAGGTACTGTAAACCTCATAATAGTAAGTCATTTTAAAACTCCCATATGAGTAAACAGCCGCTTTTAAACCAAAAATATTGTAAAAGGAAGGTGGCAGCCCTTTATGCACTCAATAAATAAAATAGGAAAGAGCTTTTGGTATATCACCCCGATATCGGTGACCGATCGGCCTATACTAGGGATGGTAGTCGGCAATAACAAAACTTTAATGATTGATGCGGGCAACTCGGAGGCCCATACTAATTATTTTGTGAATGAGCTTTTAAAAAGGGAGGTTCCGAATCCTGATTTAGTTGTACTTACTCATTGGCATTGGGATCATATCTTTGGTCTATCAGCATTACCTAATACCGTTTCGATAGCTTCCAAAAAAACAAAAACAGAAATGGAGAAGCTAATCCCATTTTCTTGGTCAGACGAGGCATTGGATGCGCGGGTGAAAGAAGGAATAGAAATTGAGTTTTGCGCCAAGGCAATTAAAGAGGAATTCAAGAATCACCGGGATATCAAGATTGTTTTGCCGGATGTAACGTTTGAAAAGCGAGTAGAAATTGACCTTGGCGGGGTAACGTGCATCGTGCAATACGTTGGAGGCGATCACGCTTCGGACTCGGCAATCGTTTATATCCAAGAAGAAAAGATTCTCTTTCTTGCTGACTGCATTTATCCAAATATGTATGCCAAAAAAGACAACTATACAATCAAGGAAACATTACGGCTATTAGATGAATTGGAATCATTTGATGCAGAGACATATATACCTTCACATCAAAAGCCGATATCAAAAGAGGAATTTAATCAGGAAGCAGCCAATCTGAGAACAATTGCGAAGTATACAGAAATTTGCGGTGGAGTTAAACAGAAAATCCTTAATGAGTACGAAAAGTATGTAAAAAGGGAACTTACAGAAGATGAAAAAGAAACAATTGCTTTGTTTGTAAACGGGTATGACATGTAGCTAGGTGGGTTACTTTCGAAAAAATTTATTCATTTATATCCGTGTATACTTTTTCCATAAGTAAAAAAGCTGGCCCAAAAGGTCGTCTTTCACGACCTTTTGAGTCAGCCTATCATAAAATTTTATGTCGACCAAGCAGTTCTGTTCTAACAAATAATTAATATGCAGTCCTGCCGCCATCCTAACAGTCCAAAAATTATTCATGTGTAGCATATAAATGAAATTAATTAATATTCTCCTTTAATAACGAAAAACGAGCCGCGAATGGTTCCAGCAAGTTTAGACTTCTGCCTTGCAAACTTGAACTTTCCCTCTAACTCTTTTGGTACTTCCATTCCCTCGGAAAGCTTAAAACCAACAGCCCGCTTCTTAGGGTCATTAACTGTATACATGACGTTGACCCCAAGGCCATCCGCATAAAAGATATAGGCCATTTTGATATTTTCCACTTGAAAATGCGATGTCTCCAATGGTTTGGCCTCGAACTCAATATCACGTTCTTCTTTTAAAATCTGGTTCACATAATCCAGGGTTTCCTGGCTTCCGCTCGCTGGTACAACCATAAATTCATGCTTGTATTTGTTCATAAAGTAGCGGGCTTCATTCGCACGTAAACCTGCAAGTGCTTCTGCTACAGGTGAAGACTCTAAGCCAACCGTAGATACATTTTTAAAATCAACGATATAGGACAATCTCCACCCCTCCTTATTTCCTGACAACAGGAATCCAGAACTCACCGTATACCATGCCATTTCGTTTCTCCATCTCAACCGCGGCATTTGGTCCGCCAACATAGGCAACCTCCGTTACTTCCGGCAAAACTTGGCCAAAGGCGATGCCAGTAAGTGTATTGCTCAACTCTTCGGCTGTATTCGCTTCCCCTTTAACAACGAGGTATTCCCCTTTCGGAAACTGGATCACTCTAGTTGCTTCAGGTAATGACGCATCTGTCATGACACCCGCATAATGCATCATCTTGTTATTCACCGCTTCGTTCACGGTAAAAATGTAGTCATTGGTGGCGACGGCCTTTAAAGCGTCAAGTCTGCCATCTTCTTTGATTTCCTGCCAAAAATCTGCCTTTTCCTTGTTTATTCCGGCAAAGTCTGTGTAATCACTTTTAAGCTCAGTACCAATCCCTAATACAGTAAAGCTGTCTTTTTCCTCCAAAATATAATTTGCCATTTTCAAAACCTCACTTTTTGAATATTTACCAAATGATTGGTATTTTCACTTGATGAGTTTATAATAACCTTAAACCATGTCAAAAAGTGATACTGTTTAGGAGCGGCGATGAAAAAAGTTGAACGGATTAATACCATCATGCGGTATATCAACAACCGCGCCCACTTTACAATTTCTGAACTCATGCGGGAATTTAACATCTCACGTTCGACAGCAATTCGAGATGTCAGGGAAATTGAAGCCATGGGGATGCCCCTTGTCGCAGAAGTAGGAAGGGATGGGGGTTATTTTGTCATGAACAACTCTGTCCTTCCCACTGTCCGTTTTACCGATAATGAGGTCAAAGCTCTTTTTATTGCCTTTATGGCCACAAGAAATCAACAACTTCCATATCTAAAGAGCCGCCAGTCTCTAGCTGAAAAATTACTGGGCCTCATTTCGGAAAATCAACAGGATGACCTTATTCTTTTAAATCAAATTTTACTCTTTGAAGGGACCAACCCTCATAATCCCGACCTGCTTGATCTGTCAGACCTCCCTCACCCTATGTTAGAAAAACTCATCGAAACCCTTCTTTTGGATAGCCATTTATTGATTACCATTAAAGAAGAGATGGAAATAAAGTCTTATTCGATTTATCTCTTGCACCTTTATCGTGAGAAAAGCCTATGGCTGATTGAAGGCTTTGACTTAAAAGAAGAAAAGAGACAAATTATTTCTGTCGACAATCTCATCGATGTTGAACCATACCCTGCCAAAAATAGATGGAGTAAGAAAAAAATTTTAGAAAAACTAAGAAAGCAGGAAGAAGTGATCAACCTAGTAATTCAACTTGGTCCAAAGGCAATCGCCCAGTTCAAAAAATACCATCCTTTAAAAGTTTCAATTTCCTATACAAATCCTTTCCAGACAACAGCGATTATAAGGACCTTTATTAATGTCTATAATTCAGAAGAATTAACCGAGATAACAAATTGGCTGCTTTTCCTGGGTAGAGATATCAAGGTTAGGGAAGTACCGGAAGAAGTCTTGGAAGGATTACAAGAGAGATTATCGTTATTTTTTCCATAAGCATTGTTGGATATAAGGAGGACGCCCTTCCTCCACACAATTATTTAGTAGGCCAACTTTACCTCTAGTTTCGTACTGAGGGGCTACATTATTTTTTGATGAAACAATAAAGCAGAACGGCCGTATATTTTACTAATATCCTGCAGAGGGGCGGATGAAGATGAAAGAGTTGTATATAAAGCAGAAGGTATTTAGTTTGAGTGAAAAGTTTACGGTGAAGGATCAGCAGGAAAAGGATGTTTATTTTATTGAGGGGAGTTTCATGAAAATCCCGAAAACGTTTTCTATTTTGAATGCAAATAGGGATGAAGTGGCGCTTATTACGAAAAAGATGTTCAGTTTCCTGCCGAAGTTTTTTGTTGAGGTAAATGGGCGGGAGATGGTGACGATTCAGAAAGAGTTTTCCTTCTTTAAACCACGCTATTCGATTGAAGGGGTTGGCATCGAGGTGCAAGGCAACTGGTGGGATATGGATTTCGAAGTAGTACGGAACGGAGAGGCCGTCGGCAGAGTGAACAAGGAGTGGTTCACATGGGGCGATAGCTACAGAGTTCAGGTATTGAACGATGAAATGGAGACCATCATTATTGCGCTTGTTGTGGCTATTGATTGTGTAAAGGCTGACAATTCAGCCGCATCTTCAGCATCGACTATGTAACGTGCAGTTTGTGGGGAATGGTTGTTTATAATGGAGCTTGGAACAGCCGCTATTAAAGTAGCAATAGTGGATTAGAGTTGGGAGATCAGTTGGAGAAAATGAAAAGAATACCCCATTATATACTAAAGGCCAATGAAGGAGTTCTAGTTTCTAAATATGATAACCCACCTCTTGGCCCACGGGGTTTTTGTATGTTAATCAGTTTAATCATTGCAAAAGGCAGTGGTCGCTCCACTGCCTTTTTGAGATTTAGATTTGATACTGTCCGCCGCTTTTTTCCATACTGTTAAATCATTTATCGGTTTTTTTCTATAAAGTCTAGAATGTCATTGAGGGATTGGTTGAGTTTTTCAGTGGTTATTGGCTTGAATAAATCGCCTTTTTCATCGATCCTTTTCTTTGTGTTTAAAATGGAAAAATCCGCAGGTAGTATGTCTTTTTCCAACTCAGACCAGGACAGCGGGGCCGCTATGGTTGCGGATTGTTTGGCTCTCGGCGAGTATACAACTGGCATCGTTCTGCCTTTCCATAGCTGCAAGTAATCAAAATAAAGCTTGTTTCCTCTTTTTGAAACGACTCTTTCAATCGTAACCCGCTCAGGCATTTTTTCCTGAACATACTTCGCAATAAAGGCGGTAATCTTTCTTGTTTGTTCGAATGTATAAAGGGGTTCGATTGGAACGAATACTTGCAGTCCTGCTGATCCTGACGTTCTAGGAATGGATTGCAGGCCGAGGGATTGAAGAAGTTCCTTCAGTTTAAGCGCCACTTCTATGGCCAGGTTAAAACTGTTATCATCTGGTGGATCTAAATCAAATACCATTTCCAGAGGGAAATCGGGCTTATCATGGCGGTCAAACGGGACATGGAATTCGATTGCTCCGTAGTTTGCCGCCCAAACGAGAGTAGCAGTGTCATTCAATAGCATCCGTTCCTTGTTTTTATAGAAAATATGGCTGACCCATTCCGGTGCAGACTGGGGAACCGACCTTTTTTCGATTTTCTTGCCAACGATCCCATGTGGGTAGAGCCAAACCATTAATAACCTGTCTTTTGCATGTTCGACCATATAGTGGGAGACATTTAGTAAATAGTGAATATAGTCGAGCTTTGTTATCCTTTGCGCCTCCCAAATGACTTTATCCGGATGGCTGATTTCAATTTTTTCACCCTCGACAATTATTTCCTCCACCAGATAACCCCCTGTTTTTTGTCTATATTTTCAATCGGATTTGTTTAAACTATGTATTATTTAATAATTGGAGTGATACATCTGGAACCGATTTTACCGATGGAGCCAGTCAGCAGTTTGACAATCCCTTCCGGGGAAGAGTGGATTGCGCAAGTGAAATGGGACGGCGTCAGGGTTCTTACCTATGCGGATGGGGGAGGAGTGCGTCTTTTTAATCGAAAAAAGAATGAACGGACGATGCACTATCCGGAAATCACAAACATTCGTGAATATTGCGGCAGCCGTTCCGTCATTTTGGATGGTGAAGTGATTTCTTTAGGCGAGAATGGCAAGCCTTCTTTTCAACAGGTGATGAGGCGGGATGGTTTGAGAAATATCGACCGCATCAGGGGCGCGGCCGAAACGGTGCCGATTATCTATATGATTTTTGACATTGTCTACTTAAATGGTGAGTGGATTAATGATAAGCCGTTGCATGATAGGACCGAGCTATTATCTTCTATCATCACGCCGAATGAACATGTACAGCTTGTTTCGTCAGTCAGCCAGACCGAAGGCTTATTTAATGCTATTAAGGAACAAGGAATGGAAGGCATTGTGATCAAAAGGACCGATGCTCCTTATGCAATTGGGAAGAAGAGGGATGATTGGATCAAGGTGAAAAACTTCCGGGATGTTATCGCGGTTATTGGGGGTTTTACACTAAGGCATAACACCGTTAATTCTATTTTACTTGGATTATATGATTCTAAAGGAAGACTGCATTATGTGGGGCACACGGGGACGGGGAAAATGACAGTTGGCGACTGGAAAGAGCTTACGAGGGAATTAAAGGAGCTCGAAACCGAAAGTCTTCCTTTCGAAAAGATTCCGCAGCGCCGTGCCGACGCCATCTGGGTACGGCCGAAGAAGACCGTAAAGATTAAATTTGCCGAATGGACAGAAGGTGGGGCACTTAGGCAGCCGAGCATTGAGGGATTCATTGAATTTCCGCCGGAAGAGTGTTTGCTTGAAAGAATTTAGACGCCAATTTCTATGTTTAATCATTCAACTGTCAAACACACACCCACTTATTGCTGTCCCTGCTTCGCTACAGATTTCATTTCGCGTGGTTTTCATATTCCGATAGCTCCAACACTAGTTTTTTAAGCTTTTTTAAGGAACGAGTTGTGTCCCTCCTTACCACAAACTTTATGAACCAATCAGGTGAGTACTTTGTTTGATGTGAATCTAAAAGAAACCTTGTGATCATGCGTGTTCCGCCTGGGATGTCTTCCATGATCCAAGTCCCTCCACCTGTTGGGACCAAAGGAGGCGAGACACTCTCAATCTTGAGGATGGATTGGGAAGGAGGTTGAAATTTCAGGAACTTTGCTTTTCCTTTTGGCCTAAAAAAAAGCACTTTAAAATAGATGGTTACTTCAGCCCCTGTTTCCTGGACTTCATGTACAATATACTTGGATATCCGGACATCCCATTTGTGGCGTAATAACGGATCTTGAGCGACCCTCCATACAAATTCCCTTGGTGAAGGAATATCGATTGAAAATTCGAATTTCATGCTACCACTCCCAAGCCCAAATAATTTTTTTGAAAATATTGTGCCCTTAGGTAATAGGCCTCGAAGATTTTTCGATAATGTCCTTAACACTTTATGATATATTGTCTATTTTCTTTCCTGAACTGATTGCCCCGTCGTATATTCTTACGTTTTACGATTTATCGACATGAATGGGGGCCGTGGTAGTCCTGTTTTTTGTGGTTTATATATTGTTTATCAGCAAGAAAAAAGGATATCTGTCCCCATAATGGACGAAATATCCTTTTCTGATTTTAATCCGAGTAAGAAATCCCCATGGTTTTATTTCTATTAATGTGGCATATCACCTTTGATAGCATCTCGTTCTTTTGGTGTTATGAAATAATGATGGATGTCGTAGTGATCGACTAGATATCCTTCATGTCCGCCCTTTTGATATTCAATATTCGTATGATTAATCGAAGGGGAAGGCAGTCCTTTCATACCATCTAAATTGACTATATTTTTCCCCGTGACAAACACTTCCTGTGCCGGCATTTGCTCGATAAACACTAGTTTTCCTTTTTCAACCCCATAAATGGGCCCCAATGGCATGGTTGATGGAATAGCCCAATGTTCCCCCATTTTAGGAACACTAGGCGTTAGTTTAATCACACCCTTCGGCAAGACCAGTAAATAAACAGATCCATCTTTATTTTTAGTTGCCATTGTTGTATAACCTGCGCCTTTGACGGATTTAACTAAATCATCAAACGAAGCAACATATCCTTCTTTAAAGTTTTGAATAGGAATGGTTTGTTTTTCAAAAGTAACTGTTTTTTTAGTACGATTGATTGCATAGGCCTGGTTTACTGTTGTGAAAAACGCATCAACATCTACAAAAACGGTACCTTTTTTCTGATAGTTATAAGGTGAATACACTTTCACCCCGTTGATTTCCACTTTTGGTGAAGGTGTGGAAGCACTAACAGAAAAAACAACGATCAGGGACAAAACGAGAAACAAACCGGCAAAAATTTTCTTCATCTTTCAAATCCCTCCTAAATAAAATTAACAACATTTTAACTGTTCTTAATAAAGATAAGGCATTAATATTTTAGAGAACAAGTAAAACTTCTCGACAATTTATTTTGGGAATTAGGATATGTGGTTCGAAGTCCATTAAAGGAGCTTTACGACGATAAAGTCCCATGCGCTACCTTATTTGGGTAGTGCCTGTTCGTATAAAGGATGCGTTGAGGAAGAATTATTCGAATAAAATTTTCAAGCATATACATTAGGGCAGAATTTAAATCTGCATATCAACCCAGTTGCAGAGAACGAGTAATCACATGATTTTGCACGAAATGAATGAGAATTGGAAAAATTTCAAATTGACCTGACATACTATTTATAATATTATTCTACTATTACATTATTTTCGCAAGGCGAAATATTCTAACATCTTAGAGAGAGCGAAGTGAGATTATGTCACAAATGTTGGCACTTGTTATTATTGTAGGCATCCTATTGATAGGGGACTTAGTTGCTGTTCGAACGAAAGCATGGGTTCCGTCCATGTTTGTTTGTGCAGTTTTATTTCTCGCAGGTTTTTGGACGTTTTTTCCGAAGGACATTGTATCAATAGCGGGTGTACCGCCAGTTGTTGCTACGATGATGATGTATTTGCTTATTACTAACATGGGTACATTGTTATCCTTGAATGAATTGAAAAACCAATGGAAAACCATTGTTATCGCCCTTTTTGGAATCCTTGGTATTATTGCCGTATTAATGACGATTGGAAGCCTTATGTTTGGATTTAAGACAGTAGTTGTCGCGATACCACCATTAGTTGGGGGAGTAGTATCCGCACTTATCATGTCGGAGGGTGCAAGGGAGGCAGGCTTTGCTTCGCTTTCAGTTTTTGCCATCGTTATCTATGTTGCGCAGGGGTTCGCCGGTTATCCAATCACCTCCATCGTATTAAAAAAAGAGGGGAAAAGGCTGTTAAATCTGTATCGCAGTGGAGAAATTACGGCCATTAAGGCAAAGGAAACGGCACCCGCAGAGGTGGCAGCGGCTTCAGCCGTAGCACAACCAGAGCTTAAGCTTTTTAAAAACTTGCCGGAAAAATACAATACGGACTTCTTTAAGCTCTTTAGGCTAGCATTCGTTGCTTTTCTTGCCTATCTCGTTTCAGCAATAGCAGCACCGGTTGTTTCAATCAGTCCGTTTGTTCTATGTTTACTTTTTGGGGTAATCGCTTCAAGTGCTGGTTTTTTGGAAAAACAGGTGTTACAAAAAGCCAATGGCTTTGGAATGGCACTAATGGTACTGATGTTGTTTATATTTGATGGCTTGAAACAAGCGACTCCGAGTATGATGGTGGAGATTCTATATCCTTTGATCGGCTCAATTATTCTGGCTGTCTTAGGGATGTATATATTCTCCTATATCGCCGGAAAAATGTTAAAAGTGAGCAAACATATGGCGTTTGCTGTTTCACTAACGGCCTTATATGGTTTCCCGGCTGACTATATAATTACAAACGAAGTTATTAAATCGTTAACTGAAGATGAAAAAGAACGAGAAATGCTGACAAGCCATATGCTGCCGCCAATGCTAGTAGGTGGTTTTATTACAGTTACAATTGTCTCGGTAATACTGGCCGGCATCTTTGTTGGATTCTTGTAATAAAAAATTTGCAACGCCACAGAGATATTATCTTGAAAATGCAAAGACGTTAACGGAGGCCGAATAAAATGATACATGCCAAATTAAAAGAAGCGATTCAAGCATACAATGGGGAATTAATCGAGTTACGCAGGAAGTTTCACAGTGAACCGGAATTATCGTTTGAGGAATACAAGACAACAGCCTTTGTTTGTGAGTACCTTGAGAATCTGGGCATCTCTTACCAGAAAACGGAACCAACAGGGGTTATCGCAACTATTGAAGGCGGAAGGCAAGGGGATACGGTTGCTTTGCGAGCCGATATGGATGCCTTGACGGTTGAAGAATTAAATAAGGACTTGCCATATGCATCAAAAGAAGAGGGGAAAATGCATGCATGCGGACACGATGCCCATACGGCGATGCTGTTAATTGCTGCTAAAGCGCTGAACGGCATTAAAGATGAATTGCCGGGCAATGTCCGTTTGATTTTCCAACCTGCAGAGGAAGTAGCGGCTGGAGCGAAAGTTATGGTCGAACAAGGAGCGATGGATGGAGTCGATAATGTTTTCGGTATCCATATTTGGTCGCAGATGCCAACAGGAACGGTTTCCTGTACGCCAGGACCATCTTTCGCATCGGCGGATTTATTTACAGTAACTTTTAAAGGAAGGGGCGGCCACGGTGCCATGCCTCACGATTGTATTGATGCAGCAATTGTTGCTTCGTCTTTTGTAATGAATGTTCAATCAGTAGTGTCGAGGACGATTGACCCGCAGCAGCCAGCTGTGTTAACGGTTGGAAAAATGACCGTAGGGACACGGTTCAATGTGATTGCTGAAAATGCTGTTATTGAGGGAACTGTACGCTGTTTCGACCCTGCGGTAAGGGACTATATTCAGCAGCAACTGAGTCAATATGCAGAACAAGTGGCAGCAATTTACGGAGCAACAGCCAAGGTTGATTACACCCGCGGCACCCAGGCAGTCATAAACAATGAATACAGTGCAAAACTCGTTCAAAAAACAGCGGCAGAAGCATTTGGCACGGAGGTCATCCATCACGAAAAGCCAACCATGGGCGGCGAAGACTTCAGTGAATACATGATGAAAGTTCCTGGCAGCTTCGCCCTCGTAGGCAGCGGCAATCCGGAAAAAGACACACAATGGGCCCACCACCACGGCAAATTCAACGTCGACGAAGATGCGCTTGCAACAGGCGCCGAACTCTACGCTCAATACGCCTGGGCATACTTGAACAAATAGAGATCATTTTTAGACATTCAGTTGAGGAGACAACTACAACCATTGAGGGCGAGAGAAGGTTATAAGAATAACTCAATGTTTGCAAGGACCCTCACAAGGATTATTCAAAAGGTGAAGCCCAATTAGCACTTTAGAGCTAAATTGGGCTTCATCTATTTTTAAAAAATGCTTTGTACATGAACAAAAAACATTTATACCCATCTAGTCACTCGATTGGCTGCTCTAGTCTAATCCATAGTAGCCGCAAACTACGTAGCCGACCGATTTCGCCGCAACAATTAGCGCGTCTTCATCAATATCAAATTTCGGGTTGTGGTTGAAATATGGCTTTTCAACCCCTTTTGGTGTAGCCCCAATGTAAAAGAAGCATCCAGGGATTTTTTCCAAATAGTAGGCAAAATCTTCGGATGGTGACATCATTGGATATTCAATAACTTCCTTAATATCCGGGTCATTTGCGGCTTCTAGGCTTGCTTTCACTACCTCTGTAACTTCAGGATCGTTATACAATGGCGGGTAATCAGACGTATAGGTTAGCTCACATTTCACACCAAACTCTGCTTCAATTCCCTGGCAATACGGTGGACTTCCTTCTCGATGATCTCCTTTGCTTCCATACTTATATAGCGAATGTCACCCTCAAGCTCGACCCGATCCTTAATGACATTAAAGGTACCTTTGCCATCAAAGGAACCTATTGTGATAACCCCCATATCAAACGGATTCAAACGGCGGCTAATAATCGTTTGAACAGCTGTGACAAAATACGAACCGGCAACAATTGCATCGTTTGCCATATGCGGGGAAGAACCGTGGCCGCCAACCCCTTGGATCCCTAATTTTAGATACGATCTTCCGGCCATCGAAAAGCCACTGTGATAACCTACAACACCAGCTGGATTCATTGGAAGTAAATGAATCCCAAAAATATTGTCCAGGTCATCGAGCGCCCCCGACTCAACAATGCTTTTTGCTCCGCCTGGAGGTACTTCCTCCGCATGCTGATGGATGATTTTGATTGTCCCGGGTATTTGATCTTTCAGTTGGATCAGGCAATCAGCAAGAACCAGTAAGTAAGCAGTGTGGCCATCATGGCCGCAAGCATGCATAACGCCTTCATTTTTTGATTTAAAAGGTAGCCCGGTTTCTTCCACGATTGGAAGTGCATCAAAATCGGCGCGGAGGCCAATCGTTTTTCCTTGCTTTCCGCCTTTAATCGTCACGATAATCCCATAACCATTTCCAACATTGGTTTGGACTTCAACATCTTTACCATTATAAAAATCCACTATATATTGGGCTGTTTTTTCTTCCTTAAAAGATAACTCAGGGTTTTCATGCAGGTGACGGCGAATTTGAATCATTTCTTCTTTACGTGCTTCCAACATCTCCATTAATTGTTTTTTCATTATAGTACCTTCCTTTCGCTTAGCCCTTACTCGAGCCCATAATAGCTGCAAACGACTTGTCCAACCGATTTCGCTGCTACAATAAGACAGTCTTCATCGATATCGAATTTCGGGTGATGATTAAAGTAAGCATTCTCCACACCCTTTGGTTTACAGCCGATGAAAAAGAAGCAGCCTGGAATTTTTTCGAGATAGTAGGCAAAATCTTCGGAACCCGAGAGCATTGGGTATTCGCCAACCTCCTTAATATCGGGGTCATTCATGCTTTCAAGAGCGGCAACGACATCGGCGGTTATTTTCGGATCATTGTATAGTGGCGGATAATCAGCTGTATAGGAAAGGTCGCATTGTACATCAAATTCCACTTCGATCCCTTTGACAATCCGATGCACTTCTTTGGAGATTAGCTGCTGATTTTCCACCGTCATGTAACGAACATCCCCTTCCAACTGAACACTGTCCTTAATCACGTTGAAGGTTCCTTTCCCGTCAAACGACCCGATGGTAATAACACCGTGATCGAACGGATTTAAACGGCGGCTAATCACGGTTTGTATGGCCGTAACAAAATGGGCGGCGGCAACAATCGCATCATTAGCCATGTGTGGCGAGGAGCCATGCCCGCCAACCCCTTGAATGACCAGTTTGAAAAAGGACCTTCCAGCGAGCGAATAACCGCTGTGGTACCCAACAAAACCGGAAGGATGGGTCGGGAAAATGTGGATGCCATAAATATTGTCGACGTCATCCAACACACCGGATTCAACAATGCTTTTTGCACCGCCGGGAGGTGCTTCTTCAGCGTGCTGATGAACAATTTTAATCGTGCCGGGAAGTTTGTCTTTTAATTGGATTAAACAGTCTGCCAAAACAAGTAGGTAAGCAGTATGGGCATCGTGGCCACAAGCATGCATGACACCTTCATTTTTCGATTTGAAAGGGACATCCGTTTCTTCAACAATAGGAAGGGCATCAAAATCGGCACGAAGAGCGATCGTTTTCCCCGGCTTCCCACCTTTGATTGTTACGATGATTCCATAACCGTTCCCAACATTTCGCTGGATATCAACATCCTTGCCGTTGTAAAAATCGGCAATATATTGCGCTGTTTTTTCCTCTTTAAAAGACAGCTCGGGTTGTTCATGCAAATAACGGCGAATTTGAACCATTTCCTCTTTTCGCGCTTGCAACATTTCCATTAATTCCTTTTGTATAGCAATCGTCTCCTTTTCCCCATATATAAAAAAGCTACAACTCCAGGTGCGGAGGGCTAAAACAAAATAAGAAACTGTTCCTGGAACGGACTAGCCATTTGCGAAAAGACGCAGTTGATGGAGGTTATTCCGTAACTGGTGTTGGTTGTCCTTTCGACTGGGGTGATTTATCCCCACCCTGATTTTTGGGGATAAACATCATAATGGAAATTAATGAAAGAATGGCAAAAACAACGTTTGTGATAATTCCCGCTGTAGCCGCTGCATCCACTGATTTAATCGCGCTATATACAGCTGTTGAAAGGGCAACACCGAAAGACCCACCAAGAGAACTTGCCATTTTATAAAGTCCGGAAGCTTCCCCAATTTTATTAGATGGTGCACTCGAAACAGCTGTATCTGTAGATGGGGTTGCGTACATGCCAAGCCCAATTCCGAAAACAGCAAATCCAATGAAAACGATGACTGTATAGATGAAATCTGGTAAGAAGGTTAATCCCATGACCGCGACACCAATGGTTGTTAAGATTGCACCCCAAATCATCGGAGTTCTCGCGCCGGTTCTTTGCAAAATTTTCTCACCCACACGAATCATCCCCAATACTGCAACTAAATAGCCAATTGACAGCATGCCTGATTGAAAAGCTGTAAACCCGCGGCCGACCTGGACATATGTATTCGCAATCACAAGCGTACCGGCTACGGCATTTAATAAGAAGTTTGAATACGTTGCCCCGGCGTAAGGTTTATTTTTAAATAGCGAGAAATCAATAAGTGGATGATCCATCTTTTTCTCCACTCTTACGAAAACAATTAAACCAATTAGAAAGACAACCACAAGACCTAATGTTAAAGGACTTGTCCAGCCAAAATCCTTACCGCGTGTAATGACAAGATTTAACGCAAGCATCGAAATGATAAAAATGGCCAACCCACTAAAGTCAAACTTGAATGCTCCTGACTCTTCACCTTTACTTTCCGGCGTATCTTTAATCAGCCACATGGCAAGAAGGGCAAAAATAATTGAAAAAATGAAAATCCATTTCCAGCCCATATAGGTTGCAATCGCTCCGCCGGCAAAGGAACAAACCCCGGAACCGCCCCAGGAACCAATGGACCAATAGCTCAACGCACGCTGACGCTCAGCCCCTTCAAAATACTCTTTCATTAACGCGATCGTTGCGGGCATGATACACGCAGCTGAAATCCCTTGAATGACCCGTCCGATAATCAGGAGCACAGCCCCGTTAGCAAGGATTAAACAGAGTGAACCAATGACGCTTAATACTAATCCCAAATTGGTAATTTTCTTCCGGCCAACCTTATCGGCAAGACCGCCAGCTGCAACGATAAACATCCCCGAGAATAACGCCGTCAGACTAATGCCTACATTAAGCATACCCAATGAAATGCCCAAATCCTTTTGAACCGCCGGAACGACGTTAACCATTGCTTGGGCAAACAGCCAAAATGTAATTACCCCAAACACAATTCCCGTAATCAACTTGTTGGTCCCTTTATAACCTGTTTCCATTGAAAGCCTCCTAGATGTTTAGTTGCTAACAGTATTTTTGAAGGAATCCTACGGGATAGTATTTGAAATAGCCATCTTTTTCATGCAATTTTCGGTTCCAAGATCGAAAGCTCCCTTTGATCGACATTCAAAAAAAATAAAAGAGATTGGAGGTTATCCAATCTCTCTTTAAGGCGCGAATGCAATATATAAAAACTTAGGGTTTATTATCAGCCAGGCCGAACTCCCATGAACGAAGCCGTTCCTTAATCGCAGCGAGCAGTTGCTGTTTTGTTAAAATACCTTCTTGCAAGCCCAGTAATTTAGCCATATTTGTAACAGCTGGTGGCTTTAGCATGCTCTCATCCAAAACTGCCTGATTATAAAAAATTTGTTCTGAAGCCTGGTCGGCTACAAGCCGGCGATTCGCCATCACGATGATTCTTGAGAAGTGTTCCGTTACAAACTCCATATCATGGGTAATTGTTACGACTGTTTTCCGTTTTTCTTGTAAATTTTCAAGAATATCTTTTAATCGTTGCAAGCCAATCTTATCCTGCCCGGCTGTCGGCTCGTCCAGAATAATCACGTCCGTGTCCATCGCCAGCACCGAAGCAATTGTAACGAATTTTCTTGTTGAATAGGGAAGATTATAAGGATTTTCTCCTTTTAGGTCGTATATCCCGCATAGTTTTAGTGCCCATTCTGTCAATTGTTCGACCCGATCATCGGCAAATCCCATGTTTTTTGGACCGAACCGAACTTCCGATTCTACATCATTATGAAATATTTGATCATCGGGGTTCTGAAACACATACCCCACTTTGCGTGATACTTGGGCTGTCGTATAGTCCTTCGTATTCCATTCACCGACATGAACGGTACCTTCAGTCGGCTTCAAAAGCCCATTCATAAGCTTTACGGCGGTTGTTTTTCCTGCACCATTTTGTCCGATAATCGCCACCCTTTGGCCCGCATGGATGGTCAATGTCAGATGTTCCAAGGCCTTCGTTCCGTCCGGATAAGTAAAGCTCACGTTTTGCATTCTCACGTCAGTCATGGAGTAACCTCCTTCACCGGCTCCCAATCTATGCTTTCCGCAAGTTCTTCAACACGAATCGGAACGAATTTTAACGGTATTCCTGCTTCTTTTAATTGCAGGGCAACTTCCGTTACATGCGGGTATTGGATGTTGTATTTCGAAAAATCCGGGTTAGCGAATACTTCCCGTGCTGGCCCTTGCAGGACAATTTCCCCATCGTGTAAAACGATAATCGTATCGGCATATTCGGCAATCAAATCCATTTTATGCTCGACAAGCACAATGGTCTTCCCTTTTTCCTTCATTAGCCGGATGATGTCAAAGACGTACTCTGTCCCAATTGGATCAAGCTGTGAAGTCGGCTCATCAATGACTAAAATGTCGGGATCCATGACGATAATCGAGGCAAGCGCAACACGCTGGCGTTGCCCCCCTGATAGTTCAAAGGGCTTTTTATCCCGAAGATGCTCGATTTTCACCAATTTCAGGATTTCCTCCACACGCCTAAGAATTTCCTTTTCCTCTACCCCAAGGTTTTCAAGGCCGTATGCAACTTCATCAAAGACGGTATCCTTTACCCCGGAAATTTGAATAAATGGATTTTGGAATACGTAGCCAATTTTCTCCCCAAGCTGGCCTAACTGGTAATCGGTTATGTTTTTTCCATCAACTACAACGTCACCTTCAATTTCTCCCCTATAAAAATGAGGGATGAAGCCCCTTATGGTGTTGCATAAGGTTGTTTTACCCGAGCCGTTGTTACCGATAATTGCGGTAAACTGGCCTTTTTCGACCTTAAAGGAAATATTTTGTAAAACTTGGTGATCACCAACCGGGTAACGGTACGATACATTTTTAAGTTCAATAATGGGATTCATGTTACCACTCTCCAGATGATTAATCCAACCCAGATGAGGAGAAATGCAAAAGGCAATTTCCGATCTGCCGGTCCTTTCGAAAGCTTATGCAAGCTTGTTTTTTTCACAGGAGCCGAAAATGCCCGTGATTCCAGTGTTATCGCTCTTTCTTCGGTGCTCGCGATGGAGGAGAGGATAAGTGGGGCAAAGATTGGAATGAATGCTTTTGCTCTGACAAGCATTGAACCTTCCGTTTCTACCCCGCGTGTCTTTTGTGCTTCCATAATCGTATTTGCCTGGCGTTTCATCTCAGGGATGATTTGTAACGTTGACATAACGATATATGCACCCATCGGCGGCAATCCGATATCTTCAAGCGCCTTCACGAAATCTTTCACTTCGGTAATTCTAAAAAACAGAATGAAGGCGGAGCCAATCGCCAGTATTTTCGAGGTCAGAAACAGGCCATGGTCGAAGCCTTCTTTTGTCCATTGAAAAATTCCCCATTCACCAATTACCGTCTCGCCAGGGTAAAAGAAGAGCTGCATGAGAAATACGAGAATGAGCAGGATAACAAGCGCTTTAAGAATTATCCCAATAAACTCCTTGAAGATATGTGTCCCAGCAATAGCGGCGACGATCAATAACCCTGGAAACACTGCATATCCAAACAGATAACTAGGGTAGATGAGGACTGCCGCAATGACAAAGAACGTAAAGTAGAGCTTTGTCATTGGATGGAGATTCAAAATAAAGTTTTTGTTCATCACAACCACCTCTTAGAAAAAAGTACCCCTTCCATTCCTTGGAATCAAAGGGGAAGGGGAAGACAGATTCTAGTTTAATCCTGTATTATCTAGCAGACTGCCAATCTGTGGGAGATGGAGTGGCCTAGATGATTGATTTTTTTTACAAATATAGGTGCCCGTAATTCATTTTCGATAAATAACGGTTAGACATTTTCTTGACGATGAAATAGACAATCAAAACTGAAATGATTTTATCGGCGACCTCCGTAATGATGGAAGAAGAGAAGACAGCTGTCCATAACGTTTGGCCTGTAGCCAGGAATGCCGCCGTAATCAGGGATGATGAGTTTCCTGTTACGCCGCCAAAAGCCAAAACAGTAATCGGCGCAGAAACAATTGTTGCGATGAGTGTAATAATGATACCGGAAAGAATGGTTTTAGGAATCGTTTTGAACATACCGATTTTCGATAAATACCCAACCCCTACACCGATAGCAATCGACGTCAATGCATATGGGATGAAAGTTGGATCAAAGATTCCGTTAATAAGGTTTGTGACAAGTCCGGCGATAAGGGCAACCCATGGTCCGGCAATGACACCGATGAGAATTGTGCCAATCGTGTCAAGGAAGATTGGTAGTCTCAACGCATTCGTCAATTGAAATCCGACAATGTTGATGGCAACTCCGATTGGAATCAATAGCATGGCCATCATGTTAAAATCTTTTTTAATACTTTGTATCATTTTTTCTCCCCCTTTTAGAAAATCATGCATCACACCCAATTGAAAACGCTTTCCTAATTTCTTTCAAATTAATGTATACGCATCTAGTTGTCAATAAATTTTGACAGTTCTTTATTTTCGGGCTCATTTTTTTGAGACTGGAAGGATTTTTGAAAGGAAGTATATAAAAAACAGTGGGTGTATCAGGAGCAAATAAGATGCAAAAGTGAAGTGGTAAAAAAATGCTGCAGCCAATTGCTGCAGCATGATGATTGTTCATTATTTGAATATCGTTGAAATAACTTGTTCGTAAGACATGGAAGTGTCCACGACAAAAACTCCGGGTCGCAGCTTGTTCATTAACCCTTTCTTCTCGATATCCTTTGAGAAAGCAAAGGCATCCTTGACAATTCCTGCTTCAACCAGCATCCTTCCAACATTGATACTGGTCATGCCATCCGTAACATTAATAATCACTTTGGTGACAGGTTTGTCAGTGGATTTGTTTTCTGGTGGTGCCGGTTGCTTTGGGGCTGCTGCCTTAGCATCCGCAACGGCCTGGTCGTATTCCGCTTTCGTTTGCACGACATAGCCTTTCGTTTCCAGCTTGTTTTTTATCTCGGCATCGGATAATTCAACTTTTACGGTTTTACCCGAAGCCTTCGGAGTGTCGGCAGTAAAGTAAACAGTTGAGCAAATGGCAGTAGTAAGTAACATTCCGGCAGCAAAGCTGCTCAATAAGTTAATTCTCATTGGCAACTTTTCTCCCTTCATCCTTCATGGCTTGATAAGGAGCAAGCATTTCCTGAATAGTACTTGAAGAAACATTTTTCATTTCCGCAATACTATCAATCGAATATTTGCGGTCATATAAGTCAAGCACTTCACGCATGAAAAGTTTTTCTTCAGAAGACATGTGGATTCCTGCTTCCTTCATGAACACTTCCTGGTCAAGCTCAATGTTTCGGATAGAAGATTGAAGAGCATTGATTTCTTCCATTATTGAAATATGAATCTGATCGATTTGATTGTGTTGAGCCTTTGCTGCACGAGTTGATTTTAGAATAGAAACAATTAGTAGTAGAGCCGATATGACAAATAATCCGGCAAGTGTCCATTCCATCAATCATACCTCCTTCTCATGTTGTATGTAGAGTAGTTTCACAAATTTTTATTATACAGGGAAATAAGGTGTTTTTCGATTAATAACCCCAAAAGCCAGCGCTTGTTTCTTTTTCCATTTGGTCTATGTGAGTAAAACGGTTTTAAGCAAAACAAAAATCCAAAGCCTTATTTAAAAGGCCTGGGCTTTATGTCTGCGTTGCATTTTATAACTGTTTTCATTTCTAAATTTCTTTTTTTAACGCCTTTAGTTTCTCGTTGCTTTTTAGAAAAGAATTAATCTTAAGGATGTTTAAAAATGGTCATATTAGGTGATTGGGTTGAGAAATAATATGGAATTAATTGAAGGGAAGAATAGTAATTGAGATACCCTATTTTTGAAACAGAACGTTTACAATTAAGAGAGCTGACTTTGGATGATACAGAGGAAGTACTCCGCCATTTTTCGGATCCACTCGTGGTTGAATTTATGGACATTGAGGTGTGTAAAAGCCGGGAAGAGGCTGCTGAAATCATTTCTTTCCATTTGCACGACGCCGGTACGGAATGTTTCTAAAAGAAACAGGCGAATTAGTTGGAACATGCGGATTTCACTGTTGGGAGAGGCCCCCGGGGCATTCGAAAGCAGAAATTGGTTTTGATGTGTCATCTTCGCATTGGAGAAAAGGTTATATGCTAGAAGCTGTACAGCCGATTATTCAATTTGGCTTTGAGCAAATGAAATTGGACTATATAGAAGCAACAACAGAACCAGATAATCTACCTTCACAGCAATTATTGAAAAAGCTTGGCTTTATCCAGTCCGCTGAGCTGGTTGACCAGCTGGTGTATTTTGCATTATACAGGGAAGGGAATCCTAATTAGAAGGCGTAAATATGAATGAAATGGGGTCGGGCGCTTGAAATAAATCTTCAAGCGTTTTCATTTATCCATTTATAGAAACATTTTTTGTCTATATCCGTATACCAATACATAGGAGTAGGAGGGGGTCCACATGTTTACCGAAATGAATGCAAAATTGGTTGCGATAATAGGAGAACTGCGAAAGGACATTAAATACCGAGTGCAGTTGGCGGATTATGAGCAGGAGCTCGCACGGGTTGAGGAGAGGATTGCTGAGCTGCAAAGCCAGTTTGAATCGGAACAGGATGATGTGGTAAAGCTTGAGCGATTCAGTTTAGCCAATTTGCTCACGACACTGGCAGGTACAAAGGAAGAAACGCTAACGAAAGAAAAGCAAGAGATGATAGCCGCACAGCATAAGTTATCGGAAGCCCGGAAAACAAAGGACGACATTGATAAAGAGATAGGATTGCTTCGTGAAAAACTGGAAAATGTTGAATCTTCCAAATGGGAGTATCAACGGCTTTTGAAGCAGAAAGAAGAGATGATCAAAGAGAGCTCATTGCCTTTTGCCGGAAAACTATTTGAACTGATTGAAAAGGAAGCAGAACTGAAATCAAGCCTTACGGAATTGAACGAGGCGATTGCTGCCGGAAGAAATGTTAAGAGAGCCCTTGAGGATGCATTGGAATCGCTGGAACGCGCCGGGGCTTGGGGACAATTCGATTTGTTTGGCGGTGGTACGATTTCCGGAATGATCAAACACCAACATATTGATGCAGCCGAAAAAAACCTTTATCGGGCCCAGGGTAGTATGCGCAAATTTCAAAAGGAACTGCTTGATGTGAAGGAAGAGGCGTATCTTGACATTAATATATCGGGAATGTTAAAGTTTGCGGACTTTTTCTTCGACGGATTCATTGTCGATTATATGGTTCAAAGTAAAATCACCCATTCGGTTGAAGAAACAAGGCATCAGTACCGTAAAGTGGCTGAAATTTTAACAAAGTTAGAGAAAATGCAGGAGGATACCTTCAAACGGCTTGATGCGAACCAAAAGGAAAAGAGGGAAATGGTGGAGAATGTTTAACTCATGGATTCTCCACTATGAATTGAAAAGGTGAATACAATGTCTATGTCGAATCCATCTACTGGAAAGTTAAAAGGCGGGTGGTATTAATGAATCCCAAAGACGGAAATTTTATATTCATTTTGTACGTAAGCGATCAAGAAAAGGCCAAATCATTTTATAAAAACTTGTTAGGTAAAGAACCTATATTGGATGTTCCGGGAATGACCGAATTCGAATTATCCAGCAAAATTATCTTAGGGATCATGCCGGAAAAGGGCATTTTTAAGATTCTTGAAGGGAACATTCCGCATCCAGAAACCGCAAGTGGAATCCCACGTAGTGAAATCTATTTATATGTAGATAACCCGGATGAATATTATGATAAATTGATTCATGCGGGAGGGCGCGGTATAAGCAAAGTTGCCGCAAGATCGTGGGGAGACATTGTTTCCTATGGTATGGACCTGGATGGCCATATCCTCGCATTTGCTAAAAAACAATAATGCGTTTACTTTGTAAAGAAATAGTTGGTATTAAAAGTTGTTGCGTTTTGCTTAAAAAAGGATTGAAATGTTATCTGCGTTAAGCCCAACGTGTTGGAAAAATCCAAAACACGATGGGCTATTTTTATTTCATTAAGAAAATCTTAAGATTTTTATCATTGGTTTGTTAAGATTTGCCCGGTATCATGAATTTAGAGAAACAGGGGGAGATTAGAGATGACTTACATTTATAGGAGCCAACTTTCATGAATATTTTGGTTTGTGATGATGATAAGGAAATTGTCAACGCTATAGGCATTTACGTGGAAAACGAGGGTTATCAGGTATATAAAGCCTTTAACGGATTAGAGGCGATCGAGCTTCTCGATAATCAGGAAATCCATCTGATTATCATGGATATTATGATGCCAATGATGGATGGAATTAGCGCGACAAAAAAGATTCGGGAGGATAGGAATATCCCTTTGATCCTCCTATCCGCCAAGTCGGAGGATTACGATAAAATATTGGGACTGAATATTGGGGCGGACGACTACATAACGAAACCGTTTAATCCCTTGGAGCTTATCGCGAGGATAAAATCGCAGCTGCGGAGGTATACAACATTGGGGAGCCTTGAAACAAAGAGCAATGTATACAAAACAGGGGGGCTCGTCATTGAGGACGATAGTAAAACGATTACCGTCGATGGGGAAGTCGTCCATCTTACACCGGTCCAATATAAAATATTGAAGCTTTTAACGTCCAATGCCGGGAGAGTTTTTTCTATCGAGGAGATTTATGAAAGGGTTTGGAACGAAACGGCCTTTAGCCCGGAGAATACTGTGTCCGTCCATATAAGAAAAATAAGGGAAAAAATAGAAATAAATCCGAAAGAGCCTAAATATTTAAAGGTAGTGTGGGGAGTTGGGTATAAAGTTGAAAAGTTATAGCCATTCAGTCTTTGTAAAAATAATCGCATTTATATTGGCCATTTCTTGTTTTGCCGGCCTTATCAAAGAAGTAGTAGAAGTGGACGCTTCGAACCAAGGCGATTTCCGCATCTTATTTGAAGACAGTTATTTTCATAGCTATTCCTATTTTAGGGATAATGAAACTCTCGTTACGGATCTTACCAGGCTGATAGGGGAGTATAAGAGCGAGGAGAACATTCAAAAGGGTGGAACGGTTGCAGAAATCGAATTAAGAAACGCAGAAGAAGAATTGTATTTTGATTATCAGGAGAATTCAAAGAACTATAATCCAAATTTAAGCGATGCTGAAAACTATGAAAAATTTAAAACTGATTATGCAGATAAGCTATCTCTGGCCAGGCTAAATCTTATTAAAGATGATTTAAGGGCGTACAATTTCTTGTTGGAAAGATTAACGGAGGTCAATGGACCACTTTATTTTGCCAGTGACGGCGTCAATGAATATAAGAATAGTACGTTGGCGGACGAGGATCAATTTAAAAGTTTCCCTTCATATTTGGTCTTTAATGGGTATAAAAGTGACGTTTTCCCGAAAGAAATAGAAGGGAATGGATATTACCAGTCTTTGATCTCCAGCAGGGAAGAAGTGGATCCGGAGGGTAAATTGGTCTACATTGCTTTTCCAGAAAAGCATCTGAATTTAAAAATCCAAGAGTGGAAAGACAGAAAGGAAAGTGCCGAAAAAAGGTTTTTTATCATCCTGGGATACCTGGCTGGATTTATTCTCTCCATCCTATATATTGTGATGGCCGCCGGGAGAAAGTCATTCCGGGATGGAAAATTGCATTTGCAGGCAGTTGATAAATTGTATGTTGATGTAAATCTCATACTTTGTATGCTGTTAATCGCGGTTTGGGCTTCAATGGTGAATGAGGTTCCATATCAAAACCTTTCAAAAATGGTAGCTCCGGTTACATTTCCGATTGCGGCTGCGGGTCTATTCCTCGTCCTTTCCTTGATTAGGCATTTAAAGAATCGAACATTTTTTAAACATACACTCGTTTATCAAATTATTTACCGATTCATTACATTTGTCCGGACTGTATACGATAGCGGAAGCATTGGGGTTAAGACGGTTTTGATTGTAATTGGATACCCCGTTTTGGTTGGGTTAACGATCTTTATTTTCCCGATTACCCTGGGGCTTGCGGCTTGGTTTTCGTTAAAGAAAATCAAGGCATTCCAGGCGATACAGGACGGGGTGGAGAAAATAAAGGACGGCGACATCCATCACCGTATTTATGTTGGAGAAAAAGGAGAGTTTGCCGGACTGGCAGCCAATATTAACAGCATTACCGATGGTTTGAAAAAAGCAGTGGACAGCGAACTGAAAAGCGAGCGTTTAAAAACGGAGCTCATCACCAATGTGTCACATGATATTAGGACCCCATTAACCTCGATTATTACGTACGTTGATTTGTTGAAAAGAGAAAAGGATCCGGCAAAGGCTGAAGAATATATCGATGTACTCGATCAAAAATCGAAGCGGCTCAAAGTGTTGACGGATGATTTATTCGAAGCGGCAAAAGCATCCAGCGGCAACATTCCAGTCCAGTTGGAAAGAATCGATATGGTGTCGCTGCTTACACAGGGATTGGGAGAAGTGAACGATAAAATTGAAGCCTCCGGTTTGGATTTCAAAATAAATTACCCTAACGAAAAGATAATAGTAACAGCCGATGGAAAACTATTGTGGAGATCGATTGAGAACATATTATCGAATATTTTCAAGTATGCGCTCCCTGGGTCAAGGGTCTATATCCAAGTCGAGGATACAGGGAACGAAATTCTTCTCTCCTTCAAAAACATTTCCGCTTATGAGCTGAATATCTCTGCTGATGAATTAATGGAACGGTTTAAGAGAGGCGATGAATCCCGTTCCAACCAAGGCAGTGGCTTAGGGCTATCAATCGTCAAAAGCCTGATTGAAATCCAAGGCGGGAAATTTGTCATCCAAATTGATGGAGATTTGTTTAAGTC
Source organism: Neobacillus oceani (assembly GCF_046237595.1). Taxonomy (NCBI): domain Bacteria; kingdom Bacillati; phylum Bacillota; class Bacilli; order Caryophanales; family Bacillaceae; genus Neobacillus; species Neobacillus oceani. The sequence goes on along the minus strand of NZ_CP143543.1, from coordinate 4,489,090 downwards.
GGTAATCTCATTGCCGAAGGAACAGTAGAAATTATCAAAACAAAAAGTACCCTCAAAGCCTGACTCCAATGTCAGTGCTGCAGGGTACTTTTTAGATATATTTGCTTTAAGGTAGATGAAACGTGCCAGCTAGTGAACGACTTTAATGTAAAAATAGATGTCCTGTCCGACTTTCTTCGGCTCAGCCAAAAGCTTGTAGCCGTGTTTGACAGCCTCTTCAGGAACACTTCGGAACGATTGCGGGCAATCAGCAATGACTTGCAAAACTTCCCCGATTTTCATCGTTTTTAGCGCATCCAGCGCATAAATGACAGGGTATGGTCAAGGCTCGCCGCGAATGTCGAGGGTGTAATTGACGTCTATTAATTGTGACATGGATTAAGCCTCCTTCGTAACGGGGGAAATCCTCTTTTCCGAATTAGGATGTTTGATTCCCGATCCGTAGCGGAATCGCTTTTCCCACCAATTTGATAGTAAGAACCAGGCAGCAAGCATGGCCAGCGTTCCAAACAAAGCTCCCATTGGCCCCCATTGCTCGACCAAATTCACTTTCGGCCAATTTTCGACAAGGGCGTTGTAGATACCTAGATGATCCCATCCGTAAGCGAGCAGTGTGGCACCAACAATATTTCCCGCGCCTACTACCCAGTATAACACTTGGCCTTCCATTGCGCGGTACATCATGCCGGTCTCACAGCCGCCAGCCAAAACGATGCCAAACCCGAATAACAGTCCGCCGAGCGCTGTGCTTGGAGCAACGACTTTAATTAGGGCAACAGAACCGCTTTGAATATAGAAGAATGTAACGACAACGCTGATCATCATACCAACCGCAATCGCCTTTGACATCACGGCGCGTCCGCTGATCCATAAATCGCGAAAAGCCGAGGTGAAACAAATTTGTCCGCGTTCAATTAAAATCCCAAACAAGGCCCCGGCAATACAGGCGACTGCAAGCATGAATTTTCCGGCTGCAAAGAAGTATATAACCAGACCTGTATAAAGGCATGCAAAGAGCAAACCTAGGAACGGCTGGATATTCCTTTTTTGTACGTGCTCGGTGACAACCGGGTTCGGCGTCCCTTTCATCAAGGCTGGTTTACCCCGCCACCATTTCGTATTCACGACTTTTACTCCAAAAAAGGTTCCAATGGCCGTCGTAACCATAAAGATCCAGGAATGAAACGAGAATTGTGGAACCCCTGTGAAAAATGCAGCTAAATTACAGCCAAGCGCAAGGCGAGCGCCAAATCCCGCAATAATTCCCCCGGCAAAGCCTTGTGTCAGTCGCCTCTTTTGTTTCGGTACACGGATTTTAAAACTGTTACTTAATAATATGGTAATAAGTCCGCCAACCAGCATTCCAATGACGATCCATCCATCTGTCCGTGTGATGGGAGTCCCTTGCATGCCGACCAAATCAAAATATGCCCAGTCCGATACATTCACCCCGAACCATTCGAGGGTGTGTCCGCCTAATCGGGTAAACTCCCCGGTAACCGCCCAAACCGTACCGGTAATTCCGAAATACAAAGCGCTTACGAGACCTGCAATGCCAATCGCTACGTACGGATTCCAATATTCTTTGAATATTTTTGAATAAAGATTCATGAGTCCTCCCTCTCCTTTTAAAAAAACCAAGGGGATAATCTTTTTAGAAAAGTGTCCCGATGGATTTGTTTAGAATTAATCCATACAAAAAATGCCTAGGGAGTTCTAGGCTTGTTAAAAATTAAATTTACTTCTTACTATAACTGGAATTTTATATCAAGGGCAATTCGATTTATCGATAGGTTGAATGATTTAGTATCGAAAGGATGAATAGCGGGACAGGAGGCCCGTTCAGAAATTGTTGGCAGGCCCAGGCTATCCTCCGGAGAGAATGTCACTCATATCTGACAAGCGCAGGCTTAAAACGGGTTAGCTTGTCAGATAAAGTCATGGTATGTGACAAGCGTAGGGTGAAATCGGGTTGGGTTGTCAGGTAAAACCCGGATATGTGACAAGCGAAGGCGAAAATCGGGTTAGGTTGTCAGATAAAGCCCGGATAGGTGACAAGCACAGTCTGAAATCAGGTCTGTTTGTCAGATAAAGCCCTGATATGTGACAAGTGCATCCTGAAATCGGGTTAGTACGGGTGTGATAAAATGGAAGCAACTCAAGTAACGTTAAAGGACGGTTTTTTTAAAAAAACATATAGATTTTGTGGTTAAAAGGAGGGAAACTGTCTGAAGAAATCGCTCTATTTGGGTACAGCGGTCATCGTTTTGCTGATTGGTATAGCGGCTTGGTGGGCAGCATCGGCGGCTGGCGACAGAAAGGATCCACTGAACCAGTCGGATGCATTTGCCTACAGGGAAAACGGCCTTCTCTATTGGTTTGACGTGAACAGCCGAACCGGGAAGGTGAAAGGGAAACAGCATAAAATGAGGGTCATTGAAGAAATCGGGAAGCCGCCATTTTTGGAGGAAAAACATTATCGCCTGAAAGGAAAAGAGACCGATAAAGGGTATGAATTCAAGGTAAACCACGGGGGGAATACAACTACAATTGCAGCGTGGTTTTCAGGGCCAACTCTCATGGTGGAGGAGCATGGAGAACAAGCCGCCAAGGAATACAAAGCTGTTGGCCAGGAGGAAATCGATAAAAATATAAAAGATATTCAGCAGGAGTATGAAACTGCCGTGTACCATTCTGAGGAAAAAGAGAATACCCGGTTAAGGAATTTCTTTTCTGATCTTAATGATATTCATGGATTTCTTTATTCCGCGGAAAACGGCTCACTCCAGCTGTTTTTGAAAATCGATGAAGCCCTTCTTCAAGGAGAGCTGTCGGGCACTCTTCTTGTGATTGCTGACATGGGGAACCCGAATAACCCCCATGAAGAAACCACATATGCTTTAAATGGAATAACAGACGGGCAAATGCTGAGGCTTTACACGGAAATTGACGGAAAGCAAACAATGTTGAAGGGGAATTTTCATGGGGATGCAACTGCCTTCGATCTGTCGTTTTGGTTAGCAGACAACCAACTCCCATTTAAGGCGGTGACGGAAGAGGAGTATAAGCAAAGTTACACGGAATTTAGAATGAAAGCGCAAAAAAGGTAATGACCGTTAATAGTGCCCTCAGGACAAAAAGTTCTGGGGTTTTTATATGCCCGAATCTATTAAAGAAAATTTTCAATATTACCATCTTTTAAACAGTAGAAATGTTAATCTACAAATAACAGTGATATACTAATAAAGTAGTGTTTTACTATCGGAATTTAATGAATGCAGAAAAGATGTTTTTTGTTTCTCCTTGCCTTTCTTTGATTCATTGGATGGATGCGTTTACATTCTTTCTGCAAAGCTTATGAGATAAGGATGGGTAAAATGAGTAACAGACATACTGAAACAGATGTTATCTTAATTGGTGCCGGAATCATGAGCGCGACTCTGGGGACACTGCTGAAAGAATTAGTACCCGACTGGGAAATTACGGTGTTCGAGAAGCTTGAAACCGCTGGGGAAGAAAGCTCCAATGAGTGGAATAATGCGGGAACAGGGCATTCGGCTCTATGCGAACTTAACTATACCGTCGAAAAACCGGACGGGTCTTTGGATATTGGGAAAGCGATAAAAGTAAATGAACAGTTCCAGAGTTCAAGGCAATTCTGGTCTTATTTAGTAAGCAGAAATATAATCCGTAATCCACAAAACTTTATTATGCCATTGCCGCACATCAGTTTCGTGCAAGGCGAGAAAAATGTAGCTTTTTTGAAAAAAAGATTTGAAGCGCTTTCAAACAATCCGCTCTTTGAGGGAATGGAATTTTCCGAGGATCATGGTAAACTTGCGGAATGGATGCCGCTTATTATGGAAGGCCGTACATACGATGAACCGATAGCTGCGACGAAAATCGACTCCGGGACAGACGTGAACTTTGGTGCACTAACACGCATCTTGTTCCATCACTTAGCGAAACAAAACGTGGATATTAAATATAAACATCAGGTTGATGATATAAAACGTACGGACGACGGCTTATGGGAATTGAAGGTTTGGAATATGAATACCGGTGCCATTGAACGGCATGCAGCAAAATTCGTCTTTATTGGCGGCGGGGGAGGAAGCCTTCCTTTGCTGCAAAAAACAGGGATTCCCGAAAGCAAGCATATCGGAGGTTTCCCTGTAAGCGGACTGTTCCTTGCATGCAACAATCCGGACGTAATCGAGCAGCATCATGCAAAGGTATACGGCAAAGCCAAGGTTGGCGCCCCACCAATGTCGGTCCCGCATCTGGATACACGATATATCGACAACAAAAAATCCTTGCTGTTCGGACCATTTGCCGGCTTCACGCCTAAGTTCTTAAAAATAGGTTCAAATATGGACTTAATCAATTCCATTAAACCTAATAATCTCGTAACAATGTTGGCGGCTGGCGCAAAAAACATTCCGTTGACAAAATACCTGATTGAGCAGCTCGTGTTATCAAAAGAACAACGGATCGATGAATTGCGGGAGTTTATTCCGAACGCCAGGAGCGAGGATTGGGAGATTATCGTAGCGGGCCAACGAGTACAAGTTATTAAGGATACGGTTGTTGGCGGGAAAGGAACGCTCCTATTTGGGACGGAAGTAGTTACTGCCGCTGATGGAAGTGTCGCTGCATTGCTTGGGGCATCCCCTGGCGCTTCAACCGCTGTACACGTCATGCTAGAGGTAATAAAGAATTGCTTCCCGCAACATGTAGGGGGATGGGAACCAAAAATCATGGAAATGATTCCTTCATACGGAGTGAACCTATCCGAAAACCCTGAACTTTTTAATGAACTTCATGCCTTCACAACCTGGTCGCTTGGCCTGGGTGGAACTCATTCTCCGGAAAGCCATGAGGAGGAAAGAAAAGCTGTATTCCAATAATATTTCTTTAAAAGCATCTTTTTAAAAGGTGCTTCTTCTCTTAAATACTCAATAGCTAGCAAAAAAAGCCGCTATACTGCATTAATGGCAGTACAGCGGCTTTCTTTGTTGCTTAGATTGTAGTTAGTTCCGAATGAGATAGTCAAATGCGCCGAGTGCGGCGGAAGCACCTGATCCCATCGAAATAATGATTTGCTTATACGGGCTGTTTGTACAGTCTCCCGCGGCATATACGCCAGGCAAACTTGTTGCACCGCGGCTATCGACCACGATTTCACCCATGCGGTTGCGTTCGAGTGAGTCGCCCAGCCAATCGGTGTTTGGTACAAGACCAATTTGAACAAATACCCCAGCGAGTTCCACATGATGTTCTTCGCCTGATTCACGGTCGATATAAGTAATTCCGTTTACTTTGTCGGTACCGGTAATTTCTTTTGTTTGGGCATTCTTAACGACTGTTACATTCGGAAGGCTGAAGAGCTTTTCTTGAAGGACTGAATCAGCTTTTAGTTCCGGCATGAACTCGAGAACGGTTACATGCTTTACGATTCCAGCTAGGTCAATGGCTGCTTCAATTCCGGAGTTGCCCCCGCCAATGACTGCAACATCTTTTCCTTCGAATAGCGGGCCATCACAGTGAGCGCAGTAGGCGACGCCCTTGCCTGTAAATTCAGTTTCACCTGGGACATTGACTTTACGCCAACGGGCCCCGGTAGAAAGGATGACGGTTTTGCTTTTTAGGACAGCGCCGTTTTCCAACTCAAGTTCAATTAAGTCTTTCTTTTCCAGGCGTTTTGCCCGCTGTAGATTCATGATATCAATCTTATACTCTTTCACATGCTCTTCGAGGGTTGCGGCTAGCTTAGGGCCTTCTGTATATTTCGTGCCGATGAAGTTTTCGATTCCGACCGTATCCATGACCTGTCCGCCAAAGCGTTCAGCTACAATACCGGTGCGAATCCCTTTACGCGCCGCATAAATGGCCGCGCTTGCACCCGCGGGGCCGCCTCCGACAACAAGGACATCGAATGGTTCCTTATTGGACAGCTCGGATGGATCCTGTGTGCTTCCGAGCTTTGCCAAAATTTCCTCGAGGGACATACGTCCTCCGCCAAATTCTTTTCCGTTAAGGAAAACAGTTGGCACCGCCATTACGTTTTTGCTTTCCACTTCTTCCTTGAAGGCCGCCCCATCAATCATCGTATGGGTAACCCGAGGGTTGAGGACGCTCATTACGTTCAATGCCTGAACGACATCAGGGCAGTTATGGCAGGTTAAGGACACGTACGTTTCAAAGCGATAGTCGCCTTCCAAGCTTTTCACTTGATCAATCACGCTTTGATCAACCTTTGGGGCACGTCCGCTTACCTGCAGCAGTGCCAATACAAAGGAAGTGAATTCGTGTCCAAGAGGGATACCGGCGAATGTTACGCCGGTATCCTCACCGATGCGATTGACACTAAAGCTTGGTGTTCTTTCCAAAGTGGCTGTTTCGACTTTTATTCTTGGAGACATTGCCTTTAACTCATCGACAAGAGCAAGCATGTCTTTTGATACTTCATCGGAACCAGCGCTGACTTTTATTAGAACATCGTTTTCCAACAGTTGAAGATATTGATTTAATTGGGCCTTAATATCTGCATCTAGTATCATTCATAGCACTCCTTAGATTTTACCAACAAGATCGAGGCTAGGCTTAAGGGTTTTAGCTCCTTCTTCCCATTTCGCCGGGCAAACTTCACCTGGATTGTTGCGTACATATTGTGCTGCTTTGATTTTGTTAATCAGTGTGCTTGCGTCACGGCCAATGCCGCCTGCGTTGATTTCAACTGCTTGGATGACGCCATCAGGGTCAATGATAAATGTACCGCGGTCAGCAGCACCTTCCTCTTCAATGAACACATCAAAGTTTCGAGATAGAACATGGGCAGGGTCGCCAATCATTGCATAAGTGATTTTACCAATCGCTTCTGATGAATCGTGCCATGCTTTATGTGTAAAATGAGAATCCCTTGATGCTGAGAATACTTCTACTCCAAGTTCTTGTAGAGCTGGATATTGATTTTGTAGGTCTTCCAATTCAGTTGGGCAAACGAATGTAAAATCCGCTGGATAGAAGCAAAGGATGGTCCATTGGCCTTTAAAATCCTGCTCAGTTACTTCGATAAATTCTCCGTTTTTGTAAGCTTGCAGTTTAAATGGTTGTACTTCTTTTCCGATTAGAGACATAGTAGAAATTCCTCCCATAAATATAATTAATTGTTAGTATTTGGGTTAAACTTGGATTTTATACTAGAGGAGGGACTCCTCCGAATTGCGACGCGCCGCTTGTAAAATCTGAATTTAACCCATATAAATAAACAACTAATAATAATTAGTTATTTATAATAATTCTAATACACTAGCTATTATTATATAGTTTAGATTATATGTCAAGGAAAAGGTCTGATTTTGCAAAAAGAGGTCGAAATATGGGGATGAGATAGAGAAAAAGGTGAAATGAGTAAAGGGAGGACCGGATTTTCAATTAGATGTTCTTTTCTCAACTAATAGAGAGTGGATGATTGATAATACTCTTAAAATAATCATGAATAAAAAAAGATGATTGCTTAAAATGATAAAGCAATCATCCTTTAAATCAAGTAATACGAATTTGAAACTAAATCACTCCTTGTGCAATCATAGCATCGGCTACTCTTAAAAATCCAGCGATATTGGCGCCTACAACCAGATTGCCCGGATGGCCATATTCATCAGCCGCTTTGACGCAGTTCCGGTAGATGCTCTCCATAATTTTATGCAATTTGGCATCCACTTCATCAAACGTCCAGGATAACCTCATGCTGTTTTGCGACATTTCAAGGGCTGAAACCGCGACACCACCTGCATTCGCGGCTTTTGCCGGGCCGAAAAGGACCTTATTTTTCAAAAACACGTCAATCGCATCCAACGTGGATGGCATATTCGCTCCTTCTCCTACCGCTTTTACCCCATTGGCTACCAATATTTTTGCCGCCGCTTCATCAATCTCATTTTGTGTCGCGCATGGCAAGGCAATGTCACAAGGGATGGACCAAATTCCGGAGCAGCCTTCGAAATAGAGTGCACCCGGATGTTCAGTGACATACTCCTTAATTCTTTTCCGTTCAACTTCTTTCAGGCGCTTTACTGTATCAAGATGGATGCCATTCTGGTCATAGATATAACCGTTTGAATCGCTGCAGGCGACCACCTTCGCGCCGAGCTGCATCGCTTTTTCCATGGCATAAATCGAAACATTGCCTGAGCCTGACACAACGACTGTACTGCCTTTAAAGCTTTGCCCTCTGTCTTTGAGCATTTCTTCTACAAAATAAACAGTGCCATAGCCAGTCGCTTCGGTCCGGGCGAGGCTTCCGCCGTATCCGAGCCCTTTGCCGGTCAGGACACCGGCTTCGAAACCGCCGCGGATTCTCTTGAATTGGCCGTACATGAAGCCAATTTCCCTGGCGCCAACACCAATGTCTCCGGCAGGGACGTCAATATCCGGCCCAATATACCTGTAAAGCTCAGTCATGAAACTCTGGGTAAATCGCATGATTTCTCCATCGGATTTCCCTTTCGGATCAAAGTCGGCGCCACCTTTGCCTCCGCCAATTGGCAGACCGGTGAGGGAATTTTTGAAAATCTGTTCAAATCCCAGGAATTTGATGATGCTGGCGTTTACGGAAGGGTGGAAACGTACCCCGCCTTTGTATGGCCCGATCGCGCTGTTGAATTGAACACGGAACCCGCGGTTTACCTGTACCTTGCCTTGGTCGTCAACCCACGGGACCCTGAAGCTGATGACTCTTTCTGGTTCCACCATACGTTCAAGGATGTTTTGATCAATATAGTGTGGATGCTTGGCAAAAACAGGAATGAGTGAATCGAAAATTTCTTTAACGGCTTGATGGAATTCACTTTCAAAAGGATTGCGAGCAATTACTGTTTCAAATACTTCATTTACATATTTTTTTGCGACTTTTGTGTTTGCATCTTGCAATTCATGTAAAGTTGTCATAATGGCTTAAGCACCCCTTTGCAAAGTTTCTGTATATAAATAGGAGTTTTTTATTGTTTATACGATTGGATTTTTTATTTCCTAATTTTATTATTGAAAAACAATCTAAACAATATGAAAATTAGATAATAATGATGCCGAAATGAGATGAATGGAAACGGGAGGGAAAATAGTGGAGCTAAGACAGATTCAATATTTTATTGAAGTTGCCAAGCGGGAGCATGTGACAGAGGCAGCAATGGCCCTGCATGTCGCCCAGTCCGCTGTGAGCCGGCAAATCTTTAATTTGGAAGAGGAACTGGGGGTTAATCTTTTTATACGGGAAGGTAGGAATGTAAGATTAACTCCGATTGGGAAAATTTTTTTGGAGCATATGGAAGAAGCGATGAAGGTGATCGATAATGCAAGGCAAGAGGTTCAGGAATATTTAGATCCGGAACAAGGGAAAATTCGCATTGGCTTTCCAAGCAGTTTCGCTGCTTATACGCTGCCCACGATCATTTCAGCCTTCCGTGAACGCTATCCCCATGTGAAATTCGAGCTGAAGCAGAGTTCCTACCACGATTTGATTAGTGGAGTGATTAGAGGGGATATCGATATGGCGCTGCTTGGGCCGCTTCCTATGCAGGAAAAAAAGGTAAGAGGGGATATCCTTTTTACAGAAAGGATTGTTGCCCTGTTGCCAACCCACCATCCCCTTGCAACTAAACGTTCACTTAACCTGAACGAATTAAGGGATGATTCCTTTATCTTGTTTCCAAAGGGGTTTGTTTTAAGAGAGATAGTAGAAAATGCCTGTAAGCATTTTGGCTTCGAGCCCCAGGTTTCCTTTGAGGGGGAAGATATTGATGCAATTAAGGGATTGGTATCCGCGGGTTTGGGTGTGACTCTTATTCCTGAAGTTACATTGGTCGATAGCCTGCCGCGCTCAACCGTTAGGCTGCCGGTCATTGAACCGCACGTTACGCGTACTGTTGGAATCATCATTCCTGCTGAACGCAAGCTGCTTCCCGCAGAGAGGCTATTCTATGAGTTTGTTCGAGAGTTCTTTAGTTTGTTGGACAGGTTTCAAAAATAATGGAGTTCTTAGGTGATTGGAAAGGATGAAGGGCTTTGACTAATGGACAAAATTATGCCAAACTATCTCGAAATGGTCGATGATCCGTTTGAAGTTTTGAAACATAAAGAGGAAGAGACAATTTTAACACTATTAAAGAAGGTCAATAATAGGTTCTAATTATACTTGAATGAGAAGCAACTGACTAAGAAAGTTCGTTTAGTTGACTTCTACATTATTTTAGTATATCTTTAAATCGAGATATATAAAGTAGAGATATCTCAATATATTTTAAAAAAAGGAGTAAAAAGATAAATGAACGTATTAGTAGTAAAAGCAAATAACAGACCGGCTTCCGAGGCGGTATCAAGCAAGATGTATGAGACTTTCATGGAAAACCTTGACGGAGTCAATGTAACAACTTTTGATGTTTTTGCTGAAGATATGCCGTACCTTGGCCAGGATCTTTTCAATGCATTCGGCAAACTTGCAACTGGCGAAGAACTTACAGATGTTGAAAAACGCATTTTGGCAGCAAAGCAAAAAGCAAAGGATGCTTTAACAGCAGCGGATATCGTTGTTTTTGCTTTCCCATTGTGGAACCTAACAATTCCTGCGAAGCTTCAAACATTTATCGATTATGTATATGAGGCAGGATTTACGTTTAAATATGATGAAAACGGCCAGGCAGTCCAGCTTATGAAGGACAAAAAGGCGATTATCTTAAACGCGCGTGGCGGCATCTATTCCGAAGGCCCTGCGGCTGCAATGGAAATGTCCGTTAACTACATTAAGAATGTTGCTGGCGGCGTGTTCGGTATGCAAATCATTGACGAAGTAGTCATCGAAGGACATGCTGCGGCACCTGATCAAGCAGAGAAAATCATTGCTGAAGGATTGGAAAAAGTTAAAGAAGCTGCAAAGAAACTTTCTGCAGTAGCTGTTTAATAATAATCGATTTTTAAATTAACCAACAAAACTAATCGGAACCTGCTTCCGGTTAGTTTTTGTTTTAAAAGGGAATCATTCTGCACACGAAGAACTGCGCATCACCTTCAACAAATAAAAGATATTAATCCACGATTTCAAATTTCGCCTCATAAATTTTTTCCCAATTTATCGTGATACATACCGGTGTAGATACTGGTGTCCCACCTTCCCGGATTGAAAAACCCCCAGCAGCCGCATCTTGCGAGAGGATTCATTACGAATTCTTCGGGCCAAAGGGCGATTTAACAGCATAACGAACGCAAAGCCAATTTCCGCCACTGCGGAGATTGGCTTTTATCTTTTGAAAAAGTAGCCTTGCGCAGGAAGGTCCAATCTATTTCCCCTGCCGGGTGTCGCCTTTCCCTGCTTCATCAGCAAGCTGCTCGAATGACTTCACTTTTCCGTGCGGGTTTTGGGCTTCTTTCCTGGCGGCCCATTGCCTTTCCTTTTGGCGTTTTGATTGGGTCATGTATGGAAGCTCCTTCCGGTTAAAATGGTGGTGTTTAACAGGGGGCGAGATTGGTTAACTCCTGTTTTCATAAGCCCTTTGTTCTTTTTCCTTCTGCTTTTTTGCCCGGTTCGCATTTGCGCTGCCAAATTCCTTGCCGAATTCAGAATCAGTTTTGCTTGAATCAAAGCCTTGTTTATTCTTTTGCTGTGGGTCGTTTTTCTTTGTACGCTTTGCCATGGTGGATCGCCTCCTTTGCTTTTTAGTATGGAAAAGGCCCTTTAAAATATTCGCTTTCCCTTGCGGCCGGAGAAGCAAGGGAGTTTAATGGACATAAGACGGTAAAAAACCACTGTGTAAAAAGGGGAATGTCCATGTTCAAGCAAAAGAGAATACGGGATTACGGAGTCATAATCGGCCAACTGGAGCCGGGGCATTACAATGCGATTACCGATGTTGAAGGGGTGGCTGTTGGCCATGTGACCTTGAGCGATAAACAGATGCAGACTGGAGTGACAGCCATTTTGCCGCACCAGGGAAATACATTCAAAGAGAAGCTGGTCGCCTCAAGCCATGTCATAAATGGATTTGGAAAAACGATGGGAACCATACAGATGGCTGAGCTTGGGACCCTGGAAACGCCGATTCTCCTTACAAATACATTGGCAATCGGAACGGCCGCTGATACGCTGATTGACTATATGTTGGAGCGAAATCCCGAAATCGGCCGGACTACCGGGACCGTTAATCCAATCGTCGGAGAATGCAATGATATGTTTTTGAATGATATACGGGGTAAGTTCGTAAAACGGGAGCATGTTTTCCAGGCAATTGAAAATGCTTCGTCTGAATTCAGGGAAGGTGCGGTTGGCGCGGGAACCGGGATGCTCTGTTACTCCCTGAAAGGGGGAATCGGGTCTGCTTCCCGCAAGATGGATATACAGCATGGGACGTACACAATCGGCGTGTTGGTCTTATCAAATTTCGGCATTTTAAAGGATTTATGCGTGAACGGCAAGGCGGTTGGCCAGGAATTAAAGGAAGCCATAACCCAAAAGTACAAGGAAGAGGATAAAGGTTCGATCATGGTCATCGTTGCAACGGACCTGCCGGTATCAGAAAGGCAGCTGAACAGGATTCTTAAACGGTCTGTCACGGGGCTATCCAGAACGGGTTCCATCATTACAACCGGGAGCGGTGAGGTCGTTATCGGATTTTCAACAGCTACGAAAATACCGCATGATAAACCGGAACAACTGTTATCCGTCCCCCAGATTCATGAAGAGGAGATCGACCTGGCTTTCCGGGCTGTGGGGGAAGCGACAGAAGAGGCTGTTTTGAATTCGCTTGTTACGGCCGAAGCAGTAGTGGGGCGCGACGGGAATACACGGCCTGCGTTGAAGGATTTAATCGAGGAGTCCGATATTTCTTTGAAGTAATGATAGTAGAAATTGAATCTGTTTAACGGAGACGGTTGAAAAAATAAAAATGAAAAAGGGAAAGCAGCCGCTTTCCCTTTTTGCCTATTCAAAAATATAGCTTAAAACATCCATTGCCTGGTCGATCGTTTCAACCGTTACATTTGCCCGGTTGGAAAGTTCTTTTAACGGATGGATAAGCGACTCAGGCCTGACAATGATGGTTGGTTTATTCATCGCAATGGCCATGCTGGCGTCCATCGCCGTATTCCATTGCTTGTATTTTTCACCGAAAAGAGCAATGACGATATCCGATTTTTGCATCAAAACATGAGTACGGAAATTGTTAATGTCGGATGCGGCGTCATCCTTATAGACACTTCCTGGCTGCTTCCCCAAAATATCCTCGCCGATGTTATCCGATCTATCATGGTTTGTTTGTGGACCAACAAAGGCCAAAGGAAGATTTTTTTCCTCCGCCTTCCTCTGCACTTCTTCCCGCCAATTGTCGTGAATCTGTCCGGCTAAATATACGGTCAGTTCCATTCATATCCCTCCTGGAAAGGTTGTATTATTCTCATACTAGTAGAATGGGCGATAATTATCAAAGGAATTACTTGCCGTGTCGTTTTCTATTTGAACGATAGAAAACTGGATTTTCTTTAGAGATGAAAACAGAAAAAATGCGAAATGTTTTAAATACATGCCAAAGAAGAAATCTGTGTTTGTTTCATTGATATTTAGATATGGAGAGGACTGGAATGAATATGGGCTGGTTAGTAATTGTTATACCGATAATTGGCGGGATCATTGGCATTACTCTCCAAAGAACGATACAATCTTTATGGTATAATGGTTAATTGGTGGATTTGTTACAAAAATGCCATTGGAAGGAAGTGTATTTATGAGTAATTTACCGAATTGTCCTAAATGTAATTCAGAATATACATACGAGGACGGCATCCAGTTTGTTTGCCCGGAGTGCGGGCATGAATGGACAGCGGATAGCGTCGAAAATAATGAAGATATTAAGGTCGTAAAAGACGCAAACGGGAATGTCCTGAATGACGGGGACACTGTCACAGTCATCAAGGATCTTAAAGTAAAAGGCAGCTCATCTGTCCTGAAGCAAGGCACGAAAGTAAAAAATATCCGCCTTGTTGAAGGGGACCACGATATCGATTGCAAAATTGACGGTTTCGGTGCGATGAAACTGAAATCCGAATTTGTGAAAAAAATATAAGGCAAAAAAGCAGGAGCCCGTCATCATCCGGTCTCCTGCTTTCTAATTAAACCTCAAACTCGCTCATCAATGCATGGGTATTGCCTTCTGTATCCCTAAAAAACGCCATCCACGTCTCCGTTTGGCCCATTTTGGCGATAAGGTGCGGTTCGTCAATGAACTCAACACCCTTTCCTTTTAATACATCATAGGATTCATTAATGTTTTCGACTGAAAAATAGACAACCGAGCCTGGATGAGCGAACTCCTCATTTTCAGGAGGGCTAAGGAAGAGCCGCAAGCCTCCGCAATCAAAGAATGCCAGATTGCCTGCCGTGAAAAGAAGCGTCAGGCCAAGTTTTTCTTTATAAAACTCGACCGCCCGCTCCATATCCTTGATTGGTACCCCGATTTGTCCTACTTTTTGAATTGTAGTTGTTTCCAATGTGAATTTCTCCCTTCAAGTACATGTTCAATTTTAAGAATAAGCGATTAATAGGAATAATTCTTATCCAAAATCACCTTTTTGCGGAATTGTTGTGGTGAGTGTCCAGTGTGCTGCCTGAACATTTTGCTGAATGAAACCGGGTTGGTAAAGCCAAGTTCAAATGTTATGTCTGTGATGGTCAGGCCGGGATTTTTTAAAAGCCGCTTTGCTTTTTCCACCCTGAGTTCGGATATGTGCTGATAAGGAGTCTTGCCAAAGATTTGTATGTATGTTCTTAAAAGGTGGTTGGCCGACATGCAGGAAGTACGGGCGATATCATCCAAACTTATTGCCGTATCAAAAAACGATCGTATGTATTCATGGGCGATGCTGATTCTCCGGTATAATTCCTCACGGGTCGAGCTTCGGACAGCCTTCAAGGATTCAACCTCTCTTAGGGTTTTCAGCTGTCCGAAAAGAAGAGATTGCATTAACTGGTGGAATTGCTCCTCATAACCCAGTGGAGTCTCCTTAAGGATGGCCAGGTTTTCCTTAAACGCGGATAGCCGGTTGTCCAGGCTCGGCGCAAGGGGATACGTTTTTTCAAAAAAACCAATCGAATCCGAATCCTTAAACGGATCGGTTAACAGCGCGTTTGAAGAGGCGGACATTGCGCCCAAAACTTCTCCCGCGAAGCCATCCCTGAAGAAAATGCAGAAAGATTCCACTTCTTCCTTTTGGTCAATCGAAATGGTGTAATCGCCTTCATTCAAGAGCAAGTACCTTTTTTCCTCAACGGCAAAGAAACCCTTATTCGTCTTGTATAGCGCCTTTCCATTGGAAAAGGTTTTGATGGAAAGCTGCCCGGAGCCTTCCCAATTGAATTGGTTGCTTTTTGCATGCAAAACAAAGTTTGTTGAATGTTCCTTCGCCATGGCATCGACTCCAGAAGTAGAAATTTTCAGATAACAGTAGTATACCATGAGGGTTGGCTAAGCGAGTATGGTTTGGAGGAAATAACTAGTTACATGCTTGTATTTATAGGGCAATCGATCTGGATGAAGACAGTTTTGAAAGGGAAAGTGGGGTATGAGTGTCTTCATATCCCCGATGAAGACAGTTTCGGGTGCGAAAATCGATTGAAAGTGTCTTCATGTCCTCGATGAAAACAGTTTTGGATGCGCTAACCGGATGAAAGTATCTTCATGCCCCGTATGACTTTATTTTCATTGTATAACCCATAAAAAAGGGTTCGCACACTGTGCAAACCCTAATCATTCACCATTCCTGCGGTTCGTAATTCAATTCCGCAAAAAGGCGTGTTTTCTCTTTCTTGGTTAGGTCTCGCCATTGTCCGACAGGAAGGTTCCCTAATTCAATATTCATAATCCGAATCCGCTGAAGCCGGTACACTTCGTATCCCAGAGCCTCGCACATACGACGGATTTGGCGGTTCAGCCCTTGTGTAAGAATGATTTTAAAATCAAATTTTGATAGCTGTTCCACTTTGCATGGTAGAGTTTTCGTACCGAGGATTCTGACCCCTTCGGACATGTTTTTTAGAAACTCTGGGGTAATGGGCCTGTCGACGGAAACAATGTACTCCTTCTCATGCCTATTTTCCGAACGCAAAATTTCATTGACGATATCGCCGTCGTTCGTCAGGAGGATGAGCCCTTCCGAATCCTTATCAAGCCGGCCAATGTTGAAAATTCGCAGCGGGTGGTTGACCAGGTCGACGATATTGCCTTTTACATTCTTTTCCGTTGTACTTGTAATGCCTACTGGCTTATTTAAAGCAATATAAACATGATTCCTGGCAATCCGGATTTGTTCGCCGTTCACCCGGACATCGTCGCCTGGGTTAACCTGGCTGCCGATTTTGGCGATTTTTCCGTTTATGGTCACTCTGCCATCCGCAATGAGTTTATCAGCGCCGCGCCTCGACGTTTTACCAGAGTCGCTAATGAATTTATTAAGCCGCAAGGTGATACCATCCTTCTGAATGAAATAGTTCGCTTCTTTTAAAATACAATAAAACCAACTGGAAACGCAAAATTCAGTGAAAATTAACCTTCTTTCTCTTTAACCTGCAGCCATCAAAAATAAACTTTCGTTAAAGGGTCGCCCTTAGTTCCTATCGGTAAAATGAGGACCATTTAACCTGGACAGGCCTTTTGAGACAGCGAACCCCAAGAATAGCTGTACTACTTAATAATCTAATTACATTGCATAACTTGAAAGGAGAAATAATATTATTCTAGTAGGCGGATGACTTATATTTCGTTAATAGAAGGGGTGGTGTTAATTGAAATTCCTGCAATCGAAGGCTTGGATTTTGTTGTTCCTCATTCAGATTTTAATGTTAATTATAAGTCTTTCAGGCGAAAATGGACCAGTTGGCGAAGGTTCGGTTTTACATGCCTACTTGTCCAATGACCAGTCGGAAACCGGTATTGAATTAAAGCTGCGGGGATCATTGGTTCTTGGTATGTCATTATTTGGTTTTGCCATTTTATTAAATGCCTTTCGAAAAGGGCTTCGTTGGTCCTGGTATGTTTGCTGGGTGTATCCGTTATTTTTTGTCCTTCATATAATTGGGTTTGGAACTTTCATGCCAGACATTATCTTTTTGCTCATTTCAGTAGCAGCGCTCTTTTTACCATATAAATTATTTTTTAAATAAAAGAAAGTTTTAAGGCAACCTCATCCATATGTTGGGGTTGCCTTTTTAATAAAAAATAGACCGCCATTATTACTTAACGTTGCCAATCGGGTTACCGCGCATTCCGAGACAAAGCAGGAACATGAGGATGCTGCAGCAGACAAATAGGCTGGGGACATTCCAAACCTCTGCCCATATTCCGGAAATAAACAATCCAAATGGCAAAGCGAGTTTCATAAGCATTGATGATGTACCCGCAACCCTACCCAGAAGATGGTTCGGCGTAAATTCCTGGCGGAAGCTCAAGTAGTTGACGTTGATGACGATTACCGCGAAAGTTCTTATGAACTGCGATATTCCGACAAGCCACCATGTAGTGGCAAAATTGAGGAGCAGTGTCCCTGCAAGAACGAAATACATTGCATAAAGAAAAAGCTGCCCCCTTCGAAACCGTTTCTTCAAATGGGGCATAACGAGGGCACCTAAAAGGCCGCCGACGGCTCCGATGCTCAGCATGAAGCCTACCTGTTCTTCCGTCGCATGCAAAAGGTCGACAGCATAAAACACGACAATGTTTCCAAGTCCATTAATGAAGTTTAACAATAGGATAATAATGGTCGGCGCCAGCAAAAGCTTATTTTGGATAAGCTCGTCCCAGCCTTCCTTCATTTCACCGCGAATCGAAGACTGCCCTTTCTGATTTACCGGAATGGTGGTTTTAGGGATAGCCGTAAGCTGGACGAGAATGAGCGAAATCAATAATAAAACCAAATAGACGATGAAATTGGCTTCATAGGAAAGCCATGCGATCATCATTCCGGCGATTCCGGGGCCAATCATGTTCATTAATGTGTTCGCGAATGAGAAGTGGGAATTCGCTTCTGTCAGCTGCTCTTTCCCGAAAATTTGCGGAAATGCCGAATGCTGCGCATTGCCGAAAGCATATCCGGCTGTCGATATGATGAAACCAATCAGGTACATATGCCAGATTTGCAATTGGTCCGATGCAAGCAGGAGCACGAGGGCAAGCATACAGCAAACCTGGACGAGTGTCGTGGAGAACATGACTCCTTTCCGGCTGTAACGGTCAACAAGTACGCCAATGATCATTCCAAATACAATGTTAGGGATGAACTCGATTGCCCGCATTGTGGACATCGCGCTTGCGGACTGGGTCAGCTTGTAAATAAGCAAAGGAAGGGCGACATAGTAAAATTGAAAACCAAACGACCAAATAAGGCCGCTTGTCCAAAGCAGAAGGAAGTTCCGCTGCTTCCAAAGCGAAGGCTTTGGCTGTGGTTCTATTTCCGATTGATAGGCGACTTCCATGAAAAGTGTATCCCCCTATGTTTTCTATATATTCATAGTGTTATATTCTAGAAAAATGGAAATATCCCTTTTTTAGAAAAAACAACCCAGGTGGATGCGAAACAGGAAAACCCCATTTCAACATGCGCGAGGCAGACCGCGCCGCCGAAATGAGGCTGGAAGAATTATTTGCTTACTGCAGTAGCACTATTTTCCAATGTGGATTCAGAACCGGTTCGTAACCAGATAGCCGCAGGTACGAGCATAAGGGAGAGGATACCGCCTGCGATTGAAAGAATATTGTAGCCTAATTGCGACGCAGCCAAACCGGCTCCTACACCGGCCAGAGCCCCAGCAAGCGAAATTAAGACATCAACAGATCCTTGCGTTTTCGCGCGGGTATCCCGGTTTGTTGAATCAACGATGAGGGCAGTGCCGCTAACCAAGCCGAAGTTCCAACCGAGTCCGAGTAAAGCCAAGGCTGTTGTGAGCAGAAACATCGATTCGGGAGGGGCAAAGGCGGCAAGAAGTCCAGCTCCGAGCAAAGTGACCCCGGATGCGATGGCAATCGCACTGCGGCCGGCCCTATCGACGAGCTTGCCGGTAAAAAGGGACGGGAGATACATGAAGCCCGCATGTATGCTGATTAACAGCCCGACATTCCCGAGTCCATGCCCATGATGACCCATGTGGACAGGAGTGATGGCCATGATTCCGACCATGACGCTGTGGCTGATGACCATAACGGCTGTCCCGATAAATAACCCTTTTTTGCTTTGCTGCCTGGCAGAAGTGGCGCTGCTATGGGCAGTGGTTTCGCTTTTTGGCGGTTCGATTGTTTTGGCCAAGAGGAGCGGATCCGGGCGAAGAAATATAAATAATACAAGCCCCGCAAACGTGAAGGCCGCCGCCGAGAGGATGAATGGCCCAGCCAAAGGTGGAATGCCGGCCAGTTTGGCAATCCCGCTCATAGCCTGGATGAGGTTCGGCCCAGCAATTACCCCGAAGGTTGTTGAAACCATGACGGTGCTGACGGCAGTTGCCCGCTGATTCGAGTGGGCCAAGTCCGTACCCGCATAGCGGGACAATAGATTGGTAGCAAAACCTGATCCATAAATAACCAGCGAGAGAAATAACAGGAGAATACTGTTGGTGACAGCAGCGGCAACTACCCCCGCAGCGCCAAGGCCACCGGCGAAGAATCCCGCTGAAAGCCCAAGCCGGCGCCCATACCGCTGCGAGAGCCTTCCAACCAGAAAAGCAGCACCTGCAGAGCCAAGAGTGAACAGAGCGGAAGGGATACCGGCGTAACGATCGGTACCTAGCATGTCCTGGGCAAGCAGGGCTCCAACCGCAATGCCCGCGGCAAGGCCCGCTCCGCCAAAAATTTGTGAAATGACGACAACCAGCAAGGTCCTCTTATAAAGCCGCTGTTGTTTTTCTGGTGAATCAATATACGTATTCCTCAACGCTGATTGGGTTCCTTCATTTTTGGGTTGTTTGGAATTGATCAATTTTTATCAGCCTTTCTGGCAAACGAATTCAGGCAATCATTTTTTCGCCATTATAGAATTTCTTAGATAAAAAATGGTTCTTTAATTATAAAATTATAATATACATCCTGGTTAGCTGCTTAACTATTTGGGAAGGAGCTGAAGGTATGAAGTCGGGAAAAATTTTTATCCATTGTATTGGCTTTTTGTCGATATTCCTGGCCGCGGCAATTTTTGTGAATCCGCTGACGGACGGAATAGGGAATGGTACAATCAGAATTCTTGTGAAGGAAAGTTTACGGCTGTTGGTGACTGTTTGCTTGTTTTGGCTGTATACGAAGAAGGTACTGAAACGAGCGAACGCCAGCTTTGGTATCAAATTGCCATTTAAGACGGACAAAGAATGGATTTTAATTGGGCTTGGAATGCCTTTTTTAGTAATCGTATTTTATTTCCTAACGCAATATTCTGTTTTTGAAGTTCAGACGGAGCTTTCTATTAAAACTGTTTTGCCGTTGCTGGTTGGTTCATTTATTGTTTCATGCTCCGCAGGCATCATAGAGGAAGTACTATTCAGGGGCTATTTGTTCAAACTGATAAAAGGAAAATGGGGAGCACTGGCAGCTATAGCCGCAACCTCCGTTTTGTTCGGGGCCCTTCATCTCCTAACGGTTGGCAGCATGCGGTTGCTCGATGCATTGCTAATTTTGTTCGCTGGTACTCTCGCGGGGGTTCTGTTTTCGCTAATTATGCATAAGACAGGAAACCTTTGGAATGCAGCCGCGGTGCATATCCTATGGAATTTCGTTCTTAATCCAAGAATTGTGGGCTTTACGAAGGGAGCGAATGAAGCTGGGGTGTCTCTCCTCAGTGCCCGTTTTGAATCGGATCATATATGGGTCACTGGCGGCGCATTCGGGATTGAAGCGGGCCTCCCGGCAATGGTTCTTTATAGTGCGGTCATCTGGTGGCTTGTTGTTCGAAAGCCTGGAGTCGATATAAAAGAAAAAAGCAGCCTAAATTAACGAAGGCAGCCGCTTGCTAGTTATTTCGGAGGCCTTTGTAAAATTCCAAATTTCGCAAGGCTAACAAACGTCTTTAACATGTCATAAATACGCATGTACTTCCTCCCTTATTAAAATGGTAATTTACTAATACTCATTCTTTCTATAAAGTGTAAGTGTACAAACTTACGAAACAGGAAGTGACAGGATGGGGAAGGCATACAGGGAACAAATGAAGCAACACAAGGCAAATGCCTTTTTAAAAGGGCTTGCGATTACACTTTTGATAGCGCTCGCCGCAAAGTTTTTATCAGGATTATCGTTTCTGTCGATAATGGGCCAGCTTGTGATTGCGATTCTACTGGGAATGGCATGGAGGGCCGCATTTGGATACAAGGGAGAATTGAAGCCTGGAATAACCTTCACGAACAAAAAATTGCTCAGATTGGGAATTATTTTACTAGGAATGAGACTGAACCTTGCGGACATTTATAATGCAGGGGGAAAGGTATTTCTTTTGGCTTCGCTGAACATTGTTTTCGCCCTGCTGGTGGTGTATGGTTTATGCCGGTGGTTCGGGGTTGAAAAAAAGCTTGGCATCCTAACCGCCTGTGGAACGGCGATTTGCGGAGCGGCTGCCATCGTCGCCATATCTCCGCAAGTGAAGGCAAAAGAAGAGGAAACCGCTGTCGCAGCAGCTACTATAGCTATTTTGGGTACTTTATTTACACTTGCGTATACATTTTTATATACGGTTCTGAACCTGACCCCGACAGGATATGGGGTATTTTCCGGCGGGACATTGCATGAAGTTGCACATGTCGTGGCAGCCGCAGCTGCCGGAGGGAATGAGGCGGTTGATCTTGCAGTTATCGTAAAATTAACACGTGTCGCACTGCTCGTTCCGGTTGCGCTGGCGATAGGCTTTTTCATGCAGCGAAGCGAAAAGGAAGGCGGAAAAAAAGCGATTCCGATGTCAATCATTCCGTGGTTCATCCTGGGATTCCTGGCCATGAGCGGCTTTAATACGCTAGGAATTGTATCGGAAACCGTTGCAGGATACATCGTGACCGCGGCTTACTTGCTCATCGCGATGGCAATGGCTGCATTGGGGATGAATGTCGAAATTAAGACATTCCGGAAACTGGGTATGAAGGCTTTTGCGGCTGGGCTCGCAGGTTCTGTACTTTTAGCGGTTTTCGGGTATTTGCTCGTACATTTCTTTCATTTGAATTAAGAAGGGACAAGCCAGGGATGCTGGCTTGTTTTTTTCATTTTTGAGAAGAAAAAGTGGTAATTTCGTTCATATGAGGACTGGTTTCGGTCTTGCAGGCATTCGAAGAGGCCAAACCCCTGTTACTATTCGGCTAACCAGTACTATTTTCGATAAGCAAGGCGGACAGGTATCCCTACTAACAACAGAAAGGGCATTGGCATATAGTATTCCAAACCAAATTGTCTTTTAGGATGTGAACCCTTGAAAAATATAGCTATTGTCCACAGGATTAAAACGAATATTATTGCCCAGAACGGAAACATCAACATTGGTTCTACCGTCCAAAACAGCCATACTTCTAACTTTAAAATAGCGGGAGCCTCCTTGGCTTTTGGCGATTTTTCAAACGTAATTGAGATCGAGAACCAAACAAAAGCGATTGACATCAATACGGGGCAAACCGGCGGGGAAGCGGAGTAGAACGTTCTTTTAACCAATTGGAGAACCTGGGCATATATATAACCAACGCCATGTTGGGAGGAGAGAGCATGCCCACGAATATCAATATATACAGCATAAAAATAAACAATATATCCAATAATGGCTCCCTGAACATAGGTGACGCCCTTCACAATTCGCCTACCGCCAACACGAAATCGCAAGGGGTCAACTCCTCTTATGGCGATCTTTCTCCAACCACATCCGGTATGGAAAATGTATTCATCGATCCGGATGTGAACGATCAAGGGGATGTTGCAAATCCAGCAAACGTAAATGCCAACCAGTATTGATGCGTATTTTTTTGAAAGGAGTACACAATGCCTTATTTCATAAATATATTCAGCATGAAAACGAACGGAATAACGACAAACGGGAACCTTGATGTAGGGGCGGTTATTCATAATAGTCATACTGCCAACGCGAAGTACGTTGGAGCGAACATATCCCTGGGTGACTTGTCGCCAACGACATCGTTCATGGGGGCAAACAACATTGACCCCGATATAAGCGACCAGGATCAAATCGCCAATCCATCATTGCCTATAAGCAATCAATTTTAGAGGAGGACTGTTATGCTTCCTTTTCCGTTTTTTAAAGGCGGGCTGCCAAAGTGGCTGAACCAGTCATTCGTGAATAATGACATTACAAAATTTGTGGAGGACATGGTGCAAAAGTCCATTACATCCTCAATGAAGCATGTTGAAATGGCGGACATCCTGCATGCGGAGCGGGAAGAGGCCATGCAAACAAATCCAATAGAATCATTTCAGGTGACCACCTTTGAAAGCCACGACCATGTCTACGTAAGAATGTATATCAAGAATGCCGAGCAGCTTTCGAATTTAAAAATCTACCATAATACCAATCAATTGATTATTGAAGGGCTGCCTACCCCGGAATCGAGGCATGTCCTTACATTGCCATCGATGGTAAAAATGAAGGATTCGGTTTCCGAATACCGGGATAACTATCTGCAGATTAAAATGAAGAAGAGGATGGACCCGCAATTTACCGAAGTCGCAGTCCCGCCCATGGAGTAGCCTTTTCCAGGTGGACCATTCTTTTTAAAAGAAGGGGGACATACGGATGGATATGGATAAAATTAAACAATGGATCGAAATGACCCAGCAGTATCAAAACGGGCGGTTTTGGGAGATGGTGTTTGAAGACAATCCCCCGGGGGATGCCTTGGAAGACCAGCCTGTACGCCAAGCAAAACAAAAACAAGGAAGTTACCCGAATACGGATATTTTCCTGACGGACAGGGATGTTATTCTATTACTCGAAATCCCGGGGGCAATAAGGGAGGACATTGCATTATCGGTTTCAGGCAGCAGGCTTACAATAAAAGGGGTTCTCCAGGCGCCGATGATTAATGGGGTCACCGTACAAACCGAACGGAAATACGGAGAGTTCCAAAGGATTATTGACCTTCCGGAGCCTACCGAAAGCAAGGACATTCATGCAAGGTTCGAAAATGGGCTCCTGATTATTACGTATCCAAGAAGGTATGTAAGGGAAGAAACCATCTTAATCCGCTGATTTTATAAAGTTGGGTGGGGGCCAGGTTATGCCTTTTAAAAAATCGGAACAGGAAAGAAAGACGGAAGGTACCGACCATCTTGAAAAAAAGCTCTTCCTTTACATCCAAAAAACAGTCAATGCGGAAATGGCGCCAATCTATCAAATGTTGAATCAGTTTGCTCGGCACATTTCGAAACTTGAGAACCGTGTTTCTGATTTGGAAAAAATGTACACTGAAAGCGGGGCGATCCATGAACGGTATCTGGAGGATTCTGCTTGCGGCGGCAAAGGAAATTCGGGGGGCGTGCCTCCTGTTATTTTTCAAGAAATCAAGGTTGATAAACTGTTCATTGAAAAATTTGACCAGGCAAACAACCTGGGGACTATTGGCATTAAAGAGCTAAGCGGCCATCTAAACATCGGAACGACATACGAAAAGGCAGGCCTTGAAGAAGCAGGAGCGGAAATGAAGGGCGAGTATGAGGAACTAAAGGAAAAGTATAAGCAAAAGATGGACGAAATGAAGGGAAAAGGGAACAAGGATGGTTCCCGATAAATGCTGATGAAGGTGCATCAGCATTTTGTTTTTGTAAGTGGCAGCAAAGGGCCAATAACCATAAAGGCTATTTTTCCCGGTTCATAAGAGCCGGGTTATTTTTTTTGCGTACATATTCTTTTGAAGAAGGATGTCCGGCGGTAACGTGAAGTAATAGCGTAATGTGAACAAAGCGGTGTCTAATCTTTAGAAGAAAGTGTTTAATTTGTCTGCTGTTGTGATATTGAATTCATAAGTAACAAAATAGGGGGGAATAAAATGTCGGAAAATCGCAAAATTGCGGAAGACCTGATTGAAGCCGTTGGTGGCAGGGAAAACATCCATTCGGTTGCCCATTGTGCAACCCGCCTGCGAATTATGGTGAACGACAAGGAAAAAATTGATCAGGAAAGAGTTGAGGAGATTGATAAAGTAAAGGGGGCCTTTTTTAATTCAGGCCAGTACCAGGTAATTTTTGGAACAGGGACAGTCAACCGCATTTATGAAGAGGTATCCCAGTTTGGGCTGGAAACAAAATCTGCTTCCGATCAGAAGAAGGATGCAATCAAGTCGGGGTCCAGGTTCCAACGGGCAATTCGGACGTTCGGCGATGTGTTTGTGCCGATTATTCCTGTCCTCGTGGCCACTGGGTTGTTTATGGGGGTCCGGGGCCTCGTCATGCAGGAAGAAATTCTCGCGCTCTTTGGCATAACACCCGACCATGTACCGCAAAATTTCCTATTATTTACGCAAATCTTGACTGATACCGCCTTTATTTTCCTTCCAGCACTTGTAGCATGGTCGACATTCAGGGTATTTGGCGGGACGCCGATTATTGGGCTTGTGTTAGGTTTGATGCTTGTCAGCCCGTCATTGCCAAATGCGTGGGGGGTAGCCGGCGGTGACGTTGAACCGCTCCAATTCTTCGGATTCATCCCTGTTGTTGGGTATCAGGGGTCGGTTTTGCCTGCTTTCATCGCGGGGATTATCGGGGCAAAGCTGGAAAGGGCGGTAAGGAAGCGTGTTCCTGAAACACTTGATCTTATTGTTACTCCATTCATCACCCTTCTCGTAATGATTTCGCTTTCATTGCTCGTTATTGGACCGATTTTCCACACCGTTGAACAAGGTATTTTATCAGTGGCAACAGATGTCCTTTCCTGGCCGTTTGGAATTAGTGGCCTGCTGATAGGAGGCCTTAACCAAATTATTGTCATTACCGGGGTTCATCATGTTTTCAATATGCTTGAAATCCAGTTGCTTGCCAACTATAACAGCAATCCATATAACGCAATCGTAACTTGCTCGGTTGCGGCACAGGGCGGCGCTGCCCTTGCGGTTGGCCTCAAGACCAAAGCAGCAAAATTGAAAGCACTGGCATACCCATCCTCGCTGTCGGCTTTATTGGGAATCACTGAGCCGGCGATTTTCGGGGTTAATCTCCGTTACGGCAAGCCGTTTATCATGGGGCTCATTGGCGGCGCGGCCGGGGGATTTTTGGCGTCAATCCTTGGCTTGAAAGGTACGGGAATGGCGGTTACGGTTATCCCGGGGGCGCTCCTCTATTTAAATGGGCAAATCCTGCCGTACATCCTCGTCAACCTCGTGGCGATTGCGGTCGCTTTCGCGCTCACCTGGATGTTTGGATACTCGGATAAAGTTAAGAAGGAAATCGAACATCAGTAAGATTCACAGGAGGCAGGGCGTTACTTGCCTCCTTTTTTAAAAAGAAGGCAATGCAAAAATGGGGATGTAAATGACACAAGGAGGTTTGCTGATGACTGATAAGGAAACTCTCCTCGTCCAGAAAGCGTATGAGGAAGTTGATAAATACAAAGAGCAGGTGGATACGGACCCGTACCGGCTGAATTACCACCTTATGCCTCCGGTCGGATTGTTGAATGACCCGAACGGACTTGTCCAGTACAAGGGTACATACCATGTGTTTTACCAGTGGAACCCTTTTGATACGGCTCATGGGGCGAAATTCTGGGGGCATTATTCATCAAGGAATATGATTCACTGGCGTGAAGAGCCGATTGCCCTCGCCCCGAGTGAGTGGTATGAGCGGAATGGCTGCTATTCTGGCAGTGGGGTTGAGTGGGAAGGAAAACTGTATCTTTTTTATACCGGGAATGTCAAACTGGACGATGGGACGCGGGAGACGTATCAATGTGTGGCGGTGTCCCGGGATGGCATCCATTTTGAAAAAAAGGGCCCAATCATCAAGCTCCCGGAGGGGTATACGGCCCATTTCCGGGATCCAAAGGTTTGGTGGAAAAACGGCCGCTGGTATATGGTCATCGGTGCCCAAACCGTGAATGGGAACGGGGCCGTGGTCCTGTTTTCCTCAGATGACCTGCAAAGCTGGAGGGAATCGGGACAGATTGCGGGAGAAGGGATGAATGGCCTGGCGGACTTCGGTTATATGTGGGAGTGCCCGGACCTGATCCGTCTGGACGGGAAGGATGTTTTGCTTGTGTCGCCCCAAGGATTGGATCCAAGCGGCCACTTTTACAATAACTTGTTCCAATCGGGCTACTTTGTCGGAACACTGGATTATGAATCGGCCCAATTCAAGCATGGCCCATTTACCGAGCTTGACCGTGGGTTTGATTTCTATGCGCCGCAAACATTTGTTGATGATAAGGGGAGAACCATCCTTTACGCCTGGATGGGGATCACTGATGAGAATGAATCGTCCCACCCGACTCTACTCAACCGTTGGGTCCATGCACTGACCATCCCCCGGGAGTTAAGACTTCACGGCGATAAGGTTTATCAGCGGCCAATTTATGAGCTCTCTTTGCTGCGAAAAGAAAGAGTGGAATACCAGAATGTCGAACTTGCCGGAAAGGCAACTCAATTCAATGGGGTCGTGGGAAAATCAGTTGAATTGCTGTTAGATAGCCTTAAAGTGAAGAATGGTGGGTTCCGTATCCGGTTTAGAAGCGAGGCCGAACTATTTTACGATTCCGATAAACCGGAGATTAGCCTAATAAGGAAAAATTTTAAAACAGGCGAACCGGAAAGAAGAACATGCGCGATCTCGGACCTAACACAGCTAAGGATTTACATGGATCATTCTTCATTGGAAATCTTCGTAAACGAAGGCGAAGAAGTATTTACAGCACGTTATTTCCCCAAGATGGAGGACGAAACAATTGTCTTTTATGGAAAGGCTAGCTTCTGCCTTGTAAAGTGGGATTTGGATAGGCTGAAGATTCAGCGGTACAAATCTTAAAGATATGAATAGAATTCTATGTTTTAGGGAAGCCCTGATTGACTACATTCCCCTTCACTCCATTTAAGGCTATCTTATTTCCAAATGAATCCTCATATGGAATCAGGATATAGGCTTTTAGGCAGAAATTAGGTTGACAGATTTGTCGGAATGTTATAGTCTAATTTGTATATAATTTAATAGAACCACCTCACTTTCACAGTGGGGTAGAGGCGCGGTATTTAACAGTCTTTAGTGGAGCCTGAGAAGCATCGAGACTAGGGAGAAGGAAATACCGCCGAAGTGGGCCATATACTCAGTATTGCCTGCTGGGCCTGCAGTGAATAATTGCAGGACTGTCTCAATGAACTGCCCGGTTTATTGAGTTGTGCTATCTCATTGGGGTAAAGAGAGGATTTGGGCGCAAACTATACATGTTGCGGCCTGAGTTTATCTCAGGCCGCTTTTTGGTGTATTCATTCATTAAAAATGAAAGGGGAAGTTAAGGGTGAAAAAAAGGGGTACATTATTTCTGGCAGTATTGCTTACCGCAATCCTCGTATTGGCCGGTTGCGGAGGTACAGACAGTTCAAAATCGGGTTCGAATGGCAAGGAAGAAAAGGATACTTTCAAAGTAGGGCTTGAGGCCGGCTACGCGCCTTTTAACTGGTCGCAAAAAGACGATTCAAATGGAGCTGTCAAAATTTCTGGATCATCTGAATACGCTGGCGGCTATGATGTGGAAATTGCCAAGAGAATCGCCGATGGCCTCGGCAAGGAACTGGTCATTGTCAAAACAGAATGGGATGGCCTTGTACCGGCATTGACTTCCGGCAAAATCGATGCGATTATCGCAGGGATGTCACCAACGGAAGAACGTAAAAAAACAATCGACTTTTCGGATAACTACTATAAATCGAATCTCGTAATGGTTGTGAAAAAAGGAAGCAAGTATGAAGGAGCGAAATCAATTAACGATTTCAAAGGTGCGAAGGTAACCGCGCAGCTGAATACATTCCATTACTCCGTCATTGACCAGATCGAAGGCGTCAAGAAAGCGACAGCGATGGATAACTTCCCGGCAATGAGGGTCGCACTTCAATCGGGCATCATTGATGGA
Organism: Neobacillus oceani; assembly: GCF_046237595.1. Classification (NCBI taxonomy): domain Bacteria; kingdom Bacillati; phylum Bacillota; class Bacilli; order Caryophanales; family Bacillaceae; genus Neobacillus; species Neobacillus oceani. Next base: position 4,459,987 of record NZ_CP143543.1, on the reverse strand, counting down.
TACGTTTCCGAGCGCCCTGAAGCGGTGAGTGCTTCAGCCGCGAACGAAAACTTTGTGATGGTCGAATTCGAGGATGGATTCAAAACATCCGAGGATGACACGGCGATTGCTGTCGGACTTAAAAAGGGAAGCGGTCTAACGGACAAAATCAATGAAATCCTGAGCGGCATTTCCGAAGAAGAACAAACAAGCATCATGGATGAAGCAATCAAGAACCAGCCGGCGGCAGAATAAAGATAGATTTCGGTGGAAACCGGCTGTGTCTTGTATACAGCCGGTTTCATGATGATATGGAGGAGGAGAGGCATGAGCATTGAATGGATTGTAAAAATCGTATCGGAAAACTGGGAGATGTTCCTCCGCGGGGCGGGCACGACGTTATGGATCGCACTCATTGGAACAATTGCCGGGGCTGTTATCGGCTTGATTGCCGGCATCATCCGGACGATTCCTGTTCCAGAACGGGGACTTAAAAAAATTGTATTGGCAATCGTTAATTTTCTTTTATCAGCATATATTGAATTTTTCCGCGGTACGCCAATGATTGTCCAGGCAATGGTCATTTATTACGGCTCCGCATTAGCATTTGACATTAATATGAATGTAATGATGGCAGCACTTATTGTTGTTTCGATTAATACAGGGGCCTATATGGCCGAAATTGTCCGCGGCGGGATCATTTCGATTGATAAGGGCCAGTTCGAGGCTGCCCAGGCTATTGGGATGAACCATATCCAGACGATGGTCAACGTCGTTTTGCCGCAGGTTGTCCGAAACATTTTGCCTGCAACAGGGAACCAATTTGTAATCAATATTAAGGATACATCCGTCCTTAACGTTATCTCGGTATCGGAATTGTACTTCCTGACAAAATCGGTAGCGGGCAACAATTTCCGTTATTTCGAGTCATTCTTTGTGGCGTGTGTCCTTTATTTTATCATGACCTTTGCTGTAACGAAAATCCTTCGTTATTTTGAAAAGAAAATTGAAGGGCCGGATAGCTACACGGTTGTCGGCGAGGATATCCAGCCTGCAAGATAATAACTGCAGAAAGGAGGAGAACGTATGGAAAAAGTTATTGATATCCAGCATTTAAATAAGTCCTTTGGAAACCATGAAGTGTTAAAGGACATTAATTTTTCAGTCAATAAAGGGGAAGTCGTGAGTATTATCGGTTCATCCGGATCCGGCAAGTCGACGCTCCTTCGCTGTGTAAACCTATTGGAAATGCCGAGCGGCGGCCAAATCATTTACAAAGGCGAAAACATTCTTGATGACAAGCATGACCTGTTCCTTTACAGAAGGAAGCTAGGCATGGTGTTCCAGCAGTTCAATTTGTTCAACAACCACAACGTCCTCGGAAACTGTGTGGTCGGGCAAGTAAAGGTGCTTAAGCGCTCAAAGGAAGAAGCAGAAAAAGTCGCCATGAACTATTTAAAAGTGGTCGGCATGGATAAATACATTAATGCCAAACCACATCAATTGTCCGGTGGGCAAAAGCAGAGGGTAGCGATTGCAAGGGCCTTGTCAATGGAACCGGATGTCATGCTGTTCGACGAGCCAACTTCCGCGCTTGACCCTGAAATGGTCGGCGAAGTTCTAAAAGTTATGAAAGACCTTGCAGAATCAGGGTTGACGATGCTGATTGTTACACACGAAATGGAATTTGCCCGTGAAGTTTCCGATCGCGTAGTCTTTATGGATAAAGGGGTTATCGCCGAGGAAGGCAGCCCTGAGCAAATCTTCAGCAATCCAACCCAGGAACGGACAAGGGAATTCCTGAAAAGGACATTAAAACAGTACTAAATCGACATCCTTAGGCCTTTTCTCCTATTGTTCTAGAAAAAAATTCAAAAAATTTGGATAATAGTTGCTAATAGTTATAAAGTCCTTGTATAATTATGGTATATACTAAAATAGACCCAGGGGCAACTTATCTGAAAAGATAAGAACGCAAAGCTAAAGGGGCTAAAGCAGGAGTCCTGCCATGCCAGCCAGTTGCATTAAACAAGTCCCTCTTCTATAATTGGGTCTTTTTTGTTGGACTTTCTAAACAGTTGGAGGGAGTGGGGATGTTGCAAAAGGTATTATCAATTTTTTTCACGGCTGTTCTGATTTTGGGATTGGGCTCACCGGCTTTCGCGAATGAAGAGAAAGATGTAGCCAAAGCGGTTAGTTTGATTGAAAAGACCAATATCGAAATTTACGAAAAGGTTGAAAAAGCAGTAGAAAAGGCAGACAAGCTGCAAGCTCAGTATCTTGTGGATATTGGAAAACTTCAAGAAGGCAACACTGAAACGCATGAAAAACTAACGCAAAAATACAATGAAAAGTTAGATAAAATCATTTCGGATATTTATAAGGAAACGCTGAAAATGTCGGATAAAACGATTGCGAAGGCCGCGGAATACGGAGTAATTGCCGAATGCAGCTGGGTGCTTGTCCGTTTTGCCGATAGAGAGGTGTGGATTGACCCAGTTCGGGTAGTAAAAATTTTGCCTTAAAAATAATTCATTGAAGCAATAGTCTGAATGTTATATGATTTAATTAAGCCAACGAGTCTAAAATAGGCTCGTTTTTCTTTTCGCCTAGCTGGGAGGGTCTATGTATGGGTTTTTCTATTGGAAAAAAGGGAGAAGTTTTAGAGCGGGTTTCTCTTGGAACCTTTGATATTGGATTGCTTGCCCACGGCGGCGGTATGGAATGTATGATCCAAACGATTTCAAAAGACAACCTTTTTTATGTTTATCCGAGTGAAACCCCGAATGTTATGGAATTTTTCTATATCCTTCAAGGTGAAATGATTTGTGAAATTGATGGTGAAAAGATAAAACTTGGGCCAGGTGATTACTACAAAGCTGTTGATTTGGATGAGCCCGTCCACTTCTCTACCCTGACAGATGTTTCTTATCTATGGATGATAACGGAGCCAACTTTTTATCAACTAAGCGAAAGCCTCACAAGGTTAAAAAAGATTGTTGAAGAAGTTGAGAGGAAAGACCACCATACCGTAGAACATAGTGAACGGGTTTCAGAGTATGCCGTGAAAATTGCCAAAAAGCTTATGTTTCCAAAAGATAAGCTAGAAAGCTTATATATTGCTTCGATATTGCATGATATAGGAAAGATTAATATACCTATGGAAATATTAAATAAACCTGATAAGTTAACGGACGAGGAGTTTGCCTATATTAAACGGCACCCGGGCGATGGGGCGGAAATGGTGAAAGACCTCTATTATGAAGATATCCCCATGATTATCGAACAACATCATGAGCGGCTGAATGGGAGCGGGTATCCCCATGGCTTAAAAGGGGATGATATCCTTTTGGAAGCACGAATCATTGCGGTAAGCGATTCATTTGATGCCATGACCGAAGATCGGGCCTACCGCAAAGCCTATGATGTCCAGTATGCTGTCAATGAGCTAATCAGCATGGCTGATACCCATTATGATAGGAAAGTCGTTGAAGCGTTTGTTGAGATTTTAAAAGAAGAAGGGCGCCTCCACAGTGAAATGCTGGAGGTAAAATAAAGGAATCAATCGATGACGATTGATTCCTTTTTACATTACTGGAAAATTCCTCTCCCCTTAGAGTATGATTTGTTTCTAAAGGGCCGGTTACACTATTGGCTCCATATTACCCAAGTGCCCACGTACAGGCTTTACTTCAACGCTTCCCCCAATGCCGGTCGGTACCATGTACAGACAAACCGAAAACAGAGATTCGATTTATTGAGTGGAAATTCTTTTATATCGAACATCTGTTATAGTGTAATATAAATTAAACTATAGTTTAATGTGAATCGTTTCCAGCCGACATTATTGCTAAAATCTCGACAAATCACTTCCGGATTTGGCATGGAAAAAAACAAAAAAAGAGCACTAACAAGGTTAGCGCTGGCAATGGATTGTGTATATCTAGGAGGAAGAAAGTAAACAAGGGCAATCGCTGCCCTTATTTAATCAAAGTATATAGTAAACGATAGTTAAATTATACCTTTTTTAATAGACAAATTACGCCAAAAACCGTGTGTATGTAGAAAAATAATGATTAAAAAAACTGTTTTTTTCAAGTAAGATGGAAGGAAGTAGGAAAACTATTATTAGGAAAACAGGTGAAGCACCATGAGAAGCTTTATCCGGAAACATGTCAGTCTTGTTTTTCTTATACCCGCGCTGCTATTAACGAACGCTTTCATAACGATTCCCACCGAACTTGAGTGGGGCATTCTTTTATTCCTCTGTATTATGGTCGTGTTTGATCAAGTCAATTTGAAGGTTTTTTCCGGTTTTGGGTACTCATTTTTCAATGTCATTTTGTCGCTGATTGTATTTGATCGATTTTCGGTCGTATATGGATTTATTTATCTCTTGGTTGATAGCATAATGTCCCTCCTTCTTCAGAAAAGGGGCCGGCTTCAATCTATCCTATCATTATTGTCGATCTATACCATTATAATCATAGTCTGCAACGAATTGTATAATGGCTATTCCGATATGGATTACCAGGCCCGTTATTTAACGTCTTTATTTATGCTATTCCTAAGTGTCCTGCTGAAATATGTATATGTGTATCTTGAAACCGGGGCTGCAACTACAAAGCTTTTCCTGGATCGGTTTGGGCCAATGTTGTTTGAGGCGGGGATTGTTTTCCCAATTCTCGCTTTTTACGACCATCTCGAAATTAATCTCGTACTCATTCTTTTTCTTTCCTATTACACATTCATTGGGTTCCTGCATAAGAAATTTATCGGAATCAACCAGGCGCATATTGACATGATAACGGAAAAATTTTCAAAAAAGTATAAAGTCGAGTTCTACTTTATGGATTTAGGAGAAATAAAAGGTATATGTTACTTCGAGAAAAAAATGATCGCCATCGATGAGAAATTGGATTACCCGGAGCAGCTGCAAACGATTATACACGAGTTGCTCCACTTCAATATGAGAAGATTCAAGTTTCCAATAAAGACAGAAGAAATGATTATAACTTTTTTCGAAGCGGCCATCAGCTGGTACTGTATAGTAACGCTTAAACATAGAATCGAAGTCGATTAGGGGAGAGGGAGAGACAAATATGACTACGCCATTAGGACAGGAACTAAGAAGATTACGACTTGAAAAAAACCTGAGGCTTGAAGATGTTGCAAATGGAACGGGGATCACGCTTCAGTATATAAGCATGTTGGAAAAAGGTGACCGGAAATCTGTTTCTTTTGAAATCATGGCGGATATTTCGAGATTCTATGGAGTGCCTCTTGATTATTTCGCGGCATTTATTAAAGAGGAACAGACCCAGCCGCTCTCCGATGTTGAAATCATGCTCTGGCAGTCGATTAACGAGAAGGTACGCGATGAAATTTACTACAAGAAAGGGAAATCGCTGAAGGCTATCTTTTCAAAGCTGTTTAATTAAGTAAACAATAGTGGAACGGATAATAGTAGCGCCAGCCCCCTGAATTGATGGGCTGGCGTTTTTTGTTACAGTGGAAGATCTCTTTTTTTAAAAACATATATACCCGCAAAATAGGCAAACGTTCCAATTACGGCAAGAAGCGCCCACGATAGTCCAAGCTTTGCGGTGCCGCTCACAATGTCGGAAGGGGCGTACAAAGAATAAATGGTCATGTTCCGGAGACAGTCAATTTTTTCGCTAATTTTACCAACCAGGTCAAGGCTAAAAAAGCCTATTGCGATCGCCCCTGATATCCCTAAAGATTTTTTTCTATCGTTCGAAAGGGAAGATATCAGGAAGGAAATCCCGCCAACCGCAAAGAAAAGAAGAAAGGCCCCGATATTTAGCTGAAGGAAGCGGGCGGTATGGAAGGCGCTGGCATCCTCAATGAATAAATAAAAGCCCGTGAACCCAGAAATGGTGGTAAGGGCCATAATCAGCACAATCCCTGTTATGAGGACAAGTGCCTGGGTAAACGCGATTTTGCCCCTTGTAGTCGGAGTAGCGAGAAGGTAGGCCATTGACCCGTGGTCGACGAGTTTGGCCACCAGCTGTGTGGGAAGCATCACCTAAAAAACCGAAAACCTCGCCTTTTTTCACCTCAAAAGAGACATTGAAAATCCCTCTCCCGTTTTTAAATCGTTTTGTCAGGTTTTGAATGGCCAGCATGTTGGCACCCCCGGTGAATTGATCCCTTTCATTATAGTACTTTTGGGAACTGGAGGGTATTTATGGAAAAGAAAACAATTAGGTTCTGTAGTGATGATCTCAAGACCATTTTGAGATGTTTAGGATGAAACGGTCCTGACGGAGGTTATCAGGACTGCTTTAGGTAGGAATCTAAGATGAAACTGTCCTGATGGAGGTTATCAAGACTGTCTACGTTGGGAACTTAAGCTAAAACGTTCTTGAAGTATAAAAAAACAGGAAGCCGGCACCGGGACGCTGGCTTCCTGTTTTTATGAAAGAGATTTAACCACGGACTGTTTCAAGCGCGACTTCAATCATGTCGTTGAATGTTGTCTGGCGCTCTTGTGCGGATGTTTGTTCGCCAGTCAGGATATGGTCGCTGACTGTCAGAAGTGTAAGTGCCTTTACGCCGAATTTTGCGCCAAGGTAGTAGAGGCCTGCGGCTTCCATTTCTACTGCCAAAACTCCGTGTTTTCCAAGGCGGACAAATTCATCCTGGCGGTCAGTATAGAAAAGGTCGGAAGACAAAACATTGCCCACGCGAAGCTTCAAGCCTTTTTCTGTGCCTGTATCATAGGCTTTTTTCAACAAATCGAAGTTTGCAATCTGCGGGAAATCATAACCCGGGAAGCTGTTGCGGATGATGTTGGAATTGGTTGCCGCTGCCTGTGCGACGATGACATCGCGGATCTTTACCTCTTCCTGGATGGCTCCGCATGTCCCAATCCTGATCAAGTTTTTTGCCCCGTAGCCTTCGATGAGCTCCTGGATGTAAATCATTGCGGATGGCATGCCCATTCCAGTTCCCTGGACGGAAACGCGGTTTCCTTTATAAGTACCTGTAAAACCAAGCATTCCACGTACGTTGTTGTAGCAGACCGCATTCTCCAGGAATGTTTCGGCAATATATTTCGCGCGCAGTGGATCCCCCGGCAGCAATACGGACTCGGCTATTTCTCCTGCTTTTGCTTCAATGTGAAGACTCATTACATTTCCCTCCATAATATCGAATTGGAAAACGGTTTCATTCGCTGAAAATCTTACCATACAGCGAATTTTTTATCTGTTAAGGGTCTGGCGCAAAAACTGTGAACCAGTTAACAAAATAACCGTTAAGGCGCTAACGGAAAATAAGCGCTTTCACTGGTATAGTATCTTCACAGCAGGCTATAGTTTATACCATTTTCGGAGGGTATGGATTTCTTCGGTTTCCTCGCAGAGTGACTCAAGCTTTTTCATATCCACTATGTAAAAGTACTTCTCGCGGATGTCGATTATTTTTTCATCCTGGAATTCTGTAAGAGTTTTTGAAACCGATTCCCTTGTCACTCCGAGCATATTCGCTAGCAGGGTTTGATTGATTTTCATTTCAATTTTGTAACCGTTATCAGTCTGCCGGCCTAAGTTGAAATAAAAATCGATGATTAAATTCGCAACTTTTGTCCTTACATCATAGAAAGTCAAGTAGCGGACAAGCCTGTTGAGAATGCGGATCCGTTCAACAAGAATCATATAGGCTTTGCGGAAGACAGATGGATATGTTTCGGCGATTTCGAGAAAATCCTGCTTTCTGATTTGCCAGGTCGTTACTGGTTCAAGCGCTTCAACGGAGGAAATCCTGTATGAATCGTTGGAAAGCGCTTCAACTTCACCAATGATTTCCCCTGGCATTGCAATGCTGAGAACAATTTCCTTGCCATCATGGAGGCGGTATACCTTAAGCATACCGGAACGGATCAGGTAAACTTCATCGCTTTCATCATTTTCAAACATAAGGATGTGGTTCTTTTTAAACTGCCGCTCCTTCAGCAAAGGCATTATGTCTTGGATTGCATCTTCTGGAAGGCCAGAGAATATTGGAAAATCCGAGAGGTTGTTTATCATCTGTGCAAATCCTTTCTATTTTAAGAGTAGCCTTCTGCCTTACTCATCTGGCAGTTAAATGAAGTAATAATGTTTTTCAAAAAAACATTATATCAGAATTGGACGACTCTGATGAGGCTACTTGATTCAAGAGGGAGATGAACAAGATGTTTACGAATAGTGACAACGCAGAAGGAATGAGCCATACGCTTAAATGAAAGTGGTTTCATTAGTAGGATTTAAAATATAGTAAAAAAAATTTTGGAGGGAATCATCCATGAAGAAATTCGGAAAAATCGCAATCCCAGTTATGATTATCCTGTCCCTTCTTCTAACAGCTTGCGGACAAAACAATGCGGGCAACAAGGGCGGAAATGACGGAGAGGACAAATTAAGGATCGGGATGGTAACCGACCTTGGAAGCGTAAATGACAAGTCATTTAACCAAAGTGCATGGGAAGCGCTTCAGAAACTTAATAAGGACCATGGATTTGAAGTAAAGTACCTTGAGCCTAAGACAGATGCTGATGTAATGCCAAACCTACTGCAGTTTGTAAAAGGTAATTATGATTTGACCTGGGCGACGGCCTTTACACTCGCCGACGCGGTTTCCCAACTGGCGAATGAAAATCCGGATGCCAAGTTTGGGATTGTTGATTCGGATTTGGTCTTGCCGAGTGTTGCCGCTGTTTCCTTTAAGGAGCAAGAAGGCGCGTTCCTCGTAGGGGTTATTGCAGGGCTGACAACAAAAACAAACAAAATCGGTTTTGTCGGCGGAATGGATATTCCTGTTATCAAGCGATTCGAAGCTGGATTCAGGGAAGGGATTAAGGCAGTGAACCCGGAAGCAAAGCTAATTGTGAACTATACTGGTTTATTCAATCGTGTTGATATGGGTAAATCCGCAGCTTCAACGATTTACAACGACGGCGCGGATATTATTTTCCACGCGGCCGGCCTGACAGGAAATGGCGTATTCAACGAAGCGAAAGAACGTAAGAGCAAGGGCGAAAATGTATGGGTAATCGGTGTCGATAAAGACCAGTCATTGACATTCGGAGATGACATTACCCTTACTTCTATGATTAAAAAGGTTGACGAAGCCGTTTACAGCGTATCGATGGCCCTTGCTGAAGGGAATTTCCCTGGCGGAAAAGTTACATTGATGGGCTTGAAGGAAAACGGTGTCGATATCGCGCCGACATCGAAGAAAAATGTAGCGCCAGAAGTTCTTGATAAAGTTGAAGAATACCGCCAGAAAATCATTAATGGTGACATCGTCGTACCGACAGAATAAGTATCGCTCCGTCCCTTAGCAATGAATTCGTTAGGGGACGGACATTTTTTGGGAGGGAATCACTGTGATGAATGCCGACATCGCGTTGGAGCTAAAAGGAATAACAAAACGATTTCCCGGCGTTGTAGCCAATGATTCGATAAGCTTCCAGCTAAAGCGAGGAGAAATCCATGCCTTGCTGGGGGAAAACGGTGCAGGCAAATCGACTTTGATGAGCATTGTATTCGGCCTTTACCAACCGGATGAAGGGGAAATAGAGGTAAATGGAAAAAAAGTCATCATCGACAGCCCAAATAAAGCAATCGACCTTGGAATCGGGATGGTGCACCAGCACTTTAAACTTGTTGAGCCGTTCACGGTAACAGAGAACATCATCCTGGGGATGGAACCGAAAAGCGGCCTGAAAATTGACTATAAAGGCGCGGTCAAAAAGGTCAGGGAGCTTTCGGAAAAATATGGCCTTGATATCGACCCGACCGCAACCATTGAATCAATCAGCGTTGGAATGCAGCAACGCGTTGAAATCATTAAAACCCTTTACCGCGGCGCGGATATCTTGATTTTTGACGAACCGACGGCAGTTCTGACCCCGCAGGAAATCAGTGAATTGCTTGAGATTATGAGAAAGCTGATCGCAGAAGGGAAATCGATCATTCTTATCACCCATAAGCTGAAGGAAATCATGGAAATAGCGGACACGTGTACAATTATCCGCCGAGGAAAAGTAGTTGAAAGCGTAAAGGTATCCGAAACCAATCCACAGCAATTGGCGGAAAAAATGGTCGGGAAAAAAGTAAGCTTTAAAACAGAAAAACAGCCGGCACATCCAAAAGAGGTGTTTGTTGAGGTCAAGGATTTGGTAGTCGCGGGTTCATCAGCCAACAGGCATGCGATTGACCACCTCTCGATGGCTGTCCGTGCCGGTGAAATTGTCGGGCTGGCAGGCGTCGATGGCAACGGACAAATGGAATTAATTGAAGCTTTGACAGGCATGCGTTCTGTTGAATCTGGAGAGATTCTTTTAAAAGGGAAAAATATCGCAAATATGACTCCCCGGGCAATCGGGGAGGCTGGCGTATCCAATATACCTGAAGACCGCCATAAACATGGCCTCGTTCTTGATTTTACAGTTAGCGAGAACACAATTCTGCAAACGTATTACCGCCCGGAAATTACCCAGCGCGGATTCATTAACCGCAAGGCCATGGACGATATGGCGAAACGCCTTATAGAGGAGTTCGATGTCCGGACGCCTGGAGTTGAGACACATGTCCGTTCAATGTCCGGGGGAAACCAGCAGAAAATTATCATTGCCCGTGAAATTGACAGGGATCCAGAATTTCTGATTGCAGCCCAGCCCACAAGGGGGCTCGATGTTGGCGCGATCGAGTTCGTCCATAAACAACTGATCGCCCAGCGGGACGCGGGGAAAGCAGTCCTCCTTGTCTCGTTTGAACTTGAAGAAATCTTGAATGTATCCGACCGGATCCTGGTTATTTCAGAGGGGCGGATTGTCGGTGAAACAACGCCTGAAACAACTAGCGACCAGGAACTTGGTTTAATGATGGCGGGTAAACATGAAGGAGATGAACCAAATGGAAATGCTCACTAATATTTTTAGAAGGAAGTCGTGGGTCGTTCCGTTTGTGGCGATTATCCTCGGCTTGCTCATTGGGGCGCTCGTCATGTTCGCCGGGGGCTATGACCCTATTCTGGCTTATAATTCAATGGTTTGGAAAATCTTTGGGAGCAGCTATGATATCGGTGAAGCGCTCAGGACCATCACCCCGCTTGTTATGAGCGGCCTCGCGGTTGCCATCGCATTCCGCTCCGGGCTCTTTAATATCGGGGTGGACGGCCAGATTGTCATGGGTTCGCTTGGCGCGCTGATTGTCGGTACGCAGTTAAGCCTTCCTCCCATCATCCATGGGATTGTCGCCATCTTGTTTGGCGCGCTTCTCGGAGGAATTTGGGGCGGCCTGATTGGTTACATTAAGGCGAAGAGGGGAGTAAATGAAGTTATCACATCAATTATGTTCAATTTCATCGCCCTTTATATCGCCAACCTGATGATCCGCCTTTTTATGGCACAGGCGGGTACGCAGCGTTCTGAAATGATAAATGAAACCGCGAATATCCAGATTGGCTGGCTTTCAGGCCTTATGGGAGGGGCGCGCATCCACTGGGGCTTTTTCATCGCGATTGGGGCGGTCATTTTCTACCACATTTATATCAACAAGACGAAGTGGGGGTATGAACTCCGCGCCGCAGGGCTGAATCCCCATGCGGCGAAATTCGCCGGAATGAAGGTATCAAACGTAATGGTCCGGGCGATGTTCATTTCAGGTGTAATCGGCGGCCTGATTGGCACTTTCGAGGTTCTCGGCGTTTTCAAGTATGTCGCGATTAGCTCCGTTACATCAGGGCTTGGCTTCGACGGCATCGCCGTTGCATTGCTTGGCGCGAATTCGGCTTTCGGCGTGCTTCTGGCTGGCGGACTGATTGGGGCATTAACTTATGGTTCGCAAGGTATGAGCTTTGGTGCCAACGTACCAGGTGAAATTGTCCGGATGGTAATAGGGTTCATTATTTTCTTCGTCGCGGCGCCTGGCATTGTTAGGGCGTTCCTCCCGGGATTTCTTAAGAAGAAGAAGGAGGCATAACCGATGGATATTCTTGCAAATCTCCTGAACGGGACGCTCGTTTTCTCGACAGCACTGATTTTTGCGGCGTTGGGCGGGCTTATTTCCGAACGATCAGGGGTAATTAATATCGGGCTGGAAGGTTTCATGGTCTCGGGGGCATTTTTCTCAGCTATCATTTCATATTATGCCGAAACAGCCGGAATGGGCGCTCTTTCGCCTTGGATGGGATTGCTCGGGGCGTTTGTCTTTACAACCATCTTTTCGTCAATCCATGCTCTAGCGTCTATCAAGTATAAGGCGAACCAGGTGGTGAGCGGCGTCGTTATCAATATCTTGGCCGCGAGTTCAACGTTCTTTTTTGTAAAAATGATCTTTATGGGTTCCGCTGAAACGCCAATGCTTACTCAAGTATTCCATAAAGTTTCGATTCCGTATTTAAGCGATATCCCATTCTTCGGAAGGGTTCTATTCAACGCGTATCCAACAACATACCTTGCAATTGCGATTGTGCTAGTTATATACTATGTCATGTTCAAAACTTCTGCGGGCCTCAGACTCCGCGCCGTCGGTGAGCACCCGAGCGCAGCGGATACGGCCGGAATCAAGGTCAATCGCACCCGCTATCTTGCTGTGATCCTAAGCGGGTCGCTTGCGGCATTGGGCGGGGCGACGATCGTTCTGACATCGAACAGCAACTTTGCTTTTAACACCATTTCCGGCCAGGGGTACATCGCGCTTGCTGCTGTAATCTTCGGAAAATGGCATCCTGTAGGGGCGATGCTTGCCGCATTGTTCTTCGGTCTTGCGCAGGCCATCAAGGACCAATTCCAAATATTTGAGTTTGCCCAGAGCATACCGAATGAAATTTTCTATATGCTCCCGTACGTCTTGACACTTCTTGTCCTCATTGGAGCGGTAGGGCGTTCCCGTTCGCCTAAAGCGCTTGGCGAACCGTATGATGTTGGAAAGAGGTAAGTGATTTTCTTAAAGTAAAGAGCTGGTGTCTTGAAGGACTCCGGCTCTTTTACGCATTTGAGGTGAAGGTAACTGTGAATAAACTTTTTTCTATACAATCCGAACAGGCGAATATCCGGACGGAAATACTCTCCGGGCTAACATCATTCATGACGGTGGCCTACATTATCGTCGTGAACGGCGCGATTTTGAGCATGGCTGGAATGCCGTACGAAGCGGTTACTCTTGCCACGCTAATCGTATGCTTTGCCGGCTGTATGCTGATGGCGCTATGGGCGAATTCACCGCTCATTATCGTCCCTGGGATGGGGGACAATGCATTTTTCGTGTTCACGCTTGTCCTGTCGTTTGGCCTGACATGGCAGCAGTCGCTTACCGCTGTTCTATTCGCCGGAATTGTCTTTGCCTTGGCGGCCTTTACGAAGGGAGCCGTCTATTTATCGCGATCCATCCCGCAGTCGATGGTTCATGCCATGACAGCCGGGATTGGGCTGTTTATTGCTTTCCTAGGTTTGAAAAATGGCGGGTTGATTGTTGCGAGTGAAGGCACATTCGTAACATTAGGCGACTTTGCCAACCCGCATGTCCTGACAACGGTACTTACCCTGCTGATTGTACTGCCGCTATTCCTTAGAAATATAAAAGGAAATTTCCTGATCGGCATTATCGCTGGAACGATAATCGGGGCTTTGCTCGGGATTGTTGATTTTTCCTCACTTCACGACTTCAGCATCTCCTTCAAAGGATACGATTCCATCTTTGCGGCTTATGATTTTAGCGAAATCGGTACAGTGAATTTTTGGACAGCCGTCTTTTCGCTGTCAATGGTCATCATTTTTCAAAACATGGGCGCCCAGCTGGGGATGCTGCCCGATAAATCGAAATTCCAGCGGTCTTTTCAGGCCAATTCGGTTTCGGTCATTGCCGCATCGCTGTTTGGCTGCAGCCCGGCGACAACTTCTGCTGAGTCGGCGACAGGCATCGCGGCTGGTGGAAGGACGGGGCTCACTTCGTTTACGGCAGGGCTATTGTTCATCCCTGCATTGTTCCTCATTCCGTTTTTTAAAGTCATTCCGAACGAAGCGATCGCTCCTGTTCTTATCATTGTAGGCTGCCTGATGGTACAAAGCCTGAAACAGGTTCCTTTTGATGATTTTACTGAGGCATTCCCTGCTTATTTGATGCTTGCTATCATGCCGTTGACCTTCAGCATCGCGAACGGGATTGCCTTCGGGTTTATCGCCTATCCGATAGTAAAGCTCGTGACAGGAAAAAGAGCGGAAGTATCCGCGACAATGTACGTTATCGCGTTTTTCTTCCTCTTGTATTTCCTGCTTGGATCTATCTAGAAAAGCGTAAGCGCCCCTATAGCGCGTTTCCAAAGGAGTTTGAAAAAAAAGACAGCCCGTTTGCCTTTTTGGGGTAGGGCTGTCTTTTTTTAGTGAATTTCATATCGGAATTGAAGGTTAGGGCCATTTTGGTCGAAACTGTTGAAACAAACTGTTGTTTTTACCAAATATGCCAATGAATTGAAAATTAACACGAACAATTGGTGTTGACTTGAATTTAATATTCGCTTATTATTGCATGTGTTCTAGTAAATATATTCTTACTTCACGAAAAGTGGGAGTTTTTTAGGAGGCCATCATGGAACGCCTTTTTAATCTAAAAGAATTAGAAACAAACGCAAAGACCGAGGTCGTGGCGGGTATGACAACGTTCATGGCCATGGCGTATATCCTTGTTGTAAATCCAGCAATTCTATCTTCTGCGGGTGTGCCGTTTAACCAAGTATTCATGGCAACGATTATTGCCGCCGTAACCGGGACGCTGATTATGGCCCTGTTTGCCAATTACCCAATTGCTATTGCGCCGGGGATGGGGTTGAATGCATATTTTGCCAGCGTCGTTGCAACACAGGGCGTGAGCTACCAGATTGTTTTCGGAACGGTTTTCTTGGCGGGGGTCTTGTTCCTGCTTCTGTCTATAACAAAATTACGGGAAATGCTAATTGAATCAATTCCGGAATCGATTAAGCACGCGATTACATCGGGGATTGGCTTGTTCATCGCATTCCTAGGCCTTAAGATGGCGGGCATTGTAGCAGGAAACAAGGAAACCTTGGTTTCGATTGGGAACCTCCATCAGCCGGGAACTCTTCTGGCCATTGCGGGATTGTTCATAACCCTAATCCTGCTTGCGCGCAAGGTGAAGGGGGCTCTCTTTATCGGGATGCTTGTGACAGCGGTCATCGGCTATTTCATGGGCATGCTCAAACTGAACGGGGTTGTTTCGGCTCCGCCGCCGCTTGTTTTCTTCGATATGGATATTTCAGGCGTCTTCTCACATGGTTTGTTCACCGTTGTGTTTGCCTTCCTGCTTGTAACGCTATTTGATACGACCGGAACGCTGATTGGCGTGACCGAGCAGGCCGGCCTGATGAAAAACGGTAAGCTGCCGAGGGCTAAAGCTGCCTTAAGCGCTGATGCCGTTGCGACTACGGTCGGAGCCGCGCTTGGGACAAGCCCTTCTACCGCTTATATCGAATCATCAACCGGTGTGGCGGCAGGCGGCCGTTCCGGGCTTACCGCTTTGACTGCCGGCGCGCTTATGCTTTCTGCTTTGTTCTTCTCGCCGCTCGTCTCGGCAATCGCGTCCTTGCCAGCAATCACCGCGCCTGCCCTAATCATTGTAGGCTGCTACATGATGGAGGGGCTTGCCAAAATTAACTGGCGTGAGCTTGATGAGGCTTTCCCAGCATTCATCACAATTCTCGCAATGCCGCTGACTTCGAGCATTGCTACTGGAATTGCCCTAGGGTTTATCACCTATCCGATTATCAAGCTGGTAAGCGGAAAGGGCAAAAACGTTCACGCGCTTATTTATGTATTTGGCATCCTGTTTGCGATTCAGTTATATTTCTTTTCCTAAGCCTGTTTCCCGGCTGCTTTCGAGTATGCCGGGGCAGGCTTTTTTGTTTTTACCGGCCTGCTCCGCGATCTCACACAACTTCGATTTTTGATCCTCTTTATGAACAAAGCTTTGTTTTTTTAATCCTCTTATTCCAAATCGGACCCGCATTTGGACATTGACAATGCATGTTTCCTGGTTCTATGTCCCAATCGCCCCCTGATTCTGACAGTGGCGTCGCGTTTTCCACTCTCTTTGTCCGAATCCACCCTTGTTTCGGACACCGGTACTACGATTTGCTCGGTCTATATCCGAACATGGCCCCTTGATTCTGACAGTCACCCCGTTTTTTCCTCTTTCAATGTCCGATTCCCTCATCTATAACAATATCAGAGCCGATTTTCTTCCTCTCTACGACTTTTTCTTGCTACCCTATATTCCTCCAACATTCGACAAAATTCAATAAGAAAAACTTATGTGTTTTTATAAAAACAATAAAATTTCCTAAAGTATCTTACTGTACTATACTAAAGGAAAGAGGTGGTTTAATTGGAATATATTATAATTTTCCTTACTGGTATATGTGCGACGACAATAGGTACATTGGCTGGGGGAGGCGGTTTGATCAGCCTGCCGATTATGCTTCTGCTTGGCATGCCTGCCCACTCGGCCATCGGGGCGAATAAAGTATCAAATACAGTTAGCTCGTTCTCAAGCTTTTTCCATCTCTACCGGACGAAACGGATTACTTGGAAGGAAGCCTATTGGATTATTCCTGTCAGCATTTTAGGAGGAATGAGCGGCGGCTTTCTTGCGTCGAGAATACCAGCGGATAAAATGATGGTCCTTGCCTTAATTCTATTAACCTTTGCTTTTATTACTTCATTTATCGGAAAAGGAAGTTTCACGGGGAATGGAACGCTGAAAATTAACAAACTTAGCCTTCCGGGCCTCTATGGAATTGGTATATATGACGGGCTTTTTGGGCCTGGCCAGGGAACACTGATGCTCTATCTGTTCGGCCATTTGAACATTTCCTATCTCCGTTCTGTCGGCTTCGTGCGGCTGGCCACTTTCTCAAGCTGCATTGGGGCGGCGGCGATGTATATCGCTTCAGGAAAAATCATTTGGCCGATGACGCTCGCCCTTATGCTTGGGTCGGTAACAGGGGCGCAGCTGGGTGTGAGGATTGCCGAAAAACTGAAGCCGCAATTTGTAAAACCAATCCTCCGCTTCGCCACAGTTGCACTGATTATTCAGGTGTTTGTAAGAGCCATTCATTGAACAACTACTCCCACTTACTTCGTTGAAGTGGGAGATTCCTGCGAACACCGCCCTAACAGGCAGTTTATGAGCAGGCTACCCCCGCAGTTCAAAAGAGCAAAAGCATTTGACGCCATTCATCTCCCATCTGCTTGGCTGAGGAAGGAGTCTTCTGGCTATTAATGATAAAATGCCAAACTCTTAGCCACTTTCCTCGTGAAAAAATCCCCTGCGAAAAGCATTGCAATATATTTTACAAGAATTTGAAGCCTGGGTTATTGACAGTTTTCAAACCTGTATGATAAATAAATAGTGGGATTAGCACTCTATTTGCAAGAGTGCTAAAATAGATGTGGACATGAACTGGAAAGGGGATATCACTATGGAAAAGAAGCAATTCCAGGCCGAGTCAAAACGGCTTTTAGAGATGATGATTAACTCCATCTACACAAAGCGGGAAGTGTTTTTGCGCGAGCTGATTTCCAATGCCAGCGATGCGATCGACAAAATTTACTACAAAGCGCTGACTGATGATTCGCTTGTTTTTGATAAAGACAATTACTACATAAAGATTGTTCCGGATAAAGAAAGCCGAACATTGAAGATTATTGATACCGGGATTGGGATGACGAAAGAAGAGTTAGAAACGAACCTCGGTACGATTGCGAAAAGCGGTTCGCTCGCATTTAAAAAAGAAACGGACCTCAAAGATGGCTATGACATTATCGGCCAATTCGGTGTCGGGTTCTATGCGGCCTTTATGGTTGCCGATGTCGTAACGGTGATTAGCAAAGCGCTTGGCAGTGATGAGGCGTACAAGTGGGAATCGACCGGTGCGGACGGTTATACGATTGAGCCTACCGAAAAGGATGGCGTGGGCACGGAAATTATTTTAAAAATAAAAGAAAATACCGAAGACGAGAACTACGATGAGTTCCTCGAGGAATACAGCCTGAAGTCGATTGTTAAAAAATACTCCGACTTCATCCGTTATCCGATTAAAATGGACATCAGCACAAGCAGGAAAAAAGAGGGCAGCGACCAAGAGTGGGAGACCGTCAACGAAGAGCAGACGGTAAACAGCATGGTGCCGATTTGGAGAAAGAACAAGAACGAGCTGACGGATGAGGATTACACGAATTTTTACAACGAAAAGCATTATGGCTTCGACAAGCCGCTGAAGCACATCCATATCAGCGTAGATGGGGCTGTCCGTTATAACGCCATCCTGTTCATTCCGGAAAACATCCCGTTCGATTACTACTCGAAGGAATTCGAAAAAGGGTTGGAGCTGTATTCCAACGGTGTTCTGATTATGAACAAGTGCGCGGACCTGCTTCCCGACCATTTCAGCTTCGTAAAAGGGATGGTCGATTCCGAGGATTTGTCCTTGAACATTTCGAGGGAAATGCTGCAGCATGACCGACAGCTGAAGCTGATTGCCAAGAATATCAGCAAGAAAATCAAAAGTGAGCTGCTCGCCCTCCTGAAGGACGACCGCGAGAAATATGAAACATTCTATCAATCGTTCGGCCGCCAGTTGAAGTATGGCGTGTATAGCGATTTTGGCACGCATAAGGAAACCCTGCAGGATTTGTTGATGTTCTATTCATCAAAGGAGAAGAAGCTTGTCACGCTAGATGAATACGTTTCGAGGATGCCGGAAGAGCAGAAGTATATTTACTATGCGGCCGGTGAATCGGTTGAGCGTCTCGAAAAGCTTCCCCAGGCGGAGCTTGTTTCGGAAAAGGGATATGAAATCCTTTATTTCACCGAGGACATTGACGAGTTCGCAATCCGCATGTTGATGAATTACAAGGAAAAGGAATTCAAATCGATTGCAAGTGGCGACCTTGGGATTGAATCAGAAGCAGAAAAGAAGGAAGCCGAGGCCGAAGCGCAGGAAAACAAAGAGCTGTTTGATGCGATGAAGGGCGTCCTTTCCGGAAAAGTAAAGGATGTGAGGATTTCCAAGCGCCTCAAGTCCCATCCTGTCTGCTTGGCAAGCGACGGCGACCTGACAATCGAAATGGAAAAAATCCTCCGCCAGATGCCGAACAGCCAGGATGTAAAAGCGGAGAAAATCCTTGAAATCAATCCGAACCACGAAGTGTTCCAGTCGCTCAAAGGTGCGCTTGAAAAGGACAAGGAGAAGCTGGCCCTTTATACGAACCTGCTTTACAACCAGGCGCTCTTGATTGAAGGGCTGCCGCTCCAGGATCCGGTTGAATTTACGAATGATATCTGCAAGATTATGGTGTAACGGGCATTTTTTTGCCGGAAAAATATGTTTGACGTTTACGCGCCTTTTCTGTAATATATGAAAAGGAATTGAATACCCGTGCCTTAACGGGAGAGGTTCATAGCTGATACCCTCTATAAAAAACTATGGATACATGACTATATGCCATGTCCATAATCGGACATGGCTTTTTTATTGGTTATTTCCGTTGTTTTTAATAGATTCATTGGCTTAGGCTCTCTTGTAAAAGGGCGGGATACTTTTGCAAGGGGGTTTTTTTATGTCTGGACGAAGCCATGAGGAAGGTTTGAAGGATTTGACGCTATTGGGCAACCAAGGGACCAAGTATGCGTTTCAATATGCGCCGGAGGTTTTGGAGGCCGTCGACAATCTCCATTCAAATAGAGATTATTTCGTTAAATTTAATTGCCCTGAATTTACAAGCCTGTGCCCACTGACCAATCAGCCGGATTTCGCCACGATGTATATTTCATATATTCCGGATAAAAAAATTGTTGAGAGCAAATCGCTGAAGCTGTATCTCTTTAGTTTCCGGAACCACGGTGACTTTCATGAGGACTGTGTCAACATCATCATGAACGACTTGATTAAACTGCTGGACCCGCGCTATATCGAGGTTTGGGGCAAGTTCACGCCTAGGGGAGGCATTTCCATCGACCCGTGGTGCAACTATGGGAAACCGGGGACGAAATATGAGGAAATGGCACATTTTCGGTTAATGAACCATGACCTTTACCCTGAAAAAATCGACAACAGGTAAGATGAGGCTAAATAGATGATTTTATACTTGAATGGTGCGTTTGTCGGCCTCTTGATCCTTGCGAACGTGGTCGCTGTAAAACTTTTCAGCATCGGAAATTATGCCGTCCTGCCTGCCGCCGTCATTGTGTTTGTCTTTACCTACCCAATCATTGATGTAATTGTCGAGGTGTACGGGAAAAAGCAGGCGCAAAGGACTGTCAAGGCTGGTTTGATTACTCAAATCCTAGCGCTGGTATTCATTTCGGCAGCAATTGCGCTGCCGTCTGCGCCTGTGTTTTCACAGCAAGAGTCGTTTGAAACCATTTTGGGAGGAAGCTTCCGGGTCATTGTCGCGAGCCTGATTTCCTATGCTATCAGCCAAAATCTAGATGTTCTTGTTTTCAACAAATTGAAGACCCGCCATGGCCAAAAAAAGCTTTGGCTCCGCAACAATGCTTCCATCATGCTAAGCCAGTTGGCTGATACGGCCATATTCATAGGAATTGCTTTTTACGGGGTCGTACCGGCGGCGGTGCTTGGGACAATGATCATTACACAATACATTTTTAAATTTTTTGCTGCGATTGCGATTACACCGCTTGTGTACCTTCTTGTAGGAATCATTAGGAAAAAAGAGGGGACAGACGGGGCGGTTGCCCTTGATTAACAAAAAAGAACTCCGCATTGCTACTCTACTTCAGCAGGCGGAGTTCTTTTTTATTTTACTGTACAGCTGAAGCTTTTTTCACAGCTTCATAGGCGTTTACATAGCCCGCGCCAACTTCATGGTACTGATAACCCGGCATTGGCTCAGCCGTTTCGGCTAAAAATTCATGCGCTTCCCGGGGGGTAAGATCCGGCTTAGCCTCCTTCATGAGGGCAACAACCCCGGAAATATGCGGAGCCGCCATGCTTGTGCCACTAGAAGTTGTATAGAACAGCATATGTTCTGGATCAATATACGAAATGTCCGTTGCTGTTCCTAGCACATTCATGATGAGGCCTGTTGAAGACCTCGTCGCAACGATGTCCACTCCCGGAGCTGTAATGTCAGGATGCAGAAACGCATCACCTGCAACACCGCGCGATGAAAAATCAGCCAGCTGCTTATCCTTTGTGCCGGCAGCAACACTAATTACCCATGGTGCTGCCGAATAAGGGTTCAATGTATTGTCCCCAGGGCCTTCATTGCCCGCTGCGAAAACAACTGTCATCCCAGCATCGTGGGCGGTTTTCGAAGCTACGTTAATTGGGTCGTTCGGTGAATAGTCACCAGTTGTCCCCCAGCTGTTGCTAATCACGTCGATTCCATACTTGTCTTTGTTTTTAATGGCATAATCAAAGGCTTCAAGCGACCATAGAATGTTGATGCCTTCACCAACGCCAAGGCCAACAAGCTTTGCATCCGGGGCCACCCCTTTATAAACGCCGGTGCTCGCCGTGCCGCTGCCGGCAATGGTTCCAGCTACATGGGTTCCGTGTCCCGAAGTGGTATCTGTGTTAACAACGTTCTCAAGGTAAAGCGGTGAATTGCCAAAAAGATTACCGACAACAAACTTTACGTTCTGGACGACCTTTTCACCGAATTTTAGATCCTGGTGAGTCGCATCGATGCCGCTGTCAATGACGGCAATGGTGACTCCCTTCCCGGTATAGCCAAGATCGTTCCAAACCGATTCAGCGCCAATCAGCTGGCGGCTGTCGCGAAGGAAGTACTGAAGCTCCTTATTTTCATAGACTGATAGAATATTCGTGGATGAGAGAAGTAGGGTAGTCAAGGCGGCAATTTTGCCCTTGACTGCAATCATAGGTAGGTTTTCAAATGTTTTAGTTTCAAAGCCAAGAGCCTTTAGAAGCTTGATGTCCGAGAGGGCTGGAGCCTTTTTATAGGTAATGATAGCTTCAGCCTCGCTGTCCGATAAAGTAGAGTTTAGCAGTTTGGCAATGGCGGGACTTACTTCGGCTGTTAGGCCGAGAGCCTTTGGCTGGGTTGAAAAGGATGGGCTCAACAGGGTGAAAAGCAAAACAAGCAGGACAAGGAATTTGAATTTTTTCATAAGGACCCCCTCAATGATTTAAAATCTTACCATTTCTGTTTATCCAGCAAGTTAGTTAGCAAACCTATTTGGAGTTGGGAAAATTTTTAAGGGGAAATAAAAAAGGGCTGCCAGGAATTGGCAGCACCCGATCCTTTAGAGCAACGTTTGCTTTTGCTGAATGAGTATGTTCAGCTCCTTATCAACCTTGGAATAGTCATCGCTTTCGGGCGTTAACATGCTAATTTTCCCAAGCAGCTCGGCTATTTTTGTATCAAGAATAACAAGCTCTTCCTGTCGGCGGCGATTATCCGGCCGCGCGTTTGTCATTTGCCGTTCTTCGTATTCGCGCAGGCCCATCTCAATTCGCTGAATCCGGTTATTTTCAATTACTAACAATTTATCGCAAAGCCGTTCAATGAAATACCGGTCATGCGAAACGATTAGAAGGGTACCGGAATAGCTCGCCAACGTTTCCTCCATTTGCTCGCGGCTTGGCAAATCAAGATGGTTGGTTGGCTCATCAAGGACAAGCATATCGTATTCCTGCATAATCATATGAACAAGCTTGACCCTCGTCCGTTCACCAAGGCTTAAAGCTGAAACAGGATTTGAAAGCTTCTCTTCCTTCATGCCCATATTAGCAAAAAGGGTACGCGCTTTTGTGCGGTCCTCAATGCTTTCTAAGCCCATGAACTCAAGGACGGTCCGGTCACCCGGAAGGTCGCCCACATCCTGGCTTAAATAGGCAATCCGAACCGAATCGCTTATCCAAAGTGATCCCTTGGAGGCGCTCAATTCTCCCAGCAGCATTTTTATAAAGGTTGTCTTTCCGGCTCCGTTAGATCCAAGCAGGGCAATCCGCTCACCGTGTTTGATGTAAAAATGGCTTTTTTCAAATAGAATTCGTTCACCAAATGATTTGCCCAATCCGCGGGCTTCAAGAATTCGCTTCCCGCGGTTTCCGGCTGCTTCAAAGTCAAACCGGACAGAAAGTTCATCTTTTGGTCTTTCTATATTCTTCTTGGATAGTTCATGATTTAGACGCTGTAGCTTGGATTTGATTTGTACGTCTTTTTTCTTTGCCTGGACCCGGCCATATTCTTTAAAACCCGTCTGCCGATTTTCGGAGGGAGACCTGCCTTTTCCGGCTTCGCGGTGCGACTTTTCAGACCATTGCTTAAGCTGGGCAACCTGCTCGTTTATGAGCTCTATTCGCTGCTGCTGCTTTTGATGCTCCTTTACTTGCTGCTCGTGCTGCCGTTTCTTCTCGGTACGGTAATCCGTATAGTTGCCGTCATAAACTGAGAGCTTTCCGTCTTCAAGCTCGAAAATCTTTGAAACGGTCTCGTCAAGGAAATGCCGGTCATGTGATATGATTAGCGTCGCCTGAGTAGAATTTTTAATTGATTGGATTAGCCAGTTCAATCCTTTTAAGTCCAAATGGTTTGTTGGTTCATCTAGGATAAGGAGCCCGGGGGTTTCAGCCCAGACCCCGGCGAGAGCGAGCTTCAGCCGTTCTCCGCCGCTAAGGTTGCCAAGCCGTGAATCCTCCCATTCCTGCATTTTTTGAAGGCCCAGCTGACTGGCGGCTTCAAGAAGTGTTTTTCCCTTTTCGTTCTCCAGGACGGATAAATCATATTCAGTTGATTGGGGCAGGTAGCCAATTCGCAGGCTGGAAAACCTTTTCGTAATGGCTCCTCCATCAGGTTCCAGCTCACCTGTAAGCAGCTTAACGAGCGTTGTTTTCCCGGATCCATTCCAGCCAACCAGCCCGATCTTTTCCCCATCTCTTATAACGAAAGAAACGCCGCCTAGCAGTTCGCGTTCGCCAAAACTCTTTTTTATATTTATTGCCTTGATTAGTTCCATACAAATCACCTCAGTATGTTTTTGTAAAATCACATTGAAGACTGAGCCGAGTTTGAAAAAATCATAAGAAAAACCTCCCCGGGAACCCGAAGAGGCTGATTGTATGGCAAATTAGTCCTTCTCAAGCCTGCTAAAAACACACCTAAAAAGCGCGCAAAAAAGCATCGGCTTGAAAAGCAAAAAAGGGCATACGAATCCTATTCTTCAGGTTTCCTCATTTTATTTGCATGAGTCCACTCCTAAAAAATAAGATTATAACTTCATTGCCCCTGTACCATCCTTTTAATGTAATTGTATTTCATCATAAGTATAGGCAGGAGGTTGAATGTCTGTCAATATCCATGGAAGAACTGAGGGCTTTGAGGAGGAAACTCAACTCCGGTAGAATGGAACTATGAATACAGAGAGAAAAAGGTGCATTTTGATGAAGAAGTACATTGTAATTGGAGCCGGAATACTTGGGGCATCCACAGCCTACCATTTAGCAAAAGCTGGTGCAAATGTAACCGTTATTGACAGGCATGACCCCGGCCAAGCAACCGATGCGGCCGCCGGAATTATTTGCCCATGGCTGTCCCAGCGTCGGAACAAAGCATGGTATGCGCTTGCGAAGGAAGGTGCGGCCTATTATTCGTCGATTATCCAGCAGCTAGAGGAAGATGGCGAGAAGGAAACAGGCTATGCACGGGTAGGGGCCTTAAGTTTGCATACAGATATGGACAAACTTGCGAAAATGGAAGAGCGGGCCCTGGCAAGGCGGGAGGATGCGCCTGAGATAGGTGAAATCCGCCAGCTTGATATGGGTCAGGCCGCGCGGCTGTTTCCACCTATTTCGGAAGAGTTTGCTTCGGTCCATGTTGGCGGTGCGGCCCGCGTTGACGGGCGTGCGATAAGGAATTCGCTGATGAACGCCGCCGAAAAGCATGGCGCGAAGGTTATCGATGGTTCGGCAAAACTTGAGTTTGCAGGTGGTTCGATAACGGGGGTGAAGGCAGGCGGCAAACACTACGAGGTTGATACAGTTATTGTTGCGGCCGGTGCCTGGGCGGAAGAATTATTGAAGCCCTTGGGTATCAATTTAAAGCTTTCGGCGCAGAAAGGGCAGATTGTCCACCTCCGTATTGACGGACAGGATACCGGTGTCTGGCCAGTCGTTATGCCTCCAAGCGATCAGTACATCCTCGCATTTGACGGTGGTAAAATTGTCATCGGGACAACACACGAAGAAGACAAGGATTTTGATATGAGGGTTACCGCTGGCGGGCTGTATGAAGTGCTCAATAAGGCTTTGACTACCGCACCTGGGCTATTGGATGCGGAATTTGTGGAAGCCCGGGTCGGATACAGGCCATATACACCAGGCTTCCTTCCGGTAATCGGAAAGGTGCCTGGGTATGGGAATCTTCTTTTCGCAAACGGGCTCGGAGCATCCGGACTGACTGTCGGACCGTTTCTGGGTAAGCAGCTGGCGAAGATGGCACTCGGACTGGAAGTTGATATTGATTTGAATCTTTATGATGTCGGCGGAATAATTGTTGATTAAAGGAAGCATGGGCCTGATGGGCTCATGTTTTTTTAGGTTATTGTGATAAGTCTTAAATAAACATTATTAAATTTAATATAATAAAAACTTATAAATATTTTATTGGGTAAAAACTTAGTTGTTTTCTATGGCGAACATGATAGGATCATTTTCAGAAAATAATCCCAATACGAATTGATTTTTAAAATAATCATATCGGGGTAAAGGGAGAGAAATAACTGTTGTTTACTTTTTTACTTCAAGGAGGAACAACCTATGCAATGGAAAGGCAGACAGGGAAGTTCGAACGTTGAAGATAGACGAGGCAAGGGTGGCGGTGGGATGCTCATGGGCGGTGGAATCGGCGGGATTGTCCTTGTTTTGATAATGACGCTTCTTGGCGGCGGCAATATAGGAGACGTGTTTAATAACCTTGGCGGTGGCGGGACTGGGCTTGAATCACCGCCGCCATACCAGGAAACGGCCGAGGAGAAGGAATTGGCGCAATTTGTTTCGGTTGTCCTGGCCGATACGGAGCAGGCCTGGACGGAAATTTTCAAGGAGGAAGGCATGGAATACAGGGAGCCGACTCTTGTTTTGTACTCAGGAACTGTCCAGTCTGCCTGTGGCGTGGCGGGATCGGCAGTCGGTCCATTCTATTGTCCGGGTGATGAAAAACTGTATATTGACCTGAGTTTTTACCGGGAGCTTCAGGACAAGTTCCAGGCGCCCGGCGATTTTGCGATGGCCTATGTGATTGCCCACGAGGTTGGGCACCATGTCCAGACATTGTTGGGGACATCGGAAAAAATGGCATCTCTCCGACAGCGGCTTAGTGAGAAGGAATACAATAAATATCAGGTGCGGATGGAATTACAGGCCGATTATTTTGCAGGCGTTTGGGCAAACCGCGCCGAGAACTTAAACCTTCTTGAGGAAGGGGACCTGGAAGAAGCACTGAATGCTGCTTCCGCAGTAGGTGATGACACAATCCAGAAGCGGTCACAAGGATATGTTGTTCCTGAAAGCTTTACCCATGGTACTTCCGAACAGAGGAAACGCTGGTTTTACAAAGGCTTCAAGACGGGTACGATTGAAGGAGGGGACACCTTCAACGCAAAGAATCTGTAGTGGTTCTTTGCGAATCATTTTAAGAGGAAGGGGAATGTCATTATGGCAACTGCTAATGAACGATCTTTTTTCCTGAGGGATGACGGTCAGGTCCCGAATAATCCTGACTTGCCTGTAATTGTTTATGAGGGTGTTTTTAACGACAATCCGAATGGAATAGAGGAAACATTCAACCGCCATAATTGGACCGGCAGCTGGTCCGGCGGAATCTTCGACTACCATCATTACCATAGCAACGTGCATGAAGTGCTTGGAGTTAAATCCGGCCAGGCAACCGTCCTCCTTGGCGGCGATGCGGGTGAACGGGTTGACTTGAAGGCTGGGGATGTTATCCTGCTGCCAGCCGGAACCGGCCATAAGCTGGTTG
Organism: Neobacillus oceani; assembly: GCF_046237595.1. Lineage (NCBI taxonomy): Bacteria > Bacillati > Bacillota > Bacilli > Caryophanales > Bacillaceae > Neobacillus > Neobacillus oceani. The sequence continues at coordinate 4,432,953 of NZ_CP143543.1, read as the reverse complement.
AAGGCAGCGAGGACTTTGAGGTGGTAGGAGCCTATCCTGAAGGGACCAGCCCGAATATGAAGGAGAAGGATCCGGCCGGCCGCGCTCAGGCACTTCGGGAAATCCGGAATGTGCCGGTTCCTGAGACAGATCCGGTTTATGGCGATACAGGGCCGCTTCTCCGGAAATGGGTAAAATGAAGGAGACGCAGTAAAAAAAACAGGACATACAAAAACACGATGAGCCATGATTCGCTCATCGTGTTTTTAGTTAAAATTATCTAGCGGCTCTGCCACGATTGCAAAAAGGGCGGTGACAACCAGGTGCTGAATAGCGGTTCGGTTGTCACAAAAAGCAAAGAATCGTGACAACCAAGTACTGAATCCCGGTTCGGTTGTCACAAAAAGAAAAACCCATCGGATTAGCTGGCATGCCTGGCCAAGCAGATCCAATGGGTTTTCATTTCAGTTTAGGCCTTCTATTTTAACCTGCACTGCTGGAAGGAAATTTTCCCCTGTATCCTGGTAGGTTAGCTGTACTTTATCGCCTTCTTTCAGGTAAATCGCCAGGGGTTCGCGTTCCGAAGAAATAATGTAGCTTTGCTTATTGTCGAGCAGGAAGGAAACGGCTGTATAGTCGCCGGACTTTTCCTTATATACCCGGAGGACGGTTCCGCTGACCTGTTTCTCCTCGGCTTCCGACCTGCCGTCAAGGCGGCCGCCTCCACGCTGCAGTTCTAGCTTATATAGCCTGAGCGCATCATTCGGGGTTGTTCCGTATACCGATATTTCAGGGTTGGCTGCCGAGACGATAAAGTAATTTTGCAAAAAGCCATTCGAATCAAGGACTGGAGTCAGCCAGCTTGCTTCCCCATAGAAATTGTAAAGGACCGGCATTTTGCCTTTCCATTTCTTTTCAATGAATTTCTTCTCGATGATTTGCAATGCGCCTTCTGAATCCATATACGATTCTTTGAGATTGCCGGTGTAATAGGTTGCTTTACCGGTTCTTGAGTCCGTCAAGGAGTATCCGAGCATCGAATCGACGCCTTCCTTTGGGCTTGTGAAGTCGGTAAAATAATACATCGTGCCATTTTCATCGAAAATGGGCGTCACGTTCGCTTCTGTTCCTTCATCCGAAGGCAGCTTTACATCCCTTTTCCCGAACACGCTGTTCCAGAAGCCATGGACATAGTTCCCGAAATAACTGTTCTGCAGGCTAACGACCTCTGGAGAAACCGCTCCGTCTATAAAATCAGGGATTTCATTCAGTCCGTAGTCTACCGTCTTTCCGTTCTGAGGGTCAACCATCACAATCCCTTTCACATCGAAGCCGTTCCTAGCCGAAATGAAGTTCCCGTAAGAACGGATATAGAATGGCTTGCCGCTTTCATCCACTTCCAACTGGACGTCGCCGTAAAAAATCGATTTCGGGTACTGCATCCGGATATGGCGCTCAATGTTTTTTCCGAAATAAGAGGAAGGGGTATAGGCCATTTCCGTTTTTACAAACTTAGGATTTGCTGTCGAGTCGGTGGCGCTCAGCGTAAAATAGCCGGGAGTCGTCTTGCCGTTCCACCATTTGAAGACTCCGGAAAATTCAACGGGCGCGATATACACATATTCGCCATTCACCTTTTGGATTTGCAAGCTGCCTAACTCGTAATAGCTTGTGTTTGGAACTTGCCCGAATGCCTTTCTCATCTTATTGCGCGCAAACTGGGGCGGCACACTCGCCGGCGTTTTCGTTTCATCAAACGTTTCGATTTCCGTCTTCTGGTCCATTGTTGCTGTTTCATACTTTTCATTTGCGTTAAAAAGGAACGCCGACAACAAGTAGAGGCAGAATACAAGGCTGCCTAAAAACAGCACTCCCTTTATGAGCTTTTCCTTTCCGGTGGAAAACAGGGCTCCGACAGCGGAAGAAACAAGAATAAAAAGCCATAGGGAAGAAAGGTTCCTGTCAATATTAAATAGATAATAAAAAATAAAAACTAGTACCGTGAGGAGGATAGCCAGACTAATATGTGCTGCCAGGCTTGATTTTTTTCCTCCCGTTTTCCCGCCTGGAAGCCCGTAAAATGGAATGACTAAAATAGCCATCAGCAACCCGGCAATCAATGAAAATAAATAGATATTTCCCATAAAACTTCTCCTTCCCGGCCGCTAAACTAAGGCGCCCGCACTAAAGTAATACGTTGGCAGCCGCAAAAAGATTCACCGTTCCAACAAAAAACAGGCCTTCCTGACTGGAAAGCCTGTGTAAAGGGATGGATTTGCCTATTCTTCCAAATCAACATTATGATACACTTGCCGGACGTCCTCCAGGTCTTCAAGCGCATCAATCATTTTTTCAAATTTCGCTTGCGCATCAGCCGGGAGTGTCACATCGTTTTGCGCCAGCATGGTTAATTCCGCTACGGTAAACTCGGTAATTCCCGCGTTTTTGAACGCTTCCTGAACGACATGGAATTGATCCGGTTCCGCATAGACGATGACCGAATCATCTTCTTCAAGAATATCCCGTACGTCAAGGTCTGCTTCCATCAACAGTTCGAGAACCTCATCGGCCGTTTTTCCATCGACCCCGAAAACTGCTGTCGCATCGAACATATAGGCAACAGATCCACTGACTCCCATATTTCCACCGTTTTTCCCAAACGCCGCGCGAACTTCGGAAGCGGTCCGGTTCACATTGTTTGTAAGGGCATCGACAATGACCATTGAACCGTTTGGCCCGAAGCCTTCATAGCGCAGTTCGCTATAGTTTTCATCGGAACCGCCCTTTGCCTTTTCAATCGCACGGTCAACGATGGCTTTGGGCACATTGTATGTTTTTGCCCGCTCGAGGACGACCTTAAGTGCCTGGTTCGATTCGGGATCCGGCTCGCCTTGCTTGGCAGCCACATAAATCTCGCGGCCAAACTTTGCATAAATCCGGCTTGTATTCGCATCCTTGGATGCCTTTTTCTCCTTGATGTTATTCCATTTGCGGCCCATTCTGAACACACTCTCTTTCCTATAAATATCCATGGGATGAAGGATGTTAATGCCAAAATAAATACCTAACCTGCTATATTTTGAACCGGAAAACAAAAGCCGAAAAAATCACCACGAATTATTATACAACAATTTTAGGCTGAAATTAAATTGCAAAATAGTTAACAAGGCAAAAAAAGTTTCCTGTCTAACGGAAATTGAAAACGCTGATTCGGTTTTAAATCAGCGTTTTAATTAAACATCCTTTAATTTTTTACAAGGACAGGCTTGCCAGCATTGTTGCAACCGTTTACAGCGGTAAGCCGGTTGCGGCCATCCTGCTTTGATTCAAGCAGCAGCTGGTCTGCAACTATATACCCTTTCTCAAGGGGAACTTGCTCTGATATTTTATAGAAATAGAGCCCGAAAGATGATGTATAGGAGATGGGAACTGTTTCGGAACCGAATTCAACTTCGACGGTGCTGTTTTCTACCCCTCGCAAAATCCTTTCAACCAAATCAACGCATTGAACGTAATTCCTGTTTCTAAGGAACAGTGTAAATTCTTCGCCACCGCTCCGGAAGAGGTTGTCGTTTACATTTAGGTAGCTTTTCAGTTGATTGGCAAAATGCCGGATGACCTGATCGCCGACGGAGTGGTTGTAGTTATCGTTGATGCTCTTGAATTTGTCGATATCAGCGACAACAACACCGATATACTCCTCGGTCTGGCTTAGCTCCGTCATCTTCTTGTCCATAAAGGCCCTATTATTGATGCCTGTTAGGTAGTCTGTATAAGCCATCTGTTCAAACTTGTCCCTCTCATATTTATCTTGTATACTTTGGGATTTTGAGTAGAATGACAGGCTGACAAGGTAATTCAATAAGAAAAGGGCAAAAAGCGTCCCCCATTCAGCTTGATGGATGAAAAGAAGCAGCAGGCCATTCGTTAACGCAGTCTTCCCCATATCCGTCAGGCTCCTGCTTTTGTAAAAATCGTAAGCATCCCCGAAGGTTTTCACATCACCAAGCATATAAAATACGGTAATCAAAAAGGTGTCTATTAGAAATGAAGTAACAAATACGAGCAAAAATAGCAAAATCCAAAACCCAAATGGCAGGGTTTCAAAGAATGGAATCAAGAGATTGTACAAATAGTAGGCAGCCGAATAAGCAAGCGAAAATGATCCAATGTTATAAAACGTATCCCAAAACTCTTCCGGGTCAGCTGTTTTCGTCCGCTTCCTGTTAATGTAAACCGTAAACCGGTAAATCGTTTCGAAGATGAGCAGCCCAAGCGGACCGGCAAAAATTCCAAACGACAGGCTGTAGCTAATCCCATAGTCGACTGTCGTATTGCCAGTTTTTTTGACGACACGCAAACGATGGTAAAGGGTTGAAAAAGCCCAAAACAAAAACAATGCTTTAATATACAGGTTTACTTCGACATCCAGGCTCCGCGTATGCACGGCTATTGCCAGCGCGGAAAAAAACAATAGAAAATCAAACAATCTTGCTCGCCACATTGCATTTGTTGCCCCTTCCCAATCCTATACCTTTAATAATACTTTAAAGTTGATATCGTTTGCATATTTATTTTTAGAGTAATCAGAAACATTTGTTTTATATGGTAATATTTTCAATAATATTATTGGTTATGTCAATGAGTAGATTATTGTATGGTAAACTATCTTTTAAAGAAAAAGGGCCTTCCCTTACCCTTAGACCAGTACACTACACATACAAAATAATAACAGTCCTCTAGAAAGCGAGACAAAAAATGACACCATTCACAAAAAGAACAATCGAGATTATCCGTGCCATTCCAGTAGGAAAGGTGATGACCTATGGACAAATCGCAACGCTTGCGGGGAGTCCGAGGGGGGCCAGGCAGGTAGTCCGGGTACTCCACTCCATGAGCAAAAAGCATAATCTGCCATGGCATCGGGTTGTAAATGGTCGTGGCGAAATCGCCATCCAGGATGAAGAAGCACGTTTTCAGCAAACTTTGCTGCTTGAATCAGAAGGGGTTGCAGTAACGGGAAACCGGGTCAATCTGGAATTTTTCGGCCATCAGCCCGAGCCGATCGACGACTTTTGGGAACCGTGACGGATAGTAATTGTTAAATTTTGAAAATTAAAAGATTGTCAGGTTTAATGAAAACGTGATACGATGAATGGGCAAGATGTGCAAACGTTTTCCTAATTTAGAAGGGGGGTTGTCCAGTTAAATCATTGATATATTGATTAAGAGTGCTTTTTTTAAATGCTTTAGTGCAAACGATTTCACAAAAAGATGTACTTGTGCCTACCGCTCAAATAGTTTGGCGGAATTTTTCTAGAGGGATTCGCAAGCGCTTTCATTTTGTGTACTCAACATTAATTAACGGGGGTTTGTCATGAAACAGAAAAAGCTTTTATCAAGCCTGTTCGCAGTTGTCCTGTTGTTTAGCCTTGTACTGGCCGGTTGTTCATCTTCATCGGGCGGTTCCAAGGATACAGACTCAAAAAAGAAAGACGTTACACTGGATATTTTCCAGTTTAAAGTAGAGTTTAAAGATCAGTTTGAAGCGGTTGCGAAAGAATATGAAAAAGCAAACAAAGGCGTAAAAATTAATATCACCACAGTAGGCGGCGGAGAAGATTATGGCGCCGCGCTAAGGTCCAAATTCGCATCAGGCAAGGAGCCTGCCATTTACAATGTAGGCGGCCCGCAGGATGTTGAAGACTGGAAAAACAAGCTTGCCGACCTATCAGACACAAAAGCCGCGGAGGCCGCACTTGAGGGAACTCTTGATGGCGTTACCGTAGACGGCAAAGTAATGGGTCTTCCATACAACCAGGAAGGCTATGGCTTGATCTACAACAAAGCTGTTTTTGAAAAAGCGGGTATCAATCCAGAAGATATCAAGAGCTTTGCCGCCCTTGAAGAAGCTGTGAAAACCCTCGACAGTAAGAAGAAAGAGCTTGGCCTTCAGGCAGTATTTGCCCTTCCTGCAAAGGAAACGTGGGTTACAGGCCTTCATTTGTCCAATGCTTTCCTTGCAGGAGAGTTTGACGGTAACGTATTAAAGGCTTTTGAAGCAAAAAATGTTGATTTTACGTACGGCGACAGTTTTAAAAAGGTCCTTGACCTACAAAATGAGTATTCAGTCCAGCCTGTCGTAAGCCTTGACTATTCCAAACAGGTTGAAGAATTGTTCTCGCTACAAAAGGTTGCGATGATTCAGCAGGGTAACTGGGTATACGGATCAATTGCTGGAATCGACCAGGAATTTGCCGATAACGGCATCGGCCTTCTGCCGATCCCGGTTAAAGGCTATAAGGAAGATTCTATTCCTGTCGGCATCCCTATGTACTGGGGCATAAACAGCAACAAGGATGAAGCCACAACTAAAGAAGCGAAGAAATTCCTTGACTGGCTCTACACTTCCGATGAAGGAAAAGAAACAGTCCTGAACGATTTTAAATTTATTCCTGCATATAGCGGCTATGATTCTTCCAAAATATCAGATCCTCTTGCCAAGGATATCTACAAGTATGCCGAGGAAGGCAAGACGATTGGCTGGACATTCATGGGCTATCCAACAGGATGGGGACAGGATACACTGGGCATTGAAATCCAGAAATATGTCAGCGGCCAGGCCAAATGGGATGATGTTGTTAATGTATCCAAAGAAGCATGGGAAAAAGCAAGGAATAAATAGATTAGGCAAATGAAACATATACACGTACCACATTCATGAGACAAAGGGTCTGATTCAATAAGGCGAATACCTTATGGGTCAGCCCCTTTGTTGATAGTGGCTATTCGTTTCCATTATTTATGAATTCGAAAACAATGCGGCTTGGCCATTTGGCGCCGTTTTAGATAAAGCGAAGCTTCAGTTGCCTTTTTCCTGAAAATTATATAGGAGAACGAAACGAAAGATGTGGAGGATTATACATGCTGCGAACGAGGGATTTATCTTACTGGCTTTTTCTTGCCCCAGTCCTTTTGGCGTTGTCGATGGTCGTTATTTTGCCGCTCGGCCTTGGAATCTATTATTCCTTTACAAATTGGAACGGCATTGAAACAGGCGGCTTCATCGGTTTTGAAAACTATATCAATATTTTCAGTGACAAGAAGTTCATGGCCGCCCTGTGGTTTACAGTCAAATTTTCGGTCGTGTCGATTATCCTGATCAATCTAATCGGCCTTTCTCTTGCCCTTATTGTTACCTCAAGGATTAAGTCCAGCAATTTTCTTAGGACAATCTTTTTTATGCCAAATTTGATTGGCGGACTGATCCTTGGTTTCATATGGCAGTTTATTTTTATGAAAGTGTTTGACGGGATTGGCAGCCTTATGGGAGTAGAGAGCCTGCAGGGCTGGCTGTCGACCACTGAAACCGGTTTTTGGGGGCTTGTTATCTTAATGAGCTGGCAAATGTCCGGATATATTATGGTCATCTACATTGCCTATTTGGAGGGCGTGCCGCACGAACTGCTCGAAGCTGCCGAGATTGATGGCGCAAGCCCGTTCCAGCGCCTACGGTATATCGTTCTCCCGCTTGTCGCGCCAGCCTTTACGGTAAGCATGTTCCTGACTTTGTCCAACACGTTTAAGCTGTATGACCAAAACCTGTCCCTCACAGCGGGAGGGCCGTACAATTCGACGCAGATGGTCGCGATGGAAATTTTTAAAACTGCATTTGTTGAATTGAATATGTCTTATGCGCAAGCCAAGGCTGTTATCTTTTTTATTATCGTTGCAGTTATCTCGCTGACACAGGTTTACATTAACAAAAAAAGGGAGGTTGAGCTTTAATGAAACGCAAAGCCAAATTGCCAATCGAAATCCTCGGGCTTTTACTTGGGCTTCTTTGGCTTTCACCCTTTTACCTGATGATTGTCAATTCATTTAAAACAAAGCGGGAAATCTTTTCCGATACATTGAAGCTGCCGGAAATATTCAGTTTTGAAAACTATATCGTCGCCTTTACACAGCTCGATTTCCTGAAGACATTTATGAACTCGCTCATTATTACCGTTGCGAGTGTTACAATCATTATTGTGTTTTCGTCAATGGCGGCATACGCCCTTTCACGGAACAAAAGTAAAACTAGTACAATTATCTTTTTCATGTTTGTGGCGGCAATGCTCATTCCGTTCCAGTCTGTTATGATTCCGCTCGTCACAATTTTCGGGAAGATGGATATGCTGAACCGGAGCGGCCTTGTCTTTATGTATCTCGGTTTCGGAGCGAGCCTGTCGATTTTCCTTTATCATGGAACGTTGAATTCAATCCCGAAATCGCTCGATGAAGCAGCCACTATTGACGGAGCAAATAAATTCCAGATTTTTTGGTACATTATTTTCCCTATGCTGAAGCCCATTACGATAACGGTGGGAATTTTGAATACAATCTGGATATGGAATGACTATCTCCTTCCGTCGCTTGTCATCAACCAGGAAGGCATGGAAACGATCCCGTTGAAAATGTTCTTCTTTTTCGGCGAATACACGAAGCAATGGCATCTTGCCCTCGCTGGCCTGACGATTGGGATAATTCCGGTCATCATTGCGTATTTCTTTGCGCAGAAGCAGATTATAAAAGGGATATCGGAAGGGGCAGTCAAATAGGTGGCATTGGCAGCAAGCCTATTATCATGCTATAAAATACAGAAATAAAAGCTAGATGCATTTGAGTACCGGGAGGAAGCAGGATGGTTACGATAAAAGAGGTTGCAAAAGAAGCAAATGTGGCGCCTTCCACCGTGTCAAGGGTCATTGCCGACAGTCCCCGGATCAGTGAAAAGACGAAGCGGCGTGTTAAAGAAGTAATGGAACGGCTTGGCTATTACCCGAATCTCCAGGCAAGGAGCCTTGCTGCGAAAAGTACGAGAACCATCGGGGTGATTATGCCAGCCTCAGCGGAAAAAGCCTTTCAAAACCCCTTCTTCCCGGAGGTGTTAAGAGGGATCAGCAAGCATGCCCATGCAACAAAGTATGGAATCTACCTTTCAACAGGCTCCACCGAGGCTGAAATCCATGAAGAGGTTGTGTCCATGGTAATGGGCCGGCGGGTAGATGGGCTTATTCTGCTGTATTCAAGAATGAAGGACCGGACGATGGAATACCTAAAGGAAAGTGGGTTTCCTTTTACCTTGGTGGGAAGGCCAAATAAAAATAAAAATTCGATTACGTACGTCGACAACGACAATGTTGGGATAACGAAGCAGTTAACCGAGTATTTAATCGGCCTCGGCCATACGAAGATTGCTTTTGTTGGTGGGAACCCCGACTTCGTGGTTGCAATTGACCGGCTTAAGGGATACCGGGAGGCCTTAGCGGAGGCTGGAATTCCTTATGTAGAGCAGTATACATTTACAAATGAAATGGTAGCGGGTAACGGGAAGGATGCGGTGAAGGCCCTTTTGAAAATAGAAAGCCGCCCAACCGCTGTCATCACTCTCGATGACTTGCTTGCGCACGAAATGATTGGCTGTCTTGAATCCTACAACATAAGGGTACCGGCTGAAATTTCAATCGCCGGCTTCAACAACCTTTCCCTTTCGGAACATTCGAATCCGCCTTTGACTTCCATAGATATTGGCACAATTCGGCTTGGCTATCTGGCTACACAATATTTAATTGAAAAGGTTGAAAATCCTGAAGTGGAGCCGAAAGGAGTAATTCTTCCGGCGAAACTGATTGAACGAAAATCCTGTGCTTCGATAACTTGAAAAACAAAACAGCTACGAAGGAAACCCGTAAGAAGCCGCGGGTTTTTTCTAATGGAGAAATGGTACTTTTAATAAAAAAAGCCCCTGAAAAGGTGGAAAATGGATTATTATAGTAGGAGTGCTAGATATCACTTATAAAATTCACTTCAAAAATTTGGAGGAGGGAAAAAATGGGGCTGGAAATTCGGAATCTGACAAAGCGGTACGGCGATAATGTGGCTGTAAACAATGTTTCCGTTCAGCTGCCTAAAGGCCAAGTACTTGGCCTGCTTGGCAGGAATGGCGCTGGAAAAACAACAACGATTAAAATGATGCTGGGGCTGGTTCGCCCTGACAGTGGAGAGATACTTTGGGAGGGGCGGCCGTTCCGCAGGGAGGAGCTGTCGATAGGCTATCTTCCTGAAGAAAGAGGGCTGTATCCAAAGACAAAAATTTCCGAACAACTTCGGTACTTTGGGCAGCTTGAAGGGATGAGCAGGAAGCTTGCAAATGAACGGATTGATTATTGGCTGAAGAAGTTTGAAATTACCGAGTATAAGAACAAACTGGCTAGCGAGCTGTCAAAAGGGAACCAACAAAAAATCCAGATCATTGCCACTTTGCTGCATGACCCCGAGATTATTATACTTGACGAGCCATTCAGTGGCCTTGATCCGGTCAATGCCACTATGCTTGGCAATGTCATGGAAGAGCTTGTCGAACAGGAAAAAACGATCATCCTTTCAAGCCATAGGATGGAGTCAATCGAGATGTTCTGCGAGAATGTCTGCATGATGAAAAAAGGAAATATAGTCGTATCCGGTAAGCTTCAAACGGTAAAGGATGAGTATGGATACAAGAATCTGCGGATCACTTCATCCGGTCCACTAGAACCAATTTTTAAGCAATTAAATATGCCGTTTGAGAAAAATGGCCTGGTTTTTATCGCGAAGGTACATAACGAAAAGGAAGGGATGGATATACTGAAAGCCGCGGAGGCTGGAGGCGTTCCACTCCAGAACTTTTCCCTTCTTGAGCCGACGCTCCATCAAATTTTTGTCGAGAGGGTGGGCTAAATGGAAAAATTCCTTACAGTATTGCGGTTTCATTTAAAGGAAGGCTTGTCCGGGAAAGGCTTTATCATCACTGCGGCTGTATTATTCGCCGCCATTTTTGGCTATTTCGGATTCACACATTACTTTGGCAACGATGAAAAAATGACTGTGTACGTCAGCAACCAGTCCACAGGTTATTCCTTTGGCACCAGTAGGGCAAAAGCGGATTTTGCCGATGTCAAAGAAATTACGGTTGATAAGGTTGAAGGGATTAAGAAGCAGGTGAAGGATGGCAATGCCGATGCTTTAATCATAGTGTCGGGCAGCGGTGACGCCCCTAAAGTGGACTATTATTTCCGCCGTATGGTTGATTTCCAGGTCCTTGGCCTGATTAATTCCGTTATGCAGCCCCAGTACCTTAACACAGTCATTTCGGAGAATAAGCTCGATCCCGCTGTTGCCGGTTCCTTGCTGACGCCCGTGAAAATTGATGAAATCGCGCTCAAGAAAACAGAGTCACTCGGCCTCGTCTATTTTTTCCTTTTTCTCATGTACATGTTTATCATCATGTTCGGCAATACGGTTTCGCTGAGCATTGCCGGTGAGAAGACATCAAGAGTCATGGAAATCATGATAACGAAAGTAAAGCCGGTAACAATGATGTATGCGAAAATCATTGCGGCGATGGTGTCGGGGTTGATTCAAATCGGCATGGTTGCCCTTGCCTACGGGGTTGCGAAGATGCTTGGATGGACATCAGGCGAACTTGAGATTTTCGGAATGCCGCTTGATTTGTCTGTACTGAATCCGAAAATATTTTTATTCCTAAGCCTGTTCTTTGTTCTTGGCTATTTCGTTTATGCCCTGTTGTTTGCCTCGATAACATCGGTTATCAGCAGGATGGAGGACATCGGTTCCATCATCTTCCCGGTGTCTATTTTGCTGATGGGAGCCTTCCTGCTTGGAATGAAGACTATGCTCGACCCAAATGCGACAATTGTCCTGGTTAGTTCCTACATTCCGTTCTTTTCGCCGATGGTTGTTTTCTCCCGGATTGTCCTTGGAGAGGCAGGGCTGGTGGAGATTTTCCTTTCAATTGCCGTCTTGCTCGCTACTATAGCTCTATTAAGCTATGTAGCTAATCGTATATATGCGAAAGGCGTCATGAGATACAGCGGAAAAACAAATCTTGCAGACATTGTTAAAATGGTAAAAAACGCTGAGATGTAAGGAAAAAGCTTGAGTTAACTCTTTTATAACACGTGAGGCAGGGGATTCGTCCCCTGCCTCGTTGCACTTATTACGCCTTTTCCTCGAACAGCTTGGCAATCCCAATGATGACATCGACTGCCTTTAGCATATTGTCAACAGAAATAAATTCGTATTTCCCGTGGAAATTTTCCCCGCCGGTAAAAATATTCGGGGTAGGGAGGCCCATGTAGGAAAGCTGGGAGCCGTCCGTACCGCCCCTGATTGGTTTGATGATAGGGGTAATCCCGAGGTTTGTCATCGCCTCATAGGCAATATCCACAATTTCCTTCACAGGTTCGATTTTTTCACGCATATTGTAGTACTGGTCATTCAGGTCAAGCTGGATGGCGTCTTCGCCATGGACTTTCCTCAGCTCATCTGCGATTTTAATGATCTTTTCCTTCCTTGCCTCGAAACTGGCACGGTCAAAATCCCTGATGATATAGTAAACTTTCGTTTCTTCGACATCCCCGTTAAAGGAAATTAAATGGTAAAAACCTTCATAGCCTTCTGTAAACTCGGGCGCTTCCTCCGCAGGCAGCATCCGGTGGAATTCCATCGCGATCTTAGCCGAATTGATCATCTTTCCCTTTGCAGTTCCAGGATGGATATTCGTCCCCTTGAATGTCAATTTTGCTGAAGCAGCATTGAAACTTTCATATTCAAGTTCGCCGATTGGCCCGCCGTCAACTGTATAGGCGTATTTTGCCTGGAATGCGCCGACGTCGAATTTATGAGGGCCTCTTCCGATTTCCTCGTCCGGAGTAAAAGCGACCCTGATTTTCCCGTGTTTGATTTCAGGGTTTTTAATCAGATAAGCCATCGCTGTCATGATTTCTGCGATGCCCGCTTTATTATCGGCTCCAAGGAGAGTCTTCCCGTCGGTTGTAATCAGCGTATGTCCGAAGTAATCAGAGAGTTGTGGGAAATCACTTGTTTTCATGATAACATTCAAGCCTTTGTTCAGGACAATGTCTTTGCCATCATAATTCTCGACGATTTGCGGGTTTACCCCCTTGCCGGTGAAATCTGTGGCAGTATCAAGGTGGGCGAGAAAGCCGATCGTTGGTACATCCTTGTCCGTATTGGCCGGCAGGGTTGCCATGACATAACCGTTTTCATCCATCGAAACTTCTTCCATTCCAATCTCTTTCAGTTCATCAACAAGCATCCGGGCAAGGTCAAGCTGGCCAGTAGTGGACGGGCAGGATGTGCTCGATTCATCCGATTGGGTGTTCACTCGGGCATAGGAAATAAATCGTTCAATAATTTCATTTTTCAAAATAGACCAACTCCTACTTATGTAATGAAAAACATTTCCACTGTAAAGCCATTATAATACAAATCAAGGAAATGAAAGATATAAGAGGATAAAATTAATAGGCGGTTGTCGAAAAAAGAAGAAAGTAAAAGCAAAAAAGCTATGGCAAGAAACTTTTAAAAGACTAGACGGAAGCGGGGGAATCATGTACAATGTTTTCAGAATATTGCTTTTATTAAGAATTAAGTTTATTTTCAGTATTGAAAAGGAATTAAAGTTAAAAAAGAGAAGGGGGACCTAGTAATGAAGAAGAGAAAGTTGGCAGGCATTTTTCTATCATTTTCCTTGATCGCGGGCATAATAGCGGGCTGCGGTTCAAAGGAAAGCAGCGGATCGAGCGGAAAGGAGAAAGACGGCGAAACGATTAAGATTGGGGTAAACGTTGAGCTTTCTGGAGGAGTGGCCTCCTATGGCCAATCGATTTCCGAAGGGCTTGATCTGGCTGTAAGCGAAATCAATAAGGAAGGCATAAATGGTAAGAAAATTAAGCTTGTAAAATTCGATAATAAGTCCGATGCTTCGGAAGCGACAGCCGGGGCGGTTAAATTGATCAGCCAGGATAAAGTTTCCGCGATAATCGGCGCTGCGACTAGTGGAAATACACTGGCGCAAATCCAGCTTGCAGAGAAGCATAAAGTTCCAGTCATCACACCTACCGGTACGAATCCGGATATAACGAGCAAAGGCGGAAAGCTGAATACCTATGCATTCAGGACATGCTTCATCGACCCGTTCCAAGGAACAGTCGCGGCTAACTTCGCGTCTGATGAGCTGAATGCGAAGAAGGCAGTTGTCTACATTGATACAGCGAGTGACTATTCGAAAGGGCTTGCGGCGGCATTTAAGGAAGCCTTTAAGGCAAAAGGCGGGGAATTGCTTGATGACGCTGCCTATTTGGGCAAGGACACAGATTTCAGGGCAACATTGACACGTATTAAATCCCAAAATCCTGATTTTATTTTCCTTCCTGGCTACTATGAAGAAGTCGGCCTAATCGTTAAGCAGGCTCGTGAAATTGGCCTGGATGTCCCAATTATGGGCGGTGACGGCTGGGATTCGCCTAAGCTGGTTGAGCTGGCAGGTGCGAACGCCCTAAATAACACATTCATTACAAACCATTATTCTGCAGCAGATCCGGATCCAAAAATCCAGGAATTTGTAGAAGCATTCAAGAGCGCTAACAAAGGAAAATCACCGGATGCCTTCGCGGCCCTTGGCTATGACACAGCTTATTATCTGGCAGATGCAATTAAGCGCGCCGGCAGCGCCGACCCGGAAAAGATTCAAAAGGCTCTTGAGGAAACAAAGGACCTTCAGCTTGTCTCGGGTACACTTACCCTGGATGAAAACCATAATCCTATTAAATCTGCCGCTATCCTGAAATACGAGAATGGACAGCAGGCCTTCGAAACAAAGGTTAATCCATAAGAATCCTGAAAAAAGCTGAATAGGGGGCATTGTCCCCCTATTTTGGGTTAAGTAGCTTTTAACAGAAAATGACTGTTGGAGAATGAAAAAGGAGGAAACCCAATAAGGAACACCAATAACAGTATCTTTCAAGGGGAGTAAAAATTATGGAAATTGTACAGCAGTTGATAAACGGAATTTCACTAGGAAGCATTTATGCTCTCATTGCCCTTGGCTATACGATGGTATATGGAATTGTTAAACTAATTAACTTTGCCCATGGCGACGTATTTATGGTCGGTGCATTTGTTGGCTTTTATTCCATTACGATTCTTGAACTTTCTTTTTTCCCAGCACTTATTTTAACAATGGCCGTCTGTTCCCTTTTCGGTGTACTGATCGAGAGGATTGCCTATAAGCCGCTTCGGAACGCCACGCGGATTGCCGCATTGATTACAGCGATTGGCGTATCCCTTCTCATAGAATACAGCGTCATTTATGTTCGGGGAGCCCAGCCTGAGGCGTACCCTGAAAATGTCCTCCCTAAAGAAACGATTGATCTTTTTGGGGTGAACGTCAGCAGCCAATCTCTCTTTATCCTTGGTATTTCGGTTGGCCTAATGATTATCCTTCAGTTCATTGTCCATAAGACGAAAATCGGCAAGGCGATGAGGGCCGTATCTCATGACGCCGATGCGGCTAGGCTGATGGGCATAAATGTAAACAATACCATCTCAGCCACGTTCGCGATCGGGTCTGCGCTTGCCGGGGCGGCTGGCGTCATTTTCGGGATTTATTATACAAAAATCGAGCCCCTGATGGGCATCATTCCAGGACTTAAGGCGTTCGTCGCCGCGGTTTTGGGAGGAATCGGCATTATCCCGGGAGCGATGGTGGGAGGGCTTCTGCTTGGGGTGATCGAGGCACTAGTCAGCGCTGCTGGCTACTCGCTCTGGCGTGACGGTGTTGCGTTCATTGTCCTCATCCTGATTCTTATTTTCCTTCCGTCAGGACTATTCGGCAAAAATGTGAGAGAGAAAGTATAGGGGGGAGCAAGATGAAATACGTAAAACGCGGAAAAGGATTCTGGCTCTCAATTGTACTGTCGTTCGTTCTCTTTTTTATAATCCAGGCGATGATAACAGGAGAAGTATTGAATATTTTCCATGTTAATGCCCTGGTTACAATGGGCATCAATATTATGCTCGCGGCAAGCCTTCATTTGATCATTGGAATCACCGGCCAATTCTCCATCGGCCATGCGGGTTTTCTCGCAGTCGGGGCCTATTCATCGGCAATCATGACCATGATGTTCGAGCTGCCGTTCGCAGTTGCCATTGTTGTAGGTGGACTTGCGGCCGCTGTCGCGGGGCTGATCATCGGCATCCCGAGCCTTCGCCTGAAAGGGGACTATCTTGCGATCGCAACACTTGGATTTGGTGAAATTGTCAGGATCGCTCTCTTAAACTTCGACTACGTTGGAGGGGCGAGCGGCATGCAGGTTATGCAGATGAGTACGTGGGCCTGGACATTCGCCTGTGTTATGATCACGCTAGTTGTCATTGTCAACTTCACGAATTCCACCCACGGCAGGGCATGTATTTCAATTCGGGAAGATGAAACCGCAGCCGATGCAATGGGGATTAACACAACATACTATAAGGTTGTTGCCTTCGCGATTGGCGCATTCTTCGCGGGGGTCGCGGGCGCGATTTTTGCTCATAACTTCTACATCATCCAGCCGTCCAATTTCGGTTTCCTGAAATCGTTCGATATTTTGATCATTGTTGTTCTTGGCGGCCTTGGCAGCCTATCGGGATCGGTTATCGCCGCCATCCTCCTTACGATTGTTTCTACATTCCTGCAGGCTTATCCTGAAACGAGGATGATTTTATACAGCATTATCCTTATATTAACCATGCTTTACCGTCCGCAGGGACTATTGGGTACGAGGGAAATCACATCATTCTTTAAAAAATCGAAAAAGGCGGGAGGTGACCATGATGGCACAGGGCACTCCGTTGCTTAAAGTGGAAAATGCCGGAATACGATTTGGCGGCCTGAAAGCGGTATGGAATGTGAATCTGGAATTGTTCCAAGGAGAACTGGTTGGCCTGATTGGCCCGAACGGCGCAGGGAAGACAACTTTCTTCAACTTGCTGACTGGCGTTTACGTTCCGACTGAGGGCGAGATCAAGCTTGATGGAGAGAGCCTGAAAAAGCTTCCCCCTTTTAAAATTACAAGAAAGGGTGTCAGCCGGACATTCCAGAATATCCGCCTTTTTGGCGAGCTTTCCGTTATTGACAATGTAAAAGTCGCATACCATTCGTTGGCGAAGCATGGGATACCAAGCTCGGTTTTCCGCCTTCCTAAGCATTTTGAAGGAGAACGGGAAATGGATGACAAGGCAATTGAATTCCTGAAAATTTTTGGGCTGGACCGCTTCAGGGATGAAAAAGCGAAAAACCTTCCGTATGGCCAGCAGCGGAGGCTTGAAATTGCCCGCGCACTCGCTGCCAACCCAAAACTGCTGCTTCTCGATGAGCCTGCTGCGGGGATGAACCCGCAGGAAACAAGGGAGCTTATGAGCCTGATTTCGTTCATTAGGGAGCGCTTCCATTTGACAGTGCTGCTAATAGAGCATGACATGGGACTTGTCATGGGGGTATGTGAACGGATATACGTCCTTGACCACGGACAGCTGATTGCCCAAGGTACACCTGAAGAAATCAGGAACAATCCAAAGGTAATTGAGGCATATTTGGGCGAGGAGGTATCGTAATGCTTAAAGTGGATGGAATTAATGTGTACTACGGAAATATCCATGCATTGAAGGATGTTTCCCTTGAAATAAATGAAGGTGAGATTGTTACGCTCATTGGCGCGAACGGTGCCGGGAAAAGCACCTTGCTTAAAACCATATCAGGGCTTTTGAAGCCAAAACGGGGCCAAATCAATTTTAAAGGAGAGAATATAGCGGGTAAAGCTGCCCAGACAATTGTTAAACATGGAATTTCCCATG
Source organism: Neobacillus oceani (assembly GCF_046237595.1). Lineage (NCBI taxonomy): Bacteria > Bacillati > Bacillota > Bacilli > Caryophanales > Bacillaceae > Neobacillus > Neobacillus oceani. Next base: position 4,415,232 of record NZ_CP143543.1, on the reverse strand, counting down.
TTCCCGAGGGGCGCCGAGTTTTTGCCAATTTGACTGTGGAGGAAAACCTGGAGCTTGGGGCATATCTTCGAAAAGATAAAGCGGGCATTAAGGCTGATTTCGAAAAAGTATACGATCTTTTCCCACGGCTTTTGGAACGTAAAAAGCAGCAAGCAGGCACACTATCGGGCGGGGAACAGCAGATGCTCGCCATGGGGCGCGCCCTAATGGCCAGGCCGCGGCTTCTGCTTCTTGATGAGCCGTCCATGGGCCTTGCGCCGCTTCTTGTAAAAACGATTTTTAGAATTATTTCCGAGATTAATGAAACTGGTACAACCATTCTCCTTGTCGAGCAAAATGCCCATATGGCGTTGTCAATCGCCAATCGGGCTTATGTCATTGAAACTGGCCGGGTCGTCCTTTCGGGAACAGCCGCGGAGCTAAATGAAAGCGAACAAGTAAAAATGGCGTATCTTGGCGGGCATTAAAATCGGGTTTAATGTATTTAGGCAGCCCAATAAGTTTACGGCCAAATGTATTGTGGGCGACATTTCCCGTTGGGGCCAATGTATCTTTGGTGACATTAAGATTTTTGGGGGACATTTGAGATTTCTGTCCAATGTATTTTGGGTGACATTCAGTTCTCCAATTTTTTTAGGTGAAATTTAAGATTGCGGGCTGCCGAATTTTCAGGGTATTAAATTGCGTTCCAAAACCATCCGTCCATATCTGGGCGGGTGGTTTTTTGACGTTTTTCGGCGAATTTTGTTTCCTGGGAAATAATTTTTAAAAAAAGATGGTGATAAGTGTCTTGACACCTGTTAAAATAAAAAACAGCCAACTGAAAAGTATGGAAGATGGGTAGTATAAAATATTGAGAGTAAAATGCAGGGGGAAAAGATGAAGAATATAAAAACAATCTCAGAGAAAAAGCTGTTAGGAATCGCCGGGCTCGGCTGGATGTTTGACGCGATGGATGTAGGGATGCTTTCGTTCATCATCGCCGCACTTAAAATTGATTGGGGCCTGACGCCAAAAGAGATGGGCTGGATTGGCAGCATCAACTCAATTGGTATGGCTGTGGGGGCGCTTTTATTCGGGCTTATGGCTGACAAAGTTGGCCGCAAAAATGTCTTTATTATTACTTTATTATTATTTTCAATCGGCAGTGGGCTATCAGCACTGACGACCTCATTGGCCATTTTCCTTATTCTCCGTTTTTTGATTGGGATGGGCCTTGGAGGGGAACTACCGGTCGCATCAACTCTTGTTGCCGAGAGCGTCCCGGCGGAGAAGCGAGGACGGGTTGTAGTACTGCTTGAGAGCTTTTGGGCATTTGGCTGGCTGATAGCGGCGCTCATTTCCTATTTTGTCATTCCAAAATTCGGGTGGCAGGCAGCACTTATCCTCGGAGCCATCCCGGCGCTTTATGCCATTTACCTAAGGATTAATCTCCCGGATTCGCCGCGTTACGTAACCCTTCAGGGAAAGAAGAAACCATCGGTGCTTGAAGGGGTAAAGACGCTGTGGTCGGGAGAGTATCTCCGCCCGACTGTCATGCTCTGGATCCTTTGGTTCTGTGTCGTTTTTTCATATTATGGAATGTTTTTATGGCTTCCATCTGTCATGATTATGAAGGGCTTCAGCATGATTAAAAGCTTTCAATATGTATTGATTATGACCTTGGCCCAGCTGCCGGGCTATTTTACGGCCGCTTATTTTATCGAAAAAATTGGCAGGAAATTCGTCCTTATTGTCTATTTGGCGGGAACAGCGGCAAGCGCGTATTTCTTTGGTACAACGGACACACTCTGGGTCTTGCTTACAGCTGGCGCATTCCTGTCGTTCTTCAATCTTGGGGCATGGGGAGCGCTCTATGCGTATTCACCTGAACAATATCCAACTTCCGTCAGGGGAACGGGTACGGGTATGGCCGCTTCGTTTGGAAGGGTCGGGGGTATTCTGGGGCCGCTTTTGGTTCCGTATCTTTCTGCGCAAGGGTACTCAATTCAGGTTATATTTTCGATTTTCTGCGTGTCCATTCTCGTAGGCGCGGCAGCCGTATTCTTCCTCGGGCGCGAAACGAAAAACCTCGAGCTGAATTAAATTTGCTGTATTTGGAAAGGTGCCTGGGTTTCTGGGTGCCTTTTTTTGTTAGTAAAGCCTGCAGAACATGGGGAAAAGTTAACGGAATATTCACATTCGTTTGGTAGGGCGATATTAGGATTCTGTAGAACTAAGGGTAGAACCATATGAAAGGAAGCTGAGTTTATGATACTAAAGGAAAGAACGGAGTCCGTGGAATTGCAGTGTATGCGGTCATTGAATGCGCGTATGGAGCTGTCTGAGAGCGAAAAGTTTTATTTGTCTATTCTGGAAGCGGGGTTCGAGGGGGAGGTGGCCTTCGACAAGCTTTCCGCTCAGCTTAAGGAAGAACGGTATATTTTGAATGATCTGTTGCTTGAGGCAAACCGCTCTGATTTTCAAATTGATTCGACTATCATTTCCGAGGGGATCATTGACGCGGTTGATGTGAAGTATTACAAGGGCGATTATGTGTGGAAGGATGGCGAGCTTTACACGAAGCAGACAGGCCATAAATGCAAGAATCCTTTTGAGCGGCTTAACAGAAGCAATTATCTTTTGAATCAATTCCTCCGCGAGAACAAGCTGAATTTCCTCGTTCGCTCCACTCTGGTCTTCATCCATCCTGAATTCACCTTATACAATGCTCCCGAAGACGTATCTATTATTCACCCGACCCAGGTAAACCGGTTCATGGCTGAAATGGACAGCCGGCCCTCCAAACTAAATGATAGCCATAAGAAGCTGGCTAATATTCTATTAACATCTAATAAAGATGGCGGCAACTATTCCAAGTTGCCAGCGTATACGTATGAGGGGGTAAAGAAGGGGATATTTTGTGGGAAGTGCTTGTGTAGGATGACTACTAAGAATAACCTGTTATTGATCTGCGGAAATTGCGGCTGCCAGGAAAAGATTGAGGAGGCGATATTGAGGAGCGCCAAAGAATTTAAAATTCTCTTTCCGGAAATAAAATTGACAGCACAAAGCCTAAAGGAATGGTGCCAGGTTAATCTTAGCAGCCGTACATATTTAAGGGCTTTGCAGAAACATTTTAAAGTTTTGGGTAAAGCAAAAAATACTTACTATGAATAATAGGAAGGTAGGGAAGTCCATTTTTTAATCTGATGGTCTAAAAACGTATATTCAATTGGAGCACAAAATCTCGATTTCGGATTCGTGACAACCAAAGGTCAAACCCCAGTTTAGTTGTCACGCAAGTTCTTGATTCATGACAACCAAAAGCCAAAATCGGGTTTAGTTGTCACGCAAGTCCCTGATTCGTGACAACCGAGGACGAAAATCCGATTTAGTTGTCAAGCAAGTCCCTGATTCGTGACAACCGAGGACGAAAATCCGATTTAGTTGTCAAGCAAGTCCCTGATTCGTGACAACCGAGGACGAAAATCCGATTTAGTTGTCACGTAAGTTCTCGATTCGTGACAACCTAAGGCCAAAACCCGATTTAGTTGTCACGCACCGCCCTGATTCGTGACAACCAAGAGCCAAAATCAGGTTTAGTTGTCAAGCAAGTCCCTGATGCGTGACAACCAAAGGTCAAACCCCAGTTTAGTTGTCACGCAAAACCTATATTCGTGACAACCCAAGGCTAAAACCCGATTTAGTTGTCACACAAGTCCTTGATTCGTGACAACCGAGGACGAAAATCCGATTTAGTTGTCACGCAAGTTCTCAATTCGTGACAACCGAGGACGAAAATCCGATTTAGTTGTCACGTAAGTTCTCGATTCGTGACAACCAAAGGTCAAACCCCAGTTTAGTTGTCACGCACCGCCCTGATTCGTGTCAACCAAGAGCAAAAATTGGGTTTAGTTGTCACACAAGTCCTTGATTCGTGACAACCGAGGACGAAAATCCGATTTAGTTGTCACGTAAGTTCTCGATACGTGACAACCAAAGGTCAAACCCCAGTTTAGTTGTCACGCACCGCCCTGATTCGTGCCGACCAAACGCCAAAACCAGTTTTAGTTGTCACGCAACCCCTGTGATACCACCTCCATTAAAAAACCCCATTGGTTTTTCGCAAGCCGATCCAATGGGGTTTTGTTTTTCTCGGATTAATACAAATTTGCGTGCCCAGGCAATTTGTTATTTCAACCCAGTCGTACTGAGGAACTCTCGGGTCCTTTCCTCTTTCGGGTTGGTGAAAAATTCTTCGGGGTGGCCTTTTTCAATAATATATCCATCATCCATATACACCATCCAATCGGCGACTTCCCGAGCAAAGCCCATCTCGTGGGTAACGACAACCATCGTCATCCCATCCTCTGCAAGCTCCTTCATCGTCTGGAGCACCTCGCCGACAAGTTCCGGGTCAAGCGCCGATGTCGGTTCATCAAAAAGCATGATATCCGGCTTCATGGCAAGCGCGCGGGCGATGGCGACACGCTGCTTTTGCCCGCCTGAAAGCTTGCTTGGATACACATCCGCCTTATCCTCAAGGCCGACTTTCCGGAGGAGTTCCATCGCTTCCTTTGATGCTTCCTCCTTGGAAACTTTTTTCACATGGACTGGGGCTTCGATTATATTTTCAAGCACAGTCATATGCGGAAAAAGATTGAAGTGCTGGAACACCATGCCGACCTGCTGGCGGACTTCATTGATATCATGGGTTTCAGGCAGAACTTCACGGCCATTGAGAATGATCTTGCCCCGGTCCTTTTTTTCAAGGAAGTTGAGGCAGCGGAGCAGGGTGCTTTTACCAGAGCCGCTGGCGCCGACAAGGCAAACAACATCACTTTCATAGACGGATAGATTAATATCTTTTAAAACATGCAAATCTCCAAATGACTTATTTAAGTTTTCGACTTTTATCATTTCACGTGTTTCCATTCACATTTCCTCCTATCGGTCGCTGACGGCCAGTCTCTTTTCAAAACGGTTGACGATGAATGTGAGCAGGGCTACCAGGATCAGGTAGTAGACCGCAACAATCAGCAAATACGTCATTTCGTCGAAGTTGTTTGATCCGAGTGTAGTCGCCACGTTGAACAACTCGTTCATTGAAATAAAGGCGGCGAGTGACGAGTCTTTTAGACCGATAATGAATTGGTTGCCAAGCGGAGGGAGGGCACGGCGGAATGCCTGAGGCAAAATAATCCTTCGCATCGTAAGCCCTTTGCTCATCCCGAGTGAACGGCCCGCTTCCATTTGGCCATTATCGACCGCCTGGATAGAGCCGCGGAATATTTCCGCAATGTAAGCGCCATTGTGAAATGCTAACGCCAAAGAGGCAGCCCAGAAGTCTGGCAAAAGAAAGATGCCGCTTATCCCGAAATACAAAATGAAAATCTGGACAATGAGCGGGGTCCCACGCACAAGGTATACATAAACGTCCGAAATATATCCGAGCGCTTTAACCCTTGAAATTTTTAAAAGGGCAAAAAACAATCCGATGACAATTCCGACGAGCACCGATACAACGGTAAGCTTTAATGTTAAAAGCATGGCGTCCATGAACAGGCCGCTGCTATTAATCAACGTATTGAAGAAGTGTGAAAAACTAGGCAAATTGGAATCTTCCTTTCTCACTGATTTCTATTCTATGCCATAAAAAAGGCGAGGCCTTGGCTATTCAGGTTTTTGTGTAATATCTTCACCGAAAAACTTGATCGAGATTTCGCGGAGAGTCCCGTCTTTCCTGAGAGCTTCAAGAGCATCATTGACCCTTTTCAAAAGGGCGGGATTATCTTGTGGAAGGACGATTGCCTGCTCACTCCGCTCGATAAGCTGGCGGCCCTCTATATCGAATCCTTCCTTTTTCGCGCTTTTCCCGGTGACAAAATCGGTGATGACCGCATCGTGCCTTCCTATACTCAAGGCTTTCAGGGCGGTAATGTCGCTATCGTACATTTTAAGATTCGAGGTATATTTGCTGGCGGTATCGGCGTATGTAGAGCCTTTTGCGACGGCAACTTCCTTCCCTTTTAAATCGTCGACCGTTTTAATTCCGCTATCGGGACGGACAAAGATTTGTGGCCCCGAATAATAATAGGGAGTAGAAAAGGAGACATGTTTGCTCCTTTGGGGATTGATGGTGTGTGAGGCAACAGCGGCGTCTGCCCGGCCGGTTTTAACCCCTTCAACAATTCCTTTGAACTTCATCCTTTTTGGAACAGGCTTAAGCCCCATTTCCTTTGCGACGGCTTTTCCAACTTCTACATCGAACCCGGTCATTTTAAGGTCATCGGTCATATAACTGAAAGGCTTGAATTCACCGGAGGCAGCAAAAGCAAACTCCCCTTTGCGGATAAGTTCGCTTCCATCGTCGAGCTTGTGCTTCTCGGCACAGCCTGATAAAAGCAAGATAGTAAGCAAGCAAAAAGCAAATAATTTCCCCATATTCATGCTTTCGGTAAAACTCCTTTCTCCGAAGAGTGATAGGAATATTTACCCCTATGCCAGTATAATAATCCTGTTTTTCAAAAAAATAATTTTTCCTTTAATGGCAAAAGAAAACCAGACAATAAAAAAAAGAGCCCAATCAAGGGCTCATTGCGCTATACGTCGAGTTTCACCTGGTGGCGTATTTTTGGATGAAATTGCTTCCGAAGCTTAATCGCATACTCTTCATAAAGTTGTTCAAGGCCGACCATGGCGAGGGAGAAGAAGTTCGCATAGTTCTTTTGGACCTCCCACTTCAGCTCATTGCTTCCGCAAATGCTGTGCTTGTTCAAATCCTCGATTTCCTTTTTAATATTCGCCAGTTCTACTTCATATTCTTTTTCCGGAAGGGTGAGCAAATGGTCGATTCTTTCGATGTAGTGGACGGATTTCTCTATTTTATTTTCGATAACATGATAGCTTTCAAGGTCGATCAAACTGTATTTCAACTTGAATTCATTCAGGAGCCTTGCGGATTCATAAGTAGCATTCACAATATCATCCCGGGTCATATCCGTTGTTTCATAGCTTAGCATATGCTTCCACGAAGGCTGTGTGATTGCCTTTCGGTGGTCCTCCAATGTATGGCAAAGCTTTTTGTAGCCGTAACGTTCTGGATTTTCAAAGGCGGCGCTCGCTGGGTCGAGGAACGGTGCGAGCGGGGCGACGAAATAGAACAGTCGGGGATCCTTGCCGCACGCCAGATGGATCGTTTCGGCAAAATCAATGTTTTCAAGAGCGCTCTGAGTGGTCTGGCCGGGAATCCCAACCATAAAGAACAGGTCAATCTTTTTACAGCCGTGCTTTAGGGCGGATTGAAGCGTGCTTATCACCTTTTCATTTGTACAATTGAATTTTCCATTCAGGAGCCGCAGCTTTTCGTCATGGGTTTCAAGTGTCAGTTCAATGCTGTATTGGGGAACAGCTTCATTGATTTTTTTAAAAAAGCTTTCATCTCCATATTGGAACAATTCAAATACGAGTTCATTTTTCAAATTTATGCCCTTCAGGAGGCTGAAAAACTCTTCGACATATTTTTTGCCGCCCTGGCGGATATCGTGAAGGATGAAAATCGGGGCTCTGCTGAAGCGCTGGATGAATTGGATATCCTCAATTAATTTTGCCGGCGACCTTAAGGCCAGTGACTTCCGGTTGCAGTTCTGCTCATAGCCTTCCTTCGATCCGCCGCAAATGAGGCAATTCTGAGTGCAGCCCCTTGCTGTCAGGATGGCTGTGTTCGGATATTGGAGCCAGCCGTTATAGGGAAGGGGGTCCATGAAATTTTTATACTTGAAAACAGACCGGATAGTGTAGCGGTAGCCGGGGACGTCAAATTCATCCAGGTCCTTAGGTACGTAGGAGAGGGGGTTAAAACCGATTTCCGTGCCTTTTTTCCACGTCAGGTTCGGAATATCCTCAAAATGGACATTCCCGAACTCGAGCTTGTTCATAAGCATAAGCATTAATTTTTCGGTCGAGTCGCCGCGTACGACAAAGTCGATACAAGGATACTCAATTAATTCTTTATGATAATAGGTGGAAGACAGGCCGCCGAAAATGATTGGCGTGTCGGGATGGAGCCTTTTGACGATTTTGGCCAGTTCAATGCTGCCATGGGCATGGGGCAGCCAATGAAGGTCGATTCCAAAGGCCCGGGCCTGGATGTTCGCTAATTTTTTCTCGACATCGAAATCAGGATCCATCAGCATCCTGTTTGCAATATTGATAATCCTTACCTTTAGGCCGTACCTTTCTAGATAATCGGCAATGCTGGTCAGGCCGATCGGATACATTTCAAATACCGGTGAGGACGGAACAACATCGCTAATTGGGCCGGCTAGAAGTGAATTTTTCCGGAAGTCGTAAACACTTGGGGCATGCAAAAGAACCAAATCGTATTTCATTTCGTCACCCTCTGTAAAGTAGTTTGCTCCCACAATTAGCTCTATGTTGGAAAGGCGTGCCCAACAAGCAAGGGAAGTGAGAGAATTATATTTATGTAGGTTGAACCTTGAAGACCGGATAAAAATCGACAAAATGTGAACTTTTTCACAAATAATTATTTCAAAAATGTCAGTAACCATTCACTTTCAGTGTAGTATAAAAAACACATGCAGAGTTTGCCATAGATTGACAAAAGAGTGACAAACCAGGTTGTAAATCGTTCAAATTTATGGCAGTTGACAGCCATTTTCACATTTACTACTAAAGTAGTACATAAAATATTGCTTTTGCTGAATAGGAGGGTGATGAAGAATTTGCGATAATGGCAGTAAACAAACCCGGAATAGGTTTGTCCCAGCATCGGCCAGTGGCATGCCATTTGGCCGGTTTGGGTTTTCCCGCCTTTTTCATCATGAAAGAGGCTTTTTTATTGTACATCGAATGCAAATCACATAAAGTAATATTAACAGAAAATTTAGAATGGGCAGGAAGGGGAACAGGGCGGATGGGAGCAAAGGAGTATCTGAAAAGAAAAGAAAAGATTTCCCGTTATTCCATGATGGGCATATCCGCAGTTGGAGGACTTGTTCTCCTTAACGCTTTGTTCGGAATAAAAGAACCGAATGAACCGTTGATTTTCTGCCTTCTTGTTATCTTCCTGGTTATCATCGAGTTATACCCGATGCCGGTTTGGCGGGGATTTACGACGATCGCATTCCCGATTGTATATGCCATTTATGTCATGCAAGGAATCGACTATGCGCTTTTGGCTTATGCATTCGCCGTCTTTGTGACCAATCTTTGGAAAAGAAGGCCGCTTAGAATCGTTTGTTTTAACCCGGCACAACTGGTCATCAGCCTGTACGGGGCATACTTGCTGGCTGAATGGGTGAGAGCAGCAGCGGGGCTGGACGCAAAGCCGGCTGTTCTTGCTGGCCTGCTCTATATTACCTTTTTCATCATCCCCTTTTACCTGATCAATAATTTATTGGTCGATTTCATCCTCGTTGTCCGCCCACAGCCCTACTCGCTGAAAATGTGGAAGCAAAAAACGCTACAGGAACTGAACAGCCTTGCTGTCTCTTATATTTACCTCGTCCTTTTCATTGTCTTGGGCAATCAGAACAGGGGAGAAATCGATGTTATTTCCTTTTTCTTCTTTTTCTCACCGCTTGTCGGGTTTGCGTTGCTTAGCTCCAACATCGTGAGGCTGAGGAAGGAGAAATCGAAACTGAAAGCCCTTTTCGGCATTTCATCGGAATTGAACAAGAAGATTGCATCAAACGATTGGCTGGGTTTCCTTGGTGACAACCTTCCTGCGTTTATTGATGTGGATGCCTGCATTTTGTGGACAAAGGAAGATGGGCAATGGGTTCGAAAATTTCAATCGGGGCTCATAAATGACGAGGCCGATTTCGACGATAACCTGCTTGATGGATTGTATACAGTCAGGCAACTTGTCATTTACCACAATTCCCGGCGCCAGTCTGGCCCGGCCGCTGCTTTTTTCCATGAAGAAATCCGTTCCAAAATGTACGCTCCGCTGATGCTCGATGAAGAGCTTGTCGGCTTGTTCGTTTTTGGGAGGAGCAGGACAAAAAGTTTTACCGAAGATGACATTCAATCAGCTGTCACCCTCACCAACCAATTGGCGGTGCTAATTAAAACAAAATGGCTTTTCGCCGAGGAGGAAAAGCGTCTCATCCTCGAGGAGCGAAACCGGATTGCCCGGGATATCCATGACGGCGTGGCTCAGACGCTTGCTGGAGCGGTTCTGAATCTGGAAACCGCCGAGCGGAAATTCTCGAAGGCGCCAGAAGACTCTTTAAAATTGATTCAGGAAAGTACCGATAAATTAAGGAAGAGCCTAAAGGAAGTCAGGGAGTCGATTTACGCGCTCCGCCCTTACCCGACTGAAAGGGTCGGCCTGATGACAGCAATCCAGTCAAGGATCCAGGCTGTAAAGAAGGAACATCCGGTTGAAATTGTCCTTGAAAAAAGAGGGACCGAGTTCGAATTAAGTTCTATGACGGAAAAGGTCATATTCGATATTTTCCAGGAAAGCGTACAAAATGCCCTGAAGCATGCGCGGGCGACGAAAATCGAAGTGATGCTGAGCTATCAGCGCGAGAATGTTTTTTTGAAAATAAAAGACAATGGTATCGGATTCTCATTGTTCCAAGCGATGATTAAAGCGAGGAACGAACCCCATTTCGGCATTTTGCATATGAATGAGGCGTCGGAAAAAATCCAGGCCTCCCTCCAGGTGGACAGCAAGGAAGGGGCCGGAACGGAAATCACGCTTACGGTGCCGCGGATGGGAATAGAAGGGGGAGTAATGAATGATCAAGCTTATGCTCGTCGATGACCATGCGGTGTTGCGCGACGGCTTGAAGAATATCCTAGACCTCGAGCACGACATCAAGGTAGTCGGCGAGGCTGTTTCCGGCAAGGATGCGCTTTTGAAAGTGCCTGAAATCATGCCGGATGTCATTTTAATGGATATTAATATACCCGATAAAAATGGGATTGAAGTAACAGGGTTGATTAAGAAGGATTATCCTTCAATTAAAATCCTGATCCTGACGATGTTTGACCACGACGAATATTTTATGTCGGCCATCCGAGAAGGGGCTGATGGCTACCTGCTGAAGGATGCGCCTTCCCAGCATGTTGTTGAGGCCATCCGGTCCGTCGCCCGGGGGCAATCCGTCATCGCGCCTTCGATGACGAAGAAGTTTCTGAGCTTTAACCAGCAGCCGCCGGAACAGCCGAAGGAAAAGAAGGACGATATGCTCACCGAGCGAGAGAAGGAAGTCCTTCTTTGCCTTGTCCAGGGGATGAACAACAAGGAGATCGCCCAGGCACTGTTCATCAGCGATAAAACAGTCAAAATCCATGTTTCAAAAATTTTTAAAAAGCTGGATGTGAAAAGCCGGTCGCAGGTGGTCATTTATGCGGTCCAAAACCAGCTCGTACCACTGCCATAAATCAACAGCCGGGCTTCGAACTGAAGCGCCGGCTTATTTTTTTGGAAAAGCTGTCATGGTACTACTTTTGGCGTATCAAAAATTAGTACCTTTGTGTCCGTTAAATACAGCCTGTGGAGAATAGGACCCCAACATAAACAATGTAATAATAGAATTAAGTTGGAATATTCAAAACAGGGAGGGTATGAAATGAAAAAGGCTTCTTTATTCCTGTCCATTTTTATGATACTGGGACTGTTTTTAAACTCAATCCATTTCGGAGGTTCCGAAAAAGTAAGCGCGGCCGGCACAGCTGTCATCGAGCCAGGCTTACTGAAGAAGCTCGCATCTTCGGTTGAACCGCAGCAGGTCATCGTTACATTCAAGGATGGAGCAGGCGGACAGAACGGCATTTTGGCTCTTTTAGAAAACCTCGGCCTGACAAAGGGCGTCGTTTTTAACGAGCTTCCAATAGCGGGCGTCCTCGCTACAAAGGAACAGGTTGATAGGTTAGCTCAGAACGATAATGTGCTTTCGATTTATCCGAATAAAAAACTACAATATGAAAACAAGGAAGCGACAGAACTCACTGGAGTTGACCGCCTGCGGACCGAGGCGGCTTTTACAAAAGCGAATGGCGGCCTTCCTGTAAACGGGAACGGAATTGGTGTTGTCATTAATGATAGCGGCGTGGATGGCACGCACAAAGACATTGAGTTTGGTGGCCATCTTGTCCAGAACGTCCTCGGGGCAACGAACTTGAACGCCCTGAGCGAATTGCTTCCTGTTACCTGGGTGGAAAATATCCCGAATACGGACTCGAGTTCCGGACATGGCACACATGTCGCCGGGATTGTTGGCGGCAATGGAGCGATGTCAAAAGGTGAGTATGAAGGAGTGGCACCTGGCGCGAAGCTGATCGGGTATGGCTCCGGAGCGGCGGTCGCCATGCTTGATACGCTTGGAGGTTTCGATTACGCACTTACGCATCAGGCTGAATACAATATTCGTGTTATCACTAATTCATGGGGAAGTACAAGCGATGCGGGAACGGATTTTGATCCGTTCGACCCAATCAACGTAGCGACAAAGGCGCTTTACGACCGCGGCATTGTCACTGTATTCTCGGCAGGTAACTCTGGGCCTGGGGATTCGACTATCTCTGGAAACTATAAAAAAGCGCCATGGGTGATCACCGTTGCCGCAGGTACGAAGCAAGGGCAGCTTGCTGAATTCTCTTCCCGAGGCGTGAAAGGGAAAGGCGGTACCGTCGCAGTAGGGTCTGAGACGTGGACGTGGGAAGACCGCCCGACCGTTACTTCGCCGGGGCAATCAATCATCTCGACCAGGGTTCTTGCGCCAGTGGCAGCCCTTGGAGCCACGGATGATGTCGAGCTCATTCCTCCGGCTTATCTGCCATACTATACAACGATGAGCGGGACTTCGATGGCCGCGCCGCATGTGGCGGGAATCGTCGCTTTGATTCTTGATGCAAACCCTGCGCTCTCGCCGCTTGAAGTGAAGAGAATCATTGAGCAAACGGCTACGAATATGCCTGGCTATGAATCGTGGGAAGTCGGGTCCGGGTATGTCAATGCCTACGCGGCAGTGGACGCCGCGCTTAACCAGCGGGTATATGGCTCAATCCTGAATGTGAACAACAATTTCAATTCCAATGCGCAAATGACTACGTCGTCGCAAAATATAACGATTGATTACAGCCCGCTTAACCTGAAAAATGAAGCATCGTTTGTAGTATCGGAGGGCCAAACAGAACTTGTCGCCCGCTTAAACGCCTATGGACTGCTTGGGCAGACAGGGAACACAATCAACCTTGTCCTGACCGCGCCGGATGGCACGAGGCATACTTCGGGAATTTCGGTACTCTTCGCGCTTTATGTTGACCGCACGGTCCAGGTTGTCAACCCGCAGCCAGGCACATGGAAAGTCAGTGTGGAAGGGCTCCAAGGGTCACTTGCCCTTCCGGAAACATTGAATGTTGAACTAGTTACAAAAACGGCTGGAGGCTTTAGCGGTTTGGATGACATTGGCGGGCACCCGGCCAAGTCGGCAATCAAGCTTGCAGTGAGCAAACGGCTCGTTGACGGAAAGAGCACGAAGAAGTTCGAACCGGATGCCGCATTGAAGCGTTCCGAGCTTGCGAAATACCTTGTTATGGGTGCGGGAGTCAGGCAGTTCCTTCCGCTGACAGGCTCGCCAAGTGTTTCCGATGTTAAAGCGGCGGACCTTCCATACATTGAAGCGGTACTCGCTAAAGGCGCCGCGCTTAAAGACGGAAACCAGAACAACCGGGGAGTCATGCTGCCTGTAGGATCAGGGAAATTCTCACCGGATGAAAAAGTAAGCCGCGCGCAGCTGGCCTACTCGCTTGTCCAGGCACTCGGGCTCGAGGAGCAGGCAAATGAGCTGAAAGGGAAGGAACTTACCGTTCAATACAATGGAACGAGGGTGGCGATCCAGGATGCGGCGAACGTTCCTGCTGAACTTCGCGGCCATGTCCAGCTTGCCCTTGACCTGAATATACTGAATGCGTACTTCTCCGTCACACAGGGCCGATTCGACCTAGTGCCAACGATTACAGCAAAATTTGATCCAGGCAAAACAGTAACGCGCGCCGACTACGCGGTAGCCATCACCCGCTACTTCGCAAGCTACCACCCGGCTGCGCTATAAAAGAAAGCCTCCGCTCTTGTCGGGCGGGGGCTTTGTCATATTTTAGGAATGGTCGGGGATTTTTATGGGGAAAGAGATGTTTCAAGACCATTTGGATGAACTTTTAAGTTCGAAACGGTCCTGATCGACTCTCTTACTATTCCCAATTTCCGTAGAAACCTACTACCTTGTCATATGCGACTCTCCTTTTCTATAACTTTTGTATGATTGAAAAATAGTACCTTTTCCAAGCGCAATTAAGCCATTTGCTGAATAGTTGGATGGCTTGAATTTTACGATAATGATAGTAGCAAGAGAATTAACCATTGGAAGGGGATTGCAAAATGAAAAAGTGGTTTTCGGGTCTTGTTAGCCTGCTATTGTTGCTATCTTTGCTGGCGCCAGGCATGGCGAATCCAAAAGCGGCAGGGCTTACGGCGGTAATCGACGGTAAGCTGGCCAAAGCGCTGGAAACGGCAACGGGCAGCCTTCAGGTCATTGTTACATTCGACGGGGAAGGAGCGCCTTCCGACTCGCAGCTTAACGTATTGAAACAGCTCGGCATTACGACTGGCGTAACGATGAAGTCGCTGCCAATCGCCGGGGTCCTCGCAACGAAGGACCAGATCAAGCAGCTTGCGGCGAAAGAAGGAGTAAAGTCGCTTTACCTAAACAGTAAGCTCACTTATTACAACTTTGACTCAACTGCGTTAACAGGCGTTGATAAAGCACGCACGGATGCCGCGATGCAAAAGGCAAATGGCGGACTCCCTGTGACAGGCAAAGGAGTCGGAGTTGTCGTGAATGACAGTGGGGTTGACGGCACACACCGCGACCACGAACTCGGCAAAAACCTCGTCCAGAACGTCCTCGGCAGTATTAACCTGGCAGCCCTGGAACCGGGATTGCTACCGGTTACTTACCTTGAAAACGTCCCGAATACTGACACAAACTCCGGGCATGGCACCCATGTAGCCGGTACGGTTGGTGGTACGGGTGCAAGCTCAAGCGGAAAATATGAAGGAGTGGCTCCGGGAGCGAATATGATTGGCTACGGCTCAGGTGCTGCATTATTCGTTCTCGATGGCCTTGGCGGCTTTGACTATGCCATCACAAACCAGACAAGGTACAATATCCGCGTTATTACAAATTCCTGGGGTTCATCAGGAGATTTCGATCCATTAAATCCAATCAATATCGCAAGCAAGGCCGCGCATGACCGTGGAATTACCGTTCTTTTTGCAGCAGGAAATGAAGGTCCTGGTGAAAATACGCATAATCCATATGCCAAAGCGCCATGGGTCATTTCTGTAGCAGCTGGTGAAAAGGATGGCTCCCTGGCTGACTTCTCTTCCAGAGGAACAAAAGGGGTTGGCGGAACGTTTGAAATGGACGGAGAAACGTACACGTGGGAAGACAGACCGACATTGACAGCACCTGGGGTGGATATCATCTCGACCCGGGTTATCGGTCCGGTATCCTCGCTTGCTGCTGATACAGACGCGACCACGATTGAGCCTGCCTATCTTCCATTCTATACAACCATGAGCGGAACCTCGATGGCAACGCCGCATGTGGCAGGGATTGTAGCGCTACTCCTTGAAGCGAATCCATCCTTGTCACCGGACGAGATTAAAAAGGTTCTTCAGGATACGGCTACAAATATGCCGGGATATGAAACTTGGGAAGTAGGTTCCGGCTATGTCAATGCCTATGCTGCGCTTGAAGCGGTTATGTTCGGAAAGCAGTATGGCAAGACGGTTAATGAATACCAGAAGTTCAATGCCAATATACAGGCGGAAACAGAACGTGTTCCATTTGAGGTATCCTATAACCCACTGCTTCCAAGCCAGTACGAATTCACTGTGCCGGAGGGGATTTCCCAGCTTACAGCACGGATCGATGCATACGGCCTATTGGGCCAGACCGGAAATCCGGTTAACCTGGTGCTGATTGCGCCGGATGGAACGGAGTATAGCTCTGGAGTCAATCTGCTTTTCGCGCTTTACCCTGACAGGACGGCTTCAGTTACATCGCCAAAGGCGGGGCAATGGAAAGCCGAGGTACGGGGCCTGCGTGGAAATGAGCTTAATCCGATTGGCATCGCCCTTCCGGAAACAATTACAGGCAGTCTCGCTTTTACAAAAGTAAGCGGCTTTACGGGGCTAACCGACATCAATGGGCACGCGGCATCTTCAGCAATCCAAATGGCTGTCAATGAAAGGCTCATGGATGGCTATTCCGATGGCACCTTCAAGCCTGACCAATATTTGCTGAGAAAAGAATTGGCCCGTTATCTAGTAATGGGAGCAGGAATTCGCCAAAGCCTGGCCGGTTCAGCGAAAGATACAGCAGCCGCGGATCTTCCATACGCGCTTGCTGTGCTGGCGAAAGGTGCCGCAATCAAGGATGGCAAACTAACGCAAAACGGCGTCATGCGCCTCGATGCAGCTGGGAACTTCAATCCAAACGGAACCGTGACAAAGGCTGAACTCGCCTACACACTTGTTCAGGCGCTCGGACTCCAGCAAATGGCGCTCGACCATACTGGTGATGTTACCGTTCTATACAATAGCAATCGAATCAAGCTTAAAGACAATGCTTCCATTCCGGCAGATCTAAAAGGATATGTACAGGTGGCTCTGGATTTGAATATCCTAAACGCCGCATTCAGCGTAAAACAGGGGCCTTATGACCTGTTCCCGACTGTGGAAGCAGTTTTCGAACCTGGCAAAAAGGTAACCCGCGCCGACTACGCAGTCGCATCATCCCGCTGGTTCCAGGCATGGTTCCAATAAGGCACATCTAAACAAAAAGAGGAGCACCTCGCTCCTCTTTTTGCTGCCATTATCATAAAAAAGGGGTGCCAAGAGGGGGGATTTTCAAAAAGCATGGGCCGCCTCTATTGCTTCATTTGAAAAATGGCCCAGGGTTCGTTCCCATTGCCTCACTTAAGAGAAAGTGAGACAGCAGGCACTTAAGGGCTAAACCAAACGGTTTTTGGAAAAATAGGCAGAAAGAAGGATTTTCTTCTCCGTGTCTATAGGAGTATACTGATTTCCATTATGTGAAAAGGGGCGGAAATGTTGCTAGAGATATATACAAAGATACTTACCCCGCTTCTACTCAAGTCCGGGAGCAAGGCACAAATCAAGCTGGAAGGGCATCATCCCGAATCGAGGCTTGCAGGCGGAAAATACTCATTATCCACTCATACGATCACCCTTTATATTGAAGAAATCAAGGAGCAGTGCATCCAGATATTTGGATCGCTCGTGAACCTGGATCTTTATATCGCAGTTGTATTCGCCCATGAGCTTGGGCATGCGGAAGACAGGGCACTAAGTATTTTGGCAGACCGACTAGAAATGGCCACAACTGAGACCGAGCGGGCACGATTGTCTTTTTTAATCGAAAAAAGGGCCTGGAAATACGCTGAGGTGCTCCTTCAGGGTACCGACCGGAAGTTTAGGAAAAAAATCATCTTCCAATCGCTGCGCCATTATTATGAACAAATTGAGCTGCAGCACGGGGCTTGAATTTTTCAGGCGGAACGCATAGGCTATTCCTATCTGGTTGTACGGTGAAAGGAAGGATAGGCATGGCTGTTTCAAAAACAAATGCAATGCGGCTGCTCGATTCGAAAAAGGCCGAGTACGCCATGTTGTCTTATGAAGTAAGCGATGGCAGAGTGGATGGCGTTTCGGTTGCGGAGAAGATCGGCTAGCCGAAGGAAATGGTCTTTAAAACACTTGTGACCCACGGCGCATCCAAGAATATTTATGTTTTTGTCATTCCCGTTGAGGCAGAATTGGATTTGAAAAAAGCAGCCAAAGCCGTTGGGGAAAAGAAGGTCGAAATGGTGCCTGTAAAGGATATTCAAAAACTGACCGGATATATCCGCGGGGGCTGCTCGCCATTCGGGATGAAAAAACTTTACACCACCTACATAGACAGCAGTGCGGATCAGCTTGATCGGATGATTGTGAGCGGGGGGAAGATCGGGGTTCAAATTGAACTCTCGCCTGATACTCTAAAAGAAATCATACATGCCGAGATAGCAGACCTATCTGGGCAGGGGTAAAAAGGCGCATGACAAAATGCGTCTTTTTTTTTGAGAACAATAAATAAAACCCTGTCCCAACCCATTACGGGTTCTGGCCAGGGTTTTCTTTTTCCAACATTTCATCAATCATCTCATCGAGGCGGATGATGCTCTTTAGCGCGCGGTCGTATTCGATTTTACGGTAGTGGTGCATGCCGCCTTCTTCCTCATCTTTTTCGTCAGCGAGTTTGACGATTTCCTGCATCGGCGTCCGTACGATGTCGTTGGTGGGGAGGAAGGAATCAGTATGAAAGAGGATAGCGAGAGCGATCGTTTTTGCTTTGACAGGGTTTTCGCCGAGCCGGATCAGCAGCTTGTGGGCGCGTTCTGCCCCTTTGATCGCATGGATGTCATTTTTTCGGTACAGCTCGTAATCCCATTTTCCGTTCCTGTACCACGTATAGTGGCCCATATCATGTAAAAACCCTGCCTTAGCGGCTATATCGACGTCCTGGCCCTGATTCCGCGCAAGATTGAAGGAATGGTAGGCGACGGCGATGGCATGCGCCATGCCCGAGCGGTTCAGGAATTTTTGGGCAATCCGGTGTTTGAAAATGTTCTCAAGTGTTACATCCCTCATAGTCCACCTCCGCTTTTAGCAATACTATCATTTTTTCCCCATATATGAAGAAAAAGACTCCCAATTCGGAGTCTTTCCTCAGAAAGATAAGATAGCATTCTTTCACGTTGAGAATTTTCCAGCTTCAGCGCCTAGCCCCTAAGCCGGTTCCCTCCGGAGGGCAGGCCAATCTACGGGCCCATTTTAAGCTTGAAGGGGCTAATCAAGGCGCTTCGGCTTTTCTTGCCATCTATATCAACCGCCTTTTTGGCGGAGGAGTAACACGCTTGGTATTACTATTCCCGCGATGTACCGGTTTAAACGCGTTGCGAAATTTGTTGGAACAAGGCCAAGCCTATTTTTATACTGGGCATTCACCTAACTGAGGGAGGTGCATATGATAGTGGTTGAAACAATCCATTTGTCTGAAAAAAAGGGGTGTGTTCATGTGGCGGGCAGGATCAGGAACTACTTTGCCGGGGGCAATACCGCTAGGGGATTTTACAGTTTATACGAATCGAATCTGCAGGGGCTTGACAGGCTGTTTATCCTGAAGGGAGGGCCCGGTACCGGTAAATCATCATTAATGAAAACCATTGGCAGGGAATGGCATGAACGGGGTTATGACATAGAATACTTGCATTGTTCCTCGGACAATAAATCGATTGACGGAGTCATCATCCCTGCCTTGAGAACAGGCATTGTCGACGGGACCCGCCCCCATGTCATTGAACCGACCGCACCAGGAGCGATTGAGGAATACGTCAATCTCGGCGAAGCGTGGGATTCCGCTGCCCTGCACCGGGAAAAGGAAACGATTATTAAGCTGAACAAGCGCATAGCTGAGGCGTTTAGCATGGCTTATGACACGTTCAAGGAAGCTCTGGCTGTCCATGATGAATGGGAAATGATTTACATTCAAAGCATGGATTTTGAAAAAGCGGATGAACTAACAGGAAAGCTGATTGAGCAGTTTTTTGGAAAAATGAAGCTCAACAAGACGGGCGAGGTCCGCCATCGTTTCCTTGGGGCTGCGACGCCAAAAGGAGCTTTCGACTTTGTCCCCAATCTGACGGAGGATGTCCAGAAGCGTTATTTCATTAAGGGAAGGCCGGGGAGCGGCAAATCGACAATGTTGAAAAAGCTGGCGAAAAGCGGTGAGGAGCGGGGGCTTGATGTGGAGATTTATCATTGCGGTTTTGATCCGCACAGCCTAGATATGGTCATTTTCCGAGAATTGGGAATCGCCATTTTCGACAGTACCGCGCCACATGAATACTTTCCTAACCGGGGCGGCGATGAAATCATCGATATGTACGAATTGCTGTTTCCGAAGGGGACGGATGAAATTTTTGAAGACCGAATCGCTGAAATAGCCGGAAGATACAAAGCAAAGATGAGGGAAGCCACCTCGCATCTCGCAAGGGCAAAAGAACTGCATGACGACCTTGAGAAAATTTATATAGCCGCGATGAATTTTAAAAAGGTGGAAGCCATCCGTGACAGGCTTGCCAGCCAAATAAGGGAAGTTGCAAGAGAGAAGGTATGAAGTTAAATAACTCGGAGGAGGAGTATGAATGGAAGACAACAAGAACGAGTTTTTGTATTGGACAGTGCCCTATCAGGAAGTAGAGGATGACAGGCAATTTCCGCAATTTCCAGGAGGCGGCCAGTTTCCGGGAGGACAGACGGGGGGTCAATTCCCAGGAGGGGGACCAATCGGCCAATTTCCAGGCGGTGGGCAAACTGGGGGACAATTTCCTGGTGGAGGCCTAGGCGGCCAGTTTCCGGGAGGTGGGCAAACGGGAGGACAATTCCCTGGAGGAGGACCGGGCGGAGGTTTCCCTGGGGGAGGGCACGATGGGCCGCCGACTGGGCCGCCGCCTTTTGCAACCCCGCAGGAAGCGTTTGGAGCAACTCCTTTGGCCGTCGATCCGGGTGCAATCCGTTTCTGCTCGCACCGTTTCACCTATATTTGGCTGAACAATGGAAGCAGCTTCTGGTTTTACCCGGTCTTTATCGGACGGACCTCAATTGCGGGCTGGCGCTATAGGAGAAACCGCTGGGTGTTTTATGGGACTGATCTGCGGAGAATTCGGTCGTTCCGATGTTTTTAACTTAGGCAATTTACAGGCGCCGGGGCAACCAGGCGTCTTTTTCTGCCTTTCCTTTGTTTTTTATTAAAAATTATGGGAAAATTAAGAAAATCAATGAATCCTTTTCCAGTTTAATCCGTACAGATAAGTAAGGTAAATACCTGATTACGAAGGAGCGGGTCAAATGAAGAATTTAATGGTATTCAAGCAATGGTTCTTCCTGTTCGGCATTGGTCTGGCACTTGGTCTCCTAGCGGTAATGATAGATGTAGTGTGGGTGAAAAAGGTATTGTGGATTGCTTTGGCGCTCATTGGAGCGGTTGCTATGGGTAAGGCGTTTCAAATGTACGAGTACGGGTTTGATATTTTAGAAAAAAGAAAAAAGAAATAACTCTTCTTAGGGCCGACTCACTATGGATGCGGCCCTAAATTAATTTTATTAACATTTGTTCATTTGTTCACAATTATCGGAGTCAGGGAGGGATGCCTACGTATTATATTGAGTGAGGAAAAACTGAAGAGGAGGAGATTAGGGTGGCACTACGGCGAAGGCCATTATTCCGTATAGTCTTCCTACTATTCCTAGTGATGGGTTTTATTTCTGCTGGTTTAGATCAACTATGGTTAAAAAAATCCATTATCATTTTTTTAACGCTTGTTGTTTTTGCTTTTTCCGATACGGCCAGTGAAATCTACGAGCAAGTGAAGGAGGAGTTAAGAAAGTGACGAGAAACTTGCAGCCCGGCTGCATTCATTTGGCAGCCGGGCATTTCTTTGCTTTTACTTACATAATTATTTCGTTTTTGTCTTTTGGTTTTTATTCCGTTTGTTCCCCTTGCTGTTATCCCCGCTGTTTTCCTCGGCGATTTCCATTTGGTAGTGCCCTGACTCGGGAGAATTTTGGTTCCGGCTGCCCTGGTTGTATTTTTTCGTCAATGCCTGACCC
The DNA here is from genome assembly GCF_046237595.1 of Neobacillus oceani. Taxonomy (NCBI): domain Bacteria; kingdom Bacillati; phylum Bacillota; class Bacilli; order Caryophanales; family Bacillaceae; genus Neobacillus; species Neobacillus oceani. The sequence continues at coordinate 4,393,472 of NZ_CP143543.1, read as the reverse complement.
CCCTTTCCTGTTTCCTTTGTAGTTTGGCTGAAGGGAAGTCTTTCATACAAAAGGATATCGCCAATCCGACAGAGAATAGTACTATGAGACAAATTTGATGGAGCTGACAGCAATGGACGTATTTTTACAAAAAACTGGCCCGGAAGACGCCGGAATATTGGCCAATATGTATTCACTCTACCTTCACGACCTCACTGCCTATTCGGATTCATTGAAGGAAAATGAAGAGGGTATGTACGAATTCGACTCTTTCTCTCTTTTTTGGAAAAAGGAAGGGGTCAACCCTTATTTCATTATGGCGGATGGGGAGCGGGCGGGATTCGTCCTACTATTGGAAAAGCCTTTTACAAGAAAAGTGGATTTTGTCATTAATGACTTCTTCGTCTATAATCGGTTCCGGGGAAAAGAGATTGCGATCCGGGCAGCCGAAGCTATTTTTGATGGTAGAAGCGGAAGTTATTTTGTCGCACAGCTTACCCGGAATGAACGAGCGATTGCATTTTGGCGGAAGGTGTATGACAGGTGTGCAATCAGTTATGATGAATACGAGGACGAGGAAGACGGCGAACCGATTCTCTTCCAGGAATTTACTGTTGCTAACCCTTGAACTTTTGAATTCATGTGAAAAGGAAGAGATGCATGGAAAAGTATATTTTACAATTAAAAACTCTTTTTGAAGAGCATCGCAGCCCGGAAAATGCGCTTGCAATGGAAAGGTACATGAAAAACCACTTCCCGTTTCTCGGCATAAAAAAACCGCTCAGGGCTGAGCTTGAAAAAAGGTTTTACACGGAGACCGGGCTGGCGAAAGAGCTGTTTGATGAAAGGTTTATCCGGTTGCTCTGGGAGTTGCCTGAACGGGAATACCAGTATGCCGCCCTTGGATACCTTGCGAAATTCAGCCGTAAGCTGGAACCGCAAGCCCTTGGATTGGCAAAGGAGTTAATTACCGAGAAATCATGGTGGGATACCGTTGATGCCCTGGCGTCAAACCCTGTCGGCGCACTTGCTGCGAGATTTCCTGATTCCATACCATTGGAGATGGATAAATGGGCCGTTTCCGATAATATGTGGCTTAGGAGGACAGCAATCCTGCACCAGTTGAAATACAAGGATGATACGGATGAAAGCCGCCTTTATACATACATCGGGCAAAATGCTGATAGCAGGGAATTTTTTATCCAGAAGGCAATTGGCTGGGCATTAAGGGAATATTCGAAAACGAATCCCGATTCTGTTAGGGAATTCATCCAAAATACGAAGCTTGCCGCGCTTAGCCGGCGCGAGGGCTCGAAGTACCTTGGCTAAACTGGGTGGCGAAGACAGGTTTTTTTAAAAAAAAGCCCTATAAACATGGGCGAAATTGCGCTCATATGGGATGCACGTGGCCGAAATGTACTTAAGGAGTTGAGACCGATGGGGAAGAGAATTACGCTCGTAGTTCTGGCGGCATTGTTACTGGTTGGCTGTGTGAACGAGAGGAAGGCGGAGCCGGGGAAAAAAGCGCCTGAAGACAAGCCTGTTATTTGGAAGGGCAAGGCAGAGGTGATAGACGAAAACCTCCAAATTCCGTGGTCTATCGCAAAATCGGGAGAAACCTTCTACATTTCCGAACGGCCGGGTTCCATTGTGAAAATTGAAAACGGGAAAGCAGAGCGGCAAAGGGTGATGCTGAAGGAAAGGCTTTCTGATGCATCGGAAGCCGGGTTGCTTGGATTTGTCCTCGCGCCTGATTTCCTCTCAACCCAAACGGCTTATGCCTATTATACGTATAATGATTCGGCGGGACAGAAAAACCGGGTGATTGTCCTGTCCCACCGAAATGGAACTTGGTCAGAGGAGAGGACGCTGATAGACGGGCTTCCAAGCGGGCCGGTCCACCATGGCGGCAGGCTGAAAATCGGGCCTGATGGAAAGCTGTACATCACATCGGGTGATGCAGCCAACCCGGAGCTTGCGCAGGACAAGAAAACACTTGGCGGCAAAATACTAAGGATGAACCTGGATGGAAGCATCCCGGACGACAACCCATTTCCGGGCTCATACATCTACAGCTATGGACACCGCAATCCGCAGGGGCTTGCCTGGACGGCAGATGGGACCATGTATGCAAGCGAGCACGGACAGTCCGCCCATGACGAAATTAACCTGATAAGGCCGGGCAAAAATTACGGCTGGCCTGTTATTATGGGGAGCCAGAAGATGCAGGAAATGGAAACGCCCCTCTTCCAATCAGGCGATGTGACTTGGGCCCCTTCAGGTATGGCGGCATATGGCGATAAGCTGTATGTGGCAACATTAAGGGGAAATGCTGTCAGGGAAATCGACCTGGCTGGAAAAAAAACACGCGAATTCGCCACTGGCTTTGGCCGTATCCGTGATGTGCTGATTGAAGATGACTATTTGTATTTCATCAGCAACAATACAGATGGCCGGGGAACCCCAGATGAAACGGACGATAAGCTGTACCGTGTTCGATTAAAATAAGGATTCCTACTGGAAAAAGAGGAAATCGCGGATGAAATGATAAAGAGCTTAAAAGTCAAAAGAGGCTGCACAATCGGCAGCCTCTTTTACTGTTATTTCTGACCCGTTCCAAGCCCGTTCAGGATGAACTGGATTGTCCGCTCTGTTTCAGCCTCGTCATCCCATTCCGATTCCGGGATGATTAAGTATTTGGCGATAAAATAGCCGATGATGGAGGAACCAACCATTCTAAGGGCGCTCATAGGGGGAATATCGATGATTTGCCCCTTTTCCTGATAGTACCTAGCGAGTTTTTCAAATCGTTCAAACAGTTTGGCGGCCACATGCTCCTTAAATTGCTCACGCAGCTCGGGCTGGAATGGGATTTCCTGGACAAGGATGCGGATGATTTGGCTGTTTTTCTCAATGAACTCACGCCTGTTTTCAAACATTGCCCGAAGGAAATCTTCAAATGTATCAAAACGCTTGTTCAGGATCTTATCGAAATCCCGGATGACAAATGGAGCCACTAATTTTGCCATCACAGGTGCCACAATATTGAGCAATAGCTCTTTTTTTGTTTTGTAATGGCGGAAAATCGTCCCTTCGGCAACGCCAGCCTTTTTGGCAATTTCATTGGTAGAGGTTGCCGCATAACCTTTTTCAGAAAAGGATTCAATGGCGGCAACCAGGATTTTCTTTTGTTTATCGGTCAATTCTTCGTCGTTAAAAAGTTCTTCTGTCATTTTTTCCTGGTCAGACATGGCAATCCCCTTTCCGCATAGTTACATCTTCCTGTGCTTTTTTAAAGCAGCGATATTCAAAATCATGAAAATAATCGATAACCCGAACAAAAGAAGCAAGTCGGGATAGATTTCTTTGATTCCGTATCCCCTAACCATCAGGTCACGCATCGCGTCGGCGGCATAATAAAGAGGTGTCAGCGGACCGATCCAGCTGAGCCACTCGGACATCGTTTCCAGGTTGAACAAGCCTGAGAAGAAAACCTGCGGCACGATGACGAGAGGAATGAACTGGATGATCTGCATTTCATTATTCGCAAAAGCCGACAATAGAATGCCAAGCGTTAATGCTGTGAAGGAAAGGAGGAGGATGGTCAAAAGGACGAGCAGGAACGACCCTTCCATCAGCATATCAAGAATGTAGATTCCATACCAGGCGATAATCGTTGCCTGGATGGTTGTAAAAATCCCGAAACCGAATACATATCCCACGACAATTTCCCATCGCCGCAGCGGGCTTGCAAGGAGCCTCTCAAGCGTCCCGCTCGTCCGTTCGCGCAGGAAGGATACCCCTGCGATTAAAAAGACAAAGAAAAACGCGAAATAAGCAAGAAGGACAGGGCCGAAGTAATCAAATTGGCTCATCGTTGCGGAGCCGTGCAAATAATCGACATCAAGTTGCTGTGTATTGGCGTTGGGAATGACCGGTTTGAATGCCTTTTGGACCCAAAGCATGAATGCGCGGTTCGCGGTTGGATCGCTACCTTCAAGCACAATTTCGGGACTTTTCCCTTTGATGGACAGGTATCCATCCAAGCCGCCTTCTTTCAATTCTTTTTCCGCTGACTCTCTGGAACTGTAGTTTTTTATTTTCGCATCATCCAGATCCATTTGTTTCTTTAGCTGATCCGGAAAATCAACGAGCCCAACCTTGGGAATATAATCACTGCCATTAAAAACGAGGTTCAGCATTGTCAGGATAAGGATAGGGGCAAGAATCATCAGTGCCATCGTCCGTTTGTCGCGCAAAAACTGCCTTAAAATCCGGATAACGAGTGCCTTGATTCGCATTATACCGCACCTCCATAAACGAGGAATGCCTGCTCGATTGTATCGGAATCTGTATTTTTCTTGAGCTCCTCCGGCGTTCCAACGGCAATCAGCTTCCCATCGCGGATCATGCCGAGCCTGTCGCATTTCTCGGCCTCATCCATGACGTGGGTCGTGACAATGATGGCAGTGCCCCTTTCCTTCAGCTCATAGAATCGCTCCCAAATATTTTTCCGCAGCACGGGGTCAATCCCCACTGTAGGCTCATCAAGGATTAGAAGTTCGGGTTCATGGAGCAAGGCTGCCGCTAGAGAAAGGCGCCGTTTCATCCCCCCGGAATAATTCGACACAAGCTTGTTCAGGTCGCCGCCCAATTGGACGATTTCCATGACTTCTTCAATTCGCTGTTTCAGCCTTTTCCCACTCAATCCATAAAGCGCACCGAAAAACTCGAGATTGTCTTTTGCGGATAGCTCCTGGTAGAGGGCATCGGACTGGGACATGTACCCCGCTTTTTCAACGAGCTTGAGGGAAGGCATCTTTTCGTTGAACAGCCAGTTTTCACCCTCAGTCGGCAGTTCAAGGCCGATTAGCTGCCGGACAATAGTTGTCTTCCCCGCACCGGAGGGACCGAGCAGGCCGAAGATTTCACCGGGGTAAATATCCAGATTAATAGTGTTCAAGACCTGCTGTTTTCCAAAAGACTTTGAAACGTTTTTAATGGAGACGATGGAGCCGTTTTCCATAGCAATCCACCTTTCTTTATTGGAGTGAGTAATCACTCATTTGTTAAATCTATTTTATGCCAAATTGTTCGTGAATGGAAGTGAGTAATCACTCATTTATGAAAAATAAATTTCGACAATTGTTTCGGTGCTTTTTGCCGCCAGGTTACGAATTTGCAAAAAAACAATATATAATGAAAAAAGAAAAGTATATGAGCGAGGTGCAATTTAGTGGCAGACTTTCAGTCAAGTGTCATCATCCATAAACCAGTTAGCGAGGTATTCCAGTTTGTCAGCAGCATGGACTATATGCCAGAAATCATGCCAAACATTGTCAAAATTGAGAAGCCGGGCCAAGGCCCTTTGAAGCCTGGCGATAAAGTAGTCGAAACACGCATGATTCGAGGCAGAGAAACAAAAAACGAACTTGAAATTCTTGAGTATGAAGAAAATAAATTGTTTTCGTACCGAAGCAATCTGAACGGGCTTCAATCGACTTACCGGTATATCTTTGATGAAATAGAAGAGGGAACCAATGCGCATTTTAAAGCAGATATTAAAACAAGCGGCATTGTCATGGCTCTAACAAAGCGTTTCATTGTCAATATGCTGAAAAGAGAAGACGGCAACCAGATGAAGTATTTGAAGGATGTAATGGAGGAAAATGAGTAAGTTGTTTCCGGATCATGATAGCGGGGGCTATTGCTATCGTGCTTTATGAGAAAGCACCTTGTTTTAAAGACCAATTTAGGATTCTCACAGGAAATGAAGTTTTCTCCGCTTCGGTGTCAGAGTGAGGCGGGGATTCTGACAAGTAATGAAGTTTTCTCTGGTTCGGTGTCAGAATGAGGCGGGGATTCTGACAAGTAATGAAGTTTTCTCTGGTTCGGTGTCAGAATGAGGCGGGGATTCTGACAGGAAATGAAGTTTTCTAGACTTCAGTGTCCAAATGAAGCAGTGATTCTGACAGCAAAAGGAGTTTTCTCAACTTCGGTGTCTAAATGAGTCAGGGATTCTGACAGCAAATGGAGTTTTCTCAGCTTCGGTGTCCAAATGAACAAAGCACCCGATGGCAAACCGCCAGCCGGGTGCTTTTTATGATGAAATGTTAGATCTAAAACTAACTCGTCGAAAAAAGCCGTATCCGCGCTAATAAATGTTTAAAATTTATAGGTCCAAAACCGTTCAACGTTGACCCAAACCATCGTTTGTGGATCCTGGTTCTTCAATTTCTCTTCCATATCCTTTACCATCAGCTGGGTCTGGGAACGGTGTGCTTTTATTGCCTGAAGCTTTATTTCGGCTACCGGAGTGATATCGTGGACAATGTCCGCTTCCCCAAGTTCCTCGACGCAGTTTTTCGCGAACGCGACACAATGGAGCTTTGGCCTCTTCGCCGGAGCGATTTCGCTGACTGCCCTAATAACAGCCCTTCCCGTTGCTTCATGGTCGGGATGGACTGAGTAGCCTGGGTAAAATGTGATGACCAGCGAAGGGTCAACTTCTTTAATAATGGATGATATATCGGCGGCAAGCTTAGCTTCATCCTCAAATTCGATCGTTTTGTCCCTGTAGCCAAGCATCCGCAAATCCTTGATGCCAAGTACCCTCGCCGCTTCCTGGAGCTCTCCCTTTCGAATTAGCGGCAGGGATTCCCTTGTCGCAAAGGGAGGGTTTCCCATATTCCTGCCCATTTCCCCAAGGGTCAGGCATGCATAGGTTACCGGCGTCCCATTCTTTGTGTGGGTGGCGATTGTCCCCGATACACCAAATGCCTCATCATCTGGATGTGGAAAGACTACGAGCACATGGCGTTCCTTTTCCATATACAAATCTCCTTTAGGGTTAGTCTTCATACTTATGGCCTTATTCAAAAGGTGTTGGGCTTACTTGAAGGGCAACCGCGAGTTTCCCGTTGAAATCGTGCCCCGCCATTAAAAGGCGCCCTTTTTCATCCACCTCATAATGCGTAATTCCTTCCGCATATACCCAGCCAAGGGGTATTTTCAGCCCGACGCGATACGGGCCGGTGCCTGTGATTTTGCCGAGTTCATACGTGACTTTGGCGTTTCGGATAAATGCGCCCGATGAAAAGAATGACTGGTCAAAATGGGAAGCATAGGCGCCATTTGTCGTTTCTAGGTGAATGTAAACTTCTTTCCCGCAAAACTTGTCAATCGCGGACTGGACATCTGCCTTTATGACTGGTTCCAACTAAATCCCCCTTCCCCGCAGATCGGCTCTGCTTTTTTATTAGAGTCCTTTAATCCTTTTATCATACTAAAAACTGGATTGGAATGCGAAAGCATTGCACTTGGTTAAATGTCCCGTAAAACAACAACGGGCCGGAAGCAATCCCGGCCCGTTGATTGAATGCCGCCAAAGCCAGCCATTAGGCCAGGAGCAGCTGTAATCGGACGAATGTAAAGCATATTGTCCCAACTCTTACGCAATTATGTCCTTATGCGTTTTTATGAAGGTTTCTGAATTCGCCCTGCCAGGTAGGCCCAACATACTCATTAAGCCTGAAACCGTGTTTGATGGCTTCTGTAATGAAAGCCTTAGCCGTATCGATTGCGTGCTCCACTTCCTGTCCTTTCGCAAGGCCCGCGGCAATCGCGGCGGAGTATGTGCATCCTGCCCCGTGGGTGTAGGTTGTTTCGATTTTATCCGTTTCGTAAAGCTTATAGTTTTTGCCGTCGAACAGTAAATCCATTGCCTTGCCTTCATGTTCGAATTTGCTTCCGCCCTTGATGACGACATATTTGGCGCCCTGCTCATGGATAATGGCTGCCGCCTGCTTCATTTGGTCCAAATTGCGAATCGGGCCTGTCTTTGCAAGCTGTCCAGCTTCAAATAGGTTCGGAGTTACAACTGTCGCGCGCGGGACAAGCAGCTCGCGCATTACATCGGTTGTTTCGGGGTTGAGGACTTCATCTTCACCCTTACAGACCATCACCGGGTCAATCACAACTTTGTCAAGCCTGTTTTCATCCATTACTTTTGCAGAGAGTTCAATGATTTCTACCGTTCCGAGCATTCCTGTTTTCATGGCGTCGATTCCTGTCGAAAGAATCGTTTCCAGCTGTGTCTTCAGTGTTTCAACAGGCAGCGGATGAACTTGATGGTGCCAGCCCTCCGGCTTCATCGTGACAATTGTTGTCAGCGCGGTCATTCCGTAGACGCCAAGCTCCTGGAATGTTTTCAGGTCGGCCTGGATGCCTGCGCCGCCACTTGTATCTGAACCGGCAATGGTCATTACTTTTTTGATCGACATACTGTTGCCTCCTTGTACTTGGATGTAGGACGGATTTCCATTCATCGTTCCGATCCAAAATCCTCCGATTAATATAATTCATTCCTCATTTTACTCAGGATGATGCACTTTTGTAAAGAAATCGCGAAGGATTCTTTTCGGGTAGCGAAAGATGTTACGTTTTTTTGACATTGAGTGGCGGCGTGATAATTATTACTGCAACTCCCCCATTTTAGTCTTACTCTGATAGAAAGAGGAATGTTTGAAGAGTGGTAATGTTTGAAACTCCCACAAGGAATAAGGAACCCGTTCTTCCCATACCTACGGTGAATATCTTAAAGATTCATAAATTGTTCAAACAAAATCCACATATATGTAAATGAATTGTCAAACCTCCGCCACCATTTTTCAAAAAAAATCCAAAAATTTTATTCGCAATCGTTTCGTTTTCCTTTGATACCAAGGGATTGCCTTAACAAGGCGTCCAAAACCCATAATGTGATTTACATCACAGTTAAGATGGTTGTTCATTCCTACAATAAAAATTGGTAAAGACTTTTGCCAGAACATACAAGGGAGGAAAGGCAATGAACAGAAAAAGCTGTCCCGATGAGTACCCTATAAATCTTTCGGTCAATGGCTATGAAATTGCCGTTTTCCAGTTGACGAACTCCGATTTGGAGGATTGGGCTTACGGTTATCTCTTTTCCGAAGGGATGATTGAATCCGCGGATGATATAGAGCAAGTACTTTTCCACGAGGGCAATGCAACCCTTCAAGTAACACTAACCAATTCTTTTGACGGCGAGAAAATGTTCTCGAAGAAAAAGCATTATACCGCAGGATGCGGGCGGGGGGTAACGTTCTTTTCGATGACGGATGTGAAACAGTTTGAAAAAGTCCGTTCCAAACAGAAATATCCGTTAAGCTACCTTCTGAAGAAACGGGCGGAATTCGCCCAATGCTCGACGCTTTATTTGGAAACAGGGGGCATGCATGGCGCCTGCATCATCAATGAAGACGGCTCCATGGTTGTCCGGGAAGACATTGGCCGCCACAATGCTGTGGACAAGATAATCGGTCATGCAATCAGGAACCGGCTCAGTCCGGAGAAGCTGATTCTCCTGACAACAGGAAGGGTTTCCTACGAAATGTTATCAAAGGCAGCAAAATTTGGCTTCGCCGTCATCGGATCGAGGACCGCCGCAACAAAACAGGCTGTCCAGTTAGCCAAATATTTAAATATAGAGGTTGTAGGCTATTTAAGAGGGAAAATGGCCGTCATTTATACCTCGGCAGGAAGGGTCCACAGCGACCTCAGGGAGACTGCCGCTGCAGAAGTTAATTGAAAGGAGGCAGCAGTGAAGGACGATTCACCAGTTTGAATCTGGATTAGGGGCAATAGGGATGCTCTAGGTTAATTAAGGGAAGGAGACACAGAGATGGTTGAAATCAACCTGAACCGCCGGCAATTTTTAAAATTGTCAGGCGCCACAGCGGCCACATTGGCCATCGTTGAGCTGGGCTTTGATGAAAAATCAGCCTATGCGAAATCGAAGGAATTCAAAATTGCCAAATCAAAAGTAACACCAACCATTTGCTGCTATTGCGGCGTAGGATGCGGAATCCTTGTCCATACAAAAGACAACACCGTTGTGTATACAGAGGGGGATCCCGACAACCCGATCAACGAAGGAAAGCTTTGCTCAAAAGGAACAACTTTAAGGCAGCTTTACACTTCTGAAAAGCGTCTTACAAAGCCATTGTACCGCGCGCCGGGCAGCGAGACGTGGGAAGAAAAAGAATGGGAATGGATGTATGACACAATCGCTAGGCGCGTCAAGGAAACACGTGACGCTTCTTTCGTGGAAAAAGAAAACGGAATGTTTGTAAATAAAACAGAGCGAATTGCGAGTATGGGCGGAGCGGCGCTCGACAACGAAGAGTGCTATTTGCTTGCGAAAATGATGAGAGGGCTTGGCGTCGTTTATCTCGAACACCAGGCGCGAATATGACATAGTTCTACGGTTGCCGGTCTGGCACCTACATTTGGTCGTGGAGCAATGACTAACCATTGGAATGATCTGCAATATACCGATTGTGCTCTAATCATGGGAGCCAACCCTGCTGAAAACCATCCGATTTCATTCAGGTGGCTGACGAAGGCAAGGGAAAAAGGAGCGAAAATTGTTTCGGTTGACCCGCGCTACACAAGGTCTTCCGCAATGGCAGATGTTTACGCACCGCTTCGTTCCGGTACAGACATCGCTTTTCTTGCAGGAATGATCAATTATGCAATCGATAACAATTTGATCCACAAAGAGTATGTTGCTAAATATACAAATGCTTCATTCATCCTTAAAGACAGCTATGAATTCAATGATGGCCTCTTCTCAGGCTATGATGAAGCAAAGCGCAGCTATGACAAAACAAAATGGGCGTTCGAGACAGATGAAGAAGGAAAGCCGGTCAAAGACCTGGCCCTTGAACATCCACGTTCGGTTTTCCAAATGATGAGAAAGCATTATTCCCGTTACACAATTGATAAAATTGTTGAAACAACTGGGACTCCTAAGGAAGACTTCCTAAAGGTTTGCGAGGCGTTCTGTTCTACTGGCAAGGTAGGCAAATCAGGCGTCATCATGTATGCAATGGGCATCACCCAGCATACGGTCGGCTCGCAAAACGTCCGTGCGATGGCGATACTGCAGCTTCTTCTCGGCAATGTCGGCATTCCTGGAGGCGGCCTTGCAGCAATGCGCGGTGAATCAAACGTACAGGGATCGACAGACTTCGCCCTTCTTTACGCAGACCTGCCTGGTTACGTCGGAGCACCAAAAGCAACTGTCCCTGAACATGCCACTCTCGCAGGGTACAACGAAAAAGAAACGCCAAAAACAGGCTACTGGAGCAATAAGCCTAAATTCTTGGTCAGCATGCTGAAGGCTTGGTACGGCCCGAATGCAACTAAGGAAAATGAGTTCTGCTATCAGTATCTGCCAAAAGGAAATAAAAACTATTCCCATATCAACCTGTTCCATGCCATGTATAACAAGGGAATCGATGGATTGTTCCTATTCGGGACCAACCCTGTTGTAGGGGGACCTAATGCCGGCAAAGAGAAAGAATCGCTTGCCAACCTGAAATGGCTTGTAGCAGTTGATTTGTGGGAAACAGAATCGTCTGCATTCTGGAAAAAGGAAGCTGGCGCGGATCCAAATAAAATTGCAACAGAAGTATTCCTGCTCCCAGCATCCTCTTCATTTGAAAAAGAAGGGTCAGTATCGAACAGCTCGCGCTGGATGCAATATCGCTGGAAGGCAATCGATTCAAGGGGAGAAGCAAAGGCAGACCTTGAAATCATCCATGAGTTTGCAACAAGGATCAAGGCGCTTTACAAAAATGAAAATACACCGGCTGCCAAGCCAATCAACGCTCTTTATTGGAACTTTGGCGAAGGAAGCCATCCCGATATCGACCTTGTCTGTAAGGAAATCAACGGTTATGACCTTACAACCGGCCAGCTGCTGCCTGGCTTTGGCAAGTTGATGGACGATGGAACAACTTCAAGCGGAAACTGGATTTATTCCGGCTTCTATCCTGAAGAAGGAAAGAACCGCGCGAAAAACCGTGATGCGAAAACAGGCGGCCCTAACTTCCTGAACTGGTCCTATGCGTGGCCGATGAATCGCCGTATCATTTATAACCGTGCTTCGGCTGATCCGCAAGGCAATTCGTGGAGCAAGGACAAGGAGGTCATCCATTGGGATGCCATCCAGAATAAATGGGTCGGAAACGATGTACCTGACTTTGTAGTCGACAAGGCGCCATCTGATCCGGGCGGACAAAACCCATTTATCATGCTGAAGGATGGAGTCGCTGGGATTTTTGCAGGCTTGAATGAAGGTCCTTTCCCTGAGCATTATGAGCCATTTGAGAGTCCTATTGCCAATATGTTCTCGAAACAGAATTTAAACCCTGCTGTCCAAATCTTTGAAGGTGACTTTAACCTTAAAGGTGATAACAAGGATTTCCCGATTGTCGCTACAACCTATCGGGTGAGCGAACATTGGCAGTCCGGATCGATGACACGGAACCAGCAATGGCTGTCCGAGCTAGTGGGCCATATGTTTATAGAAATCAGTGAAGAGCTGGCAAAAGAAAAGGGCATCAAGAATAAGGACAAAGTAATCGTTACCTCGGCCCGTGGAGAAGTTGAAGCCTACGCCATGGTAACGAAACGTTTCAAGCCATATACGATCAAAGGCAAAAAGGTCCACCAGATCGGCATGCCTTGGCATTTTGGTTACAAAGGGTACGCAACAGGGGATTCGGCAAACCATTTGACACCGCATATCGGCGATGCCAATACGACCATTCCTGAGTATAAAGCATTCCTTTGCGACGTAAGGAGGAAAGGCTAATGCCGGAATTTGTAAAATATGTTGATGTCACTAAATGTGATGGATGCCGTGCCTGTATGGTGGCCTGCAAGAACTGGAATGACCTTCCTGCAGAGGAAACAGACTTCCTGGGCAGCGTACAATCACATCCAAAGGTAACAGCTGATACATGGAATGTTTTGCAATACATTGAACATGAAAACTCAAAAGGCAATCTTGATTACCTGTTCCGCCACTCTTCATGCTTCCATTGCACAGACGCGGCCTGTGAAAAAGTCTGCCCTGAGAATGCAATCTCCTACACTGAATTTGGGACAGTTGTCATTGACCAGGAGAAGTGTGTAGGATGCGGATATTGTGTCCAGAACTGCCCGTTCGATGTTATTTCGTTAAAAACGTATATTGATAAAAACGGCAAGGAATATAAGAAATCTCATAAATGTACAATGTGTACCGACAGAATTGAAGAAGGACTCCAGCCAGCTTGTGTAACAACTTGCCACACAGGTGCGATGGAGTTTGGCAACAAGGATGAAATGATCCGCAAAGCTGAAAAGCGGGTGGCTGAAATCAAGGAACGCTATCCGAATGCGATGGTTTACAACCCAAAGGGGGTAGGCGGCACACATACCGTTTATGTGCTAGCTGAAAAGCCATCCGTTTACGGTCTGCCGGAAAACCCTAAAGTTCCGACTTCCGCTGTATTGTGGAAGGATTATGCCCAGCCAATCGGCAAAATGATGATTGGTGCGACAACAATGGCTGTCGTTGGCGCATTTATTACCAACAAGTTATTCAACAAGGAAGGGAAAGAGCATGACGAAGATGGAGGTGGAAGCAATGAGTAAGCCAATCAGGCCGGACGTTAAGGTAAGGCGTTTTTCAAAAGCATTCGTTTGGGCTCATGCTGTGAATGCCATTTCCTTCTTGGCCCTGTACATTACAGCCCTTCCGATGTATACAGAGTTTTTCGACTGGCTTTATCCGATTTTGGGCGGACCCGCAAACGCGCGGCTGCTTCACCGGATATTTGCGGTAACATTTATTATGCCGACTTTCATCTGGCTCATTTTTGATCCAAAGGGTTTTACGCGCTGGTTGAAGGAACTTGTCACTTGGAAAAAGAGGGATCTTCAATTCTTTACCGAATTCGTTAAAGAGCTGTTCGGTTTTAAGTCTAAGCATGTAAGACAACCATTCTTTAACGCCGGTGAAAAAATCAACTCGATTATCCAAATTGTCACGGCCATTCTTATTATCGGGTCTGGTTTTCTAATGTGGTTCCCGGATTTGTTCCCAAAAGCGGTCGTCCAATGGGGGTATTTCTTCCACAATGTCGGTTTTGGGCTTGCCATCGCGGTAGTTGTCGGCCACGTCTATTTGAGCGTGGTGCACAAGAGCTCCCGCCCTGGCTACACAGGCGTCATTACCGGCGAAGTTCCCGCCTGGTGGGCAAAGGACCACTATACGGAATGGTACGAAGAAGAAGTTAAAAACGGCAACTTCCCTGATCTTGATAAACTCACTAAACACAAAAAGACAAAACAAGACAAAGGCGCGTAAAAACCGCCGAAGGCCCGGAGTCCCCGGCTCGTGAAACTACACCAGATTAAAATGAAAAAGGGGATGGCTGTCTAATATGGACAGCCATTCCTGCTAAACAACCCGCTTGCCCTGAAAAAGACAGTTGGACCATATTTTAGGACGCGGGGTTGACATTGTAGTACCATTATACGAAAAGAGGTGCAACCGGAGTGAAAACATCCGTCGTCTCGAAAGATTATCAGAATTTGCACAAGGAAATTATTGGCCTGCAGGAAAAATGGAAAGAAAGCCTGGGCAATGAGGCAGCCACAATAAAAATTGATAAAGCGGCAATGAACTCTGGGGTGCCGGTAGCGGTACTCTCAATTTTTGATTTTGATATTCCACTATTTTTACAGTGGATAGAGGAAGTTAAAGGTTTATTGATCAAGAAAAATGATAAGATGGAAGAGAAGTTTGTTTTTTTAAACAATATAATGGACGAAAATATTGCGCGGCGCTGGATCGATGAGGCGCTTGCGTTTAATCATATTTATTTTCAGGGATTCGCGGAGGAGCACGGTTTAGAGGAATGGCTCCCACACTTCCTTGCAGAAACTGCCCTCCGTCCTTACCTGCAGCTAGCGGCTGAAAAAGCCCAGTCGGATATCCAAACAGGAATCCATGGAGCCGGATGCCCTGTATGCGGTGAACCAGCAAGGCTCGCGCAGCTTGAAGGGGAAGGAAAAAAGGAACTGCATTGCCCGCGTTGCCTGGCGCACTGGAATGATAAACGGGTCTCCTGTTCCCATTGCGGAAATGAAGATCATGAAACGATAAAGCTTATTACCGTGGAAGGCGATGCCGCATCCCAAATCCAGGTTTGTGAAAAGTGCCACGGCTATATTAAAATTGTTGATACGAGGCAGTTTATCAACAAGCCTTCCGCAGCCATGCTTGATTTGACAACACTTCATCTTGATTTTATCGCCCAGGAACAAGGATACGATACCGGCGGAAGCGGGGAAACGGAAAACTAAGGGGCCCGGGTAAAAACCGGACGGGAAGAAGGGATTCAATGAAAGCGGCGGCTATTCTATTATCCGGTGGAAAGTCAAGCAGGATGGGCACCAATAAGGCCCTTTTGAAAATAAACGAAAAAACGAATATTGAGAGAATACGAGACGAACTCCTTAAACTATTTGATGAGGTAATCCTTGTAACGAATGAACCGGAGGAGTATCGTTTCCTTCATTTGAAAACTGTAACAGACGAATATCCGGGAAGAGGGCCTTTGGCCGGCATCCATGCCGGTCTAAAGGCCTCCAGCTTTGATGCCAATCTCGTCGTTGCCTGCGACATGCCGTTTGTTTCCGCTGAACTTGCGGAGAACATGGTTAAGAACCTTGGGCATTATGACGCTGTCGTTCCTGTTATCGGGGGCAGGCAGCATCCCCTTTTTGCGGTTTATCAAAAGTGCATCATCGAAGTGGCTGAGGAGTGCATTGAAAAGGGTAGCCTTCGCCTGAAACAAATGTTTGAACACCTCGATGTCCTTTTTTTAACAGAGGAGGATTTGGAAACGTATTCAAATGGCTACTTGGAACGGATATTTTTTAATATGAACAACCCGGAGGAATATGAACTGGCCGTTCAACAGGCCAAAAAAGAAACATCCGGATAAGAGATTTGAGTGGAAAGAGAGGGTTAGGGAGATGCAATTTTTCAAAGTCAAAACAGTTGAGGAAACCTTTACACTGATCGATCAACATGTAAGGAAAGTCGGCGCTATTGAAAAAAAGTCGATAGAAGACGCGCTGGGCTGTATCCTTGCCGAAGATGTAACCGCCAGGGAAGATGTACCCGGCTTTGACCGGTCGACAGTTGACGGTTATGCGGTCAGGGCCGAGGATACGTTTGGTTCATCTGATTCGATGCCGGGTTTTTTGACTGTTGCCGGAGAGGTAAGGATGGGTGAGGCCGCCAGCGTCCCGGTTGGCTTTGGAGAAGCTGTCTACGTCCCTACGGGGGGAATGATGCCCCTTGGGAGCAATAGTGTCATCATGATTGAACATTGTGAAGAGATTGCCGGCCTTCTCAATACATACAGGCAAGTGGCGCCCGGGGAGAATGTCATCCGGGCGGGGGAAGATATCCGTAAAGGCGAACTTCTGCTCACTGAAGGGACAAGGTTACGGCCACAAGAAATCGGGGCCCTGGCATCACTGGGGATAACCGATGTCGTGGTCTACCGCGGCATAAAGGCTGGGTATATATCGTCAGGAGATGAAATTGTCCCGTTTGAAACCCCTGAATTAAAAATTGGCCAAATTCGTGATATAAATTATGTAACGATCGCAGGCCTTGCGAGGGATTGGGGAATTGACCTCATCTACGGGGGAATCGTACCCGATGATTATGAAGAATTCCGGTTAAAGGCATCCGAATTATTCAATCAAGTGGACTGCCTGATCGTTTCTGGCGGAAGTTCCGTTGGCGCGAAGGACTACACAACCGAAGTCATTCAGTCACTTGGCGAGCCAGGGGTATTTGTACACGGCATTTCCGTGAAGCCGGGCAAGCCTACAATTCTCGCGATGGCGGGGGATAAGCCCGTGATCGGGCTCCCGGGGCATCCTGCATCTGCGATGATTATTTTCCGGCTTTTCGGCGAGCGTATTTTGAAAAAGCTTCAAGGAGAAAATGCCGAACACCGGCCAGACCGGATTTTTGCACGGATTACAAAAAACATTCCGTCGGCGCCAGGCCGATCCGATTATATACGGGTAAGGCTATTTGAGCAGGACGGGGAGTGGTGGGCAGATCCAATCATAGGAAAATCCGGCTTGATTACGACACTTGTGAAAAGCGGCGGGATTGTAGAAATCGTTTCCGAGAAAGAGGGCATCGCACAAGGCGAATACGTCCCGGTCATCGCAACAAGGTAGGGGGAATGGGATATGGACCAGAAACGGTATAAGCGAAAAATTTATCTCGAAGACAAGCCGAGAGCCCAGGCGCGTGAGGAACTGCTTGCCGCGTTTGGCCTGCCGCCGCAAAAGGAATTGATCAAAGTCGAGGACGGCCTTGGCAGGATTACAGCTGCACCGGTTTTCGCACTCGCATCCATGCCCCATTACCATGCTTCAGCGATGGATGGGATTGCCGTAAATGCCGCCGATACGTATAGAGCGCATGAACAAAATCCGCTAAGGCTTACGTATGGTGAACAATTTGTTTATGTTGATACGGGCAATGCGATTCCCGCCCAGTATAATGCGGTCATTATGATCGAAAATGTCAATGTGGTCGATGACCAGACGCTCGAAATAATTGAACCGGCGACACCTTGGCAGCATATTCGGCCGATTGGCGAGGATATCGTCCAGGAAGAAATGATTTTTCCGCAGGGCCACAAGCTTCGCCCTGCCGACTTAGGTTCACTGCTAGCTGCGAGAATCACAGAAATTGAAGTAGTAAAGAAACCAGTTGTCGCCATTATCCCGACAGGCAATGAACTCATCGAAGTAACCGAAGAGCCTGTTTCGGGTAAAATCATTGAGTTTAATGGCACTGTCTTTGCCAATTTCGTCAAAGAATGGGGTGGTGAACCCCGTTTGACGGGTATTGTAAAAGATGAGCCAGAAAAAATAAAGGAAGCGCTTCTCGAGGCAGCTGAAACATCCGATATTATCGTCATCAACGCCGGATCTTCTGCCGGGTCGAAGGATTTTACCGTCCATATCATCGCGGAAATCGGCACGGTCTTTACCCACGGTGTGGCGGCGAGGCCGGGTAAGCCGGTCATTTTGGGAAAAATAAATGAAAAACCCGTTGTCGGCGTGCCTGGCTATCCGGTTTCAGCCTATTTGGCACTTGAATGGTTCGTGAGGCCCTTGATTTGCAGATATTTGCAAATCCCCGAGCCAAAGCGGCAAACAATCAAAGTGAAGCTTGGAAGGCGAATTGTCTCGACGATGGGCCAGGAAGACTTCATCAGGGTGAACATCGGCAATGTAAACGGACAATATGTCGCCAATCCGCTTACAAGGGCGGCGGGCGTAACGATGTCTTATGTCCGCGCCGACGGCCTCCTCGTCGTACCTGCGGATGTGCTCGGGTACGAACAAGGGGAAACAGCTGAAGCTGAGCTTTTAATGCCGCTTGAGGAAGTTACAAACAGCATTGTATTCAACGGCAGCCATGATTTGACAATCGACCTTTTATCTTCACAAATCAAACGGGAACGCACTGACATGAAAATCATCTCCTCCCATGTCGGCAGTATGGCCGGGTTAATGGCAATCCGGAAAGGAGAGGCCCATGTCGCGGGAATCCACTTGCTTGACCCCGATACGGGAGAATACAACCTTTCGTATGTGAAAAAGCTGCTCGATGGCATGGACATTGTCCTTTTTCCATTCTTGAGGAGAAAGCAGGGCTGGTTCGTCCAGGAAGGAAATCCGCTTAGCATTCAGTCGGTTGAAGATATAGCCGCAAAAAATGCCCATTTCGTTAATCGACAAAGGGGAGCCGGTACACGAATTCTCTTTGATCTGCTTTTAAAAGAGGCGGGGCTTGCTCCCGAAAACATCACCGGCTACAGCCGGGAAATGTTCTCGCATCTCAGTGTCGCCGCGGAAGTAAAAGGGAATCCCGATTCGGTCGGGCTTGGTATTTTCCCAGCGGCAAAGGCGATGGGGCTTTCATTTATTCCGGTTGCGGATGAAGAATATGATTTGGTTATGACAAAGGAATTTTTCGAGAGTGAAAAAGGCAGGTTGCTTGTTTCCGTGATTCAATCAGAAGAATTCAGGCGAAGTGTTAATCAAATTGGCGGCTATGAAGTTGTCGCAGGCGCGGCCCCGAAAATAGGCTGATATAAAGGGCTGCTTTTTAATAACCATGGGAGGCGCTTTGGAGCGCTTCCGTATGTCAATGGAGGCGGAAGCATGTTTGAAATCTCAAAGGTACCAATTGATATCCAGACTGTGATTGACAAGGTTGTCCAGCGGGAAGCTGGGGCAATTACTACATTCATTGGAACGGTCCGGGAGCTGACCCATGGCAAAAAAACGCTTTACCTTATTTATGAAGCTTATGAAGCGATGGCCGTGAAAAAGCTTGAGCAAATCGGCCGGGAAATCGAGGAACGTTGGCCAGGCGCCAAAGTGGCCATCAGCCATCGTGTCGGCAAACTGGATATTACCGATATCGCAGTCGTCATTGCCGTTTCAACTCCACACCGCGCCGATGCCTATGAAGCGAATCGTTATGCGATTGAGCGTATCAAAGAAATAGTCCCGATTTGGAAAAAGGAGCATTGGGAGGACGGAGAAGAGTGGGTCGGCAACCAGCTTGAAACGGTCCCCTACCCGACAGGTAAGCCCGAGGAAGGTGATTTGAATGAATAAAGTCATGTTTTTTGCCCATTTGCGCGATGCAGCCGGTGCTGATTCAATTACGGTCGATGCAGCGGGCAAGACAGTTGCTGAATTGAAGGCGGAACTTTCCAAAAAATACAATCTGCCAAAAATGGATACAGTCATGGCAGCGATTAACGAGGAATTTTCATCAAATGAAGAAACGATTAATGAGGGTGATGTTATCGCCTTCATTCCTCCTGTAAGCGGAGGCTGATTAGGCGGGTTTAATCATTGGGAAGGGCTTCTGCTGTGGAGCCCTGTCCTTTTGTCTTTAGGCTAACAGGAGCAAGTCTCCATCTGAAATTCCAGTTAGGAAGAGCGCAGTTGGGGGACAAGAAAGGGGAAAGAGCATGGCAGAGCGGTATTCAAGGCAGATTCTTTTTCCCGGGATTGGCAGAGAGGGCCAGGAAAAAATTCGTTCCAAACATGTTTTGCTTGTAGGGGCGGGCGCGCTTGGTTCGGGAAATGCTGAAATACTTACCAGGGCTGGGATCGGGAAACTGACGATCATCGACAGGGATTATGTCGAAGAGAGCAATCTTCAGCGCCAGCAGCTGTATACCGAAGAAGATGTACTACAAAAACTTCCGAAGGCCGCCGCTGCTGAGAAAAGGCTTCGGGCCATTAACCGCGATGTTGAAATAGAAGCAATCATAGGCGATGCTACTCCTGAAGTGCTGGAAGAGCTGGCAAATGGAATCGATTTGATCATCGACGCTACCGATAATTTTGAAACAAGGATGGCTATCAACGATGTCTCCCAGAAATACAGAATTCCATGGATTTACGGCGCATGTGTCGGCAGCCACGGAATGAGCTTTACAATCCTGCCGGGAACGACTCCATGCCTGAATTGCCTTTTGAGGACAATCCCGCTTCAGGGCCTCACGTGCGATACTGGAGGAATCATCGGTCCAGCCGTCCAAATGGCCATTTCCCACCAGTCTGCCGAAGCGCTGAAAATCCTTGTCGAGGATTGGGATGCAGTGCGGTCCACGTTTGTAAGCTTTGATTTGTGGCGGAATGAGTATATTGCCATGAAAATGTCAAAGGCGAAATTTTCAGGATGCCTCTCTTGTGGGGAACATCCTACCTACCCGTACTTGGACAAGGAAAACATGACCAAAACGACCGTGCTGTGCGGGCGGGACACGGTTCAAATCCGCCCATCCGCCCAAGGGGAACTGTCGCTGGAAAAGCTCGCTTCCCAGCTTGGCTCTCTCGGTTATGAGGTAAAGGGCAATCCCTACCTCCTATCGGTTGAACTTGGGGAGGAGAGGATGGTCATTTTCAGGGATGGCCGGGCGCTCATACACGGAACGAAGGACCTCACACACGCTAAATCGGTATATCAACGAATTATGGGTTAAAAACAAAATGCGCAAGCGCCTTGTTCAGCCCCGACAAGCATAAGACGGGGCCCGCAGGACGGGCCTGCCCTCCGGAGGGAACCGGCTTATGACCTCGAGGGGCTAGGCGCTGGAGCTGGATTAATATAACTTATTTCGAGTTATCTACAATGTTCGATTTCGGAATTTCCTATGCAACGAAAAATCCCCGGAAATATGGTTTCCGGGGATTTCATTTACTTTTTGCAAGCTACTAGGACAAGGCGGCCCTCATCCAATACCTTCTCATAGCGGTCTGCCTCATCCGCGGTCAACCCCAACGATTCGAATTGGGATCGTAATTCATCGCCGCGTTTTTTAAAAACATTCGCCACCGAATCAATCAATCCCTGTTCCTTTAAGCCGACATCGCCAGCGCCGAGTGCATCCGTAAGATCTTCCTCGCGCTCCTTGTCATGGGCAAACAAATATACCTCATTTTTGGAAAAACCCTCCGTTGCAAGCAAAGCCAGCTTTTCCTTTGCTTGGACACCGTTCTCTACTACTTCTACTTTATACATTTCAACAGTCCTCCTTCGCATTTATTCACACAGTTTTTATATAACCTTTACCGTCGCCAGTAAACATGAAAATGCCTAAATCATCGTAGGATTTTCTTTTCGGATATGCGGGATGGTAGAATCATAGAAAAAAAGGGAATAGGAGGGCAAAGGAGGGTTACTATGCTGGAAAATACATTGCCGCCGAGCTGGTCGGATTTGCTTGGTGATGAATTTCAAAAAGAATACTTTCAAAGGTTGCGAGAGTTTTTAATAGAGGAATACCGTATAAAAACCGTCTACCCGGAATACAAGGATATATTCAACGCTCTGATGCTGACTGGATATGATGATGTGAAGGCGGTCATCCTTGGACAGGATCCGTACCATGGCCCGGGTCAAGCGCATGGCCTAAGCTTTTCTGTTAAACCGGGCATAAATCCGCCACCGTCGCTTAAAAACATATTCAAAGAATTATGTGATGACCTAGGCATTGAATCACCTGATCATGGCTACTTGCTAAAATGGGCCGAACAAGGCGTGCTTCTTTTGAACACAGTACTGACAGTGCGTAAAGGAGAGGCGAATTCCCATCGGGGTAAAGGCTGGGAACAATTTACGAACAGGGTGATCACCCTTTTGAACGAGCGGGATAAGCCAGTCGTTTTCATTCTATGGGGAAAGCCGGCCCAGGAAAAGCTAAGCCTGATTGATACTGCAAAGCACCCAATCATCCTATCGCCGCACCCGAGTCCTTTTTCGGCAAGGAAAGGGTTTTTTGGAAGCAGGCCTTTCTCTAAAACAAATGAATTATTGCGGTCTATCGGCCAGGAAGGAATTGATTGGCGGCTTCCCCCGCTTTAACTATCGCTAAATTTATTTTGAAAATAGACAAGCGTTTATGCAGAAAACCCCTCCCTTCATAGTCTAGTAAGGAACAGGAAGGGAGGGTTTAGATATGAGAGTAACTTGCCAGGATCTGGCCAATATCATTGGCGGGGTAGTTGTGACAACCCAAGGGGCATGCGTGGTACAGCGCAATAGGAATATCAATGCCACAATCCTTGGCAGGAGAACAAGATCCCCGCTCGCGCTGCCGTTTGCCCTTTCTTTTGAAAGGAATGGCCTGAATTTAGGAGAAACAGTCATCCTGCAAAGGGAAATCAATCCAATGCTTACTGCATTGAGAAAGCGGGGGCTGATTGTAACAGCTGTGCATAACCATTGGCTGTTTGATGAGCCGAGGATTATGTACATGCACTGGGAATGGGTCGGGGATGCGGTTGATTTCGCCGAGTTAAGTTTTGAAGCGGCCCTTGAAGCGGGATTGTTTTAAAAGAAGTACAGGCGTACGCGGGAAGGCTGAGGCCGATCATGGCACTTGGCCTCCTTGAGTTTGTTGCGGCCTTGGGAAGCGGGTAAGTGCGAATTCATGCTGAATCATGTAGAATGGAGGAGATGAGGAAGGCGCTGTTCGAAGGAGTGGATTTTTTGAACATACATATTGAAACGCTGTTGGCCAAAATAGAAGAAGAACTCACACTGGCCAAGGCTTCCAGAAAAGAAGAGGAACTGCGCGAGAAACTATATTCGATTAAAACCCTTTGCGAAGTCGCACTCAACGAAGGGTCCAAACCTGCTCAAAGGGAAGGGCGGCCATTAAGGGCTCAGCCAATTCCGGCGGCGGGATTTCAGGCTCCCCCCGGACAGGGGCAAAAGCTTGAGGATGATGAGGCAAACGGGGATTCGATTTTCGACTTTTAGAAAGAGGGTATTGGAATGAAAACCTTTATTATGATTGGTGCCATTAATGCGTTTCTGGCAGTGGCGCTAGGGGCGTTTGGAGCCCATGGATTGGAAGGGCGCGTCGCTCCGAAATACCTTGAGATATGGAAAACCGGTGTGCAGTACCAAATGTTCCATGCGGTAGGACTGCTCGTTATCGGCCTCCTTGCGGGCAAGTTCTCGGCAGGGTCACTTTTTACAACAGCCGGCTGGCTTATGCTTGCAGGCATTGTCCTGTTCAGTGGGAGCCTTTATGTACTGAGCCTCACGAAAATCAGCGTGCTTGGGGCAATTACGCCTCTTGGCGGTGTGGCATTCCTTGCTGCGTGGGTATTGATCATCGTTGGTGCGTCCAAGCATTTATAGTTCCAAAAATAAGGAGGACCGCAGTTACGGAAAGCGGACCTCCTTAAGCATATAAGGGCTTTTGTTAGCGCGGGGGAAAGGAGCTCAAAGCTGGCCCGCCTCCTGGGAAGGGAGGAGTATATTCAATCTCTTCGTCAAACGTAACGTAATCAAGGTAAACCATTAATAGCAGGTAGCGGGTTCCTGTTTGCGGATCGCTGAGGATAATGTGGTCGCGGCCGGCAGCTTCTATGATACCCTTGAATACCTGCTGCCTCCTCTGCCCATCCCTTGTCCCTTCAAATGTCATGTAGACTGTCGCTAGCTTTCCTTTGTTGAGGCGAAGGATATTCTCGATATACGACTCTTCAATTGGCAGCATTCCAGGCATCTGGGCCCCCGGGCTTTGCGGGATGTTAAAGCCGCCAGTGCCAGGCATGAATGGATAACCTCCCATTTGGCCTCCCATTTGACCTCCCATTTGACCCCCCATTTGGCCTCCCATTTGGCCTCCCATAGGCTGCTGTTGTTGTCCCGTTCCAGGGCCCATAGGCGCGCCCCCTGTTCCGGTGTAAGGCTGGAAACCTTGCTGTCCGGCTCCATAAGTACCGTAAGGATTCATTTCATTCCCTCCTCTAAAATAAGCATGGGGACTCTTCCGAAAGAAAAAGCTCATCCCCCTGCAAATTGCCGACTATCCACTATCCATGCCGGGGCTTGTAATGGCTTGGAAGTGAAGACTCGCTAATTGAACATATGAGGGTTGGAACCGGAATATGCCTCGGAAACAGTTAAAAGCCCCGGCCAAAGAGCGGCCGGGGCTTTGTAAATCTTATTTATTTTATACTTGCAGGAATGAGTTTACTCCTTCTTCTGTAAGAAGGTTGCCCACAAAGAAGGAGCCGAATTCCCCATAGCGGGCGCTTACTTCATCAAAGCGCATTTCATAAACAAGTTTTTTAAACTGAAGGACATCGTCCGAGAAAAGGGTGACGCCCCATTCGTAATCGTCGAAGCCAACCGATCCGGTAATCACTTGTTTTACCTTGCCTGCGTACTGGCGGCCAATCATGCCGTGGCTGTACATAAGCTTTTTTCGCTCCTCCATCGGAAGCATATACCAGTTGTCGTTGCCCTGGCGGCGCTTGTCCATCGGATAGAAGCACACATACTTCGCCTTTGGCAGCATTGGGTATAGCCGGGCGCGGACATGCGGGTTTTGATAAGGATCTTCGCTTTCGTGCAAATAATTGCTCAGTTCAACGACGGAAACATAGGAATGAGCCGGCACTGTATATTCCGCCAGCTTCGATTTGTTGAATTCTGTTTCGATTTCGTTCAGTTCTTCCATCGTCGGACGCAGGATCATCATCATGAAGTCGGCTTTCTGCCCAACGATCGTGTAGAGCGCGTGGCTGCCTTGTTCCATTTTCATTGTCGCGTTCCACTTTTCGACCAGACCGAGGAATTCATCTATAGCGGCCTGTCGTTCATCCGCAGGCGTCATTTTCCATGTAGTCCAATCCATACTCCTGAAATCATGCAAACAGTACCAGCCATCAAGCGTCTGTGCTGCTTCATTCATCGAAATCACTCCCCATTCATACTATCCATACACCAACCTACTATACCACAGTTTCACCCAATTGCCTTAAAACAAACCCTTATCCTGCCTGCCGTTTAAACTCCCCCCAAATAGGATAATTTAAAAAGTGTGTCATTTTAGCAAGACATAGCCAAATCAGTAAATAGTAGCTGTATTGTGCCTTGTGTCCGCATTTTATATTTTTCAAGAAAAAAGTCCATATGGGGTGGATAGTTCCTCTCTGTTTCAAGGTTTTTCTTTTTGTGCAATAAAGAACTGTGAATCGAACAACTTTGTGACGGGCGGCCTGTTTCCTTTGAATTTTGCCTACGGTAAAGTATCCTAAAGATGAGTGAATAGAAGGAGGAAGGCTAACGTGAGCGATTTATTTGAAGGTATTAAGCAGAAAATCTCCGGCCATAATTTGAGGATTGTATTCCCTGAAGGATTTGACGAAAGAATTCTTAAGGCAGCCGCGCGCCTGGCTGCGGATGGAATCCTCACTCCTGTCCTGATCGGCAATATTGAAGAACTGCAAGCAAGGGCAAAGGAACTGGACGTTTCCCTTGAGGCGGCTGAGATTTATGATCCAGCCAATTATTTAATGATGGACGAGCTTGTCGCCGCTTTTGTCGAGAGGAGAAAGGGGAAGGCCACCGAGGAAGATGCCCGCAAAATTCTGCTTGATGTGAATTACTTCGGTACAATGCTAGTCTATCTCAACAAAGCGGACGGGCTTGTCAGCGGTGCTGCACATTCCACAGCGGCAACAGTCAGGCCCGCCCTGCAAATTATCAAAACAAAGGAAGGCGTCAACAAGACATCTGGTGTT
The DNA here is from genome assembly GCF_046237595.1 of Neobacillus oceani. Lineage (NCBI taxonomy): Bacteria > Bacillati > Bacillota > Bacilli > Caryophanales > Bacillaceae > Neobacillus > Neobacillus oceani. Next base: position 4,367,444 of record NZ_CP143543.1, on the reverse strand, counting down.
TTTCTCATGGTTCGCGATGATGAACAGTATGTCTTTGCCGATTGCGCAATCAATATTTCTCCGGATAGCCAGGACCTCGCCGAGATTGCGATCGAAAGCGCCAGGACAGCAAGGATGTTTGACATCGAACCGCGTGTTGCCATGCTGAGCTTCTCGACAAAAGGCTCGGCCCAATCGCCGGAAACCGAGAAGGTGATGGCTGCGGTAGAAGAGGCAAAGCGCCGCGACCCTCTTCTTATCATTGACGGGGAGTTCCAATTCGACGCGGCTTTTGTCCCTGAAGTGGCGATTGCCAAAGCCCCGGATTCCGTCCTGCAGGGCAATGCCAATGTTTTTGTATTCCCAAGCCTTGAAGCGGGGAATATCGGCTATAAAATCGCCCAGCGCCTAGGTGGCTTTGAAGCGGTCGGACCGCTGCTGCAAGGGCTGAACCGCCCTGTCAACGACCTGTCCCGCGGCTGCAGCACGGACGACGTCTACAACCTCGCACTGTTAACAGCCGCCCAAGCCTTAAGTAAATAGGACGCCCGCCTGTTCAATAGAGATTGCGTTCACTTCTTCAGGGGAACTCGATCGTGCCTGGTTTCCTTACAGAGGGCAGTGTTTGTGTTTGCGAAGTAAATTTTGAGTATAAAAAATCCCGGCTCCTTATTGGTGGCCGGGATTTGGTATTTGTTTAGGAAAATTTAAGATTGAACTTTGGGATTACCTCGAAATAAGTTATTGTAATCCAGCTCCAACGCCTAGCCCCTCGAGGTCATAAGCCGGTTCCCTCCGGAGGGCAGGCCCATCCTCGGAAATGCTCGCATTTCCCTCGTGCGTGGGCGAATTCAGGGATGCCATTCAGTGTCCTGCGGGCCCCGTCTTATGCTGGTCGGGGCTGCCCAAGGCGCTACCGCATTTTGTTCTTATATAAACAACAACAAACTAACCGCCATGACGGCCATCCCGGCAACCAGGCCGTAGATGGGTAGATGGGTTTCATCGTACTTCTTTGCGGCAGGGAGTAACTCATCTAGGGAAATAAAGACCATGATGCCGGCAACAGCCGCGAAAATGACCCCGAACATAATGTCATTCAGGAATGGCATAAGGAAAAAGTAGGCCGCCAAAGCCCCGATTGGCTCAGACAATCCCGAAAGGAAGGAAAGCTTGAACGCTTTTTTCTTATCCCCGGTTGCAAAATAAACGGGGACGGAAACAGCAATCCCTTCAGGAATGTTATGGATGGCGATGGCAATCGCAATCGCAACGCCAAGGGCCGGGTCCTGAAGCGCTGAGGTGAAAGTGGCAATTCCTTCGGGAAAGTTATGGATACCAATCGCCAGGGCGGTAAAGGTTCCCATTTTTAATAAAGCGGCGTCATTTACGGTTTTGCCCGGCTGCATTTCCTCAACCGTTTTTAACTCGTGTGGATTCCCCTGCTTTGGAATGAACCTGTCGATTAAGGCAATCAAAAGAATTCCCCCGAAAAAACCGCCTACAGTCGCCCAGTTTCCCGCCTGAACCCCTATGGCGGAGACAAGGGCTGTTTTTGCTTTTACAAAAATTTCTATCATCGATACATAAATCATCACTCCGGCCGAGAAACCAAGTGTGACTGAAAGGAATTTGGTATTCGTTCTCGATGTAAAGAAGGCCAATAAACTTCCGATTCCGGTTGCAAGGCCAGCGAATAATGTTAACCCTAATGCAAAGAGTACTTCCTGTGACATATCAAATTTCCCCTCTCAAAATAGGTATATATGGTTGTGGCGCTGGTAAAAGGGCGTGCCTTGTTAAACCACTATATGCACATAATTTAAAATGTTTCCTATGGTGAAGATTCTATCTGATAGTTAACTTATCTTGCAACTATTATTTTTCCCAAACCTAAAACATTGCTATTCATTCTGGAAGTTCAGCCTGGATATTTTCCAAGGCAGGCACTGTGATATAATAGGCAGCAGACTATTTGCAATGGAGGCATGCTTAGATGGACGAGGCTCTCTCGTTGCTCCGCCAGGATCAATGGCGGCTTATCGATCAATCGACTACAGGCATCCTCATGCCTGCCATACAATCCTTTGCCATTGATGACACGCTTTGCGCCTCTGTCGGAGCGCACCTCTCCCCAGCTACGGCACGGACCTGGGTCCACCGTGATACAGTCGTCCTCGGCATACAGGATACGAAACTGCCCTATCTCGTCGAAGGGCTGGAGTTTTTGCGCGCCCGGGGGTATACTCCCATCGTCCGGAATTCAGGCGGACTAGCGGTTGTACTGGATGAAGGCGTTCTAAATATTTCGCTTGTTTTTCCAGAAAAGGAAAGAGGCATTGATATAAATCGAGGCTACGATGCGATGTGGATGCTGATCAGGGAAATGTTCGCCGACTTTGGCAAGGATATTGAAGCGAGGGAGATTGTTGGCTCCTATTGCCCCGGCAGCTACGACTTGAGCATCGGAGGAAAGAAGTTTGCAGGGATTTCGCAGCGCAGGCTCAGAAGGGGCGTCGCGGTTCAAATTTATCTTAGCGTGGAAAACAGCGGCGGCAAGCGGGCGGAACTAATCAGGGATTTTTATTCACACGCGCTAAAAGGGGAACGATCGAAATTTGTTTTCCCGGAAGTTCAGCCGGGGGTGATGGCAAGCCTGTCAGAACTGTTTGAAACCCCATTGGCTGTGCAGGATATCATGCTTCGGCTAATGCTCAGCCTAAAGAGGAACGGCGGCCTTCTTTATTCGGGACAGCTGACTCCATATGAACATGAGCTGCTTCCTGGCTACCTTTCGAGGATTGCCGAACGGAATGCGCCATTAACAAAGCCGTAAACCATTTGGTCTACGGCTTTAAGAATGTATTGCCACACTCGCTCTCCAGTAAAGTATCTTTATTGTCTTCCTGTCAATGGTTTGCTATCTTCAGGCAGTCATTCAGCTATTTTCTCAAGATTTCCATTCCGGTCCATTTTGAATTTCGTCGCAGGACGTTCTTCTTCTTCAAAGAGGACAAGATTGCGTGCTTTGTTCATGATTTTGAGAAGTGTTTCGTAATCTTCCTGGATGACTCCGGTATTTTGCTCCAGGTCACGGATTTTCTCTTCCATATCCTCGTTTTGCCTGCGAAGGTTTGCAACTTCCCGTTTCAATCTTTCATTCTCGCTTTTCAGCGCCTCGACATGGACGCTTGAATTGTCATAGTTTTGCAAGAATGCAATGACCGCCTGCATTGTAAGGCCTTGCGGAGTGGCCTGCAAGCCAAAACCTGACGATGCGGATGCGGAAAATCTTGAAGATTGGGATTGGGCCACCGCGGGCTTTCCATTTAGTTCTTCAACCATTTTCTCAAGATCAAAAGATGCCGGCTGCTCGTTTGCGGGGCGATCCAATTCACTTGAAATTTCCATTTCCAAGCCCTTGTTAAGGCCTGCCACTTCAGGCTGGACTTCAATTGGGGGAGTATAAAGAAGCTTTTTCTTCCCTCCCAGGTCTTTTCCAAGCATCCTCTGCCGTTGTTTGCGTTGTTTTTTTGCAAGCTGCAGAGCTTTTTCATACGTGTGGCGGACAACAGCGTTCCACCGGAATCCGCAAGCCGCGGAAGTGCGGTTCAGTTTGTCCCCGACTTCCTCGAATGCATTAAGCTGCGTGCTTCCTTCCCTTACATGGCGGAGGACTGTTTCAGCCAACAGCAAATCATCCTCGGCCGTCCAGGCATCCTGGCGAACTTTCATGTCAAAACACTCCTTCTCACTATTTGTTTCTAAATTCATTTTTTCTGGCCTCCCTGTGCAAAAGAGTTCTAATTGATGCACCTAGTTGAATGTTTAATATTCCTATCAATATCATTGACACTTTTTTGAAGTTTTATACAGAGGATAAAAGGATAGTAGAGTACGAAGGCACAAGGAAAGTTCCGCCGGCCTGCTTGCATTGAATGGAAAGTAGCTGTAAAATACGTTAGGACCTTCTTTTGGCCGTTGATTCATTTACATAGATCGATTACTTGAAAGGATTTGAACGGAATGCCTAATGAATTCCGCGTGTGCGATGATTGCCAGGCAGTCAATCTGAAAACACTCATTCCGCGCCTGAAGCAGCTGGACCCTGATGCAAAAATAGACATCGGCTGCCAGTCCTATTGCGGACCGGGACGAAAAAAAACGTTTGCGTTTGTCAATAACCGCCCGCTAGCTGCCTTGAACGAAGACGAACTAATTGAAAAAGTTGTTAAGAAACTAAAATAATTGAACTGTACTCATCTTTGCAGAATCAGGCAAGGGTGATTTTTTTTTGAAATTCCTATACCTTCTACGTGGAATGGGGATTACTTCATCCTAAAAGCAAATTTTAGAGAAAAATACAAGAAGGAAACGTCGAAAATTGCTGTAGGTTTTTGCTGAAAGAGGGGTGATTCCCACCTGAAATGGGGATATAATAGAGACAAGTTAAGAGGGGCAGGGGTGCGAGATGGGAGCATTATCGGAAAAACTGAATGAAGAAAAAGTATTCAAGGATCCCGTCCATCGCTACGTCCATGTCCGTGATAAGATCATTTGGGACTTAATCGGGACGAAGGAATTTCAGCGGCTCAGGAGGATTAAACAGCTTGGGACGACTTTCCTGACATTCCATGGCGCCGAACACAGCCGCTTCAACCATTCCCTCGGCGTGTATGAAATCGTCAGGCGAATTGTCGACGATGTATTTGACGGAAGGCCTGAATGGGACGAAAGCGATCGGCTGCTTACGCTTTGTGCCGCGCTTCTCCACGACCTCGGACATGGGCCGTTTTCGCATGCGTTCGAGAAAGTCTTCAACCTTGACCATGAAGAATTCACCCGCGCCATCATCCTCGGCAATACGGAAGTAAATAAGATTCTCTCGAAAGCGGGCAGCGATTTTCCAAGGAACGTAGCGGAGGTCATCGCGAAAACCTCGGATAAAAAGCAGGTTATTAGCCTCATTTCAAGCCAGATTGATGCCGACAGGATGGATTATCTCCAGCGTGACGCCTATTTTACGGGTGTCAGCTACGGATTCTTCGATATGGAACGGATACTTCGCGTCATGCGGCCCCGCGAAGACCAGGTCGTTTTCAAACATAGCGGCATGCATGCCATTGAGGATTACATAATGAGCCGATACCAGATGTATTGGCAGGTTTATTTTCACCCCGTTTCGAGGGGGGCGGAGGTTATTTTGACGAAAATTCTCCATCGTGCGAAGGACCTCCACAGCCAGGGCTACGCTTTCAAAAATGAGCCGCTTCATTTTTATTCGATTTTTGAAGGAAACGTCGCACTTGAAGACTATATTAAGCTCGATGAATCGATTATCCTCTACTATTTTCAAATATGGCAGGAGGAAGAGGATTCCATCCTTAGCGACCTGTGCAGGCGTTTTGTGAACCGGAATTTGTTTAAGTTCGTAGAATTCGACCCGGCCAGGGAATACAAAAAGCTGGGAGAGTTGACCGGTTTGTTCCGAAAGGCTGGAATCGATCCGGATTATTATCTCGTGGTGGATTCATCCTCCGATTTGCCGTACGACTTTTACCGGCCGGGCGAGGAAGAGGAAAGGCTGCCAATCAACTTGTTAATGAAAAACGGCGATCTTCGGGAGCTTTCCCGGGAGTCGGCGATTGTGGAGGCCATCTCAGGTAAAAGAAGAACCGACCACAAACTATATTTTCCGGGGGACTTCCTGCTGGACGAATCCTCCAAAAAAAATATAAAAAAGCAGATTCGCAGCATTCTTGACTATTAGAAATGCCTTTGGGAAGGCCGTGGCCTCAGGGTTGCAGGCGATTTTTAAAAAGATGCCATTTTTTTTGGGCGATGTTAAAGGATTAGTGTTGATTTTTAAGTGCGTTGATTGAAGCGCGGTGCACCTACTCCGGCGGGGGTGCAGCGGCAATCAACAGCTGGATTTAAGACAGCCCTTTAAAGGGGAGCAGGAGTTGAAGAGGTTTGTTAAATGATCATGCAAGGCTAATGCATGCAGTAATGGTTTCCGGCGAGATTATCGGGAGAAAGAAACTACAGAAAATGATTTTCATTGCCAAAAAATTGGCTTTCCCTTTCCAGGAGCGGTTCCAGTTCCATTTTTATGGGCCTTATTCGGAGGAATTGACACTCAGGGTGGAAGAGCTCTGCAACATGGGTTTCCTGGAGGAATGCAAGGAAAACAAGGGCGGCTACAGCCAGTACCGCTACTGCCTGACCGAAGCGGGCAAGGAATTTCTCGGCATGAGCCAAATCGAAATGCCGAATCTGTCCGATTGCTTAACCGACATGAACAGCCAGAATGCAAGATTCCTTGAACTCGTTTCAACTGTCCTTTACTTTGATAATTTGGAGCGCCCGGAGGTTGCCGAAAAAGTATTCACCCTTAAAAGTAGCCAGCGCTACACGGAAGAAGAAATTGAAGAGGCGTACGATTATATCCGTCTACTAAAAGAAAAAGCTAAGCTCCAATAAGGGCTTAGCTTTTTGGCTTTAATGTTTGGTTTCACTGTTATTAACGGAGAATATACCCGGATTTCCGGATTGGCCGCTCCGATCAAGGCCTATTGGTCGCTTGCCCTGACGCCTGCTTTGGCATAATGGTTTTTCGCCATTTCTTCAATGATGACGGTGACGTTTTCCTTCGGAGCGCCGGCAGTTTCAACGACGGCTTCGGTTACTTTTGCAACAAGCGCCTTTTTCTGTTCATCGGTACGACCTTCAAGCATTTTGACTGTTACGATTGGCATGTGTCATTCCTCCTCTTAAGTACGTACTAACAGTTTTCCATAAACAGAGAAAAACCGCAAGCAGGTGGCAGGCGGTTTTCAATTTCCGGCTTTTATCGTGTATACTTGAGGGAAGAAGCCATATAAATTCAGATAGGTGCATGTTTCGTTACCAAAAATCAATCTTGATTCAGCCTATCCAGAACCTTACAGTACAGGGGGAAAAAATTTGAGTCTGTTTCCATATAATACGCTTGAAAAATTCGTTTTCGCAGCTCTGACCCTGGTGATCGCGTTTTCGGTGCATGAATTTGCCCATGCCTACACCGCCTGGAAATTCGGTGACAATACCGCGAAAAACCAGGGAAGGCTAACGCTCAACCCCATTAAACATATCGACCCGATTGGCGCCATCATGATTTTTGTTGTAGGGTTCGGCTGGGCGCGCCCTGTCCCGGTCAATCGGTTCTTTTTTAAAAACCCCCGCCTGGCGGGTATCCTTGTTTCCGTTATGGGGCCTATAAGCAACTTGATTCTTGCTTCAATCGGCTTCCTCGTTTTTTTCAGCATCGGGCGCTTCGCGGCTGACGGTGCTTACGCTGAAACGATGATTGCGTTTTTGAACACGTTCATTTGGCTTAATCTCGTTCTGTTCGTTTTTAACCTTATGCCGCTGCCGCCGCTTGACGGTTACCGGATTGTTGAGGATTTGGCACCAAACGGCATCCGGGCAAAAATGACCCAGTATGAGCAGTACGGTACGCTCATCTTTCTAATCCTGGTTATAACGCCGCTTGGCGACTATACAATCTGGCCGGTGTTTCGGGTCATTCTTCCCGCTATTGCGGAAGGGATGTACCAATTTTTCTTATCGTTCTTTATCTAGAGATATTTTTTAGCGCTGTCGCAGGGAGGTTGTTTTAGAATGGAAGAAAAAAAGAAAAAGGTTGCATTCAACATTATCAAGACCGATCCCCTTGATAATCATAAAGGCTTTGGGAAAGGCGTACTTTCCCTTGACAATGTCTCTCCTGTCATCATCGATGTTGAAGAAGGGGAGGCGGCCATCGATGTTGGGGCCATGCATGCGCGCAGTGTTGTTGAAAAGGGAATTAAATTTCTGCCGAATAAGGAAGATGTTCCAAATGCGAAGCCGTATTGGCTCATTTGGGTGACGATTGACCGGAATGAAAACGGCCCTTATTACGCGGGGGTTACCGCCTGCGAAATGACTGTTAACCGCGAAATCCGCCGGGGGTACAAGTCGCTTCCGGAGCATGTGAACAGAATGGACAAATCGCTGAAGCGCCAGATTATCGTCGGCCACATGGACGACAAGTCGAAAAAGATTCTCGCCGGCTTCCTCAAGGCGCATAACGAAGCTTTTTGGGAAAATTCGTCGGAAGAACTGAAAAACGGCCTTGCCGTAGGATAAAGTGAAACTTTCAGTAGTGGGGATTTGTTCAACCCCGGCCCCGCTGTGGTTAGCAGAGTGACCGGGGTTGTTTATGAAAAGAGCCGCCAGCGTTATGCTGGACGGCTCTTTTTGCGTATTGCCAATGGACGAACGGATGATCCTTGCTAGTCTCCCCAATCCCAAAGCCGCCTGTACCACGACTTACCGCCTTTATCCGTTTTCGCATCCATTTCCTGTGTATGTTCGAGGTGATCGGTGCAGTATTCAACCGGTTCTGTCCCAGTGACAAAGTAGGTAAAGCGGCGGATCGGGCATTCCTTCACCGCGAGTTTTCCGTTTGCTGGATCGATGTAAACGCCCGTTACGCCGTCCCGTGGCTGCTTGAACCCCTTAACTGGCTTTCCGTGCAATGCTTCCTCCATGAATCGGACCCAAATTTGTTTCGCGTATGATTTTTCTGGGACATTGGTAATTTCCCTGGCATCATCATAGCCGGTCCATACCGCGGAAACGAGCTGAGGGGTAAAACCAATCATCCAGCTATCGGTCGGAGTTGACCCGGATTTACCGGCGTATGGCCTGGTCATTCCTTTAGCAATGGTACTCCCGGTGACTGTCGTATAGCCATTCAGTTTGGTGTCAAATGTACCTGTCAACATCTGGGTCATCACATAGGCTCTCGCAGGGTCTAAAACCAGTTCATCCTGTTCATCTTTTTCGTAGAGCAGTTTCCCGTCTGCCGTTTCCACCCGGGTTATCAGCGTCGGTTCGACCTTTTTGCCGCCATTGGCGAACATGCTGTAGGCGTTGGCCATTTCAATGACCCGTACCCCTGATGTCCCAAGCGCGAGTGAAGGGACTTTTGCGAGCTTGGTTGTGATGCCGAAATCCTTCGCGGTTTCAACAAGTGCATCCTCTCCAAGGAACAGATGGGTCTTGACGGCATATACATTGTCGGAGACCGCAAGTGCCTGGGCAAGCGTGATCTCTCCGTCCGCATACTTATTATTGTAATTGCGCGGCGTATAGTCGGGGCTGCCATTTTCAAACCTGAATGTTGTTGGCTCGCTCCGGATTAGCGTTGAAGGCGTGTAGCCTTGCCCGAGCGCCGCATAATAGAGGAGCGGCTTGATTGTCGAGCCAGGTGCCCGGATTGCCTGGACGGCCCGGTTGTACGGGCTTTTTTCATAATCGCGTCCTCCGGCCATCGCCTTCACATGGCCATTCTTCGGATCAATCGCTACAAGGGCCGCCTGAATGTCGGAGTCCGGGGAGACAACTGACTGAATTTGTTTTTCGGCCGTTTCCTGCTGTTTCGGGTCAATGGTCGTATAAACCCTTAAGCCCCCAAGCGCAATGGCCCGCTCATTCAGGCCGAGATCATTCCTCAATGCATTCGCGACTGCGTCCTGGAAATACGGGGCTGCCTTTAATTCACGATGAGGATCCCTTCCCGTCAGCTCCAATTCCGCGGCGTAAGCTTTTTCTGCATCCCCGCTTTTGATATAGCCATTTATCACCATTGCTTTTAAAATAATGCCCTGCCGCTGCTTTGCGCGTTCCATTGAGGCGAAAGGCGAAAAAGCGCCCGGCCCTTTTGGTATGCCTGCAAGCATTGATGCTTCCGCGAGGGATAATTCAGAAGCGTCTTTGCCAAAATAGTACTGGCTCGCTGCCTGGATGCCATAAGCCCGATTTCCGTAATAGATTGTATTTAAATAACCCTCAAGGATTTGCTCCTTGGAATAGTTCATTTCAAGTCGTATTGCGTATAGGGCTTCCCGGATTTTCCTGGCCCAAGTTTTATCATGCTCCAGGAACAGGTTCCTGGCATATTGCATCGTGACGGTACTTGCGCCCTGGACTTTGCTGAACGCCTTAATATCTGCTATGGCGGCGCCGGCAATCCGTTTCAGGTCGAAGCCGCTGTGCTCGTAAAACTTCCTGTCTTCAATTGAAATTGTCGCGTCAACCAAATAGGGCGATATCTCTTTTAGCGGCACCCAGTACCGTTTCTGCCCATAATTGGTTTCACCGATAATCGTTCCGTCCTCGGCAAAATAGAGGGTGGACTGGGGGACTGCCAGTGGGGGAGCGCCAAGCACCTTGACGTACATAATCAAAAGCAGGGCCGCAACCGCCAAAAGCGCGGAACCGAACAAACCAAGAAAAGCGGCCGCCCGCAAATATTTCACGACTCGTTTAAACCCATGCCCAGTAATGGTTTCCATGCATTCACCCCATTTGCATTTCCTTTGGAAAAATTCGCCCATCCCGGGCTGTATCAACAGTATGAAAGAAATGGTTGGTTTTTAAACATTAAGGGCTGGAAAGCTTCAAAATATTTCTTGCTTTTTTGCCGGATTCCTCTATACTTTTTCTCATGTTTGCAATTAATGAGTTAGGGAAGTATAGCAGTAGAAACGGCGGCTTTTTTTGGGCGGCCAGTGGCTGCAATTCTATGCAAATTCTATTTTGAAAGGAAGATGGAAATGGCTGGACTTTGGTTTACGGAAAAACAGACCGAAAACTTTGGAATTACGATGAAGGTAAAACGCACATTACATACAGAACAGACAGATTTTCAAATGCTTGAAATGGTTGAAACGGAAGAATGGGGAAATATGCTCCTGCTTGACGGAATGGTAATGACGTCCATTAAGGACGAGTTCGTCTACCACGAAATGGTTGCGCACGTTCCGTTGTTCACGCATCCAAATCCGGAAAATGTCCTTGTTGTCGGAGGCGGCGACGGAGGCGTTATCCGTGAAGTGCTAAAGCATCCACAGGTAAAAAAAGCGACCCTTGTTGACATTGACGGCAAGGTTATTGAGTATTCGAAGAAATACTTGCCGGAAATCGCAGGCAAGCTAGATGATCCGCGAGTCGACGTAAAGGTTGGCGACGGTTTCATGCATATCGCCGAGAGCGAAAATGCCTACGATGTCATCATGGTTGACTCTACCGAACCGGTTGGCCCGGCGGTGAATCTGTTCACAAAAGGCTTCTATGCGGGCATTTCAAAGGCGTTGAAGGAGGACGGCATATTTGTCGCCCAGTCCGACAATCCTTGGTTCAAAGCCGATCTTATTCGTGACGTCCAGCGTGATGTAAAGGAAATTTTCCCGATCACCCGCTTGTACATTGCCAACATCCCAACCTATCCAAGCGGAATGTGGGCTTTCACAATCGGCTCCAAGAAATACGATCCGCTTGAGGTTTCCGATGACCGTTTCCATGATATCGAAACAAAGTATTATACAAAGGAACTACACAAAGCGGCGTTTGTCTTGCCTAAATTTGTTGGGGATTTGGTTAAGTAGAAGTTTTTTTGGCCGATGTTTAAACAGGCCTTTGTAAAAAAGAATGAAGCACTGCGGAGGGAGGCGTGGTCTCCCTCTCGTTGTGCCGGAAAGGATGTTGTGCTATGCGATTTGACGAAGCTTATTCAGGAAACGTATTTATTAAGAGCCATCCAAACTTTCAAGAGAGCAAAGCTGTCCTGTACGGGATGCCGATGGACTGGACGGTCAGCTACCGCCCCGGTTCGCGTTTCGGCCCAGCAAGGATTCGCGAGGTTTCAATCGGCCTGGAAGAATACAGCCCGTACCTTGACCGCGAGCTTGATGATGTAAAGTATTTCGATGCCGGAGACATTCCGCTTCCGTTCGGGAACCCACAGCGAAGCTTAGATATCATTGAGGACTTTGTCGATAAGGTTCTTACAGAGGGAAAATTTCCGCTTGGTATGGGCGGAGAGCATCTGGTATCCTGGCCTGTCATGAAGGCTGTCTACAAAAAATATCCGGATCTTGCCATCATTCACATGGATGCGCATACCGACCTCCGCGAAGAGTATGAAGGCGAGCCGTTATCCCACTCGACCCCAATCCGAAAAATTGCGGAGCTGATCGGGCCCTCAAATGTGTATTCCTTTGGCATCCGGTCCGGTATGAAGGAAGAATTCGATTGGGCGAAGAACGCCGGCATGCATATTTCGAAATTCGAGGTCCTGGAGCCATTGAAGGAAATTTTGCCGAAGCTAGCCGGACGCCCGGTTTATGTCACGATTGACATTGACGTCCTCGACCCGGCACATGCGCCAGGCACTGGAACAGTAGATGCTGGCGGCATTACGTCCCGTGAACTGCTCGCTTCTATCCATGAAATCGCACGATCCGAAGTGAAGGTTGTGGGGGGGGACCTCGTCGAAGTTGCACCAATTTACGACAACTCCGAACAAACCGCCAACACCGCAAGCAAGCTCATCCGCGAAATGCTGCTTGGCTGGGTGAAGTAGGTTGGGCCTGCTAATTCGGATTTGAGTGACATCGATTCTGGGTTTTGGCTGGACAATGTCACTCATTTTGGTTTGAGCGACACCTTTTCAGGATTTAGCTGAATCTTTGTCGCTCATTTTGATTTGAGCGACACCTTTTCAGGATTTAGCAGAATCTTTGTCGCTCATTTTGATTTGAGCGACACCTTTTCAGGATTTAGCTGAATCTTTGTCGCTCATCTTGATTTGAGCGACACCTTTTCAGGATTTAGCTGAATCTTTGTCGCTCATCTTGATTTGAGCGACACCTTTTCAGGATTTAGCCGAATCTTTGTCACTCATCTTGATTTAAGTGACACCTTTTCAGGGTCTAGCTGAATCTTTGTCGCTCATCTGGATTTGAGCGACACCTTATCGTGATTTTGGCTAATCTTTGTCGCTCATCCCAAGTTGGGTCACACCCACCGCATTTTGAGTAATTCACTGTCGTGCTACCAAACATCTAGTGCCTGTTTCTTCCATGAAGCAGGCGCTTTTTGAATTGTCAGCCGTTGAAAGCTATAATAAAGTGATACTGCTTCAAGCAGGTAGAGCTGTGTAAACTTTCATGATATAATTTTTTATTTATAAGGGATGAAAAAGGAGTGGAACCGGATGGACCCGATTCCTGTTACAGTGACCGTCAGCACCTCGATTGTCCAATCCGGTGTGAAGGATGAATACACAACTGGCGCTAACGGCTTTTTTTACAAAAAGGGAAGTGGCGTCTATCTTCAATACGAGGAAATTTTGGAAGAGGGAAGCATCCGCACCATTTTAAAAATGGACAGCGGGGAAGCACTGCTCCTGAGAAGCGGCGCTGTGAAAATGAGAATGCCATTTAGACTCGGCGAGGAAACACGGGGCAGCTACAATACCCAATATGGTACGCTTCCCGTTGCAGCTGTAACGGACAGGCTTGCCCAGGCGATCAGGGAAAACGGCCGCGGCGGCATGTTCATGCTGAAATACGACTTGCAGATTGCGGGCTCGCCCGCGGGTACATATAGCTTGGCGATAACGTTTGAGGAGGAAATGGAATGAATTTAGTTGAACAGGTCCAGCACAACCTGAAACAGGAAATCAAAGCAGCCGTCCTGAAAGCCGGCCTTGCTTCTGAAGAACAGCTTCCAGAAGTGATTCTGGAAGTCCCTAAGGAAAAAGCGCACGGCGACTATTCGACCAACATGGCGATGCAGCTGGCGCGCGTGGCGAAAAAAGCGCCCCGTGTTATTGCTGAAGCAATTGTTGAACAGTTTGACCGCTCAAAAGCTTCAATCGAAAAAATCGAACTCGCAGGGCCGGGGTTCATTAATTTTTACATGGATAATAGCTACCTGACAGGGCTGATTCCAACTATTTTGGACGCCGGCGGCAAGTACGGAGAAACGAATGTCGGAAACGGACAAAAAATCCAGGTTGAATTCGTTTCCGCCAACCCGACGGGAGACCTGCACCTTGGCCATGCCAGGGGCGCGGCTGTCGGGGACTCGCTTTCCAACATCCTTGCCAAGGCGGGCTACGATGTTTCGCGCGAATACTATATTAATGATGCCGGAAACCAGATCAACAATTTGGCTCTATCCGTTGAGGCGCGTTATTTCCAGGCGCTCGGCCTTGACAAGGAAATGCCGGAGGACGGCTACCATGGCGAGGACATTAAGGGGATTGGAAAGAAACTTGCGGAAGAGTTTGGCGAGAGGTTTGTCCATGAGCCGGAAGAGGAACGCTTCAACTTTTTCCGCGAATATGGCCTGAAATACGAAATGGCGAAGCTTAAGAAGGACCTTAAGGATTTCCGCGTAGAATTCGACGTTTGGTATTCCGAGACTTCTTTGTACCATAATGGGAAAATCGACGCCGCTTTGAAAACGCTCCGCGACAATGGCCATATTTATGAGGAAGAAGGAGCTACCTGGCTGCGCTCGACTCCGTTCGGCGACGACAAGGACCGGGTGTTGATCAAGCAGGACGGGTCGTACACCTACCTGACTCCGGATCTCGCCTATCATAAGGACAAGCTCGACCGCGGTTTTGAAAAGCTCATCAACGTGTGGGGCGCTGACCACCACGGCTATATCCCGCGAATGAAGGCGGCCATCCAGGCGCTTGGCTATGACAAAGATGTTCTTGAAGTGGAGATTATCCAGCTAGTCCATTTGTATAAAAATGGCGAGAAAATGAAGATGAGCAAACGAACCGGCAAGGCGGTCACCATGCGCGACCTTGTCGAGGAAGTCGGCCTTGATGCAACCCGCTACTTCTTCGCGATGCGCAGCGCTGATACACATATGGACTTTGACCTTGACTTGGCCGTTTCCCAGTCGAACGACAACCCGGTTTATTATGCCCAGTACGCGCATGCCCGGATTTCGAGCATCCTGCGCCAGGCATCGGAACAGGGATTTGAAGTCAGCAAGGATGTCGATTTAAGCCTCATTGGCTCTGAAAAGGAAATCGATCTGCTGAAAAAGCTTGGCGAATTCCCGCAGGCGGTCGGTGAAGCGGCACTGAAGCGGACACCGCACCGGATCGCGAATTATGTCTTTGATTTGGCGTCCACTTTCCATAGCTTCTACAATGCCGAGAAGGTCGTCGACAAGGAGCAGGAGGAACGCACAAAAACGCGCCTTGCACTCGTAAAGGCTGTTCAGATTGCCATGAGAAATGCATTGTCCCTAATTGGCGTTTCCGCTCCGGAAAAAATGTAATGCCGACCACAATAGGCCCTCCGTCTCTTTCGGGGGGCTTTTTTCCATGGCTTTTTGTGTAAAAAACCACACTTTACTTAATCGGCTATAACTGGTTCCATAGGATAGAAAAAGCCCGTGCTGTAAATAGTAAATAAGAGAATTTGTGTGAGGAGTGAGTAGCATGAATGTAGGCCGCGCAAAGGAAATCATGGAATCAGCGGATAATATTACGGTGACATACGAAGGAAGCCGGGTCATTATCCAGAACGTTGACGAAAAACAAAAGACGGCCCGGATTTACTGGCGGGACAGCCCGGAACAGGAACGCACCGTCCCTGTTCTGAATTTGATTGAAGAAGTAGACTAGAACGGTAACCATTAAAAAAGAAGCTTATCCGGATGGAGGCTTCTTTTTTAGGGCTTGGATTTTTAAAAAAAAATCTTTTAATTCCACTCAATCGCGGCACCGCCAATCCGTTTCACCCCGCGGATGGCGGCAACCTCGGGAACTAGCTTCAACAAAGCCTGGTCCTTTGTTTTAGCCTCAATCATGAAATCGACATCGTGGCCAATTTCCCTCAGCAGCTTCAATAATGGCATGATGAATTCCAAATCGACATGATCCGCATGCGAACGGAAAGCGTTCTCTGACTTTGGCGAAGAAACATGGATTTTTGGGACATGCTCCATATGCGACCATGTCGAAAAAACCTCCGGCAAAAGCTCCTCAAGAGGGCGGCCTGACGGATTCGCCATATGATGATGATAATCAAAGGCGAGCGGTATCCGTTCCTTCAAGCAAACGGCTAATGTTTCTTCAGTTGTATAGGTCTTGTCATCATTTTCAAACGTCATCGCCGCCTTGATAGGAGACGGTAGCGTACGCAAATTTTCATGAAAGCGGCTGATAGCGGAGATTTTGTCTCCGTAAGCCCCCCCAATATGAATGTTGATCGTTCCCCATTCCTGAAGCCCCATGCATTCAAGCATACCGTAATGGTACTCCATATCCTCGACAGCATTCGCCGTTACCTCATTGCGCGGCGACGTAAAGAGAGTGTACTGGTTCGGGTGAAAGCTGATCCGGAGCTGGTGTTTTTTTACAAGCTCTCCTATATCGAGCCAATCATCCCGAAAAGGGGAGGCATAGTCCCAATGGGCCTCAGGGTGTGTTGCAAGCGGTACAATAGAGCTTGAGAAGCGGTACACATCTATCCCATGGGCGATATTGTAATAAAGAATCCGTTTTGTATTCCACAAGTTTTCCGCGGTAATGGCAAGGAGTTTTTCCCGCCGCTCCACTTTCCCAAGAACCTTGTAACGGGCAAAAGTCATCGTCCGGGACGGGGAAGCTTCCCAAAGGGAAAGAGCAGTAGATACATAGCCAAATCGTATTTTCAAAA
The DNA here is from genome assembly GCF_046237595.1 of Neobacillus oceani. Taxonomy (NCBI): domain Bacteria; kingdom Bacillati; phylum Bacillota; class Bacilli; order Caryophanales; family Bacillaceae; genus Neobacillus; species Neobacillus oceani. The sequence goes on along the minus strand of NZ_CP143543.1, from coordinate 4,350,897 downwards.
AAATCATCCCCTTGCCAAAGTGTACCCAACCTTATCCGGACGTCCATCACCGTCGCTTATAAAAACAACGAAAGCGCCCTGGCAATGAGCTCCATAACCGTGCGCCCAAAATCGGGCTTTTCTAGAACGGACAGTTCAAGCTCCCTCGATGCCTTGATATCAGCCTCCAAAATGGACTCGGCTTCGTTTATTTGCGCGGGCCCGAACATATAGCAATTGATTTCGCTGTTTAGAAACAGGCTTCTTTTATCAAAATTCGCTGTCCCAATGTCACAGACGGTATCATCGATCAGCAGCGTTTTTGCATGGTAAAATCCGTTAAAGTACTGGTATACCCTCGCGCCATTCTTAATAAGCCTCCGGAGGTACCTGTAGGAGCCTTCCTGCACAAAAGGATGGTCGGCGATACCCGGGACGATGATGGCGAGTGAAACCCCTCGTTCGAGGCAGGCCAGAAGCTCTGCGAACAGCTTTTTGCTTGGAATGAAATAGGGGCTGCCAATGATGATTCTATCTTTTGCAGCTTTTAAAAGTCCCAGGCATGTCTCCTCGAGCAGGTAACCAGAGGTTGGAACAAGCAGATGCTCGGCCGGGCCCGTAGCTTCTTCACAAACATAAATAGGGTGGTTCCGCAAATCTTCCCCGGCTGCTTCTTTCCAATCCATCAAGAAAACATCCTGCAGATCCTGGACAGAACCGCCGGAAAGCTTCAGGTGGTAATCCCGCCATGGTGAGAGCTTTGGATGGCCGCCAATGTACTCATTCCCCACGTTATATCCTCCAAGATAGCCGATTCTTCCATCAATAATCGTTATTTTCCGGTGGTTCCTTGCCTGGAGGGTGTAAAAAAAATAGGGGAACATTGGTTTGTGTGAAAATGCGAAATGGATGCCTTCCTCCTTTAGGGAGGCAATTGTTTCTTTTTTTATGGCCATGCTGCCAATCCAGTCAACGAGCAGCCGGACTTCAACGCCTGATCGGGCCTTTTCACGGAGGAGGTTGAAAAATTCCTGGCTCCGGGCATCTTCTTTGACGATGTAGAATAAAACATGAATATAGCGGTCAGCATGCCTCAACTCCGTAAAATAATCCTTGAACAATTCGCTGCCCCTGGTAAAAAACCGGATTGTCCCCTTGCGCCTCAGCAGGGGAGAATATCCGGTTTCCCTCAACCGCTTCGCCCTTCCGAAATGAAGGTCAACGGGAAGCCAGGCAAGGAGCAGGGCCAAACCAGCAATAACCAGGATGAAAATCATACAGCCTGCCTCCGTTCCTGTTTTCAAATGGGTAAACGGAAAATAGCCATGATTGCAATGGCGTTTCTTTTAAAAACGGGCGCTTACGCTTTTCTTATTCCAATAGTTTTTACCGGAAACAGGGGTTGTATGAATTGAGGTGGATGATAAATTTGTTGACTGAATGCTCATTCATCATATAATGAAAGTATACATAGTTCTGAAAATTAAATAGGTTTGAAATTTTCTTCTAACGGGCTAAAGGGTATAAACACATGAAAAGGAAGGGGAGTTTTTAGTGAATGAGCTATTATGGGTCAATTTAATTGCGTTCCTAATTGTAACCGCTTACGCAGTGAGTTTATTTACCTATGTGGTCAAAACGCGGATTGCCTATATCAAGCTTGGCAAGAAGGCTGAATTCGACGCCGCCGCCAAGGAACGCTGGCAAAATATCTGGTCCAATGTGTTTGGGCAGAAAAAACTTTTAAAAGATAAAAAAAGCGGAATTATCCATGTCATGTTTTTCTATGGTTTTATTCTCGTCCAATTTGGGGCGATCGATTTTATTTGGAAGGGAATCAAGCCAGGTTCGCAGCTCCCGCTTGGTCCGCTGTACAGGGGGTTTACCTTCTTCCAGGAACTTGTGACGCTGATGATTCTTGTCGCGGTCGTATGGGCGTTTTACCGCCGCTATGTTGAAAAACTTGTCCGCCTGAAGCGAAATTTCAAAGCGGGGCTTGTCCTTATTTTTATTGGTGGATTGATGCTTTCTGTCCTGTTCGGAAATGCGATGGGCATCATTTGGCATGGTGCGGAGGGAAGCTGGTCCGAGCCAGTTGCCTCGCTGATTGCAGCGGGCTTCGGCTGGATGGGTAAAACCGCCGCTATTTGGGCTTTTTACATTTCGTGGTGGATCCATTTGCTTCTGTTGCTCGCCTTCCTTGTGTATGTACCTCAGTCAAAACATGCCCACCTGATTGCTGGCCCGGTAAACACATATTTCAGCCGAACCGGCCCTGTCGGAAAGCTGAAGAAAATTGATTTCGAAGATGAGACACAGGAAAGCTTTGGTGTAGGGAAAATCGAGGATTTCAACCAGCTGCAGATGATTGATTTTTACGCATGTGTCGAATGCGGCCGCTGTACGAATATGTGCCCGGCGACAGGGACGGGTAAAATGCTTTCGCCGATGGATATCATCCTGAAGCTGCGTGACCACCTTACCAACTACGGCGCGGCGGTTACGCAAAAGCAGCCATGGGTTCCGGCATTCGCGTTCGCCAATACGAAAGGGAATCAGCTTGCGCTTGCCGCAAAGGGAGCTGCCATGGATGAAGCCGCAGCCGCTTCCGCCTATAATCCGAGCTTGATTGGCGATGTCATTACGGAGGAAGAGCTTTGGGCGTGTACGACATGCCGGAACTGTGAGGACCAGTGTCCCGTTATGAACGAGCATGTTGATAAAATTATCGACCTGCGCCGCTACCTCGTGTTGACGGAAGGAAAAATGAATCCCGATGCTCAGCGTGCAATGACCAATATCGAGCGCCAAGGCAACCCATGGGGATTAAACCGAAAAGAGCGCGAAGATTGGCGTGAAGCCCGTGAGGATGTCCATGTGCCTACGGTTAAAGAGGTAAAGAAGGCTGGCGAGGAGTTCGAGTATCTGTTCTGGGTCGGGTCGATGGGCTCGTATGACAATCGAAGCCAGAAAATCGCCCTTTCCTTTGCGAAGCTCCTAAATGAGGCGGGCGTCAAATTCGCTATTCTTGGGAACAAGGAGAAAAACTCCGGTGATACACCGCGCCGCCTCGGGAACGAATTTCTTTTCCAGGAGCTTGCGGTGAAAAATATCGAGGAATTTGAGAAGAACGAAGTCAAGAAAATCGTGACGATCGATCCGCACGCCTACAATATTTTCAAAAACGAGTATCCGGATTTCGGTCTCGAGGCTGAAGTTCTCCACCATACAGAGCTATTATTCGACCTCATTCGGGAAGGCAGGCTCGTGCCTAGGCATGAAGTGCGTGAAACAATCACATTCCACGACTCCTGCTACCTTGGCCGCTACAACGAAGTATACGATGCGCCTCGGGAAATCCTAAAGGCAATCCCCGGCGTCAAGCTTGTTGAGATGGACCGCAACCGTGAGAATGGGATGTGCTGCGGAGCGGGAGGGGGCTTGATGTGGATGGAAGAAGAAACCGGACACAGGATCAATGTCGCCCGGACAGACCAGGCACTGGCCGTCAATCCGTCCATCATCTCCTCGGGCTGCCCATACTGCCTGACTATGCTATCCGACGGGACGAAAGCAAAGGAAGTGGAAGAAAGCGTCGGAACGTACGATGTCGCAGAATTGCTTGAGCGCTCGGTCGTTGGTGAACCAGCCACGCTCGTATCATAGAATTGCACTGGGCTTTTTAAAAGAAAGCAGGACTGATTGGCGCAAATTCCTTAAAAATTATGAATCTTGTGTCTGAAATTTCAGTTCCTGCTTTTTTTGCTGTAAAATTATTCTTAAGGGATTAAGCGCTTTCATTATTTTACCCGTAGGTTGAGCGAGCGTTCAGTCGCCGCCTCCCACCGGTAAGAAAAGGAAACAAGGTTTTTGGTCACAGCATTAAGAGGACTTTGGAGATTGTTTGCTAAAAAACTGCAAAGGGGTAGATGGAATGGCCAGGACAGTTATTTTAAGCGGAGTACGCACACCATTTGGGAAATTTGGAGGGGCTCTTAGCAGCTTTACAGCATCACAACTAGGGGGAATTGCGGTCAAGGAAGCCCTTGCGCGCGCGGGCATCAACCCGGAAGATGTTGGTGAAGTCATTCTTGGCTCCGTCCTTCAGGGCGGACAGGGCCAGCTTCCGTCAAGGCAGGCTGCCCGCCATGCCGGAATTCCGTGGGAAGTCCGCACGGAAACAATCAACAAGGTATGCGCTTCCGGGATGAGGAGCGTCACCATCGCCGACCAGATCATCCGGGCTGGTGACGAGGAAGTCATTGTCGCGGGCGGGATGGAGTCGATGAGCAACGCTCCGTATATCTTGCCGAAAGCGCGTTGGGGTTTCCGGATGGGTGATGCCCCAATGCAGGATCTTCTCCTGGTGGACGGACTTAGCTGCAGCTATACTGGCGTCCATATGGGGACATACGGGAATTCCACAGCTTCTGAAATGGGCATTACCCGGGATGAGCAGGACCTTTGGGCATTAAGGAGCCATCATCTTGCCAATGTTGCGATTGAAAAAGGAATCCTGGCGGAAGAGATTGTCCCTGTATCCGTTCCGCAGCGAAAGGGCGAGCCTATAGTGGTTGAGCACGACGAATCGCCAAGGAAAGACACGACAATTGAAAAGCTAGGTTCACTGAAACCTGCTTTTGATAAAGATGGAACAATTACCGCAGGGAACGCGCCTGGCATTAACGATGGCGCCGCCGCACTCGTGCTGATGAGCGAAGAACGCGCGAACCGCGAGGGCAGGAACATTGGCGCTGTAATACTTGGGCATACATCGGTCGGCGTAGAGGCGAAGGACTTCCCGCAAACGCCGGGCCTTGTCATTAATGCCCTTTTGGAAAAAACAGGGCGATCACTTGAGGAAATCGACTTGTTTGAGATTAACGAAGCTTTCTCGGCTGTTGCGCTCGCAAGTAATAAAATCGCCGGCCTTGATCCTGAAAAAGTCAATGTCAATGGCGGAGCCGTCGCTCTCGGGCATCCAATTGGCGCGAGCGGTGCACGGATCATCGTGACGCTGATGCACGAACTGAAAAGGCGGGGCGGAGGAATCGGGATCGCCGCGATCTGCAGCGGAGGCGGACAGGGCGATGCCATCATGGTTGAAGTGCCGAAACAATAGAATACAAGATTCAGAGGCGGGCGGAACTGCTCCCCCGCCTTATTTGGAGGGAAAAACACATGGCGATTAAAAACGTAATGGTAATCGGAGCCGGGCAGATGGGTTCCGGTATTGCCCAAGTATGCGCCCAGTCCGGATATACTGTCATCCTGAACGATTTAAGCAATGGGCAAGTCGAAAAAGGCTTGAACGGAATCAAAAAGAATCTTGATCGCGCCGTGGAGAAGGGGAAACTCGAGGCGACTGTGAGGGAAGAAACCCTATCCCGCATTTCGGCATCCACGTCGCTTGAAGATGCGGCCGGGGTAGACCTGATCATTGAGGCTGCTGTGGAGAACATGGGCGTGAAGGCTGATCTTTTCCGCAAGCTTGACAAAATCGCACCCGGGCATGCTATTCTTGCGACCAACACTTCCTCGCTGCCGATTACAGAAATCGCAGCGGAGACAGACAGACCGGAAAAAGTCATTGGCATGCATTTCATGAATCCGGTGCCGGTCATGAAACTGGTTGAAATCATCCGTGGACTTGCAACGTCGGACGAGGTCTACCAGGAAATCGAGGAAATGACGAGGGTACTAAATAAAGTGCCGGTCGAAGTGAACGACTTCCCGGGCTTTGTCTCAAACCGGATCCTCATGCCGATGATCAATGAAGCCATCTATGCACTGTATGAAGGCGTAGCGACAAAGGAAGCAATTGATGATGTCATGAAACTTGGCATGAACCACCCGATGGGGCCATTGACACTCGCTGATTTTATCGGGCTTGATACATGCCTCTATATTATGGAAACGCTTTATGAGGGTTTTGGCGACAGCAAATACCGTCCGTGCCCACTTTTGAGGAAATACGTGAAAGCCGGCTGGCTTGGCAAAAAGACAGGCCGCGGCTTCTATAATTACCAGCAGAAATAGGTGGCCTTTACCTAGTAGGCGAAAGCATTTTTGCCATGGCCGGGAAATGATTTGTATAAATGGCTTCCCGGATTTGGCCGGTGTGATGCTGAATGCGTGAATCTAAAGGAAAAACAGCTCAGGAGGGGGATGGCGGATGGATATCCGGTTTACAGATGAGCAGGAAATGATGAGGAAAATGGTCCGCGATTTTGCGGAAAAAGAGATTGCTCCTTTTGTCGAAAAAATGGAACAGGGGGAGTTTCCCAGGGGAGTCCTGGAAAAAATGGGCGAGCTTGGCCTGATGGGCATTCCTGTTCCTGAAGAATATGGCGGTGCGGGGATGGATTTTATGTCCTACATAATTGCCATAAACGAAATTTCGAGGGTTAGCGCGGCAGTCGGCGTCATTTTGTCCGTCCATACCTCCGTCGGGACCAACCCGATCTTTTATTTCGGCACGGAGGAACAGAAACGAAAGTATGTTCCGAAAATGGCCGCAGGCGAATGGCTTGGTGCTTTTTGCCTGACAGAGCCGGGTGCTGGGTCGGATGCGGGAAACTTGAAGTCAAAGGCGGTCTTTGACGGTGATTCCTACGTCCTGAATGGAGCGAAAGTATTTATTACAAATGGCGGAGAGGCCGATATATATATTGTTTTTGCAAGGACCACCGAGGATGCGATCTCCGCGTTTATTGTAGAAAAGGACACAAAAGGCCTGATTATCGGCAAGGACGAAAAAAAGATGGGGCTCCATGGCTCCCGCACCGTCCAGCTGACATTTGAAGACATGAAGGTTCCACGCGAAAACCTCCTTGGCGCTGAGGGAGAGGGCTTCAAGATTGCCATGTCGAACCTAGACGCCGGCAGGATTGGCATCGGGGCTCAGGCACTTGGTATAGCCGAAGCGGCTTTGAACGCGGCAACTGAATATGCGAAGGAACGCCATCAGTTCGGCAAACCAATCGCCGCGCAACAGGGAATTGCCTTTAAGCTTGCGGATATGGCTACGGCTGTCGAAGCGGCGAGGCTTCTTGTTTACAGGGCGGCTTCCCTCCGTTCAGAAGGGCTCAAATGTGGCCAGGAAGCATCAATGGCAAAGCTTTTCGCCTCAAAAACGGCTGTCGAAACCGCCACTGAGGCCATTCAAGTATTCGGCGGTTATGGTTATACCGAGGACTACCCGGTTGAACGGTATTTCCGAGATGCCAAAGTCACTGAAATCTATGAAGGCACAAGTGAAATCCAGCGGCATGTCATCGCCAGGCAGCTCTAAATTTTTTTCTGAATTAAGAGGCTACAGTTGGTTTCTAAAGAGTTGGTTAAAACGTAGGGAGCCGACTTGGACCGTTGTGGTGACAGAGGGTGACTAGTGATTTAGTGCCATTAAATTTTCGAAAAAGTAGCAGGTGTCAGACACTTACTAGTGAATTTTACAAATAACTAGTGAATTTCACAAAGGCTTACGGGCGTATGTGACAGCTTCATAGTCCCGAAAGCAAACGATACGAGGATGAACATAATTTCTAAATTTCAAATCTGCCAGGGGGAAGCGACAATGAATTTTAAACTCACTGAAGAACATGAAATGATTCGAAAAATGGTCCGGGACTTTGCACGAAACGAAGTCGCACCGACCGCCGCCGAGCGCGATGAAGAGGAGCGTTTCGACAGGGAGATCTTTGACAAAATGGCCGAGCTTGGACTGACTGGGATTCCATGGCCTGAAGAGTATGGCGGTATCGGAAGCGATTACCTTGCGTACTGTATCGCAGTTGAAGAGCTTTCCCGCGTTTGCGCGTCGACGGGTGTTACCTTGTCTGCGCACACATCTCTGGCTGGTTGGCCAATCTACAAATTCGGCTCCGAGGAACAAAAGCAAAAATACCTCCGGCCGATGGCGGAAGGATCAAAAATCGGCGCATATGGCCTGACTGAACCGGGAAGCGGTTCGGATGCGGGCGCCATGAAAACGACCGCCCGCCTCGATGGAGATCATTATGTGCTGAATGGCTCGAAAATTTTTATCACTAACGGCGGCATTGCGGATATTTACATCGTTTTTGCCTTGACTGACCCTTCAAGTAAGCAAAAAGGGACAACCGCGTTTATCGTAGAAAAGGACTTTCCGGGCTTCTCGGTTGGGAAAAAAGAAAAGAAATTAGGGATCCGCTCATCGCCAACGACTGAAATCATTTTTGAAGACTGCCGTGTACCGATTGAAAACAGGCTTGGTGACGAGGGAGATGGCTTTAAGGTTGCGATGATGACATTGGATGGGGGACGGAACGGCATTGCCGCCCAGGCAGTCGGAATTGCCCAGGGAGCGCTTGATGCCGCAGTCGAATACGCAAAAGAACGCCACCAGTTCGGCAAGCCAATCGGCGCGAACCAGGGGATTTCCTTTAAGCTTGCCGACATGGCTACGGCTGTGGAAGCTTCAAGGCTATTAACCTACCAGGCTGCCTGGCTGGAATCGGAAGGCCTCCCATACAGTAAAGCATCCGCAATGGCGAAGCTTTTTGCCGGCGATACCGCCATGAAGGTCACGACGGAAGCGGTGCAGGTATTCGGAGGCTATGGCTACACGAAGGATTATCCGGTCGAACGGTTTATGCGCGATGCGAAAATCACGCAAATCTATGAGGGCACGCAGGAAATCCAACGCCTCGTGATTTCAAGGATGCTGACGAAGTAATTGGCTTTAAGGTCCCGAAATTTTTTCCTTGCACTTTTGCTTGGAACGAGGAAGTTTACATTCTCTGTGAAAAAATGAAACAAATAATCGGCATTTAAAAAGGCGGTGGTTTTGTGAAAAAGCGGGAAGTCCATGCATCTGTAAAGGATGAACTTCTTGTCAAAAGAAGGCGCAGCCAGATGGTAAGGGGAGCTGTCGCTCTATTTAAACAAAAGGGTTTCCACCGCACCACAACGAGGGAGATCGCGAAGGCATCCGGCTTCAGCATTGGCACCCTCTATGAATATATCCGGACTAAGGAAGATGTCCTATATCTTGTGTGCGACAGCATTTATGACCAGGTTTCAGGCAAACTCATAAAGGACCTGAATGGTAGAGGCGGGACACTCGAAAGCCTGAAGCAGGGCATCGCGGACTATTTTAGGATCATGGACGAGATGCAGGATGAGGTCCTCGTTATGTATCAGGAGGCGAAATCGCTGTCAAAAGACGCGCTTCCTTACGTGTTTCGGAAGGAAAATGAGATGGCGGCGATGTTTGGCAAGCTGCTCTCCCGCTGTGCGGAAAATGGGGAACTCGTATTATCGGAAAAAGAAATAGAGCTGATTGCCCATGACATTATAGTTCTTGGCCAGATGTGGGGATTCCGCCGCTGGGCGCTAAAGAAACGGTTCACGCTAGAGGAATACATCCATCACCAGACAGAACTACTGTTATCGGGAATTTCGAAAGGGAAACCAAGCGGGCAATTGAGCGGACACGCTACATTGAGAGGAGGAGAACGATGAGCAAGCAGGAAATTTATAAGCCGGTCCACCATGTCCGGTTCGTTACTGCTTCAAGCCTGTTCGACGGACATGATGCCTCGATCAATATTATGAGAAGAATCCTCCAATCGACAGGAGTTGAGGTTATCCATCTTGGCCACAATCGCTCCGTGGAGGAAGTAGTGAACGCGGCGATCCAGGAAGATGTTCAAGGAATTGCAATCTCTTCCTACCAGGGAGGCCATGTCGAATATTTTAAATACATGTACGACTTACTGAATGAAAAGGGCGCGGGCCATATCCGCATCTATGGAGGCGGAGGCGGGGTCATTATACCGCGTGAAATAAAAGAACTGCATGATTACGGCATTGCCCGTATCTTTTCGCCAGAAGACGGCCGAAAGCATGGCCTTCAGGGCATGATCAATAAGATGGTGGAGGAATGCGATTTTCCGACCATGCCAAAGGAACCGGCCGCTGAAATCGAAGCGCTTCAAAAGGGTGATACGAAAGCGATTGCTAAAATGATTACGCTTGCTGAATACCAGGTTGGGGCTGGGAAAGAACCGGCCGCTACCTCGGAAATTATCGAAAAGGTGAAAGCGGTAGCCGCGCAGGTCCCGGTTGTCGGTATCACCGGCACAGGCGGAGCAGGGAAAAGCTCGCTAACCGACGAGCTGATCCGCCGGTTCATCAATGAAATTCCTGAAAAAAAGGTCGCCATCCTTTCGGTTGACCCGACAAAGCAAAAGACAGGCGGAGCGCTGCTAGGAGACCGGATCCGCATGAACTCCATCTTCAATCCTCGCGTTTATATGCGGAGCCTTGCGACAAGGGCGTCCAGAAGTGAACTTTCCCTGGCGATCAAGGATGCGGTAGCGGTTGTAAAGGCTGCCGGCTTTGACCTCGTTGTTGTCGAAACAAGCGGAATTGGCCAGGGCGATGCCGCCATTACCGAAATTTGCGATGTATCGATGTATGTCATGACGAGTGAGTTCGGCGCGCCAACACAGCTTGAAAAAATCGATATGATTGATTTTGCGGACCTTATCGTTATTAACAAATTTGAGCGAAAGGGCTCTGAGGACGCGAAGCGCCAGGTTCAAAAGCAATATCAGCGAAGCCATATGCTGTTTGAAAAAGATCCGGAAGACCTGCCGGTTTATGGTACAATCGCGAGCCAGTTCAATGACCCCGGCACGAATGCAGTCTTTGCCGCACTGATTGAAAAAATTAATGAAAAGGCCGGTACAGATTGGAAGACCACTTTTACAAAAAATGCGAAGGTGGAAAAGCAGAATGTTATCATTCCAACCGACCGCCGGTATTATTTAAGGGAAATTTCCGAAACGGTCAGAAACTATCATAAAAAAGCGGAAGAACAGGCAAATCTTGCGCGAAAGCTGTTCCAAATTGAAGGTGTCCTTGAAGCGCTCGGTGAAGGCGGAAGTGAAGAGACGATTGCAGAATTGAACCGGATAAAGGAAGATACGAAAGCGGCGCTGTCACCTGAATCGAGAAAAATACTCGAAGGCTGGGAAAAACTGAAGGAAGATTACCAGGCGGACGAATATGTGGTCAGAATCCGCGACAAAGAAATCAGGACCGCGCTGAAATCAAAGAGCCTGTCGGGACTTGATATCCCGAAGGTTTCGTTGCCGAAATACAAGGATTACGGCGAGATCCTGCGCTGGGTTTACCGTGAAAATGTGCCGGGAGCTTTCCCTTACACAGCGGGGGTTTTCCCGTTCAAGCGCGAAGGGGAGGACCCGAAGCGCCAGTTCGCGGGGGAAGGTACGCCAGAGCGGACAAATCGACGTTTCCACTATTTGTCGAAGGATGATACGGCAAAGCGGTTGAGCACTGCGTTCGACTCTGTTACCCTGTATGGGGAAGACCCGGATTACCGCCCGGATATTTACGGTAAGGTCGGAGAGAGCGGAGTCAGCATTTGCACGCTCGAAGACATGCAGAAACTGTATTCCGGATTTGACTTGTGCCACCCGTCAACGTCGGTTTCGATGACGATCAACGGACCGGCGCCGATCATTCTCGCGATGTTTATGAACACGGCAATTCACCAGCAAGTCGAGAAAAAAGAGGCTGAATTAGGCAGGATGCTCACACCTGAAGAATTTGCAGAGGTCCGGGCATATACGCTTAAAAATGTCCGCGGGACCGTGCAGGCGGATATTCTGAAGGAAGACCAAGGACAAAACACATGTATTTTCTCGACTGAATTCGCGCTAAGGATGATGGGGGATATCCAGCAATATTTTATCGACAATCAAGTACGCAACTATTATTCGGTATCGATTTCGGGCTACCATATTGCAGAAGCCGGAGCAAACCCGATTTCGCAGCTGGCCTTCACGCTCGCCAACGGCTTTACGTATGTCGAATATTATTTGAGCCGCGGCATGGATATCAATGATTTCGCGCCGAATTTGAGCTTTTTCTTCTCGAACGGCCTTGATCCCGAATATACAGTCATCGGCCGGGTAGCCCGCCGGATTTGGGCGACGGTTATGCGTGATAAATACGGAGCCAACGAACGGAGCCAAAAGCTGAAGTACCATATCCAGACATCGGGCCGTTCCCTGCACGCCCAGGAAATTGACTTCAATGATATCCGGACTACCTTACAGGCATTGATGGCGCTCCAGGATAATTGCAACTCGCTTCATACGAATGCGTATGACGAAGCGATTACGACTCCTACCGAAGAATCGGTGCGGAGGGCGATGGCAATCCAGATGATTATTACGAAGGAGCATGGCCTGTCCAAAAATGAAAACCCTCTTCAGGGAGCGTTCATTATCGATGAGTTGACAGACCTTGTCGAAGAGGCAGTCCTTCAGGAGTTCGAGCGAATCAATGACCGCGGGGGCGTTTTGGGTGCTATGGAAACCCAATACCAGCGCGGCAAAATACAGGATGAATCGATGTACTATGAAATGAAGAAACATTCCGGAGAGCTGCCGATTATCGGGGTCAATACGTATTTGAATCCAAATCCTCCTTCCGAGGATGATTTGAACAATATGGAGCTTGCAAGGGCATCGATGGAAGAAAAGGAACTTCAGATCGCGAATTTAAGGAAGTTCCAGGAACAGCACGCGGACAAAACGGCCGAAGCCCTTCAAAGGCTAAAGGCAACGGCTGTTTCCGGAGGGAATATTTTTGCCGAGCTGATGGAAACTGTAAAAGTTGCCAGCCTCGGCCAAATCACAAACGCCCTTTATCAGGTTGGTGGCCAGTACAGGCGCAATATGTAGATAAGAAAAGAGGAAGCGTCCGTTTAGCGCCGTATGGACTGGAGGGCCCCGATGGAGATAAAGGAAACACGATGAGCGAAGGCGAATCGATGTTGACTTATCGTAGCGAGGGGACCGAAGTACACTAGGCGCTGGGCGCTGGAACTGGACAAAGAAAAGAGGAAGCGTCCGTAGCGCTCGACGCTAGAGCTAGACAAACTTTAAACATTCATTTTTAGAAAATTCGGGGATGGCCTAACCAGCCATCCCTGGCTGATTTTAAAAAAAGCGGCTCTGGCCGGCCCGGAATATTTTTTTCCGAAAAAAGTACCGGAACGATTAAATTTTCCTGACTTTCATATATAATATTGGCATATAACCCGGAGAATGGCTGGTGAAAATAGTGAAATTGAAATATGTCGTCTTGCTTCTTGTCATCTTGGCCTGGCCACTCAATTATCTGTATCAGCGCCAGTTAGGGGCTATTTCTTTTTTGTTGCTGGCCATTCTCTTCCTTTTCCTTACCATCAAGGAAATCTTGAAGGAAAAGGAACGAAAATCGCGGAGAAAAGGGAGAGGAAATGGGACCGGTCCGGTAAATTAAACTCTGGCCAAATTAGAACTGGCTAAAACCGGAATAATTTGTTTATAATGAAGAATATGCAATTTGGAAGAATCTCTTCCTGGACCTGGTGGTTCAAATGAGAAAGGAAGTGCCAATGTTGGGTTTAGAACAATACTCAAAAGAGCAGTTAAAGGAATTGTCTTTGATTGAAATGGCCTATGAGTTGCTGAAAAGTAAAAAACAGCAAGTATCATTTAATGAGCTGCTTGATGAAATTGCGGCCGCTGGGGATATTTCAGCAAATGAAATCAAGGCGAGGATGGCGCAATTTTACACCGATTTGAACATAGATGGGCGTTTTATCAGCCTTGGCGAAAACAAATGGGGCCTTCGTGTCTGGTATCCGGTTGATACGGTTGAAGAAGAGCAGGTGGCCGCTGTTAAGCCGAAGAAGAAAAAGGCGAAGAAAATCATTGATGAACTCGAAGATTACGAAGAGCTTGACGATGATCTCGATTACGATGATCTTGAAGAATTCGAGGAAGAGGATGTCCTTGATGACGAAGAAGATGCCTTCGACGAACTTGAAGAAGCCGAGGAATTCGAGGAAGATGATGAAGATTTTGACATTGCGGAAGATGAAGCCCTTGACGAGGACCTCGAAGATGACTTGGATGAGGAACTTGACGAGGAGCTTGATGAGGATTTGGATGATGACCTTGAGGAAAGCCTTGAGGCATTAGAGGAAGAAGAGCTGAGCGATGATGAGGATGACGAAGACCTGTAGAGGCTTGACATTCCGTGTCGCTGCCTGTAGAATCATTTTTGGGCTCCTTAAATAAGGACGGACAGAATTTACTATCAAGCGCTCCCTTGCCAATATGGCAGGTTGGGCGCTTTTTTATTCTTTAGGAAATTTTAAAATGAAACCTTGTGGATAACTCTAAATAAGTTATTGTAATCCAGCTACAGCGCCTAGCCCCTTGAGGTCATAAGCCGGTTCCCTCCGGAGGGCAGGCCCGTCCTGCGGGCCACGTCTTATGCTTGTCGGGGCTGACCACTAAGGAAAGCTCCTTAGAATAATCATCGCAGGGACAAGCGGCCTTTTGCTTGTCGCGAAGGCGCTTGCGCATTTTGTTCTTTGCATTTCGGCTTTGGGTTTCATTGCAGTGCTCTGTTAAAATTCCCCTTAGTATGAATTAGCCGCTTGCCGCCGTACTATTTTTTTTGCGAAAAAGCAGTAAACAAACCAAGTTTGCACAAACTGTATTAGAGGGGGACTTTATAATGACAAAGTATGTTTTCGTAACGGGTGGGGTAGTATCTTCACTTGGCAAAGGGATTGTTGCAGCCTCCCTTGGCCGCCTATTGAAAAACAGGGGCTTGGAAGTATTCATCCAAAAATTTGACCCGTACATCAACGTTGACCCGGGAACCATGAGCCCGTACCAGCATGGTGAAGTATATGTAACCGGGGATGGAGCAGAAACAGACCTAGACCTTGGCCATTACGAGCGATTCATCGACATAAACTTGACGAAGAATAGCAACGTAACGACAGGGAAAATTTATTCAACCGTACTGAAAAAGGAACGGCGCGGAGATTATCTTGGAGGGACTGTACAGGTAATTCCACATATAACCAATGAAATCAAGGAACGCGTTTTCCGAGCTGGCCATGAATCGAATGCGGATGTGGTCATTACTGAAATCGGCGGTACGGTCGGCGATATAGAATCCCTTCCGTTCCTCGAAGCTATCCGCCAAATCAAGAGCGATATTGGCCACGAGAATGTTATGTACATTCATTGTACCCTGATTCCGTACATCAAGGCGGCTGGCGAGATGAAAACAAAGCCAACACAGCACAGTGTAAAGGAATTGCGCAGCCTCGGCATCCAGCCCAATGTCATTGTTGTCCGTACAGAAATGCCTGTTTCACAGGATATGAAGGATAAAATCGCTCTTTTCTGCGACATTAACAAAGAAGCCGTCATTGAGTGCCGAGACGCGGAAACGCTCTATTCCGTACCTCTTGCACTACAGGATCAACATTTGGATCAAATTGTTTGTGACCATTTAAAGCTTCAATGCACAGAAGCGGATATGGCTGAATGGAAAGCCCTTGTCGAAAAGGTGACTCATCTTTCAGCGAAAACAAGGATTGCGCTTGTCGGAAAATATGTTGAGCTTCAGGATGCGTACATTTCCGTTGTTGAAGCACTCAAGCACGCGGGTTACGC
Source organism: Neobacillus oceani (assembly GCF_046237595.1). Classification (NCBI taxonomy): domain Bacteria; kingdom Bacillati; phylum Bacillota; class Bacilli; order Caryophanales; family Bacillaceae; genus Neobacillus; species Neobacillus oceani. The sequence goes on along the minus strand of NZ_CP143543.1, from coordinate 4,335,370 downwards.
ATATGATTCAGACATTGAAATCAAGTGGGTCAATGCCGAAGATGTGACGGAAGAGAATGTCAACGAACTACTCGGGGATGTAAACGGCATACTTGTTCCTGGTGGATTTGGGGACAGGGGCATCGAAGGGAAAATTTCGGCCATTAAATTCGCGCGTGAAAACAAGGTTCCATTCCTTGGAATCTGCCTTGGCATGCAGCTTGCAACTATCGAATACGCTCGGAATGTCCTTGGCTTGAAGGATGCTCATTCCGCTGAAATCGATCCAGGCACAACCCATCCAATCATTGATCTTCTGCCGGAGCAGAAGGATGTTGAAGATCTTGGTGGAACGCTTCGCCTTGGCCTTTATCCATGCAAACTGGTTGAGGGGACGAAGGTGTTTGATGCTTATGGCGAAAAGGTTGTTTACGAACGCCACCGCCATCGTTATGAATTCAATAATCACTACCGCCAGAATATGGAAAAGGCTGGATTTGTGTTTTCAGGAACTAGCCCGGATGGCCGTTTGATTGAAACGATCGAGGTAAAGGACCATCCTTGGTTCGTGGCATCCCAGTTCCATCCGGAATTCCTTTCTAGGCCGACCCGTCCGCAGCCGCTTTTCCGTGAGTTCATCCACGCATCTTTAAATCAATAACGGTTATGAAAAAGAGCCGGCCCTTTCGTAAAGGGAGTCGGCTCTTTTGCTTCTATTCTTCATATTCGGCTAGGATCTCATCAATGATGAACTTGATTCCATAATAGGCAAATAAACCTGCGATAGGAGCCGGAAATCCAAAGCGGCCGCCGGACTCATCCGGCAAAAGGGCTTTTTTTAGCAAAAGCCCGACATGGACATCGGCAAGATTTTCAAGAGTATCGCCGTCAGCTTCCTCCCGGGCGGAAGAGATGCCGGCAAATGGAATCCCTTTTTTCTGTAAAAGCTTTGCTGCCTTAATGGCGTCAGGATCCCTTGAAAAACGTGTAACAATCAAAGCCCTGTCCGCGGCTGTGAACTCTGCTGTTTCCTCCCCGTTCCAGTTTACGGCGGAAGGAAGAGGTTCTTCGCCAAGTGTTGCCTCAAGCGCGACGGCTTCCATTTCCCTAGTCCCGTAAATAAAAATACGCCCTTCACCTGCTGCGGCCTGTGCCAAAAGCCGGGCGGCATCCTCCAGATTATCTTCCTGTTTATCGTGAATCCTGCCAAGCAGCCCTGCAAGCTGCGTGGAAAACATTTTTAACATGGCGGCCTCCACTCATCCATTTTTCTTTCATTATAGACAAATTCCGCCATCTTGCAAAAAATGTCGTAAATTCACCGCAGAATTTTTGCAGGATATTGCGAAGAAAAGGAGAAATAGTCAAAAGGAATAACCGGGGCGGATTATGCCTGGGAAAGAAAATTAGTTGGGAGAATCGGGGCGATTGTTGAATGAAAGGGAAAATATTGATAGTTGATGACCAATTTGGTATCCGAATTCTACTGAATGAGGTTTTTCAAAAGGAAGGATATACCACATTCCAGGCTGCAAATGGCATCCAGGCACTTGATATTGTAAAGAAGCATTCACCTGACTTAGTTTTGCTTGATATGAAAATCCCCGGGATGGACGGTATTGAAATACTAAAAAGAATGAAAATCATTGATCCTGAGATTCGGGTCATCATTATGACAGCCTATGGGGAACTGGATATGATCCAGGAGGCAAAAGATCTTGGGGCAATAACCCATTTCGCAAAGCCGTTCGATATTGATGATATCCGGAATGCCGTAAAAGTTTACGCAGACAGGAACCAGGGGGTTTAAAAATCACCCTTTAAAAAGTTTCAGTTTCCAGCAATGTGGTATAAAAGGAAAATGGCGGCGCTTACATCTCGGAAAATTGCTAAAACCTAAGTGATTAATGGAATTTTCGGGGCCGGTCTGATATGATAACTAATGGAATTGGCTGGCGAAAGAATCTTTCAGCCGGCCAAAAATCGTTACATAATCGGCCAGCGCGAGGGGGACGTTATTATGGGAACCCTGGCTGATTTACGGCCAACATAAGGAGGAAATACAATGCCCTTAGTTTCCATGACTGATATGCTGAACAAGGCGAAATCGGAAGGCTATGCTGTCGGCCAGTTCAATCTGAACAATCTCGAATTCACTCAAGCAATCCTTTTGGCTGCCGAAGAGGAGAAGTCTCCTGTCATCCTTGGGGTATCCGAAGGCGCCGCTCGTTATATGGGCGGGTTTAAAACTGTTGTAAAAATGGTTGAGGGCCTTTTGGAGGATTATAGTATCACAGTGCCTGTCGCAATCCATCTTGACCACGGTTCAAGCTTTGACAAGTGCAAGGCAGCCATTGATGCTGGCTTTACTTCCGTCATGATTGACGCCTCCCATAACCCATTTGAAGAAAACATTGAAATCACAACGAAAGTGGTTGAATATGCGCATTCAAAAGGTGTTTCTGTTGAAGCCGAGCTTGGGACAGTTGGCGGACAGGAAGATGATGTTATCGCGGATGGCGTAATTTATGCCGACCCGAAGGAATGTGAAGAACTTGCAAAACGCACAGGAATTGACTGTCTGGCTCCTGCGCTTGGTTCCGTTCACGGACCTTATAAAGGTGAACCGAACCTCGGTTTCAAAGAAATGGAGGAAATCGGCAACATTACCGGCTTGCCGCTCGTCCTGCATGGAGGAACCGGCATCCCGACGAAGGATATCCAAAAATCCATCTCGCTCGGAACCGCAAAAATCAATGTAAATACCGAAAATCAAATGGCGTCCGCAAAGGTTGTGCGTGAAGTTCTGGCTGCCAAGCCGAATGAGTACGACCCTCGCAAATATTTGGGTCCTGCCCGTGATGCGATTAAAGAAACCGTTATTGGGAAAATGCGTGAATTCGGTTCATCAGGCAAAGCTTAATGCCCCCATGGCGGAATCCGCCGATTTATACGGCTGAGGCCATGTAAAGATTGAGGAACCGCCCCTGGATCAGAGGGCGGTTTCAGTTCATTTATTTCTAGTTCGGATAAAATAAACAGAATTAAACATCAGGAGGTTGACTATGAAGTTCTTTATCGATACAGCCAATATGGAAGAAATACGAGAGGCGCACGCCCTTGGCCTATTAGCGGGAGTTACAACAAACCCTTCCCTTGTCGCCAAGGAAAAGGGAGTATCCTTTGAAGATCGCTTAAAGGAAATAACGGATCTTGTATCCGGCTCTGTTAGCGCCGAGGTCATTGCACTTGATGCGGAAGGCATGATTAAAGAGGGCAAGGAGCTGGCGAAAATCGCTCCGAATATCACAATCAAAGTGCCGATGACCCCTGAGGGACTGAAGGCTGTCCATGCTTTTTCCAAGGAAGGCATTAAAACGAATGTGACGCTCATTTTTAATGCGAATCAGGCGTTGCTTGCTGCCCGCGCAGGCGCTAGCTATGTATCGCCATTCCTAGGAAGGCTAGATGATATCGGCCAAAATGGGTTGGATCTTATTTCGACTATTGCTGACATTTTCGCAGTCCATGGCATTGAAACGGAAATTATCGCTGCATCCATCAGGCATCCAATGCATGTGACCGAAGCAGCATTACGTGGGGCGGATATCGCTACAATCCCGTATAAAGTCCTTATGCAGCTTTTCAATCACCCGTTGACAGATAAAGGAATCGAGGCATTCCTGAAAGACTGGAATTCCCGCTAAGCGGCGAATTCTGATTGTATAAATGGAAAACGCTTACTATTTTTGAACTTTTTTAGTTATCGATACATGAAAAGGGAATTTTCGTGTAAACTAGAAGGTAAGACAAACTGCCGGATTATGCCTAGAGATAATGGAAAATAATACCTTAAGCCTCGGCCGGCAGCAAAGCTATCGGCCGAACAGCTGTGATCGATGGCTGGAAAGGGAGTCGGAAATGGAAAAGCTTAAAATTGCCGGTGGCTATCCCCTTAAAGGGACTGTCCGGGTAAGTGGGGCCAAAAACAGCGCGGTCGCATTAATCCCAGCCACAATACTTGCGGATTCTCCTGTTACTATCGAGGGGCTGCCCGATATATCGGATGTTGAAATCCTCAAAGGGCTTCTGGAAGAAATCGGTGGGCAGGTAAAGCTGTCTGACAATGAAATGACGGTTAATCCTTCCGGCATGATTTCCATGCCGCTGCCAAATGGGAAAGTGAAAAAGCTACGGGCGTCTTATTACCTGATGGGAGCCATGCTTGGCCGGTTTAAGAAAGCAGTAATCGGGCTTCCGGGCGGATGCCATCTCGGACCAAGGCCAATCGACCAACACATTAAAGGTTTTGAGGCGCTCGGGGCAAGTGTTACGAACGAACAGGGAGCCATTTACCTGAGGGCGGAAGAATTAAAAGGCGCGCGGATTTACCTCGATGTTGTCAGTGTCGGAGCGACCATCAATATTATGCTCGCTGCTGTCCGTGCAAAAGGCCGGACCGTAATCGAAAACGCGGCCAAGGAACCTGAAATCATCGATGTTGCCACGTTGCTGACCAACATGGGTGCCCGTATAAAGGGTGCGGGAACTGACGTCATTCGAATTGACGGCGTGGACAGCCTTCATGGTTGCCGGCACACCATCATCCCGGACCGGATTGAAGCAGGGACGTATATCATTCTTGGCGCCGCAATGGGGGATGGGGTCCTTGTCGATAATGTTATTCCCCAGCACCTTGAGTCCCTGATTGCGAAACTGAGTGAAATGGGAGTGTACGTCGAAGCCGGCGATGACCAGATATTTGTGCGGAGTTCGCCCAGGCTGAAGGCTGTCGATATTAAGACGCTAGTTTACCCTGGGTTCCCAACAGACCTCCAGCAGCCGTTTACGTCCCTTTTGACAAGGGCAGAAGGTTCAAGCATGGTAACGGATACGATTTATGGTGCCCGTTTCAAGCATATCGACGAACTAAGGCGGATGAATGCGAACATCAAGGTTGAAGGGCGGTCTGCCATCGTTTCCGGTCCCATCCAGCTTCAAGGGGCAAAGGTCAAGGCAAGCGACCTCCGTGCGGGCGCGGCACTCGTCATTGCTGGGTTAATGGCTGAAGGAATCACCGAAGTAACTGGACTTGAGCATATTGACAGGGGTTACAGCAACCTTGTTGAAAAGCTGAACGGACTTGGAGCGACGGTCTGGCGGGAAGCGATGACCGAAGAGGAAGTCGAGCAGCTTAAAAATACGTAACATCGTCATGAAGGCGCCAGCCATACACCAGGCAGCGCCTTTTAAAGCTGCTTTCTGCTATACTAGGGATTAACAAGTTTTAATAGAACTAGACGAACGATGGGGGAAAAACCGATGGAAAGAAGCTTAACGATGGAACTGGTCCGCGTAACAGAGGGGGCTGCACTGGCTTCCGCGCGGTGGATGGGCCGCGGAAAAAAGGATGAAGCGGATGATGCGGCCACTTCGGCCATGAGGGATGTATTTGATACAGTACCGATGAAGGGCACGGTTGTTATTGGAGAAGGGGAAATGGATGAAGCGCCCATGCTCTATATCGGTGAAAAGCTCGGCACTGGCTATGGGCCCAGGGTTGACGTCGCGGTAGACCCCCTTGAAGGTACGAACATTGTTGCATCCGGGGGCTGGAACGCGCTGGCAGTATTGGCGGTAGCCGACCATGGGAACCTACTCCATGCACCAGATATGTATATGGATAAGATCGCGGTTGGTCCCGAGGCAGTCGGGCAAATTGATCTAAATGCCTCTGTCCTTGATAATCTTAAGGCTGTTGCCAGGGCCAAAAACAAGGATATAGAGGATGTCGTCGCCACTGTCCTGAACCGGGAGCGCCACGCGGGCATTATCGCCCAGCTCCGTGAAGCAGGCGCAAGGATCAAGCTTATCAATGATGGTGATGTGGCAGGCGCAATCAACACCGCGTTCGATTTTACCGGCGTCGATATTTTATTCGGATCGGGAGGCGCCCCAGAAGGTGTTCTGGCTGCCGTAGCTTTGAAATGCCTCGGCGGGGAACTAATCGGGAAGCTCGATCCTCAAAATGATGCGGAAATTGAACGTTGCAGGAAAATGGGCCTTGATGTCAATAAAGTGCTCCGTATGGAAGACCTCGTCAAGGGTGATGACGCCATTTTTGCCGCAACAGGGGTAACAGATGGCGAGCTGTTGAAGGGGGTCCAATTTAAAGGCACCTATGGATCTACCCACTCGGTCGTCATGCGGGCAAAATCAGGAACTGTCCGGTTTATTGAAGGGCGGCACAGCCTTCATAAAAAACCAAACCTTGTGATACGTTAACCTTTCACTGTTCCTAAGGGTAATTAACTCCTCACATATCTTGGCCGGCCTTTGAATTTTAAGGAAGGCCAACCAGCCAGTTAAGAATGGGGCCATTGAATCCGGGCCCCGGGTTGGCTTGGGCCCGCTCTCGGCCGAAAAAACCCAAATTGCAAAAACTATGGTTATTTTTTTGAATAACGGGTAAAATAGAAATTGTTTTGTAAGCATCTGCTAATCTTCCAATTAAACTTCCAGAACCCTTCAAGAGCAATCAATTCCTCTCTGCATGAAACATGGCATTTCAACCTTATTTGATTGAACGTTATGCCTGTTTTTCAACCGTTTTCATTTGCAAAAAAAACGAGGGCATCCCAAGGGATGCAGCAAAGAGAAGAACCAAATAAGTAAAGCGTGGTGTCCAAATGGAATTAACAATTACAAGCCTCGAAAATATGAAGCTTAAGGAACTGTATGAGCTGGCCAGGGAATATAAAGTTTCCTACTACAGCAAATTGACAAAGAAAGAACTCATTTTCTCCATCCTAAAAGCGCGTGCGGAGCAGCAGGGCTATTTCTTCATGGAAGGCGTTCTGGAAATTATCCAGTCGGAGGGTTTTGGATTTCTGCGTCCAATCAATTATTCTCCAAGCTCCGAGGACATTTATATTTCGGCGTCGCAAATCCGACGCTTTGACCTTAGGAATGGCGATAAAGTTTCAGGCAAGGTCCGGCCTCCAAAGGAGAGTGAGCGTTACTACGGCCTCCTTCATGTTGAGGCTGTCAATGGCGAAAATCCAGAGTCGGCAAAGGAACGCGTCCACTTCCCTGCTCTTACCGCTTTGTATCCTGACAGGCAAATTAAGCTAGAGACGACTCCAAAGCATCTTTCCACACGAATTATGGATTTAATCGCCCCGGTTGGCTTCGGCCAGCGCGGACTGATTGTCGCTCCGCCAAAAGCCGGTAAAACAATGCTGTTAAAAGAAATTGCCAACAGCATTACGACCAATCACCCGGAAGCAGAACTGATTGTCCTGTTAATCGACGAGCGGCCTGAAGAGGTTACCGACATTGAACGTTCCGTTGTGGGGGATGTTGTCAGCTCGACTTTCGATGAAGTGCCTGAAAACCATATCAAGGTTGCGGAGCTTGTCCTCGAACGCGCTATGCGCCTAGTCGAACATAAGAAGGATGTCATTATCCTGATGGATAGTATTACAAGGCTTGCGAGAGCGTACAACCTGGTGATTCCGCCAAGCGGACGAACCCTGTCAGGGGGGATTGACCCGGCAGCTTTCCACCGTCCGAAACGATTCTTTGGGGCGGCGCGGAATATCGAAGAAGGCGGGAGCCTGACTATCCTTGCGACTGCCCTGGTTGACACTGGCTCGCGGATGGACGATGTCATTTACGAGGAATTTAAAGGGACAGGAAACATGGAACTTCATCTCGACCGTTCACTTGCCGAAAGAAGGATTTTCCCGGCTCTCGATATCCGGCGGTCGGGAACAAGGAAGGAAGAACTGCTCCTTCCAAAAGACCAGCTTGATAAGCTGTGGGCAATCAGGAAATCAATGTCTGACAGCCCCGACTTTGCCGAACGCTTCCTGAAAAAGTTGAGGCAGACAAAGTCCAATGAAGAATTCTTTGCCCAGGTGGGAGAAGAAATGAAAGCAAGCACAGCAAGAAAACAACAGTAAATTTGGCGGTGCATTTCCACCATAAATTCCTATCGTTTTCTTGAAAATTCCATCTTGCAAAAGCTGAACAGGCTTGCTATAATGATAACAGTGTTTTTTTACCACTACGGGGCTACTATGCACCCGGGTCTATAACTCTGTTTCGGAATGATTCAGGGCGGAAGGAGATGAAAAGAATGAAGGCAGGAATTCATCCAAATTATAAAACAGTAATGGTGACTTGCGCTTGCGGCAACCAGTTTGAAACCGGATCAGTGAAAAACGAAATTCGCGTTGAAACTTGCTCCGAGTGCCATCCATTCTATACAGGACGTCAAAAATTTGCTGAAGCTGGCGGTCGTGTTGACCGTTTCAACAAGAAATACGGCATCAAGCAACAGCAGTAATCGAAAAAACTGTTCAAAAACAGGCAAGAATCAACATCGCTTGCCTGTTTTTTTTACTTTTTCTAACGGGAAATTCATCGAATTTTGGCGGAATGACGGTTTTATGCCGTCAGTTTGGGTAAAAACAACAGTAGTTAAGGCGCTTATGCCGGTGAACGCGTGAAAATGAAGAGTGAAATACATAATAATTTTAACAGGGTATGCACGGAAGGAGAGGCAGCAGTATGTACGTTATGAAACAAAGCGGCTGGATCGAGGTTATTTGTGGCAGCATGTTTTCAGGGAAATCGGAGGAATTGATCCGGAGAGTCCGCCGGGCGCAATTCGCCAAGCAAAAAATTGCTGTTTTCAAACCAAAAATAGATAACCGCTACAGTGAGGAATCCGTTGTTTCACATAATGGAACATCCTTTTTTGCCATGCCAATCTCACATTCCACTGAAATTTTTGACCATATCGACGTTGAAGTCGATGTCATTGCAATCGATGAAGTCCAATTTTTTGACAATGATATTGTCAATGTTATCCAGCATCTAGCCAACAGCGGTTTCAGGGTCATTGCCGCTGGGCTTGACCAGGATTTTCGTGGCGAGCCTTTTGGTAAAATGCCCGACCTTATGGCAGTTGCCGAACTTGTTACTAAACTGCAGGCCGTATGCGCCGTTTGCGGTTCGCCCGCGAGCAGGACGCAGCGCCTTATTGACGGCCGCCCGGCATCCTATGATGATCCGATTATTCTTGTCGGCGCCTCTGAAGCATATGAGCCACGCTGCAGGCACCACCATGAGGTTCCAAACTCGGCGGCCGATGTTGAAATGGCCATCTATAAAACAAAAGCTTTATAATAAAAAGAGGCTGTCCGTGTTGGACGAGCCTCTTTTTTTAACAGGAAATACCGTATTACCGATGTTATAAACCAAAAGGATTTTTATTCGTCCAGTGATGGTTTCCAATCGGGAATCCCATCGGTTTCCAATATTCCAATTGTAACATCGCTAATATCCGGGTCGGTGAGCAGCCTGTCCCTAATCCTGAATTTAATATCATCTGCCACCGCGAGGCTTAGGCCTCTTTTAAGCTCAATATAGCCTTCTACATGGTATTGGCGGCCTTCTTGAACAATCCGCAATTTATTAATGTCGTCCACGTCGGGGTCCGAGAAAATGGTTTTGGCAATCCTGTCCTCAATAACTCTCGGCGCCGCAACCCCAATCAGGCCCACGGTATTTTCATAGCCAATTTTTATGGCGATGCCAAATAGCATAAATCCAATCAAAAGCGTTCCGACCCCGTCGAGGAAGTAGAGTCCTGTCATATTTGCCATGACAATAGCGAGCAGGGCAAGTGCCGCTCCAAAGGTCGCGATGATATCTTCATAAAAAACGAGCCTTGTCGGGGGTGAGGCAAGCCTTACATTTTTAAAAGCGGCTGGAATCATCGCCAACCCTTTTGCATTGCTTCGTGTTTCATGGACAATTTCCCTCATTGCCTTAACGAGCACAGCTCCGTCTAGCCCGACTGCTGCGAGTAAAATTAGCACATTCAGCAAAATTTTTTCTGGTTTCTTCGGGTTTTGTATTAGTTCCCAGCCTTTATGCACCGTTTCGTAGGACATAATCGAGATGACAACGACCGCAATCAGGACGAACAGATTAACGACTCGCCCAAATCCTGTCGGGAACCTTCTTGTCGGTGCTTTCTCGGCCAGGGCGCTCCCGATAAATACAAAGGCCTGGTTCGTCGAATCGGCCACAGAGTGCAGGGTCGTTGCAAACATAGTCCCGCTTCCGCTCAAAAAGGCGGCAATTCCTTTTATTACAGCAAGTATCGCATTTGCGAGCGCGGCGATTCCGGAGGATTTGTTCCCTTTTTTCAACAGTGCTACAAACGTCACGAGACTCATCCTTTCCAGTTTCTTTGTAAAAAAATACCCTTCTTACCGGGATTTAACCCTGAATACACTAAAAAGAAAATAAATTGCCGTATGCATCAATGGTTTGAAAAACTGAGGAAAGTGTTGCATTGAAAGCGGCTTTGACGGAGATTTCCGGCTGTATTATAATAAAGTGATGATGGAAGGGATGCTATTCTTCCATGTAAAAGGATTTTCATCATTCAGGGTGAAAACTGCCCATCATGGTTGGTTGTCCGTGTGGAATGAAGATTAAAAGATTTGGACTAATAACTGAGGTGAATAGTGTGTTTGATCGTCTTCAGGCTGTTGAGGACCGTTATGAAAAGCTGAATGAGCTTTTAAGCGATCCAGCCATAATAAATGATTCAAAAAAGCTCCGCGAGTACTCCAAGGAGCAATCAGATATACAGGAAACTGTCATGGTTTACCGTGAGTATAAGGAAACGAAAGAGCAGTTAGAAGATGCCAAGGCCATGCTTGAAGAAAAGCTTGATGCGGATATGCGCGATATGGTGAAGGAGGAAGTGAATGAGCTTTCCTCCCAAATCGAGGAGCTTGAAGAAAAGCTGAAGATCCTGCTTATTCCGAAAGACCCGAACGATGACAAGAACGTTATCTTTGAAATCCGCGGGGCAGCCGGAGGGGATGAAGCAGCTCTCTTCGCTGGGGACCTCTACCGGATGTACAGCCGCTATGCAGAAGCCCAGGGCTGGAAGACTGAAGTCATGGATGCGAGCCCGACCGGCCTTGGCGGTTTCAAGGAAATTATTTTTATGATTAACGGTACCGGCGCATATTCCAGGCTGAAATTCGAAAATGGAGCGCATCGTGTCCAGCGTGTACCAGAGACTGAATCAGGTGGAAGAATCCATACCTCGACCGCTACTGTCGCGTGCCTTCCGGAAGCCGAAGAAGTTGAAGTTGAAATACACGACAAGGACATCCGGTTCGACACCTTCGCTTCAAGCGGCGCTGGCGGACAATCCGTTAACACGACGATGTCCGCTGTCCGGCTGACACATATTCCGACTGGAATTGTTGTTTCCATGCAGGATGAAAAATCCCAGCACAAAAACCGGGACAAGGCGATGAAGATTCTCCGCGCCCGCGTATATGACAAGTTCCAGCGTGAAGCACAGGCGGAATATGACCAGGTGCGCAAGTCAGCAGTTGGCACTGGTGACCGCTCCGAGCGTATCCGTACGTACAATTTCCCGCAAAACCGCGTAACCGACCACAGGATTGGGCTGACTATCCAAAAGTTAGACCAAATTCTTGAAGGGAAGCTTGATGAAGTCATCGACGCGCTCATCCTTGAAGACCAATCCAAAAGGCTGGAAAGTGCTTCAAATGAGTAAGAAAGTATATGAAGCCCTGAACTGGGCTTCTTCTTTTTTAAAAGAGGCAGGCCGGGAAGAATTTGCTGGGGAGGTATTGTTGAGGTACGTCCTTGGAATCGACCGGACGAGGCTGTTTACGGTTATGAGGGATGAAATTTCTTCTGGCCATCTTAAACAGTTCGAGGAAGCCGTCCGGAAGCATGCCGCCGGAAAGCCGGTTCAGTATATTATTGGCCAGGAAGAATTTTATGGCAGGCCATTTTTGGTGAATGAAGAAGTGCTGATACCGCGGCCCGAGACCGAAGAACTTGTTGAAGGCGCGCATAAAAGAATTAAGGCAATGTTCGGCGATGCGGGAGATTTGAAGCTCGCCGATATCGGGACAGGCAGCGGGGCCATTGCGATTACAATGAAACTTGAAAAACCGCGTCTTTCTGTGACAGCGACGGATATCGCTGCTGGATCCCTTCTGGTCGCTGAGGAAAACGCCCGCCGCCTTGGAGCGGATGTGGGATTTGTCCAGGGTGACCTTTTGAAGCCGTTTATTCAAGCGGGGACCCGTTTCGATATTGTTTTGTCAAATCCTCCGTATATCCCAGATGGTGACAAGGCGTGGATGTCCGATGTCGTGACAGGGCATGAGCCGCATAGGGCATTGTTCGCGGGCAGTGACGGCCTTGATTTTTACAGGAGATTCATGGAGGAGTTGCCAGTTGTCCTGAATAGCAGGGCGCTTGTCGGATTTGAAATAGGTGCTGGCCAGGGAGCTGCGGTTGCTTCTCTATGTAAAAGAACCTTCCCAACCGCAAATGTGGAAGTCATCAATGATATAAACGGAAAAGACCGCATGGTATTCATCGAGCGGACTTAAGAGTGTGACTAAACATTTTGGTAATGTGTTTAACTGTCTCGTAAAGAGGGTAAATAGAGCAGTCGGCACTTTTACTCGCGGGGGGAGACATAATGGAAAATGCCATTGTCGGCATCTTTGATAGTATCCAAAGGCTGGAGTCCGCCATAAAAGAACTTAGAAACAGCGGCTGCAGGTCAGAGGATATGACGCTTGTTGCAAAAGAGGATACTAGTATTGAGGGAGAAGTGGACATTCCGGTTATCCAGGTAACGGATGGCGAATTGCTCTGGGACATCATACAGGAGTACGTTCTTAACGATGAGGCAGATCCTGCCATGCTGGCACAGTTGAAATCGACTGTCCTTACCGAGGGAAAGTATGTCCTTTTAATGGAAAAGTGCCGCAGCCATGCGATGTTGCCGGTATAATAGTAGTGATAATTGTTTAACCCGGCAGAGGCCGGGTTTTTATATTTTGCGGGAATCTTCTTCAACAATAAGTTAAATATTGAAACCGGAAGAGCCGAAGTTTTTTAAATAAAAGTTTCTCCTAGTTTATGATTCTTCCATTTTGGCCAGACTGTTGATAGTGAAGGACGGTGGGGGAAATGAATCATAAACTAATCGTTTGGCTGTACTTGGCGGCCTTATCAATTGGAACAATCGTAAATCTATATGCGCCGCAAATACAGGCAGCCAGCAAAGAGGAAATTATCATTCCGGGTGAAGCCATCCGGTTAAGAATCCTGGCGAATAGCGACACAGAGGCGGACCAGGAATTAAAGCGCAAAGTACGTGATGAGGTCAACGACAAAATAACGGAGTGGGTTGGAGAATTGACGAGCCTGGATGAGGCAAGGGATGTCATCAAGGGGCATCTTCCGGAAATTGAAGCGATTGCCAGGGAAGTAATTGATGAAAATAGGTTTACCCAAAGTGCCAAGGTTGAGTTCGGTATCGTAAACTTTCCGACAAAGCTTTACGGACAGTTCCTTTATCCAGCTGGTAAGTATGAGGCAATCCTCATTACACTTGGTGAAGGAAAGGGTGCCAATTGGTGGTGTGTATTGTACCCCCCTCTCTGCTTTCTTGATTTCTCAAGCGGGACAGCTGTCAGGTCACCTGGATTTGAGGATACGCAGAAGGAAACAAGGAATATAGAAAAAAGAGAAATTAACGAGTTGGAAAGCCCTGAAACCGTTGAGGAAGCTGGACAAAAAGAAGCTGAAAAACCCGCGGAAAATATTGGGGAATATTCGACTGGAAAAGTTTCAGCAGAAGAAAATAAGGACAATATTAACAACATTCAAAAGGAGCAGTTAACCCAAAAGAACGAGCTTCTGGGGACTAATTTCATAAGTGAGAAAAACTCCGAAAATCATTATACTAAAAAAGTTTTTGTTGCAGAAGATGAACAACCGGTAAAGGTAAAGTTTTTTGTTGTGGAATTATGGGAGAAACTCATGAATTAAAGCCTGCTATGCGGGCTTTTTTTACTATAAAAAAATAGTAATTTCCTAAGTCAAACCTAAAGAAGCTAAAAGTTGATTTCCACTTCAGTATTTTTCTTCCTCCATTATCTCTTTTCATTTACAAATAAATAACAATCGGTTGTATAGTGTTTTTAAAGTGGAGAAGCGGTTAAAGAAGGAGTGTGCAACACAAAATCTTCGAAGGAGTGATCTTAACGATGGCTAGAAATAACAACGGAAAGATGTCTCGAGAAGAAGCAGGACGTATGGGTGGAGAAGCAACAAGCAGAAAACACGATAAAGATTTTTACCAGGAAATCGGCCGTAAAGGCGGGGAAGCAACAGCTGGATCCCACGATAAGGATTTCTACCAAGAAATCGGCCGTAAAGGCGGGGAGGCAACAGCTGAATCCCATGATAAAGATTTCTACCAGGAAATCGGCCGCAAAGGCGGCGAAACGACAGCTGAGTCCCACGGAAAAGATTTCTATCAAGAAATTGGCCGTAAAGGCGGCGAAGCAACCAGCAATAACCATGACCGCAATTTCTATGAAGAAATCGGCGAAAAAGGTGGAAAAGCCCGCTGGGACAATAACAACAAATAAGAGTTCTGTATTTAAAGGGTGCCCAATCGGTTGGTTGGGCGCCTTTTTCAACGTTCAACAGGAACTTTTAATTTTTCGATTTTGGATGAATGACAAAGTCTCGCCAGATCCTAAAAAAGGATGCTCCTCAAATTCGGATGAGTGACATTGATCGGTCAAAATCTGAAAAGGAAGTCACTCAAATCCCGATGAGTGACATTGATTGGGTAAAAACCGAAAAGGAAGTCACTCAAATTCGGATGAGTGACATTGATTGGGCAAAATCCGAAAAGGAAGTCACTCAAATCCTGATAAGTGACAATGATTGGGCAAAAATCTGAAAAGGAAGTCACTCAAATAAGCATGAGTGACAATGTTTGGGCAAAATCCGAAAAGGAAGTCACTCAAATCCAGATGTGTGACAATGATTGGGCAAAATCCGAAAAGGAAGTCACTCAAATCCGGATGAGTGACATTGTTTGGGCAAAATCCAAAAAGGAAGTCACTCAAATCCAGATGAGTGACATTGATTTGGCAAAATCCAAAAAGGAAGTCACTCAAATCCAGATGAGTGACAATGATTGGGCAAAATCCGAAAAGGAAGTCACTCAAATTCGGATGAGTGACATTGATTGGTCAAAATCTGAAAGAGAAGTCACTCAAATCCAGATGAGTGACATTGATTGGGCAAAATGCGAAAAGGAAGTCGCTCAAATCCCGTTGAATGACATTATCAGGTCAACATGCGAAAAGGATGCCACTCAAATCGGCTTGAATGATAGAGTTCCTCTTCAGCCCAAGAGGATGCTTTACAAAAACTTTTTAGGCAGCTAGGTTGTTTTTAATAATAGAGAATAAGTCCGAAGTGGCTACGCGTTTAGAAGCAGAAATAAATCTGCGAGAGGATTCTGATGGAATGCTGCTTTTTTCATCCGTATCCAGGCTTCGACGCTTTTCATTTAGTCGTGATAGTTCTATTCTTTTTCCCTCCTACATAGTCATAGAGTAGATTACTAGAACAGGAGTGGGAGAGATGGAATTGTCATTGAAAAGCGGCACACGTGAGGATCTTGCCAGAATCATTGGTTTTTTGGAAAAGGCGGGCTTGGGTACGGCCGGTATTGACGAGGAAATGGCAGAGCAATTCCTTATCGCTGAAAATGATGGTGAAATAAAGGCAAGCCTTGGCATTATGCTATTTGGTGATTTCGGGCTTCTTCGGTCGCTTGCGCTTTCGGAAGGGCTTGGGGGACAGAAATTGTTCAAGCTGTTTGAGCAAATGCTTCATTTGGCGAATAAGAAAGGATTAAAGGCAGTTTATCTCGCGACAAATAAGAGGGCCGCGATTCCTTTCTTTGAAATGGCCGGCTTCAGCATGATTGTAAAAAGCGAGCTTCCAGAGGCATTTTTCCGCTCTGCGCATGTTATGGAGATACTAAATGTGGAAAACTCGGTTTTTATGAAATTCCAATTCTAAAATGTGGATATATCCACAAAGTTATCCACCATTTCAATAGGATTATCCACAAATTGTGGATAATGCCTTGTGTTTACCCATCTCTTCTTTTATACTTTCAAGGAAAAAGAAACCGAAAAGTGCCTTTTTGTCTTATGTATTGAGATAAATGGCGTAAATGAATTAAGGTGAAAAAAGATGGAAACAAAACGTTGGACAGTGGATAACGCTGTGGAAAAGTTGATAAATAATCCACAAATCAAACTGGCCGCCCAGCTTCTGGCCGAAAATGAAGTAGTCGCATTTCCCACGGAAACCGTATATGGACTTGGCGGGAATGCAGAAAATGATGGGGCAGTTGCAAAAATATTTCTGGCCAAAGGAAGGCCATCAGATAATCCACTCATTATTCATATTGCTGAGAGAGAAAAGATGGCAAGCTTTGTAGAGGAAATTCCTCGCGTAGCGGACAGGCTGATGGATGCGTTTTGGCCAGGTCCTTTGACGCTTATTTTACAAAAGAAAAAAAGTGCATTGTCGGAAAAGGCCACTGCGGGCCTTGAGACTGTAGGGGTCAGGATGCCTGACCATCCTGTCGCGCTTGCAATTCTTAAGGAATGCGGGCTTCCGATAGCTGCGCCGAGTGCTAACAGTTCCGGAAAACCAAGCCCCACAACAGCCGCCCATGTAGCGGCTGATTTGAGCGGGAAAATTGCCGGAATTGTCGATGGCGGGCCAACGGGGGTTGGCGTGGAGTCAACCGTCCTTGACTGTACTAGCGAGGTTCCAACGATCCTGCGCCCGGGGGGAATTACAAGGGAGCAGCTTGAATCGGTAATCGGCAGCGTCGAGGTGGATCCCGCTCTTTCGGCGGAGGATGCAAATCCGAAGGCGCCAGGCATGAAATACAGGCATTATGCCCCCGAAGCTCCGCTTTATTTGGTTGCCGGAAGCCGTGAATACTTGCAGCAGCTGGCAACACAACAAATGGAAGAGGGTAAGCGGGCTGGCATCTTGGCGACTGAGGAAAGTGCGGGCTTCTACAAGGCGGATGTGGTCATTGCCTGCGGGAAGCGGGATAGCCTCGATACGGTCGCCGCGTCGCTTTATGATACACTTCGGATGTTCAATGAATCCGAAGCCGATGTGATTTTTAGCGAAATGTTCCCTGAAGTAGGCGTTGGCCATGCCATTATGAACCGATTGATGAAAGCTGCCGGGAACAAGGTCATTTTCGAACATGAGAATTGATAAGGAACTTCCAACTGATCCCTAAGGAAAGTGACGCATTTCATGAAAGCTCAACATAGAGGAATGCTCCAGGAAAGCGTCGCGCTCCTTGGCCGGGCCGTCCATAATCCGTTATCCACACCTTCTAAACATACCTGGACGTGCATATGATGAACTAGCATGTCCGGGGAGCTGGTCACAATGTCGATGATGGTTGGAGAGTTGGCAACACTGTTGCTGATGGCGTTTGCACTTGGAATGGATGCATTTTCCGTGGGCTTGGGAATGGGAATGTACAGGCTTCGGCTACGGCAGATTTTTAAAGTCGGCATTACCATTGGCATTTTTCACGTTTGGATGCCTTTGGTCGGGATGATTGCGGGCAGGTTCCTGTCCGAGCAGTTTGGGGCATTCGCATCCCTGATTGGCGGCTTGCTGCTTGTCCTGCTTGGAATCCAGATGATTTGGGCAGGGCTCAAAAAGGATCAGGAAAGCGTGATTACGCCGCTTGGTTTTGGGCTTGTATTTTTTGCGCTGAGTGTCAGCCTTGATAGTTTTTCAGTTGGGTTGACACTGGGGATTTACGGAACGAGGACCATGGCGGCCATCCTTTGTTTCGGATTAGCTGCAACAATATTAACCTGGGCTGGACTGCTGGCGGGAAGAAAGGTCCAAGGGTGGCTTGGATCATACAGCGAATTCCTTGGCGGTGTGATTTTGCTGGCATTCGGCCTGAAACTGCTGCTGCCAATATAACGAAACATGGAACGGCTCTCCAGAAGGGGGCCGTTTTTATATTTGATTGGACTTTCAAGAACTGGCACCCCGAATTGGCAGATTGGAAAATAGCGCAAACGGGCTATATAATGGAAGGAAAGGAGGCCCGAACATGCATCGAGTTTTGTTTGTTTGTACTGGGAATACATGCAGGAGCCCAATGGCCGAAGCAATTTTAAAAAGCAAACAGCTTCCCGGGGTTGAAGTGAGGTCTGCCGGGGTTTTCGCTGTCAACGGGGCGCCCGCATCACCGAATTCCATCCTCGTAATGGATGAGAACCGGATTAGCCATTCCCATCAATCAAGGAGTCTTGAAAAGGAAGACATAGAGTGGGCAACTGTCATCCTTTCCATGACTATTACCCATAAACAGGCGATTACCAGCCGGTTTCCAGAGGCTTTTGGTAAAACCTATACGCTAAAGGAGTTTGCCGAAGGGGAAGGCTATCCAGATGTCGGCGATCCTTTTGGAGGCGATGCCGATGTTTACCGGGACACCTTCTCGGAGCTTGGCAGGCTCATAGAAAAAGCAGCCAAAAAGCTCATGGAACCTGAAAAAAGGGAATAATTGATCTATAGTCTTTTTACTTTAGGAGGAAACAATCATGAAAGTAGCACTCGCATCAGATCACGGGGGAATCAACATCCGCAAGGAAATAGCAACTCTTCTTAATGAAATGAACATTGAATATGAGGATTTCGGCTGTGAATGCAGCACGTCCGTCGATTATCCCGATTATGCTTTGCCGGTTGCTGAAAAAGTGGCATCCGGGGAGTTCGACAGGGGCATTCTTATTTGTGGAACCGGAATTGGTATGAGCATTGCCGCGAATAAAGTAAAGGGAATCCGCTGTGCACTAGTCCATGATACCTTCAGCGCCAGAGCGACTCGTGAACATAATGACTCAAACATGCTTGCCATGGGCGAACGCGTCATCGGACCGGGCCTCGCGCGGGATATTGCGGAAATCTGGCTTTCAACGGAGTTTACTGGGGGACGCCATGCAGGCCGTGTTGGCAAAATAAAAGAATATGAGGAAAAACACCTGTAAACCCATCGAGTAGTTTCGGAGGATTTATTTGCGGGTTGTAGGAGATAGTGCCCCGCGGACGTTTTTGATGACGGCGCGGGGCTTCATTGTTCAATAGTAAAAATCAGAGGAGGGATACTAATGCAGAAGGATATTGAAAAGTGGGAACAGGAATTCAGCGAAATCCTCGACGGGTTCCTCGAGAAGGTGGAACTGAAACCGGGCAGCTTGTTTATCGTCGGTTGCAGCACAAGCGAGGTGGCCGGGAAACATATTGGTACCGCGGGAACAGTGGAAGTCGCTGAGATGCTTTATCGGCAGTTGGACAAGTTCCGTGAGCGGACAGGGGCGGAGCTTGCGTTCCAATGCTGTGAACATTTGAATAGGGCTGTTGTCATCAGTAGAAATGCTGCGGAGCGAAGGGGGCTAGAGGAAGTTTCGGTTATTCCTGCCCGGACGGCCGGCGGGGCGATGGCCACTTATGCTTTTGGAAAAATCGACGATGCCGTTGTGGTGGAATCGGTTAAAGCGGATGCGGGAATCGATATTGGCGACACGCTGATCGGCATGCACCTGAAAGCGGTTGCTGTCCCGGTCAGGGTTGGCCGGCGGGCGGTTGGGCACGCGAATGTCGTTCTTGCCAAAACGAGGCCAAAGCTAATTGGCGGACCGCGGGCCGTATACGAACGGACCCAAGAAAATCTTTCCTGTACGTGAGTATCTTTTTCGCCAAAAAACTGCTAAAATAGTATCGAATTTTCGAAATAAATAGAAACGCGACTTCTGAGGGGGATTAGTTAATGGAGCATTTGGCAAAGCGGGACCCACAGGTATTTGGATCGATTCAGCAGGAATTGCAAAGGCAGCGCACAAAGATTGAGTTAATCGCTTCGGAGAATTTTGTCAGTGAGGCTGTAATGGAAGCCCAAGGGTCAGTTCTGACCAATAAATATGCGGAGGGATATCCGCAAAGGCGCTATTACGGTGGCTGTGAATATGTCGATGTTGTCGAAGACCTTGCCCGCGACCGCGCCAAGGAAATATTTGGTGCCGAGCATGCGAATGTCCAGCCCCACTCAGGAGCACAAGCGAACATGGCAGTCTATTTTACAATTCTTGAACCAGGCGATACCGTCCTCGGGATGAACCTCTCGCATGGCGGCCATTTGACTCACGGCAGCCCTGTCAATTTTAGCGGCGTCCAATATAATTTTGTCGAGTACGGCGTTGATGAAGAATCCCAACGAATCAATTATGAAGATGTCCGGGCAAAAGCGCTTGAACACAAGCCTAAATTGATTGTTGCCGGCGCGAGCGCGTACCCCCGGAAAATAGATTTTAAGAAATTCCGTGAAATAGCGGATGAGATTGGCGCTTACCTGATGGTTGATATGGCCCATATTGCCGGCCTTATTGCGGCTGGGCTGCATATGAATCCAGTGCCTTACGCTGATTTTGTCACGTCCACAACGCATAAAACACTGCGCGGCCCGCGTGGCGGATTAATTCTCTGCCGTGAGGAGTTTGCGAAAAAAATAGATAAATCCGTATTCCCTGGCATCCAGGGCGGCCCGCTCATGCATGTAATCGCGGCAAAGGCGGTTGCATTCGGTGAAATACTAAACAATGGGTTCAAGGAGTATGCGGGAAGTGTCATTTCCAATGCAAAGGCGCTTGCCAAAGCACTTCAGGAAGAAGGGATCACACTTGTTTCCGGCGGAACGGACAACCATTTGATTTTGGTCGATTTGCGCAACATTGGCTTGACAGGCAAGGTTGGGGAAAAAGTGCTTGATGAAATCGGCATCACTGTCAATAAAAACACGATTCCATTCGATCCTGAAAGCCCGTTTGTAACAAGCGGCATCCGAATTGGTACGGCTGCCGTCACCACCCGCGGCTTTGGGGAAGAAGAGATGAAGGAAATCGCCTCGATTATGGCGTTCACCTTGAAGAACAATGAGAATGAAGCCAAACTTGATGAAGCAAAGGCACGCGTCGATGCGCTCACTTCCAAGTTCACCCTATACCCTGAATATTGATAGGTAGGAACCAATGAGACTGGAGAACCTGCCATGTCTTCACCGGCCCGATAATTAACGGGCCGGTTTTTTTATGGACAGGCAAGGGAATAATTTCCTTGAAGTCCCAGTTAAGGAAAATGGCTAGAAAAGGCATTCCTTGTTGCCGAGCAAAAGTTTTTTCTGTAAAATTAGACGAAGTGTGCAAACCTATTCAAGAGGATACTACTAGTAAAGGGGCGATTATTTTGGCAAAAGTATACGTATTTGACCACCCGTTAATCCAGCATAAACTCACCTACATACGTGATAAAAACACCGGAACAAAGGAGTTCCGCGAGCTTGTCGATGAGGTCGCTACGCTAATGGCGTTTGAAATCACCAGGGAAATGCCACTTGAGGACATTGAAATTGAAACTCCCGTAAGTGTGACGAAATCAAAGGTCCTTTCTGGTAAAAAGATAGGGATTATCCCCATCCTCCGTGCCGGAATTGGGATGGTCGATGGAATTCTTAAGCTAATCCCAGCCGCAAAGGTTGGCCATATCGGACTCTACCGTGACCCTGCGACTTTGATGCCGGTTGAATACTACGTGAAGCTGCCAAGCGATGTTGAGGAGCGTGAATTTATTGTCGTCGATCCAATGCTGGCAACAGGCGGATCGGCCATCGAAGCAATCAATTCCCTGAAAAAGCGCGGAGCCAAACATGTGAAATTCATGTGCCTGATTGCCGCCCCTGAAGGCGTGGAGGCTTTCAAAAACGCTCATCCTGACGTTGACATTTTTATCGCTGCCCTTGACGAGAAACTGAACGACCATGGGTATATCATCCCTGGCCTTGGCGATGCTGGCGACAGGCTTTTTGGAACAAAATAATTTTCGAAAAAAACCGAACGGATACCAAATCTGTTCGGTTTTTGCATGTAGCGAGAAAAATATGACTGGCGAAATGAAAAGCCAGATAGGAGGGCAGCCATATATTAAAGATGCCGCAAAAATCGCTGCGGATCGTCGAGAAAATCCTTTGTCAGCCGGACATGCTCTACATCCCGGTAATCCGTTTTCGTAAATTCACCATCATCCAGTGTGTAAATATCGGCTCCCGGTATGGCCATCAGCATGGGGGAATGGGTAGCAATGATGAATTGCCCGTTTTCTTTTACCATTTCCAGAATCAACGATATGAGCGAAAGTTGCTTGATGGGGGAGAGCGGCGCTTCCGGTTCGTCGAGAATATACAGTCCATCGGGGCGGAACCGTGCCTGGAACAAATCAAGGAAGCTTTCTCCATGAGAGCGGACCTCAAGCCCCTCCCCATATAATTGTTCAAGTTCATAAAGCGTGCGCGCGTAGGGCAATACTTCCAGGCTATAGGGATCCCGTTCCTTGATTTCCCGATAGGCTTGCCGCGACTCTGCTTTAATTTCAGCGAGCTTTCTGGAATAGGTGATGAAATCATTTGCCCTGAAGAAAAAGCCATTTTTTGTCCGGACACTCCACGAGAGTTTCAGCTTCTGCCCAAGCTCCCGGGCCGGCGCGAGAGCCGGATCGGTATCAATCGGCTCGCCTCCAATCAGGATGCTGCCGCAATTTGCCGCAATTGCTTCAAGGAAAGTCGATTTTCCTGTCCCATTCTCTCCAACCAAAATCGTAACTGGGTTTTCGAATGCTAATTCCTTGAAATTTTTAATTAGCGGCAGGTTGAATGGATAATGACTTTCCTCTATTTTTTTTGTAAAGGCCACTTTTCGTAAAAGAACCATGTAATTCCGCCTCCAAGCATTGTTGCTTTTTACAATAGCAAAAAGCACCCAGGATGGCGAGGACATTCTATCTTTTATGAATAGTCTGAGGTATCGAATAGAATGACATTTTTATTCAAACCCTATCAGAAAAAGGACAGGGTATATGAAAAAACTAATAAGCACATTTATTATTGTATTTCTCCTCCAACCGGGTACCGAGGCGGCTTGGGCATTAAAAATCCCCCCCTTACCGGAAATGAAACCCCAAGAAGTGAAAAGAGGTATTTTGATCCTGAAAGAGCCTGCTTCACAGGAGGTGGCAAATCAGGTTTTGCGAAAATTTCCATCTATTAAGGTGCGGCATATCTATTCAGAGGCTTTGAATGGCTTTTCAATCGAGGGAAAGCTGGAAGAAATCAGGAAGCTTGAAAAAGATTCGAATGTGGAGTCGTTCTCCGAATTGCAAACTTATCGTATCGAAGAAGAATTGTCGGGTCATGGGAATAGCCATAAAGGCATCCGGCCGATTCCATCCAACAAAATAAACGTCAATCTAAAACAATTACAGGGAGGCTTGGATACAGAAGAGATTCAAGCCAATGGAGCGGCAATGATTGGTGCGAATAGGCTCCGTGGCTTTTTTGACAGGAATGGCAAAAGGCTGACCGGAGAAGGAGTGATAGTGGGCGTAATTGATACCGGAGTAGATTATACACATCCGGACTTAAGAAGAAATTATGGTGGCGGCAAGGATTTGGTCGATAAGGATGAGGATCCGATGGAGACAAAGGAACCGGGGGAGGCAGCGACAATCCATGGTACCCATGTCGCGGGCATTATCGCAGGTAACGGAAAAATCCAGGGAGTGGCGCCCCGTGCAACCATCAAAGCATATAGGGCGTTGGGGCCTGGCGGAAAAGGGACGACTGAACTTGTACTCGCTGCCATTGAAGAAGCGATCAAAGATCGGGTGGATGTTCTGAATTTATCTCTTGGAAACGCCGTCAACGGGCCCGACCTTCCCGTCTCAACCGCGCTAAACCGAGCCGCGGAAAAAGGGATTGTCCCTGTTGTTTCATCGGGGAATTCAGGCCCAGGCCAATGGACGGTGGGAGCACCGGGAACGGCCACCAAAGCCATTTCCGTCGGTGCGTCGACGCCATTCATGAAGGTTCCCACTATTATTATAGAAGAAACAGGAAAAAGAATTCGGATTGAAAAGATGGCAGGCTCGGGAAAGTGGATGCCGGGGCCATTGGCTGAAATTGTGGACGGCAAGTTTGGCAGGCCGGAAGAATTAAATGGCGTAAGAAATAAAATTGCCGTCATCAAGCGTGGAAAAATTACCTTCACGGAAAAAGTGAAACATGCCCTTGCGGCGGGAGCAAGAGCAGTCATTATTTATAACAACACAAAGGGTATTTTTTACGGCAATTTGGAGGAATCCGTTCCTATACCAGTGGGGACGGTGTCAGCGGCGGCTGGCAATCAGCTGTTAAGAAGCGGGAGACCCGTTAGAATCGAGCTAATTGATGATAGTGACAGGCTTGCGGCTTTCAGTTCGCGGGGACCTGTCACCGGAACATGGGAAATCAAGCCGGATGTGGTAGCCCCGGGGGTGGCGATTACAAGCGCGGTTCCCGGCGGTTACCTTGCTCTCAATGGGACGAGCATGGCAGCTCCACATGTCGCGGGAGTGTGCGCTCTCCTTAAACAGGCGCATCCCGAATGGGAGCCGGCGGAAATGAAGGCCGCGTTAATGAATACAGCTATTGTATTAAAAAATAGCCATGCCCAGCCGTACAGGACATTTGAACAGGGGGCTGGAAGAATCCAGGCCGACAAAGCAGCCGCTCCGGCGACACTTGTGCTTCCCGGCTCGCTCACTTTCGGAAAAATTGCCAAACCAATTTGGAAGGCATCACAAAACAGTAAACTGATTGTTAAAAATGTGAGTGGCAAGACAATACGCTATTCGTTTTCGATTCCCCCTCAGGATGATGGGCTGGCCTGGAAACTGCCTCTCCCCTTTACCTTGGGTACCGGTGAAGAGAAGAGGGTGCGTGTGACAGTGACTGCAGACCCGTCCGTTTATAAAGGGAGGATTGTCGATGGGGCATTGTTGCTACAAGCTGATGGTAAGCCTATTCGAATTCCTTTTATCCTCGCGCTTACCGAACCGGACTATCCAAGGGTGATGGGATTCGCCATGGGGGAGGGAGACAGGCCGGGAGTTTTCCGCTATGAGGTTTACCTACCTGGCGGTGCGGATGAATTCGGCATCGCGCTTTTCCGCCAAAACGATTTCCGATTTGTGGGCTTCCTTGATTATGGGAGGAAGGTCGGCAGGGGGATGCTGAAACGGGAAATCAATCCAGTAGTCCTTCCGGAACCGGGAATTTATATTGTAAAAGTATTTGCGAGAAAAGCGGGAAAAGAGGATTTTTTTGAAACGACCGCCCAATTTAATTGAAAGAAAACGGCTCCTAGAAAAGGGAGCTTTTTTGTTTTGAAAAAACGAACAAAAAAAGAAGGAATTTAGCGCTGAAAACAGATGAAAAAAAAGGCTTTTTGTTATGGAACACAAGATTCACTTCACACATAGTGAAAACGCTTCCAATTTAAAAACCTTCCCCTATATGCGGTTTCTGGCGAAAAAAGTCGTTTCCCCCCTATGTTTGTGAATAGATTAACCGCATTTGGATTGACAATAACAGGGTGCTATTGTATGCTTACAAAGGGCATAAAATGATAGGGTTTACATAGCATTCCTGGGGAAATGTTGCACATTGAAACAGGATTTTTTCATACATATTTTTTACGATGTTTTGCCCGATTTCCATTCTCGAAGCAGGGGATGTAACCGTATGCGAAGGAACGACCGAACCCCATTCCAGGCAATGGCGCTTATGTCGGGAATCCTTGCCCAGTTGGCCGGATCCGTGCTCATCGGCATTTTTGCGGGCAGGTGGCTCGACGGCAAAGCTGGGACGGAACCGCTTTTCCTGGTCGTTGGGCTTTTCCTCGGATTGGCGGCCGGAATCTACGCCATGCTCCGCCTCGTTAAGCAATATTATTCAGGAGACTAACATGATATGTCCGATTTAAGGGCCATTTATTTCCGCGTCAGAAGATACCTCTATTTTTTACTTTCATTATATGTACTTGGCTGGGGATTTACCGCGCACAAACCTATTTTTGCCGGACTCGTTTTGGGGACAGCCTGCAGCCTGTTCAATTTGTGGCTCATGGTAAGGAAAACAGACAAGTTCGGCGATGCTGTGATGAAGGGCAAAAAGGTGCGGTCACTCGGGTCTTTCAACAGAATGGCCACTGCTGCCCTTGCGGCAATTATCGCGTTGAAGTACCCCGAACAATTTCATTTAATCAGCGTTGTGGTGGGATTAATGACATCCTATATTGTCATTATGATAGATTTTTTAAAGCAAGCCTTTTTACGCAAATAGCAAGAGAAGCGAGGTGAATACTATTGCATCATGAAAATCCTATAGTGGGTCCGTTTTTTGGTCTGTATTTCAACATGGCGAACATTCTGATGATCACAATCGCGTCGTTAGTTGTGTTCCTCATCGCAGTCCTGTCAACACGCAGGCTGGCCATGAAGCCTACTGGAATGCAAAATTTCATGGAATGGGTCATGGACTTTGTCAAAGGCATTATCAATAGTACGATGGACTGGAAAACTGGCGGAAGATTCCACATCCTCGGAATCACCCTAATTATGTATGTGGCGATTTCAAACTTTCTAGGTCTGCCGTTCTCAATCGTCTACAAAAATGAACTGTGGTGGAAATCCCCTACCGCAGACCCGGTCATCACACTGACCTTGGCGACGATGGTTGTCGGACTGTCACACTACTACGGCATTAAAATGAAAGGGGCCGGAGCTTACGGCAAAGAATTCTTCAAGCCGTTCTGGTTCATGTTCCCAATCAAAATCATTGAGGAATTTGCGAATACCCTCACGCTTGGCCTGCGTCTCTATGGTAACATCTATGCCGGGGAAATTCTCCTCGCTCTTATTGCCGGAAGCATGGCAACCGGATTTTGGGGGAGTTTGGCAGCAGTTATCCCAATGCTGGCCTGGCAAGGATTCTCTGTCTTTATCGGCGCCATCCAGGCGTTTATCTTCACAATGTTAACGATGGTTTATCTGGCCCATAAGGTCAGCAGCGACCATTAATATATACCTGTTCATTATATGGACAAAAAAATAAACTTATTCACCATACATTAAGGAGGAGCTTTTAAATGGGTTCTATAGCAGCAGCAATTGCAATTGGATTGGCAGCACTCGGTGCAGGTATCGGTAACGGTCTTATCGTTTCAAAAACAGTTGAGGGCATTGCCCGCCAGCCAGAAGCTCGTGGTATGCTTCAGACAACTATGTTCATCGGGGTTGCGTTAGTTGAGGCGATTCCTATCATCGCGGTTGTTATCGCGTTCATGGTTCAATAATAGCTGGGCATTGTTCAATAATGGCGAAGATCATTCCATAATGAACCTTCGCCATTGCTTTATGCCCTGTTTTTATGTTGGGTAAACCATAGAAACATCCATCAGAAGTAATTGACTTGTAAACTATTTTCACATACACGTATCCGGGGCTATCTCCGGAATGACTCTTGAAGGGAGTGACTCGAGGGTGTTGACAAGCAGTTTTGTTTTGGGTGCGGCAGAGCCCCTATTTAACGGCGGGGATATTCTTTTCCAGCTCGTCATGTTCATTGTGCTGATGGCACTGCTCAAAAAGTTTGCATGGGGTCCATTGATGGGCATCATGAAAGAGCGTGAAACACATATTTCCAATGAGATCAGCCAGGCTGAAAAAGCGAACCAGGATGCCAAAAAACATCTTGAGGAGCAGCGTGAACTTTTAAAAGAAGCGCGCCTTGAAGCACAAGGCCTTATTGAAAATGCCCGAAAACAGGGCGATGTCCAGCGCGAGGAAATCATTTCGATCGCCCGCGCCGAGGCAGACAGGATCAAGGAATCCGCAAAGCTTGAAATCGAACAGCAAAAGGAACAGGCTGTCGCGGCTATCCGCGAGCAGGTTGCTTCCCTATCCGTCATGATTGCCTCGAAAGTTATTGAGAGGGAATTGGGCGAACAGGATCAGCAAAAGCTGATTGACGAATTCATTCAAGAGGCAGGAAGAGGCCGATGAGCACATCGATAATCTCCAAGAGGTACGCGCTGGCATTGTTCCGTATTGCGAAGGAACGTGGCCTCCTCGACGCTATTGAAGAAGAAATTCGCGTTGTGAAAGATGTTTTTGCGAACAACAAGGAATTGAATGCGGTTCTGAACTCCCCGAGGCTTTCTTTGGATCAAAAGAAAGCGATTGTTGAGGGCGCTTTTACGAACCTTAACCCATATGTCCAAAATACCCTTATGATCCTCATTGACCGCCATCGTGAAAATGAAATTCCCGGAGTGGCGGATGGATTTATCGAGCTTGCCAATGATGCGAGGGGCATAGCCGAAGCAAAAGTTTACAGCGTCCGGCCATTGTCGGACGAAGAGAGCATCGCGCTTTCAGCTTCTTTTGCGGCAAGGGTTGGGAAAAATGCTCTCCGGATTGAAAATATTGTTGATACCGACCTTCTTGGCGGAATCAAAGTCCGGATCGGAAACCGAATTTTCGATGGCAGCCTGCGAGGCAAGCTGGACCGTCTTGAACGTAAACTATTGACCTAAGATTTGTAGATAGGGGTGAAACTCATGAGCATCAAAGCTGAAGAAATCAGTGCGCTGTTAAAACAGCAAATCGAAAACTATCAGTCAGAAATTCAAGTGAGTGATGTTGGTACAGTCATCCAGATTGGTGACGGTATTGCCCGTGCTCATGGCCTCGACAATGTCATGGCTGGGGAACTTGTTGAGTTTTCGAACGGCGTTATGGGGATGGCACAAAACCTTGAAGAAAATAACGTCGGTATTATCATACTTGGCCCTTATACGGAAATTCGCGAAGGCGATGAAGTACGCCGTACAGGGCGCATCATGGAGGTTCCGGTAGGCGAAGCGCTTATTGGCCGCGTCGTTAACCCGCTAGGCCAGCCAATCGATGGCATGGGCCCAATCCATACTACTAAAACACGTCCAATTGAAGCGGTCGCCCCAGGGGTTATGGACCGTAAATCCGTTCATGAGCCGCTCCAAACCGGGATTAAGGCGATTGATGCCCTTGTTCCTATCGGCCGCGGACAGCGTGAATTGATCATTGGTGACCGCCAGACTGGTAAAACAGCTGTTGCCATTGATACAATCTTGAATCAAAAAGGCCAGAACATGATTTGTATCTATGTTGCAATCGGACAAAAAGAATCGACAGTCCGGAACGCGGTTGAAACGCTCCGTAAGTACGGCGCGCTTGATTACACAATCGTTGTAACCGCATCAGCATCCCAGCCGGCGCCGCTTTTGTTCCTAGCTCCATACGCGGGAGTATCAATGGCTGAAGAGTTCATGTACGAAGGCAAGCATGTCCTTGTCGTTTACGATGACCTTACAAAACAGGCTGCCGCTTACCGTGAACTTTCCCTTCTACTTCGCCGCCCTCCAGGCCGTGAAGCATATCCAGGGGATGTATTCTACTTGCACAGCCGCCTTCTTGAGCGCGCGGCGAAATTGAGCGATGCGAAAGGCGCGGGTTCAATCACGGCCCTTCCGTTCATTGAAACACAGGCGGGAGACGTTTCCGCTTATATCCCAACGAACGTAATTTCCATTACTGACGGTCAGATCTTCCTGCAGTCAGACCTGTTCTTCTCGGGTGTACGTCCGGCGATTAACGCTGGTCTTTCAGTATCCCGTGTAGGGGGTTCCGCACAAATCAAAGCGATGAAAAAGGTATCAGGTACATTGCGCCTTGACCTTGCCTCTTACCGTGAATTGGAAGCTTTTGCCCAGTTCGGTTCCGATCTTGACAAAGCAACCCAGGCGAAGCTTGCCCGAGGAGCACGCACAGTAGAAGTGCTCAAGCAGGACTTGCACAAACCGATTGCGGTTGAAAAGCAGGTCATGATTCTTTATGCACTGACACGCGGCTTCCTTGATGATATTCCTGTTGGCGATATCCGCCGATTTGAAAATGAATTTTACACATGGCTCGACCACAACCGCAAAGACGTGTTGGACCATATCCGTACGACGAAGGAACTTGCTTCCGACGACGATATGGCTGCTGCAATCAACGGATTTAAAAAGACGTTTGCAGTTTCGGAATAATGGCTATGGCGCTGAGCCCTTCCGGTTGGCACGATTTCCCCATAACGGGAGCTTGCCTGGAAGGGCGCCAGGGCCGGTATATTCTCCAACAATAACAGGCAGGGGCCAACGCGGCTCTCGGCCTTAACTTTGATAAGGGTGGTGAGAACCAGTGGCATCATTACGCGACATTAAATCCAGGATTGTTTCCACAAAGAAAACGAGCCAGATTACAAAGGCGATGGAAATGGTATCGGCGGCAAAATGGAACCGTGGAGTCATGAGTGCCAAGTCCTTTGTCCCTTATATGGAAAAGATTCAGGAAGTGACGGCTTCGATTGCGGTTGGCAGCAAGGATGCTAACCATCCAATGCTCCAGTCAAGGCCGGTTAAAAAGACTGGTTACCTTGTCATCACATCCGACAGGGGGCTTGCGGGCGCATATAACAGCAACATTTTGCGCCAGCTGTACCAGACAATCCAGGATCGTCATAAATCGAATGATGAATTTGGCATTATTGCAATTGGAAGGATTGGACGCGACTTTTTCCGTAAAAGAGGCATGAATGTCGTACTAGATATAGTCGGCATTTCCGACCAGCCTTCATTTGACGATATAAAGGAAATTGCAAGCAGTACGGTGGGCATGTTTTCCGATGGTACATTTGACGAACTGTATATGTATTACAGCCACTACATCAGTGCGATTTCACAGGAAGTAATCCAAAAGAAGCTGCTTCCATTAACGGATATTTCCGCATCCACAAAGCTTACATCCTATGAATTCGAGCCAAATGCCGAGGAAATTCTTGAAGTTCTCCTCCCACAGTATGCGGAAAGCCTTATTTATGGCGCTCTCCTAGATAGCAAGGCTAGCGAGCATGCTGCCAGGATGACGGCGATGAGGAATGCAACCGACAATGCAAAAGAGCTTATCAATGCATATAGCTTGAAATATAACCGTGCCCGCCAGGCGGCAATCACTCAGGAAATCACGGAGATTGTCGGCGGAGCATCTGCTTTGGAGTAAACACGCGACACGATTGAGCGGCCAAGGTCTTCTGCTGTATTGCCTTAAAAGGCAATGGCATGGCCATGGTCCCCGGATTTTTCAGATTGGAGGGAAAACGATGAACACAGGACATGTCCTGCAAGTTATGGGACCGGTTGTTGACGTTAAGTTTGACAGCGGCAACCTGCCGGAAATCTATAACGCATTAAAGATAAGTTCCAAAGCGCGCAATGAATCAGAAGTCGATATCGACCTGACCCTTGAGGTAGCCCTTCACCTTGGTGACGATACTGTCCGTACCATTGCAATGGCTTCCACGGACGGGCTGACACGCGGACTTGAAGTAGTGGACACAGGCGCCCCTATTTCTGTTCCGGTTGGGGATGTAACACTTGGGCGTGTCTTTAACGTACTGGGTGATTCAATTGACCTGGACGCACCAGTTCCGGCTAGCGCCCGTAGGGATTCCATTCACCGCGAGGCTCCTACTTTCGAGCAACTTTCGACCGAAGTCGAAATTCTTGAGACGGGAATTAAGGTAGTTGACCTGCTTGCACCATACATTAAGGGTGGTAAAATCGGCCTTTTTGGTGGTGCGGGTGTAGGGAAAACCGTCCTTATCCAGGAATTGATCAATAACATTGCCCAGGAGCATGGTGGGATTTCCGTTTTCGCCGGTGTTGGCGAACGCACACGTGAAGGAAATGACCTTTACCATGAAATGACTGACTCGGGCGTTATTAAAAAGACAGCGATGGTATTCGGTCAGATGAACGAACCGCCTGGCGCGCGTATGCGTGTAGCCCTTACCGGTTTGACAATGGCTGAGTATTTCCGTGATGAGCAGGGACAGGACGTTCTCTTCTTCATGGATAACATTTTCCGTTTCACGCAGGCAGGCTCGGAGGTATCCGCCCTTCTCGGACGCATGCCATCCGCGGTTGGTTACCAGCCGACGCTTGCGACAGAAATGGGCCGCCTCCAGGAACGGATTACGTCTACAAATAAAGGTTCCGTTACATCAATTCAGGCAATTTACGTTCCAGCCGATGACTATACCGACCCGGCTCCGGCAACGACTTTCGCCCACTTGGATGCAACGACAAACCTTGAGCGTAAGCTTTCCGAAATGGGTATTTACCCTGCGGTGGATCCGCTCGCTTCGACATCTCGCGCATTGACGCCTGAAATTGTTGGCGAGGAGCACTACAATGTAGCCCGCCAAGTTCAGCAGACGCTTCAGCGTTATCGCGAGCTTCAGGACATTATTGCGATTCTTGGTATGGATGAGCTTGCCGATGAGGATAAGCTAGTGGTACATCGTGCGCGCCGGATCCAATTCTTCCTTTCGCAAAACTTCCACGTTGCCGAGCAGTTTACCGGCCAGCCTGGTTCTTATGTGCCAGTTAAGGAAACTGTCAAAGGCTTCCGTGAAATCCTTGATGGAAAATACGATCATCTTCCGGAAGATGCATTCCGCCTAGTAGGCCGCATCGAAGACGTTATCGAAGCTGCAAAAGGCATGGGCGTAGAGGTCTAAACAAGCCAGGAGGGTGAAAAATGAGGACTATCAAAGTCAGTGTTGTTACTCCCGATGGCCCGGTTTATGACGCCGATGTCGAAATGGTAAGCACGAAAGCACAAAGCGGTGAACTGGGAATTCTTCCAGGACACATTCCGATGGTCGCACCACTGCAAATTGCGGCCGTCCGGATGAAAAAGGAAGGAAAAACTGAACTGGTTGCGGTAAGCGGAGGATTTCTTGAAGTCCGTCCCGAGAAGGTAACCATTTTGGCCCAGTCCGCGGAACAATCGGATGAGATTGATGTCGAGCGTGCGTTGCGTGCGAAGGAGAGGGCCGAACAGCGCCTCCGGGAGCGCCAGCAGGAGCATATCGATTTCAAACGTGCGGAACTTGCGCTTCAGCGCGCCATTAACCGTCTGGCCGTAGCAGAGAGAAGATTGTAAAAACAATATATTAACTAGGACACCGCCCCCAATTGGAGTGAAAGCTCCATATTGGGGGCTTTTTCTTTGCGGAAAATAAACAGTTGGGCTCTCCAATCATAAGAAGTCGTTTATCTATAAAAATGTAAAAGACAAAATCTCCTTTAAAGTAAATTTTTATAACACAAAAAGGGGGAGATTCCGCTTATCCTCCCATTTCATGATTAATTTAATTTGTCAGCCAGACTTTGAGAATGATCGTCGGACGAAAGGATGGGTTTCCATCTTTGAACCGAAATAAAAGACTTTACTTCTTTTAATGCCCGAAGGCCCGGTTGCACACTGCCGTTCGGCCACTCCCTTAGCCAATTTAGTGTAGAAGAACGATACAATTGTTTTTCTTCATAAAACAAGGTAAATTATGTAACCTTTTCCATTATCCCGCCGACTACTCAATTGCATGACAAAATGAGTGGGAGGAATAAACATGAGAAACAAAAACGTATTGATTGCAGGTCTTACATTGGCATTACTAGGAGCACCTCTTTTGCAAACTACCGATGCGGCGTTTGCTGCAGGAACAAATAAAAATGCCGCAACACAAAAAGCAAAAGCATCAACCGAGCTATCCGCCAAGCAGGCTGTAAAAATGGCAGCGGATTTGGCGAAGGCATCAGCCTACGTCCAAATGGGAGGGTCCTATAAGGAAGGAGAGTATAAAACGTTTGCCTACAAGGGAACATCGTACCGCTACCTTTCCAGCTCCATCGACACAAAAAAGGAACTGTTGGCTTACTTAAAGAAAACCTTAACACATCATGCAGCCGAAAAATTCATCAAAGACCGTGGCATTATCGTTTATAAGGGAAAGCTTGCCCAGCCTGAGGCAGACGGGGGTTCACTCCTGCAATGGGATAAAGCCGAAGCCCAATTTGTAAGGAATGACAAGAGCGTGAAGGTTTTCCGCCTCGTAGTTCCTGTGGGCGATACAGTTGAAAAAGAAGCCTATATTGTTAGATACAACTACTATCCGTCAATTGGCTACAGAGTAAGCAGTGAACCGGTGCTTGACTTGGATGTGCCGTTTAATATCAACCCGGCTTTCGCTTTCTTTAAATATCTTCTCGTGAATTCCAGCGTATCAAAGGAACAATTCGTGGATCCTTCAACAACCGCCTGGGTCGATGAATTTAAGAAGGGAATTAAAAAGGTTGAGGTAAGGGAATTGAAAGAAGTTGGCAGGTCAAAGGTTCATGTAGAATATAAGGCTAAATTCTTCGTAGAACTGGATGCAGGATATAAAGGATCATTAAAGCCTGGCGAAAATGAAATGTATTTCCTCATTCAGCAAACAGGTGATATGGATTTTAGGATTGCCAGCTATGGTACCGCCCGTCACCTCAAGTAATTTAAACAGAAACCTGTCCGTTTTGGGCAGGTTTCTTCCTTTTGGACCCCTTTTTTACTCTTCATAAAACTATATTGCTATTGCAACCCCTAAAATCGAATTCTGTAATTATTTATGGTAAAAAAGGCCAATTTTATTCAATTGGCCTACATCCCATCTAGGTATTTTCTACCTTTATTGCAAATAAATACTCAAATTGGTTTATTGAGGATATATCCGGGTAATCAATAAACTGTAATCAAGGCTTAATGCATCAGCTATTTAAGTGTTAGTAAGTACATACTAGAAGCTAAAGGCAAACCATTCGAAAGGGTGGGACGCAAAGCCTCGGAGCCTGCTTCCGAATTATCTCGGAATGGCCGTCCAGCTGCCAGAAACCTTTTTCTGGCAGCTTTTTGGTGTTTTACATTATTTTTTAATAATAATGAAGGATGATATGTCCTTATCATTATTAAATATAAATTTACAACAGGGAGGTGTCTTGTCAACATAAGACTGAATATTCGGTAATTTTTGTTTATAACATAAATGAATAGGACAGGAGGGTTATTATTTGAAAAAGATTGTAGTAAGAAACGCTGCGATATTTCTTTCAGTACTACTTATGATTTTTAATATGCTTCCTGTGGGAGCCGCGTTCGCGAAACAAGGGGGAGAAGAAGAAACTAAAGGAGAAACTAAAACTTTCGTCCTCAACGTATCAAACCTTGTGGCGGGAACATATAAAGATCTTGATGGTCCACTGGAAATTACCGTGGAAACTGCGGGAGGTGCGGGAGGTTGGAGTTGGACCTCCAATCTTGAAATACAAAGCATTCACATTGGGCAATCATCATTAAACGATTTTAGTGGTGGGAAATCCGGCATCTTGCCTGCTCTAGCGGGTAATGATATTACCAGCATTACGTTTTCTTATGTTGTAAAAGAAGAGAATAACGGTGGCGGCCAGGAAGGTGACAAGAATCCCGGTAATGGAAACGATAACGGCAGCGGGAAGGACGATAACGGAAAGAAGAACAAATATAAGGTGAATTTGATTAAGGGATGCAATCCGCTGGCTGAAAGTACTTTCTTTATCCTTAACGACGACAAAAATACTAGAATCAATCTTACCAAGGGCATGAATGAACTGGATGTTGAGCTGGATGATATCTCCAAAGTAGGAGTAGTCCTAAAAGGCGGTAAGGAACTCGTTTACAATAAAGATGATGTTTATGTTAAATCTCCAAAAAATGAAAATGGGACTAAAATTTTTAAAATTGAATGTAAAGAAAAGGCCGGAGCCGCAGTTAAACTTGTTGTTAAAAACTGCGTTGGAGCTTTTGACCAAGCGTGGCTGCTTCTAAATGGGAAAAACCCAATTGAGTTTACTTCCTTAAGCAATCTGATGCTTTTCCTGGATGAAAATCCTGATGATATCGTTGGAATCAGGTTAAAAGTTGGAGACAAAAAAACAGATTACTTGCTGACAGATGCAAAGGTAACGAAAGAAACGGTAAACGGAGTAATAGTGATCAAAATCCACTGCAACGAAAAGCCTCCGGTTGAAAAACCTGAAATGACAAAAGTCAAGGTGGCCCTAAAAGGCTGCGTAGGATTGGTGGATAAAGCTTGGCTGATCCTTTCGGATGGAACCGAAATGGAGTTTACCTCCCTTGGAAAGCTGCTACTTGAGCTTGAAGGCAACATGAACATGGAGGGAATTCAAGGAGTAAAATTAAAGGTTGGAGATAAAGAGACAACCTATCTTCTGACAGACGCCAAAGTAACCAAGGAAAAGATTGACGGGAAAATTGTAATAACAATCAATTGCGGGGAAAAGCCACCGGCTGAAAAGCCTCAATTGACAAAAGTAAAGCTTGTTGTAAAAGGATGTATCGGGCCTTTCGACAAAGCGTGGCTTGTTCTCTCCAATGGGAAAGAAGTTCAATTCACATCGCTCCTCAACCTCCTTCTGACCCTTGAGGAGGGCGTAAAGCTGGAGAATATCGTAGGGGTAAAGCTGCAAAACGGGGATACAACAAAAATGTATTTGCTGTCTGACTCCAATGTTACGGAAGAAACTGTAAACAGCACAATAATAATTAAAATTAATTGTGAAAAGGAGCAGCCTCCAGTTGTACCTGCTATCACTAAAATCAAGCTGTTGATTGAAGGCTGCATCGGCCCGGTCGAGAATGCAGTTCTATTATTGAAGAATGGAACAGAAGTACAAATTAATTCGGAAACACTCGAATTGTTGTTGGATCTCGGCATTAATAACATTGAAGGTTTCAAGCTGACCGTGTACGGCCAAGTAAAAATGATTAAACTGGCCGATCTGGCAGCGAACCTGATCACATTAAAAGATGGAACGTTAACCGTGAAGCTTGACTGCGACCTTGCGGAAGGCGGCAGTGCTTTTACCAAAATAAAACTAGATCTATCAAACTGTATCGGAACGATCACTAAAACCGAAGTGGTTTTAAAAAATGGAACAAAGATTGAAGTTCTAAACAATATGGTTGATCTTAAAGCCGCTTTGGCATTGGATTTGATTGATCGCGTTGAAGTAACAGTTAACGGGCAGGTTAAAACATTCAAGTTATCTGAACAACCTGATGCATCTAAAATAGTTTTAAATGGGTTGCTGACCTTAAAGCTGGAGTGCCCTGCAGCACCACCTGCGGATAACGGCGGCGGTGGCGGAACACCTCCGGGAGATAACGGTGGTGGCGGAACAACCCCTCCTGGAGACAATAGCGGTGGCGGGGGCGGTACGACTCCACCGGCTCCACCAGTAATCGTCATTCCGGAAAACCCAACACCTGGCGGGCCAATCGTTGAGGCAAAAGAACTTGCATGGATAAGTCTGCTGGCCAGCGGATGTGCAAACATTGGAGCCAACGGAAAAATCCTTCTGAACAATGGGCAAACTATTGCCTTCACACTTAAAGAATCTGGAGCCCTTGTTGATGTCAACCTCGATTTGAATGAAATCATGGGTATTGAGGTGGAGTTAAACGGAACTCCGACTACATTCACAATGAACAAGCTGCAGGTAAATAAGGTTGACAAAATCCTCCATGTAATGCTTATTTGTGAATCAATCACCCCACCTCCACTACCTGCCGACCCAGGCAATGGCGGCGGGACTGACCCTGGTACCGGCGGCGGAACCGATCCTGGAACAGTGGTAGATCCTGAAGATCCTGCAACAGGCGGGGAAAGTGATGAAAATCCTCCTATAAATATTGGTGACAATGAAACACCAGGAGGAAATGTAGGCGGGTTTGATGGATCGCTTCCTCAAACGGGTGAATCCAGCCCGATGCCATACTACTTCATTGGAATGCTGCTGGCGATTGCTGGATTTGGAATGCTACGCGCAGGCAAAGTGCAAAGCTAAATAACATGGGAGGGAGGAGGCTGAACTCCTCCCTCTATTTCATTGAAGGAGTTTGCTAATGAAAAAGACGGCGGCAATTTTACTGATTTTAATAGGGTGCGGATTTCTCTTATTTCCAATGTCCAACAGAATGTACAGTGAATATATGCAGGAAAAACTTCTTAAGGAATGGGAGCCTTCTGGCCAAGCTTCGGCAGCTGCTGGGAGTTCCGCTGCGGAACATTATCGTGGCCTTGATGAAGTCTTTTCATCCGGACAAGATCTCGACGTAGTGCCTTCAGCAAGCTCGGATGATGAATCAGAAGAACAAGAAACCGAGAAAAAGAGTGAAACGCAACAGGCAGGCCAAAATGGAACCACGGTTCAATCCTTAAACAAAAAAGTGCCAACCCAAAATGCTTCCTCCGGGAAAAAGAAACAGCAAGCATCTTCGCAGGTTATGGCAGTTTTGCAAATCAAAAAAATCGGTTTAAAGATACCAGTCCTTGAGGGAGCTACCATGAAGAACATGAAAAAAGGGGCGGGCCTCATAACAGGGACAGCACTGCCCGGCCAACCGGGAAATAGCGCCATTGCGGCACACCGAAGCCGCGCCTACGGGCAAATGTTCAACAGGCTGAATGAAATGGAGAAAGGCGATACGATTGTCATTAAAGACAAAAACAAGACGTATACCTACAAGGTATATAAAATAAAGGTTGTTAAGCCGACGGATACTTCGGTTCTAAATGCAATCCCGCAAAAGCGGATTCTTACCCTCGTTACTTGCACCCCGATAAAAACAGCTACCCACCGGCTGATTGTCCAGGCGGAATTAATAGAAAGCAAGTAAATGCCACCCTTTTCAATAAGGTGGTATTTTTCTGTTTTTCAGCTACTATCCGGTTACCGAATTACAAATCCTGACAAATTCCTGAACTTTTTAAAAAGCATGTAGAAAATTTTGTAAGTATGAATTATACTACTACTATATTAATAGTAAAAACTTTTCAACGAAAACGGCAAACCTATTGAAAAATAGGGACGCAAAGCCATAGGGCCTCAGTCTTTTCCATGAAAAGAGTGGCAGCCTGGCTACCGAAAGGAGAGTTATTTTTTTGCGCAAATTTTTTGTCTGCCTTTGTTTTATAGTACTTTTCATCCCAGCATATTCAATTTCCGCGCCGTCTGAAAAGGCAGCAGCCAACGCGGTTGCACAGCCGGTTGATACAAGCTTGATTGCAAGTGGGGTAATCGGAGTCAAGTATAGCAACCAGGTAGGGAAAAGGGTAAAGGTTGCGATCGAGAAATCCGGGAACGTCTATTTTTATGACCTCCCAAACGATGGTACTATCAATTATCTTCCCCTTCAAATGAAAAATGGGAGCTACAATGTCAGTGTCTACGAGCAGATTAAAGGGACGAGCTACCTTCCTGTCCATCAAACTGCCGTACAACTGTCGCTCAAGGATCTTAACCAGGTTTACCTGCAATCCGTCCAAAATGTTCACTGGAATAAATCAATGAAGCCGATTAAAAAGGCAGCTGAATTGACCTCGAAGTTTAAGAGGAACGAAGATAAGGTAAAAGCCATTCATAGCTATATTGTAAAAAATGTAAAGTATGATTCTCAAAAACTGAAAACGGTCCAGCCTGGATACATTCCAAGTATAGAAGCTACATTCGAGGAGAATAAGGGAATCTGCTATGATTATTCCTCCTTGTTCGCCGCCATGCTTAGAAGCCAAGGCATTCCCGCAAAAGTTGTAATGGGATATACGCCAGGGGTAAAAGGATACCATGCCTGGAATGAAGTCTATATAAAGGAAATGAATAAATGGGTGGTTATCGATACAACGGTCGATGCCAGTTCAAAAAAAGCGTCGTCCATTTATAAAAAGAGTACCCTTTATAGTAAGGAAAAAGAATATTGAGCAATATTGCCCGCCTAAATGTGCGATGAAAAGCCGTTCAGGCGGGCTTTTGTGTCCAAAATTTGTCAATCAACCCCTAATTCCTTTTGAATAATGGGTTGAAAGGAATGAATCAATTTATATAGAATAAAATGGAATGAATATTGGGGGAAGGTGAATAGGGGCAAACGCCTTTTTCGACATTTTTTTGAAAAAAGCTAAAGTATGGGAAAAAATATGCGGTACGTTGACAAACCTCACTGACAGCCGAATTTGCCACATGTAAAGTGTAGGGGCGGACACATTCGTATTTGTTGCCGGGATGCGAAACAAAGCTTCCATTATAGCATGTATGCCTTGTATCCAAGCATTATTTTCCCAAGTATTCTTTCAAAATAGGAGGGAATGGATTGAATTTTTTAGGGAAGGAAGGGGGAGCCTCTTTTTGCCAATAGGCTTGTCGACACAGAAATCTAACAATGCTATAATGAATTCGGTTACAAATTTCATTAGTTTGAAAATTTTACAACATTGGAGGGATGGGCATGGAATACTTGAATTTATATCAGAATAATTATCTGATAGTTTTTGTGTTTCTATGTCTGGGGGTTTTACTGCCGGTAGTGGCATTGTTTCTGGGTAAGCTTCTGCGTCCGTATAAGCCAAGCGATGCGAAGTATACAACATATGAAAGCGGTATTGAACCGTTTCACGATTCCCGTGTTCAATTCAATGTCCGCTATTATATTTTTGCCCTGATGTTTGTTATTTTCGATGTCGAAACGGTGTTTTTATACCCGTGGGCTGTAGCTTATGAAAAGCTCGGGATATTTGCGTTGATCGAAATGCTTATTTTCGTATTGATGCTTGTGCTCGGGCTTGTTTATGCATGGAAAAAGAAGGTGTTAAAATGGATTTAAAATTGGATGGTATCTCACCTCAGGAAATGGAAGAAATGAGAAGGAATGTGTTTTTGACAACGCTTGAGCAGGTTAAGGCATGGGCAAGGAGCAACTCCCTTTATCCGATGACTTTCGGGCTTGCCTGCTGCGCGATTGAAATGATGGGCAGCGGTTCCTCACATTACGACCTGGACAGGTTTGGATCGTTTTTCCGTACCTCGCCTAGGCAATCCGACTGTATGATTGTTTCGGGAACGGTTACCAAGAAAATGGCGCCAATTGTCCGCCGGCTCTACGACCAGATGCCAGAGCCTAAATGGGTGATTGCAATGGGTTCATGCGCTACTGCGGGAGGGCCGTATATAAAATCCTATTCGGTTGTAAAAGGCGTTGACCAAATTGTCCCGGTAGATGTCTATATCCCGGGCTGCCCGCCGAATCCAGCAGCGTTGATCTATGGAATCAACAAACTTCGAGAAAAGATTCGCTACGAGGCGAAGACGGGGAAGAAGGTGATCTAACCGATGAGCGGGGAGAAAGATCTGGAGCAATTAAAGAAAGAAGCGGTTGAGAAAGCAAAGGCAGCCGCGGCAGCGAAAAGGGCAGCAAGGGCAGCACAAGCCGAGGGAAAATCCGCGCAAACGGATAAACCGGTTGATGCAGGCTCCGAGTCTGGCGGTACTCAAAATTCCATAACGGAAAATGCGGTTGGGGAAGTTACTGAAAAGGGAAATCCCGAATCAACCCCTCCACAATCAGCGGAAGATAACACAAATATGAAAGCGGTTGCGAATCCTGCTGATTCCAGCCCTTCGGATGAAAAGGCGAAAGCTGCGGCTGCCGCGAAGGCAAAGGCGGCAGCAGCAGCGAAAGCAAAAGCGGCCGCACTCGCGAAGAAATCGGGAGAGGGCGCACCTGAAGCAGGCGGGGACGATGAAAAAGCGAAAGCAGCCGCCGCCGCGAAGGCAAAGGCAGCCGCAGCAGCAAAAGCGAAGGCAGCGGCGCTAGCGAAGAAATCGGGAGAAGGAGTGCCGGAAGCAGGCGGGGACGATGAGAAAGCGAAAGCAATCGCCGCCGCAAAGGCAAAGGCGGCCGCAGCCGCGAAAGCGAAGGCAGCGGCGCTTGAAAAGCAATCAGGAGAAGGCGCTTCGGAAGCAGGCGGGGACGATGAGAAAGCGAAAGCAATCGCAGCCGCCAAAGCAAAAGCCGCCGCAGCTGCCAAAGCAAGAGCCGCAGCAGCAGCCAAGGATGGTGGGGAAGCAGATACGGAAGCAACGGCAGCTCCATCACCGAATCAGCCTTATCTTGATAAATATGTAAAAGTCATTGAGGAGCATCTTGGGAAAGACGTTCTTGAAGATTACTATATTAATAAACTTTCAAAAGATGTACCGACGCTGGTCGCAAAACATGATACCTACTATAAAGTGGCCCAGTTCCTAAAATTTAATGAACAACTTGGGTTTGATTATTTATCCGAGTTGCATGGCAGCGATTTTGAAACCCATTTGGAACTATATGTGCATTTATTCTCATATAAAAACAGGCAATCTGTAGCCCTGAAAGTAAAGATTGACCGTAACGCGCCAACAATTGAATCCCTGCAGCCGCTTTGGGCTGGAGCAGATTGGCCTGAATGCGAGGCTTATGATTTACTTGGCATTACATTCACGGGGCATCCGCATTTACATCGAATCCTGCTGGGAGAGGATTGGGTTGGCCATCCACTTAGAAAAGACTACGAGCAATACGACGTGGAGGTATAACCAATGATACGTACAGAAGAAATGCTGCTAAACGTAGGGCCGCAGCACCCGAGTACCCATGGGGTGTTCCGCCTTGTCGTCAAGATTGATGGGGAGACCATTACTCATGCCCAGCCGGTAATTGGCTATCTGCACAGAGGTACCGAAAAAATAGCTGAAAATCTTCAATACACACAAATCATCCCATATACAGACCGGATGGATTA
This sequence comes from Neobacillus oceani, assembly GCF_046237595.1. Classification (NCBI taxonomy): domain Bacteria; kingdom Bacillati; phylum Bacillota; class Bacilli; order Caryophanales; family Bacillaceae; genus Neobacillus; species Neobacillus oceani. Next base: position 4,292,859 of record NZ_CP143543.1, on the reverse strand, counting down.
TATCTCATCGATGACGAATAATTACGTCATCTGCCATGCCGTCGAAACGATGATGGGTATCCAGGTCCCTGAACGTGCCGAATACCTCAGGGTTATCGCGATGGAATTGAACAGGGTCGCAAGCCACCTTGTCTGGTGGGGAACTTATTTATTGGATATGGGGGCAGTGAGCCCGTTCCTTTATGCCTTCCGTGAAAGGGAAATGATTATCAACATGCTGAATGAGCTGTCGGGTGCGAGGCTGACCTTCAACTACATGCGCGTTGGCGGGGTAAAATGGGACGCGCCGGAGGGCTGGATCCAAAAGGTACAGGAGTTTATTCCTTATATGAGGGAGCAGCTTAAAGGCTATCACCAGCTTGTCACCGGGAATGAAATCTTCATGAACCGGGTTAAAGGAGTTGGCCGCTATACGAAGGAAGAGGCTATCCAGTATTCGCTGACAGGGCCAAATCTTAGGTGTACCGGCGTTAAATTCGACCTGAGAAAAGACGAGCCATACTCTATCTATGACAGGTTCAAATTTGATGTAATCACAGAGGAAGGCGGGGATTGCTGGTCCCGCTACCATGTAAGGATTCGTGAGATTGAGGAATCACTCAAAATTTTGGAGCAGGCATGCGAACAATTCCCAGAAGGCGGGGAAATCCTTGCCAAAGTGCCGAAAATCATCAAAGCGCCAAAAGGCGAAGCGTATGTACGGATTGAATCGCCGCGTGGGGAAATTGGCTGCTACATTGCAAGTGATGGGAAAAAAGAGCCTTACCGCTTGAAATTCAGGAGGCCGTCATTCTATAATCTTCAGATTCTCTCGAAGCTGCTTGTCGGAGAAAACCTGGCGAACATGATTGCCATTCTCGGAGCAATTGATATTGTCCTAGGGGAGGTGGACGGTTAATGGTAGAGGAACTACTTACTTCATCCCCCGGGCTCGTTAACTTCGGGATATTCTTCCTGCTTGCAACCGTTTTGCTATTGGTAGTGCTTGCATTCGTAACATATGGCATTCTTGCCGAGCGCAAGGTGATGGGCTACATGCAGCTGCGCCACGGGCCGAACCATGTCGGAGGCCGCTGGGGTCTCCTGCAGACTGTGGCCGATGTATTGAAGCTCCTTCTTAAAGAGGATGTTATACCAAAAATGGCCGATAGGCCGCTCTTCATCCTTGCGCCTGTCATCGCATTTGCACCGTCTTTCATGGTACTGGCCGTCCTTCCGTTTACGGACAAATTCCAGTTTGCGGATATCGGCGTCGGCCTTCTATATTATATAGCCATCTCTGGCATAACAACGGTCGGAATTGTGACTGGCGGCTGGGCCTCCAACAATAAATACGCGCTTTTGGGCGGTATGAGGGCGGCTGCCCAGATGATTTCCTATGAAATTCCGCTTGTCATGTCCGTCCTTGGCATCATTCTGTTAACGGGAAGCCTGAACTTGAACGATATCGTTGATGCGCAGCGGAATGGCTGGTATATCCTTCTTCAACCAATTGGTTTCATTGTATTTTTAATCGCATCCGTAGCGGAATTGAACAGGACGCCATTTGACCTTCCTGAAGGCGAATCCGAGATTGTCGCGGGTTACCATATTGAATATTCCGGTTTCCGCTGGGCGTTCTTCATGCTTGCGGAATACGTTTATCTTTTCGCTATGGGCGCTTTGACAACTGTACTTTTCCTTGGGGGCTGGCTTCCGCCGCTGTCAATCCTGGACTTCATCCCAGGAGCTGTTTGGTTCTCGCTGAAATTCAGCGTAGTCATCTTTATCCTGATCTGGTTCCGCGTAACATACCCTCGTTTCCGGGCGGATAAACTGATGGAATTCGGCTGGAAGGTTTTGCTGCCGGTAGCGCTGGCAAACGTCTTCCTTACCGCATTGATCAAAGAACTATTTAAACTGTTTTAAACATAAACGGGGATTGGCACGACTAGCGTTCCCGACAGGAAAAACAGATTTCTTTTATCACGCACCAAAGGGGTGAAAAACATGCTTGGATTGGCAAAAGGCTTAAAGTATACCCTTAAAAACCTGACCAAGGAAAAAATCACATACGAATATCCAAAAAAACCGCTTCCTCTTCCGGACCGGTTTCGGGGAATCCAGAAGTTCTATCCTGAAAAGTGCATCGTCTGCAACCAGTGCGCCAACATATGTCCGACAGAGTGCATTCAGTTGACAGGCAAAAAACATCCGGACCCGACGAAAAAGGGGAAAGTGATTGATACGTATGACATCAACTTTGAAATTTGCATCCTTTGCGATTTATGTACAGAGGTTTGTCCGACTGAAGCAATCGTAATGACGAATAATTTCGAGCTTGCCGAGTATAGCCGGGACTACCTCTTTAAAAACCTTGAGTGGCTGGATGAAAATGACGAGAATGTTCGGAAGGTGAATAAGGCATGATTTCAGGTGAATTTTTGGCTTTTATGTCACTTGCGCTAGTGGCAGTCATCGGGGGCGTGCTCTTATTGAACCTAACAAAGGTCATCCACATTATTGTCGCTCTCGTATTTACTTTTATCAGCATCGCCGGGATATTTGTCCTGCTGTCCGCGGAATTTTTGGCGGCGGCCCAGATTCTCATTTACTCCGGGGCAATTACAATCATTATGCTTTTTGGAATCATGCTTACAAAGCATGATGATGAAAGTGAGTCTAGCACGGGGAAATGGAGAAAGTTCCTACTGCTGCTTGGCGTCGCCGGATTTGCAGCGGCGTTTTATTTGGGAATATACAATCTCGACCTTGGCCCCGGCTCAACCGAGCTCCATGTGAACAATACTGAGCAGATTGGGATTGCGCTTTACTCCAGGTTCATTATCCCGTTTGAATTAGTTTCGGTTGTTCTGCTTGTTGCGCTTGTAGGCGCAATCATTCTTGCGAAAAAAGACGATAAGGAGGCGGAATAATATGAACTCTGGAGTTCCTGCATCTGCCTTCCTCGCGCTTGCCCTGATTTTGTTCTGTATCGGCCTTTACGGAGCCCTGACAAAGCGGAACACAGTAATCGTTCTTATATCCATCGAACTGATGCTGAATGCGGTTAACATCAACCTCGTTACATTCAGCAAGTATGGAATCACCCCTTCCATTGACGGGCAGATTTTCACACTGTTCGTGATGGCAGTGGCAGCCGCCGAGGTCTCGGTAGGCCTGGCAATCCTGATTTCCCTCTACAGGAACAGGAAGACAGTAAACATAGATGAAATGGATATTATGAAAAACTAACTGTGATTCATTCCGGATTAGTGGGCTGCCGGCACCATGAGCAGGCTGCCCGGAATTCTTCCACCGCGGGACCTGCACCTGCGGAAACCCTGTGCAGCAGGGTGAAATCAGGCGCGCAGCCAGAAATACTTCTGTATCAGAACGCGCGTTCATAAAGGGGATAGTGTATTGATGGAAAATGCATGGATCATACCGCTTTTCCCGCTTTTATCGTTTTTGATTCTTCTTCTATTTGGTAAACGGCTCAAAGAGGCAAGCGCCTTTGTCGGAATCGCGCTGACACTCGCTTCGCTGGCAATGTCAGTGGCGGTACTTATAGACCGGTTCTCGGCGCCAACATACAAGTCCGAGGCCGTGTGGCTTACAATAGGAGATTTTCAATTAACAGCGGGCTTTGAAGTGAACCAACTTAATGCATTAATGCTGTTTATCGTGTCGCTTGTTAGCTGTCTCGTACATATCTATTCCAAGGGATACATGCACGGTGACGAGCGCATTCCGGTTTTTTACGCGTATCTTGGGTTATTTACATTTGCGATGCTTGGCCTTGTCGTATCGCCAAACCTCCTGCAAACCTATATTTTCTGGGAACTCGTCGGAGTTGGTTCCTTCCTGTTGATCGGGTTTTATTTTTACAAGGAAGAAGCGAAGGCGGCGGCCAAAAAAGCTTTTATCATGACCAGGATTGGGGATGTCGGGCTTTTGATCGGCATGATTCTATTATTCTGGCAAACGAAAAGCTTCGAATATGATGAAATTTTTGCCGCGGTTGATGCAGGAGCCATCACCGCAGGAATGCTCACCCTGATTGCCATCCTGATTTTCATTGGCGCCATGGGCAAATCGGGCCAGTTCCCGCTCCACACATGGCTTCCGGATGCGATGGAAGGCCCGACTCCTGTTTCGGCATTGATTCACGCCGCAACGATGGTAGCGGCCGGTGTCTATCTGGTGGCAGCCTTGTTCCCGCTTTTTGCCGCCAGTAAAACTGCGTTGCTGACGGTGGCGATTATCGGAGCCTTTACAGCGATTTTTGCGGCGAGCATCGGCCTTGTTCAGAAAGACATCAAACGAGTCTTGGCTTATTCAACGGTCAGCCAGCTCGGCTACATGATGCTTGCGCTCGGTTCTGCTGGCTATGTTGCCGGCGTGTTTCATCTGATGACACACGCATTCTTCAAGGCACTTTTGTTCCTTGCGGCTGGAAGTGTCATTCATGCGGTCCATACACAAAATATTGAGCAAATGGGCGGTTTGTGGAAAAAGCTGAAACTAACTGGCCCGCTATTCCTGATTGGGACGCTCGCCATCAGCGGTGTGCCATTGTTCTCAGGATTTTTCAGTAAAGATGAAATTTTGATTGCCGCTTGGGAAAACGGCCATCCCGTATTATTCTTGCTAGCACTAATTGCGGCATTCTTTACAGCGTTTTATATGTTTCGGCTTTTCTTCATGGTCTTCTGGGGTGAATCCCGTTCGAACGTTAAGAATGTCCATGAATCACCAGCCAGTATGACAATGCCGATGATGGTGCTTGGTGTGCTTGCAGTCGTGGCCGGCTATGTCAACACGCCATGGTTCGGAACGTTCCTTGGCGACTGGCTTGTGGATGGGAATCCGGCTTTGGGCCACGGCCATATTGAAGGCCCTGCCTGGATCATGATCGCGGCAACAGTTGTCTCATTGGCTGGAATTTACCTTGCCTGGCTCATGTACGGGAAGCGTTCGCTGTCCCGCGACTGGCTCAGCTCGGCGGCGCCTGGGGCTTACAACGTCCTTTACAACAAATATTTCATTGATGAGTTTTACGGTCTCACCATTATCAATCCAACAAAAGTGATTAGCCATTTCTTCCGCTATATCGATGTGTTCCTCGTTGAAGGGATAGCTTCTGCTGTTGCCGGAACAATTCGCGCATTTGCCAAAACGGGTTCAAAGCTTCAATCCGGGCAAATCCAAACATATGCGGCGGTTGCCTTTATCGGACTGGCCGTTTTGACAGTCATCTTTGCGCTGACAGGGGGGTATTTGTAGTGAACCTTTCTTCTATACTGACCATTTTGGTGTTCTCCCCGCTGCTCGGCATTATCGTCCTGGCATTTTTGCCAAAAACAAATGAAAAAGCGATAAAACTGGTTGGATTCCTTGCAACTCTTCCGGCACTGCTCCTATCGCTCGCGGCCTATGCGCATTATCTTGCCGGTAAGGATTTGGCCGATTTCTCAACAAGGGTCGATTGGATCCAGTTTGGCGGTTTCAAACAAATGGGAGAGAAGTACTTTTCCATTTATTACGAATTAGGGATTAATGGGTTCTCCCTCCTGATGATTGTCCTGACGGCTGTTGTCGCTTCATTGGCTGCAATCGCATCAGGCATGATCAAAAAGGAGTGGAAAGGGTATTTTATGCTCTTCCTTCTTCTGGAAGTAGGCATGCTGGGCGTCTTTACAGCGCAAAACCTTGTCCTGTTCTTCCTTTTCTTCGAATTAACGCTCATTCCGATGTTTTTCCTGATTGGAAAATGGGGTTATTTTGAAAAAGAAAAAGCGGCTTACAGCTTTCTGATTTACAACGGGCTTGGCTCGGCTGTCCTGTTGATTGTTATCATGGTCCTGTTCACGAGGACAGGGACATCGAATATCGAACTGCTGGAGCAGCTCATGGCAAATCCGGATGCGCAATTGATGGCTCCGATTTCCGATGGGGCGAAAATGGGGCTTTTAATCGCCTTATTGGTGGCATTTGGAATAAAGCTGCCAATCTTCCCATTGCATAGCTGGATGCTCCGCGTCCACGTTCAGGCGCCTCCCGCGATTGTCATGATTCACTCAGGGATTCTTTTGAAAATTGGCGCCTTCGGTTTAATCCGTTTCGGGATGGGCATTTTTCCGGAGCAGTTCAAACAGCTCGCCGTCGTGCTGGCTATCCTTGGCGTAGTGAATCTCCTGTTTGGAGCATTCCTTGCTTTTATCCAGACGGATTTTAAAATGGTTTTGGCGTATTCGTCGATTTCTCACATGGGAATTGTCCTGATTGGCCTTGCAGCATTGAACGAAGCGGGGATCCAGGGTGCAATCTTCCAGGTAATCTCGCACGGCCTCATTTCCGCATTGCTGTTCTTCCTGGTTGGTGTATTTTATGAGCGTATGGACACGTCGCTCATCGCCAATTTGGGCGGACTGGCAAAAGGCATGCCGGTTGCGGCCGGTATCCTGCTCGCTGGAGGGATGGCATCTCTTGGCCTTCCGGGGATGTCGGGATTTGTCAGCGAATTCATGGCCTTCCTTGGCTTATTCAAGGAAATGCCAGTCCTCGCAGCCATTGGATGCATTGGAATCATCATGACAGCCGCCTATCTCCTCAGGGCAATCCTCGGCATCACGTATGGCATGCCGCAGCGTGAATTTACGGGAGTCCTGGATTTAAAAGGGGTTGAATATGTGCCGGCATTGACATTGCTGTTCCTCATTGTCCTGATCGGCGTATACCCAAGTGTGCTCAGCTCACCGCTGGAATCCGCACTTAAAACTATCATGCTTGGGCTGGGGGGTTGATGAACTATGGAACTCAAAGAATTGCTATCATACAACTGGGGCATTATGGCGCCTGAGTTCATCATACTCGGTACAGCCGCGCTTATAACCATTCTCGATCTGTTTTTGCCAAAGTCCAGCGACCGGAAAATGTTCGGCTGGGTGTCACTTGCTGCCATTGTTGCGGCCGGGATTTCCTTGGTGGGCATGCTTGATGCGCCAGTTACGTCCATTCTCGAGGATACGTACCGGCTTGATGGCTTCGGTAAGGTATTTAAGCTGATCCTGCTTGGCGGATCCGCGCTTGTCATGCTGTTGGCGATCCATTATGAGCCAAAGGATGGATTTGCTGAATACAAAGGCGAATTTTTCTATCTGTTTTTGACAGCCCTTCTTGGCGGGATGATCATGTCGTCAAGCGGTGATTTAATCACGCTGTTTGTCGGACTTGAGTTGCTGTCCATTTCTTCCTATGTTCTAGCGGGTATACGAAGGAATCAGCTGAATTCGAATGAATCAGCCATGAAGTACGTCATTAATGGCAGCATTTCGACTGCAATCACTTTGTTCGGGATGAGCTATGTGTACGGAATCGGTGGCTCGACGAACCTTAAGGAAATTGCCAACACGCTTGCAAACATCACGTCCAGCCAGCAGGTCTATCTTCTTGGTATCGCATTTTTCATGATTCTGGTCGGGCTTTCCTTTAAGATTGCGGCGGCTCCGTTCCATATGTGGGCTCCGGATGTGTACCAGGGAGCACCGACTCCGGTAACGGCTTTCTTGAGCGTCGTTTCCAAAGCGGCTGGATTCATTGTTGTAATTAGAATCATGCTTACAGTTTTTGGCATGACGATAACAGAGGGTCCAGGATCAATGCCGTTATTGCTGAAACTGCAGGATTATATCGCATTCCTTGCGGCGGCAACGATGATTATTGGAAACGTCGTCGCACTCAGGCAGAGGAACATCAAGCGCCTGTTTGCGTATTCAAGCATCGCGCATGCGGGATACATCCTTGTCGCGTTTACATCGCTTAGCTACTTTATGTTTGATGCCGTGTGGTTCTACCTTATGGCATACACGTTCATGAATATCGGGGCGTTTGCCATCATCCAGCTGATGAGTGAAAAGGCGGGGTCGGAGGATATCAAGGATTTCGCCGGCCTATACAAAAAAGCACCATTGCTTTCCGCAGCTTTTGGGATTTTGATCCTATCATTGGCAGGTTTTCCGGGTACCGCAGGATTTATTGGCAAAATGAACATTTTCCTAAGTGCGTTCATTGATGAGAATAACCCGCATTATGTTCTTGCATCAATTATGATTGCCACCACTGTCATATCGTATGTTTACTACTTCGGTATTTTGACACAGATCTTCTTCCGTCCAGCGGCGGATGATACAAAATTCAAGATTCCTGCGGGTATCCTAGCGGCTCTGGCCATTACAGTGGCAGCGAGCGTCCTGTTTGGAATCATGCCGAATCTTGCTTTGGACTTCCTGCATAACAACTTCGGCGGTTTCGGGGAATTTTTGAAGTAGGGATACTGTGGGCTATCGGTACCTTCCTGAATGCTTCTAGGCTTTTCAGAAGGCTGAGACGGTGTGCTTCCTTTGGGGGAAGGAAATTCGCCGGAATTGAATGCCATGCGGCTCCCTTTGAGGGAAGGAAGCTGCCTGGAAAAAGGGATATGCGGGGACCTTTGGGGGAAGGAAGCCGCATAATGATCAAAGGGGACACATATAAGGGAAAAAAAGCTAAGGGCTGCTCCTTTGAAAGGAGGGCCCTTAGTTTCGTTTTGAGAGATTTACGATGCGTTTTGGGCTAGCCAGGGGGACACAGATTGGGGTCTGGGTGCGATATGAGTCCCGAAACCCCCGAAATCGGGACACAGATTCGGTTTTAGGAGTGAAGTGAGTCCCGAAACCCCCGGAATCGGGACACACAAGCGTCTGAAAGAGCGATATGAGTCCCGAAAAACAGAAAATGTTTTAAATCTCGCCTCCACAGATCAAAATCTGTTTTTATACGCAAAAAAAGCCGCGCCCATGAATATGGATGCGGCTAGTTATCGTTACTTGCTCAGTCCACCAAACATTTATGAATGCGGCTGGTCATTATTTCTCATTCAGTTCAAGCTGTTTTTTCATAAAGGCAAGCAAATCCTCTTTGAGTTCAGGCTTTTGCAGCGCAAATTCAAGTGTCGTTTCAATGAAGCCCAGTTTTTCCCCAACATCAAAACGCTTCCCTTCAAATTCGTAGGCAAATACCCTCTGTATTTCATTCAGGCTTTGGATGGCATCGGTTAGCTGTATTTCTCCACCTGCGCCAATTTCATGCTTATCCAGGAACATGAATATTTCCGGGGTCAGGATATAGCGTCCAATGATTGCTAGATTCGATGGGGCTGTCCCTGGCTTTGGTTTTTCAACGAACTGACGTACCTGGTATCGGCGGTTGTACTCTTCTAAAGGATCGATTACTCCATACCGATGGGTTTCCGTTTCAGGCACCCGTTGGACACCGATTACGGACGACAGGGTTTCATTGTATTGGTTAATTAGCTGCTTTAGGCACGGTACCTCCGCCTGGACGATATCATCGCCCAGCAGGACGGCAAATGGCTCATTGCCGATGAAGTTGCGCGCGCACCATACCGCATGGCCAAGCCCTCGAGGCTCTTTTTGGCGTATATAATGAATATCCACCATATTTGATGAGGCCTGGACTTTTTCAAGCAACTCGAATTTTTCCTTTTCAAGCAGGTTTTGCTCAAGTTCGAATGCATGGTCAAAATGGTCCTCAATGGCCCGTTTGCCTTTGCCGGTAACGATAATGATATCCTCTATGCCGGATTCGATTGCTTCCTCAACGATATACTGGATGGTTGGTTTGTCGACAATCGGAAGCATTTCCTTTGGCATTGCTTTTGTCGCAGGCAAAAAGCGGGTTCCAAGCCCAGCGGCCGGGATAATCGCTTTTCTTACCTTCTTCATAAAAATCACCTTCATACCAAATTATTTTTTACATTTTCTGGAATCTTAACCCTTCAAGGAGGCGGTTCAAAAGATTGCTTTTCCCTCCGGCTATCCATACAATAGTATGGGAGAGGCTATAGATTGAAGCTTTTCTACTATCATATCATGAATGATGATTTCACACTAAATAATATCAGACAAGGGGAATTTCCTAAATGCTCCCTTTGTTTACCGACGGTTTCTCTAAGTGCCTCATGCTCATCCGGCATGGCACATATAGCATGCGAAGGGGGCGTTTTATTGATTTCTGATCTCGGAACGGGCGCATTGGTTGGGATTCTGGTACATCTATTGTGCATCACATTGGCATGGTGGGCAATTCAGGCATTGAATTTTGAAAAACTATTAAGGGCAAACCGTGTACTGCAGGCAAGGGTTTTATACATATTGCTGGTAATTGCCATCGGTACCACTGTGAGCAACTTCTTCCTCGATTACCTTCTGCTTTCCCGCCAGCTGCCGGCTATTTTTGATTAACGGCCAGGCCGCTTCTACAGTTCTTTTTTTTCTAAAATTTAAAAAACCGGCCGGAAAAATGACTTTTCGTGCCTTTTTGAATAAAGTGAACTTTCCATCGTGAAAGGTTTTATAAAATTTGCTTTTTAGCCTTGTATATAGGACTTAATACATGTGTTCAAGCCGACTGATTTTGAGTACAATCATTATTGTGCATTATTTTACAAATTTCGCGGTTTGTTTGCACATTGTCTAAAAGTGACGGGAATTCCCATGTATACCCCACAACCCCTTGGTAAAAATGTTAATGAGGGGAAGGGGATCGGAGCATGAAAACAAAGCTAGTTTTATCAATTTTTGCCATTATTGGTTTTGTACTGTTTGAACATGGGAATAGAACGATTGAAGCTGACAGTGCACCGGAACTAATTAAGCTTGCGGCTGTATTGGAAGCCGAAGATAGTTTGCTTAAGGAGTGGACGGTTTATTCACGGGAAATAATTGAGGACTCCGATTCACCCGGGAAATTGGAGGAGTATGCTGCGCGGCTTCAGGACAAGTTCCCAGGCTGGGAATGGTCTTTCTCGGCAACGGGCGAGAAATGGGAAGCGGAGGCTGTATCTCCGGCATTAGGTTACGGCAGGGAATATCTTCAAATTGTTTCGACCCGCACACCCCATAAGGTAAATGCGTATATAATATATAGAGTCATGGGCGGAGAATGGAATGAAGAAAGTGCGGCCTTTTTTGCGAATGGTGTATTTAAGGATCGCATGGATGACATATTTCGAGGCGAACCGCCAATTTTCTCTTGTATCAGTGGCATTTTCGATGATAGAATGGAAAGGGCTTTATCCCAAAAAACAAATCGCATAATGAAACGATTAAATGCCGTTGAAACCGAGGCAATCAGGGAAAAAGATTTCATCTCAATTTCGGCGTTTTCGCCATTGTTTACCGACACTTTTGGATATGGAATGAATGTACAAATTGCTGTTCGCTCGACAGGGGGAAAGTATGCGGCTGTAACAGTCGGAACCCCCATCATTACGATTGAATATTAATATAGTGAACTTGGACGCGGAGGGGAATACATTTGGAAAAAATCATCGTCCGCGGCGGAAATAGGCTGAATGGAACGGTCAGGGTTGAGGGTGCCAAAAATTCTGTACTGCCTGTACTCGCTGCAACATTGTTGGCCAGTGATGGAAAAAGCATAATACGTGATGTCCCGGCTCTCTCCGATGTATATACGATCAACGAAGTATTACGCCATTTAAACGCAGAAGTCGTGTTTGAAAATAATCAAGTTGTAGTAGATGCATCCAGAGAGTTGAAAGAGGAGGCACCATTCGAATATGTTCGGAAAATGCGTGCTTCAGTATTAGTAATGGGTTCGTTGTTGGCCCGCAATGGCAGGGCCCGCGTGGCATTGCCAGGCGGCTGCGCGATTGGTTCGCGCCCGATTGACCAGCACCTGAAAGGCTTTGAAGCGATGGGTGCGAAGGTAAAAGTCGGAAACGGATTTATTGAAGCGGAAGTTGATGGCCGCTTGAAAGGCGCGAGAGTCTACCTCGATTTCCCGAGTGTAGGAGCTACTGAAAATATCATGATGGCGGCTACGCTTGCTGAAGGTACCACAATCCTTGAAAACGTGGCGAAGGAGCCAGAGATTGTTGACCTGGCCAATCTTTTGAATAAGATGGGCGCAAAGGTTGTCGGCGCAGGTACAGGCACGATCAGAATCGAAGGTGTGGATGTATTGTTCGGCGCGGATCATGCGATTATTCCGGACCGAATCGAGGCTGGGACATTCATGGTTGCCGCGGCAATCACAGGCGGCAATGTCCTTGTACAGGGGGCTGTTCCCGAACATTTATCATCATTGATTGCGAAAATGGAGGAAATGGGTATTACCATTGTTGAGGAAGAGGACGGTGTCAGGGTAATTGGTACCGATAAGCTCAAGGCGGTCGACATTAAAACCATGCCGCATCCAGGCTTCCCGACCGACATGCAATCACAAATGATGGCGCTGCTTCTCCGAACGGAGGGCACCTCAATGATCACCGAAACCGTTTTTGAAAACAGGTTCATGCATGTTGAAGAATTCCGTCGTATGAACGCAGATATAAAAATCGAAGGACGATCCGTTATTATTCCGGGTAAATCGAACCTTCAAGGAGCGGAAGTAGCTGCAACCGACCTTCGCGCGGCAGCTGCTCTTATCCTTACTGGACTGGTAGCGGAAGGTGTTACCAGGGTAACGGAACTGAAACACCTCGACCGCGGCTACGTAAATTTCCATCAAAAGCTTGCGGCACTTGGAGCCGATGTAGAGCGCGTATCCGATCCAGTAGAAGTTTTCACGGAAGAGGAAACGCTTGTTACTGATTTGAATGCATAATTTTTTGTTTTTTATTAATCGCCATTATATAGAGCCGATTACGAGGAAGCCGAAGGAAGGGCTGTCAGATGTTTGACAGATGCCTTGCTTCGGCTTTTCTTTTAACGTGGCTCGGCTTGTATAAGGAATGGAAACTAAAGCTTTTTGATGCTTGGATACATAAGCCAATTTCCAGTCATAACTGCCTGTCCATTGCCATATGTTTTATTGAAGCGGAGCCGGCTATGCCGGCCGTTTACTTTTCAAATGGAGGCTCGTTCATGAAAAATATGAAATCGATCATCGCACTAGCATCTTTCCTGTTTGCGGTAACGCTTGTAATCCCGGCATTGCTTGTTCTTCCCTACAAGGACAGGGGAGTGGATGGGAGCCTGGGTGAAAAACTGCAAAAAGCCCCAGTTGAGGAAAACGGACAAGAAGCCGATACGGCAGCGGAAGTCACGGTATACAGGACGGGGCTAAAAAAGGTAGAGAAGCTGCCTCTGAACAAGTACCTGGAAGGGGTCGTAGCCGCTGAAATGCCCGCCGAGTTTGAAGAGGAAGCATTGAAGGCACAGGCGCTAGCGGCGCGGACGTATATTGTCAAACAACTGATGACAGAGGAAAAAACTGGCCTTCCGGAAGGGGCGCAGGTGAGCGATACCGAAATCCATCAAGTTTATAAAAGCGATGCCGAGTTGAAAAGAATATGGGGCAGGGATTACAGCTGGAAAAAGAAGAAAATAGCGGAAGCGGTCCGCTCAACCGACGGCCAGATTCTCACATATAATGGGAAGGTTATCACTGCAACATTTTTCTCAACTAGCAATGGGTTCACCGAAAATTCGGAGGATTACTGGGAAAATGCGTTTCCTTATTTGCGGAGCGTGGAAAGTCCTTGGGACAGGAAATCCCCAAAATTCAAAGACAGGATGAGCATTTCCGTTTCTGATTTTGAAAGAAGGCTTGGCGTGAAAGTGGGCAATTCAAAAACAATCGGAAAAATAATCGGACGTACGGCGGGCAACCGAGTCGGGAAAGTTGATTTTAATGGAAAAATACTAACCGGGCGAAAAATCCGCGATGAGTTGGATTTGAGATCATCAGATTTTACCTGGGAGCGGCATGGGGATGAGATCCACATTACAACCCGCGGTTTCGGCCACGGAGTCGGAATGAGCCAATATGGAGCAAACGGTATGGCCGCAGAGGGAAAATCCTATCAGCAAATCGTCAAATACTACTACAAGGGAATTGAAATCAGCCCCGCCGACAGCCTGCTTGCTACGATTACGGCATCTGCGAGGAAATAATATAACGTTTTTGGGAAGCCGGCCTGTGTCTTGGGCGGCTTTTCTGTTTTGCTGGTTGTTCACCTTTTATAACCCTATAATAATGCCGAACACCCGGATAATAATGCCGAACACCCGGGTAATAATGCCGAATACCCGGATAATAATGCCGAACACCCGGATAATAATGCCGAACACCCGGATAATAATGCCGAACACCCGCATAATAATGCCGAATACCCGGATAAAGTTCTCCTAAGGAAACTTCATGCGTACTATAGTGCGCATGGAACTTAAAATAAACAGCAATTTTCAATTGAACCTCGATGGAAGATATGCGGGATAAATATAAATACAAGCAAAGTGCGTTAAATTGCAAATTAAAAAGGATAGATGGTGAGATGGAATAACTCCGACCCTTGCCTCTATCCCGTGCTTCCTATTCAGCTATTGTTTTCTATGTTTTGTAATAACTGCCTCAGCGTTGCATGGACTCCTTCCATTTCAAAAGCAATCTCCCCAGACCCTTAAACTTCCCTCTGAATAAAGCGCCATCCACAAAGTAATAGATTATAGCAACCCCCAGGACGTCTTTAAAGAGGTCAAACAGCGATGCGGAGCGATAGGGGTAGAACGACTGGTGGATTTCATCCGTGAGCCCGTAAAGGGCCGCAGCGGCTGCGAGGAGCATATTCACACTTCTCTTGAACTTTATTTTCCCAGAAAGAACGGCAAGGACGTACAACAAGTAAAGAATCGCGAATTCAATCAGGTGGAGCGATTCCTTGATTGTCCGGTCGAGGGACGAGTCGGGGAGCTCGACGAAGTGGTTGCTTGGCAGGCTGGACATGGTCCAAATCATGGCCATATAGATGAAAGGGAGCAGCCTGACCACCCATATAAGAACAAATTTCATAAAAAATCCTCCTTCGTGATGCATAAAAATTCGCCTAATGACAAAAAATATTCCAAAAATTTATCTGGCAATGTATATAATTCTACCATTGTGTTCAGAATGATTGCTGAGGTGATGATAATGAGAGAGGAAGAAAAAAAGCAATCTTCTCGAGGTTTTAAACGTTTTCTTAAAAAGAGCTGGGTAGTACCGGCAGTCTACATTGCAAGTGCGGCAATCATTCTGACAGGTGTCCTTTGGTATCAAATGAGCGGAAATTCAGCGGAAAAGTACAATTACAACAAAACTACTGAAAACGCCAAAAAGAAGTTCAACGAGCCGGCCCTTGAGGTGAACAAATCGCTTGAGAACATCGCGATGCCGGTCGCAAACAAGGAGAACGCGGTCATTCAGAAGAAATTCTATGATAACTCCGCCGATCCGAAAGAGCAGCAGGAAGCATTGGTTGTTCACAACAACACCTATGTTCCGAATACCGGCCTCAACATTGCGATGAAGGATGGTTCCGGATTTGATGTCGTAGCATCATTAAGCGGTACGGTTACAAGGGTGGAAGAGGATTCGCTGCTTGGCAATGTAATCGAAATCCAGCATGACAAAGGTATTGTAACACAGTATCAGTCCGTGAAAGACATCAAGGTCAAGGCTGGCGACCAGGTTGATAAAGGGCAGGTACTTGCCGCGGCAGGCCAAAGCCAGGTAAACCAAAAAGGCGGCACGCACGTCCATTTTGAAATCCGGAAAGACGGCGTAGCGGTCAATCCGGCTGACTTTTTCGACAAGCCGCTTAGCTCGCTCCAAAACAGCGAGACCGCCAAACCCTCCAAAAAGAAAGAAGCAGCCGAGGGTGAAGGGCAAAGCAATGCCCCTGTTGATGAAGAAGATGCCGAATCCACTGAAGACGGACTCAATGAGCCATCCGGCGACTCTTCCGACAAATCCGGAGTTAAAAAAAGTTCATAATCATACGTTGAATAGGGAGGGATAACCCTCTCTTTTTTTTGTGTGAAAAATTGGCCCACGCCCTACTGGCGGTTCGGAGCAACCCCCTGCACGCAAAGTGTCCTCCTTCAGGAATTTCCGTAACCTATGGTAAAATGAGACAAAATGAAAAGGGGGATGGGTGATGAAAAAGCTGTTCATGATTGTTTCTGCTGTGATTCTGGCAGCCGTCCTGGCAGGCTGTACGGAGAAAAAACCCGACCCGTCAGACCGATTTTCCGACTACGTGAAGCTGTGGAACGAACAGGATTTTGACGGAATGTACTCGTATCTGTCCACGGAAGCAAAAGCTTCCATCAGTAAACAGGATTTTACGGAACGATATAAAAAGATTTATGGCGACCTCGAGATCAGCAATTTGAAGGTGAGTTTTACGAAGCCGAAAGAGGACAAGCAGAAGGAAGGCGAAGAAGCTACATACGGCATTACGGCAAGTATGGACAGCATCGCCGGCCCGATTGAGTTCGGCCATGATGCCTTTCTCGTGAAGGAGGAGCGGGACAAAAAAGAAGATTGGTATGTCGATTGGAATACAACCTATATTTTCCCTCAGCTTAGAAAGGGGGATAAAATCTCCCTGTCGACGCAAACCCCTGAACGCGGCGAGATTTTTGACAGGACAGGGAATCCGCTCGCGACGACCGGGCTTGTGTATGAGGTGGGTGTCGTTCCAAAGGATATGGAAGGGCAGGAAGCGGAAACAATTGCCCAGCTCGGAAAATTGCTCAATATGGTGCCGGAAAGCATTGAAAAGCAGGTGAAGGCCAGCTGGGTAAAGCCGGAATATTTTGTGCCGCTTAAAAAGGTGTCGATGAACGATGAGACTTTGATCGCAGAATTGATCAAGCTGAAACCTGTCCAGACGAAGAAGGTGGAATCGAGGATTTATCCGTATGGAGCCGCGGCTGCCCATCTTGTCGGCTATGTTGGGAAATTGACAGCGGAAGAGCTTGAGAAGCTGGAGGGCAAGGGTTATTCAAGCGGAGACATCATTGGCAAGCGCGGCATTGAGCAGGTGTATGAGGAACAACTTCGAGGCGAACCCGGAGTCCAAATTGTGATTAAAAAGGACGACGGTGGGCAGGAAGTTCTTGCTGAAAAGCCGGTGGCGGACGGACAGCCAGTCAAGCTTACGGTCGATGCGGAACTGCAGATGAAGATTACCGAACAGATGAAGGGTGAAGCTGGGGCCGTGGCCGCCATCAACCCAAAAACAGGGGAGACGCTCGCGCTTGTCAGCTCGCCGTCCTTCGACCCGAACCAAGTGGTGTTCGGGATGTCGGCTGCTGAATGGAAATCGCTCGATGATAATCCGAATAAACCGCTTAATACGCGGTTCAATAAAAAGTTCGCGCCGGGATCGGTCATCAAGCCGATTGTCGCAGGGGCGGCACTGACGGCGAATGCGATCAATCCGGCGGATGTGATGAACATAAAAGGCCTGAAATGGCAGAAGGACGCCTCGTGGGGAGGATACTTTGTCACACGGGTGAATGAGGCCGCCAATGTAAATCTTGAGCGCGCGCTTGTGTTCTCTGACAATATTTATTTTGCGCAGACAGCACTGAAGCTTGGCAAAGAGGGCTTTAGCGAAGGAATGAAGAAGCTTGCGTTCGAGGAAGATTTCGGCTACCCGTTCCCGCTCCAGGCATCGCAGCTAGGTTCGCTTGATAAGGATATCCTGCTTGCTGACGCCGGCTATGGACAAGCGCAGCTGGAGATGAATATCGTCCATTTGGCAGCAACATACACGCCTTTCCTGAACGGCGGGAATATGATTAAACCTATCCTTCTTCTAGATGACCAGCATGGGCAGGTGCTGAAGGAACAGGCTATTTCGCCGGAAGCCGCTTCAACGGTGAGCGCGATTCTCCGGAAGGTTGTATCCGATCCGGGCGGGACAGCTCGCACGGCGGAAATAAAAGGCTATCCTTTGTCAGGGAAAACGGGCACAGCTGAGATCAAGGCCACCCAAGGCGAAACTGGCAAAGAGAACGGCTGGTTTGTCGCCTATAATGCCGATGCCGGGGATATGCTCGTCGCCATGCTCGTTGAAAACGTCCAAAAGCGCGGCGGCTCACAAATTCCTGTCAAGCTCGTCAAAAACATCTTTATTGAAGCGCAGAAAGAGTAAGAGCCTAATGAAGTGCAAAAAAAGTAAGGGACAGGACATTAATTAGCGCTGAAAAGTTAGCGGGCGGGCGGATTACAGGAGAAATTCAAAAAGTAGCCTAGTGCACCGAAGGGAAAGAACGTAAGGAACAGTACAGAAAATGACTTAAAGAGGGGATTCACAATTGGAGCAAAGGACAGCAGCTGAAGCGGGGGCACTCGAATTTTATAACGATTGGCATCGCGCTTATTTTGAAAGGTATTCATTGCCTGAGGAGCAGCGGAAGTTTACAGCGATGCCTTTGGAAGCATTGAAAGCATGCGAGGAGGACAGAGGCAGGCATCCTGTCGTAATTTTGTACAACGGTGAGCCTGCCGGTTTTTTCGTCCTGCATGAAGGAGAGGGGATTGCCCAGTTTACGGAGAATAAGGAAGCCATCCTGCTGAGGGCATATTCCATCAACAGCAGCTATCAGGGCCTCGGGATCGCTACGCTGTCTCTTCGACAGCTTGGGGGCTTTGTTAAACGGAATTT
The DNA here is from genome assembly GCF_046237595.1 of Neobacillus oceani. Lineage (NCBI taxonomy): Bacteria > Bacillati > Bacillota > Bacilli > Caryophanales > Bacillaceae > Neobacillus > Neobacillus oceani. The sequence goes on along the minus strand of NZ_CP143543.1, from coordinate 4,274,351 downwards.
TCCTGGTAAAACGGAAATAATCCTTGCGGTGAACCACGCCAACCTCGCCGCGCAGCACGTATACCGGAAGTCAGGATTTGTGGACCGAGGAAGGCGGATTATGGGAAGGATGGGGGAACAGTATATTCTCCATATGGACCTTAGAGAAGCGTAAACGGATTGATTTGATAGACTTTCCATAATAAAAAAGGGATAAATCATCACCCGATAGGATGGTGTCCCTTTGGGGGGCGGGTTAATTCCCGCCTTTTTATTTTGTTTGCGTATCCAAGGCATCGATGAAGACAGTTTTGAAAGAGGAAAGTAAATGAAAGTGTCTTAATACCCCTTATGAAGACTGTCTGTTTTAAACGCGGAAAGCCATTAACGTTTCCTGAAGGAATATTTGGCTGCAAGAATAGGTTGGAGCAGGGATATGGCGTAGACTGTGGTTAGGTCCCACGTGACACAAGCACATACAAAAATATCACCGTATGTTAACACCCCTTTACCTCATCAGTAAAATATTTGTTACCTATTTTTCAGAACCTTTAGACAGCTGAAAGGGTCTTTTGGTATACTTTTCGTGTAACGAAGGAATTCCAGTTTTACCGATTTAAACCATGGATCCAAGTGTAAACAGAAGGCAATGTTTCTAAAAAATTATGTTCTATTGCCGGGGGGAAAAGGGTTTGACACTATTAAATTATCCATTTGCATCACGCCGGACGGCGGCTGTTGCAAGAAACGGAATGGTTGCCACATCGCAGCCACTTGCGGCCCAAGCCGGGCTTCGCATCCTTCAGCAGGGAGGGAATGCAATTGATGCGGCCATTGCGACAGCTGCTTGCCTTACTGTCGTCGAGCCGACGTCAAACGGGATTGGCGGGGATGCGTTCGCGCTCGTCTGGACACAGAACAAGCTATACGGATTAAACGGGAGCGGGCCATCGCCTGCATGCATTTCAATCGACAAGGTCAAACAGCTTGGGCATGAAAAAATGCCTTTGGCCGGGTGGATACCTGTTACCGTTCCCGGGGTACCGTCTTCGTGGGTGATGCTGTCCGAACGATTTGGAAGGCTTCCTCTCATAGACGTTCTGCGGCCCGCCATCGAGTATGCCGAAAATGGTTTCCCATTGTCGCCAATCACCGCGAAGTACTGGGCCAGGGCGCACAAAATTTTTCAAACTAGGCTCAATGGGCCGGAATTTGATGAGTGGTTCAAGTTGTTTACGCCAGACGGCAGGGCACCGGAGCCAGGTGAGATGTGGAAGTCCCCCGACCATGCCAGCACACTGCGGGAAATCGCGGAGACAAAGTCGGAAAGCTTCTATCGCGGCCGTCTCGCTGAGAAGATTGCCGCTGCTTCAAAAGCAGCAGGTGGTTTCCTTGACGAATCGGATCTCGCGGCCTATCAGGCGGAGTGGATCGAACCAATTTCCGTCAATTACAAGGGGTATGACGTTTGGGAAATCCCCCCTAATGGGCAGGGCCTGATTGCCCTGATGGCGTTGAATATTTTAAAAGAATACAATTTTACGCACCGGGAAAGCCCGGATGCTATCCATATCCAGCTTGAAGCGATGAAGCAGGCGTTCGCGGATGGGAAAGCCTATATTTCCGACCCGCGTACGATGAGGGCGAAAGTGGATGACTTTTTATCGGAAGAATACGCGAAAAATGCCCGCGCGAATATTCAGGGAACAGCACAGGTGCCTGAGCCAGGCAGCCTTCCAAAAGGAGGTACTGTCTATCTCGCAACAGCCGATGGGGAAGGCAATATGGTTTCTTTTATCCAGAGCAATTATATGGGCTTTGGCTCGGGGATTGTGGTGCCTGGAACCGGGATTGCCATGCAGAACCGCGGCGTCGATTTTTCGCTTGATCCAAATCATGAGAACTGCCTGCAGCCGGGCAAGAAGAGTTACAATACGATTATTCCGGGCTTTCTGACGAAGGACGGGGAAGCGATTGGCCCGTTTGGCGTGATGGGGGGCTTCATGCAGCCGCAAGGGCATGTACAGGTCGTGATGAATATGGTCGATTTCGGCCTGAACCCGCAGGCTGCCCTGGATGCTCCGCGCTGGCAATGGATCGAGGGGCTTAGGGTTGACGTTGAACACGAATTCCCCAATTATGTTATCCAACAGCTTGCCGCCAAAGGGCATGCAATTTCGATGGCCTATGATTCAGGGGGGTTCGGGCGCGGGCAGATTATCGTCCGGGACCCGCAGACAGGCGTGCTGACGGGCGGTACCGAGCACAGGACCGATGGCAGCATTGCCAGCTGGTAAAGGAGGGGTTGTAAGTGAAGAAATTGCTTTTGACAGGCTTTGAGCCGTTTTTGTCCTTTCCGATCAATCCGACAGAAAAGATTGTATCCGCTTTGGACGGGCAGGAAATTGGCGGTTACCAAATTAAGGGCTTGCTTTTGCCTGTGGATTATAATTCAGCTGCCGGTCGGCTTTTGGAAAAAATGCGCGAGGAGGAGCCGGACGCAGTCATTTCGCTTGGGCTCGCTGCCGGTCGTTCATCAATCACGCCGGAACGGATTGCGATTAACTGCCGTGACGGAGCTGCTGACAACAATGGTGTCACGCTTGAGGACGCTCCGATTGTCGAGGGCGGGCCGGACGGCTACTTTTCAACACTTCCAATCAGGCGGATGGTAAATACGTTGAAAGAAAGCGGCTTTCCCGCCGAGGTTTCCAATACCGCTGGAACGTACCTTTGCAACAATGTCATGTATGCCGTGCTTCATGAGCTTGCTGAAGCAGGTAAGGAAATTCCGGCCGGTTTCGTCCATATTCCGGCTTCCCATGGGCTTGCCGTGGCTGGGAAAAAAACCATGCCATCCTGGAGCGACAGAGACCTTCTTGACGCAGTGAAGGTTTTAATTGCGGCGCTTGGGTAAAAGAGAGAATGATAGTTACATAGGGATAACGGGTTCTAGTTGACCCCGTCTTGACAACCAATAGGCTATTAAAATTTATGTTAACGATTAACCAGGGGACTGAATCCCCTGGTTTTGCTATCTAGTGGGAAACCCAGCCGGGGGAGATCCCCGAATGCTGATAACCGCTGTGATTTGCTGATAAATCCTTGCATTCGCTGATAAATCCTTGCATTCGCTGATAAACCCCGTCCAATTACTGATAAACGATGTACATTTACTGATAAACCATGTACATTTACTGATAAAACCTGCGCATTTAATGATAAAACCTATCTAAAGGCTGATAGAGCGACAAAATTTGGATTACACAAGCACGTTCGTTGATAAACCGGGCTCAATAATCATAGGCCAGGTACTTTTACTGATAAACTCTGCTCGATGCCAATCTAAACGTGTTTGCTCATAAATCGAGTTCAAATACTGATAACCCAAACGTGTTCGCTGATAAATTGCATCCAAATGCTGATAACCCATGCGCGTTCGCTGATAAACGGCGCTCAAATGCTGATAAAATCATCAACGTCCGCTGTTACTGACAAAAACCTATTTTTTGAAATTAGGAGGAAGTCATTTTGAGAGACCATATCCTCGACGTTCTTAATACAATTGAAAAAGACTGCAACATCAAAATTTTGTTTGCCTGTGAGTCCGGGAGCCGGGCGTGGGGGTTTCCATCCAAGGACAGCGACTACGATGTCCGGTTTATTTACATTCACAAACAGGACTGGTATTTATCGATTGACCCGGGGAGGGATGTAATTGAAATCCCAAAGCACGATCCCATTTCCATTCCGATTGATGAGTTGCTCGATGTGAGCGGATGGGAGCTGACCAAGGCGTTGAGGCTGTTCCGTAAGTCCAACCCTCCATTGCTCGAATGGCTCCGATCCAGCATTGTCTATTACCAAGCAGGTACAGCAATCGATAAATTAAGGGATCTGAGCGGAAGCATTTACTCGCCTGTCTCAGGAATCCATCATTATCTCAATATGGCAAAGGGAAATTACCGGGATTATCTGCAAGGCGCTTCTGTAAAGATTAAAAAGTATTTTTACGTGCTTCGTCCGATCCTGGCGGCGAAGTGGATTGAAAAATACAATACAATTCCGCCAATGGAGTTTAAGGAGCTCGTCGAAGATATTCTTCCAACTGGCGTCCTAAAGGAAGAAGTGATGATTTTGTTTAAGCGGAAAATCGCCGGGGATGAACTTGACCTGGAGCCGAGAATTGAGGTGATCAATCACTTTATTGAGGAGGAAATTAGCCGCCTAGAGGAATATGCCAAAACACTCAATGTCAAAATTGAAGACCCGACTGAACAGCTGAACCAACTTTTCCGGGAAACACTGGAGGAAGCATGGAGATAGAAGATACACGGGCATTCCTAAAAGGAACATGGCGAAATCCGCATTCTTACAAACGATCTTCCACAAACAAAAAACACAGCCGCGCCGGCTGTGTTTTTGTCTTCCTTATTTCGGTGAAACTTCGTATGCGCGCAGGATGATTTCCATCGCTTTTTTGCCTTCTTCCCCGTTAACAAGAGGTTCCCTGTTCTTATTAATGGCATCGATGAAGTCCTTGTAGAGCGGCGTGTGGCCCTCTCCATAGACGCTGTCGATATCGGTGCTTGTATCTTCCTTGTCGTAATCGCGCTCATCGGCAAATTGCCATGTTTTGATTTCGTTGACAGCAAGGCCGCCGATGACAACCGTTCCTTTTTCGCCAAAAATGCTCAGCGTTTCTTCGAGGTTTTTCGGATAGACGACGGCGCTGCCTTCGACAATTCCGATTGAACCGTTCTTGAACCTGATCAGGATAGCACCGAAGTCCTCCATTTCGATATCACGAAGGAATGTTTCCCGTTCAGCGTGGATCCGCTCAATTTCAGCGCCGCCAAGCATCCATTGCAACAAGTCGATGTTGTGGATACACTGGTTCATCAAAGTCCCGCCATCCAGTGCGGCAGTTCCCCTCCATGGGGCCTGCTTATAGTAATTCATGTCGCGCGTCCAGAGGATCCGCGCTGTTCCGCTCATAATGCGGCCGAAACGCCCTTCCTCGATAGCCCTTCTAAGCTTCTGGATTGGAGGGTTGAACCTGTTCTGGTGAGAAACGCAAATTTTCTTGCCTTTTTCCTTCGCGACCGCAATCATGTTGTCCGCATCTTCGACGGAAAGCGCCATTGGCTTTTCAACAAGCACATGGGCGCCGCTATTCATGCAGTCGATGGCATGCTTAGCATGGTAGCCGCTCTCTGTCGCGATTGTAACGACGTCAAGCTGCTCCTTTTCAAGCATTTCTATGTAATCCGTATAAACCTTTACGTCAGAGCCCTGAATACTGGCTTCGTACTGTTCCTTCCGCCCCACAGCCTGTTTCTCATCAATATCGCACACTGCAACCAATTCTGCATACTCGCTGTTTTTGATTAATGCTTCGATATGCTTGTACGAAATCCTTCCGCATCCAAGTACTGCAAACTTTAGTTTAGTCATTGTATCCTCCTGTGATTGGCAAGTAGAATTTTCTGCCCTGTTAAGCTGGGCACTTAAAGACCTACGGTTATTGTATCAAATTGAGTTCTAAAAAGGAAAATATCCAACCTATCCGATGGGCTTGCCCTTTTTGTGGAAATTTCCTTATTTTTCGGCTGCTTTTTCCTCGGAATCGCTCGTGTGCGGGGAACAAAAGCGGGAAAGGAAACATGGTGCATTGTCCGTTTTTTACAAAAACTTCCCGGCACTCCTTGTCCGGTGTGCATATTCGCCTATCCAAGCTAATAAACTGTTATCAAACCTGTACAAGAGAGTGTTTGAGGTGAAGAGTCGTTTTGAGGAGAATGTGTATTTAGCCAGGGATTTGTTTAGACCTCACAGGGCCAGAGGGCAGGGCTTTTTTTGTGAAAAAGGCCGCCATCTGCCGCGCCGGTTCATGGGTGCGGAAGGCAGAATTCGTCGAAGTGATAACGGGTCTCATTTCACACTTCTCACATCCAACCTAAGGGAGGGCGAGTGGTGTGCACGATTACATCAAAGAGAGAACAATCAAGATTGGAAAGTATATCGTGGAGACGAGGAAGACGGTTCGCGTAATTGCGAAAGAGTTCGGCGTATCCAAAAGTACGGTCCATAAAGATTTAACGGAAAGATTGCCGGAGATCAGCCCGGAGCTTGCAAACGAAGTGAAGGAAATCCTTGATTACCATAAATCAATCCGCCATTTGAGGGGCGGGGAAGCAACGAAAATGAAATACCAGAAGGAAGATGCGGAAAGCGAGCCTGTAAAGTAAAAAACTTCCAGAAAAAAACAAATTTCTTCAAGTCGCATTAAAACGTTGGCCACCTTAATTTAAGGCAATGAATAAAAAGGAGCAGCTGGTTGGCTACTCCTTTTAGCCCGAATTGAGCAGGATACGGGAGATTAGTGTATTCGTTTCCTGTTTCAGTTGGAAAAGAAGATACTTAATTAGAACCTATAAATAAACAAGAGTATTTAAAATAATGGATTTGAACTGTAATAGGCTTAATAATCACCCATTGTTTCAGTGGGTGATTTTTAGTGTTTAGAAGCGGGATTTCCTTCAGTATTTATTGATTGCCATATTAGAGGGCAAACAGTGGGGGTTTTACTGCCCTTCATTGCGGGACAAACTCTTACTCTTGTACCTATTTCACGGTGTTTCCACTCGTGTGTTGAACCGGGAAGAATACATAACTCATTTTTTCTATTGTGGTTAATTGTCCATGTTTCTAAATAATTTGTCACTATTTTCATGTTGGGAAAATTTTCAGGGGCAAGTTATTTTGGGAATACCTCCTGAATAATAATAAACTACTATGCTTGTGGAATATTTCTGGAAAAAACTCGATACTTTGGACTTACTAATGAGCCATAAAAGGAGTGTGTATGAAAGAAACGATGAACAGACGGGAATTTGTAAAATATGCAGGCGGAGGAATTGCGACATTACTGATAGGCAGCATGATGCCCTCCTGGATTTCTGGAGATTCACAGCTTGCCAATACCACGGTTTTAGCACAGGAATTAAAATTCACGATTACGGATGCTATGAAGAATATGGTAACGCATAACTCGGAAAATAAAGCACAGTGCTATTTTTGGCTTTATAAAGAGGAGAACTTTCCGGCAGAGATACCCGGCCCAAATATTATAACAACAGTTGGTAGTACCGTGAAAGTCACGGTAACCAATGCTTTGGATGAACCTCATGCATTCTATATAAGCGGGTTGGTTGATACAGGCCCGATTAGGCCGGGAGAAACAAAAACAGTAGAATTTGTCCCTGATGCAGCCGGTACCTATTTATACTACGATAACTTGAATGCGCCAGTAAATCGGATGATGGGGCTCCATGGAGCATTGGTAGTCATGCCGAATGAACCTGTGGGGGGACATAACTATACGCCTTATTCGAACCCGACACCAGCTGTACAGCAATTATTCGATGATCTTGGTTCTTCTGAGCATTTTCCCGGTTTATCGTGGGAGGAGGGTGATCCCGCATCGCATACTCCTGCATTTCGGCAGTACATCTGGATTCTCCACGAAGCGAGTTCCCGTTTGTTCACGGAAGTAGGAAACTATACAGCTGGAAAAGACTATCCAGCGGCCCAGTTTGTGAAATCGTTCCAAACTGACCGATTCAGGTCTGATGGAAAAAACAAAAAACCAGAATTTTTTACGATAAATGGCCAATCCGGTTATTTTGCTGCTCATAATCCCTATATTGCTCCAAATCACAGGGTAGGTGAACCGGCGATTATCCGTATACTGAATGCTGGTTTATCCATGCACTCACTTCATCTCCATGGAAACCATGTTTATGTTACAGGGGTAAACGGTGAAGCGATGGACAATGTAATATGGCTGGATACTTACACATCTAATCCGCTTGAGACGGTCGAATGGGTGGTGCCGTTCACAAGGCCGCCTGACATCCCGAATGTGAGAGGAATTGGACTTGCGGATGAGCCACTTATGTCTATTGGAAATCCTGCAATTCCGGGATCCGCGCCTCATCCTGTTTGGCCGCCAACGGACGAACTTAATATGCATTTTCCTGAGATTGGAACAAGAACAGGGAATTTCGATATTTCTGTCCGCCTGTCGCCGATTTGCTATCCTATGCACGATCATGCAGAAACAAGCCAATCCGCCCAGGGAGGAAATTATGGACTTGGCATGATGAGCGGATTAGCAATCATTGGTGACCGAAACACCCCAGAGGGAGTCATTACATTTCCAAACTCACCAACAAATCATGGACCGGAATTCACAGGGCCCGCCGCTGGCTATGGAAATGGCTCTATGCAAATGAAAAGTTCAGAAGCTGCTGGTCAAGGAAATCAGATTGAACCTAAACCTCCGGAAAACGGTTCCCATAAGGGTGGCCATTAAATTTAAGTCAAATAAGAGCTATTTAAATAAAGGAGAAGAGCCATGTCGTTTTCAAAACCTGGTTTCCTAATTCCACGCAGGTCTGTTGAAGGCCATGAAGCAGAGTGGGTTAAGTCATTCGATCCCCCGCAGGCAAGCCCGCCGACACCTGAACTGCTTAACCCGACGAACCCCGTTCCTGCATTTGTTGCCGCGACTGTTCGTGGAGCAACAAATGCCATCCCAAATACTGAGAGGATATACCTGATGCATGGGACTGACTTAAGTATGTGGGATGGAAAAAAGCTTGAATTTTATTTAATTGGAAATCCTGATGTTCCTGCGGCAAAAAACGGAACCTTTCCCGGGCCAACCATCAGAGTCCCAAGGGGAGTTGTTTTTCATGCGCACGTAGAAGGGCATGGTCAAACACCACATACCATTCATTGGCACGGGATTGAGCCCACAGCAATGAATGATGGTGTTGGCCACACGTCAATGGATTTGGGGGAGTATACTTACCAATGGCAGCCTAATCATATTGGCAGCTATTTTTACCACTGCCATCGAAATACTCTTCAACATTTTGATTTTGGCCTATATGGCTTTCTCATTGTTGAGCCACCGGATGCCTTTGATCCAACTGATGGGAAAAATATAGGCGGCTATCCGCGCAGGACTGCAGCAAACTTGAATGATTTCCCGGAATTCCCAGGCTTCATAGGTGGAACGCTCGAAAGCGGAGACCCTGTTGCAATGACGGTTCCATATGATGTAGAGGCTTTGTGGGTTATTGATGATATCGATTCGGTATGGCGTGAACAAGCAAGCCATGCCCATCAAACTTTCGCAAAGCATGGAAATAGACCCGGGGTAGATGATCGATTCCGTGAAAATGACAGTGGGAAATATGATTTCTTTGCATTTCATGATTACAACCCAAATTACTTCGTCGTAACCGGAGTGAATTTTCCAGGACGTCTCGGAAGTACCGCATCAATAAAACCAGGTATTTCCCTTCCCGCTGATTTAAACAGTGGAGTAAAAGGTATGCAAATTTCTATCGCTGCAAAGGTTGACCAAACCATCTTAGTCCGGATTCTTTGTGCTGCATATACAAAAATAAAGGTCAGTTTCCCAGTCGATGTTGTTGTGATTGCTGTTGATGGGCGTGCCCTTGGTGTTCCGCCATTTGGAAAATACAATCACCCATACACACATCCAGTAGGGACTCCAATTGAGATGAGTACTGCCCAACGCATTGACGTACTCATTCGAGCAAAGCAGCCTATAGATGGTTTTGCCCAAGTGGAATACAGGCACCACTTAAGTGATGCATTCCTGTTCAATGGCAGGATTCCGATTCAAATTAAATAACAAAGGGATTTTAGCTGCAGATGATTGTAGAGGGCAATCGAGTAGAGGTTGCTCTCTTTAATCTATAGAACACTATTATTTTTAATAAACCTGGGCAGGTGTAAAAGTTGATAAAAAAACTCCTGGTTTTTCTATTTTTCATTGTAATTATTGCACCATCTATGACTAGTGCACATACGAGTGTTGTTAGCTCCTTTCCAGCTGAAGGCCAGCTGGTTACAGAAAAACTCCAGGAATTAACGGTTTCTTTTGATGACACAATCGAAAAAATGAGTACAATGAAGCTTTTAAAGGATGGGAAGGAGCAAAAACTGCAACAAGTTCAAGTTAATGGCTCAAAGATAATAGGTAAAGTAACAGAGCCATTGGAAAAAGGGAACTACCTTGTAGAGTGGCAAGTGATGGGTATGGATGGACACCCTATTAAAGGGAAAATAAATTTCCAAGTAGAATGGGAGAAAATGAGTTCGAATCCCGATGAGTTTCAAACCGGGAATGAACCGACAATCGTTCTTGAAGAAGATACTGCGAAATCAGCTGAAACTAAAGAACAACCGAAAGTACTGTCCGAAAAGAAAGGGGAAGAAAAAAAGCAACAACCTATTCTTCAGCCATTGCCTCTAGCAGCAATTATTCTAGGTAGCTTGGTTGGTATCGCCTACCTGTTTAAAAAGAGGAAGTGAAATGCGATGAGTGTTTTAATTCCTATAACCGAATTTGGGCAGTACATTCTCATTTCCTTTTTGACAGGTTATTTTTTATTGGACTTAATTCCAGAAAAAAAGAAGCCTCGTATTTTAGTACCTAAAAAGCTAGTACAACTTTGTGTAGTAGGAACAGTGTTCATTTCCTTTATCCCACTGCTAAATATAATTTTCATTTTTAAAGATAGCTATGGGCTACTCGGTGCGGCTTCTGCCTCCTTGATCGAAACGCAGGCAGGCCGTTCTTGGATTTTTTTGACGATATGGGCGCTTTTATTATGGCTTAATGTATATTTTAACTGGTCGAAAATATACCGGCTTCAATTGTTAATGCTAATGGTATTTGCAATTGCGAATGGGAGCCATGTGGCTTCGCTATCCAAGTACGGAATATACTCACATTCAGCCCACTTTATCTTGGTCGCTGTTTGGGTAGGAGTGCTTCTGATTGTTGGCTGGTTCAGCGAAGACTCGGAAAACTGGAGGGAGTTTTTAAACTGGTTTACCGTCCTTGCAATCGGTTGCCTGGCCGCTATTTCTGTCACAGGTTTCTTTCTCATGGATTTGGTTATGGCCGACATTCGTTATGTTGAAAGCTGGGCGATTCCATATGGGCGCATGCTGCTTCTTAAGCATTTAAGTATTATCCCTGTTTTAGCTTTTGCATTGATTAATGGGGTCCTTTCTAGAAAATTAGTAAAAAACCACGCATTTGATCCCCGGAAATGGATTAGAGCTGAGTGTTTGTTGTTAATGCTTGTATTTTACTGCACAGGTGTAATGGGTACCCTTAGTCCTCCACACGTAGCAGTAATGAACAACACACCGGGTAATTCAATCACATGGGTGGATTGGCTTTTTATGAAAACAGAATTTCCTCAAACTATTATTGGGCTGTCTCCTACCATTTCTTCCATCAGTCTGATCGGATGTTCGCTGTTGTTTATCTGTTTTATTTTAATCAGCTTCAAAAAAATGAATCGGGCATTTGCGGTTGCTTTAGCCTGCTTTTCTATCGTGACATTCTATTTGGGCTTTATGCTGTCAGTTGATATTGGAGGGGATAGAGTAAAGTCAAATCCAGTACAAACAGGCAGTAAGCAGGAAATTGTAAACTACAGCCCATGAGATGATTATAGTAAGAAACCCACTTTCCAGCCGAAGCAACTAATCTACAAAGCATTCAAGTTATTGATTAACTGGCTAGCCAAATACAGTGAGACGAAACGAATAGAGCCTGTAGGGGAAATCAACTTCAAAATACAATCCAGTATTTTTTTAAAAATTTTTTGTGAGGTGAAGCGTCGTAATGGCAAAACTTCTTCGAAAAAAGTCAACAGCGAAAAGTTTACTTCTAGTTGTAATATGTGGCTTGTTAGTCATTGGGGGACTATACTTGGAAAATGCTTCTGCAAATGAGGTTTCAGACGGTAAACAGCTTACTAAGATGGGTCCTATTAGTAGCGAAAACGGGTTTCCAGTTTGGTTTAAAGATTCTGCAGGAACGCGGCTCCAGCTTTGCCTGGACGCAAATGACCCATTATGCGCAATCCTGCCCGAAGATGTACCGGATCCATCAAAGCCAATCTCATTCCCTGATAATTTTCCTTCAGAGGCATTTTACCAGCTGGCAGGTGCTGAAATGGAAACAGGGACAGGAGGCAGAGTTGTTGCTAATTTTCAGCTCGAGGCTGCTTTCACCCAGGAAGTTCCGACAGATGGGCAACAGATGATTTTTGGGCGTATCAGGTTTAGAATCGAAGGCATAAAAGCACATGAAACGTATAAAATTACACATCCATATGGAGTGGATATACTAACTGCAGAGCCTGATAAAAAAAATCCTGATTTAGGCGAAATCAGATTTACTCAAGACATTGGTGACATGGGTGGCGGGAACCCTCAGCTCGCACTAACTAGCCGTATTGGAACTTTTCTAAAATGGGACCCGGATGTTAAACCAGATGCACCGCCAGGATATATCGGTGATCCAAACGAAAATCACCGAGTTGTAGGTAGTGTTTTTATTGATGTAAAAACGAAAAAGCCCCAAAACTTCCTCCGGGTGGAAGGACCAGGGATAGCGGTTGGAACAAATGGTGTATTCTCGACATTTGCCTGTGAGGAACCAAATCCAAATAATCCTAATCAAACGATAAAAAATCCAGATTGTATTGAAGTCCATGACTTTTCATTGATGGGCAAAATAGCAACCAATAATGGAGTGGAAATTCAACAAGCTACCTATGAACGTGTTGATGAAACAGGGGGTACAATTGATGTATTTGCTTATTCAGAGGAATCTAATCAGTCAATTGAAGTAAGCGGAACGGGTTTTGATCCTGTTCGTATGGCAGGAGGAAACGGCCAATATTTTGCGCGGCTTTCTTTTAGCGGTGAAACGGTGCCGGAAAGAATTCTCGTGACAAATAAAGGTGACAGTCCGGTTAGCTCGAAAGAAATAAAGCTCGTTGATAAAATTACCGCAGCTGCCCTATATGATATTGATAACAAAACTCTTACATTCAATGCTGAGTCAAGTGATAAAGCTGGTTCTCCTCAATTGGAGGTGAAGGGCTACGGGCTTTTAGAAGGTGGAACTTTAGTAATAACTGACCAACATTATGTACCACCAAGCTTCACCATTAAGTCATCCATGGGAGGCACCTTAATCGTTCCAGTTACAATCACCGGTTCTTCGTTTACATCAATGCCAGTAGTCGCGTTTGCCGGTAGTAACCAAACAGTCATAAAAGGAAACATGGTAACTTTGGACGGTAGTAGCTCAACCGGCCCAATAAAATCCTGGTCCTGGAAGCAGCTTTCAGGCACGGAAGTTGAATTGTCGGGAGCGGATACTGCAACGCCATCATTTACGGCTCCATCAAGTGAAGAAGAGCTTGAATTTGAGCTTACAATAACTGGCCCTGCTGATTCTGTGTCCAGCACTGTTAAGGTTAAAGTCCTTGATTCTGCTCCAGATTCAATTGCAGATGCAGGACCTGACCAGGAGGTTGAACAAAATAGTGTTGTTAGTCTAAATGGAAGCGGGTCGGAAAACACAACAAAATTTAATTGGAGGCAAATCGGGGGACCAGAGGTTGTCCTTAATGGAGAAAATACTCCAACACCAACATTTACATTCCCTAAAAAAGCAGTTACTCTTACTTTTGAACTCACAGCAACTGGTGCAGGCGGGGCCACTTCAACAGATACAGTTGAAATTACTGCGAAACCTGATGTGTTGACAGTCTCATCCGCAGAGTATCGAAGAGATAAAAGGGAATGGAGAATCGATGGTACATCCACAGTGTTTGGACTTGGGGTTGAGGTTACTTTCTATATAGGATCCCCTGCTAATAATAAGGTTGTGGCAAAAGGATTGGTTGATACACTAGGAGCGTTTAGATATAGAGGCACAGGTGTGGCAATCACAGCAGGCGAAACACTTACAATCGTTTCAAGTGCAGGGGGAGTACTTGAAAATGTAAGAGTAACAATAAAATAAACTGAAACATCAATCTGTAGGGGGTTATTCATCCCTAACCTATCCTGCCCATTTACACCAAGAATCGAGAGGTGGGGGCTTGACTTTTTGCTAATGCGGGACAACTCAAAAGGGCGGAAGCGTTTATTGCTTACGCCCTTTTTGTATTTTCACTTTTTTTTCTGAAATCTAATTACAATAAATCAATCGCCATTTACGGGCGGGAAAGCAACGAAGATGAAGTACCAGAAGGAAGATGTGGAACTCGAGACTGTTAAATCGCCATTTTTCATAAAAATGCAACAAATTTCGTCAAAAATCTATGGAAGCTTCCGGAAAAGGTATGGAAAACGGAACTGTTATGATACAATACAAAATTAGGACAGTATGTGGAATCCGTTTTCGAGGAGGAAAAAAGAAGCAATGTTTGCAAGGGATATTGGGATAGATCTTGGAACGGCCAACGTGCTTATTCACGTAAAGGGCCGGGGAATCGTACTGAATGAACCATCCGTCGTTGCTATTGATAAAAATACAAACCGTGTTCTTGCCGTAGGGGAAGAGGCCCGCCGCATGGTTGGGCGTACGCCTGGCAATATTGTTGCCATCCGCCCGTTGAAGGACGGGGTGATCGCCGACTTCGATGTGACGGAGGCGATGCTAAAGTACTTTATTAACAAGCTTGACGTGAAAGGCTTTTTATCGAAGCCGCGCATCCTGATTTGCTGCCCGACGAATGTTACGAGCGTTGAGCAAAAGGCAATCAGGGAAGCTGCGGAGAAAAGTGGCGGCAAGAAAATTTACCTGGAAGAAGAGCCGAAAGTGGCTGCTATCGGGGCGGGAATGGATATCTTCCAGCCAAGCGGAAACATGGTAGTCGACATTGGTGGAGGAACGACTGATATCGCCGTCCTTTCGATGGGTGACATTGTTACTTCCTCCTCGATTAAAATGGCTGGCGATAAATTTGATGTGGAAATTCTCAATTATATCAAACGCGAGTACAAGCTGTTGATTGGTGAGCGAACGTCCGAGGATATCAAGATAAAAATCGCGACCGTTTTTCCTGGTTCACGCAAGGAATCGTTGGAAATCCGCGGCCGCGATATGGTCAGCGGCCTGCCGCGCACGATTACAGTCCATTCCGAGGAAATCGAAATGGCCCTTCGTGAATCGGTTGCGGTAATCGTCCAGGCGGCCAAGAGTGTCCTCGAACGCACCCCGCCCGAGCTTTCCGCAGATATTATTGACCGCGGAGTGATCCTGACTGGAGGCGGCGCCCTTTTACATGGGATTGACCAGCTCCTTGCCGAGGAACTGAAGGTGCCTGTACTCGTTGCCGAAAATCCAATGGATTGCGTAGCTGTCGGGACCGGCGTTATGCTCGACAACATCGACCGGATTGCTAGAAGGAAATTGGGCTAAAAGTGAATAAATAATGGAAGCCTGGCAGGCGAGTTTGCCGGGCTTTTATTTATTTGGAGAGGGAACGCCAGCTTTTTAGCGTTTTGGCGGTCGATAGAGATGGGAAAAACGCGGAAGGCTGTCACGGAAGCTTTGATGCACGGAAAAATGACCGCAACCCAAATTAGTTGTCGCCGAATGCCCTGTTGAGTGAATCCGAAAAAAAATCTCTTGATGATGCCGCCCAAAGTGTTCCTAAATTTGGGGATTGTGAAAAAGGATGTTTAATTTGCTGTTTTTCCTTATAATAGGGATATAGGATGCAATTTTCGATCCATTTTTCAAAAAGGAACCGGGTTTGCCATGGTTCCCGTTTAAAAGGAGTTCATTATGTCTTCTATCTCATATAAGCAGCAAGAGCCGAAAACACGCGAACAATATAAAAAATCAAAGAAGGAAAGAATAGCTAAGGCCACCGGGAACCGGAAATACGTCCGGATCAGGCTAATTCCAATCTGGCTCAGGATTATCCTGTTCATCCTTCTGATTGTCGTCTGCGCAATAGGCGGGGCGATGTTCGGGTATGGAGTGCTCGGGGATGGAAATGCCGGGGATGTTTTTAATAAGTCTACATGGACACATATTCTTGACCTTATCAAGAAGTGAATAAGGGGAGGGGAGAAATCCCTTCCTTTTCTTATTCGGAAACAGTAAAATGGTTTTATTAGTTCATATTATGAGGAGGTACTAAAATGCTTGATATTAAACAAATCAAAGAAATCATTCCTCACCGTTATCCATTCCTGCTTGTAGATAAAATTGTTGAAGTCGAAGAAGGGAAACGAGCGGTTGGTATAAAAAATGTAAGCGCCAATGAGGAATTCTTCAACGGCCATTTTCCGGACTTCCCGGTCATGCCTGGAGTCTTGATTGTCGAAGCGCTTGCCCAGGTTGGGGCTGTTGCCATGCTGAAGCGTGAGGAAAACCGCGGGAAGCTTGCTTTTTTCACTGGCATCGACAACTGTCGCTTTAAGAAGCAAGTCTATCCCGGGGACCAGCTTCGCCTTGAAGTAGAAATGGTCCGATTCCGCGGCCCAATGGGAAAAGGCAAGGGAATCGCCACGGTTGACGGCGAACTCGCCTGCGAGGTTGAAATCATGTTTGCCCTCATCGACCAAAACAAATGATTGTTTAGCTAAATTAGACGCCAAAAGGTGCAAGGCCCCGGTTGTATTCTGCCCAGGTGGGTGTTAGGAGCCTGCTGTGTGGCTTTTTCGTCCAGTTGGGTGCCAGGCGCAATAAATGATGGGCCTTTTGGATTATTTTTGTTGGAAAAGGTTTACCATTTTTGAAATAAGTTTATTAAGTAAAAACATTAAAGCATACAGTGCCGCATACTTTCATCCTAGACTGTAACTGGCACTGTATGTTTTTTGTGTTCTGTCCATCCCCGGATGCAAGTTCCTTTCGTTTTGGGGCATTTTAAGAGAAGCCGATGTCCGGCCCAAAAACAAAACGAAAGGGGCTTTTTTGATGAAAAAGAAGCTGTCCATGCTCCTCGCAGGGATGATTTGTGGTGCGATGCTAACCCTCGCAGGTTGTGGAACAAATGATGATGAACAAAATCCTCCTCCGCAAGATCGCAACCAGGACTATAAAGGGAACGATGTAAACCCGAATAACGATGGCAGGGTCGACGAGGATGGCCTTCCTAGCGATACAAATGACGATACAAACAACGAGAAAAAACGCCGTTAAGCAAAATGGTGAAGTAAGGACGGAGGGGAGATCTTCCGGCCTTTTTATATTTACAGCTTGAATTAGGAAAGACTCCGGTTGAGTTTTAAAGACACCACCCGAAATCATCGTACTGGCAGCCTCCAACGTCTATTATCCCGATTCGGATAGTACTTTCTCGACATTTAAACATGGCTGGCATTCCTCCTCAAACAGCCGCCCCAAAATCCGCCAATTTCCGTGGGAGGTTTATGTTCCTAGCCCTTTTGTCATGCGCAATCCGGGAAATTCAATCAAACGTTTGATTGAATTCAGAATGTCGAAAGAATTTGTTGTATGTAAGTCATGGGGTGAGGTAATTTATTATGGTTTGCTGTACCTGGAACCCACCAATTCCCCCTCATTAAAAAAACAGCCCAAATGAATGAGCTGTCTTTCGCTATTCGTCAAACCTCAGATTTTCGGTTCTTGAGCTTAGGTTTGCGCTGAATTTTGTCCTTGAATTCATCAAGCAGCATGTTTCCCTTATAGCCTTGGTCAAGCAATTGGCCAAGAAGGATTTCGGCATAGTTGTTTTTCGTTTTCCTTAGCTGGCCTTGCAGGAGGACGCTGATATGCTCTTCAAACTTTTTCAGGGAACAAACCCTGGTCTGGAAATACGCCGGATCGTTATCCTTGTGCGTAATAACTGCCTCCACGATAAACTCGTTTCCCGCGTCAAACAAATTTCTGAAAAAATCATAATGCTCGAGCCCGGTATAGGCTTCGAGAAGCCAGTTGGAATGCTTGTCTTCCTTGTTAATGATTAGGCCGCTTTCCAGGGGAATTTCCGTTGAATCCTCACCATCGAGGATTTCGAGTGACACCAGTTTAAATGTTTTCACTTCAGCAACCCTCCCTACAATAATTTTGCCTGTATTATATCATAATCCATGATTCATGCATCCAAAGGGGATTTGTCGAAAAATAACTAGGGAAATGCTGAATATCGCATTAATTGAAGAAAAAGCGCAGCAAAAGTATCTTTTTGTAAGCAGGAAACTGCTTTTTGGGGCAAAATGGAGCCTTAAAAACGATTTTTAGTGATTTTACATTTTTCCTTCATAGGCGTTAAGATGGACGCATCGACGAAAGGAGTTGGATGTATGATAAACCAAGTAACGCTGGTAGGGCGGCTGACCAAAAATCCCGAATTGAAGCTAACGACGGAAGGGACGCCGGTTTCAAATGTCATTCTGGCGGTGAACAGGCAATATAAAAATAGCCATGGTGATTACGATACCGATTTTGTCCAGTGCACCCTTTGGAAAAAAGCCGCGGAAAACACCGTTCAATATTGCCGAAAAGGTTCGGTTGTCGGCATCACCGGCAGGATTCAGACACGGCATTATGATAACCAGGACGGAAAACGGGTTTATGTGACCGAGGTTGTTGCCGAATCCATCCGTTTCCTTAGCAGCAAACCTTCCGAATCAGCTTCGCATGAAATGGAAAATTCCCGGTCGGTTCCAATCCCTGGTATGGACGCCCAGCAAAACCCGGAACCTGAAGCGATTCCATTCCGCCAGCAACAGCCCCTGCATCAGGAACAGACTCGAAGCGGCCATGTTGGATCGGCAGCGGGACATAGCCAATTCCATCAAACCCCACCTGCCGCGGCGGCAAGCCATGATTCCTACGATCGCTCCCAGCCGGTTTCACCACCTTTTACTTTTGAAAAGGAGCCATCCGCCCCTTCCAAGGAGGAGTTCCCATTTGGATAGGAACAAGAGCAATGTAGCGGAAAGCCTTGAATTGCTGCTCGAAAGCCTGATTAGAATGACAGGAAAAACAAATGAGCATGTCAGTAGCCTCCACAGCAGGATTCTAATTTTGGAGAACCGGCTCGCTGAATACGAGAATGAATGGAAACAATCGTGCGATGGCTGTCCCGCAAGAATGCCGCAGTTGCCTTTAAAGGAACAAGGATTCCTCTTTCGCCTCTAGTCCCCCGCATCCGGCCTTGCATCTGTACGGTGTATGCCCCTGCCGAGAAGTCCCTCCCTTTTTAAAAAACTTCACCAAGACCCCCACAGAAATAAAATCAATTTGCCTCCCCGAAACCTACCCCAACTCTACCGGCGAATTCATCCGCCGGCTTTTTTTTCGAAAAAATCTCTCCTATACCTGCTAATTGGCATCCACACTCATAAATTCCCTGTTCCAGAAATAAATTGACTGCCAACCACTTCTGTAACTATACTAATCTAAAGAAGGGATTTATTGGAAAAATAACATATTCCTTCAATCACTGATCCAACAAGAGATAGCCAAAAAGAGACGATTAGGGGGATGTAAAATGAATAACCGGCCGGTTTATATTATTTTTGGAGTTGTTGTTTTTGTCATTGTGCTTGTGGTTGCCTTACCGAAGCTTTTCACCAAGACGGTGAGCCCGAATTTCATAGTCATTAACGAGGTAGAATTAGGGGAAGAAGCGATTATAGTAAAAGGGAATTTTGCAGAAAGTGCGACTGACTATAGAGGTTTTAAAGCGGAAAAGGAAGGTAACAATCTTTTTATCGAGATTAAAGGAAACATGCTCCCTGACCCCAAGCCGGACGGTTCCTTTACTATACAAATTCTGAAAAAGGATTACGGTGAGATTAAGGCCATTTATTTAAAGAGCGACTCGATAAGGAAGAAAATTTGGGAAGAATCCTAAAAGGGAACCCTGTCCGGATAAAAAGTTTCCCCCTGAATGTATAGTTGTAATTTCCATGGACATACTGGATAAAAACCCCCTGTTATATAGAAAAAGGCTGCTGAACTGCCATTCAGCGGCCTTTTTCGTTGTTTCTGAAAATGTTATTTCAAAAAGACGAGATCGCGCAACTCCTCTGTAGACAGTTCGGTAATCCAGTTTTCACTCTGGATGATCTGGTCATTGAGGTGCTGTTTTTTCTCAAGCATAGCATCAATTTTTTCTTCCAGCGTACCTGTACAAATTAGCTTGTGGACATGGACAAACCGCTGCTGTCCAATCCTGTAGGCGCGGTCAGTCGCCTGGTTTTCGACGGCCGGATTCCACCAGC
Source organism: Neobacillus oceani (assembly GCF_046237595.1). Lineage (NCBI taxonomy): Bacteria > Bacillati > Bacillota > Bacilli > Caryophanales > Bacillaceae > Neobacillus > Neobacillus oceani. The sequence continues at coordinate 4,254,230 of NZ_CP143543.1, read as the reverse complement.
GGTCATAGTGGATGACATGGTTTGCGGCTGTCAGGTTCAGACCGGTACCGCCGGCCTTCAGGCTGAGCAGGAACACCGGGAATGCATGTTCCTGGAACTGGGCGATCATTTCATCGCGTTTGGCTTTCGGCACGCTGCCGTTCAAGAACGGCACATCGATTCCAAATTTCCTCTTTAAGGCGGCTTTAATCATTTCACCCATCTCAATGTACTGGGTGAAAATCAGGCAGCTTTCGCCCTGGTCCAGCACCGCGTCTATAAGGTCAACGAGTTTCTCCATCTTGGCCGATCTTGCAATGAGATCCCTTCGAGAGGAGCCTGCTCGGGCGGTTAGCGCACCCACTCGTTCAGCACCCCCAATGGATTCTACAGCGGGGATTTCATTGACATCCGAAATGGCGCCTTCTTTCTCCACTGTGTCCTCCAAGAAATCGTCCTCTGGAATGCCGCCCTCCATAAACCCGCCGTCCGTTTCCTCAACGCCGTCCATTTCCCCGCCGGCATCAGTAACGCCGCGATTTTTGCCCACGCTGTCAACGAAACCGGCAACTTCTCCCGCAGTCCAAGATTCCTTCAGATAGAGTGCGGGATGGTTGCAGAGCTGCTTCAGCTTGCTTAAAAGCTGAAGGATCATTCCTTTCCGTTCGAAACCGGTCAGCTTCTCAAGCTGGGTGAACGTATCCTGGACAAGCTGCTCATACAGCGATGCCTGCTCGGCTGTCAACGGGCAATACTCCTTTTGCTCCTGCTTATCCGGCAGGTTGAGCGCGACATCCTCATCTTTTTTCGTCCTCCTGAGAAGGAAAGGACGGATGAGTGCCTGGAGTTCGCGTACCTTTTCAGTCTTTTCTTCCTTTTCAATCGGAATGACAAACCGTTTCTGGAACTGCCCGAGGCTTCCAAGATACCCATGGTTCGTAAAATCGAAAATCGACCATAGCTCGGATAGGCGGTTTTCCATCGGTGTCCCGGTCAGAGCGATATGATGAAGCCCGCGAAGCTTCCGGACAGCCCGGGATTGTTTTGTGTTCGCGTTTTTAATATTTTGCGCCTCGTCAATCGCAATCGTACTCCATTCCATGCTGCTGAACTCTTCTTCATCAAGATGGCTCAGTCCATACGATGTCAGGACGACATCGCTTTCGGCAGCCGTTTCCGCAAAGCCATCTCCTTTTTGTCTGTTGGGGCCATAATGGAGATGGACGCGCAAGCTTGGGGCAAAGCGCTCGAGCTCCTTTTGCCAGTTTCCGAGTACCGAAGTCGGGCAAATGATTAGAGCGGGAGCCGTCATGCCTTCATCCAAACCTCCTGCTTCGGCGGCTTTTTCTTTTACCGAAAGAAGGTAGGAAATGAGCTGGATCGTTTTCCCGAGGCCCATGTCGTCGGCGAGGACTGCCCCAAAGCCGAATTGGCGCAGGAACAGGAGCCAGCTCATGCCATGCTGCTGGTATGGGCGGAGGGTTCCGTTGAGCCCGTCCGGCACATCAACAATGGGAATTTCCTTTAGTTCGCCAAGCTGCTTGATCATTTGTTTCCATTGCCTGTTCAGTTCAATCTGGATTTTCGCAAAAGCGCGCGGGTTCTCAAGTTCGTCGCCTTCGGGTTCATCGACAAGCTCCTGCTCAAGCAGGTCGCGGACATGGAGGCCTTCCTTTTCAGCCTTTTTCATCATTTCCTGGATTTGCCGGATGAAATGCGGATCGAGCTTGACCCAGCGGCCGCGTACATAAACGAGCCTGCGTTTTTCTTCCACTAGCGAACGGAATTCGTCCTCACTCAAATCAACCCCGTTCATCGAGAAGCGCCAGTTGAAATCAAGCATTGCATTGAGGCCAACGAATGAAGGCCTATGGCTCGCCGTTCCCTTGAGCGAAGCTTTGACCCGAAGGTTGGCGTTTTTCATCGCCTGCCACCAGCCGGGCAACAGGATTTCAACTCCGAGCGCCAACAGCATTTCACTTGATTCGGTTAAAAAGACCCACGCCTCCTCTTCGGAAAGGGAAGTCTTCAGCCGTCCGTATACCCCTAGCGACGGAATCAGCTCCACCCAGCGTTCTTCTTCATGGGCAGCCTTTTCCACATACGGACGCCAGGAAGGAGGGATGGCTGGATCATCGGAACGATACAGTTCATCGGGGTTCTTTTTCCCGCGTAAAAACGTCTCGAGCAGCCAGAAACCTTCTCCGTCCTCCGGCTCATCTAGTCGGAGCCCGACTGTGAACGGTGTGTCGTCTTCCTTGATCCCGACCCATTCAAGCCAATTTTCTTCGTCAAAATAACGCGCCAAGGCAGCCGCAGGAATGTTGCTGCTTTCAAGCAGGCCAAGCTTCGGGCCGAACAGTTCACGCATTTCGGCATTCCGTGTCAAATAGGAATCGAGAGCAAGATTATACAGCTCTTCGACAAAATCGTAGGCAGTCATCCAGATGCCGCCCACTTCAAGCTCCTGTTCCCAGAACGAGCTGTCAAATTCATCGCTCACCCTGGCAGGGAGGCGCCAACGGAATGTCCCCGCTTCCCAGGCGGCGAAATCTGGCAGCCATTCTTTTACGAGAATGCTTTCATAAAGGACGTGGGATGAGGCGAGGCAAATTTCAGCCACTTCGTCCCAGTCCCATTCAAAAAAGCGATTGAATGATTCACGTGCGAAGAGCGTCACAAGCTGCCAGGCGTTCAGCTCAATCATCACAGCCCCGTTTTCCTTCGCTGGCTCGAGAAACGCACCATAATAGCTTTCAGGATGCCGGCTGAACAACGGATATTTCCATGCATCAGGGAGGAGCCATCCGCCGTTTTTCCCCTGCGCTCCAATCAGGCAACGCTTTTCCTTAACTGTGACAACCAATTTAATAAACGGTTCTTTATACATCGATTAACTTGCTCCTTTGGCATTCTTCGTGGAAAGCGCGAAGCCGTTTCGTCCGTTCCATAAGCTCTTCAAAAAACGCATTCCACTCAGCCTGCCGCTTTTGCTTCTTATACATTGTCCGCAGTTTCTTTAGCATCCGTACAGCGCTCTTGTAGCCAGACCGGTTCTTGGCGGCAATTTGTTTCGCCGCGGCCTGGTGCAGCATCGAAATGACCGCTTCGGGCTGCTCTTTTTCCAGTACCTTCAGCCTTGCTGTCGGCAGGTCCCCGTACTGGTAGCCCATGAACGCCTGCAGGTCCGCCCATTTCGCATAATCGCCTCGTTCGAATAAAAGGCTTCCGTACTCATAATAACTGTAAGGGAGCGATTGCTGGAGAAGCCGTTCGAGTACATCTCCGCGCCCGGTCCCTTCCACATAAGGGATGGCTGAGTCAAGAACAGCCCTTGCAAACTGGGTACGTCCCTGATAGCCTCCGATCAGCGCCAATGTCTCCCGCAAATTTTGGGTAAGAGCATCGATATAATGGCCCGAGCGGCTCCACTCTTTTTGTGCGGCCAGCTCATCCGTCCAGTGCAGAAGGAACGGGGCTGTTTCCTGCCCGTTAAGCCCTGCCAGGGATTCGAGCGCCAGGCTGTCTTCCTTCTGTAGAAAGTGTATATGCGCCTTCGCAATCTGAAGCGGATGGCTGTTTTCTCCTTCGTCCAGCCGATCAACGGCTTCCTCAAGCTTCCGAGCCTCATCTTCAAGGCTCCCTCTCTTTTTAAACAGAGCTGACCAAACACCGATATAAAGGAACGCCCGCTCGTACGGGACGAGCCGGAGCCCGGACAAAAGCGCGCGGACATCCTCCTTCAGGCTCTCGATAAATGGATCAAACGAAATTGGCAACGGCATGCCCGCCAGCTTTTTCGCAATCCGTTCAGCTGCCCTTTGCAATTCATCAAACACATGCCCATAATACCGCTCCGCAGTCTCGGCCTGATGGCGAAGTTCCGTTGAAAGCTGGTCGAGCTCACGGAAGGAATGCACGATCCCGGCAAGCTCATAAAGAAGTGACCACTCCTCCCCGCGCGGCGAGCCGGCCCTCACCCGGCGCCAATGAATCCCGAACAGCTCACCGACCACATACGGATTCAAATGCTTCTTCGAGCGCATAATCGAGTCAAAGCCCTCGGAAAACGACTGAAGCCAGCTTTTGTAATCCGGGTCCGCCACTCCCGAAGCCTTAATCATTTCACGTGCGCGCTGCATTCCCCAGCTTGCCGTTTTCTTCTTTTCCTTAACTGGATAACGCCAGTCCTCAATCCACTCGGCCACACTGCCTTCCCGTCCATAAGCGGCGAAAAACACCGCAACCTGGTGCCGGCAAACCCCGCGCCCCGGACACGAACACTCACTCATATCGAAAAACAAAAGCTCAAGGCGGACCCTCACCGGCATCACATCCTGAACCACCGCCGTAACTGTTTCCTCATCCACCCGCAGCTGCGATACAAGCCCCTGTCTGTACAGGAGCATCCCCTTCTGTATAAGCCGTGCATCCTCCTCCGAATGCGGCGACAGCATATCCCGAAGCCGTTCCGACACAACCGCCAAATTTTCATTCCGCATCCGAACACCCCCATTTTTTTAAAAATGAACCCTTGTTTCAGCCCGCAGCCCGTAAACCGCTACGGACAAGGAATTAGAATCCGATACATGTTTCCGTTACGCCCGTTCTTGCGTGCGCGTCATGTCAACGCACCCAGATTCCGATACGTTGCCAGGAACCCCGTACATTTCCACCTAAAACGGCGAAGCTTTCAACTTTCCGAATCTACATACATTCCCACCCAAAACGTGGATTGATATGCAGCGAAGCGATCAACTGTCCGAATCACGGTGTATTTCCACTCAGATGGAATACCGATGTAGATTGGTATGTTACAGGGTTTCCTATCAAATCCGAACCCTGTGAATTTTCAACGAAAATGGAACCTTTACTTAGCAAAAACCATATTCTTTTATTATACCCAAAACTAGCTTCCCGCAGAAACCCCCCGCGAACGATTTCGGGGAATATGAAACTCTCCCCAAATAAAACGTATCGCTTTCGAAGTGTATTATGAGTAACACGTAAACGTTGTACTAGTTTTAAAAATAGGACAAGCGGGAAAAGAAGCTTCACAACAGCGAAACCCTAGTTGTGGTCGAATTTTGTCACAAAATAGCCATGCAGGCAGTTACTGGAATACATTTACATTCGACAAAAATTTTAATAGAATAGTAAAAAAGAGCTGAAAAAGGAGGAGAAAAGGCGAGTGAAGGAGAACAGCAAAACAGATGGCCAAAGCATCTTTAAAGAAATCCTTAAAAAGGCCTATGTTCGGGGATGTACCGAAAATGAAATGACATCTAAAAAAATGATTGAAGATTTAAAAGTAGACTTAAAGAATATGCCGATTGCCCAATCGGATACTATATAAGTGGAAAAGGAGGGATGCCTGAAGCTGGCACCCCTCCTTTTGATTTATTATCGGTGTTCCGCAGGCGGATTTTTCGTTTTATCAGTTTTTATGGATCAGTTCGGCTTTCAGCTTTTCTTTCGCCCCCTTCCGCCAGCTTTTCACAGCAGATACGCTGACATTCTCTTTTTCGGAAATTTCTTTTATGGATAGGGAATCCAGGCAAGTGTAAAGGACCCATTTTTTCTGATTTTGGGTCAGGTCCTTGCAGTAGGATAAAAGAAACAGCTCGGGCAGGGTTTCGTCTTCGGCGGCTTCACCTGCTAATTCCCAAAATTCTTCACTTGGATAAACGGTCCTATCCGCAAAGGCGGCCGATTTGGTGAGTTCCGTCAAGATTCGCCCTCTAATATAACTGTACGCATAACCCTCGAAATTCCCTTTTTCCGGATTGAACCCCCTGGTAGCCTCCCATAGGGCAATCAAGCCTATTTGATAAAATTCGTCTTTGTTTTTATAAATTTGGAGTGTGCGGATGATACTGTTAATCATTGGCGCAAACTGATGTGCGGTGTAATCGAAGCTTTCCACTTTCGATCCCTTTCAGGAAAGCGCGCTTGCCATTGTATTCCCGGGTATCTTCAACATACAGCCAGCCAAATTGTTTGGCGAATCGCGAAAATTTAATTTTTGGACGATAAAATGCTTGAAAACGGGGTTTTTACCTTGGGAGAAACGGTTTTTTAACCCAAATAGCCGTTGAAAATCAAATTTTGGCACTTTTTAAAAATTTTCCGATAATTTCCCGACTAAGTGTCGTTCTTTCTTACAAATTGGGCGGCTACGACTTAAGACTTAGTTGCTTTTACATTCACAGGCTGTGGAAACACACGGATTTTTCGTGTATTGTTAAGGCAGGAAGCAAAAACTTCCATAAACTTTTTACATCTTGTTGAAACAATTCCAATGTTTTGTACGTACTAAAGAGTACATGATCAATAGAGTCAGGAGTCGATATTGATATGAATCCATTTTTATCGTTTTTACTACGGACTTCCATTGCCATCCCGACCGCCTTTACGGCAGGTTTGGTAAGCGTATTCGGGCTTAATGTTGGCTGGGGGCTTTCAGCGGGAATATCGATCGCTGGGGGGATCGCCGCCTACAAAACGGTCGGGATCTACACCAATTCACAGTTTTTGAAGCAGCACCGGCTGACCCGGAAGGAATATCGTTATATAAAGCAGAATTTAGAAGAGGGGAAGCGGAAAATCAGCCGCCTCCACAAATCCCTATTTTCAATAAAAAATCTTCCGTCCTTGAAGCAGCGGATTGACCTGTTAAGGGTCACGAAGAAGATATACAAGCTGACGAAGGATGAGCCGAGGCGTTTTTACAAGGCCGAGCGCTTTTATTTTTCGCACCTCGATTCGCTTATCGAGCTTGCGGAAAAATATGCTTTCCTCTCCTCTCAGCCAAAGCGCAGCACGGAGCTGGAACTGATGCTGCACGAGACGCAGCGTACACTGGACAGCCTCGCGGATGCGGTTGAACAGGATTTGTACCACATTATCAAGGACGACATCGACACCCTCGATTTTGAGATTGATGTCGCAAAGCAGGCGCTTGAGAATCAGAAAAGCACCAAATTCATTGAAGAAAACAGGAGGACCAAATGAGCGAAAACAATTCAGCTGCCATGAATACGAATAATTTATTGGATGATATATTATCGGATCCATTCGGTGCCAAGGAGAATGAAGCGATCGCGCCCGCTCCCGCAGATGGGGGAGGAAAGCAGGTCCGGCTGATCGACGTGCTTCCTGAAGAAAACAAGGCGAGGGCATTGCAGCTTGCAAGCCAGATTGATCCGAAAAACCATCAGGCGATGATTTCCTACGGAACACAGGCTCAGGCAAAGCTTCTGACCTTCTCGAACACGATGCTTGAGCATGTCCAGAAAAAGGATGTCGGCGAGATTGGGGAAATCATAAATGAGCTCATGAAGCGTTTGTCCGATGTGAATCCCGATGAATTGAATGATGGGAAGAAATCCCTCATTTCCAGGATGTTTGGAAAAATGTCCAACTCAATTCAGGAGGTACTGTCGAAATACCAGAAAACAGGCGCGCAGATTGACCGGATATCCGTCAAGCTAGACAGGAGCAAAAACACCCTTCTTGCGGACATCGCGATGCTTGAAAAGCTGTATGAGTACAATAAGGAATACTTTAATGCGCTGAATGTTTACATTGCCGCGGGTGAATTGAAGTATGATGAGCTTCAGCGAGAGGTCATTCCCGCTATGAGAAAGGAAGCAGAGGCGTCCGGGGACCAAATGAAGTTCCAGGAAGTAAGCGACATGCTGCAATTTGCCGACCGGCTTGATAAGAGGATCCACGACTTGAAGCTGAGCCGCGAAATGACAATTCAGAGCGCGCCGCAAATCCGCTTGATCCAAAACACGAACCAGGCGCTCGCTGAAAAAATCCAGTCATCGATCATGACGGCTATCCCGCTTTGGAAAAACCAGGTCGCCATCGCCCTGACCCTCATCAGGCAGCGCCACGCGGTTGAAGCCCAGAAGCAGGTCGCGAAAACAACGAACGAACTTCTTTTGAAAAACGCGGAAATGCTGAAAACGAACACAATCGAAACCGCCCGTGAAAACGAGCGCGGCATCGTCGAAATTGAAACATTGAAACGTACGCAAGAAAGCCTTGTTTCCACACTTGAAGAAACACTCCGCATCCAGGAAGAAGGCCGCAACAAGCGCCGCCAGGCCGAGCACGACCTCGCCCTTATGGAAAGCGGCCTAAGGCAGAAACTGCTCGAAATCAAAGGAGATACGAAATAGTGAGTAAACTGCTGGTTTTGGACCGGCAGTTTTATTTTTTTCGGTATGTTTTTTGGAGAGCCAATATTCGACTTTTTCTGCATCGCTAAAATAGTAAAGGGCCAGGAAAGACAGGACAAAATAGAAAATCAATCAAACGTTTGATTGATTTTCTGTATGCCGAAAAATGTTGTATGAAAGGACATAAAATTTCTTAATGCCCGAATGGCAATCTTATGGTAAAGTAGTGGAAAATAATGAAATTTAGGAGCCTTAAATGGAATTCAACAGTAGATGGATACTAGGATGCGGATTGTTCCTCCTGGTTGTTAACGGGGTCTGTTTTGCACTGGCAAAACTGTTTGCCTAAAAACATCACCCAACCGCTGGTAGGTCGTTGGATCCGGCAAATAGCATGAAAGCCGGTAACTATAAATTCATATGGAGCGGGGAAAAAACTTGATTAATGATTTGGTACAGCCGGTATCGAAACGGCTTTTATTGTTGATGCTCCTTGTCACAGTCGGATCCGAAGCGGTCCTCTATTTTTCGAGGCATAGCTTTTTTTTCTCGGACTTTTACAATTTGCTAATGGTTGGTTCGATCGTGTTGGCCTGGAAGCTGCATCCACGGCTAGCGCCTTCGCGGAAAAATACGGAAGTGGATAATGGAGGCACGCATTTCTCCTCCGAGTACGACACTTTCCTCGGTTTTAAGGGAGGGGCTCCCAAACGGCAGCTTGTGTCCCAATTTGCTGTCATCTTTCTGCTGTTTTACCTTGGGTCAATCATTACGAATTTCTATTCCAATATTCTGTTTGAGGATTTTAATGATAATTACGCCGAATACGTGGAGGAATCCGCGGCTGCGGTTGAAAGTGGGTTAGCCGAAAGCGGCGGAGAAGAAGCGGGTGCTTTCAAGGTATTTGAGTGGTTCGATCTTGTCGGATATGATTTCCTATCCGATACACTAGCGGGATTTGAAGAAGTTTACCGGATTTCCTATATGATCCTCTTTCTCATGCTTTTTAAAAAAATATTCCCGCAAAAGTGGACAAAATGGCCGGAGGAAATTTTCCTGATGGCTGTCCTATTCATCAGTTCACTCCTGTTCGGAATTGGACACACTCTCGCCAATCCTCAGCCGTGGAGTGTAACGCTTGGCACTGTTGCCACGTTTACGAATATGGGCCTCATTTTGGGGTTGCTTCTGTTGTGGAGCCGTAATCTCTGGCTTTTGATAGCCGTCCATTCAGTGTACGATATCCTGATGACAATCCAATGGTATTATTTTGACTTAGCCGCCCCGGTCTTCTCTGGAATGATGATTTTGGCGTGGATTGTTGAAACGGCAACGCGTAGAAAACCGAATTTCCAGGAGACGACTGTTAAGGTAGGCGATTAGCACAGTGCATTCTATAGAAAAAACGCCTGGACTTAAGTGGCCAGGCGTTTCCATTTCTATACTTATTTTTCGTTGGGGCTTATTTTGCCATCTGATTCTTTGCCAATCATTCGAATGCCAAGGTCATTCAAAGCCTGCCGCATCGTGGCGCGTGTTTTAACCGAATTGAAGTTAAGCCCGAGGTTCACAATTGTTTGTGAAATTTCCGGACGGATGCCGGTAATAATTGCTTCCACTCCCGTCAGCCTAAGCGCGCTGAAAATCTGGAACAGCTGGTCGGCAACCATCGTATCGATAACGGGAACCCCGGAAATGTCAAAAATGATTTGCCGGACATTCAGGCGTGTACTTTCGGCCAAGGCTACATCCATAATCAATTTTGCACGCCTTGTGTCGATCGAACCGACGAGCGGAACAACGGCTACTCCTTCAACAATGGGAACAACGGGGACTGAAAGTTCTTCAAGCGCGGTGTAGGCAACATTCATCAACCGGTTTGTATGGGCTTCGAATTCCTCTCCGACAACGCTCGATACCCTGTCAAGGAGAGGGTCAATGATTTTGGATACATCAAGCATCGTAATCGCTGCAAATTTCTTCTTTTCCAATTCATCGGTAAAAACATCCCAAACGACTGTCCTGAAAAACGAAACGCTCCTTAAGGAATCGGTCAGCGACACATGATGGCGAATCGCCATTTGAGCAGCTTTCTTTCCCCATTCCTCAATTTCACGCAGAATGGACTCCCTTTTCCCAGTCAATGCTTCCCCGAAGTGTGAGATTAATTTTGCGCAAAAATCCACCTTCCGATCAAGGGGAATTTCCTGGCCGGGCAGGCGGAACGTATCATTCTTGTCGAGGATATCCGTAACATTTCTAGCAATCACACGATCATTTGCAATAATTTTCTCACCAATATACTGCAATTCATCCTTCATAGCATGAACCCCTTTTATATACTCTCTCCCATCTATCATATAGTATTTTCATCCATTGAGGCAAAATGCAAGACAGGAAGGAGGCCTTTTCTGATAGTTGCGGATACCTAAAAGGGCAACGGATTTTCCGCTGCCCTTTTTCTTTGAAAGGTTTTTTATTGGGTGCCAGCCAACCTAGCGCCTGAAACGGTTGCTGAGTACCTTCAACAAAAATTGCTTTTCCTCCGCAGAAAGCATTCTCCAGTTTTTTACTTGAATTTTCATCAAAGTTCACTCCCCGCTTTTTAAAATAAACGCATTTTCGGCAAACCCCAACTTTTTGCCTATATGTCCACTATACTTAGTCCTTCATGGAAACTGAATAGAGAATCGTTCAACAAATAATGACGGGAAAGAGCGTATTCGGCCAGATTCCTCCCATGATTGGATGTCCCTAATGAAAAAGGGGAGAGAAGCAGCCGGAAATTTGCAGAAATGAGTCGACAAAAAATTGGCATAATTACAATAATTATGAGCTTTGCCCTATAGTCGTATTACTATATTGTAGGCTAAAATGGACATGCATTTGAGTAAATTCATTATCCGGGAGGGGATAGGAGTTACTTTTTGTAACTAAGTCCGGCAGTTTGCAACCTGAACTTCAGCAAAGTAATAGAAAGACAAACTTATGAAGGAGGCATCAGGATTTGAAAGCGCTAAAAAGACAGTTATTTATTTTTACAACCATTCTAACCATGCTGGCCGGAACGATATTTCCGTATGCGGGCAAAGCCGGCGCGGAAGAGAATTCTATTACCGTCGCCCAGGCGATTGCGAATAACACGGGAAGAGCGACAGTAAAGGGATATATAGTTGCTTATACAGTTGGCACGAGGAATTACGATTTTGAGGCTCCTTTTGGAGGAAATACTAACATAGCCATTGCGGACTCAGCCACGGAGCGCGATCCGGCAAAAATACTGCCGGTCCAGCTGCCCAGCGGTGACTTCCGAAATAAATTCAATCTACAATCAAATCCGCAAAACCTCGGAAAACAAATCCTTGTCACTGGGTCTCTTGAAGCGTATTTCACTGTTCCAGGCTTGAAATCTCCAACTGCTATGAGCTTCGTTGGAGAAAGCTCACCTGATCCGGAACCATCTCCCGAAGGCTTGAAGATTCACGAAATCCAAGGCAGTTCCCATGAATCACCATATAAAGACCAAAACGTAAAAGGCGTACGGGGAATTGTTACGTATGTAGTGGATGCAAGCAACTTTTACATGCAATCCGCAACCCCCGATACCGATCCGAACACTTCGGAAGGAATCCTTGTTTACAAGCCCACCCACAATGTCAAAGTGGGCGATCTCGTATCCGTTGACGGCCTTGTTAAGGAATGGGTCCTTGATGGATACTCGGACAAGCTTCAGACAGACCTTGCGATGACAGAACTAAATGCGACGGGAACAGGTAATTCTGTAACTGTCATCAGCAGAAACAACGAGCTTCCACCACCGCTTGTGATCGGAAAAGACATCATTCCTCCAAACCAAGTCATCGACAACGACCGGTTCGGAACCTTCGACCCGAATGAAGATGGAATCGATTTTTACGAAAGCATTGAAGGAATGCGCGTGGCCATTGAGAATCCAACTGCCACTGCTCCACAGAAATACGGGGAAATCCCTGTCATTGCCGGCAAAGTGGCAGGCAAACCTTACACGATTGCGGGCGGGACAATTTTAACAAAGGACAACGCGAACCCTGAACGGATGCATATCCTGATGGGAGACAGGGACTATGTCAACAAAACCGGTGACCGCTTGAACGGAACGGTAACCGGAGTTGTCAGCTACAGTTTTCAGAATTACAAAATCCTGACCGACAAGGCAAGCTTGCCTGAATTGGTGGAAGGATCGGCAGTACGTGAAACAACTACCATTAAAAAAGAAGCGGACAAGCTTACAGTTGCAACGTATAATATGGAAAACTACCGGGCTTCCGAAACAGCGAAAACACAAAAAATCGCCGAGTCAATAGTGAAACACCTGAACTCTCCTGATATTCTCGGGCTTGTAGAAGTCCAGGACAACAACGGACCGACAAATGACGGTACGACTGACGCCTCCAGGAACTATCAGGCTCTGATTGATGCAATTAAGGCAGCCGGCGGACCGACCTATGCGTGGACCGATATTGCGCCTGAAAACCTAAAGGACGGCGGCGAACCGGGCGGGAACATCCGTGTCGGCTACCTCTACAATCCGGAGAGAGTCCAACTGGCAACAGGTGCTCCTAAAGGAACGGCAACCCAGGCTGTGAACTATGAAAATGGATCACTTACCCTGAACCCGGGCCGTATTGATCCAACAAATACAGCATTCAACTCAAGTAGAAAGCCGCTGGCCGCCGAGTTCGTCTTTAATGGTGAAAAAGTGATTGTCATTGCCAACCACTTCAATTCCAAGGGCGGGGACCAGCCGATTTTCGGAAAAAATCAACCTCCGGTACTAGGCAGTGAAGCCCAGCGTCTGCAAATCGCGCAAATCGTAAACAACTTCGTTTCCGATGTTCAAACAAAGAATCCGGATGCGAATGTGGTTGTTCTTGGCGACTTGAACGATTTTGAATTCTCCAAACCACTTGAAGTCTTGAAAGGCGATGACCTTACAAATCTGATTGAAAGTGTTCCGCTGCCTGAGCGCTATACGTACAATTATCAGGGCAATGCCCAAGTACTTGACCATATGCTCGTGTCAAATCGGCTCGCACAGTCATCAGAGCTTGATATCGTTCACTTGAACGCAGACTTTTCGGCGGCCCAGGGACGTGTCAGCGACCACGATCCGCTTGTGGCACAGATTGATCTGACTCCGGAACCAGCAGGACCAAAACCGCTTGACCTTACCATCATGCACGTAAACGACAGCCACGCGCATGTAGAGCAGTATCCGAAACTCGTTACGGCTGTAAATGAAGTACGCAGCCAGGCGAAGAACAACCTGCTTCTCGATGCGGGCGATGTGTTCTCCGGAACGCTGTACTTCAAGCAATACCAGGGCCTAGCCGATCTTGAATTCATGAACCAGCTCCGCTATGATGCCATGACATTCGGAAATCATGAATTTGATAAAACATCTGAAACTCTGGCAAACTTTATTTCTAAGGCAAACTTCCCGATTGTGAGCGCAAACGTCGATGTAAGTGAGGATGCAACGCTAGGGAAACTTTTTGAAAATCAAATCGCCGCCCAGCCTGAAGGCGGTAAAATCTATCCGGCCATCATTAAGGAAATTGACGGCGAAAAGGTCGGTATTTTCGGCCTGACAACGACGGATACGACATTCCTTGCCAACCCGGCCGATGAAATTGTTTTCAACGATGCAATTGCAAAAGCGAAATCCACTGTCGCGGCCTTGAAGGAGCAGGGGGTAAACAAAATCATTGCCCTTTCCCACCTTGGCTACGCGCCTGACCAGGAGCTCGCTAAAGCAGTCGAGGGCATCGACGTTATCGTTGGCGGCCACTCACACACGAAGCTTGACAAGCCTGTCGTAGTTGCGAATCCAGAACCGACGCTGATTGTCCAGGCGAACGAGTATCTGAATTATCTCGGCAAGCTAGAAGTCTCGTTTGACGAAAATGGCGTAATCAAGAGCCATAATGGCGTGTTGCTGGAATTGAAAGGCTATGCGGCAGATGAAGCAGCGGCTGCCCGTGTTGCAGAGTTTAGGGCTCCGCTCGATGACTTAAGGAAACAGGTCGTCGGACACACAACTGTTCCATTAAACGGGGTACGTGATGATGTCCGATCAAAGGAAACAAACCTAGGCAATATGATTGCCGATGCAATGGTGGCAAAAGCAAATGAATCACTGCCAACTACAATCGGTATCCAGAACGGTGGCGGAATCCGCGCATCGATTGATGTAGGTGACATAACGCTTGGTGAAATCCTTGAAGTGATGCCGTTTGAAAATCAGCTCGTCGCACTTGATCTAACCGGTGCGGAAATCTGGGCGGCGCTTGAGAACGGCGTTTCACAGGTGGAAACAAAGCAAGGCAAGTTCCCGCAAGTATCCGGACTACGCTTCCAATACGACCCGGCCAAGCCTCCGATGCAAAGGGTTTGGAAGGTCGAAGTCAAGAACGGCGACAAATACGAAGCGATTGACCTGAACAAGACGTATCGCGTCGCTACAAATGCGTTTGTTGCCGACGGCGGGGACGGCTACACATCCTTCAAAAAGGCCAAGGATGACGGCCGCATCCATGAATTGTTCGTCGTCGACTTTGAAGTGCTTGCATCTTATATTGAAAAGAACAGTCCGCTAGCACCGGGAGTCGAAGGACGGATCCTTGCCGGCCAAGAGCCTCCGAAAATCGTAACCGGCTGGGTTGAAAAAGACGGCCAATGGTTCTACTATGATGCGGAGGGCAAGAAGGTTACCGGATGGCTTGAGCTTGAAGTCAAAAAGTACTACCTTGACCCTTCGGCAGACGGTGCCCGTGTAAGCGGCTGGAAAACGATTGACGGCTCGACCTACTATTTCAATGATGAAGGCGTCATGCAGGTAGGACCGGTCACAATCGACGGCAAGACATATCTCTTTAACGAGGAAGGCGTCCAGCAAACCGACAAGTGGTCACAGTATGACGGCTGGTGGTACCACCTCGACAAAGATGGCGTTGTGAAGAAAAAGCAGAAAAATGCGCCTCCTGGCCAGATTGGCAATACACCTGGACAAGGCGGAAGCCAGCCTCCAGGACAATCCGGTGAAACACCTGGAAAGGGTAAAAAATCTGCATAGGTATACACAAGCACCCGATGGCCGTTTCTGGCTCCGGGTGCTTTTTCTGTATATTAAAAAATTTTCGGCAAGGAGCCCCACCATAAAAAATACAAAAAAAGAGATGCAGTAATGCCGCATCCCCTTAATACTTAAGTTTTGATGATCGATAGCTTAACGCCCGTAAGATGAACAGCTTTTCCTGCAGGGTTAACCTGCTCCAGTTTCCGGCTTTTATTTTCATCCCTACAACTCCCCTTTTCCTCTCGTGAATTTCCTTCCTTAGTAGAAAGGCCTTACCCAAATGTCTCATTTACTTATTCTTCCTTTACCGCGATTTTGTTCAGGGTAAACGATGAATCGTCCTGCAAATTAGGTGTAATTCGGACAAGCTTTTACCTGGTTCAACTTTTCGGAGTGAAGAAGTTGGCGAATGAAAAAGAGGATGAGTAAAAGATGACGAAAAAATTTTAGAGGATTGGATGAAATAAGTTCGAAACGGCCTGCCCGGAAAATAAATACATAAAATAAATAAAAAAGAGGCTTTTGAGAGCCTCAGTTTTTGTATGGAAAAGTAATGATAAATGCCGTTCCTTTGTTTGGGCCATCACTTTCAACATTGATTCGGCCTTTATGGTCCTGAATTATCTTATAAGTCACCATAAGCCCCAGGCCATTCCCGGTGGCTTTGGTAGTGAAAAATGGTTCGCCAAGCTTGTTTAATTGCTCATCAGTCATGCCGATTCCTGTGTCTTCAATAATAACGGCTACTTCCTTGTCGCGCTCCTCAATCGTCATCGTTACGATCCCTCCATTCGGAATCGCTTCAATCGCATTTTTGAGAATATTGAGGAACACCTGCTTGAGTTGGTTCTTTTCTCCTGAAATCAGGACCTCATCATTGGGGAAGTGGGTAATAATGATTACATTCCTCAACAAAGCTTCAGGTTCAAGGAATCTTGCCGCGCCTTGTAATATGGAAGTGAGGTTGCATTTTGAAAAATCAGCCTGATGGGGCCTTGCGAAAATCATAAAGTCGCTGACAATTGAATTGATCCGGTCTATTTCATCAAGGATTGTTTTGGTGAAAAAGGTTTCATTTGTGGTCTCCGTAAGAAGCTGGACAAACCCTTTTATCGTGGTCAGCGGGTTGCGAATCTCATGTGCAAACCCCGCGGCGAGTTCCCCGACCATCGAAAGTTTCTCCGCCTTTTGAAGTGTTTGTTCCGTCCGTTTTTTCTCTGTAATATCGTACTGGATGGAGATATGCTTATACTTCTTCCCGTTCTTATCAAGAAAAGGAACTATCGTCGTATCCACCCAATAAGTCGTTCCGTCCTTGGCCCTGTTGAGGATTTCCCCATTCCAGACTTTTCCTGAAGAAGCTTGCTCCCACAGTTCTTCGAAGTATTCCATTGGATGGTATCCCGAAAAAAGGATGGAGGCGGGCTTTCCAATAAGTTCTTCCTGTGAATACTTTGAGACTTCACTAAATTTTTCATTCACATAAATAAACCGGTCGTTTTCATCCATAACAGCAAAGATTGTAGCCTCATTCAGTGCCTTCTTCAGCTCAGCAAGCTCATTGAGGGTAACTTTCAGCCCTTCCGCAGATTCATCCAATGCGTATCTCGTTGTTGATAGTATCTCGTTATAATGGGTAACGACTGAAGAAAGGACTGCGTGATACAGGGGGTCGAGAATTTTGATGCTCTCAAATAGATCTCTGGCTGTTATGGAGCCTGCTTCAATCTCTTTTTCCATAAGGTCGAATACTTGGATACGCGTTTCATTTAAGAGGCCGATGCTAGTGTCAAGGGATCCGCCTCCAATGACAGACTTTCTACCCAGCAAATTTGCGAAGGAAAATAAATCATCTTTAATGGCGGGGCTCTGTTCAGCCAGATATTCCCCGACCAGATAAAAGATGTACCCCTTCATATAGGGTTTATTATCAAGCTGGCTATAAATGGCGCTGTACTTGCCGCTGTTTCGGGACAAGTCCAAATAACCGGCCACTTCACCGCTGAGCTCCTTGATTTTCCAGCCTAAATACTTCATTTGACTGTTCATGGCTCCCCCTCCGCTAAAAATGGCATACGAAGACGTACTGAAAGACCCCTCCGGAAAAAGGTCGGAAATAGCCAGTATATCCTATAATTAGTATAAATTTCCCACGGCATTTTGTAAACTTAAAGACAGAGCAAAAAGGGATTTTCATAGAACAGCAAAAAAGGCACCCTTTGGATGCCTTTAAAAAATGATACTTTTTGCAAAGAGCTATTTTAATAGAACCGCTTAAAGCTTTCAAAGCGTGCTTTGTAATATGGATCATCAAGGCTAGTGATTGTAACCCCGATTACAGCATCAGCATGAAGAAACAGGTTGTCCCCCAGGTAGATGCCCATATGGGAGATTCCTTTTTTGTATGTATTTTCAAAGAATACAAGGTCTCCTGCCACTGGTTTATCAACTTCATAGGAACGGTTATAGTAGCCTTCAGCCGAGTGGCGGACAAGTTGGTTTCCCGCCTGGTTATACACATAATAGATGAATCCGCTGCAATCAAAGCCTTCAATCGTCGAACCGCCCCACACATACGGGGTGCCAATTACGCTTTTGCCTAAGGAAATAACTGTAGAAGTAATGTTGTTGCCATCTCCAGGAGCTGCCGGTTGGATCGCTTCAGCGGGTACGGGAACCTTTAGTACCTGGCCAACCCTGATCATATCTGAAGAAAGGCCATTTAATGCCTTCAGGTTTTCCACAGTCGTATTGTATAGCAGGCTGATCTTCCCAAGTGTGTCACCGCCCACCACAACGTAGGAACCAATGTTGCCGGTTGCGGGCTGAGATGGAGCAGATGGTTTAGCCTGCTGGGCTGGTGGAACCTTTGCTGGTTCAGCTGGTGCTTTAGTTGTATCGGCAGGTTTTGCAGGAGCGGCCGGCTTAACGGGAACCGCTGGCTTTGCATTTCCAGTAGATACGTCCTGGAGCTTAAGGACCTGGCCAACATAAATTGTATCGTTTTTCAGGTTGTTCAAGGTTTTAATATCAGCGATCGAGACCCCTGTTTTAAGAGTGATTGCGCTTAAGGAGTCTCCTTTTACGACAGTGTAGGTTACTGGCTTAGCCTGGTTAGCGTTGGCAGCCGGCTTCGCTTGAGCCGGGGCCTTTAATCCTGGTCCAGGCAAGACAAGTTTTTGGTTAAGGAAGATTTTATCGGAGGCCAGTTTGTTCAGCTTCTTCAGGTCAGCCACGGTTGAATTCGTCTTAACCGCGATTCCGGAAAGTGTATCGCCTTTCAACACGGTATAAAGTTCCGAAGCTGATGCACTTGAGGAATACGCTATTGAAAGAAGGGCAACGGTCGCAAATGTGGCTGCTGCTTTCTTCTTCATCACTTCACCTCCAAGGAATGTTCTAATAAAGAATATTTTACCATAAGAAACACACTTAACTAACCCTTTTTTGAAAAATAAGTCGAAATATGGATGTCAATTAAGGCAAGACTGATTTTGTAAAAGTAACCGCGGCATACAATACGTTGTCATATGAAATTAGCGATTGCTTGGGAATGATTTTGATACTGGCGACGAAGTATTGGAGAGGAAGTTTCGAATGACTATGGGTTTGATACTTTTCTATCTATAAGAATGAAGACGGAGGGGGGAATCTCTCCTGATCAATCTGGACAGGGCTATACTATTAAAGAAAGAAGAGGTTTATCGAGAGGATGGATACATGCGATGGCTTATGAGGGAAACGTAATTCCATAATTCAAAAGTAGCATGAATAAAATCACATCAATTTGTTCCGCCTGAAGCGACCAAAACGATTAGGTGGAGGGGATGATCCAGGCTAGACTCTGAATCTTGAAGACTTTAAAGGGATCACCTTTAAATCTCATAATCCCGAAGGTATAAACAGGGAAGGTCACTGCTGTCCGGAGCTGGAAAAGTAAGTCGGCATACAATATACAATGAAATGAAAATAACACTGCTGATAACTGTTCGTGTCATCCAGCTAAATTGAATCGGAAATCCATTAAAAGGATGTGGTGGTTTTGATAGTTATTTAGATTTTCGAAAGATTTTATTCACGAAATATTAACAATTTTAATAAAAAAACCATGGTTTTCCAACGAAACCAATAATTGTTTCCGTTTTTTCGCCAAATATATACATATAAAACTAGATTTCCCCAGGTAAATGTATTATTATAGAAATTGTGAAAGGTGCTGGTAAGCCGCTCAATACCTGGCTAATTTCACAAAATTTCTAAAGCGTATGCAGGAAATTCATATATTAGTTGATATTTCCAAATGGCTTTAGTATAATTGTCGTTAAGTTTGTTAGGCGATGGTTTGTGCCTTTCAGGCGGAAACTGTCGTACTACTAAAATACCGAAAGGGGAATACCAGACGTATGAAGAAAAAGGCTATTAAAATCGCTGCTGCTTCAGCAGTCGCCGCTTCTGCATTCGTTGCTGCAGCACCAGTTCAAACTGATGCAGCAAACAACGTCCAAACAGAAGTAAGCAAAGCAATCACCCAAATCAAAAAAGCGTATCACACGTACAGCGATGTAACAGCTGACGGAAAGTTTGCTGACCTGGCAGACGTTTACAAAGAGTACAATGCTGCAAAAGCATCTTATGCTAATGCAAAAAAGGCTCTTAGCAATTATAGCGGCAAAGACAAGGACGCTCTTCTTGCAAGCCTTGATTTCTATTACAGCGACTACATCGGTAAGCGTGTGATTACATACATCGACGCTTACAACTACGCAACAAAACTAGATGAAAAGCGTGAAGACCTTGCGAAAGCTCTTAACGACAAGAATTGGGACGCAGCAGAAAAGCAGTATCATGCCATCTCTTACGAGTTGAAAACTCGCACAGTAATTCTTGATCGTGTATACGGTAAGACTGCACGCGAACTTCTTCGCGGCGAGTTCAAAGCAGAAGCTCAAGCGCTTCGCGACAGTATCGCTGTTGAAGTAACAATCAAAATGGCTGTTGAAGCCGCAACAAAAGCACTTGCTGAAAAGAATTTCGATGCCGCGAAAGTACAAGTTGAAAAAATCGATAAGCACCTTGCTGATCTTGATAAGAACAGCGAATTCGGCAAATATCTTGTACCGCTAGTAGAAAAAGTGAAAGACGAGTACAATGGCGGAGTTGCTCTTCCTAAGGTTCAAAGCGTTACTGCTGTTAACGGAACACTAACAGTAAACTTCGACAAAGCTTTGGAAGCTGCTCCTACAACCGCTGACCTTGTTGTTGTTCAATCAATCAACGGCGCTGAAGGAAAAGCGGTAACCCCAGATGCTGTCACTCTTAGTGAAGACAAGAAAGTTCTAACTGTAGCAGTTCCTAAAGTTGTAGCAACTACTGCTGATCAGGCAGTTGTATACAGCGTAGCTTACAAAGGTGCTCCAGCTGTAGCTGCTGCTTCCTTTAAAGTTGAATCTGCTGCTGCAACTGTAAAAGGTTTAACAGTTACAAATGCTAAGACGTTGAAAGTTGAGCTAAGCAACAAAATCGAAAATCTTGATGGCCTTACTTTCACAGTTAAGCGCGGTACTACAACAATCGTATTAACTCCAAAACTATCTGATGATAAGCAGTCTGTGGAACTTTCTTCCGCAACTAACCTTGTAGCCGGTGACTACACTGTCACTGTAACAGGTGGCCAGTTCAAGGATGGTTCGAACACTGCATCTGTTACTGTAGCTGCTCAAAAGGTAGCTAAAATTGAAGTTCTATCCAATCAAGCAGTGAAATCAGCAACTACTAATGACACTGTGACAGTTGGATACTCTGTAAAAGATCAGTACGGTACTGACATTACGAAGGAAGCTATTGCTGCAAACATTCATTGGGCATCTTCTGTAGGTACCGCAACCGATGATAATAAAGGTAAAATTACAGTGGTTAAAGGTTCCGAGATTAAGAAGGGCGATACTATCGTTCTGACTGGGGTAGACGGAACAACTGGAACAACAGTTGTAGCTACTTTGACTGCATCTGATGCGGCTACTCTTCAAACTTTAACTTTCGGAGCACTTAAGTATCCAACAAATAAAACTAGAGTTGAAGTTAACCAAGCGACAGCAGTTGACCTTGAGGTTAATGCAGTAGATCAATATGGAAATAACATCACTAATGCAACTGCACTAAATGCAGCAACCACAATCATTGATTCTGATGCAAATGCATCCGCATCTTTTGTAACGGTTGACGGCAAAGCGTATTTGCGCCTAAACACAACTGGAATGACAACAGCTAAGCCTGTAATCGTGACAGTGGTAATTAATGCAACTGGCCAGGTTGTTAACTACACATTTGATGTAGTGAAAGCTCCAGAAGCTGCTGAGGTTTCCGTGGTTGCTCCAACAGCTACAATTGCTGCTGGTGATGCAGCTAATTCACTAGTTGCAACATTAAATGTAAAAGATCAATTTGGAGCTGACATGACTGTTGACCAAATTGCTGCTGCAGCTTCAGCTAATCCAAGTGCATTCACAATTACATCTTCCAATCACAATGTAATTGCAAGCGGCAGTCTTGGAATTGCTACAACTGGTACAAATAAAGGTAAACTAGTAAACACTGGAGCATTTGGTAATGTAAAAGGAACAACTACCATTACAGTAACAGTTAATGCTACTGGAAAATCATCAAGCTTTGTTTTAGATGTTAATGAAGCTCGTCAAGCAGCTACAATTGAACTTCCATCAACTCTTGTTAGCAACCTTGTACAAGGTGCTTCTACATCTACTAAGCTTGCATTTAAAGACCAGTATGGCAAGGCATATGACGTAACTCAAGATGTTACTGGTCATGCTGTAAAGGTTTCAGTATCTAAGGTTTCAGGAGATGACGCTGGATTAACGGTAACTGCTCCTGTTAGCCAATCAACTACTGGTGATGCTATTACCGTAGATAATGAATCACTAATCGATTCAAACGGATCTTCTTCTTTCGGTATTTTAGCTGCAGCTGGCAAAAAAGGTTCATACACTGTTACCTTCCAATATGTAAATACAACAACTAATGATGTATTAAGCCAAGTCTCTAAAACGTTTGTAGTTGCAGAGAACGTTTCAACCGGTTTAACATACGCCGTAGCTGACATTCCAACACTTTATAAAGGTGGATCCGCTCAAGACGGTACAACTAGTGATATTACAACTGCAGATATCGCTGCAGCATACACTCAACAAGTATCCATCACAGCTACTGATGCAACTGGAAACAAATATGTAATTCCTTCATCTGCAATTGTTAGCGTGACTTCAAACAATGCCAATATTTTGGTTCAAAATGTTGGTGGTAAGTGGTATGTAGCTGGAGCAAACAGTGCAATTACATCTGATGTAAACGGCCAAGTATCGGTTGTTATCAATACAAACGATGGAGTACGTACAATTACAAAAGATGTAAAAGTTTCTGCACAAGCTTTGACAGCATCTTCAGTTGAATTTAAAAACAAGGTGGCAGGATCAACTGATGCTTCTGATGTGACATCCGTCACTGCGGCAGCTGCTGCTACTACAACTTTCGATTCTGCGAAAGTTTGGGTAACAGACCAGTTCGGTGGATACACACTTGGTAATGATGGATTTGATTCAATTACTTTGTTAAATCTTGGTAATGGTGATGCGGTAGGCACAGGAACGACTATCAGCTATAACCCATCAACAGGCCTATTCACACTTGATGGATTAGTAACTCCTGTTGCTGGAGAAAAAATTCGCGTTATCGTTATTGAAGATGGCAAATCTGATTACGTTGACATTACTTTGAATTAAGGTCCAATAAAGAGAGGCCTTGCGACATTTCGCAAGGCCTCTTTTATGTGAAATAGATAGTTTATTAATAAACAGAAATAAAGTAAATTGCTGATTTACAATGACAGATTATAGAAAAAATAATATAATTAAGTAAAATGAAAAAAAGGACTAATTATGACAAAAACTAATATTTTTTTTCTTTTATTCGTCGCCATAGTTGTAATTACGATTACTTTCGTAAACATCACAGGAAATAAGCAGGATAAGGCATTTGCCGAATCATTTCAACAATATGAATATGCTATTTCTTTATTAGTGAAAACAGAAAATAAAAATTCAACCGACATTGAAACATCAATAAAAATATTAAAAAAGCTTAGTAAGGAACAACCCGAATCGGTAGCTATTACCCGTAATTTGGGTATGGCATATGCTATGAAAGAAGATTATGGTTCAGCAGCTAGACAATATAAAAAAGCACTTGAATTAAAGCCGTTTTTGTCTACGGAACCAATATTTATGCTTCAATTTGGAGAAATGTTGTATTTCAGCAATCAAAAGCAGGAAGCAAAATTAGTCCTGGAGAAAGCCAAAACCCTTTATGGCCAAGAAGTAGACGAGAAATACCACAGTAGGGTTGATGAATTGCTCGGTGCGATTTGAGTAATTGCTATGGAGGAAAAACATGACGAGTTATACACTTAATATTAAAAGGGATCCTCAAGAGGATGAGAGGGATCAAAAGAAAATAGACCGACTGATTTTTCTCATATTTTTAGCTATAACTGTTGGAGTCCCACTTATCGTTAGTGCCGGTATAGATTCTTTTTATAGTCCAATTATTGAAAATGAAGCAACTTTTATGAGTGGATATAAGGGCGATTTATTTGCCCTGCATAAATCATATATTGCTATAACTGCCACGTCAATAATAGTACTGCTCTTCTTGTATAAGGTTATTTTTCTAAATTATAAAATTGTTCACAGATCAATAAATTGGTTAATGCTTATGTTTGGCATATTTATTATTATTGCTACTGTTTTTTCTCCGTATAAAACATTAGCGCTCTATGGAATGCCTAGCAGATATGATGGGGCAATAATGTATTTATGCTATTTAATCTTGTTTTTTATAGCAACACAAATTACTTATCCAGAAAATTCGATGAGAAAAATAATCTATTTATTTATCCCACTGGTATTAATTAATTTTGTATTGACAGTTATGAATTTTTGGCATAAAGACGCCCTTGAATACCCGAAATTTAAAAAAATGATTACATTGTTTCTACCTGAAGGTTCTGGATTGGGAGAAGGATCACAATTAGTAGGCACATTGAATCAGATTAACTATATGAGCGGTTCATTTGCGGTAATTACAATCTTATTCTTGGTTACTGCGATGTTAGAAACTTCAATTAAAAGAACAATAATGTTTTTTATATTTTCGATAATATCAGTGGCAACAATGTTAATGTCGATGTCAACAAGCGGATTTGTTACTCTGGGTTTGTTACTGTTATTAATTTTGGTGCTGATTTTTAAATCAGAGCAGCGAATGAAGTCATTTATAATCATATTGGTATTTATAATTAGCGCTACAGGTTTAATACCATTTCTCGCTCAAAAAAATCCCTTAGTATGGACAGAATCGGTTGGATTTTTCACAACCTCAAATCCTTTTGAGGTAAAAGAATCTACAGCCAGGATAATGGATAATTTGTTTATAGGGCCAAAAGTTGAAGCATCTGATAATCCTGAATTTAAGCTTCCCGAATTACCTGAAGCAGGTTATGGACCAGGCTCGGGAAGGACTTATATTTGGGAAAGAACGATTGATTTAGTAATGAAGCGACCATTTACAGGTTACGGCCTTGACACTCTGCCTTTTGTTTTTCCACAAAATGAACCAGAAAAACATGCCCAAATAGGAACTTATACGGTTACGGTAGATAAACCACATAGTATGTACATTGGAGTACTTTTTGGAACAGGTACTTTTGGTTTTATTGCTTTTATGGGTATTTTAGGCATGTCATTGCTATATGGAGTATCCTTTTTATTCAAAAAAGGTAGAATAAAGGGAAATTCAATTTACTTAACGGCATTATTATTTGCATGGGCTGCATATCTGCTTCAATCCTTATTCAACGATACTATTGTTGGCACGAGTTTGCATATGTGGATAATTGGCGGGATAGTAACTGCGAAATTTCTTTATGACGACTCTAAAAACGAAGTTGGGGCTTAATTATCGTTCATTTGGTAACATTCAATGGATAGACCCTTATGAAGATAGTTTTTCCAACAAAAATATCGCAGATGTATTGAAAAAAATTAATCTTCTAGACAACTTAAAATAAAATGCAGATCAAGAAAGAGAGCATTCACAAAAAAATGCTCTTTTTTTTATAGTCCCAAATAACCATTTATCGTTAAAATTACTCATTATTTACAAATTGTTGGTATAATGAAAAAGTGTGTTTTGGCTGGGTATTAGTGGGTTTAAACGATAATAGGAGTGATTTACTTAAAATGAAACGTTTTTTTCTTTTTTTAGTAGTTTGTATAATGATTATTAATATATTTCCAATAAATCATGCTAATGCTTCGCAAATCGATTGTACAGGAATTAAAATAGGCCAAAAAATCTACTGGGATGGTGTGGAATTGAAGCCGGGACAAATTGGTAAGCTATTAATTTTACAAGATACCCCGCTTTATAAATTGGTAGACGGTGAGCTAGTAATCGATAAGATTTTAAAAAAGGGAAGCACTTATAGGATTTATAATTTTAGAGCCGAGTATCTTGGGGTTGGCGGAGGCTATTTTGTTAAGCGGGATGAACGTATAGATTATAGGACGCCGTCGAAGCAAAAGTTGAATGCTGTAAGATGCGCCAATCCGAAACCAGAAACTCCTGCTCCACCTCCGCCTACTCCTCCAGGAAACGAAGGCACTCCTCCTCCAGTTGTGGTCATTCCTGAAAAGCCAAAATTGGAACCTTTTGACCTTGGCACGCAAGTATCCAACCTTAGCACACTTGCATCAAGGGCGGGAATGGATAAAAGCGGGAATGCTTATTTGTATATCATCCTTCATGGAACCCCTTCATCCTTGGCGGTGGTTGATGTGAATACGAATGAAACTAAAAGTATTTTCTCACTAGGGAATTCAACCAGTGCCTGGGCAATTGAAGTTGATCAAAACGGAATTGTCTGGGTAGGGGGGACCAGCAATGGACATCTTTATAGTTATGACCCAAATATTCATGAGTTTAAAGACCATGGAGATATGCTAGTTGGTACAGCGGAAACCACGATTCAAGATTTGGCTGTTACACATCAATATGTATATGGCTCTACAGCGTACGGGGCTTCTGTTTTTGCTTTCAACAAATTTACTGGACAGCGGGAATTTATTCGATCGGCTTCGTTTGGCAAACAATTCGCCAAATCAATCTTGGCTGAAGCGGATGACAGTTCTCTTTATGTAAGTATAGGGCCTTTGGCTGACATCTTTAGATGGGATGTTAGGTTAGATAACAAAACTCCGCTTCTTACAGAAGTTTATAAGTCAGAGTCCTATGCGGAAAAAATGAAACGAATCGATGATGATCTTATTGCGATTAAATTTTTTCCTTCCAAAAAAGCTAATCTATACAGCCTTTCAAAAGGAGCCTTTTTACAGGAATTTGTGGCTGATTCCCGGGGATTCTCTCCAATAGAGTATGAAAAAAATGAATTTTATTATACGTATGATGGTAATTTCTATGCGTATTATCTTGGAACTGGGACGATTCGTAACACAAATGCAAGGCTTCCAAGAAAACGGACAGCTTTGTCCCTTGATTTTGTTCAATTAAAAAGTAATCCGTCACGAAACATTCTAACAGGATTAATTGATAATGAAGGGAATTATTTTCTCTACAATCCTTTTTCAAACGTAGTTACTGTTAAAAAAGCAATTTTGCCTTCACACCCGGTTAACCTCCACACCTTATTGACAGATCCTGACAATAGATATGTTTACGTTAATGGATTTATGACTGGCGGCCTAACGAAGTTTGACTCATTAGAAAGAAAGGGAGTCCAGCTTGGTGGAGTAAACCAGCTCGAAAGTGGCATTGTTATGAATGGGAAGCTATATGGGGGCGCCTATCCAAAAGCAAGACTTATAGAAATAACTCCAAATGAGCTATGGGATCAGTCATCCATAAAGGAGCTGATTTCCCTTGATAAGTACAGGCAGGAGCGGATTACCGCAATGGCGGGCTACAACAATACCCACTTGTTTGCTGGGACATATGCCCAGGATTCCCTCAAGGGCGGCCTGCTGCTCAACTATAATGTAGCAATCGGGGACTACAAGGTATATGAAGACTATATAACAAACCAGAGCATCATCTCATTGCTTCAAGATGACCAATATATATATGGCGGGACTTCCATTCATTCGAATTACCAGCGTGACCAATTCAGTGCGAAGTTTTTCCGTTTTAACCCCGCTAATCCGGAAGAAAAGGAATTCTTTTTTCTTCCTGTCCGGGCTACAATGATCATGTCCTTAATAAAGGGGCCCGACGGGGATATTTGGGGAGCTGCGGATGGGACGATTTTCGCCTATAATCCTAATCTGAATAAATTCAGGTCTGTTAAGCTGTTAAATGCCATTTCCGGAAGGTTCAGCAATGCGAGGCTCATTGCCGGGAAGGATGGCTTTGTGTACGGAACGATGGAAGGTAGGATCTTCAGAATCAATCCCACTGACATGTCGTATACCATCATGCTTGAAAGCGGTGCTTATGAAATTGCACAGGATGGAATAGGGAATATCTATTACCGGAACCTCGCGAATCTTTACATGATTCCGGTTGAGAAATTACATCCTTCAATAGAATAATGAACATAGAATTACCAAGCATCGGACATTACCGATGTTTTTTCTTATTTTAACGTAATTAGTAAAGTGAATTTAGTGTAATGAATAGGTAAATTCCTTAATTCTTAAGTTTAATCGTGATGTAATCGTTAAAAGACTCGTCAGCTCTATTAATCAGTTAAATCGTTGGGAAGATATTGTTTTCCCCGAACTAAGGCAGGACAAGGGTTTATTAGGTGTTCAAGTGTGTCAAAGTTGGGACTATGTTTTATAAAATTTAAAAACATCTTTCTTTTTCCTGAAAAAATTGTTAAATTAACATAGAGTGGAATTAAAAAATATTCCAATTTATCTTAAACTATGACAATTGATGATAAATTTTACAAAAAAGTACCTAGCTGGGAGAGCAAGATACAAAACAATTGGTTTGAAAGAATTGCTTGAGACGAATAAAAAACGGATAGGGATGATTTTTGGCATCACGGCTGCGATAACCTTTATTAGCGTGCTTGTGAGCTATTTTGATTTAACGCCAATAATATGAAGCTTCTTCACTGACCCTCATTTTTTCCGCTGTTGCTATTAAATTCATGCATAGAGATTTCCTCCTCCGTGTAAAGAGAAGGGTAATCAAAGACTATCTCTAATTTGGCCGTAACATTCACATACAGGGAAGGATTCAACACTCCGCCGGTTCTTTCCATGACGGATGCAAACTATTTGAACCAATGTTATAGAACCATTTTAGTCGTTAAGGTGAAAATAGGTAAACATAAGGCGGTTAAAACAAAGGAGTTTTTCAAGCTGCGAAAATAAACATACTAGGAATGGTTGAATTACAGGATAATCCATCAGAAAAGCAATACAGCCATTATGGTACAAATTGGTATCTTTGGTATCTTCCTTTACTAGAGTGATAGTAGAGGTTAAAATGTAAATATGGATTACTTGTGAAATTATGGAAGTGGGAACAAGGGCTGTTTATTGCATTCAATATCATATTCTGTTCGGTATTGATGCTAACAATATTCATTCTCGTGGGTTCAATTTGGATGTAGCATGAGGTGGTAGAGGTCAGTAAAGGAAGGAACTTTCTTTAGCTCTCCAAAAAAATGCCAAGTAGCTTTTGCTTGTGAAAAATATATACAAAGAAGTCCAGAGCCAATCAAGCAAAAAGGATATTTGGCATTTTTTAATTCACCACCTATGATGAACATGATTTTTGGCAAATGCCAAACGGAGATGCCTCCTGTCCGTTATCCATGTAGGTACTCGGCTATGCAGTGGGAGTTCATCCTCCTTAGACGCCGGTCGTCGGTTGCATGGTGTGAGGGTGGGTTAGATGCCCATTTTTATAGATAGATACCTAATGAAAGAACAGTAATTTACAATTCTATTTTTTCATTAGGTATTTATATTGGATAATATTGTTAGCATTTTAGAGTTAAAGGGGAAATGAATAAGTGAATTACAAATCCCGCCTGGCCCTGCTTATCTTTATCGATTCGGTCTTGGTCCTTTCTGCGGTGTATATCAGCTACATTATGCTCCACCCATCTTTGGGAATCACATCTTTCGGTACAATTTCCGTTAGCGCAATAACGATGCTTATAAGCCACCATATTTTTTCTTTTTATTATGGGCTGTATAAAAAGGCATGGGAATATGCGAGTACTGCTGAATTGTTTGCAATAGTAAAAGCTGTAACGTTATCTGTAATTGTGACTGCGATGACAGAGCATTTGGTCAATGATGGTTTCTACTTTCGGGCACTTATTAGTACGTGGATGACATATATTCTGGCTATTGGTGGATCGCGTTTTTTTTGGCGGACAATTCGTGATTCTTATTTGTACAAGAATAAAGCGAAGAAAAAAGCTTTAATAATCGGAGCGGGGTCAGCTGGACGCATGGTTGTGAGACAGCTCGTTAAAAGTCCTGATGCGGAATTGTTTCCAGTTGCTTTCATTGATGATGATGCTAGGAAGCAAAAACTTCATTTCCTGGATATTCCGGTGATTGGTGGAATTGACTCAATACAGCAAGCTGTTGAAAATTTGGGAATTGACAATATTATCATTGCAATTCCTTCTTTGAATAAAGCTGCGCTAAACCGTATTTTTACAGAATGCTCTAAAACAAAAGCAAAAACGCAAATCCTTCCTAAGCTTGAGGATCTCATGACTGGGAAAATATCAGTCACTCATGTACGGGACGTTGAGGTGGAGGATTTGCTTGGACGGGAACCAGTAAAGCTGGATATGAAAAGAATCTCTGGTAAAATATCCGGTAAAACTGTACTTGTAACAGGTGCGGGCGGCTCAATCGGTTCGGAAATCTGCCGCCAGATTTGCAGCTTTTCTCCTTCAAAAATTGTTCTCCTTGGCCACGGGGAGAACAGCATTTATCTTATTGATATGGAATTGCGAAGATTGTACGGAGATAAGATTGAAATCATTCCGGTAATAGGGGATATAAAAGACCGGAACCGGATGTTTGAGGTAATGGAAGAACATCTGCCTGACGTTGTTTATCATGCGGCTGCCCATAAACATGTGCCTTTAATGGAATACAATGCAAGGGAAGCGGTCAAAAACAATGTGTTTGGCACAAAAAACGTTGCAGAAGCTGCAGAAACATTTGGTGTAAAAATCTTCGTCCTTATTTCGTCAGACAAAGCGGTCAACCCGACGAATGTTATGGGGTCTACTAAACGAATTGCGGAAATGATCATTCAGAAGCTTGACCAGGAAAGCGAAACAAAGTTTGTCGCAGTCCGTTTCGGAAACGTCCTTGGCAGCCGTGGCAGCGTCATTCCATTATTTAAAAAGCAAATCCAGGCGGGCGGTCCGGTTACCGTTACTCACCCAGACATGACCCGCTACTTTATGACAATCCCGGAAGCTTCACGATTGGTTGTTCAGGCCGGTGCCCTAGCCAAGGGAGGGGAAATATTTGTTTTGGATATGGGTGAACCGGTTAAGATTGTAGACCTAGCCAAAAACCTTATCAAACTGTCGGGTTATACAATAGAAGAAATCGGAATTAAATTCTCAGGAATACGTCCCGGTGAGAAAATGTTTGAGGAACTTCTTAATGAGAAAGAAGTCCACCCTGTACCAATTTATCCAAAGATTTTTATCGGGAAAGCGGTGCTTGAACAGGAAGAGGAAATTGAGTACCTTCTTGAGAGATTTGAGAATTTTTCAAATGATGATATGAAGAAATTTGTGGTTAATTTGGCCAACCGTAAAAAGAATATAACTCTTAGCTTGGTGAAGTAATCTAATTGGGTTTAACCTCGGAAATTAACCAATTGCTCCTACTTTAGTGTGATTTTAGGTAGGGGTAATTTTTTTGTATTTAAATTTGTTATTTTAAAAGAACATTGGAAACTAGAATGGTAATCTAGCAGTTTTTCTAAACTTAATCCATTCTGCAAATTGTTCAGTTTTATGGGCTAAATTTTGTGGGTTAAACGGTTGTTTGGAAAGAGAACGAATTCAATATCATTCTGATTTGCTCATTAGCTTATTTGGGAGTGTTACAGACATGTATCCGAAAATAAAAAGACTTATTGATATTACCCTATCCCTCGTAGCACTAATCCTTTTATTACCGATTTTTTTGATTATAGTAATAGCTATAAAAATGGAATCAAAGGGTCCAGTACTTTTTATGCAAAAACGAGTTGGAATAAATAAAAGCCATTTTAATATATTAAAATTCCGTACTATGAGAATCGATACGCCAAAGGACGTTCCTACTCACTTATTGGATAACCCTGACCAGTATATTACAAAAACTGGCAAGTTTCTAAGAAAGACATCCCTTGATGAGTTACCGCAAATTTGGAATATATTTATTGGACAAATGAGTATTATTGGACCACGTCCGGCATTGTGGAATCAGTATGATTTGATTGCTGAAAGAGATAAATACAATGCTAATAATGTGCTACCTGGATTGACCGGTTGGGCACAGATTAATGGACGAGATGAGCTGCCTATCGATGTCAAGGCAAAGTTGGATGGAGACTACGTTCAACAATTTGGCCTGTGGATGGATATCAAATGTTTTTTTGGAACTATAGGAAGTGTTATTAAGAGTGACGGGGTTGTCGAAGGTGGAACTAGCGCATTAAAGGAAGTTGCAAGTACTAAAATGCCTGGTTCAACAGGGAAGTTATAGAGGTGGAGAAAAATGATATTGGTTACAGGAATCACGGGGCACAGTGGAAGATATTTTTTAAAAGAGCTAATTAAAAACCAATATGATGGCCCAATTCGTTGTGTTGTCCGCGAAAATTCTGATACATCAATGATAGATAGTTCTGGTTTAAACATCGAAAAAATAATAGGAAATTTAGACGATCAAAAGTTTATGAATAAAGCTTTGTATGGAATTGACACTGTTGTGCATATAGCTTCCATATTTTATTCAGTAACTCTTATGAAAGCAGCTATTAAAAACGGTGTTAAGAGAGTAATTCTTGTCCATACAACTGGTATTTATTCCAAATATAAAAGTGCTTCAGAAGAATATAAGGATATAGAACAAAACATTGAAAGAATCAAACAAGAAAACAATTCAAATATAGGAGTCATCGTTTTAAGACCTACTATGATTTATGGAAACATCAATGATAGAAATATGGTTGTTTTTATAAAAATGGTTGATAAGTTAAGGTTGTTTCCAATCATAAATCATGGAAGAAACTTAATTCAACCAGTTAATGGAAAAGATTTAGGTAAGGCATATTATCAAGTGTTAATGAAGCCAGATATTTTAAATGGTGATTATATTTTATCTGGTGAAAAGCCAATTTCAATGAAGGATTTATTTAGGCTGATTAGCCGCATTTTAGATAAGAAGACTACTTTTATCAGTGTACCATTGGAAATAGGAGTTATTTTGGCAAGGCTTCTAAAAGCATGTTCGTTCGGAAAGATTGATTATATAGAGAAGGTTCAGAGGATGGGAGAAGATAGAAGTTTCGCGCATGAAAAAGCCGCGAAGGACTTTGCTTATAAGCCGATGCCGCTTTCTGAAGGATTAAAGCTTGAAATCAAAGAGTATCTAACAAAGGTTAAATAGAAGCTGGAGGCCAAATTAGTATGAAGATTCTTGTTGTCTGCCAATATTACTATCCGGAACCTTTTCGCATCTCAGACATCTGTGAATCATTAGTGCAAATGGGACATGATGTAACAGTGCTAACTGGCCTTCCAAATTATCCAGAGGGAAAAGTTCTTGATGGATATCGGTATGGAAAGAAAAGGAATGAAGTTTTAAATGGTGTGAAGGTTATCCGAAGTTTTGAAATAGGCCGTGGAAGTAATAAGGTAAAGCTCTTTTTAAACTATCTTAGCTTTGCTGTATCGGGATCGTTTAAGGCGCTTTTTTTAAAGGGAGATTATGACGTAATATTAGTGAATCAGCTTTCGCCTGTTATGATGGGCATACCGGCCATTGTTTACAAGAAAAAGCATAAGAAAAAAATTTTACTTTATTGTCTGGATTTATGGCCGGAGAGTTTAGCTGCTGGCGGCATAAAAGAAAATTCATTCATTTATAAAATTTTCAAGAATATATCAAAATGGATTTATTCTTCGGCAGATTCCATAGCGGTCACATCTGGCATGTTTAAAGACTATTTTAAAAATGTTCTTAATGTAAATAAGAGTGGAATATACCATATACCGCAATATGCCGAAGAAATATTTACTGAATCCATTTCGGTTGTTGATGATGGTAAATATAATTTTGTGTTTGCTGGAAATATTGGTGATATGCAGAGCGTGGATACACTAGTTAAAGCAGCAAATGAATTACGTGAACATTCAAATATTAAGTTTCATATAGTGGGAGATGGATCTAGATTAGAAGAATGTAAAGATCTTGCTAAGAAACTTAAGTTAAATAATATTGTGTTCTATGGAAGAAGGCCTTTAAGCGAAATGCCATACTTTTATGGATTAGCGGATGCAATGTTAGTTACCTTGAAAAATAACAAATTTATTTCTTACACGCTGCCAGGTAAAGTGCAATCGTATATGGCTGCCGGTAAACCGATAATTGGCGCAATAAACGGTGAGACTAATCGATTAATTAAAGAGGCTGAGTGCGGGTTATGTTGCTCTGCTGAAGATTATGTTGAATTAGCTGAAAAAATATTACAGTTCTGCAATAGTAACGAGAAAGAAGCAATGGCTCAAAACTCCAATGAATTTTATAGCAAAAACTTTAGCAAACAAAGATTCATGTCACTATTAGAAGAGGCCCTGACTAAATTGGAGGGATAATGAATGTTTAAAGATAAAACTTTACTCATTACTGGTGGTACCGGTTCTTTTGGACATGCAGTAATGAAGAGATTTTTAAAAACAGATATAACTGAAATAAGAATTTTTTCTCGTGATGAAAAGAAGCAAGATGATATGCGGAAGCTTTATAAAAATGACAAACTCAAATTTTATATTGGGGATGTTAGGGATCTAGCGAGCATTAAAAATGCGATGCATGGGGTTGATTATATTTTTCATGCAGCAGCGTTAAAGCAAGTTCCTTCATGCGAGTTTTTCCCACTTGAAGCTGTAAAAACAAATATAATTGGTACGGATAATGTATTGACAGCGGCCATTGATTACGGTGTGAAAAAAGTTATTTGTCTTTCAACAGATAAAGCGGCTTACCCAATTAATGCTATGGGGATTTCGAAGGCAATGATGGAAAAAGTATTTATAGCTAAATCGAAAACTGTTAATCCTGATAGGACATTAATATGCGGAACTCGATATGGTAATGTAATGGCCTCTCGCGGTTCGGTTATTCCATTATTTATAGAACAAATAAAAAATGGCGAGCCTATTACGGTAACAGATCCAAATATGACAAGATTTCTCATGACGCTTGAGGAGGCCGTTGAGTTAGTAGTTTTTGCTTTCAAGCATGCTCAAGCGGGGGATATTATGGTGCAAAAATCACCTGCCAGCACTATCGGGGACCTTGCTCAAGCTATAAAAGAATTGTTTAATGCGAAAAATGAAATAAAAATTATAGGAACTCGTCATGGAGAAAAAAGATACGAAACGCTTCTTACCAAAGAGGAATATGTAAAAGCAGAGGATTTACCTGGTTTTTATAAGGTGCCTGCTGATCAACGAGATCTTAACTATGATAAGTATTTTGCTGAGGGAAATTATATGCTTTCCTCTGGAAAAGAGTATAATTCGGATAATACACAAATACTTAACGTAGAACAAATTAAAGGAAAATTACTAGAATTGGATTATGTGCAAAACGAATTAAAACAATGGAATAAAAAGGTTCCTGCAATGAAATAAAGGAGGTACTTTTCATGAAAATTCTTGTAACGGGTTCAAATGGTTTTGTAGGGAAAAATCTTGTCGCAGAGCTTAAAAACAAGGGCTATAACGATATATTTGAATTTACTAGGGAAACTGATCCTTTACTCCTTGAAACATATACAAAAGAGTGTGATTTTGTTTTCCATTTAGCTGGAGTTAACAGGCCGAAAAATGGAGATGAATTTATTAAGGGTAATTTGGGTTTTACCACTCATCTACTAGAGCTGCTGAAAAAACATAATAATAAAGCGCGTGTGCTGATAACTTCTTCAATTCAAGCAACAATGGATAATCCATATGGCAGAAGTAAGAAAGCTGTGGAGGATTTATTATTTAATTATTTTTATGAAACGGATAATAAAGTATATGTATATCGATTGCCAAACTTATTCGGTAAGTGGAGTAGGCCGAACTACAATACGGTAGTGGCTACTTTTTGTCATAATATAGCAAGAGGCATCGATATACAAATAAGCAATCCAGACGCAGAACTAACCCTTTGTTATATAGACGATGTATTAGAAGAATTTATGAGCGCGCTTGAGGGAAACCCTACTATGCAAGAGGACGATTTTTGTATAGTGTCTATAACACATACTATCAAGCTTGGAGAATTGGCAAAATTAATAATGGGGTTCAAGGAAAGCAGAACAAGTTTATACATTCCAAATATGCAGGATCCTCTTACAAAAAAACTTTATAGTACTTACTTAAGTTTTTTACCCGAAAATCAATTTTCATATGATCTTAAAATGAATTGTGATGATAGAGGCTCTTTTACAGAATTTATAAGAACTGCTGATAGAGGGCAAGTGTCTATCAATGTATCAAAACCCGGGATTACAAAGGGTAATCATTGGCATCATACGAAAAACGAAAAATTTCTAGTTGTTAGTGGAGAAGGTTTGATTCGCTTTAGAAAAATTGATTCCGATGAAATCATAGAATATAGAGTTAGTGGGGAAAAATTACAAGTTGTTGATATTCCTACTGGATATACACACTCTATTGTGAATATAGGAGTAAGTGACTTGGTAACAGTAATGTGGGCGAATGAGTGCTTTGACCCAACTAAACCGGACACATATTTTGTGGAGGTATAGTAATGAAAAAACTAAAAGTCATGACAGTTGTGGGAACCAGGCCGGAAATCATCAGGCTATCGGCTGTTATAAATAAATTGGAAGCATCGAATGCAATAGATCATACACTTGTCCATACAGGGCAGAACTATGACTACGAATTAAATGAAGTTTTCTTTAATGACTTCAATCTAAAAAAACCCGATTATTTTCTTGATGCTGCTACTGGATCTGCAATTGAAACGGTTGGGAATATTTTAATTAAAATTGATCCAATACTTGAAGAGGTAAAACCAGATGCTTTTTTAGTGTTGGGAGATACGAATAGCTGCTTATGTGCTATTGCGGCAAAAAGAAAGCAAATTCCAATCTTTCACATGGAAGCTGGAAATAGATGCTTTGACCAAAGAGTGCCAGAAGAAACAAATAGAAAAATTGTTGATCATATAGCGGATATCAACTTAACATACAGTGATATTGCTAGAGAATATTTACTTAGAGAAGGTCTTCCGGCTGATAGAATTATCAAGACTGGCAGCCCAATGTTTGAGGTATTAAATTCCAGAAAAAATTCGATTGAAGAATCAAATGTATTAGAAAGATTACAACTTACAGAAGGAAATTTCTTCGTTATATCAGCTCATAGGGAAGAAAATATAAGTTCGGAAACTAATTTCCTTGATTTAGTTGGCAGTTTAAATGCTATTGCGGAAAAGTACGACATGCCAGTAATTGTAAGTACGCATCCACGAACAAAAAAAATGATTGAAGCTAAAGGCATCGAATTTAATCCACTTGTAAAGACTTTGAAACCATTAGGATTCAACGATTATGTGAAACTTCAAATAAAAGCTAAAGCAGTACTTAGTGATAGTGGTACGATCAGTGAGGAATCCTCAATTCTAGGTTTTAAAGCTCTAAATATTAGACAAGCCCATGAAAGACCTGAAGCAATGGAAGAAGCATCGGTTATGATGACGGGGTTGAAAAGCGAAAGAATTTTACAAGGGTTAGAGATATTAGAAACGCAAGAATCTGATACATTGAGAACTGTTTCTGATTATAGCATGCCAAACGTTTCTGATAAGGTACTAAGAATAATACTGTCTTATACAGATTATATAAATAGGGTGGTCTGGAGTAAGTAAGGAGAGCGAAAAATGGAAAAGCGCGAATATCAAATTTGTACGAACTGTATGATGGATACGACTGATAGTAAAATTGTTTTTGATGAAAAAGGTGTTTGTGATTATTGTAATAGCTATTATAATGACATCTTGCCGCACTGGCAGCCAAATAGGACTAATGATGCAGAACTAGAAAGAATCTCAAAAGAGATTCGTGAAGCAGGCAAAGGAAAAAAATATGATTGTATCATTGGATTCAGTGGTGGTACTGATAGTTCATACCTGGCTTACATCGCTAAAGAAAAAATGGGTTTAAGACCATTGCTCTATTCGGTTGACACTGGATGGAATTTAGATGTAGCTGTAGAAAATATGGAGAGACTTGTTAAAGCATTGGATTTGGATTTGTATACGGAAACGGTTAATTGGGAGGAAATGAAAGATCTGCAGCTTGCTTTTTTTAAGTCTCAAGTTGCATATCAGGATCTTCCTCAAGATCATGTAATATTTGCTGGGTTATACAATTATGCAGTCAAGCATGGAATTAAATATGTCTTAACAGGATCTAATATTGCAACCGAAGCTGTTAGACCGCCCATCGAATGGGTACATCTTAACGACTTAACATTAATAAAAGACATCCACAATAAATTTGGAACGCTTAATTTAAAGACACTTCCAATGTGCGGCATGTTTAAGTATAGATTGAACTATGCTTACATTAAGGGAATGAAACGTGTAGCTCCTTTAGATATTATTCATTATGATAAAGATGCAGCCGAAAAGGAATTGTATGACAAATTTGGCTGGCAAAAATATGAGAATAAGCATTATGAAAATATCTTTACGAGGTTTTATGAGGGATATTATTTACCAAAGAAATTCGGATATGACAAAAGAAAATCATACTTTTCTAATTTAATTTTAACTGGGCAAATGACAAGGGAAGAAGCATTGCAAAAGCTGGCAGAGTCACCTTATGACGAAGAGGTTATGCAAGAAGATAAGGAATATATCGCAAGTAAGTTAGGTATCTCCAAATCCGAATTCGAAGAAATAATTAACGGTGAAAACAAGACCTATAAAGATTATAAAAATTCTTTAGGGTTGATTGAACTTTCGATTAAAATAGCGAGAAAATTGGGAGTGGAAAAACGGAATTTTCGATAATAAGGTTATGGATGATAAATATAATTATGCGTAGTGCAGGGGATGAAGAATTAGTGAGAGTATTACTGATAGATGTAAATTTTAAAAATAGCAGTACTGGAAAGATCGTATACGATTTGTATGACTCACTTAATAGAAAGGGACATACTGTAGCAGTCTGTTACGGTAGAGGCCCAATTGCAGATGAACCTGGCGTATATAAATTTAGTAGCAATTTGGAAGTATATGCTCATGCATTTCTTACAAGAGTAACAGGTCTTACAGGAAATTATTCTTATTTTGCAACGAAAAAGTTAATCAGATTTATGGAAGAGTTTAAGCCTGATGTTGTTCATATACATGAACTTCATGCTTATTTTGTGAATTATGCACCGGTGATAAATTACTTAAAAGAAAAAAATATTAAAACTGTATGGACCTTTCATTGTGAATTTATGTACACAGGAAAATGTGGGTATGCATACGATTGTGATAAATGGAAGACAGAATGTGGGAAATGCCCGCGGTTGAAAGAATACCCTTCAAGTATGTATTTTGATTTTACGAGGAAAATGTTTAATGAAAAGAAAAAACTGTTTGAGGGATTTGATAACCTTTCAATTGTAACACCGTCAAAATGGTTAGCAGATAGAGTAAAAGCATCCTTTTTAAAGGACAAAGATGTACACGTTGTACATAACGGAATTGATACAGAGAAAGTATTTTATCCTAGAACTTATAAACATCTTAAAAAAAAGCATAATATTACAGATGAAAAGATAGTTCTTGCAGTAGCTCCTGATTTAATGTCTTCTCGTAAAGGCGGCCGTTGGGTTTTAGAATTAGCAGAAAAAATTAAGAACACAAAAATTAAGTTCATATTAATAGGTGTCAAAGATCTTAGTGAAAGTTTCGGGGAGAATATTATAGCCCTAGGCAAAACAAATAATCAAAATGAACTTGCAGAGTATTATTCAATGGCTGATGTTTTTATTATTTGTAGTGAGAGGGAAAATTTCCCAACTACGTGTATTGAAGCAATTTCTTGTGGAACCCCAGTAATTGGCTTTGATGAGGGGGGTACAAAAGAAACTGCTCCAGACGGATATGGAGTTTTTGTTCCATATGGGGATATAAACCAGCTTGAAAGTAAACTAATTACCGCCTTAGCAGATAATACGTACTTTAAATCCATTAATGAATGTGCAGAATATGGGTTTAATAATTATTCAAAATTAGTTATGTGTGAGAAATATTCTAAAATTTATCATGGGAATTATTAAAGGATTTTCCTTTTAAAAAAAATTTTTTTCTAGGTGCTATACCAACTATTGTGATTTTTAACAGAGAATTCTAAATAGGGGAATTCTTCTAGAATGAGCTCTACCACTACAATACGAGGACTGATACAATGAAAATTGTTCATATCGAGGATTACTTTCATCCTAATGCAGGATATCAATTAAATATATTAAGTAAATTTATGTCAAAACAAGGACATGACGTGACAATTATTACAGCGGAAATGGAAAAAATGCCGAATTTCTTAACTCAATTTTTTGGTAAAGAAAATATTGAGGAATATGATCAGAAATTCACAAAACAAACAGGAGTTAAAATTATCAGACTTCCAATTAAAGCCTTTATTAGTGGAAGGGCTATATTTGGGAAAAGTATATTTGAAAGAGTTGAGTCTCTTTCCCCAGATATTTTATATATACATGGTAATGATACTTACATCGGAATGCTATATTTACTTAAATTGAAAACATTAAAATACCCTATTATTATGGATAATCATATGGTAGAAATGTCTTCGGTTAATCCATTTAGAAAGATTTATAGAGTTTTTTATAAATCAGTGATAGCACCAATAGTAAAAAAGCATGAAATTAAAGTTATTAGAACAGTAAATGATGATTATGTTGAAAAATGTTTGGGAATCCCGTTAACTCAATGTCCATTTGTATCTTTTGGATCCGATACATTATTATTTTATCCAAATAATTCTGTTAGAGAAGATTTTAGAAAAGAGTATTCAATATCAGAAGAAGATTTTGTTGTGGTGTATACAGGGAAACTTGATGAAACAAAAGGTGGGAAATTTTTAGCAGAAGCATTTAAAAAGAAATTTATCAATAAGAAGAATAAAAATATAGTTCTAATAATAGTTGGAAATTCAAATGGAACAGAACAATATATAAATGAAATGGAAGAAATATTCCAGTCATCTGAAAATAAAATTTTACGTTTTCCAACACAAAAATATAACGAACTGCCTAAATTTTATCAATCGGCAGATTTGTCAGTTTTTCCTAAAGAATGTAGTCTGAGTTTTTATGATGCACAAGCTTGTGCATTACCAGTATTATCTGAGGATAATGCAATTAATATTGAAAGGTTGAAATTTAATAATGGATACAATTTTAAAGCTAATGATGTTAATGATTTTAGAGAGAAAATATTAATGTGTATAGAAATGGATAAAGGTGAAT
Organism: Neobacillus oceani; assembly: GCF_046237595.1. NCBI lineage: Bacteria > Bacillati > Bacillota > Bacilli > Caryophanales > Bacillaceae > Neobacillus > Neobacillus oceani. Next base: position 4,213,063 of record NZ_CP143543.1, on the reverse strand, counting down.
ATGAAAAACTGCGGGAAAATGCCTATAACTATGTTAAACAAAACTATAATTATGAAGATATATCAAATCAAATCACAGATATATTAATTGAAGAATATAATAGATTTAACCTCCAAAAGTATTAATTTTCTTAGATTAAAACGTACGATCTGATATGTTGATAATTTGGAATTTATTATTTCCCTTTTTTCAGTTGAAGTTTTAAAAATATAATTGCTAAATTTTAAAAAACAAAATTGAGGGGGCCAATTAAACCTGTGAATATCCTAATAATACCCTCTTGGTATTCAAGTAAGAACAATTCAATAAAAGGTTCATTTTTTAGGGAACAAGCAATAGCTTTAAAAAAAGCGGGACATCACGTAATAATTTTGAATGCTACCTATAAAGATAGAACTGGATATTTTGACTCTGACAACTATAAGTTAAGAAAATACTATGATGAGGGTGTTTTAGTATATTCATATGTAACACCTGCATTTGGTATAACAAGAACAAAAAGAATAATGTTTAATCATTTTTTAAGACGATTAGAGAGACTATTTCGAAAAATACAAGCTGATGGTGAACAGGTAGACGTAATACATGCTCATTCTTTTATTCCGGCAGGATACGGCGCTAGTGTGATAGGAAAGAAACATAATATACCAGTTGTGATCACAGAACATGCAAGCAGTATTATTAATAAAAGTCTGTCTGCTATAGAAGTCTCTTATTTTAAAAAAAGTATAGAGTTATCCAATGCCATTATTTGTGTTGGAGAGGGACTGAAACAAAGTATTATCGAATTAACAGGTACAAAAAAATATATAGAGGTAATCCCCAACATTGTTTCTCCACTATTTCAGTTTAAACATAGGAATAGAATAAATAATGAGTTTACATTTTGCAGCGTTGGCAATCTAAATATTGGAAAGAGGTTTGGACCAACTATATCTGCTTTTACAAGTGCTTTCAAAGGAAACAGTCAAATTAAATTAAAAATTATTGGAGAAGGGGAACAGTATACTAAGTTGAAAAACCAGATTGATAGTCTTGGTATGAGGGATCAAATATCATTGCTTGGAGTATTGCCTAGAGAAAAAGTAGCGTATCATATGCAAAATAGTGATGCGTTTGTACTAGCTAGTGCTTTTGAAACCTTTGGAGTTGTATATATTGAGGCTTTGGCTTGTGGTAAACCAGTTATAGGTACTCGAAACGGAGGAGCCGATAGCATAATAAATCAAGAAAACGGTATATTAATTGATGTAGATAATGAAAATCAATTAACTGAAGCAATGAGAGAAATGGTTGGAAATTATGATAAGTATAAAAAAGAGGAAATTAGCGCCATAACAATAAAGAAATACGGAGAAAAATCAATAACTAACAAATTGAATGTTATTTATGAAGGGTGTATTCAACGATGCTGAAAGGACGTTTTACAAAAAAAAAGGGGATTACTGAAAATAATAAAGCGAGTAATGTTAGTGAGGAATCTGTAAAGCGTACCCGTACCCTCTACGCCTTATTTTTTTTGGTTATAACGAGTTGTTTAGGTGAAGCCTTTAATATTTTTGGAATAAAATTATCTTGGATAGTTGCTATAATTACTATTTTATTTTTTATATTTGAGAATAAAAATAAAAAAATCAGATTCTCAACATGTGACATTAAAAAATATGTCTATTTTTTTATCATCTGGTTTGGCTATGCAACACTACAGATGCCGTTCATTTTAAACAATGATTATGCAATTTCTAGTTATTTATCTTTAATTGTAAATATATTTATTGTTATCATATTGGCGTTAAATATTCATAGTATTGAAGATTTAGTTTTTATAAATAAAGGATTAATCGTTGCTTTGGTAATACACTTAAGTATCGCTATTTGGGAAATCACTACAGGTAATCATATTGTAGATTTAAGTCCTGAAGACTTTTTGTTTTATTATTATAAACCAGTAAGTGTATTTGTTAACGGTAATGATTTAGCAACATTTATTTGTTTTGGCATTGTATCTCTGCTTCTAAATTACGCTATTACAAAGGCGAATAGATTAATAACGTTTACTTTAATAATAATATCAATAATGGTGCTTATTAACATAAATGCAAGAGCCCCAATATATGGTATGCTGATATATGTTCTCTGTTTTATTTCTTTATATATATTGTTCAAAATATATAAAAATAATAAGTTAGCTTTTAAGGTCGTAACTTCTATGATTTTATCATTTTTCATAATTAGTATTATTACTTTACTTGCTAGCTTTTCGTCAGAGGAATTGGTATTTAAGATAAGTTCAGCTGGTAATTTAGAAAGTGACATATTAAGGTTAAATCTTATGAAAGCTGCAATTGAGGGATTTGTGAATTCAAACTTACTAGGTATGGGCCCAGGGCAAAGCATAAACTTGCTGGGAATAAATGTACATAATTTCTTCCTGGAGATAATGGCTGAGTACGGTTTAATTATTTTTGGGGGAATCCTAATGATATTTATACAATTACTAAAAGTCTTTAAGCAAAAATTACCTGAATTTTTAACTCTTTGTATAATGTCATTTCCTCCAGCATTTGCTCTAATTAGTATTGCTTCAAGTGGAGCTGTTAGGATCAGAGCTACGTGGATTATTATTACATTGCTTTATTTTGTTATAAGCTTGTATGAGAAAAAGAAAGAAGAATTTATAAAGGGAAATTAAAAAAAGATAAAACTCCTTAGGAATAATGGTGGTTCTATAAACGATCCAGTTATAACGAGGAATCTCTTTTCTAACCATTCAATACTGGCAATGATCTGTTGCTGATTATAGGAAACAAATGATATTTTATGGGAAATACCATTATGGACCAAGTTCGGAAACTCGGTATTAAGACATAATGAACATATAAGAAGCATCCATATAACTACTAAAGAACAAAAAAAGCACCTTTTTTCACTTAATCTACTGTAAACCGATTAATTAGCATCCCTGAACAAAGAATATCAAATCTTGCAGACGTATCAATTAAAAAAAATTCAGATAAGGATAATGAATTGTGCATTTTCTAAAAAAAATGTTTTCTTTCTCAATTGGAAACATTGCAGCTTTATTTATTGGAGTTATAAGTATACCCATTATTACAAGGCTCATCCCCCCGGCTGAATATGGTATAGCCAATCTATTTGTTACAGTAGGGAGTCTTCTAAGTATTATCTCATTAGCAGGTCTAGATCAAGCATTTGTTCGATTCTTCTATGAAACAAAGAAAATAGATTTATTAAAGAAATGTCTTATTGTAACTTTAACCATTACTTTAATCCTTTCGGTTTTTCTAGTGTTTTTTGATAGTAAATTTTCTAGATTGATTTCTCCGGACAGTTCCTTTTCGATACTATTAATTTTATATATTTTGACTTTAATGATTTTCCAATTTAGTGTATTAATTTTGCGAATGATGCAATATGGGTATCGATATTCTTTAATACAAGTACTTCAAAAAATATTTGATTTATTGTTTATTGTTTCCCTTGTATTTTTGTTTTCACCGGACAGATACGCTGTAATTATTGGAACAATTATCACATTTTCAATCCTTTCATTAATAACCTTATATCTATCTCGTCCTTTTTGGAAAATCAATGACAACGAAACACGAAAAATAAGTTATAAAGAACTTCTTAAATATTCTATTCCCCTATTGGGAGCTTCGTTTATGGCAATTTTATTTCAATCTACGGATAAGTTGCTATTAAATAAATGGGTATCTAATGAAGAATTGGGGATTTACACAGCTGCATTTAAATTAATAGCTATTCTCAATATTATTCAAAGTTCCTTTGCCGTAATATGGGCACCCGTTAGCATTGAAAATTACAAAAAAAATCCAGAAAACCGGGATTTTTTTAGTAAAATTTCTAAAATCATAACAATTACTATGATTATGGTTTGTATATTGGTTGTTTTGTTTAAAGATATAATTGTTTTGTTTTTGGGATCAGAATATCGAGAAGCTTCATCAATTATTGCATTTTTAACTTTAATGCCTGTTCTATACACTATGTCTGAAACAACTGTCCAAGGTGTTAACTTTGTTTTGAAATCCTATATTCATATTATAATATCGAGTGTTTCATTAATTTTAAATATTTTGTTATGTTTATTGTTTATTCCGCGCCTAGGAACTATAGGCGCAGCAGTGGCGCTCTGTTTGTCCTATTTTGTATTTTATTTGTTACGGACCTATTTTGGACTTAAATATTTTTACTTTAATATTAAAATATGGGAAACAATTATAATGTTAAGTCTCCTAATTTTTTGGATAAGTCTTGTGGTTTTTATTGGTAATAAGCTCATACTGTTCCTAGGAGGTTCATTTCTGGTCACATTACTATTTATTCTTTTTAAACAAGAAGTTTATGAAATTGGCACGTTTATGAAAATGAATTTTCATCTGATGAATTACAAGTATAAAAATAAAAATCACTCAGATTAGAGATGACGAACAAGGGACTTAGGGATTATTAAGGAGAATCAATGAGCTTGTTAATTTTTCCTTTGTCTATGAGGAACTTGGAGAAGTATTGTTTGGATAATGGCCGGAATGCAATCAATCCCATCCTTATGTTTAAATTCATTATGCTTAAAACCATTTACGACATTTCTGACGTTGATGTTGTAGAGCGGTCCAAATATGATATGTCTTTTAAATATTTCCTGGTCCTGTACGGGGGCATCTTTTTATGCCCATTGATACTGTAGCGGTTGTAATGCAACATATTATCCTTAATCTCTCGCTCAAGCTCTTTAAAGGTCTCACACGGTTTGATGATTTAGGCATCATCCTTAAAGTGGGAATACAAGTATTCCTGCGGTGCAGTAAAAAGATTAAATGAAAAACAGTGTAGTTTCCAAGCGCAGTACTCGATGATTTAGAGGCTGTTCTGGTACTTGGCCAAAAGAAAATGTGGGTTGACTCAAACGCTGAAGAGAGGCGTCGAATAAAATCGTGCTTATAATCCTTTACAGATAATGAAGGGAATTATTTTCTCTACAAATCTTTTCAAATGTAGTTATGGTTAAAAAGGCATTAGTGCCTTCACCCCCGGTTAACCTCCATACCTTATTTACAGATCCGGCCAATCGACATGTTTACGTAAATGGATTTTTGATTGGCAGTCTAACCAAGTTTGCACACAATAGAAAGAAAGGGAGTCCAGCTTGGTGGAGTAAACCAGCTAGAAAGTGCCATAATGGGAAGCTATATGGGGGTGCCTACCCAAAAGCAAGACTTATTGAAATTACTCCAAATGAATTATGGGATCAATCATCTATAAGAGAGATGATTGCCCTTGATAAGTACAGGCAGGAACGGATTACCGCAATGGCTGGCTACAACAATACGCACTTGTTTGCGGGGACATATGCCCAGGATTCCCTTAAGGGCGGCCTGCTGCTCAATTATAATGTGGCAACTGGGACCTACAAGGTACATGAAGACTATATAACAAACCAGAGCATCATCTCATTGCTTCAAGATGATCAATATATATACGGCGGGACTTCCATCCATTCGAATTACCAGCGTGACCAATTCAGTGCGAAGTTTTTCCGTTTTAACCCTGCTAATCCGTAAGAAAAGGAATTCTTTTTTCTTCCTGTCCGAGCAACAATGGTCATGTCCTTAATAAAGGGTCCGGACGGGGATATTTGGGGAGCTGCGGACGGGACGATTTTCTCCTATAATCCTAATCTGAATAAATTCAGGTCTGTTAAGCTGTTAAATGCCATTTCCGGAAGATTCAGCAATGCCAGGCTTATTGCCGGGAAAGATGGCTTTGTGTACGGAACGATGGAAGGCAGGCTTTTCAGAATCAATCCAGCTGATATGTCCTATAAAATCCTCCTAGAGAGCGGCGCATACGAAATTACGCAGGATGGCCGGGGGAATATCTATTACCGGAATTTCGCAAATCTTTACATGATTCCAGTTGAGAAACTAAACCAATAGTTAATTTGATACCAAAGTGGGAACGGGCATCAGTCATTACTGGTGCTCATTTTTTATAAAAAATAATAAGCAATGTAGATAATAGAGCGTTCTCCGCTAAACTTTGTGGAGAACGCTCCTTTTACATGAATTATTTGTTTTTCCCCGTTGCCCTCAAAGTGCCGGTATCAAATATTCTTCCAATATAATCATTTTCCAATAGAAGTGTTGAAATCCGAATATCCTTGTATACATCATCATAGCCTTCCCGGCATAGCTGGACATCGGTCTTTTTTCGGGTTCGGTTATCGATACAGATTCCTTTTTCAAATACTCCCTCATGTGAGGCGAGGTAATCATAATCGTCCGAAAAGAAGGAATAGCGGGTTGTTTCAAATGCGAAACCGGTAATCCTTTTATGGTTCGCATCAAGGGTCGTGCCAAGCTGGACAAGCTGATCATCAATCCCTAACAGGGCGGTAAGGGTGGGGTAGATATCCATCTGGCTTCCGGTTCCTCCATTCGCTACCGGTTCTGTCTGTCCAGGATGATGGATGATCAATGGGATGTTGAACCTTGTTTTTTGATTAAAGTTAATACCAAGGAGGCTACGGATTTCTTCTTGATCAGTCGGAAGCGGCCCGTAGTGGTCCCCGTAAACGACGAAAATCGAATCGTCCCAAATGTTTTCCTCTTTTAACTCGGCTATGAATTCACCAAGCGCTTCGTCAAAATAGCGGATGCTCTGCAAGTAATTGCCTGTTGAAGTTCCTTCCAACTTGGATGGAAGGGTTAGATATTGGTATTTTTCATCAAGAATGAATGGCCGGTGGCTCGTCAGTGAAACAATGAAATTAAAGAATGGCTTATTTTCCTTTTTGTACATCGCGGCCATTTGATGGAAAATGCTTTTATCCGAAATGCCAAGCCCGATAATTTCATCGTCCTTAAACTCCGGATGGCCCCGGTAGTAAAATTCGCCATATCCTTGGCTTTTATAGGCTGTTTGCCTGTTCCAGAATTCGGGCGTATTGCCGTGCGTTACACTTGTTGAATAGCCATACTGGTTCAGTACTTCGGGCAGGGATAGATACTGGTTATTTGGATATCCCTTATAGGCGCCGATATATCCGATCGGATAAAGGGAGTTGTTGGCGACGAACTCCGCATCGGATGTATTTCCCCTTCCAATCTGAAGGTACGTATTCGGGTAATAGTGGCTTTCACTGATTAGCTTGTTTAGGTTCGGGGTTACTTCCTCTCCTTCAACGAGCAATCCGATAGGGAACGTGTTCAGTGATTCAGCCTGTACCATGATGATATTTTTCCCGCTGAACTTTCCGAAATAGGGGGATGACTTTTGAATTTCCTGCCTGCTTTTGAACGTCTCCCGGATTTCTTCAATGCTTTTCTTTTGCACGAGGGCCTGTTTGAAATACGCTTTTTTATAGACGTTCCAGCCAATATCATATAGATGGGCTGGAATAATGCCGCCGCGTGAAATTTTATACTGATCGGAGTACGTAAATTTAAAGGCAGACAACGAGATTGTGAGAATGATAGCCAAGCCCGCCGACAGGAAGGCCAGTCCTTGCTTTTTCCACTGAACTGGCCGGGTTTTTTTTACAAAAAGGAAAAAGGCGACTGCTGCCAAAGGGACGTCAATCCAGTATAGGATATCCCACCCGCTAATCAATGAAATGATTGACGACCGGATATCCTTTAACTGCCCGACCTGAGCTAAGAGCTCGATACGGATAATCGCATTGTAGTATCGCTGGTACATGACATCGGCGTACAGCAATAGGCTGGCCAATGCGTATAAAGCACTGGCAGAAGCGATTGCAATAAACTTGCGTTTTATCAATAAAAGGCTCGCAACGATTGCTGCAAAACCAAGGGATGATAGATAAATAAGCGCGTATCTGGGCTCCAGGGCGGTTTCTTTTACAAAAAGGAGGGTTTTCCCGGTCCATGGCAGAGCGAGCAGCAGGCACAATAGAATCATAGAAGAATACTTTTTAAAAATGGTTAACAACAGCTACACTCCTCCAGCTATTAGACCAATAGCCCTATATAATAAGTTATTATAGCAGAAATCAGCCAATAAATTTACAGGAAATTTACAATTTTAATAAATGGGGATTTTTGTCGGAATAGTGTTAAGATTTACAAAAAAAGAGGGACTTTCCACTCATTTTTCGCTATAATTAGATTGTTTGAGAATACATACTTGTTAGGGGGAGCAGAATGAGAAACATGAAAAAAGGGCTAATCGCCCTTGTTTCAGCAGTGGTAGTCGGCTCAGGGTTTGGATTGAATTTTGCGGCTCCGGCTGAAACAGCTCAGGCAGCATCGAAGAAAATTACCATTCTTCACACGAACGACTCGCACGGCCGGGTCGAGGAGACATCCTCGGACGGGATGGGATTTGCGAAAATCTCGACTCTCGTTAAGCAATTCGAGGCACAAAACCCAAACACCCTGCTGCTAGATGCTGGGGATACATTCCACGGAACAACCTTTGCCACTTTGGAAAATGGCGATAGCGTTGCTAAGGTTTTGAATGCAGTCGGCTATGATGGAATGGCGGCCGGTAACCATGATTTCAACTATGGTTATCAGACCCTGTTGGATTTGACGAAGAAAGTCAATTTCCCGGTAATGTCAGCTAACGTACGCAAGAAAGCTGATAATTCCCTTATTCTGAAGCCATATGAAATTAAAGAAATTGATGGGATAAAGGTTGGGATTTTCGGCCTGTCAACCCCTGAAACACATTATAAGACTCACCCGAAAAACGTTGAAGGCCTTCAGTTCACAGATCCGGTAGCGGAAGCAAAGGCGATGGTTGCTGAGCTGAAATCGAAAAACGTCGATGTTATTGTTGCGGTTACGCACCTCGGTATTGACGCTTCAAGCACCGACACTTCAATCAAGGTTGCCAAGGGAGCCCCTGGAATTGACCTGATCGTTGACGGACACAGCCACTCGACACTTGTTGAAGGCTTGAAGGAATGCGATGACACCCTGATTGTAAGCGCGGGTGAATATACGAAAAACCTTGGAGTTGTTGAACTTACTTTTGAAGGGAATAAGCTTGTTGATAAAAAGGCCCGCCTGATAACGAAGGAACAGGCGAAAGAAGTTACGCCGGATCCTGCAATCTTGGATGTTATTAAAAACGTAAAGGATAGCCAGAAAGAAATCCTTTCCGAGGTAATTGGAGAAACGGGAGTTGTTCTGGACGGTGAGCGTGCCCAAGTGCGTGCGGGTGAAACAAACCTTGGCAACCTGATCACGGATGCAATGATTGATGTAACCGGTGCCGAAATCGCCATCACGAATGGCGGCGGTATACGAGCGTCTATTCCTGTAGGCAAAATTACAAAAGGCCATGTTATTACAGTACTTCCGTTCGGAAACTACATTGTAACGAAGAAGTTGACTGGCGCCCAGCTTAAGGCGGGTATTGAAAATGGCGTAGATTCTTACCCGGAGCCAAAAGGCGCATTCCCGCATATTGGCGGAATGTCTTTTGCAATCGATACTACTCGTGAAAAAGGCGATCGTGTCCATTCAATGAAGGTCAACGGCCAGCCAATGGATATGAATAAAGAATACCTTGTTGCGACAAATGACTTCATGGCAGCGGGCGGCGACGAATATACAAGCTTCAAGGACAGCCCGATTGTAAATGAGTTTCCTGCCCTTGATGAAGCGCTTATCAATTACATCGGCAAGCGGGGCGTCCTGAACAGGAAGGTTGAAGGGCGTATCGTAGCCAAGACAGTTGAAGAAGCAGAGAGAGAAGAAGAACTGCTGAACAGGCCTGTTCCGGTTGTATATTGGGACGGTACCCTCATGAAGAGGAACCAGATTGGCCGGATTTCTATTCTTCGCACGGTTAACCTAATGAAGTTTGATGCTGATGGCAATGCGGTAGTCGTCCGTGAGCTAAAGGCAGGCGAACGTTACCGTGTATACAGCTATAACGGAACATACGGCGTTGGGGCTGGCTACTTCATCAGTGACAATGGCGCAAACACTCGCTACGAAACTCCGTCCAAGTATAAACTAGCTCTTTTAAGAGCCAATTAATTATCTTATTAAAGGGACCGTCCCATTTGCTTGGGAGGTTCCTTTTTTTGTTTTTTGTTAATGGCAGAGGTCCTTTCGGGTTTCAAAAATAAATATTTAATTAATGAAACTATTTACCGTTTCGCGGAGTCTATATAAATAGTAAACTATGGAAATGGAGAGGTTTTTAACCAGAATGGGACTCTTGAACGGGATGCCCATTCTCCATTTCTTTTTATGGCAAGAAAAGATGAGAAAGTGGGGGTCCTATGAAAAACTGGTTTAGGAAATCTGGCCTTGTGGCAGTGGGTACAACCCTTGTAGCGGCAAGCCTGCTTACTGGCCCGGTCCATGCGACAACAGTGAAGTACAATGATTTTGCGTCCAGCCCGACCGGCTATGTCAGCCAGGCGCAAATGAAGATGCAACAAGATGGGGAGAAGGCGCTAAGCGACGATACACTCATCATCAGATTCAAAAAGCCATTGACCCTGAGTGAACACCGTTATGCAGGTGGGACGCCGGTTAAACAAATCGAAGGCTTGGATTATGCGGTTGTAAAGGTAAGAAATAAAAAAGATTTAGACAACGTAATCACCAGGTACAGGGAAAACACGAAAGTGGCTGCGGTTATGCCAAGCGCTTTGTACAGGCCACTTGGGATTGAAGACCCAAAAGCGGCGAGCCAGTATCACGTGGGTATGCTTAATCTTGCTAAGGCACAGTCTCTTGCGGGGAAATACCAGGTTACGGTTGCGGTCATCGACCAGGGGATTGACCCGAACCATCCTGATTTAAAAGGGAAATTGCTCCCGAGCTATAACACAGTGTCGCCAATGAACCAAGGCTCGCCAGACTTCCATGGGACGCATGTAGCAGGGATTATCGCGGCTGCAAAGGATAACGGGATTGGCGGATACGGCGTTAACCCCAATGCAAAAATTTTGCCAATCGACGTTTTTGACCGGGCTTGGGGGGCGTCCGATTTTGCGATCGCCGAGGGCATTCTTTATGCGATAAACAAAGGAGCGAAGGTTATTAATATGAGCCTTGGCGGTTCGATGCCTTCCCCATTGATTGAGGATGCAGTTAAAAAAGCACTTGAGAAAAACATTGTCGTTATTGCGGCAGCGGGTAATACGGGAAATGATATGCTAAGCTACCCGGCGGCCTATGAAGGTGTTATATCTGTAGGGAATGTCAACAGCCAGAAAAAGCTTTCTATGTCATCGTCCTACGGCCCTTCGGTTGATGTGGTTGCTCCAGGAGAGGATATTTACAGTACGATTTATGAATATGAACGAAAATCGAGCTACCGAAAACTGACTGGCACCTCGATGGCTGCCCCAATGGTCGCGGGAGTTGCTTCACTACTGTTATCAAAATATCCGATGCTGACTCCCTACCAGGTCGAGTATATTCTTGAGCATACTGCCGAGGACCTTGGCGAGAAGGGGTTTGACGTTAAATATGGAAACGGGCTTATTAACCCTGTTGCAGCACTGCAGTTCGACATGAAAAAACTCCCCGATATTATAAAGAAAACCTATACCGACAAGGAATTGCTGGAGAAATCTCAGCCTGTTTCACTCGGCAAGGAGACAAAGCTATCGGGTAATATTACCGCCGCCTATGAGGAGAAATGGTATAAGGCAGAGGTGAAGAAAGGCGACAATCTCCAGTTCATTCTTGATGGAGGATCGCATTTTGATTATAAATTGATGATCCACATGTATTCCGCTTCGGAAAAAATGATGATTGATGTCAATAAAGTACGTGAAGGAGTTAAGGAGGGAAAATTCTTCGAAGCTCCGTTCAGTGGGACCGTCCTTTTCGGGGTAAAAGAAGTGAATGGAAGCTATGATGATTCAGCAAGGGAAAGCGCAAAATTTAATCTTACCGTTCAAAAGCCCGACGATTTGCCGGAGGATGAATCTTCCCTAGATAAACCGATTGCAATCGAACTTCCATATGATAGCGGCAGCAAACCAATGTACTTAATTGGCAAAGATGGTGATGATGACTATTACAAGTTTTCCGTTAAAGAACCTCAGGCTGTGAGGATTGAGCTTTCGGGAGTGCCCGGCACGGATACGAGCATAAGCCTCTATCCCGCTGATATGTTCTTCCCGCCTGATTTTGATAAGCTGCCTGCAGAAGAGCAAAAAAGGATCCTTGATGCGTTGGCATCGGGAGAGATGAAGGCTGACCCAATGCTATACAGCAACAGGGGCGGACACGGTGCCGGGGAAAGCTTGAACTTTTCCGCCGTACCTGAAATGACGTATATTATCAAAGTTTCGAACAAAATTGATCCCAACTATTTTATGATGTACGATTTCTTTTTCAACCCCGGGCTGATGGCCAAAGATCAGGTTGCTGAGCCTTCGCTTGTTCCATATAAGCTGAAAGTGGAAGGTAAAGTCTTCCCGGGAGATGAGGATATGTTCCCGTTTATGGGCGGCGGTAAAGAGGAAACAGGCGGAAACCTAGACGAACAAAAAAAGGAAATGGATCCTGGCACATCTGAAGACGGAGAGGACGAATTCCTAAGGATGATCAAGGAGGGTTCCAAGCCATATGGGGTTGGCGACCAGGCTGGCGGCTACCTGCAAATGATGGAAGATGAGGACTGGTTCCAGACAACTCCTTCTGAAACAGGCATTTTCCAGTTTGCTTTTTCTGAAAAAGGCTTTACAGTGCCGATAATAAGTATTTACAAGATTATCGAGCTAAAGGATTATAACGGTAAACCATTTAAATACCTTGCCCAGATTGGTTCAAATATGACATGGGACTGGGCGGGGATCAGGATGGATTCATCCCTTTATACAGGGCTGCGAAAAGGCGAAACGTACTACATTAAAGTGAACTCGAATTATTACACTGGTGAAATGTCATTTGATCCATACCAGTTTACATCAAAACTATTGTTTGAAAACCCGGAGGACCAGTACGAAGACAATGATAAGCCGGAAAATGTACGCAACCTGCCGGCCGGGACAGTGGAAGGGAATTTTGCAATGCCGTTCGATCAGGATAATTTTTATTTCGAATCGAAGGCGGATGCAATATACGGCGTTACATTCGGAACGAAAGCAGTTGATCCTGCGGTTTATAGCAAGTATCCGAAAGAGCTGGTTAACCCGATTTTTGGGATGGTGGTTGTCGTAGAAGACACCAACAAAAACCGGAAGCTTGATGAAGAAGAAACAAGGAAGGCCCAGTACATTGACCGCGGCGCTTTTTCCGGCAATACGTATGGTTCATTCAAAGCTGGTAAGAACAAGAATTATATTCTTCTTGTAAGCGGCTATGTTGACGGCCCGGTTCCTCTTTCCCTTCTTCCGTATCAATTGAAAGTAGCCCCTGTGAATACAGTGGATGAAGACAAGGGGTCTGTTGTGAAGAACAACATTCCTTCAAAACCGCTTCAGCTTGCGGCAAATGGAAAGAATGGATTGAAGGCTACCGGTTACCTGAACGCCGGAGTTCCTTTTGGAGATGAAGATTGGTATGAGCTGAAGCTGGCTAAAGATTCGAAAGGGAAGATTGAATTTGCCGCCGGAATCGAAGTTGACAGTATCATCTCCCTTTATAAGGATGGGAAACTGGTCGCACAGGCGGATTATTATCCGGAAGGCGACGCGGAAGTCCTGAATTTCTCTTTGAAAAAAGGAACGTATCATATTAAAGTCAGGGACGCATTCGGAAACTCGACTTTAAACCCGTACACGTTGAAGGTAGAATTCAAGTAAAGGCTCACCAATTCAAATTGACAAATGGCCATCCCGGCGCCAGGGATGGCCTGTTTTTTGAGCCAGAAGTGATATGGAGAAAAAGCTTCCTGGGGTGGATACGGTTATTAAAAGGTGAACGAACTCCAGATTAGATTCGTGAAATTTCCAGTCCTTCATAATATGGGGAAGTTGCATGTAAATAGGTTTGTGTAACGTCCCTGTCATACTATTACGTTCATAAAACAGGGGAATCGGTTCATAAATTTCAAAATCGGTTCATAAAAGATCGAGCAAGGTTCATAAATAGCAAAATCCGGTTCATAAAAGCTAGCGCTTACCGGCGAATAATCAGGAATAAAGTTTCGAATCATGTAATCCGGTTTCAAGAGAAAAAATTAATAATTTCAATTAAATACCAAAAATGGATTTAATTTTTATAATGGTTTCACGAAAAGTTCAAAAAATGCCAGGTCCATTTACCCAAAAAATGACTAAAGTCCCTCTATACGGAAGAGGGACAACCTACTAAAATGAGGTGGTACAAAAAAGAAAAAGGGGAATGGGAATGAACTTATTTACAAAGTTGCTTAAGGTGGCTGCATCCACTTTCATGCTCAGCGCCGCCTTTATTTATTTTACGCCGGCCGAAAAGGGAGAGGCCGCTGAATTGTGTACTGGAATTTCGGCAAGCATAGTCGTTCAATGGGATGGCGCTGAGCTGAAACTTGGCCAGATTGGAAGACTGACAATTCTAAGAGAGACACCGCTTTTTAAATTAAATGGTGAGAGCAGGCAGTTTTCCAGAATGCTAAAAGCAGGTGAGACCTATAGGATTTATGCCTTTAAGCCTGGTATGCTGAGCGTCGGTGGAGGCTACTTTGTTGACCGTGATGCCAGGGTAAAATACGAAACACCATCGAAAACGAAGCTTGGCCAGCTCGATTGCAAAAAGGCAGCGGTTGCCGAAAGCAAGACTCCGGTCGAATTAACGGATACAAGGCACGCCATTGTGGACAAACTTGGACCGGAAAGACGTATTAGTTTAAATGAATATGGAACTTCCTGGTACACCTATCATAAAGGGTACAGGAATTATTATATGGTCAGCTATGTAAATGATAAAATTGGCGCGCTATACACCATGGACACCGCTTTTCAATTCGAGAATGTAAGAGTGGGAATGGCCCGCGATGCTGTCAAAGCCGCGCTCGGAAACCCTGTGGAAGGAATTACAAAGGGAAATATAAACTATTCTGTTCGAAATGATAATGAACAGCAAACCTTCTATAAGAATGATTTTTATATAACCGTATTTTACGATATTCATAACTACGGAAAAGTTACCGCTTTACAGATTGTTTCTAAAGATGTGGAGAATAGGAAGGCCGGTTTCTTTTCACAACCTTCCGCTGCATTGCAGCAAGCGTTCGAGCTTCAGTTATTTGACCTTGTGAATGCAGACCGTGTTGGGAATGGCCTTCCTGCTTTAGCTTGGAGTGAGAAAGCTAGGCTTTCATCTAGGAGCCACTCGTTCGATATGGCGGCAAATAGTTTCTTCAGCCACACGAACCCGCGCGGACAGGACCCATTTGACCGGATGAAGGCAACCGGAATTGTGTACCAAGCTGCCGGTGAAAACATCGCAATGGGGTATACGAGCAGTATTTTTGCCCATGAGGCGCTAATGAATTCGCTCGGCCACCGAAAGAATATTTTGAGTGGAAAATATTCATATTTGGGGACCGGGGTTCAATTTCAGACAGGAACGATGCGCCCTTATTTCACTCAAAACTTTTATAAACCTTATTAATTTTGCTTTGCTGTACTAAGTAAAATGATTCCAATACCCGGACTGGATTCCTTTCCGGGTACTTTTTTGGGCGGAGGCCTCCTTGCTTTGTATGAGGGATAATTTTCTATATTCCTAATCCATATTACCTATAATAACAATGAAAGACATTTTTAACTGGTACTATTTTTCCAATTTTGTAGAAATGAAGGCGCTGGTGGAAAGATTTGTCGTATACTAGTATAGTAAGGTTTGAGAGATGAAGGGAGAGACAGATGAGAAATAAGGTTTTTATTTGTATCGTGTTATTGTTGTCAATTGTTACAGCTCCATTTTCCACCGAAAGCGGACAAGCCGCGACCACCACTCCATATGTCAGCTGGGACGGGGCGCAGCTTGTAAAAGGACAGATTGGCAGGGTAGATATCCTTAAGCCTATCAACTTATGGAAAAAAGAAAATAATAAACTCACATTCGTCCGAGTCCTAAAACCTGGCGAAAGGTATCGTGTCTATCAGTTCAGTTCGGAATTCGGCGGCCAGTACGGGGTTGGCGGCTCGTATTTTGTTACAAAAATGGCAGGGTACGTAGAGTACAGAACTCCGTCACTCCACAAACTGAAGCTGGTAAATCCTGAACTATATGGAACAAAGCTTTCCATCGGGACGGTGACGGATGAGCAGTCGAAAGTTCTTGCGCCGGGGGTAACCCAGTCGAAGCTTTCGGTAGATAGCTCCCGCGGAAAACAGCAAATCTATGTTCTCGGAGTCGACCAGCAGGCATCGCAAATCAAATTCGAAACAACGCTGGCAAAGGACCAAATGATAGGTTTTGAAACTGTAAGCTCAATGGCCGCTCGAAAGCAGGCTGACGAGCATTTTATCATCGGTGGCGTGAATGGTGATTACTTCGATTCAAATGGCTCGCCAACAGACTTGACTGTCCATAACGGAGAGATTGTTACGACGAATAAGACTCCGGAAAATGAACGGACAATTTTTGGGGTTTCCCCTGAAGGAAAAGCAATTATTGGAAATCCTGATATTACGCTAAGTATGACTGTGAATGGACAGAATCCCTATTTGATTGATTCGGTCAATAAGCGTCGTTTTGCGGACCATCTTGTTCTCTACACCCCCTATTTCGCTTCAACGACGATGACGAATGAACTGGGTACCGAAGTGGTTCTGACCAATATTGAGGGCAAGCTGAACGGAAATGGTACGGTCAAGGCAGTTGTAAAAGAAGTTGTCGTCGGCAAGGGCAGCGCACCGTTGGTTCCAGGTGAGTTGGTTCTTTCGGGGCATGCAAAAGGAAGTGAGTACCTGAAAAGCCTTGTTGCCGGCGATGTAGTCGAGATTAATCTCGCATATAACAATCCGGCCTGGGACAAGGTTGAACAGGCGATCGGCGGCAGGTATTACCTTGTTAAAAACGGCGTCGCGCAAACGATTAGTGTAACAGGCGCGGCACCGAGAACGGCTATTGGCATTAAGAAGGACGGATCCGTTTTCGTTATTGTCATAGACGGAAGGCAAACCGTAAGTGCGGGTGTCACACTGACTGAAACCGCCAAAGTGATGAAAGATCTTGGTGCGGTCGAAGCGATGACATTTGACGGTGGCGGTTCATCTACGATGGTTGCTCGTGAACCGGGAAATGCGGATGCGACCGTTGTCAACTCGCCATCAGATGGGATAGAGCGAAATGTCGCCAATTCCCTGCTTATTGTCGGTTTGTGGAAAGCAGGCCCGCTTCATACATTGCTTCTATCCGCAAACGATCTGAAGCTTTTTGCGGGTGCAACCTATAAAAACCTTAACATTTCTGTTCGTGGGCTGGATAAGAACAATAACCCAATTACTGTAACAGATCCACTGGCCTGGACTTCGACACTTGGAACGTTCAACAGCGATGGGTCATTTACAGCCGGGAAGACAGCTGGAAAAGGCACGATTACCGCTTCTACCGGAACATTCAAAGCAAGTGTCAACGCGGAAATCGTCAATACACTCGATAGCATTAAGCTTGCAAATCCAACAGTTATTGTTGATAAAAATGGATCATTCTCGGTTCCGGCATCTGGATATCTTGCGGGCAAAAAAATTGTAGAGGATCCGGCTGTATTCCAATACACGCTCTCTTCACCAATCGGAACGGTGGAAAACGGACTCTTTAAGGCCGGGAATGAGGATGGTTCGGCCACAGTGACCGTTTCATACGGAACAGTATCTGCCAAGTTCAATGTCATTGTCGGCAATCCAGGCTCCATCGTTGTCGAAAACTTTGAAGGCAGCCTTTCAGGATGGAAAGCAAGCGGTGCGCGCTTCAATTCTGTGTCGATTGCTCCGGAAAAAGTGTATATCAAAACCGGAACCCAGTCTCTGAAGGTAGCGTATGACTTTATTGGAACAACGGGAACCTCCGGGGTTTATGCAACTCCGCCTGCATCAATTGAAATTCCGGGAGTACCGGTAAAAATCGGTATGTGGGTGTACGGGGACGCAAAAGGCCACTGGCTGCGTTCGCAGTTGAGAGATGCGGCCGGCACCGAAATCCAGCTCGATTTTACTAACAATCTTGACTGGACTGGCTGGAAATACGTTGAAGCGGAAATGCCGGCAGGACTGAAGGCTCCTTACAGAATTGAAATGCCAGTCCGCTATATGGAGACAAATGACCTGAACAAAAACAAAGGCCAAATCTTTGTGGATGATATTACCGCGGTTTATTAATGCAAAAAAAAGCAACAATCAAATGCCTCTGCAAGATTTGCAGAGGCATTTGGTTTGATATCACTGCTAAACTATTTACCTATAATTTAACTTGCGCCCGTATATCCAATTGATTATCCTGAGTAAAAGGGATTAGAAACAGATGTTTGCAGATTACAAACGATTATGTTAATAATAAGATGATATGTTTACAATTTTGTTAATATTGATTATGCTGAAAAAGCATATTTACTATAAATCTCTAATTATTGTATCCACTATCTGAGGGAGCTGGAGGGAGTATTTTAAGCAATGGAACACTTAAACGGTCAAAATGAGCTTTTGGAACAATTGAAGGAAAACCCTCCGAAAATTATTGGGGGATATAAAAAACAGGGATGGGCTGTAAAAGCGCTCGACAAAATTAGTAATGATGCGATTGAAATAGAGGACGATGGAACCATTACAGCCAAAGCCGTACTCGAATCGAGTGACCTATCCTACTATCCTGCATTCCTGAATTTGGACCTGAAACAAAAGGGACAAATTTTAGGCGTATACTTTATTGCGGAAAACAAAGACCAATTTGATTTGATTCCGTTTGAACTGGCAAAGGAATTTATTGAAAAACCTGAAGGGGAACTGCTCCCCTTTAAATACCGTACAATCGAAAAAATCGAAGGCGATGAATTCCAGAAAAACTGGCCGGAATTCAGCTGAACACACGGCGGGCTCGTTTAGCGGGCTTGCCTTTTTTTATTGCCTAACTTACACATCTCCCCGATTTCGACACCATTTAAACCTTTTGTAACAAAAATGTAACATAAAAGCGAGATTTGTAAAACTAGTGAAATAGACTCTGGCATCCTCTTATACTAAAATGAACATATGTTGTAAGAAATTACATAATATTCACAAAATCGACAAAGATATACTTTTCGGGGGTTGCTGATGAAGAAGGTTAGAAGTTTGCCATTCATTTTGATGCTTATCATAGCTTTTATAACTGCAGGCACTGAAAAGGCCGATGCTGCAGAAATTGTGGATTTGACGGACTATGCCCAAAAATTTGTGGGTGTTCCATATAAATGGGGAGGCACGACACCATCAGGGTTCGATTGTTCGGGTTATGTCTCTTATGTATATAGTGAATTTGGTGTTGACCTTCCACGGACAAGCGCGGACCAATTTGCCCAGGGTGAAAAAATCGATCCGGCTGATAGGGTTCCCGGCGACCTAGTGTTCTTTACTACTTATAAAGCTGGTCCATCCCATTCTGGAATCTATCTCGGGGACAATAAATTCATTCATGCATCACCAAAGGGAATAGCAATCTCCAGCTTGAATGAAAGCTATTACAAGAAAAGGTACCTTGGTGCGAGAAGATACATTCAGCCCGCTCCTATAAAGGATGGGCAAATCGGGAAAGTCTACATAAAGAAGAAAGTCAACCTTTGGCAGCGTGACGAAAACGGTAAGCTAAAGGAAGTAAGGGTGCTCAATCCTGGTGAAACATACCGTGTATATGGAAGCGACTCACTGTACGGAGGGCAATTCAACCTTGGATCGCAGCTTTACATCACGAATATTGCAACCCATATTGAATTTAAGCCGGCGGGTAATTAAATAGAAAATAAAACCTCCTAGGACAATTTCTAGGAGGTTTTATTTTGGAGATTTAGTGAAAAACTGCCCCTCTTTTTCAAAAGGGGCAGGGAATATTATTGCTCTTGAGTAGGCATAATTACCTTCCAGCTGGACATATCAGGATTTTCTTTTTTAAGAAGTTCTTTTGGAAATACAAAAGTCCATGGGCGTGTTGCATTTGCCTTTACCTTAAAATCATTAAGTTTAAAGCCGCCCTTCGCGATAATATCTCCAGCCGCATCCACTATTGCCAATGGAATCTGCTCTAATTGTAGGGGGTTTTTACTTCCATTCCTTATCATGACTGTTACCCCAAGTTGGCCTTCATTAGAATATTCAGCTTGAAAGCCCATTATGTTTACTTGGTTTGGTTCAAGTTTAGGCAGATCGTCGACAATCTTCTTAAGATGTTCCTTCTGACTTGGATCTAGTTGTGCTTCCCAGCTAGGGGCGAGATCAAGTTCATGGGGTTTATCTTCCCGAGATTGGATAAGCTCAAATTCAATCTTCCACTCCTTATCCGGATTTACCTCACCAAGCTTATCCCCTTCTTCAAATAGGAATCTCCAAGGAATACACGTACGGGCGGGAATTTCACCAAGAGTCTCAAGTTCGAAATTCCTTTTTGCCACCACTTGTCCCTCTCCATCAAGGAGGACGAGATTAATTGCTTCAAAGCGTATTGGTTTATCAAGCGTGTTTCGGAGAAAGGCGACTACTACATATCCTTCATTGAAGTTTAATAGTTTTATTCCGTCTATAGAGACCTGGTTTGGTTTCAACAAAGGGAGTTGTTGATGTTGGAACATATAAATATAACGTTCCGAATTTGTAAGTTCCCAATCCGGGTGGAAAACCAGCGTCGTTTTAACGTGGCCATCCGCCTGGGAAGCCTGATTCGACACACTTTTATCTTCATTTTCTATTTCGAACTTATTATTATCTAAAGCCACTTTTTTTCCTCCTAGCTTTATTCCGCTCTAAGACCTGTTTTGGCTCTTGATATATTCAATAAAACGGATGGTTACACCAGATTCAATTGAAAACAAGAGTTGATTAAATTCACGGAGCGCGTCAAATTCAAACAAGCGGTATGGGTCTTCCTGGCTGTACCCTCTCACACCGACACCGTCCTTGTATTGCGTCATCAATACAAGATGCTGAATCCAGTTCATGTCAATCATTTGCAAAAGGAAAATTTTCAGCTGTTTGCCCAGATTCTCGTCATCCTGCAGCGAAAGAATTTCTTTCTCAAGGATTCCGTATTCATCCATCATCCTGTTTAAAATTTCAACACGGGAAAGATCTTCAATATCTTCAACCTTAATATCAAAATTGATAAAGACAAACCCAAGTTCCTCGATAAGACCTGTTAAGTTCCGCCTGCCGTCATTTTCCTCATTGTTATCTTTACAGTATTTTTCAACAATCGCAGAAATATAGTTTTTGATATACCCAGTTAATTCAGGGAAAATGTCTTTTGGGTCAGACTTAAGGACCCGGTCGCGCATTGAATATATAATTTTACTCTGGCTATCCAGGACATTGTCAAGCTTCAGGATATGCTTCCTCGAAGAGTGGTGGGCGTATTCAACTGTCTGCTGGACCTTGAGTACGAATTTATGCGGGTCCGGTGACAGGACAAGTCCGTTTTCATCCGTTTTAACCTTCTTCAGATAGCGTTCCATTTCCTCCTCGTCATAATAGACGAAAAGGTCATCCTCAAGGGATATAATGAAAATGGAGGAACCCGGATCGCCTTGGCGACCCGACCGCCCCCTCAGCTGCATGTCGATTCGGAAGCTTTCGTGCCTCTCGGTTCCGATGATATGAAGGCCGCCCAGTTCCTTGACACCGGGGCCAAGGGTAATATCGGTTCCGCGGCCGGCCATATTGGTGGCAATCATAATCTGGCCTTTTTGACCAGCTGTCTGGATGATCGCGGCCTCATCTTCCTCTGTTTTCGCATTCAGGATCCGGTGCTTGATCCTTTTTTCTTTCAAATGCTTTGATAGGTTTTCCGACTGTTCTATCGAAGTAGTCCCAATCAGGATCGGCATGCCGGTTGCATGGACTGTTTGTACTTCTTCGATGATACGCCGGATTTTTGATTTTTTATCCCTGTATATGAGGTCATCCATGTCGACCCTTTGGACTGGCCGGTTCGGAGGCACCGAGACAACGTTCAGGTCGTAAGTTTCAAGGAACTCTTCCTTTGAAGGGGTCGCGCTCCCGGTCATTCCGCATAGCTTGGCATACATCCGGAAATAGTTCTGGATGGTGATGGTCGCCTGTGATTCGTTTTCTTCCGTAATTTCAAGGCCTTCTTTGGCTTCAAGCGCCTGATGAAGTCCTTCGCTGAAAGTCCTTCCCTCCATTATTCGGCCAGTAAATTTGTCGATCAGTGCTATTTTTCCATCCTTGACGATATAATCGACATCCTTCTTCATAATGAACGCAGCTTTTAATGACTGGACAACATTATGCAAAAGGTCCTGGTGCTCGGCATCATAAAGGTTCGCGATGCCAAATGCCTTCTCGACCTTAGTAGCACCATTGTCTTTCAGATAGATTTGCTTTGTTTCCGAGAAGAGTTCATAGTCGGAATCGGCTTCGAAGGTTTTCATCAACTCAGCTGTAATGTAAAATAACTCGGGCCCGTGGCTTGATTTGTTGGCAATAATGAGCGGAGTCCGTGCCTCATCAATCAGGATGCTGTCAATTTCATCGACAATCGCATAATAGAGCGGACGCTGTACCTTGTCGTTAATATTGAACACCATGTTATCGCGCAGATAATCAAAACCAAACTCAGTACCCGTTCCATACGTAATATGGGCGGCATAGGCATCGCGCTTGGCTTCGGGCGGCATTTCGGAAATATTCAAACCGACCTTTAATCCTAGGAATTCGTGGATTTTGCCCATTTGTTCGAAGTCCCGCTTGGCCAGATATTCATTTGCTGTAATGATATGAACGCCCTTGTTTTCAAGGCCGTGAAGATAACTTGGCAACGTTGCGACCAGCGTTTTTCCTTCGCCTGTCTGCATTTCGGCGATGCTTCCTTCATGAAGGACGAGCCCGCCGATTAACTGGACGTCAAAATGCCGAAGACCCAGGACGCGCTTGGATGCTTCCCGGACTACGGCAAAAGCCTCTACCTTTATATCTTCAAGTGTTTTTCCTTTTTCCAGCTCTTCCATAAAAAATTGAGTTTTGTTTTTTAATTCCTCATCACTGAGGCTTTCGAAGTGTTGTTCAAGTTCGTTAATTTTATCGACGATTTTCGACAAACGCCTAATTTCCCTGCTGCTGTCGCTGAATAGCATTTTAACCTTAGCTAGCATACTTTTCTCTCCTGTGTAGGTATAGGATGGTCTAGACGCATTATACCATACATAGGAAGGAAATGGTCGAAAACGGACATAGGGATAATTTCCCAAGCATAAGAAGGGACTCCCGGTTCCTGTTGAAACTTTTACCGGGCAAATAACGTCGTAATAAGGAGAAGGGGGCACAGTTTTGGATTGGGGAGGGCGGGTAATGATAAGGGAGCAGGCAGACTATTTTCTTTTTTAGTTTGCCAAGCGGTTACCATGATGATACATCCCAATTAAAAAATCATTGCTTAACCGGTGAGATGTGATACGATAGGATTGGTTGAGGAAGACTAAAACAAACCTACAAAAGGTGATGATGAATGTACACACAAGCTATCCTGGCTTTTTTTGCTGCATTGATAACTGTCCTGGTACTCACGCCACTTGTCATTAAATTCGCCGTTTGGTTTGGAGCAATCGACAAGCCGAACGAAAGAAAAGTCCATCAGAAAATTATGCCCCGCCTTGGCGGGCTTGCCATATTCCTTGGAGTAATTGCCGGCTATTTAGTTGGCGGCCTATACGAACAAAAAGTTAATACAATCAGCGTAGGAGCAATCCTAATCATTCTGATTGGAATTCTTGACGATAAATTTGAACTTTCCGCAAAAACGAAATTCGCCGGCCAGCTCATCGTTGCTTCGCTTATTCTTGCAAGCGGGCTGAAAATCGATCTCGTTACGATTCCGTATATCGGCAGCTTTGAATTGGGTCTTTGGAGTTATCCTGTGACCATTTTCTGGATTGTTGCTATTACAAATGCCATCAACCTGATTGACGGGCTTGACGGACTTTCGGCTGGGGTTTCTGCAATCGGGATAGCTACAATCGCCATTTTGGCCGCTTTTGCCGGAAAGGCACTTATTTTCACGCTTTCGCTTATCCTGTTGGGAAGCATCATTGGATTCCTGTTTTATAATTTCCATCCGGCAAAAATATTTATGGGAGATACGGGAGCCTTGTTCCTCGGCTACTCCATATCGATTTTGTCGCTGCTTGGGCTTTATAAAAGTGTTACGCTGTTCAGTTTCCTTGTCCCGATTATTATACTCGGGGTTCCGGTATTTGATACCACGTTTGCCATTATCCGCCGGATTGTGAATAAAAAACCGATTTCGGCACCGGATAAATCGCACCTTCACCATAGGCTGCTTGAGTTGGGACTGTCCCATCGCAATACGGTCCTTGCCATTTATGCATTTGGCATTTTGTTCAGCGCGGCCGCTGTTCTGCTGTCCGAATCAACGCTCTGGGGTTCGATCTTCATTATTTTCGGCCTTCTCGTTATTACGGAAGTAATTGCCGAACTAATTGGCATTGTCCATGTGAAGTACAAGCCCATTCTTGGCCTTTTCAAAAAGCTGACCCAAAAAAGGCCGGTTGGCGGAAGGCGCTACTAACTTTTTCTTATGATTGCCTGCAATACCAGCTTTTATGCAAAGGCATAAGGCTAAATGGTTTTGCATGAATAAACTAAATACCAAGGCTTCCAGAAACTTGCAAGCCTGTCCGGGCCCGGCGGCAGCCGGGCCTTTTATGTGCAATGAAGAAGGGAATGCATTCCTTGCGAAAAGGACTAGAAAGAAGCGACGGATGCATGGATATAACCGGGAGCCTTAGAGTCGTGGCATTTTTCCACAATCCAGTTGATTTTCTAGTAAGAAATTATTTCCCTTTTGCTTTGTTTTATGCAAAAATAAGTGTGTTTCCGATTATTTTTTTCCAAGTTATGGACCATGTCGAAAAAGTTATGCTTTTTTTGTCAAAGTATGGCGGTTTTTAATACGGAAAATATGTTAAACTAAGACATGTTTTTATAAAAAAACATGCCGATTTTACACTATTGGAGGTTTACCTATGAAAGTGCCTATGCTCGATCTTAGTGAACAATATCAGGGCCTTCGTTCTGAAATTATGGACGTGCTGGATCAAGTGATGAGCTCCTCGCAGTTCATTCTGGGCAGCAATGTGAAGAAACTAGAACAAGATGTTGCCCAATTCAGCAATGTCGCCCATGCGGTAGGATGCGCGAACGGCAGTGATGCGATACATATAGCCCTGCAGGCATTGGGGGTTGGTCCCGGGGATGAAGTCATTACAACCCCATTCACTTTCTTTGCGACCGGCGGAGCGATTGTCCGTGCCGGAGCGACGCCTGTATACGTTGATATCGACCCGGTAACCTTCAATATCGATCCGGTAAAAGTCGAGGAAGCGATTACAGATAAAACAAAAGCCATCATTCCTGTCCACCTGTACGGCCAAATGGCAGATATGGAGAAATTGGCGGAAATCGCGAAGAAGCACAATCTTTTTATTGTTGAAGACGCTGCCCAGGCAATCGGGGCAAAGCAAAACGGTCATTCGGTCGGTGAACTGGGCGATGCCGCAACGTACAGCTTTTTCCCTACGAAAAACCTTGGCGCGTACGGAGATGCCGGCATGATCGTTACCAACAACGATGATACGGCTGAAAAAATGCGTGTCATCCGGGTTCATGGAAGTAAGCCGAAATATTATCACCATGTCCTAGGCTACAACAGCCGGCTTGATGAGATGCAGGCGGCAATCCTGAACGTGAAATTCCCACACCTTCCAAAATGGGGCGAACTTCGCCGTGAAAAAGCCGCTGAATACACAAGGCTTTTACAGGAAAAGGTTGGCGGCCATGTGCAGGTGCCGGTTGAAGCCGAAGGGAACTACCATGTGTTCCATCAATACACCATTCGTGCCGAAAACCGCGATGAGCTTCAGTCATACCTGAAAGAGCAAGGAGTTGCGACGATGATCTACTATCCGCTGCCGCTTCATGTACAGCCTGTCTTTAAAAACCTTGGCTATAATGAAGGTGATTTGCCGCTTGCTGAAAAGGTGGCGAATGAAGCGCTTTCACTTCCGATGTTCCCAGAGTTAAAGCAGGAACAGCAGGAGTATGTCGTTTCAAAAATTGCTGAATTTTACAATAAATAATGACTGGAAAACGTCGCCAAACTCGGGGGCGTTTTCTTTGCTTGCCTTTGCGCCAAAACGCAATGGCAACTTTCTAAGAACGTTGTAGAGGATGGTGCCGAATTGGCGGAAGAAAAGAAATACACTTTATATGAATACTTGTTGTATTTTTGGAAAAGAAAATGGCTTTTTGTCATTATCCCGCTTGCTACAGCAGTCTTAATAGCGGCGGCGGTCTATATTCTGAAAGCCGATAGCCGTGGCTATATAGCCGAAGGGACAGTCTTTACAGGCAATGTTAATCAAAAGGAACTTACAGACCCGGACGTTATTGAGGCTAAGTATCAGGATGTAAAGGGGCTAGCTATTAACGTTCCTGAAAGAGACAAGGTGAAGTTTACAGTCAAAGCAAAGTCCAAAACTGAGGCGGAGCAAGTGCTCGATCAGGTGACAAAGCAGTACTTCGCTGACCTTGCAAAGAACGCCCAGTTAAGGATTGATATTACGTCTAAACAGCTTTCTTGGCTTAAAAGAAGGGTAGATGTTCTTGATTCAAATTTAGCGCTCTACAACGAGAAACTGACAGACCAAAATCTGGACATAACCCGTGAGAAAGATTACATGGAATTAATCGGCAAATCCGAAGATGAACTAACAAGGGCTTCTGAAAGAGCTCATAAAATGGGAGGCGATATCGATCTCTTCTCTTACCCGCAAATTCTTCCGGCCGAGGTCCACAAGGCAAAATCCTATATCCCGGAAAGCCTTGCGATTGGAATCATTCTCGGGCTTATCCTGACAGTAGCCCTATTGACCCTCATGAAATACCTGTCGGATGCAAGAAAGTTTTATAAGGAAAAAGGCTCATTTCTCGATTAAATCCTTCTCAGTTGATATAAACCGAGCCTTCCATAAGGGGAGATTGACCGTGGAATACAAGTAATTGCTGGAAGCCAAAAAGGCGATGGTTTGAATTCCACAATGATTAAATGATAAACTAACAAAAAATTGCGCCTCAGCATAAGATGGGTGATTGCCGGGTAGGAAACTCAAAACCGGCTGCAATTTTCAAAGAAACAGCCAGTCCAGTGATTCGCAAAGTAAAGGAGAAGAAACCAATGGGTTCATATGAAAATCTAATCAAAAAGATTGAAAATAAGGAAGCAGTTATCGGGGTTGTCGGTCTTGGCTATGTTGGCTTGCCGCTAGCGGTTGAAAAAGCGAAGGCAGGCTATAAGGTCATCGGTTTCGATGTCCAGGCAGCACGTGTTGATCAAGTTAATATGGGAATTAACTATATTGGCGACGTTGTTGACGCTGAATTGAAAGAAATGATCGACAATGGCCAGCTTCAGGCAACTACTGATTACGCTCGTATCAAGGAAGTGGATGCTGTGGCCATCTGTGTTCCAACGCCGCTTGACATTTACCAGCAGCCTGATACTTCCTACGTGAAAAGCTCCTCAAATGAAATTGCGAAATACGCCCATGAAGGGATGCTCGTTGTCCTTGAATCGACAACTTACCCGGGCACAACCGAAGAGATTGTAAAGCCTGCGCTTGAATCCAGTGGCCTTGTTACAGGGGAAACAGTATTCATCGCCTACTCTCCTGAACGGGTCGATCCGGGCAATAAGCAGTTTAAAACAAAGAATACGCCAAAAGTTGTCGGCGGCATCACGCCAAACTGTACAAAAGTTGCCGCGGCCCTCTACCGGAATGTGCTTGAAGGAGATGTCCATGAAGTTTCTTCTCCGGCAATCGCGGAAATGGAGAAAATTTTCGAAAATACATTCCGCCATATCAACATCGCGCTTGCCAATGAAATGGCAATCCTTTGCGACAAGATGGGCATTGATGTGTGGGAAGTGATTGATGCCGCTAAAACAAAGCCATATGGCTTCATGGCGTTCTATCCAGGCCCAGGGCTTGGCGGCCACTGTATTCCAATCGACCCATTCTATTTGACATGGAAGGCTCGTGAGTACAACTACCATACTCGTTTAATCGAGCTTGCGGGGGAAATCAACAATACAATGCCTGAATATGTCATCAACCGGATGATGCAAATCCTCAATGATGAAGGAAAGGCGCTCCGCAACGCGAAGGTCGCCGTACTCGGTGTCGCGTATAAGAAGGACATTGATGATGTCCGCGAATCGCCAGTTTTGAAGATTATCGAGCTTCTGAACCACCATGGCGCGGACTTCAAAGTCGTTGACCCGTATGTAGCAAGCTTCCGTTCTTGCGAAATGAAGATGGAAACGGTCGAGTTGACGAAGGAATTGCTTCAGGAATCCGATTTGGTCCTGATCGCTACCGACCACTCCGACTTTGACTACGATATGATTGCAAAAGAAAGCAAGGTTATTTTCGATACCCGTAACGCGTTGAAGGATGTTGAAAAGCCGAACAGATACGTAAAGCTGTAAAAAATTGTGAACATATTTGAACAGGTACCTAAAAACGAAAAGGGGCGAAAAGCCTAATATAGAAAGCCGTAGGGGCCGGGGAAAACCGGCCCTTGCCTACATATCATTCAAAAAGGGAGATACTTTCATGAATTATATCGATCCTTCTGCAGTCCTAGGCTCTGATGTTTCAGTCGGTCACTTTACTGTCATTGAAAAAGATGTCCGCATTGGTTCCGGCGCTGTTATCGGCAACCGTGTGACGATCCACGAAGGTACAGTCGTTGGTGAAAATACAACCGTTGCTGATGGGGCTGTGCTCGGCAAGCCGCCAAAACCGGGGAAAACAAGCACAGTCAAGCTTACCGGAACATTGCCGCCCCTTGAACTTGCGAATGATGTGACGATTGGCGCCAACTGTGTTGTGTACAGGGGAGCGAAAATCGGCTCTGGCACATTGATAGCGGACCTTGCGAGCGTCAGGGAAAATGTCGAAATTGGCGAAGCGGTTATCGTTGGCCGTGGTGTTACCGTTGAAAACTATGTTAAAATCGGCACCCGGACGAAAATCCAGTCCAATTCCTATATCACTGCTTACACAACGCTTGAGGACCATGTGTTTATTGCCCCTTGTGTTACGACGACAAATGATAATTTCATGGGCAGGACAGAAGAGCGTTTTGATAAAATCAAAGGCGCTTACGTTAAAAAGGGCGCAAGGGTCGGTGGGGCATCGATCATTCTGCCTGGCATTACAATTGAGGAAGAAACATTCGTGGCTGCCGGCGCCCTTGTGACGAAGGATACCGAGCCGAAAGCTCTTATAAAGGGTGTTCCGGCCAAGTTTGTCCGTTCCGTGGATGAACGGGAGCTGTTATAGGGTGCTGGCCCAATTTAAGCGTTTAGGAGCGGATTCGCTCCTTTACGCATTTATGAATGTGGGTACGAAGCTGATCGCGTTCATCATGCTGCCGATTTATACCCATTTCCTGTCCAGAACCAAGTACGGTTATCTGGAAATCATTGATAAATGGACAGCGATGCTGACGTTCCTGATTATTTTCGGAACCGACTCGGCATTGTCGTATTATTACTTCGAGACGAAAGACAAGGAAAAAAGGCTCCAGCATGTCAGGAATGTGATGTACTTCCGCCTTGCAATTGTCGGCGTTCTCGCGCTTGCGGTGATTACCGCCGGTCCGCAGATTTCCGCGATGCTCTTTAAAGGGGACAGTTCCCACGTTGACCTATTGTACATTTCAATCGCCACGCTCCTTGTCGATACAGTGACAATTGTCGTCCTTATGGTCATGCGCTTTGATTTCAAGACCAAAAAAGTAGTGATTTATACAGTTGCAAAAATGTTATTGATGGCTGTTTTTTCCTACCTTTTCCTAAAATATATGATGCAGTCTGCCGCGGGTATCCTTTGGGGCAGGTTTGCGGGGTTTGGGCTTATCTTCCTGCTTATGCTCTCTACGAGCTGGAAATACTTGAAGCCGAAAATCGACATGAGCATGATGAAAGATATGCTGAAATACGCCGCTCCACTAGTACCCGCGTCACTTGCGTTTTGGGTGATTGCCAACTTGAGCGTCTTTATCTTGCAGGCGTTCCAATCAATGGCGGAGGTTGGAATCTATGGCGCGGCAACAAGGCTCGCCATGATTATAACCTTGCTGACAAGCGGCGTACAGATGGCTTGGCGCCCATATTCGATGAACATAAAGGACAAGCCGTCAAGCCCGATTCTATTTTCAAAAATTTATATGGCCCTTTTGCTTCTTGGCATTTTTGGTATCATGGCGATTGCCACAGCAATGCCATGGGTCATTCGGATTCTTGATGACGAGTTTTATGAGGCATATAAATATGTCGCCCTTGTGTCGGCGGCTGTGTTCCTGAATTTTTATTACCTGATCATTTCATCAGGGCTGTTTTTCACAAAAAAAACATCCTTTATTTCCCTTGCATTCGGCATCATCGCAGTGGTGAACGTCGTGCTTAACGTGGCCTTAATCCCAACTTTTTCGATTTGGGGAGCGGTGGCATCCTACGTTATCTCCTATATGCTTGCGGTTATTTTCATTTTCCGGAAAAGCCAGAAGGAGTATTACGTGCCTGTATCGTTCGGAAAAATGTCGTTTTTGTTCACCGTCATGCTTGCTGCGGTTATTGGCATTATCTATGTCCAGGAAAACGGCCTTAGCTGGGCGTACCAGGCCTTAGCTTGGCTTGCAGTCGCGGTGGCAATAGGCATTAGCCGTGTCGACAAGGACCTAAGGAAAAAGGCGGCAGACGCCGTTGCCCGCTAAGGGTAAAAAGTATAATAAAAGTTCTTCCGATAATAGTAAAAGTAAAATAACACCTGTTTAAGGAGGCAAATCCGTGAAGATTATTACAGTACTTGGCGCCCGCCCGCAATTCATTAAAGCTGCGCCTGTATCCCGCGTGCTGCGTGAAAAGCATACAGAGATCATCGTCCATACCGGACAGCATTATGACCCGAACATGTCCGATATTTTCTTTGAGGAATTGAACATCCCGAAGCCTGATTACCACCTGGCAGTCGGTTCCGGCAGCCACGGCAAGCAGACAGGCGAAATGCTTGAGAAGCTTGAAGAAATCGTCCTAGATGAAAAGCCGGACTATCTGCTCGTTTACGGTGATACCAACTCAACACTAGCGGGCGCGCTCGTTGCCGCGAAGCTCCATATCCCGGTCATCCACATCGAGGCCGGCCTGCGCAGCTTTAACAAGAAAATGCCGGAAGAAATCAACAGGATCATGACAGACCATGTGTCGGAATTCCTGTTCTGCCCGACCGATACAGCCGTCGAAAACCTTAAGAACGAAAATATTAGACGGAACGTCTTCAATATCGGCGATGTCATGTATGACGCGGTCTTGTACAACCGCGCGATTGCCGAAGAAAAGTCGACGATCCTTGAGGACAATGGGCTTTCGAAGAAGGAGTATCATCTCATAACCATCCACCGCGCGGAAAATACGGATGACGTACAAAATATGCAAAACATCCTTGAGGCCTTCTCGAAAATCGATACGGTCAAAGTGTGGCCGCTGCACCCAAGGACGAAAAACAAACTCGCCTCCTATGGTATCGATGTGAACGCGATTCCAAACCTGAAGCTGATCGAGCCAGTTGGGTATCTCGACATGCTTACACTTGTTTCGAACGCGAAGAAAATTATTACTGATTCAGGCGGCGTCCAGAAGGAAGCCTACTTCATGAAGGTTCCGTGCATTACAGTCCGCGAACAGACGGAGTGGGTCGAGACGCTTGAAGAGGATGCGAATATCATCGCCGGGACTTCCGTCGATAAAATTCTTGAGGCTGTCCAAAAGAATGTGGAGCCATCATATAAGGATGTATTTGGAGACGGAATGGCGTCCGAAAAAATCGTTGAAATCATTGAAACCGAATCGTAAGGTGGACAGGCTATGCTCTTTCTCCTAATCTGGCTTGTTGTCCTTTCAGGCTCCATCTATTTCTTTACAAGGGCAAGCGGGAGCCTGAGCCTTTTAAAGCCCAATATGAATTCAATTATTTTTTATTATTCGTTTTTCATTTCCAGCTATATCGGGGCACTGTTGATTGCGA
Organism: Neobacillus oceani; assembly: GCF_046237595.1. Classification (NCBI taxonomy): domain Bacteria; kingdom Bacillati; phylum Bacillota; class Bacilli; order Caryophanales; family Bacillaceae; genus Neobacillus; species Neobacillus oceani. The sequence goes on along the minus strand of NZ_CP143543.1, from coordinate 4,180,771 downwards.
TGGGCCTCGACGATTATTACATGATCAACAGGATGGTGTTTGATTACAACCGGTACGTCGGCTTTTTTGCGATTTCGTTTGTGATGCTTGTGTTCCCGCTTGTCATGTATTTGGTCGGAAGGCTCGCCGGGTTTGATGCGAAAAAGGAATATAACGCCTACCTGGAAAAGGAGGTTGAACTTCCATTCGCGGGGAGGAAAGATTTTTTCTTGATTTTCCTAGGGCTATCACTCGTATCGCTGGCAGCGATTGCCTATACGATGCTGAAAACGACGCATATCCCGATTCTCGATCTTGTTTTGAACCGCTCCGGACTATCACCGGGGGAATTGCGGATTAGCGCTCAGCGGAACTTTGGGGGCAATGTGCTGATCAGGAATATTTTCGCAATCGCGCTTACGCCAATGCTGTCCCTTGTGGCGTATGTGTACGCCGCGAGGACAAAGGATCCGAAATGGCAGGTGCTCTTTGCGGTATTGTTTTGCGGAGCCGTCCTGATCAGTGTCTATGACCTTGCAAAATCACCTATTTTCTTTTACATCATCATGTTCATGCTGCTGATGCTTTATATCGGCAAGCTACGATTTACGTGGGGCAGGCTTCTCGCTTGGGGCTCGCTCGGCGCTGTTCTGTTGGTCGGCATGTACATCGTAATTCAGGGCGTGACGAATATCGATGCGTATCTGTCCTATAATTCAGGACCGATCGGCAGGATGATTTTCGCACAGATTGCGCCGACCTTCCTGCACTTCGATACATTCAATGAAGCAAGGCCTTTCCTCGAAGGAAGAAGCCTTCCATCCTCACTTATCGGGCTGTTTGATATCGATCAGGTCCGTTCCGCAAGGCTTGTCATGGAAAGGGTCTTCCCGGAAAAGGTAGAACAAGGTACGGCTGGCGTGTTGAATACTCTTTTCATCGCCGAAGCATACGCCAATTTTGGCATGCTTGGTGTAATAGCGGGGACGGTGTATATTGCCACCCTCGTACAGGCATTGTATATTGTATTTTTAAGGCTGCCGAAGAACCCTGTGTTCCTGTGCCTGTTTATTTATTTTACCGTCAACATCCCGCGGACCCTTGTGGGCGGCTTTGCCGATTTTCTATTTAATCCAATCTGGATTATGATTACGGTCCTGTTTGTCGGAATTATGGTATTTATTCGCTTGCGGATCGATTTGTTTGCCTTCCTCCGGCATAGAAGATCGAGAGTAGGGCGTTAGGAGGAAACAATGAAAACTGTACTGCTTTACTATCCCTTCCAGCTTGCCAAAAATGCAAACAGCGGTTCGAAGCTCCGGCCGCGAAAAATGCACGAGGCTTTCCTCGAATGGGGGAGGGAGCACGGAATTGACATCCTGCTCCTGTCCGGCCAGTCTAAGGAGCGGGCCGCGTTGCTTGAGCAATGGAAGGCGGAAGGGCGGCTCGACAATCTTCTGTTCTGCTATATGGAAAACCAGACAATCCCTTTTTGGCTGACCGATTCGGGCCATATTCCGAAGAGGCCATTTGTCGATTCGGCTGTGATGTCTTTTTTACGTGAAAAAAATGTCCCTGTCGGGGTCTTTTACAGGGATGTGTACTGGAAGTTTGATGAACTCTATCCATTAAAGGGAGCCAAAAAGGCGCTCATGCAATTTGTTTACAGGATGGAAGAGCGTTTTTACGAAAAATACTGCAAGGTTGTCTTCTTGCCAAGCGATGCGATGGGTCGCTTTGTTGATATAAATCTTCCGAAAATTCCCCTGCCGCCTGGCGGAACGGACCGGATACCTGCATCTTTTAAGGGCAGCGCTCCGGATGTTCCGTCCAAAGGGATTTACGTAGGCGGAATCAACAACGAAGATTACGGGCTCTTCCTGCTGCTTGACGCGCTTGAAAAAGTGAATGCCGATAAGAAGGTATGCGACCTGACTGTTGTGTGCCGCGAGGATGAGTTCGCAAATCTTCCGGCGGACAAGAGGGAACGGCTTGAAAGACAGGAAGTGGCGGTACGCCATGTGAGCGGAGAAAACCTGAATGAGCTGTACCTGGAAATGGACTTCGCGTTCATCCCGCGCTATAAAAGCACCTACAACGACTTCTCCGTCCCCGTCAAGCTCGTCGAGTACCTCTCGAATGGCCTTCCTGTGCTCGCGACCAATTGCAGCGCTCAGGAGGAAATCATTGAGGGCGGCGGCTATGGCCTCATCTGTGAGGACAATGCAGCTTCAATGGCCGCCGCGATCAGCCAGATGAGCGGGGAAACTGGGAAGTACCGTGAACAAATTAAAGAAACGTTCATCCGAAACCATTCCTGGAAAGCCAGGGTGGAGAAAGTTCATGAAAGCCTGACGGGAGGTGGCAAACTGTGAAAATCCTTCTGCTTGCGCCAGGAAGGTCGATCCATACCCATAAATGGGCGCTTTTTTATAAAAATAACGGCATTGATGTGAAAGTTGTCACGTTTGCCGACCATTATTCCGAGGAAAATGCTAAGGAAGTGGAGACTATCCAGCTTCCAAAGCTGCTTCCGGGAAAACTATCGTACTTTTCCGGTGTGTTCAGCCTGAGGAAGATTTTGAAGGAATTCAAGCCGGACATCCTCCACGCACATTATGTATCGAGCTATGGCTTCATTGGCGCGCTAGCCGGCTATAAGCCTTACTATGTTTCGGTCTGGGGGCGCGATATATTCCAGTTCCCGCAGCAGGGCTCCGTCAACAGGAAAATCGTTGAATACACGCTTGGCAAGGCGGATACAATCTGCTCCACAAGCCATGTCATGGCAGTAGAGACCAATAAATATACAAATAAGCATATTTACGTGACGCCTTTTGGGGTCGATTTGGAAAAATTCAAGCCCTTGGAGCGTCCTGCAGATGAGCAGGGCGAGGATAGCATCATAATTGGGACAGTAAAAGCCCTGTCCGATAAATACGGCATTGCAGACCTTATAAGGGCGTTTGCAGTCGTTTATGAGGCCTACCCTTCCGCTAAGCTTCTCATCGTCGGAGACGGGCCGCAGCGGGCTGAATATGAACAGCTTTCCCGTGACCTTGGAATCAGTGCGGTCACGAAATTTACCGGGCGCGTTCCGAACACTGAAGTTCCCGCTTATATCAATCAAATGAATATTTTCGCCGTGCCGTCAACTGAAGACAGTGAAAGCTTTGGCGTGGCGGCAGTCGAGGCGATGGCTTGTGGAGTCCCGCCGGTCGTATCGAACGTGGGCGGCCTGCCGGAAGTCGTTATTGAAGGAAAGACCGGCTATGTCGTACCAAAAGAAAACCCGAAAGAGCTGTCGGAAGCCTTCTTGAAGCTGATCAGGGAGCCGGAAACAAGACAGGAAATGTCTGTTAATGGAATCCGGCATGTCCGGGAAAACTACGACTGGACGCAAAATGCGGCTGATATGGTTAAGCTATACAGGAAGACGTTAAAGATTGAGTAGACCAACGTGATTCATTAGTGGCTTCTTTCTACTTGCTTTGATCTAAAAGTTACCTGCTTGTGATGTTACACAGTGCTGCCGTCCTTTATAAGGGCAGCTGTTTTATCCCAACAAATTGGAGTTTTTAACATGAAAGTTATCTATCTATGCCAGCACTTTCCACCAGAAACAGGAGCGCCGCAAATCCGGGTGTATGAGGTAAGCAAGGAATTGATTCGGCGCGGCCTCCAGGCGGAAGTCCTGACCGCGTTCCCGCACCATCCAAAGGGAGTCATCCCGGACGAGTACAAGGGAATGTTTTATAAATTTGAAAATTGGGATGGCATTCCGGTCCATCGCTCTTGGATTTATCCATCGCCAAAGGGGAGCTTTTGGAAACGGCTCGCATCGTATTTTTCGTTTACGTTCAGCGCGTTTTATTCGATTTTCAAAGCGAGGCCGACCGATGTCATCATTTGTAACTCCCCGCCATTATTCCTCGGAATAACCGGGTATCTAGGCGCGAAAATCAAACGGGCGAAGTTTGTATTCAACGTTGCTGACATATGGCCGGAGTCTGCCGTCGAGCTTGGCATTTTGAAAAATAAAAACTTCATCCGGATGGCTGAGTGGCTCGAGATGTTCTTGTACCGGAAGTCGTGGAAAATTGCGACCGCGACAGAAGGCATCCGCCAGTATATGATTAACAAAGGGAAGAAGCCGGAGGACGTATTCCTGCTTCCAAACGGCGTCAATACCGATACATTCAAGCCGATGCCAAAGGATTCAGGCCTGCTCAAGGAAATTGGCGCTGAAGGGAAAAAAGTGTTCATGTATGCCGGAACATTCGGTTATGCCCAGGGGCTCGATTCCGTTCTGGAGGCTGCGGCATTATTGAAGGAAACCGACCCAGATGCGCATTTCCTCTTTGTCGGAGACGGCCAGGAGCGGGATAAGCTTCATAAAATGAAGGACGACCTGAAACTCGATAATGTGACTTTTTATGGCTCCGTTCCGGTCTCCGAGATGCCACGCTTATTTTCGGCGGCGGATTATAGCATCGTCTCCTTGAGGAACATTGATTTGTTCAAGGGGGCGCGCCCGTCGAAAATCTTCCCTGCGATATCCTGCGGCGTTCCGGTCCTGTATTGCGGCGTCGGTGAGAGTGCCGCCATTCTTGAGGAATACAATTGCGGTAAAATCGCTCCGCCGGAAAATCCCGAAGGAATCGCAGCCGCAATTCGCGAACTAATGAGAGTTGACGAAGCAAAATATACCAAGATGAGCGAAAACGGCAGGAAGCTTGCTGTTGACCAGTATTCGTGGATTAGTATCGTTGATGACCTTTTGGAGCAAATAAAAGGCGCGGCGAAGAAATAAGGTTGTACAGTGCGGGGCAGAGTTGCCCCGCACTTTGTTTTGGGGTGGGGGGATTTTCACTTTGCTGGTGATGAGATTTTTAGGTGGGGGTCGGGAGAGTTTTATCTAATTTTGAGCTAGCAGATTGCTATCGCATCCTAGCTTTTATGAACCAGAATCGTAACTTTATGAACCGGAACTGCTTATTTATGAACTGTAAGTAAAATTTATGAACCGGAAACCTGATTTTATGAACCGTTATCAAAATTTATGAACCTGGGACTATTCCAAGCGAGGTTATAGACGCATTTATATGGATAAGAGTTCTCATAAGAGGGTTCTGCAGATTATCGTTCCGGAAGTGGATTCTAATTTAGAAATTTCAGAACTTATGTTTGATCTTGTCCCGGCTTTTATGAACCGAATTTGTGTATTTATGAACCGTAATTGCAATTTTATGAACCACAAACAGAATTAATGAACCGGAAACCTCAATTTATGAACCAATATCCATTATTTATGAACCTGAACCCGCTAGGATTTTTAAAACACTAACAAGAACGTCATGAAAAAGAGTGAACCTATCAATTCAAAATCCGCACTCTATCACCAAAGACATAACCAAAAATTAACCAACGCGAACCAACCACTCGGACATAAATAAAATTCCGCACCCACTACTAAATGGTGCGGAATTTTTATTAAACCTAATAGATTAATTCGATACAGTCGTTCCCTTGAAGTAGTGGGTGACGATTTGTTCGGCTGTGTAGCCTTTTTCAGCGAATCCTTTGGCTCCGTATTGGCTCATGCCGATGCGGTGGCCCCAGCCTTTTCCGGTCACGATGACTTCGGATATGCCGTCTCCTTCGCTGGAAACGACGCCTCCGGAGGTTTGGATTGATACTCCCGAACCATCCAGAGTAACGGTGCCTTGAGGTGTCTTGACTGTGTAGCCTTTAAGGGTTTCGATGGCTGTTGTGCCTGTCGTTGTTTGGACTGACATAGCCGCGGTTTTCCTCTTAACCGAGATATCAAACCAGTTTGAGTAAAGCATATTATAGGCACTTGAATTTTTAATGGGGAATAACTTCCTAATGTCTGATTCATTACCTGTTTTGGTCATTGTTCCAGCGGATGTTTCAATCGTAACACCTCGTACTTCGCCATTCGCCCCTGTTTTTGAAAGGGTGATGTTGTAAAGGGTGGCCGTTTCCGGGTAACCGAACGATTTTAAGATGGTGGAAGCTGGAAATGTTTCTGTCCACGAAGAATACTTCGATGTTTCATATGGGTCATCGACGGAAACGAGATACGGATAGTAGGATTGGTTTGATCTCCAGACATCTCCTACGTTCGCTGTTTTTCCGCCACTAGTGGAAAAGAAGAACGTTTCCGCCACTTTACCGTCGTATTTTACAAGAAGGCCTTCAGTTTCCTTGATGGCCTCGTTCGACCTCGGATTCTCGGCTGTATAGCCGCCGTATACCTGGCTTGCAGCCGTGTTGGTCAGGGCGCGGATGCGGGTCGCATACGTCCGCGCGACGATTGCCTGCGCCTTTAGGGCTTCCATGTGCCAGGAGGCCGGCATTTCGCTCGGAACAACCCCTTTTAGATAATCCTCCATGCCAAGCGTGTTCATGACTTCAACCTTGTTTCCGTTAGGCTTCAGGAAAAAGCTTCCACGGTACGTCGTTTTGTTATTGATTGTCGTAAGAGACTCGGATGGAGCGTCAATCAGATTTATATACGTAAACGGCACCCAGCCTGTCTTTCCGGCCGCGGATACCCTGTACCATACCTGGCCTTGGGAGTTTGTAATCTCCTCAAGGAAATCGGCGGTGTCGTTTGCCTTGAAGGTATGGATGACATCATAGTTGGTGGAGGCGCCGCGCCTCATGTCGGTTTCATAGGTGAAAAAAGCAATTTTTTTGGTTGAAGAAACTTCCTGGAGATCGAACCCCTTGGCGGAAGTCCCGCTGAATCCGGTGTACGTAACGGTGACGCCCGCCGTTTCTTTTTTTACCGAAATGGTCGTTCCCGGGGGAATAACCTGGGCTTTTCCAGTATCTTTGTTAACAAGCTGGTACGTCCCATTCAAGACTATTGGAAAGCTCGACGCAAGTAAGATCGAGACATCGACTTTATTTTGGTACTGAACAGGCTCGGCCGCTTTTCCTGTTTGCGGAAAAGCAGATAATAAAAGCAGAAGGCAAAGGAACGGATAAAGTTTTTTCAACTTACTTCACCTCGCCAAGGGTGCTGATCATCCAGCCCCGGACTCCGGCGGAGGTTTCTACGTTGTACCAGGTTTCCCCGTTTGAGTTTGTGAACGTGTTCAAGTATTTCAGAGTTGTTCCCGCTTTAACGGTTGCTACAACCGTGTAGATGGTTGAAGCACCCCTGCGGATATTTGCTTCCGATTTAACTGTAACAGTTGTTGGAGCGGTCACAGCCGGCTTTGTTGTCGAAACTTCCCCAGAGAACACCCATCCAAGTATGGTTGGTGTTACTTCAATCCTGTACCATAGTCCTGTTGCAACTGTTACCGAGCCGATTACTTTCAAGGAACTCCCAGCTGGTTTGGAGGCAAGGATTTTATATTTGGTCGATGCGCCAGAGCGGATGTCGACAGAGGTCTTGGCATACACAACTGACGGCAGCTGTCCTTCAGCAGGCGGAGGCGCTGGAGGCGGTGTCTGGTTGCCGATTTGGGCTTTCAGGCTTTCAATCTCCTGCTGCTGTTTTGCTATTTTTGCTTCAAGATCGGCTGTTTTTGTTTGAAGGCCACTGATTTTCGTATTGATAGGATTAAGCTGGGATGTTACCCAATCTACGCTTGCAAGGACAACGTTCCCGGAAGCGTTCATTCCCATTGGTGTAACAATGACGGCCCCCGCGCCAATCCCAAGTGCGATTGCTCCTGCCGCAATTAGTTTTTTCGTTCGTTTCATTTGTTAAAAACCCCCTTATACATGTTTAAGAGAAAATGATAGGGGTAAAAGTAAAGCGTTGTCCCTATCATTTTCTCTGGAAGACTAGTATTCTATGAAAACCGCAGAATTGCGATCTATTCTATCGCGTGCTTGGCCTAAAGTTTGCTGAAATAAACTTCAAGTCCTTTGCGGATACCGATAGCTGAATTCTTCTTAAACGTATCGGAACGCATAAGGGATTCCTCTGTCTTGTTCGAAATGAAGGCAAGTTCGATGAGAATGCTTGGTAGCTCGTTCATGCGGTTTACATAAAATGTCTGCTCCTTGACGCCCCTGCTTGGCGTTCCAATCGACGAGACGAGATTCCTTTGGATATCACTTGCCATTGTAGCGCTCTTTACGCCATTGAAGTTGACCGTCGTATTGTAATACGTTTCCGTTCCTCTTGGAGTCCGGGAAGTATTCGCGTTCGCATGCAGGCTTATAAAAGCATCGTAATCAGATGCGTTCGCGATGGCCGTCCTTTGTGGAAGCTCCAGGAATACGTCTGTTGAACGGGTCATATATACAATTGCCCCTTGGCTTTCCAATTCTCTTTTTAGCAGAAGGCCTGTTGAAAGGACAACATCTTTTTCCCGTAATCCCGTAGGGCCGATTGCTCCTGGATCCTTACCGCCATGTCCGGGGTCAATAAGGATTTTTTTGCCGAATAGTCCTGTTTGCATGACTTTGATCGATACTTCGTTCTTGCTGTTACGAATGGTGAACGTATGCCCTGGCTGAAAGGTCAGAACGGCAATCTTATCCCCAGCGCCGGAATTTTGAACGGTAACCGATTCAATTCCTGGTATATAGTCCATAGGCGTTTCAATATTCGTCAGGCCGCCGGAAAGTTTCAGCTGGTTTCCGGATATTGAATACTTGAATTTGTAGTTGGATGACTTTTTCCAGACGAGATATTGGTCTCCATTCCTTACTTCCAAGGTTGGCGCTGAAAGCTTTTTGATTGTAAGCGACGTAGGGGAGGTAAGCGATTTGTCCACCCACCCGCGAATACCGGCAGCTGTTTCGACATTAAGCCAGCCGTTCAGCTCGTTCAGGACATTCACAGCCTCGTTTTCTTTCAAATAAACATAAACGGAGTAATTTGTTGAAGCTCCTCGCCTGATAGGGGCTTTGTTCAACCCATATACATAGGTGATTTCACTTTTTGATGAAACAAGTTCATTTTTAGGCACCCAGCCAGTGACACCTGTTGGCGTTTTGACATTGAGCCACGTTTGCCCTAAGGAGTTCGTGAACTCTTGTAAAAATGTAACAGTGCTTAAATAATCTAATTTTTGCTTAATTTTATATTCGAAGGTGGCTCCGGAATACAGGGAGGTGTTCCTTGTGGCAACGTATCTTGTCGGAGAAACATAGACAGGCTGCTGTGAAACGACTGACTCGTGCACCCAATAGTTTTGGTTTGACGGGGTCAGCACTTTGTACCATACATCTCCGTCTGCATCCGCCTGCTGCTCCAGGGCACTGAGTTTTGTACCTTTAGGATAAGATTCCATCACATCATTGGCCATTGAAGGGCCGCTGCGCACATTAGCCGTATCAACACTTACATACAAAGGCATGTCCAATGCCTGGACGGTGCCCATCTGTGAGGCGGGAATCCAGCCGGCAACTGTCGGAGTTGCCTGAACCCTTAGCCATAGCTCGCCTGACTGGGATGTGAAGGTTGCCAGGACAGGCACTTTCGCATTAAAGGAAAGATAGGCATTGACTGAGTAGGAGAGCGAGGCACCACGCCTTACTTCCGCGTTGTTGAGATATGAATAAACATCTGCGCCAATCTCCGGTGCTCCGCTTGGAAGCTCTGCAGCCGGTGGTGCGGGCGGTTCTGTTTCGGTTAATGTTTTGAATTTGGTGGCAGGTGCCCATCCTTTTACTGTTCCAAGGTCCACCCTGTACCATAATTGGCCAAAGGAATTTGTAAATTGATCAATGACTGTAACCTTTTGGCCAGAGGATATAAAAGTAACGACCGGGTAATTTACGGTAGCTCCCTTATGGATTTCGATTCTCTCAGCTGTGGTTAACTTGGTTGGCAAACGCATCTCTTCTGCGCCAGCGAGGACAGGGAACAGAACCGTTGTTGCAAGGACAGAAGAGGCTAAAAACTTTTTCACGTTATCGTTATCCCTCCATCGACATTCAGATTCATTACCTATTTTAGCGGAATATGTCAAACATTCCAATGCGAATATAGTTCTATTCTGGCAGTTTGGGAGATTATTGGTCAAATTGGAAAGAATAAAATTTCGGCTGAACCTGCTATACAACGGGATTTTTAACGAAAAAAGAACTGGATTCACTGGGATAAATTACCGTTTGTTTAAAAACAAAAAAAGCTCCCGCCCGAATGGCGGAAGCCTGTTTACGATATTTTTATGTGGAAATGGGCAACCGGCGGATCTTATTCATTCCCGTTCCCGCTGTCCCCATCATAGCCTGATGCCGCAGCGGAATTAGCCGAACTTGAGCCTGCCAGCGAAGAAGAACTTCCGGAACCTTCACCGCGCGCTTGTGTAAGCAGTGTGGTGAGTTCGGCAAGTGAATCTTCGTCCGGGATGAAATAGGAGCCATTGTTGATCGTCTTGTCGGTACCCTCAATCTTGAGGTTCTCGATTGGCGCGTTTTTAAGTTTGGAATAAAGTTTCACAAAGCTTGCAAACTTGGATGGAGGGATGTTTGTTTTCACGTTTTCCCCCATATCGTCTATCAAATTATCAATCTTAGTAATTGAGGTGAACGAAGTGCCTTTGTCAATAATCGCCTTAATGACCTGCTGCTGGCGCTGATTCCGGCCATGGTCGCCGTTCGGGTCGGTTTTCCTCATCCGGACGTAAGCAAGAGCTTCGTTTCCGTTTAGCTGCATCTCGCCCTTATAGTATGTCTTCCACTTCAAGCTGCCGGTCAACTGCGCTTTGAATGTAAAAGGAACATCGACTTTTACGCCATTCAGCGTATCGACAACATCCTCGAATCCATCAAAATTGGTAGAAATATAGTAATCGATTGGGACGTCCAGAAGGCTCTGGACTGCCTTGATGGTCGTTTCAATTCCGCCATTCCCGTACGAATGCGTAATTTTCGTCTTATAGCCTACCTCGTCGATATACAGCCTCGTATCCCTCGGGATGCTTAGCATGTAAATTTTTTCGGTTCTCGGATTGACAGTCGCCAGCATAAGGACATCCGACCGCTCCCCGCCACCTTGGGTTTCGAGCCCAACAAGCAGGACAGTGAATGGATCCTTTGTAACTTGGACATCAGGGGTTTTTTTATCAGCCTCAAGCTGATGGTATATTTTCTTAGAAGCTTTTTGGGTACTATAAAAAATCTCATATGCAAAAAAGGAGACGGTTCCAATCACAAGAGATGCCATCAGCAGAGCAATAATCCGGAAAACCCGCATTTTCCGTTTCTTCTTCCTTTTTATTCGTGTATTCTCAATCATGGAATTATCCTCACTTAAGTCGAAATATGAAACATAAATAGCTTACGGCAATACTTTATTTTATAGTAATTTCCAACTAGAGTAAATAGGATTATTTTTCAATCCAGTCTTTTTCCAAATAGCTTAGGCCGCCTTTTGTTATTGAAGCCTGGCCGTTTGTCAGCTCAGTCATCCAGGCAGTAAACTCCCCTGTTTCATTTTCCTTCACAAAAACGTCAAAAATCGCTTTTTCCGCATAGTCGACACCGTTCAGGATGTATGGCGAGCTCCTCAATTCGTTTTCAAGTTTCCCAATCCAAGTATAGTCGACCGAAACCTTCATGCTTTGCATAAGGGTTCTCTCCACAATCCCAGTTGCATTGAGCCCTTCTGAAGCAGATTTGCCATAGGCGCGAATCAATCCGCCAGCGCCAAGCTTGATGCCTCCAAAGTACCTTGTTACAACAACGACCGAGTCCTTCAAGTTCTTCTTTTTTAAAACTTCTAGAATGGGAACCCCGGCTGTACCGCTCGGTTCCCCGTCATCATTCGCTTTTTGGATTTGGTCGTTTTCGCCTATCAGGTAGGCGGAGCAATTATGGGTCGCGTCCCGGTGGAGCCGCTTGATTTCCGCGATGAAATCCTGTGCCTCGGCTTCCGATTCGGCACGGGCACAATGCGCGATGAACCGTGATTTTTCGATGACGATCTCATGTGTGCCAGTTTGTTTCACAGTACGATAAAAAGCAAGCATTCCAGGGCTCCTTTCTTCCCTTCTTGTTAACTACCCGTTATTTAATATTTCCCAACCTCTACTATAGTCCTTTTTAGCTAAAAAAACTAAAATATTCAACATTGAAAAATTTTAACATGCTATAATTATTACTGTTTGTATAGTGTAATTTAGTAGTTCAGGGAACCAAAATTTTGAGTTTAGTTAAAAAATCCTAGTACAATAATGTTTAGCCACCCATCCTATAGGCTAAAGGATTTAGATAGAGAAATCAATCGTGAATCGAATTGCCGATTTTTGGCGAAAACCTAAATTTATGCCAAATTTAGATAGTTTCATTTTATCTTTCACGATAAACTAGGGAAAAAGGGCTTAATCTGCCAAATGGCAGCCGAGTCCGTTACGGAGTTTAGGTGGGGCGGAGAATGGCAATGGGTATAAAGGATTTTGATACGAAAACATTAGATATCATTCTTGAAAGAATGATTGAATCCGTCGGGAAGAGCAAGGATGAAATTTTCAGGATCGGCGAGCAATCGAGAACCGACCATGAAATGCTCACATCCGAACTGGCAGAGGTTGAAGAACTAACCGCCAGGGTGATATGTGAGGGAGACAGGCTCGAGGGACAGGTGCGCAAAGCGCGGGATGTTCTTTCCGAAGTGAGCATGCACTTTAAGGATTATACCGAGGATGAAGTGCGTGAAGCCTACGAGAAGGCGCACCAGCTGCAGATGGAACTGACCCTGAACAGGCAGATGGAACGGCAGCTCGGTGAACGGAAAAAAGATTTGCAACGAAGGATGTGTAGCATCCGGGAAACAATTGATCGGGCAGACCACCTTGTTTCGCAAATTTCCGTCGTCATGAATTATTTGATGAGCGACTTGAAGGAAATGGGCGAAATCCTTGAGGATGCAAAGCTCAAGCAGGAATTCGGCATAAAAATCATCGAGGCGCAGGAAGAAGAGCGGAAGAGGCTGTCGCGGGAGATCCATGACGGGCCCGCGCAAATGCTTGCAAATGTCATGATGCGCTCCGATTTGATTGAGCGCGTTTACCGTGAAGACGGAATAGAGGCCGCTATTGCCGAAATAAAAAGCTTTAAGCAAATGGTCAGGACCTCACTCTACGAAGTGCGCCGGATCATTTACGATTTGCGCCCGATGGCTCTCGATGATCTCGGCCTCGTACCGACCCTCAAAAAATACTTGAGGACCATTGAAGATTATTACAAAACAGTAAAAATTACATTTTTCAACTTGAAAGAAGAGCGACGCCTTCCCGCCAATTACGAGGTAGCGCTGTTCAGGCTTATCCAGGAATCTGTCCAAAACGCGCTTAAGCATGCGGAGGCGACTGAAATCCAGGTAAAGCTCGAAATATCAGGGAACGCTGTTACCGTCGTTGTAAAAGATGACGGTAAAGGATTTGATCCGAAAAAAAGGAAGTACAATTCGTTTGGCATAATGGGAATGAAGGAAAGAGTCGACCTTTTGGGAGGCCAATTTGCCATCTCCTCCAAGCCAGGGAAGGGAGCCGCGGTCATTATCCAGGTTCCATTTCCGGATGGGAAGTAAGTGGCAGGCAGTAGTTACAAGGAGGCGATAGGATTGAAAACGAGAATAGTAATTATTGATGACCATCAGCTTTTTCGTGAAGGTGTAAAAAGGATCCTTGAGTTTGAAAAGTCTTTTCAGGTTGTTGCCGAAGGAGATGACGGGACTGCTGCCCTCGATTTGATCCGGGAATTTGATCCGGATGTTGTCATCATGGACATCAATATGCCTACCCTGAACGGGGTAGAGGCAACGGGGCGCGTGATGGAACGTTATCCGGATGCGAAGGTTATCATCCTGTCGATTCATGATGATGAGAATTATGTGATGCATGCGCTTCAGACAGGCGCCTGCGGCTACCTTTTAAAGGAAATGGATGCCGACGCGCTTATCGAGGCCGTCAAGGTCGTTGCCGCCGGGGGCTCCTATCTCCATCCGAAGGTAACGCATAACCTTGTAAACGAATATCGCCGCTTGGTCGGATCCGGTGAAGAAAGCGCGGCCGCAACACTCCAGCAGCCTGAAATCCGCCGCCCGCTCCACCTCCTGACGCGGAGGGAATGCGAAGTGCTTCAAATGCTCGCTGATGGGAAAAGCAACCGCGGCATCGGTGAAGCCCTTTACATTAGCGAAAAGACAGTCAAGAACCATGTAAGCAACATCCTGCAAAAGATGAATGTGAACGACCGTACCCAGGCAGTCGTTGTAGCCATCAAAAACGGCTGGGTGGAAGTTAAATAAGGTTTTGAGCGGCCGGATTCGGGCGCTACTGCGATGTAAAAGTCGAACGGCCGGTTCGGGCAGTAACAGCCATTTTAGAAAGAAGAATGCCCTGACTGGTGTGGGCTGCCACAACATACATAGGTTCATCAAGTTACATGGGCCAAAGAACACGGGAGGATTCCCGTGTTCTTTTTTTACAAAAATAAGGGTTAAAGCTTGTGGTTTTCTTGGGCAATTCAACTAGAAAATTGTCGAATTGATAGGGTTTTTGGAAAAGTTACTGATAGGAATCTAAGAAACTCCATTTTTCACGAACTTAATTCTCTTTTGGATGAAATCGATGTAACCCAGCCGGCAAAATACGATCCAAACGGGAATGTCCTAAATGCATCGTCAAACCGGATTAAACACCTGAAATACAATGGGCAACCAATCAATCCAGCACAGCAATTCATTGTCGTAACGAACAATTATCGTGCAAGGATGCGGTTATAGTTTTTCAGAGAGCAGGTTGTGCGTTTAACAGTTATGAAACAGTTTTTCGTTTTCCCTGGCAGGTTGGGCGTTGTTGCTATTTGTCTGCTATTTTGTTTGTTGGCATAGTTTGGTTGTTTTAAAGAATCATGGTGCTGCGCTTTTGTTCAATGGTGCATTCGGGCCGTAGTTTCGGTACAATGGTAGCAACGAAGATTGGATAAGGATGGTAAACAATGAAAACGGCAGTCGTAACAGATAGCACAGCCTACATACCCCGTGACGTGCGGGAAAAATTGAATATATACATGGTTCCGTTGAATGTCATTTTCGGTGAAGAAGCGTATCAGGAAGAGGTCGAATTGGGAGCGGCCGAATTTTACGAGGAGGTCAAAACAAAGGAATTACCAACGACTTCCCAGCCGCCGATCGGACAGTTTGTCGAGCTGTATGAACGGCTTGCCCGTGAATACGATGCGATCATCAGTATCCATTTGTCGAGCGGAATCAGCGGTACGTACCAGGGTGCCGTAACAGCGGGCGGTATGGTCGAAGGGGCGAAGCTTTACCCGTTCGATTCAGAAATCAGCTGCATGGTACAGGGATTCTATGTCCTTGAGGCGGCTGAAATGGCACAGCGCAGCGAAGAACCGGATGCCATTCTCGCCAGGCTTGGAGAAATGAAGCAATCCGTCCGCGCCTATTTCATGGTCGATGACCTCTCCCATCTCCAGCGCGGCGGCCGCCTGTCCAGTGCCCAGGCGTTCATCGGTGGCCTGCTCCAGGTCAAACCGCTCTTACATTTCGAGGACAAAAAAATCGTTCCTTTTGAAAAAATCCGAACCCGAAAACGGGCAATGAACCGGATTGTTGATCTGCTCGGCGAATCCGTCGCTGAAGGCGGCCAATACAGAGCAGTTATCATCCACGCCAACCGCGAGGATGAAGCCCTCGAATGGAAAGCCGAACTTGAAACGGCCTTCCCCCACGTCGAGTTCATGGTCAGTTATTTCGGCGCCGTTATTGGTACCCATCTTGGAGAAGGTGCGATGGGAATGGGTTGGTACAAGAAATAGGGATTTTAGTATGTAGTTTTGTAGCCACCCTGGGTGAAGCAGGGTGGCTTCTTTATTTTTGAGTCATTTGGAGAATAACAGGTCTCGGTTCATAAATTGTGAATCCGGTTCAAAAAACCGCTTGATTGGTTCATAAAATCCGAAACCGGTTCATAAAACGTTCAACGCGGTTCATAAACTGCCAAACCTGGTTCATATAAGCTAGAGGCTGCTATCATGTTTATACTGAAATTAGGAAGCGCGGCAAGTAAGTCAACCGCCAGCCACCCAGGCGGAGCTGGGTGGCTTTTTCACTTTCATGAGTCTTTGTGAGATTAACAGGTCTCGGTTCATAAATTGGGAATCCGGTTCATAAAACCGCTTAATTGGTTCATAAAATTCGAAACCGGTTCATAAAACGTTCAACGCGGTTCATAAAAGCTAGATGCCGTTATCATGTTGATACTAAAATAAGGAACGGCGGTAAGTAAGCTAGCCTCCAGCCATCCTGGCGAAGCAGGGTGGCTTGTTCACTTTCAGGAGTCTTTGTGAGATTAACAGGTCTCGGTTCATAAATTGGGAATCCGGTTCATAAAACCGCTCGATTGGTTCATAAAATCCGAAACCGGTTCATAAACCGTCCAACGCGGTTCATAAACTGCCAAAACTGGTTCATAAAAGCTAGAGGCCGCTATCATGTTGGTACTGAAATTAGGATGCGTGGCAAGTAAGTCAACCGCCAGCCACCCAGGTGGAGCTGGGTGGATTTTTTACTTTCATGAGTCTTTGTCAGATTAACAGGTCTCGGTTCATAAATTAGGAAATCCGGTTCAAAAAACCGCTCGATTGGTTCATAAAATCTGTAACTGGTTCATAAAACGTTCAACGCGGTTCATAAACTGCCAAAACTGGTTCATAAAAGCTAGAAACCGCTAGCAAGTTGCTAGATACGCCCAGTATAATCAGCTGTTTCCAACGGTGTTCAAAGAATGTTCAAATATTCCCTGCAATTCAGGAAGGGAAAGCGACCATTCATAGAGAAATCACCAAATTACAACCAAAAAGGAGTGGAATTTTTTGAAAGTAAAAGAAAGAACAATCCCCCTTCGCATCCTCAAGGATGAAGCCCTCCTCAGGAACATTTCTCCTAAAAATCCAGCGTATCCGGTAATTGAAAACGACTATTATCGGCGAAAAGCAGGTTACTGGGGAGAAACCCAGATTGATTACTACCTCCGATTACTTCCCCATCAAAACAAATACTACATTCTGAATGACCTCCGAATCCCGTTCCAAGGAAGCTTTTTTCAAATCGATTCCCTCATTTTAACCACGAGATATTGCCTAGTAATTGAATCGAAAAATATTAAAGGAATCTTATTTTTTGATGGTGTATTTGACCAACTGATCCGGATTAACGGTGATACGGAAGAGGCCTTTGAAGACCCGATCACCCAAGCGAAGAATATTCTCCTGCAGCTCAAAGCGATTTTATTAAAGTTAATCCCCAATTTGCCTTTCGATTATATAGTTTCTGTTGCCAGCCCTAAAACGATTTTAAAATCAGACGTAAAAACGAAGAAGCGAGTTTGCCATGCTTCCAGCCTTGTCCAGAAAATCATTGAGTTGGATGACTATTATACTGATGATGTTATCCAAACCTCTGAAATCGAAGAAGTTTGCAATTTTCTTCTTAAACTTCATAGCCCCGAACAACAGAATATATTAGAAATTTACCGCTTAATGGAGAGGGATATTTTGAAAGGGGTTCTTTGCCAAAAATGCAACGGGAAAATGGTGTTTGTGAATGCAAGGTGGATTTGCTGCCACTGTGGCAATGGTTCACAGGATGCACACTTACAGAAATTAAAGGATTACTTTCTCATCTTTCGTCCATCCATTACAAATAAGCAGCTGCGCACTTTTCTTGAGATTAAGTCGAGGCGCGTGGCATATCGCATTTTAACAAACAGCCAACTGACATGGAGTGGGGAAGGGAAAGGGAGAGTTTATTTTGCTCCTACTTCATTGGTACCTGCCAATATGAACTTTGGAGAGGAAGAGCAGTATGAGATTTGAAATTTTACAAGGCAAAATTGTCCCTATCTACCCAAAAGAAGAACAGCCGCATTTTCCTCCTGGCACCCAACGGATCTCCCAACTGCAAACCATCCCGCATCCACCGCTCAACCCCGATTTTACCCCGAACCCAAACCTACAGGAACTCCTCGCCGGAAAACAGCTTCTCTTCGACGATATCGAACTGCCACTTGAAGAAATCCAGGATCACTATGAAAATGGCATCCTAACTTATTCGAAAGGAATCGAATATATTAGAAAAAAACCTCATTGCTTCCGGTGTGGGAACAAGGATCCCCAGCTGTTCGCATCATTTGCATGTTCCCGGTGCGGGGAAGTTTGCAGGTATTGTAGGAAGTGCATCATGATGGGGCGGATCAGTGATTGCACCCCGCTGATTGGCTGGTCGGGACCGCCATCAGTTTTTCAAGCCACTGGGAAAATTCTCGATTGGGATGGGACTCTTTCCGATGGCCAGCTCGTCGCAGCAACCAGGGCTGCAGAAGCCGTCCACGAGAATACTAGTGTCCTAGTCTGGGCTGTTTGTGGAGCGGGGAAAACTGAGGTACTGTTTCCGGCGATTGAAGCAGCGATCGCAAGCGGTAAACGGGCCTGTATCGCCACCCCAAGGACTGACGTCGTCCTCGAACTCACTCCCCGCCTTAAGGAGGCCTTTCCTTCCATAAAAATCGCTTCCTTGTACGGTGGAACCGAGGAGCGCCACACATGTGCCCAGCTGACGATTGCGACGACCCACCAGCTGCTCCGGTTCCGCCATGCGTTTGAAACGATGATCCTTGATGAAGTTGATGCATTCCCGTACACAATGGATGAATCGCTCCAATATGCCGCTAAAAGGGCAAGAAAGCCGGTCTCCTCCATCATTTATCTTACCGCCACCCCGAGCACAAAGTGGCAGGCGGAATGCCGGTCCGGGAAACGCCCATACGTAACAATACCGGCGAGGTTCCATCGGCATCCTCTTCCCGTCCCCGAATTTTCCTGGTGCGGCAACTGGCGGAAACAGCTTCAAAAAAATCAGCTGCCAAAAGAATGCGCAAGATGGGTCAACGAAAGAATCAAGGTAGGCAAGCAGGCACTCATCTTTTTCCCGAATATCGAATTGATGCAGGCCGCTTTGCCGATTTTACAAAAACTTCATAAAGGAATCGAATCTGTCCACGCCGGGGACCCTGACCGAAAAGATAAGGTTCAGAGAATGCGGAACGGAGAAACGCCCATCCTCCTGACTACCACCATCCTTGAGCGCGGCGTCACACTCGCAAACATTGATGTCGCAGTCATTGGTGCTGAGGACCGCATTTTTGCCGAAAGCGCCCTCGTCCAAATCGCCGGGCGGGCAGGAAGGAGCGCAAAGCACCCAACCGGTGTCGTAACATTCTTTCATTTTGGAAAAACAAATGCGATGGTCGATTCCCGAAAGCAAATACTCGCGATGAACAGGGAGGGGAAAGCCAAGGGTCTGCTTGATTAATAACTGGCTACTGGAATTTATCCTTACGCAAAAATCCTGGCATGGCCTTTCAGCCGATTGGCCGCTCCGGAAATACGAAAATGAACCCGGGAATTGATAGAGGAGGGCTTAAATGCTTTTTACAACAAACCGCTGCCTGCTGTGCGGGAATGAAACCGATGAAGAGGAATCATGGACTAACCTATTTGCGCAAGTGAAGGAATACATAGTTTGCGAGCCATGCACGAAACGCCTACAAAGAGTGGACGGAAGCCAATGCGGCATTTGCGGGCGCCCGTTTTCCGGATACGACGAGAGGTTCAGGGTCGGAGAGCTTTGCGGTGACTGCCACCGCTGGGAACAGGATGATGAGTGGACGGGGCTGCTTACCCGGAACCGTTCGCTTTACGTATACAATGATTTTCTAAAGGAAGTCATTGCACGGTTTAAGTACCGGGGTGATTACATCCTGGCAAGGGCGTTCAGCGAATTGGCCGCTAAGGAAATCAGAAAGTGGAAGCCGGATATTGTTGTGCCAATCCCGTTAAGCCCAGAAAGACAGTATGAGCGGGGCTTTAACCAGGCGGAGGCGATCGTAAGGGAAGCAGGGCTGCCATATGAGCTTTTGCTTGCAAGGACCCACGGTGAAAAGCAATCGAAGAAATCCCGGGAAGCGCGGATCCATATCCCGCAGGTTTTCCGCCTCGTGGAAACTCCAATACTCAACTCGAAAAAAATCCTTCTCATTGATGATATTTACACAACGGGTTCGACTCTCCGCCATGCGGCTAAACTGCTGAAGGAAGCGGGGGCTGGGGAAATATCCTCTCTAACGATTGCCAGAGGATGACACGAATCTCCATTTTGCGACAAGCTCCAAAACCAACTGGTAAAGCAAAATAACGTATGTTTTTGTGAAAAAAGAAGGTTGTCACTATATCCTTAGGGCAATTGTAAAATTTTCGACAAACTTTTTGTTCTGTTTTAGCAGGATTCTCATAGGGTAAGAGAGAAGTATATTTACATAGTCTTAACAAAAGGAGGAGTTTCATTATGAATTACAACATTCGTGGTGAAAACATTGAAGTAACTCCAGCAATTCGCGAGTATGTGGAAAAAAAGATTTCCAAACTGGATAGGTACTTTACTGAGGCCCCGGATTCAAATGTAAACGTAAATCTAAAAGTTTACCAAGACAAAACTTCCAAAGTGGAAGTGACCATTCCGATGCCGCATCTAGTCCTCCGCGCCGAAGAGAGCCATGAAGACATGTATGCAGCGGTCGACTTGATTACCGATAAATTGGAACGCCAAATCCGTAAGCATAAAACGAAAGTAAACCGTAAATTCCGTGAAAAAGGCGATTTCGCCGCGCTGTTCGCAACTGTACAGGGATCCGATTCATCCGAGTTCGAGGATGAAGAACTTGAGGTAGTCCGTACAAAGCGATTTGAACTAAAGCCAATGGACAGTGAAGAGGCCATCCTTCAGATGAACATGCTTGGCCATAACTTCTACGTCTTCACGAACGCTGAAACGAACCAAACCAACGTAGTTTACAAGCGCCACGACGGCCGCTACGGTTTGATTGAAGCCCATTAAAAAATGCAATCCGGTTCCCGTTTCGGGAGCCGGATTTTTTAACTAAAACCGTAACCGGGAGCTCTTTTTAAAAATGTAAAGGATTTTCATTTAGAGTATCGAAATGTAGGGTATTAGATGTACAATACATACGAAGGGGGACGTTTACATGACCTTTTCCATTGTCGGGTTCGATCCAGTTGAAAAAGAATGGGGGATAGCCGTCCAATCAAAATTTCTCGGAGTGGGCGCGGTGGTGCCGTGGGCGAAAGCCGGTGTCGGCGCGGTTGCAACCCAGTCGTACGCCAACACAACGTATGGCCCCAAGGCACTCGAGCTTATGGCCGCTGGGAAAACAGCGGAAGAAACGCTGCAAATCATCCTTGAGGAAGACAGGGAACGGGAAATGCGCCAGGTTGGCCTTATTGATGCCCAAGGCAATGCCGCGACTTTTACAGGCTCTCAGTGCTACAAGTGGGCAGGGGGCGTAACTGGGCCCCATTTTGCGGCCCAGGGGAACATACTTGTCGATGAAACAACCGTTTCACAAATGGCCGCGGCATTCATGGAGACGAAGGGAACCCTTGCCGAACGCCTTTTGGCGGCACTGGACGCGGGCCAGGCGGCAGGAGGGGATTCCAGAGGCCAACAGTCCGCCGCTCTCTACGTCGTCAAGGAGCGGGGAGGTTACGGCGCTTTCAATGACCGTTACGTTGATCTCCGGGTCGACGACCATCCAGAACCAATTAAGGAACTGATCCGTATTTACGGCCTCCAGCAGCTTTATTTCGCACCTTCCAAGCCGGAGCGGATCGTACCGATTACAGGCGACGTTGAAACCGAGCTTGTTCAGCATTTAGGGCGCCTTGGTTATTTTAAAACAAACATTGCCGGTAAACAGGAAACACTTAAAGCGCTAACAGCCTATTTGCACACTGAAAACTTTGAAATGCGGGAACAGGAGGAAGGCTACATCGACCTCGATGTTCTTGAATACATGAAAACACAGGAACCGTCTACACAACAGAAATGAGATGAACGTTGAATGAAACAAGCTGATTTATTCATGGCCTTTTTCCGGGTTGGCATGCTCGGATACGGCGGGGGACCTTCATCCATCCCTCTCGTCCAAAAAGAAGTCGTGTCCCGCTACAAATGGATGGACAGCGAGGAGTTTGGCGATGTCCTCGCCCTCGCAAACGCACTTCCGGGGCCAATCGCAACAAAACTCGCGGGTTACATCGGATACCGGATTGCGGGATATACAGGGATGCTGAATGCCGTCTTGGCAACGATCGTCCCGACCATCATTTTAATGATTCTGCTCCTAACCGGGCTGAATGCTTTCAAGGATCAGCCATGGGTCCAGGGGGCGGCTAGCGCGGTCGTCCCGGTGGTCGCCGTCATGCTCTTGACGATGACATGGGATTTTATTAAAAAATCACTAGGCTCAACCCTTGGAAACGTCTGGACGATTATGTTGCTGGTAGGAAGCTTTGTCCTTCTTGAAGCACTCGGTGTCCATCCGGCCATCATCATTTTTGCCCTGCTTCTCGGTGCCTTGCTGAAAAGGGACAAGAAGGAGGGAGGTACACCGTGATTTATCTGCAGATATTCTGGGCGTTTTTCATTCCTGGAATTCTTGGATACGGCGGCGGGCCATCGACTATTCCATTGATTGAAACCGAAGTTGTTGACCGCTATGGCTGGATGACAACCAGCGAATTTTCCGAAGTTCTCGCAATGGGGAACGCGCTCCCTGGGCCAATCGCAACCAAAATGGCTGGCTACATAGGCTATGAGATGGGCGGCACACTAGGCGCGGCTGTCGGAGTTTTCGCCAGCGTCGCCCCATCGTTGGTACTGATGATTGGGCTGCTTAGTCTGCTCATGAAACACAAGGAATCGCCAAAAGTAAAACGCATGACCATCATCGTCCGGCCGGTCATCGCCGCTTTGCTAGCCGTCATGGCATATGACTTTTTTATTGAATCTTACCAGGGGCCGGGCCTTTTGCACACGGTATTCCTCGCAGCGGCCAGCCTTGTCCTGATGGAAAAAATAAATGTCCATCCGGCTTATGTCATTGCCGGAAGCCTTTTGTATGGGGCGATATTTCTTGGATAAATAGAAAAACCGAAAAGGGGAAGGAACCTTTTCGGTTTTTTGGTATGCAGACTTTGTGTGTGAAAAAATCGACATACCTGTAGGATTTCCTTTTACAACTAATGTCGCTAAGTAGGAAAAAGAGAGCTAATACGGCAAGTTTCAGCAAATATTTCCCGGGAAAAGAATAAAAGCAACCCGAAATTTGTCGGGTTGCTTTTACTTATGTCTTGGGAGCGGCGCGTTTGACAGTTATTGTATAAGATGTTTCTTTTCCTTCTGGTGATTTTACCGTCACTGTGAAATTGTTTAACCCCACGTTTAATGCCTTATTACCGATCCCGCTGACAGTATCATTGGAATCCTTGGATTCTCCAATAATAGTTATGGTTGAAATTGAATTATCCACCTTTACCGTATAGTTAAGGCTGTAAGGGGAAAAGATTGGGCTTAAATCCTGATTGTTCACCTCAAGTTTACTTAAGGCCGGCATAGCCTGTCTCGGTGCATGAGCGGCATTCATGGCTTTTTCTTTTGCATCTTTCCCTATTCCGTGGCACTTGGAACACGGTATATCTTTGTTCGCTTCTGATTTCAAATGACCATCCGACGTTTCGGGATCAGGTATTTTTCCTTTAACTCCATATATAGCTGTAATGCCATTATGGCATTTGAAGCAGAAATCTCTTTCTACTGCCGGAGTCCAATCGCCGGTTTCAACAGCAAAAGGCTGCTTGTTTTCATGTCCAATTGTTGTTTTAAGCTGCTTAATATTTGAAGAACCGTGTGTATCATGACAGTCCGCGCAAGGTATATGGCCAGCCAATGGACTTCCATCCAGTGCTTTAATCGTATGTCCGGAAAAAACAAGCTCAGCGGGAGAAATAGTCCTTTTAATGAAGGACGATTCTCCGTTAATTTCTTCATAATCAGCCTTAACCTGTTGAGTTAAATTACTATAATACTGGGCAATGTTAGCAGCTTTGGCGGTGTCATTATTAATGCTTTGATAATCCGGATTATGGCATCGGAGGCAGAGGCCGTAATCTTCATAAACTCCTATTGCCGTGTTTGCATTTTTATATTCAAATAGTTGGTATTCTACCCTTGGGTCACCAAGTTTTTCGGCTGTCTTGGTATCATGGCAAGTTTCACAAAGCTGGGATTTGCTGCTTATTTCAACCGATGGCTTTCCTGGCTGGGGCACCATGTCATCATGTTTATAAATAAAATGCCCTTGAGTTAGATTCGGATTGGCAGTCGACCACTCGGAATGTGGATTATGACAGCTGGAACAGGAACTTCCCGTTAATGTTCCGTCCATACTAATTCCAGGATTATGCGAATGGGTACTTTGGTTATTCTCCGGTAAAGGCGCAACCGTTCCGTCGTGACATGCCATACAATATAGGTCAACTGTTAAATCTCGATTATCATTTTCGCTGTTTTTCTTCTGGTCTAAAAGCTTTAGATTACTGGCAGCATGTGTGCTATGACAATTCGCGCATGTATTGAAATTGCCTGAAAAGATTCCATGCGGGCTTTCACGATGAATCGTTTTATTATTATAAGCAACCTCATAAACTTTTCTATTAGTTTCTGCAAAAGAAATACTTTCCGTCGTAAAAGACCATATTCGTGGGAAAGCTCGATTCCCAGCAGGATCCAGTACACCGGATGGATTAATTGAAATATGATATTTTGTACTTGTTTTTAAAGGCTGAGTAAGTTCGAATATTACTTCCTTAGTAGCTTCCGTGTAACCAACGAAAATAACCGGAATCGGTGTAGAGGATCCGCTTTTTGTCAGTGTTAGGCTTTTCTGTAATTCCAGTTCGTTAATTGCGTTGGCATCCAAAATCTTAAACTTAAATTTTGTAGTATTTTTATCGACTGCGACTTGCGACATATTCGGTTTAGGTTCCAGACTGCTCGGTAAAATGACCGGCCGTAGTGTATCTAATATAAAGCTAATGCTTACAGGAGTCCCTAAATTGCCCGCCCGGTCAATCGCCTTGGCGAATACAGTATGTTTTCCTTGACTCATTTGAGAATCCTGATAAACAAAAGTTCCAGAATTGCTCGGGTTTTCTGGGACCAGAATCCAATTGCCTTCTAGTTCGCCATCTGTGCTCTCTGTACAATCAAGGCAGATTTGGACACTTGAACCTGGTTCAGTAGCCATTTCTATTGAACTGGTATTGGAAAAGGAGCCTTCTTTTTGATTTAAGAATTCAATCTTGGGTTCAGTTATATCAACAAAAACCTTGATTGTTTGAGAAGGGGGAGAAAGCGTTCCTTCTGAGCCCGTTGCTATAGCATAAATATTATTTGCCCCGGTTTTCAAAGGAACTGTAACTTTCCAGGTATTATCTATTATTGAATCCGTTGCACCGATGGATTCATTTTCGCTAAAAATACTTACAGATGTAACTGAACCAAAATTTTCAACAGTGCCGGAAACCGTTATCTCCTTTGTGTTAATGACAGTATCGGTTTTTGGTGTAAAAATAGTAACCAAGGGTTCGGTTCCTTGTGGAGTTTGAGCCAGGACAACTGAACTTTTGGGTAATTGTGGCGGAAGGATCAAAAATATACATAAAACGATTATAGTTATTAGGTTGAAGGCAGTTTTATGCAGGAGTCCTTTATTATCCATTTAGTACCCCTCATTTCTTCAAAAGATGCAAAATCTTGGAATTGTCTACATTTACATTATAATCCCATTGTTGAGATGGCACTAGTGAATATGGTAATAATTCAATGAATATTCATATATGAATAAATTCGGAATGGTAGGGATAAATCAAGGTTCATCTTTTACATTACTACCTTTTGTCTTACAAAAAATAGTCATATATGAACCTCTTCAAAAAAGGGCCAGCATATATACTTTGAGAAAATCCCATTTCTTGTAATCTATTTTTTATTTTTTAGTTTGGCTTTCCGAAATCCTACAAAACTATTTAAGAGCAAGGAAAATTTCATGTTGTTTTGCTTGGGGAACTGTCAATTGAAAATATTTAGAGAAGAGTAAAAAACAGCCCACAAACGTGAGCTGTTTTAACCAATATTTTTGACACCCAATTCAACAACAGTGGGGCTATTGGTGAATTAGTTATGGTGTTGGTATTAATTTATTGCCTTTGAATTCATTGCTATCAGTAATAAATCCATTTGGAGAATGGATATTATTAAAATCGTTGTTATTAATTAACCCTGAAGATTTTGAAGAAGTATGACATCCATAACATACTGCCATGTTAGTATAGCGTTTCAAAGCAGAAGATGCGTTTACATCCTTCAAATATTCCTTAGCCTGATCAGCTGTGAAGCCTCCTGGATTTTGTAGAGTTTCATAGGTTCTACCGAGTGCATCTGACATGATTTTAGCATCAGTTCCGTGGGCATAGTGACAGCGAGCGCAGTTATAGCTATCGCTCATGGTATGGTGATTGTAGTTCTTATCTATACCAGTATCAACTTTTGTCTGGGTAAAGTAATCAACGTGGCAAGATCCGCACCACTCGTTAAATTGCACACCTTTCCCACCTGTTGTCAGGTAACCATTTAAAGTCCTTGTAGGTTGAACTCCACCAACGGAAGGAATTGCTTGACCTAACTTATCTGTCGTTACTTCGAATAGATCAACAGTATATGCTTTCTGAATATCACTAATTTTAGTGATAGTTTTACCTTCAGGTACTTTGAAATATGCTTTTGAATTGTTGAACCAATAATCTCCAGCAGTTGCTTGATCCTTACTTACAGTAACTGGAGTTGCACCGTCGTACATCTTAGGCCAGGAAGAGGTGTTGTCCACACCAGTTTTTGACAAATAAACACCAGGCGCATTCTTCCAAGCACCACCAAGGTACCTTTGTAGCTGAAGAACACGGTCATCTTTTTTAAGGCCAGTATTTTCATAATAGGCACCAGGGGCAATGTCAGCTTCTGTAATTGTAATATCCTTAAAGAAGTAATCATTTAAGCTTTGGGCATTAATAGTACCAGTCGGAGGGGTTTTTTGAACTGGGACATTCATCAGTTTATTCCCATAAACAGTACTAGGTTTTCCAGCCCCATCAACTACAGCTGTTCTTTCAACACTAGACATTCCGTTCGGGCTGTTTTTCAATAGGCGACTAGAGAAAGATCCGTGTGGGTCATGACAACTTGCACAAGTGAATTCACCTGTCCAAGTCGCCCCAGTCGCTTTTGAATTGGAACCAGGCGCTGCACTGATTTCTAACGCACCAGTAGACATATGGACTGACATATTGCCATCATGTGTACCACCAAATGTACCAGCACCCATGTCCTCTGCATTTGAAGTTCCAAATACATTATAGAATCCTAATGTCCCGTCGTGACATGCAGTACAAGTATTGTATGCACCATTTTTAAACAACAAGCTTTTGGAAGAAGCAGCTGTGTGCGTTTGGTGACAGCTTGCACAGGAGTTAGTGTTATTCTGATAAGAACCGTGAAGTTTATGAGCTCCATTGGTTGTCTTATCATTTTTCATTTGACGATCTGGGTTTTTAATAAGAGTTCCTTCACCAGTTTTATGAGCATTAGGTAAGTCATTATCAGGTTTAGTCAAATCTTTTGTTGGAACAGTACCGTTATGCAAAACAACTTTCATAGCGGTTTTAGGAGATTCCCCATCTGCATTTACTGCAGTAACTTCTACATTGTAAGTTATTGCTTTTTCAAGCCCGGTTTTAGTATAAGTTGTTCCTGTGGCATCTTCTCCAGTTGTAGAACCATCCCAGTAAATCTTATAACCAGTTGCATCATCTACTTGTTTCCAAGTTAATGTTACTGAATCTTTAGTGGGCGATGTGAATTTTAGCTCTGTCGGAGCAGTTGGAGCTGCGGCAAAGGCCACGATGCTCAGCATTCCCACTAACACTAAAGATAGTAAGAAAGAAAAGCTTAATTTTGCCTTACTCAATTGAAAAACCTCCCTGTTTTTCTCTTTCTGCTTTTTAACTTCTATGAAACTCTAATTCTTATATCTTCTAAATTAAGAGCATCACCTCCTTTATGAGCATAATGACTTAATGATATACTGCTATTCGTTGGTTTACTGTGTCCGTAATATAAATTGTTCCGTTTTGGTCAATACTCAATCCGTTGGGTAAATAAAATTGTTCATTCTCTTCACCCATACTTCCAAATTCAAAGACCCGAGTACCTTCGCTATCAAAACCAGAGACACTGGATGCCAAGTTATTTACAACATAAAGGATTCCTCTATTATCCACTCCAACCCCTCTTGGATTAACAAATATAGAATTTCCTTTTCCATCCTTAGACCCATTAATAGTTGCTACATACTTACCTTTTAAATCATATTTTATTACACGCTGGTTGCCGGAATCAGAAACATAGATATTTTCTTCGTCCAAAGCCACAGCATTAGGTGCTGCTAATTTGTCTTCCGGGTTAGCGCCAGTTGCAATTTCCATTTCCTTTTTACCATCTAACGTAAAAACAAATAATTTACTTTTTTTAATGTCTGTAACATATAATTTTTCATCAATTATTCTTAAGCCTGCTGGAGCTTCAATTACCTTATTTTTTTTATCTTGCTCTTCAAAATGCTTAAGGAACTTCCCTTTTGAGTCGAAAATTGAAATCTTACCTGTATATAAATCTGCTACATAAACCTTTTCATTTTTATCTCCGGAAATTCCATATGGGAACATAAATTGACCCTCTGATTCGCCTTGCTTACCAAAACGAAATACCGATGTTCCTGATAAATCAAAAACCTGAACTTGTTTATGGTTGGTATCTGTTACATATAAAAACTCACCTATTCTGGCTGCATCCATGGGTTTGTCTAGAGGATTACTAAAGTCCCCGTGGATAAGTTGAGTAAAGATTGGCGGTCCATTCTGATCTACCACAGCTGCCATCTTTTCCACCTTGTATTGCAACCCCAAATAATATATCGCACCAAAAAGAATTGTTGAGAGAAAGACAATACTTCCCATAAGCTTATATAACGTTTTCTTTTTCAAGGCAAATTCACCCCTTGTTTTATTACTTACTTTCTTTTGAAGATACCCTTTCTAGGGCTTTTATCGCTGGCTTATATAATGGGTCAAATGCTAAAGCATCTTTATAAATCTGTTCTGCTTCTTTTTTATTCCCTTGTGCCTCAGCTACTTGGCCAATTTCATAAATAATATCAGCATTAGATGGCATTAGTGCCAACGCTTCTTCTAATGAAGCGGTGGATTTATCAAACATTTTTAATTTCCTGTAACTAATACCTTTTAGTAGATGGCCTTTATAATCTTTGGGTGCGAGTTTTGTGGCTTTATTGGCCATTTCTAAAGATTTTTGTGATTGATCCTGCTTATCATAAACAATTGCCATATTGAGATAACTAGGATAATAATTTTTATCAAGGCTTATAGCTGTTTTAAATTCTTCTAAAGCCTTGTCATAGTTTTCCATTAAAAAATAAGTAAAGCCTAATTGAACCCTTTTCTCCGGATCATTAGGTTTTGCATCTACTTCCTGTAAACTGTAATCCAGTTTCTTTTGAAGCTGTTCAGTATCAATATCCTTCCATAAGTACTTATCACTTATGATATAACCTGCTCCAAGGCTGATACCAAGGGTAAGAACAAGGGCTAGAAGTGCCTTCCATAATTTGATTTTTTCGTTATTTTTTGTTACAGGCTCTTGGGAAGTAGTGCTTTGATTGTTTTCAGTTTCTGTTTGCATAAGAACCCTCCTTCTTACTTGCTATTAATTTCGATGGCAAGCCGTACAAGTTCTTTTAGAATGGCATTGGTAACAAGTGTTGTTTAATTTTTGACCAACTGGGACATCAACAGGGTGGGTTATTCTAAAGTCATTACCATGGCTGGAAGGATGACAACTGTTACAAGTAGTATTTGTAATTCTATGTGTCCCTGTTTTTTGATAATCATGACAGGCCAAGCACCTTGTTTCGTTGCTTTTTGCATAATCACCATGTTTACTAACAAAACCTCTTTTATGACTTTCAGGTTTTTTTGAGTGGCAATCACGACAGTAAGTGTTAGTTTTCGCATAATCTTGTGGTTTGATTTTAGAATTTGCTGTGCTACCTTTATTCAAATACTGTGTATGCGCTGGCGCTTCTTCAAACCCTTTTATTTCATCCTTTGACATATACTTATGACAGTTATTACAAGTACTTAAATCTTTCTTAGCAAGGGTTCCATGATTAGATGTTTTGAAATCAGCTTTTTTATGAGATTCAGGATACATTCCACTAGTATGACAAGCTGCACATTCAAGAGTGATTTCTCTTGATTCGTGACACGACATACAAGTGTCCATATCAGGTTTAGTCCATGAAACATCTTCCATCGCTGACTTACCAACTGACTCGTCCCATTTAGCATAATCCGTTTTAAATGTCATTTTCCGGTCAGCTATCTTTGCATGAGCAACCCCGCTATGGCATTGAATACACTCAATGCCTTCATTTTTATGCTTATCATGGGGGATGATGAGATCCCCGGATGGAGTGACGTCACGTTTATACACATTGTGACATCGTTCACATGACTTGTCTGGTATGTCCTTTGGCATTCGAATCGGTGCCGTGTATGTTTGTGTCTGTTTTTTGTAAAGTTCGACGAGTCCGTTGCCTTTTGCTTTTGCTAAATTCTCGACCCCAGGTTCGATATGGCAGTTTACGCAATCCACTTCACCGTGGGAGGAGGCCTTCCAGGTGTAGTACTCCGGTTTCATTTCATGGCAGGATGAGCAGAATTCGGAGCTTGATGATGTTTCGAGCCCTACAAATCCTATGGTGAAAAAAAGGACCAGAAACAGCAGGGTTAACGTTGCGATTTTGAAAAACGTATTGCGAAAACGGGGAGGGGCCGGGAGTTCCTGATCAATCTTTTCTTCTTCCATAAGACTGTCCCTCCAGTTTCAGTATTACGGTTATTTGAGCGGCCCTGTAATCTGAATCCAGGGCCGCACATGATTTAATGGCTATACGCCTTTTTCACTCTTGAAGCCGGTTCTGTGGCAGTACTGGCAATATACGTCCGTTGGCGCGGTTGACTTTGTTCCTTCCGCAGGCTTTTCTTTGTCGTGGCATACATAGCAACGGGCTTTTGCTTCTTTGGTTCCTGCTTTTGGTGCGTGTGCTGTGAGCCATTGATCGCTGTCTAGGTGGCCTGGCGGGCGGTTTCCGTGGCATGCGGAGCAGAAGGCGCTGGCACGGGATTTGTCTTTAACGACCGTGATATCCGGTACGTATTTTTCTTTAACGCCGTCATCCTTAATTAAGGTCAGGATGTCCTGCTTGGCAATGTCGCGGATCCATTTTGAATCCTGGTGGCAGTTGACACATTCATTAAGCTCTTTAAAGGCGGTGCCGCCATGGCTTTCGTTCCATTTCACTTTTTCGTGGCTCTTTGGAATGGCGACTTCCTTGTGGCATGTAAAGCAATCCATTGAAATCTTAACGCCATCTTTTTGCTTTCCAATTGCCTGAAGGATGATATCCTGTGTTTTCTTGGTTACTTCATGGCTGCCCTGTACTCCGATTACATCCGCTTCGTGGGGCTCGGCGGTTGCTGTTTCGGACCCAATGTCTTTGCCCTTTTCAGCTCCGTGGGTGTTGACCGGCAGGCTGTAGGCGATTTCCTTCCAAGGCTCTTGGCCTTTGTTCACCTTGTCATGGCAATCAATGCACGTTCCCATGTTCGGGTTTGTGTATTCTTTCGTCATCAGTTTTTTA
The DNA here is from genome assembly GCF_046237595.1 of Neobacillus oceani. Classification (NCBI taxonomy): domain Bacteria; kingdom Bacillati; phylum Bacillota; class Bacilli; order Caryophanales; family Bacillaceae; genus Neobacillus; species Neobacillus oceani. The sequence goes on along the minus strand of NZ_CP143543.1, from coordinate 4,149,014 downwards.
ATGTTTTTCTCTGTCCAGTGGTCGTACGTTTCGGAACCGTTGATTCCCCGGTCGACCACTTTCGCGTGCGCAACTCCAGCGTGGCAAGTAATACAAGGAATGTCTTTTTTAATATGCTTGTTATGGTTCACCTTCAGGTCACCGGTTGCGGTGACGAGGCGGTTATCCGAGTGGCATTGTCCGCAGTTTACCTTCATGACCGGTTTGGTCTGTACAATCGGGTCTGGTGGACCAACAACATGGTAGTAAACTTCCTTCAACGATTCGATCTTATGAAGGACCATATTCTTCGCGCCAGGCTCGATGTGGCACTGCGTACATTTGATCTCGCTGTGGGCGCTTGCTTTGAATGTCTGGTATTCCGGCGCCATCTCGTGGCAGCTGGCGCAAAAAGCCGGATTTGACGTAAAGGCAATTGCCCCGTACGCCGTTCCGCTCATCGCGATTAGCCCGAACAAGAGGGCGAAGCCTAGCTTCCAGCGGTTAACCGGGTTCTTCCAATCTATATTTCTAAATTTGCGCCATAATCTGCGTATAAGGCCGACTTTCTTATTCCCTTCCCTTGTCTCTGTCTCAGGGCTAGTCTCTGTCTGTTTGGATTTTCTCCAAAAGGCCACGCTGTTTCACCCTTTCCGTTTTTCTGTTTGATTTTCTATCTACTTTTATTTCCATATTAACCTCTCTAAAGGTAGTATCTAACACCCCAAAGTGATTTTCCAATGTACAATTTGTGAATAAAGTTGCGAAGTGTGTCATCGCTTTTTTTGAATAAAAATTCCCTGTGTAAACTTGATGTACCAGGGATTTCGTTAACAATGCGTGTGTAGTGTAAACTAGAATAATATTTAATTTTTATACAATAATATGAATTACTATTAGCTGATTCTAGCGGTTTTGAGTTGGTTTTATGCATAATGAAAATATTGAGGTGAAATTGACGGCCAATATTTATCAATGAGCCGAGTTGTGATTTTATTATGTGGAAGTTGTGAAGAACTTGTGAAGATTTTTTCTTTTTTAAAAATTGGCCCACAAACCAAGTGGGGGAAAGCGGTTTTACAAAAAGAAATTTCTGGGAAAGGGAAACGCTTGATAGGAATATGGCTGCCTTAACCTTTGCACCCCGTTTGGAAATCACAAATCCTTCTAGTTTGGAAATAAAACGAAAATAATAGGCTGTTTTATAAATGAAGGAAATATCATTTTAGACATTTTTGAATCCCTCAATGGGGCTTTTTGTAGATTGGACACAATTTGTTGGGAAGTTGTAAAACATCCGCTGTTTGTCACGTTCAATGCCTTTATCAAGGTGAGCATTTGTTGTCACTGCATAGCGGAAGTGGTAAGATGGTAACAGAAATTGACGAAATCTTTTTAGAGGAAATTTGCCTGAAATAGAGAATCCTTTCTCCTTATGGGATTCAAACGCTGAATGAAGAAGGAGAGTCAAGATGGGAATTTTAAATAAATTGTTTGATATGAATAAACGCGAAGTCAAAAGGCTGACCCGGATAGCCAGCCAGATTGAGGCGCTGGCGGATGAAACCGAAAAGCTAACAGACGACCAGCTTCGCGAAAAAACAGAAGAATTCAAGCAGCGTTACCAGAACGGCGAGTCGCTTGATGACCTGCTTGTCGAAGCGTTTGCGGTGGTTCGTGAAGGAGCTCGCCGTGTACTTGGGCTGTATCCATATCCGGTCCAGTTGATGGGCGGTATTTCCCTTCATGAAGGAAATATTTCCGAAATGAAAACAGGGGAAGGTAAAACACTGACAGCTACGATGCCCGTATACCTGAATGCTTTGTCCGGCAAAGGCGTCCATGTTGTTACAGTCAACGAATACCTGGCCAGCCGTGACGCCACGGAAATGGGCCAGCTGTACAATTTCCTTGGCCTTACTGTTGGGTTGAACCTGAACAGCATGACAAAAGAAGAAAAGCAGGAAGCGTACGCGGCGGATATCACATATGGGACGAACAATGAATACGGCTTTGATTATCTCCGTGACAACATGGTGTTATATAAGGAACAAAAAGTTCAGCGCCCGCTTTATTACGCTGTTATTGACGAGGTTGACTCCATCCTGATCGACGAAGCGAGGACACCGCTGATCATTTCCGGTACCGCCCAGAAATCGACGTCCCTCTACATGCAGGCGAATGCGTTCGTCCGGACGCTGACAAGGGATCAGGATTATACCTACGATGAAAAGACGAAAGGCGTCATGCTGACCGAGCAGGGAATCTCGAAGGCTGAGCGCGCATTCGGTATCGAAAACCTTTTTGACATCAACCATGTAACGTTGAACCATCACATTAACCAGGCGCTGAAGGCAAATGTGTCAATGCACCTGGATATTGACTACGTCGTCCAGGACGGCGAAATCGTCATCGTTGACCAGTTCACCGGACGCCTCATGAAGGGTCGCCGCTATTCCGAAGGCCTTCACCAGGCAATTGAGGCGAAGGAAGGCCTTGAAGTCCAGAATGAGAGCATGACACTTGCAACGATTACATTCCAGAACTATTTTAGGATGTATGAGAAGCTCGCTGGTATGACCGGTACCGCGAAAACCGAGGAAGAAGAATTCCGCAACATATATAATATGAACGTTATCGTCATCCCGACAAACCGTCCGATCATCCGCGATGACCGTCCGGATTTGATCTATGCATCGATGGACGGGAAGTTCCGCGCTGTCGTCGAGGACATCGCCGAACGACATAAAAATGGCCAGCCAGTCCTAGTTGGTACAGTTGCAATTGAAACATCCGAATTAATCTCGAAATACTTGCAGAAAAAAGGCATTCCGCATAACGTCCTCAATGCGAAAAACCATGGCCGTGAAGCGGAAATTATTGAGGATGCTGGCCAAAAGGGCGCGGTAACCATCGCGACGAACATGGCCGGGCGTGGTACGGATATCAAGCTTGGCGAAGGCGTTGTGGATCTTGGCGGGCTAGCCGTTATCGGTACTGAACGCCATGAATCGCGCCGGATTGACAACCAGCTGCGCGGACGTTCCGGACGTCAGGGAGATCCAGGGGTAACCCAGTTCTATCTATCCATGGAAGACGAGCTCATGCGCCGCTTCGGTTCTGATAATATGAAGAACATGATGGCCCGCCTTGGGATGGATGACTCCCAGCCAATCCAGAGCAAAATGGTATCGCGTGCCGTCGAGTCTGCCCAGAAGCGCGTTGAAGGCAATAACTTCGATGCCCGTAAGCAGCTCCTCCAGTATGATGACGTTCTTCGCCAGCAGCGGGAAATCATCTATGGCCAGCGAAACGAAGTGCTTGATGCGGAAAACCTTCGCGAAATCGTAGAGAATATGATTAAAGCAACCATCGACAGGGCAATCCCGGCATATGCTCCTGGCAGCGGGGATGAAGACGAATGGAATCTTCAGGGCATTGTCGACTTCACCACGAACAACCTGCTCCATGAAGGCGACATCACGGTTGCTGATTTGAAAGACAAGGATCCGGACGAAATGGCCGATCTCATTTTTGCCAAAGTCAAGGAACGCTACGACGAGAAGGAAGAAATCCTTTCTCCGGAGCAAATGCGCGAATTCGAGAAGGTTATCGTCCTACGCGCCGTCGACTCGAAGTGGATTGACCACATCGATGCGATGGACCAGCTACGCCAGGGTATCCACCTTCGCGCGTATGCCCAAACGGACCCTCTGCGTGAATACCAGCATGAAGGCTTCGCGATGTTTGAGACCATGGTCGTCTCCATTGAGGAAGAGGTTTCCCGTTACATCATGAAGGCGGAAATCCGCAGCAACCTCCAACGCCAGGAAGTTGCAAAGGGCCATGCCGTCAACCCGAAGGAAGACGGAGAAAAAATTAAAAAGAAGCCTGTCATTAAAAAGACGAACATTGGGCGCAATGACCCTTGCCATTGCGGCAGCGGCAAAAAGTTCAAAAACTGCCACGGTGCGGTGTAATAGTGTTATTGATGGGAGCCGGCGGTTGCCGGTTCTCTTGTTTTTGCTTAATTTTTTGCTAGCGGGAAGCTAGACTAAATACGAATATTTGGCCTATAGGCAAATGTTTGAACATGGAACTGCATTTCCAGGAGGTAAGAGTCCAAAGGTTCCTGTTCTTTGGACACGGAACTTCATTTTCGGGGGGTAAGAGTCCAGAGGTTCCTGTTCTCTGGACACGGAACTTCATTTTCGGGGGGTAAGAGTCCAGAGGTTCCTGTTCTCTGGACACGGAACTTCATTTTCGGGTGGTAAGAGTCCAGAAGTTCCTGTTCTCTGGACACGGAACTTCATTTTCGGGAGGTAATAGTCCAGAGATGGCTGTTCTCTGGACACGGAACTTCATTTTCGGGTGGTAAGAGTCCATAGGTTCCTGTTCTCTGGACACGGAACTTCACTTTCGGGAGGTAGGAGTCCAAAGCTGCCCGTTGTTTGGACACAGAACTGCATTTCCAGGAGGTAAGAGTCCAAAGCTGCCTTATGTTCGGACTTATCCTATGTGTTAAAGGAAATTTTTTTCGAAAGTTTTCCTTGTTTTTTGCCTGCGTAGCTGGGCTTCTTCGGCTTTTAATTTTCCAAGGAGCTTTGGCATTCGGGGCTTGAGGGTATATACTAGATAATGACTATTCTAATGGAAAGATGTTTGAGGTGATTGATATGGAGTTTTCAGATATCAGAAACGAGTTGGAGAAAACAGCTAAGCGATTAGCGGGCTTCAGGGGGTCTCTTTGACCTGGAGGAAAAGGAGGCGCGGATAGCGCAGCTTGATAATGAGATGCTGCATCCGGATTTTTGGAATGACCAGAATGCCGCTCAATCTGTAATTAATGAGGCGAATGCCCTTAAAGACCAGGTGCATGAGTTCCTGGAGATGAATGAGAAGTATGAAGATCTGGAAGTAACCTTTGAGCTTTTAAAAGAAGAGCCTGATGAAGATTTGCAGACGGAACTTGAAGAGGAGCTTACCGCATTGACAGCGCGTCTTGATGAGTATGAGCTTGAGATGCTGTTAAGCGAGCCTTATGATAAAAACAATGCGATTTTGGAGCTGCATCCAGGTGCAGGAGGTACGGAGTCCCAGGATTGGGGCTCAATGCTCCTCAGGATGTACACCCGCTGGGCGGAGAAGCGCGGCTATAAGGTCGAGACGCTTGATTACCTTCCCGGTGATGAAGCTGGAATCAAAAGTGTCACTCTGGCGATCAAAGGGCATAATGCTTACGGCTATTTGAAGGCTGAGAAGGGCGTCCATCGACTTGTGAGGATTTCACCATTCGATTCGTCGGGCCGCCGCCATACATCGTTCGTTTCATGCGAGGTTATGCCGGAATTCAATGACGAGATTGAAATCGACATCAGGACCGAGGATTTGAAAATTGATACGTACCGGTCTAGCGGCGCGGGCGGCCAGCACGTCAATACGACTGATTCCGCGGTCCGGATCACGCATATTCCGACTGGTGTGGTTGTGACGTGCCAGACGGAGCGGTCGCAGATTAAGAACCGTGAACGGGCGATGAATTTACTGAAGGCAAAGCTGTACCAGCGCGAGATTGAGGAAAAGGAAAAGCAGCTTGCGGAAATCCGCGGCGAACAAAAGGAGATCGGCTGGGGAAGCCAGATCCGTTCGTACGTGTTCCATCCGTATTCAATGGTGAAGGACCATCGCACGGGTACTGAATCCGGGAATGTGCAGGCTGTGATGGATGGGGAGCTTGATCCGTTCATTGATTCATATCTGCGGTCGAAGCTTTCATAAGATTTACATTTGAAAAAATTAAAGCCTTTGCCGGAAATACCGCCGGCAAAGGCTTGTTTTATTTTTTGGATTTCATTTGCCGACGTGGAATAGTCGGAGAGGCTAAAGCTGCATGCGTTTTTTAATTGTGGAGATTTCGGTTTCGTGGATGCCGGATTTGGCACTTAGGTGTGCAATATCAAACTTTATTCCTTTGATTTCGTCAGCAACGACGTTGAATACTTTCTCGTGCTGGTCCAGCTTGGTGTGGATTTGGTTAAAATGGCTCCTAAACTCTGTTGCGTGGTTGTTGATTGTGTCAGTGAGTGTTTCCAGGCGTTCATCCACTCCGTCCAGCCTAGCGTCAATGCCATCAAAGCGCTTATCCATTCCATCAAGGCGCTGATCAATGCCATCAAAGCGCTTATTCATTCCATCAAGGCGCTTATCCATTCCATCAAGCCGCTGATCAATGCCATCGAATCTCTTGCCCATCAGTTCGAACTGATTATGGATTTTTCCCATTAAATCTCTTAATAGCTCTTCCACTTTTTCACCTCCTTTTTGCCAGTATACCACAGATTTTTCACCTTAAAAGCTTAGCGAAAAATGTGGAAATTCACTGATTTATCAACAAAAAACAGTGGATAACCACCTTATCCACAAGATTTTCGGCAACCTTTTTATAGTTATTCACAACTGGCCCTCTTAGAGAGGCAGAACTACGGGTTATCAACAGGGTGTTTCCTAATAAAAGCCCCAAACATATCCACAGGGTGGATAATAAATTTTTATGTTTTTTACGTGAATTTGCGCGCCCTGCCGGTGAATGCTATACTCTTGCTTTGGTATGGGTATATTTTTCATAAGATGAATCTTTCATCAGTGAATTATTTTTTCCCGCGTGCTATCTATTAAATGTAGAATAAATGGAGTCACAGAGAAGGAGTGCGTCCTCTTGAGAAAACGCAGAAAGAAGGCTTTCATTGTTGAAACGCGGGCTGAGAAAGTGCTTGAGTATATTTATATACTGGCTGGGTCTGCTGTTGTGGCGCTATCGTTTAATTTATTCCTTCTGCCAAATAGGATTGCCTCCGGCGGCGTAAGCGGGATTTCAACAATCCTCGATGCGGTCATGGGCTGGGCGCCGGCATATGTGCAGTGGTCGCTGAATATACCGTTATTCATAGCAGGGGCCGTTTTGCTTGGCAGGAATTTTGGCATCAAAACGCTTGTCGGGACTATTTTTCTCCCGTTTGTTGTCCTTTCCTCCGCACATCTTCAGCCCTGGACGAATGACCCGCTCTTGGGAGCGCTGTTTGGTGGAGTGGGGGTCGGCCTTGGCCTCGGAATTGTTTTTCGCGGAAGGGCATCAACCGGAGGCACAGACCTGGCAGCACAAATCATTACCAAATATACGGGGCTTACGCTTGGCCGCAGCGTGGCGTTGATTGATGGCTTGATTGTACTGTCCGCGGCGATTGTCTTTGATATTGAACGGGGACTTTATGCACTTATTGGCTTGTATGTAACGAGTAAGACAATCGATCTTGTCCAGGTAGGTTTCGGGCGTTCAAAGATGGCGATGATCATTACCAATAAACAAACGGAAGTTCAGGAAGGAATCCTGAATAAGATTGACCGTGGGGTCACAAGATTGTCAGCCTACGGCGGTTTTACGGATTCCGAGAAGCCTGTGCTTATGTGCGTGGTCGACCAAACAGAGTTCACAAAATTGAAACAATTGGTCAAAAACATTGATCCGTCAGCATTTGTTATTGTTATGGATGCGGCAGAGGTCCTTGGGGAGGGTTTCAAACGGGAATAGTATTGGTATAATTATGTAGGGTTTAATAACTTTGCTAAAGGGGTTATATAAATGAAGAAAAAACTACTTGCCTTGCTCGTGGGCGCATCAATGGTGTTGGCTGCTTGCGGAGGTGGCGGAGACAAGGATTCCGCTTCAGATGTAAATCCTGAAAAGCTGTATAACCAAAAATGCTCAGGATGCCATGGCGGTGACCTTAAAGGCGGAGCAGGTCCGGATTTGACCAAGGTCGGGGCTGCGCTTTCAGAAGATGAAATTCAGAAAATTATTGAAGAAGGAAAAGGCGGCGGGATGCCTGGTGGCCTTTATAAAGGTGAAGAAGCATCCAAGGTTGCCGAGTGGCTTGCAGAGAAAAAATAATGTCAAAAAGCGTCCTGTCGACCGGCAGGACGCTTTATATATGGAAATAATAATTTAGTTGGAGTAAGCAATCAAACAATTTTTTCATTTAATTGAAAATTCCTACAACCAACCAACCCCTTCCACGTTAGGAAAAATTTTTGAAATAACTTTGTAATAAAGACTCCCATTTGAAAAGATATTGAAGAAAAACGTTTTCACCTCCAAATACTCCTCGCTGTTACTCCCCCGCTAAATAGCAATTTTATTTTACTGTTTTCAAAGAGGGAAAATAATGATATATTCGCCAATATAGGATATTATTGTCATATTTCGACGAACTTGAAAAGAAACTGTAATATTTGAACCCCTTTTTTTACAGGTTTTCAATGTTATAATGGGTTTGTGCTATTAAACACATAGGTTTTTTGTCAAAAATGCGAGAATAGTGTCCATCAAGATCCATCAACAAGCAGGTTGTTGTCGACAAAAACAAATTAGGTGATTGTTTCCATGATTGAAATGCAAAATGTTTATAAAAAGTATCCGAATGGCGTTACGGCTGTTAGCGGCATCGAAGTCCGGATCAACCAGGGAGAGTTCGTTTACGTGGTTGGGCCGAGCGGGGCTGGGAAGTCGACGTTTATTAAAATGATGTATCGCGAAGAAGTACCTACATCCGGGACAATCCTTATAAATGGTGTAAATATTGCAAAGCTGAAATCGAAAAGGGTACCAATTTTCCGCCGTAATCTCGGCGTGGTTTTCCAGGATTTCAAATTGCTTCCTATGAAGACGGTTTATGAAAATGTCGCCTTCGCGCTGGAGGTAATTGAAGAGCATCCAAAGTACATTAAGAAAAGGGTTATGGAGGTACTCGACCTCGTCAACCTTAAGCATAAAGCCAGGATGATGCCGAATGAACTTTCCGGCGGGGAACAACAGCGTGTGTCAATCGCGCGCTCGATTGTAAACTCCCCAAAGGTCGTGATTGCAGATGAGCCGACCGGGAACCTGGACCCGGATACATCATGGGAAATCATGAAAATATTCGAAGAAATCAACACGCGCGGCACGACCATTGTCATGGCGACCCATAACCGGGAAATCGTCAATACAATCAGGCACCGTGTCATTGCGATAGAAGAAGGCAGAATTGTCCGTGATGAGCTAAAGGGGGACTACGGCTATGAAGCTTAGAACCTTGGGCCGCCATACACGGGAGAGCTTGAAAAGCATTGGAAGGAACGGGTGGATGACGTTCGCGTCGGTCGGCGCGGTTACGGTCACGCTCATTCTTGTCGGTGTCTTTTTCATTATTATGATGAACCTCAACAGGGTGGCGGAGACCATCGAGGAGGACGTGGAAATCCGCGTACATATCGATACGACCGCCAATGATGACCAGCAGCAGGAGCTACGGAAAAAGGTAGAAGCACTTCCGGAGGTCGGGGACATTAGGTATTCGTCAAAGGAAGAGGAACTTCAAATATTAATAAAAAATCTCGGTGAATCCTACAAACTTTTTGAACAGGACAATCCTTTGAACGATGTATTGGTCGTAAAAACGAAGGATCCTGAGGATACAATGAAGGCCGCGGAAAAGATCAAGAAGATGGATTTCGCCTATAAGGTACAATACGGGCAGGAGAGCGTCGAAAAGCTGTTCAAATTCATCGCCGCGAGCCGGAATGTAGGGCTCGCACTGATTGCCGGGCTATTCTTCACCGCTGTGTTCCTAATCTCGAACACAATTAAAATAACGATTATTGCAAGAAGAAGAGAAATCCAGATTATGAGATTGGTAGGGGCAACAAATGCCTTCATCCGCTGGCCGTTCTTCCTTGAAGGCTTGTGGCTAGGCGTTCTTGGGTCGATCGTTCCGGTCACCCTCCTATCTATTGCCTACTATCAGGCATACAGTTATCTCGATCCATTGCTTGAAGGCCATTTTATCCAAATCCTTCCGTTTGACCCATTCATGTACCAGGTATCGGGTTTGCTTATCTTAATGGGAGCGTTTATTGGAATTTGGGGAAGTATGATGTCGGTCAGGAAGTTTCTTAGGGTTTAGAAAAGTTGTTTTTGAAGGCAGGCTTACGGGAACAGAGGGTTCCAAAAAAATAGAGACGATTTACCTGTACATGGGTTGCAGTGGAAAGGAGAAATCGGGAATTGAGAAGATCAGCCATGGCGCTTGCCGCGTCAATCGTGGTAGGCATAGGGAGTTTATTTGGGGGTTCGATCGTTCACACAGAAGCTTCAAAACTTTCGAACTTAGAAAATGAGAAAACACAAATTCAGAAAAACCGTTCTGAAGTAGACGCCAATATCAGCGAGGCGGACGAGAAAATCAAAAAGCTCCAGTCCGAGCAGCAAAAAGTCAATGCGGAAATCAAGAAGCTTGACCTTGCAATAAGTGATACAAACAAGAAAATCCGTGAAAAGACACAGGATATTAATGAAACACAAAAGGAAATCAAAAAGCTCCAGGGAGAAATCAAGGTTCTCGAGGAGCGGATTGCGAAGCGGAACGAGCTTCTTAAGGACCGCGCACGCACCTTCCAGGAAAATGGCGGAATGGTCAGCTACATGGATGTTTTAATGGGTGCGACAAGCTTCAGCGATTTCGTTGACCGGGCAACCGCGGTTGCGACGATTATGGAGGCGGACAAGGATATCCTTGAACAGCACAAGGCTGATATCGAAGAACTTGAGCAAAAGAAGCAAAAGGTTGAAAGTGACCTTGCCAAGCTTCAGCAAATGCTCGCTGAACTTGAAACGATGAACAAGCAACTCAGCTCACAGCGCGCTGCAAAGGACAAGCTGATGAAAGAGCTTGTAAAACAGGAAGAGGAAGAGCACGATCATAAAATGGAGCTTCAGGAGAAAAACAAAATTCTGAAGGCTCAGGAAGCAGCAATGGCAAAGGCTATCCAACTTGAGAAAGAGCGGATTGCAAAGGAAGCCGAGCGCGCGCGCCGTGAAGCGGAAGCCCGCGCCGCAGCCGCACGTGCTGCAGCGGCTAAAAAGTCGAGTGGTGGCGGTGGTTCCCATCAATCTTCTGCCCAAGCCGAAGCACCGCCTGTTACATCCGGCAATTTCATGAAGCCTACGAATGGTATCTATACATCAGGATTTGGCGCCCGCTGGGGAACATTCCACTATGGCGTTGACTGGGCAAACAGGGCTTCGAATGTCCCTGTTGTCGCCGCGGCAAGCGGAGTTGTCATCAAATCCTATTATTCTCCTAGCTATGGAAATGTCGTTTTCGTTGCCCATTATATTGACGGGCAAACATATACATCCGTCTATGCGCACTTGGATATGCGCGCGGTCGGGGATGGCGCAGTCGTTTCCAAAGGCCAATTCCTTGGTTATATGGGGAATACAGGCCATTCAACAGGGAAACACCTTCATTTTGAACTTCACAAAGGCGAGTGGAACGACAGCAAATCAAATGCGGTCAACCCATTTGCATACGGCGTGCCGCGGTAAGCACGCACTCCAAAGTAAAATATGTAAGGCTAAAGAGCGGAGGAAGCATGGCTTCCCCGCTCTTTTTTGTACCCGGCCTGTGTAATTCGTGATGTCGGGCGCCGGGGTCTACATTCTATTTATTTCCTTTTTGTGCATCAATGAAACTAGTGCTTTTTTCGTATTTTTCGCATACACTGCCGATGCTAGGATGCAGGCGGTGCCAGACTCCATGGAATGGTGTGTGTGGGTCCATCGGAATGAAGGTGGTGCCGGATGGCATGGGCCCCTTTTCCAAAAAACAGCTTCATAACTCGTCCAGGCCAGCATATATGTATAGTAACGGGCATCGCGTGTATGGCGGTGCTTTTTCTAAAAATGGATTGAGATGTTGGGAGTGAGGGCATGAGGCGAAAGTGGATGGCGTTGTTGGTGGCGGGGGCGCTCGCGGTCGGTTCCGGGGGGACATTTGCCGGGATGAAGTGGGTGGAGTCGCGGGCAGAAGGATTTGCGGTTGATGCGGCGGCGGTGCCTAAGAAGGGAAAGGATCGGCAGACGGATTCGGCGTTGCTTGATAAGGTGGACCAGGCGTATGAATTGATTGTCAGCCAGTATGTGGAGAAGGTTGAGCGCGAGGAGCTTGTTGAGGGCGCGATCCAGGGGATGCTGGCTTCGCTTGATGATCCTTATTCCGTTTATATGGACAAGGAAACGGCACGGCAATTCAATGAATCATTGGAATCGTCGTTTGAGGGGATTGGCGCGGAGATTGGGATGGAGGACGGCAAAATCGTGATTGTGTCGCCTTTTAAAAATTCTCCTGCGGAAAAGGCGGGGTTGAAGCCGCATGACCGAATCATGAAGGTGGACGGGAAAAGTGTCGAGGGGCTTGATTTGATTCAGGTGACAGTAAAAATCCGCGGCAAAAAGGGGACGATTGTCCGCCTTGAGGTTGAACGCAAGAATGTGAAGGAGCCAATTACGGTTGAGGTGAAACGGGATCAGATTCCGATTGAGACCGTTTTCTCAAAAGTAAAGAATGTGAATGGGAAGCGAATTGGCGTAATCGAAATTACTTCATTTGCCGACGATACAGCGAATGATTTTAAAAAGCAGCTGAAGGCGCTTGAGGAGAATGGAATTACCGGGCTTGCGATTGATGTGCGCGGCAATCCGGGCGGGCTGCTTATAAGTGTGGAGGAGATCCTGCGTGAATTTGTTGACGGTGATAAGCCGTTTGTCCAGATCGAAAAGCGCAATGGGAAGCGTGATAAGTATTTTTCAACATTAAAGAAGGGGAAGCCGTATCCAGTGGCGGTCCTTGTTGATAAAGGAAGCGCATCTGCTTCGGAAATCCTTGCCGGGGCGCTTGCCGAGGCGGAAGGATACCCACTCGTCGGCGAGAAGACGTTTGGCAAAGGGACGGTGCAGCAAGCGATGCCGATGGGGGATGGCAGCAATATTAAGCTGACGCTCTTCAAATGGCTTACGCCTGACGGAAATTGGATTCATAAAAAGGGTATTAAGCCGGATGTGGAGGTTGCGCAGCCTGTTATTTATGGGACGCACCCAATCCAGGTGGACGGCGCGCTTGAAGCGGATATGAACAATGAGCAGGTAAAGAACGCCCAGATTATACTGGAGGGACTTGGGTATTCGCCTGGGCGGACGGATGGCTATTTTAGTACGGGGACTGTACGGTCGGTGAAGGCGTTCCAACAGCATGCCGGGTTGCAGCCGACTGGAAAAATTGACGGGAAGACTGCCTTGGCGCTTGATGAAGCGAGGGCAGCGGAAACGAAGAAAGACAAAAATGACCTGCAGCTGCGGACGGCACTGCGGCTGTTGGCAAAATAGGTTGTGGTCTAGATTAGTTGATTCGGGGCCAGAATAGTTGAGTTTTGGGCAGGGGAAACGACTCCCTGCCCTTTTTACTGTGGTGTAAAAAATGCAAACAGTGGCTCCACTCGAAAAATCTTGTTTCACGCTAACTGTTTCACGGAAATTTCAGTGCTGCTTTGGGGTAGACGGAGTATTTGAAAGAGAGAATACTTTTATGGTAGGTTCGTTGTTTTTGTTGGTGTTTATGAACCGATCTTTAGGGTTTATGAACCGATGTTATGAGTTTTTGAACCGATAATTAGGTTTTATGAACCAACTCGTGTCGAATATGAACTGAAATGAAATGTTTATGAACCGATACGTGTGGATCCCATTTTGGAAAATAAAAAAAAGCCCATGGCTGGACTCCGGAATTATCGTTCGCAGGCAATGCCGTCTTTGTCGCGGTCTTTCGATTTGTTTGCATCATAAAGCGCTTTAGAGACAAATGGCTGGTAGCGCGTTTTTCCTCCTATGTTTTTAACTTTAGAGTCTTTTGCAACGCCGCCTTTATAATCTTTATTCAGTTCTGTGCAATTGGCGTATTTTTTTGCTGCGCCTTCCGCTATGGTCGCTGACCCGTAGGTAAGTCCGAAAAACAGAGCGGATGAGAGGATAATCTTTAAACCTTTTGTCAAATTACCAGCTCCTTATGTAATATTTTCTTTTATTTTACAATGTGTCGACAGTGCAAACAACCATAAATTGTCATATAAACACATCACCACACAGGCAAACAGTATTGTTGACCAACTTGTATATACAGGATATACTTATTAATATAACTTGTATATACATGTTAAAACTAGTCCATGATTATGAATCCGTTTGCTTGTTTTGCGAGAAACTTTTCATTCGGATTTAAATGTGCCGCAAGCGTCTATTTCCGTTTAAAAATGAAACGATAACTGCATATAGGCAGGATTCATAATCGATAAAAAGAAAACGCTGTCATTCATTTAGTTTTAGGAGGGAAAAGAGAATGGAATTAAAAAGAACAGCTTCCGAAATTATTGATGCGGTTGGAGGCAAAGAGAACATCGCTGCTGCAACCCATTGTGTGACACGGCTGCGTTTTGCGCTGAATGACGAGAGCAAGGTAAATAAGGAAGAACTTGAAAAAATCGATCTTGTGAAGGGCTCGTTCTCCGCAAGTGGGCAGTACCAGGTTGTAATTGGCCAGGGAACTGTCGACAAAGTGTACAATGAGCTCGCTGCGCAAGCGGGTATTGCCCATGCGAGCAAGCAGGAAACTAAAGACGCTGCCGCGCAAAACCTGAATCCATTCCAGCGGGCAATCAAGACGCTTGCTGATATTTTTATCCCAATTTTACCGGCGATTGTTACCGCAGGTTTATTGATGGGGATTAACAACGTCCTGACAGGGCCGGGGATTTTTTACCCGGACAAGTCCTTTGTCGATGTTCATCCGAATTTCGGTGATTTCGCATCCATTATCAACCTGATTGCTAATACGGCGTTCGTCTTCCTTCCGGGATTGATTGGCTGGGCCGCGGTAACCCGGTTTGGCGGCAGTCCGCTTCTTGGGATTGTACTTGGCCTTATGCTTGTCCACCCGGATCTTCTGAACGCATGGGGATGGGGAGCGGCGAAAGCCGAAGGTGATATCCCAACCTGGAACCTGTTTGGCCTTGAAATCCAAAAGGTTGGCTACCAGGGACAGGTTCTACCGGTACTTGTTGCTTCGTATGTTTTGGCGAGAATTGAACGTTTCCTTCGCAGCAAGATCGCTGATGCGTTTCAGCTGCTGCTTGTAGCGCCAATTGCGCTTTTGGTTACCGGTTTCCTTTCGTTTATCGTCATTGGGCCAATCACCTTTACTATCGGACAATGGATTACGAATATGTTCACGGGAATTTTTGATGCCGTACCAGCGATTGGCGGACTTATTTATGGCGCACTGTACGCACCGCTTGTCGTGACGGGTATGCACCATACGTTCCTTCCAGTCGACCTGCAGCTGATTTCAAGCACAGGCGGGACATTCCTATGGCCAATCCTCGTAATGTCCAACATTGCCCAGGGATCCGCCGCACTTGCGATGATGTTCCTGCTTAAAGACGAGAAGCTTAAGGGCTTGTCCGGAACTTCCGCGGTCTCCGCATATCTCGGCATTACTGAGCCTGCTATGTTCGGGGTGAACCTCCGCTTCCGCTTTGCCTTCATCTCCGCGATGATTGGCTCCGCTCTTGCCGGAATGTTCATTACCATTAACAAAGTTCTTGCGCCATCCATCGGGGTTGGCGGCTTGCCCGGCTTCCTGTCGATTGTTCCGCAAAAATGGGTGCCATTCTTTATCGGGATGGCAATTTCAATCGCGGTACCACTCGCCCTAACATACCTATGGGGTAAAACAAAAGCCCGTAAAGGCGAACTTGCTTAATTACAGGTTGAGCTATAGGGCCAGGAAACCGGGGTGGAATATAGTGTCCCAACGGGTTCCTGGCTTTAAAACTGGACATTATTTTTTTCAAAAGAGTGCCAGGCACCATTACAAAAGAGGTGATCAGCATGAGGGAACCGTGGTGGAAAAGGTCGGTTGTGTATCAGATATATCCGAAGAGTTTTAAGGACACGACGGGAAATGGCATTGGGGATTTGCAAGGTATTATTGATAAGCTCGATTATTTGAAGGAGCTTGGCGTCGATGTGGTTTGGCTGACGCCGATTTATAAGTCGCCACAGCGTGATAACGGCTATGATATTAGTGATTATTTTTCAATCCATGAGGAATACGGCACAATGGACGATTTCGACCGCCTCCTTGATGAAGCACATAAACGAGGGCTCAAGCTCATTATGGATATTGTCGTCAACCACACGTCCACAGAGCATCCGTGGTTTCAGGAATCACGAAAATCAAAGGACAACCCATATCGGGATTTCTATATTTGGAGGGATGGCGTCGATGGCGGCCCGCCAACGAACTGGGAATCGAAATTCGGCGGCAACGCCTGGGAGTATGATGAACAGACCGGACAGTACTACCTGCACTTGTTTGACGTCACCCAAGCCGACCTGAACTGGGAGAATGAAAAAGTCCGCGAGAAAGTTTATGACATGATGAAGTTCTGGTTTGAAAAAGGGGTCGATGGTTTCAGGCTCGATGTCATCAACCTGATTTCGAAAGATCAAAGCTTTCCGAATGATGATAAAGGCGATGGCCGCCGCTTCTATACGGACGGCCCGCGTGTCCATGAGTTCATGAAAGAGATGAACCGCGAGGCATTTTCCAAATACGACAGCATGACCGTTGGTGAAATGTCTTCCACGACCATTGAAAATTGCATCCAGTATAGCAATCCGGAGAGCAAAGAGCTCAGCATGACTTTCAATTTCCATCATTTGAAGGTTGATTACGAGGGCGGCGATAAATGGACGCTAGCAGACTTTGATTTCATTGCTTTAAAACGAATCCTGTCCACCTGGCAGGAGGAAATGAACGGGGGCGGCGGCTGGAACGCGTTATTCTGGTGCAACCACGACCAGCCGAGGGTTGTCTCTCGTTACGGCGATGACGGCGAGTACAGGGTCGAATCCGCGAAAATGCTTGCGACAACCATCCATATGATGCAGGGAACTCCGTACATCTACCAGGGTGAAGAAATTGGGATGACAAATCCCGGTTTTGAGTCGATCGAGGACTACAGGGACGTAGAATCGCTCAATATTTTTAGGCTGAAAAAAGCCGCTGGAATGGACGAAAAGGAAATACTCGAGATTTTGAAAAGCAAGTCGCGTGACAATTCGCGGACACCGGTTCAATGGGACGCTTCCGCGAACGCTGGTTTTACGTCAGGCACCCCCTGGATTGGCGTTGCCGGCAATTACCGGGACATTAATGTTGAAAAGGCGCTTGCCGACAAGGATTCGGTTTTCTATCACTATAAAATGCTAATCGGCTTGCGGAAAGAATACGATATTATTACGCACGGGGATTACAAACTTATTCTGGCAGAAGACCAGCGGATATTCGCTTACACCCGCTCCTGGAACGGAGAAACACTGCTCGTAGTGAACAATTTTTATGGTAAAAACGCACAGTTTGAGCTACCGGATGACGTTCGGATCGAAGGTGTTGGCGGGAAAGCCAGCGTGCTTATCTCAAATTACAAAGACCATCCCAAAGACTACCGCAGCTTCACCCTCCGTCCGTATGAATCGGTAGTATTCCATATCAAAAAGTAAAATAAGAACAGTGTCATCACCCGAAAAATCTTGTTTCACAGGTACTGTTTCACTAGCAGAACGGATTAGGCTGAATCTTCATAACAAACAGCAGCAGTGGTACAATGAACGGGAGGCGGTTTAAGCTGTCTCCCAATTTTATGGAACCGGGTGAGAACCGTGGTAATGAACAAATACGACAGCATTTATCAGGATATTGCCGAGCAAATCGAAAGCGGGAAGCTGAAAAAGCACACAAAGCTGCCGTCGGAGAACGAGCTCGCGGAAATGTATGGGACGAGCAGGGAAACGATCCGAAAGGCGTTGAACCTCCTGTCACAAAATGGCTATATCCAAAAAATAAAGGCAAAAGGGTCGGTCGTGCTCGACATTGGCCGCTTCGACTTCCCGGTTTCGGGACTGACAAGCTTCAAGGAAGTGGCTGAAAAGGTTGGACAAAGATTCCACACAACCGTACATGAGTTATATGTTATGAAGCCGGACAGTTTTTTACAAAACGAATTGAAAATCCTCTCCAAGGAGGAAGTGTGGAAGGTTGCGCGGACCCGTGAGAAAGACGGGGAGAGGATCATTCTCGACAAGTCGTTTTTTGTGAAAAAATACGTACCAGGACTGACGAAGGAAATTTGCGAAGACAGCATTTATGAGTATATCGAAGGTGACTTGAAACTGAACATTTCGTTTGCCCGGAAGGAAATCACCGTCGAGGAATGTACGGACGAAGATCGCACCTACCTTGATATGAATGGATACGACCATATCGTTGTCGTACGGAACAATGTTTTCCTCGACAACGCGTCCGTGATTGAGTATACGGAGTCAAGGCATCGCCTCGATAAGTTCCGTTTCGTCGATTTTGCGAGGAGGAGCAGGTAAGCCATTCATAGCGGTATCCCGAATAATATTTCCGCTCGCAACAGTATGACATATGAAAAAGGCCGCCAAGCATTCACTCCCGTGGCAGCCTTCTTTTTTTGCAAGGAATATTCCAGTCAGATCATTCCCCTGTCCAATTCCAATAAGCAAACTCTCCAACCTGCGCCGACTGAATCGTTTTTAGATCCTGCAGCTTCAAAAGCTCCTTCACCGGCCCGGTCACAACGGCGCCGTATACTTTAAATCCATTTTCCTTCAAATAATCATGCCTTTCCTGAAGGAATCTAAGGCCAAGGACATTTTCCAGGTAAGTTTTATTTTCAGACTTCAGCAAATGCTCCATATTGGCGAGCATAATTCTTTCATTCTCCTTTATCCCATCAGAATGCAGGCCGATTTCTGTGTAGGATTTGTAATCATCCGTTTCCCGGGCCCGGGTCATTCCGAGGCCATCAACCATAAAATAGGTTCCGCCTGCAACACTGTAGCTGACGTCCTTTATTTCCTTAAGTTCCCCCGTATATAAAGGCATCCAAAGTACATCAACATCATAATTGGACAAAAGCTCTAGCAATTCCTCTGGTTTGTAATAGCGGTCAGTCGAGAAGGCAAAATCGGCAACCGTCCCTTCATGCACCTTTTCTAGTGTGGACCATACCGTGGGGTCTACCTTTAAAGTTAGTTTTTTCCCGGTCCGAGGATCCTCAGGCAAGTAAAACGTAAAACCCGATTGAGCGGATGGTTCGGTATAGGTAATGTTCTTGGATGAAAAAGGAGCGATCAGCCTTTTGGTTACATCCACCAAACCAATCTGCACCTCCTTTTTCCCAATCGTGCGAACAAGGGGCAGTGATAGTTCTTGGCTTAAAAAGGGAGTGATTTCGGCATGTAAAAAGGGCTCATTTTTTACAAGGTACCCGTTCTGAGTCCAATTGATAGCCTGTGATATGGAAAAATAGTTCTTGTCGGCTTTTTCCGACTGGTCATATGCAATCGATAAAATTATGTTATAAGCCCCGTATAAAAAACCAATCGCAGCCAGGACCCGTATGATTCTCAGCGTCAACGTAAACCGGTATTTCCATAAAATTTTCTTTTCCTTATCCGTCGTCCATTCAGTCATTCAAAAATTCCTCCTTCGCGCCGAGCTGCTTCAGTTTTTGCCTCGCCCGATGCAATTGCACCTTTACCTGGGCGCCTGTTAAACCAAGGGCTTCTTCCAGCTCGCTGTATGAAAAGCCCTCATACTCCCGCAAATAAATGATCGTCCGGTAATTTTCAGGCAACAATCCGATCAGCCCCTCCAATTCCCGGGCGGTTTCACCAGCGATTGCCTCCTGCTCAGGCGTCCCAAAAGGGCTAATCATCTCTTCCTTATCAAAGAATGGCACCCACTTCCAGCGCTGCCTGCGCCGCCATTCATCAATATAAATATTTCGCGCTATCCGGAACAGCCATGGTTTAACATCCTCATGCCGGTAAAATGACAACGAAACCGTTGCCCGTAAAAATGTTTCCTGGACCAAATCCTCTGCAATGGAGGGAGAGCCGGAGAGCCGAAGCAGGTAGCCGTACAATCCTTTTGCATATTTCCGGTATAAATCATCGAGTTTTTCTATCCGCGAACTTTCCAACGCTTCCCTCCTCCCACATCCATACAACGAATGAATCCATTTTTTGTTACACCTAGATTGAATTTTAGCACGAACGAAAATCTAGCAATATGTTTTATAAGCCTTTTTTGATAGAATGGAAGTAAGTCAGTTGACTGACAAAATGGTCTTCATTAAAATGAAACTTAAAAAAATTTTACGATATTAACAGGGCGGTGCGGGATTTGATTGAGCAATGGGGTATAGAGGTGCTGAAAGGAATAGGGAGGATGCTGCTAAATCCGGTTTTCTATTATGCGTTTTTCCTTGGGGCTGTGCTCGGGGTCAGCCGGGTCAAGCGGGAACGCAAAAATTTCACTGTCAGGGCGCAGGATGCGTACTTCGAGCTTAGGCAGCTGGTGTCGGCCGGGCTTATTGCCGGGCTAGTTCTGTCGCTCGTAGCGCTGGCGACCGGCCTTGCTGTGCCGGTTGCGGCCATCATGCTCGCGGCTCTCTTTACGCTCCTTTTCAGCCTGATCGGAAATATGCGGCTTATCGGGCCCGCATACACGGTCGGCGCAGCGTTTTTCGCGCTCATTTACCTTGGGGGGAAAACCCTCAACGTCCCATATGTCCGTGAAGCATTCGAGTCCGCTTCTGGCCGGATTTACCCCTCCATCGCTGTACTGCTTGCCCTCCTGCTCATCGCTGAAGGAATCCTGATTTTAAAAAGGGGAAGCATCGCTACTTCGCCGAAACTTATCACCAGCAAACGCGGCCAGCGGGTCGGCGTCCACGAGGCAAAAAGGCTATGGCTCGTACCCGTGTTCCTCTTAATTCCGGGGAGCGTTCTCACCTTGCCGTTCGATTGGTGGCCTGTGTTCAGCATTGGGGAAAACACGTATTCCCTGTTCCTCGTCCCGTTCGCAATTGGCATGCATCAACAAATCCAGGGCATGCTTCCGGCTGAAGCTGTCAGGGGTTATGGGAAAAATGTGACAACGCTCGGGGTGCTTGTCCTTCTCGTTTCGGCGGCAGGCTACTGGTACCCGGTTGCTTCAATCGGCGCGGCGGCCATTGCTATCCTCGGACGCGAAGGGATAGCATTTTTTCAAAAAATCAAAGAAGATAACCGTCCATTCTATTTTTCGCGTAAAAATGAGGGCCTGATGATCCTCGGCGTCCTTCCGGGTTCGCCCGCGGATAAAATGGACCTGAAAGTCGGCGAACTGATTAGCAAGGCAAATGGCATGCCGGTACGGGATGAAAATGAATTATACGAGGCACTTCTGCAAAACCGCGCCCATTGTAAGCTGGAGGTCTTCGATACAAACGGGCAAATCCGCTTCGTCCAGCGCGCCCTATACGAAAACGACCATCACGAACTGGGCATCCTTTTCGTCCATGATGACAGGAAATGGGACGAGAAGGCGGTTTAATAAATAAATTCAATTTCACCTCTAAATGATTTTGGGAAATACGACAGTCCTTTGAGATACTAATCTTGAAGGGCTTTTTTATGTGGTTTTTTAGCCGTAGAGGCTTTCAAGGAAGGATAAAGGGATCTTTTGTTGAATTTCTTATTACTATTGAGTACAAGAATGCTTCGGTAGATGAGATAAGCAATTCAGCAATCGATAAGAAATTATAACAGAGCGAAGGTGGTAAAATAATTTGCAAAGAATCTTCATTACATTGGAAGTTTTACCGTTGCATCAAAATTAAGGAGGAATTACGTTGTCAAAAACAAATCAAAAAATCGTTCCGCATTTATGGTATGACAAGGAGGCAAAAGAAGCCGCGGAGTTTTATACTTCCATATTCCCGGACTCAAAAATTACGAATGTGAGAACAATCCACGACACCCCATCAGGCGACGCTGATCTAGTTTCTTTTGAGCTATGGGGACAGAAGTTTATGGCAATCAGTGCAGGCCCTCACTTCAAGTTAAATCCGTCAGTGTCTTTCATGGTTAATTTTGATCCTTCGCGGGAAAAAGATGCGAAAGAGAAATTAACAGAGGTTTGGAACAAATTGTCCGAAGGCGGCACAGCGTTAATGCCACTTGATAAGTATCCGTTCAGTGAGTGGTATGGCTGGATTCAGGATAAGTTTGGTTTAACCTGGCAATTAATCCTTACCAATCCGGAAGGGGAAGAGCGGCCTGCGATAATCCCGTCATTTTTGTTTGTAGGCGATAAATGTGGCATGGCGGAAGAGGCGATTAATTTTTATCTAACAGTCTTTAAAAACTCTAAACAGGGCCTTATCGCCCGTTATCCTGGAGGCATGGAACATGATAAAGAAGGAACAATCATGTTCTCCGAATTCATGCTTGAAGGCCAGTGGTTTACGGCAATGGATAGCGCACATGAACACAAATTCGGTTTTAATGAGGCAATCTCATTTATGGTTTACTGCGACACACAAGAAGAGATTGATTATTACTGGGAAAGGCTCTCGGCAGTACCTGAAGCAGAGCAATGCGGCTGGCTGAAGGATAAGTATGGCTTATCCTGGCAGATTATACCGAGCAATATGAATGAGATGATGAGCAAGGGCACACCTGAGCAACTTGCTCGTGTAACGAATGCGTTTCTAAAAATGAAGAAATTTGATCTCGAAAAATTAGAAGATGCATACAAGGGATAACTGGATTCCGTCTACAGTAGAAGAATAAGCTATATTTTAAAAAATACGTTTTGAGTAATGATCAAATCTCCCTAAAAAAGCCTGATTCAATGGAGAAACTAAATGAAAATACTAATGACTCAATCTATTCCATTCCTTCAAGATGCTAAGTCTATAACGAAGCTTAATAAAGGTTTTTCAAATGATGAGAAGTTTGTTGTTGATGGAAAGTACCTTGTAAGGGTGTTTCCAAGTGACAATGAACAAAAAAGAAAAGAAGAATTCAATACAATTAATGCCCTAGCGGACTATTCCAAGTTTGTGCCCAGTGCCCTGGAGTTTGGAAGTGTTGCAAACGGAGGCCTCTCCTATATGATCCTAACTTTTATGCCAGGGAGAGACGCAGAGGAAGAATTAAGAAATTTAACCGGAGAGGAACAGTATTCAGCAGGTTTCCAGGCCGGAAAAGAGCTTAGAAATCTTCATAAACTGCAAGCCCCTTCCAAAACCCCAACCTGGTATTCCGTTAAAAAGAAAAAAAGTGACCGATACCTGGCTGAATTCAGCAAATTGGATTTGGATAGTGGCATGAAACGCACTCTTGAAAATTATGTAAGAGAAAATGAACCATTAATGAAAGATAGGCCAAGCACCTTCCAGCATGATGATTTCCATCCTTCCAATCTACTAATTCATAATCGAAAATTTTCAGGGATTATTGATTTTCAGCGAATGGATTGGGGAGACCCGATTCATGACTTGCAAAAACTTGGGTTCTTTTCCAAGAGAGTAAGTATCGAATTTACAAAAGGTATTATAGATGGATATCATGAAAGCAAAATTTTGAATCACTCCTTTTGGGAACTATACACATATTACAGTGCCATGCATATCGTTTCTGCTTTGGTTTGGGGGCTGAAATTTGAGAGACGTAATTATGAAAAGTTATTTAAATACTCCCTTGAGGTTATGGATGATCACGATAATTTTAGGAGCATAATTCCTGCGTGGTACCGTTAGAATGCCGTAAGCGGATAAAAGAAGGAAGTGTGTTGACATGAGGGATTGCATTTAGAACAAGAAGTGGCCCTCACGGATTTATGGAAGGATTTACTGAAGAGGAGCCATCGATTTGTTCGTTGCTGCCGACAAAAAGGATGAAAGCAATTCTTCAAACACTTTTACTTATTTTACGGAAAATGCCTTGGGAGTAAGTATTGGAATACCGCACGCAGTGGGTGGCCACTGGAAATTAAAATAAAATATAAGGATATTAAAAAACTTATAAAAGCTGAACAAGAGCTTTGGTAGGATGTATTTTAATAAGGCCACAAAAAGATGCTCCGGTTATCATAGACCAGAGCATTTTTTTATACGAAACATTAAATCTTCCTGTAAAACCGCTCGCCTGTTTCAGGGTTGTAGTATACCTTCGTCTTTTCTCCGGTCACGGGATCCACATTGATTTCGTTTGTTGCTATAAACCCGACGGGAACCTTTGCACCCTGGTTTTTCTTATACCGCTTGTCATAAATAAAATAGCCAAGCAGGATGCAGACAATGACGGCGAGAATTTGCAGCCCGTATAAACCGGCGGCAATGAGCCAGCCCATTAAAGCTTCTCCACCACGGCTGCAGTGCCATAGGCGACGATTTCGCTCATGTTTTGGCCGATTTCCCCGGAATCGAAACGCATCATAATAATGGCGTTGGCGCCCATTTCGGTGGCATTTCGGATCATCCGGTCCATTGCTTCCTTCCTTGAGTCCTCGAGCATGGCAGTGTACTGCTTAATTTCACCGCCGACAAGCCCTTTAAGCCCGGCCATGATGTCGCCGCCCAATCCCCTACTTCGTACAATCAGTCCAAATGCAGGCCCTTTAATTTCCTTCACTTGATACCCTTCGATTTTTTCTGTCGTCACAACTATCATTAATATCACCTCATTCTATATAATTCGCTAAATATTAGAACATTCCTCTTGCTGTTAAAAATGGATTTTAAAATGTATCTTCCATTGTCTTTTACAATAAAGGAGGACCGGAATTCGAGATAAGTGTAGAATATGTGAAAAGCGTAACAAAGAGAAATGCAAAATGTTATAATTATTTACAATAAGAAAAGGTGGTGAATGCCGTGAAATATAAATATTTGTTGATTGGTTTATTTGCCGTATTGGCGCTGTCTGCCTGCAGCAATGAAAGCTCGAAGGATAGCAATCGCGCAAATGGGAATGAAGGTGTTGCCATCAAAGAATTGGTGCAGGGGTATAGCACGGATGAGCTGATGGCGGAATCAGCTTCCATTACGGCCACCCAGCTGATTGTGAAAGAGGACGGAAGCGAGAAAGTCTACAACTTGCCGAAAGACGAGTTTTTTGTATCGATTGCGCCATACGTCAACACAACCCATCCTTGAACGAACCATAACTTGACAGGTTGTCAAGGCGAACTTGCAAATGAAGAATTTGACGTTTCCATTGAAGATGAAAAAGGTAATGTAGTGCTTGACGAAACCATGAAGTCGCTGAATAATGGCTTTATAGACCTGTGGCTGCCGCGGAATCAGACGTACAATGTGAAAATAGATTATAGCGGGAAGACGGTTGAAGCGGAATTGTCCACTTTTGAAAACGACCCTACCTGCATTACAACGATGCAACTAATGTAAAAGTAACAAAGGCTCCAAAAGCTTGGACAACGCTTTGGAGCCTCTTTGTATTCTGAAAGGATTCCCGTTTCTCATAGAAAAGCTATCCGAAGTACCCCTGTTCTCGGACAGGATAACCTCATTTTATTAAAATTGCACTCTATTTCGCTCCCAAAATACTACTCAATCTCATTCTCCTCGTAGGAAATCCAATCACTGAAGCTGCCCAAATAGAGTTTCACATTTTCATAGCCGGCTTCTTTCAAAGCAAGGTAATTAGGGACCGCGGTGACGCCGGAGCCGCAATATACAACAACTTTTTTCTCGGGATCGATGTCGGCAAATCTCTTTTTTTGGTCCTCAATCGGTTTGTAATGCCCTTCCTCAAGTCCTTGCATCCAAGGTTTGTTGATTGCCCCGGGGATATGGCCTTTCTTTTTATCAATCGGCTCCTCGATGCCCAAATACCGTTTTTCTTCACGCGAATCGATCAGGACGGAGTTTTCGGTTTGGCCTTGGGAAATTGCCTTTACCTCTTCCATATCGGCCAAAATAGCCTCGTTAATGGCAGGGCGAAATGAAGCCCTATTAAATACAGGCACTTCAGCAGTAACCGGATAATTGGCCCCAGTCCAGTTTTTGAAGCCGCCGTTCAGTACATACACATTATTGTGGCCGAGATAGGACAGCATCCACCAAAAACGAGCGGCAAACGCTCCCTCGCCGTTATCGTAAGCGACCACAGTTGTATCTTCGCCAATGCCAGCCTTTTCAAGTTTTTCAATCAGCCCATCCAGGTCAGGCAATGGATGCCTGCCGCCGTGGCCTGACACGTTTCCGGAAAGGTCTTTTTCCAAATCAAAATAAACTGCTCCCGGAATATGCGCTTCCTCATACTCGGTCCCGCCCGTTTCGGGGTTTGCTAGCGAAAACCGGCAATCAATGATTCTTACATTCTCTTCATTTAAATGTTTCAGCAGCCATTCTTTTTCGACGATATGCTTCACCCGGATTCCCCCTAATTTGTTAAAATAAAAAAACAGTATTATCAAAAGTTTAACATGATTTGCTAAAAACGACGGCTGATACAAAAATAATCTAGATTGGGGTGCATTATGCCAACCTTTTTTGAAACTGAAAGATTGTACATTAGAGAATTTTCCGATACGGATCTACCTTTTCTCCACGCAATTTTTTCTGACCCGGAAACAATGAGGCATTACCCGGCGCCTTTCAGTGTGGAACAAACGAACAACTGGATTGCGAGAAACAAATTGAGATATAAAAACGATGGTTTTGGGTTGTGGGCCGTTTGCTTAAAGGAGACAGATGAAGTGATCGGAGACTGCGGCCTTGTGAAGCAAACTGTCGACGGCACGGAAGAGATCGAAATCGGCTACCATATTAACAAGAAATACTGGTCAAAGGGCTACGCGTCGGAAGCCGCTCTTGGAACCCGGGAGTACGGCTTTTGCCGGTTGGGATTGAAGCGGCTGATCAGTATCATCGGTCCGGAAAATATCCCTTCAATAAGGGTTGCGGAGAAGATAGGCTTCACGCTAGAAAAGGAGTCATTCATTTTTAATAAAATTCATCATATCTATGCGAGCACACAAATGAAATAGCACCAATCTTTTGTGGAAATGACAACCTTGTCATACTCCCTCCTTTCAGGAAATAAGTATAGAAGGACAATGTTTTTAGGGGGTATAAGAATGGCGGGAAAAGACGATTTTGTGCCAGGTTTTGTGCCAAACCACAATCACGGGTCTGTCGATTATACAGGGGTGAGTGACGGCCATGTCCATCAGTGCCTGGATGTGACATCTCCTCCAATTCAGTCGCAAGATGGGAACCATATCCATTATACGGAAGGGTATGTTGTATTCGAGGACGGCCATTACCACCAGTACAAGGCATACTCGGGGCCTGCGATTCCGGTTGGCAATGGCATGCACGTCCACTACTACGATTTTTACACGACCGAAAACAATGGGCACCGACATCGGGTAAGGGGAGTCGACCAGCCCGCGCCCGGCTCAAAATAAGTGTTTATAGAGCGGCTTGCTTTCCTAAAAGCAGGCCGTTTTTTTCTTTTGAAAAAAGCAATCTTTTCCTGACCGGACACGTCTAATTCATAGATGAATAATTGGAGGGGTTGGATGAGAAACGCTTTGCTGACTGTCGGGTTTTTAATACTGGCAATATGCTTAAGTATATTTTTCACCTTAGCGCCAGGGGACCGTGAACGTAATGCAACCAACAGCAATGCGGGTGATGAACTGGAAGAATTAGCTGAAGGATTCCGCCTTGGGATGCACAAAGAAGAAGTGATCCAGTTATGGGGTGAACAGCCAACAAATTTTGATGGCGTGATGGATGGGAATGCCTATACGGCATTTCAGTTCAGGACAGGACAATGGGACATTACTGGACCGAAGGAAATTGCTATTATTGGCAGAGAGGCCCATCAGTTCGGGAAGACAGGAAGAATTATTTTCGTGTTTTGGAATGAGGAAGACAAGGCTGGCGATGCGGCAATCTGCTATAGAAATGAAGGTTCGGAGAAGTTCCGCTCTTTTTATACTGGCAGTGCCGGGAAGGATAAGGCTTGTGGAACCGATGGCTATATAAGTGTAAAGGAGAACGGGCTGTTTTTTGTAAAAGAGGAGGAAGTACCCCTTTTTAAAAATTCCGAAGAGGCTGAGAGTTATTTTGGAAGCCAGGAAGAAGGCACGGGAACCCAAATCCAATTTGAAAGAAGAACGAAGGTACAGGAGTTTCTAGAAACAGGGGATAAGGTAAAGATTTGGTACGAATTGAAAAATGATGAAGCACAAGGAGAATTTCTTTTAATAAAAGAGCTTTTCATCATGGATTCATCGCTGGAGAAAAAGTGATGAAGAACGACAACCGGCATCGTTTGGAAGAATGGATACGGCGGTCCGTACTGTAGAAAAGTGAAATAAGTAGGGGTGGCAGTCAATTAGGATACAACTCCAACCCATTGAAAAAATGGATTGTGGGCGGTCCTTTTGAAAAGAAGGCCGCTTTTTCATTTGGCCTTCATGAAAAACTTGGTGAATTTTCTATGAAATTGGCAGAAGCCTGATAGTTTCAAAGCCGTTAATAAGGGGAATTCTAGAAAGGATATCTATAGGCGGGAGGCTTCGAATATGCTTACGATTATTCCAAGCAGGGATGAGTCGACCATCGCTGTTGAATTCTCAGGGACGGCGACTCGTGAGGATGCCGAAAAGCTGGAGCAGTTTGTAAAAAATACGATTGGCGATAACCGCGAGGTTAATATATTTGCAAAAATGCATGAGGTGGACGGAACGACGCTGATGGGGCTGGCCTACGGGATGAAATTCGATGCGAAGCGGTGGAGCCAGTTCCGCAAATTCGCCGTTGTCACCGACCTGAAGTGGCTTGAAGCGGTAACAGAGCTTGGGAAATTCCTGCCTGGCCTTGAAGCCAGGCATTTTGCAAGCGGCGAGGAAGAAGCGGCCTGGGCATGGATCAAACAATAAGTGCATTAAGGGGTAGGCCGGCAGATGTGCCGGTTTTTTGCCCTTGTACCGATTTTGAGTTGAAATTTTTTGACTGCGATTCAAAAATAGTACCTGTTTATTCATGGACTAAGCCTGAATCTCCATGTTTTTTGTAATGCCTGGCAATAGCCGCTTAATTCTCGAAAAACATTAACACCATTGTTATAGTTATAAATAGAATGAGAGACCGTAGATTTGAGGAAAGTGGGAATGGTTGTGACATTTAAAAAGAAACAATTTTTCGGGCTCGGTTTGACGCTTTTATTTATGATATTGCTTTTATTTGTCACATTGTCGTTAACCGGAAAAATCAAGACGAATATGCTAGTCATTGTCGAGGATCGGTACGATAAAGTGAATGAAGCGCTGAAAATTCGTCAGGCTATGCTCATAACAGACAGGGAACTAGTAAATGCGATTCAGGAAGGGAACAGCCCAAATATTGAAACCCTCATCCCATTGCTGGTGTCGAACCAAAAAATTGTCCAGGAGTCGATTGTTAAGCTTGAAGGGATTCTGAACAAGCCGAAGTCGAGAACCTTGCTTAAGGAAATAGATGTTGCCTATCGGGAATATCTGGACACGGAGAAACAGCTCATAGATGGGTTAAAGGCAGGCGCCAAGCCGGCCGACCTTCGAAAGATTTATTATGGCTCCGAGGCTGAAAAAGGGGAACTCGTTAAGAATGTTAATGAGTTCAAATCTTATCAGGAAGGCCTGATGAACCAGTCACTTAAAAGCGCCAATAAAGCGTATGACCAGTTGTTCGTCGCACTGTTTATTTCAGTTATCACAGCGGCAATCCTCATCACCGGGGTAACTCTTTGGGTTATCCGCAGCACGGGCAGAAGACTGGACTCCGTTGCTGAAGGCATCAACATGATTGATCAGGGCAACCTTGCGGAAATTCCGAGGATAAAGGTTGGAGAGCAAGATGAAATTGGACAGATTGCGGCCGCCTTCAACTCGATGGCCGTTTCGCTTGAGACATACTACCAGAAAGAAAAGGAATTTACCGCTGAAATTTCAGAGCAGAACTGGGTGCAGACCCAATCCGCCGAACTTATCAATCTGTATCACAAAAGCACAGAAGTTGAAGGCCTTGCCGAGCAGCTGATAGCAAACCTGGCTCCTGCAGTCGGGGCAAGCCTTGGGGCATTTTACCTAATGGAGAACCAATCTTTGAAAAAGATAGGTTCGTATGCTGACGGAGGCGGAACCCCGGGCCGTACCGATATCGCGCTCCGGGAAGGCCTTGCCGGCCAATGCGCTGTGAAAAAAGAAGCTATTTATATTGAAGATATTCCGGAAGATTATTCAGTAATTTCCACGGGGCTAGGTGAAATGAAGCCGAAAAGCCTTCTGATTGCCCCGGTGCTCGTCAAGGATGAAACGGTAGCGGTCATTGAACTTGCGTCCCTGAAGCCATTCACCCCTGCTGAGAGAATGCTTGCCAATAAAGTATTTGAAACGCTTGGCATGGCTGTAATGAATACCCTTAGCAGAATGGAAATTGAACGCCTTCTCCTTGAGTCGCAGGCCCAGGCAGAGGAGCTTCAGTCCCAGTCTGAGGAATTACAGTCCCAATCCGAAGAATTGCAAACCCAAGCGGAAGAATTGCGCATGATCAACGAGCAGCTTGAAGAACGGACAAAGGATGCGGAAATCAAGTCTGCCGAGCTGCTTAAAGCGAAGGAAGAGCTCGAGGAAAAGGCGAAGGAGCTGGAGCTGAGCTCAAAATACAAATCCGAATTCCTGGCGAATATGTCTCACGAATTGCGGACCCCGCTGAACAGCATTTTGCTGCTTTCGGAAATGCTCGGGGAAGACTCGGATAAGAACTTGACGGATGAGCAGAGGGATTTTGCAAAAGTTATACATACATCAGGCCAGGATTTGCTTAATCTGATTAATGATATCCTTGATTTATCCAAAGTTGAAGTCGGAAAGCTCGAAGTTGTCTTTGATGGAGTCAACATAGCGGATTTCGGTGGAAGGCTTGAGCATCTTTTCTCCCACCATGCGGTCAGGAAGGGCCTTGGGTTCATGGTCGATATTGAAGACAATTTGCCGGATCTTTTTTACACGGATGAACAGCGCCTCCAGCAAATTGTTAAAAACCTCCTCTCCAATGCCTTTAAGTTTACTGAGTCTGGCGCTGTAATTGCCAGCATAAAGGTGGCTGAGCCCGATGAAATCCCAGCCTATCCGGTTTCGGATACATGGGTGAAAATTTCTGTCACCGATACGGGAATTGGCATCGCGAAGGATAAACAACGGCTTATTTTCGAAGCTTTCCAGCAGGTCGACGGCGCAACGATGCGGAAATATGGCGGGACCGGCCTAGGGCTATCAATTTCAAGCGAGTTTGCCCGCCTTCTTGGCGGAACGGTAACCGTCGTAAGTGAGGAAGGCAAGGGGAGCACCTTCACGCTTCTCGTCCCAAGCCTCCCTAAAGGTCTTCCTGCAGCTACGGAGTCGGAAACCAAAGGAGAGGAATTTGGATCGGAACGTGATGTTGCTGGAGCAAAAGCCTCGATTGGCGGAAGGCTGGCTTCAGGGGCCGTTGACGCAGCAAGTGTAGAAGTTGCTGTCGGCACTTCTAACGATATGAAATCCATCGAGGTTGCTGACGACATGGAAGTTAGCGGCGCTGCTCCGTTCAATAATCTCCACGGAAAAACGGTCGTTGTTGCCGATGATGACCACCGTAATATTTACACGCTTGAAAAGGCGCTAGCCAGGGAAGGCATGAATGTCATATCGGTTGAGAATGGAGCGGAATGCTTGGAACTCCTCAGCAGGACCGATAACGTCGACATTGTCCTGATGGATATTATGATGCCGGTGATGGACGGCTATGAAACGATGAAGCAAATAAGGGAAATGGACCGCTATGGGAACATTCCAATTATTGCCTTGACTGCGAAAGCGATGAAGGGCGACAAAGAAAAATGCCTGGAAGCGGGCGCCTCGGATTATATCAGCAAGCCGCTTAAGATGGACCAGCTATTTTCAGCAATGAGGGTCTGGCTCGCCAGATAGAGGAGGATTTTTTTGCAAAAGGAAGAACTTGAACTTGATTTATTGCTGCTGGCGGTCTACAGGCTCTCGGGTTTTGACTTCCGGCAGTATATGAATTCATCCATTATGCGCCGTGTCCAGAACCGGCTAAGGCTCGAACAGCTTCCCGGCATCACCCGCCTGACGGAAAGGGTAATCGAGGACGAAACTGTTCTGAAAAAACTTCTGGACGATTTCTCGATCAATGTTACGGAAATGTTCCGTGACCCGAGTTTTTTTGCTTCGTTCCGCCGAAATGTCGTCCCCCATCTGAAGGGGCTCCCGGAAATCCGCATTTGGCATGCTGGCTGCTCGACAGGCGAAGAGGCGTATTCGATGGCGATTTTGCTCGAGGAGGAAGGGCTCAGCGACAAGGTTAAAATCTATGCGACCGATATGAGTGAAAAAGTCTTGCGAGCCGCAGAAAAGGGAGTAATTCCCCTGTCAAAAATGCAGGATTATACGAAAAATTATCTTCAGGCGGGCGGAATGCGCTCATTTTCCGAATACTACACGGCTGACAGCCACTTTGTGACGCTCGACCCGTCGCTCCGGGAAAAAATTATTTTCGCCCAGCATAATTTGGTGACTGACGGCTCGTTTAACGAATTTCACGTGGTAATCTGCAGGAATGTCCTCATTTACTTTAACCAGGATCTCCAGAACCATGTACTCAGGCTCATTAATTCGAGCCTCTGCCAGGGAGGGTTCCTCGGGCTTGGCAGCAAGGAGGCCATCCGGAGCGAAGCCCATCCGCATTTCGTGGAGTATGATGCTTCCGAAAAGATTTACAGGAAAATGAATAGATAAAGAAATGCACCGCTTTCTTTGGAGAGCGGTGTTTTTTCGGGAAAAGAACTGCTTAGCTGCTTATTAATGAGATGCGAATGCTGATAAGTAGGGTGCAAATGATGATAAATGAGCCGCGAATGCTGATAAACCCGACTCAAATACTGATAAACACTACTGGTGAAAAGTTTCCTCCAAAACGAATAAATCGGATTCCTGACAAACGATTGAGACTGAGCGCAAAAAAGAAAAAAAGCCGGGATTTGGTTTCCGGGCTTCTCTAAGCTGCACTGTCATGTAGCTTTTATTAAAACGACACACATATCATCAGTGGCCGACGATTGCTGCTCCTTTGAAAGAAGGAGGTCGATTGGTTCGGACTCGGCTAAATCCACCCAATCCGACGATGCTGCTTTTTGTAAATACTCCATCCCGGCAAGGCCGTTTTTCTCTGCCGTTTCCGGAACGCCATCCGTAAACAGAAGTAGCTGGGCGGAATCTTCGTATGTAAGGACTCTTTTTTCAACAGTGATTGTGTCAAAAAAACCAACCGCACAAGTTGTCGAATCGAGGGCTTCAAGCTGCTTCCCGTCGATAAGCGCATAACCGGAAGGATGCCCGGCATTCACGTATTCAATCGTTTTTTTGCCGGCATCGATAACCGAATAGACAGCAGTAAAATAATAGGGGATTTGCTGGTTCCGGCTGTTCAGCGAGTTCATCCATCGGTTCAGTTCGCGAATGACATGCTCGGGATCGGGATTCACCCTGATTAAATCGCGTAGTATAGAGGATATGAACATGCACACAAGCGATGCGGAAATCCCGTGGCCCATCATGTCCAAAAGAATGACCGCATAACGGCTGTCATCTATCTTATGCCAGTAATACATATCGCCTGCTAGTGTATTCGCCGGTAGATACGAGGCTTTTATTTTCAAATTTGGATCATTCACCGGCTCGCTCAACAGGCTCGTCTGCACTTGCATCGAGAGTTCCAGCTCATTCCGGATTTTTTCGTCATGTTTCTTGTGCCAATCCTTTTCATACTTAAGCCGCAGGACAACACGTATGCGCGCAAGCAATTCGGTCTTGTTGATCGGCTTCATCACATAATCCATGCCGCCGACATCCAGCGCTTCTGCGACCTTGTTCGAATCCTCGAGTGCGGTAACGAAAATGACAGGGATATCCTTTGTATGAGGTGTCTCCTGCAGTTTCCGGCATGCCACGATCCCATCAATTTCCGGCATCATAATATCCATTAAAATAACATCCGCAGGCCGATCAACCGGATGCGGACTATCAATCTGCAAATAATCGAACAGTTCACGGGCGGATGAAAAGGATAGATAATTTTCGTACCCAGCCCGCTTTAAAATCTTTTCTATCAAAAACAAATTCACCTGGTTATCATCAACAATCAAAATCGCCATAATCCTACCCCTTCACCTGCTACAACCACTAATTTATCTCTTTACGACCATATCCTTAATCATTACCCCGACCCGTCAAATAAAAACCTACCATAATTTTTCGCCATTGTGTTAGCCATCAATTCGGAGCGTCATTCGTCGTCCAGGACGTTCAAGTGGAACAAGAAACTCCCAAAGCGAGGCCTCGCACCTATTTTACTATTATGGTACTAATTTCTTTTTGACGGCAAGGGAAAAGGTGTGTATAGTAGTTTTGTAAAGTTGCTTTAGTACTTAAAAGCGTTTGTGTGAAAAAGTATTTTCGTGCAGTAAAAAACAACAAATTAATAGGATGCCTGTAGAATTAGTAGGATTGCCGTTAGCAGCAGAAAGAGACCGGATGGTTGGTGGAAATCCGGGCGTTGGCAATTTCGAAATACGGCTGCCTTGAACGGGCATATCTTATAAAGAGGGTAGGATAACCTGCCAAGTAGGGTGGTACCGCGGAGCCTTTTCGTCCCTAACGGCGAAAGGGTCTTTTTGTGCCGAAACGGCGGCAATAAAGTGCATGCGCAACAAGAGAAAACAAAGAATTCATTGGAGGAGTTTATATGCTGCAGGATCAGAAAGAGCTTGCTATCAAGCCGCTAGAGGCCGCTATCATTACGCTGCTATTAATGGGGCTTGTCGGATATCTGATTATCGGGATGGAAGTGGTGCCGCAAATCGCGATTATTTCCGGCATCGCCCTATTACTCGGGTATGGAGTGGTTAAACGGGTAAGTTTCAAGGAGCTTGAAGCAGCAATGGCTGAAGGGGCCAAATCGGGTATTGCCGCCGCAATGATATTCTTTTTTATCGGGATGCTCATCAGTAGCTGGATGGCCAGTGGGACGATTCCGACGTTCATTTACCTCGCCATTGATCTCGTTTCGGGGAAATTTTACTATGCGATTGTTTTCGCGGTTACATCAATCATCGGCCTAAGCATTGGCAGTTCGCTAACGACCGCCGCAACACTCGGGGTCGCCTTTGTCGGTGCGAGTACCGCGCTCGGCATCTCGCCCGTCATCACTGCAGGGGCAGTCGTCTCAGGGGCATTCTTTGGCGATAAAATGTCGCCTTTATCCGATACGACAAATCTGGCATCAAGCGTTGCCGGTACCGATTTATTCGAACACATCAAAAATATGTGCTGGACAACCATTCCGGCTTTTATCCTTTCATTCATTGTATATATGATTATTTCACCGGGCGAAACCCATCAAAGTATAAAACAGATGGGCATTATAAAAACTGAACTACTGGAACTCAATTTGGTCCATTGGTACTCGCTTGTGCCTTTCCTCCTGCTTACCGTGCTTGCTGTGAAAAAAGTACCCGCGATTGCCACCTTATCAGCTGGTACACTTTCAGCATTGCTCATATCGTTTATCATTGATGGGGGAGTCGACGGAAAAGGATTCCTTACGCTCCTTTACTCAGGCTATAAGTCTACCAGTGCGATCGAGGAAGTTGATTCGATGTTGTCCGGTGGCGGAATTGAAAGCATGATGTTCAGCATCTCCGTCATATTACTCGCCCTAAGCATGGGCGGTCTTTTGTTCAAGCTCGGTATCATCCCGGCACTGTTATCAGTCGTACAGCGGTTCCTAGCCCGTGTATCCATGCTGATCAGCGCAACCGCTGGCATGGCGATTGCAGTCAATTTCATGATTGGCGAGCAGTATTTGTCCATCCTTTTGCCAGGGAACACGTTCAAGGAGCATTTTAAAAAAGCAGGCCTGCAGCCAAAGCACCTTTCGCGTGTCATTGAGGATGCGGGAACGGTCGTCAATCCGCTTGTTCCGTGGAGCGTATGTGGGGTCTTCATCGCATCGGTTCTTGGCGTGCCAGTGACGGATTATGCGCTGTTTGCCTTCTTCTGCCTGTTCTCGCCGCTCCTGACCATTTTGTATGGGTTAACCGGCCTTACCCTTCCAAAGCCGGCCAAACAAGCTTTACTGGAAAAATGAAACCATTCAAAAACAGCCTGAACCGGTTAAGCATCCGGTTCAGGCTGTTTTTTTAAACTATGTTAATTTGCCTCTTTTAACAGCTTCTCCATCAGTTCCTCATCCATCGGCCCAATGTATTTCTTTGAAATTCTGCCATCGGTGCCAATGATATAGCTTGTCGGAATCGTTATCGCCTCATAGAGCGTCCCAACTTTATTTTTCTCATCGAGGGGAATCGGGAATGTGAGGCCGTAATCCTTCACAAACGTATCAATCGCTTCCGGACCCTTGTCGAGCGCGGTCAGGTTGACAGCCAGGATGGTCATCCCTTTGTCCTTGTTCTTCTCATAGAAATTTTGCATATGCGGCATTTCCGCTTTGCACGGCGGGCACCATGTTGCCCAGAAGTTCAGGATTACTTTTTGCCCCTGGTAATCGGAAAGCTTTACCTTCTCACCTGAAAGCAGGGTGAGTTCAAAATCGGGTGCCATGTTTCCCGGGGCAGTCCCAACAACCTTAGAGCTCGCCACAGAATCTTCGGCTGGAGGTGCTTTTTTCTCTCCGGATGAAAGCGATGGTTTCCAAATGTTTACCGCGATAATGGCGATAGCCAGAATAAGGATGATTCCCGTGAATGTTTTCTTATTCATGCTTCCAACCCCCCTTTGTTAAGTATGCCATTAAACCGATGAAAAGTCCTCCGGCAAGTACAGCGAGATTGCCAGGGCTAAAAATGGAATTAAATAGACTCACGCAAAGTACTTCAAACAAATACAGCATACTATATGCTTCTACCCCAAGTTTTCTCTTTTGGTAAACAACGAATAGTGTAACCATGAGCAAAAGAAAATACACGGCTGAGGCAAGCCAGCCCTTGGCTAATGCCGATTGAATCAAAAAATACGACAAGGAGAATAAAAGGAATAACGGAAGAACTTCGCTAGCAAAAGGAACCTTTTCTTTTTTATATAAGGATAATAGGTATACAAAAACGGCCAATAGGGCGAGCAACATTCCTTTGGCGCCTCCATGAAAATAAAGGAGAGATACCGGGGATTTACTAAATATATCCCAATAAAAAAGGACATAGGCCATCTTTACTGTCAGGAAAAAAACAAAGAATGCATTCGAGTACCAATCGCCAGCCTTTGTTTTTGCAAAAACCTTCAAAAGGAGCGGTGCCAGGAAAACTGCCGCCAAGGCCGCGGCCAAACCAGCCGGCACGGTCACCTTTCCTATTGTGAGTAAATTCATGAACTGGCCTCCGAAACTTGTCGTTTTATTCATTGTACCCAGCGGGGGTATAGTTGAGCAAATATGAAAAACTGGGAGGTATGGGGGGTACGGAAGGAAATGAATAAAAGAAGATTTTGAAGAAAAAAGAAACTGCAGGATTATGTTGGGGAAAGCCTTCGGTCAGAATGCAAGAAAAAGCAAAGGAACCATCCCGATATGACCAGGTGTTTACGTCTGGCTCCTGGCAGGAGTCGCTTACGTTTTATACCGTTTATTTTCATAAATTATGACCCCCGGGGAACCGGTGGCCATATTAAAGTAAAGAACTTTCATTTCGATTACCGGAAAAAGCTAGCCGAATAAATGAAGAAATCCCCAGCCAATGATAAATAAGGAGCCGGCAGCCCCAGCGAATAGGGCAATGGCTTTTCGATCATCCTTCTTTTGCATCCGCTGATAGTCACTATAGGTAATCTCACCCTTCGCAAATCTCAATCCACTTTCCGAAGGTTCCACCACAAAGTCGTTTCCTTCCTTATCCTGCAGGACCACCTTTTCGATAAAACCATCCGAATGTACAAATTGATTCCCGAAATTCACGCGTTTACCACCAGAGCAAACAACAGCAACTGGAGTATAGATCGAATTTCTCCTGATTTCCTCACTTAGCTTATAGGATTGCATTTCAAACGCATGATTGGAAACACACATCGCCGCCACCTCATTATCAGGATATTTGGATAGGGACAATTGTGTGAGAGTCCTTGCGTATAGCTTATCATATTCATAATGATTAAGCCCGAGCAATTTAGCCGAGCCACAAATGCCCCTTTTAGATATAATGATTGGGAAAGCAGGTAATTTTTTAAAAAAATCCTTAGGGGAGAAATTCATGGAGAAAAAGATAAAGATAGCTGTAAATGGCGGAATCGGATTTGGCGCAAAACTGACCGCCAGGCAGCTTCTGGCCTTGGCGAAATACCTTGGAGAAAACGAGGAACTGGAACTGACTACGTTCCAGCAGTTATATATAGACATCCCCGTGGAAAGGAAAGACGAAGTTATAAAAGAATTTGAAGAAGCAGGCCTAAGCTGTTATCCGGTGGGGAACTATGTAAAAAGCCTAAGAACGTGCAATTTTTGCAAGGGGGAAATAGAAGAGGGTATGCCGGTTGCAAGTGAACTCAATAAGCGGATTGCCGGGATACCAGTTCCGTTCACCTTAAAGCCTGCCTATACTGGCTGCCCGGTTGGCTGTGGGGAGCCACTGGTCAATGATATAGGTATCATGAAGGTAAATGACTATTACAACCTTTACATTGGCGGTAAATCAAAAGGTGCCGATGCCAATGCGGGAACGTTGTTTAAGGAACGCCTGACTCCGGATGAATTGTATGCTACCGTTGAAAATCTTCTCCATATCTATGGGTCGCTCGGAAAAAAACGGGAGCCTTTCCACAAGTTTTTGAAGCGGCTTGGAATCGATGAGGTTTCCAGTCTTGTTCAGGAGAAGACATCGTGATTGCCCGAAAGTCAGAAACCCGGCTGAGTTAGCCAGGTTTTTGAATGGACTATTCAGCAGGGGAAAGCTCACTCTCCGTAACCTATTTGTGGTTGGTCACTTTTCCCTGCCTGCCGTAGGAGCACTGTCACATAACGTTCATTCTTGCCACATGGTTTCTGGGTTATTTTTTATATGATATGGAATTTTTATAGGGAAAAGATAAAATTAATAAGGGTAAATTATTTTACCGAAAAATTGACAAACAAACCCCTTGTATACCATATGGGGGTATGGTACTATTTAAATCAGGAGGCGATGGAATGAATCATTTAAATCCTGAGAATCTTATCCGTGACAAAGAGAACAGCCTGGAGGACCCCGTCCTGTTGAATGTGGGAACCGCTGAAACTGTCCCCGGCTGTGACGAGCATTGCGCCGCCGAAGGCTCTGTCCGTAAGAGCCACCATTCGGAGAAAACAAAAAACAATTTGGTGACAAGGCTGAACCGGATTGAAGGGCAAATTCGTGGCATAAAAGGATTGATTGAAAAAGATACGTATTGCGACGATGTCATCACGCAAATTTCCGCTACACAGGCTGCCCTTAATTCTGTCGCCAAACTCCTTTTGGAAGGCCATATGAAAAGCTGCGTCGTAGAACGGATCCAGGAAGGCGATCACGAAGTAGTTGATGAGCTCCTAGTAACCATACAAAGGCTCATGAAAAAATAAACTCATTATGAGAGGGGAATATCTCATGGAAAAAACACTTTTAAATGTAGAAGGCATGTCTTGCGGCCATTGCGTAAAAGCGGTTGAAGGCAGTGTCGGCGCTCTCGAAGGCGTTGAGCGTGTGCTGGTCGATTTGAAGGAAAAGACGGTTGCGGTCGAGTATAAGGGCGATGCCGTTTCACTCGATAAAATTAAGGAAACAATTGAAGACCAAGGCTACGATGTAGTTTAAGGAATTAAGCGGAAGTTCCCTTTAGGGAAGATTTCCATAGCTTTGAAGGCGCGTGCTCGTTCAGGCACGTTCCTTTTTTCAATCTAATATACCCCTTATGGGTATGAGGAGTTGAGGATATGAGCCAGGCAACCGCAACAGCGCAAAAAGAAACGACGATGCTAATCACCGGCATGACATGCGCGGCATGCGCGGTCCGAATTGAAAAAGGGTTGAACAGGCTTGATGGCGTCCAGGAAGCAAGCGTGAACCTGGCGCTTGAGCGGGCGGCGGTCAAGTTCGACCCGGCTGTCACGAACGTCGAAGTATTGGAAAAAAAGGTCCGTGACCTCGGCTATGATGTTGTCGCCGAGAAGAAGGAATTCGATATAAGCGGGATGACGTGCGCGGCATGTTCCACCCGGATTGAAAAAGGGTTGAACCGGATGGAAGGCGTAACAAAGGCATCCGTTAACCTGGCGCTTGAAAAGGCGACCGTCGAGTACAATCCTTCTGTCCTTTCCGATCGCGATATTATTAAAAAGGTGGAAGGCCTTGGGTACGGGGCAATTTTAAAAGATGAGAATAACGGGGAAGAAGCCGCGGATCACCGCCAGCAGGAAATCAAAAGGCAAACGAATAGATTCATTTTCTCACTCATTCTTTCATTGCCGCTCCTTTGGTCGATGGTCGGGCACTTTTCGTTTACATCGTTCATCTACGTTCCCGACATGTTCATGAACCCTTGGGTGCAGCTGATCTTGGCAACGCCGGTTCAGTTTTACATCGGAGGCCCGTTTTACGTTGGGGCCTATAAAGCTTTAAAAAATGGCAGTGCCAACATGGATGTGCTTGTGGCACTCGGAACGTCGGCAGCCTATTTTTACAGCCTTTATCAGTCTATCGCGTCACTAGGAAATAGCGCGCACATGCCTGAGCTTTATTTTGAGACGAGCGCAGTCCTGATTACGCTTATTATACTCGGGAAGCTGTTTGAGGCAAAAGCGAAGGGCCGATCCTCGGAAGCAATCAAGAAATTGATGGGCCTCCAGGCGAAGACTGCTATCGTCGAGCGGAACGGTGCCGAGGTGGAAGTGGCGCTTGAGGATGTCCTCGTCGGCGACATTATCCACGTCAAACCGGGCGACAAAATTCCGGTTGATGGCAAAATTGTCGAGGGCCTCTCGGCGATTGATGAATCGATGCTGACAGGTGAAAGCGTCCCTGTCGATAAAACGGTGGGCGACCCTGTCATCGGCGCCACCATTAATAAAAATGGGTTTATTAAAATAGAAGCTACAAAGGTTGGCAAGGATACTGCCCTTGCGCAAATCATCAAGGTCGTCGAAGAAGCCCAGGGATCAAAGGCGCCAATCCAACGGCTTGCCGACAAAATCTCAGGAATCTTTGTACCGATTGTCGTCGGGATTGCCATTGTAACCTTCCTAGTCTGGTATTTCTGGGCGAGTCCAGGGGATTTTGCCGGCGCGCTTGAAAAAATGATTGCTGTCCTCGTCATTGCCTGCCCATGCGCACTTGGACTCGCAACGCCGACATCAATCATGGCTGGGTCGGGACGTTCCGCGGAGTATGGCATCCTATTCAAAGGCGGTGAGCATCTCGAATTGACCCATCGAATTACAACGGTTGTTTTGGATAAAACCGGAACGGTCACGAATGGCGAGCCTGTTTTGACCGATATCATCCTTTCAGGGGCGGTTGAGGAGGCGGAGCTGCTCACTCTTGTCGGATCCGCGGAAAAGCAGTCCGAGCACCCGCTTGCCCAGGCGATTGTCGAGGGAATACAGGAAAAAGGGGTTGCACTAAAGCCGGTGGAATCGTTTGAAGCGATACCTGGTTATGGTATCAAGGCAGTAGTGTCCGGCCGCGAACTTCTTGCGGGCACTCGCAAGCTGATGGCAAAGTTCGACGTTAGTGCGTTGTCCGCTTTTTCCAAAATGGAAGAGCTTGAACGGGAAGGGAAAACTGCGATGCTGATTGCTGTTGACGGGGAGTACGCGGGCATTGTTGCTGTTGCCGATACAATCAAGGAGACCTCGAAAGCGGCGGTGAAACGTCTGAAGGATATGGGACTTGAGGTCATTATGATTACGGGCGACAACAGGCAGACAGCTCTGGCGATTGCTTCGGAAGCGGGCATTGATACGGTTATCGCGGAGGTGCTTCCTGAAGGGAAGGCGGAGGAAGTGAAAAAGCTTCAAGCTGCCGGTAAAAAAGTCGCAATGGTCGGGGATGGCATTAATGATGCGCCAGCGCTTGCCGTGGCTGACATTGGTATGGCGATTGGTACAGGAACCGATGTGGCGATGGAAGCGGCGGACATTACTCTCATTCGTGGCGACTTGAACAGCATTGCCGATGCGATTTTCATGAGCAAGCTGACGATCCGCAACATCAAGCAGAACCTATTTTGGGCGTTTGGGTACAATACGCTTGGAATTCCGGTTGCAGCGCTTGGATTCCTCGCGCCATGGCTCGCCGGAGCGGCAATGGCATTTAGCTCCGTATCCGTGGTTCTGAACGCTTTAAGGCTGCAGAAGGTAAAGCTATAGGATTGAGTAAATACTATGAAAAAAAGCTGATTCAGCGAGGCTGAATCAGCTTTTTTTATCCTTAGAGTCGCAAAATGGTTCTTGGCTCTTCAAGTTAGCCCCTTTTTGAAAATTAGTGATCATGTTCATTCCGTTTATCCATTTGGTAATTGTCTTTTATTTTGTGCGCTGAAAATTTTGCCCATTGGTTGCCGCCGACGAGTAAACCACAGATGAGTAGAAACACGGTTACAGGCTTCAATAACCATCTTTTTGAAGGGAGTGAAGATTCGTTTCTGGTAGGAAGCACCCCAAATAAAAGGAGGGAACCGAATGCCAACACAAGGAGGATGTTTACAAGTTTTATAGATTGAAAAGCAGGAACCATTTCCCCGAGCATCGCCCCCATCATACCACCCATCAAGCCTGCCCCAAACCCTTCAACCGAAGCCGTAGTGCCTAATGGAAAAGCGCTTGCCACTCCCGCTGATGCCCCGAAGAGCACGGCGTATAACGTGGCGGTATACAAATCCCCCTGAAACACGGTCCCTAATGCTGTTCCTGCCGCCAATCCCGAAAGCATCCCGAACAGCATCGCAATTGTCATCCCTTCAGAATGGCCGAGCCGGGATTTGAGCTTCCAGGAAAGGAAGGCGGCAGCAACAGCCGCAATACAAAGCGAAAACAAGACATAAGGAAGCAATATGGACATGGCTTTCATCACCTCGTTCATACATATGAAAGCCGGTCGCGAGACATGCTTCCTTTTTGGCAAGCGCAACGGCTCTTCCTATAAGGCTTTTCCTTCCTCCATTTATAACTTAATAATGGTAGAAAAAGTCTATTTTTTACAAAATGGTGGCGAATGGCTGTTTCAAAGACTATCTCCACATTTTATTCACAGAAAAAGCAAACAATCTGCACAGTTTTTCCTTACAGTGTACCTATAAAGAGCATCAAATGTAAATTTGCGGAGGTGAAGCAAGTGAAAAATTGGTTTTCTTTATTGGCTGGAGTGGTGCTTATACTTTCCTTTGGGATAAACGCTTCGGCGGATGCCGGGCATAGCCAAAATGATCAAGGTGTTTTAGATGCAGCGAAAAAATTCCGGAATGGCGGGAAGGAATCACCCCATTCAGGGCATGGAACAGAAAACAAGAAAGCAACGGCGCATAGCCACGATGGCAGCGGAGAGGGCGGAAGCCATAGCCACGGGCCGGTAACCGAAACCCCTCCTAATATGAAAGTCCTTGGAACCTTTGGCGGAATTAATCTCTCATTCATTCTAATTGGCATCTGGAATAAATTGTCTAGAAGGAAAGGTGATGAACATGGCAATCCCGGAAAAAAACCTGCGCGCACCTAAAACAAGCGATAAAGCGGAGAAGCAGCCTTTTAACCTTCTGACCGTGCCGATGATCAAGAAATTCATGCAAAGCCGCTGGTACCCTGGAATTTTTCAATGGATTGTCATAGTGGTATTCTCTTATATCGTTTTTGAACTTGTGGCTGGAACGGCGAATCCTACAAAGAATTTTGGGACTACAATGACCTGGGTCCTTTGGTGGCCGATCATCCCAATCCTATTTATCGCCCTGGGCCGCTTCTGGTGCGCAATCTGCCCCTTCGGAAAATTAAGCGATATCGTCAGGAAGCTGGTTGGAAGCGAAAGGCCGATGCCGAAATTCCTAAGGAAATACGGAATCTGGCTAATCGACCTGTTCTTCATCTTAATCACATACAGCGACCATGTTTGGGGGATTGTTGAGTCCCCGCGTGGTTCAGGATACCTGTTGCTCATCCTTGTCACAATGGTGGTTGCGACGTCGGTCTTTTATGAAAGAAGGACCTTCTGTAAAACGCTCTGTTTCCTTGGCGGCCTGGCTGGAAACTATTCACGTGCAGGTTCACTTGAACTGAGGGGCACGCCGGATATTTGCAAATCGTGCAAATCCCAATCTTGCTTCAAGGGTAGCGAGAAGGCTGAGGGCTGCCCGATGTTCCAATATGTCAGGACGATGGATTCAAGCGCGGATTGCAATGTATGCGGAAATTGCATCAAGAACTGCCCGAACGATTCAA
The DNA here is from genome assembly GCF_046237595.1 of Neobacillus oceani. NCBI lineage: Bacteria > Bacillati > Bacillota > Bacilli > Caryophanales > Bacillaceae > Neobacillus > Neobacillus oceani. The sequence goes on along the minus strand of NZ_CP143543.1, from coordinate 4,104,662 downwards.
TCCGGCTGTCTTTTAGAAAACCGACAAAGGAATTGTGGTTTATTAAAAATCCGAAGCTGGAGCATGCGGCACTGGCAGCGGTCATCATGGGCATTGTTTTTGTTCAAAATATCACAATGCTCGAAATTTGGGGTGAAATCCTCGGGAAAATTGGAAGCATTACCGGTACCAGCAGCTATATCATTAATTTTACAATCGCCTATGTCATTTCAATGGCACTTCCGATCCTGCTGCTTCTTGGCACCGCCAAGCTGGCAAACAGGATGGGCATGGCTGATACTGTAAAACGGAACTTCATCCGTTTCGGTTATGCGATTATTCCGCTGGACCTTGCTGGGCATTTGGGCCATAACCTTTTCCACGTCATAACAGAAGGAAAGGCAATCTGGTATAACACAATCACCGTATTAGGGGTGGAAACGTATCCCGGCAGCCTTGCCCTGTTGCCTACATCGTCGGTTCAGCTGCTCCAATACTCGATTATTGCGGTAGGATTCTTAGGGTCAATGTTCACTGTTTATAAAATGGGTAACAAGTCAACGTTTAAAAGCATGCTGCCAATTTATGGGCTGATGCTATTGCTGGCGGTCATCAACATTTACTTGTTCTCGCTTCCGATGAGCCATCGGGTATAAAAAATGAAAAGGGGTTTAGAAAAATGAAAAAATTGAGAGTCCTTGCAAGCTTACTATCGATAGGTCTGGTCATCAGCGGATGCAGTTCGGCTTCATCCAAAGAAGAGGGTAGCACCAAGAAAGTGAACAAAGGTTTTAAGGCGGAGCATCTGCACGGAATTGCCTATGCTGCCGACCAAAATATTTATATCGCCACCCACGAAGGAATGCTGTCAACAGAAGGCGGAGAAAATTGGACCTTTAAAGGAAATTATGATTTTGATTTTATGGGCTTCAATGTAATGAGCGATGGGACAATGATTTCAAGCGGGCACCCTGGAAAGGCGTCCAATCTCCCAAATCCACTTGGATTTATGGTAAGTAAAAATAATGGAGAGAAATGGGAGCCGATATCATTGCTGGGCAAGGTTGATTTCCACATCCTATCCTCCAATTTCAGCAAGCCGGATTTCGTCTACGGGGTAAACCAGATGGACAGCGGCAACTATAAAGCGGGGATCTATAAGAGCACAAACGGGGGCGAAGATTGGGAGCTCCTGAATTCGTCCGGACTGCCGCAGGACTTGCATACCATTTATTCAATTGTTTCGATGCCTGATAACGAAAATGTACTGTTGGCTGGTACCGATTCCGGCATCCTCAGGTCAGAAGACGGCGGCATTACGTGGGGGCTGTATGACCAATCCAGGTTGATTACTGCGTTTGGCGTCTTGCCGGATACTAAGAATTTGATTGGCTATTCGATCACTAACCAGGGAGCGGGGATCACGACAAGCTCTGATGAGGGCCAAACCTGGTTGGATAAAGGATTCGACCTTGGCCAGGATGCGGTGGCCTATTTCGGCATCAACCCGAAAGATTCCAAGAAAATCGCGATTTCAACATTCGAAAACAGCGTGTTTTATACCGAAGATGGAGGCGGGGATTGGAAACCGCTAATGGATAAAGGAGTTGTCCAGTAAGAGTTCCACGGAAGCGGGAACCATGGAGAGATGAAGCCCATAAAGTAACCAGCCTTCGAAATTCAAAACCGAAAAAATTGGGGTGGTCTTCAGTGACTGGGGTATTGTTCGGATTAATCCTGATTGTGGGATTGGGAATCATGTTTGTAATGCGGCTCGCTAGCAGTGAAGCAAAAGAGGCCCAGTGCTGCGGTGGAGGTGGATCCTGCTGTAAAAGCCAGGATTCTAAGGGATCCTCTCGTGGCTGCTGCTGCGGCTAATGATATTTAAAAGCCAGGGCTTTGGATGTAAAGCCCTGGCTTTATTTTACATGCGTATTTACAGAAGGTTGAAGGAGTTCTCCGTTTAGCCATAAGTTGCCCGGGTAACAGTATAACGTGATAAAAAGGAGGTGAATCGGATGCAAATGCAAATGTATCAGGAATGCATTGATGCGTGTTTTGATTGTATGGTGGCCTGTAATTCCTGCTATGATTCGTGCCTGAAGGAAGACGATGTAAAGATGATGGCAGACTGCATTAGGACGGACCGGGAATGCGCCGATATATGTGCTCTTGCAATTAAGGCAATGCAATCCAACTCGCCATTTGCAAAACAAATCTGCGCACTTTGCGCGGAAATTTGCGAGGCATGCGGTGAGGAATGCCAGAAGCACAGCCATCACGACCATTGCAGGAGATGTGCGGAAGCTTGTTTCCGTTGTGCCGAGGTATGCAGGAGAATGGCAGCCTAATGGTTCTCAAATGAAGGCATTCACCCTTTAAAGATAATGGGGAATGCCTTTTCCTTTTAGAGTCAGTATAGGGGCTTTAGTGGATTGAAGTAATTCAACATTCGAAAACTTATTGTGCTGCCCGATCAAAGGGGTTTTCTGATTGTAAAAATGCCGCCCCGGAATTGGAGCGGCATTGCACTTTCATGTTCGCGATGTAATTGGCAACATTCTTATTTGGCTGGAACAGGTGTAGGCGTTCCTTCACCGTACGATTTGTAATGGTCGACAATCGTCTTGTTGATATCCCTCAGGCTTTTTCCGTCTTGTTTCAGCATTACCGCCTCCCGGGCGATATTTACACAAACGTCTCAAGAAATGCCGTGTGGGTCCCATTCTGTGACTGCCATATTGCCATCCATGCCGGCTATGAAACAGTCAAGATTGCTTTCATGTCCTGAATCTGCTCCGCAGCCACAATAACAAGGGACTGATTCCAAAACTTCTGGATACTGGGCGGCCAGGATGTACGTTTCCTGGACCTTTTTAGAAGATTTCATAACATAATCAGGCAGTTCTGGATGCTTTGGATCAAGTGCGAGGTTTTTAGTATCCAAGGAACTGCAGGCTGAAATGACGCCAATGGCCAGTATCGCCAAGATTAGCAGCATATAACGTGATAGTTTCATGGCTCTCCCTTTCGTGTTGGTTATTTTTGTATCGAATCAGCAGGAATAGGTTAACTTGGTTAACTTTTATTCTGGTGTGACCCTTAAGTAAAGATGAATGAACCCTATTCCAGAATGAAGGAAAATTGTGCAGAAAGTATCGAGAAAAGGTTAAGGAATTTCGAACATTGGCGCCAATCTTTGTTGGACAGTAATTGGCCGTGCCTGCTGGCTGCAATAAAAAAGCCTCTCCCTGAAGAAAGGCTTTTATCATCCTATAGATAAATTGGTAAATTTACCGGATTTGCATGTCAGGATTAGTCCGCGGGGACCGGCGTTGGTGTTGCTTCTCCATAGGATGAATACTTGGCGACGATTGATTCATTGATTTTCTTAAGGCTTTTTCCGTCTTGCTTCATTTGTACCGCCTCCCGGGCGATATTGACACAAATGTCTCAAGCGGTGCCGTGGTTATCCCACTCTGTTACAGCATTATTATTGCCAATGCCTTTTACAAAGCAGTCAAGGTTGCTCTTATGTCCCGCGCCTGTGCCACAGCTGCAATAGCAAGGAACAGATGCGAGCACTTCCGGATACTCGGCGGCCATCACATACGTCTCCTGGACCATTTCAGGGGTAGCCAGGACATAATCAGGCAGCGGCGCATGCTTCGAATCAAGCTTCAGCTCATCGGATTTTGCCGAATCCGAGCTGCAGGCCGAAACTACGCCAATGGCAAGAATTGCACACATCAGCAGCAAATACTTAAAATACCTCATAGCCTTCTCCCTCTCAGTAGTGTATAAACCTATTTTAACAAGGAATCCATGATGGAAACTTACCCCTTTTCAAACGTTTTGTGACACCGATTCCCAGTCAAAGGCGCGCCTTGAAACAAAAACGTCCACTAAGGTACCAAGCACCACCACTAACCTCCGATACCAATTAACTGTTCTGTTTTTTTCGGCAAAAGGTTGGGTATTATAACAATATTTACAGCTTTCGGAGGGGGTTTCATCATGGATTTGACGCCGCAGCAGCGAGTGGAGCTGCATGGTTTTAATAATTTGACGAAGAGTTTGAGTTTTAATATGTACGATATTTGTTATACACAGACGAAGGAAGAGCGGGAGGCATATCTTGAGTATATTGATGAGCAGTATAACGCGGACCGTCTGACGAAAATCCTCAAGCATGTCGCGGATATTATCGGTGCGCATGTCCTGAATGTGGCGAAGCAGGATTACGTGCCTCAGGGGGCGAGCGTGACGATGCTTGTCTCGGAGGGGCCGGTTGTCGAGGTGCCGGAAGGGGTGTACGAGGAATCACCCGGACCGCTGCCATCCGCCGTTACGCTTGCTCTCGACAAAAGCCATATCACGGTCCATACGTACCCCGAATACCATCCGGATGAGGGGATTAGCACTTTCCGAGCCGATATTGACGTATCGACGTGTGGGGAAATTTCGCCGCTGAAGGCGCTCAACTACTTGATTCATTCGTTCGAGACAGATGTGATGACGATGGATTATCGTGTTCGCGGATTTACGCGCGACAAGGAAGGCTATAAGCTGTTCATCGATCATGACATTTCTTCCATCCAGAATTACATCCCTGACGAGATAATCGACCGCTATCAAATGATTGATGTGAACGTATACCAGGAGCATATTTTCCACACGAAATGTAAGCTTCGCGATTTCGACCTGAACAATTACCTTTTTGGCTATACGAAGGATAAACTCACGGAAGAACAGCGCCGGGAAATCACTGAAAGCATCCAATGGGAAATGGACGAAATCTTTTACGGGAAAAATATTTACCAGGGCAGCTTTGTTAAAAATGCAGAAAAGGCCTTCCGTGACAATCTCGAACACGAAGTACAAAAGAAACAGACCGGTAAGGAGCCTGAATAAGGCTGCCTGATCGGTCTTTTTTCGTCCTGCTCGAAACAATTGAACTTAATCAATCCCTCCAGGCTTAAAGCTGTTTAACAGCATCATCCTCCATCCATTTTCCCAATCGCATTATACAGAATATTTTTTGAAAATAATAAGGTTTAACCCAATTGCCGAAAAAGTATGAACGGCTGGCACCATGGCTAAGATGGTATGTATAGTAAGGAAGAACGGGCATGTGTGCCGAGGTGGGAAATGAAAACGGACGTGAAAAATAATGTAAGCAATAGCCTAGAGGCAAATGTAGATTTTTTTAAAAAAGAGCTTGGGGTAGGCAAAAGCTTCGACGTCATTCAGCTGGAAGTGGAATATGCCGGCCGGAAAATGGCGCTGTTCATGGTTGATGGCCTAGTCAAGGACGATATGCTCCATCTCCTTCTGAAGTTCATGGCGAATTTAAAGGAGGACCAGCTTCAAAGCGCGACAATCCAGCAGCTCATGAAGTCATACCTTCCTTACATTGAGCTCGATTCGACGGATGATCTTGACAAGGCTGTGGATACGGTGCTTGCGGGTCCGACCGCGCTTGTTGTAGACGGCGCATCTGAGGTCATCCTAATAGATGCCAGAACCTATCCGGTCAGGGGGCCTGAAGAACCGGACACGGAGAGGGTTGTCCGCGGATCACGCGATGGTTTTGTAGAAACGATCGTCTTCAATACGGCACTGATCAGAAGGCGGGTTCGCGACAGGACGCTCAGGATGGAATATATCCAGGCGGGGCGGCGGTCGAAAACCGACATGATTATATGCTATATCGAAGACATTGCCGATGGGGAGCTGGTCGATAAGATAAAGGACAAGTTGTCCAGCATCGATACGGACGGGCTTCCAATGGCCGAGAAAACCATTGAGGAATTTATTACCGGGAGCTATTTGAACCCGTTCCCGGCAGTCCGTTATACGGAGAGGCCGGACACGGCTGCCGTTCATCTGTTCGAAGGGCATGTATGTGTACTCGTTGACGGGTCGCCGAGCGTTTTGATTACGCCGACAACGTATTGGCATCATCTCCAACATGCAGAGGAATACCGGAATAAGCCGCTTGTAGGAGCCTATTTACGGATTGTACGGTTTTTTGCCGTATGGGCGTCCCTATTTTTGCTGCCGCTTTGGTACTTGCTCACGATTGACCCGAGCCTCGTGCCGAAAAGCATGAAATTTATCGGGCCCAATGATCCCGGTAAAATTCCTTTGTTCCTTCAGTTTTTAATAATTGAAATTGGAATCGACATGCTGCGGATGGCTGCGATCCATACACCGACATCGCTTGCGACGGCTCTTGGCCTTGTCGCCGCATTGATGATCGGGCAGGTCGCCGTTGAAGTCGGCCTTTTGACGAATGAGGTCATCCTGTATTTGGCGCTCGCCGCGATTGGCACATTTGCAACCCCCAGCTATGAACTAAGCCTTGCCAACCGGCTTGTTAGGCTGTTTTTACTGATCGTAACGGCCTTGTTCCATACATTCGGGCTTGTCGTCGGATTCACCCTCGTCATCATTTATTTGGCGCGCATGAAAAGCTTCGGCGTTCCGTATCTATGGCCGTTTATCCCTTTTGATATTAAGGCATTGCGGGACGTGCTGTTTAGGTCGCCTATTCCGCTTAAAGACAAGCGGCCGAGAGTACTGGAGCCAAAAGATCCGGACAGATAGATAGACCGGACTTCACGGTATCGGGGAGATGTTTATTAGTGAAGCGCAGCAGTTTCGTATAGGAATAGTTTGGAGTACATTGTTCTGCTAAAACAAGGCCAATTCTGCGCCCCAAAAACGGCGCCGGCATGGCCTTGTTATCATTTGCCCAGAACAGCTGAAATTGATTTTGCGTATTCTTCGGCGAGATACTTCTGCCCTTCAGTGCTCGGGTGGAGCCGGTCGGATGCCATATACTTATCAAAATTGCCTTCATTCATCTTGCCTGTCAAATCGATGTACGTACAGTTTGGCACTTTGGAACAGGCTATTTTTATGTCCTCGTTGTATAGTTTGAGCTCTTCATCCGAGTAGGAAGGAGTGGCCATGATGGAGCTTGCAAAAACCTTTGTATCCGGAAGGGCATCATGGATCGCTTTGATAAATTCCATATATTTTTCCTGATATTGCTCGTGGGTCATTTTTCCCTGATAGATTGTAGAGATGGAGTTGAACCCGTAAATGGACAGGACATAATCCGGTTTCAGATCAATTACATCAGTCTTGACCCTTCCCAGCGCACTGTTGTTGTCGGCAGGAGGGGAAGAAATATCAATGTCGGTTCTGCCAATACCCTGGTTGATGCTCTCTACCCCCATTATGTCGCCAATTACAGAAGCCATCGATTCCATCCCTATATTTTGGGTACCAGTCCCGTCCGCATGACTATGTCCGATAACAATAAGCCTTTTTCTTTTTTCCTCCGGCTTCCTTACTTTTGCCCCCTCGCTTACGAAAAGGCCGTCTATCTCGCTTTGGTTGGAAAAGCCAATTTCAATCTGGTGCCATCCCTTTTTATTTTTGTAAATCGGGATGTCCACAGGCTTACCATCCACGTCTAGTTTTTGTGTTACAACCTGTTTTCCATCAACGAAAATAAAGACCGTTCCTCCAATGCCCCGTTGCTTCAATGTGGCGAAGCTGCTGTCCGTCTCAATCCTTGCCCGCCTTCCATAATGCCGGCCGTTCTTGCCGTCAAGCCAGCCCTGCATCACTTTATCCCCATTCGGTTTTAAAACCTCTTTCCATTGGCCGTTCGCGTAAAGCCATTCCGGCGCGGTCGGTTCAATGAATCTTTTTTCAGTAGTAATGGCGTCTTTCTGGCAGCCGGCTAATAACGAAAGAAATAAAACAACGATAAGAATTTTGGAACGAGTGAACAGGTATCGGTTTTCAGTATCAGCCCTCATCTCTCACTTCCTTACATTATTTAGGATATTAATAATGTAATAGGAATAGGATGAACTTGTAAATATAGGCCGTTCGTCAAATTTTGCGAGAGTTGATCGAAGAACAAGTTGAAATAATAGAATTGGCTCCGGAGGGGAAGGGTCAATTAACAGGGGAGGACCACACATGTTGCTGTCCCCAATAAAGCTCTTTCGGACATGCTCGAACTGTAAAACAAAGTCAATCCTCCACAAACGGGAACATTAGCACCTTTTTCGAATCGCAGTACTGAAGCAGCGGCTCTCCCGGAAGTGGCACCGGGCTCATCGTATTGATGGAAACCACTGCCTCGGCTGCTGAAACATCCCACGGCTGGTGATGGATATCACCGCGCAGCACCTTGCCATCCCGGGTCGTAAACAGGCAATACCGCTCAATCAGCCAGTGTTCAAGCGTCCCCGCCATGCACAATCCAGGCCCCGAAACCGGACGATACGAACAATTGAACTGGCCGAACCCATCCTCGCCCGTAATCCGCCTGTTCGAAAACCGAAAACCTTTTCTTTTGTAAAAATTGGCCGCCGCGCTTGTGCTATTTACCGGCAAACTCACTGCTTCCGCGCCTTGGTTCTCCTCCGGACTTACCTCGTCAAACGACATCTCCGCATTTTTATACGGAAGCGCAAGCAGTCCGTTTGCCGCGAACACCGCCGGGGCGAGGTTCGCATCCAACGAAAAGAACCAGATGCCCTGCCTCCCGTTCCGTTTTACATACGTCCTCACATTCAACTCCAAATACTCATTCAACATCGGGATTTCCGGCAGAGCCCTGAAGCGCTGGTGCTTGACCTGGAATGGCGATATCGATATCCACGCCTGCCCTTCCCACGTATCAAGCTCCAACTCTTCCGGTACGTGCTCCCTGACCATGGCGGCATCTACAGGCCAATGCAAAAAAAGTAGATTTTCCCACGTCTGGGTCATAAGCCATGGCGCATCCGGAAGGGGATAGGGCCGATGAGCCGTCTCCCTGAGTAACTCGTCCATATTCGCGAACCACCTTTCATTCAGCACTTCCTATCCTTTACCCTTACCCAATTTTTCATTTAGCCACCCCATACATCCGCCGAAGTTGAAAAAACAGGCACCCTATATGCAAATAAATGCTATTTCGGGTATGATAGAATAAAAATTACAACAAATGCGGGGGAAAAAATGAAAGATTTAGAACAAGCACTCTATTACCATCTACTTTCCCGTTCGGCCGATATGACGGAGGAGTGGCTTAGCCGGAGGACCGAAAAAGTCGGTTCGCCTTATTCACTTGAAGCATCCCAAGAACTTGTCAACAAACTCCGCGAACAAAACAAGCTTTTTATTGAACGGATCATAAAAGTCTTTATTGAGGAAGAAGAGGGATTCAAAAAGGGAATTCTCGACTGGACCCGTATGGTATCGGAGGACAGGGTAAATTCAGGGGTACCGCTTCACTCTGTGATTAAACAATTCGGGATTTTCCGGAGTGTCATCATTCTTTTTATCGAAAATTTCGCGCGTGATTACGAGAAAGAACTCTCATTCGAAGACATTTTCCGTTGGACAAAGCAAATCAATTTTGCCTTTGACAAAGTCATTGATTTGTTTTCCAAACATTACTACGAAGTCCATAGCAAGCTGATTTCGGAAAAGGAAAAGATGATTTACGAGCTAAGTTCACCGGTCATACCGGTAACAAAAGGCACGGGCGTATTACCACTTATCGGTGAAATCGACATTGACCGTGCCGCCGACATCCTGGAATCCGTCCTGAACCAAAGCGCAGCGATGCGCATCAACAAGCTCGTTATTGACATGTCGGGCGTACCCGAAATGGACTCGGCAGTCGCATGTGAGTTATCAAAATTATTCAAGGGATTGAACCTGATTGGCATCCGCGCGATCCTTTCCGGTATCAGGCCAGAGGTCGCCAAGGCTGCTATCACCCTGGGAATTAACTTCGATAACACCGAATTCGAACAGGACCTCGCCGCTGCATTGACAAAGCTCAACTGGCAAGAGTAGCGCACGAACCAAATCAAAAGGGGGGTAAAAGGTGATTCAATATCTATCGGCATTCTTCCTGCCCGGTCTGTGCGTCTTGCTGTTTGCTAGGGTCACCTACAACCGGGTCATCGCACTCGCCCTGACAGTCGGCCTCATCGCGGCATCCGTCTACAAAGGCTACACAAACAGCTGGGGACTCATCATCGTCGACGCTTTCTCGCTCACCGTGGGCTTCTGGGCCGCCTCGTACCTAAAGCCGAAACCAACCGCAAACAAAACCTGACCACCCGCCCGCCAAACGCCGGCGGGATTTTTATTTCCGGGGCTGTTTTCGAAAAATTGGTCCCCGCACCATGTAATCCGTGGGGTTCAAGTAAGCATACCCAAACACGTTGTCAGTTTATCAGAAAAACATCCTGAATGTAGCAGGAAAACCAAAAATTAAATCGAATATTTGTTCGTATAAAGTTGGTTTGCGCCCTCCCCTTTGTGGTAGAATGTTTTTATAAGATTTTTAGCAATGCCGGAATTGTGAATTTCGGCATCCTTTCAGTTTGCCCGCAAGATGGCCCTATTTGGAGCCAGCCGGTTTGAATGGGGCGCCATGGCGGGCATACTGTTTACTATATGAATTGGCGGCGAAGGGCCTGCCAATGTGCCATCCCATTCAATAAGAAAATCACACAACCTTGTTTACTGATAGATGCCTTATTTTTAAGTATTGGAGGTTCGGTAACGTGAAGAACCAGTTTGAGTTAGTGTCCAAATACAAGCCGGAGGGGGACCAGCCCGAAGCCATTAAGAAATTGGTCGACGGCATTTACAAAAAGAAGCGCGTCCAGACGCTCCTCGGCGCAACGGGTACAGGTAAGACGTTTACCGTTTCCAATGTCATTAAAGAGGTAAACAAACCTACCCTTGTAATCGCCCACAATAAAACGCTCGCCGGCCAGCTGTACAGTGAGTTCAAGGAATTTTTCCCGAACAACGCCGTCGAGTATTTTGTTAGCTACTATGATTACTATCAGCCGGAGGCATATGTGCCCCAGACCGATACATTCATCGAAAAAGACGCGAGCATCAATGATGAAATTGATAAGCTGCGCCACTCGGCGACATCCGCCCTATTCGAGCGCCGCGACGTCATCATCATTGCGTCTGTTTCGTGCATTTACGGTTTGGGTTCGCCGGAAGAATACAAGGAAATGGTGCTCAGCCTGCGGGAAGGGATGGAAATTGAACGGAACAAGCTGCTCCATAAGCTCGTCGATATCCAGTACGCCCGGAACGACATCGACTTTAAGCGCGGTACGTTCAGGGTACGGGGCGACGTTGTCGAAATCTTCCCGGTGTCAAAAGACGAGCATTGCATCCGCGTCGAGTTTTTTGGCGACGAGGTCGAACGCATCCGCGAAGTCGATGCCCTGACTGGTGAAATCATTGGCGAGCGGAACCATGTCGCCATTTTTCCAGCATCCCACTTCGTGACGAGGGAAGCAAAGCTAAGGATAGCAATCGAAAATATTGAAAAAGAACTGGAAGAACGTCTTGAGGAACTCCGCGCAGAGGAAAAGCTGCTTGAAGCACAGCGCCTTGAGCAGCGGACCCGCTATGACCTTGAAATGATGCGGGAAATGGGCTTCTGCTCCGGTATTGAAAACTATTCCCGCCATTTGACGCTGAGGCCGCCTGGGGCAACTCCATATACGCTGCTCGACTATTTTCCGGACGATTTCCTTATTGTCGTTGACGAATCCCATGTTACGCTACCGCAAATCAGGGGTATGTTTAATGGGGACCAGGCTCGGAAGCAGGTTCTCGTTGACCATGGCTTCCGCCTGCCGTCCGCTCTCGATAACCGTCCGCTTAAATTCGAGGAATTCGAGCGGCATATCAACCAGCTGATCGCCGTTTCGGCAACGCCGGGTCCGTATGAAATCGAACATACGCCGGAAATGGTCCAACAGATTATCCGGCCAACGGGGCTATTGGATCCAAATATCGACGTTCGTCCGATTGAAGGCCAGATTGACGACCTGATCGGTGAAATAAATGAACGGGTCAAACGGAACGAACGCGTCCTTGTAACCACTTTGACGAAGAAGATGTCCGAGGATTTGACCGATTATTTGAAGGAAATCGGCATCAAAGTGCAATACTTGCACTCCGAAGTTAAGACGCTAGAACGGATTGAAATTATCCGGGAGCTCCGGCTTGGCAAATATGACGTTCTTGTCGGAATCAACCTGCTCAGGGAAGGGCTCGATATTCCGGAAGTGTCACTTGTCGCGATTCTTGATGCCGACAAGGAAGGCTTCCTCCGCTCAGAGCGGTCGCTGATCCAGACAATCGGCCGCGCAGCGCGGAACGAACGAGGGCACGTCATCATGTATGCGGATAAGATGACCAATTCCATGCAGATCGCCATTGAAGAAACGAAGCGCCGTCGTGCCATCCAGGAAGAATACAACAAAAAGCATGGCATTACGCCGATGACGATACAGAAGGACATACGCGCGGCCATTCGCGCCACCCAGGCCGCCGAGGAAGGCGAAGCGTATTCACCGGCGAAATCGCTCGGCAAGCTGGCCAAAAAGGACCGCGAGCGCGTGATTGCCGATATGGAAAAAGAAATGAAGGAAGCAGCAAAGGCGCTTAACTTTGAACGCGCCGCAGAGCTTCGTGACCTGATACTAGAGCTGAAAGCGGAAGGATGACTGTAACATGGCAATGGATAAACTTGTTGTAAAAGGCGCCAGAGCCCATAACTTAAAAAATATCGATGTCACCATTCCGAGAGATAAGCTTGTCGTTTTGACAGGGCTTTCCGGATCCGGAAAGTCCTCGCTTGCCTTCGACACCATTTATGCGGAAGGGCAGCGCCGCTATGTCGAATCGCTGTCCGCTTATGCCCGCCAGTTCCTTGGGCAGATGGACAAACCGGATGTCGATGCAATCGAGGGCCTTTCGCCGGCGATATCAATCGACCAGAAAACAACGAGCAGGAACCCGCGCTCGACTGTCGGGACGGTCACGGAAATTCACGATTATTTACGGCTTCTTTTCGCCCGTGTTGGGCGCCCTGTGTGCCCGAACCACGGAATAGAAATTTCGTCCCAGACAATTGAGCAGATGGTCGACCGGATTATGGAATACCCTGAACGGACAAGGCTGCAAATTCTCGCCCCGGTTGTTTCGGGCAGGAAAGGGACCCATGTTCAGGTGTTGGAAGACATCAAGAAACAGGGATTCGTCCGCGTCCGTGTTGACGGGGAAATGCTTGATTTAAGCGACGAAATTACGTTGGAAAAAAATAAGAAACACTCGATCGACGTTGTCGTTGACCGTGTCGTTGTAAAAGAAGGAATCGCGGCCAGACTCGCGGACTCACTTCAAACTGCGCTTCAGCTTGGGGATGGGAAGGTTGTCATCGACGTCATTGGCGAAGAGGAACTGCTGTTCAGCGAACACCATGCCTGCCCAATCTGCGGATTCTCCATCGGCGAACTCGAACCGAGGATGTTTTCGTTCAACAGCCCATTCGGCGCCTGTCCTGAATGTGACGGGTTAGGTGCAAAAATGGAGGTCGATCCGGACCTTGTTATCCCGAACAAGGAACTGACCTTGAATCAAAATGCGGTTGCCGCATGGGAATCTGTTTCTTCGCAATATTATCCGCAGCTTCTGAAGGCTGTCAGCGACCATTACGGCATCGATATGGATGTTCCAGTCAAGGACTTGCCAAAAAGCAAGATGGACCGGATTTTGTATGGATCGGAAGGGAAGAAAATCTACTTCCGTTATCGGAATGATTTTGGCCAGGTAAAGGATGGCTATATCGTATTTGAAGGCGTCCTGCGCAATGTCGAGCGGCGCTTCAAGGAAACAAGTTCCGACTGGATCCGCGAACAGATGGAAAAGTACATGGGGCAACAGGCCTGCCCAACCTGCCATGGATACAGGCTGAAGAAAGAAACACTAGCTGTCCTTATTACAGGTAGGCATATTGGAGAAGTAAGCGAGCTTTCTGTCGAGGAAGCAAAGCGATTTTTCCAATCCCTTGACCTGACTGAAAAAGAAAAACAGATTGCAAGACTCATTCTCCAGGAAATCAATGAGCGGCTCGGCTTTTTGGTGAATGTCGGCCTGGATTATCTGAATTTGAGCAGAGCGGCCGGAACGCTTTCCGGCGGTGAAGCCCAGCGGATTAGGCTCGCAACACAAATTGGCTCGCGTCTGACCGGGGTTCTCTATATTCTTGATGAGCCATCAATAGGCCTTCACCAGCGCGATAATGATAAACTAATCAGCACATTGCAGAGCATGCGTGATATCGGAAATACCTTAATCGTTGTTGAGCACGACGAAGATACGATGCTCGCTGCCGATTACTTGGTCGATATCGGTCCGGGTGCCGGGGTTCATGGCGGAGAGATTGTTTCAGCTGGAACGCCCGAGGAAGTGATGAACGATCCGGCGTCATTGACTGGCCAATATTTGGCCGGCAAAAAGTTCATTCCGCTTCCGATCGAACGGCGCAAGCCGGATGGCCGATTTATTGAAATTAAGGGCGCTGCCGAGAACAATCTGAAAAATGTCTCTGTCAAGTTTCCGCTTGGCGTGTTTCAGGCTGTCACCGGCGTTTCCGGTTCGGGAAAAAGTACGCTAGTAAATGAAATTCTTCATAAGTCACTTGCCCAAAAACTTCAAAGGGCCAAAACGAAGCCCGGTGCTCACAAAAGCATCAAGGGCATCGAGCACCTTGAAAAAGTAATCGATATCGACCAGTCGCCAATCGGCCGGACGCCACGTTCCAACCCCGCAACGTACACTGGGGTATTTGATGATATCCGCGATTTATTTGCGAGTACAAATGAAGCGAAGGTGCGCGGCTACAAGAAGGGGCGTTTCTCCTTCAACGTCAAGGGAGGACGCTGTGAGGCCTGCCGCGGCGATGGCATCATTAAAATTGAGATGCACTTTTTGCCGGATGTATATGTGCCATGCGAGGTATGCCACGGGAAACGATACAATCGTGAGACACTCGAAGTGAAATACAAAGGCAAAAATATCTCTGACATCCTTGATATGACCGTCGCTGACGCAGTTGAGTTTTTTGCCAATCATCCAAAAATCAGCCGCAAACTCCAGACGATTGCAGATGTCGGTCTTGGCTATGTGACACTAGGCCAGCCAGCGACAACTCTGTCCGGCGGGGAAGCGCAGCGGGTTAAACTTGCCTCCGAATTGCACAGGCGCTCAAACGGAAAGACGATGTATATACTGGATGAGCCGACTACCGGCCTGCACGTCGATGATATCTCCCGGTTGCTGAGCGTACTGCAGCGCCTCGTGGAAAACGGGGACACGGTCCTTGTCATCGAGCACAACCTTGATGTCATTAAAACGGCCGATTATCTCGTCGACCTTGGTCCTGAAGGCGGCGACAAAGGCGGAACGATTGTGGCAACCGGAACGCCCGAGCAGGTAGCGGAAGTCCCTGAATCGCATACCGGCCGCTATCTGAAGCCAATCCTCGAACGCGACCGCGCAAGGATGCTCAAACAGGTCGAAGGAACAGAAAAGCAAACAGCTAAAGCAAGATAGGAAAACGGGACCGCTCATTTTAAGGGCGGTCCCGTTTTTCGTGTAAGGAGACAAATGTTCTAAACGTATTTTTTAGGGTTCTGATGTGTATGCTCCAAGCGCAAACAGAAAGGGTAATGATAGTCAACAATCCTGAACCTCTTTAATTGCAACCTAGAGCCTGGTGCGACATGAGTCCCGAATAACCGTTTTCCTTCCAATGCGCCAACTGAGTATGAATGTTCTCGGTATACGTAACCTGTAGATTTTGTTACATCTTTCTTCCAAAATTGTTACAATTCTGAAGTTTGTGTAAAATATATGTAATAGTAAAGAAAGAAGGAGCTTACCAAACACAAAATTGCTCCGGAAAAAAGTGTCTGTGTGCTGTTTTCAGCCCAAGGGGGATGTGAGAAAGATGTTAAAGTTTCTACTTAAGCAAGTGGCAATGTGGGTTTTGGTTATGACGCTATTTTTGGCTCTTCTATTTTTACCGAGGGATATCATCTATCAGGAAGGCCGGGCTGGTAAATTTCTTGGGGCGAAATACGAATACTCGCTTGAGAAACATATTGATCAATTCAAGGAGTTCTTTGCATATATCAAGAAAAACAAAGGCCTCGGGGACGTAATGGAGGGCCATTCGCGGGTAGAGAGCATTAGGCACACCTTTATAAAGAGCATGAAAATTGCAATCCCGGCCTTATTCATCGGCCTTTTCGGCGGAGTAGCCAAAGGGGTGCTCGACTATCGGATCCGAAACAAGAAGACTAATATCTTTGGTGAAACATTAACAAGGTTCTTTCTTTCAATTCCGGACCTGTTTTTAATTATTATGATTCAGATTGGAGTCATGACTGCGTACAGTTGGGGCCTCCTCCCTTACATGCGGGTTTACGGAAGCGACACAATGAGCACGACGATTCTCGGAATTATTTATCTCTCCATTTACCCTGTATTTTATATTGCTAATATCACGTTTTTAAGCATCCGCGATGAGCAGGCAATGGATTACATCAAGACCGCTTTTTCAAAAGGGACTTCGTCATTAAGGGTTCTCTACACGCATGTTCTAAAAAACTGCTATCCGAAAATACTCAGCCATACCAACACGATTACACTTTATACTCTCTCAAACTTGTTCATTGTTGAATTTTTGACGAATTACCGCGGAGCTGCCTATTTCTTTTATCAATCCGTTGCATCGCCATTCATATTTGCTGTAGGGCAGGAACAATACCCAATCAATATTTATAGCGCGGCGGGGTATATCTTTCTTTTCACAACGGTTATTTTCGTTTCCAAATTAGTAAGCCAGATTGGAAAAAGCCTGCTGTATCCGCTTGAAAGGAATGAAGCATGATGAAGAAAAACTGGAGGCTTTGGACTGGTGCTTTTTTTCTTATTCTCTTAGGTGTCGTCGCTGTGGCGGGGCCGCATTTACCATTTGTTGATACGGAGCTGAAAGAAACTGGAGCAATAAGAACGGATGAGGGGAAAATCATCCTAGTACCATTCCCGCCAATGGAAGGATATCCACTTGGAAGTACCCATAAAGGGGTTGATATCCTGAGCCTGCTCATAATGGGAACGGGAGAAACGCTTAAAATCGTCCTGAGCGTCGTAGCGCTGCGATACGTATTTGCGGTTCCGCTAGCTGTAGCCGGGTTTTACTCCAAATTTATGAAGGGGGTCATGAACGGCTGGCAACAGCTTTTTTCATTTATGCCGCCAATTTTCTTCGTATCGTTTTTTTCCGGCCTGCCATTCATCTTTTTCTCTGATTGGAGGCCAGTTTATATGATTCTCATCCTTGCTTTGCTGGAAACAGGGAGGGTCGCCGAAATTATTCACACACATTTGCGGGATACAGAGAAACGGCCATATATTGAGGCGGGAATTGTCTCTGGCTGCTCTCCGTACACATTGTTCAGGAATTATTATCTCCCTGTCGTCATACCAAATATTATTGTAATGGTTATCAATGATATCGGCAGGACGCTTTTCCTACTTGCGCAGCTTGGCATCGTCTTTATTTTCATCAGCCAGAAATTCATGATGAACGAATGGGGATCGGCGTATGAAGTTGTCAACACTTCCCCATCGTGGCCGATGATCTTCGATACCATTCTAAAGGATGTCCGCATATACCGATGGATCCCGTTGGCAGGCATCGGCGCGATAGGCATTACCCTTCTTTTCATCAATCTGTTTGCGGGAGGGCTCCAACGCTACTTTGAAAGCAAGTACCGGACTGCAAGGTATGATTTGTAAAAAAACCAACCCATCCTGAAACTTTTCAGGAAAAAGCCCGTAAATACAGGGAAGGGAGGCTGGTGTTATGGATACAAGGAAAATCCTGTCGGGTTTATGCTATTTCAGCATCTTTTTTGCACCTTTCCTATTTCCAATTGTCGTTTATTTCGTAGTAGATGATTCCATCACGAAAGAACACGCTAAAAAGGCATTGTTATCGCACCTCATTCCATTCGTGGCAATTCCGATTGCGTTGCTCGGCGCGATGGCTGGTGCCGGTTCTGATGCCGGATTTGGCATAGCGATAATTGGAATGGGGATTTACGGAATCCTGTCGATAGGCGTGATCATCTGGAATGTTGTGAAAGGAATAAAAACAATCCAGGAGCTGTAAGCTGTACAAACTTGCAAAATGGGCAAGGAATGAAACGAACATCCCTGTTTAGGCTGATTTCTAATATACGAAAAGGAAAAAGTAGAGGAAGGGGAGTTTTTTGTGAAGGAAGAGCGAAGAAGGATTTTGGAAATGGTTGAGCGCGGCAGTTTATCAGCGGTTGAAGCGATTACCTTGCTTGAGGAGCTCGAGAAGTCGTCCAAGACCGCCGGCGAGAGGGAGCAGGAGTTGAGGAGCGAGCTTTCGGTAGTCGTGCACGAGGATCCTGAAAGCAGTAGGAGAAGCGATGAGCCATACAGGTCTCATACGACAAAGGATAAGCTATTTGAACTTCTTGATACAGCGATAAAAAAAATCAAGGAACTGGATTTGGATTTCAATTTTGGCCAATCGGTGGAGATTTCACATATTTTTCACCAAAACGCTGTGAGCCTGACTGACATTGATGTTAGTATTGCAAACGGCTCGCTGAAGATTGTCCCATGGGACCAGCAAAACGTCCGGGCCGAGTGCCAGGCCCGTGTTTACCGGGTCGAGAACCAGGATGAGGCAAGGAAAACGCTACTTGAAACGATTGTTTTCGATATTACCGAAGGAAGACTTAGATTTTTAACAAATCATAAATGGATGAAGGTGGACACAGTCCTGTATGTCCCGGACTCGTCGTACGAGAAGGTTCGAGCCAAATTGTTCAACGGGCCGGTAACCGGGGAAAATCTCCGAGCGGCGGATATAAAGGCAAAGACGGGGAGCGGAAAAATTTCCTTTAAAGAAATTTCCGGCAAAAAGATTGAGGCAGAGACCGGAAATGGGCACATTAAGCTGAAAGGCTGCGCTGTGGAAAAGGTTGAGGCCGAAACGATCAATGGCGGCATCAAGCTGGAGGGCTCCTTCCAATCCGCGGATCTTAGGACCTTTACTGGCGGCATCACCTGTGACATCCAGGGGGCATGCGAGTTCATTTCGGCAAAAGCGGCGACCGGGGGCATTGATATATATGTGCCGGACGGCCAGGCGGTCGATGGTGAGCTACGGTCCAATTTGGGCGGATTCCAGGTTGATCTCGACCGGATCCAGCTTCTTGAAGAAAAGAGCGAGATGATCCAGAAAATGCTCCGCTTTAAAACGATCCAGCCAGATGGACGGACGGCCCGGATCATCGCCGAAACAAAAACCGGCGGCATCGCCGTCAAAAAGGCTGGTGCCTTCAAGAAGGATGAAGATTAATTGATAGTTGCGGCTACGTCATTCAAATTTGATTTTCGATAGGTAGTCCGAATGAATTTTTAAAAAAAGAGAAGGTTGCTGTAAACGAAAGGGTGAGCTGCAAATGAGATGGCTAATTGGGATTGGAGTCAATGCAGTATTGTTCATGGCAATCGCGGGGTATTTTGATGATGATTTCCGGCTTTCGGGCTTTGGCGCAGCCATCGTTGCAAGCTTCCTGCTGTCCATCCTGAACGTGCTCGTCAGGCCTGTGCTCATTTTGCTCACCTTGCCTGCTACCATTCTTACTCTAGGGCTGTTTTTGTTTGTAATCAACGCGATTACGCTGCTATTGACAGATGCGCTCATGGGGACGGCATTCGATATATCAGGCTTCGGAATGGCGCTGCTCGCGGCAGTCATTCTCTCGTTGGTGAATATTATTATCCAAAAATTTGTAATGGATAAAAAGAAAAAATAGCTCTCAATGGAAAAAAGCGTGGCGAACCGCGCTTTTTTTCGTTGCATGCCGGGTTGGAAGATCGTTTTTTCAATAGAAACAACATCATTTAATTTGGTGTTATAACCACTGAACCATTTCCGAAGCTTGTACCTTATTCCCGATAGACAAAGGCTGTAAATCCATCTTCCTTAAGCTTTTTTACAAGCGCTTCGGCATTTTCTTTTTTGGAAAAAGCGCCTGCCTGCACTTTATATAAGCCGTCTTTGTCCTTTTTGGCAAAAGCCTGGTAGCCTTTTAACGAGAGTTTTAGTGCTATATCATCGGCACTGGCTTTATCACGGAAAGCTCCAGCCTGAACACGATAAAGATTCCCTCCGCCAGAATCAGGTGCCGCTGGTTTTTTCTTTAATCCGTAATGCTCGGCAATCCCGGCGGCAATTGCTTTTCCGCAAATCTTCCTGTAGGAGTCGGTACGCAGAAGGGACTCTTCCTCCAGGTTGGTCATGAACCCGCATTCCGTAAGAATGGCAGTCATATTTGTTTCCCTCAGGACGTGGAAATCGGCTGTCTTGACACCCCGGTCACGGCGGCCGGTTTTTTCGACCAAATTTTTCTGCACCTTTAAGGCAAGCTCATAGGCATCCTTTGGTTTTGTCACGTAGACGAACGTATCGACTCCGTTCGCGCTGTTCCATGTATTCTGGTACGCATTTGCGTGAATCGCCACATAGGCATCTACCTTTAATTGGTTTGCCTTGTCTGTCCGTTCCTTGAGAGGGACATCCCGGTCGTCCGAGTGGGCGAAGTATACCAAAACATCCTGATATGTTTCGAGTTCCTTTTTTGCATAGTCTGCAACAGCTCTGTTGAATTCGTATTCCCGCATCCCCGAAGGGCTCCGCTTGCCAGCTGTCGAATAGCCATGGCCCGCATCCAGCATAAACTTCATCTAACTAACCCCCTTTTTAAACTCTTTCTCTTACTAAATATGAAAAAGTTACGATAGTGGATAGGGACAAGTTGGTATTTATTTAGATTCCATTATCAATGTAGAGAAAGATAAAACAAAAAAGAGCCATTTCGGCTCTTTTTCATATTCGTATTGTTCAAAACTTTTCCTGCCTGATCGTTAAATGTGGTTCTTTGAGCTGGAAGGCGCTTTTGGTCAAATATCCTTAATCAGGCTGAGCGCATCCTCATCGGCAATGATTGTCACATTGCCGTGCCGCTGTAGTGCGGATGCTGGGAAGTCTTCAGTAACTTCTCCTTTTATTAGGCTGTGCATCGCTTCCGCTTTTGATTTTCCAGTAGCAAGAAGGATAATTTCTTTGCTTTCAAGGATGGTCGCGATTCCCATTGAAATCGCCTTTGTCGGAACTTCCTCAGGAGAGGAGAAAAAGCGTGCGTTATCCGCGATTGTCTCCTCCGCGAGCGAGACTATTTGAGTCCTGCTTTCGAATGAAGTGCCTGGTTCATTGAAGGCGATATGGCCGTTGCGTCCGATTCCGAGCAGCTGTAGGTCGACTCCGCCAAGCGCGGCGATTCTCTTTTCATAATTGGCGCATTCCCCCTCAAGGTCGTCCGCCGTTCCATCGGGAATGAAGGTCCTCTCCGGGTTGATGTCGAGATGGTCAAACAAATTTGTTTTCATAAAGAAATAATAACTGTTAGGGTCTGTTTTTGGCAGACCGATATATTCATCAAGGTTAACGGAAGATGCCTTGCTATAGGAAGTCCCGTTTTTCCTGTGATCTTCAATCAAATATTGATATGTGCCAATTGGCGTACCGCCCGTCGCGAGTCCTAGGACAATCTCCGGGTTGGCGCGCACCTTTTCCGCAATCATTTCCCCGGCGGTTTTTGCCATTTCTGTACTATTTGATACTTTGATAATTTTCATCCTTCATCCCTCTTTCCTAACCAAAATTATTACCGTTTCTTATTATGATGGATTTTACCGCTTCCTCCAAATGATAACTTGCGGCTTATTCATTTTTATATGCCAGCACTCCGCGGCACCATGTGGCTGAGACTTCCATGTTGGAATCCAGAACGGCCAGATCCGCGTCCTTGCCTGGAGCAATACTGCCTTTTTTATCAAAAATGCCGATTTGCTTCGCGGGGTTCACGCTTGCCATCCGGACCGCATCCAGGAGGCCAATGCCGGAAAAATCGGCTGCATTCCGGACCGCATCATTCATTTTCAATATGCTCCCTGCTAGCGTGCCATCTGCCAAAACAGCGCGGCCATCCCCAACGGTTACATCCTGGCCGCCGAGGTCATAAATGCCCGCATTCAGGCACTTCGCCCTCATTGAGTCGGTGACGAGCACCATCCCATCAGGCCCTTTCGCAGAGAGGGACAGCTTGACCATTTCGGGGGAGATATGGATGCCGTCGACAATCATTTCAACGAGAAGTTCCTTGAACAAAAGCGCCGCTCCGGCTGTACCAGGCTCACGGTGGTGCATGCCGCGCATGCCGTTGTACAAATGGGTCACATGCCTTGCGCCTGCCTTGACGGCTTTTTCGACTTCCTCATAGACGGCGTCGGTATGGCCGATGGAGGCGACGACGCCAGTGCTCGCCAAATATTCAATGAACTTTGTTCCGTTTTCAAGCTCAGGCGCAGTGGTGACGAGCTTAATTAGGCCCGCGGCGCTTGATTGCCAATGTTTGAATAGGTCGATATCCGGATTGATAATGTATTCCCTTGGCTGGGCCCCCGCCCTTTTTGCATTGATGAATGGCCCTTCAAGATGGACGCCGACCACTTCCGCCTTGCCAGGGCGGTTTTCGGCTTCGCAGTAACTCGCCGCATTTTTCAGCGCATTCTCGATATTCCCATGTTCCTGGGTGATTGTCGTTGCGAGGAATGCGGTTGTTCCTTCCGCGGGCAAGGCGCTGGCAATCGTCCGAAGCGCTTCATGCGTGCCGTCCATTGTATCCGCGCCGGCCGCCCCGTGAATATGGAGGTCAATGAATCCTGGTACAACCGTTTCGGATTCCCCGATTTCATACACCTCAGCATCGGGGTGTAGTCTACTGGCATCAGCTAAAGGGCCTGCCGCAGAAATTTTCCCATCCTTTATAAAGATGTATTGATTTGTTTTGACTTCATTTTCAAAAACGATTCTGCCTTTTATTTTTAGTAAAATGGCCAAATTAACCAGCTCCATTCGCCTAAATACGTCTTGGTGCTTCCCTTAAGTATACGGTTTTTCTCGTTTCGCTGTCCAGACAACAGGTATGTACGATGATTAAATTGGCCGGCTTGATTTTGTTCCAATGAAAAAAGTGCTAAAATAGATAGAATCAATTGAATGGCTGCGCCAGAAGAAAAAGGAGGAAGGGCTATGTTGAAAGTACGTACGAGGGATATATACGAAAAGTTTGGCCTTGAACTCATTTGTGGCGGTGAAGGAATAGACAGGCCGATTACTACGAGCGATTTGTCCAGGCCCGGCATCGAGCTCGCGGGCTTTATTGATTATTATCCAGCAGAACGCATCCAACTACTTGGAATGACCGAGCTTTCTTTTTTTAATACGTTGAATCAAAGCGAACGCGTCTTAAGGATGGAGCAGCTATGCACGGATATTACTCCTGCAATCATCATTACCCGTGGCCTTGATGTTCCGGAAGAATTAATAGAAGCAGCCGAGCGGGAATCCGTTCCAGTGCTGCGCACGAAATACAAGACAACCCGCTTCTCCGGGAACCTGACCAATTTTCTTGAAAGCAGGCTCGCACCCACAACAGCGGTCCATGGCGTATTGGTAGACGTTTATGGAGTAGGGGTCCTCATTACCGGAAAGAGCGGCGTTGGTAAAAGTGAAACCGCGCTCGAGCTGGTGAAGCGCGGCCACAGGCTAGTTGCCGATGATTGTGTTGAAATTCGCCAAGAGGACCAGAATACGTTGATTGGAACGTCGCCTGAACTAATCGAGCATCTCCTCGAAATCCGTGGACTCGGCATTATCAATGTAATGACCCTGTTCGGCGCTGGAGCTGTCCGTACCAACAAACATATTATTTTAAACATCCATCTTGAAATATGGGACCAGGAAAAACAATACGATCGCCTGGGCCTTGACGATGAAAAATTGAAAATCATCGACTCCGAAATTACGAAGCTGACAGTTCCCGTTCGCCCAGGCCGAAACCTGGCTGTTATCATCGAGGTTGCCGCGATGAACTTCCGGCTGAAGCGGATGGGCGTCAACGCGGCAAAGCAGTTCACTGAAAAGCTGTCTGGTGTAATCGAGGAAGGCCGGTCTTAACTGTTTTAACCGCCTTAAGCTTTAGTAAACTGTCCAATTTTTATAGGTAGAGAGAACACTAAAAGGAGAATGAGAATGGTAGAAACGATTACACCGCTCAATCCGGTTGCGATTGACTTAGGGCCGATCCAGGTCCACTGGTACGGCATCATTATCGGGACCGGGCTGGCACTGGCATTATTTCTCGCCATGAGGGAAAGTGACCGTAGGGGGCTGCCAAAAGAGACCTTTTCCGACCTGCTTATTTGGGCAATCCCGATCGCCATCATTTCAGCACGCATTTATTACGTTATTTTCAAATGGGACTATTACGCCCAAAACCCTGGTGACATTATAAAAATCTGGAACGGCGGAATCGCCATCTACGGCGCACTGATCGGTTCCGTTTTGACAGCGTATTTCTTTACTAAAGCGCGAGGCATTTCTTTTTGGAAGCTGGCTGACATTGCGGCCCCGAGTATCATCCTCGGCCAGGCAATCGGACGCTGGGGGAACTTCATAAATCAGGAAGCCCATGGGGAAGAGGTTTCGCGGTCGTTCCTTGAAGGCTTATACCTGCCTGATTGGATTATTAATCAGATGTACATTGATGGACATTATTATCACCCGACCTTCCTGTACGAATCGCTCTGGAACTTTGCGGGCGTCGCGCTGTTGCTTTTCCTGCGCCGCGTCAACCTTCACCGAGGGGAGAGTTTTCTGGCATACGTTATCTGGTATTCAATCGGCCGTTTCTTCATCGAAGGGATGCGCACTGACAGCCTAATGCTCGGTGATATCAGGGTATCACAGTTACTAGCGTTCGGACTCATTCTGCTTGCTGCTGGATTGATCATTTACCGAAGAAAATCCGGCCTCGCCGATGCCCGTTACCTTGATAATGACGGGAAAGGGAAGTAGGCTAGTGTAGAAACATACATTTTGGATTAAGGCCGGGGAAGCTGCCCTTTAATTTATGAAGACAGTTTCGGTGGGTTTTTCCGCCTGAAAGTGTCTTCATCGGGGTTATGAAGATAGTTTGGGTGAGGTTTTTCGCTTGAAAGTGTCTTCATCGAGGTTATGAAGACAGTTTGGGTGGGTTTTTCCGCTTGAAAGAGTCTTCATCGAGGTTATGAAGACAGTTTGGGTGAGGTTTTCCGCTTGAAAGAGTCTTCATCGAGGTTATGAAGGCAGTTTAGACGTGATTTTCAACTATAAAGTGTCTTCATATGTATTTTCCAAAACACACCACTATACAAAACACAAAACGCACAAAGGGGAAAAGAGAAGCAATGCTGGTCCAATCAATCAAAAAAGGCTTGCTCGTTGGCTTAAAAACAACCTGGTCGCTAGGAAAAGTCATTTTTCCTGTCACTCTCGCCGTCTCAATCCTGCAATATACGCCTCTTTTGGCCTGGCTAATAAAAACGGTCAGTCCATTGATGAAACTGATTGGCCTGCCCGGCGACGCGGCAATCCCGCTCGTCCTTGGCAATGTGCTCAACCTGTACGCGGCAATCGGGGCGATTTTGACTCTTGATTTCAGCGTCAAGGAGGTTTTCATTCTCGCCGTTATGCTGAGTTTTTCCCATAATCTAATCGTGGAATCAACCGTTGCCCTGAAGGCGGGAGTAAAAATTTGGATTGTGCTGGCAGTCAGGCTTGGACTGGCCTTCGTGTCCGCCGCGGTTATCAATCTTGTTTGGCACGGAGGTGGTAGCCAGGCGGTTTACGGATTCATCCAGGCAAAGGCAGAACCGGCTTCCGGCGTTCTGAACATCATCCTTGAAGCCATCGGAAAAGCAGGCCTAGGCATCGTCCAGCTTGCCTTAATCGTCATCCCGCTCATGGCTGTCATCCAGATCATGAAAGACCTTCAATGGCTCGGTAAATTTTCAAAGACAATGGCGCCAATGACCCGGGCGCTCGGCATGAAGGAAAATACGTCCACGACAATGGCGGCCGGCCTTCTGTTCGGCCTAGCCTACGGGGCGGGCGTCATGATCGAGGCTGTCAAGGAGGATGGGGTCAGCCAAAAGGATGCGACGCTAGCGTTCATCTTCCTCGTCGCCTGCCATGCGGTCGTCGAGGACACACTGATCTTTATCCCGCTCGGCATCCCGGTATGGCCGCTGCTCATTATCAGAATCGGCGTCGCGATCCTCCTGACTTTTATCGTAGGGACAATCTGGAAGCAACCCGGTGTTATACAAAGAAAGGAAGTTAATTTATGAAGCCAGCCTTAGGAATCGATACCATTTTGTTTGACCTTGATGGAACCTTGATTGATACGAATGATTTGATCATCAACTCGTTCCTGCACACCCTTAACCGCTATTACCCAAATAAATACACGCGTGACGATGTCCTGCCATTCATGGGCCCGACACTCCGGGAAACATTCGAACCGATGAACCCGGAAGCTGTCGAAGAAATGATCGCAACATACCGCGCATTCAATCACGCCAACCATGACCTGCTCGTCAAGGAATTCACCGGCGTGTTTGAAACAGTAAGGACGCTGAAGGAAAGCGGCTACAATATCGGAATCGTCACCACAAAAATGCACGATGTCGTCCTCAAGGGGCTGAAGCTCTCCAAGCTTGATCAATTTTTCGATGTCATCGTCGCCCTTGACCATGTCTCCAAACCAAAGCCCGATCCGGAACCAATCCTGCTCGCCCTTGAACAGCTTGGAACAAAACCGGAATCGGCCATCATGGTAGGCGACAACTACCACGACATCCTCGGCGGGAAAAACGCCGGCACGAAAACAGCCGGGGTCGCCTGGTCGTTAAAGGGCCGCGAATTCCTTGAAAAATTTGAACCGGACTTCATGCTTGAGAGCATGGCCGACATCCTGGACATCGTCGGGGCAGGCAGGCAATGAGGCGCACGAAACGATACCCTGTCCAAGGCGCCAACTCGCTCTGGCAGGTATACAAAACAGTATCGTTTTGGAAAGTCGCCAAAAACTTCATCATCATCCAGATCGCACGCTACACCCCTTTTATCGGAATGAAAATCTGGCTTTATCGGACATTTCTCGGCATGAAGGTCGGCGACAGGACCTCATTTGCCCTGATGGTCATGCCCGACACTATGTTCCCCGAGCTAATCAGCGTCGGGCAGAATAGCGTCATCGGCTACAACACAACCATCCTCGCCCACGAATACCTGATCAAGGAATACCGGCTAGGCGCAGTCCATATCGGTAGCGAAGTCATGATCGGCGCCAACTCGACCATCCTGCCCGGAGTCACAATCGGCGACGGCGCCATCGTCTCGGCCGGCACCCTTGTCCACAAAGACGTCCCCGCCGGCAGCTTTGTTGGCGGAAACCCGATGCGCGTCATCTACACCGCCGAACAACTTGCCCAGCGCTGGGCCGACGACCCGATTTATGGCACCGTGAAAACGGAATAAACGGTTCACTTCTTTTTTTGGAAAAAGGGACAAAGTATGCGCGCCTACCCAATTTGGACACCCAGAACCCCGTTCGGCTTAGGCCGTGCCGGAACCTGCTCAACGCAGCTCCCGGCACGGCCTTTTGCATGCGGCCTGGACTCACGTCCCACAATTGTCCGCTCTGCCACAAAATTTGTTCCCAGCTGCTGAATAGGGGAGCGCTCCGGTCCGCTGCTAGCAACTGCTTATTATCCGCTTTTTTATGCTAGCAAATTGCTATTAGATTGCTAGCGATTCCCGGAGAGTTCCCCGACTTATCCTGAAGTTTTATTCGTTTATTCTGAAATTTCACTAATTTATCCTGAATTTCGTTTGTTAATCCTGAAATTCCGCCATAGTTGAAAATGGTCGAGTTCGTCCTTAACTTTTTCAATTCTCCGAAACTGATTATCTCTTTCCTCAAGCAGTCTGGAAGTTTCAGAGTTTAATCCCCGGGCCGTCAAATTTGTGATATACTACTTAAGTTATTACATTAGTGGAGGACTTCATGGGGAAAGATTCGAAAGCATTTAAAGGCAAGGGGAAGCTTCTCTCCTTTTTCCCGACAGGTGAGTATTATTTTACAAAAGGGCTGAAGGCCTACCACCGCAGGGATTTTGATAAAGCAAAACGATATTTAGAGCGCGCATTCCAGCTGGAGCCCGGCGAACCGATGATTGCCTGCCAGCTTGCTTTGGTGTGGACGGAAATCGGCGGGTATGAAAACTCGAACCGGCTTCTCCACATGATCCTGGATGAGCTTGATCCGGAAATGACTGAATGCCATTATTTTTTAGCGAACAATTACGCCCATTTGGGTTTCTTTAAAGATGCCAGCCACCATTCACGCCTCTACCTTGAACTTGAAGAGGATGGGGAGTTTGCCGACGACGCAGAGGAGCTGCTAGAGCTGCTGGTTATGGAAGGCTTCGATGACGAGGATGAACTGTTTGAGGAAGATGACCTGATGGTACGGCAGGAGGAAGCACGCAATCTGCTCGAGTCGGGTTATTTTCCGAAGGCAATCGAAATGCTGACGTCAATTGTCGAGGAATATCCCGAGTATTGGTCGGCATACAACAACCTGGCTTTGGCCCATTTTTACCTTGGCGAAACTGAACAGGCACACGCGGTACTTTATGATGTGCTTGAGAAGAATCCAGGGAACTTGCACGCACTATGCAATTTGCTTGTGTTTGCCCATTACCGCCGGGATAAAAAAGAGACTGCAAGGTTGATAGAAATCCTGAAGAAAATCAAGCCGATTATGACGGAGCACCAGTTTAAGCTTGGCGCGACCTTCGCTTTGTCAGGCGAGTATGAGCTTGCGTTTGAATGGTTAAGGAAGCTGCATAAGCGCGGATATGAAGGCGATTCCCCGTTCTACTATTGGTTTTCGTATGCGGCCTACTATACCGGGAGGGAAGAGCTCGCACAAGCCCTTTGGAAAAAGGTTATTGCGATGTCACCCGACAAAGAAGGCGGCGAGCCGTGGAATAATGACGGCGCTTCGGGAGGGATTGAAACCCAGTCCCGTTCAATCATCCAAAAGCTTGGCAGCGATTATCCGGAAGAACGACTGTTTGGGATTTTCCTTTCTTCTGTTTCAAAAAACAGGCAGGAACTTTTCGAATCAAGCGTGTTTGATGAAAGCGGAAAGTTTGGCGCGCTTGAACGGGCTTATCTTGCCTACCTAAAGGAAGGCAAGCGTTCACCGGCTGCTGATGCGCATGATGCAGCGGAGATCCTCTACCAGACGTATCGGCCGATTGGCGCTGTTGAAGCCGGCTTGTATTTGATGTGGTTCTCGGTGTTCGAGGAAGCAGAAAAGCGGGGGTATAGCCTGAAGAACGCTGCAGGCTGGGCGGCCGGAGTCGCGTATGTATGGCATAAATTGCGGAACGATAAGGTGCCTATGGACCAGCTTGTCGACCAGTATTGCGTTTCATCGGGAACAATCAGGAAATATGCCAAACTCATCATGGGCTGCATACAATAGGGCAAAGAATGAAATGGCAAGCTGGAATGGTCCGTTTTTCCAAGAATCCCAGCGGTTTTGCGCGGCGGGGAAAGGAAAATCGGGGATGGCCCGGCAACGGCCGAGTGAGCAGATGGTTGGACTCGAAGCCTGTTGTTTTATAGGATAGATGTGATAAGGAAAGACTATTCGTGGATTGCAACCATCGTTCGATATAAGGAGTGACAGGCATGTCGGAAGAAAAAATTTATGATGTCATCATCGCTGGCGCGGGGCCTGCCGGAATGACAGCAGCGGTGTACACATCGAGGGCCAATTTGTCCACGCTCATGATTGAGCGCGGGATTCCCGGAGGGCAAATGGCAAATACGGAAGAAGTGGAAAACTATCCTGGATTTGATCATATCCTGGGGCCGGATCTCTCGACAAAAATGTTCGAGCATGCGAAGAAATTCGGCGCGGAATATGCATACGGAGATATAAAAGAAGTGATCGACCACGGCGATTACAAGACTGTTGTTGCCGGAGCGAAGGAATACAAGGCGTATTCTGTCATTATTTCCGCAGGAGCGGAATACAAGAAGATCGGTGTGCCTGGCGAGAAAGAACTTGGCGGCCGCGGCGTATCTTACTGCGCTGTTTGCGATGGCGCCTTTTTCAAAAACAGGGAACTTGTCGTAGTCGGCGGCGGGGACTCCGCTGTAGAAGAAGGCGTGTATTTGACAAGGTTTGCCACAAAGGTGACCATCGTACACCGCCGTGATGAACTGCGCGCGCAGAAAATCCTTCAGGACCGCGCTTTTGCGAATGACAAAGTGGATTTCATCTGGAACCATACAGTAAAGGAAATCAACGCGAAGGATGGCAAGGTCGGCAGTGTTACGCTTGTTTCGACGGTTGACGGCAAGGAAACGGAATTCCCGGCGGATGGAGTTTTCATCTATATCGGCATGGTGCCGCTCTCCAAGCCGTTTGAAGGCCTAGGCATCACGAATGCAAATGGCTACATTGAAACGAATGAGCGCATGGAAACGCGGGTTCCGGGTATTTTCGCGGCTGGGGACATCCGTGAAAAAACGCTCCGCCAAATTGTCACCGCAACAGGAGATGGCAGCATCGCGGCCCAATCCGCCCAGCATTATGTTGAAGAGTTAAAGGAGTCCCTGAAGGAGAAGCAGGCATAACCCAATCCGGAAAACTAAGAGCCTGTCGAAGAATGGGTAAGCTTGTCTTTAAAAATTAACGCCATTTTAATTTAACTGTAACAAAAGTGAAATAATGGTAGGGTATCATAAAAATAGAAATTGACCCCCTTTTTATATACCCTTCAGCACGGGCTCTTGTCCGTGCCCTTTTTTTGTTGTTTTTTCCATGCCAGCTAATAAGAAAACTTATTTTCCCTTCATTGTGGGGGAATTTTAAAAATAGTATAATGTATAGAATCAGGGCAGGAATGTCGTTTTAAATTCCCGCTTTGCCATAATTGAGGTGGAAGCCATGCAAAGGGTAGCCAATTGCGTATTGATGAAGGATAGCGAAATACTCCTCCTGCAAAAGCCGCGGCGGGGTTGGTGGTCGGCACCGGGTGGGAAAATGGAGCCGGGTGAATCCGTCCGTGACGCCTGCATCCGCGAATACAGGGAGGAAACGGGCATATACCTGAAGCATCCGAAGCTAAAAGGAGTATTTACAATCATTATTCAGGAAAACGGCCAGACCGTAAATGAGTGGATGATGTTCACTTTTTTTGCGAAGGAATACGAGGGGAAACTAAACGAAATTTGTGAGGAAGGGATTCTCCAGTGGCATTCTGCTGACAGGGTTGCCGGCCTGCCGATGGCTCCTGGGGATTACCATATCCTTGAATATACTATTCATGGTAACGATATCATTTTTGGAACATTCACATATACACCGGAGTTTGAATTGATTGGTTACCGGCTTGATCCAGGTTGAAAAGGGGGAATCACGAATGAGCACGGGTTCAGTACATGGTACACAAATGGTCATCATTACAGGCATGTCGGGTGCCGGCAAAACAGTCGCTATCCAAAGCTTCGAGGATCTTGGCTTTTTTTGCGTCGATAATCTGCCGCCAACTCTTCTTCCCAAGTTCCTTGAATTGATGAGGGAATCCGGGAACAAGATGAACAAGGTTGCCCTTGTCATGGACTTAAGGGGAAGGGAGTTTTTTGACCACTTATTCAAAGCGCTTGATGAACTTGCCGACGCAGACTGGGTGACCCCGAAAATCCTATTTCTGAACGCCGATGATGCCGCTCTCGTCAGAAGATACAAGGAAACACGAAGGTCGCACCCGCTGGCAAACTCCGGGCTGCCTCTTGAAGGCATCAGGCTTGAGCGTGAACTGCTTGAGGATTTGAAGGGTAGGGCCCAGGTTATCTACAATACAAGCGATATGAAGCCAAGGGAGCTTCGTGAAAAAATCCTAAACGAATTTTCGGAAGACAAAGAAACGATTTTCACCGTAAATGTCGTGTCCTTCGGCTTCAAGCATGGCCTGCCGATCGATGCGGACCTCGTCTTTGATGTAAGGTTCCTGCCGAATCCCCATTATATTGAGCACATGCGCCCGAAAACCGGCCTTGAAACCGAGGTTTCGGAATACGTCCTGAAGTGGAGCGAAACGCAGAAATTCCTGGCGAAAATAACCGACCTGCTAAGCTTTATGCTTCCCCATTATAAAAGGGAAGGGAAGTCCCAGCTTGTCATCGCGATTGGCTGTACGGGAGGCCAGCACCGTTCGGTAACCTTGGCTGAATACATTGGCCATTATTTCGAAAAAGATTATAAAACTGTCATTTCCCATCGGGATATTGCCAGGCGAAAGGAAATAACGACATGAATGGCGCCGCGCAACCAAGAGTCGTAATCATAGGAGGCGGAACCGGCCTTCCCGTCCTGCTTAGGGGATTGAAACGTTATCCCGTCGATATTACAGCAATCGTAACGGTCGCGGATGATGGGGGGAGTTCCGGGCGGCTGCGTGAAGATTTGAACATACCGCCTCCTGGGGATGTCCGGAATGTACTTGCCGCGCTCTCAGACGTCGAACCCCTGGTGGAGGAGATGTTCCAGCACCGCTTCGCTACATCCAATGAACTTTCTGGCCATTCGCTCGGAAATTTGATTCTCGCCGCGATGGCTTCAATTACAGGGAATTTCACACATGCAATCCAGGAAATGAGCAAGGTTCTGAATGTTAGGGGAAAAGTGTTGCCTGCAGCAACGCGCAGCGTCGTCTTGCATGCTGAAATGGAAGATGGCACGGTTGTGTCCGGGGAATCAAAAATCCCATATTCGGGCAAAAAAATAAAAAGGGTTTATTTGACTCCTTCCGATGTCCAGCCGCTTCCTGAAACGCTTCAGGCCATCAGGCAGGCTGACATGATCATCATCGGGCCAGGAAGCCTTTATACGAGCATCCTTCCTAATCTCCTTGTAAAAAAGCTTGGACAGGAAGTATGCCGGTCAAAAGCCAGGAAGGTATATATTTGCAACCTGATGACACAGGCGGGAGAAACGTTCGGATATACGGCGAGCGACCATGTGCAGGCAATTTACAAACATATGGAGTACCCCTTCATCGATACAATTCTCGTCAACAATGAGGAAATTGACGAACATATCCAGCTTCGCTATAAGGAAGAACTGGCCCATCCGGTTAAATATGACACGGAACGTCTGGAAGAGCTTGGCATCCAGGTAGTCCATAAGGAAATTGCCGTCCAGGATGGCACCGCCCTTCGCCACGACACCAAGAAAGTATCGGCGATTCTTTATTCCATGATTGTTGAGGAAACGAACAAGCGCGGAAACAGTTGAACTTGCATCGCTATTGGACAGCCTACGCTATAAATCCTGCCGGCAGAAGTTCCTTTTAATGCCTATTGTAGGCACTTGGTTTTTGGGGTATGATCGGATATTGGCAGTTTTTTTGCTAAATCCCGGTATAAGTGAAACTAAGTTGAGGCTTGCCCGTACAATAAAAGCGAACCTTCATAGTGGGGGTTGGTTTATTCCTCAGTGAGTGCCCATTAGAAAATGAGTTAGAAAGAGTATCGTTCTGGAGGTGAGGAATTGTCTTTTGCATCAGAAACAAAAAAGGAATTGACGGCAATTGAAGGAAAGCCATGCTGTAATTTAGCAGAACTTTCCGCCCTGATCCGGATGAACGGCTCGCTTTCCTTTTCAAACAGGAAGCTGATGGTGGATGTCCAGACAGAAAATGCCGCGATTGCCAGGCGTATTTACACACTGATCAAAAAGAATTATCCCATCCAGGTCGAGCTGCTTGTCAGGAAAAAGATGCGCCTTAAGAAAAACAATGTATACATCGTACGCCTGGCCCAGGATACAAAGGAAATCCTCGAGGATTTAAAGATTCTTGGCGAAGGCTTCACAATTATCCACGACATTTCGCCGGATTTGATCAAAAAGAAGTGCTGCAGGCGTGCATACTTGCGCGGAGCATTTTTAGCAGGCGGCTCTGTCAACAATCCTGAAACATCATCGTACCATCTTGAAATAGCTTCACTTTATAAGGAGCACAATGATTCGCTGTGCGAATTGATGAATACATTCGGGTTGAACAGCAAAACGCTTGAACGGAAAAAAGGCTTTATCACCTATTTAAAGGAAGCCGAAAAAATCACCGAATTCCTGAATATTATCGGAGCCCACAATGCCCTCCTCCGCTTTGAGGACGTCAGGATTGTCAGGGATATGAGAAACTCTGTAAACCGGCTTGTGAACTGCGAGACGGCCAATTTGAACAAAACAATTGGTGCATCGCTCAGGCAGGTAGAAAATATCCGTTACATCGACCGGACAGTAGGCCTTGAAGTTTTGCCAGGAAGGCTTCGGGAAATAGCGGAATTGAGAGTGGCCTACCAGGACGTGACGCTAAAGGAGCTGGGTGAAATGGTTTCCGGAGGGACCATCAGCAAATCGGGCATCAACCACCGCCTTCGAAAAATCGATGAAATCGCGGAGAAACTAAGGGCAGCTGAACAGGCGCCGAAATAACAGCCACCGATGTGGAAGATGTGTCGCATAGGATCTTCAATGGGAAAGAAACAGCAACAGGCAGCTGCCGTAAAAGAGATATAGAGGAGGAAGAATGTGATGGTAGAAAAAGAAGTGGAAGTAAAATTGAAAACCGGCCTCCAGGCGCGGCCGGCTGCCCAGTTCGTACAGGAGGCTAACCGTTTTTCAGCGGATGTCTTTTTACTGAAGGACGGCAAGAAAGTGAATGCAAAGAGTATTATGGGCCTAATGAGCCTGGCTGTCAGCTCGGGAGCGGTTATCACCATTGCGGCCGATGGCCCCGATGATAACGCCGCCGTCGAAGCACTCGCACAGTATGTTTCGAAAGAAGATTGAATTTTTTGAAAGCGGATTCGTTCTGGAGTGAACGGGTCCGTTTTTTTTTTACGGATATGTGTTGGTGACGCCCAGAGTGTAATCGAAGGGTGACTAAGGACGTCTAATTCTTAAATGCGGAGAAGGGAGAACCCGCCTTGAGGATTTGGATGGTTTCGATTATAGTTTTATTTATGATTTTAGCAGGCTGTAAAGACAGTAAAGAAGCAGTTAAAGGCCAGTCCGATTTAAAAGGAGTAATTCAAGAAGTAGATAGTGATGAAAACCGAATTTTGATTGAGGATGGAGAAGTAGGTCTCGTATGGGTTACGCTGCCTATCCATGGGAAAATTGATCGCTACAGTAAGGGAGGAAGTGGTCGTCTGGGTTGACGGAGGAATAGATACATCGCTTCCCTCACAGGCAAGGGCGCTAAATATCGAAATCGTAAAGTAGCAGTCTGTTGTATCCCATCACCACCACAACAGCCCGCCTCCAATCGGAAACGGGCTGCAATCACAACGAGTATTATTTATCTTTTTTCTCTTCAACAATATTACGAGTGATGATATGGTCGACGAGGCCGTATTCTTTAGCGCGCTCTGCAGTCATGAAGTTGTCGCGGTCTGTATCCCTTGCGATTACTTCAAGCGGCTGGCCAGTACGCTCGGAAAGGATGGTGTTCAGCTTCTCACGAAGGAACAGAATCCGCTTGGCGGCGATTTCGATTTCGGTTGCCTGGCCTTGCGCGCCTCCTAACGGCTGGTGGATCATTACTTCAGCATTCGGAAGGGCGTAACGCTTGCCTTTTGTTCCGGCTGCAAGAAGGAACGCACCCATGGATGCCGCCATGCCGATGCAGATGGTTTGGACATCCGGCTTTATGAACTGCATCGTATCATAAATGGCCATCCCCGCCGTGATGCTGCCGCCTGGGGAGTTGATGTAGATGGAGATGTCCTTTTCAGGGTTTTCCGCCTCAAGGAACAGGAGCTGGGCGACGATCGAGTTGGCAACATGGTCGTCAATTCCGCTCCCAAGCATAATAATCCGGTCTTTTAACAGGCGTGAATATATATCATATGCTCGCTCGCCCCGATTTGTTTGTTCAATGACTGTAGGGATCAAATTCATAAGACTGCCTCCTTAAGAAACATTTTAAGATTTCCTTATGTAAGTATCATACAATGATGGTCAATAAAGGTCAAACGAATCGCTCAATAGATAAGGTTTTGTTCGAACTTTTTCCATGTTAGCCATCTTACCCAACGTTCCCCATTTTAAACATAATCTGTGCTTGCAAAGATGATTGGTTTCCACTATAATATGAAATTGTGATGCAAAAATATGCCCTCGTGGTGCAACGGATAGCACGCAAGATTCCGGTTCTTGAAATTCGGGTTCGAGTCCTGACGAGGGCGCTACTTTTTAAAAAATCAACGGTTCCTGACTCGGGGCCGTTGATTTTTTTTGTACTATTAACCTCGGTATCGCGTTGCGCGCCACTGGCCCCGGAAAGGGAAGACAATTCTTTTCCCAAAAACCTTGCCAAGTTTTTTTGGCTATAACCCAAACCACCGATTTTCATGTAAAATAGAAGGCGGGGGGTAAGCAGATGAACATGAGGATTGGACTTTTGCAACAGCAGCAGACAAGATTGTCAATGACGCAGGAATTGTCCCAGGCAATTGCCCTGCTCCAATATAGTGCCCAGGAGCTGGCGAGCTTTCTGGAAGCAAGGGCGCTTGAAAATCCCCTGCTTGAAGTCATGCCTTCCGGGCAGTCGAAAGACCGTCCAAGGAAAACAACCTACAGAGAAAAACAAAACGATATAAATGGAATTGCATCGGAGACGGGGACGACGCTTGAGGAACATCTTCTTTCCCAGCTGAAGCCCGGGCGCTTTCAAAAAGACGAACAAAAACTTATACGCCAGGTTATATTGAATATAGATGAAAATGGTTATTTCCGTGGAGATATAAATGAAATCGCTGTCATTTCGAATGCAAGCCCAGCAAAGGTGGAAGAGTGCCTGTGGGAAATTCAGCAGCTGGACCCGCCAGGAATAGGCGCGAGAAACCTGCAGGAATGCCTCCTCCTTCAACTTGATAGAAATGGTGAAGGATCTCCTTTGGCCCATGTGATCGTAAAAGGATTCTTTTCCGAATTTGCGGAAAAAAAGTGGAAGAAGCTTGCGAAGGAATTAAAGGTAAGCCTCAAGGAAATACAGGGAATATATGACCTTATGCAAAAATTAAACCCAAGGCCCGGGGCTGATTTTTATCAGGAAAGAGCTGCTTATCTTGTTCCAGACGTGGTGGCGGATTGCGTGAATGGGCAATGGCGCGTCCATCTTGTTGAAGGAAATCTCCCGGCAATCGGCTTTAACGACGATATGTTCCATTCACTAACGTCAAGCGGCGATGAGCAGGCAATCAAATTTCTGCAGGAAAAATACCAGGATTACCAATGGCTTGCAAAAAGTATCAGGCAGCGGAACGATACAATTTTAAAAGTGGCTGGGAAAATAATTGAAAAGCAGCCGTACTTTTTTGCGGAAGCGAAGGGGCAGCTGATGCCGCTTACGATGAAGGAAGTTGCTGATTGCTTGGATATCCATGAATCGACCGTCAGCCGCGCTGTCCGTGAAAAATACCTCGGGACGCCATTTGGCACCTTTGAACTGAAGTCGTTTTTCTCTTCCGGAATCGGCACTGTCTCGGACAGCAGTGCATCCTCGGCCCAGGTGAAAAAATTGATCGCTGCGATTATCGGGCATGAGGACAAGAGGCAGCCAGTTTCAGACCAAGAGATCACCAATATGCTAAAGAAGAACGAGGGGCTTGTCATTTCGAGAAGGACCGTGGCCAAGTATCGGGAACAACTGGGAATCGCCTCTTCTTCAAAACGGAAACGATTTTAATAAAGGATGATTGAGTTGAAACCGAAAGTTACTTTCTATACTAGGAGCCGCTGCCCGCTTTGCGAAAAGGCGAAGGAGGATTTGCTTGAAATCCGCGAGTCCATCGCGTTCGAGCTTGAGGAAATTGATATTGGGTCTAGCGACGAGTTGACCGAGGAATATGGGCTGATGATACCGGTCATCCTTGTTGATGGAATTGAAGCTGGATACGGAATCATTGAAAAGCAGTATTTAGTTTCGTTCATAAAAAATAGCCAATCCAATCATTTTAGTTGAATGTGAAAATCACTCCTGTTAAAATAAGTGCGAACAGGGTGATTTTTTTTGCGACAAGTGGGACATAATTTGTCATAGCGGGACAAAAAACGTCCCAGTACCTTGGGAGAGATTCTGCTATGCTCCGCTAATTTGCAAGAAGGAGTTGCAGCTCATGCACTCGTTATTAGATATCCAAAAAAGATTATTGCCGGACCTTCTCGACGTTATGCAGGAAAGGTATTCCATTCTGCGTACAATCAATTTTTTGCAGCCAGTCGGAAGAAGGACCCTTGCCGCGAATCTTGGCTATACGGAGAGGGTTCTGCGTACAGAGACCGACTTCCTGAAGGAGCAGAACCTGATTGTTTCGCAACCTTTGGGCCTGATGCTTTCAGAAGGAGGCAGAAATTTACTGGAAGATCTTGATGGCTTAATGCGGGAGCTAAAGGGTATAGATGTAATGGAACTGGAATTGAAGCATCGCCTTGGCATCCGGAACGTTATTATCGTACCCGGAGATAGCGACCAATCTCCCCTTGCCAAAAAGGAATTGGGCCGGGCGACGGCGCACAGGATGAAAAAGCTGATTGACGGAAAAAATATCATCGCGGTCACAGGTGGCTCTACCATGGCGGCAGTAGCCGAGGAACTGGGGCCGGGCCTTGCGAAGGAAGATTTGTTGTTCGTTCCTGCCCGTGGCGGAATCGGCGAGGATGTCCAGAACCAGGCGAATACGATTTGCGCCATTATGGCTGCCAATACGAAAT
Organism: Neobacillus oceani; assembly: GCF_046237595.1. Lineage (NCBI taxonomy): Bacteria > Bacillati > Bacillota > Bacilli > Caryophanales > Bacillaceae > Neobacillus > Neobacillus oceani. Next base: position 4,065,894 of record NZ_CP143543.1, on the reverse strand, counting down.
CCCGCCATCGAGTCTTTTACGTTCCCGAGCAGGTGAGCATGGATATATACGAATCTTTTATTAAGGAGCCCGGAGTGCATGAAGTGCTGTCGCAGATTAAATCGGCCGGAATGGTGCTCCATGGGATAGGGGATGCTATGACAATGGCTACACGGCGCAAAACCCCCAAAGAGGATATGGAAAAAATCATTCAAAACAAAGCTGTTTCTGAGGCATTTGGCTATTATTTTAATGAGCAGGGTGACATTGTCCATAAAGTAATGACCATCGGCTTACAGCTTGGCGACCTGGCGGGCATCCCAAAAGTCCTTGCTGTTGCCGGAGGGAGCTCAAAAGCCAAAGCCATTCAATCGTATTTAAAAATAGCGCCGCCCCAAACAATCCTCATAACCGACGAAGGGGCAGCAAAACTAATAGTAAGAAGCAATGCAATTTAATCAAAAACTGGATACATGTTATTAAAAGGGTATTTACCCTTTGATATAAAATTTTAAGCCTTACCGAATCAAAGGAGGAACTAATCATGGCATTAAAAGTTGGTATTAACGGTTTTGGACGTATTGGACGTAATGTTTTCCGCGCGGCCCTTGACAATCCGAACATTGAAATTGTAGCAGTAAATGACCTTACAGATGCGAATATGCTTGCCCACCTTTTGAAATATGACACTGTTCACGGAACACTTTCAAAAGATGTGACAGTTGATGGCTCCAATCTTGTGGTTGGCGGAAAAACTGTTAAAGTTCTAGCTGAGCGTGACCCTGCGCAGCTTGGATGGGGAGACCTTGGCGTTGAAGTGGTTGTTGAATCAACAGGCCGCTTTACAAAGCGTGCTGACGCTGCGAAACACCTTGAAGCAGGTGCCAAGAAAGTTATTATTTCTGCCCCGGCTTCTGATGAAGATATCACAATCGTAATGGGTGTTAACCATGACAAGTACGAGGCAGCAAACCACCATGTGATCTCGAATGCATCTTGTACAACAAACTGCCTTGCTCCTTTTGCAAAAGTACTTAACGACAGCTTCGGCATTAAGCGCGGCATGATGACGACTGTCCACTCGTATACAAATGACCAGCAAATCCTTGATTTACCGCATAAAGACTACCGCCGCGCGCGTGCTGCAGCTGAAAATATCATTCCTACAACAACTGGCGCTGCAAAAGCTGTTGCACTTGTCCTTCCTGAATTGAAAGGCAAGCTGAACGGTATGGCGATGCGTGTTCCAACTCCTAACGTATCCGTTGTTGACCTTGTTGCGGAGCTTGAGAAAAACGTAACGGCTGAAGAAGTGAATCAGGCACTGAAAGAAGCGGCAGAAGGCCCGCTGAAGGGAATTCTTAAGTATACAGATCTTCCGCTTGTCTCTTCTGACTATAACGGCAGCACGGAATCTTCCATTGTTGATGGCCTATCCACAATGGTCCTTGAAGGCAATTTGGTGAAAGTCCTTTCCTGGTACGACAACGAATACGCCTACTCAAACCGTGTAGTTGACCTGTGCGAATACATCGCTGAAAAAGGCGTTTAATCCGTCCTTATTGGTAAAATTGGCTAACTTTTAAAAAAACAACTATAATGAAATTGGCTTTTAACGGGGAGCGGGGAGGATTCCCCTCTCCTTTTTTAACGGCAAAATCGAAAAAATTCGGATGTTCCAGGAGGGATTCCATGAACAAGAAGACGTTGAAGGATGTAGATGTAAAAGGAAAGCGCGTTTTCTGCCGGGTCGATTTCAACGTCCCGATGCAGGACGGTAAAATTACGGACGAAACTAGAATCCGCGCTGCACTCCCAACCATCCAGTATTTAATTGATCAAGGAGCCAAGGTCATCCTTGCAAGCCATTTTGGCCGCCCGAAAGGCAAGGTTGTCGAAGAAATGCGCCTTGCGCCAGTTGGCGATCGTCTTGGCGAGCTGCTTGGGAAGAATGTCCTGAAAGCTGAAGAAGCCTATGGTGACTCTGTAAAGGGGCAAATTAGCGGCATGGCTGATGGCGATGTGCTTCTTTTGGAAAACGTCCGTTTTTATCCCGGCGAGGAAAAAAATGATTCGGAACTCGCAAAGGAATTTGCCTCACTTGCCGATATTTATGTAAATGACGCGTTTGGCGCGGCCCACAGGGCGCATGCATCGACCGAGGGCATCGCTCATCATCTTCCAGCTGTGGCGGGATTTTTAATGGAGAAGGAGCTTGAGGTTCTCGGAAGTGCACTTTCCAACCCTGAACGCCCATTTACAGCCATTATTGGCGGCGCAAAGGTCAAGGATAAGATTGGTGTAATCGAAAACCTACTTGAAAAAGTCGACCATCTGATTATTGGCGGAGGCCTTGCTTACACCTTTGTAAAGGCAAAGGGACATGAAATCGGCAAATCCCTTCTTGAAGAGGATAAAATCGATTTGGCCAATTCATTCATGGAAAAGGCTAAGGAAAAAGGCGTATCCTTCCATATGCCAGTCGATGTTGTCATCGCGGATGACTTTTCTCCGGATGCCAATTCCAAAGTCGTCGGCATAGAGGAAATCCCTGCTGACTGGGAGGCGCTCGATATCGGCCCGAAAACAGCGGAGCTTTACAGGGATGTAATCAAGAATTCAAAACTTGTTATCTGGAATGGCCCGATGGGTGTGTTTGAATTTGATAAATTTGCAAACGGAACAAAAGCAGTTGCCGAGGCACTTGCTGAATCCGAATCTACATATTCGGTCATTGGCGGCGGTGATTCAGCTGCGGCGGTTGAAAAGTTCAACCTCGCAGAAAAAATGAGCCATATTTCAACTGGAGGCGGGGCTTCCCTTGAATTTATGGAAGGAAAAGACCTTCCGGGCGTATCCGCGCTGAACGATAAGGAATAAAACAGAAAGAAAGGACGTGCCGGAATGCGAAAACCGATTATCGCGGGAAACTGGAAAATGCACAAGACGTTATCGGAAGCAAAAAGCTTTGTAGAAGAAGTAAAGGGCCTCGTGCCGGACAGCGGGGAAATCGAATCGGCGATCTGTGCCCCGGCACTATTTTTATCGTCATTGGTCACTGAAACGGACGGCTCCCCTGTAAAAATCGGGGCGCAAAACATGCACTTCGAAGAAAAAGGGGCTTTTACAGGTGAAATTAGCCCTGCGGCCTTGGCGGATCTTGGAGTCGCTTATGTAATCCTCGGCCACTCCGAGCGCCGTGAAATGTTCAACGAAACGGATGAAATGGTGAACAAGAAAACCCTGGCGGCATTCAAGCATGGGCTTGTGCCAATCGTTTGCTGCGGTGAAACCCTTGAGCAGCGTGAGAACGGTGAAACAAACGGGTTTGTTGCAGGCCAGATAGAAAAGGCTCTCGAAGGCCTTACTGAGGAACAGGTGAAGCAAACCGTCATCGCTTACGAACCGATTTGGGCAATCGGCACCGGAAAATCATCGACTGCGGAAGATGCAAATGAAGTATGCGCCCATATCCGGAAAGTTGTTGCCGAAGAGTTTTCACAGGTAGCGGCTGAGGCAGTCCGCATCCAATACGGCGGCAGCGTCAAGCCTGATAACATTGCGGAGTACATGGCACAGCCTGATATCGACGGCGCGCTCGTTGGCGGCGCAAGCCTGGAACCACAATCGTTCCTTCAGCTTTTGGAGGCTGGTAAATAATGAGCAAATCTCCTGTAGCTTTAATCATCCTCGACGGTTTCGGCCTGAGGGGGGAACGATTTGGAAACGCCGTTGCGCAGGCGAAAAAGCCAAACTTTGAACGGTACTGGAATAAATACCCTCATGCGCAGCTCCGGGCATCCGGCGAGGCGGTCGGCCTTCCAGAGGGGCAGATGGGCAACTCCGAAGTCGGCCATCTGAACATCGGCGCGGGCCGGATCGTGTACCAAAGCCTGACTAGGGTGAATATCGCCATTCGGGAAGGGGAATTCCAAAAGAATGAAACCATCCTGGGTGCCATTGAGCATGCGAAAAAGAACGGGACCGCCCTTCATCTGTTCGGGCTCCTGTCCGATGGCGGTGTCCATAGCCATATCAGCCATATGTTTGCGTTACTAAAGCTTGCTGCTGAAGCAGGCCTGGAAAAGGTTTATATCCATGCCTTCCTTGACGGCCGGGATGTCGGCCCGCAGACTGCTGGCACCTTTATTGAGGAAACACTCGAGAAAATCAAGGAATATGGCGTCGGCCAGTTTGCCACCATTTCCGGGCGTTATTACTCAATGGACCGCGACAAACGCTGGGACAGGGTTGAAAAGTCGTACAGGGCCATGGTCTATGGCGAAGGCCCTTCCTACTCCGAGCCGATGCAGGTAATCGAAGACTCGTACCAGCACGGGATTTTCGACGAATTCGTGCTTCCTTCCGTTCTGACGGACGAAGATGGCCAGCCGGTAGGGAAAATCGACGACAATGATGCGGTTATTTTCTATAACTTCCGTCCCGACCGTGCCATCCAAATCTCAAATACATTTACCAATGAAGATTTCCGGGCTTTCGATCGTGGACCAGGACATCCAGAGCATTTGTATTTTGTCTGCCTTACCCATTTCAGTGAATCGGTTGACGGGTATGTGGCATTCAAGCCAACCAATCTCGACAACACACTTGGCGAGGTACTTTCCCAAAACGGGTTAAAGCAGCTGCGGATTGCCGAAACCGAAAAATATCCCCATGTCACATTCTTTATGAGCGGCGGGCGGGAAGACAGGTTTCCGGGCGAGGAGAGAATCCTCATCAACTCCCCGAAGGTTGCGACCTATGACATGAAACCGGAAATGAGTGCCTACGAAGTAACGGATGCGCTTTTAAAAGAAATCGAGAATGAAAAATTTGATTGCATCATTCTCAACTTTGCAAATCCGGATATGGTCGGCCACTCAGGAATGCTTGAACCGACCATAAAGGCTGTTGAAACCGTTGACGAATGCCTTGGCAAAATTGTCGATTTACTTTTAGAAAAAGGCGGCACTGCCATCATTACGGCTGACCATGGAAATGCAGACGAGGTTGTTACGATTGGGGGAAACCCGATGACTGCCCATACGACCAACCCGGTCCCTGTCATCATCACAAAATCTGATGTTGCATTAAGGGAAGATGGCATTCTCGGCGACCTTGCTCCAACCGTCCTCGACTTGCTTTACGTCGAACAGCCGAAGGAAATGACAGGTAAAACGCTTCTGAAAAAATAACGGCAGATATAACTAACAGTTTCTAATACCGGAATGAATTCTGGTAAATACTACTATTTTTAAGGAGAGATACTGCATGCCATTTATTACTGATGTTTACGCACGCGAAGTACTAGATTCCCGCGGCAACCCAACAATCGAGGTAGAAGTTTTCACTGAATCCGGCGCATTCGGCCGCGCCCTCGTCCCAAGCGGCGCTTCTACAGGTGAACACGAAGCAGTAGAGCTTCGCGACGGCGACAAAGACCGTTACCTTGGAAAAGGTGTCCTGAAAGCTGTTGAAAACGTCAATGATGTAATTGCGCCTGAATTGATTGGCGAATACAGCGTTCTTGACCAGGTTGGCGTCGACCAGGCCCTAATCGAGCTTGACGGCACAGAAAACAAAGGGAAGCTTGGTGCCAATGCAATCCTCGGCGTATCGATGGCGGTCGCGCATGCAGCGGCAGACTATCTGGATATACCATTGTACCAATACTTGGGCGGCTTCAACTCCAAGCAGCTTCCTGTTCCAATGATGAACATCGTTAACGGCGGCGCGCATGCTGATAACAATGTCGACATCCAGGAATTCATGATCATGCCTGTTGGCGCTCCTAATTTCAGGGAAGCCCTTCGCATGGGTACGGAAATTTTCCACAGCCTGAAAGCTGTCCTGAAAGGCAAGGGCCTCAACACAGCTGTTGGTGACGAAGGCGGTTTCGCTCCGAACCTTGGTTCAAACGAAGAAGCGCTCCAAACAATCGTTTCCGCGATTGAAAAAGCCGGCTACAAGCCAGGTGAAGAAGTTATGCTTGCAATGGATGCGGCATCTTCTGAGTTTTACAACAGAGAAGATGGAAAATATCATTTGGCTGGTGAAGGCGTTGTAAAAACGTCCGCTGAAATGGTCGACTGGTATGAAGAAATGGTATCGAAGTACCCAATCATTTCGATTGAAGATGGACTTGATGAGAACGACTGGGAAGGACATAAGCTATTGACTGAGCGCATTGGCAATAAAGTCCAGCTTGTTGGTGACGACCTATTCGTAACAAATACAAAAAAGTTGGCACAAGGTATCGAGCAGGGTGTCGGCAACTCCATCCTGATCAAAGTGAACCAAATCGGTACACTGACTGAAACATTCGATGCAATCGAAATGGCGAAACGCGCGGGTTACACTGCTGTTATCTCCCACCGTTCTGGTGAAACCGAGGATGCAACAATCGCCGATATCGCTGTTGCAACAAATGCGGGCCAAATCAAAACAGGCGCGCCATCCCGTACTGACCGTGTGGCAAAATACAACCAGCTGCTCCGTATTGAAGACCAGCTTGGCGAAACTGCCCAATACCTTGGCCTTAAGAGCTTCTACAACCTTAAGAAGTAGATGTGAAGCTGAGGACGGGTCGACTGTTTCACCAGAAGTTTAAACAGTGAAGTACTTTGCTTTATTCCAAATGAAAAAACTCCTCCGATGTGCAGCATCACATTTGGAGGAGTTTTTATTTATGAAACCACTCTTACGCTAGTGTTCCAAAATCACTTGGGGGTTTGGCTTCATACGTATCATCGGTATAGTAGATTTTCGCGGGAGCTCTGTAATGGGATCATTTATATTATTCTCTTGGGTTAGGCCACACTGTATTCGTAACATTCGCCAAGATTTGTTTTGGACATTTGCTTCATCGTTACAGTCATGCCGTTATCCGGTGAGACGTAATCCGTTAAAAATTCGAGATAGCCATCTGGCCCTTCTTTTACGGTTATGGTCCGCTTGTATTTAGCCTTGTTTCCCGCTTTATCCTTTACGCTATAGATAATTGTATTGATTCCTAACTCCCTTGTGTTGATATAACCGGATACCTTAATCATCCCGGTTAAGTCGCCATCATTATTATCGAAGGCCGTAACTCCCTTAAGAGGATGAAAGGACTCACCGATAACCAACTCTATGTTTCCTACTCCTGAAAAAACCGGCTTGATATTATCAATAACTGTAACGATCCGTTCTCGAGAAGCGATATTACCGGCCTTGTCCCTAACAGAATAAATCAGCTTGTACTTTCCGGCTTTCTTTTCATTGACCCTTCCGGAAACTTCAATACTCGAAGTCACGTCGCCATCAGCATTATCCATCGCCGTAACGCCAAACAAAGGATCGAAAGCTTTGGAAATGTAAATCGACTTGTTCGCAATCCCTGAAAGTTCTGGTTCAACCGTATCTTTTATTACGGTTATCGTCCGTACCGCCATTGCCTTATTTTTTGCCTTATCATATACAGTATATGTCAGGACATATTGACCTGCCTTTTTCGTATTCACCTTCCCTGAAACCACTATTTTTCGAGTGAGGTTCCCATCTACATTATCTTTTGCTGAAACGCCCTCTAAAGGGGTAAACGCCTGGCCGATGAAAATAATTTCATGAGTGATTCCCGCCAGCACCGGCTTTTCTTTGTCCTGGCTGCCAGCACCAGCTGCATAGCTTGAAGATGAGAAAGAGAAAAAAATGGAGATGAAGAACAACAATCGGAAAAAATGCTTGTTCTCTCTCACTTGCATACTACCCCCTATTAGATGATGCCATCTATATAATTTTACATTACTAAATTAATATGGTATATATTTGAAATTTAGTTTTCTGGAGTAAAAAATAATAAACCTAACTTAAAGAGTCGCAATCTTTCGACACATATTATTTTACGGATACAAATATAGTGTTTAATATAAAGGTAGGCAGGCTCTCTGCCTGTTTGTAAGCGTTTTAAAAATTTGAAGAGGAAGAGGTGTGGAAAATGTTAGGTTTTTTGGTACGGATAGGAAGGGCGCTCATGCTCCCAATCGCCGTATTGCCAGCAGCTGCCCTATTGCTTCGCCTGGGCCAGCCGGACTTATTGGATATTGAATTTATTTCTTCTGCTGGTAACGCGATTTTCGCCAACCTTGCACTCCTTTTTGCAATCGGGGTCGCTGTTGGGATAGCCAAGGATGGTAACGGGGCCGCCGGGCTTGCCGGAGCGATCGGCTATTTCATTTTAACGGAGGGCACAAAAGCCATCAATGAAGAAATCAACATGGCGGTCCTCGGAGGTATCCTTGCCGGGGTTATTGCCGGGCTATTGTACAATAAATACCATGATATCAAACTTCCAGATTGGCTTGGCTTCTTTGGAGGGCGGCGCTTCGTTCCAATTATCACAGCTTTAACCATGCTTATACTTGCCGCGGTCTTTGGATATGTATGGCCGCCAATTCAGCATGTAATCAACTCTGTCGGCAACTGGATCGTTGGAGCGGGGGCTCTGGGGGTCGGGGCTTTCGGCTTCCTGAACCGTTTGCTCATCCCACTTGGCCTGCACCATGTCCTGAACACGCTCGTCTGGTTTGAATTCGGTGAATTTACGAATGCAGCCGGTGAAGTCGTCAAGGGTGACTTGACCCGTTTCTTTGCAAAAGATCCAGATGCCGGAATCTTTATGACAGGCTTCTTCCCGGTCATGATGTTCGGCCTCCCAGCCGCAGCCGCAGCGATGGTAGCAGCGGCCAAAAAAGAAAGGCGCAAAGCAGTTGCCGGGGTAATGATCGGGCTTGCGTTTACCTCGTTCCTGACAGGTATAACGGAACCAATTGAATTCTTGTTCATGTTCCTGTCGCCGGTTCTTTACTTTGTCCATGCACTTTTGACGGGGATTGCGCTCGCGGTCACCTATCTAATGGGCATACGGCACGGATTCGGATTCTCTGCAGGTGCGATTGACTACTTCTTGAATTACGGCATCGCCACGAAGCCGCTCCTTCTCGCGTTGGTCGGCCTTGTGTACGCAGCCATTTACTTTGTTGTGTTCTACTTCCTCATTAAGAAACTCGACCTGAAAACCCCGGGCCGTGAAGATGATGTCGAAGGTGAGTTTGACGAGGATTCCGCGATTAAAGGCGACTATCATACAGCCGCCGTCCAATATGTCGATGCTCTTGGCGGAAAGGATAACCTCGTTAGCATTGACAACTGCGTCACCCGCCTTCGCCTCCGTGTGAAGGACACAGACAACGTAGATGAAAACCGCCTTAAGCAGCTCGGCTCCAAAGGGGTCATCAAGCTAAGCAAACAGGATATCCAGGTTGTCGTCGGAACCGATGTTGAGTTCCTGTCCAACGAAATGAAGAAACTATAAATATTTAGGATATGCTTGGCGGCCCCGTGCCGCCAGGTATTTTTTTCGTTCCCTTTGAAAAAATAACCATGTTGATGCTTTAGAAAGAGGAGCATGTTTATGAGGACAGTTTTGAGGGGGATTTTAACATGAAAGTGTCTTCATTCGGTTTGTGAAGAAAGTTTGGGAAGAATTTTCACCTTTAGTGTCTTCAATAGGGTTATGATAATAGTTTTGAACTGGAATTTTACCCGAACGTGTCTTCATCAAGTTGAGGGCACTTGCAACGAATTAAACACCTAAAAAATTCCCTTGGGAGGTAGCCAAGTTGAAACGAATTCTTGATTGCACCGCGTCCGATTTTGCGAAGATGACCGGGCAGGACATTAAAAAGTCGATCCTCGCCTCGGAAGGAAGGACGATTTTAGCAGAGGTTATCGGGGCGTTTACCCCGCTTTACCCTGCTGTGACAAACGCTGAGATGGTGGCCGCATTTGGCGCAGACTTGATCCTGCTGAACTTCTTTGACGTTTTCGACCCTGAAATTCAAGGGATGCCGGCAACCGAACCGGAGGAAATTGTCCGTACGCTAAAACGGCTTGTCGGCCGTCCGGTTGGATTGAACCTAGAACCTGTAGACCTTTCAGCGGAAAAGCTTGAAGCACTCACTGAACTACCTGAAGGGCGCATTGCAACCGAGCGGTCCCTTCGCAGGGCAAAGGAGCTCGGCTTTGACTTCGTATGCCTGACGGGAAATCCGAAAACAGGTGTATCAAATTCTGAGATCACGAAAGCCATTGCCATTGCCCGGGATGTCTTTGGACCTGAAGGACTGATTATTGCCGGAAAAATGCACGGAGCCGGAGTCGCGGGTGAAACTGGAAGCAGCCTGATGGGCGAGGAAACATTGCACCGGTTTATTGAGGTTGGTGCGGATATTATCCTTATCCCTTCTCCGGGAACCGTTCCAGGCTTTACTGTATCAAAAACAGCACGCCTCGTCGATCTTGTCCATGAAAAGGGCGCACTTGCCATCCTCACGACCGGGACAAGCCAGGAGGGATCGGACGAAGCAACCATCAGGCAAATTGCTTTGAATAGCAAGATGGCTGGTGCCGACCTTTACCATATCGGCGATGCCGGTGCAAATGGAATCGCGCTTCCGGAAAATATACTTGCCTATTCCATAGTCGTCCGCGGTAAGCGGCATACGTATGTCCGTATGGCGGCATCGGTTATGCGTTGAGACGCCTGGCTTCAGCTGCCACGTGCAAACCGTATTAGAGGGACAAACGCTGAGGCAACCCTCGAAGCAATTGTCAAAATCTCCATGAATCCCGCTATTGTGAAAAACGGGATTATATGTTAAATTAAGAATACTGTGAATGAACGTCTAACAGGAGGTGGCCTTCATGCATGCATTATTCGTAACATTATTGGTAATTGTATCAATTGGACTTATCGTCGTTGTATTACTTCAATCTGGCCGTAGCGCGGGTCTTTCAGGCGCAATTTCCGGCGGAGCGGAACAGCTTTTCGGAAAGCAGAAAGCACGCGGTATCGACCTTATCCTTCACCGGATTACGGTTGTCCTTTCGGTATTGTTCTTTATCCTGACAATCGCCGTAACATACTTAAAACTTTAATAATGAAAATTGACCCGGCCGCGTGCCGGGTTTATTTTTTGCGAAAAAAGGAAGAATGGCTGCTCCTCTCGAATAGTTGAGTGGGATTGATATAAAAGGAGCGATTGTATGTTAAAGTGGGCTGGCGCAGCGGGTATATGTATAAATGAACAAGGCAACATCTTAATGGTTTTGCAGGGAAAACCTGAGGAAGTGAAAAAATGGTCCGTGCCCTCCGGCGGCGTTGAGGAAGGTGAAAGTTTTCGGGAGTGCTGCAGGCGGGAGTTTCAGGAAGAAACGGGTTTTCTTGTTGAAGTGCTGGATGAAGTTAAGGTGAAAAAAGGTACATATGAAGGTTTTTTGGTCGAAGTCCGTTATTTTATTGTAAAAATCGTCGGCGGCAACCGGAAAATCCAGGATCCGGATAACCTGATTTGGGATATTTCCTGGAAATCGAAGGAGGATTTGGCCACATTGGACCTTTCCTTCCCGGAAGACAGGGATTTTTTGCTAGGTTGGATGGAAATTTAGTGCAATTTTAAACAAAAAGGTACCTGGCAAAAGGGCTTTCTGAATGTAGGAAAAAGAATTCGCCCCGTTTTTGTACTTATTCACCCTGTTTTTGAAAATATTCGCCCCGTTTTACTTGTGATTCGCTCCTATCTAAATTTTCAGAAAACGGTCTCGCCATGCCGTAAAGGCTTATTTCTGGAATGTGCAGCCTGCCTTTGTTAAAACTAAGGGAGATGTACATGAGAAGGAGTTAACAGAAATGAAGGTACAACCACCTAAGCCGTTTACGTTTGAAGCCGGGCCGCGCGCGGTGCTCCTCCTGCACGGATTCACCGGGAGTTCCGCGGATGTCCGCATGCTGGGCCGCTTCCTTGAGAAAAAAGGATACACTAGCCATGCGCCCCACTACAAAGGCCATGGGGTACCGCCGGAAGAACTTTTGAAAACCGGACCTGAAGACTGGTGGCGGGACGTCATGGACGGCTATCAATTTTTAAAAGATAAGGGCTATGAGGAAATCGCGGTCGCCGGCCTGTCACTTGGAGGAGTGTTCTCGCTCAAGCTGGGTTACACGGTTCCTGTAAAGGGTATTATTCCAATGTGTGCCCCGATGGATTTCCGAAGCGAGGAAACTATGTATCAAGGGGTTCTTCAGTATGCACGCGAATACAAAGAGCATGAAGGGAAAACCCCCGAAGAGGTCAACGAGGAAATGGAAAAGTTCAAGAAAACCCCGATGACGACGCTAAAAGCGCTTCAGGAACTAATAACGGATGTTCGAGACCAGGTCGACCTTATCTATGCACCTCTTTTCGTCGTCCAAGCCCGCCATGACCGAATGATCAACCCGGACAGCGCGAATATCATATATAGCGAAGCGGAGTCGATTGACAAGAACATCAAGTGGTACGAGGAATCTGGTCACGTCATTACCCTCGATAAAGAGAAAGAACAACTCCATGAGGATGTTTATGCGTTTCTGGAAAGCCTAGATTGGAAAGAATAATAAGAAACACCCTGTAAGGGAGGGATAAGCTTGGAAGATAATATTCAAGCGCATATAGACAAGCTTTTGCAATATATGAGGGATGAAGCCTACAAGCCGCTTACGGTCCAGGAGCTTGAGGAAGCATTCGGGATTCAGGATTCGGCCGATTTTAAGGAATTCGTAAAGGCGCTCGTCCAAATGGAGGAAAAGGGCCTTGTCGTCAGGACCCGTTCAAACCGCTATGGTCTGCCGCAAAAAATGAATCTGATCCGCGGAAAGGTGGCCGGCCATGCAAAGGGCTTTGCATTCGTTATGCCCGAAGAGCCGGGAATGGATGATATTTTCATCCCGCCAAATGAAACGAACAATGCGATGCATGGCGATACAGTTCTTGTCCGGGTTTCATCGGAAACATCGGGCGAGCGCAGGGAAGGGACGGTTGTCCGCATCCTGGAACGCGGCATTACCCAGATGGTCGGAACATATGTTGAAAGCAAGAGCTTCGGATTCGTCATCCCGGACGAAAAAAAATTCGCCGGTGACATCTTTATTCCGAAGGCCGCTAACGGAGGAGCCGTTGAAGGCCATAAGGTTGTTGTGAAAATCGTTAACTACCCGGAAGGCCGGACGAGTGCAGAAGGCGAGGTTATTCAAATCCTCGGCCACAAAAATGACCCGGGTGTCGATATCCTGTCGGTCATTTATAAACACGGACTTCCGCTCGCTTTTCCGGAAGAGGTACTTGAGCAGGCAAACTCGGTACCGGATGAAATTGACGAACGCGACATGGAAGGGCGCCGCGACCTGCGTGACCAGGTGATCGTCACAATTGACGGCGAAGATGCAAAGGACCTTGATGACGCTGTAACCGTAACGAAGCTCGACAATGGCAACTACAAGCTCGGCGTCCATATTGCCGACGTCAGCTATTATGTGACGGAGGGTTCTCCGATTGATTTGGAAGCGGAAGAGCGCGCCACAAGCGTGTATCTCGTCGACCGGGTCATCCCGATGATTCCACACAGGTTATCGAATGGAATCTGTTCCCTGAACCCAAAAGTAAACCGCCTGACACTTTCTTGCGAAATGGAACTTGATTCGAGCGGGCATGTGGTCAACCACGAGATTTTCCAAAGTGTCATTAAGACGACCGAACGGATGACATACAGCGATGTAAACAAAATTCTCGTCGAGAAAGATGAGGAAACACGCAGCCGCTATGAAGCACTCGTTCCAATGTTCGAGCTAATGGAGGAACTGGCGTCCATTTTGCGTAAAAAAAGAATGGACCGCGGCGCAATCGATTTTGATTTTAAAGAATCAAAGGTACTGGTGGAAGAGGATGGAAAGCCGACTGACGTTGTAATCCGTGAACGCTCCGTTGCCGAGAGGCTTATTGAGGAGTTCATGCTTGCCGCCAACGAAACGGTTGCTGAACATTTTCACTGGCTGGAAGTTCCGTTCATTTACCGGATTCACGAAGATCCGAAAGAGGAAAAGCTGCGCAGGTTTTTTGAATTCATTACAAACTTTGGCTACCTCGTTCGGGGGACGGCCAATCAGGTCCACCCGCGAGCCCTTCAGGAAATCATCGAAGAGGTCCAGGGCAAGCCGGAAGAAATGGTCGTTTCAACGGTCATGCTGCGCTCTATGCAACAGGCGAAGTATTACCCTGAAAGCCTTGGCCACTTTGGCCTTTCAACTGAATTTTACACGCATTTCACATCCCCGATCCGCCGTTATCCGGACTTAATCGTTCACAGGCTAATCAGGACGTACTTGATAAATGGGAAGCTGGATGAAGCAACCCGTGAAAAATGGAATGCAAGGCTGCCGGAAATCGCAGAACACTCCTCCAAAATGGAGCGCCGCGCAGTTGACGCCGAGCGGGAAACCGACGAGCTGAAAAAAGCGGAATTCATGGCCGACAAAATTGGCGAGGAATACGATGGCATTATTTCCTCGGTTACAAACTTCGGTATGTTTGTTGAATTGCCGAATACGATTGAAGGGCTTGTCCATGTCAGCTATATGACGGATGACTATTACCGTTATGACGAGCGACATTTTGCGATGATTGGCGAACGGACGGGCAACGTGTTCCGGATTGGCGACGAAATCACCGTCCGCGTCATTAACGTCAACAAGGACGAGCGGTCGATCGACTTTGAAATCGTTGGCATGAAAGGGACAAGGCGCGAACGGAGCGGGGAAGGACGCATTTTCAGGACGAACAGCTCCGATAAAAAGCCGACCAAAGGCAAGGCAGGCGGCCGCGGTTCCGTATCCAAAAGCATTGGCCGCACGGAGCCTGGTGCTTCTGGCGATGGCGATAAGGCCAAGAAGAAGAAACGTAAATTCTACGAAAACGTCCCGAAAAACAAGAGTGCGAAACGGAAAAAGCGGTGAGGCACAAGTTACATCGCTTCGGCTAAAACGCCATAACTGTTTTGTTCGGGAAAATTGGAGGGCCTCCTGGAGGCTCTCTTTCATTCTTGGGCGCTTCGTTGTGGGAATAGAGAAATTTTGCTACAATTAAGGAATGTTAGGGGGAGTCAGCATGCCTAAAGGTGTTGGAAAAACAGTCGCGCAAAATAAAAAAGCGTACCATGACTATTTTATAGAAGAGACATATGAAGCCGGAATCGTGCTGCAAGGAACCGAAATCAAATCGATTCGCGCTGGAAAGGTGCAATTGAAGGATTCGTACGCTAGGATCCACAATGGCGAGATGTTCCTGTACAGCGTCCATATTTCCCCTTATGAACAAGGGAACCGCTACAACCATGACCCGCTCAGGACACGGAAGCTTCTCTTGCACAAACGGGAAATCATGAAACTGCTCGGCGAAACGAAGGAATCTGGCTATGCGCTCGTTCCATTGAAAATGTATTTGAAAAACGGTTACGCCAAAGTGCTTATCGGCCTTGCAAAAGGGAAAAAGAAATACGACAAGCGCGAAGACCTGAAGCAGAAGGAAGCCAAGCGCGATATCGAAAGGGCATTCCGCGAGCGGCAGAAAATGTAAGATGCGAAGGGAAACCAAGTCCTTCCTATTGAAAAAATGGCTGTTTGTGATATAATTAGAACTGTCGCAGGATTACTGCGGCGTATAATCTAAGCTCATGCTCTGAGCTTTTCCGACGTCCGGCAATGAACAATTGCCGCTCATACTACAATGGGGACGCTACGGATTCGACAGGGGTAGTTCGAGCTTAGGTTGCGAGTCGAGGGGATCGGCCTCGTTAAAACGTCAACGCCAATAACTGGCAAAACTAACAACAACCTCGCTTTCGCAGCTTAATACTGCGTAGCGGTTCCTCCCTCCATTGCCCATGTGGTAGGGTAAGGGACTCACTCTAAGTGGGCTACGCCGGATTCCACCGTCTGAGGATGAAGGAAGAGAACAACCAGGCTAGCTGACCAAACGCCTGTCGACAGGCAGATGGCTCAGCGAATCGCGAATATGTCGACTACACTCGTAGAAGCCTAAGTGCCGATATCTTTGGACGTGGGTTCGATTAGGAAATAGTCGCCTTGCATAGCAATATGCAAGTGAAAATCTGGCTTTATCGGTGAAACCTAAGTCGCAACAGTTGCGATAAGGCAATGCCGAGCGGTATGTGGAGCAATCCAACAGCCGTGTATCGACTTATAGGCTGCCCACAAGGCAGTACTAGGATGCATAATCTGCCTGGGAACCGGGCAAAACTATATTATGCATAATACGCCAGACGGCCTTCTTATTGGAGGTCGAAGATATAGTCAGTGCCATGACGAAAGCATGGAATAGCACGTCCCACCGTCTCCACCAATACATAATTGGTGGTTTTTTCTTTTTATAGGCAAAAATCCGTGATGATCCGCGACATTTTTTTATTAAAATCTTTGTTTGATGAACATGAGGTAAATGAGTGAATGATACGAATGGCATGATTATAAAAGAAAGAAACTTTTTTCAAATTCCATTTTTCGCTCCAGCATTTGTTGATCATACTTACCGTTTCTAGGAGTAATATTGTTATAATGTAGAAGAATCCAGTTACACCGGTGTCTTTTTCTTTCAACTCTTAAATATTGGGCAATTTGATGCAATGCGGAGAAGACTTCATTCTTTTTATTTATATTTAAGCAGTAAGAGTTTTTGTGCTTTCCAGGCTTGTAGTTTTTCTTGTTAATAATAGAGCCTCCGGTAATACTCTTAATATAATCCAAGAGCTCTATATCTGTAGATGCAATACTAATACAAGGGCGTCTAAACTCTTTTTGATGCATTCTTGTTAAGGTTATACTTCCTTCACCATCAATTATTCCAGCTAGATAAGATGCCTCCCACTCTTCCAAAATTTATCCCCCCAACACGATTTGTAATCCTTTACTCTAATTTTAAAATTTTTAACTAAAGAATTCTACATTAACAGAAGCAATGGCAGTGTTTTAGTTATGTGGTTATAATAAATGGCAAAATAGATAACATGAAACGAAGTGGAACGGCCTTCAAATTAGCAAATAAATAAAAGGCATCGGGAAAAATCATTCCCAATGCCTTTTATTTTTGGCCTTAAACTTTAAATGTTGCTGCGTTCCGCTCTGGTTAGGTCTTTTCGCGATTATTTCAATCTCAAGGTCTGCTCCAAGTGGCAGTTTTTCTTCCATAGTTATTCTTCTAAAAAATTCGATGTTTGTTCTTGATGCAATTTTTTCAATAAACGGTGAAATAACGGCGATTTAGTGATGATTTACTTAGGATATACCTCTCTGATCACTTAAAGCCAATTTTCAGCCCATGTTTCTAAACCTCTAAGTGCCCTCCCTAATTCGCTTCCTTTTCTAGTTAAGGAATATTCAATGCGCACAGGTCGGCTCGTAATGACATGTCGAAGGATAATCCCCGACTCCTCTAATTCTTTCAGGCGTTCATTAAGGACGCGCTTACTCAAGTCAGGAATATTAGCGTGAATCTCACTAAATCGTTTTGGTTCCTCAATAAGTGAACGAATAATAAGTCCTACCCATTTTCTTCCGATTAACTGATAAGAATGTTCTATTTTATCGCATAGTGGTGGTTGGGGTACTTCTTTGCTCAACTGTTTCACCTCTGCCATTATTTGTTTTCTTTCTACTTTTAATAACCATTTATTGAAAAATAAAATAATATATATGTTTTATTGTAACACAATAAGTGCTTGGCACATAGGTAATTAAGCGTTTCCAAAAGTATTAAGGAGTTTTGCTAAAATAGTTCACAAATGTACTATGGTTACTTATTGTGATAGTTTTCACAAATATACTTAATTAAAATATCTTTAATTCAAGACAAATTCTTTGACGGATAAAACCTAAGGATTTATTATGTGAATATAATGTTTTATTGATACAAAAAGTAACCTGTTGATTAAAGTGAAGTAGGTGATTTTTATAAATTTTTAAAAAGTATGTATGTAAGAGTTTGATTAAGAAAAATATCTTAACCAAACTCTGGTATGAATGCAAAGGCATTAACAAAAATTAATTCTAAATAAGCCTAAAAAAATTCAAATCTGGAAATCAGTCCGCTATTTGAATCAACTATCAAATACCGACAGTGAAATAATAAATTTAGATCGATCAAATGTTCAAGTGCGGGATGGGCTCTGCTTTGTGATCGAAACAAAAAGGGGTGATTCGATTGGAACAAATCAATCGTGAACAATTAATAAAAGCGGGGTTTAGCGAAGATATTTTGCCGACGAAGCTAGAAGATAAGAATTGGAACGTCGGAAATTATACTTCCATTTGGATGGGTTCAGTTCATAATATCCCAAACTATATTGCGATTGGCGGGCTTTTTGCAATAGGGATGTCTGTTGGACAAGTTTTCGCGGTCATTATGACTGCGTCAATTATATTAGCGGCTGCAATGGTTCTTAATGGCCATGCAGGATCTAAATATGGTTTACCTTTTTCTATGCTCATACGCTCATCTTTCGGAACTAGAGGCGCAATGATTCCAGGAGTGTTAAGAGGGGTAATTGCTGCAATCATGTGGTTTGGATTTCAAACATTCGCAGGCAGCCAAGCGTTGTCTATCCTAATCGGAAAGCTTTGGCGAACGTATTTAACGTTAGGCGGAGATTGGAATCTTTTGGGGTTATCATTACCCGGGTTAATTTCATTTCTATTGTTCTGGTTATTTAATGTTGCTCTAATTTTTGGAGGAATGGGACTTGTAGGTAAATTTGCAAATATCCTTTCTCCTCTTGTCTATATTGTTTTTGGCGGTATGGCAATTTGGGCAATTAAATTAGCTGGAGGTATTGGCCCAATTTTAGCTTATACAGGTGCAGGAGTCAGCGGGAATAAAGTAATCGTCTTTTTTGCAGCTGTAACAGCAATCATTGCTGCTTGGGCAGCCCCTATCGTAAACGTGTCGGACTTTACAAGACTGGCTCGCTCGACGAAGGATCAAGCGATTGGACAAACAGTAGGTTTAGTCGTGACTTATTTATTGTTTGCCATTGCAAGTATTTCGATCATTGTAGGCTCCGAGATTGCCTTTGGGACACCAATTTGGAATGTACTGGATGTCGTTGCGCGGTTTGATAGTACCTTTGCAATAGCAATATCAGTTCTAACACTATGTTTAACAACATTATCAGTGAATGTGACAGGTAATATTGTGCCTGCTGGTTACCAGTTGGCATCCCTATTCCCGAAAAAATTAACGTTTAAGTCAGGTGCAATGATTGCAGCTGTAATTGGGATTCTTGTAATGCCTTGGAAACTTATGGAGAATGCGACAAGTATTTTTACATTCTTAAATATCGTTGGCGGCTTACTAGCTCCGATAGCAGGTGTTATGTTAGCTCATTATTTTGTGGTATCAAAAACAGAAATTGAGTTGGGAGAATTATATTCCAAGGACGGTAAATACAACTATAAAAATGGATTTAATGTAAATGCCCTTATTACAGCTACTATTGCGGGGGTACTTTGCTTAATCGGTAATTTCGTCCCGTTGTTAAAGCCGCTTTATGAAATTTCGTGGTTTGTTGGGGTTATTTCAGCGTTTATTATCTACATTGTCCTTCAGATGCGTAGCATAAAAAGTGTGTAGTGAACAAAGCTGAGCAAAATGAATTTAGAAAAGTAGCTAGAAAAAAGATTTATCAATATTAATTGGGGTGTCAGGCAGCAATTTTTAAAGGAATACTGCTAGGGGAATGTCAAACAAAAGGAAATTTTGACGGTGGGTATTAATCTTTTTTATCGAAAGGGGTTTTAATAATGGCACTTGATTTACTTATTAAAGGCGGCAATGTTGTATTCCGGGATGGGGTTCGAAAGGTTGATATTGGAATAAAAAACGAAAAAATCACCTGCATTGCTGAGCAAATTACTAAGGATGCAAAAGAAATCATTGATGCGAATGGGCAATATGTCATGCCTGGAATGATTGATACACATGTCCACATCAGCGAACCGGGAAGGACAGAATGGGAAGGCTTTGAAACAGGATCGAAGGCTTTGGCAGCCGGAGGAACGACTAGTTATGTGGAAATGCCATTGAACGCACTCCCGGCAACAATCAATAAAAAGGCATTGGATCTGAAGCTTGAAGCGGCAAAAACACAAAACTATGTTGACTATGCCTTTTATGGGGGTCTCGTGCCAGATAATCTGGAAAAGCTGGAGGAATTGGCTGATGCAGGGGTTCTGGCGTTTAAATGCTTCATGTCTGATATCACAAGCGATATTCCTGGAGATTTTACAAATGTCGATGATTATACCTTGTATAAGGGGATGCAGAAATTAGCGGAACTGGATCAGCTGCTGTGCATCCATGCGGAAAATCCTTCGGTTACATCTGGGCTTGCTAAAGAATTTGCTGAAGCAGGCAAGAATTCTGGGGTAGAATATGCGGAATCCCGCCCTGTTTTTACAGAAGTGGATGCCGTCCAACGCGCCCTTCTTTTTGCAAAAGAAACTGGCTGTAAATTGCATTTAGTGCACATTAGTACATCAGAGGCGATTCAAGCTATTTTAAAAGCCCGTGAAGAGGGTGTGAATGTAACAGTTGAATCATGCCCACACTATTTCGCCTTTACTGCCGAGCAGGTAGATGAAATTGGCCCTAGGGCAAAATGCCAGCCTCCAATTAGAAAGGCAGAAGACCAAGCAAAGCTATGGGACGAGCTTCTAAACGGCAATATTGACTGGCTGACATCCGACCATTCGCCTTGTACTGAGGACTTGAAGCAAGGAAACCTTTGGGAAGCATGGGGCGGAATCAGCGGAGCGCAAAATAACGTCGACCTCATGTTTGATTTGGCTGTGAAACAACGTGGACTACCTGTACACAAGTTTGTCGATTTAATCGCAACCAACCCAGCTGAGCGCTTTAACTTGCCTCATAAAGGCGAAATAGCCGTTTCAAAGGACGCCGATATTATCCTGGTTGATCCGAACCAGTCTTATACAGTGAAAAGGGAAGATCTCTACTATAAAAATAAACACAGTGCGTATGAAGGCCGGAAGATTGACTGCCGTGTGACGAAAACAATCGTGCGCGGGAATGTCGTTTTCGATTTGGAGAAAGGCATTGTTGGTAACCCTGTTGGAAAGCTAATTTCCGCAAAGTAATAAGAACAAGGCAACAGATAATATAATCAAGACCCTTGCCAATGTAAAAACGGCAAGGGTCAATGCGAAGAAATAATGGAGGAGAACCATGGTTAATTACGATTTAATTATAAAAAATGGAACAATCGTTACAGCTGATTCAATCGTCCAAGGTGATATTGCAGTCAAGGATGGCAAAATTAAAGAAGTATCTATTGGCAAACCTTTAGAGGCAACAGCGGATAAAGAGATTAACGCTGAAGGGCTTCATATCCTTCCGGGTTTGATTGACACACACGTCCATTTTAATGAACCAGGCAGAACGGAATGGGAAGGGCTGGAGACAGGAAGCAAAAGCTTGGCTGCAGGCGGTGTTACAACATTCTTTGATATGCCATTGAATAGTACGCCACCGACAATTAACAAAGCCAATTTGGAACTGAAAAGCTCCGCTGCCGATAAAAAATCGATTGTTAATCCACGTTTCTGGGGCGGACTAGTACCGGAGAATATTGATGATTTAAAGGAACTTCATGAAAATGGCGTTATCGGATTTAAGGCGTTCATGTCACCAAGCGGAATTGCAGATTTCAATAATGTTGATGATGAAACAATTTATAAAGGGATGAAAGAGATTGCTTCTCTAGGTTCTCTTCTTGCTGTTCATGCGGAAAGTACGGTTATTACTGATCAGCTCGCAAAAGAAAAACAAAGCCAAGGCAAAACAACTGCAAGAGACTTTGTTGAATCTCGGCCGATTATTTCCGAAATCGAAGCGGTTAGAAGAGTAATCTCTTATGCAGAAGCAACTGGATGTAAACTCCATATCGTCCATGCGAGCAGCCGAAAGGTCGTTCAGGTTATTAATGAAGCTAAACAAAGAGGCGTGGATGTAACAGTCGAAACATGCCCACATTATTTGTCATTAACAGTAAAAGATTTAGAAGAAAAAGGAGCATTGGCGAAATGTGCTCCTCCGTTAAGAGATGAAGAAGAAGTAGAAGATCTTTGGGTTGCAATTGCCAATGGTGAAATCAATGTCATCGCCTCCGACCATTCACCAGCGCCAGCATCCATGAAAAAAATAACAGACAACTATTTTGAAGGTTGGGGCGGTATCTCCGGTGCTCAGTCTACTTTGAATATCATGTTGACTGAAGGCCATTTTAAACGAAATCTACCATTGGAAAAGATTGTTGAATTGACTGCGACAAACCCGGCAAAATTGTTCGGACTTTCAACGAAAGGAACAATCGCGGAAGGATACGATGCTGACTTGGCGATTGTCAACCTGAATGAAAGCTTTGAACTAAAGAACGAAGACCTGTTCTACCGCCACCAGCACTCCCCATATGTGGGTATGACATTTAAAGGAAAAGTGAAGACAACCATTGTTGGCGGGAAAGTCGTGTTCGAAAACGGAAAACCAATACAAAAATAAAAATTACGGAATGTTTTTTATGACTTTCCGTTCCTACAGTAATCATCAAAGGAAAGGAGAGTTACCTTTATGGCATCAAATGAAAAAGAACAACAAGTGGTAATGAACAAGAAATTTATCATTCCATATTGGTGGAAAGTGGTGTTTGCATTCACATTAGGGTGGATGTTTATAAATGCAAATAAATATTTTTTGAATCCTATTTTAGGGGAGATTGGCCTAGAGTATAGCCTGAACAATAGCCAGCTTGGTTTGGTCAATAGTATATTCTTTCTGACTTACACAGTCGCGCAAATTCCAGCAGGAGCTTTCAGTGATAAATTTGGAAGGAAAAAGTTGCTTGTCATCGGGTTTATTTTATATGGAATATTGACAGGGATCAGTGGCCTCATGGCTGGTTTTACAGGCTTTTTAGTGGCTCGTGCTTTAGCGGGATTTTCTTCAGCCACCTATTACGGCCCACAATTTGCCCTGTCATCCGAAGCAATCCCGGAAAAAAATAGAACTGAAGGCAGTGCGATTATTAACAGTGGATCGGGGTTGGGAATTGCTTTCGGTTTTGTCTTGTCGAGTACATTAGTTTTGGATAAGGGCATGAGCTGGAGTGTTCCCTTTTATATCTTCGGCGTACTTACCGTTCTTGTCGGGATCCTTATTTCAGTATTGGTAAAGGAAAAAAATCCAGATAAGGAGTCGAAACAACGTGAACAGCTAGTAGAGCCATCGAAGAAGGGAGAAAAAGTTTCGGTTTTATCTTTATTTAAAAACCGCAATCTTTTGATTACTTTTCTTGTCTTGTTTTGTTCCATTTATGGCTTTACCGTTGTTGTCACCTGGCTGCCAAAGTTTTTGGAAACAGAAAGGGGCTTTCACGGCAGTCAAGTTGGTTTGATATCGGCTTTGGTCCCTTTGGCTTCGATACCGGGGGCGCTTATCGCAAGTTATATTTCGGATCGCTCAGGCAGGAAGAAGCCACTCGTATTTATTCTTATTCCAGTTGCTGCGATTGCATTGTGGGCAACGGTTTACGTTGACAATACATTTTTATTGATTCTGGCACTGTTGGTTTATGGGTTATTTGGCAAAATTGCATTGGATCCGATTCTGATCTCGTCTGTTTCTGAAAATGTTACTCCAACGGCATATGGGGTTGCATTTAGTGTCTTTAATTTTATGGGAATGTTGTCGTCAGTAATCGCCCCTTGGTTTGTTGGTTTTCTTGCTGATAAAACAGGCAGCATGGCCGCCGGATTTTACTCAGCAGTCATTGTTCTAATCGTAGGGTTCTTTCTAATGATGTTCTTTAAAGAAGACCGAAAAGGTAAAGCAAGCCTACAGCAGTAAAAGTAAAAAGGAAGTAAATGATCGTAAAAAATAGGAAAGGTTAGATAAATGTGAAAGATTTAACACGTGAAGTATCTCAACTCGTTGATTGGCTGGGTGAATATGGCAAGGATCCTGAAGGCGGCGTTACTCGGCTGCTTTATACAAACGAGTGGATCGAGGCACAAAAAGCGTTAGAAAAAATGCTCAAAGAAGATGGATTGACTACTTATTATGACGAAATTGGCAATCTGTTTGGGCGCTTGGAAGGAACGAAGTATAGCAATGAAACAATTTTAACTGGATCTCACGTTGATACAGTTAAAAATGGCGGTAAATTAGACGGTGCATTCGGAATTCTCGCTGGTATTTTAGCGATTCGATTTTTAAAAGCCAAATATGGGCAGCCGCTCCGCAATCTTGAAGTAGTCTCGTTTGCTGAAGAAGAAGGAAGCCGTTTTCCATATGCTTTCTGGGGTTCAAAAAACCTTGTTGGCATCGCGAAAAAAGAGGATGTTGAAAACATAGCGGATTTTAATGGCGTTCCTTTTGTACATGCGATGAGAGGAGCCGGTTTTGATTTTAGGAATGAATCAAATTCAGTCCGGAATGATTTAAAAGCCTTTGTTGAAATTCATATTGAGCAAGGAAATGTTTTGGAGAATGAAGGAAAGATATAGGGGTTGTCAACAGTATTGTCGGCCAAAGGCGTTTTACGATTGAGGTAACGGGGGTAGCAAACCATGCCGGCACAACGCCGATGGGGTATCGTAAGGATGCCGTATTTGCAGCAAGCCAAATGATTCACGGCGTCATTAGCAAGGCCGTTGAATATGGCGATCCACTTGTTGCGACAGTAGGAAAAATCGAGGTAAAGCCGAACATCGTGAATGTGGTTCCGGGTAGCGCATTATTTACATTGGATGTCCGGCATACTGAAAAAGAGATGCTTGTAAAGTTTACTGAGGAATTAGCAACGATTATTAATCGTGTTGCCGCCGAGTCCGGGTTAGAAATTAACATCGATATGTGGATGGATGAGGACCCAATTCCGATGGATCAACAAGTAGTTGAAGCCATTGAGAAACAAGTGAAAGAAAATGGATTCAATTACAAACTCATGCATAGCGGAGCAGGACATGATTCTCAAATCATTGCACCACTTGTGCCCACAGCTATGATATTTGTGCCGAGCCATAAGGGCATCAGCCACAATCCATTAGAATATACAAGTCCGGAAAATCTAGCAACGGGCGTTAAAGCTCTAATAGATTCATTGTATGAATTGGCTTACAAAGAATAATAATCTAAATGAATAGGAGATTATAAATATGAAAACAACAGAAGATGCTTTAAAAAAACTAATTAAAGTAAAGCTGAACAAAGCTGGCCTTTCAGAAGAACATGCTGAAGGAGTAGCTGATGTATTAGTCCATGCAGACCTTCGGGGGGTTCATTCCCATGGAGCAATGCGAGTGGAATATTATGCTGAAAGAATTGCGAAAGGGGGCATTAACACAAACCCGAATTTTGCATTTGAAAAGACAGGACCAAGCACTGGGATCTTCCACGGTGATAACGGTGTCGGGCATGTGGCTGCAAAAAAAGCGATGGATCGCGCCATCGAAATGGCGAAAGAGTTTGGAGTAGCAGTAGTTGGAGTGAAACGGATCAGCCACAGCGGAGCTCTTTCATACTATGTTCAACAAGCTGCTAGAGAAGGTTTAATTGGTCTTTCACTTGTTCAATCGGATCCAATGGTCGTTCCTTTTGGAGGTGTTGAACCGTACTATGGGACCAATCCAATTGCGTTTGCGGCCCCAGGTAAAAATGATGACATGATTACCTTTGACATGGCCACTACAGTCCAAGCATGGGGAAAAATCCTTCATGCGCGATCAAAGAATGAATCGATTCCTGATACATGGGCGGTCGATAAAAATGGTGAGCCGACGACAGATCCGTTTAAAGTAAATGCTTTACTCCCAATCGCGGGACCGAAAGGCTATGGCTTAATGATGATGGTGGACGTATTATCAGGCATTTTACTCGGATTGCCATTCGGAAACCGTGTTTCATCCATGTATCATGATTTAAGTGAAGGGCGAAATTTAGGCCAGCTTCATATTGTCATCAATCCAGCATATTTTACAGACTTAACAACATTTAAAGAAAACATTTCAAAAACAATGAGTGATTTAAATAATATTAAACCAGCGCCAGGCTTCGACCAGGTATTATATCCTGGCCAAAACACGACAATAATTGAACAAAAATCCAGGCTGGAAGGGATTGAAATTGTCGACGAAGTGTATCGTTACCTTGAGTCAGATGTCGTTCACTACAATAAATACGACGATAAGGATCCATTTGCAAAATAATAACTTATATAGTAATGAGAAAAAGGAGCGTTTTTGAGATGGGTTATCCAAAAGACTTATTATCAAGCAGATCGATCATTGAACATGGGAAATTTGCATTAATAGCACCAGAAGGATTGGTGAATAATGTTATTCCCGGATTCGAAAATTGTGTGATTTCCGTATTAGGATCTCCTAAGCTTGGAGCGAGCTTTGTCGATTACATTGTGACAATGCGAAAAGGTGGTAAAAATAGCGAAGGCTTTGGTGGACAAGCAGACGTACAGACTTTCGTATATGTTATTGATGGAAAAGTGAAGGCAGCTGCAGGCGAGGAAGAATTTATTCTTGAAGAAAGCGGCTATCTATATTGTCCGCCAGGAACAAAATTGTATTTGGAAAACCTACAAGAAGGGGAGTCCAAACTGTTCCTTTACAAGAAAAAATATAAACCACTAGAAGGGCGAAAGCCTTGGGTTGTTTCAGGCCACGCTAATAACATTGAATATAGAATTTATGACGATATGCATAATGTTAACATTAAGGATCTATTGCCAGCAGATCTTGATTTTGATATGAATTTCCATATTCTATCCTTTGATCCAGCTGCTAGCCATCCGTTTATTGAAACGCATGTGCAAGAGCATGGAGCCTATTTACTGTCCGGAGAAGGAATGTATAACTTGGATAATAACTGGATTCCAGTAAAGAAAGGCGATTATATTTTCATGGGGCCTTACGTACATCAGGCAGCCTATGCAGTAGGAAGAGAAAATTTAACATACGTCTATTCAAAAGACTGCAACCGTGATGAAGAATTATAAAAAAGCCATTTAATTTAATCATTATATAAAAGAGAGAGAATCAGTCAATTGATTGGTTCTACTCTGTTTGTATTTATTAGCACATATTTTATTGTTTATTATAAATTTCAGTAAGATTTAATGTAAAGCTCTTTATATTTAGGTTTACATCTTATCAATTTTAGATGGTCGGGAAAAATTACTATATAAAAATACAATCAAATATCTTGAATTAAAAATATATAACATGATAATATATGAATCGGAGATAAAAAGTATTAAATATTGGAGGAACATCTTATGTCAAACAGAAATGAAATTGGAACCTTATTACTTCGTGTTATGCTAGGTCTTGTCTTTTTAGCAAACGGAGTTTCTAAGTTTCAAGGTGGTATAGAGAATACAGCAGGTTGGTTTGATAGTATAGGAATTCCAGGATTCATTGCTTATCCAGTAGCTACCATTGAATTAGTAGGTGGTATTGCAATTATTCTTGGTTTAGGGACTCGGATCGTTTCACTACTATTTGGTTTGATCATGATTGGTGCAATCTTTACGGTGAAATTGCCGGATGGATTTCTAAATGGCTATGTTTTCGACCTTGTGTTACTAGTCCTTGCGGTGCACATGGTTTTGAATGGCAGTAAGTTATTTTCTCTTGGGCAACTAATATTTAAGGGGAGGGAAGCTTAAAATTAGGTTTCCTGGTCGAATACGAAGAACTACCTCCATTAATAATGTATTTTCATGGAGGTTCTTATTAGGTAAAAAAAAAGAAGAAGGTGTAAATATGGGGTTTTTCGATAAATTATTTAGAAAATCAAAGGAGATGGAAAATATGACAAATGTTAAATTAGCAGTAGTATTTTATAGTATGGGTGGAACAAACTATCAATTAGCAAAATGGGCTGCAGAAGGAGCAAAAGAAGCAGGTGCTGAGGTTAGAGTTTTAAAAGTACAAGAATTAGCTCCACAATCAGCGATTGAAGGAAATGAAGGATGGAAATCAACCGTAGCAGCAACAAAAGACGTTCCAGTTGCAACATCGGAGGATCTTGAATGGGCAGATGCTATTATTTTTAGTGTTCCAACACGTTTTGGAAATATGCCATCACAAATGAAACAATTCCTTGATATTCAAGGCGGGCTATGGGCGAATGGAAAAACAATCAACAAAGTAGTAAGTGCTATGACTTCTGCGCAAAATCCGCACGGTGGTCAAGAAGCCACTCTTTTATCGTTGTATACTTCAATGATGCACTGGGGTGCAATTATTGCCACTCCTGGTTACACTGATCCAGTTATCTTTGGTGCAGGTGGAAATCCATATGGAACAAGTGTAACAGTTGGACAAGATGGTAAGATGATTGAGGATGTTGAGGGTGCTGTTAAGCATCAAGCAAAACGTACAGTTACAGTTGCTGAGTGGGTTAAAAAAGGAAATCAATAATTTATAATAAAGAGCCAATCGAATTCGATTGGCTCTTTTGCGTTCTCTTCAAAATCCTTTTCAAAAAGTGAGACGCAGTCAAATGTAACTGCTGTGCCGGATGTAACAAAGTGAGGAAGAATCGATTCATCTAGTCAATGTGGCTAAAGAAACATATGGTATCGTTGATATTGCTATTAACAATGGTGGGTTACAGCATGTATCACCAATAGAAGAGTTCCCTACTGCCAAGTTTGAGTTGATGCAAAAAATCATGCTTACTGCACTATTCATCCTAACAAAACATGTATTCCCGATTATGAAAGAGCAAAAGTTTGGCAGGATTATTAACATTGCTTCAATTAATGGCTTGATTGGATTTGCAGGCAAGGCTGCATACAACAGCGCGAAGCACGGGGTTATTGGCCTTACAAAGGTCGCTGCATTGGAAGGCGCTGAACATGGTATTACAGTGAATGCTATTGCACCTGGATATGTCGATACTCCACTTGTTCGTGGACAAATGGCTGACCTTGCAAAATCCCGGAATGTACCTGTAGAAGATGTATTAGCAGAAGTTCTTCTCCCGCTTGTACCTCAAAAACGTTCGCTTGATGTAAGTGAAATTGCTGATTATGCGTTGTTCCTAGCAAGAGATAAGGCTAAGAGTGTAACCGGACAAGCTATCGTAATTGACGGTGGATATACAGCTCAATAAAAAAGATAGGCTGAAAGAAGTTAACAACTCCTTTCAGTTTTTTTTAGTTCTTTTCTAATATATATAAAGTTTGTGAACCAATAGATAAGGGGTTTTAAGGAGTAAATTAGGTTAGAACATTATTGTTCAATCTAATATTTTCTTATTGGCGGACAAAATAATAAAACACGAGGCAAATACCTGGATAGTTTGTTCTTAGTGAACTATAAACTTGCGGTTGCCAGGCTTATCGGTTCCGAGTGCTTTTGGGAACGTGTAAGAACGGTGGATATGCAGTTTCCGTAGTTTAAATTGAGAAAGTTATTAAGGTAGCGTTAAAAATTATCTTTAATTAAAAATATTTTAGTTCATTATAATTGACGATATTTTAATAATGGTTTATATTTATCTTAAATTCAAGATATATTAATTAAAGATTTATTAATTAAAAATATACCACTGAGTATATTTAAGCCGGCTGATCTTAAATTAATAACTTGGATTCAATCAGCAACAAGGGGGAGTTTCAGAGAGAAGTAGATTGATTGGGATGGATTTGCGAAAGATAAAACAAAAATATCAAATAATTAAATTATGGAGAGTGACTAAGATGAAAAAAGGAATTTTTAAGAAAATCACTGCTACTGGACTTGCGTTATCTATGGCTTTAGGACTTGTTGGAGCTGCATCTTTTGCAGATGGAGGGGCTTCCAAAGTATCAGCAAATGGAAAAGCTCAAGTAAAAGCTCAAGTAAAAGCAACTACCACTTCGGACATTTTGACACCGGACAACCATTCATTGATGTTGATTGACCATCAACCGCAGATGGCATTTGCCACTAAGTCGCATGATGTAGCGGAAGTTCGTAACAACGTTGAAGCTCTTGCAAAATCTGCGAAACTTTTCAATGTACCAACTATACTATCAACGGTCGCTGCTGATACTTTTAGCGGGCAAATTTTCCCGGAAATTAAAGCAGTATTTCCTGAGCAGGAAATTATCGACCGTACATCCATGAATGCTTGGGATGATCAAAAAGTTGTCGATGCAGTTAAAAAGGCAGGAAAGAAAAAATTAGTAGTAGCTGGTCTTTGGACTGAAGTTTGTGTCGTAATGCCAGTACTTGATGCACTTGAAGATGGTTATGAGGTTTATGTAGTAACCGATGCTTCAGGCGGGGTTACGACAGAAGCACATGATATGGCGGTAGAGCGCATGATACAAGCAGGAGCAACTCCAATCACTTGGATGCAATATATGCTTGAACTGCAACGTGACTGGGCTAACCAAGAAACATATGATGGTGTAATGTCCATTGCTAAAGAACATGGCGGTGCATACGGTTTGGGTGCTATATATGCTGAAGAAATGTTCGGTGCAAAAGAAGGAAAATAAATAAATAATAATTAAAAATAAAATGCCTTCCTATTTATAAAATGATAGGGAGGCATTTTCTCATATTTTCATAAAAATTTTTTGGTCCTAGAACTAAAATTATTCTTAGATGATTGACTTATTTCCAATTAAGTTATATAATTTATCTTGAATTAGAGATATTTTAAATTGAGATAAACTTTTATTGTAGGAGTGTGGTACACATGTTGAATTTATATACTTCTCCAAGTTGTACTTCGTGCCGTAGAGCAAAAGCATGGCTGGAGGATCATCAAATCGATTACGTAGAGAGAAATATTACGAAGCAACCGCTGACGGTTGAAGAAATAAAAGAAATCCTCCGCCTAACTTATGAAGGAACCGAAGAAATTATTTCGGTTAACTCTAAAACGTTTAGGAATCTTAACATAGATTTGGAATCACTTAAACTGCATGAGTTATATCAAATTTTAACTGAAAACCCGTCTATGTTAAGGCGGCCAATTATCAAGGATGAAAAAAGAATGAACGTTGGATTTAACGAAGAAGAAATACGCAGTTTCTTGCCTCGAAAGTTAAGGACATTCATTTTTGACGACCCTCATCAAATCGCTGATGATCATACGCATTGAAAATATTAATAGGATAGGTGTTGAGTAAAGTGGAAAGAAGATTTCCCAATCGGCCGTTTATTGTTTTAATGAAAACGGCAAAAGGGATTCATGAAAAAATAAGAGAACAAATGCTCAAGAGCAAGTTAAATGTAACGGAATTTTCAGTGTTGGAAGTGCTATACCAAAAAGGTACAATGACAATCCAGCAAATTTGCCAGAATGTCTTAATTTCAAGCGGTTCGATGACGTACGTAATAGACAAATTAGAAAAGCGCTGCCTCTTAAAAAGAAGTGCTTGTCCTAATGACCGCAGGGCGATACATGTTTCTTTAACAGATGAAGGACTTAACCTCATGGACACGATCATGCCAAATTATCTGGACATGGTTGATGGACTGTTTGAAGTACTGGACCCAGAAGAGGCAGAAACATTTTTGAAACTTTTAAAGAAAGTAAATAATAAAGTTGAGTAATGTGCTTTTGAAAAATATCTCGAAATCTAGATTCTTAATATAAAAATAAAAAGGAGTGCTATAAATGAGTAAGAAAACAATGGGGATACACCATATAACAGCGATTGTAGGCCATCCACAAGAGAACGCAGATTTTTATGCAGGAGTTTTAGGATTGCGGTTAGTTAAAAAGACTGTGAATTTTGATGATCCGGGTACGTATCATCTCTATTTTGGCAATGAGGGCGGAAAGCCGGGAACAATTATTACGTTTTTTCCATGGGTCGGTGCATATCAAGGGAGAATAGGAGATGGGCAAGTAGGAATCACTTCCTATGCAGTTCCTAAAGGAAGCCTTCGATTTTGGGAAGAAAGGCTAGGGAAGTTCAATATACCATTTATAAAAATGGTCCGCTTTGGGGAGCAATATTTAGAATTTGATGACCCGCATGGCCTGCGTCTCGCACTAGTTGAAAGAGAAGAAGGGGAGGTTAACACTTGGTCAATTGGAAATATTACTCCTCAAGTTGCCATTAAAGGTTTTGGAGGGGCAACCTTACTTTCCGCTCAGCCAAAAAAGACAGCAGAGTTGTTGGAAACAGTAATGGGACTGGAGCGAATTGCGGAGGAAGACGATATGGTCCGTTTCCGTTCTACAGCTGATATAGGGAACATCATTGATTTGAAATTAACCCCTGTTGGCCGCGGACAAATGGGAGTAGGAACCGTCCACCACATAGCATGGCGCGCAATCGATGACCAAGACCAGCTTGAATGGAAGGAATATGTTGAAAGCCACGGGTTTGGGGTCACTCCTGTTCAGGACCGAAACTACTTTAACGCCATTTATTTTAGGGAGCATGGGGAAATATTGTTTGAAATAGCAACAGATCCTCCAGGATTTGCCCATGACGAATCCTATGAGACGATGGGGGAGCAATTGATGCTGCCAGAACGATATGAGCAATACCGCGATAGGATAGAAAGATCTGTCCTTCCTTTCGAAATCAGGAATTTAGACGAAAAGCTTTAGTTGATCCGCCAATGCACAGTACTGAGTTCAACCTGAAGGAGGAAGCAGGTATGCAACAAACAGCTGGAATTCATCATATTACCGCGATGGTGAATGATGCACAAAGAACGATTGATTTCTACTCTGGCGTACTTGGACTGAGGCTTATAAAAAAGACAATCAATTTCGACCGTCCGGAAGTATATCATCTTTACTTTGGAAATGAATCGGGCGCACCGGGAACTGTTATCACCTTCTTTCCGTGGGAAAAACAGTTAAAAGGCCGTATTGGTACTGGCCAAGTTGGCTCAACAAGTTATGTCATCCCAAAAGACTCACTCGCCTTTTGGGAAGCACGTCTTAACAAATATAAGATAAAAACTTACTCGACTATTCGATTCGGTGAAAGGTATTTAAGCTTCCGGGATCCTGATGGGCTTGAAATTGAATTCGTAGAAAGAACCGAGGGGCCATTCAATAAGTGGAGCTTTGGTGAAATTCACCCAGATGTTGCCGTTAAAGGGTTTGGCGGAGCGACCCTGATTTCGGCACAGCCAAATAAAACTGCTGATGTTCTTGAGAATATACTGGGACTCCAATTGATTGGGCAGGAAGAGGGTTTCTTAAGATTCGAAGCAGATTCTGACCTTGGAAACACAATTGATATCAAGCTTACTCCATCGGTTCGCGGGCTTATGGGGGCTGGGACAGTTCACCATATTGCCTGGAGAGCAAGTGATGAAGAAGATCATAACCGGTGGAGATCACTTCTTGAGGAAAAAGGATACAATCCAACAGAAATCAGGGACCGCAAATATTTTAAAGCTATCTATTTCCATGAAGAAGGTGGAATCCTTTTTGAAATAGCTACTGACCAGCCCGGCTTTGCGGTTGATGAACCAATTGATGAACTTGGGGGAAAATTGATGCTGCCGCCCTGGTTTGAAACAAAGCGGGGAGAATTGAAGGATATTTTGCCCCCTGTAGAGGTCCGCGTATTGGAGGAAGATAAAAAATGATGCACATTTTCAAAAAGGAAAAGGAATTGGACATGTTCAAAAAAATTTCTACATTCGAAGAAATGATAGAGAATAACTACAGGGAATGGCCATGGATTTAGACTTCTGACTTACAGCAAAGGGGTAGCTGTATGGATATAAAAGTAGATGATTTATCAAAAATTGGGCGTAAGGCGTTTGAATTAATATGGAAAAACACAAATGATGCAATCTTTTTAATTGGAGATGATGGGGCAATCCTTCAGGCAAATCCAACTTTTACTGAAATATTGGGTTGGACAATTGAAGATATTAGAGGATTAACCCCTCCGCCTCCCCTACATGGCATGAATAATAAGGAACACAAGGAATTTCTTGATAGATTAAGAAGAGGAGAAAATATTAATTACTGTTTTACAGAAAGAAAAACTAAAAATGGAGAAATTCTGGATATATTATCAACCTATAGAGCTATTAATAAAGATGGAATTTTGGCATTGGGGATGTATAAGGACTTTACTGAACAAATGGAAATCCAAAGAAAATTGAAGGAAAATGAGGACCGATACCGAAAACTGGTAGAATTTTCACCTGATGCAATTATCGTCCGGAATAAGAACCAAATCTTGTTTATTAATCCTGCAGGCACAAGGTTATTAGGGCAAGTCAGTCCGAATGATATGGTTGGCAGATCAATTTGGAAGTTTATTTATTCGGAAAACAAAAAAGATATTGAACAAAGGCTCTTCAATATGATGGACGATATTGAGGCTTACAAACCTGTTACTTTTGTAGAACGGTTTATTCGCTATGACTATAAACAGTTTTATGCAGAGGTTACAGCCCTACCGATTATTTATAATGGGGAAGCTGTTATGCAGATACTATTAAGGGATGTAACCGTCAGAAAAAAATATGAGAAGGAACTTGAAAATCTGGCTTATTATGATTCGTTGACCGGACTTAGAAATAGGCGCAGTTTCATGGAGATTCTTGAACAGGGTATTTTATCTGCGAGCAAAATAAAGGAACAGCTTGCATTATTTTATTTAGATATAGATAAATTTAAAGAAATTAACGATTTATTAGGCCATGATGCAGGGGATGAGCTCCTTAAACAGTTTTCACAGCGCATGGTAAATAATTTAAGGGAAGATAGTATCATTGGCCGGATAGGTGGCGATGAATTCGTAGTTTTAATTAAAGGCGTTAAAAATGGTAAGAGTGTTTATAAAATTGTAGAGAGGCTATATAAGGCGCTTCAGCAGGAATATACCATCAGTGGCCATAGGATTGAAGCAACAGCAAGTATCGGTATCTCCCTATACCCCAAAGATGGCTCCAGCAGTGAATTATTAATTAAACATGCTGACGAAGCATTATACTTAGCCAAAGAAACAAGAAACCAGTACCATTTCCATAGTTTATCACGTATTAACGAGCAGTAAGCCCTCACTGTTGGCTATTTTATGAAGAGGAAAGATCATTAAGTTGGCTTTCATTTTATAGTATACCTTTAGTTTGAGAAATGTTAAATAGAGATATCTTTCCGAGGGATTGAGTAGAGTTAAAGAAGCTGCAAAGAAACTTTCAGCAGTAGCTGTTTAATAGTAGATACTTTAAAGTTAACTAAACAAAAGCTAACCGGAACTTACTACTGGTTAGCTTTGTTTCTTAAAGAAGCATAGAACAATGAATATAGAAAGGGAAGTAAATATATGAATTTGGATAAGGGTACTATGAAAAATCCATACCTAAAAATGGCAATGGGTTTATATTTGAATTATTTGCTATTAGGTATGATCAATGTAATTATTGCATCCAATATGAATTTTTTATCTCAACAATTAAATACGGGCAGTGCGGAAATTAGTTTTTTGATTTCTGCTATTGGGATAGGTAAATTAGTTACATTAAGTTTTTCTGGAAGGCTTTCTGATAAGGTAGGGAGAAAGCCCCTTGTCGTAATTGCATCATTTTTATATGTCATTTTTCTAGTTGGTATTCCTCTTGCACCAAACTATCATGTTGCTTTCGTTTTTGCGATTATTTCGGGAATTTGTAATTCAATTATGGATTCAGGGGCATATCCTGCTCTAATTGATGCTTTTCCTAAAAATTCCGGGTCCGCCATGGTACTGCTGAAAGCCTTTATCTCCATTGGGGCAACCCTTTTGCCTATTTTGGTGGTATTCATTATTTCAAACAATCTATTTTATGGGTATGCCTTTTTTGTTCCTGCGGCAGCTTACCTTATCAACGGTTTTTTCCTTACATTAGCTATATTCCCAAAGCATATAGTGGGTAAGTATGATTACTATTCAGTGGATTACAGTTCTATACGAAAGAGGTTTTCAAGAAAGCCTGTGTTCTGGAGAGAAGGTATAGGAGTCATCTTGATTGCCTTTAGTTCAGTTGCTTTATTTATGATTATCCAAACCTGGCTTCCAACTTACGGGCAGCAGATAGTTGGGTTGGGTAAGGAGGCGGCAGTTGGATTATTAAGTTATTATAGCATTGGAGGATTAATTTCAGTCCTTCTGCTCGCAATCCTGTTTAAAAAGGGAATTAAGCCTATTACCGTCATAATCGTTTATCCGTCTATAGCTTTTATTACGTTACTAGCCATGTTAGCTCTTCCATACCAAGTAGTGATTATGGTCTGTGCATTCGTTCTAGGGTTTTCAACTTCAGGAATTTTTCAATTAGCTGTTACGATTATGGCTGAATTTTTCCCGGATACAAAAGGCACGAGTACCGCATATGTCAGCGTTGCTTCTAGCTTAGCGTTTATTGTTATTCCATTTATAACAGGAATGATGACAAAGCATTTTAGCGTAACGTCAGTATTTATTTTTGATCTTGCAATAGCAATCTTAACTATATTACTAGGAATCAATTTATCCTTCCGGTATAAGAGAGTATTTAATCCTATTTAATAGGCTCGATACGCAAGGTGGATTAAGGGCAACTGGATAATAAACATTATTGATGCCTAAAAACAGGTAAAAGCTTACCCAAAAGAGTAAGCTTCAACCTCCTGTATAAATCTCATCACATGTCTCACCTGTCGGTTCATAATAGCAATGGTTTTTGAATTGGCCGGAAAAAGGCTGGCCGTACCACTCTGGAGGGCACGGAGCGTATGGATTGAAGTACCATAGGGCAAATTTCGCCGGTTGTTTTCTCCAATAATCCAAATTCATCCTTGCCAATCGTTTTTCAACTTCCCTTGCCCGTTGATAAAACACATTGCCTTTCTGCACGGCCTCAAATGAAAAATTCCCTCCCTGGACTTGAAAAATCACCTGGCGAACTGTTCTTACATCTCTGAAGTCTGAACAATTTGCTTTGACGCGGTTAACAATTACATTTCCCACATACAGCATTCCCTGTTTTCCTTCACCCTCAGCTTCCGCTCTCATCATCCTAGCCATTAAGGCAACATCTGCATCCCTGTATTTTACTCTCGCCATATTTTCACCCCAAGATATAGTATGAAAAAGGCCTATATTGGTGTAGGCCTTTTTTCAAAAAGCAGGTTAAATAATAAAGGTTCGAAATCGACCAGATTGAGGAATAATAATAGGACATACCAAAGGAGGGTGTTTCTTGATGGCGAAAAAAATAGCGCAAGGCTTTATTTTGTTAGGTGCGGTACTTTTACCTTTTTTCACATATGCGCATGTTAAATGGTTTGCCGAAGTGAAGCCGGAGAGAGAGTCAATTGAGAATATCCTTTCCCCGATATTTATTACGGTGGCTTTGCTGTGCGCGGTTCTCCTCGCAGTGTTGTCGCAAGTGATGCATAAGCTGACTGATTTTACATTAGCGAAAAAAATAGACCAGTGGCTCGAAAAGCGTAGAGCTTATTCCCGTTCTTTGTTAAAGTACGGAACCGCACTGGCATTGCTGCTGCAGGTTTTTTCCGGAACGTCGTTTGCCCCCGAATTCCATATTGAACACACTTGGGAAACCGTATTGATGTGGGCTGCCATAATCCTGCTCGTTATCCCGCACCACATCTCAACTAAGTTAGGCGCATTAGTTCTTTTCATCCTTTTCGTAAATGTGACAAAGACCGCCGGCTGGTTTCATATGCTGGATTACGGCTTTTACCTCGCCATTATTGGCGTATTACTGGTCGGAAAAACCAAGTGGGAGAATTGGGGTTTCCCGTTCTTGTACTTAGGAACGGGTTTGAGCTTGTGTTGGGTGGCGGTTGAAAAATGGGTGTTTCCAAATATGACGCTTCAAATAATCCAACATCACCACGTGCCAACCTTTGGTTTCCCAGCGGATACTTTTATTGTCCTGGCGGCGTTTATCGAATTTGTAGTCGGTTATTTACTAGTCGTAGGAATATTAAACCGGATTCTTGCGGTAGTAGTGACAGTCCTTTTTATCCTGACGACGATGATTTTTGGCTACACGGAAGTTGTTGGCCATGCGATGATTCACATTGTACTGCTTATCTTTATTATCGAGGGAGTTTCCTTTTATCAACCGCCAATCAAAATGCACAAAACGAGATTGGACCAAATGGTATTCGTTTTCTTAAATTTTATCTTTGTCCTTTCAACATTTTTATTGATTTATTATAGGTTTGCTTAAGGCTGTGAAAGCTGTTTTTTAGACGAAAACTAAAGGACGTATGGCCAGACGGATTATGCCGGTTGGCCTTGTTTTTATTTTATGAAGAGAAGTTTGTGCTTTAATGTGGTTCTTCACCATAAGTTCTGGTTTTTCATTTAAAGGTAATCAAGCTGGGCGACAAAGATTTGTGCCAAATCCGAAAAGGTGTCACTCAAATCTGGATGAGTGACAAAGATTTGGGCAAAAGCCGAAAAGGTGTCACTCAAATCCATTTGAGCGACAAAGAATTGCGCCAAATCGGAAAAGGTGTCACTCAAATCCGTTTGAGCGACAAAGAATTGCGCCAAGGCGGACAAGGTGTCAGTCAAATCCGTTTGAGCGACAAAGAATTGCGCCAAATCGGAAAAGGTGTCACTCAAATCCGTTTGAGCGACAAAGAATTGCGCCAAATCGGAAAAGGTGTCACTCAAATCCGTTTGAGCGACAAAGAATTGCGCAAAGCCCGAAAAGGTGTCACTCAATTCTGGATGAGTGACAAAGATTTGTGCCAAAGCCGAAAAGGTGTCACCCAAATCTGTTTGAGCGACAAAGAATTGCGCAAAGCCCGAAAAGGTGTCACTCAAATCTGGATGAGCGACAAAGATTGGGCCAAATACCAAAAAAGTTGTCAAGGAAGATTTCGTTTGTAAAGCGCTAATCAACAAATTTTAAATCACTCTTTTTGATGAAGAACCTTAAATGTTTTAATTTGTAACTTTTTCCTAAAACAACCGTAATACCAGCAAGAGGTGATCCAAATGGAAAAACAAACTTTGTATGTATCTGATAATTTTTTCTCTGCTGGACGGACCGATATTTATAATGGATCTAAGGAAAAGGTTGGAGAAGTCGATTTGAGGAGTATGTTCACCGCAGGATTGGATGTCCTTAATACGGACGGGGAAATCATCGTTAGCGGCAAATTCCCTTTTTTAAGCCGGAGATGGGTTGTCACCGGTCCGGATGGACAGGAAGTCGGGAATCTAAGGGCCAAGTTCGCTTTATTTTCAAAAAGGTATGAATACAGCACAGAAAACGGCCGGATTTTCGAGATTGAGTCAGAGGCCTTTTCCAACTTATATATCCTTTATGATGAGAATAGGAACGAGGCGGGCCGCTTTGAAAAAATCAGCGGGTTCTTTTCAGCAGCCGCTTTTCAGCTGTCCAGTTCGGATAAAGGGCTGAATGTATATGAAATGATCGCCGTTGTTATGGGCGTCAATGCTATCCAAAAGGCGGCAAGGAATGCCAGGAATGCCGGGCACTAACATTTTCAGGCCTCTTCGCACTGCAGTGAAGGGGTCCTTTTTTTAGGTGAAATCCCTGATAATCAAATCGGACGAAACGGGCTTGATTCCTAGCTCGCGGGACCAAATGGACAATTGTCCAATATGATGGATTTCATGGGAGATGATGTGGCGAAGGACTTTTCCGTGTGTTAAATTGTATGTCTTTCCGTTTTTGCTTTGAATGATAAGCAGCTTCTCTTCACTGGCAGAATTCCATAGCTTGAGAAAGTTTTCAGTAACGTCCCTAACCAGATTTGAAAACTCAATGACTTCTTCAAGGCTGTGAATTGAATTAATATCGGTTTTCATAGGCGATTTTCCGAGAAGCTGATTGATCCATAGCTGTTCGCAATCAACCACATGGTACAGATTTTTCAAAATGCTTCCCATTCCGCCAACCCGGGATTTGCAGAGTTCTTCCTGTGAAATTGACTCGCACCACTTGAACCAATCTTCCCTAACCTGCCAATTGTACAAAAACATATCCAGCATGCAGCATACCCCTCAATACGTGATACAACTACAATACCATTTTCCTTTTATTATTCAATATGGAATAAGGTGGAGGGGATTTTCTTTTTTTGTCGAATGAATAAGGGAAGGATTAGGAGGAGAGATTCTGCGAGTATGAAAAGAGAACCAGAGTTGGTATTTAAGGTTTGTGAAACATACATTGATTTATGGCACAAACACCTGCCGGGCAAGCTAGAAGGCTTTTACCTGCACGGTTCCATCGTCCTTGGGGCTTTTGAAGATCACTCAAGTGACCTTGATTTTGTAGCTGTGACAAAAAATCCTCTGGAGGAAGAAGAACTTCAGATAGTTAAGAAAATCCATAAAGCCATTGCCGCCAGCTATCCAAAACCTGAGATGGATGGCATGTATATTGTTTGGGAGGATTTCGGCCGCAGAGACACTTTTAATAACGCTCCATATCCTTCTTACAATGAAGGGCAGCTCTCATTTGAGGATCGTTTTAACCCTGTAACCTGGTGGCTCCTAAAGAGAAAAGGAATCAGCCTTTTAGGGCCAAATAACTCCGAACTCGACATACGAGTGACCGAAAAGGATCTTGTCGAATACGTTTTGGACAATATGGATTCCTATTGGGGGAAAAGGGTTGAATGGCTTGAAAAGTCAAAGGAGAAGCTGTCCGCTTTTTCCACTGCGGAAATAAGCGGTGAAATTGAATGGACAGTGCTTGGGCTGCTGCGCCAATTCTATACGCTAAATGAATTCGATATCGTTTCCAAACTTGGCGCTGGTGAATATGGGCTCGCCCAATTGCCAGAGGAATGGCACCCTATTATCAGGGAAGCAATCGCTATTCGAAGCGGGAACGGGGAAGCGCTTTTCGGTTCGAACGAGGACCGGATTGATAGGCTGCTGGAATTTGCGGAATATATCATTGGGTCTAAAAAGCGGGGGGATTTACATGAAGAGTTTAAGTGAGAAATATACGATACGGGCTGGGACTATCGCAGACGCGGAAGGAACTTTTGTGGTGCTTAAAGCTGTCATTGCTGAGGGCGGCTATCTCATGACAGCTCCAGAAGAATTCAATCAAACCATCGACCAGCACGAAGAGTGGATAAAGAAGCTTTCGAACAGTGAACGGGAAGCGCTTTTTGTAGCTGAAAGGGACGGGAAGGTTGCCGGTTTTATCATGTTTCAATCACCCGATCGAAAAAGGGTCTCCCATACGGGCACTTTTGGAATCATGATCAGCAAGGAGCACAGGGATAAGGGGCTAGGCAAATTGCTTTTAAAAACGCTTCTCGACTGGGCAGAAAAGAACCCTCTGATAGAAAAGGTAAGCCTCGCGGTTTTTTCTACAAACGAAAGGGCGATTGCTTTGTATAAAAGCTTTGGGTTCATAGAAGAGGGGCGCAAGGTCAATGACGTGAAGTTTGCCGAAAATGAGTATGCGGATGATATCCTCATGTATAAATCAGTAAAATAGCAAAAAGGCACGGTATCCCATCAAAACAGCGGGTACTGTTCCTTTTTTTACTCTATTTTTTCGTTTTTCCCTCATCGTCGCCTTTGTTGATTTCCTTCTTGATCTCATCCGTCAGCCCTTCGGAGGCTCGTTTAAACTCTCGGATTGACCGTCCAACTGCGCGGCCGATTTCAGGCAATTTATTCGGGCCGAACACGATTAGCGCCACAACTAGTATTAGTATCATTCCTGGTACACCGATATTTGAAAGCATTGTCTCATCTCCTGGTTGAATTGTATCCAGTCATTCAAGACCAGTATACTCTTTTCTAAAAATGAGGACTAGTACAGACGCTTTTGTTAACTCATCGAAAAACCCGTATCCAGTGAGAATCAGGATACGGGTTCTATTTTTTCTAGCAGCACCTGGATACTTTCCCGCCCTTGGCGTTGTAGCGGGCGTCCTGTGCTTCGCAAAAGAATTCCTTTCTTGTCTTTACAGGCTGGTCTGGATGATGGGCTGTCATATGTTCAACATATCTCTCATAACTCGGGACCCCTACGAGCAGCGAAATGAATTGTTTCCGGTATGCGAGCATGTCTTTCAGTTTATTAAGCATAATGTTTCAGGTCTCCATCCCCACGTGGAATATAAGGTGATTCATGCAATTCCAGCTTCTGGTTTTTAAACACCTTAACCCAAATCCTTAGCGCCGAGATCAGAACCGCAATCACGACTATCATGAAGAATGCGCAAAGGGCCGCGTCAATATAGTCGTTAAAAATTATCTGCCTCATTTGTGCCACGTTTGCAGCTGGGGCCAAAACCTTCCCTTCATCCAAAGCCTGGCTAAATACCTTGGCGTGGGAAAGGAAGCCGATTTTTGGATTCTCGTGGAACAGCTTTTGCCAGCCGGCGGTCATGGTAACAATTAAAATCCATGTCGTCGGGATAAGGGTAACCCATACATACGCTTTTTTGCCCATTTTGAAAAGGACTGTCGTCCCGAGAAGCAGGGCGATGGCGGCAAGCATTTGGTTCGCGATGCCAAATAGCGGCCATAGCGTATTAATCCCGCCAAGTGGATCGATAACACCTTGGTAAAGGAAATAACCCCAGAATGTAACGCAAAGTGTTGTTGCAATGATGTTCGGGATTAAAGCATCTGTTTTCGCAAATGGTTTGTACACGTTGCCAATCAAATCCTGGATGATGAAGCGTCCGACGCGTGTCCCGGCGTCAATGGTCGTCAGAATGAACAGGGCTTCAAACAGGATGGCGAAGTGGTACCAGAATGCCATGAGTGCTTTTCCGCCAATGACCTTCGAGAAAATAAACGCCATACCGATGGCCAAGGTCGGCGCTCCGCCTGTACGGGAAATGATCGATTGCTCGCCGACATCTTCGGCAAGTCCGGTCAAATCGTCAGGTGTGATCGTGAATCCCATGTTTGAAACAGCAGTTGCTGCCTGGACCACGTCCGTTCCAATAACAGCGGGAGGGCTGTTGATCGCAAAATAAATTCCCGGAGTCAGTACGCATGCTGCGATCATTGCCATAACGGCAACAAACGATTCTGTCAGCATCGCGCCATAGCCAATAGGCTGGGCGTGCGATTCGCGTTCGATCATTTTCGGAGTTGTACCCGATGAAATCAGGGAGTGGAAGCCCGAGACGGCTCCGCACGCAATGGTGATAAACAGGAACGGGAACAGGTTTCCGGCGAATACCGGGCCGGTTCCATCAATGAACTTCGTCACGCCAGGCATCTGAAGATCTGGTGCGACGAAAAGGATACCCAGGGCCAGTCCAAAAATTACTCCGATTTTCAAGAAAGTACTTAAATAATCACGTGGCGCCAGAAGCATCCAAACAGGAAGGACGGACGCGACAAAACCGTAAATAATCATCATGATTGCAATTGCTTCGCCTGAAAAAGTAAACATTTTTGCGAGCTCGGCATGCTGGGATACATATTGCCCTCCATAAATGGAGAGAAGGAGCAGGATTCCCCCCATGATTGAGGCTTCGCCAACGCGGCCCGGGCGGATATAGCGCATATAGAATCCCATCAGCACCGCAATTGGAATGGTCGCGGCAATTGTAAACATTCCCCAAGGGCTTCCAATAAGCGCTTTTACAACAACCAATGCCAATACGGCCAATAATATAATCATAATTCCTAAAATGCCGACCATGGCGATAATGCCTGTAATAGGGCCGATTTCTTCCTTAATCATTTCTCCAAGCGACTTCCCATTGCGTCGCATTGAGCCGAACAGGATGATGAAGTCCTGGACAGCACCGGCAAGGACGACGCCGACGACGATCCAGAGTGTTCCCGGTAGGTATCCCATTTGGGCCGCGAGAATTGGCCCGACGAGCGGGCCGGCACCGGCGATTGCGGCAAAGTGGTGCCCGAACAGAACCCATTTGTTTGTCGGAACATAGTCTTTTCCGTCATTATTGACTTCCGCAGGAGTTTTCCTGTTGTCATCCAGCTCGAAAACTTTCCTAGCGATGAACTTGCTGTAGAAACGGTAAGCGATTGCATAAACACAGATGGCGGCCGTTACGAGCCAAATGGCATTGATGGTTTCG
This sequence comes from Neobacillus oceani, assembly GCF_046237595.1. Lineage (NCBI taxonomy): Bacteria > Bacillati > Bacillota > Bacilli > Caryophanales > Bacillaceae > Neobacillus > Neobacillus oceani. Next base: position 4,021,885 of record NZ_CP143543.1, on the reverse strand, counting down.
CCATTATTCAGAGCCAAGACCCCGAATGCCGCGGCTCCCAACGCGGAAACCAAACCCCAAATAATGATTGACTTTAATGCTTTAATGACACTCCCCACCTTTTCTTTTTTTGTGTGTATCCAAAATGAATTATATTACACAATTCTGAATTTTAAAATAAATATATGTCGATTTGTGAAAAAATACTAGGATATTCTACTAGGAGCAGGTCGAAACAGAAAAAGTATATTTGTGGAAAAAGCAAAAAAAGCTGGTTTCTTGACAGATGCCATTTACTTTTGGTGTTTTTCGGAAAAGTAAAAAAGCCGCTTGCTACGGTTTAACGAGTTTACTATTAAAGTAATCCGTTAGACGTCGGCAGGCAGCTTTCTCGATTAAATACAATTAACTTAAATCCATCGTCCCCTTGACTCTTGCCTGGTAAGCTGCTAAACGAATACAAACGAGGCAAATTATGAAAAAAACGATTCCCAATAAAAACTCCTGGCCTGCATAGACAGGGACTCGATCAAAGTTTCCTTCATTCATAATCTCCTTTGTCAGTTTGACCCCTCTCGTTAAGGGCATGAAGTTTGCTATGAATTGCAGTGCGTGGGGCATGCTCGATTGAGGATAGTTAGCCCCGCTTAATAGAAGCAGGATGCTGGCTAATAAATTGGTCAGCAGGTGCATGGATGGCGTCCACAAACAGAAGCTTCCGATAATTAACCCGAGGCCGCAAGCAGAGAAAATGGAGACAGCCCAAACGAGTGCAAGGGCGCCCGCCGCTTCAAAACTAAGGGAAATATCAAAAAGTAAAATTCCAAATAATAAACCGATAAATGCGGTGAACATCCCGTTTGCCACATGCGCCAAAGAACGGGCCAAAAACATCGCAGGCTTGTTCGCCGGAGTAGCCATGATTAGCTGCAGCGTGCCCATGCTCCGGTCTGATGTTATGACAGATGTGATTCCGAATACCGAATTCATTACACACAATAGTAAAGCGTTTGCTCCTATATAGCCTGCAAGGTCAACGCCGTCATAAACATGCCTCACTAAAAAGGAGAAAAAAAGCAATTGGCTGAGCGGCATGCATACCATGACAAGTACATACACCTTCGGATCCAGCCAGCCAAATAATGCCCGATAGGATAAAAAACTATGCCGAAAAAAACGCTTAATGGCCTCCATGTTTAATACACCCCCAACTTTCCGTCAATACGTGCTTTTCGCTCGACAGCTTTATAGCATGACCATGCAATCAATCCATACACAAGGGACAATACTAGTAAAATGCCCATTGTTTTAAGAATGGCATCAGTGTTAGTGGCGGCGAGGGTTTCCCGCAATAATGCAATTGCCCATGTGGGGGGCAGTATATAAGAAAGCGGCTGAATCCAATGCGGCAAAATGGAAATCGGGAATAAAAACCCGCAAATGAAATAGATTGGGTATTCAATGAAGTTCATTAATGCTTCCGCCTGGCGGGATAAAGTGAAAAACAGCGCCAAAAAGAATGAAAAGATGATCAATGCAAGTACCACAAGCAGGAGTGCCAGCAAAAACAGGAGGGGATGGACAATCACAACTTGTACACGGAAAAACACAACTAAATAGAGTACTGACAAGCCCATAGCGATCATTCCCCAGATGGTATTCCCGACAATTTTACCGAGAAGGATAATTGAAAAGGGGGTAGGGGCAACGAATATGTTTTCCAATGTTCCGTAAAACCGTTCCCGGTTAATATCGCTCGCGGAAGAGTAGACAATGGACGACCAGAGGGCCATAAAACCGGAACCAAGCAACACATAATGCACGAGTGTCTCATTTGGAACGTTCCCGTAAATAAAGTAGCTTAGTGTCGCGTAAAAAAGAGGCGAAATCCAGATGATGAATTGAAACATTGGACGTGCGATCGATAGCTTCATTTGCAGATTAGCTGTTTGCCATAATGGGTGCAGAATGCGGTTCATCTTTTAATCCTCCAATCAAATGCAAATAAACATCTTCAAGGGAAGGCTCCGTGATTGAAATGTTTTGAATCCCGCTTTCACCCAACCCGCTATAAAGAAGGGAAATGACTTTTTGCGGTTCACTAGTTTGGACACGGACAGTGGAAAAGTAGTCATTTGACGTTTCCTCCAAATGGTGCAGGCTGGCATGTTTGGTAAGCAGGGATTTTGCTTTCAGTCCATTTGTACAATCAAATTGGACGACCGATAGCTGGCCAACCATCTTCTTCAAATTATCCGGTGTGTCTATTGCGATAAGTTCGCCTTGATTAATAAACGCAATGCGGTCGCAAAGCTCATCTGCTTCTTGCATGTAATGGGTTGTCAGCACAATGGTTGTTCCTTTTTCGTTTAGCTGCCGGATGATTTGCCTGAGGTTTCTCGCGCTGACCGGATCCAGGCCGATGGAAGGCTCATCCAGAAAAAGGATTTTTGGGTCATTTATTAATCCGCGTGCAATTTGCAGCCGCTGCTTCATCCCCTTTGAAAAAGTTTCAACGCGCTGGGCCGCCGCATTCTCAAGCCCTACTAGTTGCAGCAATTCAGGGATTCGTTCCTTTTGGATGATCCTTGGGATTTTATACAAGTCCGCAAAGTAGGCGAGATTATCATAGGCTGATAAACGCCAGTATAAATTCCGCTCGCCGCCCAGAATGAAATTGATTTGGGGCCTCAATTTGTGATTTTCAGTTTCAGCATCCAAACCAAGGATGGTGGCTTGGCCTTCCGTTGGAATAAGCATAGTTGTCAAAATTTTAATCATCGTCGTCTTGCCAGCCCCATTCGGTCCTAGCAAACCAAAGACCTCTCCTTTTTGTACTTCAAATGAAATTCCCTTTAAAGCTTCGATAGTTTTCTTCTTTTTTTTGAAAAATCCATGCTCTGCCACATACGTCCTTTTAACATTCTTCACTTTGATAATTGAAGGGTTCATTTTTTCACCTCTATATTAGATGATTATCTTATGATATGATTGTATTATAATTCTAAATTTTTGCAATAAAAAAAGAACGACAATTTTGTCGCTCTTTTTTAATCAAGTTTTAGTATTCGTGAATTCCTGCAGTACTGATTTAAACTTTTCCAATTGAACCGGGTCCGCGGAAAAATATTTTATAGCCCCAATTTTTTCTTCTTTGATCAAATTCGCCTTTTTGAGCAGGTCCAGATGATGTGAAACGGTCGCCGTGGTGACCCCGACATACTCCGCCAATCTGGCGCCATATTCCTTTTTTACGCATAACATTCTTAAAATCAAAAGTCTGTTTGGGTCGGAAAGTACTTTTAGTATTTTAGACAGTTCCTTGCTTTTTTCCCTGTCATCATTCAAAGGTTGGGCGCAGCCAAAAATCACAATACAAACCGCATGATTAAAAACACGCATTTTAAATGGAGAAAAACCATAGCTTGGGAAAAAATAATAGAGCTTATAATCGCTTGTACGCTTGAACGTTTTTCCCATTACGTATTGTGAAAGCGCGAGAGGTTTCATGTTCAATTTTTTTAGTTCCAATAATTGTTGATCAATGTCCGCTTGCTTCGCATTAATCCACTTTTGAAAATAATCGCCATGAAGGATGTGGAGGAAAGCATCAAAAAATTCTTTGCGGAATGAATGGAGTTCCAGCAAAAACGTTTTGATAAATTGCCGTTTCTCGGGAGTGCTCCACTCATAACGATCTTCCATGGATTCAATATCTTCTGGTGATGTAAGGAGCTTTGCAATTAAATCCCTTGGGATTTCCCCTCCTAAAAAGCTCTGCACAAAATCAAGATTGGGTAAAGCTGAAATGCCTGTGCAAAAATCCTTTTCATCTTGAAAATGCGGTACTCTTAAAAGTAAATCAAGGCAGCCCAATAGATCATCGGTGCAATAACTGTGCCACTTTTCAATAAATATTCTCGATTGTTCAGGAAGCGCTTTTTCAATTGATTGAAAATCTATATAGTGAAAATCCTTTTTGTTTCTTAATAACATTCCACAAAGGAGAATCATGCCTTCCACAACAGGAGAAAAAAACATATGTACTTGTTCATTTGCAGTTTCTTCGTAATTTATTTCAATGGTCATTAGCCAATCCTCCATAGCGTGTTACTTATATTATAAAGTGGCCATCTAATATTGGGAAGTTTGGGGCCTAAAGTGAAGCCGGAAAATAAAAAGGGCCATGAGTAAGGAACTCCTGGCTGCTTGAACTGAATATCTTTTAACTCCGAAACCTTTTATATATCCTTCATTTCATCCATAGCCGCAAGCACAGCTTCCTGAATTTCCTTATAGCCGGTGCAACGGCAAATATTGGACTCAAGCCAATCGTCGAGCACTTTTTCATCAGCAACGGATTCTTTTTGGACAAGTGCGTGGCAATTCACTAGAAATCCGGATGTGCAGTAGCCGCACTGGAAGGCAAATTTTTCAACGAATGCCCGCTGAATTGGCGTATCCTTGAGGCCTTCAATCGTCGTAATTTCCTTCCCTTCACCTTCGACGGCAAGCATGAGGCATGATTTTTGTGGTGTGCCGTCAACAAGTACGGTGCACGCCCCACAATCCCCATTCAGGCAGCCAGGCTTTGAGCCGGTCAGCCCAAGCCTTACACGGATAACATACAGCAATGAATCGGCCGGACGGACCGAAACAATTTCTGTTTCGGAATTGATGGCAAGGCGGACGTTGAACCTAGGATCATTGGCCAACTTTTTCACCCTCCAGCTCACGGATGGCATCCGCAATCATATTTTTCAAAACGTAAAGGCGGAACTCCTTTGAGCCTTCGACATCGTCCAAAATGGGGGAGGGAAGGCTTCCTATGGCTCTGTATGCCCGGTCTTCTGGCGCAAGGGAATTGTCATTCAAATCCTTTTCCATTTCCTTTGAGCGGAACGGGTATGGGCAGACTCCGCTGAAAGCCATCCGGATTTCCTCGTCCCTTTTAATGGCGGCGATTGTAACGAGCGGGTAGCCGGTTTTCCACTGCTTCCGCCTTTTTTGTGTAAAGTAGGACAAGTTCAAAAACTCTTTTTCTATTAAAATTGTGAACACAAATTCCCCATCCTGCAATTGGATTGTTTGATTGAAAATATCGTTTAATGGCTTGTAGGCAAGGCCTCCCGCTCCCATAATCCCAACAAGCGAGTCGGCGATCAGCAATGGCAGCACCGCTTCACGATAAAAAATTTTCCCGCATATATTCCCGCCAATCGTGATTTTGTTGCGGGCAGTCCGGTCGGCGATTTCACTCACCGTTTTGCTAAGAAGGGGGAAGTTTTTATTCTCCTCAATGGAAGTTAACGTCGCGCCTGCTCCTATCACTAAAAACTGATCATGAAAAAAAATCTCCCCATAGCCCGGCAGCCCTTTCAGGTCAATCACATCATCCGCGTAATCAAGGCCAATCCGTCCAAGGGTGATCAGTTCGGTACCGCCCGAAAAATAAAAAGGGATTTCTTGCTGATTTTTGGCACCCTGATAAACACCGACGGCTTCCTGGGCTGTTTGCGGTTTAAAATACCGGAAGTTAAACGGTAGCATTTTTCATCCCCCTTGAAGCCCGCCATAATTGCTCCGGAATAAGAGGGAGGTGGTTTAACTGGACGCCCAGCGCGGTCGAAAGGCAATTTCCAAGGGCGGCGGGCATCCCGATCAACCCATGCTCGCCCGCGCCCCTCGATCCATATGGGCCGGCCAGGTGGGGAGTTTCAATAAAGTCGACGATGTATTCGGGCTGTTCGCCATAGTGGAGCGGCCTGTATGTCCTCAGCTGCGGATTCAGGACCCTCCCGTTTGCTTCGAACACAAATGTTTCCCTTCCTCCAAACGCGATTCCCATGCTCATTGCTCCCATCACTTGGCCAAGGAGAGCTTTCTCGTTTAAAACTTTCCCGATATCCAGAACTGCATAAGCTTTCAAAATCCGATACGTATAATCCCTTGTGTCCAGCTCGAGTTCAATTCCCTCTGCCCCTACTGTCCATTCAGGGCCGGGTCGACTTTTTCCCGTTTGGGGGTCAAGCCTCGTAATTCGGTTCTGTGTATAATTCCCGGTGGCCAGGATTTGCCCGCCAATCGTCTCGCCATTTGGAAATTTGTATCCGTAGGCGAGATCTTTTGCATCAAGGCTTACGGTTGGGTCGTCGATGTAATAAACCTTTTCGTGCGCCACCTCAAGGTCATCAGGGGATACATGCAATACACAAGAGGCGCGTTCCTTAAGCTGCCGGATGGCATCCTCGGCGGCCGCTAGAACCGCCCTTCCGCCCATCAGCGTGCCCCGGCTTCCCACAGTCTTCCAGTGCTCGGGTGTCGTTTGTGTATCGACAAGCATTTTTACGTGGATTCTGTTAATGTCCATTTTCAGGCGTTCCGCTAAAATTTGTGCCAGGACCGTTTTTGTTCCCGTGCCAAGCTCGACGACACCCGACATGAGGTTGATACTGCCATCTGGGTTGAATGTTAAAATCGCGCCAGATGTTGCATCCGTATCAAAAGTGGAGGTCTTCCAGATACAGCAGGCGCCTTTTGCCCGGATCATCCGGCCGTCCTTCTGGATTAGCGGCTCCCCGTCCCAGTTCATAAGCTCCTTCAGCCTATCGATGCACTTCGGGAGGTCGCCCACTGTGCTCCGGTTCAGGACGACTTGTGTCGGCGTCATATCGCCTGGCATAATCGAATTTTTCCGGCGGAGTTCAAGCGGGTCCATCGAAAGTTTTTCGGCGAGTACATCCATCGACCGTTCAAAGGCAAAGTGGACTTCGGAATGGCTGTAGCCCCTGAATGCGCTAGCATATGGATGGTTTGTATACATGCAATACGAATCGCAGTAGATATGTTCAATATCATATGGGCCTGTGCAGTCAACAGCTCCCGCGCGGCTAATATCGACTGATTTATCCGAGTAGGCCCCGCCGTCCCACAGAAACACGATTTCCGCTGCCTTCAGCATGCCGTCTCTTGTCGCACCGAGCTTTACAGTTGCATCGAGCCCGATATGGCAGGGGGAGGTAATCATGTCCTCTTCCCGGGAATTAAAAAGCTTGACCGGGCGGCCGCCAACCGCTTTTGAGGCGAGGTACGCAATGACCTCGAGCTGGATGGCAGCCTTGCCGCCGTATGCCCCGCCGACGAGGGGAGTATGGACGATGACTCTGCCAGGTTCGATACCGAAGTACCATTTAAATAATTTTTTTATAGCGAATGGTGCTTGGGTCGAGGTCGTTATTTTTATATAGCCGTCTGGCATTATTTCGGCAATCGAGGCCCTTGTTTCCATCGCGACGTGGTCCGAGGGGTTGAAATCGATTTGAAATTCCACCACGACCTCGCTTTCCTGGAATCCTTTTTGGATATCTCCTTTCCTAATTTTGTCCAGTGTGGCAACATTTGTACCGGAGATCGGATAAACCCCGGGCGGTTTTTCATAATCGCCCAGCTGCTCATGGACGAGGACGGCATCTTTTTGAAAAGCCTGCCGTGGTGAATTCACGACAGGAAGAGGTTTGTAGGATACCTTGATTCGGTCAACCGCCTGCTTCGCGATCACAGGCGTTTCCGCGACAACAACCGCGACAGGCTCGCCGTGATACCGGACCCTCTTGTAGGCGATTGGTGACCTGTCCTTGATTTCCTCGCCGACGAGCGGGAAAGGCTCATTTCCGAGAATGGCTTTTACCCCTGGCACTTTCCAGGCATCCGAAAAGTCCATGCTAGTAATCTCGGCATGGGCATAGGGGCTGATCAGCATCCACGCATGAAGGGTTCCTGTTTCCTGGAAATCGTTTGTGTACTTCGCCCTTCCTGTCACTTTATCAAACGCTTCCTTCCGGATCACACTTTTCCCGATATACTCCAATCCAACCACCTCACTTTCTATTTGCCAAAGCAACGGACATTTTGAGTTCAAACTCTTAAAGTGTATAGTGCAAGGGATAAGCCAACCCCTTATTGATTTTCGAACGTATCAATTGTCCCGTTCCTCTAACTTCTCTAATAATGCTATATAATCATCCATCGTATCGATATCGCAAAACAGTTGGGGATTCCTGAAATCGATTGCCCGCCCGAAAGCCTTTAACTCACCACGGAGCAGTTCCCGGAGCCCGCGGTCACCTTCAAGTTTTTCAAATAAGGAAAAACACTCACTTGAAAACAAGATTGGCGGCATCGGATTGCCTCTGGGTCCCAAAGCACCAATAAATCGGGTGGGAATCTTAATAAAAGAATTTATTAATGTATCAATTATTTTAAACGTAACAAAAGGCTGGTCTGCAAGGAGAACCAGCACTGCATCCGCTCCATACTCTGCCGCTTTCTTAACGCCGCTACTTAAGGAGAATCCCTGCCCTTTATCGGCATCGGGGCATTCTAAATGGGTCCACATCTGTGGTCCCCAAGTTTTAAAAAACGGATCAGGCAGCCAATCGAGCCGGTCTCCCTGTCTTGTTACAACAAACATATGGTCCAGTCTTGAGAGAAGGGCCTGTTTGAGCGCGATGCTGCCCAGCGGCTTTCCGCCAAACGGCAGCATCCGCTTATCCGTTCCCATTCGCCTGCTGCTACCTGCCGCAAGATAAATACCGGCAATTTTCATCATGCCGGCTCTCTATCCATGCGGATTTTCCGGATCATTTCGGCAATGATGCTGACGGCTATTTCTTGCGGGCCACACGCGCCAATCGCCAAGCCAACCGGAGAATGGAGGTAGACAGGAAATGGCGCTCCCCGAAGCAGCCGTTCGGTCCGCTCCCTGGGCCCAAGAACGCCCAAGTAAAATAGCGGCCCGGATTCTAGCAATCTGTCCAAAATCAGTTGGTCCTTCTCAAACTGATGTGTCATAACAATCGCCAAATCCGCTATGGAAAAGGTGAGGCCCTTTAATATTTTTTCAAGAGAATCCATTAAAAGGGTATTTGCCTCCGGGAACCTCTCAGTCCCCACAAAAGCCGGCCGCCAATCGATAACAGTGACATCAAAGCCAGTTTTTGAAGCGAGGGAAACAACAGGGATGGCATCATCACCCGCACCAAATACAAAAAGGCTGGGCTTTGGCTTCAGATGATGGACAAACACGAATCCGCCAGTTTTGGAGTCGGGATGGAGCCCCGTAGGCAGATCAGAATAAATGGTCGCTTCGATTGCGAGCACGGATTCACCAGCGAGATAAAATTGTTCATTAGCAAGTTCCATTTCCGGAGTGAACCTGGCCACCCGTGTGACTGCTTTTTTGGCATCAAGGGATTTTTTTGTGAAAATCAGTCCTGAAAGCAGCTTATCGCTGACGGGCTCCATGAGGATTGTCAATCTTCCATTACAGCCCGCTCCCCGCCCCCATGCTAAATCGTCTTCCTTTGCCATATCAAAATGGACAACGGATGGCTTCCCCGAGGTGAAAACTTTCTGCGCCCGCTCTGTTACATCCTCTTCCAGGCAGCCGGCCGAGAGAAGTCCAAGCCTGGATTTGTCTTGGAAAATCAGCATTGACGCCCCTTCCTTTCTGTAGGCGGAGCCCTCCACATGAATAATGGTCGCCAATACGATCGGCATTTGGGATGAAAGGGAAATTGCATCGAGCAATTGATTCATCATATCCACTGTTTCTCCCGCTTTCCTGCAATTTTCATCTCTATATGGATATTCCCCCGCGCAAAAAAATATCCCAGGCCGGCTAGGCGAGGGATATTTACTGCAACTGATCAATTATGTCGGTTCATAAAATTGCGATTCCGGTTCATAAACCCAGAAAAGCGGGTCATAAAATTCGGATTCGGGTCTATAAGCCACAAACCGGTTAGGTTCATAAATCTATTATTCCGGTTCATAATCCGGAAAAACCGTTCGTAAAAGTCCTAAAACGGTTCATAAACCAACTAAAGCCGAACTAATAAACCATCCCTTCATCATGATAATATTTGAACTCCAGCAGGTTGTTCGCAGGGTCGATTAAAAAGAATGTAACATGCTCTTCTTTTTTGCCTGGGAACCGGACCATCAGTTCCTGGAAAAACGGCAATTCGTTCGTTGTCGCATGCTCGAGCGCCTGATCGAATTCCTCTCTGTTGAGGAATGTAACCCCGAAGTGCCGCGGGTACATTTTCGGGGCCGGGTCGATTTTATCCGGATTCAAATGGCAGACGACCTGGTCGCCGAAAAAGTCGAAGGTAACCCTGTCGTGGTACCGGCGCGCAAGCCGGCAGCCGAGCTTTTCGTAAAAATCCACTGTCTCGTCAAGGTCCTTGCAAGGAATCGCAAGGTGGAACACTTTGTTTGTATCCCTCATTTTACAGCCTCCTCAAAAAGGAAAAATGTATCGGAACGCAAGCCGAGCCGGAGCGTTTCAAGGGCGATCGCATCGCTGAACGGGATGTTCGCCAGATTCACATTCGGGCCCGCAAGCCTCATAAACTCGGTTTGCATTTTTTTCGTTGGCGCTTCAAAAAGAATTCGCTCAAGAGGGATGCTGGACACAAGGATGTCGTTGACAATGTCGAAACGCATTTCCCCATTTGCCTGGCAGATGCCGCTCGTTCCACTTTCCCTCGCTTCGGTAATAACTTTAGCCGCGCCCGCCTCAAGGTCTTCCTCGATACATTCAAGCCATTCGGAAGGGGAAGAGGTTACGCTGCTGTCCTTGTTCCCAACTTCGCTGAAGACAGTGAACTCTTTCGAAAAATTGGTGATATGCCGTGCTTTTTCCTTGTTCGGCATCGGCAAAGTCCCGTTGGAGATTTCAACATGCATGCAGCAGAACTGTTTGCAATAATCATAGTAGTCATCGAGTTTATTCTGGCTGAGGAATTTTTCAAAAAGCGTCCCGCCGAAGAAATAGCCGACCCCATGTTCTTGTAAAATTGAAATCTTGTTTTGGAGGCTTGGCGAAACAATGGAAGTACCCCAACCGAATTTTACAAAATCGACATAGCGGGAGGCGCATTTAATCGTATCGGCGAAAAAACCTTCAGGGACGCCGTTGTCAATCAGCACGGTTACCCCCTTAAACCTCGGCTTCGCTTCTCTTTCGGGCAGGTCCAATCCTGTATAATTCATCGTTATTCACCCTCACAATCGTCGGGAGTTCCCCGGTGCAATCCACATGCATAACAAACCTACCAGGCATTTCCCTCGTGCAAAAAGCAATATCCTCAGCCTGAAATTCAGGCCGGGACGAGTCGAAAAACTTCCTTGCCGGTCCGGAGCATCTGATTCTTTCGGCGACAGCTTCTACTGAAATACATTCATCCCCTTGGAGTACCCCTTTTATAAATTCAGCGCACGCCAGGTCATCGTCCCCATCGGGATGAGAAGCGATAATATTGACGATCGACCCCGGGGGCCACCTTTTGAGGACATATTCCGCGGTCGTCCGCGCGTTCGAAAAGCCGGTGACAAACACCGCATCTGCATCGAGGGCATTCAGCGCCGCCCGGACGCCGTTCGTCGTCTTTTGCACAAGCGTCCGTCCCCGTACATCCGCTCCGGCCATTCTTGCTGGGGAATTATCAAAATCAAACCCTGGGATTGGCAATCCCTGTACCTCGCCGGCCAGCAAATAGCCCGGATTCTTTTCTTTTAAAAGAAAGGCGTCGCCTTCGGTTCCCGCAAGGATAATCTCCCTGGCCCCACGAAGGAATGCAAAATGCGCGACAGTGAATGCCCGCACGACATCGATAACAATATTCACATCCGATCGGGGCAGCCGGGGGCAATGGCCCTGGTAAATGGTTGCTTTCATGTTTTGCGCTCCTGTTATTTAAAATACTTAGACACTCTGCAAAAAGTATATGCCCAAGAACCGAAAGCGTACCTTATCCCGCTTTCTTTGCCGCCTAGGAAAATAAATAGGCGCATGCCCTTCCTGAAATAGGCTTTTACCCTCCGAACTTTTAGATGGAAAAATGAATATTTTGTACATAGGTTTTAACCTATTTTGTCAGACGGAAGGGTTGGACCAGGCCCAAATTTTAAAAATGCGAGGGGAAGGAAATGGGGAATGTGCTGACCTACGACACTTGGGAGGAAGATAAGGCCGGCCTCGTGCTGGAGAAATTAACCGATACAATGGATGTGCTGAAATGGGCATACCGGGAATATGGGGACGAAATCGTCTACGCCTGCAGCTTTGGCGCAGAGGGAATCGTCATGCTAGACCTGATTTCAAAAGTTAACAAGCAAGCGGCGGTCCTTTTCCTGGATACCGGCCTTCATTTCGCTGAGACGTATGAACTGATTGATAAAATAAAGGAAAAATACCCGGGATTCAAGCTGAACATTGTCAAACCGGATATATCTCTCTCCGAGCAGGAAGCGCTTTACGGGCAGGAATTGTGGAAATGCGACCCGAATCTTTGCTGCAAAATCAGGAAGGTCGAGCCGCTTGTAAGGGAGCTAGCTACGGTGAAGGCCTGGATTTCGGGGCTTCGGAGGGAACAGTCCGAGACAAGGAAGCGCGTCCAATATATCAATAAGGATGAAAGGTTTAAAAACATAAAAATTTGCCCGCTCATCCATTGGAAATGGGAGGATATCTGGAATTATATCCGCCTCAACAGCCTTCCCTATAACCCGCTCCATGACAGGCAATATCCGAGTATTGGCTGCCAGCCGTGCACCCATCCAGTAAAAGAGGGGGACGACTTGCGCGCGGGAAGATGGGCAAATACAGGCAAGACGGAATGTGGCCTCCATCTTGCGGGAGGGGAAGTGGGTGAGAAGGGCCGTTCTTAGCAGGACGGCCGGTTTTTCCTGCCGATGAACAGATTACTTGAAAGCGTAAGGAGGAGGAACATTACATGATTGATCCTCACGGGGGAGTCCTGGTCCATAAAATAAATGAGGATTGCTGGGTGGATGAGACGAATCTGTCTGTAGAACTGGATGCAATGGCCTTAAGCGACCTTGAAATGATTGCGATTGGGGCGTATAGCCCGCTTGGCGGGTTTATGGAGAAAAACGATTACCTTACCGTTGTGGAAAAGATGCGGCTTATGAATGGGCTTGTCTGGAGCATCCCCATCTCACTTCCCGTCCCGAAAAGGGTAGCGGCGCGGATTGAGCCTGGCGACACCATCAACCTGGAACGGGAAGGGACCATCTATGGCATTATGGAAGTCACCGATAAATATATCCCTGATAAAATAAAGGAAGCAAGGCTTGTTTACAGGACCGAGGAACAGGATCACCCTGGTGTCAAAAAACTGTTCGAGCGGGGGGAAGTCTATCTGGGCGGTCCGGTGACCATGGTAAAGAGGCCCTGGAACCGGTATGAGGAAGAGAACCGCACCCCGAAGGAGACAAGGGAGCTGTTCAGGAAACGGGGCTGGAAGACAGTTGTTGCCTTCCAAACGAGGAATCCAGTCCACCGGGCACATGAATACATCCAAAAGTGCGCTCTTGAACAAGTCGACGCCCTTTTCTTGCATCCGCTAGTCGGCGAGACAAAAGCGGACGATGTCCCAGGTGATATCCGGATGAAAAGCTATAAAGCGCTTTTGGAAAAATATTACCCGCAAGACCGGGTCCTGTTATCCGTTTTTCCTGCGGCAATGCGTTATGCCGGCCCGCGGGAGGCGATTTTTCACGCGCTGATCAGAAAAAACTACGGCTGCACGCATATTATTGTCGGGCGGGACCATGCCGGCGTCGGAAATTATTATGGAACGTACGATGCCCAGAAAATCTTCGCAAATTTTACGAAGGATGAAATTGGCATCCAGACTTTATTTTTCGAAAACAGCTTTTACTGCGAAGTATGCGGCAATATGGCGTCGGTAAAGACATGCCCTCATGATAAAAAACACCACGTCGCGCTTTCCGGGACAAAAGTCAGGGCGATGCTTCAAAAAGGGGAGGCGCCGCCGCCGGAATTCAGCCGCCCGGAAGTAGCTGCCATATTGATAGAGGGCATGATGATGCAGCAGCTTTCCCTTCAGGAGATGGTGGGCAAAAATGAGTGAGCATATCGTCTGGCATCCAACAGCAATGACAAAAACGGACCGCCAGAATTTGAATGGGCATAAAAGCTTTGTCCTTTGGTTCACGGGATTGTCCGGTTCGGGAAAATCAACCCTTGCCAACGAGGTCGACCGCCAGCTTTTCAGCATGGGGGTCAGAAGCTATGTCCTCGATGGCGACAATATCCGCCACGGTTTGAACAAAGGGCTTGGCTTCAGCAAGGAGGACCGCATCGAGAATATCAGGCGGATTGGTGAAGTTTCGAGGCTTTTCGTCGACAGTGGCCTAGTTGTGCTGACTGCCTTCATTTCGCCGTTCCGAGAAGATCGCAACAGGGTAAGGCAGTTGTTCGAGCCGGGGGAATTCATCGAGGTTTTTGCGAATTGCCCGCTTGAGGTGTGTGAAAAGAGGGATGTAAAAGGGCTTTACAAAAAAGCGCGGCGGGGTGAAATCAGGGATTTTACCGGAATCGATTCCCCGTACGAGGCGCCGCTTGATCCAGAACTCATAATCGATACCTCGGCGGCGTCGGTGGAAGACTGCGCGAAACGGGTCATCCGATATTTACAGAATAATGGATTGATAGGGCTGGATCGCCAAATTCCATAAAGAGTGAATAACTCAAAAAGCATAACCGCCGCAGAATCCGGAGGTTATGCTTTTTGATATATGAACCTGTCAAGCTATAGAATGGATGGCGCATGCGCTTTTCCTAGTTCCACCCTTTTTCGGCCAAGTATTGTTCTTTTTTCAAAATATCATCCCGCGAATGGCCGATCAAGATGCCGTTAATGAATGGCTGCGAGCCCTGGTCGCCTTCATCGTCAGGGTGATAGATTGCCAGCGGAATAAGCGCTCCGGATTCAATCATATTTTTACAAACCGAAAGGAACTCATCCCATTCGGAATCGATTTTCCACGTTTTATACATCATATCTTCCATGTTATGTCTTTCAAAAATGCTGTCTTTCAGCAGGAGCGCTGGGGTGGAGCCATTCAGCCGGAAATTTAGGTCGATGCATAACACCCGCCCGTCCTCCGACAAGAGGATATCGAACCCGGCGACCCCTTTGTAGCCAAGTCTGCATGCCTTTTCCATAATCGATTTCCCAAGGGCGATTGCTACATCGGGCGGCCCTTCGGCGTTGGAAATCCAGTTTCCTTTATATTCGCCGGAATCGGTCGTGATTTGTTCTCCAGCACCAAGGTAAATGATTCTTCCGTCATGTGTTTTGGCAAATTGGATGCAGTAATTTTTCCTAATATCGACAATCTCTTCAATTACTATGCTTTCGCTGTCTTCCAGGCTTTTTAGCCCCTCGGCAAAATCCTCATCCGTATGGCAAAAGAAAACATCGTGTCCGCCCCCGTTCGGGAGGTCAGTCCCGGCTTTCATTACAAATGGCAAACCCCACTCATCTTTTACCGAACGTGCTTCGGAAGGGGTAACCACAATCCGTATCGGGCGATGTGCAAGAGGGACGAGTTCCCCGAGGTTCGCCTTGTTATTCAAATAGGAAAATACGTCTTTATCAATCCAGTAATTTTCCTCCGGCACCTCGGATTCCGGGACCGGATGGTTCATTACTTTTTTCAGCGGTCCGCTGTTAAGCTCGTCCACCAGACTGTAAAAGCTTTCCTCTGAGTCATAAACGAGGAGGTTCGAGGCTGGGGTGATTCCCGCTTTTTCAAAAAGGCCAAGCGTTTCATCCGTCACCGTCCTCCCATTGCACACGAGTGGCATATCACCCGCAATTGGTAGAAGCGCGCCTGTCCGGAAATCATCCATATTCTCATTTGACGGAACCCAGCCCAAACCCTGGAATGAAACGCGCGGATTAAAAACAAGCTCCGGCCCGAATATATCTCGTAAAGTCATTGATGGCTCTATTTTCATTGGTCAACTGTCCCTCCCTTGAGCAATATCATAATCGCCAACTAACATACCATTACCCGGAAATCATTATTTTTAAAATACGCTTTCGCGTTATCCTGATATTCCCAATGAGGCTTTTTCTAATCCATGGAAAAAGGAGGATGAGTTTATCCACCCATCCTCCAAACCAAACGGCTATTTATATAAAAAAATTGACACTAGGTCATTCCTGTCGACTGTGGCGAGGAGAATATCGGCGATGTCTGCCTGATAGTTGCGTTTCAGGGTGGATCGGACCCATTCCTCATCCTTGCTGATTCTCTTCAGCTCTTCGAGATTAATTTTCCCTTCTTTAATGATGACCTTGGGCAAAAAGAACGGCTCTGTGTCCATTTTTAATGTTGCCGGCGTTACCGGCTCGTGCTGCGGGTCGAGGAAAAA
This sequence comes from Neobacillus oceani, assembly GCF_046237595.1. Taxonomy (NCBI): domain Bacteria; kingdom Bacillati; phylum Bacillota; class Bacilli; order Caryophanales; family Bacillaceae; genus Neobacillus; species Neobacillus oceani. The sequence goes on along the minus strand of NZ_CP143543.1, from coordinate 4,005,627 downwards.
GGAAATCCTTCCGTCAACTTCCCAGACTGCCAGAGCCACTTTCTTTATATCGCCGACCCTATTTTCCCGTAACTCCTCCAAAACAACATCGAGTGAAATTCTGGCCCGTTTCAGCCCGCCATAAAGGATGCTTCCGTTTTCGATAATGGTGATTGGGGTATGATTGATCAACCTCCTGAACCAGGGCCATTTTAAAATTAAAAAAATTCCGAAACTATACAAAACGACAAGGACGATGGTAGTGATGATAGACCCTTTCATACCTAGATGCTGGTCTGACAAAGGGTGGGCAATTATATTCCCGATTACCAATGCAATGACGAAATCCAGCAGCCTTAATTGAGATATCGCCCTCTGGCCAAGGACTTTTGCAACAATTACCAAAAAAATGAAAGCAACTATTGCCCGGAGGATCCAATCAAATGAAGACAAAATTTCTTGGCCTTGATAAAAATCCATCGTTGGCACTTCCTTTAGCGAATCCGGATTATTTTTTGTTTAGGAGGGGCATAGGGGAAGGTTTCCAGCCAGTAACAGGTTCCACTATGTAGGTTCATTTCAGTCTCCCGCTTTTCGATAGGATATTTTTACTATTTCCAAACTCAAGATGGCCATGCAAAAATTAGGTGAACTCCATCAGCGGCGATTTTAGCGTACGGTCCAACTGTCCGTTATGAATGGGGTAAAAGGAGTTGCCCATTGTTTGGAGAATTAAATAATAAGTAGAATACATCCTCACTGGGAGCAAGGAGTAATTAGATTATGCTGGACTTTTTAAAGTTTATTCTTTGTTTATCAATAGCCGTTTATTTGCCGTTCTATTTCAGGCTTATCAATGATCGGAACCGGTTCTTTATTACGCTTAAAATGCTGCATCCGTGGTTTGCGGTTGCTGCGGTCGGCTCTTTTTTCTGGCCGCTCCTTTCATTTGTCTGGCTCTTTTATTGTGTCCTAATTGGGGTATATGGTTCGTTCCGGTTTCTTGGACGGGGTGGATTTTACATCGAAGAGTCATTGATTGATTTTTCGATGATGTATTTGCCAATTGGCGGTGTTTGGTTCGCTGCCTATCAAAATGGAATGAGCCTGTTCGGCTTTTCGGGAATGCTTGCCCTTTTGACAGCGATTCATTTTCATTATTCCAGCCTGTACGGCCTGTTATTTCCCGGGCTGCTCGGGCGGTGGATGAAGGAGAATGGACCTGTTCCAAGGCTTTACCGTACTGCCTCACTGATTTTCATCGTTTCTCCTTTGCTTGTCGCGGTTGGAATTACTTACTCCCATGTCGTCGAAATAGCGGCTGTCCTGCTTTTTTTGGCTGCCTTCTATACATATTGCTGGTTCTCTTTTAAAACCAGGAACACGTTTCTGTGGGCTTCATCTGCCGTCATTGTATTTACGATGCTGCTTTCGGTCCTTTACGCCCTAAGGCTGGTCGACATTCCATTTATGGTTTTTTTCCATGGGTTCGTTAACGCGGTATTGTTTTCCGGGCTAGGACTTGCTGGCTTTTGGCAGTTGAAGCCGGAGAGCCATTTTCCTTTGATGGCCATCCCGTTTTCGACAATTGCTGGCCAAAGCAGGATTGGGACAAACTTTTTCAGCCGAAACGGTTTCGTCGCCAAGACAGACAGGCATCCGGCAGGCATGATCGATTCAACGGCCGATTTTAAAAGAGAAACATTCAATCCTGGTAAAATCAATCCCCGCATCGCTGATTTTTACATAAATACCGTCTTGTATGACATGGACGTCCAGCCTCGCTGGAGATGGTTCATTTACCCTGCCGCCCTCTTGTATAAAAAGCTTTCGATTCAAATGGAGCAAATGAACTTCCCGACCTTGAAGCATGAAGCCTTTACGGAAATAGAAAGCGGGATGTGGAAGCTGGCTGATGAAAAGGATAGCCGTAATAATGTCAGGGCCTGGATCAGAAGCGACCGGAAAAGCGGGAAGGCAATCTATGTGGCCGCTTATTCAACCCACAAAAATGGGGTTGGGGAGAGGTTTTACAATGTGTTCTTTCCGCTTCCATTCGGCGGGATGACAAGCATTCTTAGAATCTCCCATTACGGGAAGGACGGCGTATCACTTACATCCCTATCTGATATGAGGAGGAATGACCATAACGGCGTTTACTTGACTCTTTTTAAAAAGAGCTTCCGAATACCAATCAATGAAACAATCAACGTCTGGGAGGAGGAAGGCCGCATAAAGGCGTACCATGTGTCTTATTTATTCGGGGTCAGGGTTCTTGAACTTGAATACGCCATCAAGGGGAAAACCGAAAATTCGTTGATTAGCATGTAAGAAGCAAATCCTGGATTTTCGTGTCAGAAGCAGCCACACATCCACCAGGAAAGAGAAAAAGGACCTGAAAAATAGGTCCTTTTACCATTTAAGGATTACATTGTCATTAACCGAGAACCAAACCTTTCAATCTGTCTCTCCACGTTAGGCTTCCCAAGCAGTTTTGATACGCGCATGTGCCCTACCTGGCAGTGTAATTGACGAATGAATGGGTAGCCAGGAACGATCCGGCCTGGACTGTTCCTGACATGGACTGCGGCTTTCGGTAAAAATGCTACGTTCGCTACATCATACAGGCCACCGATTTCCATTGTTTCACACCAGTACCGGCTCTTTGGAAGTATCGGCTTTCGCTTTTAAAAGCTCTTTGCCTGCAATTCCTGGGTGCGTCATTTCAAAAGGGTTTAGAATTGTGTTCAACTCGGATTCTGTCAGCGCCTTCCTTTCGAGAACGATCTCCCTGACCGGCCTGTTCGTTAAAATTGCTTCGCTAGCGATCGAAGCGGCCGCCTCATAGCCGATATGAGGGTTGATGGCAGTGATGACGCCTACACTATTATTCACATAGTCTTCCATTCTTTCCTCGTTGGCGGTGATGCCTTTCAAGCAATATTCACGGAAGACGCCCAAAACATTTTTCATAATTTTAATAGATTGAAGGAGGTTGAAGATAATCACAGGTTCCATGACATTTAGTTCGAATTGGCCCGCTTCAGATGCCATGCTGATGGTCAAATCGTTTCCGGCTACCTGGAATGCGCTTTGGTTCAAGACCTCGGCCATGACAGGATTTACTTTTCCCGGCATGATTGATGATCCTGGCTGGCGCGCAGGGAGGTTGATTTCCCCAAGCCCGCACCGAGGGCCTGAAGCCATCATCCTTAAATCATTGGCAACCTTTGACATATTGAGCATGCAAATCTTCAAAGCTCCTGAGACCTCGATATAGCAATCGGTATTTTGGGTTCCATCAACGAGGTTTTCAGCCCCCTTAAGAGGGAAACCAGTGAACTCCGCCAAATAGCTGACAGCCTTTTCAATATAACTCGGGTCCGCATTCAATCCTGTTCCGACAGCAGTCGCGCCCATGTTTACTTCGTAAAGGTGTTCCCTCGTTGCATTAATCCGCTTAATATCCCGTTTCAGCACCCGCGCATACGCTTCGAATTCCTGGCCAAGGCGGATTGGAACGGCATCTTGAAGATGGGTGCGGCCCATTTTAATAACCCCGTCAAATTCCTTTGCCTTATTCATGAATTCATCGTATAGGTCGTCCATTTCTTTTAAAAGGCCTTCCAGTCCACTTAGTGTCGATAGGTGGATCGCGGTCGGAAATGCGTCATTAGTCGATTGGGCCATATTAACATGGGTATTCGGGCTAATGATCTTATAATTGCCTTTCTCTTCGCCAAGCAGTTCAAGGGCGCGGTTGGCAATTACTTCATTGGCATTCATATTGATGGAAGTACCTGCCCCTCCCTGGATTGGATCCACGATGAATTCCTCATGAAGGCTGCCGGCAAGAATTTCATCCGCCGCGTCTGCTATCGCTAGTGCAATCTGTCTATCAAGCTGGCCGATATCGGCATTTGCCAGTGCAGCTGCTTTTTTGACAACGGCGATTGCATTGATCAGCTTTTCATCAATCCGGTAACCTGTAATTGGGAAGTTTTCAATTGCCCGGAGCGTTTGAACACCGTAGTATGCATCCTTTGGAACAGCCTTCTCACCAAGAAAATCCTTCTCAATACGAAAATCAATTAGGTCTGCCATTTTTATTCATCTCCTATTTTTCAATACATGCACAGCCGCCCAAATAGGACGGCTGTTTTGTTCTCTTGAGGAATTAATAAAATTGAACAAAGTTGAGAAATCAAAAATAAGTTATTGTAATCCAGCTCCAGCGCCTAGCCCCTCGAGGTCATAAGCCGGTTCCCTCCGGAGGGCAGGCCCGTCCTGCGGGCCCCGTCTTATGCTGGTCGGGGCTGACCAAGGCGCTTACGCATTTTGTTGCTATAGCAAAATTGTACTTAGCAATATTCCAATCCCAACTGCTAAAATGGTTGCCACCAAGCCTGGAACCATAAAACTGTGGTTCAGGACGTATTTGCCAATCCGGGTTGTACCCGTCCTGTCAAAGTTGATTGCAGCAACGACTGTAGGATAGTTCGGGATGAAGAAGTATCCGTTGACAGCAGGGAACATCGCGATCAGCAAGGCTGGATTTATGCCTAAAGTTATCCCAAGCGGCATAAGGGTCCGAACCGTGGCCGCCTGGCTGTAAAGCAGGATGGACAATGCGAAAAGTGCGATTGCGAACAGCCATGGAGCGGCTGTCACCAAATCAGAAATTGAACTAGAGATCATTGCCATATTACCTTGGAAGAAAGTATCCCCCATCCAGGCGATTCCGAAAATCGCCACTACGGCTGCGGCTCCCGCTTTAAACACACTTCCGGAAACGATATCATCAACTTTCGGTTTGCATAAAATTAGAATCAGAGCGGCCGCGGTCATCATGACAATTTCAATGGAGGCCGGCATTCCCATTCGTGTGAACACGCCTTCAATGTCCCAGCCTGGCCGAAGCTCCTCGAATGATCCGAGAAGAACAACCGAAATGGCTGCCATTAGGAACAGGGCGACGGAAAGTTTTGCTCCTTTTGTCGGGACAAATGCTTTCTTGTCCTTTTTAATTGGAGCAAGACCGGCTTCGAGGCGCCTTAAATATTCCGGGTCATTTGGAAGCTCTTTGCCCGTTTTGCTTGCGATGAACGCAGCAATCATACAGGCAATGAAAGTGGACGGAATACAGATCATTAAGATATCAAGCAATTGAATTTTAAAATCAGCCAAAAGCGCAAGCAGGGCCACAGTGGCTGCGGAAATAGGGCTTGCTGTAATAGCCTGCTGGGAGGCAATGACGGCGATGGACATCGGCCGTTCGGGACGGATGCCAGATTCACGCGAAACCTCGGCTATGACAGGAAGTACGGAATATGCCACGTGCCCTGTTCCGGCACAAAGGGTAAAAATGTATGTTACGATTGGAGCGATAAAGGTAATTTGTTTCGGATTTTTCCGTAATGCCTTTTCAGCCAAATAAACAAGGTATTCCATTCCTCCCGCAGCCTGAAGTGCTCCGGCGGCGGTGATAACTGCAAGGATCATCAGCATGACATCTATCGGCGCGGATGTAGGCTGGAGGCCGAAACCAAATACAAGGATTGCCAGGCCGACTCCGCCCATAACCCCGAGTCCAACCCCGCCTAGCCTTGCACCGATAAAAATACAGGCTAGGACAACTAAAAATTCAATCCAGAACATGAAAAATTCCCTCCTTACAACAAAATAGTTATAAACATTGTCTAATCGATAGCTCTGAAAGTTTGGTTTGTGGCCTAAACCACTGGTATCTTAAAGTGGCCCTCCTTTATGTGTGGTTTTTCACATTTAAATTAAGATGTATAATGAAAGCGATATCTTGTGGGAAAGAAGAAGTATAAATAAGTATAAAATGCCTAATACCCACAGGTTGAACATAAACCAAAGACTACAGAAAACTACAGAAAACGACAGATGTAAGGAATAAGTTAATACAATTGCCATACTTTTCTTGTAATAGAATGGTTAAATGAAATTCAGATAGGATTACATAGATGAAAAGGGCTGGAATGATGGGGAAAACAAAGGACAAATTGTTGATTTACATACTGATGGCCGCCGTCGTCCCAATCGCCGGTGAACTAAAATTTTTCCCTTTCCTCGGGGATTTGCGAGTAAGCCTCGGAACACCTTCATTTTTCTTCATTCTTTTGTGGTTCCGGCAATCACGGCCCATACCAGCCGGATTGGTAACCGGGATATCCGTTGTTGCCTTCAGAATAGGACTGGAAACGTTGGAACCCGGCAATTTCCTGCTCGAAGGGGCACTAAAACTGCATTTCCCGGTTTTCTTCTACTATTTGGCATTCGCTATTCTTTTTCATATTTTCCAAGTTAAAAAAAATCATGATAATCCCATATACATTGGACTTTTTGGAGTTGGGGCAGAAATAATCTCCACCTTGGCTGAGCTGTTTTTCAGATCTTTTTTCAGCCACACCCCTCTTACAGTCAAATCATTTATGATCATTGTTGTCATAGCTTTCATAAGGAGCTTTTTTGTACTTGGGTTTTACAATATTTTCATTATCAGGGAGGCAAGGCTATCCGAAGAACAACAGCGGAAACGAAGTGAGGAAATTCTCATGATGGTGTCCACCCTGTTTGTTGAAAGGATTCAGCTGAATAAATCGATGAAAAATGCCGAACAGTTAACAACCGAGTGCTACGCATTGTATCGGTCCCTGAAAGAAGCAAGCCAGGAATCCGCTGCCGGAAGGGCTCTTGGCATAGCAGGCAGGATGCATGAAATCAAAAAGGACAGCCAGCGCATTTATGCAGGATTAACCAGGTTAATGGATCATGAAAACCTTAAGGATTTCGTGGACATTGGGGAAATCCTGAATGTATCGATTACCGCCAATAGACGGTATGGGGAATCGTTGGGGAAAACAATCCAATATAAGGTGAAAACGGAAGGCAGCCATCCTGAATACCATGCTGTAATCATTCTTTCCTTATTGAACAACCTCGTTTCCAATGCCGTTGAAGCCATTCAGTCAACAGGGAAGATTCTTATCGGCGTTAAAAAAGCCGATGGGCAGCTGTTTATCGAGGTCCGCGATACAGGTCCCGGTATACCCGAAAAATCCAGGAAATTAATTTTTGAGCCCGGCTTTACGACAAAGTTCAACGAATCGGGATTGGCCTCCAATGGAATCGGCTTGGCTTTTGTTAAGGATACGGTTGAAAACATGGGCGGTAAAATCAGCGTGGATGGAATCGACAACGACGAATATGAAACAAGTTTCCAAATCAGCCTGCCAGTAAAGGTACTGACACAAAGGGGATGAGCGTGTTGAGATTTTTCATAGTGGATGATTCTGCCTATATCCGTGCCATGCTGGCAAACATAATTGAAGACCATAATTTGGGAGAAGTGGCAGGAGAAGCGGAAGATGGTTCGGAAGTGTACGCCGATATTCTGGCCAGGAAAAAAATCGACATTCTCTTAGTTGATCTCCTAATGCCCAATCGTGATGGGATTGAAACGGTCAGGGAACTATCCGCCTCGTTCGCGGGGAAAATCGTCATGATTTCCCAGGTGGAGGCGAAAGATCTGATTGGTGAGGCATATTCCCTTGGGATTGACCATTATATAACGAAACCAATTAACCAGCTGGAGGTCGTCCATGTTTTAAAAAAGGTCAGTGGCAACCTCCTGCTCGAGAAATCATTGAAAAATATACATGAGTCGTTGAGTTTCCTGGGCATGCCAAAAGATGGGGCCATCCCCTTGCACAATGAAAAAAGTGCCTCGGATTCAATCGTCGCTGCCGGCAAAAATGTTTTGCTTGATCTTGGAATTTATAGTGAAAGCGGCGGGAAGGACTTGCTTGATATGGTAAGTATCCTTTATACCTTTGAGACGGAAGGGAACCAGGAAATGCCTCCGCTTAAAGAGTTGTTTACCCAGGTAATGGCCAAAAGGCTGGGGAGCCATGCATCGGCGGAAGAACTGGGGAAAGAAGCCAGGGCTAGTGAGCAAAGGGTAAGGAGGGCAATCCACCAGGCGCTTGACCATATTGCTTCACTTGGGCTGACCGATTATAGCAATCCAAAGTTCGAGAAGTATGCGACAACACTTTTCGATTACACGAATGTACGGATCAGAATGCTTGAACTTGAGAACAAGACGCCTGGAACGTATTCAAACACAAGAATCAATATCAAAAAGTTTGTGCAAGTCCTGTACAACGAAGCGCTTGAAAAAATGAACTAAAGGCTCTGCCTTCCCCGGAAACGGAGGGAGGCGGGGTCTTTTTGCTTACCCAATCGTCCCATTCTACCTCGGTCTGAAGTCTTAGGAAAAAATCAATCCACAGCTTCATACGTTATAAAGGTAATTTAATTACCATAAAGAGGACGATGTTCCAAGGGTTTCCTCTGGACAATAAAAGGATGGGAGAATCAAAACATGAAAAAAGTGATTCAATTTAGTATGAAAAACGGGGTTGCGCTGTTTTTAATGATGGCGCTGATTCTAGCTGGGGGAATCTTTTCCCTAAAAGAAATAAATATCGAAAAGTACCCGAATGTCGACATTCCGTATTTGACGGTCGCCATTCCGTATCCGGGAGCCTCGCCAGAACAGGCAATGAAGGAAATTGGCGAACCGGTTGAACGGGAGCTGATGAATATTGAAGGCGTCAAGAATGTGTATACCGATGGGGTTGCCAATGCCATCTATGCAACAATGGAATTCGATATGTCCATCGATATGGATGATGCCGAACAGATGGCTAAAGCTGCTGTTGGTAAAATTGCCCTCCCGGAAAACGCGAAAAACCCGGAATACATTTTGCAAGGGCCCGATCCTGACCCAGCCGTCTATACAATTGGCGCTTATGCTGGGAAAAGTGGCGCAGAAGTCCAGAAGTTTGTAAAAGAGAAACTTGTCCCAAGGCTTGATATGATTGAAGGAGTAAGCAAGGTGGATGTAGGCGGCATTGCGGAAAAAACCGTGAATATACGCCTGATTCCGGAAGAAATGAATAAACGCGGCATTACGCTAGACCAAGTAAAAGCAGCGATTGCCGCAAACAATATGACTATCCCGACCGGAGATGTAAAGCTTTCAGGCCAAACGCTGCCGGTCCGGGTCGGCAAGGAACTGCAGTCTCTTGAAGACGTAAAGGGAGTCACCTTGTTTGCGCGGGGAGCGCAATCGATTGAACAGATTAAACTTAAGGATATTTCCGATATTACATTTGAAAGTGAAAATAAGAGCGACTTTACACGCATCAACGGGAAGGAAGGCGTCCGAATCGGAATCATTGCCCAAGGCGGAGCCAATGTAGTATCAATCGTTGATAAGGCGAAGGAAGAAATCAAAAAAGCAGAGCTTCCAACCGGCGTGAACATTGAAGTCCTGAGGGACCAGTCGATTGAAATCAAGGATTCTGTATATGCCATGCTCCGTGAAGCGTTGCTAGGCTCTTTGATGGCTGTCATCGTAACCTTCCTATTTCTACGGAATATGAGATCGACTCTTATTGCCATCATTTCGATTCCGCTGTCGATTTTCGCATCATTTACTGTTTTGAACATGCTTGGCTATACACTTAACATTATGACGCTAGCAGGAATTGCCGTTGCCGTCGGCCGGGTCGTCGATGATTCGATTGTTGTCATTGAAAATGTATTCAGAAGGGTCCGCGCCGCGAAAGAGCGCGACGAAAAGCTTGTCGAAGAAGCCACAAGGGAAGTGGCGTCCGCCATCACCTCTTCAACGATCACAACCGTGGCGGTATTTTTGCCAATGGCATTCGTACCTGGAATCATCGGGAAATTCTTCGCGCCGCTTGCCTGGACAATTGTAATTTCCCTTCTGTTCTCGCTTCTTGTCGCGGTTACAGTTGTCCCTCTAATGTCAAAATTGTTCCTTCTTAACCTATCACCAAAGGCGCATAAAGAAGGAATCATTCAAAAAGGCTACCGTACATCGTTAATATGGGTATTGAGCCGCCGCGCTTTGACTCTTGGAGTATCCATTATACTGCTTGCCGGAACGGTCGCTCTCATTGCCCCGAAACTCGGCACGACGTTTTTGCCGCAGGAACGGGTTAGCAATTATGACGTAAGAATGACGATGGACAAAGGCACATCGCCTGAAAAAACGAGCGAAGCTGCCAGTGTCGTCGAAGATATTTTATTGGAAAAAGAAGAAGTCAAACTTGTCAGCACGAGCGTGAATGGCCAGTTCGGAAGTGCTTCAATCAGCTTCGAGATAAAGGATTCCGTCCAGGATGCTGATGGGTTCATAAAAGATTTGCGCGGTCAGTTTGGAAAGCTGAATGTTGCGAAGGAGATTTCTGTTACAGGAGTCGGAGATTTTGCCGGAGGAGCGCAGTCCCAATATGTCCTTGTCGTGAACGGTTCGGATTTTGAAGATATCAAGTCCGCAAGCAAAAACATCGTGAACGAGCTAAAAGGGATCGATGGCATGGCGGATGTCCAGTCCTCGCTTGAAGGGGATGAGCCTGAAATCCAGATTGATTTAAACGAGCAGAAGCTTGCGGAAAACGGGTTGATGCCTGCAATGGTTGGGAAAAGCCTCCGCGAGCTGATTAATGGAGACGTAGTCACAACTATGTCCGTTGAGGAAAACAAAACAGATGTGAAGCTTGGCCTGAGAATGGATTCGATTGCCTCGCTTGATGAGCTTGGAGAGCAGCAAATAACAAACATGATGGGCATGCCAGTGAAACTGAAGGACATTGGAACACTGAAACGCGGGAAAAACCGGACTGTCATTACCCACCTGAACCAGAATGAATACGTAATGGTTTTTGGACAAATTACCGAGAGCAAAACCGGCGATGTCGCGAAAAAGGCCGACAAAGCGATAGCAGGCCTCGATTTGCCGAAAAGCGTCAATTACTATAAGGAAGGCGCGTCGGCTGCAATGGAGGAAGGCTTTAAAAATATGGCGATTGCCATCGCCGTCAGCATCCTGCTTGTTTACCTTGTGATGGTCATCGCGTTTGGGGAAGGGAAAGCGCCGTTTGTCATCTTGTTCTCGATTCCATTCTCGCTGATTGGCGCGCTCCTAGGCCTATACATCGTCAACGAACCGATTGGGATGCCGGCGCTGATTGGGCTCCTGATGCTGAATGGAATTGTCGTCACGAATGCAATCGTTCTCGTCGATAAAGTGAAGCAATTCGAAAAACAAGGGCTTGTGGTCAGAGAAGCATTGATTGAGGCGGGGGTTATCCGGATCAGACCAATCCTGATGACTGCAATTGCCACAGTTGGCGCCCTGATTCCAATGGCAGTATCCAGCCATGCCGGTATCGTCTCTTCTTCGATGGCAGTCGTGGTCATCGGCGGTCTTGCGACTTCCACCCTCCTGACGCTATTCATTGTGCCGGTCATGTATAGCCTTTTCAATCCGAGGAAGAAGGCGGCGGAATCGGCTCTTGAAGGCGAAAAGGATGCCAATGATAAGCCATTAAAGGGCGTCATCATCACAACAAAACCGGTTTGATTTTCATAGGGAAACATTGGGTTTTAATAAGGCCCTCTCGGAAAGCGTGTGCCCGAAGCGAAAATCAACAAAAATCAGAATAGTAAAAAATAACAAGAGTAAAATCCGTGAATTTGTTTATGAAGTATGATATAAAGGTAAAGAATAAAAAAATACACGTTTCTTGGAGGAGCCTGTCACCAAGGGGAGGAGTCTGCCCTTTGGTGGCAGGCTCTTTTTGTATTTTTTTAAAAAAATTGAAAGGGTGGGAAAGAGTGTTAATACTTCAACTCGCAATTATCTTGATTGCTTCAAAAGTGGCCGGCAGCATCAGCGTCCGGCTTGGGCAGCCATCGGTACTCGGGAAGCTGCTGATTGGCATCATCCTTGGCCCATCCGTCCTTGGCCTTGTAAATGAAACGGTAACGCTTGCCCAATTAAGCCAAATCGGTGTAATCCTGCTTATGTTTATCGCGGGACTGGAAACGGATATTGATGATTTCAAGCAATCCGGCAAAGCAGCTTCCTTTGTCGGGCTTGGCGGAATCATTATGCCGCTTGTCGGGGGCTATTTCGTCGGGGGCATGTTCGGCCTTTCAACAATCGAATCCTGGTTTCTTGGCCTGTTGCTATCTGCAACGAGCGTAAGCATCTCAGTCCAGGCGTTGAAGGAGCTGAACCAGCTTCAATCCCGTGAAGGGACGGCAATCATGGGGGCGGCCGTCATTGATGACGTCGTCGTGATTATCGCGCTCGCTTTCCTTATGAGCTTTGCGGGCGGGGATGTAAACTTAATCGCAGTCATCCTCAAGAAAATCGCTTTCTTTGCCGGCGCAATCCTCGTCGGATGGAAGGCAGTCCCATGGTTCCTTGAGAAATTCGGGCGGCTAAAGGTGACGGAAACAGTCATTTCATCGGCATTGATCATTTGTTTTGTATTTGCATACTTTGCGGAATATACAGGGGTTGCCGCCATTATCGGGGCCTATATCGCGGGTGTTGCCATCAGTGTAACGAAATTTAAGGAAGAGGTATTCGAAAAAGTCGAAACGATCAGTTATTCCATCTTTGTACCAGTGTTTTTCACCTCGATCGGCATCTCGGCACAATTCAACGGCATTGCGGATAACCTGAACCTTATCGTAATCCTGACTGTCCTGGCAATTTTAACGAAATTGGCCGGGGCAGCACTTGGCGCAAAACTATCAGGTTTTGGCTGGAACAGTGCAATGGGCATAGGTTCGGCAATGGTTTCCCGGGGTGAAGTCGCATTGATTCTCGCTGCGATCGGGCTTGAGTCAAAAATGCTGACACAAGACTTGTTTGCTGTTCTTGTTGTCGTCATCCTCATAACAACAATCGTAACTCCGCCGATGATGAAAGTATTCTTCAACCGCGGATCCAAGAGTGTCGAACCAGTCCAGCAAAACTAGAAAAACACAGAAGCGGCCATACTAGAGCCTTTTAAAAAAACGCCTGCCGGCTTTAAGCTGGCAGGCCTCTTCACTATTAAACTTCTTCTGTAATCGGGATGCCATCTTTGTCCTTGAAGCTGCCGATCAAAATCAAAATCAGGTCAATCAATACCCAGATCCCAAAGCCGCCGAATGTCACTAATTGCAGGATTCCAGTACCTATTTTACCGACATAGAACCGGTGGGCGCCAAGTCCTCCTAGAAAGAAGCAAAGCAAAAGCGCGATAGTTCTCCGTTGATTCATCGTCAATTCCCCCCATTTTTTTAAAAGCAAAGATTAAAAGCTATCAGCTTGTGCACCTGAAACAGCGCCTATACTAATTAGCGTTTCCAAATGCTTCAGCACCATGCGATAGCCATTCCCAAAAATCATTTTCCCGTTGTTTTTTACCGAAGGTCAGCCAGTACCCCCTTCGCCGCCTGCCTGCCGCTGAATAGGCAGCCGCCGAGGAAAGTCCCCTCGAGCGAACGATACCCATGGACACCGCCGCCGCCGAAACCCGCGACTTCACCAGCTGCGTAAAGGCCTTGAACGGGATTGCCTTCCAAACCCAGCACGCGGCCCGCCAGGTCAGTCTGCAGCCCGCCAAGTGTCTTGCGGCTGACAATATTCAGGCGGACGGCGATAAGCGGGCCATTTTTCGGATCGAGAAGCTTGTGGGGCTTGGCGACCCGGATCAGTTTATCGCCAATGTAATTTCGTGCCCCTCTCAAAGCCGTAATCTGCAGGTCCTTTGTGAACGTGTTGTCCATCTCCCGGTCGCGGGCCACAATCTGCCGCTCAATTTCCTTTAGATTAATCAGGTCATCACCGGCCAGCCTATTCATCCCATCCACCAGGGCCGCCAAATTATCGGCAATCACAAAATCCTCACCCTTATCCATAAATGCTTTTACGGGTGCTGTCGGGCCGGGAAGGATCCTTGCTAAAACCTGCCGGATGCTTTTTCCGGTCAAATCGGGATTTTGTTCCGAACCGGAAAGCGCAAATTCTTTTTCAATAATGGCTTGGGTTAAAATGAACCAGGAATAATCGTATCCCGTTTTCATAATCGCATCGAGTGTTCCGAGCGTATCGAAGCCGGGGAAGTTCGGTGCGGGGAAGCGCCTCCCTTTCGCGTCCAGCCAAAGGGAGGAAGGGCCCGGTAAAATGCGGATGCCATGGTTTGGCCAGACCGGATTCCAGTTTTTAATGCCTTCGGTGTAATGCCACATCCGGTCACGGTTTACGATCCTCCCGCCAGCATTTTCGGCGATCGAAAGCATCCTTCCGTCAACATGCGCCGGAACCCCGGAGAGCATCCTTTTCGGCGGGGCTCCTAGGCGCGAGGGCCAATTATTTCTGATCAATTCATGGTTACCGCCAATTCCTCCGCTTGTCACCAATACGGCGGGAGCATTGAATTCAAATTCGCCTGCAACCTCTCGGGAACTGGCTTCGCCGCGCGCGGCATTGCTTGGGACGAGGATTTCCCCTGAGACCCCGGCGATGGTGCCATTGTTCGATAAAAACGCACTGACACGGTGGCGCGGCCTGTAGTCAACAAACCCTTCCGCAATCCCCTTTCTCATCCTTTCCTCAAATGGTTTCACGAGCCCGGGGCCGGTTCCCCAGACAATATGGAATCGAGGGACGGAATTTCCGTGGCCCTCGGCCAGGTAGCCTCCCCGCTCCGCCCAGCCGACGACCGGGAAAAAACGGATGCCCAGATTGTAAAGCCAATCCCGCTTTTCGCCGGCCGCCCAATCGACATAAGCTTCCGCCCACTTTTTTCCCCAGTAATCCTCGTCGTATTCCCGGTCGAATCCCGCGGCCCCGAGCCAATCCTGCCAAGCCAGCTCCTTGGAATCCTTGATTCCAAGCCTTCTTTGCTCAGGCGAGTCGACAAGGAACAAGCCTCCAAAAGACCAAAAAGCCTGTCCGCCAAGAGAGGCTTCCGGCTCCTGGTCCAATAGAAGAACTTTTTTTCCAGCGGCGGCGATTTCCCAGGTTGCAACGAGTCCGGCTAGTCCGGCCCCAACAACAATAACGTCATATCCCATTTTTTCTCCCCCAATTGTATTCCGTGGTACAACGTTTCAGTTCTTTAAGGAGTTCTTTGGAAACAGTTTTTTTCCTGCCTGCACAAGTGAAAATTCGTCCAGTGTTTAAAAGAAAACAGGGCTATGACAATATCCTTAAATTGTCACAGCCCTGAACATCGACTTTTCCTTATACATTTCTTTATCGGCAAGCTCAATGATTTCCTCTGCGGTCATCGGATTTCCTGGAGTATAGTGATAAAGGCCATAGCTGGCCGATAGTTGGAAATCCTTTTGCATCGTGGCATTCAGGATTTCAAAATCGACTGTAATTTCCTTCCATGTTTTCCGGGCGTTATCCGGTGTTTTCTTGTTAAAGATAATGACAAATTCATCGCCGCCCAGCCTGAAGAAGATATCATCAGCGCTGATTTTGCCGGAGATGACCGAACAAATCAATTTGATCATTTCATCGCCCACATTGTGCCCATACTTGTCATTGACTGACTTTAAATTATTGATATCAATAAAGCAAAGCGTAAACTCGTGCCCTTGCTGGGAAAGCGCTTGCTGTTCTAGAATTTCGATCCCGCGGCGCCGGTTCATGATCCCGGTCAGCATATCGACCGTAGCATGGCGATGAAGCTCTTCTTCCTTCTTTTTGAAATTCGTAATATCGGAAACCGCAATTAACACGCAGGATTCCTCCATATAATCGACCGGTTCGAAATTGAGCATCGTCCATTTGGGGGAACCATTGGAATCACTGTATTCAATCATATAGTTCTGGATGCTTCCGTTATGCTTGAGTTTTTCAAGGATTTCCTGTTTTTGTTCCAATGCCGGGAAAATGAAATCAGCATTCAATCCATCTAAAGTGCCAGTTCCAGTTTGATAAAATTCCGTAGCCTGTCTGTTCATTAGGATAATTTTATTTTCCTCGAGATTTGCCAAAAGCAGCGGGGATGGATTCATGCTAAAGAGCCTTTTGAAGCTCTCTTCTTTACTTTTCAGCTTTTCTTCCTTGATAAAGATTTGCTTTTGGAACATATAAAAGCTGTAGCAAATCAGCAAAGATACTGCCGCGGCCCCTGAAGAATTCATTTGCCTGGCCAGCAGGGTAAAGTAGTTTTCAGTTACCTTAGACAATCCCGCCAGGAAGAGGGCGTGCACGCATACGAGCATGATTGAAAAATGGAGCGGCCTAAGCGGGAACGCCGCAGCCGCCGAAATCATGACGATGACATACGCGGCAATCGTCCCAGTCAGCAACTGGCTGTTTAGGGAAGCCGCCGCGCCGGCAGCCAAATAAAATCCGATGTAAGCATAGTTGATAAATCGCTTGCTAATGAAATCCGGTTTTTTTCTTATGTATAAAAAAATCACCGAGGCGAAAAAGCACACGGAGTGAAGAATGAATAAATTCATCCTGTATACTATGCTGCCAAGATCGCGTAAAAGAAAAAAATCAAAGGCAAACATGACAGGGTAAGAAGCAGCCAAAAGAAGGGAAACCAATTTAATCCGCTCGAAAATGAGGCCATCGACATGGAGGTGGAAATTGCGGCTGGCGTTCCGGTCCTTAAAGGCTGGTATTAAAAGGTTGGCAAGTGGCCTCATAGGCATCGTTCCTTTTTCAGATAACTAACATTATTTTACCATACTTTTCAAGAATTCCAGTAAAAACCAACAGATTTTCTTTTAATTTGCATTTTAAAATTATTTCTCATATAAAGCGGGAAAACGTGAAAACCCCTCCCGTTCGGAAGGGGCCTGTATTGTTTCGGAATCTTATGGCTTTAGGACGATTTTCACCGCATTATCTTCATGGTCATTAAATATTTGGTATGCTTTCGCTGCATCATCTAGCGGGAGGCGGTGTGAGATAATTTCAGTCGGGTCAAATTGGCCGCTGACGATTTTATCAAATAGAAGTGGCATGTAATGGACAACGGGAGCCTGGCCCATTTTTAGCGTCAGATTCCGTTCCCATATATGCCCGAGCGGGAACGCGTTGAACAAGGCAGAATATATTCCTGTCATTTGGATGGTGCCAAATTTTCTTACCGCATTCATCGCAATTTCAATCGCGCTGAGCGTTCCTCCCTGGAGGTGTAGCTTTTGGCCGATTTTCTCAAGGGCCGACTTTTTGCCGTCGATTCCGACACAGTCGATGACAACCTCTGCGCCTCCGTTTGTCAGTTCACGCAGGAATTTCCCTGTATCATCATGATCTTCGAAATTACAGATTTCCACATTGTTCATTTGTTTCGCCTTAAGCAGCCTGTATGGCAGATGGTCAACGGCGATGACACGTTTTGCCCCCTTCATCCAGGCAAACTTCTGGGTCATCAGCCCGACAGGGCCGCAGCCAAGGACGATAACCGTATCTCCTGCTTTTACACCTGCGTTTTCCACACTCCAATAAGCTGTCGGAAGAACGTCCGACAGGAACAACACTGCTTCATCCTCAAGCTCGCACGATTCGGGAATGACAAATGGCATAAAGTTGCCATAAGGCACCCTTAAGTATTCAGCCTGTCCACCCGGATAATCTCCGTACCTTTCTGTAAATCCTAAGTAACCCGCAGTATCAAGAAGCGGGTTCGGGTTTGAGTTGTCACACTGGCTTTCCATTTCATGCTGACAAAAAAAGCATTCACCGCACGACACATTGAATGGAATGACAACGCGGTCGCCTTTTTTCACCTTTGTGACCTCAGGGCCGACTTCCTCGACAATCCCCATTGGCTCGTGTCCGATAATATAGCCGGGCCGAGTGGGAACAGCCCCAAGGTAGATGTGCAGGTCGGAACCGCAAATCGCGGTCGACGTAATCCTTACAATAATATCATCATTCTTTTCAATCTTCGGGTAGTCTACCTTTTTCACCTGAATATCCTTTGCGCCTTGAAACGTAACAGCCTTCATTTTCAACCTCCTATGATGTAATACATTACCCTATACCCGACATCCAAGGTTATATGTTCCTTTTTTTTTGGAAAAGAATGGCCGCTAATCAGGCTGGGAGGCTTGTAGCGCCATGCTCCCGACAAAGGAGGACAGTTGCCGGAAAAAGGTTCAATAATTTGGCCATGGATAACAATGGGGATTGTTTTTCAACAACAATACCGATCTTTGAATGTATAAAACGAAGTAAGATGAAAAGCATAATGCGGATGGATTATATGTATATTAAGGCTTGCCTGGAGCAATTTGGGCAGACCTTTTCTTTTTCAGCGATTCATTCCGAGGGTATCAGAAACGAGGGCCTTTTTGAATTGATGAATATATTATCTTTCCTCCGAAAGGAGCATTTCAAAACATGTAAGCTAGTAGTTAATTCCTGATTTTGGTGTTTACGGAACTTTTACCCCTATTTAACAATTCTTTTATGCGTAACTTTTATAATGAAAACGCACTAACCAACAGGAGGGATTTGAATGAAAAATACGTTGAAGAAAAAAGTGTTGGCAGTCGCCGCCGTTTCCGCCTTGGCCCTCGGCGCGCTAGGTATTGGTTCAACAGCCGGGGCGGATGGAACTTACAAGCACAACCATGGCAAGGTGAAAAATGTAATTTTTATGATCCCTGACGGATTCTCAGCTTCCTATGCAACAAACTATCGCTGGTTCAAAGGAAAGGAAAGCCAGATGGACTCCATCCTTGTCGGGATGCACCGTACATACTCGGCCGATACCGAAGTGACGGACTCCGCGGCGGCCGGGACGGCGATGGCGACTGGGGTGAAAACGAACAACGGAATGATCAGTACATCTCCGGATGGCAAAAAGCTTACGACAATCCTTGAGGCGGCCGAAGCCAGTGGAAAGGCAACCGGGCTAGTTGCAACATCGACAATTACCCACGCCACTCCTGCTGTTTTTGCATCCCATGTTGCCAGCCGAGCAGATGAAGCATCCATTGCCCCGCAATTGCTCGAAAACGACGTTGATCTCCTGTTGGGCGGCGGAAAGAAGTACTTCCCCGATTCCCTAATTAATCAAGCCAAAAAGAAGGGCTACACATACATCAACAACAAATCGGGTCTGGTTAGTGCTGCGAAATTGAACAAGCTGATTGGCCTTTTCGCTGACGACGCGCTTGCTCCTTCGCTCGATAGGGACGAAACAAACCAGCCATCCCTTGCTGAAATGACCGACGCGGCATTGAATGTGTTGAATAAAGATAAGGACGGTTTCTTCCTGATGGTCGAAGGGAGCCAAATCGACTGGGCAGGCCATGACCATGACGCAGCATGGGCGATGAACGATGTAAAGGCGTTTGAAGAAGCATTGGCCAAAGCGCTTGCCTTTGCGAAAAAAGACAAGCAAACACTCGTTGTCGTCGCTGGTGACCATGACACAGGCGGCATGTCCGTCGGCGGTTACGGCGTCTACGATGCAAAGGTTGAAATCCTCCGCAATGTAACCGCGACCGGCGACTACATGGTCAGCAAGCTCGATGCCAACCGGAGCAACATCAAGGAAGTTGTAAAACAGTACACAAGCCTCGATCTGACAGATGCCGAAGTTGAAAAAATCAAGAACGCATCAAAGCCGGATATGTCAATCAATGATATTATTTCCGAGCGCGCCCTCGTTGGCTGGACAAGCACCGCCCACACAGGGGTTGATGTACCGCTCTACGCATACGGCCCAGGCTCCGATATGTTCAACGGCCTGCACCAGAATACGGATTTACCTGTATTGATGGCAAAGGCGATGAAGATTAAGTTTACTGGACAAAAATAGGTTGGACGGGAGGGCACCGCTTGGATAGAGCGGTGTCTTTTGGTGTTGGGGTACCCGCTCCGATTAATTGGGGGAAAATACCGGGAATACTGATAAAGATGTTGCGTTTACTACTAAACTACCTTTGTTTACTGATAACCCCCTCGCGAGTACCACCCACTTATTTGCCACCCCAAATTACGAAAGACGACGCTTCGAAGTATTCCCTTCAATCCAGCCAGGCTTTTGTTAACAAACTACCATCCTGGGCGAAGGAGTGACCAGGTGCTCGCTCCGCCGGACGAAGGAACCACTGCCTTAAATCATATATTTTCTTCCCCCCCTTATTTTTCGCTATACTAACGTTAACGGGGATGGATTCGGCAGCCGGATGCGTTCTACATGCATGAATGGGGTAAAGTGATGCAGGACTGGGTAATTGGGCTTTTTGAAAACTATCGCGAAGCTGCAGTATTGATTAGCGTCCTTTTGAATGTGGCGATCAGCATTCTTGGCGTTGTGCCGAGCGTGTTTTTGACTGCGGCGAACATCATTGTGTTTGGACCGGTTGCCGGGACGGCGATTTCGTTAATCGGCGAGGCCGCCGGTGCCGTAGTATCATTCCTACTCTACAGAAAAGGTTTCAAGCGGTGGGCCGGGAAAAAGCTGCCTGATAAACGCTGGGTTAAAAAGCTGCTCAATGCCCGCGGCAAGGATGCATTTTTCCTGATTCTCGCTTTACGGATTCTCCCATTCGTCCCATCGGGGTTTGTCACGTTCGCGGCGGCGATTGGCTCGGTGGGGGCTGTAACATTCACGTTTGCTAGCACGATAGGGAAAATTCCGGCTATTTTGATCGAAGCATATTCCGTCTATCAGGTTACGGAATGGTCGTTTCAGGGCAAAATAATTTTGGTGGTTTTTTCACTTGGAATCATTTTACTTGGATTGAAAAATTGGAAGAAGAAATTTTTATAAAGAAGGAGGGGTTTGCATGGCTGAAAAATTTGAACTAGCCACATTCGCGGGCGGCTGTTTCTGGTGCATGGTACAGCCGTTTGATGAACAGCCTGGCATTAAGGAGGTTATCTCCGGCTATACCGGTGGCCATACCGAGAATCCGACGTATGAGGAGGTCTGCTCGGATACGACCGGCCATTACGAGGCGGTCCAAATCACGTTTGACCCGGCTGTTTTCCCATACAAAAAATTGCTTGAATTGTTCTGGCAGCAAATTGACCCAACCGATCCGGGCGGCCAGTTTGGTGACCGTGGCTCCTCGTACCGAACGGCGATTTTTTACCATAATGAAGAACAGCGCATTCTCGCAGAGGAATCGAAGCAGCAGCTGGAAGAAAGCGCTCGTTTCAGCAAGCCGATCGTGACGGAGATTCTTCCGGCCAAGCCGTTCTATAGGGCAGAGGAAAATCATCAGCATTATTACAAAAAGAACGCCTGGCACTACAATATGTACAAGGAAGGTTCCGGAAGGGCCAGATTCATCCGTGAAAACTGGAAAAAGAAGAAGAGCGATGAGGAACTGCGCCGCGAACTGACGCCTATGCAATATGAGGTGACCCAGAACAGCGGGACCGAGCCGCCATTCCAGAACGAATTTTGGAACCATGAAGAGGATGGCATTTATGTTGATATCGTTTCGGGTGAACCTTTGTTCAGTTCGACGGATAAATACGATGCCGGATGTGGGTGGCCAAGCTTTACGCGGCCGATCCGCAGAAATGAAATCGAGGAAAGGCTTGATACTTCATACGGAATGAGGCGGATCGAGGTCCGTTCGAAAACGGCAGATTCACATCTCGGGCATGTGTTTGACGACGGGCCAGGACCGGATGGGGCGCGATACTGCATCAACTCGGCCGCCCTCCGCTTTATTCCGAAGAAAAAGCTGGAAGAAGAAGGGTATGGGGAGTTCTTATCATTGTTTGAGTAGCAATGCCAATGCCAGCGTGTTTTTCTATAGAAGGAAATCGCGCCGGCTTTTTTCGTTTGAGAGAGTGATTTTTTTCAAAAGAAGAATTATGATGGTAAAAATAGAGTTTGAGGGTGAAAAAGATGAACCAGGTTATTCTTCCCGCATCATCAAATATGAAGGATTTCGAGGCTTTTCTGGAAAGCCCATACGAAATTGGCGTGTTTTTGGAGCTGCATATCGCCCGGTTGAAAAATGTCAGCGCGATGGCAAAACAGCATGGGAAGAAGATGCTTTATCATGTGGATATGATTCGCGGCATCAAGAGCGACGACGCCGCGACCGAGTTCATCTGCCAGGAATACAAGCCGTACGGGCTGATTTCCACAAAAGCGAATGTCATCCTGAAAGCTAAGCAAAAGGGCGTCCTAGCCATCCAAAGGATTTTTTTAATAGACTCGCATGCGCTTGAAAAAAGCTATCAGCTCCTTGAAAAAACGCGGCCTGATTACATTGAGGTTCTGCCTGGGGCGATGCCTGATCTAATTGCCGAGGTCATCGAGAAGGTGAACATTCCGGTTCTGGCGGGCGGATTTATCCGGACTCCTGCCGACATTGAAAATGCAGTCAAGGCGGGCGCGCATGGTGTGACAACCTCCAAGAAGGACTTGTGGAACCATTTTGCAAAAGAACATCCGGGCATACAAAAATAATTGAAAGCAGTACCGCGCTGGAGTATACTCAATTCAAAGTTAACAAGTGATAGAGCTCAGGAGAATCACACAGACAAGTCCTTTTGAAAGGGGTATTTCTGTTGGTTCTCCTTTTTTGTCCGATTAATATCAGTGGAGGGGAAATGGGATGGAAACGTACATTTTAGCGTTGGATCAGGGAACAACCAGTTCGAGGGCGATTATTTTTGACAAGGACGGGAAAATCGTCCATTCGTCCCAAAAGGAATTCACTCAGTATTTTCCGAAACCAGGCTGGGTGGAGCATAACGCCAACGAAATCTGGGGATCAATCCTTGCAGTCATCGCCGGCGTTTTGTCCGAGTCGAATATCAAGCCCGAGCAAATTGCCGGAATCGGGATTACGAACCAACGTGAAACCGCGGTCGTTTGGGATAAGGAAACAGGGATCCCGGTTTACAATGCAATTGTGTGGCAATCAAGGCAGACAAGCGCGATTTGCGAAGAACTGAAGGCAAAAGGCTACAACGATGTTTTCCGCGAAAAAACAGGCCTCTTAATTGACGCTTATTTTTCAGGGACGAAGGTGAAATGGATCCTCGACAATGTTGAGGGGGTGAGGAAAAAAGCCGAGGAAGGGAAATTGCTGTTTGGGACAATTGATACTTGGCTGATTTGGAAGCTGTCCGGAGGCAAAGCCCATGTGACGGACTACAGCAATGCGTCCCGCACACTGATGTTCAACATCCATGAATTAAAATGGGATGAAGAGCTGCTTGAAGTCCTCGGCGTCCCGGCCTCGATGCTTCCTGAAATAAAGCCCTCATCCGAAGTATACACGAAAACGGCGCCGTTTCATTTTTTCGGAAAAGAAGTGCCGATATCCGGAGCGGCCGGAGACCAGCAGGCGGCTTTATTCGGCCAGGCGTGCTTTGAAAAGGGCATGGCGAAAAATACCTATGGAACGGGCTGCTTCATGCTGATGAACACGGGCGAAAAAGCGGTCCGGTCAGAACATGGACTTTTGACAACGATTGCCTGGGGCCTTAACGGAAAAGTGGAATATGCCCTTGAAGGCAGCATTTTCGTCGCAGGCTCAGCCATCCAATGGCTCCGCGACGGGTTAAGGATGCTGAAAGACGCCAAGGACAGCGAAAGTTATGCCAAAAAGGTTGAATCCACGGACGGCGTCTATGTGGTTCCGGCATTTGTCGGGCTCGGCACGCCATACTGGGACAGTGATGTGCGCGGCGCGGTGTTTGGCCTGACAAGGGGAACAAGCAAGGAGCATTTCATCCGGGCAACGCTTGAGTCGCTTGCCTACCAGACGAAGGACGTGCTGTCCGCGATGGAGATGGATTCAGGCATAAAGCTGAAAACATTAAGAGCGGACGGCGGGGCTGTAAAAAATAATTTCCTTATGGACTTCCAGAGCGACATTCTCGATGTGCCGGTGGAGCGACCACAAATCAACGAGACGACTGCTCTTGGCGCGGCCTATCTTGCCGGCCTTGCAGTCGGATTCTGGGGCAGCCAGGAAGAGATTGCCGCGAAATGGGCGATTGACCGGGCTTTTGAACCGGAAATGGACTCTGGCAAGCGGGAAGAGTTGTACAGCGGCTGGAAAAAGGCAGTAAAAGCGGCTATGGCTTTTAAATAGATAAATAGTGTTCTATAGTTAAAATGGAAATTAGTTTTGGAATTTGATACAATTATTTTAAGTTAATATGACGGCAGGAGAATTGGAGAGACCGCGAAGCATTATCACCAGGAGTGGTAATGTTTTTCGCGGTCTCTTTTCCTGTTTTTAGGAGGGAAACGAATGTTTACGAATTTGCACCGCGCGGAAATCATCGAAAAGCTAAAAGGGAAAACCTTTGATTTGCTTGTAATAGGCGGGGGTATAACAGGAGCCGGTATTGCCCTTGATGCGACAACTAGGGGAATTGAAACGGCCCTGATTGAGATGCAGGACTTTTCGGCGGGAACGTCAAGCCGGTCGACAAAGCTTGTGCATGGCGGATTGCGCTATCTGAAGCAGCTTGATGTAAAGGTCGTCTCCGAAGTCGGAAAGGAAAGAGCCATCGTTTATGAAAATGGCCCGCATGTGACGACCCCTGAATGGATGCTCCTTCCGTTCCACCAGGGAGGAACGTTCGGCAGCTTTTCTACGTCGATTGGCCTGAGGGTATACGATTTTCTTGCCGGTGTAAAAAAGGAAGAACGACGCTCCATGCTGTCCGTTGAAGAGACATTGCAAAAAGAGCCGCTCATCAAAAAGCTGGGCCTAAGGGGTGGCGGTTATTACGTAGAATACAGGACCGATGATGCAAGACTCACAATTGAGGTCATGAAAGCGGCTGTTGAAAAAGGTGCGACGGCAATCAATTACGCGAAAGCGGATGACCTGGTTACGGAAGCCGGCAAAGTGGTTGGCGTTGTGGTCAAAGATCAGCTGACTGGCGAGACGTACCAGGTTTTCGCGAAAAAAATCATCAACGCTACCGGCCCGTGGGTCGATACAATCCGAGAAAAAGATCGCTCGAAAAAAGGGAAGATGCTGATTTTATCAAAAGGGGTTCATATCGTCATCGACCAATCCCGTTTTCCTCTAAAGCAGGCGGTTTATTTTGATACACCCGACAAACGGATGATCTTCGCGATTCCACGCGGCGGGAAAACATATGTTGGCACGACGGATACCTTTTATAACGGGGATAAAGTGAATCCAAGGATGACCTTCACGGACCGCGATTACCTGTTATCGGCAATCAACTATATGTTCCCCGAGGTGAATGCGAAGCCGGAGGATGTGGAATCCAGCTGGGCAGGCATACGGCCGCTTATTCATGAAGAAGGGAAGAGTCCGTCCGAAATCTCCCGCAAGGACGAAATTTGGGAGTCGGAATCCGGCCTCATTACCATTGCCGGCGGAAAACTGACCGGGTACCGCAAAATGGCCGAAACGATTGTCGACTTTGTCGCCATGAAGTTGGAATCTGTCGGACAGAAAAAACCTGGGCCTTGTAAAACGAGGTCAATCAAAATATCCGGAGGCGATTTCGGAGGTTCTGGGAATTTCGCAAGCTTCATCACTTCGGCCATTCAGCAGGGAACGAGCATGGGGCTTAGTGATCAGGATGCTCGACACTTGGCGTCTTTTTATGGATCGAATGCGCCTGTTGTTTACGATTTAGCCAAAATCCACAGGGATGACGCAGAAAAATTCGGCATGCCGGCGGTCCTGATGGCAAAATTGGTCTACGGCATCCAGTATGAAATGGTGGCGACTCCGCTTGACTTTTATTTCAGGAGAACTGGCGACCTGCTATTCGATATTGGTTCCGTAAGAAAGTACCGTGAGCCGGTCCTCGCCTATATGGGAACCTTGTTCAAGTGGAGCCAGGAGCAGGCCGCCATGTATGCGGCTGAACTTGAGACAGAGCTTGAATTTGCTGCTACCCCTGTCGCTGAATAACGTAAGATTGGAGTTTAAAGTAATGAAAAGGGCTGGCGCACGTTATGTGGCCAGCCCTTTTCTTTGTGTTAGAGTAAGGGGTGTTGATTAACCTGTTGTTCTAAATAGAGATGAGTTCGCTTCTTATTCGTGAAGACAGTTTCGAGACCGGAAACCGTTTGAAAGTGTCTTCATAAACCCTATGAAGACAGTTTCGAGGCCGGAAACCGTTTGAAAGTGTCTTCATTAACCCTATGAAGACGGTTTCGAGGCCGGAAACCGTTTGAAAGTGTCTTCATAAACTCGATGAAGACAGTTTTGGTCTTATGTCAAGAAAGTGGACACTAAAATTCGATAACATTTTTGGAAAAGAACCTACCGCACTTCGTTTGGTGGGGGTTTAAAAGTGATAAGTCCAAAAACCGGACGTATCCCTTTTAAACCCAAAGGGTTAACTTACGAGCGTTGTTCCCTCGTAAACAGACACATATTTTCTCTCGAATTTATTTGGTGAATAGTAGCCCAAGGTTGAGTGCTTCCTTCTATCGTTGTAAAAACTACGAATATAGTGGTCAATAGATTTGATGGCCTCGGCACGAGTCCTATACCGGCGTCTGTAGATCAATTCCTTTTTGATTGTCGCATGGAAGGATTCGATGCACGCATTGTCATATGGATTGCCCTTCCGGCTCATACTAATTTTCATTTCGTTGGTATTCATAACTTCGATGTACTTATTGGAACAATATTGCGAACCACGGTCTGAGTGGTGGATCAGCCCCTTGCCCGGCTTCCGGATCTGGATGGCCATATTCAAAGCCTTCAGGGGTAATTCCTTTTTCATGGTGGAGTCCATACTCCAGCCTACAATCTTTCGTGAAAAGAGGTCCATAACCGTCGACAAATAAACCCAGCCTTCCAGGGTCCAGACATAGGTGATGTCCGCAACCCAAGCCCGATTAGGCTCCTGGATTTTAAAATCCCGATTCAGTTCGTTTGGAAAGACAGGCATGTCATGATTCGAATCCGTTGTCACGACATACTTCTCCTCCGGTATCGCACGAAGGCCCAGTTCCTTCATAATCCGGGCAACAGTTTTCTGGGAGATTGTGTACCCCCATTCAACGAGGTCATCATGCACCCTCGGGCTGCCATAGGTGCCTCCACTCTCATGATAAGACTTTTGAATTTTTTGCCTAATTTCCTTATTGTATTTCTCTTTTTCCGAATCAATGTTGGCTTGGCAATCCAGCCATTTGTAGTACCCACTCTTCGATACTTTCAGCACTTTGCACATCATCACTACAGTATGTTCATCTCGATGAGCATAAATGAAACTGTATATCACGCTTGGTTTTTCGTGAAAATGTGCATGGCCTTTTTTAATATTTCGTTCTCCTCCCTGAGCTGTTGGAGTTCTTTCTCATGTTCTTTCTTCAGCTTCTCGAGCTCACTAGGAGTGACATAGGCTTCCCGTTTAGTCCCTTGGCTTGTGCGTTCTTTATAAGCGTTTATCCACTTTCTCACTGTGGAATAGGGAAGTTCCAGTTCATAGGCAACCTGTTTAGCGACCCTGCCCTCCTCAACGATTAACTTTGAAACATAGTCTTTGTATTCCTGATCATAATGTTTCCCCAAATTGAACACGTCCTTAGTAAAGTTATATTAAGTATAAGGGATGACCCTTTTGACGTGTCCACTTTTTAGACTAACTTAAGTTTCGAGGTCGAAAGCCGTTTGAAAGTGTCTTCATAAACCCGATGAAGACAGTTTCGGGGATGGAAGCCGTTTAAAAGTGTCTTCATAACACGATGGAGACAGTTATTCCGCCGACTTCCGCCCGAGTAGTTCAGCAAGGCGATTCGGGTAATTTGTAAAGGCTCCATCGACCCCGATCTCCAGGGCTTCTTTCATATCCTGTTCCGAGTCAATCGTATAGGGATGTACCGCCAGTCCTGCTTCGTGGGCCGTTTGAACATAGTCTGGATCGATTTTTTCGAAGTTCGGCCCAATTCCAGCCGCATACTGTCGAATCATTCGCGCTTCCTTTTCAGTAAGGGAAGCGTGTCCTTTATATTTTTTTAGCTGGATGAGCGGGATGCCGGGTTCTAACTCGTGAATCCTTATTAGGCTCTTGCTGCTGAAGGATTGGACGATAAGGCCGGGGTGCTTTCCTTCCTCGGTCCTGAAGACACCATATTTTCTTGCCAGCTCAATTAATTTTTCCTCCATCCCCGGATATTCGTCAGGGGATTTTGTTTCAATATAATAATTTGCTGAAGTCCCGAAATGCTTAAAAATCTCCTCTAATGTAGGGATCCTTACGTTTCCAAACTCGGGGCGCGCGTACTCCGGATGGAGGCGATTGAACCAGGAACCCGCATCGAGGTGTTTTATTTCCTCCAAAGAAAAAGAATTAGCCGCACCGGTTCCATCGGTTGTCCGGTCTACTGTTTTATCATGCATGGCAATTAAATGGCCGTCGTTGGTCATTTGCAGGTCGATTTCCAAATAATCCGCGCCTAAGAGATGGGCCAGTTCGTATGACGGAATCGTATGCTCGGGCGCGTAGGCGGAAGCGCCGCGGTGCCCGATGATCATGAACCCGCCCGGTAAAGCCGATGCCGGAGCCGTTTCCGTATACCCGCATCCTGATATGGTAAGCACTATGAAAAGAATGATAACTAGGTTTTTGTACATCCAGGCACCCCGAATCTGAATTTCTATTTAAAGATACTTTAAATACTATTAAGATAGGTACAATCATCATAAGATTTGACGAAATTTTGGATTTATTGTAATATTATAACAAGTTAATAGCGTGATGGAGATCAGGAGGCTCACATTTATTGTCTATTTTTTTATAGGCATGATTTGTGGCCTCCTTTTGCATAACCAGGGGGTGAAACCAGTTACAATTTCGGCAACAGCGATTATTGGACGACTTCTTTTGGCTGCTTTTCTTGGCGGCCTTATCGGGTGGGAGCGTGATTTGCGCAACAAGCAGGCAGGAGTGAAGACGCATTTGCTCGTTTCTGTAGGGGCAGCCTCGATCATGCTCTTATCCATCTATGGATTCAATGAGACAATCAACCACGTGAATGCCCGTTTCGATCCGGCGCGGCTGGCACATGGCGTGATTAGCGGGATCGGTTTCCTCGGAGCCGGCGCAATTCTGAAACACTCCAACAGAAGCGTTACGGGTATAACCACAGCGGCGACTTTATGGGTTGTTTCCGCCATCGGCCTTGCTGTCGGAAGCGGTTTTTATCTTCCTGCCCTCGTCACAACGGGAATCGTCATGTTAACCGTTTTTGTCCTCAGGGGATTAGAAGAAAGGTTCCTGGCAACCTACAAATTTATTACCTTTACCCTCACGATGAAGGACGAAGCGCAAATTTTGGGCAAAATCAACAAGCTCTTCAAAAATGAAGATGCGGACATCGAGTCGATTTCGATGTCGGATGAGTATTTCTTTCTCGAAGAAGGGTATCTGTCGATGGATATCCGGGTGAAAATTTCTTCGAAGAAAAATATTTTGGAACTTTCCAGGGACTTGGGAAGCCTGGATGGGATCAAACAAGTAAAGCTGAATAATAAAGCCATTCCTTCACGGGCGGCAGAATAATTTTTTCATGAAAACTAAAAGCAAAAATGAAAGCGCTTAAATAGAGAAGGGGTGGCAATTTTGAAAAAAGTCGAGTTGGTGAACGTTTCCAAATCATATGACAAGAAAACGGATGTCATCACTGATATTAACGTAACAATCGATCCCGGAGAGTTTTTCGTGCTTGTCGGCCCGTCCGGCTGCGGGAAAAGTACGATGCTGCGAATGATTGCGGGGCTTGAGGAAATAACAGGCGGAGTCCTTCGAATTGGCGGCATGGAGGCAAACCATCTCCCGCCGAGCAAACGGGACATTTCAATGGTGTTCCAAAACTATGCTCTGTATCCCCATTTGACTGTTGAAGAAAATATCGTGTTCGGGCTTCATGTAAAAAAAGTGTCCAAGCATGAAAGGAAAAAACGGTGTGATGATGTTGCCATGATGCTTGGCCTAACGCCTTATTTGAAAAGGAAGCCACGAGAGCTTTCCGGGGGCCAAAGGCAGCGTGTCGCATTGGCAAGGGCAATCGTCAACCAGGCGCCGATTTGCCTAATGGACGAGCCTCTGTCCAACCTGGATGCGAAGCTACGCGCGCATATGCGGTCCGAAATAAGGCAAATCCAGAGAAGGCTTGGCATTACGATGATCTATGTTACCCATGACCAGGTGGAAGCAATGACAATGGGTGACCGGATCATGATCCTCCATGACGGGAAAATCCAGCAAATCGGCAAACCAATCGATATTTACAACAATCCGGCAAATCCTTTCGTCGCAACCTTTATTGGCTCGCCGCCGATGAACATCGGGGATGGCAAGGTTGACCGCAAAAACTCCGTCGTAACGGTTGGCGATGGCGCGAAAATAGTTGTTCCGGCAAAGGACCAGGGGCTGCTGAAATCAGAGCGGATCATTGTCGGTATCCGTCCGGAGCACTTAAAGCCCTCCACGAAAGATTCTGATGGGGAAAACCGGGTCGATGTAAAGGTAGTCAACGTCGAGGTTCTTGGAAACGAAACGATCTTTTCTTTCAATATGGGCGGACAGGAATGGCTCGCAAAATGGACGGGCCAATGGCGCATCGATGTTGGCGATACGATCCCAATCATCATCAATTATGATTCGGTATGCTTCTTTGATGTTGAAACAGAGAAAATCGTTAAGACGCCTACGGATATAGAAAACTATGTGTTCGGTAAAGAGGTGCTCATATGAAAGCGGAAGTAACCGGCCGTGTGGCATACACCCCTCCCAAACTGTCCTTGTGGAGAAGGTCGCTTAATGCACGGACAGCGCTTCTGTATTTGTTCCCTTCAATTCTGCTGTTTACGGTTTTCGTTTTTTATCCGATGTTCAGGACGATTTATTTAAGCTTTTTCCTGACCGACCAGCAGGGGACCGCAGCCGTTTTCGTTGGCATGGAAAATTACCAATATCTCCTTGAGTCGCCAGCCTTCAGGAATAGTGTGAAGGCAACCGTCCTGTTTGTCCTGTATACGGTTCCGACAGGCGTTATCATTTCCCTTTTTCTTGCACTAATAGCGAATGAAAAGCTGAAAGGAATCGGTTTTTTCCGGACAATTTACTCCTCAACAATGGGGATATCGGTAGCGGCCTCATCCGTCGTTTGGCTGTTTTTGTTCCACCCGAGCATCGGGATGTTCAACCGGCTGCTCCATGTTCTTGGCATGCCAGGGGTCCAGTGGCTTCTCGATCCGGATTGGGCGCTTGTTTCCATATCCATCTCGACGATTTGGATGAACATCGGCTTCTCTTTCCTGATTCTTCTGGGAGGCCTTCAGAATATCGATGAATACTTATACGAAAGCGCGAAAATCGACGGTGCCGGCTATTGGTACCAGCTGAGAAGGATTACGATCCCGATGCTTTCGCCGACCCTGTTCTTCATCATTACGATTTCCCTGATCAATGCGTTCCAGACGTTTGGCCAGGTTGATATTTTAACAAAAGGGGGCCCTTCCCAGGCGACCAATCTGATAGTCTATTCGATTTACCGTGAAGCATTCGTCAACTACCAATTCGGCACGGCGAGCGCGCAGGCAGTATTCCTGTTCATCTGTATACTCGTTGTCACCATTTTGCAATTTAAGCTCGGAGAAAAGAAGGTGCATTACCAATGAGCATGTCCTTGCCTAAAAAAATACTGTTCTATGTTTTGCTCGTTCTATCTGCCTTCCTTGTTTTCTTTCCGGTCCTATATGCATTCATGATCAGCTTCATGACCGGAGGGGAAATCCTTCAGGGGAAGTTCTTTCCGAGTTCCTTCAGTTTTGAAAACTATGCAAAAGTATTCGACAGGCTTCCGTTAATGAAGTACTTGATTAATAGTTTTGTCGTTTCATTCGGGGTCATGCTTGGCCAGCTTGTCGTCTGCAGCATGGCGGCATACGCGTTCGTCTTCATCCCCTTTAAGGGGCGTGATTTCATCTTTTTCCTTTTTATTTCGACGATGATGATTCCGTGGGAAGCAACGATGATCCCAAACTTTTTTACCATCCAGAAGCTTGATTGGATGAATACATACCAGGGCCTTACCGTCCCGTTCTTCGCGCTCGCATTCGGGACGTTCCTGCTTCGCCAGCATTTCAAGACGATTCCAAAAGAGCTGCATGAAGCGTCCGAGGTTGCGGGATTGAGCAAATTTGCCTTTTTTTGGAGGGTCATTTTGCCAATTTCAAAAAC
This sequence comes from Neobacillus oceani, assembly GCF_046237595.1. Taxonomy (NCBI): domain Bacteria; kingdom Bacillati; phylum Bacillota; class Bacilli; order Caryophanales; family Bacillaceae; genus Neobacillus; species Neobacillus oceani. The sequence continues at coordinate 3,973,562 of NZ_CP143543.1, read as the reverse complement.
AAGCCTTGTAACCCTGGGCGCGTACGGATTTTTGACAACATGGAATATGTATTTATGGCCATTGCTTGTCACCAGCACAAACCAAGTCAGGACCGTGCAAATTGGATTGAAACAGCTTCAATCGCAGGAGGTCGCAACAGAGTGGGGTGTCGTCATGTCCGGGGTAATCGTTGTCATAATCCCGACGCTGATCCTCTTGTTCGCCGGGCAAAAGCAGCTCCAAAAAGGCCTTACACAAGGAGCAATCAAATAAAAAACGAATTGGTTCCACCTTTTGGCGTCTCGCTCAGTTAGGAAGTGCCGGAAGTTTTTATAAAAAATTAAAAAAGGGGTGTAGGAAAAGTTGAAAAAGAAACTTAAATGGTTATTTGTTCTCAGCACGATTATCAGCATTCTTATCATGTCGGCCTGTTCAAACGATGCAAGCAAAGGAACAAATGAGAAGGACAATAACAGCAAGGATCCTGGTGAAAAGCAGGAGAAAACGGAAATTTCGTTCTGGCATGCTATGTCTGGCCCAGGCCAAGTGGCGCTTGACAGCATTGTTGCCGATTTTAACAATTCACAGGATAAATATGTTGTAAAAGCAGAATTCCAGGGTACATATGAAGAGTCTCTCACAAAGCTTCGCAGTGTCGGCGGTACAAAGGATGCACCGGCTATTACCCAGGTATTTGAAGTTGGTACGAAATACATGATTGAAAGCGGCTATATCGAGCCGATGCAAACATTCATCGACAAGGATAACTATGACCTTTCCCAGCTGGAGGATAACATCCTGAACTACTACCGTGTCGATGGAAACCTGTATTCCATGCCATTCAATTCCTCGACGCCTGTTATGATCTACAACAAGGATGCGTTCAAGGAGGTCGGACTTGATCCGGAAAGCCCGCCGCAAACCTTCAACGAGGTAAAAGAAGCGGCAAAGAAGCTTACCAAGAAAAACGAACGTTTTGGTTTCTCCATGCTGACGTATGGCTGGTTCTTTGAACAGCTCGTCGCAACACAAGGAGGACATTATGTCGACAATGACAACGGCCGTTCCGATGATGCCACAAAGGCAGTCTTTAATGGAGAGGAAGGCCTTCGCGTCTTCAATTGGCTAAATGAAATGAACAAAGCGGGAACGTTCGGGAACTACGGAACGAACTGGGATGATATCCGCGCCGCGTTCCAAACAGGCAAAGTTGCAATGTATATGGATTCATCAGCGGGTGTAGCCGGCGCGATCAACAACTCTCCGTTTGAAGTGGGAGTCGCCTACATTCCATATCCGGATGAAGTCGAAAGGCAAGGGGTTGCCATCGGCGGCGCTTCCCTCTGGATGTCAAAAGGAATTGCCGAGGAAGAACAGGAAGCAGCATGGGAGTTCATGAAATACCTCGCAACTCCCGAAAGCCAGGCGAAGTGGCATGTTGGAACAGGCTATTTTGCCATCAACCCAGCCGCTTATGACCAGGATATCGTGAAGACTGAATGGGAAAAATACCCGCAATTTAAAGTGACGGTTGACCAGCTTCAGTCAACAAAAGCATCGTATGCGACCCAAGGCGCGCTCATCTCTGTGTTCCCTGAATCACGCCAGCAGGTAGTAACGGCACTGGAAAACATGTATCAAGGAATGGATCCGAAAAAGGCGCTCGACCAGGCCGCTGATGGAACAAATAGGGCAATTGAAATCGCCAATAAAACGAAGAAGAAATAATCGATAAATTAGGGTGGGCGCCTTTCATCCCGGCGAAAATCGGGGAAATGGCGCCCGCCTTGTTGGGATTTTTTTAAAAAGAGGTGCGGCATATGGGAAGGACAAAAATTTATGCACACAGGGGAAGCAAGGGGACGCATCCCGAAAATACGTTGGAAGCTTTCAGGGAAGCGGTTAGGCTTGGAGTGGACGGCATCGAGCTAGATGTCCACCTCTCGAAGGATGGCGAGCTGGTGATTATCCATGATGAAACCGTCGACCGGACGACGAACGGGACGGGAAATGTACGCGACATGACGCTTCAAGAGCTGAAAAGCCTTGACGCGGGATCCTGGTATGGCTGGGAATTCCAAGGCGCAGGGATTCCGAAGCTCGATGAGGTGCTCGAGCTGTTGGCCGGCACCGGAATCATGCTCAATGTCGAAATCAAAAGCGACGTCATCCCGTACGAGGGAATCGAGAAAAAGGTGCTTGAAGCACTCGAGCGGCATTCCTATAAGGAGCGGGCGATCATTTCATCCTTTAACCATTACAGCCTGAAAAAGGTTCGGGAGCTTGATCCGGAAATCGAAACCGCGATCCTCTTCATGGAGGTTCTCCATGAACCATGGGCGTATGCAAAGACCATTGGCGCTTTCGGGCTTCATGTCTATCTTCCCGTTGCCTATACCGAAATGGCCAGGACAGCCACCAAACTTGGAGTCCCGGTCCGTGTTTTCACAGTAAACAAGGAAAAAAATATGAGAGAGCTTATTGATCTTGGCATCGATACAATCATGACCGACTACCCGGAACGTGTTCTTGGAATCAGAAGCGGGCGTGACGGAGTGGAATAGAGATTTTAGGAAGGACCTAGAGTGTGCTGAACCCTAAAAGTTAGACCAAAATATTTAAGCAGCTAGTTGGCTGGTATGAAGACGGTATTCAACCGGGCTCATGCCAGTCAATTTTGCTTTTATTCTTTCATTGTTATAGTAAAAAATATAATCAGTCACTGCTTGCTTAAGCTCGTCAAATGAATGATAAACTTTACCGTAATACATTTCCTGCTTCATTATTCCGAAGAAGTTTTCCATTGGTGAATTATCGAGACAGTTTCCTTTCCGTGACATACTTTGAAAGACGCCATTATCTTTCAGTTTCTTAACGTACGTGTTCATTTGGTAACCCCAGCCTTGATCAGAGTGTATAGTAGTTCGATAGGGGCAATCTTTTGTTATTTCAATTGCTTCGTCTAGAGCATCCAATATTGCTTTTGCGTTGGGGCGTTCCGAGAACCGAAATGATAGAATTTCCCCATTAAATATATCTAGGAACGGATCTAAATAAGCCTTCTTGATAATCATCTTCCCATCAGAGTCGGTCATGTAGTATTTGAATTCAGATGTATCAGTTGTTAATTTTTGATGCGGGATGCTTGTATGGAATCTGCGGTTGACAAGGTTCTTAGAAATTTTACCTATGCTTCCTTTATAAGTGCTATATTTGCGAGATTTACGTGTGTATGAGGTACAAATAATACCCAGCTTATTGGTGATCCGAAGGATTTTTTTGTGATTTACGATATAACCTCTCTTACGTAATTCCATATCAATTCGACGATAACCATAATTTCCATTATGTTTATCTACAATATCCTGGATAATACTTTCAATCTCTTCATCTGGATTAGGTTCATTAAATCGCTTTTGCCAATACATATAGGTTGCCTTTGGAAAACCTGTAGCTTCAAGGATAACAGCTAATTTGAATTCTTTTCTGAGTTCATGGATGATCCTGGATTCTGTTTTAGCAGTCGGCTCGGAATATTTATCCCTGAAGCTCGGAGCTTTTTTAAATAGGCATTCTCCGCGCGCAGTAATTCTATTTCTTTTAAAAGTTGTTCTTCCTTCGTCATTTTCTTTTCGTTTTTCTTGTTCTTCGGCTTGTTGGACACGGATGGACGCCCCTTTAATTTAGAGAGCCCTTCAATACCTTCATTTTGCCATTTCCTCAACCAATTAAGAATCATAGGCGGTTCAGTAATGCCAAATTTTCTAGCAACCTCTTCAAGGGAATCTCCTGTTCTTACCTTATAGTTTAGGACATCTAATTTAAATTGAACAGGATAATTCGTAGATGCTTTTTTAGTAATTAAGCCCTGTTTCCCGAATTGATGGAACGCACTGACCCATTTTCTTATATTGGTTTTACTTCGAATTCCAAACCTAGTCGCCAAGGAAGCATATCCACCTTCACCGGCTAAATAAGCGTCTACTACCTTTTGCTTAAATCCCTCATCATATTTGACCATAAAAAACACCCCAAAAGTTAGAATTTGTTCGTCTAACTTTTGGGGTGCACATCAGAGCGGCAGGTCCTTCCTTTTTTTGATTTGGGGAAAATAACATGCGGTTACGGGGTAGCAATCGGGGATGGCCTCCATCTTTTGGGGCATGCACTCAAGTTATGGACAAAGAGTAGGTATTTCTGTAGTTTAGTGTCCGAAAGGGGCCTGGATTCGGACAGGGAACAAGAGTTTTCGGGGTTTGGTGTCAGAATGAGGAGGGGATTCTGCCAGGGAATAAGAGTTTTCGAGGTTTGGTGTCCGAATGAGGGCAGGATTCGGACAGGGAACAAGAGTTTTCGGGGTTTGGTGTCAGAATGAGGAGGGGATTCTGACAGAGAACTTGAGTTTACAAAGTTTGGTATCCGAATGAGGCTGGGGTTCTGACAGAGAATATGGGTTTTCGGAGTTTAGTTTCAGAATTGGCCAAAGAACACTGGGTTCAATAACCTCACTGCCTGCTTTTAAAAACACTGATTAAATAATCTTCCTCCGGAATGTCCCCCAAATATTCGAGACCGCACCCCGTATAAAACTCCCTGAGCTTATGGTTGCCTGCCCAGCAGTCGAGGTACATGGGCTTGCCGGCGGTTTTCGCTAAAGTACATGTGAAAGACACGATTTCTTTTCCTAAACCTTGCCCCTGATAGGTAGGGAGAATGGCAATCTTTGAAAGGTATAGACTACCTTCTTCCATCTGCAAGGCTGAAAAATTGGCTGCCTTTACAATCCAGAATGCCCCAACGATGATTCCGTCCAATCCCGCTGTAAAGACTTCACGCCTTTCAATGGCGTCTTCTAAGATATCCGCCCGCCACGGATAGTCCCATTGGTTGATTCCTTTCCTGTATAGATGCAAAGTGACTTCATTGTAAAGTGCAATAATATCACTGCAATTTTCACCATCAGCCACATTGAATGTCGCTGCCATGCGTATCTCTCCTCGCAGACTATTTTAAAATAAGTGTAATCCAGTGGGCCTTGAATAGGAATCAAATTGTCCGCTTTCTGGGTGACATTCACCAGTGTTTCCCTTAAGATGGTAGTTAAAAGGGGGAGTTTGCATGCAGGTCAAGGTGTTTGCCAATCTCCGCGTGATCTGCGGGGGTGTAACTGTTGAAGTGAAGCCTGACGGGGACCGGGTCATTGATGTGTTGGAGAAAATGGTTGAAATGTTCCCGGATATCGAAGAGGAAATTTTCACGCCGGAACGGACGCTTAGGGATTTTGTCCATGTGTACATAAACGGAAAAAATATCGTCCATCTCGACGGACTGGAAACCACGGTAAGCGAGACGGATCAGTTCGCGTTGTTCCCGCCGGTTGCGGGCGGCTGAGATGGCTGAAACCATTCTTGAATTCCGCGGCATCAATCTTCTCCATCTCGGACTATACTTCGAGGAACTGGGCGGGGTGTGGACGGGAGAATCCGACATGCCGAAAAAGTATAGAGGAGGAAGCTGGAGCGGGGAAATCCTCTCGGAAAAAGAAATTGCCTTCACCCCGAATTTCAAGGTGAACTCCGTCATGGTCCGCTTCCGGGCGGAAACAGAGGAAGAGCTTGCAGCGCTTATTAAACGCTATCGCTACAAAACGACAAGGGTCGGCGGGTAGGCCTACGGTTCAGGGGATTGCAGGAAAATGGAAAATAGATTACCTTTAGTATCAGGCGGGCCTCAAGGTGCCTAAATAGAATTTGCGTTGCACCCGGTTTTTGGGGTGTTTTTTTATTTCTCAAAATCATGCTAATCAATAGGCCGCTGAGCCACTTTCGTGAACAACGTTTGTGGTTTTTTCACTTAAGCACTCGTAAACAGCGTTTCCGTTTTTAAAAAGTCCATCCTAATAAACAGCGTTTGCGTATATTTAAAAGTCCTCCGCAGTATTCTCCGGGTAAATTCGTTTTGAACTTATTCAAGACGCCGAACTGGGGGTGTGCAGTTTCCGCCAGGTGCATGGGCCCAAAGGATTTTTTTACAAAAAGCGGGGTTAAACTTGGATGTAGCCGAAACGCCTGGTAAAGTGATATTCTGAGTTATGTTAGAAAAGCGTTTACGCGAAACAACAAGTGAAAAGCAGGTGAGTAGTGGTGAAGAAAGTAATTCTGGATATTGATACGGGCATAGATGATGCTCTTGCTATCGTATATTTGTTAAAGCATCCGAATGTTGAAGTGAAAGGCCTGACGACGGGCTTTGGAAATGTTAGTGTGGAACAGGCGACGAAGAATACCCTTCAGGTCGCGGAGCTGACAGGGAGGCCGGATGTTCCGGTTTTTGCCGGTGCTTCTAAACCGTTGCTTAGGACGTGGAATGGGCCAGTCGTGCATGTCCACGGCGAGAATGGGATTGGGAATGTTTCGCTGCCCGAGCCGAAAGCAAAGGCCGGGGACGAGAGGGCTTCTGATTTCATTGTGCGGGCGGTGAATGAGGAGCCGGGCGAGATTTCGGTCATTACCGTCGGCCGGCTGACAAATCTTGCCGAGGCGCTTGCCAAGGACCCTTCTCTTCCGAAAAAGGTAAAAGAGGTAGTCATCATGGGTGGCGCTGTAAAGGTGCCGGGGAATGTGACGCCGGTGTCGGAAGCGAACATCGCCGGTGACCCGGAAGCTGCGAATATGGTATTCGAGGCTGGCTTCCCTCTGACAATGGTCGGCCTGGATGTGACGATGCAAACGCAAATTACGGCAGGGGACATGGCGTGGATGGTGAGCCAGAAGGATGGTACGAACGCGGAGCTCATCGATGCGCTCGATGAGATGGTCCGGTTCAGGCTCGTTGCGTACAAGAAGCAGGACGGCATCGACGGAAGTCCGCTCCATGATCCGTTGGCGGTTGCTGTAACCCTTCATCCTGACCTTGTAAAAACAACACCAATGCTCGTCGCGATTGAAACGAAGGGCCAGCTTTCCTCGGGAGCGACCATCGCGGACCTCCGCGGCTCGGAAAAGCCTTACTACAATGTGGACGTCTGCCTTGAAGTCGACGCTGAGCGCTTCATCAAGGAATTCGTGGAAGTCGTTTCCGGCAAGCAAAGGGAGGTTTTAAAATGAAGAAAGTTATCCTTGATGTTGATACAGGTATCGATGACGCACTGGCGATTGCATATGCTGTGAATTCTAAGGACAGTGAACTCGTCGGGATTACGACCAGCTTCGGGAATACATCGGTGGATGAAGCGACCCGCAATACACTGCAGCTGCTTGAATTGCTAGGCCGCGAGGATATTCCGGTTTGTCCGGGCGCGGAAAAGCCGTTGTTCCGGCCTCCGTTGAAGGAGAAAGCTGCGTTCATCCATGGCGACGATGGGATGGGGAACCATTCGCTGCCATTGCCAAAAGCTAAACCGTCCGAAAAGCATTCGGTCGAGTTCATCATTGAGATGATTCATAAGCATCCAAATGAAATCACCCTTGTCTTTGTTGCGAGCCTGGCAAACCTTGCGCTTGCTGTTATGAAGGACCCGTCGATTGTTGAAAAGGTCGAGCGTGTGGTCATCATGGGTGGTGCCGCGACCGTGCCGGGGAATGCGACGCCGGCAGCGGAGGCGAATATTTATGCGGATCCGGAAGCAGCCGAGTATGTTTTCCGTTCGGGGCTTCCGGTCACAATGGTCGGCCTTGATGTGACAATGCAGACGCTCCTTCCGTGGGAACAGCTAGAGGTATGGAGGCAAAAGAAAACGCCGCTTGGCGATTTCATGGCGCATATTGTGGAGTTTTACATAAATGCGTACCGGAACATGTATCCAAACATAAAAGGCTGCGCGCTTCATGATCCGCTCGCGATAGGGGCTGTCATCAACCCTGGTTTTATTAAAACAAAACCGATGCATATCCAGGTCGATTGCGATGGGATCCACTCGGTCGGCAGGACGATCGCGGATTTACGAAGCATCCCGGCGAACCCGCCGAACGTCGATGTTGCGCTTGAAGTCGACGCCGATGGATTCCTGAAGCATTTTCTGAGTGTGGTTGTTTAAGTGGGAGTTGTTTGACCAGTGTGGTTGATTGGATGGTGTAGTGGTCTAACCGCTTAACCTGATTGACCAGCCCTGTTGCCTGGTGGCTCAGAAGGCAGTCTCAAGAGCTCAATTGGATAGCAGTTAATAAATAGGGTAAAATTTCGGGGAAGCCGTTCCCGTGGAATTCAACGGAAGCCGGTTTTCCGTTTTCCACAGGGGCGGCTTTCTTTCCCTTGGAAAATGGTCTCGGAGTATGTAAAGGGCAGTACGTCGGAAGGGTTGATACGTTGAATAGAACGCTTGGTATATTATCAGTATTATTGGCTTCCTCAATATATGGATTTGTGAATACGATCGTAAAGCTCGCCTATGCGGATGGCTTTGAGTTCCCGGAGCTGACAATCAGCCAATATGTCTATGGAACAATAGGACTTATTATTTTGATTTTAGTGACGCGCTCTTTTGGGAGAGTAACGGTACGGGACTACTTGAAGCTGCTTGCGGTCGGGGGAATCGGCCTTGGCGGAACGAGCCTCGCACTTTACAAAAGCCTTGCCTTTGTGCCGACGTCCGTTTCACTGGTGATGCTGTTCCAATTTACTTGGATTGGGCTCCTGATTGAAATGCTTGTTTTTAAAAGAAAGATTCACCGGAATGAGTGGCTTGCGGTGGCGATCGTCCTAACCGGGACCTTGCTTGTACTGCGGATAACCGGGATTGATTCGGGTGCTTTCAACGCACCAGGACTGATTTTCGGATTTATCGCGGCGATGTGCTATTCCATTTTCTTGGTCGGCGCATCGGTACTGCCTGAAACGATTCCGCAGTTTTATAAAAACGGTCTGATGGTGTCCGGGACGCTTGTGTTGATGTTTATCGGTTTCGCGGTGACTACGCCACTAGCGGAAATCAACCCGTTCGGCGCGGTTCTGAAATGGGGACTGCTGCTTGGGATACTCGCCCAGCTTTTGCCCCCGGTCCTGTTCACTTACGGGGCGCCAAAAATCGGCGGAACGCTAACGTCCATTTTGAGTTCAGTCGAATTGCCGATCGGCATCATCGCCTCCAATCTGATATTGGGCGAACAGGTCGTCCTCGTCCAGTGGATCGGGATGCTGCTCATCCTTACCGGAATTGTTGTGTCACAGGTACGGCATGGCGAGACCGGAAAGGCGTAGGGGCGGGGGGTTAGGGATTCGTTACTGGAAGGAACGGCTTCACGACCGTTTCGCCTGTAAAAGTCATTCGAAATGGTCTTGATACTGCCTGTCAGGACCGTTTCACTTGTGTAAGCTCCATGAAACGGTCGTGATAACCCGGCGCGTCCTTCATGTAGTAACCTCTTTTTTCTTGGTGAAGACACTTTTAAGCTGCAAGTTTACTTTAATCTGTCTTCATACCTTCGATGAAGACAGTTTCAACGGGGAAGCTGCTCCCAAAGTGTCTTCATAGCCTCGATGAAGACAGTTTCAACAGGAAAACCGCTTCAAAAGTGTCTTCATATCTTCGATGAAGGCAGTTTCAACGGGGAAGCTTCTCTGAAAGTGTCTTCATACCTTCGATCCAAGAGAGTTTTAACTTGCAAGTCTACTTGAACCCATCTTCATTTTCCGGAGGTACTCGTCGTTTCCATTCAGTTTGCCGCTTTTGCCCAAATAATTAGGAACTGTGGTGTCTGGAGAAGCTTTTCAAAGGCATCAGGCTTCTGGGTTTTGAATGTTTCCGTTGGGATGGGCTCTATGACTTCCTTTATGGTAAAAAAGGCAAGAGTGTCGTTCAAAATCTTGTGCAGCGGCCTTCTGTAGAATGGCACATTGAACACTTTGCCATCCTTTTTCCACTGGTCGATGATCAGCTCGGTTGAAAAATAGTCTGGGTTTTCAAGGAATTTGATATCTGCGAACGGATGGCGAATGGAAAACAGGAAATCGCCCCCGGGAGTCAAAACGCGGTTGAATTCATTAAAGGTAAGCTGCCAATCTTGTAAATAGTGGAGAGTGAGCGAGCTGACAACGTAATCGAATGACTGGCTGGCGAATGGGAGGGGTTCCGCCAAGTCGTGGCAAAAGATTTTGGCTTTGTCGCCAACACGCCGTTTGGCGGCATTGACCATCTCGGGGCTTAAGTCAATGCCCACGACCTTCGCGCCTCGATTAGCTAGCTGAAGCGTATACCACCCAGCTGCGCAGCCCGCGTCGAGGATTACTTTCCCGGTTAAATCCTCCGGCAAAACCGCTAGCATGGCTGGCCGTTCGTATTCGCTATTGTACAAACTGTTTGTGTCGACCGATTTTTCATAAGCGCCAGAAAGCCCGTTAAAAACATCTTTTACTTTATCTTTCATTGGTCACCTCGTATAGATACTATTGGAAAAAGTAAGGCTTCTGCACAAATCGCGCAGAAGCCTTGGTTTATTTTTCAAATAAGATGCATTCCCAGGTTTATTGTAGCCGCCTGTTTTAAACGAGCTGGCTTCCTGGTTCCGCGGCGGCGGGGAGAATCCCGAGTTCACGTAGTTTTTCTTCCGGTACGACGCCGTCTACCCAGCCGCGGGCCTGGTAGTATTCGTCAAGCATGATGTCCATGCGGCTGACGGATCCGGCGCTGTTTCCTGTTGCCGGCTCTTCGGTGAAGCGCTTCGGCAGGAAGTCGTCCTCACGGCGGTTGAAGCCGGCGAGGTTGTTGTAATAGCGTTCAAGATTGTAAATCCGTTCCCCGGCGAGCATGACGTCTTCCGCTGTCATCGGGATGCCGGTCATTGTGCTGTACTGCTCGGCATAATGCTCGGCGTTTTCGGAGAAGGATGAGAATTTACAAATATTCATCGAGTCGGAGAAGGAGAGTAGGTCCTGGAATATTTTCAGGAGCTCGCCCTTTCCTTCAGGCTGCAGGCGGTCGGTTGGTTCCGGGATGCCGGCGATTTCCGATGCAACGGTATAGCCGCGCAGGTGGCAGGCGCCACGGTTGCTTGTCGCATAGCCAAGGCCGATCCCCTGGATGCCGCGCGGGTCGTATGCCGGGATTGACTGGCCTTTGACCGACATTGACAGGTGAGGTGCTCCCCACATTGCGGATGCACGGGCAGGGCCCTCGGCAAGGATGCCGCCGAAGCCTTCGCGGTGGGCGATTTTCCTTGTCATTTCAATCATCTTATCGGCGTCGCCCCAGTCAAGCTGCTCGTCGACGATGCCTTTTTCGTATGCTTCCATCGTGACCGAGAAGGCATTCCCAAGCTCGATCGTGTCGATTCCGTATTCGTTGCATGAGTCGATCAAGTAGGCGATTGCTTCGGAGTTGCTCAGGCCGCTGTTCGCGCCAAGCGCCCAGGCGGATTCGAATTCGAAGCTTTCAACCCGGGTTTTGTACTTGCCGTCCTTGACTTCGACTTCAATTTTACAGGCGACGGGGCAGGCGTGGCATGTATTGTTGGCAACAAGCAGGTGCTCGTTTACATACTCGCCGCTATGCAATTCCGCTTGGTCCCAGTTGGTGAACTGGGCGTTCTTTGTCGGAAGCGCTCCAACCTCGTTGATCAGGTTTGTCAGGACGTTTGTACCGTATACGGACAAACCGCCCTTGTTCGGCGCGGTCAGGCCGCCTTCAAGAATCGCTTTAACCGCTTTTTTATTTGCCTCTTTGTACTCGTTTTCAAGTGCTGGCTGCGGCATATTGCCTTTTTGCGCAGCCTTGATGACGATCGCCTTCAATTTTTTATATCCGGCAACAGCGGCTGTTCCACCCCGGCCGGCAGAACGGTCATGCTCGTTGATGAAGGATGCGTAGCGGACGGTGTTTTCCCCGGCCTGGCCGATTGCCATAACGCTAAGGTCTTCCGCGCCGTATCGGTCCTTCATCGCTTTGACCGTTGCCCGTGTGGACGTTCCCCACTCGGCGGATGCATCGCGCAATTCCGCTTTGCCATCCTCTATGTAGAGGTAAACCGGCTTGTCGCTTTTTCCTTTGAAAATAATGTTGTCAAAACCGGACCATTTCAGGCGCGCTGCAGTCCAGCCGCCCATATGGGAATCGGTTACCGTTCCGGTCAACGGCGACTTTGTTACAACCGCAAGGCGTCCGCTCATCGAGGAACGGGAGCCTGTCACCGGCCCGGTCATAATGCAGAGGATGTTTTCTTCCGAGAGCGGTTCCACCTCCGGCCCGTTGTCAAGGACATACTTGACGCCAAGGCCGCGCCCGCCGATATACTTCCGTGCATCTTCTTCATTAATGCCCCTGTACTCCACTGTTCCATTGGTCAAATCAACAACTGCTTCCCTGTTTTTGAAACCGCCAAGTTTCATTGATTTGGAGCCCCCTTACATGGATTGGATTGAACTAAAAAAACGCATGTACCTGTTATATATTCTTCATCGCATTGCATATTCCTTCCTATTTTAAAAATAATTTAAAATTTTTAGTTAATTACTGTTTATCTTTTATAATAGAAGAAAGACGAAACGAAGGGAGGCTGGCGGATGGAACGTTATTCTCGCCAAATACTTTTTAAGCCGATTGGGGAAGAAGGGCAGAAGCGGCTGCTTGAAAGCCGGGCGGCAGTGGTCGGGATGGGCGCGCTTGGAACAGTGATCGCCAACCATCTTGTCCGTTCGGGGGTGGGATATGTACGGCTTATTGACCGAGACTTGGTCGAGTTGTCCAATCTGCAACGCCAGACACTTTATACCGAGGACGATGCGCGTAAAAATCTTCCCAAGGCAGTTGCCGCTGCTGAGAGGCTGAGGGCGGTTAACTCGGAAATCACCATTGACCCGGTCATTGCCGACTTAAACTTGGATAACGCGGAGGAACTTTTGGCGGGGTTTGATGTTATCGTCGATGGCACCGACAACTTTTCAGCGCGGTACCTGGTGAACGATATAGCTGTCAAATTCGGGATTCCGTGGGTGTATGGCGGCGCAGTTAGCTCGCGCGGCATGTTCGCTGTTATTAAACCAGGAAAGACGCCGTGCTACCGGTGCCTGTTCCCGGACGCTCAGGCTGGCCTCGGCGAGACGTGCGACACGATTGGCGTCCTGTCGCCTGTCACCGAAATTATTGGTTCGTTCGAAGCGATGGAGGCACTCAAAATTTTAGTCGGAGCAGAGCACAACCCGAATCTCGAGCAAATCGACATTTGGTACAACTCGAACATGCAAATGGACATTTCCAAAGGGAGGAACCCAGATTGCCCGTGTTGTGGGCAACGGCAATTCGAGTTCCTCGACCGTTCCTCTGACCGACAAGTCGCTTTTACCGCGTTATGCGGGCGCGACACCGTCCAGATCAATCCGCGGAAAAAGGACCTGGTCGAGCTGGAAAAATTGGCTGGCGTCCTCCGCGAAGCAGGCACTGTTACCGCGGCGAACCCATTTTTGCTGAAATTTTTGCCCGATGAACGCATCACCATGGTGTTTTTCAAGGACGGACGCGTTTTGGTGCACGGCACAAACGACCTGGCTGAGGCAAAATCGTATTTTGCCAGGTACGCAGGGGCTTAAGGCCAGGTAAATTTACAGTGGATTGCCTGTGAAATGGCAAGCGTATTTTTTCAGGCGATTATGAAATAGGGAATTATATAGTTCCAAATGCGTTAAAAAGATCAAACCGGGTACTTAGAACAGCAAGTTCATGCTGGGGATTTTTGTGAATTAGCCGCAAAGGAGGGGGTGCACCCTCCTTTTTGCGTTTACAAAAGAGTAAAAGCTTCGAAGCAACGTGTATCAGCTTTTGCGGATGGTTTATCAGCATTCTAATGGGGTTTATCAGTGAATGAAGGCTGTTTATCAGTAAACGAAGGCGGTTTATCAGCAAACGCAACCGTTTTATCAGCAATCGAACGGAGTTTATCAGTAAACGAACGGGATTTATCAGTAAACAAAGGCTGTTTATCAGTAAACGGACGTGGTTTATCAGCAAACGCAACCATTTTATCAGTAAACGAACGTGGTTTGTTAGCAAATGCAACCGTTTTATCAGTAAGCGAAGGCGGTTTATCTGTGTTCGCGGTATTTGCTCCTTCAACCGGCGGAGCGAGCACCGGAATCCGCCGGCTGCCCCTTTGCTATAGCTGGCATTTTTGGTAATAAAAAGCCAGGCTGGATTGACAGGGTGCCTGGGCTAGGGATGTTTTTTTCTCAAAAGGAGAAGGGTATAGAGTAATGGAAGTGAATTTCGCTGCGGCTGACTTGGGGAGAGCGTATGCTAAAACGGAGAGTTGAGTTTATATTTGTGATTGTTCTGACCATATCTTTGTATATGGTGTTTTTTACAAGGGTGGGACCTTTATGGAAGCTGGGGTTCGGCCTGTTATATGCCGGGATTATTTTAGTGAGCGTGTTTTCGCTTATACTTGAAAATCGTTCGGCTCAGCATACGCTGTTGTGGATTTATGTGCTGGTGTTCATTCCGCTGCTTGGGTATATTTTTTACCTGTATTCGGGCCAGCTTTATTTGAAGGGTTATTTGTTCAAGTCGAAGCGGCAGCTGAACCGGGACCAGTGGGAGAGGATGATGCGGTCGGAGGTTACGCCGGATTTGACTTTCCTCGTCGGCAGCCAGGAGAATTTCTCGCGATTTGCTGGCAAGGCCGCGAAGACGCCGATTAGCACGGCTTCTCGGTCGGTTGTTTTAAAAAATGGAAAAGAGACGTTCGGGGAACTAAAGGATTGGCTGCGGAAAGCGGAGTCCTATATCCATATTGAATATTATATTTTCCGGTCGGACCGGCTTGGGAAGGAAATAATAGATATTTTGATTGATAAGGCGCGATCCGGTGTTGAGGTGCGGTTCATTTTCGATGCGGCCGGGAGCAGGACGCTGTCGGTGGCTGACCTGAAGGCGATGAAGGAGGCGGGGATTAATGCCATCCCGTTTTCGCCGCTGAAATTCGGGTTCTTTAACCAAAAATTCAATTTCCGGAACCACCGGAAAATTGTAATTATTGATGGAAAAGTCGGTTTTGTCGGCGGCTTGAATGTCGGCGTTGAGTATTTGGGTGAGGATGAAACGATCGGTTACTGGCGCGATACGCATCTAATGCTGACGGGTGAAGCGGTTTACACGCTGCAAACGATTTTCCTCCTTGATTGGGAGTATGTGAGCGGGGAAAAGGTGCTGAATGAATTCCCGCTCGAGAAGTACCCGATTGAGGATGAGGAGCTGGATGGCGCAATTCAGGTAGTCCCAAGTGGACCGGATACGCAGCAAGGGATCATGAGTGATTTTTATTATGCGATGATGGCTGCGGCCAACCATTCAATCTGGATTGCGACGCCTTATTTCGTCCCGGACGAGTCAATCCGGACCGCGCTCAGGATTGCAGCGGCGAAAGGGCTTGAGGTCAGGATTTTGGTGCCGGAAATCAACGACAGCTTCCTGACGCAGTATGCGACGCGGTCCTATTTTCCTGAGCTGCTCCGCAGTGGCGCAGAAATTTATTCGTATAAAAAAGGTTTCCTCCATCAGAAGGTCATCATTGTCGATGGAAATCTTGCCTCGATCGGGACGGCGAATATGGACATGCGGAGCTTCCACCTGAATTTCGAGGTGAACGTGTTCCTGTACGGGACGAGTTCGATCCGCGACCTTGTTGCCCATTTTGAAGAGGATATGAAGGAAAGCGAGAAAATTGGCGCCGTCGACTTTTATAAACGCGGGTTGTGGAACCGGCTGAAAGAATCATTCGCCCGTTTGTTCTCGGGGGTTCTATAGAGTGTTGTGGCAGAGATAGTGAAAGCTTGGCCAACAGGGAACGTACCCTTTGTTTGTTTGGACATTTTTCCAAGAAGGGTTAAAATAAATTGATGATCAATCGGATCTTTAGGGACAGATGTCTTTAATGTATACTCGGAGTCGCAACGTAATTGATGAGGTTCGTACTCGGATTGGAGCTTGTTACAGCGACTAGGGCTCAATGTGTCCCTGAAGAGTGAAGTAAAGTGTAATTTAGGCTAGGAGGGATTTGCGTTGAGTATGCAGGAGCGTATTATCGCGGAATTGAATGTGAAGCCGGAGATCGATCCGAAGGAGGAAATTAAGAAGCGGATTGGCTTTTTGAAGGAGTATTGCAAGAAGGCTAAGGCAAAAGGGTTCGTGCTCGGGATTAGCGGCGGCCAGGATTCAACGCTTGCGGGACGGCTCGCACAGCTTGCGGCCGAGGAGCTTCGCGAAGAGGGCTACACTGCCAAATTCATTGCCGTGCGCCTTCCTTATGGAATTCAGAAGGATGAAGACGATGCGCAGCTTGCGCTTGATTTTATTAAAGCGGACGAGGAGTTTACCTTTAACATTCAGGATGCCGTCGATGCGGTGAAGGCGGAGTACGAGCGTGCAGGGGAGGGCCAGGTGCTCGCTGACTTCCAAAAAGGGAACGTGAAGGCTCGGATGCGGATGATAGCGCAGTATGCATATGCGGGCATGAACGGATTGCTTGTTATCGGAACGGATCACGCGGCCGAGGCGGTTACCGGATTTTTCACAAAGTTTGGCGATGGGGGAGCGGATGTGTTCCCGCTGACTGGCCTGAACAAGCGGCAGGGCCGTGCGCTGATGAAGGAGCTTGGCGCTGTTGAGCGGCTGTACTTAAAGGAGCCGACTGCCGATTTGCTTGACCATGTCCCGCTGCAGGCGGACGAGACTGAGCTCGGGATTTCGTACGATGTCATCGATGATTATCTGGAAGGCAAGCAGATTTCCGAAGAGAACGCCAAGAAAATCGAGCAGCGCTTCATCATTTCAGAGCATAAGCGGCATATGCCGGCCAATCCGTATAGTGAATGGTGGAAGAAGTAAATTTTTGTTAAGGTGCGGCTTGGTTTAGCAGGCCACAATTGTAAATTACTGGAACACAGTCCATTTTTATCGGGGCTGTGTTTTTTGTATGGGAAGGGGGCTGAAGCTTGGTTTAAGGCCTATGCCGTTTCAGGTTTCTTTGAATTTTCACAGATGCGAATCCGGGAAACCTTTATAATTGAAGGAAGATATTTTGTCCGGAATGAGGTGCGGGATGAGAAAGCAGAGTTGGATTTTGCTGCTCCTGTTTTTTGTAGTGGCTGCTGGCCTTTTTTATGTAAAACAGTATACGATGCTGCTCGATTTTAAAAGTTCGGCGGAAACAGTCAACAGAACGTACGAGTTCGAAAAAGATTTTTCGGATACGAAAACGCTTGTTGAAGGAGTTGACCGGATATTCATTGGTGAGGTCCTTGAGGAAAAAGGCCGCGGTTCCCATGCGGGAAATCCCGCCACTTTTTTTGAGGTGCGTGTCACGCAAAAAATATAAAGGGAGCCCTGCTTGGCGGTATTACAGTCATCCAGAACGGCGGGTATTTCAAGGAAGGCGGCAAGCTTTATTTGCTGAAATTCGAAAATGACGAACTTTTGAGAAAGGGACAAATGTACCTATTTGCCGTCCAAGAGGTTGGTGACGGCATGTACTTGTCGATGCCGAAATTCGGCCATACCGCCATTCATACCGAGGAGCAGAAGTACGAGCTGATTGACGGAATCCGTGGGGTGCTTGGGGAGTGATTTGCAGAGGAACAAGGCGTCGGTATTCCTGTGTCCGAAGGCGCCAGTCATTCAGACAGCTTTTTGGAAACCGATTGCGCCTAAGATTAAGCCGGCTTTTCGGTACGAGAGAGTCCGCACCCATAGTAATCAGGGCCAGGCTCGGCCCAAAGAGCCCCATCCCCTTCCCCGCATGTCGCCAAGCCACAAAGTGTTGCATAAATTTTCATAAATCTGCTATATTCACCACCGCCAAAGCACCTGTATTGATTTTATAATGGAGAAAATTGGCTTGGAAGGGGGGAGTCAGGTGAGGAACACGATGACGGAAGGACGTTTTCTTGCATGGGTGGCCGGGGCGATCATCACTCTTATGGGAATCCATGTTTTCCACCCGCAGCTAGTCCAGGTTTACAACCCGGTGAACTATGTATCGTTCCACGCACTGCTTGAGTTTTTCAGTATTATGATTTCGTTCGTAATTGTCTTGTACAGCTGGAGAGTGTTAGACCGGAATCGCTCTGTAAGGCTGCTGCTCATTCTTTTCATTTTTTCCACAGTGGGAATGGTTGATCTCCTCCACACGGTGACCTTTAAAGGTATGCCCTACTTCCTAACCGAGAGCTCCGTGGCGAAAGCAACTGGTTTCTGGATTGTTGCGCGGATGGTCGAGGCTATCCTGATGCTGGTAGTGATGCTGATGCCGGACAAGCTGGTGAGACGGGATTTGCGGAAGCCGGTTCTCAGCGCCGCAATCATGCTCGGACTTGCAATCATGGCAATTGTTTTCATCTTTGAAAAGAGCCTTCCCGTCCTTGTTGTCGAAGGGCAAGGGACCACTCCTCTTAAAAATGGCCTTGAGTACTTCATCAGCTTCCTGCATTTTCTGTCACTCGTCGTCTGCCTGCACCATTATTATCTTGAAAAATGCACCACACACCTAAATCTCGCGCTCGCCTTTACACTTCTGTTCCTGTCGGAGATGATCTTCACCGTCTACCAAAGTGTATTCGACCTCGATAATTTTACAGGCCACATTTTCAAGGTGCTCGGTTATTATTTCATCCTGAAAGGCGTTTTCCTGCTTCTGAAGAAAAAGGAACCTGTGCCAGATGAAAATACCGTTGTAAAGCAAATCCCAGGGGCCCTTTTCTCGATTATGAAAAAAGAAGGGCGCTTCATGTTTACTTATATGGAAGGCGGCCTGCTCCGCGAGAATGGGCTCAAGCCGTCCGCAATCACTGGCACCGACGTTGAAGACCTGATGCCTCCAATGGAAGGCGATGCACTCGACTACTGCCACGAATGCTGGGAAACCGGCGCCAAACAGACATTTCTGGCCAATATTAAAAAAAGCCATTTCGCCATTTCCCTCGTACCAATCGTAAAAGGCGGGAAGGTCGAGGAAATTGCGGGCACCGCCGTCGATGTTTCCAATTTCGTCCATTATGGAGCCCGCGAGAGGCCACAATCGGCAGTTGCCAGGAAAGGGAAAGCCTTGAAAACACTATGATTGACGGCTTTGTGGAAAATTGGCCACCCGGGCTGGGCGTTGCGCGGAACAGGTTGACAAACCCCCTGCGAGGCTTTATCCTAGGTAAGGCTAAAAAAACATCACATAATTCAAATATATAGATTCCTCATCAGCGAGATGAGGTAGAGGTCGCGGGTATTAGGAGTAATTCGGAAGAGGGGCAGGCACCCCGGGGAGGCCGGATGAAAGGAATGACCGCCGAAGCGCCGCAGGTCACTGACTGCGTCAGCTGGGACTGTATCCGAATAGGTGCAGGACTGCCATGGGAAACTATGGTGAACTATCCCGTTTTGTCTGATGCGGCACAAATACACTCCGTATCAGGGGTGTTTTTTTCTGCCTGTTTTTGAAGCAGATGCTTCCGTTTACTCCGCCACCTTTCAGAAAAGTGGAGGAGGGGATGGCGCAATGCTTCACTTTCAACAACGAAGAGAGGAGACATCATAGATGAATAAACAAGGGAAACTTGGTTTATGGATATTGACGGCACTTGTCGTTGGAAATATGGTTGGATCCGGCATTTTCATGCTGCCGCGCTCGCTATCTGAGGCGGCAAGTCCGGCAGGCGTGATGATGGCGTGGGGGTTGACCGGATTCGGGGTCATGATGACGGTCCTTGTGTTCGGAAACCTAGCGATTCGGAAGCCGGAGCTAAAGGGTGGGCCGCAAATATATGCGAAGGAATTGTTCAGGCCGGGCACTCAGGCTTCGACGCTGTCAGGCTTCATGGCGACTTGGGGCTACTGGATTGGGAACCTTGCCGGGAATATTGCGATTATTACGACGTTCGCGGGCTACCTGTCAACGTTCTTCCCGATTTTGACGAGCCAGGCGGAATGGTTTTCGATTGGCGGATTAACCGTAAAGGTCGGCAACGGTATGACGTTTATCGTCTGCACGGTGATGCTTTGGTCTACCCATGCCATCATCCTTCGCGGAATTGAGAACGCCGGAAAGCTGAATTTCGCTGCCACCGCTGCGAAGGTTATTGGTTTTATTCTATTCATTATTGTTGGTTTATTCGCATTCAGTAAAACAAACATCTTGCCGCTCACCGCTCCACGGGTCGACGGTAGCGGACAGACGATCGGTTTGCTTGGCCAGGTGAATTCAGCCGCCCTGTCAACACTTTGGGCATTCATCGGCGTTGAATCCGCTGTTGTCTTTTCATCAAGGGCGAAAAAACAAATCGATGTAAAACGGGCTTCCATCCTGGGCTTGCTCATCGCACTCGCGCTTTACATCGGTATCTCCATCCTTGTTATGGGCATGCTCAGCCAGGGAGAACTCATTGCTTCCGACAAGCCGCTTATCGACGCGATTACCAAGGTGCTCGGACCGGCTGGTGGCCAGGCGCTCGCCGCAATTGGCTTGATCAGCCTAGTCGGCTCGACGCTTGGCTGGGTAATGCTGAGTGCGGAAATCCCGTTCCAGGCTGCAAAGCAAGGGCTTTTCCTGCCGTGGTTCCTAAAGGAAAATAAAAAAGGTATTCCAGTCCGTTCGATGATCATTACAAACGGACTTGGTCAGCTGTTCATTTTCTCGACGATTTCGAACTCCATTTCGAAGGCGTTCGGTTTTGTTATTTTCATTGCGACCCTGTCGTATCTCGTTCCTTACTTCATCGCTTCACTATACCAGCTTAAGCTAGTTGTGACTGGGGAAACATACCTAGGTGACAAATCGCGTGCGACCGATGGAATCATTGCTGCGATGTCGACGATTTATTCTACTTGGGTCATCATTGGCGGGACAGCCGACCTGAAAACATTCACCTTTGGGATGCTACTCATTGCAAGCGGAATTTTCTTTTACGGGCCGCTCTGGAGGGCGAATGCTGGAAACAGGTCTGTTAAAAAGAGACCTGCGGTTTAAGGGTAATCAACAAAAGTTAGCTTTAACTTCTCAAGTTCCATTGAAAGATGGGCTTATCCAAGCGCATTGATCAATACCTGGGCGAGGTAAGATCCTATCCTGTGCCGCAAAAAGATTTATAGAAACAACTTAAACCGCTTGGGGGTTCCCAGGCGGTTTTTTAAAATATTTATAGTAAAGGAAAAAACAGAGGTGGGGAGAAGATTTACATAAACATTCTGCCTGCTTGGCCCGGGTGGCCAATTTTCCAAAAGGCGTCTTTAGAAAGAATTCGGATAGCTTTCCAACATATCCCTCAAGAAAACGATTAATCTGCAAAAGGCAGGGTAAAATATACAGAAATTAATCTTTGACATGGCTGGCGTTCCTGTACTATGATGTTTAATGTTGACCAAACCAATAAGAATTAGGGGGTATTAATGTTGAAGAAGTTATCGATTCTGTTTGCACTCATGCTAAGCCTTGTGCTGGTGGTTGCTGCGTGTGGTACGAACGACAAAAATAATGCTAATAACAATACGAATAATGAAGAAAAGAAGACTGGCGGGAATGATGTTCTTTCCAAGGTGAAGGATGAAGGCAAACTTGTTGTCGGTACGGAAGGTACATACCCTCCGTTTACGTTCCACGATGATAAGGGCAAGCTGACTGGCTTTGACGTTGAAATTGCCGAGGAGGTCGGAAAGCGGCTTGGCGTGGAGGTTGAATTCCTTGAAACGCAGTGGGATGCGATTTTCGCTGGGCTTGATGCGAAGCGTTTTGACATGATTGCCAACCAGGTCGGTATCCGTCCGGACCGCCAGGAGAAGTACTTGTTCTCCGAGCCTTACATTACTTCCGCGGCCGTCCTGATTACGCGTGAAGACAATGACAAAGTGACCAAGTTTGAGGATATTAAGGGGCTTAAGTCTGCTCAGTCGATGACAAGTAATTATGCCGACATCGCTAGGAAATACGGTGCGGAAATTGTTGGCGTTGAGGGCTTTAACCAGGCGGTCGAGCTTTTGAACTCGAAGCGGGTTGATGTGACGATCAATGACAAGATTGCGTTCCTTGATTTTAAAAAGAACCGTCCTGAGGCGAAAGTAAAAGTCGTTGCGACGGAAAGCGATGTTTCAAAGAGCGGACTCATGTTCCGCAAGGACAGCCAGACACTTGTGGATGAAGTGAACAAGGCTCTTAAAGAAATGATTGACGACGGTACGTACGACGAAATCTCAAAGAAATGGTTTGGTGAGAATGTACTTAAGTAGTATTTTCACAGACCCTGCCCGGATGGACAGGTTAGTGACAATTGCGAAAAACTCTTTCCAGCCTTTGCTGGAAGGACTTATTGCCAATACCATTCCTTTGACGCTAATTTCTTTCGCGTTGGGGCTGATTTTGGCCATTTTAACGGCGCTCGCGCGGATTTCCCAAGTGAAGGTGCTCCGGGGCATCGCGCGTTTCTATGTATCCGCGATTCGCGGCACGCCGCTTTTGGTACAGTTGTTCATCCTGTTTTACGGGCTGCCGACTGTCGGAATCGTTATCGATCCGTTCCCGGCGGCGGTTATCGGTTTTTCGCTTAGTGTTGGAGCGTATGCTTCGGAAATCATCCGCGCTGCGATCCTGTCGATTCCAATGGGGCAGTGGGAAGCGGGTTATTCGATCGGGATGACCTATCCGCAGCTTTTGAAGAGAGTCATTTTGCCACAGGCGGCGAGGGTATCGGTTCCGCCATTGTCGAACTCGTTCATCAGCCTTGTAAAAGACACGTCGCTTGCGGCGATGATTCTAGTGACTGAAATGTTCCGCCGCGCGCAGGAGATTGCGTCGACGAACTATGAGTTTTTGCTGCTTTACCTGGAAGCAGCCCTGCTTTACTGGGTTGTCTGTTTCATCCTTTCCATCTTCCAGGGCAAGCTGGAAGCAAGGTTTGACCGGTATGTTAAATAGATGGGAAGGGGGGACTGTTAGATGAGTACTGTGAATGGATCGGTTGGCCTTCAAGGTTCCGGTGTTATTTCCGATGGCGGTGCCGGGTCCGGGGCGCCGATGATTTCGATTAATGGTTTATATAAGCAGTTCGGCGAGCTGGAGGTTTTGAAGGGTATTGACCTGGAAGTCGAGAAGGGGAAGGTCGTCGTTGTCATCGGCCCGTCCGGTTCGGGTAAAACAACACTTCTCCGCTGCCTCAATGTTCTTGAGACGCCGACAAAGGGAAGAATTTCGATCGCCGGGCAAACGCTTGATTTCTCGGGTGGCGTGCCGAAGAAGGATATCGCTTCGTTCAGGCGCCTGACCGGGATGGTGTTCCAAAGCTACAATCTTTTCCCGCATATGACGGCGCTCGGGAATGTGATGGAAGGGCCGGTTACCGTCAAAGGAGAAAACAGGGAGAACGCCAGGCAAAAAGCGGCGATGCTTCTGCAGAAGGTTGGCCTTGGCGATAAGCTTGATTATTACCCGCACCAGCTTTCCGGCGGGCAGCAACAGCGGGTCGGCATTGCCCGGGCGCTTGCAATGGAGCCCGCGGTTATGTTGTTCGACGAGCCGACATCCGCATTGGATCCCGAACTGGTTGGGGAAGTGTTGAAGGTTATGAAGGATTTGGCGAACGAAGGGATGACCATGGTCGTCGTCACCCACGAGATGCGTTTCGCACGCGAAGCCGCCAACGAAGTCATCTTCATGGACAAAGGCGTCGTCGTCGAGCGCGGCCACCCCGAAAACTTCTTCATCAACCCAAAACACGAACGAACGAGGCAATTCCTCAACCTTATTCGGCCGGAATAAGTGGGTTAGTAGGTGCCATGCGTATTTATGCGGAGTTTTTGTCCCAGCCGGGCTCCTCGATTCCGGAGAAGTTTACTAATAACAGTCCGATTGTTGCAATCGGGCTGTTTTTTGTGCGGTTTTTGGATGTTTTGGCATTATCCTTTTGATTTGGGCGATGTCCACATCCAAAGATAACGACAGATGCTAGAATTTAAAGAAGATGACTATGAATGGTACCCCACGCTGGGGTTTTTTTGCAAAAAAACGTCTGTAACGATGTTGGCTTGGCTTCTTCTTGATTTATTCACCCCATTTCTTAAAGAATTCACCGCATTTTTTCATTTATTCGCCCTGTTTTTATGTTGATTTTCCTTTATCTCAATATTCCGAAAATATTTCCCAACTTCTAAACCTGGTAATTTTTCAATGTTTTTCCTAAATTAAAGGAAAACGGTGATAAAATAGTAGAAAAAAGGATAGAAAGGTGGGGCTAGGTGGTGAGGTGGAAGAAGCTTTCGCTTACCATTATTGCTTTTCTAGCGAGCATTTTCTTGATAATGGTCATTGCGGCGTACCATTACAACATCATAGATGGAGATTATGATAAACTGACGATTACAAAAATGGATAAAACGGTTGCGATTATTACAAATAAAGCAGCAATCGAGGAAATCATTGACCGGATCAATGACAGCCCGAGGAGGTTTCTGCGCAAAACGGGATTCACCTACGATTACCTGCCTTACGGATTCCTGATTTTTGAAAATGAAGAGGAAAAGGTGGAGCATGCCTTTTATTTATTTAAAGGAAACATTGTAATCGGTTATTGGGATATTGATACGAAATTTGAGTTCGCGAAGGATCTGGAATAGATATTTTAAAAAGAAGTTCTGTCGGGAAAGGCAGTTTTACTAAAAAAGCTTGAGGTATCCTCAAGCTTTTTTGAATAACATGATAGATTGCCAATATACTCGTTTTAAGAAATAGACAGCCTTTCGTTAGAAAAATGCCAGGTTTACTTATGGTAATTCCGCCTTTTGAGTTTGTCGGTCAGGTAAGTCGGCTTTTTCGAAACCGCTATTAATGAAGCGACGAAGGAGATGCTCAGTACTGTTGGCACGACCCATGCCAAATGGTCGATAGGTTCCATCGCGTTGCACTCCCCTTGAATGTATTCGTTGCGTTAAATTCCCTATACCCTATTTGGGAATAGGGCAAACGGCATAGAGCTTTACCAAATAGTATAAAAATTTTTACAATTATTGCAGAAATTGAAACTTTACCTGTCAATCGCCGTATACCTTACTGTAAAATAAAAGGGAAGACACTAAACGGGGGTGATTGAATGGAAACGATTAATGGCATCCCGATAGAAACGATTTACCTGTACAGTCTGATCATAGCTGGTGCGTTGACGTTGATTTATGTGCTGTTTAGCGATCTGCTGTCAGGCCTGTTGGACAGTCTTGATTTTTTAAATCCCGTCCTTTTATTTTCATTTATTACCTTTTTGTCGGCTGGTGGGTTTATTTTGGAAAAAGTGACGGCTATTTCGTCACTGGTGATTCTTTTGGTTTCCGCAGGAATTTCCGCAATCCTCGTTACCTTGCTGAATGTGTTCGTCCTTGTGCCGCTTTCCCAGGCAGAGGCGTCGCTTTCCTACAACGAGTCCGATTTGCGGGGCCGGATTGGAAAAGTGATTACGTCCATACCTGTGAACGGGTACGGCGAAGTGATGATTGACAGTATCAGCGGGAGGATTTCCAAGCCGGCTTCAAGCTATGACGGCACCGAAATCGGTTCCGGCGAGGATGTACTGGTTGTCGATACGGCCAACGGAGTGCTTCAAGTCGCAGTAAAAGAAAAATTAGAACAAGAGTGGATTTAGGAGGAGATTGAATGATTGATTTGACGTTGATTGCAATAGGAATAGCGGTATTTATTGTAGTAGCGCTTCTTGCTGTTTTCGTAACAAAATATAAGACGGCCGGCCCGGATGAGGCGCTGATTGTAACTGGGAGCATGCTTGGCAATCGGAATGTCCACGTCGATGAGTCGGGAAATAAAATTAAGATTATTCGCGGTGGCGGTACATTTATTCTGCCGGTATTCCAGCAGTCCCAGCCGCTGAGCCTTTTGTCGAGCAAGCTTGAGGTTACGACTCCGGAAGTATACACAGAGCAAGGCGTTCCAGTAATGGCGGACGGCGTCGCGATCATTAAAATTGGCGGATCGATTTCCGAAATCGCGACCGCGGCCGAGCAGTTTCTCGGTAAAGCGACGGCAGACCGCGAGAACGAAGCGAAGGAAGTCCTTGAGGGGCATCTCCGCTCCATCCTCGGTTCGATGACTGTTGAAGAGATTTATAAAAACCGTGACAAGTTCTCGCAGGAAGTCCAGCGTGTCGCTTCCCAGGACCTTGCAAAAATGGGTCTCGTGATTGTTTCTTTCACAATTAAGGATGTCCGTGATAAAAACGGCTACCTGGACTCGCTTGGTAAACCGCGAATCGCTCAGGTGAAACGAGATGCCGATATCGCGACAGCCGAAGCGGAAATGGAAACACGCGTCAAAAGGGCAGAAGCCGCGAAGGAAGCGAAACGCGCCGAGCTTGAGCGTGCAACTGAAATCGCTGAAGCTGAAAAAATCAACCAGCTGAAGGTCGCGGAATTCCGCGCCGAACAGGACAGCGCGAAAGCCCGTGCCGACCAGGCATACGACCTTGAAACAGCCCGCTCAAAGCAGCAGGTTACCGAGCAGGAAATGCAAATCAAGATCATAGAGCGCCAGAAGCAAATCGAGCTTGAAGAAAAAGAAATCCTCCGCCGTGAGCGCCAGTACGATTCAGAAGTCAAGAAGAAGGCAGACGCCGACCGTTACTCCGTTGAGCAAGCTGCTGCCGCTGAAAAGGCAAAGCAGATAGCTGAAGCCGAAGCGAACAAATACCGGATTGAAGCAATGGCAAAAGCAGAAGCGGAGCGCATCCGCCTCGACGGTCTTGCAAAGGCTGACGCAGTCAGGGCACAGGGTGAATCCGATGCGGAAATCATCCGCCTGAAAGGTCTTGCGGAAGCTGAAGCGAAGCAGAAGATCGCCGAAGCGTTCGAACAGTTCGGCGAGGCAGCCGTTATGGATATGATCATGAAGATGCTTCCTGAATACGCGAAGCAGGTCGCAGCTCCACTTGCGAACATCGATAAGATTTCCATCGTTGATACTGGCGGTGGCGGTGCGAACAGCGGCGCGAATCGGGTAACAGGCTATGCCACGAACCTGATGGCCGGACTCCAGGAAACCTTGAAAGCGTCTAGCGGCATTGACTTGAAGGAACTGATTGAAAGCTATGCCGGTAAAAACAGCCTTCGCCAAAATATAATCGAGCATGCTGCCAAGGAAGAGAGCCAAAGCCAAAAGGAACCAGTTCAGATGTAAGTGCATAGAATAGATAATCGAAAAGCCATTCCAGTTAGCTGGAGTGGCTTTTCTTTTTGTTTGGGTGTTATTATATGTGGTGGGGATACTGCTAGCAATTTGATAGCAAGTTGCTAGCGATCCCCCGAAGTTTTTCGGTTTTATCCTGAAATTTTAGGGTTTTATCCTGTAGTTCTTTCAAAAGTTTTATCCTGAAGTTCTTTTAAAATATTTATCCGGTAGTTTCTTAAAACCCACTGTCACTGGTCAAAAAAAAGGTACCCAACAATGGGCACCCAGTTTTCTATACGATGATTTCAAACTCTGTTCCGAAACCTTGTTCGCTTTTGGCTGTTATGGTACCGCCGTGGGCCTCAATGAGTTGCTTGGCGATGGCGAGGCCGAGGCCGCTGCCTCCGAGTGCGCGGGTCCGGGATTTGTCGACGCGGTAGAAGCGTTCAAAAATCCTTGGCACGTCTTGTTCGGGAATGCCCCACCCGGTGTCGCGGACGAATATCCTTACGCGTCCGCCATCCAAGGGAGCCGCTTCCAGGGTGACGGAGCTTCCCGCATCGGAATACTTGCGGGCGTTGTCCAACAGGTTGACGATAACCTGCTCGAAGCGCGTAGGGTCGAGACATGCGCGTAACCCCGCCGGGCAATCGAGACGGAGGTTGATTAGCCGTTCCCTGAAGGCGGGGGCCACTTTTTCCAAAAGGGCTTTGAAAAAAGGCTCGAGCTCGACGTCCATTTTCTCGACGGAAAAGGTGTTTTCGTCGATCTTGGCGAGGTCGAACAGTTCTTTGATGAGCTTTGCGAGTTTGCCGGATTCTTCGTGTATGATGGACAGATAGTTGTCGCGCTCAGCCGCTGCAATATCGGGACGCCTGGCGATTTCGGCATAGCCTTTAATATAGGTAAGCGGGGTGCGAAGCTCGTGCGAAATGCTCGCGAGAAAATCGTTGCGCTCGGTTTTCAAAAGCGCGAGATCCCGGGCAAGGATTTCGATCGATTGGCCAAGCTCGCCAACTTCATCCTTGGACAGCTTTGGCAAGGTTACCGAGAAGTCCCCTTTGCTGATGCGCTTTGTTGCTTCGTTCATCCTGACAAGCGGCAGAGTGAGGACGCGGGATAGGAACGCGACGGCTCCGATCATGAACAGGAGCGCAAGCAATCCGGCGATCAGGAAATGCTGGTTCATGTTGGCGATGAGCTCCTTTAGCTTGCCCGTATCCTGGAACATGTAAATATAGCCTATCCCGCCGCCATCCATCCTGACGGGGGAAACGGACGTGATGAAAGGCCTGTTTTTCCAGTCGTCTTCAAGGATCATCCCTTGGCGGGGAGCATTATCTGGCCTCAGTCCCATCGTTGTCTTCATGGCAGGGGTAACGGTGTTCGACGACATGAGGATGGTGCCGTACGTGTCGGTGAGGACGACCATTGTATCTGTCCGTGATTCCATAAGGGCGATATGCCGAATTGTTTCCTCATGAAAGCTTCCCTCGAGGATTTCGCGATGGTTGTTACCGCGTGTCTTCAAGGCGGAGAGTTCATCATTTACCCGTGAATGAATGATGTTGCTATGGAGGAACACCATCAGAACGATTTGAAGCAGGAAGATGGCTGCGAAAAAGACCAGGCCAATTTTGAAGGAAAGTTTGTTCATAGGAAAATTGCCTCCAATACGCAAAGTTCAGATCATGAAGTCTAGAAGATCCAATAAGACAAGAACTTTTTTTGAAAAATAACATCCCATTGCCATAAAGGCTTTTGTCAATTGCGGAAATCGTGGAGAGGGAGATAAATTTAGAATACATCATTTTGGGGGAATTTTGGCAAAAAAAAGTGGGCCCTGCGTCGCAGGCACCCGTATTATAAAAGGGAGGTTAATTAAGGGTAAAGCCAGATAGTTCAAACAAAAAAACTTGGTAAAACAGATGTTTAGTCAGTGTTGCGTATTTAAGCAATCTGATTTGCCTTGTCAGCTTCGGCTTCATGCTGTCATGGCCCCACCATGCGGCATTCGGCTTATTTCCTTACGGCATTTCAGGATCGATTCCTGAATTTTGGGTTTGTCAGGGGCTTTTCGTCCCCCTCCTTTACCACATCTCTATAATAGAAAAAGGGAATGTAGATGGTATGAAGAAGTTGTGTGGTTTTTGTGAAGATGAAAATTGTTCAAATTTGCCGCGTGTTTTAGATGGTATGATGGAAGTGGCGGAAGGAGTGTATTTTTATGGCAAAAATTCTGATTGTTGATGATGAAAGAATGATTATTGAAGTGCTTGAAGCCTACCTGGAACGGGAAGGCTACTCCATTACGAAAGCCGATAACGGGGTAGACGCGCTGAAGAAAGCGCGGTCGGAAAACCCTGATTTAATTATATTGGATTTGATGCTTCCGGACATTTCCGGAGAGGAAGTATGCCGGCTTGTGAGGAAGGAGTCGGAGGTACCGATTCTCATGCTTACCGCGAAATCCGGAGAGGATGACAAAATCAACGGAATCGTGATGGGAGCAGACGACTATGTAACAAAACCGTTCTCGCCGAGGGAAGTTGTCGTCCGTGTCCAGGCGATTTTGCGACGGGCCAAAAAATCGGTGGAGAAGTCTGACAAACTTCAATTCAAAGGCGGCCTCACGATTGATACAGAGAAAAAGGAAGTGACCATGAACGGCGAATTGATTAGCCTGACTCCGATTGAGTACAAGCTTTTGACGAATATGGCCGAAAATCCTGGCCGGGTGTACAGCCGGATGGATTTGCTCGAGAAAATCCAGGATGAGGGCATGTTTTATGAAGGCTATGAGCGGAGCGTCGACACGCATATTAAGAATCTCCGCAAGAAAATCGAACTGGATTCAAGGCAGCCCCAGTTTGTCGTGACGGTGTTCGGGATGGGCTACAAATTCGGGGGCACTCCGAATGCTTAAGACGCTCAGGGCGAAACTGCTTTTTTACATCCTGTTTGTGTCGATGGTCGGGATTGTGCTCGTCAGTCTTTTTATCCAATGGGGCTTCGACAAGAGCTTCAACAAATACCTTGAACGGAACCGCGACCAGAAAATCGAGAGGGTTGTCAATCTTGTAAAAGCCGGGTATCAGCGTGAAGGGAAATTGGTAGATGACCAGACTCTGAGATTGATGAATGAATACGCGCTGACAGAGCAGCTATATTTTCAGGTTTACGATGTTGCCGGCCATACGCGGCGGGATACATCTGCGATCAGGGCCGTAATGAACAATATGGGGATTGCCGTGCCGGAAAATACGGAAGGCTGGCTCTCCAAGTCATATCCGCTCATTGTCGCCGATAAGGCGGTTGGAGAGGTGGTCGCGATTTATCCGCGTGGATTTATTAAGGATGAATCTACGTTCCTGCAAACGATCCAGCTGTATATATACGGGGCAGTGTGCCTGACGGTGATTATCGCGATTATCTTCTCGCTGTTTTTTTCAAAAACATTGACGTCCGGGCTGAAGAAACTCCAGTTTGCCGCAAACCAGCTCCAAAACCATGACCTTGAAATCCGGATTCCGCTCCGGGGTCTGCCGGAAGAAGTGAAGCAGCTTGCGATTTCGTTCAATAATCTCGCCGAATCGCTTTCGAAAGAAGAGATGCTCCGAAAGCAATTTACCGGTGACTTGGCGCACGAGCTAAGGACTCCGCTCGCAACATTAAGGAGCCAGATCGAGGCGTTCCAGGACGGTATATGGGAGCCGACACAGCAGCGGCTGGGAGCGAGCCATGCGGAATTGATGAGGCTCGTCCGGCTCGTGAATGAACTGGAGAAATTGCTTGCGGCTGAAAATCCGCAAATCCATTTGGAAATGGCCAGGCTTGAAGCGGGCGCGGTCCTTTCCTCGCTTTCGGAGATATTCTCACCCGCTTTTGCCAACAAAGGGGTCAAGCTTGTGTGCAGCCTTCCTGAAAAAGAAGAATGGTTTTACGGCGATAAGGACAAGGTGATGCAAATCCTTTCAAACGTCATTAACAACGCGCTGAAATACACACCTGAGGAAAAGCAGGTTGCGATTTCCGTGGCGGGTGAAAATGAATACTCGGTCGGCTTCATTGTTGAGGATGAAGGAGCCGGGATTGCGGAAGATGACATCCCGCATATTTTCGAACGCTTTTACCGTGGCGACAAGTCGCGCGACAGGAAAACGGGCGGTGCAGGGATCGGCCTTTCAATTGTCAAGGCGCTCATGGATGCCCACAAAGGAAGCATCCAGGTGAAAAGCCGGCTGAAAAAAGGCACAACCATGACGCTGTGGTTCCCGCGCGAAGAGGAATGAGCAGAGAGAAATAACCCCTCAAAGTAAACCACTCCGTTGATTGGGGTGGTTTTTTGCACAGTTTAGCGACTAGAACACTGTCAAAATTTGAAAGAAGATTGTCGAAAAACCTCTTCGATTTGGGAAAATTTTGTTATAAAATAGAATCGAAGAGGGGAGTTTCTATGTATAAAGACTTAATTTCGAATATTGCCATTATGATTTCGTGCCTTGCAGTTACAGGACAGTTAACCCGAATAAAACCAATGGATACGTCCATCATGACAAAGATCGTTGGAGGAATTGCCGCGGGGCTGCTGGGATCGCTTCTCATGCTGTTCTCCGTAAAAATTGAAAACAATGTGATTATTGATTTCCGGAATTTGGCTGTTATAATCGCAACGCTGTACGGCGGGCTTCCAAGCGGGCTTGCGGCTGGCGCTCTTATTATATGCAACCGGTTTGCCTTTTTCGGGGTGAATCCCTCCTCGCTGACAGCGAGCTTTGTCATCATCGTCATCATTCTACTTACGAGCTATTTAAAAAAATCGAAAGCCACCCTATTTACAAAATTTTTACTAGCCAATCTGTGTAATGTCTTACTATTTGCGATTGCGATTACGTTTTTGGTTAAAAACGCAGACCTTCGAATGTCCTTGCTTCTTTATTATGGCGTTTTTTCGCTGGTAGGCGGCTGCCTTTCCGCATGGGTATGCGACTTCATCAACCGCTCCAATGAAAACTATCGAAA
Source organism: Neobacillus oceani (assembly GCF_046237595.1). Taxonomy (NCBI): domain Bacteria; kingdom Bacillati; phylum Bacillota; class Bacilli; order Caryophanales; family Bacillaceae; genus Neobacillus; species Neobacillus oceani. Next base: position 3,941,444 of record NZ_CP143543.1, on the reverse strand, counting down.
ACTGAAGGTATCGGCAACAAAGGACTTCCTGACGGGGCTTAACAATGTCAGGCAGTTTGACGAAACGTGGAATAACAAGGTTTCTTCGGCTATTCAGACTGGGGAGCCGCTTTCACTTTTGGTTATTGACATTGACTATTTCAAATTGATCAACGACAAGTACGGGCATCCGGATGGCGACAGGATCCTGAAGCAGCTTGGTGAATTGCTGGCCGACGCGGCGGGCAATACCGGGATCGCGGCAAGGAATGGCGGGGAGGAGTTTTCCATCATCCTGCCGGGGATGACAAAAACCGGAGCGAAAGCAGTTGCCGAAACAGTAAGGAAGAGGGTGCAGGAGCATGCGTTTTCCCTCTCTGGGGATAAGGAAATCAACATTACCGTTTCCGTTGGGGTAGCCTCCTATCCGGAAACGACGAACGAAATCGGCCAATTGATTAAACAGGCCGATGAATGCCTGTACCGCGCCAAAAATCTCGGCCGGAACCGGGTTTGCGCGGAGGCTGTTTAATCGATTAAACGAAGGCCGCTCCGGAGAGTCAGTCGGGGCGTTTCTTCGTTATCCACATGCCAGTAACCAAATTATAAAAGGCTGCCCAAAGTGTCAGGTTCCAGCTATTTATCCCCATTCAGATCTTTACATGTCCACAATTCCACAACAGAATACCGGTTATCCCCAGGAAACAAGAAAATACCGCTTCAATACGAGAGGCGGTATCCACAATTTCTCATTTATCCACAAGTGGATAAATCAAATTTCAATCCGAGTTGGCAGTTCTTCAATCGCGAATCAACGGCTATCCAAAATGGTTGGCATGCCGCCCGGGTGAAAAACCCCGCGGCATAATCCCGCCTTCACACACTATATCTTTTCCAAACCTCAAGGAAATCAGCAGCCGCTTCATTCGGCTCATCCAATACATCCAAGGTTGGACCCGACTGCTTGATTTCGCCGTCAACCATAATCGCAAGCCTGCTCGTTAAAAATTTCACTTCCATCAGGTCGTGGCTGACAAACATCGCGGTGGTGCCAGACCCTGCGAAGATTTCACGGAAATCCTCCATTAGCTTGATTTTTGTTGGAAAATCGAGTGCGGAGAACGGCTCGTCCAAAAACAAAATTTCGGGCTCGATGATCATCGCCCGTGCAAGAGACACACGCTGCGCCTCGCCGCCGGATAGGAAGCGGGCGTTTTTCCGGGCAAGGTGGCTGATTTGGAAGCGGTCCATCCACATCTCCGCGCGCCGCCAAATTTCAGCCCGTGGAACTTTGCGTAGCTTCAGTCCGACTGCGATGTTTTGCATAACGGTCGTATCGAGCAGGAGGGGCTGCTGAAGCGCGATTGAAAATTTCCGGCGCAGATCAAGAGGCGCGCCGATATCAGGAACTGCCTCTCCCTTGTACGAAATCGAGCCTTCCGATGGCGCTTCAAGGAAGGATGCAATTTTTAAAAATGTACTTTTTCCGGCGCCATTTGGCCCCATTACACCAAGAAACTCACCCCCGGAGATTGAAAACTCGGGAATCTCAAGGACTTTTCTTTTTCCAAAAAAATGCTTGATACCATGAAAATGAAGATATGGAGTCATAGAGGCCGCTTCCTTTGCTGAAGTGTTGTCAGGAAAAACGTGATTAGGAATGCCAGAGTCATCAGGATGAATGAAAGGGCGATGGCGACGTCGAAGTTCCCTTTCGAAACTTCCATGACAATGGATGTCGTCAGGATGCGCGTGTCACCTTTTATGTTTCCGCCGACCATCATCGCAGCGCCGACCTCGGCGATGACCCGCCCAAAACCGGCCATGACAGCTGCCAGGATGGCGATTTTCGCCTCCTTCAGCAGCAGCCAAAGCGATTGTGCGCCCGTCGCGCCAAGGGCTTTTATTTGTAAAAGTAGTTTCGGGTCAAGCGCCTGGAACGCCGATGCCGTCAGCCCGGTGACGATTGGCAACGACACGAGGATTTGTGCCATCACGATGGCGGTCGGCGTATAAAGGAGCGATAGGTCTCCGAGCGGTCCGGAGCGCCAGAGCATAATCGTGATGGTCAGACCCGCGACGACTGGCGGTAGCCCCATGCCGATGTTTATAAATACCATCAAAAGGCTTCGCCCCCTGAACCGCGCGAGCCCGAGGAGCATCCCGAATGGTATCCCGATAAGCGTGCTGATTAGGATGGACAGAAAGCACACCCGGAGGGTCAGTAGTGTGATTTCGACTATTTCCCTGTCCCCGGACAGGATCATCTCTATTGCTTTTAAAAAACCATCAATAATTAAATCCATCGCAGACAGACCTTTCATGTATGGTAGAGGTAGAGGTGTTTATGGTCATTCGTTTAAGCTTCAAAGTTAGTAGCCGATTTCCGGCTAGTGGTAATTATCGTTGGGAGTTCCTTTTCAGACGTGTGCCTGAATTGGAAAACAACAGCCAAATGAATAGAGTGCTATTACACCAAAGGGCACATTCCAACGTGGCAAAGCTGCAATAAAATGTACCTACTATTCAATTAAACTATAAAACGATCAAGGACTAAATAGGGCTGCCCCCGTCCTTGGCGAAAACGGGGGCAGATAAAAGGGAACTCTATAGAAACAGGAAGGGAAGATCCTGTTTGCTACTGCTTGGAACGCCCCGCGGCTTAACGACCCGTGGGCAAGTATAGATTCTATTTTTCCAGGAGAGCGGCCAATTACTCCGTATATTTGAAGAACAGTGACTGGCCATATTCCTCTTTGCCGAATTCTTCAATCATGTCCTGGGTTTTGCTGTCTACCATGTACTCGACGAACTGCTCGCCGCCTTTTGCATTGACTTTGTCGTGCTTTTCCGGATTAACCTGCATGACGTGGTAGATGTTCTGCAGGTCAGGGTCGCCTTCGACGATAATACCGAATTCTTGAAGATTTTTCTCCTGGGCAAGGTATGTCGCCCGGTCAGTTAGGGTGTAGCCTTGTTTTTCAGAAGCAATTTGCAAGGTTGGTCCCATTCCTTGGCCGCTTTCAACATAGCTTTCTCCTGCTGGCGTTACGGAAATGGCTTTCCAGATGCCGAGTTCTTTTTTGTGCGTGCCTGAATCGTCGCCACGGGATACGAAAATGGCTTTTGACTCAGCTAGTTTCTTGAACGCTTCTTTTGTCGGCAGGCCTTTGATTCCTGCGGGATCGCTAGTCGGGCCTACGACGATGAAATCATTATACATGACGCGCTTCCGGTTGATCGCATCGCCGGCATCGACAACGGCCTGCTCGGCATCAGGGGCATGGACGAGCAGGACATCCGCTTCGCCTTTCGTGCCCATTTCAAGCGCCTGGCCAGTACCGACGGCAATTGTTTTTACGTTTGCGTTATACTTTTCTTCAAATACAGGAATGAGCACATCGAGGAGCCCGCTGTCCTGGGTGCTCGTCGTTGTGGCAAGAATGACATCTTGAGGCGGTTCTGCCGCTTTTTCATTATTAGCCGATTTCTTTTCGGCCGATGTCCCAGAGCTTGAGCAAGCGGATAACAGAAGCAGGAATGCAATCATAAGGACAGATAGATAGCGATTTTTAAACATTTAAAGTTTCCTCCGGTTGGGTATTTTTATAAATCATTGCGCCGAGCTCGCTTATGTCATAGCCTTCGATGTCTGAAAGGCTCGTTTTAAATTCTGCCGATTGTAAAAATGAAGCCAGTTTCCCGAGCGTTTCCCGATTTTCATCCGTCCAGCGGAACACAAGGTCGAACTGCTCCTTCGCGATTGGAATGAAATCGAGGCCAAGATAGGACGCAGCCGAACGGATTCCGAATGCGGCATCCGCGGCGCCCCTGCTAATGTGGGAGGCCGTCAAAAGGTGTGTCCATTCCTCATTCTCATAACCGTTGATGTCAGCCGGGGCAATCCCGTTCGCAAGAAGCTTAGAATCGAGCAGAAACCGGGTTCCGGAGCCCTTTTGCCGGTTGATGAAACGGATATCCTTCCGGGCAAGGTCGCTGAACCCTTTTATGCCCTTCGGATTTCCCTTTGCGACGATAAAGCCCTGCTCCCTGGAAGCGAGCCGCATGACGCTAATTGTTTCATAGACGAACAGCTGATGGATGAACGGTAAATTGTATTGCTGCGAGGCTGGGTCCAACAGGTGCATCGCTGCTATGTCGGCCTGGCCACGGTACAGCATCATTAGGCCTTCAAGGCTACCGATATACGTTGGCTGAATTTGCAGTCCTTGGGCTGAGGCCGTTTCCTTTACGAGATGCTCGACAAGAAAGTCATGGCTTCCGGCCAAACGCGCCTGGATTTGCCTGCTTGCCGCCGGCTGCTGTTGTTCAGGGGCAGCCTTTCGGGTTGGCGCCTTCATGCTTTCCTTGTAGCGCTCTATTTCATCGTGCTCGATACGCATTTTATTGCCGATTTTGAACGCTTGAAGCTCACCGCGTTTGATCATCTCGTACACCGTGTGTTTGGAAATCTGGAAAATCCGCGCTACCTCATCTGGCGTATATGCCTTCAATTCCACGAAAGAGCCTCCTTTTTGTTTTAAAATAGCATGTAATGTTTGAGCCGGAGCGTTAAATAGGTATATAGCGTTTCAGGCCGAACATTTTTAAAAAACTGGCATTACCGCGAGTGTAATTCAATAGAAATTCGGCCATTGCACCCAAACAATTTCAATTGGACTTGCCATTTCTTCAGGAGCGTTACAAATTGTCTGATAGTTTCATAGTAAACGATTTCCAATACTAGGGGAAGTGATTTTTGTTACGTTTTGTCAATTTTTATTTAGTTTAGTTAAGTTTTGTTTAGTTATATTCGGTTTTTGAGCACAGAGCGGAGACTCGGTTGGTCAAGATCTTGGTATGCCATTCACATAATCTCCATAAACGTCACGGATTGTTCAACCCCTCACAGATGAGTTTTACTGTACTATGGAAGAGAGTAGATTTTGTATAAGGAAGGGATGTTCATGGCAAAGCTGCTTTACGTAACCGCCACACCGAAGACCGACAGTAAAATTTCTAAAGGAATGCAGCTTGGCGAGGCGTTTCTTGATGCCTTCAAGCAGGAGCAGCCGGATGTTGAAATAACACATATGCACCTTTACGATATGGATATCCCGATCATTGATATGGATATGCTGTATGCACGAGCGAAATTGAGCTTCATGGGGAAGAAGATGGAGGATCTAAGCGAAGGGGAGAGGAAACAGATCACCGAGATGCATGCGCTCGCCGATCGTTTTATCGACAACGATTATTATGTGTTTGTATCCCCGATCTGGAACCTTGGCTCGCCGGCAATTTTAAAAACGTTCATGGATAACCTGTTCATCGCAGGGAAGACGTTTGACCCGGATCCCGGGAACCGGCATGGGTTGCTTACAGGCAGGATGGCTATCCACTTGCAGACGCGCGGAGGAATTTACTCCGACGGACCGCTTAAGGATTTCAACTTCGGCGACCAGTACTTAACGACCGCGCTTCGTTTCCTAGGGATGGAAGTCCTGCCGACTGTTTACGCTGAGGGGGTAGACCACTTCCCGAAAGAAGTTTCTGCCATCATGGCGGCGGCAAAAGAACGCGCAGCAGAAGCCGCACGTGAAATGGCGAGAGGGAATGTTGTAGTAGATAAAGGTTAGAATCTATGTGGAAAACTTTATACTAATTAGAAATGTAAAAGGCTTAATGAAGGACTTACTTCTTTCTAAGCCTTTTTATTGTTGTTAGATACTAAAATATATTCCTTTCGATTAGCTTCGTCCATGATTTTCAAGCCATTAGGACCATTTCCTTCAGCCCTCGACCGCTATTTCCTGGGAAATTTGTCGTTCTACGGCATTTTTATTGTCGAGCACTTCATTTGGAAAAACAGAAACTATACTGGCCTTCCCCTCGACTATAGTGTCGTAACGAACAAAAAATTAAAATTGGGGGTTAATGAACATGGCTATACGAATTCAATTAACAAAAAGATTTGTTTTATTAGGTTTGGTTTTGGCACTGGCACTATCCATGGTCTTTGCATCGTTTGCGAAAAAGGCGGAGGCATCTGTTTCATGGGGGCAAGAAGTAACGGAAGTGGCTAAACGCTATATCGACACACCGTACAAATGGGGTGGTACATCACCAAGAGGCTTTGATGCTTCCGGCTACACTCAGTTCGTTTACAAAAAATCCGCCGCAAAAATCAGCCTTCCACGCACTTCAAAAGATCAATACAAAGTCGGGAAAACAGTTTCTAAGAAAAATCTTAAAGAAGGCGATCTTGTATTTTTCAATACGAATGACAAAGACGTATCTTGTGTAGGCATCTATCTCGGCAAAGATAAATTCATCACCGTTACACCTTCAAAAGGAGTCTCTATCCAATCATTGAATACTGTGTATTGGAAAGACCGGTACGTGGGAGCAAAGAGGGTCCTTGAGCAGTAAGAAGGCCGAGTAAGATAAGGACTGTGCCTTTCCGCCCCTCTTCGTGTTTTATTAAGAATGAATTTTTCTTCATACGGAAAATCTTCGTCTGTTCGTTTAAAAAAACACCCGTCCATGCCATGGGCGGGTGTTCAGCTTTGGAGTTTAAAATTTACCTGTAAATTGAAAGAACAAGACGGCCACGCCCAAAATCCACACGTAAATCGCGAATGGTTTCAGGGAGTGGTTTTTCAGGTAGCCAATCATCCACCGTACCGCAATATAGCCGAAAATGGCTGAAGAAATGATGCCAACGATAAGAGCGGATAGGGAAATTGTTTCGGCGCCGCCTTCCATCAGATCGAAGGATTGCAGGACGACCGCTCCAACAATGGCCGGTGTGGATAGGAGAAACGAGAAATAGGCTGCCGTTTCCCGGTCAAGCTTTCTCCAAAGCGCGGCGACAATTGTAAAGCCCGAACGTGAAATTGCAGGCATAATTGCTGCTGCCTGGAAGACACCAATAATAAATGAATCTTTGTAGGAAATGTCCTCCATTTTCTTTTGGCCGTTTTTAATTGAATCCGCCATCCACAGGAACAACCCCGTAATGAGGAACTCCCACCCGATGGTTGAGCCCGTTTTGGAAATTTCATCGATATAATCCTTCAACAAGAGGCCAACAACCACTGCGGGAATCGTTCCGACAACGAGCAGCCATGTGAGTTTTCCGAACGGGTTTCGAATGATTTTTAAAAATTCGTGCCTGTAAAAAACAAACACCGCCACTAGTGTCCCGACGTGGAGCATCGTGTCAAGCAGCAGCCCGGCTTCCTGCAGGCCAAATAAGTTCCGGCCCAGGTAGAGATGGCCAGTTGAGCTGATTGGCAAAAATTCAGTCAATCCCTGGATCAGCCCAAGAATGAATGCTTCAATTTTCGTTAACATCGCGTACCTCCAGATTTCGTGGATAAGGCGTGGGCTTGGCCGGCGTAATATACTCGGTTGAAATGATGTCCATTAATCTATCCATCTATATGTATGTGTAAAATGTTCGCGGTAGCGCTGGGTGAAACAGTGTATTCAGGGGAAAACTAAGCAATAATTTCCAGTAGCACCATTTCATTTTAGTTGCCTCTCCGGATATCCGTCAAGGAAAATTACATACTTACGCAAAGCTAACATGAAGAACCGGGATTAAATTAGGGAGTTTGATGAACGGTTTTTGGAGGAAATAGGAAGAAGACTTGATAAGGTGGATTCTTCGGTATACAAATTTTCCCTGGTGCCGCTTTTATGTTGAGATTTCCTTCTGAAAAAAATATAATGAAGTATTGTAGCCTAACCGGTATTACCCGGTATTTATGTGACAATTATTCCGTTCTTGCTAGAGCTTTTGAAAAACTGCCACGCTTACAAAGATGAATGCTTTGGGACAAGCACGGGCCATCCGTTATTGCCAGCGGGCAGATAGACGATTACCGCACACAAAAACCCCTTGCCGTTCCACACTGGAAGGGACGAAGGAGAGCACCGCCAAAATGAAAAATACATCAAAAATTGACTATAATCTTGCACTTATCCTGCTGTTGCTTTTTCTCGCAAGCTGTATCGCCATCTACAGCGCGCAGAGCTCCGGCCAGTACCAAGGAAACTTCCTTGTGAAGCAAATCCTCTGGTACGCAGTTGGCAGCGGCATCATAGCCGCCGTTGTCTCGCTTGACTCGGACCAACTGAAAAAAATAACCTGGTATGCATATGGCTTCGGGGTTTTCCTGCTAATACTCTTAATTATTGCGCCCGAGTCCATCGCCCCTCGCATCAACGGAGCGAAATCGTGGTTCAAGGTTCCTGGAATCGGGTCTCTCCAGCCGTCAGAATTTATTAAAGTGTTTATTATCCTTGCACTGTCAAAGCTCATTTGGGACCACCACCAGAAATACCCGGTCAAAACGATTGGAACTGACTTTGTCCTTTTGGTAAAATTGGCTGCCGTGACATTTGTGCCGCTCGTACTCGTCATGCAGCAGCCCGATCTAGGCACATCGCTCGTGTTCATCGCCATCCTGGTTGGAATGATTTTTATTTCGGGCATTACATGGAAACTGCTCGTCCCGATTTTTGCCGGGGGCCTGTCGCTTGCAGCGGCGATTTTATACTTTGTCCTTTGGAAGCCTGAGCTCCTTGAGAAATACCTCGGTGTCCAGCCATACCAGTTCGGAAGGATTTATTCCTGGCTTGACCCGTACAATTACCAAAGCTCAACCGGATTCCAGCTTACGCGTTCGCTGCTTGCTATCGGTTCTGGACAAACGGAAGGGAAAGGCTTCGGGAAGCTACAGGTCTACCTGCCGGAGAGCCATACGGACTTTATTTTCGCTGTCGTTGGCGAGCAATTTGGTTTCGTGGGCGCGAGCATTCTCATCTCACTGTTCTTTTTGCTAATTTACCATATCACCAAGGTAGGGATGGAAACGAAGAATAACTATTATACGTACCTGTGCGTCGGCGTTATTTCGATGATCACATTCCATGTCTTCCAGAACATCGGTATGACCATCGGACTTTTGCCCATTACAGGGATCCCATTGCCATTTGTATCATACGGCGGCAGCTCCCTCATGGGCAACATGCTCGCCATCGCACTTATCTTCTCCATCCGCTACCACTATAAAAAATACATGTTCTCAACCAAAGAATAGGTGGCAGGTTCATCCGGCCACCTTTTTGGTCGATTCCAATGTTCTTTGTAGGAGTAACCCAAAACATCTCGCTTATTGAATGACACCACTTTCTAGGATTTGGACTTTTGGTATTATGTTCACTTTCAGGCTTCTGTAGTCTGTTTGTTTCCACTTTTTATAGCTGAAGCCGCGGGTTTTTGATTTAACGAAGTGCCCGAAGCCGAATGGGTCTACGTTTTTTTTCTGAAATTGTCTTACCAGTTTCCCCGAGTAAGATCGTATTTGGTTTTCCAAGGCGCGCTCAACTTCATTAATGATTTTTTTGTCAAGGTGATGCCCTGTATACTGAGGAAGGAATCCTTTGACCTTAATGTGCACATCGATTTCATAAGGATTGCGGCGGACCAGCTTCTTCTTAAATTTTGTTCTTATACTTTCAACCATAGCCTTATTTTTACCAAGAACCACCCTTTGGCTCGCCTCCCCATAATCCCCGGTCATTATTTTGAAAAAGAACATTTCATTTCGGGGGATTTTATCAACAACCTTTCCATCTTTAAAAAGGGCGATTCCGTTAAGCTGGACGGCTTTGTCATCCTTTTTTTTGATAATGGGAAGGTATGCGGTTTTTCCTGTTTGATAATAATCGGACATAAACAGGTGCATATTTGTTTTTGGCAAGTCTCTTGTCTTTATATTATGTTCCAGCATATCGGCAATAAAGGAGGCGTTTCCCCGCTTTCCGAAATTTCCTTCAAGAATTTCCTGGGCCTTTCCGTCAACGATTGCCAAATGAGTTTTTGTTCCGACACCAGGGTCACGTTGAAGGGCGTCAAGAACTTGATAAATCCCGTCTTTTGCAAAATCCATCCCAAAAAGAGCTACCTCCATAGAACCCGCTACAACCGGATCCGGAGACATCTGCTGAAAGTTGTTAAAAAGATCCTTCGTTGGCGAAGCTGAGGTAGTCAGGGTGTAATTTTCTACTGTTCGGTCAGGCAAATAGAACGGAATCAAAGCGGTCCCGACCACCTTATCCCCCTGACCCTTATCATAACCGATGCCTGTGACAAGCCGGACATCGTCAATAATTTCCGTTTGTACGCATCCACCTAAAAGAAGCAAGGAGCAGAGCCCAAACTGGAGGCAATACCACCTATGTTTTCCCATTGCCTTTCACCTTCCTAGCGATAAGAACTGCAATAAAAAGGAGGGGTAAATAACCGAAACCTAGAACGAACCCCGCTCTTCCTAAGAAAGTAGTTAACGCAGCCTCCTGTTCCCGGGATTGAATAAGGGTTATACAGATAAGGGTTACTACTGCAAGAAAATAAACGCTGTATTTTTGTTTTATATTGTAAGTACGTTTTAGGATTCGTGAGGCGGCCCATAAGCCAAGGCAAACAATCGGAAGGACGTTTAGTGCCCAGGTCGCAATTCCGATATATTCAAACCGCTCGATGAAAGGCAGTTCCACAATTTTAAACATGGAGAGCGTTGCCCAAATCGTTCGTTGCAGCTGGCCCTCGGAATAATAGCCAAAAGAAATTATGGCGATGAATACATATTGAAAGGTTGTAAACAAAATCCCACGCTGCGCCCACTTATGCGAGGACTGGGGATTTTTAATCAAAGGATACAAAACAAGCAGACTTTCCCAGCCTAGATAGGTGAATGACATGTATAACGCCGCCAGCCCTAAATCCTTAAATGAATGGTTGAAAATAGGCAGCAAATCCGAGTAGTCGGAATAAGGAATCGTGTATAAAAAAACGAACAACAAGTAAAAGGTCAAAAAAACCCCAAAAAAGACGATTCCAGTAATCGTTCTGAACCCGCCTTGAATGACGTAAATGGCCAGCAGGAGAAATGCAAGCCCAAACCAAAATGTACTAAGGCCGGGGAACATCCAAACCTGGACAATTTGGATGAAGCTCCTAAGCGGTACAATCGAAGTTAGTGTGAAATAAAGGATCAAAGGCAGGCTAACTAATCTTCCGAGCAACTTACCAAAAGTAAACTCATGAATGGAGACAATATCCCCACCTGCAATTCCCGCCATTTTATAAACCATCCAAATTAAAGGATGGATTGCAATACCGGCGATTAATACCGCAATCCAGGCATCATAGCCCGCGTGCTTGGCGATGATACGCTGGAAGCCAAGGACGCCAACACCGAATTGCATTCCGTGAATGATGAAGAAAACGAGGAATGGGGAAATTTTAGCCTTATCCGGAACCATCTCAGACATTCCATCCACCCCTTTTTAGTCGTCTATGTCTTTCATTTCCTTTAGCTTACTCATATTTCTAGGATTGAATCGGAATGGATTTTTCGTACGCAAAAACATCGGCCTGGTACTTACGGCTGAGAACGGGAACCGGATAAGAACATCCTTGTTATCGGCAAGCCGAGGCGGATATAAAGGGTGAAGAAACGGCCTGTTCATAGAAGTAAGCCTAATTAAATGAGTTAGTAAAATGCAAAAGCAGAAGACAATGCCCAGCAATCCCCATAACGCAGCAAATAGCAAAAATGGAAAGCGCAGCAAACGGATTGTGTTCCCCATTTTGTAAACCGGCGTCGTAAATGAGGCAAGCCCAGCAAGTGCTACAAAAATGAGGAGAACGTTGCTTGTAAGCCCCGCTTCTACCGAGGCTGTCCCAATGACAATTCCTCCTACAATACCGATTGTTTGGCCAACCTTTGTCGGGAGTCGGGCACCGGCCTCCCGGAGCAATTCAATTGTTAATTCAAGGATGAGTGCTTCCATGATTGGAGGAAACGGGATCACCCTTCTCGAACTGACTAGAGTTGTTAGCAGATCCTTTGGAATCAATTCGTAGTGGTACGTCAGGACCGCGACATACACAGGAGTGATTAGCACCGAAAACAAAATAGAAAAAAAACGGATTAGCCTGAAAAAGGAGGCCAAAATCCAGTTAAGGAAATAATCATCAAATGAACTAAAAAACTCGCTAAGCGTTGTAGGCCCAATCAACGCATGCGGCGATCCATCGACAAGGACCGCGACTTTTCCTTCTGCAAGAATTGCAGTTACCCGGTCCGGCCGCTCCGTATCGAGAAGCTGTGGGAAAGGGGAATTCCTATTGTCGGAAATTAGCTGCACGATGTAGGAACTGTCGATAACCGCATCAAAATCGATTGCCTTTATCCGGTCCGTAATTGTTTTTACATTGTCCGGGTCGGTAATGCCCTTGATATGGAAGACCGCAACCTTCGTTTTCGTCAGCGACCCGACCGTGATTTCTTCAGAAACGAGTTCCTTGATTGGCAGCCGTTTCCGAATCAAGTTTGTATTTACCACAATCGATTCCACAAACGCTTCCTTTGGCCCAATGACGCTGAATTCAACCTCAGGCGGGGAGATGGCGCGGACATTCGCCTCTTTCGTTTCAAAAAGCGCGAACTTCCCTGGGTCTGTCCCTACAGTCAAAAGAAGATAGCCTCTGAGCACCTTTTCCTCAAGCTTATCCGGTTTTTCCAATATCTCTATACCAGTAATAGGCGCCAACGCCGTCACATCATCAATAAACTCGAAGTGCCGTTCCAGCAGGTAGGGAAGAATATCCCTTTGCACAATCTTTTCGTCCACTAAAGTAGAAAAAAAGGACAAATGGAACTTAACACCCGTCTTCCGATTCGAATATTCCTGCTGAACAAAATCTTTCGACTGCAAAATAATATCCGGAAGCGGCACTTCCACTCCAGTCTTCCGCCCCATCGCTTACACCTCCACAAAATCAACATAAATAGCATCCCCCAAAAAACCACAAATATGAAAAATAGGGAAAGTTTCAAAAAGGTGCAAGCACGAAAATAGAGCAAATACGTCCAAGTGGGTTCATGTACTTATACAAACAAAAAAAGCACCCGCATGAGCAGGTGCAAAAGGTTATATATGGGAGGGTAGAGTTGTCGCGCGAGGGAGCATATACGCCTGTTTCGCTGAAATTACTCCGCGAAAATCTTTTCAATATCGTCGAGCATCAGGTTTGCAGCAATAACGCCGCCGGCTGTGTTCCAGATCGTGTCGCTGACTTTATGGACATTGCCCTTCTTGGAAACTTCAAGATTTTTGAAAAGAGGGTCTTCAATCCATTGCTTTTCAACTTGGGACGCCTTGCCATCGCCTTCTTCATATGTGAAGTAGAAGAGGATGTCGCCATCCATCGCCGGGATGCGCTCTTTTGTTACGTTCTTTTCGGCAAAATCGTCCACTTCCTGGCTTTCCGGACGGGCAAAGCCGAGCTCCTCAAGAATTACACCGGAGAATGTGTCCTTATGGTAAATACGGACATCGCCAGCCATAAAACGGACCATTGAAACCTTCATGTTAAGCTTATCGCCAAGCTTGCCTTTCAAGTCTTCGATGCGCTTTCCATAATCGGCAAGTACTTCCTTGCCTTTTTCTTCTTTATTGACAGCTTTCGCATATAACTCGAAGTTTTGTTTCCAGTCGCCCCTCAGCGTTTCGGCAAATACTGTAGGAGCAATTGCGTTCAGCTGTTCATAAATTTCTTCCTGGCGCATTTTGTTGCCGATAATCAAATCCGGCTTCAGAGCCGCAACTGCTTCAACATTGACCTGGCTTTCAACGCCAACAACCTTTGCATCCTTCATGTCATCCTTGATGTGGTCGTACCAAGGGTCGCCTGTCCACGATTGAACAGCGCCAACCGGTTTGATGCCCAGGGCAAGCAATGCTTCAGTACCTTCGTTTGTTAAAATAACGACACGCTCGGGAGTCTTTTTAAGCTTGGTTGTTCCCATTGCATGTTCAATCGTATAGCTTTGATCTTCCTCAGTCTTGGATTTATCCTTGCCAGCCGAGTTGTCCTTATCATTTCCTCCGCAAGCTGCCAATAGCAGCACCGTGAAAATCGCAATCAGTGAGAATATGCTTTTCATCTTTCTCATGTTTGTCGTGCCTCCTGATAAATGTTAATGATAATCATTTTCAATTCCACCATCATCATAAAATGATAAAATCAACATGTCAATGATTTAATTGAAAATAATTCTCAAGTAATTGGCGGAAATGTGAACAGGCAAAAACCTGAAAAGAAGAGGAAATACCTGAGCCGTAACGATGGTTCCAGTTAGCCAAGGGATACAAAAAGTGTCGCCTATGGTCTTGGCACATATATCCCATCGGCAGTTTGACAAATCGGTGAAAAGAGGGAAAACCAACTGAAAATGATTCTCAGAATCATTGACACCCTATCCGAGCCGCTTTAGACTAGATATATAACTAGTCAATCATGTAAATGTGGGAAAGGTTTTCACTATTATGGTTCTCCTAAAGAATACAGGTTTAAAGTGGCTAGGCCTTTTCGGGGCCATCTTATTGATGCTTGCCCTGATGGTAGCCAGCATTGTGTTTGGCTATACGGACACAACAATTAAAATGGCCATCGAAACATTCACCAACTTTAACGGATCCAATGAACATTTAATTATAGAATCGGTCCGGCTGCCGCGCGCGTTCATCGCCGCAGCGGTCGGAGCGAGCCTCGCTGTGTCGGGGGTGCTTCTACAGACACTAACGAAAAACCCGCTCGCCTCGCCGGATATTTTTGGCGTAAATGCGGGTGCCGGGATGATGGTCGTTATCGCTGTCACGCTCCTTAAAGTCGACAGCATCCAGGCCTTCACCTGGCTATCGTTTTTCGGGGCAGCGGCTGCCGCGATCGGCGTTTACGCAGTCGGATCATTCGGCCGCGAAGGGCTTACCCCAATGAAGCTGACTCTCGCTGGCGCCGCGCTTTCCGCGATGTTCGCCAGTTTTACCCAAGGCTTGCTCGTCCTGAATGAAGCGGCTCTTGAGCAGGTGCTATTCTGGCTCGCGGGGTCCGTCGCCGGAAGGGAGCTGGATAACCTCGTTGCCGTGCTTCCGTACCTGGCAATTGGCTGGATCGGGTCGCTGCTCATTGCCTCGAAAATGAATGTCCTGTCGATGGGCGAGGACGTGGCGAAAGGCCTTGGGCTAAACACCGCTTTTGTTAAAATTGGCATCGGGATCCTTGTCATCCTTCTCGCTGGCGGGGCAGTCGCGGTAGCCGGCCCGATCGGATTTATCGGTATCGTCATCCCGCATGTAACCCGTTCAATTGTCGGCATCGATCATCGCTGGGTCATCCCGTATGCGGCGCTCCTTGGAGCCATGCTTTTATTGGCGGCGGATATCGCCTCCCGTTACCTGCTTATGCCACAGGAAGTTCCGGTCGGCGTCACAACAGCGATCATCGGTACCCCATTTTTCATTTATATTGCGAGAAGGGGGTTTAACAGCCGATGAGCCAATTTAAGAGCACTCGATTTTTAAAAGGAAGGATTTCCTTCCTTCTTGATAAAAAAGCACTGTTTGTCTTCTTAGGGCTAGCCTTAGCCGCCTTTGCCCTTTTCGTAGGGAGTACGGCGATGGGGGAAATGAAAATTAGCCCTCTCACCGTCCTCCAAGTATTTTTTGGCGGCGGAACAGAAATGGATCAGTTGATCGTAAAATCGTTCCGGCTTCCGCGCATCATTATCGCGCTTACGGTCGGCATGGGGCTTGCCGTGGCTGGGGGCATCCTACAGGGGATGATCCGCAACCCGCTCGCATCGCCTGATATCCTCGGTATTACTGGCGGCGCATCGGTCGCGGTCGTCGGCTTTCTCGCCATATTCAGTGATAGAAGCAACGCCCTGACCGTCAGCATCGCCTGGCTTCCGGTCGCAGCATTTATTGGTGCCGCGGTTGCTGCATTCCTTGTATACATTCTTGCATGGAAAAATGGCGTTTCGCCAATTCGGCTTGTGCTTATTGGGATTGGGCTTATGGCCTTAATGAAAGCTTTAACAACGATGATGATGATCCTAGGACCGATTTTTCAGGCAAGCCAGGCGAATATTTGGATAACAGGAACCGTTTATGGTTCGACGTGGGCGAACGTTTCAATCGCCTTGCCGGCCACAATCATATTAATAGTACTAGCCATCATTGCTGCCAGGAACTTGAACATTCAGGAGCTTGGTGATGATGTCGCTACTGGGCTTGGTTCGCGTGTACAAAAACAACGCTTTGCCTTGCTCGCAATTTCGACCGGATTAATCGGAACTTCCGTTGCATTCGCGGGCGGTATCGGCTTTGTTGGCCTCATGGCTCCGCACATGGCGCGCAGGCTCGTCGGTTCATCCTTTGGGGCGCTGCTCCCCGTGGCAGCCATACTGGGCGGAATCCTCGTCATGGCCGCGGACCTTATTGGACGGACCATGTTCTCGCCGCTTGAAGTACCAGCCGGCGTCTTCACCGCAGGCATCGGGGCGCCCTACTTCATCTACCTTCTTTTTAAAACAAGGAACCAGTAGAAGTATGGTTGAATAATTGGAGAGAAGAAATTCTAAACGAAGCAACTTGGTCATATTAAAAAACAAACCGATTTTGAGAAATCTTTTACGAAAAATAAAACCGTCCTCGGATAAAATAGACACCGATTAAGCCATTTGAACAAAACGTGATTACGTGTAAAGGAGCTGTCTGAATTGACACATGCGCAAGCAATTGAAACGAAAGAACTGTCCCTTTCCTACGGAGATACATTAATCATCGAAGAACTTGACCTGAAAATTCCCAAAGGCGAAATAACTGTTTTTATCGGAGGGAATGGCTGCGGGAAATCGACCCTTCTTCGCTCAATTGCGCGCCTGCTGAAACCAAAGTCAGGCACAGTCCTGCTTGAGGGAAAGGCCATTTCAAAGCTATCGACAAGGGAAGTCGCCAAAAATATGGCCATCCTCCCGCAGACCCCTGTTGCTCCGGAAGGGCTGACTGTCCTCCAGCTTGTAAAACAGGGACGGTATCCGTATCAATCTTGGCTAAGGCAATGGTCCGAAGAGGACGAAAAAAAGGTGAACGATGCGCTAAAGGCGACCGGCCTTGAGGAACTAAAGGACCGTCCCGTCGATTCTTTGTCCGGCGGGCAAAGGCAGCGCGCCTGGATTGCGATGACATTGGCGCAGGATACCGATATCCTGCTTCTTGATGAACCGACAACGTACCTGGACATGACCCATCAAATAGAAATTCTTGATTTGCTTTTCGAATTGAACGAGCGTGAAAACCGGACAATCGTCATGGTCCTCCACGACCTGAACCTCGCCTGCCGGTACGCACATAACATTGTCGCCATTAAGGACAAACAAATCTTTGCCCAAGGCCGTCCAGAAGTCGTTATCAACTGCTCACTCGTCAAAAATGTTTTCGGTATGGATTGCGAAGTCACAATCGACCCGCTCTTCGGTACACCGCTCTGCATCCCATATGGGAAAGGCCGCTGTATTCTAAAAAACCCCATCGCCGCCAATAGCTAAAATTATTTCAGTGCCCGAACAGCAGTGTTCAGGGGGTTCCTTCGGTCGTTAAAAGAGGATTTAACGCCCAAACAGCATTGGTCAGGGGTTCCTTCGGTCGTTAAAAGAGGATTTAACGCCCGAACAGCAGTGTTCCGGGGGTCCTTCGGTCGTTAAAAGAGGATTTAATGCCCGAACAGCAGTGTTCAGGGGGTCCTTCGGTCACTAAAAGAAGATTTCTAACATCTGCTGGCGTCCCAAGAACGGTGCCATGCCCCTTGATGTTTGCTCATACTTTTTTAGGGAAGGGGGTTGTGTGGATTTTGGAGTTCAAAGTAGGCAAATTGACGGATACAGAGAAGGAAGTTTTGAAGGATTTCCGTTTTTCGGATGAGCCGATGGAGGGGATGATTTCCGTTCAAGCGATGCTGGAGCCAGCTGAAATGCAGTCGTTGATTGAGCGGCTTAAGGCCACGTTCCAAACGGATTCCGATAAAGTTGCGGCATCCGTTTTTATGAAGCGGTATGCGTTTCTAGCCGTTGTCGCCCTTTACACAATAACGGCCTGGAACAAAAAACTTAATATATGTCTGGAAAACATTTATTTCGAACCGCCTTCAGCTGAACCGAAATGGCTTCCGAAGTTTTTCTTGAAAAACAAGCAAACAGAGGAATTTGCTAATGCAGACCGCCAAACGCTCTTGCAAAAAGGGATTTCCGAGCTGTTCGCCGACCACATCAACCCGGTCATCGAAAGGCTTGCCAAAACAACCGGCCTTTCAAAACTGATCCTTTGGGAAAACACGGCTGTCTATCTCATGTGGCTGTATGAATCAAAACTTGAAAATGTACCAAATGCAGACCACGACCTGGATTTTCTTTTCAAAAAAGCGGAAGGGTCCCTGTTCGGAAGGTATAACCGCAATCCAATCAGCAAATTTTACTATGAAAAAACATACGTGGATGACCTTGATGAAATGGTCCGGATCCGCCAAACATGCTGTTTTTCCTATTTGACCGGCGAAAAGGCAAAGCGCTGTAAAACGTGCCCGTGCCGGAAACTTGAAATGGAGGGCAAATGCTCAAATGGACCAGAAAACGTTTGCGATGCAGTTCGAAGCCTTACTTGAAAAATACGCTGAACTCCTCGTCGGCACCTCAGACAAGGACATTACCGAGAAAGTGAAGATGTATGCCCTCTATACACACATCGCCAAGACGATGCCAGCCCTTGCCAAGCATTGGAACGCCCTTTATCCAGATGCGAAGGACGGTATGAAGGAACTTATGGCCGATATCAAACGCCTAAACGAAGAGCATCGTAACACGAAGCCGCACCCTTAAACTGTAGGGAGTGGCTTTTTTTGTGGAAAATTGGTATACACCTTTCTGTTTAAATGGTAAAATTAGGTAATCAAATTGCAGGGGTGCTGCCAATGAAAGTCGAAAAAAGAACAATCAACCAAATCCGTTACACTTTTGTTGACAATGGGGGAGCGGCAGTTTGCTTTATGTTCTCGGGCGCCGGTTATACATATGAAAAACCGCTTCTATACTATTCGACCATGGCCATGCTTGAGAATGGGTACGACGTGATCCATATCCACTATTCCTATGAGTACGGGCCCTTGTTCAAACGCTCTCTTTCAGAAATAAACGATACTCTATGCAGCGATATTCATCCCGTGATAACCGACGTTCTTGGAAAGAAGCAATACGATTCGATTCTCTTCTTAGGAAAATCGCTCGGGACGATTCCTATCATTCATGATTTTATCAGGAACAACCGCTATGAGAATTCGAAAATGGTGCTGTTGACACCGCTCCTAAAATACAATGATATATGCGAAACTTTAATGAATTGCCGCCAGCCGGCATTGGTCGCCATTGGTGGGAACGATCATCATTTTATTGAAAGCAAAGTCACTGAAATCGGAACCAATCCGCTCGTCAAAGTCATAGCGATTCCAAATGCTGGCCATTCACTTGAAATCGAACCTTATAACACGCGGCAATCTCTTTCGGTGATGGAACTCGTTATGGAAACACTAATTGATTTTATAGGAATCAGCCCAAGCCGCAGGGGAATAGAAACGGAAGCAGGCGGGGAAACAAACCCTCATAAACAAAGGAGAGGTATATGAGAGTCTTTTTGATTGCAGTATTGATGAGTTTTGTCGGCGGAGCCCTTTTTCTGCTTGGCCCAATTGGCGGCATGATCGCGTTTGGCATCGTTACTGCCCTGTTAATTGAACTCCTGATCATTTTAAAAGATGTCGACTTCAGCGTATCAAGGCTGGGGCCAAAGCGTGACAAAGTAAAGGAATTTGTGAAGGAAGTGCTGCTGAAACAGGACGGCAATGATTTAAAATAGTTGGAAGCTTTGGTTTTTAAGAGGAAAGGAAAGTGAAAAGATTTCATATAGGGGGATTTAGTTGTTAAAACTTTTAAGGATTATTTTATCAGTAATAGTTATTTTACTCGCAGGATATGGATTGATTAACGAGAATTTTGCATTACAACCATATATGATGTTGTTATTAAGTTTTGTGATGTTGCTTCTAGGAATAGAAGAATTTCAAAAAGGAAAAAAAGGTGCTGGCTGGCTAAGCATAGTTGTTTTTATATTAATCTTATTTGTATCAATCAAAAGTTTTATTTTGAAGTAACCGGAGCCTAAGTTGAATTGGGAAAAAAGTACATACTAAATGGCTCAGTTCATATCATGTCGGAACTGGGCCTTTCTATTGGTGAAACAAAAAAACACCGCAGATTGCGGTGCAATTTGGTACATTTACTGCACATTCTCGCCATACGGAAGCTGCTCACGATAGCCGGAGAACTGCTGGGACTTCTTTTGCAGCGATTGCGCCTGGGCCGGTTCAACCTTGTACCAGCCTTCCTGGAACATCACATTGTACAAATGGCGCTGCACGTTTTGCGTTTCATTGTAAATATCAAGGACATCCTTGTAAAGGCCCATATGGCTCGCCTCGTTCAAAAACACATCGTAGCCGTGGGTCATATATTTCTCTGTCGCCAGCAAATCGTTGATAAAATCCCGGTCGTTCATGGATGGGTTTTTCTCAACCTTCGTCGGTTGGTTTGAAATCGAATTGTTGGTCATCGTCTGTTCCTCCTACTGCTGCATGTATTGCTGCGCATTTTGGTTCTGGTGGGCGTTCAAATGGCCAAGGATTTTCTCATAATGGCGCTGGTGCATCTGCCCAACCTGCTCGGCCTCTGCCCTCATCGCCTCAATCTGGCAGTGCTGCGCGTAAAAATGCGCCTTCTTCGCCGCAAGCAAATTCCACGTCAGCATATCCGTCAAATACAGCTCATCCTTTCCGGACAACACATTTGGCGGCTGCTGCATAACCCCCTGCTGATTCTGCATGCCTTGATTCTGTTGCTGTTGCATAGTTAAAAACCTCCTGAACAAAATAATCCCGCATCCGTTAACATCCCCAATGGCATAGGAAATATTCGGGGAATGAGAAATTCATAGAAGGGATTTCCCGTGGTTAAAACTGTTCATTTGTGGTTTTGAATGAGCGTTTAATTAAATCTGAATTTTTACTAAAATGAATGTATATGAAAATAAAGAGGTTGCTTTTTATTGAAAAATTCCTCCTTTAAAGTACAAGGAATAGTTTGCGAAAAGTGGATTCGCTTGATATGGGTTTTCCCAAGTGCCATTTTTCGGCATGTTATTGTATAATTAAATCGAACATATGTTCTATTTTGCATGTGGGAATGGAGGATACACTGGATGATGAATTCTTAAAGGAGATTCTCAGGCTTAATCTTAGGAGGCTTGCTTGGAGAATTCAATACTATGAAAGGAGGAGGATAAAAAATGAAATATGCTTAATTGAGGAACTTGTGGGAACAGAGGATTCCATAAAGGAAAAAATTTCGATCTCTATATTAAGCAGGTTCTTCGAAAAATGCCAAATAAGGCGAGCTACATTATTTATAGCACCATTATTCAAGGGAACACAGAAAGAGAAGTGGCAATAAAATTAAAGATTTCAAGGCAAGGGGTATCCAAATGCAAAAACAAATACCTAAAGAAGCTGAAGCAGGAATGGGACAATTCCACTCCATCTTAGCAAAGGCAAAAGCAGGTGATAATGAAGCCATGATGGTGATTCGGGATTTTTTCCAAGACGATATCAACAGGCTTTCCCGTTATACCTCGATGCCAAAAGATGATTTCAAGCAGGAGATGAAAACATCATTTATAGAACTAGTCCGGAAAGGGGAGATAGGAATTTAACATGGAAATCATATACGCCTTGACCTTTATTATTAGTTGTGTGGTCTTGGGAGTGCTTTTTCGCCAAATAGATATTCAATTAAAAATTAATAACATTTTGGACCTGCATCTTAAAGCGAATAAAGAGGAGAACGATGATGATAAAAAAGAGGACCCAACCCTTGAGTTGAATCCTCTCCCCGAAAAAGATGATAAATAGGGATGCGCCCCTGTTTATCAAATCTAGTATACCGAAAAAACAAAAAGGGAGGAATCCATTTTGCTTGGAAAATCACTCGCGATTTGGAAAAGTTTTGGAACAGGAAATTAAATTGGGGATCCTCCTGATTTTTGGGAACTTCGTCGAATATACGAAAACAGAAAGCAGTTAGCATAGGCTAATTGCTTTTTTTTTAAAACTTTTTTCCAAAATGAAAAAGGGCGGCGGGTCCTTAACGGCCGGCCGCCATTTCTTCCTTGAACTTCAGCAAACACTTCCGGCAAATGCACACTTTGTGCAAAAGCTCATTTGGGATTAATTCGAAAATCCCGCTTGGGAATTCTTCATGCGTGCACCAACAAGCTTCGGTTTTCCACGACATGCACCCGTTCTCCTCCCCGCAAAGCGGGCAAATATTCCCCGCCATCGCCAGCCCCTCCCATCGGTTTTTCTCTATTTTAAGCTTTTTTGGCGGATAGTCCTACCTCAAAATAAAGAAGGCACCCATGAAGGGCGCCTTGAATTTAATCCTTTTTAAATTGATTGTTCTGGCTGTTCACCTTATTCTTCCGATGCCGAATATTATGCGGACCCGCATTCCCCTTCACACTCGCCGCACTCACTCCAGCCTCCGAAGGATTCTTCTTCAACCTCGCCATCAATAATCACCCCTCACTTTAATATGCCCTGTTTTATCGGGCATTATTGTGTATATTAAGGTGCCAACCCATCTGCCCTTTTCATAATGAAATCCCGAATCTATTGAATTCGAAAAAAAATACCGGCACTCGGCCGGAAAAAAGGGTGTCTATATTAAATAGAGGGGTAGTATGGAAAGTGGGGTAACCTTCCATGCCTTCATCCTATCCATCCAATATGAACACAATATGAACTTAATGTTAAGATTTTCTAAAGAATCCGGATGTTTCAAATAGTACATGAGACAGTGGGTCAAGAAACGTTCCACTTGGATGACTGGCCTTTTATTCAGAGCCTCACAATTCTTTTTTGGCCATTCGTTGGTATAGAAGGATGTAGTAGTCGAGTTCCTGGCTGGCCAGGAGGGTTGCGTGATGATTAATTCCGTGCTGCTGGCTTTTTTCCAGCATATCGATCCGTAGTAGTTCGATGTAGGCAGACAATCCGTCCAACTTAAATCGCAGTCGTTTGCCCATTGCGAGCCCTCCTGTCAGGATAGTCTGAAAAGCGTAAAAAAAGATCCGGCTAAAAAGCCGGATATGGACTCTATATTAAAAGAGGGGGAGTATGAAAAAGTTGAGGGGGTTCCTTTTCACAAATCAATCATAACGCGCAAAAATGAACAAACTATGAACAAACCTTTAACATTTCCTTAAATAAATCTCAAAATAAAAAATGTTCCAGAGCGAGAAAATCGTTACGAAACGCCAACGAAAATTGATGGGAGGGTAAAAGCGAAACAAGGCAAGCCCTCATCGAATTTTTTTAAAAAAGGATTTTTCTTCCCAATCTCGAATCTTAAGGCTAAGACAAAGGGGGGAATCCGATATGTATCAATACTTTAACGGCCTCGTGATCAGGGAAGGAACGGAAGGTATTCCAGCCGAAAAAGTCGAAGCCCTTTTCGAAGATGCCGGTTGGGCCCGGAACACGCCGAATTGGCAAAAGGAAAAATTCACTTTGATTTTCAAAAACTCTACTTGGGCTTTCACTATCTGGGATAAAGATGACATGATCGCTATGGTCCGCGTTCTTTCCGACCAGATCATGGCTGCGACGATTATGGACCTTATCGTCCGCTCAGACTACCAAGGTAGAGGCATCGGGCGAAAACTTGTCGCCCTTTGCCTTGAAAAACTCCCGCACGGGGATTGGTTCGCCCACACTTCCGCTAACAATTTCCCGTTCTACGAAAAATGCGGCTTCGAGGTAAAAGACCCTGCTATAAACGGCACATGTGCCTATTATGGATACATCCAGGCCCGATTGGACGGCCACCGCTAGAGAGTGGATCCGCGAATACCCTTAGTCGAACGAAAACGGATATCGGTTGTGAAGAGTTGGAAACTGGAAGGTTACGCCTTCGATGTCTGGAGCGAACTATGCCCAACCTTCAAAGAGTACCTCGCCCATGTAAAATAGGGGAAAGAAATGAGGACCTCATAAATGGGAGCCAAACACCATTATGGAAGGAAATTGTGAACACTTTTTGAAATGTCCCATCCAACCGTGCTGCTTTTGGTAAGATACTAACAGAAGCGGGGGGATGGCGATGTTTTTTTACAAAAGGGGAAGTAAAGTCCGGCCAAGTCAAAGCCAGTATACCGAGGATTCCATAGATGGGGATGTAGTTCAGGAAACCCGCAAAAATCCTATTCGAAGATGGAAGCTGCTGGTCGGCTTTTTAATAACAATGATTTGTTTCATTGCATTCGGTTATGGAGCACTCAGCTATGCTTCAACCCCAACATTTTGTGCATCCTGTCACGAAATGGCTCCCCAACATGCAACTTTCCAGGTTAGTGCCCATAATCAGATAAAGTGCGTTCAATGCCATATCAAACCCGGTGGGAAAAATACGATAATAAATAAAGTCGCAGAAGCCAAAAGGGTTGCTGCCCATTTTATCAGCCCGCCCACCCAGGTTGTCCAGAAAGTGGCCGTAAACAATGAGAATTGCGAGCAATGCCATTCGAGGAACCGCCTGGTTACTGCCACTGGGGACATCATCGTCAACCATGTTGGCCATATTGAAAAGGGGATTCCTTGCATCACCTGTCATAGAGGTGTCGTCCACGCCAAAGTGGTCGAGCGCGGAATCAGCGACTCCTTTACTTATCAGGCCTGGACGAAAGAAAATGCCGAAAAGCTGATAGGTGAAAAATTTGTTAAACCCAATATGGGGACCTGCATTGACTGCCATGAGCGGGTGAACAAGGGAAAGCGTCCTTGGAAAGATCCAGCTTACAGCCTCACGGATGTGGATAGTGACCTGGCGCTTGACGAAAAGGATCCTTCTATTGAGGAAACGCCTGAAATGAAAGCAGGTACTCCGGAGAGAAGCCTGCCCAAAAACACCCAGAAGGTAATCCTCGAAGCAATGGGCCAGCAAAAAACTGACACTAAGCTTTCAATGCAATGTTTCACATGCCATCAAGAGATTAATACACCAAAAAATCATAGCGGCAGAAACTGGTCCCAAGCCCATGGAAGCAACGCAGTAAAGGAACTAGGCGAATGCCTAAACTGCCACAAAGACTCTCTCTGGTCCAAAAAACTGCAAAAACAGGATATTAGGAAATTGTTAACCGAAGAAACGAAGGAAATCATCTATGAAAAAACCATTGCGGCAGCAGCAAAGGAATCCCGTGGCAACTATTTTTGCAACTTGTGCCATGCAGAAAGCCCAGAAAATCACAAGGATCGCCACACATGGCTTTTCGATGCTCATCGAAAAAATTCCGAGTCCCCTGAACAAAGAAGAAGCTGCTTCGTCTGCCATGACAACGAAAAACCAGAACCGGGCATAGAAACTAATGCGCCTTCAGACGTGTATTGCGAATTTTGCCATGAAGGTGACTTCCCAGGTGAACCAGCATTTTAATGCTCCAGCCAATTTAAATATCGAGGATGCCAAGAATCATGCTGGGGCAAAAAACGTCCCACTTGTGTTCCCAGGCACCTTAATTCAGAAAAAGCGGCCTATTTGTGATAAAAAGGCCGCTTTTTCTAGTTAAAAAAGGGCCAATAGGAAGTAGGAACAAAAAAAGGTCCGGCACGCGGCCGGACAAAAAGAGAATTTTAAAGGGGGTATGAAAAAGTTGGTTCCTTTCCACACATCTATCATACTGCCCAAATATGATAATTCTATTACCATGAGATTAAAAATTCGATTAAAAATGATTACAGCGTAGTAATATTCCCTCTATATGGGAAATTGAAGATTAATGAATGTCTTTTATTTTTTGGGAGGAATTGGTTATTATCTTGCGGAATAATAAAATTAGGGAGACACCTCTTTCTATTTTTTCTAAATAAAAGTCTATAAAAATGCGTAAGGGAGGTTTACTATGACGCTAATTGAACGCCTAATGCCGGTGGCTGACTATCTCGCCATTCCAATTATCATTGCTGTACTCATTTTTATCTTTTTAATTTTCAGGTCCATTGTTGCTATTTTTTTCCCTCATAAAACCCGCCTTGCCCAGTGCACAAATTGTATTGAATTAATTGACGAGACAGCACTCACCTGCAAGTATTGCAAAGCGGTTGTTAACAGACCCGAGAAAAAGCCGAACCTGTTCATTAGAATTGTAAATAATAATAAATTTGACAGGAATTACGACAGGATCAAGGATTTCCATCGGAAGAACAATGATCCGCGGGTTTAGGCTGGCCCATTTTTTAAAAAGCTATTGCAAGCGACGAATAAATATTGTAATATGTGGAACAACAATAGAACTACGATTTTCAAAAGCGATGACGAGGGCATGGGGTACTTTTTCGGTTTACAGAGAGGGAAGGAAAGCTGGAATCTTCCTAACGCAGGAAAGTATCTTACCACCTACTGAGCTGCATTGGGGAACTGAAGTATCCAATGCCGTTTTTGCTACGTTACAGCGCCAAAGCCGTAAGCAGCTGCCGTTTTACACGGGAATGTTCCGCTTGAAAAAGCGAAAACATGGCCAGGTTTGCTTATGGGAAATTGGGTGGAACCACGGGTAACACACTCGTCCCTTGCCAAGGGATGGGTGTGTTTTTTATTTTTCAAAAAAATACAAGTATCGCGATGAAAAGGACACGAATTGTTTTTCCGGTTTCCAGAGAGGGAAGGGTGCTGCGAGCTTCCTAACGCAGGAGAACAATTTACCGCCTTTGAGCCGCATCGGGGAACCAGAGTATCCGATGCCGTATATGCTGCGTTAAAGCACCAAAGCCGTTTGCAACTGCCGTTTTACACCGAATACACAGGCGAGGTTGACTTACGGGAAATTGGGTGGAACCACGGGTTATTCGCACTCGTCCCTTGCTTAGGGACGGGTGTTTTTTATTTTAAAAAAGGAGAGGAAAACGATGATCAATGTAAAATTAGCGGACGGAAGTATGAAGGAATTTTCAAAGGGAGTATCAGTCGGGGAGGCGGCGCAGGCAATCAGCGCAAGCCTTGGAAAACATGCAGTTGCGGGAAAGGTGGACGGAGAGCTTGTCGACTTGAGCTTTAAGCTTGAAAACGGCGCGGAGCTTCAGATCATTACGCTCGATTCCGAAGATGGGCTACAAATTTTACGGCATTCTTCGGCCCACATTTTGGCCCCGGCAGTGAAGCGGCTTTTTGGCGAAGTTAAGTTAGGCATCGGGCCTGTTATTGAAGACGGATTTTACTACGACATGAAGCTTGAACGCAGCCTGTCGCCTGAGGATTTACTAGCGATTGAAAAAGAAATGGAGCGCATCGTCGCCGAGAACCTGGAAATCAAGCGCCATGAAGTAACCTATGAAGAAGCAGAGCGGCTTTTTTCCGAAAAAGGCGAGCCGTTCAAGCTGGAAATCCTGAAGGACCTTCCGCCTGGTGAAAAAATAACACTCTATGAGCAGGGAGAATTTATTGACCTTTGCCGCGGCCCACACCTTCCGTCCACTGGCTTCGTAAAAGCGTTCAAACTGACACGCGTTTCCGGTGCTTACTGGCGTGGAGACAGCGAGAATGAAGTCCTGCAGCGGGTTTATGGCGTTGCTTTTAAAAAGAAAAAGGAACTGGATGAGTACCTGAATTTCCTTGAGGAAGCGGCAAAGCGTGACCATCGGAAGCTTGGGAAGCAGTTGGAACTGTTCATGTTTTCCGAGGAAGCGCCCGGGATGCCGTTCTATCTACCGAATGGGCAAATCATCCGGAACGAACTGGAGAAATTCTCGCGTGAGCTCCAAAACGGCGCTGATTACAGCGAGGTCCGGACTCCGTTCATGATGAACCAGCGGCTGTGGGAGCAATCAGGCCACTGGGACCACTACCATGAGAACATGTACTTTTCCGAGGTCGACGGGACAAAATTTGCGATGAAGCCAATGAACTGCCCCGGCCACATGCTGATTTTTAAAAACAATCTTTATTCCTACCGCGATTTACCTGTGCGCTTGTCCGAATTTGGCCAGGTGCACCGGCACGAATACAGCGGAGCGCTGAATGGCATGCTGCGCGTCCGGACGTTTTGCCAGGATGACGCCCACATTTTCGTGCGCGAGGACCAGATCGAGGATGAAATTAAGGAAGTGTTCAAGCTCGTTGACCGGGTGTACAGGACTTTCGGGTTCGACTATTCAGTCGAACTTTCGACTCGACCGGATGATTCCCTCGGCGAAGACGCGCTCTGGGAGGTTTCCGAGGCCGCTTTGAAGCGGGTGCTTGAAAACTTGAAAATCCCGTATCACTTGAACGAAGGCGACGGAGCATTTTACGGGCCGAAAATCGATTTTCACATTAAAGACGCCTTGAAGCGGAGCCATCAATGCGCGACAATCCAGCTTGACTTTCAAATGCCTGAGAAATTCGATTTGGCGTACATCAATGAAAAGAATGAAAGGGTAAGGCCAGTCGTCATTCACCGCGCGATTTTCGGTTCCATCGACCGCTTCTTCGGCATCCTGGTCGAACATTTTGCGGGTGCCTTTCCGGTTTGGCTCGCTCCGGTCCAGGTGCAAATCATCCCGGTTTCGCAAGTACACCTTGATGCCTGTTTGCAACTCCAGTCAGAATTGAAGGAGCTCGGGGTAAGGGTGAAAATCGACGGAAGCGGAGAAAAGCTTGGCTACAAAATCCGCCAGGGGCAAATGCAGAAAATCCCGTATGTGCTCGTCATTGGCGACAACGAAGTGAACGGCAACGCAGTGAATGTACGGAAATATGGCGAGCAAGACTCCGAAAGCATCCCGTTCGAAGTGTTTAAAGAAATGATTGTCCGGCAAATCAACGAGCGCTCCCTCAGAAAAGAATCGCCGGCGGGTGAGCTTGTATAATTAGTGGAGTGCGCCTATCCTTTGGGGTTGGCGCACTTTTTTATAATGGAAATTCTCAAGGCTGGATGTGATAATTGAAGTTCCTAATTATAGGAAATGGAGAAATCGGTGTATGAGAAAAATCTTTATCGTATCAGGTCCGGCAGGCGTGGGGAAATCAACCACTGCTAGGCGGCTGGCGGAACAATTTAACCACAGTGCCTATATTGAAGGCGATTTGGTCAATCACATGGTTGTTGGGGGCTATCTTCCGCCGTGGGAGAGCGGGGAATTGAAGTTGCTTGTTTGGGACAACCTCGCCGATTTGTGCATTAATTTCGTACAAGCCGGCAAGGATGTTGTCATTGATTATGTGGCCTTCCCACAAGATTTACGGCGATTTTCGGAACAAGTTTGGAAAGAAATTGAGAATGTTGAAATTCATTATGTAGTATTATGGGCCGGGCGCGACGAGTTGTTGCGGAGGGATTCCCTCAGGGACACTGACGACCAGATGGGGGAAAGATGCCTTGAACTAGTTGAAGAGTTTCTCAGTAAGGGAGTCGAACCGCGCTTTTTCTATAATACTACCGGGCTAAAACCATCCGAGCTTAATGAAATCGTCACGGAGATTATGAAGAATCCCTCCTATAAATTTTGATGAAAGATGGGGGCCACATGAAAAAATGGCTTTTGGCCGGTATCGGGATAGCGGCCATTATCGCAGTTTTTTTTGCTTTTGGAAAAAATGTGCCCACAAACCCAGTGAGGCTTGGGGAAGGCATCAACCTGCTTTCATCCGAGAAAAGCCTCCCACTCAATTTTGATGAGATCGCCTTTCAGAACGAAGATCATCCCGGTAATGAATATTTAGTGAAAAAAGCCGTAAATCAGATAGGCTATCTGAAGATGTGGAGGCATTTTAAGCTAGATACTACCGGTATCCAGGCGGTTAATTTTCAAAAAAATGCAGTGATTTTCATTGGCACTTATGAATCGGGCAGCTGTCCCTATAAAATTAGGGAGGCAGTATTCCGTAATGGGGGAGAAGAGTTGTCTATCCAGTTGGCGGCGGAAAGCGGTGTCTGCACAACCGATGCCACACCAAGAACTTTTGTGATTAAAATTGAAAAAGATGCTTCGGAAAAATTAAGGAACCTCATTGTAGTACAGGGCGGGAAGGAGATTTCGGTGCCAGTGTTGGACGAGTGAGTTTTTTGAGAGAATAGGGGGGAGATAGCACGTGGAAAAATGGAAAACCTTGGCCTCAGAGTATTTTTATAAAACACCTTTCGGAAACTTGCGGAAGGACACATGCCAGCTTTCAAATGGAATTGTAATCAACGATTATTACGTAAATGAATATGCGGACTGGGTGAATGCCGTGGTCATTACCGAGGACAACAAAATCGTCCTTGTTAAACAGTACCGCCACGCCGGGAACGACTTCTTCCTGGAAATACCCGCAGGTAAAATAGAAGAGAATGAGACTTATGAGGAAGGAATCCTCCGGGAGGTCAGGGAAGAAACAGGATTCACTTCAAATACAGCTCCTGTTAAATTAGGTGAATTCATGGTCAATCCCGCCACCCAAACTAACAAAATAATAACCTACCTAATTCAAGGCGCCTATAAGGCATCTGAACAAACTTTGGATAGCACCGAAGAGATCCAAGTGAAGCTCGTTGATTTTAAAAATTTTGGTAGGCTGATGGGATCCGGCGAAATTAAAACCCAGCTATTTACCGCGAGCGCGTATTATATGGCGAAGGATTATATTGAGGGGTAAGGTTCTAAAGACCGATTGGAGTGGGTTTAGTAATGAATCGGTCTTTAGCGTTCTTTGAGGTTGTAGATTCATATTTTTTAAGTGCCTGGGCGCCTTTGAAAATTTTATGAAGACAGTTTCACAGCGGTTTTCCGTTCAAAAGTGTCTTCAACTGGTTTATGAAGACAGTTTCACCACGGTTTTCCGTTCAAAAGTGTCTTCAACCGGTTTATGAAGACAGTTTCACCGCGGTTTTCCGTTCAAAAGTGTCTTCATCGAGTTTATGAAGACAGTTTCACTACGGTTTTCCGTTCAAAAGTGTCTTCATCGGGTTTATGAAGACAGTTTCACTACGGTTTTCCGTTCAAAAGTGTCTTCATCGGGTTTATGAAGACAGTCTTGCCAGTGATGTTCATTAAAGTACTCTCATAAAATTATCCTTTCATAGAGGTGGTAAAAGATATGTTTCTCTCAAAATTGGATGCGGGGACGCTTACGGATAGGCAGTTGACGAATCTGTTATTCCGGGGGCTCGAGGATGATGGGGAACGGGGCGACTGCATTTTTGTGGCTGGGAGCAACAAAGCGGTCCAGTACAGGTTGCCGAAAGCAGTGCAGCTTTACAATGAGGGCCGGGCTGGCAAAATCCTTTTTTCCGGTGGCGTCACGTGGCCTGGGAACGATTTTTCGGAAGCCATCATGCTGAAAAATGAGGCGCTCACCCTCGGGGTCCCGGAAGAGAATATATTGGTGGAGGACCAATCGCTTCACACAAAGGAAAACGTGCTCGCCTCGTTGTTAACATTGGATCGTGCGTTTTACTTGCATAAAATTAACCGGCTCCTTATTGTCACGAGCACCTATCACATGCGGCGGATGCACCTGACGTTGAAAACGTATATGCCGCCGTGGATCCGCTATACATTGTGCCCGGTTAAAGATAACAATACAAATGAAGATAATTGGTTTCTTAGTGATATTGGCAGAAAACGCGTCGAAACGGAAGTACAGAAACTAATCTATTATATAAAACTTGGGGTACTAATCGACGAAAATGTGGAAGTATAAATCAAGACAAAATGGCATTCCGATATAAACCTTTTAATCAATTGTGATAAAATGACCCTAAGGCTAACCAAAAGGGAGAAGAGAAGGATAAAAAAATATCTGGCATTTATCATTAGTTTTATTCTTTTATTTATCATTTTTGAGTTGATTTCAGGCTTGGTTATAACAGCTCATTACACACCCGAAATACATAAAATGAGCAGCGGCTTTCGAGAGAATGCAGTGTTTGCAAGTCAATCCACTTTCTATTTTCTAGGCACCGTGTTCATCGCTACACTTTCCTTTTTCATTTCGCAAAAGTTTTCCAATACCCACTAGCAGACTTGTTTCAAAGCCAATCATTATTTTTTGAAAAAATTGCAGGTTTTTGCCGGAAAGGAAGTTTAACCTCCATTCGTAGTGGGTATAAATGACTGAATGTGAGAAACTTCAGTGAGGCGAGTGACATGCACGAACACGAACAGCAATTACTCAAAAGAGAGATCAGCAGGCTGTCACAGGACCTTGAAAGGTGTCCTGACCCCCAGTATAGAGAGCTAATACAAGAGTATATATTGTTTTTAGGTACTGTTATAGACAATAATAATTAATCCCTGTGAGGGGTTTTTTTGTTTTTATAAAAAATTTCCGGCCGAGGATTTTTAATGGTTGGAATTTAATAAAATTCAAGCTTAGCCGTTTCTGAAATAGAAACGGTTTTTTGCTGTAGGCACCTATTGTTATATTTCATGGTAAAATTAGGGTATAAGAGAGTACCTCAGTTAAGGGGGTTTTAAAAATGAACGCAATCGAAAGAAGGTTCATAATTTCAAATAAAATTCGGAATTTCCTCACGTTTCTTTTTGTTTGCTTTATCGCTTTTGGGATGGTGGTCTCCTTTGTGAAGTTTCCGGTATCGGTTGCAGGTATATTCTTTAAAGTCGAACCGCCAGCGTACGTGCCCATTCAAGCGGATCATACGTATGCTAGGGCCATCGGCTATAACAAGGTACAGCTGATTTATGAAAATCAGAACGAATCAGTCATTGTTTGGGCGACAAGCAAACTAGGGTGGAACAATGTATCGGATTGGGATGAATCGCTCACCTTGCCGGATGGCACCACCGCCTATTACACGGTTGGCGCCAATGACACTCAAATGTTCAGCTGGACAAAAGGCAAGGTTGAATACTCAATTGACTATAAAGGGACAAGATACCTGGCAAAAGATGAGTTTATTAAAACTGCTTTAAGTATAAAGTGAAAGTTCAAAAGACTGGCGGCAACTCTGAAACTAGGTTGCCGCCAGTCTTTTTAATTCTGGAGAGTCTATCAAAATGTTTGTTAGAAACAACCATTACTTATCCCCCGCCAAAACAGGAATCATATACCGAAATGTCTGCGCAGTGGGGGAGTCAAATTTCTCCAATTTAACCCCATTGGATTTGAACCCGAACCGGTGCACCTGCCTCATGAACTGAAAACAGATGAACGGATCATGTATATTGCATTCCAGTGTGGCGTAAAGCATTGGCTTTAGTTTCTCAAAATACATCTCCCCGCAATCGGGTACGTGGGAAGGCTTATCTGTTAAAACAAACCCTACTGCCCCGGTAAGCGTATCGCCTTTGGAATCCAGGGTCCGAAGGTAAATCCCAGGCCGAACGCCAAGCCCCCATTGCTGAATTTTGCTCACATCCGAAAGCATGGCTGTTTGAAACGGGTTAAATTTCCTTTGAACGGTATGTCGGAACCAAATGAAAGTTGGTTGTTCGTCCCACCTCACAAGATGCATATGCTGTTCCTTGGCATTCATACCATTCAGATACTGTTTTGCAACTTGGAGGGAGGCCAGCTTTGCCTCCACTTCATGCCTCCAGCCGGAGAGCAGGTGCTGCTTTTTTTCCTCATCCGCTTCCAAAAACTTATAAATGTCCTGGATGCTGATGTCTGCAAGGCGAAGGGAATGAATGACTTGGGCTTGATGAACCTGTTCCTCTGAGTAAACCCGATATCCATTCTCGAGCCGCTCGGAAGGCTCAAGTAATTTTTTCTGGTCGTAGAATCGCAGCGTACTGGGGGTAAGGCCCGTCCGTTCGGAAAATTTTTGTATTGTCATTGCCAAACCCTTTCACCTCTGTGTTTCATGTTAACATTCGTAATCGCACGCAAAAAGGGACAACTACGCTTGGTACGACCAAACATTGATGCGATTTCCGTCTAAATCAAAAAAGTGGAACCCGCCCCAGCCTGTATTTGGATTGCCAGCGATTTCGGAGGGTTCCAGCCCTTTTTCCTTCAGTTGATTATACGTTTCGAAAAACAATTCAGGCCGGACATCAAAGTAATTCCGTATGGAAGGGTTTGCTTTTTCAAAAGAGGCATCCTCAATCCGCTCCAGCCAAATATTATCGTAAAACACTTCAGAAAGCTGAATCCAATCATAGGCATCCTCTACTTGCAGGTGGGCATAATCACTGCCGTATTGTTTTGAAAATTTCAACCCCAGGTTCTCTTGATACCAGGCTGAAGCTTCCTCTACATTCCTGACCCCAATCCTCACATTCACATCGCTGAAGCCTGTAATCCGCGCTTCCGGAAATTGCCCTTCAAGGGAAGGATTATGAACTGCGGTAATCCTTGTATTCTCAAAGCCAAAAATATCAAAGCTCAGCTGCCCCGTGGGTAATTCTATCATTTCCGAAACCTTGATTCCTTCCCTTTCGAAATAAGCCAGTGTTTCCTTCAGATTCACAACTTCGAACCCAACGCGCGTATGCCCTTCAAAGGAACTGTCTGATTTAAAATGCTCAAAATCAGCTTCAAACGACTTAAGCGTCACAACTCCAAGCCTGGGCATTTTTAAAAAAGCTTTTTTCCCTACCGGGGATACGACTTGATCGAGGCATGTCCACCCCATATGTTCTGTATACCAGTTAACGCCATCCTCAAACCCATCCCACGAAACCATAATAAACCCGCCATCCCATCTAAAAACCATCTCTTCAACCCCTTTTAACTAAATCGGAAACATCTTCCAACTCCTATTCTAAAGGTTAAAGTTACTTTAAGGTCAAGAAATTTAAAAAAATATTTGAGTGAAAATAAACGCCTGGTTCGATTCCAAATTTCAACGGAGCCTGAAGAATAAAAAATTAAGGAATCGCCAGTTCGACAATCTATCCAGCTATGCGGAATGCCTCATTGTTCGGCATTCGTTTAGCATAAATAAATGTGAATTCGGCATAAATTTCGCTCGGTTTGGCATAAATAATGCTCCTGTTGGCATCAGTATTGCTCTGTACGGCATGAAAAATCGTCCACTTGTCAAAAATCAATATATATGTATAATAAAAACTAATTGTATAAGAAGGTTTTCTAGGGTTCCGTAACAGCGATGTTAGCCTGGTCCGAGAGAAAACTCACAGCGAATGCTGTGCCACGGAGGGATAAAAGCCTGGGAGAGACTGTTTACAGTGTTCTCTCGGGTTTTTTTGTTTTTTTGCACAAAACTACTATAGGGAAGGTGAGAATTATGAATTCTAACTGGATGAAAGTTTTCATAGCTGCCATTTTCGAGGTAGCATGGGTGATTGGATTGAAACATGCGGATGGATTCCTGGAATGGACAGGAACCGTTCTGGCGATATGGGTTAGTTTTTACTATATGATTTTGGCGAGTAGGAACCTGCCCGTCGGAACGGTTTATGCTGTGTTCGTCGGCCTTGGGACCGCGGGAACAGTATTAGCGGATATTGTGATTTTTGGAGAGCCATTCAAGGCCGAGAAAATACTCCTGATTGCCATTTTATTGGCCGGGGTTATGGGCTTAAAAATGGTCTCAGGCGACAGCGGGAAAGAGGAGGCGGAATCGTAATGGCATGGATTTCATTAATTTTTGCAGGGCTTTTTGAAATGTTTGGAGTTGCGATGATGAATAGGCTTAACCAAAAACGGAACTGGCAGTCGGTTGTCTTATTGATCCTCGGGTTCGGAGCGAGCTTCCTATTTTTATCGTATGCGATGAAGTTCTTGCCGATGGGGACGGCATATGCAATCTGGACGGGAATCGGTGCATCTGGCGGAGCTCTCATAGGCATGTTGTTTTACGGCGAATCAAAAGACTGGAAGAGGGTTGTCTGCATTGCAATGGTACTTGGCTCTGCAATCGGCCTTAAACTCATTTCATGACTGTGGAAAATAATCCCTCCATATGGTTAGATAGGATTATCTGAAAATTCCTTAATGGGGGGATGCTTCCAATGGGCCACGAACAGGCTTTGGAAAATTATATCCGAGCAACAAACACGCATAATTTCGGAGAGGTCGAGAAACTTCTCCATCCAGAAGCGGTTTACTGGTTCTCGGATAAAACCTGCACATCGATAAGCGATATTAAGGTATACTTCGAGAATTCATGGAATCTCATACAAGACGAAGTATATTCTGCATCCGATATCAATTGGCTTGCCGTTGACGCAAACACAGCGACCTGTATTTACCGGTACCACTATGAAGGTTTTTACAATGGGACATTTATTTCCGGGAGCGGACGGGCAACCAATGTTTTCGTAAAAGACGCCAACCAGGAATGGAAATTAATCCACGAGCATCTTAGCCCCAACTGAAGCTCATTAAAAAGCGGGTTTTCGTTTACTTCTTTTAAAAGTGCAAGCCACCAGACTTTCAAAGCCGTTTTGGAGATTATAAGAGTGAAACGGTCTTGATACGTGTTCATTTTATCAAACTATCAAATGAGGAAAACGACATGAGTATTCAAATTTTACCCTTCTCCGATAAACCGATTAAGGCTACGGACGTGATGCGGTTGTACGAGGATGCCGGATGGTGGCCGGAAAGGGGAGAGGGCGATATTGAGTGGATGCTTGCGAACGGGCAATCCGTGGGAGCGTGGGATGGCGAAGCGCTCGTTGGGTTTGCCCGGGCGGTTTCGGACGGAAAATTCAGAGCGTATATCGAGGACGTTGTGATCCATTCAGCCTATCAACGTGACGGGATTGGAGCACAACTTGTATCAAGAGTGTTAGATGACCTTGCCAATATCGACGTCATCAGCTTGTTTTGCGAACAACACTTGATTCCTTTTTATGAAAAAAGCAAATTCAGGCATAGCAAATCGCAATACGTCATGCATCGCATTAGAAGGTAGTTAAATGCCAAAACTTTTCTGATAGTTTAATCTGAAATATAAAAAGAAGCGTGAATATCACACGCTTCTACATAAAGTAGTATTGGCTGATTAGTACCATCCGCCCATGCAGGATGCCCCAATAATAACTAGCAGAATGAAAAGCACAACGATTAAAGCGAATCTCGTGCCATGTCCACCGCCACCTTGGTAGCCCATAAACTCACCGCCTTACAAACCATGTAGTATAAAATATGTAAAACCTATAAAGAATGATAGAGACAAACATGGAGTAGTAAGTAGGTTCATTTACTATTTTTTAGGATATATTTAAATGATTCAAAGGGCCATCGAATCCAAAGTCTATGAACTTAATAGTCCCCGGGCATCTCCCTGCACTTTCCCGGAAAAAGAAAGGAGTGCTATCCATGAAACAATCCAAACCTATTGTCCTTGTGCTTGGGACTTTCCACATGAGCGAGCATGAAGAATTATTTTCAGAAAAACGGCAAGCTGAAATAGAGGAAGTTGTAGCTAAAGTAATCGAATTCCGGCCGACAAAAATCGCGGGGGAAATGACGGCTGAAAAGAACGATCTATTGAATAAACAATATCAGCACTTTAAAATGGGACAGTTCGCCCTGGAGCTGAATGAAATTGATCAGATTGGCTTCCGGGTTGCTTCGAGGCTTGGGCATGATCAACTTTTTGCTGTGGATTGGATGGGCAAAGCGCGGATGGGATATGGGGAAGTTGATCAGTGGGGAAAAGAAAATCAGCCTAAACTGCATCAGGAAATTCACGAGAGAATTTTTCTGCCGGAACTGGGGAGCGGAAAGAGCGTCCTTGAGTATTACCGGGAGCTTAATGACCCTGTATGGCTTGCGAAAGTACATAAGATGTATCTCAATATGGCGCGTATTGGCGACTTCAATAATTATGTAGGAATGAACTGGTTAAGCTGGTGGTATGAAAGGAATTTAATCATCTTCTCGAATTTAACCCGGCTTATGAGTTCGGATAATGATAGAATTTTGTTCATTGTTGGCTGTTCCCATAGCTCAATCATCACCAAATTTCTCGAAGAAAGCGAAACTTGCGGGATTGCGGAACCCTTGGAGTATCTATCCTGAAATTGCGGCAGGATGAATGTATGATAGTTGAGGTGAAAAAGTGATCACATATAAGGAGATAGATGAATCCTATTTTGATAAATATGATAGGATTCCAATGCTTGTCCATGTACGGAGTATTTTCAGCTTAGAAAAAATAGAAAATGGCTTGGGCGGTATTTTGTTAAAAGAAACCCCGGTTGAAGGATACATAAAAGATTTAGGAGTATATGAGAAAGCAACACACTATACAAATGAATTTGATCTAACAAATTGGGCGTTCTTCATGGCGTTTCATAATGAACGGCCTGTTGGAGCTGTGACGGTTGCTTCAAAAACGAAGGGTGTCCATATGCTTGATGGCAGAGAGGACCTTGCTGTGCTATGGGATATAAGGGTGGATGATGAATACAAGCAACAGGGAGTCGGCACAAACCTGTTTAATATGGCAGTTCAATGGTCCAAATCAAAAGGATTTATCCAAATGAAAATAGAATGCCAAAATAATAATGTCCCAGCATGTAAATTTTATCAAAAACACGGCGCCGTGTTAGGAAAAATAGACGAATATGCATACATCAATGACCCTCAGGTTAAAGATGAAGTTCAACTTATTTGGTATTTAGATTTATAAAATCCTCAAACAAAAACCTTCGTGGCGTACGAAGGTTTTTATTGATTATTTTGTTCGAAGCCTTTTAAAAGCATAAAATACGATGGCGAGCAGTAATGCAAGCCCGCTTCCCACAATCCATTTGGATGTTCCCGCACCGCCTGTCTCCAGATTTACTATTTCCTCAGGCTTTGTCCCTGCACCAAGAGTCTGCAAGTCTTCTGCGGCATTTTGCAAAAGCTCCGTCCGGTCACATAAGCCGGTTTCCAATTTGCCCGTTTTTCCGGATGCATAGACCAAATATTCGTTTCCCTCAATCAAATTCACTCCGCAGCTGGCAGAACTTTTTGCGGTAGTCACAATCAATTGGCTTTGGCTCGGTCCTTTCCAGACGGATTTTACCTCGAAAATAATTGTAAGCGGGTCAGCCGAAGACTGGGTAAACAGGTTGAAGTTCCTGTCTTCAATCTTAAGAACCTTCCCTGAAAACACCGCGGTTTTGTTCTGAAATTCTGTTTCGACAGGCTGCGGCCCAGCGCATGAGCATGCAGCTACTTTTGTTGGCCCGCCAATCCAAAACGACCCGGCAAAAATCATGATACATATAAGAAAAACCAACTTTCTCATCCTCATCACCTCTTATTTATTTGACGGTGTGAAGAGTGAACATGTGGCAATAACTTATCGAAATAGCTTTAACCAGCCCGGATAGTCATGTTGCCCATCCGAGATTTGGAAATAGAGGCCCATGAATCCTAAATGGATGATTTAGCATTCATTATACTCTTCTAAATAATGTAAAATAGATGGGTAAGTACTATCAGAACGTTGAGTCAATTAGGGGGATGGCACATGCAAATCAGAAACTCGGCTAAAGCGGTTATTATCATGGATGAAAAGATTTTATTGATAAAAAAGCACGATGCCGAGGGGGATTATTATCTTTTTCCGGGGGGCGGCCAGGAACACGGTGAAACACTGCGTGAAGCGCTCCTCAGAGAGTGTATAGAGGAAATTGGCCAGCCCGCTGAAATCGGGGAACTGCTGTATATCCGTGAATACATAGGGAAGAACCACGAATTTTCTTCAATGCATTCTAATTTTCATCAAGTCGAATATTATTTCGCTTGTAAACTAGTAAATGAGGTATACCTCAACCAATTGCCGTCTAGACCGGACGAAAATCAGATCGATGTCGTATGGCTGCCAATCGATGATATATTAGAAAATAATGTATATCCAAAAGAGCTTAGACATCACATAATCAAACATACAAGAAACGAAAAGTCTCCGGTGTATTTGGGGGATATAAACTAGATGAAATTAAAAAGGGTTGAGGATGCTACTCCCTCAATCCTTTTAGTTTCTATTACTCTTCAAGCCGCGGTTTACTTGGATTGCAGTTTGGCCTTTCAAGATTAGCCGATTCGCTAAGTTTCATTAAATAATAACATTCTTCACGGAACATGTGGTCCGCCATAAGCGGGGCGAATGTGCCAAGAGCTTCCTTGGACAACCGGAGTTCCTCAATTTCCTCTAAAAATTGCTGGAACAACACGATTTCCAGCTGTGCCTCCGAATTGAACCTGGCCAATGCGGGAAATTCCGTCAAGTTCGTGCGTAGATATCCAGCCATTTCAACCGCCTTCAGATAGAACTGCTCAAAATGCTTTGTGAAGGTGTTGCTTGTCATTTTAAGCCGTTTCTCCACGCTGTCCAAATTGGATGAGATAGCACCGGAGTGGCCGGCCGCATCCAACAGCCATAAAAGGTGGTGGTGCACTTCATGGCAAAGCGGAGGCATTTCGCCAACCTTTACATGCTCCAAAATCCGCAAATATTCCTCAAGTTCATTAACCATATGATTGATGAAAGTAGGGGACAGGTGAATCTATATTTTTCCGGCAAGATGTTCCCGTAATAATCCCAGCTTGAATTCCCGTAGCCTGAGCACCTCGGCCTCTGTTGTGGCAGCAAGCTGCATAGGGTCCGCTGTCCGCGCCTGAGCAAGCAGTGTATCAAATACCTGTATGAATCTTGAAGACTCTTGAATCTCCCTTGTTTGGACAGGCACCAGCGCTTCGAATATAAACCGCGCATGATCACCCAAGATTTGAAGCCAAAACAGATGTTCATCCCTTGCTGTTCTTAGAAAATCAACAGCCATTCCGGTCCCCCCTTAATAAATCCTATGCCCTATAAATGTGTATTCCTTGTTTATAGTGCTTATGATTTTTCGGGAATATCTGTTTTTAATACATTTGCTGTCCTTCTCAAATTAAAAACATTACTTGTCATTTTTACTACGTAAAGCTCTTTGGAAAAATATAATGGAACAGGCAAATGGAAAGATTGCTGAATAGCTTTTGATCTTGGCTTGGAGGAGTGCAGTTCCTAACAAGATGAATCCAATCAAATAGAAAAAAACGGTTTTATAACCCATGCTCTCACCTCAGTCTCCCAGTCAATTAATCCCCTGAACTAATCAAAATTCAGTCTTAGCAAAAATTTTTCCTGACAAAAAGTATGATAAAGAGGAAACAGCTAAGGAAACAATTGCAATTGAAAAAA
The DNA here is from genome assembly GCF_046237595.1 of Neobacillus oceani. Lineage (NCBI taxonomy): Bacteria > Bacillati > Bacillota > Bacilli > Caryophanales > Bacillaceae > Neobacillus > Neobacillus oceani. Next base: position 3,900,302 of record NZ_CP143543.1, on the reverse strand, counting down.
TTGGATGGTTTTGCAGAATAATAGAAAGACCTGAATTCATGCCCAAAAATTTACCAAGGCTGCTTGTTATAAGGAAAAATAGTAAGATTCCAACTAAACTTGAAGTCCGGTACCCAAACTTAAAGTGGATGGGATAGAAAACGGATGACAAAAGATAGGCGAAGCAAAACGATAGGAGTGTACCATGAAGGCCAATCGAAAGTTGAGGTAAAAGATTGAAAACATATTTTATAGCGACAATTATAATAAAATAAGTAACGTAGGAAATTACCCACCACACAGCTATCATCAAATATTTTGCGCGAATGACTTCCAAACGGCTGATTGGAAGACTGAGAATCAACCTATTTTGCAGCCGTTCGCTTTCCCCGGTATTGAAGTTTGAGTACATTGTCATAAAATAGGCAATAAAGCCAACACTTAAACCAAAAGTAACATTTTCTATAGAAGCATTGCCCATGCCGACTTCCTTTTGTTTTGACAGGAAAAAAGTGAGCAGAAGGAGCGGGGCAAAATAAGCACTTTTCTTTTGAATATAAAGGTCTTTTATCATTAGCTGAACCATAATAAATGATCTCCCTTCCTTAAATCCATCTGTTTGAACTATTATCTGGATGACTTTACCAAGTAGTACATAATTTCTTCTAAAGAAGGCCGCTCCACTTTCCACTCTGAATCCAATTCCAATTCATTTGACCTATCATTTTTTAAAAAGGCCTCAAATCCAAGGGGGGATTCTTTCATCATAATGGGCTGATGATCTTTTATCCTTCCTATTAAACTTTTGGGCCCTTTAACTAGAACATAGTTCTCCAATAGAGTCTCAGTCTCTTCCGAGGCAATAATTTTGCCATCCAGAATAAAAGTAATAAAATCAGCTACTTGTTCAAGGTCAGTTGTAATATGGGTTGAGAAAAAAATGGCTTTATTCTCGTCCTGTATCACGTCCAATAAAATATCCAATAATTCTTTTCGGAAAACAGGATCAAGTCCCGATGTGGGTTCATCCAAAATAATCAACTCCGCATGATGGGAAAGGGCAATGGCCAGAGAAAACTTCATTTTCGTTCCTTTTGAGAGTGCTTTTATTGGTTTTTTAAGTGGGATCTTGAAGTCTTTCGCGTATCGGTAAAAAGCTTCATCATCCCATGAATCATAAAAGGAAGAAATGATTTTTTTATTTTTTTCGGCAGACAAATCCTCAAAGAATACATCTGTATCATAAACGAAGCCGATTCTCTTTTTTAGATTTTTCATATTTTCCCGATATGTAGTTCCAAACAGTTTAACCTCACCAGCATCAATATGGGCAAGGTCCATTAGGCAACGTATTGTTGTACTCTTGCCGGATCCATTTGGCCCGATGAAACCCATAATATATCCTCTTTTAAGTGAAAAACTTACCTCTTTTAAAGAAAAGTCATTATAATTCTTGCTTACCTGGTTCAGCTCCAAAATATTCTCCATCTTTTCATTCCTCCTCGTACAGCTTTTTGATTATTTCCAGCACTTCATGTAAGGGAATGTTATATTGTTTGCAGTCTTTGACAGTCAGCTTCAATTTGCCATTGATCGTTTCGAACTGTTTTTGTTTTAGCATGTTTTTCCCCCTTACGGAGACGAACGTTCCTTTTCCGATAACCGTATCGATGTACCCTTCCTTTTCCAAATCATCATAAGCCCGCTTTGTTGTAATGACGCTTATTTTTAACTCTTTGGCAAGGTTGCGTATGGAAGGCAACTGTTCTCCATCTTTAAGGTCACCTTTCATGATTTGCTGAATCATTTGATTTTTTATTTGCTGATAAATGGGTAAATCTGAGTTATTTGAAAGTATAATATCCATTACAACACCCAATCGTATTAACTGTATATATCCATTATATACAGTTGTTTATTAAAAATCCTTGTCGAAATTGTGGATTTTTTAGAAGGGGAGGGGAGAGGCTTCATTTAAAAGCAGCTAAAGTAGACCATTAAAAAACGCTCCTAGTTTTAAGAGCGTTCAAGGGGCGAAAAAATATAGAAAATTGCGGGGTAACTATAGGACAATGGCTTTGGAACACCTGGCGGGTAGTGTTAACACAAATTTTTCTACTTCTATTTTACCACAACAAAAAATCAATTTTCAGACTGTAAATAGCCACCTATTCCAGTTACCATAAGGGAAAAAGGAGGGATGGCTACGAAACTGGGACTAAAATCGAATGAAGTACGAGTTGTTCCGTATCATCCCAAGTGGAAGAAGGAATTTGCCAAGGTGAAAAAGAATCTTATGCAGCATACCAATCTACAAGACAATCAAGTTGAGCATATCGGAAGCACAGCGATCACTGGAATCCACTCGAAGCCGATTATTGACATACTCGTTGGGATCGGCGACTATTCATCCGTTTCCGATTCGCTAGCCAAAGGCTTGCGGAACGCGGGCTTTTACCGGCTTCGTGTGGAAAGGCCGAACGAAATCGTCTTTGCGAAATTTACGGATAACAGCTACCAGGTAAAAACCCATTTCATCCATCTTGTTGATTTCGGCGGCGAGCTATGGAACAACCTCATTTTTTTCCGCGATTACCTAAACTCAAACGAAGAGGCGAAAAGGGAATACGAAGAGCTGAAACTAGAGTATACCAAGCAGACTTCACAAGGAGTCAACGAATACACGGACCATAAAGAAGCCTTTGTTAAAAAAATCTTTGCTATGAGCAATAGCAAAAATTAGACTACTGTAATCAGACATAAATCAACCAGGGGCTATTTGGGAGACGAAGTAGTAAAATTGAAACAAAGGGGGAGCAAAAATGGTCATACAAACAAATATGTCACCAGTTGGAATTGTGAATGTTTGGGGAGTGACGGCATCTATTTTCAAAAAATATAACATCCCTTTGACGAAACATAGGTTAGAGGAAATCGTTGAAGGGGAGGACCTTTCTACACTTCTTAAAGAATTAAACTCTACCGTTGGAAGTTCTTCATCAACTTGTATAGAAGGCGGCTGACAAATGCCAACCAACGAGGGGTAGTTTACTCCTTCAATACAATGACTCTTACCTTCATAAAAAAAGGAAATGCCCTGTATCAATCTAAGCATTTCCTTTTTCTAACCTACATCTCCTCCGGTGCCTGAATCCCCAGCAGCCGCAGTCCTTCCTTCAGGACAATTGTAACGGAATAAACAAGCGATAGGCGCGCCTGCTTCTGGCTGCTTTCCTCGAGGAAACGGACCGATGCGTAATATTTATTGAATGCCCGCGAAAGTTCGATAACGTATTTGGCGATTTGAGAAGGATCGTATTCAGCGAATGCGCGTTTTACCGCTTCCGGGAAGGCCATCAAAGTGGTAACGACCGGCCATGCTTCGGGGTCCCCAATCTGAATATCCCCGCTGCTCTCGGCAAACTTCCCTTTTCGTAAAAGCGAGGAAGCGCGGGCATGGGTGTATTGGACATACGGCCCGGTTTCGCCTTCGAAGCGCAGCATGTCTTCCAATGAGAATTCAATGTCGTTCATCCGGAAATTTTTCAGGTCGTGGAAAATCACAGCCCCGGTGCCAACCTGGCGGGCAACTTCTTCCTTCGCGGGGAGATTCGGATTTTTCTTCAGGATGTCCTCAAGTGCCAATGAAATGGCTTCATGCAATACCTCCTCAAGCAAAACGACCTTCCCTTTCCGGGTCGACATTTTCTTACCATCCTTCAGCATCATTCCAAACGGAATGTGCACCAATCCGCCTGCCCATGTAAAGCCCATCTTTTCCAGAACGGAAAACAATTGTTTGAAATGGAGTGACTGCTCATTCCCGACCACGTACAGCGATTGAACGGATCCGTACGTTTCGTGGCGGTAAATGGCAGCAGCCAAATCACGTGTTGCGTAAAGGGTCGTGCCGTCCTTCTTTTTTATTAGGCAGGGAGGAAGGTCCTCGAGCTGAACGACCTGGGCGCCATCCGATTTGATGAGAAGCTTCTTTTCTTTAAGCAGCTCGACAACGCGGTCCATTTTATCATTGTAAAAAGCTTCGCCATTCGTCGAATCAAACCTAATTCCAAGCAAATCATAAATCTTGGAGAACTCCTTGAGCGATTCTTCCCGGAACCATTTCCATAGCGAAAGGGCTTCGCCGTCCCCGTCCTCAAGCTTTTTAAACCATTGGCGCCCCATATCCTCAAGCTCCGGATTAGCTTCGGCCTCCTCATGGAATTGGACATACAGCTTCAATAATTCCTTAATTGGCTGCTGTTTCACTTTTTCCTCATTACCCCACAGCTTATAGGCGACAATGAGCTTGCCGAATTGGGTACCCCAGTCGCCGAGATGGTTGATCCGGACCGCCCGATAGCCGCATTTTTCCGAAATGAGCGCAAGGGCGTTCCCAATCACCGTCGAGCGTAGGTGGCCCATCGAAAAAGGCTTCGCGATATTCGGCGAGGACAAGTCGATTGTTATCGCCTGGCCGTTGCCCAAATTTGCATCCCCGTATGTTTCTTTTTCAGTAAGGACCTGCTGAATCACGCTTGCTGAAACGGTTGCCTTCTCAAGAAATGCGTTCAAATATCCGCCTGCAGCTTCAATCTTTTCAAAAAATGGCGAGCCAATTTTTCCAGCCAAATCTGCAGCAATGCCTTGCGGCGATTTTCGTAAAATCTTTGCCAGTTCGTAGCAAGGGAACGCCAAATCACCCATATGCTCGAACTTCGGCTTCTCAATCATCAAACTGATTTTCTGCTTATCCAAATGTCCGTCCAGCGCTTCAAAAAGAACGTCCGCAAAACTGTCCTTAAAATTCTTCATCCCGATCCCCTCCCGGAAAAATAAAAAACTCCCGCCTCTACTAAAAGAGACGGGAGTTGGAATCAAACCCGTGGTACCACTCTGCTTGTTTTTTCAATGAAAAAACCACTCGACTTTGTAACGGGGCCATCCCCGACCATCCCTACTGGTTTTCAGGAAAGCATCTCCGAAGTGCGCTTCATTATCCGCCTCATGCCAGGCTCCCACCATCCCTGGCTCGCTTCTTTCGGCAAAACAACTACTCTCTTCATCATCAATTTTATATTTTGTTATCAATAGTATAGCCATTAATTTGAAAAATGCAACAAATTTCCTTTTATTTGATTCTTTGTTTTATATATCGTATAATAAGATATATTCTATAAATACGATATATTAAGGTGAATACGGATATGGAAATCAAAAAGATAAATGAACTATGGACGGATATATACTATCTGTTGCGCTATAACCACCAGGAAAAACTTACCCACCAAAATATCAGGATTCTGCAAGTAATTCAAAAAGAGAATGATGTGGGGATTAAAGAGATCGCAACTGCCATACAAGTGTCCCACAACACGGCTTCTGAACATATTAAACGCTTGATAGAAAAAAAGTATGTATATAAAACCAGAAGCACAGACGATGAACGAAAGGTGATTTTAAGGCTTACTGATTTGGGAATGGCGGTACTACATCGGCACTCCAGCCTTGACGAAGAAAAACTTAAACATATTCTATTTGAAAATATGAGTAGGGAGGAAAGACAACTCATCCTTGAGGCATTTTCATTATTAAAGGAGAGATCAGCGGATGTTTACAATCGTTAAGATTTTTGTTTCAGCTATTATTATTGCCGTTATTACTGAAATATCAAGAAGATATCCGGTTCAAGGCGGAATCATTGCCGCATTACCTATTGTGAGTGTATTGAGTATTTTATGGCTATACATACAAGGCGAACATATGGAGAAACTAAGCAAATTTGCTTTAGGAGTAGTGTGGGGTATTCCAGCGACAGTTGTCATGTTGGTCATTATAGGAGTAGCTTTAAAGAACTCGATCCATTTATTCGTTTCACTAGGACTAGGAATGGGGGGTTGGCTGATTTTTCTTTTGGCTCAGGATTTTGTGGTAAAACACTTCGTTAGCTAAGGTAATTTGGTTGATTTCGGCTGAATCGCATAAAAAGATAAAGGTGATACAATTAATTATTTTTCATATGTATGAATAAAACTTAGATTTTATAGAAGGGAAATCACCATTATGATGCGAATCAAATTTTTTCTCAAGCAATTCTTAAAAGAGCCGTTCTGGTTTAAGCTGTTGATCATTACATCTTTAGTAGGTTCCATCCTTTTTAGTAGTTCATATTTTTCAGGGAATGAATATTTCCAAAGCCTATCCAAACTATCGGCGGCTACTTTTTTCACTGCCTATGGTTTAAAGTTCCGGTATAACCGAATAGTTTTCAGCATCTTTACTGTTACAGCCGCTCTATGTATCTATCTCTCCATCAATGCGTTTTTCTAGAGAGCATAATGGCTATACTGCAAAGATAGTAAAGTAAAAAGAGGAGGTCCCTGGATGGCAAATGGGAAATTGAATCTTAAGGTTGATGAATTTTTACGCAAAGCAAATAAGTGGGAGGAAGAATATGAGAAGTTAAGAGGAATCGCACTGGACTGCGAGCTTGACGAAGATTTTAAGTGGATGCATCCTTGTTACACATTTGAGGGGAAAAACATCGTCTTAATTCATGGATTTAAAGAATATTGCGCGCTTCTTTTTCCGAAAGGTGCCTTGTTAAAGGATCCGCACGGGATATTAATTCAGCAAACGGAAAATGTCCAGGCGGCACGCCAAATTCGTTTCACGAACGTCGAGGAAATAAATGAACTGGAACCAATCCTGAAAGACTATATTATCGAAGCGATTGAGGTGGAAAAAGCCGGGTTGGAAGTGGAGTTTAAAAAGACAGAGGAATACAGCATCCCTGATGAGCTCCAACATAAATTCGATGAAATGCCTTCCTTGAAAACCGCTTTCGAAGCATTGACTCCGGGAAGGCAAAGGGCATACATTCTTTATTTTTCACAGGCAAAACAATCCAAAACGCGTATGTCACGTGTGGAAAAATACGTACAGCAAATTCTGGACGGAAAGGGTTTAAATGATTAGTTCCTGAAGGAATTGCCTGGAAAGTGTTGAATGTATACATAGCAGTTCGTAAAAATTCCTATAGGGGAGCTGAAAAGTAAATGATTAGTAAACTCGGCCAGGTAATGCTGTATGTGAGCAACCAGGATGACGCAGTGGATTTTTGGACAAATAAACTTGGATTTAGCGTGATTGCTGAAGAAGACAACGGACAGGGATTCAGGTGGATTGAAGCGGCACCCAAAAACGGTGGCGGTTCTTCCATCGTCATTCACAACAAGGAATTCGTCGAGAAAATGTCGCCCGGATTAAATCTTGGTACGCCATCTTTAATGTTTTTCACGGAAAATCTGGAGGAACTGTACGAAGACCTATCCTCTAAAAATATCAAAGTCGGGGATATCGTAACAATGCCAGCCGGCCGGGTGTTCAATTTTGCCGATGGAGAAGAGAATTACTTCGCGGTGATGGAGAAAAAATGACTTTTTTGGTCTGAGGGAATGATTCCGAATGAGTAAATTTATTTTTGAAACGGATGATGTATCCGAAGAATTTTGTTTGGAAATAGTCGATATTATGATGAAGGATTTTAATATTGCAGAAGAAGAGGCAATGGGAAGAATAAATAGTTTTTGGAGCCGTCTCAGTATTATTAGGGAATATGATCTCGTACATCACGAACTTCCCAAAACGTGGGCTTATGACATTTATTTCGGACCGGATTCCGAGTGGTGGAAGAAGGACCCCAAGACACTTGAACCTAAGCCATTTCCATAAAATTTGTTCTTATTTCATCGCTGCCAACCGGCGGCTTTTTGTTTATTCTTAAAATAACCGGGCAATTAGATGCGACATAAACAGGAGGCAAAGGACATGATAATTTTGCACTGCTTAAAAGAGAGTTCGTGGGAAAGAGTCAAAACAGATCAATATTATGGGAAAGAATCTATTGAAGCTTGTGGATTCATTCACTGTTCCTCGGTCGAAAATTTTTGGAGAGTGGCCCCCAACTTTAAAGGAATAGTAGAGCCGTTAGTCCTCCTATTAATCGAATCCGATAAGGTGGAACCTCAAATAAAATGGGAGGACCACGATCATTGCGGCAGAGAATACCCGCATATCTATGGAGAACTAAACTTGAATTCAGTTGTTAAAGTACTGCCTTTTTTAAAAAACGAACAAGGGGAATTTGTCTATAACAAGGAGCTTCAAAACTAGCAATCCATTCTGGCTTTAGAAGCTTGTTTTTCTTCCCAGGCTTTCATCAGATTTTTGTGAAATTCTTTTGGTTTTTCGATAAAAAACCAATCTACCGAGTGCGCGGTAGTTGGCATCCACTTATTGCGGCGGGCCCTTATTTTCTCATGGAATGTATAATGGGGATAAATGACTGTCGATTTCATCCCTCTAAAATTTGTATAGCGGATGCTCTCTATTTCCTCCCAGAAAACCTTATTGCCATTCAGGTCAATTACGACGCCTTCTTCATCCCAGTAAAAACCGTTGCCCTGGATTCGCTTTCGCAAAAGATAAGAGGCGTAAACGATGAATAAGAGAGGAAAACTTAAAGTAAGTAAAAGGCCTGCAGTCACCTTTTGAAGTAAAGCAAAAATGCCCAAACCGAACCACGCTATTCCAAACACCATAAACACGCTGATTGCCAGCAATGAAATCCGATATACTTTCATCTCTTCACATCCGTTATCCTTTTATACTGCATTTATCTAATTATAATAGCATGATGCAAAGTCAACGTTCTTTACCAACTTTAGGTAAGTTGAACGAATAGGAATGGATGTGGGGAAAGGGCATTACCGGATTGTTAAGCGATTAAAAGAAAAGTTGCCAAACAATCGGTGATTTCGTGGATAATTGTAATATATTTGATGGTTAAAATAGTAAGGGAGAACTCTAAATAAAAGGAAGTGCGAAATATTGAACGTAGAAATTGTAATGCAGGAGCTTGAAGCGCTTGGCAATGAACGAATGAAAAAAATATACATATCCAATGGCGCGCATGAGCCGCTTTTTGGCGTAGCTACTGGCGCTATGAAACCACTCAAAAAGAAAATAAAAATAAATCAACCATTGGCCGAAGAACTTTATGCCACGGGGAATTACGATGCAATGTACTTCGCTGGCGTTATTGCAGACCCGAAAGCCATGACTGAAGCGGATTATGATCGCTGGATGGATGGGGCCTATTTTTACATGCTGTCCGATTTTGTAGTGGCTGTAACTTTATCAGAGTCGGATATTGCACAGGACGTGGCGGATAAATGGATATCAAGCGGTGAGGACCTGAGAATGTCGGCGGGCTGGAGCTGCTACTGCTGGCTCTTAGGAAATCGGCCGGATGTTGAGTTTTCCGAAAATAAGATTTCCGAAATGCTTGATTGGGTGAAAAATACGATTCACGACGCGCCGGAACGGACGAAAATTTCAATGAATAATTTTTTATACACCGTTGGGCTTTCGTATTTGCCACTCCATGAAAAGGCAGTCGAAACCGCAAAGGAGTTAGGTATTGTAGAGGTCAAACGGGACAAGAAAAAAAGCAGTTTCTTGAATGCTTACGAGCGGATTCAAAAGGATGTCGATAAGGGAAGGATAGGCTTTAAACGGAAGTATGTAAGATGTTGAAACCACTATTATACGTGATACTTATTTAAGGCGGATATATATTTAAAAACTGCCCTTGGAGATTAGTGAAATTACGGTGAGCTGTACCATAGATAGTGAAGGCAAAGAATCGGAAGTTGGAGCGGGATTTTCACCGGTTCTGTTGGAATGATCTCTGAATCTGATGAACTTAGTTGAATGCTAAGTTCTTTTTTCTTTTGATCCAAATTGTTTTTCTACCTAGTGAACTTCTGTAATCATTCCTATACTAAAAGATGTTATTACAGTCGTCCCTACAAACTGGTATAATTGTATTATAATGGAAAATAAATATGTCGGGTGGGATGGCGTTTGCGAACTTCTAATAAAGTGATTCTTTTTGTATTTATTATATTCGTAGCAGCACTTTTATTAATTCCTGAAAACAAGGTTAAAGAAACGATTGGCAAAAAACATCAGCCAGAATACGGAAATGAAGTGAAAAATCTCGAAGTCTTCGCGCGCATTTACGGATATGTCCGTTATTTTCATCCTAGTGACGAAGCTTCCAACATCGATTGGGATGAGTTTGCCATATATGGCGTGAATCTAATTAAGCAAACGAAAAATGAAAAGGAACTCCTAAGTGCTTTAAATGAACTGTTCACGCCAGTTGCACCAACCATTAGCCTCTCTTCTCAAAAGGTAGTCAATCCAAATAATACAGACAAAGCTCCTAAAAACGCGGTTTTGGTCATTTGGCAACATCAACGTAATCCCCAAAGTTATGATTACTCCAGTGAGAGAATCTATTCGGAGAATTCCAATTTTATAAAGCTATTTGATCAATCTTTTAAATACGGTGACAATACGATTAACAAAAAGATCGGAAAAACACATTTTTCATTACCAACTATTCTCTATTCAGTTTCGGAACAAACTGTTGGAAGTACAAAAGAATCGAAAAAGAGCCTGAAAAAATTAAAGGGCAAGATACATCAGTATTTGTCTGATTATGATTCTTCCTATGATAATGAAGATGTTCGAATCGCAAATGTAATTATTTCATGGAATACGTTTCAGCATTTTTACCCATATTTTAAAGAGGTTGATGTTGATTGGGTAGGGCAGCTTCCAAAAAGCATTCAGGCGATGAAAAATGTTGAGAATGAAGAAGGCACTTATGACGTTATGAGAAATATGGCAGCACAACTTAAAGATGGCCATATTGGCTATATCCAAAATATTAATCCGTCCGTGGGTTTTTTTAAAATTCCTATTAGTGTAAAGCACATTGAAAAAAAATTAGTTGTTACTTTTTCTGAGGTAGAAGAAATTCAGCCTGGAGATGTACTTTTGAAACTGGATGGAAAAGATGCACTTAAAGAATTTAAGAATCTAATGAAACAGACTTCTGGAACAATACAATTGAAAGAGCAGCAAGCGGCATTTAATTTATTGGCGAGCCAGGATCAGCCCGAAGCAAAATTAATAGTTGAAAGAAATGGCCAACCCATAACCGTTAACACATCTTATAATTACCAGCCGAAGAAACTTATCGATTACGTTTATGATCCAAAGAAAAATTTTTCAGAGATAGAGCCTGGGATTTTTTACATCAATTTTTTTAGTGATGATTTTCAATTAGATGATTACATGATTTCCCAACTGTCTGAAGCTAAAGGAATTATCGTGGATATAAGAGGATATCCAAAAGGAGATAATCCCATTGTTTTCCTTAGCCACTTAACAGAAAGAAAGTTGGAAACTGCAAGGTTCTTAAGACTTCAGCCGATCTTTCCTGACCATAGCGATAAAAATGGTTATGAAAATGGAAGCTGGTCAATTGAACCAAAACAACCGAAAATTAAGGGCAAAGTGGTATTTTTGACAGATGCCAGTGCTATAAGTTATGCCGAAACCATTATGGGGATTCTTGAGCATTATAAACTGGGGGAAATTGTCGGAGAACCGACTGCCGGAACAAACGGGAATGTGGTTCAAATGTTCTTGCCAGGGGGCATCAGTTTTTTTTGGACAGGGTTAAAGGTGGTCAAACATGATGGAAGCCAACATCATGGTGTAGGAATTTTACCTACTGTACCAGTTAAAAATACAATTAAAGGCCTGACCGAAAAAAGAGATGAACAACTGGAAGCGGCAATAAAATTAATTAAGGAAAATTGAGTGAAAAATCCCTTTAACGGAGCGGCTAAAGGAATTAGCATATCAGGCAAACACTCGTGTAAAAATGGTACACGAATGTGAAATTGTGGGCAATAAAAAGGAAAATTTCATAATCAATACCAATGTTCATCATCTTTGAAGCAGTGTGATTTCACTTGAGAAATCCACTGCTTTTTTTATCGACTCGGGAATTGTTTTAGGGAAATGAAACTTTTAATAAAATTTGGCAGTATAATGAAGTGGTGGTCTCTTATTGGAAGGAGCTGAAAACAGTGAGCCTTATTTCAAGGATTAGGGATATAATGGGAAACAAATTTGATACATTTGATAAGAATGAAGATTTGGAAAAAATGGTTGAGCAGAATTTACAAGACCTGAAAAGGGATTTAGGAAAGGTAAAAGCGGAATTGGCATCATGTTTGCTCCAAGAGCAGCGCTTGAAACGGGAACTAAATGAATGCCAGGAAGGTATCGAGAAAATGGAACGATACTCCGTTAAGGCTCTGGATGAGGGCAATGAAGGAGATGCAAGAACATTTCAAGAGAAAAAGTCGGTTTTGGTGGAAAAATTATCTGATTTGCAAGCAGCCTTTCAATTGGCCTCATCGAAATCCAAGGAGTTAAAACCGATACATGATCAGCTCATAGCGGATATCAATGAATTGGAATCTATTAAAAGGAACGGTTTTTGACCGATTCCATACATATTGTTAGTACAAAGGGGTGATTTTGTCAATGATTCTCCATTATAAATGCCCTGGCTGTGGGAGTGATATGGGGTTTGAAGCTGAATCAGGCAACCTGAGCTGCCAAAGCTGCGGCAGACATGAAACGATTGAAAATTATCCGGAAGATCTGGTGACAACAAGATTTTCAGCCGATGAGGCAAATGAATACCATTGTGAGAATTGTGGGGCTGTTCTTATTACGACAGCTGAGACAGCGGCAACAAGATGCAGTTATTGCGGAGCTGGTGTCGTCATTGCCGATCGCCTATCAGGCCAGCTTGCACCTGCTAAAGTCATTCCATTTACGATTAGTAAGGAAGAGGCAATGGCGGCATTTCAAAAATGGTGCCGAAAAGGACTGCTTACCCCAAAAGACTTTATGACAGCAGACAGGATAAAAAGTATTACAGGGATGTATGTACCGTTTTGGTTGTTTGATTTGAATAGTAAAGTGCAGGTAAGCGCGGAATGTACGAAGGTTAGAACCTACTCACAAGGTGATTATATCTACACAGAAACAAAGTACTATGATGCCTTCCGTGATATCAATTTAGATTATCTTAAGATTCCAGTTGATGCATCCGTCAAAATGAACGATGAATTGATGGATAAATTGGAGCCCTATCCCTATGATCAATTAAAGGATTTTAGGACACCTTATTTGGCTGGGTATATTGCGGAAAAATACAATTTTACAGATGAAGAGCTGCTCCCAAGGGCGAAGGAAAAAATCAGCAGCTATGTAGAGTCCTATATTCAATCTACGTTTTCAGGCTATCATTCAACCCATTATAAATCTAAACATATTGATACGAGAAATGTAAAAAGCCATTATGTTTTATTGCCAGTCTGGATGATCAGCTATGATTATAAAAATTCAGACTATACTTTTGCGATGAATGGACAGACAGGTAAGGTTGTCGGCAAACCGCCAATTAGCTCAGGTAAGGTAACGGCGTGGTTTAGCGGCATCGCAGTGGGAACCTTCTTTGCTCTAAAATGTGTCTCTTTATTGATGGGAGGCGGTTTTTGGTGAGAGAAAGGAATATGCGGAAACGAAGGTTTCTTGTTTTATTAATGATGCTGTTGGTTTTGCCATGGGGGATGTCAACTGCGAAGGCGGAAACCTTTGACCGGAATCATTATATTTATGACAATGCCCATTTGTTAACGGATGATGAGTCGGCGGAACTTCAACAAGTAGCTAGTGAATATGGGAAAGAGAGAGAGACCGCTTTTATCATCATTACCTTAGATGGCACAAATGGGAAGGATATTGTCCAGTATGTAGAGGATTTCTATGATGAGCATGGTCCAGGATACGACCAACCACATGGAAATACAGCATTCCTAGCCATTGACATGAATGAACGTGATGTTTATTTGGCTGGTTTTAAAAAAGCTGAGCAGTATTTGGATGATAGCCGGCTTGATCTCATTCGCGAGGAATTGACCCCGGATTTATCAGGTGGCCAATATTTTGCTGCTTTCTCAACATTCATGAATAGAGCTTATGAATATATGGGCATTGAGCCGGACGTCGGAAACGGTAGCTATACGGGCAATGGGTCGGATGTCGGAAACGGTAGCTATATGGACAATGGATCAATTGTAAGCCCGCAAGTGAATAATCATTATGAATTTGCAGACCAACCCTCTACAACTATATTTTTTCGATGGTGGTTTCAATTAATCGTTTCACTGATCATAGCAGGAGTGGTTGTCATGATTATGGCCTACGGTGCTGGTGGCAGGGTCACGGTAAATGCGCGGACCTATATGGATAGTCATCGATCAAAAGTAGTGAACCAGTACGATAACTTTGTCAGACAAACAGTAACGAAGCAGAGGAAACCGTCTACTAATACAAATAGCGGCATTGGGGGCGGTGGCGGTGGTGGCGGTGTCACAAGGGGCGGCCATTCGCATAGCGGCAGCAGAGGGAAGTTTTAAAAGGAATTGCTTGAGCTAGCCCGGAAACATTGAATGGGAAGGAGCAGATGGAGTGTCTTTTTTTAAAAACCAATTTGCAAATGTAGTAGAGTGGCAGGAATTCAGAGATGACATGATCTTTTATAAGTGGGGCAACCACGAAATTAAAAAGGGGAGTAAACTGATTATCCGTCCTGGCCAGGATGCGATCTTTTTTAAAAATGGGAAAATAGAGGGGATCTTCCGCGATGAAGGTGAGTATGATATCGAGTCGCAAATTATTCCCTTTTTATCGACTTTAAGGGGATTCAAGTTCGGGTTTAATAGCGGCATGCGTGTAGAGGTGCTTTTTGTGAACACGAAAGAGTTTGTCGTGAAATGGGGAACGCAAAATGCGATTAATATCCCCTCACTAGGGCTTCCAGGCGGCCTCCCAATACGTGCGAACGGAACGTTTCATTTTAAAGTGAATGATTATATTTCCCTGATTGATGAAATTGCTGGTGTTCGCGAGCAATATTTAGTAGAGGATGTCCGAATTCGGATTACTTCGGTTCTCGATCAGCTTTTGATGAAGTGGATTTCTCGAGAAGGAAAGGATATGTACAACCTGCAGGCCAACTCATTCGACATTTCTAAAGGCATTAAAGAGGATTTGGATATGCAGATGATAAAGAGCGGGATATCGATTACTGGGTTTAATGTCATGAGCTTTAGCTATCCAAAAGAGATTCAAGACATGATTACGAAAAATGCTTCACATGGGATGGTTGGTGACGTTAATCGCTATCAGCAGATTTCAATCACAGACGGAATGGCTGCCGGCAAGATGAGCGGCGGGGGAGCAGCCTCCGATATAGCAGGGATGATGATGGGGATCAATATCGCAGGTAAAATGATGAATCAGTTGAATCAGCCAACTCCTAATCAGCCTGTTTCTGAGGAAAAAACCGAACCGGCAGACGGCCAAAAGAAACCGAACTTTTGCCCGAATTGCGGCAACAAAACAGAAGGCGCCAATTTCTGCCCAAACTGCGGACAAAAGCTTGTTTAATATTGGTGTCCGTCATCAAGGATATAGTGAATAACCTCATTTAGGATGCATCGTGGAGAACCGTATCATAAGTAAATGAGGTTTTCTAATCTAAATGTATGAAATAATTTAAAATATTAATAAAATGACAGTCTGACAATTTTTGTTGGACTGTTATTTTTATGTTTCCATAAATGTTATAATTTGTATGTATAAAACGAAAACTGACGATGAAGGTGAGAAATTGAATAAATATTATCGTTTTTTATTGAGTATTATAACTATAATAATTTTAATTACAGTTGGTATTTTTATTGAAGAAAATATTTTTAATCTAATAAATCAATTTTGGTTTAGTTCAGGGATTTTATTGGTAATACTACTATCTTTAGTGGATCAACCATTTTTCTCTAAGGACTCTAATATTTTTGTAAATGCGATAACTGCTTTAGTACCTTTAATTTTATTAGCTCCTGAAGTAAATACAGATATCTTTAAGTTCATATTAATACTTGTAGTTTATTTGGCTGTAAGTAGTTTTATATTGATGTTTATTCGGAAAAATAAGAAACTAGACCAAAATAAATATATAATATTTTTTTCTAAAATAAACCAAATATTAGGCAAACCTTTTGTGCTTTTTTCATTATTGTTTATTTGGGGAATTGAAACATCCTATGGATTTAATTCTATGGAATTTAATTTATTAATTATCTTCTGGGGACTTTTTCAATTGTTTAATAATATCGGATTTGCATCAGCATTTTTAAATTTATTTAATAAGGAATTAATTAAATCTAGTAATAGCATAGGGAACATTTTTGCAGTAATAGCTCAAAATACTTTTTTAGTTAAAGTAAATAATCAAAGTATAAACATTAATAAGTTTGATAGCGTGAAAGTTTTGTTTTCCGGTGATAAAAAGATTTACAAAGGAATTGTTTTTGAAAAATTATTACTTGATAATGAAAAATGGGTGAAAGTAATCACTAATGAATTTGTAGAAAAAAGTTCAAATGAAAAATTAGTAAGTGATGAAGTATATATTATTCAAAATAAAGATGAGGGAGAAATTGTTCTAGCAAATTTAATTGGAATTGTTTTAGAAGGATCTACTATTGGAAAGATAAAATTCCAATATAATTCGAATTTTCGAATCTACGAAGGTTCTGTTCTAGAAATCAGAGTAAATGAAGATACTGTTTTATACCAAGTGGTAGATGCTAAAACAGAATTAATAAATCTCTCTATGATGAATCAATCAGGGTTTATATCAGCAGAAGCTATTCAACTTGGAACTTGGGATAATAAACTTGGAAACTTCATTAAATACGGTTGGGTTCCTAATATAAATTCACCAATTTTTTTAGCTAATCCTCTTTTAGATATAGATGTAGGATCGAATGAATATAAAGTTGGCAATTTACCAAATACTAATTATCCAGTAATTTTAAATACTGAATTAGCCATAACACATCATACTGCTGTTGTAGGAGTTACAGGGACAGGTAAATCAGTGTTTTCTAGAAATTTAATTAGACAATATTTGGAATCTGGTGCTTATGTAATTTGCATAGATTTCACTGGGGAATATAAAGAGAAATTTACATCTGAGAGTCCGATAGATATAATTCCTATTCAACTATCTAAAGTTATTTTTGCTAAAATTAGTGAAATAGAAAAGATAGTAGATGCTAACTATAATAAAGATAATGATGACTCTAAAAGATTAAAGATTGAAGTATTTAAACTGGTTCAAGATTGTGTAGATAAATTTTTAAATAGTGATACAAGATTAGCTATATTAGATTTACCTGAATTAGATAATTCATCAGAAACTATGAAATTCACTCAAACATTTTTCAAATCATTATTTAAAATTGCTAAAGAAAGAAAAAGTACTGGAAATAAAATTTGTTTAGTTTTAGAAGAAGCACATACCATCATTCCTGAATGGAATTTTGCTGGAGTAAATGATAGAAATTCGCAATCATTAATCAATTCAATTGCACAAATAGCACTTCAAGGTAGAAAATATAATATAGGATTATTAGTAATAGCACAAAGAACAGCTAACGTTTCCAAAACTATATTAACTCAGTGTAATTCAATAATAGCATTTCAACAATTTGATAAGACTAGCGTTGATTTTTTAGCAAATTATTTAGGTAGTGATATTGCTACTATGTTACCCCAATTAAAATTTAGACAAGCAATTGCAACTGGGAAAGCATTTAGATCAAATTCTTCTATGATTTTTGAAGTACCTGAAATATATGAGCAAGAAATGGTAGAAGATGAACATAATGAATCAAACGAGGCTGTACTTGAAATCAAAGAGGAAGTATTAATAAAATAATTGAAGGAAAAACCGCACTTAAAATAGATAAGAAGAACCGTATCACAAGTAAATGAGAAATTTTTATTAACTCGAAAGGCCTAAAAATTTATAACATCATATTAATATGTTGGGATTAAGCAATTTCATGAATATATCATAATACTCTTTTGCTCCTAATGGCACTCCATCGTTATACCCGTAGTTTGGTGAGTGGTCAATGATATGAATATAGCAGACAAAAAGCCACCATCGCTGGTGGCTTTTTCAGTGTGTATCTTAATTTATTGCAGCTTTCTTATTCCTTCTTTGCCTTCGTTTGTGACATAGGAATGGTATAGTTCTCCGTTAAGTTGGAACAATCTATAGATATAAAAACCACCAGGCGGGGTAACGTCCTCCAGCAGTTTCATGGTGGTTGTGTATTTTAGAATTCGGTCGGAGCCTTCCTTCCGTTCGATTGTGTAGATGGAGCCTTTATGATAAATAATGTCTTTGAGTTCTGTGTTGTTTAGTACGGCTAGCTGCTTTGTTTCAAGGCTAGCGAAGGAGATTGTGTTGATTAAGTAATTGTTGCGCTCCTCGCTGTACGTAGGTGTAAAGACGTACATTTGATTGTCATCGTAGGCCATGTTTTGACCCAGACTATCAAAAATCGTGCTGGTGGCTTTAATTTGTTTTCCATCGTCCGTAAAGGGCCCATCCCAGCCGTAATGACTGGCTGCCTTGATTGCCTCGTCAGATTTGAGAAGGTTGTAGTAACTCGCCTCATTACCGATATCAGCCCATGTCAGGTCGATGTGGTAGTATTGGCCGTTCAGCTTGACCATGCTCCAGGAGTGAGCCATCGGTCTGCTTGTAACTTGATAGGCGGTGATGCCGAGTTCCCGAAGTATGTCGTTCAACGCATATGTATAACCGTCGCAATACGCCTTTCCAAACACAAGCGCCCCAAGTGCGGTGTGGTAGACCGGATAAGGGCCCCACAGATTATTTGTGCTGATGATTTCCGCGTAGCCTTCTTCATCATACTCAATCATGGTTACCAGGGTGTCGTGAACATACAGGATTTTGGCAAGGTCGGTCTTTTTGAGTTTGGCCTCTTTAATAATTGCTGCCTTTTTCTTCTCCAGCTCATCATAAATATTGAGTTCGTATTTGCAATAGGATTCTTCGAGTTTCGCTTTGCTTGGCGTCTCATATTTCACGGCTTCATTCCGCTCAACGTACAGACCCCCGCCAACGCTCAACAGCCCTTGCTTAAATGCATAGATCCGGTAAAAATCTCCTTTTTTCAGGGTTCGGACGAATGTTTTGGTGCTTCCGGTCGCTTTGTACAGCGGTGTATCTTTCAAAACAGTCAGCCTGCCGATCTGCCCCTCTTTCAGAATTGCCCCATTCCACCACACCACCTGTTCAGTTGGTGCATCCATCCATTGCGCCCGCTTGTAGTATTTCGCGCAATCGGAGTTTTCGTAAGCATTAGCAGCTGGCGGAGTCAGAAGATAGATAAATAATATTAAACCAAGTAAGACAGTCAACTTTTTCATGCCGGTCCTCCCTCGTATCGGTTTAAACACGATACCTGATAAAAGGATAACATGGAAAATTGTGCTAAAATGTGTAAAAGTTTTGACACTTGGGCAGAGGATGTACAAGGAGATATTATCTTGCTCTGCCCTTGTTTAATGTTATATCTTTCCTTAGGATTCAAAAGTCCTGCAATCGCGAGGGATGAAGCACTTAGGTAATTAAGAAGTACCTTTGTAGACGATGGCATGAGTTTTTCCTCCTAGGTTTGAATAGTGGCTAAATAAACATTAAAGTTTCGTCTTTTTGGTTAACAAGTTTTATATTTTACTTTAAAAAAATAGAAAATTATTTATTTTTATTAAAAGATTTTATTGTTGGCTAATAACATTTTTTCTTATTGTAAAAGTAAAATAGATGAGATAACAACTTTCCAGCCACCTTGGAAAAAAGGAGGTAAAATGAAGAAGGTCATTACGAAGCTATTACTTATTTTCTTAACAATTTCCTTGATAGGATCACTACTTCTTGTATTCGTTTCCTCAATACTATTTTCCCCACAATATGTTTTTAGGACGATCGTCAATGGAAATTCGGATGTTATGGATTACAAAGTATTTTCTGAGCGGATTATTCAGAAAAGCTCTCAGCCTTACCGATATAAATACAACCTGGATGAATCTCTTAAAGACATGTCAATCGACTATACGTATAAGGGAATACACAGAAATAAAACACTGAATAGTTTTCTAAAGGAAACAAACACTACGTCATTTATCATTGTCCATGATGACAAGGTAGTCCTTGAAGAATATTACAACGGATATGACAAGGACTCAGTTAATACTTCATTTTCTATGGCTAAGTCAATTGATTCGTTGTTAATTGGAAAGGCAATTGAAGATGGTTATATAAAAAGTGAAAAGCAGTCTATTGCCGATTTTATAGGTGAGTTTAAAGGAACGAATATGGAGAGCATTACAATTGAAGATTTGCTTCTGATGCGTTCAAACATAAGCTATGAGGAAGGGAAGATTTGGTTTGGCGACGATGCGAAAACGTATTATACGCCTGATTTACGGAATTTAGCGCTAGCCCATAATAATCTGACGGAAAAATACGAAGGCAGATTTCATTATAACAATTATCATCCTTTATTACTTGGCATCATACTGGAGCGAAGTACGGGAAAACATGTAGCTGACTATTTCGAACAAGAGGTTTGGGATAAAATCGGAGCTGAAAATGATGCTTCATGGAGTCTTGACAGTAAAAAAACAGGCTTTGAAAAAATGGAGAGCGGTATTAATTTTAAAGCGATTGACTTTGTAAAGATAGGCAGCATGTTGCTGAATGGCGGAACGTGGAATGGCCAGCATATAGTAAATGAAAAATGGATAAAACAGTCTACACTTAGCCAATTCCCTTTAAATAGTGATGAATATAAAGGTTCATTCTTAGAAAATAGAAATATAGGATACAAATACATGTGGTATAGTACGCCGAATAATAATGGCGGTTTAGACTATTTTGCGATGGGAAAGTATGGACAGTACCTATATATGTCTCCGGAAAACGATATTGTCATTTTAAGAACGGGTAACTCGTCTGGAAATGTAGATAGATGGGAGGATATTTTTAAAGAAATATCTTTTGAGGTAGGTAAATATAAACCCGATACAGAACCTTGAATTGGAAAGGGATACAGCTCTCGTTCGTAAACGGGATCAAGCTATAGCGCCATTTGAGATTCGTTAAGGTGAACCATGCATAATATGACGATTTTTCTGGAAAAATTGGAACCAACACAGTATGTTTCTTGAAATGGTAAAAGTATGGCCCAACTAGAGAATAGTCACTAGTTGGGTCTTTTTACTTCAAAGCTTAACAGGAAAGGTCCCCACGTCAATTTTATGCCTCGCAATGAACACTACTAACCTGGCAAAAGTTTTACTTAATGTGAAAGGAGTCCTCGAATGAAAGTCGAGGTACATTGTCTTACCAATTTGTCAGATTGTCTTAGGGGAATCATGAATTCTTCCCTTAGAAAAAGGGTGATTCATTTAGCGGTTATGAGCCACCACCACAACCAAATGTCTTTACGTAGTAACGATTTGTATAAAACCTCGGTGGAATTGGAAATGCTTTATTAAGCGATTGATTGTGTTTTCCTTTGATTTCATCGCTTTCTCCTGCTAAAATCATATTATTATTTTTTTGAAATAGTAATGGTTAAACGAAAATGTTTTCATAATAATTCATTTGATTTTAAATATATTCGTGATAGGAGCTAAGACATATGACCAAGTACACAGATTTAAATGTTCCACTTAGAACAATAATGACACCTGGGCCGGTTGAAGTCGATCCACGAGTATTGAGGGCGATGGCTACACCGATTTTAGGACAATTTGATCCTGCCTTCACAAATATCATGAATGAAACGATGGAAATGCTGCGTGCCGTATTCCAAACAGAGAATCAATGGGCTTTCCCGGTTGATGGAACTTCCCGGGCAGGTATCGAAGCTGTCCTGTGCAGCATTATTGAACCTGGTGATAAGGTTTTGGTTCCCATCTATGGCCGATTTGGCTATCTTTTAACTGAAATCTGCCAGCGTTATGGTGCAGATGTTACGACTATGGAGGTTTCTTGGGGGGAGGTCTTTGACCCCCAAGAAGTCATCAACAAGATTCATGAGGTTTCTCCGAAAATCGTTGCCATCGTTCATGCAGAAACATCAACTAGCTGCATGCAGCCGTTAAAGGAAATTGGAGAAGCTTGCCGAAATGCAGATGTTCTGTTAGTTGTCGATGCTGTGGCATCATTGGGCGGAGTCGACCTCAAGGTGGATGAACTCAAGCTTGATGCAGTCATTGGCGGTACGCAAAAATGCTTATCTGTTCCATCTGGGTTAGCCCCAATTACGTTTAACAAACGGGTCGAGGAAGTAATCAATAAAAGAAAAAGCATTGAATTGGGCTTAAGAGCATTTAACAGCGAGCCTTCCAACAATCGAATTGTGAGCAATTATTTTGATTTAGGCCAGCTGATGGATTATTGGAGCCCTGTCCGCCTTAATCATCATACTGAAGCGACAAGTATGCAATATGCATTAAGAGAAGGGCTTCGTATTATTCTTGAAGAAGGACTTGAAAACCGGTTTGCCCGCCATAAGTTAAATGAAGAAGCATTGGTGGCAGGAATTAAAGCGATGGGCTTAAAGATATTTGGAGATGAAAAACACAAGATTCCTGTTGTTACAGCAATTGAAATCCCTGAAGGAATTAACGGCGATGAGGTCCGTTCCATGATGTTGGAGGATTTTGAAGTTGAAATTGCCAGTTCTTTCGGACCTCTCCACGGAAAGATTTGGAGGATTGGAACGATGGGGTATAGTTCCCGTAAGAAAAATATTCTTCATGTTCTTGCAGCATTAGAAGCGACGCTTATTCGGAAAGGGTTTAATTTGAACAAGGGCGAAAGTTTACAGGCGGCATTGAACGTATATGATGAATATAAAAAGCGGAATGTTGAAAAGCCCGAAGTAAATTAAAGTGCGATTGGAACTGTAAAAGTAAAAGACCCCTTTCACGACCTTAATAGTACAAATAACACGTCGTGCAAATCTTATGGGAAACGCACGACGTGTTAACTTTTATTTAGAAAATTATAGCGCAAAAACTGTTTAACAACGAAATGAAGGAAGGCCGTTTAAAGCTTTGAGTAAAAACAGAAAAACGTTATCCTAGTATTTAATGCTTTAAGAACGTATGACTTATTGTAAACTACTAAGATTGAATTCCTATAAAGATTTCCTTTGACATAATTCTACGAGTATAGTAAATTTACATTTGTAAGCGGTTTAATTTTTTCAAAAAAAATGAAACGTTTCACATTTGTAAGGGGAATCGAATTGGGAGTGACAATTAAGGATATTTCAGAAAAGACGGGTTTATCTCTAGGGACGATTTCAAACTTTTTAAATGGAAAAAATGTCAGGGAAAAAAATAAGTATTTAATCGAAACAGCCATTGAGGAATTGGGATATAATGTTAACATGTCTGCCCGATCGCTTAAAACAAAACAGTCAAAGTTGATCGGTTTAGTCATTCCATCATCTGGGTTAACATTTTCAGCCAAACTGGTTTCCGTCGTCGAAGAAATTTTATCAAAAAAAGGATTTATGGTCATGATTACAGTCATCGGCCATTCCCCGTTTTTAGATTATCAAAAGTTAATTAATTTACAATCTAGAAATGCGGATGCTATGATTATTATCCCTTCAACAAATAACGAAGCATTAGAGAATTGGCTAAAGAGCCTAAGAAGTTCGATTCCGATTATCATACTTGATCGGATTATTGAGGATTATAATAAAGCGAAATATGTTTTAGTCAATAATGAAAGCGCATCAAAAATGGCTGTTGACTATCTGATCCATAAAAAACATAAATTGATCTCCATTATTGGGGGAGATATGGACGGGTATACGACGATTGAACGGATGAAAGGCTATAAAACATCCTTAGAAGAGAACCATATTGAAATCAATCCTGAATATATCGTTTATAGTGATTTTACTAGACGTGGCGGGTATCTAGCCTGCAAAAAAATCTTTCAATTAAAAAATCTCCCATCAGCTATTTTTGTTACAAACTATGATATGACGTTAGGCGTAATCGAATACTTGAATGAACACAACATAAAAATTGGCAAAGATGTTTCATTGATTGGTTTTGATCTAGATGATTTAACTAAAATTGTGAATCCTAGTATAACAATGATTATCCAGCCAATAAGAGAAATGGCAGAATATACTGCATATCGGCTACTAGATTTTTTAAAACGTGAAACTTATGAAAAAACGCCTATGATTTTTACTTGTACCCTTAAAGAAGGCGGATCAGTAGCTGAACTTATATAATCTAAATTTTTTTAACATGAAAATGAAACGTTTCAAGTATTTGGATTTATGTAACTTCTTTTTTTAGAAGTAAAATGAAACGTTTCAAGTATTTGGATTTTTGTAACATCATTTTTTTAAAGAGCAAAATGAAACGTTTCAAGTATTTGGATTTATGTAACCCCTATTTTTTAAAAATGAAACGTTTAATCTATCTCGATAAGTGTAAACCTATCAAAATTTGACTACAGAAAAGAGGAAAAAGTATGGACATCATTAGAGGGATCATCGGTTTAGCCTTCATTTTTGGTTTAGGTTATTTGATAAGCTTTGATAGAAAAAATGTTCGATATAAACCGATGGCTATCATGATTGGGTTGCAACTTGTTATCACATTTGTTTCTTTAAACACTGCCGCTGGGATAAAAATTTTAGGGGCGATTTCTGACTTTTTTAGTTGGTTGCTGAAACAAGCAGAAGGTGGCACCAACTTTGTATTTGGCGGTATACAAATGGAATTTGTCTTCTTTTTCCACGTATTAATGCCTATTGTTTTTGTATCTGCTTTACTTGGAATTTTAAATTATATCAAGGTCTTGCCATTTATTATTAAATGGACAGGAAAACTAATCAATAAGATTACAGGGATGGGAGATCTCGAAAGTTATTTTGCTCCTTCAACAGCTATTTTAGGACAGCCTGAAGTGTTTATCACAATTAAAGAACAACTTCCTAAAATGAAACCGCAACAACTTTATACCATTTGTGCATCGGCAATGTCGGCTGTTGCTGCAGCCACATTGGGAGCTTATATGACAATGGTTCCAGGCCAATATGTAGTAGTTGCTGTATTTTTAAATATTTTTTCTGCCTTAATTATTTCTTGCGTTGTGAACCCTTACGATCCAAAAACAATCAATGAAGATGCTTCAGTTAATAATAAAAGTATAGAAGGTGCAGAATGGGTAAGTGCAGAACGCGAAGTAAGTGCAACAAGTGAAGTAAGTGCAGCAAGTGAAGAAAGGGAACCCTTTTTCCAAATGTTAGGCACTTACATTTTAGATGGTTTTAAATTAGTAATCATTGTCTCAGCCATGTTAATCGGTTTTATGGCTTTAGTGACATTATTAAATAATTCATTTGAAATTATGTTTAATATTACGTTTACAGAAATTATGGGCTGGGTCTTTGCGCCAATTGCATTCGTATTAGGTGTCCCTTGGGATGAAGTCGTTAGAGTTGGCAGTATCATGGCTACGAAACTAATTACGAATGAATTTGTCGCAATGGGTGAGTTAGCGAAAGTCGCTGAAACATTGTCTCCAAAAGCAAATGCGATGATTTCTACTTATTTAATTAGTTTCGCAAACTTCGGAACATTAGGTATTGTGTCAGGTTCAATTAAATCCATTGATGAAAAACAAGGGAAAATTATTGCTAAATATTCAGTGAAACTCTTAGTAGGTGCCACAATGGCCTCCATGCTGACTGCAACAATCGTCGGTATGTTTTATTAATCGATAAGGGGCCTCAGTGGTCCCCTTGTCCCAAGCTAGACGAATCGTAAACAAAATTCTTATATAGGGTGACAAACATGGACAAAAGAAAGATCATCATTGACACAGACCCAGGCATTGACGATACGTATGCGATTGTAGCCGCCTTAAATTATAGTGGATTCGATGTAGTAGGAATAACAGTTGTAGCTGGTAATGTAGGTTTGGATAACTGTGTGAATAACGCTTTAGGGATTGTTAATTTAATGAATGCCGACTGCCGCGTTTATCCGGGAGCACAGGCGTCATTGGTAGCTCTTGAAAATGCTAAAACATATAATATAGAATCTTCGGTCCATGGGGCAGGCGGCTTGGGTACGGTTACGCTTACTCCCGACCTAACGAAACTGTCAGATACTCACGCAGTCGATTTTATTTTAGAAACTGTAAAAGCAAA
Source organism: Neobacillus oceani (assembly GCF_046237595.1). Taxonomy (NCBI): domain Bacteria; kingdom Bacillati; phylum Bacillota; class Bacilli; order Caryophanales; family Bacillaceae; genus Neobacillus; species Neobacillus oceani. The sequence continues at coordinate 3,874,158 of NZ_CP143543.1, read as the reverse complement.
CCCTGGAGAGGTTGAACTCATAACCTTAGGCCCATTAACGAATATTGCCTTGGCCATTCGAAAAGATAAAGAAACGATGAAAAAGGTTAAAAAGATTTGGTCTATGGGTGGTGGCGTTCGTTATGGAAATGTAACTCCTGTAGCTGAATTCAATTATTGGGCAGATCCTGAAGCCGCAAAAGAAGTGTATGAGTTGATAGGCGAAGATGTTGAAATAAATATGATAGGATTAGATGTTACACAAAGTACTCGTTTTACTTTAGATGACTTATTCTTCTTAGGAACAGAGTGCGGGCATTTAGGGTCACTACTAAGTGAAATGTCAGATCACTATAAAAAAATGTATTGGGATGCACTTCGTATTACCGGTATTATCGTTCATGATTTAGTTGCGGTCATGCTTGCGATTGACCCTAGTTTAAGTGATGAGAATGACGTCTATAAACGAGTCAATTTAAAGATGGAATGCGAAGGAATATGCAAAGGACAGACGGTGGTTCAATTATCTCCTAGTAATCGTGATGATGAACCTGGAAATGCGAATGTATATATGGGAATCAACAACGAAAACTATAGAAAAGCTTTCTTCAAACTATGCTTCCCGGAATCGTATGCCAAGTATACAAAATATATTTTATAGTTGGGACAAGGTGTTTACTGAAATCTTAAGAGATAGATGGCCGTTATCGGAAAAGAATGCAAAGACAAAGATTGAATCGCTGTTAAAAAGCAGCCATTCAATCTTTTTTTTGTTCTGAAAAGTAGTGTGTGTTTTTTCGTCTCTTGAGTATAGGTATATATAGACAAATTTTTAGGAGGGATTAGGAATGGAAGAGAAAGAACTGCTATTAAAACTTAATGCCGAACAACTATTAATGCGAGTGATTAGATACAACCATTTTGTTTACCTAAATGCACCTGAACCGGTTAGATCCTCAGAATTAAGGATGATTCTAGAATCCATATGTAAAGCAGTGGCATCAACAAAGGCGTTCCGAGGCCAATCAGAGTTGAGCCATAAAGATTTTATCAAGGAGCACTTAGTAGACAAATGGGCTAAAGAAAACGAGGATTTCTTTAGGGGGGCTGATGAAGAATCATTAGAACAATTGCAATACCATGTTAATAGGAAATTATCCGGCAGGGTAGAAGCAATAATAAGGGTTATTGAAGAAGAAAAAGAAGAGGAGGAATTAGAACAGTTACATAAGCAGCATGGGGTCGCAGATTTAGAGCTTTATAGATTTAAAAAGATAACCGATGAAATACAATCCTAAACCAAACTGTTCAAATGAAAACAGTTTGGTTTTTTTATTAGTTTAAAATCGTAAACGATAAAAGGGAGAGGAAAATGATGTTTAAAGGGCCAAGCCTGTCGGCTATATAGCAACAGGTTTGCCCCTTTTTATCATAATAGATATGAAATCGGGAAAGCAGCAGATTTCCTTGTTTAAAAACTCTCCCTTTTAAAATTCTTCCTGAACTTTAAAAGACTGCCGCCGAGTTCATTTAACACGATGGCTGCCAATATAATGGCGGTGCCCAGCCACTGAAGCGGTGTTATCGCTTCTGATAAAATCACGCTGGCAGATACGATTGCGATTGGCAATTCGATGGATGTAAGAATATTGGCAATGCCCCCTGGAACCAATGGCACGCCCACTGCGAAAAACAATGGCGGAATGACAGACCCAAACAATGAAGCCCCAGCGGCTACGGTCAATAAGTCCGCCTCCAATGGCACTACAGTCGGAATTTCACGCATAAATACGACAAATACCAGGAGGGCAGCCCCAGTTGCCATAAAGGATGTCCTTGTCCATGAATTTACATTAACGGCAATTTTCCCACTGAAAAAAATAAACCCGGCATACGTGAATGCCGAAAGTATGCCAAAAAGGAAGCCTTTAAAAGGAAGCCCTTGTATTTCTCCATTCAAGATATTGGAAGCGAAAAAGACCCCGGCCAAAATCAACACGATCGACAAGATGGTTACAGGCGCAGGCTTTATTTTGCTGAAAATCCACTCGAGAATGATTCCGATCCAAACGAATTGAAACATTAAAATGATGGCCAATGACGCAGGCAGATACTGCATCGCCCCATAGTAGAAAATGCTAGTTAATCCCATGAAACCACCAGTCATCATCAACTGAAAAATATTTTTTTTATTCAGCCCTTTGAAACTTGAACGTTTTATAAGGGTAATTGACCATAATAGAAGAAAGGAAATCGTCATTTGGACGATATTAATCTGTCCCAGCGAGTAGCCATAACCAAACCCCAGTTTTGCAAATATTGGTGTAAAGCCAAAACAACTCGCGCCTATTAATATAAATAAAATGCCTTTATTTATTTTCAAAATAAATCCTCCTTCATACAAAACTAACAATTAATTATTATACCACGATAGGGGATATGCTGTTCCTAGAAATTTTTGAGAGAGGTTCAGTAACAGGGGATATTGGTTAAGGAATCGGCTATAATCTTTGGACAAAAAAAGCCCCAGTAAAGGGGATGCAACCTTTACTGGAACGAAGATTAGAGCAAGCTTATATACATTTTATTTTAGCTCTGCCAGTTTGTGTGGAAGAACCCTTCGGCATCAGTTCGTTCATACGTGTGGGCTCCGAAGTAGTCCCGTTGGGCCTGAATCAGGTTTGCGTTTGACATACCTGTGCGGTAACTGTCGTAATACGTAAGGGAGGCGCTTAAACATGGGAACGAGATGCCGGAATTTATACCCTCACTGACCACTTTTCGCAATCCCGTTTGATAGTCTTTTACTTTTTCGGTGAAATACGGGGCGATTAATAAGTTTGCCAAGTTTGGCTGCTCTCCATATATTTCGCCGATTACGTTTAAAAATTCGGCGCGAATGATGCAGCCGCCGCGGAAAATAAGGGCAATATCCTTTAATGGTAAGTCCCAGCCGTATAGCTCGGAAGTCATTTTATATTGCGTAAACCCTTGGGCATATGCACATACCTTTCCCATATATAAGGCTTGGCGCACATAGTTAATCCACACCTCTTTATCCAAATGCCCCTGATTCATTTCGGGACCAGCCAAGATTTCTTCCGCATTCATTCTTTCCTCTTTTAAAGCAGAAAGGTATCGGGCAAACAATGATTCGGTAATGATTGAAGTCGGGATGCCGTTATCGATTGCCTGAAGGCTCGTCCATTTACCTGTTCCTTTTTGGCCAGCCTTATCGAGAATGACATCGATTAGCGGCAAGCCTGTCCGTTCATCTTTTTTTCGAAGAATCTCAGCTGTAATTTCGATCAAATAACTTTTCAGCTCACCTTCATTCCACGATTCAAAAATGTCGGCGATTTCATCGACAGGCAGTGCAATCCTTTTTCGTAAAAATGTATAGGCCTCCGCAATCAGCTGCATATCCGCATACTCGATTCCATTGTGGACCATTTTAACAAAATGTCCCGCGCCTTTCGGGCCGATATACGTACAGCAAGGTTGATTGTCTACCTGGGCGGCGATTTTAGTAAGAATGGGAGCTGCTTTTTCATAGACGTCCTTATCTCCACCAGGCATAATCGAAGGCCCAGTCAAAGCGCCGACTTCCCCGCCGGAAATGCCAATTCCTAAATAACCGATTCCTTTAGACTTCAACTCGTCATATCTGCGCGCGGTATCTTCAAAGTGGGAGTTGCCGCCGTCCATAATCACATCGCCAGGTTCAAGAAAAGGGATTAATGATTGGATGACCGAATCAATCGGGCTTCCGGCCGTAACCATGAGGAAGATTTTCCGTGGGGTTTTTAAGGACAGAACGAAATCCTGCACTTCATAGTAAGGGGTGATGGACTTCCCGCTGCTTTTTTGAACGAGTTGGTCAGTTAAATCCCTTGTATAATTGTAGACAGCAACTTGCTCTCCTTTACTGGCCATGTTCAAAGCGATATTGCTCCCCATTACTCCTAAACCAATGACGCCAATTGTGTTCAACATTTATGCAAGACTCCTTTTTTAACAGATAAGGGGCAGTGTATCCCCGCAAAACGATGAGGGGATATACTGCCCATATGGACAATTTTCCGATAAAGAAACATAAAGTTTATAAATTTACACGATCAAGCTTAATAGTAAAACAAAACCTAATCCGGCAACGGAGATGATCGTCTCAAGCAATGTCCAAGTCGCAAACGTTTCTTTCATGCTTAACCCAAAATACTCTTTAAACATCCAGAAGCCAGCATCGTTAACGTGGGAAGCTATCAAACTACCAGCACCCGTTGCTAGAACGACTAAAGCAAGATTCACATCGGTTTGTCCAAGCATAGGAATAACCAATCCGGCAGTTGTCAAAGCGGCTACAGTAGCAGACCCCAGTGAAATACGTAAGATTGCGGCAATAATCCAGGCTAGCAGTATTGGCGACATGGAAGTTCCTTTGAACATTTCCGCTACGTAATCACCGACGCCGCCATTGATCAAGACTTGCTTGAAGGCTCCGCCGCCCCCGATAATCAGGAGCATCATGCCGATATGCGAAATCGCTGTTGTACAAGAATCCATAACGGTTTTAATTGGAATCTTCCTTGCAATTCCCATCGTGTAGACAGCAACCAATAAGGAAATCAGCATCGCGGTACCGGCATCACCGATAAAACGGATGGCTGCCAGGAAGGCATTGTCTTCAAATCCCATTGTTTTTTGAAGCAATGTAATAATCGTCGCAATCGACATTAAAATAACAGGCAGGATGGCAGTGAAAACACTGATGCCGAATCCAGGAGTTTCTTCAAGTTTAAACGATTTTTGCTCACCTAAGGAAGCGATGTTACCGGTTTTCGTAAACGATGCCGGCACAAGCTTTTTCGCAAGCTTTGTAAAAATTGGTCCTGCGATAAGGACGGTTGGAATCGCGATAATGAACCCGTAAAGCAATACTTCACCAATGTCCGCTCCGAACTCGCCGGCAATGACGGTCGGTCCCGGGTGGGGAGGAAGGAATCCGTGTGTGACGGATAACGCAGCTGTCATTGGAATACCAAGATACAGAATCGAAACCCTTAATTGTTTTGAGATGGCAAAAACGATCGGAATTAATAGTACTAGACCTACTTCAAAGAACAATGCGACGCCGATGATGAAAGAAGCAGCAACAACGGCCCATTGAATGTTTTTCTCACCAAACTTGTTCACGAGTGTCATGGCAATCCGCTGGGCACCGCCCGCATCGGCGATCAGCTTGCCCAGCATTGCCCCAAGACCAAATATTAACGCCAAATGCCCGAGTGTTCCACCAAGTCCCGCTTCAATCGTTTTGACGATTTCACCGAGCGGCATTCCAAGAGCGAGGGCAACACCGAACGAAACAATGATTAACGAAATAAAGGTATTTAACCTTAAGCCCATGATTAATAGTAGTAATGCTACAATTCCAATTGCTACAATGACTAATGGCACTGTAATATCCCCCTTAACGTTATCTTGTTGTTAATCCCCTTTGATACTTTGCAATTCTCGAATAGTCTTCTGTTAATACTCTTGATAGGTCGATAAAAATAGGCAGTAATTGCCTGTACTCTTTAACGGCATCTCCTTTCGGCGTATGTTTGTACGTGCTGCCAATCATTTCAGAAACGATATCAAAGGAATCAATTTTTCCTATTGAATACAACCCTAAAATGCAGGCGCCAAGACACGAGCTTTCATAGCTTTCCGGTACGACTACTTCAGACTCAAAGATATCTGACATCATTTGCCGCCAGACCTCTGACCTTGCGAAGCCTCCGGTTGCCTGAATTCGGGTGACAGGGCCATCCATGCATTCAGTCAAAGCAAGAAATACTGTGTACAAATTGTATATAACGCCTTCGAGGGCGGCACGAACCATATGTTCTTTTTTGTGTGACAATGTTAGGCCGAAAAACGATCCGCGTACATCCGGATTCCACATCGGCGCCCGTTCACCCGCCAAATAGGGGTGAAACAGCAGCCCGTCAGCGCCGGGCCTCACACCTGAGGCGATTTTTGTTAAAACTTCATACGGGTCAATCCCTAATCTCTTTGCTGTCTCCACTTCCGCGGAAGCAAATTCATCACGTATCCAGCGTAAAACCATTCCGCCGTTGTTTACCGGACCGCCAATAACCCAATGGTTTTCTGTTAAGGCGTAACAAAATATCCGGCCTTTTTCATCTGTTTGCGGCTTGTCGATAATCGTCCGAATGGCACCGCTTGTCCCAATCGTGATGGCAATTTCACCTTTTCTGATTGCATTTACACCTAAATTCGAGAGCACGCCATCACTTGCGCCAATAACAAAAGGAGTTTGTGGATCGAGGCCGATTTGGCTTGCTAAATCCCGGTTGCAATTCGTAAATAGTTTGGTTGTCGGTACGAGTTGGGATAATTGCTCTCTTGTAATCCCAGCAACAGTTAATGCCTCTTCATCCCAATAAAGCGTTTTTAAATTCATCATTCCCATGGCCGAAGCAAGGGAGTGATCGACAACATATTGATCGAAGAACTTTTTGAAAACATATTCTTTAATCCCGATATACTTTTTCGTTTTGGCGGCGATTTCCGGGCGCTCATTCACAATCCAGGCAATTTTGGATAACGGCGACATCGGGTGCATCGGCGTTCCTGTCCGCTTATAGATTTCATGGCCATTCAGCTCATTTTTAATTTTATGCGTCCACGCTTCACTGCGGTTATCTGCCCAAGTGATGCATGGGGTCAGCGGCTCGTCATTTGCACCCATCGCAATGACGCTATGCATGGCGCTGCTAAATGAGAGAAACAGAAGTTTTTTTTCGGAATGCCGTTTCGTAATATTGGTAATCGCTTGCAAAACAGCCTGGAATATCTCCTCAGGATCTTGTTCCGCTGTTGAAATATCAGGCGTGTAAAGCGGATAGCCAATATTCTCCTGTTGGATAACTTCGCCTTTTTCGCTGAATAACACAGCTTTTGTACTTGTGGTGCCAATATCGATTCCTAACATAAAGTTAGTCATTTTCTTGTTCCACTCCTTCTGAAAGCATTTGCTGGGACCTCCACAGGTCTTCAACTTTGCCTTGGACATCATCGAAATTTTGGTGCAGGGACTTAATCATCAAGCTTCGGTCCTTCGTTTTGATCGCTTCGATATACAATTCGTGATTTTCCAGGATTCGTTCAAAATCATCATATTTTTCCTTGAACCGCATGCGCATCGATAAGAGAATGAAGCTTTCCATAACAGGCTTTATATTATTCCAGATCATTAGGATGTAGGAATGATTAACAGCTCGGATGATCGTTTCATGGAACAAAACATCCTGATAGGAAAATTCATCCGGATCATGGTATTTGATGGCAACCTTCATCATTTCCTGAATTTTGCTCAGTTCTTTGACCAATTCAGTAACGTCGATTCTTACAAGCCGTTCAAAAACAAACGTTTCAATGAGCAGGCGAACATCATAAATTTCTTCAATTTCCTTTTCCGTTAAGCCGCGAACGACAGCACCCATTCGTTCTAGCTGAATAATATTCTCGGAAGCCAGTACTTTCAGAGCGTCACGGATGGGTGACCGGCTAACAGCAAAATCTGCAGCCAATTTGTTCTCTGATAAGGTAGAGCCGCTTTCAATCATGCCAGATATAATCCGCATTCTAAGCTCATGTGCAATCCGATCGCCTGTCGATGCTTTGGAAAGCCATTTCTCCGGATAGAGGTTCTCCATACATTTTCCTCCTAATGAATTGAACGAGTATACTTGTATACAAGTATTATAATATAATTTTTCTGAATGTAAACGTTTTTACATTTAAATCTATAATTCACATGGGATGTTACCCAACTGGTGGGGGAATAAACCTTTGTAGACATCTTTTCATGGAAGCAAATTGTCGGACGAAATTTTTATGTAGTTTTAGCCGTGGAAGAGGCAACTGGGCATTTGGTTTGGGAAATGAATCGATTTAAGAGTGGGGGAAGAGAAGGAAATAATTTAAAATTCCATGTACCATTAGCATTGATTATGTTTTCAATATAAGGTTGCAGTTTTTTGAAACTTAACAATGAGCAACGTCATAAAGGCATCCTTACATACGGCAAAAAAGGTGCGTTAATCTACCAGAGATAAACGCACCTTGTGGAAAATTAAATGGTCATCATAATTTTCTGGCTTTAATGATTAGCGTAGTCGGAAGGTATTGGGCTTTTTCATAAGAATACCAGCTATTGGAGTGCCGCTGGATGTCCTTTTCCGATAAACAGGCATCTTCTACTACTTTTTCAATCGTAAATCCGTTTTCAATTAACGTATTTATGTAGGTGCTAAGCCTGAATTGCTGCATAATGGCCGGGTGGCCCCAGGCTTCATGATCATACGGGCCTTCCTCATGATAGGATTTAGTAAACATCACCGTGCCGTCAACATTTTTAACTCGATTGTACAGTGGGTGCTCCCAGCTAAAAATGAAAACGCCGCCCTGCTTTAAATAGGAACGTACATTTGTTAATGTTTTATTAAGGTCGGCGGTCCACCCCAAAGCGTAAATAGAAAAAACGATATCGAAGTAATCAATTGGAATGCCCGGATTTTCCTCCATTGGCGATTCAAATAATTTAACAGGGGTTTTGGCGCTTCTTAATAATTCCTTCGCTGCGCCTATCTGTGTTTTTGATAGATCCAATCCCCATAATTCGCGGGTATTTTTCGAATCCAAGTAGTGTAATGAATGCCCGCTGCCACAGCCAATCTCCAAAATTTTCAAATCGCTCACATCACCGAAAAGGTTAAGTTCTTCCTCACTGGGAGCCAAGGGACCATATTCGGGCAGCGGATTTCTCCCGTAAAAACGATGGGCAACCTCATCCCAACTTTGTTTATTTACCATCAGCGTATTCATAGCCATAGCTCGCCCTCCAATAGTTGATAGAACATATATTCTCTATTTGGAATGAATGTCCTGCTGAAAATGTGGATTTTTTACAAGTTTGGGTATTGATTCGGGTTAATAGGAAAAGGAGCGGAAGGATATGGTAAAGTAAAGGATATAATAGGGGCTGTTAAAATTATTTTCAAAGTGCATCTATGATTTTACCCGCCGAACCGTATTTATCGTGTTTATGAAGACAGTTTCAAATGATTTTGCATGTCGAAAGTGTCTTCATTGGGGTTATGAAGACAGTTTTAAATGACTTTACTTGTCAAAAGTGTCTTCATTGAGGCTATGAAGACAGTTACAAACGATTTTGCATGTCGAAAGTGTCTTCATCGTGGTTATGAAGGCAGTTTCAACTGATTTTCGTCGTCTAAACTGTCTTCATTTGGTTAGGAAGGCAATTCCAAATAAAATTTATAGTTAAATAGATTGGCGGTGTTGATGGATGGAGCCTAAGTGGCTAGAGTGGGCGAAGCAGCTTCAATCGATTGCACAGGCGGGGCTGACGTATTCCAAGGATGTTTATGATTTGGAGAGGTTTGAAGAGATAAGAAAAATAAGTGTTGAGATCATGTCCCAACACACTGGTTTGGACTCACAAATAATTACGGACTTATTTGCCAATGAAACAGGCTATGCAACTCCAAAGGTCGATATACGGGCCGTTGTTTTTAAAGAAAATAAGATTTTAATGGTCAAAGAAAAAATGGATGGAGGCTGGTCGCTTCCTGGCGGCTGGGCTGATATAGGGTTAACTCCAAGTGAAGTAGCGGTCAAGGAAGTGAAAGAGGAATCAGGGTTTGATGTCAAAGTGGTAAAGCTAATCGGCGTCTTAGATAAGAAGCGCCATCCGCATCCTCCATCACCTTACCATACGTATAAACTTTTTTACCAATGCAAAATCATTGGCGGGCATTCAAAGGAAGGGATTGAAACAAGCGCAGTCGGTTTTTTTCCGGAAAATAGCCTGCCGCCTCTTTCAATAGAGAGAAATACAGAATCCCAAATTCAACTTGCATTTAAACACTTGCATAATCCACAAGAACCTGTCTGGTTTGATTAATAAAAAATGTCGCACCAAAAGCCATTGCTGGAAAGGGCCTTCCGTGTTAGCCTAATAAGAAACTGTTAAAAAAAGGGAGGGAGAACTCGTGATAAAGATTAAAGGCGCGCACACGGAGGCGACGATTTTTTCCAATTATCCTCAGGATACCGCGCTCGAACAGATTGAGGAATTGTGCAATCAGGCTTTCTTGAAGGACGCGAAGATTAGCATTATGCCGGACTATCATGCAGGAAAAGGCTGTGTGATTGGAACCACCATCCAATTGAAGGATAAGGTTGTCCCGAACTTGGTCGGGGTTGATGTTGGCTGCGGCGTCCTTACCGTAAAGCTTCAGGATAAAAAACTAGACTTCAATAAACTGGATCAGGTCATTCGGAGCAAGGTACCTAGTGGAATTGATGTTCATACTGAGGAAACCGTGGGGCAAATCAAGACGGGTTTTCCTCCTGTAAAAGAATTTAAAGCAGAGCATATATTAAGCGAAAGTAAAAGCTTGCACTCCCTTGGAACGCTTGGCGGGGGTAATCACTTCATCGAGGTTTCCGCTGATTCTGACGGACATCATTATTTGACCATCCATACCGGGAGCCGCTATGTCGGATCTAGAATCGCCACCTATTATCAAAAGGTCGCAATTTCTAAACTGCAAAGCAGGGATTTAACAGAGATTATTGAAAAACTGAAAGCAGAAGGCCGCCAAAAGGAAATCCAGAGCGTCATTCATAGCTACAAAGAAAAAACTCCTGTCATTCCAAATGACTTAGCTTATTTGGAAGGCGATGATTTTCACGGTTACATCCACGACATGAAACTGGCCCAGGCGTATGCAAAAGCGAACAGGGAAGAGATTGCGCGGACTATTATTGATAATCTGGGGTTTGAGGAGGTGGACAGATTCGATACGGTTCATAATTATATTAATACAGAAAACCTCATTCTAAGAAAAGGAGCCGTTTCCGCCCAAAAAGGGGAACGCCTCATCATTCCAATCAACATGAGGGACGGATCAATTCTTGCAGTCGGAAAAGGCAACGAAGAATGGAATTACTCCGCGCCGCATGGGGCCGGCCGCCTCCTTAGCCGCTCAAAAGCAAGGAAAGCATTAAGCATGGACGATTTCCACACAACGATGAAAGGCATTTGGACGACATCCGTTTCCGAGGAGACGTTGGACGAAGCACCAATGGCTTACAAATCAATGGATGAAATTTTGGAAAAAGCCGAGGAAACCGTTGAAATAGCCACAATCATAAAGCCTGTCTATAACTTTAAAGCAAGCGAAAAATATACTCCAGGAAGATACAAAAAGAAAAGATGACTATCTTCCTCAAGGCTGTGCGCTGATTCTCGAGGAATTGGCGCACTTTCTTTATAAACAAATGAGCTGATTTACTGGAGGTTTAATGAATTTTCGAATCCAGATTCCCAAACGTCCAAACAATTTGTGAAAAAATTCAAAGCATTTGAAAGCGGATTGGAAAACTAGCTTGTAAGGCCGACTGAATCCTTAAAAAATGGATTTTTGTTTAAACCGGCTGCTGGACTGGGCATAATTTGTTTAATAAAGACCGGAATACGGTCAAACTATGGTACAGTAGAGAAGGAAAATTTTAAAAGTGAGAAGGAGAACTGCATGATTGAAGTAAAAACATCTTCACTTAGCAATGGAGAATTCAATAGAGGCGTATTTGCGACACGTGATATTAAAAAAGGGGAGCTTTTGCACGAGGCTCCTGTCATTGCTTATCCGAACGACCAGCATGAACATATAGAGAAAACCCTGCTTGCTGATTACGCTTTTGAGTATGGTATAAACCATACCGCAATCCTGCTTGGGTATGGGATGCTGTTCAACCATTCGTATGAACCGAATGCCACATATGAGATTAACTTTGATAACCACACATTCGATTTCTTTGCTTATACAGACATAAAAGCAGGCGATGAAATTCTTATCAATTATAACGGCGACGTAGATGACAAAGAAGAACTGTGGTTTAATAAAGACTAAAAAGATGCTTACGTATTGCGGAGGAATTAGTTAATGAACAAACGATGGACGATTGACAAGATCAAGGAATTTGTTGAGAAGAATTCGGAAAGTAAATTGCTGACGACGGAATACCACGGTTTTTCACAAAAACTGCTATTTAAATGTGCATGTGGCAGCAACTTTGAAAAAACATTTACGAAATTCAAAAATAACCACCAGCGTAAATGTGACGTCTGCCAGCCGCCGAAAGCATCACGCTAAAACGTATTGCCAATAGACATAGCGCCCATTTCTTTATTTAGAGAAATAGGCGCTATTTTTTTCGAAATACCTGTTAATCGCTGTTTTTTACAAGAATATGCATACCGGGAGCATCGGAAGGACGTACATGAAAACCGAACTTTTCATAAAATCCTACTTTACCTTTAGCGCAGGATAATTGAATAAATTTTACATTTGCTTTCTTGCAATGGTCCATTAACAGTTGCATAATTTTCTTTCCGATTCCTTGTCCCTGGAAATCAGGATGGACGATTAAATCACAAATAAAGGTTTGGTAAAAGCCGTCGGAAACGATTCTTCCAAATCCAATTAAACGATTGTCCAATCTCGCGGATACGCTATACCAACTATTTGATATGGCTTTATGTAAAACCTCATCAGAATAATTAAAAGCTTTATTCCAGCCGGTCGTTTCGAAAAATTCTCCTTTAGAAGGAAGTGATTCAGTATAGATAATTTCCATATAGAACCCCCACGGTACTTATTTTTCCACTTCAAATAGACGTAGGTGGGTACCAAATGTTTCATACGTTCTGCGGGCATTTTATTCTAAATCAACGGTATCAGACATTAAAATTCAGGCGAAATTTTAACCGCCAACGGGGATACTACTCTGGAGGTGGTAAGGATGATTAAAAAGATAGTCGTTTTCATTTTAATAACGGGTTTTCTATCAATACATACTGCAGCTCAAACGAACCGGCAAATTGAACTATTCGATATCGCCAAGGGCAAAGTCGTTATGACGGCGCAGCCAAACCCCAAGGTACATGAAGAAGTTGGAAAATTCCTTGCTGGTATAACCGGAGCTTATCCTAAATTAAATCCAGTTCCGAGAGAAGGCTTTATAATTAGGGTCCCTTTGGAACCGAGTGTGAAAGTGAAAACCCAATTGTTTACTGGACCTGTGGATGAAGTCATCATTATTTTTCCCGCTTATGAAAATCCACATCTTATGTTTTTTGATGATAAAGGCAGGGCATTAGCCTTTAACTTTAAAGGTGATACAGCCAAATTATTGGAGTTGTTAAACTTTATACAATAGGCCTTTTTTGCGTTTTTCCCTTTAGACGTTCTTCATTGAATCATTTTCGTCGCATAAACCATGCCGGTGAAAATGGAATGATGTGAATCCTTGTGAACCTTATAAACGTCTAATTCCTAAACAAGATGTGTTTGGATGAAAAGGGAGTGAAGAAGGTGAAGAAAAGGGCTTTCGCAATAGGTTTCTTAGGCTTGGTAGCAATCGTATTTTTTGTGTTATTTTTAAAAAAGGATGTATCTTATCAGGAAATATCGCTTTCGGAAAATGAAATAAACAGCCTAGTGGCAAATTTCCCTTCAAGTGAAACCCCCTTTACTGGGATAGAAAAAAGAGGCATAAAGACCGAAGCATTTATTGTTGGCCAGGCAGGGCAGGGGATTGAAATTGTATCGATTAGAAAATCCGATAATGTGGGAGTGGACATAACTTATAAAATCACAAACTCCTCTGAACCCGGTTCTAGGCCAGTTAAAAAAGTTAGCGTCATGAATCCTTGGGGAAAACCTATTGGATTTATAAAAGTGGATTAACGATTTGTCTTCGGAGTTTTGCGAAGGGCATACCAGCCGGTTTCTGGTTTATTCAAAGATGATGAAAGCGGATTTTGAAAAACTCTTCCGATGTTAGGGAGAGTTTTTCCATTATTTGATGTGTGTTTTCAGGGTGGGTTTTAATGGTATACTCACCTTAATTTACAACCATTTTGGATTAACAAACGAATGGAGCGCGGCGGATGGTTTGGCTGTTAGTATCATTGCTAGGATTACTCCTTATAGTAGCAGTGATTTTCTATTTTGTTCACGAAGCAAAGTCATTGGAAAACAAAGCGATGGGCACTTTTTCATTTCTGATTGATTTCGTGTTCTCAATAATGGGCGGAGCCATTTTGCTGGGGCTGCTTCTCATTATTTTTGGGATTGCTATGGCTGGGGGACTGTTGGGAGAATGAAAAGGTTTGTTTTTTACCTTTCAATTAGCATTGTTGCCCTTGGTGGAATATATTTGTTGTTTGAAAAACAGAATGATTTTTCAACCGAAAAATGGATAGCTCAACCAATCGAACGTGGAAAAATCGTTGATGATTTGCTAACTTCCTATCAACTGGTCGGAATGTCAAAACAGGAAATAGTTGAGTTGTTGGGTCCGGATGGTGAACCAACAGATTTGGGCCCAATAGGAAACAGGAGCGACAATGCGCTGGCGTATAATTTAGGAGCGGAGCCTGGCTTTTTCAGTATGGATGACGCTTGGCTGGTCATCTATTTTGATATAGATAATCGGGTTAGCGCGTATAAATTGGCAACGGATTAAAAAGGCAGCATCGGATTGAAAACTGAAGGAAATGAACAAGATGGCTGGTTTCTAAGATTATAGATAAATGAGTTCGGTCCCTCCTAATAGTTAGAAAGGGGAGGATAAAATTCTTAAGCACTTGAAGTGCTTTTTTTGTGTAGAAAAATATCAACTATTGTAACTTTTTACATAATCCAACCGTTGTTATGGTATCAACTGGAATGCAGGAAGGAGATGAGCAGTTGGAACGGGAGATAATTAGGGATAAAATACACAATTGGTATTTTGATTACAGTAATGATATTTTCAACTATGTTTTTTTTATTGTAGGTGAACGGGAACAGGCAAAGGATATTCTTCAAGACACTTTTATCCGCGCATTTAACAACTTTAATTCTTTTGACGGGAGAAATGCTAAGAGCTGGCTTTTTCGGATAGCACGGAATTTATCAATTGACCATCTAAGAAGGAAAAAACCAATTAGATACTTTTTAGACTATTTTCCCTTGGTAACATCAAACGATCCAGGACCTGAACAAATTGCCATGTTAAATGAAACGGAAAGGCAATTATATGTTTCAATGAGTAAGCTAAAGCGTGATTATAGGGATGTCATTATTTTAAGGAAAATAAAAGAGTTTTCCATAAGCGAGTCTGCTCAAATCCTGGGTTGGAAGGAAAATAAGGTAAAGGTTACTTTGTTTAGAGCGATGAAAGAACTGAAAATAGAGCTGGAAAAGGAGGGATATACCAATGAAACAGTATTCCGGAGAAGTGAATGAGTTCGATCGGGAATTTAAGTCTATGAATAAAAAGATTAGCCTAACCAAAGTGGAACAAAATCATGTTTTTGAGCAAGTGAATGCAAGGATGGGAGATGGGCTTCGGAAACAGAAGAACCCCTTAATTCCGTGGAAATTCATGATAGCTGCATCAGGAGCGGCCTTGTTATTCATCATATTAGTCATGCCAGGACTTTTAAGCGGTGTTTTAATCAATTCAGGAAAAGCCATGACAGCTATACAGGCGGTCGAAAAACATTATGAAGCTTATAACAATAGGGATTATGATGCCTATTATGACCTGCAAAGTAAAAGGTTAATGGAAACTCAAGAGAAACAAACAGGTATGACAAGGGAAGAGTTTATTAAAAGTTGGAAAGGTGCAAATTTTCCAACCGTGGAAGTGAAAAAGATTCAGGAATTAAATACAGAAACCGAAGAGGGCACTATCGTTTCGGCAACTGTCTATGTTCCCATTTCTACTCGCGGAGCCGCATATACTGAAGTAACCACCTTTAAAGTAATCAAAGAAGACGGTGAATGGAAAATAGATGAGGTTGTTAGTGTGAATAGGATTAATTAATTGGGTGAAGTAAATGAATGAGTAAAATAGTTGCGCAAATCCATGGGGACCATTAAAGCTTTCTCCCTTAAAATGCGAAGTTGTCCAAACTCCTGAAAAGGAAATTGTCCGAGCGAGTATGTACAAAACATTTTTCTTTTAAAAGAAGGTATGGTTGAATCTTTTCAACCACTTTAGCGTCTAATAAATGACAAAATCAACTAATACCAGTTCGAAAGGTCCAGAAAAATCTTTTGGGAAACTGGTTGGTAGGACTACCATTCACTCACACCGTTATTTTTAACAAAAATGCATCCTGCCGATACGCAAATTAAAAGGAGAACTCTTTATGAAGGCAATGGTCTACACTAAATACGGAACAACAGGGATTCTAAATTTATCAGAAGTCGAGATACCTGCTCCAAAGAGCAATGAAGTTTTGGTAAAAGTTCATGCGGTTTCCGTAAATTCGTGGGATTGGGATCTCTTGAGAGGAAAACCATTTCTGGCGCGCCTTGGGGGACTGCTAAAACCAAAATATAAGATACTCGGCGCGGATATAGCAGGGACTGTAGAAGCAGTTGGAAGTGATGTGAACAATCTTCATATCGGTGATGAGCTATTCGGGGATATTTCATGGTGTGGCTGGGGTGGATTTGCGGAATATGTATGTGTTCGGGAAGATGCGTTGACGTTGAAACCAGCTAGTATGAGTTTCGAGGAAGCGGCGGCAATGCCTCAAGCGGGAGTCCTTGCTTTGCAGGGGATTCGGGATAAAGGCGGGATTCAAGCAGGGCAAAAGATTTTAATCAATGGGGCTGGCGGGGGAGTCGGGACGTTCGCGCTGCAAATTGCCAAATTATACGAAGCGGAAGTCACTTGTGTGGATAGTGCGAAGAAATTGGCAATGCTTAAGTCTCTTGGGGCAGACCATGTTATTGATTTCACTCAAGAGGACTTCACTAAGAACGGGCAGTTGTACGACCTGATCCTGGATGTAGTAGGAACGCGGTCAATTTTTTCATACAAGCAAGCATTAAATCCAAATGGTACATATGTGATGGTCGGAGGATCGCTTTCGCTTATTTTACAACTAGTGCTCCTAGGGCCAGTAATTGCGAAAAGTGAAGGGAAAAAGTTCGGCATACTGGTTCATAGGCCGAACAAAAAGGACCAGGACTTTTTAAAAGAGCTTTTCCTTGCAGGCAAGGTGGTCCCGATTATAGATAGGCTATTTACTTTAAGGGAAGCGGAAGAAGCAATTCGTTACCTTGGGGAAGGACATGCAAAGGGGAAGGTGGTTGTCTGTGTTAAAAATAATCAAGAAAATTAATACAATGGCAGTGCCTATAATAGTCTAACTAACGTTGTACAATAAGAATTTTTGTTAAGGAGCGTTGGACATTATCGATAAATTATTTAAAGCCTATGAAAGACTCTTAAAGAAATTATTAGAAATGCTCTTTAAAAAATAAATATATAAAAGATATTGAATACCCAATTCTGAATTAAACTGTATTTCCAGTATAGAAAAATTATGGTAATATACGTAAAGAAAATACATACTGGGGGACATTTGAACATCATGAAAATTTTAAGATTGGTGATAATTGCTATTGGAGTCACATTAACTGGATGTTCTGAAGAAACTAACAAAAGAAATCATTCCAAAAACGGTACAAAAATCAGTAGATATAAATGATGGGGAAGACTCAATAGAAAATAACTCTTATCCAGAAGAAGATGAAAATGTACCTCAAGGGGAAACAGAAGGAATATCACCAGAAAGCTACATACCAATAAATGAGGAGTTTATTCGGGGACAATGGCTTGATGTTCGTATTAAAAAATTTAGTGATCTGTGGAATTATAGAGAAGATGGTACGTTGGAGAGAATTTCTGCTTCTGTTTATGAAGATGTTAAAATCTCAAGCTACTCAATTTTTCATGAGTTTATGGAATACGATTCCAATGGCTTAAAGATTTTTAACTCTGTATATAATGAATACAATGATGAATTTGGCGACATTGAAGTCGAAATCGATAAAATAAATGAAGATTTTCTTATCTACACCAACAAAAGTGGAAGCGTTGATTATTCCGTGAATTTATTTAGGTTGGATTCGGCTCTATCTGCTAAGATTCTAAGCCAGACAAAAGCAGAGATGTTTAGAGATCAATGGATATCCCTTGACTATGATGAACGAGAAAAATTACTATCCGATATACTAACTGGACTTAAAAAAGAAAAGCCAGTGCTCAAGCAAGATATCGGGTATTATAAGGATTTAATTGACGAATTATATTACATTAAACACAAACATAGTACTATTCCATTTCACCAGTTACTGTCAGTTGCAATCCTATATGGAAATGCTGAGGCAGATGGGGTAATAGAGAATTAGAGGAAAGAATATCATCTAATGAATTACAGTGATCAAATTTGAAGTCAAAGAAATTCTATAAGAAAGAGCATCTACTTTGGAGTGAGGTAGATGCTCTTTCAGCAAAAGGAAAATAATTCTTCGAAGAAAATTCAAATATGATTTCATCCAAAAAACTCCTCCACGAGTTCATGGATTTTTTCTGGTTTTAAAAATGGTGAAATTGATTTTTCTGTTTGAAGCGTGAGGGCGGCGCCGGCAAGGCCCAGTTGGCAAGCATTCATTAACGATTTACCATTCATGAGTCCGTATATTGTGCATGAACCAAAGGCTTCACCCGCTCCAGTGACATCAACAACCTCCCTTTGGAAAGCTGGCAAATGCCCGGATTCCTCGGCTGAGCAGTAATATCCCCCTTGGTCCCCCAGCGTGATAATCACTTTTTCAACACCGCGCTGCCTAATTTTTTCACAAGCTGTTTGACATTCATTAATTGAGTCAATCTTGATTCCCGCAAGGATTTCCGCTTCCTCACGGTTTGGGAGCAATAGTTCGACCCCGTCCAAGCGAGATGGAAGTTTTTGCGCCTTGGCCGTGGACACAGGGTCAATGTAAAGAGGAATATTTTCATCTTTGCAGCGTGTAATCAAGTAATTTATACAATCGCTGGGAATGTTCGTATCCAAATAAACAGCTTGGGAGGCAGCGATATGCGACCATTTTTCCTCGAACATGGAGATGGTCAATTTTTCGTATATATTCATATCGGCCATGGAAACAATGCTTTCCCCATCAATATCCAATAAAGTCGTAAAAGTCCCTGTCCGTTCTGTAGGCAAAACCCATACTTGGCTGACATCAACTCCCTGGCCCTTCGTTTCTTTCAGGATCCAATTCCCTTCCTTGTCATCCCCCAGACAAGTCATTAGAGAAGCGCTCACGCCGAGCCGGCTTAAATTTTCCGAGAAGTTACGCGCTACTCCGCCAACAGATTCCGTTATTTTCACCGGATTGGAAGAATACAAGCGCACTTTCTTTTCCGTTCGTGCTTTCCGGTCCGTGTTAGCCCCTCCGATGCAAATAATCGATGATTCTTCCTTCAGGATATAGCCTCGCCCTTTAATCTCGCCGCGTCTCGTCAGGCTGCTTATATAATTCGCAACGGCAGGCCGTGACAAGCCAACAATGCTTGACAATTCCTGCTGGGAAATGAAAGGATTCATTCTTATCAAATCCAAGATTTGTTTCTCTTTATCCATGGAAGTTTTCCCTCCCCTTTAAACAACAGCTTATTCTATAAACAGAAGTTTGTAAACGCTTAATTTTACAACGATTAACAAAATGTGTGCTGTTTGGCATACAAAAGACTGTTTTTAAAAAAACAACCCATTCAGTACACTGTGGTGCCACCCTATTCAGATTTGCATTCTATTGGAAATAAATTATACGCTATCGAAATCGGACAGACAAACGGTAGTCAAATAGCCAACTTGTGTCTTATTTCTTCATTAAATCATCATGCAAATTATTGCTGAATAAATGATTGGAGCGAGTTAAATAATGAATATGTATCTGTTCATTTTCATTTTAGAGTTGAAGAAAGGCGAATAAATCCCGTAATACAAAGCTTTTACCGCCTGTCCATAGACGGTGGGGAATTATGGGATTATTTTTTTTGGGTAATATAGTTGACATTCTATAATGAAAACGTATACTAAACTTATGTTTATTTAACAAACTTTTGTCACGAAGGGAGGTTGTAGGAGTGACGAATGATCTTACCAGAAACGAAAAATTGGTTTTGGAAATGGTTCGGGCAAACCCGTTTATTTCTCAGGAGGAACTGTCGGAATTAATGGGACTCCCAATGGCCTCCATAGCGAGCAGTATTTCTGAACTAATTAAGAAAGACTATGTTTTGGGCAAAGCGTTTGTATTAAATGAAACATCTCCAATCATTTGCATTGGCGGGGCTAACGTTGACCGTAAGTTTTATGCAAAAGAGGAAATTACGAATGAGACGTCCAATCCAGTGAAATCTTCTACCTCGGTAGGAGGGGTAGCGAGGAATATTGCTGAAAACCTGGGTAGATTAGGCGAGGAAGTACTTTTACTATCAGCCAGGGGCAATGATTCAGAATGGGACATGATTTATGAATTGTCATCGCCCTTTATGAATTTGGAGCATGTCACCCCATTTGAAAATTCGTCAACAGGTTCCTATACTGCCGTTTTAGACAAAAATGGTGACTTAACAGTCGCATTGGCAGATATGGATATTTATGAAAATATTACACCTGAGTTGTTAATAAAAAACAGCAACCTGCTTAGGAAAGCGAAATGTATTGTCGTTGATTTGAATTGCCCAGGGGAAACGATTGATTTTCTAAGTGGTTTTACATCAAAATATCACATTCCATTAGTCGTTATCCCAGTTTCAGGACCTAAAATGAACAGGCTTCCTAAGAACCTGAATGCTTTAACTTGGCTCATTGTAAATAGGGATGAAACGGAAACCTACATGGACATCAAAATCAATGATGAGCATGACTGGAAAGAAGCAGTTAAGAAGTGGCTCAAATTAGGCGTGAAAAATGTCATCATCACGAATGGTTCAAAAGGTGTTATGGCGGGATTCGAAAACGGCGAAATACGTTATTACCCGGCGATTAAAACCCCAACGGTCGTTGATGTAACAGGCGCGGGAGATTCATTTTGTTCAGGAGTTGTTTATTCCTGGTTACAAAAGAAAGACCTTGACTACATTATTAAATCCGGTTTAGTCAATGCGCACAAAACCATTATGTCTAAATATACAGTGAGACAAGAGCTATCCCAACAACAATTCAAATTGGATATGGAGGAATTTCAGAATGAAACAGTATATTGAACTATCTGCAGAGGTACAAAAAGCGAAAGAGGAAGGCAAAGCGATCGTAGCACTTGAATCCACAATCATTTCCCACGGTATGCCTTACCCACAAAACGTCCAAATGGCCCGTGAAGTTGAACAAATCGTTCGCGACAACGGCGCTGTTCCGGCAACAATCGCGATTATTGATGGAAAAATTAAAATTGGCCTAACTGATGAAGAGTTAGAGCTATTTGGTAAAAGCAAAGACGTTGCGAAAGTATCACGCCGTGACCTGGCTGCAATTGTTGCAACGAAAAAACTTGGTGCGACTACTGTTGCCACAACAATGATCTGTGCTGAAATGGCTGACATCAGCATCTTCGTAACAGGCGGTATCGGCGGCGTTCACAGAGGCGCGGAAACAACTATGGACATCTCTGCCGACCTTGATGAATTGGCACAAACAAATGTAGCGGTCGTTTGCGCGGGTGCGAAATCAATCCTTGACCTTGCTCTTACGCTTGAGTACCTCGAAACAAAAGGGGTTCCTGTCATCGGGTATGAAACTGAAGTTCTTCCTGCATTCTACACAAGAAGCAGTGAATATAAATTAAACTTCTCCACTGATTCAATTGATGTAATCGCTGAAACATTGAAAACGAAATGGGAATTGAACCTTAAAGGCGGAGCGGTAATCGCCAACCCAATCCCAGAAGAGCATGCGATGGATGAAGATTACATCAATGGCATTATTGCTGATGCGGTTAAAGAAGCAGAAGAAAAAGGCATTTCCGGTAAAGACACCACGCCATTCTTGCTTGGAAAAATCAAAGAAATGACTGAAGGCAAGAGCCTTGTCGCCAATATCGAATTAGTAAAACACAACGCGAAAGTTGGTTCCCAACTCGCAGTTAGCTTCAACAACAAAACAAAGTAATTAAATTTTTATAACCTACAACTTCTATAAAGTGGGGTAATCCGCTTTATAGAAGTTGTTTTATTAAAAAGGGTCCTGAAAACGTTAACAGAGGAATGAAATTTATTAATCGGGGTGAATGAAGTGGATAAAAGAAAAATTATTTTGGATTGCGATCCAGGACATGATGATGCAATAGCAATTATTTTAGCTGCCGCACGGCCGGAATTGGAGATTCTGGGAATCACAACGGTTTCAGGGAATGCCGAGATTGAAAAAACAACCGATAATGCTTTGAAAATTTGTGACTTGGTTTCATTGACAGATGTCGTAGTTTCAAAAGGTGCAAGCGATCCTTTGATTCGTGTCCGCGAAACAGCACCTGGCATTCATGGGGATTCAGGTCTGGATGGTCCGGAGCTCCCTGAACCATCACGCAGCTGGAGTGATGAACATGGCGCCGACACCATTATTAGACTAGTAAAAGAGTCAAACGAGCCTGTTACGATTTTACCAACAGGGCCATTAACAAATGTTGCATTGGCTCTAGCGAAAGCACCGGAAATTAAAAATAATATCGAAGAAATTGTTCTTATGGGCGGAGGGACGTTCGGGAACTGGACACCAACGGCTGAATTCAATATTTGGGCCGATCCGGAAGCGGCTAAAAAAGTATTCGATAGTGGTCTTCCAATCGCGGTAATGGGACTGGATATTACTCACCAGGCCTTGGCAACTAAAGAAGTAATTCATGAAGTTAATAATATTGATAACAACGTTGCCAAAATTGTCGGAGAACTGTTAGTGTTCTTTGCTTCGACGTATAAAGAGATGTTCGATTTCGATGGCGCGCCTGTACACGATGTCTTAACTGTTGCCTACTTGGTCGCACCGGAGTTATTTACGATGAAGGATGTAAATATCGCAGTGGAAACGAAAGGCGAGTTCACAGCAGGCACGATGCTGGTTGACCTCCATGGAGTCACCGGCAGAGAAGTGAATGCAAAGTTCGGACTCGAGCTGGATGTGGAAGGCTTCTGGAAACTCATGATTGACGCGTTGAAAAAATACTAAAGGCAGGGTGGTTGGTCATCCATTTGTTCCTGTTTGCTGTTTGCTGTTTCGAAAACGGCTTCGGTGAACGTGACTGCTAGAATTCGTGGCAATTGTACGGAAAAAATCAGGGCTTGTTGTAGGGGATAGCTTGGATTCGTGACAACCATGTGCGAAAAACTGGCTCCGTTGTCACGAAAGGCAATGATTCGTGACAACGCTGTACGAAAAACTGGGTTCGAGAACTTGTGGCTTTAGCCATGAGATGAATCGAACCTCTTTTTAATATCCAAAACCGAACGTATGTGCTATAATAAAGGTATAATATTCCATAGGAGGTGACCCTTTTGAATCAGCACAAAGCCTTTCGTTTTCGTTTGTATCCAAACAAAGAACAAAAAATTCTGATTGCCAAAACCATCGGCTGCAGCCGTTTGGTCTTTAACCATTTCCTGGGCAAACAGAAAGACCTTGATGCCTATTGGAACATCGTTGAGGCAATGGTTCAAAATGGTCAACTGCCTCAAAATAATTGGAAAGGCACGTATTTTAAAAAATATGACACCATCAAGGCTCTGCCTACATTAAAAAGCAGTATCCCTTTTTAAAAGAGGTGGATAGCATTGCCCTCCAAAAGTCAGTGGAGAACCTTGGGGATGCGTATGACCGCTATTACAAAAAGCAAAATAAATCTCCTCAATTCAAAAGCAAGAAAAACCCTGTGCAAAGCTACACCACCAAATACATCAATGGCAATATTGCCATTGACGGCAACCAAGTCAAACTGCCCAAGTTAGGTTGGGTTCGCTTTGCCAAAAGCCGTGAGGTGGAAGGGCGTATTTTGAATACGACGATTCGCATAAATTCAAGCGGGAAATTTTTTATTTCCATCTTGGCGGAAGTGGACATTCAAGAATTACCGAAAACGCACAAAGCTGTTGGCATCGACATGGGCATCAAAGAATTTGCGTTTCTCACCCAAGGAGACCCGATTCCCAATCCCCATTTTCTGAAGAAAATGGAAGCGAATTTAATAAAAGAACAACGCACTCTCTCACGCAGGGTAGAGGGTTCTTCGAATTGGCACAAACAAAAATGCATAGTGGCCCGCATCCATGAAAAAATTACGAATGCCCGAACGGACTTTTTGCATAAACACTCGACGGCATTGGTCAAAAACCACGACCTCATTGCCATCGAGGAGTTGCACGTCGCCAATATGGTGAAGAATCGTAAGTTAGCCAAGAGCATCCAGGAGGTCTCTTGGTCAGAGTTCCGCCGAATGCTGGAATACAAAGCCAAGTGGTACGGCAAACAAGTGATTGCGATCAGCCCGTGGTTTGCGTCTTCGCAGATCTGTTCGGACTGTGGCTTTCAGCATAAGGCTGTCAAGAACCTACAAATACGGGAATGGGACTGCCCCAATTGTGGCACTCACCATGACCGTGACCACAATGCCAGCTTAAATATACTGCACGAAGCCCAACGGCTTCTGTCGGTATAAATAAACCACAGGAACCGCAGGGACTGCCGGGGATAGCCTACTTACCTGGTTCGCTACCAAAAGGAGCCACAGCGTAGGAATTACGTCACTTCAGTGATGTGAGGTTCAAAGAAGGGAAAAATGGCGAAGTGGACTGGTGTATCATCAATTCAGAAATGAAATCCACTGATTTCCTAAATCAAATTAATACTATTTTATTGACATTGAGCAGCGAATGAATCTAAAACTGATTCATTCAAGAAGTTTTTCCTCTGGCGTCGTGCAACTTTGCTATCATATTAGTAACGAATAAACGGTTGTATTATTTAAAAAATGAGGTAAACTCATTTACCCTAAAGAGAAGTATTTGGCGTATTTTAACAAAGGTTTTAAATGGCAATCCCACCTTCTGCGTGCTACGATTATATTGAAATATTATTAAAATTAGGAAAAAGGGTGGCAGCATGAAGAAGATTTTAATGGTATTTATGTTACTATGCTTCGTTTCTCCATTCAACGCAACCGCAGAGGCTTCAACTTCAAAGGTATGGTGGGACGGTGCGGAACTAAAGCCAGGTCAAATTGGGAGAGTTACTATAATCAAAGGAGCTATGTTGTTTAAGTTGGAGAAAAACTCATATCTTTCTCCTGTCCGTCATCTTAACCCTGGCGAAGTATACCGAGTCTATACAACTAAAGTTAATCGTAATATCCCTCTCTATGGTTTAAGCGGCGGCCTATATGTGGCGCAAGAACCCGGCACTACTCCTGGTTATCTAAAATACGAAACTCCATCAAAAGAAAAACTCGCAAAGGAAAACAAGCCTTCATCAAGTTCGGAAACATCGTCATCCACAGTAATGTGGGATAATGCTGAACTAAAGCCTGGGCAAATTGGGAGATTAATAGTTATGGATGGATCCCCTGCCTTATTGAAGGTTAATGAAGAAGGAAAGAAAATACTTGTTCGCTACTTGGAACCAGGTGAAGTTTATCGAGTCTATACATATACCGCTGGTGATTATGGTGTTTATGGAGTTGGCGGCGGGTTAATTGTTGGTAAAAATGAACCAATAAAATATGAAACTCCATCGAAAGAAAAACTAGCCATAGCAAATAAGAATTAATCATTGAAAAGTGCGTTGATCCAGGTAGGATTAACGCACTTTTTTGTTGAGTATTTTAAAAACGCAATGTCCTTTAAAAAAAGAGAGGTTTGTTCAACGTCTCTTTTCGTAAAACTGGCGATGGAGCTGATGAACTTGCTCTGCTAGTTCAGGAACAGGGCCATCTATTAGGGTATCGCGAATAACATCTTGAATAGAAAGATTCCGTACACGCGAGTGAGCAACTCCCATTTCACTCAACCATTGTACCAGCTGTTCGGACGAACTTGCATAAACGATCCGGCCTAAACCAACCCAACCGTGGGCCGCTGCGCACATAGGGCAATGTTCGCCAGAGGTATATACAGTCGCCTTGCTTCTTTCTTCAGGTGTCATGTTTGCGGCTGCCCAACGCGCCAAAGCAAACTCCGGGTGTTGGGTATGGTCACCACCGGCAACATGGTTATGGTCTTCTACAAGCACTTCTCCATTCGCTGAGACAAGGACTGAACCAAATGGCTCGTCACCTTTTTCCAGTGCAGTTTTTGCTAATTCAATACAACGTCGCAGGTGCTTCAAATCTGATTCGCTTATCATAATTGGATACTCCTCGTCCTTTTTTATATTTTTCATCTTTTTGATACATGACCAGTTTTCGGAAGACTGGTCTCCCTTAAAAGTCAATCTAAATTCTATATCAACTATAGCATTTTCAACGTAAGCGTCAAACAAACCCTACCTACTCCTGCTGGTGGGGTAGAGGTACGCCACGCCGGTTTTATTTCTATAAAAAAGTAATAGGAACATCCTTTTTATGTAAAAATCGAAATGCATGAAGAAGTATTAAAAGAGGAATTCAGAAGTGTCTTTAATTTTATAATAAACCTTTATTGACTATTCTAAAATTATAGGTATATAATTTGATTGAAAGCGATAACAAAATTGAATATTATTTTTTTTAGCAATCTTGTAAACCGGTTTCTAAACAACTCATCAATGGACCTTTATCAGTCGCATATGTCAATTTTTACTCGACTTTACTTCTTCGTCTTATCTTCAATCGAATAAATATTTTTTTTAAGTTTTTTGTGAACCGGTTTCTAAAAAATCAGCTAGCTATATTCGTAGTTACATATATTCATTTCCGCCCGCCTTTCAACTGTGGAGTGAATTTAAAAAGCACTGTCTTTTTGTAAACCGGTTAACTAAATCGGTAAACATCATTTTAGTAAAGGAAGTGATTGATTATATGAGGCATAAAGCCCAAGGGGATAAAATCCGTGTAACCATCAATGATGTAGCGAAAAAAGCAAACGTTTCCAAAACAACGGTATCTAGATATTTAAATGGTAAATATGAATACATGTCCGAAGAAACAAAGGAATTACTTGCAAACGTCATCAACCAATTGGGATATCGTCCAAGTAATCTGGCAAGAAGCTTGAAAGCGAAGAATTCCGATGTCATTGGCTGCATTATTGCCGATATTGGAAGCCCGTTTTCATCGATTGTTTTAAAAGGCATCAGTGATTATTGTAACCAATTAGGTTACAACGTATTATTCGCAAACATTGGCAACGATCCGGAATATGAGAAAGAAAGCATTGAATCATTATTGGATAACAAAGTGGACGGCTTAATTATTAACACCACCGGCAAAAATGATGACTATCTTTTATCACTAAAAGATGAGGGAATCAACATTGTCCTGGCCGACCGTAGTTTAAGCGCTCCCAATATGCTGGATACGGTAGCGACGAATAATTACGATGCAACCTATGGATTGGTGAAATATTTATACGAACAGGGCTACAAACGGGTAGCGTTTTTTACTCAGGATATGACGGTTATTAGTAGCCGTTACAAACGCCATGAAGGGTTTAATGACGCGATGAAAAAGTATTTTAATCAGGATGGGAATTTGACTACCTATGTTATCGACATTGATGATCCGCAAAATATAGATGATAGTTTAAAAGAATTTGTAAGCGTTTCAAACGGTGAGCCCGCTGCGATTTTTACCGTTAACGGTGTGACGTTACTAAAGGTTCTCCATGGTATGAAGCGACTGAATATTGAAATCTCCCCGCAAATGGGAATATGCGGCTTCGATGACTGGGGTTGGGCGTCCTTGATCCCACCTGGAATTACAACCCTGACCCAGGAATCCTATGAGTGCGGCGTTCAATCCGCCAAGCTATTAATCGAGCGCATTAAAGAACAAGGCGACTTCGGACCACAATATATAGAGTTGCCGGCTAAGCTTGTGAAACGGGGATCTACAAATCCTGAGCTATTAAAGGAGGCTGATCATAAATGAATAAACAAGAAGTCAAGGCACAGCTGCAAGGAAAAATCATCGCGGTTATTCGAGGAAATGATTTGGATGAGGCCAAAGAAATCTGTAAAACGATCGTACAATCGGGAATTACCACTTTGGAAATTACCTTCAGCCTTCCGAAAGCAGAAGAACTCATCCGAACGCTGAAATCGGAGCTTCCGGAAGCCGTCATTGGAGCAGGAACGGTATTAACGAAGGAACAAGCAGAATTAGCTGTCACAAACGGAGCAGATTTTGTTGTTTCTCCATGTGTTGTTGAAGAAGTCGGCGCCTATTGCAAAGAGCATCAAATTTTTTGCTCACTAGGAGCTGCTACTCCCACCGAGGCTTATCATGCCTATCTGGCAGGAAGCGATGTGGTGAAATTGTTCCCTGGTGAATGTGTTTCGATGAAGATGATCAAAGGGATTAAAGCACCAATGCCATTCATTGAAATGATGCCGACCGGGGGAGTCGATGATACGAATATTAAAGACTGGTTTGCAAGTGGTGCCTTTGCAGTCGGATTAGGCGGGTACTTAACCAAAGGAATTCATACCGGCAATCTGGATGTTTTGAAGCAAAGATGTGAAAAGATATTACACGCATTACAGTAGGAGTGTGAAGAATTGAAAAAGGATCAAATCGCCATTAATACACTTGTCTATCTTGAAGATTTAAAAGCTGGCCTACCTCAAAGCGAAATGCTCGACTGGGTTCATGAACTCGGATTAAAAAATATTGAAGTTAGAAGAGAGTTTATTAAAGACCGCCAAGAACTGAAGGATATTAAAACGAAATCAGAACAATATGGAATGAATGTCTTTTATTCCATACCCGAGGTGCTTTATGACAATCAGCAACTAAACGTTGAAACACTGGAACTGTATTGCAAGGAAGCTTACGACATGAATGCCTCCGCTATCAAACTAAATATTGGCGAGTACGGCCAAGTTTCTGAAGCGGATTTAAAAGCGATTACTAGATTGACTGAGCGATACAGCGTCAAACTCACCGTCGAAAATGATCAAACGGAAAGCAATGGAAGATCACAAAAAATCTTGGATTTCCTGACCGAGGTGAAAAAACTTGGCGGACCCATTACCTTTACGTTCGATATCGGAAATTGGCTGTTCCAAGGGGAAGACCCGGTTGAAAACGCCAAACTACTTCAGCCGTTTGTCACTTACATTCACATAAAGGATATCGATCAAGAGAAAAATACAAGGCTGTTGAACGACGGGCTAGTCGATTGGAAAAGAATCATCGGGATTTTACCAAAAGAAATACCGGCTGCCATAGAGTATCCGATTTCGAAAAAAGACGTGTTAGTTTCCGAGATTCAAAAACTACTAAACGTGTAGGAGGTGATTCTCAAAAAATCTGTTACGGCATTTTAACTAGAAAATTTAAGTATTCATTTTGAAATAATTAACTAGGGGGAAAACGTAATGGCATTAACGATCGGTATCATATTATTGCTGACGTTTATCGGATTTATCGTTTATGCAGTTAGAGGCGGAAACCTCATGATCGGTTTCTTGATTATGGCTGTTATTTGGTCAACGCTTGGCATGATTGGCGGAGAACTTACTTGGGAACAAACAATGACGCAGATTTTCCAGGGCGGGCCTGAAAGTTGGGGGCCGACCGCAGTTGTCGTTGTGTTTGGTAGCTGGTTTGGCCAAGTGTTAGTAAGAACGGGTGTCGCATCGAAGATTATCCGTATGACTGTTGAACTCGGCGGGGACAAGCCGCTCATTACAACCGTCCTATTGTCGGTCGTGACTGGTTTAATTTTTACAAGTACGTTTGGTGCAGGCGCCGTTGTCGCGATTGGGGTTATTGTTCTTCCAATTCTATTATCACTAGGTGTACCGAAATCTCTGGCTGTTTCTTCCTATATCATGTCAGTCGGTTCAGGTATGTATGTCAACATCGTGTTATTTAAGCAAATGCAAGCGATCTTTACAGATTTCCCATACGACGGAAACTATTTGAAATTTGGTTTTACAGCGATGGCTGTTCAATTGCTTGTTGTTATTCTCATGTTGTCGGTCAGACTTCGCAAAACAAAACCTAGCCGTGCCTGGGCTGCAACAGCATCTAGCAGTGATAATCAACATGTACCAGGAATCGCTCTTATCACGCCATTAATACCGGTTGTCCTTGCGATCGGATTTAACTGGCAGCCAATCCCGGCTTTCATTGTAGCCGCTTTATTCGCGCTATTTGTTACTGGCAAAATTAGATCTTACAAAGATGCTGAAAAGGTTATTTCTAAAACCTTCTATGATGGTGTAGTTGACGTTGCTGGACTACTTGGTTTCTTGTTCATTCTTCCAATGTTCAACAAAGTATCAGGGGCGGTTTCACCATTCTTTGAAAGTATTTTGGGCGGAGTCATGCCAACGAGCACATTAACGGTTGCCCTTCTATTTATGGTCATTGCGCCGCTTGGTTTATTCCGTGGCCCATTAACCGTATTTGGTGCCGGTGCTGCGACGATCGGGATTTTAACAGGAGTAGGCGACTTCCCATTGGCATTCTTATTCCCATTAATGTATATCCCAACAATTTCAATGAATATTTCAGCATGTCCTACTCAATCCTGGAACCTATGGTCCATTAACTATACGAAAACAGATACAAAAAGCTTCTTGCTTTCAGGTGTACCGTGGGCATGGGGTGTATCGATCATTAACATTGCCATTGCCTATTTGATGTTCGGATAAGAAAAGGATGAAGGAGACCGGTGATTACCACTGGACAATTTTTGCGAAAATCACAGCCAGAAATCGGTTGTTCCTGGTGAGGGAGCAGCCGATTTCGGCAAAGTGATAACGTTTTGAAATGGAGGAGTCATCATGGCCAAACGAGCTATTCGCGTCGGGATCGACGTTGGGGGAACTCATACAAAAGCAGTCGCAATTGATAATGCAACACATGAAATCATCGGCAAAGGTTCCGTCAAGACCACCCATGATCATCCAAGTGGGGTGGCAGCAGGTGTTATTGAAGCGTTTAAATTGTGTTTAACAAAAAACAATATTCATCCTGAAGACGTTATTTTTATTGCTCACAGTACGACACAAGCAACAAACGCACTGTTAGAGGGTGACGTTGCCGAGGTTGGGGTAATAGGAATCGGAAGTGGCGGCATTGGTGGCTGGCTGGCAAAAAAACAAACGAAAATTGATGATATTGATTTAGGAACTGGCCGAATCATTAAGACACACCATCGCTATATGAAACAAAAACAAATAAACCAGGAAACAATAAAAAATACAATAAGAGAATTAAAAGATGAGGGCGCAGGGGTTTTTGTTGCTTCCAAGGCATTCGGGGTCGATGATTTGACCGAGGAAAAGGAAATTCAAAAACTTGCCGATGAGCATGGCATTCCTGTATCGGTTGCCTCTGAAATCAGTAAACTGTACGGGCTGACTCGAAGAACGAGAACAGCGACCATTAATGCGAGCATTTTGCCAAAAATGCTGGAAACAGCAAACAGTACAGAAGGCAGTGTTCGCCAAGCCGGGATTCAAGTGCCATTGATGATCATGCGCGGCGACGGCGGAGTTATGGGAATCGACGAAATGAGAAAGCGTCCCGTCCTAACGATGCTGTCAGGCCCTGCTGCCAGTGTTGTTGGCGCCTTGATGTATTTAAGGGCATCAAACGGAATTTATTTCGAGGTAGGCGGAACGAGTACGAACATCGGCGTTATCAAAAATGGACGCCCGGCTGTTGACTATTCCATCGTTGGCGGCCATCCAACGTATATTAGCTCCCTCGACGTCCGCGTATTGGGGGTAGCCGGAGGAAGTATGGTCCGCGCATCCAAAGAAGGCATTGTTGACGTGGGGCCAAGAAGTGCCCATATTGGCGGGATGCCTTATGCCGTCTTTACGCCGATTGAAGAAATTGTCGACCCGCAAGTTGAGTTCTTCTCTCCAAAAGAGGGCGACCCTGCTGATTATGTCTATATTAAATTGAAAAACGGCAACAAAATTACGATTACAAATAGCTGCGCGGCGAACGTATTAGGATACGTAAACCCTGAACATTATGCATACGGAAACCCTGAGGCTGCCCGAAAAGCGATGGAGCCGCTGGCGAAATATATGAATAAGACGGTCGAAGAAGTAGCAGCGGAGATTTTACAAAAATCGTATGAAAAAATTAAGCCGGTTATTGAAGATTTCGCGGAAAAATATAAGCTCGAAAAAGACCAAATTTCCCTCGTCGGCGTTGGGGGAGGATGCGCATCACTGCTGCCATTTACCGCGAAAAATATGGAGCTGGAGTACAGCATCCCGGAAAATGCAGAAGTTATTTCCTCTATAGGTGTTGCCCTGGCGATGATTCGCGACGTCGTTGAACGGGTTATCCCATCACCGACGAAAAAAGATATTGCAGATCTGAAGAAAGAAGCGGCAAGCATGGCGATCGCCAACGGAGCCGTCCCTGATTCTGTCGAGGTTCAAATCGAAATTGATTCGCAGACGAATAAAGTCACGGCGATTGCAATGGGGTCTTCGGAAGTTCAAGCAACAGATTTGTTAATGGCCTTAAGCGAAGAGGAAGCGAAAGAAATCGCTGCCAAATCAATGGGCGTTCCGATTGGGGAAGCGGAATTGATTACGAGGAGCGATGTCATCTATGTCTTCTCCGCCAAAGGAAAGAAAGAAGGGGCGAAGCAAGTCAGAATCATCGACAAAAAAGGCTTCATTAAAGTACAACGCGGGGACGCAATCGCTGAAAAGTGCACAGTCGCACAAGCACAAGAAGTGATCGGCCAAATGTGGGAAACGTTAGCCATCTTCAAGAGCGATATTAAATTAAGCCCGGATATTTATCTATGTATTGGCGGGAAAGTCTTGGATTACACCGGCATGCTCGATAAAGAGCAGCTATACATGGTCGTTGATACAGAATTAGGAACGATGGAGCCGCATGAAGAAATCATTATCGTCGGAGCAAAAAATGATCTATGATCGCTGAAAAAGTGAACGTTTTGACAAACATAACGGATCAAGAGTGGGGTCAATATGCGTTCAGCAGAGACCCTCTCAACCGTAAAGTGGCGGATCACGAAAAACAGGAACTGATTGAAAAGGCCATTGAATGCGGCAAACAAAAAGCTGTTCAGGTAAGGCAAAACTATCCCGTTCATTCCGTTAAAGAAATAGCCGCCAGGATGAACACAAAAGTAAGGTTGGAAGATTCATATGGCACTGAAAATTATATAATGTTTGCTTGTTATAACAGTCCGGACAGCATTACGTTATTTAAAGATAATATTGAACATGTCAATAAATTGATCCATGAACATCAGCTTAGGTCCGTGCTTAATGATGTTGACGTCGAGGAGCTTTTAATCGCCCATGAATTGTTTCATTTTATTGAAGAGCACGATGCTGATATTTTCACAAACAACACGAAATTAACCCTTTGGAAACTCGGGAAATTTCACTATAAATCCCGATTGTCCGCCCTTAGTGAGATTGCCGCGATGCAGTTTGCAAAAGACCTCTTGGAGCTTGACTTTAACCCATTCGTTTTTGATGTGTTAATGTTATTTCCTCTTCATGAAGGGAAAGCGGATCAATTATTCAATGAAATTACAACGATCACAAGGAGTTAATCTAAATGAGTAAAGTATTGTTATTTGGTGAGCCAATGGCGATGTTTACAGCGGAAACAGAGGGTCCGCTCGAGGAAGTCGAGTTATTCAGAAGATCATTGGCCGGTGCAGAGGTGAATGTTTGTACAGGCCTTGCCCGGTTAGGGCATGAAGTATCCTATGTAACAAAGCTTGGGCAAGATCCAATGGCACTTTATATAAAAAACTTTT
Source organism: Neobacillus oceani (assembly GCF_046237595.1). NCBI lineage: Bacteria > Bacillati > Bacillota > Bacilli > Caryophanales > Bacillaceae > Neobacillus > Neobacillus oceani. The sequence goes on along the minus strand of NZ_CP143543.1, from coordinate 3,840,246 downwards.
TAAATCGGGAAGGGATCGGGACTGAGTTCTTGACCTTTGATCCTATTTATAAAACAGCCACTCAATTAAAGAGTAAGGTTTCCGAAGGGGATCCTGTAGTCGCCTATTATCGCAAGGGATCAGCTTTTTCACATATGAGCGCCGCTGATATTGATCAAATCAACTTAGAAGACGTTGATTTAGTTCATGTAACTGGGATTCCGCCGGCTTTATCATTAAGCTGCCGTGAAGCAACTTTCCGTTTTATCGATCGGGCAAAAGAACGTGGCATCACCATTACCTTTGACCCGAATCTTCGTCCAAGCTTATGGGAAAGCGAAGAGGTCATGATTAAAGTTATCAATGAAATTGCTGCTAAAGCCGATTTGATTTTGCCGGGCGTTTCGGAAGGATTGATTTTGACAGGAACGGATGACCCTGAAAAAATTGCTGATTTCTATCAGGATCTTGGCGTCAAAGAGGTCATCGTCAAGCTTGGAAGCAAAGGTGCTTACGTCAGAACTGAATCCGAAAGCTTTTACCAGGAAGGCTTTAAAGTCGAAAAAGTGATCGACACAGTCGGTGCCGGAGACGGTTTTGCTGTAGGAGTGATTACGGGTAAATTGGAGGGGCTGTCGATTCAGGATATAATTACCCGCGCGAATGCGATTGGTGCAATTCAGGTCACATTTGTAAGCGATAATGAAGGCCTGCCAACAAGGGAAGAATTAGACCACTTTATTGCGAGCCATCAAAAATGAAACTTCAACTAGCTGTGGATCGGGTATCGATTGAAAAAGCGATTGAAATCATTTGTGAGGCCGAACAATATATTGATATTATTGAAATCGGCACTTCGCTAATTAAGGATTTTGGCCTAGAATCTGTGAAGCGAATCAGGCAGAAATTTCCGGACAAGGTCATTTTGGCCGATATCAAAACAGTGGATGAAGCTGAATATGAATTTGAAGCGATTTATCGGGCTGGGGCCGATATTGCCACCGTTCTCGGCGCTGCTTCATTGGAAACAATCAGAATCTGCCAGAAGGTCGCGCAAAAATACCAGAAGGATTATATGATTGACTTGCTTGAAACGTCACCTGAAAAGCAACTGGAACTGAAACAGTTTACAGATGGAATCCTTTGTGTGCATCTTCCGTCCGATAAAAGCACAGGATTACAGGCCTTAATCGAAAGTACGTTGGCGCAGATTCATGATTTTCCAAGATTGGCTGTAGCGGGGGGAATCAAACCTGAGAATATGGCTGAAATGAAGAAGGCCAATTTTGAAATAGCAATTGTCGGCAGCAGTATAACGAAATCGGCTAGTATTCCTGAATCAGCGAAACTGTTTAAATCGTTAGTGGGGGGAGAAGAATGAACCTGCTTGATGCGATTTTAAAAGAAATAAATGAAGTCGTTTCGAAAGTGGATGAGCAATCATTGGCAGATGCCGCGGCGTATATTACAAAGGAAAGAAGAGTCTTTGTGGTGGGTGAAGGCCGCTCGGGGCTTATGGCAAAAGGATTTGCGATGAGGCTCATGCATTTGGGTTATGAAGTATATGTAGTCGGTGAAACAATCACTCCAGCTATTAAAGAAAATGATGTAGTCGTTGCGGTTTCCGGCTCTGGCAAAAGTGCGAATGTCGTATCCGATGCGAAAAAAGCAAAGGAAAAAGGAGCAAGTGTCCTGGCGTTTACGAGTAATTTGGAATCCGAGCTGGCTGGCAGTGCGGATGTGTCTGTATTAGTGCCTGGTACCGTACGAGGAGACCTGGGCGATAACAGAACATCGATTCAATTGTTAAGTTCTTTGTTCGACCAAAGTGTTCACATCGTTCTGGATGGATTGTGCTTATATTTGAGTAAACGTGATGGCGTATCCAATGATACAGCTACACGGAAGCATTGGTAATTGCAAAAAAAGAGCTCCTTTCATTGCTAATGTGCAATTGAGAGGAGTTTTTTATTTATAACCTTTTTAACCCTCTCTTCAAATTAAACCTTGTGGTTGATTTACACTGATTTAGGCATTTTTTATTCTTTGGGACTTTATTTTTCGTTTTGCTAAATGAATATGTCAGGATAGAAATAGAAGGGAACATGTTTGATTAAAAAGGGGATTCGACAAATGAGGAGGCCCTTTAAGGGCAGTGCAATCCATAGCTAAAAACCAAAGAATAATAGATTGGATTATTAATCACTGAAGCATTGAATACATATGTTCAGTCTGTACTGGAGCCTATATTTTGGGAGCAACGGGTTTGTTAGATGGAAAGAAAGCAACAACCCATCATTTAGCTTTAAAAGTGTTACAAGAAAAGTATCCTGAAATTCAAGTGATATCAGATAACAAAGTAGTACATGATGGCAACATCATCACTTCCGGCGGGGTATCTTCAGGAATTAATATGTCACTTTATCTTGTGGAGCAAATTTTGGGCAAAACTGCTGCTGATAGAACGGCTAAAACGATTGAGTTTGTACATTAGATAGTATGATTTTTTCAAAATTTCCAAGCACTATACAAGGAGGTTTTATTTTGATTAAAGGGTTATATGAGGCACATTTACCTGTCAGTAATCTTGAAAAATCAATAGAGTTTTATAAAAAGTTGGATTTAGAAATTGCGTACAAACAAGAAAACTTAGTGTTTTTCTGGATTGAAAAAGGAAGAAGCTGGCTAGGTTTGTGGGAGACGGATAAAGTTCAAACACCTTACCATCCTTCATTAAGGCATGTAGCCTTACGAATTGATCGAGAAGATTTGGAAAATATCAAAGAGTGGTTAGAAGAAAGAGGAATAGCGGTCTCAACTAACTTTGGATTCCCTCCTGAAAAACAACCACTAGTATTACCTAATAATCCACAAGCGCATGCAGCAATTTACTTTAAGGACCCGGATGGGAATAGCATAGAACTAATTGCTCCTTTAAGAATTGATTTTGAAGAGGAATTTAAAATGATGACTTTAGAAGAATGGGAACGACATAACAAGACGTGAGTAATGTACTTGAACTGTAGAGTGCATCAGTCCAGCATGAATAGGTTCTCCATTCTTTAATTAGGTTCTGAAATTCCTGTATGCAAAAAAAGATATAAGGCATACCTCGTTTTGGCAATACTTACCCTATATGGGTGCCTGGATTATCTTTAATAATTCTGATAGAATGAGGGGCTATTAGGGAGGTTTTGTAAATGAAACTAAAGTTATTTGGGTTAGCGTCGGCTTTGATGCTGCTTTTGGGGGGCTGTTCGCTCCTTGAGGAAGCTAATGATATACTTTCATACGTAAATGGTGTCTCGAATTATGTAGATAAGGCCACCACTTTTGCCCAGGAGGCTCCCCAAAAAGCTCAACAAGCCCTCCAGGATGAACAGGCTGTCGCAGACCTGAAAACCGAGCTCGAGAACATGAAAACAGAAATCCAGGCATTCGATAAGCTTGAAGCTCCAGGAATCGCCTCGGACCTTCACACTCAAATCGAGGAAAAAAACGCACAATTGCAGGACAAAATTGATCTTTATCTTCAGCACATTGAAAACGGAACCCTTGGTGAGGAAGTCCTGAAAAATGAAGAACTTGCCCAGCCAATTCAGGATATCATGTCGATTTATGAGCAAATAAAGGAACTTGGGAGCTAATCCGTTCCCATCGCTATTTCGCCTACTTCAAGGAGTGTATCTTGGAGATCAGGCGTAATAAGGTATTTGATTGACCCTGGCCAAGGGTCTTTTTTTGTGAACATAAGAAGTGCCCCTTAATAAAAGAATCTCCAACGGAATGCTGGAGACTCTTAAAATTATTTTTGAAACTTTTCATAAATAAATAAGGCCAATTTTCGAACTTGTCAAAGTTGAACCATTCGGGTTCGTACTGCCGCTTAGTCGGCATGCTCTTCGGCGAATTAGCGGCAGTAGAACAGGACTAACAATCAGTGAGGGATGAGGAAAACCCCCCACTGATTGAGGGTTGAACTTTATCGCGACTTCCGGCGAAAGACGAGCCATCCCAAGATCACATAGTATGCATGGACCTCGATTATTAAGATGCGCTCGATTAACCCTGCCACTCCCACATCAGTGTTGAGATAGTCAAAAGAGGCCATAAACATATATATCAGGATCAATGTAAGGGGACTGCCTAAGATAAGCCAACTGCCAATCCGACGATAAATCGAAACACGCCGGAGCAAAAGCCCGACCACAAGATAGCTTATTACCGGGGTACCACATGCCAGAAAGAAGCCAACAAAATGAAGGGTAAATTCATAGGTGTAGAGACCGCAGATAATACATCCGATCGGTGAGAGTTCAAGCAAAATAATGCAAGCCCAACGAGCCACATTACCCAACTCTTTCATGTTTTGGAAGATGCCGATAACACCAACGAAAAGGAGTAGCCCCATGAGTATGAAAGAGGCATTCATGGCTGGGGCGTTTGTACCAACACCAAGGCCGCTGATAGGCTCACTGACAGCTGAAAAGTCGGGACGAAGAAAACCCAAAATTGTATATGCTAACGAAAACAAGATCGGTCCGGTGACTGCCCCGAGAGCAAGCAAGCGATTAATTTCGGAAACGGTATTCTTTCGATGTTCTAGCGAAGTTTCCATCATAACGGATATCTCTCCTTATCTTACATAGTAGGTTTAAAAAATTTGAGCAATTCCTGCGCAACCCGTTCGGGATCTCCACCTCTGTTTTTGTTACCAGAGGCACCATGGTTCAGCTTGGGAAAATCAATACGTTCAGCATGAGGCAGAATCCGCGTCAAGGCATCAAGAGCTGTTTTGAAGTATGCCGGACTTTTGCTTGCTCCCAACAAAAGAACTTCGGCGTCAATAACACTAAAACGCTCATGTTTCTCTTCGAGTTCAAAGGATAAATTAAAATCATAGTGAATCGTCGGTGCTAACAACTTCATTGTTACATCGCCTTTTTTAACATTCTTCTCGTCAATTTTTATCACCATCTTTGTGAGTGTTTTGAGAATCCAGTGGGGGACATATTTAAAAAATGGCGGCCCCATTTGACCTCCCAACATAGCTGTAACTAACGCCGACACCAGGTCGCCGTCAGCAATTTCTTTGTCATAGCGAACCATAAAGTCACTCGACACTGATCCATCAATAATTAAAGGAGGGTCAAAGAGAGCGGCTTTGTGAATTGAAGCTAGTTCAAGTGCCGCTTCGAGGCAGATTAGGGCACCTACACTAACACCAAATACAAAGTGAGCACCCGTCTTAGAAAGAAGGGCCTCAAGATCTTCCACTTCCTTTTGAATCATGTGGTTTTGACTATATGGACCGCTAAGGCCGCGTCCGCGGCGATCGTACAAGTAAACTGTAAAGTTGTCTGAAAGCGCTTCGGCTAATTGACTATGGCTAAGAGACGACTCCATAGTGCCATGAACAATGATCAAACCGGGACCTTGCCCTATTTGACGATAGCCAATTTCGGTCCCATCTTTGGAGGTTACAAAACTAGTGCGCATAGTTGATCGCCCCGCCTTTCTTGAAAATTTTTGTGGTTGGCATTATACTGTCTTTAGATATATCTTAATAATTATCTTAATTATTAAGATAATTATTTGTCAAGTGGTAAAGGAGAATTTGCATGAACGATTCCGAGAGAAAAAGAGACCTTATAAATCAAATGCAAAGTTTAGCCCAAAAAAATAGTACCGAAACAGCTTTATTTCACCAAACCGCTGCTGAAAAGCTCGGGTTGGGGATCACGGATTTGAAGGCCGTTTCAACTCTTCTGCAAGAAGGTCCGATGACGGCAGGACAACTTTCAAAACGACTAAACCTTACTACAGGTGCGGTTTCAAATGTCATCGATCGCCTTGAGCGAGAAGAGTTCGTTCAACGCAAACCGGATATTAAGGACCGTCGCAAAGTGATTGTTACCGTGAATAAAGAAAAGTTATCTTCCACGAACAATATATATCGTTCAATGGGAGAAGCTTTCGAAAAATTGCTAGAAACCTACTCAATTGAGGAACTTGAATTTTTGGTGAAGTTTTATCACTCGACGAATGAACTGACCAGATTGGAAATTGCTAAATTAATGAGCTACTGGCGGTAATACAAGAAGAGAAAGTGATGGGGATTTTGTACCGCTTCATTCCTTCTGTTGAAACTCTAGGAAAGTAACGGAGCATTTGCAGGTACTGCCTGTAGTGTAGGCACATTAATTAAATTGGCAAAAATGAATACAGAATCAAGGTTGGAGATCGTGTTTTCGGGAGTTGTTTCGTATTCCATACAGAATTTGTCTTTCTCTCCCAGAGAGTTCTAGATTATATGCCGAAGAACACAACATTTGTGGAGGCAGTTGCTATTCCTTGTGCTGCTCAAACAACACTGCGAGCATTATAATACCTGCACCATTTTCGAGTGAGTTGATTATAGGAAGGATTAACCGCCTTAGCATAGTGAGTATCTAAAGGTTTACTAAAAAGAGGAGGGGTTTTATTGGAGACGGAGATAAGGTTTAGAGTGGCTACTGAAAAAGATTTAGATAGTATTGTTGCAATGCTTGCTGATGATGTTTTAGGAAGTAAACGTGAACGTTATGAGCATCCACTTCCTATTAGTTACATAAAAGCATTTGAGGCTATTACATCTGACCCTAATAACGAGTTAATAGTTGCTTATGGCGGCAATGAAGTGATTGGGGTGCAACAAATTACGTTTACCCCTTACATTACACATCAAGGTGGATGGAGAGCTACTATTGAAGGAGTAAGAACATCAGCATCTGTAAGAGGAAAGGGTGTAGGAACTGAACTTATAAAATGGGCAATTCAACGTGCAAAAGAACGTGGTTGTCATTTAGTACAACTAACAACTGATAAAAAAAGGCCAGATGCATTAAGATTTTATGAACGATTAGGTTTTAAAGCAACACATGAAGGTTTAAAGCTGAAACTTTAAATTTTTTTAAAAAATATCTGAAATTAAGTGAGATCAAATGAATTATAGATAAATCGTAAAAACAGCTGGCTTAACTGGGCCAGCTGTTTTTGGTGTCTGAATGAAGGAGAGAGCTGCAATTAGTAATCGTATGGAATCTTCTATTGAAAATGTGGATTGTAGCACTTCTTCTTTTGAGTTCTAATGGTGGGAATAGTTGAACGTGATTGCAACTGATACGATGTGATTAACAATGTTATTTGTTTTAATTGATGAAATAATGAATCTTTTAATACCTGCTTTATGGATAATGATGCTAATATGTAATGAAATTGTGTATGTTTAAGAAATGATATTTCGGGAGGGATTATGTGAACACTAAGATTCTTAATAGTATTGCTTATATTCAAAATCAGAATAAATTCTCAGGAAGTATTCTTGTTAAAGAAGATAAAGAAGTTTTGACAGAAGTAAGCTATGGTTATGCTAATCGTTCTGAGCAAATTGAAAATAGCTCATTTACACGATATGGAATAGCATCAGGATGCAAACTGTTTACATCAATAGCAATTTGCCAGCTTGTAGAGGGTGGGAAAATTACCTTTGAAACAAAGTTAGAAGATTGCCTTAACTTTTCCTTCCCAAAATTTGATAAAGATATAACCATTCATCACCTTTTAACACATACGGCTGGAATACCAGATTATTTTGACGAGGAAGTAATGGATGAATTTGAAGAGTTATGGGTTAAGAACCCGATGTATCATATAAGAAGCTTAGAAAACTTCTTACCACTATTTCAGAATCAGCCAATGAAATCAAAAGTAGATGAAAGATTTCATTATAATAATGCTGGATATATTTTACTTGGGTTAATTGTAGAGAAAGCAAGTAAGCGTCAATTTACCGATTATATTGAAGAAAATATCTTTAAAAAAGCAGGTATGACAAACTCGGGTTATTTTGAATTTGATTCCCTTCCTAAAAATACAGCACTTGGTTATATTGATCTTCCAAATGGTACTTGGAAAACAAATATTTACTCATTGCCTGTTAAAGGTGGTTCAGATGGCGGGGCGTATGTGACCGTTAATGATATGGCAAACTTCTGGGATTCACTTATAAATAATCAATTACTTAGTGAAGAATATACCAACATGTTACTTACTCCGCATGTTCCAACGAATGAAGAAAATCACTTTTATGGTTATGGAGTATGGATTGAAAAGAATGATGATGAAATTAATAAATATCATATTATGGGTTATGATCCTGGGGTTAGTTTTCATTCCGGATATTATCCCAAGACCTCAATTAAAACTGTTATATGTTCTAATAAATCTAAAGGGGCATATGCCATTATGAAAGGAATTGAGGCTGAAATATAAATTATCATTATTAGTTTATAAAGAAATGTAAATAAAAGAGTTGTTGTAAAACCCCAAAAAGAAAGCACTGCAAAACAGAGTGGAACGAAGTTTTGTACGCGGGACATACCGGACATAAAGGGAGAATTTTTGATGAAGTAGCAGTGCAAATTAAAGAAATGAACATCCGTAAACTCGGGTTTGAACAAGAACAATAATCCTATGGTTTTTTTCGTGAAACCAAGATCTTTTCTCAGCCGAGCTAATCCCTGTAAGCGAAGTGGTTGAGACTCTGCAAATGATTAAATCAGAGGATGAAATAAAAAAATCAAGGGTCTCCGCTTCGGTTACCATGGACGAGAAGTTCTAACCCCTTCAACAAAGGAATTAATTATTCTATAGATGACTCTAAAAAACCTAAAAGGACTGAAAAAGAATGACAGAACAATATCAACATCGGTTAAACACATTAAAGAAGCATTTGGAACAGCAACAGGTGGAATTGGCTATCGTGAAGGATCCGAAAAATGTCTTCTATTATACAGGCTTCAATTCAGACCCACATGAACGATTTATGGCCTTAGTAATTGATCTTAACAAGCAAAGCCACTATTTATTCGTACCCTCATTGGATTTGGAAATAGCGGAGGAGGAATCTTTTGTAAAAGAACTCATCCCAATATCAGATGAAATGGATCCATATCAAATTTTAAAAAATACATTGGGTGAAGGGTTTCAAACGATAGGTTTGGAGACGAAAACAATTTCTTTGTATCACCATGAACAGCTGAACAAGTATTTTGCGGATTATCGCTACAAAAATATTGGGGATTTCATTTCCCGGCAAAGAATGAGGAAAACACAAGAAGAATGTGACAAGGTCCAACATGCCATCCATGTTATTGAAAGGGTTATGGGGGAAGGGATAAAAAGAGTGAAGGAAGGTATGGCTGAACAGGAGCTAACAGCTGAACTGGAATTCCTGATGAGGAAATTTGGGGCGGATGGCCCGTCCTTTTCCCCGATTGTCCTTTCAGGCGCGAAAGCTTCATTGCCACATGGAAAGCCTGACAGCAAACCAATTACTAAAGGCGATTTTTTGCTAATTGATATGGGTGTGGTAGTTGATGGTTATTGTTCGGATATAACCAGGACATTTGTAATTGGTGAAGAAACCAAAAAACAAAGGGAAATTTACGATATCGTCCGAACATCAACCGAAACCGGAGTGGCTGCAGCTAAAGCAGGTATCCCGATTGGCCAAATTGATCGTGCGGCCAGGAATGTTATAAAGGAAGCAGGGTATGGACAATATTTTAACAACCGGGTAGGGCACGGCCTTGGAATCGAAGTTCATGAAGAACCTTCCGTACATGAGAACAACGAGCAATTGGTAGAAAGTGGTCTATTATTTACCGTCGAACCGGGCATTTATATTCCTGGATTCGGTGGTGTACGTATTGAAGAAAATGTCTATATCAATGAAGACGGTACGGCAAGATTGCTCACTACATTTCCAACAGAGTTAATGAGAATTGGCTAGGCGGTGAAAAAAAGAAGTCAACGGTACGATACCGCTGATTTCTTTTTCATGGTTAAATCATCTAAAAAAGCACGGCAAAACAGAGTTGAACCCTGTTCGCAGTGCTTTTTACGTTTAATAACTTAACGATACTTTTACCGGCTCATCGCCGAATTTTACTTCAAAGTGGTTCTTATTTTCGCTTAGCGGGCCATAGGCAACCTTCCGGACAAGTACGTTTTCTTTGATGAGCCTATCAAACCGCTGGAGTATTTCCTGGGTCGTTACGGTTGCAAAGAAGGCAATGTCTATATACTGTTCAACCGGCAAATCCAGTTTTTTGCGTGTGTCCTGGATTGCCCGGATTAAATCCCGGACCTGGCCTTCTTCCAGGAGTGCAGGGGTGAGTTTTACATCCAACAAGACCTTCATCTGCTGATCGCCAGCCAGTTCGAATCCCGCAGCAACGACGTGGTCGACGTGGACGTGTTCCTTCTCCAATGTAACCGCCTTTCCGCTGACCTCAACTTGCAGCCTGCCAGTTTTCAACAAAAACTTCTTTTCTGACTCGGGAATGTGCTCAACATACTCCTTGACGTAATTTACAAGTTTTCCGAACGCCACCCCCGCTGTTTTAAAATTAAGTTTAAAAACGGTCGATTCATAGTGTGACAAATCGTCCGTATAAACAACTTCTTTCACATTAAGCTCATCTTTGATGATGCCAGTATAGCCGTCCAAAGCACGTTCTCCATCCTTACGCCACACAATGAGCTGCTGCAAAGGCTGCTTAACCTTCAGATTGCGGGCATTGCGGATGCTGCGGCCAAGCTCGACAATTTTCAAAACAGCCTGCATATCTTCCTCCAGCTCCGGAGCAAACATTGAAAGATTGGCCTTTGGATATTCCTGAAGGTGGACACTTTCCTGGTGCAGCTTCAAATGGATATCTTCCGCAACATACGGGACAAATGGAGCTAGCAGGCGGCTGAGTGTACTCAGTGTTTCAAAAAGTGTTGAATAGGCACCAACCTTATCCTCCGAAAGTCCGCTCGCCCAAAATCTCGTTCGCGACCGCCGTACGTACCAATTGCTCAGTTCGTCAACAAAAGCAGCAATCTCCCGGGCAGCTTGGGTGAATTGGAACCGGTCCATATGAGTATTAACTTCCCTGACTGTCCGATTCAGCCTTGAAAGCACCCATTGATCCAATATTGTCCGCCTGCCTGTACGGTCCGGATTATAGGAGAAGCCGTCGATTTTCGCATACAGGGCAAAGAATTTATACGTATTGTCCAGTGTATCAACGAGTTTGGATTTGGCATCCTGGACAATCTTTTTAGAAAATCGCTTCGGATTCCACGGCGAGCTATCAACTAGGAACGCCCAGCGGAGGGCATCCGCTCCGTACTCCTTCATAAGGTCATCAGGGTCGAGCGCATTCCCTTTGCTCTTGGACATTTTCTGGCCGTGTTCATCAAGGACATGGCCAAGCGACAACACGTTTTTATAAGACGCTTTTCCTGTATAAAGAGTCGAAACCGCCAAGAGGCTATAGAAGAATCCTCTTGTCTGGTCGATTCCCTCGATAACAACATCCGCCGGGAACTGAGAATGAAATTTCTCCTTGTTTTCAAACGGATAATGGTACTGGGCAAACGGCATCGAACCGCTATCAAACCACACATCGATGACTTCAGGAGTCCTGGACATGGCCCCGCTGCATGTAGGGCATATGCATTGGACATCGTCAATATACGGCTTGTGAAGCTCGATTTCGTCCGGCACATCAGTTGCCGAGAGTTTTTGGAGGGCGGCGATACTGCCGGGCGCTTCCTCATGCCCGCAAGTTGAACACACCCAAACATTTAATGGCGTTCCCCAATACCGGTTCCGGCTGATGTTCCAGTCAACAAGGTTTTCAAGGAAGTTCCCGAACCGGCCCTCTTTAATGTGGTCAGGATACCAATTGACTCCGGCATTGTTGGAGAGCATTTTTTCCTTCAACGCAGACATCTTGATAAACCAGCTGTCGGTCGCATAGTAAAGCAGAGGAGAGTCGCAGCGCCAGCAGTGTGGATAGCTATGTTCGTATTTCTCTTTATGAAAAAGGGTTCCCCGTTCGGCGAGCATTTTGATGATCTCGACATCGCAATCCTTAACAAATTTACCCGCGAGGTCCGTCACATCAGCCGTATAGCAGCCGCGCGCATCAACCACATTGATAAAGGAAAAACCATTTTGCTGAACAGTTTTATAGTCATCCTCGCCGTAAGCCGGGGCAATATGGACAATCCCGGTCCCGCTGTCCTCAGTCACATAATCCGCCATTACAACCTCGTGGCCTTTCTCGACATCGGCATAATTGAAGGGTGGAACATAACAGGTCCCTTCAAATTCCCGGCCATTATGCTCACTCAGCAGCTCGTAACCCCCTAGTACCTTTTCAGCAAGCGATTTTGCGACAACATAGACCCTATCATCCTTTTGTGCCCGGACATACGCCAATTCAGGATTCATGGCCAGAGCCACATTTGCTGGTAGCGTCCATGGCGTAGTCGTCCAGCCAAGGAAAAATTCATTATCTCGATCTTGCAGCTTGAATTTCACCGTCGCCGATAAATCCTTTACATCCTTATATCCCTGCGCAACCTCGTGCGAGCTTAACGAAGTCTGGCAGCTCGGGCAGTAGGGGGAAACACGGTGGCCTTTATACAATAGGCCGTCGTTATGGACTTTGCTCAGGATGTTCCAAACACTTTCGATATACTCGTTGCTCAACGTTAAATATGGATGGTCCATATCGACCCAGTAGCCCAATTCCTCTGTAAAAGAACGCCACTTTTTCTCGTACGTGAACACGCTCTCCTTGCATTTTTTTATAAAATCCTCAACCCCATACTTTTCGATTTCCTGCTTGCCGGAGATGCCAAGCTGCTTTTCGACCCCAAGCTCGACGGGAAGCCCGTGTGTATCCCAACCAGCCTTTCGTTCAACGAGAAATCCCTGCATCGTCTTGTAGCGGGCGACCACGTCCTTAATTGTCCGTCCAAAGGCGTGGCCAACGTGCGGAAGTCCATTGGCTGTCGGAGGCCCTTCGTAAAAGACGAACGGTGTATCGCTTTGCCTCAGCCGAACCGATTCCTTGAAGGTATCCTTTTCCGTCCAATAGTTTCGGATCCGTTCCTCACGCCCAACAACAGATTCCTGCTTTTCATTAGAGTTCATCGATATCGCTCCTTTTTTTAAAAAAATTATTCTAAAAGCACACAAAAAACCCCATCCCAAGCAAGGGACGGGGTTAACCGCGATACCACCCTAATTCTATTGATCCGATCAATAGCACTTAGCAACGTACAATCATACGCGTTCCTTGTAACGGCGGACTCCCGTCCAGGCTTACTGCATGTTCAGCCTGGCTTCTCAGAGAGGATATTCACGCATCACTCAAACGCCGGCTTGCACCAAAGTGCCGGCTCTCTGTGGATCAAGACGAAACGCTACTTTTTCTCATCAACGAATTTGTATGCTTTTATTGGAATTAATTGTAACAACTTGAGGTTGAACCGTCAAGATATTAATTTAAACGGCAACGATTAATTGTATTTTATGTTAAAATTAGGAAAATGTGATTTCCAAAGGGGATATGAATGTTTCGGGAAGCCTTTTTTGGGGAGTTAGATAGTGGTTTTCGTAAAAAAACGCCGAGATTGCGTAGGTCTCAGCGCAAAGAAAGTAGAATAGTGAGGTTGGTGAAAACGCTTTTGATACGGTTTAAGGATTATGGATGGATGTACGGCTAGGGTGCTTGATTTTGGAAACAGATTAGTACCAAATTGTGGCGCCGATGATAATTAATAAAATGAAAAGAACAACGATTAGCGCGAAACCACCATAACCGTAACCGCAGCCGCCGTAACCATAACCTCCATAACCAAAACCTCCATAACCGAACATGAACAACACCACCTTTGAACGAAGATAGGATACTTTATGTCACGTCTCCGGGATAGGTATAGGCATGAGCGGAGCATTCGAATTTTAAAAACATAAACCCCTCTTGCAAAGATAGCTCGTTAATCGGGACGGTTGATGGGCATTGCTGCGTTGTTGCATTTGATTTATAAAAATCTACCGTTGGGAGAGAAACCGTGTGAATAGAACTATAGAAATTAGGCCGGCAACGGCACAAGATGTTGGCGGACTTTATGAATTAATGAAGCAGTACATTGTTGATTTTTATAAGCAGCCGGATCCAGGTGAGGAAAGGTTAAAGGGCTTAATCACTCATTTACTTGAGGCGCCTGTGAGTGGGCTTCAGTTTGTAGCAGAGGAAAATGGGGAGTTAATCGGCTTCGCCACTTTGTATTTTACCTTCAGCTCCCTAAAGGTAAAAAGACAGGCAATCCTGAATGATTTGTTTGTTGTTTCAAAAGCAAGAGGCAAAAAGGTTGGAGAAAAGCTATTTCAAGCTAGTTTGGAGTACATCCGGGAAAACGGCTTCGCGTCCATGACGTGGGAAACCGCAAAAGACAACCTGGTAGCCCAATCGCTGTACGAAAAAATGGGCGGGAAGCTATCGGAGTGGCTTGTTTACGAAATTAACTAAGGGAAAAAAGTGGAGGGGCCGAAATTCAAAATGGCAAAAAAACTGATCTATTATTTCTTTATACTAATCTTTTTTGTAACTTACTTTAATGTTTTCAGTTTCTTTTATAGGCGTATTGGAATGTTGTTGGATTCATCTTTTCTACACGTATTGGTGATGGGGCAGATTTTTGTATCGATCGTTATCCTTGTCCCTGCCTCGGTTGCCACGACAAGAAAGGTTTTTGAAATTATTAAAAGCACTTAATTCTCAAACTCCGGGAGGCATTAATGAGAAAAGCAGGATTTCTAATTCTTTTGTCTGTTCCACTTTTCGCGCTCTTGTTCTTTTGGTTTGGCGATTCGCTTAGATATCACGGTGAAATCAAAAGGGCGTATGGCTATGTCGGCCCTGTTTCACAGAAATCCATACTGAACGCCAATCTCGCCCAGGTCAGGACGGAGAATGTTTCCGAAGACATAAACATTATGGATGAAAAGACAAGGACTTTAATCAACATCAAAGGCAAAGAAGTTTATATCATTTCTTTTAAAACAAAAGATGAAGGGGATTTAGGACCTATCAGCGTCTACTTAGATAAAAAAACCGGCGAAGCAATAGGCGTTGGCATGAGAAAATAAGGTTCCCACAAAACAGGGCAGCCCGATTCGCAAATGATTAGGGTGCGTCTTTTTATAATTCTAGAGCAAAGTCAATCAAGAATGCCTGCCAAACTTCGGCGGAAAAAATCATCCAGAAAAGAATGTATGAATGGCAAGCATTATACATGGATTAAGAATGAGAAAAGGAGCTGAACCCAAATGGCTGGTTTTACTAAGGTTCAAGATATCTTGGAAAATTATCAATCTTCGGTTTATGAAAAAGATGTTGAGAAATTCCTAACTTCATATGCTGCCGATATTCAGATGTTTGATTGCTGGGAAAGCTGGGAGGTTAAAGGCGTAAGCAGTTTAAGGGACACGGTGACAAGATGGTTTACTGAGTTAAGTGAGGAGGGGGTTTTACTTAAAGTATCTTTTACTGACTTAGTAGTTGAAGAGAACCCGGATCTGGCATTTTTCCATTGTGCTGTTACATTCGCGGCTCATAATGAAGAATCTGGAGACAAACTGCGTCAGATAACAAATCGGTTCACCTATTGTTTAAAAAAAGAAAATGGTGTCTGGGCGATTACACATGAACATTCATCACTGCCGATAAATGGTGAAACCGGCGAAGGGATTTTTAACTTAAGATAAAAATAATTATTGCTTGGAAAAGACGAAATTTCGGAGGAGGGATTGTAGCCGTAATCTCTCCTAAAAGATGAGTGGCAATCGGATACCCGAAAGCCACTCAATTCATTTTCTTAGGTATGATACGCGGCACAAATCAGCCCGAAATAAGTGGGCGCTTCATAAGAAAGGAATTCGACCTTTCTCTCCTCAAAAGGAATGGCCCCTGCGAGAATCAGCGTTTGCCAGATTCCGTCCGGTTTGGCTGCTTCGATAAAGTCCTCGTGGAATTCCGCCATCTTTTCCAAGTTATTCTCTTTGATTAGTTCAACCGTTTCCTCATCGAATTGGCGCGCGGCCGGGTCGAAGCCGTACGGGCCGTCGGCATCATGTGCGTGTGCCCAATCACAGCTTGCAATCAGTCCGACCCGTTTTCCGGATTGCGCCACGGCCTTCCGGAGTGCTTTTCCAAAATCGATATGCACCTCGAAGGATATCTCTCTGGACGGCGTAATCACAACCACCGGAACATCCGGCATAAAGCCGAGCGGCACCATCACTCCCCAATCGAGCGGAAGGCAGGCAATCGGGCCAGCAGACGTCCCATAATTGATTGTCGAAGCCGGCACGCCGTCAGAGCAGCTGCCTGTTTGTTGATCATTCTCGCGAGCTCCCGGTCAACTTTTTTCTCCATCGAAAAGTCTGCTTCATTTTCTCTTAAAAATCCTTCCATCCTTTCCGAATCCGATATCGAAAACCGTCCGTTGATCCTCGTCCCATGGGGAGTCAAGACAATTATACTGTCCGGGCGGGCGCTGCTCATCCATTCTCCGAGCTTCATCATCTTTTCTCTCGTTTTCGCCATTCGTTCAGGAAAGGCACCCTGCAATTCAGGAATAATCTCGCTTCCATGCGGAGTAATGCACGCAAATACAAATGGATTCATCTACGACAACCACCTTAAAGAGTATGTAGTACTAATTTGCTTAGGAGAGGGGAGAATCCTTCTTTTAAAAACATAGTAAGGCTGAAAGAGGGGAATTTTGGAAAAGTGGCGAATAGGTATGGAAGGAGCAAGGACTGGATGTGAAATTTTACTAGAGATTGCACGACAATAAAAGTTTTTGGAGGAAACGTATGTTCATCGTTAATGTGGAAGGCGCGATTAATAAAGATGGTCAATGGCTCCTAATTAAACGGAGTGAAAAAGAGGAACATGCAGGGGGATTGCTTTCCCTGATCGGCGGCAAGGTGGAGAAGGAAGGAGCTTCAATTGATATTTTGGAGAGAACACTTCACAGGGAAATCGGTGAAGAAGTGGGCATCGAAGTCGCCAATCTCCGATACGTAACGAGTTCTTCTTTCGTAACGGACAGTGGATTAGACGTTGTTAATGTAGTTTTCGTTTGCAACCATAAATCCGGCGAAGCTATTGCAAAGTGCCCCGATGAAGTGGATGAGGTTGTCTGGATGTCAACACAGGAAATTGTTGGCCATACCGCTATACCGGCCTATTTGAAGGACTATATTAAGCTTGCGGATAAATTGGTCAGGAAGAATCCATCTGGGGTTTTTGAAATTTTTGGATAGGGTGATTTAGTTTGGAAAAAAAGCAAGTATCAAATCTGAGGATGGCAGGGAATTTACATTTACCATTACGGGTAAGGAATTGCCTGACGAGTATAAAAAGTATCTCATTCACGGTGAAGTCATTCCCAAAAATCGGCTCCGACTCATTCGTAAACAGGTTGGTAAAATTAGAGGGGAGTATTTGTCTGTTTTTAATATGAAAGTAATTAGCGGTTGAAATATAGCCAAGGGTATCTGTTCATGTATAGGGATGGAGGAAACATGTTTGAAACTAGATAATGCTAACCAAATTTCTTCTTTCTGGGGAATTCAGGTTAAAGAATGTAAAGTTTTATCGGAAAGAGCAACCTTTATAATAACTAGCGAGCAACAGAAGTTCATTTTAAAGAAGAAGGGGAGCACCCAGGAAGTTGAGAGGGAAATAAAACTGTTAGAAAATCTTAAAGATAATAAGTTCATCACGCAATTTCCAATTCTCACAAGTTCGGGTGG
The DNA here is from genome assembly GCF_046237595.1 of Neobacillus oceani. Taxonomy (NCBI): domain Bacteria; kingdom Bacillati; phylum Bacillota; class Bacilli; order Caryophanales; family Bacillaceae; genus Neobacillus; species Neobacillus oceani. The sequence continues at coordinate 3,822,548 of NZ_CP143543.1, read as the reverse complement.
GTTTTTTGCCTTCGACAAAGAGAATAACTATTGTTTATATCATTACTTGGAAGGCAAGCCCTTTGATATAAAAGAGGCCTTGGATAACCCGGAAGCTCCCCGTCTTCTCGGTGAAACAATTGCTCATATGAACAAATTAATGTGTGACTTCGATAGTGTTGAAGATTTCCATGATAAAAATTTATATAAAATGGTTTACGGTTATGCGGTTAAAGAAATTGTTAATGTAGACGAGTGCGGACAACTTAGCGGGTTTTTTAGAGAATTAGAAAATGGCCTAAAAGAGCATGTTGGTGCATTGCCAAGGCAGCTCATTCATCGCGATACGCACCTACATAATATTTTATTTATAGATAATAAGCTAAGCGGAGTAATCGATTTCGAAATAGCTGAGGTAAATGTCAGGATTTTTGATCTTTGTTATTGCTGTACGAGCATCTTAAGCGAAGTTTTCCATAGTGAATCTCTAAGGGAAAAATGGATGCTTTTTGTCGAGGAAATAGTCGCTGCATATAACCGGGTGAATCCTTTATCTGTTAGTGAACTTAAGTCTGTTTGGTATGTAATGCTTGGCATACAAACAATATTTATGGCTTATTTTATAAATGATCCAAGTGTATATGAATTAAACAAAGCTATGTTTAAGTGGATTTATGGCCACAAGGATAGGATAGACACAAACGTGTTATTTTCTCTTTGAAAAATCTCCAAATTTCATCACAGTAGCATATTTTTTGGTCAGGGATCGGTTTCAAAGGTAAAAAGAAATCCTCCCCTGTTCAACAGGGGAGGTTTGATTAAAAATTCCCGAAAAGTGGCCTTCTTGGCCCAAGGTGTCTCCTTCGGTTTTCGGGCTCTTTTTTTTGATCTTTATGCATTAATTCCTCCAATTTTTTAATTGCGAAGGAAAATTCTTCGTTGGTCATTTCTTTTCTGGCTAATGAGGAACAGAGCAAGGCATATGCAATTGCCTTTGTATCAATTTGGATGTTTACATTCACGTCCACATTTGAGTTTCCACTATGCCCGATCTTTGAACTGTTTTCATTCTTATCCAAGGATTTTGAGATGTTCTTTTGAATTTGGTCTTCGGAAACCTCGACATTTTGCCTTCCCGAAAGCTCGACATTTTGCCTTTCCTTTGGCTCTGACATACGTTTCCCCTCACACTCCCAGAACCTTAGAAATCAAACGATTCCCTTTGATTCTGTTCTTGGTCTTGGTCTTGGTCGGATACGGCACTCGAACGTACCCTTGCCGCGGAATCGGCGTCTACATTGATGTCCAGGCAAATTTTCGCGTTGCCACTTTTCCTTATTCTTGCGATGTTTTTGTTTCGGTCGAAATTCGTTACGTCGTTTTCATTTTCTACATCGATTTCATTTTCGAACTCATTTTCGACATCGACGTCAACATCAACTCTTTCCCTGACGTTATTATTTCTATTTCCAGATGAGAAATTACGACTGCGACTTTCTGACTCATCATGAAAATTCCTAAATGAAGAACTTTCCTCAACCCTTGAATGTCTGTCCCTGTTCCTCCTGTCTAACCCGGGAAACCAGCCTTCCATAGATATTCCTCCTTTTTCACTGTATCTTGGCCCCATTGATGGATACCATACTTCTCCCATAGAAAAAAACCTCCTTTGCATGTTTATTACCAATGTATTCCGCATATGGGAAAGAGTATGGACAGCTGCATCAGAAAAGGGGATTTTTTTTATTATATTCAGGATTTTTATTTTTGTTTTTTCCATGTTTGTACTAGGATAAATGTCCATATCTTTTCGGGATCGATGAATAGACTGTAATTACAAACGATAAGGAGGGAATTATATTGGCTGGAAGACGAAGGAATGAAACTGATATCAGGACAGATGTGGACGTCGATTTTGACAATCGGTTAGACAACAGGACCGACGTTGACAATGAAAACAGGGTGAAGAACCGGGATTTCAACACCAACGTTGCCAAAATTGAAGACAGCGGAAACGCGAAAATTGATTTGGATATCCGGGTGGATTCCGATTCTAAGGCTCGCGTGCGTTCTCGTGCGGAAGCTGACCAGGATCAAGACCAGGAACAGCGCCAACGCCTAGAGGACTAAATCAATTTATACGCCCGCCATGTTGCATGGCGGGTTTTTTGTTGTGTGAAACTATCCAACCATTTCTATAAAAATAGTTCCGGGATCATATTCACCTCCAAATTCAGGATGATTTATCCTGCCGCGGCCAAATAGAATTCCATTCCAATTGTCCAAGTAATTCCCCCCCTTGTCCGTTCCTAATAATCTAATCTTTGAAAAACTAATTGGCTGGATAAAATGCCGAGGACATGTCCACATTTTTTGGAAAATGCCTAAGCTGCGCAAACCTGTGAACTGAACCGCTAACAGACCTACACAACTGCGATGATGAAAAAAATGGGGAGGATTATCGAAATTTTTGTGGAATTTTATAACAAGGGTCAACGTATTTCGACACTATTTTTCACAAAAGCAATATACATAGAGGAGAAGGACATTTTGGACAAAATTAGAGAATTGGCACTCCCCATAAGTGGACGCGTGATTGTAATCTCCGATATTCATGGAGAAATCAGGCTTTTTAAAGAGCTTTTAAAGAAAGTCGAGTTTAGCAGTGATGATTATTTAATCATTAATGGCGATCTGTGCGAGAAAGGCGGCAACAGCAAAGAAGTTGTGCGTTATGTAATGGAACTCACCGCCGCTAATCCGAAAGTGCATGTCATCGAAGGGAATTGCGATGCGCTCGTGGAGCATCTGCTAAACGAAAACCCGAAGCTGCTAGATTATTTGGCTGCTCGGGGAAATACCCTTATCGGGGAATGGCTTGAGGAGATTGGGTATCAACTTAATGAACACTCGACCATCCAGGAAGTGAAGGAAGTATTGCTCCGCCACTACCGAAAAGAATTGGAGTGGCTAACCAATTTGCCGACAGCCATCGAAACGGATCGCTACATCTTTGTCCATGCCGGTTTGGAGGACAGGGAGGATTGGAAGGAAACCGACCGAAGCAAAGCGCTCACGATGCCTTCTTTTTTGGAAAAGTCGCACCGCGCTGGCAAATTTGTGGTCGTTGGGCATTGGCCTGTTGTGAATTACTCAACCGATATCCCGTCCGACAATCCAATTATTAATGAGGCGAAAAAAATAATCGCCATCGACGGCGGCAACGTCATCAAGCCAACCGGGCAATTAAACGCCTTTATCATCGAGCGGTCTGCGGAAGGCGATTCGTTTTCCCATCTGTACGTGGACAAGCTGCTGGCCAGGGCTGTCACCAAGAATTTCGTTGCCGAGGAGGCAATGAAGGGATCCATCAACTATCCGTTCTACACGATCGTTCCTGTTGAAAAAGCGGATTTCTTCACTTTGTGCAGGCAACCAGAAACGGACAAGCTCCTTCATGTGAAAAACGAATATATCATACAAAACGAAAATGGCGATTTTACTATTAAAGCGGATGTATCCTGCGCCCAAATCAGTGTAAGCAAAGGGGAAATCGTGTCTGTCATAGATGAGGGCTGCGCCGGATATGCGCTCATTAAAAAAGGCGGCAAGGCTGGGTGGATTCCGACAGAGTGCTTGGGATAAGATGGACATTATAGATATACTTAAAAACAAAACAATAAAAGTAAGAGAATTACCGAAATGGGGAGCGTATTTACGAAAGGAATGGGAAACTAATTTCGCCGATCATCTAAGTGACGAAGAAAAAAGGGCTATCTATTTATTTGATCATGGCGGGTATTGTGGCTATTTATGGCATCTGTTCAGTTTTAAAAAGAAAGATTGTCTTGAAGGTGAAGAGGCTGAAGAAGCGTTTAACAATGAACCTAAAAATCAATGCTATATCTTCTATCAAAACTCTGATTATGCATTGCACCTTGAGAATGCAGCAACGCTAAGTACCTCAGACTTCTTTGATGAAACAGACATTGATATATACATAGTAGATAAACAGTTTCGCTGGACTTTTGTGATCACCCACGAAACAGGATGGTGCGGTCCTTATTTTAGCAAAAGGTAAGGACTGTATCGTTGCTCAGTGAAATTCCGGATACTCTTTGGAAAGAATGGAGGCAAACGTGATTATCCCAACAATTCTTAGAAATACTTTAGGAATAATAGGATTTCCTTTTACAATATGGAACTTGGCGATGGATCGGAAAAATAGGGTCAAGCCGCCTGGCCAGATTATTAAAACGAAAAACTCGGATTTCCATGCGATTGTAACGGGTGAAGGACCGATTACAGTCATTCTGGAATCTGGATATACGTCCGTTTCAATCGATTGGTGTTATGTTCAGCCGGAGATTTCCAAGGTTGCCCGTGTCATTTCTTTTGATAGGGGGAACTATGGGTGGAGCAGATCAAGGCGGAAAGCAATGACTTCCTTGGATAGCGTTGAGGAAATACGAGAAGTACTAGACCGGCTAAAAATCAAGCCGCCATACATTTTGGTTGGCCACTCTTTTGGCGGACTTTCTATGAGATTGTTTGCAAGCATGTATCCCGAAGAGGTGGCTGGACTTGTTTTGGAGGATGCGGTCCATGAAAGCCAATACTTGTTAACACCGGAGAATACCAAGCGAATCAGTAAATTTAGGAGACTTGTAGCTACCGGGTATGTTACTTCACTAGTCGGCATTCCGAGAATATTTAAACAGAAAATCGGCAGGAAGTTTCTCGAACAGAAGTATGGTCAATCGCTGAACTACATCGGGTATACATTAGGTGCCTATCAATCTGCCTATCGTGAATACGTAGATTCCGAACAGTCTGCCCAACAACTCATTAACGCCAATCCTCTGAGGCCAAATTTATCCGTCATCGTGATAAGTGCAAAAAAACAACCTGAAAGTTGGAAAAGGGACCAACAGTTATTGTTGAATTTAACGGAACACACCGAGCACATCGAAGTAGACACCGGGCATTCCGTTCACCTTGAAAACCCTGGAATTGTGATAGAAAGTATTAAAAAACTAATAACCAATAGGCCAGTTTAGATGAAATTGTTTTTAGGAGGACAATTTAAAATGACTGAATTGAAAACATCTGTAGACAGAGAAACACATAGGAAATTAGCAATCAGCTTATTCAATTATACGTGGGACTTAATTGAAAAAATCGAACGGAGTGAAGCAGACGACGAATCCATGATAAATGCAGCCCATGCTTCGCGTTTTCATTGGGGACTAGCGGGCAACCCGCTGAATTTTGCGAGGGGCGAATGGCAAATTTCAAGGGTATATTCGCTCATAGGGAGAGCTGAACCCGCACTCTATCATGCGAACAAATCCTTCGACCTTTGTTTGAACAACGATCTTGGCGCATTTGATTTAGGTTTCGCTTATGAGGCGCTGGCCCGAGCCTATGCCGTACAGGGAGACAAGCAAAAACGGGACGAAAACATTTTAATGGCAAAGCAGGCAGCTCAGAAAGTACAAGAGGACGGAGATAAGGCATGGCTGTTGAAAAACATAGATACTGTTGCCTCTCTTTCTCTTCCGAAGTGGGAGTAACCGAAATTTCGAACGGGTGGTGGCGAATTGATTTATCTTCTCATTTTTGTTTCATTTTTACTATCTACCGCGGCCTCTATCCTTTTTTTGAAAAAAAGTAACAACAAGTGGTTGGCATTGTTCGTTGCATTTTGTTTAAATACGTTATTTTTAGGATCAGCCACCTGGATTTTTTACCTGACAAACGACGAGGTAAGACTATTTGGCTTTGGGCCGACTAACGTTTACCAGTTGATACTATCCATCCCACTCATTACTTGGATTAATTTATACATACTCGAACTTGCAAAACGTAAAATGGTGAAAAACAAGGCCCTATAAACACTTTTTTAATATGGAACATTATGGCCGCGTTTTCGTATATAGGTAGAAAAAGGAGGGATTTTTTGAAAAGGTTCCTTTATTACTTGGGTAGCACGGTGGTTATCGGAATTATTTTTTATTTGGGCATGAAGTATCACATTAACTTAAAAAAAGAAGCCGAGATGTCTTTCAATATGTTTCCGACTTTGATTTTTACAATTGTTTCTCCTGTCGTGATTGGGATGCTGCTGCGGATTCCCAAGCTGATTTTGGAGATTATTGAAAAAAAGAAGTGGACGTTTGATTGGGCTAAAATTGTCGCAGTTGGGCTGCCGGCACTTTATGTGGGGATGGCACCGTATTTATATTACACCCCAATGGGAGACTACATGCCTTTTGCGGCAGTGTTCGCATCTTTAGGGGCTTCCACCATAACGACAGCGGCTGGGGTTGTTTTTGGATATGTTTTATTGGACAGCTTGAAAGAAAACGATTGAATCTATGTAAAACGTCCGCCAGAGTTCTCTTGGCGGACACATTTTATGAAGTTTTCCACTTAACTTTTAATAAAAGAAAAATGGAGCAACAGCAGCGCCGGTAAAGCCGCCGAGGAATCCTCCCGCAAATCCTCCCGCAAATGCCGGACCGAAACCGCCACGGAAGCGAGGACCGTATCGGTAAGGAGGATAACCCCTGAACCTAGGACCATACCCATAACGATAATAACCCATCAAATTCACTCCTTTAGTTGTTGGCATGCCGTTCCCAATGGGTCAAGCAACCTTACTCCTACTATATGGAATTCACCTTGTGCCTGTACTCAACAAATGCGGAGATAAGAGCTATATTTTTAAAAATGGCCTTTGAAGTAGGGGATGGATCTACTGTTTCATCGGCAAAAGAAATGGGTGCATCATTATGAAAGACTTTCACTGCTGTGCGACCTGTAGGCATTTCCGGGCCGAAAAAAAGGTTGAAGGCATGAACTATTCATGTAGCCGGCTTGGTTATGAAACGAAACCAAATTATAAATTCAATTGTTGGAATCCAAAGGAACACGTGCAAGAGCTGATGAACAAGAAAAACACGGGCCACGCGGAGGGTAAACGCCTTATCTAAAAAACTGAAATTGTTCTCTAAAAAAATAAATGTTTTGCTAAAATCCCCATATTGCTACTTGGTATGTTATACTGTAAACAACCTTTGAAGCTTTAAATTTTTTAACATTACCAGCACCATGCCCCTACTCGAACGTTGAGTAGGGTTTTTTATTGAGATTTTTTTATAACATAAAAAAACAGGCCCTACAGAGAGCCTGTTTTGAGTATCCAAATATTATGATTAAGCTTTTTGAACGTTCGCAGCTTGAGGTCCACGAGCGCCTTGCTCAACGTCGAAAGTTACTTTTTGGCCTTCGTCAAGAGATTTGAAGCCTTCACTTTGGATAGCAGAGAAGTGTACGAATACATCGTCACCGTTTTCGCGTTCGATAAATCCAAAACCTTTTTCTGCATTAAACCATTTAACTGTACCTTGTTCCATTTTTATTGCCTCCTAGTGCGTTAGCGCACAATGTGTTACTATCTCTGCCCAAAGTGACTTCAAGACGAAAAGTCGAAACTCATACAATCCTTTACACCGAACAAAAATAATTCTCCTCTATCATAACAGTAAACGGAAGATATTGCAAATGAGCCAAATAGACTATCTTGGGTCAGGGCATTTTTTATGAACGGATCCGTCGTGTGTCTTAATGCTTGATCAATGGATTATCTGAAAGTTTAAGATAGAATCTTTTATCAATATGATTGGAATTATAATGGTGGAAATCCCTCCTTCTGGTAAAATAAAGGTATAGGATGGAAAGGGGGCAGAGTTATGAAAAACGGGATAAAGCCACTTTTATTGATTGCAACTGCCGTACTTCTGGCTTCAGGCTGCGAAGCCAATGCCGGGAGCCAAGTCCAAATAAAGATGAAAAGCGTTGAGGAACAAAGAGAAATTTTGGAGACGTACACAAAGGAGGACTATAAAGCCATCTTTGAACATGTCCTGAATGAAGCGAGCAGGCTGGAAAAGGACGAGGATTTGCAAAAGTGGGTTATGCGGACATTAGCCAAGGAAAAATTGCTCTTTGATACAGACTTATCCGACAAACAAGTAAAGACGCTCGCCAAAGAGGCGATGGAAAAAGATAAACTGTGGAAATCAATGGCCGAGGATCGATATGGAATTAAAATCAGTGATGCCGAAGTCGACCGCTATATCGAGGCAGGACCGGACACAAGCACCCTCCCGCAGCATCTCGCCATTGCGGAAACCATGAATATGAACCTGGTTGAGTACAACCATAACTTCGATCGCGATATTTATGAAAAAGCAGTCATCTGGCAAAAGTTAAAACCAACGCTCGAGAAGAAATATAACACCACAAACAGCGAAGCGCTTGTTGAGAAATTCGAAGCAGAGGTAGAGAAAAACTATAAAAAATAGTTTTTTTAAAAGGGATTGGCAGACGCCGATGCCTTTGCTATTTATAAAGGGCCATTAGAAATTCAAGAGCCAATGTGACCGGGGAGGTGGGGAAATGGCCATCCTGAATGCTATTAATCTAGTTAAACATTACGGGAATGAAGGCGATGAAGGCTTCACGGCTGCGTTGCGCGGCGTAAGTTTTTCAATCGAAGAAGGAGAATTCATTGCGATCATGGGTCCATCGGGAAGTGGTAAATCAACGCTGCTTAATTTACTCAGCGGTATTGATAAACCTTCATCAGGTGAGGTTGTGATTGATGGGCAAACTATTAGCATGATGGAAGGAGAAAAGATTGCCTTGTTCCGGCGAAGGCAATTAGGGTTCGTCTTTCAGGATTTTAATCTCCTGGATAGTTTGACAGTGAAAGAAAATATCATTCTCCCAATGATACTCGAAAAAAAAGAAGCCGAAGTAATTGAAAAAAAGGTTAAGGATTTAACAACCCTTTTTGAGATTGATGCAATAGTAAACAAGTATCCCCACAGCATATCGGGAGGCCAGCAGCAGCGGACCGCTGTTAGCCGGGCCCTCGTAAATGAACCCAGTATTCTTTTCGCGGATGAACCGACGGGTAACCTGGATTCCAAATCAGCGGCAATCATTATGGAATGTTTTGAGAAAATCGTTCATGAGCTTTCAACAACGGTGCTTATCGTAACGCATGACATTTTTACGGCAAGCTACTGCCAAAAGATTGTCTTTATTAAGGACGGCCTCATCCACTCCACGATTGAAAGGAAGGGAAACAGGAAAGAGTTCCTGGCTCAGATCATTGAGAACCTGGACCTTGTGGGAGGGAAAACCCATGTCCTTTAATGAACTCGTTTGGAAAATGGCGAAAGCTAATTATCAAAAGTACATGTTTTACCTAATATGCAACAGCTTTGCAGTCATGTTTTTCTTCATGTTTTCTACCCTCTATTTCAATAGCCAAATAGTCCAGGTAAAGGAATCGCAATCGATTCAATATGTCTTGGCGGTTCCCGGGGCCGCACTGCTTGTATTCACTGTTTTTTTCATAAGTTATGCGCATGGTATTTTTATAAAAAGAAGAAAGAGTGAGTTTGGCCTTTTCATGACATTGGGAATGTCGAACCGGGATATTACAAGATTATTGCTGTTAGAGAATGGACTCGTTGCAGTGTTGTCCATTCTTTCCGGCATTACCGCTGGTGCCCTGTTTTCCGGGCTATTCTTTACCCTATTAATGGAGGGAGCAGGGATTCAAGGCATCACGTTCCAGCTTACGGTGAAAATGTTTCTATCCACAATCCTTGCCTATCTAATAGTCTTTCTCACAGCGTTGGGAAAGTCACTTTTCCAAATCCTAAAAGGAAATGTGTTGCAGAGCCTGAAAAGCGACAAGGTTGCCGAGGCAATCAAAATGAGAAGCCCGATATTCGGCGGAGTAGGATTTGCGATTATGGTTGTGTCAATCCTCGGCCTTTATTTTACCTATTCGGATCCCGTCATGGGCGGTGATTATTTGCTGATTTGGGCTATGGCAACCTTTATAGGCCTATACATCAGTCTATTTCAATTCACTAGTTTTTTAATTGGACTTACGAAAAAAAGCAAACCCTTTTATTATCGCGGCATGTTACTATTGTCCAGTTTGGATTATAAATTTAGGCGTTTAACCTCTATCCTTATGCTCGTTACAATCCTAATAATGGTAACAATCCTGTATAGTACGATTATTTTATCAACATACATGCTGGACGAAAAGCGGGTAATAACGGAAAATCCATTTGATATAGCCTTTAGTGAAACTGAAAAACAAGCTGCAGAACCCTATTTTGATTCGGGGAAAAATCCAGTAAAAGCACATCTCCAGCTGCCCATCTTTCATTACGATCTTTCGCCAAATGAATGGTGGACAGGAGAGTTTGTTTTTATGCCAGTGAGTGAATTTAATAAAATCGCTTCACTCAATATTGACTTGAAGAGAAATGAATACATCTATTTCGTCAATGTGGAAAAAGAGAATTGGGATGGCAGCAATGCGGCGGAGCGGGAACTAAGTTTCCAAAATCCAAATGGAAAAATCACCTTTATGCTAAAGGAAACCATTGCAGCAAAAAAAATGAACAATTTATCAGCTCTCTACGAGGTGAGGGTTGTAAATGATGCCAATTATGAGCTGCTAAAAGAGTCGCTGGCTGGTGAGGAATTAAAAATTCATTTAATTAATGTAGCCGATTGGAAAATGACAGGCCCGTTCGTCGAGGAACTAGGGAACAGTCTCGGAACCGGACAGGTCGCTTCAAAAATTGGAGATCACAACCTTAATAAACAGTCAAATGGCATCCTCTTTTTCGTATCAACATTTTTAAGCGTTTTATTTTGCTTCGGTTCGTTTAGCTTACTGTATTTGAATTTGTTTTCCGACATTGATAAAGAAAAAGAGAAATACACAAAACTCAACTATATAGGAATTACTCCAAAAGAAATGAAGAGAAACGTTTCCTGGGAAATCACACCCATATTTTTTGTTCCGATGGTTGTGGGGACAACGTTGGCTCTTCTGTACTTTATCGCCATGGCCAAGGACATTGGAGGGGTAATGAAAAACCAGGAATTAATGCTCCACTTTTTCCTCGTTGCTGGAATCTATTTTTGCATTCAACTAGGATTCTTCCTTTTTACAAGGAGAAGAGTATATGTTCATCTAACATCTTCATAAAAAATGACTGGGGGAAATAGCATGGCAATGCCAACGCATATCGCAGCAGCTGGAGGAATCGTCGAGAACGAACAAGGAGAAATCCTTTTGGTGAAAACACACAATCAGGGATGGGTATTTCCCGGCGGGCAGGTCGAAGTCGGTGAAAACCTGATTGATGCGGTAATCAGGGAAGTAAAGGAAGAAAGCGGAATCGATGTTGAGGTTTCCCATTTGATTGGGGTTTATTCAAACACGGCGATTTATAAATGGTATGACGGCGTAACGGATGTACCGACTAAGGTGATGTTCGACTTTGTTTGTAAATTTATTGGCGGAGAGTTGGGGATATCGGATGAAACGACAGATAGCAAATGGGTTCCCAAGGAGACCGTCCTTGATTATATCGAAACACCTGCTATCCGCACCCGCTACCAGGCTTATTTAGACTTCGACGGGAAAACTAAGTACATGGAGTATGTGACGCATCCGGAGTTTGCTGTGAAACTGAATAGGACCGTTTGATCTTTTACAATGCGTTTGGATATATTGAGGAAAAATTAGAACGAGGTGTTATTTGACATATTTTTGTAAATAGAATATATTAATGTTAGTCAGTACTGACATTCTTAGAAGGGATTGAACAAGGATTCATGGCTTCAAATCGAAAACAGGATACTACAGAAAAAATCATTACTGCCGCGATAGACCTTTTTTCTAAAAATGGATATAACGGGGTTACAACAGAGGAAATTGCAAAGGAAGCTGGCTTTAGTGAAAAAACACTATTTAGACATTTTCAAAGTAAACAAAACTTATTAGAGCAAGCAATTGACCGATATCATTATGCTGAGGAAATGCGTGCCATTTTTGATAGTAAGCTCACCTGGAACCTTAAGGAAGATTTACTGTTAATTAGCCAAAATTATCATAGGATCATGCATCGGAACAGAAAAATGCTCCGAATCATTATGAAAATAGGGGAAAATGTTCCTGGCTTGCACCAGTATTCACACAGACACCCTCAGGCATTAAAAGAATTTTTAACTAACTATTTTGCAGAAATGAGAAATAGGAAAAAAACGGTTCCCATTGATGCGGAGGAAATTGCGATTACCTTTCTTTATATGAATTTTGGCTTAGCACACGGAAGAATGAACGGAGACCCTGCGTTTACTGATGAAAGGTTCGCGAAATTAATCGAAGAAAGTATTGCGTTATTTACTAGGGGATTAACTCCCTAGTATGTTTTTTGCTTCGAAATGTCAGTCAGTACAGACTTTCTTTTAAAATCGCAAAGGAGGAATAAATAATGGAAACCATGATAAAAAAGCAAGTGAGTGAAAAGTTATTAATTATTATGATGCTTACGGTCACTTTTTCGTCTATGAGTATATTACTCTTTAACTTCGTCCTTCCCCTTATAAGTGAAGAATTTCAGCTCACAAATTCTCAAGTAAGCTGGGTTACTTCGGCCTATACCCTTATATATGGGATTGGAACAGCGATATATGGGAAATTAGCAGATCGGTATAAACTGAAAAATTTATTAACATTTGGTTTAATTCTTTTTAGTTTCGCGTCATTACTAGGCTTCTTTTCTACATCCTATTGGCTTTTGCTCGTTGCGAGATGCTTACAAGCAGCTGGTGCGGCGACGATTCCTGCAACTGCGACTCTTATTCCGATAAGATATTTTCCTATTGAACGGAGAGGTACAGCGATGGGGACAGTGTTTGTAGGAACAGCTTTAGGTGGTGCGCTTGGCCCTGTTATTTCTGCATTAGTTGTCAGTGTTGTGGATTGGCGATGGCTTTTCAGCATCCCTCTATTACTTATTTTTACGTTGCCATTTTATCTGAAATATTTAGGAGATGAGAAAGAAGCCGATACGGAACTTGATTGGTTAGGCGGAGGATTGTTAGCCTTAGCTGTTACCCAAGTATTATTAGGTGTAACGAACAATGTAGCTTGGATTATCGGGGGGATAGCCGCTTCGATTTTATTCATCATTCGAATTCACTCTGCGAAGCATCCATTTGTTCAACCCGAGTTATTTAAGAACAAAAAATTTTCATCCAATTTAGTGTTAGCGTTTTTAATAACAGGAATTGGCTATTCACTGTTTTTCCTAACTCCTTTATTTCTAGCAGATGTACAAAAACTCCCTGCTAGCTTGATTGGATTCGCAATGGTACCCGCTGCTGCTGCATCGGCCCTATTGAATAGACAAGGTGGAAAGCTTTCAGATTCGAAGGGAACATCCTATTTATTCTTTCTTGCATCCAGTTTATTAATAGTATGTTTTTTCCTGCTTTCAACTTTAATCGGTTCAGCTGCTTGGTTCATCGCGCTATTTCTAATCTTGGGCAATGTGGGCCAATCATTTATGATGATTGTCATGTCTAAATCGATCTCAACAACATTGCCAAAGGAGCATGCAGGTGTTGGAATGGGCCTGTTAATGATGCAAAATTTCATTGCAGGCTCAATTGCAATCGGGATATACGGGAGAGTCGTTGATGTTCAAGCAAGTACTTCGTGGAATCCATTTCTACAGTCATCAATGGGTACTATATACAGTAACATTTTCTTTGTATTGGTTATATTACATGTTGTTATTTTGATTGTTTACAAGTTGAAGATGCATAAAAAATATAAAATCCCTCAAAATTGATACAGGCATATGCAAGTTGAAAAGAAAGGAATTGGAGGCACAACTGGTGCGTTAGTTAACCAAAAAGTAGTTAAGATTTTAAAAAATCGGAGAATAACACATGGAGGCCCATGTGTTATTCTTTATACGCACTGTTAAATTCTAATTTAAGTATTTTAAATCAATTGCTCCTTGATAGGGTTTAATAGGATATCCTTCTTTTATTTTATAAACGAAATCAGGATTAGCAAGTAGAGGACGTCCAAAGGCAGCAAGGTCAATTGTACCATCCTTAATCGCTTCAGAAGCAATCTCTGGATTTAAATTCCCCACCCCGATAATAATCCCATCCCAATATTTCCTTACAAGTTGATGAAAAGTCATGTCATTAGCCATTTTTTCAGTAAAATTATTTGTTGAGGGGTGTATAATTTGGATTCCTGCTTCTTTAAACACTTGAATAAAAGCCTTTATATTCTCTTCAGGATTGGCCCATTTATAACCTGGGATATCATCTTTTATTTCAGAAAATCTAATAATAGTTCTATCTTTGCCAACCTCTTTAATAACCGCATTTAATACTTTCTTCATAAATAATAAGCGATTCGATATATCGCCCCCATACTCATCAGTCCGTTTATTTGTGACTTCAGAATTAAATTGGTCTATTAAATAACCATGCGCCGCATGTATTTCAACTCCATCAAATCCAGCCTTGATTGCGTTTCTAGCTGCCAAAGCAAACTCTTGGATGACTTCTTTTATATCTTCCAAAGACATTTCTTCAGGAGTCTCATAAGGTTTTCTCAATCGGTGGACAAGGCCATCAGCCTTTAAAACTGAAGGTGCTTGTGGTGGGAATCCTCCAGTCAGTTCTCGGTGTGTCAACCTTCCTACATGCCAAAGCTGTGCCACAATTTTTCCTCCTTCCTCATGAACAGCCTCAGTTACTTTCCGCCATGCTTCTACTTGGCTATTTGTATACAGCCCTGGAACACCAAAAGTTCCTCTGCCTCTAAGAGAAGGATTAATACCTTCTGTAATAATCAGACCAATACCATCATTGGCTCTTCTACGATAATAGGTGACAATATCTTTACCAACCGTGCCTGTATTGTTATTTGCAAAACTTCGTGTCATTGGAGCCATGACAATTTTCGTTTTCAAGAACCAGTTACCGATCTTAATTGGATTTAATAACTCATTTTTTCCCATGTTGTCTTAACTCCTTTACTAAAGTATGAACTTCATAAATAATTTTATATAATATAAAGAAGTAATTATATAAGGAATCACAGTTAATATGTCGTTACTAGTTTTAAATTAATTTTATTTTAAATAGTTTGCTTATAAATTAAAGGTGGGAATCAATATGGATAAATTGGATAAAGAAATTCTTTTAGTATTACAGGAGAAAGGTCGAATATCCATGACGGAACTAGGAAAAGAGGTAGCACTCTCTCAGCCAGCGGTTACCGAAAGAGTGCGAAGAATGGAGGAAAAGGGAATTATTGACCACTACCGGGCTATTGTGAGGGCAGAGAAAATAAACAAACCTATAACAGCCTTTCTGTTATTCCATACCAAAAGCTGTGAAAACTTTGTGGACTTCTGTAATAAATCAAATGAAGTAGTGGAATTACATAGAATTAGCGGCCAATATAACTTTTTGGTGAAAGTTGTTACTGAGACACTACAATCGCTTGAGGTTGCAATTAACGAGATGGGTACCTTCGGAGATTCAACCACATTAATAGTACTATCATCGCCAATAGAAAATAATAAATTGATTCCAATAATAAAATAGGGACTGATAATAAAATGCTTGGAGCCATAGGATGATGCTTCAAGTATTTTTTCTATGTTAATTTTATTTTCCAAACTACTTGCGAAGCGTTGGGCTAATTCAATTGCGAACGGTACAGCTGATTCTTTGGGTTCCAAGGTCGACCTTAAATTAAACCCCAAGACCGTATTTTTGTGGTAATATTTGGCTGTGGGGGCTTAAGAGGGAGTGGCTGAATTGATAAATGAATTGAAAGATAAAGTAAACAATTGCAGCGAAGAAGAGGTAAAATCACTTTTATACCTCATTTTATTGAGAATTGAAATGGCTGAGGAGACAGAAGCCCCGGATGAACAATTAAGTAAAGATCTAAGAGAAATTTATGATGATTTCATGAAAAATAGTGCTGGCCATTCCAATAACGAGAGTGTTCAAAGTCCGACTGCTTTTCATATTGTGTTTGGCGAATCAACTCTCCACATGCTAAAGCACGTGCTGAAAACAGCGGGAAAGGCTCATAAGGAACAAGTTATCGGGTTCCGTGATTTATTTGCAATCGGGCCATTGTCCGGGCTGGATGAAGAAGCCGGTATAAGCAACAGGCATGAGTGGCTAAAAAATCATATTCATAACGACCAGGATTACCTCGATGAATATATATCGAAGATGGAAAATGCAATTGAAGCGGTTAAGGTTATACCTGAAGGCGTTCCAGTTTATGTGTGGGCTGGGGAAAACGCGCACGAACAAACCGGTGCCAGCTTCGCCATGCATTTGTTAAGAGGAAAAAAGAATGATGTCTCACTATTCAATACCACAGCACGCTTTAGAGATAAATATAATACTGAAGAAATAGAGTATAGGCCGTTGCATACCGGCGAATGTCATCCGGAAAAATTGTGGTCAATTTTTGAGGAAAATAGAAACAACATGTCATTCACTCCGGAAAATCGGATAAAGTTTGAGAGCGAATGGAAGGAGATATCAGCAGGGGATGCTATCCTGAGGATTTGGGAAGCGGGGAAAGTTTGCAATGTTGGGGAAGATTATTTCGATCAGATTTTAATAAGGATAGCACAGGAACTGAGTCGCAAGAAATTGAAAAAGGACTTTTGGATGGCTGCGAGGATAATTGGTGAGGCAATCGGCCAAATTGAACAATATGTTGGTGACTCTTTTTTAGAATACAGGCTAAGGCATTTAATCACGGCAGGCGTTTTTGAAGTCCGGGGCTCGACGAAGGCAATGAGGTATTATAGTGTGAAGCTCCGGTAGGGAAATACTTGGCATTTTATTTTCTTCACTACAGTTTGAGACATAGGCTGCCATGCGGTCCAGCTTTGTGGAAATAATAGTTGTTAATCGGGACACAGGGGGTTCCTAAAACTTGGTGTGAGTCCCGATTCCTTTTAATACCGAGAAAGCTAAGTTTCAAGTTGCACCAGAATAAAGAGAACTGTTTATATTTTTACTTTTTTCCAAGCCAGCAAAACTGCGATAAGCTGTGGAATCAAACTTATAAGACTGACAGTGAGCAAAAGTGAATTGGCTGTAAAAGGTTTAAAATAATATCCCCATCGATCAATCCCGGCCATCTGGTTGGAGAAATAAAACGATACGCCAGCCGACAAAAAGTTCCCGATTAATATAAGGAATGGATAACCTTTCAATTTGCTAATAAAAGCAAGGATGGCAGGCCCTAAAATCAACAGCAGGTAACCAAGCATGGAGCCGTCTTTATAATCTTGATACATGGCAAAATAGCCAAACGGAAAGCAATAAGCAATCATAATGACATAAACCCAACTCTTTTTCATTTCGCACCTCTTCTTGGTGTAATTTTACACTAATTGTAATCTTTTTCGTTAAAATGTTCAATTATTTTTCAATCGCTCGTTTAAAAAAATTGATGGGAGAGACTTAAATCATGTTTTATCGCAGGAAATTTTATATCGTGAAAAACGAGTTTGTGGAGGTTTTTAATAAGCATTTCAATGAAACGAATCTCCCGAATCAGTTAAAACATGGGGCGCGGCTAGTGGGCAGATGGATGGTACCGAACGACGAAAGGACAACCGAGATTTTCGCAATCTGGGAATATGACAGCTACGAGAAGTACCAGGAAATCGAAGCCAATGTCCGGGGCGATCGCGAACATGTCGCGCGCGTCAACCGGTGGTACGAAGCAAATGGCGGCAGGGATTTTGTGGTAGGAGAATATATTTTGAGTGTAAGAAACGAAGAGTTAAAGACTACTTTATTTTAAAAAGAAAACCTCCAAGCTTGACCTTGTAAAAAATTCTGACTATTATTGTTGATATATCAACGTTCTTAAGGAGGCGGGTCCTTTGAATGAAAATAAATACATTGGACTCTTAATCCGGAACGCTGACTTGACGATAGCGAATTACATCAAAAAGCAGCTCGAGCCGTTCAACCTTGCTCCCGAACAAAATCTAATCATGATGATGCTGTGGGAAAAGGACGGGATTTCCCCGAACGAACTGTCCCTGCACCTGAAAAAGGACAAAGGGAATATCGCGCGCATGATCGTGAGCCTCGAAAAGAAGGAGTACATCAAGCGAATCGATGACCCTTTCGACAAACGCACGTTCAAAGTTCATTTAACGGAAGCAGGCAGGCAGCTTGAATATCAGGTAGTCCCCATTTTGGATGAGGCGAGCCGGACCGTAATGAACGGAATCAGTGCGGAAGAAACGCTGCAACTGCAAAAGATTTTAACAAAAATAATACATAACATATCTGGAGGACATTCATCATGAAAATCGTGGCAATCGTAGGAAGCATCAGAAAAGATTCACTGAACATGCATCTGGCAAAAACAATGCAGGAACGCTACCAGGACAAGCTCGACATCGAAATTGCGGATATTCGTTCCCTGCCTTTCTATGACCAGGACGAGGAAAACAACCCACCACAGGCAGTGAAAGAGTTTAAACAGAAAATCGCAAACGCGGACGGGGTCATCATCATCACCCCTGAATACAACTGGTCCATTCCCGGGGTATTGAAAAACGCACTAGACTGGGCTTCCCGCGTCGAGAAGGTATTCATCGGCAAGCCGGTATTCCCGATGGGCGTAACCATGGGGGCGCTCGGAACGATCCGCGCGCAATTGCATCTGCGTGAAATTTTGACTGGCCTTCAGGCAAAACAAATGCCGCCTGCAGGAAACGAAGTGCTCATCGGCTTTGCCAACCAGAAATTCGATGCCCAAACAGGCCGCTTGGTCGATGAACAAACACTCGGCTTCCTCGACAGCAAAATCGAAGTGTTCATCGATTTGATGAAAACGGTGTAATCTTGTAAGTTAGTACGTGTTTTTTTGAAAAAATAGTTTATAAATTGAAATGCGTTTCCACAATAAAGTGGGAACGTATTTTTATTTTTCAACCCTATGAAAGAGGGGCTGTTCAGACGGAGCCCGGGGCTTTTGAAGCTTTGTTGTCCTAATGAGATTCGCACAGAGCAGGTGCCTTCAGTAGCTTCATAGTCGAGGAAGGCCGCTTTATTTACCTCGTCATTACCAAATTTTATGTTAAGATTAACAAAAGCTACTATCGTTTCATCCAGAGCATCCTCATACTACAACTTTCTCCACCAATTTCAATCCCAACTCCCAAGATTAAACTACTAATATCCATGTACAGATAGGACGAATTTTTCACTCATTATCGGGAGGTCCAATATGATCTATGTGATTAGGCACGGGCAAACAGATCTCAACAAAGAACGGAAAATGCAAGGAAGAAACGGGTTGCCTCTTAACGAATTTGGCAAAAACCAGGCAGAGGCATTAAGGGACGAATTGCAGCATATTGCATTTGATTATGTATTTTCTTCACCACAGGAAAGAACGATCCAGACAGCTGAAATTGTAACTGGAAAGAAGGCAGTTACTGATGATCGGCTCGATGTTTTTGATTTGGGAGAGGCGGATGGAGTACATATAAATGAATTAAAGAGGGCTGGAGCACTCCCTGATCCGGCAGTATATAAAGGCGTCGAAGACCCGATTGATTTTGTTAAAAGAGTATTTGGTTTTATGGGAGAACTTGAAACCAAATATGGCAATAAAGACCTGAAGATACTTGTATCTGGACATCGGTGCACAACTGGCTGCATCGGTGCTTATTTTGAAGGGATACCCGAGGATAAAAATATATTGAAGCTCTCTTCGGACACGGGGAGTTATAAATTCTATCAATTAAATGGATAATCCCAGTTATCATGATTTTAAGCTACTATACTTATAAAAGGATGTGGGATCATGGTCCATGCAAAAGATGTTTTAGCCGACCAACTACTGGCTAATGCGAATGACCCCAGCTGGTATATTCCTTTTTTACAGTCGGTGGAAAATTTGAGCGAAGAACAAGCCTTTTGGAAACCGGATGAAGAAAGCTTCAGTATTGCTGAAATCGTGCAGCATCTCCTTTACTGGAACCAAGCATGGCAAACCAGGTATCAAAGCGGCAACGTAAATGCTGTGCCGCAACTTTCAAGCAATGAACAGAGCTTTAAAATTCCTGACAATCAAACATTTTTTTACTTAAGGAAACAGTTAGTCGACGTGCTTCTTCGATGGCAGGATTTATTAACAGTGGAAAAAGTGGAAAAAGATGTGGTGGGGTTCTCTGTAAATGTACAGTGGTGGGGAATACTCGCGAATTTAACAACCCACAATGCTTATCACATTGGCCAGATTATGTATATTCGTAAGTTGCAAAAGAGCTGGCCGATTGAGTCATGATTTACGGGTAATGTAAGGCAGTAACTCCTGAGGAGATGGTTTAAAATGACCCAACCGCCATCCATAATACTAAGGCCGTTAACCATGGATGACTTCACCTATGTTTTAGCCTGGAGCAAAGACGAGAGATTTTGCCTTGCAAACGGGTGGGAACAAAACAGGGACAAAGATGAACTTTACAACTGGTGGCTTCGTTGTGTGAAAAATAAAGCTGGCGACTTTATCCGCAAAGGAATTCAATATAATGATAAGTTAATAGGGTATGCGGATATAGCCTGCATACAGGGGCATTCCGCCGAATTAGGCATCGCGATTGGCGAAAGCACGCTATGGGGCGAGGGCATAGGGGCTAAAGCCGCACTGTGCATGATGGAGTTCGGTTTTGAAAAGCTAGGCATCACTGTTTTTATTGCCGAAACGCACGAAAGCAATGTCCGCTCCGGAAAAATGCTAAAGAAACTAGGCTTTAAAGAAAGCAGCAGGGTTGGCCATGAAGAATACATGGGAACGGAAAACCGGTTGGTTCAATATCTATTTTCATATAGGGAAAATGGTATGAAGCCCTAAATACAACCAGCTTTAAATGATATAATTTATCTTCAAAGGTTATAGACTAGGCGGGTTTTAATATGAAGCTATTTACACTAAGGACTAATTTTCATGGTTATAAAAAAGGAACAGAGTTTTACCTTATCGCGGAGTCGGAGTTCATCGGGGTAAAGGAGTTTGTCTTAAGAACGAGTGATTTAACGGGCAGGGTATCGATCAGTGAAACGGAATTCAATAAGAATTTTATTTTTATAAAAGACCATTCAACGAATTGACCTGGATTGGGATTCTATTAAAGGCAGGGAAGGATTTGTTGAGAAATGGGGCAGAGACTTTCAACTAATGGTTAGTTTATCTATTTGGGAATTATCTGGTCTGTTATTTTTTCAGGGATGAGTTTTTATTGGGCGATGGGAGGCAGGTTGGGGGTAAGGTCTTTAGGTGGGGCACTTTATGAGATGTCTTTAAATCCCTCACCTTCGTTCCTCGCAATCGTTTGGCTTACTGGTTTCATCAAGCTTCTCGGGGCAGCATTACTAATAATGCTGCTTGTTCATCGGCACAATTCAAAATTGGACCGGAAGCTTTTTTATACGGTAAAAATAGCTGGTGCATTCCTGTTCTTGTACGGCGCGCTCAATTTCATCACAATTTCCTTACATGCATTTAATATAGTGAACTATAACTTAGACCACTATGCGACCTTTTGGAGGCTGGCATTTTGGGAGCCATATTGGATGGCCGGAGGGATTATTTATTTTTTATCCGCCAAAAGAACATAGCTGTGTATAAATTAGGGGGCAAGGTTCTTTTAATGTGTTTGGTAAAATAGTTGAACACTGCCACAACCAAGAGTTTTTGATTTAAAAAGGGTTATTTTCATTCTATTTTGCATTTCTCTGAATAAAGGTTTGCCGCTGCCTAATACAATGGGAACAACCGTTAGATGAAGTTCATCGATTAAGCCTTTATTCAATAAGAATGAAACCAATTCAGCACTTCCTAAAATCAATAAATCTTTTCCAGGCTGTTGTTTAAGGGTTTGAATTTCATCAATATAGCTATCGGATACTATTTTCGTATTTTTCCAGACCACACTCTCTAATGTTTTCGAAAAAACAATCTTTTGCAATGAATTCATTTTGTGAGCTATTTCATTGGATTCGTTTGGCCAATAGCTTGCCATTAATTGATAAGTTACACGTCCAAATAAGAGCATGCTGACGCTATTGAGCAGATCCAGAGCATACTCAGTGTATTCATCATCAACAATGTGCCAATCAATCTCTCCATTTGCCCCAGAAAAAAAACCATCCAGCGATACCAACTCTTGAGCAATAAGTTTTCGCATACTCTCCTCCTAATTGAAATTTGGTTTTTTATAAAAGTCCTTCTCTATTTATCTTATTATATTTGGGATTACCATAATTTCCAAATTATTAATAAAAGGAACCCGATGACATTGAGTGAACCAGGCTGTACACGGCCTACATAACAAGGTGAAAACGAAAATTACTTTCATCTTGTTTATTGACAAAATGATTAGAAAAGTCTGTATATTCCTTGACAGGAATATTCCGTTTTGGTTATATTGTGAAGGAAGGGAGAAGGAACTTAATGGGCGAACATATCTCAACTATTTTAAACGCACTAGCTGAGCCCAACAGGTTACAGATTGTGGAGCTTTTGCGCAAGGAACCTTTGTCGGTAGGTGAAATTGCGGAGCGGCTCAATCTTCTTCAACCGGCTACATCCAAACATCTGCGGGTGCTGAGTAATGCTGGCCTAGTAAAAGTGGAAGCCGTTGCGAATCAACGGATTTACCGGCTTAAGCCTCATCCTTTTCAGGAACTCGATACGTGGCTTGAATCATTTAAGCACATCTGGGATGAAAGATTTGACAGGTTGGATGAGTATTTGCGCTTGCTGCAAGATGGGAACTAAGGGGATTCTATTGAGTATTCACTAAACAAAGTGGGAGGAATCAACATGTCGGGAAACAAGGCACTGAACAAATTGGTGTCCAGGGTAGAAGGGCTAGAACTAATTATTGAGCGGGTTTTCGACGCACCACGGGATTTGGTTTTCTCTGTCTTTTCAGATCCTGTTCACCTGGCAGCCTGGTGGGGACCAAAGGGTTGGGAAACAGAAGTTCACGAGCTGGATTTTAACGAAGATGGGGTTTGGCTATACTGTATGACATGTGTTGATAAAAACCAGGGTGACTTCTTTGGAATGAAATCCTGCGGCAAAGCGGTTTATCATGAAATTATTGTCCCCGAAAAAATCGTTTACACCGATTTCTTTACAGATACTGAATACAATGTTCTTCCTGAAATGCCTGAAATGGTTATCACGATGGAGTTTATAGAAGAGGAAGGCAAAACCAAAATCATTTCCCGCTCGAAATTTTCAACAGCTGAGGCTGTTAAAAAAGTGGTCGATATGGGTGCTGTTCAAGGAGTTTCTTCACAATACGAGAGACTTGACGATTATCTATCCGAACTTCAATCGAAATAGGCCGAAAGTGGTTTCATCGTTAGCGTTAATCAAACTTCATTTGGTTAACGCTATTATTTTACATAAAAGGTTGTGATTAAATGAAGAAGGGATCAGAAAAACGGGTAAAAAAGAAGTTGACCGGGCCTGAACAAGTTGCGGAGTTTATGGCTAAGCTTGACCATCCTCTTAAAGAGGAAATAGAGGAGGTCCGGAAAATAATTTTAAGCTGCGATTCTCGAATAACGGAGCATATTAAATGGAATGCCCCGAGTTTCCTCATTGAAAATGACGATCGGATAACATTCAACCTAAAGGGAAAAGGATTTTTTCGCCTCATTTTTCATTGCGGGGCAAAGAAAAGTCCTGAACCAATAAAGGAACCACTGTTTGTTGACAACACGGGGATATTGGAATGGCAGACAAATGACCGTGCTTTGGTAAATTTTTTTAATAAAAATGATGTGAAGGATAAAGAAGAAAAGCTCAGAACATTAATCAAGGAATGGATTCGGACAACTGCTAATTAAGGCAGGTGCATATGCGGCTTCCGATGGTCGGGGAAGTTAATCAGCCCTGATTAATATTTTTTGAAAAACCAGCCCTTTTAATGAGAGCTTAGCAATAAACTACCAACGGTTTAGGCGTTTATTTGGGCTTCCGCAGGGAATAACAATTTAGACGCATAAAAATGGGGACATGACTCCATAATTAGTAGTAAGAGTTAGGGGGCATTGGTATGGCGAAAAAAAGAGCTAAAATTGGTGATCAAATATCATTTACGCGTAAGGACCACGATTTAGAAGGAACTGTTGAAATTGTAAGGGACAACAGCGTAATAGTGGAGGTTTCTAAAGAATTCGCGGATAGATTGGGCTATGATACAACTAAAACCGTAGTCAGACATTCGAATTACATGATCTTATCCTCTCCGGAAACGGCATAAACCGAGACTATCCAATTCTCGGCGACTATTTGGTTACAACGTATTAATTGGTTCAAAGTTGTCCCATTTTCGGACTCAGAATGTAAAATTCCCTGCTTCTGAGTCCGAAGTTGCTTCATGTTCCGACTATGAATATAAAATTCGCGGTTTCAGAATCCGAAATAGGTTTAGGTCGTAACTATTTATGAAGGCGATTTAATTGAACTCCCTCGAAACTGTCTTCAACGTTGCCAAGAAGACCCTTAAATAGCCAAGATCCATGATTGTCCTCGGGATCGGCTTAACAGACACTGCAAACAATCCCCAAACTGAATCAATCACGAAAAATTCAAATAAAAAAGGCAAAGAAGCTGTTTTCTCCTTGCCCATAAATAATAAAAAAAGTTTTGTTGCTTGTTTTTAATGTACTCGTCTTTTACCACACCGAATGCATTTACCAGAAAAATAGTCATACTTATGGTTTCGGCGAAAAAAACAAATGATTGATTTAAACAAATGAGTTCAACTCCTTAAGATTGAACCCGGCAGCCCAGCCATCATTGTTTGATAACTTTAGACCTGTGACTTTGCGTCCCTATTTTTCAATTAGGTTTGCCTTTTTCTGGTTTTTAGATAATTATACATCCAATAGTTCTTAAGAGAAACAATAAAATTTTGAATATTTGATTTTCTTACGAGTATGGAGGGGACTTTTCATATGTTTCTTATTACAAGAAAGAACCTAATATTCATACCCCACGTACGTTCCTCCAATGAAATCGTGAACGGCTCTCTTGTCCTCGCGGAAAATGACCATAAACAAACTAACAAGGCTGGAAATTCCCAACGTTAAAGAGGCCAAAAGGAACTTGCCGACAACTTCACGTAAAATCATATTCTTTAACGTTAACGGCTCATCATCCACGCGCATAATTTTTATTTTCATCATGCGCTTCCCGACAACATAGCCATTCCATACCAGGGGCAAAAGCGTTAAATAGAGCAAATAAATCAAATTAGATGTCCAGCTTGATCCAAAGCTATCCCAATCCCCTCCTGATAACAGGGCAACCAACAAACCGAGTGGCAAAGCAACAAGTAAAAAGTCTATAATATCCGCAAAAAACCTCAATCCAAAACCTGCAGGCGAATAATTCATTCAGCTCACTCCTAACCTAAGATGTGTTAATATTTCACTCCGTTTTCAAGGACACCCGCGACAATCCAAATGGTAAAGTTTACGAAAAGAATGATGAAAAATAGTGTGTAAATCAACTTTTTTGTGATCTTATCCTTTCCGGCTAAAAAGAAAAGAATAGGAACAACGATTATTAAAAGGCCAATGACGCCGAGGATTTTTGCGAGTAACAATAGACTCATAGGCACTCCTCCTTTTAAATCGATCCTACATTACTCGCACAGGCGCTTTCAAAATCCCTATCTCTTCAAATAATTCCTGCAAATCTTGTTTTTCCCTATCCAAATGGAACGCCCTTATCCCAATCCCCGAAGCGCCCAAAACATTTTCAAGTTTGTCATCAATGAAAATGCAATCGCTGCCTTTAGCGTGAAGGCGTTCGAGTGCAATTTTATAAATCGCTTCATCAGGCTTTTCGGTTTTCACGTGTGCCGAAAGTATAATCGTATGGAAATACTTCCGGATTCCAAGCCTGTCAAAAACCCAATCCATACTTGGCGTGGCGTTTGAAATTACAGCTAACCGATAGGTGCCGGACAAAGCCTTCAGCACTCCGGCTACCTCGTGGAACAACTCGCAATGGTTTGCATAATGGGCGCAGAAAAACAGTTCCTCCGATAGCTCGCTTGCCCCGAGCTCTTCCGCAATAGCCCCATAATACCGTTTGAAATAGCTTTCTTCCTCAAGCCACGTTGAAATAAAAGGCATCGGAATCCTTTTAGCCTTTTCAATGGCAAGGTCAATGTCCGCCCGATGGAATCCCCTCGCATCAAGAAGCCTTCTCACCCGGTCATAACCCTTTACGAATGTGTCAAAAAGTACCCCGCCGGCATCGAAGAAAATGACTTTACTATTTTCAACTGGCTTCATAAATAACCCCTTCGTACCCATTTTGTCTTATAACTCAATTCAGCCGAAAGCGTAACTGCCATCAATAAAAGAATTCCGCTCATCCGACCTCAAAAAATTGCCATGCCACTAAACCCGTGTGTGTTTGGTTTTTACAGGGTCCATTTAGAACTGAACATTGAGATGAAGAACTTTTGACTCCGGGTGATAGAACACAAACAAATGCCCATGATCACCGAAGCATAGATAATCGTCAGCCAATCTTCTTTTGGATGCATGATTAGGAAGGAGTTGAATCTCGCTGTCAGAATTTATGGTGCAAACAAAGTCCATGACCTGGTTTGTTTTTGGGCAAAGAGGGATTTCGGGCATTTGGTACCATAAAGGAGCGCCGCAAAGGAGATAGTCGTCCCCTTCAATAAACCTGTCGCTCTCAATCCTCCGGGTCGCCCTGTATCTTTTTTCTTCAAATTCAACTTTGGACGTGTTGTCTAAATCGCCGTCATACCAATCATCCGAGAAAGTTTCGGGATTTAATAGAACCGGCCTTCCCGGGTTGCTGTAATCCAAATATATGCCCATGTTGAATTCGTTCAATGGGTAGATGATATGCAGTTTTTCCATCCCTAACCAGGAAAATCCCGGGTCGGTGCCATCTAGTGTACCGATATAATGAAAGGGGGTCTTTAGGTTTTCATGGGCAGGCAAAATCAATTCATCAGGAATCGCTCCCAATTTGTGAGCGCCATTTCGGTCCTTTTCGAGGAAAAAAACCTTGTGTTCTTTCCAGTCTGAAAAGGGCAGTTTAATATCTTCTGCAATAAAAGTACATTCATCAGCATCATGGCTATAAGCCTCCATGATTATGCCATCTTTGATTCGCAGCTCGATTGCCCCCTGGACATCCTTGAAAAATAAAAAACTATCGGCATCGATACCTTGTACGTGGAGGAATTTGGAAAGTTCCATTTCATCATCAAAATCAACTTCCCAACCCGCCAAATATTTAACATCCATCATCATAATCCTCCTGGAGTGAAGTGGGGACGTATCCAATGCTTCACGTCTTTAAGTAGAGCCGTCTTCAACTTTTTGCCCCTTTCCAAATGAACCAGCCAACAATCCCTGCAACCCCCATTACTGGAAGCCACATCATAAGGGTGTGGACTGGCACTGACCACTCCATCTCTTTCTGGAGATCCACTTGGTTCACCGGGGAAGTACCCTGGCCAAGGAACGTTAAATCCTCACCGGCTTTTTCCACTTCCACTGTTCTGTCACACACACCGGTTGTCAGGACCGATTTATTTTTAAAATCGGGATTTTCCCTGGCATAGACCAAATATTCCTGGCCTTTTCTAAAATCAATGCTGCAGGAATCTTGATAATACTCAAGAATCACCTGGGACTCAGTGAGGCCTTTCCACGTAGCGCTTACCTCGAAAAGAACCTTCTCAGTCCGAGCGTCTTTACCAATGTCTTTTTCTTCTTTAATGCCAATCACTTTTCCCGTGAAAACGGCGGCCGACTTTTCAAACTCTTTTCCGACAGGAGTCAGTTCCGCACACTTACAAGCATAGCTCACTGAGGAACCAATAGTGATCATAAAGACCCCAATAGCCAAACAAGCAGCAAAAACAAAAAGTCTTTTAACCATTCAATCCCTCC
The DNA here is from genome assembly GCF_046237595.1 of Neobacillus oceani. Lineage (NCBI taxonomy): Bacteria > Bacillati > Bacillota > Bacilli > Caryophanales > Bacillaceae > Neobacillus > Neobacillus oceani. The sequence continues at coordinate 3,794,585 of NZ_CP143543.1, read as the reverse complement.
TAAATAGGGTGAAACTGGGGAAGTATCGATTACTTCATTTTTCGGAAAAAGAAGAGGAGAAAAGTTTGGACAGGGGTTGTATCCTGATTTTCAAAGTAGAGATTTTAAAATTTGTAATATATGTTATAATTTTACCATAATTCGGAATTATGCGGAACTTTACGAGAGGAGGACTAATTAGCCAGTAATATATCGTGGGTCAAATTTTAAAAGGAGGGGGAAAAATGATAAATCTTGCAGGTATAGAGAGAAAGAGTTCGCAGTACATACTGGCCATTTCCATCATGCTATTCATAGGAAGCCTATTTATGCCATTTATCCTTGTTAATCTCATTCAGGAAGCGCTCTACAACACAAAGGATATTATGTATTTTAAGACGCCGCCATCATCTTACGTCACGTTCGGGGTAGGAATGATGTGGATAGCGCTTGTCCTGCTGGTCTTTGTGATAGCTAAAAAGAAATTTGAGCTCGGGAAGCTTAAGTGGCTGTCGCTTTTGTTTATCCCGTTAAGTATTCCATTCTTCATGTTCAGCATCGAGAACTATTATTACCTTGACAAAGAAGGGATTCATTCAAACGAGCTAAGCAGCTATAAATCGGTCGAGACGTTCCGATGGGATGAAATGAAAGAAGTAAAGGAAATATACGCAAATGAAAAAGGAATGACCAAGACCAAGGCATACAAATTCACCACAAAGGATAACCGCGTCTATGAATTGCCGCATAATAAAAATATACTTCCATTTCGAGCCGGATTAATGGATATGCTGCGGGAAAACAAGGTGTCGATAACTGATAATTACGATGAGTTGTGATATCAAAGAAAAAAGTGATGCAGAGGAAACGTCCCAGGCATCACTCTCAAAAGTTCATAAAAACGTACTCCATACTGTTTTGAAAAATACACCCAATCCAGCTAAGAATACTCCAAGACATGCTAAGCCTAGAGGGCTTCCCCATTTAATTTCAGGCATCGCTATTACCACATTTCCTTATAGTTAATAGTAAAATTGTACCATAAATGGAAAAATAGCAAGATAGCATTATTAAAAAATTTTATCGTTCTAAATTGCAGCCTGAAATCCACTGCCTCACTGCATAAAACTGCTTCATAATGTGCTATTCTAATGGAAAAGATAGCATGAGGAGTGGTGTGTAATGGGAATGATTGCGAGTTTTTTCAGGGTTCCGCCCAAGGCGCTGCAGGTTTTAAAAGCAAATCCGGACGAGGCGGCGGACTTGATTTTTGAAATGGAAGAAATCGAGGAGCTTGAGCTCGACATCGATAAATCGTGGCATGGCATTTACTTTTTGTTGAGCGGCGTGGCAGACCTGGATGAGCCGGCTGACGGGCATATTGGCCGGGCAGTACTAGGCGGACACGAACTCGGCGAGGACTATGGCTACGGACCGCTCCGTTATTTTGAACCCGATGAGGTTGCGAAGATTTACAACGAACTAAAAGCGTTTTCTCCAGATGAGCTTGCCAGCAGATTTGATCCGAAGAAGCTGAGCGATCACGGAATCTACCCGATGCACAAAAAATGGAGCGAAGACGACAAAGAGTATCTCGTCGAAAACTACGACTTCCTCCTCCGCTACTACGAAACCGCGGCAAACAACAACGAAGGGATGTTGTTGTTGATTCAATAAGGGCCGTTTTATTTTGAAAAATTGAATCAGTTTTGGTGAAAATCTTTTTTCATCCAGTCAGTTTAGGAAGCCTTATAAACCAAGGCTTCCACTTTTTTACCTACCATAGCCATTTGAAAACAGATAACTGCTATTTTTTAAAAATAGAAGCATAAAGCTCCAATGCAGGCTTAACAACTGCGGGACTAATCCCGGTTTTGGAAAAAATACGCTTACTCCATTCTTCATTCGAAGTTAATGGAGAGTCATGAAATAAGCCTGCATTTGTGCTTAGAAAGCTTGCCCAATTGTAAAATTCCCAATGCTGGACCTCATCATCGCTGGGAACCCTCATTTCGCATAAAGGTGGGCTTAATAAATTTTGTGAATAGTGGCCGGCTTCAAAAAGCTCATCATCCGTGATTTTGCTTAAAGAATAACGTTGGCTGCTCATTTTCCCATTCGGACGATGATATGTAATCTCAAAGTCGGTAACAGAAGAACTGACCTCCACATTCGCGGCCGGGAAAAAACCTGAAACAGGTTCATGTACAAAATCCGGACTAGAGCTGTCGATTAAAATAGGGAGGATCCACTGGTCCCCAAGGTCGCACAAATAGCGGTAACCATCAACATTAGCAAGAACCCCGACATGAGCCTCGGGAGTACCGAAGTCAGAGCCAATCGCATGCGCTTCAATCCCGGCATCCTTCAATTCATGCAAAAGCCAAATCGCTAAATCGAAACAGTTTCCACTCGTCCCAAATTGGTTTCTGTGCTCAATCATTTCACGAACAGTCCGCTGCCTGCGCCCCGATGGCTGATTATAAAACCAAGCCTTTGTCAATGTTTCCATCGGAAAACCATCAAACAACCGCCAAACCTTTAATAAAGAATCTGGTGGAACCAACCCAACCCCTCCTCCAAATAACGTTTACTTAATTTTACCATGCAGATGAAGCAGACGAGGTGTCTGAATGTATGTTTTATATGAAAAAAGAAGACTACGAGTAGCCTTCTTAAAAGAAATAATAACTGCGAAGGGCAATGGAAACGTCCCTTGCATCAATCTGATTTATTAGTACATCGCGCGTGGCGGGTCGACTGCGAGGACTTTTTGTCCGTCGATTTCTACCCAGAAGTAGAAGTGGTCGACTTCAAGGCCTGTGGCATCTGTTAGAACATTATGTACAGCTTCCTGGAGTTTGAAAGTCGCATCACCAGTTTTCAATTTAGGAAGAAGATTAAGGCCGGTATTGATTGAAATGGTCTTGTCCGCACCCTTAAAGTATGCCGCTCCAGCAGCACCCGCGAACACGGTTTGCAGGGCAAAAGCTAATGTTAAAACCAACAGCATTTTTTTCATAGTATCACCTCCTTTAGCTCAATTGATGTTTAATCGATAGAAATGCATCAACAACGTTCGGATGGAACATCTTGCCTTTATGGCGCACCAGTTCCGCGCAGGCGTCATCATAATCCATTCCTTTTCGGTACACGCGGTCGGACGTCATCGCATCGAAAGCATCCACGACTGTGATGATCGCTGCCTCAACCCGGATTTCATCCCCCTTCAGCTGGTGGGGGTAGCCGTTCCCGTCATACCGCTCGTGATGCTGTTCCACGATTTCGCCAGCCTTGACCAAATCCGGAAAGTTCGTTTCTGTTAAAATTTCTCTTCCCCAGACAGTATGCATTTTAATAATTTCATACTCTTCGCCAGTCAATTTTCCCGGCTTGTTCAAAATTTCATCCGGAACCTTCACTTTCCCAACATCATGCAAGAAGCTAGCTAAATTTAGAATATAGAGCTCGTCCGCATTCAAACCCATCACTTTTCCGAGCATCATTGACAGCTCTTTGATCCGGTCGCAATGGTCAGCCGTGTAGCCATCCTTCTCTTCAACCAAGATTGCCAGGTCCATCATGTCTTTCACGGAATTGCTATAAAAATGAAACTGCGGCTGCGATATGACATATAAAAACTCCACTTCTGTTTCAGCTGTGAAGATCATGTGCTCCTTCACTGGGCATGCATTAACAGAATCCCCCGGCTCAAGCACAACTTCCCCGACAGACGAATTCATCTTTATTCGCCCCGACAAAATCGTTAAATGCTCCAGTGCGGTCCAGTCATCCGCCGGCGCCATAGCCCAACGCGCACCCGCATACAGTTTATGGAGGATGACCTCCGTCCCATCACCCGATGCCAGCAAGGACAACTCCATATTCTTCATCAGCACTTTTTCAAGCGGATTTTTCTTAACAATATTCATGAATCTCCCCACTTCCCAAATAACCGTATATTTTTAAAAACCACAATAGAAAAGGGGCCATTAAAGTCAAAGATTGGTGGTAAATAAGGACTATTTTACCACTATTTCCAATGTAAAAATAGAGGGTATTAAGAAAAATTAATATAGATATAGCGAACTAAAGCAGAGAATGGTACACGCTCAAATGAAGCAGAGGACCATCCCAAGCGTCACTTATTTGTTGCGCTAATTTTCAAAATATTTTATTATTAAAGTTAGCAGAGCTCATTATTTTCCAGTGCAATTTTTTTTGCTGAAAAAATGAATGAGTATTCATTCAAATTTTGTCGAAGGGGGAGACACTTGTGATTCAACCGATTAAAAAGGCTGCCGTGCTTGGCTCGGGGGTCATGGGCTCGGGGATTGCCGCCCATCTCGCCAACATCGGAATCCCGACACTCTTGCTCGATATCGTCCCGCGCGAGCCAAACGATGCTGAAAAGGCGAAAGGCCTGACGCTCGAGGACAAAAAAGTCCGCAACCGCATTGCAGCAGAAGCACTCCAAAAGCTGCTCAAGCAAAAGCCGGCCCCGCTCACCGTCAAAGAAAACCTGAACCTCATCGAAGCCGGAAACCTGGAAGACGACTTAGCCCGCCTCAAGGAAGCCGACTGGATCATCGAAGTCGTCACCGAAAATCTCACCATAAAGAAGCAAGTCTTTGAAAAAGTCGACCAGCACCGGAAGCCGGGTAGCATCGTCAGCTCGAACACATCCGGCATCTCGGTCGAAGCTATAGCGGAAGGCCGGTCCGATGACTTCCAAAAACACTTCCTTGGCACTCATTTCTTCAATCCGCCGCGCTACTTAAAATTGCTCGAAATCATTCCGACCCAACACACCGACCCAGAAGTCCTAAACTTTATGAAAACGTTCATCGAAGATGTGCTTGGCAAAGGAGTCGTCATCGCGAAAGACACGCCGAACTTCATCGCGAACCGTATCGGCACGTACGGCCTGCTCGTCACCTTAAGGGAAATGCTGAAAGGCGGCTATTCGGTCGGGGAAGTTGATTCCGTCACCGGCCCGCTCATCGGACGCCCAAAATCCGCAACCTTCCGCACGCTTGACGTTGTCGGCCTCGACACGTTCGTCCACGTCGCGAAAAACGTCTATGATCAGGCAGAAGGAGAGGAAAAGGAAGTATTCGACGTTCCGCCGGTCATGCTGAAAATGCTTGAAAACGGCTGGCTAGGAAGCAAGTCTGGCCAGGGCTTTTTTAAAAAAGAAGGAAAAGACATTCTTGAACTTGATCCGAATACTCTCGAGTATGGCCCGCGCAAGAAGCTAAAGACACAGGCCACCGAGCTTGCCAAGCAGGAAAAAGGCTCAGCGAATAAATTGAAAGCGCTCGTATACGCGAAAGAAGACCGAGCCGGAACGCTACTCTGGAACATTTTCAGCCCCGTGCTACTCTATTCTGCCGAGCTCCTTGGAAAAATTGCCGACGACATCCCATCGATTGATCGCGCGATGAAATGGGGCTTCGGCTGGGAGAAGGGCCCATTTGAAACATGGGATGCAATCGGCATTGAACGTGCCGTCTCGAAAATGAAGGAACAGGGCGAACAGGTCCCGCAATGGGTCGAGGACATGCTTGCAGCAGGACATACTTCTTTTTATAAAAACAATACGTACTATCATAACGGTGAGTACAAACCGCTCGAAGTAAACCCGAAAGCAATCAACCTGAAACAAATCAAAGAGGAAAAAGGCGTCATAAAAAGGAATTCCGGTGCAAGCCTGATCGACATCGGGGACGGCGTCGCGCTGCTCGAATTCCATTCGCCGAACAACGCGATTGGGCCGGACATTCTCCAGATGATCAACTGGTCGATCGACGAGGTCGAAAGAAACTACAAAGGGCTCGTCATCGGCAACCAGGGCAAGAACTTCTGCGTCGGCGCGAACATCGCGATGATCTTGATGGAAGCCCAGGACGACAACTTCTTCGATCTCGACATGGTCGTCCGCCAGTTCCAGAATACGATGATGAAAATCAAATACTCAAGAAAGCCGGTCGCCGCGGCGCCATTCCAAATGACACTCGGCGGCGGAACCGAAGTCAGCCTGCCGTGTGCCCACGTTCAGGCATCGATGGAAACGTACATGGGACTCGTTGAAGTCGGCGTCGGCCTCATCCCGGGCGGCGGCGGAAACAAGGAGCTTTATCTCCGGTATTTGAACGCACTACCGAAAGGCGTCGATTTCGACTTAATGAAAGTCACCTTCAAAGTATTCGAAACAATCGCCATGGCAAAGGTCTCAACATCAGGCGACGAAGCCCGCGAACTCAACTTCCTGAGGCCATCCGACGGCATCTCCGTCAACCCGGTTCACCAGATTTACGACGCGAAGCAAGCGGTCCTCGCCCTCCATGAACAGGGCTACAAACCGCCAGTCAGGAGGAAAATCCCGGTCACCGGCGAAACCGGCTATGCGGCACTCATCCTTGGTGCGCAGGCGATGCAGCTATCCGGCTACATCTCCGAACACGACATGAAAATCGCCAAAAAACTCGCCTACGTACTAGCCGGCGGAAAAGTCCCATTCGGCACCGAAGTCGACGAACAATACTTGCTGGATTTAGAGCGAGAAGCATTCCTAAGCCTCCTAGCCGAACCAAAATCACAACAGCGCATGCAGCACATGCTCCTAAAAGGGAAACCGCTGCGTAACTAAAAGTGAGTGGACGTATCTAGAGTTTAATAACCAACCAGTTTAAAAGTGAATCAGCTTCGCCAGTCGCAATCAATATAACCGGCTTTTCGTTAACAAATTGGCGGGTAACTCGGTTAATCAACCAAATACTGATAAATGGTCGGCAAATGCTGATAAACAGCTGCTGTTTACTGAGAAGCTACTGCCACTGATAAACAGTCGCCATTTACTGATAAACCGCCAGCGAATGCTGATAAAAACAAGAACCGTGATTCCCGGTTGCACACCCCACGTTTCATTTGCATTTTAAAAGCCAACCAGTTTACAAGAACACTAGAACGAAAGAGAGGGAACCCAATGAGAGAAGCGGTCATCGTTGCCGGAGCCCGCACCCCGGTCGGAAAAGCGAAGAAGGGCTCGCTCGCCCAGGTTCGCCCCGACGACCTCGGAGCGCTCGTCATCAAGGAAACCTTGAGGCGGGCCGGCAATTACGAAGGAAACATAGATGATGTTATAATCGGCTGCGCGATGCCGGAAGCGGAGCAGGGCCTGAACATGGCACGCAACATCGCGGGCTTGGCCGGGCTCCCGTACGAAGTCCCGGCCATCACCATCAATCGCTATTGTTCGTCCGGCCTGCAGTCAATCGCCTACGCCGCCGAGCGAATCATGCTCGGCTATGCAGACACGATACTTGCCGGCGGGGCGGAATCGATGAGCATGGTGCCGATGATGGGCCATGTCACGCGCCCGAATGTAAAGCTCGCCGAGACGGCCCCGCAATATTACATGAGCATGGGCCACACCGCGGAAAAAGTCGCCGAAAAGTTCGGCGTCACCCGCCGTGACCAGGATGAATTCGCCGTCCGCAGCCATGAGCGCGCCGCCCGCGCCATCCAGGAAGGCAAGTTCAACGATGAAGTCGTCCCGGTCGATGTCACCGTCCGCACTATAGGCAGCGACAACAAGCTGAAGGAGAAGACCTTCCAGTTCGCACACGATGAAGGCGTCCGCCCGGATACGAATCTCGAAACACTCTCAAAACTGCGCCCGGCATTTGCCCTGAACGGAACCGTCACAGCGGGGAACGCCTCGCAAACAAGCGATGGTGCCGCCGCTGTCATGGTCATGGAGCGTGAAAAAGCGGAATCACTGGGCCTGAAGCCGCTCGCAAAATTCAGGTCGTTCGCAGTCGGGGGAGTTCCGCCGGAAATCATGGGTGTCGGTCCGGTCGTCGCGATTCCGAAGGCGCTTAAGCTCGCCGGCCTTGAAGTAAGCGACATCTCGCTGTTCGAACTGAATGAAGCATTCGCGTCACAGGCCATCCAGGTCATCCGCGAGCTGAACCTTGATGAAGACAAAGTAAACGTGAACGGTGGCGCTATCGCACTCGGTCACCCGCTTGGCTGCACAGGGGCAAAACTCACCCTGTCCCTGATCCACGAACTGAAGCGCCGCAACGAACAATTCGGCGTTGTCACAATGTGCATTGGCGGAGGCATGGGCGCGGCGGGAGTATTCGAACTGCTCTAGTTGGAAAAAAGTCAGCTAATCCAAAAATGAAAACTGAAATGCAAACCGGCCATCCTGGCGCGCCGGGATGGCTTGTTCACCTAGATTTGAACCAAGCCAGTTCATCGCCCAGGTTCATAAATCTTCAAATCGGTTCATAAAACCGCAAAACCGGTTCATAAATTTAAGAATCGGTTCATAAATTCGACAACCTGGTTCATAAATCCATAAACCTGGTTCATAAAAGCTAGCAGCTGCTAGCACCCAAACGAAAAAAGGTCCAAAAATCATATCAACTCGGGGCAGCCAAACCCAAACCAAAACCCAAACTCAAAACCCAACCCAACTCAGACCCAATCCCAACCAAGTCAAGCCCGCCCCAACCACCCAAATCAATTCTTCTTAAAAAGAAACGGAGGAATCACAATGACGACCAACCAGCTCGGCGAATCAATTAAAGGTGGAAGCTTTTTAATCGAAGACGTACCGTATGACCGTGTCTTTACCCCTGAAGATTTCACCGACGAGCACCAAATGATTGCCAAAACCACCGAGGAATACATCGAAAAGGAAGTCATGCCGCAAATCGAACACATCGAAAACCACGAGTTCGACCGCTCCGTCAAGCTGCTCAAGCAAGCCGGCGAACTCGGACTCCTTGGCGCGGACGTCCCGGAAGAATACGGCGGCCTTGCTCTTGATAAAATCAGCTCCGCCCTCATCGCCGAAAAAATGGCTCGTGCGGGCGGCTTCTCGATTTCCCACGGCGCCCATGTCGGAATTGGTTCACTACCAATCGTCCTCTTCGGAAACGAGGAACAAAAGAAAAAGTACCTGCCAGACCTCGCAACCGGCGAAAAACTGGCGGCCTACGCCCTAACCGAGCCGGGTTCCGGATCCGATGCACTTGGAGCGAAAACAACCGCCAAACTTAACGCCGAAGGAACGCACTATATCCTAAACGGCGAGAAGCAATGGATCACCAATTCCGCCTTTGCCGATGTTTTCATCGTCTATGCGAAGATTGACGGCGAGCACTTCTCAGCATTCATCGTCGAGCGCGACTTCCCGGGCGTTTCTGTCGGTGCCGAGGAAAAGAAAATGGGTATCAAAGGTTCATCGACCCGGACACTTATCCTCCAGGATGCACAGGTTCCAAAAGAAAATCTATTAGGCGAAGCGGGCCGTGGCCACATCATCGCCTTCAACATTTTGAACATCGGCCGCTACAAGCTCGGCGTCGGTGTCGTTGGCGGAGCAAAGCGGGCACTCGAAATCACAATCGAGTACGCGAACCAGCGCCAGCAATTCAAAACGCCAATCTCGCAATTCAACCTGACAAAGGAAAAGTTCGCGACGATGGCTTCGAAAATTTATGCAGCCGAAAGCTCGGTCTACCGGACAGTCGGCCTGTTCGAGGACCGGATGGGGCGCCTCACCGCGGAGGAAGCAAGGGACGGCCTCCAAGTCGCAAAATCGATCGCCGAATACGCAATCGAATGCTCGCTCAACAAGGTCTTCGGCACCGAAACACTTGATTACGTCGTCGACGAAGGCGTCCAAATTCACGGTGGTTATGGCTACATGGCCGAATACGAAATCGAGCGCGCCTACCGCGACTCCCGCATCAACCGAATTTTCGAAGGAACGAACGAAATCAACCGCCTACTCGTGCCTGGAACCTATATCCGAAAAGCGATGAAAGGCGAACTGCCGCTTTTCCAAAAAGCCCAGCAGCTTCAGGAAGAACTTATGATGATGATGCCGGAAGATCCGGGTGACGAGCCGCTCGAGCAGGAAAAGCACCTCGTCCGGAACGCGAAGAAAATCGGCCTTCTCGCAGCCGGCCTTGCCGCCCAGAAATACGGCAAAGCCCTAGAACAGGAACAGGAAATCCTCGTCAACATCGCCGACATCATTTCCAACGCATACGCAATGGAATCGGCGGTCTTGAGGACCGAAAAGGCAATCGCTAAAGCCGGCCTTGAAAAATCCCGGCAGAAACTCCTGTACACACAAATCTTCTGCCAGGAAGCATTCAACGAAATCGAGCAGCACGCAAAAGAAACACTCGTCGCTACAGAAGAAGGCGACACACTGAGAATGCTCATGTCGGCGCTCCGCAAATTTACGCGCCACACGCCAATCAACGTCATCGCCAAAAAGCGCCAGGCCGCCGACCGCCTCATCGAAGCTGAGAAATACGTTGTATAATATGAAAAACGCTCAAAACTTTTTTCAAAGTTTTGAGCGTTGTTTTCTTTATGTGATTAAAAATTTCATTCAGCAAATCTTTGGGTTAAAAGGGTATATGATCTGCTTCAAGAGGTAAACATGGGCATTAGCTAACTATATAACAAGGTTTACTTATCCCTTCCCAGTTTAATTATAACATGTAAAAAATCGGGAAAATAGACTTTTTATTTTTATGTAATGCAGCTAAAATCAATAGAACATTGATGGTGGGGAGAGATGCAGAATGAGTTCTTTGGTTTTCGGCTTTCAGGAAGTGGAAAAAAATCAACTTTTACTCGTTGGCGGAAAAGGGTTAAATTTAGGGGAATTATCAAAAATCGAAGGAATACGAGTACCAGAAGGATTTTGTGTTACAACTGAGGGATATCGAAAAGCCATCGAACAAAATGAAACGTATCATGCTTTGTTGGATCGGATACCAATGCTAAAAGTAGAAGATCGAGATCAAATTGGTGATATCAGCAGAAAGATTAGACAAAACATTATCGAAGCAGAAATCCCTTCCGATGTTGTGGAAGCAGTTACTAACTATCTCTCCCAGCTTGGTGATGAACATGCTTATGCAGTGCGGTCTAGTGCGACAGCTGAAGATTTGCCGTATGCCTCTTTTGCTGGTCAACAAGACACTTTTTTAAATATCATCGGCAAAGAAGCGATCTTGCAGCATATCCGCAAATGTTGGGCTTCCCTTTTTACGGACCGTGCGGTAATCTATCGTATGCAAAATGGATTTGGCCACAGCCAGGTGTATATATCCGTTATCGTTCAAAGGATGGTTTTCCCACAGGCTTCAGGGATTTTATTTACCGCTGATCCGATTACCTCTAACCGAAAGCAGGTATCAATCGATGCCAGCTTTGGGCTTGGAGAAGCACTGGTATCTGGCTTGGTTTCTGCCGATTGTTATAAAGTCCAGGAAGATAAAGTCCTCGATAAAAGGATAGCAACCAAACAATTGGCTATCTATGCGCGAAAAGAAGGCGGAACAGAGACGCAGCCGATCGAACCTAATCTCCAAAAGTCCCAAACACTTACTGAACAACAAATTTTACAACTGGCACGCATCGGACGACAGGTCGAAGCTTATTTCGGCTGCCCACAAGATATTGAATGGTGTTTGGTTGATGATACTTTTTACATTGTCCAGAGCCGGCCAATCACGACTCTTTTCCCCATCCCTGAAGCGAACGATGAAGAAAATCACGTTTATGTATCAGTCGGACATCAGCAAATGATGACAGACGCCATGAAACCATTGGGATTGTCTTTTTTCCTGTTAACGACACCTGCCACTATGCGTAAAGCTGGTGGAAGGTTGTTTGTCGATGTCACACATCAACTGGCTTCACCTGTCAGTAGAAACATGTTATTAAATGCTATGGGACAACATGATCCACTCATGAAAGACGCACTTATGAACATCATTGACCGTGGAGATTTTATAAAATCGGTACCAAATGATAGTAAAGGACCGAGTCCCACTAGAGGAAATACAGATAGCCTGGCACAAATCGAAAATAACCCATCGATTGTATCTGATCTGATAAAGCGTAGCCAAACATCCCTTGATGAGTTAAAACAAAACATCCTAACAAAATCGGGATCAGAATTATTTGATTTCATCCTGGAAGATATCGAGGAATTAAAGAAGATTTTATTTGATCCGCAAAGTTCAGCTGTATTCATGTCGGCCATGAATGCTTCTACATGGATAAATGAAAAAATGAACGAGTGGTTAGGTGTAAAAAACGCAGCAGACACACTTTCTCAATCTGTCCCAAACAATATTACTTCGGAAATGGGTCTGGCGCTATTGGATGTCGCGGATGTGATTCGCCCTTATCCAGAAGTAATAGAGTATTTAAAACAAGTAAAAGATGATAACTTTTTTGATGAACTGGTTAAGTATGATGGTGGACAGGAAGCCCAAGACGCAATAAAAGCTTATCTCAACAAATACGGAATGCGATGTGCCGGAGAAATCGATATGACTAGGACTCGCTGGAGTGAAAAACCAATTACACTTGTGCCCATGATTCTCACTAACATCAAAAACTTTGAGCCTAATGCAAGCAATCGAATTTTTGAGCACGGGCGGCAGGAGGCTTTGAAAAAAGAACAAGAGTTAGTAGAACGATTGAAGCAATTACCGGACGGTGAACAAAAATCCAAAGAAACAAAACGAATGATCGACTTAATCCGCAATTTCATCGGCTATCGGGAATATCCAAAATATGGCATGGTTAATCGCTACTTCGTTTATAAGCAGGCGTTATTGAAAGAAGCCGAACAACTCGTACAAGCGGGCGTTATTCATGAAAAAGAAGATATATACTATCTCACTTTCGATGAACTTCGCGAAGTCGTACGCACAAATAAACTTGATTACCAGATCATCGGCAATCGAAAAGATGAGTACAAATTTTATGAAAAACTAACACCTCCACGTGTAATAACGTCTGATGGCGAAATCATTGCAGGTAAGTACAAACGAGAAAACCTCCCAGCTGAAGCGATTGTAGGCCTGCCTGTTTCTTCCGGAGTGATTGAGGGAAGAGCGCGTGTCATTTTAAACATCGAAGAGGCTGATTTAGAAGCTGGAGATATATTGGTCACCTCGTTTACAGACCCAAGCTGGACGCCATTGTTTGTATCCATAAAAGGCCTTGTAACCGAAGTTGGTGGACTGATGACACATGGAGCAGTTATCGCACGAGAATATGGCTTACCAGCAGTTGTTGGAGTGGATAACGCCACTAAAATCATAAAAGATGGGCAACGAATTCTTATCAACGGAACAGAGGGGTATATCGAAATACTGTAATTGTGAAATATAGATAATTAGTAGCACCGTTCAAGGGGTAATTGGATGATGATAAAGGAAACGGAAGAACCAATGAAATAGTCCTGCTTTAAACAACGTCATCGCCAAAAAGCGCCAAGCCCCCGACCGCCTTATAAAAGCCGAAAAATATATAGTCTAATAGTTAAAAACCCCACTTTTCCTAAATGGTAGAGTGGGGTTTTAGATTTACTAAAACAAGGATGCATTATTTTCTTTTAGGTATAATATGGCTTTACAGCATCAATAATGAGAGATGGAAAAACAAGTTTATCGTGGTTTCGAGGGTCGTACTTCTTGGAACGGAAAATTACCCCATCAACTCCATCCCAATCATTTTGATGAAAATTCCCATCTTCATCGCAGTACTCAAGCAATTTTACTTTATATCCAGCACTTTCAAACATTTTGGTTAATGTCTTGTAATTGTGAACTACTTTATGGCTTGCCGCAGGATGGTCTTTTGGGCCAGGCCCTCCGACTTGTACAATAGTTTGATAGGATTCATTTGGAAAATAACCATCAGGTACTGCACAGCGTATATATCCAAAAGGTTTTAGGAAGTTAAAACACATCTTTGCTGCTTCTATACCTTCTTCATAAGTTAGATGCTCCCAAACGTGTTCGGCAAGAATAGCAGTTAATGAACTTTTATTGAACTGCTCTTGCCACGTGTTTTCATCCAATAAATTTAATTCTTCTTCCTGTGTATGATGCCATCCTGGATTATTATTATATTCTCCCGCGCCAATAACGAGCTTTATTTCATTCTGTTTTAAATCCAGCTTTTTTACACTTAATGCTTTATGAATTGCCCAACTTTGATGTTCGTGGAATAAAATTTCCATGGCTCGAGAAGGTTCAATCCATACAAGAAAGTTATCCTCTTCTGTTGGTTTACTTATATCTCTGCCCTTTTCACATAAATAAAAATAACCTTCACTAAGGTAATATTTAAATTCATTAGTTGAATAAAAATACCTTCGGGCACACCCTAAAAAATGGCTTATCTCAACCTCCATACCCATTTCCTCTAGGGCTTCTCTTTTTAAACATTCTTCATGTGTTTCATTGTTTTCGATTCCTCCGCCAGGGAGAAAATATTTATGATCACCTGTTTGGATTATGGCCATTTTCTCCATCTGGCTATCAAACAGCAAACCATAAACAGCTGGCCTGTTTATGTAATCGATACCTTCTTCTTTTTGTCCAAATGTAATATGATCCATGATTTGAATTTTCTCCGCTCATATTCAATTTAGCTAATTTTCCTGTATAACACTTCGCATTGTTATTACTTTCCCAATACATAAATGCACAACAATTTAAAAATTCAAATTTAATTGTTGTCTTATTTCATCCAGCAATTCTTTATGCGTGGAAGTTGTAACAAGAGGATTGTCCAATGGCTTGTTGATATCCTGGTGCGTAAAGACAAATGTTCCGTCACCTAGCACAAAAAAAGAATAACCAACTATTTTTTCAATCCCAGAGTTTTCCCCTCTATGGAAGCTGAACACATACGTATCTGGCGATTCAATACGAACTTTTTCTTTGGCTTCCTTAACTTTTAAGCCTTCAACCATCGATAAGATTTCCTCTGCCTTTTGAGGGGAGTTGACTGTTCTATTTTTAATGTCGGAAAGATTTCCTATTCCTTTTTGAATAACGATCTCTTGTAACTGAACATCCTCATTCTTTGTAATCCGTACTTTCTTCTCAGTAAACCTATCTATCAGGAAAACGATTAAAAGCAAGCTGATTATCATTACCACTGCGCTCTTTTTCCTCATCCGAATCCCCCTCTGTACATACAATTTTACCATAATTCGACAATGGGAATGGGGAATAATTCCTCAGCTACATTTACTTTTTACTCATTTTAAAACTGCCAACCGTTAACTTATTTATGAGGAAGGAGCCGCGTAACCTTTGCTTCGTTTTCTTCTTAAGGAGAAGGCGGTCCCGCCATCCCCCAGCATTCCATCAACCGATGAATCCCCGTTTCAATTTCATCCAATGGAATTCCGCCAAAGCCAAATAGAAAGGTTGGATAGGGATAATCAATCGGTTTTAACAGATAATCGGTTACTGGATAGATGGCAATATCGTTTGCTGCGGCGATTTGTTTTAACTCCTGTTCACTTTTTGACAGAGGGACGGAAATCAGAATATGCATGCCTGCCTGGTCGCCAGTGATCGTGGCATTTGGGTAATACGTTTCAAAGGTGTGGGTTAGTTTATCGTGTTTCTTCCGGTAAATTTTCCGCATCCGGTTTAAGTGCTTTGAGAAATAGCCGTCTTTCATGAAGTTGGCCAAGATGTGCTGATCGAATCTCGGGACGGTTGCCGAGTAATAGCTGAATGTCTCTTTGTATTTCCGGACTAATGTTGAAGGCAATACCAAATAAGCTACACGCAATGAAGGCATCAATGATTTCGTAAACGTGCTAAGATAAATCACTTTATTGTTTTGGTCCATGCCGTGCAATGCGGGTATGGGCTTTCCGATATGACGGAACTCGCTATCGTAATCATCTTCAATAATGTAGCGCTTCTCATCCTTTATTGCCCACTTCAACAGCTGTGTCCTTCTTGTTGCTGATAAAACAGCCCCAGTAGGGAATTGGTGGGAGGGAGTAATGTAAACGACATTCGCGTTTGTTTTTTCAAGTTCATCGACAATTAATCCATCTTCATCCACCGGGATCGGGATGGCCCTATTTTGCAATTCGATTCTTGGAATTGCGGAGTAGCCGGGATTTTCAAGAGCGAATTCTGAATCATTTTCAAGCAACCTCAAAATGATTGGAAGCAGCTGCTCGGTTCCCGAACCAATGACGATTTGCTCGGGTTTACAAACAATCCCCCTCGATTGATAAAGATACTTCGCAATTTCGGTCCGCAATGCGTATTCCCCTTGAGGCTCCCCAATTTGTAAAAGATCCTTTGAACCGCTGTCATACAAGTCTTTCGCATATTTTCGCCAATGGGAAAAAGGGAAGGAGTCTGTATCGATTTTTCCTGGGTGAAAATCAAACTGAAAAGACCTTTCCGCAACCTTTTCGACCGGAATGGCCAAAGACTCTTTTTCGATATAAGGCAATTCATCGATTTCTTCTACAAAATAACCGACGCGGGGCCGGGAGATGAGATAGCCTTCAGCAACAAGCTGGCCATAGGCGATTTCGATCGTCGTTTGGCTGATATTTAAAAATTCGGCTAATTTTTTTTTGGAAGGCAATTTCATTCCAACTTCAATTTGATTATGGATAATGGCATTTTTGATGCCAAGATAAAGCTGTTCATATAAAGGCTTTGCCGTACTTTTATCCAAGTCAAATATAAGCATGTCCATATGCAAGCCCTCCTTACTGACCACACTATTTTTTAAAAAAGTGACTCTTTCTACAATGTCAATTTTCATTATACTAAATATCAAGCAATCATTGGGGTTTAAATTTACAGAAGAAAGAGGTATTCAAATGCAATCTACGTTAGCACCCGCATCAACCAAAACAAGATCCTTGGTGATCAACTCACTATTCATCGCTCTTACCCTGGTGGCGACGATGTTTATTAACATTAAGCTTCCGATCATGGGGAACGGAGGCCTTATCCACCTGGGGAACGTGCCGCTTTTTATCGCCGCATTCGTATATGGCAGAAAGACGGGCTTCATTGCAGGCGCATTCGGGATGGGAATGTTCGATATTCTTTCCGGTTGGGCAGCCTGGTCGCCGTTTACATTCATCATCGTTGGAGCAATGGGATATGTCGCCGGCCTTATTTCTGAAAAAATGCCTGGCAAACGAGTGCTTGTTTACTCATTAGCCGTTGTTGTCGCATTAATCATTAAAGTCGTAGGCTATTATTTTGCCGAGGTCGTCCTTTACGGAAACTGGATTCTGCCATTCGGCTCAATTCCAGGAAACATCATGCAGGTCGTCATTGCCGGCATCATCGTAGTTCCGCTTGTGGGGCGGTTTAAAAAGCTCCTTTAAAAAGAATATCGGACATTGGCAAAGAAACGAAAAATAAAGGGCGACGCAAATGATTGCGTTGCCCTGTTTTAATGACTCCTAATCGGAATCAAAATTCTTTGCCCTACAAATAAAATGGCATTTGGATTAATATTGTTCCACTTAGAAATGGCATTGATAGTCGTGCCGTATTTTTGGGCAATGCCCCATAACGTGTCCCCGCTTTTTACAATGTGTACAAATTTCCCGATCACCCGAATGCGGGACCAATCAAACAGCCTTCCCGGATCCGTCCTCCTGCTCGGTGCGTATTCATCGTGTCCAACAATATGCCTTCTGTCTCTGATGATTGACGGATGCCGGTTGATGATATCATCAAGGAGCAAATTTAAAGAGCGGTACTGGGCATCTGTGTAACCGATATTGGATGGAGAAATCAAATCGTACGTCTCGGATGGGAAAAAGGCCAGCATCTCCTCGCGGGTTCCGATGGCCATTAATTCGATTCCGATTGAAAAGTCATTTAACCGGTTTTCGTAACCCGGAAATCCTGGAAGACTCCCACTCCCTGCATGATAAGCAACGCGGCTTTCATCAACCAGCCGATAAATCTCGCCATTCCTGCCAATTACGTAATGTGAAGAAACCCCACCATTTAAAAAAATTCGATAAATATCCTCGATATTATAAGGATTATGTGGATTATTAGCTGCATTGGATACGAAGTGAATAACCACATGCGTTAGTTTCTCTGTTCGAGGCCTGGAATTTTCCAAGGGAAGATAATAATCCTGTACAGCGGCTATTCTATCAGGAATGTTTAATGCAGTACCAGGATAAATCGCATTTGGGTTTTGGATGTTATTCCCCCTAATAATGTCCAATAAAGGTGTATTGTATTTTTGTGCAATTTCCCATAAGCTTTCGCCAGGCCGCACAACATGAATTGGCATGACACAACCCTCCAATTGGATAACATCCTTTATACATATTCTATTGGAAACGATTGTATGAAATATATTCAGTTTAAACGCGTACTTTTGTGAAAAAGTGGAATTCATTCTCAGTTTGTTTGGTGAAAGTTTTTTTATGAAGCGGGAACTTTAAAGTATACGTGAAGATAATGAATATTTAATCTTTACAAAAATAAAGACCCTTGGTATTATATTGAATAATTTCAAAAACAAATACTGTAATCGCGATGACGAGAAGAGTAGATAATACGAATTCTTCACAGAGAGCTCCGGGCGCTGAAAAGGAGTAAGAATTGTTTATCGAACCAAGACTCTGAGCATTCACATTGGAACTTATCTGATAAGGGATAGTGTGACAGGAGCTCCTGTTATAGAGCTAGGGTATACGTATCGATTGATACCGTACCTGAAGAGGTTGATATGGAAACATATTAACGAACTGGGGTGGCACCGCGAATTGTAAATCTCGCCCCCAAGGCTGAATCGTCTTGGGGGTGGGATTTTTTTATTGGGAAAAAACAAACACAACTTTTTAGAAACGGAGGGAAAACAATGAATTACGATGAAACTTACAATAGCCTTGAAAAAATTGTGGACGAAGATTTGAGGAATGGCGCGTATCACAGGAATGTTTGCACAAGATTTCCGCCCGAGCCAAACGGTTATCTTCATATTGGGAGTGCATATGCAATCAATATGAACTATGTGATTGCCAAACGATTTAATGGGGAATTCAATCTTCGCTTTGATGATACGAATCCTTTAAAAGAAGACATCGAATACGTTGATGCAATTATTGAAGATATGAATTGGCTGGGCTACTCCCCGGGCAATCGTATATTCTATGGCTCTGATTATTCGAATGAACTATTTAACGCGGCGATTCATTTGATTAAAAAGGGCAAAGCGTATGTTTGTGAATTGTCACCTGAAGAAGTCACGCAATACCGAGGAACGTTAACTGAGCCAGGTAAAAACAGCCCGTATCGCAACAGGCCTATTGAAGAAAACCTTGATCTATTTTTAAAAATGAAAAAAGGTGAATTTCCGACTGGTTCGAAAGTGTTAAGGGCAAAAATCGATATGGGTTCGCCGAATATGAACTTAAGGGATCCGATTCTTTATCGAATTATACACGCAAGCCACTATCGAACAGGGAACGATTGGTGCATCTATCCAATGTATGACTTTGCCCATCCTATACAGGATGCGATTGAAGACGTTACCCATTCATTATGTTCAATAGAGTTCAAGGACCATCGCCCGCTATACGAATGGGTTCTAAACGAACTGGGAATTAAGGAACCGCCAAAACAAAGGGAGTTTGGACGCGTTAATATAACGGGGGTTGTCACCAGTAAACGGTATTTGCGGGAGTTGGTTGCAGGAAATTTCGTCGATGGATGGGATGATCCGAGGCTGCCAACATTAAGAGGCCTTAGGCGGAGAGGTTTCACTCCGGAAAGCATCCAAACCTTCGTGAATGAAATCGGCTTTGTGAGGCACCAAAGTATAGTTGACTTTGCGATGCTTGAAAGCATCCTGCGCAGCCAGCTAAAAACAAAAGTGAATAGTGTAATGGCTGTCCTAAATCCCCTTAAAGTTACGATTACAAATTATGATGAAACTGAGGCCGAACTTTTATCGATTGAAAACAATGGCGAGAATCCTGATTTGGGCAGAAGGGAAGTGCCTTTTTCAAAAGTCCTTTATATTGAAAACGATGACTTCATGGAAGTTCCTGTAAAAGGTTATAAAAGATTGTCCCCGAATGAGGAGGTTCGCCTAAAAGGCGCCTATTTCATTAAGTGCAATGAAGTGATCAAGGACGAGAATACAGGGGAGGTAATTGAACTTCTTTGTACGTACGATCCAATAACGAAAAGCGGAACCGGTTTTAAAGGAAGAAAAGTGAAGGGCACGATCCACTGGGTATCAGCTGATCATTGTACCACTGCCGAAGTAAACATGTTCGATAAATTATTTGAAAATGAAGAGATCGTAAAGGATCCCGAAAAAACCTGGAATGAAAAGATTAATCCAATGTCCAAGGTTGTCCTGAAAAATTGCAAAATCGAATCCTCAATTATAAGCGCAACCATGGAGGAAAGGTATCAATTTTTCCGGCACGGATACTTTTGTTTAGATAAGGACTCCACGGATAAAAAGTTAGTTTTCAATCGCATCGTCTCACTGAAGGATTCCTGGAAAGGGAAACAAGGCTAAAAAAAGCACTGAAGCAGGGGACGTATCCTCTGCTTCTTTTTAATTCTGGACCCTCGTTAATAATTATTCTTCAATGCTCCAGAAGGACTAATGCCTCCTATTGTTGAACTAATTGAAGAAGGGTAAATGGATAAAAGAGGAATTGAAGGCAATGGAATGTTAAACGAGGCTTTAAAGGCTTTTGAGATGGAGAGGTACTAGTCCTAAATATCCTGATGGTTCAATAAAAAACAAGGGGAACAGATAGATGCTGACGATTTATGCTAATTGGGGTGGTAATGTTAAACTTACCTGGATTCCCCACATGGAACTGACTGAGTCTACCAAAATTACAAGTGTTCATGCTGTGTGCATGAAAGATGGGAAGGTTCTATTGGCTCATATAAAGGATAGAGGTTTTAATTATCCAGGCGGGCACCCTGAGGCCGGGGAGAAAGTGGAGGAAACGATAGTAAGGGAAGCTTACGAAGAAGGATACGTAAAAGGAACAATCAAATACATAGGTTCTATCGAGGTAAGCCATGAAGAAAATCCATCATTCGATCCAAATGGAAAATATCCTTTGATAGGATATCAAGCTTTCTTCAGAATGGATATAGTCGAGTGCTTGCCTTTTCTGCGTGAACAAGAATCCCTTTTCCGAATCTGGGTCGAGCCCTCGGAGGTACCGTTCGTTTTAAACGATCATGAACTTTCAAAAATAATCTTACATGATGCTTTAACATTAGATTCTAAATAATGGCTCCAGAAGACAGGGAATCCAACATTGGAGATACATAATAGGAAATCGAATTGCCCAACTGAATTTTAGACATTATTGAAAGTGAGGTTTTAGAATGCTCGAATTACAGAATCGCTTAAAAGAATTCACCGAAGTGCATGATGAATTTATCAGTGCTTGGAACGATGCAATGAGTTCAGGTGATACGTCTGAAGTAAATAGAATGACGGATGATTATTATGTTGCCTTTTTTAGAAGTGGAATTGAAAAACCGATTATATTTTCCAAGCAGGAAGCTGTAAATGGTATGGAACAATCGGTTAAACACCTTTTGGGTGCAAATAAAAGGTTTGAGAACAGGGTTATTCGACTGAAGGATAACGAAAATGCCGCAGTTTTTTATGAACAGCTTATTGTAAAAAATGAAGAAGTCTTGGCAAGATTGTTTACCATTGAAAATTGGCAACTAATTAACGGAAAATGGATGATAATAAGGGAAACGGAAGAACAAATTAAGTAGTCTTGCTGCTCTCAAAGTCATCGCCAAAAAGCCAACCCGCCACCACCTAACCGAAGCAGAGAAATACGTTGTAATACTAAAAGAAACAGAACCTAAAAAAGGAGACAGTAAACGGCTGCCCCTTTTAATGTAAAACGGGGAGGTTCTCTGTTTCTTTTTTATATACCTAACACGCAACCAAACAGTTGCCTGTGTTTGACATGCAACCGTGAAGTTGCGTATACTCAATCTATGAATAGGGATAAAGACGCTGTATTCAAAGCTCTTGCAGACTCAACGCGGCGGCTTATTTTAGACGAACTATCCGATCGCAACGAGTTGACGTTGTATGAATTGACGGTCCGTCTCATTATGAAGCATGGCCTTTCCATTTCACGGCAAGCGATAGCCAAACATCTTTCAGTATTGGAAGATGCAGGGCTGGTAAAATCAAAACGAAAGGGAAAATATCGAGTCATTATCTTTTTCAACGAACCGCTTAAAGATTTGCTGAAGGGATGGATAGAATAATTCCAACAGGACTTTTAACGCAGGCAGACTTATGTCCTTGCGTCACAACTCAAAGGAGGCAACAAAGTATGAAAATCATTGTTACAAGTATATTCGTTCAAGATCAAGACAAGGCCCTGGAGTTTTATACAGAAAAGCTGGGGTTTATTAAAAAGACGGACGTCCCCGCCGGCAAATATAGATGGATCACGCTCGTTTCTCCCGATGATCAAGATGGTACCGAGCTTCTTCTCGAACCGAATGACCATCCTGCCGCCAAGGAGTTCCAAAAGAAGATATTCGCCGATGGCATCCCGGCAACGATGTTTGGGGTTGCGGATGTTCGTAAGGAATACGCTCGATTAACGGAAAAAGGCGTGAAGTTTACGATGGAACCGACGGAAATGGGGCCAGTCACCATAGCTGTCCTGGACGACACATGCGGCAACCTTATTCAAATAGCCCAAAAGTAAATCATTTCTTCGTTTAAGCAAATGGCTGCCTTAGGGCGGCTTTTTTTGTTGTTGAACAACTAACTATTAAAAAGGATAATAAACCTATAGTTAGGAAGGGGTTTATAGACAAAATGATTTCTTTAAGAAATGTTCAACCTACAGATTTAGAACAGCTTTTACATATTGAGAACGAAGGGTTTTCTAAAGAGGAGGCGGCCACGAAGGATGCATTTGTGGAGAGGATTCGGTTAATACCTGATACCTTTATCGTCGCGGAAAAGGATGGGGCGATTCTTGGTTACATCAATGGGCCTATCATCAATCAACCTTACATAACAGACGACCTTTTTGAAAAAATTACAGAGAATCCGAAAAGAGGAGGCTTTCAGAGCGTGTTAGGATTAGCTGTGTCCAAACAGGCAAGGAACCAAGGCATCGCAAAAATTTTGCTTAATAAAATGGAACAGCTTGTAGAAGAAAATCAACGAGAAGGAATCACGTTAACATGTAAACAGGATTTGGTTCCTTTTTACGAAAAATATGGATTCGTTAACCATGGCCTGTCTGAATCACAGCACGGCGGAGTAAGCTGGTTCAACATGGTCAAATTAAGGGGGAATATGGATTAATAGCAGCTCCTGAGCAGGTCGCAGCCATCGTTCAATTTCTTCAATAAAGGAAAACTTGATAGGAGCAAATGAAGACAAAAAAAACCGTTCAGCTGCCTGAACGGGGAAATGTGCACTAAATAAAAGTTAAATCCCTGTTTTAACCCCAAAGCCTACTAAAATCAAGCCAGTTGATTTTTGGAATACTTTCTGGAACTTGGAGCTATTCAGCCACTTTTTTGCGTAATCCATTACATACACCAGGATAAGAAACCATAATACAGCGAGTAATGTAAGGATGGATGCCAACACAATCAATTGCTGATTGACATTTCCGTTCAAATCGATGAATTGAGGCATGACGGTTATGTAAACCAAAACTGTCTTTGGATTAAGAACATTACTTAACAATGCTTGCATAAACGACTCTTTATTTTTCCGGCTGGAAGAATGGGTAGGTGCCTGTATTTGTTCTTGAATTTCGTTTAAAGAAAACACACTTTTTGAAAAAAAACTTTTTATCCCCAAATAAATTAAGTAAGCAGCTCCCAGGTATTTAATTGTACTAAAAAGGATGACGGACTTGGCAATGACAATGGATAAACCAAGAACGGCAATAAGCGTCCAAAAAGAAAGCCCTGTTGCCATTCCAAGGATCGTATAGCGTCCAGCCCTTGGACCGTAACCGAGGGTGTTTTTCACGAGGAGCATTGTATCGGCGCCAGGTATAACAACCATCATGGCAACAATTGAAATGTAAGTAAGTAAGCTGTCCATTTTTATTCCCCTTTCTTCTTAGAGTGGCTAATACGATAACTAATTTAAATGAGTATATCAGAGAATGAAGAAGTACCCAACAATTTTGATAAAACAATAGTTACAAAGAGAGCAGCTATATTCTTCCAAAGTGGTTATAAAAGAAAGGTTTTTAGAAACATTAAAGCAACAAAATTTTACTGAATACGAAGCGAAGTGTATTAACTAAAGTGACAGCTTTGTTAAGTATTTTGCTACAAATGAATCATACCTGAAGATAAAAGGAGCAAATGAATTTGGCTTACATTGAAGGTCTTGAAGGGTTCAATATAAAAATTGCTACGAAAGACGATAGCGGTAAAGTAATTAAAATGTTAAAACAGATAGCTCTATGGATGAAGGATAATGAAATAAACCAATGGAGGTTTTTATTAGATGGAGGTGACGATGAAGAGATTGAACAAGCCATATCCAATCATGAAACGTATATTGTTTTGAAAGATAATGATATTGTGGCTACATTTACTCTCTTATCTAAACAAAGTGAATGGGACAAGGATATTTGGGGAGAGGATAATTCCTCAAAAACACTTTACCTGCATAGACTTGCCATTATTCCTACATACATGAAGAAAGGGCTAGGCAAAAGTATTTTGGCTTGGATACAAAACAATATAAGTGACAAAGAATATCTTAAATTGGATTGTGTTGCTGAAAATTTAAGATTAAATAACTTTTATAAGGATAATGGGTTTGAACTTGTTGATTTAACGGATGGCCACAGCAAATATCAAAAATCTTTAAAAAGGAATTAGAAATTATTAAACTACAGATGCGGGGATCCCTGAAGGATTGCCGTATTTTTCGTTGAACTTCTTTCTTATTATCAAATGGAAAGAATAATGAATCCATCTGGAATTTCATACGTATAGTATTGAACAACTATTAGGGGATGATGCTGTGGATATAGCTGATATCTATTTGTTGATTGTCTTTTCAGTACCGATATATGTACTTTTAATTTGGACATATTTTTACCCGGAGGAAAGTATGTTGTTCGGCAGAAGATGGATGTTTAAAGAAGAACCAGAAATAAGCGAAGGGGCAATCCGTTACACTAAAATATCTTCAATTGTTGCACTAGTTGTGCTCACAATCATATTGTTAATAACCATTTTCTAACAAATAGAAGTTTTACTAGGGAGCATGAATTAGGCGTCTTTTTTAATATAAAGCAAAAAATATTCAGCATTTTTATGGTAAAATCAGGTTATGTTGTTAGGCGAAATAAAGGGAGGATGAAAAATGGCAAAGAAGAAGAGCGAACTGTATGAATGGGTTAAAACAATAATAATTGCACTTCTTATAGCTTTTACTGTTCGGACTTTTATCTTTACCCCCATTGTCGTTGACGGTGCTTCAATGGAACCTACTTTGCAAGAAGAGAATCGTATGATCGTGAATAAAATTGGGGAACCTAAAAGATTCGATATTATTGTATTTCACGCACCTGATGGTAGGCAGTATATAAAACGTGTAATCGGGCTCCCAGGTGACAAGATAGAATATAAAGATGATGTCTTGTATATAAATGGGAAGGCATATAAGGAACCTTACTTAGAAAAATTCAAGAAAAAAATAGGTGACGGACATTTAACAGGATCTTTTACATTAAAGGAAACAGCAGTAGGTGCTGATACAGTTCCTAAAGGTCATCTTTTCGTCTTGGGCGATAATAGAATGGATAGTAAAGACAGCCGAGGTATTGGGGCAATCCCGATGGAAAAGGTAATAGGAACAACCAAACTGGTTTTTTATCCGGAAATTAAAATTATAAAGAACTAAATAAGACCAAATGTAATCTGTGATTGCGTTTAATTATTCATTAGGGGCTTTGATCCAAAAGGATTAACGCCCTTTTTTGATCATTAAAAACAACGGGCGAATAAAATAATGACTTTTAGTGGTTCCACATTTCGGTAATTTTCTTTATAATGCAGTTAAACTCTCTCTTAAAGATCTCCTAAATGGAGGTCATTATGATTTCATTGTTTTTACTGATTGTAACGATGGTCAGCTCCAAATTAGTCGTAACCATTGCCGCCCAGCTGCTATTTATTCCTGCTGCTTACTACGTTGCCTGGGTTGCTAAGTGGATTTAATTTTGTATTCAAACCTTTTGTTGTACGAACGTCGAAGGGCAGTGGAGCAACACATAATGAAAATAAGGGGGATTTAGTTTGGAGAGCGATGAAATTGTGAGAAAGTTTTATGATGAAACAGTAGATGATGAATGGGAACGACTTGAACGCCACAGAGTAGAGTTTGAACTTACCAAACGCTATTTGAACCGGTATATAAAGCCCGGAGACAAAGTGTTGGATCTCGGTGGCGGGCCTGGAAGATATTCTTTATATCTTGCTGAACTTGGATGTGATGTAACGTTAGCTGATCTATCAGAGAAAAATATTGAATTTGCATTAAAAAAGGCAAACGAACAAGGTCTTGCTATTAAAAGATTACAAGTAGATGCCCGTGAATTATCTACTATTGAAGATAGTCAATTCGATTACGTTCTATGTATGGGACCAATGTATCACCTTAAAAGCGAGGAAGATAGAGCTAAAACGATCAGAGAATGCCTAAAAAAATTGAAGCCAAATGGAATTATGTTCGTGGCGTTTATTTCTTCTTATTCATTTGTATGGGATTATCTTATTAGGAATCCTGAATTGATCTTGGATAGCGAAAGAAAGTCCGAGCTAAATAAAATTGTGGATGGCAAGGACTTTGCGGGAAAAGGGTTTTCAGATAATTTTTATATTTCTCCTGAAAATGTACTTCCGTTCTTTAATCAATTTGACCTTGAAAAACTTCATTTACTAAATAGTGAAAGTTTCTTATACCTTCGGGAACCAGAATTATTAAGACAGAAACCTGAAGTTATCAATGCTTGGCTGGATTTGGCAGAGCAGGTATGTGAACGAGAAGATTTACTTAGTATGGCTGAACACATCATGTATATCGGTAAAAAACCAATTAAAACTTAAAGGTAAATGAAACAGAATGGGCCCAACTCTGGGCCCATTCTCCTTTCTACCTCTATTGTCTAATCAATTGTATTTCTTTAAATGCTTGATGCAGATTCGATCTAACTGTTAATTGATTAAGACTTAAGCCGAGACTTACAATTGTTTGGGCTACTTCTGGACGTATCCCAGTAAGGATCGTTTTTACTCCAATGAGTGATAAAGCACTGATTACCTTCAGCAATTGATCGGCCACCATCGTATCAATAATAAGTACCCCTGACACATCCAAAATTAAATGGTTTAAATTTAATTTACTTGCCTGTTCCAGTGTCTTTTCCATCAACAACGCAGCTCTTTCCGTATCTATATTGCCTATCAGTGGGAGGACGCCTACTCCCGGGATGAGTGGAACAATTGGGACTGACAACTCCATAAAGGCCTTTTTGGCATTGTTTAACGATTGTTGGAAATGATGAACGAACGTTAAGCTAAAGTAATAGACCGCATGATCAAGTAAAGGGTCAATTATTGATATGATTTTAAAAATAGAGTCAGCTGAGAGGTCCTGATCTGAGCTGAACTCTTGAATCCATTTCCAAATAACTGTCCGATAATAGCTGGAGTCTTTGAGCGCCTCGTCTAAAGACACCCCTAGATTAAAGATAAAACTACCAGCTGTTTTTCCCCATTCCTTTACCCGATTAATCGATTGTTCATCATTGTTATCAATAAGGGCTCTTCCAAAAATTTCAATAAAGTCTGCCCTGACCTGCATAATTTGCTGTTCAATCTTTTGAAATTCTCTTTTTTGCTCTGCTGTCAGCTCTGGCAGCTGTATCCCTGCAAATCGACTAGTATGTACTTCTCTAGCGATGTCATGTTTATTATTAACAATGGTCTCTCCCAAAAGTACTAGACGCTCGCTCATGTCTTCCCCCTATAAAAATGTTAATATTCTGTTTATTATTATTACATATCAAGATTCGTTTGACGAATATAAAGATAGTAGGAATGTTGTTAATGAAATAACAATATATACGGTTATCACCAACCAACGAATGTGTTGATCCAGGAAGGATTAACCGCTGTTTTTGTTGAACTGGTTACTATACAAGCAGGATAGGATAGTAATGAAGGAGTTTCTTCAAACTTGGAAGAATCTATATTCAAAAATATATTAAGGAGCTTGTAAATTATATGGAATTCAGTAGCAAAAGCGAAGTGAAGCTAAGAGATATCACAGCGGAAGATCTTCCTATCTTTTTTGAACAACAACTAGATCCAATGGCGAACTATATGGCTGCCTTTACACCTAAAGACCCTACTGATAAGAAAGCATTTTTTGACCATTGGAGAAAAATTATCGCTGACCAAACCATCACAATAAAGACTATATTATCCAATGGCTTTGTCACTGGACATGTCTCGAACTTTGAACTGTTCGGCGTACCCGTAGTAAGCTACTGGATTGGGAAAGAATACTGGGGTCAAGGTATTGCAACAAGAGCATTGTCAGAGTTTCTGAAGCATATTAAGATACGCCCGCTCTATGCTCGTGCGGCTAAAGATAACCTCGCTTCCATTAGGGTATTGGAAAAGTGCGGGTTTAAAATCATCTCTGAAGATAAGGGTTTTTCCAACGCAAGAGGCAAGGAGGTTGAAGAATTTATTTTGAGGCTAGAACGTTAGGATATGTAATTAATACCAAAATACGTTTAGGGAGGTTCTTGACTAAGGAACCTTCTGTTTTTTTTACCTAACTTATGCCTTGATCCAGGAACGATTAGGCGTTTTTTGGGTGTAATCCTTATAGCAAACGAACAGTTTGGCGAAACAATTGAATGAACTATGATAGAGTTTATTATCAATAAAAGATAGATGTAGGTGAACATAACAAGGCCTTATTGACGGGGCAGGGGGTTGAAAAAGGATTTGAAAGAATCCAATGATATAATTTTTAAAAGGAGTGTAAAAATATGAAATTAAAAATTTTAGATAAAACTTTTTCCGTTGTGAAATATCCTCCAACCGATATAATTCCATCGTGGGCATTAAACTCTGATGTATTCTCTATTACGAGAACAGATGAGGAACTGTCTATCGTAAGTCCTTCAGAATCTCTACCTATGAACGAGGTTTTTAAGGATGTTGAAAACGATTGGAAGTGTATTAAAGTAGAGGGAGTTTTAGACTTTAGCTTAACTGGAATATTATCTTCATTAGCAAATCCATTAGCCGAAAATAACATAAGTATCTTTGCTATTTCAACCTTTAATACTGATTACATACTTGTTAAAAGCCATTCAATTGAAAAAGCAAGAGTCGTATTAGAGAGTGAAGGTCACACTTTTCACGATATTTAAAAAGGTTCATTGCACTCACTTATCTTTTTGTTTAAGATTTTGGCTGCCATTTGAACAGCCCGTTTTCTTTTTAAACTTAATAAAAAGGTGCGATTGTTAAAGGTACAGCCTCCATTTTTGGTGGCTTTTTTAGTTACTGAAGGAGAAACACTAGACTGTAACGAATACTTAGTAAAAAATTGTTATACAATTTTGTTTTTGATTAATAAATGGGGATAGGTGTAATTATGTTTTATAACTCAATACCCGTTCTGTGCTCACGTGGCTTAGCCCTAGAAGGTATAAGGCACATTTTGATTAAAATGGCGACCAGTGTCTATAAGTGAAGGTTTGGACATAAAATGAAACAAAAGGGGTAATGGGATTCGTATCCCATTGCCCCTTTTATTATGGCAGTTGTAATCAAGTGGAAAACAAAAGGAAATAATCGCTTTTTGTCGAATTCCCTTTAATAACAAATAAATAGAAGGAATGAATTATGGTTCTTACACTATCATTTGAAAATTTTCAAAAAGCCAAAAGTTATTTAATGAATCACGGAAGAGATTTGGAGCAGGAACTTTTTCGTTTTCATTTTGAGAATGGGAATCCCCAAAACGTAGTCGACTTATTACAGCTGTACCCAGGAGAGAACGGCGGATTCAGGAATATGGGAGAAGGACATTCTGTGTTTCCAAATGGAATGGATACGAGCATGGCATTTCAGTACCTGAGCGATGTCGGCGCTACATCGAGTGACGAGGTAGTCCAAAAAGGCATCGGGTACATAATCGAATCTTACGATCATGAACTGGGATGCTGGCATCCGAGGCCGAACGAAAGAAGCAAGGGGTGGACGGATAACCCATGTGCTGAGCTAGTAGGATTCTTGTATGAGTACCGGGAATTGGTCCCAGAGGATTTTCTAAGGAATGTAACGAATCATGCCATCGCCAATATGAGCACCATTCACACCTCGGAAGAACCGAGGCAATTTTACTTCCTGGAAGCGCTGAGTTTGCTTCGGTTGGCAGAGCGAATTGATGAACCATTCAAGTCCATTATCTTGGAAAAATTAACGAAAGATATTATGGAAATTATAGAAACGGACTCTGTCAAATGGACCACTGTCTATTGCGCCAAACCATTCTTCTTCGCTTATTCACCTGAGAGCCCACTGTTTCTCCAAATTAGGGATTATGTAATCAGAAGCTTGGAGAATGAAATCATTACCCAAGCAGAGGACGGCCATTTCATTTTGAATTGGAATACCGACGAAGAAGGGGCGAAAGTTTGGAAAAGTATTTGGACAATCGATGTTTTGAAGGCTTTGAAAAACCATAAAATCATTGATTTACATCACAAAAGAGAGGTTTAATCAATTGAGCAACTTTCCTGAAAGCAGTTTTGAAAAAGCAAAAGTTTTCATTAAGTCAAAAGCTCGGGGGCTAGAACGTTCCCGGTTTCAATTTATT
The DNA here is from genome assembly GCF_046237595.1 of Neobacillus oceani. Lineage (NCBI taxonomy): Bacteria > Bacillati > Bacillota > Bacilli > Caryophanales > Bacillaceae > Neobacillus > Neobacillus oceani. Next base: position 3,763,784 of record NZ_CP143543.1, on the reverse strand, counting down.
TTTGAAAATGGCAGCAAGGAGAGCGTCCTGACTGAACTGGAAAAATATCAAAATGAAGACGGCGGCTTCGGACATGGCATTGAACCGGACTTTTGGCTCCCCCACTCATCTCCAATGGCAACATGGGCCGCGGGTCAGATTTTGATGGAAATTGGCGCGGATAAAAATGAACCGATCGTTCGGTCGATGGTTTCGTTTTTAGCCACTTCAATTGATAGCGAAACTGGAATGTGGCATTCAGTACTCCCTGAAAATAATGATTTTCCGCACGCACCTTGGTGGCACTGGCACGAAAGTGTTCAGGAAAATTGGTCGTTTAATCCAGGTGCCGAACTGGCTGCGTTTCTTGTTCATTGGTCGGCGGAGGAAAGCGAGCCAGCGGAAATCGGATGGCGAGTTATTGCAAACGCAGTAGATCACTTAATGAGAAAAAGTGAAATGGACAAGCATGAAATCAACAACTTCCAGGCATTGGTGGAAATAATGAAACCTCATCAGGCCACTTTTAACTCAAAATACAACTATTCTTTGATTGAGGTTTCCGAGCAAGTGATGAAACTTGCGGAGAACTGTGTAAACAAGGATGTTTCAACCTGGACTAAAGGCTATCAACCGCTGCCTTTGGATTTTATTGATACTCCTGAACATCCCCTTTGTGAAAGGCTGGGCTCATTGGTTGAGAAGAATCTTGATTTCTATAAACAGCAAATGTCCGACGAAGGAATCTGGGACATCTCATGGAGCTGGGGGAGCTATCCAGAAGAATATGAAATCGCACGAGGACATTGGAAAGGGATTCTAGCCGTTAACAGGTATAAGCAATTAAAGGCGTTTGGTTATATAAAATAACGTTTTGCCGGCTTTCTTGTTGGATACCTAGTAAGAAATACTGTTTTTACAAACCAGGAAACATAGTGAGGAGAAGTATATGGATATTTCGACCGTTACCATAAAGCATGAAACGCCAATAGAAACGCTTCATCGCTATCAAAGAAGTTTTCTAATCCATTCCTTTCTTTACTATAAGCTTGATGAATCGATAATTTCCGATAAGGATTATGATAAAAGATGCAGTGTAATGAATGGGATTATGCAAAGTTATCCTGACCTTGCGGAAATAAGTGATTACTACGAGTTATGCAAACCATGCGCAGAAACGGGCAGTGGTTACTACATTATGAACTATCCTCCCGAGACAATTGAAAGAGCCTTCCAATTGTTATTTCGGATTAAAAAACCGAATGTGAGCTATTCTGAATTCGTTTCAAAATGGGGTTATCAAGTCATTGGCTGAAAACACATCAAGGACTGCATCTATAAATTCTAATGTAGATTATTGACAATTTGATTATAGTGTATTAATGTATCACTAATTAAAACCACATATTGTAAAACGCGATGAAGAGGAAGAGTAATTAATCACTCGAATCTTAGAGAGCCCATGCTGGTGAAAGTGGGTATTCGAGCTTAATGAAAGAAGCCTTGGAGCAGTTGACTGAAAAATTGGAGTAAGTCTACCGGGTATTCCTCGTTAAAGAAATGTGCAGCAAGATAATGAATTGCAGCATAATGAGCGGGTTTTTAACCAATTTAGGTGGTAACGCGGAAGTTAGCCTTTCGTCCTTTAACAGGATGAAGGGCTTTTTATTTTGATTGAGGGGGATTTACTATGTCAAATGAGAACATGGCAGAACTGTTATTTCCGGATATCCAACAGTTACCTGCGGATATTTACTCACAGTCTCCGCCAAGGAATTTGTCTTCATCAGCTTTTGTAACACGCTTTGCACCGAGCCCAACCGGTTCATTGAATATTGGCGGGCTTTATGCAACATTAATTTCCGAAAGATTAGCCCATCAGAGTAATGGGGTGTTCTTCCTCCGGATTGAGGACACAGATAAAAAACGCGAGATAAAAGGCAGCATGGAAAACATCATCAATGCTTTGTCGTATGCCGGGATTCCTTTCGATGAAGGCCCACTCCTTTCAGGTGGCGAGAAAGGGGTTTACGGACCATATAAACAAAGCTCCCGAATCCAAATCTATAAGGTATTTATTAAGCATTTAGTCCGAAACGGATTAGCCTATCCTTGCTTCTGTGATGCAGACGGTTTACAAAAAATTAGAATAAGCCAGCAGAATTTAAAAGCAACAACTGGTTATTATGGTGAATGGGCTAAACATCGGAACATTTCTTTGGAACAGGCAAAGGAAGAGATAGTAAATGGCAAACCGTTTGTTATCAGGCTTAAATCTCCCGGTTCATCAGACAGGCGCATAATGTACAATGATTTGGTGAAAGGCCCGATTGAGTTTCCTGAAAATGACCAAGATATTGTTATTATGAAAACGGATGGGTTACCAACATACCATTTTGCCCATGCCATAGATGATTATTTGATGGGGACAACTCATGTCATTAGGGGCGATGAATGGCTTTCTTCCGTGCCGATCCATCTTCAGCTGTTTGAAACCCTTGGTTTTAGAACACCGGAATACGGACATATTGCGCCAATCATGAAGCAGGTCGGAGCTTCAAAACGGAAATTCAGTAAACGGAAGGATTTGGATGGAACCGCTCAGTTTTACAAAGAACAGGGTTATCCAGGAATCGCTATAAGCGAATACTTCATGAATCTTATCAATTCCAACTTTGAAGAATGGAGGATGGCAAATCCTTATGAATCATTCAAAGACTTTAGTATCTCTACGAATAAAATGAATGCAAGCGGCGCTTTATTTGACATGGATAAACTAAACGACATCAGCAAGGATGTGATTTCCAGGCTGACGGGCAACCGAGTATTTGACCATTTATACACATGGTCAAAGGAAATGGATCCTGAATTTTATAATTGTATTGATAAAAATAAGGAATACACCGTAAACATTCTCAATATTGGCCGACCAACCGAGAAACCGAGGAAAGATTATTCAAAGTGGTCCGATGTGAAGCCAATGATTGCTTTCTTTTACGACGATTTGTTTGAAGTGGATATACAGAGCGGCTATAAGGTACCCGCAAATGTAAGTGTTGAGGCTGCGAAAGAAATAGTTCGGGGTTATAGCAAAATATACAGGTTCAATAATGAAAAGGACGCCTGGTTCCAAAAAATAAAAGAACTTGCCGGGGAGCTTGGATACGCAAAGGATATGAAACAATATAAAGCCAGCCCTGACAATTACAATGGGCATGTTGGAGATGTAGCGATGGTAATCAGGATCGCGCTAACAAACAGAGCCAATACCCCCGATTTGTTTGATATTATGAAAATAATGGGAGAGAAAAGGGTTCTTTTAAGAATGCGGAGGTTTTTGGGTGATATGAAATAACAGCGTTTAAATCGTGGAGATAATAAAATACCCCTTACAGGTCTCTAAATGGTCATGTTTTTTTTTTTGAACAGCCATCATAGAGGCTTTTTTTATGAAAACCATTGCCCAAAAATAGAACCTTTATAAATCGCAATCGTCTAATTAGTAAACATATGGCTCGGAGGAGAAGAATGATCGCTAAAGTTAATGAAGAATCACGATCAGAAGCCCACCTAAATAGTTTGAACCGGGAAGAACGGCTAATTTGGTTAATGAATGCTTATGGAAATGATGTTATCAAATTGGCTTATACATATTTAAAACAAAAGCATCTTGCTGAAGATGTGGCACAAGATGTGTTTATTAAGTGCTATGAAAAATTGAATGCGTTCCGGAATGAATCAACCTATAAAACATGGCTAATTCGAATAACAGTAAACAGGTGTAATGATGTTTTGAAAAGCTGGTCTTTTAAAAATTTGTATTTTACCAACTTTTTTACGCCTAAACAAGACAATATCTCTGAACAAACTTTAAGGGAAGATGAAAATGAATTCATTTCAATCCAGGTATTGAAACTGCCATTGAAACTTAGAGAAGTTATTATTTTATTTTATTATCAGGAGTTTTCAATAGAAGAAATATCCGAAATGTTAAAAATCAACAAAAATACGGTTAAGACAAGATTACATCGTGGACGGCAGAAACTAAGGGAAGGGTACGAAAAGGGGTGGAAAATCAATGAGAGATAACCTGGAAAATTTAAAAGAAAAAATGGATAAAACGATATTAAAAGATATAAATTTTGGAGAAGGGCAGCATCATAAAGTTTTAAATTCTGTTAGAAAAACCAAGTTTCAGAAGGATCAATTCAGACTCAAAAGCAAGCTAAATTCTTTGCTCAGTATTACTGTGATTTCGCTCATGTTTTTAAGCATCACCTATTTTGTTGGCAAGGAGTTGGCTTTTTTAAATGAACCGACTATAGAGAAAGAGAATGTTGAAGACTTTAATAAAACTTCAAATGAAAAAACAGTATTTATTCCGACCAAAAAAGAAGAAAATTACAATGAAATGACCAAAGAAGAAATTCTAACTAAAATGATCAACACGGTGGATTATTTTGAAACAGCCGCCGGTGAATATAAAATCCATAATAGTTCCGTTCCCGGTTATGAGATTGTTAAGTATGCGTTGAGCTTAGGAAATGAGCCTGGGGGTTATGGAGAAAGAATTCAGGGTGACGGCGAAATTTTTGCCCATGAATTTTATAAAGACGGAACACTGTGGATGATTGATGAACGATCCAAAATCTATTACAAGTCAGTCTTAGCGGAAGGAGGCGAACAAAAAGGTTCTCCACTAACATTAAAGCAAGCCTTTTCAGCCAGTTCTGATGGAGTTCCCGAAACTGTGTACAGAGAGAGGCCGCCTTTGGGCATCGCCAATGCAACCTTGTTTCCCTATGAAATTGCTTCGAACTATACCCGTGATTTAAACAAATGGGAAATAGAAAAACAAAATGAGGAGTTACTCGGCCACAATACACTTGTAATAAGAGGCACTAAAAACCATAAGGATTTTCAATCTTTCCGTTTTTGGGTGGATAAGGACACAGGGATTTTGGCCAAGTATGAAACTTATAACTCAAAGGGAGACATTGTTGATTACTTACACCCAATAAAACTCGATATTAATGTGCCTATAGATAGTGAAAAATTTACACCACCTAACTTAGAAGGTTACAAAGATTATGAAAGTTTACGCCAAGAAGCGCCTAAAATCACTACAGGCAATATTGATACATTAATCCCGGAAGAGTTAAAAGGACAATGGGAAGAAGCAAAGACGGAAACAAATGAAACAACGGTACTCCAATACAATGGCAACTGGTATATATTCGTGAAAAAAGGATACCTGGTAAATTACATTGAAGTTAACGGGAAGGAAGGCACCGTGTATCTTGTCAAAGCCTCTCCTCAAAAGGCACAGAATAATTTCCATGCCTTTGCTGAGGGATATAAAGTTGATTCCTTAAAGATTGTTTATAAATAAAACAATACAAATTAGTTTAAATGGAAAATAAAAGGATGATGTCGCTTTTTATAGAATATTTATATAAAGGGAATGCCGACAGAGAAGAAGCAATAGGAGAATGCGCAATGTTAACACTTTATATCACCAGACACGGGGAAACTGTGTGGAATACGGAAAGAAGGATGCAGGGTTGGCTTGACTCCGCTCTGACGGAAAATGGCATTCGGAATGCAGTCTCCTTAAGTGAAAGGCTAATAGATGTAGAATTTAAAGCAATCTATTCAAGTCCAAGTGGGAGAACGAGGGCTACCTCCGAGCTGTTAAAAAGAAACAGAAATATTCCTGTAATCTACGATGATAATCTTCGGGAAATGAGCCTGGGAAAATGGGAAGGCCAAACCCTTGACTCAATCCAAGGTACGTATCCAATTGAGATTGACCATTTTTGGAACGCTCCTCAGCGGTTTAAGCCGGTCGGTGGGGAAACCTTTAGTGACGTTCACGCAAGAGCACTAAATGCCCTGGAAAGGATTAAAGCGGATAACCGAGCTGGAAATATTCTTATCGTCACTCATTCGGTAATGATAAAAACGTTGCTTTCTATTTTCAAAAACTCGCCAATTGAAAATTTATGGGATCCGCCTTTCATACACGACACAAGCCTTACGATCATTGAACTGGACGGAAAAGAATACAGGCTAGTGTTGGAGGGAGATATCTCTCATAAGACGCCTTTTGTAGTGTAAAGCAACAAAAAACTTTATCCGGTAAGCTTGAATATTTATTTGCGCCAAAATTTAAGGAGGATGAAAAATGCCAAAGAAGAAGAGTGAACTATATGAATGGATTAAAACAATAATAGTTGCACTTGCTATAGCTTTTATTGTTCGTACTTTTATCATTACCCCCATTGTTGTTGATGGTGCTTCAATGGAGCCTACTTTGCAGGAAGATAATCGTATGATCGTAACAAAAATTGGGGAACCAAAAAGATTCGATATCGTTGTATTTCATGCACCTGACGGGAGGCAGTATATAAAACGTGTAATCGGGCTCCCAGGTGACAAGATAGAATATAAAGATGATGTCTTGTATATAAATGGGAAGGTATATAAGGAACCTTACTTAGAAAAATTCAAGAAAGAAATAAGTGCAGGCACTTTAACCGGATCTTTTACATTAAAGGAAACGGCAGTAGATGCTGATACAGTTCCTAAGGGCCATCTTTTCGTCTTGGGCGATAACAGAAGGTATAGTAAAGACAGCCGCGGTATAGGGGCAATCCCGATGGAAAAGATAATAGGAACAACTAAACTTGTTTTTTATCCGGAAATTAAAATTATAAAGGACTAAATTAATGGATTAGAATCTAATGGTGTGAATTTACTTAATCAATGGGGCACTGATCCAAATGGATTAACGCCCTTTTTTGGACCATTTATAACAGCGTGCCCCGGTTTTCCTAAAGGCATAAATCGAAAACCACGGAATAGGTAATGAAGAACAGCTTTAAGATTAATAGTATGGTGGGGTAAAATGCAACAAAAGAAAAATCTTTTTCTGCCAGGAAGGGAGGCTCCCCCTCTGAAAAATGTACATTTCTTAATACTCGTTTTATTATCAATTTCACTGTTCGGTTGTGAGAGTGAAGAACAAGGTTTTAAGGAAACAATCCCAGCTGATAGAATCGATTATATTGTTCACCAGGAAGAAGTTGAGCATGGGAGAGTTTTGTTTTATGTGCCCGATTTAAGGGGAGACCAGCCCGCCAAGGCGAGTTTTGAGGCCCTATTTATGAAAAAAAACCTTTTTGGATGGGAGCCAACCTTTGATAGAGGCGGCACTTCCGGAACATTAGAGGGGAATCAATATAGTCAATACCTTCCGAAATACAGTCCCAAATCTCCATTCCCGATGCTTTTTGGAGAAATAACGAATCCAGCAATAGAAAAGATTAAGATTGAATATGGAAATACGCCAAGTGTTATAGACCCCAAAATAGTCACGAAAAACGATAAAACATTCTGGTTTGTGTTTGTTGAAGAACCGGAAGAGAAAGAAACCTATATTATCAAGGGATACACTAACAGTGATGAATTAATCGAGACGATTACACAAGAATCAGATTAGCTAGCCGCACTTCAGTCAGCCTGAAGTGCGTTTTTATCTTCATGGATAAACCTTGTGTCTATTTTTCCAAGTACAAAGGCTTGTAGATAGACCGACGAATATGATTGTTACACAGGATAACAAAAAGGTATCTTTTGAGATTAATAGTCCGCCCAAAGCAATAACAAGGGAATCGATGATAAAAATCATGAACCCAACATTGATTTTAAACAACTTGGACAAAAATTGAGCCAGCAAATCTGTTCCGCCTGTGCTTGTATCAAAGCGGAGCATGATTCCTATACCTACTCCGACAAAAATCCCTCCCACGATCGAACTTAATACAGGATGTATAAAGGGTGTGTGGGAAGCAGCAAACAAATCGATAATAAACGATGAGAAGAGCATTCCATGCAAACTATTATAAAAATAACTTCTGTTAATGAACCAAGCCAATGTAAAAATGGGGATGCTCAAAATGATGATCGAAAAACCCGCTTGAATTCCGGTCAAATAATTGATAATGAGTCCAATCCCTATGATTCCGCCATCAAGCAACTCAAACGGGACAAGGAAAAAATTAATCCCGATTGACAAAAAGGAACTCCCAATAAAGATTACGAGCATTTTTTTCAAAAAGAACATAATAAGCCATCTCCATTGTTGGACATGTCCATATTATATGTTCCTTCATCATATTTCTTGATTGGTTTAGAACCTACTTCCCGAAAAAAGTACCTCCTGGCAGCCCCCATAGTAAATAAAATTTAAAGAATACAAGGTTTAAAGATTTGTGGCGATTTTCCAGAATAACTGATTGGACAGCGTAAATCATTAACATTACTCTGTCTTTTTTTATGTTTAAGAAATCTTCGACCGCTGTCATATTTAGCTACATATTGTGTTGGTGTCTTTTGGATTTAGTCCCGGAAGGATTAAGGCACCTCTTTGTTGAAATCCTTATAAAGATAAATAACATGGGGAGAAGAATAATGAGGACAACTGGATTGCCAAAAGTCTTATTAAGGGAATTGACTCTAAATGATGTAGAGGACCGATACCGATGGTGCCTTGATAAAGAAGTTACGAGATATTTAAATATGCCTAAAAAGTACCCTCCGTTTAGCAGAGAAGAAACAGAGGCCTGGATTAAAATGTGCATAAATAAGACAAATGGGTATGAACAAAAAGCGATTATGACTGAAGAAGGTAAACACATCGGTTGGATAGATTTAAAGAACATCGATAAATTAAACAAGCACGCGGAATTAGGAATCGCAATAGGGGAAAAAGGTTATTGGGGCAAAGGATACGGGCTGTCCGCGATGCATGAAATGCTTATTTGGGGATTCAATCAACTAGAGCTTAACAAGATTTGGCTTAGAGTAGAGATTGATAATGAAAAAGCGATTAAATCATATAAGCAAATGGGCTACGTTGAAGAAGGAATCTTAAGACAAGACAGATTAAGAAACGGTCAATTTGTGGATCGTCTAAGGATGAGTATTCTAAAACAGGAAATTTTCAGCTAAAATATTCTCGATTGTGCTCCCAGCATTCATGGTTGAGCCTGCTGCCGATCATAGAAAGCCGCTAAATTACAGGTGATTTAGCCATAGAGCTATACACACTACGATAGGTGTACTTACATTTAAGAGAGAATTAGTTCGTTCGAGAGGAAATAAAAATGTCTTTATACAAGAAAAGCAACTTAAACCTAATACAATTTGATAAAAGTGATATCCCAGGTTTAATTGCATTGTCAGCGTCTGTGGGATGGGATTATGATCAATATGAAATTGCAACAGTTATGTCATCGGGTAAAATATTTGGCCATAAAAATGGTAAAGGGGAAATTGTTTCGAGTTCGGCAATTATTCCATATGATAATAAGTTGGCTTCAATTGGGATGGTAATAGTTAATAAAGAGCATAGGGGACTAGGTTTGGGGAAGGATGCAACACAAAAATGCATCGATTCTGTTTCACCGGATTGTTCCATCATGTTAATTGCAACTGAAGAAGGAAAACCTCTTTATGAAAAAATAGGGTTTAGAACAGTAGGACACGTTCATAAATTTCTGTGTGATAGCTACTTAACTCCTGAATCTTTAAAACCCAATAGTGTTACCATTGAAAATTATAATGAAAATGACTTTATTGAAATCTTAAATTTGGATAAAGCGGCTTTTGGGGATAAAAGAAGTAACTTTCTTCATTACAGAATTAATCAATCCAAACAATGTTTAGTAGCTAAAGATACGAAAGGAAACATTGTTGGTTATGGACTATCTATTTTAGGACCAGAGAATCTGCTGTTAGGGCCTATTGTGGCACCTGACTTTCAAACAGCTGCGTTATTGCTTGATTGGTTAGTTATTGAACATACAGGTAAATTAAGGATTGATGTGCCATCTGGCAATAAGGATTTTATGTTCTTTTTGGAGCAATGCGGTTTTAAAAACGTTGCCAAACCCCCAATCATGATGCTTAATTCCGTTAGTCTTCCAGCAAGGAACAGTAACTTATTCGGAATTGCCGCCCAAATTTTTGGGTAGAACAGGATATGATATAAAGCCAATAGAGGTTCTGGAACGTTTACTCTATGAACTCATTTAATTGATAGAACTAATTCAAATAACAGTAATTTACGTTAATTAGATTAGAATCAAGCTCCGAAGATGAGGTTCTTGATTTATATAATTACAACTTTAACGGAGCTTTTAAAAGAATAATAGGACTTCGAAATGCGTTGATAAATTTGGATCAGCGCATTTATTGTTATAAAAACTCAATTTTCTGTCTTTAATAGGTAAATAATGCTAATGTAGGGTTAACACAAAATATAGATCAAGGAGTGGTAACATATGAAGATTATTGATGACTTAGCAGGCTCAATAATTGACGTATTTAAATTCATCATTTGGTCTTTAGGTTATGTCCTTGCCGGAATGATAATCGTTGCAATTCCGCTCTACCTTATTGTATGGGTATTTGGTTTTTTTCAATAATTCTAATAAACAAAACTTACGCTTGCAGCGTAATCCAAGGGGGAGAACATTTATGAAAGAAGAACAATTGTTTGAGCAAATGAAATTGTGGCGTAATTGGACTGTAGAACTGCTTCGTACAATACCCAAAGAGGTGGTTGACGAGATTCCGAACGGCTTTAATAACAACATCCGCTGGAATGTTGGACATATTTTAGTAGGCTGGGACCACACGATGTTCCCATCGGTCAATGAGGAGAGGCGACTTCCAATGTCTTATCATCTCATGTTTCCGAGAGGGAGCAAGCCAGAAGTTTGGACAGAGCAGCCTCCGTCAATGGATGAATTAATTACTCTTCTGGAGGAACAGCCGATACTTATAGAAAAGGCATGCAAGGGCCATCTCGATAAACCATTAAAAGAACCTTTCTTAGGCCTGAAAACAGTGGGAGATATGCTCGTTTTTCACATGAACCATGAAAACCTGCACATGGGAACAATAAAAAGCATGAAGCAGATCCTTATAAAATAAAGTCTTTTGAAGAGAGGGGATTCGATGAAACGTTTTGTGACATTGTTAATTGTAATCACCACGATAACTGGAGTTGCTATTTATTATTATCAAAATGTAGATAACAATTATCTTACCCTACAAGACTTTTATGATTTCCCGGTTCCGAATGCTGCGACATTAGAGAGTGAAAGTGAAAAAGGTAAACATTATATTTGGGAGCCATCATCAGGTACAAGCGTCCCAATTAGTTATCGCTTAGTAATTAAAAAGAACGGTTGGAAAGAAGTAGACCAGGACGGCCATAATGTTATTTACGAAAAGGAAGGCCAGCGAATCAATCTAGCTCTTGCACAAGATTATATCGGTATTCTTAAAGTGACAAATCAATAATCGAGGTTATCAAATTAAAGTTATTGTACGCTCAAGGTGGCAGGAAGAATATCCTCCCTTTTCTATTAAAAACGTTACTGAACGGGCATTTTAAATTTTGATGATAAAGCCTATATTTTTAAAAGAGACTTCTAGGGGAGTCTCTTTTTTCATGCGTAAGCATTTAAATAGACAAACTATTAAAAACAATCTAAAATGAAACCGTAAACATTATATATTATATATAATATATAATTATTAATGTTATTATCCAATAGGGAGAGATTATAATGGGAAGATTGAACGGGAAAGTTGCAATTATCACAGGTGCTGCACAAGGTATGGGTGCTTCCCATGCTCGGAAGTTTGTTGAAGAAGGAGCAAAAGTTGTTTTAACTGACTTAAATCAAGAAGGTGGACAAGCACTCGCTGATGAACTAGGCGAAAATGCATTATACGTTAAACACGATGTTACAAATTTGGATTCTTGGGCGAATGTAGTAGAAGAAGCTGTAGCTAAATTCGGTGAAATTACTGTCCTTGTAAATAATGCTGGGGTTTTAGGGCCTATTGCTGAAACTGCAGAATTAACAGAAGAGGAATATTTAAAGGTTTGTTCGATTAACCAACATGGTGTATTTTATGGTATGAAATCAGTTATCCCATCAATGAAAAAAGCTGGAGTTGGATCAATCGTTAATATTTCATCTATTGCGGGTGTTGTTGCAATCTATGGTTACCCAAGTCTTGCTTATGTCGCCAGTAAATTCGCTGTACGTGGTATGACAAAAGCAACAGCAATTGAATATGGGAAAAATAATATTCGTGTAAACTCGGTACATCCAGGTTTTATTAAAACTCCAATGATGGCTGCCGCAACGGATGAAGAGGGCGGAGATGCATTAAGCATGATTCCTCTTAATCGCCTTGCAGATCCAGAAGAAGTATCAAATCTAGTATTATTCCTCGCCTCCGATGAGTCTTCTTATATTACTGCTTCAGAACATTTAATTGATGCAGGTATGTCTGCTCAATAACTAATAAAGGTGCTAACAATTTAAATTTGTTAGCACCTTTCTATTTTCCGAAAAATGGATTGAGTTGTACTCGTAAAAGTATAATTAAGCAGTTAAGGCTTGCTTTGCCAAAAGCACCAACTGGATTTCCGCTTGTTTAAAGTCCGATTGAATTAGAGCATTTACTGCATCTTCTAAATGGGAATGCCAGCTTTTTATTTTTTCAGCATCATTCCATATTGATTGGCTATAAGCTGTTGTAATATATGTGATTTCCGAATAAAATCTTAGGAATACTTTATTGCCAGCCACTTTAAAAACGTAAGAAGTTATTTGATCACACATAGAAATATATTCATCAATTTTCTTTTGATCTAATTTTTCTTCTGCTTCGATTAATAAATTTTTAATTTTTAGTCGATGTTCTTCATTCCAGTTCGGAATTGAATAGGCTATACCGATTCGATATAATTCTTTTAGAGCAACAATACATTCATTAATTTCTTCTTCTGAAAATTCCTTAACCCGAACTCCCCTTCTTGGTAACCTTTCTACAATTCCGGTGTTTTGTAAAATATAGAATGCTTCCCTAACTGGAATATTGCTAACGTTAAGTTCCTTCGCAATATTCGCTTCAATTAGTCTTGTACCGAGTTCTAGTTCTCCAGTAAATATTTTTCCCAGTATATGTTGTGCAATTTCATCGGGTAATGAACTTCTTTGGCTTTCATCTTTGGATGAGGATAAAAAATTATTCATCACACTATCCTTTCTGTTAAAAAAATCCGTTCTTAACTGTTTATATAATATATTATATATTTGTTTCAATTTAGAGGGAAGGCTATATATTATTTCAACCAGGAAGGAGAAATAGAGTCCTTGGATATACGGTTATCCTCAACCAATGGATGTGTGGATCCAGGAAGGAGTAGCCGATGTTCTTAAAGGAACGAGTACGTGAGTTAAAGCTGCCATTTTTGGCGGCTTTTTTGTTTATGGACTATGTTTCATCAGTCCTACACCGCTTTTGAAATAGGGGATAAGTAATAGTAAGTTAATATCCGCTATACCTAAGTTGTTACTAAGCTATAATTAGAATAATCAATTAAATAATACAAATCGCTACTTGCTAAAAAACGGGTGATAATTATGTATAAAGGTAAACGCATTTTAATTATTGAAGACGATCAAGAGATTAGTAGGCTACTGAGTGTAATTTTGGCAAAATCGCATATGGAACCGGTCGCGGCTTATTCGGGTACAGAAGGTTTGCTGCAGCTGCAAACTAGTACGTTTGATTTAATTTTATTGGATTTGATGCTTCCGGGAAAAAGTGGGGAGGAACTAATAAAAGAAATTAGAGAAAAGAGTTCTATCCCGATTATCGTCATTTCAGCGAAAGTCGATCTTGAGAATAAAGTCAATGTATTGAAAATGGGTGCGGATGATTATATAACCAAACCGTTTCATCAGGAGGAAGTGCTGGTCCGGGTCGAAGTCCAATTACGAAAAGCAGGTTCTCACCCGGAGCAGTCTGCGGAAATAGGATGGCGTGAGCTCAAAATCAATACAGAAAAACGGTCTGTAACGTTAAAAGAGAATGAGCTACAGCTGACAAATGCTGAGTTTGATATTTTAACATTTTTCATGAATAATCCGGAGCGTGCGCTTTCCAAAAAGGAGATATATGAAAACATCTGGAAAGGGACGTATTATGGGGATGATAATACGATCAGCGTTCACGTTTCTAACCTCCGAAAGAAGATTTCCGAAAATACGGCTGAAGAATATATTAAGACCATTTGGGGAGTAGGTTTTATGCTTATCTGACTTCTTTAAGATTTCTTTATGTTTTGCTTAAAGGATTTTAAAGGCTTCTAAGCTAAACTGGAAACAACAAGGGATTAGTGAAGGAGTCGAAAAGATGAATACCATCATTCAGACGTATCAATTGACGAAAAAGTTTAAGGAAGATGAGGTCCTTAAACCTCTTGATTTCTCGGTAAAAAAAGGAGAAATCTGTGCGCTAATTGGAAAAAATGGCGCAGGCAAATCAACGTTATTCAAAATTCTTGCAGGCCAATTATTCCCGACAACTGGGGAGATTCAGCTCTTTGGGAAATCTGGTAAAGAGAGCGAGAATGAGAAAAAAAGAATGGGATTTATGATTGAAACACCTGCATTTTTCTCGGACTTTACCGCAGTTCAAAACCTGGAATATTTCCGGATTCAACGGGGTGTCATTGAAAAGAAACGTATTTATGAAGTCCTGGAAATTGTCGGTTTGGCAAATGAAAAGAAAAAACGATTTAAAGATTATTCCATGGGGATGAAGCAGCGATTAGGTATAGCCCTTTGTCTCTTAAGCAACCCCGATTGTTTAGTTCTTGATGAGCCCATCAATGGGTTGGATGTCGAGGGGATTATGGAAATCCGCAGATTATTGTTGAAGCTCAATCAGGAAAAACATATAACGATCGTAATTTCCAGTCATATTTTAACGGAATTGAAATTGTTAGCGACTCGTTTTGTTTTTATCAAAAATGGTGTAATCGTTGATGATTTAAGCAAGGAGGCTCTGGAAGAGAAGAGCAGGAAACAAATTCTCCTAACGGTGGATGATTCAGTGAAAGCAGCACAATTATTAGAAAGAGCCTATGCAGATATCCAGTTCAAAGTCCTTCCTAATCATGCCATCACGATCCAAAATCATGTAGAGAGCAGTGGAGCTATCAATCGCCTTTTAGTTGATAATGGTGTGATGGTGAAGGAGTTTCGCATCGAAGCTCTGAATCTAGAGGAATACTTCTTAGGATTAGTGGAGGGGAATAAAAATGATTAATTATCTGAAAAGTGAAAGTTATCGTCTGCTGCGTAAAAAAGGGCCGCATCTAACAGGTGTAATATGTTTATTTCTGATTGCCGCTGCAGCCGCCGTCCTTTATTTTTCTGGTCAGTCTGATCCGAATTTTCGTTACGCGACCAGTAAATTTTTCTATTCAAATGTGGTTGGTAGCGGATTAATGATTATAATCGTAGGGCTAATCTATAATTCATTTCTCACTGGAAAAGATCTGACTCTGATAAAGCAATCGATTTCTTTCGGTATTTCTCGAAATACTATCTTCTGGTCTAAGTTAATCCTGACGTTAAGTTATTTTCTGCTGATCTGTGTCGTTGGGATAATTTTTATGGCTGTATTAGGTGAGAATATATTTGCTGGGGATAATCAGGCGATAAGAAATTTTCTGCTAGCGTGTGTCAATATGGCACCAATTGTACTAAGCGGATTTTTCCTAACTCATACGTTGAAGATGCTTAGGGTTGGAGATGTTTACATTATTATCGTGCTGTTCTTTATTTTTGGACTTTCCGGGAACATGCTGCGGGTTTTCCGTCCAATTTCAGGCTTAAACGAGTTATATAAATATGCACCGCATACATTGTTAAAGGATAACTTAATGAGTTTCTTGGATGACGCAGTCCAATTCGATTACAAATATTGGGTTGTGGGTATCGGCATTTCCGTAATTTCTTTACTCATTGGAGCAAAAAAGTTCGCAACTAAAAACATCGATTGATGGAGAAGGGATGACTGAAATTGAGCAGCTGGCTGATTATCATGATTTTGGTTTCCCTACTGATTGTTGCTGTCTGTATGCTTCTGCTTTTTCATTGGGATGTCAAAAGGATGACAAAGCAATTAGAGGAAATCAGTGAAAATTTCGGGACAAATGAAATAGTTCGTACAAATACCCATAACAAAAACTTGGCCCGATTTGCTGCGAAAATCAACCAGCTGATTCAATTATTCAAACAGAACCAGCAGTCCGTCGAAAGAAGAGAAATGGAATTAAAGCAAGAAATTACAAATATCTCCCATGATTTACGAACGCCTTTAACATCAATAAAAGGATTTTCAGAGCTATTAACAGATCCGTCTATTTCCGAAGCAGAGAGGAAAGAGTTTTTAGAAATTATTCAGAAGAAAATCGATAATCTCACGATGATTGTAGATTTGTTTTATGAACTCTCTCAGCTCGATTCCTCGGACAAGAAATTAACCATTGAAAAGCAGTATCTAGATCAAATTGTTGTGGAAACGATGCTAATGTTCTATGAAGATTTTGAGAAAGAGCAGTTAGAGGTACAAATGGATGAAGGTACTGTACCTGCTGTTCTTGCCGACAACAAAGCAACCGTTCGGATCGTAACCAACATTATTCAAAATGCTTTAACGTATGCCAAAAGTTATTTGAAAATTAGCTTCGTAGAGAAAGAAGACTATATTTTGCTAAGGGCAGTAAATGATGTTGAGAGCATGAATGCAACGAAACTCGAAAAGATTTTTAATAGGACATTCAGGCTAGATTCTAGTCGATCTGGTACTCATCTAGGATTAGGGCTTCATATTGTTCAGCAACTTGTTACCCAGCAAGGAGGAAAAGCGGCTGCGAATGTCGATGAAAATGAATTTATTTTAGAAGTGTCGTTTAGAAAGTGGGATTAGGTGGGTTTTGATAAACATTTATTGATTTGATTTCTTGTATGCTTTAGTCCAATAAGGGTATCCGAGCTAATTCTGACAAGCAACCCTGATTTCGGCTCTTGCTTGTCAGATATCCTAGCTTAACCTGACAAGCACCCCAGATTTTAGCCCTTGGTTGTCAGATAACCGAGCTAATTCTGACAAGCAACCCTGTTTTCGGCCCTTGGTTGTCAGATATCCTTTCTTATTCTGAAAAGCAACCCTGTTTTTGGCATTTGGTTGTCAGATATCCGAGCTTATTCTGACAATCAACCCTGATTTTAGCCCTTGGTTGTCAGATATCTTAGCTTATTCTGACAACCACCCCTGATTTTAGGCTTTGGTTGTCAGATATCCGTGCTAATTCTGACAAGCAACCACGATTTTAGCCCTTGGTTGTCAGATATCTGGGTTTTTTCTGACAAGCACCCCTGATTTTAGCCTTTGGTTGTCAGATATCCGAGCTAATTCTGATGAAATACATAGTAAACTACCTGCCCAGAAGGAGTTGAAATAATGAAAAGGTTGGTAATTATTACAGTAGGTAAAACCCACTCCGGAAAAACTACATTTGCAAGAGCTTTAGAAAAACAGTTACATAACTCTTTTGTTATGGACCAAGATAACCACGCTGAATTTATTAATACTTTTTATAAAAATTTACAACCAAAACAAGGACCTAATACTCTTAAGCATTTGCTTTCAAAACTAATTGTCGATTATGCCAAAGGAAATACGGATTTCCACTTGATTCTTTGCAACTCAAATCGAGGTCGAAAAGGAAGATTGTATTTGCTTGAAGAGTTGTTTGCTAATGACGAGTTTATCCGTATCTTGGTTCATTTTGATATTCCTGATGATGTTCTACATGAACGAGTGATTAATAGCCAAAGAAGTACGAACATATTCAGGGGGGCATATTCAAATTTTGAGGAGGTTCTCGTTAGACAACGAGTTGAATCTTTAAATGAGGATGTTGTTGATCCAATTGAAGGTGAAGCAGACTATATATTTGTAATAAAGAATAATGAGGATGTTGATCAGATTATAAATAGGATTGTTCAAATTGCTGAAAAAGCACACTCGGATAAAGTAAGTCTGTAAGAAAATTACCGTAATGAGCTAAAGGAGAGTTAAAAAAGAACGCATATTGCGGAGGGGATTCTAATAGATACTTTGATTTTACTTGTAGTAATCTTCATCTTAATTCTGCTGAATGTTACTTTTTTTATTTTTTTCAAAAAAGGAAAATTAAATCTATATGTATCAGGCACCATTATGATGATACTGGCACCAGTCATTGGATTTTCAAGTGGTGCATTATTGCTTCATTACTATGATTGGAGTTCGGGTGGGACAGGAGAAGGAGCTGGCTATGGCGGTGCTTTTTTAGGTCTTTTAACATTAGCCAATGGAATTCTCATTCTAATAATCGGATTTATAAGATCGATTATCTTGTACATTAAAACCGGAAATTAATTTTACTTTATACGCTACTAAGAGTGCTTTACCCCAAGAAGGTTTAAGGCATTTTTTTTGTTTAATTTCTTACTGAAGAACAGGTAAGCTCTACTCGGTCCGCTAGTGATAAGGGGGAGAACTAAGTGTTAAAAGTAGGAGATGTAATTACGTTTGAACGGACTTTCACTGTAAGGGATGTTGAATTATTCACAGAGATTTCAGGAGATGAAGGGATCCATCATAGGACTCCAGATGAACAGGGAAGACTTGTCATTCAAGGATTATTAACAGCAACTCTCCCGACAAAAATAGGTGGGGTTTACAACGTACTGGCGCGTACAATGAATTTTGAATTCTTAAGACCAGTGTTTACAGGGGATACAATCATTTGTGAAGTGAAAATTGAAAAATACGAAAGGCAAGAAAATAGCAGAACCGCTATTGTTGCATCCTTTTCATGCAAAAATCAGAATGAAAAGGAAGTATTAAAAGGAACTTTTTCAGGTGTAATACTTTAAGAAACTTATAAATAAGAGGAGTATGGCGCTTTTTTGTTGAATTACTTACCAGATTGGTTTTGCTCAATATGAGTAAACCACTTTACGAACCCAGTCCAGTTTATTGGCTTGCTAAAGGTACATACCATCTGATCATTTTACAAGCTGTTGATAGACAGAAATGCCTGAAACACGATGGGGGAATCGAGTGATGAGGGAACTATTCAAAGATAGAAAATTTGTGTTTCTTTGGTTGGCGCAAGGGGCTTCGGGTTTAGGAAGCACTTTTGCAACTTTTGCTTTATCGTGGCTAGTCTATGAAATGACAGGTTCAAAGATAGCGATGGGGAGTATTTGGCTAACCTTCATGCTTCCTAATATCGTCATTCAAATGTTTGCGGGCCCTTATTTGGATCGATGGGATCGTAAAAAAGTAATGATCTTTTCAGAGTGGTTTCGGGCAGCAGTTTTTCTCATTCCAGCCATCCTATTACCGCTGGGTGTGTTGGAATTCTGGCATTTGTACATGGTATCAATTGCTATTGGGCTGGCGCAGCCTTTGTTTTATCCTGCTAGCATGGCCTATACTGCTGATGTTTTACCAAAGGATAAATTATCGAAAGGGAATTCGATTCTAGAAGGCACAGGACAACTATTGACTCTTTTGGGTCCAACATTAGGGGGCATCTTGATTTCCGCGTTTAGTGTCGAGCTCGTTCTCATAATCCTGATACTTGCATTAGGAGCTGCAGGATTATTACTAATGTTTAACCCCAGCTCTAAAAAACAACGTCTTGAACAAAAGGAAAGCTGGTTTATTCAATTTAAAGAGGGGCTTCAATTTTTTCGAGTTTACCCTGTATTATTTTGGGTTGGAATCATGATGATGATGATTAACTTTAGCTCAGGCGCTGCACAGCCGATGTTTTTGCCCTATATTACCGATGAATTAGGAGGCACGGCTTTTCAATATGGATTGTTTACATCAGCCTTTTCACTCGGGATGGTGTGTGGTTCATTGCTAATGGGAATAGTTAAGGAACCCAAGAATAGGAAGAATGTCATGTTAGGCTCGTTATTTATGAATGGATTATTTTTAATCGGCTTAGCTTGGACCCCCTATTATGGGTTAGCGCTAGTTTTTTCACTTGGGCAAGGTTTATTTGCGATTATTTTTAACATCAATAATACAACACTGTACCAGCGCAGAGTTCCTAAACATTTGAGGGGCAGAGTCTTTTCAGTGCGGATATTACTTGCCCAGGCAGGGGTTCCATTTGGTGCGGCATTAGGAGGATTGTTTGCAGAAGCCTTCTCCATTCCCTTATTATTTGCGGTTCTTGGAATCATCACAATAATAACGAATATAACGTGCTGGCTACACCCTATTTTTGAAAAACTAAACGATCAAGAAATACACTTGGAAATAGATGGTAAATCCTTATCATGAAAATGTCTCCATCACCTGCTTTGATCCCGTGGATTAAGGCGTTTTTTTTGAATTCCTTATTGGAAGGTGAATTATAGGAGACAGCCTAAAGTCGTAGTTTATTTCAACCTATTTAATGAGGTTATGAATTGGCTTCTGCAGTACAATATGGCTAAACTTATACAGAAAGAGCGTGTTAGTATGAAAAACGGTATTTATTTAGCCTATTTGAGTGCCTTAACGAATGCTTCCATTGTTGGATTATCATTTCTGTTTACTAAGAAGGCTGTCACACTATCTAATCCATTAGATACATTAGCTTCCCGTTTTACGATTGCTTTCTTCACGTTAACATTATTAATTGTGTTAAAAATAATAAAGTTAGAGTTTAAGGCCACCACATTCAAAAAACTGTTACCCTTAACACTCCTTTATCCAACCCTTTTCTTTGTCTTTCAGGCTTATGGTCTCGAAACGGTTCAGTCATCAGAAGCAGGCATACTATTCGCAACGATCCCTATTTTAACCACAATATTAGCTGCATTTTTTTTAAAAGAACGAACGACAATTTATCAAAAAATCTCAATTTTCTTTTCCGTATTTGGAGTCGTATTTATATTCATTATGAAAGGAAATTCATTTTCTAATACAAATTGGAATGGGGTCCTTCTCCTTGTAGCCTCCTGTTTATCATTATCAGGATATACTGTCCTTACCCGCTCTTTAGTAAAGTCATATAAACCAATTGAAATCACATATTTTATGTTAATGGTAGGTTTTTTCTTTTTTAACACACTATCGATATCCAGGCATTTAATAAGTAAAGATTTAAATTCAATGTTAATCCCATGGTCTGATTTAAACTTCATTGGCTCTATTCTCTTTCTCGGGATCTTAGCTTCATTCGTAACTTCATTGTTATCTAATTATATTTTATCTAAGATTCCGGCTTCGCAAATGAGCGTTTTTTCGAATATGTCTACCGTTATTTCAATCATTGCCGGGGGATTAATTTTGAATGAAGAAATATTTTATTTCCATATAATCGGCTCATTATTCATTATTTTTGGCGTAATCGGAACGAACCTATTAAGGGAAAAACCAATTCGTAACAAAGTAAAAAAAAGTGCCTAGCAATGATCTTGGCTAAAGGGCCGCTTGCGAAGAAAATTAATGAAGCAATAGGTAAGCATTCCTGTAATGAAGGTATTTGTAATCGAATATTGAATACTTTGTTTTATATACAAAAATATCAAAATTTAATTAGTCCAAAGGAGGAATCAATTTGAGTGAACTTAATCTGATTAATACTTACAAAAACGAGCTTCAAAAATACTCTTCGGAACAGCTAAGATATAAATCTGAAGAAGCGGTTTGGTCTATTGGGCAAATGTATGACCATTTAATCCTCGTTGCCCATGAGTATCTAGACAATATGGAAACATGTGCCACGTTAAATGAAGAACAGCCCCTTGGGAAGACGGAGTTTGGTGAGCATTTATTTAAGATTGGAGGGTTTCCACCAATAAAAATTAAATTACCAGATGAACTAAACGCTCCACCCAATAATTCAGATAGCAATGACGTTCTTATCAGCAGATTGGATCAACTAATTCTAAGGTTGAGTCAATGGGAATCGAAAGTGGATAAGATAAACCCAAATTATAAAGTCGAACATGGAGGTTTCGGATGGCTGAATGCAAGGGAATGGTATGATTTGGTTGGTATGCATTTTCGTCATCACTTGCGCCAGAAAGATGAGTTAGAACAAAGACTTGCTTAGTGAGGGTGTTTAGGATGAAAATTAACGCATTTTAATGCTTGACCTAAACCAGGCTAGGTAAGAATCGTACTTAAACCATTGGGTAGCTTTAGTCCAAGGAGGATTAAGGCGCTTTTTTGTTAAAAATTCGCGCAGGCTTCCTAGAGTAAATTTATTCGAAAAGAGGCTTTTAAATGAGTGTCAACTGTTTTGAAAATAATTTGGAGAAATATGAAGATCCTTTAAAATACGATGAATTATACAATGATTACAAAGAGGACTTGAACTATATTTTAGAATGTGTAAAACAGGAGACTTCTCCTATTATTGAATTGGCCTGTGGAACTGGACGTGTAACGATTCCTATGGCTAAACGAGGCCTGAAAATGATTGGTGTCGATATTCATGCTGGTATGCTAAATTTAGCAAAACAAAAGGCCGAAAAAGAGAATCTAAACATTCATTTTGAGCAGCAAGATTGCACAAAATTGAATTTACCTATCAAGGCACCTTTAATCTTTATGACCGGAAACTCATTTCAACATTTCTTAACAAATGATAGCCAGAACGAGCTTTTTCAATCTGTTAAGAGTCATTTGCAACCAAACGGCGAATTTATATTTGATACACGAAATCCAATTTTAGCTGAATTAGCAATAGTGGAAGAGTCGGAAGAAAGGTATACAAATAGTCATGATCAACTTGTAATTGAAAAACATCGCGAAACTTATCATCATCACACGCAAATTTTGCACTGTACGACAACATATGATGTGGTAAAAGACGGGCAAATAATTGAATCAAAACAGGATTCTATTTCGTTAAGGTATACTTTTCCGATGGAGTTGGAAAGAATCTTAGAAGAACACGGATTTGAACTGGTGCAATTATATGGATCGTGGAAGAAAGATGCATATACGAAAGATAGTGTTTCCATGATTGTCCATTGCAGACTTGGTTGATGTTCTGATTCCAATTTTTCAAAACATTTCACGGGGAAAAACAAAATTGTCCTAGGGTGCTATAGTCCAGGAAGGATTAAGCATCTTTTTTGTTGAATTCCTTATTAGCTACGAGGAGATTTCCGTGACAAAATTAAGGAGGACCATTATGGATAAATTCAGTTTGTTCGGTAAGTTTACGGTACAAGAAGGCGAACGTGACACAATGGTAGATATTTTGTTAGAAGCAGCGGAATCCATGAAGAATCTTGAGGAATGCGAGATTTATCTTGTAAATATTTCTGAAGGTGAACCAAATTCTGTGTATGTTTATGAGGTGTGGAGTAATGAAAATGCCCACCAAGCGTCTCTAAGCCTTGAAGCTACCCAAACATTAATAAGCCGTGCAAAACCGCTTATTACTGGTATGGAAAGAATCAGCACCTTAATTACAAAAGGTGGGAAAGGGCATTTCATCTAATTAGAATTAAACTCCATGAAGTAGAACGGGCTGTCATTATGGCAGCTTTAGAAAACAAATGGTTGGTTAGCTGGGTAATAAGGATAGGATATTGATACAAAAAATTAGGCTGCGCATTCGGGTAGTCGATAATTTATAGTGCTGGTTCAAAACGGTTGCGATAAACGATGATGGATTACCGCATATTTTGTTGAACTTCTTATTATACATACGGGAGTTTAGCTGCAGAACTGCGCAACGCATAGGGGGCGTTGCTCTTTGTTTAACTATACTTTTGGTAAAACTCCTGCCTGAAACCAATTTGAATATATAAAATAGGACAAAGGACTCATAAAAATTGAAAAGCTACTATTTTATGGATATAATAGTAAGTAGTGGTAGATAATTTTATATTGGCAAACCCGTTGAAAGACGGGGACGCAAAGCTACGAGCCTAACGCATCAGCTATGGCAGTCGAGTTGCAATCATATTCAGTAATCTATTTATTTCAAGTAGGTTGTTGCATTCATGTATGTAATCCTGTAGCAAAATTTACAGGATTTTTTATTTTTTAAGGAAAATTTAAAATTGATCCTTATGGATAACTCGAAACAAGTTATTGTAATCCAGCTCCACAAGGAAAGCTACGGCAGCTTAGCATCGCACGAAGGAAAAGTGTTTTTCTTTTCCGAGGAGAGCCTAGCCCCTCGAGGTCATAAGCCGGTTCCCTCCGGAGGGCAGGCCCGTCCTCGGAAATCCTCAATTATGCTACCGCATAATTTCGTGCGATGTAAGTTCGCTGAAGCCTTCCTTTGTGCTCGCATTTCCTTCGTGCGTGGGCGAATTCAGGGATGCCATTCAGTGTCCTGCGGGCCTCGTCTTATGCTGGTCGGGGCTGACCACTAAGGAAATCTCCTTGGAATAATCATCGCAGGGACAAGCGGTTTTTGCTTGTCGCGAAATCGCTTACGCATTTTGTTCTTGCCAATTTAGTGCGATTGATTATTAAAAATTTTAAATTGGAGGTAAGATGGCCGCTCGCTTCGATACCCTCATTCCCTTTTATACTCAAAAGCGTGTATGAGATCTTCATGGCCCTCGTAATAATCTTCCGAAACAGTAGATTTCTTTTTTAGGTTTCTAGTTTCTCTATCTATCACTCTAGGATTTCATTAGGTTCTTCAACATAAGTGCTGGTTTATAAATTTTCTCTTTTTTATAGATGATTGGAGCGGAAGGCGCGAAGACTCGTTCGAAAATGCTACGCATTTTCTCCTGCGGTGCATTTTCGGGGAAGAATATTCAACGTCCTGGCCGGGACAAGCTGGCTAGGGGAGACCCCGCAGGCATGGGTTTCGCCGAGGAGGCTCGTGGACTGCCCGCGGAAAGCGTAGTGCCTGTAGCGTAAATAATAATATTTTCAAAAACCACTTTTTGTGGTGAAGAGCCTTTTATTATAATTATAGTAATAATTATCCAAATAGTGCATTTTGGGGGTGCTGAGAGATGAAAAACAAATCAAAGTATTATCTTGCTTTATTGCTCTCATTCAAGCTAATTCTGAACCTCATAATACCTGTATCGGCTAGTACAGCAGGTACGCAAGCTTACCAAGTTGCTACACCTGAACAGCTTAGGGATTTATTGGTTCAGAAAATGAAGGAAAGGGCAAAATCCATAGAGATTCAATACACTGGTAAACCGCTGCTCGGACAAAACCAGCCCTATCTTCTAGTCGAGAATTATACTAAGAGGATTCCTGAATTGTCCTTTCTGAATGAAACTTCAAGTTTCACCATCGCTGATCATGTAGTGGACGGCTATTGGGATATGAAAGTTTCCTTCCATTACGATAATACGAAGGAAGAAGAAGCATTTGTCTTTCACAAAGCTGATACCGTTTTAAAATCTATTTTAAGAGTTGGCATGTCAGAGGAAGAGAAGCTGGAGGCCATCGCAAATTATATATACGAGAATGTGGAATATGACCACGATCAAGCAAATTACAATACTAATCCCATTAGCCAAACATCCTATGGTGCCGCGAAATATGGGTTGGCTGTCTGTGAAGGGTACAGTGAATACGCACAAATCCTCTTCGAAAAGGCGGGATTAACTTCTTACCTTGTAGGTGGGTTAGTTGGCCCTATAGGACACCAATGGAATCTGGTGAAAATCAACGGTGTCTGGAGGCACGTCGATACCACCTGGCACACGCCTGAACAGCCTTATATAAATCACACAACCAATCAGTATCTTGTGGAAGGAAGGAGTTGGAACTACCAGGACTTCCCCGCAACCCCAGATAGCCCGCCTATCAATCCGCCTGTTATTATTGGGAAGGCGGTCCAACCTAAAGCAGAAGTGAAGAGGTTGGAAGGATATACATTGATCGAAATAACAGGAGTGGAGCCAGGGGATACGTTAGTCTTGTACAATGAGAAACGGAAGATGTGGTTCTATAAAGAGATATCTCCAAATGATTTGGATTTCTATAGGTTAAATGGCCAAGGTCATTTTCGTTTATACCTTGAAGACCATTTCAACAACTTATTTGATTATCAGGGAACTTTTTATTTATCCAGGGTGACTGAGGACACCTATGAAAGTGACTTGACCTTCCTTACCTATGATTTTCGGGTAAAAACAATGCCTATCCCGCTAACGACGGTTCGAATCCACAATAACTTTTCCGAATACGATGTGATTAAGATAAATCATTCATTTTCAAATTCAGGGGACGTACACCTTTACAATGAAAAAGGGGTACTCGTTGATACCAGTATGGTTGTAAAAGGACCTAATGAAATCTCTTTTTATGTAAAGGATATTGAAGCCCTGGGAAAAGTGATTTACCTTAGTGCGAAAGAATACAACGGAATAGAAAGTACAAAAACAGAGATACCGGTCCCACCGTCAACAAAAAGCAAAGCTCTTACCAACAATAATTTTACTTTTACCTTAGATGGTACAAACGGAATATTCGCCATGAAGAATCTGAGCTCTAATGATGAATTTATCATTTATGACGGAGCGACGAAGAGAGTGCTATCAAAAGGAAAAGGGAATACCCGGGCAGTAATCAAAAATTTATCTAGTTATAAACAAGTTTATCTGACTAGAAAATCATCTAATCAACTGGAAAGCAGTCCTTACACCTACACGCTTCCAAAGCCGCCTAAATCAAAGGCATTGACCAGTAAGAATGTAAAGGTTACCAAAGCCGATAAGAGGGCAAAATTCACGTTCACCAATATTCCAAAGAACGCAGTGATCACCCTCTATGATGGAACGACAAACAGGAAAATCACCAGTTTCAGTATAAAGACTAATTCACATACCTATTACTTGGCAGATTCCAAAAAATATAATAAAGTCCATGTGAACATTACTGAAACCGGTAAGGCAGCAAGCCCAAATTATACGGTATCCATTCCACATTAATATGGTAGGATCGGTGCAAGGGAACCCCTATGGAGTTCCCTTTAATTCGTGGACAAAGGTATCTGGCATTATGAATGTTTTTGTTGAATTCTTAACTCAACGTTGCAAGAAAGTTGAAGAAGGAATTTGTAATGAAAATTGAATGATTTGTTTCATATAAAATATGAGAAGGTTTTGATTTGAGTTAATTAGTATAAAGGAGGAATCAATTTGAGTGAACTTAATCTGATTAATACTTACAAAAACGAGCTTCAAAGAGCTGCACATTTGATTGTACATCCATTAAATGTTGCAGCTCAATCCTTTAATGTTTTCTTATAAAAAGTTTTTTTAAAAATTTAACAACAGGTCAGATAAATCTTTTATTCTGCTATGTCTAAAATTATATAGAAAATACTCCTGTTTTGTTGGAGTTATTCTTAAAAGACCGGCGGAACGAAGCAGTAACAAATGATGATGGATATTCCCTTTTGTCATCCCCATCAATTGAACAAGTTCGGTGAATGTTTTACTTTCTTCTTTCATACTACTAAGAATTTGCAATCGTTTATCATCCGCCAAGGCTTTGGTAATAAGCAATGTTTCATCCCTGCCATCCATTAAACAAGGATAAGTAAGAATTACTTTTTCATTGAAAATATCGATTAAAGATAAAGGTCGAAAATGCCAGGTAGGAACAAGAACAACTTCGGAAACTTGTGAATTTTCGATATTGAACCCTTTCGTTATCGCTTCAATTTCACTAAAGGGATGATCTTTTAGTGCTGATACATCAACATTCTTAATATTATGGGTTAAAATTGGAGATACCATTTCCTCAATATCTATAAAATATTCCTGATACCATTTTGATATTATCAATAGATGATTTTTCCTCCTCCTATCTAAGTCATTCGGCATTCCCTTTTTTTCGCTCACATAAGGTGCCAATAACTCGTACATTTCCCCTAATGGTAGTTCAGAAAGCCATAAGTGATATCCTTTAAAATCTTTATAGGGACAATGTTGAATTAAATGCACTGATAAGTCTTCAAAATGCAGATCAGCAAGCTCTGTTATTTCCTTATGTAATTCCTTGGATATTTTACTTTTAGTTTCTTCATACCAATCTTTTGAAATAGCTAAGTATTTTAGGTGTGTTTGTCTTTTGTAAAGTGACAGGCTAAGAAGCACTTCATAAACTATTGAGTCAAGAACCTTAATATTCATAAAAACTTCTCCTTAAAAAATATTAATTTAAGTTTAACATATATTGACTCGAATTTATAGTTCAATTAATATTGAACTATAAGAGGAGGAGGAATATGGAAATGTATCAAACTGAGGAAATAGTAGATATTGTTTATGGGCAAACAGCTGAACGTGAGCTTAAACTCGATATCATTAAACCAGTGGCGTCGGAGGAACTTTTCCCTGCTATTATTTATGTGCACGGCGGAGGATGGATGGCAGGTGATAAAAGGAAAGTAGGTGGGGAATGGAATGCCTCTTTCTCGAAATATGGGTTTGTATGTATTAATATTAATTTTCGGTTGAGTGGAGAGGCAATTTTTCCAGCTCCATTACTAGATGTAAAAGAAGCTATTCGTTGGGTTAAATTAAATGCAAAAAACTATAATATTGACGAAAATAAAGTGGGCATTTGGGGACATTCATCAGGAGGACATTTAGCCACTCTAGCAGCATTGAGTGCAGATCATCCTGAATTTGCTTCAAAGGGACAGGTCATCTCGGAAAAGGTTAATGCGGTTGCTACCTTGGCAGGCCCAGTAGATTTACTTGCAATGGGAGGATGGCATAATAATCCGAATTCTCCAGAATCAAAATTTCTTGGAGGAAGTGTTCAAGACCAAAGTGAAAGGGCAAAGCTAGCAAACCCTACTCATTATATAAATGGGCACACACCACCTGTATTAATAATCCAAGGAGATTATGATGAAATCTGTCCTGTTCAACAAAGTCAGCTTTTACATAAACATTTGCCAAATTCATCATATCTCGAGATAAAAGGGGCAGATCACGATTTTGTAGGTGGTGTATTAACTTTAGATGATGTTTTAAGCATAGTAAGGTCATTTTTTGAAAGAAATCTTAAAATAGGTTTAATTAATGAGGAAGAGCTGGTTAAACATCGTGAAGAGGTTAATAAAGTGATGAATTGGTTTAAAGAAAACAGCAAATAGTGTTTTTGGATGAAGTAATATCATTTTAACTTGGCATCCAAACTGGTATGAATTAGACCAAACTATAATTATTGGTGAAAGAGATTATTTCTATTTAGATAAAGATGGAAAAGCGTTCGCGAATGATTTAGTTTCCTCTGAAGACAAAGAAGTTCGCGGGGAAATCATACAGATTACTCATCGGGAGCTAGGAGAACTGTTGGGCGTACTGACGATTGGTTTAACCTATAAATTCTTTTTTAAAGATGGTACATTCATTCAAGTAGATGCAGAAGAAAATATAGGTGAGATTGAGTATCCAAACGATATTAAAGTAACTGATTGGATTTTTAATGTGGAATTAAATGTTCTTGAGGTGACCGGTTTGTCATCTCTAGAGAGAGCAAATAGAACAAAGAAACACGAACGATTAAGGCTGGAAAAGGAAAGAAGAGAAAGGTATAAATGCTTGTTGAACATTGATAATTTATAGTGCTTGTTCAAAAACGATGCGGTGATCCATAAAGGATTACCGCATATTTTGTTGAACTTCTTTCTAAAAATATGAAAAAAAGGAAACAGTTTGACGTTTCAATCGTTTAAAGAATATAAGTTGCTTTAAATTGAAAAATTTGGGGCTAAGGGAAAAGGAAGGAGTTGAAGGCGATGTTAAATTCTTGGAAAAGACCTAAAATTAAAATATTGAAAACGAAGAGTGAGTGGATTTGGGACATCATCGGGTATTCATTTTATTTAGGCTCGCTAATCTTTTTAATCTACAATTGGAATGGGCTTCCTGACGAAGTTCCAGCACATTACAATGGGTTGGGTGAAGTAGACCGTTGGGGTTCAAAGATGGAACTTTTTATATTGCCCATAGTAGGTGCATTTATAGCATTATTAATGCAAGTGTTTGAAAAATTCCCGGAATCACACAATTATCCAGAACGCTTAAATAAAGAGAATGCTAAAGAGTTCTACTTAGTAAGCCGAAAACTGGTGAATCAATTAAAAAATATTTGTCTAATCATCTTTGCATTCATCTTAATTGAATCAGTTTCAATTGCATTAGGCATGGGAAACGGATTGGGAGTATGGTTTCTACCAATAGCAATATTAAGTGCCCTAATCCCGATTGTATTAGGAATAATTAAACAAAAAAAGATTAGATAAATAAATCATTAGAGTAATAATTTCTTATTAACAGTGTAAACAATTACACTTAAAGTAACGGTGCTTTAGTCCAAGAAGGATTAAAGCGCTTTTTTGTTGAATTTTTTATAGAGCGTAGGATAAACGGCTAAAGGAATTGAAATTTGTTGAGGATAAAGATGGGATTAGTTTTATGCCTTAAGTGGGAAAAGAGCATGGACAAATTCTTTATTTTAAAAGTAAAAGGGAAGGCATAAATGAATGGGACTCATACCTGATTCGATCCTTGAAGAGATACTTAAAGAATATGGCATAAACTCTCCAAGAATTTCATTAATAAGACACAATGAAAACATCACTTATAAGGTTACTGATTTAACTATTGATCATTCCTATTTATTTAGGGTGCACTATCCTATTACAAAGAATTTAGAAGGATTACAGCATTCAAAAGAAGGGATAATTTGCGAACTAAGATTACTCCAAAAAATATCAAATGAAACAGGATTATTAGTACAAGCGCCATTACAGAATCGTTCTGGGCTGCTTACCACTGAACTCAATTGTATAGGTGACCATACGACCTATTGTTCTGTAGTCAAATGGATTGATGGGCGAAGCTTGCAGAAAGAAGATTTTTCTGACCGTGATTTAATTTATCGCTTAGGAGTTCAAATCTCTCTTTTACATAAATTTTTTAAGGACTATAACAAGACTCCTAATGATATTATTCAATCACGACCACATTACGGAAGAAAAAAGAATGAAATGATGTTGAAGCAAATTTTTAGGGGCGTAGAGAAGGGATTATTCCGTCAATACGAATACGATATAATCGTTCAGACCTTTGAATTAATAAATGCCCGTCTATTTGGTAACAAGGAGGACCCAGATGCTTGGGGAATCATTCACGGCGATTTACATATGGGCAATATACTTGTAACCGAAAATAGGGACATCGCATTTATTGATTTTGGGCTTTTTGGATATGGCCACTATCTATTAGACGTGGCAATGGGTGCATTGAATTCTACTCCTCAGACTAGGGAGTTATTCTTGGAAGGTTATTTTGGTAATGGAACATATTCACGAGATGTGTTGAACATTATTGAAGGGTTTATACTCTTATCGATTTTTGGATATTATGCTTTTCATATGGAAAATAAAGAGGTTCATCCTTGGATCAAAGAACGGATGCCATTGCTTTGTAAAGTAAACTGCCAGCCCTTTTTAAAAGGTGAAAGTATCCTATACAACTTTTAATAGGAATTGTGGAGTTCTCTAAAACTAATCCAACCAGTAAGAATGTAAAGGTTGCCAGAGCCGATAAGAGGGCAAAATTCATGTTCACCAATATTCCAAAGAGCGCTGTGATCACTCTCTATGATGGAACGACAATTAGGAAAATCACTAAGATCTGGACCGTTTAAACTGAAGTTCACAGGGTAATCAAGAAAATGTAACAGGTTGTAGGTAGTGCAATCGTGCAAAAGTATTTACTCGCCATGCGGATCTATTTATCCTTAACAACTATGATTAAACAAGACAGGAGATGATTTTGATGGGAAACCCACGTCTAACCGACCCACGTAAGAAATTTTATACGGAAAAATTCCCTGATCAAGAACAGGATACTCCAGCGATACAAAATAAAATGAGGCCGAAACCTGACTGCGGAGAAGAGTCATATAAAGGATACAATCGCCTGGAAGGGCGCAATGCCTTGATTACCGGTGGCGATTCCGGGATTGGCCGTGCGGCCGCCATAGCCTTTGCTCGCGAAGGCGCCAACGTGGCCATCCAATTCTTCCCTGGTGAAGAAGAAGATGCAAACGAAGTAAAAGAATTAATTGAAAGAGCTGGCAGAGAAGCATTGCTGCTGCCGTATGACTTGCGGGAGGACGGCGCTGCGACAGAGATTGTCACAAAAACAGTGGAAGTTTTTGGCGGATTGGACACACTCGTATTAAATGCCGCGCAACAAATCGCACAGCCATCCCTAAGTGATTTAACAATGAAGCAAGTGCATGACACCTTCAAAGTAAACATCATCAGCATGTTTGAGACCGTAAAAGCGGCCGAAGAACATCTGGAACCAGGAAGTGCGATTATCACCACGACATCGGTTCAGTCTTTCGATCCATCTTCATCTTTAATGGATTATGCCTCCACAAAAGGTGCGATAAGCAACTTTACGGTTACCTTGTCCACGTACTTTGCTTCGAAGGGTGTGCGTGTCAATGGAGTAGCACCAGGACCAATTTGGACGCCGCTGCAGCTCGATAATGGAAAATTGGAGGGGCAAATCCCTGAGTTTGGCCAAAACTATCCCCTCGGCCGTGCAGGACAGCCGGTAGAACTGGCGCCGGTTTACGTTCTTCTTGCCTCTGATGAAGGAAGTTATATCACCGGACAGATTTACGGGGTGACAGGCGGCAAGCCAATAGACTTGTAAACTGCATTATGAGCCGAGCAATTTCCCTCCCTTATCAGTGATGTTCCACCGAATCCTTTATTATTACTGGGAAAACCTAATAGACAGTGGACAAACAGCTTATGCATAGATATTGAAAAACGAAATAAATGATATGCCCCCTACAGTTGGTGTTTTATGCCTAACTTTAGGGGGCGTTTTTTTAAAAGTAAGATTCACCTAAACGGATGGCCAAGAGGTCTTCACCTCGGTGTAGAGCACCCACAGAGAAAAGCTCATAAGGTTGTGGCCAAGTATGGATAAATAAGTACTAGTATGTAGCCTTCTATCTATTATAATTCTCATAATTATTTTTGGGTGATTACAATTTCACTTACAACTGGAGCGTAATTTTAGAAGATTGCGGTCCTTTTTTGTTGAACTTCTTTTTGAAGAAGTGGTAGGTTTGTGAAAGCAGCACTACATAAAATAACCTCTTTATGAAAGGGAGTTAGGGAGAAACTATTAGTGAAAAAACAGCTGTCTTATTGTATCCGCAATTCAGCGAATCGAAGACCCTGAGGATCTGGACAGCTACTTAAGGCGTACTTACAAGGAGAAATAAGATGATTCGATTTGAACAAGTTTCAAAAGAATATACCAATGGAACGTATGCAGTGAATGCCTTGGATCTCGAGATAAAAAAAGGCGAAATTTTTGTTCTCATTGGTCCGAGCGGATCCGGGAAAACCACTACCTTAAAGATGATTAATCGGCTCATTAGCCTAACAAAAGGAACGGTTTGGATCAATGGCAAGAAAATCAGTGATTATGATATTAATGAGCTCCGCTGGAATATAGGATACGTGCTTCAACAGATTGCCCTGTTCCCGCATATGTCAATAGCCGAAAATATCGCAGTTGTTCCAGAGCTATTGCATTGGGATAAGCAGAGAATTGCAAATCGTGTGGATGAGTTGCTTACTTTAGTAGGCCTTAACCCTGTCTCCTATCGAAATCGAAAGCCGAGTGAACTATCAGGCGGACAGCAGCAGCGAATTGGAGTAATACGGGCCTTGGCGGGAGACCCGGAGATTCTCTTAATGGATGAACCGTTCAGTGCCCTAGACCCCTTTAGCAGGGAAAAACTACAGGACGATCTGCTTAACATACAGCGTGAAATTAAGAAAACGATTGTTTTCGTTACCCATGATATGCGAGAAGCTTTAAAATTAGGCGATCGCATCTGTGTGATGAAGGAGGGGGAAATTGTCCAAATCGGCACACCAAACGAACTTTTAACCAACCCAGTGAATGATTTTGTAAGAGAATTTGTAGGAAGCGGACGTAACTTGACAATTAAGCTAGAAGATTTGATCATACCTATTTCGCAATGGGCCGATACCCCATCTGGAGAGAAAGCGATTTCCATTTCCGCTGATTTAGATGAGGTACTGGAGAAATTGATGAATACCGATTCTTTGCCTGTAAAGCACAACGGAGAAGTAATTGGAATAGTAAACAGACAGCATGTGCTGAAATATTTAGCAGATTATGTGAGGAAAGGCGGGCGGGAACATGAATAACTTAGTGCACGCCTTTACCGAACGGAAGTGGCAGCTTATACATGCTTTGATTCAGCATATTGAAATATCGCTAATTGCCCTCTTTTTCGCTATATTGATCGCTCTGCCTTTAGGGATTTATCTAACCCGGAAACCAAAAATTGCCGAATATATTATCGGTTTTACTGGCGTCTTGCAAACGATCCCTTCCCTGGCACTGCTGGGATTGCTCATTCCGTTGTTTGGAATCGGCACAATACCTGCCATTATCGCATTAGTCATTTACGCATTACTACCATTATTACGAAATACTTATACAGGTATTAAAGAAGTAGATCCATCGATACGCGAGGCAGCACGTGCAATGGGAATGAATAGACGAAAAAGACTTCTTAAAGTCGAAATTCCATTGGCTATGCCGGTCATCATGGCAGGTATTCGTACGGCGACCGTATTAATCATTGGTACTGCAACAATTGCCGCTTTAATTGGAGCGGGTGGATTGGGCGATATTATCCTTCTTGGAATCGACCGAAATGATTATTCACTCATTGTTTTAGGTGCAATCCCTTCTGCTTTATTGGCTATCATATTTGATGGCCTGCTTCGTCAATTTGAAAGACTTTCTTTTAAAAAATTAATGGTCGGGGTTGGTACTTTTACTTTGCTAGCCTTGCTTATCATAGCATCAACATTCTTTAACAAAGGAGAACAAAAAGATCTGGTCATTGCTGGTAAATTAGGGTCAGAACCTGAAATTTTAATCAATATGTATAAATTGCTCATCGAGAATGATACAGACTTGCAGGTTGAATTAAAGCCTGGACTGGGCGGTACATCTTTTGTATTTAACGCATTAAAATCCAAAAGTATTGATATCTACCCTGAATTCTCCGGAACGGTCATCGCCGAGTTTCTAAAAGAGCAGCCAGTCAGTACGGATAGTAAAGAAGTATACAAACAAGCCAAAGACGGGATTTCGAAAAAGCTGAATATGTCATTTCTGGAGCCGACTCAATACAATAATACCTATGCACTTGCAGTTCCTGAACAATTCGCGGAGCAATATGATTTGCAAAAGATTTCTGACCTGGTTAAAGTCCAGGAGCAAATCAAAGCCGGATTCACTCGCGAGTTTACGGACAGACAAGACGGCTATCCCGGTCTAATAAAAATATACAACGTAAGATTCAACTCTTTGACTACCATGGAGCCCAAGTTGAGATACAATGCCGTAAAAAGCGGTCAAATCAATCTTGTTGACGCCTATTCTACTGACAGTGAGCTGGAACAATACAATCTCAGGGTTCTTGAAGATGATAAACATTTCTTCCCGCCCTATCAAGGAGCACCTTTATTGCGAAAAGAAACGGCAGACAAATATCCTGAGCTTGTAACAGCACTAAACAAGCTTGCCGGAAAGATAACCGACGATGAAATGCGGAAAATGAATTATGAGGTAGCTGTAAAAGGGATGAAACCTGGCACTGTAGCAAGGAACTTCCTGAAAAAAGAAAACCTAATAAAAGATTAAGTGTAAACTGCTTGCTTTTAAGGAGTCTGTTTCTGCAGACTCCTTTATTAGGACACCCGCGGGTAATCTTGCCGGACACCCCGGGTAATCTTGCCGGGCACCCCGGGTAATCTTGCCGCCCCCCCGGGTAATCTTGCCGGACATCCGGGTAATCTTGCCGCCCCCCCGGGTAATCTTGCCGGACACCCTGATAATCTTGCCGGACCCCCGGGTAATCTTGCCGAACCGCGGGTAATCTTGCCGGACACCCGATAATCTTGCCGGACCCCCCGGGTAATAAAGCCGAACACCCGGATAATAAAGCCGAACACCCGGATAATAAAGCCGAACACCCGGATAATAAAGCCGAACACCCGGATAATAATGCCGAACCCCCTGGGAATACAGAAAAGCAGTGGATTCAAATCGCATCCACTGCTTTCATTTTCCTTAATATACTCTATCACCATTAAAAATGGAGTTCTTTACAATTGCATAGTCGACGTTCCGAATGGCGGATAGCTTGTTGCCTCCAGCATACGAAATCGATGATTGAAGGTCCTGCTCCATTTCAACGAGCGTGTCCTTGATCGGGCCCCTATACTCAACATGCATTTTCTTGCCTTCGACGTTCTTTCTTTCCCCTTTTTGAAATTCGGAAGCCGAGCCGAAATATTCTTTATAAAGCTTTCCGTGAATTTCAACTGTTTCTCCAGGTGATTCTTCATGGCCGGCAAAAAGCGAACCAATCATGACCATTGACGCTCCGAAACGGACCGATTTCGCAATATCGCCATTTGTACGGATACCGCCGTCAGCAATAATTGGTTTGCTCGCGGCTTTTGCGCACCATCTAACCGCAGCCAGCTGCCAGCCGCCGGTTCCGAAGCCTGTTTTAATTTTCGTAATGCAGACTTTCCCAGGTCCAATTCCAACCTTTGTCGCATCCGCACCCGCATTTTCCAGTTCCCGTACTGCCTCTGGTGTTCCAACATTGCCTGCAATCACGAAGCTTTCAGGAAGAAGCTTTTTAATATGCTTTATCATATTTATGACCGAATCGGAATGGCCGTGGGCAATATCAATTGTAATGTACTCAGGAATTAAGTGTTCCTCTGCCAATTGCTCAATGAATCGATATTCGTCTTCTTTTACACCGACGCTAATTGAAGCATATAAACCGCGAGCTTTCATATCTTTTACAAAATCAATTCGCTTCTCCGGCTGAAAACGATGCATGATATAGAAATAGTTGTTCTCTGCCAATTTAATAGCCAGGCTCTCATCAATAATGGTTTGCATATTTGCCGGTACTACCGGCAGCCTAAACGTACGACCGCCAAAAACTACAGATGTATCACATTCAGAACGGCTTTTTACAATCGATTTCGCCGGAATAAGCTGAATATCCTCATAATCGAAAACAGTATCCATTTCCTAAACTCCCCTTTCAAGTCGTAAAGAAATAAAACAAGTTAATTTCCATTGCGTTTTAGATTTTAAACCACAATTATCAGTTTAATAGACGAATGATTTATTGTCAATAAACCAAAATGTTCGTGAATTAATCGTTTTTTTATTAATTCGAAAATTTTCCGGTTGCGGCGATTTTATTGTAAAAATAATAAATGAATAAAAAAAGCCGCCAAAGATTGGCGGCAATATCTTTGAATCAAAGCGGACAATGCAGAATACTAGTTCCTAAAGTGATTCTGAAAGTATACGTGCAATCTGTTCGCTGTCTGCTTCCCTGTACACATATTCATGATAATGTGGTTGATGGATGTCTCTCCACCCCTTTGCTTTAGCCTTTTTGTAATAATGTTTCGCTTGTTCCTTTTCGCCAGACAAATAAAACATACAGGCTGTATTCCAATATAATGCGACATCCCCATTCCAGTCCCAGCCTTGATCAAGTGCTTGGGCATAACTCCAGGCTGCGCGGGCATAATCCTTTTCCACGCCATACTTGCGATCACCACACATATAATGATTTCCGTTGACAAGGAGGTTGTTTAACGGATTATTCCATCCAAACAAAACCGGGAAATCCGCATGCAGCTTAAAACCTACAGATAAAGCTGTTCGTTGTGAAGCGATGTTGCTGGACCAGCACTGCCAGCCAACTCTTTTTATCCCCCTCTGTTTAGCGAGTGAGAGTGCGCCTAAAGCTGTTTTTCGCGCCCAACCGTTACTTCGATAATTTTTATCAGTTGCAATACCGAATTCACACTCGTCTTCAACTACCCAATCCGTAAGGCACCAGCTGATAATCGCCGGACCGTCTTCCGTATCTTGAACTGCAGCACATCCGAAGCCTTTATTTTGGTACGCTTCTAAAGATGGCCAATTCTCTAAAATCTCATTTATAACTCCATTAATCCCAATTACATCTTCACGTTTCAACAAGTCGCTATCTATTGGGATAATGCTGTCATCAGCGGGGGCGTCTATCCCACTCAAATTGTGAGTAAAAGTCATTCTCCCACTTCTCATAGGCAATACATCTTTCATCACAATCTGGAGAATCCCTTCCCACTTTCCATCAGTTGGATAAAACAGTACATAGTCCAATTCACCATTAGAGGCAAGCTTCGGTAACAGCTCCTCTTTAATCAACGTATTCGCTTCTTCGAAAAACAGGCTGTTCTCTGTACTGCCTCCTAAAAAAAGGCCTTGGGGACTTGTCAACAATGCTGTTGCACAGTCATTGGACAGAAAAACCCTGCCAGGCAATGTACCTTTAAGCACGCCTTTAATTGATAAATGATGCTTTAACGCTTCAAAAAGACCTGCTGCTTTATAAAAGTCTTCGCTAGTAAGTTCGATTCCTTGAACCATGTTTTTTGAGTACATCATGTCCATTTGCCTCCCATAAGCTTATGAGAGGTTCTTATTCTATGAAAAATATAAACCTCTCACATGCTTTTCAAATTGTTTGTTCGTAACCAAACACCATCACTCCTTTAAACGTATTAGAGGATTAAGGTCTAAGATGCCTTGAACTTTTTGACCTCACCTAATTATGGTTAAATTATACAATTTATTCAAGGAGAATTTTGTAAAAATACATAAAAAGGATCTTCACTGTTTGCTTCAAAAAACATTTAAAAAGTAGAAAATGGTCCGGACACCAAGTCCTCTATTAGTGCCGGAAAGACTGGTTACAATAATTATTAGAATAGTTACTCAATTTTGATTTTTATGTTACTCTTGTTGTATAGGAGGTGATTTTTTGAGCAAAAGGAAAAATACATTGATCGTAACTTTTGTAATGGCTTTTCTTGCAACGGCTTTAGCATTGCCTTTGCTAAGTGCATTCGGTGTTCCTTCCTTTAATGTTGTATTAGTTGCGTTGTTTGGGGAAGGAAGTGTTTGGGCTTTAGTTCTTACACTACTACTGATTCTCTCAGTTACTCTTGGGGTAGGGAAGGTTATAAAAAGTTCTACATAAAACAGCAGGATAAAATAGGGCAGTAAAAAAACGCTAAGATCAAACTATCTTAACGTTTTTTTTATGTTCAATTTAGAAAAGTGAGCTCGGTCCTAAAAGCATCGAATTCGCTTTTTTATGTAAGGGTCTATGGCAAACTAAAGAATTTTTCAAAAGTTCACTCGCCAAAACCATGTGATCGAAATTTCTTTCTTATTTTTAAAATTTGCATGAACGCTTCTGACAATACCAGTCCAACAGCAATGCTACCTGCAGTCATAATGGCTTTTACGGCATTCTGGATTCCTAAGTTGTAATGATCTTCGACAAAATGTCTTGTTGCATCAAAGGCTAAGCCCCCAGGTACTAATGGAAGGATACCTGAAATGCTAAATACAATGACCGGAGTCTTATAGAATTTGGCAAATATCTGGCTAATTACGCCAATGGAAAATGATGCGATTAATGTAGCTTGCACAGTATCATAATCATGGTTCAGCAACGTACTGTGCAAAAGTCTGCCTGCCATACCAACAATGCAACATTGCACGATATTCTTTTCCGGTACATTAAAAATTACAGCAAAAGCACCTGAAACAATGAAATTAGTTAACAGCTGTATAATCATAACAATGTATTCCCCGATTTATTTATAGAGTGTAAAAACAACCGCTACACCCGCCCCAATAGCAAATGCAGTTAAGGTTGCCTCTGCTCCTTTTGACAACCCAGAAACAAGGTGCCCCGCCATTAAATCCCTTACAGCGTTCGTAATCAGAAGGCCAGGTACTAGCGGCATTATACTTGCCACGATAATATTAGGAAGGTCATGTCCGAAACCCATATAAGTAAAAAGATAGGACGTTAGGGCCACGATTAGAGCGGCCAGAAATTCTGTAAAAAATTTAATGTCTACTAAACGATGAAGATAACTTACACATAAAAAACCAGCACCACCGGCGAAGAATGCGGAAAAAAAGTCATGCCATTCCCCATTAAACAAGACGAGGGAGAAGCCGCTCACGATGGAAGCCGCTAGAATCTTTACGTATTTAGGATATTTTAGATTTTCTTTTTCGATTTTCCTTAAAGTACTGAAGGCCTCCTCTGCTGAGATTTCTCCGGTA
The DNA here is from genome assembly GCF_046237595.1 of Neobacillus oceani. Taxonomy (NCBI): domain Bacteria; kingdom Bacillati; phylum Bacillota; class Bacilli; order Caryophanales; family Bacillaceae; genus Neobacillus; species Neobacillus oceani. Next base: position 3,723,546 of record NZ_CP143543.1, on the reverse strand, counting down.
CTAATTTTCCTGGATATACTATTTACGATAATGACTTTGTATAAATCCGTAGACCGTTTTGAAATTTGTGCTAGTTTGGTTTGGTCAGCTCCACTTAATGAAAAAACAATTCCGGTCGGTGTCACATAACTGTTTGTGTAGTTTGCCCCTAAAGAGCCTGCAATCCTCACCATTGTATCTTGAACTCGGTATGTCTCTGCTCCGCTTTCCAACATAATTTTTCCAGCAAGTAAACACAATTCTCCTAATTCATTAGGATTCATTTCTTCAACCAACTGTTACCCACTCCTAAATACATTCTTTCAACTTTAAAAAAAAGACGATAATCAGCGTATTTGGTTGTATTGTCTCCTAATGGTCAATTTAAAATTCTAATCCAGACTATCCGTGAAAGTTGGATATTTTAGACGAGCAGTACAGCATAAATATAAAGGAATATAATGAATGGGGGTGGGAACATCGATGGTTGTAAGATACGCCAATAACTGGATTCCGACTAAATCGCTCAGTGAGATGTCAGAAACGGAATATGATGTTCTTATTGTAGGTTCTGGTCCTGGTGGAGGGGCCGTCCTACAAAGACTTTGTCAGCTGTGGAAAAACCGAGGGGCAAAAAAGATTGCAATACTCGAAAAGGGAGATAAACTTTTTCATTCGCATGCCCAAAATATCCCTACACAAAATGTAAATACATCCCGGGATCAACTTTTGCCGTACAATTCCACCCCGTTAGGAAAGCGTCTGCCACAATTTTCAGGTGCGACGATGGTGTATGCACTTGGAGGAAGATCGTTGTTTTGGAATGCGGCAACTCCAAGGCCGATTGAAGAAGAATTGAGAAGATGGCCGATTAATCGCCGAGAGCTGGATGTCTATTATCGGATGGCAGAGAGATTACTTCATGTAACAACGGATTGGGCGAAAGGTTCATCGTTACAGGAACAGATGTTAAGGCGGCTTCATGCTGCCGGGATTTTGGAAGCACACGATATGCCACTTGCCCTTGATCTGACACCTTCGAGGCGTGGGGAAGTCCATTCGAATGCTTGGTATAGCTCGATTAATGCGTTGGCTGCCGCCTTGTTTGATCGTCCTTACGATCTTGCTGTAGATGCTTATGTTTATCGGGTAAGAACTCAGGGTGCTAGGGTGTCTGGTGTCGATGTATATGATGCAAACAAAAAATCACATAGAATTCGGGCAAGAAATGTAGTGGTTTCTGCTAGTACACTAGAAACTCCGCGTTTATTGCTTAACTCTAACATTAAAGGGGAGGCAATTGGCCGTTATTTAACAGGGCATGTATCCATGATAGGAATTGGAACCGTAAGTCGAGGACAGTTTTCTGATAGACTCGGGAATGTGTCCATTTTAAAATTTGAGACGGAGGATGATCCATATCAAATTCAGATTCTTGGTCCTGACCAATATTGGTCTTATCAGCAATTTGAAGATAAAGAGTTGAAAGACCGGTTGATGATTGTTTACGCATCCTTTGGAAGAGTTGAACCTCGATTTGATAACCGTGTATACATTGAACAAAATCAAAAAGATGAATATGGCGTGCCTATGCAGCAAGTGCAATATTCATTAAGTGAAACAGACCGTCAAACAGCTCAAAAAGTGGAACAAGGGATTAGGGAATCGGCGAGAGCTATGGGAGTAACTCTTGATGAGTCATCGCTCGTGCTTCGGCCTCCTGGTGCAGACATGCATGAATCATGTACATGTAGAATGGGAGATGACCCGGCTACCTCGGCAACGAACCGTTATGGCCAAATACATGGAGTACAAGGCCTGTACGTTGCAGATAACAGTGTATTACCTACACTAACAGCAGCTGGCCCTGTTCTTTCTAATACTGCACTAGCCATTCGCCAGGCTGATCATATTTTCCGTCAATCATCTTGAGAGTTTTGAATAATAGGTTGGGAAGAGAATCGGTTAACAAACTGGTTCTCTTTTCTATTATTAAAAGAAAGTCTTCATAAGGTAATTCTGCGATTTATACGATATCTTGAATTCAGGATAATTTCCTTGTGTTTATGTCACTTGATATGTAAACTGATAGTATCGAAAGGAAGTGAGTCATATTGAGAAAAAGTACCCTTGGTTCACTCATTTGGTTGCGGATTTCGCGTTTTACACATCAAAGCAATTTATTATCAAATGATTTTTTAAAACAGTTCGGGATAACAGCTGCACAGTTTGATGTATTAAATCAGATTTCTACCTATCAGCCGATCACCCAAAGTCAGCTGGCTGTAAAAGCAACGGTGTCGGAGGGTGGGATTTCACGTATGCTCACCCGGCTTGAGCAAGAGGGATATATACAGCGTAAGCAGGACTGGAAAACGAAATGGATTACCCTATCTTCAAGAGGGGAAGCTAAAATGCATGAAGTATTTGAACATCAGCTTGCCTTCCAAACTTCAATTGTCAATGAGTGCTTGACAGAGGAAGAGCAGAAAACACTATATATGTTGATGACAAAATTACAAAAACATACGGAAGATAAAATCGGAAAGTAAGTATCAGTCTAAGATAATTTTATTACTCTATCACTTGATTAGTAAACCGAAAAAGGAGGAATAGCTATGTATAAAATTCCTGGACATCATCACATTTCAATGATTACAAAAAACGCAAGTAAAAATAATCATTTTTACCGGCACGTGCTTGGCTTGCGCCGTGTGAAAATAACCGTGAACCAAGATGAGCCATCGATGTATCACTTATTCTATGGAGATAAAACAGGCAGCCCGGGTACTGAACTATCATTCTTTGAAATTCCAGCAGTTGGCCGTACTCACCGAGGTACAAACGCCATTACGAAAATTGGCTTGCTCGTACCATCAGAAGCTAGTTTATCTTATTGGAAAGCACGTTTTGAGGAACATGGTGTGTATCATGGCGAGGTTACAACGTATGCCAATCATCCAGCTTTACATTTTGAGGATTCTGAGGGTTTACGCATGGTCCTTCTTGTCTCAAATGGTGCGAAGGTAGTGCACTGGGAAACGTGGGAAAAATCCGAGGTCCCTGCCGGGCATCAGATTCAAGGAATGGGCTCTGTGGAAATAACAGTAAAAAGGCTGGATAAACTGGCACATACACTGACAGACATGTTTGGCTATACCGAAATCAGCCGCACCGATGACGAAGCCATTTTTCAATCAGTCAAAGGAGAGGTATTTGGAGAAATCGTCGTGAAGTATCTGGACGGTCCGTCTGAACGGCCAGGCCGTGGCAGTATTCATCATTTGGCGATTCGTGTAAAAAACGATGAGGAGCTTGAATTTTGGGCAGACCAAGTACGGGCACGCGGTTTCCATTCATCCGGCATCGTGAACCGCTTCTACTTTAAGAGCCTCTATTTCCGTGAATCAAATGGAATTCTATTTGAAATTGCTACCGATGGGCCAGGCTTCACAATTGATGGAGACATCGAAACACTGGGTGAAAAATTGGATTTACCGCCATTTTTAGAAGAACGCAGAGCTGAAATTGAAGAAAATCTAAAACCCATTGAGGAGTATTAATTAACTTTTTAAAGGAGTGAAATAAAAGTGACTAGCAAAATCATGAAAATACAAAAATTGGGTTTTCCATGGGAGACAGAAGATCCGTTCCTTATGACAGTCCATCACAAAGATGCATATCCTCCAGGAAATGACGAGCAGGGCCCTAACGTTTCGTTGGAAGGCAGGAATCTTGGCCAGGACTTTACGTTGCGAGATGGTTTTAGAATGTACCATGGCACAACGGTACCGGGATTCCCTGCACATCCCCATAGAGGTTTTGAAACCGTAACTGTCACTCTTGAAGGTTTAATTGACCATTTTGATTCATATGGGTCCGCAGGGAGATTCGGGAACGGCGATGTTCAATGGATGACAGCAGGAAAGGGCTGCCAGCATACTGAAATGTTTCCCCTCGTCAATCAGGACAGAGGCAATCCACTTGAATTCTTTCAGATATGGCTGAATCTGCCTGCAAAAAATAAATTTGCTGAGCCTGAATACAAAATGTTATGGGCTGAGGATATACCCGAATCACAATCGGCTTCTGCCAATGGACAGAAAACGACTGTTAAAGTGATTGCCGGAAATATGATGGGCAAGTCTGGTTTAGAACCAAACTCTGCTTCCTGGGCAAACGATAAAAACAATCATGTTGGGATTTATGTTATTCGTATGGAGCCGGAGGCAGTCTTCACCCTGCCATCGGTTTCAGGAACAATGACGAGAAATCTATACTATTATCAGGGAGATAAGCTTCATATAGACGATACAACGGTTAAAACAAACCATCGTGTAAAGCTTGCTGGTGATGAGGAAATCATGATTACAAATGGAGCATCCGAGAGTTATATGCTACTGCTGGAAGGTGAGCCGATACAAGAGCCTGTGGTTTCTTATGGACCGTTTGTCATGAACACGGAGCAGGAAATTCGTGATGCCTACGCGGAATATCAAAAAACACAATTTGGAGGCTGGCCGTGGGGCCGTCCGGATCCAGTAAATGAACGTGAGTCAGGAAGATTCGCACGCCATGCCGATGGAAGAGTTGAAAAAAGGTAAACACTAATCATCAAAATAATATCTTAAAATCTCCGTATGAGATTATAGAAACAGCATCCAAATGAACCGTTTGGATGCTGTTTCATTATATACTTACAGTAATTAACTTTAGCTAGGTCGTTCTTTCCAAGGTTGTGATTGTTGCGCTTCTTTTTTCCTTGTTAAATAATAGGAGTTTTGCTGAAGAAGGACTTTAGTTATTAATTGGAGAAGAGAACGTATAGGATTCACTGGCGAAGGGGTGAAAATTTGAGTATGACAAAAGGAACATTTTTTGCTTATCCTTTACTATTAATCCTGTTGTTGTTTGGTTGTTCTGAGGATATTTCCCTTGAGGATAAAATCGTAAAAATACTTGAGAGCAGTAAAAATAGGGATTTTGAAAGAGTTATCGATTATGACATTAAAGATGATTTCATTGTTGTTGTCTATAAAAGCAAAGAATATGAACAATTAAATATCGGATTTATCAAGATGAACAACGATAAATTAGATTGGGAGATAGGTATGAATGGTCCAAAATTAACAGGTGGTGATAGTTATATCTCAGACCCAATTGTAGTGAGTGTTATTATTCCAAAAGAAACTGGCATTAATCATGTAAAAGTTTTTGGGGAATATGCAAAACAAATAAAGTACTCCAAAGATATTAGTTATTGGATCGCATATACGAATAAATCACCAAACAGCTTAGAAGTTGAATACATAAAATAGGTTAAACCATTATGAAACACGGGTGCGTTTATGAACAAGAGTAAACAGGGTGATTAATAATAACAAATCCCAGGAAAATCTTGCCGAACACCCGGGTAATAAAGCCGAACACCCGGATAATAAAGCCGAACACCCGGATAATAATGCCGAACACCCGGATAATAATGCCGAACACCCGGATAATAAAGCCGAACACCCGGATAATAATGCCGAACACCAAAGGGAATCATAAACACAGAAAAGCAGTGGATTCTAATCGTATCCACTGCTTTCCATTTTCCTTAATAGACTCATCACCATTAAAAATCGAATTCTTTACAATCGCATAGTCGACGTTCCGGATGGCGGATAGCTTGTTGCCTCCAGCATACGAAATCGATGATTGAAGGTCCTGCTCCATTTCAATGAGAGTGTCCTTGATCGGGCCCCTATACTCAACATGCATTTTCTTGCCTTCGACGTTCTTCCTTTCCCCTTTTTGAAATTCGGAAGCCGAGCCGAAATATTCTTTATAAAGCTTTCCGTGAATTTCAACTGTTTCCCCAGGTGATTTTTCATGGCCGGCAAAAAGCGAACCAATCATAACCATTGACGCTCCGAAACGGACCGATTTCGCAATATCGCCATGTGTTCGGATACCACCGTCAGCAATAATTGGTTTGCTCGCGGCTTTTGCGCACCATCTTACCGCAGCCAGCTGCCATCCGCCGGTTCCGAAACCTGTTTTAATTTTCGTGATGCAGACTTTCCCAGGTCCAATTCCAACCTTAGTTGCATCCGCACCCGCATTTTCCAGTTCCCGCACTTAATAGACGAATGATTTATTATCAATTAACATAAACGTTCGTAAATTAATCATTTTTTATTAATTTAAAAATTTGACTGGTAAGGCGGATTGGACGATCCTAGCCGCCCTTTAAGTATTATTTATTATTGTTTTATTTTTACCCTCCGATAATGAACAATCTTATAATAGAGAAAAAATTATTAAATAGGATATTATGGATAATAAGTAACAAGGCGAAAGGAAGATGGTAATGGTCTATATCGCTCTTCTTCGGGGAATTAATGTGGGTGGAAAAAATAAAATTGATATGAAGTTGCTTAAAAAAACGTTTGAACAAGCCGGGATGAAGGATGTGGTGACATACATCAATACAGGTAATATTATTTTTTCATACAATGACCAATTAAAAACGGAACTATCACGTATTTTGGAAGAAGCAATACAATTTGAGTTCGGATTACAAATTAAAGTATTAGTTCGTAGTATAGCTGATGTAAGCGTGATTATTAACGCTATTCCTGACACGTGGAAAAATGACAAAGATATGAGAAGCGATGTCATGTTTTTATGGGATGAAATTGATGATGAAACTGTACTTGAGAATTTAGTCACCGCCCCGAATATTGACAAGGTGATGTATGTACCCGGCGCGATTCTATGGTCCTGTGACAAGGAAAATGTAACAAAAAGCGGAATGGCCAAGATAATTGGATCAAAGTTTTACAAACAAGTCACTGTCCGGAATGTTAATACTGCTCGTAAGATATATGAACTCATGCAAGCAAAAAACAGTTAGATTTTTATCTTTTTAGGGAAGAAGACCCGGTTCTTCAATAGGCTGTTTTGGGATAAAGAATAAGATGGAAATCTAATCCGAAGGGGCAGGTCAATTCATTAAACACTCGATTTGGTAGCCCTAATATATAACAGAATAACTGTCAGGAGGTATTAAATGAAACCACGAATTTCAGTTATAACATTGGGTGTAGATGATTTGGAAAGGTCTTTGAAATTCTACAAGGATGGACTTGGACTACTAACAAAAGGAATAGTAGGTCAAGAATTCGAGCATGGTGCTGTTGCATTTTTCGATTTACAGGCAGGATTAAAACTCGGAATTTGGAAACGCGAGGATATAGCACATGACACAAGCATAAACCAGACCCCAATAAGTCCAACTGAATTTACGATTGGTCATAATGTTGGGAGTAAAGAAGAGGTCGATATGGTAATGGAACAGGCAAAGAAGGCTGGTGCCATTATTACAGTTCCAGCACATGATACCTTTTGGGGAGGATACTCTGGATACTTCCAAGATCCAGACAGACATTTGTGGGAAGTAGTTTGGAATCCAGCTTGGGAATTTGCAGAATAAGGTTAAGTATACCTTCATCCTCAGCTTCCATAAATGGTGCTTTAGTCCAAAGAGGATTAAGGCTTTTTTTGTTGAATTTCTTATTGAGCCAAAGTGGCAGGTTTCTGGATTTTATAAAAACATTTTGAACGGGCAGCTAGAATAATATGTCCAAAACATATGTTCAACAATAGGGTAAGATTAAGGAATAGGATTTACGCCGCAGTCTTCGGTTATGATTATGAACATATTTTCATTCATTAAAAAGGAGTAATGTAAAATATGGAATCTAAGAATTATAAATTAACTGTTGTGAAAGCAGATCAAGTAGATTTTGATGTAAGGAAACAAATGTCTGAGATTTTTTCGGAAGGTTTCTCACAATGGCTCGTTTTTTTTTCAAAGGATAAAAATAAAATTGCAAAAGCTTTTGCTCATATGTTTGTTTTGAATCAATTTTATGTAGCGATAGCTAATAATAAAATTGTTGGAATGACTGCATGTACCGATGGTGCCGATAGATCGGTTCGATTAAATAAAAAGGAGTTAAGGAAGCATCTGGGGTTTTTCAAGGGAAGCATGGCAGCGATCTTTCTAAAGAAGGAATTTGAAGCGCCTTTTGAAGAATTCCCTCCCAATACAGGGTCGATTGAGTTTGTTGGAACAGCTTCAGAATTTAGAGGACAGGGTGTAGCATTTCAAATCATAAAGCATATCATTGAAAACGCTCCGTACAATGATTTTGTCATTGAAGAGGTTGCGGATACGAATACTTCGGCAATGACTTTATATTACAAATTGGGATTTGAAGAGTACAAAAGAAAGCCTCTTCCGGAAATCAGGGCTAAGAAAATTGGAATCAATAATTTTTTGTCTTTGAAATACGTAAAAAAGTAACCTATATTTTTTTAAGATAATTGAAAAAGCAAACAGGTGATTTTTTGAACAAAAGGAATAAAACATCGATGGTTTTTGTCATGGCTTTTCTTGCAACGGCTCTCGCATTACCATTGCTTAAGTGCATTCGGTGTCCCTTCATTTAGCGTTGTATTAGTTGCTTTGTTTGGGGAAGGAAGTATTTGGGTTTTAGTACTATCACTACTACTGATCCTTGCAGTTACTCTTGGTGTAGGGAAGGTTGTTAAAAGTTATACATAAAACAGCCGGATTAAATAAGGAAGAAAAAAAGCGATAAGATAAAGCTATCTTATCGTTTTTTTGTGTTAATTTCTATGTCAAATTGAACATTCAGAAGGTTAATGTTACGAACGTTGGAACTTATAGGATGATAAAACGTATAAATCTAAAAGGTTGCTATTAACAAAGGACCATTTAGAGAGGGATAAATCTGAGGATATAGAGAAAAAAATAGGATGGAAGAGGGGATAATCATGGCAAAGTATGAAAAGACAATTATTGGCCAATTCCAGCAAGTGGTTAATCGTTTGGAAAGCGATATTGGCAATAGTGGAATCAGTATGAGATTAGTAGATGAGAGCAACTACACGATTGGGGATACTAAAATAGCAGTCCGAGTGTATGATAAGTATTATATGAGAAATGGCAACAGAGCAAGTTTGTCCCTTACTGTAGTAGGTGATAACGGTACTAATTTTATTTCAGCAATTGGTGCGGGTGGAGGACAAGGTGTTTTTTTAAACTTTAGCCTTGGTGCCGAAGATGATATGGTGGCAATCGTGCGAAACAGTATCGAACGGATGGAATGATACTTGTTTTAAAAAAAATCCCAGTTTCCTTGTAATGATTTCGAACTAAAACTTTATTGAATGTAAATTGTAAAAGTTGAGATCAAGCTGTCATTTTGACGGCTTTTCTAATTAAAAAGGTCAGGCCTTCACCATTTTGGATGGTTGATAGGACTGGCTTTTTTTGATGATTATTTGGCGTTTGCCCACAACTTTAGGCATTTCCCTAAATATCATGAGGTAGTTGAGTAACTTAAGGATTTGAATGGTTGTGTACCGGTATAAAAGAGCAAAGGGGAAATCTAACAACCCCTTCATTTTTGGGAATTGAGGCGAGGGTGAGCAACCTGCAAGATGGAAGAAAGGAAAACCTTGAACTCTCTACGTTGTAAAAATTAAAGAAGAACACACCAAGAGACCTTATAAAAAAGTTGAACCATTTGACGTAGTGGGCATAAGTTAAATCATGACCATTGAAAGTTGACTAAATCAATCAACTTTCTCATCAATAGAAAAGAACAAAAGGGGAGAAGTGAGTGTCTGGGATCAAACTTCAGCACGACGTGATAATCGAGAAGATTAGAGACCTGCTGAATGGACTTGAATACGGAACAATCCTAATCACTGTCCATGATTCACGGGTAACACAAATTGATAAGCTTGAAAAGCATAGGATACCTACACATGTACGGAGTTCAGTTAGCTGATACCAATTTCATACCACAACGCCGATCGGACGACCGAAGGCTCCACTTGTTTATACATGAGTCATGTATAAAACGGCGGAGCCTTTTTATTTTTCACAAATCTAAATACCTCTGAGGAAGAAATTAAGGAGATGAGGAGAGTATGAACTTAGCAAAAAAAGTGTGGATGGCTGTATTTTCGCTTGTATTAATCGCAGCGGTTGCCGGCTGTTCAACGAGCCAGGAAACAATATCTGAAAACATAGATGGAAACAAAGCAGCAGCCCAGGAGGAGCCGGTTAAAAAAGAGATAGAGCTTTTAAACGTGTCCTATGATCCAACTCGCGAATTCTATGAAGAGTTCAATCAGCGATTTGCGGAGTATTGGGAAAAAGAAAAAGGCCAAAAGGTTACGATCCAGCAATCACACGGTGGTTCTGGAAAACAGTCCCGAGCAGTTATTGATGGGCTTGAGGCGGATGTCGTCACACTTGCGCTTGCTTACGATATTGATGCAATCGCGGCTTCCGGGAAGCTTGCTCCAGATTGGCAAAGCAAACTGAAAGAAAATAGTTCGCCATATACCTCTACGATTGTGTTCCTTGTCCGAAAAGGCAATCCAAAAGGAATCAGGGATTGGGACGATTTAACGAAAAAAGGTGTGTCCGTTATTACACCAAATCCAAAAACGTCCGGTGGCGCCAGATGGAACTACCTTGCTGCCTGGGGTTATGCAATAAAGAACGGTGGCAATGATGGAGGAGCCAAGCAATTTGTAACAAAACTATTTAAGAATGTGCCTGTGCTTGATTCAGGTGCTAGGGGATCGACAACGACATTTGTTGAAAGAGGAATCGGGGATGTCCTGATAGCCTGGGAAAATGAAGCGTACCTCGCGATAAATGAACTTGGCAAGGACAAATTTGAAATTGTGAATCCTTCTGTCAGTATTCTTGCAGAGCCGCCAGTCACAGTTGTAGATGAAGTTGCCAAAAAACATGGTACAGAAGAAGTGGCCAAAGCTTACCTCGACTACCTTTATACAGACGAGGGCCAGGAAATTGCAGCAAAACATTATTACCGGCCGCGTTCCGAGGCGGTTGCCCAGAAGTTTGAAAGCCAATTTCCGGAAATCAATCTGTTTACAGTCGATGAACTATTCGGTGGATGGGCGGATGCCCAGAAAACCCATTTCGACGATGGCGGTGTATTTGATGAGATTTATAAGCCTAAATAAAGGGGAGTAACCGTTTTGATTAAGCCGCCTAAACATCATCGGGTATTGCCAGGGTTCAGCCTCTCCATGGGCTATACCCTGGTTTATCTGAGCTTGATTGTATTGATTCCTATCACTGTCTTGTTTTTAAAAAGCACGACTGCAAGCTTTGCTGATTTTTGGGAGACGATTACAAACGAGAGGGTAATAGCTTCCTTTAAGGTTACATTCACTGCTTCATTTATAGCAGCCGCTGTGAATGCGATTTTCGGTACACTGATCGCATGGGTATTGGCCAGGTATGATTTTTTCGGTAAAAAGATTGTTGATTCCCTCGTTGACCTGCCGTTTGCTTTTCCTACCGCTGTAGCAGGGATTTCCCTTACAGCCATCTATGCACCCAATGGTTGGATCGGACAATTTTTTGAGCCGCTTGGCGTAAAAATTGCTTTTACCCAGTTGGGCATTATCATTGCTTTGATTTTTATAGGGCTTCCATTTGTAGTCCGTTCAATTCAACCCGTTTTGTTGGAAATGGATCAACAAGTGGAGGAAGCAGCAGCAATGCTGGGAGCGAAACCTTATCAAATTTTTATGAAAATCATCTTTCCGGCCATTTTCCCGGCCCTGTTGACCGGGTTTGCCCTTGCGTTTGCCAGGGCGTTAGGGGAATACGGTTCTGTGGTGTTCATTTCAGGGAATATGCCGATGAAAACGGAAATTGTGCCCTTACTGATTATTACCAAGCTGGAGCAATACGATTATGCAGGAGCCTCCGCGATAGCCTCTGTCATGCTTGTCATTTCCTTCGGGCTATTGTTCCTCATAAACTGGTGGCAATGGAAAACTGTTAAGAAATACAGTCGATCATAGGGGGAGAACAAGATGAACGGAAGAGATATCGGGGGAGGAGGCCGCCGTAACCTTCAAAAGTGGCTCCTGGTTGCAATCGCTCTTGCTTTCCTTTGCTTATTTATTCTTTTGCCTTTAGTTGCTGTTTTTACAGAATCATTGAAAAAAGGGATAGGGCTATATTTTCTATCGATTACGGAGCCGGATGCAATGGCTGCAATTAAGCTTACTTTAACGATTGCACTGATTGCTGTTCCCCTCAACACGATGTTTGGGATTTTTGCCGCCTGGGCAATCACGAAGTTTCACTTTAGAGGAAAAAATATATTGATTACGCTTATAGATATCCCGTTTGCGGTTTCCCCTGTTATTTCCGGGCTGGTATTTGTGCTTTTGTTCGGTTCACAAGGTTTTTTTGCTCCCTTGCTGGAAGCGCATGATATAAAAATAATTTTTGCCGTGCCTGGTATCGTTCTTGCGACTGTATTTGTAACGTTCCCTTTTGTAGTGAGGGAGCTGATTCCTATCATGCAGGAACAGGGGGATGAGGAAGAACAGGCAGCCGTAACCCTTGGTGCCAATGGCTGGCAAATCTTTTTTCGGGTTACGCTTCCGAATATAAAGTGGGGGCTCCTGTATGGGATTATTTTGTGCAATGCCCGGGCAATGGGGGAGTTTGGCGCTGTTTCTGTCGTATCCGGACATATTCGCGGATTGACAAATACACTCCCACTGCATGTGGAAATTCTGTATAACGAATATAATTTCACAGCCGCCTTTGCCGTTGCATCCCTATTGGCGCTGCTGGCTCTAGTCACGCTAACGGTAAAAAGCCTCTTGGAATGGAAAATGAGATAATTGCCTTGCTGAAGTGGAGGAGTGTTCATGAGTATCAGTATAAAAAATGCCTCAAAATTATTCAGTGAGTTTCCTGCTGTCCAGAATGTCAATCTTGAAATAAAGTCAGGAGACTTTATCGCTTTATTAGGCCCATCAGGATCAGGAAAAACCACTCTTCTAAGAATGATTGCAGGGCTTGAAGGGCTCGATTCAGGGAACATTTTTTTCAATGGGAACGATTATACAGATAAGCATGTTAAGGAAAGGGGGATAGGTTTTGTTTTTCAGCATTATGCATTGTTCAAGCATATGACCGTATTTGAAAATATCGCGTTTGGATTAAAGGTAAGACCTCGGCATCTTCGCCCCTCTAAGGAGGAAGTAAAGCGAAAGGTGGGAGAGCTATTGAAGCTTGTTCAGCTCGAGGAAATGGGAGGACGCTATCCGTCACAGCTTTCTGGAGGCCAGCGACAGCGGATTGCCTTGGCCAGGGCCTTAGCGGTCGAACCGGAAGTTCTTTTGCTTGATGAACCATTTGGCGCCCTTGATGCGAAGGTACGCCAGGAGTTGCGCTATTGGCTGCGCAAAATCCATCAGCAGCTTAACATCACGACTATTTTTGTTACACATGATCAAGAGGAAGCTCTGGAGATGGCAGATACGGTTGTGATTATGAACAAAGGAGAAATCGAACAAATTGGGTCACCAGTGGAAGTGTACAACAATCCGGCTAACGAGTTCGTCTACAAATTTTTAGGACGGGTGAATGAGTTTCGGGAGGACGCGTTTCAACACATCTTTAAGGCTGCTACAAAAAGCCGGTATAATGGGGAACAAATAGGCTATATCAGGCCACACGAGATTATTGTGAGAAAAACACCGGGCGGGAATGCGATTGCTTCGGAACTTTCCAACCTAACGATCATCGGCTCTTCGGTCAGGCTGGAATTAAAGTTCCTTGGACTGCCCCAGCTGTACGAAGCTGAAATTAATTTAGAAAAATACGAGGAACTCGGGGAGTTGAAGAAGGGCGATATCCTGTACGCCGATTTTGAAAACATGGCTGTCTTGGGGAATATGGGGATAGAAAGAGTGTGGAAACTTAAAAAAGCTGTCATTTAAACTGAGTCCGAGTGGAGAGTGGAACGCTTCTTTCATATGAAATACACACTGTAAACTACAGGGTGCCTTAGTCCAGGAAGGATTAAGGTGCCTTTTTGTTGAATTCCTTTTAGTGGAGTTTAGAGGACCAAACAGAAAAAGCATTGGAGAGAAGAAAGAATGGAAATGGAATTAGAAAAGGCTGTTGCTTTACGGAAGAGTGGACATCATAAAGAATCCAATGAATTACTTATGAAGTTGGTGCAGGAGTTCCCTGATGATGCATCAATTAACTACCAATGTGCATGGAGTTTTGATTTATTAGGAGAAGAAGCGAAGGCAGTACCCTTTTATGAAAAAGCGATCCAATTAGGGTTGCCTTCTAACGAATTTGAAGGAGCCTTATTAGGATTAGCGAGTACATATCGGACATTGGGCGAATATGAAAAGTCAAAAAGTATTTTTCTTAAGGGGATTGAATCATTTCCAGACAACAGGGCCATTCAGGTGTTCTATTCGATGACCTTATATAATTTGAATGAACATAGCAAAGCAATGGAGCTGTTGCTGAAATGCCTAATCGAAACAACAACCGATGATGAAATAGTAAAATATAAAAGAGCAATTGATTTCTATTCAGATAAATTAGATGAGACTTGGAAGTAATTTATCAGAAGCTGTACTTAAGCTTTAGAAAAATATATAAAAAGGGAGTGCAGTATGAAATATACGTGTCCTTGTTGTGGGTATAAAACATTGGACGAAGAGCCACCAGGTACATATGACATTTGCGGTATTTGTTTTTGGGAAGATGATGGAGTTCAGTTCAGTGACCCGGATTATGAGGGAGGAACCAATTTCCCCTCTTTAAGGCAAGCTCAAAAAAACTTTCTTCTATTTGGCGCTTGTGATGAATCTTCTATTGAATCTGTTAGAAAGCCAAATGCCAACGACGAAAGGGATCCAAATTGGAGACCATTTGTATAGGGGGTTATTTTCAAAATAACTGCATGGGTCTTATTTTCAAGGAGGTATAGCATGGATTGCATTTCACCGAAAGAAGCGGATTTAAAGGTGAAACGGCCGCCTAAGGATACGATTGCGGCGGGTCGGCGTCATACCATTGGGCTTAAATCTGACGGAACGGTGGCGGCGGTCGGTGATAATAAATATGGCCAATGTGATGTAAGCGGCTGGCGGGATATTGTGGCGGTAGCGGCAGGTAATGTTCATATGGCGAGGAACACAGGAAATGCTCATACAGTCGGTCTTAAATCTGATTGTACTGTGGTGGCTGTCGGTTGGAATAAGCATGGCCAATGCGATGTAAACGACTGGCGAGATATTGTAGCGGTGGCGGCGGGTTGGCGTCGCACTATTGGGCTTAAAAAGGACGGCTCTGTGGTAGCAGTTGGCCGGAATAATGAAGGTGAATGCAATGTGAGCGGCTGGCATGATATTGTTGCGGTAGCGGCGGGTGACTGGCATACAATCGGCCTTAAATCTGACGGCACGGTGACGGCTGTGGGTAATAATCGGTATCATCAATGCAATGTAAATAGCTGGCATGATATTGGAGCGGTGGCGGCGGGTTACCTTCATACAATCGGTCTTAAATCGGACGGTACGGTAAAGGCTATAGGTAATAATAAATATGGCCAATGTGATGTAAGCGGCTGGAGCGGTATTGTGGCGATAGCGGTGGGTAGTAATCATACCATAGGCCTTAAAACGGATGGTACTGTGGCGGCTGTGGGTTGGAATGAGTATGGCCAATGTAATGTAAGTGATTGGCGCGATATTGTGGCGATTGCTGCGGGTTGTGGGCATACCATAGGCCTTAAAACGGACGGCACGGTGGTTGCTGTCGGTGATAATGAATATGGCCAATGCGATGTAAGCGGCTGGTGGGGTATTTATTTTCAAGGTTCTCAACAATGATTCGCCAGCCCCTGACATTGCTGGGGCTCCGGTAACTAGTAGAATACATTTCATTGAAAAACAAATACCAAGCATTAATAGCGAAAGTCATCGGATAAATTGGACGCTCAATAACAGAGACAATGAATCGCCCCTGTTTTCCTCTTAAAATAAGAATACTCTCATTAAGATAGCTATTATCCAATAAGGAATTAGGAAAATGCAGTACGTTAAGAATAGCTCAGTAAAACTAAATTGTTTTAAATTCTTTAAATAGTGAATGAACATAGGTATGGAACCAACGGTATTAAATACAAAGGAGCCCATTAGTGCACTTTCCAACCAGTCACTTTTATCTGTCGACATATAAAATCCCAATGCCATCGCACCCCATAATAGCAGGTGCAAGGGTAGAAGTTTTTTGTTATAGGTGTAAAGATTTTTAACCATGGGCTCCCTCCTTTGTAGAAATTTTCGATATGCTACTGCCTAAGGGCAAATTAATGAATTACTCCTCGAATTCCACATCATCTTGAACAACATCTTCTTTTCCCTTTGTCTTAAGAAATTCAGCCAATTCCTTCACAGAGGCTTTGGACAGTTCAAACGTTCCGCCACCGGATGGATCCAGAGTTTGCATATAGCCTGTTCCGTCAGAAGTGATCCATAATTCGTAGGCTTCGTAATCTCCCTCATTTGACAGAATATTGATTGTTAAAGACGGCTTAGTACGTATTATTTTTTCGTCATTCATTTTCCTGGCATCATTAATGGAATCGACAAAAACGTTCTTATCTTGTTTATGCAAAAGTACTTCAACTTGCTGGTTTTTTACGCCGTTTTCCCAATAATTTACATCGACTTCTACGACATTGTCAATTTGATTAGCCGCTAATAAAAAATGTACAAGACGTATAAATAAGAAAGCTTTAATCATGAAACTCTCTCCTTAAAAGTGCTGCTTTCGATTGTTCTTTAACTTAGTGGGCGTCCGCTTCACAATATAGATAAATTATTATCTCAATACCCTTATTATTGGACAAGATAGCATTCATGCTTTTTGAAAAATTATTTTCACTAAATCAGCCATGTTATGCGAGGTATTAAATGGGGCATGATTTTTTCGCATCGGGGTAAAAATATAGTACGGGATAGTGCTGCCATAAAAATGCACTTCTCATAAAAAAGTGAGGGAGTGAAATACAATGGCTGATAACAACGAGGGAAAACGTGAAAAGAATGATGTCGGTTCAATCGCATTTAATGTAGGAGTGGTTCCTGGGGATACAATGGCTTCTGCTCTTGATCCATTCGGTACCGTTGCGGGTGCTCCTACTGCTGGCCGATCGCTTGAAAACAGGTCCGGGGTAGGGATTGTTGATGCAAACGAGGATGGCTCCAAAACAAAAGATTCGAATGAATAAAGCTATCCTTTAACTGAACAGTTATGGCAGGCGGTGGACTTCCTAAACGGGAGTCCTTTTATTTTTTCAAAAGGTATCAAAAGGCAAACCACATCCCCCGGGCAGAAGCACTTAACACGATTTGTTTTATCGCAAAAAGTTTCATAAAGGAATTTATTTTTCCTAAAGGAAACTTTATGGTATATGGCGAATATACTTAAAATAAAAATTAAATGGGGACGGTTACATTATGGGAAGTTCTAAGCGTAACCAAAATATTTTTACTCTTATATTTGCCGGCTTGTGGGAGCATTAAATGAAGAGGAGTTTAATCAGATTAAGGGAAGAACAGTTCATTAAGTGGGAAAGGCGAAGGGGAAAATTTATAAGTACATGGATTAGGGTTTTTATTTTAGGTATTTATCAATTCAGTCTTAGTGGATAAAGTTTCAACCAAGAGTATGAGAATATTTTTTTTGAGACAAAGTTTCCTTTAGTTAAACTTTTTGAGTTAGAGAAAAATGATGCGAAGAGAGGGAAGACCAATGTTTAAGAAAATCAAAGCCTCACTTTTAATTTTTTCAGTTTTTGGATTAATGCTTGCTGGGTGCTCTGGCGCGACAGTTAGCAAGGATGATGATGACGGAAAAATAAAGGTTACGGCCACAATCGGAATGATTGCCGATATTGTAAAAAATGTCGGGGGCGAACACGTAGAAACAATTGGCTTAATGAAGTCCGGGGTTGATCCCCATCTTTACAAGGCTTCCCAAGGTGACATAAGGAAGCTGGATGAAGCGGATATGATTTTTTATAACGGACTTCATCTGGAAGGGAAAATGGTCGATATTTTTGAAAAAATGCAAACGAAAAAGCCGACAATTCCTGTTACCAAAAACATCCCGGAATCCCAATTACGCCAGTCCGGGGATGGAGTCTATGGGCATGATCCACATGTCTGGTTCAATGTCAGGCATTGGATTTCAGCAACAAAGACCGTTGCGGAAGAACTGGCCCGCTTCGACAAAAACAATAAGGACGTATACGAGAAAAATGCCAAAGAGTATATCGAAAAGTTAGAAGAACTTGACCAATATACGAGAGAACAAATAGCAACGATTCCAAAAGAAACGAGAGTACTAGTAACAGCCCACGACGCGTTTGGTTATTTTGGAGAAGCGTATGGCATTAAAGTAATGGGACTTCAGGGAATCAGCACGGCTTCAGAATATGGGTCAAGGGATGTAAGCACCTTGAGGGACTATTTGGTGGAAAACAGAATTAAAGCCGTCTTTGTTGAATCGAGTGTCCCTAAGAAAGCCATCGAGGCTGTCATTGAAGGGGCTAAAGAAAAAGGCCATGAGGTCATAATTGGCGGGGAACTGTTCTCTGACGCGATGGGAGAAGAAGGAACAATAGAAGGAACCTATATAGGTATGGTAAAGCACAATGTCGACACGATTGTTAAATCGTTAAAATAAGGAGACGAAGCTAGATGAATTCACCTGTAAAGATTAGCAATCTGACTGTAGCATATCAAAAGAAGCCTGTTTTGACGGATATATCATTTGCAATCCCGGAAGGAAAGCTAATTGGAATCATTGGACCAAATGGAGCGGGGAAATCGACCCTAATAAAGGCCATTCTAGATTTGATTCCGGCTATTAGCGGTAAAGTCGAGATTTTTGGAGATTCGTATAAAAAGAACCGGAAGAAGGTAGGTTATGTCCCGCAGCGGGAATCTGTTGACTGGGACTTTCCGACAGATGCACTTGATGTAGTAACCATGGGGCGCTATGGACATTTGGGGTGGTTTAAACGGCCTGGCAGAAATGATACAGCAATTGCGCTGGAATGCCTTGAAAAAGTAGGGATGGAGCAATATGCGCATCGGCAAATCAGCCAGCTTTCCGGAGGGCAGCAGCAGCGGGTCTTTTTGGCGCGGGCCCTCGCGCAAAATGCCGAACTTTACTTCATGGATGAGCCATTTGTCGGGGTAGACGCAGCTACAGAAAAGGCGATTATCACATTACTGAACAATCTGAAGGAACAGGGAAAGACCGTTTTGGTCGTCCACCATGATTTGAATACGGTAAAAGAGTATTTTGACTGGATCATGCTTTTAAATAAAGAGTTGATTGGGATTGGGCCTACCGAAGAACTGTTTACAAAAGAGATGCTGCAACAAACGTATGGGGGCAAGCTGACGATGCTTGAAAAAGACGAAGCGCCGATCATCATCGGCTAAGGAGTGTGAAATGAATGAACTGGCTTGAGCTATTTCAGGATCCTAATACTAGATGGATTTTACTTGGATCGATGCTTTTGGGGCTAAGCAGCGGAATTATTGGAAGTTTTGCTTACTTGCGAAAGCAGTCCTTAATGGGGGATGCGCTTTCCCATGCTGCACTCCCCGGGGTATGCATTGCCTTCATGCTGACAGGAACCAAATCGATTTTCTTTTTTCTCATAGGCGCCGCGGCCGCAGGGGTCATGGCTACCTTTTTAATCGGCTACATCACAAGGAATTCCCGGATCAAACAGGACTCCGCCTTGGGAATCATATTGACCGTATTTTTTGGCTTCGGAGTCGTTTTGCTTACGCAAATCCAGCATGGGGGGAGCGGGAACCAAAGCGGCCTTGATAAGTTTTTGTTCGGGCAGGCCGCATCCATGATCCATTCGGACGTTTATACGATGGCGGGTATCAGCTTCCTGCTTGCTGCGCTATCTTTCCTGTTCTTCAAGGAATTTAAGCTTTTGTCATTCGATCCCGGATTCGCAAAGGGGATCGGTTATCCAATCATCATTCTTGACCAGTTTCTCATGCTCTTGATCGTTATTGCGGTGGTCGTAGGCTTACAGGCGGTTGGCGTCGTCCTTATGGCTGCGCTTTTGATAACACCGGCTGTCGCAGCGAGGTATTGGACGGAAAAGCTGCATATCATGGTCATTCTTGCCGGGCTGTTTGGAGCGTTGAGCGGATTTTCGGGAACGGTGATCAGCACAATGGCCAATAACCTTCCAACCGGCCCCCTTGTCGTCCTCTCCGCAACCGCCATCTTCGTAGTTTCAGTCGTGTGCGCACCGCGCCGGGGACTCATCTCAAAAAGCCTGCTTCAAATAGCGGCCAAGAAAGATTATGAAGCGGCGAAGGCAAAACTATTTCGGCAAAACGTAAAGGAGAGCCGCTTATGAATGACTTGTGGATCATCTTGATTGGAATATTGGTATCCTGGTCGTGCGGCATCCTTGGATGCTTCCTTGTTTTAAGAAAGATGTCCATGGTCGGGGACGCCATCAGCCACTCCGTCCTGCCCGGAATCGTCTTGGCCTTTCTGATTAGCGGTACAAGGGAATCATTCGCTATGATGATAGGTGCCGCGGCTTTGGGGCTTGTTACTGTCTTCCTAATTCAAATGTTCCAAAATTCAGGGGTCCAGTCAGATGCCTCCATTGGCGTTGTGTTTACGGCATTATTCGCAGTGGGAGTAGTCTTAATCAGCATTTTCACCAGGCAGGTGGATTTGGATCTTGACTGTGTCCTCTATGGCGAAATCGCGTACGCACCATGGGATACACTTCAAATAAATAGTTATAGCCTTGGACCGAGGGCGATATGGGGAATCGGCTCCAGCTTCTTATTAAACGTCTTCGTGATTGGGCTGTTTTACAAGCAGTTTAAAATCTGCTCCTTCGACCCTGGCTTGGCAGCGGCCCTCGGGATACCTGTCGCCTTCTTCCATTACTTACTGATGGGCCTTGTGTCGATTTCAACGGTTGCCTCATTTGAAAGCGTCGGTGCCATCCTCGTTGTTGGCATGATCATCGTTCCAGCTGCAACCGCCTATTTGCTGACGGAAAGCCTCGGAAAAATGATTGGTATCACCATGGCCATCGGAGCGGTCAGTTCGGCTGCCGGTTATTTTATGGCCTTCGTTCTGGATGCATCCATCGCCGGGTCGATGATCAGCGTTGCCGGGGCAATATTCTTCATCGTCTTTTTCCTCTCACCGAAACACGGCATCCTGGCTAAAAAATGGGCAAGAAGGAAAATGATTTCAGAGCATTAAGGAGGTGATTGAGACCCGTGAATGCATCCCCAAGCGAAGGGAAATATTTGGACGAAGTTTACCGATCCGTTGAGGCGAACGGGCATGCAAGAGTATCATATCTTGCGAAAGTGCTTGGACTGTCCGTTTCAGGAGTATCGAAAATGATTGGAAAATTAACAAAGGATGGGTATATTCACTTTGAACGTTACGGAATCATCACCCTTACTGAAAAAGGGAAAATAGCGGGAAAGGAGTTGGAAGAAAGGCGTCTGGTTTTGGTTTCCCTCTTTCGAAAAATTGGCCTGGAAGCTGAAAGGATTGATGAGGAAGTGCATAATTTAAAATATACTATTAGCCAAAATGCCGTAGAAAAAATAAAGGATTTTTTAAACTGAAATTTCATTTCCGTGGCCAAAAAGTTTGCAGGCTTTATTGAAATACGTGAATGGTAAATCGCTAGTAGTCCGGACCAGTTCCATTGCCCCTAGTTAGCATTCGATTGATCGATTCGATATCGTAGTATTTCACGCTCCGACGGTAGAGAGTATAACCAATGGACTTCCTAAATGGGAGTCCATTTACTTTTTAGGTTTTTCCATATAATTTCAGTATTATTTATTTTCTTTGGTTAGCTTCCAGCATCACCCCCATATTCTCTCTTAAGGCACTTAGCACAAAACTGGCGCGTTAATTCAGGAAGGATTAACGGCCTTTTTGTTGAATTCCATTATAATGCTATTATTTCATGTTCCTGGTCAGTCCAACGATTCGCCTCAAAATCGGCCATAAAAAGGATGGGGAAAGATGAAAGTTTTGAAAAAATTAAGGGATGGATATGTAATTAGGCATGCAAATGGTATTAAGCTACCGCAATTTCCTTCAGTTAATCGAATTAGGAAGAGAATAGTGTTTTCGGGAAGAGTGCAAAAAGTGGGATTTCGCCTGGAATTATTCTGTATTGCGGAAAGATTGAACTTAACCGGGTGGGTAAAAAATTTGGAAGATGGAAGTGTTGAAGCTGAATTACAGGGGGAAGAATCGAAAATTCAGTTCCTGGTCGATTGCATGCAGTCATTGAAACGTGCATCGGTCAAGAAAGTGAATATAATTGATGTCCCTATATCTGAGGATGAAGAAAGCTTTAAAATAGTGAGATAAAGTATGGCTATTTTGCACTTGCTAAAAATATAGATTTAATTGTGCAGGAAATAAAAATAGG
This sequence comes from Neobacillus oceani, assembly GCF_046237595.1. Lineage (NCBI taxonomy): Bacteria > Bacillati > Bacillota > Bacilli > Caryophanales > Bacillaceae > Neobacillus > Neobacillus oceani. The sequence goes on along the minus strand of NZ_CP143543.1, from coordinate 3,701,110 downwards.
AGGGGATTCTTATGTTTTTATCTGTATTTCCAAGTCTTTATACAGCAGACATCAACCGCTCTTTGAAATTCTACCGGGATCTTCTTGAATTTGAAGAGACCTTTCGCTTTCCGGATACAGGAGAGCCCGAACATGTTGAACTCCGCCTCGGGAACTCCATGATCGCTTTGACAACCTATGAAGCAGCGAAGGAAGGCAGCGTGTCATCGCCTACCCCGGGCCACCCTTTTGAACTTACTATTTGGGCTGAAGATGCGGATCAGGCGATTGACCGTCTGCGTTCGGCCGAAGTACCTGTAATCATCGAACCGAAAGTTCATAAGGCCGGAATTACTCGTGCGTATGTATCGGACCCTGATTGTAATTGGATTGCGATCGTTTCCCGTAAAAAGTGACAAGGTGATTTGTTTAAACTTCGCATTATGAGGCCAACCAATTCGTCCTGGTTGGCCTCATAATACGAACGCGGCAGGGTAGTGGGATCTTTACGAAAACAGCCAATTATAAAAAGGAGTTTTAAAAGGAAGGGTTATATGAGTTGGGATACTTACCGGCAAGCTATTCATTTAATGGAACAAAATGAAGAAGAGTGTGATTTTGTAGGATCACGATCAGACGAACTAATTAGTAAAGCTGAAAATGCATTAGGTTTTAGGTTTTCATATTTATATCGTGATTTCCTTAAAAAATACGGTGCAGGAAGTTTTGGTTCACAAGAATTATATGGTCTTATAGACGATGATTTTAAAAACTCCACTGTTCCAGACGCAATATGGTGTACCCTTACTGAACGTGAAGATAGTAACCTTCCAAATCACCTACTTGTAATTTATGATACCGGGATGGATGACTTGTTTTGTTTGGATTTTAAAAAGATTAATGAAGTTGGCGAACCACAAGTAGTTTCATATATTCCAGGGATTGATTTACATAATCAGAACTTTACTGTTGTTGCTAATGATTTTGGCGATTTTTTACTAGATTTAGTTAATCAAGAGATTTCAGGGGGAGATTAGTTTGTTAACTGAGTTAATAGAAGAAATCAGGTAATACAATAGACCACCCTAAGAAATAATTAGGAGATACCGAATATGATCCGTGAAGCTGTAAGTTCTGATAGAGCTCAGATTCAGAGTCTCTATAAAATGTTGGTGCCAAATAGTAAGAAAATGAACGTGCTTGAGGAGCAAATTGAAAAACTTAGAAGTGACCCATACAGTTTTTTGCTTGTATATGAGGAAGAAGGCGCAATTGTGGGGACCCTAACCCTAAATATCTGCCTTCAGGCTTTGCATGGAACAAGGCCTTATGGAATAGTCGAAAACATCGTTGTTCACGAACAGCATCGGAATAAGAAAATCGGCCAGGAACTTTTACGCTATGTTGAAGAATGTTGTAAATCTATCGATTGCCATAAGATTATGCTGTTAAGCAACTCACAACGCCATAGTGCTCATCGTTTTTTTGAAAGGGAAGGGTATGACGGCTCAGTAAGTAAGGGGTTTAAAAAATATTTATAATGGAATATTTAGGTTGATGGTTTCTGAAAATAAAGATAGGGTGAGTTTTATTGTTAAATCGTGTGATTCAACGGTTTGGGTTACAGATACAATCATTAAACGAGGTAGAAGATTCCTATATTTAATTCCTCCACAAAAAAGCCCCTTTGAATCAAAAGGAATCAAAGGGGCTTACTTATAATCTAATTTCGTACCTTCTCCAAAGCTAGTTTAATCCCAAATCCAATTAGTATGGTGCCTGTGATGCCTTCGATGATGTATTGCGTTTTAGGCTTCTTCATAAAAGCACTTATATGATTGATTAAGGTTACATAAATCAGGAACCATAGGGCGGTAAGTAGAGTATACGTAATGCCCATTATTAAAAATGGGATCAAGGTACCGCTGCCTGGATGAACGAATTGAGGCAAAAGGGTCAGGAACAGGACAGCGATTTTTGGATTTAGGATATCCGTCAGGAATCCTTGTTTAAAACAGGATTTGTTGTCATACCGACTGTTAGTGTCCGCTTCAAGAATAGCTGAATCAGCATTTTTCCTTAAAGACCATAAAGACTTAACACCGAGGTAGATTAAGTAAACCGCACCGACGTATTTGAGAATCGAAAACAATATTGCCGATTTCATAATGAGTGCTGAAAGCCCCAAAATCGCCGCGGAAGTGTGGATGAGAAGGGCAACACAAGTACCGGCAGCCGTCTTAAGCCCACCGACTTTCCCCTCTGTAATCGTATTTTTAGTCACAACCGCAATATCTGGACCAGGTAAAACAATCAAAAACAAACTCATAATCAAAAACACAAAGAAATTATCCACGAAATCAACCCCGATCCAAATAAGATATGGCTAAAATTCTTACTCCGTATTATATAGGATTAGCGTATAAAGAGGAACCCAAAATCAGTATGCATAGCGAAATAATCGTTAAAAATACTCTGACAGCAGAAAACCCGTAACTCATGGGCCTAATAGAATTTCGCATCCTTTCTTAACCCCAACATCTAATCCTTAAAATGTGCTATTTTAGAATTTGATTATATTTACTTAGAGATTCTTCAATTTCTAACCCAGTTTCAAGTACAAAAAGGGGAAAAGCTAATGATTACAAGAGAAAAACTTGAAAATAATCAAGTTTGGCTATATGTTATTGTACTAATTATTGCATCTGGATTTGGATTATTGGCTCCTGATATTGGAGGACAATTAGATAGTACGATTTCTTTCGTCATCGCCATCCTCATGTACAGTATGTTTTCGCAGATTCCATTTGTATCTTTAAAGAAAGCATTTGGAAACCGCCGTTTCATAGGAGCTTTATTGACTGTTAACTATATTGCCGTACCGATTGTAGTTTGGCTTCTATCAAAGCTGCTGCCAAATCATCCACCGTTGTTGCTTGGGGTTTATTTAGTTTTATTGACCCCTTGCATTGACTATGTCATTGTTTTCACTTCACTGGGCCGCGGTAATGAAAAGCTGATCCTCATGTCAACACCGATCCTCTTTATCACGCAAATGCTTCTTTTGCCTCTGTATTTAGGGCTGTTTATGGGAGCGGATGTCGCAGGAATAGTGGAATCTGGTCCATTTCTTGAAGCGTTTTTCGGTCTCATCGTTATTCCTCTAGTAATTGCGATTGCCATACAGCTTCTTGCAAGAAAAGTACCTTTCGGCAGTAGAGTATTGGATTTATCTGCCTGGTTGCCTGTTCCGTTTATGGCACTTACTCTTTTTGTTGTCGTTGCGTCTCAAATTGGAAAGTTATCTGCTTACATTGACCTAATCATTAAAGTAGTTCCGATCTATGTGGCGTTTATGGTCATCATGCCGATTGTTTCCCGATTTATCGCTAAATGGTTTAAGCTCGATACAGGAGCAGGCCGTGCCCTTATCTTTAGTAGTTCAACACGTAATTCGCTTGTGGTTCTTCCTCTCGCCCTGGCGTTACCAGACGAGGTAAGTACACTGGTGGCGGCCGTAATCGTCACCCAGACGATTGTTGAGCTTGCGGGTGAATTAATTTATATACGAGTTGTTCCTAATTTAATTTTACGTAAAGAAACAATTTAATTTTTGGTTCTTCACCATAAGTGTTGGTTTGTTTTTTAATTTTTTTAATATGACGATTGGAGCGGAAGATGCAGCAACTAAAAGTTCATTTTCCAAGAATGGGTATCATTTTCATGCTTTTCTTCTTGGTTGTTCCTGCTGTATTAACAGGGACTAATGATCCGGCTTTGGAAAATAATAAGAATGGATTATATGATATTTTGGTAAAGAAAATACCGGATCTTAAAAAAAACGAAATTATATATGTTGTGGCTGATAAAAGTATGGCTAAACATGATATGACAGAACGACTACAAAAGGCTTTAAAACATGGAGCTGGTAAAGTTATTGTTTTGCCATATGGCAGCTCCTTTAAAATCAGTAGCTTAGTAATTCCCGACAATACCACTATTGTTGGGTATGGAGCAAAACTATACAACGATAAAAAACATCAAACCCTTTTGACGATTGGCAATGGGGTGAGGTTATACGGGATTGAGCTCCAGGGGGCGGGCAATGCAAAAGCAAATCCAAAGGGAGTCGGAATCTCGATTCGGGGGGCAGATGCAGCTAACTATGTCCAAAACATTATTATAGAGGATTCCTTTATTCATGATGTTGGTTTTTATGGAATTCTTGCTAAATTTGCAGATAATGTAAGGATTTCAAATACAATTATCCGTGATGTTGGTTTTGCAGGAGTAGGCGGATTGTCAGTCCACAATATGCATATTAACAAGAGCCATATAAAATCAATCAAACCAGGAAACAAAGGAAATGCATACGGAGTCTTTTATTCACGAAAGGGTGCTGAGAGCAACTTAAAGGCGTATCCAAGGAGTACAAATAGTTCGGTGACGAATAGCATCATTGAGGACATTCCGTTATGGGAGGCCCTTGACACTCATGGCGGGGAAAATATTACGTTTAACAATAATACGATCCGAAATACAAAGGTTGGCATTGCATTTGTAAACGCAACAGGAAAAGGTGGGAAGGAGCTATTTGGTTCCCAAAAATGTACGGCAAAAGGCAATCGAATTGAAGGAATCGGCAAGGGATATGGGATTGTTGTGGCTGGAACGCCATCTGATCATAGTAGCGGATGCACCATTGAAGGAAACCATTTAATACAGGCTGGCCAGCAGGGAAATAGTAGCTCTGGTGCAATCCAGGCTTCCTATACTAGAGGGTTGGTTATAAAAAATAATACATTGGTAAATTCCTACGCAAATGGCATCCACCTTTATACTCATAATCAGCAATTTTCAGTTACTGAAAACAGAGTGGAGGATGTACAGGATTCTTTGTATAGAACTCCTTCTGCGATTGCCTTTCGTTCTGGCCATAATTCCGGTACGATTGCCGGGAATAATCTTATCAAAAAAAACGGAAATTTAAATCGCTACGTATCTATACGTGGAATAAATATAACGACTAAAACAAATATGAACCTGGTCATAGGCAAGAATACGAATAACTATGTTCTTCCTATCGCAGGAGGAACAGGAAACCATGTAAAGTACAGTTCAAACTAAATCTTTTACCAGGGTCCAGTAATAAGCCAGTTTATATAGGGGTTTACCGTAAAACGGTAGCTCCCTTTTTTATTGTTATTTTAATTCCAGTATTCCTCTTTTTGTTCTTTCCTGATAAAACATAGAGGATAGTTGAATAAAATATCGAATACTTCTCAATAGGATTTATTTAAAGCCGGATTAAAAAGAGAGGTAGCAATGAATAGGCAAATTGAAATTACCGAGGCGATCAACTATATTAAAACGCACCTCTATGACCAGATTACCCTCGACAAATTGGCCAGCCATGTATCGTATAGCCCTTATCATTTTAGCAGGATTTTTAAAGAGGAAACGGGCCTGCCGCCTTTATATTTTGTTTCTTCAATGCGCTTGCAGCGGGCAAAGGAGTTATTGCTGAACACAAATATGAGTGTCCGGGATATTGGCCTGGAAATCGGGCAGCAAAGTTTAGGGACCTTTACGACCAGGTTTACGAACAGTGTCGGGGTAACGCCCGCCCATTTTCGGAATACCCAGGATGAAGCAGAAATCCTTCTGAACTCCCTTCAGCGGCTGGATGGAATAACAGACCCTCTACAAAGTGCCAATAATCCCTTATCCCTAAAAGGAACCGTTTTTACCGACGAGGAATTTGAAGGGGTCATCTTGGTCGGTCTATTCCCAAAGCCCATCCCGGAAGGCATGCCGCTTTATGGCACCCTTTTGTTTTCGCTTGGTGAATTTCAGTTTAAAAACGTAAAACCCGGGCTTTATTATTTGTTTGCAACCTCTGTTTCATGGGGAATGGACCCACGATCCTTCCTGATTCCCCACAGGACGTTAAGGTACAAGCCAACCGGTCCAATAATGGTTAACGGAAATAAACAAGTCCCATACCAGGATCTACACCTTCGAACCCCTCAACTAGACGATCCCCCAATTCTAATCTCGATTCCCAGATTAATGAACAACTTCCTTCAACGTGTAAAAGACAGCAATCGAAAAGAAATACGAACATACTGACGGTGTTAATATAGGTATATGGTTGATTCAACTCTAAATTGAAAGGTGGGTAGTGGTAAACGAAACCCCTTGTCCATTATTGAATGATGCAAGGGGACAGGAATGTTTTTACCTAGGAAACCCGAAACAGTGTTAAAAACATTTAATGAAAGAGGTTGGAAAAATGTTTAATGTAGTTGGCCAGATCATGCTGTATGTAAATGACCAGGATGGAGCGGTGAAATTCTGGACGGAAAAGGCTGGGTTTGTCGTAAAATCAGACGAAAATAACGGGCATATGAGATGGATTGAAATCGCTCCGGCGAATGATGTTCAAACAACCATTGTCCTCCACAACAAGGAACTTATTGCGAAAATGGAGCCTGAATTAAATCTTGGTACACCTTCATTAATGTTCTTTACTGATAATCTGGACAATTTATATGAAGGCTTATCATCGAAGAACGTGACCGTCGGGGAAATCGTAAATATGCCTTCAGGCAGGGTGTTCAACTTTGCGGATGATGAAGACAATTATTTCGCGGTAATGGAGAAAACCAAATAATACATGAAAAGAATGGAGAGATTGACAGTGGGTGTTCAATCAAATCAAATTTTCGTTAACCTGCCAGTAAAAGACTTAAACAAATCAATGGAGTTTTACAAGCAAATTGGCTATGATTTCAACCCTCAATTCACCGATGAAAAAGCAGCCTGCATGATAATCGGCGAAAATATCTATGCGATGTTACTCGTCCAGCCGTTCTTTCAATCGTTTACGAAAAGGGAGCTGCCAGATGCAAACGACACGACAGGAGTGATTATCTGCCTTTCCGCTGCAAGCAGGGAACAGGTGAACGAAACAGTGGATAAAGCCGTAGCTGCCGGCGGCAAAGAGGCAAGCGAACCAAATGACCAAGGTTTCATGTACTACAGAAGCTATCAAGACCTTGATGGACACTATTGGGAAATCCTGTATATGGACCCCAATGCCGTAAACGGTTAACAAGAATGAAGCAGGGGAGCATATGAAATCCTCTGCTTCACTTTTTTGTGAACTCGCTCTTCCGGATGGAAGGTGTTTGATGGTTAATTGTTCCGCAAAAAAACCACTCCTAAGAGTGGTTTTAGCGCTGTATTAAACTGTTGCTCGGTTAAACGATGCAACTTGCTGGATTAGCTGGTATTCCAGCTCTTCATTTTTCTTTTCAATCCGATTTCCGATCAAGAAGACATCAATTAACGCCCATATTCCCAAACCGCCAAATGTTAGTGTCATCCCAATTCCCATGCCGATGTCACCTGCATAATAACGATGGCCGCCAATACCTCCCAGGAAGAACCATAGGGCATACGCAATACCCTTTGATTTAGCTTTCTTATTCATTTCGGACTGGACCATTACCAACTGTTCTGATGATAAATCCCGTTTAAGCAAAAGATTGTTATTCATTTTTTCCCCCTGAGAGTTTTCTATATTAAAACATATGATTACAGGAATAATTATACAACATAGAAACTTGTAAATAAATATCAAATCTTGGAAAAATGATGGTTTAACGACAAAATAAGGCGCTCGGAATTTGCGGAAGCCAGTCGTTTTATGAAAAAAGAATCTCCAACACAATGCTGGAGATTGTTACTATTATTTATTAAACTTATTCGGAAACTGCTTCACAACTGCTGCAGAGATAGTATCCGCCATTAAATAAAATATGTGAGACCCCCGAGTCAATTGAAACGATTCTTGCGTTCCAATCCCTTGCCAAACTTGCCGATAAATCATTTCTTAAGTGAAGTAGGGTACAGATTTAATGATCCACTTCCCCGAGTAATCCATCAAATTAAACCGGCCCTTTATTAACCAACTGCCAGCCATGGCGAAACAGCAACTGCCGATACATTGGCTCAACCCCGCCATACTTCCGACCAGCTACTTCATTAGACCTTTAACCGTTAAAACAGAGGCTTTTCGGTCAATCTTTGTTTTTCATCTTGATTTGAGCGACACCTTTTCAGGATTATGGGGAATCTTTGTCGCTCAACTAGATTTGAGCGACACCTTTTCATGATTTCGGTAAATCTTTGTCTCTCAACTGGATTTGATCGACACCTTTTTATGATTTGGGCAAATCTTTGTCGCTCAACGGGATTTAGGCGACACCTTTTCAGGATTATGGGCAATCTTTGTCTCTCATCTGGATTTGAGCGACACCCTTTCGGGTTTTGGGCGAATCTTTGTCTCTCAACTGGACTTGAGCGACACCTCTTCAGGATTATGGGGAATCTTTGTTGCACAAAGGAACTTGTGCGACACCTTTTAAAGATTTCAGTAAATCTTTGTCCCTCATCCGGATTTTTCCTCGTTCAAATAGGGAACATCCAAGCCTTACGGCCAGGGCTCCGTTCAATTCCAAATAATAATTCCAAATAAAAAACCCCACTCCGACCAATCGGGCAAAGTAGGGTTTCCGATAAAAAATCTTCTCACAAACAGCGTAAGACCCGTAAAACCTACATCCCAGGCGCCTGCATATCATCAAGCTCAATCCCGCGCGAGTGCTTCGTCGGGTTCCAGCTTTTATTCTTAAACGTAATCAAGCTCCACACAAACAACGGAATGTAGCTCAGGTTAAACAGGAACATGCTAATAAAGCTCCGCACAAAACTCACCTTTTGCAACGAATCCTTCACAATCGTAAACGCCACATAGTAGAACTGAAACAAGAGCATCGTCACCCATACATACCAAGGCATAATTGGGGTGAACCAGTCCGCATCCATAAAGATGGACAAGTAAATAACAATACCCGTCATCGTATTCAGCACGATCTTCCCAGGGTTCAGCAAGTACAGCACCCCGTCGAACGCCTTAATATCCAACTTCGCAACACTTCTCCACAGCAGTTTCGGAGTGTATTTGAAGCACACATCCCAGTGGCCGCGCGCCCAACGCAAACGCTGCACACAAGAAGCGACAAAGCTTTGCGGCTTCTCATCAAACACCCTCGCGAAGTGGCACCAATGCGCTCTTACTCCTCGCAATAGGCACTGCATCGTAAACTCCAGATCTTCCGTCAAAGAACGCGCTGACCAGCCAACCTCATTGAAAAGCTTCGTTTCGACAACGAAACCAGTTCCGCCGATCGCATTACCAAGCCCAAGATGGCTCTTCGCCAGCTGCCAAGCCCTGTTCATGTAAAAATAACTAGCCGCATACGACAGGCTCACCCAGTTGTCATTCGGATTTTTTGAATCCAAGTAGCATTGGATCAAGCGGTGGCCCGCATGCAAATGATTGTTCATTTCCTTCAAGAAGTTCGGGGAAACAAGGTTATCCGCGTCAAAAAACGAAATCCCATCAAAATCCGTTACCAAACGGTCGCCATACGTGTCCATCGCATACTTAATCGCATACGGCTTGCCTTTTGGCTCACCAGGAAGATACGTATGCTCGAGCACATTCGCACCCAGCTCACGCGCAATCTTCGCCGTATTGTCATCACAATTATCCGCAATCACACAAATCTCATACAATTCTTTCGGATAATCCAGTGACTTCAAATTCTTCACAAGCTGCCCAATCACGCTCTCCTCATTATGTGCCGCAACCAGCAATAAAAAGCGCTTCTTTGGAGCGAACTCCTTCAGCTTCTTTGGTTTTTTAAACCCCCAAAAGCTGATTACTAGCCAGTACGTCCAGAAAAACAACAACACATACTGCAATGTGTCAATAATAACAGGAACCGCCATTTCCTTCATGAACCCCTCTCAACCGTATTCTTATCTATATCAACATCATCACGCCGTAAAAACGCCGCGCCCAATACCCGAAGCCCAAAACGCGCAACAGGCACCAACTTCCGCAATCGCGAAGGATTCGAAAGCATTCTGTACCCCCACTCAAGCCCAAGCCTCTGCACCCAAACAGGAGCACGCCGCTCTCTCCCCGCAATCACATCAAAACTTCCGCCAACACCCATCACCACACGCGCCCCCAACCGGCGCTTATACCGATGAATAAACAAATCCTGCCGCGGAAACCCCAGCCCAATCAACAACAGGTCCGGACCGAAATCACGAATCCGCTCGACAATTTCGTTTTCTTCATTTTTTGAAAAAAACCCATGGTGATAGGCGAACGAAACAAGCGGGAAGTCCTTCTTGAGCCTCGCAGCCGCATCGTTGATGGTAGATTCCCGCGAACCAAGCAGGAACACCCGAATCCCTCGATGCTCGTTCTTGTTTAGAATCGCCCCAATCAGATCATAGCCGGTGACTCGCCCAGGAATAGCGCCGCCGGCTAGCTTGCCGGCAAGCAGGATGCCCACTCCGTCCGGGGTTAAAAGATCCGCGCCTTCCGCAATCTCCTGCAGCTCCGGATCCCGGAGAATTTTCCCGGCGGTTTCGGCGTTTACCGTCATCACATGGAAGGGAGCCATGCCGGGGCCCGCCAGTTTTTCGGATAGTACTTCAGTTGTCTCCGAAAAATCCTTGTCGGAAATCTCCATAGAAAATATCCGCGTCATCAAGCGGACCCCCTTTTCAATCTATTTCGGTTTAGAAAATTCAAATGAATTAGGTCTTTCGGATTGTTAACAACAAATTAAATTATATTACGATATCATTACAAACACCATTGTGTTTATTACCAATCACGGTAATTCTTGTATAAATAGAACGTTTTCAAGAAGTTTGGAAGAAAATTTCAGTTAACAGACTGTAAATTTTGTTATATTTTAAAAACAATGAAATAGGAAAGAAGGCTCAATTGCCTGTACGGTATCAAGCTTTAAGGAAAAGTATGAAAGCGTCAGGTGCAGTTGAAACTACAACTAACCTGCGGGGTTTTCAGACCTTGGCATTCAGAGTGAATAGAACATTGAGTGGAGAGATGAAGTTGTCAAATAAGAAGTTGAAAATCATGACTGTTTTCGGGACAAGGCCGGAAGCGATCAAAATGGCGCCATTGGTAAAGGAATTGGAAAAAACAGCGGAAATTGAATCAATTGTTACGGTTACCGCCCAGCACCGGCAAATGCTCGACCAGGTGCTGGACATCTTTCAAATAACCCCCGACCATGACTTGAATATAATGAAGGAACGCCAAACACTTGCCGGCGTGACGGTAAGGGCGCTTGAGGGACTGGACAGCGTCTTCAAGGAAACGAAGCCGGACATGGTGCTCGTCCACGGCGATACATCCACGACCTTCGTCGCGAGCCTCGCCGCTTTTTACAACCAAATTCCAATTGGACACGTTGAAGCGGGCCTCCGTACGTGGGACAAGTATTCTCCGTATCCGGAGGAAATGAACAGGCAGCTGACCGGGGTAATGGCCGATTTGCATTTCTCGCCGACAAGCCAGTCCCGGCAAAACTTGACCGAGGAAAACAAGAAAACGGATGCCATTTTTGTCACCGGCAACACCGCGATTGACGCGCTGAAAACGACTGTAAAGGAAACGTACACCCATCCGGTCCTTGAGAAACTCGGCACTGACAGGCTTGTCCTTATGACCGCCCACCGCCGCGAAAACCTTGGCGACCCAATGGAAAACATGTTTCGCGCCATCAGCAGACTAGTCGCGGAGCACAGCGATATTCAGGTTGTCTACCCCGTCCATATGAATCCGGTCGTCCGCGAAACCGCGAACAGGATCCTCGGGGACAACCCGCGCATCCATTTAATCGAGCCGCTCGATGTGATTGATTTCCACAACTTCGCGGCCCGTGCGTACCTCATCCTGACAGATTCCGGCGGCGTACAGGAGGAGGCGCCGTCATTGGGCGTGCCCGTCCTCGTCCTGCGTGACACGACCGAGCGGCCGGAAGGAGTAAAGGCGGGCACGTTGAAGCTTGCCGGCACGGATGAACTGACCATTTACCGGATGGCGAATGAATTGTTATCCGACAAATCCGCCCACGAGCAAATGGCCAAAGCGTCTAACCCATACGGCGACGGACAAGCCTCCGCCCGGATAGTCGAATCAATCCTTTATTATTTTGGTCTCAGAAACCAAAGGCCGGAAGACTTTCAAGTGGAAACTAGAGCTCAGCACGTTCAGAAATAGGGAAGATGTAGAGGCCGATTTAAGGGTTCAGCGCCAATAGGAGGTTTCTAAAGATCGGTTACTTGGTTCATGAGGGATGAATCTTTCAATAGGAATTGATCAAAAGACTCATTACTGGATTCATCCTTCATCAACCGCGAAAAAAACCAACCAATACCCGTCAACTCCGCAACAGCGGGGCGCGGGTCATAAAATCCAAACCCGGTTCATAAATCCACAATATGGTTCAAAAAACAGCCATACCGGTTCATAAATCCAGAATCCGGTTCGAAAAACCGCCAAACCGGTTCATTAAAACTAGCACATGCTACCGCCAATCACTTAAAATAGAGAGAAAACACAACTTGGGAGAACACTACACAATGAAGAAACTACTGATCATACTAGTATCCCTCTCTGTGCTTGGCGGCGGCGCTTACTGGATGGTTTCGCAACCGAATAAAGCCCAAGACATTCTGGATCACGCACCGAAGCCTGCGGTCGCGAAACCGACGAAAGAGAAGCCGTATGTGGAGGAGTTCACCGGCGGGGATTTTTATGTCCTTTGGAAAAATGAGCAGAAAAGCCGGACGCTTAACCCGGACAACGTAGCTGCTATTACGACTACAGCTACAACCGCCACTTACACCAATAATTGGAACGGCTTTCAGCTGAGCTTCCCAAAAGACTGGGAAATCGACATTCGCCAGGCGTCCAATTACACAAGGCTCTTCACAAAGGATTTCCGGATTGACCTGACCGTGCAGAATGTCGATAAAGCGTGGACCTCGCCAGTTGGCTATATCACATCGACAATCGAAACGCTAAAGCCGAACATCACCGCCGACAAACGGTGGAATCAACAAGGCTTCGCAGCACGGCAAATCGATTACGTGAGGCCGGCCATCACAGGCATCGACCGTGACATGAACCAGTACAGCTACCTATTCTTAATAAGAGGGAACCGCGTGTTCTCCTTCCAGTTAAAAACGGACGAGCAGCATTTCGAATCGATGAAGGCCGCGCTCATCCAAATGGCATCAACCTTAAAAATTGTTTCTCCCATCCAGATGGACCTGAACACGGCGATCAAAGCGAACCCGCCCAACCCGGAAGTCCGGCTAAAGCATAAATTAGATTCGCTTATCATCCCGAAAAACCATCTCGTAATGGGGGCTTACCTGCCGAACTCGAGGGACATCGACGCCCTGAACGAATACCTTGAAAACCCGCTCGGCGCGCAAATGTTTTATAAGCCGATCGACAACGGCTATGACGTATACACGAAAGAGCTGCTGGACAACGACCGGCTCCCAATCGTCACGCTTTTATATGAAAAAGCCAATTCAACCACCAACGCCGATGTCATCGAAAACATCATCAACGGAACCTATGATCAAAGTCTGCTCACCTGGGCGGAATCGGTCAAAAGTTTAAATGGCCCGGTCCTGTTCAGGCTTGGCAACGAAATGAATGGTGATTGGTCCGAGTGGTCCCATAAGAATACTTACAACGATCCAGACCTGTACAAGCTTACTTTCAGGCATATCGTCGAACTGTTTAAAAAGAACGGAACGGACAATGCCTACTTCGTCTGGAACCCGAACCATGTGTCATCCCCGTACTTCGAATGGAACGAAGCGCACATGTACTACCCGGGCGATAAATACGTCGATTTCGTCGGCATGACATCATACAACTTCGGCAAAACCCAGTGGAATAATTACCAAAGCATCCCTACGCTATACGAAGACCTATACTGGGAATACTCCCGCTCCTATTATGAAAAACCATTAATGATAGGGGAGTTCGCAGCAGTCGAGACAGGAGGCAACAAAGCCGAATGGATCACATCTGCATTCGATGAAATCCCACGCTCTTATCCAAATATAAAAATCGCCGTCTGGTTCGACCAGGCCCACGGCCAATTCGATTTTCGCATCCGCACCTCACCCGCAAGCGCCGAAGCGTTTAAAAACGGGATGGCTAAGCCGGCGGTTGTGAAGGGGTTGAATTATCTGGATAAGCCAAAGTCTACAGAACGATGAAGATGTATAAATGTGAATATTACTTTAGTAAGTTCTAAAGATGGGAAAAGGAATACCAAATCTGAATGAAAAAAGCGGGATTCGACAACTAAATAGGACAAGCTTTTCTTTATATTCCTTTATACTATCGAGAAAATGTAAGGTCGGTGGTCATAAATGGAGAACCCTTCTTTCGCAAAAGGATGTTTTTTTGGAATTTTATTCTCCATACCACTATGGTTAATAGTCATTTTAGTCTTTAAATGTATTTTGTAATTGTGTAGTTGAATGAAAGAGGAGCAGGCGGATCAAAACTCCGCCTGCTCCTTTTTGATTATGAACACCATTTACTTCCCCGTAAAATACTTAATCAAATACTCTCCCCAAAGTTTATGCCCTTCCGCGTTCGGCTGGCTTGTTTGCAGGTTAAGATACGATTTAATTTCCTCGCTGTTTGGGTCGGGCCATTTTTCCCAATGATTACGATAGACAAGGCCTTTTTCTTCTGCGTAGTTTTCCAACTCCTGAACCTGTGTGAGATAGTACTTCGGCTTAAAGAGCGGATTCGCTGGCTGCAGGATGAATACCGCGTCAGGCAATTCAGCCTTTACCTCTTCGATGATCGCTGTTATGTTCCTTAGCGATTCTTCCATCGGGATTTTTATAGTAAAATATCAAAATTAATAGCGATTTCAATGATTTTAGTTTGTATATTAGTTGTTATGTTTAAAGATGTGTTTGTACTGTTTTTGCGACCAGAATACCGTGGAGCATCATCAATTATTGCATATTTAACTTTAATGCCTGTACTATACACAATGTCTGAAACAACTGTTCAGGGAGTTAACTTTGTTTTGAAATCCCATCTTCATATTGTTATTTCAAGTGTTTCGTGAGGTATTACTGTTTTGTAATGTTTAATATTTATTCCACGTTTTGGAACGATAGGGGCAGCAGTGGCTGTGGGTTTGTCCTATGTTGTATTTTATTTATTGCGCACTTATTTTGGGCTAAAACATTTTTACTTTAATAATAAAATGTGTGAAACACTCATTAATGTTAATATTCCTAGTTTGTTGGATAAGTCTTGTTGTTTTTATTGGTAGATCTACTAGCAGTTGTATGTAAACCTGCTTATTGAATTTTTTCGATGGTGGCACCCAAGAATTCTTGCACATTCGTTAAGCCGCCTGATACATTTTTAAACCAATGCACCTAAAGGCAATCCCCACATGCACCATGGGAACGGTTCGGATGGCTTATAGATGCCAGAAGAACCGTCTCAGTGGCGTTTAAAAGACAGGTGCTCATTTACACCTGTCTTAAATGTTTAGTCTATTTGAGAGTTAATTTCTAATTGAGCCTTGAGGTCGTTTTGGATGGATTTTCTGATTTCGTTAGGAACAGTGTAATAATAAATTTTATTGATTTTTGTGCCAGTACCTTTTAGCTCCAATTGCTGAACGTTCTTCCCAGCTTCTTTGTAATTCTTCTGAATTTCCACCATTTCATCGAAAGTCAAATTGGTTCGGACATTTTTTCCTAGTGCGGCAAATATATCTCCAAAGCTGGTTATGCTCTGGAAGGAAGCCCCTCTACTGATAACCGCCTGGATTATATCCCGTTGCCTGTTTTGCCGGCCAAAATCTCCTCGTGGGTCTTCGTACCTCATCCTCGAATACTTTAATGCCGACTCCCCATTTAGGTTGATTTCCCCTTTGGGAAAGGTGTCTCCACCGGAAGTGAACTCAAATTTATTATTTACCTTCACTCCACCAACCGCATCAACAATATCCTTGAACCCTTCCATATTAATTTGTACATAATAATCAATTGGGATATCAAGGAATTGTTCTACAGTATTCATGGCCATTTCAATCCCGCCGAAGGCATAGGCGTGATTGATTTTGTCCTCTTTCCCGCGGCCAACAATTTCAGTGCGTGTATCCCTTGGGATGCTAAGCATTTTTACTGATTTTTTATTGGAGTTAACTGTCAGAACGATCATAGAGTCAGAACGTCCTCGGTCACCTTTCCGTTCATCCACTCCAAGCATAAGGATTGAAAATGGCTGTTGCTTTTTTAAAGTTACCTTTTCATCCCGCCTTTCGGATTTCTCGCGTTCCAGCGGTTGATGCATCGTATCAACGGCACTTGTCAGTGATCTATACACAGTGAAGGCATAAGTGCCTACTGCTAAAAACAAAATGAATAGACTAATAAAAACA
This sequence comes from Neobacillus oceani, assembly GCF_046237595.1. Classification (NCBI taxonomy): domain Bacteria; kingdom Bacillati; phylum Bacillota; class Bacilli; order Caryophanales; family Bacillaceae; genus Neobacillus; species Neobacillus oceani. The sequence goes on along the minus strand of NZ_CP143543.1, from coordinate 3,684,713 downwards.
ATTTTAATCCAACTTCTCTTTTTCTTTTTTTCTGCTCCCATTTTACCCTCCGATGTATATACGCTTCCTCTCAGAATAGCAAAAAATTGGGGTTTTATCTATGAGAATTTCAATTAATTTACAAGGTTCGGCAATTATTAGCAAAGTGAGGGTTAGGGTTTGGCAATTACCGGATTGATAGTTAATTAATTTTTTGGCGAGAAAAAATTAAAGACCTTTATGGTAACGAGTCCCTAGGGATTGACATTATTTGTTGAGATTTTCCACAGAGCTATGATGTTAGTGACCCCTAGGAAGAGTGGGATACGGTATACACCGTGATAGAAGCGAAGAGGGAACTGAATCAATCTTTGTTGTGACTTTGCATTACTTGTCAGAAAAAGACGAATTTATTCCCTTTAATAACCAATATCGCAGTAGTAAAATTGGACTAAGAATCTGATAAGGGCAAACCTATTGAAAAATGGGGATGCAAAGCCTCAGGTCTAAGGTATTTTTAATATGACGGCTGGACTACCGGATAAATTCAATGGAGGAGTGTGTTCTACATGTTTAAGTCCATTGTTTGTTTCCTGCGCAGAAACCATAAATATTCCTACTACACCAGTGAATGTCTGAGATGTGGAAAAAAACGATACAATTAATAAACATAAAAAAGAATAATGGGCTGCCATTATTCTTTTTTTGTCCAATCGCGTTTTAACGTCATTTAACAGCAGCATTGTGGCATAAGTGTCTGATTAAAGATTTCCCCACAACGCGTTTCTTTTCGTAAGCTTGCCCACCCTAAAACAAACTTTACAACGAAAACTTCAAAAAGTGAGGGGTTGCTAATTTGGGAAGCCCTCCCCATTATGTGATAGTGACAATTTAGCAAACTCATAATCAATGATCTCTATTATCCCTAGTTTGCGTACCGATTTATCAATTTGCGAAGATACAATTAATAAAGAAATAGGGTGAAGGAGTTGCTTAAGAAGGAGCGGCATGGCGGATGTCGGTCAATCTGGATAACTCCCGCAGGCTGATTTCGTGTGAGGCCAACAGTTCTTTAATTTTCACCTCTACTTTTAGCCCCATTGTTCTCCCTACATTCCCGCAAACTGGATTATCATATCAAAATTTCCGAAGTGGTTCGCTTATACGTACCGTTTGTTAATAAAGTTGTTTTCGAGCCTGGTACGGCTCGAATTCTACGTTGTACGGATGGGGGTTACAGTGTTCCAGGCTGAAAACGGACATGGCGGGAGACAAGACAACTAGGATATAGAGCAGCCCTAAAGGTTTTTCTTTTGCTAGGAGGGGGTTGCTTTAGATCCCTGGGTTCAACCTTAATGGTTTTACTGGGTGAACGGATTTAATGGCCTAAAGTCCAGTGGGGTGATTACGGGAAGATGGACAGCAAGTGTTGTGTTTTTACACTTGTCTTAAACATAAATTTTGCTTAAGGCAGCTGTGGAGGGGTAAATTAGTATTGAGGTGAAAAGAGATGAATGTTTCGATAAATAAGGATGCAAAACAGCAGCTTGTCCAGGTTTTTGGTGCGGAGCCGATCATTCGGATTAATCAAGTTCGCACAACCGGTTGAGGTGCTACCTATGTGTACGAACTTGCTCAGGTTGAGCATATAAACGATGAAGAGGTATTTAAAGTCGATGACATTACGATCGCCATTGACCGGCAGGTAGTAAGCGATCTGGATGGGGATATCGTCATCGACCATAAGAATAATTATGGGTTTATTCTTAAAAATAATTTTGAAATCTTAACCTTTGGAATGAAAGTTGCAACGATAAATCAGTGACGGTGCCAATCAATCCTCTAGCAGGACAGCTACATTAACCAAGCAATTAATTTGAAACTTTCAAATTTTAAGTCTACCATTTAAGTAAGGGTTGAAGGCGCCTGCACCCCACTTACTTAGATTAGGGAGACGATAGGATGGGACAACTAGAAGGAAAACGGATTATTGTAACAGGTGGGGCTCAAGGAATTGGCCTGGCAGTTGTGAAAGGTTACGTCGAGGCAGGTGCAAAAGTTGCAGCTCTTGATCTTCAATTTTCTGATGCAGGAGAAGTAGTAGATGAAATTTACCGCCATCATGTAGATGTTGCCAATAACGAATCTGTCGTAACTGCATTCGAAAAAGCAGTTGGTCATCTTGGTGGCTTGGATGTTTTAGTCAATGTAGCTGGCGTTGAACGCGGTGGACCGTCTCATGAAATTCCAGACGATGTTTGGGACCTTGTATTTAATGTCAATGCAAAAGGAACCCGCAACACAAACTCTGCGGCTTTTACTTACCTCAAAGAAAAAGGTGGGGCTATCATTAACTTTGGTTCTCGTTCCGGAGTTGTTGGAGTTCCTGAACAAGCAGCTTATTCAGCTAGTAAAGCTGCCGTACACACTTGGACACGCGCAGTTGCTCAAGAATGGGCAAAATACAATATCACAGTAAATGCAATTGCTCCAGCAATGTGGACAGATATGTATGATGATTATAGAAACCGTCTAAGTGAAGATGAACTTGCTGCCCATGATGCAGTAATGGCACAACAAATCCCAATTGGCGGAAAACTTGGTAATCCAAGTGTTGATCTTGTACCACTACTCGTCTTCTTGGCTAGTGATGGATCACACTTCATTAGTGGGCAGTCATTCCCTGTGGATGGCGGCTGGCTACACATGCGTTAATTAATATATTTATCGAAAGAGTATCTCCCTTTTTCAGGAGATACTCTTTTTATTATTCTTTAAACAGCAGAACCGTTCCTAAGGTACGATGGGGGACAAAGTTTTAGACAATTTTTTTGAGGGATTTGCTAGGCGGGTCAAGGGTTATGTGAATGGAGAGGTGCTAGGTTCGACGGGATTTCTTTGGTTTAGACAAATTATTCATAATATTCAGTATTGACGTTAAAATTTTCCCAGTGTTACGATGAGTGTGAAATTTAGTATGTCAACAGGCGCAATTTGACATATCAACTTATTGTACATTGTGGAGGTGTTTGTATGAGTGAAGTGAAGTTTCTCGTAGAAGTAGAAAGGTTGGCAGGTGCGCTTCAACAGAGCAGCAGGTCGATCATGGAGGCGGCGAAGAAAGCGGCAGAGACGATACAGAGAGGCAATTGGGTGCAGATGTTTGGAAGCGGGCATTCGGTGCTTCCGATTATGGATTGTTTTCCTCGGTACGGCGGTTTTGTGGGATTTTATCCAATCATGGACCCGCGGGTCATGTGGACTACCGTTAGCGGACCGGGTGGAGCAGAGGAAGTATTGTGGCTTGAGCGGCAGGAAGGGTATATGAGAGATGTATTCCTAAAGCATCATCAGTGGAAGAAGGATGATATCCTGATCGTTATTTCCCATGGCGGCCAAAATGCTGCTCCAGTGGAGGTTGCATTGGCAGCGAAGGAGGCAGGGCTCTATGTCATCGCCATTACATCCGAGGAAAACCATCTTTATAAACCGGTGACTCATTCCAGTGGCAAGAAAATTGGCGATATTGCCGATTTAATTATCTTTAACGGGGTTTCACCTGAGGACGCGGTTGTTGATGTGCCTGGTGTAGCGGGGAAAGTAGGTGGACTGTCCACGCTATCCGCTATCGCGATTATCCAGTCCATTGTTTCCGAAACAGCTCTTGAGCTTTCCCGCCTTGGATACAAAGTGAAACCTTTTGCTTCCCCTAATGTGGAAGGCATCAGCAAGACCCACAATGACGAGGTGTACGACGAATTCCGTACCCGGCTGAAGGAAACTGTTAAGAGCTAATCGGTTTATGTTAAGCAGAGAATAATCAAACTGGCGGGGGAGATGAGTGATGAAGGCAATCCGCAAGGGGAGTGATCCGCTTTACAAGCAAATTGCAGAGTTTATCCGGCAGAAAGTAGACGATGGGGAGTGGGGAGTCGGGTTTCAAATTCCCCCCGAAAAAAAGCTGTGCGAGCAGTTTAATGTGAGCAGGATTACAGTTGTTAAGGCGCTTGAGCGGCTTGTGGAGGAAGGAATCCTTTACCGGGAGCAGGGCAAGGGAACATTCGTTACGCTTCCTGACTTTTTGACAGAAGCAAAAGAATTATTGAGTTTTTCCGAAGAGATGAAGCGGAAGGGGAAAACCCCGGGAACCATGGTTTTGTCAAAAGGAACTGTGCTTCCGTCAAAGCATATCCAGCAGAGGCTGAAGCTTGAAAAAGATGAACGGGTGCTGGCCATCAAACGGCTTATGTTTGCTGATGATGTACCTATCGGGCTGCAAACGAGCTACCTTCCTGTCCGGCTTTTCCCGGATTTAATCGGCCTGATTACCGATCATGTTTCCCTGTATTCTGTATTACGGGAACGATATGGAACGGTCATCTCGCAGGCGATTGAGACTTATCGGGCCGTCCAGCTTGATGAGGAGGAGAAGGAACTGCTTGAAGTCGAGCTTACTGAGACGGGTTTCAGTGTAGAGCGTCTGTCATTTGTCGGGGACGATCCGGTTGAATTCGTAAAGTCCATCATGCGAGCAGACCAGACATATTATTCTGTAAAGTTGATTCGCAAAGGCTGTTAATATTTTTGGGGGGAATGTGTAATGAAAAAGTCGATTTCGTTTTTCCTCGCTCTACTTCTGGTTTTTTCGATGGCAGCTTGCAATTCAGGAAGTAAATCCAATACTGCTTCCGGCAAAGATAAAAAAGTAAAAATTTCTTATCTTACTCATTGGGCTGCCCCGCAAGTGGAAGAACTGAAAGCTGCCATTAAGAAATACAATGAAACAAATAAGAATGTGGAAATTGAAGTCAGGGCTGTCCCCTTCGGCAATCTTTTGACAACGCTTACAACACAGTCTTCCGGCTCCGGTGCTCCGACGATAACTAGTATATATGAGCTTTGGCTGTCCCAGCTTGTTAAAGATGGAATTACTGCCCCGGCTCCCGGGGAATACGCAAATGACATTCAAGCCAATTATCCAGGTGGCCTTGTCCAGGCAATCACAAACGACGGCAAAGTATACGGATATCCGAATGAAGTCAACCTTTACGCCTTGAATTATAATGAAAGGCTTTTTAATGAAGCGGGGCTTTCAGGCCCTCCAAAGAATTGGGAAGAGCTGCTTGATTACTCAAAAAAGCTGACAAAGAAAGGCAAGTCGGGAAAAGTGGAGCAGCAAGGATTTGGGATTATTACAAGCTGGAACAGTGGGGTTGTCCATCCTTGGCTGTCGCTGCTTTATTCAAACGGCGGGCAATTGCTTGACGACAGGCATCAGCCAGTACTTGATTCCAAAGAAGCGAAGGAAGTGACAGACCTCTACAAGCAGCTAATTGATGAAGGAATCACTGACCCTTCTATGGGGATTGCCAATGCCAGCACAACCGGTCCATACCTGGATAATTTTGCAAATGAAAAGACAGCGATGATCATCATGGCGAACTGGTGGCAAAGTGCGCTTGCAGATAGTATGGGCGATAAATTCAAAAACATCAAGACTGCAGCCGTACCTGTTGGTCCGAGCGGTGATGGCTCGCATAGTGTTTCGTATTCCTGGCTGACAACCGTGAATGCGAAAGCAAATCCAAAACAGCAGGAAGAAGCTTGGAAGTTCCTGCAATGGCTGAACGGGGAAGAAAGCGGCACAGATGGATCGTCTGCCATGGGGGACATCCTGATGGGGATGGGCATCATTCCAAGCCGGAATTCCGATGTGAACTCTCATCAGGATGAGCTGAATACACCGTTCTTAAAGTCTTATGTGGAGGAATTGAAGAATGCGAAATCGTTCCCGATTGTCCTTGGCGGTAATGAGCTGACTACCACACTCCAACAGCAGCTTGAAGCTATGGAGTTTGGAAATGCGTCACCAAAAAAGGCGCTTGATGGTGCTCAACAGGCCATTTCCGACCTGATGTCACAGCATTATAAAGAATAACTAAAGAGGAAGAACTGTACGGCTAGGTACAGTTCTTCCCTTTAAAAAGGGGGCTTTTTTGCAATGAATAAACCTGGCCGCTTTGTGACTTTCGGTTTCCTTGCTCCCGGGGTAGGCCTTTTATCGATTTTTATCATTTTTCCCATTCTTCTTACGGCCTGGGTCAGCCTGAATCATTGGTCGATGTTCACGCCTCCAACCGAGATGCAATTTGTCGGGGCTGAAAATTATGCGAAGGTGATTGCCCAGCCTACTTTTAAAAAAGCGATTTCTAACACCTTTCTTTATTCGGCGCTGAACCTTGTGATTATGATACCGCTTGCCGTGCTGATCGCTCTCCTGTTGTATCACTTCCGTGCAAAAGGGAATACAGTGGCGAGGACGCTGCTGTTTTTGCCATATATCATTCCGCCTGTCGCGGTTGCGATTGTGTGGGGTTATCTGTATTCGCCGATGTATGGCCCTTTCAACGAAATTCTTGCTTTTTTCCATATTCCTGCACAAAAGTGGCTCGGTTCACTTGAACAGGCTATGCTGTCCTTGATTATACTGAACGTCTGGCAGACACTTGGCTATTATGTAGTCATTGTCATTGCAGGTCTGACCGAGATACCACAGGACTATTATGAAGCTGCTTCCATTGACGGAGCGAATTCGTTCCAGAAATTGACGAGGCTGACACTTCCTTTATTAAAGAGGTCTTTGGCGTTCGTCATTATTATCATGACCATTAATACCCTTCAGGTGTTTGACCCAATCTATGTCCTTACCCAGGGCGGACCTGCCAATAGTACAAATGTAGTCTCCTACCATATGTACGATACAGCCTTTAACTTTGGAAATGCCGGCCAGGCGAGTGCGATGGCCTTCATTTTATACATAGTGGTCCTATTTTTTACCGTCTTGCAGCTCCGCCTGTTCAAAACGGATTATTAATACGAGGTGAAGATATGGGGAGACATGGATATTTAGGGCGTTTTTCTATGTATGTAATCCTTTTGTTGATTTCGGTCATCATGGTGTTCCCGTTTTATTGGATGGCGGTTTCAAGCTTGAAAACACCGGCTGAACTCGCCGCACTTCCTCCTGTCTGGTGGCCGTCGAGTCCATCGGTTGAATCGTATAAGGATATCTTTGAAGTGATTCCGTTCGGGCGGTCCATTTTGAATTCACTCGTGGTCACGACAGCCGCAACAATCAGCATCCTGCTTACCAGTATCATGGCAGGGTATGTTTTTGCGAAATACAGCTTTCGGGGGAAAAATGTATTGTTTGTCATTGTGCTTTCAACGATGATGGTGCCCCAGTTTGTGCTGATTGTGCCGCTTTACCACATGATGAACGGCCTTGGCCTTGTTAACACCTTCTTTGGTCTGATTTTGCCGAACATGGCGAATGCATTTGGCATTTTCCTGATGAAGCAGTTCATTGAGGGCATTCCGGACGATTTGATTGAAGCAGCCCGGCTGGACGGGGCTAGCGAATTTAAGATTCTTTGGACGGTGATTGTGCCGCTGTTAAAACCGGCAGCATCCGCATTGATCTTATTCGCGTTTGTCTATCAATGGAACAATTTCCTGTGGCCGCTCACCATCGTCCAGTCTCCGGAGATGAATACGGTGGTGCTTGCATTGAACAGCCTCAGGTCTTATACGACGAGTGTTGAATACACAAATGTCGTGATGGCAGGAGCAACCATAGGAATTTTGCCAAGCGTGCTTTTATTTATTTGGCTTCAAAAGTTTTTCATAGAAGGAATTGCTATGACGGGGATTAAGGGGTAACAAGGGAATGCAGGTGGCCATGGGGACGGTTCCGATGGCTCTTGAGAGTCGTTTCTGTGTTGCCTTTTAAGGGATGGTGCCGTTTTACGTTATGTGATGAGAGGATTGAAGAATGGACCATGAGTACCATTTGGGTTTAGGGTAGAGGGGTGGGAAGCTTGTATTTTGGAATCGATGTTGGGGGCACGAAAATCCAGTTTGCTGCGGAAAGCGGTGATGGAGTGGCTATCCTTGATAAGGTGCCGACCCCAAAAACGTATGCTGAATTCCTCAATGTGGTCGAGGAACAGTTCAGGCTGGCCGCGGTGGGCAAGGGAAAAATAGGCTGCATCGGAATGGGGATTCCGGGAACCTATACGGATGAAACAGTTATCTGGTCTCCGAATGTTCCTTTTTTGGAAGGAAAAGATATTCCCGGAGATCTTAGGGAAAGGCTTGGTGTCGGGGTTTTCTTGGGCAATGATGCTCAATTGGCGCTGGCCGGGGAAGCCTGGCGGGGCGCAGCCAGAGGCAGACAGCAAGCCATATTGATGGCCATTGGAACAGGGATCGGAGGGGCGGTCATGGCCGGCGGGAGAATTCTTAGGGGCAGGCGCGGCGCTGCCGGTGCCTTCGGTTGGCTAAACCTTGATATTTCCGTACCCGGGGACAGAAATCATGGGTATCTGGAGAATCATGCAGCTGGAAGGGCAATTGAAAGGATGGGTTCAAGACTTACACCTCCCCTGTCACCGGAAGGCATTGTCGAATCGGCAAAAAAAGGTAATCGGGAATGCATGGATATCCTGAAGCAAGTGGGAAGATTGCTTGGAGCTGGACTTGCTTCCATCGCAAGTGTTCTCGATACAGAAGTAATTGTCCTAGGAGGCGGAATCAGTGATGAACTTCCGCTTTTTAGTGAAGCATTAACTGAGAGTTTCCGGGAATTCTCCGCCCCTGGAGTTGAAGAGGTCCTCATTCTAAAAGGACAACTCGGAAACCTGGCAGGCGCGTACGGCGCCCTAAAACTTGCTGCGCAAAAAGGAAACTTGTGGTTGTGAGAGGGTGGGGCCAAGGGGACGGTTCTGTTGGCTTTTCATTGCCAGAAGAACCGTCCCGGTGGCTTCAACTATAAGCACGGCACTTTTAGACCAGAAGAACCCTCCCTCTGGAACTTTTTTTTCAATATATGATACATTATAGATTAGCACAAGGGATGGGAGTTTTTTTAAATGACAGAACAGAACAATGCTTTGCCGCCAAAAACGTGTGAGATTGAGCGTCTTATCACAATGGAAGATGACATCAATAAAGTGTTGAAAGGCAAGAAAACGGCTACGCGCCGTAACGGCCGTTATGCAGATGTTGGCGAAATCATGGAGTTAAAAGGAAAGAAATTCGTCGTGGACAGTGTATATTCCCAATCACTGGGAGAATTGACAGATGCAGATGCCGAGCGCGAAGGCTTTGAAAATGTAGAAGCATACAAGCAGTCGATCCTATCTTATCATCCGGGAATGCCTTGGCTTCCGCAAATGCGCGTCTGGGTGCATGAATTCAGTCCTGTTGAAGAATAAGAAATGGATTTATTGTACCGAACCATTATTTATCTTCACGTCGCAAGCGCGATTGCGTCAATAGGGCCTTTCTTCATTTTGATGCCCATTGTGAAAAAGTTGCCTGATGCTGTGGAGAAAGAGTTGGAGGCCTATTTGGCTTTGGTGAAGTCAGTCGTGCGGCTGTCTAAGCACGCCGGCCATGTACTGGTTGGAACAGGAGTGCTGCTCGTCATCCTCGGCCCCTGGACATGGAAAACGCCGTGGATTGTTGGAACGCTGGCACTGGTGTTCGCCTCCCTCTTTTTCCTGGCACGGGCATTCTCGCCAACACTTCGGGAGTTTGCCCAAGAAGGTGCAAATAAACTAGCACTTACCGCAAAACTGAAGCGCACCATCTGGACCTACATCATTTTATTGATGGCGATGCTCTGGTTCATGGTCGTGAAGCCGAATTTGTGGTGAACGGAAAGCTTGTTAAATCTTGTTTTACGACATACTAAAAGTGACAGGCAGCATTTGCCTGTCACTCTTCGCTATATTTTCTCCCCAACGATTTTCTCTAGTAGAGGACTTAATTCTCCAATCGCACCCACTATCTCGTCAATAATGTCCCGGAAGGTTTCGGTTTTACCGAGGTTGATTTTCAGGATGGAGTTGCTGCCATTCCTTAGCCTGTACTTTGTTTTCCGGTCCAACTGGTTGATGAGTTCATGGAAGGCCCTTGCTCTTTCTTTCCGCAGGTTCTCGTAATCCTTATAGCCAGCCACGCGTTCATAGTCTTTCTTTGGCTTATAGGGATGCGGCTCATAATGGACAGAGAAGTCGGTTCCAGTATTGCCAGCAAGCAGGTTGATGGCGAGTTCGAAATGAAGGTTCATTGACTGGGCCATTAGCACTTTACCATTAAACCGCTCCTGCCTCCATTCCTTTTTGCTAAAAAGAAAAACTGCGGCATTCCGACCGAATCCCCCAGCTTCTCCAAATGTCATTTCCATTCCTGCCGGCAGCTCTGCCTGTTGCAGCATATGTATCCAGATGAGCTTCCGTTGCAGCACATCCAATTCTCTTGTTGTTTCAGCAATGGAGTCGCTAAGCGCGGCATTTTGCAAGGGATTATAGAATTCTTTTAACAAAGCTGAATAATCACTCATGATTTTTACGGCGTCTGTGTCCTGGATGATGCTGCCCCAATCTACTCCGACAAACTTCTTATAGTCCAGTTTCTTAAAGTCTGGGTTCGTGGCCGGTGTAAAGGGATCGAGCGTCAAAAAGTAAAAATGGATAGGGACAGTTTCCGGCTTTTTAAAAGCGGAACGGAGTCTCATTTTCCCCTCTTCTGAAGCATATCGGTTAGTCTGATCAGTGCCTTCCAGCGCGCCAAGCTTATTTTCAATTACAAGGATATACTCATCACTCTCAATGATCAGGTCAGGTGTACCAATCCCTTTTCCAAGGCCGATCCTCGTATACGCTTTAATTTTAGAGTACCTCTGCTCCTGGCCGCAAAGCGTTCCAGTGAACCACTCGGCGAAACCCGGATCCTCATTTATCATGTAGGCTATCATGTCCGTGATAACATCTTCCCTGTAAAAACTATTTAATAATCTGATTATATTCATCTAGTAATCCTTTCAGTTGTGGTTGTTGGAAATGACCTTTATTCATTTTACCATGAGAATATTTAAAACGAGTCCCTCTAATGAAAGTTCTAAGAACCTAGGATTGCTTTTATCCCTAACAAGTCTTAAAACTGGATATTTTATCCATATTTGTAAGTTGTTCGAATTAGGGATTGGTGGTAAAGTTATTTAAGCCCGGGCGCGGATGCTCGGGCTTAAAATTGCTGGAATGGATCAATGGTGTCAAATCCCTGAAAAAGACGAATTTATGTAATTTGTCCACAAGCGGGGTCTGACACTTTTTTTCCTAAGCTATGACACAAGATCGGCAATGCTCCCGTCTAATCTTACAGGAGGGGTAAACATGAAAAAATGGATCATTTTAGGCGGGATTTCGCTGTTGTTTATTGCCGGTCTTTCTTACTACTTTTCAACGCAATTCATGGTGGCTAATGCGTGGGAAGGAGAAGGAGAGGCCATTGTCATGGCCAATAAGGTTTGGAGCATTCAGTTTACCGAAAAAGTCGCGAAAGAAAGTCTTCATTCTGATTCAATCTATGTTTTGGATGATCAAGGTAAGAAAATCAAAACAAAACTGTCTCTTAGCGATGATCAAAAAACCATCTATATTGACCCTCCTAGAGACGGGTATCCTCTTGACGCAAAATTTTACACAGTAAATTTTAATAAAGACCTCGAATCTTCGGCAGGAAGAAGCTTGGGAGGGGTTAAATCCTGGAAGTTTGTTGTAAAAGAAAGCCTTCCTGTTATAGGATCGAAGGAAAAGTTGAATGGTTATTTTAAAAAAATATTGAAGCAAGAAAAAACTTCGGGCGGCTGGTGGTTTTCGAGAGATACATTGGAGTCGTCCATGAGTGACGCAAAATCATCCGCGGATTCAGCTAATCAGGCAGGCTACTCCGAAACGAACAATCAAGTCCAGGGAGTCGACGAAGCGGACCTTGTCAAAACAGACGGGAAGCATATTTTTCAGGCGGAAGAAAATGAAGTTCGCATCATTCAGGCTGCGCCCGAAGAGGATATGAAGCTTTTGTCGAAGATTTCCTATAACGGAGAGTTTATGCCGTACCAGCTTTTTTTACACGAAGAGAAATTGGTCGCAATCGGACATTCGTATCACACGATTGCGAAACCATATGACCAAGTGGCTAAGGATTCTAAGATTGCCCCGATGATGCAATCAGCAAAGGCAATCATCTATGATGTGAAAAATCCGGTAAAACCAGTCCAGGTACGGGAGGTTGAGCTGGAGGGAGGCTATGTATCGGCGCGGAAAGTGGAAGGGATTGTGTATCTGGTCACCAGACACCATCCTGATTACTGGCTGCTGCGCGAAAACGAAGCCATTGATATTCGTCCGAAGTATTCGGATACTGCAGCTAAGCCAGCGGAACAAATCGTCAGTTATGATGAAATCAAGTATTTCCCGGAATCCAAAGAGCCTAATTATACAATGATTGCAGCGATCGACCTCAATCATCAAGGTAAAAAAGCCGCTGTCACGACCTACCTTGGAAGCGGGGAACAACTGTACATGTCAAAGGAAAATCTCTATCTCGCGATTGCGAATTGGGCCGAGCGCCCGCGGGGGAATTGGACTCAGGTGACAGCACCGGATACAACTATCCATAAGTTTTCGGTCAAAGGGATGGACGTGGTATTTCAGGGGTCGGCATTAGTCCAGGGCACCGTGCTCAATCAGTTTTCCATGGACGAACATGATGGCTATTTCCGGGTCGTGACGACAAAGGGATATGCATGGGATGAAAGCAGGCCATCCTCCAATGCTCTCTATATCTTGGATGAAAATCTGAAGCCGGCAGGAAAGCTTGAGTCACTGGCTCGGGGTGAGCGGATTTATTCTGCGAGATTCATGGGTGAGCGCATCTATATGGTGACCTTCAAGGAAACGGATCCGCTTTTCGTCATTGAGGCAAGCAATCCGGCAAAACCAAAAGTGCTGGGGGAACTGAAGATTCCAGGGTTCAGTAACTACCTGCACCCTTATGATGAAAATCATTTGATAGGATTCGGGCATGATACGAAAATCGTCGCGGCAAAAGAAGCGGGTGCTCAGCCGATCATCCTGACTGACGGCGTCAAAATTTCGCTGTTCGATGTCAGTGACATGAGCCATCCAAAAGAGAAATTCACAGAAATCATCGGCGGGAGAGGGACGCATTCACCTCTGAATCATGACCATAAAGCGCTGCTGTTCAACAAAGACAAGGGGTTGTTTGCCTTCCCGATTTCCGTTTATCAAAACAGCAAGGCAAATGAATATGAGCAAATTTTTGAGTACCAGGGAGCTTATGTATACAGTATCGATCCCGAAAAAGGATTCACGCTTCAGTCGAAAATTACCCATATCGACAGCGAGAAGCCATCTATTTATGACGAATACGATCCAGGGATCAAGCGGCTCTTGTATATCGGTGATACCCTGTTCGCCCTGTCACCGGAAAAAATCACAAGCCATGACCTGAAATCGTACAGAAAAATCGGAACTCTAGGGTTGAGATAATCGTGCAATGGGGACGGTTCGAATGGCTTATAACTGCCAGAAGAACCGTCCCGGTAGGGTTCAGGAAACTCTTACATTATATGCATGGTTGAAATTTAAAACTGGATTGAGCAACAAACTGCTTTATATATGAAAGGATTTCTTGCAATTTATCAATTTGATTTTCTAAGAAAAAATCTTCTAAGAAAATAATTAGCTGATCATGTCCTGTTTTATCATGAGTTCTATTAAGCCTATAACCTGTTTTTATCTTGCGGGGTGGTGTACCAGTTAAGCCGGTTCTTTCAATAAATTCTTTTTCCGATAATGAACCCGGTTTTAAATCAAATACTAATCTAATGTAATTTTTATTATTGGCATCAACCTGACCCCATTTAATATCGAAACGATTGTAAGGTACAAATCCTTCACCTTTTTTGGGGGTAGTCTTAATTGTACAGCCCTCTTCACTTACTAGTATTCCTCTTAACACTCAAAAAAAATTCTAACCGATTCATTGGTTCTATTCCTCCTATTCCTCCCTTCAACTTATAGCGGATTAATATCTCATTAAGTTTCGGCGCCGGTCACTTCCAGGTTATTAAATAATCTACTGACCCCCATATCCATGTTCCATTCTTTGGTATATAGTTAAATTATACCAGGGAATTGGTGGGGGTTATTACTGTAGGTTGGGAAGGTGTTTAAGTATGTACGAAGGGATTCTGAAAAGCTTTTCTTCATTTAGTGAGTCATTGCCAAAGGATAAAGAAAATTTGTTTGAGATATGTGGGTTTCCACATTATGAAACTGTGATTTCAAATGTCCTGGCATTTTTCTTTAATCCCTCTAAGCCCCATGATTTGAAAGCAACTTTGATTGAAGCAATCCTGCAGGCTGTCGGGCAGGATAATAAAAGCATCAATGATGGATGGGAGGTAGAAAGGGAGGTAAGGACTAGTAAAGGCACTTTTATTGATATTATTTTAATAAGTGAAGAGATTGTCATTATCATTGAAAATAAAATCTTTGCTCCTTTGTACAATGATTTGAATGGGTACCTCGACTTTATAAAAAATGAGTATCCTGACCGAAAAATATACCCGATTGTATTATGTTTAACCTCGCCTTTAAGCTATAGCCAAGTAGACGGCTTTAGTGTTATTACATATGAAGCATTTTTTAAAAACATAAGGGCCCTATTAGGGAACATCATTGAAACAGTCAATTTACGCTACTTTCAGATTTTGGCGGATTTAATGGACAACGTAAGAAAATTGAAAGAAGGAACGAAAATGGATGAAACATTTGTGAAATTCATAGAGCAGAATAACGAAGAACTTATGCGGTTAATCAAGGATATGAATGTTTATAGGAATACTCTCCGCAAAAAAGTGAAAGAGGTTAATTCCCTACTTCCGGAAACCATCAATGACATAAAACTTACAAAATGGGAGTACCGGGACCCAAATCAATTATACGATGTTGCTGTAATTGATCTGGTTCTAAATGAGAATATTAAAATCGCTCTTGATACTATCATTGATCATAATGGATGGAGATTTGAAATTATACAAAGGGGTAACGGAGTCGACCTAAAAGAATTTTGCACCAACAAAGGCATTTACGGAGAAATGAAAGGAAACATGCTAGCAGTCCCCATCTCTCTCCCTTTTAACGAAAACCCAACAAACATTAGTGAGAAAGCCTATGAACTGTTGGATGCATTGACAAAATGAAGGTTGTACCGGGAAGCCGAATAGACCATGGTAGACCATGGGATCGGTTCGGGTGGCTTATAGATGCCGGAGGACGGTTTCGGTGGCGTTGTGTTTTTTGCGGAGTTCGAATGGGGCGTTTTTCACTATATTATAATGGAAGATACTAGGTTTAGTGTGGTGGTCGGGGTTCAGAATGGAAAGTAGTGTATTGAGGATCAAAAGAAAGAGGCAGATTGAGGATGAAAATGAAGGTAAATGAGAAGAAGATTATTAGGGATGAAGACAAGCTGTTGGCCAAGTGGAAAATGGTTATAGAATATTTGGAGGAAAGAGGAAGAGAACCTGAGTTGGTCCTTGAGATTCTTTCTAAACTAGATGGACTACACGAATTACTTGAACGAAGAGGGAACAACGAAATGGAGCCAGTTGCTGATGCAGTTGAATTGTTTACTGTTTCAAAAGGGAAGTCTTTTAAGTATAAAGGGTCAGTGGAAGAAGGAACTATGATTTACTTTGGCCATAATAACTATGAGTTTATAGATCGTGAACTTTATAAAGAATTGCTTCATACATTTTCAGGTAAGCGGGTCTTAATAGGTGAACCCACCCTAAAAAACCCCACTGCAGAGAGTATGGGAACCTGGCTAAAGAGTAAAGTGAAAGCAAGAGCGATGTATTCCTATATAGCTCCAGTATTGATTAAAGAGGAATATGCCTTTTTGCCAGATGATGAAACTAGGAATGAGATTCAGTTTAGGAGGTTTGGTGGTGGGAAGAAATAGAGTGCTGAATACGTTTAGGTAGCTTATTTAAGTACCTGAGTTGTTTATTATTAGTGATGTATTCTATAGATAATGCTTTGCCCGCTAGGATTTTGCACGCTTAACCAAGGTTTACCCTAGGGAAGGTTCGGATGGCTTATAGATGCTAGAAGAAACGTCCCGGTGGCAACATGTCATTGCTCAACAAGCCCTTATTCGATCAGTTAGCGAGAGTACAACCAAGGAAGATGTAGAACAAATATTCAAAGGGCTCGTCGAGGAATACAAACAAGCCAGTGATACACCGACCGTGGTCTGAGGGAATCAAGTATAGTGATATTACAGATAAAGAAGATCCAAAGAGGCATTTTAATCTGTTTACGATCATGTTGGAGGGAATTGAGTAGGCTATCGTTTTATTGTGAAGGACGGATCCGGATGCGGCAAGGATCGCAACTCGGAATCGTCCTCAATTTTTGCCTTATTTATAGATTAATAGGAAATCATTTTTTGATTTAATTGGTTGTATGATCAAACCGAATGAGTCTTTGTTGTAGTTTGCTACGGGGATTCTGGTTTTGTCGAATTGGACGGTTACGGAATCGGAAGTAGCATTATATTTTATGAATTCGGGATCGATGTCAGCATATGCGGTAACACTTACTTTTTCACGTAAGATGCCCAAAGGTTAGACCGTGATAGTAAAGAAGGTTCATTTGTTATCGAATACAGTGCTTTAAGTTGATAAATATGAACTGCGTGATATCCTATTACAACATGAGGTTTTTTAGTTTTCATTGTATAGTAAGAAAGGTCATACATCGTAAAACCGCCCATGTCATACTTAGGAAGAACTTTCTTTAAAGACTGAATCCCTCTATTGAATAGAGAGTTAGCCTGTTGCTGACCATAATCGCCTTGCACTTCCAATTTAGACCAATCGTACAACCCTAACAGAACAAACATGTAGCCATTGAGAGTGTAGTTGTTTTTAGGGGTAACATATTCCTCGAACCAAATATAGTCTTTCCACTTTGAACTGATATCTCCGAGGTCGGTCATTACTCCGCCGTTTGTTTTAGATACTTGAAGAAACTCTAGAGACCTTTTTCCTGCTTCTAGATACTTTTTATCATTGGTTAGGCGGTAAGCTCGCGAATAAACACTTAATGCTTCTCCTTGAGGCATTGCAGATACCCATCCCGGCTTGTAAGTGTAGTTGTATTCCGGTTTCTTGAATGGAAACGCATAACGGAAGGAACCGTCCTTACTTTGCATGGAAATTAAAGCTTCTGCATATTTTAAGAAATTTTTTCTAGTGTTTACATCCCAGTTTCTCAAGTACCTACCATGCTCCGCCAGAGCAAGATTACTCAATGTAACAGGGTTATAAAATGGCTTTCCATAATAAAATATCATAGGGATGCCGTTTTTATCGTATGATACTCTTCCTCCCTCTTCTAAATTTTTCTTACTGTAATTCAAGTAATCGCCAGTGACACTATAATTAGACATGTAAGGAGTGTAACTGTAACTACTAACATTGTAAGTCTCTTGAGAATTTTTAGCATGAGTCGACAAGATGACCGCACTTGCTTCATTAGCCATAATAGAGAATAGTACCCCCGTTACCGCTAATGATTTGATTATTAATTTTATCATTCCCGTACCCCTAAACTTTTCTTTTTATATTTATTTCCTGACCGTACTTTTTTATAAAGCCATCATTTTGACATGCGAACACCTCTCCGAACGGACCTAAATTTTTGGCTTATTTATAGATTAATAGGAAGTCATTTTTTGATTTCGTTGGTTTTATGATCAAACCGAATGAGTCTTTGTTGTAGTTTGCTACCGAAATTCTGTTAATGTCGAATTGGACCATGACGGAATCGGAAGTAGGGTGATATTTTATGAATTCGGGATCGATGTCAGCATATGCGATATAGAAAGTCGGTACATTGTATAGCTCATAATCGGTTTTTTCATAATTGAAAACCAGCGAAATGGAGCCTATTAAGTCCTTGTCGCGGAAGCTTTCCCAGTTTGCCTTGGAAAGGCTGCTTCCTTTTTTTATTTCAATGGTTAGCTTTCCTTCCTTTGTAATTTGAGGGTAGTAAAGCTGATAGTGGTTTGTATTTGTTAACGGGTCATTTGGGTATGAACCTTCACCAATGAACAAGGTTTTGTATTTGTCTGTTACAGACTGTGTGCATTTTCCTACCCGGTCAACCGCATCTTTTTTGTCTTTTGAAGGTGTCTCGTATTTTATATCGGCCTTTTTGACATAATGGCCGCCACCAAGGCCATATAATCCACCGGCCAGTGGCTTATAATTATAGATCCTGTAAATTTCCCCTTTTTTCAGCTTCCTCGTCGGAGTCAATTTCGTATCATCGGACAGCTTGTATAATTGCGTGTCTTTCAAGATGGTAGCTCGTCCGATTTGGCCCTTCTTCAATTCATCCTTACCCCACATTACTTTTGTGGATGGGTAAGGTGCAATGAAATGATAGCCTGGGCCGTTGTATGCGATAACCGTATATTTACCCCCTTTTTCCT
Source organism: Neobacillus oceani (assembly GCF_046237595.1). Taxonomy (NCBI): domain Bacteria; kingdom Bacillati; phylum Bacillota; class Bacilli; order Caryophanales; family Bacillaceae; genus Neobacillus; species Neobacillus oceani. The sequence goes on along the minus strand of NZ_CP143543.1, from coordinate 3,666,287 downwards.
CTTTCGCGTAAACTGAACCAGATTTCCAGCCCTCTCCACCCAATATCATGTTTCTTCCATTGAAAAGATCATCCATTTTGGCAATCAGAACTTTTTCGGATAGAGGAAATCCTAATAAGGTAAAGAGTTTTGCCGAATTGGCCCAATCCTTCTTGTCTATTACACTGGTAAATATTTTAATTGTTTCCTTGTCCTCAGCACCGTAGGTAAAAATCGGGAAACCTTTCCCATCAGTCACCATAAAAACATCATTATCCAAACCCCCATAATGGATTTGGTATCCCATTTTATCTATTTCCTTATAAATCTTTTCAACATACGGGTTGCATTTCTGGGTACCTGCCGACGCGGGTAAAGCTGGGGCAGCACTTAAAAGAAGGAAAATACTCAGCAAGATTCCAAAAGCCTTTTTCATTGTTCTAACCTCCGGATGGGCAGTTTAAGTTTCGCAGCAAAAATGAAAATTTGCTTAGTGAATATGTACTTTTTTTGATTTTTTCTGGTCCCGTTCCAATAATAGGGACGTTATTCCTCTCTTCTGTTTCATTCATCGTAAGCTCTTCTTCCTTGAAAGCCTCCTATATTTTAATAGGAATATTGTACCATATCCATTGCTGGTTCTTATTTTGATATATTAAAAGTTTTGGGAACAAAGTAGGGAATAAAGATAAATCTCGTCAATTTCTGAACAACATGCAGTGAACCATGGAAACGGTTCGGATGGGATTGGTCAGAGCTTTTGTTTAGGAGTGTTTATTGTTGAAACGGGGTTGAAAGATTGGCGCATCCGTTAGAACCGCTAACACGATTCTGACGTGACGTTTTGGTGTGCCGGTTGGCATATTCAGAACCGTCCCTTGTTTGCCTTGGTAGGCAGCCGGGAATGAGAGTTATAACGACTAACTGGGAGGGACGGCTATGAAGAAGGCGACGCTTATGGCGGTTGGGGTTATGTTGGCCGGATGCATGGGAATGGACAATTCCCCGTCGCCGCCGGAGGAGCGGAAAAATGAAGCGATGATTGATGCCCCTCATATCTCACAGTTGCCAGAATTTGATCGGGGCTGTGAGGTGACCTCATTAGCAATGATGCTTCAGCACGCGGGGGTTAAGGTTAGAAAAGAAGAGCTTGCTTCCGAAGTTGCAAAGCTGCCCTTTGAAGAGGACGGGAAAAGAGGCCATCCTAATGAAGGATTTGTTGGGAACATGGAAACCTTTGATGAATCAGGGATTGGTGTCTTCCATAAACCAATCGCTGAGCTTGGAGAAAAATACTTGCCTGGAAAAATTGTTGACCTGACTGGCCAGAGTTTTGATAAAGTGCTGGACCATGTGGCAGATGGGCGCCCGGTTTGGGTGCTGGTGACAAGCACTTTCAATTCCGTACCAGAAAGTGAATGGGAGGTATGGGACACAGAACAGGGGGAAGTGAAAGTCACCTATAGATGGCATTCCGTGCTTCTGACCGGATATGATGAAAACCATGTGTATGTAAACGACCCGCTAGATGAAAAGAACCGAAAACTTCCGAAAAAAGAATTCATTGCAGGCTGGGAGCAATTTGGCAACCAGGCGATTACTTATCTTGAATAGTTGGGTGCTTAAAAAGCGCATGACTTATAAATGATCTGCGTTTTTGATAAAGGTGTCCTCGACAAATTTTGAGCTGATCATTGAGAAACAGGTATAGTTGTATTTTGAAGACGTATGGATCAAAAATCCATGCGTTTTTTTATGTGCTAATTGGCGATGTAAAGAGATTCCGCTTGCCGATTCAGTTGGGGGACGGCGAATGGCGTGTATTTGCTGTCTGGCTGCCAAAGGCGGGCATGGTGTATGGGCCAATTTTTCCCAAAAGGGCAGTTGGTTTGGAATGTCGAAAATTGTTGTATGCAGAATTATCCACTTTCTGTATAATGTGATTAATCCTAACTAGTAAAATATTACATTCGATTAAGGGGGAGAAACGTGGCAGGTATTACAATTAAAGATGGATTGAAAAATATGGATTTTGAGAAGGTGACTGAAATGCTTTCAAATGCATTTTGGTGTAAAGGAATAAAAGTGGACGAAGTAATAAAAGGTGCTGAGAATTCCGCATTAGTTGTTGGAGTTTTTATTGACAATAATCAGATAGGTTATGCGAGAGTGATTTCTGATAAAACAAGATTTGCGTATATTCTTGATGTGTATGTGGATGAAAACTTCAGGAGAAAAGGACTTGGCCAAAAAATGGTTCATTACATACTTAGTCATGAAGAATTAAAGGACGTCTATCAATGGCTATTAATTACAAAGGATGCTCATGGTGTTTATAGTAAAGTTGGTTTTAATCCTATTTCACGTCCTTTGGATTGGATGGAGATAAGGAACGATAGACCGGTTAATTCTTAATAGGGCTCTATTAAGTTAGTTACTGATAATGTGTTAAAAACGAAGATCAGCAGGTAGTAACAAATCAAATTAAATTAAATTAGAAGTAAGTTAATGGGGGACTAGGATGAAGAGATTACTCAGCATGTGTATGGCATTTGTTATGGGGTTTGGGCTATTTAGTGGAGGAATGGTTGTAAACGCGTCTGGAGTAAATAAAGAAGGTAATAGTGCAAATAATATAGTGAATGGCGGGGAAGTAACGAAACAGGGTGATTGGATCTATTATGTTCATCGAAACGGAAATAGGGGTTTATATAAGGTCAAAACGAATGGGACGCAGAATACTTATTTAAATGTAAAAAGTGTGGATCAGTTGAATGTAATAGGAGATTATGTTTATTTTGCATCTATGACAGAGAACGGAAAATTGTATCGGATAAAGACGAATGGAACTGGGAAGCAGAGTTTAAATGTATGGGGAGAGTATTTTGTAGCGGTAGGGAACTGGATCTATTTTCATAATTTAAAAGATGATTGGAAGTTGTATAAGGTAAGTTTGGACGGAAAAAAGTTAGTGAAGATAAGTAATGATTTTGCGGCGCAGATACATGTGGTAGGGAATACTATTTATTATACGAATCATAGTGACGGGGAAAAATTATATAAGATAGGTGTAGATGGGAAGAATCGGGTTCGTATAAATAATAAAGACATGCATATACAGAATATGACTGTGTATAAGGGGTGGATTTATTATGGAGCGAATCAGAAGTTTTATAAAATGAGTGTGGATGGTAAGAAAAGAATACTGTTATCGAATGACCATCCTGGTCTTATAAGTGTGGCAAATGACTATGTGTATTATATGAAATTAGGAGAAAAGGATGGAAGTGTGAATGACCGTGCATTGTATCGGATGAAGATAGATGGGACAGGAAAGAAGCGGATGGTGACTGGACAGACAACGAATTACAATGTAGTGGATGGATATATTTATTATTTGAAATGGGATCATAATTTAGATGATGGGAAGTATTATCATTATCGAATGAAATTGGATGGGACAGCAAATCAGTTATTCATGGGAAAGAAAGAGGTAGTAAAACCTGTAGAAATAAAGGAACCGGAGTTGTATGTGAATAATGTATTGGATAAGAGGGGGTTTCATGAGAATTCGGGAGTATTGTATTTGCCGATAGACACGATTGTTAAGAAGCGTGGGTATACCTATGAGTATGATGAGGATTATATGTCGATGACATTGACAAAGAACGGGGAAGTAATGGTAATAAAGTTAGGGAAAGAGATTTTTTATAAAGATGATGAACCGTATGAGGTATCAAAAAGAAAAGGAACGTATGGGTATGTGGCAACTCCCATGTTTGTTAATAATCATATGTATGCACCGGATGATTTTTTCACTAAGCATTTTGGGGCAGTTGTAAAACAGGAAACTGTGAATGGTTTGAGGAAGGTTTATGTATCGGTGAACTAAGGGGTTAGAAGACCATGGGGACGGTTCTGATGGCTTATAGATGCCAGAAGAACCGTCCCTATGGCTTTTTAATATGGTTTTTTTGAATCTATTTGTAACTATAGACATGATAATCCTTGTTATAATAATTATTTTTAAATTCCACAAAAAACAAACCGTATTTAAAATTATCCGGATCAGGAGCACGTTCCCAAGTATAATTCTTAGGAATCATTGTTTTTCCTATAAGCTTTCCAGACTTATTGTATTTATTTACACTTACTGGTGCAGTAAGATTTAGGTAGTACATATTTTTGTTATTATCGATACTGATTATTAAATTCTCAATACCAAATCCTATTGCTGATGACGTTGCTTTGGGAATCACACTTTTTTCTGTCATTTTGTTGGAATCATACCACTCCAATGTTAGAGCGGCATTTCTAGTATCCTTATAAGTGATTAACAATTGTTCCTTTTCATTAAATAGTATCTGCCCTGTTTGATAGGGATTGATTATTTGTTTACTGAATAATTCGTTTCCATTCGCATCGTATACAAATATTTTAGCATCCAGAACTTTACCATGAGCTTGAAATATAACGGCAAGTTTCCCTTCCTTTGAGAATGAAGCACGAAGTATATAATAATCCTCTGGACGTTTAATTTCCCGTACTAGTTTATTATCTTTATAAATTAGGTTTCTTCTCTCCGTGTTTTCGAATATCACATGGCCACTCGGGCTGTAATAGGCGTAACCATTTATCTTTGAAGACCAGATTGTTTTTCCGCTTTTTGTGTCAATGTTCATAACAGACCAGTTTTTTCCGTCATTTCCGTTTAAGAAAAGGCTTCCTTCGTCCAGTAAAGTGAGCTTTAAAGTCCCTGTATATATTTCCTTCCTCCATTTTTGCTTTCCTTTTATATCTAGAGAAACAATGTAGGTTTTTTTACTGCCAACTTTCCCGCTCTCCTCAATTAAATAAACTGATCCATCTTTATGAATAACTGAACTATTTATATACGGAGACTTATATGTGTATAAAGTTTTTCCTTTTGAATTAACAAGTTCATATTCTTGGTATGTACTAATTCCTTTAAAACCGTTTGGCCCAAGGGTAACATTCGCTGTATTCTTAGCTTTTGGTTTAGTCCAAGACTTCACTACAGAGTCCGGTAAAGAGGCGGCGGCATCGGTACCTCCTGCAAAGAAAATGCTGAAAAAAAGGAAAATAACCAAAGAAATTTTGATTTTCATCATTTCGAATCCCCCTTGTTCCTTAAAAGGAATATATTCAACATTTTACCTTAATAGGTAAATCATAGTAAATCCTCTTTTGGTAAAAGACAAGACTTCCAGTATGTCGCCCCAGTTGGAGCCGCTACCACGGTCCTAATTGGGGCGTTTTTTCACTGGATTGATTCTCAGGCAAGGTGCGTGCAGGGTGGATGGCGAACCACTGGGTATCTTCTGTCTGGCTGTCGAAATGAGGCTTGGTGTATGGGCCAATTTTTCCAAAAAGAAAAAGCTCTTATATTTTTTAACTTTTCAAAAAACGGCGAATCTAGTATGGTTGGGATATGGGGATGGGTGAATTCGATGCTAAATCTTAGTACACAGAAGAGATTGTTTATCATGTTTTTGGTCGTGGCATTGATTCCGCTGTTGACGCTCGGGATTATTTCGTATGATCAGTCTTCTAAAGTGGTGAATGGGAAGCTCTCAAATTATAACCATTTTGCTGGCGAGAAGATTAAGGCGCAGCTTGATCAAATGTTGGAAGATATGTATTTTAGCGCGGCGGAAATCGAGCAGTATTTAAGGGATAATACTTCTGTTAATTTACAGCATCAGGAGCCCCGAACGTATGAAGACTTTAAAGAAGTGGATAATTTGCAGAGGCTTCTGCAGGCGCATAAAAAGTCGAACATCCGCGGGATCTATATCATTACTTCGTCCGGTTATTACTACGGAGATTATGATTTTAAAATAAAGGACTTTAAAAAGCAGGATATTTGGAAAAGGACAATTTGGAGCAGGGACTCGGAAATGGGGATTTATGAACCGTTCCATCTGAAAGAAAATCAAGTTGACCATGTCCTTGGCTTAATTGTGCCATTGAAGTTTTCCTATGGCGTATTAAATAATAGCTATCTGTTAATCGAAACAGATATTGACGATGTCTATCACTTAATGGAGGTGCTGGAGGAGGATCTTCAATCCAGGATCACGATTCGAAATGAATTGGGCCAACCGATGTATCATTCAAAAAGTGCGGAGGCAGACTCGGCCGACGATATTCTATGGAAAGAGAATACAAGCATTAATAATTGGGAGGTTGAGATCCGAGTACCCCGCGATAAGTTTTATGAATCCTCCCAAGTCATATTGAAAATGGTTTCGATAGGAATTTTGTTCGCATTTATCCTGGCTCTCATCCTTTCCTATGTTTTTTCCAATCAGTTTTCAAAACGGATTTTCAAGCTGAAAATGGCAATTGATGAAGTAAGCAAGGGAATTTTCGATACAAAAATATTGGCTGACGATAAGAAGGATGAAATTGGGAAGCTTGGCAGCCAATTTAATCGGATGGTTGAGAAAATTAAGCAATTGATGGAAGAGGTAAGGGAGAAAGAATCGACCAAGCGCGAGGCAGAAATGAAGGCGATTCATTATCAAATTAATCCGCATCTTCTCTTTAACACGTTAAATACGATCCAATGGAAGGCACGGATGGATGGAAATGTTGAAATCGGCAAGATGCTCATGCATCTCATAAAAGTGCTGGAAAAGAACTTGGATCCCACGATTGATCTAATTCCGCTCAAAGAGGAGCTGCAGTCGCTCCAGCATTTCTTTGCCATCCAAGAATTGCGGTATGGGAAAAACTTTACGTTTTCATTGAAAATGGACGAGCGCCTTGAAGAAGGGCTGATTCCAAGGATGACCTTACAGCCGATGCTTGAAAATATTTTTTTCCATGCATTCGAGGATGGAACGGGAACGATCGGCCTCGAATTTTTGGAGACCCATTCCTATTTCCGGCTCGTTTTAAAGGACGATGGAAAAGGGATCCCTCCGGAAAAGCAGGAAGCATTATTTACTCGGCCCATTGGGAAAGGGCGCGGCGGCGTTGGCTTATATAATGTGAAGCAAAAGTTTTATATCCATTATGGGACTGATTTTCACATCAACACCGATTCGGTGGTTGGCAAAGGGACCACGATTTCGATAACTTGGCCAAAAAGGTGGGTGAATGAGGATGACCAGAGCAGCGATCAAAGTGTTGATTGTGGATGATGATACGATTGTGCGCCGGGGATTGGCGGCAACGGTGGATTGGGAAAGGTTTGGGATGGCCGTTGTCGGCGAGGCGCCGAATGGAAAACGGGGCTGGGAGGAATTTTTGCGCCACGAACCGGATGTGGTCATTACCGATATCGTCATGCCGGAGGAGAATGGGCTTGAGTTTTCGAGGAAAGTAAAAGCGAGCAGGCCGCATACGAAAATTCTGCTGCTCAGCTGCCATAAGGATTTTGAGTATGCTCAAGAGGGGTTAAAGCTTGGGGCATCCGGTTATTTATTAAAAACAGATTTCGATGACCAAGAACTAAACCAATTCCTTTCCTCTTTTCAAAATGAACTGTCAGAAATCGGCTCAAAGGAAGAAGCAGACTTTTCATGCCATCCAAAGGTTATTCAACAAGCGATCGAGTATATTACCCGGAATTTATCAAGCCCGATGACCGTAGAGGGAATTGCCGATGATGTAGGAATGAGTAGAAGCCATTTAAGCACCTTATTTAAGAAAAACTTGGGCTGCAGCATCCATTACTTTATTGAAGGGAAACGCCTCCAGCTTGCAAAACAGCTATTAAAGGAATCGAACTTGAATATTCAAGAGGTTGGGGAGCAAATTGGCATTCAGGACGCTAAATATTTCAGCAAATGGTTTAAAAGATGCACCGGACTTCCGCCATCCGATTATCGAAGCCAACAAAAAGACGAGAACTAGCTAACAAAAAGACGATTTTCGGAAAAACCGGGCTAAATTGCACGAAAATTCAAACAAATAGAAGTGTTTAACCGCTTTCAGGAAAGATACAATGAAAGCGGTTACTTTTTTAATGATAAAAAATTAGAAAAGAGGGGTCTTATGAAGAAGAGGAATTTAGTTTTGTCTCTGTTAATCGCAATCGCTCTTTTGTTGAGCGCGTGCAGTTCGAACACTTCGTCCGGAAAGGAGAAAAAGGACGGAAAAACGGTTTTGCGCTTTGCCACTTGGGATGCAGGGAATACATTGAAAATCCAGGAGGATATCGCAAAAGCGTTTGAAAAAGAAAATAAAGATGTAAAGGTGCAGGTAGAGGCTTACGGAGATGGGTTTGATCAAAAGATTGCCGCTTCATTCGGAGCAAAAAATCCCCCGGATGTAATGTATATGTGGGATTTTACGACGTACCACCATTCGCTTGAACCGCTTGATGGATATACAGAGGAAGATTCCGATCTCAACATGGACGATTTTTACGAGGGTCTGTTCAACTATTCAAAAGTGGACGGAAAACTTTATGGAATGCCGGCCGGCTTCTCCACAATGGTTGTTTATTATAATAAGAAGCTTTATGACGAGGCGGGGATTCCTTATCCGCAGGATGGCTGGACATGGGACGAATTTATAGAAAATGCCAGGAAGCTTACGGATAAAAGCAAGAAACAATATGGCTTTGCGGTAACGTCCGAGCCGGATCCGTACGATTTGCAAGGTTTGGTTTGGAGCAACGGCGGCAGCTTCATCTCGGAAGACGGCACGAAAATTGATGGGGTCATGAATAGCAAGGAAACGGTTGATGCGCTGCAAATGTACGGCGATATGATCAAGGAAGGAATCGCGGTTTCGACGGGCGGGGCGAATCAACAAAGCGCCAGCGAGATTTTCAAAGCGAACAAACTCGGAATGCTTATCAATGGCGTTTGGTCTGTTAAAAGTTATACAGATGCAAAGGTAGACTTTGGAACGGTGGTAATGCCAGCGTTTGGTTCAAAGCCTGTAAAAGGATTGATTAACTCGTCATCGATTTCAATCGCGAAAGATTCAAAGCAAAAAGAGCTGGCCTGGAAGTTTGTAAAATTCTTCTCTTCCGAACAGGCAATCAAGATGAGAACAGCAGACCTGCCTGTCCGAAAAAGTGTTGCTGAAGAAACAAAAGTAACGGAAGATCCATTATATAGCCCATTCTACACCATGCTGGAAAAAGCGGATAATTCTCCTGCATTCCTATTGAATAAGAATTGGAACGAGGTAAACCGCAACCTGTCCGCTGCCATCAATGCGGCGATGATTGGACAGGATACAAAGCCATTGCTCGATAAAGCCGTGAAGGATTCGGAGAAATATTTATCAAAATAATCGGCAAAGGCTCCACAACCACCAACGTGTTGTGGAGCCTTCATAAAATGGCAGAGGAGGCATTCGATGAAATCCGGCTTAAGTATTGGCACTGGCACTGCACCCCCGGCACTTCAGGTTAAGAAGAAAAGGAAATGGGGGCAATTGGTCCCCTATCTGTTTATTGCACCGTGGATCATTGGCTTTATTGTGTTTACGCTTGGACCGCTATTGTTTTCACTTGTGATTAGTTTTTTTGATTGGCCGATTGTCGGGGAAGTGACATTTGTCGGGTTTTCCAACTACATAACGATGTTTACGGATGACCCGCTGTTTTGGCATTCCTTATGGATTACAGTGAAATATTCGATGATCTTTGTTCCATTAAATATTACTTTGGCCTTATTGCTGGCTGTTTTACTGAATCAAAAGGTAAAGGGTAGCTCGCTTTTCCGCACGTTTTTCTATGTTCCCTCCGTTATTTCCGGTGTTGCGCTGGCGATGATCTGGCGGACGGTCTTTGATGGCGAATACGGTATATTGAACTACTTGCTTTCGTTAATTGGCATTGAGGGGCCAGGATGGCTGAGTGACGCAAAATGGGCACTCGGTGCGATGGTGATCGCCAGTTTATGGGCCCAGGGGACGATGATGTTGATTTTCCTGGCGGGTTTGAAAAATATTCCCCAGGATTTATACGAGGCAGCGGAAATTGATGGGGCCGGGAAGCTTTATAAATTTTTCAAAATCACCGTTCCCTTATTATCGCCGACGATTCTCTTCAATTTGATTATGACGATTATCGGGGCGTTTCAAACCTTGACGCTTGCACTTGTGTTGACAGGCGGCGGCCCGATGCAGTCGACCTATTTCTATGCAATGTATGTATACGAAAATGCGTTCAAATATTACAAAATGGGTTATTCATCGGCCAATGCGTGGATCATGTTCCTTATTGTGCTGACTTTAACGATGCTTGTTTTTAAATCCTCGAGCATGTGGGTGTTTTACGAAAGTGAAGTGAAAAATAAAGAAAAGTAAGGAGGTGCCGATTCCGGATGAAAGGGAAAATGCGTATCCAGAAAATCATTGTGTATGGTTTGTTGATTGTCCTGTCGCTCTTATTTCTTTTGCCGTTTTTTTGGATGGTGATGACCGCGCTGAAAGGCCCGGTAGAGCTTAGCCAATATCCACCGAAATTCATTCCTTCCGTATGGCATTTCGAGAACTTTGCCAAAGCATGGAACAGCCAGCCATTTAATACTTTCCTAATGAATAGTTTGACGGTCACGGTGATGACGACCCTTGGACAGATTATTTCATCCACCCTTGTTGCGTACGGTTTTGCACGGTTTCGATTTAAAGGGCGGGATACGCTGTTCATTATTTTGCTTGCGACCATGATGATTCCATGGGAAGTAACGATGATCCCGCAATATATGGAATTTAATATGTTCGGCTGGATCAACACGCTGAAGGCATTGATTGTTCCTTCCTGGTTCGGTTCCGCGTTTTATATTTTCCTGTTGCGGCAATTCATCATGTCAATTCCGAAAGAACTGGATGAGGCTGCAAAAATGGATGGGGCTAATGTATTCCAAATCTATTACAAAATCTATTTGCCGCTCGTATGGCCGGTCATCGTGCTGATTGCGGTGTTTAACATAATTGGCAGCTGGAATGATTATCTAGGCCCGTTGATTTTCCTGAATGACCAGAGCAAATATACGTTGACGCTTGGTTTGGCGCAGTTCAAAGGGGTTTATGACGTGGATACGAACGGCCTCATGGCGGTTACGTTCCTGATCAGTCTTTTCCCGCTTATTTTGTTCTTTTTCGCGCAAAAGAAAATTGTCGAGGGTGTGCAGACTACTGGTTTGAAATAAGAGTTTGTGTGGACAACTTGATTTGAGTGTGTGGATGAATCTTGGTTCATCCATTTTTTTAGTGATTGTTTGATAGTAAAATATGTTGATTTGCGCTCCGGGCGCACGCTTTCCGCGGGCAGTCCGGGAGCCTCCTCGGCGAAACCCATGCCTGCGGGGTCTCCCCTGGCCAGCTATTCCCGCAGGACATTGAATGGCATCCTCGAATTTGCCCACGCACGAAGAAAATGCGTAGCATTTTCGAGGAGTCGGCGCCCTCCGCTCCAATCAACATAAGTTCGGCATTCATAATCACACACAATAGTCTGCATTGGCTAGAAAATGCGACCGAAAATCACTAGTTATTCGCAAAATTCACTAGTGAGGGTCAGACCCCTACTATTTTTTGCGAATTTTAATAGTCAAAAATCACTAGTTGCTGTCTGCGGATTTGAGTGGTAAATCACTAGTTATTCGCAAAAATCACTAGTAAGCGTCAGACCCCTACTACTTTTTGCGAATTTTAATAGTGAATATCACTAGTCAGCGACCTGTACATTTTGATTTTTTAAGAAGGAAGTGACTGCATGTTTGATGTTAATAAAATCCCTTTCAGCCGTTATGGTTCGTTTATTACAATTTCACCGAAGCATAGAGGGGGCGGGGATGGGGCGCTTTATATACGGAACATCCGGAACGGGGATAATGGTTTTGGCGAGGTGTTCCGGGTTGAGTTGATCCAGGATGGCGAGCCCGTGTCTTATCAATCAGAAATGTCTCCGAGTTTGCTGCTCCTTAAATCGGGGGAAGGCTTTGCGGAATTTTGCATTACGGAAGCGCGGGTTTTGCAAATACGGAGCGAAGGAGTTGGGGTTAGGCTGACGGGGATTACCGGTGCCTATGATTATGCGGCCCTTGTTGGCGAGAACCGCTGGGAAGTGAATCATTCGTCGCAGGAAATGCGTTATATGCTTACCACGGTAAAGGGGCGGATTGAGATGGATGCCCCGTTCAAGGAGCAGCGCTGTGAAAGAATCATCGTGAATCTTCTCCCTGGACCGTCGACGGAGATGGAATGCGTGATGGAGGAGTATACGACTGTGTATCGGCCGAGATCCTATGTTTCTTTTTCACAAGGGCATGAGCTCGTTGAAAAGGAGTACAAGACATGGTTTCAGCGCGTTCTTTCGGTGCCAGATGAGCATGCGGAAGGCCGTGAGCTGGCGAGTTATATTACGTGGTCTTGCGTTGTTTCGCCTGAGGGGATGCTGACGAGGCCGGCGATGTACATGTCGAAAAACTGGATGACGAACATTTGGAGCTGGGACCATTGCTTTAATGCGATGGCGCTTACGAAAAATTCACCGGAGCTTGCCTGGGACCAGTTCATGATTTTCTTTGACCTGCAGGATGAATCGGGGATGCTGTCGGATTTCGTCAACAATCGCTTTGCGTTGTGGAATTTTACAAAGCCTCCGATTCATGGCTGGACATTAAGGCGGATTTGGGAACGAACCGATTATGTGACTGCTGAGAAACTGAAGGAAGTATACGAGCCGTTGGCCAAATGGACAAATTGGTGGCTGACGTACCAGGATAGTGATGGGGATGGCATTCCGCAATACAATCACGGAAATGACAGCGGCTGGGATAACAGCACGATTTTTCGAATGGGACCTCCGGTGGAAAGTCCGGACCTGTCTTCGTTTTTAGTGCTGCAAATGGACGTGCTGGCGGAAATAGCGGAGAAGCTGGGCCGCGAAGATGAAGCAGTAAGGTGGAGGCGGGAATCTGAGGAACTACTGACAAGAATGATTGATCATTTCTGGGACGGCGAGCGGTTTGTGGCGAAGAAGTCCGGCACCCATGAAGTGATTGAATCAGACAGCCTTGTTCTCTATATTCCTATTATTCTTGGAAAAAGGCTGCCGGCTGGGATTCGGGGGAAATTGGTCGATGGAATTAAAAACAAGGGTTTTTTAACAGAGAATGGCCTGGCGACAGAGCTGCCGTCCAGCCCGTTCTATAAAGAAGACGGCTACTGGCGGGGGCCGATTTGGGCGCCGACAACGATGCTCGTGGTGGATGGACTGCTCTCGGCGGGTGAAAAAGAGCTCGCACTTGAGATTTCCAGGCGGTTTTGCAGGATGGCTTCAAAATCCGGGATGGCGGAAAACTTCAATGCTTTGACGGGCGCCGGCTTGCGGGATCCAGCATTCACTTGGACATCCAGCGTGTTTTTGATGCTCGGCAATTTGTTGCAGGAAAATGAGGAGGCAGTTCAAGGATAAGGTTGGCTTCTTGGATTAGAGTCCGGATTGATTCGGGATAAGAGCGGGCGCTCGTATTACAAAGCCATACTTCCTGATACGAGGGACTTGTTTACTGATAAAAGAGATTTATTTACTGATAAAAGAGATTTATTTACTGGTAAAAGAGATTTATTTACTAATAAAAGAGATTTATTTACTGATAAAAGAGCCTTACTTGCTGATAAAAGTGTGTTACTTACTGATAAGAGAGGATTACTCTCGGATAAGGCTTGCTTACTTATAGAGAAAAGCGGCTTAGTCGGGGATTTGGTTGCCATACTCCCCGCGTAGCCGCTTTTATTCTGTAAACGCCGTTCATCAATCAGCCATCATATTTCAATTTCGAGTTTTTCCATTTTCCTGTACAGGGTGCGGATGCTGATCCCTAAGTCTTTTGCGGCTTGTTGTTTTCCGTTGTAGGTGTTTTCGTAGGCCTGCAGTTTTTGGATAATCACATCACGTTCTGCTTGAGCTAGGCCAGGTTTTGAACTAATCATTCTTTCGGACTGCATGGGCCGGCTTCCTGACAAATTGGTCAGATAGGGCGGGAGTGAATCCTTTGTCAGCGTATTCTTTGATTCTATATTCATGCTGTATTCTATGACATTTTCCAGCTCGCGTAGATTCCCCGGCCAGTGATAGGCGGAGAGGATTTGCATGTATTCCTCTGTCGGGGAATCAATCATTTTTCCGGTGCGCGCTTTTAACTTTTTCATAAAGTGAATGGTCAAAAGCTCTAAATCTTCCATTCTTTCGCGGAGGGGCGGAATCGTGATCGGGATGACATTGAGCCTGTAAAACAAATCGGATCGGAAAAGCTTTTCATTTATTAGCTCGTTTACGGGTTGATTGGTTGCGGAAATAAGCCGGACCTCTACTTTTTTGGAACTTGTACCGCCAACGCGCATAATCATACCGTCCTGCAGCACTTTTAAAAGTTTCGGCTGCAGGCTCAAAGGCAGATCGGCAATTTCATCCATGAACAATGTTCCCTTATCAGCCAGTTCAAAGTAACCCTTTTTTCCGTTCTTTTTCGCATTTGTAAACGCGCCTTCTTCATAGCCGAATATTTCGCTTTCAAATAAGCTTTCCGGGATTGCGGCACAATTCAATTCAATGAACGGCCCTTTGTTAACAAGGCTGGTTTCATGGATATACTGGGCCAGTAAACTCTTTCCTGTACCGGTTTCGCCCGTAATTAAGATCGATGAGGTGCTATTGTGGATATTCTTTATTAAACTCCGAATATTTGTAAGCGTTTTACTTTTTCCGAAAATATAATTTCCCATGGCGGAATAGCGATTATCAACCGCTTTAAACACATCGGTATCCCGCACAATAGAAATAATGATTTCTTTTAGCCGAGAAAGCCATTCAATATAGTAATCTTTGCTTTCAATAAGCTTGAATTCGTTTTCCGGTGAGAAACTGACGAATGACAAATAACCGTATTTTTTTCCATTGATGATCATGTCCTGAATCAGTTCGGCCTTGGATGGGCAATGATTAATAAAATGGCAGCCAATACACGATTTCATTTTACCTGGCTCGTGAAGGAATGTTATGTGGTGCCCATATAAATTGTTGAAAAACGGGGTGTGAACCTTTGTCCCTTTCTGCAAAATATACTCCTCTGTGGCGGCAATTAGTTCACCTTTCGGATTAAAGTAAGCAATATCAACATGCAGCAAGTTTGAAAAGGCTTGGATGACTTTTGAAATCGAGTTTAATAAAGGCATTCATGGACCTCCAATGACTGTTACTATCCCTATAATATCGTAATTGTGTGAATATTCAAATGAAATTTGCCAGTTTTGACTTCGATTTGTCATTTCTGACATATGACAGGAGGGTTATTTTGAAAAACACAAAACGAAAGCGTTCTATTCATCACCTTTTTTCAGAAAATTAAAAGTTGGCACACTACTTGCATAGTTAATAAGGTGAAAGATAGTTTTTCAATCGAAGCAAATTTGAAAGGATGGGAAACTAGTGAATTATGAAGAATTATTAGGAATCAAAGATAAGGTTGCGGTGATTACTGGCGGTGCTTCCGGAATCGGACTCGCTACTGCCGAGCTTTTTGCCGAAGCCGGAGCAGCCGTCGCGTTGCTTGACATTAACGAAGAGCGAGGCGGCGAGGCCGCAAAGGAATTGCGTGACAAAGGATATAAAGCCGAGTTCTTTAAATGTGATGTCACTTCGGCGGCGGATTGTGAAAAGGCAGCCTCCGAGGTAGAGCAGCAATTTGGCAAAATTGACGTTTTATTTAATAATGCCGGCTTGATTCGCAGGAAAACGGTCGTTGAGCATACGGAAGAGGATTGGGATTTGGTTATCAATGTTTCTCTAAAAGGAGCATTTTTACTATCAAAATATGTGATTCCAATCATGGAGAAAAACGGCGGGGGCAGCATTGTCAACACAGGTTCTGGCTGGGGCTTAAAAGGCGGCGATCAGGCAGCCTCCTATTGCGCGGCAAAAGCCGCCGTGGTGAATTTGACCAAGGCAATGGCCATCGACCATGGGAAACAAAATATCCGTGTGAACTGCGTTTGCCCGGGGGATACGGATACGCCTCTTTTGCGGGATGAAGCAAAGCAATTGCATGTGGATGAAGCGAAGTTCCTTGATTCATCGGCGGTTGGACGGCCGCTCGAGAGAATTGGCACACCGCGTGATATTGCAAAAGGCGTGTTATTTTTGGCAAGCGATATGTCTTCCTGGGTGACAGGGACCGTTTTAACAGTTGACGGCGGCGGCTTGGCTTAAATCAAATGTAAAAGGAGAGAAAATGATGAGAAAAACAGCACATCCATACATACCGAATACCGTTCCTGAAGTGCAGGAGGAAATGCTAAAGGAAATCGGGGTCGAAACGATTGAGGAGCTCTTTGTCGGAATACCGGAGGAGCTGCAATTTAAAGGGGAATTGAACATTCCGGAAGCGCTGCCGGAGTACGAGTTGAAGAAATATGTAGAAGGAATTTTAAACAAAAATAAAACAGCCGATGAGTATTTGAATTTCCTTGGTGCAGGCTGCTGGAACCATTTTGTACCGGCTGTGTGCGATGAAGTGAACCAGCGCGCCGAATTTGTGACCGGCTATGCGGGGGATCCGTACGAGGACCACGGCCGATTCCAGGCATTGTTTGAATATCAGAGCCTAATGGCTGAATTGGTCGATATGGATGTCGTGAATGTTCCGACCTTTGATTGGGCGCAGGCAGCGGCGACTTCAATCCGGATGGCTCACCGCATTACCGGACGATCTGAGGCTTTACTGCCGAAAACGATTTCGCCTGACCGGTTGAAAATTATTGAAAACTACTGTTCACCACAAGTTACTTGCATTCTCGTAGATTACGAGGAAGATTCCGGACAAATCAGCTTGAGCGATTTGGAAGGAAAGCTTTCCGAAAATACTGCTGCGGTCTATTTTGAAAATCCATCGTACCTTGGCTTCATCGAAACGAAGGGACAGAAGATTAGCAATCTCGCAAAAAATGTTGGGGCTATTACGATTGTCGGCGTCGACCCGAGTTCGCTCGGCGTCCTTGAGCCGCCAAGCCATTACGGTGCTGATATTGTCTGCGGCGATCTGCAGCCGCTTGGCATGCATATGAATTATGGGGGAGGCCATGCGGGCTTTATTGCCACACATGATGACCTAACCTTTATCAAAGAATACCCATCACGCCTATTCGGAATCGCGCCAACTATTGTAGAGGGCGAGTATGGTTTTGGCGATGTGTTTTACGACCGGACATCCTTTGCCCAAAGAGAAAAGGGGAAGGAATCCGTCGGGACACAAACAGCCCTTTGGGGGATTACAGCCGGGGTTTACCTGTCGCTGCTTGGCCCGAATGGCATGTATGAGCTTGGAAAAACGATTATGCAAAAATCCCAATATGCGATGGGTGAAATCGGGAACATCCCGAACGTCGT
Organism: Neobacillus oceani; assembly: GCF_046237595.1. Taxonomy (NCBI): domain Bacteria; kingdom Bacillati; phylum Bacillota; class Bacilli; order Caryophanales; family Bacillaceae; genus Neobacillus; species Neobacillus oceani. Next base: position 3,648,922 of record NZ_CP143543.1, on the reverse strand, counting down.
TGCATCCCGTTTTGAATCAGCCAACTTTAAAGAGTTCGTCGTTGATTTTAACCGGACAGGAAAAACAGTGAAGGAAATCAATCAATATTTATTGGACAACGGAATATTTGGAGGAAAGGATTTATCGGAGGAATTCCCGGAGTTTGGCCAGTGCGCACTGTTTTGTATCACTGAAATTCATACGAAGGCCGATATCGACCGTTTAGTCCAAACAATCAAAGACTTCTTGTGATCGAATCGTAAGTCATAAGCCAAAAAGAAAGGAATGGTGTACGTGGAAAGGATTAAAAGAGGCAAAGTTAGGCAATTCCATCAGGCAAAATGGGATGAGCCAATTATTTTTGAACTTCATCAAAGCGGTGAACGGGGCGTTGCATTGCCAAGGGTCGAGAGCGGAATTGAAGAAAAAGTAGGGGATGGGGTGTCCTTCATTCCTGGAGAAATGGTTAGGAAACAAAAACCGAATCTCCCGGAGATTGCCCAAAATCGGGTATTGCGACACTATTTACGGTTGTCACAGGAAGTGCTGGGCTCTGCGTTTAACGTAGAAATTGGCCAAGGCACGTGCACGATTAAATACTCTCCGGAAATTAATGAGGCAATCGCGGCATCACCGAAAATGACGGAGCTCCATCCACTACAGGATGTCAGTACGGTACAGGGGATTCTTGAAATCACCCATAAGTTGGAGCTCGCCTTACGAGAGGTTTCCGGGATGGACTATTTCTCTTTTCAACCGGGGAGCGGCACCCAAGCGTTATTCGCGATGGCATCGATCGTTCGGGCATACCACGAAGCAAATGGCGAAGCGGACCAGCGCGATGAAATTATTACAACAATCTTTTCCCATCCTTCGCAGGCAGCAACCGCAGCCGTAAAAGGCTATAAAATTATTACACTTTATCCGGACGAGGACGGGTTTCCAGATCTCGAGAAGCTGAAAGCGGCCGTATCTGAAAGAACAGCTGGATTTGTTGTCGCGAACCCTGAAGATACCGGAATTTATAACCCGAAGATTAAGGAGTTTACGAGGATTGTCCATGAAGCGGGCGGGATTTGCTATTATGACCAAGCAAATGCCAATGGGCTCCTAGGGATTACAAGGGCTAAGGAAGCCGGGTTTGATATGTGCTTCTTTAACCTTCACAAAACCTTCTCAACTCCGCATGCTTGCGGTGGTCCGGCTACAGGGGCCTTGGGCGTTGTCGACAGGCTTAAGGAATTCTTGCCGGGGCCGATTGTTGAAAAAGACGGCGATCAATATGTGTTGAATGATAATCTGAAGCACAGCATCGGCAAGGTCCGTTCGTTCCAGGGCGTTCCGCAGCACGTCCTTCGCGCCTATGCCTGGATTCGCGCCCTTGGGCCGGATGGGCTGAAGGAGGTTGCGCAGGTTGCCGTGCTTAACAATAATTATTTATACCATAAGGTCCTGAAAATTAAAGGGGCAAGCGCGCCATATATTAAGGGACAAAGATTGGAGCAGGTTCGCTACAGCTGGGAGCAATTAACGAAAGACACCGGTGTGACGACCGATGATGTCTCCCGCCGGATGGCTGATTTCGCCCATCATTATTGGACGAGCCACCACCCATATGTCGTACCGGAGCCGTTCACACTTGAGCCGACGGAAACTCCATCAAAGGCCGATTTGGATGAGTACATCGCATCCTTGACCCAAATATCAGAAGAAGCCTATACCAATCCGGAACTCGTCAAATCTGCGCCACATAACAGCACGAATCATCTCATCAAGGACGAGGATGATTTTGATAATCCTGAAAAATGGGCCATCACCTGGCGTTCATACTTGAAAAAAACGCAGGCACCGGAGAAGGTTGAGCTGTAAAAGGAATTGAGGTTCTTCACCATAAGGTGGTTCATTTAGTTTTTGGTATGTAACCGATTGTGGTGAAGAACCCAAACGCACAGGATATTTTAAAAAGAAAAATCCAAAAAATCCATTCGAAAATGGGGAATGAAACATGAAAAAATACATGTCCATTATGCTAGTGCTGCTTCTGCTTTTGCTCGCGGCCTGTTCCAATAAATCCGGCGGCGAGGAAACGGCATCCGCCGATAGCAAAAATCCAAAAGGCACGATTACCGTTTGGGGCTGGGATGTTGCCGCTGCGACTCTGGAAGCATCGGTAAAAAGCTTTCAGGAAAAATATCCCGATGTAAAAGTCAAAGTAGAGGATTTCAACAGCGATGACCTCTACTCCAAGTTAACGGTTGGCTTGGCTGCGCGCGGTTCCGGCCTTCCGGATGTTGTATTGGTGGAGGATGAGCGGATTCCGGGGTATGTCCATCAGTTTCCACAAGGATTTCTCAATTTAAGCGAGCTTGGCTACGACAAGCATAAAGATTTATTTAATGAGGCGAAAATAGCGTCTGTCCAGGATCAGGATGGAAATTTCATTGCCGCACCTTGGGATATCGGCCCAGCCGGAGTGTTCTATCGTGTAGATCTTTTCAAACAGGCAAATGTCGATCCAAATTCAATCGAAACTTGGGAGGACTATATTGCCGCTGGCGAGAAAATTAAAGCCGCGACTGGCGCCGAGCTGCTGCCAATCGATGTTCCAAATCATGATGGCGTTTTTGCGATGATGATGCAGCAGCAGGGCATGTCCTATTTTGATAAAGATAACAAAATTGCCTTGCAATCTCCTGAGGCAATCCGGGCGATGAAGACTATCAAGGAAATGTATGACAAGGGATTAGTCCTGCAAAACAATGGTTGGGATGGGATTGTCACGGCAACAGTAAACGGATCGGTAGCGACCGTCCCATACGGTGTTTGGTATGCCGGGACCATCATGGACCAGGCGCCGGATTTGAAAGGGCAATGGGATGTATTCTATCTGCCAGGATTTAAGGAAGGCGGAACCCGATATGCAAACGTGGGGGGTTCCTCCATCCTGATCCCTGCATCTACCAAAAACCAGGCTGCCGCCTATGCATTTGTGGATTTCTTTACAACCGATAAAGACGCGCAGCTTCTTGGATTTGAAAAATACGGTCTGTTCCCATCTTTGAAGGGTACGTATGACGCACCACAATTCACTGAAAACAGCGAATACTTCAATAACAGCCCGATCTTCAAAAAATTCGCTGATATTGTAGACCAGGTGCCAACAGTTTATTTGAACGAAAATCTTGCAAAAGCGAGCACCGTGACAAGAGACGCCCAAGCAGCCATTGTGCTTGAGAATAAATCAGTTGAAGACGTTTTAAAGGATGCCCAAAAACAATTAGAAAACCAAATTAGATAATGATTCTGTTCGAGAAATGAGAGAGGGATGTTTCTTCTCTCATTTCTAGCAATTTTTTAGGAAGGGGACCGTGGGGGATGAAAATACAAATAGAAAAGTCCGTGAAACCAGACGCAGCCCTACAAGTGAAACCAAGAAGAAAATTAATTACTCCTAAAAGTGCCCCGTATCTTTTTATTGGTCCTGCGTTTCTTTTAACGCTAGTATTTACGGTTTATCCGATCATATCGTCGTTCATTTTAAGCTTTCAAGAGGTTCGCGGAGTGGAAAAAACATTTGTTGGATTTGCAAACTACACCAGGCTTTTCCATGACCCGATTTTTTATAAAGCTTTGATCAATACAGCGCAAATTTTGATCATCCAGGTTCCAATCATGCTGTTTACTGCCTTGTTAATCGCTGTCGGGCTCCATTCCTCCATGGTTAAGGCAAAGTCGTTTTTCCGGATCTCCTATTTCATGCCGTCAATTACCGCACTTGTTGCCGCATCGATTGTCTTCATGATTTTGCTGGACGAGCGTTATGGATTGGTCAACTATGCCCTGTCATTTTTGGGGCTTAAGTCAATTCCCTGGCTGACATCGCCTGTTTGGGCCAAAATTTCAGTCATTCTAGTTATGACATGGAGATGGACCGGTTACAATATGGTCATTTTTCTTGCCGGCCTGCAAAACATCCCCGGTGAATTATATGAAGCAGCGAGTATGGACGGGGCGGGGAAAATAAGGCAATTCTTTATGATTACGATTCCTCAGTTGAAGCCAGTATTTATTTTTACGGTTGTGATGTCCACGATAGGTACGTTGCAGCTTTTCGATGAGCCGTTTATTTTGACAAATGGCGGCCCTAACAGCGCCACCATGACGATTACCCTTTATTTATATAACGTCGGCTTTAAATATTTTGAATTTGGATATGCCTCAGCCATCGCCTATGTTCTTGTGATCATTACGGCGATTATTTCTCTGATTCAGATGAAATTGGTAGGTGACTTCAAAGAATGATCCATTCAAAAAACACTCCGAAAAAAGTTGTCATTTATCTTTTGCTGATGATTGGCGTGATTTTATCAATTGCCCCATTTTATTGGATGGTGATTGGTTCTACGCTTCAGTCTGGAGAGATTTTCCGTGTTCCGCCTAAACTTTTACCCGGTGATAATCTTCTGAAGAACTTTCAATCCCTGAACGAAGCCTTGGGGATTGGCCGAATTTTTTTTAACTCTCTGTTCATTGCCCTTGTGTACACAGCGGCGAGTACATTGATCAGTGCGATGGCGGGTTATGCCTTTGCCAAATTTGACTTTAAAGGAAAGAACCCGTTCTTTTTTGTTATCTTTTGTTCACTGCTGATTCCTGCGCAAGTGACATTGATTCCGATGTTTGAATTGATGGTGTTCCTGGATTGGCTAAATACATATCAAGCGATCATTTTGCCTACCCTTGCCGCACCATTTTCCATTTACTTAATGAGGCAAAATATGAGAGCGGTTCCAACTTCGCTTATTGAGGCAGCGAGAGTGGATGGAGCTGGAGAGTTGAAAATCTTTTTTAGCGTTATTTTACCCGTAACACGGCCAGCGCTTGCGGCGGTAGCGATTTTTCAATTCATGTCGCAATGGAACAGCCTATTATGGCCGCTCATTACCTTGAATTCTAAGGAAATGTTTACATTGCCTGTCGCCCTTTCCAGTATTATTGGAATGGCGCGTATTGATTATGGCCAATTAATGCTCGGAACAACTTTATCGACGATTCCGATTATGATTTTCTTTTTAATTCTGCAAAAACAATTCATTTCCGGCATCCTTGGCGGGTCGGTAAAAGAATAGCCTTTGAAAGGAGAAAAGAATGAAAAATTTAAAGAGATGGGAAGACATTAAGACTGATGGAATCAACCGGCTGCCTGCCCGAACACATTTCTTCAGTTATCCGAATAGGGAAGCAGCTGTTGTAAATGAACCGGAATTAAGCCGTCATTATCAGAAGCTGAACGGTACATGGCAATTCTTATTCCTGGAAGCGCCTGAATATTCTCCGGAAGGTTTCTTTTTGGATGAATTTGATGCAAGTGCATGGGATGAGATAGCTGTTCCCGGAAATTGGCAGCTGCAAGGGTATGGAAAGATGCATTATTCCGACCTATGGTATAATTTCCCGATTATTCCGCCGCGTGTACCAACGGAAAACCCGACCGGAATTTACCGCCGGGAGTTCGAGGTGCCTACGAATTTGAACGGGGAACAACTCATTCTCCGCTTCAATGGGGTCGATTCCGCCTATGAAGTGTATGTGAACGGCGAGTTTGCAGGATACAGCAAGGGGGCAAGGATTCAGGCTGAGTTCGATATCACGGATCTTTGCCGCGCCGGGAGCAACAGTTTGACGGTCCGGGTGTTTCAGTGGTCGGACGGGACGTATTTAGAAGACCAGGATATGTGGTGGCTAAGCGGGATTTTCCGCGATGTTGAGCTTTATACGAGGCCTACTGCCGGGATTTATGATTTTTCCGTAAATACCGAATTGGACGGCGACAATGAGGATGCGGTTTTGTCTGTTTCTGTTAAACTTACGGAGCATAGCGGCCAGACGATAACGTATGAACTGATCGAATCCACCGGCGAGCGGGTATTTATTGAAGAGAAAAAGGGCGCTGAAGCTTTCAGCCGGTTGGTTGAAGCCCCGTTAAAGTGGAGTGCGGAAATACCAAACCTTTACCATCTCTATATGACGGTAAGGGACAGTGCCGGCGAGCCGATTGAGGTAATCCGCCAGCAAGTCGGCTTTCGTTCAATTGTCGTTTCCGGGGAAACATTCCTCGTCAATGGGGTTGCCATTAAGCTCAAGGGTGTCAATCGCCATGATTATAACCCGAAGACGGGCCGGGTTGTGGAAAAAGAAGAAATTGAGCGTGATATTATCACGATGAAGCGCCACAATATTAATGCGATTCGGACCGCTCATTACCCGAACTCCTATTACTTGTATGATCTTTGTGATGAATACGGTATGTATGTAATCGATGAAACCGATCTGGAATGCCATGGCTTTGAACTGACCGGGAAATATGATTGGATCAGCGATGATCCAGAGTGGGAATTGGCTCATGTGTCGCGGATGGAACGGATGATTGCGCGCGACAAAAACCATCCTTGCATTATCATGTGGTCGCTTGGAAATGAATCATCTTTTGGGCATAACTTCCGGGCAATGGCAAAGCTGGCGAAGGAAATGGATCCAACCCGCCTTGTCCATTATGAAGGAGACCGTGAAGCGGAAGTCACTGATGTTTATAGCACGATGTATACATGGCTGGAGCGGAACGATGACAGGCTGACGATGGATAAAATCATTGAAAACTCGAAGAAGCCGCATATTCTCTGTGAGTACGCTCATGCGATGGGGAACGGTCCCGGCAATTTAAAGGAATATCAGGATTTATTTTATAAACACGACAAGCTTCAAGGCGGATTTATTTGGGAATGGTTTGATCATGGAATTGAAACAGTAGCTGATGACGGCACAGTGTACTATCGCTACGGCGGCGATTTTGGCGATGATCCAACCAACGGGAATTTCTGCATTGACGGGCTGATTATGCCAGATGGAACCCCGTCACCAAGCCTGCTTGAGTATAAAAAGGTAATTGAACCGGTTCAGACCGAGTGTGTGGATATTGAAAAAGGGCTGTTCCGCCTGATTAACCGGTACGATTTCATTGCCTTGAATTATTTGGAGTTAACCTGCTCGTTGTTTGAGGATGATAGACTTTTAGACTCATTTACAGTGGAGCTCCCAGAATTGGGCGGGCGTGTAACCGCGGAAATCCAACTTCCTTTAATGAGAGAATTTGAAAAAATCAACGGTGCAAAGTATTATTTGGCCTTTTCTTACAAACTTAAATCCGATACGCCATGGGCGCCGAAAGGACATGAGCTGGCGAACGCCTCGTTTGAGCTCCCAGGGAAAAACAAGCTTCCCAAGGTACATGCTGGCGGTGGCTCTGGCCTCCAGGTGAATAGGGAAGGTGCTTTTGTAACTGTAAGCGGCGGAGGCTTTTCTGTAACGTTTGACCGTGTAAAAGGGACCCTCAAAGAGGTTGTCCGCAACGGGAAGGTTCAGCTTGAAAGAGGGCCGCAATTTCAGTTCTGGCGCGCTCCGATTGACAACGATATGTATTTGCTGAACGATTACCGAACGAAATACTTTATGCATTTGGGCCATGAAATCGTCGAAGAGGTCCAATACGGGTTAAAGGACGATGTTTTCGAGTGGCAGACGGATGCTCTGTTCGGGACAACAAACAGTTCGTGGCATTATAAGCTTCAATATTTTTATAGAATCCATGCGGACGGCGATATTGAATTCCGGATTAATGGGATTGCTTCCGGTATGAAAGAAAATGCTCCAGCCATGATTCCACGGCTCGGGGTAAAAATGGCCTTAAATAACGATTTTGCTTTTGCACAGTGGCGCGGCAGAGGGCCAGGAGAAAGCTACGTCGATTCCAAAGAGGCGAATCACTTTGGCGTATATCGGAAAACAGTGGATGAGCTGTTCACCAATTACGTAAAGCCGCAGGAAAACGGCAACCGCTCTGACTGTGATTGGGTAAGCTTAACCGACCAAAATAAAAACGGCGTAATTTTCACCACAAATAAGAAATTTGATTTCAGTGCATCGCGGTATGAAATCAGCGACCTTGAGCATGCAAAACATACGATTGATTTGAAGCCCCGCGACTATGTCGTCCTAAATCTCGACTACAAGCAAAACGGTTTAGGCAGCAACTCCTGCGGCCAAAACCAGCTGAAAAAATACCAGTGCGGCTTCGAAGACTTTACACTGGCGTTCCGAATGACATTATTTAATGAAGAAGAAATCACGGCCGTCGAACTCGGGCGGTTGGGATGATTGGGGGAAGTGTCGCTCAAATCCCATTGAGTGACAAAGATTTGGCCAAAACCTGAAAAGGTGTCGCACAAATCCGGATGGGCGACAAAGATTTACTAAAATGCCAAGATGTGTCGCTCAATGGAGAGTTTCTTCTTTATGAAGAGCGGACGGATCTAGTGCTTCACTTTGTAGGTAGCACGAGTTTCTTCTATTATATTGTGTTTCTGTTGAAGCAGAGGACAGACCTATTTTTGCATTTTGATAAGTAGGGAAACATCGAACAGTTTTCAATAAGTTAGGCCTAAATGATTAAAGCCCCCGTCAGAACTGCTGCAGCCGTTCTACCGGGGGCATTTTCTTTTATCCGGAGTTGGGGTGTGTAGGCTGATGGTGATTGGTGTGAATTTGCTTGCTGGGCGCTGGTTTTGTTGGCTTGGTGTATGGGCCAATTTTTCCCCAAAGGGGCTTAATTGTAATATTTTGTAAAGTCGGCAGGAAAAAGGAACCAGTTATCGAATTAGTTGTGTAAGAAATTCAGTGTTCGAAGGTAACCGAATGAAGAACAGTTTTTTTAGGAATCCAATGTTCATAGTTTTTAAAAAATCATTAGTGGGGAGCGATTTCGGTGCTGGAAAAAATCAAAGGGGGTTTGATTGGGTTAGCAGTAGGTGATGCTGCGGGCGTGGCTACGGAGTTCATGAGCCCGGACGAGATTGAACGGAAATACGGTTTGGTTAAGGAGATACTTGGCAGCGGCTGTTTTGGATTTGAGCGTGGCGAGACTTCGGATGATACGGCCATGGCCATAGCTGTAGCAAGGGGCATCATTGCGAACTCCGCCAATCCAATTGAGGAAATAGGAAAGGAATTTCTGGCCTGGCGGGCAACGAAGCCAAAGGATATCGGAATCACGATTTCAACAGCTTTCCACCATTATGAGGGGGACTGGTTTGCGGCGGCGGAGGCTGCACATCGGCAATTAGGATTGAGTGCCGGAAACGGGTCGCTAATGAGGTGCCTGCCAATCGCTTTCGCTTATTCGGACCTTACCAAAATCGAGGAAGTATCTGCTTTACAGTCGAAAATGACCCATCATGACGATACGGCATCGGAAGCTTGCATCATCTACAACCCTATCGCTAGAAGGCTCCTGCTCGGTGAGGAGTTAACGGCTTCGATATTAACCGAAATAAAAGGTACCCGCTATGACATGGATTACAGCAGAGAACCTGATTGCCAGCCAAGCGGCTATGTTGTCCATACGCTGAAATGGGTATTTTACTGGCTGCTTAACCGGAAAAGTTACGAAGATGTGATTTTTGGAGCCGTAAACTTAGGGGATGACAGCGACACAATCGCGGCCATCGCCGGCGGGCTTAAGGGCATTGAAGTTGGAAGCGGGCGTATCCCATCCAAGCATACCAATGTCCTTAAGGAACGGGAATACCTTGAGGAACTTGCCGAAATTCTTTATGAAATTAGGGGCAGGGCGGAAGTGTAACGGATTTTGGGAGGGTATCTCGAGGAATTGAAGCGCATTTCAAATCGATGCTGAAAACAGCCGTACGATGCTTCCCGACGGAACGAGGTTCATGAGAATCTACTAAAGATTCAAAGGAGGTCAGTATGTTAAAGGCATTTGTACATGGCAAAGTACCATCAGAGCTTGAGAATCGTGAGGATATACTAACGTCAAACGTATTTGGAACGTTGAATTATCTTTCAAATGGGAGCTTGATATGCTCACTTTTAAGAAACAGTTTGAATGTTAACAACCAGACTTTACATATTGAAGGGGAGAATCCACAAGTAAGGATGTGGTTTTGGCCCCGGTTAGAACGTTCCGAACCCGATTTACTATTATCATTAAAAACAGATAGCCAGTCCTATTTATTCTTAATTGAAGTGAAATATTTTAGCGGCAAATCAGGCGAGGATCCGGCAGAGCTAGAAGCCGAAAACAATCTGAATCAGAAATTTTATGACCAGCTGGCACGTGAATACTGGGATCTCCATTCTGGCTCTTTATACGAAAAGATAGGAACTGAATATAAAACTGCAAAAAAGGTTTTGATTTATTTAACCTTAAATCATGTATTTCCTAAGCAAGACATTGAAAACTCACTGCGAACGATTAGAAGAGAAAAAGCAGAATTTCGGAATCCTGAACTCTATTGGTTATCATGGCTTACTTTTCACAATGAGCTGTCAGTCTGGTCTCCTTCTAGCGAAGGAGATAGCAAAATTAAGGAAGATTTATTAAGGTATTTGGAACGTAAGGGGATCAAGAGTTTTAGGGGTTTTCAATTGGTTGGTGAAAATCTGTTAAATTGGAAATTTCATTCTCAAGCTATCTCAGTTCCAGTAAAGTCGTATTTTTCCGGATTAAAAGATGTGCAGAAAATGGAAGTTTTTTATAACATGGAGGTAATGATGAATGGGAACGTCTGAAAAAGCAATGATTACAATTAAAAACACACTTGAAATAGTAAATAACTCAATTTTGATTTTAAAAGATTTAGATCAGCTTTTTGAGAAAGAAGGTTTTTTGCCAACCGATACAAAGATTGGCTGTGAGCCTAGTAGAGATATAAATCAAAATTCTAATTCGTATTTAAGGTTTTTTCCTCTGTTTATGTCAAGGTATTACTATAACGGCAAAGTAGACGAGGGAGAGAAACAAGATCAATACGTGATTGGAGTTAATATTCAGTTTTATCACAGGCAGGAAAAGCTTGAACTGATCCCTTCATTAAGTGCAACCTTGATAAAGCTCCCCAGATTGTTTTCCAAAATGCCCAGACCGGAAGCCTGGTGGGTAAAGTATACACTCTTTGAAGACAAGGACAGGCTAGCAGGGGAGAACTTTCAGCATCAAACTGACTTTATATTGGATGGCCGTAAATATACGTTTACAAATAGAAAGCATAACAAAATAAATAATCATACTTTTACTTTCTGGGGTTATGAACTAATGGATGTCAAAAATGCTGAATTTCTCCAAGATAAGTATGTCAGTAGATTAATTGATGAATACAACAGCGTGAGCATGGAAATGTAGGAGTTGCAACTACTTTTGGTTTGGGTATTTACCATGTGTATCTGGTTGAAGAAGTGGAGCGTGGATCGTCCCCTAGTTCATGATGAATCTTCTGCTTTGTAGTGGGTTTTAACATATGTAGATTAAATGAGTTGGCCTTCCTTACTAACCTCTTCGGCGGTTAAAACGGGGGCTTTTTTTGCATGGGGACTGATAATGTTGGGTATTTGCTACCGCTCTGCTGTCTTGGAACCTACATTAATAACAGGAATAATTTGATAACATTTGCTTATTTTCGACAAAATCCGACAAACTCATCAAAAGAAATTTAGTACTATGTTCTTAATAGAAATGTATTAATTGTAAAGTAAGTAAAATCCTGTTTTCAAGGATGTGAGTAGGTTGCAAGATAATTTTTATAGTGTTTTGGAGGTAACAGAGGAATGTGCCCCAAACGAAATAAGAAAAGCATACATAAAAAAGATTAGGGAATACCCGATTGAGAAATATCCAGAGGAATTTAAAAAGATTCGGAAAGCGTATGAAATTCTTAGTGATCCCGATTCCCGAAAAGAATACGATACGATGTCGAAATACGGTGATGAGATTAGACAGCTGGAGGCCGAGGGCTTTTCCGCGATGGATGAAGAGGATTTTCAGAAGGCAATTACGAGTTTTAAAAGGATTTTGATTATCGAGCCGAGCTTGCATAACATTAGGAATCAACTAGGCCTGGCTCTATGCTATGACGGGGAATTGGATAAGGCGATTGCCCAATTCCGGAAGCTAATTGAAATGCAGCCTGAAAATGCTGTGTATCAATCAAACCTGGCATTTGCTTGTGAAAAATCAGGATATATAGAAGAAGCTGTTTTTCATTTAAATGAAGCATTTCGGCTGGACCCGAATGATATCAATATTATGTATTCCCTTTATGAGCTACATATTCGAAACGAGCAATATTCGCAGGCGAGAAAAGCGATTGAGAATGCCATCCTATCAAAAGATAATGAAGGTTTCCATAAGTTCTATTATCTTTTTAAACTAGTTGAAATTGATATCCATGAACGGGATAAATCCAGCATTGAGCGTTCTTTTGCAAGGATTGAGGAGCTCCTAGAAAACCATCCTGAAGAAAAGGCATATGTTGCAAGGGAGTATGCAAAACTGGCTTACGATTTAAATGAAGTAATGATGTATGACTGGTCAAAGAGACTTACGGAGCGGGCAATCCAACTTGATCCCTCTAATGATGATATCGGGGAACTTCACAATTACACAAGCGGCAATGAAGAACTGATACGTGAAAATAACTCACTTAGTAAGGACCAAAAGGTATTGGACCCATTAAGACATGCCGCGGGTCTTTATATATATGGGAGCAGTATGGATGAAGAGGAGTTTGAAGAATCAGTAGAAGTCATGTTACATAATTGCAATTATATTGCTAAAAATCAACCAGAAGAAACGATTTCCTCCATCAAAAGGCTGATGATTAAATATCCTGCCATATATGAAGCCCGCAAGGATTTGTTCAGTGATGTCATGGACCAGGCAATGGTTTCGAAGAGAGAGCATGAGCAATATGATCAAATGAAAAATGATTCGTTAATCACCAACTCATTGAAGCGATTAATCGCTCTCTATTTATCGGATTTTGAACAGGATGAGCGGGAGCGTTATTTTGACGATATTCTTGATGAGATGTCCTATGAGCAGCCTAACAAGGTGAAACAAGGGATTGATCGACTCAAGCAAAAATATCCTGATTTATATGAACTGAACCCGAATTTTTTGTCTGAAATAAAAAAAAAGTAGAATGATTCACGGCCGTCATCCAATACATCATCCTATAACACCAGCTCGCAAAGTTCCAATTCAAGTTCGTGTTTTGTGGCAACCGCCGCGTTCGGGTCTCCACTTGCCATGGAACTCGACAGCTTAAGGTTTTGGCGGGATGTTTATTTAAAAAAGACACTGGCTGGCCGGTTATTTGTACGCTTCTATTATAAGATGGGGCCGTTTGCAGCGGGATTTGTCAAACGGTCTCCTCTAATGAAGGCACTTGTTAGAAAGATTGTTTGGCGCATACTCGATAATTTGGAAGCCAAATACTCTATTAACTCGAACTTGGCATTAAAACGCAAAGGGGATATAAATCGGTGGAAGAACGTTTAAAGATGATTTATGACTCTTTTGCCGATCTTGAAGAAGATATGCAGGCAGCCTTTTCCTCAAAGGATAAAGAGCTGATTAAGAGTCATTTTTTCCGGTCACATCGCCTTGTTTTTAAGATAATGGATCACATTGAAAGAAAAATCCAAACCCGGGAATACTCGGTTCTTGGAGATTACTTTCATTGTATGAATGTGTTGAAAAAGAAAATCGGTTCTTGGTACGAAGACCTTGCCCAACTATATGAAGAGGAAAACCAAGAGGAATGGGCTGAGCGCGAATGGTTTTCAGGGATTACCGAATCGACAGACAGCATCGAACGGTTTATACAATATGCCCATGCGACTTTAAAGGTACATAATTTATATGTAAGTAAGGACATCAAAGTGAATCTTGAAAGGATATCAGCAGCAAATGTAATCGATATAACTTCCAGTTTAAAAAGAGTCAGGCTTGTAATTAATTCAGCGGTCAGCGAACACGGTGCAGTTGAACAGGCCAACTACATCCTTGCCTGGGTGGATGAGCTTCAAAAGGCAATTTCTAACCGAGAGGATCTAACCTTGGCACTTGATAAAGTGCCGGAAGAAGTTTCTCTTGAAAAAGCGATTGGAGAACTCGAGCAGCTGATTGGCCTTGACGAGGTAAAAAGGAAAATTAAAGACATTACCAATTGGGTATCCTTTAATAAGTTAAGGCAGGAGCAAGGCTTTAAAACAGAAAAGATTAGCCTGCACATGGTTTTTTCCGGGAATCCAGGAACGGGAAAAACGACTGTAGCAAGACTTGTCGCGAATATCCTTAAAGCCGTTGGAGTTCTTTCAAAGGGACATCTGGTCGAGGTTGGCCGTTCAGATTTAGTCGCAGAATATGTGGGCCAGACCGCAATCAAAACGATGAACAAAATAAAGGAAGCAAAAGGCGGAGTTTTGTTTATTGATGAGGCATACTCCCTTGTCAGAGGGAGCGCCTCCAGCGATTTCGGGATTGAAGCCATTGATACTTTGGTGAAATCGATGGAAGACGACCGCAACAACATGGTCGTAATTTTGGCGGGTTACCCGAATGAGATGAAAACCTTCATTGATTCCAATCCCGGCCTCCAGTCAAGATTTAAAAATCATATCGAATTTCCGGATTATAGCCTGGATGAGTTGATGGAAATCACAAATTTGCTCCTACATCAACGGGATTACAAAATGACTCCAACAGCATCAGCTATTTTCAGGCGGATGGTAGGAAAGACAACTCTAAGATACCCGGAAACGCATGGAAATGGAAGGCTTGTCCGGAATATGATTGAGGATGCCATCATGGCAAAGGCCAGCTTTGTGATGGAACAAAAAGCTATGAATCTACCGGGCGGTGACTTGGATCTCCTGGATGAAACGATTATGAGCATTGTGGAAAAGAATCGGCCGCTGGCTGGCAAGAGCTTGGCCGGTATCAATGGGATGAACAGGCTATGAGTGGGGCAGGGGAGGTAAAAGCATGGACCGGGATGAAAGTAAAAGATCCTCCAGGATAATAAGGCCATTCCTGAGCAACTCGGATAGAAATACCGTTGAGGAAATTGAGCCAACAAACAATGGGCCCAACATTTTTATACATAGCAGGCCAGAGCCATTCTCCACACAGCGATTCGATCAACGACTGCAATCTGATGGTGAGCAGGATGCTAAAGCAGTAACATCTTTTCAGCCAGAAAGTGTTGATGATTGTGTTCCGCATCAGGATATCCATCAGGGAATTGCTGTCGTGAACCGTCAAATTAAACTAGTAGGCTGGATTGCTGCTTTGGATACGTTGCTTTTTTTCTTGGATGATGTTAATCAGATTCGCTCATTCTTTTTAAAAAATGGGGATTCTCCTTGGCAGGAAGAACTTGAAAGACTAGCTAAACGATTAAAACTAAAAATGCTGGATTTTGTAGACGGAGGAGACATTGAATTGGAAAAATCGCTGCAAGAGGAATTTATTGAGGAGTTAATGAATCTGCCGAAGCTTGAGCAATTTTATGTGCATGAGGGGGAGAGCGTTGAGATGGATGAATCCCTCGTTTCCCTGATTGAAGTAATTAAAGAGGATGTTAAAAAAGGAAACCGGGCTAATTTCAAGGGATTGCAGGAGCTGGAATTGAAGTTCGAACAATTTGTCGATCAAATTCAGGCCGACAAACAAGGGGAAATACATAAAGCTGTACAGGAAATGAAAGACCGCAATAACAAGGTAAAAATGCTGGCTCTTGAAATTTTCGATCAGATTGACTCTGTTTATCAGGCTGTTCAACAACTTGGAAATGACGCTGTTACAAATCAAGTCGAAATGATTATTAACCGTTCGCTGGAGGCACTAGAATCGTATGGCTTCCAGGAAATCAAGGTACTCGGCGAACCTATAGATGGGAAAACAATGATCAGCCTCGGGAATGTATCAAGGCAGCAATATGCTCCCGACCTTCAACAATATCATGTGTATTCCGTCCATAAACGCGGCTTTAGAGATAAGGAAACAAACGAAATCATAAGAAAAGCAACCGTCATTACAGTAGATTAAAAAAGGGGAAAACCAATTATGACAATTATAGGAATTGATTTAGGAACAACAAATTCAGCCGTCGCTTATTTGAAAAACGGAAAGCCAGAAATTCTTGTAAATAAATTAGGAGCGAGAACAACCCCATCCGTGTTTCAAATCAACCAAAACAAAGAAATGGTAATAGGCCAAGAAGCAAAAGATACCTATTCAACACTCGTAACCCAGACAGTCATGGAAGTAAAACGGCTGATGGGAACAGATCAAACCGTAACTGTTAATGGCAAAGAGTACCGTCCTGAAGAAATTTCTGCATATATCCTGAAATATTTAAAAACTTCCGCGGAGGAAATCCTAGGAGAGCCTGTAACAGAAGCCGTAATTACCGTACCGGCTTACTTCTCTGACTCACAACGTAAGGCAACAAAAATAGCAGGGGAAATTGCTGGTTTAAAGGTAGACCGAATCATCAATGAGCCTACGGCAGCTGCGATTGCTTTTGGGTTTGAAAATATGGAGAAGGACCAGCATATCCTTGTTTACGACCTGGGCGGAGGTACTTTCGATGTATCGGTCGTAGAAATGTTTGATGGTGTAATTGAGGTAAAAGCGAGTGCTGGGAACAACCATCTTGGCGGAATGGATTTTGATAATGCGATTGTAGCGTGGGTTGAAAAAAAGTTTGAGGAGAATAATGGGTACAGCATCCATGTTAATGCGGATGAGGCAGAAATATTGAAACGAAACGCCCTTTTAAAAGATGCGGCTGAAAAATTAAAGAAATTGCTTTCCTCCCAAATGTCTGCGAGGTTAACTGTTCCGTTCCTAGGAATCTATAATAACTTGCCTATTAGCGTTGACTTTGAAATGACTAGAAATGAATTTGAAAATTTAATTCGCGATATGGCGAATTCAACTTTACATGAAGTGGATAAAGCCTTAAACGATGCTGGTTTAACAGTAGGGGATATAAAAGAAGTGCTCCTCATTGGCGGTTCGACAAGAATTCCGCTTATTCAAGAGCTGGTTGAAAGGAAATTCGAAAAAACACCACGGAAAGATATTAATCCGGATGAAGCCGTTGCCCTCGGTGCGGCCGTGCAAGGCGGGATTAAAAGCGGGGAAATTGATTCGAAGAGCGGATTGATGGTAATCGATCTTTGCCCATATACACTTGGGATGGAAGTGGTGAAAAACATCGGAGGACAGCTAGTGCCGGGTTATTTTGACCCAATCATTCCGCGTAATAGCACCATTCCAATTTCTGAAACCAAAATGTATTACACTGCTTCTGACCATCAGGAGGCTGTAGACGTTAAGGTTTATCAAGGAGAAAGCCACTTGGTTAGTGGGAATATTCTGCTTTCAGATGATATCACTCTTGATGGTATTCCGCCAAGGCCTGCTGGTGAAGAAAAAATCGAAGTTACGTTTACCTATGATATTAATGGCACCCTGCAGGTCCGGGCAAAGGTTTTAAGTACAGGAAAAGTAGTGGAGGACATCATTCGTTCACAAAAAGGTGTCCTTTCTGATGAGCAAGTGGCAGCCGCGAAGGAACAGGTAAACCAGGATTGGGACAAGTCCGAACTTTATCAGGAAGTCAAAAACGTGATTTATCGAGCTGAAAAAATGATGAATGACGCCAGTCCTTCTGATAAACAGAAAATCGAAGAACTTCTTTCCGAGCTTAAAAAGGAGTTGGCCGCCAATAACACCAATGGGGTGAAGCGGGCCGAAGAAGAACTGACAGATTTATTAATCGAGCTTGTGTAGGGGTTGGACATGAACGAAAACCTATTAAACTATAACAAAGCAATAGCCTTCATCCAAAAAGGCCATTATGCAGAAGCGGAGAATCTTCTTAGAACGTTGGCGCAAACTGGCCATGCGCTATCAAACTGGGCCTTGGGTCTGGTATATGCCGCCACCGGGAGACCAGTTGCGGCCCTTATACAATGGGAAAAAGTTTCTCCCGACGAAGTAGCAGCTGTACCGGATAAGATAGGACGGCTGCAGGCTACGCTTCAGACGTATGAAAAGATTTTTACCCTGTATAACGAAGCAATTGAAAAAGCGAGCCAAAAAGACTTTGCCTCGCTGCCCCAACTATTCTTGGATCTGTTTGAACAAGGAAAGGGAATGCCCCTCCCCGTTGAAATTTATAAGGGATGGTTTTTGTCCTTACTCGCTTGCGGAGATATCAATCAATTTAACAAGGCCCTTGAAGAAGTTCCCGAGTATGTAAGGAATGATACAGCAATCAAGGCGATTTCCCTAAAAGTGAAGGAAAGTGAATTGGGATCCGCAGCCAACCGTGCAGAAAACAAAGCGGTTAGTAAAAAACATCGCTTTGTCAGGATGGGCTTGTTAGCAGGAGCAGCAATCTTGATGTTATCAACCGGTATAGCCGTGGAAAGATTTTTGGATAACGACAGTGCGAAGCCTGTTTCATCCAAAGAAATACCTGAACGATCTAGCTTAGAGTTTGTGAATCAGGAAAAGGCATTAAAGGAACAGATTGCATCACTTGAAAAGGAAAATTCCGCTCTCCAGTCAGAAATGGACAATCAATCAGCTGAATTGCAGCAAAAGAGTGAAACTGTTGGCCTCTTGGAATTAGCAGATGTGAACATAGAGAACATCAAAGAGAATGGTGCTTTCAAGCAGTATCGAAGTGGGTTGGAAAACTATCGAAGCGGCCAGTATCAAACGGCAGTGGAAAAATTCGAGAAAAGCATATCCCTTTCCAAAACTCCCTTTTTCGCAGACGATGCCCATTTCTTCCTTATCCAATCTGCCATAAAGTCCGGGGATGATCAAAAAGCTATTACTGAAATTGAAGCATTTTTAAAGGAATCCGACGGAAATTCTGATTCCTATCATCAATCCCCTTATCTTGATGATGTAATGCTCATGCGTGCAGAAAGTTATTTGGAGTCTGGGGATCAAGAAAACGGAATTGAATGGCTAGACCGAATCGAAACTGAATTCCCTAATGAATGGACTGCGAAAAAGGCAAAATCATTAAGAGTAAAGTGAATGAATAACAAATGGGGCTGCTTGTTAGAGGGAAACCATTTACAGTGGTGAATGCAGTGGATCAAAGGGCATATTAAAGGGAGTCATATGGGAAAATGGTGCAATCTACTAAAACAATAAGTTATTATGAATTGCTTGGTATTGATGAAAATGCTTCGGGTAATGAGGTTAAAAAGGCATATTACCTAAAGATCCGTGAATATCCGAATGAAACGCATCCAGTTGAGTTTCAGGAGCTGACAAAAGCGTATAAGGTGTTATCCAATCAGGAATCGAGAACACAATATGACCATGAGTCAAAAGATAATGGCGCCTATTCAAGGCTTTTAAACGAAGCAATTGAATCAATGAATAAAGAACAGTATGATAGTGCGTTAATTTCTTTAGAGAAAATGCTTAAAACCTATCCCAATGATTTAGGCGTTCAGCACAATATCGCTATTTGCTATATAAGTCTTGGAAAATTTGAGGATGCCAAAAGATTATTATTACAGTTAGAAGCTCATCACCCAAATGATGAAATGACCTTATCATTATTGGGGCAAACCTTTTTACATTTAGAGATGTATGACAATGCAAAAAATTATTATAAAAAATTAGTCTCGCTAAATCCTGCGGAAAGCAACTATTACATTTTTCTTGCGAGGGCGTATGCAAATTTAGGCAATTTTCATACAGCCTTTATTACACTTGAAGAAAAGTTAAAACAACAAGGGAAAGAAACCATTTATGATTTCCCATTGCTCCAAGAATTGTTCTTTCTTACAATGGCGGCCGATAAACTTAATTACCATAAAAGGATCTTATTGAGGATCCAGGAGTTACCGAAAACAAGTGATGAAAAAATCATTCTTTTAAGAATGATCATGAATTTATGCGAAAGTCTAGACAATCGTAATAATGGGTTTAAAGAACTGGTTTATTTAGTAAAAGATATTAATAAAAACGAATTTGCAGAAGTAAATGAGTGGCTAAAAGAAGCAGAATCTTATATTAGAAGCGATGTAATTTACTATGGGGACCCACAGCCTTCCTATCAGTCGCGGGATACATATAAAAGAACTTCTCAATCAACTGTTTCCACAAATAATCAGTATCAGGAAGAAAGAGGCTCCATCCTGTTTTCGGTTATTGTGGGTATTATAGTATCGGCAATCTTTACTCCGTTTGTAGGAATTATTGTCGGGTTTATTTGGTACTTTAATCCCGGCAAGTTAAAAACGATAATATCTTATCTCGGTTGTCTTATCATAGTACTCCTTTTCATTGTAGCTTTCTTATCAGGTTTCTAACCAGGAGGTTGCTCGACTGCTCCCTAAGTATGATGGAATGATAAGGCCCTCTTTATAACTGCTAGCGCTGTTATAAAGGGGGCTTCTTTTTCGTGATGACGGCGAATGGTGTGTATTCGCAGGCAGTTTGTTTAGAGGGCGGGCTTGGTGTATGGGCCAATTTTTCCAAAAAGATCATTTAACGATAAAATAAATTTGGGATTTTTCGCTTGGTAAATGTAGAAGTAGGGACGTATGAAGATTGGGTTAGACATAGTGATCATTTACCGATATTTTTGAAAATACAAGATATATAACTTTTAGGAGGCTTTGGTATGCAAAAAACTATCAAGTATAACTTAAACGAGGAAACACTGAACTTTATTTTAGCTTTTGAAAAATCAGTGCCAAGTGGGAATGTTTTTAGTAACAAGGAGCTGGTGGAACTCTTTCATCAATCTCCCTATTACAATGAAGTGATTGAAAAATACTACAGCACCGCTGTCTCGAAAGCAATATGGTGGGCTGTAAAACGAAGTGGTCGTTGGGTTATGGATAGGGGAAGGTATACGAAGAATTGATATGCAGCTATATAGTGTAAGGAGGGCGCCGAGGAGGCTCCATCTAACTGTTAAAGGGAGTTTGTTCATAAAATGGGGGGGGAAGGCGGCTTGGGGCCGCCTTCGGTTTGTACCAAATTACTGTTGAAGAAAAGAATTGGCGATTGTCCGAACAAAGATCATAGCCTCGACAAAAATTTTAATTAATGCCGAAACCAGAGAGTGTATTGTTCGAACAATGCTGTCTACATTTATTAGTATAGACCTTAATTATTAAGGTTGTTTTAACAGTTTATGAAAAAAAGATTAATAAATTGAAAACAGTAGATTTTTTAAAAATGTTCTTCACGAACGGTACGGTTTTATTTAAACTTGTCACTTTACCCTAATCAACATTCGCTGAAACTGCTTCTTTTGGGTGAAATTCTTTATTTCCAACTGAACTGTTCCTCCTATTTTGTGTGTGAAATTTTGTCAAATAATTAGAGATTCCTGTCTATTAAAGTTTATGCGCAAAATTAGTAAACTTATATTGTCTGATATTTCGGACAACTTATGTTTAGGAGGGATTCGATGAAGTTTAAGAAGAAGGTTCTAGCTTTTTCACTATCAGGGCTGATGGCTTTTGGCGGAATTTCTGCGGTTGGCCTGCCTGTTGGCGCGGTGGGCAATGGTCCCAGTGCTGGAAATGGGTCCATCCAGACATCGATTTTACATACTTATGAAAGTATGGTTGAGTACCTCAAAACCCAGGACGCAAAGCAGGCTGCAATGGAACTTGAGATCATCGGAAAAACGTTGAAGGGCCGGGATATTTACATGGCGAAGTATCTTTCCAACCCTTCTAATCCGACCATCCTGTTCCTGACACAGCAGCATGGCAATGAACAGCTTACAACCGAAGGCGCGATGGAATTTATCAAGCATCTTGGGACAGGAAAAAGCAAGGGCGTGCTGAATAATGTAAACGTTCTCATTATTCCGATGCTGAATGCTGATGGAGCCATGGGCGATGTAAATTTCTCTTTAGATAATTACCTTGCAGACGGCGACCGCCACCTAACCCGATACAACGCCAATGAGGTGGACTTGAACCGCGAGCATGACAAAGTGACATCTGCAATGGAGCCTGAAGTGCGCGCGCTCCATGAAAATGTATTACAAAAGTATAAAATCGATTATATGATTGACCTCCACCACCAGGGTACGAGGAGTGAAACGGAAGGAGAATTAGTTTCCGGTTCCATCCTCTATCCGACAAACGAAAATGTCAAACCTGAGGTTCTCGAAAAATCCAAGAAGCTTGGGGCCGTTGTTTACAACAGGCTTGAAAGCAAGGGATGGGGGCATATCGGCAAATATGTGGGTGGCTCCGAGGAAAAAATCGGACGCAATGGCGCAGCTGTCCGTTACGGCATTTCAACACTTCTTTTCGAAATGCGTGGGATGTCCGACCATTACATTGAATCCTACGCCCTCGGCCAAAAGAGCAATGGCTATCTCATCAAACAAACCATTGAAACGCTGGATGCAGCCGTAAACGCAATAGCCGACGGATCGATTGAAAAAGCAGACATTAGCTTCTGGGACACCCTACCTGAACAAAAGAATAGGGCATCTGAAGAAGAAGGAGATGAATAAGAAATACTAGGAGCCGGAACTGTTAAAGAAACACAATGTAAACCCAAACTCACCAACTGGTAATCCGTTCCTAGTTGAGGTGCAAAACGTTAAATGGACACTAGAAATGGCATGCGCCCATTGGCGTATGCCATTTTCCTTTACTATATAGGTTTTATACCTTGTTCTTTTTGGAAGCTATTTCATTATCAACGTCGCTTTTTATTGGTTATATTCGTACCTGTTCTGCGTTAGAGAACTAATTGTTTCCTTCTGACCCACTGTGTCGCGACCCATTTTTCTCCCTTTATGACAGGCAATCCGCTATGGAGCGTTAACTCGTTTAGCGCCTGTTCTTCATAAAAATATTCAAAGTAAACGGCCATTCCTTTCCTTGGGGTAACGGAAAAGTTCAGTCGGGGGAAGACTGTTTCTCCTCCTTCTTCCACATCGTTCAAATACATGACTAGGGTGCTGATACGGTTATTTTCCGCGGCTCTGCTTTTAGATGAAAAAAAATCAAAATGTGTTTTGTACTCTTGCCCAGGGAGATAATGTAGAACTTGAAGTTCCTCACCATGTTCGATAGGAATACACATAATCTCTGAAACTCTTCTTTCGATTTTTGCGACCAGTTGGTTTTCCATTTTATCAAAAAACATGCCACTGCTGGTTCGAATCTCATTTTCTATATGATTCTCACTAATTTTTGAACGCCTCATTCGATCTTTGGCTAATGTAATCAACTCATCACATTCTTCACTATCCAACACATTATCAAGGACCACTACCAATGGTTCCTCTATTTTTGCAATGATATTTATGGCTTTATCAACCGTATAGATTGTACCTTTTTGGTGATTGAAAATCGTTTGTTCTTTGGCTAATTTCGACATATTGCTATCACCCCAGTTATACCAGTTTATAGCAATTATACTATAAAAGTTTTGAATTCATAAAAAATTTAGAATAGAAATTGAATATCAAAGTTGCCTGTCAACCGGGCAAAGAGTGACGCCGTTACTCTCCCATTCTACTGATTGATTAGGCTGGAACAACTTGGAGGAATGTTATTTTACTGAAGAAGAAAGGAGAAGTGTTTCACAATGTTCGTTATATATCTTGCAGGACTATTTTATAAGACTACAAGTAAGCAAGTATATCTTTCAGATAATGAAATTGAAATCAGGAGTGAAGGTTTGCAGTCGGCATCTTAGTCGATCTAAACCAGGCAAACCATGAAGCATGTCTCTACATTTAAAAAAAGAAATAGAACTATGAAGCTAATAGGGGAGAAAAGCTAATCTCTCACTCTCGTTCTATATAAACAATATAAGTGCATATTTTGTTCTTGAATGTGAACATTTAATGAATTATAATAATCTTGTACTAAATAAAGAACGAGGATGTTTTCAATAAAGTAATAACACAGGAAAAGAGAGGAGATTAAATGAGGAGATTCATAAAGTGGATCGGTAATTTTAGTGTTGCTATGTTGGTTTTGATAAGCGCATCCTCTATCTATTTAATTCTCCAGATGAAAATTCATCCAAACCAGGTTCCTTCTATATTTGGCTATAAGACATTGCTCGTTTTATCAGGCAGTATGGAACCCTTGCTATCAGCCGGTGACATGATAGTGATGAAAGAAATTGATCCTGCCAATGCAAAGGTAAATGACGTAATTACCTTTAAGAATAATGCGAATACGTTGGTAACCCACAGAATCGTTTCCAAAGTTCAAAGTGGGGGAACAACGCTCTTTGCCACAAAAGGAGACGCTAATAACGTCGAGGATAATGAATTAATCGCACCCAAACAAATAACAGGAAAACTCTTTTTCCACTTTCCTAAAGTAGGGTATGCACTCAACTTTTTAAAAAGTGGAAAAGGGCTTATTTCATTCATGGTGGTCATTATATTGTTTTTAATCATAGGAATCATTAGAAAATACATCCAAGATTCAAAAACAAGCATCAAAATTCAATGATTTTTATGCTTAAATATGAACTTGAATTAAGGGGGGACATATTGTATCAAACGATTAAGTTACGCAAGTATTCCGAAAAAGTAACCAAAGGAGGAAAAGGAATGAAAAAGAAATTAGCTTTTAGTTTATTTACACTAATTTTGGTAGCAATAGCCGTTATAGGGACGTCAGCTTACTTTAGTAAAAGTTTTTCGAGTAATAATAATCTTGCACATGCAGCCAAATTTAATGTTGATGTAGTGAATGCACAGGGACAAGCCATCGGTAATGGACAATTTAATCTTGGTGAGGACCTATTCCCTGGAATGGATCCTATTGAAGCTTATAGTTTCAATATCAATAAAAACGATACCAAATTACCAGTGGAGTACAAAATTGATTTATCTACTACGGGGGCACTTTTCCCAGAGAACGGAAGCTCACCGGTAAATATTAAAATGCAAAGAAATGTTGATAATAATTGGGTAGATTTTGACTATTCAAAAGCATTTAAACCGGAAAAGGATAGTGAAAGCTTTAAAATTTTAGTAGAATGGCCGCACGGTACCAATGATATCGCCTTTGCTGGGGCAACTGGAACCGTAAATTTGCAAGTGACTGCAACTCAAGTGGACAAACCCGCTCCACCGCAGCCCTCCAAAAATATAGTAACCTTTAAAGCTACACCCAATGGCCCTACCCGAACAACAACATTTAAGCAAATTAATCACTATAAAAACAATCAAGGATTTAAGGTAATTGAAATAAAAGTAGAGGGAACTGGAGAGTTTGAGAGAAATGTTGGCAATTTAACTGTTACAGGAGAATTATTGAATGGCACAACATACTATCGTGTCATTACCGACAAAGAATACTTTGCCAGTAGTACTCAATCTTGGCGAAGCAACAATGTGGATACTTTAGTAAAAGGTACAGTCCTTTTTAAAGGGGCCAATGGTCCATATCTATCGATTGAAAGTAATGAACTTTATGACTGGTGGATGAATAACTAAGTAGTGGGTTTCAGCTTTCGTTGAGGAGCAATTTGTATCGAAATAAAAACTTCTATGTTCCTTTTTTATCAAAAAACAACAAAGTCACGTAGCCGGCCTACGTAACTTAAATGTATATCACTATTCGTAGAAGTCTGGTAATTCTGTTGAAGTGTTTGTTTTTATGAAGACTCTCGCCGTTCAAGGCGAGAGTCTGCCTTTATATAGGCACGGTACAAATTTACCTATAGACCTCCCAGGACGTATTCCATTCTGTAGCGCTTGTCCAATCTTCCTTTAGTATTAATAGGGATTCTTCTTTATGATTCAAGAAACTCCCCCATCCATTAGTTCCTCAAATGTAAGAACTCGATAATCTAAACCCAAAATTGGCAAAAGGCACAACATGGAGTGTAAAAATCTCCGGTTTTGCCTTTAGTATTGCGTTTTATGCGAAAGTGATGGTTCCCTCTATTTCCTGGAGCTCGTGGTGGAGGGCTTTTTTCATGTCCCTGTATTTGCTTGAGATGCTGCCGGCGTAGTTTCCGTTACAGGGTGTTCAGACTTATTTTACTGAGTTGCGATTTTTCATGACTTCCTGGAGGCGGTCAGGGAAGTTGGTGAACATGCCTGTTACGCCCCAGTCGAGCAGTTTTTCCATATCGGCTGTTTCGTTCACTGTATATGGGTGGATCAGAAGGCCGCTGTCACGGACCTTTTGAACATAGGCTTCATCGATGGTGCCATAATTCATGCCAAGTCCGATGCTATAAGATTTGTACTCTTCCAGTTCTTCATCTGTCAAAGTTGCAGGTTGATCGTACCAAAGTAGTTGAACCAATGGAATGGTTGGATCCATTTCGTGGACCATTTTCAGGCTTTCCGCGCTGAATGATTGAACGATGACTTTGCTGGAAGGGACATTTTTCCCTGTCAATTTATACTCGTTCAGGATTTCCACCAGTTTTTCTTCCATGCCAGGGTAAACTTCAGGAGATTTTGTTTCAATGTAATAGCGGGCGCCAGAGCCGAATGTTTCAATGACTTCCTGCAATGTTGGAACTTCAAGGCCGACGTACTCAGACTTTGCATACTGCGGATATTTCTCATTGAACCAGGAACCAGCATCCAACTGTTTAATTTCCGCGAGTGTAAAGTCCTTTACAAGGCCGGTCCCATTCGTAGTGCGGTCCAGCGTTTCATCATGCATGGCAATCAGTTCGCCATCTTTTGTCATTTGGAGGTCAATTTCTATGTAGTCGCCTTTCATTTTCTGGCCCAGCTCGTAAGCAGGCAGTGTATGCTCAGGAGCATGGCCAGATGCACCACGATGCGCAACATTCAGGATTTTGTTGGGATTAAGAGAAGGCTTAATCATTTCCGCCGCCTGTACCTGGCTGACTACTCCAGTTCCAATACCGACAAATGCTGCAGACATCATGACATTTCTGAAAAAACGTTTCATCATCATTTAAAATCCCTCCATTCATTAGTCTCTTTAAGCTTAATAAACGTAAATGAATAGAGTATGAAGGGGGGATAACAATGTAGTTACAAAATTGTAAATAGTGAAAATGCAATTTTTTGCATTGATGTTTTCATATAGTTTAGTAAATGTCTAAAGTTTAAAATGGATTTAGGCAATACAGAACAAAGAAATTCATTTTTTTATGGAGAAGTACCGAGCCGTGTTTCAATTGTGAATTGATTGAAAAAGATTCAATAGATCTGCAAAAGCGATATCAAAGTAAGAAGCGCTGATACCGTCCCTGCTTCAGATAAAAGGTTCGGAAAGTGGCGACTTTTCCCCTTTATTTGAATGTCGCAAAGTGTTCAATTTTTTACAGCTTACATAGGCTAGGACCGGGAAAGATAGAGATATCTAACATTTTTTGGGGGGATAGGGATGATCCGCGAGTTGGAAAAAGCTGAGGTAAGTTCTGTTATTTTCATACGTGATTATTTACAGTTTTTTTTCGAGGGGGAGCGGGGGAGCGGTATGCTTACCGCCTATGTTATGCCGCACCTTTTTGTTACGGGAAGGAGATTTGACAGCACTGTTCCCGGTTACCGGGATTCACTATG
Source organism: Neobacillus oceani (assembly GCF_046237595.1). Lineage (NCBI taxonomy): Bacteria > Bacillati > Bacillota > Bacilli > Caryophanales > Bacillaceae > Neobacillus > Neobacillus oceani. The sequence continues at coordinate 3,621,460 of NZ_CP143543.1, read as the reverse complement.
CTCATTTATTAGCCGAAAGGTGAAACGGTCCGAAATGGAGGAGTGGAAAATCAAGTTGGTTTTCGATAATGATGACAGGCTTGAGATCCCTCTGCAGGAAGCTGATTCATTGGGAATGGAAGCGGCGATGTTGCGCTTTGATAATGAAATTTTGATATGGTAGGAGAGGGGGCTTGGCGCCTTCTTCAAGAACACCCACTTTATAGCAAAATAAAGTGGGTGTTTCCATTTAGTTTTGATTTGAGTTTATTCTATCGAAGAAGGGTAAGAACGGTCTTGGTCACCGGTTAAGGCATTCAGGGACCTTGTAGATTAAATTTTTTTAGAATGGAAGATCCTTCAAACGCTCCACCAAAACGGCGGTATTATCACGGTTTAGGTGGAGCTTTTTTTAATGTATGTTCTTCGGTCTAGTTCATTAAAAATAGGATAGAAAAATGCCCGCCAAAAGGCTTTGGCACCCAGTCTATAAGGAGAAGTATTTTTTCCAATCCTGAACAAATTGTTCTTCCGTGACGTCAAAGGCTTTCGAAATCGATTCTGGGGTAGTCAGTGTTTTATGGTATTCAAAAAAATTAAGTAGTTTGTCATGGCCATACTGATTCTCAATATAATAGATAATCGATGCGTAAATGCTGTAATCCGAATGGAGTTCAAGGTCTCTAGGCAATTTTGTCATAGTGGAGACATCTATTTTATCCGCAAAAAACGATCGGTCTTTAATCCATTTTGTATACCGCGCTTTATCTGGAGTATCAATAATGATGTGGTTTTCAGGAAAATTATATTTTGTATAGTCAATGTAGTGGTCTTGAATGAACATTCCAGTGCCTTCGGTTACCCAAAACACCCCCGGCCTTCCATTTCGACTAAGAATATTTGCTCCCAGGTCCTGAACCGCATGGGCAATTTCATGAGCAAGACAATTCACGAATGGGGTTTTATTGGTGGAATTCACCGGATGAAATTTCGTGCCCCTGATCAAAACTCGATCGGAACTCATTTTATACTCGGATCCAGTCGTGCCTGTAACATTTTCATCCATCCATACATAAATATCAAATTTAGATTTGACTTCAGCATTAAAGTATTTTGAAACATCGGCAACCAGCTGGTCAGTGGAATCCAGGATATAGGAGTACTGTTCGAAAGCCGGCAGGGTCATATAAATCGACGTTCGGTTCGTGTTGAATTTGTACCATTTTATACTTGTACCGGGTTGTAATGATTCGTTCGTATAAACGATTGTAGCCGACTTTAATTTGTGAGCTCTTTCTTGTTCCGCAAGCTGGCCTTTCAGTTTTTCTATTTCCGCTTCTTTTTCGCCAATTATTTTATCCTTGCCGTCAATGAGTCGATCTTTATCATTTAATTGAGTGATTAAATCGGAATTGTCCTCTTTTAATTCTTTTGTTTCTTTCGTTTGGGCGGTGAGTTTTGTTGATAACTCTTTTACCTCTTTCGTTTTTGCGGTGAGGGCAGATGACAGGCCCTTAGCCTCTTTTGCCTTGGCGTTAAGTTTTGCTGTTACATCTTTCGCTTCTTTTGTTTTCACGTTTAATTTAGTTGTTAAATCTTTTACCTGCTTTGTCAAGGCGGTTATTTTCTTTTGCAGCTCCCCAATTGTGGGGCCTTTGGCCATGCTGGTTGGAAATGGCATAGCGATTGTAAAGAGCAGTACAACTATTAAGGTTAAGGCTAAGTATTTTTGCTTCATTTTATCCCCCTAAAACACTATTTTTCTGATTATTAAGTTAACACAAGTGGGTCATTTGGTCTAGAAGATATTGGCATTCCTTTTAGGGCTGCTGAGGTAAAGAAGCAGGCTGACCTGGTTTTAACGGGAGGCGTGTTCTCTTTGTGGTTCCTTTTTAAGGCGGGGTGCGTGCAAGGGTAAGGTGGACGGTGGGTATTTTCTGTCTGGATATAGGGTGGTAAGGTTTCGTGTATGGGCCAATTTTTCCAAAAAACAAAAAGGCACCACACGGATTAAAAAATCTCCGGTTGTACCTTTATCATTGCTTTATGCTAAAGTGATGGTTCCCTCAATTTCCTGAAGCTCGGCATGGAGGGTTTTTTTCATATCCCTGTATTTGCTTGAGATGCTGCCTGCAGAAATTCCGAAAGCTTCGGCGAGTTGCTTTTGGGAAACTGCAGCTGACATTGGGCTGTTTGACAGGGCCAGATAAATGAGCGCGGCTGTATAGATTTGCGGGTTCCGAATCGCAGGATTTGCCTTTTGGGTGTATTGGATCCAAAGGGTTAGGCCGAGGTTGGCCAGCGTTTTTGAACTGTCGATTCCGTTTATGTATTCCTGGTATGCGTCGGCGACTTCACGGTGTTTTTCCGTGGGCCATTCCCAACCGTCCATGAGGGTGACGGGTTCCGGGAACATAAAGCGATCGAGTGTGATAAGAAATGAATCCTTCATGAAGGTTTTTGGATTTCGATTTCCTGTTTCCTCGTATAAAGCGAGAATTTCTTTTTCAACTTCATTTCCAAGGTTGGCGGGGATGTTGAAAAAGGTCCCAAAAAACACGGCCGGCTCTGAAAGAAGGACCGTTGCAATGATGAGATCTCCTTGTTCTGGCAAATAATTTTGCTCGAGTAATTTTACTTGGATGGTTTCTTTTGTGAAGATATCCTCAATGGTTAGGAATTTGCCGTTGTCCAGTTTTTTTACCTTGAAGACAGATGGGTAGCTGTTTCGCCAAGCCGCGGCCATTTCTTTTACCTTTGGCCTGGAAATGGTTTTGGAATGGGAGTCGAGGTATTCATCCATGACCGTTTTTCCGTTTTTGGCAAGGGACGTGGCAAACCAGGTAAGCGCGCAAAATTCAAAAACTGATTTTGCTTCGTCCGGAACGGGGAAGTTATCGTCGTGCTCCTGTAAATAATCTTCAATTTCGTTTTCGTAGTGACTCCATGTATATCGTATGATATCGGCTTGAAGCTCTTTCAATTCCATGTCGAGCAGCTGCTCCAATTGCACTACCGCCCCTTTGTAACAGCATTTTTTGTACTTCTTTCCGCTCCCGCACGGGCATTTTTCATTACGGCCTATCGTTGTTGACACTACTTGCTCATCCTTTCACTTGCTTTGTAACTCTACTATCATATCATAACGAAAATACAGGAGGGTCCGTTCCTGGTTGGCAATCGTTGGGTGTTTAACGCTGTTTTGAAGTTTTCCCTTATTATATGTCTTCTAATTTGAGTACTATTGTCCTAAAGAGCAAAAGGCAGAATTTATTTTTATTGTGGGACAAAATTTATAGGGGGTAGTAGTATGCAAACCAAGACAATACTTCACACAATAGGGACTGTTTCCTCATTAATTTTGGCATTTATTTCATTTGAAATTACCCACAATTTTCTCGAAATTGATGTTCTAAATATAAAGGACTAGAGTGGAGTTATGTTTAAGTAAGATTGGTATAAAAGAAGCTTGGAGACATATATATATGATGCCCCCAAGCTTTTTCTTTGCTTATTTAATTGAAATTGCTCTATAAAGTGAAAGAGTGAAGCAGGGTACATACCTGTTAATTCACTTTGGCTATAAAACTTGCTGTAAAATAGAGGAGATCTCTGTTAAAGATAATAATAGTTTAGCACATACTAAACTGCATTCATCTTAACAACACTAGAAAAGAGCCAATCGCATGGATGTGGCTCTCTTATTTTGAAAAAGTTATAAATTGAAGATATCCCAATACCTATCAAGATTTGATGCAATTGAGTCAAATAGAAATTCACCCATAATCATTAAGGTGATAAAGGTTAAAACGTAGGTTAGCAGCGAGCCATATGCGATATCCAGCCCATTGTTGAACGGGCTTTTATAACTGGAGATCACCAGGGCGGGCACTAGGAAAATTAAGCCTATCAAACTGATTATCAGCAAAACAAATGCGAAAGAAATCTTTAGCATGCTAAACAATACCGCGACTAGCATAAGTGCTGTAAATGGAACGAGAAGCGTGCCAAAACGGGAAGCTACTTCCTTGAAAGAAGCATTTACTTTGCCCAATTTTACCGCTGCAAACGTGAATGATGAAATCAGCAGAACAAATACGATAAATCCAAAAAATGGCTTTATGACGACTGAGCCGAAGGGAGGGGTGATCTCTCGAACGGCGTTTCCGAAAAGTCCTCCACCAAAGTTACCCATGTCTGAAATAATGCCTTTTAATACGAAATAGGACATTAGCGGGACGAAAAGGGAAAACAAGCAGACCGTGATGATTGCGTTGATGAATTGTTCGCCGCCAACCTGTGTGCTGGTGGAGAAAGGTTTCTTCAGCACCTCAAGGACAAATTTAATGTATTGCCGGGAAATGGCTTTCGTTGTTTCAAGGTATTGGTTCGTTGCGGTTGAACCATTCGCCGTTTGGGTTGGCCCTGCGGTAAATTCCGCAGTTGCGGCACTTTCGTTTTGTGCCCCGGTTGTCAGGTTTGTTCCGCATTTTTCGCAAAACTTGCCGCCAGAATTATGATGATTGCAATTTGGACAATTCACTTTATGAATCCCTCTTTCCTTTATAAATGGTTATTACTTGTTCCAAGCGGTTGTGTATCGTTTTGGATCCGTTTCTTTAAACTCTTTTACATTCTCATCGCCGAATCCCCAGGCACTGGAGTAACTTGAAACTGTCCACTTCTTCCCAGTCTCATCGTAGACAAGTTTATAATTCCAGTACTCAATTTCCTCACTTAATTGAGGTTCTTCTTCTCCATAATAATAATCCGAATTGTATGTTTCCTTTACTTTTACATTCGCAATCCACTGTTCACCATTATGGGACAATTGGAATGAATCCATATCGACGGTTGTGCCCAAAAACGTACCTGTAAACAATCGCCCGTATTCTTTGTCTCTTGTAATTTCGGAAGCTAGCTCTTCCTTTTTTTCAGGCGTATAGGTTGTCATAATGTTTGCATCTCCGGCCGTATAGGCTTGAATCCATTCCCGGGCATTCAGTACAACCGTATCCATAATGGACTTTTGGAAAGCCTCGTCCTGGGTAAAATCGAAACGAATCCAATCGCTTTCAATCGTTGCTTCTTCGGACTTCATTTCTCCCCACGGGAAATTTCCGACAGCCTGAATCCGTAGCGAACCGTCCGTTACAACTGGCCCAAAAGTTGCCTCAGAGAAGGGATCCACATTGATTTCTTTTCCGTTGATCAACGTTTTTCCAGTAATCTCGGTATCATCATATTCAGATCGAAGGGTGATATTATTCCCTTCAAGATACATGTCTATTGCTTGGGTTTCGGTATGTAATAAATAAACTTCTCGTTTATCCTGCAGCGTGACATAATCGTTTTTTAAGATGGCTTCAACTGTATAAACGCCCGGAACATACGGCCCGACCATTTTCGAGTAATTCTGTGTATCGGACGTTGCCACTTTTTTGCCGTTTACCTTTAAAACAGTGTCATCGTAATTTGTTGATAATGAAATATAGATTGGTTTAATCGTTATGTTGTAATCATCGAAAAGGAAGGAGCCTTTACCCTTTTCCAAATTGAATAATCCTTTTGGCATCGTATCTTTTATGTATTGGTCCGCGGATTCTGAATCGCTTTTTACTGTATCGTAGTAAGCTGCCTGATCCTTCAAGGTTTTCACAAAATTTGAGACTTGATCCGGATTGTCATTCAGGTATTTTACAAGGCCATTCAGCGATTTAGCATCAATTTTTAATTTCTTATCGGTGGAAACAAGCAAGTCGGCCAATTCATCTTTGTCTTTTTCGATTAAGGCAGATTCAAACTTTTCAATTTTACGTTCCTTGCTCGTCATTGCTTCCCCTGTTTTAAAAGCTCCAAAAAGGAGCGCTCCACAAACGGCTCCCGCAATGATAAACTTTTTTGTTTTAGGGTTCATCGGCTTTGATGGCTGCTGGGGTGTGACTTTTTCGGGATTGCCTGTGTTTGCAACGGCAGCCGTTGATGGCGCACCACATTCCTTGCAAAATCTCGTTTCAGCGGTTAAAGCAGCCCCGCATTCCTTACAGAACTTCATGTAAACCTTCCTCTCTGTAAAATTGGTATGCTTTCGGAAAAATAATAGGCTTTTAGTCACGCCCCTTCGAACTTTTCAGTTTGTAAAAATAGTAGAATAGACTGATTTTATCCTATTTTGTCGGAAAATGGAATAGTAAAATAACATCATTCCCTTGTTGTTTTGGAAAAAGTTTTCAGTGCTTTACTAGTTAATCGTTTTGGCCAAGGTGGCGTGAAATTCAGTTTGAAAAAGGGTATTAAGAGGTGGAAATAATTGCCCTAGTGCGTAAAGGATTTTGCCGTCTTTTGTCGAAATAAAATGGTAGTATGTTTGCGTTGCTAGTTTCCCGCGCCTTTCTCCGCATGTTTCTATGATTCAATCTTTAGGCTTTCCCCATCTTAAGAATATCTCCCATGTGATTGGCCATGACGATCCAAAGCGCGTAGATTATTCTAAAAAAGCTATCAAGTTAAAGGCATTAGCTAAAACGGAGGTGAAAGGATGAATAAGGAAATAAAAGATAGCTATGTGTTCGTGGCTGGTTTTGCACAGCTGCCGAAGGGGACGCCCGTTTTTGAGATGCAAAAGTCAATCGGCTGCCTGCTGATTGTGGACACAGAAAGTGATATGATTGTTGATTGTGATTTTACTTTTATTAAAGAGATTACTAACAATTTCTTATCTTCTCAGTTGCGGGGACAATCGATTGCTCAAGGAGCGGACCACCTGACAGGGTTGATTGAAACAAGATTTCTAGTTCCTCCTCAAAAAGCAATCATGCAAGCAGTTGTGTCTGCCTATACCCGGTATCATGAGTGGAAGAAAAATAAAAACATTCAGTAAAGCGCTTGCAATTTTCCGAATATTTATTATAATCTAATTACAATATATTCATAGTGTATAGCTGGCTAATCTATGAGGAGAGGGGGACAAACCCGATCCCAAACAAAGTAGATTAACAACCAGTAGCGAAAAAAGTACTTGGTGCCTTCATGGCATCAGACTGCTTTTCTTTGCTGCTGGTTTTTTGTTTGCAAAAAATTTTAAAACTGGAGGAGATCTCATATGCAATTTGGATTATTTACTGTCTTTGATAATTACAAGGAGAAGTTTGATCGGTCACATGAGCAGTTGATGAAGGAGGTCCTGGAGCAGACTATCCATGCTGACAACCTGGGTTATGATTCTGTCTGGTTCGCTGAGCATCACTTTAGCGAATATGGCATTTTGACAACTCCGCAAATACTGTTGGCTGTTGCAGCCCAGCATACGAAAAATATCAGGCTTGGCGTTTCCATTGTGACGCTGCCATTTAAAAATCCAATCCAGGTGGCAGAGGATTATGCCCTCTTGGATGTGCTGAGTGATGGCAGATTGAATCTTGGACTTGGGAGCGGTTACCTTCCGCATGAGTTTGCAGGCTTCAACGTTGATGGAAAGGATAAAGCATTCCGATTTAATGATGCTCTGGCAGTCATCGAAAAGGCATGGACCGGTGAAAAATTTTCTCATGATGGCGATTATTATCAATTTCATGATGTTAAATTGGAGGTTATTCCAAAGCAAAAGGAAGTCCCGATGTGGATCGGGGCATTGAGTCCGAATGGGTCGCACTATGTCGGGAAAATGGGCTACAACATTATGGGGGTACCGTATGTCGCCAGCAAGTCGATCGCGGAACTGAAGCAGATTCTTGATGACTATAAAAAAGCTTTCCGTGAGGCTGGTCATGATGAAACGAAAGTGAATATCCCATTGGCACTTCATACCTATGTAGCGGAAACGCGTGAAGAGGCTGAACAAACCGCCAGGGAGCATTTGAATCTCTATTTGGATACCCGTCAATACGGGAGAAGTGCGCAGTTTGAAGATTTGGAAGAAAGAGAGCAGCTATTAATTGGAACACCTGAGGATGTCATTGCCCGCCTCCGGAAATACGAAGATGCAGGCTGTGACCATGTGATGATGCTGATGAATTTTGGCGGGCTTCCCCATGAAAAGGTGCTGAAATCAATGGAATTAGTTGCTGAAAAGGTTATGCCTGCCTTTACAGGTGCAGTGAAGCTGACTTCTTAAGCCTCTGTCATAGAATGTTCAATTCAAACAGAAGGGATGGTACCACCTCATGAAAATCCTCGGGATTTCAGGAACGATTTTAGGAGCCAAGACAGCTGTATTGGTGAAAGCCGTATTGGATGAGATTAAGGACGTAAATCCAGATGCCGAAACAACGCTTCTGGATTTACGGGAATATGAGATGCAATTTTGCGATGGAAGAAAGCCAGAGCTTTATAATGATGACACTCGAAAGGTGATTCAATCAGTGACGGAGGCGGATTTATATCTGATTGGCTTTCCGATTTTCAACGGTTCGATTCCAGGGCCTTTGAAAAACCTGTTTGATTTAGTACCTCCTGATGTGTTTCGAAATAAAGTCATGGGCTTTGTCGCAAACGGCGGAACGTATCAGCATTACTTAGTCATTGAAAATCAAGTGAAACCGATAGCGGGCTATTTCCGTTCTTACGTCGCACCAAGCTATGTGTATACGAACGCAGAACATTTTAACAGGGAAAATCAAATTACCGACATAGAAGTTTTGAACCGGATTAAGATGCTTGCGGGTGAGCTGGTCATGATGCAGGAGGGCTTTAAAGTAAAAAAGCCCGGTATTGTGTAGACCTATTACCAGAAAGGAGTGGCTTTTTTGATGGAAGAGCGGATGGGTGTAAGAATGGCAATGGTAGAGGAACAATCCATTGAGTCTTTCATGAGGGGTTTGATTGATTATGCGGGACTTTTTCCACCTGCTCGGTTGCCTTTAGAAGAGGCTTTGGATAACTTTGTATCCTACAGGCAATCAGCCGACTCTTGGATGCTTGGAAAATTCATCCTCCCATTTGATTCGTTGGAGGAACTTGTAGAACTTTTCCCAAACCTTCCTCCAGGAACTTATCTTCCACTTTCTTTAACCAGGAGGAACTGCGGCCAATTATACGATTTTTATGAGCGGTTTTGTAAAGAGTTACAAATCATTGAAGACTTTAATTGGAAGCATGGCCATCTAGCGGAAATCATAATGTTCGAGATTCCACTGCCGCAAGGAATCCCCAATAAAAATGAATTGCTTCTATTGGCCAGTCTTGGACAGGCGGCAAACATCAAACTTTTCTTAGAGATTATGGTCTCTGATCAAGAGAACTGGGAACAACAGCTGATTCAGACACTTGATGTTTTTGCACAGACGAACAGCCTGGTTTCCAGTGCCCTCGGAGTGAAGTTTCGGACAGGCGGACTTGAGGCAAAAATGTTCCCTTCTCCGGAAAAACTGTCTGCCTTTCTTTACCACTGTGCAGAACGGAGGCTGCAAATAAAGTTTACGGCGGGGTTGCACCACCCCGTAAGGATGTTCCGTCATGAAGTCGGTACAAAAATGCATGGTTTCGTTAACGTGTTTACAGCGGGGCTTTTCGCTTATGCCCATCAATTGAATAAAGAAGCCCTGACTGAATTGTTAAAAGACGAAAGCCCTGAAAATTTCTGTTTTCAGCCTGAACAGTTAAGCTGGAAAAACAACCAAATAACTGTCCAGGATATTAGGCGGTCAAGAAAGCATCTTTTCTCATATGGTTCCTGCAGCTTTGATGAACCGCGTGATGAATTGAGAGAATTACATATTTTGAAGGAGGCTTAAGACTTGTTAAAGTCGTTTATCAACGTAGATGCTAATTCCCATTTTCCAATTCAGAATTTGCCTTACGGGGTTTTTCGGAAAAAGGGAGGAAAAGAAGAGCCGAGTATTGGAACGGCCATTGGCGATTTTGTACTTGATCTTTCCGTCCTTGATGATGCGGGACTTTTTGATAAAACAAGTGTGCGTGGACAAAAGGTGTTTCATCAGTCAACCCTGAACCGTTTTATGGAATTGGGGAAGACAGCTTGGAAGGAAGTTAGGGCGGTGATCCAAGAACTTCTTAGGGATGATGTTCCAACGTTAATGGATGATGCAGATTTACGAAAAAGAGCATTTATTTCTCAAAATCAAGTTGACATGCTTCTTCCAGTAGGAATTGGAGACTATACTGACTTTTATGCATCCAAAGAACATGCGACAAATGTTGGGACGATGTTTAGGGGAAAAGACAATGCGTTAATGCCGAATTGGACCCATTTGCCAGTAGGATATCATGGCCGGGCCAGTTCTGTTGTCGTAAGCGGGACAGACATCCGCAGACCTCAGGGCCAAATCAAGCCGCCTGGACAGGAATATCCTACATTCTCTCCTTGCAGGCAGCTGGATTTTGAACTGGAGGTAGGTTGTTTTATTGGAACCGGGAACCGGCTTGGTGAGCCAATACCAGTCGGGGAAGCAGAAGAGCATATCTTTGGAATGGTGTTGGTCAATGATTGGAGTGCGCGTGATATTCAGGCATGGGAGTATCAGCCACTCGGCCCATTTCTGGCAAAAAACTTTGCGACCTCCATTTCGCCCTGGGTGGTCCCGCTTGAAGCGCTCGCCCCATTCCGAATCCCTGGCCCCATGCAGGAACCAGAGCCTCTCCCTTATTTAAAAACAAATAAGGCTGGCTCTTTTGACATTCAGCTAGAGGTTTACCTGAAAGGCGATGACATGGAAAGTCCACAGCTGATCACAGAAACCAATTACCGACATCTGTATTGGAGCATGGCACAGATGGTCGCGCACCATTCAATCGGCGGCTGCAACTTGAAACCAGGGGATTTGCTCGCGTCGGGCACAATTAGCGGTCCCGAAAAAATAACAAGGGGAAGCATGTTGGAATTAGCTTGGCGCGGTGCCGAGCCAATCAAGCTTTCAAATGGAAAAGAGCGTGTGTGGCTTGAAGATGGTGATGAATTGATCATGACGGGTTGGTGCCAGGGAGACGGTTACCGTGTTGGTTTTGGAGAGGTGACCGGCCGGGTTTTGCCAGCCGTGAAACTGGAAGGTATGCAAGAAGTTGGAATACTAAAAAGCTGATCGAATGAAAAGGGGGAATCTCATATGCCTTTCTACAAAAAAATGGGAAATATCCCGAAAAAGAGGCATACTGTTTTTAGAAAAAATGACGGGTCGCTTTTTTGGGAACAAGTGATGGGTACGAAAGGTTTTTCAGGTCTTCAATCGATTCTGTATCACCACAATCCTCCCACAAAAATGGTGGAGGCGTCCTTGCTCGGCTATGCATTACCGGAGTATGAGGAGCAGGGGGCATTGCACCATCGCCACTTTAAAACAAACAAACTGGCAAAACAAAATGATTCGGTTGCAGGCCGTCAATATGTGCTCGGTAATGATGATCTGCTGATCGGTTCTGTCAGTCCAACAGAAGAAATGGACTATTATTACCGTAATAGTGATGGGGATGAAGTGTTGTTTGTCCATTATGGAACCGGCTTAGTAGAGACTCTGTTCGGCAATCTTCGCTATCGCCCTGGCGACTATATCGTAATCCCGGTTGGAACCATCTACAAAGTGGTACCTGATGCCGGTGAAGCAAAATTTCTCGTGATTGAAACGACAAGCTGGATTACAACTCCGAAACGATACCGAAATGCTTTTGGCCAGCTGCTGGAGCACAGTCCTTTCTGTGAAAGGGATATCCATGGGCCGGAAACCCTATCAGCCAATTTGGAATCCGGTGAGTATGAGGTTAGGACAAAGTCAAGAGGCTATATGCATTCCCATCTGTATCATCATCATCCACTTGATGTGGAAGGGTGGGATGGCTACCTATTCCCATATACGTTTAATGTGGAGGATTTTGAGCCGATTACAGGGCGGATCCATCAGCCTCCGCCGATTCATCAGACGTTTGAAGGTCATAACTTTGTCATTTGTTCATTTGTCCCCCGTCTTTATGACTATCACCCAGAGGCAATACCGGCTCCATATTTCCACAGCAATGTAGACAGTGATGAAGTTCTTTATTATGTCAAAGGAAACTTTATGAGCAGAAAAGGTGTAGAAGAAGGATCGATCACCTTGCATCCGTCAGGCATCCCTCATGGGCCGCATCCCGGCAAAATTGAGGCAAGTATAGGGAAAAAAGAAACGCTGGAACTGGCTGTCATGATTGATACTTTCAAGCCTTTAAAGGTTTTTCGGACTGCTCGGGAGATTGAAGATAAGGGGTACAAGTATAGTTGGAACGCCTGATTATTTAAATATAAACGCTTTACATTATATGTTTGAAATATTAAAATTTTCTATAAATTAAAGTTTTTGTCACTTTAAAACGGTTATTGTCGAGTTTTAACGAGAGATGGGGGAAGGAAAAATGAAAAAATGGTTCGCTTTACTAGCCAGTGTGTTAGTTGTCTTCAGTTTAGCAGCCTGCAACAGCAACACAACCAATGCGGAAAAAGGGGTCATTAAGGTTGGTGTGAATCTGGAATTGTCCGGAGCATCCGCGGTGTGGGGGGTTCCACAGAAAGATGCGATTGAATTGCTTGCAAAACAAATCAATGACAATGGTGGAATCAACGGAAAGAAAATCAAGCTTGTTGTTTATGATAACGAATCGAATGAAACCCAGTCTATGACTGTAACAAAAAAACTGGTCGAACAGGATAAGGTAGACGTTATTATTGGTGCCGGAACGACACCAACGACTATGCCGCTGCTGCCTTATATTGAAAAAAGCAAAGTGCCGCTTGTATCAGTCGGATCAGGTGACGGAATCTCTTCACCTGTAGAAGAACGCCACTGGGTGTTTAAGACTCCAGTGGACAATGAGGATATTTCTAAGAGTATCGTGGAGCTGCTCAAAAAAGAGAATAAATCAAATGTTGCTTTCATGGCTCTAAATAATGCATATGGGGAAAGCGGCCTGAAAACTTTTGAAGCGGTCGCAAAAGAAAATGGGATCACGATTGCCGCGGTTGAAAAGTTCGGAATGGGCGATAAAGACATGAAGCCCCAGCTAACCAAAATAAAGGGGTTAAACCCTGACGCAATCGTCGTATGGTCCATCCCTCCCGCGGCTTCTATTGTGAATCGTAACTACTGGGAACTAAAAATGGACAACATGTTAATTTATCCTGCCGGCGCTGGTTCCAATGCTTTTGTTGAACTTGCCGGGAAGGATGCTGCCGAGGGAACCTATGTGGCTGCCGGAAAGGTATGGGTGGCTGATCAAATATCTGAAGATGATCCCCAGAAAGAAATCTTAACAAGTTACTTAAAAAAGTTTGGGGAGGAAGCAAGCCCGATTGATGGAATGGCATACGATGCACTGCTCCTCATCTCTAAAGCAATCGAAAAATCCGGAGACAAGGTGACAAGAGAATCCATTAGGGACAATCTTGAAAAGCTTGAAAATGTAGTTGGAGTAACGGGGGTATTCAACCTTAGTGATAAGGATCATCAAGGATTAAGTTCCGTGGATGCTCTAGTGGTACAGGTTAAAAATGGAAAGTGGGTAATTCCTGAGTAGAAGGGAATGAGAGCGTTTGGAAATTATTCAGTTACTTTTGTCGGGATTGGCCGTTGGAGGGATTTATGCTCTAATTGCAGTTGGGTTTGTCACGATTTATAACGTCAATGGCGTTATTAACTTTGCTCAGGGAGAATTTGTCATGGTCGGAGGAATCACTGCCGCGGCAATGGTTTCGGGAGGAGCCCCCCTTTGGGTGGCTGCAATTTTTGCGGTTATCTCTGCTACTTTGGTGGGAGCGCTTGTTCAACGGCTGGCGCTCCAGCCTGCAAGATTCAACAGTGAAGTTGTCTTGATTATTATTACAATCGGCGTCTCAACCGTACTCCGCGGTCTAGCCTTATTTATATTTGGAAGTACTCCAAAGGTTCTGCCCCCTTTTTTAGAAGGGCAGCCTGTAAGCTTCCTCAGTGCCGCCATTCCAAGACAGGACTTTTTTGTCATAGGCATTACCTTGGTCACCATGATTGCCCTGTATTTCTTTTTTGAAAAAACGATGCTCGGTTCTGCATTAAGAGCAAGTATGATGAACCGTGAAGTCAGCCGTTTGATGGGAATTTCCCCCAAATGGATGGGTTTACTCTCTTTTATGCTTGGGGCCAGTCTTGCTGGTATTGTTGGGGTTGCCGTAACACCGATCTCTCTTGCAACCTATGACATGGGGCTCATGATAGGTTTAAAGGGATTTGTCGCCGCGGTCCTTGGAGGGCTGATCAGTATTCCTGGAGCGGTTGTTGGCGGAATTGTTTTGGGGGTTCTGGAGTCACTTGGGGCTGGTTTGGTTTCCTCTGGGTATAAGGATGCAATTGCCTTTTTCATCTTGCTGCTCGTTCTAGTATTTATGCCTCAAGGGATTATGAAGACAAAGAGTGGAAGGCGTGTTTAAGGAAGGAGGATGAACATGGAGAAAACAATTGTTACCAATAACACAACTTTACCAGTAAGCACCTTTTCGAAAAGAAAATTGCTTCTCATTCCTCTTTTACTTGTCACTCTTATTGTGTTTCCTCATTTCGCGGGAGCCTATATTACAGGAATTTTCATATTGATTGGGTTGTATTTCATTTCAACTTTGGGACTGTCGATTTTAATGGGACATGCCGGGCTGGTTTCGTTGGCACAAGCCGCATTTTGGGGAATAGGAGCTTATGGAACAGGGATATTGGCGGTAAAGTATTCAATATCCCCTTTGCTCTCGTTATTGGCGGGAGTTGTTTTTGCCGGATTGATTGCCTACATAATTGGATTCCTTACGCGAAACCTTCAAGGTCATTACTTCTCGCTCGCAACCTTGGGGTTCGGCATTGTTATTAATATCATATTAATTGAAGAATCGGAGCTGACCGGCGGACCATCAGGTTTGATTGGGATTCCATCTCTGTCCATTGGAAGTTTCTCCATCACCTCGGACATTGCATGGTTTTATGTCGTGGTTTTAATAGGAGTCATTGCTTTTATTTTGATGAAAAATTTAGTGCAATCTCCCTGGGGAAGGAACCTTCGTTCAATCCAGGACAGCTCCATCGCTTCCCAATCAATGGGCATTCATGTAGGGCAATATAAAATGACAGCTTTTGTGATCAGTGCTGTGCTTGCTGGTTTAAGCGGGGGATTGTATGCCTCCTATATGAGTTTTATCAGTCCTGCTATTTTCAGTTTTGAAATGTCGATTAAATTCGTGGTGATGGCAGTCTTGGGTGGGCTTGCAAGTCTTTACGGCGCCATCATTGGGGTTGCGGTTGTGACTCTCCTTGTGGAAGTGCTGCGCGATGTCGTTCCGCTGTTTTTTGGAGCGGGTGCCGGAGGGGCTGTAGAAGTCATCTTCTTTGGCCTGCTGCTCGTTATTATGATGATTTATATGCCAAAAGGAATAATGGGAATAGTAGAACGGTTGACTAGGCTCATTAGGAGGAGAACATAATGGCATCTGCATTTCTGGAGTTTAAAAATGTAACTAAACGTTTTGGTGGAGTTATCGCCGTTAACGACAATAATTTTGCCATTAATAAAGGAGAGATTGTATCTCTAATAGGTCCGAATGGTGCTGGCAAAACGTCCACTTTTAACTGTATTACAGGGATGTATTCTCCTGAAGAGGGGGATGTGCTATTTGACGGTAAAAAGATAAACGCCTTCAAGCCAAATGAGATTGCCGAGCTGGGCATTTCCCGAACCTTTCAGAACCTCCAAATATTTAATAATATGACACTATTGGAAAATGTGATGGTATCGGTAAGTGAGACGAGAAAACCCAATATCATCAGTTCCATGCTTCGTTTTCCGAGCATAAAAACCCGTGAAAAAAGAGCAACTGAGCTTGGTATGGAGATGTTAGCGATGGTTGGTCTCGAAGAAAAAACTTTCCATTTGGCGGGTGACTTGTCGTTTGGTGAACAAAGAAGGCTGGAAATTGCCCGTGCTGTTGCCGTTCAGCCAAAACTGCTGCTTTTGGATGAGCCTATGTCAGGATTAAGTGCAGAGGAACGCAGAACGATGATCCGTCTTATCAAAGGATTAAAAGACGAGGGGCTAACGATTTTTCTTATTGAGCATGACCTTTCAACCGTGATGGAAATATCCGATCACATTATCGTCCTTGACTTTGGCAGTAAAATTGCCGAAGGGAAACCTGTTGAAATTCAGAGTAATGAAAAGGTGATCGAGGCCTATCTTGGTGTAGATATTAAAAAGTCCTATCAAGAGCGGGATGTTTCTGAAGATGCGAAAACAGTATTGAAGGTTAACGACTTGCAAGTGTACCGTGAAAGCATCCATGCATTAAAAGGAGTAAATCTGGAGATAAAAGAGGGACAGCTAAGTACAGTCATCGGAACAAATGGTGCTGGCAAATCGACGTTATTGAACACAATCGCTGGCTTGCTGCTCCCAAAATCAGGACAAGTGATTTTTGAAGAAAAAAATATTACCGGCGTTCCTGCCGAAAAGCTTGCCTATACAGGTATAAGCCTTGTTCCTGAACGAAGAGGAATGTTTCCTGAATTAATGGTTGAAGAAAGCTTGCGGCTTGGCGCTTTTAACCGTTATAAAGGATACGGGGCATCAAAGGCTGTCATAAAAGGAATTGAAGAGGATATAGAAAAAATGTACGAGCTTTTTCCCCGTTTAAAAGAGAGGAGAAAGCAGCTTTCCGGTACGTTGAGCGGTGGGGAGCAGCAAATGCTGGCGATTGCGAGAGGACTGATGGCACGTCCGAAGATCTTGATGCTCGATGAACCATCACTTGGCCTTGCACCCATTATAGTAGAAGAAATCTTTGAAACCTTGTATCAACTAAAACAATCAGAAACAACTATCATTTTAGTCGAACAAAACGCCAAAGCCGCCCTGCAAGTCGCCGACTGGGGCTATCTGTTGGAAAACGGCAAAATAAAAATAGAAGGAAAGCCGAGTGAACTCGCTGGGAATAAGATTGTGCAGGAGGCTTATTTGAGTATACATTGATGTGGCTGTCACTAACGGATTTCATTGGGGGTAGTGCATGTCACTCCCCCGTTTTTTCTTTTTTCACAAATTGTTCCACAAGATATTGCAGGCGGTATATTTGAGTATTCATGGCTAAATGGGGACGGTTCTGAGTTTGCTGATTGTGTATTGGCAAACCTAGAACCGTCCCCACTCTGCTTCCATCTCTAAATTCGGGTCCCGAATTGCGCGGCAGAACCGGCGTTTTTGCTTTTTAACTAGTGAATTGTTTTCTTTGGTGTCCGAGATTTACTAGTTAATCTCTTCTTTGGTGTCCGGGAATTACTAGTGATTTTTTCTGTTTATGTCGGTTTTTACTAGTGAATTCATGTACTAAGTAACTATATCAAGTAGTAGGGGTCTGACCCGGGTCATAAGCCGGAGAAAAATATAGTCATGGTTTGCAAGTTAATTTCGTGTCATATGAAAAGTATGCTTTCCTATAGGGGGGGGTACCCCTTGAAGCATACTTTTTCTTTATTTTTTTTGAGCAAGGGACTGTTTTTGAACCATCGTGATAGCGATTACTTTTCACGCGAGTCTAGATGAGTGACATTGATTGGGCAAAATTCGAAAAGGAAGTCACTCAAATCCAGTTGAGTGACATTGATTGGGCAAAATTCGAAAAGGAAGTCACTTAAATCCGGATTATTAAATCAAGGGACGGTCCGTTGATTTATTTGAACTAACTAGAGAAACTAGTTTCTTCCTATTTATTCATAGTCGACCAAGCCAGCCAGATATTAAAAGAAGCCGCCCGATTTGTCCGGACGGCAGTTTTTGGGTTATAGGATTTTTGCAAAAAAGTGCCGATTCCTGGGTCCGTCGAATTCGCAAAAATAGATGCCCTGCCATGTCCCGAGCAATAGCTGGCCATCATTGACGATTACGAGTTGGGAGGACCCGACTGTGCTGGCTTTCATATGCGCGGCGGTATTTCCTTCCATATGCCTGTCGGCTTCATGGTGCCACGGATAGACTTCATCAAAGCGGCGGATCATGTCGCGTTTAACGTCGGGATCGGCATTTTCATTAATCGTTATGCCGGCTGTCGTGTGCGGGCAATAGACGACGACCGCCCCTTCCTCCAAGCCCTGGTCTGATACAAAGTTCTGAATGAGTTCAGTCACCTCGAGCATTTCATCACGGTGATTCGTTTGCAATGTGAATTTTTTCAACATGAAAAACCTCCCCTTTCTCTTAGTGTCTACTTTACTACAACGGAGTGGAGGCTGTCTTTACTGGTGAAGGGGGAGTTTTCTCCGAAAGATGTGGTTAAAGAGACCTTGCTTCATTTTTTTCTTCACGTGTTATGAGGGCGAGGCTTCCCAAAATAATTAACAGGCCGGCAAACATTCCTGAGGTAATTTGTTCATGTAGGACGATGGCTCCCCATACCATGCCGAACGGCGGAATCAAAAATGTTACGGTAACGGTTTTCGTTGGGCCGACATGCTCGATTAGATAGTAATAAAGGAGATACCCGAAGGCAGTCGAGAAAACAGCGACTCCAAGCACGGAGTACAAAACGACTGGTGCCAGGTTGATTGTTTGCCCTGGGAAGCCTGCCGAAGTTATCGGAATCAATAACAGTGTGGCGCCCATCAGCTGGCCAAAGGATACCGACAATGGAGAGCAGTTCTTGAAGGTCTTTTTCGCATAAACCCCACCGAAAGCATAGGAAACTGTCGAGAGAAGGGAACATAAACTCGCCAGAAAAACCTCCAGGCTCGGCTCAACTGGACTCCAGCCAACGGTAATCACAACGCCGGCCAACCCAAGCATAATCCCGAGGCCTTTGGAAGAGGTGAGCCTTTCCTTCATCCAAACCCAGGCTGCGATCGCTGTGAAAAAGGGAGTCATGGCATTGATGATTGCTAATATAGACGCATTCAAATGAACGGCCGCTAGGGAAACGAGCGTAAAGGGGATTGCGGAATTCAGTGCGCCGATGATGAAATAGTGTTTCCATCGCTGCCTGAGATGGACCGGTTTTTTGAAAAAAAGAGCGATCGTCAATAAAGCGAGAGCCGCAAAGGTAACCCGCCCTTGGGAAGTAAGGAAAGGACCGATCGCCGGGGAGGCAATCCGAACGAATAGGAAGGATGATCCAAACAAAGCCGCCAAAGCAAACAAAACAGCAAGTTCCTTAAGTTTCACACGCTTCGCCTCTTGTTCTTTTGTTGACTCCTTTTTCTAATGTATTCCTGCCGGGGAAAACGGTGAGGTGGGCTTGCTGCATGTTGAGGAGTGCGGCTTGATGCCGGGGGGTAAGTAATTGAAATTCCGATTTACATACGTCCGCATCACTAAAAAGGAGAGAGTACAGGGAGGATTCGTACGCTTTTTGTTGAACCTATTACTAATAACATAGGTAACTCCATCAAAGACCATCCATACTGATGGTTTCATCGAGTGTATTTATCCATTTGAGAAAGGGGGCTTCCCTATGACCTTCGATCAAACCGAGACCTTTTTTCTCGATTCACATAAGGCTATGAAGCTATTGGAAATTAATAAGTTGCTGACTAAATCGTTACATTTGCAGGAAGTACTTCAAAATTTAATTACTGCCGCAAGTGATTTGGTCAGCACTACCGACACTTTTATTATTTATTTGTTTGATGAGTCCACTCAAAGGCTTAAGTTTGTGGAAGGCAAAGGAGTCGATGTAGAAGCATTGCAGGAGATTGCCTTTTCTCCAGGTGAATCGATTACGGGGCGCGTATTTTCAGAAAAACAAGCGATTCTTTTTAAATCAGAGCAAGAAATAGATGATTTCATGTGCACGATGTCACCCGATAACTATCGTGCTTATTTGAAAGGGGTATATGGAAGGAAAATCAAAAGTGCTTTTTGTGTCCCGATCATTTACAAGGATTGCTGTTTTGGGGTGTTGGTCGTTGATAGTTTTAATCATGATGGGCTTTTTTCCATGGAGGATATGGAAGTGATTAAAATTATCGCGGATCAAAGTGCGATTGCGATTGAACATTCCAGGGTTTATAACGATTTGCTAATGCAACATAAACTGCTTATGGATTCTATCTCGATCCATAAAAAATTCTACCAGCTTATTATCGACGGGAATGGAATTGAATCCATTCTCTCTTTACTGGAAGAACTGATTCAATCTTCGGTTATCTATCACGAAACATCAATTTATGAGAATAGAGAAAGGTATTTTCCAATCATCCGTAATCAGGAAATTTTGGGAGTGCTGGAATTGGAAAAGCCTTTTACGGAATTTCCTGAGAATGAACAAATGATTATTGAGAATGCAAGCCTCACGATGGCGCTTGAAATCACAAAGGATAGCGCTTTGATAGAACAGGAACTCCATTTTCGTAATGAGGTTTTTAACCAATTAATTAATGAGCAGAACCAATATGATGTTAATCGTCTCCTGAATTATTTGAAGTGGGAACGGACGAATGACATTCAATGTGTGATTATTGAAGGTGCCTACAAGCCTTTATGGGAAAATAATAAGATAAAGGAAAAACAATGGATTGTTCTTTCGATTCAGAAATTACTTGATAGCCTCTGTAAAAATAGTTTTGTCGTGACGCATACATACCAGCTTATTCTTTTAATTCCAGGAGGGGTTACTGAGGATGTAGTGAAACAACTAATAAACGAAATGGACCGGATTTTAAGTGGACGGAACATTTTAATTGGAATTGGCCGGAAAACAACCATACACCAATTGGCCACCTCCTACCAGGAAGCGCTTCGTTCCATCAGCTTTGGAAAAACCTCTAAGGCGTCAAAAGTGATTGAATATTCAAAGCTCGGCATGGAGCGGCTATTCCATGAAATTGAACAGCAGACCATCGACATGTACATCCACGATAAAATAGGGAAACTGCTGAAAGCTGATCCGGTTTTGTTGCATACTTTGCTTTGTTTTATCCGGAATAATAAAAACCATAAAGACACGGCGGCCGAGATGCATATCCACGGAAACACGTTGTATTACCGGTTGAAAAAGATTGAGGACATGCTTCAGTTAAGCCTGAACAATGAAAAAGAATGGGTTGATCTCATGATTGCAACCCAATTATATGTGGCAACCCATAATGTTTGAATTAAAACTTTGTGGGTTGCCACATTTTTATTTAGTATTTAGAATATTATAATAAATTTTAATCAAGAGATGAGGTGAGGAAGAAATGGCTCAAACGTACTTTAATTACATCAATGGCGAATGGGTGCCCGCTCAATCCGGAGAGGTATATACGAGCGTCAACCCGGCTAGCACGGAAGAAGTGCTGGGGTTTTTCCAAAAGTCCGATCAACGTGATGTAGAGGACGCGATTACAGTCGCGGAACAGGCTTTCAAGACATGGTCGCAGGTTGCTGTCCCGGAGCGGGGGGACGTATTGTTCAAATTAATTTACCTGCTGGAAGAGCAAAAAGAGGAATTGGCAGCGATTATTACAAAGGAAGTCGGGAAGACGTATAAAAACTCTTTGGCGGAAGTCAACATCACGATTGACGCCATGAAGCAATTCAGTGGTGAGGCAACACGTTTAAAGGGGGAAACCGTCCCTTCCAAGAATGCGGACATTTTTGCCTACACCGTAAGGGAACCACTAGGCGTCGTTGGGGTCATTGCTCCTTATAACTTTCCGCTAGGTATTGGTATATGGAAGATTGCCCCTGCCATCGTTGCCGGGAACACGGTGATTTTTAAGCCCGCGAGCAACACATCGTTGATTAGTGTGAAAATCATCGAGCTTTTTGAAAAAGCGGGTGTGCCAAAAGGGGTTGTGAATATGGTGACGGGCCCTGGCGGCGTGATTGGCGGTGCGATCGGCAATCATCCGAAAATAAAAGCCGTTTCGTTTACCGGTTCAACAGAAGTCGGTCTGACACTGGGAAGAGCGGTAACAGTCCGCGGCGGAAAAATGCAGGCTGAAATGGGCGGTAAGAACGCCTCGATCATCCTTGAGGATGCGAATCTTGATGAAACGATCCGGAATGTTGTCATCAGCGGATTTTTTGATAATGGGCAGCGGTGCACCGGGACGAGCAGGTTGATTGTGCCAAGAAGCATCTCGAAAGAGGTTATTAGTAGATTGGTTGACTCTGCGAATGCCTTACATATTGCCGACGGCTTTGATGAAAAGGCGGACAACGGCCCGGTTATTGATGAAAGCCAAATGAATCTTTATTTAAAACATATCGATCTCGCGGTGGAAGAGGGCGCCGTCCTTGAATGCGGCGGAAAGAGGCTGACGGATCAAGGCAGGGATAAAGGCTATTTTGTCGCTCCGACCGTTTTCAGCGGCGTCACGCCTGACATGACGATTTTCAAAGAGGAAATCTTCGCGCCCGTCATCGCGGTTATTGAAGTCGATTCCTATGAGGAAGCCTTGGAAGTAGCGAATGACAGCGAATTTGGCTTGTCCTCTACCATTTATACAAAAGACCTCGAGAAAGCGATGCACTTTGTGAAGCATATTCAGACAGGCGTCACACACGTAAATATTCCTTCGAATTATTTTGAAAACCAATATCCTTTCGGCGGTAAAAAAGCATCCAGCCTCGGTCCAAGAGAACAAGGCTCGACAGCCCTCGAGTTTTGGACAGAGTATAAGACTGTTTATATTAAAGCCTGAAAAATGATGGGGAAGGAGTGGGCGCATGGCGAAGGTTGGTGTGATTGGATGCGGACTGATGGGAGGCGGAATCGCAAAAAACTTGCTTAAGCATCACTATAATGTGCTTGCCTATGATATTAATCCGAATGCGGTAAAGGAATTAGCCAGTCTTGGCGCGATTCCCTGTACAAGCCCTGAAGAGATGGCAAGCCAAGTTGACTATTTAATTCTATCCCTTGCCTCACCAGAGGTCATTCGCGATACTCTTTTGCATGGCGAAAAAGGCGTACTTTTTAAAATGAAAAAAGGAACCTCCATTTTGGACATGAGTACGAATGACGTAAAGTTGACAAGGGAAATCCATGGGATTGCTGCGGGGATGGGTGTTTCTTTTTTTGACTGTCCCTTAAGTGGAGGCCCAGAAGGAGCAGCAAACGGGACGTTAACGATTATGGTTGGAGGAAAGGAAGAGGATTATCCTAGCATTCTCCCGGTTTTGCAGGCAGTAGGAAAGCATATCGAATATGTCGGGAAGAGCGGAGCGGGACAAACCGTCAAACTTTGCCACAATATGGTCGTGGCAGGTGTGATTACGTTATTAAGTGAAGCCTTTCTAACCGGAGAAAGGTCGGGAGTTGCAAAGGAAAAGCTTGCCGGTATCCTCCAAAAAGGATCGGGACAGACGCGGGCGATGGATGTATTCGGCGTCAATATATTGGACGAATCGTTTGATCAAGTGAAATTCTCACTTGCAAATATGGCGAAGGATATCCACTTGTATCGTCAGTTAGCCGAAGATTCGAACATCTCCACCTTTGTCAGTGATATGACCCATCAGCTATTCCATTTAGGCAGGAACAAAGGGAAGGGCCAGCAGGACTCATCGGCAGTCTACAATGTTTTGAGAGAGATGATGGAATAACCAGGAGGGATCTTGTATGCAAGACTTTTTTGAAAAACTGGATGAAATCTATGATGAACTAGTGTCCATTCGCAGATATTTGCATGAATATCCGGAGTTATCTTTTGAGGAAGTAAAAACAGCGGAATACATTGCGAATTACCATCGCGGATTAGGTCACGAGGTCCGGACAGGTGTAGGCGGCAATGGAGTTGTTGCCTATTTAAAGGGAGACCGTCCGGGACCAACTGTAGCATTGCGGGCGGATTTTGACGCTCTTCCGATTGTGGAACAAACGGATCTGCCATTTCAGTCAAAAAACGTCGGGGTGATGCATGCTTGCGGCCATGACGGCCATACTGCCACATTACTCGGCCTGGCAAAGGTTTTAAATGGGATGAAGCAGGAATTAGAAGGCACGGTTGTCTTTATCCATCAACATGCGGAGGAGTTGCCTCCAGGCGGTGCGATTTCGATGATTGAAGATGGCTGCCTGGATGGGGTGGATGTGATTTTCGGGACGCATTTACAGGCACAAATGCCCCTAGGTGAAATAGGGTATCGAGTGGGCGCTATCCAAGCCGCTCCCGACCGGTTTGATATTAAAATCCAGGGGCGCGGAGGACATGGCGCTTATCCGCATCAAACGATTGATAGTATCGTAGTCGGAGGCCAGCTCATTAACAATCTCCAGCAAATTGTAAGCCGGAAGGTGGACCCTTTGGATTCCGCGGTTGTATCAGTCACTTCATTCGAAGCAAAAAATCCGTACAATGTCATTGCGGATACCGCTGAAATGATTGGCACAGTCCGGACCTTTAAAGAAGAGACCCGTACTTTTATAGAAAAAGAAATGGAAAGGGTTGTTCGTGGAACGTGTGAAGTGAATGGTGCGGACTATCAGTTTACGTATACTCGGGGCTACCCAACCCTTGTCAACCATAAGGAAGAAACAGAATTTGTTGCCCGGTTGGCGGAAGGCGTGCCTGGCGTGGAGAGGGTGGCGGAAACGGAACCGGTCATGGGCGGGGAGGATTATGCTTACTACCTGCAGCATGTTAAAGGCACGTTCTTTTTTACCGGGGCAAAGAACCCGGAGTGGAAGGACTCATACCCGCACCATCATCCAAAATTCGATATTGATGAGCGCGCCCTGTTGATAGCCGCAAAGATACTTGGAAAAGCAACTTTGGAATACATGAAGATACACGCAAAAGAGGCGGTAGGCTGATTTGAATTTGCCAAAAGCCGAAAATCCAAATGCCAAAAAGGGGGAAGAGAACATGAGTGAAAATGCTGTGAATCTATGGAAGGATTGGCGCTTGCATCTTACAGTACTCGCCATTGTCATTGTTGCTGAACTTATTGGCACACATCAGATTCCAGTTGGAGCAGGGGTTATTTTATTGTTGCCGATGCTGTATGCCGTCATCATCGGGATTGCCGTCTATTTTACGCCTGCTGTTACTAAAAAGCAGTCCGAGAATGCTGAAAATCTCGTGTTTATTACCCTAACTCTATTAATCGCAAAATTCGGGGTTCAAGCAGGTCCCGCTCTACCCTTGCTAATAGAAGCAGGTCCGGCACTCATTCTCCAGGAGATTGGAAACCTGGGTACAATTATACTCGCATTGCCGATAGCGGTTTTACTAGGTTTAAAGAGAGAAAGTATTGGGATGACACATTCAATTGGCCGTGAACCCAACCTGGCGCTTATCACGGATAAATACGGCCTTTCTTCTCCAGAGGGACGCGGTGTGATGGCCATTTATATTTTCGGTACAGTCTTTGGATCGATCTTCTTAGGACTCATTTCAGGATTTTTGGCGACAGCCACGCCGCTTCATCCTTACTCGTTTGGGATGGCATCCGGTATAGGAAGCGGCAGTATGGCTGCTGCTTCACTTGGGCCGCTAGTAGCAGCTTATCCGGAAATGGCGGACGAAATTGCTGCCTTTTCCGGAGCAAGTAACCTTTTAACATCTGTTACTGGATTATACGCGAGTATTTTAATCGGTTTGCCGTTAACTGAAAAACTGTATAATGTTCTATCGAGAATTCGGGACAAAAAAGAAGTTGAAGCGAACACAAAGGGGGCATAATAACCAATGTTAAAAAGCATACAAGAATGGGCCGTATTATTCATCATTGTTTCATTATTAGTTCTTGTAGGGAACTGGATTGGTTATGAAGTGATGCCGCTTGCCGCACTTCCGGGACTGTTCGTGTTAGTGGGACTTGGTATGATTGGGCTAATAATTCATAAAGCCCTTCCGTTTAAAAAGATTCCGAGCGTTGCCTACATCGGAATTCTCGGATTTATTATCACCATTCCGGGCATGCCATTTCAGGAAAAGATTGTGGAGTGGACAGCGCAGGTAAATCTGTTAGCCATCGCTACCCCTATTCTTGCTTATGCAGGCATCTCCATTGGCCGCTCCTGGACAGACTTCGCAAAGCTCGGGTGGAAAACCATCATAGTAGGCATGTGTGTCCTAGTAGGCAGCTATCTTGGATCTGCGAT
Source organism: Neobacillus oceani (assembly GCF_046237595.1). Taxonomy (NCBI): domain Bacteria; kingdom Bacillati; phylum Bacillota; class Bacilli; order Caryophanales; family Bacillaceae; genus Neobacillus; species Neobacillus oceani. The sequence goes on along the minus strand of NZ_CP143543.1, from coordinate 3,595,470 downwards.
AATTGCAGAAATTATTTTGCGAATTCAAGGGGTTATATAGTAAGTGCCTGAAGCAGAGGTACAATTGAAATGAAAAGACGACACCCGCCAACTGTTCAAACAGAGATGCGGGTGTCGTCTTTTAAACTATTTTAAAAATTCTTTTTTTACAAATTGCAGTGCTTCTTGGATGTCTTGGTCCAGTTTGGTCTCGTCGGCATTGTTGGATAAGTCTCGCCAGACTTTAATATCGGAACCTACGATGCCTCCGGGGCGGACAACGATTGAATTTCCTTATATACCTATTTTAATCTCCTTTAATCTAGCATCCTGTTCCAAGTAAAATCCTCAAATTGATCTCTATATGGTTATTTCCTAAAAAACAGATTTTCTGGGGTATTAGTAAAAAGATTTACCATATCGGTAAAGTGGAGAATCGGGAATGATTTTAATAAAAAACGCTCAGAGATTGAGCGTTTTTCTATACTTTATCTTCTGCTGAATAGCTTGTTAGCTAGGATGCGATTTGAGTGGTTACTTTAAGTCTCTGATTGGAATTTTGTGCTTCAAAACTGGTTTGCTGATCGTAGTTAAAATACGCCTCAAAAGAATAACCTGAAAAGCGAGACTATCAAGGCAAATCGAATTATCCTTCGTACTATTCGGCCTCTAAATCGTGTTTGTAATACAAGAGAATCACTGCCAGCAGATACAAGGGTGCCTCGAAAAGTGCCTGCCGTTGTAATAACTTCGACATCTTGTCCTATAAGACTATAGGCATGTTGCGCAAAACTTCTGTCCGACATTCTTTTCACCACCTCTCTTATTAATAGAAAATGCAGCTGAAAATAAATGGCTTGGACATTTACTCCATTGGTGGGGTTATTTTTAAGAAATCATCATTTTCCTTCACAAGCTTTTAAATTTTAAGTAAGGAATTGAAGTCCAAAGATCTATATTCCGCCATGCAATCCATTTTGGGGTAAGTTAGGAACAATTTATGAGGGATTGGAAAAGTACTGTAATATAAAAAAACAAACCTAAAAATCATAAACGCCCCCATTATCGCCGCTGTTGCGGTTCTGCCGGGGGCGTTTCTTTTTGATTCGTGTTTGCGTGACTTGGTGCGTGGAGGGGGACGGTGGATGTTGGGTATTTGCTGGCTAACTGTAGAAATAGATGGCCTTGTGTATGGGCCAATTTTTCAAAAAAATTAAGGTGAAATTTCAAAAACAGTACCTTGGTTAAAATCGGTTACTCTCATCGAGCCATAAGCCCCTAGATAGAGCCGAGTTTGGTTTTGGTTGGTTCCGAGGCTGACATAGTAGGCGGATTGGGGGCCAAAAGGATTATCAGTTTCAATGACAGTATAGTCATTCAGTTTACCGTCGGTTCTTGCGCTGGAATACGCTAAAACGCCTCGAACAGGGGCGGATTCCTTGCGGGCGAGGTCGATGAAGACGACGCGGCCGGTTAAGGCGGGGATTGTCGTCCCCGAGTAGGCCTGCACCCCGGTAAGCGCTGTACCCGCGAACCTACCAGGCCGGGTATCCCTGTGGAGATAAGTGAGCAAAGGCGGGATGCGCGTCTCGGATGTTTTTACTGTATCGTTGTAATAGGCAAATGAATGAGAAGCTGAAGTCGGATTTCCGGGGCAACTCCTTATGGCCGGTGTGGGGAACGCGCCTTCCCATCCGCGCCAGCCAAAGTTAATCAACCTGTTTTGGCCAATTTCTGCGTTTGTTTGGGCGGCCTCAACAAGCCGGGTTACCGGGATTGGCTGATATTGAATGAATGAAAAGATGGACTCCGCGAAATCCTGTCCGACATTTCCCGCATATTTAATAAACTGCTGCCGGGTCCGCTGATATGAAATGCCCGGTATATTCCGAACCCCTTTGGCGATCACGGTAAGTGTTTCCTGGATTGGGCGGGGAAGTTCGTTGAAACGCGTAACGACGGGAGGGTTGGTGATCAGCGTGTTTTTGCTTACATCGATTTCAATGATTTTACCGGCGATTTCCATGTCGTCCTGGGCGAGATTAAATGGATCATAGCCTGAACCGCCATCACCTGTTGTTAAAACCAGCTTGCCTGTTTCAGGTGAAAAGTTCAGGCTGTTGACGCCATTATGATTAAAAAAAGGCCTCCGTATGTTCAGTAATGTCCGTCGTTTTTGGGGCAGGCCATTCGATGGCAACATCCATTCTTCAACAGTATCGATATGGTCAAAACGCGTTTCCCTGTTTGTCCATCTTAGGTTTAACGTTCCTGGGTTACAAGGGTCGGGCTGAAATTCCTGAGTAAGCGCGCCGGGTCCTTGTGTTCCAGCTGCTGAATAATGAAGATAAAAGAGGCCATTCGTGTGAAATTGAGGATGAAACGCGAGCCCCACCACCCCCCGTTCGTCATATCCGCCACCCGCATGGCCCAGCTTAATAATCCGGGTGCGAATGTCCAAAAACGTCCTTAACCCATCGTCTCCTATGTAAAAAATCTCCCCTACCTGGGTGGCGATGAATAATCGTTCAACGGATTCCCTCGGAAGGGACGCTGTTTTCATTACAGTTGGTAAATTGATATTCCGTACAATCGGCTGCAATCGAACCCTAATTTTAGCCAAAGAAGGTTACCTCCTTTCATATCCTTTCCTTATATTAAGAATATGGGCAGGGTTTGAGCGTTAGTACCCAAAAAGGCAAGTCGGGGGAAGAGGGTAATTAGCACATAGAAATTAATAGAAACATAGTAAAAAAATCCTATTAATCATAGGTAAAATAGACTATAATGAAATAATTAAAATAATATTTGGGCAAACCATCTGAAAGGGTGGGACGCAAAGCTACGAGTCTAAGGCATTTGGCTATGATCGTCGGGCTGCACTTCTTTGTTTCTGTTTCATGCAGCCCAACAATTTATTAATTGTTGGGTTTTTGTTTTTCCCAAATAATAAGGGGGCTGGTTTAACAAAGAAAATGATCGCTACCACTCTAATACTACGTCAGATTGGCACACTTTTAACTTACGAGGAGAATAATTGATGAAACGGGCTAAATTTTTATTTTTAACAATCGTGATAGTTTCATTGCTGGCGGCTTGCGGTGATAGCGTTCAAAATACGAACAATGGTGAAAAAAAGGGAGATCAGGAAGTAGAGAAATTGTCTGCCAAAGCTGCTATTAAAAAGGATTCAACAGTAACAGAGATTCCTCTTCAAGTTGGCGCGCATCCCCGCTGCTGTTTAGGAATTAACGTGCAAAAAGCAGAAGTGCAAACAAATCCGGACCTGCTTATCCTCCAACTGGAAGTAAGGACTCTATTAGGTTTTCAAGAAGGAATAACGGATACGAATCTTTACTTAGGCTATAAGGATATGATTCCCGTATTTAATTTGCTTACGGAACAAGGAGTATTTGAAGGTTACTTGCATGATCCTGAGATTTTAAAAGAAGGTGAACCTAAATCGATAAAAGTGATATTCGCCGATGTGAAGGGGAAACCATTAGGTTTGTCTGTAAGGAGAGTTTTTGAAGAATCACAGGTGCAGGATGGCAGTTATCGGGATGCAGATAAGCAAGGAACTTTCGCTTATTTAGAAGATGTTAATGAAGAGATGATGCTCAGAATTGGCAGAGGGTTATTCGATAAAGTAACGAGTATTGAATTGGCTAAAACGGAGGAAGAAGTATGGGAAATCCTAACTCCTCTTTTTGATCAAGATAGTCCTCCTGAATTATACAATGTTCTTTTTGATGAAATTACCTACGGAGATTACAGTCGTTACGAAATTAAGTACCTGGATGAGTCTGTTGAATTCAAGGACAAGGGAGCTTTTATACAATATGAGGCTTCCGTTGAAATTCACTTATATGGCCAAAACGGAGCCATTGCGAGGACAAAAGGGTTCGGAGTCAGTTCGTTAATCAGTATCTCTAAAGCAACCGGTAATTATATGTTTAGCGGCTTGGATTACGATTATTTAACCGGTACAGATTCTTATTGGGATGTTGGGGAGTAATATAAAAAATCATAGAAAAATGCCTGCTCCAGATTACGTAACGCAAATGAGCAGGCATTATTAGGTCTAAAAACGATTGGAGCCGTGATAGGTCTTAGTTTTTATCCAGCCCCAATGTTTGTTTCATTTTGGAAAGGGCTTGGTCTAGAGCGACGTCTTGGACAACTGGTTTGTCGGTGTCCCATTGCTCGCCTTGTGGCAATTCGAATTGGAATCGTTCAGCATATGGGGCAGGGCGTCCCATGATATACTCAACGATTTCCTTTGCGATAAATTCCCTCGCTTCTTCTGCCGTACGTTTACCTGTAACAATTTCATGCATCATGTTTAAGGACAATGTGTTGGCGCCTTCATTGTCGCAGTGGACTGAAACTTCGCCTTTTGTCCGGTCGATTACAATGCTTCCTTCCAGCTGGGCTACCAGGCCTACTTTTTCGGCTGGTACATGATAATCGATGAATTGTTCAAGCACGTCGGTATGAGGTTCTGGAAAATCATGAGGCACCTCGTCACGATAGGCAATTGTCCGTTTCCAAGGGCCGTTCTTATACCAGATTAATTTGCTTGGAGTTGCTTCGTTTGGCGGTCCGTAAAAATCCATCGTGTTTTGGGCGGACATTTTGGACGTAGCGGGCCATTGTTCGATGATTTTCTTAGCGGTTTCCGTGTCGACTGTTGAGGTCGACCCTTTTTCCCCGCCATTTTTAGTTGCATGGAGTTTCATATTGCTGACCATAGCGGTAGCAGCTAGTTTTAATCGGGCTTCTGCTGGAGCTTTACTTGCAGCAGTTTCTTGTGAACGATGTTCCATCAGATAATCCCTCCTAAAAAGTTGATACATAGGTCTACTTCCCGATGGCATTATGATTAAACGTACGATTACGTCAGGTGCTGTTTATAGGCTAAAAATTAAAAAGGAATTTCAAAGTATTACGCTGCTTTTAAACAACCAAAACAGGTTAGCTATTCATTTGGACCTGCATACCTGTTTCAGCTTTAATTCTCTTTTTATATATAAAGTTAGAAAGAGATACACTGATTTCGTATAGCGTTAGTAAGGGAACAATGACTAAGATATCGGAAACGATATCGGGCGGCGTTATCAGAATAGACAAGACTACCAAAGCAAAGTAGGAAACTTTTCGGGCTTTCTTGAGCCTTGCTGGATTAAGGATTCCTAATCTCGTTAAAAACATAACGACGAGCGGCATTTCAAATATAAATCCAAACGGGAGTGTTAGGTTAATCATAAACGCGAAATACTTTTCAGCTGTAAACATTGTTTCAAATTCTCCGGCAGAGAGGTTTGTAAGGAAACCCAACACGATTGGAAAAAGGACGAAATATCCGAAACAAATCCCCAAAATAAATAGTATAAATAGACCTGGAATAAACTTGAGCGTTACTTGTTTCTCTTCGTTTTTCAATGCGGGGGCAACGAATTTCCAAGTTTGATACGCAGCCAGGGGAATGGTGCATGCAATGGCAAAAACACCAGATAAAGTCATGTAAACCCATAAAATATCACTTGGGCCCAGCAGTGCCAGTTTCCCGTCATAATCCCTGATTAGCCAACGATACAAATCAGATACAAAAATCATTGTTACAATTAAAAAAAAGATAAAGCCGCACATAGTTATGATGATACGACGGCGAAGTTCCTCTAAATGTCCAATTAGATGGGTATCTTTGGCTTGCATTTACCCTGCCTCCTCCTGTTAATCCTTCAGTAAAAAGAAGATGCAAGCACAAATTGTCGCTTACATCTTCTTGTTTTTGTTAAATCCCTTTTTCTTCAGGAAGGATTTTCTTCTCTTTTGATTGTTCTTCGTCAGCTACCAGCTCGCGTGTAGATTTTTTAAATTCCTTTAATGTCGATCCAACCGCTCGCCCTAATTCAGGCAATTTAGATGGTCCGAAAATAATTAAAGCAATCACAAGCACGAGAATTAACCCTGGTACTCCGATGTTTTGAAGCAAGGACAACACCTCCAATTAGTTATAAGTGGTCTTGAGAGCAAATGCGTTACTTTTTTCAAAAAAGGCTTTTTGCCTCTTTTGAATTTGGTTATGTAATCACCTTGATTATAGTGAAAGAACAGGCAAATGTTTATAAAACGAGTGTAAAGAATAGTAAAAATAGCATTAAAAATGTTACAGCAATATAGTGTAAACCTAGGTTTTTCTGTGATTTCCGCATGATAAAGTGAAGCTTCCAACAATAATCAATGCAGGTAGATTAAGGTTTATTACCCTTGATAACCCTTACAATCTTCGTTTACATATCTTAATAATTTTTAACCTAACTCTTACAAGGTTTCAACCATTTATTAAAATTCGCAGATTATTCTAAACTTGTGTTTCAAAAAAACCTGCGAAGGGGCTGCATATTTTATGGATACTAAACAAACTACGAAAAATGGCTTGAACAGACGGGATTTCCTGAAGGCTGGAGGAATGGGCACGCTTGCTCTTACACTCGGATCGACTGGTGTTTTAACACTTGGATCAAAGGTTTTAGCAGATTCAAATGAAAATCCTGCAAGCGGCTTTGCTGGATATGGCCCTCTTGTTCCAGATCCAAATGGAATTCTCGACCTACCACAAGGCTTCCATTACAAAATTATCTCTATTGAAGGCGAAGCGATGACAGACGGAAGCAAAATTCCTGGAGCGTTTGATGGAATGGCGGCTTTTGAAGGGCCAAATAATACAACGATTCTTGTTCGAAACCATGAACTAGGCACAAGCGCAAAACATCCTATAGTTGGAAAAAATCCTTACGATCCAGCGGCTGCTGGTGGAACAACGGCTCTAGTTGTAGGTGCAAACCGTGAAGTTATCAAAGAATATGTAACATCTTCCGGGACAATCCGAAACTGTGCAGGCGGTGCGACGCCATGGGGTACTTGGCTGACGTGTGAAGAAACACGTTCCGAAACGCACGGTTATGTATTTGAAGTGGATCCACAGCAGCCGGAGAACGAATTGTCCAGAACTCCAATTAAGGAAATGGGGCGTTTCTCACATGAGGCTTGTGCAATCGACCCATCTACCGGTTATGTATACTTAACTGAAGATGCCAGCCCAAGCTACTTCTACCGTTTCATTCCGAATGACACCAGCCAAACAGTAGGCTCTTTACATAAAGGTGGTAAGCTTTACGCGGCGGCGATTGAGGCAGTAACAGATCCAAAAGCAAGCACGTTTAAGACAGGGCAAACATTCCAAGTTGTATGGAAAGAAGTTGATCCTCATTTCTGCCGCGAGGATGCTAAGAAGCAAAACTGCATTGAATTCTCTAGACTAGAGGGGGCGTTCTTCCAAAGTGGGGTCTTCTGGTTCGATGACACATCTGCAGGCGAGAAAAAACTTGGACGGGTGTACCGGTATATTCCTCATACAAATACATTGGAACTTTTTTATGAGGGAAATGACGCGAAATATATGGAATATCCAGATAATATCTGCATGACTCCTTGGGGAGACCTTTGGATTGCAGAAGATGGGTCCGGCCAAGACCGCCTAATGGGAATTACACCGGAAGGCAATGTCTATCCTTTTGCCGCAAACCGCTTAAGTAATTCTGAACTGGCAGGCCCAACCTTCTCACCAGATGGAAACACACTGTTCCTCAATATTCAAGATCCAGGTAAGACCTTTGCAATCTGGGGGCCGTTCCTACGCAGAAACTCTGCACGGGCAAGGGAAATGTCCTATGCTGCTCCTGCGAAACTTGCCCCGCAAGTTTCCGAAAAAGTGGCTAAGGCTGCCGAGGCACAAGGCATGTCTATCCTGGAAGCAGCAGCATTCGAACGCGCTGGAGTGGATATCGGCTAAGGGGGACGGTACTGCTTAGCTGAAAAATGAAAGGGGACGGTTCCCGGTTAGCCAAGGTAACCAGGGACCGTCCCTTATTCGTTGTTCGTGAATCTAGACTGAACCGGTTCCTGAAGCAAAACTGTACTGATTTCTCTATCGTTGTTAGCGAAGCCAAACTCATTCGTTAATAGGATGAGCTAAGCCGTGTGTATTCGTATGTAAATGGTTGTGAAAGTTCGAGGGTGGCGATATCGGCATCTATAAGGGCGTACCCATTCTTTTGTTGTACGAGCAGGGTTCTTTTTAGTTGAAGCATGCTCATCCCTGGGCGTTTTTTTAGCATTTCTTGCAACGTTGTTTCCATGCGAAGTCATCCTTTCGCTCTTTGTTACCACTATTATCACATTGTTTTCGTGGTTAATGATGCTTCAATTGTTGCGGCATGATGTCTAATTCGTGTCAAATTTTTGATTTTTAGGGGGGATAGTGACTATTTGTGTGGTTGGGCGAAGGTGGGGATGGGCTGCTTGATGGCATAGGCCAATTTTTCAAAAAAAAATACCGCACCAGGGCGCGGCGTTACAAATTAAATTTCATCTTCTTCATGAAAGGCTTCGGGGGAAGTGGATTCACTGCAGTCCCAACAGTAGCTTCTATTGCTTTCCCATTTGTTTAGCTGGTCGCCACAATAGATGCATTCATTAAGATCGAATTGTCTCATCAACTATTCCTCCTTCTGCGTTTTTAAGCCATAAGCGAAGTGGAAAAGGTCAGAACTTGCCTAAATCTCACTTAGAATTTCCCTTTACCCCATTTTATTTGGTTGTAAACATGTTAATGACAGAAAAGTTTTTTACGGTACCTTCAAGGGATCGGCTACTTGGCGTGAAGCCTCATAACGTCATTTCTTAAAATAAATCTTTTTGGAAAAAAACGTTTTTTGTTATAGGATGGGGTAGAAGGGCGTTTGCCGATAGGTGAGGTGTCCCGTTCCTTTTTTTCGACTCTGAAGGTTTCGGTTCAATTAAATGAAGAGGGCTTTGTTGGAACTTTTAAAGAACTTAGGAGGAATTTCGAAGTGAGTGAATCAACACCTTCCGTGCTATTCGATTTACATACCCACCACGACCGCTGTGGCCATGCGCGCGGGAACATTCAAAGCTATATTGAAGCGGCAATCGAAAAAGGAATGGAAGCGGTTGGAATTTCCGACCACTCTCCTTATTTTGCCGAAGAAGAGGACCGGCCGTATCCTGGAATCACGATGGGGAAGAGTGAGTTTGAGGGTTACGTACAGGAAGTTCTGCAGTTAAAAGAGAAATACGCTGGGAAAATTGATGTATTATTGGGTGTCGAAGCAGACTTTTTTCCTCAACATGTGGAAGTTTACCGGAGCTTTTTAGACAAATATCCGTTTGATTATATTATCGGTTCGGTTCATTATGTCGAGGATGTCAGCATTTTTAAAAAGGGGCGGTGGGATGGACTTTCAAAAAGCGAAAAAGTCCGGGTGAAGGAAGCCTACTATTCATTGATTGAACAATCGGCACGTAGCGGGCTGTTCCAGATCCTTGGCCACATTGACGCCATGAAGGGATTTTATCCATCTTTTTCGTCCATTGAGACCAATGCCATTGAAAAAACTCTCAAAATCATTGGCGAACACGATGTAGCCATTGAAATTAACACTTCCGGCAAAACGAAGGACTGCGGTGGCTGGTACCCTTCCGACAAAATATTGGAAGTCGCCAAGCATTATGGTGTGGCAGTCACGTTTGGCTCAGACGCCCACGACCCTGAAAGAGTAGGGGACGACTTCGAATTCGTCCGGGAACGTCTGAAAGAAATCGGCTTTACCGAGTGGGTTTATTTTAAAGAAAAGCAGAGGATTACGGTGCCGCTATAACTGGGCATAGGACACGATCAACCTTTTTACTTTCCGAAAAAATAGGGACGGTTCCGTTTGCTTATCGGCAAACAAGAACCGCCCCCTTTTTTGCATGAACTATTGCAGTTCCATCTTCAGGTCGGCAGCTTTAGCCCAACCTTTTAGGCTGATTAGTTTATAGATTGCTAGTGAAATAATGATTGGCAGAATAACGCCAACAGCAATATAAATTGCGAGGACGACTGGGCCTTGTTCCGCCAAAATGTTAATCGGCGCAATCAAGGAATTCAAGCCAAGTCCAGCGAGCTTATAAGACACTTTAAAATCAAAAATGACTGTTGCAATCGGGGCGCAAATGACGGCCGCGATAAATGGCGGAATCGCCAATCGGGGATTTTTCACCAGGTTAGGGAATTGAACCTTTGGTGTAATGAGCGATTGTGCGATATTGGCGCCGGCGTCGTTTTGTTTATACGACATTGCCGTGAACGCAGCAAACTGTACGGTACAGCCGATTAAAGCGGCTGCGCTGGAAACAGGGTCAAGCTGCAGCGCGATTGCGATGGCTGCTGAGGATGCCGGTGACATTAGGAAAATACTCCAGACAAGCGAAATGACCATTGGCCCTAGTATTGGCGAACCTTCCATGGATGCGGCAATCTGCGCACTCAGCCAGTTAATCAACGGTGTTGTGATGATTGCCAGGAATACTCCGGAAACGCCGCCAACAAAGACAGCGGCAAATGGAATGGCCATCATGTCGAGTTTTGTTTTCCCCATAACTCTTTTTCCTACCCAAGTAGCAATGATGGCGGCCAAAACAGCGCTAAGCGGCTGCCCTGTCACGAGTGTAACCCCGCCATCTTCAGTAAGCCGGACGGCACTGGCCCCGATTGTACTTGAAGCCATAGCGCTGAAGATGACAAGTGTATTCCCTCCAAGCTGGTAGGCGATTCCTGCGCCTAGTGCCGGGGCAAGCATAAGCTGTGTTGCTTTTCCGATTGTAAAAAATCCTTCCCAGCCTGTGAATGTTCCTAACGATTCAATGAGCAGGCCGATTCCGAGTGTAACAAGGACCGCGTTAGCCAGACCTTGTGAAGCTTTATACATACGGTCGATCAAGTATTTCTTTGTTGATGGTTTCATTTTTGATGAGTCCTCCTAAACAAGGTGTGAATTTCCTTAGTTGTGATTAGGTTTAGGTATTAGTACCTAGTAATAACAAGGTTTATTGTTATTATAGTATAACTGTTTTATGAAAATGTCAATTATTCAGAAAACTTTAAAACGCTTACATTTTAAAAGATTTTTAACTTAGTCGGTTTGGGTGGATTTTATTTGGAATTATATCTAAATAATTTGAAAAAAAGGAACGGTTCCGGTGCTTCATTCTGGACTCGAATGAAGCCGGATATCCGTCCCTTTTGATTCATTATGTTACTTTGATTTTTGTACTTTATTTCGAATGACTTTAAAGACTTCCATTAGAACGACTGCCGCGGCTGCAAGGCCAGCTGCAACGAGGAAATCATTCCAGCCGAATTGTGCCGGAATCTCAAAGATTTCTCGTGTAAATGGAAGAACTGTAAATCCGTACAAGACGAATCCCAACAGTACTGCGCCAATGACCGGTTTGTTGCTAAAGAACCCGGCTCCGATCGCTGTTTGGGTATTGGAACGGGCGGCAAATGTTTGCAGCGTCCTGGACAAAATCAAGGTTGTGAAAGCCATCGCAACCCCCATTTCATTGGAATGGCTCAAGCCGATATAGAAGGATGTGATGACCGCCGTCCCGATTAGGATACCCCGGACTGCCACTGCTTGTAATGTACCGCCTGCAAACAGCCCTTCATTCGGATTGCGCGGTTTCTTTTTCATTACATTTGGTTCAGGCTTTTCCATGCCTAGCGCAATCGCCGGAAGTGAATCATTCACAAGGTTTATGAAAAGCAATTGGATTGCTGTGAATGGATTCGGCAGATTGAAGATGACTGCGTAAAGAATTGCAATGATGGCGCCAAGGTTACCCGCAAATAGGTAACTGATCGCTTTTTTAATATTTTCGTAAACGGTCCGGCCGACCCCGACCGCCTTGACAATGGATGCGAAGTTATCGTCGGTGAGGATCATGGATGACGCATCCTTTGCGACATCTGTCCCGCTCCCCATCGCTACTCCAATATCTGCTTGTTTCAATGCCGGAGCGTCGTTTACCCCGTCGCCGGTCATTGCGGTAACGTGATTTTTCCTTTGCCAAGCCCGGACGATCCTAATTTTATTTTCAGGTGAAACGCGGGCATAGACCGAAATGTGTTCAAGTTTCTTATCAAGTTCTTCGTCGGACATGGCATCAAGCTCTTGTCCTGATAGAGCTATGTCCCCGTCATCCATCAAGCCGATGTCACGGCCGATCGCACGGGCTGTTGTTTTATGGTCCCCTGTAATCATAACCGTTTTGATGCCGGCGCTTTTCGCATTTCGAATCGCTTCATAAACTTCATCACGTGGAGGGTCGATCATCGCCGTAAGGCCGACGAGGACAAGATTGTTTTCATCGCTTTCGTCAATGTCGGCCTTGCCATCAGCTAATTCCCTGTAGCCATATGCTAAAACACGCAGGGCCTGGTTGGAGAAATCTTCGTTAACCTGTATAAAAGGCTTCAAGGTTTCATCTGTCAATGGCACTTCCTTGCCATCAATAAGCACATAGCTTGCGCGTCCAAACATTACATCCGGTCCGCCTTTTGTCAAAATAAGCTTTCGGCCGTTGATTGTATGGACGGTTGACATCAATTTCCGGTCTGAATCAAACGGCATTTCAGCGAGACGCGGATAGGTCCGGCGAAGCTCATCATAGTCCTGGTTGTTTTTATTGGCGAATTGGATGAGCGCCGCCTCTGTCGGGTCACCGACTTCCTTGCCGTCATCGTTGATGTATGAGTCATTGCATAATGCGGCAACATTGACGAGCATTCGTTCCGAATCATTCCATTCATCCGGATTTTCCTTCAGTGGTTTTACGGACGTACCTGGAATGAAGAAATCCGTGACTGTCATTTTGTTTTTTGTGAGCGTTCCTGTTTTATCTGTGGCGATGACACTTGCGGAACCAAGCGTTTCAACAGCAGGCAGTTTGCGGATAATCGCATGCTGTTTTGCCATTTTATTCGTTCCAACTGAAAGGACGATTGTGACAATTGCAGATAATGCTTCCGGAATGGCGGCAACGGCCACAGCAACTGCGAACATTAACGCATTCAGAAGGGCGGTGCCAGTATCAACAACATCATCGCCAAGCCAAATCCGTACTGCCTGCAAGGCAAAAATAAAGATAGATAAAAATAGAATCGCAATACCAAGCCTTTTGCTGAATGCATCCAGCTTCCGCTGAAGCGGCGTTTGTTTTGCTTCGGCAGTGGCGAGCATGTCCGCGATTTTCCCGATTTCAGTCTTTTCAGCTGTCCCTGTGACAACCATTTGGCCATGGCCATAAACAACAAGAGAACTGCTAAACACCATATTTTTTCGATCGCCTAGAGGAGCCTCTTCAGTTATGGAATCCGTATGCTTTTCGACTGCTTCCGATTCTCCTGTCAGCATTCCTTCATTTACTTTCAATGATGCACTTGTGAGGATTCGTCCGTCAGCAGGGACGTAATCACCTGCTTCGAGGAAAACGATATCGCCTTGGACAAGTTCCCTTGCTGGGATTGTCTTCTTTATTCCATCCCGGATGACTTTTGCTTCAGGTGCCGACATATTGCGCAAAGCCTCGAGCGATCCTTCCGCCTTTTTCGTTTGCACAACACTAATGATTGAATTCAAGACGAGAACTAGCAGGATGATGAGCGATTCGACGATTTCGCCAAGAATCACTTGCACACCCGCTGCAATTAGCAAAACAATGACCATTGGGTCTTTAAATGTTTCAAGGAAAAGCTTCCATGTCGGAACTTTTTCCTTATCCTTAATTTCGTTATAGCCGTCCCTTTCAAGACGGGTGCTAACCTCTTCATTCGTTAACCCGTCCTGGGAGGATTGCACGGATTTCAGTACTTCTTCCTTACTCTGTTGATAATAGTTCATTGCAGTACTCCTTTCTGGAATCGTTCCTGTTACTCCGTTTTTTTTGCTTCGTAGATGGTTTGTTCCATAAAAGTGAAGCTAAATGTGATTTACGCTTGGATTTGGTTCTGGCCCAACGAAAAAAAGCGAGACCTGTGCCATAAAGGCAAAGGTCTCGCTTAGCAATCAGTTGAATGCCAATAAAGCCGATGATCTAATAATCATGGAATGACGACTTTATTGTAATTGGATGTCCAATTCAAGCTACTCCCCTTTGACGCTGAGTCAAAGAAAGTTATTAACATAATTTATTGTAACATATTTCACATTCAATGGTACATTTCCCGCTTGGTTTTACATTTAAACTTCTTTTGAAGGGTTTTTTCTTTTGAGATACCCATATTTATTAAAATGCACTGTTTTTATCGATTTGTATCGTTTCAATAAATTTTTCAATCGTAGGTGTTAAGTATGTATCAGCTCTTCTAATAAAAACGGTTTTAATCTTACTGTATTGATCAGGAAGTGAATGGCATTGGATAAGTCCGCTTTGTTCCATCTGGGTAACCGCCGACTTTGGGAGGAATGAAATGCCTAGTCCCATGGCCACACTACGCAGAATTGTTTCCAATGTACCGAATTCCATTACTTTTTTTGGTGTGATGTTTTGGTCTTTGTACCACGATTCAAGCCGTGCCCGGTACCCACAGCCTTCGCTAAAGCATAAGAACGGTTTTTCTTTTAACTCCTGAAGTGCGAAGATGCCCATATCTGAAATTAAAACCAGCTCTTCTTGAAACACTTCATAAGAGACAAGATCAGGATGAAAGGCTGACTCTGTTACGAACGCCCCGTCCAACTGATGATTCAATACCCTTTCTTCTAATGCTTCTGTAACACCCGTAACCAACGACAAATCGACATTTTTATATTTGTTAATATAGTTAGATAAGATCGTTGGTAATTGAATGACGGTTTCAACTGCTCCAATTTCTAATTTTCCAGACGGTTCTTTTTTACTTTGAACAGCTTTTTTCATTTCATCTGTGAGCAATAATATTTCTCTACTATAAGTTAATAGTTTTTTCCCTTCAGGGGTCAAACTCATACCTCGGCGGTGCCGGTTAAACAAATGGGTATTCAGTTCTGATTCGAGCTTATGAATTCTCGCTGTAATGTTTGATTGAACGTATTTCAGCTCTTTTGCCACTTCTGTAATGGTTCCTTTTTCCGCAACCATCTTAAAGATTTCCAAGTCCTTTAACTCCACTTTTCTCCATCCCTTGCCTTTATCTTATCCTCATTTATGATATCAAAAAACTTGATAGTAATCATTACTATTATTCATTTTACGAGATATCTAAAGCGATATAAAATGATGGTTATGATTAAACTTATGAAAGAGGGAAGAGTAGTTGAGAAATACGGTATTTTTAGGGGCTTTTTTATGTTTTATTGCGGCAGTTTCATGGGGAGCAATGTTTCCTGTAGCCCATTCGGCTTTCAAGTATATTGATCCATTCTATTTTACAATCCTTCGTTATGGATCTGTTACGATCATTTTAGTAGCGCTATTACTATGGAAAGAAGGCAGGCAGGCTTTTCAATTTGAGGGGAAAGGCTTTTACTTATGGTTTTTCGGAACAATGGCGTTTACGGTCTATAATTTGTTCATCTTCTGGGGAGAAGATTTATTAGGGGAATCAGGAGTAATGGTGGCATCCATTATGGAGTCGCTCATGCCGATGATTTCCATTGTTATTGTTTGGATGATTTTTAAAGAACGCCCTCATCTATTCACATTACTATGTGTACTGGTCTCATTTATCGGAGCAATGTTAGTGATCACAAAAGGTGATATTAAAGCATTTCTTGGTGCGACAGACCATTTTATTCCTTCAATGCTCATCTTAATTGCAGTTATTGGATGGGTCATTTATACGATGGGTGGAAAGGAGTTTAGTGGTTGGTCTGCTCTGCGCTATTCCACGTTAAGCTGCTTACTCGGAACAATCGCAGCTGTTGGTTTTACGGTAGTTGCAACACTGGTTGGCTATGTATCGGTTCCTTCAGTTAATAGCATCCAGGCAGTAGGTCCGCATTTATTGTTTATGATCCTATTCCCGGGTCTCATTGCGTTGCTTGGCTGGAATATCGGTGTGAGTTTATTATCACCTTTAAACGCACTGTTGTTCATTAACTTTGTTCCCGTTACGACACTCTCCATTTCGATTTTCCAAGGGAATGAGGTAACGACGTTCGATATATTTGGTACTGTCCTTATCATCGTTTCACTTTTATCTAATAATATTTTTGTCAGAATCAAATCAGCAAGTCCAAACAATTTGAGCGAACGTATATCCTAACTAAAGCTTTTTATAAAAAAGCCCCTGGTATGAAATAGGGATTATATCCGTCAACTAAATTCAGCCTAACAAAGTCGATTTCTTAGAGAAGTCGGCTTTTTTATCGTATATCCCTTCCGCAAACGAGAACGTCCTCATCTAGTTCACGCGCTTACTTTGGCAAAAAAGAACCGTCCCGCATAGCCAACTTGGGGCTCTTACCCTTGAAATGAAGTTTTATCTCGTGTATAGTAGAAAAGTCGTTTTTTTTAAGTGACAACTTATTTAAATGATATAAGTTGTTACTAGGTAATTTTCGTCCCTTTTCGCGTTTTTCTTAACTTCCGGGAAAAAAATATTAAAAACGGGAAACCTGAAATAAATAAGGGCAATATAAAGAATGAGGTGATTTGATGAATCCTATAGTAGAAGTGAGGAATGTTTCCAAGATTTTTGGAAAATCGCCTCGAGCGGCAATTGATTTATTAAAGCAAGGCAAATCGAAGAAGGAAATTTTAAAACAGACAGGACAGACGGTTGGCGTTAATAATGTCAATTTTGAAATATACCCTGGCGAAATATTTGTGATTATGGGGTTGTCGGGAAGCGGAAAATCGACGTTGATCCGGATGTTCAACAGGCTGATCGATCCGTCGCTTGGCGAGATTTTAATCGACGGTGAGGACATCGTAAAGATGAATGCCGCCCGGTTGCGGGAAGTGAGGCAGAAAAAAATTAGCATGGTGTTTCAAAATTTCGCCCTTTTCCCGCATAAAACTATTCTCGAGAATGCGGAGTATGGTCTGGAAATTAAGAATGTTCCTGTGGAGGAACGGCGTAAAAAAGCGATGAAAGCGCTGGAGAGTGTCGGGTTAAAAGGGTACGAAAACCAGCTTCCATCACAGTTGAGCGGCGGAATGCAGCAGCGGGTTGGCCTTGCCAGGGCACTTGCAAGCGATACGGATATTATTTTAATGGATGAAGCGTTCAGTGCCCTTGACCCGTTAATCCGAAAAGATATGCAGGATGAGCTGATCGAGATTCAGGATCAATATAAGAAAACGATCATTTTTATTACCCATGACCTGGATGAAGCGTTGAGGATTGGCGACAGGATTGCGTTGATGAAGGACGGAAGCGTCATCCAGCTTGGGACTCCGGAACAAATTATGATGCAGCCCGCGAATGAATTTGTTGAGAAGTTCGTTGAGGATGTGGATTTGTCGAAGGTGTTGACGGCCTCGCATGTGATGAAGCGGCCAGAGAGAATCAGTGTCGACCGGGGGCCGCGAGTTGCCCTGGAAATAATGCGGAAGCAAGGGTATTCCAGCATATTTGTCGTTGACCGCCACCGGAAACTGCTTGGCGCATTGACCGCCGAACAGGCACGGCAGGCGATTGACCAGAACAAGTCGATTGCAGACGTGATGACAACGGACATTCCGACGGTTTCGGAAGATACGTTATTGGCGGACTTGATGGATACGATGGCAACTTCGAGCTTGCCGATTTCAGTTGTTGATGAAGAGCATAGGATTAAAGGAATCATAATCCGGGGAGCTGTTATTGGCGCTTTAGCCGGAAATAAGGATTCCTTGAACGAAATGGAGGGGGAATAACAACATGAACATACCGAAAATCCCTCTTGGAAGTTGGATTGATTCTTTAGTTGAATGGATTACCGTCGCGTTTGCTGGCTTGTTTTCATTTATTACTACTACCATTGATGGGCTATTGGGCCTCATCGTGAATGTATTAAGTGCAGGCCCACCTATTGTGGTCATTGTTGTACTGGCGTTGTTAGTCGCCTATACGAGCAGATGGCCATTAGGAGTCTTTACATTGGCCAGCTTGCTGTTGATTGATAATCTTGGTTACACGGATTCAGCGATTCAAACACTTGCGATAGTGTTAGTGTCTGGATTTCTGACTATCTTAATCGGGATCCCGATTGGGATTTGGTGCGCACAAAGTAAAACCGTACAAAGGATCGTCACCCCTGTTTTGGACTTTATGCAAACGATGCCTGCGTTCGTTTATTTGATTCCTTCGATCTTATTTTTTGGAATCGGAGTCGTTCCAGGGATTATTGCATCATTTATTTTCGCAATTGCACCAACGATCCGGATGACGAACCTTGGAATCCAGGAAGTGCCGAGGGACCTAATTGAAGCGTCGGATGCGTTTGGTTCAACAAGCGGCCAAAAATTGATGAAAGTCCAGCTCCCACTGGCCACGCCAACGATTTTAGCCGGAATAAACCAAAGCATTATGCTGGCGCTATCGATGGTTGTAACGGCTTCGCTAGTTGGAGCACCTGGCCTTGGTGCGGACGTTTACCGGGCTGTCAGCCAAATTAATGTAGGGCAAGGGTTCGAGGCGGGCTTATCGATTGTCATTATCGCGATTATCCTTGACCGGTTCACGCAAAACCTGCGCAAGCCTGCATACGGGCATGTCGTTAAGGGCAGATTTGTCGCTGCGCTTGTAGCCGCTCTTGTTGTTGGTACTCTTCTTGTACAAGCTATTGGGAAAGAAGAAGCCGCTCCAGGGAATGCGAATGGAATTGGCGCCCAAACGAATTATAAAATCATCGGGATTGAGCCAGGTGCCGGAATCATGGCGCAGGCTGGCAATGCGATTAATGAATATAAACTGGACAATTGGAAAGTTGTTGAAGGCTCTTCGGCAGGAATGATTGCTGAATTACAGAAAGCTTATAATAATAAGCAGCCGATTATTATCACCGGATGGGCACCCCACTGGAAGTTTTCCAAATTTGATTTAAAATTTCTCGATGACCCTAAGGGAGTATTCGGAGGGTCTGAAGGAATCCATACAATCGTCAGAAAAGGCCTCGAGCAGGACGCTCCGGGAGCCTATAAAATCCTGGATCAATTTTCATGGGAGACAGGCGATATGGAAACCGTTATGGTTTATGTCGAAGAAGGAATGAATCCAGCGGAAGCAGCTGAAAAATGGATAAGTGAAAATCCGGATAAAGTAGCTGAATGGACAAACGGTGCACAGAAAGGGAATGGCGAAAAAATCAACCTAGCCTATGTTGCTTGGGATACAGAAATCGCCAGCACGAATGTCATCGGCAAAGTGCTTGAACAGAATGGCTACAGCGTAAGGCTTAGCCAGGTTGAAGTAGGCCCAATGTTTGCCGGAGTTGCCAATGGCAGTTCCGATGCGATGGTTGCTGCTTGGCTCCCAAGCACGCATACCGAATATTACAATACGTATAAGGACGATTTCGTCGACCTGGGACTAAACCTTCAAGGAACAAAAAATGGTTTGGTCGTACCGGAATATGTCGATATTGATTCGATTGAGGATTTGAAATAGCAAAGGAGGAAGCAGGGAAGCCTGCTTCCTTCAGACTGTAGACAAACTTGAAGGTATCCGGGTTTGCCTACAGTCTTTTTTAATTTAAAATATAAGTTGAAACAACAGTGCGTCTAGATTTCCACTCCGGGTGGACGCTTTCCGCGGGCGGGGCCGAGCCGCTTCCCTCGCTACGCTCAGTCCAGGGTCTCGACTATCCCGCTACTCCCGCAGGAGTCGCCACCCTCCGTTCCAATCAACGAATATTCTCTTTATATAAAGAACACTATGTATGAGGTGACCTGCGATGATGACTAAAAATCAAGCTAATGAACGTGAACAATTTGAAATGCTGACCATTGATCAATTAGTTCCTGAAAATCATTTGGTACGCAAGCTGGAATCGGCCATTGATTTTTCATTCATCTATCCCATGGTAGAACACTTGTATTCCGGGCTTGGTAGGCCCAGTATTGATCCGGTCGTTCTCTTTAAAATAACTTTCATACAATACATATTTGGCATACGCTCTATGCGCCAAACTATTAAAGAGATTGAGACCAACATGGCATATCGCTGGTTTTTAGGATTTGGTTTCTACACTGAAGTTCCTCACTTTTCTACCTTCGGTAAAAATTACGAGCGCCGTTTTTATGATTCCGATGTGTTTGAACAGATCTTCTATCGAATCTTGAAGGAGATTATGGATAAAGGGCTGTTGTCTCCTGAACATGTATTTGTGGATTCCACACATGTAAAAGCAAGTGCCAATAAACGCAAGTACGACAAGAAACTCGTTCGAAAGGAAACCCGCGCCTATGAAGAAAAGCTGCAATTGGAGCTTAATTTAGATCGTGAGAAACACGGTAAAAAGCCATTTCCTCCCGAGAAGTTTGAAAAAGAGGAGTGGAAGGAAATCAAGGAAAGTACGACGGATCCTGAAAGTGGCTATTATGTAAAGGATGAGCGAACGAAACAGTTTGCCTATTCGTTTCATGCCGCCACGGATGAAAAAGGATTTGTGTTGGGGACAATCGTCACTCCGGGCAACATACATGACAGCCATATCCTGCAGCCACTTGTCGAGAAGATCATTGAAAAGGTAAAGAAGCCACTTGCTGTCGCAGCCGATGCAGCCTATAAAACTCCCGCAATCGCGAATTTTCTATTGGAAAATCAGATGTTGCCTGTCCTTCCTTACACCCGTCCAAAAACGAAAGATGGGTTCTTCCGAAAGCATGACTATGTTTATGATGAGTACTACAATTGCTATCTCTGCCCCGAAGGGCAGGAATTAAAGTACACGACAACCACGAAGGAAGGGTACCGCCAGTATAAATCAGACCCAGCTATTTGCGCTTCCTGCCCAGTCTTATCAAAGTGTACCGAAAGTAAAAACCATCAAAAGCTCATTCAGCGCCATATTTGGGAGCCCTACCTGGAAGAGGCTGAACATTTACGACACACGGATGAGATTAAACAGATATACGCCAAACGAAAAGAAACAATTGAACGTGTCTTTGCAGACGCGAAAGAAAAGCATGGTATGCGATGGACAACCTTACGAGGCCTTAAAAAATTGTCCATGCAGGCGATGCTTACTTTTGCTGCAATGAATTTGAAGAAACTGGCCAATTGGACATGGCAAGTTGCATAAGAGTACTCGAAGAGTAAGGTGCTGGGGGTAATTATCTTCGGATTAACCTTAAAAATTTCCACAAAACTGACAAAAGGCCGCGAGAGGGTGCCCCCTCGCGGCCTTTTGTCGACAATCTGGAGGAAGCAGGGAAGCCTGCTTCCTTTTTTGCGTTTATGGAGCCGATGAAGGTTCTTTACCATTAGTGCTGTTTATAAAATTTAATTCTTTTGTATGAAGGTTAAAACAAGCAAAATGCGTGTGGTTTTATGTTGCTCCATTGATGAATATCCACAAAAAAATCAGGTGGCTTACAAGAAATTTAATAAAATTTTAACACAAAATTCGTAAAATTGTTTATATTGTGATAATTTAGTAATACAATTATGATAATTTATTATTCAGAAAATTAGGATTATTTATTAAAACACTTAAAAACAACGACTCTTTTTTTGAAAATTTATTAGGTATTTCATGCAGGAGGGCACTATTTTCGGAGGGTACCTAACTATTACTTACCTAAAGTCGGGGTGAAGCGAATGGCTGAACATGCATTATTAGAGGTGAAAAATTTAAAGACTTATTTTTATTTAGAAGACAAAAGGATAGCAAAAGCAGTAGATGGTGTTGATTTTTCGATCGCACCAGGAGAAACAGTTGCTCTTGTTGGTGAGTCGGGGAGTGGAAAAAGTATCACCTCCTTATCGATTATGAAGCTAATAGGAAAACCGGGAAAGATTGAAGATGGAATGATCCATTTTTCCGGTAAGGATTTGGTTAAGCTTTCGGATAAACAAATGGCAACGGTTCGCGGAAGGGAAATCGGGATGATTTTCCAAGAACCCATGACAGCGTTAAATCCCGTATTTACAATTGGCAATCAAATCATGGAAACGATCATGAAACATAAAAAAATCTCTAAGCGGCAGGCATATATAAAAGCGGTGGAACTTCTCAAAATCGTGGGATTCCCGAGGGCTGAAGAAACGATGAACGAATATCCTCACCAGTTATCCGGAGGGATGAGGCAAAGGGCCATGATTGCCATTGCTATCTCATGTGACCCGAAATTACTCATTGCAGATGAACCGACTACGGCTCTTGATGTGACAATCCAAGCGCAAATCCTCGATTTATTGGATGAAATGAAGCGGAAATTCAATATGTCTGTATTGCTGATTACGCATGATTTAGGAGTTGTCGCAGAGTATGCCGATCGAGTTATGGTCATGTACGGGGGGCAGATTGTCGAGGAAACAACGGTTGATGAGCTGTTTTTAAAACCAAAACATCCTTACACAATTGGATTGCTGGATAGCTTGCCAAGCCTTGAAAAAGAGGTTGAGCGGCTTGGGGCGATCAGGGGCACCGTCCCGCCTTCGCACAGCTTTCCAGTTGGGTGCCGATTTGCCGACCGTTGTCCGCACACAATGACAAAATGCAGTGAACGCAATCCTGAGTTAGTGAGTGTGGAATCTGGACATAACGTCCGTTGCTATCTTTACGAATAAGGGGGTTGAAGCGGTGTCTGTGATTGAGAAAGCAGAAATAAAGACTGATCAAGATTATATATTGCAAGCCAAAAATATTAAAAAGTACTTTCCAATTAAGGGTGGCGTTTTGAGGAAAACAGTAGGACATGTAAAGGCAGTAGATGATGTCTCTTTGGATGTCCTGCGCGGTGAAACGCTTGGGGTAGTTGGAGAATCCGGCTCAGGAAAGTCAACCTTAGGCCGAGTTCTTTTAAGGCTGCTTGCTCCAACAGAAGGACAAATCCTTTTTGAAAATCAGGATATTTCAACGCTTGGAAATAGACAGCTTCGTCCAATCCGCCGTGATATGCAAATTGTTTTCCAGGATCCCTACGCCTCTTTAAATTCTAAAATGAGTGTACAAGAACTAATTGAAGAGCCGCTAATCGTTCAAACAAAATTATCAAGAGCCGAACGACGGGACAAAGCGATCGATCTATTAGAAAAAGTCGGTTTGCGACCGGATGACCGCTTAAAATATCCACATGAGTTTTCCGGTGGCCAGCGCCAAAGAATTAGCATTGCACGGGCATTGTCTCTTAATCCAAAATTTGTGATTTGTGATGAGCCCGTTTCTGCCCTTGATGTTTCCATCCAGGCCCAGGTACTAAACTTAATGGCCGACCTGCAAGATGAGTTTAATTTAACCTATTTGTTTATTGCCCATGATTTAAGTGTCGTAAAGCATATTAGTGACAGGGTTGCGGTTATGTATTTAGGCCGTATCGCGGAAATTGCACCTAAGAAATCCCTCTATGAAAACCCACTTCATCCCTATACAGAAGCATTATTATCCTCAGTTCCATCTACAGATGTCCGGCATAAAAGACAAAAAATAATTTTAAAAGGAGACTTGCCAAGTCCTTCTAACCCGCCTACCGGCTGTGCATTCCGAACTAGGTGCCCAAAAGCTCATGAACGCTGTGAACTGGTTCGTCCGGAGTTAACTGAGGTTGGAAATGGTCATTATGTCGCCTGTCATTTGTACGAATAAAATTTTGGAATAGTGTTTTGAAGATTGCAGTTCTTTATAGGGGGTGGTGCTCCTAAATAGTGCTTCCGTTCTATCAGGATTTTTTTGAAAAAATTAAAGGGGTGATTGGATTGAAAAGACGGAAAAGTTGGTTGCTTTTGCTAAGTTTTATTCTAGTGTTGGGAGTTCTTGCTGCTTGTTCAGGGAAAAAGCCGGCATCTGGCGAGGATGACAAGTCAAAGGGCGAACCGAAAAAAGGCGGGACGATTACTGGGGTTATGGATACCGCGCCAACCGGTTTATTTAACCCTATTTTCTACACAGAAGCGTATGAAAGTAATATCCTTTCCTTTACACATGAAGGTTTGCTTTCTCAAGATGAAAATCTTGGATTCATTCCAAACCTGGCAAAGGAGTGGGAATTCAACGATGATCAGACGGAAGTTACATTTAAGTTGGAAGAAGGGGTAAAGTGGCACGATGGTGAACCATTCACGGCTAATGACGTCGTGTTCACGTATAAGACACTTGCCAGCCCTGGCTACGTAGAAGCAGGTGGCGTGCGTGTAAACTACGTTGAAAGATTATTGGGCTACGAGGAATTCTCGACGGGTAAAACTCAGGAATTCCAAGGTGTGGTGGCAGGTGATGAACATACTGTAACATTTAAATTTGCCCAGCCGAACGTGATGGCCCTTCCGGATGCAGCTTTTCCAATTATTCCTGAGCACGTTTTCAAAGATATCCCAATTGCGGACATTCCACAAGCTCCAGCCTCACGTAATCCAAATGAGGTTGTTGGCACCGGTCCATTCAAATTTACCGAAATGGTTGAAGGGGAGCAATATGTACTTTCAAAGCATGCTGACTACTGGAAAGGGGAGCCTAAACTAGATCGTGTCGTTTGGAAAATTGTTGACCAAGCGATTATCCTGGGATTACTGGAAAAAGGTGAAATTGATTTTGTAGCCGATCCGAACGGAGTACAGCCAGCCGACTATGAAACAGTAGCTGATATGGAACATGTAAAATTGATTGAACAGCCGGATTTTGGATATCAAATTATGGGAATGATGATGAACCACCGCGCAAAGGGTGATACGTCAGTAAATCCGTCAAAATGGACTGAAAATAAGAAGCTGTCGAATAAGCAAGTCCGTCAAGCAATTGCTTATGCTGTAGATCGTAAAGGTATCATCGATGGTTTACTTTACGGACGCGGTTCTGTACAAAATTCACCAATTGCCACTCAATTCTGGGCCTATGACGGGGAAGCTCCAAACCAATATAAATATGATCCGGAAAAAGCGAAAGAATTACTTGATGGAGCAGGATATGTCGATAAAGACGGAGATGGCTTCCGTGAAGATCCACAAGGGAATAAATGGGTTCTTAATATGAACTACCCAACTGGCAATCAAATTCGTGAGCGTTCTGCCCCAATTATTGTGGAGTTCCTGGAGGAAGTAGGTATCGATATCGAACTTCGCCAGCCTAAGGAAACAGCGGCTTACTTTGAGGACCTTGAAAATAATAGCCAGGACTGGGATCTTTACCTGATGGGCTGGAGCTTGAGCAGCACGGATCCGGATCCGAGCGGATTGTGGGCTTCAACTTCTGGTTACAATTATCAGCGCTGGATCAATCCGGACTCTGATAAGTTATTAAAAGAAGCGGTTAGGCCTCCAGATGCGTTTGAGCAGGATTACCGCAAGAAAGTATACAGTGACTGGCAAGTATTATTCGGAGAAGATATGCCATCTCTCATCCTGTATGCACAAAACAGCATCTGGGCACATAATAAGCGCGTGCAAGGCATCAGCGTATTGCCATCTACATTCATAAATGACCCTCATTTATGGTATGTAACAAAGTAAGGGGATAGACAGGAAGAGCGTTCGGGCTAACGCCGAACGCTTTTCTATTCAATAAGTAGAAGTACGGACTTTTGGGCTTTCGTTTTCATGATGAGTGCGCCGAAGCTGGACAATTTTAATGCAATACCCAATAGAATGGAGGGGGAATAGTGTACAAATACATCATCCGACGAATTCTTATATTTATCCCGATGCTCATCGCCCTGACCATTATTGTATTTGGACTAATAAAGGCCGCGCCAGGTGATCCGCTTACAGGCAGGTTAATGAATCCTGACATAGACCCGGAAGTGTTTGAAAGGCAAAGGGAAGCGTTGGGTTTAAATGATCCGATACCGGTCCAATATTTCAATTGGTTGACAAACGTCGTTCAGGGGGATTTTGGAGAGTCGTTTATTTATAGAGGGCGAGATGTATCGACATTAATCGGGGATCGACTCGCGAATACGTTTTACCTCGGTATTTTTACTCTTTTTATTACAATTATCGTTTCAATACCGATTGGCATATATTCTGCGCGGAATCCATATTCGCCATTTGACTATGCAGCGACCACCTTTGGATTTTTTGGCCTGGCAGTTCCCAACTTCTTCTTTGGGCTAGTGGCTATTTATCTATTTTCTATAAAACTCGGTTGGCTTCCTTCACATGGATCGGTTTCACAGCCTGGCTTGGAGGGCTTCGAGTTATTCAAAGATAAACTGAGCCATTTAATTTTGCCAGGATTAACGCTTGGGTTGGCTGGAACTGCTTCATATATGCGCTTTATGCGTTCTGAAGTACTTGATGTTTTATCAAGTGATTATATTCGAACAGCAAGAGCAAAGGGAATGACCGAGCAAAATGTCCTATACAAACATACCCTCCGCAATGCTTTAATCCCAATCATAACCCTATTAGGCTTTGAAATTGGGGCTTTATTGAGCGGGGCTGTTATTACTGAGGGAGTATTTCAATACCAGGGTATAGGTACTTTATTTATTAATTCAATTGGAAACCGTGATTACCCGGTTATTATGGCTATTAATCTCCTGCTTGGGTGTACAATATTAATAGGAAATTTATTGGCCGACATTTTTTATAGTATTGTAGATCCACGAATCCGCTACGATTGAGGTGATAACGTTGCAACCGAATACTGAGGAAACTTTGGAAACTCCCTTAACCGATGTACCGAAAACAGTGGAATCAGGGAAAAGCCCTTTTAAAATTGCCTTACGGCGTTTTATGAAAAATAAGCTTGCCGTAGCAGGGGTGATTATCCTTTTTCTAATCGTAGTGGCCGTATCTGCAGCACCCCATTTAACCGACCATAGCCCAACAAAATCGAATTTATTATTGATTGAAAGACCGCCAAGTGCCGACCACCCATTAGGGAATGATAGTTCCGGCCGAGATATTTTATCCAGATTATTATATGGCGGCCGAATCTCTCTTATAGTTGGATTTAGTGCGATGATTTTTACACTTATTATCGGTGTAACGTTAGGATCGATTGCGGGATACTATGGGGGTAAAGTAGATGCTGTCATCATGCGATTTACAGACATGATGCTAATGTTGCCGTTCCTTGTTCTATGTTTAACCATTGTTGCACTACTTGAAAAGGTAACAATCGGGATATTTGTTACAATCATTGCTCTCACGGCATGGCCGAATCTAACGAGGATTATTCGGGGAACCTTCCTTTCTCTAAGGGAACAGGAATTTGTGCTCGGAGCGAGGGCAATTGGCGCCAGTGATATGAGAATCATTTTAAGGCATTTTATCCCTAATGCGATTGGGCCGATTGTGGTAAATGCAACGTTAATGATGGCAACTTACATCATCATTGAATCAGGTTTAAGCTTTATTGGTTTTGGGATACCTCAGCCAACACCTACTTGGGGGAATATGATTTCCGAAGCACAAAGCTTACGTATTTTACGTAATAGCCCAGGTGCATGGATACCGCCCGGTTTGTTAATTCTGTTAACGGTTTTATGCATTAATTTTATTGGTGATGGGCTCCGCGATGCTCTTGACCCGAAAAGTAATAAGAGATAACAAAAGATGGTGCCGTAATGCACCATCTTTTTCTGTCATTGTATTCAAATCAATCAGGATGCAGGGACCGATGCTGGTGCTTCCAACTACTAAGAGAATGGCCCCTTGCACATAAATCCCAAAGAATTCCCCAAAAGCCGATGAGTAAGAAATCGCCCAAATTCGTTTTAGATGTCACTTTTCTCTGAAAAAGTAAAGCAGAGGACACCTAGTGCTTCACTTTGGTTTCAGATTCTGTAACGCGATGAATCAGTGGACCCATTCCCCGCTTCATATGGGCGGGGCTTCATTCATATGATTATATGAGGGGGGTAAGGGGATGAGTGTGCATGTGGTGGTTGCTGGCGAGAGGTTGTGGCAGATTTCGAAGCTGTATGGGGTTCCGATTGAGTCGATTGTTCGTGTGAATGGGTTGGCATCTGCGTCGGTGATTGTGCCGGGGCTTGCTCTTTATATTCCGGGTGATGGCCTTTCGTCCCGGGTTTATCAGGTTAAGGCGGGGGATGCTCTTTGGAAAATTGCGCAGCGCTTCCGCACGTCGACTTCATCAATTGCCGGGGCGAATCCCGGCCTTGATATCCATCGGCTACGAATTGGCCAGGTTCTTGTTGTCCCCTCCCCGATCAAGTTGGCGATGCGGACGGTGGGTTTCCTTGTTCCTTCTGGAAGCGCGGCGGATTTGAGTGTTATCGATTCGCTGGCCAATCAGTTAACGTATGTGGCGGTTGTGAACTACTCGTTTACGGCGCAGGGTTATGCTTATGCAGAGAGGGACGACTCCGCGATTGTTGCAAGGTGCAAACAGGTAAACATTGTCCCGTTGTTGATGATCCGGAATGTGACGTCGAGCGGGTTCAGTGCGGAGCTGGCGGGAAGTGTGCTTGCAAATCCAACGTTTCGGGAACACTTGGCGGCGAGTATCGCCAATCTGGCAGTGAGCCGCGGGTTCGGGGGGGTGAGCCTTGATCTGGAATTCATTCCTCCGGCAAGGCGAAATGATTTTTCCTTGTTCCTACGGGATTTGAAGCGGAGATTGGGGAATCTTCTTTTGCATGTGAATGTGCATGCGAAGACAGAGGATCTGCCCACGAATCGGATTGTCGGGGCATATGACTATGCGGCGATTGGGGAAATTGCCGATTTGATGGCGGTGATGACGATTGATTATGGCTATCCCGGCGGCCCGCCCGATCCGGTTTCTCCAATTAATTGGGTGGAGCAAGTGGTCAGGTATGCCGTTTCGTTAGTGAATCCGCTGAAACTGATGATGGCGATAGCGCTGTATGGCTACGACAAGGTGGTGTCCACAAATGCGGCGAAGGGATTGTCGGTCCTGGCCGCGCAAAATCAGGCGATATCGTTGGGAAGGCCGATCCAATTTGATTCGACCGCCCAATCGCCGTGGTACCGGTATTGGAGCGGGACGGATGAGCATATTGTTTGGTTCGAGGACATTCGCAGCTTTATTAAAAAATACCAACTTATCGACCAATATAACCTCGCGGGGACGACTTACTGGCAAATCAGCCTTCCCGCTCCGCAAAATTGGGCTTATGTATCAAGTGAGATTGATATAGTAAAGCAGAGGTCGGGAGGCGTTACTTGAGGGCGGAATGTAGAGGGTGGGGATTCGGCGGTTCTCCTCGCTTTTTGTTTTTGGGTGCCATAGAGGAGCGTGCTGTCCGGGTTTTTTCGATCGACCTATTTGGGGACAGGGACATTTGCGCTATGCGTTGGGTGCTTTTTTTGTGGTGGCGGCAGGGTGCGTTGGCCCCTTTTTCCAAAAAAAGAAAGTAACAGAATGAACATTTTGTGAAGTTGCCATGAATTCGTAAAAATTTTTGTTTTGTTCTTTAAAAATAATAATTTGTGCTTTTAAAGAGATTGTGGCGGAATTTGGGGGTGTGGCGAGGGTTGGATTCCGTGTTTATTGTGCTTTTTGAATGAATTAGGTAATAGTATACAGATATAATGGATTTTTGGCAATAGTTGGTTGTAAATGAAGGTTAAGCCTTTATGATTGGGTGGTCCAATTAAAGGAAAATAAGGAAAAAATGGGATTTACTTGTCAATTTTTTTCGCCCATAATAAGGGGAAGGAGGGGTGCATAGCGGCTATCCTTCCGTTCCATAAAGGAAGCGATGACTTTACATGCTGAGGCCGATTGCATCTTTGAACGATGAACTGTACGACTCCGATCCACAGACACCAGGCGCAGGTTACATCACACATACTAGACATCATGAAACGGCATGATCGTTCCTTTTCCTTTTTGGATAATGGGGCAATGCGTTGGGTTCATGATGTTTTTTGCCTTTTCGAGAAAATGTATTGATGTGGGGTTGTGGTGTTTTAGGTGCAAGTGGTAGCGGAATTTAGAACAAAACCCCGGGAGTGTGTCCTGGAAGACGGTCCCGGGGAGTTGCGCTGTTGGGTATACCAACTATTAGTTAGTATACCCCTTTTGGAAAATAATGCAACAAAAAGGGGGATTTTAAAATAGTTATCTGGCCGAGGTATATGATTAATGAAAGTACTGTTGGGCTTCGCGAAGGGTTTTATGGGGACGGGGATAGAGGGACGTGTGTGATTCATGGGGAGAAGCAGTTGATGGTCGGCCAGCCGCCGCGGGATATTATTGATTTAACGTTGGTGAGCTTGGGATTTTGCCGGGATGGGGCGATTTCGGGGTCAAGGCAGCTGTTGGGAAAGGGTTGCAAGATGCTGCCGCTTACGATTAATGCGCCACTGGGGATTTTCCTGCTTCCGACGAGGGCGTATGACCGGCCTGATTGTTTCTGGCTGTCGCTGATGCATATTCAAGAGACCGAGCGGCTGAATAAAGATGGAACACGGGTTTTTACAAATTTCGGCCATAAGATTGATTTGGAGATTAAGCAGAGCTTGTTTATTAGGAAAATGGATAAGGCGCGGCGGCTCCGGGAGCTGGTCACCCGGAACGCGCAGCAGTCCTTCTGTTTCTCGCGTGAGCAGAAGGAGGGGTTAACGATTGTAGAGAAAAAAGGGGAGTATCGGGTGGAGGAATGAGGGGAGGAAGGATCTCGGGTAGGTCTCTCACATGCGTTTGGGGCGATTTTCTTCCTATTAATATATTTTTTTGGCATCATGGGGTCGGTCGTTCACGATATACCAGCCTGATGCATGATAGTTTGCGCCTCTGTTATGGCCGTTTCCGCGGTCATAACGGTGGCGTTTTTTCTTGATGTTATTGGATTAATTGTAAAATTAAGGTTGAATAGTATTGGCGAAAATGGTAGAAATAAAACTATAATAAAAATTTTCTAAATCTTTTTGGAGGCTTTCATGGGTAAATTCATAAATAAAGTTCCTGGATTCAGAACCGGGGTTATTTGGAAAAGGATTGTTGCTTGTGTTGGGTATCCCATCATGGTCCTTTTTAGTGGAATTTTTATTTTTTTTACAGGAGATGGAACGCTATCAACGAGTAAACAAGATGTATATATCAATTATTTAAGTGGGTTTGTCCTAACTCTTTTTGTTTTTGTCATACCTTTTATCCTTTTGACCAATTTAGGTGGAATTCATAGAAAGCTGCCATTATTACGAAGTTCTAGCCGGGTCCATAAATTAATCGGCATTCCTATCTATTTATCATTTTGGGTTACTGCCTTTACCTTAACACTTGGGCAAGTGGATGCCTTTCATACCGAAGACTATAAGAAAAAGTATGAAGAAAAAACAAAGCTTGAAGCGGTCAAAAAAGAAGGAGAGAAAAAATAGAAACTAGCTGATATTGATGAAGTTCAATCGGAGTGGAAACTTGGTTGGATAATTTATTGAGAGGAAATGAAATCATGAAAAGGAAGTTCCTTATTTTTTCATTAGGCTTTGTGTTATTATTCTCGATTTCCACTCCAACATTGGGGGCATCGAAACTATCAAAAGCACAGCTGGAAGCTAAAGTGGCGCAGCTGACAAAACAAGTAAAGTCATTAACCGACCAAGTAAAATCTTTAAACAGCCAGGTAAAAACGTTAATCGACAAGGGAAAAGCGAAAGACAAAGAAATCGCTGGTTTAAAATCAAGCAATTCAGCAAAAGACAAAACAATCTCGAGCCAGAAGACGCAGCTTGGCAAAAAGGACAATGAGGTTAAATCTTTAAAAAGTCAAATCACTAATCAACAGAAAGACCTCGAGGAAGCTAGCAAAATCATAGATGATCAAAAAGACTTAATCAAACAGCTGCAGGATGAACTTAAAAAAACACAGCTTAAAAACGCTAAAGTGGTTTACACCGACTATGACACGAAGAATATGTCGGATAGCGGCGGCCAAATGAAGTGGTATGGATTTAAAACGAAATTTGCCACGTTATACTTCACAGAACAATCCTACACAAAATACTCTTACCTCGTTGATATTTCAGATGATCTCTTGAAAGATGCCGCTTCTTACTATGGATTTAACAACACAACAAACATTTCAGCATTTATTGTATACAATGAGCCAATCATCATGATTAGAAATGGTCCTGGTGAATATCAAAGCCAGACCAAAACGGTTTTGGTTTACGGCTCACTAGCTTACCCTGATTCGTATGGGCATTATGATGAATCGGTTCCAGTCATTTATGCCCACGAAATGGCCCATGCATTTGATGATGCATCCATTCGATTGGCTTATAGCGTCAGCCCGGGTACGAAGATACGGTGGTTATCAGAAGGCATGGCGACTTATATTAGCCGAAACCTGATTGATTACTCTAAATATGCGATTCCGAAAGAACACATACCATTACTTAGCGATGATTTTAACTTCAGGATAAACGAAGCAATTAAGGAAGGGGCTTCTAATTTGGGTTCGTTGGATTCCATCCCAGGCGATAACCATAGACACTATGGAATCTATCAATCTCTTATCCATTACGTAGAAAAGACTTATGGCCATCAAAAGCTATTGAATTTCATGCAGGAATTGAAGTCCAAAGATATGAATTCCGCCATGCAAACCATTTTTGGGGTAAGCGAGGAACAATTCATGCTAGGTTGGAAAAAATACTATAATCTCTAGACTGCATTTGGATCATTATCAATCAAATAGTTTTTTTAGATAATGAAAATCACCTGGAAGTTTCTTGAAAAAAGGAATTGTTTTGTAGAATTATTCAGGGGAGGCTCGGATGTGAAGGTTTTTCGGAATGTTGGCAAGGGCGTGGGAACTGTAGGCGGCAAAGTGCTTGGCGGGACGATCCGGGTTGCGGGGGTGGTTGTCGGGACAAAGTGGAAGGGTGCCGGCGAGTGGATTGAGGAAGTTGGCGATGGAGTCGAATCGGCCTCCAAGATTGCTTTGGACAATGCCGGGCAATTTGTGGACGGGGCCATTCAAGGTGCATACGGAGCGATAAAACAGGATGAGTATTATAAGCAACGGGGAATAAACGACCTCAAAGATTCGACTGGACGAACAATCAAAGGGATTGGTTCTACGTTAAAGTATACCGTTAATAACGTTGGCACTACATATAAGGGTTTTACAAGTGGAAATAGAGAAGAAGCTATAAAAGGGCTGAAAAATCTCGGCAAAGTGGCCGCTGTTACAACCTTTGCGATTGGCATAGTCGATATTGTTGATGGGGCGGATATCATTGAAGCGGAGGAGCTTGAGACGAGGAATGACCATTTAAATGGCTATGAGCATCCGGATACGGGTGTGCCTTTTGTGGAAAAAGCTGTGGATTTGCCGAATGGAAGGGTTGTCGAGGGCGTATTTCCGGTATTTGATAGTAACTTCAATGTCCTGCTGGCAGAAGATTTGTACACCGAAAGCGACGAGCTTCATTTTAAAATTGCAAATGAAACGTTGTATCAAGCAATATCCGATGATCCATCTCTTGCAAGCAAAATGGGTCTCTCCCAAGCGGATGTTCAAAGCCTTGCGAACGGACAAACACCAGAAGGTTTTACATGGCATCATAGTGAGGAACCAGGATTATTGCAATTGGTGGATGAAGATACTCATGAGCAAACAGCTCATACTGGGGGCCGTGCGATTTGGGGCGGCGGCAGTGAGTATCGGTAAAATTATGACGCAGTGAAGCAGGGACGGACCTAGTGCTTCATTATGGAAAGTAGATGCTGGGGAAGTTAGGCATCAAACTTTGCGAGGGTTTATACATGAGTTAAAGGAAGCTTCCTTAAAACCGTCGACGCGGTTATTAGGAAGCTTCTTCTTCTGTTCTAGTAGGGTGCTAACTTCGAATGGAATTTGTTGAGAAAAGCTTACGGTAGAGAAGAAGGCAATTGATTTAGAACCCCTCGGGTTTAGCCTGAGGAGTATAAGTGAAAGAATAAAAGAGATGCGGAATTAAGCACCGATATAATAAGTGTTTGGTATGATTGAACCTGTGGGGGTGGCTTTTTCTACTGCCTACATGGTTTTTTTAAAAGAGAAAGGCAGGGGCAGGTGATCTCCATCCACCATTCCCCTGCCAGTAAGGTACTATCGTTTGGAGGTGTTCGCATGTTAGGTGCGATTGAAGCTGGGGGAACGAAATTTGTTTGCGCGGTTGGCGATGAAAATGGGGCGATTTCGGAACGGATTCAACTACCGACAACAACCCCTGGGGAAACCATGCCCCAAGTGCTTGAGTTTTTTAAAATGCATGATGTAGAGGCAATAGGAATCGGTTCATTCGGCCCTATCGATGTTACGCGGGAGAGCCCGAGTTATGGCTGCATAACGTCTACTCCGAAGACAGCCTGGAAGGATTATCCCTTTGTAAAAACACTGGCGGATGCTTTTGGAATTCCAATTGGCTTCAATACGGATGTAAATGTTGCCGCGCTTGGTGAAGCAACCCTCGGAGCGGCAAAAGGTTTGGACAGCTGCCTGTATATTACGGTCGGAACCGGGATTGGCGCTGGCGCAGTAGTCCATGGAAAGCTCCTTCAAGGTCTTTCGCATCCTGAAATGGGCCATCTGTATGTTAGAAAAAGCCCCGATGATTCCTATGTTGGCAATTGCCCGTACCATCAGGACTGCCTTGAAGGCTTGGCGGCTGGTCCTGCGATTGAGGGGCGCTGGCAAGAAAAAGGCGTGAATCTCGTTGGCCGTGAAGAGGTTTGGGACCTTGAGGGATACTATCTTGCGCAAGCCATTTATACGTATATACTCACTTTGTCTCCAAAGAAAATCATTCTTGGCGGAGGCGTGATGAAGCAAAAAGCAGTTTTTGCTTCTATTTATAAGTACTTGCCGGAGCTTATGCAAGGGTATGTTGCTTTGCCCGAGCTTTCGGATTATATTGTCAGCCCCGGCCTCGGAGACAATGCGGGAATCACAGGCGCCCTTATCCTCGCGAAGCAAGCCTTGGAGGGATTGTGAGGCAGGGAGGACGAGTTAAGCAGGGGACGTTCCCGCCAAACCAAAATGTGTGCACCCCTATGGCATGGGCCAATTTTTCCAAAAAGGGAATTAGCTGTCTTAAAGGTCCTTTTCGAGGATGATTTTGTGGCGGCCGTTTTTGTCGGTATAGGTTTTGATGATGTTGAAGCCGCTTTTGATGTTGAGGATTAGCATGCCGCGCCATTTGTTCATGGTTTTGGTTTGGACGGACGTGTAGCCGTTTTGTTTGAGATAGTGGTGCTGCTGGTACATGAGGGTTGAGGCGATTCCGTGGTTCCTGTGTGCGGGGTGGACGCCGCCCAGCCAGCTGTAAAATTTGGTTTCGTCGAGTTCGAAACCGATTTTGTAACCGACGAGTTTTTGGCCATCCAGTGCGAGGTTAAAGAGTAGTTTCGGCATGCCGTGCATTTTGGTCAGCAGGTCGTCTCTGCCTCCGAAGATGGTGTTGTGGAGGTGTTGGATGCCATCCAATATGGCAGGTTCAGGGATATTGTTGGTTGTGAGATAGGTAAGGTTCAAGGTTATTCCCCCTCCAAGGTTTTTTACAAAAAGACAGCCCCCACTGTAGGTGTGAAGGCCAAATTGTACTTCAATTCAAGTTATTATATGAATTGATTCTCCAAACAGGCTGCTCGATCGTTTGTATGTAATAACCTAACAACTCGGTTACATGGCCGTTAGCCCAACTTAAATCCTTTCGTGATAGCCAGGTGTATTCTCCTTGTTCATAAATGGCTTCTTGGATAAAAGCTAAGTAATACTGGCAATTGGGATAGCGGGAAGTTTTAATATAGTTTTTTACCTTCTCAATATCTTCTTTAAAAGGGCCGTCATTCCAATGATTCTTAAACTTCATTTCCACAATTGCGAGGATATCAATAATAGAATCTTGAAGATGATTATATTGTCCAGGATTGTCATCAAGTTTTACAATGGCCAAATCAGCTCGTATCCCATCCATATAGAATTCCGTATAAATTCGGATGTTATTTTCTATTAAAAATTGATCCGACAGTTTATTTCTTAGATGGTGGTAAAAGGCATTCTTCAAGCTATCCTCTTTTAGTAAACTGAAATTACAATAGTCCGAATAGAGTTCTAGAGACCAAATCTCCTTGATAGCTTGATCAATAATTTTCGAAATTTCAATGGCGCTATACGATTTAGTTTGCATGAAGCCAACTCCCATTTTCAAGTTAAAAGAGCCAGCCTCCACGTCGATGTGAAGGCTGGTTTTGTTGTCCGCATACAGTTTACAGAGCTGGGGGTTCCATGCCGAATTCCTGCCACTCCTCGCGGGAAGGGCCGTAGACGCCTGGGACGCGGAGACCGGCTTGGCGCATGAGGATGGTCATTTGCCCGCGGTGGTGGATTTGGTGGCTGTTCAAAATGGACAGGGTCAGTCCGTTTGGCCATTGTTCCCCGTACATATCTTTGACTTCTTTTAATGTTTCGTCGGTCCATTGTTCCTGGAGTGCCGCAACCATTGCGCTGCTTGCCTGGCGGTAGCCGTCTGCGATTTCCTTTGCGGTTGCAGGTACCTTGCTTTCGTGCTCAGGGGCTTCGAACTCAAGGCCGGTGCGGGACATCATTTCGTGCACGGACGTAACGATGTGCCAGGCGAGTTGGCCTAGCGTCCTGTGGTCCTGGGCGACTTGCTGGTTCAGCGATTCATCCGTGAGTGCGTCCATGATTTTTTGCGTGGACTGGCCTTCGTGCTTCCAAGTCTGTACAAATTCCTCAATTGTACGAAACATATGTATTCCTCCTCGTTTTTGGTTTCTATTTAATGATTCGCCTTATGGCGGAAAAATCCTTTGAGAGAAAAGCGATTCTTTTGTCGAAGAGGAAGGCTAAGGCAGGGACGTACCTAATGCTTCACTGTTTAGTTCCAAAATATTTATTGATGTCAATGCTGCTGTTGATGTAGTATTCCTCAGTTAATACGTTGCCTGTATCGATAAAGAGGCCCAATGCCAGTTTTTTCTCGTTTTTTTCGAAAAGAAGCATGCCGTCCGGCCCTTTTTCAAACTCAATTTCACGTGCATTTTTTCGGTTGCCTTCATTAATTAAATCAGTTAGTTCTTTTATTTTCTTTTTATCCGTAAGCGTGGCGATTTTTTCGTGTTTATTATCGGCAGTTATTTTAAATAACGTGACGCGGTCGTAATCCTGTTCAACTATTTTAGGAGCAGAGCATGAAGCGAGCAATGCCCCGGCTAAAAGCATAAGTGCTAAAAGGTATGGGTGTTTTTTCAATGCCATGTGTTTTCCCCCTTGATTATCCTTATAATCAATTGACGAAGCCATTAAATAGTTGGTTTCGTTAAAGGTTTAAATTGAAGGACCGGATTTTTCCCTTGCTTCTCTCCTATGAGGAGAGCGGCCGAAATAATTTATTATCAAAGTTGCGGATTCGCTTACTGGTTTTATTTGGTACAATGTAGTTGGCGTGGAAGTATTTCGGGATGGGATTTACATACAAAATTAGGATTCATTGAAGGGATGTTTAGGATGTCTTTTCTTAAGAAAACTATTAATATATTGACCATGAAACGGGATATTAAGGAACCCATTGTTTGTAAAGATTTTAATGAAAGAGAGGAGTTATTTCGCCGTTTGGAGATGCTGGCGAATAGCAGTGACCCGACAATAAACTCCAAGAAAGCAACGAATGATCTAAAGTTATTTTCGATTGGCCAGGCCGGAGAAAAGAGTGTCTTTTTTGAGTTGAAAAATTCACTACTTCCTATTCTGATTCTGCATGATGTAAATATTGAATATGAAGATTACAGCGCGCAAATTGACTTTGTTGTGATTACCCACAAATTTATTCTTATTTTGGAAGTCAAAAAGTTGTTTGGAAACGTGAGAGTGACAGAAAAAGGAGAGTTTCAGCGGGTTATAACAAAAGGCAACCGGACTGTTAGCACGGAGGGAATGTACAGTCCACTAAATCAAGCTGAACGGCAAGCGGCCATACTTGAGAAATATCTTAAATCACAAAAACTAATTAATAATTGTCCAATACGATTTGCTGTAACCTTTGCTAATCCAAAAACGATTCTGGATATTTCTAAAAAGGCACCTGCTGCGGTTCAAACGAATGTAATCCGCCATGATCAAATTAAAACCTTTCTTAAGGAAGAGTTGGAAAAAGAGTCCCCAGTATTTATGCTGGATGATGTAATTTATAACCTGGCAGACTTTCTTTTGAAAAACAGCAATAAGAAGCCATTTGATGTCGATGTTTATAAGCTTGCTGAGTCCATTTCGGCTGAAATCCCTGCATTTGAGCCGGAACCAGTGAAGGAACTGGAAGATATAGCTACAATTGAAGCGCGATTAAAAGAATTCCGCTTAAGGCGGTCTAGAGAAATGAATATCAAGCCGTTCCATATTTTTACGAATAAAACACTAGAAGCCTTGCTTAATAGCCGGCCAACAACAATACAAGAACTATTACTCATCGAAGGGATTGGTCCGAAGAAAGCCGAGGACTTTGGAC
Organism: Neobacillus oceani; assembly: GCF_046237595.1. Lineage (NCBI taxonomy): Bacteria > Bacillati > Bacillota > Bacilli > Caryophanales > Bacillaceae > Neobacillus > Neobacillus oceani. The sequence continues at coordinate 3,557,063 of NZ_CP143543.1, read as the reverse complement.
CGGATATACTGGTGATATTAAATGGGGTATATACCCCAGTGAAACAGTGAACTGAGTGAAACGGGGGGGATCTACCGTTTAATTCCACAAGCGCCCATTCCTCATCGATGAACATCAATACATTTACGAAGCCGTCCTCAACCGCCAAGCCGATGAAGCCGAACGCCTCATGAAAGAACATCTCCAATCCGACCTCGACTTCTGCCTCCACGTCCTGGCACAGTGAAGCAGTAGGGAAAATGCGAACAGTGCCACAGGCACCACCCGATTTTCTTGTTTCAAAGAGTGTTTCACGGGGGAGTGGAAGAGGGTTAAGAAAGTGGCATTCTTTTGTTCTTTACTGTGAATTGACTTTAATAAAAAAGGAGCTGCTCCATTTGATTTTTTACGAAAAATCTGAGGGAGCTTTTTTTATAAAAACAGTTATTATTGGAAGGAATCTGAAAATTTTAAGGAAATATATTATGTAATGGAGTTTTCAAAATGCGCATGGGGTGTTGGAATGTTTATTAGAAAGAGATTATTATTTCTGTATTTTGCTTTAGCGGCGCTTTTGGTTCTGGCTATGATCGTGGCGGGTAATCCCGTATTCAGTAAGGATAAAGAAATCAAGCTAGAGTTTGCGGACAATTTCATCAGCTATGTAATCGATGATGAAAATGGTGCAGTATTGAATCTTTTTGCGGTCCAAGATGTATGGAATAAGAATGTAGCTTTGGAAAACTTGATAACCTCCGTCCAGTTTGAGAATCCGAATATTGAAGTTGTGGACTTCAAAGTGGATTCCGGGATGGTCCACCAGGGCTATAAATTGGTCAATTTCCAGGTGACGGCGCGGGTTTTGACCGGCGAACTTGAGAGAGAAAATAAACTGAAGATTTGGTACGGCGATGAGAAGACGGCTACTTATAGATTTGGGGAATTGGTCGTCCAAAACGGGGCTGGCTTTGAGAAGGGGCATTTTGAACCAGCCAGAAGTTATACAGCATCAGTTCCGTCGTTAGGTTTGGATATGCGGATTAAAAATACGTCCGGGCAGGAAGCAGATGGATTGGAGATTGAAGATTTATCAGGTGACATTTCGCATCAATTTGAGGATGATTTTAAAATTGGCCCGCGTGAAGTTGGGCATATTGAGGTTGATGGCTTTGGAGAGACGGAGTACGACTTTGCGATGATTACCCCGATTTTCTCGTACAGCTTGGCAGGGGAGGAATACCGCTATAACATGCCAGGCGTGTTGTATGGAATGACGCTCTCGGATGAGGACAAAATTGAGAAGATAATAGAATAGAGAAGGAGGCCTGCGATGTGTGTGCTTGAGTCGCGGGCCTTCATTTTTGAGGCGAACAGTTTATTTTGTTTCACTAAGTGTAAAGGGATGGGTTCAGGGCTACCCTCGTATTAAGCGAAGGTTTTGGTAGCTTGGGTGAAAAGAAGAAAAGCTACGCCCGCCTACCTTCCCAGTACAAAAAATTGAAGCAGGAGAAACCCCCCTGCTCCAATCAATTGATAGAAAAGTGAAGAAGGAGATACGAACCCTGCTTCAACTATGTTATTGTGTTTGAGCTCGCGGCATATAGACGTAGACGACGAGGCTATCGCCGGATACGAATGTTTTAATGTATGAGGTTGAGTATCCTGTATCAGGTCTCCCTATCGCGTATTCGAGGTACTTCATGCTTGAAAAGGCAATATCGGCTCCCCAGACGACGGCAATGCTTTTTTTGAACATAGTATAGTAGTGGCCGTTCCAGTTGTCTGATCTTAGCTGCCAATAGGTTCCGCGGTTCAAGAGGCCGATTGACATGCCGCCATAGGTGTAAACTGCTGTTGTGTCAGAGTTGAATTTAAAGCCCATCTTTTGAAAGTCCTGCTTGTATTTGTCGATGTTGGGAGGTAGCTGGTTTTCTCCGGTTTGAAGCTTGTGCAACAACAGCAGCCGGATGTTTGTATCGGCTACTTTTTTGATTTTTTCCTCAACGGGAGCTTGTAGTTCGGGAGTCCGCCTTTCCACGGCAATTGTCCTGAATTGATCGATCGCCATTTTTGCTGTGATCGCGTTACTTGCCGCATTGCGCGCGCTTTCTGCAGGAAGTTTGTACTCCTTCAGGATGGCTTCCCTCGTTGTGCTTCCATAAACTTTGTAAAGCTGGTTGGCAGTATGTTTGATTCTGTATGTTAGGTCATGATACGCCTTTTCGGTTTCATCGGTAGACGGATTGGCGTTATAGGAGCTTGTGAACAGATCCGCCTGAGCCTTTAATTTTTTGCCGGAGCTGATGGCGTCAATGTATGCTATGGCACGGGTATAATGAATCTCCGCCTGGTCACGGAGTTTGGCCTCAAGTTGGGTTCTTTGAGCCGTAGGTAACGTGCTGAACTCGGATTTAGCCTTTAGGATATTGTCTTTAGTAGCGTTAAAAACCTTCATATCCGGGTAGGAAACGTCCTTTTTGTATTCAATGGAAATTTGCCATTTGAGCGCGCCAGCCCAGTAAATTGCCTGGTTGACGTATTTTTCTGCATTCGTAGTGGCAGCTTCCGTTTTCACAGTGTGGATGGGTGAAAGAATAATTGTCCCCGTAAGGACGGCTGCAATCGCCAAGTTTGCTAGTTTCTTCATAATTCCTCCAAAGTTTTTAAAAGTATCCTTAAAATTCCTGCAACATTACTATCCTATTAAAATTATGCACACTTTTCCATGTAGAGATTGTGGAAGGTAAGGGAAAAATAGGAAGACGCGAAATGTGATTCACTGGCACCACCTGAAAAATCTTGTTTCACATGGTATTTCACGGTGATGGAGGCAACGGAATATGGGTTCACCCGGATATAAATAGAAAAATAATGTAAGAAAAATAAAGTAGGAGATAGTCTTCTGTTCCAATTTGTATTTTGTGGATATTTTTTAGTTAGTAGTGTTTAGCAAGTAAGTCCTATTGGTAAACAAAGTATTTTGAATATTTAGTAATTTAGCAACTTGTTAGGGTTTCGGTTTGTGAAATACGATTGAGGTGTTAAAAATAGTGGCTTACTAGTATTATCAGGTGCAGGAAATTTTAATAGGCTGGTAGGCCGAAACAAGGGAGGGTTTTTATGTCGTATGGTAAAAGAGGGCTGAAAGTTGCTTCGTCGCTGTTGGCGTTGTCGATGGTGTTCGGTTCGTGGGGAGTTAAAGCATCAGAAGCGATTCCCGGTAAATCGGGGTATTCACAGGATCAGAAGGTTGTGGCCCGGGTCGATGCGGAGCGGGCAATTGAGCATGTTCGCTATCTGTCAGAGGAAATCGGGCCGCGTCCAGGAGGGCTTGAAGCCGAGAAGAAGTCTGCCAAGTACATTGGTGATGTGTTGAAGGGCTATGGGTACGATGTTGAGTACCAATACTTCCCGGTTGCAGACCAGTACATAGCGACTGTTTCGTTCGAGGACGGAAAATCGTGGCAGATGGGTGCCGCGCCTAACGGAAAAATCGACAAGGATGGGGTTACGGGGGAAGTTCTTTTCGTAAATGGCGGGAAGAACCTGAGCGACTTCCCGGCTGATACTGCCGGAAAAATTGTCGTGATGGCAAGGGAAGCGACGACTGCTAATTACCGCACTCAGGTGAACAATGCGATTAGCAAGGGCGCATCGGCCGTCATCCTGCAAAGCCTTGTCGGCAGCCGTGGGAACTATGGACAGGCGTTCAATCCAAGCCTCGCTGCCAAAGTGGATGTCCCGGTATTTGGGGCGGCTTTCATCCAGGGAGAGTGGCTGAAGGAACAAGCAGCGAAAGGGACTGTTAAAGTGACCCTGGCCGCGGAGCATTTTTCCAACCTGCAGTCAGTGAATGTGATTGCGACAAAAGCTCCAAAGGTAAAAAATAAGAATACTAAGCAAGTGATTCTCAGTGCGCACCATGATAGTGTTGTCGGGGCGCCGGGTGCGAATGATAATGCTTCCGGGGTTGGGCTGATGCTTGAGCTTGCCAGGGTTTTCAAAGGGTACAACACGGATAAGGAAATGAAGTTTATTGCGTTTGGTTCCGAGGAGCGCGGTTTGCTTGGGGCTTTCCATTATGTGAACCAGCTGTCCGAGGAGGAGAAGGCGAATATTGAGGGAGTTTTCAACGCCGACATGGTTGCCACAAATTACGATAAGGCGAAGAATTTGTATGCGATGACTGTAGACGGCAGCAAGAATCTTGTGACGGATTCGGTTGAAGCCGCGGGTGCGCGTTTGGGGAACTCGGATATCCTGCCGGGAACATTCGGGTCGAGTGACCACGTGCCGTTCCACCGCGCGGGTATACCGGCTGCGCTGTTTATCTGGATGGGCATCGACAGTTGGGACCCGCTTGTGTACCACATCGAAAAAGTCTACCATACGCCACAGGATACAATTGAAGACAACATTTCGGCTGAGCGCATGAAATCCGCGCTTGATATCATCGGGGCCGGGTTGTTTGATGTCGTTCGGAAAGACGTGCCTGCGTTGATTAAATAAAAAGAAGTGGAGAGAAAGCCGCGGGAGTGCGGCTTTCTTTTTGTGGGGTTGGAGAAATGCGAACAGTGCCTGTCACTCCCCGAATTTTCTTGTTTCACGGGGGGGGGGTTCACTGCTGGCCCTTGTCGTACTGCCTATGTTTCAGCAAGGCAGAGAAATTGTCCCTTGCCTCCTGTTTTACCAATTTTATGCCCTTTCCTCTATCACGAAGAAACCCTATCCCCGGTTCTTGATCCAGATTGGGATGCGGATGGTTAACGTGATCAGGAGGGTGATGAGGACGAGGAGGGCGGATGCTTTTTCGGCGATTTCCTTTGCGTCCTCGACGAGTGCCTCGGACTGAATGTACCAGAGATGGACTGGCAGCGTTCCTCCTTGCGACAATAAGTTGAAGTCCCACATTTCCCCGGATGTGCCTGTGCCACCGGCCATTAAAATGAGCGCGGATTCTCCGAAGGCTCTGCATGCGGCGAGGCTGATCCCGCTGATGATTCCGTTTAAGGCAGCGGGAATGACCACTTTGGCGATTGTCTGGAATTCGGTTGCCCCTAACGCGAAGGAGGCTTCCCGCAAATCAGGGCTGACCGCCTGGATTGCCTCCTCGGTCACACGGGTGATGACGGGGAGGTTCAAAAGTGACAATGTCACCCCGGCACCTAGTATGGTCAGGCCGATGTCAAAAACATCGATGAACAGGACGTAGCCGAAAAGGCCAAAGACAATGGACGGAACCGACGCCAGGTTCTCAACACAGGTGCGGATCCATCCTGTGAAGCGGTTGTCGGGCGCGAATTCAGCCAAATAAACGCCGGAGCCGACTCCAACCGGTATCGACATTGCCAATGAAATGAACAGGACATACGCCGAGTTGAACAAAAACGGGCCGATCCCGCCGCCAGCTTCAATTTCGCTTGGCAGGCCGACGAGGAAGCCTGGCGTAATCTTCGGCAATCCCTTTAATAAAATATAGACGAGTAAGCCGATAATGAGAATGAAAACTAGCGTTGTGATGGTCCATAATCCAACTGTGAATAACGTATTTGCGAATGTGTTCGCTTTTTTGAATTTGTACCGTGAACTGGCAGCCATGTTTTATACCCCTTTTGTCCGTAGCTTTCTAACGAGCACGATCAGCAGATTTGAGAGAATCAGCAGCAGGAAGGCCATCATGTAAAGCGCGTAGTTCCAGGTGGAGTCAAATTCCACGTCGATGATCTGGTTTACGATGTTGCTCGTCAGCACCGCGGTTGGGGTCAATAAATCGCCAGCCAATTGCGGCGTGTTGCCGATGACCATGACAACCGCCATCGTTTCGCCGATCGACCGTGCCATGCCGAGGATGATTCCTGTAAATATGCCGGGTGCAGCCGCCGGGAGGACTACTTTTAGCGTCGTCTGCATCCTCGTGGCGCCGAGCGCGTAGCTTGCTTCCCGGAGTTCAAAAGGGACGGCCGAGATGGCATCATCGCTGATCCTCGAAATGGTTGGCAGCACCATAATATTCAACACCAGCGCAGCGGCCAATAACCCGTCGCCCATCGTCGAGCCTGTGAGATCCCTTAAAAAGGGGATCAGGATGGTTAATCCTAAATAGCCGTAGACAATCGAAGGGATGCCGACAAGCAAATCCTGAACAGGGCGCAAAAGCCCTTTCAGCCAGCCAGGGGCAATTTCCGCGGTGAAAATCGCGACCGCGATTGAAATCGGCGCTGCGAGCAGCAGCGTCAACCCGGTCAGTTCAAGCGTCCCCAATATAAAGGCGCCCGCCCCGAATTTTCCGTCATAAGGCTCCCATACAGTTGAAAAAAAGAATTCCGTAAAGGAAACGTCCTTGAAAACGAGCAGCCCTGTTCGGCCAATAAATACGATAATCGATAAAAGGACAAGGCCCAATAACAGGACGCTAAATAAGCAAAAAAGCTTAAACAGATTATTTTTATAAATGGTCGTGACCTTGATGCGCTTGTCGTCCTTCCTGGGTGCCAGGTAGGGGATGTTTAATTCATGTTCGATTTTTGCCATGGTCTCCTCCAATAAACTAACATAATGCCAGCCGTGTGAATGGCTGGCATCTCGTTCGAACCGATTACTTCATTTGGCTGATTGGGATGAATTTCAATTTTTTCAGCGACCCGTTCTGGAATTTGCTGCTTTGCATATAGGCAATGAATTTGGCGTTGGCGCCGGTTGGTTTCCCTTTTGTGACAAGGTAGCCATAGCCCCATACCTTGTATTTTCCTTTAATGACATTGTCGGTTGTCGCGGCTACGCCGTTAAAGCTGACGGACTTGATATCCCCTTTTACATAAGCGAGGTCGACATAGCCGATTGCGTTCGGATTCGTTCCGACCGCGGAAACCATTTCCCCGCTTTTGCCAACTTCCTTGTAGTTATCGCCTTTCGTCATGAACTCCTTGCCGTCGAGCGCCTTCATTTGGTAATTTACACGCGTTCCGGAGCCATGCTTGCGGTTTACGACGACGATTTCGGCGTCCTTGCCGCCAACTTCTTTCCAGTTCTTGATTTTACCGGCATAGATGTCCTGTAATTGTTTCGTAGTCAGGTTGTTAACCGGATTTTCTTTGTTCACGATAGTGGCGAAAGGAATGACAGCAATTTTGTGGGCCACCAAACCGGAAAATGCTTTGAAACCAGGTACTGCTTCTGTCGGATCCCAGTCAATCGCGCCAATCGTCGCAGAACCTTTCAATACGGATTGCGGGCCGGCGATCGAAGACGATCCGGAGACGGTGACGGATACTTTCGGATTGACTTTCTTGTATTCCTTCGCCGCCTGCTGCGTCAGAGGAAGAAGGGCGGTTGAACCGGCGATGACTACTTTATTGGCTGAAGCCGCGGAAGCCTCGCCTCCAAATGTGAACCCGATGGCAGCAACGAATGCTGTGGCCGAGATTGCTAGACGTTTGATCAATTTCATTTAAATCGCTCCTTTTTATGGGTGGCCCAGGCCATCTTCCGAAGATTTGCGATGTGCCTGGGCCAATTTATTTAAAAAACGGGGGTTACTTCGTCAGAGCCTCAAAAGCTCCATTTTTGTAAAAAACGACTGTGTCGCCGGTGGTTCCTGGGGTGGTGGCCATGATGGATTTTCCATCACTAGACACGGTGAAGGACGTGAGTTCCAGTTTTGTTTCGAGTATTTTTGTTAATTTTTTCGTATTCGGGTTTACTTCATAGATGGTTGTGAGGTTTTCATTTGCTAAAATAAAGACCTTGCCCTGCGCTGTCACCGTGATGGCGAGAATGTCTTTATTCGCAATCAGATCCTCGGTTTTTTTGCTGTCGGCGCTCAGCAATTTTAACACTGGAAGGCTGTCGCTTTCGGGATCGGCGCTAAGGTACACAATGTTTCCGTTCGCAAGGAATGCGGGGGAAACTTTGTTGTCTGTCGAAGTTGTGATAGCCGCGGCCTCTTTCTTTTCGGCGTTTAGGTTGATGAGATAGATTTGCTCTTCGGTGCCGGTGATGTCGATGTCAATGACTTCAGAATTATCGCCTTCGGAAACTTTTGTGCTGCCTTCTTTTCCAACTGTATATAGCAGTTTTGTACCGTCGCTTGAAAGGCGCAGATTCGATTTATAGCTAAGTTTGTCCTTGAATATCTCCTTAATTTCCCCGGTCGAGATGTTGATGTAGGAAACCGCGTCACTTTTTTCGCCCTGGATGAAGTAAGCGCCTTTACCATCCGTTGCCCAAACGAATTCAACCTTAACGGAGTCATCGTTGCTATTAATGGTATTTACTTTTTTTGCGGTTAGGTCGGCGAGATGGACGGCTCCTGTTTCATCCGAGAAAATGGCGAGCTTGCCGTTCGGGGAAACGGTGAGTTCGGTTCCGTTGATTTTGAGAATCTCTTTCTTGGTCGGGATGTGCAGCAGTGCTGAACGGCTTTCTTCTTCGGTCTCTGAAGTGACAAGAATTGTCGTATTGTCCACCCACTGTGGGTTGAATGTGTCGCCGCTTGGCAGGCCGGCGGTAGAGACGAATACGCCGGTTTTCGTCGGCACAATGTCTCCGCCAAGGGAAGCGACGATATCGGAAAGGTCGGCGTAGACAATGCCTTTTAAAAGGATTGGATTTTGTTTTACTTTGCCGGTTTGGTTATTGACTGTGAGTGTATTTTGGTAAAGTTTTAGTTTGATTGTTTTGTTGGCTTTGGTAATTTTCACTTCTTTATTCGTTACGGTTGTGGCCGCGTTGAATAATTTCGCTACATCCTGGACGGAATGCAGCAGTTTGCCGTTTGCTGTGAGGGTGGCGACTTTTTTGTCACTGCCATCGACCGTTAGCGTTTTTGCTTCGGTTTTAAAAGAGCTGGAAGTTGAAATGAGCAGGTTTTTGTCCGCTAATACATCTCCGCCGAGCGCCCGGATGAAGGAAACAGGCTCGACGAACAAAGTGGCACCAATGACAACAGGCTTGGCTGCGAGCTTTGTCTGCTTGCCATTAACGGTCGCTGTGGCTGAATTCGCTTTGTACTCGACTTTTTTGAGTTGGCTGCCTGCTTTTTTCGATACAGTGAAAACCTTTGTTTTCGCGTTGTAGGTAATGGCCGCCGACATGGATGTGGCAAGCTGCTTGCTTGAATAAAGCTTTGTCTTGTTTACGGTACTTGTTCCAACCACTTTTTCCAGGCCATTCACTACCACGATTTCATTTTTCACACTTGCTTTGACAGTCTGCTGCACAGAAGCAGCGTGGGCTTCGTGCATGGCGACGGGCGCGAACAGGCTGCCCGATACAACCACTGCCGCAATGACCAAATTCGAAAATTGACGTTTCATTTCCAACCTCCATTAGTTATGTACTAAGAACCAGGACCTTCTTATGGGTTTTTATCCAAAAGAAGGAAACAAGCCCATTATATCCCTCGTATGTTAACGTGGTTTTAGAATTCTGTAAATTTTGTAAATTACAGGTAGAACTCGAGTAAAAAAAATCTAACAAAAACCTCGCAAAAAGGTGACAGAGTTTTTGAAGGCAAACAGTACCTCCGAAAATGCGAACAGTACACAGGCACCACCCGAATTTTCTTGTGTCACAGATGTGTTCCACAAATGAAAAGGGACCGGATTTTTAGACCCGGCCCCTACTTCACTTCTTCCATTTATAATAGAGATAAACAATTGTTAAGAAAATGGTATAGCCGTAGAAGGTGTAGATGTGTTTCCAAGATTGATGGTGTTCCATCAGGCCAAGCGTTTCGGACGTTTTTTCCATGGCAGCCATGAAGAGACTCATAACGAGGATGAGTGCGATTCTCGGTAGGGGATTTATCCTCTTGCAAATGAAAAGAAAACCAAGAATTAGAAGGGGAAGGCCGATCAGCGTAAACGCAATATTAATAGAAAAAATATGTCCCAGCGGCCTGACGGGAAAAGAGTAGAAGCCCTTTCCCGTAAAATAAAGGTCAAGATACGTGCCCAGCAAAGACCCGAGTAACGCAGCAGGCATCATTGGTTTGATTTCCGGAATGAATTTCCCTTTCCGAAAGCGCAAAGAGGGAAACCCGTTCAAAGATTTAATCATATTCATCTATTACTCTCCTCATATAAAAATACGAACAGTGCCTGTCACCACCCGACAAATCTTGTTTCACGGGTGGCCGGACCCTTGTTGAGCCGTCTGCCGCCCTACGTTTTGTTGTTTGCTTTAGGCGCTAGCTCCGTCCCCTAGCTTTACTCCCGCAAATGCCTGAGAATAATTGAACCGTCGTTCGTTTGGTTACGAAGGAGGAGGGCTTTTTTTGCTATTGCTGCCAGGTCGAGGCGTTCGAGTGTTTTACAGTAGTCTTGTTGGATTTCTCCTTCCACCACGTCCTTAAGCTCTATAAGATGGTGGACAGCATCCGTATCGGTGAACCAGTCGCCGGGTTCCGCGGGGGGATGCTGCTGGTTTGGCCAGGCGAACTCTAACCTTGGACTGAAAATTCTTGCTGCCCTTGGTGCGAGCCGGCAGGAGAAAATCCTCGGTTTCAGTTCGCTCCCCGGAGCGAATTCCTCGACGTCATTGAACAGGTGCGGCCAATAGTCCTTCCTCGAGCCGGTATGCGGATTCACCAGCGCCCATTCCTTCACCAGATTAAACCGTTCTTCATCCCCGAAAAGAAGCTTGTATAATTTTTTTCCTAATAAAATTCGCTTGTCGAGGCTTTCGAATTGATGGACGGTCAGCCCTGCAAGTTCCGTACGGCCGTCGTGGCGAATTGGAAACACAATATGGTTCATGGACAGCACGTCCTGAAGCAGGAACTCGAGCGTGTTGAAAACATTCTTTTTAAAATCAGGGTTCTGCAAAACGCGGGATTCCAAATAGCTTTGTTCGTTTACAACGAGTGCCACCGTAAGGGTATAGAGGTCCTTCTTCTTCCAGAAATAATCCCATACCGTCTCCATAAACGCTGAAACGCCCAAATGCGGCAAGAGGTGAAAGAGATTCCGGCCCCGTTTCACACTTTCTTCATATAAAAGGAACTGCGGGTACGCATCCTGGAAAATCAGCCAATTCCCGCGCTCCAAAAACGTGAAAAATGCTTCCGCTTCTTCCTTCGTCAAAAGCCTTCCTACCAAGCCCCCTTTCAAATCGGTCATGTTCCAGCCGCCATTCCGCGAAACCATGTGCCCCAAAAACGCCCAGTGAATTTCGGGAAACTTCACATAATAATCAAGATACGCTTTTGTGCGGGTGATGTTGTTCAGGTTTAGCCTGCTCGTACGATTTCGAATGTCCTGGACGATTCGCGCTTCGTGCGGAGGAAGCGATGCGTGAAGTTTCTTCTTTTTCTTAAGGTCTTTTTTCAGTTTTAAAAGATGGCCCGGGAGCGTGGGCCGATTTTTCAAAAAAAGCTTCAAAAACAATGGGGCCACCGCCTCTCGTGAATTGTTCAGCTTACAGGTGAATATGTATTTGGTAGGGAATTTGCCGGGGAGGTTGGTGGATGATGGGTGTGCAGGAAGGGATTCGGCGGCTTGTTGAACGGCAGAGGCGGGACCAGTCTCCGCGCGGGTCGTGGGAGTATCCGTTTGAGACGGGGGTTGGCACGGACTGCTATATGATCATTTTATTAAGGACACTTGAGATTCATGATGAAAAGTTTATCCGGGCGCTTGCAGAGCGTATTTTGAGCAGGCAGGGGGAGAACGGGGCGTGGAAGCTTTTTGCCGATGAAGGGGAGGGGAATGTGAGCGCGACGCTCGAGGCTTATTACGCTCTGCTTTATTCGGGGCTTTTGGAAATACGTGATGAGAGGCTTGCGGCGGCTAGGCGTTTTGTTGTGGAGAACGGCGGGATTCCGAAGGCACATATGTTCACGAAGGTCATGCTGGCGGTGACGGGACAGATGAGGTGGCCGGGGTTTTTTCCGTTTCCGCTTGAGATGATGCTGCTGCCGTTGTCGTTTCCGGTGAATATCTATAGTATTTCGGTGTTCGGGAGGGCGAACCTTGTACCGCTTATGATTCTTGCTGACCGGAAGTTTCAGGTGAAGACGGAGCAGAGCCCGGATTTGTCGGATTTGTGGATTCGGGATGACGGGGAGGTGGAGTTGTTCCCGGATGCGGATTCGTGGCGGGGGCTTGGGTCTTTTTTGAAAAATGGGCTAAAAACTCTTGCGGGGCTTCCTGGCGAGGTTCATCGGCTGGCAACTGAGCGGGCCAAGAATTATATGCTGAACCGGATTGAGGCGGATGGGACGTTTTTGGGTTATTTCAGTTCGACGTTTTTGATGATTTTCGCGTTGCTGGCGCTCGGGTATCGGAAGGATGATCCGGTGATTGTTGCGGCGGTCCGGGGATTGGCGGGGATGCGGACGGTTGTTGGCGGGCATTTGCATATGCAGTATACGACGGCTTCGGTGTGGAATACAGCGTTGGTGAGTTACGCGATGCAGGAGGCGGGGGTTCCGGCGGCGGATCCGATGGTGGCGCGGGCGAATGGGTATTTGCTGAGCCGGCAGCACCACCGCTATGGGGATTGGGTGGTTCACAACCGGGATGCGTCTCCGGGCGGATGGGGGTTTGCGGACAGCAATACGCTCCATCCAGATGTGGATGATACGACGGCGGCACTGCGGGCGATTTCGTGGAGTGTTGTAGGAGGGGCTAGGGCTGGTGGTAGTTCGGGGGTTGGTCTTGGGCATGGAACTGCGGTTTTGTTTGGGCAGGGTTATGGGATGCAATCGGGCTATGGAATGGGGCCAGGGATTGGGCAGGGTTTACCGGTTGGGCAGCATTTAGGGTACGGACAGGGCACAGGATATGGGGCGAATGTAAATTCGGGATTCATGTCGGGGCAAAATTTGGGGTATGGGCAGGGCCCTATCCCAGGTATGCCAGCTGGGAATAATTTCACGCACTCGGCTTCCGTTTCTGGTGGGGAGGCCCAGATGCCGGATTACTCCGGAGCCTGGCAGCGCGGGGTGCGCTGGGTCCTGTCCATGCAAAACGACGATGGAGGCTGGCCGGCTTTTGAAAAAAATACAAACAGCAAGCTGCTGGCGCTTTTACCTGTTCAGAAAGGGGAGTTTCTTTTAACAGACCCGTCCTCCGCGGATTTAACTGGGCGGACGCTGGAGTTTTTGTGCAATTATACATCGCTTCCGAAGAGCGATCCGGCGGTAAGGAAAGGGATTCGCTGGCTAGTGGAGAACCAGGAGAAGGATGGTTCGTGGTACGGGCGCTGGGGGATTTGCTACATTTACGGCACGTGGGCGGCGGTGACGGGGCTTCGGGCGGCGGGAATTTTTCCGTCAGAGAAAGTATTGTCGCGGGCAGCCGGTTGGCTGAAGGGGATTCAAAATGCGGACGGTGGCTGGGGCGAATCGTGCCTGAGCGACAGTGCCGGCAAATATGTTCCGCTTGGGGCGAGCACGCTGGTCCATACAGCGTGGGCAGTCGACGCGTTGATTGCACTGGCAGGTCGTGGGCGGCCAACTGAAGAAATCAATTCGGGGATCGGCTATTTGTTGGAGAATCTGGAGTCGACGGACTGGACGGAAGACTACCCAAAAGGGCAGGGAATGGCAGGCGACTTCTACATCCACTACCACAGCTACCGCTACATCTTCCCGCTGTTAGCATTAGCCCACTACCGCGCCAAGTTTGGGGAGTGAAACTGGGAAGTGAAATTCGAATAGGAAGCGGCCGGAAATTCTAAAAGAGACTGATACCTTGATATTTATATAGTTGAAAACTGCTCTACGTTTAATTTTTTGGGTTGTGGGATATCCGGGCTTTTTCTGACAACTTAACCGGATTTAGGCCTGTGCTTGTCAGATATCCGAGCTTTTTCTGACAACCTAACCGGATTTAGGCCTGTGGTTGTCAGATATATCCGCACTTATTCTGACACCCCAACTGGATTTTCGCTTGCGGTTGTCACATAAGCGGGGCCTATACTGACAACCCAACCCGATTTTTCCGATTTCTTGGCGGGCCTGTTACCTTCCCACATTTTCATAAAACACAATTCGATTGCCGAAAGGGTCGCCAACTCGGACTTCCCTCGTATGCCAAGGTGTAGTTTCAATGCCGGGACGGGCAAATTTGTATTGCTTTGATATAAGGTTTGCATGGAGCAGCTCCAGGTTGTCCACCTCAATCCTAATCGCTGCCCCGGGGCAGCAATCCCCATGGTTCTCAGTGAGGTGAAGAATGCAATTTCCATAAGAAACTTGCATGTATAGAGGGTAATCCTCTTCAAATCGATGTTCCCAATCCACCTTGAATTCCAAAAAGGATAAATAAAAATCTCTTGCTTTTTCCTCATCAAAAATACGTAGGATCGGAATTGGGCTTTTCATATTTTTTTTAGGCGTACTCATACTATTTCCCCCTTTATTACATGAAATTTAGGTGAATATGGGCATCTCCGTTACCGCTTATCATACGGTAACAAACATTTTTAAATTACCAAACCGGGTGCTGTAGCAGGCTTGGTCATGGTCAGAAAAACTTTCTGTTTTTACCTGCACCTCAACCGCAGGCATAATTTTGACGTTTCAACTAAATGATAGGAAGGTAAACGATTATAGAGGTGATTCCATGGCGAACAATGTATCGCTTTCCGAATTTGTCGCACGAGCGAAAGAAACCGGCGGGCAACCCGCCATACGTTTTAATGAAAAGGAAATTCGCCCTGACGGAATGGCTATCGGGGACGAAGACAGCACGACAGGCGCCAGCCAAAACCTGAAGGTACAGCTCGAACTCGAAACGCCAGCCGAGACCGTCGTCTATGAGAACGTGTACACCAATCAAGTTCAGTACGAAGAGGATATGAAAATTATCAAGGATTTACTGGAAGACTCAGGACCATTGAGTTAATTGAAAGGGCTCGCATCGTATCGGCTTGCGGGCCCTTTGTTTTGAAAAAAAACAGCACCAGTCAAAACGCAAGGCTTTTTTGAATAGGCCGGTAAGAAAAAAAGACTTCCATTATAACGCTTGAAAATACTATTTCTTTTCACAAATAACAGGAGACCAAAAGCCATCCTTTTTTATCACTACTTCCCCTACTGTATCAAAGTTGTCAAAGCACTTTTCAATAATAAGTTGATTTGCTTGATAATTTTTGTGCATCTGGTTAACCGCCAAACCCCCTAACGTTAGAATCGCGACACTTCCGACTATTGCGATAGGTAATTTCAATGTTGCTCTCTCCTTTTCTATTTACATATTTATTATAGGGTTTTCCGGCCAGTAAAGCTTGTCATGACAACTCACCCCGCCTCGAACTCCCGGCTAAGCATGCTGCCGAGTTTTTTGGACTGGGCGGTCGCTTCCAAAATACACTGAATCATCGAGTCATGAACCTGGTTGTTTTCAAGCACACGGATTCCGGCTTCGGTTGTGCCGCCTGGGCTTGTGACCTCATGCCGAAGCTGGCGAGAAGGCTTATCGGAAGCACGCAGCATTTCCGCCGCCCCGAGCAGCGTCTGGACGATGAGTTCCTTCGCCAAATCCCGTTCGAGCCCGATCTCGGAAGCGCTGTTCTCCATCGCTTCCACCAAGTAGTAAATATACGCCGGGCCGCTTCCAGACAATCCGGTCACCGCGTCGAGCTGGCTCTCCTCAACAAACGCCGCAAGCCCCACGGTTTCAAACAGCGCCTTAGCCTGGTCAGCTTGCTCTCCGGAAACAAACGAGTTAAACGCGAGGCCAGTGGCCGATTTTCCGATTGCCGCCGACGTATTCGGCATCGCCCGGACAATCGCGAGCTTTTTATCCGCTATTCGCTCTATCGTCCTAATCGAAAGACCCGCGAGCACGGAAATAACGAGCATATCCCCAGTCAAATATGGCATAACGCTCTCAAGCCCGGCCATCGCGTCTTTTGGTTTCATCGCCAAAACCACCGCTTCCGCATCCTCAAACAATGCCTTTTTATCATACGTAACCGTCACGCCATATTTTTCATCAAGCTCCTTGAGGCGTTCCCCGTCACGCCTGTTCGTCACCCAAATCTCGGCAGCCTTAACAAGCCCATTCGCGGCAATCCCCGCAATCAGCGCCTCAGCCATCGAACCCGCCCCAACAAACACCAATTTCCTCATCGGACCCGCCTCCTTTTTTAAAAATCGCCTATTATCGAAAAATACAAAAAGGCCCTTCATCCGCAAAGGACGAAAGGCCATTCTTCCGTGGTACCACCTTTATTGACCCTTTTTTTGGAAAAAGAGGACAACGCACCAGGACAGAAAATCCCGCGCTACGCCCCTTTTTACACAAAAAGGCTCACTCAAATCCACTATCGCCGGACACGCGGCCAGGTTTGCCTGGCAGCTCATAAGGTAGGTTCAATGGTCCAGAGGGCTGCGGAACCTTTCAGCCGGTGGGCCCCGCTCTCTTTCGCCGTATTCCATCTACTGGCCTTACTCAACGCTCTGCACTATATAGTTGGTGAATTTCAAAGCCATTAATTGAATTGAGCTATGCAGTAGCAAGTTTTTGATCATCAAAATGATTAACCGCCACTACACTCTACACAATACATTTTTTCGAATTTTCCAAAGTTTTAATTGTCATTATGCTGGAAACCAAGCCCCTCTGTCAAGTGAATTCTTTCTTTAAAAAAGTTTTGGATGAATCGGTTGCTTTACTTTAAACAGAGTTCCGTCCATTCTCTTGTTTGTAAAAGGAGTTCTGGCCAACCTCTACTTTTGTAAAAACGAGGTCCTGCCATCAAATCTTTTTGTAAAAGTGAGCTCCGGCCATCCAACTCTTTTTGTAAAAGTCAGTCCGTCTTTGGCACCATAGAATGGTCAATGAAAAGCGGTATTTTTATCGGATTTTGCTGGCGGATTTTGTGGTTTTATTTTTGGGGTTGGGCGAAAGGGATTTAGGGCGCTGTGCTTGAATTAATAGATTACCTCAAACAGGGCAGGGAACGGCCACACATTCAAGGAGCTTCCACTGGCTCGGGACGTTTCCCTGTAACCGCATTGGTTTCCTCGTTTTTGCTGCAATGCAATTTCATCACCAAACAAAATTCAAACCGATTTTTAAAAATTTTGAGCTCATACACCACTAGGACGATTTTCTCATTTTTGTATTTTTTGCATATGGTGGGGGTATGTGAGTAGAAAAAGGGGCGTTCGGGGCGGGGGTTCCGGCGCGGGAATGGGGGCGTTGGTCAATTTTCAAAAAAGCGGTTGTAAAAGGGTTGGTGTTGGCGGTTTTGGTTTTGGGGCTTTTTACGCCAGTGGGCAAGACGGAGGCGGTGGCCGCGGGGAAGACGGGTGTGGTAGAAATCAAAAGCGGCGTGCTTAATGTGCGGAGCGGGCCGGGGGTGAAGTACAAGAAGATTGGGTCGTTGAAGAACAAGGCGAGTGTGCCGGTTGCCTCGGTGAAAAACGGCTGGGTGCAGATTACATTCGGGAAAAAGACGGGTTATGTGTTGGACGATTATGTGCGCATCTACATGCCGATGACGGAGGCGGAAGCGAGGAAAATCGCGGACAGGGCGGATGCGGTGCAGCGGGTATCGTGGGAGAAGAGCTACACAAAGGCGCAGGTTTACGCGATTATGGAGCAGGCGTTCACGCGCGAGTTTGTGGACCGGTATTTCAAGCAGCAGTTCCGAACGGATGGGAAAGACAGCCGCGGAAATCAGCTGTATCACGTGATTGAGACGGAGATTTGGGGGCTGGCGCTGTATCCGCTCGACTGGGAGCTGAAGTACAATCCGAAGAAGCCGACGGTCGTGCGCTACCAGAGGGACGGCGTGGAGTATCTGTTCGTTTCGCAGTACCATCTCAATGAAATGAGCGGCAACCAAACGACGACGATTTGTTTTCTGAAAACGAAGGCGGGCTGGCGCGTTTATGATCATTTGGTCGTTTATGAGGAATAGAGTGTGTTAGGATTTTGTGAAAATTGAATGTGATGATACGGGTATATTTGCGGGCGGTCCTGATGGAGGGACCGCTTTTATTGCGTCAGGCATTAATAATAGCTAGTTTGGCATTATTATCGGGCGATTCGGCATTAATAAGACCGAGTTAGGCATTATTATCGGCGGATTCGGCATTAATAATGCATCAATCGGCATTAATATCGCTTCAAATCGGTATAAATTCGGACAAAATTAACTTGGCCACGATTCAATTTTCGGATATCGGCACCACCTTGATGCAGATTTTTCCTGGCTAGAAGTTGGGTATATAGTTTCAGAGAAAAGGAGGGCTGATTTCCTTGGGTTTCTGGTCTCATTTTCCAGTGGTAGGCCGACATGAAGCTGTGCAATGATACGAACTAAGAGACGACTAAGAGATTGCTAGGAGGTTTGCTTGTGATTCAGGAAATGATCGATTTGGCGATTGGGAAGTTCCCGAAGCTGGCCAAGGCATATGAACAGAAGCGAGGTCAGGGGTTTGCCGCGACAAGCGTTTATACTCAAAGCGTTGCTGTGGAGACGGGTGACGTTATTTCTGTGGTTGAATTGACAATGGCGGGACCGGCGGGGGAGTCGATTCTCCTGACCTACTCGTATTCAAAGGGTGTGCTTGATATCCTTTTAGAAAGAGATCTTCCTGGAGTTCAGCAAAAATATGATTCGAACCTTTTGTTAAGCGGACGGGACATTCAAGATAAGGAATTTAAGCGAAAGCTGGTACGCGGGTATGACCCGTCGGATGTCGATGCGTTTTTGGATGTGATTTTCAAAGATTATTCTTACATTGAAAAAGTGTTAATTAAGGAAAATAAGATATTAAAAGACGATATTGAGAAGCTGCGAAGGAAGTAGTTTTGGACCAATTTTGGAAAAATTACGCTGTTGGTTTGGACATTTTTGGTGATTTTCAAGTATGATAGTGTGAGAGATAGTTTTGCGAGATTAACAGATTGGAGCAGTGACGAGTTGAAAACACTATTGAAAGCAGCGGTCCTTACACTACTAGCCCTTGGATTTTATCATGAAAATGCTTCAGCAGCTGAACCGGGGTGGGCCTCGAAGTGCTCGAAGTTTGGCGCGCTGAAACCGAATGAAAACCCGTCCTTCCAACACATGAATTGCCTGCTGACAAGCGCGGCGATTGCGTTTGACGTCCCGCCGGAAGTTGTGAAGGGAGTCGCGAGCCAGGAAAACGGGAAGTGGAAACAGTTCGATGCCGATGGTGAGCCGGTCATTTCTGGGGATGGCGGAATCGGAATCATGCAGATTACGAACAAGCCTGACTTGGACCAGGAGAGCCTGAAAAACGATGTTTATTACAATATTGAAAAAGGAGTGGAGGTTCTGGCGTACATGTACACCAGGACGGATATTCCGAAAATAAAGAACACCGGGCGGCATGACATTGAAAGCTGGTATTTCGCGGTTATGGCCTATAATGGAACGAAGCCGGTGAACAGCCCGATTACGAGAGAGGGCGTGCCGCATCCAGACGCCTACCAGGAAAAAGTATTCCGGAATATTGAAAACGACAGCCTGCTAAACGGCGGCAAATTGGTGAAGCCGGAGTTCAAGGTGAGCGATTTTGATTACAATCGGGATAGTACGGACAACATAAAGTTTCCGACAATGGCCTATACGATTAAAGGGACAGTGCATCCGTCAGCTTATTTTTATAATAAAAATGAAAAGGTTGCTACGACGATTGACGGTGCGGTTCTAAGGTCAGGGCCGGGGACAGGCTCCACTAAGGTAAAAACGCTCGGCAAATTCTCAGCACTGACAATTAACGGGGATTTCGTGTACGATACTTCGGCGAACCCAAATCAGTTTGTTTGGATTCCTGTCGTGACATCGGATAAAAAAGTGGGATACATTTCATCGGCGTACGTGACGAAGCCTGTCTGCACGCCATGTTTGCAGTACAAGAAGGGCCAGAAAATTTATTGGGAGAAATATAAGTGGGAGCTTGTACCGGGGCTGCTTGGCCGTTTGACCATCCTTCAGGATACGCCTCTGTTGTCCAATGACGGCAAGGTTGTGAGGATGCTGAAAAAAGGCCAAGTGTATAAAATTTATGGATTTAAAAAAGACGAACTCCGGGTGGGCGCCGGGCAGTTCGTCAAGCGCGAACCAAAAAAAGTAAGCTACGAAACACCTAGCAAAGCGAAGCTCGACGCAGTCAAATGCATCGCCAATTTTTATTGAAATTAGTTCGGTCGGGGCGGACAGATTACACTGTCCGCCCCGGTTTTTTTTGATGGAAATGCGAAAAATACGAACAGTGCCTGTCACCACCCGGGAACAGTGCCGGAATTTGTCGAAAAATGGGTTCCGGGTTAGGTGCCAGGCGCCAGACTGGGACAGAAACGCCTCGCCCGTATACCAGGCACCAACCTCACCGCGAAGCCCATTATTAGAGTTTTAGATGCTGTTTGAGTTCGGCTTGGACACGCTGCCTTTCTTCCTCGGGGACGAGGTAGTAGTAGATGGCGTTGATTTTCTTGCCTGTTCCGTTCAGTTCGATTTGGTAGATGTTTTTCGCTGCACCCTTATAATTCGTGGCGATGCCAACCATTTGGTCGACGGTTAGATTGGTTTTGATGGACTGGCCCAGTTCAGCGGAAATTTTATCAAAATTGGCTAGCGATGAGATGGACGCGCCCTTGTCGAGGACAGACTTGATGATGGCCCGCTGCCGTTCCTGCCTGCCGAAATCACCTTTCGGGTCCTCGTAGCGCATCCTCGCATAGTTCAACGCCGACTCGCCGTCGAGCGCAATTTCCCCTTTTGAAAATTGATCCTCGCCATACGTGAACGCGAATGGATTCGTGACTGTGACTCCGCCAACCGCATCGACAAGCCCGCTGAATCCCTCCATATTCACTTTTACATAATAGTCAATCGGGATATCGAAAAACTGTTCGACCGTTTCCATCGCCATTTCCACTCCGCCAAACGCATAGGCGTGGTTGATTTTGTCCTCGCCACCCCGCCCCGCAATCACCGTCCGCGTATCCCTTGGGATGCTGACCATTTTTACAGAGCTGAGGTTCGGATTAATGGTCAGCACGATCATACTGTCGGTCCGGCCGCGGTCTCCCTCGCGCTCATCGACTCCTAGCAGAAGGACCGAAAACGGCTGCTGCTTCTCTATCGTGGCCTGTTTCACCCGTTTCGGTGATTGAACGCGTTCAATCGGCGCATGCATTGTATCCGCAGCCTTGGATAAGGAATGGTAGACCGTAAAGGCATAGCTCCCTCCTGCAAGGAAAAGGGCAATAAAGCCTGAGAGTGCAATCAATAACAACCGTTTCTTTTTCGTCCCCGCCATTGTCATCAATCCTCCAGCATTTTCAGCAACATGGATAGCTATACAGAACATTTTATTTTGCCGCGGCACAGGGTATGATTCCCGTTGTGAAAATAAGTCCCTGTAGCCATAGAACGTTATTGGCCTTATGAATGTTGAATTCTTAGAAGTCATACCCCCCCTTGTGTTTATAAAATATCCCCTGAAATCTCTTAGAACTTTTAGCGGCACGCTGAAACATCCTGTGTTATACTGTTAAAATAATTTTTAACATTCACTAAATTATCATACACGGCCTATTTTACAAAAAAAAATTCCCGTATTAAGGAGAGTTGCATATGAAGATTACACCATCGACGATATTGGAAAAGTTGCCATCCGGGATTTTTCTAGACCTGGCAAATCGCAAGCAAGAGCTCCTGAAAAAGGGTGTGGATGTAATTGATCTAAGTGTCGGGAGCCCCGATTTACCTCCATCTCCACTCGTTACGGAAACGATTGCGAAGTACAGCAGCGACCCGCTGAATTATGGGTACACGCTAAAGGGGACCGCGGAATTCAGTGAGGCCGTGAGTTATTTTTACAAGCAGCGCTATAACGTGGATATCATTGCGGAAAAAGAAGTTTTGCAGCTGATGGGGTCGCAGGACGGGCTGTCGCATTTGGCGCTCGCGCTCGTGAATCCGGGCGATTATGTGCTTGTGCCGGACCCGGGCTACCCGATTTACGAGGCAAGTGTGGCGATTGCCGGGGCTGAGGCTTACCCAATGCCGCTTCATGAGGAGAATGATTTCCTTCCAGTACTTGAGGACATTCCGGCGGAGGTTCTGGCGAAAGCGAAGCTCATGATTCTCAGCTACCCGGGGAATCCGATTCCGGCTTTGGCGGACAGGCGCTTTTTTGAAAAAGTCGTCGCGTTTGCGAAAAAACATGAAATTCTCGTCTTGCACGATTTTGCGTATTCTGAACTGATTTTTGACAACCGCCCGCAAATCAGTTTCATGTCGGTTGAGGGTGCGAAAGAGGTAGGCATCGAGTTTAACTCGCTTTCGAAAACGTTCAACATGGCGGGCTGCCGGATTGGCTACGCGGTTGGGAATGAGCAGGCAATCCGCATCCTTGCGGCGTTCAAATCGCATATCGACTACGGCATTTTCCTGCCGATTCAAAAAGCGGCCGTAGCGGCGCTTACTTCGGATTTTGTAGACCTTGCCGATCGGGTGAAAATCTACGAAAATCGCCGAGACACACTTATTGAAGGCTTGAACCAAAGCGGCTGGCAGGTAAAATCATCCCCGGCCACGATGTTTGTTTGGGCAAAAATCCCGGAAGGCTGGACATCCCGTGATTTTGCGTTTCAGTTGTTGGATCATGCGGGCGTAGCGGTCGTACCGGGCGACGCATTCGGCAAGCAAGGCGAAGGTTACGTGAGGATAGCCCTCGTCCAACAAGCGGAAAGGCTCGCGGAAGCAGCCGGGCGGATTCGGGAGTTTTTGAAGGTTAGAGTAGAAGTATAATAAGAGTTTTTTCCATTTTTTCATATTTTTAAAGATGAAACCTTGATGAGATAACAATTATATAAGGTAAACTACTATCGTAAGCAAATCCATTGCCAGGCACCGTCAAATCGCGTTGTCTGGTCTTTTTTTGCAAAAAATTCATAAATGTCCGGTGGATAGACAGGAAACTTTTGTAAAATAAAATTGTGTCGATAAATTGAGAAAGGTTGTGAATTATGCTGTACAAACCGCGTACTGAACCTGGTGAGTTGACGGTGCTGAGGATGCTGGATATTAGGTCGGCCTTGGCTGAGAAGGATGCGAATTATTATGCCAATAAAAAGAAGGGGTTTGAAGGGGAGCTGATGTTTGATGAGTGGACAGGCCGGCTTCAAAGTGAGTGCCTTGTCTTGAACGACCTGCTTTTCGAGTTCAACAACACGACGTTCCAAATCGATTCGCTGATTGTGGCTCCCGAAAGGCTTTACCCGTTTGAAGTGAAAAACCTCTATGGCGACCATGTCTATGAAGCAAAGAATGACCGGATTATCAGGCTACCTGATGTGGATGTTACGAATCCGCTGCTTCAAATGGCCCGCAATGATTCGCAGCTCCGCAATATGCTCCACACGCTTGGCTACTCTCCACAAATACAATCAACCGCCGTATTTATTAACCCCGAATTTACCTTATTCCATGCTCCTTACGACAAGCCAATGCTCGTGCACTCCCAGTTAAACCGCTTTTTTAAAAAATTCGATTCGCGTAAAACGAGGTTGACGAAAAACCACTATCAGCTTGCGGATCACCTAGTTGCCCTGCACCAGGTGGAGTCTCGTTATTCTAATGTCCCGGCTTATGAGTATGATGGGTTGCGAAAGGCGCTTTTCTGTGGGCGGTGCGGCTCGGCTTTCGTTGGGGTGGAGGGGCATTATTGTGTTTGTGGGGCTTGTGGAGAAAGAGAAATTGTTGATGCTGCAGTCATGCGGCATGTGTGGGAATACAAGGTTTTATTCCACGGGAGGAAAATAACTACAAATGATATTTTTGAGTGGTGCGGGGGAAGGGTGTCGAAGCGGCGGATACGGAGGGTTTTAGAGAAAAACTTAGATTTAGTAAATAAACGTCGTTGGTCCTTTTATGAATATATTCGCGAACATTAAACATTAGCTTGCTTATTCTCCTCGTTCTCGTGTATCCCTTCTAAAGACCATTTTGAAGGGTTACTTAGGGTGAAACGGTCTTGAAGCCGCTTATAAAAACCGTTTTGAAGGGGTTCCTAGGATGAAACGGTCTTGATGCCGCTTCTAAATACCGTTTTGAAGGGTTACTTAGGGTGAAACGGTCTTGATGCCGCTTCTAAAGACCGGTTTGAAGGGTTCCTTAGGGTGAAACGGTCTTAATACCGCTTCTAAAGACCGTTTTGAAGGGTTACTTAAGATGAAACGGTCTTGATGAGTCTTATGCTCAGAATAAGTTCAATAATTTACTTCTTAAATCAGTCCACGGTACTTTTAATTCACTTCTTGGAGTGAATAATACGAATCAAACTCGCTTCTTTAATAAAAAGCTAGCTTGGCTGGCCTTTCGTTAACATCGTCTTTGAACTTGATAGAAACATAGAAGCCAATGTTCAGCCTGGTTTCGGTGTTTCTGCGGGGCGCGGCCGCTTAAGCAAATTTAGAAAAGACTTGCCTGGCTCTCCATTAACCTGTTTTTAAACTTAATAGGAAATAGAAGCCAGGTTCTGCCTGGCTTCTGCGTTTTTACACGGTTATGTCCCGGTGCCGGAGCGCCGCACCCGGTGTGTACAAATACTTGTGGCATGGGCCCTTTTTCACAAAAAATCAAAAGGGCTTGGCGACCATGAGGATGATGAGGATGATGGCGGCGGCGTGTGTGATTTGGTTGAGGCGGTCCATTTGCCGGGCGATGGTGAGGTAGGCTTCGGGCAGGCCGTCACCTGTGTGCTCCTCGAGGATTTGCTTTTGCTGCTTGATTTTTTTTGGCAGGATGCCGGCGACGATTGGCTGGACGGCGATGTAGATGACGATTGAGGCGATGTACCAGAATTCCTTGAATAGGCTGGTTTCGAGGGCGCCGAGGATAAGTCCGGTAAGCAGGAGGGTGATGCTGCCGATTTTGGCAATCTTCTCGATTCCGTCGAGGATACCAAAGGTAAATTGCGCCTGTGAGGGGGTTTTCGGTTTTTTTGCGATTGCGGGCAGGGCGAAGGTTGCACCGATTCCGACGATGGCGGCGATGATGTGAATCAGGACGAGAAAGTGATAAAGGTCCATGGTTGTTCCTCCTTATACGTTTAGTTGGGGTGTTACCAAATTATGCTTGGAAATTGTGGATAATTACGAAACAGCTTAAAAATAATTCGATTACCGAACGTTTTTGAAAATTCAAGCTACTCGTCTAAATAGTGGTGGTATATAATGGAATAAACTTGCCGAAATGGGGGATTTGGATGTCGGAAAAGGATAGGGACCGCCTTGAGAGGGAAATGCGGAAAGACCCTGGTTATACGTTCAACGAGGCACAGCGCCAAGGGTTAACCGGACCGCCGGGTGAGTTTTTCCGCGGGGGCTGGAAGCAAATCCTGTTTAACATTGCGGTGCTGGCGTTTGTCATTTTCGCTTTTGTTATGCTAACAAGGTGGTTTATAGGCTAATGGCAGAAGAGAAGGAGCTCAGCGGCGGGCAAAAAGCCGTTTTAAAGGGGATGGCGGAATCCTACCCACGTTCATCTTAATCGAATTGTTCATAAGGCTTTTCCCGTATACCGGCCTTGCACGCATTTTGGCTATCCCGCTTATTCTTTCGGTAAACCTTGCGCTCGTGGCTGCGGCGATTTACCTTACCCGAAAAGGAACCGCTCACCGCAAAAACAGGTTTATTTGGCTAATTACTCTCCTCCTGACGATAAGCTCGACGACTACCTTTTATCCCCAGGAATTTAGCCCCCATGTAGCCGTCCAAATCCGGGACAGCATCACAGCCTTGAAAAATTACAACAAGATAAAGCCGGAGGACTTAGAAAAGGGTGACGAGGAAACGTACGTTGTTGCTCTCTTTAAGTTTCGAAAATCAATCCCTTTAGACGGAACTTTTTACCTTTATGGTCGTAAAGATGAGGAAGACGAAAAAATACATACTCTTGCCGATATCCCTCGCAAGCTGTACCCTCACCATAGGTTGATGTGGCGGTATATGGAAGCGGCGGGGAAGTAATTCAAAACCTTCGCGCTGCGCCATGAAAGGAGACTGTGCCAAATGAAATTCCGGAATTTCACAAGAACGTCCTTAGCATTCTTCAAGCTCTTTTTTAAAAATGCGATAAGCTATAAAGTGTCGTTTATTTGGACTCTACTTTTTCCGACCATCATGATGTCGTATTCGGCGAGGGCGTGGTTTGCCGCAAAGCCGGATATCGGTGAATTTGTTCCGATGTACTCGTTCTATTTAGGGTTCATGGTGGTGATGACAACTGCGAACGGTGTTGGCGTGGGTCTCCTCAACTTGAGGGAATTCGGCTTTTTAAAAATGTTCAAGTTTGTAGCTGGCAATAAATATACGGTCATCGCGGGGTTTTTCCTCGCCCAGTTTACCTTCCTGCTGCTGAATATAAGCGTGTTTTCGATCGTTACTTCACTGTTTTTTGTTCCACATTTACTATTGCAAATTGTATTCATTTCACTATTAATCGGGCTTGTAACAATCCTGCCGGTTGCGTTCCTTTTTTCGTGGATACCTGCATTGAACTTGAAGGCGGAATCCCTGACCCCGATTACCATGTTGTTACCGGTCGTCCTGTCGTATTTATCAATGATAACGCTTGAGGCACGTGAAACAGGCCTTGTGTTCCTGGCGCTGCTGAATCCCGTGGAATTTGTGGCAAGGATGGCAAGGAATCTGTTCACCATCGGCGGGTACGAATCCTCCGCAACCCCGCCAGTCCTATTCTTGGCAATCATTTTATTGTTTTCTTCGTTAGGTTTTTTCACATTAAGGCGGATCGGGATTGTTTCAAAAATTGCCCGAAATTAACGATGGAGTGTTGAAATCATGAAGATACGGAATCTATCTTTTGCTTATGGAAATAAGAAAGTTTTGAACGAAATCTCGCTCGTTTTCGCTTCGGACAAGGTGAACGTTATCCTCGGGCAAAATGGGGCGGGGAAGACGACGCTTTTTGACCTGATATCCGGCGCGCTTGATGCGAATGGGGGAATCATCGATGCGCCGCGGGAAGAGGAAGTAATTTATCAGCTTCAAAGCGTGCCATTTCTCTATATTTTAAAAGGAAAGGACATTGTGAGGCTGTTCTTTCAAACCGATTTTCGCAGGAGGGACTCGAAGGCAGCTTTCAAAACGCTCGACCAGCGTGAGGAACTTCTATTAAAAAAGCTCTGGGATACTCCGTACGGCAAAATGTCGCTTGGGGAACGGCGCTGGCTAATTGTATCATTGATATGCCAAATGGAAAGGAAAGTCTATATTTTTGACGAACCCACGAGCGGAGTTGACCCCGACTCGAGGATCAAAATTTTAAAAAGAATTGAAGATTTGGCGAAACAGGATGGCACGCTCGTCCTTATGTCGACGCATATTTTGCATGAACTTGAGTATGTGGACTCCAGGCTTTACCTGCTCAATGGCGGCACAATCAGTTTTCAGGGCACGTACGTGGAGTTTCTGGAGGAGACCGGCACAACAAATCCGGACGTCGCCTTCAATATCTTGACAGGGGCAATGTAGTGCGATGTCCATTTTTAAAAAAAAGAAAGGGGTAAGCCGATAAAGGCTTGCCCCTTATTATTATGTAAAAATACCATTTTTGGTAATAAAGGAAGGAACTAATTTTAGAGGAAAGAGTTGCCGTTTCAATCTAATTGGTATATTTATATAATTTAGGTTGAAAAGGGGGTTTTTACATAATGAAAAGGATAACTATCTTATTATTGTCCTTGCTGTTGTTCGTGTCGCCATTTCAGGCGAACGCTGCGACAAGCATTGTGACAACGGTGGACCGGGCCATAGTCCAGATGAAGAAGGCCTACCACCAGTACAGCGATGTGACGGCGACTGGAAAATTCGCGAACATCACTGATGTGTACAAGGAATACAACGCGGCCAAAGCGGCATACGCGAGCGCGAGGGCAGCTGTTGTAAAACGCGGCGGAACGCAAAAGGCGGCGCTGCTTTTAAAATTGGATACGAACTACAAAACGTACATCACCGAGCGGGTCATCCCGTACATTGACGCGTACAATTATACTGTCAAAAATGTCATGGCGAACACCGACGCTCTTCAAAAGAGCATCAATGCCGGCGACCTTGATGGCGTCCAGTCGTACTACCACGAAATTTCTTACCAGCTGAAGGCACGGACGGTCATCATTTACCGCGTATACGGCCTGACGACGCGGAACCTCTTTAAAGCGTACAAGCAAGAGGCGCAGGATCTCCGCGATAGTATGATTTATGATGTGTCCGTCGCGATGAAGCTTGACCAGCTGGACAAGCTGCTCGACGGGGGGCTTGAGGACAAGGAACTCGCCGCCGCGAAGGATGCGGCTCGCCAGGTGAACGAGTACCTTCCAAAAGTCAGCGGTACATTCAAGGCTAAACTGACCGAGCAGGCCGAAGTGGTGATGCCGAAATACGAGGAGGCGCGCCCGGCGGGAGTGACAGGCGTGGCAGCCGTCAATGGAACGGTAACCGTTACGCTGGATAAGCAAGTAACCGAGGTGCCTGAAGAGCTTGTTTTTGTAAAAAATGGCCAGGCCATCGAGATTGCATCGGATGCGATAACGGTGGATGGGAACAAGTTGGTTGTTGCGGTCCCAAAAGTGGAGCGCACGACTGTGAAGCAAGAAATCGTTTATGGAATAAAGCTTGGCAGCGGTGAAGCTGTAAATGCGGCTCCAATTGTGCTTGAACCGCTTATTGCACCGGAAGCTCCGGTGGTAACCGGGATTGACGGGGATGTTGTGAAGTCGGCTACCCCTGCGGTTAAAGCGGTGGAAGGCGTGGAGTACACGGCCGTCCTCAAAAAAGACGGGGTGGAAGTGCCGGGTTATGAGCTCGGTTCGGAAATCCGTGCAGATGGCAATTATGTACTGGCTGTAACAGCTGAGCATGATAACTTAATGGCTACGGTTGAGGTGAAGTTTACGATTGATACAACGCCTCCAACGGTCACGTTCGATGTGGCGGATGAAACAGTTTACAACGGTTCATATGTGGTTAGCGGGACTGTGGAGGCCGGCGCGGCTGTTACCGTGAACGGTGAAGCGGCAACGGTTGATTCTGAAGGCCGTTTTACGAAAGAAATTGCTTTGGCGGAAGGCTTGAACCGGATCGTTGTTGTTGCTTCGGACGCGGTGGGCAATACGACGGAAGAGCTTTCCAAGGCTGTGACGTATGTTGAGAAGGTTTCATCGGTAGGGTTGCCTGCGAGCGCGACTGTGAAAATCGCAGGGACAAAGCAGTTGAACGCAGTTGTCTCCCCGGCCAATGCAACGAACAAAAGTGTTTCGTGGTCAACTTCGGATCCTAGCGTGGCTGTTGTTGATGAGAATGGGATCGTGACCGGGGTTGCGGAAGGAACGGCGACCATTACGGCAACAGCGGAAGGGAAAAGCGCGAGCACGGTTGTAACAGTTAGCGACCGGCCGCAGCTTGTGCTGAACAGCTATCCGTCTGTGCTCATCAACAACGTCATCCAATCTCTTGCGGTCAACGTGTACAGCCGTGATGAACAGGCTGTCACTGTCGAAAAAGTCGAGATATACGAAAAAGGAAGGCTCTACACAACGTATACAGCGTCTGATTTGGAAAGCGCCGGTATCAGCGCAACCATCAACCCATACGCCAGTTGGGGCTTCAGCATCAACTACAAATTCGGCATGTGGCTCGACAACAGTAAAACCAAAATCACAGTAAAAACACAAAACGGCAAAACATTTGAGTTCGAAACAACGATAAAATCGTTTTAACACAAAAAATTAGGGTACGGCCCCGCTCCGGGATAAAAAAATGTCCTGGTGGAGCGCAAGCCCTCTAGGATAAAAAGCAGATCGGAATTGGCTCCGGTCTGCTTTTTTCTTTCGGATATAGCTTCAAGCTAGAAGGGAGAAATTATTAATCTATTAAAAAGAACCTAAGACGGTTCATCAAGACCATTTCGTCGGGGGAACATCCTCAAAACGGTCCTGGGAGGGTCATCAAGACCGTTTCCTCGGGGAAACTTCCTCAAAACGGTCTTTAGAGGGTCCATCAAGACCGTTTCCCCAAGGGAACTTTTCTCAAAACGGTCTTTAGAGGGTCCATCAAGACCGTTTCCCCACGGAAACTTCCCCAAAACGGTCTTTAGAGGGTTCGTCAAGACCGTTTCCTCGGGGGAACATCCTCAAAACGGTCCTGAGACGTTTCATCAAGACCGTTTCCTCGGAGGAACTTCCTCAAAACGGTCTTTAGAGGGTTCATCAAGACCGTTTCCCCATGGGATCTCCCCCAAAACGGTCCCAAGAGGAAGCATCAACATTTTCCCCAGTAACAAAGCCATTCCACTAGGTATTTCCAACCTTAACTAACAAGTTTTACCGCCACACTATTGTCATATTGGGGAATTGTATGAAAGGTTTTCCACTGCTAAAATAGGCTTAACTAATGAGAAAATGTCACTCATTGTAATTTTTAGTCTTTTTTACAAAGGAAACTACCACTATGAAACTATTTCGGATTCTTAATTCGAAACAAGGGTTTTCGCTAATTGAAATATTGGCCGCGATGATGATCCTGTCGATTATCATTGTTTCCATGCTGCCGATGTTTGCCCATTCCGCCCGTTCCAATAGTTTTTCTAAAAACATGGTTGATGGAACGTACGTGGCAGAAGCGCAAATGGAGACTGTTTACAACGTGGTTTCGACTGTACCGTCCATCGATAGCGCGGCGGCGTTACTCACAAATGCCACCTACGGCTATACACAAACAACATCCGATTGCCCAACAGGCAGCAGGTGTTTTGAAAAAGTGGACAGCGGCCATTACGCTTTTGTCCAGCTTGCCAATTCAGGCACCGCAAATGAATTGGCCAAGGTGAAAGTCAAAGTATATAAAGATTCTACAAAAGCCGTTAAGGAAGCACAGATGGAAACGTTACTTTCGTGGAACCAATAGGGGGTTTCAACATGCTGAAAAATCAGAAAGGCTTGTCTTTGGCAGAGGTTTTAGCAGGCGTTGCGCTCCTCTCACTCATCCTGGTGCTTGGCAGCTCGATTTTTCTGTATGGGCAAAAACAGGCAATAAATCAATCCGCGCAAGTCCAAAACCAGGCAGATGTCCGCCTCGGCCTGAATATCATCACAAAAGAAATCAGGAAGGCTACAAGTGTGAACGTCGCCAACAATGTCCTGACAATCAATGAAACGGATATTTACAAACTGGAAAATAGCAATTTGATGAAAAACAGCACTCAGGTTATTACAGGCCTCAAAGATTTTAAAATTCAAATGTCCGGCAATAAAGTTACCATTTCAATGTCCGCCAAAAACACTCCGAACAATCCGCAAACCACGTTATCTACAACGATTTTTATCCGAAAATAAGAGAGCCGCCTTTATTTTTGAAAAAAACTAAATGGATTTATATTCGACAATTGCCTGGATTCCTTAGTTTTATATCCGAAATAGGAAAGCTTCCCAGAAATGAGTGAGACCATGAAACAGGCTAAAACGATTTTGAAAAATGAAAAAGGCATGGCAATGGTGATGGTTCTGCTTGTTTTGGTTGTTATTGTAATCATGGGGCTCAGCATGATGGCGATGGCGGCGAACAATATGAAGATGGGCTCATTTGAGCGGAGCTACCAGTCCGCGTATTACATCGCCGAGGCTGGCGCGACCGCCAGATTGAACGAAATGAGTGCGGCAATCAGAACGGTTTATAAAAACGAGTCGACACTTCAAAGTTTTTTCAATGCGGTCGATGCTGCGCTTGAACTGGGCGTTGAAAAGCCGTATATCGAATTTGAGGAAACATTCGGGGACAAGCCGGTCGCCAAAGTGAAAATTGAAAAAGTAACAAGCGACACGATCATCTCGTATACAATTGACTATAAAATCACTTCGACGGGGACAATCAACAACCGATCCAGAACTGTTTCGAGGATTGTCCATGTATCGTGGAAGCCGAAGAGCGTTGTAAGGAACATATACGCGGACACAGTCATGTTCGGCACAGAGGGGTTAGACATTGCAAACACCCCCATTTCCGGGAGCATCGGCACCAATGCTACAAAGGCAAGCGGAAATGTAAAAATCACGGGGAATAATGTAAATATCAGTGAAAGCCAAATAAAATATGCTGCCAATACGCCTGTCATCCTTCCAGAATTCCCTAGCTTTCAAGTACCTTCCACTGCCATTGATTTTTCAGGCGATCTATTAAAAATGAACCGGGATATGGCGTTCAAAGGGTTTACTGTGGGCAGCGGCAATACATTGACCATCGATACAGGGGATTATAACCGGAATCTTGTCATTAGTAATCTGGCATTAGCGCAAAATGGGAAAATAAAAATTATTGGAAAAGGAAAGCTGTCCATTTTTGCCAAAACGATTGTGATGAACAGCGGAACGATTATAAACGTGGATAGAGATTTGAATAAGCTTTATGTGTTTCTTGAGGGAGCAGGGGGTACATTAAACAATGGAACCATTTACGGTTCAATGTATGCAAAAAGTGCCGATATGAATGTAAACAACATCAATGGCGTGCAAGGGCACATTATTACAGGTGGGTCTAAGATTACGCTAAAAGGGGACCCGCTCACCTATCCAAGAATGTTTTATGCCCCACATGCAACTGTTGATTTAGACGTTACGTTTTCCGGCTCGATTATTGCGAAAAAAATAATTTCCAAAGGTGCCAATACATCTGGAAAATTTGAATTTGTTCAAATCAACTATGAGAATTCCCCCCTCTATATCGATACAGGTGCGAATGGAACGCCCCTCCAGGACAGCATCGTCACTGATCCACTTAGGGAAATTAACTAGCAGATTACTGTTCGGGTATTGGCAAAACGGAACTCGGTCTAGGGAAACAGTTTATCACCAAACCTAGTAAAATCCTCGCAAGCTTAAAAACAAAGGCTGCTGAAGCAAACCGCTCAGCAGCCTTTTCCTGTTCTTCAAGTCCCGCGTTTTTGGTGCTAAGTACTACTTAATGATACACTAAAGCACAATAACTTTTTGGAAAATTTCAATAGAAGAAAATTTATATGAGAATGATTTTCTGTATTATTATTTACCAATTTTGAATTGAATGAATATTATTCTTTTGTGAATGCTATTGGGTTTTATACATAATTAAATTGGAAATTTTGAACCTAAATCCAAACGATTTGATTCCTGAAATACAAAATATTCGTATTGACTACCATACTTTGTTTGACTAATATATTGAAGTAATCAATAATTATACTCCAAGAGTGAACGGGGGCATTTGTGAAATGTTATTCAAAAAACAATATCAGAATATTGCAGAGCTTTCGAAGAGGATCTTCCAGAACCCCGAATTAGGCTACAAGGAGTTCAAGACGAGAGACACCGTCAAGGAATTTTTACAGAAGGTGAATCCAGCCATTGAGATGGAAGAATTCAGTACAACCGGGCTGAAAACCACTCTAGGCAGCCAAACCGACCTGAACATCGCAATCATTGCAGAACTTGATGCTGTTTACGCGCCGAGCCATAAGTGGTCGGACCCGGAAACCGGCGCGGCCCACAATTGCGGCCACTACACCCAGGTCGGCATCGCGCTAGCTCTGTACAGCTATTTTTTCCAAACAGAGGCTTACAAAAACTTCGATTACAAGCTGACGTTCGTTTTTGTACCTGCGGAAGAATACCTGGACCTCGCTTACCGCGCCCAGCTTTTGTCTGAAAACAAAATCAGCTATTACGGAGGTAAGCCGGAAGCGATGAAGCTCGGGGTTTTCGACGGAATCGACATCGGCATTTGCGTCCATGCGATGGGCGGGGAGTTCCCGGAGCGGACGATCGAGGTCAACTGTGACCTGGCAGGCTTTTTATACAAAAAATACACGTTCAAAGGGAAGGCGACCCACGCAGGGTTCGATCCTTTCTCTGCTAAAAATGCTTACAGCATGTCGACGCTCTTTAATGTGGCGCTCGGCCTAAGCCGCCAGCAGCTACGCGAAGACGAAATGGTGCGCATCAATCCGATTGTCATGGAGTCGGACATGTCGACCAATGTCATCCCGAACCAAATTACAGTTGGCAGCGACATCAGGACACAATCGGTTGGCTATATGAAAGAGGTCGTCAAGCGGATGGATGACGCGGCCATCGGAAGCGCCCGCGCCCTTCAGGGTGAAGTCGCGATTGAAACGCAAATGGGCTACCTGCCTTTCGTCCAGGACCGCTACCTGAACGAGTTCGTGATTAGCGCTTTTGAAAAAAGTGATGAAATCACACAGATTAAAAACAACAACCCAATCAGCGCGGCCGGTGATATTGGGGACCTTTCCTACATGTTCCCATGCATCCAGGTAGGGTACAGCGGATTTACAGGCACGATCCATGGCGATGATTTCATTGATATCGATCCGGAATACATCTTTGAGGTATTTCCAAGGTTCATGGTACAGGTACTTGAAGAAATGAACGGGAAAATCGACCGTTCCAAGCTGTACAAGCGTTCCTATGCGGACTATGAAAAACTGCTCGCGGGGATTTTGGAAAAGGATCAAATTTAATACAGGCATAGAGTGTGGGAAAACTAACTTAAGTTACTCTGAATTACCTGCCTTGTCGTGATGCCAAGGTATGTAACCCCGAGTGAATTGTAACGCCGTTTGGCTGGCTTTATCTACTTTATGTACTTTTCCACGGAGAATTGTCCGCGGTACACAGAGGGCATCATTGGACACACATGCCTTGAAAATTCACTTTACTGTCCAAACATAGGGCATCTTTGGACACGGAACCCTTGAAAATTCACTTTACTGTCCAAACATCGGGAATAGGCCGGCGTCAGCCATTGGCCACGATACGAAACACCTACTTTTTTAAAAATTTATCGACCACAGAGAGGCTGACTATGAAATCAAAATTACTTTATTTGCTCGTTTTTGTCCTGCTTGTCATCACTGCCGCTGAATTTATCGGTTTCCAGGCGATTACGATTGGAACCTTTAAAGTCGGACTTTTGCCGCTCGTATTCGCCATCTTGATTACAATGATTTTGGGGATACCAGTGTTTCGGAAAGGAATTTTAAAAAATATTTACAGCCGTGAAAATGTTTTGTTTTCTAGCAAGAACTTGATTTTCATCATGCTTCCGTTAATGGCAAGGTACGGAGCGGATGTTGCTCCGCATTTCCAGGAAATTGTCAAGCTTGGCTGGATATTTCTTTTCCAAGAGCTTGGGAACTTAGGAACGGTCCTTTTCGGCCTTCCGGTTGCGATTTTCCTAGGGTTAAGGCGGGAAGCAATCGGCTCGACGCTTGGGCTTGGCCGTGAAGGGGAACTGGCTTACATTACGGAGAAATATACACTTGATTCACCTGAAGGGCGCGGGGTATTGTCACTCTACATCATAGGTACACTATTTGGCGCGATTTTCTTCAGCATTCTGGCGCCAATCCTGCTTGACCTTGGCTTCCGTGTCGAGGCACTCGCGATTGCCTCAGGGATGGGATCAGCTAGTATGATGACGGCATCGTCCTCGAGCCTTGTGGCACGTATGCCAGATATGCAAAGTACGATTTTGGCATACGCATCCGCCAGCCAGCTTTTGACCAGCTTCCTCGGGACGTTCACAATGGTTTTCCTTGCCGTTCCGCTGCAGCGCTTTATGTACCGTCTATTTGTAAGGGGTGAAAAATAATGGCCGCTGGATTAAATAAATATGTAAAATTCGGACTGATTTTATTGCTTAGTATCGGGCTAATCCTGTTCACCCAGCAAATAAAACTAATTAAAAACCCTGAATCAACACCGATTTCGATTATGACCATTTACGGCTTGGCCGTTTTATGGATGTTTTCCTTTATTGGCATCCTGATTTCCGATTTGATGAAAAAAACTAAAGTAAAAGTAGTTCAAGACTTCCCGGTCCTCGGATGGGTCGCGATTACATCGCTAATCTTCTGCTCAATCTCGGACTGGTTCATCAAGGCGATTGGCGCCGTCGACTTCCTATCGATCACAACACCAATCCTGGCTTTTGCTGGAATCTCCGTCGTCGACCAACTCGTGGACCTAAGGAAAACGTCGTGGAAAGTCGGCATCGTCGCCGTCTTCGTCTTCCTCGGCACCTACATCGGCAGCGCATTGCTGGCCCAATTCGGACTCTTCGTGTCTGGGAAGTAAAGTAAGATACTTTTTAAAAAACCCGTAAGTAAATTACTTGCGGGTTTTTACTTTCCCAAGGATGCCGAGTTTTATAAAGGCGTTGTTTGTTTCTTGTTAAATAAAATTGAAAGCGCTATAGTAGAAATATACAGAATATTGTATATTGCTGAATGTAAGGTTGTGAGGAAATGTCGCGTATTTGGGAAAGCCTTTATTCTAAAAATGGTTTGGCAGCCAGGTATATTGCAAAAGAGTTGTTGGATTTGGAGGAAGGGCAGCGGATACCACGGGTCAGTGATTTTACTGAAAAGCTGGAATTGGGAAGAGGGACAGTCCAGGGAGCCTTAAAGGTTCTAGAGGATTTACACGCCATTCAATTGGAATCCCGCGGGCATTTGGGGACTTTTTTACGTAAAAGAGATGTGAATTTGCTTTATGAAATTGCTGGGATCGGGCCAATCGTTGGGGTAATGCCACTACCATATTCAAGAAGGTATGAAGGGCTGGCTACCGGATTAATTGAAGAGCTGCAAAGTCTAAATATTAAAGTCGGCCTTGCGTACATGAGAGGGGCAGTACCTCGGATTGAAGCGTTAAAATCCCGCCGGTATGATTTTTCAATTATGTCTTTATTGGCGGCTGAAGAAGCAGTGAGAAGATTTGAAGGCCTTGAAATCGTAAGAGACTTTGGAGAGGAATCTTATGTTACCTCGCATAAAATCTTTTTTTCTAACGAGCAGTTCAATTCTATCAAGGACGGAATGAGAGTGGGGATTGATTACTCATCTGTCGATCAGGCGGAAATCACATTGCGTGAATGCAAAGGGAAACACGTAGAATTTATTGAAGCTGGTTATATGCAGCTTTTTTCCATGCTAAAAGAAGGCACGATTGATGCCGCTGTTTGGAATGCGGATGAGGAAAATACCTTTCGAACATTTCCTTCCTCAGATTTTACATCCAAAGAAGCTAACGAACTGGCAGCCAAG
Organism: Neobacillus oceani; assembly: GCF_046237595.1. Taxonomy (NCBI): domain Bacteria; kingdom Bacillati; phylum Bacillota; class Bacilli; order Caryophanales; family Bacillaceae; genus Neobacillus; species Neobacillus oceani. The sequence continues at coordinate 3,519,962 of NZ_CP143543.1, read as the reverse complement.
GCAACGACAGCTGTGGTAATCGTCGAGTCTATGCGAAATGAGATAAAGGAGAGAATCCAGTCGATTAACATTAAGAACGTCATGCGTATTCAGCGTCTAGTTATCGAAGGAAAAAAGTATCCGCATTACTAAGCGGAATGTTTTCCTTTAAAACAAATATACTAAATACAGTATTTTGGAGGTTTGTATGGATATCCAAGCCCTTGAAGAAAGACTTTCTATTTTACTAGATTCAGAAGTTATCACAGAAAAATCCGCGAAAATTTGCCTTGATGCTTTTCAGCGGTTGGTAAGGCGTTTGGGAGCAGAAAACATTGAGGGTTCGGAAATGTTATTTACCCATTTGCCGACCGCAATTTCAAGAATCGAAAGGGGTGAAGAGATCGAAGGGCCAATACCCGAATTAATGGAAGAGGTGAGACAGTCAGAATGGTTTAATGAGGCAATGGCAGAAATTAGATACTTAGAAACGATTCATGGAAAACCATTGCCACCGGAAGAAATTGATTATTTATTGCTTCACTATACGACTGTTTTTTCGCAAAACCAAAATAGGAGCGTGACGGAATGAAAATTGTAATTGGCGGGCAAGTGGATAAAAAGGAGATTGAAAGTTTAGTAAAAAGCTTTGATAGCAGCATTACCACAATGGTTAAATCGGATCTCGAAGCTGCAATGGCAGTCAAAACCGGCCAGGCTGATTATTATCTTGGTGCTTGCCACACCGGTGGCGGCGGCGCATTGGCCATGGCGATTGCTCTTCTTGGAAAACCAAATTGTGAAACGGTCTCAATGCCAGGCAGAAAGCCTGTGGAGGCGAATGTCATTCAAGCGGTTAATGAAGGAAAGATAGCATTTGGCTTTACGGCTGACCATAAAGAGCAGGCAGTTCCAATGATTCTAGCAGCAATAAAAACTAAGGCCTAAACCTACATTTATTAGGAGGAAAATAAGATGGAAATGACGTTGATAGTCTTAATCGGTGCTGTTGCTGCTGTTTTGGCCAATATGAATATCGCAGTGTTCAATGATGGGCTCCGCCCAATTGTATCCGAGCATACTGAAGGTCGGCTGACAAGAAGGGACCTTGCATTCACCGCATTCGCCATGAGTTTCGGCCTCGTAATCGGTTTTGGGATACCCTTCACACTTACGGCCAGTATTATTCTGATCCACAGTATCCTGCTTGGGACTGACATTATCGGGTTGATGACCCCGAAGAACAAGTGGGGTACACCTGTGGCAGCGATTATTGGCGGTGCCTATGGCGCCGGCTTGCTCGTAGGGCTTGAGGGGTTCGTAAAGCTCTTTGAAAAACTTCCTTTAAACTTTCTTCCGGCCATGGGCCAGGTTGGCGCGCCGGTCGTCGTTACGTTTATGGCATTCCCCGCACTGGCAGTCGCTTTTCAGTTCAGTGTAAAAAAAGGCCTCTTAACCTTTATCGTTTCCGCACTTGTACGCCAATTGGCTGTTTTTGTGAATGAAAACAAATTTTTGACCTTCTCCGATACAGCGGTCACGCTGAACCAGGAAGGTATGGCACTTATTACAGGTATGATTTTCCTTCTTGTTTTTGCAATGAAAGAAAAGAAAGAGGAAGGCACTTCAATCGATCTGGCAGCCATCTTCAGTGACAAGGTAGCCAAGATTAGAAAAAATGTTGTTTTCTTCATGATTATCGGTGGCTTAATTGCCGCCGCTACGAACTTGGCGATCATGGCTGGGGATCCAATATCTCTCAATCTGCTTGCTGATGGCAAAGAGACTGACGCCGGTATTGCGGCTGCCGCTCGTGCTCTTGGGTTCATTCCGCTTATAGCGAGTACCGCGATTGCAACGGGTGTATACAGCCCGGTTGGCTTTACGCTCATATTTGTTGTCGGTTTATTCTCACCGAATGTTTGGGTTGCTTTATTAGCAGGGGTTATTGTTATTTTCCTTGAAGTCATGCTTTTGGCTACTATTGCAAGGTTTTTGGATAAATACCCGGGTATCCGTAATTCAGGTGAAAATATCCGTAATGCCATGTCGAAGTTGCTTGAGGTTGCCCTATTAATCGGTGGTGCCAATGCAGCGAATGCCATTGCCCCTGGATTTGGCTTCTTCTTCATCGCTGGCACGTACTTGTTGAATGAGGCTGCAGGCCGGCCGATTGTGCGCATGGCGGTAGGACCGGTTGGAGCAATCCTTGTAGGAATTATTGCCAATATTCTTGTAGCGATGGGGATTATGGCCATTCCACCACAACCATAGGAATGAGGGTTTAAGATGATACAAACAGTTCTAGGCAAAATCAAGCCGGAGGAATTCGGCGTTTGCGCTGTCCATGAACATTTGTCGATTGACCTTTCGAGGATTAAGAAAGACCCCGATACAATCCTTGACGATGAAGAGGGCATGCTTGAGGAATTGGAAGACTTTTACCGTCAGGGCGGACGTTCGATGGTGGAAGTGACGAATGATGGTATGGGCCGGGATGTAAAAAGATTAAAAAGGCTCAGTGAGAAATCTGGAGTGCATATTGTAACCTGCACAGGATTTTATAAAGATCCGTTTATTCCAGACTATGCTGCCGGGTGGAATTCTGAAGAATTTGCAAAGCATTTTATCCGCGAGGCGAAAGAAGGTATTGATGGGACCGGTATTCTTCCAGGCGTGATCGGCGAGGTTGGTACTAGCAAGGATGAGATGAAGCCTATCGAAAAAGAGCTATTGATTGGAGCGGCCATCGCTGGGAAGGAAACCGGGCTTCCAGTTACAACTCATACCACACTGGGGACATTGGGATTCGAACAAGTCGAATTGTTGACTTCCCACGGACTGCCAGTCGAACAAATCATTATTGGCCATCAGGACCTTAATCCGAATAAGGATGAGGTTCTGGCTGTCCTTGAAACAGGAGTTTTCATTGATTTTGACACGATTGGAAAAAACAACTATCGCCCAGATGAAGAGCGGGTTGACTTTTTGCTAGATTTCATCAAGCGCGGATATGAAAAACAAATTCTATTATCAGCTGATTTAACGAGGAAGTCACATTGGAAAAAGCATGGCGGCCCTGGTTATGGGCTTGTTCTCCAGAACTTTGTGCCACGCCTTAAAGCTGAGGGAGTACCAGAGGAGATTATTCATCTATTCCTGGTTTCAAATCCGGCAAGAGCTTTTACAGTTAAGGAGTGATTCAGGATGCCAGGATATGATCCTGCGAAACTAAAATATGCGGAATCTGTTTTGCCAAGCTTGTCTATTGAGGAAGCAAAAGAACTGCAGTTCAGGCTTGTCCATATGATGAGCAGGCATTTTGAAGGAAAGCAGTTTTTATCAATGGGGGATTTGGGCGTTTCACCGAAATGGAAACGCCCTGAACAGACATACCTTGTCGAACGGGCTATCGCTGATTTTTTTGAAACGGAGGAGTGTGTACTCGTAAGGGGTGCTGGAACAGGAGCGATTCGTACTGTCTTAAGTGCTCTTCTCTCCGCGGGAGAAAAAATGATCATCCATAGTGCCCCGGTTTACATGACTACGAAGGAAACAATCCGAATTCTTGGTTTGAAAACGGAAAGTGTAGATTTTAACAATCTTGAGGATGTACAAAACGCTGTCAACACGATCGGTGACGCGAAGGTTTTTTATATTCAGCATGCGCGGCAGCAGCCTACTGACACTTATAGCCTGAAGGAAGTAATTTCCGCAGTGAAAAATATTCGCCCTGATCTGCCAATTGTGGTGGATGATAACTATTGTGCTTTTAAGACTCATGGTATTGGCGTGGAGTATGGAGCGGATTACTCTACCTTTTCTGGTTTTAAAGTTTTAGGACCCGAAGGCATCGGCATCATTGTAGGGAAGAAGGAGGCAATCGATCTTGTCCATGAACGGAATTACTCAGGCGGCGGCCAGGTTCAAGGATACGAAGCGATGGAGCTGCTTAGGATGATGACCTTCGCCCCGGTTTCACTTGCCATTCAGAACGAACAGGTGGAAGAACTTTGCAGGCGGTTGAATGAAGGGGAAGTACCGGGTATCGGTTCGGCCTACATGACAAACGCTCAATCCAAAAACGTCATTGTTGAATTGGCCCATCCGATCGCTAAAAAAGTCATTGAAATTAGTGATTTGAAAGGTGCTGCGACCCATCCAGTCGGCGCTGAGTCAAAATACGAGATCATCCCGATGATTTACCGTGTGTCAGGAAGCTTTATTGAAGCCCAGCCCCGCCTTAAGGACTATGGGCTCAGAATCAATCCGATGAAAGCAGGGGCATCAACAATTATTTCAATTTTGCAAGAAACGATACCGGAAGCAATGGAAACATGATACGCATCGTTAGAAAATCCCAGTAAAAAGGGGGGAGCTTCGTGTTTTTAGATGTTACGAAAAGAAGGAATCCAGGGTTAATCCGTGTCGGCGCCGCGCTGCACCAAATGGGGAAGATTCCCCCAAATACGTATGTGATTGATTTGGATAGTTTACAGCAAAATGTCAGGCTGCTTTCCAATACGGCTAAAGAGCACAATTTCCATCTTTATTTTATGAGCAAGCAGTTGGGTAGGCTACCCGAGGTTGCCAAACTCATCTATGAAAATGGCATTCAAAAAGCTGTCGCGGTTGAATTCGATGAAGGGAAAACATTGTTTGAAGCGGGAATTCCGATTGGAAATATCGGGCACCTTGTCCAGCCCGGCAAAAACCAATGGGATGAAGTGCTGTCGTGGAAACCTGAGGTAGTAACCGTTTTTTCAAACGAAAGAGCAGAGCAGGTTTCAAATGCGGCAATAAAGCTAGGCCAAGTCCAGGATGTTTTGCTTAAAGTGTATGGGGAATCTGATCTTATTTATCCCGGGCAGGAAGGTGGATTTTGTATTAATGATTTGAACGATTCCCTTGCCATTTTAAAAAGCTTCCCCGGAATCAGGATAGCCGGAATCACTACTTTTCCCAATTTCCAGTTGTCGGGATTCCGTGACAGCATGGTTCCGACTCCCAACTTTTATACATTGCTGAAGGCGAAGGGCATTCTTGAGCAGAACGGCATTACAGTCCAACAGGTTAATGGCCCGAGCGCGACAAGTGTTGAAACGATTCCCTTCCTGGCGGAAAACGGAGTTACCCACGGTGAACCTGGACACGCACTCACAGGGACAACTCCATTGCATGCTTATAAGGATTTGCCGGAAGAGCCAGCCATTGTCTATGTCACCGAGGTTTCCCATAGCGATTCAGATTTCAATTATGTGATTGGCGGAGGGTATTATGGCCGTTCAAATTTATCCGGCTGCTTGGTGGGCGATTCCGAGGAGACCATTTTGAATCAATTTGTCCCCGCTTATGAAGGGAGTCCCGAGGCCATCGATTATTATGGCCGAATCGGAAAAAGCGCTACCTTTACGATTAATACTGGGGACACAGCCGTGTTCGCCTTCCGGACTCAAGTTTTTGTCACAAGGGCCCATATCGCATTGGTTAAAGGCATTCAAGCCGGAAATCCCGAGCTGGTACATTTTGAAAGGAAGTGGTAACAATGGCAAAAATGATTTTGCTTGTCATTGACAGCTTCGGGATTGGCGCCATGGAGGATTGCGGCGAATATAATCAAGCGGATTGCCACGCAAACACATTTAAGCACATCCGCGAAGCTGTGCCTTCATTGCATATTCCTACTCTATATGGATTGGGCCTCGGGGCGCTCGCAGATGGAAAAGAGCCTCCCTTCATTGCATACGGGAGATCGAAGCTAGCCCACCACGGCGCGGATACGTATCTTGGACACCAGGAAATCGCGGGCAGCTGCCCGAAAAAATCAACGAAAAGATTGATGAAGGATATTCACAATGAATTGGCTGATGCTTTAAAAGATGAGGGCTATGAAATCAGCTATCCATGGCCAGACCGCCCGGTTTTCCTCGTTAACGGCGGGTGTGTTGTCGGCGACAATTTAGAGTCTTCTTTAGGGAATATTATCAATCTTTGTGCAGATTTTAACATAATGCCTTTCGAAGAATTAAAAAGGGTTGGCAAAATAGTTCGTGGCCACGTTGACACCAGCAGGGTGATTGCATATGGCGGCCCTTATACGTCGATTGAGCGGATTTTATCTGTCGTAAAGGAGAAGAATCCCGGGCAGTGGGGAGTCGACAGCCCGAAAGCGGGAGTTTATGGGAAGGGCTACGAAGTTTTTCATATGGGATATGGAGTCAATATAGAGGGGCAGTTCCCGATGATTGCCGCGGAACATGGCTTAAAGGTTTACCGCATTGGCAAAACAGCTGATGTCCTACACGGGAAAGGGCCAGCCTTCCCGCTCGTCGATACAGATAAAATCCTCCAGATTTTAAAAGAAACATACGAACAGGAAAAGGAAAATGCCGCCTACCTCGTTAATATACAGGAAACCGATCTTGCGGGACATTCCGAGGATCCGGAATGGTACGCGGAAATATTGAATAAAACGGACCTGTGGCTGAAAGACTTTCTTCCCTCCATGAATGAAGAGGATATGATCATTATCATGGCTGATCATGGAAATGACCCTACGATTGGCCATTCAAATCACACTCGGGAATATGTTCCGATTATGATTGCTGGAAAAAAAGTACGGCCCGCACATATTGGAACCCGCGGGACAATGGCGGATGTAGGGGCAACAATGAGTGACTTCTTTGGCTTGCCGAAAACCGAGCAGGGGGAAAGTTTCTTGAATATGATCCTGTAGCTAGAAGGCAAGGCTTGGTTTAGAAACGAAATCGGATATTGCCGAAAACTGCAAAGTCTTGAGCAACGAAATCTTCAGCAAACCGGCATGGACATTTGCATCTTAATGCTTCATCCTTATACATGGTAAAGGGGCTTGCGTTGCAACCTAATTATAATGAACCAGAGACCCACGCGACTAACTGCATGGGTTTTTTTCTATTTCGAAAAAAAACATTTTGAACTAGGCAAACCGCCTACCTATCCTATAAAGTGGAATGTAAGATGGGGAAAATTGGTACCCCAGCATCCAAGCGGGAAAAAAGTGCCGCGTTCGTTTTTTATCCGATCGTAAAGGGGTTTGGGAGATGGAGTATAGGATTGAAAGGCTTGACTTCGAAGTTACGGTTGTTGGGAAGGGGAAGGCAGTGAAGACTAGCCGGGCGTTTAAAACGATTCCCGGGCTTTGGAGCGCTGCTAAAAAGGAAGGGTTTATCCAGGAATTGATAGATATGTCATGGGAAAACCCGCAATGTGCGCTGGAAGGCCTGCTCGGGATTTGCGGGGAGGAAGCCGCAATTACGGCTGACGAATTTACTTATTTCATGGGTGTGCGTTATGGCGGCGAAATCCCCGAGGACATGGAATCGCTAGTAATCCCGCCAGGCACGTGGGCGGTTTTCCCAAATATAACGGAAGCTTGGAAACGCCTTTATTCTGAATGGCTACCGACATCGGAATACGAACTCGCCAACGCACCCTGCATCGAATGCTATTACGGCCCAAAACGAAAACCGAAGCATGAACTTTGGGTTCCGGTTTTACCTAAGGGCTAAAACTACAAAAGGGGGGAAGGGAATGCCTGAAAATAACCAAACAAACAATAGTTCTGTAATTTCTCTAACAGTCGGTATTTTATCATTATTTATCCCTTTTATTGGTTTAATCCTAGGGATAATTGGAATCGTTTTTTCAAGAAAAGCTGTAAAACAAATTAATCAAACAAATGAAAATGGGAAAGGATTGGCAACCGCAGGGTTAATTTGTAGTATTGTAGGAGTTATTCTTCAACTTTTAATGGTGCTGGGATATGTTGCATATTTTTCGGTATCGACTTATACCAGCTAAGGTGATCAAAAATAAAATAGCTAAGAGAACCGATCAAAGGGAGGCGCTGCGATGAGGGTAGAGCGGAAGGAATTCATTGTCAAAGGCTTGCATTATTGTATCAGGCCGGCTGATGAAAAGGATGCGAAAAGCCTTTCGGAATTAAGGTTGAAAATTGACGGTGAAACGGAAAACTTGGACAGGGAACCCGGCGAGGCATACATAGATGAAACGGGATTCAGAAAGCTTATAAACAATGATGAGGAGCGGCCGACTAATCTGTTTTTGGTTGCCGAAGCGGATGGCAGGATTGCAGGGTTTTCAAGATGCGAAGGAAACTCGTTGAAGCGGTCGGCCCATAAAGTTGAATTCGGTGTTTGTGTGTTAAAAGAATTTTGGGGATTTGGCATCGGGAAAAATTTGTTGAACGAATCGATTTGCTGGGCAGACGCGAACGGAATCAAGAAAATGGCATTGAATGTCCTGGAAACGAATGAAAATGCGATTAAGCTCTACAAGGCGGCAGGTTTTGAGGAGGAGGGCGTGCTGCGGAAAGACAAACTTCTCTCTGATGGAAACTATTATCATACGATTATTATGGGAAGGCTGGGTGGCTGAAGGGGAGCTTTAAGGCGGGAGGTTCTTATAAAAAGGCTCCGGAAGTTACTAGTTATGAGGCGAAGGATTCGCCCCCTTCTTCATTTTTAATAGGGAGGGAAAACGTTGCGTTTTAAGATTGATGGCGTTTCGTACGAAATATTGGAGAAGCATGATTTTGGCTGGCTAAGGGATTACGGGACAGTGTTTTGCGTCTTTGATAGGCAGGATTCTGGCAATATCGCGTTTGGGATTGAACGTGATGGGGTGAAAAAGCTGGTGAAATTCGCGGGGGCGAAAACGTTGAGATATTCCGGAAAGCCAGAGGATGCGGTGGCGCGGTTGAAGGACGCTGCGCTTCTTTATGTGGAACTGAGCCATCCACATTTGGTACGCCTCGAGGATCACTTTGCGGTTGACGGGGGATATGCGCTCGTTTTTGACTGGTTTGACGGGGAGTGCCTGCACATGCCGGATGAGTTCCCGCCACCCAAAAAGTACACTGATCCAAACTCGCCATTTTTTCGGTTCAGGCAGCTGTCGGCCGAAAAGAGGCTTGATGCCCTGGAGTGCATTTTTAAGTTCCATGCCTTGGCCGAAAAGAAGGGCTATGTGGCTGTCGATTTTTACGATGGAAGTATTTTGTATGATTTTAAAACAAATTCAACACGAATTTGTGATATCGATTTTTATCAGAAAAAGCCCTTTTTCAACTCGATGGGCAGAATGTGGGGGTCATCTAGGTTCATGTCGCCAGAGGAATTCGAGCTTGGCGCGCCAATTGACTCCCAGACCAACGTTTTCAATATGGGTGCGGCCGCGTTCGTGCTGCTTGGCGGTGAATTAGACCGTTCATTTTCAAAATGGCAGGCGAGTGCAAATCTCTACGAGGTAGCGCTGAAGGCGGTTGAAAATGAAAGAGCTGCCCGGTATTCAACTGTTGAAGAGTTTTTCGATGCGTGGAAAAAAGCCCGGGGAAATGACTTACAAACATAAAAATATATTCCAGAAACAGGCCTATTTTAAAGGGGCTTGTTTCTCCTTTTCATTAGAAGTCAATTTCATTTTTCTCATTAATAGTTTTCTGGAACTTTTCTTAGAACATGAAGTTAAAGGTCTTCCAGAACTCTCTCATACAAATAAGTCGTTTGCCTGAACTCATTATAAGTGGGATATTTTCAATGAAGCACTTTGTTGGAGTACATAAATTATCAAAAAATACCAAAAAAATTGATGTAAATAACTTTTTGGGATGGTAAAATTAGGAATACAAACGGAGGATTGATAGGGGATTTCATTGGGGAGGAAACGAAGGTTTTGAAGAAATTTGCTTATGTTCTGCTTTTGCTTATGTTGGCTGGCTGTGGAGGTAAGGAGGCCGGCCAAGGCAATGGAGCGCAGAACCCAGGAACAACTACAAAAGCGAGCGGTGTCCCATATTCCGCATTCAACAAGGTCACACTGGAGGACTTCCTAGAGGACTTTGAAAGCAAGTATGATGCAATCCATGAAAAAATGGATAAAGAGAGAAATGTTCCGAAAGCCGACATCGGCGAATACGAGGTGAAGTATGGCACCACTGATATCTGGTTTAATAGCCACCTTGGGTTATCGGCAGTCCTGAATGAAGATGACACGTTAAGTATGGTTGTGCTCATGCAGTTGATGCCGTACAAAGAAATGGAGACTGAGGATGAGATAGAGGCAAAAAGGGAGATTTTTGCACAATATTCAATCCTTGAGGAGGCATTGATCGCATCCACAGCACCTGGAGCAACAAAAAAGGATTTGAAAACAGTCCAGGAAGGATTGGCCCAAAAATCCGAAATGATAGAAGAGGAAGAGGACTTTTTTGTCCACAAAGAAATTGCTTATTCCTATATGTTGGATAAAAGTGACCCGGCGGGAGAGAAAAAGTTTTTCTTTATAACCTTCGAGGGGGAACCTCCCAACTAGATTTATTTATTTGCAAAGTGCTTCTTATAAAATGACCCCTTCCAAATCGGAAAGGGTTTTTTACTGTTAAAGTTCAACTGAATTAGTTTCTAAACGTAATTCCAGACAAGGAGGCAGAGAAGAAACGCGACATTTTTCTGCAATTTATACTAAAATATAGAATTTTGAAGAATTTTTTTGAAAATATGGAAAACTCCGCTGTCATATTCAGAGGAAAATGATAAAATTAAGAAAAGTTACAGTTTGGCCGAAAAGGGGTGAAATTGGCTTTCGAGGGCTTCAATAAAAGAGGTTGAAGCACCGAGTTGTTTTTTTAAAAACCAGAATACATACAAGATTTGAAAGATTGCTATCTGGATTGAAGCGCCAGTTGTTTTTTAAAAGAAACTTTCACTTGCGGCGCAATTCTCTTTCAGGACTTATTACTCTATTATTTTTACAGGAAGGAAGAAAAGTGCGTGAGAATCCTACTATCTTGTTTAATGGTCATGTTGATGCTGGCGGGTTGCAGCGAAAAAGAAGAAGCGGGTAACAAGGAGCCCTCTGTGGATGTGAACGATAACCAATCTGAAAACGAAGGTGTAGATCATGCAGGGTTAACCGGCCTGCCTGCAAGTATTAAACTTGACTCGTATTCCACTTTTAATAACTTGATATTGGATGATTTCATTTTAGTAACCAATCGCGTGTATGACCGTGTTTATGAAGAAATGGCTGCAGGGAAAGATATTCCCAGGGTATTGATTGGAAACTATGAAACGATGGGCGAAATGTTTACGATTCAGATTATGGAAGGCCTTGATTTTACAGGAATGCTGAATGAGGACGACACGGTGAACATGGTCACCCTCGTCAAGAAGCATTTTCCCGAGGACGTGACAGACAAGGATGAACTCGAGAAGAAAAAAGCGATCAATGACCAGTACGAAATTTTAAAATGGACGTTGATTAAGGCGACTGCTCCGAAAGCAACTGCCGAAGACATGAAGGCGATTAAGGATGGCCTCACTAAGACCGAGCAACAGAAAATAGACGAGCCAACGTTCGTTTATAAAGGAATCACATATACGGAAGCAACCGACATAAGCGATCCGGAAAACCCGCAAGTCTATTTCTTCATCACGCCTGAATAGTAAGAAGTCCTCTTTAGGAGCCGCGACTATCGGAGCCACTTTACATAGGCTCTTATCACTATATGTGTTCACCACTGGTGCCAGGAACCTCACCTTAGGACAAAATAAGTCCAAGGGAGGTTCATGGCATCTTTTTGATTTTTACCATTTTGGTGGTTAAGGATTTCGCAAACCATCCGCTGGCGGAAAAAGCCATCTACGTTCAAGCAGGTCGGCCTGCCAAATGAAGCTTTTTAGTGCTTTTAATAACCACTTCGCCACTTTTTATGAAAATACTTTCCTATTTTTTAAACTATAAAGATTTGACAAGCCTCTTTATCTATCATCCCTTTTCGACACATACCCCGTATCTCTCTGACATATTTTTTAAAAAACCCTTTCTTAAAAACTTGAATTGCCTTGCGCATAAACAAAGGAAGAAACCCCCATAAAATCGGAAAATATGCGAATTTTTCGTCAGAATCAAAGTGTTTTAATAATTGATAGCCTCCAAAAAACGTGCCACTATTTACCGAAAAATGTTTATTGCCACAAGTTGGGTAATCAACTATAGTTTAATAGTCAGATAATTTCGATAAATGGTGATTTAATAAAGGGGGAATCCATTGCATTGTAAAAGAAGATGGAGTTTGTGGAATATCTAAAATTGGGGGGAATATAAGTGAGGTTTAAAGGATACCGAAATTATTCTAGCAAATTACTAATTTTCGCTCTTATTTTATCATTGTTGTTGCCAAGTTACGGCCATGCTGCTAGTGGCCAGCCTAAAAAGGATCAACTGAGTAATGAAGCCATTATGCAAATGAAGAGCATAATTGCAGCCCAGAAGGCCCAGGCCGAAAATGGGCCAGTATTGCATCCGGATCTCGAAGACCTTTCTGGCGATAATGAAGTTTCAGTAATTGTAGAACTGTCGGAGCCTCCTGTCGCGCTAGTGAAAGGCATGAAAAAAGTGACAGGGAAGCCATTTACAAAAGCCGATGAAAAAGGTGTAGAGCAAAAAGTTTTCGGCCAGCAGAAAAAGTTTGAGAATGCAATGAATTCAAAAGGGATTAAGGCAAAGAAGGGGTTTGAATATAGCTATACGTACAACGGAATGTCCCTGAAGCTAAAAGCGAACCAGGTAAAAAAGCTTCTGGCTATTCCAGATGTCGTACTCGTTGAACCAGATCTTGAGGTCCGTGCTCTAGGAACTCCCTCGGGAGAAGAATCATATTCTCCAACAGCAACGAACAGCAATAACTTCTTGGATGTTCCATCGATATGGGATATGGGCTTTGAAGGACAAAATGTGAAGGTTGCTGTTCTGGACACAGGTATTGACTACAATCATCCTGAGTTTGAAGGTGTTTACAAAGGCGGCTACAATTTTGTCAGCCATGCAACAGGTTATTCACGACAAAGAGATGCCAATGACCCGTATGAAACATCACCTATGGATCGACCTGCCAACAGAGCGGAATTCGACGCAAACGGAAATTCGTTTTATACAGATCATGGTACCCATGTCGCAGGTACAATCGCTGCACAAGGAAAAAATCCATACAGCATAAAAGGGATCGCGCCTAAAGTGGAGTTGTATGCATACCGAGTACTTGGTGCTTATGGAAGCGGGGCAACTTCTGGAATCATTGCCGGGATTGATAAGGCTGCCCAGGAGAAAATGGATATTATCAATTTGTCGTTAGGTGGAAGCAGCAACAGCCAGACCGCTTCTGACGCAATTGCTGTCAACAATGCCGCGCTTGCCGGCACAACGGCTGTTATTGCTACAGGAAATAGTGGGCCAAATAGGGGTACGATCGGGAACCCGGCATCTGCCGCATTCGCAATTTCAGTAGGGAACTCGACAATTCCTGAGGAGACAAAAAAGGCGAATGTCAATATTACAGTAGCCGGTTCTCCGCAAACCAGCTATAACCTTAACATGATGGGCTGGAAATTTGGCTCAAATCCAGAACAAATCCTGAACGGGACCTATGAAGTCATAGCTATACCGAATTTCGGTGTCGATGCGGATTACGCAGGTTTGAATGTGAATGGGAAAGTAGCACTTGTGTCCCGCGGCGGCGGCATTCCTTTTGTTGATAAAATTGCCGCTGCGAAAAAAGCCGGTGCCATCTCGGTTATTATTCACAACAACGGTGGGGCCAACGGAAACGGTCCGGCGGGAATTCTCCTCGGCGACTCTTTCCCTTTCATTCCGGCATTTGACATGTCAACAACAGACGGAACCGCTTTGAGAACCGCATTGTTGGAGAAAACGGCGACCGTCACATTCAATAATTTTGAATCAGGAAAAACTGTTGGGGACGATATTAACAATTCAAGCTCCCGTGGCCCGTCAACGCCAACGTTTGATATCAAGCCGGATGTATCCGCACCGGGAACAAACATTATGTCTTCAGTTCCTGCCTACAAGAAGGATTACCCGAATGCGAATTATTCGGAGTCTTATGCACGTTTTACCGGTACGAGCATGGCGACCCCGCACGTAACAGGCATCGCGGCGCTCCTGAAATCCCAGCATCCGGAATGGACGCCTTTCGATCTGAAGGTTGCCATTTCGAATACGGCAAAGCAGCTGGACACAGCTAAGTACGATGTATTTTCCCAGGGCCCTGGCCGTGCGCAGCCACTTAAGGCAGTAACCGCCGAAGCACTGGCTTATGCGAAGGATACTACCTCTTTTTCCGGAAAAACCTATGACAATGTTAAAGGAACCGTTACTTTCGGGAATGTGCCGACCAGTACGGTGAGTGCTTCAACTATTTCAAAAGAAATTGTTGTGAAAAATTTGACGGGGAATGCAAGCGAGTACACCGTTACGGTCCAGGTCACAAAGGCTGCGACAGGTACAATTGCTGGCGCAAATGTAACTATCGACCAAATGAATTTTACCCTTACAGGTGAAACGAAGCTAAAGGCAACCCTGAACGTGCCAAAAGGATCTGGTTCAACCGGGAACGAATTGCTTGGCTACATTCACATTACGAATGGGACAACAAAGCTGATTCTGCCGTTCGCGGCAAGTTTTGCACCGCCTACTGGACTGAAAAGCTTCTCGATCGACAGCTATCACATTTCTCCGAATGGCGATGGGAAACTCGACAGCACAACAGTCCGCTATGAGTTTCATAATGCTCAAAGGACAACATATCTAGAACTATGGGATGCGGCAAATCAGGAGGCTGGCTTTTATGGAGACGGCTACCTTGGCTACCTTGTGGCTGCGTCATCGACCAGCACAGGCCCAAAAACAGCAGCTTTCAATGGACAGATTACACAATGGGGAACCGGAACAAAAGCTATGGCTCCGGACGGGGTTTATACGCTTGATTTAACAACATTGAACGCACTAGGTACGGCTATCGCCACCTTCAACTGGATCGGGCCGATTTACGTAAAATCGACGCCTTCTAACATTATCGCGGAAGACCGATATACGTTCTCCGGTCCGGATTATTCGTTTAACAGTGCTATCGAAGATTCCTATGTGAATTTTGGGCCGACAGTTGAAGAGGTTTTTGGCATCGACTATGATGTCAATGCGAATCTTCACGCCAGTTATGAATTGACAAATAGCAACGGCGATTTGGTTTCCAGCGGACCGATTACACTTTCACAGGACGGGGCATTCGGTCTTGATTTGAAAGGGCTGACACTCGGTGAAAACAAGCTGAAAATCACCGTCGACGACGAAGCGAAGAACCATGTTGAAAAGGAAATTGTCCTTGAACGAATCGATACCGCCGCACCGGCAACAAATGTAGCCGTAACAGGGACTGAAGGATCCAATGGCTGGTACACGTCCAATGTCAAGGTTCAATTCACAGCCGAGGACGAAGAAGCAGGGGTTAAGGCAACGGAATACAAAATTGGTGAAGGCGAGTGGACTGCCTATAATGAGGCGATCGAGCTTAGCAATGAAGGAATCCACGAGATTCAATTCCGGAGCACGGACAATGCCGGAAATATGGAGGAATCTCAATCCGTTGTAATAAAAATTGATAAGACCGCGCCTGTCCTGAAGGCTACAGTCGACAAGGCGGAATTGTTCCCACCGAACAATAAGTTTGAGAAAATTAAGGTGACATTGACCCATTCCGATACAGTTTCCGGTATTGAATCCGTCGTATTAGAATCCATTAAAGTCAATGATCCAAAATACAAGGACGATGGAATCCAGGATGCAACATACGGAACAGAAGATGTAGACTTCAGCCTGCGCGCTTCCAAAAATAGCGACGACAGCAGCAGAATCTACACCATTACCTACATCGCAACCGACAAAGCCGGCAATACAACAAAAGCAACAACCACTGTCATCGTTCCAAAAAACAAATCAGGTAAATAAAAGTAAAAAAACGGCGGCCAATTCAATTTGGCTGCCGTTTTATTTGTTTCATGTACTTTATTCCCACCATCAATGTCACTCAAATCCCGTTGGTTGTCACCCAAGTTCCCGATTCGTGACAACCAAAGGCCAAAATCCAGTTTGGTTGTCACGCAAGTGCCTGATTCGTGACAACCGAAGGCCAAAATCCAGTTTTGTTGTCACGCAAGTACCTGATTGGTGACAACCGAAGGCCAAAATCCAGTTTAGTTGTCACGCAAGTGCCTGATTAGTGACAACCTAGGGCTAAAATCCAGTTTGGTTGTCACGCAAGTTCCCGATTCGTGACAACCTAAGGCTAAAATCCAGTTTGGTTGTCACGGAAGTCCCGATTCGTGACAACCAAGGGCTAAAATCCGGTTTGGTTGTCACGGAAGTCCCCGATTAGTGACAACCTAAGGCCAAAATCCAGTTTAGTTGTCACGCAAGTGCCTGATTCGTGACAACCAAGGGCTAAAATCCGGTTTGGTTGTCACGCAAGTTCCTGATTCGTGACAACCTAGGGCAAAAATCCAGTTTGGTTGTCACGCAAGTGCCTGATTCGTGACAACTAAGATCGAAAATCCAGAAAGGATGTCACTCAAATCCCGTTGAGTGACATTGTCCGGGTAAAATTCGAAAAGGAAGTCACTCAAATCCTGTTGAGTGACTTTGTTTAGGCGAAATTCGAAAAGGAAGTCACTCAAATCCCGTTGAGTGACATTGTTCGGGTAAAATTCGAAAAGAAAGTCACTCATATCCCGTTGAGTGACTTTGTTTGGGCAAAATTCGAAAAGGAAGTCACTCAAATCCCGTTGAGTGACATTGTTCGGGTAAAATTCGAAAAGGAAGTCACTCAAATCCCGTTGAGTGACTTTGTTTAGGCAAAATTCGAAAAGGAAGTCACTCAAATCCCGTTGAGTGACTTTGTTTGGGCAAAATTCGAAAAGGAAGTCACTCAAATCCCATTGAGTGACATTGTCCGGAGAAAATCCGGAAAGGAAGTCACTCAAACCCCGTTGAGTGACATTGTCCGGGTAAAATTCGAAAAGGAAGTCGCTCAAATCCCGATGAGTGACATTGTCCGGCGATAATCTGGAAAGGAAGTCACACAAATCCGTTGAGCGACACTCGTAAACCGTCCATCTTTAAGTACCGAGCAACCGCCTGCAGTTACCGTTGCTGGCGCCTAAATGGCACTAAAAATTTGTTTAATGGTAGAATAGGGGTAGTTAATCTTAGTGTTGGGAGTTTTGCTGTGATGGTTGCTGGGAATGGTGGTTTGTCTCAGTTTTTGCGGGATGTGCGGTCGTTGTTTAAAGGCCCGGTGCTGGTGGTGAATGTCCTGCCGATTTTTACGGGGTTTTGGCTGGCGCTGTTTTTCAATGGCTATTCTTTCGCGGACCATTTGGATGTGTTTGTGCTGGCGATGGTTGGTGGCACGCTGCTAATGGGCGGGGCCCTTGTCATTAACAATTGGTACGACGTTGATATCGATACAATTATGGAGCGGACAAAGAAGCGCCCGACAGTGACGGGGCATTTTTCGCTAAAATCGGTCTTGATTACGGGGATTGCCATGTCGGTTATCGGGCAGGTCCTCCTGCTGTTCACAACATACGAAGCTGCGATTTATGGCTTCATCGGCTGGTTCTCGTATGTCGTCCTGTACACGATGTGGTCAAAGCGGCGATATACGCTGAACACGGTCATCGGAAGCGTTTCCGGCGCGGTGTCGCCGATGATTGGTTGGACCGCGATCGACTCTGGCTTTCAGCTTGTCCCAATAATCCTGTTCCTGATCCTTTTTATATGGCAAATGCCGCATACATTCGCAATCGCAATCCGGAAATACGACGAATACAAGGCGGCTGGGGTCGCAATGCTTCCGGTCGTGTACGGTTTGCCAGCTACTAAGCGTCAAATCTTTGTTTACATCTTGTGCCTGCTTCCGTTGCCGCTTTACTTAGTATCGCTCGGCGGCATATTCGTCCTTGTTGCCATGCTTGCGAATCTCGGATTTTTGGCGGTTGCGATCCTTGGCTTTTACGCTAAAGATGATATGAAATGGGCACGGGTGCTTTTTCTTTATTCCGTCAACTACATCACAATTATTTTTCTTTTGCCGATCGCCGTGACATTACCGGCTTTTGGGTAAAATTAAGTACTCTAATATGCTCCTCAAAAAAATCTGGGAAACCGCCTAAAGATGCCGGTTTCCCTTTTTGCGTCTACATTTTTTCATCCCCATTCTCCATTTGCCTTCTCTATCCCTTTTTCCGTTTTTTGTCCCGAATTTTCTGTTCCGCTGCACTTATAAAAAAGTCTATTCTCAATTAGCCACTGGTCTGGGGATGTTCACCAATTTGTCACGAATTCATTTTCGGCAATTTTCTTCCTCATTCGCGATGATTCGTATCCCTCTGTAAATCGCAAAAAACCGGTCAGGATAAGGGTTTGAGCGCTATACCTTCCGGTTCCCAAGCATCAAAGTATGACTGTTCGACAGGTGCGGCGGCCAGTTTTTCCAAAAAGAGGGTTGGGGGTGTGATGCAGTTCACTCTGCTGATAATCATTCGCAATTATGATGAAGGTAAGAAAAAAAGTAAAGGGGCTGGTTTACGGTGGCTGCACTAAAAGGGAAGAAGGCGGACAAGGGCAAGGAGACTTCGATGATGGGGACGTTCATTTCGCTTGGGGTTGTTGGCGGCGTGATTTTGCTAACTTATTTCGTACTATTCGGCTTGTTTATGGCCAGGTATTAGGGGGGGGGAACAAAAATGCATCGTTCGGAGAAGGTTTGGTTGGCATTGAGTTTCGGGATGATTATGGGGTTTATGATTTTGACAGGATATCAGACGTTCGCACTGGAGATGGGGCCGCCGAGCGCCAAGGAAACCATTGATCCGCAGCGGGTCGATGAAATCGCACCATTCAATCAGCCGGGCGTGAAGCAGGTTGGCGAGAACGAGTATGAAGTCGTGATGACGTTGCAGGCGTTCAGCTTTAACCCTGCGAAAATCGAGGTTCCGGCCGGGGCGAAGGTGACGTTCATTTTGACATCAAAGGATGTTGTTCACGGGTTTCAGGTCGCGGAAACGAATATCAATGCAATTGTGGTTCCGGGGCATATCCAACGAATTACGCAGGTTTTTGAAAAAGCGGGCGACTATCTTGTTTTGTGCAACGAATATTGCGGCGCGGGCCACCAGATGATGGCCACGACGATTACGGTGAAGTAAAGGGGGGCAGCGAAAATGGCTACAGTATTGGCTCATACGTTTAAAGAAAAGACGAACAAGGCGCTAGGATTTAATCCAAAAGACGCGGTTTTATCGAAATCATACATTTTTGTCGCATTCATGGCCTTGCTTGTCGGCGGATTTTTGGGATTACTTCAGGGGCTGAACCGGGCGGGAATTCTTGAATTGCCGACATGGTTCAACTATTATCAAGTGCTGACGGCCCACGGACTCTTGTTGATTCTAGTCCTTACGGCATTTTTCACCATCGGTTATTTTTACGCGGCGATGTCCCATACATTGGGCGGGCTTCTTCCGAAAGTTAGGAAGATGGCGTGGATTGGCTTTGGGATGAAGATTTTCGGTTTCGTGATGGCGGTCATTCCGATTTTGCTGAACCAGGCTTCGGTTATGTTCACGTTCTATCCGCCGATGGCAGCGTCTCCGTGGTTCTACATCGGTCTCGTGTTCATCGTGCTCGGCGTCTGGATGTGCGCGTTCGGCTGCTTTGTACAGGTAGCGACTTGGAGGAAGCAGCATAAAGGGCAGCACGTTCCGATTATCTCTTACTTTGCGACAGGAGTTTTCATTCTTATGTTCTTCAGCTCGATTCCGGTTGCGATTGAAGTGTTCATGATCATTCCTTGGGCGTTCGGTTGGGTAAAAACAATCAATGTCATGCTCGCAAGGACGCTGTTCTGGGCATTCGGACATACGCTCGTGAACATTTGGTATTTGACAGCCGTATCTGCTTGGTACGTGGTTGTTCCAAAATTAATGGGCGGCAGGCGCTGGAGCGATACGCTTACTCGGGTAGTTATCATTGCGCTTGTGGTAATGAACATTACTGGCGGCTTCCACCACCAGATCGTCGACCCTGGCATTTCTGAATCGGTTAAATTCATGCACGTATTCATGAGCCTTGCGATTGGTTTCCCGTCATTGATGACTGCCTATGCGCTGTTCGCTGTATTTGAAAGGACGGCTCGCCGAAACGGTGGAAAAGGGCTTCTTGGCTGGTATAAAAAAATGCCTTGGGGCGATGTGCGCTTCCTTGCTCCTTTTATCGCGATGGTTGCATTCATTCCGGCTGGGGCTGGCGGAATCGTACAAAGCACGAACCAGCTGAACCAGGTTGTCCACAATACGATGTGGGTTGTCGGACACTTTCATTTAACGCTCGGTATGACGGTTGTGATGACGTTCTTCGGAATCAGCTACTGGCTCGTTCCGTACCTTTCCGGCAGGGTGCTGACCCGCGGGATGAATAAGCTTGGCTTGATCCAGACATGGATTTGGACAATCGGCATGACAACGATGGCGTTCGCGATGCACTATCTCGGATTGATGGGCTCGCCAAGGAGGACTTCCTTCACTACGTATGGCGACCATGCGACGGCAATTGGCTGGAATCCGTATCTTGCACTACTTGCAATCGGCGGCACGCTACTCATTATCGGGGTTGTTCTCCAGGTATACGCCGTAATTAATATGATGTTCTTCGCTCCGAAAGGCGACACTGAATTCCCAATCGCCGAGGAGGAAGAGAATGCTTCAAAGACGCCATATTGGACAGAGCGCTGGGGTGTCTGGATTGTTGTAATGCTGGTAGTGGTCGGCATGGCCTATGTCATTCCGCTGACGGAGTTTATCGTGGACGCGCCTCCGGGATCTCCTCCCTTTAGGACGTGGTAAGGGAGCAAATCGTGTGACGGCCCGCTTGGGGCAGAAGGCCGATTGGTTTTGCAGATTCGCATAACGTGAAAAGCAGTTTGGGGTTTCGCTGATTCGCAGTTTGCGATGACCAGATTAGTTTCTTTGGTTAGCATAGCGTGAAAAGCAGTTTGGGGTTTCACAGGTTCGAAGATTGCGAAGAGCTGTTTGGGTTTGCTTCGCAGTTTGCTAATAGCAGTTTTGGTTTCGGCTAATGCACATGGCTCAGGGATTTTTCGCTGGGCCGTGTGTGTGGCTTGCGTACTGTGGTGCATGGGCCCAAAGGATTTTTTTAAAAAAAGAGGGTTTGGCGATCGGCTGTCTCTGCCAGGGGATTACACTGGATGGAAGTGGTTTTCATGAAGAAGCTTGGAAGAAATACATGGGCGAGTATCGTGGTGCTGCTGTTCGGGGTTGTGCTTTTTTATGTGGGGACGGACGGGTTCCGGGCGTTCACTGCAGAGGCGGCGCGGGTTGAGCGGTTGAAGGCGGATAAGCCCAAGTTTCCTCAGGTGACGCTAGAGGATAGCATGGGGCGGGCGTATCCGGTTTCGGAGTTTAAAGGGAAGTATGTGTTCATCACGTTCCTTTATACAAGCTGCGGGACGGTTTGCCCTGAGCTGGAGATGAACATGGGTGAGGTGTACAAGAAGCTGCCGGAGCGCTATTTGGGAAAGGAGATTGTGTTTTTGAGCATCAGTTTCGACCCTGAACGGGATACTCCTGAGCGGCTTGATAAGTACAAGGACATGTTCGGAAGCGATGGGGAGACATGGCGGATGGCGAGGATTTCGGACCAGGCGGAGCTCGATTCGCTGTTAAAGGAGTTTGGCGTGATCGTGATTCCTGATGGGGAAGGGAATTTCGCGCATAATTCGGCGTTTTATCTAGTCGACCCAGAGGGCAAATTGGCTGACGTGATGGACTACAAGAAGACGGGCGACGCGACGCGAAAGGTTCTTCGGATTCTGGAGGAGGGGGAGAAGCGATGAAACAGGCGAGTTATGGTTTGTTGTTGCTCGTGGCTTTGGTGCTTCCCCCGGTCGCCATTTTCATGGAGTCGATCATGATTGTCCATATGCATATGCAGATGCCGATGCTCGTGGTGGCGGGCTTCTTTATGGGACGTTTTTTCCAGGAAAGGCTTCCGGGCTTTTTTGAAAAATGGAATGGGAATGGCGTGCCGGGGATTCTATTATTTGTGGTGGTGATTGGGTACTGGATGCTGCCGCGGGCGATGGATGAAGCGCTCACGGTCCCAGCGGTCGAACTTTTCAAGTTTATTAGTTTGCCATTATTAGCGGGGGTTCCGCTCCGGGATAGCTGGGGAAAGCTTTCGGGGTTCGGCAGGAACTTGGTTATTGGTTTTTTTACGGGGTTGTTTGTTGGGATGGGCTGGCTTTATATCATGGCGCCTGACAATCTGTGCAACAGTTACCTCGTTATCGACCAGGTTATCCTTGGCTGGGGTTATATCGCCACCGCCGTTGCATTCATCGTGTATTTGGCGTATACCTTCTTTATTAATCCGGCTGATTATGAATAGGGGATGTGTTCCGGACGGGGTTACGGATTTATTCAGACGGTTTTGGTGATTTGTAACGAGCGGCTGTGCAATACTTTTTGGTCCTGGCGGTTATACCGGGACTTTTTTTCGTTGCAGAAAAAATGTTCGCAATGCACCCCGGTTTTGACAGATTTTCGGAAAAACGATGCGCACGAGTCAGAAGTCTTTTTAGTTTGGTTCTGATAAAACCAGATAATCTTTTAGAACCACTGTACCGTCCTTAATGTCCGTTGTCCTAACAAAACGCCACTCCACTAAAGTTGTGTGAGGATTTTGTAATGGGGTATGGTGTTTATGGGTTTATCGGCAATAAAACGTTTTGAAACATTTTTAAAATCAAAACGTTAATAATAAGTGTAAAAGTCGGGAGGGGATTGTTGATGGACAACGGGAAGGATAAGGATGAACAGGTTAAACAAATAGATGATTTGATCAAGTCGATATACGACGGCCTGGTGGCATCTAAACTTCCAGAGGTTTTGAAGAAAAAAATCCGCGGGGAGCTTGAGCAGTTGAAATTGTTCACACTGGATGCGAGGCCGGCCAGGATTGCGATCGTCGGGCGCAGGGGTGCGGGAAAATCGAGCTTGATCAACGCTATCTTCGGTGAGATGCGGGCGGAAATCGGCGATGTGAAAGCGAGAACCGGGATTGGGAAATGGCATACGTACGAATCGGAAGCAGGGAACCTTGAAATCCTTGATACACGGGGACTTGGTGAGGCTGACCGGCCAGAAGAACAATTTTCATACTCAACCGCGATGGAAGAGGTCCAAGCGTCAATTCGGGAAAAATGCCCGGACGCGATTCTTTTTTTAAGCAAAGCAAAGGAAGTTAGTTCAAGAATCGATGAGGACATCAAACAGCTTGCCGAACTGCGAAAAATGATTGAGGTGGAGCATCAGTATTCCATTCCGGTTATCGGCGTCGTTACCCAGGTGGACGAGCTTAGCCCGAAGTCGGTGGATAAACCTCCTTTTGACAATGAAATAAAGCAGAAGAACATTGCCGAAGCGGTCGAAGTATTGGCCACAAAGCTTGAAGAAGGGGTTTCGGTGCCGGTTAAGGTGATTCCGGTCAGCTCCTATATGGAATTCGAAGGTGGTGAGATTGTCTACGACATTCGCTGGAACGTGGATGAACTGCTCGATTACCTGATTGAGCAGCTCCCCAATGAGGCGCAGATGATTCTCGCAAAATTGTCGAAGATTAAATCGATCCAAAAAAAACTGGCCAGGAGGATTGGGAAAAGCGTCGCGGGAATAACTGGCGCGATCGGGGCAAGCCCAATCCCGGGACCTGATATCCCCATCATCACAGGGCTACAGATGGCGATGGTGACGTCAATCGGGCTGATTGGCGGAAAGAGGATCGATAAGAAAGGCGTCATTGAGTTTGTCAGCGCCCTTGGCGTGAATGCCGCGGCTGGACTCGTTTTCCGGCAGGTGGCCCGTCAGCTCCTGAAAATCATCCCGGTTGCCGGAAGCGTCATCTCCGGGGCAGTCGCAACGGCCGGCACTTACGCTCTTTGCGAAGCGGCAATTGCCTACTTCATTGATGAAAGCCCGCTTGAAAATGTCCGAAACATCTACAAAACTATTTTTGAGCAAAGGAAAAAGGAATAGCTGTCGTCCAAGCCACCCGCACCTGTCAACTTTCAAACCGCTCACTTGTTATGGTGGGCGGCTTTTTATGATTTTTGTTTCGCTTTAAGGTCAGTGGGAGAAACGTAATTATGGCCCTTTCGTCAAATTGTTAGGAGGCGTTAACTATGGCAAAGCTGCTAAAAGCTGTTATTTGTTTTCTGGCGGTACTAGGGCTGCTTTCCTGCTCAAATGCGAATGGGGTTTCCGGCGAAATTACTGTACGGACGTTGAATGGTGACGAAAAAATTGTTTTAACAGACAAAACATCCATTCAAACAGTCAAGCAGGCTATCATGAGCGCTGAGCGGGTCCCGGGCATTGTGGACGTGACTTTTGCAGATTTCCGAATGATTGCAGGCGAAGAAACCTATGATTTGTGGCTCCGTGAAGATTCGGGGTCAATCATGAATTTAAAAGATACACACACGATTTATACCCTGACGGCCAAATCGGCTAAAGAGCTTAATGAATTGCTGGAACCGATAATCGATAAACAGTAAACGTTGAAAAATCCACTATCTTCTGTAAAACTCAAGTTGACAGAGGAGAGGAGTGGAATGCAATTGAGCGGTGCCAACAAGCTTGCAACCCACACGGAAGAAGAATTGGAACAAAAGCTAATCGAAATAGTTGAACGTAACAAATGGCTGCAGGAGGCTTTTTCGGCCGCCAATGGTATTTTTGGAGAGTACTATATTGGCGCCGGAGCGGTAACCCAGGCAGTCTGGAACGAGATTTCCGGCTATCATCCACAGCACGGAATCGGCGATATGGACATCGTTTATTTTAACGATGGCGATTTCACCGAGGCAGGCGAAAAGGCAATCGAAAAAAGGCTACAAAGCATGCTACACCCTTTTCCTTTTAAAATTGACGTCAAGAACGAGGCAAGGGTCCATTTGTGGTATGAAAACAAGTTCGGTTACGCAATCCAGCCCTACACTTCGCTAGAGGCGGCAATAGACACATGGCCGACAACGGCGACCGCAATCGGCATTCGAAAAGATGAAAAAGGTACCTACACGGTTTATGCACCTTATGGACTCGGCGATTTGTTTAGGATGATTGTCAGGGCGAATAAGGTGCAAATTACGAGTGAAATTTATGAAGCAAAGGCGGTAAAGTGGAAAGGCAGATGGCCAACATTAACCGTGATTCCGTGGGAAGGCTGAACGCATACATATCATTCACGATCACTTAAACATTAAAGCAGCTATTCGCAACCTAAATGATGGCAATTCTTAGAAGTTCTTTTTTATAAAAAATTTTTGTTAAAGATATATGATCCTATTTGCATGTTAGGAGAAAAGGAAGGGGCAAAAACTTATAAAAACGGCGGAGGAAGTTATGAAGAAGTACTTGCCAATCATGTTTTTAATAATGTTATTATTAGTTTCTTGCCAATCAATAGTGAATAACTCAATGCCTGGAGATGGAGAAGAAGAATATCACGACACAAACCACCTAAAAAACTCAAAAGATGATAGTCTTACATCAAAACAGGAAACAGAATTATTTCTAAAAATTGAACTACAAGACGAAAACCTTCTAAACATTTCCGTTGATAAGGTTGCTGTATTAAATTCGTACTTAGAGCAATTTGAGGATAAAGAGAACGAATTAAATCGGATGCAAGGTAAATATTTGTTTACATACAATCAAAAGGACTATATCCTCTTGAATTACAGTTGTGGATCGAAACTTTGTAATCACCTTTTATTAGAACATAATGAAGGGAAAATACAATCATTGGAGATGGCAGAATTAAGTTTTATGCAAGACTCAAAGCTAAATAATGAATATATAGCCTTTCTCTTTGGTAAAAATGAAGGCTCAGATGTCCTCAGAAATCAAGTCGTTATAGTTGATTTGAAAAGGTTTCGGGAAATTTTTCCTCCAGATGATTTAATAATATTACGTTCATTTGAATATCCGATTCCGATGATAGAGTGGCATGATGGAAATTTAATTGCCAATGTTGCCAATATAACTGACACTTCATATGAAAGTTTAAAAGAATGGAATAAGACAAAAAACTCGCAAAAGTTAAAATGGATAATTCAGTAACTTGGGGGGATCAGAAATTAGGTTCCCTTTGAATTTATCATTAAAATAAACATCTAAATGGAACAGAGCCATGAAAATAAAAATCCCTCCGGACGAGGAGGGATTTTTATCATGCGTACGCGATGCCAGCGCACTTGACGTTATTGATGTCGCCTGAACTGCAAGGGGTAACCGCATAGGTCATTTCACATTTCGGGCAATTCATGACGACTGTTTTCAGTTTGAAAACCTCGCCGCACTCACAGTGGATTTCATGCTCCATCAAAGGAGGTTGCCCTGCTTTTCCTTTACGTGATCAACAACCGCTTTGCCATCTTCCATACTCGAACATCCACAGCACATTACACAACACTCCTTGTCCCTACTGTTTCCCTAACCGTAGCACAACCCATGAAAAAGCCATATGCCAAATATCACAGCCGAAGCAGTGGATCCTACTTAATTCCAATGGTTCGTCCCCTGCATCAACTGAACATTTTACCAAAATGGTACTCCTATGACTTTTGTCGCTTAGGAAAAGTTTTCCGTTTGTTATGATGATTCCGAATAGTTCTTTGGAGGAGGGGTATCACATGCAAAAGTGGAAACTGATTTCGCTGGCTGTTGTTATAATTATCCTCTTAGTCGTAATCGTGCTCCCTAGAATCGCTAAAGTATTTTTTATCAAACAGGCGGAAGCAAGCGCTAATAGTTTACTTAAGGATCGTGATGTACAGAGTTCCACACCCATTGATAAAAATGACATAAAAGACCTTCCATCTCCGGTCCAGAAATGGCTGATAAATTCAAATGCAATAGGGAGGGAGCGAATTAACACCGTCCGGTTAAAGCAGGATGGCCAAATGAGGACGAAAAAAGATGGGCCGTGGATGCCGGTCAAAGCGGAGCAGTACTTTACCGTGGATGAACCCGGGTTTGTCTGGATAGCTGAGGTCAGGATGGCTCCTCTCGTTCACCTGTCTGGAATTGATACTTTTAAGTCTGGTAAAGGAAGTATGAAAATCAAACTCTTTTCCCTCATTCCGGTTGTGAATGCGAATGCAGCAGAGTTGGATTCGGGAACCCTAATGCGCTATTTAGCTGAAATGCCGTGGTTTCCAAGCGCTGCATTGGGTTCTAATATTACATGGGAAGAAGTGGATCAACAATCCGCCAAAGCAACGATTAGCTACAAGGGAATATCCGTTTCAGGAATATTTACCTTCAATGAAAATGGGGACATTGAGAGCTTTAAAGGGAAGCGCTACAGGGAAATGAATGGCAAGTACCAACTAAACGATTGGGGGGGACGATACAAAGGAATTAAAGAGTTTGATGGCTGGAGAATCCCCTTTAAATCGACCGTCATCTGGTACGAAGAAGATGGGGAATTTAATTGGTTTGAGTTTAGTATAAGCGAGATTGAATACAACAATCCTGCAATCTATTAAGTGAAGAAACGAGACCATTTATATTTTTAAAAAAATAGAAGAAACCGAAACCTGGTTTCCTCTATTTTTTTACCACTACCACTTCTTCAGGTAACGAGCCTTCCTGTATCCACTTTTCTACCATTTGGTTAAAGAAATCAGGATTCACGAATGATATCCCGTGGCCAACGTTAGGTATCATTATCCCGGTACAATTTGAATTACTTGAAACTATATCTAATGCTGATTTTTTCATTACTGCTTTTTCCTTGTCACCAACAGTAACTAATATCTTGCCAACTGCTTTATTAAAACCGCTAGGAATTTCAAATGACATATTCTCCTCTAGTATTCTAACAAGAGTATCAGATTTCATTTGAGAACTTTCCTTGTAATAGGTTTCAAAGTATTCATCATCAATATAAAGTGTCTTGGCTTGGAGTTTTGAAAAGGATTTATTTTTAACTAATGGAAAAAATAATTTTATAGACGGTCCTATCATTTTTCTAATAAATGAATTAGGTCTAACTAATGCACTGTTAATGACTGCATAATGAATCAAATTCGGATTCATACTTAACATTTGAATGGTTACTTGTGCACCTAAAGAGAATCCAATAACAATAACCTTCTTGCCATCTGCTATTTTTTCGATCAATTCATTTACTTTTTCAGCACTTGATCGAATTGAAAAGTTTTCGGTATTTTTACTTTCCCCTTGTTCAGGTAAATCTATTGTGATGCAATGAAAGTGGCTGAAGTATTGAATTTGTTTATCCCACATCCAACTACTAACTCCACCTCCGTGTAAAAACACCATTAATGGAGCGTTCTTATCCCCATACTCTTGATAACTTAAATTCAAACCATTCACCTTTTTCATATCTTTTATAGTTCAAAAGAAATATCCTAATCCGTTGGTTGAACAAAGACTGATGAACGCCCACCAGAAGAGGAAGGAGGTTCAACTTAGCGTTTAACCCCTTGGTAATCCTGTTCTTTTTGCGTCGATATTCTAACAAGTTCTAAACGCTTTGCTCACTTTGACAAACTCCCAAAATATTTGTTCTTACATTGATTATCCCAAGAGTTCGGACAAGTATCAAATAACTATATTTTGCCCATAAGAAAAGACGAAGTGGGGACAGACAAATTCTGCGGCTCATTCAAGTTTTCGGAGGAGGCGGAAGAGAGCCGGCCTCCTCCATTAACACCAAAAAGAGCAGGGGAGAGTTCCCCTGCTTTTTAAATATTCTATCTCGCTTCAGCCGCTTTCCTCTGAACAAACTCTTCCTTAATTGCAGCAAGCACTTCCGCGTCGGTGACAAGCCTCAATGCGGTTAGGGCAAGCCCCTTGGCCCCCGTGATCAACGCTTCATCGCCTTTTGGCGAAGCGGCTGCCTCGCGGAATGGGACAGTGTGGGCAACGAGGTCATCCGGACCAATTTTAATATATGGATGGATTGTCGGTACCACTTGGCTGATATTGCCGGCGTCGGTTGATCCGAGTCCAGGACGGTCGCCCTCAGCGACTGTTTCCCCAAGCTCCTCGATGACTTCTTTGAAAACTGCGTCGTATGTCTTATTTAATAGAAGATTATCGACTTCGTTTTGGAAGGCGATGATATTCAGCCTTGCCCCAGTTGCAAGCGCGGCGCCCTCCGCGACAGCTTTTACCCGGCGGGTGACTTCATTCAGGCCGCTCCTTGTCGCGGCGCGGATAAAGAAGCGCGCTTTCGCGTATTCGGGAATGATGTTTGGCGCCTCGCCGCCGTGGGTGATAATGCCGTGGATGCGGACATCATCGGTGAGCTGCTGGCGAAGGGCATTGATTCCATTGAACAGCTGGATGACAGCATCAAGCGCGTTGATTCCTTCATGCGGTGCCGCTGCGGCATGGGCGGGTTTTCCAAAAAACTCGAAATCCAGCGGGTCGACAGCCAGAGAAGAAGAGGTGAGCCTCGTTTCTCCTGATGGATGGATCATTAGCGCCGCATCGATGCCTTCGACATGGCCGTACTTAACAAAGCTGCCTTTCGCGCTACCGTTCGGGCCGCCTTCTTCGGCGGGAGTACCGAACACAACCGCCTCCCCGCCCGTTTCTTCGATCACCTTGCTCAGGGCGATAGCCGCCGCGACACTTGTAGTTCCAATGATGTTGTGGCCGCAAGCGTGGCCAAGCCCGGGCAAAGCGTCGTATTCGGCCAGGAACGCAATCGACGGCCCTGGCTTTAACGACTTTTTGCGGGCGACAAAGGAGGTTTCGTGGCCAGCGACCGCTTTTTCCACTTCAAAGCCCTCGTCCTCCAGAAGCTTGATATGCTGGGCGGAGGCGAAAAACTCCTCGTTGCCGATCTCCGGGCGTGCATGTATTGCCTGGCTAGTCGCTATGTATAGTTCGCGCTTTTCCTCGATGTTTTCAATAATTGCATTTTTCAATTCGGTAAGGGATTGTGCCGGTGCTGCCATTTTGCCTTCCTCCTTTGTTTTTTAAAATATGGGGGAGGGGAAGGGCGAGCCTTTCCCTCTGTCCGCGTTTTAGCGAAATCCGTCACTTACCACCCAATGTTGCTAAGCGGGACGAAGGTTGGGATGGAGTTGCCTTTAAACTCTTTTTCTATGAATTCTTTCGTGTCGTCCTGCTGGTAAAGCTCTGCAAGACGCTTCAAAGTTTTGTTGTCTTTGTCTTCTGCACGGACTGCGATGATGTTGATATATGGTGTGGCTGTTTCGCTTTCGAGGAAGATTGCATCTTCCCTTGGTGTCAGGCCTGCGTCAACGGCTACCCCGTTATTGATGATGGAAGCGGCCACATCCGGCATAACCCTAGGAGTCTGCCCGGCAACCATCGGAACAAGTTCAAGTTTCTTTGGATTTTCAACAATTTTATCAAGGGAGCCAATACCGTCAAAACCTTCTTCAAGCTTGATCAATCCCGCTTCCTGTAGAAGGAGAAGGCCCCGTCCCATGTTCGTTGCTTCGTTGGCAAGCGCAATTTTGCCGCCTTTTGGAATATCATTTACATCTTTGTACTTTTTCGAATAAATCCCCATCGGAGCGATTTGTGTTGTCGCGATTGGCACAAGGTCAAGCTTATGTTCCTTGATGAACGCATCGAAATACGAAACGGTCTGGAACGAGTTCGCATCCAACTCACCTTCAGCAAGCGCCAGGTTCGGCTGGACATAATCCGAGAACGTGACGATTTCAACCTCGATGCCTTCCTTCTTCGCCTTTTCCGCCACGAAATCCCATACACGGTGATCCGTGCCGCTTACTCCAAGTTTCACTTTTACCGTTTTATCTCCCTTTGCGGATGAAGAATCTGAACATGCCGCAGTGAACACTGCTAGTACAAGTACAAGGATTGCTAATACGAATTTTTTCATTGGTGAATTCCTCCTGATTATCGTCTTCTGATTTTCTTTGCTGCTAAATTTCCTGCTGACTGTAGGCCTTGGACCATAACAATCAAAATTCCTACTGTAATCAGCATTGTTTTCGTATCAAACCGCTGGTAGCCATATGTAATGGCCAGGTCGCCAAGGCCTCCGCCGCCAATCGCGCCCGCCATTGCCGAGGCTCCGATCAGACCGATTGTCGCAATCGTGAAGGCAAGGATAAGGGAGCTTAATGCTTCCGGCAAAATAAACCTGAACACGATTTGCCATGGCGTAGCACCCATTGCCTGCGCCGCTTCAATGACGCCTGGGTCGACTTCAAGAAGCGAATTTTCTACCAGCCTTGCAATATATGGACCGGCGTAGAAAACGAGCGGTACAATCGCTGCAGCCGTTCCGATTGACGTACCGACAATGAATCTTGTAATTGGAATGATAGCAACTAGCAAAATGATGAATGGAATCGAACGCAAAACGTTGATCGTGCCATTTAGAACATTAAAGACGGGTCCATTCTCAAGCAAATGCCCTTTTCTTGTTACAACGAGCGCGATTCCAAGCGGGATGCCAAGTAAGGCCGAGAATACAAGCGAAAATCCCACCATCTGCAACGTTTCGATGAGTGCCTCTATGATTTGGTCCGAATTAACTAGCATGTGCTTTCACTTCCTTTATGTTGACATTCTGCTGATGAATATAGTTGAGGGCGCGGATGATTTCCTTCTCGCTTCCCTGGAACTCGACAATCAGGTTGCCGAACGGCGTCCCCTGCAGCTCTGTAATATTCCCAAACAGCACATTCACATCAAGGTCGAACTTTTTCGAAAGCTGGGACAGGAGCGGCTGGCCAGCCGACTCGCCGACAAAGTTTATTCGGTACACTTTTTGCAGCCCGGCGTTTTGCTCAATCAGCTTCTTGACTGAATCCGGAATGCGATCATTCATGACCGAGCTCACAAAATTCCTTGCTGTCTCCGTCTTTGGCGCCGAGAACACATCAAATACGGAACCCTGTTCGATGATTTTTCCTGCCTCGATAACCGCCACACGGTCGCAAATTTCCCTGATGACCGACATCTCGTGCGTGATAATCAGGATCGTGATGTTATACTCTTTGTTTATTTTTTTCAAAAGCTGAAGGATCGAGCTCGTCGTCTGCGGATCAAGTGCTGAAGTCGCCTCGTCGCAAAGCAGGATCGACGGCTGCGTCGCCAAAGCGCGCGCAATCCCAATCCGCTGCTTCTGCCCGCCGGAAAGCTGGTCCGGATAACTGTCCGCCTTATCCGCAAGCCCAACAAACTCAAGCAGCTCATAAACCCGTTCCCTAATCTTATTACTCGGCGTATTCGCGAGTACAAGCGGCATCGCCACATTCGCAAACACCGTCTTCGAATTAAGGAGATTGAAATGCTGGAAGACCATCCCGATATTCCGTTTGACCTCCCGCACTTCTTTTGCCGAAAGCGAAGTAAGGTCGTTCCCATCAACAATCACCTTCCCCGAAGTCGGCCGCTCAAGCAAATTCACACAGCGGATCAGCGAACTCTTACCCGCACCGCTGAAGCCAATCACCCCGAAAATCTCCCCCGTATTCACCTTCAAATCAATTCCGTCAAGCGCGGCAACCTGATTCCCGCCGCCCTCGCCGTAAACCTTCCGTACCTGCTGAAACTCAATCATCTGCCTGCCTCCTTGTCCTTTATTTTTGGGGAAAAAATGCTTTGCGCCCACGCACCAAGCGGACTTCCCACCCAGTCTTCCCACGCACCCCGTTTTCCGAAAATGAAAAAGCCCTCTTCCATGGAAATAGAAGAGGGCACACTTGCGCATAGGCAAACAAGGTCTCTTCTTATCTCCCAAGCTCCCGCTTGCTGGAATTGGCACAGAGCTCCAAACGGAGTCCGCTGCCGAGGCGTCGTAGGGCCAGTCCCTCAACCTCTCTCGATAAGAATGATCGTATAGGGTGATGTATTTAGGAAAATAAAAAGCCCCCTTCAAACAGAAGAGGACAGAATTAATCAAGTTCGCCTCTTCTCATCTATCAAGCATCGCTTGCTGGAATTGGCATAGACAAAAAGTCCGCTGCCGAGGTGTCATAGGGCCAGTCCCTCAACCTCTCTTGATAAGAAGGTAACATATTCGCTTTTCGAAATTTCCTGTGTCCTACTCTAACCCTTAAAAACAAAAAAGTCAAACACTTTTTAAAAAAATTCATTTTTCTGCAATACCTTTTCAAAGACATAGTCCAATACCGGAAAAACTTTTTACTCGTTTTAAAAGGGGCCCCGGGGTTGTTTTTAGCGTTTCGCGGGTGTAGGCTTTACTTTGACAGCAAAGCAGAAAAAAGTAACGTCTCATGTTCTTAAATAAGTTAGGCATTACCCTCCTGGTATTCTTCCGGACTAAACGTAGACTTAGAGCCCGAACAGCAGTGGTCAGCCGGTCCTTCGGGCATTAAAAGAGGATTTAACGCCCGACCGCCAATGTTTAGCCGCTCCTTCGGGCACTAATAGAGCCCGAACGCTAGTGGTCAGGTGGCGATTTTGCTTTTTGCACTTTTTTCTATTTAGACGTTTTTAAGTAAAAACCACTTCTTTTTAGAAAATCAAAATAACTTACTATTGGACAAGGATGATAAAGAAAAATGGATAACATCGATAAAAGAAATCGTTTAGATGACGAACCGTTTAATTTCCGAGTGACAAAAGATAATACAGTCTTTTTGGATTATTACGGCAGTCAGGTAAAAGTCTTGAAAGGAACAGAAGCAGAGAAATTTCTAAAGAAAATCAACGCAGCTGAAAATACAACGCAAGAACAATTAATAATGGCGAAAATAACCGGAAACTTCAAAAGGGGTAATGAACGAAAAATCTAAAGGAGCCCCTAATAAATTGGTTTGATTTAAGGTACAAAAACCTTCCGAAAACTAATGTTAATCCAAAAGTAGATTCGACAAAGTTGTAATTAAAGTGGATATATTTTAGCTGAATATTGCGATGCTCTAATGAGAGTATCGCTTTTTTTTCGCCACAATATAATTGGGAACGGTTGGGTTTATTCCCCCCTCAAGCCAATTCCCCTTATTAAAAAGCCTTCTGATTTTTAAGAAAATAAAGGAAATTTGCTAGTTATTGTCGAAATAGGAAATACTAGTTAGTGAGAATGAGAGTGGAATCAAAGAAATACTAGTTCGTTGATTGGGGGGATGAGAGTGGAATCCAAAGTTGTATTTGCCGGAGTTCCAAAAGAGAATGAGAAACGGGCCATCCAGGAGTTAAAGAAAAAGCTGCCGCGGGAAAACCATATTATCATTGTCGGCGCCCTTGTGCCAAAGGATGGATACATAAAGGACCAGGAAATGGATGTCATCATGATTTGTCCGAAAGGGATTTTTAACATAGAAATGAAATCGTATCGGGGAACGATTGTTACCCCGATCAGCAATATGAGCACAAAGCTTGTGACAAGGACCATTACAGGTGAACAGAAGACGATCGATAATCCGATCATCCAGGCCGCATCGCAGTCGCGAACCCTCCATTCGTATGTCAATCGGAAGGCGCAAAGGCGCTTGGGAAAACGGGTGTCGGTCCGTCCCGTTATATTATTTACAAGCCCAAGAAACGAACTGGCATACGAAATAGACCAGGGCGGGACGAATGAAGTGATCCACCATATGGATACAATTTCAAAAGTGTGGATGGAAGGCCAGGTGGAATTGACCCCGAATGAGATCACGATCGTGTATGAGTCGTTTGGCATCCGCGAGGTGAAGTTTACCGGGCAATCGATCAATATTGATGTCGGCGGCTATGTGACGAAGCGGCTGCTGTTTGAACAATCCAATTACCATGTGTATGAAGCCGTTGACGAATTTGACCAAAAGTATTTCCTTAAGGTCCATGAAATCAATCCAGCGCTCCTGAAGGAAGACCAGGAGCTGTTTTTAACGATTACAAAACGGGATACGAAGGTCCGGGCAAAGCTAAAGGACAACCCTTATGTCCTTTACTATCATGCAAGTCCATTCACGTATGGCGATTACATCTGCTCAACAACCCAGTGGGTCGGCCATACCTCATTTTTTTCTCTGATAAAAAAAGCACGGCCGCTCGATGAGAAAATGGCACTGCTGAAGGAATTATTCAAAGCGCTCCGTTCCATCCACAGCCAAGGGGTTTTCCACCGTGATTTAACACCAAGGAACATCCTCTATACGGATGACCAAAAACTGAAAATCATCAATTTCGATTACTCACGCATTTTGGGCGAGCCAACCGTCGGTGCGGGAATTCCCTTTGATGAAAAAAATGCATACGCAGCACCGGAAACGAATGTTGAGGAGCGCAAGGCGGATATCGATTTCCATACCGACTATTATTCGTTTGGCATCATCGCCTATGAATTCCTGGCAGGCAAGTATCCGTATAAATCCGACATAGATTTGAAGCATGATACGCTCGACAAGATCGTTCCAGGTGTCTCCGATGAATTTGCCTTTGGAGTGGAAAGCCTCATCAGCATCAGCCAAAAAGACCGGGATTTTGGATGGGAATATTTAGAGGAGCTTTGGGGGCTATAATGTTCAATCCAAACTTCTATGACAGCTATGACATTTTTGATCCGATTCCCGGCACCGAAAAAGAAACCGAGTTTTACGAGTCGTCCCTGTCATTCGGAGTTCACCGCCAAACAGGAGATGAAGTCGTCATCAAACAGATTTTCCTGATCGACCCAGCCGATATGAAAAACAGCAAGAAAAAGATTGCCATTGAAAATATGTTCCAGGAAGAAATCCGGATTATGCGGAATCTCCTCCAGCTCGATTGCACGGCAAAAATCAGGGAATTTTTCATAGACGATTTCGAAGTCGTTTTCGCAATGGAAAAAGCAGGCGGCTCTCCTGTAAGCGAGCTCATCTTTTCGGATCAGGCCTCCCTAGGACAACGAATCAAAATTGCCGCGAACATCGCCAAGGCGTACAGTGCTATCCACCGGCTCGGGATTACCCATCGGGATTTGTCGGACAATAATATTTTTGTGGATGAAGCCGGGAACGTCAAAATCATCGACTTTGGCCTTTCCTTTCAGCGCGTTGGCGTCCTGATCAAGGCGGGAACGGATGTCTTTCCACCTCCGGAAGCTGCAACACTTCACCACAGGCCGACCCCAGCCTATGATATTTTTTCGTTCGGCGTCCTGCTTTACTTAATGGTTTACCGGAAGCGCCCGTTTGAAAAAGGGGAAATTTTACAAAAAGGGGCAGTCGCCCTTAACTTTCCTGAAACACCAGCCATCCCGGTTGGCCTGAAGGAACTCATGGCCCATTGCATGCAATTTTTGCCGGAAAAACGGCCGAAATCCATGATGGAGGTCGGACGAAGGCTTGAAAGAGTGGTGATTGACATATGAGCGGCATCATTGGCGATGCATTGTCAGGCAGGACGATACGGGCATCGGGGGTGCTTAATTTCCAGGTTTCCGCGAGTGAAGCGGGGAATGTGGCACTGATTCTGGCGCAAATAAAAGAAAGCGAATGGCTGTGGGCAGAATTCCGCGGCGAGGAGAACGTTCAACTCCATACAAAGGATTACAAGCTGTTATGCAAAAAGTACGACAGCCCCGCCCATGGAAATGCCGCATTCAGGGTCAATGGCGTGAAAAAACGGAATGCTGCCGACCGCACCCGAATGGTCCGTTACGGGCTCCGGCTTATCTTGCATGAACAACCGTTTGTGTTTTCCGGGGAAAATTTCAACATGCAAAAGAACCGGATTGCCGCTTTTGTGTTTGCCGACCTTTATAAACTATCGCTGAAACTCGGCAAGCTACAACAGGAATTGCGCGAGGACAGCTTCGAACAAAGGCGGCGGAAACAGGCTGAACAGGAATGGGCCTCCCAGCTGATTCAGATGATTAATAAACAGGAAGATACCGATTTCGCGGAAACGAAAAAGAAGTATTTCTATTATAGCCGGTTCACGGAAGCCGTTTCTTCCCAGGTAAAAGGCGTATCTTATTCCTTTAAGGTAGCCATTGATGAAAAATATGCTTACAATGACCTGGCCATTTCCCCCGACCCGTTCCCATTAACGTATGAAGGGCTTATTGTCGGAAAAGTGACCCGCTCGGATGAGCATGAAACAATTCTCTCCTTTGCCCACAGCGTCGATTATGGGAAAATTCCGAAACAGGGCTATTTGATGGTTGTGCCAAACAATACAACGTACCGCGTTCAGAAAAGGACCGTACAGGAGCTCATAGATGGGCAGAGTGTAAATGAAAAACTATTAAACTATCTCGTCCATAAAGAATTTGAAGGCTACCATGCGACAGGCACTGGGCAACCGAAAGGCGGCGCATTATTGCCGAAACAAGAGGAGGCGGTTGAAAAGGCAGTCGCGACAAATGATTTTCTCCTCGTCCAGGGGCCCCCGGGAACAGGAAAGACGACCATCATTGTTGAGATGGTCCGCCGTCTGATTGGGAAAGGGGAGCGGGTGCTCATCAGCTCGAAAAACAACCTCGCCGTTGACAATGTCCTCGAACAATTAATTGATGATGGCATCGACTGTGTCAGGATTGGCCGCGAGGAAAAGGTGAAGGTAGCCAAGGTACAGGAGGTCCTCCTCGACCGCGTTGCCGTCAAGCTTCAGGAAAACATGATCATACGCTGCGCGGAGGACCAGATACACCTTCATTCGGAACGCACTCGCGCGGAGAAGTTTAACCTACTCCTTGGGGAAGTGTCAGAAGATGTGAGCCGCTTTCAGGTCATTCACCGACAAGCGGCCGGATTCCGGCAAAGCCTAGGGAAGCTGGAAAAAAAGGCGAAATGGAAGCTGTTCCATTTATTCGGACCATTAGCCGCACTCAGGAAAACGAATAAGCTCTTGCCTTTTTTAAAATTAAACTTAGAAGGCATCGAATCAAAAGCCGAAACGAAATTAAAAGCCGCCCTTCAGGTAAATAATGTTTATCAAGAGCTTCTTGGTCGGCTTGCCGGGGAGGAAAGCCAGGAAAATACACATCTATTGATGCTAAGGGCGAAATTGGAAGGTTACCTTGAACCGGAAAAAGTCCTTGAGCTGGCGGAAGAAGAAAACTGGCGCCGCCTTCAGCTAAAAGCCGCCAACACTTTGTCCTCGTTCCAAAAGCAAACATCGATATCCGCCGACTGGATAGATGAACTGCAGGAGAGGCAGCAATCGCTTTATCCATTGCTCCTAAGGACAGTGCCGGTCCTCGGGGCTACATGCATCGGAATCGATACGTCCCCGGAATTCAGGGATACCGAATTTGATACGGTCATTATTGATGAATCAGGCCAGATTACGATTTTTGATGTACTCGTGCCTATGGCGAGGGCGAAAAAGGTCATACTGATTGGCGACCATATGCAGCTGCCGCCGGTCTCCGACTCAAATCTCGCGAAGGAATTCAGGGAAATGGAACTGCCTAGCGAATGGATTGAAAAAAGTCTGTTTGAAGAGCTTTATTACAATGCCCCCGATTCACATAAGGTTATGCTCGATACACAATTCAGGATGCATCCGATTGTGGCGTCGTTCATTTCAGGTGAATTTTACAACGGGGAATACAAATCGGGGGTTAGCCCGGAGCAACGGACGATTGGGTGGAATCTGTACACATCCCCGCTTGTATTCATCGATACGGCCCGCTGCGATGAGCGATTCCAGCAATGCATCCCGGACGAGGACCATCTCGTTTATTTCAATCAGCTTGAGGCATACCTGGCCGCGCAGGAATTGATAAAAATCTTGAAATATGGCCGAAAGCCGGAAGAAATCGGCATTGTGACACCTTATAAAAAGCAGAAGATAATCATCGAGGGCCATTTGCCTTCCATGCTAAAGGAGGCGGGATTTTCCCCTGAGGATACAAGGAAAATTGTATCCGGTGTTGAAATTGATACGGTCGACAGCTTCCAGGGACGAGGAAAGGAAATCATCCTTTTCAGTTTTACGAGGAGCAGCCCTGATTTTGAAATCGGCTTTCTCAGGGAACTCCGGCGCCTGAATGTGACGATGACCCGTTGCAAATCGCTGCTCGTCTTGATAGGGGACATGGAAACACTCGCGAACGCGAAAGACAAACGGTCAGCCGTTTTATTTAAAAATCTCAGGAACTATATCCGCAGGCACGGACAATATGTAGATGCCAAGCTCCTTTTGAAAGAAGGTGAAGCCCCGTGGCGACAGCTCGTATAAAATCCCTGCTCGGCATGATGCGGAACAGGGAAAATCAAAGGCCGCTCGGCAGGCTGATCCAGCTTGATTATCCCATCTATAACCTCCCTGTCATTTTGAAAGAACGGATGAGTGAGCCTTATGAGAGCCTCGAATGGTTCATCACCCGCTTTCTCCATGAGGGGAATGTGGCGACACAGGATGAACTGTCTGTTAGGCTTGGCCTTCCAGGAGGGTCACGGATTCTTTCGGAAACGCTCACCCATCTTGAATCAATTGGCCATATCAAGGGAGTGGATGGCCATTACAAGGTGTTGAAGAATGGAGAGGAGTCGTATGAAAAGCGGGAAAAGATTTATGATGCCGAGTCCCGAAGGCTTCTTTATTTTGATGCACTTGCTCTAAAGCCGCTCCCGCGCGAATTTTACGAAGACCCGGCAAATGTTATTTTACCAGCCGACAACAGAGACATGCTGAATAGGAGTTTCGTGTTCGATTTATGGAGCCCTCTTGCCGACAACACGGTCCAACAATTGCTGCGTTATGACGGGAGCCAGCGGTTTTCGTTCAATTTGCCGCAGGAAATGATTGAAATTGAGATTAACAGAGAATCACTTCAAACTGATGGACTTGGCTTAAAAGGTGAAATTCTTTTCATACCATTGTTCGTTTGTTTCTACGGAGAAGAGGAGGACTTTTTAACGTTCACGAGGACAAACAACTGGGCTGGGGTCGATATCGAAGTGTATATTGGAACAACCGGAAAACGTTCCCCGTTTTTTGAGCATTTAATCGTAGGGAATCTAGTCAGGGTTTGGGCCATGATCCAGTCCGAACAGCAGCTTTACAAGGGGGGGCAATTGCCCTTCTCTGTAATGGGCCTTCCTCTTGGGGATTTCCTGGACATGGGCAGGGTCGAAAACGGCCGAACCGGAAATATGAACTATGCCATAAGGCCGGAAGACATCGAAAAGTGGAGCGGATTGCCGGAATTTCAAACTAGAATCCTCCGGCATCTCGCTTACTTAAGGGATCTGCCAGTGCAGGCAAATGAGCAGCTCGGCCCAATATTGTCGTTCCGTCTCACGGACAAAAATACGTATAACGAGCTTCTAAACCTGCTCAAAAAACAAAACAAGGCCTATTACACCAAAAACGAATATAGTAACACCTATATCGAAAACCAAAACAACCACCTTCAAAAAGTTTTTTCCTTTACATGGGAAAGATAGAGAAGCTGTGATTTTTGCCCTCTTGTGGAATATATTTAGTCCTGGCAAGGGGGCTTTTCTTTACATTTTTCTATCCCGGTAAAACTTTAGTAAAAAAGTATTCGAAAATTCCTTCCTTGGGCCTTTTTGTTTCATTCCTTTTCAAATTCGGGCTTCACAATCGCGGAAGCACTTTCAGTCCTTAATCGCTCCTTTCCTCAATAACCCTTCTTGTAATTCCCATCTTTGGAATTTGACATCCAATTTAAATAAAGGTAGATTAAAAGTGTAGTAAACTTTTATTAAATTTTTTACAAAAGATTTTTTTTAACACCCTGTGAAAGCGCATACATTTTTGTTTTTCAAAACTCAAACTAATCTAAAGGAGGAGATCCTGAAAACAAAAACGACAACAGGGGCTGAAAAAATGCAAAAACGAAAGACATTAAAATGGTTTATTTTATTTACGGGGTTGATTTTAGTGCTGGGGTTGATAGGGCTTTGGCGCACGTTCGAGAAAGAGGAGGTCCTCGCCTACAAGAATCCGGTGGGAGGCATAACGAATATTGGCGATCCTTTCGTTATGAAGGACGGGGATATGTATTATATGTATGCGACATCAGCCGCATCAATCGGCTTCAGGGTTTGGAAGTCTGATAATCTTGTAGACTGGGATGAAATCGGCATGGCATACGATATCACGGAACAGGAGAACCAGTGGGCGACAGGCGATTTCTGGGCACCGGAGGTCATCAAGCATGACGGCCAATACTACATGACATACAGCGCGCGGAATAAAGACGGCCATCTACAGATTTCTGTCGCTTCAAGCAAGGATCCGCTCGGGCCGTTCAAGGACATAAGCACCGAGATCGTGAAACAGGAAGGTTCGTATATTGACGGGCATATCTTTTTTGATGATGATGGCACTCCTTATTTTTACTATGTAAAAGATTGTTCTGAAAATATCATTGATGGTTATCATGTCAGCCAGATTTATGTCCAGAAAATGACGAGGGACCTGACTGCTTTAACCGGGGAACCAACATTCCTTATCGGCCCGGACCAGGAATGGGAAGGCCTTAACGATGAGTATCAATGGAATGAAGGCCCGTTCGTGTTGAAAAACAAAGGCCAGTATTATTTGATGTATTCTTCGAATTACTATGCTAGCCCTGATTATAGTGTAGGCTACGCAGTTTCGGATAGTCCGATGGGGCCTTTTAAAAAAGCTCCGGAAAACCCGATATTGAAAAAAGATCTTGAACATGGGATTTCCGGTCCGGGCCACAACAGCGTGACGGTCGGTCTGGATGGCAAGACACTATACGCCGTCTACCATACCCACACCGATCCGGATTCGCCAAGCGGTGACAGGCAAATGAACATGGACCGTCTCTACTTTGAGGATGGGAAGCTGAAAATCGACGGCCCGACCTATACAGAGCAAAAAATTAAGCTAGGGGGAAGAAAATAATGAAAAAGTCAAAACTTGCTATGATTTTGATGCTTATCGCGGCATTGGTGCTAAGCGCCTGCAGCGGGAATAGTGAAAAGTCTTCCGGGGACAGCAAAAAGGAGAAGAAGGAAATCCTTCTCTGGAGCGGGACGACTGGTCCGGACGGGGATTTGATCAAGAAGGATATCGACCGCTACAATGCCACAAATCCTGACTACAAAGTGAAAATTGTTGCAATGGAGGGCGGGGTATTGGGCAACAAGCTTGCCAGTGTAACACGTTCCGGCAAAGGCGTTCCTGATATCGCATTGATTGCATCTGAAGCCGTCTCTACCTACCACTCCCAGGGAATGCTTGAGCCTTGGGATGAGTTTATCGACGGCACAGAAGTAAAAGCTGAAAACTACCTTGAAGAAGCATGGAATGTTGGTACGGTTGATGGCAGCCAATTCGGTGTCCCTGCGACAATGGGGAGCTGGTTGATGTACTACAACAAGGACCTTGTTGATAAATATGTACCTGGCGCGGCCGATGACAACATCATTACGTATGAAGAAGTTGAAAAAGCGGGCGAAGCAGCAAAGGCGGATGGCATCTACGCATATGGTTTTACATGGCCAATGCAGAACTTCAATAACCTTTACCTGCAAATGGGCGGAAAATTTTCCGATGGTGAAAAGCCAACAATCGATAACGAAATCGCTGTGAAAACAGTCGAGCAGTTCAAGAAGATGCATGACCTCGGTTACATGAATAAAAAGGGCGAGGACATGAACAAGCTGTTCAACAATGGGAAGGTAATCTTCCTGCCAGAAGGAACATGGATGCTTTCACAAAT
Source organism: Neobacillus oceani (assembly GCF_046237595.1). NCBI lineage: Bacteria > Bacillati > Bacillota > Bacilli > Caryophanales > Bacillaceae > Neobacillus > Neobacillus oceani. The sequence continues at coordinate 3,477,335 of NZ_CP143543.1, read as the reverse complement.
GAATAAAATTACCGATTTTGAATGGGCTCAGACATTCACTCCGCAGTGGGATACAGCGCGTGTTATCCAGGGAAGCGGCGCCGACCAGTTTGCGATGTTCAAAAGCAAGGAACGTTCTGATGAAAAAATCAAAAGCATTGTAAAATTCCTGGAATGGCTCCAGGGCAACCAGACTGAATGGATTAAGTCAGGCGCGAATCCAACATCCTTGGGAATGCTTGATAACGAAGAATATACGAACATGCCACAATCGTTCCTGCTGAAAACTGATGAAGCGCGCAAGGCGGTTACAATCATTACCGATCCTGGCAGCTCCTATGTCTTTGGTGAAATTGATGCATCCCTCTGGGACATGATCCAGGGCAAGGCCGATATTAAGGAACAGCTGAAGAAAATCCAGCAGACCGTCAACGATAAGATGGGCCAGTAAAAGCAAGTGGTTGTAAAAAGGAGGAGGGATCCATTCCTCCTCCTTTTTCTATCTACGAAAATACATTTGGTGAAATGCTGCTTACAATAGCGGCAGCGCCAAACGCGAAACCTTCAACAAAATCCTTTCGAAAGGCAATCCGACAACCCCTTTCAAAAAACGAGGTGAAAGAATGGCAGCGATAGCTGAAAAGCCGATAAACGATCATAAGGGCATGAACAAGCGGAGGAAGCCCAATCTTTGGCCTGTTTTCTTTGTAGGGCCCCACCTCCTGTTGTTTATACTGTTTTTTCTTTTCCCTTCGGTATTCGGCATTTATATAGCGTTTACGAAGTGGGATCTTTTTCAGTCCCCCGAATTTGTAGGGTTCGCAAACTTCCAGACCATCCTCTTTAACGAGGAATCCAGCTTCCATAGACAGTTTTACAACGGGATGAAAAACACGTTTATTTTCGTCCTTATTTCGGTGCCGTTTTGTATAATTGTCCCGCTGCTGATGGCTACGGCCCTTTCGGCGAAACCGGCGATGAACAGGCTGTTCCAGTCATTGTTTTACTTGCCTTCTCTTTTTGCCATTTCAGCGGTCATGATTGTCTGGAATTTCCTATTAAGCGTCACGTACGGGCCGCTCAAGAATTACCTCAACATTTCGACGAATATGCTCGACAACCAGCCACACGCCTGGATTTCCCTGGTCATTGTCACGGTTTGGTGGACAATTGGCGGGAATATGGTCATCTATTTGGCAGCGCTGAACGGTGTTCCAAAAGATTTACTGGAAGCGGCGGAACTTGATGGTGCGGGTCTCATCAGCAAATTTTTCAGGGTGACGCTGCCGAGTATCAAATATCAGATTCTATTCACAACCGTCATGACGACAATCGCCCAGTTCAATGTGTACGGACAGCCGCTCATGCTGACGGGGGGCGGGCCAAATGATTCGACGTGGGTACTCCTCATGTACATCCAGCGAAATGCTTTCGGATCCGGTATTTCGGTAGCTGGAATATCCGCGGCGATGGCCATCATGCTTGGCCTATGTATTATGGTTGTGTCAGCCATTCAATTTTACCTGTTAAGGGACCGAGATTAGGGGTGATACGATGAAACATTACAGGGCATCGAAACTAGCAGCGTTTCTATTTTTATTGATCATGGCAATAGTTTGGGCCTTCCCAATCCTCTGGGGCGTCTTTACTTCCTTTAAATCGGAAGAGGAAATCACGGCCGCGGGAGTCAGTTTTCTGCCAATCCACTGGTCGATGAGCAACTATGTCGAGTTGTTGTTTGATAACGATTCGACGCCGATTGTTAAATGGTTTACGAATTCGCTCATCATCGCAACTTCGCATACAGTGCTTGTGCTTGTGGTCGTGTCGCTCGCAGCCTATGGCTACACGCGCCTGCATTTTAAGGGACGCGATTTCCTGTTCGGCGTCCTGCTCGCATCCATGATGTTTCCGAGCGTCGTGAACCTTATTCCGCTTTACGGCATTATGGAACAGCTTGGTTGGGTAAACAATCTGCTCGCCGTCATCGTTCCGGGAGCAGCGGGGGTGTTCAATGTGTTCCTCGTCCGCCAGTTCGTCCTTGGCATCCCGAAAACATTCGATGAATCGGCCCGTATTGACGGCGCCAATGAATTCCAGATATTCTGGCACATCATATTGCCGCTGATCCGCCCTGTCCTGACGGTTGTCGCACTGTTCAGCTTCACTGGTGCATGGAATGATTTTCTCTGGCCGTCCATTATCCTTCATGATGTGGAAAAGCTTCCAATCACGCCGGGCCTGCAGCTGCTCCAGGGACAATATTTAACGTATCCAGGAATCGGCACGGCCGGCGCCCTGATTGCGCTAGTGCCAACATTCCTGCTTTATTTATTCGCCCAGCGCTATTTCATGCAGTCAATGGCACTTTCTACAGGCGTAAAAGGATAATTTCCCCAAGGTAAGGAGTGAATGAGAATGAGCCGTTCCTTTGAGCGGAAACTCATCTATGCGGCTAGCGCGTGGCAAATTACGACAGGGTTTATTACCATGTTCGTTTATTCAATGTATATCAAAAAACAGGGAGCGGGATTGCCTGGCCTCGAAGCTGTCGAACGGAATGGAACAGAGTCCTTGTTTGATAGTTTATATGGATTTGCAGTGACGTACGGACTGTTTTTTATGGTAATTGGGAGCCTGAACATCCTTTTCACAAAAAAGCTAATGAAGGATGGAACACTCCAGTACAAGCTTCCTGCCTTTTGGATTACGCTTGCTGCAGCCTTTTACCTTTTATCCGATCTAATCAGCCTTGCGCTTTGCCTCGCCGCCGCAGTCATTGCCCTTGCGAAAAACAAGCCGATCAGGAAAGGTGGCCAGGCTCCCGCTGAGCAAACTCATTAGTTGGGCAGTCCGATTCCGATTTATTTTTAAAAGAATACCTGAATAGCATTAACATGAAAAATCTTTGATTCAATCTATTTAGCCGATTTTACAATTGTTAGCCGGTATACAATCACAGCTTTTGCAAGGAGAGATCAAGATGAATTACAGACCTGAATATCCAAGGCCGCAGTTTGTGCGGAAAGAATGGTTGAATTTGAATGGCGAATGGGATTTCGCCTTTGACGATGAGAATGTTGGCGTCAGGGAAAAATGGTTCAACAATGGGGATGCCTTCAACAGGAAGATTAACGTTCCGTTCGCCTACCAGTCGAAGCTGAGCGGCATCCATGACTCAACATTTCATGACCATGTCTGGTACCGGCGCGAATGCAGTGTGCCGGCGGATTGGAAGGGGAAAAGGATTCTTCTCCATTTCGGAGCGGTTGACTACCGGGCATGGATTTATGTCAACGGCCAGTTTGCCCGCTTCCACGAGGGCGGCCATACCCCGTTTTCACTGGATATTACCGATCTATTGTCCTGGGGCGCGGAATCAATCGTTGTCAGGGTGGAAGACCCGTCAACAGATGAAACGATTCCACGTGGAAAGCAATTTTGGGTCGAGAAATCGGATGCGATCTGGTATACAAGAACGACCGGCATCTGGCAGACAGTCTGGCTTGAACCGGTTGGGAAAGCGAGCTTGTCCAAGCTTCGCGTAACCCCTGACATCGACCACGGTGATGTGATCGCTGAATTTGAGGTTGATGGCGATTTTACACAAAAATGCGTCGAAATTGATATAAGCTTCAAGGGCGAAAGGGTTGCGAGAGATACGATTGACATCACTGAACCATACACGAAGCGGGCCATCAACCTGTATAACCGAAAAATCTTCCGCACGTCCTTCCACCACATCGGCTGGAATTGGTCGCCTGAAAGCCCGAACCTTTTTGATGTAAAACTTACTCTAAAGGATTCAGGTGGCGGTACGATTTATGACGAAGTCGAGTCGTATTTCGGAATGAGGAAAATCCATACCGAAAATAGGATGGTTTATTTGAACAATAAACCGTATTACCAGAAGCTCGTCCTTGACCAGGGCTATTGGCCGGGTGGCCTGCTTACCGCACCGAGCGATGAAGAGTTTAAAAAGGATATTGAACTGGCGAAGGAAATGGGCTTCAACGGCTGCCGGAAGCATCAAAAGGTGGAGGATCCGCGTTTCCTGTACTGGGCTGACCGGCTCGGTTTCCTCGTATGGGGTGAATGCGCCGCGTTCCCGTCCTATAGCGAAGATGCGGCGGCAAGGCTGACAAAGGAGTGGATTGAAATCATTGAGCGGGATTACAACCATCCGTCAATTGTCGCCTGGGTACCGGTCAATGAAAGCTGGGGAGTTCCGTTTATAAAAAATAATAAACAGCAGCAGCACCATTCGCTTGCGATGTACCACCTGATTCATTCCGTCGACCCTACCCGCCTAGTAATATCAAATGACGGCTGGGAGCTTACAAAAACGGATATTTGCGCGATCCACAACTACAACCATGGAAACAACGAAGAGACGTCCAAGTACGAAGAATTCAAGGAGTCCCTGTCGACGAAGGAAAACTTGCTGAATTCCAAGCCAGCGCTAAGGGGTATCTATGCAGACGGGTTCGAGTACCACGGGGAACCGATACTTTTAACTGAATTCGGCGGCATCGCCTACAAAGCGGGGGAGGATAGCGGTTGGGGATACACCTCTGTAAAAGACGAATTTGAATTTGTAGAGGATTACCGCCGCGTTATGGAGGCAGTTTTTGCCTCGAAGGCGCTCCATGGCTTTTGCTATACACAGTTAACGGACGTTGAACAGGAAATCAACGGGCTGCTGACGTATGACAGGAAACCGAAGTGCGAGCTTTCAAAAATTAAGGAAATCAACACAATGTGGCATCCTACAATCATCAAGTAAAATTATTAGTAAAATAAATTGATTATTTTACTAAACAAGATAAAATAGAAGTAATCGGAAGTGCGAAAACGTCCGTCCCCGGCATAGTGTGGACGGGGAAAGGAGGGATGCACCCTGGCAACGATTAAGGACATCGCCGAACTGGCAGGGGTTTCAATCGCAACGGTATCACGGGTTTTGAATTATGACCCGGCGCTTTCGGTCACAGATGAGACGAGAAGGCGGATAATGGAAGCGGCGGAAGAGCTGTCCTATAAAAAACGGCCCGCCAAAAAAACAGCCGCGAAAAAAATCGCGATTATCCACTGGTATACCGAAAAGGAAGAGCTGGAAGACCTTTACTATCTGTCCATCAGGCATGGCATTGAACGGAGATGCCAACAGCAAGACATTCAATTTGCTCATTATTTTTACGATGAACTGAAGGAAGTTAAGCACGACCAACTGCAGGGAATCATCGCAATTGGCAAATTCAGCCCAGGGCAGGTTGCCGAAATCGCCGGGGTCACCCGGAATATCGTCTTTGCCGATTGCAACCCGGATGATGAAGTGTACGACTCGGTCATTATTGATTTTGATAAGGCATCGAAAAAAATCATCGATTACCTGAATGAAAAGGGCCATGATTCGATCGGCTATATTGGCGGGCGCGAGACTTACAAAGGAAGCTCCGTAGAGATTGCCGATCAAAGGGAAATGAGTTTCCGTTCCTATATGGCCGAAAAAGGGCTGTTACAGGACGAAATGATTTACATTGGCTCGTTTTCGGTCGCAAGTGGGTACAGCCTTATGAAACAGGCGATTAGCGAGCTCGGCGAAAGGCTGCCGACGGCTTTTTTTGCGGGGAACGATTCAATCGCGATTGGCTGCCTCCGCGCGCTCCATGAAGAAAACATCCCTGTTCCCGAGCGTGTGAACATCATTGGACTTAATGATATAAGCGTATCAAAATATGTATTCCCGGCATTGTCAACCTTGAAAGTCCATACAGAGCTGATGGGGGAAACGGCCCTTGAACTGCTGGTAGAACGGATTGATGGGCGTAGGGTCGCCAAGAAGATTTTCATCGGTACGGAATTGGTGATCCGGAACAGCAGTTTCTAAGGGAGTGCCGCCAACATCGAGACGCCTTTCGCAAATCCTATTAGTAAGGGGAAGAAGATTATGGATCTACAACAATTAACGAAAGAATTCCGAGAACTTTTTTCTTACGGGGACACGGAAGGAGTCCGTTGTTTTTTCTCGCCGGGCAGGATCAATTTAATTGGCGAGCATACCGATTATAACGGCGGCCGTGTCTTTCCATGCGCAATCACGTATGGGACGTATGGCGTTGCCAAAAGGCGCGCCGACCGCCGTATCCGCCTTTTTTCTAAAAACTTCCCGGAAGCAGGAATGATTGAATTCAGCCTCGATGAACTAAATTATGCTCCGGCCCAAACGTGGGGGAACTTTCCTAAAGGAATGATCCGCTACATAATCGAAGCGGGTTGGGGCATCCCGGCCGGAATGGATATCCTGATTGAAGGGAACATCCCGAACGGAGCCGGGCTATCTTCTTCGGCATCCCTTGAAATGCTGATCGGCGTCGTCGCCAACGAACTGTTTGGCCTTGAAATACCAAGAATTTCGCTTGTGAAGCTTGGTAAACAGGTTGAAAATGAATTCATCGGCGTTAACAGCGGAATTATGGACCAGTTCGCTGTCGGGATGGGAAAAAAAGATTGCGGCATCCTCCTCGATTGTGAGACGCTTGAGTATGAGTACGCGCCGCTTAACTTGAACGGCTGTAAAATTATCATTATGAATACGAACAAACGGCGCGAGCTTGCCGATTCAAAGTACAATGAAAGGCGAAGCCAATGCGAAAGCGCCCTTGCCTTTTTGCAAAAGGTTCTTAATATACGGTCGCTGGGCGCGCTGACCGGGCAGCAATTCGATGCGCATATGCATCTTATACCGGATGAAATTTTACAAAAAAGAGCCAGGCACGCGGTATATGAAAACGAACGCACAATCAAGGCCCTTGCCGAGTTGAAGAAAGGAAACCTGGAGGGCTTCGGAAAATTGATGAATGCCTCACACCAATCCTTGAAGGAAGATTACGAGGTTACTGGAATCGAGCTTGATACACTCGTTGAAGCTGCCTGGGACCAAAATGGCACTTTTGGCGCAAGGATGACAGGCGCTGGATTCGGGGGCTGCGCGATAGCGCTTGTCGAAGCTTGCGAGGTTGATTCGTTCATCGAAACGGTCGGCAAAGCCTACAGGAGCAAAATCGGTTATGATGCTAGCTTTTATGTCGCCCATATTGGCGATGGCACGAAGGAACTTACAGCGGAGGTGAAATGATGGGCATCTTGGTGCTTGGCGGCGCGGGCTATATTGGCTCCCATGCCGTCTATCAGCTGATTGACCAGGGATATGACGCGATTGTGGTCGACAATCTCCAGACTGGCCATGCGGAGGCCGTCCATCCAAAGGTGAAGTTTTACGAAGGAGACATCCGTAACAAGGAATTTTTACGCGGAGTCTTTGAAAAAGAGGAGATAGAAGGGGTCCTGCATTTCGCCGCGAACTCTCTAGTCGGCGAATCAATGGAAAAACCGCTTGAGTATTTTAATAACAATGTATACGGAACCCAGGTCTTGCTTGAAACGATGGTCGAATTCGGTGTAAAAAACATCGTCTTCTCCTCGACCGCTGCGACGTACGGGGAGCAAACGGTCATGCCCATTACGGAAGACATGCCTGCGAGCCCGACAAACGCATATGGCGAAACGAAGCTGGCGATGGAAAAAATGATGAAATGGTGCGAGATAGCCTACGGGATGAGCTATGTGTCGCTCCGTTATTTTAATGTGGCCGGGGCAAGGCAAACTGGCGAAATTGGCGAGGACCACCAGCCGGAAACTCATCTGATTCCGCTCATCCTCCAGGTTCCGCTTGGCCAACGGGAGGCTATCTCCATTTTTGGCGACGATTATGATACAGAGGATGGAACATGCATCCGCGATTATATTCACGTCGAAGACTTGATCGACGCCCACATTCTTGCACTCAGTTATTTGCAAAATGGCGGCGGCAGTGAAATCATCAATCTCGGCAGCGGCCAGGGATTCTCGGTTAAAGAAATGATTGAAGCTGCCCGGAACGTCACCGGACATGAAATTCCGGCAAAAGTAGTTCCCCGAAGAAGCGGTGACCCGAGCAGGCTGATCGCCTCTTCCGAAAAAGCAAAACAGGTGCTGGGCTGGAAACCGGAACGGACTTCAGTTGAACAAATCCTTGAGGATGCCTGGCAATGGCACCGGAATCACCCTGAAGGCTATAAAGGATAAGGGAGCTCGGAACAGTTAGTGAAAAACCATAACAAATTACATCAAACCATACTAAAATGAAACCCAATCGTTTTGGATGAGACTGTTCCGTGCTCTCAAGCCTAAGTGAGTGTAGTTTCCTGAAAGGGAAATAGCACGATGAACTACGTTAGTGGAATCAGGTAAAGAAACACCTGCGGATGTGTCCACCAGTCTGCTGCTCTGTTAGCTATGAGGAAGACCGTTTCCTAGGGTTTGGAAACCAAACGCCGAAATAGCATGTCCTATCCATTGACTTTGGCAAGGAGGAAAATACCCGTAATGGAGGTTGGTCAGAAATGACCCATTGTTTTGTGTTAGATGCGCAAGGCCGCAAATTATCTCCAACAAAAGAAAAACGGGCATGGTATTTAATTCGGAAACAGAAAGCTATTTTGAAATGCAAATTTCCTATGGTAATTCAACTTGTAAGGGAAGTGCCGGAGGAAGAGATTGATTCAACACCCATTCATCTAGGCATTGACGATGGCTCCGGGATTGCTTTAGTACAAGAATGCAGGGCAGAAAATAAGCCTGTATTCAAAGGGACCATTGAACTTCGAATAGATGTAAAAGAAAAATTGGCAGTAAGGCGCGGGCATCGACGGTACAGGAGACAACACAAAAAGTATCGTCCAGCTCGGTTTGATAATCGTTCTTCTTCAAGAAAAGAAGGGAGGATTCCTCCAAGCATCAGACAGAAGAAAGATGCTATCTTGCGTGTAGTGAGACAGCTAACCAAATGGGTGCGTATCGATAAAATATTTTTAGAAGATGTCTTAATCGATATTCGCGCGCTGGAAAAACGCTATAACCCATATCGATGGGAATACCAACAAAGCAATCGCCTAGATGAAAATATAAGAAAGGCAGCCATTCTTCGGGACCGAAATACATGTCAGGATTGTGGTGCAACAAACACCAGAATGGAAGTGCACCACATTACACAAGGCGTTTAAATGGCAGTGATTCCATTCATAATTTAATAACACTCTGTTCAACTTGTCACGAAAAAATAGCAGGGGAAGAGTTGCTCCACAGTCAAAGATTCTATCAAAAAATTAAAGGGAAAAGCATTTCTTTCATTGATGCAATGCATGTAATGCAAGGGAAAACCTATTTGCAAAAAGCTTTGAAAGAAATAGCCCCATTAAACCTTACAACCGGTGGAGATACAGCAAATATATGAATTGATTGGGATATTGAAAAGACTCATGCAAATGACTCCATTGTAAGTTGTAATTTAAGGGTAAACCCAGAACAATGTGAGATGAAAGATTGGGTCATAAAACCCATGATAAAAAGGTCAAACAAGAAAATAAAATCGGCAAACGGTATTTATCACCGGGATTTTGTAAGGTATACAAAACGTAACGGGGAATCCTATATTGCTTATATCACGGCTTTATATCCAGAAAGAAATCAATGTAACATGACAACCATTGATGGAAAGATCTTGAAAAGATACGGTCTTTCAAGACTATCCTTAATATGGCGTTTTAACAAGATTTATTGGTTAATAAATTCAAATGAAGGAGGTGAATCCTGGTAGCATTATAAGGTAAGTGTTACAGTTTGTTACACTTTTTGTTACCAGGGCTTGGCATGGAGGTTTATCAGGCGATAAAGAAGCTTCTCGACCGGGCCCTTGCCTGCGAAATGATCAAACAACAGGATGAAATTTACGCGCGCAACCAGATCATGGCCCTCCTAGCCCTGGACGAATTTATCGAACCGGGCGCGAGTCCGGACGGCAAGGGGATTCCGGATCTCCTCGAGGCGCTCGCTGATTATGCCGCCGGGGAGGGAATCATTGGCGGCCTGGATTTCGAGGGGGAGATTTTTGCCAGTAAGATTATGAATGTCCTCATTCCAAGGCCTTCGGAAGTCAATGCCTTATTTTATGAAAAATATAAAACGGATCCGAACCTAGCGACGGATTATTTTTACGAGCTGAGCAAAAACAGCAATTATATCCAGACGAAACAGATTGCCAAAAACATCAGCTATACGTATGAATCGGACTACGGAACGCTTGATATTACAATCAACCTTTCAAAGCCCGAGAAGGACCCGAAGCAAATCGCCATTGAACGGGAAATGAAAAGCCGCGCCACGGCATATCCAAAATGCCTCCTTTGTATCGAAAATGAAGGATACGCGGGCAGGATTGGCTATCCGGCGCGCTCAAACCATCGGATCATCGGGCTCGAGCTCGGGGGAGAGCCCTGGTATCTCCAATACTCGCCGTATGTGTACTACAACGAGCATTGTATCGTCCTCAGCGCCGAGCACCGCGATATGAAAATCGGCCGTGGGGCGTTCACGCGGCTGCTTGAATTCGTTGGGAAGTTCCCAGCTTATTTTCTCGGTTCGAATGCCGATTTGCCGATTGTCGGTGGATCGATATTGAGCCATGATCATTACCAGGGCGGAAAATACGAATTCGCCATGGCGAGAGCTAGAGAAATCTACTCGTTTCCTCTCGGGGGATTCCCGAATGTGGAAGCGGCAGCGTTGAAATGGCCTCTGTCCGTCATCCGGCTGCGCGGGAACGACCCAAATGAGCTTGTTGGCGCCGCAGACAAGATTTATGAATCGTGGAAAGGCTACAGCGATCCGGACGTGGGAATCGAAGCTTTTACCGGCCAGACGAGGCATAACACGATCACGCCGATTGCGAGGAAGCGCGGCCACCAGTTTGAGATGGACCTTGTCCTCCGCAACAACCGGACGAGCGCCGATCATCCGCTAGGCATTTTCCATCCGCACAGCGATGTCCAGCATATTAAAAAAGAAAACATCGGCCTCATTGAAGTCATGGGGCTGGCCGTTCTGCCGGCAAGGCTTGAATCCGAGCTAAAGGAAATCGAAAGGTACTTGCTCGGTGAAGAGGCGGATGTGAAGGATTACCACCTCGCCTGGGCGGGTGAAATGAAGGAGAGGCACACCATCGAATTGTCGCCTCATACAGTTTCAGCGATTGTCCGGAAAAACGTCGGCGCGAAATTCGCCAGGGTGCTCGAGGATGCTGGCGTCTTCAAACAAACCGAGGAAGGCAAGCGCGCTTTCCGGAAATTCACGGATTTACTGCGATAAGAATGCAAAGCCTGTACCAGCACGAGCTGTTGGTGCGGGTTTTTTTATTTGAAAGGGTTACTACGTAGAATCTACGTGACAAATAACTTCATTTTTATTCAAAGTAAAACGGACGGATTGTTAATTTCCGCCCGTTTTATTCTATTAATCTCATATTTTTTAAAAGGCTTGAACTCTACTTGAATTGAACCGGTACCATGCTTGAAGTAAGAGGCACGAGTTTGAAATTCTGGCTTTTAAAATAATCTAGTAATGCTGGCAAGTTGGCGAGCGTCTCCTCCCGTTCATGCAAAAGCACGACAATCGGCCCCGGTTTCCCCTTTTGTTTTTCGATTTGTTCAATTGTGCTGTCGACGAAGCGGCGATCGCGGTAATACCAGTCCCGGCTGTCGACATTCCAGTCCCACATTTTGTATCCGTGTTCGGCCACAGCCCTCTTATAATCAGGTGTCATATACGGAGAACTGCCGAAAGGGGTACGGATTAACGCCGTATCAATTCCCGTAATCCTTTTTATCGTATCCTTTCCTTGGTTCATTTCCGCTACAACGGTTTGCGCCGAATGGTAAAACTTTTGCTTGTTATGGCTGACTCCGTGCATTCCTAGGCTATGGCCGGAAGCCGCCATCCGTTTGACCGGGCCGGGATATTGTTTCATGTTCCCGTCGAGCAGAAAGAAAGTGGCCTTGGCATTGTATTTGTCGAGCAAGTCGAGGATTTGGTTTGAAACGCGATGCGGGCCGTCGTCAAATGTCAGGTAAAGCTCTCGTTGTTTCCCAGATGGAGCGGGAGGTTTAACTGAAGGTTTGCTTTGGGCGGGAGCTGGCGTTGATTTGCTTGTTTCTTCGTGTTCAGGCTGGTGGGACGGATCAGGATTTTGAGCCTGTTGCTGAGCGGGTTTTGCATTTTCCGCCTGGTTGGAAGCTGGGCTCTGGGCGGTTTTTGCACCCTGATCCTGGTTTGAAGCCGGGCTCTGGGCAGTTTTTGTAGCCTCCGCCTGATTTGGAGACGGGTTCTGGGCAGTTTTTGCAGCCTCGGACTGATTTAAAGTATGATTCTGTACAGGTTTTGAAGTTTGTGCCGAATTTGATGCCGATTGTTGTGCAGGATCCGAAGCCTTCGTGTGATTTGTTCCCGGTTGCCTGGCTTGCTTAGAAGGTACTTGAGTGTTCTGCGCAATCTTCGCTGGCTGTGCCTGCTCCTCAGACGATGCCCCAATGTTTCTGGAAGCAGCGGATACCTGGGTACTTTTGCTTCTGTCAAGTGGCGGAGAAACTGGTTTTACAGGATGAAGCATTGTTCCGTAATTGCGAAACTCCGCCGCGAGTTCGTTTTTTAACCCTGTAACGGCGGTGCTGTCAGTCTTTGCTGTCCTGGCCTTAGACGCATAGGCGCCGGCAGCCATACACATCCCAAAAACAAGCGGAATAAAGGCTAGGCAAATCAATAATGTCTGTATCTTCTTGTTGGCAAGCAGGTTTCCCATCTTTTTTCCCCTCTGTTTCGTAAAAATTAGCCACTCATCTATATAGTCGATTATATTTCTATATCGTTACAAATATTTCTGATATTTTACAAATTACTAGTTTTAGAGAGAGAAAGATAGATGAATTTGTCCTATTTTTCTAAAGAAGTTTGTAACATTTTGCTGGTGGGGAGAATTCCGTCCCTGGCTTCATGAAGGTTTGGGTGGTAAAATATGGGTAGTGGGTATTTTTTTAAAAAAAGCAATTAGACCTGTTGAAAGCTTCGCCTCACAAACAAATTAAAAGCCAGATTTAACGGGGCTGTTTATGAAATGAATCCTATTCGGAGCTGCTCATTTACTATAAATGACTTTAAATGCCTTGGAAAAAAACAATAACAGGGGGTGATAGGATGAACAAGGAAATCAATTATAACAACCGGTGTCCAGAATGTGGCGCCCCGGAAGCAAATGGGCTTGATTGCCGCGGCCAGCTTGAACAAATTCTCGCCTGGGAGCAGTCCGACCCTGATTTGCTCGGGCGGCATTTTTGGACAGTCGCGTGCTTCAATATCCAGCATCCATCATCATTTACGGAAGAAGCCTGGACAGGGCTTTGTACCGTTTTTTGCGAGGCATATGACCATCAATTGTCTGTATTCGATATCCGCCGTAAAGTATCCACGTGGTCGGACGGCCCTGTCAGGATCAGAAGGGAAGTGCCTGCTGACCCGATAGTCCGGGATTGGGCGATGGCCATTTCGGAGGTTTACCTCGCGGGTGAACCAAAAGGAGCGGCCGACCGAGTCCTTGCCTGGTCGAAGGTCATCCGGAAACAGCTCGTGGAGTTTCTCTAAAATCTACTTCCTCAAGGTAAAGAAAGAGACAAGTTTAAATTACTCGTCAAGACCGTTTCGTTCGGAAAAAAGTATCAAACGGTCCTGATACCTCTCGTCAGGACCGTTTCATTCATCAAGAAACTCCAAACTGTCTTTATGCCCCAAGTTTTCCAAAGCACCCCGTCAAAAAGAAAAAACCATGGCATCCCCATCATTCATGCATGAGAGGCGCCATGGTTTTTACTAATCCTTTTTTTGAACACCACTTTTAAACCAATTCATCGGATTCAGGTTTTTCCGGTAACGTGTTACGGCTTCTTTGCCGAGGATAATGCCGCCGATCCAAAAGGTGGCTTCTCCGGCAATTACAAGGCCGCCGGTGATCGCAACCTTTGTCCCAGTTGAAAACGAACTAAGCGGGACGAGCAGGATTGCCGCATAGAAAACGCACGATACAATAATCAATAAGACGCCTAAACGGGTGAGCGTTGCTTTTCTCTTTTGCTGGGCGGCTGTTGCTCCCTCATTCTCAAGCATGAATGACCTCCGATTCTTTTTTCTAAATTATATAGCATTGCCGCCCTGCAGGCTATTGAAAACTGGTGCGTCAGCTTGGTGGATAATTTATGCGTACTTCTGTACAATGGGAAGAATGAACGCAAGTGTGCGGGATTTTTTAAAAAAAAGAAAGGTGTTGGACATGGAAAAAAGCATAATCTTCTTTGATATTGACGGGACTTTGCTTGATGATGACAAACGTCTCCCAGCATCGACAAAGGAAGCCGTATTCAAGCTAAAGGAACTGGGGCACGAGGTTGCGATTGCGACCGGACGCGGGCCGTTCATGTTCGAAGACCTCCGCGAGGAACTAGGCATTGATACGTATGTTTCCTTTAACGGGCAATACGTCGTCCTCCGGGGCAAACCGGTTCACCGTAACCCAATGAATGAGCGGGCCCTTGAGCAGATCACCTTAACAGCTGCAGAAGACAATCATCCCCTAATTTATATGGATCCGTTTGATATGAAAACGAGCGTTCCTGAGCATAACTGGATCGACGAAAGCATGGGTACCCTCAAGCTTTCGAAAAAACCTTCGCATGGCCCTGACTATTTCCGGAACCGGGAAATTTATCAGACACTTCTTTTCTGCCAGCATGAAGAGGAGGTTCGCTATGAAAAAGCATTTAGCGAATTTGATTTTATCCGCTGGCACCCACTCTCCGTCGATGTCCTTCCAGCTGGCGGTTCGAAAGCGAAGGGGATTGAAAAACTCGTCTCCGCCATGGGATTGTCCATTGAAAATGCCTATGCATTTGGCGATGGCCTGAACGACATCGAAATGCTTTCATTTGTTCCGAACAGCGTTGCCATGGGAAATGCCGTACCGGAAGTGAAACAAGCCGCAAAGTATGAAACCATCCATGTCAATGACGGCGGCATTATGCACGGATTGAAACTCGTAGGCCTGCTTTAAGGGGAGGGCGGGCATTCAAATCTGAAAAATCAAGCACACGGACCGTCTGCGTATCACGTAGAAAATCCAAATTGATGTCGTTCCACTGTTTCAGGCAGAAAACCGAACGGAATCAAAACTAGGGTTCCCCGCTTTCTTACGCCGAAAAGAATATGGCAATTTGGTGGCAAAATGAAAATGCATGCAGGAATTTGCGGGAACGTGACGAATAAGTAATTTGCGCCTCATAAGCAAAGGGCAGAATTATGATTTTTCTCACTGATATGATACTATTTCAGGGGAAGAATCTTTAGGGGTGATGCAGTTGGCTTTAACGTTTTATTGGTACCCGAAGTGCGGGACATGCAGGAACGCCAAAAAATGGCTGGATGAGCACGGGATTTCCTATGAAGCGGTACATATCGTCGAGCAGCCGCCGTCAAGGGACGAACTAAAGGACCTTTACGAAAAAAGCGGGCTCGAGCTAAAGAAGTTTTTCAACGTGAGCGGCCAAAAATACCGTGAACTTGGCTTAAAGGATAAAGTCAAGACAGCTTCCGAAGAAGAGCTGCTCGATATCCTTGCTTCGGACGGGATGCTCCTTAAACGGCCGATACTGACTGATGGGAAAAAAGTTACCGTCGGATTCAAGGAAGAGGACTACAAAGAAATGTGGCTTTAGGTGCCTGTGCCGGTCTCGGCATTCATGGTAGTATCGATTAACAATCGATAATAGACAAAAATGGATATTGGAGGGATTGCAATGAGTACACCAAAAGATTTGCGGTATTCAGAAGAGCATGAATGGGTAAAAGTTGAAGGGGAAAAAGTGCGGATCGGCATCACGCATTTCGCGCAATCCGAGCTTGGCGACATCGTTTTCGTAGAACTGCCTGAGGTCGGCGATGAAATAACAGCGGACGAGCCATTCGGCAGCGTCGAGTCCGTCAAAACCGTTTCTGAACTTTACGCTCCAATTAGCGGCAAAGTAGTCGAAGTAAACGAAGACCTTTCCGACAGCCCGGAATTCGTCAACGAATCCCCATACGAAAAAGCATGGATGATCGTTATCGAGCCTTCCGATATGAGTGAAATCGAAAAACTCATGACAGCCGAGCAATACGATGAAATGACCAACGAATAATACAACCGGAGGCCACCTTTAGGAGGGCCTCTTTTTTGTGAAAATTGGCCAACGCCCTAACTTTCCCAACTATGCATTCCAAACGCACCGGGCATGCTAATGAAAAAACAAAAAGGGTGGTCAACCATGACATTAAATGTAAAGAAGCTCGACATAACCGACAGGGTGGTTGGAAAACTGAAAAACGGGGAAATAAAACTATACCTGGAAAACGAACCAATCGGCCGCATCATGCTCGAAGGCGAGGTCGACTTCGAACTGGACAGACGTTTCGACGTAGACCAACAGAGGATTTTCCAGCACATCACCTTTACCGAATACCCCGACGCAAAATATACCGACTGCCAAGATGGTGGATGGTGCTAAGGGCGCTGGCTTAATCCGAAGATAGCGTAACTTAAATCAGGCACAATCCCAGGAAAAAACGTTACACAGATGCCAGTCGGCACCACCCGGGGAGCAAAGTCCTGTATGTTCTTGTATGGCAGTGGTATAGTTGAGGCAGGACGGGAGACTACACACAAAACGCGCGTTTGAATAAGCTATTACCAACAACTTTCCTGCAGGTGATGTCAATGAGCGAAGAATACGCGGATAAAATTATTATTGTTGAAGGCAGATCGGATAAGAAGAAGGTTCTCGGAATGATTAAGGACCGTGTAGAAGTTATATGCACGAACGGGACCATTTCACTTTCCAGGCTTGATGAATTGATTGATTCGTTCGGGGACAGACAGGTGTTTATACTCGCGGACGCTGATGAAGCGGGTGAAAAGCTGAGGAGGCAATTCCGCAGGGAGTATCCGGAGGCGGAGCATCTCTATATTGACAAGATGTACAAAGAGGTCGCGACAGCACCATACCATCACCTTGCCATGGTGCTTTTGGCCGCAAACATTGATGTTCATGCCGAATTTTTGGAGATGGGCCGGAACGCGCAATGAAGGAATGGACAAGCGAAGAAGCTTCCGCCTTTCTTCAAGGCGCGAAAACAGGGCTGCTCTACTTTTATACGCCTCTGTGCGGAACCTGCCAGGTAGCTTCGAAAATGCTTGAAGTTGTCGCTGCAATGAATCGCCAGATGGAAATTGGCAAAATCAATCTCAATTATGCTCCCGAATTCGCGGAGACTTTTGCGATAGAAAGTGTCCCTTGCCTTGTGTTTATCAAGGAAGGGCAAGCAATCGATTCCATTTATGCGTTTCGATCTGTACCGTACCTGCTGGAAAAAATACAAACTGTTTTACGATAAGCGGATGCCGGAGTGCATCCGTTTTTAAATTTTCGAGGGCCACAGGCAGTGAGATGAGTCCCGAAAACTATGTAATCGGGACACAGACCAGGTTTTAGAAGCGCTAAGAGTCCCGAAAACCAGGGAATCGGGACACAAAACCGGTTTTAGAAGCGCTATGAGTCCCGAAAACCAAGGAATTAGGACACAAATCAGGTTTTAGGTCCAAGATGAGTCCCGAAAACCCCAAAGCCCAACCACCTTCTGCCATCGACAACGGCACTTTCTTGGAGAAATCAACAGCCATATCCCCACTTAACCTTACGAATGAGCACGCAACTTGAGAACACTCCATATCCAACCTGCCAGCCCTCTTATGGCAACTGCTTTCGCCACCCCCCTCAAAATTCGAACAAATTTCAAAAAAATAGGCATGTACCAGTAAGTTCCCTAGTTTACAAAATGTTCCTGACCGATTATGATACTTAGGGAGGCGAAATAAATACGCTTTCCAAGAAGGGAATTATGGTTCGGGCTATGCCCGTACATCTGCAAAGGGCGGATCATGATGGCATTTTACAAAGGGTGGGCCCAACAGTTTAACGCCTATAACTACAATATTAAACTGAGTATGGCTGCCAATATCATTACCCAGATTGGAATTGGCATTTTCATTGTTATTTATAATTTTTATGTTCGCGAATTGGGTTATTCGGAATCCGTGAACGGGCAGATTATTTCAATGGCATCACTAGCTACGGCGATGGTCCTTGTACCCGCAGGAATCATTGGCGACAAATTCGGCAGGAAAAGGGTTATTTTCACGGGCATTCTCGTATCTGGAACCTTGCTCATCATGAGAGCATTGGCAGCGGATGAAACGATGCTTGTGTATTTGGCATTTGCTGCGGGCCTTTCGGGCGCATTCCTGCAAGTTTCGGGAATACCGTGGCTGGCTGAAAACTCTGACCCATCCCAGCGGGTCAACCTGTTTTCGCTCCACTTCGCTTTGATGACTGCGGCGAGTGTAATCGGGAACATGCTGGGCGGAATTTTGACCGATTTTTTCGGCCTTTTTTTCACCAGTCTTGAAAGCTTGAGGATCACTCTGTTGATCGGGGCCGCAATTTATTTGGGAGGAGCGATCCCGGCCTTTAAGTTCAGGACCCCCGCCAATCGTATGGAAAAATCGCAAACAGATGACGCCGGAAGGAAAAAAGCCGCGTTTAATTGGAGCGGTTTCAAAATCATTGCCCTTTTTGCAATCGCGCAAATGCTGATTGGATTTGGGGCGGGGCTCGTCATTCCGTACCTGAATCTTTATTTTGCGGGACGGTTTTCGGCTTCAACATCGACGACCGGATTCATCATTTCACTTGGCCAGGCGGCAACCGCTTTTGCTATGATTATCGGGCCCAAGGTCGTCAAGCGCGTCGGGGAGGTTAGGGCTGTCGTTATCCTGCAGTTGTTGTCGCTTCCATTCCTGCTTTTGACCGCCTACACGGAAAACTTGTGGCTAGCCGCGATTGGTTTCCTGTTCAGGCAGGCGCTCATGAATGCCGGGAACCCGATTCAAAGTTCGCTCATCATGTCACGTGTTGACGATTCTATGAAGGGATTGGCCAATTCGATCAACCAGACTGTTTTCAATTTAGGGTGGGCGTTTATGGGGCCGGTTTCAACCGGAATCGTAGTCAGGTACGGCGACTATTGGGGCTATGCATATGTCTTCACGATAACCGCAAGCCTTTACTTAATTAGTTCTGTTTACTTCTATCTTGTTTTCGGGAGGAAGGTTTTAAAAAACCAGGCTTCCCAGGTTCCAAAAGCTGCCGGAATGTGACATATTTCCCCGGAATTTTTGCATTACCTTTTAGCTTTGGCGGATTTTTTTGAAAAAAACACAAAAGAAGCCTGCTTATGAAGATTTTGTCGAACGAATAATGGAGGATTCCTACTTCCGGAAATGAATTAAGTAAGCAGGGGGGATTCACAATGATTGAGCAGATTCATCGGTTCTGTGCCAATTTTAATAAAAAGCCGCATATCCATTCTTTATTTGGCAGCAGCCAGACGGTTTATATACAAATTGGAGGTTCTCTTGTGGAGTTTGGGGACGGTAAGGCGATTGTTTCAAACGGTGAGATCCTAAGCAAACCCTTGCTTGCAAACATCACGGGAAGCCCTGAAGCTATCAGCGAACTGCTTTGCGGCACGAAAAGAATACGCGATCTGCTCAATCATCGGGCAATAAATATCGATGCGTCTTTCCGCACTGTGCTGAAGCTTGAATCGATCTTTCTTTTGGCAAAGGAAAATGAGTTTGAAAAAATTCCCTATTGACGGGAATTATGTATTAAGATAAACTTTCATTAAATCTTTGGCAAGATTCTAAAAATTTTATAATTCTTATCAAGAGAGGCGGAGGGAATGGCCCAATGATGCCCGGCAACCGGTGAAAGCACGGTGCCAATTCCAGCAGGGAGACTCCCTGTAAAGATAAGAGGAGATAGCCCCTCTTCTTATGGAGCGGGTTTTTATTTTTAGGGGATTGTAGATGATTTTCCATTGTGCAATCCTGCCTGATATTTCCGGCCCTAGTTCAAAAACTTCTTTATTGACACCTTAATTTCGCCATGATACGATAGCAATCGTGATTAATTGAATAGCTTAGCTACTCTTATCAAGAGAGGTGGAGGGATGTGCCCGATGAAGCCCGGCAACCGTCACAGGATGATTTCTGTGAAATGGTGCCAATTCACACAAAGCGTTCGCTTTGGGAGATGGGAGAAAGGATAAATGTTTATTATGCCTTTCTGCCCGGTTGCAGAAAGGCTTTTTACTTTTTTCGGAATGAATCCTTTTGTATATTCAAACGATAGGATTAGATAGAACAAGGCATGATTGCTGCCCTGCATGATGGGTAAATGGGTGTAAAGAAGGTGATTCGATGATTTCGATAAAAAATGTCAGAAAAAGCTTTCCTTCAAAACATGGGACACTGACAGCGGTTGATAATGTCAATCTCGATATACGCGAAGGGGAAATCTTCGGCGTTATCGGGTACAGCGGCGCCGGCAAAAGTACGTTGATCCGGATGCTGAACAGGCTAGAAAGCCCAACCGAAGGATCCATAACGATTGCAGGCCGTGAAATCTCGAAAATTTCGGGAAGAGAGCTTAGGAAGGCACGCCAGGAAATCTCAATGATTTTCCAGCATTTCAATCTTCTTTGGTCACGCACAGTCCGGGAAAACATCGCGTTTCCGCTTGAAATTGCCGGAATTTCGGGGCCGAAGCGCAAAAAGCGTGTCGATGAGCTAATTAAGCTTGTCGGCCTTGAGGGCAGGGAAAATGCGTACCCGTCACAATTAAGCGGCGGGCAAAAGCAGCGTGTCGGCATTGCTAGGGCGCTTGCGAATAACCCAAAGGTCTTGCTTTGCGACGAAGCGACATCCGCTCTCGATCCGCAGACGACGGATTCGATTCTTGACCTGTTGGTCGACATTAACAAGCGGCTCGGTTTGACGATTGTCCTGATTACCCACGAAATGCATGTTATCAGGAAAATCTGCCACCGCGTCGCCGTTATGGAGAGCGGAAGAATCGTTGAGCTCGGCCCGGTGCTGGATGTCTTTAAGAATCCACAGCAGCCAATAACGAAGCGATTCGTCCAGCAGGTAACGGAGCCTGAGGAAACAAAGGATGCGGTAGAGCATCTACTCGAACGCCTTCCATCCGGAAAGGTCATCCAGCTCACATTTGTCGGCGAGGCGACTGAACAGCCTCTTATCACAAACTTGATCAGGAAGTTTGATATAACGGCCAATATTTTGCAGGGAAAGATCTCACAAACGCAAAGCGGATCCTACGGTACTCTGTTCCTTCATCTTGATGGACCGGAAAGCGAACTCGGAAAGGCGCTGGAATATATTAATTCCCAGCAGGTAGGCGTGGAGGTGATTGCGAATGCTTGAAACCTATTTCCCGAATGTCGTCTGGGAAAATATGTGGGCGGCAACACGTGAAACGCTTTACATGACGAGCATATCCGTTGCAGTTACATTTGTCCTCGGCATCATCCTTGGATTGCTTCTCTTCCTTACTGGGAAGGGCAACCTTTGGGAAAATGCATTCATTAATAAAATCATTGCAGCTTTTGTGAATGTCTTCCGTTCAATTCCTTTCATCATCCTGATTGTCCTGCTCATCCCGTTCACGGTTTTCGTAGTCGGGTCCATGATAGGGGAAAATGCCGCATTGCCGGCACTCATTATCGGTTCGGCGCCGTTTTACGCGAGGATGGTTGAAATTGGGCTGCGTGAAATTGATAAAGGTGTCATCGAAGCGGCCAAATCAATGGGCGCGTCAACCTGGACGATTATTTGGAAAGTGCTATTGCCCGAATCAATGCCGGCGCTTGTTTCCGGAATTACCGTTACAGCGATCGCCCTTGTCAGCTACACGGCAATGGCCGGCGCGATTGGCGCTGGAGGACTTGGAAACCTTGCTTACCTTGAAGGCTTCCAGAGAAGCCGCAATGACGTAACAGTTATGGCAACTATCATCATCCTAATTATTGTTTTTATCATTCAATTAATCGGGGATACGATTACCCGTAAATTGGATAAAAGATAAATCCCTCAGTCCGCGCGGCTGATAGTTTACTTACAACAAAGGAGAAGAGAACATGAAAAAATGGCTTGGAACACTTTTAACATTCGCCCTTGTCCTCGTACTCGCTGCTTGCGGCAGCTCCGATGACAACAAAGCGGGAAGCGACAAAAAGGAAGACGACAACAAACTCGTTGTTGGCGCTACAAACGTACCGCATGCTGAGATTCTTGAAGAAGCGAAGCCGATTTTAAAAGAAAAAGGCATCGACCTTGAAATCAAAACATTTACGGACTATGTTCTTCCTAACAAAGCATTGGACGCAAAGGAACTTGATGCTAACTTCTTCCAGCACATTCCATATTTTGAAGCTCAAATCAAGGAAAATGGCTATGATTTTGCCAACGCTGGCGGAGTCCACATTGAGCCGATCGGCGTTTATTCCAAGAAATACAAGAGCCTTGATGATTTGCCAGATGGCGCGCACATTATTGTGAGCAGCTCTGTTCCTGACCATGGCCGCATCCTTTCCATGCTAGAAAGCAAAGGGCTAATCAAGCTGAAAGATGGCGTTAACAAAGTTGAAGCGACTGTTGAAGACATCGTTGAAAACCCTAAAAACCTTAAATTCGATGCGAAATACGAAGCAAAGCTTCTGCCGCAAATCTACAACCAAGGTGAAGGCGATGCAGTGCTCATCAACTCGAACTATGCAATTGACACAGGCCTGAACCCAATTGAAGATTCAATTGCCATTGAAGAATCTGATTCACCATACGTCAACATCATCGCTGTCAACAAAGGCGATGAAAACAGCGACAAAATCAAAACTCTTTTGGAAGTCCTGCACTCCAAGGAAATTCAGGACTTCATTCTTGAAAAGTACAAAGGCTCAGTCGTTCCGGTATCCGAATAATCGGCTTGCGGACCGGCTTTCCTTAGGAAAAATGTGATACTTCTAATTTGGTGGCCCCCATTCTAAATGGGGGCCGTTTTTTGTTTATCCTTGGATGGAAGCCTGCCGTCAATACGCATACTTCCCCGGCCATTTCTTCATACTAACGAGGACAATGAATCGTTAGGAGTGGAAGAAATGGAACATTTTCACGAGCCCAAAAATTCAACTGAAGAAGCATTATACGAATATAAAGCTGGCCTTGGCGTCTTTACGAAAAAAATGCCCGAAATAGCGCGCCTGTACAACGCGTTCACAGAGGAATGCTTTAAGGAAGGCGCCCTCTCCCAAAAGGACAAGCACCTGATTGCGCTTGGCGTTTCCCTTCACGCGCAGGATGAATATTGTATCATTTATCACCTGAAAGGCTGCCTTGACCAAGGGGCGTCCGAGGATGAAATTCTTGAAACAGTCGGCGTCACTGCGGCATTCGGCGGCGGCGCTGCCATGAGCCAAGGCGTCACCCTCGTCCAGGAAGCAATCGACGAACTCAACCAGCTGAAGCAGTAAAAAGATAATCCTTCCGTAATGGCAATTGGAAGAGACCTCAATCAACATCGGAGCTATGAAGACAGTTTTGAAGGAGTTTTGAGATTGATACTATCTTCATTCCTACCCCCAACAGGAACATTTTTCCACAAGTTCCTCCCTTTACCGTCCGGAAATTTGTTTTTATAAAATGTCCAAGGGTATACACTTAAAGTCGGAGAAATTCAATGCAAGAGTCAATGGCCATTTTACAAAAACCAAACGCAATGGGTAAACGAAAGGACGTTTTATTTGTGGAAAAGCTTAACATGAGGTATACATCCGAGATGGAGAAAGCGATGCAAGGATCTCATGGGGTTGGGTACGAGGAGTACAAGCTAAAGCATGACGTGCGGATGGAGGTTGAGCAGCGCCGCGAGAGGGAATATGTGAAAAGCCAGCGGATGATTGCGGATATAGAGCGGAAAATTTTCTAGGAAAAAAAACCCTGAAAGAAGGCGCTCCCGGATGGGAACACCTTCTTGCGGGATGGACATACTATATAATAGGAAGAAAGCCGGAGAGCCAGTGGACCGTATCATTGGCTTTTCGGCTTTTTTTAAGCTATTGTTAAAGCGTGTATACATGAAGCTGTCCGGGCAAGGGGACAATACCCTTGAAAAATCGAAAGGGAAATTCTCATTCTGCCTGGTTCAGTGACAATCCGATAGCGCCGAAACATTCGGTTTAGAGGGTTGCTAACACATTTGATTTGTTATAAGATTGGAATGAGAATAAAATGAGAATGGAAGTTTCCGCAATTTAGCCGGGCAGACTTCCTCATTAGTAGCGGAGGTATTGATATGGGTGGATCAACTTTAACGATCAAAGATCTTCATGTCTCGATCGAAGGGAAAGAAATTTTGAAGGGTGTAAACCTTGAAGTAAAAGGCGGGGAAATCCATGCGATCATGGGCCCTAACGGAACAGGGAAATCGACTCTCTCTTCCGCGATTATGGGACATCCTAAATATGAAATAACAAGTGGTTCCATTACGCTTGACGGCGATGACGTCCTTGAAATGGAAGTTGACGAGCGCGCGCGTGCGGGGCTTTTCCTTGCGATGCAATATCCAAGCGAAATCAGCGGCGTAACCAATGCCGATTTTTTACGTTCAGCCATCAACAGCCGCAGGGGCGAAGGCAATGAAATTTCATTAATGAAATTCATCCGCCAGATGGACTCCCAAATGGACTTCCTTGAAATGGACCAGGACATGGCCCAGCGCTACCTGAATGAAGGTTTCTCCGGCGGTGAAAAGAAGCGGAACGAAATCCTTCAGCTCATGATGCTTGAGCCGAAAATTGCCATTCTTGACGAGATCGACTCCGGTCTGGATATCGACGCGTTGAAGGTCGTATCCAAAGGAATCAATCAAATGCGTGGCGAAGAGTTCGGTTGTTTAATTATTACACACTATCAGCGCCTTCTAAACTACATTACCCCGGACCATGTGCATGTTATGATGCAGGGCCGTATTGTAAAATCGGGCGGACCGGAACTTGCGAAGCGCCTTGAGGCGGAAGGATACGAGTGGATCAAGCAAGAGCTTGGCATTGAAGATGAAACTGTCGGCCAAGAAGCATAAGCATTAGGGGGACTAGAGATGACTACTGAAACCATTTTGCCTTTTGACAAAGAGTTCATCAGCTCTTTTTCAAAAGATAAGGCCGAACCGGCATGGCTTGAGGAATTGCGTCTGAAGGCTTTTGCCAGCCTCGATTCTCTGCCAATGCCAAGGCCCGATAAAACAAAGATTGATAAGTGGAACTTTACGCAGTTCGAACGCCACACAGTCGAAAGCGAACCTTTCACATCCCTGAATGACCTTTCCGATGATGTAAAGGCGCTTGTCGATATCGAAGGCCAAAAGAACCTATATATCCAGAGGAACAACACGCCGGCCTATCTTTCCCTGTCACAGGATCTAAAGGATCAGGGCGTTGTGTTTACCGATATTTTCACGGCAGCGAAGGAGCATGGCGACCTGCTGCGCCGTTACTTCATGAACCAGGCCGTCCAGGTTGACGAGCACCGCCTCACAGCGCTGCATGCGGCATTGATGAACGGAGGCGCGTTCCTGTACATTCCTAAAAACCTTGAAGTAAGCGAGCCAATCCAGGCTGTTTATCTCCATGATAATGCCGAAACGAACCTGTTCAACCATGTCATTGTCGTTGTTGACGACAACAGCTCGGCGACATATGTTGAAAACTACATTTCAACTGTCGATGGACAAGGCGTGTTCAATATCGTCAGCGAAGCTGTCCTTGGCACGAACGCACGCCTCCAATACGGGGCGGTTGACACTCTGGCCAAAGGCATTACGACTTATGTAAACCGCCGCGGCGTCACTGGCAGGGATGCAAGGATCGACTGGGCGCTTGGCCTGATGAACGATGGCAACACGATTTCCGACAACGTGACGAACCTTGTCGGCGACGGTTCCCACGGCGACCTGAAAACAGTCGTTGTCGGGCGCGGGGAACAAGTTCAGAACTTTACAACACAGATTGTCCATTTTGGTAAAAATACAGAAGGTTTTATCCTGAAGCATGGCGTCATGAAGGACAGCGCAACGTCGATTTTCAACGGTATCGGCAAAATCGAGCATGGCGCGACCAAATCGAATGCCGTTCAGGAATCACGTGTCCTGATGCTTAGCGAAAAAGCGCGCGGAGACGCGAACCCAATTCTCTTGATCGATGAAGACGATGTTACCGCGGGCCACGCAGCTTCTGTCGGCCGTGTCGACCCAATCCAGCTGTACTACCTGATGAGCAGGGGAGTTCCGAAATCGGAGGCAGAACGCCTTGTCATTCACGGCTTCCTTGCGCCGGTCGTCAACCAGCTGCCGATTGAAGGGGTCAAAAAGCAGCTGACCGAAGTGATTGAGAGGAAAGTAAGATGATGAATTCAGCCGAAATCCGCCAGCTGTTTCCAATTTTGAACCAGGAAGTAAACGGAAAGCCGCTCGTCTACCTTGACAGCGGCGCGACTTCCCAAAAGCCGGTTCAGGTCATTGAAGCGCTTGACAAATACTATCGCGAATATAATTCCAACGTCCACCGCGGGGTCCATACGCTCGGCACGAAGGCGACTGACGCCTTTGAAGGGGCCAGGGAAAAAGCGCGAAAGTTCATCAATGCCAAATCGACCCAGGAAATCATATTCATGCGCGGGACGACGACAGCACTAAACCTTGTTGCCCACAGCTTTGGCACGGCGAATTTACGGGAAGGCGATGAAATCGTCATTACCCCGATGGAACACCACAGCAACATCATACCGTGGCAGCAGGCCGCAAAACGGACCGGCGCCACACTGAAATACATGCCTCTTCAGGAAGACGGCACGATTTCCCTCGATGATGCGCGGAAGACGATTACGAAAAACACGAAAATCGTTTCCGTCGTCCATATTTCCAACGTACTCGGTGTAGTGAACCCGGTCAAGGAAATCGCCAAAATCGCCCATGAAAATGGCGCGGTCATGGTCGTCGACGGCGCCCAGAGCGCACCCCATATGAAGGTGGATGTCCAGGATTTGGATTGCGATTTCTTTGCTTTTTCCGGCCATAAAATGTGCGGACCGACTGGAATTGGGGTATTATACGGGAAAAAGGACCTTTTGGAAAACATGGAGCCGATTGAATTTGGCGGCGAAATGATCGATTTCGTCCATGATTTCGAGTCGACCTGGAAAGAGCTGCCGTGGAAGTTCGAGGCTGGTACCCCGATCATCGCGGGCGCCATCGGACTTGGCGCTGCCATCGACTTTTTGCAGGAAATCGGTATGGACAATATCGACGCACATGACCGAAGGCTCGGCGCCTACGCGCTTGACAAGATGTCCCGAATCGAAGGAATGAAGATTTACGGCTCAACGGATCCTGCCAAGCGCACTGGCATCGTGACCTTCAATATCAATGACGTCCACCCGCACGATGTCGCCACTGTCCTTGACGCGGAAGGCGTTGCCGTCCGTGCGGGCCACCACTGCGCCCAGGTGCTGATGAGGTGGCTGAAGGCTTCGGCCACGGCAAGGGCAAGCATGTATTTGTACAACACGGAAGAAGATGTTGACAGGCTCGTTGACGGACTTGTCAAAACAAAGGAGTATTTCAGCGATGTCTTCTAATAACTTGGATCAGCTTTACCGCCAGGTGATCATGGACCACTACAAAAACCCACGCAACAAAGGGGTAATCGAGGATGGCAGCCTGACTGTCAATATGAATAACCCAACTTGTGGCGACCGGATCCAGCTGACGATGAACGTTGAAGACGGAATTGTAACGAATGCGAAGTTCGAAGGGGAAGGCTGCTCGATTTCGATGTCTTCCGCTTCGATGATGACGCAGGCAATTAAAGGGAAAAAAATCGACGACGCCCTCAAGCTGTCGAAAATTTTCTCCGATATGATGCAGGGAAAAGACTACGACGACGATCTAGACCTCGGCGACATCGAAGCCCTCTCCGGCGTTTCGAAGTTCCCGGCGCGGATCAAATGCGCGACACTGGCATGGAAAGCAATGGAAAAGGGACTCGCGGATGCTACTAAAGAATAGGTTTGAAAGCCTTCGGAAGCGGTGTGCGTGCAGGGCAACAATATCGGGCCTCCGGTACTGTGCGTTGGCGCAAAGCACCTTTTCAAAAAAAGGCCTTTAAAAACCTAAGAATGGAGGAAAACGGTGATGGCTAAAAAAGCGCCAGAAATCGGTGATTATAAATATGGCTTTGCCGACAGGGACGTTTCCATCTTCCGGTCGAAGCGCGGGCTGACGCGCGAGATCGTTGAGGAAATTTCGAAAATGAAGGAAGAACCGCAATGGATGCTCGATTTCCGCCTGAAATCGCTTGAGCATTTCTACAAGATGCCGATGCCTCAGTGGGGTGGGGACCTGAATTCGTTGAACTTCGACGAAATCACTTATTATGTCAAGCCATCCGAAAAGACTGAACGCTCTTGGGATGAGGTGCCTGAGGAAATCAAGGCGACGTTCGATAAGCTCGGCATCCCGGAAGCGGAACAGAAGTACTTGGCTGGGGTTTCCGCCCAGTACGAATCGGAAGTTGTTTACCATAATATGCAGGAAGACCTTGAAAAGCTTGGGATCGTCTTTAAGGATACCGACTCCGCGCTTAAGGAAAACGAAGAGATTTTCCGCAAGCACTGGGCGACGGTTATCCCTCCGACCGACAACAAGTTCGCTGCATTGAACTCGGCGGTTTGGTCCGGCGGCTCGTTTATCTACGTACCGCCAGGCGTGAAGGTCGATACTCCGCTCCAGGCGTACTTCCGCATCAACTCCGAAAACATGGGGCAGTTCGAACGGACACTGATTATTGTGGATGAAGGGGCCCATGTACACTATGTTGAAGGCTGTACGGCGCCTGTCTACACGACGAATTCGCTGCACAGCGCGGTCGTGGAAATCATTATCAAGAAAGATGCCTACTGCCGTTATACGACGATCCAGAACTGGGCGAACAACGTTTATAACCTCGTTACGAAGCGCGCGGTTTGTGACGCGAACGCAACGATGGAATGGATCGACGGCAACATCGGCTCGAAGCTGACAATGAAGTATCCGGCAGTCATCCTGCGCGGCGAGGGTGCTCGCGGTTTGACTCTTTCGATCGCATTGGCAGGGAAGGGCCAGCACCAGGACGCGGGCGCGAAAATGCTCCACTTGGCGCCTAACACGTCATCGACAATCGTGTCAAAATCAATCTCGAAGCAGGGCGGAAAGGTTACGTACCGCGGGATTGTCCACTTTGGACGCAAAGCGGACGGCGCCCGTTCCAACATCGAGTGCGACACGTTGATCATGGACAACAAATCGACTTCGGATACGATCCCATATAACGAAATCCTGAATGATAACATTTCGCTCGAGCACGAAGCGAAGGTTTCCAAGGTTTCCGAAGAGCAGCTCTTCTATTTGATGAGCCGCGGAATCTCCGAAGAAGAAGCGACCGAAATGATCGTTATGGGCTTCATCGAGCCATTCACGAAAGAACTTCCAATGGAATACGCGGTTGAAATGAACCGCCTCATCAAGTTCGAGATGGAAGGCTCCATTGGTTAATAAACTTGTTTTAAAACCGTCTGTCCTTTGGGCAGGCGGTTTTTCGTTGTTAACGGAGGGTTCTTCTCTGGGGCCAGAAACGATTCGGGATAAGCAAAGGGGCTTGCCGCGGGTATACGGGGTGGGTGGGTTCGGACAAAGAATTGTAAAATCGAGAAAAGGTGTCTTTCAAATCCCGTTCAGTGACATTCAAAATTTGAAAAGGAAGTCACTCAGATAAAGTTGAGTGACTTTGTGCGGGTAAAATCCGGAAAGGAAGTCACTCAAATCGCGTTGAGTGACATAGTCCGGGAAAAATTCGGAAAGGAAGTCACTCAAATCGCGTTGAGTGACATTGTGCGGGTAAAATCCGAAAAGGAAGTCACTCAAATCGCGTTGAGTGACATTGTGTGGGTAAAATCCGAAAAGGAAGTCACTCAAATCGCGTTGAGTGACATTGTCCGGGTAAAATTCGGAAAGGAAGTCACTCAAATCGCGTTAAGTGACATTGTGTGGATAAAATCCGAAAAGGAAGTCACTCAAATCGCGTTGAGTGACATTGTTGGGGGAAAATTCGAAAAGGAAGTCACTCAAATCCTGTTGAGTGACATTGTGGGGAAAATTCGAAAAGAAAGTCACTCAAATTCTGTTGAGTGACAAAGATTCGTAGAAATCCTGAAAAGGTGTCACTCAAATCCGTTTGAGCGACAAAGATTTGTCCGAAAGAAGAAAAGGTGTCGCACAAATCCGTTTGAGCGACAAAGATTTGCCCGAAAGAAGAAAAGGTGTCACTCAAATCCGCTTGAGCGACAAAGATTGACGTAATATCCGAAAAGGTGTCGCACAAAGACCAAATCCCGCCAAAGCTGTAAGAACGCCACCTCGTTTTTACCCGCCCCAACCCCAACCGCAAACAAAGCCCAGTGTTTACTTTCCTCCGCCCCGGGAAAAAGACGTGAAAAAGGTGGTTTTTGGGTCTATTGTGCTATGATGGGTACTGGAGGGATTGTATGATTTATATTGGAGTGACGGGGTGGGGGGACCATGACAGCCTTTATAGGCCGGGGATGCCTGGCCGCGAGAAGCTAAGCGAATATGCGGGCCATTTTCCGGTTGTTGAGGTCGATGCCGCGTTTTATGCCATTCAGCCTATAAAGAACTCAACGAGATGGGTTGAGCAGGTGCCCGCCGACTTCCAGTTCATCGTCAAAGCCTATCAGGGAATGACCGGCCACCAGCGAGGCGACAGCCCGTTCGAGACAGAAACGGACATGTTCGCCGCGTTCAAGGAATCGCTCAATCCATATTTGGATCATGGCAAGCTTGCCATGGCCCTGTTCCAATTCCCGCCATGGTTTGACTGCAAAAAGGAAAACGTCGACTATTTGCGTTTCTGTAAAGCAGAGATGGGCGACATTCCGTGCGCTGTTGAATTCAGGCACCAATCCTGGTACTCACCGGCTTTCCGCCAACAGACACTTGAGTTCCTCAGGAATGAAAAATGGATTCACTCCGTGTGCGATGAGCCGCAGGCAGGCTCAGGATCAATCCCGATTGTCCTGGAAGCGACCCACCCGGACAAGACGCTCGTCCGGTTCCACGGCAGGAACGTGCACGGCTGGCAAAAGAAAAACGCGAAAAACTGGCGCGAGGTGCGCTATTTATATAAATACAACCGCGAGGAGCTGGCCCAATGGGCAAACTACCTGAAACAGCTCCAGCAACAAAGCAAAGACCTTTACGTACTGTTCAACAACAATTCGGGCGGGGACGCCGCGGGCAACGCAAAGGAAATGATTGAAATCCTCGGCATTGAATACGACATCCTCGCACCACGGCAGCTGGACCTTTTTTAAAAACACTCGGCTTTTTTTAAAAAAATGGCCCATGCGAGCCTTCACGATAATTTATATGGAATCAGCAAACACCACGCAAACAGTAGGCAGGTGCGCGCAACAGTAGGGGATTGACGTACAAATGGAATGGATATTCATTATTTTGCTTGGGATAGCGGCAAGCGCTCTTGGGTCACTCATCGGCCTCGGCGGTGGAATTATCATTGTTCCGGCGCTTCTCTACCTCGGCACGCTCGGCATCTTTCCGGACATCACGCCACAGCAAATCGTAGGAACATCGCTTTTTACAATGATTTTCACCGGCGCCTCCTCGACCGTCGGCTATATCAAACATAAAACAGTAGACTATAAAAGCGGCCTCATTTTCCTGATCGGAAGCGCCCCGGGAGGAATTTTTGGTGCTTGGATGGTCAAAAGCCTTGATGTGCATACCTTTAATCTTTACTTCGGCATGTTCGTCCTATTTGTATCCGCCGTCATGATCCTCCGGAACCGGATCAAGCCGCTTCCGTATAAAAAGGATTCCGGCTATGCGATGGCGTATACGGACAATAGAGGGAAAATCCACGAGTACGGATTCAATCCGTTCCTCGGCATAGCCATTTCCCTGGCGATTGGCTTCATCTCCGGAATATTCGGCGTTGGCGGGGGTTCGCTCATGGTGCCGGCGATGATTCTGCTTTTCTTTTTCCCACCGCATGTTGCCGTGGCAACTTCGATGTTCATGATCTTTTTGTCCTCAATCATCAGCTCGGTCGCCCATATCACACTGGGGAACATCCACTGGCACTATGCTGCCGCCCTTGTTCCCGGCGCCTGGATTGGCGCACAAATCGGCGTTTTCCTGAACGGGCGACTGCAAAGCAAAACAATTGTCCTGATTTTGCGCATCATCCTTGTCATTATCGGCTTGCGCCTTATCTATGAAGGCGTTACCGCTTAATCAAATGAGTGAATGGGGGTACCCAACTTGAGCTACCGGAACACGTTTATAACAGTTTCTGAAGATTGCAAGGCAACCGAAGCAATGGAGCCGTCCGTGAAAAACAACAAGCAAACAGTGGCCTCGATAGAATATCATTTAATTAAAAATAACCCGTATCGGTTTACCCAGGACGATGTCCAATTCGAGACGCATATCAAAAGGAACCATTCCGGCTCAACGGAATTGGATGGCCTGAGGGAACAGTTTTTTGCAAAACCGAAGGCGTGTTTCCGGGCATCGCCGCTCGTCAAAACATATGGATGGGGTATCCATTATGACAATGATGGTAAAGTGGCAATTTACGGGATAGATAGCCCCGAATATAAGGACTTTCTCCATTCGGATTCAGTCAAAGTCATTAAAGGGATACGCTCAAAGAGACAGTAAATTCGTTACCGCACGAAAAGTATGCTTGTACCTTCTGCAAAAACAAAGGAAGCGAACAGACAGATGGAAACGATACATATTTACCATACAAACGACCTACACAGCCATTTCGAGCATTGGCCGAAAATCAGCCGCCTCATCCGGGAGCGAGTCAAAAAGCACCGGGAAGCAGGGGAGGAGGTTTTTGTTTTTGACATCGGCGACCATGTTGACCGCTGGCATCCGTACACCGAAGGAACAATGGGGAAAGGAAACGCGGGGCTGTTGGAAGAGGCGGGCTACACCGCCGTCACGATTGGCAACAACGAAGGAATTACCCTTCCGTACGAAGGGCTAGATAACCTTTATCCGGAAAATTCCTTCGACGTCCTCATCGCAAACTTTTACAACAAAAATGGACGTCGCCCCGATTGGGCAAAACCTTTCAACATCTATACGACAGCAGCGGGTACGAGAGTCGGAGTCATTGGCCTAACCGCCTATTTTTCGCTCTTTTACAAGCTGCTGGGCTGGCGTTTAACTGACCCGTTCGAGGAACTCAGGCGCCAGCTTCCAAGCTTGAAGGAACAGTCTGATGTTATCATCCTCCTTTCGCATCTCGGCTTGTATGAAGATGAAAAGATTGCCGGGGAGTTTCCCGAAATCGATGTAATCCTCGGCGGGCATACCCATCATGTTCTCCATGAGGGCAAACTGGTGAACAGAACGCTCCTGGCGGCGGCCGGTAAATACGGGAATTTTGCAGGGCACGTCACTTTGGGGATTGAAAACGGCCAAATCAGCAGCAAATCAGCACGGCTTTACAAAATCGAAGGGACTCCACCAGAGCGGTGGGAGCTCGATGAAACCGAAGCGCTATTTGAGATGGGCCGGAGCCTCCTCGAAAAAAAAGTTGCCGAAGTCGAGCCGCTGACGGCCGATTTCTTCATCGACTCGGATTTGCCGCAGATTTTATGCGAAGCGTTAAGGGAATGGTGCGACGCCGACTGCGCGTTTCTAAACGCCGGCCTGATCCTCGGGCCGCTTGAAGGCGATGTCACGAAATTTGATTTGCTTTCCATATGCCCACATCCAATTAACCCTTGCACCGTTACGCTCGAAGGGGACGAACTGAAGGAAATCCTTCGCATGACGCTTGACGAAAGCATGCCTCACGTCGAGGTAAAGGGGCTCGGTTTCCGCGGGACGGTCATGGGCAAATTTGTGTATGACCGGATTGAAATCCTCAAAAAGGAAAGGGACTTCCTCATAGATGGGAAAACGATCGAACCTGAACGACAGTACATCGTCGCCATCCCCGACATGTTCACATTCGGCCGATTCTTCCCGCAAATCGTCAGGTCGGACAGCAAATACTACTACATGCCGGAATTCCTCCGTGACGTCCTCGAGTGGAAGCTGAACCGGCTATAAACAAACAAGCGCCTTTTCCCATGCGAAAGGCGCTTGCGCATTTTATTCTTTCCACCGCCGAAAGATAGTTTACCAGCTCCGGGACAAGTTCACTCCCCCATTGCCCGCGCATACAGTAATAGGGACAGGGGAAAGGAGTGGGCGGATGATAGACGTAACACCACTAGAAATAGCCGGAAAAACGTTCCTGGGAATCACAGTGAAACTCCCCAAGACGACCCTCATCGTTATCACAAACGACTCCGGCTACATCATGTGCGGCGCGCTCGACGTTGGCCTGTTAAACCGGAAACTAAGGGACAGGAAAATCATTGCCGGAAGGGCGGTAGGAGTAAGGACAATCGACGAACTGCTCAACGCCCCGCTCGAATCCGTCACTCATGAAGCGGAAAAGCGGGGAATCCACGCCGGCATGTCCGGCCGGGACGCGCTACTAAGAATGATTTAACTAATCAAGGCATCCATCCAAATACGGATGAATGCCTTTTCTTTTTTGAAAAATGGGCCCATGACAATCGTTCGGCGGCGCGGCAACCGTTCCCGGTCACAACCATTTCGCCTCCAAAGGTGTAAACCAACGAAGAATGTTTTTATAAAATAATATTCTTCCGTTCCTTTGCTATTACGCAATATCATTTATTAAACCTATTTTTTCAGAACCAAAAGAACCATGACGTTTTACCTATAATAACCCTTTTATTTTACTTTTATTATCTTAATTCCGGTAATTTTTTGGTAAAATCCATTTAATATGTAAATACATGGAATAAAGTATACTAAAATAATTTTTTAGTTGACAAGCCACCTCTGAATCCATATACTAACTTTATGATTTTTAAAAGTCTGAAAAGTAAAAATTTTTAATTTGTTCATCTTAGAAGCATGGAGGTAGTTGTTTATGGAAAATAGACCGCAATGGGGAACACGCGCAGGATTCGTCCTTGCTGCCATCGGTTCTGCAGTAGGACTTGGGAACATCTGGAGATTCCCGGCCGTGGCGTATGAAAATGGAGGAGGGGCGTTCTTTCTCCCATACCTGTTCGCACTCTTGACTGCAGGGATTCCGTTGCTCATTCTTGAATTTACGCTTGGCCATAAGTATAAAGGTTCGTCACCGCTGACATTCGCGAGGCTGAATAAAAAATTTGAATGGCTTGGCTGGTGGCAGGTCGCGATTTCGTTTGTCATTTCCACGTACTATCCAATCATCATTGCATGGGCGCTGTCCTATGCTTGGTTTTCAGTGAACCTCTCATGGGGGAAGGATCCGGGCTCGTTCCTTATGGACGAGTACTTAAAGGTCGCACCGAATCCCGGGGAATTCATTGGCCTTGTACCTGGCGTCATCATTCCATTGCTTCTCGTTTGGGGATTGACACTTGGAATCATGTTTAAAGGGGTTAAAAAAGGGATTGAAGCAGCAAACAAATTCATGCTTCCAACCCTGGTCATCCTATTCCTGATCATTGTTGTCCGCGCAATTTCCCTTGATGGGGCAGTGGAAGGACTAAATGCTTTCTTTAAACCGAATTGGCAGGATATTTCGAACCCTAAAGTATGGGTGGCCGCATACGGACAAATTTTCTTTAGCTTATCGATAGGTTTTGCCATCATGGTCACGTACTCAAGCTATCTTCCAAAGAAAACCGATCTGACGAATAATGCATTCATTACGGGCTTTGCAAACTCCGGATTTGAATTGCTTGCTGGTATTGGCGTGTTCGCCGCGCTCGGCTTCATGGCGCAGCAGCAAGGCATAGCCGTTAACGAGGTCGTTGACTCGGGAATTGGCCTCGCATTTGTCGTATTCCCGCAAATCATCAACGAGTTCCCGGCGTTCAACCAGTTTTTCGGGATTCTGTTCTTTGCCTGCCTTTTCCTGGCGGGATTAACATCGCTTATTTCAATAGTTGAAACGTTCGTCGCCGGGGTCCAGGACAAATTCAACGTATCAAGGACAAAATCAGTTATGATTGGCGGGGGACTTTCCGCTCTGGTTTCCATCCTTTATGCAACACGTGGCGGCCTGTATCTGCTTGATGCGGTCGACAACTTCATCAACCATTTTGGTATTGTAGTCGCAGGCCTAGTCGAAGTCGTCCTTGTTGCCTGGGTCGCCAGAAAGCTTACGAACTTGCAGGATCACGCAAACGCGATTTCCGATATGAGAATCGGGAACTGGTGGAAGATTTCCCTGTCCATCATCACCCCGCTTGTCCT
Organism: Neobacillus oceani; assembly: GCF_046237595.1. Lineage (NCBI taxonomy): Bacteria > Bacillati > Bacillota > Bacilli > Caryophanales > Bacillaceae > Neobacillus > Neobacillus oceani. Next base: position 3,440,946 of record NZ_CP143543.1, on the reverse strand, counting down.
TGGTTATATGGCGGTGCAAAACTTTATTACAAATATAAAAGAAAATTACGAAGGCTACCCAACATCGTTCCTTTTATACGCGGGCTGGGGAGTTGCCATCGCAGCCGTTGGGGTAGGGTTCGTATTCATGTCCCTGCGCTGGGGCAAGAACAGCCTAAATGTGCCTGAAGAAAGGGAGGTTTAATACTATGGCTGGAGATGCAATCGCAATGATGATCGTTGGTATGGTCATCATATGGGGAGGCCTCGTCGCAAGCATAGCGAACGCGGTAATAAAATCAAAAAAAGCAAACTAAAATAAGTGAAAAGCCATTCCGGCAGACCGGAATGGCTTTTTTTGAATGTGGGTGCGTGACATCAACAGGGATAATACGCTTTAGTTGTCACAGACCCCGATTCGTGACAACGAAGAGCAAAAATCCGGTTTGGTTGTCACACAAACCCTTGATTCGTGACAACCAGGAGCTAAAATCCAGTTTGGTTGTCACGTAAGTCCCCGATTCGTGACAACCGAAGGCCAAAATCCAGTTTGGTTGTCATGCAAGTTCTCGATTCGTGACAACCGAAGGCCAAAATCCAGTTTGGTTGTCACGTAAGTCCCCGATTCGTGACAACCTAGGGTTAAAATTTGGTTTGGTTGTCACGTAAGTCCCCGATTCGTGACAACCTAGGGTTAAATCCGGTTTAGTTGTCACGCAAGTGTCCGATTCGTGACAACCAAGTGCTAAAATCCGGTTTGGTTGTCACGTAAGTCCTCGATTCGTGACAACTGCTGGCCAAAATCCAGTTTGGTTGTCATGTAAGCCACAGATTCGTGACAACTAAGAGCGAAAATCCATTGAGGAAGTCACTCAAATCCAAATGAGTGACATTGTTTGGTCAAAATCGAAAAAGGTAGTCACTCAAATCCAAATGAGTGACATTGTTTGGTCAAAATCGAAAAAGGAAGTCACTCAAATCCAAATGAGTGACATTGTTTGGTCAAAATCGAAAAAGGAAGTCACTCAAACCCAAATGAGTGACATTGTTTGGGTAAAATCTAAAAAGGAAGTCACTCAAATCCAAATAAGTGATATTGTCCGGCAAAAATTCAAAAAGGAAGTCACTCAAATCCAAATGAGTGACATTGTTTGGTCAAAATCAAAATAGGTAGTCACTCAAATCCAAATAAGAGTCATAGTCCGGCCAAAATCGAAAAAGGAAGTCACTCAAATTCAAATAAGTGACATTGTTTGGTCAAAATCGAAAAAGGAAGTCACTCAAACCCGAATGAGTGACATATTCCGGCCAAAATCGAAAAAGGTAGTCACTCAAATCCAAATGAGTGACTTCAATCGTGAAAACTCCAAAAAGGATGTCACTCAAAACCAAAAGAGGCCACACTAACCCCTAAAACCAACATCAAAAGAAAAACAAGAAAGCCGCCCGCTACCTTCGTTTGGCCTTCTTGTCCAAGCGCTCCCACTTACGTAAGTGCGGATAAGGATCAAATGCCCATTCCGTAAAGCCATTGTCCTTGTACATTCCGTAGTGCAGGTGGGGAGGGAATTTTCCCGATGTTCCAGGAGGCCCGTATCCCGAACTGCCGACCCCTCCGATAAGCTTCCCCGGTTCCACAACATCCCCAACCTTAATATCTTTGGCAAACCCGCTCATATGCGCGTAATAGTGATAATTATTGTTCAAATCCCTAATTCCGATCCGCCAGCCGCCAAACCGGTTCCAGCCCTTCATTTCAACGATTCCATAGCTTGTCGCTCGGACCGGAACGCCGTAGCCGGCAAAGATGTCCGTTCCTTCATGCATACGGCGGCCACCCCAGCCACGCGCATCTCCCCATGTGTTTTTATAATCATGGCTGCTCCTGGCAGCGACAGGGAATACGTTCCCTTCAAGGTCAATCCGGCCATAATGATTGAATACCTTTGCAAAGCCCATAATCATGCCGACAGCTTTGTCACGGTGGTAATACTCCCAGAGTGCAATCCGGAAGTTCTCGTTATCGGAACCGTACTTAAGGACATGGTTGGCAAAGGCTTGTAGAACGTCCTCATCCTCAAAGCGGCTCGCTTTTCTGTTCCCGTTCCCGTCAATTCCGGCTCCGCCAAAAAACGCGATCGAAACAGGATGTTTGTCCTCATGGTTCGGGTTCGCCGCTCCAGCCCATGTTTCCGGCGAAAAATAAATCGAAATCGCCCCTTCCGGATCCGGCAAATCCTTTCGGGAAAGTCGGACATTTCGCTCGTATCGGTCAACCGCAGCGATATAATACCAAGGGATTCCGGTTGCAGCCTCTGTTTTTTTATAAAGCTGCAGCCTTATTTTATCCAAATCCACTTCCGCGGCGCTAACGCCTTCAATACTCGAAATGGCCAGCAGCAGTGAAAGCGTCAGCGACGATAACAGTATCCTCAAAACATTGTCCCCTCCTTTTGACCCGGCTTTTTCTGTATTTTGCCTCATTAAATTCCCCTTCATAAGGTACAATAATTGCCAATGGAAAGCCTTAATCTTGAAGGGCTTTCATGAGTATGTTACAGTTCAAAAGAGAATAGCATTCTGTACATAATCAATGGAGTGGATGACATGACAACAGGAAACAGGCCTCTTCGAAAGCCTGATTGGCTGAAAATAAAATTGAACACAAACGAAAACTACACAGGGCTTAAGAAAATGATGCGCAGCAAAAACCTCCACACGGTTTGCGAGGAAGCGCGCTGCCCGAATATCCATGAGTGCTGGGCGGTCAGGCGGACAGCCACATTCATGATCCTTGGGGACATCTGTACCCGTGCCTGCCGTTTTTGCGCCGTCAAAACAGGCCTGCCAACCGAGCTAGATCTGCAGGAGCCGGAGCGCGTAGCCGACTCTGTATTCCAGATGAATTTGAAGCATGCCGTCATCACAGCCGTCGCCCGCGATGACCTCCGTGACGGGGGAGCCGCGGTTTTCGCGGAAACAGTCCGTGCAATCCGCCGTAAAAATCCGTTCACAACCATCGAGGTGCTTCCATCCGATATGGGCGGCGTTGAAGAAAACCTCCGTACGCTAATGGATGCCCGCCCGGATATTTTAAATCACAACATCGAAACAGTCAGGAGGCTCACACCGAGAGTCCGTGCACGAGCTACATACGACCGTTCACTCGAATTTTTGCGCAGGGCAAACGAAATGCAGCCTGACATCCCGACAAAATCAAGCCTCATGATCGGTTTAGGCGAAACATGGGAAGAAATCCTTGAGGTGATGGACGACCTTCGCGCCAACAATGTCGACATTATGACAATCGGCCAATACTTGCAGCCGACGAAAAAGCACCTTAAAGTCGAAAAATACTACACGCCAGACGAGTTCAATGAACTGAAGGAAATCGCCCTTTCCAAAGGATTCAGTCATTGCGAAGCAGGCCCGCTTGTCCGATCTTCATACCATGCCGATGAGCAGGTAAACGCAGCTGCAAAAGCACGGGCTGCGATGGCGGAAGCGGCGGGCAACGAAGCCATCGAGGCGTAACTCCCGCTTAGTCCACAAACCAAACGAAACAGCACAAGCCAAACAAGGCATCCGCACCTGCGGATGCCTTTATCGCTTCCATTGAATGCCGTTCGGCACATGTCCAGCGAGATTCACAGATAAACCACCAATCCATCAGCAGCGCCTCAAGCCCTATCACCTTCTCATTCCGCCATCCATCCCGCGCTTTATATCATCAGAAGTCTCGCCATTTTCATTTTCCGAAGCATTGACCCTTGCACCCTGCGGGGATTTTTTCATCTCCTTAATCACCGCGGCGATGGCCTCATCCGCATCCTCGTCCTGCGTGGTCAAGCTTGTAAGGGTTTCAACGTCGCGCATCAAGTTCTTGTTGTCCGAAACATACACATGGAAAAATCGCGGGACCCGTGCCAATGCCGTCCTCTTCACTTGGTCTGCCGTCAGTTCCCGGTTATTTGTATCCGTATCATAAGCGATAAGCACCTCTTCATCCGTAACAAGCACCGCGGCATCATTCACATTCGGCAGTGTTGTACTAACCCGGCTGATGTCCTTCGCGATTTTTTCCCTATTAAGGACGGCCATCTTTTCCGCATTTGACCGGTCTCCCATAATAGGGCTCTTCTGGTGCCGATAATACCCAAATCTCTGAGACTCGTCTGGCCGCTTCTTATTTTCCCGGTCCCCATACACCTCCGACCGGCGGTTATCGGGATGCAAATGGCTCACGCCGCCATAATTGTCCCCCTTCGGATTATCCTGGCACCCCGCAAGCAGCAGCCCGCACAGCCCCGCAGCCAAAAGCTCCTTCCTCATTCGCAACACCTCCTACCACAAGTATTGCCATGCGTAAGTTATTTTCTGTTAGTAATTAGTTGGGAATCGGTTATAATGGAAACAGAGATTTGCCTGCAAATGAGGTGATAGGAATGATCATTGTTAACAACACTGCTTACGAGGTCATAGAGGACTACAGGAACGGTTTTAATGAAGATGCCTTCAAGGACAGATACAGCGAAATCCTAGCAAGGTATGATTATATAGTCGGCGACTGGGGGTACGGGCAACTCCGCCTCCGCGGCTTCTTCGACGACCAGAACCAGAAAGCCACCTTCGACACGAAAATCAGCACCCTGACCGAATACCTTTACGAATTCTGCAACTTCGGGTGCGCCTATTTCGTCGTTAAGAAAATCAAGAAATGATCTTTTTTTTGGAAAAAAGGGGCAGCCATAACCCGGCTGCCCCTTGCCAATGCCATCAATCGGCGGCCAAATCAAGCAGCCGCACACACCGAGTTACACAATCTCTGCCAAAAACGAACGAAGCTCCTCCGCATCCTCTTCCGAAAGCTGGAAGGCGTACTCAAGATACCCTTCCTCCTTCAGGTCATCCTCGCCGATAATCGCGAATCTGTTCCCCTGCATATCGAGGACAAGCGTTTTGCCGTAATGCCGGCCAGTCTGGATAAGGGCCAGGTCGAACCTATTGTTTTCACCAACGAAGCTCACGAACCTTGTTTTCGAAGCTTCCGTATCATCATATAAGAAAAAACGCTCTGCCATATTCCTGCTCCTTTTTGAAAAATATAAGAATGAAAAAAATGTCCAAAGCGCCAAACCTACATAGGAAAAAGGCGCTTACGCTATTCTATTTCTTCATATCCCATAATACCAAAATTCCACCAACAAATGCATGTCGACACCTTTTTTGGAAAATTGGATATAAAAACGACGAAAACTGCCAAATTGTGTTACAATACGATTACAGGCACATCGGAGAGGAATGAAACGAATGGTCCGTCAGTATGTGACAAAGGCAACTCAACTCTTGCAATGGGGCAAGATTGTTCTTCCCCTGTCATCCATAAAGTTTTTCCCTCCGCAATTCGTCCTCAGGAACCCGGTTGCCCAGGGAGTAAAAAATGCTTTCCGGGAAGGCTACGAGGCTGCCGTTATTGTATTTAACCTGAAAAATTTGAAGGAACTCGCCGATTTCCTTGGCCCAGCCGAATTTCCAAAATTCATGGGGCGGTTCAGGGAAGTTTTTCGCGAGGCCGTTGAAACCGAAGTGGAAGAAGTGGACATCATTTCACTTCATGATTTTTATGGAGATGGGTTGTCGCTTTACGTACGTGTCGGGCATGACCGGAACGGGCTGTCCGTGATTGATTCAATCATGAGGAAAGTGGCTGGCACGGGACGAAGGGAGTTGCATGAAGAGTTCCCAACAGCGCAAATGGTTCTTGAAACAGGCTATATGTTTGTTGAAAAGAAGCATTATTCAGTCCAGGAAGCCATCTTAAAAGCCCATCAACAGGCCGTGGCAATGGCTGAAAAGCGAATTGAATCCGAGTTTAATGAAATGCTCTTTATCATGAGCAAAATCATTTCCCAAAAGGAAATTTTCCTGCTCGCCCAGCCGATTTTCGATGTGGCGACAAAGGAAGCCCGCGCATTTGAAATGCTGACTCGGGGCCCGGCAGGCACGATGCTTGAAAACCCATTAACGCTTTTCTCCGTCGCCAGGCAGACGGGGAAGCTATACGAATTGGAACTCGTCGTGCTAGAGAAGGCGCTTGAGGAAATTGGGCAGATTGAATGCACGCAGGATATCTTTATTAATTTCACGCCGCTGACGCTTGGAAATGAACGGTTTATCCGCGATGTGAAAAGACTGATGCAAAAATACAAGATTATTTCCCCGAAGCGAATCACTTTCGAAATTACGGAACGAGATTCAATGGAAGAGATGCGGGACTTCATCTACAACATTAAAGTCCTCCGCCTGATGGGATTCCGGATTGCGGTTGACGATACAGGCTCCGGCTATGCAAGCCTGAACACAATTAACGAGGTGATGCCCGACATCATCAAAATCGACCGCTCCGTCATTGAAAACATCGACAAAAATTCAGTGAAGGAATCGATGCTGAAGGGGCTTTTGCTTGTCGCCAAAGAGGCAGGCTCACTTGTTGTCGCAGAAGGCATTGAAAATGAGGAAGAGGCTTCCGTACTTACTCGTAACAACGTAGACCTTGCACAAGGTTATTTCTATGCAAGGCCAAGAATGCTGGCGAAAAAAATTGCAACATAGGGATGTGGACGTATGTACTTTGTCAACCGGGATCAGATGGAGGAAAGACTCCTCTACATTGAGCAGTTGGCCGGGCTGTTTAGGGCGCATGGGAAGTGGGAGTCCCCGCTTGAAAAAGCCGCGCTTGAAAGGATTGTCCATATGCTGGCCGAAGCGATGCTTGATGTCGGCAACGCAATGATTGATGGCTTCATCATGCGTGATCCAGGAAGCTATGAAGATATTATTGACATTCTCCTCGATGAGAAGGTGATCGATGAGCAAGTATCCGCCAACCTGAAGGTGCTCGTTTCCCACCGGAAACAACTTGTCCAGTACTATACAGCCATCGACCATAATAAGCTTGTTGCTGATATTGCGGAAATCCTGGATGGAGTCGAGACCTTCCCAGGAATGGTCAGGGCATACCTAATCAACGAGCTCGGGCCTGTATCGGCTTTTAAAAAATAACCCATCGACCTGGCCGCGTGCAAGCGGCCTTTTTTTATTCCAGGAAAGATAAACTGCAGACCGGGAGTGATAATAGTGAAAAAATATAAAGGCTACATGATTGATCTTGATGGAACGATGTATAGAGGTACGGAACGGATTGAGGCGGCTTCCGATTTTGTGAAGAGGCTTGAAAGTAAAGGAATTCCGTACTTGTTCGTCACGAACAACTCGACCCGAACGCCAGCCCAAGTCGCCGAAAAGCTGCGCCGTTTTGACATACCCGCCACCGCAGAACACGTATTCACTTCAAGCTTGGCAACAGCAAGCTTCATCGCCGGCGAGAAGCAAGGAGCTTCTGTGTTTATGATTGGGGAAGAGGGGCTTCGCCACGCTCTTCATGAAAAGGGGCTCGTTCCCGGAGCGGAGCATGCCGATTATGTCGTCGTAGGGCTTGATACGGCTTTGACGTATGAAAAGCTCGCTGTAGCCTGCCTCGCTGTCCGCAACGGTGCTCGATTTATGTCAACCAACAGCGATTTGGCAGTCCCGACGGAGCGGGGAATGCTGCCGGCAAATGGAGCAATTACGGCGGCGATTACCGCATCGACAGGGGTACAGCCGACATTCATCGGGAAGCCCGAATCGATTATCATGGAGCAGGCTTTAAAAGTTCTTGGAACAAACAAGGAGGAAACGATTATGGTCGGCGACTATTATGATACCGATATTCTCGCCGGGATGAATGCCGGCCTTGACACCCTCCTTGTCCATACCGGCGTGACAAGCCGCGAACTATTGGTAAATTACGAAAAAAAGCCCACGTACTCAATTGACTCCCTTGATGAATGGGACGCATAAATGCAAAAAGTCCAGCCGTCTCATGGCTGGACTTTTAAAAATTTTATACACTTTGTTATTCCGCGTTTTCGGCGCGATGTGCGAGGCGGCTCGATGCTGCAGCGGCAACCGCTCCGACGATATCATCCAGGAAGGTGTGCACTTCTCCGGTCGATTTATCATTCAAGCGCCTCAGGATCCCCGGTTTCTGCTTATCGATGTATCCATAATTTGTGAATCCGATCGAACCATATACATTCACGATCGAGAAAGCAAGGATTTCATCCACGCCATACAGGCTTTCATCTGTTTTTATGATGGACTGGAGCGGCTCCTCCAGAAGGCCTTTCTCGGCAAGCATATCAAGCTGGATACCGGTAATGATCGCATTTTGGACTTCCCTTTTTGAGAGGACGCGCTCGACATTGTGGAGGCAGTCTTCAATTTTCAAGTCTTCATGGTACTTTTGCTGCAAGAAATAGACGAGGTCGGCGATATCCTGGACCTCGACCCCCCGCTCCTTCAGCCATCTGCGGGCGGTAGTTTCCGTTAAGTTTTCGTTCTTCTTCTCAGACATGTGGTAGTCACCTTTCCCCGTAATTTTCACTATATATATAACCCTATTTCTTTACATTATGCCTGACCTCCCCAAAAGGAACAAATTTGGGGATTCTTCCATATTGTTTGCAATTGCCGCCGGTTCATTCCGATTTTTAAAAAAACGGGCGCAACAAGTTTGCCGCGCATAGGCATATACATAGTAGGGAATCCGGGAAGGCAGGTGGTATCATGCTCGGGCAAATGCTTGAAAAAGTGTACGGGATTACTGCTGGAGAATATATGAGGATTGAATCCTACGATGCTTTCAGGGGGAATGGCTTTTACTATATTGTGGCCAACTCCCGGGGAAAAGAAGAGGAAGAGGCGGCCGAACTTCAAAAAATAGCCGCCCATTTAACGGCATATGGGGACCGGAATGTTCCCGCAATCCTACCGACGAAAAGCGGGAGTATCATTGCCGATTGGGAAGGGGGGAAGTATTGCCTGCTTGCTTTGGGTCCTCCAGCGCGCCAAGGGCAAATGCGGCTTGGGCGGAAGCTCGCAAAATTTCACGAGCGGGGGAGGATGGTTCCCTTTCAGGTCGAAAAAACGGCCAGGATCGGCCAATGGAAAAACATGTGGGAAACAAGGCTCGACCAAATGGAGCGGGTGTGGTCGGAACGGATTTTCCAACCCGCATCTGATGAATTTGAACGGATATTCATTGAATCGTTCCCGTATTTTGTGGGGCTTTCGGAAAATGCCATCCAATATCTCGTCGATACCGAGCTAGATGAGGATGCGGAAATGATTGATGGCGGAACAGTCTGCCATGAAAGGTTTTCGGAAGGATCCTGGGGGAGGCAATATGTTTTAAAGAATCCGATGGATTGGGTTTTTGATCATCGCAGCCGCGATTTGGCGGAATGGGCGAGAGGAAGGTTTTTTCATAACAGCAGAACATGCGGCCCGGAAATCGCGCAGTTCTTCTCGGACTACCGAAGCATCGCGCCTTTATCAAAGTTTTCGTGGAGGCTCCTGTATGCGAGGCTTTTGTTTCCTCTACATTATCTTGAAACCATTGAAACGTATTACAGCTCCAATCGGGAGTCGATCCAGAAGGCACTTGAGGACCGGCTAATCGCCATCTTAAAGCAGACATCGGACTACGAGCAATTTACCGCTTCATTTTTTGCCACAGCCGGTTCGCCATTTGCCTCAGCGCTGCCAAAACCTGAGTGGCAGGCAAACCGATAGTTACTTTTTCCCCGTCATGTTGATTGCTGTATGACCAAATTTACTTCCTCCTGGCAGGCGAACCGCTGAATGCTTTAAACCCGTCATATTGTGATACTATAAAGGTATGACGGGTTTTTTACAAAGAGGACAAGCATCGGGACTGAACGAGGCTTGCCCTTTTATCTGGAGGGATGAAAAATGAAGCCATACATATTTATTACACGTAAATTGCCTGATGAAGCAGTGGAGGGATTACGCGGAAACTATGAAGTATCCATGTGGGTCAAGGAGGAGATGCCGGTTCCGAGGGAGAGGCTCCTGGAAGAGGCGACCAAAGCGGATGCCCTTTTGACAATGCTTTCCGACCGAATTGACGAGGAAGTTTTCAACGTGGGGAAGAATCTGAAGGTAGTCGCCAATCTTGCGGTGGGTTTTGACAACATTGATGTTCCCGCTGCGGCGAGAAGGGGAATTGCGGTCTGCAATACGCCCGATGTCCTGACGGATACGACAGCCGACCTGACGTTTGCTCTCCTAATGGCTGCGGCCCGCAGAATTGTCGAAGCGGCTGATCTTATCAAAGAAGACAAATGGAAAAGCTGGAGCCCGCTCCTTTTGGCAGGGCAGGACATTCACCATAAAACGATTGGCATTGTCGGGATGGGCAAAATCGGTGCCGCCGTGGCAAAGCGCGCAACCGGTTTTGATATGGCCATCCTTTACCATAATCGGTCACGGAATATGGAGGTCGAGGAAGCAATCGGTGCCCAATACGTATCCTTCGATGAACTTATAGCGGAATCCGATTTCGTCGTGTGCATGACGCCGCTAACAGAGCAAACAAGAGGGATGTTTACCCGGGATGTGTTCAGGAAAATGAAGAAAACCGCCATTTTTGTAAACGCCGCCCGCGGCCCGGTTGTTGATGAAGAAGCGCTGTATGACGCGCTTGCTGAAGGGGAAATTGCCGGAGCTGGGCTGGATGTATTTGACAAAGAGCCAATCAGTGCCAGTCATCCGCTTTTGAAGCTTAAAAATGTGACGGCGATTCCACATATCGGAAGCTCGAGCATCGAAACGAGAATGACGATGATGAAGCTGTGCGCGGATAATATCAGCCTTGTTCTGTCAGGCAAAGAACCGAAAACAATTGTGAATAAAGACTGGAAAAACTAATCCTGGTCCGGAGACTAAAAAAAGCGATTGCCTGGTTGGGGCAATCGCTTTGCTATACATAATTTAGAATACTTGTTCAACTTCGACAACGCCAGGGACTTCTTCAAGAAGCGCGCGTTCAATCCCGGCTTTAAGTGTGATTGTCGAGCTCGGGCAGCTGCCGCATGCACCAAGCAAACGGAGTTTAACAATGCCATCCTCGACATCGACTAATTCACAATCGCCGCCATCGCGAAGGAGAAACGGGCGCAATTTATCTAGAACTTCTTGAACCTGTGCAATCATTTCCTGTTCTGTCATGAAAATCGACTCCTTTCATACTATCTATTATAATCTGATAGAGGTTAAAAATCCATTCTTCGGAACAGGAAAACTTTGATTAAAGAGCTTTTTTATTTTAATATCGTCAAAATGTTGTAAAATTTGGTCAAGGGGTGATTCAGTATGGGAGAAAAGAAAGTGGAAATAATTGTTTATGGGGCGGATCAACTTTGTCCAAGCTGTGTAAATCTGCCGTCGTCCAAAGAAACCTATGAATGGCTCGAAGCGGCGGTAAGCCGGAAATTTCCGGACCAGCCGTTAGATATAACCTATGTCGATATTTATAACCCACCTGAAGCGGAAGAAAAAAGGTCCTTTGCCGAACGCGTCATTGAAGAAGACATGTTTTATCCTGTCGTCCTCATCGGCGACAAAATCGTCGGTGAAGGGAACCCCCGGCTTAAAACGGTATTCGCCGAGCTCGAAAACCACGGCTACCGGGCGGAATAACAAAGTGTCGGTGGCGGATGGGTTCGCAATGCCATCCAACTCCATCCAACTGGAAGTTTTAGCTAAATTAAAAAAACGAACAAGGAAATAGCCGTTGCCAGGTACCAGAGGCATCCCAAAAAACCATTGGGTGCCTTTCGTTTTTTTAAAAAAGGCGGCAACAAAAAACTGCCTAGCCGCGGCCGCGTACCATATAAAAAACCAGGCGCAATACCTGGTTTCGCCATCATCCCTTATGATATTTATACAACCATAGCACCCCGGATTTAAGCAGTCGTGCGACACGGCCAGTAATCGCGCGTTCCGCCATCATGCCAAAACCTTGTTTTTTTCCCAGCGACCCGAGGACGCCCTTCAATTTAATTGGCGGCAGTGTTTCGGGAATCTCTTCGCCGCTCCATCTTTTTTTGAGGATTTCGGCGATTTGTTCGGCCTGCCCCTCGGCAAGCTGCGCGCTTGGCGCATGTGTAAGGCTCGCGCAATCCCCGACAACAAATACATTCTCATAGCCGGGAAGGTGATGATGTGGAGTCACCGTTAACCTTCCTGATGAATCCTTCTCCACATCGAGTTCGCGGACAATCCTGTTTGCCTGGATGCCGGCGGTCCAAACAACCGCGTCGCACTGAACCGGTTCGTCATGGTTATAAAGTACGTTTTCTTCTACTCTCGTAATATTGGAATTATTGATGACCTCGACGCCGTGGCGGACGAACCAATTTTCCACGTATTCACTGAGGCGGTCGGGGAAAGCAGGCAGGATATGGTTGCCCCTGTCAAAAAGCTTAACCTGAAGATCAGGACGGCTTTCACTCAGCTCGCTCGCCAGTTCAACACCGCTCAGGCCAGCACCGACAATGCCAACAGTTCCGCCGGGAGCAAGGTTGCTTAACGTTTGATACGTCTGGCGGGACTTTTCGATGCTTTGGATACTCAGGGTGTATCGGTCTGCACCCGGAACGTTATGGTATTTATCCTCGCAGCCAAGGCCAATCACGAGAATGTCATAGCCGATTTTTTCGGAGCTGTTCAAATCGACGGACTGCTCGCCAAGATTTATTCCAGTCACATCGCCGTATTTAATGGTTAGGCGCGGATGTTCCGGAAAGTCGACACGGAGCTCTCTATCCGAAACTGTTCCTGCGGCAAGCGCATAATATTCCGTTTTAAGGGAATGATAAGGATTTTTGTCCACAAGCGTTACCGAAACTCCAGAAGGCAAGTGGTCCGGGAGAAGCTCGTTTAGTAGCCTCATCCCGCCATATCCTCCCCCAAGGATAACTAAATTCGTCATAAAATAATCCCCTTTTGTATGCGCAAATGATTTTAGTAAACGGGTAAAATTTTCGCGGCATAGTTTTTAAATACGCACATTCACTCAGTTTGAGTATAGCTAAATTGTGTCAATTTCTCAACAAATTCACTTGACATATTGACCTTACCTAAGAGTGTATGGTAATTGACTGGAAAGGGCAAAAGGGGTAGGATAATAGGGTGTACAAGATGAGGTGAGTGAATGATTAAACCGTTAATAGAGTTCTGTATCAGCAACCTTGCGAGCGGCGCCCAGGCTGCCCTTGAAAAACTCGAAAGGGACCCGAACCTTGATATCGTGGAATACGGGTGCCTAGGCTATTGCGGAAAATGTGCTTCCTCCATGTATGCCCTCGTCAATGGGGAACCTGTCACGGGTGGCACGCCGGAGGAACTTGTGGAAAACATCTACCAATACCTGGATGAAAATCCAATGTTCTAATTTTGCCAAAGATGGGCAGACATGTTGAGAACTTACACTCAACTGAAATATACTGTAATTAAGGCTAGGAAAAGGAGGGCTTTGGATGGAAAACCAAATTGTAAATCTTACAGAAGCGGCAGCCCTGCAAATTAAGGATATGATGAAGCAAAATGAAGAGGAAGGATACCTTCGCGTTAGTGTAAAAGGCGGCGGTTGCAGCGGCCTTTCATATGGCATGGGAATTGACCATGAAATTGGTGAAGATGATATCCAACTCGAACAGTTCGGGATTCAAATTTTGGTCGACAAGGAAAGCGGCCCGATCCTGAACGGGACAAAGATTGATTATAAAGAATCCTTGATGGGCGGAGGCTTCACCATCGATAACCCGAACGCCATCGCTTCATGTGGATGCGGCTCATCGTTCCGCACAGCTACAGCCGCCGGCACCCCGGAAGATTGCTAAAGCGCTTTTTTGAAAAATAAAGCTATTCCCTTCCTGGCCATTTTGGGCAACCATAATGGATGGGAAGGTTTTTTCTTTTGGAAAAATAAAAGTGCACTCGTGAAATCAGAGTGGGATTTGTAAAACGTTGAATTGGGACACAGATGAGGTATTAGAAGCAAGGTGAGTCCCGAAAGTTATGGAATTGGGACACAGATGAGGTATTAGAAGCAAACTGAGTCGCATTGAACGAGGAATTGGGACACAGATCCGGTTATAAGAGCAAAATGAATCCCGATAATAAAGGAATCGGGACACAGATCCGGTTATATGTGCAAGGTAAGTCCCAAAAGTTATGGAATCAGAACACAAATAAGGTATTAGAAGCAAGGTTAGTCCCGATTATCATACTTCCTCATAAAAGCCTTCTGGAAACAACCGGGAAGCTGCACAGCCTCAAACAAAAAAGCTTCCCAGAAAACCGGGAAGTCTCATTTTATTCACCAAACATTGACGAGCTATGGAGCGGCTGGATTTTTGCTTTTGGATCGATGTAAGCTTTGGCGTTGTTAACCGCTGTCGGCGCTTCACCGAAACCGCACGCGATCAGCTTGACTTTACCGTCGTAAGTGCAGATATCCCCGGCGGCATAGATGCCAGGCACATTTGTCTCCATTTTTGAATTAACTAAAATGGAGTTCTTTTCGATTTGCAGACCCCATTCCTTGATTGGGCCAAGTGATGAAACGAAACCATAGTTGACGATGACTGCATCGACATCAATCGCTTCCTTTGTAGTGCCATCAACGCTGGCGATGACAACCTGTTTGATATCGTCGTCACCAATCAACTCATCTGGAACATACGGAGTTTTGATTTCGACCTTCGAATTGTGAAGGTTCTCAACACTATGCTCATGGGCACGGAACTTGTCGCGGCGATGGATGATTGATACTTTTTCAGCGATTGGCTCAAGCATTAGCGCCCAGTCGACCGCTGAATCTCCTCCGCCAAACACGACAACCTTTTTACCGGCGAAATGGTTCAAGTCATCAATGAAATAGTGAAGGTTTTTTCCTTCATACTGGGAAGCGCTTTCCAGTTCTAGCCTGCGTGGCTGGAATGCGCCGTTTCCAGCGGTGATAATGATTGTTTTTGAAAAATGCGTTTCCTTATTTGTCGTAAGCTTGAAAACACCGTCAGCCTGCTTTTCGACTTTTTCCACCGACTGCTCAAGCTCGACCACCGGTTCGAACTTGGCCATTTGCTCCTTCAGGTTGTTGACCAGTTCTTGGGCGCGAACCTTCGGGAAGCCGGCAACATCGTATATATATTTTTCAGGATAAAGGGCTGACAGCTGGCCGCCTAGTTGTGGAAGGCTCTCGATGATTTTTACCGAAGCCTGTCTCATACCCCCATAAAAAGCGGTAAACAGGCCAACTGGCCCTCCTCCAATAATGGTAATATCAAAAACTTTTTGCTCTTCTTGCACGTGTGTATCCCCCCAACAAAGTAGTAAAGGTAGTCCAGAGATAATCATACCACAACTGTGCCGATACAAGCCATATGCTGCAAAATTTAGGAAAGTGCTTTCATTTACTTCTATTCCAATTAATTCCTTTTTAAGTAAATCCCTTGCCAATAAAGGGAAAAATAAATAAACGGAATTGTTGAACATTTTAAAAGGAGCGTTTTGGTTAAAGAATTCGCTTGAAAATACGTAAGAAAAAGAATAAGATGGGATATGAAATATTGTTACTAAATTGTGACGAAATCAGAAACTTTTTTTGAACACCCTAGTGAAAAAAATCACAATCTTTCTTTCGGTCAGCTTTTTATCCAGATTTAGGGAAATCAAAAAATTATTGGTTAACTAAACAGGAGAACAGCGGCAGAAGCTAAAAACACTTGTATAAAATATAATGTAAAGGTGGAAGTGATTGCGTTGAGAATCCCTAAAATCGTCATTCTTGGGGCCGGCTATGGCGGGCTCATTACCGCGGTCCGACTTCAGAAAATGGTTGGGGTAAATGAAGCGGAAATCGTCCTGGTCAACAAAAATGATTATCACTACGAAACAACGTGGCTGCACGAAGCCTCCGCTGGGACCCTGCACCATGACCGTGTCCGTTACGACATCGATACAGTTATCGACAGGCAAAAGGTTGAATTCGTTCAGGGTACGGTCGTAGAAGTTAATAAGGAAGAAAAGAAGGTCATCCTTGATACAGGAGAAATTGCCTTCGATTACCTTGTAATTGCTTTGGGCGCCGAGCCAGAAACATTTGGCATTAAAGGTCTGAAGGAATTTGCCTTCGGGATTACGAATGTTAATTCGGCTCGACAGCTTCGTGAACATATCGAGTACCAATTCGCGACTTACAATTTTGAAGAAGAAAAGAAAGACGAGCGCCTGACAATCGTCGTCGGCGGCGCGGGCTTTACCGGCATTGAATTTCTTGGCGAATTGTCGAACCGGATTCCGGAACTTTGCAAGGAGTACGATGTTGATTTCAACAAAGTGCGTTTGATTTGTGTTGAAGCTGCTCCAACCGTCCTTCCAGGATTTGACCCCGAGCTAGTTAACTACGCTATGGCAACCCTTGAACGCAGGGGCGTAGAATTCATGATCGGAACAGCGATTAAAGAATGTACGCCTGAGGGTATCATCGTTGCCAAGGGCGAAAATGAATTAATGGAAATTAAAGCTGGCACCGTGGTTTGGGCAGCGGGCGTACGCGGACATTCCGTGATTGAGAAATCAGGTTTTGAAGCGATGAGGGGCCGTGTGAAAGTCCAGCCTGACCTTCGCGTCCCAGGCTTAAATGATATTTTCATTATTGGCGACTGCTCATTGATCATCAATGAAGAAATCAATCGCCCGTATCCGCCGACAGCGCAAATCGCAATGCAGCAGGGCGAAGTTGCAGCAAGGAATATTGTCGCACTTGTGCGCGACAAGGAAGAGCTGGAATCGTTTGTTCCGGATATCAAAGGTACCGTTTGCTCGCTTGGAGAAGACGATGCGATCGGCGTGGTATACGGCAAGAAACTTTCCGGCGGAAAAGCTTCCTTCATGAAAAAAGTCATCGATAACCGTGCGCTCTTTATGGTTGGCGGGGCCGGGCTTGTATTGAAAAAAGGAAAGTTCAACGTGCTATAATTGGGAGAGGCAGAGCGATCTGCCTCTTTTTGCTTTGCCCGGAAAGTTTGGGCAAGCTTTTTTCCGGTAAAAGAACAACATTCCAGCAATCACAAAAGGTGTCTTTTTTCATAGATTTTAGACATGGATTCAACAAAACATACATATGTGGAATATAATTTTTTGAAAGGGTGGGGAGAATGGCGGTGAACAAGCGCGGGAAAGTTTGGCTGGCCGCGGCTGGCCTTGTTGTATCCGAACAGGGGAAATGGCTTGTTGTAAAAAAAAGCTACGGTGGCCTTAAGGGTAAATGGTCTCTCCCGGCAGGATTTGTGGATGAGGGAGAAACCGCGGATGAGGCGGCTGTAAGGGAAGTAATGGAAGAAACCGGGATTGAGTGCACGGTAAAAGGATTGATTGGCCTTCGTACCGGCGTCATTGAGTCCGATTTTAGTGACAACCTTTTGCTGTTTTTACTTGATGCGAAGGAAGGAGGCATCATTCGCCGACAGGAAAATGAAATCATCGAGGTTGCCTACATGTCACCTGAAGAATTGATGTTGGAAAAGGACGCTTCCATCCTCATCCACTATTTAATCGGACTCGGAAATCTTGCCCATCTTCCTGGCAAAGACGAGCTTAACCCTGGCAAAGAGTTCGGTTATACATCGTACAAGCTCTTTTTTTAAAAAGCCGAGAAGGTTTTGGCGAAAATCCCTAAATATGTGGTAAAAGCGTGTCTTTATTTATTGAATTATTTAAATTTTCAATAATTTTAAGAAAGAGCGAGATAATGAAAGCATGACATGCATGTATGCGTTTTCATTGCCTGAAATTGGAGAATATTCCGCTTTTCGTTTTCATATATTCCTGTTATATTATCAGAAAATTAAGTTAATAAAACAAAAGGAGAGAAACGTATGAAAACAACTAAGACAGATGCGAAAAAGTGTATGTACTGCGGAGGATTTGGCTATTTTCAGCTCCTTCTTGGCGGTTCGGAAACGTGCACATGCTGTGGAGGTTCCGGCAAAAAGAAGGATTAGCCAAAATGGCCTCACACCAGCCGCCTGGATTTTAGGCAGGGCTGTTGACTGACCCAACGGGCTTGAGTAAACTATAACTTGAGTGCCTGAGGGGGATGAATGATGAGTATTGTTGAACTGGTCTTATCGATGCTTTTATTCTTTGTACTATTTTTTGGAATTGGGTTCCTTTTGAATATGCTTTTGAGGATGTCTTGGATTATGGCTGTCATTTACCCGGTCATTGTTCTATTGATTGTTGACAAGGTCAGGTTTATTGAGTATTTTACAAATACTAAAACGGCTTTTGGCCAACTAGGGACCCAGCTTGTTTCGTTAGGGTCGGCCGATGTTATTATTCTTTCCAGCGGTTTAGCCGGTGCAATCGCCGCGGGTGCCGCCATTAAGCTTTTACGGAAAAATGGATACCAAATGTTCTAGCCTTTTCATTCGTGAAAAAGGCTATTTTTATGTCCGTATAGGCAAATTTACCCGTTGAAAATCATTTTTTTGCTCCTTTTATGAATATTTTCCTGATTCTTGGGGAAGATTGTCATGGGAGGAGTGAAAATATGAACCATAAAAAAGTTTGGGCTAGGCGTTTTGCCATGGTACTCTTATTTGTTATGGCACTTACAACTACCTTTCAATCCATTTCTGGAGTCGAGGCAAAAATGCTTATCTCCTACTCTGGAATTGGACAAGAAGCCCCACAACACGAGAAAAGCGTTCACACATTTTTTGCCCATAAATTGAAATCGGTTGGTTTGAAGCTTAAAAAAATCAGGCAAGCAATTAGGCCACAAAGCTTAATATCATCAAGCGAAGCAGTCGCGGCGTCCCCGCCAAAGCTCGAGGAAGCGATTGACTGGAGTAAATACAGGAAAAAAACGGTCATTGCCACTGGCTACACGGCAGGGGTTGAGTCGACCGGAAAGGACGAAAACCACCCGGCATATGGTATTACATACTCAGGGGTCAAGGTAAAACGGGATCTCTTTTCAACAGTCGCCGCCGACCCGACGATATTCCCAATCGGGACTGTGCTTTTCATCCCGGGTTATGGATACGGAGTGGTAGCCGATACTGGAAGCGCCATCAAAGGACATAAGCTGGATCTTTATTTCGAAACAGTAGATGACGTTTTCAATGAATGGGGCAAAAAGTCGGTTGATGTATTCATTGTTAAAATGGGCAATGGGAAGCTGACCGAAAAGGAACTGACTGTCATGAATGAAACGGAATCCCTGCAGGTTTTCCGGCAACAATACATAAAATCCGAAAAAAAATAAAATGGAAAGTGGGCTGGCACTATGTTGCCGGCTTTTTTTATTTAGGGAAACCAATAATTTTTTATACGCTATTTGTACTGATTCTTTGAGGAAAACCAGATCCGGAAGTATGATGGAACAAAGGCTTCCAACAAAGGGGGAGGGTGGCCAAATGGAACTTTATCCGGATCAGTACTATGAATTCTTTGTTCATTTTAATGAAGGTGATTATTATACATGCCATGATCTTCTTGAAGAAATGTGGATGGAAGAGAAGGGAAACCTGTTTTTCAAAGGCCTTTTGCAAATGAGTGTCGCCCTTTACCATTATGGCTATGGTAATGTGAAAGGAGCCAGGGCGATGATGAACGCCGCACATGACTATTTGCAGGGGTACAGGCCGAGGCATTGGGGGTTGGACCTTGAGAAGGTGATTGCTTACATTAATGAGTGTCGGCTGCTTATTCCCGACAGCATCGACAGGGTCCCGTTTGATCAAATCGATATCCTACCGGCCCTTCCAGTACTCTTTTTGTATCTCGAGGATTAGGGCGAAACGGCTATATATGAATTTTTCTGCCTTTTCGATATAATTGAAGTGTATAAAAAGGGAGGTTGTGAGATGTTTAAGGTTAAGGCGGAAGTGAATTTTTCGGCAAGCCATGAAAACCTTGTCGTTGGCCTTTTTGACAGGCCAGTTAAGTTTGAAGGCGGACTGGCCGCGCTTGATGAAATGTTTGGCGGCCAGTTGAATGAACTTGCCAAGAGTGGCGACATTTCAGGAAAGCTGAAGGAAGTTGGCAAATTACATACCCTGGGCAAGGCCGGTGCGAAAAAAATCTGGTTTGTCGGCCTCGGCAGGGAAAAAGAATTTACATTTGATAAATTGCGGGAAGCGCTAGGCCGCGCTTTTAAGTCGCTTAAAAATGCGAAGCAGGAAGAAGTGGCTCTTTACCTTGATTCTTTCCTGGCCGGCGATATCGACGCGGAGGATGCGGCATATGCGGTCAGCGAAGCATTCGCTCTCTCCACCTACATTTTCGAAGGCTATAAGCAAAAGCCAAACGAACCGGAGAAAAAGCTTGAAGAGATTACTATCTATTCGGAAGCAGCGGATGAGCAGGAAATCAACGCTTCGCTTACGGTCGGGTATGCATACGGTCGGGGAACAAATTCAGCGAGGACACTCGTCAACACGCCTGGAAATATGCTAAAGGCAACGGATTTGGCTGAGTATGCCCGTAAGCTTGGGGAAAAGTACGGCTTTGAAACAGAAATCCTTGGACTCGAGGAAATCAGGAAGCTTGGCATGGGTGCTCTTCTTGCTGTTAACCAGGGGTCTGTCGAAGAGCCAAGGATGATTGTCCTTAAATACCAGGGCAAGGAAACATGGGAGGATGCGATCGGCCTTGTCGGCAAGGGCATTACATTTGATACAGGCGGCTATTCCATTAAGACAAAAACGGGCATTGTTGGAATGAAGACTGACATGGGCGGCGCAGCGGCGGTTTTGGGTGCGATGGAAATCATCGGCGAATTAAAGCCTGAACAGAATGTCGTCGCCGTTATCCCGTCGACAGACAATATGATTGGAGGCGGCGCTTTCAAGCCGGATGATGTGATCACGTCGATGAGCGGGAAAACGATTGAAGTGTTAAATACAGATGCGGAAGGCCGTTTGGTCCTTGCGGATGCCATGACGTATGCCAAGCACCACGGAGCCCAATACCTTGTCGATGTGGCAACGTTGACAGGCGGGGTAATCACTGCGCTCGGCCTTCATACTACCGGCGCGATGACGAACAATGAAGAGCTGTTTGAACAAGTGCTTGAAGCATCGTATGAAGCAGGCGAACAAATGTGGCGCCTTCCAATCTTCGAAAAGGATCTTGAGAGGGTCCGCGGCAGCAAAATCGCCGATTTAAACAATTCACCAGGCTCTGAGGGCCATGCTGTAATGGGAGGCGCGTTTGTAGGGGAGTTTGCCGAAGGGACTCCGTGGGTGCACCTTGACATTGCGGGTACGGCTACATCGAGGCAGGACACGGATCTTGGGCCATCGGGTGCTACAGGCGTCATGTCTAGAACGCTCGCGCTGTTTGTTGAACGATTCGAGCCATTTGAAAAATAACAGGCATTCCAAATCACGATTGCTCTAACAAACTAGCCCTCCGGGACCGGAGGGCTTTTTGCCGTCAATCACCACCCGCAAAAGCCCGCCCACTCAAACACCTCCTTTCCTGCATATGAAATAGGGAAGGCTATAGCACAGAAAAGGAGGTTCCCATATGTATGACATGAGAAATCAATATTACTATGGCGGGGATCAGCGGTTTTTTGCAGGGCCATTTCTAGGCGGCCTGCTAGGTGGAATATTGGGGAGCGCATTGTTTTTCCCGCGTCCCTTCGTCCCATTCGGTGGCTATCCTGGATTCGGATTTCCAGGATACGGATACGGGTTCGGCGGCTATGGATTTCCGTATTATTGAATAATTCGTTTTCAGCATGGCTGACCGCTTCCTCCCGGAAAAACAGCTGTGGGAATGAAAAGGAGGGGCTGCCCATTAAGGGCTCAGCCCTTTTTTCCTGATTGCATCCTTTGGAAAGCCCTTCCTCCTGTGATAAAATTAAAGAAAGTAAAACAAGGGAAAAAGGACAGGGGTTGAAAAAGTCTATTTCCACCTTAACGTAAGTGAAACACCGCAGCAGCCGGGATCGGCGAAAACAATTGTAATCCCATCAGGATCGTAGATGATTTTGACATCTTTCCTGATTCCGGATGAGGCAATCAGGTTTCTGACAGTTTCCGTTTTTGATGCCTGCGCCGCTTCCATAATCCGTTTGGAGAAATCCCGGGAGCCTGCTATTTTATTTGCTAAAATGCCTGCCTCCGTTAGGGCGGGCCTTACCTTTCGCGCCGAGGCCATGAACATGTCGGGAACGGCCGGTGGAAAGATTCTGCCAAAATGCTCGGGATACCTAGAATATATTGTATAAGGATAACCGTAATAGTGCATTGCATCACTTCCTTCTGAGATGGTATTTATTTGTAAAAAATGGCGTCTCTTGGACACTTCAATTCATTAATGTATATGAAAATCGGTGCTGGCCTATACGGTTTGGAAAAGGATTGCCCTTGACAAAAAGGGGGAATGGATAGGAAAGGAAACCAACTGGCAGGGGGGAACTATGGATGGATCTCGATTTTCTCTTGAATATCCTTGAAGAAAGCGGCTATGCCGGTTTGTTTTTATGGATTCTGCTTGGTTCCTCGACCCTTCCGGTACCTAATGAAATTATCATAATGACTATAGGGGCTGCCGCGTCCAGGAGCGCTGCGGAAACACTTCCCATATTCTTTACCACACTCGGAGGAGTTTTGACTGCATTGACGGCCAGCTATTGTTTCGGCAGATTCATCGGTTGGCCATTGCTGAATTTTTTGTCCAAAAAGGAGCGGTTTGCCAAGAAGATTGGCGTTTCCCTCAGGCTGATGGACAAATACCATGCTTTCTCCCTTTCACTCAGCTATTTTGTGCCGGGTGCCAGGGCGGTTGTCCCATTCCTTTATGGGTTTAGCCGGCTTTCTTTTAAAACATTCATGCTTTTCGCGTACAGCGGCGCCACTGCCTGGCTTTTGATCATGTTTTTTGCCGGGTATTTGTTTGGTGAGCATGTCGGGGGATATGTGGGGGAGTTTTTCCTAGGGTTAATTATTGTTCCTGTACTCATTTATGGATTAATGAAACTGTACCGCAAAAAGCGGGGAATCGATGACAAAGATCAGGAGCCGATTCCTCAGGGCTGCCTGTCCGCCATACACAAAGGCAGCCCGGATTAATTCCGGGCCGCCGCTCCAACTGTCCAGTTACATTTCCCTTCGGTGTTCGAATAGGTCGATTGTTCCAAGAACAACATGGGCAAGGCCAAATCCAAGAACAGTGTTGGCAACCGTTTTATTGACTCCGTTGTTCCGTGACATTGCATAGTCAGCAGCGGTGACAGCCGATCCGAGGATTGTCGGAATCAGCCCTTCCCTGAATCTATTCAACAGCGCTCACCTCATTCGAATAATTTCCGTAGGTCCATTGCTGGACATACATAGTATTAGCAGGAAATGGATTTGTATAGATAGAACATTTTACATAGAAAGTGGGAGAACAATGCAAACAAAAAATACGCTGATTGAAGCCCTTGGCATTGAAATTACCTTGCTTGAAAAAGGCAGGGTGGAGGCGACAATGCCTGTCGATGAAAGAACGAGGCAGCCATTTGGCCTGTTGCATGGTGGCGCATCGGTCGCACTTGCCGAGACAGTAGCGAGTGTGGGTGCGTATGAGCTTGTCGACCCTGAAACCGAGTCGGTGGCCGGGCTTGAGATTAATGCAAACCATGTGAGGGGCATCAGAGAAGGAAAGGTGAAGGCAGTCGCCACAGTTCTTCACCAGGGAAAAACAACCCAGGTCTGGGACATAAGGATAACAGATGAACAAGGAAAACCTGTTTGCATTTCCAGATGTACGATGGCCGTGCTCAAGTTGAAAAAATAAGGCAGCGATAACGCTGCCTTATTTCGTTCCCACTGTTGCAAATAACTTAAAATGTTGTTAAAAAATTTAAAAAATTCCCCCGCCTACATGATATAATAAGGTGAACCTTCCAACAGCTGGTTTTTAGCTGATGGTTAGATCTCTTAAGGCAAATAGCCCAATCTGTCTCGGTTCCACTGATTCATGAGGCAGGGGCCTTAATGCCAATTTTAGAATGGAAGCAAAGAAATATTAAAAAATAGAGCACGCGCACAAGTAATTGTACATGTTCCAAATATACTATAGTACAGGCGCAGGGGGAGGAGTGAATAGCTTGTCAGCGAAAAAACAATATTTGTTTATTGACTTTGAATTTACCATGCCGGAAAAAAACGTCAGGACAAGAGAGTTTTTTCCGGAAATCATTGAGGCGGGTATCGTTTCCGTAATCGACAACAAGATTCAATCCCAGTTCTCGGCATATGTTAGGCCGGCAAGGTTTCCGGTACTTTCAGACCGTTGCAAATCATTCCTACATATTACCCAGGAGATGATCGATGCGGGAATGCCATTTGCCGACTTGGTCAAGTACTTTGAGGAGCTTGGCCGAAACCAGGATAACACGATTGTTACCTGGGGGAACATGGATATGAAAGTGCTTCGCCATAATTGTGAGGCTGCGGGGCTGCCTTTTCCGCTAAGGGGCAAAGAAATCGACCTTTCAATGGAATATAAGCGGTTTTTCGGGGACCAGAACCAGACGGGGCTGTGGAAGGCCGTACAGGAATATGGCAAGGAAGGGACAGGGAAGCATCATCGGGCCCTTGACGATGCCTTGACCACGTACAATATTTTCAAGCTTGTCGAGAAGGACAAACGGTATCTTGAAAAACCCAAGCCGACGACGATTGGCGATAGGATTGATTTTTCAAAGCTTCTCAATGAATTTGTTTAAAAGGCCAAATCACAATTTATGTGATTTGGCCTTTGTGTTTCAAAGCTGGAAGTATTCTTTCTCTAAAATTTCAAGATTGCGCAGGCTCATTTCCGCCCACGCTCCCGTATCCTTTTGGAGTTCTTCTTTCATTTTTTCCAGCGATTCCTTAAGAGAATCTTTATAATCCGGGACGGCACCGTCATATTTTTTCACCATCTGCTTCGGAATCATTGCCCCTTCCCGGTACGATAGCGCCTTGCGTTCATGAAAAAAGCCCACTTCGGCATCTTTTGGATGATGAAGATCACCCTGCATCGGGTGCTTCAAGACAGCGAGGATCCGGACCAGGATCCCATTCGGGCGCTCCTCAGCATATTCGGCAATGTATTTTCCAGTTTTATAAATGGCGGTTACAATATCGCCCTTTTGAAATTCGGACAAGCGGACCACTCCTTTCGGGAAATAGAGTTCATACTTGTCTTTATTATGGATGAATTTGATTGAAAAACAAAGTGCAAAAGATTACGATATCGGTTACAGTAATAAAATGGAGGGATGATTTGTGAAACTGAAAATTACGGCTTTTTTGGCCGGTGCAATGCTGATTTTATCGGCCTGTGGGTCCTCAGGCGAAAAGGCGGACGACAAAAAGACGACAGGTTCGGGGCAAAACACGACGGAACAAACTCAAAAAAATGATAGCAAGCAGGCACCGGAAGTAAAATCCTATCCGCAGCTATCGAGCGAAGTGGCGGAAAATGAAAGGCTCGTTGAAATGGTGACTTCGATGGGGACGATTCAAATCAAGCTGTTCCCGGAACTCGCACCAAAAACGGTCGAAAACTTTATTAAGCTTAGCGAAAAAGACTACTATGATGGCGTAACTTTCCACCGGGTCATCAATGACTTCATGATCCAGGGCGGCGACCCAGAGGGTACGGGACGCGGAGGAGAAAGCATCTACGGCAAGCCATTCGAGGATGAATTTTCGCAGCAACTCCTAAATTTCCGTGGTGCACTGTCCATGGCGAATTCTGGACCTAATACGAACGGAAGCCAATTTTTCATCGTCCAGAACAAAAACCTCGACCCTGGACTGAAAAGCCAGATGGAAGAAGCGGGCTATCCGCATGAAGCAATACTGGGATACGAAAAAGGTGGAACCCCTTGGCTCGATTTTAAGCATACAGTCTTCGGCCAGGTCATCGAGGGTATGGATGTTGTGGATAAAATCGCAGAGGTAAAGGTTGGCGAACCGGACAAGCGGCCTGAAGAGGATGTCATCATCAAGGATATCAAAATCCTGAAATAAGGCCTCCCAGTCGGGAAACTATTTTAAGCTCGGATACTGCTGGTATGGTATACTTACGATGAAATCAGGCTTAAAGGGGAAGAATCGATATGGACTCCTTGGTATTGGCACTACTACCCCTCTATTTTCCGGAGGATAAAACAGAATACATTCCCGCCGTAATGTGGTTTCTCTTTTTCTTCCTGGGTGCCATTGCTGCGATGTGGCTGTTTTTCCGTATTTCAAAAAAGGAAGCGCGGAAAGCAAAGGAACTAGAAGAGAAGCTCCGAAACAGAGGCGGACAAGAAGGAAACAGTTGAGGCTGTTTCCTTTTTAAATTTTAGGAGAATTTAAATATGCCTAAAATCACGTTGAGCAACGAAGATTCGTTGAGACTCTGAAAAGGTGTCTTTTAAACCGAAATGAGTGACATAGTTCGGCCTAAATTCGAAAAGGAAGTCACTCAAACCTGGATGAGTGACAAAATTGCGCCTAACCGAGCAGATTGTAACGCAATCCCAATTGCCTGACAGCCGACTGCTCAATACACAATTCCCAGCTATTCGCCCTTGGGATCCTGTTCTTGTTTTGTTGATTTTTCTTCTATACCGATTTCATTTCCCGTTGTGTATTCGTACGATGCCTCGACACCCGAATACTTCGCTTTTTTCCCCTTTTTGACACGATACTGGGAAAGATTCCTATAGACCATTGTGCTAAACCCCTTTCTTTTTTAAAAAAATGATCAATTTATCTTCAGCCAATTAGTTGGCCCCTATGAATCCCGTTTCACCGATATCCCTACTTTGTACGAAATTCCTTTCGCTGATGCAAAGAAACGGTGCATTTCACACAGATTATTACCTTAGCAAAAAAACTTACCGGGCAGATTAGAAAAGTTGGCTAAGAACTGATAAAATAGATAAGGCGAAAAATTTTTTACACATATAAGGAGCGAATGTTCAGATGAATAAGGTTCTTGTTTTTGGACATAAAAATCCCGATACAGATTCGATTTGTTCGGCTATCGCATATGCGGAACTGAAGAAAAAACTCGGCGTGGATGCGGAGGCTGTCCGCCTTGGGGAGATTAACGGCGAGACTGCGCACGCGCTGGAAACGTTCGGCGTTGAAGCCCCCCGCCTCGTGGACAAGGTTTCCGGAGAAGCTGCCGGAGTCATTCTTGTTGACCATAATGAAAGGCAGCAAAGTGCCGACGATATAGCGGAAGTTGGGATTCTGGAAGTTATCGACCACCACAGAATCGCAAACTTTGAAACGAGCGACCCACTTTATTACCGCGCGGAGCCAGTTGGCTGCACGGCTACAATTTTAAACAAAATTTACAAAGAAAAAGGAGTCGCGATTGACAAGGCGACTGCAGGCCTGATGCTATCAGCAATCATTTCGGATTCGCTGCTTTTCAAATCCCCGACTTGCACGCAGGAAGATATCGATGCGGCTGCAGAGCTTGCCGAAATTGCTGGCGTTGATGCAGAGAGCTATGGACTTGCCATGCTGAAGGCAGGTGCGGACCTGAGTGACAAAACGATTGCCCAATTGATTTCGCTTGATGCGAAAGAATTCCAGATGGGTTCGTCCAAAGTTGAAATCGCCCAGGTGAATGCGGTTGATACGAACGACGTGATGGCCAGGAAGGATGAACTTGAACAAGCAATCGAGGCAGTTATCAATGAAAAAGGACTCGATTTGTTCCTGTTCGTTGTAACCGACATCCTGACGAATGATTCAATCGGGCTTGCTGTTGGGCGCGAGGCTTCCGCTGTCGAGCAGGCTTATAACGTTGCCCTTGAAAATAACACCGCCGTACTAAAGGGTGTTGTTTCAAGGAAAAAACAAATCGTCCCTGTCCTCACGGAAACTTTCCAGAAACGGAATCAATAATCTAAAATCAAAAAGGCCATCCCTCGGGGGTGGCCTTTTTAAGTTTGTAAGGTGCGTGCTAAGTTGACAAGCCTGCCTTTTAAATCCATCACTTGGACGAAGAGAGGGCTGCTTTAATCAAAAGCTATTTTGAGGCGACCAAGCCCGTCTTTAAGGACATCCCTTGGACAGGCAATGTTCATCCTGACAAACCCTTCCCCGCATTCGCCGTATTTTTTACCTGGCTCCAGGGCAAGTTTGCCTTTTTCAATAAGCCTTCGCTGTATTTCCTCATCCGAAAGGAGCAATTCCCTGCAATCGAGCCACAAAAGGTACGTGGCGTCCGGTTCAATCAGCTTGACGGTCGGCAGATTATTTTTCAAAAAATCCCTGACAAACGAAACATTTCCTTCTATGTATTCCAATAGAGCTTCGAGCCAGGCCGCACCGTACAGGTATGCGGCTTCAGTCGTCACGGCCGCGAACGTGTTCAATGTTTTGAACCCTTGCATATTCTGTGCTTCTTTGAATTTTTTACGAAGGCTTTCATTCGGGATAATTGCTGCTGCTGCCTGAATGCCGCCGAGGTTAAACGTTTTGCTCGGGGCAATGAACGTGACCGTTCTATCGGCGATATTCTCACTGATGCTTGCGATTGGAACATGGCTCCGCCCGTTGAAAATAATATCCGAATGGATTTCATCGGAAACGATTATACAATCATACTTGCCGCAAAGGTTCGCGAGCCGTTCGAGCTCATCTTTTGTCCACACACGGCCGCCTGGGTTGTGCGGGCTGCAAAGCAGGAACAGTTTGCATCCTTTCTTTAGGGCATCCTCAAAATCCGCAAAGTCAATTTCATAGCGTCCATTTTTTAAAACGAGAGGCGATGTTTCAACCATTCGGCCATTCGCTTCGATCATTTCAAAAAAAGGATTGTAGACTGGCGGCTGGACAAGTACTTTATCTCCCGGCTCCGTATACGCCTGAACTGCCGCGGCAATCGCAGGTACAACGCCGCTCGCGTATGCTAGCCAGGATTTGTCGATTGTCCAACCGTGCCGGGCCGTTAGCCAGCTCTTGATCGCTTCATTGACTGAGGGCGGGACAAACGTATAGCCAAAGATTCCATGTTCCACCCTTTCCTGTACCGCATCAATCAATTCCTGCGGCGGGCGGAACTCCATGTCCGCGATCCACATCGGCAAAACATCATCCGTTCCGTAAATTTCTTTATTCATCTCCCACTTGATTGACCCAGTGTTTAACCTGTTGATTACTTCATTGAAATTCATAATAAACCCCCATGTGGCAAAATTTATTCCGACTTCACTGTATGGTAAAATACAATAAGTTAATCGAATTGCAGGTGATTGGATGGAAACAGCGTTGATGAACCTTCTTCTGGCGGATGAATTGAATGAATGGGATCCGTTTCATATTGGAGGCGGCTCCTATGACACGGAAATAGCCGACGCCATTCAGGCGGTTTACGCGCTGAATGATGAGAAGGAGCTTGCGGAACGGCTACAGTCCATATATGAATTCTCCTTCGAGGAAGTAATTCCTTTCGAAAATTGTCTCAAAGTGGCGAAAAAGCTTCTTATCATTAAAAATGATAGCTCCTGCTCGCTATAGAAATATTCCGGGCCGACCTTTTATCAAACGGCAAAAAGCAATCGCAGATGAAACTGCGGCTAACTCGAATGGGTGACAGCCGCTGTTTTTTGTTCGGCCACATTGCCAGCCACAGCTTTAAACATTTGGATGGAAGCATCTCCGCTAATAAGCGTTTCGGCCAGGCCCCACCGCCAAAACCAAATCCTGCTTCGTTCATTACTCAAGCCTCTCAATAAACTCTTTCATATGTTGATATACTTCCTTGGGACGTTCTTCAGGAACGAGATGGCCTGTATTATCCAGAACGATAAGCTCCGAATTTTGTAGGTCGCCATGCAGCCTTTTACCGACAGCAACGGGGACTACCCGGTCATGCACTCCCCAAATCAAAAGACAGGGGGTCTTGATTCGCCGGAGAGCTTCAGGCGGCAGCTCGCCTTCACGGTCATGTATTAGACGGCCCAGGCCACGGAACATTTGCTTGTCCAGGAAGGGCTGCATGTAGCCTCTCAGCATATCCTCATCAATAAGCGACTGGTCATGGACGACAAGCTTTAAATTCTTTTTTACCCCGCCCGACTTGACAAGCCAGCGCTTGACAGCCAGATGGAAAAACGGCAGCCTGCTGCCAAAGGACAATAACCTTCCCGGAGGCTCGAGATAACTCGAACTGCAGAAAAGAACCGCCTTTCTGGCCAAATCCGGCTGGAGCGCAATCATGTTGAGGACATATTGCCCTCCCATCGAATGGCCAGCCAGAACAGGTTTTTTAATTCCTAGCTTATCCAGAAGGGCGATCATGGTTGCGGCGATATTTTTATAAGAATATAAAAACTTTGTTGACTTGCCGCTTTTGCCAAAGGGAGGCACATCGACGTTCAGCACGTTATAATCCCTGTTTAGAAGCGGTACGAGCTTTCTGAAACTGAAAGAGGATGACAGAAAGCCGTGCAGGAGGACAATAGTTTCGGCCTGTGGACTGGACGGGTGCCATTCATAATAAACGTTGATTCCATTTAACTTTAACATTGTTGCTTCTGCTGTTTGGCTCATTTGGCCCTCCCTCAACGGAAATTATCTTTTCACTTATATGTAATACCATACCCACTTACTTTCGTGAAGCATCGCCAAAAATAAAAAACAGATAATACATTGCCAGATATCAAACTCCGGAAACATTAAACAAGGCGGGGAAAGGCGTTTATCCACAAGGGGCGAGTGGAATACGTGTAATGGAGTAGGCTTCAATCGCCTTTTGATTTAATCGGCTCGTTATGTTATAATTTTTTATTGCGTATAATTGGGATAAAAAATTTACAAAACTTAGGAGTGTTTTTATGTCGGAGAAAATTGAAGAGGGCAGCGTCCTGACTGGAAAGGTGACGGGAATCCAGCCCTATGGAGCATTTGTCGCGCTTGACGGGAATACACAGGGACTTGTCCACATTTCTGAAATCACGCACGGATACGTTAAGGATATCAATGAATTTTTAAAAGTTGGCGACGAGGTTAAGGTGAAAGTCCTGTCCGTTGACGAGGAGGCGGGAAAAGTCAGTCTTTCAATCCGCGCAACTGAAGAAGCGCCGGCGCAGCAGGCGAAAGCAAGGAAGCCGCGCCAAAAACGCCAGCCAGCGGTAATTATTCCCGAAGCTGAACAGCAGCAGGGCTTCAACACATTAAAGGAAAAGCTGCAGGAATGGATTGACCAATCCCAGCAGGAAGAAATCAATAAGTAAGAGAACAAGGCCCGTTCCCGTAGTGGAACGGGCCATTCTTTTTGAAAAGGCTCCTCCTAACAGCAAACCAAACGTGTTTGACCTGCAGTTCCTACGGAAATAAATACTAGTTACGCCATATAATTGTTTCAATAATAGCCGGTTGTTAT
This sequence comes from Neobacillus oceani, assembly GCF_046237595.1. Lineage (NCBI taxonomy): Bacteria > Bacillati > Bacillota > Bacilli > Caryophanales > Bacillaceae > Neobacillus > Neobacillus oceani. The sequence goes on along the minus strand of NZ_CP143543.1, from coordinate 3,409,593 downwards.
GTACAATGAAGATAACTGTCTATCAGCGTTTTTTTTGAAAGAGGGACGGTGTTTTTTAAAAAAAAATGGAGGGATTTCAATGGTACATATGGCAAAAACCAAGGATGTAATTGAACAAACGGAAAAATACGGCGCGCGCAACTATCATCCACTGCCAATTGTCATCTCAAAAGCAGAGGGCGTTTGGGTTGAAGACCCGGAAGGAAATAAATACATGGATATGCTGAGCGCCTATTCGGCTGTCAACCAAGGGCACCGCCATCCAAAAATCATCCAGGCCCTGAAGGACCAGGCAGACCGTGTGACCCTTACATCCCGTGCATTCCACAATGACCAGCTTGGCCCTTGGTATGAAAAGATTTGCAAGCTTACTAATAAAGACATGGCCCTTCCAATGAACACTGGCGCCGAAGCCGTCGAAACAGCGGTTAAAGCTGCGAGAAGGTGGGCCTATTTTGAAAAAGGCGTAGAAGAAAACCGAGCGGAGATCATCGGTTGTGTCGGAAACTTCCATGGCCGGACGATGACAGCGGTTTCACTTTCTTCCGAAGAGGAGTATAAGAAAGGATTCGGACCGATGCTTCCAGGAATCAAGCTTGTTCCGTACGGCAACCTTGATTCATTGAAAGATGCGATTACGCCAAATACGGCAGCCTTCCTGATTGAGCCTATCCAGGGTGAGGCTGGCATCATCATCCCGCCTGAAGGATATTTGAAAAAGGCATACGAACTCTGCAAGGAAAACAATGTCCTTTTCATCGCGGACGAAATCCAGGCAGGGCTGGCGCGCTCAGGTAAAATGTTCGCATGTGAATGGGAAGGCTTTGAACCGGATATGTATATCCTCGGAAAAGCACTTGGAGGCGGTGTTTTCCCAATTTCCTGCGTAGTCGCGGACAAAGAAATCCTTGGCGTGTTCAATCCGGGCTCCCACGGTTCAACATTTGGGGGGAACCCAATGGCCTGCGCGGTATCCATCGCCGCATTGGATGTCCTGATTGATGAAAAACTAGCGGAAAGGTCTCTGGAACTGGGAGAATACTTTATGGGAAAATTAAAGGAAATCCCCAATAATAGAATAAAAGAAATACGGGGCCGGGGCTTGTTCATTGGGGTTGAACTAACAGAGCCCGCCAGGAAATATTGCGAACTGCTGAAGGAAGAAGGCCTGCTTTGCAAGGAAACACACGATACGGTCATCCGTTTTGCGCCTCCGCTGGTCATCACTAAGGACGAACTTGACTGGTCGATTGAACGGATCAAAAAGGTGCTTGAGCAGGAATAACGCCGGGTTGAGACCCACTTTTCCACAAGGATTTTTTGGGACGGGAAATCATTCCATATTTTAACCGAACAACAGGGTTGATATTCAGGCATTCGCCTTTGAGGAGAATCCCCATATGCTACAATCCACGCAAAGTGTAATGAAGGAAGCGCTTTGGAAACTGGGCTATAAAGATAATGTATATGAATTGTTAAAAGAACCGTCAAGGCTACTTGAAGTCCGTATCCCGGTCAGCATGGACGACCGATCCGTAAAAGTGTTCACGGGTTATCGGGCGCAGCACAATGATGCCGCGGGGCCAATAAAAGGCGGCATCCGGTTCCACCCCGATGTGGATGCCGAAACAATTAAAGCCCTTTCCATTTGGACAGCGCTGAAATGCGGGATTGCCGACCTTCCTTTTGGCGGCGGGAAAGGTGGAATCGCCTGCGATCCGCGACATCTGAGCCTTGGGGAACTCGAACGCCTGAGCCGTGGTTATGTCCGCGCTGTTTCGCAAATCGTCGGCCCGGCAAAGGATATCCTTGGGCCCGATGTGTTCACCAACTCGCAAATCATGGCCTGGATGGTTGATGAATACAACAGGCTGAAAAGATACGATTCTCCCGGTTTTATCTCAGGCAAGCCCCTTGCCCTTGGCGGTTCCGAGGGCAGGGAGAGGGCGAGTTCGCTTGGTGTTGCCATTTGCGTAGAGGAAGCGGCCAAAAAGAATCGGTTAAGGATAAAAGGGTCCAGGGTAATTATCCAAGGATTCGGCAACGCCGGGAGTTATCTTGCCAAATACCTTCATGATGCAGGTGCGATAATCGTGGGAATATCGGATGCCTATGGCGCGCTTTATGACCCGGACGGCCTTCCCGTTGAATATTTGTTAAACCGGCGCGACAGCTTTGGAACGGTTACCTCCCTATTCGAAGGAACAATTACGAACGCCGAGCTGCTTGAGCAGGAGTGTGACATCCTTGTCCCTGCGGCTGTTTCGGGGCAGATTACGAAAGAAAACGCCCATAATATCAAAGCTTCGATTATTGTCGAGGCGGCGGGGGGCCCTACGACGCTTGAAGCCGAGAAAACTCTCGATAGCATGGGCATCCTCGTTGTCCCGGATGTCCTCGCAGGCTCAGGCGGGATTATCGTTTCGTATTTCGAATGGGTCCAGAACAAACAAGGGCTTTATTGGCCGCTTGAAGAAATTGAGGAGAAACTTAGGTTAAAAATGACCGAAGCATTCAATACAATATTCGACTCCGCACAATCGAGGCGGATCAATATGCGCCTGGCCGCTTATATGGCTGGCGCGCAAAAAATGGCCGAAGCCTCCATTAAACGGGGCTGGGTATAGTGGAAAAACAAAAATCCCCGCATAGGCCGCGGGGATTTTCTTGGGTTAAAAAGGACCATCATACATACATTTTTGGGTAGGAGTTTTCCCAAGCCCACTAGTTTACCTTGACGGATTCGTTTGGGCCGCTTCTTCCTGCTCGTGGCTTGGGGCGAAGAGCAGGCCGAGGTTAATGAGGCCGGCAATGCCAACAAGGCCGTAAATAATACGGGAAACCCCGGAATCCTGCCCGCCAAAAAGGGAAGCAACGAGATCAAATTGAAAAAAACCGACAAGGCCCCAGTTAATAGCGCCAATAATTGTAAGGACAAGTGCAATCCTTTGAATCGTGCTCATCTAGATCCTCCTTTAATCGTTATCACTACTAATGTGGACATGATTAGGAATTTTATACATGCATGGCACCAAAAAAGCATGCGAACTTTTTGCAATCCATTGTGCGATAATAAATAATAGTGTGTGTAAAGGAGGAGTTTCGATGGATAATTTTATTTTCTACAATCCTGTACGATTGATTTTCGGAAAAGGCCAGCTGGCCGAACTGAAAAATGAAGTCCCAAAATACGGGAAAAAAGTACTCCTCGTCTATGGCGGAGGAAGCATTAAACGGAGTGGCCTATACGAACAGGTTACCTCGCTGCTGAACGAAGCCGGAGCGGAGGTTTTTGAACTGGCCGGAGTCGAACCGAACCCGCGTGTCTCCACCGCCAGGAAAGGAATCGAGATTTGCAAAACAGAAGGGATCGAACTTCTGCTAGCTGTTGGCGGGGGCTCGGTCATCGACTGCACGAAGCTAATTGCAGCAGGTGCAAAATATGAAGGTGATGCATGGGATATTGTTGTGAAAAAAGCCCCGGTGAACGATGCCCTTCCATTCGGCACGGTATTGACGCTTGCCGCGACCGGTTCGGAAATGAACGCCGGCTCCGTCATCACCAATTGGGAAACGAATGAGAAATACGGATGGGGCGCGCCGCCATACTCAATGCCGAAATTCTCCATCCTAGACCCGGTTTATACATTCACCGTTCCAAAAGACCAGACGATTTACGGGATTGTCGACATGATGTCTCACACATTCGAGCACTATTTCCACAAAGCGGGAAATACGCCATACCAGGACCGCATGTGTGAATCCCTCCTTCAAACAGTAATGGAAATAGCTCCAAAAGCTGTGGAGGACCTTGAAAACTATGAGTACCGCGAAACGCTGCTTTTCTGCGGCACAATGGCATTGAACGGCATGATTAACATGGGCTTCCGCGGCGACTGGGCGACCCACAATATCGAGCACGCCGTCTCGGCTGTTTACGATATTCCGCACGGCGGGGGGCTCGCGATCCTGTTCCCGAACTGGATGAAGCACAACCTGAAAAAAGATCCGGCCAGGTTCAAGCAACTGGCGGTCCGTGTCTTCGGCGTGGATCCGTCCGGCAAAAGCGATGAAGAAGCCGCCCTTGAAGGAATCGAAAAGCTACGCGATTTCTGGTCAAGCATCGGCGCTCCGGCCCGGCTAGCTGATTACCGCATCGATGACAGCAAAATCGAGCTCATGGCAGACAAAGCCATGGCTAACGGCGAATTCGGCGGATACATCACCCTCAATAAGGATGATGTCCTGGCAATCCTGCGTGCATCACTATAAAAATGGAACGGCTGTCCTCTTGAAGGGCAGCCTTTTTAAGTTGAGGGCTTATTTTTATTTTTACAATTCAACAAAAACAGTTGTGCGAAATTTGCCGGAAGAATCCTGCTGTTACGGCAGGCTGTTCCTTGCTTAACCGATATCCATTGGGTAAAGTGGGTATTATAAACACTATAATACGGAGGTTTCCAAATGACACATATCCGTTTTGACTACACAAAAGCGCTCGGCTTCTTCGGCGAGCACGAACTCACCTACCTGCGTGACGCCGTAAAGGTCGCCCACCATTCTCTACACGAAAAAACCGGAGCGGGCGGCGACTACCTCGGATGGATCGACCTTCCTGAAAACTACGACAAAGAAGAATTTTCCCGGATCCAGAAGGCCGCGGAAAAAATCAAATCCGATTCCGATGTACTCATCGTCATTGGCATCGGCGGCTCTTACCTGGGCGCCCGCGCGGCAATCGAATTCCTGGGCAACAGTTTCTATAATGCCATGCCGTCCGACGAGCGCGGCACACCGCAAATCATCTTTGCCGGAAACAACATCTCGTCCACCTACTTGCACGACATCATCGGTCTGCTTGAAGGCAAGGACTTCTCCATCAACGTCATCTCGAAGTCCGGCACAACGACCGAACCGGCCATCGCCTTCCGCCTGTTCCGGAAGCTTCTTGTGGAAAAATACGGGGAAGAGGAGGCGCGGAAGCGGGTCTACGCCACCACGGACAAGTCGCGCGGAGCCCTGAAGACGCTCGCCAACGAAGAGGGCTACGAAACATTCGTCATTCCGGACGATGTCGGCGGCCGCTACTCGGTTTTAACAGCAGTCGGCTTGCTGCCAATCGCTGTGTGCGGAGCGGATATTGAAGCAATGATGAACGGCGCTCGCCAGGCGATGGAGGATTACAGCCACTCCGAGCTTGATGACAACCCTGCTTATCAATATGCCGCGGTACGGAACGTTTTGTACAACAAGGGAAAGACAATAGAAATGTTAATCAACTATGAGCCTGGCCTGCAATATTTCTCTGAATGGTGGAAGCAGCTTTTCGGTGAAAGTGAAGGAAAGGACCAAAAAGGCATCTTCCCCGCCTCGGCCAATTTCTCGACTGATTTGCATTCGCTTGGGCAATATATCCAGGAAGGCCGCCGCGATATGTTTGAAACAATCATTAAAGTGGAAAAACCACGATATGAGCTCAAAATCGAGGAGGAAGCGAATGACCTCGACGGCCTGAACTACCTTGCCGGGCAAACGGTCGATTTCGTCAACAACAAAGCCTTCGAAGGGACAATGCTCGCACACACTGACGGCGGCGTCACGAACCTGATTGTTTCCATTCCACAAATGGACGAGTATACATTCGGCTATTTGGTCTACTTTTTCGAAAAAGCTTGCGCGATGAGCGGCTACCTGCTCGGCGTCAACCCATTCGACCAGCCAGGCGTTGAAGCATACAAGGTGAACATGTTCGCGCTCCTTGGCAAGCCTGGCTACGAAGAGAAGAAAGCCGAATTGGAAAAACGCCTGAAATAGGTTTGAATTCTAACGTTTTTACGAAGAAAAGAAAATCGGAAAAACGCAGGCTTGAATTTTAATCGTTTTAGCGAAAATGAAAAAGGAAAGAGGGGGCTGCTATGATTCCTGTAAAAAGCAATGTAGAAGGGAAAGATTTTTCCTTTAAGGTCCTTGAAGATACCCTAAAGCCGCTCGGCTATACGGTCGGGGGCAACTGGGATTACGACAAGGGTTTCTTTGACTACAAAATCGATGACGATGGCGGATACCACTTTTTCAGGGTGCCATTCCAGGCGATCGATGGCCAGCTTGACGGAGGAAATCCGAGAGTCAGGATTGGCACACCGTTTCTTCTCGCCCATGAGTACGAGGACGGAATCGATAAGGAAGGCAACGTCGGCAATTTGTCCGCTTCCCTGAACCAGTTCCAGTCTCCAGAAGACAAGGACGCCCCAATCGACTCAGAATACCTGAAAATCGTAGACGACCTGGTCGCAAAACTGGAAGCGGCCCTTCTATAATCCTTATTCATTATAAAGCGCGGGGGCTTGAGGCTCCCGCGCTTCTATTTTTATAAAGAATAATATTTCTTTTGAATCATTGGGTGTGGACAAAATCCTATTTAACATAGTTATGAATCCACAGTTATTTATGTTTGGACAGCATCCCTAGATTTCCGTAGTTTTATGTCCAAATACTCCTCAGATTCTGACAGCAAATCAGGCTTTGGAGCGTTCGGTGTCAGAAACCCCACCTGATTCTGACAGCAAATCAGACTTTGGAGCGTTCGGTGTCAGAAACCCCCCTGATTCTGACAGCAAATCATGATTCAGAGCGTTCGGTGTCAGAAACCCCACCTGATTCTGATAGTAAATCATGTTTTGGAGTGTTTGGTGTCAGAAACCCCACCTGATTCTGACAGTAGATCAGGTTTCGGAGCATACCGTGTCAGAAACCTCTCCTTATTTGACGGCAAATCGGGGTTCATTGTCTATCCTTGCATACACAGCTTATTTAATTGCAATAAATTCATCGCCAGGTTCAATTTTAAAAGAAAGGGGCGGGTTGACGGCCAATTCTTCTCCTCTTTTTATGCCTATCAACAGTTTTTCCCTGGATGCCCATGCTTCCTTAGCCTCGGCAAATGTCCTTCCCGCAAAATGTTCAGCTACCTCCTCAGATGCAAGGCGGTTTTCCTGGAGCCCGCCGATGATATCCAGAAGAAGCCCAGTTCCCCGTGAGTGGATGCTGCTAAGCATAAAGATGCTGGTCAGTTTGTTCGATTGCAGGACTTGGTCAGCACCGGCCCGTTTGGCATTCACAACCTGCTCGGGTGTCAGGATTTCGACGATGCACTTTACTTCGGGGCAAATCCCTTTAATGGTAAGCAATGTAAGAATCGAGTTCATGTCCGCGAGAAGTTCCTCGTGGCTATGGTCTGATGTGATGAGCACCATTTCGGCTTTTGGGACGTTTCCTTTTAAAATCGTTTCATCAACGTGGGGCTTGCCTTGTACGAAATGGACATAGCGTGACTGGGTCGGGTTTTCATCAAGTGTTTCATCGATTAGGACAATTTCTATTGGGCTGCCGGAATCACTCAGCTTGCTGATAATTTCCCTTGACCGCTCATTCCAGCCCACAATCACCATATGCCTTGTGCCTTTGTACGCAAGTTTTCCTTCAGACAAAGCGTTTTGTTTTGTTACTGCCGCGGTAGCAAGCGAAACGAAATAATACGAAACAAGCCCCGCACCAAACAAGATCAGAAGCACCGCGGCAAGCCTGCCCAAAAGGGAGTGGGGAACAAAATCGCCATAGCCCACGGTCGTGGCTGTAATAAACGCCCACCATATCCCATCGTATACAGTTTGAAAAGTATCGGGTTCAAGAAAACGGATGCCTACCCCGAACACAAAGAAAAAGAAAAATGTAATAAACAAAACCCTCATTTGGACGGGCAGCCGCAAAAAATGAATGTACCAGCGGTTTGGCATGGAAACCTCCTTATCGGCAGACAGGGCATATCGGAATAACAGCCTTGCCGGACTCCCCCACATGGATTCCTAAACAATCCAGCTATATTTTACAATTATGGACAAAACCTCCCGTTCCCATAAGGGGGGCCGTCAATCAATTTTTCTAATCGACTTACCTGCCATCAAAAAAAACACTTCCCCCAAAGAGAAAGTGTTCCCTATTAAGCCAATTGCCGTTTCTACTCTACCAAAGATACTCTCCTTCCCTGAATTCATCCGTATGGAAAAGGTAGTCTAGGTTTGGTTTATGGATAAACTCGCGGGCGCGGTTGTCGATGTAGCCGGCACCCCGGGTCGTGTCCTGTGGAACCCATTTGCCGTCAATCATAATTTCATTCCAGGCATGGTCACTGCCAAATACGACCTTCGCTTCGATCCCGGCGGCCCTGTGGATAGCTGCATTCAAATGGGAAAATCCCATGCACATCGCTTTCCCTGAGTTCAACGCCTCTAGCGCGGATTTGAACTCAAATGGCCTGCCCGCGATTGCGTCAAAGTATGTTGCGGCATCATATTCTAGATTTTCAGTTACCCATTTATAGATTGCGATTGACTTTTCTTTCGCCGTTTTCTTTCCATATGTAACTTCTTCGGCGATCCGGATAATTTCCGAATTCCCGCTCTCGACGACTCCACTTGGAAGCAGGAATGGATTCCCTTCCATTGTTCTGGTTACATGAAAGGACAGGGTGGTTAAAAGACCGTGATCTTTGGTACGGAGGGAGCTGGCTTCATATGCAAGGTCCTTTGACAGGCTGGTTGCCATCGCAAACGGGAGGCCTGGCTGGGCCACGATGATGGCGAGGAAACCGAAAAACACAATTAGAACGAATTTTTTCATGAAGCTTCTCTCCCTGTAAAAGATATATAAAATATAAATATAATATTTATAGTAAATATAGTAAAAAGTACCTGTATTTGTAAAGAGAAAAATAACAAATTTTCAGTTTTATTGCCGAAACCGCTCGAATTTTAAAAAACAATCATTATTCAACGATAGTGGCAAAGCTATTTTTCAAAAAGAAATCTCGCGTTGGAAAATAAGGAATAAACACCTAAAGCTGGACAAATACTAAAACGGGTCTGAAGGGATAAAAAAATGCCGTGAACGAGCATTGAAGTGAGGGGAAGGGATGTTTGCGAGAAAAGAATGGTGGCATATAACTGTAGCCTCAATGGCGCTTGCCGTTTATGTGGCGCCGCTGTTCCTGCTTGGGGAAGATGCCCATATCCGCGTCCATGACAACCTCGATTCGAATATTGCTTGGTACAAGGTGCTCGCGGGAAGCGGGGAAATTTTCGGGCCGGTGGACGCATCCATTCCGCAAATTATCAATGGGGAGCTTTCGAGGAACGCATTTGGGCCGGAAATGAGTGGGATTGTCTGGCTGCACGCGTTCCTCCCATCGATGGCCGCGTACGCTGTTAGCCAGGCGATTACACGGATTCTGGCCTTTATTGGAATGTACCTTTTGCTAAAAAAACATACGATTAGTGGGCCGCGCCATCAATGGGTTGCCACAGCGGTCGCGCTTGCTTTCGCGCTGACCCCATTTTGGCCTTCGGGGATGCTCAGCACGCTCGGCATGCCCCTCGCGCTTTGGGCGCTTCTCAATATCCGGGCCGGGGAAAAACGCCCGATTAACTGGATTGTTCTCCTGCTTTTGCCGCTGTACTCAAGCTTTGTACTCGGTTTCTTTTTCTTCATCGTCGTAGCTGGACTGTTCTGGGTTGTCGAGGCCATCAAAACCAGGAAGTGGAACCTCCGCTTTCTGTTGGCGATAGCAGCGATGACAGCGATGTTTTTGCTTGTTGAGTACCGGCTCGTTTATTCATTTTTATTCGATGATGAGCCGAACAGCAGGGATGAGTATTTCCATGCGCGGCTACCATTTTGGCATGCGGTAAGGCTCTCCCTGAAAAATTTCTTCCTTGGCCATACACATGTCATGACGGTCCACGGGCTGTTCATCATTGCAGCCACCGTGATGGCACTTGGTATTATTTTTACAAAAAAAAGCTGGCGTAAAGAAAAGATGTTTCTGCAGCTTCTAGTATTGAACATTGTCCTTTCCGTCTGGTATGCCTTCTGGTTCTACAGAGGCTGGCTACCGCTAACGGAGAGGTTCCATTTTCTTGATACATTCAATTTCGCGCGGTTCCATTTTCTCAGGCCTCTTGTCATTTATACGGGTTTCGCGCTTGCCTTGAAAATCATCGCGGATTCAGGTGTTGCCTGGAGGAAGGCGGCGGCCGTCCTTGCCGCGGCGCAAATCGTGCTCTTGTTCATGTTTAACGACGAAATCGTTTACCGCGAAAAGCCAACATTCAGGCAATTTTACGCGGAAAAGCAATTTGCGGAAATTGGACGCCATATCGGGTTGCCAAAAAACGAATACCGGGTAGCGAGCATCGGGATCCATCCGGCAATTGCCCAGTACAACGGATTTTACACGCTCGATACATACAACAATTTCTACCCGCTTTCCTATAAACATGAATTTCGGAAAATCATCGCCAAAGAACTCGAGAAAAACAACGTTATCCGCGAGTACTTTGACGAATGGGGAGGGCGCTGCTACCTTTTCACAGCAGAGCTCGGCAAGCGGTATATGTTTAAAAAGAACTCGAAAGCAACCTTAAAGAACCTCGAGCTCGACACCAGCCAGTTCAAAAAAATGGGCGGCACATACATTTTCTCCGCGGTCCCGATTATGAATGCTGAGGAAAACAGGCTTCAACTGGAACGTACCTTTATCTCAAAGGAGTCCGCCTGGAAGATTTACCTGTACAAGGCGTTTTAACTACTCCGCCGTACAATTTTAAAAACAAACGCTCTAATCACATCAGGAGGATCCGAAACATGAGTGAACCAGTCCTTACAATTGTAGTCCCTTGCTACAATGAGGAAGAAGTGTTGCCCGTAACGATACAGGAGCTTTCGGGCCTGTTATCCAGGATGATTGGCGATGGACGCGTGTCGCCTCGAAGCCGGCTTTTGCTCGTCGACGATGGTAGCAGGGACAGGACGTGGGAGCTTATTTACAAAGCAAGCCTTGCGAACCAGCTCGTAAAGGGGCTTAAGCTTGCCAGGAATGCCGGCCACCAGAACGCGCTTCTGGCGGGAATTTTTACCGCAAAGGAAGCTTCCGATTGCATCGTCACAATCGATGCCGATCTTCAGGATGATATCACCGCCATACCCGAATTTATTGAAAAATACAAAGATGGCTGCGAAGTTGTATACGGAGTAAGGAAGAGCCGGAAAAAGGATACGTGGTTCAAGAGGTGCACCGCCCAAGGCTTCTACACATTAATGGCCAAAATGGGAGTCAATCTCGTCTACAATCACGCCGATTTCAGGCTACTCGGCAAACGCGCCGTTACCGAACTTGAACGGTTCCGAGAAATCAATATGTTCCTCAGGGGCGTTATCCCCCTGATCGGCTTTAAATCGGCCGAAGTCTTTTACGACAGGAAGGAGCGCCTGGCAGGGGAATCGAAATATCCGCTCCGCAAAATGCTTGGCTTTGCGTTTGACGGGATCACATCCTTCTCGGTAACGCCAATCCGCCTCGTCCTTACATTGGGCGTTGCGGCCTGCCTGGTTAGCATCCTCTCAGGAACGTATTTCTTCTCCCTGAAATTCTTCGGCGAAACGGCATCGGAGTGGACAACGCTAATCATAACGATCTGGCTGATCGGCGGCCTGCAGCTTGTCGCCATCGGACTGATCGGCGAATATATCGGAAAAATCTACAAAGAATCGAAGCAGCGACCAAAGTTCATTATCGACATCGACATGTTCAACCTACCTTTTGGCCTCATGAACCAAACCGAACCGGGAACGGAGCGATATCACCTTGATAGCGGAAAACTCCCTGAAACAAACTAATTCATTCGTCCGCTTTGCGCTCGTCGGTATGGCCAACACCGCGGTGGGCCTGCTTATCATGCTAACGCTTTTGAACCTTGCCGGTGCCTCGTATTGGCTCTCGACATTCATTGGAAACGCGGCTGGAGCGGCACTCAGCTATTTTCTAAACCGTTCATTCACCTTTAGAAGCTCAGTCAGCTTTTCCAAAGGAGCACCCAGGTTTGTTGCCGTTATCCTTGTTTGCTACTTTGCTTCCTACTGGACAAGCGGGCAGTTAATCGGCGCTGGAGCCGCTGATTTTCTGCCCCCCGTTTATCGTGATGACGCAGCGGTCCTCGCCGGCAGCGGCCTTTACACAGTAACCAACTATTTTGGGCAAAAAAAATGGGTCTTCCGCAGAGGGGCTGCTGTACGTTAGGAGGAAATATTCCTCCAGACCCACAACGCCCGCTTCAAAAATCATCTAAAAACAGTCGTACAAGCCCGCTTCCCTGAATACATTGTGGAGACAAGCTTTTATTCAGGCAGGGGAGTGGAACGTCATGACCGTCTATTTAAGCTATGTATTGCTCGGCCTATCACTCGCAGCTCCAATCGGGCCAATCAACGCCGCCCAACTCGACCGCGGCATCCGCTACGGATTCTGGCACTCCTGGCTCACTGGAGTCGGAGCGGCCGCTGCGGACGGCATCTACATGATCATCGTTTATGCCGGAGTCGTCAACTTCATCGACACCCCAATCGTTCAGACATTCCTCTGGCTATTCGGCGCATTCGTCCTGCTCTACACCGGCGTGGAAAGCCTCATCAACATCAAAGGGCTCACCATCAGCGGCAACAGGAAAAAAGAACCGCTCATCAAATCCTTCATGTCCGGTTTTTTAATGTCACTGTCCAACCCGCTCACTATCTTATTCTGGCTCGGCATCTACGGCTCCGTCCTCGCCAAAACCGCCGCGACCTCGGGCCACGGACAGCTCATCCTGTACAGCGCCGCCATCTTCTCCGGCCTACTCATCTGGGACATCTCAATGGCCACCCTCGCAACTGGCGCCAAACGCTACCTCACCTCAGCGTTCCTGACAGCCATATCCGTCATCTCCGGCCTATCACTCATCGGCTTCGGACTCTACTTCGGCTGGCAAGGAATTGGAGCCCTGCTATCCTGATAAGGCCAACCCCTCTTTTTGAAAAAAGCCCGGCTTCCGCCGGGCAGGCCCACGCCATCTACCCTCAATCAAAACCCCGGCCGGCAAGCCCTCAAACCTTGCGGCCAGTAGCACCAGGCGACTTATCCGTATTACCTTGGCCATTATAATCCGTCCTGCCGGCTCCACGCACCTGGTTCCGGTCGGTGCCAACATACTCAGCCTGATGCTTCTCCTGTATTTCATGAAACTTCTTCTTATCCAAGTTAGGCATTTTAACCACACTCCTTTCAAGTTAGGTTGCGCTGTAAGGGTCTTTTTATCCCGCTTTAAGTCCATCCCGGGTTTAAGAGAAGTCAGGAAACAAGCGGGGGATTAATTTTTCAGACCCTTAAAGGCCGCCAGCCTCATTGTGAACTTCACCAGGGAGAGAGCTACGACAAGTATCATGGATCAAACATATAAAAAAATCTGTTTTATGAAGATTCGGTTTTGCGGCTTTAACCGGGTGAATTACGCCATAAAGAGTTGCATAATAAACTGAGGTTTACTTGAAACTAGAAAGAGGAACGGACCGGGCCTTGGCGCACGGATTTTTTAAGGAAAGGGGCTTGCATATGTTAACTTCAGCGCAATTGGAGGAGCTGCGGTCGCGGCTGCTAGAGGAAAAGGCAAACCTTGAAGGGCATTTGGAGGAAAATGATGAATTCGGGCTGCAGCGGGGACACGGGCACGAATCGATGGGCGAGCTCTCAAGCTACGACAACCATCCCGCCGATGACGCCACCGAGCTGTACGAACGCGAAAAGGACATAGCCCTGAATGAACACACCAACAACCAGCTTGATAATATAAACAGGGCGCTTGAAGCAATCGCGAACGGCACATATGGAAAATGCCAGGTGTGCGGAAAAGAGATTCCGTTCGAACGCCTCGAGGCGCTTCCGGATACGACGTATTGCAAGGAACACAGTCCCGATAAGGTAACCTCGCACACCCGCCCGGTCGAGGAAGGCGTCCTCATGCCGCCATTCGGGAAATTCGATAAGGACGAAGAGGATGAAAGTGTCTCCTATGATGCGGAAGATACGTGGCAGGAAGTAGCCTCCTATGGAACATCGGAAACACCTTCCGACTTTGCCTTCACCGATGAAAAGGACCACTACAATGACGATTATATTGAGAGTGAGGACCCTGTCGGATACGCCGAGGATTACGAAAACTTCGTCGGGGTCGATATGTATGGCAACAATGTAACCATTTACCCGAACGGCCAGCACCGAAAATACGAGGACGAGCTCGATGAGGAAGGCCTCATGACCGCTTTCGGCGACCTTCCAGCGTTCGAGCATGACCCGTACGTCGATGATGACCCCGATGACGGCCTCCAAGACCGCCATCCTATGAAAAATAAGAACGGGTGAGAATGCCCGTTCTTTTCCATTTGGAGCATGAAGGCACTAGCACCGCCGTAGTCAACTCAAAGTTAGTTTAATAAATGGGCTTGTCAGAATAAACCCAGATATGTGACAAGCAAGGGCAAAAATCCGGTTGGCTTGTCAAAATAAACCCGGATAGGTGACAAGCAAGGCCCAAAATTTTTTTAAGGTAGCAACCCACACAAAACTGTCTCCATCGTATGATTTCGGCAGAAAGCGGCATTAAAAAAAGCATTCCCCGTAAACGGGAGAATGCCAGTAAAACTTTACCGGGGCAAATCATCTGCGCTTCCATCCGGACGCTCGATTTTGCCGCCAATTTCACCTTCCATATACGCGTCGCTTACCTGCTCATGTGTTTCCGCCAGGCCAGCTGACACTTCATCGTTCTTTTTATAATCGGACGGTTCATAAATGCGTCCGGCAATTCCTCTTTCACGTTTACCCATCTCCATCATCCTTTCCAATATATTTTTCTCAAACAGATGGGTTTTATCCAAAGGGTTTAGGAGAAGAGTAAAGTAAAGGAGGCGAGATCAATGAAAGAAAAAGAACAAATGCTTTCACGCAGGGATCTTGATGAAGCATTCCACAACCTGCATGATCAAATCATCCGGATAGCAGTTGAAGAGGAAGAGGAAATGATCAAACAGGAATTGGATGAAAAACAAAATCAAGAGGAAGCTCCTCCACTATATTAAAAAAGCCTCCCGGTTGCCATTGCAGCCGGAGGCTTTTTTAAAGAAATATCTTTGATTTTCTTATTGAATCGGCAGCCAGCCGACTTTCCAGATACCCTTATGGTTTTTGACTAGTCTGAAGCCAAGGCCATCTTCCTCCGAAATGGTTACGACGGCTTCATCATCGCCAATGAATGTTACCTGCTTCACTGGGTTGTCGAGAACCTTCTTAAGCATTTTTTCATGGCTGGCAGCCATATCCGGGTCCTGGGCGACCTTGATAAATTCATCCTCGGATGTAAAAACCGGGGTTACTTCTGGATCATCGTTGTACAAGGCGAATTGTGTCTCGTAGTCGCGTATTTGTTCGGCATAGAAATAAAACAGAAAGACGGAAAACGAATCAAGAGTGTGCAGGATGGACTCATTATGTGTCTTTGCAAATTCAGTATAGGCTTCCTTTAAAGTGTCAGGTAGCTCCAAGTTCCCTTTTTCGTCGAGGGGAACTGGCCTGTTTGAATACGTTCTTTCCGGCTCTTCAGGAATAATGACCCGTTCGAGCTTCAGAACATCCGCGACATTCTTTTCAGCTCTTGAATAGGCAGTATAGCCTGTTACCTCAATCTCGACACCATCTGTCATTGAGTTGGGTGCCAGCCCAAAAACCATTGCCAGTTCCTCTTTGTCTTGCTGGTTAAAAGTAAATTCATCTCCGGATCCCAGATTGACCGGAAGCCTTTCGAAAACCTCTTTATCAGGTAGGAAAAAGATTTTATTCGCCTTTTCACCCATATCCTGTCCATGGTAAATAAGGGTACCTGTCAGGATTGCCTTACCCTTAAACCTAGCTTCCATCAGGCTGGTATTGTCTATATCGTTTCCACTGCCCGGCCCTTTTTTCGTGAGCTCCCAGCCCTTGAAGGAATCCCCCTCGTTCAGCCCGTCATAGAATGGAAAGTCCGGTGTTGTCGCACGTGAGCCTGTTCCACTGAAGAGCAGCCCAAGCTCATTGCCCACAAGGCCGCCGCCAACCAGCAATACCCCCGCGGCAACGATCGCAGTCAATGTTTTTGGCAAAAGGTCACGTGGCTTCCGGGGCTTTTTTCCTTTCACTGCTTTTATGCGATCCCTGATTTGCTGTTTTTCAGCTTCAGATAAAATCGCTTCCTCCGGCAGGCTTCCAAGCAGGGCGCTTTTAAGCTCTTCATTAAACTGACTCATATCGTCCACCTCTTTCGAAAGGAATATAGGCACTTCTCACTTTCTCTTTTGCCCGGTGCAGCCTTGTTTTCACGGTTGCCAACGGAAGCCCGAGTGTTTCACTAATTTCGGCAACGGCAAGGTCCTGGTAAAAATGAAGCAAAATAATCTCCCTGTATTTTAGCGGCAGGGACCAAACCGCCTCCAAAAGTTGCCTGCTTGCATCATTTTCGACAGCTGCCTCTTCTGGAGTCCGTTTCGTATCCTTCATAAAACTGAATACTTTCTCAGCAACAGCCATATGGCGGTAATGCCAGCTTTTCAAATAATCCTTTGAAAGATTGATCGCGATGGTATACACCCAAGTTTTATACGAGGAACGCCCTTCAAAACGATCCAATTTCATGTACACGGCGACAAAAACCTCCTGGGTGAGGTCACCGGCAATTTCCCAATCCTTTACATAGGAATATACGAGGCGTTTAACCTGATCTCCATATGCTTCCATGATCTCTTCGAGTTTGGCTTCGTTACCGTTAGCGAGCGCAATATGCCTTTCTGTCGAATCCCCCTGCATGTCTTCACCTCTTCAAAATCGTGTTTCCCTTTTGACGAGTCCCAAATGGAAACAGATTCATTTTTTGAAAAACTTTATTGGAATCCCTTTTTTATAAAAGAAGCTTTCGCATTAAGACGGTATCATCCAGCGATGTCGCCCAAAACGGTCGTGAGAAGCAAAAGACGCTATAAACAAATGCGCTTCCCAATATTCCCAGCTTTTATCGTACAGGAAAAAAGACTGGATAAGAAGATGAAAATCCAACGGATACTTTGAAGGGGAGTGAAACTTGAAGTAGAATTAGAGGAAAATTGATAACGGAACTCTTAACTACCGAAAAGTCCAGGAGAAATACACAGAAAAATGGGGGGAAGGGCATGGATGTTCGCTTGTCCGATTGGAGCGAAAACTGGGTACGGATGTTTGAAGAGGAATCCCGATTCCTTAAAACGGTATTTGGAGATGTGATCATCAACTTTGAGCATTTTGGCAGCACTTCGGTACCAGGATTAAAGGCTAAGCCGGTTGTTGACATGATGACGATTGTAAAGGATATCGAAAAAGTGGATTCCTTCAATGAAAAAATGGCCGCAATCGGTTACGGAGTGGCAGGTGAATGGGGAATCCCTGGCAGGAGGCTTTTTCGAAAAGGCGGGGAAAACAGGACCCATCATATCCATTTTTACCAAAATGGCAACCTGCATATTGAAAGGCACCTTATATTTCGCGACTACTTGCGTACCCATCCAGAGGAAGCGGCGAGGTATTCGATCTTTAAAGAAGGACTAGCAATACGATTTACAAAGACAAGCGAGTACAGCCCTGCGAAAAAATCCTTCGTCCTGGATATGGAACGGCGAGCTCTCGAGTGGCACAACAATGATAGAAAAAACAACGGCTAAAACTAGTAAAAATAATCAGGTAATAAATGTAAATTCATACTTTTCTATTTATAATAAAACAAAGGAATCCGCCTTAATAAAGAAGCGTATTCCTTTGTTTTCCAATTAATATGCATCATCTACAATTTTTTCCCAACTTAAAAAGAGTTCACTGACCCTTCAAAATTTGTTTCCCGTGCATTATTTGAACCACTTCCGCCATTGTTTCCATGGCAGCTTTCGTACATATCCTTTAATTCTTTTTCACTGAAATCCGGGTGCATTTGCTGCATATGCGGCTTCATTTTCCCGAAACTAAGGATTTCCTTAGCAAAAGACGGCGCTTCAGCGAAGACCCCGGCGGCATTGGCGCCTAAAAGCATACCTAGCCCAAGAATTGTTGCGGCGATTTTCTTCATTTCTTTAAACCTCCTAATTATTAAGTCACCCTAAGTTTATAGGAAGTTTGTGCATAATCTTTGCACTTTTCATGAAAAATTATGGACATTTTCCCTCTTGAATAAGTCAAAAGGCCCAGTAGCTCGCGGCAATTTTCCCAACAGGAAACCGCATGATTTTTGTTGCCTGTATCAGAAAATTTAAAATATACTAAAATCATGCAGCGGGGGTGCTGCTGATATCCATACTCGAGAGGAGCAAGCAAATGAAGAAAAGAACCAAAATTGGATCGGCTTTCATGAGTTTAGCATTGGGAGTATCGGTTTTTGCAACGGCTGCATTCGGCCAGATGCCTGAGCAGGCGGCAAAGGATTCCTTTCGGGTTTTAATTAACGGCAATGGAGGAGAAAAGGCCAAGGCACAACAGAGTTTCGGAACCCGCTGGGATTTCGGGGCTAACGGCTTCACGACGACCGTAAATGAAAAACAATACCAGGCCTTGTTGAAAAACAAAAACCTGAAGATTGAACTTGTTGATGAAGTCCAGCTTGATAACGAGGCAGCCGCAAAGCCAGGCGCATCCATTCAAGCCGTTCCATCCGACCAGACACCTTGGGGTATTGAGGCAATTTATAATGATTCTACTATTAGGACAACGTCAGGAGGGGATGGCATAAAGGTAGCGGTCCTTGATACTGGCGTATATACAAGCCATATTGACTTGAGGGACAACGTTGAGCAGTGTAAAGACTTTACACAGACTAGGTCCCCACTTGTGAATGGCGTATGTAACGATAGAAACGGCCATGGCACCCACGTTGCCGGCACGGTACTAGCGAACGGCGGCTATGATGGCCTAGGTATTTACGGAGTTGCTCCACAGGCTGAGCTTTGGGCGTACAAAGTACTGAATGACCGCGGTTCGGGCTATTCCGATGACATCGCGGCGGCAATCCGCCATGCTGCCGATGAAGCTTCCCGACTTGGTGTAAAAACAGTAGTCTCCATGTCTTTGGGATCAAGTTCAAAAGATTCATTGATTGCAAGCGCTGTTGATTATGCGTATGGAAAAGGCGCACTTGTTGTTGCCGCCGCGGGCAACAGCGGCCCTAGCTCCAACACAATCGGCTATCCCGGCGCTCTTGTGAATGCTGTAGCGGTTGCATCTCTTGACAATACTGTTGTTAATGGCACATATAAAGTATCCGACTTCTCATCGAGAGGAAATCCTGCCACTGCCGGCGATTATGTCATCCAGGAACGTGATATTGAAGTTTCTGCTCCAGGCGGATCAATTTATTCAACTTCCGCTAGCGGCGGCTATACGACAATGAGTGGAACATCAATGGCAACTCCACACGTTTCAGGGCTTGCTGCAAAAATTTGGTCTTCGAACAAATCACTTAGCAATGTCCAGGTTCGCGCCGATTTGCAAAACCGTGCGAAGCTGTATGACATCAAAGGCGGAACAGGCGCAGGAACAGGCGATGACTATGCATCTGGCTTCGGTTTCCCGCGAGT
Organism: Neobacillus oceani; assembly: GCF_046237595.1. NCBI lineage: Bacteria > Bacillati > Bacillota > Bacilli > Caryophanales > Bacillaceae > Neobacillus > Neobacillus oceani. The sequence continues at coordinate 3,390,054 of NZ_CP143543.1, read as the reverse complement.
AAAATAATTCATTAGTCCCAACCCATCCTGCGAAAATGCAGGATGGTTTTGGGCGTTTAGTATCATATTTATACGAAATATCCGATAATTTCGAATAATTGTTTATAATTTTCCATATTTCGTGATAGAGTAGTAGAAAACGGTTGGTGAGTATTGTGGATTTTGGGCCTTTAATCAAGTATTACAGAACGCAAAGGAGGATGACGCAAAAGGAGCTTGCCGAGGGGATTTGCTCAATCCCGCATTTAAGCAAGATTGAACACACTTCAAAAGAGGGCAATAGAGAAACAGTCGCCTTGCTTCTTCAAAGGCTTGGCATCGAAATTGAAGATGTGGCCAGCAAGGACGAAGAAATTAAAGCCCTGCTGGGTGAGTTCGATAATCAAATGACATTCCAAATCAAGGCGGAGGCGGATCGCGTCTTTTCCCGGCTCTCAGAGCTTGGCAACCTAATCCCGTTTTCATCACACATTTATACATACGAACTGTATAAATACAGATACCTTCTATTTAAAGGGGACGATCGCGATGCAGAAGCCCAGCAGGAATTGCTTAAAAAGCATTTGAAGAATTTCTCAAGGCAGGAGCGGAACCTGTTCGACTATTTTACAAGCATCCATTTAATGCGGCATGCAAAATATCATGAAGCAGATGCGATTCTTGAAAAGTTGGATGCGGAACAGGCAGGCGGAATCAACCTAGGTGAATTCCTGTATCACAGGGCGTTTGCCAAAGGATATACCCTTCAATCCGGCTATGCCATCTATTTTGGTAAAAAAGCGCTCCAGCATTTCATGGAGCAGCACAATTTCAGGCGTATTCTCCATACATTAATGTTACTTGGAATAAACTATACACATTCAAATATTTATGAGGAAGCTTCAGCATGCTTTGAGCATTTGATTCGAAATGCCGAGCTCTTGAATGAGAAAGAGCTACTTCCATATGTTTACCATAATATGGGCCTTTTGCAAAAGAAAAGAAAGAATGCGGCACAGGCAATTTATTTCTTTGAAAAAAGTCTTTCGTTGCAACAGGAGAAAGGGTTTAACTATCTGGTAACTCTAAATACTCTCGGTGAAACAAGGTTTGTGGAGGGTGACACTGCCGGTGCAAAGAAGTGCTTTGTGGAGGTATTCGACTTAGCTGCTCAGCTTGACAGCAAAAAGTATTTGTTATTAAGTACATTCTATTTGATGCTTGATGATGGGGATCCAGCTTCGTTTGAATATCTTGAATCTAAAGTGATTCCTCTTCTCGAAGAAGGCAAAGAGCATAAAGATGATCTCGCACACTTTTATAAATTACTTGCAGACTATTTTACCAGAGAAGAAAAATTCGAGCAGGCAGTCTATTATTTAAATAAAATGACTTGAGGAGGATTTTTTAATGAAAAAAGTTTTTGTCATTCTCTGCTCTGTTTTCGCGTTTAGCCTGTTTGCAGTAGGTGCTGCGCCATCATCAGCCGCAGCATCAACACCAATCTATCCGCCATTGGCACTTGATAGTACGCCAATCTATCCGCCATTGGCGATTGATAATACGCCAATCTATCCACCATTGGCGATTGATAATACGCCAATCTATCCACCATTGGCGATTGATGATACGCCAATCTATCCGCCATTGGCACTTGATACGCCAATCTATCCGCCGCTATGATTCTGCCATTTCAGACGGCTGCAAAATAGGCTGGACAACGAACATGAAAAAGGCGCATCCATTTCCGGGATGCGCCTTTTAGCGTCAATCATCGTCTTCAGAAAACATATATTTTTTCGTTTTTGCCGAGATATTCAGGACAAGCGACAGCGAAAGGAGAGTTCCCAACAGCGAGCTTCCGCCATAGCTTATGAGCGGCAGGGGTATTCCGGTAATTGGGACAAGGCCGATGACCATGCCAATGTTTTCAAAAATATGGAATGTCAAAACCGAGATGACTCCCGTTGCAATCAAGCTTTCATAAGGGCCTTTATTCCTTAGCGCAATAACAATAATCCTGTAAATTAGGATGAAGTAAAGTGAAATGACGAGACTAGCTCCAAAGAACCCAAATTCCTCACCTATGACGGTGAATATAAAATCCGAATGGGCTTCAGGTACATTCACCTGGGATGCATTGAATCCCTTTCCGTACATCATGCCTGAACCAATTGCCATGATAGAATAGGCCAGCTGGTAGGAGTTATTTTGCATGTCTGCGAATGGGTCAATCCAGGAATGAATCCGGTTCAGCTGATATTGATCAAGAACGAGCAGCAATAGATCAGGAGCTTTAAGATAAATGTACACAAGGCTGGCCAGTCCCAAGGTTGCCACTCCACCCAACGTAGCAATAATCCGCCAATTGATTCCGGAAATAAACGTCATTCCAATTACAATCGCCGTAACCGCCATCGCTGTACCGGCATCTGGCTGAAGCAGGATAAAGGCGAGTGGCAATGCGGAAACAACCGAAATTTTCCCAAGCAGCATGAAATCTGTCTGCAAGGTCCGGTCCATGTATTTCTCATTATGGTTTGAAATCACCCTGGCGAGAAATATAATGAGGAAAAGCTTCATGAATTCGGATGGCTGAATCGAGCCGATCATCGGGATTTCAAACCAGGCCTTTGCGCCTTTCCTAACCGGGGCAATGGTCTCAGGCGAAAGGAACAGGATAATAAGGACCAAGACTCCAAAAATGTAGGCATACGGCGATATTCTCTTAATCTGGTCAAAATCAAAAAAATACACGAAGGCAGACGCACCCAGTCCAATTACATACCAGCGAGCTTGCAGCAATACGAAATTGACGTTATACGGTGAATATTTTTGGGCGCTGTATATTGCGATGCAGCTTACAATCATAAACAGGAAAATAAGCAGCAAAAGCGTAAAATCGAAATAATTCCGTTGTGATTTATCCATAAACGTGCATCTCCGCATTTATTGTATTTCAGAACAAGAAAAGATGAATCTCATTTCAAAAATTCCCACTCTATTAGTGTACCTTATTTTCCAAACGCGGGTAGTCTTTCCGGCAAGAATAGGAAAAAATCTTTTCCGATAAAAGAGGAATCTCTAGAATCTGTAACGCGTTACACGTCGAATAGATAGACGAAATCAACCATACTTTTGTTACTGATTTTTTAATAATATGCCAGCATGTTGGAAAAAAGTCATTTGTTGGACGTTGCCACTGTTTGCTTCTATAGTAAAATGGACTATCCTTTAAATAGTGTCCTGCTCTTTAAAAAGGAGCGGGAGGAACGAAAAAGCAACCAATGAGTCAATTCTCAAATATGGAGCTGCTTAGAAAGGGCGGAATCTAAGTTGGAAAAAAAGAAAATAACGGTTATCGGCAGCATCAATATGGATCTCGTAACAAAAGTTTCCCGTGTACCTCTTGTTGGTGAAACAGTAATCGGAGAGTCTTTTTACACAGCTCCGGGCGGAAAAGGGGCGAACCAGGCTGTTGCCGCAGCCAGACTGGGCGCACAGGTTTCAATGATTGGCTGTGTGGGGGACGATTCTTTCGGCAGGGAGCTCATTTCAAACCTGGAAAGCCAATTGATTGACACTTCAAAAGTCGGGGTTGTTTCCGGTAGTTCGACAGGAATCGCTTCGATTACACTATCCGGAGGGGATAACAGCATCATCGTCACTCCAGGGGCAAACAACCATGTAACACCAGAATTCCTTTTGAGCCACGAAAAAGCAATCTCGGAAAGTGACTATATCATCCTTCAGCTCGAAATACCGTTGGAAACAGTGAAACTGGCCGCATCGATTGCAAAAAAGCACGGAGTAAAGGTCATTTTGAATCCCGCTCCATTTCAGGTACTTCCGGAGCAGCTGCTTAATGATGTCGACTATCTGACCCCGAATGAACACGAACAAAAGCAGCTAATATTATCCCTTAATAGTGAACGAAAAGAAGAAATCCTGAAAAAATGCATTGTCACCCAAGGACCAAAAGGCGTCGCCATTTACAAGGATGGCGTTGGAGAAATCCCTGGTTACCGAGTTGAAGCGATTGACACAACTGGTGCGGGAGATACGTTTAATGGAGCGCTTGCCTTTGCATTAAGCGAGGGGATGGGGCTTAAGGAAGCCTGCCAGTTCGCTAACGCGGCCGCGGCGCTTTCGGTTACAAAACCCGGCGCTCAGGGAGGCATGCCAACAAGGGATGAGGTCGAGGAGCTCATAAAATAGGCAGGAAAAACGAGGGCCTAAATCCCTATTTGGCGAACGCTGTCGGTTTTTGGTAAAAAAAGGATTACAACTTTTACCCACTCCGCTTGCCTTTTATTTCTATTCATGTTATTCTAATCAAGAATTATTTTTGTTCGGTAACATGCGACATCGCCTGGATACGTTTGAGCAAGAATAGTAATACAATTGTGTGCGAACCACACGAGGAGGCAACAAACATGGAAAACGGTAAAGTTAAATGGTTTAATGCAGAAAAAGGTTTCGGATTCATCGAGCGCGAAGGCGGAGACGACGTATTCGTTCATTTCTCAGCTATCCAAGGCGAAGGCTTCAAAACTCTTGAAGAAGGCCAAGAAGTAACTTTTGACGTTGAGCAAGGCGCTCGCGGACCACAAGCTGCTAACGTTCGCAAAAACTAATTGGTTTTTGCTCCATAGAAAACAGGTTCCTGCAAAGGGACCTGTTTTTATTTTTTTTGGAAAAATAAAAGCCTTTTCCAATCAATCCCTTTTGGGTCGTCTGAAACGGTCACAGTAAAGAGTGAAAAGCGGATCAATTGTATTGCTTATACCACTTGAGTGACAACAATGCGGCGAAATCCGGTTTAGTTGTCACGAAAAGCCCCGATTCGTGACAACCAAGCGACGAAAACCGGTTTAGAAAACCCCCGATTAGTGACATTGTCCTGCCAAAATCCAAAAAGGAAGTCACTGAAACCCAAATGAGTGACATTGATTTGGCAAAATCCAATAAGGGTGTCACTCAAACCCAAATGAGTGACATTGATTGGGCAAAATCCAAAAAGGAAGTCACTCAAACCCAAATGAGTGACATTGATTGGGCAAAATCCAAAAAGGAAGTCACTCAAGCCCAAATGGGTGACATTGATTGGGCAAAATCCAAAAAGGAAGTCACTCAAACCCAAATAAGTGACATTGATTGGGCAAAATCCAAAAAGGAAGTCACTGAAACCCAAATGAGTGACATTGTTTGGGCAAAATCCAAAAAGGAAGTCACTCAAACCCAAATGAGTGACATTGATGGCCCAAAATTCGAAAAGGAAGTCACTCAAACCCAAATGAGTGACATTGGACTACCAAAATCCGAAAAGAAAGTCACTCAAATCGCATCAAGATGTCACTCTACACAAACTCGTGACAACAAAACCCTCACAACCCACTCCAATCATCGGTACAATGAAGTAATTCCTGCCCTTCACCGGACAGCCCTCCTCATATTCCTTCCTTCCTTTGCCAAAACTAAAGCGATAAACCAGGAAAGGTGCAGGCGGCGAATATGGACAATCATTGGAAAAAGGATCTTGAAATCTGCCTGGAACTCGGCGACAGGCGTGAACAGTTTGGCGGAGCGGTTGTGCCGCCCACTTACGGTAATTCGCTTTTTGTATACGATTCAATGGACAGCCTCACAAAGGCGGTCATGAATGAGCAGGGGCATTATGTATACACCCGCGGCACCAACCCGACCATCGAAACTGCCGAGATGAAGCTTGCCGCCCTTGAACGTGGCGAGGCATGCCGCTGCTTTTCCTCGGGGATGGCAGCCATTGCCGCAGCCCTGATGAACTCCTTGCAAAGCGGCGATCATGTCCTATGTATCAGCAATCTTTATTTTTCAACAATGGAACTCCTAAGATACCTCAAGAAATTCGGCGTTAGCCATTCTGTTTGCTATGAAACAGGAGGCGAAGCAGTTGAAAAACAGATCAAGCCGAATACCCGAGTCATTTTCATGGAAAGCCCGTCCTACATGACATTCCGGTTGACTGACCCCCGGGCGATGTCATCACTCGCAAAAAAACATGGCATCAGGACAATCATCGACAATACTTGGGCAACCCCTCTTTTCCAAAAGCCGCTTTTAAAAGGCGTCGATATCGTCGTCCACTCTCTCTCAAAATATCTCGGTGGACATAGTGACCTTGTGGGTGGGGCGGTCATTTCCAAAAAGAAAATTATCGACAATCTTTTTACAAAAGAATTGCTGCTAATGGGAGGGAACTTTTCCCCGTATGAAGCGACGTTGCTGCTTAGGGGTATGCGTTCGCTGCCGTTCAGGCTAAAAGCCCATCAAGAAAACGCGCTCAAAGTCGCTGAATTTCTTGAACAGCATCCAAAGGTTAAGCAAGTACTGTATCCCGGGCTCCCTTCACATCCCGAATATGAACTTGGCAAAACTCTCCTATCAGGCTATAGCGGGGTGATGGGGTTTGCCGTCGATGGCGGATACCGGGCCGCAAGAAGTGTACTCGACCGCCTCCAACACATAAAAATTGGCGTGTCTTGGGGATCGTTCGAGACCCTTGCGATGTCGCCGAACACAGGAAACAATGAAGCACAGCTCATTTCGGAAAACATCGATCCCGGGACCATTCGGCTTGCGGTAGGGCTTGGCGACAGTGGAGAAATCATTGCCGATTTGGAACAGGCTCTTGCCTGAAGTCGCAGCGAAAATGACCCTCTCCCCAAAAAAGAATACAGCTGCCTACAGTCCTAGGAAAGCTGTATTTTTTTCTGGGACGAATAACCAATTTCCTGCCTCCAGAATACGTTAGAGTGATATTGCAGAAAAAATGGAGGTATCCGAAATGAATGAAGAAAGAAGGACACTTGCCTGGCATGAAACGCTTGAACTGCATGAACTGACGGCTTTTCAATCAATTGGTTTAATGAAACTGAAAATCGGAATGAAACGAATTACTGATACGGAGTTGCGTGGGATTTATCAGCGGACCATCCGCGACCTCGAGGAAAATCTTACGGAGCTGCTCCAATTCTATCCTTCCGCAGCTGGCCAGGCTCAACGTGATGAGGACGAGATGAGGGAAGATAATCCTTTTTATGCCGGAGACCTGTTGGCGATGTCAAAGACACTCGTCCGCAACTATGGGATTGCGGTAACCGAAGCCGCTACTCCTCAGCTCCGGCGGACGTTCCTCAATCATATGACCAAGGCGGTTAGGGGGCATGAGCGGATTTTTAACTATATGTACAGCAGAGGACTGTATCCAGCATACGACCTTGGGAAAATGCTTCAAAATGACGTAAACCTTGCCCGTAGAGCGATCAGCATACGCGACGAATAACTCAAATAAACTAGCGCATTCCGAGGTAGTTTAAAAAGGAAAATGCCTAATTCAAGCGCCCAAACCAGGGCGCTTTCGCTTTTCATCGCACAACTGACGTTTTTTTGCTAAATTGGAAGTATGTGATGCACGAAAGGGAGAAAACGATGCACTATGAACTAAAGCCGCTTGGGGACAGGGCGCTGACAGTCTCTTTCGGCGACCGGATCACCACGGATATTCACAAGCGGATCAGCAGGTTCATGGCCGCGCTCGAGGACTAGGTCGGGACCGTTGTAATGGACCGGGACCTTGGAAACGAGAGCCATACATGTTGGACTGGCTGCGGCCGCAGGTGCCTGGCAAACGGGAATGAAGTTTTTTTAAAAAGGGGAGAGTTTGATTGCGGACGAATGTTTACTTTGTGCGCCATGCACACTCCGAGTATACGCCGGATGAACTAGGGAGGCCGCTATCAAAGCGGGGTATCCAAGAAGCTGAACGGGTTACTGAAGAACTATTAAAACAGGAAAATATCAGTGTGGTCCTTTCAAGCCCATACAAGCGAGCCATTGAAACGGTTGCCGGCATTGCCGGGGCACTTGGAACAGAAGTCATACCCATTGATGGCTTTAGGGAAAGGCTTCTATCAGTTCAGCCAGTTACCGATTTTTCCGCCGCTATTAAAAAGGTTTGGGAGGACCATACCTTTTCACTGGAAGGCGGCGAATCGAACAAAGATGCCCAAAAAAGAGGTGTCGATGCCCTTATTCACGTCCTTGACACCTATAGCGGGGAAAACATCGCTGTCGGCACACATGGCAATATAATGGTTTTAATCATGAACCACTTCAATAATGACTATGGCTTCGAGTTCTGGAACAATCTTGATATGCCGGACATTTTTAAACTCACCTTTGATGGACTTAAGCTGGCCGGGGTGCAAAGACTCTGGAACAGGGATTGGCAAAGTATTGATTTGCGGAAAAACGGGCAACTTGAATAATAAAAGTAACTATAGGGCTGCCTCAAAAGGCGGCTCTTTTTTATCAAACTCCAGCTTAACGGCACCGGATCCGTCAGTCGCCACATGAGTGTATGAACCAGTTTCGTAGTTTTATGAACCAATTTATCGGATTTATGAACTGGTTTTAAAGATTTGTGAACCGGTTACCGAAATTTATGAACCAATTTACCGGATTTATGAACCACCTCCAAATTATGAACTAATCCCATGTAGAAAAACGGCTTCCCGAATGTATGAACCGGTTCCATAGATTTATGAACCAGTTACTGAAATTTATGAACCGATTTACCGAATATATGAACCACGCACCAATTTAAATGACCACCCCAAATTAAAAACCACCCCAAAATAATGACTAACCCCAAACTATGAACTTTTTTACCAACTTATCGACCTATGAAATGTAAAATAGCAAGTTCCCCATATATACAAATCACCATCTTCCCAAAATGAAAACCTCCCTACTAGTGTTTTAGTTTTAAGGTATTAAGGGTAGGGGAATAGGAGTGGGTTTTTAACAAAGTAAATTTCAAGTTGGAAAGGGTGGGTGTTTTGCCTGGGAAGATCAACGTCACAATCAATGGGGTAGTTGCCGAAGCCGAGGGCAGCCAATCCGTCCTTCAGTACTTATCGGATCGTTCAATTGAAATCCCTCAAGTATGCTACCATCCGAGCCTTGGGCCGATTGAGACATGCGATACATGCATTGTCGAAGTCAACGGGGAACTAGTCCGCTCCTGTTCAACGGACCTGAAGGATGGGGATGTCATTAATACAGTTTCCCCTGATGTGAAAAAAGCGCAGACGATGGCGATGGATAAAATCCTTTATAACCACGAGCTCTACTGTACGGTCTGTGATTACAACAATGGGACGTGCGAAGTTCATAACACCGTTAAGGCAATGAAGATTAACCATCAAAGCATTCCGTTCGACCACAAACCGTATGAGGAGGATAATTCGCATCCTTTTTACCGGTATGACCCTGACCAGTGCATCCTGTGCGGCCGATGTGTAGAAGCGTGCCAGAACGTCCAGGTCACGGAGACGCTCAGAATTGACTGGGAACGGGAACGGCCACGGGTCATCTGGGATGATGATGTCCCAATCAATGAATCATCGTGCGTTTCCTGCGGGCATTGTTCAACCGTTTGCCCATGCAATGCGATGATGGAAAAAGGAATGGTTGGCGAGGCGGGCTTCCTGACAGGCATTGCTAAGGAAACCCTCCGTCCGATGATTGACATAACGAAAGGCGTCGAAACAGGCTATGGTTCCATCCTCGCCATTTCCGATATGGAATCCGCGATACGGGATGAACGGATTAAAAAGACGAAAACAGTCTGTACGTACTGTGGTGTCGGCTGCAGCTTTGAGGTTTGGACGAAAGATCGGAAAATACTTAAGGTTGAGCCAAAAGTGGAAGCACCTGCCAATGGAATTTCCACTTGCGTAAAAGGGAAATTTGGCTGGGACTTCGTAAACAGCGAAGAGCGTCTGACAAAGCCGCTGATCCGCGAAGGCGATACCTTCCGTGAGGCGAGCTGGGACGAAGCACTAGCCCTTGTTGCGAATAAATTCACTGAAATCAAAAACACATACGGTCCGGAGTCAATGGGATTCATTACTTCATCGAAATGTACGAATGAAGAATCATTCCTGATGCAAAAATTGGCTAGACAGATAATTGGAACGAACAACGTCGACAACTGTTCGCGCTATTGCCAGACGCCGGCGACAGTCGGCTTGTTCCGAACAGTCGGGTATGGCGGCGATGCGGGCTCAATTGAGGATATCGGATCAGCAGGCCTCGTCCTGATTGTCGGCTCCAATACATCGGAAGCCCATCCGGTCCTAGCCACCCGTGTGAAAAGGGCCCACAAGCTGAAAGGGCAGAAATTGATTGTCGCCGATTTGCGCAAGGATGAAATGGCTGAAAGGGCGGATCTTTTTATCAGGCCAAAAGCGGGATCGGACCTTGTCTGGCTGTCCGCTGTGACTAAATACATCATTGATATGGGTTGGGCGGATGAAGAATTCCTTGCAAGCCGCGTGAACAATGTACCGGAATACATTGAGAGCCTGAAGCCATTCACGCTCGGCTATGCGGAGGAAGCAACCGGCATCCCGAAGGAAAGCCTCATTCAGGTGGCAACAATGATCGCCGAAGCAAAAAGCGCTTGCGTTCTTTGGGCGATGGGCGTTACCCAGCATATCGGCGGAAGCGATACAAGTACGGCGATTTCCAACCTACTTCTTGTAACAGGGAACTACGGGAAGCCTGGGGCAGGAGCGTATCCTCTCAGGGGGCATAACAACGTCCAGGGAGCGAGCGACATGGGCAGCGCGCCTAATTATCTTCCCGGATATCAGCATGTCGAGGATGAAGAAGCACGAAGGAAATTCGAGCGGGCTTGGGGCGTAAACCTTAAGCCAGAACCAGGCATCAACAACCATGACATGATTGAGGCAATCCACCATAAGCAACTCCGCTCGCTTTACATCAAGGGTGAAGAGATGGGCCTTGTCGACTCCAACATCAACCACGTGCACGCCGCATTTGAAAAACTTGACTTTTTTGTCGTCCAGGATGTTTTCTTCTCAAGGACGGCGCAATTCGCGGATGTCGTCCTGCCTGCATGCCCAAGCTTTGAAAAAGAAGGAACGTTTACAAATACGGAACGGAGAATTCAGCGCCTCTATAAGGTATTAGAGCCGCTTGGAGAGTCGAAGCCTGATTGGGAGATCATCCAGGAAATCGCGATCCGCCTCGGGGCAGGATGGAATTACAGCCACCCATCCGAAATTATGGATGAAATCGCGATGCTTACGCCCATTTATTCCGGCGTCACGTACGAAAGACTGGAGGGCTTCAAAAGCCTCCTATGGCCTGTCGCACCTGATGGCACCGACATGCCGCTCCTATACACGGAAAGGTTCCCGTTCCCGGACGGCAAAGCGCGTCTCCATCCGGTCACATGGTCCGTGCCGACTGAATTCGGCGAGGAATACGACATACAAGTCAACAATGGCCGCCTGCTTGAACATTTCCATGAGGGGAACCTCACTTATAAGTCGAAGGGGATTTCTTCGAAAACACCGGGCGTCTTCTTGGAAGTATCACCTGAACTTGCCAAAGAGCGAGGCATCATGGACGGCACGCTTGTCCGCCTGACATCTCCGTACGGAAACGTGAAAGTCCGCTGTGTTGTGACCGACAGGGTACAGGGCAAGGAGGTATACTTGCCGATGAACGACTCCGGGGATGCCGCAATCAACCTGCTTACGAGCAGCTATGCCGATAAGGACACTGACACGCCAGCCTACAAAGAAACGAAGGCAAAGCTTGAAATCCTCCAATATGAAGGAATCAACCCGCTGCCATCCATCAACCACAGGTATGGAAACCCGCAACCACAAATGGGCGTGGAGGTCCAGAAGAAATGGGCCCGCAAGGATTATGTATTTCCTGGCGACGCTGTGAGAAAGGGGCAGAAGCAGCATGGCTAAAGCAATTAAACAAATCAAAAGGATTGAAATAACCGAGGAGCAAAAGCGGAAAAAGGATCTCCTTGAGGTAGAGGAAGCTCTTTTAAAAAACAAAGACGCCATCCTTGAAACGCTTGAAGTACTCGGCCACATGAAGGAGCGGGGGGTATTAAGCCTTGCCTCCGCCCTGTTTGGCCAGGGAGACAAAGTCTTGCACACCCTTGTCAAAGCCGCCGATAAGCCTGAAGCTACGAATACACTGAAAAACCTTCTATTGCTAGTCGGGGTTCTTGGCACGCTGAATGTCAGCCAGCTTGAACCCATGCTCCTAAAATTGAATTCTGGCATCGCCCGGGTCGCAAAATACCGGGATAATCAGGACGAAATCGGTTATTTTGACCTGTTCCGATCCCTGAAGGATCCTGAAGTCAACAATGCAATTGGCCTTTTGTTTGAATTCCTTAAAGGAATGGGAGAGGATACTTCCGATCTTGAGCGGAATACCCAATTGCCTGAAGATCAGGCTTTGCATAAAGTACCGCATCATAGCGGCTGATAGTCATAGTATTTGCTAGGAAAGGAGTCACCGAGGATGGAGCCAATCGGATTTATCCGCAATAGCTCTATCAATGTCTACACCAATCCGGAGCGTGTGACCGCATAAAGGATAGTCCGGTGAACAAAAACCGCTACATGATAAAATCCCATCCGGCTGACTGGATGGGATTTAGTCGATTTCACGGTATTGAACAATATGAAAAAAAGATCCCTCTTCAAGAAGGCTATCAGCCGCAGGTCCATCCGTGTCCGGAACAATGACGAAGATGTCCCCATTTTTCCAGCCGGAGCTTCGGCGGAGCACTTTGTACAGCAAGTCTCCAGCAATTTCCATGCTGGATGCCTCAAGCGTGCCTAGCTTAACATGTTTTCTTTCGCCGGATGCTTTATAGATGGAAAATTTCATGGCCAATCTCCTTCCTTTGTTCAATATTCCCCCTCGCGGAAAAGATAAACCGGATGGTTTTGGCTATACTTTACGCTGGCAGACTTACTTGAAACTTGCAGGTTTGCACCGTCCAATCTATCCTGGTAAAAATCGACACTATCCCATACATAGACATTTTGTAAATAAAGCAGGGGACAGGAATTCCTGTCCCCCAAACCGCATAGGCAATTACCTGCCGCAGCCTTTCTTATAGCCGCCCATTGGCATTCCGGAATAAGCACCGGCAACTCCCGGCGCTCCCATCACGTTTGGCCCTGCCATGATGTTTGGAGCTGCCATCATGTTTGGCGAAGCGAAAGCGCCTGCGACGCTAGGTGCCGGTCCCATCATGCCTGGTCCCATCATGCCTGGTCCCATCATCCCTGGCCCCATCATACCTGGAGCACCCATGCCTGGTCCCATCATGCCTGGCGCAAAAGCGCCAGCGACAGTCGGAGCGGGCGGAGGACCCGGCACCGGTCCAAGATCGGTAACGGAAGCCTCATTTACAAAGGATTCGGTGTGCGTAAAGTGGTGCGTATTTTCGATATTCGTGTGGTGTACGTTGGTTGTGTGCGATGGATGGACATGCGGCTGGATCACATTCTCAAAAGAATTCGTCACGCAGCACTGCGTTGGATGGACAATTGCAGGCAAAACCTGTGTTGGTCGCGGACAATACATTTATATTCCCCTCTCTTGTAGTATTGGTACATTATCAGAGTATGAAGGAAACTGTACTCTTGTACTGAGGCAGGTACCTAATTTTGCCTGTTAATCCTCATCCTTAACATCCGGGTCTTCCGGAATCGGTTCGTTTCTCCATTCCTCGATTAGCTTTTTGGCTAGCTCGACATGGTCGAAATGGTTTTTGAATTGCTCCCTGTTTATCACATATTGCTCGCCGTCAAATACGGCGCGGATTCGTTTTTGGGCAACCATTTCCCTAATATAATGTTCCGGGAGAGATAAATACTCGGCGGTTTCCTTTATCGTCAAATACATGGCATATTCTCCTTAAATTTAGCTTGTTGAAGAAGGATGTTGTTTTCCGGTTTTTTGTGAAACCTTTTTACATGGTTGATAGCATGAATATTTTGTTAAGCCGGTCCCCGGGCTGATAACCGCTGGCGAAAAAATACTCCGGCACCCGAACTTTTTGTTCTTCCTTTTACAGGTAATGAGTTAAAATAGGAAGGGTAAAAAGCGATTCGGTAAAAACGAAAGAAAGTTATAAAAACAGTATACATAAAAGAGAGGGGAGCTGGAATGGGATTGGGACAGGAAAGAATAGCTGCCCGTGAAGAATCGGGCAAGAAGGGCAAAATTTGGACGAGGGATTTCATCCTGGTCTGCTTTGCCAATATGTTTATTTTTATTGGATTTCAAATGACTTTGCCCACGATTCCCCTATTTGTCGAACACCTCGGCGGGAATGACCAGATGATTGGATTCGTTGTTGGGGCATTCACCCTTTCAGCGCTTCTAATCCGCCCCTACGCAGGCAGGGCGCTTGAGTCAAAAGGCAGAAAGTTCGTTTATTTGACCGGATTGGCTATTTTTGTCCTTTCGGTCGGTTCGTTCGGCTTTGTGGGGGGAATTGCGTTTCTGTTCCTGTTACGATTTATCCAGGGAGTTGGATGGGGCTTTTCGACAACAGCTTCCGGAACAATCGCTACCGATTTGATTCCTCCTGAACGGAGGGGTGAAGGAATGGGCTACTATGGCTTGTCGGGGAATATCGCATTGGCGGTCGGGCCGTCGCTTGGCCTAATCCTTGCCGGTATATTGAACTTCCAGCAGCTCTTTTTAATTTGCGCCGGCCTTGGCCTTGCCGCCTTGATGCTATCTTCTGTTATTCGATACAAAAAGGTGGAAGCGGTCCAGAAAGCTACCGCACTTAAATGGGACTTTTATGAAAAGAGCGCATTGCAGCCGTCCATCCTGCTCTTTTTCATGACTGTTACATTCGGGGGAACCGCGTCTTTCCTTCCGCTTTACACCACCCAAAAGGAGATTCCTGGCATTCAATGGTACTTTCTGATTTATGCTTTGGCCCTTTTGGTGACACGGGCATTTGCCGGACAGATTTATGACAAAAAAGGCCATAGGGCGATTTTTATTCCGGGGGCCTTACTGATTTTTTTCGCGATGCTGCTTTTATTCTGGCTTCCAAACAAGGAAAGTTTATTTTTGGCGGCGGCGCTGTATGGCTTTGGCTTTGGTACAATCCAGCCAGGGCTTCAGGCGTGGGCAATCGAGAAGTCGCCGAAGAACCGGAGGGGGATGGCCACCGCAACCTTCTTTTCCTTTTTTGACCTCGGTGTTGGTGTTGGCGCGCTGCTGTTTGGCCAAATCGGCCATATCTTTGGGTACGGGAGCATTTATCTTGCCTCCGGGATATCAGTATTTATTTCAATTCTTTATTACCTCGTTCTTTTAAAAAATGAAGGCAGGGAGCGAATGGCTTAAACCTGAAAAAGCCATTCCGACAGGAGGCCGCCGTTATGAGGATAGATAAAAAATGGTGAAGGTATCGGATTTGAAAGCTTTTTTATTCACTTTATTCCTCGCCTTATTTGGCGGTGCCCTTTTTGAATTTCTGGGCTTGCCCGTGCCCTGGCTGCTTGGACCGATGGCTGCTTCCCTTGCAGCTTCCATTTCCGGGAAGGCGTCCTTGGAATGGCCGGTGAAAATTCGCGATGCGGCGCTTATCATCGTCGGGTATTCAATCGGCCTTTCTTTTACGAAACCTGCCTTATTGCAAATTATCGCGCATTTCCCGTCAATTATGCTGATGACATTCATTTTGATCGGGTACTGCGCCGTTATGGCCATGGCAGTGGCCAGGCTTTCCGGGCTCGATTACCGGACGGCTTTGCTTGGAAGCATACCGGGAGGGCTTTCACAAATGATTGCCCTTTCAGAGGAAATCAAGGGGACGGACAGCTCGGCGGTAATAATCTTCCAGGTGTTCCGCGTGCTCATGATCATTTTTCTCGTTCCTTTCACAGTTCTTTATCCGTTTTCCGGAAGCACGGCGGATTCTGTTATTCAGACAGCCTCCTATGCAAACCTGTTTCCCGGAATCCTGATCTTCGCCCCGCTGGCGGTTGTTTTTGCGGTCTTGGGGAAAAAGCTTGGGATGCCGACCGCGTTCCTGACTGGGCCAATCATCATCACGGCCGTTTTAACCGTTTCCGGAGTCGATGGGCCAGTGCTTCCGGGAGCAGTCATGGACGTATCACAGCTGATGATCGGGACGTATATCGGGCTCATGTTCAAGCCAGGAAGCATTGCAAGGAACGGAAAACTCCTTCCATTCGCCGTAGGGTCGAGCGTCGTTCTCCTCGCGGGATCGGCTGGATTGGCCCTTCTTTTGAAAAACTCATACGGGCTGACGTTTACGACCAGCTATCTAAGTATGGCGCCGGGCGGAATGGACCAAATGGGCATCATCGCCCACGAGACTGGGGCGGATTTATCGATTGTCGCCGGGTACCAGCTGTTCAGGGTTTTCTTCATCTTCTTCGCGATGCCTTATTTGCTCAAGGGATTGTTCGGCTTAATGGGCAGGAGGGAAATGAACAGGCAGCGCTAACTTACCAAAGGGGTGGGAAAGAAGAGCAGGTTAAATATCTATACAAATCACGAAGACTATTTGTATAATGGAATGGACATAAAAAATACCTTTAAAACAGGTGCTGGCAATTCTGTTTGTCAGCTTAAAAGGGAAGTTTGGTGAAAAGCCAACGCGGTCCCGCCACTGTAAATGCGAGCAACCTATACTTTGCCACTGCCCAAGGGGCGGGAAGGCATAGGGAGCGATGACCATGAGCCAGGAGACCTGCCTGTTTACACGCACCTTTAGCCTACGCGGATAGGAGGGTGTTAAGCCTGGCTTTTTATACTTTTGCCTGCTTAACGATGAACCTCCTCCTTCACAGGGGGATTTTTTTATGCGTAAAAAAGAATAGGGAGAGAAAGAGAATGGTTAGAAATCAGTATGTGAAGCTCGTGCTTGCATGGATGCTCGTGTTTACTATGTTTGCCGGGGGACTTGGGCAGAAGGCGGCTGCGGCGGCCGTTACCGTAACGGTGAAGGTTCTGGGAGAAAAGGGGGCGGTCCTTTCCGAAAAGCAGGCAGAGATTGGGGAAACAGACACAGCGTTCGACGCCTTAGCCAAGGCTGCCGGTACTGACGCGGTCAAGTTCGAGCAATACAGCTTTGGGAAAATGATTACAGAGATAAGCGGATTGGCCGCGACAGATACAGTTTACTGGGGATTTTACATAAATGGCATTTCAGCGATGACCGGCGCCGACTCGTATAAGCCACAGGCTGGCGATACCCTGACGTTCCGGTATGAGTCGGAACCTCCAGCGGGAAAAGTAAATCTTGTTATAAAGGGAAAAGACAATGAGCCGAAGGAATTCAAAGATATTGCTTTCATTGATAAGCCAAATGCATTCCAGCTCCTTCAGACTGTTGCCGGGCAGGAAAATGTCTCTTATGTGCAATACGACTTCGGAAAAATGATTTCTTCCATTTATGGCCTTGAGGCGACAAACACAAGCTTTTGGGGCTTTTACGTCAATGGAGAGTCCCAGATGGTCGGTGCGGAAAGCTACCCGTTGAAAAACGGCGAGACGATAGCATTTAACTATGACACCTTTACTCCTCCAGCCGAAGAGCCTGGAAAGAGCGAGACTGAAAAAGATGTCGATGTTTATCCGGCGGACAAGTTTGCTGGCGATTTGAATGGGACGCTTGAGCATGTTTTAAAAAATAACCAGCTCGGGGAATGGGAAGCCATCGCCCTGAAACAAGCAGGAAAGCCAATCCCCGCAGATTACCTGAAGGAAGTCGCGAAAAAGGTAGCGGACAGGAAAGGCCAGTTTAGAAATATAACAGATTATGAGCGGTACACCCTCGGCATCCTCGCGGCAGGGGGCAATCCCGAAAATTTTGCGGGATACAACCTGGTGGAGGGCATCTACAATGGCGATTTTACAAGGCAGGGTTTAAACGGGGCTGCATACGGCCTTATTGCCCTCAATAGCGCAGGCTTTTCCATTCCCGTGGATGCTAAATGGAATCAGGAAAAGCTGAAGGCTCATCTTATCGCGAACCAGGGCGGCGATGGCGGCTGGGGCCTTGACTTGGAGGCAGGAAGCGATCCGGATACGACGGCAATGGTGCTAACGGCATTAAGCCCGTACAAAGATGAAGAAGCAGTAAAACCGGCAATCGAAAAAGGGCTTGCCTATTTGAAACAGCTATTTGCCGCTGGCAAGGTTGACAGCAGTCCCGCCACCGCACAGGCAGTCATTGCCCTTTCAGCTTTGGGGCTCGATGCCAATACCGGCATCATCACAGCGGACGGAAAGACGTTGCTCGGCTATCTGGCGTCGTTCAGGCAACCAGAGGGCGGATTCGCCTGGAAAGCGGGAGACGAAGCGGATCCCCTTTCGACAGCTCAAGGGGTTCAGGCACTGGTTGCCTACCAGCTTTACAAGGATGGCAAGGGTTCCCTTTACACATTCGCGGTTGACCCATCAGCTGGCGAAAATCCCGCTATTGAACAAAACGTTAATGAAACCGGTAAGGAAGGCGCTGGAAAAGAAGATGGACACCGCTTGCCGGATACGGCTACAAATGGATACACCATGATTGCAATCGGCATGTTCTTACTGGCTTCGGGAGGAATGCTGTTGGCCGTGGCGAGGAGGAAACGCGCCTAAAGCGTTGCTCAAAACACCGGGCAGCCTTAAAATGGCTGCCGGCCACGTGGCAAGATTAAATAGAGGACAGGAGGAATGGCAATGAGACGTAAATTCATCATAAGGCGGCTGCTTGCTTTTTCATTGCTAGCCGCCCTTGTGCTAGGAGGATGCGGTACAAACCCTGAGCCTTCGGAATCGAAACAAAAGAACGGCCAACCTGAAACGGTTTTAACGACTGAGGAGAAGGCAGGGGAAAAGGCGGATGAAACCTCGTCCGCCGCCCAGCCCGCAGATGCTGCAACTGTCGCAGCCGGAAAGGACGGAAATGAAGCTAATGTTTCCAAAGGCAGCACTTCCGCGGCATCTTCGGATCCGGGAAGCTCCGGTAAAGCATCAGAGGGCAATGGATCATCCAGCAATACAGCCGGGAGTGGAAACTCCACAACTACCTCAGGAAAGGCTGGCTCAGGTAATTCAGCTTCTTCCGGGACGACCTCCTCCAAAGGCGGTTCCGGTTCTTCAAGCAGCACAGCCTCCTCAGGCAGTACGGCTTCCCCGGGAAGTACGCCATCGTCAGGAAGTACAGCTTCCACCGGCGGAACGGGATCTTCTGGAACAAATGGCGGTAGCCAGCCATCAAAGCCAGTCCAAAAAGCTGAGCCCGCCGCTTCGGCGTCCATTTCGATTAAAGGCCCAGATGACGCTGGTATGATTCTTGGAGTAACAACAGTTGACATTAAGGATGGGGATACCGTGCTTGATGTACTCTTAAGGGCCGCTGGGAAAAAGGGGATAGACGTCGATTACACAGGAAGCGGCCCGACAGCGTATGTTGCGGGGATCGCCAATTACTATGAACGTGATTATGGCTCGAGGAGCGGCTGGGTTTCCAAAAAGAATGGCAAGAACCTTGAAAAAGGCGCCGGCATTGTGAAAGTTTCAAATGGCGACAGGATTGAGTGGGTCTACACCGAAGACTTCCTGAAAAAAGAATGAACAGGCTCCATCCTTTAACCGCGTTTAGCTACTATGCCGGAGCACTGGCAATTCTGCTTATTTTTCAGCATCCCGTATTTCTTTTCGCGGGCTTTTCTATCATCGTGTTTGTGAATTTTGTCCAAGATCGCTGCAGAAGCCTGCGGCGATGGCTTTTTTTTATGCTGATAAGCGGGGCTCTCTTATTCGTTGTAAATCCCCTTTTCAATGAAAGGGGACGCCATGTCCTTTTTGAATGGGCTAGCCACCGAGTCACGCTGGAGGCGGTTTTGCTCGGCGGAATGGCGGCGCTATCGGTCATGGGTATTATCGCCTTGTTCGTTTCCTACAATGAGATTATGACTCCGAACAAGCTGCTGTTCCTTTTTTCAAAAATCATGCCGCAATTCGCGGTCCTTCTTATGCTAACACTCCGCTTCATCCCGCTGATGAGGATTAGGCTCGGGGAAATAGCCGCCGTCCAGGCAAGCAAGGGAATAACGGTTACGTCGGGAACGATAAGGGAGCGCGCCAAAAACGGCATGCTTTACATTCAGACACTGCTTGTCTTTTCACTTGAGGAGGCAATCCAGACCGCGGACTCAATGAAGGCACGTGCATATGGGACCGGGCGAAGGTCAGCCTACCACCACTTCCGCTTCAGGGAACTGGATTGGCTGGCGTTCTGTTTACTTGTCCCCGCTTTTGTTTTTGCTGTTTATGGACGAATAAAAGGGTGGGGAACGCTTGCCGTTTATCCAATCATGGAGGGCGTGGGCCTGCCGGGCGCGGAAACAGGCTTGCTGATAGCCATGATTTGTTTTGTTGGCTTTCCGGCAATTATTGAACTGAAAGGGGCTTTCCGTTGGTATACATCGAACTGAACAACGTTACATTTACGTACCCGGAAGCCCCCGGACCCGCGCTTTCCTCGGCTAGCCTTTCAATCGGCATGGGGGAGTTCGTCGTCCTGTTCGGCCCGTCCGGTTCCGGTAAAAGCACGCTGCTTAGGCTTTTAAAAGAAGAAATTCGCCCTCATGGAAAACTTGATGGGACGATAACTACAGGGGGGTCTGGTCCGGCCGAAACAGGTTTCGTCTTTCAGGACCCGGAAAACCAGATTGTCGCAGACGACCCGCTCCATGAGATGGTTTTCGGACTAGAAAACCGCGGCCTCCCGACCAATGAAATGCGGAGCCGGGTTGCCGAAATCGTCAGCTTTTTTGGGGCAGAAACGATTTTACATAAAAAAATGCATGAGCTGTCAGGGGGACGGAAGCAGCAAATGAACCTTGCTTCCGTCTTGTTGATGCAGCCGGATATCCTGCTACTTGACGAGCCTGCTTCCCAGCTTGATCCGGTTAGCACGCGTGAATTGTTTGACATGCTGAAACGGCTGAACGAGGAATTCGGGATGACCATCATCCTTGCCGAGCACCGCCTGGATGACGCGATTGCGCTTGCCGACAGGGTTGTGATGCTTGAAGGGGGCCGGGTTGTCCAGGACGGGCCGCCGCGGCTCATCATGCGTAGGCTATGGGGTACGAATTCCGAAGCCTTTATCCCCAGCATTCCCGCGTTGTTTTTGCGGGAGGAAAAAGAAACCCCGCTGGACATGCTGCCCCTTTCCATAAAGGAAGGGCGGAGCAGGCTTGACTTGCTTGGGCCGCGGGCTGTAGAAACAGGCCTTGAAGAGGGGAAACCCCTTCAAATAGGGGAGGTTCTTCTATCCGCGAAAAACCTTGGCTTCCGTTATGAAAAGAAAAATGGCCCTGTAATTGAAGATTTCAAGCTTGAGCTTAAAAGAGGTGAGCTTTATGCACTATTAGGTGGTAATGGCTCCGGGAAGTCAACCTTGCTTAAATTGCTGTCCAATGTACTAATGCCCTTTGAAGGGAAGATCTCTTTTAAAGACAGGCCGTTCAAAAAGTTGAATCCACAGGATCTTGCAGGAAAGATTGCCTATTTGCCGCAAAACCCCCGGCTGTTTTTCCTTCATGACAGTGTAGCGGGCGAAATTGACGCAGCTTGCCTAAAATGGGGTGTGGACCGTGCGGAAGCGGACCGGCTCGTACATGAATTCGGTCTAGAAAGCCTTCTTAACCGCCATCCGTATGACCTGAGTGGCGGAGAGCTCCAAAAGGCCGCCTTTCTTTGCCTGTTTCTCAGGAAACCGGATGTTTTCCTGTTGGATGAACCGACAAAAGGACTCGACCCGATTTCGAAAAAGAACCTCGGTTCAATTTTGCAAAGAGTAAGGGAAAGCGGTTCGGCAATTCTTATGGCGACGCATGATATCGAATTCGCCGCAAAATACGCAACCCGGTGTGGCATGCTGTTTCAGGGGAATATAACTTCGGAAGATTTGCCTGAAAGCTTTTTTAAAGGAAATTTCTTTTACACGACAATGGCCAGGCGCCTGTTCAGGAGCTTGGATAAGCCTGGGAAAAAGGCAGAGAGATGAACATGGCACATTGGGAGGGGAGGCAGGGCATGGTTCGATGGAAAAAAGCAGTTATAGCCATGGTCCCGGCAATCATGCTGGCCCTCCTTTTCTATGCCGCGGCAAAGGCGGAGGCGTTTATGTGGGCAAGTGTCGGCTTTGCCGCTTTGGCGTTCATTTACCTCCTCGTCCGGTTTGAACGGAGGAAAATTGAAGCGAGGGAATTGGTCCTCCTTGCGGTACTCGCTGCAATCGCGGCAGTCGGAAGGATTCCGTTCGCAAGCATACCGGGGGTCCAGCCAACTACGTTTGTGATTATCATGACCGGCCTTGTATTCGGTGCCGAAAGCGGCTTTTTGGTTGGGGCGGTGGCCGCTCTTGCCTCGAACATGATCCTTGGCCAGGGGCCGTGGACGCCGTGGCAGATGGCCGCATGGGGACTTGTTGGGCTGACGGCAGGCTTATTTCGGAAAACCCACTTGATGGATAACCGATGGGGCAGAATAGCTTTCGGATTCGCATGGGGCTTTTTGTTCGGGTGGATTATGAATATTTGGGGATTGCTGGCGTTTGCCCAATCCGGAGGCGAAGTTAGCCCAGCTTCAATCGCAACGTATTTTGCCGCAAGCGCGCTTTTTGATTTCTTGCATGCATGCTCGAATGTATTTTTCCTGTTGCTGTTTGCCGATGTGTGGCTGAAAAGCCTGAGCCGGTTCAAGCGGAAATATGGTCTCCTTGAAAGGAATGAAGGGTGAAGGAATCAGGCTGGCATTTTTTATGTTAAATGACAGGGTGGACGTTTAACACCACGAGGACATGTACCCCGGGAAAGGCAAAAGGCAGCCTTCCCTGTGATGATTAGTCTCGGAAGCTTTCCTCTTGGATTGAAAACCAACAGCCACATTTAACTAAGCTTTTTTTGAAAAATGTTCACAGGCCTGATGTGAATAATAGTGTAAAATGGAGGAAGAAGAATTGTGAAACCAATCACAATTAATACTTGAAGGGTCGCGGTCATATGTCTTCCTCCTATTCCAAGCCTGAAGAAATCATGGACATCACTGTTCAAAACGGCGTCAAAAAAACAGGCTATTCCTTTAAAACCTCAATGATTCTTGGTTTCCAGGCCGGGGCGTTCATCGCGCTCGGCTATTTGTTGTCAATCCGGATCACAGCACCGCTTACCGGCGATATAGCCGGAATCGGCACGTTCCTCGGAGCAGCCGTTTTTCCAATCGGCTTGATTCTCACGCTTATTGCCGGCGGTGAGCTGCTGACAGGAAATATGATGGCTGTCCCGCTTGCGGCGTTCGCGCGTAAGATTTCCGTCCGCGCTATCATGCAAAATTGGGTGATTATCACACTATAAAACTTTATCGGCGCCCTGTTTGTCGCCTACGCTTTCGGGCATATAGCCGGACTCACTTCATCTGGAATATTCCTCGAAAAAACAGTCAGTATTGCGGGGCACAAGCTTGAGGCGACGTTCCTTGAAGCGTTTGTCTCGGGGATTGGCTGCAACTGGCTAGTCGCGGCGGCTGTCTGGCTCTCCTACGGCGCGAAGGACATTATCGGAAAAATTGCCGGCATTTGGTTCCCGACAATGACGTTTGTAGCCATCGGATTCCAGCATGTCGTTGCCAACATGTTTGTCATTCCGGCAGCGATCTTCGAGGGGCATTTTACATGGGGGCAATACGTTGCCAATTTTATCCCGGTATTTTTGGGAAATGCCGTGGGCGGCGCCGTGTTTATTGCGATGGCTTACTGGATCGCCTTCCGTAAGCCCAAAGTAAAGTCCAATACCCCTGTCATTTATTTAAAAGTAAAAGGTTGAAAAGAAGCCGTCGGCATAAGCTGGCGGCTTAAACATTGCATTGAACGATAAAACAAAATCCATTGATAAGAAGAGAATCTTTTTACATAAAAATATATCCCGCGCCTAATCCTGCGTCTGGAGCGCCAGCTTAAGCCCCAGGCCAATATAGACAAGCCCTACAGCTTTCCCCATCCACTTTGATGCCGGTCCAGGTTTGGCGAAGAATTTGCTGCCAATGGAGCTCGTCAGGAACACGAGGGAGGTTGTGTACAGAATCCCCATTACAACAAAGGTCAGGCCAAGTATCAGAAGCTGGATTGTAACCGGCGGGCCGTCAGACCGCACAAATTGCGGCAAAAACGCAAGGAAGAACAAAGATGTTTTCGGATTCAGCAGTTCAATCAGCAGCGCCTGGCGGAACGACGGGATTCCAGTTGGAAGCAAGGGCTTTTTTGCCGGCTTCGGTTCCTTTTTTGACCTTTCCAAAAAAGCCATGATGCCTAAATAAATCAAATACGCCGAACCCATGTATTTAACGACCTCAAACGCAAGTGAGGAAGTCATCAAGATTGCCGACAACCCCGCAACGGCAGCGACCGTATGAATCAGGTCCCCGGCGGCAAGCCCCAATCCGGTAACAATCCCGGTCTTTATTCCCCCTTTAACTGTCTGCGATATTGTTATAAAAACCGCAGGGCCCGGAACCAGGAACAACATGAGGACAACCAAAATGAACGTCAGCACTTTTCATTCCCCCCTTTTACAGAGAATAATAGTTATCTATTCGACAAACGTATTAGCTATTTTAACACTTTAAAATGGGAATAGAAACTACTATTCTGAAATAATAAACTTCTTTTTAAAAAGAGCAAAGCCGTTTTTTGAAAAAAATGCTGCTCCTCTATTCAAACCTTCTTGTCGGGTTAAAACGCCAATAACTTGGAATAGGCAATTCCTATCTGGAAAGCTTATTTGAAAATTGCTGCCAAGGTATCGGACTCCAGCAAAATATTCAAGTTGCCTGGCCAAGGAACCGAAGTCAAACTCTTGTACCTGCCATGAAAAAGATTTTTCTTCCATTGCATGGGTAAAATTTGTCCTTTTAGGGTATTAGGAAATGACATAGTGAAGAGGAGGCTGAAACGAGATATGAGCGATTTATTCAGCAGAGGAATTTTGCTTGGCCTTGGAGCGGCAATCGCAGGCAAGGAAAAACTTGAAGAAACGATTATGAAAATGGCCGAACAGGGCACGATGAGCAAAAACGAAGCGGAATCACTGTTCAATGACCTTGTCAGGAAAGGCGCGCAAAAAAGCGAGAGCTGGAACCAGGATATCCGGAACTCAATCACAAGCCAGCTGAAAGAGTTAGGATTTGTAACAAAGGACGAATTCGAGACGCTTCAGGCCCAAATCGTCCTTTTGCAAAAAGAGCTTGCCTCACTCCGAACGAAGGATAGCCAGCAGTCCGAAAAATCTTCCGGCTATGCGGATAACGGAAGCGGGCTGAGCTCTGCCGGTTCGGGGTTCGGCGAAACTCTCCCGGGGGCGGGTATTCAAGGTGTACCGGAAGATATGCAATTGACTGGCGCTGATGAACAAACGGGTTTCACCGGAAACCTGGCCGATACTGCCAGCAAAAAAATCTCTCCCGATACAGACCGCGTTCATGACTGACAGTTGGTGATGGAATGTTGACAGATAAGCTGCGGCGATTAAACAGATACAAAGAAATCCTTTCCCTTCTAGGGAAATACGGATTCGGATATTTGATAGAAGAGGTCGGCCTTAGCCAGCTCCTTTCATTTAAGGATCGGATTAAGGCCGATTTTAAAAAGGAAAACTCCCAGGAGATGGGCGTCCGAATCAAGGGCCTGCTGGAAGAGCTCGGCCCCACATTCATTAAGCTCGGCCAGCTCCTAAGTATCAGGAGCGACCTATTGCCTGACGATGTCATTAGGGAACTGGAGACGCTTCAGGACGATGTTCCGCCCGTTCCGATCGAACGAATAATGGAAAAGCTTACAAGCGAACTGGGCAAGCCTCCAGAAGAAATCTTCCATTCCTTTAATGAAGACTACGTGGCGGCCGCATCCATTGGCCAGGTCCATGAAGCTGTATTGTGGACAGGCGAAAAAGTCATGGTGAAAGTACAGCGGCCCGGCATACAGAAAACGGTCCATACCGACTTAGAAATCCTCCGTGATTTGTCAAAGCTGCTAGAACAGCATTATGATTGGGCCGAGCAATACAACGTATCGGAAATCACCGAAGAACTTAGCAATTCAATCAGAAAAGAACTAGATTATATAGAAGAAGCCCGCAATACCGAAACGATCGCACTTCAGTTTGAAAAAAACGAAAAGATCAAAGTCCCGGAAATCTTCTGGGATTACACGACTTCAAATATTTTAACAATGGAAAAAATCGATGGTATCAAGATAACCGACGTAAATGTGAATGTGGCGGACAAGAAAAAACGGCGAGAGCTAGCTGATCTGCTTGTCCAGTCATTTGTCACACAAATTTTACGAGAAGGTTTTTTCCATGGCGATCCGCATCCGGGGAATATGCTCTATACGGAAAGGACCGGGCAGCTTGCATTCATTGACTTTGGCCAGGTTGGCAGGCTTTCGGGCAGGATGCGTTATGAAACGGCTTCGATGATGATCGGCCTAATGCGAGAGGACACAGACATGATCGTCAAAGCGCTTTATCGGCTGTCGGATGTACCATCGGATGTGGATGAAAAGGAATTTTACGATGATGTCGACCGGATCAGCAAGACGGTGAGCAGGGTTCCACTCGGGGAAATGGACCTCGGAATGACGGTCAAGGATTTGCTTTCCACCGCGCAGGAACACCGGATTATCGTGCCGACCGAGTTGACGATGCTAGGGAAAACATTGATCACTGTCGAAGGAATCATTTCAGCAATCGACCCTGAGCTGAACCTGATCCAGCTGGCCAGGCCATACGCAGAGGAACTGGTCATGGAGCGCTACAACCCATTTCATATAGGAAAACGGCTCCTGAAAGACGCGGAGGAAATGTCGGAAACCATTGCGAAGCTCCCCCGCCGTGTTGATGAAGTCCTTGAACAGACTGCGGATGGCGAGCTGAAACTGAAAATCAGCCTCTCACAAATCGATTCCATTTTCAACAAAATCGATCGGATCTCAAACCAAGTATCCTTCAGCCTGACACTACTCGCCTTCAGCATCGTCGTCCTGGGGCTTATAATTGGAGCGACCTTTGGGACGGATACATTCCTGACAAGCATCCACGCGCTTGAAATCGGCTTCGCCGTCGCGTTCCTCATGTTCCTCTGGATCATTTATTCAATCTTAAGGTCAGGCAGGTTTTAAAAACAATGCACGGTTAGCGGGACTCACCACTGAGGAAAACTTCTAAGATTAATCATTGCAGGGCCAGTGAGTCTTTGCCTGTCACGAAGGAACTTTGGCATTTTGTTGGAGTCTCCACATGCCGCTGCATCTGGATGGAATCGGAGTGAAGTATTACGATTGAAGCGCCTGGAGCGCAAATCAAAAAATTTAAGAAAACAACTCTTTATAGTGAAATCCCGGTTTGAAAGTGCCGGGTCTTTTTTCGCTTGCCTGCCTTCAAAGGAGACACCAAAAAACCGGCCCCATCCGGGAACCGGTCATAATATTAAAAGGGAAAAGCCGCATTTGCCGTAGGTAATATAAGAAAGTTTTAAACCACCACTCCTCAAAGTGGGTGTCTCCAGAAGCGTTCCTGCCTGTCCCCCTTGCCGTGTAGGCGAAGGCATGTCATTCCGGCTTCGTTCAAAAACTCCCTATAACAGCTTAAAGGTTAAAACTTTATTATGAGTACGAACAACGCAGCTTGATAGTAGTATGATACAATAATTGCCTTGAATATTCAATGTAAATCAATTCCAAATCGCGTTAAGCAGCGGCTTTTATCATACTCGTCTTCAATTGGAAAATGATTTGCGAAGCAATCGCCTTATAGCCAAGGGAATTCGGATGGACGCCGTCCGGGGCAAGGTTCTGCAAATTATCCCCGTTTATGACCTTCGACGTTTCCACGACAATGGCAGTCGGGATGTCCTTGGCCGTCCTGTAAATGTTCAAATTCCATTTTGGCAAAAGCTTGTCGGCCATTCCATAATACGCCGCTTCGGGATTAAGGGGATTATACAATTCCAGGAACACAATCGTCGCCTTTGGATTCATCTCCGTAATCCTTGCTGCGATATCGGCCAAATTTTGCGAAAAAGACTCTTGAATCGAATCGAACGCCTTGAAGGCGGACTGGAAATCCGTCTTCTTCGCTGCCCGAAGGACATCATTTCCACCGATATTCACCGTAATAATATCGGCCCGCTTAATTTCCTCGTCATACTTGCTTGAATCAACGAGCTGCTTCAACTCGCCGCTCGTCATCCCGCTGACCCCTTCATTCTGGAAATCGACTTCCTTAGCAGTCAGCCTCCCAAGCTCTTCGGAAAAATGCCGGACAAGATTTTGGTCCTGGTCCGCTCCAATCCCACGGATAATCGAATCCCCAAGGGCAAGATGGTACAGCGAATTCTTCGGATACTTCGAATAATAATCAATATATGTCGGAGAGCTTTCCTGGCCGGATGCTTCCAGCGACTGTTTTTTCAATTGGCTAATCTGATACTGGGGATAATAAAGCCAGCCGGCAATACTTCCCACAATGATGACGGCAACCAGGAGGATGTACTTAGCTATTGATTATGCTCCCCTTCCATTATTCTCTTAAATTTTCTTACAACCATTATACCAAAATATGTATAGGGAATAATTAGGTAATCACTGGTAATTCCCTTTCCCAGCCAGCCATAAACCTCTTTTTTTAGAGCCTGTTTTTTGAAAAATTGGCCACCCGGGCCATTTGTTTCGGAAGGCTTTTTCTTTACGCCGCCATCCAATTTTGCATCAGGATCAATCTGCAAAAGAAAAATTTTTTTGTCTGCTTGTTGGGGAGAATTGGCTCGTTTTTGTGAAAAAAGGAGCAATTTTTGTCGAATAAAAGCCCCTATGAATGGCAAGATAGATAATTTTTATCTAGAATTCAAACCGATTCTGTGCAACAATAACAGAGTAAGGAGGGGGAATTTTGAACAGAAAGATAATTTTGGTTATGATCGCAGTGTTTGCTTTGGCGATAACAGCCGGTGGTTATGCGGTATATGGAGCGAATAAAGACAAAAGAGCTGAAGATTCGGTAGAAGAGGCCAAAGCCTCCGCCGCCGACTTATATAAGGAATTGAAAAAATACATAAACTCCGGTGAAGAGACCAGCGAGTTTAAAGAAATTGATGGCGACAAAATTTTAACCGTAGAAGCAAAGATAGCCATTGCAAAAGCTGACCTTGAACACGCTTCGGAAAACGCAAAAAAGAAGCTTGGAAAAGTTTTGAAAGAAACGGTGGAACCAAAAATTAAAGAAATACAGGAATACAATAAAGGCGCTGCAATCGCGACGACTTTATTTGGACGGATCAAAGAGGCGGAAAAGCTGGCCGCGGAAAATCCGTTAACGCCCGAGCTGCTTGCTGGATTGCCGCAGCTGAAAGAAGACACAATTGAGGAAAGCAGCAAATTCAAAAGCCTTGAGGCGCCATATTCCACTCTATTCGCCGACAGATACATCCTGAGAGTCGAAAAGCTTGAGGGAATCATCAATATGTTCGCGA
Organism: Neobacillus oceani; assembly: GCF_046237595.1. Taxonomy (NCBI): domain Bacteria; kingdom Bacillati; phylum Bacillota; class Bacilli; order Caryophanales; family Bacillaceae; genus Neobacillus; species Neobacillus oceani. Next base: position 3,360,591 of record NZ_CP143543.1, on the reverse strand, counting down.
CAGCCGAACAGACTGTCCAGGCGGTCATCGATATGTCTGTCGATGAAAAGACTAGCAGGGAAGTGTTTGAAAAAAAAGCTGAAGAAGCGAAAAAAATGATTGAAGACCTCACGAATGAAGCCGCACGGGAAGAATTGACAGATGAACTAGAAAAAGCGACGACGGCTTTCTATACAGCGGCTGTGGAGCGAGAAGAACTGGCCAGAAAAAAGGCTGAGGAAGAAGCAAAAACGTTTACCGCCGGGGATGGGACCGTCTTTGAACTCGGGGAAGGGCCTAATTTCGAGCCGGAAGCATCTGTGGCAAAAAAACATGGAGGAAAGGTTTACTACATGCCGAATTCCGACGTGGGAATCATCGTCAAAGATAAAACGGCGATCCTGTCAATGAGCACTGGCTCAATCGGAACGACAACCGGCCAGGCGAAGCTCCTTGCCGATTTGCTAGTGGCGAAGGGATACAAAATCTCGTACGAAACGATAAAGGGTGTCGTGGATTCAGGCACGACTTTTGAGGACACGAACGATTTCATCCGTGTTTACAAAGAAGGGGAAAAGCTATACGCGAATATGTGGTAATTATAAGAAGCATCCAGGATACATATGCCTGGGTGCTTTTGATTTTTGAACGTCCGACTTGCATTTCGTGATTCTCTTTGGGGAATTCCCTCCGAGGAATGATACGATACTTGTTGCGGAAACTCTTCTCGGAATGATACGGCATTTATCGAAAAACCGCTTAAAATAACAAGGGTGCAATACCTCAACAGTGTGAACAAACTGTTTCCAAACCATTAAGATTTATGTAAAATTGCGCAAACAAGTTGATTCCGCGCCCAAGAAGATTTACTTTTGTACTAACGGAATGGCCCTTTTTGGAGGTTAATGAGAATGAGGATACTTGTAATAGAAGACAATGAAAGCGTTTGTGAAATGATTGGGATGTTTTTTTTAAAAGAAGGCATTGAAGGGGAGTTCATCCACAATGGGCTCGATGGCTACAACCGCTATAAAGAGGGCGGATGGGACTTGCTGATTGTCGACTGGATGCTTCCTGGCATGGATGGTGTAACCCTTTGCCGGAAAATCCGCCAGGAAAAGAGCAAAATCCCGATTATCATGCTGACCGCGAAGGACAGCGAATCCGATCAGGTTCTTGGGCTTGAAATGGGTGCTGACGACTATGTGACGAAACCGTTCAGCCCGCTCGCCCTTATGGCGAGGATCAAGGCGGTTGCACGCAGATATCAGAGGGCCGGGGACACGGAGGATCAGCCGAGGCATATGATCTCGACAATGCATTTCCGGATCAACAAGGACACGAGGGAAGTGTTGCTTGACGGGACGGCGATTACAAACTTGACGCCAAAGGAATTTGATCTCTTGTCTTATCTCGCGTCCAACCCAAAGCAGGTATTTACGAGGGAACAGCTGCTTGAACGGGTTTGGGGCTATCAGTTTTACGGGGATGAGCGGACGGTCGATGTCCATATTAAACGGCTGCGGAAAAAAGTCGGGACTGCCGCACAGCCGTTTTTCCATACAGTATGGGGGGTAGGCTATAAGTTTGATGAGACGGTGGAGGCCCATGAGGATTAAGTATTTTTACCAGCAGCTGTTCAGCCATATCGGGGTGTTGGTGGTCGCGTTCCTTGTTCTGAGCCTGCTGTTTACCCATTACGTCGAGAACCTTGTTTATCAGAGCAAGACCGACGAACTGCTCGAATACGGGGAAAATATTTTAACAGACCTTGAGTGGAGCAGCCGCAACCCGAGGGAGGCGGAGTCGGTCATCAACCAATATGCAAGGGTCCTGTTTGGCCGCGATATCCAATTCAGTGTTTTCCGTGTCGATGGAACGACGGTCACGCTGCTGAACCCGATCGCATGGAGGGGCCCGGCCATTGAATTGACGCGGTCGGACTGGATGAAGCTGCGGGCCGGCGAGCCGGTTGTCATTAAGTCGGATTTGGAGCGCTATAATCAGAACGTTTCAATTGTTACGATACCGTACAATGTTGGCGGGGAATTCGTTGGCGGTGTCCTGCTGATTTCCCCGGTAAAAGGGCCGAGGGAGATGATCAGCGTCATCAATGAGTACCTGCTCTATACAGTCCTGATTGCCCTCGCTGTATCTTTTTTACTGAGCTGGATCCTTTCAAGAATCCATGTTATCCGAATCAAACGCATCCAGAAGGCTGCATCCGCGGTTGCGGCTGGAGATTATTCCGTCCGTGTGCATTCATCCAATTTTGACGAGATTGGCGAGCTGTCGACCGATTTCAACCAGATGGTCGATAAAATCAACGAGTCGATGGAGGAAATTGAAAGCCTTGAAAACAGGCGGCGGCAGTTTATGGCGGATGTATCGCATGAATTGCGCACGCCGCTTACAACGATCAGCGGCATTATCGAAGGCCTTCGGAATGACATGATACCCGAGGCCGAAAAGGAAAAGGGCATCGACCTCGTCAGCAAAGAGTCGAAGCGCCTGATCCGGCTTGTGAACGAAAATCTCGATTACGAAAAAATTCGTTCCAACCAGGTCGTCCTTTCAAAGGAAGATATTGAGCTGTCCGAGGTGTTTGAAATCATCAAGGAACAGCTTGACCTGCAGGCTGAGGAACGAGGGAATGAAATCGTTGTCCACGTAAGTGACGAGACCATGATTTGGGCGGATTATGATCGGCTCTTGCAAATCCTGATCAACATTACGAAAAACAGCATCCAATTTACTGAGGGTGGCTTGATAAATCTGGCCGGCTATATGAAAGATGGCAGAACGGTTATCGAAATTTCCGATACCGGAATCGGCATCGACCCGGATGAAGTCGAAAAGATTTGGCGGCGCTTTTACAAAGCCGATCTTTCCCGGACAAGCAATCCGTACGGCGCGTTCGGCCTCGGGCTGTCAATCGTAAAACAGCTCGTCCAGCTCCACGACGGCGAAATCAGTGTTGCCAGCGAAAAAGGGAAAGGAACGAAATTTACGATCAAGATTCCATATAAGAAAGAAAAGTAAGCCGCGGGTAGGGTTCCGCGGCTTTTAATCATGCTCGCTGGGAAACCTAAAGAAGGTAGGCTTCGCTGGGGCTAACATAAAGTGGGCTAGAAGCTGTCAGAATCATAATGGGATTCGGACACTGCTTGGCGCTTATTCGAAAAGCAGTCCCACATCAAGAAGCCCCCCAGTAGAAAACTCCTCCAAATAGTTAAATTCCTGTATATTTCCTTATTTTTAAAAGCCTCGCCTCAGTTTGTTAATAATTTGTTCATATTTTCCGGATAAGATAGTAATAGATCGGAAAAGGATTATATTAGGAGGTAATCATATTGAATGATTTTTACCACAACTATCCACAACTCCCGCCACAGCCGGAGCCTGAGAAAAAGCCGGCCAAATCGGGAAAAATGAAAAGCTTCCTCTCTACCATCAGCGCGGGGGTCATCGGTTCGGCCCTTACCCTAGCCGCAGTCAATTATACAGATATTGGTTCAAGTATCGATAAACAAGCTCCGACACAGGAAAGCTCCGGCAGCCCAACTGCCAATCTCGTTCCCGCGTCAACCGTCTCCAGTACCGAAAAAGGAACGGTCGCCGATATGGTTGAAAAAGCATCCAAGGCGATTGTCGGCATTGTCAATTTACAGCAGCAAAACAATCCATTCGGTGATACACAGGGAATTGTGGAGCGTGGGTCTGGTTCGGGCGTCATTTTTAAAAAGGATGGAAACAAAGCTTATATCGTGACAAATAATCACGTAATCGAAAATGCTGAAAAACTCGAAGTTTCATTCTATGATGGCAAGAATGCCCCAGCTGAGGTTGTTGGCGCTGATGCCCTGACAGACCTCGCTGTTATAAAAGTCGATGCCAAGTATGTTGATCAAACCCTTGATTTCGCGGACTCTTCCACCCTGCGTCCGGGAGATGAAGTGTTTGCCATCGGGAACCCTCTCGGACAGGACCTATCGCGCACCGTTACTCGGGGAATTGTCAGCGCAATTAACCGCAGCATTGATGTAAACACATCGGCTGGGGAATGGAAGCTTGACGTCATTCAGACAGACGCGGCTATAAATCCTGGAAACTCGGGAGGCGCGTTGATTAACACAGCGGGGCAGCTAGTCGGCATTAATTCTTTGAAAATCTCAGATAGAGGCGTGGAAGGCCTTGGATTCGCAATCCCAAGCAATAATGTTGTCCCAATCGTTAACGAAATGATTAAAAACGGCAAAGTCGAACGGCCGTATCTCGGCGTAAGTCTTGCTGATTATGATCAAATCCATCCGGCATTCTTGCAGGACCTGCCTAAAGGGGTCGATTCAGGGACAATGGTTACATTCGTCCAGCCTGGTTCCGGCGCGGATAAAGCCGGCGTCCAAAAGCAGGATCTTATTGTAGCCATTAATGGGGAAAAGGTTGAGAATTCAGCCGATTTAAGGCGCTACATGTACTCCAGTGCCAAAGCCGGAGACAAAGTGAAGCTGAAAATTTACCGTAATGGCAAAGAGCGTACAATCGAAGTGACGCTGACAGGAAACAGCGTAACAAGCTAATCAAAAAAGGAAACGGGCTTTTTAGGCTCGTTTCCTTTTTGTTCTTCTTTAGGCGTTTACCGGAAGCGGCAGTCCAAGACCTTCGGCGACACGAGTTCCATACTCCCTGTCTGCTTTCAGGAAATGCCCGATCTGGCGCAGTTTGATGTCATCGCGCTCAACCGGCTTCATCGCCCCGACAATGTTCGCGACAAGCCGTGCTCTTTCTTCCTCGCTCATGAGCCGGTACAGGTCGCCCGCCTGTGTATAATGGTCATCATGGTCGTAGGATGTGCTCGATGCGGTGCCTGAAACCTCATATGGAGCAATCTTATTCTCTGGCGTTTCTTTTGGACCGCTAAAGCTGTTCGGTTCATAATAGACCGACCCGCCGCCATTGTTATCGAATCTCATTTGCCCATCGCGCTGATAATGGTTCACTTCGGAGCGCGGACGGTTGATTGGCAGCAGGTTGTGGTTTGTACCGACGCGGTAGCGGTGAGCGTCCGAATAGGCGAACAGGCGCCCTTGCAACATTTTATCAGGCGATGCTTCGATTCCCGGGACAAAGTTCCCAGGGGAGAAAGTTGCCTGTTCAACTTCCGCAAAATAGTTTTCCGGGTTTTTGTTCAGAACCATCCGGCCGACTTCCTGAAGAGGATAATCCTTCTGGGACCAAACCTTTGTTACGTCAAATGGATCCCAACGGTATGTATCCGCATCAGCCAGCGGCATGATTTGCACATAGAGCCTCCATGCCGGATAATCCCCATTTTCAATCGCATTATGCAAATCTTCAATATGGTAATCAGGATTGGTTCCCGCAATTTCAGCGGCTGTTTCCGGCGCGAGGTTTGCGATTCCCTGTTCGGTCTTAAAGTGGTATTTCACCCAAAAGGCTTCCCCGGCTGCGTTCACCCATTTGAACGTATGGCTGCCAAAACCGTGCATATGGCGGAAAGTCGCCGGAATGCCGCGGTCGGAAAACAGAATCGTTACTTGATGGAGAGACTCAGGCGAGAGTGACCAGAAATCCCACACTGCATTCGGGTTCTTAAGATGTGTTTTCGGGTCCCGCTTCTGCGTATGGATGAAGTCAGGGAATTTAATCGCGTCCCTGATGAAAAACACGGGAGTATTGTTTCCTACGAGGTCGTAGTTTCCATCCTCGGTATAGAATTTTACCGCGAACCCGCGCGGATCGCGAACAGTGTCGGATGACCCGAGCTCGCCGGCAACCGTTGAGAATCGGATGAACATTGGCGTCCGTTTGCCAACTTCTGAAAGAAACTTCGCTTTTGTAAAAATGCTCACATCTTTTGTTACTTCAAAATAGCCATGGGCACCCGCGCCTTTTGCATGGACGACCCGTTCAGGGATACGCTCCCGGTTAAAATGCGCCAATTTTTCAAGCAAATGGACATCCTGGATGAGAGTCGGGCCGCGCTGCCCGGCGGTGATGGAGTTTTGGTTGTCGCCGACAGGCGCGCCCCAGCTCGTCGTCAGCTTTTTTTCGTTTTCCATGATTCATCCTCCTTTACCTTATAAGCATAGTGCATAAGGTATTAAATGATATTAATTATTACTTTATAATAATTATAATTTAATGCGGAGTGAAAAGTCAAACTTTTGCAAACTCTATAAAAAGGTATATGGCCAGGCATTGTAGGATATGACTATTTTTGCAGTGGAATGGCAAAAAGCAGCAGGCCAATTCAGCCAGCTGCTTTCCATTTTTAAAGTATTCTAATCTTAATCATTAATCACGACGGCCTGGCTTCCCATCTGTTCCCAAGCCTTTATAAAATTGTTCCTGTCAGCCTTCCTGTCCTTCGTACCGTACGGATCATTGAAATAAATATAATTCTCGTCAAAACCCGTCAACGCCACACTGTGCATTTTAAACGTAATCTTTACCTGTCCTTCGGGTGTGTCCCATGTTTTAAAATTGGCTTCCCCAAGCGGCGCGTAAAGCGTGTTGATAATGACCCAGACGGGTGAGCCGGCGGCAAGTTTTTCAATTACTGCATCGAACGGCTTCCCTGTCAGGTCCTCAGCCCGCGAACCAGCGTACTCCCTGGCCAGTTCAAAAATCGGGCCATGGTACACGCCCAGGCCTGGCCCCACTTCCATATTTCCGACAAACCCTGAATAAGGATTTCCATATTGCCCATTTTCATATCGCAAAGGAACCCGTTTTACTTTCTTCGCCAAATCTCCTTTTGAAACATCGATCCCCTCGTAATTCAAGACCATTGCAAGGCTGGTAACTTCACACCCATTGTACAGCCTTGGTGCAGCCATTTGGTTTAACAGCGGTACATCCAGGTTGATTTTTTCAACAGGCTTTGGCTGTTCGGGAATTTCCTTCTTTTTAAGATTCCGTTCCGCCTTGGCGGCATCTGCATTTGCCCTCGTGGTGTAATCATTTTTAAAATAAGATATAACCTTCTCTGTCTTTAACAGGAATGAAGTTTTCTCCTGGTCCGGAAGAACAAAAAATCCCGTCAGCAAGACAATCACGGCCGCCCCAATTCCGTAACCAATCAGTTTTCTCATGACAATCCTCCAACCGACTCCCTTTATTTTGCTCTATATCTCTATTACTACCCATACTCCAAAGTTTAGCAAAATATAGAGAATAATCCAGCCCCGTTGAACGAAAACCCTCATAAAGACCCATCAGGAAAAAATAAAAAACGCACGGACAATTGCCCGTACGTTCGAATTATTATGCTCTTGATGCTTGGATTTCAAATGTGATTTTGATTTTATCGCCTACAAGGACACCGCCAGTTTCAAGTGCGGCATTCCAAGTAAGGCCATAGTCAGCTCGGTTGATGCTTCCAGAACCGCTGAAGCCGACTTTTTCGTTGCCCCAAGGATCTTTTCCGGAACCCTCGAAAACAACTGCGAACGTTTCAGGGCGTGTCACTCCACGGATTGTAAGGTCGCCTGTCACATCATATTCGCCTTCATCGGTTTTCACAACGTTTGTGGCTGTGAACGTAATTTTCGGGTTGTTTTCCACATCGAAGAAATCAGCGGAACGAAGGTGGTTGTCGCGGTCTTCGTTGCGGGTATTAATGCTTGCCGTATCAATCGAGAAAGAAATGTCCGCAGTTGTCAAATCAGCTGGATCCGCTTCAACAGAAGCATCAAATGCTTGGAAAGTGCCCTTAACATTTGCAATCATCATATGCCTTACAGAAAAGTCCACGCTGCTGTGCGCCGGGTCAATTGCCCATTTTGTTTTTGCCATTTTCTCTTCCTCCTAAAATTGTGATAATGTAAAGTATTTTTAATTTGAGATAACTAATTTCAAGCTTTATTATATAAAGATACCGCTTGTTTTGTCAAATAATTTTTTCAAGTACGGGAGATTTTTTCCAACATGATTGAAATTATGAAAGGAGGGTAAACTGAAATGGGCTTTGTCCGCGCTTTTTATTTTATCAAGAGATAAGAAGAAGCGGGCAAGATAGAATATGTATATAAGGCAGGAGGAATTCTTATGAGTAAAGAGTTAACAAACATCGTAAATAAACAGGTAGCGAACTGGAGTGTATTGTTCATCAAGCTTCACAATTACCATTGGTACGTGACCGGACCGGAGTTTTTCACGCTCCATGCAAAATTCGAGGAGCTTTATAACGAAGCCGCTGTCCATATCGATGAGCTGGCGGAGAGGCTGCTGGCGCTAGGAGAAAAACCTGTCGCAACAATGAAGGATTGCCTTGAACTGTCATCCGTCAACGAAGCGGAGGGCGGGGAAAGTGCAAAAGAAATGGTTCGTTCGATTGCGGACGATTTTACAACGTTGATCGGTGAATTAAAGGAAGGGATGGATCTTGCGTCGGAAACAGGTGACGAAACAACCGGCGACATGCTTCTGGCCATCCATGCAAGCCTTGAAAAGCATGTTTGGATGCTGAACTCGTTCCTTGGAAAATAATCAAAAAGAAAAACAGGACTGCCATTTTGGCTAGTCCTGTTTTAGTTTTGAAAAAATAAAAAGCGCCTGCGAATACAGGCGCCGGCTAGAGGAGAAGATGAGATTCGAACTCACGCGACGGTCGCCCGCCCTAGCGCATTTCGAGTGCGCCCCCTTGAACCACTTGGGTACTTCTCCATAAAGTTGTTGGAGCGGGTGAGGGGAATCGAACCCCCGCTGTCAGCTTGGGAAGCTGGAGTTCTGCCATTAAACTACACCCGCAGGCAGAAAATTGTTATGGTCGATAAAACAGGACCCACAATGTCCCGAACGCAATGCTGTACCGAGTGAACTCTTGGCTGTGTTGCAGTCTGCGATTTTTTAAAAGTGCGGATGAGAGGACTTGAACCTCCACGGGGTTGCCCCCACTAGAACCTGAATCTAGCGCGTCTGCCGATTCCGCCACACCCGCGTTTTTAAGAAAAACAGCATAAATAATATATCATAATAATACCTTTTTTTAAAGAGGAAATTTCTCCTTGGCAATTAATTTCTTGTGACATTAATCTTTTCCAGAATTACAAAAAAGTAATAAAATGGAATAGAAGGGTTGTACATGAAAGGTGGGAATTAGCGATGCGGCAATATAAGACGGTGTTCCTTCTATTCCTTCTGGTTTTTGGGTTTGGATTTGTAGTTAAAGCAACAAGCTGGGTAATGCTCAAGCCTGAGGAAGTTGTAGGCAGGGCGGAACGTGTTGTTGTTGGCAAATATGATTTTTCAAGTGAGAGGGTTATAGGGGAGCCCCAAATTTTTCAAGGGTATGACTTTGATGTACATAAGATCTATAAAGGTCCGAACATCACCTCACCTTTGAAGGTTGGCATAGATATGTATGACTTTGGATGGGTCAAGGAATTTCAGCAGCAAGGAGGGACCTTCCTGCTGTTCCTAGAGGATTCCGGAGACAAGTTTTTGTTTCCAGTTGGCGGGCCCAATGGAATGGTTCAATTGAAAAATGGAAAAGTTCATATTGAGGATCAAGATAGAAGAAAGTTTTTTGAGAAGTATGTAACAGAACGGGAAAAGGCAATCTCAAAAAAGGAGAGTGCGATTACCACTAAATCTGTTTCAGAGCGGAATTTAAAAGATACACCTGGCTTGAAGCGGTATTTTATTCCGATAACTTTATTCGTGCTTGCCGGCGCCATCATACTTTTTGGAATGAAAAAAATACGCGCCAAATAGGTAGTCAACCTGTTTATTAGTACTCAAGAATTGGATAAACTTATTTGAAAAACTTCTGTTTGGAGGAGAAGGCATGTTTACGGTCAAACCAGTGGGCAGGGTTTACAACAATCGCAAAGAAGTAAAGGACGATTATTGGGGAGATGTCATTTCAGAAATTGAGATGAACGAGATTCTGGATGGCAAGTGCCTTGAGGGAATCGAGGAATTTTCCCATCTGGAGATTTTATTCCTGTTCCATCTCCTCCCGGAGGATAAAATCGAGTACTGTGCAAGAAGGCCGCGTAATAATCCGGATTGGCCAGTGACCGGGATATTTGCGCAACGGGGCAAGAACCGGCCAAACCGGATTGGATCAACGATTGTCCGACTCCTAAAAAGGGAAGGAAATAAGCTTACAGTGGAGGGGCTGGACGCCATCGATGGTACGCCGGTTATCGATATCAAGCCTGTCATGAAGGAGTTTTTGCCGAAGGAAGAAGTCAGGCAGCCGCGCTGGGCATCTGAACTGATGGAGGATTATTGGAAATAACAAGGCTAATTAAAGATTGCAATCTGGTCAACGAAATATTAGAAAAGGCGGCCACAAAAAAGCCGCCTTTCCTACTTATAGCAAATACTCATAATAATCCTGCGCATGATAGGATTTAAATCCGCACGATTCATACAGCCTCAGCGCATGGGCGTTTTTCGCTTCGACTTCCAAAAAAAGCGGCCTGCCTGCCCTGTCTTCCTCAACAATGATCGACGAAAGCGCCTTTCTGCCAATCCCTTTTCCTTGGTATTCAGGCAAAATGGCAAAACCATAGATCCACGCCTCACCATTCGGATGGTCGACACGCATTTTCCCGACCGGCTCACCATCCGCTTCAACAATATAGAAATTTTCACTGCTGCTTTCCTTCAGTTCCTGATGATACGCAGCCGCTTCCTGTTCAAGAAACCCGAAACACTCTACTTCAAGGCGAATTTCGAGAGAATTGTCCTTCTGGGTTGAATGCCTCAAAATAACCCCTTCACTGGAAGGAGGAGCGGTTCCGTCCCACTTCATCTGGTATTCCGTCACAACGTAATGGTTCGGGACAGTTTCCAGGAAGCCCTTCGCCGATTCCGAGCCAGCGGGAGCGTTCAGGAGAATCTGCCTTGTGCCGCGTTTTTTCGCTTCTTCAATAGCTTCCTTTAAAAGCCCGGTGAAAATTCCTTTCCTGCGCCAGTTGGGGTGGACCATTCCACACAATTCAACCTTTGTGCCGAACCCGTAAAGGCCCAGGAATCCAACCAGCTGACCGTTTTCATAATGGAAAAAATCATCCTTATTGCCTTCTTTTCTTGCGGCAAGCATATCCCAATTTAATTTCAGTTCGAACCCGCCATCCCCTTCACATACAGCTTGCAATTCTTTAATTTCGTTCATTTGCTCCCCACTCAGCATCACAATCCCCCTTGCCTTTTTAAAAAAGCACTTATCTTTATTCGTTGCCGCTGCTGTTTAGTCCTGCCAACTTTCCGGCATAGTCGACAAAAAGCTTCGATATGAGGGGCAAGGTTTTGTTGATGTTATAGACGAGATAAAAATAGCGTTCATCGTGAAAACCTTCAATTTCATACATGTTGACCAAGTTGTGCCCGGCATAGTCACGCGCCGCTATTTCCGACATAATCGCGATGCCGATTCCTTGTCTCACAAATTGAATAAGGCTTTGTCCGGAATCGGTATATGCAATGACATTCAACTGGTCTTTTGGGATACCCGCTTTTTTGAAAAAACGTTCCAAAATCGAGTTCGTTCCTGAGTCGGAATGCCGCATCACAAAAGGATGGCTTTTGATATCATCAATCCTCACCGCTCCGGAAAACTCAATGTCTGTCGAGGTAACAAGAACAAGTTTCTCACGTAATAAGGGGACGTACCTCAACTTTTCATTCTCATATTTTTCTCCAAGCATGCCAACATCGACGGAGCCGTTCAGGACTTTGTCCGCTACGGCTTTTGATGGGTATTCCGAAATATTGAAGGTTGCGGCCGGGTATTCTGCGCGGAACTCCTTGATCATTTTCGGGAGGAGAAATTGTCCCGGGACGGAGCTTGCCGCCATCCTGATGGTGCCGCGAAATTCAGCCATACCTTTATTAAGGTCAAGGAGCGCTTCGTCTTTTAAAACAAGGAGCTTTTGTGCCCATTTATACAGGCGCTCCCCATGTGGAGTCAGGATGTTCTCCCGGCCAACCCTGTCGAACAGTTTGACGTCCAGCATTTTTTCAAGAGATTGGATATGGGAAGAGACGGTTGACTGGCTTAGGAAAATTTCTTCCGCCGCTTTTGAAAAGCTATTGTGTTCGACCACTTTTGTAAAAACAAACAATTGATGAAAATCCACGAGCTGGCCTCCTTTATTCAAGAAAACGATTTGTTGAATCGGTATTTTCGATACTAATAGAGTACCATGTTCTTTTTTCCGAAAAAAGGGGAAAGAAAATCCGCCGGGAGTCTTCCGGCGGATGTTGGCTATGACTGGATAAATGGTGCATGTTTCAAATGCCCGGTAAGTTCCTTCATACGGTAGGAGAATACTTCATAGTGAACCCAGGAAAGCGGAAACTTCATGGCCGGCTTCCCTTCATTGCCGTAAACAAGGACATGCCTTTTTGTCTTTTCAACCCGCCTGATTTCATGGAGCAGAATGCCCTCGCGTTTCTTCCCATCCTTGAGGATGAGCTCATGCCCGACAATCGAAATGCCTTTTGTTTTATTCCTTTTCAGCTGGGATATAGTCAGGGCGACGCCTGCGAGCGTGAACAAGAGCGATGGCACGATTGGGCCCTCGAATCCGTTTAGCAATTGCCGGATCCAATGCATAATCAAGAGCCCGTAGAAAAACCACATTCCTTTGCTGATGCCTGGTTTGCTATCATAATAAATACTGTTCTCGACCTCTGACTGCACTTCTTCACGCTTTTTGAAAAATACTTCTTTATGCCCTTCAATCGGCAAGGAATCCAAATCTATGAAGTCTGTAAACGTGCCGTCCCAAAGATGGGCGGTATCTTCGCCATCCTCAAGCGCGTAGGCGCCAGCCCAGCCAACAAACTCCCTGTCGAGCTCGGTAAAGGCCATCAAGTAAAAACGGATTGGCTGGCCATAGTAATTTTCCGTTTCCACCTTGTCAAGGATTCGAATATTCTCCGGAAAATGGGCCACTCCATCTTCATCCTCGGGCAGATTGACAATGGTCGTAAACAGCCTTGTTTTCGCCAAATGCTGCTGTTTTCCTTCTTTAATTGGATAGAGGTGCTCCAAATCCATTTCCTTGAGCTCCCAATAGGCCATCTCCGCGCTTTCTATATTTTCCGCGCACTCGGCAATGACGGATTTGTCGACCGGAAGACTTTTGGCAAGGCAAACAAGCAGCGCTTCAGTTTTAATAAACGGATCACGAAAGGACAATGCTTCGAGGAGCGCCTTCTCGGAGTCCTCGGAGAAATAATAGTTCATCAGTTTGAGGAAAAGCCTCATCCGGCTCCTGATGTAAAAATAATTGTCCTTCCAGGCTGTATACACGAATTTCGGTGAGTAATCTTTGTCGAAATTCATGTAAATTTCTTTTGCGGCCTGGTAATCTTCTAGTAGGAGCGGCAGGACTGTTTGCTTTTTAAAGCCTTTTTCCACTTCCGATGCATTGACGGCAAGTAGCAGATCATACAGCATGAATTTATAATGCTCCGAACCGAGCTTATCAAGTGTTCGGCCGAGAATATCCCTTGCCAGGACCGGAAACGTTGAAATTTCGCCAATTGGAATCATAAAGTCCTCTGTTCCATTTATGAGCCCAACAATCTTGTCTTCGAGAAAATTGAACACTTTCTCGTCTTCGGTTCCGAGCAAGTATTCAATTGCCCTTTCCTTTGCAGGGAGGCTCAGACCGTCAAAGTGTTTGATCAGGCAGATAACAACCTCCTCGATGGAAAAATTGCAGACAAAATCCGTTAAGTAATAGGAAGGGTTGTCCCACTTGTCAACCGGCTCTGGGAATGTCCCGGCTGCCGTGATGATCATGTCGCGCAGCACATCTACCTGTACTTCAAGGTTTTCCATCTGCCTGTATTCATAGAGCTGGTCAAGCCCTTCAAACCTTTTTTGCGGATTGTCACTCTTAACCATCCTCATAATTGACCGCAATTTTAATTCGTACAAGTTCTCCCCCACCCGTTCAAAAATTCTCCAATATTTAACTATCTATTCCTATTATTCTATTTTAAATTAATAGTATCATCAATCCCATTACGTGGAAAAAATGAAGCGGAGGACGTATCTTCTATTACTTCAAAAACGTTCATAAACTGAAATCCGGAAAAAGAAAGGAAGTGGGGATATGTTTACCCAGGCGTCATATCCGGTCAAGGTTGAATGGGGGAGAAGGGGAGCCAGGGAAGCGGCACAGCGTGGTGATATCGTCATTGTTGTCGATGTCCTTAGCTTCTCATCAACAGTTGCAACCGCATTGCGCGCAGGGTGCGACATTTACCCGTACCCTCCCCATCTCGATGGTAAGGCATACGCTGTGCAAATTGGCGGGGAATACATACTTGGCAGGTCGGAAGCAGCCAAGCTTGGAAAGGCGACACTGTCACCGATTTCCTTTACTCCTTCGCATAAAGGGAAGAAATTCGTTCTCACTTCCTTGAACGGGGCATTCTGCACTTGGATTGCGGACATGGTACCTGCTTTGCTTATTGGCTCACTCCTCAATGCCGATGCAGCAGCCATGGCCGCAAATAAAATCCGGGAGCAAATCAAAGCGGATATCACCGTCATCCCATGCGGAGAGCAGTGGAATGCGCCAGAAGAAAACGAAGACACCCTCCGGCCCTCAATCGAGGATTACCTTGGTGCCGGGGCAATCCTGTCACTGCTTGAAGGGGAAAAATCACCTGAAGCAGAAGTCTGCATTGGTGCGTTTCAATCAGCAAAGGACAGATTAAGCGATCTTATATGGGACTGCGGTAGCGGAAGGGAGCTGCGCGCAAAAGGCTTCGAAGCGGATGTCATCTATTGCAGCCGGCTTAACGCGTTTTCAACTGTCCCGCTCCTAGCCGGGCATAACTTTATCCATGCTCATGAAAAATACAATTTTCTCAATGAATAAGATCCCCACCTATTCCGAACCCTATTGGAAAAAGGAGGCCGCACCATGGAAAAAGAAACGGTCATCAAGGAATTGAACGCTTTTTTAAAAGGGCAGTATATGGGCATCCGAGCGTATGAGCACCTAATCGAAAGGCTCGAGGACCCGGAAATTAAAAAGGTTTTTCAAGGCTTTCAACAGGACCATCGGCTGCACGCGGCAATTATTGCTGAGCGCATCCAGGACCTCGGCGGAGTTCCGGAAAACAACGAGGGACTTGCCGGAAAAATCCAGGGTTTCATGAGTGAAATGATGATGCCCAAAGACACCGAAGGAATCGTCAAACTCGCTTTAAAAGGCGAAGATGTGTACGGAATCAAGCTTTCAGAGGAGATCGTCAAAGGGGACCTCGACCCAGAAAGCAAAAAAATGGTTGAAGGTATAATCGATACTGACCGGAAACATGCAGCCATCCTCGATACACTTGTCCACTAACACCGAAAGCCGCTTTTTCTCGTATAAGGGAAGCGGCTTTTTTTACTTTGCAATCCAGACGACTCTAGACGGGCGCTCACCTTTCCACAGTGCCCGGTTTTTTTGGGATCTCCTACGCTAAAGGCGGATTTTTATTTGCTTTTTTACCGGAAAACAAGGAAAATCAAAACTATATGATTTTGAAAGAAAGCAGGGATTTTATTGCCTGATTTTATAGAGCTTGGAATATCTATAGAAATGGCGGGGATTTTGAAGGAGAACGGAATCGCCGTACCCACCCCAATCCAGAAGCAGGCGATCCCGGTCGTGCTGGATGAGAGAGACATCATCGCCCAGGCGCAGACCGGAACGGGGAAGACCCTTGCCTTCGTCTTGCCCATTATCGGAAAAATCGACACGGATGCAGACCGCATCCAGGCGCTCATTGTTACGCCGACAAGGGAGCTCGCGCTGCAAATTACCGCTGAACTTGAAAAGCTTGTCGCATCGATGGATGTAAGTGTTCTGGCTGTTTACGGCGGCCAGGATGTAGACAAACAGCTTAAAAAGCTCCAAAAGCGGGTACATATTGTCGTTGGGACGCCTGGAAGGCTGCTCGACCATATTCGCAGGGAAACGGTCCGCCTTGGTGAAATTTCGTTTCTTGTCCTCGATGAAGCAGACCAGATGCTCCATATCGGGTTTCTTAACGAGGTGGAGGCCATCATCAGGGAAACGCCAGCCAACAGGCAGACGATGCTTTTTTCGGCAACGATGCCGGAAGATGTACGGAAGCTGGCGAAAAAACATATGAGGGAGCCTGAGTATATCCAGGTTGAAAAAACACAAGGTCCTGCTGAAACTGTCAACCAGCTGGCTGTCGAAACGACTGACCGCGGCAAGCAGGGGGCGATAATGGAACTCGTCCGGACACACCGGCCGTTCATGGCGGTTATTTTTTGCCGGACAAAACGGCGGGTCGGCAGGCTGCATGAAGTGCTGAAAGCGAATGGCTTTTCATGCGAGGAACTGCATGGCGACCTCTCCCAGTCCAAGCGGGAACAAGTGATGAAACGGTTCCGCGATGCTGAATACCAGCTGCTCATCGCCACGGATGTCGCCGCAAGGGGCCTTGATGTAGAGGGCGTGACGCATGTTTTCAATTATGACATCCCCGAGGACTCCGAAAGCTATGTCCACCGGATTGGCAGGACCGGACGCGCCGGGACAAAAGGGCTTGCAATTACCTTGTTCACTGCCGCTGACCGGCCAAAGCTGAACGAAATCGAAAAGGAATTGAACATCCGGATCAAGAAGGAAAACATGGAAGGCCCTAAAGATAAATCACCTACTGATAAAACTGCTCCAAGGCACGGTAATGGTAAAAAGTCTACTGGTAAGGGCAATCAGAGAACCAGTCAAAGGACAAAGGAATCCAAACCTCACGGTACATCAGGGCGCGTTCATAAAACTGGCCAAGAACGGAAAATGGCTACTTCCGATAGTAAAAAGCAGCCGTCCAACCGCGGAAAACAAAAAGCGGCCTCTGGTAAAACCGATCGGGGCAGAATGGCAGGGGCAAAGCAAACATCAAGCCGCCAAACCCGAACCCAAACTCGCGGAAAAAGAAAATAGAGAGAAGGAAGCTCTGAATACCCTGCAAAATCGTACTTGCAGGGTGAATACAATACAAAACATCTTGGGAGTGCAAAATGGAAAACTGGATTATATCTTTTATGAATGAATATGGCTACATAGGGATTTTTCTTTTAATAGCCCTCGAAAATATATTTCCTCCGATACCATCCGAGGTGATTCTCACTTTCGCGGGCTTTATGACGACAACCTCAAGCCTGACAGTCACAGGAGCAGTGGTGGTTTCAACCCTCGGCTCTGTCGCGGGTGCCGCAGTCCTTTACGGTGTCGGCAGGCTGCTTGACGTGGAAAGGCTGGAACGAATTGTCGACCGCTGGGGGAAAATCCTCCGCCTATCGAGAAAAGACCTTCACAAGGCGGACGACTGGTTCCGCCGCCATGGAGTATGGACGGTGTTCTTCTGCAGGCTTGTCCCGCTCGTCAGGAGCCTGATCTCAATTCCCGCCGGAATGGCGAGGATGAAATTCCCTTTGTTCCTCCTTTTGACAACAGCCGGAACATTGATTTGGAATACGATTCTCGTAAACGCAGGCGCTTTACTCGGCGCTTCCTGGGAAAATGTCGCTGCGTTTATGGATAATTTCTCGAAAGTGGTATATGTACTGCTCGCAGGCGCGGCCCTGTACGTCGGAGCGAAGTTTATTAAAAAGCGCGCGTAATTCAAATAAAAGGGTTCCTGCCGTTTCAACGGCAGGAACCCTTTACTTTTTAAACTCCGCGTGGCGGTGGGTAAAAATATCCTCATCTGAATAGCGGACGAGGATGAAAGTTTCGATATTGTCCAATCCGTGAAGCGTGCCATTGTGGTGGGCGATAATCTCCTTTGCGCCAAGCACCTTGTTCGCCGTCGTCGAATGTCCATCTGCCACAAGAGTCACGTCGTAGCCGAGTGTCGTCGCGCGTCGGCAAGTTGTATCCACCCCATATTCGGTTTTGCAGCCCATAATCACGAGATGCCGGATATCAAGTGTTTGCAAGTAATCATGAAGCGTCGTGAGATGAAACGCATCCGCAGCTTTTTTCGTAATGGTGATATCATCCCTTGTAGGAGAAATATGGGGATGGACCTGGGATTCAATTGAAATCGGCGATGCGACTTCCGTATCCATCATGAAAATGATCGGAACGCCTTCGGAACGCGCTTTGTCGACCACCTTCTTCATTGTATCGAGAAGGTTCTCTTTTTCAAATACAGGCCCAAACTTCGGGCCTTCAATAATGCCAACCTGCGCGTCTATTACAAGCAGGGCCGTATTTCCCACTCTACCGTCCCCCCTCTTTTTTGAAAAAACAAACTATTGCCGGATAAAACCCGACAATAGTTTGTTTCCTTTCACGCTAGATTGTAAACATTTTTCCCCGTCAAAATTTAAGCTGTCCCCAATCGGAATACCCTAGATCCTCAAGATCTGATTCCAGCTTCATCTATCAGCGGTAACTTTGGCTTAAAAGAAATAGCGCGATCAAGAGGGAGTGTACTCGAAAAAAAACAAAAAAGCATGAGGCCGAGATGAAAGGTTCAGTTATAATGTAGGAACTTACCAAAACAAGCCAACTTAATTTTCCGAGAAGAACCTGGAACCAGAAAAATATAAAAGGGTAAAGGAACTTTTTGAGGAATGAAACGGGAAGCCGCTAAATTTTTGTGGTCAAATGTATTCGGATGACATTCGATGTTCATAATAAAAAATCAAACCCTTGCGCCGGCAAGGGTTTTAATTCGTTCTTTCTACACTGTTGTATAAATTTTTCCGCTCATCAGGCTCGGCGGCATCTTTTTCGGCAAGATGTGACCTGACCGAGAGTTCATCCCGTTCTTTGCGTACTTTCCTCAGTTCCTTTTTTAAAGCCATTATCCGACGTGTTCCAACTGCACCCATAATGACCACTCCCGCGAGCACTGAACCCAGTATGACAAGGATCAACGGCCAGTGTGCGATTCCAAAGAAATAATCCACTTCTACGGGCTCAACATTCATGACTGCAAAAACGGCGATGACCACGGCGAAAAGAATAGCCAGCAGCAAACTCCATTGCGTTTTCAAAACAGCAACCTCCCAGGTTTCGAATCCATTACCTTAAAGATACCCAAAAGGAAAAGGCAAAAAACAAAATAAAAAAGAACCTTTGCCCGAAAAGCAAAGGTTCTTTTTTATGGAGACTATCGGGATCGAACCGACGACCTCTTGCATGCCATGCAAGCGCTCTCCCAGCTGAGCTAAGCCCCCGTGTTGTAAGTCTGTGTTTTGTTTGAAAAACAGCTACAACAAAGATTATAGCCACCTTCGCAAAAGTTTGCAAGAGAAAAATTACTTTTTTGTGATATAATTTTTTGGAGCCTGTTTGGATGGGTAGGCAACCTCATACCGGGCATGTATTTATATCGTATTTTAAGGAGGCTTCCTTTTGAATAACATCCTGTTTTATATCCTGATTATCCTTATGCTAACGACAATCGGCTGTTTTGTACTCGGTTATCATAACGCCGGCTATTTGGTTGGCTTCATTTTTGCCGGGTTTTCCATGTCGGTAGGCCTGGTCTACTCCGTCAAAAACCGGAAATACACACACCAATACTGGCATGACGATTATGTCCAGCGCAGACAAAAGACAAAGGAAAAGGAATAGGAAACGGGCGGCAATTTGCCGCCCGTCTGTTCCATTTAGCTAATGCTTTCAATCTCAACCCTCTGTACTCCCTCATATTTGGAAATCAAATTATAAACATCTGTAGTCTTTAATTTTGAATTAACAGCTATGTGCAAAAAAATGTGATGGTTCCCATCACTTAGGTCCTTGATCCGCAGTTTCCTCAATATATACTTTTGCTCATTAATATAATCAACGACAGAATCAACCTGTTCCCGGTCCGCGACATGGAGTTGCAGGAGGATTTCCTTTTCCCTCAATTGCTTCGGGCCGATCAGCTTCATAATAAAAGGCACGAACTCGACACTGAATATAATGAGCGCGACCCCAGCAAATGACTCAAGATAAAATCCCGCACCTACCGCAATCCCTATACCGGCCGCTCCCCATATCATCGCGGCAGTCGTTAGCCCAGAAATACTGTCATTTCCTCTCCGCAAAATTACCCCAGCTCCAAGGAAACCGATTCCGGATACAATCTGGGCTGCGAGGCGAAGGGGATCCATTGTAATATTTACCATGCCAGGATGGGCTTTGTAGGCTGATTCAACGGAAACAATGGTCAATAGACAGCTGACAATGCAGATTACCAAGCTTGTCTTTAGGCCAACCGGCTTCCGTTTCAACTCACGCTCGAGCCCGATAACCAATCCTAGGACAGCCGATATCCCCAATTTCAAAAAGATCTCTGTCTCAAACGCTGCCATATCCTCTCCCCCGTCCATTAAAACATTCAATTGCCAGTAATAATATAATAGAATTATGCACAGAATCCATGTAAAATACATTACATTGTACATAATTTAAACACATCGAAGGAGTCTTTATGAAACCACTAATCAACCCCTACCTGGCTTTGGCGGTCGGCGTTATCACCGTTTCCGCTTCAGCAATCTTTGTAAAGTTTAGCGCGTCATCCGCTGGAGTAATAGCATTTTACCGGCTTTTCTTTTCCGTTATCTTTATGCTGCCGCTTTTCCTTGCAAAATTTACGCCCGAACTAAAAAACATAACGAAAAGGGATTGGATCTTTACAATAGTAGCAGGCGTATTGCTTGCTTTTCACTTTATCCTCTGGTTTGAATCTTTAAACTACACATCAGTAGCCAGCTCTACTGTGCTCGTTACTCTCCAGCCGCTTTTCGCATTTTTGGGCACTTATTTATTTTTTAAAGAAAAAGTAACAATCGCCGCAATCACGAGCGGAATCATCGCGATTGCGGGAAGCTTCATCATTAGTTGGGGAGACTTCCGGGTTAGCGGCTCTGCTTTGTTTGGCGATATTCTTGCCCTCATCGCCTGTGCCTTCATAACGGGCTATCTCCTATTCGGACAAACAGTCAGGCAAAGGGTCTCATTAATAACATATACATTTTTGGTTTATCTGGTAAGTTCCATTACGTTATTCTTTTATGTATTGGGAACGGGTGAATCATTCATACCAAAGCAGGATAGTGACTGGGTCCATTTCATTCTGCTCGCGCTGCTTCCTACTCTTCTCGGCCACAGCTTGTTTAACTGGGTTGTAAAATGGATAAGCACCTCGGTGATTTCGATGGCGATTTTGTTCGAACCGATAGGGGCGGCTATCCTTGCCTATTTCCTTCTTGGTGAATCCGTCATGTGGTCACAGGTTGTTGGTGGCGGAGTTGTAATCGCTGGTATCGGTTTATTTATTATCAGTGAGAGAAGATTAAAAATGGGAGAGCCTCAGGCCCAGCGGTAGAGGAGAGGATCCATAATCAAATGTGGAAAACGTCCTCTGAGGTCTTTTGGTAAAAAGTATGGACGGAAGTTTCGAGGTCATAAGTAAATGAACTGCGTACCTCATACTTCCCGTCCATATGTTTTTCATTTGGGTAAAAAAGATTTAAAAATTATATTGCAAACATTTTTAGTCCGTGTTATATTAAGTATCGTCCTCTTCGGGCCATTGGTTAATAAGCTTCCGGCGGTAAAATAAACCGGTTGACACGAGCGAAAAGGATATGATATATTAACTGAGTCGCTATCGTGGCAATAGGAAAATTGTTCCTTGAAAACTAAACAAACAAGCGTCAACAAACAATAATATAGTGATCTTCGGATCACTAGCCAACGTAACTTTATGAGCTAAACTCATACTCTTTTTTGGAGAGTTTGATCCTGGCTCAGGACGAACGCTGGCGGCGTGCCTAATACATGCAAGTCGAGCGGAAGTTTCAAAAGCTTGCTTTTGGAACTTTAGCGGCGGACGGGTGAGTAACACGTGGGCAACCTGCCTGTAAGACTGGGATAACTTCGGGAAACCGGAGCTAATACCGGATAATCCTTTCCAACTCATGTTGGGAAGCTGAAAGACGGTTTCGGCTGTCACTTACAGATGGGCCCGCGGCGCATTAGCTAGTTGGTGGGGTAATGGCCCACCAAGGCGACGATGCGTAGCCGACCTGAGAGGGTGATCGGCCACACTGGGACTGAGACACGGCCCAGACTCCTACGGGAGGCAGCAGTAGGGAATCTTCCGCAATGGACGAAAGTCTGACGGAGCAACGCCGCGTGAGCGAAGAAGGCCTTCGGGTCGTAAAGCTCTGTTGTCAGGGAAGAACAAGTACCGGAGTAACTGCCGGTACCTTGACGGTACCTGACCAGAAAGCCACGGCTAACTACGTGCCAGCAGCCGCGGTAATACGTAGGTGGCAAGCGTTGTCCGGAATTATTGGGCGTAAAGCGCGCGCAGGCGGCCTCTTAAGTCTGATGTGAAAGCCCACGGCTCAACCGTGGAGGGTCATTGGAAACTGGGGGGCTTGAGTGCAGAAGAGGAGAGCGGAATTCCACGTGTAGCGGTGAAATGCGTAGAGATGTGGAGGAACACCAGTGGCGAAGGCGGCTCTCTGGTCTGTAACTGACGCTGAGGCGCGAAAGCGTGGGGAGCGAACAGGATTAGATACCCTGGTAGTCCACGCCGTAAACGATGAGTGCTAAGTGTTAGAGGGTTTCCGCCCTTTAGTGCTGCAGCAAACGCATTAAGCACTCCGCCTGGGGAGTACGGCCGCAAGGCTGAAACTCAAAGGAATTGACGGGGGCCCGCACAAGCGGTGGAGCATGTGGTTTAATTCGAAGCAACGCGAAGAACCTTACCAGGTCTTGACATCCTCTGACACTCCTGGAGACAGGACGTTCCCCTTCGGGGGACAGAGTGACAGGTGGTGCATGGTTGTCGTCAGCTCGTGTCGTGAGATGTTGGGTTAAGTCCCGCAACGAGCGCAACCCTTGATCTTAGTTGCCAGCATTCAGTTGGGCACTCTAAGGTGACTGCCGGTGACAAACCGGAGGAAGGTGGGGATGACGTCAAATCATCATGCCCCTTATGACCTGGGCTACACACGTGCTACAATGGATGGTACAAAGGGCAGCGAAGCCGCGAGGTGGAGCCAATCCCATAAAACCATTCTCAGTTCGGATTGCAGGCTGCAACTCGCCTGCATGAAGCCGGAATCGCTAGTAATCGCGGATCAGCATGCCGCGGTGAATACGTTCCCGGGCCTTGTACACACCGCCCGTCACACCACGGGAGTTTGTAACACCCGAAGTCGGTGGGGTAACCGTAAGGAGCCAGCCGCCTAAGGTGGGACAGATGACTGGGGTGAAGTCGTAACAAGGTAGCCGTATCGGAAGGTGCGGCTGGATCACCTCCTTTCTAAGGATATTGCCTTTAAGGCAATCGGAACTCAGTCCTTCGGGACTGTGATGTTGGCCGCTTGTTTGTTTAGTTTTGAGGGAGCAATCCTTCAAAGCTTTTTTTGACTCTGCCCTTTCGGGCAAAGTTTGTTCCTTGAAAACTGGATAATGTTAAGAAGAAGTAACCAAGAAGAACCGAGTGATCGCCATTTTAGTTTTCTCTCTGGTAAACAGAGTGGAATGACCTTTTAGGTTAAGTTAGAAAGGGCGCACGGTGGATGCCTTGGCACTAGGAGCCGATGAAGGACGGGACTAACACCGATATGCTCCGGGGAGCTGTAAGTGAGCTTTGATCCGGAGATTTCCGAATGGGGAAACCCGCCATCCGTAATGGGGTGGCATCTTTACCTGAATCCATAGGGTATTGAAGGCAGACCCGGGGAACTGAAACATCTAAGTACCCGGAGGAAGAGAAAGCAAACGCGATTCCCCAAGTAGCGGCGAGCGAAACGGGACATAGCCCAAACCGGAAGGCTTGCCTTCCGGGGTTGTAGGACACTCTACATGGAGTTACAAAGGAACGGGGTAGGCGAAGAGGCCTGGAAAGGCCTGCCGGAGAAGGTAAAAGCCCTGTAGCTGAAACTTCGTTCCCTCCTGAGTGGATCCTGAGTACGGCCGGACACGTGAAATCCGGTCGGAATCCGGGAGGACCATCTCCCAAGGCTAAATACTCCCTAGTGACCGATAGTGAACCAGTACCGTGAGGGAAAGGTGAAAAGCACCCCGGAAGGGGAGTGAAAGAGATCCTGAAACCGTGTGCCTACAAGTAGTCAGAGCCCGTTCATGGGTGATGGCGTGCCTTTTGTAGAATGAACCGGCGAGTTACGGTCCCATGCAAGGTTAAGCCGAAGAGGCGGAGCCGCAGCGAAAGCGAGTCTGAATAGGGCGAATGAGTATGTGGCCGTAGACCCGAAACCAGGTGATCTACCCATGTCCAGGTTGAAGTCCAGGTAACACTGGATGGAGGACCGAACCCACGTACGTTGAAAAGTGCGGGGATGAGGTGTGGGTAGCGGTGAAATTCCAATCGAACCTGGAGATAGCTGGTTCTCTCCGAAATAGCTTTAGGGCTAGCCTCACGTTGTAAGAGTCTTGGAGGTAGAGCACTGTTTGGACTAGGGGCCCCCATCGGGTTACCGAATTCAGACAAACTCCGAATGCCAAAGACTTATCCGTGGGAGTCAGACTGCGAGTGATAAGATCCGTAGTCAAGAGGGAAACAGCCCAGACCACCAGCTAAGGTCCCAAAGTATACGTTAAGTGGAAAAGGATGTGGAGTTGCTTAGACAACCAGGATGTTGGCTTAGAAGCAGCCACCATTTAAAGAGTGCGTAATAGCTCACTGGTCGAGTGACTCTGCGCCGAAAATGTACCGGGGCTAAACGTATCACCGAAGCTGTGGATTGACATCTTCGATGTCAGTGGTAGGAGAGCGTTCCAAGGGCGTTGAAGCAGGACCGGAAGGACCTGTGGAGCGCTTGGAAGTGAGAATGCCGGTATGAGTAGCGAAAGATGGGTGAGAATCCCATCCACCGAATGCCTAAGGTTTCCTGAGGAAGGCTCGTCCGCTCAGGGTTAGTCGGGACCTAAGCCGAGGCCGAAAGGCGTAGGCGATGGACAACAGGTTGATATTCCTGTACCACCTCTTCATCGTTTGAGCAATGGGGGGACGCAGGAGGATAGGGTAAGCGCACTGTCGGATATGTGCGTCTAAGCAGTTAGGCTGGAAAGCAGGCAAATCCGCTTTCCGTGACGGCTGAGCTGTGACAGCGAGGGAAATTTAGTACCGAAGTTCCTGATTCCACACTGCCAAGAAAAGCCTCTAGCGAGATGAAAGGTGCCCGTACCGCAAACCGACACAGGTAGGCGAGGAGAGAATCCTAAGGTGAGCGAGAGAACTCTCGTTAAGGAACTCGGCAAAATGACCCCGTAACTTCGGGAGAAGGGGTGCTCTTTAGGGTTCATAGCCCTGAAGAGCCGCAGTGAATAGGCCCAGGCGACTGTTTAGCAAAAACACAGGTCTCTGCGAAGCCGCAAGGCGAAGTATAGGGGCTGACGCCTGCCCGGTGCTGGAAGGTTAAGAGGAGGGGTTAGCGCAAGCGAAGCTCTGAATCGAAGCCCCAGTAAACGGCGGCCGTAACTATAACGGTCCTAAGGTAGCGAAATTCCTTGTCGGGTAAGTTCCGACCCGCACGAAAGGCGTAACGATCTGGGCACTGTCTCAACGAGAGACTCGGTGAAATTATAGTACCTGTGAAGATGCAGGTTACCCGCGACAGGACGGAAAGACCCCGTGGAGCTTTACTGCAGCCTGATATTGAATTTTGGTACAGCTTGTACAGGATAGGTAGGAGCCTGTGAAGCCGGAGCGCCAGCTTCGGTGGAGGCGTCGGTGGGATACTACCCTGGCTGTATTGAAATTCTAACCCGCACCCATGATCTGGGTGGGAGACAGTGTCAGGCGGGCAGTTTGACTGGGGCGGTCGCCTCCCAAAATGTAACGGAGGCGCCCAAAGGTTCCCTCAGAATGGTTGGAAATCATTCGCAGAGTGTAAAGGCACAAGGGAGCTTGACTGCGAGACCTACAAGTCGAGCAGGGACGAAAGTCGGGCTTAGTGATCCGGTGGTTCCGCATGGAAGGGCCATCGCTCAACGGATAAAAGCTACCCCGGGGATAACAGGCTTATCTCCCCCAAGAGTCCACATCGACGGGGAGGTTTGGCACCTCGATGTCGGCTCATCGCATCCTGGGGCTGTAGTCGGTCCCAAGGGTTGGGCTGTTCGCCCATTAAAGCGGTACGCGAGCTGGGTTCAGAACGTCGTGAGACAGTTCGGTCCCTATCCGTCGTGGGCGCAGGAAATTTGAGAGGAGCTGTCCTTAGTACGAGAGGACCGGGATGGACGCACCGCTGGTGTACCAGTTGTCTTGCCAAAGGCATCGCTGGGTAGCTATGTGCGGACGGGATAAGTGCTGAAAGCATCTAAGCATGAAGCCCCCCTCAAGATGAGATTTCCCATTCGTAAGAAGTAAGATCCCTGAAAGATGATCAGGTTGATAGGTCAGAGGTGGAAGCACGGCGACGTGTGGAGCTGACTGATACTAATCGATCGAGGACTTAACCAAATAGAAAAGCGGAGGCGACTGGTCAGCCTCGACAAGCGCTGGAAGGCCGGTAATTGAAGTCGTTCTTTGACTTCGATGGACGGACTGAAGCGACCTCGAGAGGCTAGGAGCCGCAGCTGGACAATAAGATTACCGTGTTCTTCTGAACTTCTTCTGAAAATTATCCAGTTTTGAGGGAATGAAATTTCCACTTGAAAAAACCTGAAAAGGTATTATAATAAAGTATGTCTGATTCAATGTCTGGCAGTTATGGCGAGAAGGCCACACCCGTTCCCATACCGAACACGGAAGTTAAGCTTCTCAGCGCCGATGGTAGTTGGGGCCTCGCCCCTGTGAGAGTAGGACGCTGCCGGGCATAAATGATGGAGGATTAGCTCAGCTGGGAGAGCATCTGCCTTACAAGCAGAGGGTCGGCGGTTCGATCCCGTCATCCTCCACCATATATTTAAATATCATTCATTATGCCGGTTTAGCTCAATTGGTAGAGCAACTGACTTGTAATCAGTAGGTTGGGGGTTCAAGTCCTCTAGCCGGCACCATTTTTGAGCCATTAGCTCAGTCGGTAGAGCAACGAGCAAAGCTTCATGCTTAAGCTGCGAGTTGTGGAGTAGAACGAAAGTTCTGCGGAGCATCTGACTGAAGTTAATATATATTTAGGGAGCATTCCCTGTACGAGCCATTAGCTCAGTTGGTAGAGCATCTGACTTTTAATCAGAGGGTCGAAGGTTCGAGTCCTTCATGGCTCACCATTTTCATATGCGGGTGTGGCGGAATTGGCAGACGCACTAGACTTAGGATCTAGCGCCGCGAGGCGTGGGGGTTCGACTCCCTTCACCCGCATTATTATCTTGCGGAAGTAGTTCAGTGGTAGAACACCACCTTGCCAAGGTGGGGGTCGCGGGTTCGAATCCCGTCTTCCGCTCCAGATTTAGCCGGGGTGGCGGAACTGGCAGACGCACAGGACTTAAAATCCTGCGGTAGGTGACTACCGTACCGGTTCGATTCCGGTCCTCGGCACCATTTAAAATTATGCGCCCGTAGCTCAATTGGATAGAGCGTCTGACTACGGATCAGAAGGTTATGGGTTCGACTCCTTTCGGGCGCGCCATATAGATTTCGGGAAGTAGCTCAGCTTGGTAGAGCACTTGGTTTGGGACCAAGGGGTCGCAGGTTCGAATCCTGTCTTCCCGACCATTTTTGAAAAAGGGGCCTTAGCTCAGCTGGGAGAGCGCCTGCTTTGCACGCAGGAGGTCAGCGGTTCGATCCCGCTAGGCTCCACCATTCATAAAATCACTTATATATTTTGGCGGTGTAGCTCAGCTGGCTAGAGCGTACGGTTCATACCCGTAAGGTCGGGGGTTCGATCCCCTCCGCCGCTACCAAAATTTTGTGCTTGACCAGACAGTTCAGAGCCGGATTCTTATAGTGATTGTATAATATGGACCTTTAGCTCAGCTGGTTAGAGCAGACGGCTCATAACCGTCCGGTCGTAGGTTCGAGTCCTACAAGGTCCATCAGATATTTTTATAATAAATGGAGGAATACCCAAGTCTGGCTGAAGGGATCGGTCTTGAAAACCGACAGGCGGGTTAAACCGCGCGGGGGTTCGAATCCCTCTTCCTCCGCCATTTATTTTTTATCCTCACGGGGTGGCATCGATCAAGCTGCGAGTTGTAGGAGAGTCAGCTCACTTAGAGCATGGCGCAACTTAATATCTTTTTATCGTCGCGGGGTGGAGCAGTTCGGTAGCTCGTCGGGCTCATAACCCGAAGGTCGCAGGTTCAAATCCTGCCCCCGCAATATGGTCTGGTAGTTCAGTTGGTTAGAATGCCTGCCTGTCACGCAGGAGGTCGCGGGTTCGAGTCCCGTCCAGACCGCCATTTTTTTATGGCTCAGTAGCTCAGTCGGTAGAGCAAAGGACTGAAAATCCTTGTGTCGGCGGTTCGATTCCGTCCTGAGCCACCATTATCAACCTTTTGGTAATGGCGGTTGTGGCGAAGTGGTTAACGCACCAGATTGTGGCTCTGGCACTCGGGGGTTCGATTCCCCTCAATCGCCCCATTTATTTTAATACGCGGGTGTAGTTTAATGGTAAAACTCCAGCCTTCCAAGCTGATGTCGTGGGTTCGATTCCCATCACCCGCTCCATATATGGGCCTATAGCTCAGCTGGTTAGAGCGCACGCCTGATAAGCGTGAGGTCGATGGTTCGAGTCCATTTAGGCCCACCATATTTTTATTTAGAATTATTATTCCGCAGTAGCTCAGTGGTAGAGACGAGCATCACACCTATGAATAAGCTGCGAGTTGTACACGCCGAGCCGCTTCTTGCGGATCTTTCTGAGGCGGGGACACAAAATACTATATAGGCGTATGGATATACTTATTATTCCGCAGTAGCTCAGTGGTAGAGCAATCGGCTGTTAACCGATCGGTCGTAGGTTCGAGTCCTACCTGCGGAGCCATTATGGGGAAGTACTCAAGAGGCTGAAGAGGCGCCCCTGCTAAGGGCGTAGGTCGGGTGACCGGCGCGAGGGTTCAAATCCCTCCTTCTCCGCCATATATGGCCCCTTGGTCAAGCGGTTAAGACACCGCCCTTTCACGGCGGTAACACGGGTTCGAATCCCGTAGGGGTCATAAAACTAGAAAGAGCAGCAGGCATTTTGCCAGCTGCTCTTTTTCGCATGTTCTTCTACTTCCTATATATATCCCATTGTACAGTGATGTATTGAGATCTTCATGGTGTGTGATCCCTTACTAGCTCCAATCAATTCCTATATATCTTTTCCCTATTTCAAAAAGTGGATTTTTGATGCAAATTCTCCTCTTTAAAAGTTTCAGAAAAGTTTTAAAACTTTTTGAGAAAACAGGTTATTCTTTTGAAAAAATAGGGTATAAGAAAGAATACTTTAAAATAAACTGAAAAATTTCTTCATTCTTCTCTTGTTTCCCTGAGTTGCTCTCCTTTTTTCCTCTATAGTTGGCAACTTTACATAACTTTTGCCTTTGGCGATTATACACTTCCCTGCCATAATTTTTTCGAGTTGACGGGCGGGTTTTTATCTTTTTATGAAGGAAAAATTGTCCGGTACGGAAGGATAGGGTGGAATTTCCGGGATTAATGGGAGATTCACTAATTTTTTGTCAATAAAGCGAAGAATTTTTGTCAAGGTATTGAGGCCGATAAAGAGAATTATTGTTAAAAAAAAGAATATCCATTTCAAAGGGATTTCAATGTTCAACAGCATGCAGTGGGCATGCTACTCCTTTTGAAAGTATGGACAAAGGCAGTAAAAGCTATTTGTTTTTACCTAAATAAGGGCTTTAATGGGAGAGCAAAGGGGTTCCAATCTTTCCAGTAAAATGCCGGGCAATTCAGACAAGGCCTCGACAGGATGGTTTTCATTCTTCGCTAGGGCTTTTGTTTTTGCCCAGAAAAGAGAGGAGCAGCCAAAATGGCAAAGAAAAGATGTGTGGCAATGCTGTTGGCGGGGGGGCAGGGCAGCAGGCTGAAAATGTTGACACGGAGTATCGCTAAGCCCGCAGTTCCGTTTGGCGGGAAATACAGGATTATCGATTTCACCTTAAGCAATTGCGCGAATTCAGGTATCGATACTGTCGGGGTTCTGACCCAATACCAGCCGATGGTGTTGAATTCATACATTGGAATCGGAAGCGCGTGGGATTTGGACAGGAAGGACGGAGGGGTAACGGTCCTGCCGCCTTTCAGCGAATCCTCCGAAGTGAAATGGTATACGGGAACCGCCTGCGCCGTTTACCAGAACCTGAATTACCTTAAGCAGTATGATCCGAAGTATGTCCTTATTTTATCTGGCGACCATATTTACAAGATGAATTATGAACATATGCTCCAGTACCACATTGAAAAAGGCGCCGATGCCACGATTTCGGTTATTGAGGTGCCTTGGGGGGATGCCAGCCGTTTTGGCATTATGAATACCGGCTCGGATATGAGAATCATAGAATTCGAGGAAAAGCCGGACGTTCCCAAAAGCAATCTCGCCTCAATGGGGATTTATATATTCAGCTGGGATGTGCTGAAAGAAAGCCTTGAAGCTGATTACGTAAATGCTGGCTCGAGCCATGATTTTGGTAAAGATGTCATTCCTCGGCTCGTTGAGGAGGGGAAGAGGCTTGTCGCCTATCCTTTTTCCGGGTACTGGAAGGATGTTGGGACGCTCGAAAGCTTTTGGGAGGCCAATATGGATTTGCTCGATGATACTTGCGGGCTTGATTTATTCGATAACGATTGGCGGATTTATTCAGTAAATCCAAATCATCCACCACAGTTCATTTCAAGTGATGCAATGGTTGTGCATTCACTGGTCAACGAAGGGTGTACCGTTGAGGGGGATATTGAACGCTCCGTTGTTTTCCAGGGGGTAACAATTGAAAAAGGGGCCGTCGTCAAGGATTCTGTCATCATGCCGGATTCCATAATCGGCAAAAACACGTTCATTGAAAGGGCGATTGTCCCTTGTGATATGGAAATTCCTGAGGGTACGGTTATTCGCCCGGAAAACGGGGAAGTTGTACTCGTTAATGATGAAATGATTAAACAGAGAGATTTAGCTACTTAATTTATCGAAGGAGGGGCAGAAATGAAAAAACAATTATTAGGAGTAATCGATGCAGCCACTTATCATGAAGACCTGCAAGAACTGCTGCCACACAGGCCGGTTGCCGCTCTGCCTTTTGCAGGTAGATACCGCCTGATTGACTTTGTCCTTTCCAGCATGGTGAATTCAGGAATCAGCAGTGTTGCAATATTTCCGAAGTCTGGTTATAGATCATTAATGGACCATCTTGGTTCGGGAAAGAATTGGGACTTAAACAGGAAGAGGGACGGTTTGTTCCTTTTCCCGGCTTCTCCATCAGATGCGGATAGAGAGTCCGGAATCGGCTGCTTTTCGCACTATGCCGAAAATCTTGATTTCTTTTATAGGAGCTCTCAGGAGTACACCTTGATTTCTAATTCATTCACCGTCATCAATACGGACTTCACCAGCCTATTGGATAAGCATATTGAGTGCGGATGCGATTTGACAGAGGTATATAAGAACGGACGGCCCCTTGATATTTATCTTCTTAAAACTTCGCTTCTTATTGATTTGGTCGAGAATCGGGCCGAAACCGGGTATACATGCATCAAAGATGTTTTTGAAGATTTGTCCAGCCCTTATAGCGTGTGCAGATATGAATATGAAGGCTATGCGAAAAGGGTGGAAACGATCCAGGGGTATTATAAAACGAGCATGGAACTGCTCGATGCACGTGTGTGGAGTACATTGTTCAAAAGGTCACAGCCGATCTTTACAAAAGTGAAGGATGAGCCGCCATCCCGTTATTATCCGGAGTCGTCGGTGAAAAGGAGCCTTATCGCCAATGGCTGCCAGCTGAAAGGGAAAATTGAAAATAGCATCATTTCAAGGGGAGGGACAATCGGGAAAGGCTCGATTATCCGGAACAGTGTAATTATGCAAAAGTGCCAGATTGGCGAAAGTTGCGTCCTGGATTGCGTAATCCTTGATAAAGATGTTTCGGTTGAATCTGGTACTGTCCTGATTGGGACTCCCGCGAATCCAATTGTCATTGGCAAGGGCTCTTACGTGGAAAATGCGAACTTGCCGGCGAAGTCACTTATGATTTTATAAGAAATCCGTGAATCGGCCACAGATTTTATAAAAATAGCCAGCTCCATAATTTCTAGGAGCTGGCTTTTTGGTTTGTATTGTTTATTTCTTTTTATCGTCTACATAACTGTCCTTCCGGTGGAAATGGACGTCCCCCATCTGCGAGTCAAGGCCTTTCCTGTCCAGTAAATTCTCCAAATCCTTCAACTTTTCATTGTTCGAATTGTACTTCCGGTTTCCGCCTTCCATATCGTTTGAAACAAATTCCTCAATGTCCTCGGGTGGAGCTTCTTCATTGATGCCGTTTCTGTATAGCTCCTCATAGCTGTCGTAATCGCCGACAAGATCCGAGGGCCCCTCGGATGTCCCGTAGCGTGCTACTTCTTCAAAGGAGTCGTTTGTATCGATGACTCCGCCTTCACTTCTTCCTCTGAAGGAATTCGGCAACGATGGGTCGAGGATATCCTCTTCAACAGGCCTGTCATTGGCGACGGTCCGCTCAGGAGTATGCTCGACGCAGTAGAGGGTGGAAGGTACGGCCTCCAAACGCTCGTATGGGATGTCTTTCCCGCATTCCCGGCAGACGCCGTAGGAGCCATCTTCTATTGCCGCGAGGGCTTCTTTAACCTTTCCGAGCTGTGAGTCGGCGTGGCCGTCCAGGGCGAAGTTCTTTTCCCTTTCAAAAAGCTCGGTTCCAAGGTCGGCGGGATGATTGTCATAGGAAGACAGTTCCCCGACCGTTTCGGTTTCGCCCTTGTCCCGATCTCCGTAGCCGTCCTTCATTTCCAGCTGCTGCTCCAGGGCCTTTTCTTCGTCCTTCAATAAATATTTCAATGAGTTTAATTGACTAGTGGTTAACATAGTTTATTCACATCCGTTTCCTTGCGAATTATCCTTTCTGTACTAAATTCCTTCCCCTTACGCCATGAGGCGAAACATTGTGCAAAGGATGGGGGATGAGAAGGATAGTATGGTTTGTGGGCCAATTTTTTTTAAAAAAAGAAAGCGGCCTTGTATGAATGCCAACAGGTGTATCGAGGGATTCATGCGTATGTTAGACTTGAAACCATAGAAGGCAAAGGGAAAGGGAGAGGCGCGGTATGGGAATATTGGTTACAAATGGAGCGCTTGTGATACGGAAGCTGCAAAAAGGGGATGCTAGCCTATTGGCAAAATGGCTTTCCGACCCGGCTGTCCTGGAGTATTATGAAGGCCGGGATAACCCGTTCGATTTGGCAAAGGTGCTAGACGTATTTTACCAGCCGGATGATGTTGAAATGAAATGCATTGTGGAGTATGAAGGAAAGGCGATCGGGTATATTCAGTATTACGGGCTTGGTGTGGAGACAAGAAGAGTTTATGGATATGGGGACGAGAATATTTTTGGAATGGATCAATTCATTGGGGAAAGTTCGTATTGGAATCGGGGCATTGGCACGGTCCTCGTTTCTGCGATGGCGGATTATTTGACCCGCGAGAAAAATGCGGATCGGGTCGTGATGGATCCCCAGGCCGGAAATGCCCGGGCGCTAAGGTGCTACGAAAAATGCGGGTTTAAAAAGGTCAGGCTTTTGCCAAAACACGAGCTGCATGAAGGGGTACACCGAGATTGCTGGCTGATTGAATATAGAAAAGCGCAAGCGCCCGTTTAGCGCCGTATGGACCTGTGGAGCTGCACAAATATTATCCGTTCTTAAAATATAAAAAAGCTCCCGCCGAAGCGGAAGCTAGATGAAATGGCCGATGAAGAGGCCAATGGATAGAAGGAATCCGAATATGGTGTTCGTCTGGGCAGTCGATTTCATTGCGGGCATCATCTGGATTGGGACTTTGCCAGCCTTGAAGCCTTTGATTGCATTTATGGCTTTCGGGGCGCTCAGGATGACGATTGCCGCCCATGGCGATGCGATGCCAAGCCCAATCATAATTATGACGAGAACGTAAGCGGCGATGAACATCGCTGCGAGGAAATGAATCGCGTTTTCCCTGCCAAGCAGGATTGCGAGTGTTTTCCTGCCGAATTCCTTGTCGCCATCATGGTCCCTGATGTTGTTGGCAAGCAGGATGGCGCCGACCAGGATGGAGACCGGAATGGAAACATAGACGCTTGTCGCCGTTACATATCCTGTTTGGATAAAGAATGAGATCAGGATGATTAGGCAGCCCATGAAGAAGCCGGCAAAGAGTTCGCCAAACGGGGTGTATGCAATCGGATATGGGCCTCCTGTATACAGGTAGCCCGCGAGCATGGACACGCTTCCGATGACGGCGATCCACCAGCTTGTTTCCATGCAAATATAGATGCCAAGCAGGACGGATATGCCGTAAAGGACAAGGGCAAGCTGCATGACAGTCCTTGGCTTGATCCCATCACGGACGATGGCGCCTCCTATGCCGACGGAATGCTCGTTGTCGAGGCCGCGTTTGAAATCATAGTATTCGTTGAACATATTTGTAGCCGCCTGGATGAGCAGGCAGGCGATCAGCATGGCAAAAAAGAGACCGAAATGAATTTTTCCTTCTTGGAGCGCAAGCGCGGTACCGAGGAATACCGGTACGAATGCCGCTGTCAATGTATGCGGCCTTGTCAATTGCCACCAGGCACGGAATCCTTGGTTCGATTCGGGAATATGGGGGGTGCCGGTCTGTACGTGTGGCTGCATGAAGAACACTCCCTTATGCTTTATTCAAATTTGTATTCTATTAAACTTATTCAAAAAACCACCAATCTTTAGTGTATGGAATTGCCAGGAGCCTGTCAATCACTTTTTCCTGGCAAATGGAAACATTCAGGTGGGGGTTCCTGCTGCCATGAAAATACATGTTTTTGTAATTTAAAGGTGAAGTTTTGGCCTGTTGAGAGCGGGATAAAAAGGGAAATGGCTTACTTTTGGCGGGGAATGGAAATTTCCAATGGTTTGCAGGTGGCGCTTGTCGAGCTTTGACGCAGAATGCGTTATAATAAGGAATGGAACCGGTTGGTTGTGACAAGTGTTATTGACACTCCAGCGGACAGAGTATATCCTAAATGGGGTTTAAGTTGAATGGATAACAGCTTTGGATGCTGTGTTGGAGGGAATTTTGTGGTTACCATTCATGAAACGGAACTGAAAGAAGCAATCCTTCTTGGTATTGAAAAAGCAAGGGAGCAAGGCAGGCCATTCCTTGTAAGCGAAGTGCAAAAGGTTGGCACGCTTGAAGCCCTTTCTTTTTTTGATAGCGGCAGAACGGATTTTTTTGGCGAGCGATTTTACTGGAGGGACCCGGATGGCGGGTTTTCCATTGCCGGGCTGGGCATTGCCGCGCAATTAAGCTCCGATCTTGGCAATGGCCGGTTTTCATATATTGGACGCAGCTGGAACGAGCTTATCCAGGGCGGGATCGTCGTAAATCCTTTTAAACAGGCTGGCCTTGGCCCTGTCATGTTTGGCGGCTTTTCCTTCGATCCGCTAAAGCACAAAACGGCGCTTTGGTCCAAATACCCTGACGCCCTTTTTCACATTCCACGGTTTATGGTGACCTTCGCCGGCGGGGAAGCGTTTTTGACAACGAATGTCGTTTGTACGAAGCATGACGGCGTCTCGCTGTTCAACAAGGTAGCTCGCGAAAGGGAATCTTTGCTCAGGAATTTTGCTGCCCGGACAAACGTGGAGGTACCGCATCTCTATGAAATTGAGGAAATCGGGGCAAGCGAGTGGAAAGAGACTGTTACGGAAGCAGTAAAACAGCTACAGGAAGGCCCTCTTAAGAAAGTTGTCCTTGCAAGGGAGCTGCGCCTTCATTTCGATAAAGAGGTTGAAAGCGGCCCTATCCTAAGGAAGCTGGAGCAGGAACAAAAGACAAGCTTTATTTTTTCGTTTGAATCCAGCGGGGACAGCTTCATAGGGGCCTCACCCGAGCGGCTTATAAAGAAGCGTGGCCATACGGTAAGGTCCGCCTGCCTTGCGGGGTCGATACCGCGCGGAAAAAACGCGGAAGAAGATACAATTCTTGGCAACTTGTTGTTGTCGGATGAAAAAAACCTCAAGGAACATCAATATGTGGTCGACATGATTCGGGATGCAATGGAAGAGACGTGTGAACGGGTAGATATTCCGGAACGGCCACAATTGATGAAGGTCCGTGATATCCAGCATTTGTATACACCCGTTGAAGGAATTGCCAAGGATTCGGCAAGCCTTCTTGATATAGTTGAAAAGCTTCATCCAACGCCGGCGCTCGGGGGACTTCCAAAAGAAGCGGCGGTTGAGAAAATCCGTGAATTGGAAACATTGGACCGGGGTTTTTACGCGGCGCCGATTGGCTGGATGGATTACGCAGGCAACGGGGAATTTGCGGTTGCAATCCGCTCGGGCCTCATCCAGGGAAAGGAAGCGTCACTATTTGCCGG
The DNA here is from genome assembly GCF_046237595.1 of Neobacillus oceani. Classification (NCBI taxonomy): domain Bacteria; kingdom Bacillati; phylum Bacillota; class Bacilli; order Caryophanales; family Bacillaceae; genus Neobacillus; species Neobacillus oceani. Next base: position 3,324,082 of record NZ_CP143543.1, on the reverse strand, counting down.
CTGCGGAGTAGTCGCGAATTCAGACGCGGAGAGTGAATATCTTGAAACCAGGCTGAAATTCAGGCCGATGCTTTCAGCTCTTGGAGGAATAAAGGAATGAGCCATCAAAGTGCATTGACAGCTTATATCGCCGCTTTTGTGGCGGAGCTTGTCCATACCGGAATAAAAGATGTGGTAGTAAGCCCGGGATCCCGCTCCACGCCAATGGCGATGGTCATGGCGGAGCACCCGGGATTGAATTTGCATGTCCATGTTGATGAACGCTCGGCGGCTTTTTTCGCGCTCGGGATTGCCAAGTCGAGTGGAAGGCCCGCGGTGCTGTTATGTACGTCCGGTACAGCCGCAGCCAACTATTTCCCTGCGATTGTAGAGGCCCGTTATTCACGCGTGCCTCTTCTTGTACTGACGGCGGACAGGCCCCATGAACTGAGGGACGTCGGCGCGCCGCAGGCAATCGACCAAATCGATTTGTATGGGAAGCATGTAAAATGGTTTACTGAAATGGCATTGCCCGAGGAGTCGGCGGATATGCTGCGCTATGCGCGAATGGTGTGCGGGCGTGCGGCGGCTGTCGCGCTTCAAGCGCCGGCTGGCCCGGTCCACCTGAATTTCCCTTTCCGTGAACCGTTAATCCCTGACCTTGAAAATGAACGGCTTTTTGAACTTGCCGAAAGGGCGGAAGGATTTGTTTCCGTCACCCAGGGACAACGCTCATTGGATCAGGAAGGGTTGAAAAGGATTGCCGCGGAGCTGGGCATGTATGAAAAAGGGATAATTGTGTGCGGCCAGATGGACAATATTGCTTTTTCTGAAAAGGTTGAACAGCTTGCGGAAGCGCTTGGCTATCCTGTCCTTGCCGACCCGCTCTCCCAGCTTAGGAGCGGGAGCAATTCAGGAAAGTGGATTGTTGACGCCTATGATTCATTCCTTCGTTTCGAGGATGTGAAACAGCAGCTCAAGCCGGAAGTGGTGATTCGTTTTGGCGCAATGCCGGTTTCAAAGGCACTGACGGTTTTTCTAAAAGAAAACCGTGGCGCCAGGCAATTTGTTGTTGACGGCGGAGGAGGATGGCTCGATCCGCATGCCCTTTCCACAGAAATGGTTTATTGTGACGAAGCCCTGTTCTGCGAGGGACTCCTTTCTTTTATAAAAAAGAAGCAGACGGCCAATTTTGCCGGCAAGTGGCTAAGGCTGAATTCTATCGCAAAAGAAGCAATGGATGCAGGCATGGACAGGGAAGAGATGAATGAGAGCCTTATTTACCGGGAGCTTCCAGAACTGCTTCCTGAAGGTTCATCGCTTTTTGTCGGAAACAGCATGCCGATCCGCGACCTCGACAGCTTTTTCTGGCTGAATGATAAAAAAATCAATGTAATGGCAAACAGGGGAGCGAATGGAATCGATGGGGTTGTGTCCACTGCTCTCGGGGCATCGCTTTATGGAGGCCAAATGTATCTGGTGCTGGGCGACTTAACGTTTTTCCATGATTTGAACGGCCTTTTGCCAGCCAAATTGTACAACCTTGATATGACTGTCATAGTGATTAACAACAATGGAGGCGGAATCTTCTCGTTCCTTCCTCAGGCAGGGCAGGCGAGGAATTTTGAGCGCCTCTTCGGTACCCCGCTGGACCTTGATTTTTCCCATGTTGTTAACATGTATGGAGGAAACTTTACCCGCGTACATGACTGGACATCCTACAGGGATGCAATTTTATCAGCGAATAACACGCCAGGCTTAAAGGTTATTGAGGTTGTGACTGATAGGGCAGAAAACGCCGCGGACCATAGAAGATTATGGGCAGCGGTTTCCCGGGAAATAGCAAGGCTTGGAGCAGGGGAAGAATGAACATAAAACTTGAAGGCGCAACTTTTCATGTGGAAACGTGCGGGAAGGGTGCACCGCTTTTGCTCCTCCACGGCTTTACAGGAAACAGCAGAACATGGCTGCCTTTTTGCGAGACGTTTGGACGCCATTCCTTCTTGATTTGCCCTGATCTGCCCGGACACGGAAAAACAGTTGTGGAAGGCGGTCCCGGCTCTTTCAGCATCGAGTCGGCAGCTCGCGCCCTAAAGGAAATTCTTGACGTCCTTGAAATTGAAAAGGCAGATGTGCTTGGCTATTCGATGGGAGGGCGCCTTGCCCTGTCTTTTGCGTTAACCTATCCGAACCGGGTTGGTAAGCTCATTCTTGAAAGCGCATCGCCGGGACTCAAAAGCGAAGAGGAGCGGCAAGCCCGGCGCATGAAAGACCATGAACTGGCCAATTTTATAAAAGAGCGGGGGATTGGGCCTTTTGTCGATTATTGGGAGAGCATCCCTCTTTTCAAATCGCTTCAGGCTATGCCCGGCCCGGTAAAAGAAGCGGTACGTAAGCAGCGTTTGGAAAATTCACCTGATGGTCTCTCCAATTCTTTGATCGGAATGGGAACCGGGGCCCAGCCATCCTATTGGGAAAGGCTATGTGAACTTGAAGCTGAGGTACTCCTTTTGGCAGGGGAGCTTGACGAAAAGTTCTGCGGGATTGCGGGCAGGATGTCGAAGTCCATCAAATCGTCAAAAGTTGTTATCGTCGAAGGTGCGGGACATGCAATTCATGTGGAGAATCCGGAAAAGTTTGGTACAATAGTTAGTGGGTTTTTGACACATACATAAAGGAGGTTTTATTTTTGACAGTAGAATGGGTTGCAGAACGCAAATACGAAGAAATTCTATATGAAACTTATAATGGCATTGCCAAAATCACCATTAATCGTCCCGAAGTGCACAATGCATTTACTCCTAGAACGGTTATGGAAATGATCGATGCTTTTGCTTATGCAAGGGATGATTCAAATATTGGGGTCATTATCCTGACAGGTGCTGGAGATAAGGCATTCTGTTCCGGTGGGGATCAGAAGGTACGCGGCCACGGCGGTTATGTGGGAGAGGATGAAATTCCGCGCCTGAATGTCCTTGACCTTCAGCGATTGATTCGAGTTATTCCAAAACCAGTTATCGCAATGGTAAAAGGCTATTCAATCGGAGGCGGAAATGTACTCCAGGTTGTTTGTGACCTGACAATTGCAGCGGACAACTCTATTTTTGGACAGACTGGCCCGAAAGTCGGCAGCTTTGACGCTGGCTATGGTTCCGGTTATCTTGCGAGGATTGTCGGCCATAAGAAAGCCCGCGAAATTTGGTATCTATGCCGCCAGTACAATGCCCAGGAAGCTCTTGACATGGGACTTGTAAACACTGTCGTGCCGCTTGATAAAGTTGAGGAAGAAACCATTAAATGGTGTGAAGAAATCCTTGAAAAGAGCCCGACGGCGATTCGCTTTCTGAAAGCCGCGATGAACGCGGATACAGACGGTCTTGCAGGCCTCCAGCAATTCGCAGGGGATGCAACACTTCTTTATTACACAACCGACGAAGCGAAAGAAGGCCGCGATTCCTTTAAAGAGAAGCGCAAGCCTGACTTCGGCCAGTTCCCGAGGTTCCCATAAACCGGAGACATGCCGGACTTATATTTCAATGTAAATGAACACAATCTGCAGCTTGATGGGAATCCCATCAGGCTGTTTTACTATAGTAGGTGAAATCATGGCGCAAACAATGCCGAATTTTTTGCAAAAACGGGCATTCCTAACACCCGACCGGCCAGCTATCAGTTATCTTGATGAGCAGCTTACCTTTAAAGAGCTTTACGAAAGAAGCTATAAGACAGCGGGTGAACTGGCGGCCATCGGGGTGAAGAAGGGCAGTTTTACAGGGGTACTCGTAAAAAACAGCCTGAATTCTGTTGTTTTCCTCTATGCCCTACAGCTCCTGGGAGCCACAGCTGTCATGTTGAACAACCGTTTATCCGGGGCAGAGCTTTCCTATCAGCTGAACGATGCAAAAGCGGATTTCCTCATATATGAAGCATCGTTTAAAGAGCTTGCCTCTGACGCTTGTTCGACTATTCCACAAATAAAAATGTTTCCACTAGAGGAACTGGATCGCATTGAGGGGGCTGAATTTGCAATTGAAGAGGAACTAACCTTGGATGCAATCTGTACAGTCATGTATACCTCGGGAACGACCGGAAATCCGAAAGGCGTATTGCAAACGTATGGAAACCACTTTTGGAGTGCGGCTGGATCGGCCTTGAACCTTGGGCTGTCACTGGACGACACTTGGCTTTGCTCAGTTCCGGTTTTCCATATCAGCGGCTATTCAATTTTAATGAGAAGCGCCATTTATGGAATGCACATCGTTTTACACAGCCATTTCGATGCGAAAAAATCAATTGAAGATATTGTAGATAAAAAAGTTACCATCATGTCGGTAGTCGGGACTACACTGGCAAGAATTGTGGATGAGCTCGGGGAAGGGAGGCTTCCTGAAACCTTTCGCTGCATGCTATTGGGAGGAGGGCCAGCCCCACTTCCGTTACTGGAAGCATGTCGGGAAAAAAGTATTCCGGTCTACCAAACGTACGGAATGACCGAAACCGCTTCGCAATCCGTAACCCTTTCGCCTGAATATAGCCTAGCTAAATTGGGGTCCGCGGGCAAACCGCTATTTCCAGTTTCGTTAAAAATTCAATTGCCGGATGGAAATGAGGCCGAAAACGGTGAAGCGGGAGAAATTCTTTTAAAAGGCCCGAATGTCACGCCAGGCTATCTGAACAAGTCGAATGAAACAGCTGAAAAAATCATCGATGGCTGGCTGCATACAGGAGACATCGGACGCCTCGACGAACAAGGATTCCTTTATGTCCTTGACCGGCGCACCGATCTGATCATCTCCGGAGGGGAAAACATCTACCCCGCGGAAATTGAAAGCGTCCTCCTATCCCATTCAGAAGTCAAGGACGCTGGCGTTGCGGGAGTACCTGACAGCAAATGGGGACAGGCACCGGCCGCGTTTATCGTTCCAAAACGGGAACAAACGCCATCCGTAGAGGAACTTCGCCAGTTTTGCCTTGAACGGCTCGCGAAGTATAAGGTGCCAAGGGATTTCTACTTTGCTTCCGAGCTCCCGCGGAATGCATCAAACAAACTTTTACGCAGGAAACTTCCGGATTTGATTGGAGAGCAGGGACAATGAATCTTACTTCAATAAACGCGAGTATTATTTCCATGCCTTTGAAGAAGCCCTTCCACACTCACCTTGGGACAGTGACGGAAAGAGAAGGCTTGATAGTCGAAGCGGTTGATAAGGATGGCATTAGCGGCTTTGGGGAAGGTGTGGCATTCTCGTCCCCTTGGTATACAGAGGAAACAATAGGCACAAGCTGGCATGTGATGACGGAATTTCTCATTCCTCTTTTAAAAAAGAATCCGGTTTCCCATCCTAAGGATGTATCAACTTTATTTCGAAGCATCCGCCGGAATCATATGGCTAAATCCGCAATTGAGCTGGCACTTTGGGATTTGTATGCGAAACAAAAACAAGTATCTCTTTCAAGGCTAATCGGCGGTATGGCGGACAAGATTCCATCAGGCGTCGTCGTTGCCTCAAAAGATGAAGCTGAGGCGCTTGAGCAAACAGCTATGTATGTGGAGGAAGGCTATCAGCGGATTAAGGTGAAGATTAGCCCTGCCAATGATTATAGGCTCCTATCAAGGATTCGCAACGCGTTTCCAGATTTACCGATTATGGCAGATGCCAATTCTGCCTATACGCTGAACGATGCGGACAGGCTGAAATCGCTGGATGAGCTCAACCTGCTGATGATTGAGCAGCCCCTTGCTCATAATGATTTCCTAGAGCATGCAAAGCTGCAGAAGAAGCTTGCCACCCCCTTATGCCTTGATGAAAGTATCAACTCCTATGAAGATGCAATGCTGGCTGCGGAGCTTGGGAGCTGCAGAATTATATCCATTAAAGCTGGAAGGGTGGGCGGGTTTTGGGAAGCGATCCGAATCCATGATTTCTGCAGGGATAGAGGAATCCCGGTGTGGTGCGGGGGCATGATTGAATTTGGGGTGTCACGGGTGCATAATATCGCACTTGCATCGCTGCCAGGGTTTACAATTCCAGGCGATATTTCATCGTCGTCGCGATTTTGGGAAGAGGATATCATTGCGCCGGAAGTTTCAGTGGAGAACGGCTGGATCACCGTTCCCAAGGGTCCGGGGATAGGTTTTGAAGTAAATCGAAGCCGCCTCGCGCAAACAACAATCAGGAGCGTGGCATTCCGTTTTTGATTCCATGCAATGACGATTCAGAAAATTGCCAACTTAAAAGTTGCGGATTTTTTTATTGCTAATGAAACTAAAAAATAGAACAGAGTGTATAACTCGAAATTAGTTATTGTAATCCAGCTCCAGCGCCTAGCCCCTCGAGGTCTTAAGCCGGTTCCCTCCGGAGGGCAGGCCCGTCCTGCGGGCCCCGTCTTAAGCTTGTCGGGGCTGAACAAGGCGCTTGCGCATTTTGTTTTAGCATCATATAATATAAGGACTTATTACTAAAGGAGGTGGAATTGAGATGGAACGTTCTGTAGGATTGCAAGGCGGATTTTTAGGATTTATTTATATTTGCCGTGCAATTTTTCATGAAATTGCTTTTGACGGGACAGGTGTGCCCTCATTTAGCAATTGAATATGAAACAGAACGGTAAGAGGTCTCAATTCCAGTTCGATATATTCGGCGGCAAAAGAGAGCGGAATGCTCTTTTTTTGGTGTTGAAAAAATCCACGATTTAGCCTGCCAGGCAAACTACCCGCGATTGGTGTAATTCAAACGGTGCGGGAAAGATGTTGGCTGGTAATGGGTTTAACTATCGATAAGCCATGGAGGATGATTCCCTTCATGGCTTTTTTGTATTGCCTCTTGCCGCAACCTTATGTATGAGAGGAAGAGGAAAAATGATTATATGCAGTGCCCAGCAAATTTCGAAAATGTTTGGCGGAAATAGTATTTTTGAAAATCTATCTTTTGAAATAAAGGAAAAGGACAGGATTGGCCTGGTAGGGCGGAATGGATGCGGGAAGACGACGATTTTCAAGCTGCTTGCAAACGAAGAAACAATCGATAATGGACAGATTCATTTTAAAAAAGGGGCAAGGATTGGGTATTTGGCGCAAATTCCGCGCTACCCTTCAGGAACAACTGGACTCGATGTTCTTCAAACCGCTTTTTCTGGTCTAATTAATATAGCTTCCCTGCTCAGGGAGCTTGAATCGAAAATGGCCGTGGCCGTGGATGAAGCGACTCTTGCAAGTGATCTGGCTGAGTATGGCCGCCTGCAGGATGAATTTACCCTCTCCGGCGGTTATGAAATGGACGCGGATATTTCCAAGGTAGCAAAAGGGCTCGGGATAGAAGGGCTTTTAAACGAGCCGTTTATGCAATTGAGCGGCGGCGAACAGACGAAAATTTGCCTTGGACTTGTACTCCTCCTAAAGCCGGATTTACTATTGTTGGATGAACCCACAAACCATCTTGATATCCTGGCCGTTGAGTGGCTTGAGGGCTATCTAGCTGAATATGACGGCACCATTGTCTGCATATCGCATGACCGGTACTTCCTTGATAACGTTGTTTCCAAAGTTTTTGATCTTGAGGACGGGGAGCTGACGATTTATCACACGAATTACTCAGGTTTTGTAAAAGAAAAAGAGGAAAGGCTATTGCAGGAATTCCAGGCGTATCAAGAACAACAAAAGAAAATAAAGAAAATGAAAGAAGCAATTAAACGGCTAAGGGAATGGGCAAACCAGGCAAACCCTCCGAACGAAGGGCTGCATAAAAGGGCCAGGAATATGGAACGGGCCCTCGAAAGGATGGAAAAAGTAAAGCGCCCTATACTTGAGCGTAAGCAAATGGACCTTGAATTCGAGAAAACCGACAGGAGCGGGAAAGACGTTTTTTCCATGGAGGCGGTCTCGAAATCATTTGGAGGCAAGACGTTATTCGACGAGGCGGACTTGCTTGTCCAATACCTTGACCGGACAGCCATAGTTGGGCCGAATGGCACCGGAAAATCGACCATTATCAGGATGTTGTTGAACGAGGTCGAGGCGGATTCGGGTAAGTTGAAGGTAGGGAGCAATGTGAAAATTGGCTACCTGTCACAGCATTATTTGCCCCCAGAGCCGAATCAGAGGCTGATTGATGCTTTCCGGAATGAGGTTCATGTTCCTGAAGGGGAAGCGAGGCATATACTAGCGAAATTTTTATTTTATGGACCGGCTGTATTTCGTCCGGTCGGCCAGCTGAGCGGCGGCGAAAAAATGAGGCTCCGCCTTGCTCAATTAATGCATCAGGATATCAATTTCCTTGTACTGGATGAGCCGACTAATCACCTCGACATCGACTCGAGGGAAGTGCTGGAGGATGCCCTTGAAGACTTCAAAGGCACCATTCTTGCCGTATCTCATGACCGTTACTTTCTAAATAAGCTTTTCAATAAGACATACTGGATTCATGAAAGGAGGCTTTGCTCTTTTGAAGGCGGCTATACATGGGCGAAAATGAAGCTGGAAGAACTTAAAGAACGGGTGGAACCCCAGAAGGAAATCGTGGCACCCAAACCGGCAAAGCCAGCAGAAAATAAGCAGGTGATGAAAAGCAACGCGAAACAAATAGAAGAAATAGAAGCTAGTTTGGAGAAAGCGGAACTAGAGCTGTCAATCCTTGAATCTGAATTGGAAACAGAGACTGAACTTGAGAGGTTGCAGGAACTGTTCATCTTAAAGGAAAAGCTAGAAAAGGACCGCGATTCCATGTATGAACTGCTAGCCGAAATGATAGATGGGTAAAAATGGAATTCCTCACTTAAAGATAAACAGGTAAAAGCCGGCTCCAAAAGGAACCGGCTTTTTGAATGCTAAAAAATCTAATGGCCATGTGGCTGGAAAGTCTTGCAGTCGGTTTCATGGCTAGTATCCGCTGTTTCGCCGGTATTGCTTACAACATAAATCTGATCGGCGCCGCATTTATTGCCATTTTCCCAAAACGTGCAATTGTTTACTTCGCACAAGACATCTTTTGCCATTCGTATCACTCCTTGGAAGTGGGATGGGATACGAGTATAGTTTCTGAAATGCTCTGACAAAACATCCATGGCAAAAAAAGCGGCCATTTCCATTAATCCGAGTTATTTTTTTGATGTTGCTGGCGAAGATATTTTTTGTCATGCATGAACAGGCTCCAAAAATAGGCAAACCCAGGGAAGAGAATGGCAAAGCCGACGATATATGTTGCAAAAACCGCCCTGAATGAATTGGGATCGGTAAATGCGGAATGGATGGTAACATCAGGATAAACAAGATAGGGGAGGTGTGCTCTCCCATAAACATAGCTCGCCACGAGGTACTGCGCCGTTATCGCAATCACCGCAAGGCGGGGCATGCCGACCATCCGCCGGCCATCCCGTTTGGACGGAAGGAAAAGGGCGAGGCCGCCGAGTAGGAAAAGCCCCAAAGACAAATAGAGCAGCGGAAGGTTGTCCATCATCCTGTCATATAGCCAGCCCACTTCCCTTTTTAACGTAATCATGATTGCAAGGGCCATTACCATCGAAACAGGTCCGAGAATAAGGGCGTCCCGCCTGTATATCCGAAAGGCATGGTGTTCGTGCGAAACCTTGGAATAATCCGCAAGCAGCAGCGAAGAAAGAAACAGCGTGGAACTGATTGCGAAACCAAAAAAGGCATATTCATTCGGGCTCGTAAATAGTCTGGCGAGATTCAGCGTCTGCCGCCCGTCAATGGTGTCAATATATTGGCCGTGGGTAATCGGGAGAACGCTTATTAATAGCCCCGGTATTAAAAAACCGCAAATGCCCGAAACATATGTCAGAGGTTTCCTGTATTCCTCTGCAATATTCGAAAAGACAAGGAATGCGCTCCTTAGAGTGAGCAGGATTAGGATTATGCTTCCGGGAATCAGCAAAACGGTCCCCAATGTATAGGCGCCCCTCGGAAAAAGGCTGTAAACAGCTATTACGAGTGCCACAATGAATGTATTCGTAACCTCCCAGGTCGGAGATAGATAACGATTGGCAATAGTCGTGGCGGACGTATTTTTCCTGTTAATATAAACCATCGACCAAAAGCCCGCACCAAAGTCCATGGTGGCCATTACGGCATAAATGAAGACAAAACCCCATAAAATCGCGATTGCGATATAGGCATCAACCAACTTGGCACCTCCTATGTATTCGAACTAAAGAGCTGTCCGTTCCCGCCTGTAGCGCGGTCGAGATCCTTCTGGACAGGATTCTTTTTAAAATAGTGAAGAAGGACAAAAATTGCCGCCGCCGCGAGGATGATATACACAATGATAAAAGAAATGAAAATCGGCCCGAGGTTTGTCTGCGTTGTGACAGATTCAGCGGTTGAAAGCATGCGGTAAATATTCCAGGGCTGCCGGCCTGTACAGGCGAATATCCAGCCGAACTCAATTGCCAGGATGGAAAGCGGCCCTGAAGCGACAAAAAACCACAACTGCCATTTCGGGTAATTCCTCTTTTTTAAAAAAAATCTCCAAAAAAGCCCCAAAGCGGAGGCGAGAATGAGGAAGGTGCCAATAAAGACCATTCCGTTAAAGAGGGTATGGGTGAAAAGAGGCGGCCACTCGCTTTCGGGCCACTCATTCAATCCCTTTACGACCGTATCAAAACGATTCCCTGCCAGAAAGCTTAGCGCCCAAGGAATTTCGATGCCGTACTTTACAGACTCGCTTTCCCGGTCGGTTATCCCGCCAATCGCAAGCGGAGCGTACGATTGTGTCTCAAACAACCCTTCAGCGGCTGCCAGTTTCTCGGGCTGGTATTTGTGGAGCATTTGGGCTGATTCATGCCCGTTTACGGCTGTGAGCAGCGAAAAGATGCCGCCAATCACAAGCGATAAAGTTAACGCCTTTTGGTGGAAACGGTAAATCCTTGTCCCGCGTTCCGTACGAAGCATTTTATAGGCGGCGACCATCGCAACAACGAAAGCGCCGACGACATACGCAGAGACAGCAACGTGCGTTGCGGTGACAAAAAAGCTCGGATTGAAGAAAGCTTCCCATGGGTTTACATTGACAATTTCACCGTTGACAATATCAAAGCCCGCGGGCGTTCCCTGGAAAGCATGGACGTTCGTAATCAGTACCGCGGAAGCCAATCCCCCGAGCGCGACAAGTATGAGGCTGACTATTCTCATCCAAGGTTTGATCCTTTCCGCAGCGTATACATAAATGGACATGAACAAGGCTTCAATGAAAAAGGCATAAATCTCGATTTGAAAAGGAAGCGCCATGACACGGCCAATTACTTCCATAAAGCCCGGCCACAAAAGAGAAAGCTGCATCCCGGCGATTGTTCCGGTCGGGATTCCCACCCCCAACAGGACGGCAAAGGCTTTTGTCCAGCGCTTTGCCATGACCACCCATTCTATATTCTTCGTTTTCTGATACAGCAGCTCCGCGGCGAGAATCATCAGCGGCAGGCCGACACCGATTGTCGCGTGGATAATATGAAAGCCCATTGTCGTTCCGAACAGGGACCTGGCTATTAGTAAATCGCTCATTCCACTCTTCCTTTCAAAAATACATAGCAACAGTGTTGACGAGGCGGCCATGTTTTAGACTGCATTTGTTCGGAATTGAGCGGATTTTTATAAAAAAACATCCGCTTGCCTATGGGGCAACGGATGCTTTCTGGGGGAACAAAGCCTAATTCATCGCTTTATTCAGCGTTTCGATGTTTTTTTCCATTAATGAAAAATACGTTTCTTTGTCTTTGATGTTTTTCTCTGTTCTTGTTGCCAGGTTATGGACCTGTGTGATTTTCGCGCCTGTCTCGGCCTGGACTGCTTTTGCAAGCTTGGAAGATATGTTCTGCTCAACAAGAATGTATTTGATGCCAGCCTTCTTTACAGTTGAGATAATCCTCTCCATATCTTTTTGGGTAGGCTCGCTTGTCGTTGACATGCCCGCGATTGAAACTTGTTTTATCCCATACCTGGATTCCCAGTAGCCAAATGCAGCATGAGAGACAATGATTTCTTTATGTTTCGCGTTAGCAGCGGTGTCCTTGAATTTCTGGTCCAGCTCCTCAAGGTCAGTAACGAGTTCATGATAGTTTTTTTCGAATTCAGCCTTGTTTTCCGGCTGCTCTTCAGACAATGCGTTTTTAATTTCGGCCGCTAATGATTTTGCATAAACAGGGTCAAGCCAGACATGCGGGTCAATTCCTCCATGGGCATGGTCAAGGTCTCCGGCTTCTTCCTCATGGCCTTCATCGCCGTGTTCTTCTTCCGTATCATGGCTGTCTTTAGGCTCGATATTATTAGCGGCAGCCACAATCTTGACTTGCTCGTTTTTCACGCTCTCTTTTGCTTTTTCCACAAAGCCTTCAAGGCCAAGGCCAATATAAATAAACAGGTCGGATTCAGCGAGAGAAATCATATCCTTTTGGGACGGCTCAAAGGAATGTTCATCCGCACCTGGAGGGTAAATGGAATGAACCTCCACATGCTTTCCGCCAATTCTTTCTGTAAAATATTGAAGGGGGTAAACGGTTGTGTATACGGTAAGCGTTTCTTTTTTATCCTTTTGTTCCGGCGTCTGCGCGGCATTGCCGCCGCATGCAGAGAGGAGCATACCGGCAAGTAGGATAACGAACGCTATTGTCTTTTTCTTCATCAATTGTTCCTCCTCTTAAATCGTATTCATTCCGATTTAAATCCCAAAAAAATAATACGTAATGATTCCGATTTGTTGACTGATTTATCATACACAAAATCAAAACGGAACGCAAGCATTAAAAATTGTTTTTTCTTAATAAATTCCGTTATTCTATAAAAAGGAACTTTTTGCGGCAAGCAAGCCGCTGTAAATCTAAAGTAAAAAGGCGTGAATATAATGGAAATGCTAAATGAAATTTTGGAATACAATAAAACCTTCGTAGACAAAAGGGAATATGAAAAATACCAGACGACTAAATTCCCAAATAAGAAGATGGTTATTTTAACATGCATGGACACGAGGCTTTTGGAACTTTTGCCAAAAGCGATGAATCTCAGCAATGGCGATGTAAAATTAATTAAAAATGCCGGTGCTTTAATTGCCCATCCTTTTGGAAGTATTATGCGAAGCATCCTTGTCGCGGTTTATCAGCTTCAAGCCGAGGAAGTGATGGTGATTGGCCATCATGATTGCGGTATGAGCGGGATGAAACCGGAACCGGTCATTGAGTCCATGAAGGAAAGGGGCGTGGCACAAGAGACGCTCGATCAACTCAATTATTCCGGCATCAACATCAACCAGTGGCTGCACGGCTTTGATAATGTAACCGATAGCGTAAAACACAGTGTGGATATGATCAAAAACCATCCGCTTATGCCGAATGATGTCCCGGTACACGGCCTTGTCATCAACCCGGAAACAGGAAAGCTGGACCTCGTGGTTAACGGCTATTGATTGGCGGGTCCTGAAATGGAGTTTTAGGGCGTTTTTTTCCTTCCCGGCCATTCTTCCGGCACAGGGTCGATTCCTCCATGGTGGAGTGGGTGGCATTTGGCAATCCTTTTTGCCGCAAGCCATCCGCCCTTGAGCGCTCCGAAACGGCGGACCGCTTCCAGCCCGTATGTGGAGCAGGTCGGATAAAACCTGCACGTTGGCGGTTTTAAAGGAGAAATAGCTATTTGGTAAAAACGGATTATCCCAATGAAAAGCTTCTGCAGCATAATGATTGATTTCTCCTTTTGGTGCTTTTTTCTGTCTAGCTCCAACGCCCAGCGCCTAGTGTACTTCAGTCCCCTCGCTACGATAAGTCAACATCGATTCGCTTTTGCTCATCGTGTTTCCTTTATCTCCATCGGGGCCCTCCAGTCCATTCGGCGCTAAACGGGCGCTTGCGCTTTTCTCATCACTGTACCATAAATGAGGAAATGCGTCTAAAACGTGAATTTCGTTAAAGTAGATGAAATTAGTCGGAATTTATGGTAGGATATAGGAAGAATGTTTAAAGGAGTGAAGTAAATGCCTTCAGTTGAGAGCTTTGAACTTGACCATAACGCCGTTAAAGCCCCTTATGTCCGCCACTGCGGCGTCCATAAAGTCGGCAGCGACGGAGTTGTGAATAAATATGATATCCGTTTTTGCCAGCCGAATAAACAGGCGATGAAGCCTGACTCCATTCATACACTTGAACATCTGCTCGCGTTCAACATCCGTAAACATGCCGATAAATATGATCATTTTGATATTATTGACATTTCCCCGATGGGCTGCCAGACAGGCTACTATCTTGTCGTTAGCGGTGAACCGACGGTGGAGGAGATTATCGACCTGCTTGATGATACGATGAAGGATGCGGTCGAAATTACCGAAATACCGGCTGCGAATGAGAAGCAATGCGGCCAGGCGAAACTCCATGACCTTGAAGGAGCGAAGAAGCTGATGCGCTTCTGGCTTGGACAGAGCAAAGAAGAATTGAAGCAAGTATTTGCATGATTTTAAAAGAGTTTGAGGAACTTCCCAACAAAATCTTAAATAAAAAAGGCTTCCCGGCATAGGTTCCGGGAAGCCTTTTAGCTGTTGGCAACGTTCCTGGTGTGGTTATTTGCATCCTTCTTTTCTTTCGACAGGGAATCCGTCGTATCAATTGAGTGTTTAAATGCATAGGCTTTATTTGTCACAATGACAGTCAGCCAAATAACGGCAATACAAATGATGATGCTGAAAATCATGACAATGATCATTTCCGTCCCCCGTTCCCATTATAGCCTGCAGGCTGTTTCTTTCGCTTACATTGTAGCATAGGGGCAGTGGAAAGGCCAAAGGGATTGCCAGAAAGTTGCTATACTAGCCTTTTATTATGCGAAAAAAAGAGCCCACTTCTTTGTGTGAAGGCTCCCCTTTTCCCAACCCCTATGTATTTTTTAATGTATATTTCTAGGATAGAAGGTTACGGGGCGCTGCCCGTAATCATCCTTGGCAAATTTCCCTTTAAGGCTTTCAATGAGATAAATCCCCATAAGGTCATACAGCTCCTGCTTGTCCATATCCTGAATCAGTGCCAGCAGGTCTTCATGCGTCATTTCCTCCAGAAAGGCGAATGCAAGCATATCTATATCTTCCTCATCCCCGGTAAGCTTGTTGCGGTATAATTCATATAGCTCATCAACCAATTTCACAACATTCACCTCCAGACAAGAAGAAAGTTTTTCCCTATTATTTTAATACCCTTTGTTAAAAAAAGTATTCCTGTTCTATCTTCTCACCGTTGAATAATTGCAGCTAGTTTGAGGGAAACAAATCATACTACGGTTGAAGGAGGTCCCATAAATTGGACAAGGACAAGAAAATATATTATATCGCTGTTGAGAGCGGTGAAATATCCAGGGGTGAAACGAGTTCAACCTGGAGCTTTAAAATAAAGGCAACGGATGAAGAAATTACTGAACTGCGCTCCCTATTCAATGACAATTATGCGAATGAATGGAAGAACTTTATCAGGGCGCACATTCCGTTCATTGAGTATCACCATGACAAGGAAAACAACGCTATAGATGAAAAGCTGAAACAAATCTATCAGGCCATCCATGATTTGGGGGATGAGCAGGCAAAGAAACATATAGAGGAAATGGGGATACTGTCCGAAAATCCATTGGCTTGAATTTTCATTCTCCAGCAAGCTGACGGATTGATTCCGGGATCGTAATGTCCCTTATTTTATTAAAGTTGGAATAGTTTCCTTTCATCTCCTGTTCCATTGTAACAGAACTGCCGGCGATGAAAAGCTCTATTTCGGCCTTTGCACTAAAACGGGAGGGGAAAAAGGTTTTTCTGTTAACAACAAGTTCATAATTGAAATCTTTAATGTCCAGGTTTTCTAGCAACGATGTATTTCGCTGAAATTCCGCGGGCATGCTTGCCGTTATGAATTTTTTCAGATCCTCCCTATGTTTGTCCCCCGCCGCCTTTAAAGTGACGACATATTCCTCGCTGTTTTCCACCATTGAGAGGATGGCGTGCAATCCTTCCGCCTTATGAAGTTCTTCCGCGGGATTCATTTGCTTGGATGCTGCTATGGCCCGGGCTGCCTGCTCCGGTGAAACCTTTATCCATCCGGCTTCGCTCCCATCATTCAGGAACATACCTTCCTTCGTATAATAAGCTTCCGACATTTGGGAAAGGCCGGAAATGGAATTCTCGGTGTGAGAGGTCTGGTGAAACGCTGCAGGAGCTGTCAGCATATCCGTGTGGATTTCAGAGAAAAGCTTTCCCTTTGTTCCGGTTCCATTTTCCTCAAGATACTGGGTGATTGCAAGATCGACGGAAAGGCTTTTCAGGCCTTCAAATGCTGCGTCGGCTTTGGTAATAACCTGTTCCACGCTATAAGAATCGGACTTTGCTTTTTCCTGCCCATCATTGTCCCTGCTGCAGGCGGCCAGCAAAAAGAGAAGGGTAATGCTGCCAATGACAAGTATTTTTCGCAAAAAATGATACTCCTCCTTCCAATCCTTTCCCTTCCTTTCATTTAGCCTTATCTTCGTCGCTAAAACCATAATTCGAAAATTTTCGCCATTCATTTGAAAGTAAGGTGAAGGAGGGCTACTATTAAAATGTAATTATCATGGGAGCATCCCATTTTAGAGAGGTAGTGTATGAAGGAATTTTTTGATATAAACGGGAACAAAGTCGTACTATCTTTTTGCCGTGATGCCTTTCAGGAAAAGCAGGGCCATGTGTTGGCCATTTGCGTACATAAGGGGAAGTGGCTGTTGACGAAACACGGACAGCGCGGCCTTGAATTTCCCGGGGGCAAGGTAGAAAAAGGCGAAACGCTGGAGGAGGCGGCCCGCCGCGAAGTTCTTGAGGAAACGGGTGCGGTACTTGACGAACTGCATTGGATTGCCGAATACCGGGTAACCAGTCCCGGCGGTTCTTTTGTTAAAGCTGTTTTCTTTGGGGTAGTAGGCGATGTGAAAGTCCTGGAAACGTATTTTGAAACCTCCGGGCCCCAAATGGTCGGCGGCAATCTTGAGGAACTCCGGTTTGGGGAAGAATACAGTTTTATTATGAAGGACAATGTCGTGGGTGATTGCCTAAAAAGGGTAAAGGAATTAAAGCTTGGGAATGAATAGGAAGGCTGGCGTGATTGGCCAGCCGGTACATTTTTGGTAATGTTCATGATTGCCATCAATTTTTTACGATTTTTTTCTCCAATAGGGCCACAAGCTGGTACATAAGCGTTGCAAAGATAGCAATGATGAGCAGCGACAAAAGGACAAGGGTAAAATTGAATACCTGGAAGCCGTAAATAATCATATAGCCAAGCCCTTTCGATGAAACAAGGAATTCGCCGACTATGACGCCCACCCAGGAAAGCCCGACATTCACTTTTAACGTGGAGATAATCGTCGGGAAGGATGCCGGAAGTATGGCTTCCCTGAAACACTGATACCTCGTCGCTCCGAAGGTCTGAAGAACTTTCAAGTAATTCGGGTCGACTTCGCGGAAGGAAGTATAGACTACAATCGTTGTGATGATAATCGAAATGATCGCTCCCATCGAAATAATCGATGTATAGCCGGGCCCCAAAGCAACGATTAGGATTGGGCCCAAGGCGACTTTCGGCATTGCATTCAGGACCACCAAATACGGGTCAAGGATTTTTGACAAAATGGGCGACCACCAGAGGAGCGCCGCAATCATTGTTCCAAGTAAAGTCCCGAGGATAAACCCGGCAATGGTTTCGGTCAGGGTAATACCAAGGTTGGTTAGAAGGCTCCCATCCTGCAGTTTTTCGAGCATCAAGTGCCAAATTTTCGATGGAGAGCTGAAAATGAGTGGATCCACCCACTGTTGTCGGCTACAAAGTTCCCAGCCTGAAAAAAAGACAAAAAAAATCAATGCCTGGAAAAAACGCACCTTCCGCCTTTCTTTTTTCAGGGAAAGCAGGTAAAGAGCGTGTTGGGAGCTGATGGATGGTTCATTGTTCAAGGGACTCCAGCTCCTTCCATATTTCTTTGAAAAGCTTGCTATAACTCTCATGGTTCCTTGAGTCAAAAGGCGTCAGCCGCCTTATGCTTTCAGGCATAACGAAAATTTTATGAATCCTGCCGGGGCTTGGGGATAAGAGATAAATCCTGTCACTCATCGCGATAGCTTCACCGATATCATGGGTAACGAGAATGGCTGTTTTTCCAAGTCCTTTTAATGTTGAGGATACAAGGTCTTCAAGCTTCAGCTTCGTTTGGTAGTCAAGGGCCGAAAATGGCTCGTCAAGCAGAAGCACCTTTGGCTCAGCGGCGAGTGTCCTGGCGAGGGCAGCCCGCTGCCTCATTCCACCGGAAAGCTGTTTTGGAAGCTTCCTTTCCACTCCGGGCAGCCCTATTTCTTCAAGCAGCCTGATTGCCGCATCCCGACGTTCCGGCGTAAGGGCATTAGCAAGTTTCAAACCGATCAGGACATTTTCCTCGATTGTTTTCCATGGGAACAAATAGTCTTGTTGGAGCATATAGCCAATTTCGCGTTTTGCCGCTGATACCGGCCCGCCTCCTATCAGCACCCGCCCGCCCGTTGGTTCGACCAATCCGGCGATGATAGAAAGGAGTGTCGTTTTGCCGCAGCCGCTCGGGCCGAGGAAGGAAATGAATTCCCCTTCCTCAACGGAAAGCCCGATACCGGAGAGGGCCGTTACTGCCGTATCTTGCGTGAAATAAGTGTGGTATATCCCTTCAATCGTTAGGAAACTCATGAAATGGCCTCCTTTGCGGCAATCATTTTACTTTTTCAGCAATTTCCGTATTTACAAGTATTTTATGTTCAATCCGTTGTGGAAGTTCGCCCGCTTCATCCATAATATTCTGGAGATTGTTCCATTCGTCTTCATCCAGGATCGGGTCGGTTGCGAATGATCCCTGGCTCTTGTACCGCTCGACAACGGTTTCGATGATGCCAGGATCGGTATCTTCAAAATAGGGCTCAATCGCTTTGGCGATTTCCTTTGAATCTGTTTCAGCCACCCATTGCTGAGCTTTATAAATTGCTTTCGTGAATTTATTGATGATCGCCGGATTTTTTTTCATATAGCTTTCTTTTGCCATGAATGTGGTATAGGGTAGGTGTCCGGATTCAGTTCCAAACGAAGCGATAATATACCCTTTTCCTTCTTTTTCAAAAATGCTTGCCGTCGGTTCGAATAACTGGACGAATTCGCCAGTCCCACCGGCAAAAGCGTTGGGAATGTTCGCGAAGTCGATGTTTTGGATGAGCTTTAAATCCTTGTGAGGATCAATCCCATGCTTTTTCAGGACGAATTCGCCTGCCATTTGTGGCATCCCGCCTTTTCGCTGGCCGAGGAATGTTTTGCCTTTCAGCATATCCCAGGTAAAGTTATCAATTTTTTCACGGGAGACGAGGAAGGTGCCGTCTGTCTGGGTCAGTTGGGCAAAATTGATGACAGGGTCGTTTGAGCCTTGCGCATGAACGTAAATCGATGTCTCGGATCCGACAAGGGCGATGTCGGCACCGCCGGATAGAAGCGTTGTCATCGTTTTATCGCCGCCCCACGTTGTGGTCAAGTTAACATCGAGCCCTTCGTCCTTAAAGAAACCCTTCGCAAGGGCTACATATTCCGGCGTGTAGAAAATGGATCTTGTCACCTCTGCGACGCGAACTTTTTCTAGCTTCTTTTCCTGTGGCTTTTCCTGACACGCGGAAAGAATCAGCATTGCGCATGCCAGCATCATCAGGGCGGCCCTGAACGTTTTTCTCATGCAAATACCTCCTGGGTAAAAATAATTGGGCTGTTTGCTCTTGTGATATCGTATGAAACGGGCGTGATTGTGTGAATGCCCATATTGGAAAAATAATTGGATGGAGTGATTCGGATGGAAATAGAGGATGGAAAAATCATTACGGAGCAGCGGTTCCCTTCACCCAATCCGGATGTCGCCCTGTCACTTGTCACTTATTATTCCGGTGGCCTGAAAGTAAAAGGGATGCTAGCTAAGCCATTGGGCTACGAGCCGGAGGATGGTTTCCTCTATTTAAGAGGCGGCATCAAAAATGTCGGAAAGGTACGCCCGGCAAGGATCGCCCAATTCGCTTCTGAAGGATTTACGGTTTTCGCGCCGTTTTACCGTGGTAACCAAGGCGGCGAGGGAGATGAGGATTTTGCGGGAGAGGACAGGCAGGATGCGTTCTCCGCGTATAAGCTTTTGAAGTCGCTGCCTTCTGTACGTGACATCCATATTTTCGGGTTTTCACGGGGAGGGGTTATGGCCCTTTTAACAGCGCTCGAATTCCCGGAAGCCGCTTCATTGGCGACATGGGGAGGGGTAAGCGATATGTCGCTTACCTATGTGGAACGGAAGGATTTGCGGCGGATGATGAAGCGGGTAATCGGGGGCACGCCTTTGAAATATCCGGAGAGATACCAATACAGGACACCGCTTTATAGACTGGAACATCTTGAGGTGCCGGTCATGATTATCCACGGTGTACAGGATGGCAACGTGTCCGCCGAGCACGCCTACCGTTTGGAAAAAAGGCTGAAGGAGCTGGGCAAACCGGTCGATAGCTGGTACTTTGGTGAATTCAACCATTTCTTCCCGCCAGGGGTCAACAGGAAAGTTGTCGAGGACTTAGCGAAGTGGATGAAAAGCCATAGCGGCAAATGATATGATAATAAAAAAGTCATACGAGGAGGGTCAGTGAATGGGAATGCCACTTGAGTTGAATACGATGATCATTACAAAGGGCAGGGAGCAAAGGCTCGAAGAAAATCTATTCCTTTTGGAAAAAGAAGGCTACCGCCTCTATCCAATCGATGTACCGGTTGATATCCGGCGCACTATCGAAGCGGATTCGAGCGGTACTGCAAAAATCAAGAAGGTCGAGCTCGAAGGCGGAAAGACCCGGATTACATATGAGCTCATTTCCCTTAGTTCACCGAATTGATTTGTAGGTACAAGCTTTGAATGTGTTGAAGACCAACATGAGGAGAATGACTGGCTTAGATGTCACAAAAACCCGCGATTCGTGACAACCGAGGGGCAAATTTGAGTTAAGCTGTCACGAAAGCCTCTGATTCGTGACAACAAGCGGTCATAATCCTGTTTAGTAGTCACAAAAACGAAAAAGCACGTGGAGGAAACCACTCGTTCCCCTCACGTGCTTTATTTATCTAAACTTATTAACAAACTGCCTGATTAAATAATCGGTCCGCCTTTTTCGGCGATTTCCGAAGAAACTTTGGAAAACTTTTTGAAGTTGCTGCGGAATTTTTCGGCAAGTTCTATCGCCTTTACACGATAGGCTTCAGGATCGGCCCAAGTTTTTTCAGGCTGCAGGACTTCGTCAGGAACTCCTGGGACATGGAGCGGAACATGCAGGCCGAAAATTTCGTCCTGGACCGTTTCAATGTTGCTTAGCTCCCCTTCAAGGGCCGCCTGGACCATCGCGCGGGTATATGCCAGCTTCATCCGGTTGCCCGTTCCGTATTCACCACCGGTCCAGCCAGTGTTGACAAGGAATACCTGCGCATTGTGCTCAAGGATTTTTTCCCCGAGCATCTCCGCATAGCGGTTTGCCGGAAGTGGCAGGAATGGCGCGCCAAAGCAAGTGGAGAACGTTGCTTGCGGCGAAGTGATTCCGCGCTCGGTGCCAGCCAACTTGGACGTATATCCGCTAAGGAAATGGTACATGGCCTGTTCCTTTGTGAGCTTTGAAATTGGCGGCAAGACACCGAAAGCATCGGCTGTCAGGAATACGATTGTGTTCGGATGGCCGGCGACGCTAGGCGAAACGATGTTCTTAATCGCCTCTAGCGGATAGGCGGCCCGCGTATTTTCAGTCAGCGACCCATCATCATAGTCGGCGACGCGGGTGTCCGATTGTACCACAACGTTTTCAAGAACTGCCCCAAAGCAGATTGCATCAAAGATTTGCGGTTCTTTTTCACGGCTGAGGTTGATTGTTTTCGCATAGCAGCCGCCCTCGATATTGAAGACGCCGTTCGGAGACCAGCCATGCTCGTCGTCACCAATCAGGCGGCGGTTCGCATCTGCGGACAGGGTTGTTTTGCCCGTGCCCGACAAGCCGAAGAACAAGGCTACATCGCCTTCAATCCCAACGTTGGCCGAGCAGTGCATAGGCATGATTCCGGCCTCGGGCAATAGATAGTTCATGACTGAAAAAATCGATTTCTTCATTTCCCCCGCATATTCCGTTCCGCCAATTAGGACGATCCGCTTTTCAAAAGAAATGATAATGAACGTTTCCGAATTGGTTCCATCCACTTCCGGGTCTGCCTTGAAGCCAGGGGCGGAGATAATCGAGAATTCCGGGTTATGGCCGGTCAGCTCGGATTCCTCGGGACGAATGAACAGCTGGTGTGCAAAAAGGTTGTGCCAGGCGTATTCGTTGATCACCTGAATTGGCAGCCTGTATTTTTTATCCGCTCCAGCAAATCCATTAAACACAAAAATTTCATTTTTTTGTTTTAAATAATCAATTACTTTATTATAGAGGTTGGAGAAGGCTTTTTCCGAAATGGGCTTATTAATCGTGCCCCAATCAATTTTGCTCCTGCTGGACTTTTCTTCGACAATAAACTTATCTTCTGGAGAACGGCCTGTATATTTGCCGGTCGAAACACTGATTGCCCCGGTTGATGTCAGCAGCCCTTCTCCACGGCTCAACACTTTTTCAACCAGTTCCGGAACGGAAAGCTGGACTAGAAGGTTTTCTTCATTCAGCAGCTTGAATGGAGTTTCTGGATTATGCACACCAAACATTTAATAATTTCCCCTTTGCCTATTGTTTGTTAAGAGCTTTTTTATCTCACGAATAGTATAGCACATTCGGATAATTGGTCTATACTAATAACCTATTTTTTTATAATTAATTTTGGAGGGATGAACGATGGAGCTGCTGGCGCTGTATGACGGGAACTGTGTCCTGTGCAATAAGTCGAAGGCGAAATCAGAAAAACTGGATTGGCTTGGCCGTGTCCAATGGCTTTCTCTTCAGGAATATGAAAAAGAGGGCCGTAAGCCTGCTTTCCGCACGATCGACCTTCGCAGGGAGCTTCACGTAATTGATGGGAACGGCAGGATTTACAAAGGATTTTTTGCAGCCCGGAAAATGCTGCTCCAATTCCCTGTTACTTTCATGCCGGCACTGCTCCTTTACCTGCCGTTTGCCGCAAAGGCCGGTATTCCAATCTACAATTGGATAGCCAGGAACAGGTATAAATGGATGGGCGAAAGGTGTGCGGATGGAAGCTGTTCAATTTAATGGTTTTATTATGAAAATTCCCATTAAAATTAAATGGTTCTAGAAGATAATTTTTTAACATAAAAATCATTGACATGCTTCAACTGTGTGGTATGATTTTACCTTGAACGGATACTCTCTTATCCTGAGCCGGTGGAGGGACAGGCCCTATGAAGCCCGGCAACCTGCCCGAGGTATTTTTCCCGGAAAAGGTGCCAAACCTGATGCAAGGCGATTGCCTTGAACGATAAGAGTGAAAGGCGCAAACCACTCAATGGCAACCTTTCCTCAAACGGGAAGGTTTTTTATTTGCAGCCTTACGAATCAGCATCTTTAGGAGCGGGGGATTCATAAAACCCCCAGGTTTACTTCATACTACTTAGGGAAATGAGTACCGTGAAACCGAGGTTGCTAGGCAGGCCGGAAAAAATCCATGCAGCTGACCTCATTATAAAGAAGATACAGGAGGAATCCAGATGCCATCAAAACGCCGTTTGTTCACGTCTGAATCAGTGACTGAAGGCCATCCAGACAAGATCTGCGACCAGATTTCGGATTCGATTTTAGATGCGATCCTGGCACAAGACGCAAACGCCCGCGTCGCTGCAGAAACTTCCGTTACAACAGGCCTTGTCCTCGTAGCGGGTGAAATTACAACGTCAACTTATGTTGATATCCCGAAAATTGTCCGTGACACAATCCGTGAAATCGGTTATACACGCGCGAAATATGGCTTCGATGCCGATACGTGCGCCGTATTAACATCCATTGACGAGCAATCAGCCGATATCGCCATGGGCGTGGACCAGGCGCTTGAAGCCCGTGAAGGCAGCATGTCCGATGCGGAAATTGAAGCAATCGGTGCGGGGGACCAGGGACTTATGTTCGGGTTTGCCTGCAATGAAACAGAAGAGCTAATGCCGCTTCCAATCTCGCTTGCACACAAGCTTTCCCGTAGGCTGACGGAAGTGCGCAAGGATGAAACACTTCCATACTTGCGCCCGGATGGAAAAACGCAGGTAACGGTTGAATATGATGAAAACAACAATCCAGTCCGGATTGATACAATTGTTATTTCAACGCAGCATGGTCCCGAGGCGACTCTGGAACAAATCCAGAAAGACCTAAAAGAGCATGTCATCGGCCCTGTAGTTCCACAAGACCTAATTGACGAAAAGACAAAATACTTCATCAACCCGACTGGACGCTTCGTTATCGGCGGCCCTCAAGGCGATGCCGGGCTTACTGGCCGCAAGATTATCGTTGATACGTATGGCGGCTATGCGCGCCATGGCGGCGGCGCTTTCTCCGGAAAAGATCCGACAAAGGTTGACCGTTCCGCGGCTTATGCAGCGCGCTATGTTGCGAAAAACCTCGTCGCCGCAGGCATGGCCGACAAGGTTGAAGTCCAGCTTGCCTACGCGATTGGTGTTGCCCGCCCTGTATCCATTGCGGTTGATACATTTGGAACAGGCACTGTAAGCGAAGATGTCCTTGTTGAATTGATTGAAAACAACTTCGACCTGCGCCCTGCCGGAATCATCAACATGCTTGATCTTCGTAAGCCAATTTACAAACAAACAGCCGCTTATGGCCACTTTGGCCGCAATGATGTCGACCTCCCTTGGGAGCGGACAGATAAGGCTGCCGCTTTGAAGGAACAGGCATCCAAATAATTGGACAAAACGGGAATTGCATTATAATATGTAACTCCCGTTTTTCTTTTGCGCCGTGAAATAGTGTTACTGGCGCTGTTTTTGGTGTAATATCAAGGATTTGCCTCATTTTTCCTCTAGCTGTAAGTGCAAATTTTTTTTGAAAAATGGTAGTATAGAGTGAACCTTCCATCACAGGTGGTTTTCGCGCTGATGGTCAGGTCAACTTATCGGACCTTTAGGGACAGTTACCCTTTAGGGCTTACGCTCGTTTAGTGGAAGTAAATGGTGCCGAGGGAAACCTCAACTAAACGAATTATCACAGTCAAAAAAATGCAATGATCGGAGTAGGTGAACTACATATGTGCGGTTTTATCGGATGTGTTCATGAGCAGGCACAGAATTTCAAGGACGAAGAAAAGAAGATTTTTAAAAGCATGAATGATATCATCACCCACCGCGGGCCGGATGATGACGGATACTATTTTGACGAACATGTGCAGTTTGGCTTCAGGCGATTGAGCATCATTGATATCGAGTGCGGCGCCCAGCCACTCACATATGAAAACGAGCGTTATTGGATTATTTTCAATGGTGAGGTATACAACTATCTCGAGCTTCGTGATGAGCTTTTAAAGGAAGGTTTGGAATTCGCGACGGAATCGGATACGGAAGTCATCATCGCCCTGTACAGCCATCTAAAGGAAAAAGCAGTTCAAAAGTTGCGTGGGATGTTCGCGTTCGTCATTTGGGACAAACAGGAGAAGACGCTGTTCGGCGCACGCGACCATTTCGGGATAAAGCCTTTCTTTTATTATGAAGATGGAGGCAGGACGTTTTTTGCTTCAGAGAAAAAGAGCATCCTGCTCGCGCTTGATAACCAAGAGCTTAATTATGATTCGCTTCAGCATTATCTGACGTACCAATTCGTCCCGGAGCCAGAGACGATGACGGATGGAATCCATAAGCTCGAGCCGGGCCATTATTTTACAAAAAAAGCTGGCGGGAAAATGGACATCAAACGGTATTGGAAGGCTAATTTCACGCCAGTGCTGAAAGCCGAAGATGAGTTCGTCCAGGAAATTAGGGACGTTCTGTTTGATTCAGTTAAAATGCATATGCGAAGTGATGTCCCTGTTGGCTCATTCCTGTCCGGGGGCATCGATTCGTCGATCATCGCCTCAATCGCGAAGGAATACCATCCCGCCATCAAGACGTTTTCGGTCGGTTTTGAGCGGGACGGGTTCAGTGAGATTGATGTGGCCAAAGAAACCGCCGACAAACTCGGGGTCGAAAATATAAGTTACGTCATCACCCCTGAGGAATATATGGCCGAGGTTCCGAAAATCATGTGGCATATGGACGATCCGCTTGCCGATCCAGCCTGTATTCCGTTGTACTTCGTCGCCCGCGAGGCCAGGAAGCATGTAACCGTTGTCCTGTCAGGTGAAGGCGCGGACGAGTTGTTCGGCGGGTATAATATATACCGCGAGCCAGGTGACCTTCAGGTGTTTAACAAGATTCCGCGGGTCGGAAAAGTCATTCTAAAAGGAATTGCTGGGATGATGCCTGAAGGAACAAGAGGCAAGAGCTTTATCGAGCGTGGGGTAACCCCCATGGAAGAGCGTTATATCGGGAACGCGAAAATTTTCACCGAGGAAGAAAAGCGCGAGTTACTGAACGTGTACCGAGAAGGGCTTGATTTTACCGATATCACGAAAAAACTTTACTCGGAAAGCGAAGGCTATAATCCTGTCGACAGGATGCAGTATATAGACATTCATACGTGGATGCGCGGCGACATTTTGTTGAAGGCCGATAAAATGACGATGGCTCATTCACTTGAGCTCCGGGTGCCGTTCCTGGATAAGGAAGTGTTTGCTGTCGCTTCAAGAATTCCAGCCGATTTGAAAACCGCCAATGGCACAACGAAATATATTTTAAGGAAAGCGGCTGAAACCGTTGTTCCCGAGCATGTACTCAATCGGAAGAAGCTTGGTTTCCCAGTACCAATCCGCCACTGGCTGAAGGACGAAATGAATACGTGGGCAAAGGATCTCATCCGCGAAAGCAACACGGATCACTTGTTCAACAAACAATACCTGCTTAAGCTTCTGGATGACCACTGCCTCGGAAAAGTCGATAACAGCCGGAAAATCTGGACAGTTCTCATGTTCATGGTATGGCATCAGGTGTACGTTGAAGATAAGTATTCCTTTGGTGCGGAGAAATCGTATCAAGCGATGAATTAGCATTAACTTATTTTTAAAAAAGGAACTCCCGCTTCGTCAGGGGAGTTCCTTTTCTGTTTATTCTCGGAAAAAACCGGTCATGCGGTTGGCATCTACTTCTGGTTCAAAGGAGTAAGGCTCTTGTAATACTGGGCTTTCTCGGCGTATTCCTTCGTAATCCTTTCCATCTCCTTAATGTCTTCTGCGTTTAGTTCTCGGACTACTTTGGCGGGCCTTCCGAGCGCCAGTGTACGGGGAGGGATTTTTTTGCCGGGCGGTACGAGGCTTCCCGCTCCAATAAAGGCGCCTTCACCTATTTCTGCTTTGTCGAGGACGATGGAACCCATTCCGATGAGTGCGTTTTTCCTGAGGATGCAGCTATGTAAGGTGCACTGATGGCCAATTGTCACTTCATCCTCGAGTATGAGTGGGTTGCCAGGGCTTTGATGAAGAACGGAATTGTCCTGGATATTGACTTTTTTACCTATGATGGTAGGCGCGATATCGCCCCGGATGACCGTGTTGTACCAGACACTTGATTCCGGCCCGATTTCCACGTCTCCCGAAATCGTGACAAAATCGGCGATGAATGCGGTATCATCGATTTGCGGATACTTGCCCTTATACGGATAAATCATTGAATACTCCCCTTTATGTTTATCATTCACTGAAAGTGTACCGGATTTTGTTCCAAACTTGCAAAGCAAAATGGGTATCTCGTAAACATTTCTATGTTATAGTACTTTTAACGCTAGTTTTCGGTTGCTGGGAGGAAGGTTTTATGTGGAAATGGGAAGCAGACGGTGAAGCAAAGGCCGTCATCGTGATGGTGCACGGAGCCATGGAGCATCACCGCCGCTACGGGTGGCTGATTGAAATGTGGCGTTCGTCCGGGTTCCATGTAATCATGGGCGACCTTCCCGGCCAGGGGATGACTACCCGCGCATACCGTGGCCATATTGATTCGTTTGATGAATATTTAACTGAAGTGAAGGAATGGCTTGAGGCAGCCTATACATACGGCTTGCCGGTTTTCCTGCTCGGCCATAGCATGGGTGGGTTGATTGCGATAAGGCTTCTGCAGGAAGAAAAACTAACAATTGCCGGAGCGATTCTTTCATCTCCATGCCTTGGGCTTGTGCATGAGCCGCCAAAGTTTATTAATTTGCTTTCTTATGGCTTGAACGTTGTGTTCCCTTCGCTCAGGATGAATTCGGGAATTACCGTTAAGATGGCTACACAGAATAAGGAAGTCCAGGAATTTGATTTAAATGACACTCTTTATGTAACCAAGGTTTCGGTAAGATGGTACCGAGAACTTCAGGATGCGATGAAAGCAGCCTTCCATGACCTTGGGCATATCCAGGACGTACCTAAGCTCGTCATGCAGGCGGGGGATGATTTGATTGTCAACAAAAAAGCGGTCAGGAGTTGGTTCAACCAGGCGCCGCTTTCAGAAAAACGGTTCAAGGAATGGCCGGGCTTCTACCATGAAATCTTCAATGAACCAGAGCGAGACAAGGTATTTGAATACGCCCGCGACTTTGTCCACGGCCAGCTGCGGGAAATCGGCTATGTAATTGAATAAAATACACAATGCTAGTAAGGGCGCCAAGAGGGATAACGGATCGGAAGATTGCCGTAAAAGGCAAAAACTTCCGCCCCAGCCTCTTTCAGGCGCCTGCGCTTTTTTGAATAGTAGGTGATACGTATGGCAATCCCATTGAAACCAGCCAGCTTAATGGCTAAATCATATCGGAAGATTTTTCCGGCAGTTAAAGAAGAAATGTCATATTGGAAAAAAAGGGCCGAAGCCATTCCCAATCAGGAGTTACGCAAACAGGCACTGGCAAGCATAGAAACTAAGGCATTCCATTGCGAAGGCGGTGCCATTCTCGCGCTCATCGCAAAAGAGGAGTATAAACAGGCAATTTCGTTCATCGTCGCTTACCAAACAATAAGCGACTATCTCGATAATCTCTGCGACAGGAGCACGTCGCTCGACCCGGATGATTTCGCGAGCCTCCACGATGCGATGTTCGATGCGCTCATCTTGGGGGAGCCTCACGGGGATTACTACAGCAAGCGTGAGGACAGGGATGATGGCGGCTACCTTGCAGAGCTTGTCGCAAAATGCAATTCAGTCCTTGCTTCAATGAAGAAGTATCCCGTTATCAGGGATTACCTTCTTGAATTGTGCGGCTTTTATTGCGAACTCCAGGTACATAAGCATGTTACCCCCGAAGAGAGGGAACCCCGCCTGCAAGAATGGTTCGAACGGCATAAAACCCGGATGCCAGAGATGGAATGGTACGAATTTTCCGCTTGCTCCGGCTCGACGCTTGGTATTTACTGCTTAGTGTCCTATGCACTCGGGAACGATTTTGGCAAACAGGAAGCTGAAAAGGTTATGAATGGCTATTTTCCTTATATCCAGGGGCTCCATATTCTGCTTGATTATTTTATCGACCAGGAGGAGGACCGCGCTGGCGGTGATTTGAACTTTTGTTTTTATTACAAAAACCAGGAAACGCTGTTCAACAGGCTCATGCACTTTATGGAAGAGGCCGACCGGCATACGGACGGCCTGCCGAACCAGCGATTCCACAAGCTAATCAACCGGGGACTGCTTGGCATTTACCTTTCCGACGAAAAGGTCCGCAGGCAGGAAGGGGTCCGGAAACTGGCTAAAAAAATCATCAAGTATGGCGGCCCCGTTAGCCAGTTTTTCTACGTAAACGGCATTGCTTACCGTTTTTTCCAAAGACTCATGCCAAATTAACAAGAGGCATCCGCGAATTGTTTCATGCGGATGCCTCTTTTCTTTCACCGTTTCTCGATTGCGATTATGAAAGGCGGGTTGTTTTTTTGGTTGATGAACTCGTATTGGAGGACATGTGCCTCTTTCTGATCAAGCCCGTGTACGAATGACAGCAGGCTGTCGCGTTCTTCCGCACCGCCTTCATGGCCGTGGTAGATAACGAGGACAATGATTCCGCCGGGAGCCATCATGCCGAGCAGCTGTTCAATGGCCGAAATCGTTGTTGCTGGTTTTGTGACAATGCTTTTATCACTTCCCGGCAGATAGCCGAGATTAAAAATTGCTCCTTGCAGTTGCCCGTGATACTGGCTGGGAATTAGCTCCGCTGCCCGTTCATGGCCGGCATGGAAAAGTGTGGCCCTGCTTCCTGTGCCATTTTCGGCAAGCTTTCTCTTTGTCGCTTCCAACGCCTCGGCTTGGATGTCGAATGCAAAAACCATCCCATTTTCGCCTGTGAGGAGGGTAAGGAAAAGTGTATCATGACCGTTTCCCATCGTCGCATCGACGGCGGCGCCGCCTTCCATGACCGCTTTTTCCAACAAAATCCTTGCAAAAGGAAGGACGCCATCAAGCTTCATTTCAAATACCCCCAATTTCTCTTGAACCAATGCGATTTTCGCGGTTTTCGTAAAACTTCCCCTGCCAGCTGTCCCGCCGATTCATTTCCGCATCGATTGCGTTCAGCACTTCCCATTTGTTGACACTCCACATTGGCCCAATCATCAAATTAATTGGCCCGTCACCGGTTATCCGGTGGACGATCATTTCAGGCGGCAAAAGCTCAAGCTGGTCACAGACAAGCTTCACATACTCATCAAACTTTAGGAATTCTAGAAGCCCTTTTTCATACTGCTTAACCATAGGCGTTCCTTTCAGGAGATGGAGCAGGTGGATTTTGATTCCCTGTACATCAAGCATTGCCACTTCACGTGCTGTTTCAAGCATCATTTCTTTCGATTCAAGCGGCAAGCCGTTAATAATATGCGTGCAAATTCGGATATTGTGTTTGCGGAGCTTTGCGACGCCTTCTTTATAGCAGTTGTAATCGTGCGCGCGGTTGACGAGCTGGGCTGTCCTTTCATGGACTGTCTGAAGCCCAAGTTCGACCCAAAGATAGGTTCGCTCGTTCAGTTCGGCAAGGTAATCGACAACATCATCGGGAAGGCAATCGGGACGCGTCGCAATCGACAGCCCGACAACTCCTTCCTGATTAAGGACAGTCTCGAATTTTTCGCGGAGCTCGGCAACAGGGGCGTGTGTATTCGTAAAAGCCTGGAAGTAGGCCATATACTTGCCATCCTTCCATTTCGTATGCATTTTTGCCTTGATTTCATTGAATTGGGTTTCGAGTTCATCGGCCCTCTTTCCGGCGAAATCCCCCGACCCCGCAGCGCTGCAAAATGTGCAGCCGCCATGCGCGACTGTTCCATCCCGGTTGGGGCAGTCAAAGCCTCCATCTAGCGCCACCTTGAATACTTTGTGCCCAAATTGGCCTCGAAGGTGGTAATTCCACGTATGATATCGTTTATTGTCCATTGCATATGGAAAAGGGCTGGTTTGCGCCAAATCGCACACCTCATTTTTATTATTTGCAGCAACATTTTTGCTATTTTTGTTTTCGGATTTTTCGGCCCGGACTGAAATTGATACACAACCTGAATTTTAACATGAACAGCTTCTTCAGGCTATTTCATTTCTTCCCACTAATTATCAGCTGGGAGCCGTGATAGCCAGCGTAGGGGTGAACAAACTAAGTATGAAGCTGCTTTTTGCAGGTTCCGGCTGGGTATGATAACGGCCGCATCACCAATGTTAGGGGGGACTTCATTGGCAACCCGGCAATCAATCGAGGATTTCATTGGCAAATGCCAGCAGACAATCGAATTTGCCCAGGAGCAATACAATCATACGGCCAGGCAGGAGCATTACAATGCCGAAGGGTATACTGAAGCGCTTCAGGCCCTCGAAGATGCATACAATGAAATGACTGTTCTCGCCTTGAGCGCCAACTCCCAGCAGCGAGAACGACTGAACAGGATGAGGCTTCAGCTCCAAGGCATCCAGAATGACCTGATTCTTCAAAGGCATTAGGAGGGCGCGATTATATGAAAAAAAGATCGAAAAAGAATAATCCTGAACAAAAAACACGCAATGGCTACAACAGCCAGGATGTAGAAGTTGGAACAGACCTGGATTTGATTGACCGCGCAAAAAGGGCGTATGAAAAGACTGGCGGACAGCCGGTGAAATCCAAAATGCACGTTGAAAACAACAAGTATTAGCCAGGATTGATGGAACTTCCTCCCAAGGCAGTGCCCGGATGGGTGCTGCCTTTTTAAATAAATACCCCATAGGCACATCCCCATTGCTGTCACTATTTTCGGATGTTCATAAAATCTCCATAATTTCCAAACCAAATAAACTGCCAAAAATCCTTTCCCGAACGGTGATTATTCCTAAAAGGCAAACCATTGAAAAATGCCGTTCACAATTTGGAAACGAGTCGTTTTATTTTTGTGATGTTGGTCACAGAATGAGGGGTTGTTCCGTGGTTTAAATAAGGTAGCAAATCAGCGGAAAATCCTTTGTAATAGCCTAGTCTGCAAGGCGATTGATCGGTTTTCCCTTGAAAGGAAGAATGGACGATGGCCAAAAAAGTTCTTACCTGTTTTCTATTGATGGTTCTTATGCTGCCCGCTGGGGTACTTGGAGAAGAAAAGGAAACGGGGATTTTGAAATTGGAGGAGCTCTCCATCCAGGTTATGCCTGAATTTGCAAAGCATCCGAATGACAAAGAAACGAAGAAGCCGCCCCTACTAATTGGCTATCAGGGCAGCCTGATTAACGATTCCGGCAAGGCGCAAAAAGGGAAAATTGAAATTCCACTGCCTGGGAACAAGGATAACTTCCGAATTGGGTTTGTTGCCGATTATTCCAGCGACTTGTCTCAAATGTTTGAAATCAACTACGAGCTTGACTTGAAAAAAGGGACCATTGCCTGGGAAACAAGCAGGGCAATCGAGCCAAATGACCAATATAAATTTGTGATCGAATTTTATACCGATGCAATCAAAACCAAGGACACTGAAAAGTTGCTCGATTATTCCTTTAAAAGCTTCGCCGACATCACGCTTGTCAACCTGACCGTACTCGAGCCAATGAATGTCGCGAACGTGAATCTCGACCCAGCGGCAACTGAAGCCCCGCATGAAAATCCGTACGGGCTGAAGATGCATACGTACCAAATTAAAGGTATGAAGGCGGGCGAGGAGAAGGAATTCACACTTTCCTATGACCGCAAAGAAACTAGGACCACGAATGAACTGCTTGAAGCTGCAGGAAAAACGGCCGCTTCCCCCACGGCTGCACAAACGGAAAAAGTTCCGCTCGGCCTGACAATTGCCGGAATTAGCGCGGCAAGCCTGCTCGCCAGCGGGTTGCTCCTCCTTTTTTTGAAAAAGAGGCATGCTCAAGCCGGAACAGCATCTTTTGAGCCAATAGCCGGAAACTCCAAAAAGGCCCAGCTTCGGAAAATGCTCGTCGATGGGACGATTACCGAAGCTGAATACGAAGAACTTCATAAAAAACTAAACCTGTAAAAATGAAAGAGGGCCGGCAGCATGTATATCGTTGGAAATTTATCATTAATCCTTGGAATCGTGCTGTCAGCCTATACAATTGCCGCAACTGTCAAAGGCATCAGGTCACAGAGCCTGCAGTGGATCGGCAGCGCAAGGGGCGGAATTTTCGGGGTTTTCCTTGTCTCCTTGTCCGCATCCGGCCTCCTTCTTTATTTCCTGGCATCCGGCCAGTACGAATATACATATGTGGCTTCCTATACGAACGAAAGCCTCCCACTTATTTATAAGCTTTCCGCCTTTTGGGCTGGGAATGCCGGGTCGCTCTTGTTTTGGACTTTATTGCTAAGTTTATACACAGGCATAATCGCCTTTTCGAAAAAAAACAACTATACGCCATATGTCCTTGCGGTACTCGCGATGAACCTGCTCTTTTTCTTCGTCGTCCTGCTGGCGTTGGCCAATCCGTTTGAACAATCGGATACGATCCCTGCGGATGGAAACGGGTTGAATCCAATGCTGCAAAATCCAGGGATGGTCGTCCATCCGGTCACACTCTACCTTGGCTATGTCGGGCTGGCCGTTCCGTTCGCGTTTGCGATGGCTTCCCTGATGATAAAAAGAATGGATTCGGCATGGCTGAGGCTTACGAGGAAATGGACCCTGGCGGCATGGATGTTTTTAACCGCGGGCAACCTGATCGGGGCTTGGTGGGCATACGTCGAACTTGGCTGGGGAGGTTACTGGGCATGGGACCCGGTTGAAAATGCATCGTTTATGCCATGGCTTACCGTATCTGCGCTGCTTCATTCGGTGATGATCCAGGAACGGAAAAATATGCTCATAAAGTGGAATCTGTTCCTAGTCATCCTCTCGTACGGACTGACCTTGTTCGGAACGTTCCTCGTCAGGAGCGGCATCCTGACGAGTGTCCATGCCTTTGCCGATAGCAGCATGGGGAGATACTTTTTTATCTTCCTCTCGTTCATGGTCCTGTTCGCGGCCTACATGGTTGTCTCACGGAACCGGCTTATCAATAACAGGAGTGTGCCGGTCACGTCTTACTTTTCGAAGGAAAACAGTTTCCTTTTAAACAACTACATTTTGCTTGGGTCGGCTTTCGCGGTCTTTTGGGGAACCATCTTCCCGCTTGTTTCGGAAACATTTTTAGGCTCGAAAATCAATACTGGCGCACCTTATTTCAACAAGGTCATGGCCCCGATCCTGTTGGCGCTCATTTTACTTATGGCAGTCTGTCCGGTTATCCCTTGGGAAAAAGCAAGCCTGTCCCGTTTCTTGAAACAAATCCGCTTGCCTCTGGGGCTATCCGTCCTTTTCTCCGGCTTTCTAGCGGCAAGCGGAGTCAATGGTTTGTTCCCTGTTATCGGGATATCTGCATGCATGTTCATGCTTGCTACACATGCGATTGAAATCATCCGGGCAGTCAGGGCACGGCGAAGGGCGACTGCCGAAAACGTTGCAGTAGCCTTGTTGAAGCTATTTTCTAAAAATAGGCGCAGGTACGGCGGCTATATCGTCCATATCGGTATCGGCGTCCTTGCTGTCGGCATCATTAGCTCCCAGGCCTACCCGCTCGAACTTATCAAAACGCTAAACAAGGGGGAAAGCTTCACAATCGGGAGTTATGAGCTAACCTTCAATAGCTTTAACAAAGTGAAAAAAACTGACAGGGACGTTATTTTTACGGAAATGGGAGTCGTGTATAAAGGGGAAAGGCTAAGCCCGGTCCACCCTGAGAAAATCTATTATGACAACTGGGCGGAGCCGTCGACCGAAGTGGCTGTAAAGTCCCGCTGGAATGAAGATTTGTATGTTGTCCTCAGTTCGTGGGAAACGAAAAACAAGATTACTGTCCTTGCGAGAGTGAATCCGTTCATCAGCTGGATTTGGACAGGGGGATATATAATGCTCGCTGGTATCCTCATAGCCTTATCGGGCGGAAGACGGGCAGCTGACACTGTTATTGTGCAGCATGTCATAAATAGGGAGGCGGCCCGATGATGAGGAAAGTGATTACTCTACTGGCGGTATTCCTGGCGGCGCTCCCCGCGGCGGTGTTTGCTTCCTATTCGGAAAATTCCCCGGAATTCAGGGAAGTGACAAGCCAGCTTCATATGGATGGCCACTCTGACCATGAACTTTCAACATGCAAAGTACGGAAAGCCTATAACAGTGAAGTCATTGACATGCTGAACAAGGGCATGGCGCCTGAGGATATCATCCGCTACTACACAGACGAACTCGGGCCGGGTGCACTCAAGATTCCCAAAAAGGAAGGAAACGGGCTGCTCGCCTGGCTCATGCCGGTTGCAGGACTGGCGACCGGGGGAGCAATAGCGATGGCGGCCATTAAAAGGATAACAAACAGGAAAACGAAAAGGGACTCCATACTCGAAACCCGGAATTCGCTAAGCGGCGGGGAATATGCAAGCCTCGAAGAAACGCTCGACAATGAGCGGAAGAAGTATTTTTAAAAAGGTGGTGGCAAGCTTGCTGTACATCATAATCGCATGTTCGCTGCTTGTTGCGGCCTGCCTTTATCTTGTCCTCGTACCCTTTTTTGGGAGAGGCGGGCTTGCGGCAATAGCTGAAACTGAAACAGGCCTTGAGTTGAAACATGTGTACGAATCCGTCAATGAACTTGAAATGGATGCTCTTATGAACAAGATTTCAGCTGACGATTTTCATAGCTTGAAAGAGTCATACTACCGCCTTGCAGCAGAAACCATCAAGGAAAAGCACGAGGTGGATGACGATATCCGGGATGCGCTTAACTTAATCCGCTCAAAAGCTGGTACCGCTGACACCGGACAATGAGAATGAATTAGGCCAGGAACGCTGGAAGAAAAACATGAACCTAATTAGAACACAAAGGTGTTTTAATAGATAAACATTTACCTGGGGAGGTGAAAGAATGTTTAAGAAACTTTTGGCGATTGATAAAAAAATACTGATTTTCGCCGCGCTCTTCGCGGGGATTGTCCTGTCGGCGGTAACGATGAAAACGTTGGCCTACACGGACTCGCCAAATTTCTGCCAGAGCTGCCACATCATGGACTCTGCGTACGGATCCTTTACGGATTCAACACATTCGACTTTATCCTGCAATGACTGCCACCTGCCGCATGATAATGTGGCGAAGAAGCTGGTTTTCAAGGGCAAGGCCGGAATGGGGCATATGTACTTTAATACGCTTGGGAAGGATAAAATCCCGAACGTGCTTCATGCAACCGAAAAGACAGAGAGGGTTGTTGAGCAAAACTGTATCACATGCCATGAAAGCACCCTGACGAATATCGAACACGATGCGAAGGAAAGCTGCACGACGTGCCACCGTACTGTGCCGCACGGAAAGAATTTTAAAACAAAAGAATTCAATAAGCCGCCTAAATCCGGTGAGCTGCTTGAACATAAGGGAGGATTTTAAGGATGTCGAAGTTCCGATTTGGAGCCTACCTGATGGTATTGGCATTCATTCTGATCATAACGGGCTGCAGTTCCTCCAGTGAACAGGCAGCCGCCAAACCGAAAACATCAGGCCTATCAAAAGATGAAATCTCAAACGAAGCATTCAAGGATATGTTCCCGCTTCAATACAACAGCTACATGAAAAACGAAAAAATGGCGGATACGAAATACAGCGGTTCCGT
Source organism: Neobacillus oceani (assembly GCF_046237595.1). Lineage (NCBI taxonomy): Bacteria > Bacillati > Bacillota > Bacilli > Caryophanales > Bacillaceae > Neobacillus > Neobacillus oceani. The sequence continues at coordinate 3,286,928 of NZ_CP143543.1, read as the reverse complement.
CAAACGCTCCAAGTACGATCCGGACAAAGAGCCTTACCTGCCAATCCTTTTCAATGGGTATGGTTTTGCGACCGAGTATAACGAAGACCGCGGCCACGTCTACGCACTCGAGGATGTGAAGAATGTCGCGAGGATTACCGATAAATCGGTTGGTTCCTGCTATACATGTAAATCGACAGCTGTTCCGAAAATGATTGAAGAAATGGGCGAGAAGTATTGGAGCGCCAATTTTAAAACAGAGATCTTCCCTATGGGAGAAAAAATGGGCCATTCCCCAATCGGCTGTTCCGACTGCCATGACCCACAGACAATGGACCTTCGTGTCACACGCCCAAGCTTTGTAAAAGCAATGGAGCGGAAGGGAATCGATGTATCAAAAGCGACGAAAAATGATATGCGCAGTTATGTATGCGGCCAGTGCCACGTCGAATATTACTTTGATGCGACAAACAGCGAGGTAACTTTCCCGTGGGACAAGGGCTTCAAGCCTGAAGAAATGTATGAGTACTATTCTACAATTGCCAAGGAAAAAGGGTTTGAGAAGGATTGGATCCACAATGTTTCCGGAACACCGATGCTGAAGGCTCAACACCCGGACTTTGAAACATTCGTGGAAGGGACTCACGGAAAGGCAGGCGTAGCATGCGCGGACTGCCATATGCCATATGAGCGTGTTGACGGCAAGCGAAAGATTTCGTCACACTGGTGGACTTCGCCGCTTAAGACAATGAAATCATCGTGCGGAACATGCCACGGCGATAGGGATATCGATAAGCTCGAAGCAAGGGTGATCGAGATTCAGGACACCCACATGAAGCAATTGCATAAAGCGGAGGATGTTTCCATTAACGCCCATTACTACGTAAACAAAATGATCACAATTGGAGTTAAGTCGGAAAAGGTAAAAGCCGCACAGGAACATGTGAGGAAAGCCCAATGGTTCTGGGATATCGTCGCAGCAGAGAGCTCCGCAGGCTTCCATAACCCGCAAGGCTCAATGGATTCCCTCGCTGTTTCAATTGAAGAATCAAACCAGGCTATCCACATTGCAACCGAAGAGCTTGTTAAAAAAGGCGTCGACATCGATAAATTGAAAGAGGAAATCGAAAAGGCGAAAAAAGCTGTAACTGGTGAGAAGGATAACTTCAAGAAGAAAACCCATGCAATCAATGGGGAGTTCCCGGCACAGCAGCCGGCCGTTCCGGCACCACCAAAAAAGTAAGTTCGGACAGGGATTTCCGAACGCCAATAGCTGTTAAAAAGCACTGTAGCCTTTTGGTTGCAGTGCTTTTCTCTCATTTGGAATAAAAACCATTGCACAGTTTTGGGAAAAGGAATAGAATATCCTTTGTGTTTGAGAATAGGAAAGAAAATTTTTATAGAATTATGTCTAGCTCCACAAGGAAGGCTTCGGCAGCTTAGCATCGCACGAAGGAAAAGTGCACTTCTTTTCCGAGGAGCGCCCAGCGCCTAGTGTACTACGGTCCATACGGCGCTAAACGGGGCGCTTGCGCATTTCTTATGAGATAGGAGAATCAAGATGCCGCGTTCATTATGGCTTTTAATCATCGGAATGGTCGTCAACGTTACAGGTTCATCCTTTCTCTGGCCTTTGAATGCAATCTATATCCATGACCATCTCGGCAAATCTTTAACCACCGCTGGCATAGTCCTTATGCTGAACTCCGCTGCGAGCGTTGCGGGAAACCTGGCGGGAGGAAGCTTGTTTGACAGGCTTGGCGGTTATAAAACGATTTTGCTAGGGATTGGCATTGCTTTGCTTGCATTGCTTGGATTGACTTTTTGGAACGACTTTACCCCTTATGTGATTTTCCTTACAATTTCGGGCTTTGGCGCGGGAATTATTTTTCCGGCAATGTACGCAATGTCGGGAGCTGTCTGGAAGGAAGGGGGAAGGCGCGCATTCAATGCGATTTATGTTGCGCAGAACCTTGGTGTAGCGATTGGTGCGGCATTAGGAGGACTTGTTGCCGATTTTTCCTTCCAGTTGATTTTTGTTGCAAACCTGTTCATGTATATCGTCTTTATGGCGATTGCTTTTTTTGGCTATAAAAACATAACCGACCGGGAAGGCGCCCAGACTTCTATTTTGCAGGAAAATCCCTCTGCTGGTATGAATAAAAAACTAAAAGCGTTGCTCATCCTCTGTATTGGCTACCTCCTTTGCTGGGTTGGATATGTCCAATGGCAGACAACAATCGCTTCCTATACACAGGAAATCAATATAACTCTTACCCAATACAGTTTGCTCTGGACAGTGAATGGTGCGATGATTGTGCTCGGCCAGCCAGTACTGAACGGTTTTTTGAAACGCTTTGGCCGATCGCTTAAAACACAGATGGTGCTCGGCATGCTCATATTTGTTGTGGCATTCATCGTAGCTGCCAATTCGGGGAGCTTTTCGGGATTTATGGCTGGGATGATAATTTTAACAGCTGGTGAAATGCTCATTTGGCCAGCGGTTCCGACAATTGCCAGTGAACTTGCGCCTCGGGGCCGGGAAGGCTTTTACCAGGGAATTGTCAACAGCACGGCCACCGGCGGCAGAATGATTGGACCGGTTCTAGGCGGAATGCTCGTCGACTTGTACGGCATGTCCATGTTGTTCATGATCCTAATAGTCCTGTTTATCGTTTCAATTGGAACGACTGTCGTCTATGACCGTGGCATTAAGGGAAAAAAGCAGCCGGTTCGCGCATAAAGTGAATCCCGCGCCTTTTTTGGGGGCGGGTTTCTTCGTTTGCCTATTATGTTTTCATCCGTTTACAAAGTCCGGAAAGAGAGCGGTCCATACGCCAGATTATGGTGGAAATCTCCGCTAACGCACATTTTCAACCGGGTGGCTTGCATCCCGGGGCAAATTTTAATAAAATAGCACTATGTAAAATAGTTTAATGACTGTGAAAAGGAATAGTAATGATTCCGTCCCGCCATTAGAGAGCTGGCGGTTGGTGCAAGCCGGCCGGGACCATCATGAACTCGCCTTAGAGTCGCAGGCGTGAAGTGCCAGTAATGCCTGCCGTTTTCCGCGTTAAGGATGAATGAAGCGAGTGTTTTTCACACTAATGTGGGTGGTACCGCGGGAAGATACATATCCTCTCGTCCCTGTTTATGGGATGGGAGTTTTTTATTTTTGGAAAAAAGTTTGAGGGAGGAAATTGAGATGAGCTTCAACCACAGACAAATTGAAAAGAAGTGGCAAACGAAGTGGGAGACAGAAAAAACATTTAAAACGGGCGAGGAGAAGGGCAAGCCGAAATTTTACGCCCTTGACATGTTCCCTTATCCTTCGGGTGCGGGTCTCCACGTTGGCCACCCGGAAGGCTATACGGCGACTGACATCCTTTCCCGTATGAAACGGATGCAGGGCTACAATGTACTACATCCGATGGGCTGGGACGCATTCGGACTCCCTGCCGAGCAGTACGCACTTGATACAGGGAATGACCCGGCGGAATTCACGGAGAGGAACATAAACACGTTCCGCCGCCAAATCAAAGAACTTGGTTTTTCATACGATTGGGACCGGGAAATCAATACAACGGATCCCGATTATTACAAATGGACACAATGGATTTTCCTCAAGTTGTACGAACATGGCCTTGCCTATATCGACGAAGTATCGGTTAACTGGTGCCCGGCGCTTGGGACTGTCCTTGCGAATGAAGAAGTCATCGACGGCAAGAGCGAGCGCGGGGGCCATCCGGTCGAACGCCGCCCAATGAAGCAGTGGGTGCTGAAGATTACCGCTTATGCAGACCGGCTCTTGGAGGACCTTGAAGAGCTTGATTGGCCTGAAAGCCTGAAGGATATGCAGCGCAATTGGATTGGCCGCTCTGAAGGTGCTGAAGTCACTTTTAACATTAAAGGGCATGACGGCACATTTACGGTGTTCACAACGCGTCCTGACACGCTTTTTGGTGCGACTTATGCGGTCCTTGCGCCAGAGCACGCGCTTGTTGAAAAGATCACCACTGCGGACCAGAAGGAAGCGGTTGAAGCGTATCTTGAAAAAATCAAGAGCAAGAGCGACCTCGAACGGACCGACCTTGCAAAAGAAAAGACTGGTGTCTTCACCGGCGCCTATGCAATCAATCCGGCGAACGGCGAAGAGATGCCGATCTGGATTGCGGATTACGTGCTTGCGAGCTACGGAACCGGCGCAATCATGGCGGTACCTGCGCATGACGAGCGTGACTATGAATTCGCGAAGCAATTCGGCTTGCCGATCGTTGAAGTCGTAGCTGGCGGGGATATTGAAAAAGAAGCGTATACAGGCGATGGCACGCATGTAAATTCCGGCTTCCTTGATGGTTTAAATAAGGAAGATGCGATACGGGACATGATCGCCTGGCTTGAAGAAAAAGGCATCGGGACAAGAAAGATTACCTATCGCCTTCGTGACTGGCTATTCAGCCGCCAGAGATACTGGGGAGAGCCAATTCCGATCATCCATTGGGAGGATGGCACAAGCACGGCTGTTCCAGAAGACCAGCTGCCGCTTGTTTTGCCAAAAACAACCGACATTAAACCATCCGGAACAGGCGAATCACCGCTTGCCAATATCGAGGACTGGGTAAACGTTTTCGATCCTGAAACAGGCAAGAAGGGCCGCCGCGAAACGAACACAATGCCGCAATGGGGCGGAAGCTGCTGGTACTATCTCCGCTATATCGATCCGAGGAATGATAATCATCTCGCGGACCCTGAAAAACTGAAAGAATGGCTCCCTGTCGACATTTATATCGGTGGCGCTGAGCATGCGGTATTACACCTGCTCTACGCCCGATTCTGGCACAAGTTCCTATACGATATTGGCGTCGTGCCTACGAAAGAACCGTTCCAGAAGCTATTCAATCAGGGAATGATCCTTGGCGAAAACAATGAGAAAATGAGCAAATCTAAAGGGAATGTCGTTAACCCGGACCATATCGTTGAAAGCCACGGGGCAGACACATTGAGGCTCTACGAAATGTTCATGGGGCCGCTTGATGCTTCCGTTGCGTGGTCGACGAACGGCCTTGACGGCGCGCGCAGGTTCCTTGACCGTGTATGGCGTCTGTTCATCGAGTCGGATGGAGAGGTTTCCTCGAAAATTCGGGAAGGCGCGAAGGCGGAAAACCTTGAGAGGGTCTACCACCAGACAGTTAAGAAGGTTACCGAGGACTATGAAGGGCTTCGCTTCAATGTCGCTATTTCCCAATTGATGGTGTTTATTAATGAAGCCTATAAATCCGATGTTCTTCCAAAGGAATACATGGAGGGCTTCGTAAAACTTCTTTCCCCAGTTGCGCCGCACGTCTGTGAGGAACTATGGGAAAAGCTTGGCCATACAGATACGGTTTCGTATGGGCCATGGCCAACATTTGATGAGACTAAGCTTGTTGAAGACGAAGTGGAAATCGTTGTCCAAATCAATGGCAAGATGAAGAAAAAGCTGATGGTTCCATCCGATGCTACGAGAGAAGTGATGGAAGAGCTTGCGATGAAGGAAATCAGCGCTGAGCTCGAGGGTAAAACCGTCCGTAAGGTAATCGCCGTACCAGGCAAGCTTGTCAACGTTGTCGCGAACTAACAATATTCCAATTTGCCTGGCAGCCGTAATGGTGGCTGAAAAAACAGGTTTATGGGAAACTATAGTATGAAAACCATTCATAGCATCCCCCGGAATCCGGGGGATGTTTTTGACAAAGGGGTGCAATCATGGAACCAATTAAAACAATCTCGACGGAAGAGCTGAAGAAGAAGATTGAGGTTGGAGAGAAGCTTGAACTAATCGATGTCAGGGAAGACGAGGAAGTTGTATACGGTATGGTCCCCGGCGCGAAGCATATCAAAATGGGGGAAATTCCTGCGCGCCTCGAGGAACTGGACAAAAACAAGGAATATATCGTCATTTGCCGATCAGGCGGCCGAAGCATGAACGTTTGCCACTACTTGCAGCAGCAGGGCTACAAGGTCATCAACATGGAAGGCGGCATGCTCGAGTGGGAAGGCGACGTTGAAGTGAATGGGTAATTGAATAATCTTTTAGGTGCATTAGATGTTTCTATTAAAAAATGCTTTTCTCAGTTGATGAAGAAAAGCATTTTTTATTTGGCGTTCAGGTAACTTTTCGGAATTCCGATGGGTATGAGGCCAAAGTTACTTCATGTTTGGACAGCAAAGTGAATTTTCAAGGGATGTGTGTCCAAAGCTGCCCGAAGTTTGGACAGCAAAGTGAATTTTCAAGGGATGTATGTCCAAAGCTTCCTGATGTTTGGACAAGTTCCCGGGTGCCCCAACTTCTATTTCTTTTTCAAATTCTCCTGCGCCATGCGGACGAGTTCCTTGACCATGCTCCCGCCAAGCCTTCCGCCAACTTTCCCAGCGTCCTCAGCAGCAAGCCTGCCGTTATAGCCATGTTGAAGCGGGACGCCGACCTCTTTCGCTGCTTCATATTTGGCGTCTTCTGGACGGTTGGCGCCCACCACTTTTGCTTTCAATTCATCGAGTCCCTTTCTTGCTTCGGGGACAAGGATTTTGTTTCGTCTAGCCATTATGCCAGCCTCCTTTTTAAGCTTATTTTTCCGCAAAAAACAAACCTTATCCATCGCCATTTGTTAAAAAGTTGGAATTTTGGCAAAACTGGTGAAAAAAGAGGGAGGAAGCACAATGATACAGGTGAAACTTTTTGATAAAGAGCATGAAGCCGATCTTGAAACTGATATGAATAATTTCCTGAAAGGGCTCGACGAAAAAAAACTGCTTGATATTAAATACAATGTCGCAGCCCTCCAGGAAGACGAGGATGAACAAATTTACTGCTTCTCGGCCATGGTAATCTATAGGGCTTGACCCATTCCTTTTCATAATCAAAAGGAAGGCAGGACTGGCTTTATGCTTATGATCTCGATAGTTATCGATTTAGTCCTATTAGGATTGGCGAAATAAATGTAAAGGAGCTCTCACGGCATACAGGTATGGCTTGGGAGCTCCTTTTTTAAAAAATTATTGGCTGCCAACTGCGAATTCGGCGGCGCTGCGTCCGGCAAGCCTGCCGGTCACAAAAGCGGCGGTAATATTGTAGCCTCCTGTATATCCATGAATATCAAGAATTTCCCCGCAAAAATAGAGCCCAGCCATTTTTTTCGATGCCATTGTCTGCGGCTCGATTTCCTTTACGGAAACGCCTCCTCCGGTAACGAATGCTTTTTCAAGCGGAAGCGTGCCGTTCACATTGAACGTAAACTGCTTGCACAGCCCGCAGAACGTCCGGATTTTCTCGTGCGAAACCTCCGTACCTTGCGCACCAGCATCTATCCCCGATCTTTCAAGCAAAAAGAGCAAATACCGTTCCGGCAAAAAGCCTTTCAGTAAATTTTTCATGCTTTTTTTCGGTTCTGCCTTAACAAGCTTCGCGATTTCCTGGAAAAGTGCTTCGCCGTTTTGATCCGGCAGAGCATCGATTTGCATCGCCACTTCTTTTAAGTTCCATTTCTTCATCGCTTTAACAACGAATTGGCTACAGCGCAGGACCGCGGGGCCGCTTACCCCAAAATGGGTAAATAGCATGTCCATCCGGTGGGTAATGAGCGATTTCCCTTTCGGATTGAGCACGCTTACGGCAACGCCGCGCAGCGACAGCCCTTGAAGGATTTTATTTTTAATAAAAGACTCTTTGGACGTTACCGGCACTTCGGTCGGAAAAAGCTCGGCAATCGTGTGGCCAGCCTTTTCAGCCCAGGCATACCCGTCACCCGTCGATCCGGTATGGGGGACCGATTTCCCGCCGACAGCGACAACTATCGCATCTGCCTCCACTTCGGAGCCGTTTGCAAGCAGTACTCCCTTCACACGGCCGTCTTTATATTTCAGGTCTTTAACCGGCGTGTTTGTATACGTTTTTACGTGCAACTCTTCCAGTTTTCCAAGGAGGGCGTCGACAACGGACTGGGCTTTGTCGGTAACCGGAAACATGCGCCCATGGTCCTCTTCCTTTAGCTGGATTCCTAGCTTTTCAAAAAAGGCGATGATATCCTCATTGCTGAAAATTGAAAATCCGCTGTACAAAAACCGGCCGTTGCCGGGAATATGTTTAATGATCTCGTCAACAGGGAGCCGATTTGTTACATTGCAACGGCCACCGCCGGAAATGGCAAGCTTTCGGCCAAGCTTGTCGCCCTTGTCAATCAACAGGACACGCGCACCTTTCTCTCCGGCGGCGGCCGCAGCCATCAATCCGGATGGGCCTCCGCCAATCACGATCACATCATATTTCATAAAAAACACCAACTTTTTTAGTCATGATATGTGGTAAACTTGTTTTCTTATTATATACATTGAAGGGCTCCAATGAAAAGGCAGGCCCATGCATTGAAATATAATGAGTGGCAGTGGCGCATTGGGGAAAAGAAAGGTACACTACTAATTAGCGTGCCTATATAATTGGCGCAGGAAGCGCAAAAATTACAAGTTAATGTGACTGCGAACCTGCTATTAGAAAGATCTATGTATTTCTTATGTGAGAAGGGATTATATGTCGTCATCCAAATTAATCAGGGGAACATTTATATTAACGCTTGGAACTATCATTTCCAAGATGCTAGGACTTTTCTATGTCATTCCTTTTACCAGAATAGTGGGATATCAGGGAACACTGCTTTACCAGTATTCCTATATCCCTTATACAATTTTCATCAGCATAGCCACAGCGGGCATCCCGCTCGCAGTTTCTAAATTTATTGCTAAGTATAATGCAATGGAAGAATACGCGGTTGGCCGGAAGCTTTTCAAATCAGGACTAGTTGTCATGATGTGTTCGGGTATCGTTGCCTTCCTTATTCTTTACTTTACTGCACCACTGCTTTCAACGGGGAGAGATTTGCCTGCTGAGGATATCACATCGGTTATCAGGGCTGTTTCCTTTGCATTGATTATTGTCCCGTTTATGAGCATGATCAGAGGTTTTTTCCAGGGACACCAATCGATGGGGCCATCCGCGGTTTCCCAGGTTGTTGAGCAAATTGTCAGGATTGTTTTCGTTATTGCAGGCGCGTATATCATCCTGAAATTCCTTGACGGAAATACGGTTGATGCTGTACGCGCGGCGACGTTTGCCGCATTTATCGGCGCGGTCGGCGGGCTTATCGTCCTCGGCTGGTACTGGGTGAAAAGGAAGCCGGGGCTTGATGAACTTCTTGAGAAGGATAAAGGGACTGTTGATATTTCCCTAAAGGAAATGTATAAGGAAATTTTGATTTACGCAGCGCCTTTTGTCCTGGTCGGGATTGCCAATCCGCTTTTCCAGTTCATTGATCAAATCACCTTTGAGCGCGCGATGGTTTCAATCGGATTTAGCAAGGGTGACGCGGGAGATGCGTTTTCAATCCTGAATTTCCAATCGCACAAGTTGGTCATTATTCCCGTTGCGCTTGCGACAGCTTTTTCACTAACGCTCGTTCCTAGTATCACCAAAGCGTTTGTGGAGAATGACCGGAAGAGCCTGAACAGTCAGTTGAACCAGACATTCCAGGTGCTTCTGTTCTTGACATTGCCGGCAGCGGCGGGTTTATCTCTGCTTGCCGAGCCCTTCTATACGGTTTTTTACGGTCATTTGGACCTTGGGACGGAAGTACTGCGGATGTATGCGCCTGTCGCCATTCTTTTTGCCCTTTATTCCGTTACCGCGGCAATCCTACAGGGGATTAATGAACAGAAATGGACTGTCCTTAGCCTGCTGACAGGCCTGCTTGTAAAATTAGCCCTCAATATTCCGCTAATTAAGCTTTTTGAAACGGACGGAGCCATTTTGGCGACGACTCTGGGCTATGTCGCTGCCATCGCGATTAACCTGGTTGTCATTAAAATATTCTCCAAGTACAAATTCAGGCTTGTGGTGCGACGCAGCCTATTGATTGTTATATTTGGCGGATTGATGCTTGCCGCCGCGGCAGGAGTGTACAAGCTTTTAACTGGGTTCCTGTCGCCCGCTTCCGAGTTGCAGTCATTGATTCTAATCCTTGTCAGCGCGCTTGCCGGCGGGATTGTATACTTCTACCTTTCGTTTAAGACACGGCTTATCTATTTCCTGTTCGGGGACAAGGTGGACAGGCTACTGGGCAAGCTTAAACTGAGGGCCTAGTGTATGAGACGCCTGCCTGGTGGGTGGGCGTTTTTTTAAGAAAAAATGCGCCATAAAAAGGAGGGGACAATTTGAGAATTGATAAAATGCTTGCCAATCTTGGCTTCGGGAGCCGGAAGGAAGTTAAGAAGCTTTTGAAGGATGGAGCCGTGACGGTGAATGACAAGGCGGTGAAGGATCCGAAGCAGCATGTGGATCCGGAGAAAGATGTTGTTATGCTGAACGGGTCTGTCATTGAATATAAGGAGTTTGTGTATTTAATGATGAACAAGCCGCCTGGGGTCCTGTCGGCGACGGAAGACACGCGGGATGAGACGGTGATTGATTTGCTCGAATTGGAGGACCAGGTGTACGAGCCGTTTCCGGTCGGCAGGCTTGATAAGGATACAGAGGGCCTGCTGCTGATTACGAACGACGGGCAGCTAGCGCACAGGTTGCTGTCTCCTAAGAAGCATGTACCGAAAACGTATTTCGCTGTCATTGAGGGCGAGGTTACGGAAGCGGATGCGGAGGAGTTCCGAAAGGGCGTTACTCTTGAGGATGGGTATCATACGAAGCCAGGCGAGTTGAAAATATTGAAGTCTGGGTTGATGTCGGATATCGAGCTGACGATTACGGAAGGGAAGTTCCATCAGGTGAAGAGGATGTTCCAGGCTGTCGGAAAGCGGGTTGTGTACTTGAAGCGGCTGACGATGGGGCCGTTGAAGCTTGATGAAACGCTGGAGCTCGGCGAGTACCGGGAACTGACAGATGAAGAGATTGAGATGCTGATGGAGTATCAGTCATGAAGGAACGGCCGGGGGAGGGAGACTTCCACCGGCTTTTTTGCTCTTTTGGGTTTGGTGGATGGCTGCAAACAACTTAAATGGGTTGGGAGTAAGCACGAAATTAGATCGGTTCCACGGAAAGAATGGATAAGCGACAAAGATTGAGGCAAAATCCGAAAAGGTGTCGCACAAATTTGTTTGAGCGACAAAGATTCGCCGAAAAACCAAAAAGGTTTCGCACAAATTCGTTTGAGCGACAAAGATTCGAGGAAAAGCCGAAAAAGTGTCGCACAAATTCGTTTGAGCGACAAAGATTCGAGGAAAAGCCGAAAAGGTGTCGCACAAATTTGTTTGAACGACAAAGATTCGCCGAAAAGCCAAAAGGTGTCGCACAAATTTGTTTGAGCGACAAAGATTGGGGCAAAAGCCGAAATGGTGTTACTCAAATCTGGATACAAAGATTTAGGCAAAAAGTGTCCCTGTTATTTACTCAGAGGGGGTCAATATATTTTCGATAAAACAGGAAATCTACATATTGTCCTCCTTGTAACTAATGAAGCGTGATTTCCGCCCCCTCGCCTTACTCATTTAAACCTATTTTTCCCTTTGTTCATTTTTGATTATTTTTCAGGTATTCCCGGTAAACATAATCGGCATTTTTTGTGTATGTCCATTTGCTAATGAACATGGCACAAAACAGAGATACGCCCATTATGATTAATGACCATTTATATAATCCAATAAAAAACAATGCAAATCCACCAACCAGGCTGACAATAAGGAACATCAGCAATATGTTCATAACTTTTTCTTTCTTTTTCTCCATTAGCTATCCCCCTATATTACAATTTTTCGGAATTTTCCTATATTATACAATAAAATTGTAATAAAATGTAATAAGGAAGGATGTTACTCAAAAAACGGAGGGAAGGCAATGGCAAATAGGTTAATCGCAGTTTCATTTTTATTGCTATTCTTGGCTGGCTGTTCAAATAATCCACCAATAAAAGAGGCAAAAGGCCTTCAGCAAGATACAGTTGTTACGGATGATGGGGAAGTGACGTTTAAAATTTTTAATACAGCAAATGTGCCGGCGGAAAGAGTAGATGCCGTGAAAAAGGAACTTTTAGAGGCTTACGATGATATTAAGCAAACAATTCAAACTGATTATACTCCCTCTAAAAAAATCAATATTCATCTTCTGGAAGGGAGGGAATTCTCTAAGGGCTTAAGGGCTGATATAAAATTATACGGCGTCCGGAACGGGACGCATCCCCTTGTCCATGAGCTTACCCATACCTTATTGGGTTACGGAGATAACTCTGATTCAAGCCGGGGGTATCTGTCTCAGGAAGGTTTTGCAGTTTATATGGAAAATAGATTCGGAAAGCAGAAATACCCAATCCACAAGGTTATGAAGTTGTTTTTAAGTATGGAGAAGGCAATTCCGTTAAATAAGCTTATAGATTTGGACAATGATGACAACCTTTTCCGCCCAGCGATAGAAGGTCCGGATGGCTTTGCTGTCCAAGAGATGAGTTATTACCATGCCGCTTCCTTCGTAACCTATTTGATCGATACATATGGGCTTGAAGAATTTCAAAAAATCTATGATCAGCCAAACCTTGGTGAAAAGTTTGTTGAAGTGTATGGTAAAAACGTGTACGAATTGGAGGAAGAGTGGCTTTCTTATATAGACAAAAATTATAATGAGCCGGAAACCGAAGAAAAAATGAAAATTGAAAACTTCTACACAGTCATTTCCTCAATAGATTCAATTGATCAGCAAGTTTTTCAACGCTGATTCCCGCTCTGCTTAAACTTTGAACTTGGCAGAATAGTCCTCCCTTGATTCGCGGGAAATAATGAACAGAAGGCCGTCCACCGTTTCACCAATTAAAAAAGAAACCGCCATCACCAGGCGGTTTCCGTTTGATTAGCCCATATTTTCGGGCTTACTTTATGAAGACATTTTTACTCGTCTTTTTGTGGTGGTCCATTTTCCTCTACTTGTGCTTTGGACGAGGTCATTATAGGCCAGAACGTTTAAATCCCTCTGAATGGTACGAGGAGTGATACCGAATTCCTCTACAAGGTCCTGTGTTGTCACAGTCCCGTTCTTCGAGATAAACATGTAGATGCACTTGATGCGGTTTAGCATACGGTTAGTCGAAGGTTTCAAAAAACCACTCCCTATCCATTTTTCAAACCCTTGGCATATTCTTCTGACGGCGACAGGCTAAGACCCAGTTAAGAAATCCTTTCCTGGCAGCCACTCCCTTCCAAAACATAATATAAACCATCTGTCTATATTGTATCCCTCTTTTATAAGGAATTCTACCTAAATTAGAAAATTTACAAAATATTAATAAAAATTTCATCTCTAATATTCGGAAATAACATAAAAAATTCATTTTTTTGTTCTGTTTTCAATAAACTTATAGTTTAAAGGACATTTGTTTGAATATTTCGTAAACATTACACGCAGTTTTTCAAATGGTGCCCTTGTTAAATGCTTCTTTTTCCAAAAAATTATTGGTAAGATTATTGCCATACGGAAAGTCTTATCTTATGGGCGTTTCCCATAAACTTTCATGGGAGGTTTTCTAAGTGGGTAAGGTCAATTGGATGGAAGAAGTTGAAAAAAGGAAGGACAGCCTTCTTGAGGATACACGGAAGCTTTTGCAAATCAAAAGCGTGCTGGATGAGGAAGCTGTTTCCACGGAAGCCCCGCTTGGCAAGGGGATTAAGGAAGCGCTCGACTTTATGCTGAATCTTGGTGAAAGAGACGGCTTTGCTTTGAAAAATACCGACAATCTTGCCGGGCATATTGAAATGGGCGATGGGAAGGAGCTTGTCGGCATTCTTTGCCATGTGGATGTCGTTCCTGAAGGCGACGGCTGGACAAGCGATCCGTTTGCCGCTGAAATTAGGGACGGAAAAATATTCGCGCGAGGCGCCTTGGATGACAAGGGGCCGACAATGGCCGCATACTACGGAATGAAAATTGTAAAAGAACTCGGGCTGCCTCTGAAAAAACGGGTCCGGATGATTATTGGCACGGATGAAGAGAGCGATTGGCGTTGTGTCGAGCGCTATTTTAAAACGGAGGAAATGCCGGGCCTCGGTTTTGCGCCAGATGCAGATTTTCCAATTATCTACGCGGAAAAAGGCATTTCGGACTTCGACCTCGTTCAGGAGACAAAGGATGCCGGGGAAGAAGGAAAGGCTCAGGTTGAAGTGCTCCGGTTTGAAGCCGGCCGCAGATACAATATGGTGCCTGATTATGCAAAAGCGGCGGTTCTCATACGAAATGGCGAAACAGAAATCATGCAAAAATTTATTGAATTTATGGACCAGCATGGCCTTGAAAAACATTTTCATGTCGATGCAGGTGACACAATCCTCGAAGTAAAAGGAATATCGGCCCACGGAATGGAGCCTGAGAATGGTAAAAATGCCGGCCTGTATTTGGCTGAATTCATCTCATCGCTTGACGTGGATTCAAATGCAAAACAATATTTCGAATTTGTTTCCGGCTTCTTTTTCAAAGATTCAAGGGGCAGCAGGCTGGGGGTTGCTTACCAGGACGATATTTCCGGAGAGCTGACGATTAACGCCGGAAAGCTTGCCTATACAAATGAAGATGGCGGTATGATCGGCCTGAATTTGCGCTATCCGGTAACCGCCAAAATGGGGGATATCAAGGAAAAAATCGAACTTGTTTTGCCCCAACACGGCTTCCATATCGGCCGGTTCACAAATTCAAATCCCCATTATGTAGAGGAAAGTGATTTCCTAATCCAGGTCCTCAAGAGGGTGTATGAGGAACAGACCGGGGATCCTGCTGAACTGATCGCAATCGGCGGCGGGACGTATGCGAGGTCGCTAAAGTCCGGTGTGGCGTTTGGGCCGCTTTTCCCTGGAAGGCCGGACGTTGCCCATCAAAAGGATGAATACATGTTTATCGATGATCTTCTTAAATCCGCGGCAATTTATGCCCAGGCCATCTATGAACTGGCCAAGGAAGAATAAATGGAGGAAATTATATGGAATATGTGGTTTTAAATGGGGAAATCATTGAACGATACCAGGCGAAAATCGATGTTGAAGACCGCGGCTATCAATTCGGGGATGGCGTTTACGAGGTCATCCGCGTCTATAATGGAATAATGTTCACCGGCCGCGAGCACCTCGAACGGCTTGTATCTAGCGCGGAAAAAATCGGCATGAAGCTAGGATGGACGATTGAGGAACTCGAAAGCTTATTTAACACATTAATTAAGAAAAATGGGATTGGCACCGGGATTGTGTACATGCAGGTAACAAGGGGCACATCCCCTAGGAACCATGCATTCCCACCAGCGGGAGTCTCTCAAACCCTGGTCGCTTATACAAGGGATATGCAGCGTCCGATGAACAATCTAGCAAACGGTGTGAAAACGATTCTGGCTGAAGACATCCGCTGGCTCCGCTGCGATATAAAAAGCCTGAATTTGCTCGGCAATATCCTGGCAAAACAAAAAGCCGCCGAAGCTGGCTGCTATGAAGCCTTCCTCCACAGAGGGGAAACTATTACGGAGGGCAGTTCCTCAAATATTTTTATCATCAAGGATGGCACAGTCTATACCCACCCGGCCAACAATTTTATTTTGAACGGAATTACAAGGCAGACGCTTGAAAAATTATGCAAGGCAAACGGAGTTCCGTTTGTAGAAAAAGAGTTTACTACAGCAGACTTGCTGGCCGCCGATGAAATCGCCATTGGCAGTACGACATCGGAAATTACGCCTGCCGTTGAGGTAGACGGACAGCCAGTCGGCAACGGGGAACCTGGACCTGTAACGAGAAAATTGCAAACCTTGTTCCAACAGGAAATTGAAAGGCAATGCGGAACGCTTGCCGTTAATAGCTGAGCGCGGATCCTCTAAAATTGGAGCCGTAAATGAAAGGGCTGCCCGGTGTGAATGGGCGGCCCTGTTTTATAAAAACATAAGAAAGTGTACACTCTCTATCTAACTCCAACGCAGGATATTTTCTCTTTTCCTGGTGATCAGGAATGTTTAACCTAATTTAGAGATGGTTTGCTAAAATAGACTTGAAGGATGGATGTTATGAGCCATTATTTTTTTGCGGGCAAGATTCCGAGCGAAACGAAACTTGCCATGAAAAACAATATCATTGAGTTGAAGAAACAGTTTCCTTTCAGGCGCTGGGTCCATCATGAGGATTTGCATATTACCCTCGCTTTCCTTGGGGCGGCCCCGGAAGATAAATTGGAAAGGGCATGTTCGCTAGTCGGGGGAACACTCGTAAAAGCCGATTCATTCTCGCTCGCTATTAACGGTTTGGGGATATTTGGACGAAAAGACAGCCCGCGGGTATTTTGGGCATCGCTCTCCAAAAGTGAGGAACTAACCAATCTAAGAGCCAGTGTATTTACTGCATGTGAAGAGGCAGGGTTTCAATTGGAAACAAGGCCGTTCTCTCCACATGTAACACTTGCAAGAAATTGGGAAGGCGAATTCCCATTCAATCCCGGAAAACTGGATGAACAACCGCTCAATCTCGGATTTATGCTCGAAGAAGTTGTACTATACAGAACAAACATCGAGAGCACCCCGAAATACGAGCCGGTACAGCGATTCAGGCTAACAGCCCTGAACCAGCAATAAATAGAGAGAATAGAATGCAAGAGGGGCAGGAACCGGTATATGAAAGCGTTTTATTTTATTGTGAACCCGGAGGCGGGAAACGGCAAATGCAGGGCGGTTTGGGAAAAAGTCGAGCAAAAGCTCAAAAGCCTTCACATTCCCTATCATGCTTTTTTTACTGAATATCCGGGCCACGGGATTGAATTGGCCCGGATCGCAACGAGGCTCGCGGATGGGAAGCAGGCGGTGGTAGTTGCTGTGGGCGGAGATGGAACAGCACATGAGGTGCTGAACGGACTGGGAGCATATGCAACTTCCGGCTTTGGTTTCATTCCCGCGGGATCAGGGAATGATTTTTCACGTGGCTTCCAAATTCCTGCGGATCCGATGGGGGCACTTGATCTTCTGCTGGGCATCCCTGATAAAAACTTATCAAATACCGATTGCGGTTCGCTCACCCTAAATGGAGAGAAGCATCTTTTTATCAATAGTTCCGGAGCGGGGTTCGATGCGCTCGTATCGAAAAAAGCGAATGAATCCCGTATGAAGGTTCTATTTAACCGGCTGTCGCTCGGGAAATTGGTTTATGTATATGTTTTGCTGAAGGAACTCGCTTTATATCATCGGACAGCAGTCCAGGTAACGATTGATGGGAATGCCCATGACTTTAAGGATACTTGGTTTGTTACCATTTCGAACCAGCCCTTTTATGGCGGCGGTATGATCATTTCACCCGGGGCTTTGCCGGATGATGGAGAGCTTAATGTCACGGTAGTCCACAGTCTGTCAAAAGTGAAGCTGTTGCTCGTATTTTTGAGTGTTTTTTGGGGTAAACATACTTCTTTCAAGGAAGTACATATGTTTCGGGGAAAAGAAATCTCGATCCAGTCATCCTCTCCCATTCACATCCATGCGGATGGAGAATATATCGGCATGGCAAATTCGGGAGAATTAAAAGCTATCCCACAGGCGGTCAGGCTTTCCGTTATGGGAGGCCAGGAAATAGACTTAACACAAAGGGGTGAGGCGAATGGATTCCGTTAAACGTCCATTTTTTGCGTATCTAGATGCCATGAATACAATCACGGTTTTGTTTCCGCTGCCTCTTAAGGAACCCGAGCCAGCTTGCTTCACACTTGAGAACCGGCTTGGCGGGTGCGGGCTTTCCATAAAAGAACGCCTTGAAATTGACGGATATCTTAAGTTTATTTGTACATTTTCAGGAACTTATGCTTTCGAGATGGAACATTGGGTATTGGCTGGCAATGGCATCAAGACGGACGTCCAAATCGGCGCGGTTACAAGGAGCAAAGAGTTTGACCGGGAATTCTTTTACGAAGGGGATGACCTTGGTTCCTTTTGCCAAAACGGTTGTACGACCTTTAAGGTGTGGGCGCCGACTGCCACAAATGTAAAACTAAAGATTTATCCGCAAGGCCAAAACCATTTTGAATTGGTCAAAATGGCAAGGGAAGAAAAAGGCGTATGGACAGTAAATCTCAATCGGGATCTTGAGCTAGCCAGGTATACTTATATGGTGTTCATTAACCAGGAGTGGAGAGAGGCAGTCGACCCTTATGCGGTAGCCGTAACTGTGAACGGGACCTATGGGGTGGTAGCCCGCCTTGAAAAAACGGCTGTTCTAAAAGTTCAAATGCCCCCATTCAGCCATCCAGCCGATGCGGTTATTTATGAAACACAAATTCGCGATTTTACTATCCACCCTGAGGGCGGGGCCGTAAACAAAGGGTTGTACAAAGGTGCCGCGGAAACGGGGACAATCGGGCCCGACGGGAAACCAACCGGGTTGTCGCATGTTCAGAATCTAGGCGCGACCCATATAGAATTTTTGCCATTCAACGATTTTGCCGGAGTGGATGAAACGAATCCCTGGGCGGAGTACAATTGGGGGTACAACCCCTTGCATTTCAATGTTCCGGAGGGAAGTTATTCTAGCAATCCGGATGATCCTTATACGAGAATCCGGGAATTGAAGGAAATGATTGAATCCATCCATGCGGCAGGCATAAGAGTGATTATGGACGTGGTTTACAATCACGTCTACATCCGGGAAAAATCATCTTTTGAACTTCTAGTCCCGGGTTACTTTTTCCGTTATAACGAATACGGGTTGCCTTCGAATGGAACCGGGGTGGGCAACGATTTTGCCTCTGAGCGCTTGATGGCGAGGAAATTCATCCTGGATTCCATCCGTTATTGGATTAGGGAATACAATATTGACGGGTTCCGTTTTGACTTGATGGGCATCCTTGATATCAAAACCATGAATGATATCCGTAAGGAATGCGATAGCCTGAAACAAGGTATGGTGATAATCGGCGAAGGCTGGGACCTAAACACGCCCCTCCTACAGGGGGAAAAAGCAACGATCCGAAACCAGCGCAAGCTTCCTTCAATCGGGCAATTCAATGACCGCTTCAGGGATGTGATCAAAGGAAGTACATTCAATCTTTATGAACGCGGGTACGCCCTTGGCAACGGAACATACACTGAACAGGCGAAGGAAGCGATTGCCGGAAGCATTGGGCTTTTTTCCGGACATCCACTTTTTAGCGAACCCGGCCAATCGGTCAATTATGTCGAATCCCATGACAATCATACTCTTTGGGATAAGCTCGAGGCATGCCTCGGCGATTCAGGGGATCTCCTGAGAAGGAAATGCCATCGCCTGGCCACAAGCCTCGTCCTGGTTTCCCAAGGGATCCCGTTCCTTCATAGCGGACAGGAGTTTTTCCGGACGAAGTATGGCGACGGCAACAGCTACAAGTCGCCTGAAAACATCAACTGGCTCGATTGGGAAAGGAGAGCAGCCTTCCCGGATAACGCCCGCTACATCAAAGGAATGATAGGAATCCGAAAATCGCTGCCCTTTTTTCGGATGAGAAGCAGCGAACAAATTCGGAACTTCATTTCTGATTTCAGGCTACCGCATCCGTTGATCGGCCTTCATTACAAGGATGACCGTGGGCAAGGGGAGGCAATCCTTCTTGTGAACCCGACAGTATTCATCCACCACCTATCGCTTCCAGAAGGTGAATGGCACGTCCTTGCCGATGACCTCCATGCGGGAATCACCCCGCTAAGGACAATTCCCCCCCATGCAAATACGTCCATCGAACCAGTCAGTGTCATGGTGTTGGTAAAAAGTTAAGCGGGAGAAGCTTCTTTCTGTGAAGTAAGTGGTGGATCCCGGGCTTCATTTTAACCGCTTCTTGCCATAACCAGCATGAAATAAATCGTGCATTCGAGTATTTTTTCATCCTGCCCCTTGACGAAAAATGGCGAAACGGGATAAAATTTAAAGGATAGCTATTGAATTGGCAATAGCTGTCTTTTTCTTTCTACTTAAAATTCGCGTTTATTTTAACTATAGACTTTGGCAAAATCGTTCCGGGAACAAAAACCGATGGCTGCCGGACACAATGTAGGTGACTAATTTTGGATTATCTATTAGGGGAAGACTGGGAAATAACCCCGGCCGGGGGAGCCACGGGGAAAGCTTATTTTGCAAAGCACCATGAACAACGGCTTTTTTTGAAGCGCAATTCCTCACCCTTCCTCGCGGTGTTGTCCGCTGAAGGAATTGTTCCGAAACTGGTGTGGACAAAAAGGCTCGAAAATGGAGACGTCATTACCGCCCAGCAATGGAAAAGCGGACGTGAACTGGAATCCCATGAAATGGGTCAGGAACGGGTTGCGAAGCTATTAAAGAAAATCCATGATTCCGAGCCGCTGCTGGGAATGCTCCGCAGGCTCGGGAAAGCTCCTGCCTATCCCGCGAGAATCCTTGGGAAACTAGAAGGCAGCCTTGACCCTGACATAGCGGCAATGCCGGCAGTTCGGGAGGCAAAGATTTTTTTGCAAAAAGAGGTTGGAAATGTCGTTATGTCTGAACAGGTCGTGTGCCATGGTGATGTTAACCATAATAACTGGCTTCTTGGTGAAGACAGCCGCCTGTATTTAATTGACTGGGACGGTGCGATGGTCGGGGATCCCGCGATTGACCTGGGGATGCTCCTCTACTGGTACATTCCCGAGCAGGACTGGGAAGATTGGCTGAGACGCTATGGTACAGTGCTTTCGCCGGAATTGAAGCTGCGGATGAAATGGTATGCAGCCGCCCAGGCAATCGATTCCATCCAATGGCATAAAGACAGAAGCCGTTTTGAGGAAATGAACAAATGGGCGGACTTCCTTTCAGGGCTGTTATAATTGTCCGGAAAATTGATCGATATCATCCACCCAATTTTGGAGCCGGCCCTGATTCATTTCGATATGTGCATCAAGGTCCGCGCTTTGGGCGCCGTGCTGGCCATACTCGTAAATTTCTTGGAGAATGCCTTTTACATTCTGGTTGATGCCTGTCTTTGCCATAAGGGATTTAACAAGCCGTTCGACCTGTTCGCATTCGGCGACCGAGCCACAGCAATCGGTTTGGTGGCTGCTTAGGATATCCCTTAGAACGGTGGCTTTGTCCTGGTTGTTCAATGGCATGTGCATCCATCATCCTTTCCAAAATATCGATCAAGCTATAATCCCTTTTGATGTGCGAATAAGAGGAATCCATGACTAGCTTATGGATTCCTTCGTTTGTTTATACAGTTAGGGCCAGGGGAAACTTGCCAAACCCGCTTGCATGCTTAAAGGCTTCATGTTAAAAATAAGAAGGTATGTCATCAATTAAACGCTAAGAAATAACCAGCTTGTACCGCCATACGTAAATGCGGGCGAGGCTTTGAAGCTGGATGAGAAAATGGGAGTGTACGTATGAGATTTCGCAATAAACCGTGGGCCGGTGAAAAAATCCGGCAATATCCGCAATATGTCATTTCCGCGCCTGAAACACATAAAGGAAAGTGGCATGAAGTATTTGGCAATAACAACCCTCTCCATATTGAAGTTGGCACAGGCAAAGGGAAGTTCATCACCGGCATGGCTGCAGCGAACCCTGATATAAACTATCTTGGTATCGAACTGCACCAAGGCGTCCTGGCATCCGCTCTTGACCGTCTCATTGAAACTGAACTGCCAAATGTAAAATTGCTGAATGTTAATGCAGCCGAACTGCTTAGTTATTTCGCGAAAAACGACGTAAGCCGCCTCTACCTGAACTTTTCGGACCCTTGGCCAAAAACAAGGCATGAAAAAAGGCGCCTTACTTATAAAAGCTTTTTGGCACTGTATGAACAAATTTTGATCGATGGCGGGGAAATCCATTTTAAAACAGATAATCAGGGGCTTTTTGAATATTCGCTTGTCAGCTTTTCAGAATATGGGATGCTGCTGAGAGATGTCAGCCTTGACCTCCATAACAGCGGATTCGAATGGAATATCATGACGGAATATGAAGAAAAGTTTTCTGAAAAAGGCAACCGCATTTACAGATGCGAAGTAAAATACCGATCATAATTAAACACGTCCATCCATATCGGGTGGACGTTTTTTTAAACTTTTCGGTTCATAGTGAGATCAACTCCTTAAAAAATCCATGTAAAAGTACCAAACCGGAAAAGCGGTTCCAATCATGGTAAAATGGAAAAAGTACGAGGAGGGGATAGTCAATGGAGCGCTTGAAAGTAGGCGGACTCGAGCTTGTATGGCTTAAGGGCGGGGTTACCCATATGGATGGCGGGGCTATGTTCGGGGTCGTCCCAAAACCGTTATGGGAAAAGAAATATCCATGCAATGAAAAAAACCAGATAGAACTCCGTTCGGATCCAATTTTAATCCGGCATGAAGGAAAGAATTATTTAATCGAATCCGGAATGGGAAATGAAAAGCTGACGGAAAAGCAAAAGAGGAATTACGGGGCGACCGAGGAATCGGAACTGGAAACCGAGCTCGAAAAAGTAGGGCTGAAGCCTGAACATATTGATTATGTCCTGATGACCCATCTTCATTTTGACCATGCATGCGGACTGACGAAGCCGAATCAGGATGGATCGCATTCGTCCGTTTTTCCGAATGCGAAAATTATCGCATCAAATGTTGAATGGGATGAAATGAGGAATCCGAACATCAGGTCCAGAAATACATACTGGAAAGAAAATTGGCAGGCCATAGCAGGCCAGGTTGAGCCATTTGAAGACACATGGGAGCACGGACCCTTTACAATGGTGCATACAGGAGGGCATAGCGAGGGGCACTCCATCATCCTCATTGAGGATGGCGGTGAATTGGCTGTCCATATGGCTGATTTAATGCCGACACACGCCCATATTAACCCGCTATGGGTCCTTGCCTACGACGATTATCCAATGGATTCAATCAATGCAAAGCAAAAATGGATTGGACAAGGGCAGGAAAAGGGGGCCTGGTTCACATTTTACCATGACGCGTTTTTCCGGGCCGTAAAATGGGACGGCGAAGGGCAAATTGCTGATAGTGTCAAAAGGGTAAGGGAATAATTCCTAAAAGGTAGTTGGGACAGTTCCTGCAACGAAACAGCCTATTAAAATAGCAAAGGAGACCTGATTGCGGTCTCCTGGCTTTTTACCTATAGCCTGTACACATCAAGGATTGTTCCGGTCGTGGCATCGGCAACGAATTCGAATTGTTCGGTTCCATCTTCAAGATCGGGGGAGGTTCTCGTAATACCGCCCCTGTACACCTTATATTGGATGCCATTCTTTTCAAAAGGGACCGCTTCCATATGGATCCACGAGCCGCTCACTTGTCCGGAGAGCTTGAATTGGCTCCTTGCATGGCTTAGAACCTTTTGGGCCGGTACATCCATATTATGCGAAATCGCGGCATTGACCGCGTATGCTCCGGCAGCCCCTGCAACTGCCCCGAACAGGAAAGCCTTCCAATTCATACTACCACCCCTTCAATTTCAATCAACCGCTCCATCTCTTTTAGTATATCCCAGATTGGCAGCCGGTTCCTATAGATTTATTCCAGTGGGTATGGAAACAAGCGTGAAAGTTCTGTAAAATTAATTCTGTACATAAAAAAGCAGCCATTGGCTGAAAAAACAATTAGGGAGTGCGCCATGAACGAGAGAACGTTGGAGCTTTTCAAAACATTGACTGAATTGCCGGGGGCACCCGGAAACGAGCCGGCTGTTAGGAACTATATGAGGGAACGTCTTGCGCCTTATTCGGATGAAATCATCCAGGATAACCTCGGCAGTATTTTTGGGGTAAAAAAAGGCAAAGAAGACAGCCCGAGGATAATGGTTGCAGGACATATGGACGAAGTTGGCTTCATGGTAACAGCAATCACGTCGAATGGCATGATTCGATTTCAGCCGCTTGGGGGCTGGTGGAGCCAGGTCCTGCTTGCGCAAAGGGTTCAAATAATTACGGATAACGGCCCGGTAATCGGGGTAATAAGTTCGATTCCTCCCCATCTCCTCGATGAAGCAAAGAGGAACAAGCCGATGGAAATGAAAAATATGCTCATCGATATCGGAGCTGATGACAAGGAAGATGCGGAGCGATTAGGCATCAGGCCAGGACAGCAAATTTTGCCAATATGCCCATTCACACCGATGGCCAATCCAAAAAAGATTCTCGCCAAAGCTTGGGATAATCGATATGGCTGCGGACTTGCTGTCGAGTTGCTTGAAGAAGTCGATGGCGTTGAACTTCCGAATACCCTGTATTCCGGCGCTACTGTACAGGAGGAAGTCGGCCTTCGCGGTGCCCAGACAGCTGCCAACTTGATTAAACCCGACTTGTTCCTTGCGCTTGACGCTAGCCCTGCTAACGATGCGGCTGGGAATAAGGAGGAATTCGGGCAGTTGGGTAAAGGGACATTGTTAAGGATTCTCGACCGGTCCATGGTGACCCATCGCGGCATGAGGGAATTTGTGCTTGATACGGCCGAAACACACAAAATTCCGTATCAATATTTTGTATCCGCCGGCGGAACTGATGCGGGACGGGTCCATACTTCCCTGGAGGGGATCCCGAGCGCTGTTATCGGTATTTGCGCCCGTTACATCCATACACATGCTTCGATTATGCACGTGGATGACTATGCGGCTGCCAAGGAATTGCTCGTAAGGCTTGTTAAGGCGTTTGATAAAACAACAGTGGAAACAATTAAATCGCAAAGCTGACAACAACACGAAATCAGGCACCAGTAGCGAGAAAAATTCTATTAGCCTTCCGATTCGGTTTTATTGCGAAGAGAGGACGGAAGGTATAGTCAAACAAACTGGAATAGTGAATGGTGCCTTCGCGGAAGATAGTGGCGAAGGCATCTTTTTTGGAACGAGCTTTTAGGCATTTTCGGCATCACGGAGGTATAGCGAAATGAAAGTAATTATAGGTTCAGAGAACCCGGCTAAGGTTGCTGCGGTCAAAAACGCATTTAACATGACCGGCGTGGAATTATTGGCAATTGATGTTCCATCCAATGTTTCAGCACAGCCGTTTTCGGATGAAGAAACGATTGAAGGGGCAATCAATCGTGCCACTGCTGCCTTGGAACAGGGAGATGGGGAAATCGGAATCGGCCTGGAAGGCGGCGTGCATATGACAAAGCACGGTCTTTTCCTATGCAACTGGGGAGCGCTGGCAGAGCCAGGATATCCCCCATTGATTGCTGGCGGGGCGAGGATCCCCCTTCCTGATGAAATAGCAGGAAAGCTCCTGGCAGGCCGGGAACTCGGCCCGGTAATGGACGAGTATACGAAGAAGAAAAATATCCGAAAAAACGAAGGGGCAATCGGTATTTTTTCAAATGGCCAAATCGACCGATCGGAAATGTTCACACATTTGACAAAGCTTTTGGTGGGGCAATACGAATATCGTAAAGGAAACGGGAAAAACTTATAATTTCCAAGACTGGCAAGTTACTGGGAGAGGGTTGTCACCTGTTCCCAGTGGGAGTATGATAGAGGATAAAGGAGAATATTGTCGGAAAGGCATTATATTTTCGGCATCCTCTTTTATGCTCCACACAAATGGCCTGCTCGGATGAACCGGCCTGCCAGGAGGGAATAAAAATGAAAAGATTCATTCGCGCAGCCGCGTTTCTATTGCTATCAGCCTTTTTACTTACGGCTTGCGGAAAGGCATCCTATAAGGAAGAAAGCGGGAAAGCCGAAGAAGCTGCTAAAACTACTTTTAACGAAAAAAGAAAAAAACCGAACAACAAAACTGAAGGCATAGATTTTTATTTGCCGTTCGGATTCGAGATAAAAGATGAATCCCCGAACAATATTATCCTGAAAAACGGTTCAAAAACATATATCCTGTTTTACAATTCAAACGAAGATATAAATAGCAAAGTAGTCTATAACGCATCTGTTGCCCAGTATGAAAAGCTCGAAACGAACAAGCAGTTTAATGGAAAAGACAAACTAGGCTTTTTGCTTGTGGAACGGCTGGACAGTGACATGAATATTCTGACCGCTGGAGTTGGCGGGGTTAAAATTACTACTGAAACAAAGACCGGAAATCTTGCGGAAGATGCAACAGCCATGATGAAAATTGCCAATTCAGCCAAAATTAAAAAATAGGAAATCCAGCGGTAGGCCCATGCCTCCGCTATTTTGTTTGTTAATGGAATAGTTGGGGAAAAATAAGGTGAAACTTTTGAGCCTCCCGCTGTTGCGAGCCGGGATTTATCTCCTGGGTTCCATGCCGGGACGAATGATTAGACCTGAATGAAACAGCTTGATATGATGGGAACAAAGGTTTTTGCCAAATGGTGAAACAGGAGGAATTCAAATGAAACAATTGGAGTCAATGGAACAGTTCGAAGAGTTAAAAAATGGGAGAAAGCATGTTTTCATGTTTTCCGCGGATTGGTGTCCGGACTGCAGAGTAATTGAGCCTGTCATGCCGGACATCGAAGAGAAATTCAAGGATTTCACATTTGTCTATGTGGATCGGGACAAATTCATAGACCTGTGCCAGGAGCTCGATGTATACGGAATCCCAAGTTTCATTGGCTTTGAAGGCGGAAAGGAACTCGGCCGTTTTGTTAGCAAGGACAGGAAAACACCAGAGGAAATTACAGGATTTATAACAGGCCTGCGCTAATCGGCTGAACCTCCATCCCTCATTTTGGGATGGAGATTTTTGTGAAAACATAAGAAAATATAAAATTTGTTAAGCCTGCTGCTCCTCTTCAGTCCGCTCAACGGGCGCTTACATTTTTCTAAGGCTAATGTTTTTTGTTTTTTAAAAAAAGCCAGATTTAAGTTATGGGGCATTGGCAAAGAGATTACATTGTAAATATAGTATCGGAGGATTTATATATGAAAATGGATAGCAGGAAAATGAGGGGAACCCTTGAGGAGAGGCTTTCAAAGCCCGGACGGGTGTTTACATACAACAGGGACAAGGATGAACTGAGGGTGGAAAATGAGGAGAGTGGAAAAGGAATCACCGTCTCCTTGGCGGGTATTGTCGCCAAATGGCATGAGAAAAAAGAAAAGGCAATCGATGAAGTTGTTTATTATATAGAAGAAGGCTTACAGGCAATGGATAGCAAAGCAACGATAACTGGAGGAGAGAAAAAAATCTTTCCGGTTATCCGATCCGCATCTTTTCCGGTTGAAGCCGAAGAAGGAAATCCGTTCCTTTATGATGAGCATACAGCGGAAACGAGAGTGTACTATGCGTACGACATGGGAAACTCCTACAGGCTGATTGATTCTCGCCTAGTGAAGAAGGAAGGATGGGAACCCGGGCAAATCAGGGAAATGGCTATGTTCAATGTAAGGTCGCTTCCTGCCCCGCTAAAAGAGGACACTGTCGCCGGAAACACGTTTTATTTCCTAAATACGAACGATGGGTACGACGCGAGCAGAATCCTTAATAAAGGCTTCCTTGTCGAGATGAGCACAAGGATAACCGGCACGATGGCGATTTCGATCCCCCATACGGATGTCCTCATAATCGCCGATATTCGAAACGATACAGGCTACGATGTGCTTGCCCAAATGGCGATGAGTTTCTTTGCGGCGGGCAAAGTTCCGGTAACCGCTCTGTCTTTTCTGTTTGAAAATGGGGAGCTCGAGCCAATTTTTATTCTTGGGAAAAATAAGCCCCGGAAAAAGACCGGGAAATAATCGCGCGGGACTTTCCTCCTATCTTTCTTTTACAGGAATTTGCAATGTTTTCCCTGAAGCGCGACCATATGCCTAATCATTCGCATTTTCGCTAAAATTCGCTGAATCCTGTCGAAGTTTTGCGAAATCCTGATAAAATAGAGTGAAGAAGTTTTTTTCAGGAAAGAGTGATGGATTTGAGATTTATTAAAAACTTATATAGAAGGCTGTTGAACAATCCCGGTGAGCCTCCCGTGGAAGAGGTGGAAGTCCAGGCTCAAGCACCGGTGCAAAATCGTATAAATAAAGAACTTGAACCAAAAATCATCTATGATTATCCGAAGGGCAACTTTCGGTTTCCACTAATTCCGGATGATAAAAGGCCAGTGGAAAGGAAACCCCCTCTCCAGGAAAAGGCAAGGAATACAAAGGTTAACCAACGGACGGAACAGCCGGTAAAAAAGCGGGAAATGCCACAAAAAAAGGTGAGGCCATTTACACCTACCGAAGTTCCTTCTCCTATTTATGGCTATTCAAAACCCGCCAAGAAAGAAGAAGTGGAATACGAACTGAGCGGTTTCCTGGCGATCGAAGAAGATAGTTTGGATAATACCCTTAACAAAAAGGAAATTGTGTCCGACGCGGCCCAGCCCATGGACGGGGAAAGCGAACGGGTGCTTCCACAGGGGGCAGAAGTTCTGCAACGTACTTGGGAAGAAAATGACGCATACATACCCAGTGAACCGTCAACTGCTAAAGAAATTTCGGAGCCTATCGTAGGTGAGCCGAAAATACCGGAGGAAGATGAACAATATGCCTTTCCAAAAAATGAACAGGCTCAACTTCAGGATGATCGCATACCTTCCTTTGATAAAAATGAACAGGGTCCCTTGTCCTCAAATGAACAGCATTTAATGGAAAAAGAAGTCCTTCATATATTGCTAAAGGAAGAGCAGGTTGAATTGAATAGCGAAAACAAGCGCGTGATTCAGAATGAGCCAATCCAAGCCATTCCTGCGGACAACGTTGAAGACTTATCAAATCCGACTACCAATAGTAGAGATCTTCCTGCACCGGTAGCCGAGGCTGGTGAAGAAATGATTTCCGCTCCTGCTGAAATTAAAGCAGAAATGATTTCCGGACCAGCAGATGGGGATAAAACTGATGTGATTTTCAAACCATCAGCTGGGGAAAAGGTAGAAGGGGATTCCGAGCCAGCGGCTGTTCTAAGCGCCACCCAAACGGCGTCACCTGATACAAAACCTGCGATTGAAAAAAATCGAACGGCGGGGCGCTCCCATTTGCCGTTTAACGTCTTAATGCTTAAGCAGGATAAAAGAAAGCTCGAGGAAAGCAGGCGGGAGAAAAACCAGGAGGTCCATTCCATTTCCCTTTCAGATAAGAAGCATACTGATTCTGGACAAAAAAACGGCGATTCCGGTCCCGGCCTCGAATACAATTTTCCTGGCATGGACCTCCTTACCCCCCCAGTAAAGGTTGAAGGCGATCCGGGGTGGCTTGAAGCGAGGAGAAAAATGCTTGACGAAACGTTGTTCAATTTCAACGTCGGCGCGAAGGTTGTCAATGTGACCCAGGGCCCGTCCGTCACGCGTTTTGAAGTTCATCCAGAACCTGGGGTAAAGGTGAACAAGGTAACAAATCTCGCGGACGATATTAAATTGAGCCTGGCAGCAAGGGATATACGGATTGAAGCCCCAATCCCAGGGAAGCACACGATTGGAATTGAGGTTCCCAATCCAACGTCCCGCCCTGTCCTAATTAGTGAAATTATCGAAAGCCGCGTGTTCAGGGAGAACCCTTCTCCGCTGACCGCTGTTCTTGGCCTTGATATTTCCGGCAACCCGATTGTCACAGACTTAAAGAAGATGCCTCATGGCCTTATCGCCGGCGCGACGGGATCAGGCAAGAGTGTTTGCATCAACTCTATTCTTGTTAGCTTACTTTACAAGGCTAGCCCGGATGATCTGAAGCTTTTGCTCATCGATCCAAAAATGGTTGAACTCGCGCCATATAACCGGATTCCACATTTGGTCAGTCCGGTCATCACGGACGTCAAAGCTGCTACCGCATCCCTGAAGTGGGCGGTCGAAGAGATGGAGAGGCGTTACGAACTATTTGCGCATGCCGGTGTCCGTGATATTAACCGTTTCAACGAACTTGCGTTGGAAACGAAGCGGTATTCGGAAAAACTGCCGTTTATCGTCATCATTATCGATGAGCTTGCCGATTTGATGATGATGTCTCCCGCGGATGTCGAGGAGGCGATTTGCCGGATAGCCCAGAAGGCAAGGGCGTGCGGAATCCATCTGATTATTGCGACCCAGCGCCCATCGGTCGATGTTATTACCGGCTTAATCAAGGCGAATGTTCCGACCCGGATTGCATTCTCGGTCTCTTCGCAAATCGATTCTCGTACCATTATCGATATCGGCGGTGCCGAGCGGCTTCTTGGGCGAGGGGATATGCTGTTTTTGGAAAATGGTTCTTCAAAACCGGTCAGGCTCCAAGGGACATTCGTTTCCGACTCCGAAATTGACAAGGTAGTTTCCTTCGCAAGGAAACAAAGGAGCCCGGAGTATTTGTTTGAACAGGACGAATTGCTTAAAAAAGCACAGGTTACCGAGGAGGAAGACGAACTTTTCTATGAAGCGTGCGAGTTTGTCGTCGAACAAGGCGGAGCCTCGACATCAAGCCTTCAAAGGCGCTTCAAGGTAGGCTATAACCGCGCGGCAAGGCTGATTGATATGATGGAGGAAGCCGGATTCATTTCGGGAGCCCGAGGGAGCAAGCCCCGGGACGTCCTCATTACCGAGGCCGATTTGGAATCAATTCAAGAAGCAAGCCCTGTCCATTATTGAGATGTATGGCGCGGGTATAAGGGAGAATACTGAAAATAATGGAATTTAGTGTTTGGGCTACAAACATGCTATAATTCAATAATATTAAACCTGGCGAAAAGTGTGGCACATCTTTCCAATTAGCAAATGCCATTGCGTGTCATATACTGTTGTACAGAAAGACGTTTGTTGGAGGTTCTTTATATGACTATTTACCATTTAGTAGGTATCAAGGGGTCCGGAATGAGTGCACTTGCACAAATTCTTCACGATATGCAGTATGAGGTGCAAGGCTCCGATGTGGAAAAGCGGTTTTTTACCCAACAGGCTCTTGAGCAATCTGGAATAAAGATCCTTCCGTTTCAAAAAGAAAATATCCAGCCCGGAATGGTTGTCATCGCGGGGAACGCGTTCCCTGACACACACGAGGAAATACAGGAAGCAATGAGGCTTGGACTTGAGGTGGTCAGGTACCACCGTTTCCTCGGTGAATTCATGCAAAAATTTGTGAGTGTCGGTATAACCGGGGCTCATGGAAAGACATCGACAACCGGGCTGCTTGCCCATGTAATGAAAGGGGCAAAGCCTACTTCCTACCTGATTGGGGACGGGACAGGCAAGGGAGAGCTCGATGCCCATTATTTCGTGTTTGAAGCCTGTGAGTACAGGCGGCATTTCCTGTCTTATTTCCCTGACTATGCGATCATGACAAACATAGACTTTGACCATCCCGATTATTTTGCTAATATAGAGGATGTTTTTTCGGCATTCCAGGAGATGGCCCTGCAAGTTAAAAGAGGAATTATTGCATGCGGGGATGACGAACAGCTTCAAAAAATCCAGGCCCAAGTGCCAGTTTTATTCTATGGATTTGGCGAAGATAACGACTTCCAGGCACGGAATGTCATCAAAAGTCCCGAGGGGACAACCTTTGACGTTTTTGTCCGCAACACATTTTTTGATACGTTCTCCATACCAGCGTATGGGGACCATAATATACTGAATTCCTTGTCCGTCATCGCACTTTGCCATTATGAAGGAATTGACGTGAATTTGGTAAAAGAGCAGTTGAAAACATTTGAAGGCGTAAAAAGAAGGTTTTCCGAAAAGCAGTTGGGCAGCCAGACCGTCATTGACGATTATGCCCACCATCCAACGGAAATTAGGGCGACGCTTGATGCTGCAAGGCAGAAATATCCGGAAAGAGAAATTGTAGCTGTATTCCAGCCCCACACCTTCACTAGGACCCAGACGTTCCTCCAGGAGTTCGCTGACAGCCTTAGCAAAGCGGATAAAGTGTACCTTTGTGACATATTCGGGTCTGCAAGGGAAAAACAGGGTAAACTTTCAATTAAAGATCTCGAGGAAAAGATTGGCGGCGCGGAAATCCTGTCAGAGGAAAGCACGAATATTCTCCGGGAGCATGAAGGCAGTGTCATCATTTTCATGGGAGCCGGGGATATCCAGAAGTTCCAGGAAGCCTATGAAAAAGCCTATACGGCCTAGAAGCCGAATTTTAATAATAGAATATGCAAAAAAGAGGATGCAGGCGTGCCTGCATCCTTTTCTAATATTAAGTACCCTAGTCCACCCAGGTTGGATTATACTAACGAGAGATTCCCAAGAAACCCCGGAATCGGGACCGAGACTTAGGAGCGTAGTGAGTCCTGAAAAGCCCCGAATCGGGACACAGATTCAGTGTTAGGAGCATTATGAGTCCCGAAAAGCAGAGAATCGGGACACAGCCTTGGTAATAGGAGCATCATGAGTCCCGAAAAGCCTAGAATCGGGACCCAGATTCGGTGTTAGGAGCTCATGAGTCCCGAAAACCCCAGAATCGGGACCGAGACACGGAAATAGGTGCAAGATGAGTTCCGAAAACTCCGTTACTTCAGATTCTCGGGATTCAGCTTTTCAAGCTCGGGATGGACGAATCGGCCATCCTTCCTGATTAACACATCATCGAAATACATTTCACCGCCGCCGTATTCAGGTCTCTGGATGTTGACCATATCCCAGTGGATGTTGGAATGGTTTCCGTTATACGCGTCATCGTAACATTGGCCGGGCGTAAAATGGAAGCTACCGTCAATTTTTTCATCGAACAGAATATCCTGCATCGGCGTTTGGATATACGGGTTAACTCCTATCGCGAATTCCCCTACATAGCGGGCTCCTTCGTCCGTATCAAAAATTTTGTTAATGCGCTCAGTGTCATTGGACTCGGCTTTGACGATTTTTCCGTCCTTAAACGTAAGTTTGACGTTTTCAAAGGTGAATCCCTGGTATGGCGAAGGTGTATTGTACGTAATTGTTCCATTTACAGAATCACGAACAGGAGCGGTATAAACCTCGCCATCCGGAATATTCATGTTGCCGGCGCATTTGATAGCGGGTATGTCCTTGATTGAGAAGGTCAAATCCGTCCCAGGCCCGGTAATACGCACCTTATCCGTCCTGTCCATCAATTCCACGAGGCTGTCCATCGCTTTAGCCATTTTGCTGTAATCCAAATTGCAGACATTAAAGTAAAAGTCTTCAAATGCTTCGGTGCTCATTTTTGCGAGCTGGGCCATTGATGAAGTGGGGTAGCGGAGTACAACCCATTTTGTTTTTGGTACCCTGATATCCCTGTGGACTTTTTTCCCGATTGTGCTTCCATGGATTTTCATTTTTTCATCCGGGACATCCGCATGTTCACTAATGTTATCTCCTGACCTGAGCCCTATGTAAGCGTCCATTTCCTTCATGACTGCCGCTTCGAAATCAGCCATCATTGAAAAATTCTCCTTTTGAGCGTCCATAAGGAGAGCACGGTCTACCTGGTGGTCCTTCAGCGATACGAACGGGTAACCTCCCGCCGCATACGCTTCCTTGACAAGGGCGATTACAAGCTCACGCTGCAGCCCAAAATTTTCAATCAGCACTTTCTCACCCTTTTGAAGCTGGACAGAGTAATTGATGAGATTTCTGGCCAGTTTTTCAATCCGTGGATCTTTCATGTTTCAGCCTCCAATATTTACAAAATACACTTCATTAATTAGTCTAACCGAAAGATGCGGCAAAGTTGACCAATTAGCATCATTCAAATAACATTTTAAAAAGGGGAAGGAAAAAAAATAGTTTTATGGAAATAATATTAATACCCTTGTTTATTGGAATGGCGTATGGGTAAAAGTAAGTGAAGATTAACGGAGGTGCAGTGTTTATGGAAATCATCCTTTACTTAAGTGTGGCGCTAATCGCCATTGCATTTTTGGTCCTTGTCATTTATTTGGCAAAGACACTAAAATCGCTGCAGGGCACCTTGGAGAGTGTCTCTAAGACTCTTGTAGGCCTTGAGAGCCAGCTTGACGGAGTAACGAAGGAAACAGCAGTGCTTTTGCATAAAACCAATGCTCTTGCGGATGATATACACAGGAAATCCGAGAGCTTGAACACTGTTGTCGACGCTGTTAAAGGTGTCGGAATATCCGTCAATAAATTCAATCAATCCGTTCAGACAATTGTCGGATCAGTGGACAGGCAAATTGATCAAAACAAGGAAAAAATCTCCCAAATTGTCCAATGGAGCAATGTCTTGCTTGAATTGAAGGACAAATGGAATGCCAGAAAACAGGCAGCAGCCGCTTCAGCGTTAAAAAGCGAACCAAGAAAACCCCAATCACAACGGGGGAATTACTAATAAGGAGGCAGTTTCAATGGCAGGAAGAGAGAATGAATACCGGGATTATGAAGACAAAAATGTTACCTCAAAGGATTTTCTTACAGGCGCAGTAATTGGCGGGCTTATCGGTGCGGCCGCCGCATTATTCCTGGCCCCGAAATCCGGGCGAGAACTGCGTGAAACAGTTTCTGGCCAGGCTGTGGCATTTAAAGAAAGAACGGCCCAGATGAGGGACTCGGTAATGGAAAAGACAAATGAAATTACGAGCATGACCAAGGAAAAAACATCTGCTTTGACGCAGGCAGTCAGCCAGCAGTCGGCAAACCTGATGGACAAGGTTAAAGGCAATGGGGATGGCCAGCAGGAAGCGGGACAGGAAGGAAATGAAACGGAGTACATTCCTTTGGAAACGTCCAATAAACCATTCGAGGAACTGACCCTTTCCGATGATGCGGAAGTAATGGAGAAGCTGGAAGAGGTTAAAGAAGCGTTGGATGAAGAGGAAACAAAGTACAGCTGATTTTACAAACCAATTATTTGCCCGAAGAGGCGGTGAAGTGATACGATTGCTTCACCGTTTCTATCGTTTGGATAGTAAAAAAAGGATAAAGTGAGGGAAACAGGCCAATGATTAACACGCTTGAATCGATTGAACAGCTTGAGGAAATTTTACAAAAAGAACCAAAGGTTATGGTATTGAAGCATAGCAGCACTTGCCCGATTTCACACGCGGCATTTGAGGAATACGGGGATTTTGCAGGACAGGACGACATGCCGGCCTGGATGCTGATTATCCAGGAATCACGGCCGCTTTCAAATTATATTGCAGAAACGTATGGCATCAAGCATGAATCGCCGCAGGTTATTCTTTTTCAGGAGGGAAAGCCTGTTTGGAATGCTTCCCATTGGAAGATTACAAAGCGTTCCCTCGCTGAAGCGGCAAATGCAAATGCATAAAAAGGCATCCATGATGCCTTTTTTTGTATCTTTCATTTTTGTCTAACGAGAATTTGGAATAATCAATTAAACTTTAGCGCTTAAAAGCGTTTAATTAATAAAGAAATTAAGGTGACAAAGCGAAAACAATGAAGTATAATAAATCCTATTACAAAAGTTTGTACTACGGCAGGGCTTTTAGCCGGCCATTTATTAAATAAATAACAACATTAGATTGTCAGATGCCCGGTTGTGGAGCCAGGCACGGAAAGGATGGAATCAGCATGAACGAATTGGATAAGTTAAGAGCACGCATTGATGAACTGAATATGGATCTTTTGGAAATCATCAATGAGCGGGGTAGGCTGGCGCAGGAAATCGGACGGGTAAAGGAAAACCAGGGAGTTTACCGCTTTGATCCGGTTCGCGAACGGAAAATGCTTGACGTCATCAAACAAAAAAATGACGGCCCTTTCGAAAATTCGACGATTGAACATATTTTTAAGCAAATTTTTAAGGCAAGCCTTGAATTGCAAGAGGATGATCACCGCAAGGCATTACTCGTCTCGAGGAAAAAGCATCCGGAAAATACGATTATTGAAATCAATGGTGAAAAGATTGGCGATGGCTCACCGCACTTTGTATTTGGGCCTTGCGCAGTTGAATCGTATGAACAAGTGGCCCAGGTAGCCGCCCATATGCAGAAAAAAGGCTTGAGGCTTCTCCGCGGCGGGGCTTTCAAACCGAGGACTTCCCCGTATGATTTCCAAGGGCTTGGGGTTGAAGGCCTTAAAATATTGAAAAGGGTCGCCAGGGAATACAATATGGCAGTCATTAGTGAAATTGTTAATCCTTCCGACATTGAAATGGCTGAGGAGTATTTGGATGTTATCCAGATTGGCGCGCGGAATATGCAGAACTTTGAATTGCTTAAGGCTGCAGGCGCTGCCACCAAGCCAATCCTGCTTAAGCGCGGAATCGCGGCAACAATTGAAGAGTTCATCAACGCAGCCGAATACATCATGTCCCAAGGCAATGGAAACATCATCCTTTGTGAACGCGGTATCAGGACATATGAAAAAGCGACAAGGAATACACTTGATATCACAGCTGTTCCTATCCTTAAGCAGGAAACACATCTCCCTGTTATGGTTGATGTCACTCACTCGACAGGCAGAAGGGATCTCCTCCTCCCTGCGGCCAAGGCGGCTCTTGCAATCGGAGCTGACGGTGTAATGGCGGAAGTCCATCCAGACCCGGCCGTCGCGTTGTCTGATTCAGCACAGCAAATGAATCTTGACCAGTTCGACAATTTCCTGAACGAAATTCTGGCATCAAATCTAGTCCGTTCGTAATATAAACATTGCCTTCTGTCCATTGGCAGAAGGCATTTGTTTTTACTATTGCAGAAAAGGGCATTAATATTTTATAAGGCATGCCTTTCGGATTGCAGCAATTTGCCACTTGTCGTATTATTAAAATCAATTAATATGTATATTTCCTCACAAACAGAATGATTAGCAACGTTCATTTTGATGTAAAATAAACTATATGGCTTGCTTTAAGGAGTGTAATGAAAAATGAATATCACTATTTATGATGTTGCCAGGGAAGCGAACGTTTCAATGGCGACGGTTTCAAGGGTTGTGAATGGCAACCCAAATGTTAAGCCCGCAACAAGAAAAAAGGTAATGGAAGTAATCGACAGGCTCGGATATCGCCCGAACGCGGTCGCAAGAGGCCTAGCCAGTAAGAGGACAACCACCGTGGGGGTTATTATCCCTGACATCTCGAACATTTTCTTTGCCGAGCTTGCCCGCGGAATTGAGGATATTGCCACAATGTATAAATACAACATTATCCTGAGCAACTCCGATCAAAACAAGGATAAGGAACTGCACCTTTTAAACACCATGCTCGGCAAGCAAGTGGACGGCCTTGTTTTCATGAGTGGGAACATCACCCCAGAACATGTTGAAGAGTTTAAAAAGTCTCCTGTTCCGATTGTCCTAGCAGGTTCAATTGAACAGTCAGAGGAAATCCCATCCGTCAACATTGATTATGAACAAGCTGTATTTGATAGTGTAAAGGATTTTGTTGATAGGGGCCATAAGGAAATTGCTTTTGTAATCGGCCCGCTTCATGAACCGAAAAACAGCGTGAAGAAGCTAAGGGGATACAAGCGTGCGCTTGAAGAGGCTGGCCTCATCTTCAATGAGGAATATGTCGTTGAGGGCGATTATACATACGATTCGGGAATCGAGTCAATTCAAAAGCTGATGGGCGCGGAGAAACGCCCTACCGCCATCCTGGTCGGTTCGGACGAAATGGCTCTTGGCGTTGTCCATGGGGGACTGGATATGGGATACTCCGTCCCGGAGGACTATGAAGTCATTACTTCGGATAATACAAGGCTCTCGATGATGGTTCGGCCGCAATTGACGACGATTGTACAGCCATTGTACGATATTGGCGCGGTTGCCATGAGGCTGCTGACAAAGTATATGAACAAGGAAACGGTAGAAGAACATACCGTTGTGCTTCCCCATAGAATTGACTATAGGAAATCAACAAATTAATGATTCAATAGAAAGGCCCGGGCATAAATTGATCCGGGCCTTTAGCAATATTCAAATGTGAGATAACAGATGTGAAAATCCGTGTTAAAAAGCCTAGATAACCGAATAGGCGTGGCCAATACGTCAAGGTAAAGGAGACGGATTGGAACGGATGGGATATAGTGCCTTTTCGAGAGTAAGCTGGTTTTTCTCGGTGATTTCGGCTTTCCGGGGAATGGGCTTGTACATGCCGTCTTGATCCTCCCATGTAACGGGAAGTTCAACCGGTGCCTTCGGTTGCCACCGTTCCAGCCATTTCTCTGGAAGTTTTCCGCTGCTGTTCCCTTTACCTGTCATCTCCATCCAAATAAGGGCCCAGGCACGGGGGACGACCCTCCAAATATCGTACCCTCCGCCTCCAACCGCAATCCAGCGACCATCGCAATACTTGTGGGCAACTTCATGGGCAAGCCTTGGTATTTCACGGTAAATATTCATCGTTCCATATAAATGAGTAAGCGGGTCATAATAATGGGCGTCCGCCCCGTTTTGTGTAAGGATAACGTCCGGTTTGAAAAAGTCCGCGACTTCTGTGATGGCCGCCGAATAAGCGTTTAGCCAGGATTCATCTTCGGTGAACGCATCAAGGGGGATATTAAACGAGTAGCCATACCCTTTTCCCTGTCCCCTCTCGTTGATATTCCCGGTGCCAGGAAAGAGGTACCTGCCCGTTTCATGTATCGATAGCGTGCACACCCCTGGGTCATCATAGAAAGACCATTGGACACCATCACCATGATGCGCGTCTGTATCAACGTAAAGTACCCTTGCCTTGTATTTTTCCTGCAAATATTTAATAGCAACGGAACTGTCGTTGTAAATACAAAATCCCGAAGCTTTTCCCCTAAAGCCATGGTGCAACCCTCCGCCAAGATGGAGGGCATGCATCGATTTTCCCGACATAACAAGGTCTACCGCGGTGAGGGTACCGCCGACAAGAAAGGAGCTTGCTACATGCATCCCTTCGAAAATGGGGGTGTCTTCGGTCCCGAGCCCGTAATTTTCGGCAACTTCACTGCGAAGCTGCCCTTTTCCCGCTTGTTTTACCGCCTGGACATAGGACGGATCGTGGATCAGACATAATTCGTCATCCGTCGCTTCCCTTGGAGGAGCAATCTCCGAGTCATCGAGGGCCCCTGCTTCTTTTAAAAGGTCGATGGTAAGTTTTATCCGGAACTGGTTAAAAGGATGATGGCTGCCGAAATTATATTTCAGCAGTTCATCTGAATAAACGAATGCGCATGAATCATTCATATGGGCATACCTGGTATATTTGGCCACAGCACATGATGGCCCTCGGCTTTCAAGTCATGTATTAGGCCAACCGGGTTCATCGTCTG
This sequence comes from Neobacillus oceani, assembly GCF_046237595.1. Lineage (NCBI taxonomy): Bacteria > Bacillati > Bacillota > Bacilli > Caryophanales > Bacillaceae > Neobacillus > Neobacillus oceani. Next base: position 3,247,909 of record NZ_CP143543.1, on the reverse strand, counting down.
TACCCTGATGACAAGGATTTTGTAGCTATCGTCCTTTTTGTCGGGATAAACGAGGATGCTTTGAATGTTTGCCTTTCGGTTCCGGATGACTTGAGCGATTTCATAAAGGGTGCCGGTCCTATTCGGAACTTTTATTTCAATTTGGGAACCGGGCTGATGGGCACCGGTCAATTCGACGAGCGTATAGAGAAGATCCGTTTCGGTTACGATTCCGACCAGCCTGCCGTCCTGGACGACGGGGAGGCAGCTGATTTTTTGTTCATAGAACAATGCGGCCGTTTCTTCAACAAAGTCAAGCGGATGTCCGGTAATGACGTTTTTTTTCATAATTGCTTCCAATGGTTTTTGAAGGTCTTCCAAGTGTTCCTCTCTGCGGAAAATGGACGGTGTGGCTTCCTTGATATCCCTGTCGGTAACAAGCCCAATCACCTTTCTGCCATCATTGATGATGGGTATATGGCGGATCCTTTTCGATTCCATCAGCCGGACGGCATCTTCAATCGTATCCGAAGGCTTTAGTGTTTCGACATTCGTTTTCATGATTTCTTCGACAATCATGATTTAATCCCCCTCAATACATGAATCGGTTCATAAACCGGAGCCGATCAAACTTCTGGATCGATTCGCTCGAAACCCGCTTGCCGATGCGGGCCATAAGGCAATTGGCCGGATGCGAGCAGATTTCCGGGTCGTCGGTCGCATACCATTCTAGGCCGCCGGCGTGCATCATTTTTTCCATCACTTTTCTATATTCCCAAACGTTTAGGCCTGTTCCTTTTAAGTCCCAGTGCCAATAGTATTCGGTTGTTATAGTGATATAATCTTCCATCGCATCATCCATCATAGAAACTCTTAATAGGTTTTTCCCAACGGAAAATCCCCTGAATTCCGGGATGACTTCGATTGCGCCAAGCTCAATTAGTTCTTCCATATTTCCTTCCGACCAGCGTTCAAGGGGATCGGGGTACAAATAGGTTACATACCCTACAATCATATGGAGCCGCCGGGCAATAATGATACGGCCTTCCGGCAGTGAAGCAATTTCAATTAAAGCCTTGTGCTGCTGCCGGGGCTGGCGGAAAGCCGTTAAATGCTCGTGGAATTCATAACCGGCCAGTTTTTCCGGCGAAATGGGCCCTTCAATAATGAGATTTCCGTTTGGAGTTTTTAGCTCCTTCGCGTTATACGTTTTTTTATGTTCCACTGGGTCACCACCTGAAAGTGCTTTCATAATTACTTCTATTATACATAAAATCTAATGGAATGAGGTAATTTCACCAAATCTTCTGTAAAGTCGTTACGCCAAAGAATATTTTAAAAATTGTGAATAGGCAATGTTTATACTATAATAATATAAACTTTAAGATAAGGGGGAGACAAAGCGTGAAAATGGAAGTATTGCCAGTCATCGAGGGTGATTACAATCTAAAAAACTATCCCGAAACATATAGCAGCTTTGATTGGAAGGAAGTAGAAAAGGAGTTTTCCTGGCATACGACAGGCCTCGTCAACCTGGCGTATGAAGCGATCGACCGCCATGCCGAAACCTTCCGCAGGAATAAAGTTGCGCTGTATTACAGGGACCAGAAGCGAAATGAAAAGTACACCTTCAAGGAAATGAAAGACTTGTCCAACAAAGCGGCAAACGTGCTTAAAAGTTACGGGGATGTCGAAAAGGGAGACAGAGTGTTTATCTTCATGCCACGCTCGCCTGAACTTTATTTTGCCGTACTTGGCGCTATTAAGCTAGGCGCTATTGTCGGGCCGCTTTTTGAAGCCTTCATGGAAGGCGCTGTTAGGGACCGCCTTCAGGATAGCGGAGCAAAGGTGATCGTCACGACGCCTGAATTGCTTGAAAGGGTTCCGACTGATTTGCCAGATTTGAAATACATATTCCTTGTCGGTGACGGTGTAGAAGAAACAGGAAATATTATTGATTTTAAAAAGAGGTTTGCAGAGGCGGACAAAAAACTGAAAATAGAATGGGTCGACAGGCAGGACGGCCTTATCCTACATTACACATCGGGTTCGACCGGGAAGCCAAAAGGCGTCCTGCACGTTCATAATGCGATGATTCAGCATTACCAAACAGCCAAATGGGTCCTTGATTTGAAAGAGGAAGATCTATTTTGGTGCACCGCCGACCCTGGTTGGGTAACAGGGACTTCATACGGTATTTTCGGGCCATGGCTCTCGGGAGTATCCAACCTTATCGTTGGGGGCAGATTCTCTCCTGATACATGGTACAGCATGATCGAGGAGTTCGGTGTTACTGTTTGGTACAGTGCGCCGACTGCGTTCCGGATGCTGATGGGAGCCGGTGATGAGCTTGTGAAAAAGTACGACTTGAGCAGCCTTCGCCATGTCCTGAGTGTCGGTGAACCCCTGAACCCGGAAGTTGTCAAATGGGGGATGAAGGTATTCAATAAGCGAATCCACGATAACTGGTGGATGACGGAAACAGGGGCGCAGCTGATTTCCAATTACGCTTGTATGCCAATCAAACCAGGATCGATGGGCAAGCCTTTCCCTGGGATTGAAGCGGCGATTGTGGATGACAGGGGAGAAGTTCTTCCACCATACCGGATGGGGAACCTTGCCATCAAAAAAGGGTGGCCGTCAATGATGAACAAAATCTGGAACAATCCTGAAAAGTATGAATCCTATTTCATGCCAAACGGCTGGTATGTAAGCGGTGACTCTGCTTATATGGATGAGGATGGATACTTCTGGTTCCAAGGCAGGATTGATGATGTCATCATGACTTCCGGTGAAAGGGTAGGCCCATTCGAGGTGGAAAGCAAGCTTGTTGAGCACCCCGCCGTTGCGGAAGCGGGTGTTATTGGAAAACCGGACCCTGTACGCGGGGAAATCATCAAGGCCTTTATTGCTTTAAGGGATGGTTATGACCCAACGGATGAACTGAAAGAAGAAATCAGGCAGTTTGTCAAAAAAGGGCTGGCTGCCCATGCGGCACCAAGGGAAATCGACTTTCGCGACAAGCTTCCGAAAACACGGAGCGGTAAAATCATGCGCCGTGTCCTGAAGGCATGGGAACTGGACCTTCCTACCGGCGACTTGTCCACTATGGAAGATTAATACCTCCAATAACATAAAACCGCACCGGATCAGTTCCGGTGCGGTTTTTTTAATGCAGGGGTTTTGCCTAGCTCCAGCGCAGGGCGCTTACGCTTTTCTTTGTCCAGCTACAGCGCTAAACGTGCGCTTACGCTTTTCCTATTCCCCGCCAACGGTGACATAGTTGGATGGGGCTGATTCGTTTCCGGCAATATCAACTGCGGTTACATAATAGGTGCCTGGTGCAGCTGGGTAGGAGAGGCCTGTTCCCGCGCGGATGCTGGCTGCCTTTATTCCGCCTGCCAAGTATACCCGGTAGCCGATAATATCACTTTCATTAACTGCCTGCCAGGTGAGTGTGCCGTCCGAAGCTGTAAGGGAGACGGATGCGGGAATTTTCCCGTTTTCGGGCAGCCTGGCATTGGGAACAATGACATTGGACCACCTTTGCAGCTTTGGTATGAGCGCAGCGGCATCCTTGAAATTTGTACCCGCAAGGCTTGAAGCATAATCAGGATTCAAAATCAGGCCTGATTTTGCAAAATCGCCAGGAGTCGAATTGTCCGCCAGGTAATTGCGGTCCCCAATCCTTACATATTTTCCTGATCCGAAACTGTTATCCACCTCGGTCGGAACGTATTTTATGTTAAATAAATCCGTTTCCACAAGCCCTGCTTTTATACACGTTTCCGATGGGAGCATGCCTGAAATCGCACAGAAAGTTTTTGACACTATCCCGCCTGGCATTTTGAATTGGCTCTTTGGCGCGATCACCGACGGCTGAACATCGTAAGCGGCATTAAGAAGCGAGGCCCAAAGATAATTCGTCCGCTGGCTGTACGTTAGGTTGCCTTTCGCCTGAAGCGACTTCGGCGTATCATAGCCTGTCCAGATTCCGAATGTCACATTCGGGTTGGAGCCAACGATCCAGGAGTCATGGTAGTCGACACCTGTTCCTGTTTTACCCGCCCAATCAGTTTTGAATTTCAGTTTTCCAGGGATTGAGGCGGCAGTTCCGTATTTGAACACATCGCGCATAATGTCAACGGTCAAATACGCAGTCTGCGGGGTGAATACCGTTACAGGCTTTGTTTTATGCTCGTACACTATTTTTCCATTCTTGTCGGTTATTTTTTCGATCATGTAAGCATCGATGAATTTTCCGCCATTGGCAAAAGTGGTAAAAGCATTCGTATTTTCTTCAACGGTAACTCCGTTCGCCATGGAACCGAGCACGGTCGACGGGTTTACAAAATCGTCTTTGAGAAGGGTAGTGAATCCCATTTTTTCAAGATATTGAGCGGGGCGGTGTTTTAGGATGTCTGTGTACAGCTTGACCGCAGGCACATTATACGATTTTGCAAGTGCGTACCTGGCAGTAGCAAGGCCGCTGTACCCGCCTCCGTAGTTTTTCGGCCAAACCTTGTCCGGTTCACTCGGGTCAAGGCGTAAAGGCACATCCGGGAGAATTGTTCCCGGTGAAGCCTTACCGAGCTCAAATGCGGGCGCATAGCCAAGCAGGGGCTTCATCGTCGAACCGTTTTGGCGGATTGCCCGTGTCGCGTGGTTCAACTCCTGTTTCTTGAAATCCCTTCCGCCGACGAAGCTAAGAATTTTCCCGGTTTTGTTCTCAATCAGGATGGCGCCAACTTCCACTGGTTCCATTACCGTTACCTTTTCCTTAGTATCCGGGTCTTCCTTCACCTGCGGTTTATCTGGCCCGAAGTTCGGGTATTTGTTTTTCGTTGCTTCCATCGCATCGTACATTTTTTTGTCAATGGTTGTATGAATGCTGTAGCCGTTCTGCTTTAAATCTCGTTGGGCAAGCATATAGTACTTATTGTAAAGCTCATTATTTTCGGCTAATTCCTTTTTAGAAATGCCCGCTTTTTCGGCGAGTATTTTTGCCAGGATGTCAACAGCCCTCTGTTCCGCTTCGACCATTACCCATGGATATTTTTCCAGCGGGTCTGCCGATGGTTTCGCGAAATCCTTCGTCACATCATACGCAAGGGCGTCCTTGTATTGTTGCTCGGTAATAAACCCGCCATTATACATCCTTTTCAGAACAACCTTCATACGGTTCAGCCCGGGCTCAAGGTTCTTCTTAATTTGCTTATCCCTTGTAAAAGGGGTGTAGCCGAATGGGCTTTGCGGAAGCCCGGCAATGTAGGCGGATTGCGGAAGGTTCAGAACCTTCGCGTCGACGCCGAAAATCCCTTTTGCGGCCGATTGGACCCCGGCAATGTTCCGGCCTGATGCATTCCTCCCAAAGGTCGCCATGTTCAGGTAGGCTTCAAGGATTTCTTCTTTTTCAAAAAAGCGTTCGAGCCGGAGGGCAAGCAGGATTTCCTTTGCCTTCCGTTCAAATGAGACTTCGTTCGTTAAGATCTGGTTTTTAATCAGCTGCTGGGTTAGCGTACTGCCGCCCGTCTGATTAGCGGAATTCGTTACTTCCTGGAGCACAGCTCTCATAATCGCTTTCGGGACGACTCCATCATGCTCGTAAAAATATTGGTCCTCCGTCGCGATAATAGCGTTGACCAGGTCCTTTGAGACATCCGAAAGCTTGACAATATCCCGATCAAGGTCACTTCGAAGTTTTCCGAGGTATACATCATCGGCAAAATACACATCCGACGTTTCGGTATAATTGTAGATGTCTTTTTTCATGCTCTCGAAACTTCGAATCGGTTCGTCCTTGACGAGGGAGGCGAAATATCCCGCTCCCGCACCGGCGGCGAATACCCCGCCGGCGATGCCGATTATCAGGAACAGAAGAAAAAGGTTCCAGACGACGCCGTAAGCAATCCTAGCGCGTTTAACAGTTGTTTTATTTGTGAGCATCGACTTAGCTTTTCTAAACGATTGCCGCTTATTATCATTCATAGAATCCCTCCAAAATCACATACATTATAGCATAAAACAAACGAGGAATATGCCATGCTTGGAATAATCGAAAAATTGGAAGGACCATTTGACAATACAGGCGGCGCTATGGTAAAAACAGTACTATAGCTTTCGTTTATAATGAAAAGGCTGTGAAAGGATTTAGTAGTTTTTCCATCCCTGGCTCTTAGAGAGCTGCCGGCAGGTGAAAGGCAGCCCACATGGAAAAATGAATTACACCCCGGAGCTTTTGCCGATGCCTATTAGGCGTCAGGCGACGGACATGGTCCGTTATCCTTGAGGTGGGGGAATTTTTCCCCAAGCCGGGTGGTACCGCGCGATATTAGCGTCCCTGCATTTAATGCAGGGGCGTTTTTATTTTGAAAAAACAGGAGGAAGAATGATGAATTTATTGGAGGATTTGCAGTGGAGGGGCATCATTTACCAGCAGACAGATGAGGAAGGGCTAAGGGAGACCCTTGGCAGCGAGCAAATATCCTTGTACTGCGGAATGGACCCAACTGGAGATAGCATGCACATCGGGCACCTTATGCCATTTTTGACGCTGAGGAGATTCCAGCAGGCAGGCCATCGCCCGATTGTCCTTGTCGGCGGGGCAACAGGCCTAATCGGCGATCCGAAGCCAAACACAGAAAGGACGCTTCAAAGCATCGAAACGGTCCAGCATAACGTTGAGTGTTTGACGGAGCAGCTCAAAGCCATTTTCGATTTTGAAGGCGAAAATGGCGCCGTCATGGTCAATAACTACGAATGGACAAAATCGCTGGATGTTATCACATTCTTGCGGGATTACGGGAAGCATATCGGCATCAATTACTTGCTTTCCAAGGACACCATCGCGAGCCGGCTGGAATCCGGCATATCCTTTACGGAATTTACTTACACAATCCTCCAGGGGATGGACTTTAAGCACTTGTATGAAAACCATCATTGCAGGCTGCAAATTGGCGGCAGCGACCAATGGGGCAATATTACAACGGGGCTTGAATTGATTCGGAAAATGGTTCCGGACGCGAAAGCATTTGGGCTGACGATTCCGCTTGTGACGAAGGCGGATGGCACTAAGTTTGGGAAGACCGAGGGCGGATCGGTCTGGCTTGACCCTGAAAAGACAACGCCTTATGAGTTTTACCAGTTCTGGATCAATACAGCGGATGCGGATGTCGTAAAATATCTGAAATATTTCACTTTCCTATCACACGGAGAAATTGAGGAGCTTGAAAAATCGGTCCAGGAAGAGCCGCATCTCCGCAAGGCGCAAAAGACTCTTGCTGAAGAGATGACCCGCCTCATTCACGGGCAGGAGTCGCTAGATCAGGCAATACGGATTTCTGCCGCATTGTTCAGCGGCGATGTAAGGAACCTGAACGCTTCGGAAATCGAGCAAGGTTTCAAGGATGTCCCTTCCTATAAATTCGCGGGTGAAGAGAACCTTGTCGACCTGCTAGTGGCGGCGAAAATTTCGCCATCGAAGCGGCAGGCGCGCGAAGATATCACAACCGGGGCGGTTTCGCTTAATGGTGAAAAAGTTACTGATTCCGCCTATGTGCTGGCTGAAACCGATAGGATCGATGGCCGATTCACGATTATAAGGAGAGGGAAAAAGAAGTACTTCCTGATTCACTATTAAGTTCGAAACAGCCGCAACGCTCATGCCTGCGGCTGTTTTAATTAACCCTTTAGGAAACAGCAGAATATTAATAACGGTATTGCCAAAACCGGAACCTTTCCTTCTTTCGGCCCTATAATGGAAAGAAGGGGAGGGTTGGCGAATGAAGAAGTGGGTTTGGAATCTTATTTTTCTTATCCTTTTTGCCATTGTAACCTTTTTTGGCGTGGGGCCATTGCTGCTGGCTGACGGGGTTTGGATTGAGAGGGTTTTGCCCGCGATTATCGTCCTCGCTGTCTATATTTATTTAAGCTATCTGTATCGGAAAATTGTTTTGGACAAGAAAAAACCCCGGTCCTGAGAGGAACGGGGTTTTTTAAAGGCCAATTAACGGCTGTAGAATTCGACGATAAGAGTTTCGTTGATTTCGGCTGGAAGCTCGGAACGCTCAGGAACACGTGTGAATGTGCCTTCAAGCTTGTCAGCATCGAAAGTCAAGTAGTCAGGAACAAAGTTGTTCACAGACAAAGATTCTTTTACAACATCAAGGTTGCGGGACTTTTCGCGAAGGCTGATTGTTTGGCCTGGCGCTACGCGGTATGACGGAATGTCAACGCGGGATCCATCAACAAGGATGTGGCCGTGGTTTACCAGCTGGCGGGCAGCGCGGCGTGTGCGCGCAAGGCCTAAACGGTAAACAACGTTGTCAAGGCGTGATTCAAGAAGAGCCATGAAGTTTTCGCCGTGAACGCCAGCCATTTTTCCGGCTCTGTCAAACAAAGTGCGGAATTGGCGCTCGTTCACTCCGTACATATGACGAAGCTTTTGTTTTTCCTGAAGCTGCAATCCGTATTCGGAAAGCTTCTTGCGTTGGTTAGGACCATGTTGTCCTGGTGCGTATGGACGCTTTTCTAATTCTTTTCCTGTACCAGTCAGGGAAATTCCAAGACGGCGGGAAATTTTCCAGCTTGGGCCGGTGTATCGAGCCATGAAAGACTCCTCCTTGTGTTTTTATTTTGGTAAAATAAAAACCGTATGAATCATCAATATGGGCCATTTTGTTTTCATGCACCCTCGCCCCAGCAGCATAGGGTTACAAGATGCACCATCACATTTGTATATCGTGTTGTCTAGCTTCAGCGACTGAAACGGTCACTTGCGCTTTTCTTGTTGTCTAGCTCCAGCGACCAGCGTCTAGTGTACTTCGGTCTCCTCCTTACGATAAGTCAACATCGATTCACTACGTTCATCGTGTTTCCTTTATCTCGTTCGGAGCCCTCCAGTCCATACGCCGCTAAACGGTCACTTGCGCTTTTCTAGTGTGAGGAACAAAATGAGAGCCATAATGGGTTCACATAGGCTGCACTATTTTACACAAAGAGTATTATATAATTTTTCTCTATGATAAGTCAAGGCTAACATTTGTACGCAAACTTTTGCTTCCATATTTCCTCTCTTTCACATATTCTGTAGATAGGTAGTTTGTAAGCGTTTACATAAGGAGGAGTCATTTATGGCGGAAAAAGACCTTCACTTGGAAACACGGATGATCCATTCGGGCTATTCGCCCAAAGAGCACAAAGGAAGCCTGGTACCACCCCTTTTTCAAACGTCTACGTTTGTATTCGATAACGCGGCGCAGGGTGGAAGACGGTTTGCAGGGGAAGAGGATGGCTATATTTATACGCGTCTTGGAAACCCGACTATTAAGGCGCTTGAAGATCGGATTGCCGAGCTGGAAGGCGGAGAGGCTGCCCTGGCTTTTTCTTCAGGGATGGCGGCCGTGTCTGCGATTCTGTTCACACTTGCAAAATCAGGCGGCCACATTCTTTGTTCACAGGGAGTTTATGGCTGTACGTACGGCCTGTTGAAGTTAATGGAAGAAAACTTCGGAATTGCCCACAGCTTTTCACCCATGGAGACACCGGAACAGGTAAAAGAAAGCATCAGGGATACGACGTGTTGTGTTTTTATTGAAACGCCGATCAATCCGACAATGAAACTGGTTGATTTGAAAATGGTAGCGGATATCGCAAAAGAAAAGGGCATTCCGGTCGTTGTCGATAATACGTTTTCGTCTCCTTATCTTCAAAATCCTCTCGCCCTTGGCTGTGATGTTTCACTCCACAGCGCAACGAAATATATCTGTGGGCACGGGGATGTTATCGCCGGAGTCGCCGCCGGCAAGGCGGAGTTTATGAATAAAGTGGCAATGTCTGCGCAAAAGGATATTGGCGGGGTCATTTCTCCATTCGATGCCTGGCTTTTATTGAGGGGAATTAAAACATTGGCTGTCAGGATGGACCGCCACTGTGAAAACGCCAAACAAATTTTTTCCTATTTAAATGAGCATCCGAAAGTATCGTCCATACACTACCCCGGCGACCCCGCCCATCCTGATTTCCACATTTGCGAAAAGCAAATGAAGAAGCCCGGCGGACTCATTTCCTTTACTGTGGAGGGCACGAAGGAAACCGCCCAGGCATTCATGGACGAACTCCGGTTAATTCAGATAGCGGTAAGCCTTGGGGATGCGGAAACGCTCGTCCAGCATCCCGCGACAATGACCCACTCTGGCGTCTCGCCGGAGGATCGCGATAAAATGGGGATAACTGATACACTTATCAGGCTATCGGTTGGGCTTGAAGCATGGGAAGATATCCGGGATGACCTCGACCAAGCTTTTGCTAAAATTTAGCTGGCGAACTGATTTGCGCAACACCCGGTGTATGATAAAAACGGACAAAATAGGCAGGGCCGGCCAATCCGGTTTCCCTGCCTTTTTTGATGCCCATATTCTTTGAATCATGCTTTAGGAACCGTCAGCCTGATTAAAGATGGGTGACAAGCGCCGCGGTAAATTTCTCGAGCATCTCCTGGTCAAGTTCATCAAAACGGTCCTTTTCGGGGGAGTCGATATCAAGGACTCCAAGAAGGCGACCATCCTTGATAAGAGGGATGACGATTTCGGATTGGGAGGCTGCATCACAGGCAATATGGCCCGGGAACTGGTGGACATCCTCGACCCTTATGGTTTCTCTTTTCACCGCGGAAGTACCGCATACGCCTTTGCCGAATGGAATCCGCACGCAGGCCGGAAGACCCTGGAACGGTCCAAGCACAAGTTCATTTTCTCCCTCCACGAGATAAAACCCGACCCAATTGATCCTGTCAAGAAACTGGTTCAATAGCGCAGAGGCATTGGCCAAATTGGCAATCGTGTTTTTCTCGCCTTCAAGAACGGCGTTTAGCTGTTTTATGACAAGAGTGTAATTCTCTTGGCGTGTTCCGTTATACATTTGAACATTAAACATTTTCCTCACCTGGCCTTCGGTAGTTTTCCACTTATTTTAACAAAAAACGCGCCGCTATGGGTGAAAATGTCGACAAACTCTTAAAGGAAAGCAGCGGGGGGACAAAGAATGAAACAATCAGGGAAGTCTGCGAATTGAGGAGCCCATTATCCGGGAGGTCTGTGAAATGCGGAAAAATTCAAAGGAAACGATCATCACCGCTGCGGTTTTACTTTTTAATACAAAGGGGTTTGCAGGGACATCCATTAGGGATATTGCGGCAAAAGCAAACATCAATCCCTCTAATATCGGCTATTATTTTGACAATAAGCTCGGGCTGCTTGAGCATTGCCTGACAACCTATTTCGAACACTATCTCGAACAAATTGAATCAGCTCTTCCTCTCCTTGAGGAAAGCCCTTCAGCCTGCTTAAAGAGGGTGATCGAAAGTATCCTCTATTATCAATTTTCCGACATTCACATGTCGAGGTTCATTGTCAGGGAAATGTCCCTTGATTCCCAGACAGTACGGGAAATCATGTCGACTTATTACCAAAAGGAGAAATATTACTTCCATGTCATCTTTGAAAATGGCATGGAAAGAGGGGAGTTCCGGAAGCTTTCTCCCGCCTATGCGATGATCCAGTTAAAGGGCCAGCTCTCAATGCCGTTCCTTAATCCGCACTATATTACGGAAGTGCTTCATGTATTCCCTCAAGAACGCTATTTCGCGGAAAAATACCTCGAGCATATCCTTTCATGGATTGACGCGGCTGTTTTGGAAAATAAGCAAGTGGCTATATCCTAACATATCAAGTGGAGGTTCATCCGTTTTTTGGAAATTGCAAACCAAGTCCGTCCATGACGGGCAAACTTGACAAAACCCCTCGAATAGAGGGATATTTTTGGTGCAAAAAGACGGGATATTATTTGCAATTCCGCCCGCATTGTAGTTGAATGAATATATCCTTTTTTGGGGGAAGAAGGTGCTTGTTAGCCCCCGGAAAAGGATTTTTTTAAAAATTATCAAATTAATAGTCAAAAATTGTCGTTTACATGGTATCATAGAGGCAATAAAACGGGTAAAATAGGCATTTTTTTATCATAATTGACGTTTTTTTCGTTCATATATGACGCAGGGGGATACTATGGAGTTCATAATCGGATTTATTTTCCTGGCAATCGCATTGTTTATTGCGGGGTATTTTATAAAACGGAAGCATTACAAGGAGATCGACAAGCTTGAAGCATGGAAGCTTGATATTATGGACAGGCCTGTCCTCGCGGAAATGTCCCGTGTCAAACAGCTGAACATGACCGGCCAGACGGAAGAGCTGTTCGAACGCTGGCGGAGCGAGTGGGATGAAGTCGTGACAGTCATGCTGCCCCAGGTGGAAGAAATGCTGTTCGATGGGGAGGAATACATAGATAAGTACCGTTTTGGCAAAGCGAAAGAGGTCCGGCTCGCCATCCAGGCGAAACTGGAAGAGACGGAAGAGTTTATCAAACGGATTTTGTCCGAACTGAATGAATTGGTAGGCAGTGAGGAAAAAAACAGGACCGAAATTGAAGGTCTGAGGGAAATGTACCGGAAATTGAAGAAAACCCTCCTTGCCCACAGGCACAGTTTTGGTAAAGCGGAAAAACGGCTCGAGGAAATCCTTGATGAGGCGGCGGCCAGATTTAAGGAATTCGAGGAGAGGACCGCTAATGGCGATTACCTCCAGGCTAGGGAAACGGTCATCCTACTTCGTCAGCAACTTGAGGACGCTGAGATGCAAATGAACCGCATTCCTGAGCTATTGATTGAATGCCAGTCGCTCGTACCATCGCTAATAGCAGAAATGATCGGCGGATACAGGGAGATGGCTTCCACGGGCTATTATCTTGCCCATCTCGAATTTGAAGGCGAAGCGGAAAAACTGGAGCAAGAGCTTGCCGTTTACCTTTCCATGGTCGAGGAAGTCCAAATCGAAAAAGTCGAGCAAGGGATTAAAGGAATCCGGAACCGAATTGACGCCCTTATGGACCTGCTTGAACAGGAGGTAAACGCAAGGCAATTCATCAAGCAAAGTCAGGAAAGCTCTATAGATGTTCTCGAATCGGTCCTTGAAACAAACAACATCCTGAAATCCGAAGTTGCGCACGTCCAGGAAACGTATCATTTATCGGAAAAGGATCTCGCTGGCCAGCGGAAATTTGATAAGAAGTTATCGGAACTTGCCAAACGGTTCGAGATTTTGAATGAGAAAATAAAATTGAATGAGACAGCCCAAACTTCCTTATCCGCCGACCTTGAAGAAATCAGGAAGGAGCTTGAAGCCCTCGAGGAGGATCAAAAGGTCTTCTCTACAAAGCTAAGTGCTTTGCGTAAAGACGAAATGGACGCAAGGGAGACAGTTAGGGAATTGATCAGGAAGATTGGCGAAACCTCGAGAATGGTCGCCCGCAGCAACATTCCGGGCCTTCCGGAAACGTATACGTACCTACTTGAGGACGGGAACGAAAGCATTAAAAATGTTCAACTCAAGCTGGAAGAAAAACCGCTCGATATGGATGCTGTGAAACAGTATCTTGAAATCGCCGAATTGACGATCGAAAAGCTTGCCGAGACGACGAAGGAAATGGTGGAAAATGTAATCCTTGCCGAAAGGGTTATTCAATACGGCAATAGGTACCGGAGCAAATATCCTTCGGTTGCGAAAGGGCTTTCGGAAGCGGAAAAGCTGTTCCGTAATTACGAGTACCAAGCCGCGCTTGAACAGGCGGCAACGTCCATCGAAGAAATCGACCCTGGTGCCATCAAAAAAATTGAAATGTTCATTTCTAATGACTAATATCATTGGGACCGTTGCGCGGCAAGTACCGCCCGGTCCTTTTTTATGCTTTATGGGATGGCGGTACTATTTTTTAGTCGCTATAAAGTGGAAAAACTCAACTGCAATAGTAGAAGCAAAAATAAAGCTTTTTAAAACAGGGTTGGAAGTTCGGCCATTGTGGGATATGCTAAGAAAGGTTTCACTGGATAATCGCCTTTTTTGGGATTACATTATAAATAAAAGTTGAATTTCCGTTACTGGAAACGGAGGTAAGCCATGATTTATTTTGACAATAGCGCTACAACAAAACCATACAAAGAAGTACTTGAATCATTTATAAAGGTTTCAGAGGAGTTTTTCGGAAATCCCTCTTCGCTCCATGGGATAGGCGCGAAAACAGAACGCCTGCTTTCCCAGGCCAGGGCGCAAATCGCCGGCTTGCTCGGGGTGGACCCTGAGGAAATAACGTTTACCTCTGGGGGGACAGAAAGCAATAACCTCGCGATAAAGGGTACGGCCTTCGCCTATAAAAACAGAGGAAGGCATTTGATTACCACAGCATCGGAGCACGCCTCCGTAAGGGAATCAATGCTCCAGCTTGAAAAACATGGTTTTTCAGTAACATTTGTTCCTGTGGACAGGGAAGGAAGAGTTAACCCGGAAGATATCAGGAAATCAATAACGGATGAAACGATTCTTGTTTCTGTCATGCATGTGAACAATGAAGTAGGCACCATTCAGCCGATTGTGGAAATCGGAGAAATAGTACGCAGCTATCCAAAGGTACTGTTCCATGTTGATGGAGTACAGGGGGCCGGAAAGATTCCACTCGATTTGAAGAAGGCAGGAGTGGACATGTATACTTTTTCCGCTCATAAATTCCATGGGCTTAAAGGCAGTGGCGGGCTTTATGTGAAAAAAGGCGTCAAGCTGAAGCCCGTTTTATCCGGGGGAAGCCAGGAGAGGGGCCAGCGCGGGGGAACTGAAAACCCCGCGGGTGCGGTAGCCATGGCCAAGGCTCTCCGGATGTCACTCGATAAACAGGCACAAAGGTTTCCGGTTCTGCTCGATATTCGGAAATTCCTGATCGAAGGCCTTCGTGAACTCGATTGTATTATTGTCAACACACCCGCGGAAGGTGCGGCTCCGCATATCATCAATTTTTCTGTACCGGGGATTAAATCCGAAACGTTCGTACATGCCCTTGAAGAACAGGACATCTATTTATCAACGACAAGCGCATGTTCTTCGAAGAAAAAATCGGCAAGCAAAACATTGCTAGCCATGGGCGTAACGGAGGCTGTCGCAGGCAGCGCGGTCAGGATTAGCCTGTCGTTTGAAAATACGATGGAAGAGGCAGTGGAAGTTTTAAAAGAAATTGAAAAAACAGTTTCGAGACTGGGAAGGGTTCTGAGTTAAATGAAATATGATTTGATTATTATACGATATGGCGAGATATCAACAAAAGGGAGGAACAGGGGTAAATTTGTAGATAGGCTGAAAAGGGCAATCAAGCACGCCCTTTCCGGACACCGTGCCATTAAAATTGAAGCTGGCAGGGACAGGATGCAAATTTTGTTGAACGGGGAAGACAGCAAAGTGGTAACAGGCAAATTGAAGAATGTGTTCGGCGTGCAGTCACTAAGCCCGGCGATTAGGTCAGAACGGGATATCGATTCCATTAAATCGGCTGCCCATTCACTAATGGAATCGGTGTATGAGGAAGGAAAAACGTTCAAGATTACAGCCAAACGGTCGGATAAAACATTTGAGCTTGATACGGATGGCATCAACCAAATGTTTGGCGCCTTTATCCTTAAAAATTTCCCTGGGTTAAAGGTAAACGTAAAGAACCCGGACATTAACCTCCTGATTGAAGTAAGAAAAGAGGCAGTTTACCTTTCGTGTGTAACGATACCTGGAGCAGGCGGGCTGCCGCTTGGCACCGGAGGGAAGGCAATGCTGATGATTTCGGGAGGGATTGACAGCCCTGTGGCCGGGTTCATGATGATGAAGCGAGGGGTCGAACTTGAAGCAGTCCATTTCCATAGCCCGCCGTTCACAAGTGAACGGGCAAAACAGAAAGTGATTGACCTTGTCGAGAAGCTATCTGAAGTCAGTGGGGAAATCCTCCTTCATATCGTTCCATTTACGGAGCTCCAGCAAACGATCAAGAATCAAATCCCGGAAAACTATTCGATGACTGCGACGAGAAGGTTCATGCTTAGGATTACAGATGCAATTCGCGAAAAGCATGGCGGGCTGGCCATTGTCACTGGTGAAAACCTTGGCCAGGTGGCAAGCCAGACTCTGGAAAGCATGTACGCGATCAATGAGGTCACAAATACGCCTGTCCTAAGGCCGCTGCTTACGATGGATAAAACAGAGATCATCAAAATGGCCGAGGAAATTGGAACATTCGAAACTTCAATCCTTCCATACGAGGATTGCTGTACAATCTTTGTTCCATCATCACCTAAAACGAAACCAAAAAAAGATAAAGTGATCCATTATGAAAGCTTTGTCGATTTCGAACCGATTGTTGAACGGGCTATTGAAGGCACTGAAACAATCAGGGTGACGCCTGGATTCGGAGACAGGAACCAAGGGCTGGACGACCTGTTTTAGGTTCTACCAAAATTTCTAACATTTTGTGAACAATTACCATAACGTGCATTGAATGAACCCTTGTGAGATTACACATTATATACTCACAAGGAGGTGAAATCACATGGCTAACAACAACAGCAACAACCTTCTAGTACCAGGAGCTGAGCAAGCTCTTAACCAAATGAAGGTAGAAATCGCTCAAGAATTCGGCGTAAACCTTGGTGCAGAAACTACTTCTCGCGCTAACGGATCTGTCGGTGGTGAAATCACTAAGCGCCTCGTTTCTATGGCTCAGCAACAACTTGGCGGAGGCTTTGCCAGGTAACAAAATTTAATAACATGGCTACAAGGAGCGGGTAAAACCGCTCCTTTTTTATTCTTTAGGAAATTTTAAAATGAAACCTTGTGGAAAACTCTAAATAAGTTATTGTAATCCAACTCCAGCGCCTAGCCCCTCGAGGTCATAAGCCGGTTCCCTCCGGAGGGCAGGCCCGTCCTGCGGGCCCCGTCTTATGCTTGTCGGAGCTGACCAAGGCGCTTGCGCATTTTGTTCATTTAGAGAGAATGGTTGGAAATTTAAAATATTTAAAAAATTTTATATAATAGAGGCGATACAAAAAAATAGGAGGGGACAATGATGAACCGAGAGGACTTGATTGCTCCACAGCAGTACAATCTTGTTTCGGAAGTTGAGCGTTTTTCAGGGACCGGCGACAAAACGGCCTTAATATGGGAAAACGAAGAAGGCGATACCAGGAAGGTTACATACAGAGAGTTAATCGAAAAAGTAAATAAAGCCGGAAATGTTTTCCTTGAATCCGGCTTGCAAAAGGGAGATACAGTCCTCGTCGTCATCCCCCGCTTGATTGAGGCATATGTCGTTTACCTCGCGGCACTGAAAGCGGGGCTTGCGGTTATCCCGAGTTCGGAAATGCTGCGGGAAAAAGATCTGCAGTACCGGATTACCCATGGTGATGTAAAAGCCGTGGTCGGTTATTACCCATTCATAGGAGAATTCGCAAACGTAGTACAGCCTGGCCTGATAAAGTTCTCGGTTGGTAAACAGGTGGATGGCTGGGAGAATCTTGGTGGGCGAATGGAATCTGCATCATCCGAGATGGCCATGGCAAAAACAACACGGGATGATATGGCGTTTTTGTCGTATACGTCCGGAACAACTGGAAATCCCAAAGGCGTTGTCCATACACATGGCTGGGCATATGCCCATTTGAGGACGGCCGCGCAGCATTGGCTATGCATAAACGAGACGGATATCGTTTGGGCCACGGCCGGCCCGGGATGGCAAAAATGGATTTGGAGCCCGTTCCTTTCCGTTCTGGGGTCTGGAGCGGCCGGGTTTGTTTATCAGGGCAAGTTTGAACCGAAAAAATACCTACAGCTTCTTGAAAAGTATGAAGTAAACGTGCTCTGCTGCACACCAACGGAATACAGGCTAATGGCGAAAGCGGAAAATCTAGCGGACTATAGCCTTCCGAAACTTCATAGCGCAGTATCCGCTGGGGAACCCCTCAATAGGGAGGTCATTGATATTTTTAGGAACTATTTCAATATCAATGTCCGTGATGGGTACGGGCAGACAGAAAATACGCTCCTTGTTGGCATTACGAAAGAAATGGAGCTAAGGCCGGGATCAATGGGCAAACCTACCCCGGGGAACAAGGTTGAGATTATCAATGAGGATGGGGAAATATGCAAGCCGGGAGAGGTTGGCGACATTGCGGTCCATATTGATTCCCCCGCCTTGTTCAAAAAATACTATAAGGACCCGGAAAGGACGTCCATGCAGTTCCGCGGCGAATATTATATTACTGGCGATAAGGCGAAAAAAGATGAAGACGGCTACTTTTGGTTCGAGGGCCGCGGCGATGATATCATCATTAGTTCAGGTTATACCATTGGCCCTTTCGAGGTGGAAGACGCGCTTATCAAGCATCCGCTTGTAAGGGAATGCGCCGTGGTTGCCAGCCCCGATGAAATCCGAGGGAATATAGTAAAAGCTTTTGTCGTCCTAAAAGATGGGGCGCCGATTGAGAAAGAGGCATTAATCAAGGAACTCCAGGAACACGCAAAGGCTCTCACAGCCCCATATAAATACCCGAGGAAAATTGAATTTCTCGAAGAACTTCCAAAGACGACTTCAGGGAAAATCCGCCGGGTTGAATTACGGCAGAAGGAACTGGCTGCGGCAGGAAACAAATAAAGATCCGTGGAAGCAGGCGGCCAGCCGCCTGCTTCATAATTGAGAGGGTAAAGGAGCTATTCGAATGGCGACACTTTGGTTTGGAGGGCCGATTTATACATTGGCCGAAGAAGGGGAAAAAGTTGAAGCAGTACTGACCGAAAAAGGCAGAATCATTAGTACGGGAAAGCTTGCCGAACTAGAGGGCTCGACAAATGCTAAAATAGATAATCGGATTGATTTAAGGGGATGCACGATGATTCCCGGGCTGGTTGACAGCCATATCCACCTGATTGGCCACGGGGAACGCCTCATCAGGCTTGACCTTTCCAAGTGCAGGAGCAGGAAAGAAACACTTGATGCCGTTAAGGAATATTCCTTGGGGCTTAAGCCGGGGGAGTGGGTCATCGGGGAAGGATGGAATGAGAATCTTTGGGAGACGGGTGAACCATTGAACAAAGATGAACTGGATCAGTTCGTCCCAGACAGGCCAGTGCTTCTGAAGCGGACCTGCCGACATGCGTGTGTGGCGAATTCCGTTGCCCTTAAGGCAGCTGGGGTGGACGAAGAAACCTTGTCCCCTCCGGGCGGGCTGATTGAAAAAAGTCCTTCCGGGCGGCTTACCGGAATATTAAAGGACAGTGCCCAGGAGCTTGTCTACTCTATTATGCCGGAAGCAACTGAATCGTATTTGATCCGGTCTATCAAAGCATCCATAAAAGATTTGCACAGCCTTGGAATAACCGGTGTACACACGGAAGATTTGAATTATTATGGCGGCTTCGAAAAAACATACGGTGTCTTCAAACGTGCGATAGAAGAAGATGGCCTGAAGCTTAGGGCTCATTTGCTTGTCCATCATGGCGTGCTGGATGACTTTATTTCGAACGGCCATACGTATTTGGACGGAAATGAATGGATTGAATTCGGGGCGATGAAAATTTTTTCCGACGGAGCCCTTGGCGGCAGGACCGCGCTTTTAAGCCAACCATACAGCGATGCCCCTGAAACGTCCGGAGTGGCGATCTTTAGCAGGGAAGAGCTTTCCGCGCTTGTTGGTAAGGCGCGGGAGCATCAAATGCCTGTGGCCATTCATGCAATCGGGGACCTGGCGTTTGAATATTGCCTTGATGCACTGGAGGCCAATCCATTAAAGGGAGATGGACGTGATCGGCTTATCCATGCCCAGATCCTTCGGGAAGACCTTATCGTACGGGCAAAAAAACTGCCTCTCGTCCTTGATTTGCAGCCGGTATTCATGCTGTCTGATTACCCGTGGGTGATCGATAGGGTCGGCGAGGAACGAATGCGATATTCTTATGCATGGAAAACGCTTATCGATAACGGGATTCCATGCTCGGGAGGATCGGATGCCCCTATAGAGTACCCGAACCCTTTCTTGGGAATTGCCGCAGCGGTCAATCGGACTGTGAACGGAAAGGTTTATGGATCGGGAGAAGCCTTATCCGTGTACGAAGCAGTCAGCCTCTTTACAAGAGGGAGCGCGTTTGCCGCATCGCATGAAAACGACAGGGGAATGATCAAGGAAGGGATGCTGGCTGACTTTACAATCCTAGACAGAGATATTTTTGCCACCCCAAGGGAATCCATCCATGAAACAAAAGCAGTCACGACAGTAATTGGAGAAGAAATTGTTTATAAACGCGACCGGCCATAGATGTAACGGCATATTAAAAAAGTTGAGTTGAAAATATCCCCCATTTACACGTATAGTATGTATATTGTGTAATATTTCGATACTAGAAAGAATAGAGGCGCGAAAGATATGGGGGACAAAACTATCAGGACTGGCGTATATCAGGCGGGATTTTCCTATTTGCTTTGGGGCCTGCTGCCGATTTACTGGAAACTTCTTGGGAATGTTGGTGCGATTGAAATCCTTGCAAACCGGGTTTTCTGGTCGTTCATATTTATGCTTTTTGTTTTAAGGGTTACAAAAAAGCTTTCCCCCTTTTTGGACATACTGAAAAGCTTTAAATCGGAAAGAAAACAACTCTATGCGTTGGCTATTGCTTCGATATTGATCAGCATCAACTGGTTTGTCTACATTTGGGCGGTTAACAGCGGCCAAATGATTGAAGCGAGCCTCGGGTATTACATCAATCCCCTTGTGAGTGTTGTCCTCGGCCTGGTTGTCCTGAAAGAAAGGCTTAATGGCGCGCAATATGCTTCATTTGCGCTTGCACTTATAGGGGTGGCGATTATTTCCGTTTCCTATGGGAGGATTCCATGGATTGCATTGGCGCTTGCATTTTCATTCGGGCTGTACGGATTGGCAAAAAAGCTCATTAAAGTTGACTCTGCCGTTGGGCTGACATTGGAAACAATGGTGGCTACACCCATTGCTGCTGCCTATCTTCTATTCATTTTGGAAGATGGGACGTCCGCTTTTCTTCACTTTGGCATTGGAACACACTTGCTCCTTGCCTGCACGGGGGCGGCAACCGCGCTTCCGCTTCTGTTGTTTGCGGGAGGGGTCCAGAAGATTCCGCTTTCCATGCTCGGTTTCCTTCAGTACATCGCGCCTACAATTTCACTTATGCTTGGGATTTTTGTATATGGGGAGAATTTCAACGGGCTTCAATTGTTGTCCTTCATTTTCATTTGGTCGGCGCTCACCCTTTACTCCCTATCGAGGACAAAGCTTTTTTCTTCCTTGGGGATGAAGATCCGCAAACATTCATGAAAAAAGCATCCGCCGTTGGTATAGGCGGATGCTTGTTAGTTCTTATAGGAACGTACGTTTTACTTTTTCCCAGAACGAATTGTCCTTTAGCTTAACCGTTTTGATGATTTTATTGCTTAGTTTAATTTCGACTTGTTCTACATGCTGGATGCTTAAAGCTTCATTATCCATTCCCATTGTTGGGTAGTCGTTCCCGTTTTTGCCTACCTTAAGGGTTAATGTGCGATCTCCGCCCAGGATGAACGAGGAGCCCAATGTCCTGAATCGGTTGTTGTTGACGGATGCCAGCTCGCTTACCTGGATGCATGGCAGTAACGGATCGACAACAGCGCCATTAATGGATTTGTTATAGGCTGTGCTGCCTGTAGGAGTGGCGACAATCATACCGTCTCCCATGAAGGTTTCAAAGTGGAGGTCATCCACGAACACATCAAGGACAAAGGTTTTTACGATTGCCGACCTGATACTGAATTCATTCAGGCACTGGAAGGTTGTTTCCCCATCTACCGTTACATCTATGGTTGGGTAACGCCTTACCTCTATCTGCTCATTTGAGACAGCCTCAGTCATTTTTTCAATGTCGTCAATGTGGAAATCGCAATACATGCTCAAACTATCGGATGTCGTGATGCCGGCATACAGGCAATCATCACGGAATCCTGTTTTCCTGACAGCCTGGAGAAAAGTCCCTTCTCCGCCAATGCTCGTAATGATGTTTGCATCCCTGTAATCCTTGACTAGCGTAAAACCGTATTCTTCGGCCAAATCATAAAGCGGTGCAGCCTTTTTAAGTATATCCGAATCCCGCTTATGGTAAAAAAATAAATTTTTTCGGTTAGCCATCCCTAGTCCTCCTCCGTACAGCCATTAGTTAAATGGTATCCTTTAGGCCAATCATTTGGTAAACTAATATTGTTTCTTATCAAGTTTAGCATTTCTTGGTGTATTTTCAAATAGTCAGCGACAGAAGCGGTGGAAAAGGGAGATGATTGAATGAGTGGAAAAAGGTGGGCGGCTCTTGGGATTGCAGCCGGCCTATTTATCATATCGGTGTTAGTCAATTTTTTGTCGGGTTTTGCCATTAAAGGCGTCGAAAATGACTTAGGGGACATTTTCGCCCCTGCCCAAAAAAGCTATGCGGAAGAAGTGCTTGAGGAAGGCAATGAATTTAAAAAAATCGTTGTCCTCGATGTGAACGGTACAATACAGGATACAGGCGAGTCAACGCCGCTTTGGGGAAGCCAGGGCTACAACCATCATACTTTTATGAAAAAGCTTGAAGATGCCGGTGACGACCCGAACGTAAAAGGAATCATCATCAGGGTCAACTCTCCGGGTGGAGGGGTTGTCGAGAGTGCTGAAATTCATGATAAGATTGTTTCAATTCAAAAGAAAAAAAAGAAACCTGTATACATATCAATGGCATCCATGGCCGCCTCGGGGGGCTACTATATATCGGCGCCGGCTGACAAAATTTTTGCAAGCCCGGAAACTTTAACCGGTTCGCTTGGGGTTATTATGCAGGGAATCAATTATGAAGGCCTCGCGAAGAAATACGGGGTCGAATTCATGACAATCAAAAGCGGCCCATACAAAGACATTATGAGCCCTGTGCGGGATATGACGGAGGAAGAAAAGAAAATCCTCCAAAGCATGATCAATAATTCCTATGAAGGATTTATAAAAGTAATTTCCGAGGGGCGGAACATGCCGATCGAGCAGGTCAAAAAGATTGCTGACGGCCGAGTTTACGATGGGCGCCAGGCAAAAGAACTCGGGTTGATCGATGGATTCGGCTATCTCGATGATACGATAGCCCAATTGAAGAAAGACAAAAACCTAAATGGCGCGAAGGTTGTCAGGTTTACAGACGGGATTGGCTTCGGATCCTTGTTCAGTATGAAGGCAAAAAGCCTTTTAAGCGGTGACTCTGAACTGCAGGGCCTTCTCCAGTTCATTTCAAAGACAAATTCCCCGCGCCTGATGTACCTATATACCGAGTAAGGGGGATGCAGCATGGAGCACAATGATACATTGGATAATCAGAGCATTCACCCCGGAGCTAAAGATGAGAATATGAAGCCGGAAATAAGGGAAAACGTGGTAGCAACCAATCATCCGCCCCTCCGCTTTGCGGGTTTCTGGATGAGGTTTTGGGCTTATTTGCTCGATTTAATCGTTATTGGAAGCCTGTTCCGGCTTTTGGCCAAGCCAGTATTGCGGCTATTGGATATCGAAGTGTCGGGAGGGCTATTCTCTGCAGGAACGATTGTTTCGGCAGCGATCTTTTATTTGTATTTCGTCCTTATGACAAAATACTTCCGGCAAACGCTCGGGAAAATGGTATTTGGCCTGGCCGTCATCGGCATAAATGGAGGCAGGCTTACCTGGATGGACATCCTGTTCAGGGAGTGGATTGGCAGGTTCATTTCCTCCACCATCATCGTTCTTTACCTCATCCCGGCCTTCCATCCAAAAAAACAGGCCCTTCACGATCTATTCGCCGATACGGTCGTAGTCCATACAAGAAGATAAACAGACGAATTGAACCTGCGTGGAATTGCGCGCAGGTTTTTTCTTTTTTTGGTAACGATAGAAGTAAACCCTTAAATGGAAACGCTTAGTGGATATTCAAATCCCGAAAGGAAGTGGGCAAGTTGGTTTGGATTGTCGCCATTATCTCCGGTGTTATTCTGGTTGCGTCCATTCTGCTATTCATGAACATTACCGTTACAGCCAGCTTCAGGTCGTATGGGGGAGCGAAAGAACTGGCGATAGAATGCAAAACATTTTTCGGACTTATAAAATACAAAAAGACATTTTCCGATTTTACAGAGCTCTTCGCGGAACAACCGGAAGATTCGAAAAACCTGGAGAAAGGGGCCGGGAATGGGAAGCCAAGAGAGAGGCAAACCGCGGAAAGCCTGTTGAATGGCATGAGAGAAGGAACGCAAGCTGTGGAGAAGTTCCTCCATACGTATAAAGGGCTAAAGGGATTTTTAAAAGCGGTGACGGTCAGGCAGTTTGAATGGTCGACCGCCGCCGGAGCAGGCGACGCCGCGCTAACAGGGATCGTCTCTGGAGCAATTTGGGCCGCAAAAGGAATAATCATTGGATTGCTATCTGAAACAGTGAATCTGAAAGCAAGCCCTGCCATTAGTGTAACGCCATATTTCCAGTATAGGATATCCGCAACCATGCTCACATGTATGTTTACTTTCAGGGCAGGGAAAGCTATTTCGGCAGGAATAAAGATTTATAAATATGTGAAGAAAGCCAGGCGTGGGAAGATTCCAAATGGTCTTCCGCTTGAATTTGATTAGCACTTTAGCTGTTTGAGATAAGGAGGAACGTATGTATGTCTGACCATCCAATTCAGGGATTGATGACGACGGCGATGGAGAGCCTGAAGGAAATGATTGACGTGAACACAATAATTGGCGATCCGGTTGAAACTCCCGATGGCAGTGTCATTCTTACTGTTTCAAAAGTAGGTTTTGGCTTTGCGGCCGGTGGGACTGAATTTAAAAGTGATGGAGGCGGCCAAGACTCAGGTGGCAAACACCCCTTTGGCGGAGGGAGCGGGGGAGGAGTATCCATTACCCCAATCGCCTTTTTGATTGTCAATTCGCAAGGTGTGAAAATGCTCCATTTGGATGAGAGCACCCATCTGCTTGAACGGATTCTTGAAACAGCCCCACAGGCGGTCGACAAGGTTCAGCAAATGATTTCCAAAATGGCCCAATCCGGAGGCGGACAGGAAAAAAAGAACCAGGACAATAATAAGGGAAACAGCAATAATAAAAAGGGCAATAAAGATAAGAACAATAATAATGACGATGACAATGACAATGATAATGGCGATGGCAAACAGGACAGTAAACAAAAAGGCAAGCAGGACAGCGCGGATTTTGATATATAACTGTGAAAAAGGACAAGCAGGAAACTACTTGTCCTTTTTCTTACTTAAATACATATTCACCTTCGCCAACCAACACGGATGTCCCCTTTAATAAGGCGGAGCTTGAATGAAAAACGACACGCGAGAGATTATTTTTATCCCCCTTCATAAAAATGAGGGGGTTGCCATCGAGTATCAAAACCGTTGAATCACCGTTATCCGTTATTTCGTATGGAATGCCTAACAACTCTCGCCATCGGTCCGCTGTTGCCAATGGGTCGGAAACCTCAAATACGGCACTTCCGAAATCGACTTCCCCTGCAGGATGGGGCTTGATGATCCCCGCTTCGGACATTTCCCGGAACCGGTCCTCATCCCTTCCTTTCCATTCGATAATGAATGGATATACCAGACCATTGAAATTCCCTTCAATCATCATCATGCGCCATTCTATCAATTGGCCTTGCGCATTCAGGCGTTTACCGTCTTTAATAGGAGATAATGCCGCGCCTTTTGAAGAAAGGGAAGCGGCCACTTCATCGAGGTTGTCGGTCCGCAAGGCCATCCGTCCGAAAATCTCGCGGCCAGGCAGCAATTTTAAAGCATCCTCGACGAGAAGGTTTGGTTCGTCAGGATTCTTCGCATATTCAGGCCTTTCAATTCCTAAAAATTCAACATAAAAAAGCCCAAAATAACAAAGGGCATTATGGGTCCCCCATTTCGTATGGGAACCTCCCCGGGACGCGGCCAGCCCGGTTTTATTAAAAAGTTGGATGCTGGCATCCAGATCATTGACATAATGGACAATGTGGTCCAGTTTTAGATTTGCCATTATTCTCCCTCCGGCTTTCATTTTAGACAAATCATACATCTATTTTTCGAAAAGTGGAAAAAAATGAATTGCATAAATGTTTTCAGGGGACTCTTTGCAATGTATATCTTTTGCAAAAGAGCATGTGAAAAGTTATATTAACTCTGTACATAGTTGGACAAAGGAGGAAATTGGGGATGGCATCAATTACATTTAAAGGCAATCAGGTAACCCTGCTTGGCAGTGAGGTCAAAGTAGGAGATAAGGCACCTTCATTCACGGTCCTTGCAAATGATTTGTCAGAAGTAACGCTTGAAGATTCAAAAGGGCAAGTAAGGCTCATTTCTGTTGTTCCTTCACTGGATACAGGAGTTTGCGACGCCCAGACCCGGCGCTTTAATGAAGAGGCGTCAGGCCTTGGAAACGTAAAGGTACTCACAATCAGCGTTGACCTTCCATTCGCACAGAAACGCTGGTGCGGAGCGAATGGAATAGAGAATGTCCAGACGCTATCCGACCACCGAGACCTTTCATTCGGTGAAGCTTTTGGGGTTGCTATTAAGGAATTAAGGCTTCTTGCAAGGGCAGTATTCGTGGTTGACTCAAATGGCACAGTAACCTATGCGGAGTATGTAAGCGAAGCAACGAACCACCCGGATTATGAAGCGGCGCTCGAAGCTGCCAAAAAAGCGGAATAGTGAGAAATGCGGCCCCGGAAATTCCGGGGCTTTGCTTTTTGGGAAAATAAAAAAGGCAGCCATTCACCACACTTGTGGCGTGGTTCAAAAGAAGATAGAATTGGAAAAGAGAATTGACCTGACGGAGGAAAGAAGATATGAAACCATCTCCGGTAGAACGTTTGTTTACCGTTTTTAACGAAACCTCTTCCATTATCCAGGATGAACTTTCCTGTACTTATTTGGAAGCCCTTGCCGAAACGGGGGAGAACCTCTTCCATGGTACCGTTTTGCAGGATGAAATAAGCGAATTGAGTACAAAGCGGCTTAAGAAAAGTTACGAGGCAATCAGACTAGAGGCTTTTTCAAAGGAAGAGATAAGGAAAGCCTTCCAGCTTGCCATTTTAAAAGGAATGAAGGAAAACATCCAGCCCCATCATCAAATGACTCCCGATTCTGTTGGAATGCTGATCGGATATCTTGTCCTAAAGTTTGTCCGGAAACAATCGTTCCGGATACTTGACCCTGCCGTCGGAACGGGAAACTTGCTCGCGACCGTAATCAACCAGCAAGTGCAGAAGCAAATAGAAGCGGCTGGCCTAGAAATCGATGATATCCTAATCAAGCTTGCCTATGTAAATGCAAATCTGCAGGAGCATTCGATCCAGCTTTTCAACCAGGACAGCCTGCAACAGGTTTTTATCGATCCTGTCGATGTAGTCGTTTCCGATCTGCCTGTAGGCTATTATCCGGACGATATTAGGGCGGCCGACTATGAATTGGCAGCGTCGGAAGGACATTCGTATTCGCATCATTTATTCATCGAACAAAGTATGAAACTTACAAAACCGGGGGGATACCACTTTTTTATCATCCCGAACGGGTTGTTTGAAAGCGCGGAGGCACCGAAACTCCGTGAGTACTTAAAAAAAAATGCGCACATCCAGGGGATCCTTCAACTGCCTCTTTCCATGTTCAAATCCAGCCAGGCGGCTAAAAGCATATTAATCCTGCAGAAGGTTGGCGACGGGACAGTTCCGCCAAAACAAGCGCTGCTTGCCGAACTTCCGTCCCTTTCAAATCAAGCCGGAACAGAGAAAATCCTGGCGAAAATCAACCAATGGATTGCCGAAAACAAATGAGCAGGAGTTTTGGACAAGGAGGAATTTGCCATTTAGTGCGAATAGTGCAAACTGACTGAATTGAGGAACTTTTTCTTTAAACTTGACAATTCACCTATAATCCTTGAAATGTCACTTGGGTAGTGGGTAAACTGAAATCGAGAATGTTTTTTAGTTGCCTAATTGCAGGCTATCAACCCGGCAAAAAGCCGAACGACAACCTGGCCATCGAATTCATCCGGAATCCCTGCAAGGCAATGACTGACATCAAAGGAGAGGTTAGAAATGCCGAAAATTTTAGCGATCAATGCGGGAAGCTCATCATTGAAGTTTCAGTTGCTTGACATGCCAGGTGAAGAAGTTATTACAAAAGGAATAATTGAAAGAATCGGCCTTAGCGATTCTCTTTTCAGCATGGAAGTTTCCAATGAAAAAATGAAGGAAACAACAAACATTCCAGATCATGAAGAAGCGGTAAAATTATTGTTGGACAGGCTAACTTCAAAAGGTGCAATTGCTTCCCTGGATGAAATTTCCGGGATAGGGCACCGTGTTGTCCATGGCGGAGAAGAATTTAATGATTCTGCCCTGATTGATGGGGAAGTGCTTGAGAAAATTCAGGAACTGTCCGAACTGGCCCCTCTTCACAACCCGGCCAACATTACAGGCATCCTTGCTTTCCAACGGGTTCTGCCCGAGGTTCCGGCGGTTGCGGTATTTGATACAGCTTTCCATCAAACAATGCCAGAAAGCTCTTTTTTGTACAGCCTTCCATATGAGTATTACAAAAAGTACGGCATCCGGAAGTATGGGTTTCACGGAACTTCACATAAATACGTCTCAAGAAGGGCCGCCGAATTGCTTGGACGCCCGGTGGAACAGCTGAGGCTGCTTTCGTGCCACCTTGGCAACGGGGCGAGTATCGCGGCTATAGACAAGGGCAAATCCTTGGATACTTCAATGGGCTTTACGCCGCTAGCCGGTGTCACCATGGGAACCCGTTCGGGAAATATTGACCCCGCTTTGATTCCATTTATCATGGAGAAAACGGAGATGACGGCGGACGAAGTTCTTGAAATCCTAAATAAAAAAAGCGGAATGCTCGGCGTATCAGGGTTTTCGAGTGACCTTCGTGATATTGAGAATGAGGCGGCGGAAGGAAACCCAAGGGCGGAGCTAGCCTTAGAGGTATTCGCTGGCAGAATCCATAAGTATATCGGCTCCTATGCTGCCCGCATGTCCGGCGTCGATGCAATCATCTTTACCGCGGGTATCGGTGAAAACAGTGAGACAATAAGGGCGAGGGTCCTAAAAGGTCTTGAGTTTATGGGAGTATATTGGGATCCAGCGCTGAACAAAATCAGGGGCCAGGAGGCTTTCATTAACTACCCGTATTCACCAGTTAAAGTATTGGTCATTCCAACGAATGAAGAAGTAATGATTGCCAGGGATGTAATGCGCCTCGGTAACATTCACTAAATGACAGGCAAAAGCTAAGCTGTACCTCTAAAGGGGTGCAGCTTTTTTGCTGGCGCTTCTAAATAGCGTTATGTGTGACTGCAAAATTGATGAAGGGCAAAGATTGATTAAAAGCTGTCGCAAATTTCCGTTTGAGCGACAAAAATTTGGAGAAATTTCTTAAAAGGTGCCGGACAAAATCGTTTGAGCGACAAAGATTAGCCGAAACTCCAAAAAGGTGTCGCACAAATCCCGTTGAGCGACAAAGATTTGGCGAAATCCGGCAAAGGTGTCACTCAAATTCGTTTGAGCGACAAAGATTTGGTGAAATCCGGGAAAGGTGTCACACAAATGCGTTTGAGCGACAAAGATTTGGCGAAATCCGGCAAAGGTGTCACTCAAATTCGTTTGAGCGACAAAGATTAGCCGAAATCCCGAAAAGGTGTCATTCAAATTCGTTTGAGCGACAAAGATTAACCGGAATCCTTAAAAGGTGTCACTCAAATCCATTTAAACGCCAAAAAGGTGCCAATCAAACCCGGATTAGAGAAAAAACAGAGATTTCCTTCAGGGAGTTTCCGATATCTTTTAAATTCCCAAGTTGTGCTATACTGTAGGAAAGTTTTCGATAGGAGGGCCATCCATGCCGCTGACAGACAGGGAAATGACTGTCCTTGCCGAGATTAAGGACTGGGAAAAAAAGCTTCTAGACTACGAACCGAATGACCTTCGGATTACGTATGAAAGGTATTTGGAAACCGGTTTTTCAATGCTTCCGGAAGAAGTGCGCAGCCAGTTTTTTTCGCTTGTTGATAATTGGCTATTCCATCTGAATGCAATCATTCAGGGAGCCCAATTCCAGCTTGACGCCAAGGAGAGGATTCTTGCTACTGCAAGGGCATTCGACAGCGGGGTTGAGAGGATTGAAGACCTAAAGCGTTTGGAAATAGACCAGTTGAATTATATTGCCCAGCAGCAGATTGCGAGGCACAGGCTATATTCTTTTGCCCAGGGAGGAATGTCAGGTACGGGCGGTGCGCTGCTGCTTGGAGCCGACATACCGGCGATGGCGGTCATCAATCTCCGCGCTGTCCAGCTATTGGCGATGACGTATGGATACGAAGTGAACACTCCATTTGAGATGATGACTTCACTAAAAGTGTTCCATACGGCAACACTCCCTCCAAGGCTGCAGGGTGAAAGTTGGGAACAGCTTTTGGAAGAATTGAAGGGTGAAAGGGACAAGTATTTTTATGAGGGAAATGATCAATTAACCGACTCGACCTGGCTGGAAATGCCCATGAGACAGCTCCTTAAGGGAGCGGTCATTGCGCTTTTTAGAAAAAGAATGGTCCAGGGCCTTCCGCTTGTAAGCATGGCTATCGGGGCGGTCTCAAATTATCAGCTTACAAGAAGGGTGACTGAGTTTTCACATAATTATTACAGGCTCCGCTATCTTATGGACAGGGAGGGACGTTCATGAGTGTCCAGGAACATAAAAAGGAAGCGCCAAATTCGGTTTCCTGCAAGGTAATAACAGTAAGTGATACAAGGGATAAGGAAACAGACAAGAGCGGCCAATTAATTATGTCCTTGCTCGAATCAAACGGACACAAAGTGTTGGCATATACGATTGTAAAAGATGAAGCCGAGCTAATTGAGCAGGAAGTACTTAGGGGCTGTGCGGACCCGGAAGTTGATGTTGTCGTGACCAACGGGGGGACTGGAATCGCTTTACGGGATGTTACGATTGAGACGGTCACAAAGCTTTTTGACAAGGAGATTACGGGTTTCGGGGAACTGTTCCGGATGCTAAGTTACCAAGAGGATATCGGCTCGGCCGCAATCCTATCCCGGGCTGCCGCGGGAGTAGTAAACAACCGGGCGGTCTTTGCCATTCCCGGTTCTTCAGGCGCGGTAAAGCTTGCCATGAACAAGTTGATCATTCCTGAAATCGGGCATGTCGTCAGGGAACTTAAAAAAGACCTTGCTTAATGCAAGAATGATGATATCGCCAACATCCCGTTCAGGGGACGCGAATGCTTTAAATCCTCACGCCTGGAAATAAATGAGAAGCTCCCGTATAGAGGGAGCTTTTCTTTAGCTATGCATTTTCTCTTCGGCGATTGCATCGGAAGCCCTGTACCATAGCCAAAGATCGTTGATAATCGAGGCAAGGCCGGCAATTTCGGTGTTCAATTCACATGATTTCTCAAAATTGCTTTCATTGGAAAGGGCAGCCTGTTTTTCATTGATGGAGTGTTCGAGTTCCTTGATCCGGTCAGGAATCGCTCCTCGAATCTGCTCCCATGAAAAGAGGATTTTTTCTTGAATATCCGGACTGTATTGCGCAAGATTCTTTTCCAAAGTGGGAATCGGGATGCCTAGGCGGCTATCATATGTAAAAAATTGTTCCATGTTCTTTATCCTCCAATTCCATATCAAGTAAACTCTTTTTCAGATCTTACAACAAGCACATCACAAGGGGCGTGCCGGGTAATATGTTCGGAAACGCTGCCGATTAAAAACCTTTCAACCGCACTGAGACCAGTGGCCCCGCAAATAATTAAATCGATGTTGTGCTTCTTTGCGATTTCTTTTGGGATTAGCAGTTTCGGGGACCCAAATTCAACAATATAGGCCACATCCGCCAACCCGCTGTCCAATGCCTGTTGTTTATACTTTTCAAGTAATTCAAGGGCGTATTGGTCAGCACGATCCGCAATTGCCTGGTCGTACGCTTCAACAATAGCAAACGTCCTTGTATCAATTACATGGACAAGAAGAAGTGACGACTGGTTCCTGGCGGCTATGCCGATTGCTTTCCTAAACGCCAGATCCGCTTCCTTTGAGCCGTCAACCGCGGCCAAAATCTTTTGATACTTGGCTCCCATTGCATTTCCCCCTATCAAAAGGAATATAAACAATCTGCCATTTCGCCTCTCATCCAAATTATACATGAAAAACCGCCGCATAGACGTGCAGCAGATTGAAAAAATAATAATGGGCACCCAGATATGAGTTTGACTCAATAACAATTGAATGGGGATGGTTCGGAATGCAAAAGAAAGATCGTGGACGGCGCTCCTCTCATACCTATGACGAAAAAGGGGTAGAGGAAGTAAGCGCGCAAATCATGAATGCCTACAACAGCGGAATTATGGGTGAAGAAGAAGCGCGGGAACGAACGGAAGAATATCCGGTTATGAGAGAAAAACTGGAATGAAGGAGGGGAGGCTGCCGACTTATTGGCAGCCTTTTTTTGGCTTCTAAAAAATTATTAAATTGAACCTTGTGGATAACTCGGAATAAGTTATTGTAATCCAGCTCCACAAGGAAAGCTACGGCAGCATAGCATCGCACGAAGGAAAAGTGTTTTTCTTTTCCGAGGAGCGCCTAGCCAGTTTTCATCCCGAAAAGGCATCGTTGAGTATCTTGTAACAAATCATGGCTTGATAAAGCGATTGCATGTCTGGCCTCTTACCCTAAGGAATTTAATGAAACGGGACATTAACCCATTACCCTCGCCTACGGAAAGCATATTCTTTAGTGTAATTAAAAATTAATGAGGAGAAATTACTTTGAACTATGATCTTCACTATGCGGCGGCACAGCCTGTCCATTTTGCCCACCACGATATGATTGACCCTAATGACCAGCGATTTGGAAGGCCGTGGGGCTGGGGTTTTGGCGGTCCATTTGTAGGCGGCCTACTTGGAGGACTGGCAGTGGGGGCGCTATTAAGTCCATATCTGTACGGATACGGATATCCTTATGGCTTTGGATTTGGCTACCCTTATTTCTGGTAAAAGTACAGCAAATCACCTGGGGCGCGAGGGTTTGGCGTGCGCCCTATTTTGTCGCTCACATACCTGCAAAACCCTCTTAGTGTCTACTTGCCAATCCCGATAATCCTACCGTGAAAATCTTCCTGTCAATTTAGAACGGGATAAACGATCCTCGTGTCTATTTAGAACTGTATAAAATGTTTCTCGTTGAAAGGCTAGTTTGGTAAAATGAAAGTGTTTGCAGAATAGTACATATTTTGTAGGAGGCATTGAGCGATGAGGATAGGGGTACCAGCGGAAATAAAGAACAATGAAAACCGTGTTGCGATGACGCCCGCCGGTGTTGTAAACTTGGTCAACTTCGGCCATGAGGTTTATATCCAGGCAGGAGCAGGGCTCGGATCGGGTTTCACGGACAAAGATTACAAGTCAGCTGGGGCAAGCATTGTGGAGACAGCTGCCGAAGCATGGGACAAGGATATGGTTATGAAGGTGAAGGAGCCTCTACCGGAAGAATATCAATATTTCCACGAAGGCTTGATCCTGTTTACCTATCTTCACCTTGCCCCCGAGGCGGAATTGACAAAGGCGATGATGGAGAAAAAGGTTGTTGGAATAGCATATGAAACCGTTCAGCTTCCAAATGGTGCCTTGCCGCTCCTTACGCCAATGAGTGAGGTCGCTGGAAGGATGGCCGCACAAATCGGCGCTCAGTTCCTCGAAAAAGTCCATGGCGGAAAAGGAATCCTGCTATCAGGTGTTCCAGGGGTCCAAAGAGGTAAGGTAACGGTCATTGGAGGCGGTGTAGCCGGAACGAATGCAGCCAAGATGGCAATCGGCCTTGGCGCGAAGGTAACTGTCATTGATTTAAATCCAGAAAGGCTTCGCCAGCTTGATGATATTTTCGGCTCCGACATCACGACCCTTATGTCCAATCCTTACAATATCGCGGAAGCCGTCAAGGAGTCCGACCTTGTTATCGGGGCTGTCCTTATCCCTGGTGCAAAGGCTCCAAAACTTGTCACGGAAGAAATGATCCAATCCATGATACCGGGCAGCGTAGTAGTCGATATCGCAATTGACCAAGGAGGCATTTTTGAAACGACCGACCGTATCACCACCCATGACAATCCGACATACATTAAGCATGGGGTCGTCCATTACGCAGTTGCCAATATGCCGGGAGCAGTCCCAAGGACATCGACAATCGCGCTTACGAATGGAACCGTCCCATATGCGATTCAAATCGCTAACAAAGGCTACAGGCAGGCCTGCCTTGATAATGAGGCTCTGCTAAAAGGAATTAATACCCTGGGTGGGCATGTGACCTATAAAGCGGTGGCCGAAGCCCAAGGACTTGAATACATTGCCGCAAAGGAATTGCTGGAGCAGGAGTAATTCAAAAAAAGCAGGTGTACCGTTGCCCGGTACCCTGCTTTTTCGCTATGAGGCTCTTATTTAATGATTTGAAGTTCCTTCGGATACTTTGTGAGGATTTCAAGCCCGGATGCTGTTACATGGACATCGTCCTCAATCCTGACGCCCGCGACGCCCGGAACATAAATGCCTGGTTCAATCGTGAAGACCATGCCTTCTTCAAGTTTCAGTGGGTTTGTTTCAGTTACAGATGGGTATTCGTGAACATTGATGCCTAGCCCGTGCCCGAGTCGGTGTGGGAAATATTCCCCGTATCCTGCCGCGGTAATTACGCTTCGTGCCGCGAGGTCGACTGTCGAACAAGGCGTTCCTGGTTTCACGGCTTCAATCGCTGCCAGTTCGGCTTTCAGGACTGTGTCATAAATTTCTTTTTGCTTGTCGCTAATATCTCCATAAGCAAGTGTACGGGTAATATCCGAGCAGTACCTGTCAACGACGACTCCAAGATCAAACAGGACGAAATCACCCTTTTTGATTTTTGTTTGCCCGGGGTTTCCATGTGGTGAAGCGGCGTTTTGGCCGGTAAGGACCATCGTGCTGAATGACATTTGGCTGACGCCTTTTTTCTTAAGCTCGAATTCAATCGCGGCCAGCACCTCAAGTTCGGTTTTCCCTTCCTTAATTTCGCTTGCTCCGACTTCAATCGCATAATCTGCCAATGCGGCCGCTTCCCTAATGGCCTTCAGTTCCCGCTCATCCTTTATAAGCCTTAATGAACGCATTTTTTCCTCAGCGGATACAAACTGCTTCGCTTCAGGGAAAAGCTTCATTAACTCTTCATAGCGTTCAACATTCAAATGCTCTTTTTCTATTGCAATTTTTGCCGCATTCGTAAGCCGTTTTGAAACTGAATTATGTACCATTTCCCAAGGATTCTCGGTATCCGTGAAACCGATTATTTCATGACCCCATCCGGATTGTAGGGCATCATTCTTTTCCATCGCCGGCAACACTAGGAATGGCTCTTCATTCTGGAATACGGCGAGGCCCAAAAGCCGCTCATGAGGGTCCGTAAAATAGCCGCTCAAATAAAAGACGTTATCCGGAGATGTTAAAAAACATACGTCTATGCCATTTTCCTTCATCCAGGCCGATAGTTTTTGCAATCTTTCGTTCATATGTATCCCCTTCTACAATGTATTTGGAAACAGTCTTATTATATCAATAATGGAATCAGGATATTGGATATTCGCATTAAAATGATGTTAAAAGTAAAGTATGGCAGGATTTTATTAAAAAGAATGGAACGTATAAGTAAATACTTTTGTGGAAGGGGAATGAAAAATGAAAATTTCGTATCATGGCCATTCTGTCGTCAAAATCAATACAGGGGGGAAAACCATTCTGATCGACCCGTTTATTAATGGGAACGGACTTACCGATTTAAAGGAAGAAAATGAAAGCCCGGACGTAATCATCGTTTCGCATGGGCATAATGACCATGTCGGGGATACCGTCAGCATCGCGAAAAGAAATGATTCACTAGTAATAGCCAATGCCGAAATTTCAGATTTCCTTGGCTGGCAGGGCGTCAGGACCCATGCGATGCACATTGGCGGCTCATATCAATTTGACTTTGGAAGAGTAAAGCTGACCCAGGCGTTTCATGGTTCAAGTTATGAAACACCGGACAAACAATTGATTTATTGCGGCATGCCGGCGGGTATCCTGTTCATGGCCGAGGGTAAAACGGTCTATCACGCAGGGGATACCGGATTGTTTTCAGATATGAAATTAATAGGAGAACGCCATCCTATTGATGTCGCATTTCTGCCAATCGGAGATAATTTTACAATGGGCCCAGAGGATGCGGCTTACGCGGCGAAACTCCTGAATGCGAAAACCGTCATACCGATGCATTATAATACATTCCCGCCAATTAAACAGGACCCATACGCGTTTATCGAAATGCTTGAAGCCAGGAACGGGAAGGTATTGGAGCCGGGCGAGTCAATTGAATTGTAAAATCGGCTATCTCGCTTCATGACATTTTCCCCTCATTTGCGCATAAAATGGAACAAACTTATGTAAGGGGGAAAAACAATGGCAAAAAATCGGTACATGCTATGCTTCTTGCTAGCAATCTTCCTCATCTATTACGGCGGACCAAGGCTTCCGCTTGATTTTGTAAGTACGGATGGTATTTTCACTGTCTCGTGGACGGTACTGGCTCTCCTGGTGGTTGGTGGCAATCTGGCGGGCGCCCTGAAGGTAAAAGGGGCCGCAGGGGGAGGTACCGTAAGAACAAAAGAGCAAAGAAGGAGGATCCGTTCACGCCATTAACCGCCTTTTCCCGCGAGTTTTCAGCTATCCCGCATTGAATCAGACTTTTTTAAACCTTATAATAAATAAAGTAAAACTTCCATCAGCGAGGGGTTTCCGCTGATGGTTAGCCGATAGTTAAAAAATTGAAAAAAATATAACTATGTCCGCGTGGATAGCGGAAATAGAATAAAGGGTGAAGGTCTTGGCAACAAAGCACGAACAGATTCTGCAGTATATAGATGAGCTTACTATTGGGGAAAAAATTTCCGTGCGCCAGATCGCCAAGGCGATGAATGTAAGTGAAGGAACCGCGTATAGGGCCATTAAAGATGCAGAAAACAAGGGGTATGTCAGTACCATTGAAAGGGTCGGGACAATCCGGATTGAACGGAAGAAAAAAGAAAATATTGAGAAGCTGACCTACGCCGAAATTGTCAATATCGTCGAAGGCCAAGTAATTGGAGGGAAGGCAGGCCTCCATAAAACGTTGAATAAATTCCTGATTGGCGCAATGAAGCTAGAAGCCATGATGCGGTATACAGGCGCGGGAAACCTCCTTATTATCGGTAACCGGACGAAGGCGCACGAATACGCACTGAAAGCCGGTGCCGCCGTCTTGATAACAGGCGGTTTTGATACGGAGGAGCATGTAAAAAGGCTCGCTGATAAACTACAGCTGCCAATCATTTCGACAAGCTATGATACCTTTACTGTAGCTACAATGATCAACAGGGCGATTTACGACCAGCTTATTAAAAAAGAAATCATCCTTGTCGAGGACATCCTGACCCCTTTGGAAAAGACGGTGTATCTCAGGACATCAGATACAGTGCGCCAGTGGCACTCCTACAACCGCGAGACAAAACACGGCCGCTATCCGGTAGTCGACCAGAGCATGAAAGTACAGGGAATCGTTACTTCAAAGGATATTTTGGGCCAGGAAATGGATACGCAAATCGACAGGGTGATGACAAAGCATCCAATGACTGTCGGCGGCAAAACGAGCGTTGCGTCCGCCTCGCATATGATGGTTTGGGAAGGGATCGAGCTTTTGCCGGTAGTCGATGACTCAAACCGCCTTGAAGGAATCATCAGCCGCCAGGATGTCCTAAAAGCCCTCCAAATGATTCAGCGGCAGCCGCAGGTAGGGGAAACGCTTGATGATATTGTGACTAGCCAAATGCTGCTTTCCCAAGGGAAGACTAAAGGAGAGGACTTTTACAAGGTTGAAGTTTCCCCGCAGATGACCAACCACCTTGGGGCGATATCCTATGGCGTGTTCACGACGATTGTCGCAGAAGCCGCAAGCCGGATTCTCAGAGGGTATAAAAAGGGTGACCTTGTTGTGGAGAATATGACCATTTATTTCCTAAAACCCGTACAGATTGATAGTATCCTGGAAATTTACCCGAAGGTGCTTGAAGTCGGCCGGAAGTTTGGAAAAGTGGATGTCGAAGCGTTCAGCGATGGGGCTATGGTCGGGAAAGCGATGATGATGTGCCAGCTTATTGACCGGCAATAGGTGAAAAGAATGCGCAAGCGCCTTGACCTCGAGCTGTAACAAATCATCGCTTTATCAAGCCATGATTTGTTACAAGATACTCAATGATGCCTTTTCAGGATGAAAACTGGCTAGGCGCTCCTCGAAAATCCTCAATTATGCTAACGAATAATTTTGTACGAGGATTATTCTTGGAAGCTTTCCTTGTGCTAACGCTTTTTCTTCGTGCGAGGATTATGCTTCCGAAGCTTACTCTTGAGGAGCTGGATTAAAAAAACTGCGCCTCTTTTATGGCACAGTTTTAAAAAATTGGCAAGGAAATCAGTTTTTTCCTTCCGCTTCCTCAATGGCAAATGGCAAATAATATTTATAAGCCTTTATTCCCGACCAAATATTGATCCCGCCAAGCACGACAAACACGGCGGCAACGATATAGGACACCATGGAATGGTTTAAGTACAGCTGATTGAGGCCGAACGTGAGCACAAACAAACCAAGCGCAATTCCGGACTTTGAGGAAATCCATTTACGCTCAATGAGTTTGGTGCTCCTTACATATTTTATTTTATAAAACACGTAAAAGGCTAAGGAAAATACGATAAGAATAACAAGTATTGGCATTGGTAATCCCCCTTTTTCTACTACCATTCCATTGTAGCCGGAAACGGGGCCAAATGCCACAACCGCAGCCGGTTTATGGGATTAACAATTGACTTGAAGGAGACAGTTCATGGAAAACAAAATTTTTGATGCTATTGAACAGCATGAAACCATCATCATCCATAGGCATGTCCGCCCCGATCCGGATGCATACGGTTCACAATGTGGGCTGGCAGAAATATTGCGTGCCTCCTATCCGGATAAGCTTATTTATTCAGCCGGCAAGGATGAGGAAACCCTCGCATATCTCTGTGAAATGGACAAAGTTCCAGACAGCGCCTACGATGGTGCCCTCGTCATCGTCTGTGATACCGCAAACACGGAAAGGATATGTGATGAGAGGTACAGGCTTGGAAAAACATTGATTAAAATCGATCACCACCCAAATGAAGACCCTTACGGGGATATAAGATGGGTGGACACAACCGCAAGTTCAACGAGTGAAATGATTTATGAAATGTATCTTTCCGGCAAGGAACGCGGCCTTGTCCTGAATGATGAAGCTGCGAGGCTTTTGTATGCGGGGATTGTCGGGGATACGGGAAGGTTCCTATATCCAAGTACGACCGACAAAACCTTTGCCTACGCGGGTGAATTGATTCATTACAATTTTTCCAGGACGGATTTGTATGACAGGATGTACGAGTTGCGCCCAAATATCATAAAATTGAACGGATATATCCTGCAAAACTTTGAAATGCGGGAAAATGGGGTTGCGTCGGTCATCTTGACAAAAGAACTCCTCCAGCAGTATGACGCGCCCCCATCCGAGGCTTCGCTTCTAGTCAGTACGCTCGGGAATGTAAAGGGGATTAAGGCTTGGGTATTTTTCATTGAAGAGGATGACCAAATCAGGGTAAGGCTCAGGTCGAAAGGGCCGGTCATCAACGGTGTTGCTAGGATGTTCAACGGCGGCGGGCATCCGCTTGCGGCCGGGGCATCGATTTTTTCGTGGCCTGAGATGGACAATGTTATCAGTGAATTGAACAAAGCATGCGATGAGGAAAATTTCAAATAAGTAATTGTCAATTTAAAGGGCCACCGGCTTGGACTGCCGGATGGGCCCTTGTTTTGATTACAGTCAAAGTCATGCGTCAAGGGTGATTTGGAGAACGATGCTGACGTTTGTAAAAAAGATCAGTTCCTTCACCTCAAGCCTGTACTTTTTTCCGTTGAGTGATACCGACCTGTTTTCGATCACCCTCCTTATCAAATCCCTATTTTTATAAACCGTTTCAATATCCTTCGCTTTAAGTGTCTTCAAATCGTCCAGTACCGCTTCCTCTATCTCGTGGACGCTGAGGAGGTCGAGGCCGTATTTTTGATGGTTTGTGATTTTTACAGTAATTTGTTGGACAAGAAGTTGTTCGATATTTTCTTTGTTTAGGTTTTCGAACTCCTCCTGCCAGATTGCGATATCATCCTTGAGCTCCTTGATCGTATCCTTTTGCTCCTGGATAGTCAATGTCTGTTTATCCTGTTGAACTCCATACATATAGATCAATAGGAGCCAGCTGATTACGCCTCCGATGGCCATCCCTGCGAAAAAACGCTGCCACGACTGGTCGTTGTAAAAGGTGGGGACCCTCATGAAGAAATAAACTCCTGGGTAAACCATTCAATTAGGAGCGCTCCGGTTTGTGCTCCCCCGAGAGCGGATAAAATCAAAAGGATTTGTTTGATAATGTCTTTCGTCTGCCCATCGAAAATCCCCTTTTCAAATTCATAGATGGGATCGAATGTACCGCCAATCGCAGCGACGATTGCCCAAATCCATAAAGAGGACGAGAGCCGGGCAATGGCGGTAAGCGCGGGCTGTCCGGTAAGGAAGGCGGCGACTCCCCCGATTATGGCTCCTCCGAGGAGCACCCCAAGTGCGATAAAATAGCTTTCAATAAAAGAAGAAATGAAGCCGGCCTGGTTCATGGCATCAACCCTTTTCATGTCATTGCCTTCCTACTTCCATCATATGGACAGACATTCCGTTTTATGATTCAGGAGAAACAAGGCTCAATTCTGTGTGGTTTCCAACATGGAGGCTATGAAAAAGGAGAACATATTTTCTTTTACTCCCTGAGGCACTATAATGGTATGTGAAGGACGTAACAGGGGGGAGTGAGAAAATGTCTTTTATCCACCTTCAAACCTATAGTGCGTACAGCCTGCTTAGCAGCACCGCTTCGATTCCTTCATTAGTATCGGATGCGGAAAAGAAAGGGTTCAAGGCCCTCGCCCTAACAGACCGAAATGTATTGTATGGAGCGATTGAATTTTACAAGGAATGCAAAAAACACGGCATTGCCCCTATCCTTGGCCTGACTGCTGATGTCCTGTCCGATCAGAAGGAGACGGAAGCGTTTCCACTCGTCCTTCTTGCAAAAAATAAGACTGGATTCCGGAACCTCCTGAAAATAACAAGCGCTATTCAAACGAAGTCCCCTGATGGCATACCGCTAAAATGGTTGAGGCATTATGCAACGGGCCTAATCGCCATTACTCCCGGTATCGAAGGGGAAGTTGAACATTTGCTGCTTGAAGGAAAGGGAGAGGAGGCAGGCGCCCTCGCGCAACTGTATAAAACTATTTTTGATGGGGACTTTTATTTTTCCGTTCAGGACCATGGCCTTGAGGAAGAGAGGGTGCTTCTTGGCGTACTTCCCGAACTGGCTACTAAGCTTGGGATAGGGTTGGCCGCAACGAATGCGGTCCATTACCTAGACAGGGGTGACGCATTAGCGCATGAATGTCTTCTGGCAATAAGGGATGGAGCAAGGCTGCAGGACGAAGGGCGGAGCAAGCTGTCCGGAGAGGAATATTATCTGAAAACGGCGGAGGAAATGGCCGTCCTCTTTGGAGATTTCCCGGATGCGCTTGAAAATACGCTGGACATAGCGGGACGATGCTCGGTTTCAATTGAATTCGGGCGGTTCCACATGCCCAAATACCCGCTTGAGCCTGAAGAAACGCCTGAACAAATGCTTGGGCAGCTTTGTTTTGCCGGCCTAAAAAAGAGGCGTCCCGATTTTGGGGACGACTATTTGGAAAGGCTCCGGTACGAGCTTAGCGTCATCAACAAAATGAATTTCAATGATTACTTCCTGATTGTTTGGGATTTTATGAAATATGCGCGTGAAAGGGGGATCCTGACAGGTCCCGGCCGCGGTTCCGCCGCAGGCTCCCTGGTGGCGTATTCCCTCTATATTACGGACGTCGACCCTTTGGAACATGGACTGCTTTTTGAGCGGTTCCTTAACCCTGAGCGGATCACCATGCCCGATATCGACATCGATTTCCCGGACAACCGGCGCGACGAAGTGATTGAATATGTCGCCGGGAAATACGGGGAGCTCCATGTCGCCCAAATCGCGACATTCGGGACACTTGCGGCGAAAGCGGCGATACGCGACGTCGGGAGGGCGTTCGGCCTTAATGTGAAGGAAGTGGATGCGCTATCAAAAGCAATCCCTTCCAGGAACGGGATTACACTTGCGGAGGCATACCGCGAATCGGCAAGGCTGCGAGAGTTTGTTTCTGAAAGCCCTTTAAACCAAAAGCTTTTCGACACAGCGCTTAAGATTGAGGGCCTTCCAAGGCATACATCCACCCATGCGGCCGGCGTTGTCATCAGCGAGCAGCAGCTCGTTGAACTGGTTCCAATCCAAAGTGGGCACAGCAACGTATTCCTGACCCAGTATTCAATGGAACATCTGGAGGAAGTCGGGCTTTTAAAAATGGATTTCCTGGGCCTTAGGAACCTTTCACTTCTCGAGGGTATTGTTTCGGCGATTAACCGGGAAGGAAAAAGAAAAATTGATCCAAGGTCGATTCCCCTAGAAGATGAAAAAACGTATGAACTGCTCGCCAAAGGGGATACTGCGGGAATTTTCCAGCTTGAATCGGAAGGGATGAGAAAGGTCCTTACCCGTTTAAGGCCAACGAGGTTCGATGACATAGTAGCCGTAAATGCCCTTTACCGGCCGGGACCGATGGAAAATATCCCGCTGTTCATTTCAAGGAAGCATGGCGGCGAAGAAATCGGCTATCCGCATAAGGACCTTGAACCCATTTTGGAAAATACATACGGGGTTATCGTTTATCAAGAGCAAATCATCCAAATCGCTTCGAAAATGGCGGGATTTACGCTAGGGGAAGCGGATTTGCTGAGGCGGGCCGTCGGTAAGAAAGAGAAGGAAGTACTGGACAGGGAAAGGGAGCATTTCGTTGCCGGTTCGGTTAAAAAGGGGTATGACAGACTCGTTGCGAATGAAGTTTACGATTTGATTGTCAGGTTCGCAAACTACGGTTTCAACAAAAGCCATTCAGTCGCATATAGCATCATTTCTTGTCAGCTCGCTTATCTGAAGGCGCATTTCCCCGCCTATTTCATGGCTGCGCTGCTTAGTTCCGTAACCGGGAACGATGTGAAAATAGCGCAGTATATACGGGATTTAAAGGCAATGGGTATACCTGTCTTCCCGCCGTCCGTAAACAAAAGCCTGTTCTCTTTTAAAGCTGAAAACGGTGGAGTCCGGTTTGGGTTTGGAGGGATTAAAGGCATTGGGGGGACGGTGGCAAGGGAAATTATACAGGAAAGGAAACGGAAGCCTTTTGCCGACTTGTTTGACTTCTGCATCCGCCTGCCGCAAAAAACTGCCAACCGAAAGACGCTTGAAGCATTGGTCCATTCCGGCTGCTTCGATGAGTTTGAAAAAGACAGGGCAACCCTCCTTGCGAGCATCGATATAGCAATCGAACATGCGCAGCTGATGAGTCCAGGGGAGGACGGGCAAACCGGATTGTTTTCGGATCATTCGCTTATGCCGGCGCCCAAATACATGGAAGTCGATCCAATAAGCCTCGAGAACAAACTTGCTTTTGAGAGGGAAGTGCTGGGCTTTTACCTTTCCAGCCATCCCTTGTCCATGCATGAAACAAAGCTGCTTGGGGCAGGGGCTTGTCCGCTCGCGGAATTGGAGCCAGGCCCGAATTTCAGGTATGCGGGCGTGTATATAAACTCTGTTAAAAAGATCCGGACAAAAAAAGGTGAACCGATGGCTTTCCTTACAATAAGCGACCAAAGCGGGGAAATGGAGGCGGTTGCGTTTCCCGATGTATATAAAAGGCATTCCCACCTTCTAAGCCAGGGAGGATTGGCCGCCATTGAGGGTAAGGCCGAAAAGAGGGATGGAAAAGTTCAATTCATCATCCGAAAGGCCGTGGATCTTGACAACTGGCTTAGTGAGATGTCAAGGCCGCGCCTGTATCTTAGGCTCACCGAGGAACACCAAGACCCGGCACGTCTCAAGGAACTGAAAAAAATTCTTGCTTCAAGCAAGGGAGATGCTGAAGTCGTCCTTCACTATGAAGGAAACAAGACGGTGGGGCTTGGTCCAGGTTACGGGGTCAACCCGACAGAAGCCCTTCTCGGGTCCCTGGCAGAATTCCTAGGGAAAACGAATGTTATTTTAAAATAAACAGCGTATAATTTCTTGCTTTACATCAATACAAGATGTGTTATAGTTGTAAAGGATAGTGTGGTCTGACCACCGAT
The DNA here is from genome assembly GCF_046237595.1 of Neobacillus oceani. Taxonomy (NCBI): domain Bacteria; kingdom Bacillati; phylum Bacillota; class Bacilli; order Caryophanales; family Bacillaceae; genus Neobacillus; species Neobacillus oceani. The sequence continues at coordinate 3,203,513 of NZ_CP143543.1, read as the reverse complement.
AACCATGTCCTTCCATATCCTAAAGGAGTGAATACCTTGACATTGCGTGAAGAAGCACTGCATATGCACCGAGTAAACCAAGGGAAGTTGGAATCAAAATCAAAAGTAGAGGTAAGGAACGCCAGGGATTTAAGCCTTGCTTATTCTCCAGGGGTAGCTGAACCTTGCAAGGAAATTTATGATAAGCCTGAAACGGTATATGACTATACAATGAAGGGCAATATGGTAGCGGTGGTTTCAGATGGAACAGCCGTGCTGGGGCTGGGAAATATCGGGCCGGAAGCAGCACTTCCCGTTATGGAGGGAAAAGCTGTCCTGTTCAAGAGCTTTGCGGGAGTGGATGCATTTCCAATTTGCCTTAACACCACAGATGTCGACAAAATTATTGAAACAGTCAAGCTTCTTGAGCCGACATTTGGCGGGGTAAATCTTGAGGATATCGCCGCGCCTAAGTGTTTCGAAATAGAGGAAAGGCTTAAAAAAGAAACGAATATACCTATTTTCCATGATGACCAACACGGTACAGCTATTGTTACAGTTGCTGGGCTAGTCAATGCCCTTAAGATTACCGGTAAAAAAATGACCGAAATCAAGGTGGTCGCAAACGGTGCGGGCGCAGCGGGAATCGCGATTATTAAGCTTCTTTACAGCTACGGTGTCCGTGACATTATAATGTGTGATACAAAAGGGGCAATCTATGAAGGGCGCCCTAGCGGCATGAATGCCATAAAGGATGAGGTTGCCCGGTTTACGAATAGGGACAGGATTCACGGGAACCTTGAGGACGTTATTAAAGGCGCGGATGTGTTCATCGGTGTTTCCGTTGCCGGCTCCTTGACAAAAGAAATGGTTGCCACGATGAATGAAGGGCCGATCATCTTCGCAATGGCCAATCCGATTCCGGAAATTATGCCGGAGGAAGCCAAAGAAGCCGGAGCGCGTGTGATTGGGACGGGCCGTTCGGACTTCCCGAATCAGGTCAACAATGTCCTTGCCTTCCCAGGCATTTTCAGGGGAGCCCTTGATGCACGGGCAACCCATATAAACGAGGAAATGAAAGTCGCCGCGGTTGAAGCGATTGCCAGCCTGATTAGCGCTGATGAGCTGAATGAGGATTATGTCATCCCGGCCCCATTCGATGAAAGGGTCGCGCCAGAGGTCGCATCCGCGGTAGCCAAGGCAGCGATCGAAACAGGGGTTGCCCGCCTGCGTGTCGATCCAGAAGAGGTAAAGGAAAAGACAAAACGCCTTTCATTGATAGGTAGAAATAAGTGAACGATTCTATAAAGAGCAAGTCCCAAAACTCAAAGGTATATATTGAAATTGTCAAGCAGCTTCGGGAAATGATTGCTGCCGATGGCCTGAAAACCGGGGACAAAATACCTTCCGAGCGGGAATTGTCCGAGCGCCTCATTGTGGGGCGCTCCTCTGTTAGGGAGGCTCTCCGGGCACTAGAATTATTGGGCCTTATCGAGACGAGAAGGGGAGAGGGCACTTTTATCCGCGACTTCCAGGGTAACCAGCTCGTTCAACTGCTAAGCACATTCATCCTCCAGGACGAAAAAGCAAGGCGGGATGTGAAAGAAACAAAATACTGCATCGAAATGGACTGCCTGCGGCTCATCCTCCAAAAAGCTCCTCGTCCATATCTCGAACAAATATACAAAATGGCCGAAAAAGCGGAAATGAATGATGATGAGTTTTTCCACCATCTAATCCAGCTGGCTGACAACCATTTGATTTTGCGCATATGGGTGATTTTAAAGGACTATTACCATTCCCAGGACTTTGAAAAAGAAATTGCCCGGCCTGAAGAGTACAGGGCTCTCCTCGACGCCATTGCGGCTGGAAATGAGGAAATGGCAATAGAAAAATATAAAGAATTAAGAAAAATGTCTAAATCCTAGCGACAGAAAGCGGCATCTTTTTTTAAAAAAGTGCCCTATAGTATGGACAGGCAAGCCTTGGCAATCACGGGCCATTTTTAATCTTCAAGTGGTCTGGCCACTGTTGCCGCTACGCATCCGAAAAGTTTTTCGCTATACTATAGTATGACGAAAATGCCGGTACTTACCACGATAGTGGAATGCCAGGATCTCGGCCTGCCGGAAGACAGCCAATGAATACTTTAAGCATTGCAGTTCCCGGCTTTAATCCCAATCTTAAAACTAGGGAGGTACTAACTTGCTAAAAGAGCTATTTAATAAAAAACCGAAGAAGAAAAAATATGCCGCAATTCCCTCTGAAGCAGCAAAGCAGGACGTCCCTGAAGGCATCATGACAAAATGCCCTGGTTGCAAGAAAATTATTTATACACGGGAGCTTGCGAAAAACCTGAAAGTTTGTTTTCACTGCGGCCGCCATTATCCAATGAATGCCCGTGAAAGAATCCAGAGTTTCCTTGATGAAGGGAGCTTTGAGGAAATGGATGCGGGCATGATTTCCGAAAACCCATTGGGGTTCCCGGAATATCTTGAAAAGCTTGAAAAAGACAGAATTAAAACAAAAATCAACGAAGCAGTCGTTACCGGGACCGGAACGGTGAACGGCATCAAGGTGTCAATCGCGATTATGGATTCAACCTTCCGTATGGGAAGCATGGGATCTGTTGTTGGTGAAAAAATTACCCGCGCCGTAGAAAAAGCTGGGGAGCTTGGCGTGCCTTTTATCATTTTTACTGCTTCCGGGGGTGCAAGGATGCAGGAAGGCGTTTTAAGCCTTATGCAAATGGCAAAAACGAGTGTGGCCCTGAAGCGGTTTAGCGATAATGGAGGGCTGATTATTTCGATCATGACTCATCCGACAACAGGCGGGGTTTCCGCTAGTTTCGCATCCCTGGGGGATTACAATATCGCCGAGCCAGGCGCGTTGATTGGTTTCGCGGGAAGACGGATTATTGAGCAAACAATCAGGGAAGAACTGCCGGAAGATTTCCAGACTTCAGAGTTTTTACTAAAGCATGGCCAGCTCGATGCGGTAATTGATCGACATGAGCTGAAAGGCCAAATTGGCACTATTCTTGAATTGCATCAGCGTGGAGGTGAGCTTGTTTGGTAGGTGAACTTGAATTTGAAAAACCAATTATTGAGCTGAGAAAGAAGATTAGTGAATTAAAGGAATATACAAATAAAACGGATGTAGACCTTTCGTCTGAAATCGAAAAGCTTTCGGCCCGGCTGGAGAAACTCGAGGAAGATATCTACTCCAACATAAAGCCGTGGGACCGCGTGCAAATCGCCCGCCATCCAAACAGGCCGACAACCCTTGACTATATCGGGTATTTATTCGACAGTTTTATTGAATGCCATGGAGACAGGTTGTATGGGGATGATGAAGCCATCGTAGGGGGAATCGCAAAATTCAAAGGCGTTCCGATAACGGTCATTGGGCATCAGCGAGGAAAAGATACGAAAGAAAATATCAGGCGGAATTTCGGGATGCCTCACCCCGAAGGTTATCGAAAAGCTTTAAGGCTGATGAAACAGGCCGACAAGTTCAGCCGCCCGATTATTTGTTTTATCGATACAAAAGGTGCCTATCCGGGCAAAGCAGCGGAAGAGCGGGGCCAAAGCGAGGCGATTGCGCGCAATCTCTTTGAAATGGCAAGCCTGAGTGTTCCGGTTGTTTGCATCGTAATTGGTGAGGGCGGCAGCGGCGGCGCCTTGGCACTTGGCGTAGGAAACCATATTCTAATGCTCGAAAACTCCACTTATTCGGTTATTTCGCCGGAAGGGGCGGCTGCATTGCTTTGGAAGGATGCATCCTTGGCAAAACGAGCCGCAGAGTCGATGAAAATTACCGCGCCAGATCTAAAAAAACTGGGAATCATTGATCATATCATTCCTGAGGTCCGAGGCGGAGCCCATCGGAACGTCGAAGCGCAGGCCCATGAAATTGAAAAGGCGCTTTTCCGATCGCTGAAAGAATTGTCCCGGCTTTCCGGAGCTGAACTAAAGGACCAGCGGTATGAAAAATACAAGACAATCGGCGAGTACTCGTTTTTAAATGACTATATAGGGGTAAACTGAAGCGTGCTTTTCGAAGCACGTTTTCTTTTGCACCAGGAAAGGAATAATACTTTTAAACTCTCTAAGAAAGAGTATTGAAGTAGCGCCAGGGTGCGGGAATACCTCCCAATTCGTTAAAAAGTCCGAGGGTTTTCTTATTAAACGCTTACACTTGACCGATAAACGTTGTTTTGCTTGTTTCGTTGCGATTAAGTTGTTAGACCTCTTACTTAATGGTATTTTATTAATGACAGTTTATTACCTTTATAACAATGTAAGGGGTTTACGAAAACCTTTGCCTGATGGACGATTAAAAATATGGGGTGAATAGTTCAATGAGAAAAATCGGAGTATTGACTAGCGGCGGGGACTCCCCTGGTATGAACGCTGCCATCAGGGCAGTCGTCAGGAAGGGAATTTACCATGATATAGAGGTTTACGGAGTGTATGGAGGTTTTGCGGGTTTGATTAATGGAAATATCCAAAGGCTTGGATTGGGTTCGGTCGGGGATATTATCCATAGGGGAGGCACAATGCTCCAATCAGCACGTTGCATTGAATTTAAGACGAGGGAAGGACAAACGAAAGGGATCGAGCAGTTAAAGAAGCATGGGATTGAAGGCCTTGTTGTAATTGGCGGAGACGGCTCCTACCGCGGCGCCAAAGCGCTGACCGAACTTGGCTTCCCTTGTGTCGGCGTCCCGGGGACAATTGATAATGATATACCGGGCACTGAATTTACAATCGGGTTCGATACGGCGCTAAATACCGTTATTGATGCAATCGATAAAATCCGTGATACAGCCAGCTCTCACGAACGTACTTTCATTATTGAAGTAATGGGCCGCGATGCCGGGGATATCGCCCTATGGGCAGGTTTGGCCGGCGGGGCTGAAACCATCCTCATTCCGGAAGAAAATTACGACATGGCCGATATTGCAGAAAAGCTTCGCCGCGGTAATGAGCGGGGGAAAAAACACAGTATCATTGTTGTAGCCGAGGGAGTATGCAGCGGGGGGGAGTTTGCCCGCACCTTGAAAGAAGCAACAAATATTGATACGCGGATTTCCGTTCTGGGGCATATGCAAAGGGGTGGATCGCCAACCGCCGCTGACCGTGTTCTTGCGAGCAGGCTGGGAGCGAGGGCTGTTGAGCTTTTAATCGAAGGCCGTGGCGGAAGAGCGGTGGGAATTGAGCAAAACCGGCTGGTCGATTATGACATTATAGAGGCCCTTGAAGAGAAAAAACATGTTCTTGATCTCAATTTGTATAAATTGTCCCAGGAACTATCTATTTAATGGCTGACAGGAGGATAAAGCATGCGTAAGACAAAGATCGTTTGTACAATAGGACCTGCAAGTGAAAGTATTGAAAAACTGAAAGACTTAATGGTTGCAGGGATGAATGTAGCCCGCCTTAACTTCTCGCATGGCGATTTTGAGGAGCATGGGGCAAGGATCGCGAACATCAGGAAAGCAGCTGAAATGACCGGAAAGACTGTCGGGATTCTCCTTGATACGAAAGGACCGGAAATCCGCACCCACAATATGAGGGATGGCGCGATTGAGCTGATAGCTGGAAGTGAAGTTACAGTTTCCATGAAAGAAGTCGAAGGAACGCCCGATATGTTCTCCATTACATATCCAGGCCTTATTGATGACGTTCACATTGGATCAAAAATTCTTCTGGATGACGGGCTGATTGGGCTTGAAGTAACAGAAATCGATAAGGATCAACAATTAATTCATACAAAGATTTTGAATTCAGGGACGTTAAAGAATAAAAAGGGTGTCAATGTGCCTGGTGTTTCTGTCAACTTGCCAGGAATTACGGAAAAGGACAGAAAGGATATTCTCTTTGGTATAGAACAGGATATCGATTTCATTGCGGCTTCCTTTGTCAGAAGGGGGAAGGATGTTCTTGAAATCCGCCAGCTTCTTGAGGAAAATAATGCGACGCATATTCATATTATTCCTAAAATCGAGAATCAGGAAGGTGTCGATAACATCGATGAAATCCTCGAGGTTTCGGATGGCCTTATGGTTGCCCGTGGTGATTTAGGGGTGGAAATACCGGCTGAGGAAGTCCCTCTTGTGCAAAAAATGCTGATTAAGAAATGCAACTCTGAAGGTAAGCCAGTCATCACTGCGACCCAAATGCTCGACTCGATGCAGCGCAACCCGAGGCCGACAAGGGCGGAAGCAAGTGACGTTGCAAACGCGATTTTTGACGGTACGGATGCGATTATGCTTTCAGGTGAAACAGCTGCCGGACTTTATCCTGTTGAGGCCGTCCAAACGATGCACAATATTGCATCCAGGGCCGAAGAGGCATTGAACCATAAAGAAATTCTCCAGAAAAGGAGCAGGGATACGGATACGAATACGACTGAAGCGATTGGACAATCGGTCGCCTACACTGCCCTCAATCTCCAGGTTAGCGCAATCATCACTCCTACTGTCAGCGGCCATTCGGCAAAGATGGTTTCGAAATACCGGACGAAGGCGCCTATCGTGGCAGTTACGTCCGATAAGAGGGTACAAAGGCGTTTGTGCCTTGTCTGGGGAGTATATCCTCAGATTGGCAAGATGGTAAAGACAACTGATGAAATGATGGATATTGCTGTCGGCGAAAGCTTGAACAGCGGGATTGTGGAGCATGGAGACCTTGTCATCATTACTGCGGGTGTTCCTGTCGCGGAAGCGGGAACAACGAATTTAATGAAAATTCACATCGTTGGTGACATTGTTGCCAAAGGCCAGGGCATCGGCAAAAAATCGGCATACGGAAAAGCCGTTGTCGCACGGAATGCTGAAGAAGCGCTCGCGAAAATTGCTCCCGGGGACATCCTGATTACAATCGGCTCCGACAGGGAAATGGTACCCGCGATTGAGAAGTGCAGCGCACTGATTACAGAAGAGGGTGGGTTGACAAGCCATGCGGCGGTTGTAGGCCTGAATATCGGAATCCCGGTTATTGTCGGCGTGGAAAACGCAACCGAAATTTTAAAGGATGGACAGGAAATAACGGTTGACGCAACAAGGGGCGTAATTTACAACGGGCATGCAAGCGTGCTGTAAATCCTGCAAAAAGAAGGGAGGGCCGTCCCTTCTTTTTGTTTAATGGCCGCTTACGCTTTTCCAAAAAGAAGTGAATGTTAGAAATTTGTCTAGATCCAGCGCCGGAAACGGCCGCTTACGCTTTTCTACGGGGAGTTGTCGAACCATGTTCCGCACTTATTTTTTTCTGCTCATCATTCTTGTTCCAGCAGCCGAAATTGGGATATTGCTCTGGTCGGGTAAAACAATAGGTGTGCTTCCTACCGTTTTCCTTATTTTATTGACAGGGGTGCTCGGAACCTATTTGGCGAAGAGCCAGGGTTTAAAAGTCATCCGCCAGGCGCAGCAGCAAATGGCGTACGGCCAAATGCCCGGGGAAGCAATTCTCGACGGCATAAGCGTCCTTGTCGGGGGAACGCTCCTCCTCGCTCCTGGCTTTGTAACGGATTTGTTTGGGCTTTTCCTGCTAATTCCGACAACCAGGAAGTTTTTCAAACGGCTGCTGGCAGCTTCCTTCAGAAAATGGATGAACAAGGGAACAATTAGAATAATTAGGTGACAAATGAAACGCCGGCTTGCAAGCCGGCGTTTTGTTAATGCTTACTTTCATTTCCCTTGATGAAAGCCCAAAGGTCTTCAAAGACGTGCGCGCGCTTAAGCGTGTTAAAAATGACGAGGACGACCGGGCCTGCTATAAGGCCAAGAAACCCGAGAAGCTTAAAGCCGACGAAAAGAGCGACCAGGGTGGCAAGTGGGTCAAGGCCGATGCTTGAGGAGAGGATTTTCGGTTCCATTATCTGCCTTTGGACGAGTACGATGATATACAACACGCCCAGGCCTATTCCAAGCCTCATATCCCCCGCAATCGCCTCGTACAGGATCCAGGGTACAAACACCGTTCCAGTGCCAAGATAAGGAATAATATCGACAACCCCGGCTACAAGCGCGATTGTAATAGCGTAATCGACACGCAGGATAAGGAGGCCTATCAAGATGATGACTGTCGTGATGGAGATAAGGGTCAGTTGGGCCTTGATAAAGCCAAAGAGAGCTTTTTTAAGGTCAGCGAATACGGTCCGGCCGCTTGCCCTTGCTTTCACAGGGATGAGCCTTCCCGCCATGGAAGAAAGCCGATACCAGTCCTTGCTGATAAAAAAGGTTGCCAATAACGAAAAAATCAACACTGTCGCGGCATTAGGAAACCAGGATAAAATCATGGGAATATTCCCGAAAAATCCATTCAGGAATTGTCCAACTGTCGTACCGACCCTCTGGCCGACATTCTGAATATTTTTCATGATCGTTTCCTGTTGTCCTGCGTCCAGGTTATTGAATAAGCCGGTGAGCTGGTTGTAAAGAGGGATGATTTGGGAAGCGAACATGTCCTCACTATAGCGGATCATTGTATTCAGATGCTTTGGCAGGACTTCGGCAAGGTAGGTGGCTCCACTAACGATCTCGGCTACCAACAGAGTTACAAGCCCCGCAAATAAAGCGAAAATAATGACCAATGTGATGAGGACCGCAAGCGATCGCGGCATTCGGCCTTTTTTTTCAAAATAATTAACAATGGGATTTATCAAGAAGGCGATGGCAAATGCAATCAGGAATGGGTACGTTACCGCCGATATGTAATAAAACGCGATAAATCCCCCAATCACCAGCCCTACCACAATAAGCAGCCTCATTGTACGGGCTATATAAACTGGATTCAATCGCAGGACACCTCCTTTGGCTAAAAATGGATAATATAGACTAAGTTTAACATTTTGCCAATGAATATGCATTACGGCTATAATTTAAAAAAGCGATTTATTATCAGCGCTCGCAAAACCGAAACAAATTTCCACTATCTACAATTCAATTTTTCTATCAGTATAATATTTTTAAATTTTTCAATTCCTTTTCATTCACAAAAATCTGACAATTGGTTATAATAGTACATGTAAGCGCAATCTTTTTTACATAGGTTTTATTATTATGATTAAATAATTGTGTATAGTGTAAAGTGAAGGAATCTTTTATCAGCTTTAAAAGCTTTAAATGAATGGCGGGTGAGCGGCATTTGCTTTATTTTATTGGCAGATGCTCATTTTTTGGAATAATTCCGAGCAAGCGCTCATGCAATTCAGCCGGGCAAACCGGACTTCCAACTACACTATAGGAAAAGGGAACGGGGAAATTACACAGTTTGAAAGGAGAGGTTTGGCATGTCAGTTACACGTGGACTAGAAGGGGTTGTTGCAACAACCTCCTCAATCAGCTCGATCATCGACGATACATTGACATATGTCGGCTATGACATTGATGATCTTGCAGAGAATGCTAGTTTTGAAGAAGTCATTTATTTGTTATGGCACCGGAAATTGCCGACAGAGGCGGAGCTTGAGGAATTAAGGGGACAGCTTTCAGCCGAAGCGGGGCTGCCACAGGAAGTACTTGATCATTTCAAAATGTACCCTATCAAGTCCGTCCATCCGATGGCTGCATTAAGAACGGCAATTTCATCGCTCGGCCTATATGATGATGAGGCAGATGTGATGAGCCAAGAATCCAACTACAGAAAAGCTGTCCGCCTCCAGGCCAAAATGCCTGCGCTCGTAACGGCTTTCGCAAGAATCAGGAAAGGGCTTGAGCCAATTGCCCCAAGGAAGGACCTTGGTTTTGCCGCCAACTTCCTGTACATGCTGACTGGAAATGAGCCGGATGCGATTGCGGTCGAGGCTTTTGACAAGGCACTTGTCCTGCACGCGGACCACGAATTGAATGCTTCAACCTTCACCGCAAGGGTATGTGTAGCCACGCTTTCCGATGTGTATTCCGGAATTACTGCCGCGCTTGGCGCCCTTAAAGGGCCGCTCCATGGCGGTGCGAATGAAGCTGTCATGAAGATGCTGACAGAAATCGGATCACCAGAGAATGTTGAAGCGTACGTAAGAGGCAAGCTTGATAATAAGGAAAAGATCATGGGCTTTGGACATCGTGTTTACCGGAAGGGAGACCCGCGCGCGAAGCACCTGAGGGAAATGTCACGGAAACTTACAAGATTGACAGGGGAACCACACTGGTACGATATGTCGGTCAAAATTGAGGAAATCGTTACTGGTGAGAAAAACCTTCCGCCGAATGTCGATTTTTATTCCGCTTCGGTTTACCACAGCCTTGGCATCGACCATGACTTGTTCACGCCAATCTTTGCTATCAGCCGTGTGTCCGGATGGCTTGCTCATATCCTCGAGCAATATGACAATAACAGGCTGATTCGCCCGCGCGCCGATTACATTGGCCCGGGGATGCAAAAATACATCCCGATTGCTATGCGCTAAAATCGCCTGCCGGATTGGTTTACTTTCCCGGGGAAAATTGATGTAATGAATAGAGCGGGGGAACGCCCAAGTATGGCAAGTCCCCCGCTTTCAAAGGTTAGGAGGCGCCTTCTAACCTTTTAAAAACGTAGTTTTATCCAAATAGGATTCATCAGTGGAGGGAGAAATGACAATGCAAGGTGAAAAAATTACAGTCCAAAATGGAGTATTGAATGTTCCTAATAATCCCGTTGTCCCATTTATCGAAGGAGACGGCACCGGCCCGGATATTTGGGCGGCTTCAGTAAGGGTTCTCGATGCTGCTGTGGAAAAGGCCTATCAAGGTGAAAAGAAAATTGTCTGGAAGGAAGTGTTCGCCGGAGAAAAGGCGTACAACCAGACTGGTGAATGGCTGCCGCAGGAAACATTGGATGTAATCAACGAATACCTAATCGCCATCAAAGGGCCTCTTACAACTCCGGTTGGCGGCGGTATCCGATCCCTGAACGTTGCGCTTCGCCAAGAACTTGATTTGTTCGTTTGCCTGCGCCCTGTAAGATGGTTTGAAGGCGTTCCATCGCCGGTCAAGCGCCCGCAGGATACCGACATGGTCATTTTCCGGGAGAACACGGAAGACATTTATGCGGGTATTGAGTATGCAAAAGGATCGGATGAGGTTAGGAAACTGGTCGAATTCCTGCAAAACGAAATGGGCGTGAACAAAATCCGCTTCCCTGAGACTTCAGGTATCGGAATCAAACCGGTTTCCGAAGAGGGAACAACTCGCCTTGTCCGCGCGGCGCTTAATTATGCAATCAAGGAAGGCCGTAAATCCCTGACCCTTGTACATAAAGGGAACATTATGAAATATACAGAGGGCGCGTTTAAAAATTGGGGCTATGAGCTTGCTGAAAAGGAATTCGGCGACAAGGTCTTCACGTGGGCCCAATATGACAGGATCAAGGAAGAAGAAGGTGTTGAAGCTGCGAATAAGGCACAGGCCGACGCGGAAGCAGCCGGCAAAATCATCGTGAAGGATGCCATCGCGGATATCTTCCTCCAGCAAATCCTGACACGCCCGAAAGAATTTGATGTCGTTGCGACAATGAACCTGAATGGTGACTATATCTCCGACGCCCTTGCGGCTCAGGTAGGCGGAATCGGCATCGCGCCAGGCGCCAACATCAACTATGAAACAGGCCACGCCATTTTTGAAGCGACACACGGCACGGCGCCTAAATATGCCGGCCTTGACAAGGTAAACCCTTCTTCCGTCATTTTGTCCGGTGTACTAATGCTTGAGCACCTTGGCTGGAACGAAGCTGCGAATATGATTGTGAAGTCGATGGAAAAGACAATCGCATCCAAGGTTGTTACGTATGATTTTGCCCGCCTGATGGAAGGCGCGACTGAAGTGAAAACATCTCAATTCGGTGACGAGCTTATTAAAAATATGGAATAAGCAGGGCTGGTTGCCATTGCACCATTTTGCATTTCACGGCGGCGGGCAGCATTGCCTTCCCGCCGGCATCCCAGTGTAAAACCATAACCAGGGAGGAAACGACATGTCAATGAAACGCAAAAAGATTTCAGTCATCGGAGGGGGCTTCACAGGGGCAACCACTGCATTCCTATTGGCCCAGAAAGAGCTTGGCGATGTAGTTCTTGTCGATATACCGCAAATGGAAAACCCGACAAAAGGGAAAGCTCTTGATATGCTGCAGGCAAGCCCGGTTCAGGGGTTTGATGCTAATATTACAGGAACATCCAGCTACGAAGACACTAGGGATTCTGATATTGTGGTCATAACCGCGGGGATTGCCCGAAAGCCAGGAATGAGCAGGGATGACCTTGTCCAGACTAACCAAAAGATCATGAAAAGCGTGGCACAGGAAATCGTGAACTATTCTCCTGATTGCTTCATCGTAGTTTTGACAAACCCTGTCGATGCGATGACCTATACAGTTTTCAAGGAAACTGGCTTCCCTAAAAACCGCGTCATCGGGCAATCCGGCGTTCTGGACACGGCCCGGTTCCGGACATTTATCGCCCAGGAACTCAACTTGTCTGTAAAAGACATTACTGGTTTCGTCCTTGGCGGCCACGGTGACGATATGGTACCGCTCGTCCGTTATTCCTATGCTGGAGGCATCCCGCTGGAAACCCTTATTCCAAAAGAACGCCTTGAAGCAATTGTTGAGCGTACACGTAAAGGAGGAGGCGAAATCGTCAACCTTCTTGGCAACGGAAGTGCTTATTACGCGCCCGCAGCCTCCCTGGTTGAAATGTGTGAAGCTATCCTGAAGGATCAGCGCCGAGTCCTTCCATCAATCGCCTATCTTGAGGGCGAGTACGGTTACGAAGGCATTTATCTTGGCGTTCCAACCATTCTCGGAACTAACGGCATCGAGAAGGTAATCGAGCTTGAACTGACAGAAGACGAGAAATCCGCGCTTGACAAGTCCGCGGAATCAGTGCGTAATGTCATGGCTGTACTTGCATAAGTGGTGACCGAATTCGGGGGAGTTTCCCCCGAATTTTTTGGCTGCCATGGAAAAAGCCTTCACGGTTTTCAGTATAGGTAAAACTGATTTGGGATATCCGCCTTTTTGAAAGGCAGGCACTAAGGAGGGCAGAATGATGATTTTAGGAAAAAAGAGAAAGCTCGGCAGAAGGATAGAAGAAATATCTGTTGGGGAGAAACTTGCACTGACCGAAAAAATTGAAGACAAAGACTTGCTTCTTTATCTAGGCCTGACAAATGACGCAAATCCATTATACATACAGCATGATTATGCTTCACAAACCCCTTTTGGTAAACCGGTTGTTCCGGCCATCATGCTGACTGGTATTATTACATCGGCCATTTCAAAATATCTGCCCGGTCCGGGAAGCCATATCCTCGCTCAGGAACTGGATTTTCCTAAACCCGTTTACCACTATGGGACCGTCGATTTTTTACTCGAGGTAATTGAAGTGGATCCAAAATCACATACAATAACAATTTCTGCAGGAGGAAAGAATGAAACCAAAGAAAACGTAGTCCGTGGCAAAATAAAGGTCTGTCCTCCACATCGCCTCTCACGTATGGATGGCAGCGCGCTTGATAACTTTTAAGGGCAGCCAATGGCTGCCCTTCCGCCATTCTTGAAGGCTAAAATTATTTACTATAGTATAGTGTTAGGGGAAGTTATAGATATACAGGGGATTTTTTATTACCGGAGGTCATTATGAAGAAAAAAGTACTAGTTGTCGACGATGAACAATCGATTGTAACGCTGCTTAAATACAATCTGGAGCAAGGGGGATACGAAGTCATCACGGCGATGGATGGAGAGGAAGGCAGGGAGCGGGCGATAAATGAACGCCCCGACATGATTATCCTTGACCTTATGCTCCCCCGGATTGATGGCATTGAAGTTTGTAAGCAGCTCCGCCAGCAAAAGGTGATGATTCCTATCCTCATGCTAACGGCTAAAGATGACGAACTGGATAAAATACTTGGCCTTGAGCTTGGCGCGGATGATTATATGGTTAAGCCTTTCAGCCCGCGTGAAGTTTTGGCACGGGTAAAAGCGATTCTCCGTAGGACAGAGCAATACCAGGAAAAACAGCAGGAAGAACCTGAAGAGGAAGAGGCCATTCTAATTGGGGACCTGAAAATTTTCCCGGAAAGGTTCGAAGCTTTTTTCAAAGAGGAGCTTCTTTCCCTGACCTTAAAGGAATTTGAGCTTTTGAATTGCCTGGCGCAAAATAAAAACAAAGTCCTGACAAGGGACCAGCTGCTAAGCACGGTATGGAATTATGATTTCGCCGGGGATACAAGAATTGTGGATGTACATATTTCCCATCTGCGGGAAAAAATTGAGGTTGATTCTAAAAAGCCCGACTATATCAAAACAATCAGGGGACTGGGCTATAAAATGGAGGAACCGAAGGGCGAATGACAAAATATAGGACGAGGCTTTTAACCGCAATGGTCCTCCTGACAGTCGCGGTCCTTTTAGGGCTTGGCACCCTCTTGGGCCAGCTTCTTAAAAATTATTATCTTGATTCATTTTACGAGAGGCTTGAAAAGGAAAGCAGTATGCTCCGAATGTACATCGAGGATTACGGAGGAATTCTCGGCGCCGATAGGACTGAATTAGAAAAATTCGGAGACAAGCTTGGCGCAGGCATCCTTTTGGTGGACAAGGAAGGGATCATCCTTTACAACAGCCAGGAAAACGTCGCTGCTCCCCGTGATTTAATTTCGGATATTGTTTTGCGTGAAAACAAAAAAACACGATTCTTCAAATTAAAGGACAACCAGGAAGTCCATTACCATTGGACGGAACTGAAAAAGGGGCAGGAAACGGAAGGATACTTGTTTTTGAGCCTGGCTTCGAGCGAGCTAAAGAATGCGTATAAGCATATTTGGTGGTTCATCTCCATTAGCCTTAGCCTTGCCCTTGCAATTATCGTGCTTTTGGGGATGAGGATTACACGTAAATACGCGAGGCCAATAGAATCGGCCGCAAATGTGGCAATGGAGCTTGCAAAGGGGAATTACAGGGCAAGGACCTATGTAGAGGACAGAACCGATGAGACCGGGCTGTTGAGTTCTTCCATTAACGTCCTAGCACGAAACCTTGAGGATATGGCCAAAACCCGGGACATGCAGCAGGAGAGGCTGATGACCCTGATCGAAAATATCGGCAGCGGCCTTGTCCTAATCGACAGCAGGGGAACAATCAATCTCATTAACCGGGGTTACAGGGAATTATTTGAGGTGGAGCCTGCCGATTTATTATATAGGCCATACTACGAAGCCATCCCTTTTAGGGAAATTCGTGAAATGATTGAAGACATTTTCATAACAGAACAAAAACAGCGAAGGCAGTTTATTTTGCCAGTTTTGATTGAACGGAAGTATTTCGACGTATCCGCTTTGCCCATCATCGGAACGAACAATGTCTGGAAAGGTGTCCTGCTTGTATTTCACGATATAACGGAACTGAAAAAGTTGGAGCAAATGAGAAAGGACTTTGTCGCGAATGTCTCGCATGAGTTAAAGACGCCCGTTACTTCTATCAAGGGCTTTGCCGAGACACTGCTTGATGGGGCGATGAAGGATGAAAAGGCGCTCCAGGAGTTCCTATCAATTATCCTAAAGGAGGGTGACCGGCTCCAAAGGCTGATCGAGGAACTTCTTGAACTTTCAAAATTGGAACAGCATAATTTCAGGCTTGATATCTCCGTATTTAGCCTCGATACAATGGTTAAGGATATTGTGGCGATCCTTGAGGGGAAAGCAAATGAAAAAAATATCAATCTCGTTGTCCATCCTGTTCCTGCCGAAATTCAAATGGAAGGCGATCCTTTCAGGATGAAGCAGGTATTAATCAACCTCATCTCGAATGCAATCAATTATACTCCGGCTGGAGGGAAGGTTGAACTTACCATCCGCGAATCCGGAAATGATATCGTGATTTCTGTCAAGGATACGGGCCTAGGGATAGAGAAAAAAGAGATACCCCGGATTTTTGAACGCTTTTACAGGGTAGACAGGGCGAGAAGCAGAAATTCAGGAGGAACAGGCCTTGGGCTCGCCATTGTAAAGCATATCGTTGAAGCCCACAAAGGAAGGATTTCAGTAAAAAGCAAACCGGGAAAAGGGAGCGAATTTATCCTTGAATTCCGCAAGCTGGCCCGGGGAAGATAATCAAGGAAAAAACGGCTCCTAAATGCAAAAGGAAGTTTTTACAATTTAGGGCCGGTTTTGCAAAGGAACAGGAGGAAAAAATGTGGAAAAGAAGAAGCTTGTTTTAATTGATGGAAACAGCATTGCCTACCGTGCTTTCTTTGCCTTGCCTCTCCTCAATAATGACAAGGGTATCCATACGAATGCCGTCTATGGTTTCACGATGATGCTGATGAGGATTCTCGAGGATGAAAAACCAACACATATGCTCGTTGCATTCGATGCCGGAAAAACGACATTCCGGCACGCTACATTCAGCGAGTACAAAGGCGGAAGGCAAAAGACTCCGCCTGAGCTGTCCGAGCAATTTCCGTTTATCCGCGAATTATTGGATGCTTATCAGATACCAAGATATGAGCTCGAAAATTATGAGGCAGATGACATTATTGGCACCCTGTCCCTCGAGGCCGAAAAAGAAGGCTTTGAAGTAAGGGTCATATCGGGGGATAAGGACCTTACACAGCTGTCATCCGATAAAACGACCGTCGGCATTACAAGGAAGGGCATTACAGATATTGAGGAATATACTCCGGAACATATAAAAGAAAAATATGGCCTTGAACCATGGCAAATCATTGATATGAAAGGTTTGATGGGGGATTCCTCGGACAACATCCCGGGGGTTCCCGGAGTCGGTGAAAAAACGGCAATCAAGCTTTTGAAGGAATATGAAACTCTAGAAAATCTCCTTCAGTCCACAGACAAGGTGAGTGGGCAGAAGCTGAGGGAAAAGCTTGAGGAATTCAAGGAACAGGCAAAAATGAGCAAGGAGCTCGCGACCATTACGAGGGAGGCGCCAATAGAAGTAAAGCTTTCCGAGATTTCCTATGAAGGCTTTGACAGGGAGAAAGTCTTTTCCATTTTTAAAGAACTTGGCTTCAATTCGCTGCTGGATAAACTTGGGGAAGGTACCGGAGAAGATGAGAGCGGGGCGGATTTGGCGGAAGTCGACTACGAAAAACCTGCTGAAATCAGTCTAGAATTGTTTGGCGACGAAACCGCCTTTTATATTGAAATCCTTGAAGATAATTACCATTTTGCAGAAATCATTGGAATGGCCATAGCAAGTGAAAAGGGCAGGTTTTATTTTTCAGAGGAAAAAGCCCTTCAGTCATCCGCCTTCAAGCAATGGGCTGAGGATGAAACGAAAAAGAAAATTGTGTATGATGCGAAAGCGACCGAGGTGGCATTGCGAAGACGCGGAATCCATCTTAAAGGAATTGTATTCGATGTATTTATTGCTTCCTACATCATCGACCCGTCAGCGAATATTGACGACCTTTCCACGATCGAAAAAAGATTTGGATTCAGGAATGTCCAGGCGGATGATGCTTTTTACGGAAGGGGAGCCAAACGGAAGGTTCCCGCTGAGGATGAATTGGCCGGGCATCTTGTCAGAAAGGCAATTTCGATAGCGGAGCTAAAGCCACTTTTGGAAAAAGGCCTGCGTGAAAACAGCCAGTATGAATTGTTCAATGAGCTTGAGATGCCGTTGACGCTTGTCCTCGCTGATATGGAATCAACTGGAATAAAGGTGGATCTTGCCCGGCTTAAGGCAATGGGCAGTGAAATACATGATAAATTGGAGGTCATCGAAGAAAAGATTCATGAGATGGCCGGCGAAAAATTCAATATCAATTCCCCTAAACAGCTTGGAGCGATTTTATTTGAAAAGCTGGGCCTTCCTTCCGGCAAAAAAACAAAAACGGGATATTCGACTTCCGCAGATGTTCTTGAAAAGCTGGCGGAGGACCATGAAATCATCAGGCTCATCCTTGATTACCGGCAGCTAGGGAAACTGCAGTCCACTTACATTGAAGGGCTCCTGAAGGTTGTCGACCCTGATACGGATAAGGTCCACACCCGATTCAATCAGGCTCTTACGGCAACAGGCAGGCTAAGCTCAACGGACCCGAACCTGCAGAACATCCCAATCCGCCTTGAAGAAGGCCGGAAAATCCGCCAGGCGTTCATCCCATCCGAGGAAGATTGGGTTATTTTCGCGGCGGACTATTCCCAGATTGAATTAAGGGTGCTCGCCCATATCGCGAATGATGAAAAGCTTATAGAGGCATTCCAACAGGGAGAGGACATTCACACGAAGACGGCAATGGCGGTATTCCATGTCGAAGCGGATGAGGTAACTTCGAATATGCGCCGCCACGCCAAGGCGGTTAATTTCGGAATCGTCTACGGAATCAGCGATTTTGGCCTTTCCCAAAGCCTGGGCATTACGAGGAAGGAAGCTGGCCAGTTTATAGATCGGTATCTTCAAAGCTATCCGGGAGTCCATGATTACATGGAGGATATTGTAAAAGTGGCCAAGCAAACTGGATATGTCACAACCTTAATGCACAGGAGAAGATACATTCCCGAAATCACCAGCAGGAATTTTAACCTAAGGAGCTTTGCAGAGAGGACTGCCATGAACACGCCAATCCAGGGAAGCGCGGCCGATATTATCAAAAAAGCGATGATTGACATGGCTGATGAGCTGAAGGAAAAGGGCCTTAAAGCTCGCCTTCTTCTTCAGGTTCATGATGAATTGATTTTTGAAGCACCGCGTGAGGAAATTGAAACGCTCGAGAAACTTGTTCCTGAGATCATGGAAAACGCCCTTGAACTGAAAGTCCCTCTAAAAGTGGATTACTCGTACGGGGCTACCTGGTACGATGCAAAATAGGCGTGAACAGTTATTTGGATAGGAGGGCTGTGAATGCCGGAACTGCCGGAAGTAGAAACCGTCAGGAAGACACTTGAACAGCTTGTGGTCGGAAAAACAATCAGCAATGTATCGATTTTTTGGCCGAAAATGGTCAAAAACCCGGAGGACACAGTCCAATTCACCGACGCTTTAAGGGGGCAGAGCTTTCTTGAAATCGGCAGGCGGGGGAAATTCCTAATTTTTTATACCGAAGACTATGCCCTTATTTCCCACTTGCGGATGGAGGGTAAATATTCATTGGAAAAAGCCGGGGACCCGGTCGATAAGCATACCCATGCGATTTTCTTTTTTGAGGATGGTACTGAGCTAAGATATAGGGACGTACGGAAATTCGGGACACTTCACTTGTTCCTGAAAGGAACGGAATTCAACCAGCCTCCTCTTTTCGGATTGGGGCCCGAGCCTTTTTCAGAGGAATTTACGGTAGAGCATTTGGCTGGCAAACTCGGCAAAACAAACCGGAAAGTAAAGACCGCCCTGCTAGACCAGAAGATTCTAGTTGGCCTTGGGAATATTTATGTGGATGAGGCGCTCTTCAGGGCGGGCATCCATCCGGAGAGGATTGCTAACACGCTCGATGGGGAGGAAATAATAAGGTTGTATGATGAGATTGTCGCTACGCTTGGAGAAGCGGTCGAAAAGGGCGGCAGCACAATCCGTTCCTATGTGAATTCCCAGGGAGAAATGGGAATGTTCCAGCTTGACCTTCTCGTTTACGGACGAAAAGGGGAAGCTTGCAAAAACTGCGGAACACCGCTTTCTAAAGGTGTTGTCGGCGGCAGGGGAACCCATTACTGCCCGAATTGCCAAAAGCTTTAACCGTTTACGGGGTTGGCTTATCTTATTGGACTCGCAAAATTTATAAATCGGGGTAATCATATGGCATTGACAATCGGCTTGACCGGCGGAATCGCCAGTGGAAAGAGTACCGTGGCAAACATGTGCAGGGAAATGGGCATACCGGTCATTGATGCGGATATCGAGGCGCGGCTCGCTGTCGAACCCGGTGAGCCGGCGTACAAGAAAATTGTCGAATCGTTTGGGTCCGGAATCCTGTTGCCGGACGGAGGGATAGACAGGCAGGCGCTTGGGGCGCTCATCTTCAATGATGAGCAAAAAAGGCTTTTGCTGAACGGGATTGCCCATCCGGAAGTACGAAAGAGGATGGCCGAAAAGAGGAAAGAAGCTGAGATGTCCGGTGCTCCAGTTATTATGCTCGATATCCCGCTCCTTTTCGAAAGCAAGTTGGCCCACTTGGCGGATAAAACACTCGTCGTTTATGTTGACAGGGACACACAGCTTTCACGGCTCATGGCAAGGAATTCTTTCTCAAAGGAAGAAGCTGAGGCCAGGATCCGCTCGCAAATGCCCCTTTCTGAAAAAGCGGACATGGCGGACGCTGTGATTGACAATAATGGAGATATTGGAGAAACAAATCGGCAGCTCCTTGAAATACTCGGGCGCTGGCGGAATGAAAAAGGCGTCTAGCCAGTTCAAGGATACAGGCTTTCCCATTGGAAGGGAGCCTGTATTTTTTATGTCATCCATTTTAAAAAAACAATTGAAAAAGGCGAAAAAATAAGCACATTAATCATCACAATTCGATTTAATTATGTTATACTAATTATGCGAATTAGCAGACATAAGTATAACATAGTGTGGAAGGAGCCGAATAATGAAGGCGAGAATTGCGATCAATGGGTTTGGGAGAATTGGAAGGATGGTTTTCCGGAAAGCCATCGTGGAACAAAATATTGATGTGGTTGCTATCAATGCGAGCTATCCCGCTGAAACACTTGCGCATTTACTTAAATATGATACGACGCATGGCCCTTTCAATGGTGAAGTGATTGCGCTTGAAAATGAACTTATCGTAAATGGAAAGCGTGTTCAGCTTCTAAGCAACAGGAATCCTGAGCAGTTGCCTTGGAAGGAATTGAAAATAGATATTGCAATCGAAGCAACCGGGAAGTTCAACTCACGCGAAAAGGCGGCCCTCCATCTTGATGCAGGAGCGAAGAAAGTCATCATTACGGCTCCCGGAACAGATGAAGACATTACGATTGTGATGGGCGTAAATGAAAGCGCATTAAATATTGATGAGCATGATATCATTTCAAACGCGTCCTGTACGACAAATTGCCTAGCTCCGGTCGCGAAGTTGATTGATGAGAAATTTGGGATTGAAAACGGCCTGATGACAACTGTACATGCCTACACAAATGACCAAAAGAACATCGATAATCCACACAAGGATTTAAGGCGTGCAAGGGCGTGCGGACAATCGATTATCCCGACAACGACGGGTGCGGCGAAAGCGCTCGGATTGGTGCTGCCGCAACTGAAGGGGAAGCTTCATGGGATGTCACTCAGGGTTCCGACCCCAAATGTATCCCTTGTCGACCTGGTTGTTGACTTGAAAAAGGATGTAACCGTGGAAGAGGTCAATTCAGTGTTTATTGAAGCCTCAAGGGGAGAAATGAAAGGCATACTCGATTATACCGACGAGCCGCTTGTTTCTGTAGATTTCAATACAAATTCCCATTCCGCAATTATTGATGGCCTTTCGACAATGGTCATGGGCGGCAGGAAAGTAAAAGTCCTCGCCTGGTATGATAATGAATGGGGTTACTCATCCCGTGTCGTCGATCTGATACTGTATGTGGCCAAGCAAATTGCATCTAAAACGGAAATAAAAGTAGGATAATATAGAAAAGCCGCTGTTATGGTGAAAGCCGCCGTGATGGCGGCTTTTTTTGCTTGTTTGGGGTGCAATGTTCAGCTTTTTTGGAAGTTGATTTGAATTCAAAGCCCGGTTACTGAGTGACAAAGATCGACCAGATCGTAGAAAGGATGTCACTTCAAATGAGGATTCGTGACAATCAAAGCTCAGAATCCGGCTTAGTTGTCACGCAAGCCCCCGAATCGTGACAACCAAAGCTCGGAATCGGGTTTAGTTGTCACGCAAGCCTCCGAATCGTGACAACCAAAGCTCGGAATCGGGTTTAGTTGTCACTCAAGCCCCCGAATCGTGACAACCAAAGCTCAGAATCCGGTTTAGTTGTCACGCAAGCCTCCGAATCGTGACAATCAAAGCTCAGAATCCGGTTTAGTTGTCACGCAAGCCCCTGAATCGTGACAACCAAAGCTCAGAATCCGGTTTAGTTGTCACGCAAGCCTCCGAATCGTGACAATCAAAGCTCAGAATCCGGTTTAGTAGTCACGCAAGCCCCCGAATCGTGACAACCAAAGAGCAAAATCCGGTTTAGTTGTGACGCAAGCCCCCGAATCGTGACAACCAAAGCTCAGAATCCGGTTTAGTAGTCACGCAAGCCCCCGAATCGTGACAACCAAAGCTGAGAATCCGGTTTAGTTGTCACGCAAGCCCCCGAATCGTGACAACAAAGTGCCTAATTCCTGAATTGAAGTCACTCAAATCAGGATGAGTGACATTGATTGCATGATTTCGTGAAAGGAAGTCGCTCAAATCAGGATGAGCGACATTGATTGCGTGATTTCGTGAAAGGAAGTCACTCAAAACAGAATGAGTGACATTGTTAGTGCAATTTTTGTAAAGGAAGTCACTCAAATCAGAATGAGTGACATTGTAAGTGCAATTTTTGTAAAGGAAGTCACTCAAATCAGGATGAGTGACATTGATTGCATGATTTCGTGAAAGGAAGTCGCTCAAATCAGGATTAGTGACATTGATTGCATGATTTCGTGAAAGGAAGTCACTCAAATCAGGATGAGTGACATTGTTTGTGTGTTTTCCCTAAAGGAAGTCACTCAAATCAGGGTGATACAGAAAGGAAATCATCGAAATCCAAATGAGTGACAATGTCCGGCCGAAACCCGATTAATAGGCAGCAGTTTTTTCTTACCAACTAAATCATTTCACCCACTTAAAAACCCGCAGGTACAGCATGGGGAAACCCATAGAACCGACCAAAACCATCCAGAAAAAGAGCAATATCTTTCCTTTTAAAATTTTCATTTTCATAGGTTGCAAAAAGGGTATAAACAAAGTATACTAGTCATCGTGAACTTCTTGAAATTAGGTAGCGATTAATTACTTAAAGGGTTAGGACCTCTCTGGACTAACTTTCCCCCGTGGTAATTACCAGTTACCGTCAATTGTATGGTTTCAGGAATGAAGCAAAAATGTTTGAGGGGGATAATTTAATATGGAAACTATGGGACGACACGTGATCTCCGAACTGTGGGGATGCGACTTTGAAAAGCTGAATGACATGGATTTTATTGAAAGAACTTTTGTAGAAGCTGCTCTAAAATCAGGAGCCGAAATCCGGGAAGTGGCATTTCACAAATTTGCGCCACAGGGAGTTAGCGGAGTAGTCATTATTTCCGAATCCCACCTGACAATTCACAGCTTTCCTGAACATGGATATGCCAGCATCGACGTTTATACGTGCGGCGATTTGAACCCAAATGTCGCAGCGGATTATATCGCTGAAGCGTTGAATGCACAGACACGCGAGAATATTGAACTTCCTCGCGGCATGGGCCCTGTACAGGTAAACCAGGCGAAAGCCCTGTAATTTCATACTGACGAATCCAAAGAGGCGTACTTGCGCCTCTTTTTATATTTTCCCGGACCATTTAGGACGACGCCCGTATTTATTCGGGGATAATCCAAGGCGTTTGTTGATTTTGTTATTCCCCGAAATGTTGTACACTTGGTATAGAAGGTCCAACCTGCAGTAAACAACCCTAAGGCAGGAAAAAATGCGGTGGAGGAAGGAATCGTGCTTAAGAATGTAATGCAGCGTTTTTCAAATGTTTGTGCAACTAGCGAAGGCAACCCCGATGGCGGACTACGGACGCATTATTACCGTTCCGGTAAAGACCCGTTGTTCACAAGCCTGGAAGGGATTCTTGGCAAACAGCCGGGATGCAGGATTGTGGAATCATCAAAAGAACGTGGGGAAATTGCCTGTGAGCTATCCGAACCTTTACCTTGCTTCCTGATTGCGACAATTGTGAATGTGAGGCCATTCGAAACAGCGGTGGATTTCCATCTGTCAACGGAACGCCCCGCGATAATGGCCAATTACGGGAAACTAAGGGGAATCGCCCTTGATTTATACAAGGCTTTGGACAAGGCGCATACATATATTGGTTCTGGAAAAAACAGCGAATAATCCTTGTGAAAAACCCCTCTTTTCTATAAGATTAAAGATGACGGAATACAATTTCAACCCGGTTGCATTGTGCATAATCCCGGAAACAATTGGAGTTGATTAAATGAAATGCCCAGCTTGCCAAAATAGCGGTACACGCGTACTTGACTCAAGGCCCGTCGATGAAGGGCGTTCCACAAGAAGAAGGCGGGAATGCGAGGAGTGCAGCTACCGTTTTACGACATTTGAAAAAGTGGAAGAAATTCCGTTGATTGTAGTAAAAAAAGAAGGTACTCGTGAAGAATTCAGCCGTGATAAAATATTGCGCGGACTGATTAAGGCATGCGAAAAGCGTCCGGTCGCCCTCAAGCAGCTTGAGGAAATTACGAGTGATGTGGAAAAGGAATTACGCAGCCAGGGAACTTCCGAAATTAACAGTGAAGTGATCGGTGAAATGGTGATGGACAGGCTTGCGTTGGTCGATGAGGTTGCCTATGTCCGTTTTGCTTCCGTTTACCGGCAGTTTAAGGATATTAATGTATTTATAGAGGAACTGAAGGAATTAATAAAAAAGGAAAAGAGTTAATGGCAAGTGAATGGAACTCCATTACATATGCCCGAGCTTAAGGCATTCGCTAAACGGGAGCGGATGCCTCATTTTTGTCAACAACTCATGACTGAAGTCACGAGCTTGTAAAGGCAAAAATCGCCTTCTGGTTTTAACAGCCCAATATGCACCTGTTGGCATACCGATTTAATCACCTTCTGTAAGAGGTGAACTGTTTGACGAGGAACCAAGCAAACCCCGTTTTGATCTATCACATGTGCTTGGCTATCGCTACATGCAACCGTTTTTGTTCGTGTTGCTTGAACATTTTACGATGCAGAGCTTTTCCTGCATCAACCCTATATGTACAGTTTTCAAAGAACAATTTCCAGTTATATTATACCATCTATATTGAACGATACGAATGATTGTCTTGCGTGTCGGAAACTTAATCTAATACAAAATCCCTCGATTTTTTAGCACTATACCGTATCCGAAGGCGATTCATCTCATGACTGAAGTTACGAGGGTTTTTGCCTAATTCTATAAAAGAGAAAAGGGGTTAAGGTTATGGCCCAGCACTGGCAGGAACTTGTTCCGGTTGATAGATACATAGTCGCCTCGAATGGGCTGCTCCATGAGTATGATAGAAAAATACTTTCTCTTCTTTATCAGCCCCTGATTGGGCCTGATTGCTTCAGTGTGTATATGACATTGTGGAGCGAGGTTGAGGAAAACCGTTTATGGTCTGAGGCATCTTCCCATCATTTTTTAATGAACCTCTCAGGCCTGAACCTGAAAAGGATATATGAGGCCAGGCTCAAGCTGGAAGGAATCGGCTTGTTGAAAACGCATGTCAAGAACGAGGATGACATCCGGTCATTCATCTATGAACTGCAGCCTCCGCTAAGCCCGGAGCAATTTTTTGTGGATGGGATGCTCAACGTTTACCTATATAGGAAAATCGGCAAAAACCATTTCCTCCGGCTGAAGCGGTTCTTTTGTGACCGCACAATGTCCGAGCACGAGGGGTACGAGGAAGTGACAAAACCCTTTCAGGATATATTTGTTTCGGCTCCATCGAACACTCTTCAATATTTGCAGGACCATTCGGAAGAGCTCGATGCCGAAAAAGGCCAGCAGTTCATTGGCAGGCAATCTGCCAACCCGATCCAGCTTCCGCACGAAACGTTCAATTTCGATCTCCTTGTTTCGGGTTTGGGGGATTCCCTTGTTCCAAAAAGGTCGCTTACCCCAAAGGTGAAAGATGCAATCTGCAACCTGGCCTTCCTGTACAATATCGATGCGCTACAAATGAAAAACATCGTTCTTAGCGCCGTAAACGAAAAGGATGAAATAGACATAGAAGAACTGCGGAAGGCGGCCAGGGACTGGTACCAGTTCGAGAATTACGACAAGCTTCCCGCATTAACCGAACGAGTCCATCCGATTGCCGATAGGGTCCAGCTTGAGGAGCCGAAAACCCAGGAAGAAAAACTGATCAGGTATTTGGAGACAGCTTCCCCCCTTCAGGTTATGAAAGACTTATCGGGCGGGGCAGAACCTTCTAGTGCTGATTTGCAAGTGATTGAAGGCGTCATGCTGAATCAGCAGCTGCTTCCCGGGGTTGTCAATGTGCTCATCCAGTTCGCCATGCTGAAAACCGACATGAAGCTGACGAAGGGCTATGTTGAACGGCTGGCGGGCCACTGGGCGAGAAAACAAATACGGACGGTTAAAGAGGCGATGGAACTGTCAAGGCAGGAACATGCTAAATATATTGAATGGAGTTCGGGCAGCGCGAAATCGCCTGCCGGGAAAAAACAGTCAAAACAAAAGCCAATCCGGACGGAAATACTGCCTGATTGGTTTAATGAAGTGGATAAAACCGAAAAGGTAGAACACGGCTCTCAAAAAGATGCAGAGGCAAGAAAAAAGGCAATTGAGGAAAAATTAAAATCAATACGTGAAAAGAGAGGAGGGAAATAGGTGGAACGAATTAACCAAACGTTAAAACGGCTTGCATCCAATGAAAACTTTATGAAACGTTATGAACAGATGAAATCTGAAATTATGTCAGACCCAAATATCCAGTCATTTTTGAATGAAAATCGAAATATCGTTACAGATAACATGATTGAAAGAAGTATGGTTAAACTTTATGAATATAAAAATCAGAGCAAGCAATGCCAAGGCTGTGAGAGCCTTGATAAGTGTATCAACATTATGCAGGGATATCATCCGGAATTGGTTGTCCATAGGAATTCAATAGATGTTGAATATGAGCGGTGCCCCCGTAAGGTAATGGCGGATGAAAAACGAAGGAATGAGAGGCTTATTAGGAGTCTCCATGTACCCCGTGATATTCTGAATGCTTCATTTGATTCATTTAACGATGGATCTCAAGGAAGGTTCGATGCCGTTGAAAGAGCAACTTTTTTTGTGGCGGATTACCTTGAGGGAAAAAAGCCAAAGGGACTTTATTTACATGGTAAATTTGGAGTAGGAAAATCCTTTTTGCTTGGTGCCATAGCAAATGAACTTGCGAAGGAAAAAATTTCGTCAATGATTGTTTATGTCCCTGAGCTATTTAGGGAAATGAAAAGTGCGATAGGAGATCATACTCTTAACGAAAAGATTGATGCCTTAAAAAAAGAACCAATTTTGATGCTTGATGACATTGGTGCTGAAGCGATGTCAAGTTGGACTAGGGATGAAGTGCTTGGGCCAATCCTTCAGTTCAGAATGCTTGAGAAACTTCCAACCTTTTTTACTTCCAACTTTAATTTTGACCAACTGGAGCATCATTTGACATATAGCCAGCGTGGTGAAGAAGAACAAATGAAGGCTCGCAGGATAATGGAGAGAATTCGATATTTAAGTGAGCCAGTGATGTTAATTGGCCCTAATCGGCGCCAGAAAAATTAAAAAACCCGTTTAGGAAGCCCCCTTCACAAGGAGGCTTCTTTTGTTTTTTCAAAAAGCGGCGGGATTCTAATCCCCCTTTGTCCCCCATATATATGATTATAGGAATCAGCGGGACAGGGAGGGATATGGTTGGGAGAAATCATCTTCGAGAACGGGCCGGACGCCATTTGCTTCTATACTCAGGTGCAAAAGCATTTGCAGGGCGCCGGGCGCGGAATCGAAATTCAGGTTATCGAAGACCGCCATTGTACTAAAATACTATTTGGATCCCTTGATGGGGATTCAATTGATAAATTCGTGCAGGCTTTCTGGGGATACCTTACCGGGGCCAAATGGGACGAGTGGTTCAGAGGGATTTTGCAGGATGCGTATTATTTCATCGACCCGGCAGAGCAGCAGCACATTATTGACATCATGCACTCCATCCTTGAAGGAGATAGGAGGGAGCTGTTCATTTTCCTTGGAAAAAATGGGCCGGAGGGGTATGTCAAGGAATCGATTAGGGAGATGTTAAAGGAAGGCACAAGCTTTTCTTTCGATTCTTTTGTGAAATTTAGGCTGCGTCCATTTTTTGACTACATGGAGGAAGTGGCGGCCCTTTCGATTGATGAATATAAAATGGAGCAGGAATACTTGATTTTCATAGAGTCATTAAGGGAGTTCGTCCAGGGGCGCCCCGCGCGGATGAATCTGCTTCACGTGCTTACGGGGGACGAAATTACATTTTACGATGAAAAATTGGCCGAAGTGAAGAGGGCCGATCTTGCAAAAATGATTGACAGGAAACTATTAATCAACCATCCGGTTTATGTGGATTCCTATTCAATTGCCCCGCTGCTCTCGATTGCCCCTTCGACAATCCATTTATACGCGGAGGAACCGGAGATGCCCCTTATCCGGACGATCATGAACATCTTCGAAGAAAGGGTCGAACTCCATAAACCGGCTGATTTTCCAGCCAAGGCTTAGGGCTGGACGAAATGGCATTGCCGGCTTGATTTTTTTGCGGCAACTACTTATAATAAAGTACATAGCAACTATCGAAGCAAAAGTAATGATAAGGACATGGGCGTTTCTTTACGGCTTGCAGAGAGGGAAGGATTGGTGGAAACTTCCCAGCACGAATGGAATGCTTACCCCCTTTAAACTCCAGCCGTGAAAATGGAAATGAGTAATTGCTGGCGGCCGCAGCCGTTATCTGTTCAAAGTCATTTTTTCAAATGGGCTGGTGTGCCTGTTTAAATGAAAAATTGGGTGGAACCACGTGCATAACAGCTCGTCCCTTTTCCAGGGGCGGGCTTTTTTATTTTTTCAAAACAATCATAAGGCGGGTTATCGCCTGGGTTATCAATAAAAGGAGGAAAAAGACATGGCAGATTTGAAAATTACGTTCCCTGACGGAAATGTGAAAGAATTCGAGAAAGGCACATCAACAGAAGATATCGCCGCGTCCATCAGCCCGGGATTGAAGAAAAAATCAATCGCGGGTAAGGTTAACGGGAAAATGTACGACTTGAGGAGGCCGATTGAAGAAGATGCTTCCGTGGAAATCATCACCCAGGATTCACCGGAAGCGCTCGAGGTGCTCCGCCATAGCACAGCCCACTTGATGGCCCAGGCAATCAAACGCCTGTACCCTGAGGCGAAGTTTGGCGTCGGTCCTGTTATTGAGGGAGGATTCTACTATGACGTAGACCTTCCTGAATCATTAACTCCGGAAGACTTGCCGGCAATTGAAAAAGAGATGGCCAAAATTGTTAATGAAAATGTTCAAGTTGTCCGCAGAGAGGTCAGCCGTGATGAAGCGGTTGCTTTCTTTAAGAAAATCGGAGATGAATATAAGCTTGAACTAATCGAAGCCATTCCCGCCGATGAAACTGTAACAATTTACGACCAGGGCGAATTTTCCGATCTTTGCCGCGGCGTTCATGTCCCTTCAACAGGAAAAATCAAGGAATTCAAGCTTTTGAGCATTGCCGGCGCTTATTGGCGCGGAGACAGCGACAATAAAATGCTGCAGCGCATTTACGGTACTGCATTTTTCAAAAAAGAGGATCTTGCCGAACATCTTCGCTTGCTGGAAGAAGCGAAGGAGCGTGACCATAGGAAAATCGGGAAGGAGCTAAACCTGTTCACAAACTCGCAAAAAGTTGGCCAAGGGCTTCCAATCTGGCTTCCAAAAGGTGCGACAATCCGCCGGATCATCGAGCGCTATATCGTTGATAAGGAAACAAAGCTTGGCTATGACCATGTATATACTCCAGTCATGGGAAGCGTTGACCTGTACAAGACATCCGGGCACTGGGATCACTATCAGGAGGATATGTTCCCGGTAATGGAAATGGACAATGAGCAGCTCGTCCTCCGCCCGATGAATTGCCCGCACCATATGATGGTGTACAAAAATTCGATGCATAGCTACCGTGAACTGCCAATCCGGATCGCGGAGCTCGGGCTGATGCACCGCTATGAAATGTCTGGAGCCCTTTCCGGTTTGCAAAGGGTCCGCGGGATGACATTGAATGATGCCCATATCTTTGTCCGTCCCGACCAGATTAAAGAGGAATTCAAGCGGGTAGTGAATTTGGTTCTTGATGTTTATAAGGATTTCGACATCAATGACTATTCCTTCAGGCTTTCCTACCGTGACCCTGAAAATACGGAAAAGTATTTCGATGATGATGAAATGTGGGAAAAAGCGCAGGCGATGCTGAAGGAGACAATGGATGAGCTTGGCCTTGAGTATTTCGAGGCAGAAGGCGAGGCGGCTTTCTACGGTCCTAAGCTAGATGTACAGGTTAAGACAGCGCTTGGCAAGGATGAAACTTTGTCGACTGTCCAGCTTGACTTCCTGCTTCCGGAGCGATTCGACCTTACTTATGTCGGCGAGGATGGCAAGCAGCACCGCCCGGTTGTTATCCACCGCGGCGTTGTATCGACGATGGAACGTTTTGTTGCGTTCTTGATCGAGGAATACAAGGGAGCATTCCCTGCTTGGCTCGCTCCTGTCCAGGTCCAGGTCATTCCGGTATCTCCGTCCGCCCATTATGAGTATGCGCGCAAGGTTCAGGAGCAGCTTCAGATGGAAGGGTTCCGGGTTGAAATGGATAACCGCGATGAAAAGATTGGCTATAAAATCCGTGAAGCGCAAATGCAGAAAATTCCTTTCATGCTTGTCGTTGGCGACAAAGAAGTCGAGGAAGGCGCAGTCAATGTCCGTAAGTATGGCGAACAAAAGTCGGAAACGATGCCATTTGATGAATTTGCTTCAATCTTGAAAGAGAATGTAAAACGATAAACACAAAAACAGCTGCCGGCCTTATGCCGGCAGCTATTTTTGTTAGAGTCGATCGGTGCGGTCGTTGTCCAACACGTCCCGTTTCTTATCAAAGTCGGTGTTGCCCTCCGATTCGATATGCGCCTCTTCACGCTTGACGTTTTCGACAACCTTTTCGGTCGACTGGACTTCCTTTTTGCCGATAACGAGTTCTTCCGTTACGACAGGCCTTTTTGTGACTTCTACTTTTTCTTCAACGATCGGAACGCGGATCGTTTCATCGTCACCAATTTCCCCGGCGTCGGCATTGTAACCGTCAACCTCGCGCCGCTCAACGTAGAACTCTTCGCGGGTTACAGGGACATTGACAGACTCCTGTTCCTCGACTATGTCCTTGTGAACCTTCACTTCGCCAGTCTGGACACGATTCTTTTGGACGTCGAGCTGCTCTTCACGAAGCTTTAACGTACGTTCATCCTCCGCATCAAGCCTGTCGATATCCACCCCGCTCCGGGAAAATCCAGAGACGTCTTGGCCCGTATACCCGAACCGTGTTCCCTCGTCTACAACCTGACCGGAAACTCCGGTATCCTCGAACAGGACAATCCGGCCTGCTTCCAAATCTCCTGCATATTCACGGGCTTCGCTTTCCCGAAGCCCGAATCCGACAAGGCGGTCGTAATAGGAAGCTTCACCGGTGTCGTCAGGCCCTTCAAAAGCGGATGCCAGACTTTTGAAAAATCCTCTGTTGTCCGTCGTCGCATCCTCGTTCAATGTTTCCTCCCGTAAGCCCGTCAAATTTCCGAGATGTTCCATGGTGCCGTCTGTTTTTCCGAATACGGACAGGTTGCTTAGAGTATTGCCTTCCTTTTGGTAACGGTCAATTGCTTCTATGAGTTCCTCTTCACTGTTGTAAACTCCAACTACTCGTTTTGCCATTTTCGATCACCCTCCAAAAATTTTTTGGACGGCCCTCAAAAGAGGGCGTATGTGCCGTTTTCCCTTTATACCGCGATGGAAAACAAACAAACGGTGGCAATGGCGGATTTTTTTGGAAATAGTTTTCGACATTTCCAAAATTCATTATTGAACTTTGTTAAATGGTCTGGTACAATAACTAACGTTGCCTTTTATAAAACAGCATGATTGACACCCTGATTGGGGTATGGTATAGTTTACAAGGTGAAAGTGAATACGAAATTTAGGGAAAGAAGAAGCACCCGCTTCTCACCTGGCTGACGCCTAGGCAGTTGGCAGGTTTTACGTGACTGGTTTTTTACAAAACCTTTTCTGTTCGTAAAAGTGTGGGTGTATGCATCCGCGCTTTTTTTAATGCAATAAAACCTGTCCGGCCTGGAGCTGGAAGCCCTTTGCCCCGGACAACGTATTCGTTATTAAACCTTGGAGGTGGCTAACTATTAGCAAAGACCAAATGTTGTTGAACGAAGGCATTCGCGCCCGGGAGGTTCGCCTGATTGACCAGAACGGGGAGCAGCTTGGAATCAAAACGAAATTTGAAGCTCTTGAAATCGCAGGCCGTGTGAATCTTGATTTGGTGCTGGTAGCACCAAATGCAAAACCGCCGGTAGCCCGGATCATGGATTACGGCAAATTCAAATTCGAGCAGCAAAAGAAAGATAAAGAGGCGCGCAAGAACCAGAAAATCATTACAACGAAAGAGGTACGCCTCAGCCCGACCATTGATGAGCACGACTTTAACACAAAGCTTCGTAATGCGATCAAATTCCTTGAAAAAGGCGATAAAGTAAAAGCATCGATCCGCTTTAAGGGCCGTGCAATCACCCATAAGGAAATTGGCCAGCGCGTGCTGGACCGTTTCGCCCAAGCGTGCAAGGACGTTGCGACGATCGAATCCCATCCAAAAATGGATGGCCGGAGCATGTTCCTGGTTTTAGCACCTAAAAACGACAAGTAACAAGGAGGACTTCCCAATGCCAAAAATGAAAACTCACCGCGGCGCTGCCAAGCGTTTCAAAAAGACCGGATCTGGTAAACTGAAGCGTGGCCACGCTTATACAAGCCACTTGTTCGCGAACAAGTCCACAAAAGCAAAGCGTAAGCTTCGCAAATCAGCAATGGTTTCTAAAGGTGACTTCAAGCGCATTCGCCAGTTGTTGGACAATCTTAAGTAATATCGAGCGATCGATTCATATAGGAGGGAAAATACATGCCACGTGTAAAAGGCGGTACTGTTACGCGCAAGCGTCGTAAAAAAGTTCTTAAATTAGCAAAAGGTTATTTCGGTTCAAAACATACATTATACAAAGTTGCAAACCAGCAGGTTATGAAATCCCTGATGTACGCATACCGCGACCGTCGCCAGAAGAAGCGCGACTTCCGCAAACTTTGGATTACCCGTATCAACGCAGCTGCACGCATCAACGGCCTTTCCTACAGCCGTTTAATGCATGGCCTGAAGCTTGCGGGCATCGAAGTAAACCGCAAAATGCTTGCTGAGCTTGCTGTCAGCGACGCAGCGGCATTCGCAGAACTTGCAAACGCTGCTAAGAAGCAATTTGAAAAATAAGCACAACTGTAAAGCCATTTCCTAAAAAGGGAATGGCTTTTCTGCTATATTATTTAGTTGTGGTGTTGGTAAATTTCAATTTACCTTCTTTTGGGGGAGGATATGGATTTGGTATTCGGATATCTCTTAATTATAAATATAATCGCCTTTCTCTTGATGGGAATAGATAAAAAAAGAGCCAGGCACGGTGAATTCAGGATTAGTGAGCGGACCCTTTGGCTTGCGGCGCTTGCCGGGGGTGCCGCGGGGGCAGCATTGGGTATGAATTATTTTAGGCATAAAACAAAGCACGCCGCTTTTAGATACGGCTTTCCTTTTTTGGCGCTTTTGGAAATCAGCCTAATTGTGTACCTAGAGTTTTTTCAATGAGAGCTGGACATGAGTTTGCGCAAATGATCCTTGACGGAGCCATTCCATTCAATTGAAGCATGAGGATACGATTTCGCCAATTCGCTTTTGATAAACAGGAAATCATCATGCGTCATGCCTTCAAGCTTATCCGCATCCTTTGGCCATAGGGAAATTGAGATAACTGCAAACGAATCGCCTGAAATTCCAAGGTATTTTTCGCCTTCAAATACAGCTCCTTTGTATGTAAGGAAAAAATTCTTTCTAGGATTTTCCTTATCGTCAAGGAGGAAAAAACGTTTCTGTTTTTTCGCGGATTCCAGCTTTCTCGTTTTACTGAAAATGATGTGTGCAATTCTTATAACAATAGAGGTTAACAAAACCAGTACTGTTACACGTAATACCATAATCAAATTCACGCCCTCCTGGCATTAGAAGCTTTTTGTTCCAATTTATATTTATCCGTAGCCCGTCTTCTAAGGTCTGGGGAAGCCTTTTTGGAAAACAAGGTGTGATGTCTTAGATGGTGCAGGAAACGTCCCTGGATTCACACGGATAAAGCACCCGCATGGCACTATTTTTGGTTTCGAAACCATTGTTGTATCCTATACATACGAAGCAAAAGGAAAAAGGTTCCCATTTCGGAGAGGATCGATTATTAACTAGCACGACCTTCGTGAATGGAAGTGCGAATTTTAAAAGTCCTTCAAGACCGTTTCGCCGGAAAAGATTTCTCAAAACGGTCTTGATTCTGAATAATTAACACTCTTGTTCACTTAAAACAACAGGGAGGATAGATATGAATCTCGAAAAATTATTTGATATGCAAAGAGCCCTTGATTCCTACATAGAGAAAAACAACGGGCTGGAAAACGAGGATTTGTTTGACAAGAAGGTCTTGGCCTTGCTCGTCGAAGTCGGGGAATTGGCCAATGAGACGCGCTGTTTCAAGTTCTGGAGCAAGAAGCCATCGTCACCCCGGGAAACCGTCCTGGAGGAATTTGTTGACGGCATCCATTTCATTCTATCGCTTGGAATCGAATCCGGATTCACTTCGGAAATTGAATTTACTGGCGAACCTAAACGGAATGTAACTGAACAATTCAACGATGTTTTCAGGGCGATTTCTTCTTTTCAAAAAAGCAGGTCGGAAAGCGATTATCGGACCCTGTTCCGTTCGTTTATGGGTCTTGCAAATCTTCTTGGCTTTGCAGCAACTAGAATTGAAGAAGCATACCGCGTGAAAAATGAAGTAAATTATGAAAGACAGCAAAACGGCTATTAGCAGAAAATTTTTACAAATATCCCGCCGTTTTGTATAATGAACTGGTCAAATACATAAAAAAGGGAGTCATAGGTATGGCACAACTGGATGAAACATTGCAAATGCTTAAAGCGCTCACGGATGCAAAAGGAATTCCGGGAAATGAGCGGGAAGTCCGCGAAGTCATGAAAGAGTATATTACTCCTTATGCCGACGAAGTTACAACCGATGGCCTCGGCAGCCTAATTGCAAAGAAAACCGGCAAGGAGGGCGGCCCGAAAATCATGGTCGCAGGCCACCTTGATGAAGTCGGATTCATGGTAACCCAGATTGATGAAAAGGGGTTCGTCCGCTTTCAGCCTGTTGGCGGCTGGTGGAACCAGGTTATGCTCGCTCAGCGCGTTACGATCGTTACACGTAAAGGCGATGTAACTGGGGTTATCGGATCGAAACCACCTCATATCTTGACAGCCGAACAACGGAAAAAGCCGGTCGAGATTAAGGATATGTTCATCGATATCGGTGCAACGAGCAGGGAAGAAGCTTCCGAGTGGGGGGTCCGCCCAGGTGACATGATTGTTCCTTACTTTGAGTTCACAGTCATGAAAAATGAGAAAATGCTGCTTGCAAAGGCATGGGACAACCGAATCGGGTGTGCGATTGCCATTGATGTCCTGAAGCAGCTTAAGGATGCGGACCATCCAAACGTCGTTTATGGCGTCGGCACGATCCAGGAGGAAGTCGGCCTGCGCGGCGCCAGGACAGCCGCTGCCAAAATCCAGCCTGATATCGGCTTTGGCGTCGACGTAGGGATTGCCGGCGATACTCCAGGGGTTACTGAAAAAGAAGCGCTTGGAAAAATGGGCAATGGTCCGCAAATCATTCTTTATGACGCGTCGATGGTCTCCCATAAAGGATTACGCGATTTCATCACCGATACAGCGGACGAACTAAATATTCCTTATCAATTTGATACAGTCCCAGGCGGCGGAACCGATGCAGGCGCCATCCATTTGTCACATAATGGCGTTCCATCTTTGGCGATCACAATTGCGACCCGCTACATCCATTCGCATGCGGCGATGCTGCACCGCGATGATTACGAAAATGCAGTTAAGCTTATTGTCGAGGTCATTAAACGCCTCGACAAGGAAACAGTCGAAAAAATTAAATTGGGCTAAAAGCAAAGCTCCCCTGACAACTGTCACGGGGAGCTTGTTTTTTAAGATTTTTTCAGTCCGCCTTCAAGAGCCTGCAGCATTTCTTTTTTCTCGTTTTCCGAAGAATTGTTCCAGATGATTTCAAATAAAACGCCAAGCCCCGGAAGCATTTTTTCCTCGCCATTCTGGATGGCGTCGACAATTGTGTCCTCAAGTTCCTGCTGGGTATTGTCGGCAATGTTATGGATAACAGCCGCGCGCAAATTAAGGTCCATTGTTTATCCTCCTTTTCAATTTTCATTCATCCCTATCTTTTTCTATTTCAGGTTTTAATATGTACAAGCGTTAAGCTATAATAGGAAAATGAGTGATAAAGAAAGGGGGGGCAGCTGTGAAACATAGCCAATCCGCCCAAAACCCTCAGGTGAAGCAATGGAAGAAGCTGTCCATGAAGAAAGAGCGGGACCGGTCCGGACTGTTTTTGGCTGAAGGGTTCCACCTTGTTGAAGAAGCAATCAAAAGCCCGGGCACAATTGCTGAGTTGATTATCTCCGAGGGAACCGACATCCCTCCCCGGATTGATTATAAGGATATTCCCGTAACTGTCGTGACGAAGGATATTTTTAAAAGCCTATCAGAAACAGAAACACCTCAAGGGATTATGGCGGTATGCAGGCAACAGTCCAGCCGAGATGAAATCGAAACCGCGGAAACGTTCCTTTTGCTCGATGCCGTCCAGGACCCAGGCAATCTCGGGACAATGATCAGGACCGCGGACGCCGCGGGAATTGATGTTGTCATTGCAGGAACAGGCTGTGTTGATATTTACAATCCAAAGGTGCTCCGTTCGGCCCAGGGAAGCCATTTTCACCTGCCAGTCCTGACCGGAAGGCTTGAGGAATGGATACCGAAGCTGATTGAAAAAGGCATCGCCGTATATGGCACCGCGCTTGAAGGGGCAAGGAATTATACCGAAGCCATGCCA
Organism: Neobacillus oceani; assembly: GCF_046237595.1. Lineage (NCBI taxonomy): Bacteria > Bacillati > Bacillota > Bacilli > Caryophanales > Bacillaceae > Neobacillus > Neobacillus oceani. The sequence continues at coordinate 3,166,473 of NZ_CP143543.1, read as the reverse complement.
GCGGAAAGGTTCGCGCTCCTTGTCGGAAATGAAGGGAATGGCGTTTCTAAAGATTTTTTGGAAAAAACGACCGAAAACCTGTATGTCCCGATTTACGGAAAAAGCGAGTCGCTGAACGTCGCCGTCGCGGCCGGTGTGCTGTTATATTATTTGCGGTTGCATAAGGACCAATAAAAGAAGGGTAACCAGCAAAGTTTTGGCAGCATAGATTATTCAACCGAAACAGTTTGAAACAAAAGCGGAAATAAGATATAATAGCAACTAAATTTATACAAGAAAAACAATGACGGAGAAAAGTACCTTGACTGTAGCCTTTTAGGGAAAAAGTGCCCTGGACTGAAAGCACTTTTAGGCAAAAGCAAGCGAAGTTCACCTCCCGAGTTGGCACCGGGACCATCCGGAATGGATGTAAAGGTGCGCCGGCAGAAGCCGTTATCTCAATGAAGCGAACACGAATGTTCTATACATACGTGTTTACAAGGGTGGTACCGCGAACACAAGCCTCGTCCCTTATTTGGGATGGGGCTTTTTTTGTTTTCCAAAAAAGCACCGTACTTAGCCCGATTGATAAAAGGAGGAATATATCCATGCAGGAAAGATTGACGGAATTGCAAAATGAAGCCATTGAAAAAGTGGCCCAGGCGTCAAGCCTGAAGGAATTGAACGATGTCCGTGTCGCCTATCTCGGCAAAAAAGGGCCAATCACAGAGGTGTTGCGCGGAATGGGCAAGCTGTCCGCGGAAGAACGCCCGAAAATGGGGGCGCTTGTCAACGAGGTGCGTGAAGCGATTGAAGCGGAAATTTCGGCTAAGCAGCAGCAGCTTGAAGAAGTGGCGGTCAATGAGCGTTTGGCTTCGGAAACAATTGATGTGACTTTGCCCGGCAGGCCGGCCAGAACCGGAAGCCATCATCCATTAACGAAAATTATCGAAGAAATTGAAGACCTGTTCATCGGCATGGGCTACCAGATCGCCGAAGGGCCGGAGGTTGAAAAGGATTATTACAACTTTGAAGCCCTTAACCTGCCAAAAGGCCACCCAGCGCGTGATATGCAGGATTCCTTCTATATTACTGAAGAAACACTGCTTCGAACCCATACTTCACCTGTCCAGGCAAGGACGATGGAAAAACAGGGCGGCAAAGGTCCAATCCGGATTATTTGCCCTGGGAAAGTATACAGGCGCGACAATGACGATGCGACCCATTCACACCAATTCATGCAAATTGAGGGCCTTGTTGTCGGTGAAAATATCCGGATGAGCGATTTGAAAGGGACGCTTGCCGAGTTTGCGAAAAAAATGTTCGGCGAGGACCGCGAAATCAGGCTTCGTCCAAGCTTCTTCCCGTTCACCGAACCATCTGTTGAAATGGACATTTCCTGCAAAATTTGCGGCGGCCATGGCTGCAGCGTCTGCAAGGGAACCGGGTGGATTGAAATCCTCGGCGCCGGTATGGTTCATCCGAACGTCCTTGAAATGGCCGGATATGACTCGAAAAAATATACAGGGTTTGCTTTCGGCATGGGGCCTGAGCGAATCGCGATGCTGAAGTACGGAATTGACGATATCCGCCATTTCTATACGAACGATATCCGGTTCCTGAAACAGTTTTCGAGGCAGGAATAGACTCAATTTTTAAAAAAGGGAGGCTTTAAACATGTTTGTTTCATATAAATGGCTCCAGGATTATGTTGATTTATCCGGCATAACGAGTGAAGAGCTTGCGGAAAAAATTACGAAGAGCGGAATAGAGGTTGAGGGTGTCGAAACTCTTAACGAAGGCATCACAGGGATTGTAATCGGGCATGTCCTTGAGCGCGAACAGCATCCTAATGCGGATAAGTTAAGCAAATGCCTTGTTGATATCGGTGAGGAATCCCCGGTTCAAATCATTTGCGGCGCGCCGAACGTTGCGAAAGGGCAGAAGGTAGCCGTCGCAAAAACGGGCGCGGTACTGCCAGGAAATTTCAAAATTAAAAGGGCAAAACTCCGTGGCGAAGAGTCGAACGGAATGATTTGCTCGCTGCAGGAACTTGGCATGGAAGGCAAGATTGTTCCAAAGGAATACGCGGAAGGTATCTTCGTTTTCCCGGAAAGCGTAACGCCTGGAGAAGATGCCATCGCTTCGCTTAACCGGGATGATAAGGTTCTTGAACTCGGACTTACACCGAACAGGGCCGACTGCTTGAGCATGCTTGGGGTTGCCTATGAAGTCGGCGCGATTTTGGAAAGGGAAGTAAAGTTCCCTGAAATCAAGCTGGACGAAGCCGGCGAAAAAGCTTCCGATTATATAAAAGTAACCGTCGAAGCGAAAGAAGACAATCCATTGTACGCGGCGAAAGTAATCAAGAATGTCAAAATCGGCCCGTCACCGCTTTGGATGCAGACGCGCCTCATGGCGGCAGGGATTCGCCCGCACAACAATGTTGTCGATATAACAAACTATATTTTGCTTGAATACGGCCAGCCGCTCCATGCATTCGACTATGATAAGCTGGGCTCGAAGGAAATCCTCGTCCGCCGCGCTCATGAGGGAGAAACGATTGTAACGCTGGACGATTCAAAGAGGACGCTCACTTCCGACCATCTTGTTATCACGAATGGGACAGAGCCGGTCGCGCTTGCAGGCGTGATGGGCGGAGCGAATTCGGAAGTGAGTCCATCTACAACGACTGTCCTGCTTGAGTCGGCCTATTTTACAGGAAGCACAATCAGGAAGGCGTCGAAGGACCACGGGCTTCGCAGTGAAGCAAGTGCCAGGTTTGAAAAGGGAGTGGATCCAAACAGGGTGCGTGAAGCGGGTGAAAGGGCCGCGGCACTCATGGCCGAGTACGCTGGCGGCGAGGTACTCGAGGGCACTGTCGTAGCGGATGCACTTAAAGTAGAACCGGCGGTCGTTTCAATTACGATGGAAAAACTGAACTCCGTCCTTGGAATGCAGCTTTCAATCGATGAAGTGACAGACATCTTCGCAAGGCTGAAGTTTGACGTGTCAGTTGAAGATGAAACCGTCACGGTCATCGTGCCGACACGCCGCGGCGATATTACGATCGAAGAGGACTTGATTGAGGAAGCAGCCCGCCTCTACGGCTACGACAACATACCGAAAACCCTTCCCGCGGGCGAGCAATCTGCCGGGAAACTGACTCCTTACCAGGCGAAACGCCGTGTGGTCCGCCGCTATCTTGAGGGCGCTGGGCTATATCAAGCTGTAACCTATTCTTTAACAAGTGAAGAAAAGGTTGCCCAATACGCGCTTGAAAAAACAGAGGCGATCAAGCTGGCGATGCCGATGAGTGAAGAGCGCAGCCTGTTGCGCCTAAGCATCGTGCCACAGCTGCTTGAAGTATTGAAATACAATGGCGCGCGCCAAGCGGATAGCCTCGCCGTTTATGAAACAGGTGCCGTGTTCCTTTCGAAAGGCGGCGAACTTCCGGTCGAAGAAGAACACTTGGCGGCCGCTGTAACAGGTCTATGGGTTTCAAACCCATGGCAGGGCGAAAAGAAGCCTGTTGATTTCTATGTCCTAAAAGGAATCCTTGAAGGGCTTTCCGAAAAGCTTGGCCTTGATGGCCGGGTTGAGTTTGCGCAGGCGCAGCTTGACGGCATGCACCCTGGAAGGACTGCCGACATTTTGCTCGATGGAAAACGGATCGGCTTCATCGGCCAAATCCATCCTACCATGCAAAAAGAGCTTGATTTGAAGGATACGTATGTATTCGAATTGAAACTAGGCGAATTGCTGGAAGCTGGAACGGAGCCGCTGCATTACGAGCCGATTCCAAGGTTCCCGTCCATCACAAGGGACATCGCGCTTGTCGCGGATAAAGAAACGCCGGCAGGAAAACTGCGCAGCATCATCCTTGAGGCGGGCAAGCCGCTCTTGAAGGAAGCATCCGTGTTCGACCTGTACGAAGGAGCGAATATGGAAGCCGGCAAGAAATCGATTGCCTTCTCTTTGAAGTACGCGAACCCAGAACGGACGCTTACAGATGAAGAGGTAACAAAGGTGCATGACAAGGTGCTTGAAGCTCTAAAGGAGCAGGCTGGCGCCGTCCTGAGGGGATAATTTTAAAAAGTAAATGATAAATATTTGAACAAAAAGAGCCGTTACCCGCTTGGGTCCGGCTCTTTCTTTATACCTGGCATTAATTAAAAGCTGCCCCTTCTCTTTGCAACCAGTGCCATGGCTTTTTGTGTATTTGCAAAATGCAGTTTGACGAAATGGGGCAGGGTGGATTGCCCTTTGGCCAAAATGAGTTTTGCGGCCGCTTCGTCCACTTTTGCTCCAGCTCCCTTTGGAATGGTGAACCCAGCCTCTTCGCCGAGCTTTTCAAAGTGCCGTATGAACGCATACCTCGCAAGAATCGACGCCGCTGCTACAGAAAGATGAAGCCCCTCCGCTTTTGTGCTGAAAAAGACATTTTCCCTGACAACCTTTTTCTGACCTCTTAGGTGAGCGTAGTAAATTTCAGGCTGGGCAAATTGGTCGACGAGGATTGCTTCCGGTTTTTCGGGAGCAATTTTCCCAAGAAGATGGATCAGTGCCTGATTATGTAGGATAGCTTTCATTTTCCCCTGGGTCATTCCCGATTGCTGCAGCTCGTTGTACTTTTCGTTGTGGAGGGTGAGCAGGCTGAACGGAATGACGTTCTTTATGTCCTTTGCGATGGAAATGATCTTCTCATCGTTCAAATCTTTGGAATCCCGGACCCCAAGCTCCTTCAGAAGGGGAAGGTCCTGTTGCCTCGCATAGGCCGCTACCACGGTAATGGGGCCGAAGAAGTCGCCTGTTCCCACTTCATCCGAACCGATGACAGACAAATGGCCGAAATTGGGAGGCAAATGCGAACCGGGTGCCGGCTTCGTTGCAATGGGTTTTTTACCCACTGCCGACTCAGAAGGCTGGAGTCCATTCCATCGGGCCGCTTCACTCTCAGCAGCGGCTCCCTGGAAAAGGACCTTGCCGGATTTGTAGGCTGTGATTGTACAGGACGGCGTTTTTGCCGAAAACACGCTGCCGGTGGGGAGTTTATCCAGTAAAAATTGCGAATAATGTTCTTTCAATTTTGCTATGTCAGCCTGTGTGGCGATAATTACAGCGTGGCCCAAAAACAAGCACCCCTTTTTGAAGATTCCTTTATCAGCTTATTTTACCATACTTTCGCGGGCGTTAATGGGAGGCAATTATCGACATTCCCCGCAGTCATGCCTTCAAGCGGGAAGCTTCTATTTCGCTTTTCCAGTAAAGCTTGTTCATGGTATGATAGGGAGTAGGATTCTTTGAATGGAGGCAAATACGTGTCGAATATGAATAAAAACCGGACAACGGTCGATATATATGGGCAGCAATATGTCATAATTGGACCGGAAAGCTCGAGCCATGTCAGGCTTGTCGCATCGCTCGTGGACGATAAAATGCGGGAAATCGGTTCCAAGAATCCTTCTCTCGACGTGAACAAACTGGCTGTCCTTACCGCAGTAAATGCCGTTAATGATTTTATCAAGCTGAAAGACCAGCTTGAACGGCTGAAATCAGAACTGGAAAGGGAACACGAATAGAAATGCTTGATTTAGTACTTATTATTATTTTTATTTTTGGGTTTTTTATTGGCCTTAAACGGGGTTTTATCCTGCAGCTGTTTCACCTTGCGGGTTTTGTGGGCGCCTACATCGTCGCTTATTTGTACTACGACAGCCTTGCCCCGAAACTGAAGCTGTGGATTCCCTATCCGACACTCGGCGATTCTTCGCCTCTTTCACTTTTCGCCTCTTCCATCGGTATGGAAGAAGCCTATTATCGGGCGTTTGCCTTTATCGCCATCTTCATTGCGGTAAAGGTGCTTGTACAAATCATTGGCTCAATGTTAGACTTCATCGCTCATCTTCCAATCCTGAGGACGCTGAATGTTTGGGCGGGAGGATTGCTTGGGGTTGCGGAAGTGTATTTAATTGTCCTGTTGCTCCTGTATATTGCTGCGCTGGTTCCAATGGATGCGATCCAGAAACCTCTAGAGGAATCCGCCATTGCGGAAGCGATTATTAAGAATACGCCTATCATTTCGCAGCAATTGAAGGAATTATGGATAGAATATGTAGCTGCTTGAACTTCTCTGACAGCAGGGGAGTTCTTTATTCTTTAAAAAGAAAGCGAAGAAATTCATAAAATTTGTCTAGCTCTAGCGCCCAGCGCCTAGTGTACTTCGGTCCCCTCGCTACGATAAGTCAACATCGATTCGCTTACGCTCATCGTGTTTCCTTTATCCCACCGTTAAGGGACAGTAAGCCCTAAAGGGCAACTGTCCCTAAAGGTCCGATTCGTTCAACTAACCATCAGCGGAAAAACTCCGCTGATGGAAGTTTCACTTTATCTCCATCGGGGCCCTCCAGTCCATACGGCGCTGAACGGGCGCTTCCGCTTTTCTTGGGAACTTTAGCCTGGCATTTTCGTACAACTGATAAGGCAGGTGCTGATTGGAATGGAAAAAAATAAAAAAGACGTCATTGCGCTTCTTGAAACAATCGCGATTTACCTTGAGCTGAAGGGAGAAAACCCGTTCAAGGTTTCGGCATTCCGGAAAGCTGCTTTTGCCCTTGAAACGGATAACAGGAGCCTTTCGGGCATTACGGACTTTACCGCGATTTCCGGCATTGGGAAGGGAACGGCCGCCGTCATTGAGGAATACATTCAGGAGGGCACTTCCTCTGTTTTAAAAGAATTGCAGGAAGAGGTTCCCGCGGGGCTTGTTCCTCTGTTGAAGCTGCCTGGGCTCGGAGGCAAAAAGCTGGCCAAGCTGCATGAAATGCTTGGGATTGAAGATATCGCCGATTTAGAGGAAGCGTGCCGGATGCATAAAATATCCGAACTCCCTGGCTTCGGGAAAAAATCGGAAGAAAAGATTCTCGCCGCGATTGAAAAGGCCGGTGAACGCCCGGAAAGGCTTCCGCTCGCCTATATGCTTCCTATTGCGGCAAAAATCGAGTCGCAATTGGCCGAAATGGACGGTATTGAGAAATATTCGAAAGCTGGCAGCATCAGACGCTGGTCGGAAACGGTCAAGGACCTTGATTTCATTATCGCGACAAGCAGCCCTGAATCGGTCAGGGAACAAATCCTCTCGCTTCCCGATATAAAGGAAGTCATTGGTGCTGGAGATACAAAAGTATCGGTTACATTCGGCTTCGATTATGATATTTCCGCGGATTTCCGCATGGTCGGAAGCGAAGAGTTCGCAACCGCGCTCCACCACTTTACTGGTTCAAAAGATCACAATGTACGGATGAGGCAGCTGGCAAAGGAGCGCGGGGAAAAAATCAGCGAGTATGGGGTCGAAACGGAGGACGGGATCAAAACCTTTGCCTCGGAAAATGACTTTTACGCTCATTTCGGGCTTCCTTTCATCCCTCCGGAAATAAGGGAAGACGGGCGTGAGGTTGAAATCTATTCACCAGATATCGGACTTGTGGACATACTAGACATAAAATCGGACCTCCATATGCACTCGACTTGGAGCGATGGCGCACATACGATTGAGGAAATGGCGGAAGCCTGCAGGGCAATGGGTTATTCACATATGGCCATTACGGACCATTCCCAGTTTTTGAGGGTGGCTAATGGCCTGACTCCGGAACGCGTCCGTGAACAAATCGAGGAAATTAAACGCCTAAATGAAAAATATACCGATTTTAAAATCCTGACGGGGATCGAGATGGATATTCTTCCGGATGGGACGCTTGACTATGATGATGACTTGTTGAAAGAGCTTGATATTGTCATTGCGTCGATCCATTCAGCGTTTTCACAGCCACGGGAAAAAATCATGATGAGGCTGAAAACTGCTCTTGAAAATCCGAATGTCGATATCATCGCCCACCCAACCGGCAGGCTGATCGGCCGCAGGGACGGTTATGATGTGGATATCGACTTGCTGATTAACCTTGCAAAAGAAACAAATACCGCGCTGGAATTGAATGCGAATCCGCATCGGCTCGACTTATCCTACGTCCATTTGAAAAAGGCGGAGGAGGCAGGGGTAAAAATCGCCATCAATACCGATGCGCACAAAACCGCGATGTTGAGCCATATGGGCGTCGGCGTCGCGGCGGCCAGGAAAGGCTGGATCAAAAGCAGCTCTGTACTGAATACTTATAAATTGGACGATCTGCTCCAATTTTTGCACCACAGAAGCTGACAACACACTTAGGCAAAAAGGAGAGGTTTCTCCATGCAGGAAAGAACATTGAAAGTCCTTGAGTTTTTCAAAGTCAGGGAGCAGCTGATGGGCCATGCGTCTTCACCGCTTGGCAGAGATAAAATCTCCAGGCTTGTCCCGTCATCGGATTTTGAAGAAGTTCAAAGGCTCCAGGAGGAAACAGATGAGGCTGCCACGGCACTCCGCCTGAAAGGCAATGTGCCGCTATCTGGCATCCATGATATACGCGCCCATATTAAAAGGGCGGAAATTGGCGGGACGCTAAGCCCGGCAGAACTCGTCCAAATCGCAAGCACGATTTCGGCGAGCCGGCAAATTAAACGGTTTATTGAAAACCTCCATGAAGACAACACCAATGTCCCGTATTTGCTGGACTACACAAGCAGAATCATTCCGCTCACGGAACTTGAACAGGCAATCAAAATCGCGATAGATGAAGGCGGGGAAGTACTCGATACTGCGAGTGACACATTAAGGGCGCTTCGCCAGCAGCTCAGATCGAATGAATCCAGGGTCCGTGAAAAACTCGAAAGCATGATTCGTTCATCGAATGCTCAGAAAATGCTGTCGGACGCCATCATCACCATCCGGAACGACAGATTCGTCATCCCAGTTAAACAGGAATACAGGGGACATTACGGCGGAATCATCCATGACCAAAGCTCCTCCGGCCAAACTCTATTCATAGAACCACAATCGATTGTCCAGCTAAACAACCAGGTTCAGGAAATCCGGGTAAAAGAGCAGCTTGAAATTGAGCGGATCCTTTCGGAACTGTCCGCAAAGGCCGCGGAATACAGCGCAGAATTAAAGGTCATTTCAGATGTGCTTGGCGAACTGGATTTCATTTTTGCCAAAGCCCGCTATGGCCGGACGATTAAAGGGTCGAAGCCAACAATGAACAATGAGGGCAGGATTGCGCTGTACAAAGCACGCCATCCTTTGATTCCGATGGATGAAGTCGTTCCGAATGATATTATGCTTGGCAAAGAGTTTACGACCATTGTCATTACAGGGCCTAACACAGGCGGTAAGACGGTAACGCTGAAAACAGTTGGACTTTGCACACTGATGGCGCAGTCTGGCCTTCAAATACCTGCGCTGGACGGATCGGATCTTGCCGTTTTCAACGCGGTTTATGCGGACATTGGCGATGAGCAATCGATCGAGCAGAGCTTGAGTACATTCTCTTCCCATATGGTCAATATTGTTGATATCCTCAACAAAGCTGACTACAACAGCTTCGTCTTATTCGATGAACTTGGCGCTGGAACCGACCCGCAGGAAGGGGCCGCGCTCGCGATTTCGATTTTGGATGAAGTCTACAAGCGGGGGGCAAGGGTGATTGCCACTACCCACTACCCGGAATTGAAAGCTTACGGATATAACCGGGAAGGCGTCATGAATGCAAGCGTCGAATTTGACATCGAGACGCTAAGCCCGACATACAGGCTGCTGCTCGGCGTTCCGGGGCGGAGCAACGCTTTCGAGATTTCCCGCCGACTTGGTTTGGATGAGCGGGTAATTGAAAATGCGAAAGCCCAGGTTAGCGAAGACAGCTCGCAAATCGATACGATGATTTCTAAGCTTGAATCAAGCAGGCGGGACGCCGAAAACGAGCTTGCGGAAGCCCATGATTTGCTCAAACAGGCTGAGAAGCTCCATGCAGATTTGCAGAAACAGGTTATCGAGTTCTATGAACAGCGGGATGCCATGATGGAAAAAGCCGCAGAAAAAGCCGGCAAGCTTGTTGAAAAAGCCACCGAAGAAGCGGAGGAAATTATTGGCGACCTCAGAAGGATGAGGCTTGAGAAGAACGCGGAGATCAAGGAGCATGAATTGATTGAAGCAAGGCAGCGGCTCGCCGGGGCTGCCCCAAAGGTCAAAAAGACAGAAAAGCCCGGGGCCAAAAAAGCCGTCCGGCATTCCTTCTCACCTGGTGACGAGGTCAAAGTCATCACCTTTGACCAAAAGGGAACCCTTCTCGAAAAAACATCCGATAATGAATGGAATGTACAAATCGGTATTTTAAAAATGAAGGTTGCCGAAAAGGACCTTGAGTACATCAATACGCCAAAACAAAAGGAAGTTAAGCCGATGGCTATCGTCAGAGGCAGAGACGCCCATGTCCCGCTTGAGTTGGATTTGCGCGGCGAGCGATATGAAGATGCGCTTTTCAAAGTCGAAAAATACATTGATGACGCGCTACTCGCAGGGTATCCGCGGGTGTCCATCATCCACGGGAAAGGTACCGGTGCTTTGAGGCAGGGAGTGCAGGAATATTTGCGGAACCACCGGTCGGTCAAGAAAATACGGTTTGGAGATGCGGGAGAAGGCGGGACCGGAGTTACAATCGCCGAGTTTAAATAACGGTTGGGGAGCTAAGTGGTATGGAAAGCTTTTGGCAAAATGAATTTATCCTGATTGCAGCCTACTATAGCCTTGTCATTCTTTGCCTTGTCCTCTTTTTGGCTGCGTTTGAGCTCGTTACGAAGTATAAGAATTGGGAGGAAATCAAAAACGGAAATATGGCCGTAGCAATGGCAACCGGTGGTAAAATATTCGGCATTGCAAACATTTTTAGGCACGCGATTGAGGAACATACTTCGGTCCTTGCGATGATTGGCTGGGGCGTATATGGTTTCGCCCTCCTGCTTATCGGCTATTTCATTTTTGAATTCCTTACCCCGAAATTCAATGTCGATGAAGAAATTGAAAAAGACAATCGTGCCGTCGGGTTTATATCAATGGTGATTTCAATCGGATTATCGTATATAGTCGGAGCTGGAATCTAAATGGAGGAAACAAAGTGGAAACACTTGCGAAAGTATTACTGGGCCTTTGCGGCTTGTTTGTTCTCATAGGCATCATTTATATGGCGTTTATCGCCTGACAAAGGGACCGCTGGCATTCGCAGCGGTCCTATTTTTTATGAAGCCCAATTAGTAACGCATTTATTTTATGAAAGAAGTTATCTGGTTTGTGGATTTATCTCGAATGGATTATAATGGAATGAATAGATAGAATTTTCAAAAATTTCTTTCGCAAGGAGGTTACCTATGAATGAGATAAAGCCTTGGCTCAAGCATTATCCGGAAGAAATCCCCGCAACCATCGAGTACCCTGCAGAATCTCTGCAGAGCTTCCTAGTCAAATCCGCCGAAGAATTCCCCGAAAAAGCGGCCATCCACTTTATGGGGAAAGAGCTTACGTTCCAGGAAGTAAGGGAAAGCGCCGAAAAGTTGGCTGCCTATTTGCAAGATCTCGGAATCAAAAAAGGCGATAGGGTTGCTGTCATGCTCCCGAACACTCCCCAGGCAGTCATCGGGTTCTATGGAATCTTGCTAGCGGGCGGGGTGGTTGTCCCAACAAACCCTCTTTACATGGAGCGCGAACTGGAATACCAAATGAAGGATTCCGGGGCACTTGCAATCATTACCCTCGATATATTGTATCCGCGTGTTTCAAAAATTGCCCATAACACTGATTTGAAACACATTATTATAACTGCTATCAAAGACTTTCTCCCATTCCCGAAAAACCTTGTGTACCCTTTCATCCAGAAAAAACAATACGGGATAGTTGTTAAGGTAAAGCATGAGGGAAGCAACCATTTGCTGACAGAGATACTGAATAGGCCGGCAGGTCCAATTCAAGAATATCCACTTAATTTCGAGGACGACCTTGCACTCCTCCAATACACCGGGGGTACGACTGGTTTTCCGAAAGGAGTCATGATTACCCATAAAAATCTTGCCGCTAATGTGTTGATGTGTAACAAATGGGTGTACAAATGCCGGCGCGGCGAAGAACGGGTCCTAGGCATTCTTCCATTTTTCCATGTATATGGAATGATGGCAGTGATGGTCCTTTCAATCATGCAGGGGTATAAAATGATCCTGCTGCCTAAATTCGATCCGGAAACAACCCTGAAGACGATTCAAAAACAGAAGCCAACCTTATTTCCCGGAGCGCCGACCATTTATATCGGCCTTCTGAACCATCCTGACTTGAATAAATATGATATGTCATCCATTGATTCGTGCCTCAGCGGCTCCGCTCCGCTCCCGGTCGAAGTGCAGCAGGAATTCGAGGAAGTGACCGGGGGAAAACTAGTTGAAGGATATGGCCTTACGGAATCATCGCCGGTTACCCATTCAAATTTCCTCTGGGATCGGCCGAGGATAAAGGGAAGTATCGGGGTTCCATGGCCTGATACGGATGCGGCAATTCTTTCGCTTGAAAATGGCGAACGCTTGCCGCCCGGAGATATAGGCGAAATAGCCGTTAAAGGCCCCCAGGTAATGAAAGGATATTGGAACCGGCCGGAGGATACGGCGATGACACTAAGGGACGGCTGGCTCTTGACGGGCGATTTGGGTTACATGGATGAGGAAGGCTACTTCTATGTAGTCGACAGGAAAAAGGATATGATCATCGCGGGTGGTTTTAATATATATCCTAGGGAAATTGAAGAGGTCCTTTATGAGCATCCCGCCATCCAGGAAATGGTCGCCGCGGGAGTGCCCGACCCGTACAGGGGTGAAACCGTCAAGGCGTATGTCGTCCTTAAGGAAGGGGCCCATGTGACCGAGGAGGAACTGGACGAATTTGCCCGGAAGCACCTTGCTTCCTACAAGGTTCCAAGGATTTATGAGTTCAGGAAGGAGCTTCCGAAGACCGCTGTTGGAAAAATACTCAGGCGTGTACTCATAGATGAAGAACGGAAAAAGCTCCAGGATGAAGAGCAAAAGCATGCATAGAAGGGGAGCCTGGATAGGCTTCTCTTTTTTTGTAGTGGAATTTCCCTTTTGCGGGTCTTCATTATATGATAGAGGTGACTGCGTCTAATTGCGGAGCTTACCGCCCGCTTGACAGGGAAAGCGGGGCAGTTTTATTATTGAATTATGAATGATTGTTCATTCATTTCGTGTGTTGCTTTCATCGAGGGAGGGTATAGAGGTGAAGAAAAACAGGCCAAAATACATGCAAATCATAGATGCCGCCGTATCAGTCATCGCCGAAAACGGCTACCACCAGGCACAGGTTTCGCGTATTGCCAAGCAGGCGGGAGTGGCGGACGGAACGATTTACCTGTATTTTAAAAATAAGGACGATATCCTCATTTCTTTATTCGAAGAAAAGATGGGGTCCTTTATTGAGAAAATCGAGCCTGTTATTGCAGGAAAAGTGTCGGCGGCAGAGAAGTTATTACTGTTGATCGATTCCCATTTCCGGATGCTTTCCGGGGACAGGAGCCTGGCGATTGTCACACAGCTGGAGCTGAGGCAGTCGAACAAGGAATTGCGGCACAGAATCAATGAGGTTCTTAAAGGGTACCTGAAGCTCATTGATGAAATCCTCCTTGAGGGCAAACAAAATGGGGAATTTTCTTCGTCGCTGGATATCCGCCTCGCGAGGCAGATGATTTTCGGTACGATTGATGAAACGGTCACCACATGGATTATGAATGAGCAAAAGTACGATTTGCAATCATTGAGTGCTCCTGTCCATGAACTGTTGCTGAATGGATGCGGAGCGGGCACATCCGGGCCTTCAGAAAGACAAGTTGAATGAGGGGGGATTTGGTTGGAATTTTTAAAATGGTCAAATGAGGGCGGCATTGCGGAAATTGTGATTCAGCGGCCGCCGGCAAACGCACTATCGTCACAAGTTTTGAAGGAGCTTTCATCCATCCTGGACGAAATAGAAACGGATAGGGAAATTAAAGTGCTCCTGCTTCGCGGCGAAGGAAGGTTTTTTTCCGCAGGAGCGGACATTAAAGAATTTACGACCATAACGTCCGCGGAGGAATTTTCGGGTCTTGCGCGTCTCGGTCAAGACTTGTTTGACAGGATGGAAAAATTTCCAAAGCCGATTATCGCTGCAATACATGGTGCCGCGCTCGGTGGAGGGCTTGAGCTGGCAATGGCCTGCCATTTCCGCCTTGTTACTGAAACAGCCAAGCTGGGGCTTCCCGAACTTCAACTGGGGCTTATTCCCGGTTTTGCCGGTTCCCAAAGGCTCCCGAAATTTGTGGGTACGGCGAGGGCTGCTGAAATGCTGTTCACCTCCGAGCCGATTACAGGGTTGGAGGCAGTTCAGTATGGACTGGCAAACCACGCCTATCAGGAAGAAGAGCTTATGGACCATGCCTTTGCAATGGCCAAAAAGATTGCCAAAAAAAGCACTGGCTCGTTAAAAGCAGCCATTGAGCTATTGAACTTTTCAAAGACCGAAGAATTTTATAAAGGCGTTGACAGGGAAGCGGAGCTATTTGGCCAGGTTTTCATGTCGGAGGATGGCCAGGAAGGTATCCGGGCGTTCATCGAAAAACGCGAACCGGAATTCAAAGGGGAATAAAACCCCAAAAATCGGGATTTTCACCCGGTTTTATACTGGTCCTTTTTGAAAGCGTTTTACTTTTGGAATTATCCAATCTATTAAACTTGTTTTTTGTTGAACTGAATTTTGGGAGGGGAAAGCAGTATGAATATTTTTGTGCTAATGAAAAGGACATTTGATACGGAAGAAAAAATTTCGTTGTCTGGCGGGAAAATCAATGAGGATGGCGCGGAATTCATTATTAACCCTTATGACGAATATGCCATCGAGGAAGCAATCCAGGTAAGGGACGCACATGGCGGAGAAGTAACTGTTGTGACAGTTGGAACAGAAGAGGCCGAAAAGCAGCTGCGGACCGCATTGGCAATGGGTGCTGATAAAGCCGTTTTGATCAACACGGAGGATGATATCGAGTACGGCGACCAATTTACGACAGCAAAAATTCTTGCTGAATTTTTAAAGGACAAAGAAGCAGACCTTGTCCTTTCCGGAAACGTGGCAATTGATGGCGGCTCTGGCCAGGTTGGCCCCCGGGTTGCGGAGCTCCTCGGAATCCCGTATGTAACGACTATCACCAAGCTTGAAATTGAAGGCGGGACGGCAAAGCTCGTCCGCGATATCGAAGGGGATTCGGAAGTGGTAGAAGCTTCACTGCCGCTGCTCGTCACCGCCCAGCAAGGGTTGAACGAGCCCCGTTATCCATCACTTCCGGGAATTATGAAGGCTAAAAAGAAGCCGCTTGATGAACTGGAACTGGATGACCTAGATCTTGAGGAAGATGACGTCGAAGCGAAAACCAAAACAATCGAAATCTTTTTGCCTCCAAAGAAAGAAGCGGGAAGGGTCCTTCAGGGCGATTTGCAGGAGCAAGTAAAAGAGCTTGTCCAGCTGCTCCATACGGAAGCAAAAGTCATTTAACCGCATTTCTTTCACCCAGGGTAAATAAAACATGAAAATGAAATTGACAACGAAAGCAAGATTGAAAATGCGTAGGAGGTAGAGGATATGGCGAGAAAAGTGTTGGTTTTGGGAGAAGTACGCGATGGTTCGCTCAGGAACGTCTCTTTTGAAGCGATTGCCGCGGCGAAAACGATAGCCGAGGGCGGAGAAGTTGTCGGCGTTCTGATTGGCGATGCTGTAAGCGCTTTAGGGAATGAGCTTTATCAATATGGAGCTGACAAAGTTCTGGCAGTAGAAGACGAAAAGCTGAAAAACTATACACCGGACGGTTTTTCACAGGCGCTCATGGCGGTTCTGGATTCCGAAAAACCGGAAGGCATTATCTTGGGCCATACAGCCATGGGCAAGGACCTGGCTCCAAAAATCGCCGCGAAGCTAGGGAGCGGGCTCATTTCCGATGTGACTGCAGTCGAGGACGCAGGCGGAAACATTGTGTTCACAAGGCCGATTTATTCAGGTAAGGCTTTTGAAAAGAAAATCATTACCGATGGGCTGATTTTTGCGACAATAAGGCCGAACAATATTGCTCCGCTTGAGAAGAATGACGCGGCAACCGGAACAGTGGCGGCTGTCACAGTGGAAATCAAGGATTTGCGGACTATCGTAAAAGAAGTTGTCCGAAAGGCAAGTGAGGGAGTCGACCTTTCTGAAGCGAAGGTTGTTATCGCTGGGGGACGCGGCGTAAAAAGTGCTGAAGGATTTAAACCGCTGAATGAGCTGGCGAATGTCCTGGGCGGCGCGGTTGGAGCTTCACGGGGCGCATGTGACGCGGACTATTGCGACTATTCGCTCCAGATTGGCCAGACAGGCAAGGTCGTCACACCGGACCTTTATATTGCCTGTGGCATTTCAGGGGCAATCCAGCATTTGGCCGGCATGTCGAACTCGAAGGTAATTGTGGCCATCAACAAGGACCCGGAAGCAAATATTTTCAAAATTGCCGATTATGGGATTGTCGGCGACTTGTTCGAGGTCGTTCCTCTTTTGACCGAGGAATTTAAAAAGCTGAAAATCCATTCCTAAGCGTGGGCTTGAAAAAGGGCGGATCCAATCCGCTCTTTTTTCTTTAAACAGCCACACGACACGGGAATAGCCTAGGCGTGGCCAGGGCAGGATAAAGCAGAAACATATTATTAGCGTGCCCCCCTGAATGGTGGTATACTTTCGTTAGATTTCAGTATCAATTTAGGAGGCTATTTTTATGGCAATTTCAAATGTAACAGACCAGAATTTCGCTGGTGAAATCGGTTCAGGCCTTGTTCTTGTAGATTTTTGGGCGCCTTGGTGCGGGCCTTGCAAAATGATTGCTCCAGTTCTTGAGGAAGTCGATTCCGAAATGGGCGACAAAGTGAAAATCGTTAAGCTGGATGTTGACGAAAACCCTGAAACATCCGCAAAATACGGCGTAATGAGCATCCCAACTTTGCTCGTATTCAAAGACGGCGAACAGGTTGACAAAGTTGTTGGCTACCAGCCAAAGGAAAACCTTGTAAGCCTTCTCGAAAACCATCTGTAAAATCCATCCCCTGGCCAATCATGGCCGGGGGTTTTTTTGCAAAAAATACAGCTTTACCGGGTTCGAATTTAGAATCTCCGAGTTCCAAACTTTCATGGAAAATAGTCACCCACAATGTATTTTTGTACGATTCAGGGATATATGAAGATGAAGCGATCCTGTAGACGGTAAAAGTGGCCGAGGATTCATTGAGCAGGGGGTAGACATCCATGGTAAAATTGAAAAAGTGGGGGAGTACCATTCAAACCCCTGTTTGAGCCGGTTTACAGTGATTTCACCTTATATAGATTGAAAAAGCAATAAAAGGGGGTGGACAACTTTATGAATGAAATTATTAAGCAAAAACTCGCCCTGCTGCCAGACCAGCCTGGATGTTATTTAATGAAGGACAGGCAAGGGACGATTATCTATGTTGGTAAGGCGAAGGTGTTGAAAAATAGGGTTCGTTCCTATTTCTCCGGGTCGCATGACGCGAAGACACAGCGGCTGGTCGGGGAAATCGAAGACTTTGAATACATTGTCACCTCTTCGAATATTGAGGCGCTCATCCTTGAACTGAATTTGATCAAGAAACACGATCCCAAATACAATATCATGCTCAAGGACGACAAGACGTATCCTTTCATCAAGCTGACAGCAGAGCGCCATCCGAAACTGATCATTACGAGGAAAGTAAAGCGTGACAAAGGGAAGTATTTCGGCCCCTACCCAAACGTCCAGGCGGCGAATGAAACGAAAAAGCTGCTTGATAGGATTTACCCGCTCAGGAAGTGCGCGACGCTTCCCGACCGCGTCTGCCTTTATTATCACCTCGGGCAGTGCTTGGCACCATGCGTAAAGCAGGTGCCGGAATCGGAGTACAAACAGATGACCGATGAGATTACAAGGTTCCTGAATGGCGGCTACAAGGAAATCAAAAAAGAACTTACCGAGAAAATGACGCAGGCCGCGGAGCAGCTTGATTTCGAGCGGGCGAAGGAGTTCAGGGACAAGATTGCTCATATCGAAGCGACGATGGAAAAACAGAAAATGACGACGACCGATTTTACCGATCGCGACGTTTTTGGGTATGCTGTCGACAAGGGCTGGATGTGTGTCCAGGTGTTTTTTGTGCGGCAAGGAAAGCTCATTGAGCGCGATGTTTCCCTTTTCCCTGTTTACGGCGAGCCAGAGGAAGAAATGCTGACTTTCCTTGGACAGTTTTACTCGAAGGCAAACCACATCAAGCCACGGGAAGTCCTTATCCAGGACAGCGTGGACTGCCAGACGGCGGAGCAGCTGCTGGAAGTAAAGGTGCTCCAGCCGCAGCGCGGACCAAAAAAGGACCTCGTCAAACTGGCCGTAAAAAATGCACAGATTGCCCTCAATGAAAAGTTTTCGCTTATTGAACGGGATGAAAACCGAACCATCAAGGCTGTCGACAATCTTGGCGCGCTGCTCGGCATCCATACCCCGAACCGGATCGAGGCGTTCGACAACTCGAACATTCAGGGAACCGACCCGGTATCGGCGATGGTCGTGTTCATGGACGGAAAGCCCTATAAAAAGGAATACCGAAAATACAAAATCAAATCGGTTAAAGGCCCGGATGATTATGAATCGATGCGGGAAGTGGCGCGAAGAAGATACTCCCGCGCCTTGAAGGAAGGCCTTCCGCTTCCGGACATGATTATCATCGATGGCGGGAAGGGACATGTCGAGGCAGTAAGAGACGTCCTTGAGAACGAACTCGGGCTAGATATTCCACTTGCCGGCCTCGTAAAGGATGAAAAGCACAAAACATCCCAGCTTCTGTACGGTAATCCGCTTGAAATCGTTCCATTGCCGCGCAACAGCCAGGAGTTTTACCTGCTGCAGCGGATCCAGGATGAGGTCCATAGGTTTGCGATCACCTTCCATAGGCAGCTTCGCGGAAAGAGCGCCTTCCAATCAATATTGGATTCAATTCCGGGGATTGGTGAAAAGCGGAAGAAGCTCCTTCTTAAAAATTTTGGTTCGGTGAAAAAAGTGAAGGAAGCTACTCCGGAGGAAATCACACGCATCGGTATACCAGGGCCTATCGCCGAAGAACTTTTGAAAAAATTGAACTCTTAGGGTTGGCGAATAAAAAACGGCTGTGCTATAATGATGGATAATTTCATATACTATCACTTTGAATTCTAAAGTGAAGGTAGAGGCGCGGGCTTCAAGAGTAAAAATCCGGAGAAGAATGGATTCCGTGAAGGATTTTGAAAGGGGAGACCGCCGAAGCGGCGAATGGATCCATTCCGGACGCTTGCTGGTCCTGCATTGAATAAGTGCAGGATTGTCAGGGTTTACTAATCCTGGAGGGCTATCTCACATAGATGCGTAGAATATTTTCACGTATCCGGGCAATGAGATATCTCTCATTGCCCTTTTTGTTTGTGCAGATACTTACTTAAAAAGGAAACCAGCAAAGGAAAGTAGGGGAAACAGTGGCGATTATTGTACAGAAATTCGGCGGCACCTCGGTTGGGACGCCGGAACGGATCATGAATGTAGCAAGGCGTGTAATCGAAGAATCCGAACTAGGTAACAGTGTAACGGTCGTCGTTTCGGCGATGGGAAAAACAACGGATGAACTTGTGGGGCTTGCGAAGCAAATTACCCCATCCCCTTCAAAACGGGAAATGGACATGCTCCTTACAACCGGCGAACAGGTAACCATCTCGCTCCTTGCAATGGCCCTGAACGCTCTCGGCAAGGAGGCCGTTTCTTTTACAGGCTGGCAGGCCGGGATAAAGACTGAAGATGTTCACGGCAACGCCCGAATTATGGATGTCGAACCACAACGGGTGCTGAATGTTCTTGAGGAAGGAAAAGTGGCGATTGTCGCTGGTTTCCAGGGAATTACGGGCCAAGGGGAAATTACGACACTTGGACGCGGCGGTTCGGATACGACAGCCGTTGCCCTTGCAGCGGCCCTTAAAGCAAGCCGCTGCGATATTTATACGGATGTTACCGGAGTATTCACGACAGACCCTAGGATTGTGAAAAGCGCGAGAAAGCTGCTCTCCATTTCCTATGACGAGATGCTTGAGCTTGCCAATCTTGGCGCAGGCGTCCTGCATCCAAGGGCGGTCGAATTTGCAAAGAATTACGGCATTCCGCTTGTAGTGCGGTCTAGCATGGTGAAAGAAGAAGGGACAATGATCGAGGAGGAAGTATCCATGGAAGAAAATTTAATTGTTCGCGGAGTCGCATTTGAAGATCAAATTACACGGGTTTCGGTAATGGGGCTGGCTGAATCGCTGAACGGCCTGCCAGCAATCTTTGCTTCGCTAGCCAAAAATGGCATTAACGTAGATATCATCATTCAAAATATTACTGGTGACGGAACGGCCAACCTTTCTTTCTCCATCAAAACGGAAGATCTTGAGAAAACGATTGAAGTCCTTGAAGCAAGCCGAAAAGCTTTGGGCTATGGGAAAATTGAAACGGAAACAGGCCTCTCGAAAGTTTCGATCGTCGGCTCGGGGATGGTATCGAATCCGGGCGTCGCAGCGCAAATGTTTGGAGTTTTGGCGGATAAAGGCATCCGGATAAAAATGGTCAGCACATCGGAAATCAAGGTTTCCGCTGTAATTGAAGATACATTCATGGTTCCCGCGGTTGAAGCGCTCCATGATGCGTTTGCCCTTTCAGGCACCGGAATCCATGCGTAGAATTCAATGGAAAAAGCCCCCTTTTCATACGTGAAGGGGGCTTTTAAAAGATATGAACGTATGAAAATTTGTCTAGCTCCAGCGCCCAGCGCCTAGTGTACTTCGGTCCCCTCGCTACGATAAGTCAACATCGATTCGCATCCGCTCATCGTGTTTCCTTTATCCCACCATTAAGGGACAGTAAGCCCTAGAGGGCAACTGTCCCTAAAGGTCCGATTTGTTCAACTAACCATCAGCGGAAAAACACCGCTGATGGAAGTTTCACTTTATCTCCATCGGGGCCCTCCAGTCCATACGGCGCTTAACGGGCGATTACGCTTTTCTTACACCGGGTCCTTGCTATCCCACTTGACAGTGAAGACAGCGATTCTAGATTGTTTGACAGGATGCTCAAAGGCTTCGGCTGTTACGCCTTTTTGGAATTCAATTTGCTGGGCGAGGAATCCGGCCTCAAGCTGGAAATATGACTCCGCTTTGGAGGATACCCGGGAAGGAAGGAGGACAGCGCCCAATACGAATTCCATTTCATTTTTCGATTCTTTACGGATGTCCAAATGGCCCCATGATGCCCGGGCAAAAAAAGTTTTAACCTCATCAATTGTCTTCAACGGATATTTTCTGGCAAGCAGTTTTCCTGCCCAATAAAGGAGTTCCGGGGCTTGCTTGCCAAGAAGTTCTGGCAAAAGGATTTCCCTGATCAATTCATAGCCAAATTTGGTCACAGTTTCAGTCGGTTGCAAATCTGAAGTGGTTTGTTCTTTCAAAAGACTCCCTCTCTTTCTATCACTCTATTATTATATACATTTTTTCTGTTTATAAGCGTAAAAATATTAACAATCCAACATTTTTTGGGCGGCCAAGCCTGTTTTATTTTACCCAACAAAGGCGCGC
The DNA here is from genome assembly GCF_046237595.1 of Neobacillus oceani. NCBI lineage: Bacteria > Bacillati > Bacillota > Bacilli > Caryophanales > Bacillaceae > Neobacillus > Neobacillus oceani. The sequence goes on along the minus strand of NZ_CP143543.1, from coordinate 3,144,863 downwards.
TGCAAGGGTTTTTGTCACAATCTTTTAACGTTATATCAGTATATTTCTAACATTTCGTAAATAGAAGAAATAATGTATCCGTTTCCTTGACGCTCTCTTCCAGTGGCGGTAAAATGAACATGTCACAGGGATGTAACTAAAGGTTCATAACTTTTTCACAATGATGATAGGTTTATATTCTCAGAGGGGAGCCTTCATCGCACTAACTTAGGGGGTATGATTATGGCGGGTAACAGAGAGTTTTTTAACCGCAGGCTTCATTCACTGCTGGGCGTTATCCCGGTCGGGGTTTTCCTTATCCAGCACCTGTTCGTGAACTATTCTGCAACAGGAGGGCCGGAGTCATTCAACAGGGTAGCGGATTTCATGGGGAATCTTCCATTCCGTCTTGTCCTTGAAACAGTAATTATTTATCTTCCTCTGCTTTACCATGCAATTTACGGGCTTTATATCGCTTTTACTGCTGACAATAATCCTGTCAGGTATGGGTATTTCCGGAACTGGATGTTTACCCTGCAGCGTGTCACGGGGATTATTACGCTAATTTTTGTCAGCTGGCACGTTTGGGAAACAAGGGTTGCCGCTGCGTTTGGAGCCACTGTAAATTATAACATGATGGCAGACATTTTAAGCTCTCCTTTCATGGTTGTTTTCTACTTTATAGGGGTTATTTCTACTATTTTTCATTTCGCGAACGGGCTTTGGTCGTTCTTTGTCAGCTGGGGGATTACAGTGACACCACGCTCACAAAGGATTTCCACCTATTTTACGATAGGCCTCTTTTTTGCCCTTTCCTTTGTCGGGATTCGCGCCATACTAGCGTTTATGTAATCTGACGGGCCTGATAGACTTGGAATTAATTAGGGAGTGACTTTTGAATGGCAAAAGGAAAGATTATTGTTGTCGGAGGCGGGCTTGCCGGATTGATGGCGACCATCAAGGCAGCTGAAGCCGGGGCGCAGGTTGAACTGTTTTCACTTGTACCGGTAAAGCGTTCCCACTCCGTATGTGCACAGGGCGGCATTAACGGCGCCGTCAATACAAAAGGTGAAGGCGACTCCCCTTGGGAGCACTTTGACGATACGGTATACGGTGGCGACTTCCTCGCCAACCAGCCTCCTGTCAAGGCAATGTGTGAGGCTGCGCCTGGTATTATCCATTTGTTCGACCGGATGGGCGTTATGTTCAACAGGACGCCAGAAGGCCTTCTTGATTTCCGCCGCTTTGGCGGAACACAGCATCACCGTACCGCATTTGCCGGAGCCACAACCGGGCAGCAGCTTCTTTATGCGCTGGATGAACAGGTGCGCCGCTATGAAGTGTCCGGCCATGTAACAAAGTATGAAGGATGGGAATTCCTCGGAGCGGTTGTTGATGAAGAAGGGACTTGCCGCGGAATTACGGCGCAAAACCTTACTTCGATGGAAATAAAAGCGTTTCCGGCCGATGCCGTCATCATGGCGACCGGCGGGCCTGGGATCATTTTTGGAAAATCGACAAACTCGATCATCAACACCGGATCTGCCGCAGCGATTGTGTACCAGCAGGGTGCATACTATGCGAACGGCGAATTCATCCAGATTCACCCGACAGCAATTCCCGGCGATGACAAGCTCCGCCTGATGAGTGAATCCGCGCGCGGTGAAGGCGGACGTATTTGGACATACAAGGATGGGAAGCCATGGTACTTCCTTGAAGAAAAGTATCCGGCATACGGAAACCTAGTTCCAAGGGATATCGCGACACGTGAAATCTTTGATGTGTGCGTAAACCAAAAGCTCGGCATTAACGGAGAAAACATGGTCTACCTCGACCTATCCCATAAAGATCCGCATGAACTTGACATCAAGCTTGGAGGAATCATTGAAATCTATGAGAAATTCATGGGTGATGACCCTCGCAAGGTTCCTATGAAAATCTTCCCTGCGGTCCACTATTCAATGGGCGGCCTGTGGGTCGATTATGATCAAATGACAAACATTCCAGGCCTGTTCGCGGCCGGTGAATGTGATTATTCCCAGCACGGCGCGAACCGCCTCGGCGCAAACTCGCTCCTTTCCGCGGTTTTTGGAGGGATGGTTGCCGGCCCGAATGCGGTACGCTACATTAACGGCCTTGAAAAGAGCGCGGAAGCGGTTGAAAGCTCTGTCTTCGATAGCCATGTCCGTGAAGAAGAAGCGAAGTGGAATCACATCATGTCGCTAAACGGCACGGAAAACGCCTATGTCCTCCATAAGGAGCTGGGTGAGTGGATGACGGACAACGTGACGGTTGTACGCCATAACGACAAGCTGCGCCAGACGGACGAGAAAATTAAGGAACTTCTTGAAAGATATGAAAATATCGATATCAACGATACAGCAAAATGGAGCAACCAGGGAGCAGTGTTTACCCGCCAGCTTCAAAATATGCTCCAGTTGGCGCGTGTTATCACGATTGGAGCATTGAACCGTGACGAGAGCAGGGGGGCGCACTATAAGCCGGATTTCCCTGAACGTGACGATGACAACTTCCTTAAAACGACAATGGCAAAGTTTGTTGGCCCGAAATCTGCTCCGGCTTTCCATTATGAAGATGTCGATACTTCATTGATCCAGCCGCGTAAGCGCGATTATTCGAAAAAGAAAGGGGAGTAGAAACGGATGACTGAAACAATGGCAGCCGAAAAGACTGCAACTGCAGCCAGGACAGTCAAGTTTATCATCACACGCCAGGACACACCGAATTCCGCCCCTTATGAAGAAACGTTTGTCCTGCCTTACAGACCAAATATGAATGTTATTTCCGCATTGATGGAAATCCGCAGGAACCCAGTCAATGTAGATGGGAAGAAGATTACTCCGATCGCTTGGGAAATGAACTGCCTGGAAGAGGTTTGCGGAGCGTGCTCAATGATTATCAACGGGAAGCCGCGCCAATCCTGCACAGCGCTGATTGACAAGCTTGAACAGCCAATCCGCCTTGCACCGATGAAGACATTCCCTGTTGTCCGTGACCTTCAGGTTGACCGGAGCAGAATGTTTGATTCCCTTAAAAAAGTAAAAGCGTGGATTCCGATTGATGGAACGTATGATCTGGGCCCTGGCCCGCGCATGCCTGAAACGAAACGCCAGTGGGCATATGAGTTGTCGAAGTGCATGACGTGCGGTGTTTGCCTTGAGGCTTGTCCGAATGTAAACAGCAAGTCCGATTTCATCGGGCCTGCCCCGCTATCCCAGGTTCGCCTGTTCAATGCCCATCCAACGGGCGAAATGAACAAAGCGGAAAGGCTGAATGCCATTATGGGTGAAGGTGGGCTTGCCAGCTGCGGAAACTCGCAGAACTGCGTCCAATCCTGCCCGAAAGGCATTCCGCTAACGACTTCGATTGCCGCACTTAACCGCGAAACGACATTCCAGTCATTCCGCAACTTCTTCGGAAGCGACCATGCGTAACAGTATTATACTTTTAAAAGCTGTCCCAACAATTGGGGCAGCTTTTTTGTATTTTGGAAGTGGTGGGGAGGGGCGCGCAGGTTTAAAAGCGGTATACCGATTATGCAGGATTTTGCTATAATTGTAGGAAGGAGTTTAAGCGGAATGGAGGGGAAGCATTGAAAGGAAAGGCGATCTTGCCATTGATCTTTATTTTCACAGGCATAGCGGTTCTTACGGCCGGGGGCTTTCAACTTGTAGAGACGAAGGTGAAAAGCGGGCAATCGCTGGAGGAAGCCAGAAGGCTCGTTAAAAGTGAACCGGATGCAGTCGCGGCCGAAGAACCCGGAAAAGAGGCGGCTGAGCAATCCAATAAACCGGAATTTGGTGAAGTTGTCGGCCTCCTGGAAATACCCGCTATTCATTCCGAATTGGCGATTGTGGAAGGAACCGACCCTGATGACCTGAAAAAAGGCGTCGGCCATTATGAAGGCTCTTATTTTCCCGGTGAAGGTGGCCAGATTGTCCTATCCGGACATCGGGATACGGTATTCAGGCGCCTCGGCGAGTTGAAGGCCGGGGATGTATTAACTATCCGGATGCCAAATACGGACACACAATATGAAATCACTAACACGAAAATCGTCGACGCGGAAGACCGGTCCATTATTACCCTTCAGAAGGAGAAGGAGGAATTGATCGTCACCACGTGCTATCCGTTCAGTTATGTGGGAAACGCGCCCGAAAGATATATCATCTATGCGAAACCAGTGAAGAGCGAGTAAAGAACAATGCCTGGGAAGGTGCCATGGAAAAAGCTAATCTATCAAAAATCCTTCATGAAAGATATAATAAAATGAATGTATATTCATTCATTTTAAAAGGGGGATGGACGTGTCGAGAATTGGTTATATTCCCTCCATGCCAGAATGGGAACGGGAATTCATTTTTTATTATCCCGTAAAGGTTCGGTTTTCGGAAACAGACATGTTTGGGCATTTGAATAACACAGTTCCTTTCACTTATTTTGAATTGGCGAGGATTGAATTTTTTAAAGAAATCGGCTTCATGGGGGACTGGCTGAAACCCGGAAACCCCTACATTCCGGTTGTCGCCGACCTGCAGTGCGATTTTTTGAAACAGGTTTTTTTCGACGAAGAATTAAGGATTTACGTGAAGGCGGCCAAAGTTGGCACTTCTTCCGTCGACCTCCACTATATGGGGAAAAATGCGTCCGGACAAATATGTTTCACCGGCCGGGGGACAATGGTCCAGATATCGAGGGAAACCGGCAAAAGCGCGCCGTGGACGGACGAAATGAGGAACCTTCTCTTCAATCCTGGAAACCGCTAATCTTCAAGTAAAATCAGTCACTTATAATGTGGTTATTACATACTATATCGTGACTAAATATATACCCATCCCACGGTTCACAACTGGCGAAGGCAAGGAGGGTTACAATACTTGAAGGATAACGGATTCAGCCATAAACCATTACTCACCAAACGGGAAAGAGAAGTTTTCGAACTGTTGGTACAAGACAAAACAACAAAGGAAATCGCTGGTGATTTATATATAAGCGAGAAAACGGTTCGGAACCATATATCTAACGCCATGCAAAAGCTTGGTGTAAAAGGGCGTTCCCAGGCAGTTGTAGAGCTCCTACGAATGGGAGAACTTGAACTGTGATCTTGACCGGCTATCCGTCCTGGAGGCCGGTCTCAATTTTGAAAAGTGCAGTTTCCCTTGAAATTTTGCCGGAAAAAGTAGAAAATAAAAACAACCAGGGGGCGGAACTGTATCGCATCCTCCCCAAGGTTCCAGGATGGGAGTGGTTAAAGATGAAACAGGCTGAAACGGAAAAGCTTGATATGGATATAGTCGCAAGCATCGAGAAGGATCTTCGTTACATAGCTGGCATTATAAAGCAAAAGGGCCGGGAAATGCTCAGCAATTACACAATTACCCCGCCACAGTTCGTCGCGCTTCAATGGCTTCGTGAACATGGCGATATGACAATCGGCGAGCTGTCGAACAAAATGTACCTAGCGTTCAGCACGACAACCGACCTTGTAGACAGGATGGAGAAAAACAGCCTCGTGATGAGGGTGAAAGATCCTAAGGACCGCAGGGTGGTCAGGATCCACCTTCTTGAAGAAGGCGAGAGGATCATTGATGAAGTTATCAAAAAACGCCAGGAGTACTTGCAGGATATTTTAAAGAACTTTACATCAGAAGAAATTCAGCTTTTACACGGCAACATGAATAAATTGCATCATGAAATGCGAGGAAAATGAGGCGAGAGGATTGGAACAGCCAATAGGGATCATTGATTCGGGGGTAGGCGGCCTGACAGTCGCCAGGGAAGTGATGCGCCAGCTTCCAAAAGAAAAAATCATATACCTCGGAGATACGAAAAGATGCCCCTATGGACCCCGGCCGGTCCACGAGGTAAAAAAATTCACGTGGCAATTGACACGTTTTTTGCTAAAAAAAAATATAAAAATGCTGGTCATCGCCTGCAATACCGCAACAGCTGCTGTCCTGGATGATATCCGCCGGGAACTCGACATCCCTGTTGTTGGCGTTATTTATCCGGGAGCCAGGGCGGCTATTAAGAACACTGATAACTACCATATCGGAGTAATCGGGACGGTTGGCACGGTAAAAAGCGGGGCGTATGAAAAAGCGCTAAAGGCGCTGGTCAGCAGGGTATCGGTCCAAAGCCTTGCCTGCCCGAAATTCGTACCGCTTGTCGAGAGTGGCGAAGTGGACGGGGAACTGGCCAGAAGGGTTGTATCCGAGACGCTTCAGCCTTTGGTTGGTGAAAAGCTTGATACACTCATTTTAGGATGCACCCATTATCCTTTGCTGGAGCCCCTCATTAAGGAAGTAATGGGCAGCGGAGTGAAGGTAATCAGTTCCGGGGATGAGACAGCCCGCGAGGTCAGCACAATCCTCGATTACCGGGGAATGCTTGAAACAGGTGAAGGAAACCCCGATCATGAGTTTTATACAACCGGTTCAAATTTGATGTTTGCACGAATTGCATCCGATTGGCTTGGTTATGAAGTGAAAAATGTCAGGACAATTGGATTGGATTAGCGGACAAGCCTCCAGGAATGGGGGCTTTTTTCTATTTATATGCCTTTCAGCAACTATTTTAGGATAAAAATCGGGAGAAATTGCTTATAGTTAAAGGGACAAAAACGAGAATTGCTTTTTATTTAACGATTGCTGAAAGGTGCTCGACAACTCGCCAATAACGAGTTCAGCCGTCCAAATGCCCTGAATAAGTGAAAGTAAATCGCCGAAATCCCGATTAGCTGTAACTTATCTCCAATTCGCAGAGTTTTTTTACTGGGACATGATTTTCTTTTCGGGCGTGGTCTATTTTTAGCAAGGGCTCGTATACATGTAGTACAAACTGTCTCAGGAGGGATTCTCATGTCCAATAATAAAAAAACAGTCCTGGTATCGGCTGTTCTCGTTTCTTCAATTGTTTTGTCGGGGTGCGGGCTGTTTGGAGCGGAAACGGTGAAAAAAATTGACCCGCCAAAAAGTACGGCGTACACAAAGGATAGCGGACTGGCTAGCTCGATTAAGGACAATGCAGCTCCTGAAACCGAGGAAACAGTAAAAACGGAACTTTATCTTATTGATAAAAATGGCTATGTCGTATCCCAAACGCTAAACCTTCCGAAAACAACAGCAGTGGCTACCCAGGCAGTGAAATATCTCGTCGAAAACGGGCCGGTTTCGGAAATGCTGCCAAATGGATTTAGGGCGGTCCTTCCAGCCGATACAGAAGTTTCGGTAGACATTTCGAAGGATGGGGTAGCGACAGTCGATCTCTCGAAGGAATTCAAAAACTATCAACCTGAAGACGAGGGGAAAATCCTTCAGGCACTGACATGGACTCTCACGCAATTCGACTCGGTTAAAAAGGTAAAATTAAAAATGAACGGCCATGAATTGACCGAAATGCCAGTCAATGGGACCCCAATCATTGACACTCTCTCACGTGAATCCGGAATTAACATTGACACATCCGGCGTATCGGATTTAATGAATACACGTCCGGTGACTGTTTACTATATCGGTGGGGAAGAGGGCTCATACTATTATGTACCGGTAACACGCCGCGTCAGCAATAATGTCGCCAATTCAATCGAAGCGGCGGTGATGGAATTGGCGAAAGGCCCATCCTCCTCCAACCTAAATAGCCTATTCATGACCGATGTCAAACTTGTCGAAAAACCAAAAGTCGAGAACGGGAAGGTTACTCTGAACTTCAATGATGCCGTATACGGCGGATTCGATACGAAAATCATTTCCCAGCACCTCCTCGATGCCCTGGTCCTGTCGCTGACGGAACAGGAAGGAATCAAAGAGGTGGCGATACAGGTTAACGGAAAGGCGGAGCTTGTCAGGGAAGATGGCAAAAAACTCGCCGAGCCGGTTACGCGTCCTGAAAAAGTGAACACTGGCAGTTTTTAAATCATGAAATTTGTTATACTATATAATGAAATGAGAGAGGTTGGCCCGAAAAGCCGCCTCTTCTTTATTGATGAAACTAAACCGGGTATGCAGGGAGGAAATGGAATGCGTTTTGATGGCAGAGAGCCGCTGCAATTAAGGCCGATACATATTGACACGAATTTTTTAAAACACCCAGAAGGGTCTGTAATGATTTCGGTTGGGGATACGAGAGTCATCTGCACAGCCAGCATTGAAGAAAGGGTTCCTCCCTTTATGAGGGGCGAAGGCAAGGGCTGGATCACAGCCGAATATTCCATGCTGCCACGGGCGACTGAAACGCGCAACATCAGGGAATCTTCCAAGGGAAAGGTTTCCGGGCGGACGATGGAAATCCAGAGGCTGATTGGCAGGGCGCTGCGGGCGGTTGTCGACCTCGATGCGATTGGCGAAAGGACCGTCTGGATCGATTGCGATGTCATCCAGGCTGACGGAGGAACGAGGACCGCTTCCATTACAGGAGCCTTTGTTGCCATGGCCATCGCCTTGAATGGTTTGGTCGAAAAACGAGCGCTGGCCCGTTTTCCAATTACCGATTTTCTTGCTGCAACAAGTGTCGGCATTCTTGCCGATGGCCAGCCTGTTCTTGATTTGAATTATGTCGAGGACTCAAGCGCTTCGGTGGACATGAATGTCGTTATGACAGGAAATGGGGAATTCGTCGAACTTCAGGGTACGGGTGAAGAAGCGACTTTCTCGCGTGCCCAGCTTGCGCAAATGCTAGAGGCTGCGGAAACTGGCATGCTTGAACTGTTCGAAATGCAAAGAGCTGCGCTTGGCGAGGCCATTTCAGGTAAAATAGACAGTAACAAGATGAAGTAGGCAGGAGGAGACGAACATTGGAAGAAATACTGATTGCGACAAAAAATGCGGGTAAGGCGAAGGAATTCGAAGCCATTTTTACTGCGAGAGGGGTAAAGGTCCTGACGCTGCTTGACTTCCCTGATGCCCCGGATGTAGAGGAAACAGGAACGACCTTTGCGGAAAATGCGACCCTGAAGGCGGAAACCATCTCGAAAAAGCTAGGGAAGCCGGTCATTGGGGATGACTCCGGCCTGATTGTCGATGCTCTTGATGGCCGTCCCGGCATTTTTTCAGCAAGGTATGCGGGAGAACAGAAAAACGACGACGCTAATATCGATAAGGTGCTTTCCGAACTAAAGGGAGTTCCCGAAGAAAAGCGGACCGCAAGATTCTTCTGCGCGCTTGCCATGGCGGTACCCGGAAAAGAAACGATTACCGTCCAAGGGACGTGTGAAGGACGGATATTGGAAGAACGCCGGGGCACGAATGGATTCGGCTATGACCCAGTCTTTTACGTTACTGAATTGGGCCGTGCAATGGCCGAACTGTCAAAGGATGAAAAGAATGCGATAAGCCATCGCGCCAATGCATTGAAGGCTCTTGAACGCGTTCTTGATTCTGCGGAGGCAGTGGAAGGGTAATGAAGAAGGTTCTTGTTGTAAGCGACAGCCACGGGTTGAAGGATCCGCTTACGGCCATCAAGAAGAGGCACCCCGATGTGGACGTATTCATCCATTGCGGTGATTCGGAACTGCCGAAAAATGACGACGTGCTGGAAGGCTATATCACCGTTGGCGGAAATTGCGATTTTCATCCCGGATATCCGGACGAAGAGCTGATTGATGTGGGAAGCATCAAAATTTTTGTCACCCACGGACATCTTTACTCGGTAAAATCGACGCTAATGAATATTCAGTACCGTGCCCGTGAGCTTGGCGCGAATGTTGCCTGCTTCGGCCACTCCCATCTGCTCGGAGCCGAGATGTCAGGCGGGATGCTGTTCCTGAATCCGGGAAGCATCAGGCTCCCTAGGGGAAGGAAAGAGCGGACATATCTTATCCTTGGAATTGACGGGCACAATGTCGAATTATCTGTATATGACTACGACCGTGGGGAGCTGCCAGATCTTCACCGGGTATTCTCTCTCGAACCGTAAAGCGAAGGGGCAAAAATCATGCCCCTTTTCCTTTAAAATCTCATTGACAATCAATTACTTGCCTACTATAATAATAAATGTTGTCGCACTTACATGGTGCGGATAAACGTCCCAGTAGCTCAGCACGCTGAATATGCTTCATTGAAAAACATCAGGGCACCTGCCGAGCTGCACCTTGCATACTCTACCTGAGGCAGGGGCGGGAAAATGGAATTCATTTTTATAGGCAAAAATAAATAATTATATTATCATGTCCCAGTAGCTCAGCAGGATAGAGCAACGGCCTTCAATTTAGGAGCCTCTATAGGGAAAAAGAAACCTATAGAGTGGACGACACTATATCGGTGAAGCCTTAACAGATCATGCTGATGGTAATACCGAGGAAACTTGCGCCTTTATCAAAAGGCAATGAAACCCTGAAGGATTGATCTTTTCAAGGGTAGGGGTTTTTAAAAATAATCACTTGATTATTGCAAGGTTCCGTAGAGACTACACGTGTCGCACCTGAAATGGTGAAGATATAGTCCAGACCACAAACAAATTGTTTGGTGGCGAAAGCCATAGTGGTAAGCTAAGCCGTCGGTCGGGAGTTCGAATCTCTCCTGGGACGCTATAAACCGGAAAACCGGCCATCTCATTTCGAGGTGGCCGGTATTTTTTTGTAAAAATAAGACAGCGGATTAATCGGCCTTGCTGGCCACCCAAAAACGGGTGAGTGACATTTTTTGGGCAAAATCCGGAAAAGATGTCACTCAAATCCAGATGAGTGATTTTGTGTGGCTATAATCCGGAAAGGAAGTCACTCAAACCCAGATGAGTGACTTTGTTTGGCTAAAATCCGCAAAGGAAGTCACTCAAACCAGGATGAGTGACATTGTTTGTGCAAAATCCGGATAGGAAGTCACTCAAACCCAGATGAGTGACTTTGTTTGGCTAAAATCCGGAAAGGAAGTCACTCAAATCCAGATGAGTGACTTTGTTTGTGCAAAACTCGGAAAGGAAGTCACTCAAACCAGGATGAGTGACATTATTTGGGCAAAACACAGTAAGGAAGTCACTCAAATCCAGATGAGTGACATTGTTTGGGCAAAACACAGAAAGGAAGTCACTCAAATCCAGATGAGTGACTTTGTTAGGGCAAATTCCCAAAAAGAAGTCACTCAAACTAGGATGATTTCCGGAATCGATACATACGCCACCAGAAAAGCGTGCTACCGTCCAAATTGTTTTTTGCGGGGCACCGTGCTACACTTTTTTCAACAACTACTAAGGATGATCTGCTATGAAAAAGAAGGGCCGCGAGAATATTGTCTTTTTTCCGGATGTAGAAAGGCGGCTTGCAGAAAAAGGAATTGAGGCTTTACAGGAAAAACGATTTAATGAAGCGATTGCCCTCCTTGAGCAGGGACGTGAATTGGACAAATCGAATAGCGATATCGCGGCCGCTTTGGTGCTTGCGTATTTTGAAGCGGGAGCATTGAGAAAAGCAAAGTGGCTTTGCAAGGAAATGCTGCTGGAGGGGTCTGGAGATTATTTTCAGCTTGTGGAAATGTACATCACGATCTTGATTCAGTTGCATGAATACCGGGAAATTACGGAAGTTCTTGAGGCGTTATTTGATGAAAGGGAGGTTCCAGCGGAAAAGCGGGAACACTTTATGACAATCCTGCAATTTTCCAAAAGATTGGCCGACAATGATCCACTTCCAAGTACTGATTCCGAACTCGAAGACCTCGAGGAAGATAGCCTGGAGGAACAAATCCGGCCCGGGGAAATTGATTTTTTTAAGATTCACGATTTGAAGGAACAAGTGAGGATAGCGGGAATTTTGGCTGGGCAGAACATCCAGCCGTTCCTGCCGGAAATTACCCGATTCCTGAATGACGAAAAGGGGCACCCCTTCTTCAAAACAATTCTTCTCAATGTGCTTCGAGAGCAGAATATCGACAGCGACATGAAAGTGAAAAAGTTCGGTTTTGCCATGGAAGTCAATCCGGTAATTATGCCTGCCCTACACGGTTTGCACCAGGAGCTTGAAACGGGGAAACTCCTTGCCGAGGAGCTTGAACATCGAGATCCTGTCCTGCTCGAGAATGTCCTCAGCCTGATTCAGCGTTATTACTTTGCTGCTTATCCATTTGAATTGGAGTCGGAGAACCCATCGGCGTGGGCCGCGGCTTTCCATTCCATCGCCTTGTCATACCTTGGGTCCTTGCATGATCTTGAAGGAATGGCCATGATTTATAAGGTGAAGAAAGAGGAGGTAGAGAGAGCGATTCAGTGGATTCGAAAAGTGGAGGAAATTTCTTACCCGATAATTTAGGCGCCAGAGTTGAAAGAACAAAATCGTGTGCTATAATGTAATGGTTGCAATATGTAAGCATACAATGTTTTACATAAAAAAGTAAGATTCTATCATTAATAAAATAGGAAATAGATAGCTGGAGGGAACAATATGTCTGCTACATGGGAAAAATTAGAAGGGAACCGTGGGGTTCTTACTGTAGAAGTTGGCGAAGAAAAAGTTAAAGAAGCATTGGACTTCGCTTTTAAAAAGGTTGTAACAAAAGTGAATGCGCCTGGTTTCCGTAAAGGGAAAATGCCTCGCCCGATTTTTGAAAAAATGTATGGTGTTGAAGCATTGTACCAGGATGCGATTGACTACCTTCTTCCTGAAGCATATACAAATGCAATCGACGAAACTGGCATCGAGCCAATCGACCGCCCTGAAATCGATGTTGAGCAATTTGAAAAAGGATCCAGCTTTATTTTCAAAGCAACTGTTGAAGTAAAGCCGGAAGTGAAGCTTGGCGACTATAAAGGCATCGAAGTGGAAGAATTCGACACGACCGTTACCGATGAAGATGTAAACAAGGAAATCGAAACACTTCAAACTCGCCACTCCGAGCTTGTTGTAAAAGAAGAAGGAACGGCAGAAAACGGCGATACAGTCGTTATCGATTTCAAAGGATTTGTTGATGGCGAAGCCTTCGAAGGCGGAGAAGCTGAAAACTATTCCCTTGAACTTGGTTCAGGCTCCTTCATCCCTGGTTTCGAAGAGCAGCTTGTAGGAGTTGCCACTGGCGAATCCAAGGATGTTGAAGTTTCCTTCCCGGAAGAGTACCATGCGGCTGAGCTTGCTGGAAAGCCTGCAACATTCAAGGTTACAGTCCATGAAATCAAAGCGAAGGAACTTCCTGAGCTTGATGATGAATTTGCAAAAGATGTGGATGACGAGGTTGAAACCCTTGATGAGCTAAAAGCTAAAATCAAGGAACGCCTTGAGCATGACAAGAACCACGAGAAAGAGCATCATGTCCGTGATGCTGTAGTAGAAAAAGCAGCTGCAAACGCAGAAGTTGAAATCCCTGAAGTTATGGTCCGCAATGAAACTGACCGTATGATGCAGGATTTCGAACAGCGACTGCAAATGCAAGGCATGAACCTTGAGCTGTACTTCCAGTTCTCAGGCCAGGATGAAGAAGCTCTTCGCGACCAAATGAAAGGCGATGCTGAGCAACGTGTTCGTGCAAGCCTTGTCCTTGATGCGATTGCGGAAACCGAAAAGCTTGAAGTCACTGAAGAAGACATCAATGCCGAGCTTGAAAAAATGGCAGGCATGTACAACATGACTGTGGAAAACATCATTAACGCACTAGGTGGAACGGAAGGAATCAAATCCGACCTTCAAAAGAACAAAGCTGTCGATTTCCTTATCGAAAACAGCAAAACTGTGTCCAAGTCAGAATAATAAAAGATAAGAATCATGCTCCAGCTTGTTTGCCGGGCCAATGACCTGGACAACCTGCTGGGCAGTTTCTGTAAAATATTTATTCTTCCTCCCGGGGTGGAGGCATGAATTGACATGACGCAAAAGAAAACAAGGCGCGAGTATTCGTGCCTTGTTTTATACAATTTTACGGAAACATACTATAATAAACATATACATAAAAAGAAAATCATTTTTGTCCTTTATATCCGGCTTAAGCAGCGGGAAAACTGGATAAGCTTAAAGGAGTACATATTTTTACGGAAGACACGGCAGCTGGATAAAAATGGAGAGATTGAATACGAGGTTGCAGAGAGTTATTTGTTTCAGTCAACATACAAAATGTGGTACAATGCAATACATAACGCTACTTTGCTTTTTGGAATTCTCGGACTTTCCATACAAGCTTGCCGGTAGATGCAGCTTTTAATAATGTTAATCCGTTCTTTGAGGGGTGAAAGGTTTGTTCAAATTTAATGATGAAAAAGGGCAATTAAAGTGCTCCTTCTGTGGAAAAACACAGGATCAGGTAAGAAAACTTGTTGCCGGGCCTGGTGTATATATATGTGACGAATGCATCGAATTATGTACCGAAATCGTCGAAGAAGAACTCGGCACCGAGGAAGAAGTTGAATTTAAGGATGTTCCAAAGCCAAAGGAAATCCTCGAAATCCTCGACGAATATGTCATTGGCCAGGAAAAAGCGAAAAAGTCTCTGTCTGTAGCGGTATACAACCATTACAAGCGGATCAACTCCAACAGCAAAATCGATGATGTGGAGCTGTCAAAGAGCAATATTTGTATGATTGGGCCGACAGGGAGCGGGAAAACCCTCCTTGCGCAGACACTTGCGCGCATTCTGAACGTGCCGTTTGCGATTGCCGATGCGACTTCTCTTACTGAAGCGGGGTATGTTGGTGAGGATGTTGAGAACATTCTCCTGAAATTGATCCAGGCCGCGGATTATGATGTCGAAAAGGCTGAAAAGGGAATCATTTATATCGATGAAATCGATAAAATTGCCCGCAAATCTGAAAATCCTTCCATTACACGGGATGTTTCCGGTGAAGGCGTCCAGCAGGCGCTTCTTAAAATTTTGGAAGGCACTGTAGCAAGCGTTCCTCCACAAGGCGGGAGGAAGCATCCGCATCAGGAGTTTATCCAGATCGACACGACCAATATCCTGTTCATTTGCGGTGGAGCATTTGACGGAATTGAACCAATCATTAAACGCCGCCTTGGCCAAAAGGTTATTGGTTTTGGATCCGATGTGAAACAGCAGGAAATCAGCCAAAAAGAACTTCTTTCAAAGGTCCTTCCTGAAGACCTTCTTAAGTTCGGGCTTATCCCTGAATTCATCGGCCGACTTCCGGTCATTGCGAGCCTCGAACAGCTCGATGAGTCAGCGTTGATTGAGATTTTAACAAAACCAAAGAATGCTCTTGTGAAGCAGTATCAAAAAATGCTTCAGCTTGATGAAGTTGAACTGGAATTCGAGGATGAGGCCCTTGTCGAGATTGCCAAAAAGGCAATCGAGCGTAAAACAGGCGCGCGCGGACTCCGTTCCATCATCGAGGGCATCATGCTCGATGTCATGTTTGACCTGCCGTCCCGTGATGATATTACAAAATGCATCATTACGAAGGAAACGGTTGCTGATAACAGCATTCCAAAGCTCATTCTTGAAGATGGCACCGTCATCGACGAAGAGCGCAATTCCGCCTAAGTGGATACGAATAGAAACTTAGCCAAGCTGCCTGGAAACTAATCCGGGCAGCTTTATTTATTTACGGAAAAAACGTTATCAATACCGGTTTTTTACCTTCCCTAACCTATTCCTTAAGACGAGTTTCTTGTAATTTTTTGTTTAGTGATTTCATTCAACGGAAATACTATCAAATAGCGGAACTACGTTTTCAGGAGGGAAAAGGATGAGTTGGACCGGAATCGCCCTATTTATACAACTCTTCTTTGGGATTATAATCGGGTTGTATTTTTGGAATTTATTACGAAACCAACGGACCCAGAAAGTCTCAATCGATAAAGAATCACGCAAGGAAATGGAACAGCTCAGGAAGATGAGGGCCATTTCGCTTACCGAGCCGCTCGCCGAAAAGGTTCGGCCGGCAAGCTTTGACGACATCGTTGGCCAGAAGGAAGGCATCAAGGCTCTCAAGGCTGCGCTGTGCGGCCCAAACCCCCAGCACGTCATCATTTATGGGCCTCCAGGGGTCGGAAAGACGGCTGCGGCAAGACTAGTATTGGAAGAGGCCAAAAAGAATTCAAAATCCCCGTTTGAACCATCCTCCGTCTTTGTTGAATTGGATGCGACAACAGCAAGATTTGACGAACGCGGTATAGCAGATCCCCTGATTGGATCTGTCCATGACCCGATTTACCAGGGTGCAGGGGCAATGGGCCAGGCCGGTATTCCGCAGCCGAAGCAGGGCGCGGTTACGAATGCCCATGGAGGCGTACTTTTTATTGATGAAATTGGCGAGCTTCACCCTATCCAAATGAACAAGCTCCTGAAAGTGCTTGAGGACAGGAAGGTGTTTCTTGAAAGCGCATACTATAACGAGGAAAATGGCTCGATCCCAACCCACATTCATGATATTTTTAAAAATGGCCTTCCGGCGGACTTCCGCCTGATTGGGGCAACTACCCGGACGCCGAATGAAATTCCGCCGGCAATCAGGTCGCGCTGTATGGAAGTTTTCTTCCGGGAGCTAAGCCAGGAAGAAATCAGTATCGTCGCCAAAAAGGCGGCCGATAAAGTGGGGATGTCCATTCCGGAAACGGGGCTTGAAATCCTTTCGAATTACGCGCGCAATGGGCGCGAGGCCGTCAATATGGTACAGACCGCGGCCGGGCTGGCGATAACGGAAGACCGGAAAGATATCAAAGAGGAAGACATTGAATGGGTTATCCATTCAAGCCAGGCGACACCGAGGATGGAACGGAAAATCAATGATATTCCAGCGATTGGCCTTGTGAACGGCCTTGCTGTTTATGGGCCTAACTCCGGGGCGCTGCTTGAAATTGAGGTGACTGTCATCCCCGCAAAAGAGAAGGGTTCAATTAACATTACGGGCATCGTTGAGGAAGAAAGCATCGGCGGCCAGGGAAAATCCATTCGCAGAAAATCGATGGCGCGCGGTTCAATTGAAAATGTTATTACCGTTCTGAGAACAATGGGAGTCCCAGCGGATGAATACGATATCCACGTAAACTTCCCGGGCGGAATCCCGATTGATGGGCCATCTGCGGGTATTTCGATGGCAACAGGAATTTATTCGGCCATTTATCAGGTTCCGGTGGATAACAAGGTGGCAATGACAGGCGAAATCTCCATCCATGGGAACGTAAAGCCGATTGGCGGCGTTTTTGCCAAAGTGATGGCGGCAAAGAAAGCTGGTGCCAAAACGGCGATCATACCAGCTGAAAATATGCAATCCATCCTGAAGGAAATTGATGGAATCAAAATTGTGCCGGTCAGCCATTTAAGCGAAGTGCTTGAAATTGCGGTCTCCAAAGATGCACCAAAAAATGCAGGGGCTCCTAAAGGGGTTGCCAATATGATTACGGATCTCGGTGAAAGTAACGTCATAACGGCGTCCAATCAGCTATCCAAGAAAGAATCGGTTTAAACGCCCCGCGGGAAAGCGTGTTCAGGAGGAAAAACCAACAGAACATTAAGACACGAAAACCATAAAAAGAAACTTCGGTTGCATTGCAGGGCCGAAGTTTCTTTTTTCGGAAAAGAAGGGACATATTTCGGGCCGGTCATAATAATACTAAGCAATGGGCAGACCTTTTCCAACAAACGGGAGCGGTAACGATATATTAGACACGGTTTACCAAATAAGATAGAATTGTACAAAGACAAATCCTAACTTTAGGATAATTGAATGCATTTTGGAGGTGCAAGGGTAATGGCGGAAACGAATGAAAAAGTCGTCCCCCTTTTGCCGCTTCGGGGTTTGCTGGTTTATCCAACAATGGTACTCCATTTGGATGTAGGCCGGGAGAAATCCGTTCAGGCACTCGAAAAAGCGATGGTTGATGACCATCTGATTTTTTTAACCACTCAAAAGGATATTTCGATAGATGAGCCATCCGAGGATGACCTTTATACGATCGGGACACTGACAAGGGTTAAGCAGATGCTCAAGCTCCCAAACGGTACAATCCGTGTGTTGGTGGAAGGGCTTAACCGGGCGGAAATTGTGACGTTCGAGGATTTGGACGATCACTTTTCTGTGACTGTGAAACTATTTGAGGACAAGGAAACGAAGGATGTTGAAGACCAGGCTTTGATGAGGACGATGCTGGATTATTTCGAGCAATACATAAAGATGTCGAAAAAAATCTCGGCGGAAACGTACTCATCTGTCGCCGATATCGAAGAGCCTGGGAGGATGGCGGATATTATTTCTTCCCACTTGCCGCTGAAGCTCAAGGATAAGCAGGAAATCCTTGAAACCATCGATGTAAAGAAACGTATGTCCAAGGTCGTTGACATCATTCACAACGAAAAGGAAGTCCTGAACCTTGAAAAGAAAATTGGCCAGCGTGTAAAACGGTCGATGGAACGGACCCAGAAGGAATATTATTTGCGCGAGCAAATGAAAGCCATCCAAAAGGAACTGGGTGAAAAAGAGGGCAAGACAGGCGAAATCGCCGAACTGACAGAAAAAATCGAGCTTGCCGGCATGCCGGAAAATGTCAAGGAAACTGCGTTCCGCGAACTCGACCGGTACGAAAAGGTCCCTTCAAGCTCGGCGGAAAGCGCTGTTATCCGCAATTATATCGATTGGCTTGTGGCATTGCCGTGGACGAAGAAAACAGACGATGACCTGGATATCGACCGAGCTGAAAAAATCCTGAACGAGGACCATTACGGCCTGGAAAAGGTAAAGGAACGGGTGCTGGAGTATCTAGCTGTCCAAAAACTGACCAATTCCCTAAAAGGTCCGATCCTTTGCCTCGCGGGCCCTCCGGGGGTCGGAAAAACAAGTTTGGCGAGGTCGATTGCACGGTCACTGAACCGCAATTTCATCCGAGTCTCGCTCGGCGGTGTCCGTGATGAATCGGAAATCCGCGGCCACAGAAGGACATATGTCGGCGCGATGCCAGGCAGGATTATTCAAGGGATGAAAAAAGCGGGAACAACGAATCCTGTTTTCCTCCTTGATGAAATCGATAAGATGTCGAGCGATTTCCGCGGTGACCCATCTGCTGCGATGCTTGAGGTGCTCGATCCCGAACAAAACTACAATTTCAGCGATCATTATATTGAAGAACCTTATGACCTATCAAAGGTGATGTTCATCGCAACGGCGAACAACCTTGCGACCATTCCCGGGCCGCTCCGTGACCGGATGGAGATCATCACGATTGCCGGCTATACGGAAATCGAAAAGGTCCATATTACAAAGGACCATTTGCTGCCAAAACAAATCAAGGAAAACGGCCTTTCAAAAGGCACCTTGCAGGTTAGGGAAGACGCAATTCTGAAAACCGTCCGCTATTACACCAGGGAAGCAGGCGTGCGGAGCCTTGAGCGGCAAATGGCGACAATTTGCCGGAAAACGGCGAAAATCATCGTTGCCGGCGAGAAAAAGAAGGTCGTCGTCACGGAAAAGAATCTCGAGGAATTCCTCGGAAAGCCAAAGTTCCGCTACGGCCAGGCCGAGCTTGAGGATCAGGTGGGCGTCGCGACAGGACTCGCCTATACGACGGTAGGCGGTGACACTCTGCAAATCGAGGTTTCCATTTCTCCGGGGAAAGGAAAGCTTGTCTTGACCGGAAAGCTTGGCGATGTGATGAAGGAATCGGCCCAGGCGGCTTTCAGCTACATCCGTTCAAAGGCGGAGGAGCTTGGAATCGAACCGGACTTCCATGAAAAGCATGATATCCATATCCACGTACCGGAGGGTGCTGTGCCAAAAGACGGCCCATCTGCGGGGATTACAATCGCTACGGCTCTTGTTTCGGCGCTTTCAGGGCGGCCAATCCGCCGCGAAGTCGGAATGACCGGTGAAATTACGTTGCGGGGAAGGGTGCTTCCAATTGGCGGATTGAAAGAGAAGACGCTAAGCGCCCATCGTGCGGGGCTCACGAAAGTGATTTTACCAAAGGATAATGAAAAAGATATTGATGATATTCCAGAGAGTGTGCGCAATGAAATGCAATTCGTGCTCGTTTCCCATGTGGATGAGGTGCTGAAGCACGCACTGTCGGATGGGGGAAGAGCATGAAAGTAACAAGCGCGGAAATTGTAATAAGCGCGGTGAAGCCGGATCAGTATCCTGATTCCGCTTTGCCGGAGTTCGCGCTTGCCGGCCGTTCAAATGTCGGCAAGTCGTCGTTTATCAATAAAATGCTGAACCGGAGGAGCCTGGCGAGGACATCATCGAAGCCAGGGAAGACGCAGACGCTGAATTTCTACCTTATTAATGAAGAGCTGTTTTTTGTGGATGTGCCTGGTTATGGGTACGCGAAGGTGTCGAAGAAGGAGCGCGAGGCGTGGGGTAAAATGATCGAGACGTATATCACGACACGCGAGCAGCTGAAGGCGGTCGTCCTGATTACGGACCTGCGCCATCCGCCGACTTCTGACGACCGGATGATGTATGATTTCCTGAAGCACCACGGTATCCCTTGCATCATTATCGCGACGAAGGCAGATAAAATTCCAAGGGGAAAATGGCAGAAGCATTTGAAGGTGACCAAGGAAACGCTCGAAGTGGAGAAGGATGACCCGATTGTCCTTTTTTCCTCGGAAACCGGGGAAGGAAAGGACAAGATGTGGGCGCTTTTCCAGGAATATATGGACTGATTCGATTGTAGAATAGTACAGGAAAAGGCCTGGCAGCAAGGATTGGAGAACAACCCTTTTGCCAGGCCTTTTTTAAAAGATGGCCACCCTATTAATCTTTTGCCACGGCTGCAAAACCGGACTATCATTTCCTTCTAGCGAATACAAACCAGGCCCCAATTGCGATCAAGAGGATGGGCCAGAATTTCCAGGCGAGCGACATATTGTTCTGGACGACACCGAGCCAGGCCCCTACTTTATCCGTGAACAGGAGAAGGATGGTAACCAAAAGGAAAAGGAGCCCTTGAAACAGTCCGATTCCCGTCTTTTGATAGCGAAGCAAAAAGCCAAGGGCGATAATGGCGATGAACGAGCCGATATGGTCCGGCCAGAACGGCACCTTGCCGGCTACATGAAAATGGAGGCCGAATCCGGCCAGGATCGTACCGGGAAGGATGGCATCATGGTCCCTTGTAAAATAGCCCTGGCACAGGAAGGCAACCCCGACAATGATGAGCAGTGTCGGCCAGGTATAATAGTTTTGAAGGAAGGAAACTCCCGATTGCTGGAGAAAAAAATATGCCCCGAAACCGATCAGGACAATTCCAGGGAATAATTGCTGGTTCTTCATCGTTCCTACACTCGCTTCCAGTAAGGTTCTCTTGATATATGGCGTTTTATTTGCTAATGTACATAAGGATGGATAAATTTTTCAAGGTGATGGCTGAACGTTCAGCCGTAGAGAAAATAAGGCTGGCTGTGGCCCCATCGCCTTTATCATAACATAGAGTTTCGGTTTCTGTTCACATTTTTCGGGCAAACAGAGAAATCGCCCGTGATATAATCTGAGTAGTTAGTTACGTGATTAAGTTGGGGGTGTTATTAACTAGATGCATATTTTAGTGGTAGGACTCAATTATAAAACCGCCCCAGTTGAAATCCGTGAGCGGCTTACATTTAAACAGGATGAACTTCGGTTGGCGGCCAGGACACTAAAGGGAAAAAAGGCGATTCTCGAGAACGTCATCCTGTCGACGTGCAACCGCACTGAGATTTATGCTGTCGTCGATCAGATTCATACTGGCAGGTACTATATAAAGGAATTTCTTTCCGAGTGGTTTGGGCTTGAACAAAGTGAGTTTACGCCGTTTCTGTTCATTTATGATGGGGACGGGGCTGTTGAACACTTGTTCAATGTCGCTTGCGGCCTCAACTCGATGATTCTTGGCGAAACACAGATACTTGGCCAAGTCCGTTCGAGCTTCCTCCTTTCCCAGGAAGAAGAAACAACTGGAACGGTATTCAACCATCTCTTTAAACAAGCTATTACAGTTGCAAAACGCGGCCATGCTGAAACTGATATCGGTGCTAACGCCGTTTCCGTCAGCTATGCGGCAGTCGAACTTGCAAAAAAAATATTTGGATCGCTTGAAAATAAGCATGTCCTGATTTTCGGTGCCGGGAAAATGGGTGAGCTTGCCGCCCAGAACCTGCATGGAAACGGGGTTGGCAGTGTCACTGTTATAAACCGGACATTTGAAAAGGCGCAGCAGCTTGCCGGCCGTTTCGGAGGCAGTGCGAAACTGCTATCGGAACTGCAATGCTCGCTTGTCGAAGCGGATATTGTCATTAGTTCAACCGGTTCGGATAATTTCGTTATTTCGAAGGAAACAATGGAACAGGTCGAAAAGCTGCGCAAGGGCAAACCGCTGTTCATGGTTGACATCGCGGTGCCCCGCGACATTGACCCGAGGATTTCCGAATTGAATAATGTCTTTTTATATGACATCGACGACCTTGAAGGCATCGTCGAAGCGAACATCCAGGAACGCAAAAAAGCGGCCGCCGTCATCATGATGATGATTGAAAAGGAAATTGTCGATTTCAAACAGTGGCTTGGCATGCTAGGCGTCATCCCAGTCATCTCGGCGCTAAGGGAAAAAGCACTTGCGATCCAGGCCGAAACGATGACAAGCATTGAACGCAAGATTCCAAACCTTTCCGACAGGGATAAAAAGGTATTGAACAAGCATACAAAGAGCATAATTAATCAGCTGCTTAAAGATCCGATCCTCCAGGCCAAAGAGCTCGCCGCACGCCCTGATGCCGAAGAGGCACTGGACTTGTTTATGACAATCTTTGATATTAAAGAGCTTGTCGAAGAGCAACCACAATCGAAAGCAGCCGAAACCAATAAAGGTATGGTTCATGCACCGCAGGCTTCCTTTCAGTCATAAGAGAGGTAATGTCTATGTTTGACATCCATATGACGCGACTGCACGAATTGACGGTTATTGTTTATGCCATAAGCGTGCTGTTATATTTCTTTGATTTTATCCACCATAACCGGAAGGCGAACCGTATTGCCTTCTGGTTACTTGCATTTGTATGGATTTTGCAGACGCTTTTTTTATTTTTATATATGGTGAAAACGGGCCGGTTCCCGGTTCTCACGATAATGGAAGGGCTTTATTTTTATGCATGGGTGCTTGTGTCTTTGTCGCTTGCGATCAACCGGCTGCTGAAGATGGATTTCATCGTTTTTTTCACGAATATCCTTGGGTTCATCGTCATGGCGATCCATATCTTCGCACCAATGCAGTATGAGTCGCATGTCATAGGTGAACAGCTCATTTCGGAGCTCCTCTTGATCCATATTACGATGGCGATCCTGTCTTACGGGGCTTTTTCAATGTCATTTGTATTTTCATTGCTGTATCTGGTCCAGTATGACTTGCTTAAAAGGAAAAAGTGGGGGACAAGGCTTGTCCGGATTGCGGACCTCTCACGGCTTGAGCATTTTTCCTACCTGCATGCGGTCATTGGCGTCCCAATGCTTTTGTTAAGCCTGATCCTTGGTTTGCAGTGGGCGTTCATTAAAGTGCCTGACATGCCATGGTACGATATGAAGGTCATCGGCTCCTTCCTGCTGTTGGCCACCTACAGCGTTTATTTGTATTTACGGATTGCGAAAAGCATGGCCGGCAAATCGCTGGCTTTATGGAATATCGCTTCCTTCCTATTTGTTTTGATTAACTTCTTCCTTTTTGGAAAATTGTCGTCATTTCACTTTTGGTATTCGTAGACTAGGAGCTCGGAACAGTTAGTGAAGAACCATAAAAAATGCATCAAACCATACTAAAATGAAACCCAAACGTTTTGGATGAGACTGTTCTGTGCTCTCAAGCCTAAGTGAGTGTAGTTTCCTGAAAGGGAAATAGCACGATGAACTACGTTAGTGGAATCAGGTAAAGAAACACCTGCGGATGTGTCCACCAGTCTGCTGCTCTGTTAGCTATGAGGAAGACCGTTTCCTAGGGTTTGGAAACTAAACGCCGAAATAGCATGTCCTATCCATTGACTTTGGCAAGGAGGAAAATACCCGTAATGGAGGTTGGTCAGAAATGACCCATTGTTTTGTGCTAGATGCGCAAGGCCGCAAATTATCTCCAACAAAAGAAAAACGAGCATGGTATTTAATTCGGAAACAGAAAGCTATTTTGAAATGCAAATTTCCTATGGTGATTCAACTTGTAAGGGAAGTGCCGGAGGAAGAGATTGATTCAACACCCATACATCTAGGCATTGACGATGGTTCCAAGTTAGTTGGGATTGCTTTAGTACAAGGATGCGGGACTGAAAATAAGCCTGTATTCAAAGGAACCATTGAACTTCGAATAGATGTAAAGGAAAAATTGGCAGTAAGGCGCGGGCATCGGCGATACAGGAGACAACACAAAAAGTATCGTCCAGCTCGGTTTGATAATCGTTCTTCTTCAAGAAAAGAAGGGGGGATTCCTCCAAGCATCAGACAGAAGAAAGATTCTATCTTGCGAGTAGTGAGGCAGCTAACCAAATGGGTGCGTATCGATCAAATATTTTTAGAAGATGTCTTAATCGATATTCGTGCGCTGGAAAAAGGCTATAAACCATATCGATGGGAATACCAACAAAGCAATCGCCTAGATGAAAATATAAGAAAGGCAGCCATTCTTCGGGACCGAAATACGTGTCAAGATTGCGGTGCAACAAACACCAGAATGGAAGTGCATCACATTACACCAAGGCGTTTAAACGGCAGTAATTCCATTCATAATTTAATAACACTCTGTTCAACTTGTCATGAAAAAATAGCAGGGGAAGAGTTGCTCCACAGTCAAAGATTCTATCGAAAGATTAAGGGGAGAAGCATTTCTTTCAGCGATGCAATGCATGTAATGCAGGGGAAAACCTATCTGCAAAAAGCTTTGAAAGAAATAGCCCCAGTAAACCTTACAACCGGTGGAGATACAGCAAATAAGCGAATTGATTGGGATATTGAAAAGACTCATGCAAATGACTCCATTGTAATTTGTAATTTAAGGGTAAACCCAGAACAATGTGAGATGAAAGATTGGGTCATAAAACCCATGAAAAAAAGGTCAAACAAGAAAATAAAATCGGCAAACGGTATTTATCACCGGGATTTTGTAAGGTATACAAAACGTAACGGGGAATCTTATATTGCTTATATCACGGCTTTATATCCAGAAAGAAATCAATGTAACATGACAACCATTGATGGAAAGGTCTTGAAAAGATACGGTCTTTCAAGACTATCCTTAATATGGCGTTTTAACAAGATTTATTGGTTAATAAATTCAAATGAAGGAGGTGAATCCTGGTAGCATTATAAGGTAAGAGTTACAGTTTGTTACACTTTTTGTTACCAGGCTTTTTATGAGAAAAATAATAGTAGGTTCCAGACGCAGTAAATTGGCATTGACACAAACGAATTGGGTCATCGAACAATTGAAAAAAATTGCCGGCCCTTCCTTTGAATTCGAAGTGAAGGAAATCGTGACAAAAGGGGACCGAATCCTTGATGTGACGCTATCAAAAGTTGGCGGCAAAGGCCTTTTTGTAAAAGAAATTGAACAGGCGATGATGGATAAAGAGATCGATATGGCTGTCCACAGCATGAAGGATATGCCGGCTGTTTTGCCGGAAGGCCTCACAATCGGCTGCATTCCGTTCCGTGAGGACCATCGTGACGCGCTTATTTCAAAAGGGCATGTGAAGCTTGCCGACCTGCCTCCTGGTGCGGTAGTCGGAACGAGCAGCCTGCGCCGGAGCTCACAGCTTCTATTGAACCGGCCGGACCTTGAAATCAAGTGGATTCGCGGTAATGTCGATACCCGCCTTGAAAAGCTCAACAATGGGGAATACGATGCGATCATCCTAGCCGCCGCAGGCCTCTCCCGCCTCGGTTGGTCAAAAGAAGTCGTTACGGAGTTCATTGATGCGGATTTGTGCATCCCGGCTATCGGGCAGGGAGCGTTGGCGATTGAATGCCGTGAGGATGATCAGGAGTTGCTCGCTATTTTTGAAAAATTCACCTGCAAACAAACCGCCCTTGCTGTCAGGGCCGAGCGCTCCTTCCTGAAAAAAATGGAAGGGGGCTGCCAGGTTCCAATCGGTGGTTTCGCAACAGCAGAAGAGAATGGTGACATCACGCTGAATGTGCTTGTCGCTTCACCAGATGGAAAGGAAGTTTACAAGGATACGGTTACAGGCAACGATCCCGAAGCGCTGGGTGAGAAAGCTGCCGACCTTTTGATTGAAAGAGGCGCCAAGCAATTGATTGACCGGGTTAAAGAGGAGCTGGACCGTGAATGAATCCGCCGCTGCCCCTAAGCAATAAAAAAGTGCTTGTACCAAGGGGAGCGGACCATGCCAAATCGTTTTCCCGGCTCATTGAAAAGCATGGAGGGATTCCAGTCGAAATCCCTCTTATTTCCTTTAGGCCGGTTGGGATGGACGAAACCCTGCAACATATACTCGCGAATATTGATTCGTATGACTGGATTGTATTCACAAGCAATGTGACCGTCGATACCTTCCTCTCCTTTTGTCAGGAAGGAAGTTTCGCAAAACCGCCTAAGATTGCAGCAATCGGGGATAGGACGGGCCTTTTTTTAAAAGAAAGAGGGTTTGACACGGACTTTATTCCAAGCAAATACGTAGCCGAGGTATTCGCCGAGGAGTTCCTCGCACATATTAACAGCGGGTGCAGGGTCCTCATCCCGAAAGGAAACCTGGCAAGGGAACATATTGCAAACATGCTAAGGAAGCATGGGCACACAGTGGATGAAATTGTCGTCTATGAAACGTACTTGCCTGAAGAAAGCAAAATGAAGCTAAAAGAAATGCTGTTTAAAAGGGAGCTTGATATCCTGATGTTCACGAGCCCGTCTACGGTCAACCACTTCATCGAGGCCGTGGGGGAGGAAGAGCTAAAGGAACTGGCAAACCGCTGTGTTGTCGCGTGCATCGGCCCGGTTACGGAAAAACGGCTGAAGTCACTCGGAATTGTAGTCCATGCAAGCCCCGGCCAATACACAGTGGAAGATATGGTCAACAGCACCATCGACTATTTGGAAAGCATTGATAAACAAGATAAAATGGAATAGAGAAATGAATTTTGGCTTTTTGCCAGAAATGTCCGGAGGTTAGCAAAATGGAACTTCAATTTTCACGTCACCGCCGCTTGCGCACAAGCGCGAACATGAGGGCTTTGGTAAGGGAAACACATCTTCACGCTACGGATTTTATTTACCCTCTTTTCATCATTGAAGGGGAGAACATCAAGAACGAGGTCCCTTCAATGCCAGGCGTATTCCAGTTTTCAATGGATTTGCTTGGAGAGGAAATCGATGACATCGTTTCGCTTGGCATTAAGTCCGTCATCCTGTTCGGGGTTCCGGCAACGAAGGATGAATGCGGTTCAGGCGCATACCACGACCACGGAATCGTCCAGGTAGCGACCCGGTTTATCAAGGAACGCCATCCAGAGATGATTGTTGTCGCGGATACATGCCTTTGCGAATATACGAGCCATGGCCACTGCGGCGTTGTGGAAGGAAACCGCGTCCTAAACGATCCATCGCTCGAGCTATTGGTGCAGACGGCGGTCAGCCAGGCGAAAGCGGGGGCGGATATAATCGCGCCTTCCAACATGATGGATGGTTTTGTCGCGGCTATCCGAGCCGGCCTGGATGAGGCTGGTTTTGAAGAAGTACCGATCATGAGCTATGCGGTCAAATATTCATCCGCATTCTACGGCCCGTTCCGCGATGCTGCTGACAGTACGCCGCAGTTCGGGGACAGGAAAACGTACCAGATGGATCCAGCGAACAGGCTCGAGGCGATGCGTGAAGCGGAATCCGATGTACTTGAAGGAGCCGACTTCTTGATTGTCAAGCCAGGCCTTCCATACCTTGATATTGTCCGCGATGTGAAAAACAACTTCAATCTGCCGGTCGTCATCTACAATGTCAGCGGCGAGTATGCAATGGTGAAAGGCGGAGCCCAAAACGGCTGGATAGACGAGAAGGCAGTCGTCCTTGAAATGCTGACAGGAATGAAGCGCGCGGGCGCCGATTTGATCATCACCTATCACGCAAAAGACGCCGCCCGCTGGCTGAAAGAGCAGAAGTAAACGGAGGAGTATCACTTTTCCGCCAGAGCTTATGTACGGTTTTAAAAGGCCAACGCCTATCCTAAAAAAGAAAGAGGGAAAGCCATGCGCTCATACGATAAATCAATCGAAGCATTCAAAGAAGCAAAAACGCTTATGCCAGGTGGGGTAAACAGCCCTGTGCGCGCCTTCAAATCGGTCAATATGGACCCGATTTTCATGGCCCGCGGGAAAGGGTCGAAAATCTACGACATCGATGGCAATGAGTACATCGACTACGTCCTTTCATGGGGCCCGCTGATTCTCGGCCACACGAACGACAGGGTTGTTGAAGCGATTAAAAAGGTTGCCGAGCTGGGTACAAGCTACGGCGCGCCAACCTTGATGGAAAATGAATTGGCGAAGCTTGTAATCGAACGTGTCCCATCGATTGAAGTCATCCGGATGGTATCCTCAGGCACTGAAGCCACGATGAGTGCGCTCCGACTGGCGAGGGGCTATACAGGAAGGAATAAAATCCTTAAGTTCGAAGGCTGCTACCACGGCCACGGCGATTCCTTGCTAATCAAAGCCGGATCCGGAGTCGCGACACTCGGTTTGCCGGACAGCCCTGGCGTTCCGGAAGGCATTGCCAAAAACACGATTACCGTGCCTTATAATGACATGGATAGCGTCCGCTATGCGTTCAAAGAGTTCGGTGAGGACATTGCCGGCGTCATCGTCGAGCCGGTTGCTGGAAACATGGGCGTTGTCCCTCCTGTTCCTGGATTCCTGGAAGGATTGCGTGAAATCACTTCCGAATATGGCGCATTACTGATTTTTGATGAAGTCATGACCGGCTTCCGTGTCGATTATAACTGCGCGCAAGGTTATTTCGGCGTAACGCCTGATTTAACCTGCCTTGGCAAGGTCATCGGCGGCGGCCTTCCTGTTGGCGCTTACGGCGGCCGCGCGGAAATCATGGAGCAAATCGCGCCAAGCGGACCGATCTACCAGGCTGGCACCCTGTCCGGAAACCCGCTTGCGATGACTGCGGGCTATGAAACCTTGGTGCAGCTGACCCCGGAACATTATGTTGAGTTCCGCCGGAAAGCCGATTTGCTCGAAAAAGGCTTGACGGAAGCTGCTGTAAAACACGGCATCCCGCACCGAATCAACCGCGCCGGCTCCATGATTGGCATCTTCTTCACAAACGAAGAGGTCATTAACTATGAAAGGGCCAAGACATCCAATCTTGAATTCTTCGCCCAATACTACCGTGAAATGGCCGACCAGGGCGTGTTCCTTCCGCCATCCCAATTCGAGGGATTGTTCCTGTCCACCGCCCACACGGATGAAGATATTGAAAAAACAATCAAAGCCGCTGAAAATGCGTTTTCAAAGCTTAAATAATGGTTGCTGCCCCTGCCGGGATTATGTTTTCGGCGGGGGTTTTATTATTTTGGGGTTTTGTAGGCCGCGGGATTGGAGTGAGACGGTTTCGGAGTAAGGATGATCTTGTAACTTTCTTCATAAACTCGATGAAGACAGTTTCAAGTTGCGAATGGATTCCAAAGTGTCTTCATAACCTCGATGAAGACAGTTTTGTGGTGTGAATTTGTTTCAAAGTGTCTTCATAACCTCGATGAAGACAGTTTTGTGGTGTGAATGGGTTCCAAATTGTCTTCATAAGACCAATGAAGACAATTTCGAGTTGCGAATGGATTCCAAAGTGTCTTCATAATCTCGATGAAGACAGTATTGTGGTGTGAATTGGTTTCAAAGTGTCTTCATAACCTGGTAAAGCCAATTTTAAAGAGATAACTCTAGTTGATGTGGTGCCATATGCTCTTTTTACCAAAAAGAGGCAAGTGACATTTTTTTAAAAACCACCTATAATTTCTCTTATCTGACATTAAAGGGGACAAAGAAACAATTGAACCAGCATGTCCAAGTGCCGATGAATTTAATCTACCGGAAAGAAAAGATTTACTTTTGGATTGTCTTCTTCTTTAGCATTCTTTCATATTTCCTTTTGGCGATTACAATCATTGGCCTGCCCATTCTAATAGGGCTGTTTATTTTTTCATTTTTGCTTCATGGCCTTATGATGGGGCAAATCAGGACGAATGCAGTAAAACTGTCGCCTGCGCAGTTTCCGGAAGTCTACACGAAAGTGGAAGAGCTATCCGCGAAAATGGGGCTCAAAAAGGTGCCGGATGTGTATGTAATGCAGTCAGGTGGAGCATTGAATGCGTTCGCCACTCGCTTTTTCCGAAAAAGTATGGTTGTTGTTTATTCGGAGATTTTTGATTTGATTGAGGAAGGCTGCGAGGAAGAACTGACGTTTGTTCTTGCGCATGAACTTGCCCATATTAAGCGTAACCACCTGGGGAAAATGGCGTTCATTCTTCCGTCAATGTGGATTCCGGGACTTGCGGAAATGTATTTGCGTGCCTGTGAATACACGTGTGACCGTTATGCCGCCTATTATAGCGGCAATCCGAGTGCTGCCAAAACGAGCCTTGCGATGCTGGCGATAGGCAAAAAAACGTTTTACCGTGTGAATCAGCAGGAATATATGAATCAAATAAACCAGGAAAAAGGCTTTTTTGTTTGGCTGAGCGAAATTTTGTCGACGCATCCACCTCTCCCGAAGAGAATCCATGAAATCGAGTTATTCTTTGGTGGAGTAGAATCTTCCGTTATTTTTCGAAAAAGAAGCTTTCGGCACTTTGGCTATGCTTTGGTAATTGTCCTCCTATTCGGTGGATTTGTTGCATCGGTTTGGTCCAGCTTGAGTGCTTTTGGTTCACTAGATCCTTTCCCAGAAGCTGAAGAAGATTCTTGGAGCGTGGATGAAAA
Organism: Neobacillus oceani; assembly: GCF_046237595.1. Classification (NCBI taxonomy): domain Bacteria; kingdom Bacillati; phylum Bacillota; class Bacilli; order Caryophanales; family Bacillaceae; genus Neobacillus; species Neobacillus oceani. The sequence goes on along the minus strand of NZ_CP143543.1, from coordinate 3,114,056 downwards.
TTCGCCGCTCATTCAGGTCGTCATAGAAGGCGACCTCGCAAAGGCAGAGAAGCTTGCCAAGGATGGCGCAGACCTCGAATTCGAGGATTACAACAGCTACACGGCAATGGATTGGGCCATCAAATCCGGGAATACGAAGATGGTCAAACTCCTCCTTGATGAAGGGGCCGACCCGAACTATGAAACTGGCTATTCAATGACGCCGCTTATGACGGCAGCCGAAAAGGGCAATCCTGAAATGGTCAGATTGCTCAAAGCGGCCGGAGCGGACGTGAATTACCAGGAGTCCGTAGAAGGCACGACAGCCCTCATGTACGCGGCAATGGGAGATAACGAGGAGACAGTCAAGCTGTTGCTTGAATATGGTGCCGACCCAGCAATCAAGGACTATTCAAACATGACCGCGTATATGTACGCGATTGATACCGGCATCGAAAAAATTGCTAGTCTATTAAAACCGTAATTGATGTGAACGCATGGGCTTCCATGCGTTTTTTTGTGCTTGATTTTGGATGGTTGTGATAGGGGTTGGTTGTTATGAGTGACAGCTATTAGCAAAAAGCCGGGGTGGGTTATCATGCAAATTCTGTTTGAGTGATAGAGATTTGAGCGGTGGCCGAAGAGGTGTCGCACAAATCCTGTTGAGCGACAAAGATTTGCCGGATAGGAGAAAGTAAAATAGGTTTGAGTGACAAGGAATTGCTGAAAACCTGATAGGAAGTCATTCAAATCCAAATGAGTGACATTGTCGGGCTAAAATTCGAAAAGGATGTCACTCAAACCAAAATGAGTGACGTTGTCGGGCTAAAATTCGAAAAGGATGTCACTCAAATCAAAATGAGTGACATTTTCTGGCTAAAATTCGAAAAGGAAGTCACTCAAACGCAAATGAGTGACATTGTCTGGCTAAAATTCGAAAAGGAAGTCACTCAAACGCAAATGAGAGACATTGTCGGGCTAAAATCCGAAAAGGAAGTCACTCAAACGCAAATGAGTGACATTGTCTGGCTAAAATTCGAAAAGGAAGTCACTCAAACGCAAATGAGTGACATTGTCTGGCTAAAATTCGAAAAGGAAGTCACTCAAACGCAAATGAGAGACATTGTCGGGCTAAAATCCGAAAAGGAAGTCACTCAAACGCAAATGAGAGACATCGTCTGGCTAAAATTCGAAAAGGAAGTCACTCAAACCCAAATAAGTGACATTGTCGGGGTAAAATTCGAAAGGGAAGTCACTCAAATCCAAATGAGTGACATTGTCGGGCTAAAATTCGAAAGGGAAGTCACTCAAATCCAAATGAGTGACATTGTCCAGTTAAATCCAAAAAGGATGTCATGCAAAAACCAGTTAAGAGCCACGCTGGGTTTTTTAAAAATAACAGAACATGCCCAAACATCCCTGCTCAAAGCTGATTTTTTATCATAAAGCCTTTCGCGGACTCATAAAGTGTAAGTGACATGGTGATTTTTTAGAAGGACACGAAAGGAGGAGTCGCTTTGTCCCAGGAGAAACAATCGTCTTTACGGTTTTCTTTGGAGGAATCCTTGTGGTTTCGGAAAGGACAGGAAGTCGATGAGCTCGTATCGATTTCTCTGAGCCCGGATATTACGATCCAGGAAAATGACCAGTATGTCAACATCCGCGGCGCGCTGGATTTGTCAGGGGAATATGTTTGCCAATCGGGCGGCCTTGAGGAAGATTCCGAGGGAGCACCTGGCTTGAGATATGTCCATTCAGTCGGGCAAAGGGAAGAGGGGCTTTGCGAATTTGCCCACCGCTTTCCGGTTGACATTACCATTCCTGTAAACCGAATCGCGAGCATTTATGATATTGATGTAATCGTGGACTCGTTTGATTATTCTTTTACGGAAAGAAGCTGCATGAAGTTGACCGCGGACTTGATCATTAGCGGGATTTACGACGGCCAGAGCTCTTTTGTGGAAGAGGATGCAGGGGATGAGCCCGAAGAAATCGCGCTCACGGACCGGGTTTTTGAATACGACATGGATGATGAGGAAGAAGAATATGCCGGATACACCGAGGAAATCCCTGAGGAAGATTTGATTTTTGAAGCGGAAGCCAGGCGGATCCCCGAGGAAGATTTGGCTGATAACCCTGCCGCTTTTTCAACATTCCCTTTCCCATCGTATTGGAATCAGTTCCATGGAGTCCATCCTTTCAATCCGGCCCGAAGCGAAGACGTCCATCTGGATATGAATGCCGTGCCTATTGCGCACCAGCAGCAGCCTGAACAAACAGAACAGCAAGATCAGGAGTATACTGCTCAAGAAGCGACAGTGGAAGAACAAACGGTAGCCGAGGCGGAGCATACCGCACAAGAGGAATCTTCATCCTTGGTTCAGGAACCGGTGAAAAAGAAAAAGGGCAAGAAAAAAAGCATGTCGCTGACTGAATTTTTCGCGCGGAAGGATGAGGGGGAGGAGCTGGCAAAGCTTAAAGTTTGCATCGTCCAGAAGGGCGATACACTTGATCGGATTTCCGACAGGTATTCCGTGTCCATTCAGAATCTTCTCCGCTACAACCGGCTTGACCTGAACCAGGATGTGTATGAAGGCCAGGTTTTGTATATCCCTGTCGCCCTGGCAAAAAAATAGACGACTACAAGCAGTTGAGCGGGCACACACTCGCTCTCTGTTTGTTTATAAAATGGAGACTGCTACGAAAACTCATATTTTCTGTTTGGATCCCAAGCTTCAATTGGACTCGAAACCCCAAAAAGCGAGCTGAATTCCAATGAATGAAACGAACCGCCTGAAGGAATTCGCCGAAATCCTGCAGCCATACAGTATTCATCCCTACTATGTGGAGGATTATGGCAGAATCAAGAAGGTTTATAGCAACAAAGGGACGTTTGCCCTGAAATGGATTGATGCCCGTGAAGGGATCGGTTTTATCCGGCATGTCCATGATTTGTACCAGCGGGGCTACAATCGGATTGTACCGATTTATCCGGCGATGGACGGGCGATATGGAATCCTTGAAGGCCAAAAGCTGTATTACCTGATGCCCTGGCTTCCGAATGATATAAAGGAAGGGCTGGACAATCGGAATTTGCAAATGGTTCGCGAACTCGCAAGGCTTCATACGTTGTCGGCCCGCGAGGTGAAAGTCGGGAAGGAAATGCGGCAGGACCATTTTGATAAAATGATTGCCCAGTATGAAAAAAACCAGGAGTTCCTGGACGGATTCATCGAGCAGTGCGAAAAGAAAGTCTATATGTCACCTGTCGAACTGCAATTTTGCCTGTATTATGGTGAAATTTCGCAGGCATTAAGGTTTTCGAAGGAGAAGCTTGAAGCATGGAAGGAAGAGAGCAAGGACCTGGAAAAGGCCCGGATGGTCATCATCCATGGAAAATTGTCTCCCGAACACTTCATATACAATGAGACGGGGCAGGGCTATTTCATCAATTTTGAACAGGCCGGGTATGGCTCGCCTACACACGATTTGCTTCCATTCATGTCGCGTATGCTTGAAACACAGCCGCGGAGGAGCGAAGAGGCGGTCGAATGGGTAACGCATTACTTCAAATATTTTCCGTTGAAACCGGATGAAAAGCTGCTGTTTTACAGCTATCTTTCCCACCCGCTTCAAATCACAAGGGTGGCGGAAGCGTATTTTTACCGGCGTGGCCCTAAAAATGAGTTCAGGTTTTCTAGAAAACTGTTGAAAGAATATTGGCATCTTAAAAATACCGAATATGTGGTCATGAGGCTCGCGGAAATCGACCGCATGCAGCAGGCCGCAAAAGAAGGAGCCCAGTGAGTGGCAATCACCAGGGCTCCTTAAATAATTTCTAGATAAATTGCAGTAGCAATTAAAATGAGAACGGCAAGCAAAAGCACATCGAATGTCGTCGGCAAAAGAATCGTCCTGATTCCCTGGAAAATGCAAAACGGGATGCAGAATTGCGCGGCTATCGCTCGACATGTCCTCAGCCATGGAGGATACATAAAACGGTTGAATCTTTTCATTGAACATCCCTCCCGGTGCATGGTATATCATTATATGCGGGGAGAGCCCAGAATGTGTGGGCCCATTTTTCCAAAAAGGGGGTTGAAACGTAAAAATTTTGGCCATCCTGATTGACGTCACGCTATCTTTTTGGGTAGTATAGAGTATAAATTAATAGCAAAAAAGCACTGACAGGGAAGAGTACAATGCCCGTTGCTTTCCAGAGAGGGAAATTTACTAGCTGAAAGGTTTCCCAGGCAGCCCATTGGAATGTCACCCTTGAGCTTCTTCCGCCAAAGGCCTCGGGCCCAGTAGTGGAAGACGGATCGACTCCGTTATTCAATCAAGTGCCGGCATGTTATTTCTTGCCGGAAAAAAGGTGGTACCGCGAGCGCACTCCATTCGTCCTTTTATTGGATGAATGGAGTTTTTTTATTTGAAAGGCGGAAGCGAGCGGTTAGCGCCGTATGGACTGGAGGGAAGCAACTGCTTTGAGCGACTTCCTTGCAGCTTTGCGACGAGCTGAAGACAACATCACCGAATTTACTGTGGCGCAGGAGCAACTTGCCCACAGTACTGGAAACACGATGAACGTAGTGAATCGATGTTGACTTATCGTAGCGAGGGGGCCGAAGTACACTAGGCGTTGCTCGCTGTAGCTAGACAAGGAAAAACGGAGGGCATTGGATACCACTAAAGCCCATTTTCAAGAGCAAATCAAGGAGGAGTTAAGATGGATCAAAACGAAATCAGCATGCCGACGAAATATGACCCGCAGTCGATCGAGCAGGGACGCTATGATTGGTGGGTGAATGGCAAATTTTTCGAAGCGAAGGATGACGAAACGAAACAGCCTTACACGGTTGTTATCCCACCGCCGAACGTAACCGGAAAGCTGCACCTTGGCCATGCGTGGGATACGACGCTTCAGGACATCATCACCAGGATGAAGAGGATGCAGGGCTTTGACGTTCTCTGGCTGCCGGGGATGGACCATGCCGGAATCGCGACCCAGGCGAAGGTTGAAGAAAAGCTTCGCAACGAGGGGAAAACCCGCTATGACCTAGGCCGCGAAAAATTCGTCGAGGAAACGTGGCGCTGGAAGGAAGAGTACGCAGGCCATATCCGCCAACAGTGGGCAAAGCTTGGCCTGGGACTCGATTATAGCCGCGAACGTTTCACACTGGATGAAGGGCTTTCCGATGCGGTGAAGAAGGTTTTTGTTGATCTTTATAAAAAAGACCTGATTTACCGAGGCGAATACATTATTAACTGGGATCCGGCCACAAAGACAGCCCTTTCCGATATCGAGGTTATCCACAAGGATGTCCAGGGCGCGTTTTACCATATGAAGTATCCATTGGCCGATGGTTCCGGCCATATTGAAATCGCGACGACCCGCCCGGAGACAATGCTCGGCGATACAGCGGTTGCCGTCCATCCGGAAGACGACCGTTACAAGCATCTTATTGGGAAAGCCGTGATTCTCCCGATCGTCGGACGCGAGATTCCGATTGTAGGCGACGATTACGTTGACATGGAGTTTGGTTCTGGTGCTGTTAAAATTACGCCTGCCCATGACCCGAACGACTTTGAAATCGGCAACCGCCATAACCTCGAGCGCGTCCTCGTCATGAATGAGGATGGTACGATGAACGAGCGCGCTGGCAAATATAACGGCATGGACCGTTTCGAATGCCGCAAGCAGATTGTAAAGGACCTTCAGGAGCAGGGCGTTCTTTTCAAAATTGAAGACCACCTGCATTCAGTTGGCCATTCCGAGCGGAGCGGCGCTGTTGTTGAACCGTATCTTTCAACTCAATGGTTTGTTAAAATGCAGCCGCTCGCTGATGAGGCAATTGCTCTTCAGGAAAAGGAAAACAAAGTAAACTTTGTTCCGGAACGCTTTGAAACGAACTATTTACGTTGGATGGAAAACACACGGGATTGGTGTATTTCACGTCAGCTTTGGTGGGGCCACCGGATTCCGGCGTGGTACCATAAGGAAACTGGCGAGGTTTATGTTGGTGAAAATCCTCCTGCGGACGAAGAAAATTGGAAGCAGGACAACGACGTTCTCGATACATGGTTCAGTTCGGCGCTTTGGCCATTCTCGACGATGGGCTGGCCGAATGAGGAAGCAGCTGATTTCAAGCGCTACTTCCCGACTGATGTACTCGTTACCGGTTATGACATTATCGGCTTCTGGGTATCACGGATGATTTTCCAAAGCCTTGAGTTTACTGGAGAGCGTCCGTTCAGGGATGTCCTGATTCACGGATTGGTACGTGATGCGGAAGGCCGCAAGATGAGTAAATCTCTCGGCAACGGCGTTGACCCGATGGATGTTATCGCCCAGTATGGCGCCGATTCCTTAAGGTACTTCCTTTCAACGGGAAGCTCGCCTGGCCAGGATTTGCGCTACAGCACCGAAAAGGTTGAAGCGACGTGGAACTTCGCGAACAAGATTTGGAATGCGTCCCGATTCGCCTTGATGAATATGAATGGCCTTAAATATGAGGAAATCGATCTGACCGGCGAGAAGTCGACCGCGGATAAATGGATTTTGACAAGGCTAAATGAAACGATTGAAACCGTAACCCGCCTGTCTGAGCGCTATGAATTTGGCGAAGTCGGCCGCGCATTGTACAACTTTATCTGGGATGATTTCTGCGACTGGTACATTGAAATGGCGAAGCTGCCTTTGTATGGCGAAGACGAGGCTGCTAAAAATACGACCCGTTCAATTTTGGCATACGTCCTCGATAATACGATGCGGCTGATGCACCCATTCATGCCGTTCATCACAGAGGAAATTTGGCAGCACCTCCCACATGAAGGCGAATCGATAACAACCGCAGCATGGCCAAAGGCAGATGCCTCGCTGACAGATGAGGAAGCCGCAGCGGAAATGAAGTTGCTGGTTGAGATGATTCGCTCAGTACGGAATATCCGTGCAGAAGTAAACACGCCTTTGAGCAAAAAGATCAAAATGCTTGTTAAGGTGAAGGATGAAACGATTCTTGGAATGGTTGAAAAGAATCGCGCGTACATCGAGCGCTTCTGCAACCCTGAAGAGCTGCAGATTGGAACAGATATTGCGACTCCCGATAAAGCGATGACGGCCGTTATTACTGGCGTAGAAATCATTCTCCCGCTTGAAGGCCTTATCAACATCGAAGAGGAAATTGCCCGTCTTGAAAAAGAAAAGGCGCGCCTTGATAAAGAGGTTGAAAGGGTCCAGAAGAAGCTTAGCAACGAAGGTTTCGTCAAAAAGGCGCCTGCTAACGTTATTGAAGAAGAACGCGCCAAGGAACGGGACTACTCCGAAAAACGCGCGATTGTTGAAGCGCGGATTAAGGAATTAAGGGGCTAAACCTGTTTGGTTGAAATATGCGGACGGAAGGCGAATCACAAATGTGGTTCGTCTTCCGGTTGTTAAAATGGATGGGTTTTGTTTCGTGGATTGGTCATATAGGAGGCCGTCAAGACCGTTTTAAGGAAACACCCTAGTTGAAACGGTAATTAAAAAATAAACAACTGTTTACCAGCAAGACCTGAATGACCAATGAAAATAATCTTTGAATCGGATTGGCAGCGGCGCCCAGAACATACGGGCGCCTCCGCTTTTCCATTGGAGGCAGGAACGATGTTTCAAACATATGATGAAGCGCTTGCTTGGATACATGCAAGGCTGAGACTTGGTATCAAGCCGGGATTGAAACGGATGGAGTGGATGATGGAGCGGCTCGGGAACCCCGAGAGAAAAATAAAAACGATCCATATCGGCGGTACGAACGGGAAAGGGTCAACTGTCACCTTTTTGCGGTCCATTCTCGAGGCGGCGGGTTATTCCGTCGGAACGTTTACCTCTCCATATATTGAAAGTTTTAATGAACGGATTAGTGTAAACGGTACGCAAGTTAAAGACGATGATATTCTTAAGCTCGCCAACAGGATCAAGCCGCTGGCGGACGAATTGGATCATTCCGAACTTGGGGGCCCTACAGAATTCGAGGTTATTACCGCGATGTCGTTTATCTATTTCGCCGAAATAAGTCCAGTAGACTTCGCTGTTTATGAGGTGGGGCTTGGCGGCAGATTCGACTCGACGAATATCCTGACTCCGCTTGTTTCCGTCATTACCAATGTCGGCTTGGACCATATCGCAATCCTTGGGGATACATATGAAGAAATTGCTTTTGAAAAAGCAGGGATTATTAAGGAAGGCATACCGGTTATTACAGGAACCCAACATTCCGAAGCGCTCGCGGTAATTGCGGAACAGGCAGCAGGGAAGCATTCTCCGATCTACAAGCTTGAAGAGGAAATCAGAATCAGCGCCCATGAGAAAACAAGCAAGGGGGAAAAATTTACGGTTTCCACCCCATTTGGGGAATTGGCTAACCTGGAAGTTTCAATGATTGGGGTCCACCAGACCGCGAATGCGTCATTAGCTGTAGCGGCATCGCAGTATTTAATTGAAAGCGGCTGGGTAAGTGCCGGAGAATCAGAGATCAGAAAGGGACTGGAAGAAGCCTTTTGGCCAGGCCGGCTTGAATTTGTTTCGGAAAATCCGACTGTCATTCTTGATGGGGCTCATAATACGGAAGGAATTGAATCGCTTGCGGCTGAACTTTCAACCCGCTTTTCCGGGAAAAAAGTCCACATCGTTTTTGCCGCGCTTAAGGATAAGCCGCTCGACAGCATGATTCACCGCCTCGAGGAGGTGTCCGACAAGATGACATTCGTGTCGTTTGATTTTCCGCGGGCGGCAAGCGCATCAGAACTTCTTGAAATAAGTCAAAGCCCGGAAAGCCGGAAAGAGGATGATTGGAAAACTTTCCTGACAGGCGAAATAAATGGAATGCAAGAAGGGTGGATTCTTGTCATAACAGGTTCCCTGTACTTCATTTCCGAAGCAAGGCATCATATATTGGAAAATATTTTATAAAATGGTTCCCTTCATGTGACAAGAATGTTTTTATTTGGTAAAATATATTTAAAATTGTGACTATTTTACTATAGGAGGGAAAGCATTGACTGTATCCCCGCGCATGAAAAAATGGATATTGATCTATTGGCTATTGCTTGTCCCTCCCGGCCTTGTCTTTACATACATAGTTTCTCCACCTCCGGCCGACCTGAATGCCATCGATGTGCTTGGCTTCATGTTTCTTTCGGCGATTGTGGCATCGATGCCGATGGTTATTAACGGTGTACCGATTTTTCTAATCCAATGGGTATCGATTGCGATATTCCTCCGGTATGGCCTTTTCATTGAAATGGTCACAATCCAGATGTCGGTCCTCATCCTCTTAGTGAAACTCCGGATTCCAAAGGAAGGAATGTTCAGGCTTCCTTTGAATTCTGCGATGTTCTTCCTGGTTTCGTTTTTGAGCGGTATGTTTTATTACTTTCTCGGCGGTACGGTTACCCCAGACTTTAAGGAAGGGATGGGGCCGATCTGGCTGGGCCTTGCATATGCCGTCATATATTATATCCTCAACCAGTTGATTGTCATGCTTCATCAAATGCTGGTCTACCGAATCAATGAATCATTTTTCGGCAAGGATTTCATTTGGGAAACTGTTTCAAGCGTGATTACCCTCCCGCTCGGATTTGTTTTGTACATGCTCCATCTTGATCTTGGACTTATTGCGCTGCTTTTCATTGGGGGCCCGTTTGCAAGCGTCTCGCTTATCCTGAAAATGTATGACTCCACCCAGCATGTGAATGAGTATCTCCAGAAAGCGGCGGAAATCGGCCATCAGCTTGCCGAACGGGTCAATGTGAATGAGGTAACCGACCTGTTTTTGCAAAAGCTGTCCGAAATGCTGCCCATTGACTATGCGTATGTCCTTGAAATTCAGGAAAATGACGACATCCATTTGGCGAGGCGTGTTGAAAATGGAGTAGTGATGCCAAACAACCATATGGGGATCAAAAAACATCAAGGCATAAGCGGAACCGTTTGGGGAACTGGAAAGCCTGTCCTTTTCACTTCAAGGAAGGAATGGGGCAACATTGTCAGCGCGAATATTCCTGGCGACGCCGAAAGCATCCTAGGTATTCCAACGATGAAAAATGGAAAAATCGTAGGGGTTGTCGTCCTTGCATCGAGAAGGAAACGTGCATATGAAAAATCCCAGCTGATGATTGTGGACATCCTCTGTTCCCATTATGCAATCGCTGTTGAAAATGCACGCCATTATGAGCAGGCTAAGGAAGAGAGCGAGCGCTGCTCCCTGACAAAGCTGCATAATTACCGTTATTTCGAAAAAATCCTGTACAGGGAATTCGGGATGCTTGAAAAGAATGTACGCGACAGGCTTGCGTTAATCATATTGGATATCGACCACTTTAAGGCAGTCAATGATACTTACGGCCATCAAAGCGGAAATGAAGTATTGAAGGAGCTGGCTTCAAGGATTCAAAATATTGTCGGAGACTCAGGGACCGTTGCCCGGTATGGAGGGGAAGAATTTGTCATCCTCCTGCCTGAAGTAACGAGCCGGGAAGCCTATAACCTTGCCGAATTGATCAGGGAATCAATCGCAAACTGGCCATTCATTCTCGCCCAACATCTTGAAGGAAATAGCCATAAGCTATCCATAAAAATAACCGCATCATTTGGGGTTGCGACGGCACCCGAAGACGCGGAAGATCCATTGGCCCTCATCCGCCATGCGGACCGCGCCCTGTATGTCGGTGCGAAAAGGGCGGGCAGGAACAGGGTCGCCGCGTATGTGAAATAATAGTACATAAAAAAGAAGCTGGTTCCCTATATATAAGGGGCCAGCTTCTTTCTTATTTGTGGCGTTAATGGATGTAATGTTCTTATTAGTACTTTACTTTTGTTCCACTGTTGGGGTCAAAAATCCAGTTATTATTAACAGGTTTCACGCAGTCGTTTTTAGGTAGGGTATATGGAATTAATTTGCTTTTAGTGGAATCAAGCTTGTACGAGTTTCCATGAACACATATTGTATAGGCGTTTCCTGTGAGAGCAATATCTTCTTCAAAAATCACGTCGCCTACAATCGTAATGGATGCTGACCCCTGTAAAGACAGCTTGGTAAAGTATGCATCACCGTTTATAGTCAGGTTCCTGCTGCCTTCAATGATAACAGGTTTATTGAAATAGGTAGAAGAAGGATAAGTTAACGTCTTAGCTTTATATGTTTTACTGTTATCATGATTTACAGGATTGGTTTCCACTTTTGAAAAATAGGATGGTAACGGTTTGGGCTGGCCATCTTTATTAGTAGAGCTGTTTTTCTTAATAGTAAAATAGCCTGTTACCTTCGCGGTTTCCGTATCTGACTGTCCTACGCTGTCAAAAGTGACAGTAATCACATTGGATTCCATTTTCAGTTCCTTGAAGTTTATCTTGAAAGTATTTTTACTAGTATCGACTTCAATTGACGGTAAATTGACATTCAATTTGCTGAGCAGCGTATTATTAAACTTTGTATCATAAAGCAATGGTTCTTTAGCGGCTTCGGTATTTGACGCCGAAATATGTTTTGTAAGTATGCCTTGATAATAGGTAATGCCCATTTCTGCAAGATCTGTCGCTTTTGTTAGCTTTTCAGTTTTATTTAGCTGTGCTCTTGTAGACAGTGTTAAGCCGCTTAAAGAAAGCGCAATAATCATCGTAATGGTTATGATGATCATCACTAGAATTAACGTATATCCTCTTTCATTCCTCAAACGAATCTACCCCTTAATATTGCTTAATAATTGTATTGATTTCAAAATACTGGCCTTGTTCATTGGTTAATTTGAAATAAACAAATAGAGGGTCTTTAGGGTAAATCGCTTTTTCACCAGTAAATTCGGAATCATCTATTTTAAGATCTATCCTTATTCCTTCGCTTTGCAATGGAGTTAGACTTGTTGAGGATTTGCCGATGTATGCTTTTTGGGAAACCGGATCGTGTTTGATTATGTACGTTTCTGTATTGTTTGAATTAATAGACTGGAGTTCTTGCTTTGTATGATAGCTTTTTAAGGTCGCCAGTATGATATTTGCTTCTTGATTCAACGTAATCGAGTTGGATATGTTCTTGTAATTTTTATTTGAGTTAAGTAGAACCCCAAAAATAACAGAAGAAATGACGAGTAATATGGAGATTCCAGCTAAAAGTTCAATTAATGTTAGACCTTTTTCGTCTCTCATGGCTCACCTGCGTATATAGGTATAGGTTTCAGATGTGTTACCAGGATTGGCAGGATCCTGAACAATGACTTTAAACAAAATCAAATTCTCAGCACTATTAGTGACAGTCGCGCTAACTTTGTAATGAGGTCCGGTTGATTGGTCTATTAATTTCTCGACTTCAATTTGGTTAAGTGTTTTTGTTCCATTTAGAACTAAGCCGTTGCCATCAATTATGTTGTTCTCCATCAAATCTTGTTTTGTAACGTTTAATTCTATTAAATTGACAATTTGTTGTGCCGTTTGAAGGGTGTCTAGCTTATATTGATTTTTTTTGGCGAAGCTGGCCGACTGGGTAAAAAAACCCAGGAAGGAAGTCAGTATGATCGAGAGCAACACAATTGATAGGAGTACCTCAAGTAAGGTGAATCCTCCTTGTTTTTGGCAATTTTTCTTCATTATGGACAACCACCCTCTTTCTAACAACCTACGTTTATTATACAATAAGAAAATAGTAGAATACTGTCATTTTATCTAATTTTCCTAGTGAATTTGAAATATTTTGAAAAAAATTGGCTAATTCGAAGGGAATTGGAGGTTTTTTCATGCAAGTGTTGTTCGGACTGGCTTCGCTTATCCTGCTTTTATATTTCCTTCCCCTTGGTATGACTGGAAAAGGGAAGCTCGCTATTGCATTTAGTGCGGCATTGTTTGCTCTGGGAGGGATATATCTCTTAAAACTCTTGCCACCGTGGCAAAGCGCCCTTCTTGTAATAGCGATAGCCGGTGGAACATCCCTGATTTTTGCCCGTAAACTCGACTCTTTCTTATTTAATATCCCGGCCAGAATTGATGAAAAACCATTGTTCCAGGACGAAAAAGAAAAAAGTTCACATATTTTTCATAAAGATAAGCCATTGGGACCAGTGGAAACAGAGGTCGTTACAAAGGACCAGACTATGGCTGAACCTATACAAGCTGAAATTCAGGACACGGAAACCCTTGTTTACCTGGAGCATGAAGAGATTGCAGAATTAGGACTGCAACAAAATGCTGAAGCAATTCCTCAGGTTTTTGAAAGTGATGACCTCGAGCCTCTTATTCCAATTGAACATTCAGAAGCAAAGCAAGAAACAAGCTTCCTCGATGATCTTGATATGTTTGGGGACATAGAGGAGCTTTTGGAAAAATCGGTGCCGGCATCCCCATTTCTCGAGGGGGCTGCATCATTTGAAGAACGTGATTTGGAAGTTCTTATTCAAAGTGATGACGCGGAATTGCCAGTCCTTGAAGTCCGAAAATTGGAAAAGGATGCGATTCAATACGATGAAAATGATGATTACCTCACCGCGTTGCATGAAACAGCCGTAAGTGCTGAAAAAGTGAAAGCGCGGAGTTCTCGGAATGGGTAGGCTTATTTTTCCCTAAGAGGGAGGGGCGGTACAGTATGAACAAGAATCAGCAGACATTAAAAATCTTTGTCGTCCTCATCCTTAGCACGTCATATGTTTTCGGCTTTTCACATTACGGGCCGAGAGCGTTAGGTGCCCTTTTCGCGTCTGAAAAAGGCTATCTTCCAGGTACGGCGGTTGGAACGATAAATCTTGAAGGGAAGACTCCGAAAGAGGCCCTCTCTCTGTTGCAGGATGCGATTGCGGACTGGAAGGCAAATAACAGCTTTAAACTTCATTTTAAAGAAAAATCAATAGAACTTGAGATTGACAGATTTACATTCGATCCGGAAGGCACCGTCTCTTCGATTGTGGATGGCAGGCAAAATGCTGTTCAGGTAAGTCTCGATGAAAGAGCCTTGATTGAATGGATTGAAAAGATTTCTCCATCTTTAATCGGAGAGGAAATTGACCTAAAGAATTTGGGCAACAGTCTTACTGAGCCTGCGAAGAAGCTTGAAACCGGAGAGGTTTCCTTCAGGCTTGATCGGTTCCTGGCAAATATACAAAGCGACCAAGAAGTTATCGCTTCAGGGACAATCGATGTCAAGGAGCCGTCCTACGAGCTTGAACTGGCTGTAAACGAGCTCTCGGGAATGAAGATTGAAGGGAATTCCGAGTTTTCCATTATACGTGCTTTAGATAGCAATGGACTTAGCAGCCTGTCCCCTATGGCGTTAAGCATGCTGGCGACATCCGTTTATATCGCTGTGCTGGAAACGAATTTTGACATACTGGAAAGGAACATCAGCAAGGAACTTCCCGAGTATGCGAAGCTTGGGTCCGAGGCGTCCGTAGACCAGACGTCGGGAAAGGATTTCATTTTTAAAAATCCGAATGTGGACAAATTTGAACTTTCATTCTCTTATATCGGAAACAAATTGACGGCTGAAATTAAGGGAAGCAAATTCCTGTATGAATACAAAGCTGTCGCCGACGGGGAGGAACAATTCCAGCCCAAGGTGATCAAACAATACAGCCCATATTTAAAAGATGGCCAGGTCAAGATTACCAAGGAAGGAAAGCCGGGCTCGATTATTAAAATGTACAGGGAAATTTATAGCCAAGGAAATCTGCTTGATACACAATTCATGGGAGAAGATTATTATCCGCCGATTCATCGGGTTGAAGTGCACGCACTACAAGACGGTGTGACTCAACAACAAGGAGGAACAGCGGCTGAATCACCGGCAGGAAACATCGAATCACCTCCTCCCGCTGAAGGTAATAACCAGCCTGAATTTGAGATTCCAGAGCAAACTGAGCGGGTACAAGCTCCAAGCCAACAGGACCCGGATTTTGACTCATCCGATGATGGACCACTATGGGGAAAACCGAATGAAGTTCCGAAATAAAAACTAGATGAGCAGGGATAGTTATGATAAGAACGAAAAAACGGCTAGGTGATTTGCTCATTGAAGCAGGTCTTATCACTGAGGAGCAGCTTCAAGCCGCTCTTGCTGAAAAAGCTCCACGGCAACGGCTAGGGGAAGCGCTCGTCCAGCGCGGCACCATCACGGAGCAGCAGCTAATTGAAGTGTTGGAGATTCAGCTTGGGATTCCGCACATTAGCCTGTTCAGTTATCCTTTTGACAAAAACCTTTTCAACCTTGTCTCGAAGGAAATGGCTCGAAGGCACCTTGTCATTCCTCTTAAAAAAGAAGGGGACAAGCTGTTTATTGCGATGTCGGATCCATTGGATTTCCTCGCCATTGATGACTTAAGGCTGTCCACCGGATTTCAAATAGAGGTTGCCATTGCGACAAAAGATGATATTGTCAGAGCTATTAATAAATATTACAACAGTGACGATGTGCTTGAGGAATTCCTCGGCGACCTTCCGACAAAGGATGTTGCCAGCGAAATTGAGGTTACAGAAGCTGACTCGCCAATCGTTCGGCTTGTCAATACGCTGCTTTCAAACGCCGCGGCGCATAAAGCGAGTGATATCCATATTGACCCCCAGGAAACGAAAGTGGTTATTCGGTACCGGATCGATGGGGTCCTAAGGGTTGAACGGGTCCTTCCAAAAAGCATGCAAAGCGTATTGGCGGCAAGGATTAAGATTATGGCAAACCTCGATATTACCGAATACCGAATCCCTCAAGATGGCAGGATCAAGGTTAATCTAGATTTCCATCCAATCGATTTGAGGGTGTCGACCTTGCCGACCGTGTTCGGCGAAAAGATCGTGATGCGTCTCATGGATATGGGGAGTACGCTGAACGATTTGGCGAAGCTTGGCTTCAACCAGCTGAATTTCAAGCGCTTCAACGATATGATTGAAAGACCGACCGGGATTGTCCTGATTACAGGCCCCACCGGGTCGGGTAAATCATCGACGCTCTATGCGGCTCTGAACAGGCTGAACAGCGAGGAAGTAAATATTATTACGATTGAGGATCCTGTCGAGTACCAGCTTGAGGGCATCAACCAAATCCAGGTGAACCAGAATGTCGGGATGACGTTCGCGACCGGATTGCGTTCCATCCTCCGACAGGACCCGAATATTGTCATGGTGGGGGAAATCCGCGACAAGGAAACGGTCGATGTCGCAATCAGAGCATCACTGACCGGGCACCTCGTCCTAAGCACGCTCCACACGAATGACTCGCTTGGCACAATTACCCGCCTTGTTGATATGGGAGTCGAGCCGTTCATGGTGGCTTCAGCACTAAGCGGGGTTGTTGCACAGCGACTTGTCAGAAAAGTGTGCCGGGACTGTGCCGAAACAGTTGAGCCTTCAAAGCGGGAAATTGATATTTTTCAAAGGCGAGGAATTAAAATTGAAAAGGTCCCACGCGGGCGTGGCTGCTCATCATGCAATATGACGGGCTATAAAGGGAGGATTGCCCTCCATGAAGTTCTAGTCGTCAATGACGAACTTAGGCGGGCGATTATGGACGGAGAAACATTCCAGGTATTGCGTGATATCGCTGTTAAAAACAGGACGATTTTCCTTATTGATGACGGCCTTCTAAAAATTAAACAAGGATTGACGACAACGGAAGAAGTGCTCAGAGTAGCCATTCTGGAATAGGGGAGCGCATATGAAGGAGAAAATTGACCTGATTTTAAGGGCCGCGTTTGAACATAAAGCATCGGATATCCACATGACAGTGGGCATCCCGCCTGTTTTTCGGATTAACGGGGAACTGAAAAAGTATGGAAAGGAACCATTGATGCCAGCAGACACGGAGGGAATGGCAAGGTCGATTGTTCCGGTTGATAAGTGGAATGCCTTTAAAGAGCACGGAGAATTGGATTTTTCGTATAGTATTTCCGGTTTATCGCGGTTCCGTGTTAACACGTACCACCAGCGAAACTGCATTGCGATGGCTCTTAGGACGGTTCCATCGAAGATTCCGACGATTGAGGAGCTTGGCATGCCCGAAACATTGCACAAGCTTGCCGAAAAACCACAGGGGCTTGTGCTCGTTACAGGCCCAACCGGGAGCGGAAAATCGACGACACTCGCTTCAATGATCCATTACATGAACATGGCGATGCGTAAGCATATCATTACACTCGAAGATCCGATTGAGTACCTTCATAAACACGGGAATTCGATCATTGACCAGCGTGAAGTCGGGATGGATACCGGCAATTTCGCAAATGGCCTCCGCGCCGCTCTGCGACAGGATCCGGACGTCATCCTTGTCGGGGAGATGCGCGATCTTGAAACGATTCAGACGGCGATTACCGCAGCGGAAACCGGCCACCTTGTACTTGGAACGCTTCATACATCAAGCGCACCGGCCACAATCAACCGAATCTTGGACGTGTTTCCGCCGGCGCAGCAGGCCCAGATTCGGATTCAGCTGGCATCCGTTCTGGTCGGGATTATTTCACAGCGGTTGTTTCCGACCACCGACAGACGAGGGAGAAAGGCCGCGACCGAAATTATGATTAACAACGCGGCAATCGCTAACCTAATCCGCAACGAAAAAGTTCATCAGATACCAAGTGTCATGCAAACGTCGCGCGCCCTCGGGATGCACACGCTTGAGTCGAACATAAAAGAACTGATTGAAAAAGGCTTTATTCATAGAGAAGTGGCGGAGCCATATTTTCAGGAGATGGTGTAGGGATGGCCAGATTTAAATACGAGGGCCGCGACAGGAAAGGCCCGCGCCAAGGTACCATTAACGCGGTTTCGAAACGCGACGCGCTCCTTAAGCTGAAAGAGGACGGCGTCCGGGTTGTCGACATTATAGAAGTGCCTGAAACACTCCTTACGAAGGATATTACAATCGGAAATCCCGTTAAGCTTGAGCACTTCGTCATTTATATAAGGCAGTTCGCGACACTTTTGAAAGCGGGGGTAACGGTCGTGGACGCGACGGCCATCCTTGCTTCACAGACGGAAAGCAAGCCATTAAAAAAGGCGCTGGTCGAGGTTGAATCGGAACTTCGGGAAGGTCACCCGCTTTCACAGGCTGTAACTCAGCATAAAAAGATTTTCGTTCCAATGTTTGTCAATATGATTAGAGCCGGGGAAGTCGGCGGAAATCTCGATGAAACGCTTGAGCGTCTTGCCGACCATTTTGAAAAACAGCACCATACAAGGCAAAAGATTGTTTCGGCGTTAACATATCCCGCTGTTATCGGCATCCTTGCCATAGGGGTAGTAATATTCCTACTGACAACAATTGTTCCGACATTCGTGACGATGTTTGCCGACCTAGGAGGGGAACTCCCGGCCATCACCCGTTTTGTGCTTGCAGCGAGCGAGTTCGTCCAGGGCTTTTGGTGGCTGATGCTTTTAATTGCGATTTCAACCGTTGGCGGGATAGTCGCAATCCGCAGGAAAAAGGAGACTAAGTATTACCTGGATTATGCCTTGCTGCGGATGCCGATTTTCGGAATGCTCTTGCAAAAAGCGGTCCTCGCAAGGATGACAAGGACGTTAAGCTCTTTGTTCTCAAGCTCAGTCCCAATTCTCCAGGCTATGTCCATTGTGGAAAATGTTGTTGAGAATGAAGTAATTGCCCGTGTCATCCGCAAATCGCGTGATTCACTTGAAAAAGGGCAGTCAATGACAATTCCGATGCAGGAGCATTGGGCGTTCCCGCCGCTTGTGACTCAAATGGTCATCATCGGCGAGCAAACCGGTTCCCTTGATTCGATGCTTACGAAGGTCGCCGAATTTTACGAGAAAGAGGTCGATATCGGGACAGACAAGCTGAAGTCATTAATCGAGCCGCTGATGATTGTCGTCCTCGCAACAATTGTAGGAACCATCGTCACAAGCATAATGGTGCCAATGTTCGAAATGTTCAATCAATTTGATAAAAAATACTAAAAATAGACGTAAACCTTCCAAAAATTTGTACTTTTGACATCATTCTCTGTTGTATAATAGGAGAGAACTAATATCATAGGTTCACAAAACAAAACATATAAGGAGTGGGGAAAATGTTCAAAAATATTAAGAAAAAAATGAAAGACCAGCGCGGCTTGACCTTGGTTGAATTGCTTGCTGTAATTGTTATTTTGGGAATCATTTCGGCGATTGCGGTACCGTCGATTGGTGGGTTGATTGACAATACAAAGAAGGATGCGCATTTGGCTAATGCTCAGCAAATGATTAATTCTGCAAAATTGGCGGTAACAACTAACACAACCCTACAAGATTCAAACACATATTTTTTAACCTTAGAATATTTAGAAGATAAGAAATTTATGGATTTTGTTAAGGATCCTGATAAAACTAATAATGGATACACTCGTGGTACAAATGTTGAGCCTTTAAAACAAACTGCTAATCCTACGGGTTCATGGATTAAAATAGTAAAGGGTAAAGTTGCTGAAGTAAATCTTGTTAATTCAGAACGTGGAATACAAGGCGTAGCTGAGGAAAATCTAACTCGTGAAAGTGTTACTGCAGTAGCTAAGGCTTCTGGAAACTAAAAAAATGTCTTTTTATTTTCTTTTCCTATACGGCATCACCCTAGGCTCCTTCTTTAACGTCGTCGGCCTGCGGGTGCCGGAAGGCCAATCAATTGTTAAGCCGCGCTCTGCCTGCCCAAATTGCAGGCAGCAGCTGCGGGCGTCGGATATTGTCCCGGTATTTTCATATGTATTTCTCCGGGGGAAATGCCGTGGCTGTGGTACGCGGATTTCCCCTATTTACCCAATAACCGAGCTGCTGACAGGTATCCTGTTTTCGCTGGCTCCAGTCGTCCTCGGGTGGTCATGGGAGCTTGTCGTCGCCTGGACGCTCATTTCCCTTTTTATGATTATTTTTGTTTCGGATATCCACTATATGATTATCCCTGATAAAATATTGCTTGTGTTTGCAGGGATTTTTTTAGTTGAACGGGTGCTTTGGCCGCTTTCGCCATGGTGGGATTCCCTGCTCGGTGCGGCAGTCGGTTTTGTTTTGCTGCTCCTAATTGCCCTAGTAAGCAAGGGCGGTATGGGTGGAGGAGATATTAAGCTATTCGCAGTTATTGGTTTCGTGGTGGGAACGAAGCTTGTTTTGCTTTCTTTCTTTTTTGCGACGTTGTTCGGTGCTGTTTTTGGCGCACTTGGACTTATGCTCAGGCTCGTCAAGCGTAAGCAGCCGATACCGTTCGGGCCGTTTATTGGACTGGGGACGCTTGTTGCGTACTTTTACGGCTCAAAACTAATTGACTGGTATTTTAACTTTTTTTATTGAGGTTTTTAGGTGAAAGACGGTTTTCCCGGAGATGGTACAGTGCAGCCGGGTTCATTATAGATAAAGGGGTAGTATCAATGGCCTTTTCCCTTTCCTTCGGCAACAAACGGAACGTCAACCTTATATTCAACGATCACTCCATCCGCTACCTGGAGCTTAAAAGCGTCCACCCGCCCATTCCTTTAAAGTGGGGGGAACACTTCCTTCCGCCAGGAGTTATTTCTGATGGAAAAATAACCGACTACGAAACACTCTCAACCATTCTGGACGAATGCATTGAAGAATGGAAGATTCAGAGGCGCCAGGTGAACTTTATCGTCCCAGACCCGCTAGTCATCATTCGGAAGATCGCTATTCCTATTGACATCCAGGAGGATGAGGTGAAAAGCCATTTATATATGGAGCTTGGTTCAAGCATCCATTTACCCTTCGAGGACCCGGTTTTCGATGTTTACCCTCTCGGTGAAAAGGACGGAAAAAAAGAACTCCTCCTGTTCGCGTCACCCGAGAAATTTGTTATGGATTTTGCGAATCTTTTGTCCAGTTTGAAGCTGCAGCCGGCAGCGGCGGATATTTCACCGCTCGCCCTTTACCGTATTTACTATATGATGGACAAGGCTCATCGGGCAGAAAACCTGTTTACGGCCCACATCAATCTCACAAGCGTCAGCATGTGTATTTTTGAAGGTCATATCCCATACTTCATGCGGCATTTCCCGCTCGACTTTAATGTGGCCAAATGGGATGTCCGGCGCGGCCGTTCCGACGAATGCGAATACGTGTTCAAAGGTGATCCGGCAGAGCTTGAAGAACAGTTTTTATCCATTTACAGCGAAATGGGCAAACTGATGGACTTTTACCGTTATTCCGTTTCCGGGGGAACAAAAGGGGTAACGAAAATCCTCCTTGACGGGGACCACCCTATGCTAAACAAAATCCACAAGGAACTAGGCGAGCAATTTGGGCTGCCTATCGTCACCTTTCCTTCCGAGACAGTCCAGAATGGGCGGAATAGGATTTTGCCGCCAGGCCATACATTGGCGCTTGGCCTGGCTTTGAAAGAGGTAGAATAATGCTGATTGATATTAACCTGCTCCCGAAAAAGGAGCGAAAAAGCTCGGGCATTATTTTCACCGCATTGGCTTTTTCCTTATTGTTCCTGGCTGTGGGCGTTTTCCTTTACTGGCAGACAACAACGCTTAAAAATGATATCGCAGTCGTCGAAAACCAGATTGATACAACAAAAAAGATTGCCGAACTGGAAGAAAAAAAGGCCAATGAAGTAATTTCCGCGGATTCCGTTACAAAGCTTCAACAGTCAATAGAATGGGCTGAACAATACGCAATTCCGTCTGTTCCAGTGATGAAAGAATTCACATCCTTGCTGCCTGAGCGAGGATTCATCCTTACATTTGCGTATCAGGAAACTGGGGAACTGGCATTGACAGTCCAATTCGACACTAGCCGTGAAGCAGCCTATTTCCTGAACAGGCTAAACGAATCAAGTTGGGTTAAAGAGGCTGATTTATCAAGCCTTTCCGCTTCAGAAACCGAAAAGGATCAAGCCGCCGATGGGAAGGGTGCCATTCATGCGGCCGCAAGCCCCAAAGAGGAATATCTTCCGCGCTATACCGGCCAATTCCAAATTACTCTCAACAAGGATGTCGTAAAGTCGGCAATCCAAAGTGAAGGGGAGGATGGCTTATGAGGATCGACTCATTCGATAAACAAAAATGGGTGAGTGCCCTCCTCGTTCTCTTGCTGATTACGTTCGGTGCGGGTGCATACTTTTTAGCGATCCAGCCGTTAAAAGACGAGCTTAAGATGAAACAGGAGAGCCTGAGAACCGAGGAACAGCTTCTTGCCATCATTCAGGGAAAAGAAAAGGAAACAGAAAATTTTACTCCAGAAAGCTCGACGCAAATGCAGTACAAAATACCAGTCAATCCCCTTGTCGAACAGATGATCCTTGACTTGGAAAAAGCCGAGGTCGTTTCGGGATCGAAAATCCTTTCAATGGCCTTCGCGAAAGATAGCGAAGTGGCCGTCCAGGAAGAAACGGAAGCCGCCGGGGGAGAAACAACAACGGAAACCGCCACGGGAGATGCCCAAAACGCAGAAACCGGCAATGCTGATGAAAACCAGGAAGGCCAGGCCGAAGGGACTTTACCCCAGCCGAAATCAGTCATCCAGGTTCCTGAAGGCGTCAAAAAAGTCACCGTTCAGCTGTCCGTCGAATCCCCTGGCTATGCCGAGCTTGAAAAATTCGTTTCCACACTTGAAAGCATGAAGCGAATCACCGTGGTTGAATCGATTGCCTATACCGGCGGGGCTGAAATCACATCTCTTCAGCAAAAAGATGAACCGCTTAAATTCAGCATCACGGTATCCGGCTTTTATATGCCTGAGTTGGAGGATTTAGCCCAGCAACTTCCGGATATCGGTACACCAGAGCCGGCCGGAAAAAGGAACCCGCTTTCTTCTTTTAGCGGTGAAGAATCCGAAGAAAAGATAAATGAAAATTGAATCGCTTATTGGCGAAAGCATCTGATAACAAGGCGACAAAAACCTTGTTATTTTTTTTTGCCCCTGTGATAGGATGAAAAAAACCAGCCGTCGGCAAAAGGGGAGCTGATTGTGGACAAGCGGAAAAACAATACAATAAAAATAAAATTAAATAATGAATCGAGCCCAGTGCTTAATAAGCCCAAATTGGAAAAGGCCCAATTGGACAGGCCAGAATTGGACAGGCCCCAAATGATGGACCCGCAAAACATTGAAGGTGAACCACCGCCTCTAGAAGAAACGGCCGCCACTCTTGAAGCAGGTGAAGAGGCCTTTGATTGGATCCTTCCGGAGGAAGAACCAGTCGAACATGGGAAATTCATTATTAATGAAGCCTCCGATTCAGCATCCATTTATCCGAAGCAATCCGCCTCAACGAAACGGAAAAATGGTTCTCCAATCAAGCCGGCCATCCTTACGATCGTTTTCGCAATTATTGTAGGAGTGGGCCTCGGAGCGGGCATGTGGAAGCTCGTCTTTAGCGAAAAAGAAACCGCTACAGCCATCCAGCCGGAAGTGGAGATAACCAAGCCGTCCGGGGAAACGAAACCTTCAGCTTCGACGATACAACTGCCCCCTCTCTCGGCTTTTGTTGTCCAGGAGGGGATTTACTCCTCAAAAGAATCCGCGGAAATCGCCAGGAAGAATCTTGAGGAAAAAGGGATTCCGGCGGCAGTGCTTGATAAGGATGGACAGGGTATGCTTCTTGCCGGGATAGCGGGAAGCATCGAAAGCGCGAATGGCATTGGTGAACAATTAACCGAGAAGGGTATTGCCATCTATGCAAAGGAGGTCACTTTCTCGGCGCGCCAAAAAGAAAACGTAACCTCAATGGAAAAACAATTCTTGGCCATTGTGCCGGAATTTTTCGAAAAAATGGGCTCTTCAGCGGGTTTGGCAATGGAAGGGAAGACGGCCGGTGGAACCGCCGCCATAATCAAAGAACTGGATGCGATCGATGCCAGCAAGCTTTCAAACCCGGACATAAAAACCCTATACAGCGAGCTGGCGGAGGCTGCTAAGAATCTTGAAACGTATGAAAAAACGGGGAACCGGCAAAATGCCATCGCCGCTCAATCCCATCTCCTGAATTTCATCGCCAAGTATCAAGCGTTTTAACTATTATTTTTTTAAAGAAACGCCAGGCTTTTTGCCACGGCGTTTTTTTGATTGCTATATCCGCCATCATCCGATTCGAACCGACAGGGAATGAATAAGAAGCAAAAAGTTTCGCCACTTTAAACATTAGAAATTGTTTGCCGGGCGGAAGTTTGATACGATAAATCTGTATCTCCCCAAACCGAGTAAAAAGAAAGGTGATTGCATGCCGAACCTCATTTTAGCCTCTTCATCTCCACGAAGAAAAGAACTTCTGGAAAATCTCCAATTGAAATTCGAAATTCACAGCTCAGATGTCGACGAAAGCTTTGAACCGGGTACGTCCCCTGATGAAATCGTCATGGGCCTTGCCGAGCGGAAGGCAAAGGCTGTATTTGACATGCATCCTGATGGCTTTGTCCTAGGATCCGATACAGTTGTCGTCTGCGATGGCGCCATTTTAGGCAAGCCATCCGGCCGCGAGGAGGCAATCCGGATGCTGAAGCAATTATCCGGCAGGACGCACCAGGTGTTTACCGGGGTTGCCATTGCAAGCCCTGGAGGCATAACCCGTTTTTACGAAAAGACAGAAGTCCAATTTTGGGAGCTGTCGGACAGGGAAATCGAGTACTATGCAGATAGCGGGGAACCTTTCGACAAGGCGGGCGGCTATGGAATTCAGGGGCTTGGCAGCATGCTTGTCAAAAGGATTGATGGGGATTACTTCGCCGTCATGGGCCTTCCTGTATCGCGTACGGTCCGTGAACTGAAGAAGGCCGGTTATCCGCTTCCCTATTAAACTGCTTCGTTCCATTAAAGCTTTGAATTGGGAGGGAAAAGCTTTCCTTTTAGTAAGGCTTTTCCGTTATCGGCTTTTTCCCGCTCCCATGCTCCCTACAACATAGGGAGGAATTAGATTGACTGCAAATTCATTGATGATTCGTGACTACCCCCAGGAAGAAAGGCCGCGGGAACGTTTTATCGCAGGCGGGCCGGCCAGCCTTTCAAATCATGAACTGATTGCGCTTTTGCTCCGGACCGGAACAAAGGACGAGTCAGTCCTTCAGCTCTCCAACCGCCTTTTGTCCCATTTTGAAGGGTTGAGGCTTCTGAAAGCCGCATCACTAGAGGAAATTACCGCAATAAAAGGAATCGGGACCGCGAAAGCGATTCTGCTCATGGCAGCCCTGGAACTCGGAAGCCGTGTGGCAAACCTGACGAATAACGATCGTTATGTTATCAGGTCGCCCGAGGACGGCGCGAACTATGTGATGAATGAAATGCGTTTTTTGAGCCAGGAGCATTTCGTATGCCTCTATCTCAACACGAAAAACCAGGTGCTCCACAAACAGACGATTTTTATCGGCAGCCTGAATGCATCGATCGTCCATCCGCGTGAGGTCTACAAGGAAGCTTTCCGCCGTTCCGCCGCCTCCATCATCTGCCTCCATAACCACCCTTCCGGGGACCCGACTCCGAGCCGGGAAGACATCGAGGTAACAAAGAGGCTGTCCGAGTGCGGCAAGATTATTGGCATCGATTTGCTCGACCATCTCATCATCGGCGAAAATAAATTCGTCAGCCTGAAGGAAAAAGGGTATTTGTAACACTATGTTTTTATTTGACGTTACGATATAATATTGTTTATGATTTTTGCGGGCGCAGACTTACAAAAATCGATGAATAACAAAAATAACTTCAATTTTTTATAAAATGAATCGGCTCGAAATTGACTGCATTTTTGCATGGGAAAGGGAGATACAAACATGTTTGGAATTGGGACAAGAGACCTTGGCATAGATTTGGGGACTGCCAACACACTCATATATGTAAAAGGAAAGGGCATCGTTCTGAGGGAACCGTCTGTTGTTGCCCTGCAAATGGATACAAAGCAAATTGTCGCTGTCGGGAATGACGCGAAAAATATGATTGGGCGGACGCCAGGGAACATCGTGGCCCTACGGCCGATGAAAGACGGTGTCATCGCGGATTACGAAACTACCGCGACTATGATGAAGCATTATATTAAAATGGCGATGAAAAACAAGAGCTTATGGGGTGGGAAGCCTTACATAATGGTGTGTGTTCCATCCGGGATCACGGCTGTCGAGCAGCGCGCGGTCATCGATGCAACAAAGCAGGCCGGCGCAAGGGACGCCTTCCCGATCGAGGAACCGTTTGCGGCCGCGATTGGTGCGAACCTTCCTGTTTGGGAACCGACCGGAAGCATGGTCGTCGATATCGGCGGCGGAACGACTGAAGTGGCGATCATCTCGCTTGGCGGGATCGTGACGAGCCAGTCGATCCGCATTGCAGGTGACGAAATGGATGAAGCGATCATCCAATACATCCGCAAGACGTATAACCTGATGATCGGGGACCGGACTGCCGAAAGCATCAAGGTGGAAATCGGTTCTGCCGGTGAACCTGAGGGCATTGAGAATATGGAAATCCGAGGGCGGGACCTTCTTACCGGCCTTCCGAAAACGATTGAAATTACGCCAGGTGAAATCGCCACCGCGTTGCATGATACCGTTTATGCGATTGTGGATGCCGTGAAAAATACCCTTGAAAAGACCCCGCCGGAGCTTGCTGCCGATATTATGGACCGTGGAATCGTCCTGACCGGAGGCGGCGCGCTTCTCAGGAATCTCGACAAGGTCATTGGCGAGGAAACGAATATGCCAGTCCTTATAGCTGAAAATCCGCTTGACTGCGTCGCGATTGGGACAGGGAAGGCGCTTGACCATATCAATTTGTTTAAGAACAAGCCCAGGGATTCCCGCTAAATGTTTGTAAATAGAGGTGTCGTATCATGCCCCAGCTTTTTTTGAATAAACGCCTCATTATTTTACTTGTAAGTATCATTCTCTTGGTAGCATTGATTGGATTTTCTTTAAGGGAGCGGGAAAAACTGTCCTGGCCGGAGCAATTTTTGAAAGACAGCACCGGCTGGGCTCAGTCCCTCATCTCGAGGCCGGTCCAGTATGTGGCTGGTTTTTTTGAAAATGTAGGCGACCTTCAGGATACATACAACGAAAATAAAGAGCTTAAATCACGCGTGGAAGACATGGTCCGTCTTGAATCCGAAGTGTACAAGCTTAAAAAGGAGAACGAGGAGCTACGCAAGATCCTTGGAAAAAAAGAATCTCTCCGGGATTCAGAGACAATCCACGCTGCGGTCATTGGACGTAATCCGGACCGTTGGAATGAAATCATCATCATCAACAAAGGCACTTCGGACAAAGTCGGCAAGAACATGGCTGTCATTACCGCCGAAGGGCTAATTGGAAAAATTAAAAGCGCCAACGATTTTACCTCGTCAGTCCAACTTTTAAGCGCGATGGACCCAAAGAACAGGATTTCCGTTGTCACGCAAGGGAAATCTGAAGTTTTCGGTTTTGTCGAAGGATATGACGAAGAGAAAAAGCTGCTGAAGGTTAAGAAAATCCCATATGAGGCAAAAGTGGAAAAAGGACAGACCGTCATAACATCAGGCCTTGGCGGCGTATTCCCGGCCGGCCTTCTTGTCGGGGAAGTTGTCGAAGTGGAGCCCGATCAATATGGTTTGAACCAGATCGCGCTTGTGAAGCCGGGTGCAAACTTTTATGACATTGGCGATGTGATCGTCGTTAAAAGGCTGATGACCGAGCCGAATAAAGCGGAT
Source organism: Neobacillus oceani (assembly GCF_046237595.1). Taxonomy (NCBI): domain Bacteria; kingdom Bacillati; phylum Bacillota; class Bacilli; order Caryophanales; family Bacillaceae; genus Neobacillus; species Neobacillus oceani. The sequence continues at coordinate 3,086,472 of NZ_CP143543.1, read as the reverse complement.
ATGGTGGACGATAAGGAGGAAGAATTGTGAAGCGTTTCTTCCTTCCTCTTTTGTTGTTCGTTTTTTTTACCGTTGAAAGTATTTTTGTCCAGCTCCTGCCATCTGAATTCTTCTATGGAAAATGGATTCTCGTGCCAAGGTTCCTGATTGCCGTCCTGTTGCTGCTGGCCATGTACGGCTCGCAAAAATACGCCATCCTGTACGGATTTGCTTTTGGTCTGCTCTTTGATATTGTTTATACCGAAATCATCGGGATATATTTATTCCTTTTTCCTCTTACAATCTATTTGGTTATGAGGGCCATGAAGATTCTCCAGACGAACGCGCTGGTCGTTACGATCGTTATGTTGGCTGGCATCGCCTTACTGGAACTTGTAATCTATAAAATGAACAGCTTCATCCATATTACCGATATTAGCATGAAGGAATTTGCGAATACGAGGCTCCTGCCGACCTTGTGCCTGAATCTCATATTCATCGTAGCCGCCTTTTACCCGCTCAAGCGATACTTTGAAAAATTAGCAGAGCAGGAAATCCTTTCTTAAAGGAATTTTGGCAGGGTATGTCGAATAATTAATGGAAGGCCACAATAGGTCTGGCTTTCAGGCGAAAGGCCCATCTGCGTGTTTTTACAATTGAGGTGAAGTACGGCCATGAACAAAGTCCAAAACGTAATGATTAAGGGGACAAAGGACGGCATTACACTGTTCCTTGATGATTTATGCTCCTATGACGACCTTAAGCGAGAACTGGTCGAAAAGCTTTCGTCACAGAAGCCGAGGAATGGTGAATCAACCCTTTTGCATGTAAAAGTAAATACAGGCAACCGCTACCTGACGGCGGTTCAAAAGGATGAACTTGTTGAGCTTATCAGCCAAAAGAAAAACCTGGTTGTAGATGCGGTCGACTCGAACGTTCTTACAAAGGAAGAAGCAGAGGAACGAAGGCAGGCGGAATCCGTAACCATGGTTTCAAAAATGATTCGGTCCGGCCAGGTGCTTGAAGTGCCCGGCGATCTGCTCCTTGTCGGGGACGTCAACCCGGGCGGAGTGGTGATGGCCGGGGGGAATATTTTCATCATGGGCATCCTGAAGGGAATTGCCCATGCGGGATGCTACGGCAACCGGGATGCGGTGATCGCTGCTTCAGCCATGAAGCCATCCCAGCTGCGGATCAGCCATTATTTGACGAGCGTCCCGGAAACCGCTGGGAATGACAGCCAGCGTGAGATGGAGTGCGCATACATAAATGAAATGAATGAGATCGTTTTTGACAGGCTGCAGTCTCTAGCGGGCATTCGGCCTGGATTGACCAGATTTGAAGGAGGGCGTTAACGTGGGAGAAGCAATGGTAATCACATCCGGGAAGGGCGGCGTCGGCAAAACGACGACTTCTGCTAATTTGGGTACCGCCCTGGCGTTGCTGGGGAAAAAGGTATGCCTGGTTGATACGGATATCGGCCTCCGGAATCTTGATGTTGTCATGGGACTTGAAAACAGAATCATTTACGACCTTGTCGATGTGGCTGCCGGTCGCTGCAAAATGCACCAGGCCCTTGTAAAGGATAAACGCTTCGACGGGCTTTTGTATTTGCTGCCTGCCGCGCAGACGGAAGACAAGACAGCAGTCACCCCAGACCAGGTGAAGGATCTTGTCGAAAAATTAAAGCAGGAGTTCGACTATATTATCATCGATTGCCCCGCGGGAATTGAACACGGTTACAAAAACGCGATTGCAGGCGCGGACAAGGCCATCGTTGTCACAACTCCCGAAAAGTCCGCGGTACGCGATGCTGACAGGATTATCGGACTCCTTGAAAAAGAAGAAAACATCGAGCCGCCAAGACTGATCATCAACCGGATCCGCCCGCACATGATGCGCAACGGCGAAACGATGGACGTTGATGATATTACCGAGCATTTATCGATTGAATTGCTCGGAATCGTAGCCGACGATGATGAGGTCATTAAGGCTTCCCATTACGGCGAGCCGATTGCGATGAACCCAAACAGCAAGGCATCGATAGCCTACCGCAACATCGCGCGGAGGATTCTTGGCGAGTCCATCCCGCTCCAGCAGCTTGAGGAAGAGAACAAAGGCGTGCTGTCCAAAATCAAAAAATTCTTCGGAGTCCGTGCGTAGAATCATAGAATAAGAGACATTCCCGTTCAGCCATAGAGCTGGACGGGATTTTTGATTTCCGGTGATTATTGGTGTCACGGATGTATCAAGGTTGTAGATTCCAAGCAGTCAAGCAACCCCCGGATCCGGATTCGTGACAACGTGGAGCGAAAATCCGGTTTAGTTGTCACGCAAATCCCCGGCTCGTGACAACCGGGAACGAAAACCCGGTTTGCTGTCCCTTACCCTACAGAATGATTAGTGAACTATCTACGCCAGTCATACCCGGGACAACTCCTTCATAGACTTGTACAAAAAGGAATAAAAGGGCTGGTGGGGTACATGTCAAACAGGGAGGAAATCCGGAAACGGATTGCCAGGCGAAAAAAAGAAAGGGGTTTGCACAACCGGAAGATCACTGGAAGGAAACCTGCTGCCTGGCTTGCGGATGAAGATAAATATGGAATGGACGGCTTCGTTTCCTTTGAAGTAGGGCCGGGAGATGAAGGGCATCCGCTTTTTCGGAAAGAAGTGTTCTTTTTCAAGCTGCTGAGCTCGGCTGTCCTCTTTCTAGTGATTGCGATTGTTTTCAAAAGCCAGTCGCCCGTCCTTGAACCAATAAAAAATTTGGTTGTGAAAGGGTTCAACCAGGACTTTCAATTCGCCGCGGCTACCAAATGGTATGAGGATAAATTCGGCAAGCCGCTCGCCCTTCTTCCGGAACCGAAAGAAAAGAGTGAGCCTCATCCCGACTTTTCCGTGCCTGCTTTAGGAAAAATCCTTGAGAATTTTGAAAAAAATGGCCAGGGTATCATGATTGAAACGGAAAAGGAGGCGCCAATCGAGGCCATTAACGAAGGGTTTGTCACGTATGCCGGGTTTAAAGAAGGAATTGGAAAAACAGTCGTCATCCAGCACGCAGACAAAACCGAATCATGGTACGGGAATCTCGATTCAATCGATGTAGCACTGTACGAGTACATTGATAAAGAAAAAGTAATCGGAACCGTCGGCGTTGGCGAGGATGAGTTAAAGGGTGAGTTTTATTTTGCAATCAAAAAGGGCGGGGATTTCATTGATCCCATCCAGGTGATCCGTTTTGAATAAAGCGGTTTCCCTTCTGAAACTTATCCATATCCATCCCCTCTTGTGGCTCGCGGCTGCAACGGCGGCGTTTACTGCTCATTTCCTTGAGCTTTGCCTGCTTCTTGTGATTATTTTCTTCCATGAAATCGGGCACGCATTCGCCGCCTGGCGTTTTTCCTGGCGGATAAAAAGGATTTCGCTCCTGCCGTTCGGTGGGGTAGCCGAAATGGATGAACATGGAAACAGGCCGCTGCGGGAAGAGGCGATCGTTATCCTTGCCGGGCCCGCCCAGCACATTTGGATGATGGCGGCGGCGTTTCTGCTAAATGCCAATGGCCTCATACCTGCGCATACGTATGACTTGTTCATAAAATACAATCTGATGATCCTCGTGTTTAATCTTTTCCCGGTTTGGCCGCTTGACGGGGGAAAGCTTCTCTTTCTCCTCCTTTCCACTTGGCGGCCGTTCCCGGAAGCGCACCAATGGACGCTTGCATGCTCAGCTGTCTGCCTAACCTTATTCTCAATAGGCACCCTGCTGACCGTCCCGCTGCATCTGAATATATGGCTTGTGGCGGGTTTTCTTTATTTTTCCCTTTACCTTGAATGGAAACAGCGCCATTATGTTTTCATCCGGTTCCTGCTGGAGCGGTATTATGGGAAAACAGGGTCTGGCTTTCCCGCGATTAGGCCAATCAAGGTTGAGGAGACGGAAGGCGTCCTCCAGGTTCTTTCAAAATTCCGCCGCGGCTGCAAACATTCGATTGTTGTCGGAGGGGATGGCGGCGATAAAGGCATTCTTGATGAAAATGAAGTTCTCCATTTCTTTTTTTCCGAAAAAAAGACAGGCGGGAAAATTGGCGACCTGTTTTACGCATATTAAAAAGGCGTTCCCCGGATTTCCTGGCGAACGTTTTTTTTTGTGTCTATAATGGAGGAAGGAAATTACGAAGCGGGGAATACGTGTGGACAAACTGATTATAAATAGCGGCGTAAGGGAAAAACGGGCCGCGTTCATTCATAATGGTAAAATCGAGCAGCTCGAAATCGCGAGGACTGGAGGCCAATCGCTTGTAGGAAGCATCTTTTTTGGCATTGTTACGAAAGTCCTTCCAGGCATGAATGCTGCCTTCGTCGATATAGGAACCGGCAAAAATGCTTACCTTCACAGGAACGGACTGCCCGAATACATCCAGTCGGAGGCTCCGGACAAAGACAAGAAAAGTATATCTGCCTTCGTCCGGCAGGGAGAGCGCCTCCTTGTCCAGGTCGAAAAGGACGAAGCGGGAACAAAAGGCGCGAAAGTAACGGGAATTATTGAGGTAACTGGCACGCACCTCGTGTACATGCCTTCTGGAAACTATATTGCTGTTTCGAAAAAAATTTCAGATCCAGCAAGGCGTGAAGAGCTCCGCCAGCTGGGTACGGAAATGAGGATGGGTGCGGAAGGAGTCCTCTTCCGTACGTCTGCGGGGGAAGCTGCGGATTCGGAGCTGATTGAAGAACTGGGGGAACTGCGAAGGGCCGCCGGGGAGCTTTTCCAAGAATCCGCCTCTCTAAAAAAGCCGGGGCCAGTGGCTGAAAGGGATCCGTTCCTGGAACAGCTTGTCCCGTTGATTGAAAAAATGGCCGCAGGGGATATAGTTGTTGATGACCCGGAACTTTTAAGCGAACTAAAAAAACGGACCGCAAGAGGGGATGGCGGCCCATCGTTCAGTTACTATTCCGGCAAGGAAAACATTTTTGCTCTTCATGGGGCGGACCAGGAAATCGGCAAGCTCTTGAAGAGGGTGGTCTGGCTGGAATATGGCGCCTATTTATTAGTGGAGGAGACAGAAACGCTGACCGCGATCGACGTGAACACAGGAAAGTTCTCGGGAAAAAGCAATCTTGAGGAAACAGTTTTAAAAACGAACCTGCTTGCGGCCGGGGAAATCGCACGGCAAATCAGGCTCAGGGATTTGGCAGGGATCATCCTTGTTGATTTTATAGACATGAAATCGGACGAGAACCGCCAACGGGTTGCCGCGAAAATGGAGTCCGATTTGCGAAAGGACGGTCGGAGGACGAAGGTTGTCGGATTCACGTCACTTGGCATCCTTCAAATCACTAGAAAGCGGCTTGGCCCCTCACTTTCCGGGACACTGACATCCAAATGCCCTTCCTGTGAAGGGACAGGACGGATATCGAGCCCGGAAACAGAAGCGTTCAAACTTGAAAGAGAGCTTTGGGAGCATAGGGGGGCACTTGACGAAGCTGTGTTGGTGGAAACTACCCATGAAGTGAAGGCTGTTTTCGAAGGGGAAGGAAAAGCTCATCTGAAACGGCTCGAGGACTCGCTCGGTTTTAAAATAATGATTGTTCCGGTCTATTCCGCTGTCCATTTTTACACGATCAGGCAGTTTGGGTCTGAGGATGAACTAAGGAAGAAAGCCGACAATACGTATTGACACTATCCATATAATTATGATAGTATTTTCATGTTATGTTTGTAGCGCACCCGTGCTACAACCGCACAAAACAGGTTTTAAGCTTTTGCACCGCGCAAAACGCCTGTGCTGGCGAGTCTTAGACTATGAGGAGGTGCAAGTTCATGTACGCAATTATCGAAACTGGCGGTAAGCAAATCCGTGTAGAAGAAGGCCAAGCCATCTACATCGAGAAGCTGAACGCGGAAGCAGGCGAAACAGTTACTTTTGATAAAGTTCTTTTCGTAGGCGGAGAAAACGTGAAAGTTGGAAGCCCGGTCGTTGAAGGCGCTTCTGTAACAGGTACTGTTGAAAAGCAGGGCCGCGCGAAGAAAATCATTGTTTTCAAGTACAAGGCGAAGAAAAACTATCGCAAAAAGCAAGGTCATCGCCAGCCGTACACTAAAGTTGTCATCGGCAAAATCAACGCGTAAGGCGTGATTGGATGATAGATGCTGTAATTTACCGAAATGACTCCGGCTTGATCCAGTCGTTTTCAATTTCCGGCCACGCGTTTTTTGCAAACAAGGGCAAGGATATCGTCTGTGCGGGCGTATCCGCTGTTTCAGTTGGCGCGATTAATGCCATCCATGAACTGACCGGGATAGTCCCGGAACTTGAACATGGAGACGGACTGCTCCGCTGCGCACTACCGGAAAACATTCCGGCGCAGGAGCAGGGGACGATTCAAATCCTTCTAGAAGGAATGGTTGTCTCATTGAGGACGATTGAGGAAGAATACGGAAAGCACATACGGATTACCTTCAAAAACCAGGAGGTGGAATAAATGTTATTGAAATTGGATCTTCAATTGTTTGCTTCCAAAAAGGGAGTAGGTTCTACAAAGAACGGCCGTGACTCCATCTCTAAGCGCCTTGGCGCGAAGCGTGCGGATGGCCAGTTCGTTACAGGTGGATCAATCCTGTACCGCCAGCGTGGTACTAAGATCTATCCAGGTGAAAACGTAGGCCGCGGTGGAGACGACACTCTTTTCGCAAAAGTTGACGGCGTTGTGAAGTTCGAACGCATGGGCCGTGACCGCAAAAAAGTAAGTGTTTATCCAGCAGCTCAAGAAGCTTAAGTTTAAAAGATTATTGGGAAACTCTAGCCTTCACGGTTGGAGTTTTCTTTTTTTCTTAAAAGGAAATTGGGATACATAGCGGGAATTCCCTGAATAGACCATATTTGCATACGCGGAAATCTTTTTTTGTTATACTAATGGCAAACAGCAACGGGTACAAGGAGTAGTATATGGAGAAAAATTGGGATGTTGTCGGAGTCCTCAGGCATTCCCGCCATGATTGGCTTAATCGCCTTCAGCTTATAAAAGGGAATCTTGATTTGAACCGGGTAGACCGCGCCAAAGCCATTGTTGACCAGATTATTATTGAAACACAGCACGAATCGAAACTTTCGAATTTGAAAATGCCCATGTTCGCAACGCTTTTGTTGACTGCGAATTGGGAAAAGCATCATTTTCTACTTGATTATGAGGTGCTTCACGAAACGGAAACGAAGCCTGTAAATGAAAATGAAATCACAAAATGGACTGCCGCGTTTTTTGCGGTATTGGACCGTTCCTTGGAAGCGTTCCAGGAAAACAGCCTCTCGATCTGTATCGATCAGGTGACCGAAGGAATTCGTTTCTTTTTCGATTTTAGCGGAATAATAACGGAAACTGCGCTGCTTAAAGAGTTTCTGGAACAATCAGTGGAAGCCGCCGTTACAGTTCAAAGCTTTTCGGATTCGGAACTTTCCATAGAGGTGTTCATGCCGTTTCGCTAGCGGAAGGGAATTTGTAGGATTTGCAGCAGGACGGGAGGAATAGTTATGTTTGTTGACCAGGTGAAAGTATATGTGAAAGGCGGGGACGGCGGCGATGGGATGGTTGCCTTCCGCCGTGAAAAATATGTGCCGATGGGCGGGCCTGCCGGCGGTGATGGCGGCTCTGGGGCAAATGTTGTTTTCCAGGTAGAGGAAGGCCTCAGCACATTGATGGACTTCCGCTATCAGCGCCATTTTAAAGCGCCACGAGGGGAACATGGAATGTCGAAGAACCAGCATGGTAAAAATGCGAAGGACATGGTGGTAAAGGTTCCTCCGGGTACAGTTGTTTACGATGAAGAAACGAATGCAATCATCGCTGACCTTGTCGAGCACGGCCAAACGGCGGTAATCGCAAAGGGAGGGCGCGGCGGGCGCGGGAATTCTCGGTTTGCGACCCCTGCAAATCCGGCGCCACAGCTTTCCGAAAAAGGGGAGCCGGGGCAGGAGCGGAACGTTATCCTAGAATTGAAGCTTCTTGCCGATGTTGGGCTTGTCGGTTTCCCGAGCGTTGGGAAATCTACGCTTCTTTCGGTCGTGTCAGCCGCGAAGCCGAAAATCGCCGAGTACCATTTTACAACAATCGTCCCGAACCTTGGGGTGGTTGAAACGGAAGATGGCCGAAGCTTTGTCATGGCGGACCTTCCCGGACTGATTGAAGGGGCCCATCAGGGAGTTGGGCTTGGCCATCAGTTTTTAAGGCATATTGAAAGGACACGGGTCATTGTCCATGTCATTGATATGGCGGCAAGCGAGGGACGAGACCCATTTGATGATTATCAAAAAATTAACGATGAACTGAAGCAATACAACCTGAGGCTGACAGAACGGCCGCAAATCATCGTTGCCAATAAAATGGACATGCCGGATGCGGAAGAAAACCTGAAGAGCTTCAAGGAACAATTGAAGGAGGACTTCCCCGTATTCCCGATTTCGGCCATTACGAGGCAGGGCCTGCGGGATTTGTTGTTCGCGATTGCGGATAAAATCGCGGAAACTCCGGAATTCCCGCTTTATGAAGAAGCGCTTGATGATACGAGTGTCAATAGGGTCGTCTATAAGCATGAGAAGGAAGAACAGGAGTTTAAAATTACGAGGGATCCAGATGGCGCGTATGTCATTTCCGGCGACAGCGTAGAACGCCTCTTCAAAATGACGGATTTCTCCCGCGACGAGTCGGTGCGGCGTTTTGCCCGCCAGCTCCGTGGCATGGGCATCGACCAGGCGCTGCGTGAAAGAGGCGCGAAGGACGGCGATACAGTCAGGCTGCTTGAGTTTGAATTTGAATTTGTTGAGTAATGCTCCGGGGTAAAGAGGTGTTGCAATGAAATCCAACCGTTTTGATAAGAAATTTTACTTGGTCAGGGAAGATGTCCTGCCAGATGTCATGAAGAAGACACTGGAAGCAAAGGAACTGTTGGACAGGGGAAAGGCGGAATCCGTCGGAGAAGCAGCCGCGATTGTTGATTTGAGCAGGAGCGCGTACTACAAATACCGCGATACGGTCTTCCCTTTTTCATCTGTCGTCAAGGACAGGCTGATTACGCTTTTTATTTATCTTGAGGACCGTTCTGGAGCCCTTTCGCGCCTACTTACGCTTGTCGCGGAAGCGGACTGCAACGTTTTGACAATCCATCAAACGATTCCGCTTCAAGGCAGGGCGAATATTACCATCTCACTGAACATCTCGCAAATCAAGGGCGAAATTGAACATCTGCTCGAAAAAATACGAAGCCTCGATTACGTTGAAAAGGTAGAGGTCGTTGGAACGGGGGTATAGCCTCCTGTTACAGGAAGGCGCGCGGCAATTTTTGCCGCGCGCCTTTTTGGTTTTAGGAAACACCAGACGCCTTCTTCATTCCGCCATCTCTATTCTGAAAATAGCATAAATTGTTAAGGAAACTTAATGCCCGAACAGCAGTGGTCAGTGGTTCCTTCGGTCAATAAAGGAAAATTTAACGCCCGAACAGCAGTAAAGGCGTTTTCAACGTTCAATATTTTAATATCTATAAATTGAACACATAATTAATCAAATATAACAGGATAAAACAAAAATCCCCATCGAGCCGTACGCATGGGGATTTTTAATATAAGGAAGGGATCAGCCGATTTCAAAAAGGATTCCTGCTTTCTTCAGGGCGGCTTCCGCCTTTTCAAGCGCCTGCTCCGACGGCGCCGACAGGGTGTGAAGATGATACCCGCCTGTTAGTTCGGACAAAAAAGCCGCTTTTGTAGTCCGGATTTTTTCAATAAATTGCTTTACCTCATGGCGGTTCGAGACCATGATGGAGGCGGTGAGGTCACCGTAGACAGGATGTTCGATTCTTACATCCCTGACTGTAACCCCCTCATCCACAATCAACATTAGTTCTTCCTCTGTCCTGCCAGGCGGATGATGGCAGGGCACTGTTTTTTCAAAAACGGGTGACAGCGACGATTGCCTTAAATATAGATATCCCTGGCTTGTCGCGATAATTGGTTCGTTTTTTGCCTTTAAGAGAGTAATATCGCCTACGATAATCTGTCTGCTGACCTTCGCAGTTGAAGCCAGTTCGCTTCCCGTGATTGGCGCGTTGCTATTTTTCAAGAGGGAAAGCAGCATTTGCCTCCGCTCGTCCCCAAGGAGTTTCTTTTCCTCTCCCATATGTACCACTCCAGTAACTGTTTATTTCGCTTCCATTATTTTATCATATTTACGGGCCGGACCGCGATAGCACAAGGGCATACGTCATAAACGAGGAGCCTAAGGCATAACTTTTTAAGTAGATTGTTAGCAATTTGCCCACACGCACATACACTATATGGACTTATGCCATAGGAGGGAAATCAGAGTGAAAATCCATATCGTACAGAAAGGGGATACTCTTTGGAAGATCGCCAAGAAGTACGGCGTGAATTTTGAAGAGCTGAAGAAACTAAATTCACAGCTCAGCAATCCTGATATGATTATGCCCGGTATGAAAATAAAAGTTCCGTCAGGGGGAGGCACGGTAAAGAAAGAATCTTCCCAGGGAGGAGCGGCAATCAAATTCGGGACAAAAAAGGAAGTGCCTGTTGCTGAGCACCCGTTCGCCAATATAAAAGCGCCGCAGCCTGAGGAAACGCCCGATGTTCCGTTACCTGCACAGCCAATCGCCATGGAATCGCCCGTCGCTCCTTACACCCCGAAAATGCCCCAGCAAATCATACAGGAAAATTATTTACTAAACATAGCCGCGCCGAAAAAAGAGGTTCCAATTAAAAAGGAAATGCCGATTAAACAGGTTCCAATTAAAAAGGAAATGCCGATTAAACAAGTTCCAATTAAAAAGGAAATGCCAATTAAAGCAGTTCCGATCAAAAAAGAAATGCCGCTTAAAGAAGTACCAATAAAAAAGGAAGCGCCAATTCAGCCGAAAAAGGAAATTCCGCTTCCTCCCATAAAGGAAGTTCCCATCCAGGCTGTAAAAGAGCAGCCGGTCCTTCCTTTAAAAGAAGTTCCCATGCCTCCGCCGATAAAAGAAGTTCCGCTACCGCCAAAAGTTGAAATGCCGATGAAGACTCCTCCGCCCTCACCCGCACCGGTAATGCCTGTAAGCGAGGGGCAACCAGTAATGTATGAGGAATATTGTGTCCCGGTAACGCCGGTGATGCCTGGCGTTTGTTATCCATGCCCTGTGCCATGCCCGCCCTTTCCTGAAGCAATTTTACCGGAGGCTGACTGCGCGCCTTATCCTGTTGTCCATGGAGTAATGCATGATCCGTGTTATCCAGTTCCTCAGGTAGGAGGGGTTATGTACCAGGCCGATCCGTGTTATCCACAGCCAGTCGTTCACGGCGCAATGTATGAAGCACAGCCGCTCATGATGGGAAATGAACCTCCAATGGTAGCGGGGGTAGCAGGTACAATGTATACGCATCATTATGAGGCTGAATCTTCCTCATCTTCATCTTCCTCCGTGCCTTTACTGTATCAGATGGGCCACGGACAGCAGCCGCATGGCCAGTACGCAGGGTATGCGGGGCAGTTATACGGCCAAGGAAATCCTGATGGAGCCCAGCAAATGCCAGGCTTTATGGAGCAGCCTGTAATGGGCCAGCAATTCAACCCTTTAGGGAGCCAGCAACTTCCTTATACACAGCAAATGCCGGGGGCGGGCTTCATGGAAGATGAATCGCCTATTGGTTATAGCGGAGGTCCATACCAGCAGACACCTTATGGAGGACAGCTGCCATTTGGGCAAACAACGCCTTTGGCAGGCCAGCAATTCCCAATGGACGGTATGCAGCCAATGTACGGTGGCCAGCTTCCAACGGGCGGACAGATGCCATACGGCCAGCAGTTCCCTATGGGCGGTGCCCAACCAATGTACGGCGGGCAGCTTTCTGGGGACGGACAGATGCCATACGGACAGCAATTCCCGATGGGCGGCATGCAGCCAATGTTTGGCCAGCCTTCTCCAGGAGGGGAGCAGCACATCCCGACATTTAGCGGGCAGCACTTTATGCCTGGCCAGCAATTCCCGATGGGCGGCGCTCAGCCAATGTACGGCGGACAAATGCCGATGGGCGGACAAATGCCGATGGGCGGACAAAAGCCAGTCGGCCAGCAATTCCCGATGGGCGGCGCCCAGCCAATGTTCGGCGGACAGATGCCAATGGGTGGACAAATGCCAGTCGGGCAGCAATTCCCGATGGGTGGAGGCCAGCCAATGTACGGGGAGCAGGTGCCTATGGGCGGACAAATGCCAGTCGGGCAGCAGTTCCCAATGAGCGGTACCCAACCAATGTTCGGCCAACCTTATCCAGGAGGGGAGCAGCACATTCCGACTTTCAGCGGACAGCACTTTATGCCTGGCCAACAGCTCCCAATGGGCGGCACCCAGCCAATGTATGGCGGGCAGATGCCATATGGCCAGCAGCTTCCGATGTTAGGCGGCCAGATGCCATATGGCGAACAGCAGATGGGCACCCAACTGCCTGGACAGTCTGGAACACAAACCGGCCAATCGCAGCAAAGGGACCGAAACGAGCGGGAAGTGGCTGAAAGGGAAATCGATCCGTCCATTCCGCGGATTTTCGCCCCGCCGCTGCCATTTGCCCAGCGGCCGTTCATGAACCCATATGGAATCGGTCCATCGGGCCCGGGACAATTTGGATTCGCCGATGAAAGCAAGGATTAGAGGGAGAGGACCGCAGGGAGACGATGAATTAACAAATCGTCTCCTCTCTTATTTAAAATCTTTTCCGGGGACTGTAAGAGAAATCATACAACTACGGCCAACCATCTTTTATGTACACACTTCGGCAGGCGAGTTTATCGTAAAAGGCTACTCTTCATTCAACCGCCTCATCCTGTTGGAGAATTTCACTGAATTATTGAAAAGGCATGGCTTCCGTGACACTTATACGTATTTTCGTCTAGGGAGAAAAGGCCCGTTTTATGCGAATGGCCTGTATTTTGGGTTTATTGATTACATTCGCCCTCATCCAAAGGCATTTACTTTTCAAACGGAGGAAGACCGGTCAGAAGGCTTGAAGGTTTTGAAAAAATTTCACAATGTTACCGAACAAATAGCCGGGGCTTACCGCTTATCAATCCCTCTTGCGAAACAAATAAGTAAATGGGAGGATCGCCTGGCCCGGTTTGCCGCGAACACGCCGGTTATATCGGGGGTTCTCGGAGGAGAAATTTGCGATGAAATACTCAGTTGGGCGGATTGGGGGCTTAAAGGGATGAAGAGGAGAAAGGGGTTATTTTCAGAAGGGCCCCAGGCAATCCTCCACGGCGATGTCGCCCATCATAATTTCCTTAGGTCACGGAATGGCAGGGTGAATCTCATCGATTTTGACTTGATTTCCATTGGCCCTCCAATCCTTGATTACCTTCAGTATGCGAACCGGATCCTACCTTTCATTGGATGGTCATTCGGTACACTTTCAGCTTATGAAGGAATCAAGGACTTTTTAAAGGAGGAAGCTTTCCTGCATGCCCTTGTGTATCCGACGGATATTTTACGGGAATGGAATAGGATCATAAAAGGGGAAAGTTTACCCGACTCCATGAAAGTCAGCCATGTAAAAGAAATGACGATGCACAGGTTTTACGACAGGCGGAATTTTGTAAAAACAATCCGCGCTATGATAAAAAGGTAAATCCAACTTTCGGGGCAAGGCGTTCGCTTTGCCCTATTTTAAGAGGTCAAACCGGGAGAAAAAGAGGACAGGCAGGCACACAAAACGGTGATTTACTTTTTGCCATTCCCCCTTGCTAAAAGCTACTCTCCTAACAGCAGAATCACAGATTGAGGATTTCATTTTATGAAAGGATAAACAGCCGAAATCGGGAAATGCTATAAACGAAATTACCACTAAGATTTAAAGACCAGGAAGAGGTGGGCGAAATGAAGCGAAAACCAGCTTTAACGGTGGCTGTATTCTTCATCATTCTGTTGGGGGGGCTCATTTGCCCGGAAATTAAAGCGTTTGCGGTTGAAGAGACCATTAGGAATGCAGGCGAACAGCATGAACCTCTTCGCTTAAAGGTTACTCTTGAAAAAGTGTATGTTGACAGGGAAGTAAGCCAGGAGCAATTCATAGAAACAGCGGCATCCTGGGAAGAGTTCTGGGAAAAGTATAAAGGATGGTCCGTGGTCGATGTAGGCAAGGATTCCGTCGTGTTAAGGAGCCAGGTGGAGGACATTTCCCCTTTGCTGAAGGCAAATGGCTATTTCGGGCTGAGCGGGGAAGGGGTATTGGCCATCTTTAACGGCAGGCCGCCTTATTCGCAAATCATCCAGTCCTTTTTCCAAATTGATGTTGAGAAGCTAGAGAGCAGGAAACAGGCTGAACTGAGAAAAGGCATCCCAATCAAGACGAAGGATAGATATGTGGAAGTGCTTGAAAGCTTCAAGCCCTATTCGACATCTGAAACAGGGCATGAATAATGAGGATTGCCATTCAGGAGCAGATTCATACAGGTACAACCGTTCAGAAATAAAAGAAGGACCAGGCTGGAATGTTCAGCCCGGTCCTTCTGTTTTGTAAATTACTGTTCAATGCCTGTGATTACATATTGGCCGTCTTTGAGTTCAACGGTATAGGTAACGCCTTCTTTTGTTTTAACTGTGCCTTTGTTTGCATCGCCTTCAATTGTTACATCATCCAATGTTGTTCCAGTAATCGAATTTGCAAAGAATGGGTCTGCTTTTACGATAATCTGGTCTTTATCAGTCTTTTCTCCTGTCGCATAATGTTCGGAGATTTGTTTTGCGATATCTTCGCTATAATACTTGGCCAAAAAAGTCTCTGCAGCAGCTTCGTCCGCAAATGTAGCGTTAAGGATTGGAGTTTCTCCATCTTCAGCTGTGTCATGTGCGTAAACAGTGTCAACCTTGTTTTCAGCCAAGCGGACAGCATTGTACATTTTTGCTTTAACCTGGTCAGTAAGCTCTGACTTGTTTTCTTCTTTGTTTGTATCCTCTGCGCCTTTCGAGCTATCCTTGTCGGAACAGCCCACAATCACGAAAGCCAGAGTGAAAACAGCCAGCAATGCCAACAATTTTTTCATTTTGTAACCCCCAAGATGATATTTAAACCTTTCTCATTATAAGGAACAACCCGAATTGAATCAACCATTTTGTTCAATTTCTTAAAAAGAGTATGGTAGAATGGAGTACAGCAAGTAAGAGGAGAGAGAATATTGTTTGATTTTATTAGCGGGAAGTTGGAATACGTCGGTCCTGAATACATAGTCATTGAAAATTCCGGGATAGGCTGGCAGATCGCCACTCCGAATCCGTTTGCCTATGCCGGCAAAACAGGTACCAGCGTGACTGTTTATGTATACCACTATGTACGCCAGGATGTAATGGGGTTATTCGGTTTTTCATCACGGGAGGAAAAGACCCTTTTTACAAAGCTGTTAAGCGTTTCTGGAATCGGGCCAAAAGGCGCGCTAGCCATCCTGGCCTTTGGGGAACCGGTCCAGGTAGTCCAGGCGATTGAGAATGAGGATGAAGCATTTCTCGTAAAATTTCCCGGCGTAGGGAAAAAGACAGCGAGGCAAATGATCCTTGACTTAAAAGGAAAGCTTCAGCATATCACGCCGAACCTGTTCCCAGACCTTTTCAATCCGGAGGCGGGGAAACCTGTTCCTGGCTCTGGATCGTGGGAGTTTGAAGAAGCGGTTCTCGCGCTTAAGGCGCTTGGCTATAGCGAACGGGAAATAAACAGGATATCACCTGAATTGAAGAAAGAAAATCTTTCAACAGACCAATACATTAAAAAAGCATTGCAAAGGCTTATGAAGTAGGGTGATCGATATGGATGAAAGAGTTGTTTCAAGCGAAGCCGACAACCAGGATACTATCTTTGAAACAAGCCTGAGGCCACAAAGACTATCCCAGTATATTGGGCAGGATAAGGTCAAGGCCAATCTTGAAGTGTTTATCCGCGCGGCACGGATGCGAGGGGAAACGCTCGACCACGTCCTCCTGTACGGCCCTCCCGGACTTGGAAAGACGACCTTAGCTGCGATTATTGCCAATGAAATGGGGGTAAACCTAAGAACAACCTCCGGGCCGGCGATTGAGCGGCCTGGTGACCTCGCAGCTATCCTTACGGCGCTTGAACCTGGAGATGTTCTGTTTATTGATGAGATTCACAGGCTCCCAAGGGCGATCGAAGAAGTTCTTTATCCTGCTATGGAGGATTTTTGCCTTGATATCGTCATTGGAAAAGGGCCCGAAGCCCGGTCGATCCGCCTTGACTTGCCTCCATTTACGCTTGTTGGCGCGACGACGAAAGCCGGATCGATTTCGGCTCCGCTCCGTGATCGATTTGGTGTTTTGGCGCGTCTCGAGTATTATAGGGAAGAACAATTGAAAGAAATAGTGGAACGGACCGCTGAAATCCTGAATACGTCCATTTCCGGACCGGCTGCATCCGAAATCGCGAGAAGGTCCCGTGGGACGCCAAGGATTGCCAACAGGCTGCTCCGCCGGGTACGTGATTTTGCGCAAGTAAAGGGTAACGGGGACATTGACCTACCTATGGCGGTTGAGGCGCTCGAACTGCTCCAGGTTGACAGGCTCGGCCTTGACCACATCGACCATAAGCTTTTGAGCGGGATCATTGAAAAGTTCCGGGGAGGGCCCGTCGGCCTTGATACGATCGCAGCGACGATAGGCGAGGAGTCTGACACGATTGAAGATGTTTACGAGCCTTACCTGCTGCAAATTGGATTCCTTCAGCGGACGCCGAGGGGCCGGGTCGTAACGGACCTTGTTTATCGCCATTTCCACTTGGATGTGCCGAAAAAGTGACCGGACTATCAAAAATGCTGATGGCAATTGGCGCGATTATTTTTGTGATTGGCCTGTTGATGCCGATTTTGAAGCTTGGGCGGCTGCCGGGTGATATTTTGATTAAAAAGGGGAATACTACCTTTTATTTCCCGGTTGTCACGTCCATTGTGCTCAGCATTGTGTTATCGCTCATTTTTTATATTGCCGGCAGGTTCAGGTAAGCTGGCCTGCCCGTTATTTTAAGATGTTAGGGTGTCATGAATGAAAGTGGATATATTTGATTTTCACCTGCCAGAGGAACTTATCGCGCAAACCCCTCTTGAAAGCAGGTCGGATAGCAGGCTGATGGTGCTTGATAAAAAAAACGGCGGCATCAAACATGAAATCTTCAAAAACATTAAGGAATATTTGCGTAAGGGTGATTGCCTCGTCCTTAATGATACGAAAGTGCTACCGGCAAGGTTGTATGGAGCGAAAAAGGATACAGGCGCAAAGATTGAAATCCTCCTTTTGAAGCAGCTTGATGGCGATGCGTGGGAGACGCTCGCAAAGCCTGCGAAAAGGATTAAAGTCGGCACCGAAATTGATTTTGGGGACGGGCTGCTGACGGCGGTTTGCACCGGGGAGTCAGAGCATGGAGGCCGGGTACTTGAATTCAAGTACAAAGGAATCTTTTACGAGCTGCTTGAGCAGCTAGGTG
Source organism: Neobacillus oceani (assembly GCF_046237595.1). Lineage (NCBI taxonomy): Bacteria > Bacillati > Bacillota > Bacilli > Caryophanales > Bacillaceae > Neobacillus > Neobacillus oceani. The sequence continues at coordinate 3,068,986 of NZ_CP143543.1, read as the reverse complement.
AAATGCCGCTTCCTCCATATATCAAAGAACAACTTGACGACAAGGATCGTTACCAGACCGTTTTCGCGAAGGAGCGCGGGTCAGCGGCCGCGCCGACTGCCGGGCTCCATTTCACCGAGGAACTTCTTGATGAAATAAGGGGAATGGAGGTCAATATCGCGTTTATTACCCTTCATGTTGGACTTGGTACATTCAGGCCGGTCAGTGTGGACGATGTCCAGGAACATGATATGCATTCGGAGTTTTACATCGTATCCGAAGGCACGGCAAAGCTCCTGAATGAAACGAAGCAAAATGGCCGCAGGATTATTACGGTCGGAACCACCTCCACAAGGACGCTTGAAACGGTGGCGTCCGCGCACAATGGCCAATTTGCCGCCTCAAGCGGTTGGACGGACATTTTTATCTATCCGGGCTACGAGTTCAAGGCGATTGACGGAATGATCACCAACTTCCACTTACCGAAATCAACCTTGATCATGCTTGTAAGCGCGCTTGCCGGCAGGGAAAACATCCTGCATGCCTATGAAACGGCAGTCAGGGAGCGTTACCGGTTCTTCAGCTTTGGCGACGCAATGCTGATTATTTAACCATTTTGTCTCAGAGTTTTGCCTTCTTTTCAAATCATCCAAACCTCCGGAGGGTTGGCGGTGGTGATGGGGCATTTCCCTGTGGAAGGAGAAGTTTGCTTTGGCTGCAATTACATACGAGTTAATAAAAACATGCAAACAAACCGGCGCGAGGCTTGGAAGGGTCCATACTCCGCACGGAAGCTTTGAAACCCCTATTTTTATGCCAGTGGGCACGCTGGCGACAGTGAAAACGATGTCCCCCGAGGAATTGAAGGAAATGGGGGCAAAAATCATCCTGAGCAATACGTACCATCTCTGGCTGCGCCCTGGTCATGAGATTGTCCGTGAAGCGGGCGGCCTCCATAAATTCATGAACTGGGACAGGGCAATCCTGACCGATTCCGGCGGCTTCCAGGTGTTCTCCTTAAGTGAATTCCGGAAGATTGAGGAAGAAGGGGTCCATTTCAGGAATCATTTAAATGGGGATAAACTGTTTCTATCTCCGGAAAAGGCGATGGAAATCCAAAACGCTCTTGGCTCGGACATTATGATGGCCTTTGATGAATGCCCGCCGTTTCCGGCAACCCACGAATACATGAAAAAATCGGTTGAGCGGACCTCACGATGGGCCGAGCGCTGCCTGAACGCGCACAAGCGGCCTGAGGACCAGGGATTGTTCGGGATTGTCCAAGGGGGAGAGTTTGAAGACCTCCGCAAGCAAAGTGCGAGCGACCTCGTAAGTATGGATTTTCCAGGTTACGCGATTGGCGGGCTGTCCGTCGGCGAACCGAAGGATGTCATGAACCGTGTCCTGGAATTTACAACCCCGCTTCTTCCATCGAATAAACCAAGGTACCTGATGGGAGTCGGCTCCCCAGATTCCTTGATTGATGGGGCGATTAGGGGAGTGGATATGTTCGACTGCGTGCTTCCGACACGGATTGCCAGGAACGGGACACTTATGACAAGCAATGGAAGGCTTGTCGTCAAGAACGCCAAATTTGCCCGCGATTTCGGGCCAATTGATGAGAATTGCAGCTGCTATACATGCCGCAATTACAGCAGGGCATATATCCGCCATTTGATCCGATGTGACGAAACATTCGGAATTCGACTTACATCTTATCATAACCTGCATTTTCTGATAGAATTAATGGAGCAAGTCAGACAGGCAATCAGGGAAGACCGTCTGGGGGACTTCAGGGAAGAATATTTTGAGCGTTACGGCTTCAATAAACCGGATGCGAAAAATTTCTAAATAGATGTTATCGAAAGGAGGGAAACACATATGGCAGGAGGAGGATTACTCGGTACAGTAGGGCCATTGATTTTAATGTTCGTCCTATTTTATTTTCTCTTGATCCGTCCACAGCAAAAACGCCAAAAGGCAGTCCAGCAAATGCAAAGCGAACTTAAAAAAGGGGACCGCGTCGTAACGATTGGCGGCCTTCACGGGTTTGTTGATTCATTGGATGAGGACAAGGTTGTCATCCGTTGCGGGGATGGAAGCAGGCTTACATACGATCGGGCGGCAATCCGTGATGTTGTCGCTTCGGAAACATCAAACAGCTAATACAAAAAGGCATGCTCCGGTTCGGGAGAATGCCTTTTTGCATTTTTTGGCGAAACAATCAAGAAGCCGTCCTTTTTGGGGACGCAATGTTCACCCCGAGGATACCGCCCATCATTGCAATCAGGATATAACAAACATGGTAAACAATTTGTTCCCAGTCAAAAAGCTTGTCATATCCCAAATACTGAAACAAAAATACAATTACTGAATAAATGAGCCCTGTCATCCCGCCCAGCAGCCAACCTCTTTCGCCGGCTTTTCCTCCAGCGAGGAACCCCCCGCCGAACAGGCCTATAAACGACATAGCCGTAATGATGTACTCGAGCGACAGTTCACGAACAGATGTGAACCTTAAGATTAACGAAAAGATCAGCGAGCTGACCACCGCAACCACGAAAATGAAGATCAGCCCATAGACGATTCCTCTTCCGATGCCCCTGTTCTCGATTTTCACCCTCCCCTTTCGCCCCAGCAGCAAGGGCCAAGTCTTTGCCTAGTACAAGCATATTCAGAACGGAAAAGAATTAGACTCCAAATTTGTCCCGTGTGGTAAAAAGTACCGTACTTTTTTTTGCCATAGTGAAAAGAATAAGAGTATCGAAAACCAGGAGGCGTCTAAATGGCTCATCATTGGGAGATTCTGTTCAGGACTATCCTTATATATTTCCTTATTATTGTCACATTTCGCTTGATGGGCAAAAGGGAAGTAGGGGAGCTTAGCGTCTTTGATTTAGTCGTGACCATCATGCTTGCCGAACTGTCTTCAATGGCAATAGAGAATACAAGTGACCACCTCATCCATACACTTATCCCAGTTATTTCGATCGTCTCCATGCAGATTCTTTTTTCTTTTCTATCCCTAAAAAGTAAAAGATTCAGGGATTTACTTGATGGAAGGCCATCGATTATCATCAACAGGGGCACAATTGATGAAAAAACGATGAAAAAGCAACGTTATAATTTCGATGATCTGCTCGTCCAGCTAAGGGAAAAGAACATCAGGAATATTTCCGATGTTGAATTCGCAATTCTTGAGCCGTCCGGAAAGCTTTCTGTTTTTACAAAAGAGTCGCCAGGGAAAAAAAAGAAAAGTTCTCAGGGTGATATTACAATGCCTTTGATAATAGATGGGATAATTCAGGAGGAGAACCTCCGAAGAATTAACAAAACGAGCTTTTGGCTCAGGCAGGAATTAAAAAAACAGGGCGCTCCGGAAATCAGGAAAATATCCTTTTGCAGCTATGACCAGGGTGAATTTTATATAGACAAGCAGGATAAAAGCTAGGGCTGGCGCCAGGGATATTTGGACGCCAGCCTTTTTTTGAAGAAATTGGGCGCTCTATACACAAAGGTTCGGTTAGAACGATAACCTTGAAAGGAACGGGCCGATGTACGGAATCCGTTTCAGTTCAGCTGGGCGTACCAGCTTCAGTAAGACGGCCAGGATGATATAAAGTACCCCCATGGATACTGCCGAGAGGAATACGCGGGACAAAAGAGCCGTGCCCGCTGTAAGATTTACATAAATGAAATGGCCGGCATATCCCGAAATCCCGATCGCCAAAAATCCCTTGAAATAGTCCAATAAATAAAAAGAGAATGAAATCTTTTTTAAAACGGTCGCGAAATGGAGCAGGGTGACGAGTACAAAACTGCTGATGATCCCTAGTGCGGCTCCGTTGATCCCAAAGGATGGCTGGGATGCGAGAACGAAAATGACGGCTGTTTTGACTACCGCTCCGATTAGGCTGTTAATCATTGCAGCTTTCGCCAAATTCAATGCCTGGAGGGCAGCCTGAAGCGGTCCCTGATAATAATAAAATAAAAAGAATGGTGCCATCAGCTTGATGAACTGGGCGCCATTTTTCGATCCGTACATCAGCATCATAAGCGGCTCGGCCAAAACATACAGCACGGCAACCGATATGCCCCCTGTTAAAAATGCAAACCGGAGGGACTGCTGGAGCCGATATTCAATCAATTTGCCGTCGTTCTTTGAATTGGCTTCGCTAATGGCCGGAACGAGCGAGGTCGCGAGCGAGTAGGTGATAAACGATGGCAAAAGGAGCAACGGCATCGCAAAACCGGTAAGCGCGCCATACTGTTTCGTCGCCAAGGTTGCGGCAACTCCGGCAAGCCCAAGGCTGTGAGAGACAACAATCGGTTCGAAAAACCAGGAAACTGAACCAATCAGCCTGCTTCCTGTAGTAGGGACGGCAACATTCATCAGTTCCTTGAATGGCTTTTTTCCTTCACGGACAAATTTAAAGAAATCTTTTCGGAGGCGGAATTTCTTCTTCAGCTTAAAAGCCGCCATTAAATAAAGGAGCGAAACAACTTCGCCAATGACTGCCGAAAGCATGGCTCCGGCTGCTGCATATTCAATCCCATATGGAAGGAACGCCTTGGTCATGACTGCAATGAGCGCGATCCTGAAAAATTGCTCAAGGATTTGCGAGTAGGCGGCAGGCTTCATGTTTTGGCGCCCCTGAAAATAGCCGCGCAAAACGGATGAAACGGCAATGACCGGTACGACCGGGGCAATCGCAATGAGCGGGTAGTACGTCCTGTTGTCCGTAAACAGCGTCTCGGACAGCCAGGGAGCCAGCAGGATAAGGGCGGGAGTGAAAATCACGGACAGCGTAAGGGTTGTGGCAAGGGAGACAACGAGTATTTTTTTTATTTTCCCATATTCCCCCCGGGCCTCGGCTTCTGCGATGTTTTTCGAAATCGCAACAGGAAGGCCGAATTGGGTGATTGTGATGACCAGGACAAGGGATGGATAGGCCATCATATACAGCCCGACTCCTTCCTCGCCGATAAAACGGGCGATCGCAATCCTGTTGATGAAGCCAAGCACCCTCGTTATAAAGCCTGCCAAAAGCAGGATGGCTGTCCCTTTTAAAAACTTAGACATTCGTTTCCCACCTTCTCAAAATAGTGGATATCATATACAATTAACTATATGCAACGAGGTGGACAAGAAGACACGTGGATGGATGAAAAAGAAGACAAACAGCTGCAGGAGGGCCAAATGGAAAACGGGCATGTTTACGATCATTACCGGGTAACACTCGCTCCTGTCCTTGAGAGCAAGCTGGATGAATTCCGGTTGCTCGGGAACGATTCAATCAGCGAAGAGGAGCTTTGGAGGTATCTCGTCAAGAAGAAATGGAAAAAGGACAAGGGGGAAAAGCTTTTCCATCAGGTTGTCCAGGATATTCTTACGGTGAAAATGAGTGACTTCATCAGTTTTGCAACGATTGAAACGTATAAAGAATCGCCCTTTTCCCTTGATAATGAAGAAGAGTGGAAAGAGTTGCTGAAATAACCTGTGACGGCGGCTTCGCTATCATTGCGGGGCCCTCATGCGTTTTTTTTGGCCGAACGCCTAAGCTGGTATTTATGCATTTTGCCAATTTTAGCAAATTGACAGGATATTGCCGATAATTCATAATGAGAATATTGGTTAAAAGTAGCAAATGGTATTGTGCATGGAATTGAAGGAGGAACTACTGAATGGTTAAGCGCAACAGGATTGTGGCCTTTATACTTGTTATCGCCTTGGTTGGGGGTCTTATAGGCGCCACATCACTAAACATCTTGAAAGATATTAAACTCGGCCTCGATTTGCAGGGCGGATTTGAAATCCTTTACGAGGTTAAGCCTGCAAAGAAAGGGCAGAAGATTGATAAAAAGGCTCTTACTGATACAGCCGAAGCTTTGGACAGGCGTGTCAATGCCCTTGGGGTTAGCGAGCCGAATATTCAGATAGAAGGCCAAGACCGGATCAGGGTCCAGCTTGCTGGTGTAACAGACCAGGCAAAAGCTAGGGAACTACTATCAACAGAAGCAAACCTGACCTTCAGGGATGCCGATGACAAAATTATGATGGATGGTTCCGACCTTGCCGAAGGCGGCGCCAAGCAAACATTTGATGAAAACGGGAAGCCGAGCGTTTCCCTGAAGCTAAAAAGCGCGGACAAATTCCGTAAAGTAACCGAGTCGATTGTCAACAAGGCTCCGGATAACTATCTCGTTATTTGGCTTGATTTTGAAGAAGGTGATTCCTTCAGGAAGGAAGTGGGGAAGCCGGATCCAAAATTCATTTCGGCCCCTACAGTTTCGAACATCTTTAATCAAAATACAGTTTCAATCGTCGGCCAGTTCACGCCTGAAGAAGCTCAAACTCTCGCAAGCCTGTTGAACGCGGGCGCGCTGCCAGTTAAGCTGAACGAAATTTACTCGACATCGGTTGGCGCGAAATTCGGGGAGCAGGCTATGGATAAAACCGTATTCGCCGGTGTTATCGGCGTACTGGCCATCTTCCTGTTCATGATCGCGTATTACCGTTTTCCAGGGTTTATCGCGACCATTACTCTTACGATTTATATGTACTTGACTGTTCTTGTCTTTGATTGGCTGAATGTCGTCCTGACGCTTCCTGGTGTCGCAGCCCTCATCCTCGGTGTCGGGATGGCGGTTGATGCGAACATCATCACCTATGAACGGATCAAGGAAGAAATCAAGGTCGGCAAATCAATCAAGGCTGCTTTCAAGGCGGGGAATGAAAACTCGTTCTCGGCCATTACGGATGCAAACCTGACAACCCTCCTTGCCGCCGCGGTCTTGTTCTTCTATGGGACAAGCTCGGTCAAAGGATTCGCGACAGGCTTGATCATTGGTATCCTGGGAAGCTTTTTCACAAACGTTTATTTATCAAGATGGCTGCTCGGCCTTTGGGTCAATAGCGGCTTCCTGAATAAAAAGCCGGGCTGGTTCGGCGTGAAAAAGAGCGAGATTTTCAGCCTTGACCAAAACGTCGATACGCTTGATCTTCCAACGAAATTCGACCGTTTCGATTTCGTAAAAAACAGAAGGGCCTTTTTCATCGCATCGGGTGCCATAACTGTGATTGGGATTATTATCCTCCTAATCTTTAGGCTTAACCTTGGCATCGATTTTACGAGCGGAACCAGGGTAGACATTCTATCGGATAAACCACTTACTACGGAAAAAGTGGCCTCCGAACTGAAAAAAGCTGGATTTGAAACTGATGATATCGTTATTTCCGGTGACAAAAAGAATATTGGTGTAGCACGGTTTAAAAAGGACTTCACAAAAGATGAGGTTACAAAGCTGAAAACGGAAATGCATAAGGTGTTTGGTGAAGACCCGACTGTAAACAGTGTTTCGCCTACTGTCGGCAAGGAGCTGGCGAAAAATGCCATGTACGCCCTGTTGATTGCTTGCTTGGGTCTGATTCTGTTCGTTGCCTTTCGTTTCGAACTGCCGATGGGTGTTTCGGCGATTATCGGCTTACTTTTTGCAGCCTTCTTCATCTTCCCGCTCTTTAGCATTATCCGCTGGGAAGTGGATATTACGTTTATTGCCGCGGTTCTTACCGTTGTTGGTTACGCGATTAATGATACGATTGTTACCTTTGACCGGATGCGCGAGAATATGCAGAAGAGGCGCCGCCTGAAAACATCCCAGGAAATTACCGACGTCGTCAATACGAGCATTAGGCAGACGCTCGGCCGTTCAGTCAATACTGTTTTGATGGTCGCGCTGACCGTTGTGGCGCTACTGATTTTCGGAAGCGAATCAATCCGGAGCTTCTCCCTCGCCTTGCTGGTAGGTTTGATCGTCGGAACCTATTCGTCGATTTTCATTGCCGCCCAGATTTGGGTAGAGTGGAAAAATAGAGAACTGAAGAAAAAAGGCGTCCTGATCACGTACAAGGAAAAGAAAAAATATTCTGATCAGCCGCAGGTATAATAGTATTAGAAGCCGCAGGGGGACCTGCGGCTTTTTACGTCCTGGATTGTTGTTTAGCTTTCGAATAAAACCGTTTGAGTGACATTGTCAGGGTGAAATCGCGAATGGAAGTCACTCAAATCCCCTTGAGTGACATTGTCCGGGGGAAATCCGGAAAGGAAGTCACTCAAATCGCGTTGAGTGACATTGTTTGGGCAAAATCCGGAATGGAAGTCACTCAAATCCCGTTGAGTGACATTGTTTGGGGAAAATCCGGAAAGGAAGTCACTCAAATCCCGTTGAGTGACATTTTAAGGGTAAAATCCGAAAAGGAAGTCACTCAAATCCCGTTGAGTGACATTGTAAGGGGAAATTCGAGAAAGGAAGTCACTCAAATCCTGTTGAGTGACATAGTAAGGGTAAAATCCAATTAAGTTGTCAAAAAGTTTGTTTGCGTGACATTAAATTGTCATATACAGGCTTGGAAGTTACTTAATAAAAAGTTCAGCACGAGCAAATTAGAAGAAATTCAATTTGGCTGTTTCGCAAGCGTAAATTGAGATGCCCACCCTATCGTGGATAAACTATTGTAAGGGATCAAATTGGCCTGCTATTACCATAGATTACTTCAGAGATTACTACAGGATAATTAATAAAGTAGGCAGCTGGTGAAAATTTTACTCCAAAAATTATCCGGGTTGGCCATGTCCTTTTACGCATCAAAAGCCTATATAAAGGGTGAGTGATGGATTGGAGCATTGATAAAACAATCCGGAAGGAGCCAGGTTTCTGACAGCTTTCCAGATTTTCAGGTAGAACGAGTCAGAAGATACCCTGGCTTCTGACAGGTAAAGATTATTAAATAAAACGAATCATAAGATGCGCTAGCAACGGTTCCGTTTTTTATGTATAACAGTTTCCAAGTCATCGGCCAGGTTCCCTAGTTTCAGGTAAAAGAAAAGCTCTACACATATGTCCGCTTACATAATTTATTAAAAAAAGAGACCCGATAAGCCTTTGGGGATAATCCGGTCTACATGGTGAAGAATGCCAATTGCTGTATCTTTTCTTGTTGTGAAGATATTCCCGGTCCTGTATAATGGAAAAGTTGAGGGGTGAACGTTTTGCTGAATTCAAGAACGAGATGGATTGTCCGCGAATCCAACGAAAGCACTGCAAATAAATTAGCGGCGGAGTTAAATATATCTCACCTTGTTTCCTCAATGCTTGTTAACCGGGGGCTGGATACTGTTGAAGCCGCGCGGCCTTTTTTATTTGGCGGGGAAAAATTTCATGACCCGTTCCTGCTGAAGGGAATGGATCTGGCGGTCTCGCGAATCAAAAGGGCGATTGACAGCCAGGAGCCGGTTTTGATATATGGCGATTATGATGCCGATGGCGTTAGCAGCACCACGGTCTTAATGATTACGTTACAAGAGTTGGGCGCGAACGTCGGCTATTACATACCTGACAGGTTTACAGAAGGATACGGACCGAATGAAGCTGCCTTCAGGAAAGCGGCGGAAAATGGAGTTAAGCTAATTATCACAGTGGATACTGGTATTTCCGGCGTCCATGAAGCGGAAGTTGCCAGGGAACTTGGTGTCGATTTAATTATTACGGATCATCACGAACCAGGGCCCGTTCTTCCGGATGCGCTTGCCATCATCCATCCAAAACTACCGGACAGCATTTACCCGTTCAGGGACCTTGCTGGTGTCGGCGTTGCTTTCAAGCTCGCTCATGCCCTGTACGGCCAGGTACCGGATCATCTGCTTGAAATCGCCGCTATCGGTACCATTGCCGACCTTGTTTCCCTGAAAGGGGAAAACAGGCTGATTGCCAAAGCGGGAATTGACAGGCTCAAGGTAACCGAAAACATCGGAATCAAGGCAATCTTAAAATGCGCCGGGGTTAATCCGTCGGCAATAAACGAAGAAACAATCGGTTTTACACTTGCTCCAAGAATCAATGCTGTCGGCAGGCTCGAGCATGCGAGCATGGCCGTTAAACTGCTGTTGACGGAAGATAGAACGGAAGCGGATGTGCTTGCTCAGGAAATGGACGGGCTTAATCGGGAACGGCAGGCAATTGTCCAGGAAATTACGGAAGAAGCAATCCTCCAGGTCGATCGTGACTTTCCGCCTGATGAGAATAAAGTGCTTGTTGTCGGTAAGGAAGGCTGGAATGCGGGGGTTATTGGAATTGTCGCGTCCAGGCTTGTCGAAAAGTATTACAGGCCTGTAATTGTCCTTAGTTATGATATAGAAAAAGGCCTTGCGAAAGGTTCTGCAAGGAGCATTCCCGGTTTTGACCTCTTCAAAAACTTGTCGGAATGCAGGGATATCCTTCCTCATTTCGGTGGACACCCGATGGCAGCCGGAATGACATTGAAACTTGAAGACGTCGATGGCTTGCGCTTTCGGCTAAACGAACTAGCGGCGGGACAGATGAGAGACGAAGACTTCATCCCTGTGATGCAGCTTGATGCGGAAATTTCAATTTCAGAGGTGAATCTCTCAGTCCTTGAGGAGGTGCTTTTGCTCGCACCGTTTGGGATGGACAACCCTAAACCAAAAATTTCGATTGAGGACGTATCTATCTCCACACTTCGAAGGATTGGGAGCGACAGTAGCCATTTAAAGATGACATTGTCGAACGGGGAAGCTTCGCTTGACGGCATCGGATTTGGGCTCGGGCCGTTGGCGGACCACATTTCTCCTTCTTCAAAAATTGCCGTCGCGGGGGAGCTGTCCATTAATGAATGGAACAATATCCGAAAGCCCCAGCTAATGCTTCAAGACCTTGCCATCAGGAACTGGCAACTGTTTGATTATAGGGGTGCAAGGACTATTTCCGCTATAAACGGAAAGCTTCCGGATGGTAAAAAAACGTTTATCGTTTTTCATGAGGAAAATCTGGCGGAGGTTGAAAAGCAGCTGGGAGGAAACGACATTCTCCATATCCGGACAGTTGAAGAAGCCAGCGCAGCCAGGATAAACGGTGAAAGCATCGTCTTTGTTGACCTACCGCCTTCGAAGGAGGTTATCGCTGACCTGCTGGACGGTAAAATGCCCGCAAGGATTTACGCGGTATTTTACCAAGAAACAAGCGATTTTTTCAGCACAATGCCGAATAGGGATCATTTCAAATGGTACTACGCCTTCCTGCTGAAAAACTCCCCGTTTGATATCGGCCGTTATGGCAGCCAGCTTGCTAGGAAAAAAGGCTGGACAAAAGAGACGATTGATTTTATGTCCGAGGTGTTTTTTGAGCTGGAGTTTGTTACAATAAAAAATGGATTGATTTCCGTTTTAAAGCCAACATCAAAGCGTGATCTGACCGAGTCGGTTGCGTACCAAAAGAAGCATGCACATTTCGCTCTTGAAAGGGATTTGCTCTACTCATCCTATGAGCAGCTTAGGAGTTGGTTCTCCGAAATCCTGGCGGAGCCCGTTGAAAATGAGGAGGCACTAAAGGAATGGATTTAAAACAATTTGTCACCATCGTACCCGATTGGCCAAAACCCGGCATTAATTTTAAGGACATCACCACCCTGATGGATAATGGGGAAGCTTATAAATATGCGACAGACCAGATTGTTGAATATGCCCGTGAAAAGAAGATTGACCTTGTTGTCGGCCCGGAAGCACGCGGCTTCATTATCGGATGCCCGGTTGCCTATTCGCTTGAAGTTGGGTTCGCGCCTGTAAGGAAAGAAGGCAAGCTCCCGCGTGAGACAATCAAAATGAGCTATGGCCTTGAGTATGGGAAGGACGTACTGACAATCCACAAGGACGCCATCAAACCAGGCCAGCGAGTCCTGATTACCGACGACCTGCTCGCCACTGGCGGTACGATTGAAGCAACGATCAAGCTGGTTGAAGAACTGGGCGGCGTCGTAGCGGGAATCGCATTCCTGATTGAACTGACATACCTGGAAGGCCGCAAGAAGCTAGAAGGATACGACTTATTGACATTGATGAAATTTTAAGGAAGGGGAGCACTCAAGCGGGTGCTCTCTTGATTTTATTGATTTAGATGGAAAAAATATCCGCCTTTATTAGTTGACATGAATATCCACTTTTACCCAGTGGAATGGGACGGGTTTACCGGCAAATTCTAGCTATAAAGGAAAAAACCCGTCCAATCCCTTTACATCTCTGCATTTTTTCTTGATAATAGTAACAATCATTAGAAATTATTCATAGAACTGTTCCAAAGGTGCCCCGCCGTACCGGGGATTCTTGAAAAAAATAAAATCTTTTTCCAATAAGAAACAAAGGTGATTTCATGGCGAACGATCAGGTGCTAACCGCCGAACAAGTCATCGACAAGACGAAGGCCTATTTGAACGAGGAGCATGTCGCGCTTGTAAGGAAAGCGTACGAGTATGCCGCCTGGGCCCATCGTGACCAAGTAAGGAAATCGGGTGAGCCGTACATTATCCATCCAATTCAGGTTGCTGGCATTCTTGCCGACCTTGAAATGGATCCGGCTACGGTCGCGGCGGGTTTCCTGCATGATGTCGTGGAGGATACAGTAGTATCGTTAAAGGACATCGAAACGGAGTTCAACGATGAAGTTGCTATGCTTGTTGATGGCGTGACAAAGCTGGGTAAAATTAAATATAAATCTCATGAGGAACAGCAGGCGGAGAACCACCGGAAAATGTTTGTTGCAATGGCCCAGGATATCCGGGTCATTTTAATAAAACTGGCGGACCGCCTCCACAATATGAGGACGCTGAAACATCTTCCTTTTGAAAAGCAGCAGCGGATAGCCAATGAAACATTGGAAATATTCGCTCCGCTCGCCCACAGGCTCGGAATTTCGAAGATTAAGTGGGAGCTTGAGGATACGGCGCTCAGGTATCTTAATCCACAGCAATACTACCGGATTGTCAACCTGATGAAGAAAAAGCGCGCCGAGCGGGAGCAATATCTTGATGATGTCATCGAGGAAGTAAAGGAGCGGGTGCGCGAGGTTTCTATCAAGGCGGAAATATCCGGCCGCCCGAAGCACATATACAGCATATACCGCAAGATGGCGTTGCAGAACAAGCAATTCAGCGAAATTTATGATTTGCTTGCCGTCCGGATTGTCGTCAATAGCATTAAGGACTGCTATGCGGTTCTCGGGATTATCCATACTTGCTGGAAGCCGATGCCTGGCCGGTTCAAAGACTACATTGCCATGCCGAAGCCGAATATGTACCAATCGCTTCACACAACGGTCATCGGCCCAAAAGGCGATCCGCTTGAAGTTCAGATCAGGACGAAAGAAATGCACCGGATCGCGGAGTTCGGGATTGCGGCCCACTGGGCGTACAAGGAGGGGACGAACCTCAAAGAAAGTTCTTCCTTTGACCAGAAGCTGACATGGTTCCGCAATATCCTCGAGTTCCAAAATGACACGGCCAATGCCGAGGAGTTCATGGAGTCGCTTAAAATTGACTTGTTTTCCGATATGGTCTTTATTTTCACTCCAAAAGGGGATGTCATTGAACTGCCATCCGGTTCAGTGCCGATTGATTTTGCCTACCGGATCCACTCCGAAATTGGAAACAAAACAATTGGCGCGAAAGTGAACGGCAAGATGGTCACGCTTGATTATAAGCTTAAGACCGGTGATATTATCGAAATTTTGACCTCCAAGCATTCCTATGGCCCGAGCCAGGATTGGCTAAAGCTTGCGCAGACTTCCCAGGCGAAAAACAAAATCCGCCAATTTTTCAAAAAGCAGCGGCGTGATGAAAATATCGACAAAGGCCGGGAACTGGTTGAAAAAGAAATCAAGGCGATGAATTTCGACCTCAAAGAAATCTTGACAGCCGATAATATTAAAAAGGTTGCCGAAAAATTCAACTTCATGAATGAAGATGATATGTTCGCCGCCGTCGGTTATAACGGGGTGACAGCACTCCAGGTGGCAAACCGGCTGACGGAAAAATGGCGGAAAAAGCGTGATCAGGAGCAGGAAGCGACAATCGACACCGCGTTGACCGATCTGAAAACCCAGCCGCAAGTTGTCAAAAAACGTGATTCCGGGGTCAGGGTTGCGGGGATAGACAACCTGCTGATCAGGCTGTCAAAATGCTGCAATCCGGTACCGGGTGATGAAATCATCGGCTTTATCACGAAAGGCCGAGGGGTTTCCGTCCACAGATCCGATTGCCCCAATATTGATGCGGCTGAAGTCCAGTCACGGCTCATTCCGGTAGAATGGGAGTCTTCATTCAACGACCGGAAGGAATACAATGTTGAAATTGAAATCAATGGCTATGACCGGCGCGGCCTCCTGAATGAGGTGCTGCAGGCCGTAAATGAAACGAAGACAAACATTACGGCCGTGTCGGGAAGATCCGACCGGAATAAAATGGCGACCATCAATATGTCGATAGCAATCCACAATGTTGCCCATTTGCATAAAGTCGTCGACAGAATCAAACAAATCCCCGATATTTACTCGGTCCGGAGGATTATGAACTAAGGAGTTTTATAATGAGAGCAGTTGTGCAACGAAGCAGGGAAGCAAGCGTAATGGTTGACGGCGAGACAGTCGGCGAAATTTCCAGCGGTCTAGTCGTCCTCCTGGGTGTGACCCATGACGATACAGAAAAGGATGCGGCGTTTTTGGCCGACAAGATTGCCAATCTGAGGATTTACGAGGATGAAAGCGGTAAGATGAACCTCTCCCTTCTGGACGTCGGCGGAGATATTCTTTCCGTCTCCCAGTTCACCCTCTACGGGGATTGCCGGAAAGGCCGCCGCCCAAATTTTATGGCTGCTGCAAAGCCTGAACTCGCCAACTCACTCTATGAGGCGTTCAATTCCTTCCTGCGCGAAAAAGGGATTAAAGTTGAGACTGGCCGTTTTGGGGCGATGATGGATGTCAGCCTCATCAATGACGGCCCAGTCACCCTCATCCTGGACAGCCAGGCATAAATATAGGACCACCCGCCATGTTGATTGGCGGGTGTTTTTATGTGGATCTGGGAAGGAACACCGTTTTACTCCTACGTCCCGGAAATAATTGATCGATATATTTATAAAATTAATCGATATAGCTTGAACTCCTTCATACTGTCCCACATTAAAAAAGTCATTTCCCCGATTATCGAATAAGGAATTCTTTTTTCCGAAAAAGTGGATCAATCTATGATAAAAAGAAAAAACCCCCTCATTTGCAGAGGGGGATTATCATAAACTCTCTCAAGTTGTGGAAGGTGATACCGTCCACTAAAATGTTTCGCTTATTTCTCTTTAAAATATCTCGCAAGGCCTTCAACAATGCCTGTAGAAGCGGCTTCCTGGAAGTGATTTGTAAGGACGGCCATTTCTTCTTCGGCATTACTCAAGTAGCCGAGTTCAATCAGCGCGGCTGCTTGCTTGTTTTCCCTGATAACATGATAATCTCCAAATCTAGCTCCCCGGCTATGCGACTTAGTGGCGCTAGCAGTTGACGACTGGAGAGTGGCTGCAAGTTCTTTTTGATAGGAATGGTAATAGTATGTCGTCATTCCCCTTACGCTTCGGTCATAGTTGGAATCATAATGGATGCTGATAAATGCATCGGCTCCATGATAATGGGCCGACCCCACCCTTGATGGCAGCGAGAGATATGTATCCCTGTCCCTTGTCATGATCACCTTTGCACCTTTTGCGGCAAGTTTATTGGAAACAAGAGCCGCGGTTTTCAAAGTAAGCCCTTTTTCGAACGTCCCTCTTACACCGGTCGTGCCATTGTCTATGCCTCCATGGCCAGGATCAATGACGATTACCTTGTTTTTCAGGTATGCCTCTCCGCCTGATTTGTTTATTTGCGGAGCGGTGCCTGATACCTCGACGATCCAGCCGGCGACATAACCTGACTGTCCGCCTTTTAGCTCGATTTCATACCAGGTGCCTGAAATGTTTTTGATCCTGAATTCCGCGCCTTTATTTGTCCGGGCGACAACTTTTGAATCGAGGGAAGGCTTTTGGCGGATGTTCGTGCCATCATAAAGGATGGCCGCCCAGCTTTCTTTTACCTCCTGTGGCGTTGGCTCGTTTCCTTCTGCTGACTTTTCAAGATACCAGCCGGCAACCCAGCCAATTTTGCCTGGTGAATACTCGATTTTTGCCCAGTTATTCGCTTCCTCCAGGATGATGAAGGTTTGCCCTTTTTTGACCGTAGAAATGATTCTGCCGTTTAGCGAGCCTTCGCTTCGCACACTTAATGCTGTAGCAGTGACAGTTCCCAAGACGCCTGAAGGCTTTTCGTCGGCCGGAGGCGCTTCTCCTGATTTGGATGAAAGGAATTCGGAGCTGACCCAGCCCTTTTTCCCTGAAAAAGAAATAAGTGCCCAGCCGTTCCCTTCCGAAATGACTTCCACTTTTGCGCCATTGGCCAATTTACCAATCAGCCCGCTTGTAAGTGAAGGTTCCTGTCGGACATTCAGAATGTTGGCGTTGACCGTTTTTTCCATAGAGAGCTCGTTTACGGCTTCCTTTGTTTGCTCCTTGGCGGGGCTTTCAGCTTTTACAGGCACCTGAAGGAACTGCGTGGAAACCCAGCCATCCCCGGACTTGCTTGCAATCTTTGTCCATTCGCCTGATTTTTCGAGTACTTCTGCTGCTTGTCCTTTGGAAAGGTAGCCGACAATGCCGTAGCCCGTTCCAGGGCCTTTTCTAATCCTCAAATTATCCACCGACGAGACAGCGGATGTGTCCACGCTATTCATCTTTAACAGCCAGTTCGCGGCCCAGCCTGTCCCTCCTGAAGGCAGTTGAAGCTGGACCCATTCGCCAGACTCGCCTAAAACCGTAAACCTGTCTCCTTTTTTAGCCGTGGCGACCACTTTATAACTGAGGCCCGGTCCGCTTCGGATATTGAGGCTGTCGACGGCTGCGGCGGCAGTTTGGCCGGCAGCGGCTTCCTTTAAGGGGAACAAGGTCCCGATTAGCAGTATGCAGCATGCAAGCAGTATGTAAATTCTCTTTTCCATTCGCAACCTCCTATCCTATTAATCTATTTTAGCCGAAAGTTTGGCCAATTTCATTCAGTTTCTCCTTTTTTGGAAAAATTATCTGTTGGGAAAATAATAGTCCCTTTTACTGAAACATTTTTTCGAAAGTGGGGAGACTAGTAAAAGCAATTTCGACTGGAGGGTGGATACGATGAGGTTCAGCGAAAAAGGGATGCAGGCAAATGCGGGAAGCAAGGCGATATTCGGGGTCGACTTTCACGACTTTCTTGAAAAAGAGCAGCATGCGGGCACAATTGAACTTGCCAGCGAATTCGGCCTGACGATCAGGGATGTCCGAAGGTTGAAAAAACATTTGGAACGTTCCTAATCCGGTATTGACATCTCATGATTGGCTCATTATTATAATAGGAAGCACAGGCTAAAAAGCCCGGCAGGCATGTACATAAATTGAAAACCGATGATGGAGCATAGTAGTTAAGCCATAGATCATGGCCAGAGAGGAATTGCCCCAGGCTGAAAGCAATTCCGCATGACGGTTTAACGAATGAACACTCCGTAGGTTTCTCCCTGAACTGACAGTAGGGGAGGACGTTGCAGGCGTTAACTGTAAAAGAGGGAGCCCCGCATTTTGGGCTTCAATTAGGGTGGCACCACGGGAATCCAAAACTCTCGTCCCTTGTTTAGAAATAAACAGGGGAGGGGAGTTTTTTATATTTTTACAGGTTTGGCGCACGAGTGAAGGAAAACTATACGGCACACAAAAGGAGGAAAACCTATGTCGATCAATATCCCAAGGGGAACACAGGATATTTTGCCTGGACAGGTTGAAACGTGGCAGTTGATTGAGGAAACGGCAAAAAGGCTTTGTAGGCTGTATCAATACGAGGAAATCAGGACGCCGATTTTCGAGCATACTGAACTATTCAGCCGCGGGGTGGGAGATTCAACCGACATCGTCCAGAAGGAAATGTATACATTCGAAGACAGGGGCGGGAGGAGCATTACGCTCAGGCCTGAAGGGACAGCGGCGGTTGTCCGTGCCTTTGTCGAAAAGAAGATGTTCGGCAATCCGGACCAGCCGGTGAAGCTTTATTATATGGGGCCGATGTTCCGCTATGAACGTCCACAGGCGGGCCGTTTCCGGCAGTTTGTCCAGTTTGGCGTCGAGGCGCTCGGAAGCAATGATCCCGCGATTGATGCGGAAGTGATTTCCCTGGCGATGAATCTGTATTGGGAGCTTGGCCTGAAAAAGCTGAAGCTTGTCCTGAACAGCCTTGGTGATGCCGAAAGCCGGAAAGCGCACAGGGACGCGCTTGTCAGCCATTTTAAGCCAAGGATTGGCGAATTTTGTGGCGACTGCCAGACCAGGCTAGAGAAAAATCCTCTGAGGATTCTTGATTGCAAAAAGGACCGCGACCATGAACTCATGAAAACAGCGCCTTCCATTATTGAGTACCTAAACGAGGGATCAAGGGATTATTTTGAAAAAGTCCGGGAGTATCTCAGCGAGCTTGGCATCCCGTTTGAGATTGACCCGAATCTTGTAAGGGGCTTGGATTACTACAATCATACAGCGTTTGAGATTATGAGCGAAGCCGAGGGCTTTGGCTCGATCACGACATTGTGCGGTGGCGGCCGCTATAACGGGCTGGCCGAAGAAATTGGCGGGCCGGAAACCCCGGGTATCGGATTTGCGTTCAGCATTGAACGATTTATCGCGGCGCTTGAAGCCGAGAAGGTTGCCCTTCCGGTTGAAAAGAAAATCGATTGCTACCTCGTTTCACTTGGAGACAGAGCGAAGGATTATACGGTCGGGCTGCTCCAGCAACTTCGCAACCAGGGAATTTCCGCGGAGCGCGATTATCTTGGCCGGAAGCTGAAGGCACAGTTCAAGGCAGCGGACAGGCTGAACGCCAGTTTTGTCGCTGTCCTTGGCGAAGACGAACTTGATAAAGGCGTAATCAATCTTAAGAATATGGGAACTGGTGAACAACAGGAAGTCGAACTTGCTTCCTTCGTTGAAAAATTCCGTGAACAGCAGGGCTAAGGAGGAAACAATATGTATGGCAGAAGTTATTTTTGCGGTGAAGTACCTGAATCAGCAGTTGGTGAAAAGGTATTTTTAAAAGGATGGGTCCAGAAGAGGCGCGACCTCGGAGGGCTGATCTTCATTGACCTGCGTGACCGGACAGGGATCGTCCAGGTTGTTTTCAATCCGGATTTATCCCAGGAGGCGCTTGCCACAGCCGAAAAAATCCGTAATGAATATGTCCTTGATATCCGCGGGACGGTTGTTGCGAGGGGCGAAGGGACGATCAACGAAAATATTCCTACAGGGAAAATTGAAATCCAGGCCGAGAGTGTGACGATTATTAATGAAGCGAAAACTCCTCCGTTCATCATTTCCGACCGGACTGATGCTTCAGAGGATGTACGCCTGAAATACCGGTATTTGGATTTCCGCCGCCCGGTAATCTTTGAAACGCTGAAAATGCGCCACAATGTTACGAAGGCGATCCGTGGCTTCCTCGATGGAGAGGGCTTCCTTGATATTGAAACACCGATTTTAACGAAGAGCACCCCGGAAGGAGCGCGTGACTATCTTGTCCCGAGCCGCGTCCATCCAGGCGAGTTTTACGCGCTTCCGCAGTCGCCACAGCTTTTCAAGCAGCTTTTGATGGTCGGTGGGGTCGAGCGGTATTACCAGATTGCCCGCTGTTTCCGGGATGAAGACCTTCGCGCGGACCGGCAGCCAGAATTCACGCAGATAGATATTGAAACAAGCTTCCTGAGCCAGGACGACATCATCGCGATGATGGAAAGAATGATGTCCAAGCTGATGAAGGAAGTAAAAGGAATCGACGTTCCTGCGGAATTCCCGCGGATGCGCTACGAGGAAGCGATGGCCCGTTTTGGTTCCGACAAGCCGGATACCCGCTTCGAAATGGAACTGAAAGACCTTTCCGAAGTTGTTGCCGGATGCGGCTTCAAAGTGTTCGCCGCTGCGGTTGAAAATGGCGGCCAGGTCAAGGCGCTAAATGTAAAAGGCGCGGCCGACAAGTATTCGCGGAAGGATATCGACGCACTGGGCGAGTTTGCCGCTGTTTACGGCGCCAAAGGGCTTGCCTGGCTGAAGGTTGAAGCCGACGGATTGAAAGGGCCAATCGCAAAATTCTTCTCTCCTGAAGAAGCCGAAGCAATCAGCGCTGTGGTGGAGGCAGAAACAGGTGACCTTGTCCTATTCGTAGCAGACAAAAAATCGGTCGTAGCCGATGCGCTAGGCGCGCTGAGGCTGAAACTTGGGAAAGATCTTGACTTGATCGACCAAAGCAAATTTAATTTCCTTTGGATTACCGAATGGCCGCTTCTCGAGTATTCTGAAGAGGATGGCCGGTACTATGCAGCCCACCATCCGTTTACGATGCCGTTCAGGGAGGACCTTGCCCTTCTTGATGAAGACCCGTCCAAAGTCCGCGCACAAGCGTACGACCTCGTATTGAACGGCTATGAGCTCGGTGGCGGATC
The DNA here is from genome assembly GCF_046237595.1 of Neobacillus oceani. NCBI lineage: Bacteria > Bacillati > Bacillota > Bacilli > Caryophanales > Bacillaceae > Neobacillus > Neobacillus oceani. The sequence continues at coordinate 3,048,585 of NZ_CP143543.1, read as the reverse complement.
GCTGCGTATTTTTGAAAGGGACATCCAGGAAAAAATGTTCCAAGTACTTGGCTTTACTCAAGAGGAAGCGAAGGAACAATTCGGGTTCCTGCTTGAAGCGTTCGAGTATGGAACGCCTCCGCATGGCGGAATCGCTCTTGGGCTTGACCGGCTTGTCATGCTGCTTGCTGGTAGCACAAATCTTCGCGATACGATTGCGTTCCCGAAAACAGCTTCAGCAAGCGACCTGCTGACGAACGCGCCTGGAGAAGTCAGCACAGCCCAGCTTGATGAGCTTCACTTAGCTTTAAAAACAACAAAAAACGAGTAGACGGAAGTTGGGAAAATTCTTCGTACCCTCCCTGAAAAAGGGGTTGGTGGAAGAAAATGGACGGTGGCTTGTTTCTTGAAAAATACCAGAATTTTTGGTAAGATGTAATCAATTAAGAAGAGTCCTGAAGTGTACGTTGCATCGCCTAAATGTTTTGACCGAACATTTTTTCTTCGGGAGTCTGCGTTTCCCTGCCGCGCACATGCCCCATACCCGGGGACTTGCAACGACAGTGAACAGGACACCCACCTGCTTTAAGCGGGCCAAAACGAAGGAAATCGGCAACGGCACAAATTTGGGACTCTTCTGCCCTGTTTATAGGAGTATGATTATTGCGCCCGCGGCTTGGATGCCGGGGGCTTTTTGGTGTGTCCGCCATGGGTTGCAATGCGGGGGCATGGGCCAATTTTTACAAAAGCGTACTTTGGTAATATACCGTAATACGGCTAGTAAATGTGTCGGAAATTTGACAGTTTTCGATATTCGCTGAAAAGTGGGGGATATAGCTTGGGAAATTTTCGATATCCGTCCAAAAGTGGGGGATATGTTTGGGGAAATTTTCGATATCCCGGATGAACTCACCGAATTGGGTGCGGAATTCACGTTGATAGCCTGGAACAAACCCGATTTCAGCCTTCGCTTGTCAGATATTCGGGCTTTTACTGACAACCTAAACTGTTTCCACCCGGTTTCCTGTCCAAGCCTTTGTCAACTTTGTACTCGAAATATTTGCTTGCTATTATATGAGGTATGTTATATATTTTTACGGGTAAAAGATACATACGAAACAGTTAAACCTAAATTTTGGGGTGAGTAGAATGCTGCATCAATTTTCGCGAAATGAGCTTGCAATTGGCCAGGAAGGCTTGGATATTTTGAAAAATAGTACAGTGATGGTGCTTGGAATTGGGGGAGTCGGGTCATTCTCCGCGGAGGCGCTGGCAAGGTCCGGAGTTGGCCGCCTTATCCTTATTGATAAGGATGTTGTTGATATTACAAACGTCAACCGGCAGGTGATCGCGCTTCTGTCAACAGTCGGAAAACCAAAAGCGGACCTTATGAAGGAGCGGATTGCCGACATTAACCCGGATTGCGAAGTTATTTCTCTCAAAATGTTTTACACGGAAGAAACGTATGAGGAAGTGTTTGCGTACAAGCCGGATTTTGTCATCGATGCCTCTGATACGATTATGTATAAAATCCATCTAATTAAAGAGTGCCAAAAGCGCGGAATCCCGATGATCTCAAGCATGGGCGCGGCTAATAAAATGGACCCGACCCGCTTTAAAATCGCCGATATTTTCAAAACACATACCGACCCGATTGCGAAAGTGATCAGGACGAAGCTAAGGAAGGAAGGCATCCGAAAGGGGATCCCGGTCGTGTTTTCCGATGAAAGCCCGATCGTTATCCGCGAAGATGTCCGGAAAGTGGTCGGAAATGACAAGGCGGAAATCCGGAAAGCGCAAATGCCGCCGTCATCAAACGCTTTCGTTCCTTCGGTTGCGGGACTGATCATGGCGAGCTATGTAGTCGGCGAGCTTTTGAAGGATATTAAAATCGAGCGGGTTGCCGATGCCGGCGAAAAGTGACAGCCGGGTCAGCGTTGTGAAAAATGAATAAAAAGAAATCCCCCGGCCGCTCCGGGGGATTTTTCAAGTTGGGAAAATTTTCGCCGTACGCCCCCATTTTGGGGCAATTTTTCGGCAAAATTATTTATTTCCGTTCAGTTTTTCATAGACAGATGCAAAAGCCTGTTCAAATTTGCTGTTCTTTTTCGGAACGTAATATTTTTTGTTTTTTATCCGGTCAGGCAAATACTTCTGGCGGACCCAGCCGGATTCATAATCATGCGGGTAGAGGTAATCGATGCCCCGGCCTAGTTCTTTCGCGCCTTTGTAATGGGCATCCTTCAGATGGTCGGGCACTTCCCCCGATATGCCTTTCCGTATATCAGCGAGCGCCGAGTCAATCGCCATGATGGCTGAATTCGATTTCGGTGACAGGCAAAGCTCGATGACCGCATTGGCAAGGGGAATTCGCGCTTCTGGAAAGCCGATCCGTTCGGCGGTTTCAATTGCCGAAAGCGTACGAGCTCCTGCCTGCGGGTTTGCGAGCCCGACATCTTCATAGGCAATCACAAGAAGGCGCCTCGCGATGCTTGGCAGGTCGCCCGCTTCAATGAGCCTGCCTAGATAATGAAGGGCGGCGTTCACATCGCTGCCGCGGATTGACTTTTGAAATCCGGATAAAACATCGTAATGGGCATCACCGTCTTTGTCATGGACGAAGCTCTTCTTCTGGAGGCATTCCTCGGCGGTTTTCAGGTCGATATGGATTACTTCATTTGCGTCCGGCTCTGTCGAAAGTGCAGCTAGCTCCACCGCATTCAGGGAGCTGCGCACATCCCCGCCCGACCCTTTTGAAAAGTGCTCAAGGGCATCGCTGTCCATTTCGATCTTCAATGATCCGAGGCCGCGCTCTTCGTCCTCCAATGCGATGAAAATCGCTTTTTTTATATCGTCCGGATCGAGCGGTTTCAATTCGAAAATTTGGCATCTGCTCCGGATGGCCGGGTTGATGCTATGGTATGGGTTGCTCGTCGTCGCGCCAATCATCGTGATCATCCCGTTTTCCAAATAAGGGAGGAGGAAGTCCTGCTTTGCCTTGTCCAGGCGGTGCACCTCGTCGAGGAGAAGGATGACCTTCCCCGACATTTTTGCTTCGGCTGCGACGATTTCCATGTCTTTTTTATTGTTTGTTACGGCGTTCAGTGTCCTGAATGCGTAACGGGTACTTCCGGCTATCGCGCTTGCGATCGATGTTTTTCCAATACCGGGAGGCCCATACAGGATCATTGAGGATAACTGTTTCGCCTTTACCATTCTTGATATAATTTTCCCCTCGCCAACGAGGTGCTCTTGTCCGCAGACTTCTTCCAATGTCCTAGGCCGCATCCTGTAAGCAAGCGGTTTTTGCTGCATCATTGTCCATCTCTCCAATTAGAAAGTCTATCTATAAGTGTATCATGCGGGCGGCCGGGCCACCAAGGCTGAATGTTTGTGGGGCTAATGCATATTGCCTGCCAGTATGCTATAATTTGAAAAGCCTATAAACTTACTATGAATTATGACATCGTGATTATTTTTCAACAACACAAAGGGGTACTTTGATGTTCAAAAAAAGGAAGGGCCAATTGGGACCCAGGTTCGCGATTTATACAGTCGGGCTCCTGATTATGTCCCTTGGGGTGGTTTTGCTCATAAAAAGCGGCTCGGGAGCTTCACCCTGGGATGTTTTTCATGTTGGCCTATATTATCATTTCGGCCTGACTGTCGGAACCTGGTCAATTATAGTGGGGGTTGCCATACTTGCGGCCGCTGCGTTTATTTCTCGTGAATTTCCCCATATCGGGGCTTTTTTGAATATGATCTTAGTCGGGATATTTATCGATATTTATATGTTACTTCCATTCCTTCAGGAGCCTTCGGGTTTTTTGGGCCAAGTCGTTATGTTCAGCAGCGGACTTCTTCTTATGGGGTATGGAATGGGCATTTATATTTCAGCTAGCCTTGGAACGGGCCCGAGGGACAGCCTGATGGCCGCTATTATTGGCAAGACCGGCTGGAAGGTGAGGAATGTCAGGGGCGCGATTGAATTGATTGTTCTAATTATCGGCTGGAGGCTTGGCGGCCCGGTAAGCTGGGGGACAATCGCTTTTTGTATCGCGATCGGCCCGCTTGCGGGCATTGCCTTGCCGCAATGCTTTGCGCTGACTGACGGGATTTTGGAAAAATTGAGAGGCACGCAATCGAAAAATGCTGTGCCAATAGATAGGAGTGCGGGATTTTGAGGATTTCAACTAAAGGGCGTTACGGACTTACAATCATGATTGAGCTTGCGAAAAAGCATGGGGAAGGGCCTGTTTCCTTAAAGACGATTGCCCAGGCCAATGACTTGTCCGAGCATTATCTGGAACAATTGATTGCCCCCCTAAGGAATGCAGGCCTTGTAAAAAGCATAAGGGGCGCATATGGCGGTTACTTGCTCGGAAGGGATCCGGGCGAAATTACATCCGGCGATATCATCCGTGTCCTTGAAGGGCCGATTACGCCAGTAGAAGGAATTGAAGATGAAGAGCCTGCGAAACGGGAACTTTGGACAAGAATCAGGGATGCCATCAAGGACGTTCTTGACAGTACGACACTCGAAGACCTGGCGAACCATTCAGATGACGGTAACCAGGATTCTTATATGTTTTATATTTAATGGAACAATAGGGTAAAGACCCTTAATGATGAAAGGTGATAAGATGGAACGGATTTATTTGGACCATGCCGCCACTTCTCCAATGCACCCAAAGGTGATCGAGAGGATGTCAGAAACAATGGGGACGCTGTTTGGAAACCCATCGAGCATCCACTCCTTCGGCAGGGAAGCAAGGCGCCAGCTTGATGAAGCGAGGCAGACAATCGCGTCCAGCATCGGGGCCAAGGCGAACGAAATCATTTTTACAAGCGGAGGAACGGAAGCTGACAATATGGCTATCCTTGGGGCCGTGGAAGCCTCAAGCGATAAAGGCCGGCATATCATTACGTCTTCTATCGAGCACCATGCCGTTCTGCACGCCTGCATGAGGCTTGAGAAGCTTGGCTTTGATGTGACCTATTTGCCTGTCGATGAGGAAGGCCGGGTTTCCGTTACCGATGTTGAAAAGGCTTTACGTGATGATACAATTCTTGTGACGATCATGTATGCGAACAATGAAGTCGGGACAATCCAGCCGATTGAAGAAATCGGACGGCTTCTTGCCGGGCATCAGGCTCTGTTCCATACCGATGCAGTTCAGGCTTTCGGGCTTTTGAAGCTCGATGTCAACACTGCCGGAGTGGATATGCTGTCTGTATCCGCGCATAAGCTGAATGGGCCAAAAGGGATTGGGTTCCTTTTTGCAAAAGAAGGAATCAAGCTTGCTCCGCGATCATTCGGGGGCGAACAGGAACGGAAGCGCCGCGCCGGGACCGAAAACCTTGTATCGATAGAGGGTTTCAGGGAAGCTGTGATGGTTAACCGCGAGAATTTGGAGGAAAAGGCGGAAGCGTATGTGCGCTTTAAAAAAATGTTCATGGATATTCTTGAAGAAGAGTCAGTCACGTTCAAATTGAATGGTTCTCTTGCCGATTCAGTCCCCCATATAGTAAACTTGAGTTTTCCCGGCACAAATGTGGAAGCGATGCTCGTCAACCTTGACCTTGCCGGTATAGCCGCTTCAAGCGGGTCAGCCTGCACGGCGGGCTCGATTGAACCGTCACACGTACTTGTCGCCATGTTCGGAAAAGACTCGGAACGGATTGTGAATTCCATCCGGTTCAGCTTCGGGCTTGGCACGACGGAAGAGATGGTTGAGAAGGCAGCGCGCGAAACGGCGCTGATCGTCAAACGGTTGCGAGGTTAGCTATAAATCGTATTTGTTTAGGGATTGCTTTTAAAAAAATCATTCAGGCTGGGCTGATTCCCGGCCTTTTTATCCCATTCTTAACGGAGTGGAATAAACAAGCTCCCGATGAGAGGAGTTCACTTTATAAAAAGTGTGGTGAAAAGGATGGAAAGGAAAGATCCTAAAAATACACGGGTTGTCGTCGGCATGTCGGGTGGAGTGGACTCATCCGTGGCGGCGCTGATTTTAAAACAGCAGGGCTACGATGTCATCGGGATTTTCATGAAAAACTGGGACGATACCGATGAAAATGGCGTCTGCACAGCAACCGAGGATTACGAAGATGTCATCCGGGTCTGCAACCAAATCGGCATACCGTATTATGCCGTCAATTTTGAAAAACAATATTGGGACAAGGTGTTTACCTACTTCCTTGATGAATACAAGGCGGGCAGGACGCCAAACCCTGATGTCATGTGCAACAAAGAAATAAAGTTCAAGGCGTTCCTTGAGCATGCGATGCAGCTTGGGGCGGATTATCTCGCGACAGGGCATTACGCTCAGGTCGCATTCAGGGACGGCGAATACAAAATGCTTCGCGGCCTTGATGAAAACAAGGACCAGACCTATTTTTTGAATCAGCTCACACAGGCACAGCTGAGCAAAGTCATGTTCCCGATCGGCAGCCTTGAGAAGTCCGATGTCCGGAAGCTTGCGGCTGAGGCCGGCCTTGCGACCGCGGCGAAGAAAGACAGCACGGGCATTTGTTTTATCGGAGAACGGAATTTTAAGGAATTCCTTGGCCAATATCTTCCCGCCCAGCCAGGCAATATGGAAACGATGGACGGCGAAGTGAAAGGCAGGCATGACGGCTTGATGTACTACACGATTGGCCAGCGCCATGGGCTTGGCATTGGCGGACAGGGCGATCCGTGGTTCGTCATCGGCAAGGATTTAAAGAGGAATGTCCTTTATGTCGGCCAAGGGTTCCACAATGAACTCCTTTATTCCGATTCCATAATCGCGGACAATGTTAGCTGGGTTTCCGATGTGGCAAAGGCTCAGGAATTTGAATGTACAGCCAAATTCCGCTACCGCCAAGAGGATAATAAAGTTACCGTCCGCCTTATGGAAGGCAATAAGGTGGAGGTTCTGTTCCATGAGCCAATCCGGGCTGTCACTCCGGGGCAGGCGGCCGTATTTTACAACGGCGATGAATGCATCGGCGGCGGGACGATTGGCGATGTTTACCGGAACGGCCAAAAGCTTGATTATGTAGGATGAGCCGCTTACTTCTACGACTATACAGACACCCGATTCCCTTTAAGGGGGGACGGGTGTTTTTGTTTGCTATAATTGCGTTTCCCGCTTGTTAAAATACGAAGAAAATTCCCCGGATAGTGTGGTATACTTTCACGTGACGGAGAGTGATATTGATGGATAAAAACCTAAAAGGAATTGAATTGATGCAGGCCGGGAAATGGGAAGAAGCAGCCATGGCCTTCAATGAAGCAATTGAGGAAAATCCGGGGGATCCGGTCGCATACATTAATTTCGGCAACCTTCTCGCCGTAACGGGAGATGAAGAGCGGGCGTTTAAATTTTTCCAAAAGGCGCTTGATCTGGACGAGAACGCGGCAGCAGCCTACTACAGCATAGGAGCGATCCATTATAACAATAGCCGTTTTGATCAGGCGAAAGGAATGTTCGAGGCGGCCATGAAAAAAGGGCTCGACAGCAGCGACAATTACTTTATGCTCGGGATGTCAGTCGCCCAGCTCGGAAATAAGCGTCTTGCACTTCCCTACTTGCAGCGGAGCACAGAGCTTGCACCTGACGATGTGGATGCCCGATTCCAGTACGGCCTTTGCCTAGCGGAAGAAGGCAGGATCGACCTGGCAATCCCGCAGTTTGAAGAATGCATCAGACTTGTGCCTGACCATGCAGATGGCTACTACAATCTTGGGGTCGCGTTCGCGTTTCAGGAGCAGACTGGCAGGGCGCTTGAAATGTTGAATGAGGCAATCAGGATTGACCCCGGGCACGAGATGGCCCTAAGTGTGAAAAATTTCATTGAAGATGCAATGAATAAAGAAAATTAACTTTCTGTTTGGACGACTTTGTTTGAAGGAGGGATGGTTATGGACCAACAGAATTCTCTAGACCTGTTTTCAGAGCAGGGGAAGTTTGTAAAAGGAAGGCCGATCGTAACGATTTTTCACAATGAAACGAACCTGTATACGGTCGCAAGGATCAGGGTTGATGATACGAATGACACGTATGAAGACAGGGAAGCCGTGGTCACCGGTTATTTCCCGAAGCTACATGACCAGGAAACCTATCTTTTCTACGGTGAATTCAAGGACCATCCGAAATTTGGCCTTCAATTTCAGGCTACCCATTTCCGTAAGGATATCCCTCAGTCCAAACAAGGGGTCATTGCCTATTTGTCGAGTGAAATATTCAAGGGAATCGGCCGAAAAACGGCTGAAAGCATTGTGGAAGTCCTTGGCGAGAATGCAATTTCCCGGATTTTGAACGAACCCTCTCTTCTTGACTCCATCCCAAGGCTGCCGCCGGACAAGGCGAAAATGCTCTATGATACGCTGATGGAGCACCAGGGGCTTGAACAGGTTATGGTAGCCCTCAACCAATATGGGTTCGGGCCGCAGTTGTCTATGAAAATCTACCAGGTTTACAAAGAAGCGACAATTGACATTATCCAGAAGAATCCTTACCAGCTTGTTGAGGATATTGAGGGCATCGGCTTCGGCCGGGCGGATGAGCTTGGATACCAGCTTGGTATATCTGGAAACCATCCAGACAGGATCAAAGCCGCGTGCCTCTATACGCTTGAAACCGAAAGCATGCAGGCTGGCCATGTCTATTTGGAAGCCCGTGACTTGTTGGAAAAAGTAAAGGCGCTTCTAGAGGAAAATCAGCGGGATGTCATCGGCTATAACGATATAACCACCGAGCTGATCAAACTAGAGGAAGAAGGAAAAGTGGCTGGTGAAGGCCAGCGCGTCTATTTGCCATCCCTTTATTTTTCTGAAAAAGGCCTTGTGACAAATATAAAACGGATTCTCGAACAGAAAGATTACAGCGCCCAGTTTCCGGAGTCCGAATTCCTGCTCGCTCTTGGCGAGCTTGAGGAACGTCTTGGAGTTGAGTACGCCCCATCACAAAAGGAAGCGATTCAGACTGCGATCCAGTCACCAATGATGATTCTGACAGGCGGGCCTGGAACCGGGAAAACGACTGTCATTAAAGGGATTGTTGAGCTTTATGCCGAACTACACGGCTGCTCGCTCGATCCTAAGGATTACATGAAAAAAGATGAAGCTTTTCCGATACTTCTCGCGGCGCCGACTGGAAGGGCCGCGAAGCGGATGAGCGAATCGACTGGCTTGCCGGCAGTCACCATCCACAGGCTCCTTGGTTTCAATGGCAGCGAAGGATTCAGCCATGATGAAGAGTCGTCGCTTGAAGGAAAGCTTCTAATCGTCGATGAAACATCCATGGTCGATGTTTGGCTAGCGAATCAGCTGTTCAAGGCGCTTCCGGAATCAATCCAGGTCATCCTTGTTGGCGATGAAGACCAGCTCCCTTCTGTCGGCCCTGGCCAGGTGCTGAAGGACTTGCTCCGTTCGGAACGGATCCCGACGGTCAGGCTGACGGATATTTACAGGCAGGCGGAAGGTTCATCCATCATCCGCCTCGCCCATGAAATTAAAAACGGAAGCCTTCCAGCCGACCTTTCCGCGCAGCAGCCGGACAGGTCGTTCATCAAATGCAATGGAAACCAGCTTGCCCAGGTTGTCGAAAAAGTCGCTGCCAATGCCCGGAAAAAAGGCTACCATGCCCGGGATATCCAAGTGCTGGCCCCGATGTATAAAGGGCCAGCTGGAATCGACAGGCTCAATGTCATCCTCCAGGAATTATTCAATCCGAACCCTGATGGCAAGAGGAAAGAGCTTGCGTTTGGCGATGTGAAATACAGAATCGGCGATAAGGTTCTGCAGCTTGTCAATCAGCCGGAAAGCAATGTATTTAATGGCGATATCGGTGAAATTGTGTCGATTTTTTACGCGAAGGAAAATACCGAAAAACAGGATATGGCCATCATTTCCTTTGACGGAATAGAAGTCACATATACCCGGCAGGATTTGAACCAAATCACGCATGCATATTGCTGTTCCGTCCATAAAGCGCAAGGAAGCGAGTTTCCGATTGTCATCTTGCCGATTACCCGCAGCTACTACCGGATGCTGCGCAGGAACCTGATCTATACAGCGATTACCCGGAGCAGGCAGTTCCTTATCCTCTGCGGCGAGGAAGATGCGTTCCGGCTTGGAGTAGAACGGAATGATGAACAAACAAGGCAGACAACGCTTGCCGAAAAGCTAACGGAAGCAATCGAATTGGATTCGCCGGAAAGCAGCGCTGGGGATGGTACAGATTTTGCCGCTGAAAATGAGGTTTTTGAAGAGCGTGTCCCTTATGGCAGGGCGTCACTTGAAGAAGTGCTGATGGACACTGATCCGCTTATCGGCATGGAAAACGTTACCCCTTATGATTTCATGTGATTTGCTGAAACTATAAAGGACTTGCAGCCCGTCTTGGGTAAGATCTTCTGAAAGGCGGGGGAAACCTTGAGGACATTTGGATTAATGAAAGGCCTCCCCGTCATTTCGGAAAAAAGCGGGGAACATCTCGGCGCTGTTTTGGATTTGGTTATCGAGGGGGATAAAGTGCTAGGGGTCCTTGTAAAAAAGGGAACCTTCCTGAAGCAGACGCAGTTTCTTGGAATTGGTTCAATCACATCGATTGGGCCGGACGGTATCATTATCCCATCTCACGACTGCCTTGAGCGGAATGGAAAAGAAAAAGAAGGCTACACACTGTCCCATCATAGTCCGCTTGCGGGTAAAATGGTCCTGTCGGAGGACGGCGATTCACTCGGGCTTTTGAATGACGTATATTTTTTGGAAGAAGTGGGCACAATCGTAGGGTACGAACTATCGGATGGATTCTTTTCGGACCTGCAGGAAGGCAAAAAAGTCATTAAACCGTGCGGCCCGCCGGCAATTGGAAAGGATGCCATCATCGTAAATCCCGACACTACGTGAGGTGCCTTTCCTATGTTCAGCTGTCCAAACTGCCAAAGCAAGGATATTGGTAAAATCGGCATCAATCAGTATTACTGCTGGAACTGCTTTATCGAGCTGTCCCTTGCAAAAGGGTTCATCCATACCCACCAGGTTGAAGAGGATGGAACGTTGAGTTCGCTTGATGACCTTTTTGATGAAAATGAACGCCGTTATTCAAGCTGAAGCCGGGGCCGAATCCCGGCTTTTTGTATTAATTAGGATGTTGGATTTGTGACAAAGATTTGCCGTAAAGCCGAAAAGGAGTCGCACAAATTCGTTTGAGTGACATTGTCGTGTCAAAAATCGAAAAGGAAGTCACTCAAACCCGTTGAGTGACATTGTTCGGGCAAAATTCGAAAAGGAAGTCACTCAAACCCCGTTGAGTGACATTGTCGTGTCAAAAATCGAAAAGGAAGTCACTCAAACCCCGTTGAGTGACATTGTTCGGGCAAAATTCGAAGAGGAAGTCACTCAAACCCCGTTTAGTGACATTGTCGGGGCAATTTCGGAAAAGGAAGTCACTCAAACCCCGTTTAGTGACATTGTCGGGGTAAAATCGGAAAAGGAAGTCACTCAAACCCCGATAAGTGACATTGTCGGGGCAAAATCGGAAAAGGAAGTCACTCAAATCCCGTTGAGTGACATTTTCGGGGCAAAATCGGAAATGGAAGTCACTCAAATCTCCCCTGAATGAAAAAAGTTGCCATGCGTTGATAAACCCCCGAAATCCACTACTCACCCTACCCAAAAAACCACCAAAATTAACAAGGCATAAACACGCCCCTTCCTTCAAAAACTAGCGGGGAAGGAGGCTGGCAATGATGAACATCCAAATGAAATGGGTTTACCGGATTGTTTTTTTCCTCCTGCTGCTGTCGACTATTTTCGTATTGATGAAGCTGAAACCATTTTGGATACCGGCCGCGCGGGTATTGGGGCATTTGCTTGTTCCATTTTTGACAGCAGGATTTATTACATATTTGCTCCATCCGGTGGTGGAGAAGTTGCATGTACGCGGAGTCCACAGGGGCATCGCTGTTTTGCTCATTTATATCATTTTTTTCGGGGGCCTTGGGCTTGCCCTTTACAAGGGTATTCCGGCCTTTGTATCGCAAATACAGGAACTTTCCGCAAGCGCACCGGATTTTGCCAACCATTACAGAGGAATGATCGCCAGCCTTGAGGAAAAAACAAAAGCTTGGCCAACAGGCATGCAGGAAAGGGTCGACAGGGGAATTACGGGAGCGGAAGAAAAGGTGAACAGCCTTTTTGATTTCGTTATCGGGGGGCTTGCGTCCTTTACCGACTCAATCCTGACAATCGCTGTCATCCCTTTTATCGCTTTTTATATGCTAAAGGACTACACTCTTTTGAAAAAAACCGCTTGGTATTTAACGCCAAATAAATGGCGGCGGCAAGGAATCCGCTTTCTTCGCGACGTCGATGAATCGCTCGGGGGCTACATCAGGGGCCAGCTATTGGTCTGCACAATCATGGGCGTGATTTCCTCGCTTCTGTTCTGGCTATTCGGGCTCCGTTTCCCGCTCTTGCTGGGGCTGGTCGTCGCGCTGACAAATGTCATCCCTTATTTCGGGCCAATTATCGGGGCGATTCCGGCTGTCGTTATTGCTGCATCTTCTTCCGTCAAACTGATATTCATCACCTTAGGAATTGTGTTTACCCTGCAGTTTATTGAAGGGAATATTTTATCGCCGTATATCGTCGGCAAAAGCCTCCATATGCATCCGTTGTTAATCATGATGGCTTTGCTTGCCGGAGGGGAAATAGGGGGAGTCGCCGGGCTGATTCTTGCAGTGCCAATCCTGGCCATATTAAAAGTCGCTGTCCTGCATGCGATCGCCATTTTCGTAAGTGGTCCGGGCTGATTCTTGCAGTGCCAATCCTGGCCATATTAAAAGTCGCCGTCCTGCTTATCATTATGAATTTAGCAAGCAGACCACGCTATCCTGAAAAACCCTTTTTAACTGAATTGACAAACGTGTTTGGCATCGCTATAATGCTTGCTATAGATGAAATTTGTATCGGATAACATGATGATGGATCGAGTATGTCATTTGCAATCCAACCGCATTCCGCGGACAGAGAGGGCTTCCTTGGCTGGAAGAGGCCCGGGGTGAACGATGGCAGAAGGCTAATCCTGAGTGCAGCTAACCACTGCCGTTATGCCGCGTTAAGGCAGCATTGAGAGATGGGTGGAATTTTGCGCCCATAATCAGGGTGGTACCGCGAGGCAAGCTCTCGTCCCTGTCCAGGGATGAGGGCTTTTTTGTGTTCATTTAAAAATTTTAAGGAGGCATTGCAATGAAACAACTAACAGGTTCTCAAATTAGGAAAATGTTTTTGGACTTTTTCCAGGAAAAAAACCATCACGTGGAGCCAAGCGCATCGCTTGTTCCTCATGACGACCCATCGCTTCTATGGATCAACAGCGGCGTTGCGACGCTGAAGAAATACTTCGATGGGCGTGTCATACCGGATAATCCAAGAATCACAAATGCCCAGAAGTCAATCCGAACGAATGATATTGAGAACGTCGGAAAAACGGCGCGCCACCACACGTTCTTTGAAATGCTCGGAAACTTTTCAATTGGCGAGTATTTTAAGGAAGAAGCGATCGAGTGGGCCTGGGAGTTCCTCACTTCGGAAAAATGGATTGGTTTTGACCCGGAAAAATTGTCTGTAACCGTTCATCCGGAAGACCATGAAGCGTATGAGTATTGGAATAAGAAGATTGGGATTCCTGAAGAGCGGATCATTCGCCTGGAGGGGAATTTCTGGGATATCGGCGAAGGCCCAAGCGGACCAAATACGGAAATCTTCTATGACAGGGGACCGGAGTACGGCGATGACTCAAATGATCCGGAGCTATTCCCAGGCGGGGAAAACGACCGTTATCTCGAAGTTTGGAACCTTGTGTTCTCGCAATTCAACCACAATCCCGATGGAACGTATACTCCGCTTCCGAAGAAAAATATTGATACCGGGATGGGGCTTGAGCGGATGGCTTCGGTTGTCCAAAATGTTCCAACCAACTTCGATACAGACCTGTTCATCCCGATCATCAGGTCGACCGAGGAAATTTCCGGAGCAAAATATGGCGAAAACAAAGAAACCGATGTGGCATTCAAGGTTATCGCAGACCATATCCGGACTGTTTCGTTTGCCGTTGGCGACGGCGCGCTCCCATCAAATGAAGGTCGTGGCTATGTCCTTAGGCGGCTTCTCCGGCGCGCAGTCAGGTACGCGAAGCAAATCGGCATCAACCGGCCGTTCATGTATGAACTCGTTCCTGTTGTCGGGGAAATTATGCACGATTTCTATCCTGAAGTGAAGGATAAACAGGAATTTATTCAAAAGGTAATAAAAAATGAAGAGGAACGCTTCCATGAAACCCTTCATGAAGGCCTTGCCATCCTTGAATCCGTTATGAAAAAAGAAAAAGAAAAAGGCAGTTCGGTCATTTCGGGAGCTGATGTATTCAGGCTGTATGACACATACGGATTCCCGGTTGAACTGACGGAAGAGTACGCGGAAGAGAGCGGAATGACCGTTGACCATAACGGTTTTGAGCAAGAAATGGAAGCACAGAGGGAACGCGCGCGCTCAGCAAGGCAGGATGTGGAGTCGATGCAGGTTCAGAGCGGGGTTCTTGGTGAAATTATAGACGAAAGCGACTTTGTCGGCTATGAAGAGCTTGAAACGCAGTCTACTGTTTTGGCTATCGTGAAAGACGGTGAACTCACTGAAGAGGCATCAGCCGGGGAAGAAGTCCAATTTATTCTCGATAAAACGCCATTCTATGCTGAGAGCGGCGGACAGATTGCCGACCAGGGATATGTAATTGGCGATGGGGTAAAGGTATTCGTAAAGGATGTTAAGAAAGCGCCAAATGGCCAGAACCTCCACCGTGCCATCGTTGAAGAAGGCAAACTGAAGAAGGGCCAACGTGTAGTTGCCGCGGTGAACAGGGAAAACAGGGAGAAAATCATCAAAAACCACACTGCCACCCACCTCCTGCACCAGGCATTGAAGGATGTTCTTGGAACGCACGTCAACCAGGCAGGTTCACTAGTTGAAGCGGACCGCCTACGTTTTGACTTCTCACATTTCGGCCAGGTTAAGCCAGAGGAACTCGAGCAAGTTGAAAAAATCGTCAACGAAAAAATTTGGCAGAACATTTCGGTTGATATCTCGCTTAAGCCGATTGCTGAAGCAAAAGCAATGGGGGCGATGGCGCTGTTCGGTGAAAAATACGGGGACATTGTCCGCGTTGTAAAAGTGGGCGACTATAGCCTTGAATTGTGCGGCGGCTGCCACGTTCCGAATACGTCTGTCATCGGACTGTTCAAAATAGCTGCGGAGAGCGGCATCGGCGCGGGGATCAGAAGGATTGAGGCCGTTACCGGCGAGGGAGCTTACACGCTGCTGAACAGCCAGGTTGATCTTTTAAAAGAAGCCGCTGAAAAGCTCAAAGCAAATCCGAAAGATATTTCTTCAAGGATTGACGGCCTATTGTCTGAAATGAAACACCTTCAGCGCGAAAATGAATCCCTGTCCGCAAAGTTGGCCAATATCGAAGCTGGCAACCTTTCATCCAAGGCGAAGGAAGTAAACGGGGTAACACTTCTTTCAGCGAGCGTCCAGGGGCAGGATATGGCAGGGCTTCGCGGTATGGCCGATGACCTGAAGCAGAAGCTAGGTTCGGCAATTATTGTCCTTGGCAGCACGAATGAAGGCAAGGTCAACCTCATCGCCGCTGTGACGGAAGATCTTATCGGCAAGGGTTACCATGCTGGCAAGCTTGTAAAAGAAGTTGCCTCAAGGTGCGGAGGCAGCGGAGGCGGGCGCCCTGACATGGCGCAGGCAGGAGGAAAAGATCCGTCGAAACTTGATGGCGCTCTCCAGTATGCGGAGGAATGGGTTAAATCAATTTGATAATCATGGCAATTAGTGTAGAATAAACATATTACATCCTATTTCCAAAGGCGAGGTGCATGCATATGAGCTCATTGGACAAGACGATGAGATTCAATTTTCCTGAAGAGCCATTTGAACATGATGTAGACGAAGTCCTTTTCCAAGTGCACGAAGCGCTTCAGGAAAAAGGGTACAACCCAATCAATCAGATAGTCGGCTATCTTCTGTCGGGCGACCCTGCATACATCCCGCGCCATAAGGATGCCCGCAACATCATCAGGAAACTTGAGCGGGATGAAATCATTGAAGTGCTTGTTAAATTTTATTTGAAGCAAAAGCGCGGAGGCTGATATGCGGATTTTGGGACTGGACGTCGGCTCAAAAACGGTCGGCGTCGCCCTCAGCGATGAATTCGGATGGACCGCGCAAGGTCTGGAAACAATTAAGATCGATGAGGAAAAAAATGAGTTTGGTTTTGAGCGTTTAGGTCAATTACTAAAAGAGTATGGCGTCGAGCAGGTAGTCATTGGCCTACCGAAAAATATGAATGGAACGATTGGCCCGCGGGCTGAAGCGAGCAAGCGCTATGCGGAAGAAGTTGAAAGACTCTTTTCCGTGCCAACCGTCCTTTGGGACGAGCGCCTTAGCACGATGGCCGCGGAACGCGTTTTACTCGAGGCGGATGTGAGCCGGAAAAAGCGTAAAAAAGTCATTGATAAGATGGCTGCCACGATGATCTTGCAAGGATATCTAGATAGTAAAAAGTGAAGGGTGAAGAACATGGAACACGGAGATAACCAGATTGTAGTAGTAGACGAAAACGGCAATGAACAATTATACGAAATCCTTTATACATTTGAATCAGAGGAATTCGAAAAATCCTACGTGCTATACTATGCTGCAGGGGCGGATGACAGCGACGATGAGGAAATAGAGATCCATGCTTCCTCTTTTATCCCGGGCGCCGAAGGAAAAGCCGGCGATCTGTTGCCAATCGAAACGGATGAAGAGTGGGACATGATTGAGGAAGTATTGAACACATTCCTTGATGAGCAAGAAGATCACGAAGACTAATAAAAGGTTGGGGCCGGCTTGCCGGCTCCTCTTTTTTTTGATTTTTGGTAAACGACACGTGGAAATCAACAGAAAGAAAATCTGCAGGAATCACCTCCAGGATACAACCTTGGCGGGTGAAATTGACAAGAAAAACAACTTGTGCTGAAATGGAGACGGTAGTTTTTTATTAAAGTAGTGTATAATAGGCAAAATGCAGTGACCAATTCATAGTGGAAGGCAGGTCCTGTCGCAAACAGGAGGGGGAAGCAGAATGTCTGCTGATTCAAAAAATACAAAAAAGGATTTAATCCGCAAAAAAATGATCGAGCACCAGAGCGAAGCGAAAATTGTCAGGAAAATTGTCCTATCGATTTCGCTTGCATTCATTATACTCGTTGGCTTAATCGGTGGCGGAGGTTATTTGTATGTTAAGTCGGCCCTCGAGCCTGTAGACCCGTCCAGCAATGAAATCAAGGAAGTTGCCATTCCCATTGGTTCCTCGGTTTCGGGGATTGCCGAGACACTTGAAAAGAATGGGATTATTAAAAATGCCCGAATTTTCAAGTATTATGTAAAGTTTAACAATGAGTCGGGTTTCATGGCCGGCGATTATAAAATGACGCCATCAATGACCATCCCCGAAATCACCAAAAGCCTGAAAACCGGCAAAGTGGTCTTAAAGGAAAAGCACAGGCTGACTGTACCGGAAGGGAAACAGCTTGCTGAAATCGCGGGCTTGATGGCAAAGGTAACTGGACAAACCCAAGAAGAGGTACTCCAAAGGCTTAATGACCGTGAATTCGTCAATAACCTTATGAAAAAATACCCCGACTTGCTGACGAATGAAATTCTTGGAGAAAAAATTAAATATCCGCTCGAAGGCTATCTTTTTCCGGCAACATATCCAATTACAAAGGAAAATACCTCGGTCGATGAGCTGGTTTATGAAATGCTTGATAAGACAAAAGCTATGCTGTCCCCTTATTCGAAACTTATGAAGGAAAAGGAATATACAGCCCATAAGCTTTTGACGATGGCTTCCCTTATTGAGGAAGAGGCAACTGAAAAGGCGGACCGCCACAAAATTTCAAGTGTTTTCTTTAACAGGATTGAGGCGGGAATGCCGCTGCAGACTGACCCGACTGTACTGTATGCGCAAGGAAAACATAAGGATCGGGTCCTTTATAAGGATCTCGAGGTCGATTCTCCGTACAACACGTATAAATATGCGGGAATGCCGCCAGGACCAATCGCCAATGCGGGTAAAATGTCGATCGAGGCGGCTCTGAATCCTGAGGATACAGATTTTTATTATTTCCTTGCTTCAAAAGACGGGCAAGTCCATTTTTCAAAAACACTTCAGGAACATAACCGATTAAAGGCCAAATATATTACGAATAACAATTAAGGCAAGACGGGGAAAAAACGTGGATTTTCCCCGTTTTTTGTGGTAAAATTGTTCAAGTGTTTTATATATATAAGGGGCCAAGCCCCTTTCAAGAAGAATTACGTGACAGGAAAGAGGGGCGGATCCCCTTGAAAATAAACAATAGCGTCCTATACGGCAAGCCGGCCTCGCCGGATGCATACCCGTTATGCTTCTTGCTGTGAACGCTATTTTTTCATGTTTAAAGAAGTACATGCCATAAACTTCGGAGTGGTAAATGTGTTGGATGAAAAGCTGCAAATGTATTTAGAAAGCCTGCTCCCTCGTCGGAAAGGTTTATTCGCTGAAATGGAGGAATATGCGAGGGAACACCATGTTCCAATCATGGAGCCGGCGGGCATGGAAGCTCTCCTCCAAATATTGAGGGTCCATAACCCGAAAAGAATACTTGAAATTGGGACTGCCATCGGCTATTCGGCCCTCCGAATGGCGGATGCCCTTCCTGATGCGACAATCATCACGATTGAACGGGACGAGGAGCGGTACAGTGTTGCCCGGAAAAATGTAGAGGCCGCCGGCGCATCCGGCCAGGTCGAATTACTATTTGGCGATGCCCTCGAAGCCGCCGGCGAAGTGGAATCCTTCGCGCCATTTGATGCGATTTTCATAGATGCAGCCAAGGGACAGTACCAAAATTTCTTTTCCCTTTATGAGCCGTTTCTCCGGGCAGGAGGAATCATGATTACGGATAATGTTCTATTCAAAGGGCTTGTATACGAAAGTGAAGCGGAGAACGGAAGGCTTGGGAAACTTGCACGCAAAATACATGGCTATAATGTTTGGCTTACAGGGCTTGAGGACTATGTGACAACGATTTTCCCTGTTGGCGACGGAGTGGCGGTCAGCTATAAAAAGAGGTGAAGGAAATGAAGAAACCGGAATTGCTTGTAACACCGACAAGCATCGAGGATATAGTGCCGCTGGCGGATGCCGGGGCGGATGCCTTTATTGTTGGCGAAGAAAGGTACGCCCTTAGGCTCGCGGGCGAGTTCAGCCGTGAAGATGTCAAGGAAGCGATCAGGCTTGGCCATTCAAAAGGGAAGAAAGTGTATGTGTCGATGAACGCCATTTTCCATAATGACAAAGTGGAAGAATTAACGGATTACCTTGCTTTTGCCAAAGATGCCGGGGCGGATGCGGTGGTTTTCGGGGATCCGGCTGTTTTGATGGCTGCCCGTGAAGCCGCGCCGACTATGAAGCTCCACTGGAATACCGAAACGACTGCAACGAACTGGTACACATGCAATTATTGGGGCAGGAAAGGCGCCAAACGGGCTGTTCTCGCACGGGAAATCAATATGGATGCAATTGTTGAAATAAAGGAAAAAGCTGAAGTGGAAATCGAGGTTCAAGTACATGGGATGAGCTGCATGTTCCAATCAAAGCGGTCATTGCTGGGCAATTATTTCCTTTATCAAGGCAAGGAGATGGAGATTGAAAATCGCAGGCTTGAAAAGGACATGTTCCTCCATGACGAAGAGCGCGGTAACAAGTATCCGATTTTTGAAGACTCAAATGGGACTCATATTATGAGCCCGAATGATATTTGCATCATTGATGAGCTGCAGGACATGATGGATGCCGGAGTTGACTCTTTTAAAATAGATGGGATTTTGAAATCCCCCGACTATATTGTCGAGGTGACACGCCTTTATAGGAAGGCGATAGACCTCTTTTTTGAAGATCCGGATAAGTATGAAGACGCCAAAGGCGAACTTCTGGAAAGAATCGAGGAAATCCAGCCACCGTCGAGGCCGCTTGATACCGGATTCTTCTTTAAGGAAACGGTTTATTAAAAGGAGGTAGTTGGCCGTGAGCGCGGTGAAGGATAGAATATCAGAAATTATTGATGGCAAGCGCGTAATTGTCAAAAAACCCGAGCTCCTTGCCCCAGCCGGGAACCTTGAAAAGCTGAAAGTCGCCGTCCATTATGGAGCGGATGCAGTCTTTATCGGCGGCCAGGAATACGGCCTCCGTTCCAATGCGGATAATTTCACTTTTGAGGAAATGAAGGAAGGCGTGGAATTCGCTAAAAAATATGGCGCGAAAATATATGTAACAACGAATATCTTCGCCCATAACGAAAACATTGATGGCCTTGAAGAATACCTCATGGGCCTTAAAGAGGCGGGCGTAGCCGGCATTATCGTGGCAGATCCCCTCATCATCGAAACATGCCGCAGGGTGGCACCGGGCGTTGAAGTGCATCTCAGCACCCAGCAATCCCTATCAAACTGGAAGGCTGTCCAGTTTTGGAAGGAAGAAGGGCTTGAACGCGTTGTCCTTGCCCGGGAAACGAGCGCGGAAGAGATTCGCGAGATGAAGGAAAAAGTGGATATTGAAATTGAAACGTTCATCCATGGGGCAATGTGCATAGCGTATTCAGGCCGTTGCACACTTAGCAACCATATGACCGCCAGGGATTCGAACAGGGGTGGATGCTGCCAATCATGCCGGTGGGATTATGATTTGTATAGGCTCGAAGGAAAAGGGGAAAAGCCTCTATATGGCGCGGAAGATGCGCCTTTTGCCATGAGCCCAAAGGATTTAAACCTTCTTGAATCCATCCCGAAAATGATTGAACTTGGTATTGACAGCCTAAAAATAGAAGGCAGGATGAAATCAATCCATTATATTGCGACTGTCGTAAGTGTATACCGTAAAGTGATTGATGCGTACTGCGCCGATCCGGATAACTTCTCGATTAAGCAGGAATGGATCGAGGAGCTGGACAAGTGCGCCAACAGGGAGACGGCTCCAGCATTCTTTGAAGGCGTGCCAGGGTATAAAGAGCAAATGTTTGGCAATCATAGCAAAAAGACAAGATTCGATTTTGCCGGCCTTGTCCTTGATTATGACAACGAGTCCAAAATTGTGACCCTGCAGCAGCGGAATTTTTTCAAGCCAGGTGATGAAGTTGAATTTTTCGGCCCCGAAATTGAAAATTTCAACGCTGTGATTGAAAAGATTTGGGATGAGAATGGGAACGAGCTTGACGCCGCCCGCCATCCATTGCAAATCGTTAAATTCCAGCTGGACAGGCAAGTATACCCGAACAACATGATGCGGAAGGAGAACTAGCATGGAACGCAAACCAGTTGTCATCGGGGTGGCCGGAGGGTCCGGATCGGGCAAAACGTCCGTTACAAAAGCGATTTTTGACAGCTTCAAGGGCCATTCAATTCTGATGATCGAACAGGACTATTACTACAAAGACCAAAGCAACATTCCATTTGAAGAACGCCTTAAAACAAACTATGACCACCCGCTTGCTTTTGACAATGACTTGTTGATTGAGCATTTACAAATGCTCCTCCGCAGGGAGCCGATTGAAAAGCCGGTCTATGATTATTCACTGCACACAAGATCGAAAAAAGTCATCCATGTCGAGCCAAAGGATGTCATTATTCTTGAAGGAATCCTCATCCTTGAGGATGAACGTCTCCGCAACTTGATGGATATCAAGCTGTTTGTCGATACTGATGCGGATATCCGGATTTTGAGGAGGCTGCAGCGTGATATAAGGGAACGGGGAAGAACAGTGGAATCGGTAATCGACCAATATGTTAACGTTGTAAGGCCGATGCATAATCAGTTTATCGAGCCGACAAAGCGCTATGCGGACGTCATTATACCAGAAGGCGGTCACAATCATGTTGCGATTGATTTAATGGTAACAAAAATTCAAACTATTCTTGAACAAAAGTCTATTTTATGAAACAATAGCATAGAAATAGTTAAATGGAAATTTATTTCCGGGTAACCAGGTCCGGCAGGCTTTGGGAGTGTGGATGGATTTTTCCAAACTCCACCGCCGTGCTCTGTTCCCCGGGCAAATGGAGAGGCGGCCTTGTACAGGCTGGCCTCCTTTTATAGGAGCGGGAATCCTCTCCTTACATATGAAAAAAGAAAAGTATGATTGCACAGAATAGAAGGAGTGAACACATTGGCAACAGAGAAAGTATTTCCAATGACCCAGGCTGGTAAAGATAAATTGATTCAGGAGCTTGAACACTTAAAAACAGTCAAGCGCAAAGAAGTTGTGGAACGCATTAAAATTGCCCGCAGTTTCGGCGACTTGTCCGAGAACTCGGAATATGATTCCGCGAAGGAAGAGCAGGCATTTGTAGAAGGGCGGATCACCACACTTGAAAATATGATCAGGAACGCTAAAATCATCGATGAAAGTGATATCGCCGGCGATTCTGTGACACTTGGCAGGAGCGTTACATTCGTGGAGCTGCCTGATGGGGACGAAGAAACGTATACGATTGTGGGCAGCGCGGAAGCCGACCCGTTTGAAGGGAAAATTTCCAATGACTCGCCGATTGCCAAAAGCCTGATGGGCAAAAAAGTTGGCGATACTGTATCCGTCCAAACACCGGGCGGGGAAATGACCGTCAAAATTACATCGATTAAATAGGATTGAATATGTGTTTGAAATAAAGGCATCTCGTCAAAGCTTTTGACGAGGTGTTTTTTTTATGAGGAGAAAACGTATTTTGGCAGTCGGAATCCTGTCTATTTTCAGTATTTTTCTGTTGCTTTGCCGCCTGGCTCAAATTCAACTGGTTCAGCCTGAGAGTTTTTCGAACCGGCATATCAACCTGGTTGAAGAAAGTGTCAGGCAAAGGGCCCAAATAGCCCCGTTGGATAATGGGAGGGGGGACATCCTTGACCGGAACGGCAACCCCATTGGCCAAAAGACAATTCCCGTCCTAATTTTATTTCCTTTTTTAAAAAACATGGAATGGGGAGCAGAGGAGGTTGCCCAGATTGTTGGGTTACCCGCGCAGGATTTGCTAGATAGCGTTAAACAGGCAAAAAAGCCGTTCGTATTTGGGACTCCCACCCCCATCCAATTATCGACAAACGAAGTTATCGAAATCAATGCATTGAAAATACCCGGGGTTTTTGCCGTCGAACGGAAAATACCGGATGAATTTATCCCGGGAAGACAGCTGCTCGGCATCGTGGGAGAAAATGAGCGTGAAGCGAGGAAGCGCTATCCGGACAACCGTCTTTCCCCCAGGACTCCAATCGGCGTATCCGGCCTTGAAAAGAGTTTCGATCCCTTTTTAATAGGTGAGGGTGATGCAAGCCTTGTCTACCATGTCGATGGCAAGGGAAATCCCTTGTTTGGCGCGAATGTTAAAATGAGAGCGGAGCGAAATCAATTTTATCCGGCCAATATTCGTACGACCATTGACCTTGAGATTCAAAAGAAGGCGGAACAGCTTGTTGACAGCCATGGTATAAAAAAAGGCGGCATTGCCCTGCTGGATATTGAGACTAACAGCATTCTCGCGCTTGTCTCACGTCCCGCCGCAAAACCCGGCAACCCCTTTGGCAATGGCGGACTTGAAAATGTGATGCTGAAGGAACAAATTATGGGATCTGTTTTTAAAACTGTGATTGCCGCAGCCGCCATTGAAAATGGTCTTGGCGAATCATCAAGGCTTTTCGATTGCAGCAGGAAAGTGAATGGGCAGCCCGATCCGAATCATAAGTATGGAATGAGGAATTTTTCAGAGAGCTTTGCGATTAGCTGCAATTACACATTTGCGAAACTTGCAAGAGAGCTGAAGGCTATCAACCCCGGCTTGATCGAGGAGTACGCATCCATGCTTTCCCTTACAGGCGGAGCGGGATGGGAAGGGAATGTATTTCATTTTTCACATTTCCGACAGCTGGAGGGTGAGGAGAGCGGGCGTGTTTTTTTAAAAGAAAGCGAGCGGGAGGACGACAATTTCGTTTCGCTTACCGGTATTGGCCAAAAAGAAGTCAGGGCGACACCGTTGGCAGTGGCAAATATGATGGCGACCATCGCCAGGAACGGTGAAAAACAGCATGTTCGGGCTGTTTCGGCGATTGAATACAAAAACGGGACAACGATGTTTGAATTTCCGCAAACGGAGATAGGCGGGAAGACGGTGTCACCGGAAACGGCCCGCACGCTGCAGCAGTTGCTGAGAAATGTGGTGGTAAATCGCGAAGGGACAGGCAGATGGTTTTCATCCCTCCCTTTTGAGGTCGCCGGGAAATCCGGAACAGCGGAAACCGGAAAGTATTTCGGGAATGACCAATTGCATAATAAATGGTTTGCAGGGTATTTTCCGTACGGGAAACCGAAATATGCCCTCGTTACTGTCAACCTCGATGTTAATGAAAACGAAGGAGGCGTAAATCCCCTTTTCGCCGATATGGTAAACTATTTGCATAGCCTGAACCAGCTTGATTAGGAAAAGGTTATATCTTTCATCTTTCCTGCATCTCATGATAGAATAATGTCAATCTTTCTTAGGGAGGCCTAGTCAATGGATGAATATTCAAATAGATCGCGTTTGCGATACCGAGAGAAAAGAAAAAAGACCAATATCATTTTAAATAGCTTAATTGCAATTGTTATTCTTCTTATTCTGGTTGTTGGATTTTCCATCTTTGCGGGAAATGATGATGCCGCGCCGAAGAATCCGGACAAAACGCAAGCTGGACAAAAGGCGGGCAGTCCGGATAAAAACAGCGGGAACAATGGGGAAAGTGGGGGCCAGGACTCCACCCATGGCGATGGGACGGATGATAAGAGCCAGGATGATGATGAAAGCGAAACAGATGAGGATACTGGCGATGAAGAGGGTGAGCCCGTCATAACAGAGGGCGGAAGCTCCCCGAATGTAAAAAGGACGATTGAAAATCAGGATTGGAAGCCTGTTGGCACAAGCCAGACCGGCGACCATCAAGTAGTTGTCGACAGCAGTTCCCCAGATTGGGATGAAATGCACACGGCGCTCGCCTATGCCATCGGTACGGACAAGAACAATATGACAACATGGTGGCTTGAAAGGGACAAGAGCAAAGAAGGCGGGGCAATTGGAACGGTAACGGCGAAAGGTAGCGACCAGGCTTACCGGGTATATATCGAATGGGTTGATGGTGAAGGCTATAAGCCTGTTAAAGTCGAAGAATTGTATGAAAACGATAAAAAATAATAATAGCAGGGGCTGATGAATGCCCTTGCTATTTTTTTAGCTTAAAATGCACCGCGGCAGAGAAATACGATTTTCCTTCTTCATTCACATGCATTTGGTGTGAAACCGAATGGACACGCAGCATAATCGCCTTGTTCACTTCAATCTGCGAGGCTATCTTCTTTTCAAGGGTTTTCAGATCAGCCGCCTCAAAAAATTCAATTTTATCCTCAATCAGGTCAAACTGCAGATTCACCGGAATCCCTCCCCTTGTTTAGTCTCTTCTATTTTAGCCCTACAATGGAAAAGTCGCAATTCGGCTGTTGAAGAATTGGAGAGGATATGGTAAATTGGGAACAAGGTTCGTTTTAATTCATAGTATATCAATAGGAATTATGTGTTTAAAATTTAAAACATATGGAGCGTGCATATAAATGGGCAGGGAATTTCTTGATTTATTCGAGGTTTGGGCGGAATCCTATGACGAAAGTGTTGAAGGCCATGATAAGGAGTATGAGGAAGTATTCAGGCATTACAGCAGGATCCTGGATACAGTGGCGGACCGTTCGATCGGGCACGTCATCGAATTCGGGGTCGGCACCGGGAATTTGACGAGCAGGCTGCTGGATAGAGGGCTAAAGGTAACCGGAATCGAACCCTCCCCTGCAATGAGGAAAATAGCGGAGTCAAAACTTTCTGGAAGAGCAACAATCCTTGATGGAGATTTCCTGACGTTCCCCGAGGTTGAAAACCCCTTTACTCTCGTAAGCACCTATGCCTTCCACCATCTGACCGACGAGGAAAAACGGGAGGCTGTAGCCCTTTATGGAAAACTTTTGCCGAACGGTGGTAAAATAGTATTTGCGGATACAATGTATGAATCTGCCGAGGCGTACAAAGGCGCTATCGATAAGGCGAAAGAAAATGGCTTCCATAACCTGGCTGCAGACCTTGAACGGGAATATTACACAACCATTCCTGTCCTAAGGGCGATTCTGGAAGAGAACGGCTTTCGGGCCAGCTTTTCCAGATGCAATGACTTTGTCTGGTTGATGGAAGGTGAAAAAACTTAGAAAAAGAGAGGTTTCATGATGAAAATTGCCATTATTGGAGCGATGGAGCAGGAAGTCGCGTTATTAAGGAACAATATCGAAGGGAAAACCCGCGAGGTCATCGCAGGCTGTGAATTTACTTTAGGCAAAATGGATGGGGTGGACGTCATCCTTCTTCGTTCCGGCATTGGGAAGGTGAATGCGGCGATGTCGACCGCCATCCTATTGGAAAGATTCAAACCTGACTGCGTCATCAACACGGGTTCGGCGGGAGGGTTCGATCCTTCCCTTGAAGTTGGCGACGCAGTTATTTCGACCGAGGTTCGCCACCATGATGTCGATGTTACTGCATTTGGCTATGAATATGGACAGGTTCCTGAGCTTCCTCCAGCATTTATAGCGGATGAAAAGCTTGTTGCAATTGCTGAAGCCGCAGCGGCTGAAATTGAAGATATCCAGATCGTCAAAGGGATGATTGCGACAGGTGATTCTTTTATGGAGGATCCGGTAAGAGTTGAATTTGTAAGGACAAAGTTCACGGGATTGCAGGCGGTTGAAATGGAAGCAGCCGCGATTGCCCAGGTTGCCCATCAATTCAATGTGCCGTTTGTCATTATCCGTTCCCTTTCTGATATCGCGGGCAAGGAATCGAATGTCTCCTTTGACCAGTTCCTTCATAAAGCGGCCCTCCATTCGGCAACGCTAGTCATGAAAATGGTATCGGCTCTTAAATAGAAGCAGCGGGATGGGGGAGAAAAATGCAGGTTTATAGCAGCGTCCATGAATTGATTGGGAATACGCCTATTGTGGAAATAAAATCCTTTTCGCTTCCGGAAGGGGTCAGGATTTTTGCAAAGCTTGAGTTTATGAATCCTGGCGGGAGCGTCAAGGACAGGCTCGGCATGGAATTGCTTCGTGAAGCATTCGAAACTGGAAAATTGAAGGAAGGCGGAACGGTCATTGAACCGACCGCAGGAAATACAGGCATCGGGCTAGCCCTTGCAGCCATTAATAGAGGCATTAAGGTGATTTTTTGCATCCCCGCGAAATTCAGCCTTGAAAAGCAGGAGCTCATGAAAGCGCTAGGTGCGAAAGTTGTCCACACACCCACCGAAGAGGGAATGAAGGGCGCGATCAAAAAAGCGAAGGAAATGGTCGACGAGATTCCTGGCTCCTATTGCCCTCAACAGTTTGAGAACCCTGCGAATCCGGAAACATATTACAAAACACTTGGCCCCGAACTTTGGGAGCAGATGGATGGAGATATTGGTGTATTTGTAGCGGGCGCGGGATCAGGCGGCACCTTCATGGGGACCGCCCGTTACCTGAAGGAAAAAAATAAAGACATTAAAACTGTCATTGTCGAGCCCGAGGGTTCAATCCTGAACGGAGGCGAGTCCGGCCCGCATAAAACAGAGGGCATTGGCATGGAAATGCTACCCGGCTTTATGGACACAAACTATTTTGATGCAATCCATACTGTTCTTGATGTAGATGCTTTCGGCTTAGTCAAGGAACTAGCCGCCAAAGAAGGGCTGCTCGTCGGAAGTTCATCAGGGGCCGCTTTCCATGCTGCGCTTCAAGAAGCCAAAACTGCCGCGCAGGGAACAAATATCCTCGTGATTTTTCCGGATGGAAGCGAGCGCTACTTAAGCAAAAAAATCTATGAAGGCGGGATATAAGTTGAAAAGAAAAACGAAAATGATTCACGGAGGCATACCGATCGATCCATTCACGGGAGCCGTTTCCGTACCAATTTACCAGGTTAGCACATACAAGCAGGAGGGCGTCGGGGGCCATAAAGGCTTTGAATACTCCAGGACCGGCAACCCGACAAGGCATGCCCTTGAAGAACTGATTAAAGATCTTGAAGGCGGACATGCGGGCTTTGCTTTCGGTTCGGGGATGGCCGCGATGACGGCTGTCATGATGCTTTTCAATTCAGGCGATCATGTTATCTTGACAGACGATGTCTACGGCGGCTCTTATCGGGTCATGACAAAGGTTCTGAACCGTTTGGGCATTGACAGTACTTTTGTGGACACTAGCAATCTTGAAAACATTGAAAAAGAAATCAAGCCGAATACTAGAGCTATCCATCTTGAAACGCCAACAAATCCGCTTATGAAGATCACAGATATCGAGGGAGTTGCGAAGCTAGCGAAAGAACATGGGCTCCTGACTATTGTCGATAATACGTTCTCGACCCCTTATTGGCAAACTCCAATCGAACTTGGAGCGGACATTGTCCTCCACAGCGCGACGAAATACCTTGGCGGCCATAGCGATGTTGTCGCGGGCCTTGCAGTCGTGAACAGCGAAAAGCTGGCCCAAGAGCTTCATTTCGTCCAAAACTCAACCGGAGGCGTACTTGGGCCTCAGGATTCGTGGCTTATGATGCGCGGGATGAAAACACTCGGAATCCGGATGGAACAAAGCGAAGCCAGTACAAAGGCAATCGTTGAATTCCTAGTCAACCATCCGGGGGTAAAAAAGGTCTTTTATCCGGGACTGGAAACCCATCCAAATCATGCAATTGCCAAGAAGCAATCGCGTGGTTTCGGCGGTATGGTATCATTTGATGTAGGCAGCGCGGAAAAGGCCGATGAACTGCTTGGCAAGGTTAAATACTTTACTCTTGCAGAAAGCCTTGGTGCTGTAGAAAGCCTCATTTCTGTTCCCGCGCGGATGACCCATGCATCAATCCCGGCTGAAAGACGCGCCGAACTGGGCATTACGGATGGCCTCGTCCGGATTTCCGTCGGAATCGAGGACGCCGAGGATCTCATCGAGGATCTTAAAAACGCATTGGAATAGCAAATTGCAACGCCGGCCTCGCCTTGGGGCCGGCGGTTTGTTTATCAAAACCTAAGATGATTCACAATAAATTAGCGTTTAGTGACAACCAATTGGCAAAACCCAGTTAGGTTGTCATATAAAGCCCTGATTCGTGACAACTGTCGCCATTGGCGTTCCAGTAAATCAATGTTCCAAGAATGTTAAAAATTACATTGCTCACAATGCGTAAAAATATGTTAAATTAGTTTAGTATTCTTTTAGAAAAGCAGGTGAGCAAGATGCATTTACAGGCAAAAGAACTGTTTGAAAAAATGACCGATACCAAATGGTTTGGAATTGTCCTTTTGGCAACGGGCTCATTTTTCTATATAGGCGCCATTCTTCCTACAGCGTCCGCAAACGTGAAGGATGCTGCTGGCATGACAGTCGCTTCTTTAGTTTTCCTCGCTGGTTCGATTCTAGCTTTCTTGAAATCGAAGCATTATAGGGAACAACTAATGGAACATGAAGATGGAGAAGAATATTTCCAATAAACAGCACCGCCCTTTAATTGGGCGTCTTTTTTTTGCTCATTTTGCTTAAAACACAGCGTATAATTACCATAAATATGAAACGGATGAATTTTTTTCATCAAAATGGTTTACAAATATTCATGTAGTGTATATAATGGCAATGGTTGGTAAAAAAATTCTTGAAAGGAGGCATTACCATGATTAAGTTTTACGACGGAAACAAAACTTCATATGAAATTCATGCATGTTCTGCCTTCAAGGATTGGATTGCCTAACAAGTAAGTTTGTTCAATTAGCCATATCCATGCCGTGGGAGAACTGTGCCCGCGGCATTTTTATGCTCAAAATAACCTTTAGACGCCGAAGCCTGCCCACTTGATAAAAAGGTTGGCTCGAGAAAAGAGGTATGCCGCAGGGAAACGATTCTTTCTGCGGCTTTTTTGTGTGGTTAAAATGATATGGAATCGAGGAGGTGAGTGAGATGACGTTAAACATTTTCTTTATGACAATCACGATTGTGAAGCGACAAATGGATCCGGAGGAAATAATGAGACGGGAGCGTATTGAGAAAATTACCGAGGAAAACAAAAATCGCCAATTTTCATTGTACCGCCCGTTTTAAGTAAAGGTGGTGATACTAGATGACACTTCAACTTTTTTTCTTAACAATTACAATTAAAAAGAGGACCTTCAGCCCGGAAGAATTGATTGCCTTGGAACATTCCAGAAGAATCCATGAGGAAAACAAAGCACGCGCACTCAATCTTTACAGGCCACTCTAACAAGAAAGGGGAAAAATGACATGATGTTTTTAATGCAGAACAGAAGAGGTTGGTATTGGATTTGGAAAGATACGGCTTAATCGATTTTCCTGAAAGGAGGAAAAGGCATGCCGATCCATTGTTTTTTACTCAGTTTATTACTTCTGCTAAAGAGAGTAGGCCAGGCTAAAGGTAAAAATGCCACAAAGCTGTACGGTAACTACTATATATACTATAATTAAGATATAGATAACAGATTGAGCAAGGGGTGCTGATTATGTTCTTGATGGCGTTATCATTGATTATCACAGGGGTAATTGGCTGCGTTATTGCCGCCGAGGTAAGCGTAGAGGATTAATTAAAGGAAAAAAGCATTAGCCCTCGGGTTAATGCTTTTTTTAAAAAAAAGATAAGAATGTTTAAAATTTGTCTAGCTCCACAAGGAACGCTACGGCAGCATAGCATCGCACGAAGGAAAAGTGTTCTTCTTTTCCGAGGAGCGCCCAACGCCTAGTGTACTTCGGTCCCCTCGCTACGATAAGTCAACATCGATTCGCAGTTGCTCCTGCGCCATAGCCTATTCGGGGAAGCTTATCTTCAGCTCGTCGCAAAGCCCACGAAGGTTCTCAATGGAGCTATCCATGAAGTATTGCGGGCAGATGCTTCGCTCATCGTGTTTCTTTTACTGTGGGCAAGGTGCTCCTGCGCCATAGTAAATTCGGGGAAGTTATCTTCAGCTCGTCGCAAAGCTGCAGGGAAGTAACTCAGGCAGCTGCTTCCCTCCAGTTCATACGGCGCTAAACGGACGCTCGCGCTTTTCTTATTAACTCCGCCGTTTAGGCCTGAACCATAGATATACGACCAGGAGGATTGCTCCAGCAGCTGCAAAACCCCTTTTAGCCGAAAAATCTCCAAACATTAGCTGTGCGGCTGTAGCTAGGATGACAATAATAAGAACAAGCAATAAAACGATTTTTTCAGCCAACTCTTTTCCCCCTCTTTCACTTCTATTCTACAATCCGCTTCATGTTATGTCCATTTGCCCACAGCAAGTAATTTCGTTTGTTTTTTTACTCGTTAGGTTTATTTTTCCAATGCAGGTAGGTGATAGAAATTTTGGGCGGACAGACACTTTTCCCGTTTTTTTTACATAGAGTTAGGTAAAACACAAGCTGAGCAGAAAGCGGGGAGAGACTATGTCCGGTATTCTGGCTGCCCTCGGTTACTTGGTAAAAGAAGTCGTATTTCTCGTTTCCTATGTGAAAAACAATGCCTTCCCGCAGCCGCTGTCTTCGGCCGATGAAAAAAAGTACCTTAAGCTAATGGCGACGGGGGATGCGAATGCCCGCAACCTCCTTATCGAACACAATCTCCGGCTCGTCGCCCATATAGTAAAAAAGTTCGAAAATACCGGAGAGGACGCCGAAGACCTCATATCAATCGGGACTATCGGGCTCATCAAGGCAATCGAAAGCTATTCGGAAGGGAAAGGAACGAAGCTGGCCACCTATGCCGCTCGTTGTATTGAAAATGAAATACTCATGCATTTAAGAGCTTTGAAAAAGACAAAAAAAGATGTTTCCCTTCATGACCCGATTGGCCAGGATAAGGAAGGAAACGAAATTTCCCTGATTGACGTTTTGAAGTCAGAATCCGAAGATGTCATTGATACAATCCAGCTGAATATGGAGCTTGAGAAAATCAAGCAATACATCGGGGTGCTCGATGCAAGGGAAAAGGAAGTGATTGTCGGAAGGTTCGGGCTTGATTTGCAAAAAGAAAAAACACAGAGGGAAATTGCCAAGGAGCTTGGGATATCCAGGAGTTATGTCTCGAGGATTGAAAAGCGGGCGTTGATGAAGATGTTCCATGAATTTTACCGGGCCGAGAAAGATCGGCGGAAAAAAGGAAAAGGCAGCTAAAGCTTAGCTGCTTTTTTTGTTTGAAGTTACGGATTCAGCCTATTCCCCTGCCACATACCATTGAAGCTTAAATGGTTAACAACATAGACCGATTGCCGGATACTCGTCTGTAAACATGGCGGAAGTCCCAGACCATGCATATCCATGTTAGTCTACCCATTTGTATCCAACTCCCCAAACGGTCGAGAGATGGTCGTCCACCGGGAAGCCCGCTTTTCGCAGTTTGTCCCTGAGGTTGCGGACATGCGAATCGACTGTCCGATCTTCCGTTGTTGCGGCAAACCCCCAAACGGTGGTGAGCAAATGTTCACGAGTGAATACCTTATTCTTGTTTTGCAACAAAATCACGAGGATTGAAAATTCTTTTGGTGTGAGGGAAATGGGTTGCCCCTCGTAAGCAAGTTCAAAGGAAGATTGGTTTAGGACAAGCCCCCTGAATGAAAGGATCTTGTCGGTTGGGTTCCTCCTTCGCATGACCGCCTCAATCCGCGCGATTAGTTCCTCTTCATCAAACGGTTTTGAAATATAATCGTCCGCCCCAAGCTTCAATCCTTTTACAATATCAGGCTTTTCTGTCCGGGCTGTCAGCATGATAACCGGGATATCCGAGTGTCTCCGGATTTCACGGCAGGCTTCCCAGCCGTCCATTTCTGGCATCATCACATCGAGTAGGACGAGGTTTGCTCTCCCGCTTTCCAAATAATCGATGGCAGGAAGAGCGGAAGTGAATGTAAGGCACTGAAATCCGCGTGGCGAAAGATAAAGTGAAAGCAGGTCGAGCATTCTCTGTTCATCATCGATTAGGATAATCGTCTTCAAGGTACCCTCTCCCGGCAAAACGCAAGTAGTTATCTCCATTATATAGGAAACCCTTCCGGAAGGTTGATTTTTTTACCCGCCCATGCACGTTTTTGCCCGGTACATACTCTATAGTATAGGAAGGGGTGAATGCCATGTATTGTGGGTCCCAATACCCTCCATACCCATATGTATACCCATATGGGCCTGGCGTCGGAGGATATGGTTTTCTATACGCGCTTTTCATCATTCTCTTAATTATTATCCTGCTCTTCGGCGGCTGGTGGTATTTCTGCGGCCGGCCATGCTAGGGTAATGACGGGCTGCCATGATGGCGGCTCTCTTTTTTAAGAAATATGGAACTCCTAAATTGGTAATCTTCTGAAAATAATCTATAATAAAGTGGTACATATTTCACCGGGCATTGCGCCTGCAGCAAAAAGATAAGGGGGATCATTATGGTCAACGCAACGTATTCGGATGTGTGGAATTTGGATGTGTTTTTTCCGGGCGGCAGCTCTTCACCAGAGTTCCAGCGCCACCTTGAAAACACCAAGGAATCAATCGACCTGTTTTTTAGCGAAGTGGAAAAGTGGGAGCTAAAAGGCGATGCCGGGGATGCCGATGCCTTGGACAACCTCATTGGCCTCTTTGAAAAAACCGCGATGAAAACTCGCCAGGCGGGGGCGTTCCTTAGCTGCCTAAAGGCACAGAACACAGAGGATAAAAAAGCGCATGAACTCCTCGCCAAGGCGACTGGCCTGAACGCTTCTTTCCAGACTGCTCTGACAGTTTTCGATGGAAAGCTTGCCAGAATTGAAGACGATCAATGGAATGCTCTGATGGAAGACAGCAGGCTGAAGGAATTGGAATTCGTTCTGACTGAGCGAAGGGTACGGGCCGCCGAAAAACTTTCAGACGCGGAGGAGGCAGCAATCAACGCCCTTGGAATTGACGGTTACCATGCATGGGGCCAAATGTACGACATGGTCGTTGGCAAAACAAAGGTCCATTTTTCCAAAGACGGGGAAACAAAGGAACTGTCTGTCGGCCAGGCCGCAAACCTGTTCTCCAACCCAGACCGTGAAGTCCGCAAAGCTGTATTTAAAGAATGGGAAAAGGCTTGGGAAGGAAATGCAGATTATTTGGCGAAAATCCTTAATCACCTGGCTGGATTCCGGCTTAATGTATATAAATTAAGGGGATGGGATGATTTCCTTAAAGAACCGCTTGACTACAACCGCATGAAAAAAGATACGCTGGATGCTATGTGGGGTGCAATAACCGCCAACAAGGAGCCATTGAAAGCCTATCTTAAGCGGAGGGCTGAACTGATAGGCGCGGAAAAACTAAGCTGGTATGACCAGGATGCTCCGTTTGGCAGCGCCGATTCCAAGGTGCCTTATCAT
The DNA here is from genome assembly GCF_046237595.1 of Neobacillus oceani. Classification (NCBI taxonomy): domain Bacteria; kingdom Bacillati; phylum Bacillota; class Bacilli; order Caryophanales; family Bacillaceae; genus Neobacillus; species Neobacillus oceani. The sequence goes on along the minus strand of NZ_CP143543.1, from coordinate 3,014,023 downwards.
GAAGGGGCGGAATTCATCCTTGAGCAGTTTGCCAAATTTGGCGAGGAAATGACTTCTTTTAGTAAACACGCGTTTGAAAACAATTGGATTGAAGCAGAAGACAGGCCGGGGAAAGCGCCGGGCGGGTTCCATACGTATTTCCCTGAATCGAAGCAATCAAGGATTTTCATGACCTACTCCGGAACGCCTTCGAATATATCGACCCTGGCCCATGAATTAGGCCATGGATTCCATACTTTTGCAATGAGGGACCTTCATCTGCTTAACCGAAGCTATGCGATGAACGTGGCGGAGACCGCTTCGACATTCGCGGAAATGATTGTCGCGGATGCGGCTGTCAAAAACGCGAAGACCGAAGAAGAAAAGCTGGCGCTCCTTGACGATAAAGTCCAGCGTTCTGTCGCTTTCCTTATGAATATCCATGCCCGGTTCCTGTTCGAGACAAGCTTTTATGAAGAGCGGAAAAAGGGCTTTGTCAGCGCTGCCCGCCTGAATGAATTGATGGAGAAAGCGCAACGGGAAGCTTATCTTGATTCTTTGGAAGAATACCATCCTACCTTCTGGGCATCGAAGCTGCACTTCTTCATTACAGGTGTGCCGTTCTATAACTTCCCTTATACGTTCGGCTACTTGTTCTCGCTCGGTATTTATGCAAGGGCGCTCGAGGAAGGAAGCGGTTATGAGGAAAAGTATATCGCGCTTCTGAAGGATACTGCATCAATGACAGTCGAGGAGCTCGCCGAAAAGCATCTCGGGGCAGACCTGACGAAACAGGATTTCTGGGCAAGCGCCATAAAGCTCTGCATGGATGATGTCCACGAATTCCTTGAATTGACCAAGAATCTTTAATTTACATGAAAAAACACCCCGGCAGCTTATAGATAGCCGGGGTGTTTTTGGCTTCAAAACATAAGAATGTATACAATTGTCTAGCTTCCGCGCTAACACGGCACTTTCTTATACCTTCCTAAGTTTAAACGGGCTGACCATAAGGAATGATAGTGCCATAACAATGAACAGGAATGTTTGCGGAGGAGCATAAGGGATGGCAAGGAAACTGAGTGTAACCAGGCATCCGGCCGCAGTGATTGGCAAACCTGTGAAATAGCCATTGCTTTCCGTGATATTGAACCGGGCCAGGCGGAAGGCTCCGCAGGCGATGAAGAAAATGGTGAAAAATGATCCAGGGCCGCCAAATTCAGATAAAATTCCTTGATATATTAATAGTGCTGGTGCCACGCCAAATGATATAATATCACTCATGGAATCCAATTGCTTTCCCAACTCTGATTCGATATTGAATTTCCTGGCAACCATACCGTCGAACCTGTCCGCCAAGGCGGCTATGAAAATGAGCAGAAGGCTGAGCCTTAAATTTCCGTGAATTGTAAATATAATTGCAAAACCACCGAGCGACAAATTCATCAATGTCAGGACATTGGCTGTTTGTGTTTTGAGTTTTTTGACTGTTTGGTCTACTACATCCAATAAAAACATTTCCTCACTCCTTTTTTGCAATCCGGATTCCTGTGTGGAAGGTCCGGTATAAGAAAGAAACAAAGGCAGTGGCCAAGGTTCCTAATTCTTGCACACGTCCATCGGCTAGTCGTAATCATTAACCTATCATACTTTCATTTTAAGGCTTTTATGACGGTTCGTAAAGAGTATATTTACACTATTTGGAGGTTAGTACATTGTTTAAGCCCATCTACAGGCTTTTCATCGAGTTGACAAATGGCAAATGGTCATCCTTGCTTTTAAGGAAATTTGCAAGGTCCCCAAGAAGCAGGAGAGTTGTCTCCCGCTTCGCCAAAGTCTACAGACTCAACACTATTGAAATGGAAACGCCGATCGGGGAATATCCGACTTTGCACGACTTGTTTATTAGAAAGCTTAAGCCTGGCTCCCGTCCGGTTAACCAGGAGGAGTATTCCGTTGTCAGCCCTGTCGATGCTGTTATTGAGGATATTGGCACCGTTAAACCGAGCAGTGAAATGGAAGTGAAGGGGAAAATTTATTCCGTCATCGACATGCTCGGGGACAGAGAAACCGCTGAAAAATATATGGATGGAACTTATATGATTTTTTATTTAAGCCCGAGCCACTACCACCGGATCCACAGCCCGGTGGACGGGGAAGTGAAACGTCAGTGGTCGCTTGGGGCAAAATCATATCCTGTTAACAAGTGGGGCCTGAAATATGGTGTGGACACCTTGTCAAAAAATTACCGGATGATCTCGGAAATCCAAACAGCCTCCGGAATGGTTGCCGTGGTCAAGGTTGGCGCGATGTTTGTTAATTCCATTGAAACGACGCATGAAGGCAATGAACTTAAAAAAGGGGAGGAAATAGCCTATTTCAGCTTCGGGTCAACGATTGTCCTTTTGTTTGAAAAAGGAAGTTTTACTCCGGAACGATCAATTTCAACCCCATTCGACGTCAGGATGGGGGAAAAGGTAGGCACTCTCCGGACAGGCTCATAGGAAAAACGGCGCCATCCGAGCGCCGTTTTTTCATAAAAAAAGCCTGACCAGGCGAGGTCAGGAGGATACCCTAACTTTATGTGATAAAGAGCGGCGCTGTATTTCCTTTTCGATTAGACGAATAAAATCAGGGCTTAGGTTCAGTTCTCTAGCCTTAAAATAGGACTCGATCAACAAATCATCCGACAGTTTGCGCATGCCAGAAATCACCCCCTGTTAAAATTTGTGTCTAAATACACGCTGGCATCATATATTGATAAGTTCATCGTTGTTAACCTTAATCTAACAAAAAAAATCGGACGGAACAATCGTTCTTATTGTCCACAGGGACCAGTGGATAACCTGTGATTAAGTTGTTTATAATTGGGAAAAAGGTGATAGTAGCAAGTGGTATAATGTTGATAAAGTTATCCACATGCTCGGTTCGCGCCAAATTTGTCGAAAAGTTTTTCTAGCTATTTTCTTTTTTTGACACTTTCTCCTAAATAAACAAGGGGGAAGGAAGGGATTCAGCCTCAGTTTTCGACAATTATTTTATAGTGGAGGCGGATAGCACCGGATGATGTCAATTCCCGGATTTAGTGGAAATGAGCAAGTTTGGGAAAAATGTTTTTGAAACCTATGGCAAAATTGGTTATGATGATAACATTGCCAACCTTATGAAATAAAAACGGGGTGTTACGATGTTAAACCTTTTCCTGCCCACAGAGCATGTAAAGAACGTATTTGAAATTACTCCTGAACAGTTGAAAAAAAAGGGCATCAAAGGGATAATTACCGATCTTGACAATACCCTTGTCGAATGGGACAGGCCGCAAGCCACTCCAAAACTGATTGAGTGGTTCGATGAAATGCGGAAGAATGATATTCTTGTTACGATCGTTTCAAACAATAATGAGCAGCGGGTAAAATCCTTTTCCGATCCGCTAGGGATACCCTTCATCTTCCAGGCACGTAAGCCAATGACACGTGCTTTCCGTAAAGCCGTCGAACGGATGGGCCTGAAACGGGAAGAAACGGTTGTCATCGGCGACCAGCTTTTAACGGATGTTTTTGGAGGAAACAGGGGCGGCTTCCATACAATTCTTGTTGTTCCGGTCGCATCAACCGATGGATTTTTCACACGATTCAACCGGAAAATTGAGCGCCGAATCCTGAATTTTTTCCGCAAAAAAGGAATGATTGATTGGGAGGTCTAACAGTGGAAGAGGAACGTGACATTTGCATCGGATGCGGGGTAGCCATCCAGACGGAGTCCCCGGGTGAACTTGGCTATGCCCCCGCTTCCTCTCTTGGGAAGGAGCAAATTATTTGCCAGCGCTGCTTCCGCCTAAAGCATTACAATGAGGTCCAGGATGTCAGCCTGACCGATGATGATTTTTTGGAAATACTGAATCAAATCGGACATACGGACGCGTTGATTGTAAAAATCGTTGATATTTTCGATTTCAATGGGAGTTGGATTCCCGGGATGCATCGGTTTGCAGGAGGAAATAAAATCCTGCTTGTAGGAAACAAGGTCGACCTGCTTCCGAAGTCGGTGAAGCACAATAAGCTGATTAATTGGATGAAGCAAGAATCGAAGCAACTCGGCCTCCAGGCAGAAGACGTGTTCCTGATTTCAGCGGCAAACGGCCAAAATATCAGGGAGACGGCTGAGGCGATTGATTCCTATAGGCAGGGCAGGGACGTTTACGTTGTCGGCTGTACGAATGTCGGCAAATCCACGTTCATCAACAGGATTATCCGTGATATCGCCGGCGGCCAGGATGTGATTACGACATCGCACTTCCCGGGCACAACCCTTGACATAATAAAGATTCCGCTTGATGATGGTAAATCGCTAATCGATACCCCGGGAATCATCAATCATCACCAGATGGCCCACTATGTCGGCAAAAAGGACTTGAAGGTCATCACCCCGAAAAAGGAAATTAAGCCAAAGGTCTATCAGTTGAATGAGGGCCAGACATTGTTTTTCGGCGGCCTCGGCCGGCTTGATTACACAGCGGGGGGAAGAAGGGCGCTTGTGTGCCATTTTTCTAACGACCTGGGCATCCACAGGACCAAAACGGAAAATGCGGATGACCTTTATGCACGGCATGTCGGGGAAATGCTTACCCCTCCAAACGCCGATGAGCTCGATACATTTCCCGAACTCGTTAAACAGGAATATACAATCCGGGAACCAAAGACTGATATCGTCTTTTCCGGGCTTGGCTGGGTAACAGTCAATGAACCGGGGGCGAAAGTAACGGCGTCTGTGCCAAGGGGCGTCCAGACGATGCTTCGCAAGTCGCTTATTTAGGTACGGGGGGAATAGTATTGAAAAAGCTTTTTGGTGTTATCGGGAATCCGATTGGGCACTCCCTTTCGCCCCAAATGCACAATGATCTGTTTAGCCTGTATGGGATTGATGCCCATTACCATCCTTTCCTTGTCGAACAAGGCCGGCTCCGGGAAGCTGTTTCCGGATTAAAGGCGATCGGGGCGGCTGGCTTTAATGTGACGATTCCTTATAAAACGGAAATTATGCCTCTTTTGGATTGGATTGACCCGCTTGCAAAAGAAATAGGCGCGGTCAACACAGTCGTCAACAAGGATGGCAAGCTTGCCGGTTATAATACGGACGGCCCCGGATTCCTTAAAAGCCTTGAGGAAGGTTTTCCGAAGCTTGAGGATCCGGCCATTCTCGTAATAGGCGCAGGCGGGGCTGCAAGGGCGATTTATTTCACCCTTGAAAAAACTAATCCGGCCGTAATTGATATTTGCAACCGAAGCCTTCCAAAAGCGGAGTCGCTCGTGGGCGAATCACAAACCGGTGTTCCGTCGAGGGCGCTCTCGATTGAAGAAGCGGCGGAAAAAATCAATGAGTATACTATTATTATTCAGACAACATCTGTCGGCATGCACCCACAACCAGGCGTGAGCCCGATTGGCCTTGATGGCCTGAATAAGCAGGCGCATGCTGCCGATATTATTTACAATCCCTCTGAAACGGAATTCATGAAACAGGCCCGCCTGCGGGGAGCAAAGACGCTGAACGGCCTGGGGATGTTTGTCCATCAGGGGGCACTTGCTTTCGAATTATGGACGGGAATCAAGCCGGATACGGACAGGATGCGTAAAACCGTACTGAAACAACTGGGAGGTACAAAATGTTAACAGGAAAACAAAAAAGGTTTCTCCGTTCCAAGGCCCATCACCTTACCCCAATTTTCCAGGTGGGAAAAGGCGGAGTGAACAGCAACATGGTCAAGCAGATTGCCGATGCTCTTGAAGCGAGGGAATTGCTGAAAGTTAGCGTCCTTCAGAACTGTGACGAAGACAGGGACACGGTCGCAGAGGAACTCATCGGCGGGACGGGAGCCGAACTTGTCCAGATAATCGGAAACACAATCGTCCTTTACAAAGAATCTGTTGAGAATAAACAAATCCAGCTCCCTTAGGGCATAATAAGGAGGAGGTTTCATGAAAAAGGTAGGCATTCTTGGGGGAACGTTCAATCCGCCGCACCAAGGCCATTTAATCATTGCGAATGAGGTTTGCCATTCCCTTGGCCTTGATGAAATATGGTTTATGCCGAACCAGGAACCTCCCCATAAAAGAAAGGCGGGAGGCGCTTCAAATGAGGACCGTCTTGCGATGCTTGAAGCTGCGATAAAAGGGAATAGGTTGTTTAAGGTGGAAAAGGCGGAGCTTGAAAGGCCGGGGCCATCCTACACGTTTGAAACGATGAAATTTCTTGCCGATAGGCACACTGATTACGATTTTTATTTTATCATTGGGGCCGATATGGTTGAATATTTGCCGAAGTGGCATAAAATTGACGAGCTTCTCAAACTGGTTACCTTTGTCGGCGTCCAGCGTCCGGGCTACTCCATGGAAACAACTTATCCAATAGAAACGGTGGAAGTCCCTGCCATCGACCTTTCGTCAAGTATGATTCGGGAGAGGCTTCGTGAAGGCAAAACCGTTCAATACCTTTTGCCCGAGAGTGTCATCAGTTATATTTGGGAGAATAAATTATATGGAACGTGAAAAAGCTTTAGGAATCGTCAAAGGGCAATTGACTGAACACCGCTATGTCCATACTCTCGGTGTTGTTGAAACCTCGATAGCCCTTGCCCGGAAGTATGGCGCAGACCCTAAAAAGGCGGAGCTAGCCGCAATTTTTCATGATTATGCGAAATTCCGGCCAAAAGAGGAAATGAGAAAGATCATCCTAGAAAACGGTTATCCCAAGGACCTGCTCGAGTATAGTCCGGAATTATGGCATGCCCCCGCAGGCGCTTTTCTCACTGAAAAGGAGGCTGGGATTACCGCCCCTGACATATTGGATGCGATCCGCTACCATACATCGGGACGGCCAGGGATGACGCTTTTGGAAAAAATCGTTTACCTAGCCGATTATATCGAGCCGGGCCGAAATTTTCCCGGTGTCGAGGAAACGCGTGAGCTAGCGGAAAAAAACCTTGATCTCGCGCTTATCCAATCTGTAAGGAATACAATTTCATTTTTAATGAAAAAAAACCAGCCGGTTTACCCGGAAACCTTTTTAACTTATAATGACCTCGTCAAAAACAGGAGGATTGATGAATGAGCAAGCAAGAGCTGTTGGAAATTGCGGTAAAGGCCGCCGATGATAAAAGGGCAGAAGATATCCTGGCCCTGAACATGAAAGGGATTTCGCTCATTGCCGATTACTTTATCATTTGCCACGGAAACTCCGATAAGCAGGTACAGGCAATCGCAAGGGAAATCAAGGAAAAAGCCGAGGAGAACGGCTTTAGCGTCCGTAGGATGGAAGGCTTTGATGAAGCGAAGTGGATTTTAATCGACCTTGGCGATGTGGTAACCCACGTTTTCCACCGCGATGAACGGACATATTACAATCTTGAACGCCTTTGGGGAGATGCTCCGCTCGAAAACATTTCGAGTGTCCTGAATCCATGAGTTACGGACGTTTTGCCTATTTGTATGATCAATTAATGGAAGATGCCCCGTATGATGAATGGGTGGCCTATGTGCTCAATGCCTGGGAAAAATTCGGTCTAGGCAGGGAGAAATCCCTCCTTGACCTAGGCTGTGGAACAGGTGAACTATCACTCCGGTTTGCTCAGCAAGGCTTTTCCGTCACCGGGGTGGACTTATCCGCGGATATGCTTTCGGTAGCCCGGGCAAAATCGGAAGATGCCGGTTTCTCCATCCCGTTTTACGAACAGGACATGGCTCAGCTTGAAGTGCCCGGAAACTATGGAATTATCGGGATTTTTTGCGATTCGCTAAATTATTTACGAACGGAAGAGGAAGTCAAAAGCACGTTCCTCCACGCGGCATCCCATCTTTCGCATGGAGGCCTGCTAATCTTTGATGTCCATTCTACCGATAAGATTGAAAATGGGTTCGTCAACAAGTCCTTTTCGCTAAACGGGGATCGTGTATCGTATATTTGGGATAGCTTCAGTGGGGATGAACCATATAGTGTTGAACACGAAATCAGCTTTTTTGTCCTCGATGAATCTGACGGCCGTTATGACCGCTTCGATGAAGTCCATTATCAGCGGTCGTATCAGGTTGAAGATTACCGAGGCTGGCTTACGGAGGCAGGATTAACGGTTGTTTCCATCACTGCGGATTTTAAAAATTCCTCGCCAGTTTCAGATTCAGAACGGATCTTCTTTGTCGCTAAAAAAGAATAAAAAAATGGCCAATTCTTTAATGGAACTGGCCAATTTTTTTTGAAAAAAAGAAGGAAATATTTCTTCGTATGGAGAATTAGTTGGTAGAATACTGTTCTCCCGCCTTTTGTAAATCCTCTTCAAACTTTGTATGGGTCGCATTGAGCAATTCATAAAATAAATCCCCAAGCCCTTTTTCAAGAACCTTTATTCCCTCACCTGTAATACCGCCTTTCACACATACCTTTTCCTGAAGCGTCGGCAATGTATAATGCCCCTGGCTAAGCAATTCACCCATTCCGACGATCATGGCGCTGGCCATTTTGGTGGCCCGTTCTTTATCGATTCCTGTTTTCTTTTCGGCGGCTTCAATGAATGCCTGCAGAAGAAAGCTGAAAAACGCGGGGCCGCAACTCACGATATCGGATGAAACACGGACAAGTTCCTGTTCTATCTCGATAGGGGATGATATTTTCGCAAAAAAATCATACGCTCTGTTTTTCCATTCCGGGTTGCATTTATCCCCAAATGTCAGAAGGCAAGCGCCGGCCAACGCCCTGTTGGTAATGCTTGGGATTGCCCTGATGACAGAGCAATTCACTAAAGTTTCAATCTGGCCTGTACTAATCGGGCTCGTTATGGATATAAGGCATTTCTCTTTTGTAAGAAAGGAAGCGATCGTTCCAAGGAGCGCATGGATTTCCAATGGTTTTACACAAATAAATACCATATCCGAATGACGGGCAACTTCTTCAGCCTTTTCTGCAACCTGGATGCCCGGATATACTTTTTTCAACTCCAATGCCTTCGCTATCGTCCTGTTGGCGACCATAAGGGACTCCGCTTTTATTGCCCCGCTATCAATAAACGCTTCTGCAAGAATTCGCCCCATATTACCTGTCCCGATAATGCCGATATTCATCTTCCAATCCCCTCCTGGCCAAACGAATTCCACTACAACAATATGAATCGTACAAGCAAATTATACCTTAAGGAGAGTTTTTTCAATGAGAGAGTGGCTGAGCAGCAATAAACTCTATTTAGTGGCGGCCATTGCCGCATTAGGAATCTTTTTGTATTATAGCTTCTTTCGGGAACCGGTCCCGGAAATGGTAGGGCAAGCGGAACATTTCCCGGTATTGGAGGAGCGGACAGAACTTCCGGACACGGACGCCGAGGAGAAGAACGAGCAAATTCTCGTCGATGTGAAAGGAGAAGTGAAAAAGCCGGGGGTCTACCGCGCGGGAAAAGACGAGAGGGTCATTGATATGATTGAACGCGCGGGAGGCCTTACGGAAAAAGCGGACGCGGCACAGGTCAATTTTGCCCAAAGGCTCGAGGATGAAATGGTTATCTATATACCGGCGGCGGGAATTGAAGGGAGCCAGGCTATCCAATCACCCGGTCCAAAAGAGGATGGGAAAATCAACATTAATAAAGCGGATGCAGCGGGCCTTCAGGAAATACCCGGAATTGGTCCCGCCAAGGCGGCGGCCATCATCGAATACCGTGAAAAAAACGGCCCTTTTAAAGACACTGCCCAATTAAAGGAAATAAGCGGAATCGGGGAGAAGACGTATGAAAAGCTCGAGTCTTCCATTACTGTCCGTTGACCGTATAGGATGAAGGAAGGTAAACTGAAAGGACAAACAGCCAACACAGCATAAGGGGGAATAAAAAATGGAAAGAATTTCGTGGGACCAATATTTTATGGCGCAAAGCCATTTGCTCGCCTTGAGGAGCACATGTACCCGGCTGACAGTAGGAGCGACGATTGTAAGGGATAAACGGATCATTGCCGGCGGCTACAATGGTTCAATTGCCGGCGGTGAGCATTGTACGGACCATGGCTGCTATGTCATTGACCATCATTGCGTCCGAACAATCCACGCGGAGATGAACGCGCTCCTGCAATGCGCGAAGTTTGGCGTTCCTACCGATGGAGCAGAAATTTATGTTACCCACTTCCCATGTTTGCAATGCTCCAAGGCGCTTATCCAGGCCGGCATTAAAACGGTTTATTACGCGAAGGATTATAAGAACCACCCTTATGCGGTTGATCTTTTTGAAAAGGCGAACGTGAAAACCGAAAAGGTGGAATTGAAAGAGACTATAATCGATTTCAGTAAAATTGCCTCCATCCCATCCATTGCCCAGGAAACTGGCAGCTAATGCAATTTGCGCATCCCCCGTTTCGCGGCGGATGCGCGGATTGATTTTTTAAAAAAGCATGCACGAACAGTTTGAGTGTAAATCATTTGGAGGTAATTATGAAAAGGAAGTTCATCCTCCTTGCCCCCGCAGCCCTTTTAGGGACCTTGACCGCGTTCTTTAATCCGATCCCAATTCTCTTCAACTTTCTTCTTTATCTTTTTTTCCTGCTAAAAGCAAAACGGTTCGATTTCATTACTATTGTCCTTGTAGTTGGGGTGTTTACACTTTTTTCCGAATCAGGATACAACGCCGTCCAGGAAAACAGAACACTTCTTTCCGGAAATGAAAGGGAGTTCACACTAAGTTTCAAGGCCGGCGCCAGAATCGATGGAGACTTCTTCATTGCGGAAGCTGTCGATGCCCGAACCGGTGAACATGTAATGGGTACATACAAAATAAAAAGTGAAATGGAAAAGGTAGCCCTTGAAAAAGAAAGTTTTGTCGGAAGAACATGCCGGCTGACAGGGAAATTGGATTTCCCTTCCAGTGCGAGGAATCCGGGCGCCTTCGATTACAGAGAGTATTTGAGCCGGAACAAAGTACATTGGATGCTGAAACTTGACGCCGCCCCATTGGGGATGTGCGGAATGGAAGCGGCCGGCATCGTTGAAAGACTCGGAAAGGTACGGGAGATGGGGATTAAAGGCATGGCCGGACAGCTCCCCCCTGGAACTGTTCCGGTTGCGGCCGCCCTCGTATATGGCGATCAGTCGCTATTCCCCCTAGAGGTTAGCGGCGCCTACAAAAATTTAGGCATCACCCATTTGCTTGCGATTTCCGGCATGCAGGTGACCATTCTAGCGGGGGCAGCCTTATTTGCTGGCATCCGATTGGGTGCCACCCGTGAAAGGATGTCAGGCATTCTTTTATTCATTCTACCTCTTTATGCCATTCTAGCAGGAGGCTCTCCATCCGTAATCAGGTCGGTTCTTATGGCCGAAATTCTCCTTCTCGCGAATATTCGTCCGCGTTTTTTCCCTGTCAGCGCTTTGGATGCTCTATCCCTTTCCTTTGGAGCCTACGTACTCACTAATCCATTCGTCCTGTTTGATCCCGGTTTTCAGCTATCCTATGCGGTTACCTTTGCGCTACTATTATCAGCACGGGCGTTACAGGCGATGAAAACTGGCGGTGCCGTCCTCCTTCTTACTGGGACTATGATATCCCAGATAGCCGCCCTGCCAATTCTGTTAGTTCATTTTTACGGGATTCCGCTGATTGGAGCCGCTGCAAACCTCATTTATATCCCTCTTTATTCGTTCTTTATGATGCCGGCTGTGTATATTTTATATCCATTAAGCTTTTTTGGCAGTTTGTCACATTCAGCAGCTTTTTTTGTTAATAAGGGAATTATTTTATCAGACCGGCTTGCGGTATTCCTGGCGAAAGCACCATTACAGCTAAACATTGGGCATTTGGGCTTGCCGGCGATCATATTTTATGCCGTGGCTGTTATAGGCTCCTTTATTCTTTGGGAAAAATCGCAGCCAGGAAAAAGGGCGACGGCTTTACTATGTATTCCTCTATTTTTCCTGGCCGTACATGTGGGAATCAAGCAGGTGTCCCCATCATTTGGGGAAATCACGTTGATTGATGTTGGCCAGGGTGACAGCATTCTAATAAGGCTACCCGACCAAAAGGGGGTCTATCTAATCGATACAGGCGGTATTGTTGATTTTGGGAAGAAGGAATGGCAGCGGCGAAAAAAAACATTTGATCCTGGCAGGGACACGGTCATTCCCTTTTTGAAAGCAAAAGGAATCACAAAAATAGACAAGTTAATCCTGACACATGGCGATATCGACCATATTGGCGGCGCCGCGGCTATTGTGGATGAAATAAAGATTGGCGAAATCATGATTCCGGGCATGAAGGAGAAATCCGAGGTGGAAGAAAGGGTTATCCGCCTGGCGACCGAAAAGGGGATCCGTATCCGGGAGGTAACAAGGGGAGATTACTGGCAGGCGGGTCCTTACAACTTCCATGTTCTCTCACCAGGTAAACGATATGACGGGGAGCGGAATGGCGGTTCAGTTTCCATTCATTCCGTTTTGGGAGGAAAGGGGTGGTTTTTTACGGGAGACCTGGATGAACAGGCAGAAAAAGAAATTACAGATTTGTTTCCTAATATGAATATCGACGTACTCAAGGCTGGCCATCATGGGAGCAGGACGTCTTCATCGGAACAATTCCTTGAAACGTACCGGCCCGAAATCGTCCTGATTTCAGCTGGAGTAAATAACAGGTTCGACCACCCGAACACGGAAACCTTGAAACGGATTGAAGAAATTGGCGCAGCCGTATTCAGGACTGACATTCATGGAGCTGTTTCCTATCGTTTTAAAGGAAATTCAGGAACCTTTTCTACCTTTTTGCCATACACTGGACCATCACCGGAAAAAAATAATACTTTCGGGCAAAAATAAAAAGGCCGCGGCGGGCGGCCTTGGAAGGCATCCATTAAGAACCAATGGCATGGATGACTGTCGCGATTATGAACATGGTTGCAAAAAAACCGAAGGAAACAATGAAGCCAACCCCTGAATCAATCGCATCGTTTCGTTTGCTCTGGACGTTTTGTTCAAATTCGTTCACAAGCTACCCCTCCCTATTTTCCATAATAGTATAAGCCATCCATTAAAAAAAATCCAGCGCTGCATGCGCCGGCCGCTTTTTGTCAGTACTTAACACAAATAGTTTTCCCGTCCGGTGCGAAATATAAAAGCAATAAGGCGTTCCGCCGGCAGATAAGGCCCGGGACTTGTCGGGCCGGCGTTCATATAAAATGGGGATCGGGTTTGGCTCCCGATTCCCTTTGGATGCTTGTAAAATTGGACGGGCTTCTTTAGGATAGAGAGAGAAAAGGTGTAATCCATTTGGGGAGAGTTGCAGGATGGTAATGGAAATATGGAAACAAATAAGGGCGAAGCAATTCTCTCCTGTTTATTTGTTATACGGGACAGAGCCGTTTTTAATGAAGGAAACAGGCCAGCTTTTGCTCGACCAAGTGCTTGGAGATGAACGGGACTTTAATTTTTCAACCTATGACATGGAGGAGACGCCTATAGAAGTGGCGCTTGAAGATGCGGAAACGTTTCCATTTATGGGTGACAAAAAGATTGTCTTTGTTCAGAATCCAGTCTTTCTGACCTCGGAAAAACAGAAGGAGAAAATCGTACACAATCTATCTAGGCTGGAATCTTACTTAAAGGAGCCCGCACCGTATACAATTCTGGTGTTTTTTGCCCCTTATGAAAAGCTTGATGAGCGGAAAAAGGTGACAAAGGAATTAAAGCGGGTCGCGGCTACCGCTGAGCTGAAAAAACTTTCCGATCAGGAACTTAAGCAATGGATTGCCGGCCAGGCGAAACGCAAGGGGTTTACTATCGAGCCGGAGGCAGTGGAGATCGTTGCCGGGCTTGCCGGAACCAATCTGTTCATGCTGTCGAACGAATTGGACAAGCTTGCCCTGTATGCCGGCCCCGGCGGAAGGATTGATGCGGAGACTGCGGAAATGCTCATACCGAAATCGCTTGAACAAAATATTTTCAGCCTTACCGATAAGGTTGTCCAGCGAAAAACGGCTGATGCACTCCGGATTTACTATGATTTAATCAAGCAGAATGAAGAACCAATTAAAATACTTGCTCTGCTGGCCGGCCAATTCCGTCTCATTTATCAAATAAAAGATCTGGCAAGGAAGGGATATGGCCAACAGCAAATAGCCGGCTTGCTCAAAGTCCATCCATACAGGGTCAAAATGGCGGCGGGGCTTGCGGGGAGGTTTTCCGATGAAGAGCTCGCGGGGATGATTGGGCAGCTTGCGGAAGCGGATTATCAGATGAAAACCGGAGGAGCCGATAAATCCCTCCTTGTGGAAATGTTCCTCATGAAGCTAGGAAAACCATCGTGATAAAAAAAGTGAAAGCGCCCGTTTAGCGCCGTTTGGACCGGAGTACACTAGGCGCTGGCGCTTGAACTGGACAAATTTTATACATCCTAATCAAAAAAAACAGCCTGCTCCTTAATGGAAAGCAGGCTTTTGCACTCTTATAGAGCGTTGATTTTCTTTGCTAGGCGAGATTTTTTGCGGGCAGCAGCATTTTTATGGATAAGGCCTTTAGTAACAGCTTTGTCAAGCTGGCTAACCGCTCCTGCAAAAACTTCCTTCGCTGCATCAGCATCGTTCAGTACGATTGCGGATTCAGCTTTTTTAACAGCAGTACGCATTGCAGACTTTGCAGCTGTATTTTGAGCGTTGTTTGCTTCGTTTGTTTTTACGCGCTTGATTGCAGATTTAATGTTTGGCATTCCATTCACCTCCTAAAAAAAGAACCGAGACACTTCTATGAACTCGACATTTCACTTCCATAAACATAAATAGGAACAAAAGATATTTTATCAAACGCATGCAAATAATGCAATACTCACGGAATAAATTGTGTAAAACCAATTTCCTTGACAGCTTGAATGAATTGCCCAGATACAGGAAAACATAATAAGTAACATGAATGGCAATTTAAAATAGACTTGGGGGCATAAGTGCATGAGTGAGAAGTTCGATTTTCGCAACTATGGACTTAGGACAGACCTGGCCGTAGAAGCAAGGGAAATGGCAATCGCCGGCAAGCAGGGAACAATTGGGCAGGAACGGAATGTTTCCGAAATCGAGGGGGTCATCATTAAGGAAAAAGAAGTTGATGGCATGAAGGTCTCCCTAGTAGAAATAACAAAAGAAGGCCAAAAACATGTAGGCAAGAAGCCTGGCCGCTACCTGACGATCGAAGTCGCGGGCATTCGGCAGCAGGATACCGAGCTTCAACAAAAGGTCGAAAAACTATTCTCGGATGAGTTTGCCGCTTTTTTGGAAAGCGCGGGAATCAGGAAGGAAGACTCGTGCCTTGTTGTCGGCCTGGGAAATTGGAATGTAACGCCTGATGCACTGGGGCCAATCGTCTGCGAGAATCTTCTCGTGACAAGGCATCTATTCGACCTGCAGCCCGAATATGTAAAAGAAGGCTATCGGTCCGTCAGCGCACTGGCTCCAGGCGTCATGGGACTAACGGGAATAGAAACAAGCGATATCATCCACGGGGTCGTCGCGAAAACCAAACCGGGATTTGTGATTGCGGTTGACTCACTCGCTTCGAGGTCGATAGAAAGGGTCAATTCGACAATCCAAATTTCAGATACAGGAATTCATCCAGGGTCTGGGGTCGGCAACAAACGGAAGGAACTGAGCAAGGAAACGCTTGGCATTCCAGTCATAGCAATTGGCGTACCCACAGTCGTCGATGCTGTTTCAATCACAAGCGACGCCATCGATTTTGTCCTGAAGCATTTTGGCAAGGAGATGAGGGAAGGAAACAAACCGTCAAGGTCGCTCGTACCAGCCGGCATGACTTTTGGGAAAAAAACAAAGCTGACAAATGAAGATCTTCCCGAAGAAGAGCATAGAAAAACATTCCTTGGCATTGTTGGCACCCTTGAGGAAGATGAGAAGCGCCAGCTAATCCATGAGGTACTTGCTCCCCTAGGGCATAACTTAATGGTTACGCCAAAGGAAGTGGATGTATTCATCGAGGATATGGCAAACCTGATTGCGACAGGATTGAATTCGGCGCTTCACTCTGAAGTTGATCAAGGGAACGCGGGTTATTACACAAGATAAGCGTTGTTACTTTATGTATCATCTTGTAAATCGAGATAGGTGACAAAGTTGTGTTGAAATTCAGAAAAGGTGTCGCACAAATCGGAATGAGCGACAAAGATTTTGTCAAAAGCGAAAAAGGTGTCACTCAAATCGAGATGAGCGACAAAAATTTGGCCAAAACCGGAAAAAGTGACACTCAAATCGAGATGAGCGACAAAGATTGGGTCAAAAGCTGAAAAGATGTCACTCAAATCAGATAACAACAGCCAAACCACTACGGAAAACCACACTAAAAGAGGATCAGGTTCTACCAACTCTATCGGCGTCATATGATTTACTAGAAATCCGGTTTCAGGCATCCCATGTTTGGAACCGCTGGTAAATCAATCGGTGGGGATGGTGGAACGATGAAACAGAGGTCGAACAATGCGCTAATCTTATCAGGGACGGGCCTGGCAAAGGGAGTCGCCCTGCTGGCCATCTTTCTTCTTAGCAGTTTTACCGCGAGCGGACTTCTTGCATCTATTAATACGGGAAATACCCAAACTTCCCTTGGCCTGGGACATTCGCCAGGCCGAATCAATACGGAACTACTTTACCAATTCGCGGGTTGGGAGAACCATTATTTCGCGAGCCGAGATGGAAAAGGCGCGAGTCCGAAGCTTGCAAATCTCTTTTTATCCGTATCGGCCAATATCAAGCTTGACGACCCGAGGAGCCTGCTCGGCCGCGAATTGCCAGGCTTATATTTGTTCGACAGCCGGATTGCTGTGGCAGGGGAAGGGACCAATTATACGAATATGCCTATTGAGTCGGCCCCGCCTATTGAAATAATGAGGGCGGAACGGGAGGCCTCGCTTCAGAACCTCAGCGATATCCCCTTGACTGGCAAAAATGACCGTCCCCCACCTGCGAGATGGAAAGAGGGCGTATTCATTTATTTCTCCCATAACCGGGAGTCGTATTTACCATACTTAAAAGGAGAAAAAGATCCCAATCGTGCCTACCACTCTAAAATCAACGTTACCCAAATCGGAAATGTGCTGAAGAAAAGCCTCGAAGCAAGGGGGATTGGCACGACTGTTGATAAAACTGACATTAGTAAAAATTTGCTTACCAAGAAATTGGGATATGAAAAATCGTATTCCGAAGCAAGGAATGTAGTTAAAGAAGCGATGGCCACGAACAAGGAAATTACCTATTATATTGACATCCATAGAGATTCCCAGCGTAAAAAAGACACGACCAAAATGATTAACGGGGCGGCCTATGCAAAGCTGGCATTCATTATCGGCGGTGATAATCCTAATTACAAAAAGAATTTGCAAGTCGCAAAAGACCTTCACGTGCTACTCGAAAAAAACTATAAGGGGTTGAGCACAGGCGTGTGGGTAAAAGCGGGAAAAGGAACGAACGGTAAATACAACCAGGACTTATCAGGAAATGCCATCCTCATTGAATTTGGCGGAGTCGATAATACATTCGAGGAATTGAACCGGTCCGCTGAGGCGTTTGCCGATGTTTTCGCGGATTATTTCTGGCAGGCTGAAAGTGTTGGAAAACCGCTTGAACAGCCGACTGAGAAAAAGTAGAAGGAGGGAGCGGCATGAAGCTGTTTACTGTAAAAGCACTTGGCCTTGCCGCCATCATGTTCGCTCTAGTACTTGGGGGAATGCAGGCGGCAAATGGCGGAATCAACCGCATAAAGGGATACGGGGATTCGGGTTTTAAGGAGCCGGTTTCACTTGAAACAGATGGCCGAGAAGAAGTGAAAGTCAGCATTATGGGCGGAGACGCCGCCACAATCAGTTTGGATAAAAGGGGCCAGGGATCAGAAGAATCGAAAGGCTTCAATTTGTTTTCATCCATGGGCAAGGCGCTGACAAGCGTTTTGTCGGGAGTGGTAAAAGGGATCCTCGAATTTTTTTGAAGGTAATAGACCATCTTTTTTGTCCGGCCATGAATGGCACGGGCATATTTTTTTATTGCTTTCCTGCGGAGGAGGTAAGGGATGCCATCCTTTCCTCCCATCTCCACTTTCAGAGAGAATCGTTTTCTATCTCCTCGAAGCAACCTTCACTTTTCATTGAAAGTTGATTTTTGTGCTGATATAATCAAAAATAGTCTACATGTGCGTAAAACAGGAGTGATCCCTATTGAATAGAGAAGAACGTTTGAAAAGGCAGTCGAAAATAAGGAACTTTTCGATTATTGCCCATATTGACCATGGCAAGTCGACACTTGCCGACCGAATCTTGGAAAAAACGAATGCCTTAACCTCTCGTGAAATGAAGGACCAGTTGCTTGACTCGATGGACCTTGAACGTGAGCGTGGAATAACGATCAAGCTGAACGCCGTCCAGTTAAAATATAAGGCAAAAGACGGCGAAGACTATATCTTCCATTTAATTGACACCCCAGGGCACGTCGATTTCACATACGAGGTATCGCGAAGCCTCGCTGCATGTGAAGGGGCTATCCTTGTCGTCGATGCGGCGCAGGGGATAGAAGCCCAAACGCTAGCAAACGTATATCTTGCCCTTGATAATGATCTGGAAATCCTTCCGGTTATCAATAAAATTGATTTGCCGAGCGCAGACCCGGAGCGAGTCCGCAATGAAATCGAGGAGGTCATCGGCCTTGATGCTTCCGAAGCGGTCCTTGCTTCCGCGAAAGCCGGTATTGGAATTGAAGACATTCTTGAGCAGGTAGTCAAACAGGTTCCAGCTCCTTCGGGAGATCCGGAAGCCCCATTAAAAGCCTTAATTTTCGACTCCCTTTATGATGCGTACCGCGGCGTTGTTGCCTATATTAGGGTCGTAGACGGCACAGTCAAGGTTGGCGATAAAATTAAGATGATAGCAACGGGCAAAGAATTTGAAGTTAATGAAGTCGGAGTGTTCTCGCCTAAAGCGCAGCCGCGCGATGAACTGACTGTTGGCGATGTAGGCTTCCTTACCGCTTCGATTAAAAATGTCAGCGATACAAGAGTCGGGGATACGATTACCAACGCAAAAGGCGGGGTAACCGAGCCGCTCCCAGGCTACCGGAAATTGAACCCGATGGTTTTCTGTGGCCTGTATCCAATCGATTCCGCAAAATTCAACGATCTGCGCGAAGCCCTGGAAAAACTTGAGCTAAATGATGCTGCTCTCCAGTTCGAGCCTGAAACATCCCAGGCGCTCGGATTCGGTTTCCGTTGCGGATTCCTCGGCCTGCTCCACATGGAAATCATTCAGGAACGGATTGAGCGCGAGTTTAAAATCGACCTGATTACAACGGCGCCGAGCGTAATTTATCATGTTGTTATGACGGACGGAACCGAGCTTAAAGTGGATAACCCATCCAATATGCCGGACCCGCAAAAAATCGATCATGTCGAAGAGCCATATGTCAAAGCTACGATGATGTCCCCGAACGATTATGTCGGTGCGATTATGGAACTTTGCCAGCATAAACGGGGCATTTTCATCGACATGCAATACTTGGATGAAAACCGTGTCAGCATTGTATATGAAATCCCGCTTGCCGAAATTGTTTATGACTTCTTCGACCAGCTTAAGTCGAATACAAGGGGTTATGCGTCCTTTGACTATGAACTGATTGGCTATAAGCCATCCAAACTGGTCAAGATGGACATTCTGCTGAACGCGGAAAAGGTGGATGCCTTAAGCTTCATCGTCCATAAGGATTTTTCCTTTGAACGTGGAAAGGCAATCGTCGAAAAGCTGAAGGACCTCATACCAAGGCAGCAGTTCGAGGTGCCTGTCCAGGCAGCCATCGGACAAAAAATTGTTGCTCGTTCCACAATAAAAGCAATTCGCAAAAACGTTCTCGCCAAGTGTTACGGCGGGGACATTTCCCGAAAGCGGAAGCTTCTTGAAAAGCAAAAGGAAGGGAAAAAGCGGATGAAACAAGTCGGCTCAGTTGAAGTTCCACAGGAAGCATTCATGGCCGTCCTTAAAATGGATGACACCAAAAAGTAATCGTGAACGAGATAGCAGGCAACCGCCCAATTAGGTGGTGCCTGCTTTTTTTTTGACAGATACTACTATTCCCCCGCGACCGCGAAACGCTTGGCACATTTCCATACAATGATGAGAAAAAGCCAAAGATTTAATATTTTTGCAATGTAACCCTTTACAATTTTATTCGATTGCAATCCAAGAAGGCTTATACTTCAGTAGGGAACTTGGTTTGCCTAATCTTTGGTTTGCCAAAATTCCGCAAGCCAAAAGGGCAATTAGCAAAAAAAAAACGGGAGGATAGTAAAATGATTTATACGATTATCAAAAAGAACTCCTATCAAGATTCGATCAACCTAATGCTTTTAACAAATGCAATCTCCGCAACGGAAGGTGTTAACAAAGCCCAAATCATGATGGGAACTCCTTCAAACAAAGATATTTTCAGAGGAGCGGGATTGTATACAGAGGAACTTGAAGCAGCTCAGCCGAACGATATGGCGATTGTAGTCGACACAGAAGATGAAAAGCTGATTGATGAAATCCTCGTAAAAGTGGATGAATACTTGCAAAACCAGGCAACTTCAAGCACGGGGGATGAATATGAGACGGTCCGGACCTGGGACAAGGCAATCAAAGCCATGCCAGACGCGACTGTGGCATTGATTTCCGTACCTGGCACATACGCGGCGGAAGAAGCTGAAAAAGCGCTGGACCTTGGCCTTCACCCATTCATTTTCAGTGACAACGTATCAATTGAAGATGAAGTACGCCTAAAGAGAAAGGCACATGAAAAAGGTCTTCTTGTCATGGGGCCGGATTGCGGTACAGGAATCCTTGATGGCATTCCGATGGCTTTTGCGAATGTTGTGAAAAAAGGGAAAATCGGGATTGTCGGAGCATCCGGAACAGGCATCCAGGAAGTATCTGCCATTATCGACCGACTGGGAGAAGGCGTCAGCCATGCAATCGGCACAGGCGGGCGTGACCTGAAAAGTTCAATTGGCGCAATCACCATGATGGATGGAATCCGTGCTTTGGAAGCCCATAGGCAGACAGAAGTCATTTGTATTATTTCAAAGCCGCCAGCAAAAGAAGTCCGTGATGAAGTTGTTGAACTGCTTCAGGCGGTTTCCAAGCCGGTTGTCGCGATTTTCCTTGGCGAAAAACCGACACAATACGAAGGCAATGTATACCAGGCTTATACTCTTGAAGAAACAGCCCTGATTGCGGTTGACCTTGCAAAAGGAAACGAAGTGAAACGTGATTATAATACAGGATCATATGAAGTTTACAATGTTGAGTTAAAACCAGAACAAAAAGCGATTAAAGGCCTCTACTCAGGAGGTACACTCGCTTCTGAGGCTGCTGTGCTTATTTCCGACGCCCTTGGCCTGGGAACAACGATAACAAATGAAGACGGTTATGTTCTGAAAACTGGCCACCAGGTTGTCGTTGACCTTGGTGACGATAAATATACACAAGGAAAACCACACCCAATGATCGACCCTGGAACACGGGCGAACTTCATTGAAGAGGCAGCAAAAGACGAGCACACAGCTGTCATCCTTCTTGATTTCGTACTGGGTTACGGTTCTCACGATGACATGGCGGACGCGCTCCTTCCTTCTATTAAAAAATCTGTTTCCTATGCCGAAGAGCATGGCCGTAAACTCTATGTCGTAGCTTCTGTATGCGGTACAGAAAATGATCCGCAAGATTTTCAGGGACAAAGGAAAAAGCTTGCTGAAGCAGGGGTTATTATTAAAGACAGCAACAACCAGGCAGTTCGCACCGCGCTAGCAATTGTCGGCCTGAAAATCAACGATGTTGAAAAAGTTCATGTTGATGCCGCCAAACCGGAAAAAGAGTACAATTTCGAAGTTTCCAAGGAAATGGAAGCGCTTGTTAACAATAAACCAAGTGTAATCAACGTAGGGCTAAAGAGCTTTACAGATTCAATCACGGCCTTTGGAGGCCGTGCGGTCCACTTCGATTGGAGGCCCATCGCGGGCGGAAACGAAAAAATGAGAAAGATTTTGAACCTCCTAAATAATTACCGCAGATAGGAAGGCGTACGATTGATTTTTTGCCTGAAGTGCTTACCCACTTGGTCCCTTGTTCGGGAATCAGCGGGCAAGTTTAGAAGTCACCATAAAAAAGACTGGGAGGAAGACTCATGCAATTCAAAACAATTGATGAAGCAAACAGAGCCGTCATTGAAAAAATCACTGGATCTGCGCCATTTCTTGTCGATGTTGTTCCGGCAAAAGAAAAAATCAAAGAATTAAACGAAGGGAAAGTCCTGCTTCATGCTGGCCCGCCAATAAAGTGGGAAGACATGACAGGACCGATGCAGGGATCCTGCGTTGGTGCCTCTCTTTTCGAAGGCTGGGCTGAAACAGAAGAAGAAGCGAGAAGCGCGCTCGAAAATGGCGAGGTTATATTCATCCCCTGCCACCATGTAAATGCTGTTGGCCCGATGGGTGGCATCACATCTGCAAATATGCCAGTCCTAGTCGTTATAAATCGTTCTGAAGGAAATGAAGCATATTGCACGATGAATGAAGGAATTGGGGCGGTCCTTCGTTTCGGCGCCTATTCCGATGAGGTGGTCAACCGCCTGAAATGGATGAAGGATGTTTTAGCGCCGACTATTTCAAAAGCTTTGAAGCTAACCGATGACGGCCTTAACATCAACGTAATGATTGCCAAGGCAATTACAATGGGGGACGAATTTCACCAGCGTAATATTGCGGCGTCTCTTATTTTCCTGAAAGAAATAAGCCCTTACATCGTACAGCTGGATATTGATAACAAGGAAAAGAATGAAGTAATAAAATTCCTTGCCGATACAGATCAATTTTTCCTGAACATCGCCATGGCTACGAGCAAGGCGGTTCTGGATGGTGCAAGAAAAATCCAGGACGGAACAGTTGTTACAGCTATGACCCGTAACGGAAAAGAGTTTGGAATCCGTATTAGCGGCATGGGTGATGAGTGGTTCACGGCTCCGGTTAATACACCGCAAGGCCTTTTCTTTACTGGATACTCCCAGGATGATGCGAACCCTGATATCGGCGACAGTGCGATTACCGAAGCATTCGGCGTTGGCGGCATGGCAATGATCGCAGCCCCTGGAGTTACACGTTTTGTCGGCGCGGGAGGCTTCCATGATGCCCTTTCAACCAGCAATGAAATGATGGAAATTTGTATCGATCAAAACAGCAACTTCTCAATCCCTACTTGGGACTTCCAGGGAGCATGTCTTGGAATCGACGCGAGGAAGGTTGTCGAAACAGGCATTGAGCCTATTATCAACACGGGGATAGCCCATAAAAAAGCGGGTGTGGGCCAAATTGGAGCAGGTACTGTCCGCGCCCCTAAGGAATGCTTTGAAAAAGCAATTGAGGCTTATGCAATTAAGCTCGGCCTTATCGAACAAGAAGCTTAAGTAATGCAATCTATCCAATTGGATGCGGAGGAATATTAACAGAATATTCCTCTTTTCCTTCGGGAAAGACCTGCCTGCAAGGTCCATAGCATGTTTGCCAATGGGCTGAACCTTCAGATAGGCGGCCGGTTCATTTTATTGGGACGGATAAAAACGGAAGCTTCCCGTTTGGAATGGATACAGCAATTGAAATGTCAGCCCGACAATTAACAATCATTAAACGGAGGAATACTTCACATGTCACAAAAGGTAGTTATCGCTCTTGGCGGAAACGCCATTTTACAACCTAAACAGGAAGCAACATATGAAAACCAGCTTGAAAACGTACGCAAGAGCAGCGAAATCATTGCCCGTATTGTAAAAAACGGACACACGGTCATTGTTACGCACGGCAACGGACCTCAAGTCGGCAATATCCTCCGCCAGAACGAGGAAGCCAAAGACGTCGTCCCCCCATTCCCGCTGGATGTATGCAGCGCCGAGTCACAAGGGTTCATCGGTTATATGATGGACCAAACGTTAAAGAACGAGTTGCATAAGCTTGGCCTTGGTAACCACGTTGTCAGTATTCTGACGCAGACAGAAGTTTCAAAAAACGACCCTGCATTTGATGATCCATCGAAACCGATTGGAGTCTTCTACTCCGAAGAAGAAGCGAAGAACTTGGCGGAAGAAAAGAATTGGGTTGTAAAAGAGGACGCGGGACGTGGCTGGAGACGTGTTGTCGCTTCACCAATGCCAAAATCAATTCTTGGTTCGGATATTATTAAAAAACTTGCAGATAACCGTGCCATCGTCATTGCAGCAGGCGGCGGAGGCATTCCCGTAGTAAAGAACGAAGATGGAAGCCTTTCCGGTATTGAAGCGGTTATTGACAAGGACCGGAGTGCATTCAGGCTCGCTGAAGAAGTCAAGTCAGATGTGTTCATGATTTTGACCGATGTCCAAAATGTCTATGTAAATTATGGCAAGCCTAGTCAAAAGGCATTAACACATGTTACGTTGGAAGAAGCAAAAAAATATGTTGAAGAGGGCCAGTTTTCAGCGGGAAGCATGGGCCCCAAAATGGAAGCGGCCATCAAATTCGCCGAGCAAGGCGGCCGGGCAATCATTTGTTCGCTTGACCAGGCGGACCTGGCAATGGAAGGGAAAGCCGGCACGCATATTACAAACTAAGTACATTTCCTAAAGAACATGGTATCTGCCTGGGCTTAATTTAAACTAAGCTTGGGCGGATGCTTTTTTATATCCATAACGGAGGAGGGGTGAATATGAGGGAAGCCCGTTCGTTTAAAAAAGAACTTATTTATTCCTTTTTGACGATCGCTTTTTTTTCCATTGCTTTTCTCGGGGCTTTTCAAATTTATCAATTATCTTCGCTTGTAAAGGAGAATCAAAAAAGCCAGTCGCTAACAACAAAATACCTTACGGATTATATTACCAATTACGTGTCAGAACATAAGAATGTAATCCAGACAGAAGCGTTGAATGCAAGCCGGCTTTTTCAAGAAAGGGACATGGCTGAGATTCAAGCTCAGCTAAAGGATATTAAGGCGAACTATCCAGGTTTTGTGAATATGTATGTCGGCGACCAAAGGGGCCAATCCCTCGTTTTTTACCCTGAAGTTTATACGGATGGAGCAAAGGGGGAAAATCTTAATTTCAGTGACCGTTCGTATTATAAAGAGTTATTGGAGACGAAAAAAACAGTTGTCACCCCTGTTTTTCATGGAAGGGGAGGAACCGACAAGCTGTTGGTCACGATTGTCTCCCCTATGTTTGATGAAGAAGGGGAGATGATTGGCTATGTACTTGGCGCTCTAGACCTGAACGCATTGGGAGAACATATCCAAAGGCGGAATTTTGGGGAAGAAGGATATGCGGTCGTCGTTGACCAGAAAAAGAATGTCATTGTACACCCCCGCTTCGATACGAGGAGGGAACTTGTTAACCTGTCGGAATCCGAGATAGCGAGATATATAGATTCCCGGGAAGCAGACCGGGGAAGCAGCTTTTTTCAACTGAAGAACCCTAGTGAGAATATTTATATCACCTATGAGAAGGTTGCTCCCTTCAACTGGACAGTATGGGTTGCCAAACCTTCCGAAGCGATTACAAAAACATTTAAAAATGCTCTTATCACCATCATGGTGTTCCTCCTCCTCACAGCCTTTGTCATGGTTGGGGTATCCCTCATCCTGACGAACAGGCTTGAAAAATCAATCCAAAGGCTGCTGGATTACATAAAGGATTATACAAAAGGCTTTAAAGCGAAGCATGCGAAGCCTGAGAAAATTCAGGGCCCAAAGGAAATGCGAGAGCTGCTATATTACTTTAATAATATGATTGATGAAGTTGAAAAAAATAGAAGCGGTTTGATTGAACTGAACAAAAGGCTTGAGGCGAGGGTGCAGGAACGGACCGCCAATCTGGAAAAGAAGAATTCCGAGCTGAAAGCGGTAAATAAGCTGATCACGTCGGTTTCGACGGATAAGGACCTTGCTCATTTCATCCAATATTGCCTTCAGGAAATTGAACAATTCATGGACTATTCAATTCATGTTTACTTTAACGATTTGGCGGTGACCAACAGGTCGATTTACACGAACCAAAATTTAATGCAATACCTGAATGATCACATGTCCGGTGAGCAACAGTACATGGAACCAATCCAAATCGAAAAGAATAATCGGGGGTTCCTTGTTGTTGACCTTTCCGGAAGGCAAAGCATTTCAGTGAGTGACCAGGAATTCCTCAGAACATTTGCAGGCTCGCTCGCCGTCATGCTCCAAAACAAGTTTCTTTTTGAACTGACAAGAAACAAGCATGCCGTACTTAAGGCTGTCCTTGAAAGTATGTCCGAAGGCCTGATGCTTTTGAACAACCAAAAGGAAGTCGAATATGTGAATGAATTCTTCATCAAGGTCGTTGCCCCTGAGGAAGGTGGGGGACAAGAAGGTGAAGATGGAGGAGGAGAAAATCCACTCGCCACTTTCGATGATGTTTTTAAGCGGTTCCTTCAGCTTTTCGATGTGGATAAAGAAGACTTGGCGGCCTTTTTTGACGATGGCATTGGGGAACTGAAGCTTGAATATAAGCGGGATTCCAAAAAACCGAAATATTATTTGCTGCACAATTTTTCTGTCATGCTCGATGAAGAGAGGATTGGCGAAGGCCTCGTTCTTAGGGACATAACAAAGGAAGAGGAAATCGACCTGTTAAAAAACAACCTGATTTCACTAACTTCCCATGAATTCAAGACGCCCATCACGACCATAAAAGGCAGTGTCGAAACGCTGCTTCGCTCGGAGGTGGAATGGGATCCGGAATTCAAGCAGGAGCTTTTGGAAGGGGTACATGAAGATATTAAGAGGATTGAACACCTTGTGAATGACTGGCTCGATATTTCAAAAATAGACTCGGGTACAATGTACGTAGAGAGGAATGCGATCCGCGCGGACCACATAATCGAACTATCAATGGAATCGATTCCCGAGCAGTTAACGGAGGATGCTATCATTACATTTAAGAACCGGCTTGGAGAAGGTGCGACTTTTTTTGCGGATAAAATGCGTGTCCAACAGGTGCTTATTAATTTAATGACAAATGCCCTGCGCTACAATGATTCAAGCCCCAAGAAAATCGACATTACCCTTGACGAAATAGAAGGCTTTATTACTATTTCGGTCGCTGATAATGGCATCGGGATTTCGGAGGATCAATTGGAAAAGATTTTTAACCGTTTTTACCAGGTAGATGTAACGGCTACAAGAAGGACTGGCGGGACTGGCCTTGGGCTTGCTATATGTAAGGGTGTCATGGATGCTCATGAAGGAAGAATAAAGGTCGAAAGCAATCCTGGGAACGGCAGTGTCTTTACGTTATATTTTCCTGTAAAGGAAGGGGAAGAGTAAGTGAAAAACCAAAGGATTTGCATCGTAGACGATGAAATGAAAATTCTTAGATTTGTTTCCGCAAATTTGAAATCGATTGGATACGAGGTTTCAACAGTAACCTCAGGTGATGAGTTGTTCGAGAAATTCGACCTTATCTCACCCGATTTAATCCTGCTCGATATTATGATGCCTGGCCAGGATGGTTTCTACGTCCTGGAGAAACTACGCAAGTTTTCGGACGTGCCTGTCATTATGCTGACAGCGAGGAGCAACCCGAAGGATAAGGTGCAGGGCTTGAATTTCGGGGCTGATGACTACCTGACAAAGCCATTTTCACTCGATGAGCTTTTCGCTAGGGTCAATGCTGTCCTGCGGAGGAGCCAACTGACGAATCCGGAAACGAAAACGAACCAAACCTCTGTCGTTCGGACTGGTGACCTGACCATTGACATGGGAAGCAGCCGCTGCTGGATCAGGGAAAAGGAATTTAAGCTGACCCATACTGAATATTCCGTTATGGAAATCCTTGCCCTTAACCTGGACAAGGTTGTCCCGCATGAGACATTGCTGTCCGAGGTTTGGGGTCCCCAATATAGGGATGATATCGATTATTTGCGTGTTGGCATCGCCAGGATCCGAAAAAAGTTAAAGG
Organism: Neobacillus oceani; assembly: GCF_046237595.1. Lineage (NCBI taxonomy): Bacteria > Bacillati > Bacillota > Bacilli > Caryophanales > Bacillaceae > Neobacillus > Neobacillus oceani. The sequence continues at coordinate 2,986,025 of NZ_CP143543.1, read as the reverse complement.
ATGCCCTTGGCTCAAAAGAAGAATATATAGTAACTTATCCCGGCCTGGGCTATATGCTAAGGAGCATTTAAATAAGTATTAGCGATAGGCAAGCCCGTACACGCATCAGCTGCAGTACGGGCTTTTTTAATCCAAATTCGGACCATAGTTCCTCCTACTTTACATTCTTTTACTTTTTACAAAATCTATTTCCGATAGATTGAATCTTTTTAACTAATTTAATCTTTTTGCAATGTAACGGCTTACAAATTTTATTCGTTTGCAATGGCCTTTATCCTATATTGAATATGAACAACACAATAATATTTTAACTGGCATTTGCCACGTCTTAATTTAGGAGGAAGGTAAATGGAAAAAGTATCAAAGCCTAATGAGATGCCTGAAATTCGAGAAAAAGGCATCCCATACTGGGTCAAAATCGTCACAGTATTTTTCTTGGGATGGATTGCACTCTATGCCACACGCGCGATTCTTAACCCAATCATGGATGATTTGCAGGTGGAATTCGGCTTAACTGCCGCGCAACTTGGTTTAATTAGCAGTATCTTCTTCATCGGCTATGCAGGGTTGAACGTTCCTTCCGGTATTCTCGGTGATAAAATTGGTAAGAAAAAAGTGTTGGTCCCAGGTGTAATCTTGTTTGGTTTGATGGCTGCGGTTGCTGGTTCAATGCCAACATTCGGATTCTTTATGGTTGCCTGGCTATTGGTTGGTATTTTCCAAGGTTTTTATTACGGCCCGCAATACGGTCTTTCATCCGAAGCCATTCCTGCCAAGCACATCACTGTAGGTAGCGCAATCATCAATAGCGGTATGGCATTTGGTCTTTCAGCAGGTTATTTTATTTCAACCTATACTGTTGATACACTGGGCTTAAGCTGGAGAGCTCCATTCTACGTCATTGCAATCCCTGTCGTGCTCATCGGCCTTGCCATGTGGTGGGTCATTAAAGATAAGCCGAAGACAAAAGAGGCAAAAGCTAGTGAAAATGGCGGCCAAAAGTTAAGAGTAAAAGATCTTTTCAGCAGAAACCTTATCTTTGCTTATATTACAATCTTCTGTGCGATTTACGCTTTCTTCGTCGTTGTTACTTGGATTCCTTATTACCTCGAGCACGCACGTGGAATCAAAGGAACAGAAGTTGCTGTTGTATCATCACTAGTACCATGGGCAGCTATTCCAGGCTCGATTCTCTTCAGCTGGATTGCCGACAGAATGGGTAAACGCCGTCCAGTCCTACTAGTTATGATTCCGCTTTCAATTATCGCTATTGTTTCCATCGTTGCTTTTGACAGTATGTATGTTTTATATGCAGCGCTAATTGGTTACGGTATCTTCGGTAAAATCAGCACAAACCCTGTCCTGGTGGCAGTCGTTGCCGATAACGCGCCAAAGCATGCTTTAGGCACGGCCTTTGGTTTATATAACTTTATCGGTATGTGCGGTTCCATCCTCGCTCCTTATATCACTGGATGGCTCACGGATGTTACTGGTTCATTGAATTCAGGCTTCTACTTTGGTGGTATCCTACTCGTGATCGGTTTAATTTCTGTCATGTTTATTAAAGAAGACAACCGGCCTAACATTGAAGGTGCGGCAGCAAAATAATCTTTCAAAAATATGTATTTAGAAGCAGGGGCCTTAAAGGTTTCCTGCTTTTTCTTTTTTAGTATAATGGGGTATTATGTATTAAGCTTTTCTACAAAAATGAGGTGTTTTCATTTGAAGAAACAATCGCCGCAAGCGGCGTATATCCATATTCCTTTTTGCCAGCATATTTGCCATTATTGCGATTTTAATAAATTTTTCCTTCAAGGCCAGCCGGTAGACGAATACCTTGATTCCCTTGATAAGGAGATCGCTATCACGCTTGGCCAATATCCGGCGGGGGTTATGAAAAGTCTATTTGTCGGAGGAGGAACGCCTACCGCATTGAATGTTGCCCAGTTGGAAAAGCTTTGCGAAAGCATTAACGCCCATTTTCGGAAGGCACCGGAAATCGAATACACTTTTGAAGGAAATCCAGGCGATCTCTCCTATGACAAGCTCGCCGTTCTTAAAAATAGTGGAGTAAATAGGCTTAGCCTTGGGGTTCAGTCGTTTAACGATGAATTACTTAAAAAAATTGGCCGCAGCCACAAGGCGATAGATGTATATAAAACGGTCGAGGATGCAAAAAGGGCGGGTTTCGAAAATATTTCCGTTGACCTTATCTATGCGCTTCCTGGTCAAACGCTTGACGATTTCAAGGAGACGCTAACCGAGGCATTATCCCTTGGCCTTCCCCATTTTTCCGGCTATTCGCTTATCATTGAACCAAAAACCATTTTTTATAATCTGATGAAAAAGGGAAAGCTGCCGCTGCCTGGCGAGGACGTGGAAGCGGCGATGTACGAGCTGTTAATGGATGAAATGGCTAGGCACGGCTATCGGCAATATGAGATAAGTAATTTTGCGAAAAAAGGCTTTGAAAGCCTCCACAATATAACATATTGGAGAAATGAAGAATACTATGGATTCGGGGCTGGCGCGCACAGTTACGTTGGCAAGGTCCGCCGTTCCAACATCGGACCGCTTAATAGGTACATGGCATCTCTTGATGAAGGGCGGCTTCCTGTCTTCGAGGAAAACGAGGTAACAATTGAAGAGGCAATGGAGGAAGAAATGTTCCTTGGTCTGAGAATGGCGGATGGAGTCAAAAAAGATCATTTTGAAAAGAAATTCAGTGTACCACTTGAATCTGTTTTCCAATCCCAAATTGAAACATTGTCGAAAAATGGCCTCATCGATGCAGCAGGGGAGAGCGTCTTCCTTACTCGAAAAGGAAAGCTTCTTGGGAACGAGGTTTTTCAATCTTTTTTAATGTAATAGGCAATGCTATTTTGAATCGAAATCATTGACACGTTCAGACGGTTTTGGTACTTTATTAGTAGAATTAGCACTCGGGATAAATGAGTGCTAACAGGGGTGATGAACTTGTTAACAGATCGCCAATTGCTTATTCTTCAGGTCATTGTTGATGAATTCATCCGGTCCGCACAGCCGGTCGGTTCTCGGAGTTTGTCAAAGAAAGGGGATATTTCATTCAGTTCCGCGACAATCCGGAATGAAATGGCGGATCTTGAGGAGCTTGGGTATATCGAAAAGACTCATACGTCATCCGGCAGGATCCCATCAGAAAAAGGATACCGCTATTATGTCGATCATCTGCTGTCTCCTGAGAAAATCGACCAGAGGGACCTTACCAAAATCAAGTCGATTTTTGCCGAGCGGATTTTCGAATTTGAGAAAATCATCCAGCGTTCCGCCATGATACTGTCAGAAATGACAAGCTATACTTCTATTATGCTCGGGCCTGCGGTTGAGGAAAACCGACTGAGAAAAATTCAAATTGTCCCTTTGAACAAAGAAACGGCGATTGCAATCATTGTCACAGATACTGGGCATGTAGAAAATAAAATGATTCAGCTTCCGGCTTCGCTCGATGCGGGGGACCTTGAAAAAATGGTCAATATCCTTAACGAAAGGCTTGCGGGTGTTCCACTCCTTGATTTACGGGATAAACTGTATAAGGAAGTGGCTGTTTTGCTTCGGCAGCATATTAGCAACTATGATCTGATGCTCCACCTGATTTCGGACGCGTTCAAAATGCCTGTCAGCGAAAAATTGTTTTTCGGAGGCAAAACCAATATCCTCAGCCAGCCGGAATTTAATGATATATCCAAGATACGGAGCCTCCTTTCCATGATTGAGCAGGAGCAGCCTGTTTATGAATTGATCAAAAACAGCCCGGCTGGGATTACAATAAGGATTGGCCGCGAAAATGATAACCAGGCGATGGAAAATTGCAGCCTGATTACAGCCACTTATACAATGGGCGATGAAAATCTCGGAAGCATTGGGATTCTTGGGCCTACCCGAATGGAATATTCACGGGTGGTAGGCCTGCTGAAAATCATCAGCCGCGATTTGTCTACAGTACTCACAAAGCTGTATCAAACGAAATAGCCTTGGAAATATTGAGTATGGGCGGATGCCTTATCCCGCCCTTTTTAATGGCCTTTTTCGGAGTCTTTGACCATTATTGGCTTCTTTAGCAAGTTATGTTTTAGTGAAAAATTGGAGTAGAAATAGACAGTTCCTTTAAGGGAGGTGAGCAAATTGACAGAAGAAAAGAAAACTGATTTTACCCAGCCGGAAGATTTGGAGCAGAGAGAGAATGAGGCTGGAAGTGAAGAAACTGCTGCCGAGCGCACGGAAGCTGCAGAAGGGAATGGCCTTTCGAGTGAAAGGTGTGCTGAGCTTGAAAAAAAGCTCGAGGAAGCTGAAAACCGCTACTTAAGGCTGCAGGCTGATTTTGATAATTACCGGCGCCGGGTTAAAATTGATACCGAAGCGGCCGAAAAATACAGGGCACAGAGCCTGATTTCAGATATCCTTCCAACCCTGGACAATTTTGAAAGAGCATTGAGCGTGGAAGTTGAAGGTGAACATGCCGCATCACTGAAGCAAGGGATGGAATTGGTTTACCGCGGCTTGCTGGATGCGCTGAAGAAGGAAGGTCTCGAGCCTATCGAGGCAACGGGCAAACCGTTTGATCCGAATTTTCACCAGGCAGTCATGCAAGTGGAAGACGATGCTTATGAGTCAAATACAGTGGTTGAAGAGTTTCAAAAAGGGTATTTGCTAAAGGATAGGGTAATTCGTTATTCAATGGTAAAAGTGAATCAATAAAATTGCCTTTCTACATATTTGGAATTGGAGGAAAAGGATTATGACAAAAATCATTGGAATCGACCTTGGAACGACCAACTCCTGTGTGGCCGTCCTTGAAGGGGGAGAACCTAAAGTAATCCCTAATCCGGAAGGTAACCGCACGACACCATCCGTCGTTGCCTTTAAAAATGGCGAACGCCAGATTGGGGAAGTGGCAAAGCGCCAGGCCGTTACGAATGCGAATACAATCATGTCAATTAAAAGGCATATGGGTACAACTCATACAGAGGAAATTGAAGGAAAAAAATATACGCCTCAAGAGGTTTCCGCAATTTTGCTTCAGTACTTGAAATCCTATGCGGAAGATTATCTTGGCGAAAAGGTTACGAAGGCTGTCATCACCGTTCCTGCCTACTTTAACGATGCTGAGCGCCAGGCGACAAAAGACGCAGGCCGGATTGCAGGACTTGAAGTAGAAAGGATCATTAACGAGCCGACAGCTGCCGCGCTAGCTTATGGCCTAGATAAAACAGATGAAGACCAGACTATCCTTGTATACGACCTCGGAGGCGGTACGTTTGACGTATCCATCCTTGAACTTGGCGATGGTGTCTTTGAAGTAAAAGCTACCGCTGGTGATAACCGCCTTGGCGGCGATGATTTCGACCAGGCTGTAATTGATTATCTCGTTGAACAGTTCAAAAAGGAAAACGGAATTGATCTTTCTCAGGATAAAATGGCCCTTCAGCGCTTGAAGGATGCGGCCGAAAAAGCTAAAAAAGACCTTTCGGGTGTTACGTCAACTCAGATTTCCTTGCCATTTATTACTGCTGGCGCAGCAGGACCTCTTCACCTTGATATTACATTGACAAGAGCGAAATTCGATGAATTGACTGCAGATCTTGTCGAACGCACGATGGGGCCTACACGCCAGGCATTAAGCGATGCCGGAATGTCTGCATCCGAAATTGACAAAGTCATTCTCGTTGGCGGTTCGACAAGGATTCCTGCCGTCCAGGAAGCAATCAAACGCGCGACCGGTAAAGAACCTCACCGTGGCGTCAACCCTGACGAAGTAGTTGCAATGGGCGCTGCGATTCAGGGAGGAGTCATTTCTGGAGATGTGAAGGATATCGTTCTTCTCGACGTTACCCCGCTTTCTCTTGGAATCGAAACGATGGGTGGCGTCTTCACGAAATTGATTGAACGGAATACAACAATTCCTACTTCCAAATCACAAATTTTCTCTACTGCAGCTGACAACCAGACGGCTGTCGATATTCATGTCCTTCAAGGGGAAAGGCCAATGGCTGCGCACAACAAGACGCTTGGGCGTTTCCAATTGACTGATATTCCGCCGGCTCCACGTGGAATCCCTCAAATTGAAGTATCGTTTGATATCGACAAGAACGGTATTGTAAATGTCCGCGCGAAGGACCTTGGAACGAACAAAGAGCAACAGATCACCATCAAGTCCTCAACCGGCTTGAGCGATGAAGAAATCCAACGCATGGTCAAAGAAGCGGAAATGAATGCCGAAGCTGATAAAAAAGCAAAGGAAGAAGCGGATCTACGCAACGAAGCTGACCAGCTCGTCTTCACAACCGAAAAGACCCTAAAGGATCTGGAAGGAAAGGTAGACGCTTCCGAAGTGGCAAAGGCCAATGAAGCGAAGGATGCCCTGAAGGCAGCGATCGAGAAGAATGATCTGGAAGAAATGCGCGCAAAGAAAGATGCATTGCAGGAAATCGTCCAGAACCTTTCCGTAAAGCTATACGAAGAAGCAGCAAAGCAGGCACAGGCCCAGCAAGGACAGGATGCGGGTCCTGAAAACGCCGGCCCGAAAGACGACAACGTCGTCGATGCCGAATTCGAAGAAATCAAAGACGAGAAATAAGAAATGCGGAGGCGGCCGTTTAGCGCCGTACGCAAGACAATAGAAAAGCAAGGGTCTCGCCATGAGCTTCCTTTTTACATTGAAAAAGTCAAAGTCACGATATCCGGCTTTGGCTTTTTCTGTGGAATGCCTGGAGTAGTAAGCATCTTTATATTGTTTAACACCCATGCGAATGCTACAATTATTTTTATGTGAGATTTTCGGGAGTGGTTAGATGAGCAAAAGGGACTATTATGAAGTACTTGGAGTCGGGAAGGATGCCTCCAAGGATGAAATCAAAAAGGCATACCGGAAGCTTTCCAAACAGCTCCATCCTGATGTTAACAAGGAACCTAATGCCGATGAGAAATTCAAGGAAGTAAAAGAGGCATATGAAACGCTCAATGACGACCAAAAGCGGGCCCATTACGACCAGTTTGGGCATACTGATCCGAACCAGGGGTTTGGCGGTTTCGGAGGTGGAGCTGACTTTGGCGGCGGCTTTGGCGGTTTTGAAGATATATTCAACACTTTTTTTGGCGGAGGGGCAGCCAGGAGGCGTGACCCAAATGCGCCAAGGCAGGGCGCGGACCTTCAATATACAATGACTGTGACATTTGAGGAAGCCGCTTTCGGAAAAGAGGCAGACATTGAAATACCGCGTGATGAAACATGTGGAACATGCCAGGGCTCGGGTGCGAAGCCGGGTACTCACCCTGAAACATGCGGTCACTGCCATGGGACGGGACAGCTGAATGTCGAACAAAACACACCATTTGGCCGTATAGTTAACCGTAGGATTTGTTCATACTGCAATGGCACAGGAAAAGAAATTAAGCACAAGTGCGCGACCTGTGGCGGAGAAGGAAAAGTCAGAAAACGCAAGAAAATCCATGTGAAAATTCCTGCGGGAATCGATGATGGGCAACAGCTGAGAATGGCGGGCCAGGGAGAAGCCGGTGTCAATGGGGGGCCTCCAGGGGATTTATACGTTGTTTTCCATGTCAGACCACATGAGTTTTTCGAGCGGGAAGGCGACGATGTCTACTGCGAAATGCCATTGACATTTGTCCAGGCATCGCTTGGAGATGAAATTGAAGTTCCAACTCTGCACGGGAAAGTTAAGCTAAAAATCCCGGCTGGAACGCAAACGGGAACCAAATTCCGTCTACGCGGAAAAGGCATTCCGAATGTCAGGGGCTATGGCACAGGCGACCAGCATGTGATTGTCAGGATTATCACCCCTACAAAATTGACCGACAAACAAAAACAGCTGCTTCGCGAATTTGCGGAAATAAGCGGGAACGCGCCGCTAGGTGATCATGAAGAAAGCTTTTTTTCAAAAGTAAAACGCGCCTTCAAAGGCGATTGAGAGTGGGGCAGGCAAGATGAAATGGTCTGAAATCAGCATCCATACGGCGAATGAAGCAGTTGAACCGATTTCCCATATCCTCCATGAAGCTGGAGCAAGCGGGGTTGTCATTGAAGACCCATTTGAGCTTATTAAAGAAAGGGAAGACCAGTTCGGGGAAATTTATCAGCTTGATCCGAATGATTACCCTGAGGAAGGGGTTATTGTGAAGGCGTACCTTCCTGTAAACAGCTTCCTTGGTGAAACGGTCGATGCTATTAAGGAATCAATCAATAATCTTATCATTCACGATATCGATATCGGGTTGAACAAAGTTACGATTTCTGAAGTGAACGAGGAAGAATGGGCGACCGCCTGGAAAAAGTACTACAATCCTGTGAAAATTTCAGAGCGGTTCACGGTAGTTCCGACGTGGGAAGAATATACCCCGGTAAATAGCGATGAATTGATTATTGAACTTGATCCGGGCATGGCTTTCGGTACAGGGACCCATCCAACAACCGTAATGTGCATCCAGGCTCTCGAACGGACTGTAAAGCAAGGGGATGAAGTGATCGATGTCGGCACAGGGTCCGGTGTTCTAAGCATAGCTGCGGCATTGCTTGGCGCTTCCAATATCAAGGCTTATGATCTCGATGAAGTGGCTGTAAAATCAGCTAGATTGAATATTAAGCTGAATAAGGTCCAGGACAGAGTTTTGGTTGCCCAAAACAATTTGCTTGACGGGATAGAAGATCATTCAGCTGATGTGGTTGTGGCCAATATTCTTGCCGAAGTTATTTTGAGATTTACAGACGATGTTGCCCGCGTTCTGAAACCGGGAGGCACCTTTATCGCTTCAGGGATCATTCAGGCCAAAAAAGATTTGGTCAAGGATGCGATAATAAACGAAGGATTTACAATTGTGGAAACAATTGTAATGGAAGACTGGGTTGCGATCATCGCCCAAAAGAAATAATTTTTTAGCTCGAGGCGTCCGCTTATTCCAGGCGGATGCTTTTTTTATTGAAAGAAAATACTTTCAGGGCTATGGCAAGTTTGCTTCAATTTTGGACACAAAACTTATATTTCAGGGATGTGAGTCCAAAGTTACCCAATGTTTGGACAGCGAAGGGAGTTTCTCCTTCGCTTGTCAGATATCGGTGCTAATTCTGACAACTAAACCTGATTTTGAGTCCTCGTTGTCACGAATCAGGACTTTCTATGACAACCAAACCTGATTTTCACCTTCGCTTGTCAGATATCCACGCTTTTTCTGACAACCAAACCGGAATTCGCCCTTATCTAAACTCTCGAACAATTAAAACTCCTGTAATCACGCAAAATAAAGTGACTTTATTAGTAACTTTTAGTAAAATAGAAATATTGCTTACAGAGGGGTGCTTCAAGTGCAGCGCTATTTTGTTGAAAAAATGGAAGATGACCGTTTCATCCTGGAAGGGGATGACCGTTTCCACATTGTGAAGGTGATGCGGATGGGGAAAGGCGATCGAATCATTTGTGTCAGCCCAAGCGGGAGGAGCGCTGTATGCGAAATTGCAGAAATTACCGGTGAAATGGTAGCCGCGGACGTTGTAAAATGGAATGATGGAACCACTGAGCTGCCTATCCGTGTGGCGATTGCAAGCGGACTTCCTAAAGGGGACAAGCTTGAGTGGATCATCCAAAAGGGAACAGAAATGGGCGCCCACAGGTTCATCCCATTTGCCGCAGCGCGCTCCGTCGTAAAGCTGGACGAAAAAAAATCGGGCAAGAAGACGGAACGTTGGCAGAAAATTGCCAAGGAAGCGGCCGAACAGTCACACCGCAACATTTTGCCTGAAGTTTCTGCTCCGGTTGAATTCCGCACTCTGCTTACTGAGTCCCAAAACTATGATGCAATGCTCGTAGCATATGAAGAGGAAAGCAGGATTGGGGAAACTTCCGTGTTCTCAGAAACACTCACGAAATTAAAGCCCGGTGATTCCCTGTTAATTGTTTTTGGGCCGGAGGGAGGGCTTTCCGAAGGGGAAGTCAATCTTCTTAAGGATCATGGTTTTCGGCTTTGCGGTCTTGGACCACGAATTTTGAGGACGGAAACCGCCCCGCTCTATGCGTTGGCGGCGATATCCTATCATTTAGAATTAATGAGGTGAGTTTACATGCCTACAGTCGCGTTTCATACTCTTGGATGCAAGGTGAACCACTATGAAACTGAAGCAATTTGGCAATTGTTCAAACAGGAAGGCTATGAGCGTGTTGAATTCGAGTCTTCTTCTGATGTATATATAATCAATACGTGCACGGTCACGAATACAGGTGATAAAAAAAGCCGCCAGGTAATCCGCAGGGCGATCCGGAAGAACCCGGATGCCGTTATTTGCGTTACCGGCTGCTATGCCCAGACATCACCGGCTGAAATCATGGCGATCCCGGGGGTGGACATTGTTGTCGGAACTCAGGACCGCGTGAAGATGCTGGACTATATTACCCAGTACAAGCAAGAGCGCCAGCCTATCAACGGCGTCCGCAATATTATGAAAAACCGGGTCTATGAGGAGCTGGATGTTCCCGCGTTTACAGACAGGACACGGGCTTCGCTGAAAATCCAGGAAGGCTGCAACAACTTCTGCACCTTTTGCATCATTCCGTGGGCCCGCGGCCTCATGAGGTCACGTGACCCGAAAGAAGTTATACGCCAGGCGCAGCAGCTTGTCGACGCCGGATACAAGGAAATCGTCCTGACCGGCATCCATACGGGCGGCTACGGAGAAGACCTGAAGGATTATAACCTTGCCGCACTGCTAAGGGATCTTGAAGCAGAGGTTAAAGGATTAAAACGCCTTCGTATTTCATCGATTGAAGCGAGCCAGATTACTGATGAAGTCATCCAGGTGATCAATGATTCGAAGCTTGTGGTCCGCCATCTGCATATTCCGCTGCAATCAGGATCTGATACAGTTTTGAAACGAATGCGCCGGAAGTATACGATGGAATTTTTCGGAGAACGGCTTGACCGCCTAAAAGAAGCACTTCCAGGCCTTGCCGTCACGTCCGACGTTATTGTTGGTTTCCCTGGCGAAACAGAAGAAGAGTTCATGGAAACCTACAATTTTGTCAAGGAACATAAATTTTCCGAGCTTCATGTCTTCCCGTACTCGAAGCGGACAGGCACCCCTGCCGCGAGGATGGAAGACCAGGTTGATGAAGAAGTGAAAAATGAGCGTGTCCACCGGTTGATTGCCCTTTCGGATCAGCTTGCCAAAGAATATGCATCGCAATTTGAAGGGGAAGTACTTGAAGTAATTCCGGAAGAGCAATTCAAGGAAGGCGGCCAAACCGGTCTGTATGTCGGCTATACCGATAATTACCTGAAGGTTGTTTTCCCGGCCACCGAGGAAATGGTCGGAAAGATTGTGAAAGTGAAAATTTCAAAAGCCGGCTATCCTTATAATGAAGGCCAGTTTGTCCGCGTGATGGAAGACGAAGAAGCCCCAGTTAAGGAAGCAATCGGATAAATCAGTAAAGGCTGCCCGTGAATGATGGGGCAGCCTTTTCCTTGTTTTAAAAAAGAGTCTTCACCACGCTATTTAGCGTGGAAATACATAATCATCCTCCCGAATCTCTCCGCGAAAGGCAATGCAAGCAAAGAAGTTGCAACATTGAAGATGACACTGATATGGGCAAGCTGGACATCAGGAGATTTGGCGATGGCCGGTCCCAGATTACCAAGCGTGGGAATGAGCGGTATAAATAACAGGACTCCAATGACATTCAGCCAAACATGGGCGAATGCTGCTAGCCTCGCTTCCTCGCCGCCTCCGATTGCCGCGATAAGCGCGGTAATGCATGTCCCGATATTTGCGCCAAGCATGACGGCAATCCCCGCTTCGAGTCCGAGAACGCCGGAAGTAAGGAAACCCATCGCAATTCCTGTCATTGCCGTACTGGACTGGATAATAGCGGTCATTAAGGCTCCGGCAGCTATGCCAACGAGGATATGCTCGTTTAAGGACAAGAGGAGCTTATGGACGGCCTCTACAGACGTCAGGGGCAGCGATAATGCCTCGAACCCTTTCATAGCTGTAAAGACGGACGCAATGCCCAGGAGGACCATCCCGGTACTTCTCCAAACGACCTTCCTTGCAAAAACTAATAAGCCGCCAGCAACTGCGATTGGAATAAGGATTTTTCCCAAATCAAAGGTGATCAATTCCGTTTTGAACGTTGTCCCGATGTTCGTTCCCAAGATAATCCCGATTGATTGGGGAAAGGTGAGAATTCTGGCGGAAATCAGTCCTATCGCCAAAACCATGACAGTCGAGCTGCTTTGGAGGACAGCTGTAACCAATGTGCCGGTGGCCATTCCCTTGAATGGGGTGCTCGTTAATTTTTGGAGCAGCCGCTTCAGCCGGTTCCCGGAAATATTGAACATCCCGATCCTGATAATGGTCATCCCCAAAATGAACAGCCCAATGCATAAACAAAATAAAACAATGTATTTCACGGCATTCACTCCCTTTACCAGTCTATGGCCTGTCCGGGGATAGAATGATTCTTTTTTTCTTTATGGTGACCGTTCGGGCATATTAAATCGGGATTATTTTAAAAAAGATGGACACTAAACTTCATCCTGAACGTAAATTCAGTTGACCTCAATAACAGGTTGTATTATAATGGCAAAGTACATGGATTTCCATGTGTTTGATGTGAGTGTGTTGTGTTCGGAGGGAGGGAAAGAGAATGTCTAAAACCGTCGTTCGTAAAAACGAATCGCTTGAAGATGCTCTTCGTCGCTTCAAACGTACAGTTTCTAAAACTGGTACATTGCAAGAAGCTAGAAAGCGCGAATTCTACGAAAAACCAAGTGTAAAGCGTAAAAAGAAGTCTGAAGCAGCCAGAAAACGTAAGTGGTAAGAGAGGGTGGACCTATGAGTCTTCTCGAGCGTTTGAATAATGATATGAAACAAGCGATGAAATCAAAAGACAAAGACAAGCTTACCGTTATCCGGATGATCAAGTCCTCCATGCAGAATGAAGCCATTAAGCATGGCCGCGAATTGACCGGGGAAGAAGAGCTGACTGTCCTTTCACGCGAAATGAAACAACGGAAAGACTCCCTTCACGAATTTGATAAAGCAGGTCGTCCTGACCTTGTTGAAAAATTGCGCCTGGAGCTTTCGATTGTGGAACTTTACATGCCTCAGCAGCTTTCCGAAGAGGAACTGGAAGAAATTGTGAAGGAAACAATCGCTGAAACCGGTGCTAGTTCCAAAGCGGATATGGGAAAAGTGATGGCTGCCATCATGCCAAAGGTCAAAGGCAAGGCAGACGGGTCACTTGTTAATAAACTTGTGCAACAACACCTTTCATAATTCAACTGACATCAATGGCCGCAGGCGAAAGCCTGCGGTTTTACTATGAGTTGATAAAGTGATGGCGCCTCCAAATTTTGTATTAGAATATTGAAACTTTCAGGCCCGTGTAACGTACATAATAGAGCATAGATTTAGGGAGGGGGATAGAAATGACCGAATTTATTACAGATCCTATTGTTGTAACTGTGCTGCTTTGCATTGCAGGGATGGCGATGGTCCTGGAATTGTTTTCACCAAGAATAGGCTTGCCGGGACTTGTCGGCCTCTCCGCACTGCTGCTGTTCTTTTACGGCCACTTTATGGCCGGGTTGGCGGGGTTTGGTACGCTCGCCCTTTTTATTGCTGGCATTATCCTGATATTCCTTGAGTTTTTCCTTCCGGGCGCGGTAGCCGGTACACTTGGGATCGCGGCGCTGGTGGGTAGTTTGTTCATGGCGGGGGAAAACACATTTCAAATGGGGGTTTCACTGCTTATCTCGCTATTATTTTCAGTTGTCTTATTCATTTTGTTAATAAAAGTGTTCCATAAAAAAATGACCATTTTTAATTCAATGGTCCTGTTTGACACTGCCCGTAAGGAAGATGGGTATGTTTCGAACGAAAACAGGAACGACCTGATGGGCAGGGAAGGGGTTGCGCAGACCGTCCTGCGTCCTGCCGGCACCGCAATTTTCGGCAATGAACGTGTCGATGTAGTGACGGAAGGGTCCTTCATTGCGAAAAATGCTAGGATTAAAGTAATTGAAGTTGAAGGTCCACGTGTTGTAGTAAGGGAGATAAAGTGAAGCCGCCAAAAAAAAGTGGAAAGTTAGCTTCACAGTATTTCACTTATTAGGATATAGAATGAAGGAGGATAAAACAACATGACAAATGAAGCTGTTTTTATTATTGCGATTGTAGCGGTCGCGATCATTTTATTCGGGATATTGCTATCTTTCGTCCCGGTCATGCTATGGATTTCCGCTCTTGCGGCGGGTGTCAGGGTGAGCATTTTCACCTTAATCGGGATGAGGTTGCGCCGCGTGACGCCGCACCGGGTCATCAACCCGCTCATTAAGGCGCATAAAGCGGGCCTAAATGTTACGACGAACCAGCTTGAGAGCCACTATTTGGCCGGGGGGAACGTGGACAGGGTCGTAAACGCGCTTATTGCCGCCCACAGGGCAAATATCGAGCTGTCGTTCGAAAGAAGCGCGGCGATTGATCTTGCCGGGCGTGACGTGCTTGAAGCGGTACAAATGAGTGTTAACCCAAAAGTTATTGAAACACCATTCATTGCAGGGGTTGCGATGAACGGTATTGAAGTGAAGGCAAAAGCTAGGATTACTGTACGTGCGAACATTGACCGGCTTGTTGGTGGCGCCGGTGAAGAAACCGTTGTCGCCCGTGTCGGGGAAGGTGTTGTCTCGACGATTGGTTCTTCCGAGAACCATAGCAAGGTACTTGAAAATCCAGACCTGATTTCCCAAACGGTTCTGTCGAAAGGCCTTGATGCAGGAACTGCATTTGAAATCCTGTCCATCGATATCGCGGATGTGGACATCGGCAAAAATATCGGCGCTGAGCTTCAAACTGAACAAGCCGAGGCCGACAAGAAAATTGCCCAGGCAAAGGCGGAGGAGCGCCGCGCGATGGCGGTTGCGAGCGAGCAGGAAATGAGGGCAAGGGTAGAGGAAATGAGGGCGAAGGTTGTCCAGGCGGAGGCTGAAGTACCGCTCGCGATGGCGGAAGCACTGAAAACTGGCAATATCGGCGTCATGGACTACTTTAATTTCAAGAATATCAACGCCGATACCGATATGAGAGATTCGATCGGCAAAATGGGCAAGGATAAAAAAGATGGCCAGTAACATCCTGGAACTGCTGAAGGCAGGGAAGGAGGCTCCTAATGGAAAGGCTTTTTGATAATCCAATCCTATTGTTTGTGTTAATTGCAATAATTTCCTCCATGTTTTCAAAAATCAAAACGAAACCTGAAAACGAAAACAAGCGTCCCGGCAGGCTCCCAGAGCTGGCTCGAGAGCTGCAGGAAATGTATGGGGAAGTGGCCAGGGGCGAACAACGGGAAACGAGCAGGCTACCCGAAAGGCGCGAGAAGCCCCAGGTACAAACGCGAACCGGGAATGCTGAAGCTGTCCGGGAGGCAGTAAACCCAGCTCCCGTATTGGCGGCAGCAATCGAAAAAGGTGAACAATCCAAAAGGCCCGTGCTTCAGGATACGGACAATGGCAGGGACACAAAGGAAATGTCCATAGGGCTGGCAACCGAGAAAAATCTCGCAGATGCCGTTGTGTGGGCGGAAATCCTCGGCCCGCCCAGGTCAAAAAAGCCTTATTATAAAAGATAGCCGGATTGCCCCGCTTTTAGAGCTTGGATAGAAAAACAGGTGCTAGAACTTTCTTTCATTTCATAAATATATGGAGTGAAAGGAGGTTCTTTTTTTATGGCAAAAAAATGGGGCCAGCGCCTCCGAAAATGGGTTGCAGCAAAGATGGATCTTCCCCAGGACGTCATGATGGATTTGCCGAGGATTACAATGATTGGCCAAATCCATATTTATGTCGAAAACCATCGCGGGCTGCTTGCCTTCACAGACAGGGAAATAAGGCTGCTGCTGAAAAAGGGGCAGCTTTTAATAAAAGGAAAAGCATTTGTTATTAAAACCATCTTGCCTGAAGAAATTTTGCTTGAAGGGAAAATTGACCAGGTTATTTATATTCAGGAAGATGCCGGGGGGCCAAAATGAAAAA
This sequence comes from Neobacillus oceani, assembly GCF_046237595.1. NCBI lineage: Bacteria > Bacillati > Bacillota > Bacilli > Caryophanales > Bacillaceae > Neobacillus > Neobacillus oceani. The sequence goes on along the minus strand of NZ_CP143543.1, from coordinate 2,969,954 downwards.
TCAGTGGGTGGAGTTTTTATCTGGCAAAGTGACGGTGAAGCTTACTGGCAGGGGAATCGAGCGTTTCCTGAATGTACTGGCAAAGAACGGAATTCAAATATGGAATGCCAGGAGAATTTCCCCCGAGGCAGTCCATTTTACGATGAGCCTTGGCGACGCATTGAGAATCCGGAAGTTTGCGAGGGGCAGTGAATGCAAGGTGTCTTTCATTAGAAGGAAGGGAGCTCCTTTCCTTTTGAAAAGGCTCCTAAAGAATAGCGGGTTTTTAATTGGCGCCGTCTTTTTTTTCTCTGTCATTATGTTGTTATCAAATATCGTTTGGGGTATAGAAATAAAAGGAGCAAAACCCGCAACCGAATATAAGATTCGCCAGGAACTGGACAAACTTGGGGTAAAAAGAGGGAAGGCGATGTTTTTCCTCGATAGCGTTGAAACAATACAGAAGGAGCTGACGAATCGGGTCGAGGCAATTACTTGGGTAGGGGTTGAACTCCGCGGTACCACCTTCCATTTTCGTGTTGTCGAGAAAAAACAGCCCAAGGCTCCTGAATCCATTGGGCCGAGGCACTTGATTGCAAAAAAGGAAGCGGTGATTACAAATTATTTTATCGAAAAGGGCCAAAAGCTTTTTGAGGTAAGTGACCGTGTCGTGCCCGGGCAGCTCCTTGTATCCGGGCTCATTGGAAGGGAAGGAGCGTTTGAAGCGGTAGCCGCAAAGGGTGAAATCTGGGGTGAAACATTGTACAGGGGGGAAATCGAACTTCCCTTAGCCGCCACGTTCCAAGTATTTAATGGCCAGGAGCAGCAAAAGCATTTTCTGTGTGTTGGCAACTTTGAGTTTCCAATCTGGGGATTTGGGAAAATAAACTTTAAGAATTACGAAACAGACACCTCCGCCGTACGAATGAAACTATTCAAATGGGAGCTTCCTATTGCATATGTGAACAAGACGGTGCGGGAACGAGAAGAAGTAAGAAGGATCTACTCTGGCAAAGAGGCGATTGAAAGGGCTTCCGAGCTGGCAAGGGCAGATATAAAAAAGCATATAGATGAAAATGCTATGATAAAAGGTGAAAAAATTTTGCACAGCTCGATTGTGAATGGTAAAGTAAAGCTGTCAATTCTTTATACAGTTGTAGAAAATATTGCGATAGGACAACCCATTATCCAAGGAGACTCATGAATGACTGAAAATTCAAGAATGATTCAACTACAGCTTGAAAATCCAAATGAGGCAGTTACTCTTTTTGGAAACTCGGATTCAAACCTTAAAATTTTGGAACAGGAGCTTCAGGTTTCGGTCATTTCCAGGGGCGAGGCTGTCCATGTGGCGGGACCTGAGGAAAACGCGGAGCTGGCCGCCTCGGTGCTAGACAAGCTCGTACATGTCATCCGGAAAGGCATTGGCATCGGCCAGCGCGACGTACTTTATGCGATTGAGCTTGCCAGGAAGGGGACTCTGGATTACTTCGAAAATTTATTCGAGGAGGAAATCGCCCGGAACGCCCGGGGTAAAGCGATAAGGGTCAAAACGATCGGGCAGGGATATTATATCAATGCCATGAAAAAGAATGATATGGTATTCGGAATCGGCCCTGCCGGTACTGGAAAAACATATCTTGCTGTCGTTATGGCGGTGGCCGCCCTCAAAAACGGAACGGTGAACAAAATCATTTTGACAAGGCCGGCTGTCGAGGCGGGGGAAAGCCTCGGCTTCCTTCCGGGGGACCTGAAGGAAAAGGTTGACCCGTATTTGAGGCCCCTTTACGATGCCCTTCACGATGTGCTTGGAATGGAACATACCGTCAGGCTGATTGAGCGGGGAACGATTGAAATTGCCCCGCTTGCCTATATGAGGGGAAGGACACTGGATGAGGCGTTTGTCATCCTGGACGAAGCCCAAAACACAACCCATGCCCAGATGAAAATGTTCCTTACCCGCCTTGGGTTTGGATCGAAAATGGTCATAACCGGGGACAAAACCCAGGTAGACCTTCCAAAAGGCGCGAAATCCGGATTGTTTTCGGCCGAGGAAATCCTTGATGGAGTCAGGGGAATCGCTTTCGTCCGCCTTGAACAAAGCGATGTTGTCCGGCATCCTCTCGTCGGGCGAATCATCGAGGCATATGGCAAAGTTGAATGACATGACAGGCTGCTCCATTTGGGGCAGCTTTTCCAATTTATCACTTTTCCCGGTAATCTATGTGTTCTCCTTTCTTCACGTTTCTCCCTTTCATATTGGAAATATAAGTGAAACTTGCTGAAAAACCTGTTATGATTTTGAAAAGGGAAGCGATGCCAGTAAATTCAGTAATTACATAGAGAGAATATTTGAAAGAGCCTCGCTTTCGGGAAAGGGGAACCAGTATGGTTATGCTTCGGTACCAGTTTCAGAAAATTAAACGGCTGCTTGATATACCTTTTTTTCGCATCCTTTTCTTTGCCTTCATCGGGGTAATCCTGTTTCTGGCAATGTACGGAAATGTTAAACCGGATAAATTGAAGCTGGGTCAATTTGAAATTGCTGAAAAGACAGTTGTATCCCCGATTACGGTCGAGGATAAAGAAAGTACGGAGGCAAAGCGCAAACAGGAACTAGAGCGTGTCCAAGGGGTATATAGGCTAAAAAGTGAGTATACCCAAAACCAGGTCGATTTGGTGGCCTCGATTTTTGATACGGCAATCAAGGTGAACCAGGAAATTCAGGACGATTTGAAGAAACCAGCCGAAGATGAAGAAGCCAGCGAGCCAAAGTCCGAAACTCCCGAGGAAATCCCGGTTGCCGACAAGGTGAAAAAACTGAAGGAGAAGCTTACCCACGCTGTTATAGAGGAACTGCCGGAAGAGACTTTTATCACGCTCGTTTCTGCTGATAAAGCGCAACTGGAGATTGCAAAAGATCTTACAGTAACAGCTGTCAATAACGTAATGAGCAAGCCCATCCCGGCTGATGAGGTTGAAAATGCAAAAAAGAAGGTTGAAGAGGAATTAAAATTTTCTGCGCTTAAACCAAGCCTGAAACGGGCCGCGATTGTTTTGGGGCGGTACGCTGTTATCCAGAACGAGTTTTATGATCCCCAGGCAACCGAAGAAGCGCGGAGGCGGACCGCCGAAACCGTGGAGCCAGTCAAAATCCTTGAAGGGCAGGTCATAGTCGAAGAAGGCGAATTGATCAGCCATGAAATTTACAGGCAGCTCAAATTGGCTGGCCTTCTGGATAGCCAGGATTCAAAGAAGCCGCTTCTTGGACTGCTTTTCCTGATAACAATTATTTTATCAGCCATTTATTATTATTTTTTGGAGCGAAAAAGCCAGCCTGATAAAAACCAGACGGATCTGCTTCTCTTTGGGATTGTTTTCTGCTTTTCAATCATCCTCATGAAAATTGTCAGCCAGTTCCAGCAATTTGGATATGAGGGTGTCAGCTTCCTGTTCCCTGCGGCGATGGCCGGCATGATGATTAAAATTTTGATTGACGAAAGGCTTGCCTGGCTTACTGCGGCGGTCCAGGGGATTTGCGGAAGCATCATTTTCAATGAAGAGACAACTGGAGCTCTCAATATGTCTGCAGGGATTTATATCCTGTGCGCAGGCTTGGCTGTAATCCTTTTCCTTAAGGATCATAGTGCAAGGTCAAAGATTCTTCCAGCTGGTTTTTTCGTTTCTTTCGTGAATTTTTCCGTCATATTTTCTTTGCTATTTCTCAGAAACACCCAGTATTCTGGGATGGAATATGGCCTGATCTTTATTTTTTCCGCTGTATCCGGGATAGCATCCGCGGTCCTGGCAATGGGCCTTTTGCCATTCCTTGAGGCCAGCTTCGGTATACTGTCCACAATGAGGCTGATCGAGTTGTCCAACCCGAACCATCCGCTGCTAAAAAAAATCCTGACAGAGGCACCGGGAACGTATCACCACAGTGTGATGGTTGCGAATATGTCGGAAGCGGCTTGTGAGGCAATTGGCGCAAATGGCCTCCTTGCCAGGGTTGGATGCTATTATCACGATATTGGAAAGACAAAGCGCCCGTTGTTCTTTATCGAAAACCAAATTAACGGGGATAACCCTCATGATCGGCTGTCGCCGGGGAAAAGCGCGCAAATCATTATCGCGCACGCCACAGATGGGGCTGCCATGCTGAAAAAGCATCATATGCCTAAAGAAATCGTCGACATCGCCGAACAGCACCACGGAACCTCGTTAATTAAATTCTTTTACCATAAAGCAAAACAGGCGGGGAATGAAATTAACGAAGCCGATTTTCGTTATCCAGGACCGAAAGCCCAGTCGAAGGAGGCGGCCATTATCGGGATTGCCGACAGTGTAGAAGCGGCGGTGCGCTCAATGGCGCAACCGACTCCGGAGCAAATTGAAGCCCTTGTCCATTCAATTATTTCGGACAAGCTACAGGATGGCCAGCTGGATGAGTGTGATTTAACGCAAAGGGAAATAAAAGTGGTGGAACATACACTTTGTGAAACGCTGAAGGGGATTTTCCATTCAAGGATAGAATACCCTACAGATATGACAAAACAAAAGGTGATGGATGCATGAAAATGATAATTGATTTTTTGGATGAAACTGGAACGGTGGCAGAGGAAGATATTTCCCAGCTTGAAAGCCTGCTTAATTACGCTGGACTTCAAATGAATATTGAAGAGGGCAGTGAAGTCTCGGTTACCTTTGTGGGAAATGAACGTATTCAGGAAATCAACCATGAGTACAGGCAGAAGGATGCCCCCACCGATGTACTGTCGTTCCCGATGGAAGAGCCGGGCGAAGGAGAGATTGAAGTTTCCGGTGGCGATTTGCCAAGGATATTAGGAGACATTATCATTTCCATTCCGAAAACAATAGAACAAGCGGAGGAGTACGGGCATTCGTTTATGCGTGAACTTGGGTTTCTCGCCGTTCACGGTTTCCTTCATCTCCTAGGCTATGACCATGAAACAGAAGCGGATGAAAAGGAAATGTTTTCGCTTCAGAAGGACATTCTCGATGGATACGGGCTCACCAGGTAAGGACGGGGCATTCCTAAGACGCCTCTTGAAATCGTTCGGTTACGCCATAACGGGAATTTTGACGGCGGCCCAAAAAGAAAGGAACATGCAAATCCATATAGCCGCAGGTTTTGCAGCGGTTTGCCTTTCCATATTTTTCTCCATTTCCAAAATGGAATGGCTCTTTATCCTTTTGGCGATTGGGGGAATGCTAGCGCTTGAGCTGATGAATACAGCGGTGGAAAGGGTGGTCGACCTTGTAACAAAAGATTTCCACCCGGTAGCGAAACAGGCAAAGGATATCGCAGCGGGGGCTGTGCTCGTTTATGCCTGCTTGTCTATTTTGATCGGCGTCATCATTTTTTTGCCCAAAGTAGTGGCGATGATAGGAAGGTAAAAGGCAGGCACAGTTCCTGCCTTTTTATTTTTGAAAAAATCCAGGCCGATTTGAAATCGGGATTGTATATTGATACAATGGCGAAACAAGCCATAGGAATTTAAAATAATTTCAAGAAAATTCGAAATTATTTTTGGGAAATGTCTTTGGAGGGATGAAACGGTCCTCATTTTAAGGTAAGATGGAAGAAGAAAATATTGAAATTCATCCCTGGGGATCTATTATTCCAAGGGGAAAAAAGGTTTAACAATTTGCAAAGAGGCAATAAAAGAAACTACAGCAGAAGGTTTTTTCCCTTCATAGCTAACTTCCGGAGGATTGCAAGCATGGCAAATGGAGCAAGTGTGGAAAAAGGCCATAAATCGGGATTCATCTCAATTATTGGGCGCCCAAATGTAGGCAAATCCACTTTTCTAAACAGGGTGATCGGGCAAAAAATCGCCATTATGAGCGATAAGCCGCAAACAACCCGCAATAAGGTGCAGGGGGTGCTAACCCTCGAAGATGCACAGCTTATATTCATTGACACGCCGGGCATTCACAAGCCCAAACATAGACTCGGCGACTTCATGATGAAGGTGGCCCAAAATACTCTAAAAGGGGTCGACCTTGTCCTTTTCATGGTAAGCGCTGAAGAAGGTTTTGGTAAAGGCGAGGAATTCATTATTGAAAAACTGCAATCTATAAAAACGCCGGTATTCCTGATCATTAATAAAATCGATAAAGTCCACCCGGACAAATTGCTTGAAATTATTGATGATTACAAGAATCGGCATGCGTTTGAAGCGATTGTACCGATTTCCGCACTGGAAGGGAACAATGTTGACCGCCTTCTTGGACAAATAAAGGAGTACTTGCCGGAAGGGCCGCAATTTTACCCGGCCGACCAGGTTACCGATCATCCAGAACGGTTTATTGTTTCCGAATTAATTAGGGAGAAGGCCCTTCACCTAACGAGAGAAGAAGTTCCCCATTCATTAGCGGTCATTATCGAAAAGATGGAGCGCGATGAAAATAAGGATATGGTTCACGTCATGGCCGCGATCATTGTCGAACGCGACTCGCAAAAAGGAATCATTATAGGCAAACAGGGCGGGATGCTAAAGGAAATCGGGAAGCGGGCAAGAATGGACATTGAGCAGCTTCTTGGAACAAAAGTGTATTTGGAACTTTGGGTAAAAGTGCAAAAGGATTGGCGGAACAAAATGTCTAGGCTGCGTGAATTTGGGTTCCGTGAGGATGAGTATTAAATATGGGTTAGTTCAAATCTATTCATGGACACGATTAACAATATTTTCGCATTATTATTTTCGAATGGCAGGCTAAGATAAATGTAACCAGGGATTACGATTTCAAGCTAGTCTATTAAGGAAAGGATGGGGTTTTCAATGTTGGATTTTACCTGGAAGGTGTTCAGTCAAACAGGTAATATTGACACATATCTTCTCTTTAAGGAAATGGAGAAGGAAAGCACAGAAATACCCGGCAATTTCGACGAAGAGCTAGCGCAAGCAGATTATCCTGTTTCATAAGTTTGTCAAAATACCTGGATGGTGAACGGGATGCTTCAAAAATGTGAAGGCATCATCATAAGGACAACCGATTACGGTGAAACGAACAAGGTTGTCACTTTATTTACCCGTGAATGGGGCAAAATCGGAGCGATGGCGAGAGGGGCGAAGAAGCCAAGCAGCAGGCTTTCGGCGGCGACCCAGCTCCTGACACATGGTTATTTTTTGGTCAATAAAGGGAGCGGGATGGGAAGCCTCCAACAGGGAGAAATCATTTCTTCCATGAAGTCGATTCGCGAAGATATTTTCCTTACGGCCTATGCTAGCTACATTGCCGAACTAACCGATAAGGCGGCAGAGGACAGGAAACCAAACCCGTTTTTATTTGAACTGCTTTACCAGACCTTAAATTATTTGAATGAGGGGTACGACCCCGAAATTCTCATGTTCATTTATGAGATGAAAATGCTCAATGTGATGGGTCTTTATCCCATCCTCGATCAATGCGCCGTTTGTGGCAGCACAGACGGGCATTTTTCTTTTTCCATTAGGGAAGGCGGATTCATCTGCCATCGCTGCATAGAAAAGGACCCGTACCATTTCAAGCTTTCCCAGGCTGGAGCTAGGCTTCTTCGGTTGTTTTACTACTTTGACCTCTCTCGCCTTGGCAATATCTCGGTAAAAAAGGAAACGAAGGATGAGCTTAAGCGGATCATTTCGGCATATTATGAAGAATACTCGGGCCTAAGCCTTAAATCCAAAAGGTTCCTTGATTCAATGGACAGCCTGAGGGGGATGGTTTAATGGAGTTGACATCCGTTTCCTTTTTCGCTACTATCTTAATAAAGTATTTAATTTCATAGTTGCAAAGATGGAAAAGAGTACCTGGCTGCTCCTGTAAAAGCGAATCCGGGATGGTGGAAGCCGGAGGACGGGAAACCTGGGAATGGAGTTCCGGAGCAACATTTTTTTAAAGAGGCTGCATTCGTGCAGCAAATAGGGTGGAACCGCGGGTAAACTCTCGTCCCTATGCTTTCTGGCATAGAGGCGGGGGTTTTTTGTTTCGAGCCAGAATACATACACTATCACAAAGGAGAAATGTAAAATGAGCGTTTCAATGGACCAAATTGTCTCCCATGCAAAACACCGGGGCTTTGTGTTTCCCGGTTCCGAAATATATGGGGGGCTCGCGAATACATGGGATTACGGCCCGCTCGGGGTCGAACTGAAAAACAATATCAAAAAAGCATGGTGGAAGAAGTTCGTGCAGGAATCCCCTTACAATGTCGGGCTTGATGCCGCTATTTTAATGAACCCGAGGACATGGGAAGCGTCCGGCCACATTGGTAATTTCAATGACCCAATGATTGACTGCAAAAAGTGTAAATCAAGGCACCGCGCCGATAAAATCATCGAAAATGCGTTGGATGAGAAAGGTATTGAACTTATCGTTGATGGACTTCCTTTTGAAAAAATGGAAGAACTGATTAAGGAATACGATATCGCATGCCCTGATTGCGGCAGCAAGGAATTTACCGGCATAAGGCAATTCAACCTTATGTTCAAGACGTTCCAAGGTGTTACCGAGTCAAGCGCGAACGAAATTTTCCTTCGCCCGGAAACAGCCCAAGGGATTTTCGTCAATTTCAAAAATGTCCAGAGGACGATGAGGAAAAAGCTTCCGTTTGGCATTGCCCAAATTGGCAAAAGCTTCCGAAATGAGATTACCCCGGGGAACTTTACTTTCCGTACGAGGGAATTTGAGCAGATGGAGCTTGAATTTTTCTGCAAGCCCGGCACAGAGCTTGAATGGTTCGCTTACTGGAAAGAGTTCGCGGAGAAGTGGCTGCTTTCACTAGGGATGAGAAAGGAGAACCTGAGGCTCCGTGACCATTCCGATGATGAATTGTCACACTACAGCAACGCGACTACCGACTTTGAATACAAATTTCCTTTCGGATGGGGCGAACTTTGGGGCGTCGCCTCACGTACCGATTATGATTTGAAGCAGCATATGCAGTATTCGGGCGAAGACTTCCATTATCTTGACCCTGAAACGAATGAAAAGTATGTTCCGTATTGCATTGAACCTTCACTTGGGGCCGACCGGGTCACCCTTGCCTACTTGATCGATGCTTATGAAGAAGAACAGCTGGAAGACGGCACTTCAAGGACCGTCATGCATCTTCATCCCGCACTTGCGCCATTTAAGGCGGCTGTTTTACCGTTATCGAAAAAGCTGTCCGACTCCGCAAGGGAAATTTTCGCCAGCCTCGCGAAAGAGTTCCCAGTTGATTTTGATGAGGCCGGCTCGATTGGAAAACGGTACCGCCGCCATGATGAAATCGGCACCCCATTCTGCATTACGGTTGATTTCGAAACGGCCGAGGACAGGAAGGTAACAGTCAGGGACCGGGATACAATGGAACAAACACGCATTCCGATTGAAGAGCTTACGGGATTCCTGAGGGAGAAAACACAATTTTAGAATGGATGTTAGTAGCACAGTGAATAGGCGGTGAGGGACTTGGAACTGAATAAGCGGCAGGATCAAATTTTGCAAATCGTCAAGGAAAACGGGCCGATTACAGGCGAGAATATCGCAGAAAAGCTGAATTTGACACGCGCCACGCTAAGGCCGGACCTGGCGATTTTGACAATGGCAGGATTCCTTGATGCCAGGCCAAGGGTGGGTTACTTTTATACAGGGAAATCCGGCGATCAGCTTTTATCCGAAAAGCTTCAAAAAATCATGGTGAGCGATTACCAATCAAGGCCGGTAGTTGTAAATGAAAATGTTTCCGTATACGATGCGATTGTTACGATGTTTCTGGAGGATGTAGGGACCCTTTTTGTGGTTGATGAAAAATCAATTCTTGCCGGGGTCCTTTCGCGGAAGGACCTGCTCAGGGCAAGCCTTGGCAAACAGGAGTTAACCGCCCTGCCAGTCAATATTATCATGACGAGGATGCCTAATATTACTGTGTGCCGGAAGGAAGACCTGCTCACAGATGTCGCGAAAAAATTGATTGACAGGCAAATTGACGCGATTCCTGTTATTAAGGAAACGGAAGCAGGCTTTGAAGTGATAGGCCGTATTACAAAAACTAGCATAACGAGGGCTTTCGTATCCCTTGGGAACGCGGAATGAGCTTAGTTTAGGAAGAGGGGAATAAAGACGACCATGGACCAGCCAATAATCTATGTAGTGTCCGACTCGGTTGGGGAAACTGCGGAACTCGTAACAAAAGCAGCAATTACCCAATTCAACGGAAACGATATCAAGCTTAAGAGATTCCCTTATGTTGAAGATACCGACAATATCGATGAGGTTATTTCACTGGCGGCGTTTGATAAAGGGATGATTGCATTTACACTTGTAAAGCCTCAGATGCGTGCGTATATGAATGAAAAAGCGAATGAAGCGGGTATTTACGCCGTCGACCTGATTGGGCCGCTAATGGACCAAATCCAGCAGCTTTCCGGCAAAACGCCGCTTTTCGAACCAGGGCTTGTCAGGAAGCTGGATGAGGATTATTTTAAAAAGGTCGAAGCAATTGAGTTCGCTGTGAAGTACGACGATGGAAGAGATCCCAGGGGACTGATGAAGGCCGATATTATTCTGATAGGGGTTTCGCGTACATCAAAAACCCCACTCTCACAATATTTGGCCCATAAACGCCTGAAGGTCGCCAATATACCGATTGTCCCAGAGGTCGACCCTCCAGAGGAACTGTACCGTGTTCCAGCCGAGAAATGCATCGGGCTCAAAATAAGCCCTGAAAAATTGAATTCCATTCGTAGGGAACGATTAAAAACACTTGGACTGAATGACAGCGCAAGCTATGCAAATATAACCAGGATCAAGGAAGAGCTTGAATTCTTTGACAAGGTGATTGGAAAAATTGGCTGTCCTGTAATCGACGTAACGAACAAAGCGGTTGAAGAAACGGCGAACCTCATTTTAAGCAAAGTCCACAGGGGATAAACCAACAGAGGCGGTTTGTTCAGTTGCCGCTAATTCTCCCCTTAGGTGGATTCAGCGGTAGTACGAACCCGATTGGTTCATCTAAGCCGCTAAAAGGCTAGCGGCAAGTTTCACTGTAGCTCACCAATCAAACCTTAAGGGACAGTTGCCCTAAAGGGGCTTACTGTCCCTTAAGAAAGGGAAAAGGATAAACACATGGCCGAATAGGGCATGTGTTTATCCTTTTATTTACATATTTTATTTTCTTAAAAAAACTAGACATATGGATGGCAAAATATTATAAAATGACCTATAATAAAAAATTGTGATAAAAAAACCGCCGTTGCAGGTTTAGACTTGCTTGGCTAGGAATAAACTATTTATTGTCAGAAGTCAAGGGAACGGATAGGGAACGGATAGGAAAAAATTCGACACAATCTCCGATAATCTTTGCCGGAAAAGAAGGAATATGCGGGGGGATGTAGAATTAGTACTATGGATAAAAAACACCGAACAGTGTATGTGGATGCGGATTCGTGCCCTGTTAAAGAGGAGATCGCACAATTGGCGTCCGATTTTTCTGTAGAGGCCATATTTGTAGCTTCCTATGCCCACGCCACGTCCAATCCGCTTTATTTGGGGTGGGAGTGGAAATATGTCGATTCGGATCGGGAAGCGGCCGACCTTTACATTATGAATCATGCGTCCAGAGGCGACATTGTCGTCACCCAGGATATTGGCCTTGCTTCCACTCTCCTGTTGAAAGGGGTTTATGTCCTATCGCCAAAGGGAATTTTATTTGAGGAAAAAGATATCCAGACGGCCCTTGACATCCGGTATATCAAAACAAAGGCCCGCGCCAGAGGCGTTTATGGAAAGGGTCCGCCTCCATTTACCGATGTGGAACGGAACCGGTTTGTGGAGGAACTGGCAGAACTTTTGTCGGTTAGTGCAGGCCCCGGATATCCCGGCGGCCAAGAACGTTAACTGGAGTTGTTTTCATGGCTGAGCGCATCCCCGAAGAAAAAGTCAATCAGATTAGGCAATCTGTTGATATAGTGGATTTTGTCGGTGAATATGTGCAGCTGAAGAAACAGGGCCGCAATTACTTTGGCCTTTGCCCGTTTCACGGAGAAAATTCACCTTCCTTTTCCGTTTCTCCCGATAAGCAGATTTATTACTGCTTTGGGTGTGGGGCGGGAGGAAATGTTTTTTCTTTTTTAATGGACCTCGAAGGAATGCCATTTGTTGAAGCCGCCGCTAAACTGGCTGATCGGGCGGGGATAGATCTTGGGATCACCCATGTATCCACAGAAGCGGAAAGTGCCAGGCAGGCGGGTTTTCAGCCTTTTTTCGAAGCCCATGAATTACTTGTAAAATTTTATCACCATTTGTTGGTAAATACAAAGGAGGGGCAGGAAGCCCTTGAATACCTGCTGTCAAGGGGATTTACGAGGGAGACAATTGATACCTTCCAAATTGGCTATGCTCTGGATTCCTGGGAATTCGTCACAGGATTCCTTCAAAAAAGGGGTTTTAAGGCCGAAGAAATGGAAAAAGCGGGCCTCATCATTAAAAGGGAAAAGGATGGCACGTACTTTGACCGTTTCAGGAACAGAATTATGTTCCCTTTGTTCGACCAAAACGGAAAGCCGATTGCTTTTTCTGGAAGAACCCTGGGTAGCGAGGACGTCAAGTATCTAAACAGCCCCGAAACGCCAATTTTCAACAAAAGCAAAGTCCTTTATAATTTCCATTTGGCAAAACCGGTTATCCGCCGGCAGCACCATGCCGTCCTTTTCGAGGGATTTGCCGATACAATCGCAGCCTACAGGGCCGGGGTGGAAAATGGACTTGCAACAATGGGGACCTCGCTGACCCAAGAACACATCTCCCTTATACGGAGAAACGCCCAATTTGTGACAATTTGCTATGACTCGGACAATGCCGGGATTGAAGCAGCTTTCCGGGCGGCAGGCATGCTTTCGGAAGCAGGAATCGAAATCCGTGTGGCATTGATGCCAGATGGCCTTGATCCCGATGATTATATAAGGAAATACGGCGGCGAAAAGTTTAGGAACGAAATTTTAGGATCAAGCCTTACCTTGATGTCATTTAAATTTCATTACTATCGCAGGGGAAAAAATCTTCAAAATGAAGGAGATAGGCTTGCCTATATCGAAAAGATAGTAAGCGAAATAAGCAGCCTCCAAAAAGCGGTTGAGAAAGACCATTATTTAAGGCAGCTCGCGGCTGAATTCTCGTTGTCACTGGAAGCGTTGAAGCAGCAAATGGCGGAAAACGCCCAGACAAAAAGCATCAGGCAGGAAGGGAAGCCCCGTAAAAGGGAACTTCCGCCAATTGCAGCGGTATCGTCGGCGCTTAAGCCTGCACACTACAATGCTGAGCGCAGGATGATTGCCCATATGCTAAGGGACAGGGAAAACGCCTATAAAATACAAGAAATGCTTAAAGGCAATACGTTCAACCACGATGAGCATCAGGCAATCATCACGTATCTTTTCGGTTATTATGAGGAAAAGGAACAATTCGATTTGGGAGAGTTCCTGAATTATATTAAGGATGAAAAGCTTAGGAGGATGGTTGCCGATATCGAAATGATGACGCTCAATGAAGAATTGGGCGAACAGGAACTTAATGATTATATCCATCAGGTGTTGAAATATCAAAAGTTGTTAAAAATAAAAGAAAAACGCAATCTCCAAAGAGAAGCTGATGCCCAAAAGGATTACCGAAAAGCGATGGAGCTGGGCAAAGAAATAATTGAATTACAAAAATCATTGTAATGCATTGCAATATGCCTGAATTTTGAAGGAGGGGGACCTATGGCTGAAAAATCAGCACGGTCAAACGAGGTCGAGAATGAGTTGACCGTTGAACAAGTGAAAGACCAATTAACAGCACTGGGTAAAAAAGTTGGCCACCTTGCCTATGACGATATAGCTGAAAGAATGGCGAATTATGACCTGGATTCCGACCAAATGGATGAGTTTTACGAATATCTTGGCGACCAGGGAATCGATCTGGTCGGAGATAGTGAAGAGGCGGATCCAAATGTCCAGCAAATATCAAAAGATGATGACGAGGAATTCGACCTTAATGACTTGAGTGTCCCTCCTGGTGTAAAAATCAATGATCCTGTCCGTATGTATTTGAAGGAAATAGGACGCGTCGATTTGCTTTCCGCCGAGGAGGAAATCGAGCTTGCCAACCGGATCGAGGCCGGGGACGAAGAAGCGAAACGCCGTCTTGCGGAAGCAAACCTCCGGCTGGTTGTCAGCATCGCCAAACGATATGTTGGCCGCGGCATGCTTTTCCTTGACCTGATTCAGGAAGGAAATATGGGATTGATCAAGGCCGTTGAAAAATTCGACTACCGCAAAGGCTTTAAATTCAGCACATACGCAACATGGTGGATCCGCCAGGCGATTACCCGCGCAATCGCGGACCAAGCCAGGACCATCCGGATTCCTGTCCATATGGTTGAGACAATCAACAAGCTGATCAGGGTACAGAGGCAGCTGCTTCAGGATCTTGGACGCGAACCAACTCCGGAAGAAATTGCCGAAGACATGGACCTTACTCCGGACAAAGTAAGGGAAATTCTTAAGATCGCGCAGGAGCCTGTATCATTAGAAACACCGATCGGTGAGGAAGACGACTCCCATCTTGGCGATTTCATCGAAGACCAGGATGCGACTTCACCTTCCGAACACGCTGCCTTCGAATTATTGAAGGAGCAGCTCGAGGATGTCCTTGATACGCTGACCGACCGCGAGGAAAATGTACTGCGTCTCCGGTTCGGGCTTGATGATGGCCGGACTAGGACGCTGGAAGAAGTCGGGAAGGTCTTTGGCGTGACAAGGGAGCGAATCAGGCAAATCGAAGCAAAAGCCCTCAGAAAATTGAGGCATCCAAGCCGAAGCAAACGCCTGAAAGATTTTCTTGAATAAAAGGGGCTTCTCCCCAAGAATATGCAGCTTGCCTTTTCCGAAAGGCAGGCTCTTTTTTTTCCTTGCTTCATTTTACTTAAACTGGAATCGGAATGCAAATTGCCTAAGTGAGGCTTTTTTAATTATATACTCTTTTCAAAAAGTTATAAATGTTGAGAAAATAAATATCCCGCCATATAATGGATAAGAAAGCGCATACATAGCACTTGGAGGGGTACTCATGGATTTCAATTTAACATCAGAGCAGGAAATGATAAAAAAGACAATTAGGGAGTTTGCCGATGAGGTAGTAGCGCCAGGTGCCTTGGAAAGGGACCGAACGAAACAGTTCCCTCATGAAATTTTTAAAAAGCTTGGAGAAATGGGCATTATGGGGCTTCCTTTCCCTGAAGAGTATGGCGGTGGCGGAGCGGATACAATAAGCTTCGCGATTGTGACTGAAGAGCTTAGCAGGGCATGCGGCTCCACCGGAATCACATATTCAGCCCATATTTCCCTTGGCGGCGCGCCAATCAATATGTTCGGTACAGAGGAGCAAAAACGGAAATACCTTGCCCCTATCTGTTCGGGCGAATCCTTCGGGGCTTTTGGCCTAACAGAGCCGAACGCTGGTTCCGACGCGGGCGGAACAAGGACAACTGCAAAAGAAGAGAATGGTGAATGGGTTATCAACGGGAGTAAGTGCTTTATTACAAATGCGAGCTATGCAAAGCATCTGGCTTTGACCGCTGTAACTGGCCAATCAGATGAAGGGAAGGAAATTAGCGCCATTATTGTTCCAACGGATGCAAAAGGCTTCAAAGTTATCGACAACTATGAAAAAATGGGCTTGCATTCATCCAATACAACGGAACTCGTCCTTGAAGATGTCAGGGTTCCGGCCGAAAACCTTCTTGGGAAAAGGGGAGAAGGGTTCAAGCAGTTCTTAATCACGCTTGACGGAGGCAGGATTGGAATTGGGGCGATGGCTGTCGGAATCGCCCAGGCAGCCTATGATAAGGCACGCCAGTATGCCAAAGAAAGAAAGCAGTTCGGCAAATCGCTTTCTTCCTTCCAGGCCATCCAGTTCAAACTGGCCGATATGGCGATGAAAATCGAATTGGCAAGGACAATGGTGTATAAGGCTGCCTGGCTTAAAGACAAAGGTAAGCCATTTACCAAGGAAGCAGCGATGTGCAAGCTGTACGCATCGGAAATTTGCATGGAAGTCACCGACCAGGCCGTCCAAATCCATGGTGGGTATGGCTATATGAAGGACTATCATGTTGAGCGGTATATGAGGGATGCGAAGCTGCTGGAAATTGGAGAAGGAACATCGGAAATTCAGCGAATTGTGATAGCAAGGGAAATCGGCTGCAGCTGATTCAGGCACGATGGGATCATAAAAAAAGGCTGGCTGGGATAATTTACAGCCAGCCTCTTTTTTTAAAAAAATCTCTCAAGAATAGGATTACATTCTTTACAGGATGGGGAATAGGCGAGATTCAATAATCGCCAGAATAAAATGTGACAAAAGTAACTTAAATGCTTTTCCTTCTGACAATAATGGGCTAAAATAGTAGTTGTTTGAATATTACACGCATTTGTTCGTACATAAGGGAGGGGTATTTCATGAATCGCAATCCAGTAATTCCATTTATTCTAATCATGGCAATGGGAATCGGGTTAATGTTCTTGCTTTCCTTCAAAGGGCTTGGCGACATGAAGGAAATAGCTGATGGCGATAAGAAGGGCGGCGAAAAGTCTGAGGTAGCCGCAACGCCTGAGGACCTTTACCAGCAAAAGGGCTGTATTGGATGCCACGGTAACGAGCTACAGGGGACAAGTGGCCCGAAATTGGCAGATGTCGGTTCAAGACTCGATGAAGCCGGAATTAAAGAAGTTATCCTTAATGGTAAAGGTTCTATGCCTGGCGGTCTTGCTAAGGGAGAGGAAGCTGACGCGCTCGCCAAATGGCTTGCTGAAAAGAAATAATATCCAAATGATAAAGCTGCCGCCAGTAAATCCGGGCGGCAGCTTTATCATTGACCGTGTCCTTTGCATCTGTAAAGGACTTTTTTTATACTTGTAGAAGTACGTCAATGGAAAAGTGGTGCTTAATTTGAATGTTGAACAATTATCAAAACGCCTTGGGACAGTTGCTTCTTTTATCCCGAAAGGCTCGAGTGTTGCAGATATTGGCTCTGATCACGCCTATTTGCCATGCTACCTGGCGAAACAGGGGCATATTACCTCGGCAATAGCGGGGGAAGTGGTTGAGGGGCCTTACCAGTCCGCGAAAAGGCAGGTGGAAGCAACAGGCCTTCAGGATATGATTCAGGTGAGGTTTGGAAACGGCCTCAATGTCCTGAAACCCGGGGAAGTCGATTGCATAACGGTAGCGGGAATGGGCGGCGCGCTGATTTCCGATATTCTTGAGGCAGGAAAAGAAAAGCTCCAAGGTGTAAAAAGGTTGATCCTTCAACCAAATGTCGGCGCAAATTCCGTCCGTGTGTGGCTCTGCAGGAACGGTTGGGAGCTTATTGACGAAGCGATTCTTGAGGAGGACGGCAAAATTTATGAGGTGCTGGCTGCGGATAAAGGGAATCCTGAAGCTCCATATAAGGCTGATATGGAACGAGGGCTTTTATTTGGCCCGTTTTTGCTAAAACGTAAAGAAAGTGCCTTTGTTAAAAAATGGAGTCTTGAAAAAGAGAACTGGCAGAGGGTGCTGTCCCAGCTAGATAAAGCTCAGCCGTCGACGGAAGTAGATACGAAGAAAGCAGAATTGTTGCGGAAAATCAGGTTGGTGGAGGAGGTACTCACAAATGAAAAAAATAAACGGGCATGAATTGATTCGGCTAATGGAATCTTTTTCACCAAAGGAATACGCCATGGAGGGCGATCGGATCGGCCTGCAGATCGGACAGCTGAACAGGCCGGTTGACAAGGTTTTGATTGCCCTCGATTTGGTTGAGGAAGTCGTTGACGAAGCGATTGAAAAAGGTGTACAGCTCATTATCGCTCACCATCCGCCAATTTATAGGCCATTGGCGAAACTTGCAACCGATACGGCACAAGGGCGGATTTTTGAAAAATTAATCAAGCATGACATTTCCGTCTATGCGGCCCATACGAATCTAGACGTAGCCACTGGCGGCGTAAATGACATGCTCTCTGAGGCCCTAGGCTTGGAAAATTCCGAAGTGCTAGTCCCTACATATGAAGAACAGTTAAAAAAGATAGTCGTTTTTGTACCGCACGAGCATGCTGGCCAGGTAATGGAAGCGATGGGGAATGCCGGTGCGGGCGCAATCGGCAATTACAGCCATTGCTCTTTTTCCACAGGAGGGACGGGAAGGTTTCTTCCGGGGGAGGGCACCAATCCGTTCATCGGAAGTGAGGGCAAGGTTGAAGAGGTGGAAGAAGTTCGGATAGAAACCATTGTGCCCGAAAGGCTGGCCAAAAAGGTTGTAAGTGCCATGACTAAGGCTCATCCCTATGAGGAGCCTGCCTATGACATTTACCCGTTAGAAAATAAAGGGGCCACTTTAGGCCTAGGCAGAATTGGAACGATTAAAGAAATAACCCTTCGTGAGTTTGCTGAAAAAGTGAAAACGGATCTTGGGGTGGAAGCGGTTCGGGTTGTTGGGAATCTTGATGCCAAGGTGAAGAAAGTGGCTGTTCTTGGCGGTGATGGGAATAAGTATTTTTCCCATGCGAAATTTAAAGGTGCGGATGTGTATGTTACTGGGGATATTTACTACCATGTCGCCCAAGATGCCCTGATGCTTGGGCTGAATATCGTCGACCCAGGGCACAATGTTGAAAAAATAATGAAAAAGGGTCTTGCTTCCGTCCTTTCAGGTCTTTGCGTGGAGGCGGGCTTTGACGCGGAAGTCCTACCGTCGGAGATTGATACCAATCCATTCAAAGTTATTTAAAAAAGAAAAAAACCGGCTGGCTTAGCCGGTTCTTCATATTAAAGTTTTAGTTCAGGATTTTTTACTTTTGGAAGAATTTTGGAAAGCGGGACATTTTTTGTTCTGTCCCACGTTGCAGGATCTTCCGGATCATACTGTTCAAGGAAGGAAATGACCTCTTTCGTAATCGGTGTTGGAGTCGAAGCTCCCGCTGTAACCGCCGCGGTGGAAGCATCCTTCAGCCATTCAAGGTCAAGCTCTGTAATATCGGCGATCCGATAGGCCTTCGTCCCCGCGATTTCTTCTGAAACTTGGGCGAGCCTATTGGAGTTATTGCTTTTTGGATCTCCTACGACAATCAGGACATCCGCTTCGCCAGCCTGCTCGGCAACAGCTTCCTGGCGTACCTGGGTGGCCATGCAAATCTCCCTGTGGACTTCGGCATGAGGGTATTTCTCCTTTACCCTTTCCATGATATCGGCCACATCCCATTGGCTCATCGTCGTCTGGTTTGTAACGATGATTTTATCGTGCTTGATTTCCAGGGCATCTACATCAGCGGAGGTTTCGACAAGGAAGACGGTACCTGGCGACGCAACGCCAACAGCGCCTTCTGGCTCGGGATGGCCCTTTTTGCCGATATAAATAACTTTATAACCTTCCGCTTCTTTTTCGCGGATTAGTTCATGTGTCTTGGTGACGTCAGGGCAGGTGGCGTCAAGGGAGACAAGCCCCTTTTCCTTCGCCAGGTTCCGTACCTCCGGAGAGATTCCGTGGGCAGTGAAAATGACCGTTCCCTTATCGACTTTCTCGAGTATTTCCCTCCTGTTGTTACCATCGAGGGTGATAATACCTTCTTCGGCAAACGCATCGGTAACATGTTTATTATGGACAATCATTCCCAGGATATAGATTGGCCGGGGAAGCGATTTATCTAATGCCGCATTTCTGGCAATGACCATGGCATCCACAACGCCATAGCAATAGCCGCGCGGAGAAATTTTAATGACTTTCATAACAGTGCCTCCTGTCCAGGTCTGACTCAATACTATGTATATAGTATATAGGAGTTGGAGAAATACTTCAAAGTGTAAAAAATCACAGGGCAAATGGAAGCGGGCACCATATTGGCGCCCGCTAGGATTAATTTAGAAACTGTGTTAAACCATAAATATTATTTTCTCTCCGTAAAGAAAGCTTCCAAGTATCATCGTCGGTGTCAAAGTTATTAAAAAAAGAGTTTTGGCCTCGATTTTCCCCTTGGAGGTTCTGACTTGGTTTCCCCGGCCGGTTTTCCTGTGGAATGAACGGGATTATATTTTTTGCGGCTTTCCTGGGGCTTGTTTGAAGCTGCTGCCTTTGCCGGGCTGGTTCCCTGTGTTTCTTTTACGGAAGCTTTGTCTGAAGGGGTTGCTTTGTCACCATCTGCATCTTTAAGGCCGCGGTACAATTTCCACATGGCAGGCAGATTTTTGAAGAGCGGTCCGTACTGTTCAATTAATGGGCCAAATTGCTGGGCGGTGTTAAGTACATTTTGGGTATTCGCAAGAAAAGTATTGATTGCATCCGGATTTCCAAGCGTCTTCAGCACAGAACTGGCCCCTGCTTCGCCTGCGGCGGTACCTCCACGCCCGGCGGCCGCCTGGGTTGGGCCAGAGCCAGACCTGCCAAACAGCCTTGCAAGGAGTCCTCCCCCTCTCGACGGCTGTCTTTGCATTGGGTTCATCGGACCCATAATGGGTGGCCGTTGCGAGCCTGGAAATCCCGGCTGCCTTCCGAACGGCGGCCCTCCCATTGGCATCCGTCCGAATCCTCCTTGCCTCCGCATATACGGAATAGGTGGCATCATGACAGTCTCCTTTCAAAAAAATATCCTCTTTTTAAACTATGCAGTTTTTTCAATAATGTTAAGGCCCCTAATGGGAAGGAAACCATAATGAAAAGCATGTAAATTGCAAATGATGAAACTAACATCGTTTCTGGTGGAGATTTTGCCGAAACTTTACTATAATTACAGGATGGATAAGTATGTTCCATTAATTGAACATAAGGAGCAATAAAATGAGTGGAAACCAATTTGAACGATTCAAGATTAAACCGTTTCTTATAGAAGCCGTGGAGTCGCTAGGCTTCACAAAACCGACTGAAATTCAGGAACAAATGATCCCTGCCGCCCTAAAAGGAGAAAGCGCGATTGGACAGTCAAGGACAGGGACAGGGAAAACACATTCATACTTACTGCCGATTCTAGATAAACTTGACCCGGGCCGCCAGGAGGTACAGGCGGTCATCACCGCTCCGACAAGGGAATTGGCGAGCCAGATTTATCACCAATTTTTAAAAGCGGCCGAACATTACGACGGTCCCGAAGAAATCAGGATCCGCAATTATATCGGCGGAACCGATAAACAAAAGACAATCGAGAAGCTGAAAGTCCAGCCGCACATCGTTGTCGGGACTCCTTCCCGTATCAATGACCTTATTCAGGAGCAGGCTTTATTCGTTCATACCGCAGGAACGCTAGTGATTGATGAGGCCGATCTAATGCTGGATATGGGTTTTCTAGAAGATGTAGACAAGGTTGCCTCGAGAATGCCTGAGAAGCTTCAGATGCTTGTCTTCTCGGCAACGATCCCTGAAAAACTGAAGCCTTTTTTAAAAAAATATATGGAAAATCCAAAATACATCCATATCGAGCCAAGAAAAAAAGCCGCGGAAAACCTGGAGCACTTGCTCTTGCCTTCAAGGCATAAAAACAAAAAAGAAATCGTATTGAAGGTTCTCCGTGCCTTCAATCCGTACTTGGCAATCGTATTTACAAATACAAAGAAAATGGCTGACGAAGTAGCAGACTACCTGATCGGCCAAGGGCTTAAAGTTGGCAGGGTCCATGGCGACCTCAATCCGCGTGAACGAAAAAAAATGATGAAGCAAATCCAGGACTTGGAATATCAATACATTGTGGCGACCGACCTAGCTGCACGCGGAATTGACATTGAAGGGGTCAGCCATGTAATCAATTATGAGTTGCCGACTGATCTGGATTTTTATATCCACAGGGTTGGAAGGACGGCAAGGGCCGGTTATTCCGGTATCGCTTTAACCGTATATGATACATCGGATGAAGACGCCCTTAATAGGCTGGAAAAGATGGGGATTAGCTTCAGGCATGTTGACTTCGGGAAGGAAGGCCTCGTTGAAATTGGCGAACGGAACAAACGAAAAACAAGAAAGAAAACGGAAAATGAAGCCGATAAGGTTGCCAAATCGATGGTCAAGACGCCGAGCAAGGTGAAACCCGGCTATAAGAAAAAGATGAATGCCGAAATAGCCAAAATAAAGAAAAGGCAAAGCAGGCTGAACAAAAAGAAATAGGCAGGGAAAGGACCTGGCGGAAGGAGAAGGGAATATGTTGAAAATTGGCTCTCATGTATCGATGAGTGGGAAGGATATGCTGCTTGCTGCCAGCAAGGAAGCTGTTTCCTACGGTTCAAACACGTTTATGATTTATACTGGGGCCCCGCAAAATACAAGAAGGAAAAAGATTGAAGAGCTTAATATTGACGCGGGCAGAAGGCATATGGAGGAGAATGGGATTGACGAAATTATCGTCCATGCCCCATACATTATCAATATCGGCAATACCACTAACCCGGCTACCTTTGAATTGGGCGTAAACTTTTTGCGCTCCGAAATCGAACGAACGGAAGCGATTGGAGCCACCCAAATCGTCCTCCATCCTGGTGCCCATGTTGGCGCGGGTACAGAAGAAGGCATCCGAAAGATTGTTGAAGGGCTAAATGAGGTGCTGACAGGTAATGAAAAAGTTCAGGTCGCTCTTGAAACGATGGCCGGCAAAGGTTCGGAATGCGGAAAAAACTTCGAGGAGCTGGCAATGATTATGGACGGGGTTACGTATAATGATCAGTTGTCCGTCTGCTTTGATACATGCCATACACACGATGCCGGCTATGACATCGTAAACGACTTCGATGGTGTCCTTAATGAGTTTGATAAAATCATCGGGATTGACAGGCTGAAAGTCCTTCATATCAATGATAGCAAGAATGCTGTCGGAATGAGGAAGGACCGCCACGAAAATATCGGATACGGCCATATCGGCTTTGATGCATTAAGCTACATTGTCCATCATCCACAATTGATTCATGTTCCAAAAATCCTCGAAACCCCATATGTCGGGGAGGACAAGAAAAACCAAAAGCCTCCGTATAAGCATGAAATCGAAATGCTTCGGAACAAGATTTTCGACTCAAGTCTGAAAGGCGTTCCGGCACATGTATAGGCATCTGCTTCCGCTTAATAGGAACAGTTTGTAAAATATTCGCCAATATATTTGGAAGAAGCCTCCTGTCCACGCTCCAGGGCGCAGGGCAGAAGGCTTCTTTTGTTTCCGTTTTTTAACTCGTAAATTTTAGAAAAAGTTTATTTACCTCCCGAGCTGTATCAGGGCCGGAAATTTTGGCGATTTCTTTTATAATTGCAGTTCTTTGGGCGTTATCAAAAATATTAACGTTGCTTCCTCTTAAGTATGTGGCAATCTTGCTTGCCTGGCTTCTACTGATGGCTATCTCGAACTGAGCTGCATAATTGAGCAGTTCGTCCGTTGTTATGGTATTGATTTTATGGTTGATAATATTTTCGAAAATCTTCATTCTTATCACTCCCCTTCCTAATGTATGTTCATCTTGGAAAAACAGTGCAAAAAAATACCTTCGGGGATGGGCGGCTTTACAATAAGCCCTTACTGGGTTATACTACAATACGTAAATCGGAATGATTCTTAAAATTAAGGTGATAATATGGCAGTACCAGTTATAGAAACAAGGGGGCTTTCTTACCGTTACGAAAAGGAAAAAGTCCTTGAAGAAATCAATTTAACCGTACCAAAGGGTGCTTTTCTCGGAATAGTTGGACCAAATGGATCCGGAAAGTCAACCCTTTTGAAACTGATCCTTGGTCTCCTCGATCCCCAGGAAGGGGAAATTTGCCTCTTTGGGAAACCGATCGGCTCTTTTTCCGCATGGGATAAAATAGGCTATGTTTCCCAAAAAGCAAACTCGTTTAATTCAGGCTTTCCCGCTACGGTTGAGGAAGTTGTCTTGAGCGGGCTGACCAAGAAAATCGGCCTGTTCCGTTTTATGCGCGGCAGTGATCGGGAAAAGGTCCAAAAAGCGCTGGAATCCGTCGGCATGGCCGAGTTTTCCCGGAAAAATATTGGGGAGCTTTCAGGCGGCCAACAGCAAAGGGTGTTCATCGCAAGGGCCCTCGTAAGCGATCCGGAACTGCTGATTCTGGATGAACCAACCGTAGGCGTCGATGCGAAGCGCGTCGATGTGTTTTATGACATGCTTGAAACATTGAATAAAGAGCAGGGAATCACCCTTTTGCTCGTAACACATGATATCGGGACTATCTCCGAAACGGTTTCACACGTTGCCTGCCTGAATAAATACCTTCATTTCCATGGGGAAGCGGGCGAATTTGATGAGCTTGCGGAAAAAGGGCTATCCGAGATTTACGGACACGGTATCCATCTTCTTGACCATCATCATCATGAGGAGGCGGGAAGATGATAAGCGGGATCCTACGTTATGAATTTTTGCAGAATGCGTTTCTTTCCGGCGCCCTCATAGGGATTATCGCGCCGCTTTTGGGAGTATTCATCGTGGTCAGGCGCCTGTCGCTCATCGCGGATGCATTAAGCCACGTCACGTTATCCGGAATCGCAGCAAGCCTTTTTATTGAGAAAAAGCTAGGCCTTTCAGGAGCCATCAACCCTTTATATATGGGGATGGCATTTTCGGTTGCGGGTTCCCTGTTCATTGAAAAACTGCGCGGGGTGTATAAACATTACCAGGAGCTGGCCATTCCAATCATCCTCTCCGGCGGGATTGGGATAGGGATTATTTTCATCTCGCTCGCGGATGGATTCAATTCGGATCTTTTTGGCTATCTATTCGGAAGTGTTACAGCTGTCAGCCGGGTGGATGTTATGACTATAGCGGCTATTAGTGTCTTTGTAGTTACGGTTGTTGCCTTGCTCTATAAGGAATTGTTTTTGCTTTCATTTGACGAAGAACATGCGAAGGCGTCTGGCATTCCCTCAAAGGCAATCCATTTTGTTTTTATTGTAATGGTCGCGCTTGTTATCGCAGCCTCCATGAGGATTGTCGGCATTCTCCTCGTTTCGTCGCTCATGACTCTTCCGGTCGCGGCTAGCATGAGAATAGCCAAGGGCTTTAAGCAGGCAATCTTTTTATCAGTGGCGTTTGGGGAAATTTCGGTTTTTGGCGGCCTTTTTGCCGCTTATTATCTCGATTTGGCACCAGGCGGAACGATTGTCCTTCTCGCGATTGCGATTTTGGCTGGCGTGATTATTTTTAAAAAAGCGGGCTTAAAGAGAAGATTCGCACAGGGGTGATTGGAATGGATGTTAACGAAGCGCTTGATTTTTTAAAAGAAAAAGGATATAAGCATACTGGTAAAAGGGAAGAAATGCTCCAGTTGTTTTCAGATAGCGATAAATATTTAACAGCGAAGGATGTCCTTGAGAGGCTGAAGGGGGAGTACCCAGGCCTCAGTTTCGATACGATATACAGAAATCTATCCTTATTTGCCGAGTTAGGAATACTTGAAACAACGGACCTTTCGGGAGAAAAGCATTTCCGGTTCACTTGCTCACGGACTTCGCACCACCACCACTTTATTTGCCTGGATTGCGGGAAGACCAAGGAGCTTGGGACATGCCCGATGGATGGGCTTGGTGAAGACCTGAATGGCTATGATGTATCAGGACATAAGTTTGAAATATATGGAAAATGCCCCGAATGCCTATAAAACAAAAAACAGCCCCATGAAGAGGCTGTTTTTTATTTCCATTTTTTAATCCATTTGTTCGCTTCATGCCAGTTCGAAATTCGTATGACGCCCTCGGGAATGGGATCGCGGTTATACGGAGTATCGAATAATAAAACCGGAATCCCGCATTCCTCATGGATGGAAACCGCATTGTCATGCTTGTCCTCCAAAAATAAATCAACATTGTATTTTTTGGCTGTCGCGATTTTGTTGTGTGTTCCAATCAATTCAATATGATGAAAAGACAGTTCGTTTTCCGTGAACCACTGCCTCGTCAAATCAAGCAAATGGGATGCCCTGGCGCTAATGAAATAAAGCTCATAGCTGTTTGCCCACTCTTTGAGGACTTCCCTAGCACCTTCAGCAAGCGGGGAGCCTTTGTAAATTTCCGGTTCCGCCCCTTTAAACCATTCGGCAAACTGTTCCCTTGGAATGTCCACGAGATGCAAAAGATCGTATTCCTTCACATCATCGAGAGTAACATTAAGCTTAAACGCTCTGTTTATATAAGGCAAAATGCTTGAAGGCGATGTTACTGTCCCATCAATATCAATTCCAATTCTTTTCATGTAAGAAAACTCCTTTTGTCACTATCAATTCGCAATCCGGCAGTTATCATCTTATTTTACCAAAAATCCTATGCTTTGTAGTCCATGCAAAGATTGACATAGTAAAAAAAGCGGGCAAGTAAACACTAAGAAGGCTCCTACCTTTTGAAAGCGAGGGATTTTAGGTGGCCGATCAATCAAGGGATAACAACACGATGCAGCAAAATTACAGCCGGGAAGGGCAACGTTCCAACTATAACGAAGAAACCTCCACGGAATCAGTCGTACTACTTCCGGCACCCACCGGTTCACCCGGTATGAATTCCACCGCTGCTACTCAAACAGCCGGCAATCGGGAAGAAACTGCGGCTGAGATAGCGGCTCCCGTCCCAATCCGGCAAAATCGGAAAGAAGAGCGGGCTGGCCAGCGTGGAATGGACCAAGAAACCGCAGGAGGTATGCTTGGATTTGCCGCACTTGCACTATCGATTTTGTCCTTGTTCCTCATGCCGGTCATTCTCGGCGCGGCTGGAATCATTGTTGGATTCTTGGCGATGCGCAGAGGTGCGACTAAATCCGGCGGATGGGCAATTGGCATCGGTGCGATTTCTCTTATCATCGGGATCTTTATTACCCCCTTTTTCTAGCTGTAATAGGGGCAATGGAAAAGAAAGAGGCCTGGCATTTGCCGGGCCTCTTGGCTATTATACACCTTGTTCCTTAAGAGCCTTCTTTTTGAAGTATTCCTCCGCGAGGACGTCAATTTCCTTTTTCAATTCCTCTACCATTGTTTCTTCCGGTACTTTGCGGATAATTTCGCCATGGCGGAAAAGCAGTCCCTCACCGCGGGCTCCGGCGATACCGATATCCGCCTCGCGCGCTTCACCAGGGCCGTTAACTGCGCAGCCGAGCACAGCGATCTTAATAGGTGCTTTGATTTTAGAGATATATTCTTCAACTTCGTTCGCAATGCTGATTAAGTCGATTTCAATCCTGCCGCATGTCGGGCAGGAAATAAGCGTTGCGGCATTTGATGAAAGGCCAAATACCTTAAGAAGTTCCCGGGCGACTTTCACTTCCTGTACCGGATCAGCGCTTAGGGATATCCTCAGAGTGTTGCCAATCCCCATATTTAATAACGCTCCAAGGCCAGCTGCACTTTTGACTGTACCCGAGAAAAGGGTTCCTGATTCGGTAATCCCGAGATGGAGCGGGTAATCAAATGCCCTGGCAGCCTTCTCATACGCTTCAATAGCAAGGTTTACGTCCGACGCTTTCATCGAAACGATGATGTCATGGAAATCGAGGTCTTCAAGGATTTTGATATGGTGAAGAGCACTTTCAACCATTCCATCCGCCGTTGGATAGCCATATTTCTCAAGAATCCTCTTTTCCAGGGAACCGGCATTAACACCAATCCTGATTGGAATGCCGCGTTCTTTTGCCGCTTTTACGACGGCTTCCACTTTTTCGCGCTTTCCGATATTTCCCGGATTGATCCTTATTTTATCCGCTCCGCCTTCAATCGCTTTTAATGCAAGTTTGTAGTCGAAGTGGATGTCGACGACAAGGGGGATATTGATCCGTTTTTTGATTTCGGCAATCGCGTTCGCCGCCCGCTCATCCGGGCATGCCACACGTACGATCTGGCATCCGGCGTCTTCAAGCCTTTTAATTTCAGCGACCGTAGCCTCGACATCGTGGGTTTTGGTCGTGGTCATGCTCTGTATAATAAGCTCGTTGTTCCCGCCGATTGTCAAGTTTCCAACCTTTATCGGACGGGTTTTGGTTCGATGTATAATTTCATTCACGTGCAGTTCGCTCCTTTAAGTACCGTTTGAAGTAATACTTTTATATAAGCAATACTTCATTATTTTATCAGTAGCCGGCCAATCTTACAAGACAGGCAGCTTTTTGAGCGAGTTTCCTAACGTTCATAATCCGGGAATTGGTACTCCTTTCCGATTTGGAGCAGTTCTGGCGAAACCCCCGGATTAAGCATCTTAAAGTCGGCAATCAATTTGTCGATCGATACATTCAGGCTTTTTCCCCGCCTATCTTCCACAATCGAAAGTAAAGTTTGGCCGGGCTGGACAACTGTGGTAAAGTTTGCTATTTCAGATGTGGATGTCCCGATGCTTTTTTGGGGAGGTGCTGCTTTTGATACGGCCAGTGTACCGGCAGTCAGATCTACATACATGCTGACAAGTAAGGCGGCAAAAAATAGGGCGGCAATCATTTTCCTCATCGGACAAGCCTCCAACGCGATTTTCCATATTTATATGCCGCTTTTGGAAAAATAGTACAGGCGAAAGTAAAAATAGCAGTCCCAGAGGGAGCTGCTATTTTTAGAAAAACCCTGATTATGCTTTTTTCGGAGCAGGGGTCTCGTTGATTGCAAGGTAAAGGACAATTGCGGATACGAGCCAGTTAATTAGGAAGCCGTTTGGGACAGGTGTTTTAATGGCTTCCATGATCGTAAAGAAAACTGTTGAAATCGTCACGCTATAAGCCGCCATCCTCCATAAGTGGCCGTAATTCAGGCGTCTTCCGCCAATGTTTTTCAGGATCAGTCCCATCATCGCCAGGACGCTGATTTCAATGAATTTCATTGCTGATGATATGAGATAGATGAAAATAAACGCGATAGGCAGGATAATGTAGGCAGCCCCATCCATTGAAGCAAAAAAGTCGACGAAATCCTGTTTGCCCACTTCCGTTGCATCAATCATGGAATAGGGATAAGTCTGGAAATTACCGCCAGCCGAAAGGGCAAACTCATCCTTCAAAAGTCCAAAAGCATTTCCTGTATCAGCCAAGTCCTTGCCACTGACCGAACCGGTCGGATCCACTGTTATTGAAAATCCATTACGTTCTATCGTGACAGGCAGATTACTTTCCGTTTCCAATATCCCATTTTTTATTGTAAAATCAGGCATTTCTTCCCTAATGATTTCCTCGGCTGCCTGTATCCCATTCATGATTGCAATGCTAAAATGGTAAAAGGTAGGCAATACCGACAGCAATGTCAATAGAAACACATAGAGAATCGTTTTGCCAATCCCCTGAAACCGGTAAATGGCAATGTCCCTTGGGGAATACATACTTTTGTACATTTGTTTAAAAACATTCATGAAAACACACCCCTAACAAGTTTCAGCCCTTTCATTTTATCTCTATATAGTTGTAATCACAAGCACAAAAAGCAGGGAGGGAGTGCATATCAGGCCGGGGTAAAGGGGTAAGAGGATAGTATATTGGAAAAAGGAGCATTTGTTATGGAAAGCATTATTTTGGGAATCGTTATTTTATTATTCATTATTGCGTTTGTCGGCATTTTCTTCCCGATCATTCCGAGTGTCTTGTTTATATTCGCGGGATTCCTCGTGTACGGTTTCTTTGTGTCATTTGAGCCGTTCAACTGGTTTTTTTGGATAATCCAAGGGATGTTTACAGTGTTGCTGTTTACTGCCGACTATGCCGCAAATGTTTTTGGCATTAAAAAGTACGGTGGTTCGAAAGCCGCAGTTTGGGGGAGCACAATCGGCCTCATTACCGGCCCGTTCATTTTGCCTTTCGCGGGAATCCTTCTTGGCCCTTTCATCGGTGCAATCGCAGCCGAAATGCTTATTCACAGGAAAGGGTTGGCTGAAAGCGCCAAAATTGGATTTGGTTCAGTTATTGGGTTCATAGGAGGGGCTGCGGCAAAAACCGTTATTCAGGCGGGGATGGTCGCCTACTTCCTCTACCTGGTCCTATAGATTTTCTAAGTTAAACGCAGCATGAGAAAAATATCTGGGCTTCAGTGAAGGAATCGGAATTTAGAATGGTGAACATCCAAATCATCTTTTCGAAGGTTTTGTAGTTACTTAACCAAAACGATGATGATTTGGATTTTCTTTTTTTGTTGCAGAACCGAAAAAATTAACGAATTATATGACCGTTTCGCCCCAGCTATTCTGCCACTAAAATGCTTTTTAGCAAGACTGGACGCATCAAAAAAATGCCTGTCCCCACATGAGTATACCGACTGCTAATATCGGCAAACGTTCGGGGCCAGACACTATCTTTACGTCCATTTAATTTCACAATATAAGAAATTCTACATCGATGTCTTTGTCATGCCTAATTCAATCCACAAATTTCATAGGCGCAATTTTGGCAGTCAACTTCCTGCCTTAAATAGGAAAGATTTTTTACGGTAAACTTTTGTTGATCATAGCTGATTATTCCGTTATCCCTCAATTCCTTGAGGCTTCTTTGGATAACTTCCCTTGTCCCGTAAGTTAAGTTGGCGAGTTCCTGATGGGTAAGTGGAAGGTCGATCAGGATGCCATCCTCGCTAGGGACACCATAGGAATTGCACAGGCGGATTAAAATGGAGTATAGCCCCCCTTTTTTTCCGTTCATAATGAGATCCTGGCATTTCATCTGCGCCTTTAGGTAAGACGTGCTCAGCCATGAGGCCAGTGAAAACATTGCATTGGGGTCGTTCGTCACGAATTCCTCGAACTGCTCTCGCTTTATAACCAGGACTTCACAGTCGGTAAGCGCCTTGGCGGAGAAATGGTAGCGGGAAAGTGGCTTGAACAATTGATATTCGACAATCATTTCTCTCTCGTTAAGGATTTTGAGGATGAATTCCTTTCCTTTTAAGTGGACACGTCCAATTGCGGCGCTCCCCTTTTGAATGAGATAAATATGCTCGACGCGGTCCCTTTCGTGGAAAAGGACAGTCCCGGCTTTAACCTTCTGGATTAGTTCCCTGCCCCCAAAAAAGTGATTCAGCAAATTATACAAAGAAACATGGTTTTCCTGCATGTCCGCAACTCCTTTTGTGCCATCACTTTGATTTAAAAAGATTATTTCCAGCATGTCAACATCGGTTTTACAATAATTGGAATGGGATTGAGGGAGATATGACTTAAATCGTTGACAACCCTGGATATTTCTGAAATTGACAAATTACCGAATTTTTTCAGTAATGCAAAATGAATGAATGAATTAGATACAGGAAGGGAACGGTATCAATGTCCACGAGCGTTTCATTTGAATCGAAAAGAAAATTTTGCTAATCTAAAGTTGCTTAAGCTTAGGGAATTTTCAAAAAACGAAACTATTACATAGGAGGAGTTGTCAATGGCATTCGAATTGCCTCAGCTACCTTATGCGTATGATGCGCTTGAGCCGCACATCGATAAGGAAACAATGAATATCCACCACACCAAGCACCATAACACATACGTTACCAATCTGAATAACGCACTTGAAGGAAATGAAGAGCTTCTTTCCAAAACAGTTGAAGAAGTCATTTCCAATCTCGAAGCTGTCCCGGAATCAGCAAGAACCGCGGTCCGGAACAACGGAGGAGGCCATGCGAACCATAGCCTTTTCTGGCAAATCCTATCTCCGAATGGCGGCAGCGAGCCGTCAGGAGATTTGGCGGATGCCATCAACAGCAAATTCGGAAGCCTTGAATCCTTCAAGGAAGAGTTTGCAAAAGCCGCGACTACCCGCTTTGGGTCTGGATGGGCCTGGCTCGTTGTCAATAACGGCGCGCTTGAGATTACAAGTACACCTAACCAGGACTCGCCTTTAATGGAAGGAAAAACTCCAATCCTTGGCTTGGATGTTTGGGAACACGCATACTATCTTAAGTACCAAAACCGCCGTCCAGAATACATCAATTCATTCTGGAATGTCGTTAACTGGGATGAAGTAGCGAAACGCTACAGCGAAGCGAAATAAGAATTGCAAGAGGAAAGAAAAAAGGCAGAGCATATCTGCCTTTTTTCTTTTGGGCTTTTTAGGGGAATAGAAAACAGGCGGATGTTGAAGACTACCTTTAAGAAAAAAGGGAGTTTTCATATGGCAAACAAACTTCGGATTCTAGGGGAATTATCAATTACGAGGGATCTTGCGCTATTGCTTGCCCTTGGCGGCCTTTATTCTCTAAGTGTCGCATTGTCCAATTCGTTCGTGAATATTTATTTGTGGAAGCAATCGGGTAATTTTACCGAAATTGGCTTATATAATCTCTCCATTGTCGTCCTTCAGCCGCTTACATTCATTCTTGCTGGAAGATGGGCGAAAAAGGTTGACCGAATCATTGTCCTGCGTACAGGTGTCATTTTTCTGGCCCTGTTTTATTTATCCGTACTAGCCGCCGGTACAGGGGCATCCCGAATGCTCATGCTTCTCGGAGGATTGCTCGGAATTGGCTATGGCTTTTACTGGCTCGCCTTCAATGTCCTCACATTTGAGATCACCGAGCCGGACACAAGGGATTTTTTTAATGGCTTCCTGGGCATTCTTTCTTCAGCCGGTGGGATGATTGGTCCGATTACTTCCGGCTTCATTATTACACTAATCGGCGGAATGAAAGGCTATATGGTTGTGTTCGGTTTATCCCTTACGCTTTTCGTGCTTGCGGTTGTTCTCAGTTTCTTCTTGAAAAGGCGGCCTTCCAAAGGGAAATATGCCTTTAAGGAGGTATTAAACGAACGGAAAAGGAATCAAAATTGGCGGCTGATTACGAACGCCCATCTTTTTCAGGGATTAAGGGAAGGCACATTTGTGTTCGTTATTTCAGTTTATGTATTTTTATCAACAGGAAGTGAACTGTCACTCGGGACATTCGGTTTATTGAACTCCGGTGTTTCTTTTATAGCTTATTTTACAGTTTCAAGGTTGATTAAGAAGAGGAGGCGGAAAAAAGCCATCCTTCTTGGCGGCCTAATTTTGTACAGCGCCGTTTTTCTTATTGTTAAGGATGTTTCGTTCACAAAATTGCTCGTGTATGGCTCAGCGATTGCAATCGCCTATCCACTCCTTCTTGTTCCATATATGTCGATTACATATGATGTGATAGGCAGGAGCTGGAAGGCTGCCGAAATGCGAATCGAGTACATCGTTGTTCGGGAAGTATTTTTAAATATTGGAAGGATCCTTTCAATCACGGCGTTTCTTACGGCCGTGACCCTTTTTGACTGGCATAAAAGCATCCCGGTCATCCTGCTGGTGCTGGGGGCTGGACATAGCTTCATCTACTTTTTCGTCCGTAAAGTCCACCTTTCTTCCCCATAAGGCAAATACGCCTGGGTCTTTGGAGCTATTTTCAACTTTTCAGATATAACCAAGCTGTTGGAAAGGCATTCCAGATAGAAAAAGTTCTCACTTTCCGATAAAATAGGGGTTAGTGAAAATGCAAAGGAAAGTGTGAGTACATGGTAACGAAGAAAAAAAAGAAGAAGGCGCATGTCCCGTTCAGATTGAATATTCTGTTCTTCGCAGTGTTTGTCCTATTTTCAATGTTGATTTTACGGCTGGGCATTGTACAGATTGTCTATGGTGATGACTTTAAGCGTGAGATTGAGCGAACCGAGGATATCACGGTTAAAAATCCTGTTCCCCGTGGGAAAATGTTCGACAGAAATGGAACCATTATCGTTGACAACTCCCCGTTAAATGCAATCACCTACACAAAATACCAGGGAACGTCACAGGAAGAAATGCTTGAAGTGGCACGTAAACTTGCCAAGCTGATTGACAAGGATCCAAAAAAGCTTCAGAAACGGGATAAAGTCGATTTTTGGCTTTTGACGCACAAGGAAGAGGCGGAAAAGAAAATAACGGAAAAAGAATGGGAAATGTATGACAACAAAGAATTAAAGGATGCTGATATATACAAACTTCAGGTCGAAAGGGTAACCGATGAAGATATCAACAGCCTTTCAAAGGATGAGCTGGAAGTCGCCGCGATTTTTCGGGAATTTAATTCCGGCTATTACCAGTCTCCACAAATCGTGAAAAATGAGAACGTCACCCCGGAAGAATTCGCTTTAGTCAGCGAAAATCTTGAGGATTTGCCGGGGGTCGATACGACAACTGACTGGACCCGCCGGTACGCATTCGGCGACACGCTGAAAACAATCCTTGGGAACGTCACAAGTTCAGACAAAGGAATACCTAAGGAGCAATTGGATTATTACTTATCGAGGGATTATAGCCGGAACGACCGTGTCGGGATTAGCTATATCGAAAAGCAATACGAGGAAGTGCTTCAAGGCCAAAAAGCCAAGGTGAAAAACAAAACCGATAAGTCAGGGAAAATCCTCGGAACAACCGTTGTTTCCGAAGGGAAACGAGGAAAGGATCTTGTCCTGACAATTGATATGGAGCTTCAGCGGGAAGTGGAAAAAATCCTTGAGGAGGAATTATGGAAAGCCAAACAGAACAGCAATTCCAAACTCCTTGATCGGGCATTCGTCGTCCTGATGAACCCGCATACAGGCGAAATCCTTACGATGGCGGGCAAAAAGATCGAGAAAAACCCGAAAACGGGTAAATACGAAATGAGCGACTACGCATACGGAACATTCACCACCTCCTATAACGTTGGCTCAACTGTTAAGGGAGCAACCATATATGCAGGCTTCCAAACCGGAGCGATTAAACCTGGGGATAGATTCCTTGATGTACCCATGGTCATTAAAGGTACAAAACCAAAGGGTTCATGGAGAAGGACGGGATTTGGTGTTATTAATGACCTCCGTGCGCTCCAAATTTCATCAAACGTTTATATGTTCCATACCGCGATCAAAATCGGCAACGGATCCTATACTCCGAACCAACCGCTCCGAATTCGAAATGATGGGTTCGATATTATGCGGGGAATATACGGTCAATTTGGGCTTGGCGTCCGGACGGGAATTGACTTACCAAATGAGGCGATCGGCTATCCAGGGAAAATTGATCCAGGTAAGCAGCTTGACCTTGCTATCGGGCAGTATGACACATATACCGCCATGCAACTGGCTCAATATGTTTCTACGATTGCTAACGGTGGAACGAGGATCCAGCCCCATATTGTGAAGGAAATCCGGGAGCCGGTAATGGAATCAAATGAGCTTGGCCCGATTATCCAGGAAATCCAGCCGAAAATTCTGAACAGGCTCGATGGGAATGAGGAATGGCTCAAGCGGGTCCAGACTGGCTTTAGGATGGTTATGCAAGGGGACGGTACTGGTGTGCGGAAATTTGGAAATGCCCCGTATAATCCGGCTGGTAAAACAGGGACTGCCGAGGCATTTTATGACGGATTTGAGCGGAAGAAGTATGGGAAGATTCCACCACAAGTCATGAACCTGAGCCTTGTAAGTTACGCCCCTTACGATCAGCCCGAAATTGCGATGTCGGTGTTGATTCCATGGGCCTACCAAGGCAATAATGGGACTTCTTACAACAATGAAATTGGCCGCAGGGTCCTTGACACTTATTTTGAAATGAAGAAAGAACGCGCCTCGGGCGGGGTCCAACAAAATAATGAAGCAAGTGAAAACACAAATGAAAATGCAAATGAGCAGCAAGCCGCCTCTGGCCAATAGGCTATTGGAACCGTCTTTTCTATGAGACGGTTTTTTTTTTATTCTTCAGGGAATAATAAAATCGAAGTTTATGGAAACCCGAAGATACGTTATCGTAATCAACCTCTACAAGAATTTGCTTGAATTTCTTTCAACAAATTTACAAACTATTTACATTCGATTAAAACCCTTTTAACACAAAACCTTTATTCTGAAAATGCAAGAAAAAAAAACAATTACACCAGGGGGTAAAATTGAAATGAAACTTGTCAAAAAGCTCGGAATGGTATTAATGCTTGCTGCGGTTATGGTAGTGGCAGCCGCTTGCGGAGCAGATAACAAAAACAATGCGGATGGCCTTGAAGGCAGTGTTGTCATTGACGGTTCCGGGACTGTGTTTCCATTCATGGCCAAAATGGGCGAAAACTATATGAATGAACAGGAAAATGTATCTGTCGAGGTCAGCCGGGCAGGAACGTCTGCCGGTTTTAAAAAATTCCTCGTGAAAGACGGAACGGATTTCAATAATGCCTCACGGTCAATTAAAGACGAAGAAATAGCTGAAGCAGAAAAACAAGGTATCGACGTTCAGGAACTGAAAGTCGCGCTCGATGGAATCACCATTGTCATCAACAAAGATAATGACTGGGCAAAAGAACTGACGAAGCAGGAAGTCATGGACATCTTTACAGCAAGCAAAGGTAAGAATAACTGGTCTGATGTCCGCCCAGACTTTCCAAACGAACCAATTAAGACATATGGCCCGAATGAAAACCATGGAACATATGAATTCTTTTTCGAAAAAATTCTAGAAGAACAGGCCCTACCAGAAAAAATCAACCTGCAGCAGGATTATTCGACTCTAGTCGATCTTGTTTCAAAAGACAAAAATGCAATCGGATTTTTTGGCTTTGGATACTATGATAGCAATAAGGACAAGCTTTCAGCTGTAAATGTCGATTTTGGCCAGGGACCGGTTGAACCGTCGCTAGATACAATCAAGGAAGATGGCGATTATGCGGAATTCACTCGTCCAGTTTTCACATACTTGAACGTAAACCATGCGAAAGAAAAGCCTCAAGTGCTTGATTATGCAATCTACACAATGGAAAATGCACAGGATGTTGCCAAGGAAACAGGATTTGCACCATTGTCTGATGAAGATAAAGAAGCAGCTCTTGACACCTTGAAAGCATTGGAAAAATAAAAAATTTGATCCACTGATGCACTTGGAAGATGAGGAGAATATCTCCTCATCTTCTCGCCGTGCATAGGAGTAACTGGCGGTTTAGTATTAGGGTGAAAGGGGTTATTACTATGGACAGAACCACAGGGGAAAAAAGACTCAACATTGCAGGCCTGATAGAAAAAAAGAAAAAAACTGCCAGTGTCGGGACCATTACTGAAAAAGCGATTCCAGGGATATTATTTGGAATTGCAGCCATATCTGTATTTACAACAATTGGAATTGTATTAACGTTACTGACTGAAACAATATTATTTTTCAAAGAGGTTCCTTTTCTTGACTTTTTTACCGGAACGAAGTTGAAGCCACTGGGGAAGGACGCTGTATTTGGCATACTGCCGCTTTTGACCGGCACACTCTTGTCAACAGTGATAGCCATGGCAGTTGCCATTCCGATTGGCCTTATGACGGCTGTCTTCCTGAGTGAATATGCTTCTGAAAACTTACGGAAAATCCTTAAGCCGATTTTGGAAATACTCGCGGGAATCCCTACAATCGTCTATGGGTTCTTCGCATTTACATTCGTCACTCCTCTATTGCGTTCATTTATCCCGGGGCTTGAGCCTACAAATATACTCAGCCCGGGGATTGTGATGGGTATTATGATTATTCCGATGGTTGCATCCCTTTCGGAAGATGCGATGACCTCCGTTCCCAATGCAATGAGGGAAGGGGCGCTCGCCTTGGGAGCGACAAAGCTTGAGGTGACCTGGAAGGTTGTCGTTCCGGCCGCGATTTCCGGAATCATTGCTTCCTTCGTCCTCGGGATTTCGAGGGCAATCGGGGAAACGATGATAGTGGCTATCGCTAGTGGAAGCTCCAAGAACTTTACGTTTGATGTGACTCAATCGATGCAGACAATGACCGCTTATATTGTCGAAGTTACCGGTGGGGAAGCAGCAGCCGGAACCACTCTATATTACAGCCTCTATGCCGTGGCGATGACTCTGTTTGTGTTTACTCTAATTATGAACCTTATCGCCCAATACGTTTCACGCCGGTTCAGGGAGGAATATTAAGATGAAATATATTGATAACACACAGGTTGAGAGGAAAATGGGAAAGCGCCTTTTGATAAACAATATCGCGAAATTGTTTTTCCTCTTGGCAACACTTTTTGGCATCGCCGTCCTGGCCGTCCTTATCTACAGGGTCGTCGCGGACAGCATGGGCTGGATCGACAAGGATTTTTTACTGAATAAGCTATCAACAAACCCGGAAAGGGCAGGAATCCTTGGAGCAATTTACGGGACATTGTGGCTAATGGCAGTTGTTGCTCCCGCAACAATGGTTCTTGGGGTTGGCACTGCGATTTACCTTGAGGAATATGCGAAAAAAGGAAAGTTTCAGGCATTTATCCAGACGAATATTTCCAATCTTGCGGGAGTCCCATCCGTGGTATTCGGAATATTGGGGTTGACTGTTTTCGCCAGGGCACTTGGTTTAGGCTCTGTCGTTCTTGCCGGAGGGCTGACAATGGCCCTTCTTGTCCTGCCGGTTGTTGTGGTGGCGAGCCAGGAAGCCATCAGGGCTGTTCCGCAATTTTTACGGGAAGCTTCCTACGGAATGGGAGCGACAAAATGGCAAACAATTAAAAATGTCGTCTTGCCAGCATCTCTCCCAGGCATCCTGACCGGTGTGATTCTTGCGCTATCGAGGGCGATTGGCGAAACGGCGCCACTTGTTGTAATTGGCATACCGGCGCTATTAATACCGCTTCCGAACGATATTTTTGATAAGTTTACGGTCTTGCCTGTACAGATCTACTATTGGACAGTGGACTCGGCTCTCGTAGCAGAGTATGCGAACCTGGCAGCGGCAACGATTGTCATCCTATTGATCGTTCTGTTTGTGATGAACTCGATAGCAATTATTATCCGAAACAAATTCCAAAAAAGATACTAGGGCTGGAGGGAGCTACCTATGGGGATTACAGCAGGAAATATAAATGGAACATCAGCACAGGAAATTGGCAAAAAGAATATAGTCTATAGTACACGGGATCTCAATCTCTGGTATGGCGAAGGACACGCATTAAAAAGTATTAATTTGGATATTGCCGAAAATGAAGTTACCGCCATCATTGGACCATCTGGATGCGGCAAATCAACCTATATTAAAACCTTGAACAGGATGGTTGAACTGGTTCCGACAGTCCGTATTTCCGGAGAAATTCTTTACCGGGAAAGAAACATTCTTGACAAGGATTACAAGGTCGAGGATCTGCGAACCAGGGTCGGAATGGTTTTCCAAAAACCAAATCCGTTCCCAAAATCAATCTATGAAAATATAGCGTACGGACCTAAAATCCATGGAATAAAAAATAAGAAAATCCTTGATGAAATTGTTGAACAGAGCCTGCGCGGAGCGGCGATATGGGATGAAGTAAAAGACAGGCTCAATCAGAATGCATATGGACTTTCCGGCGGGCAGCAGCAGCGCCTTTGCATTGCCCGTTGCCTTGCAATCGAGCCCGACGTCATTTTAATGGACGAACCAACTTCCGCGCTCGATCCGATCTCAACGTTAAAAGTAGAAGAACTTGTACAGGAATTGAAGCAAAATTATAGTATAATTATTGTCACCCACAACATGCAGCAGGCTTCCCGGATCTCGGATAAGACTGCGTTCTTCCTGAATGGGGAAGTCATTGAATTTGCCGAGACTAGCACAATCTTTTCCAATCCATCCGACAAACGGACGGAAGATTATATTTCAGGGCGGTTTGGCTGATTTAAGCCATTCCAGCACGTAAAGGGTGGGATACAATGAGCACGAGGACCAATTTTGACAACAACTTGAACCAGTTGAAGGAAATGCTGACGGAAATGGTGAAAATGGCAAAAGATGCTGTGGAAGACTCAATCAACACGTTCATTTCGCAGGATCTTGACAATGCGAGGAAAATAATCGAAAAAGATGAGGAAATCAACCGTCTTGAATATCAAATTACTGAAAAGGCCATTTTGCTGATCGCAACTGAATCGCCTGTCGCAACCGATTTAAGGGCTATTCTTGCCGCCCTCAAAATCTCTTCGGAGGTTGAGCGCATTGCCGACAACGCGGTTAATATCGCTAAGTCCGCCCTCCATATCGGCAAGGAAAAGCATATTAAAGAGATTGAGGATATTCCGAAAATGAAGGACCTTGTCATCGAAATGCTTGATACCGCCCTTCAATCCTTTTACACAAACGATGTTGCTTTGGCAAGGAAATGCGCGGAAATCGACGACCAAGTGGATGAAATGTATGGCCAGCTTGTCCATGAACTCTTAGGGCATATCCCTGGAAATCCTGAAGCGACGAACCAAATTACGCAAATGTCGTTTACTTGCAGGTATTTGGAGCGCATCGGAGACCATTCCACCAATATAGCGGAGCAGGTAATCTTTTTGGTAACAGGAAAACGGTATGAATTGAACCATTAAGAATTAATGTGGCGAAATTTGCTTCCAGATTATAAAAAGCAAACCGCTTTATTGTCGAATAAAGGCGGGGAGAATTAACCAACAGCTCATCTGAAATTTTTTTTGCGCATGGAAAGAAGTGTGTGCGTGGGCAGGCGATTTCCGACAATTTGCGTTTATTGTAAGCCTTATTGACAGGTGCTACCATTATTTATGAGAGCCGGCGGTTCTAATTGTCCCGCCGGAGGAATAGGATGGTTAGTTATCTAAAAAGGGCGGTAATGGTCATGCTGAAAACGAAATCGGAAACTAGGACGGGGAAAATGGATCAAGCAGCGGAGGGAGTTGCCTATTCCGCGGAAAAGCTTGCCATAGCTACCGGGTTATGGATTAATGGACACGTATATGGGCGATTTGAAGCTAGGGAAACGCTTCTTTACGAGGAGAAACTCACACTAAAGATATCAGAGGAAAACCCTCATTCAAAAATTGCTGTCCTCAATTACTTTATTTGTAATCATGGCAATGAGGAAAAAAGAATAAAGTTATTGGCTATGCACTTGCCAAAAACATTTGTAATGAATCACTTTTCCTTTATCTCCCCCGCTGACCAAACCATATTTCATCTCGCGGGAGAGAAGATGTTCCTTGTCGGTGGCCTCCCCGAGGAAGGTCTGAAATGGAAGGCAACAGTCATCCCGTCATGGCATATAAGCTCCGACAGTATTTGGGGGGATATAGGGAGGGGCATCCTGAAATATTCTCCTTTGGCAAAAGGGAATCCCGCCAGCATCCTTTCAGCAGATATCGCCGTTCCTCCGGGAAAAACAGTACGGTTGTCGTCATGGATCATTTCAGGGGAAGGCAAGACTGAGGTGGTTTCTCTTAGAGACGTACTTTTAAAAAACAGACTAGCATTTCAAAATGAAAAGTGATATTATAGAAAAGTCGTATAACGAACATGTTCTAAATGTTTGGAGGGATAACAATGCGCGTGAATATTACGTTAGCTTGCACTGAGTGTGGAGAGCGCAACTATATTTCTAAAAAAAATAAACGCAATAATCCAGATCGCCTTGAGCTGAAAAAATATTGCTCCAGGGAAAAGCGTACAACATTACATCGCGAAACAAAATAAGCAGTGGGGCTCCCTACTGCTTTTTTTGTTGCCTAAAATAGGTAAATAGGGGGAATGGAATATGGAAGACAAGCAGAAATTGCGAAAGGCCATGATGGATCGCCTAAATTCTATTGCCGAGGGGGAATACCGTGAGCGTTCAGAACGGATTGCTTCCAATTTATTCAGGAATCCCGTTTGGGAAAAAACCGAAGTGATTGGCATAACGATATCCCGGCCCCCTGAAGCTGATACATACAAGATTATCGAAAATGCCTGGCGGGAAGGAAAACGCATCGCTGTACCAAAGTGCTTACCTGCTACAAGGGAAATGCAGTTCCGGTATCTTACTGATTTTTCTCAATTGGAGAAGGTTTATTATGGCCTTCTTGAACCAATGGTAGAAAGGACAGCACCCGCAGAACCAAATGACATAAGCTTGCTTGTCGTTCCGGGATTGGCTTTTTCCCGAAGTGGCTACAGACTTGGTTTTGGAGGAGGCTATTATGACCGTTTTCTGGCTGATTACAAAGGGGAAACGGTATCGCTTGCTTTTAACAGCCAAATGGTTGAAGATCTCCCAATCGAGAAGCATGACCTTCCGGTTGGGCTCATATTGACGGAAGACGCGGCCATTCAAAAATGACTCCAGGAATTTTTCTCGGCGGGATTCTGATTTTTGTGGCAGCGTGGACAGGTTGGAAACTTAAGGCGCTAACGGTGACAGGTGCGTTAGCTTCAATTGGAATCGGTATAATAACCTTGGCGGGTACAGGGGTCAACGGCCTTTTGCTTCTTGGCGCTTTCTTCGCTTCGTCCAGCCTTTGGTCAAAATTTAAAGCGAAAAGCAAATCGGCCATGGATGAAAAGCTTGCAAAAGGGGCAACGCGGGACTGGAGGCAGGTGGTTGCAAATGGAGGCCCTGCAGCGATTTGCAGCGGATTGTTTTTCGTAACAGGGAATCCCATTTGGCTTACCTGTTATGCGGCGGCAATTTCAAGCGCTAATTCGGATACATGGGCTTCGGAAATCGGGCCCATTGGTAAAAGGGATCCAATCAGCATCAAAGGGTTTAAACGGGCCGAGCGAGGTACCTCCGGTGCAGTTAGTCTTCTTGGTACGTGCGCTGCCTTGGCCGGAGCAGGGTTTATCGCGCTTTTGGCCGTATACTTCTTCGGGCTGCCGTTTTGGTTCGGTTGGATTATTTTCATCTTTGGATTTCTGGGAAACGTTATCGATACTCTTCTAGGCGCCTATTTTCAGGTATCTTACAAGTGCCGGGTTTGCGGGCTTGAGACCGAGAAAGCCCACCATTGCGGGACAGCTACGGGAAAGATAAAAGGCAGTTCCTTGCTCGATAATGATGTCGTCAACTTTTTATCCGGGGCAGCGGCCGTTATGGGAACTTACCTTGTCCTTTTATAATTCATAGGATTTCGGATACTATTGGGGCTAGAATAGCCAGGAAATAATACGGGAGGCGGTTTTATGAAGCGAGTCAGCAGGGTTGCGATCATTGGAATGGGTTCGGTCGGTTCAAGCTACGCCTTCGCGCTATTAAACCAAGGGATCACAGAAGAAATTGTTTTGATAGACCTGAATACTGCAAAGGCCGAAGGAGACGCGATGGATTTGAATCACGGACTGCCATTCGCTCCTTCAAGCACGAAAATCTGGTTTGGGGAATACACCGACTGCAAAGATGCGGATCTTGTCGTCATTTGTGCGGGTGCCAACCAAAAACCTGGCGAAACGCGGCTTGATCTTGTTGATAAAAATACCCGTATTTTTAAAGAGATTGTAGACAGTGTCATGGGAAGCGGGTTTGATGGGATTTTTCTTGTCGCCACCAACCCGGTCGATATCCTTTCTTATGCAGTGTGGAAATTTTCAGGACTGCCAAAGGAACGGGTCATCGGGTCCGGCACAATTCTGGATACTGCCAGATTCAGGTTCCTGCTTGGTGAATATTTCGATGTTG
This sequence comes from Neobacillus oceani, assembly GCF_046237595.1. NCBI lineage: Bacteria > Bacillati > Bacillota > Bacilli > Caryophanales > Bacillaceae > Neobacillus > Neobacillus oceani. The sequence goes on along the minus strand of NZ_CP143543.1, from coordinate 2,926,660 downwards.
ATCCAAGGAATGTCCATGCCTATATTATCGGTGAGCATGGTGACACTGAACTTCCGGTTTGGAGCCATGCGGATATTGCCGGTATGAAAATAGGCGAATGGGCAAAAAAGAAGAACGACTTTAAACTGGAAGAACTCGAAGGCATTTTCCTTAATGTCAGAGACGCCGCCTATCATATTATTGAGAGGAAGGGTGCCACCTACTACGGTATCGCCATGGGACTTGTCAGGCTGACAAAGGCGGTCCTTGGAAATGAAAATTCCGTTTTGACTGTTTCAGCATTCCTCCAGGGGGAGTATGGGCAGGAGGACCTTTATATAGGGGTCCCTGCAATCGTAAACCGGAGCGGGATAAAGGAAATTGTGGAGCTTGATTTGTCACCGGAAGAAAGAGAGAGGTTCGCCAATTCTGCGGGCATTTTAAAGGATATTCTTGAAAAAGCCATGAAACCCTACTGACATCTATTACCTTTCGTATAAACCACCTCCATCTGGAAACGATAAAAAGGGAGGTTGGTAAAATGAATAAGGCAATTTCATCCGCCGTTATGTTCGGCGCGGCGGGGTACCTGATTTACAGGAACAGGTACAGGCTAATGAACATCCTGCTTGGCACAGGATGGGTCAGGAAAGCGGCTGTCAGAACAATCATGGGCATGCCGGGTGTAAAAAGAAGAATGATGGATTCTGTATTTGGAGAGCCGAACCGGCTATAAGCCGGGCCGGCTCTTTCTCGTCTTCTACGAAGTTAAAAATTGAACCTTGTATAAAACTCGAAATAAGTTATTGTAGTCCAGCTCCAGCGCCTAGCCCCTCGAGGTCATAAGCCGGTTCCCTCCGGAGGGCAGGCCCGTCCTGCGGGCCCCGTCTTATGCTTGTCGGGGCTGACCAAGGCGCTTGCGCATTTTGTTTTAATATTACTAGTTGAAGGAAACTTCGTTTATAATGGTATTGATATAAGGCTTACTTTTACAAAAAGGAGCCTGGGAAAGCAGGGAAGCTTTTTGAACAATCAGGAACAAACTCTATTTTGGAAGCTTGCGGAATTATTGATCGTACATTCGGGCTACCGAATTGTGAAATTATTTCCGGATGAAAAAGAACTTTGGCTGGAAAAAAGTGAGTCTGCCGAGGTCCCTATTGTCCGTCTATACCGTGAGGATTTTGACTGGACCAACAAAATGTTAAGGGATATTGAACTGACCGCTGCGACAGGGGCGAAAATCAGGAGCCAATTGGGCCAAAGGAATCTACGGATCTTAAATATTTATGTAAGCGGGCAGCCCCCCGTTGATGATTACCAGCGGGTTTTAAGTGAGCCATTTGTTTATCGGGACAGACTTTCCGAAATTTCGGTCCATACAACCCTGTTTGCAAACGGAATCTATGGGCAAGCAGAGGAAAGTTTAACCGGTATAGTGGATGCCGGTTCGATACATTTAAGCAATTTGGAAGGCCAGTATTCTGAGAGTGCCGAGGAGGCTAGAAAGAGGACATTGGAATATGCTGAAAAGGCGACCAGGCGGGAACAGGCCATTTTTACAGCGGGACGGCCTATTTTCACATATTTTTTCATGGCCTTTCAGATACTGGTGTTTTTATTGCTTGAACTCTATGGGGGCAGCACAAATCCTAACACTCTGATAAAATTTGGAGCGAAATTCAACCCTTTAATTTTGGAAGGGGAATGGTGGAGATTCATTACGCCGGTTTTTCTTCATATCGGCTTTCTACACCTGGTGATGAATACACTTGGGCTTTATTTTGTAGGGACTGCAGTGGAAAAGATGTTTGGAAGTGTTCGATTTTTGTTTGTATACTTGTTTGCCGGCTTTGGCGGGTCGCTGGCAAGCTTCCTTTTCAGCCATGAAGTATCTGCTGGCGCGAGTGGGGCGATTTTTGGCTGCCTCGGGGCGCTTCTCTATTTCGGTATGGTTTATCCGCGTCTTTTTTTCAGGACGATGGGCCATACAGTGTTTTTGATCATCATTGTCAATCTCGCTTTCGGATTTTCGGTCTCAATGGTTGACAACGCCGGCCATCTTGGCGGTCTCGCAGCGGGATTCCTGGGAGCAGGCATTGTGCATTTTCCAAAAAAGAAAAAATCGCCAAGCCAGTTCGCGTTTGCCGCGGTATCTATTTTACTTGCAGTGGCAATGGTACACCATGGTTTCGAGGAAGGGCTCGGGCCAAAGGATGAACACTCCGTTATCCTCCTCGCGGAAGAAAAAGTGAACCAAAAAGAGTATAATGAAGCTTACTCTATCCTTCGCCGTTATGAACAAGAGAACAAAGTATCTGAAAAGACTTATTTTCTTCTATCTTATACGGAAATCAAGCTGCAAAAACTTCAGGATGCCAAGGCTCATTTGCTAAAAGCGATTGCCCTGGATAACAGCTTTTCGGAAGCTCATTTCAATCTTGCGCTTATTTACCTTGAGGAACGGGATCTTGTTTCCGCCAAAAAGCATGCCGAAAAGGCCGCGTCCTTGAAACAAGGACAAAACGAATATAAAAAATTGGTGGATGAAATTGATAAAGTGCTCTCTGCCCAGCAGGGAGCTTAACTGGAATCATACCGGATATCACTTTGCATATGGAAAACGAGGGGAATTTACGTGAAAACCATTTATGACATCCAGCAATTCCTGAAAAAGTACGGTACCATTATCTATGTTGGCGACAGGGTTGCCGACTTGGAACTAATGGAAGAAGAACTGATTGAATTGTACAATTCACAGTTAATTGAAGATAGGGAATTCCAAAATGCGATTATGCTCTTAAGGCACGAAATCCAGCTGGAAAAAGAAAAAAACAATAAAAAAACAGGTGAGTAAACATGGAAAATTGGTTTGCAGGAATCGATTTGGGCGGAACAACAACGAAGATTGCATTTATATCTTCCGACGGCGAAATTAAGGACAAATGGGAAATTGTGACAGATAATTCCAATGAAGGCAAAAATATCGTCTTGAATATAATAAAATCCATCGATGAGCGGCTCAATGTAATTGGACAGGCCAGGGATAAACTTGCGGGAGTCGGTATGGGGGCTCCGGGACCGGTAGATTATGCCACAGGCGTCCTCTATAATGCTGTCAATCTTGGCTTTAAAGGGAATTACCCATTGAAGGAGACTCTTGAATTGGAAATGTCCCTTCCGGCGGCAATTGATAACGATGCAAATTGCGCCGCAATCGGAGAAATGTGGAAGGGTGCGGGTGATGGAGCGAGAGACCTCGTCTGCGTGACATTGGGAACGGGGGTTGGCGCCGGAGTGATTGCCAATGGGCATATTGTTCAAGGCGTAAGTGGTGCTGCGGGTGAAATTGGCCACATTACCTCTATTCCCGTTGGTGGTGCCCAGTGCAATTGCGGAAAAACGGGCTGCTTGGAAACCATTGCCTCTGCTACCGGGATCGTAAGGCTTGCCATGGAATTAGTCCAAGCGGGGGAGAAGGGAAGGCTGGCTGAAATTGTCGCAGCCAACGGAATTATCACCGCGAAAGATGTTTTTGATAGCGCGAGGGATGGCGATACAGCTGCGGGACAGATTGTGGACGAGGTTGCCTTCCATCTTGGTCTCGCCCTTGCGAATGTTGCCAATACACTTAACCCGGAGAAGATTGTCCTTGGCGGAGGAGTATCGCGCGCAGGTGATATTCTTTTAAAAAAGGTAAGGGATCAGTTTGCCCGCTTTGCTTTCACACGGGTGCGTGAAACAACAACGATTGCTTTGGCGACACTCGGAAATGATGCAGGAGTTATCGGCGCCGCGTGGCTCGCCAAGAATCGGCTTACATTATAGAATATGTCACATGCAGGGCTCCCGTTTCCGGGGGCCTTCTTTGTTACTTGCATGAAACCCCCATATCTGTTCATACACTTTAATGAACTAACGCAAGAAGGTCTTTATGGGTTAGGAGGGAATACATGCTCATCGACCAACTGCCTGGAATGACTCTAGCAGACTATGGCCGTTTGTTTTGTTTACAGCCTGAGCTGATCCGGGCATCCAATGACATGGACATAATTAAAGAGAAAAAAAGGGGGAGGATTCGCGTCCCAGGGTTTACCGGGAAGCGCTATAATCTGAAAAATGGGGAGACGCTGGATTCGGTTGCTTCCCTTTTGCGTTTTGATACCGAAGCCATAAAGCTTTTGAATGCAAGAAGCCGGATAAATAACGAGAGGTGCATCTTTCTTCCTTGTAGGGCAACAGCCCCGGTTCTTATTGGAAGGACAAAATACTGTTCCAATATTCTTGAACGAGATTTGGCAGCAATGACGGAAGTCTATCCATTTGCAAAAACTTCGGTGATAGGCCGAAGCGTTCTAGGGAAACCGATTTGGGAGCTGAAAATTGGGAACGGGCATCGGAAAGTCCATTTTAATGCCTCATTTCACGCAAACGAATGGATTACTAGTGGAATTCTTATGGAACTTGTTAATATGTATTTACTCGCCCTTTGTGATAATCGAACAATAATGGGAGAAGAAGCAATATCGATTTTTGAATCAACCGAGCTCTCAATCGTTCCGATGGTGAATCCTGATGGCGTTGACCTTGTCCTGCACGGGCCGCCTCCGGGGATGAGGGAACAGCTAACAGAAATAAATGGTGGCAATAACGACTTTTCCGGCTGGAAAGCGAACATCAGAGGGGTGGATTTGAATAATCAGTTTCCCGCCAATTGGGAAATCGAAAAAGAAAGAAAGGAACCAAAGTCTCCTGCACCACGTGATTTTCCGGGAACTTCTCCCCTATCCGAACCGGAAGCAATTGCGATGGCCAATCTCTCAGTAAACAGCCGTTTTGATATGGTTTTGGCATTCCATACCCAGGGCCAAGAGTTTTACTGGGGGTATGGGGGTAAAGAGCCCGCCGTTTCCTCGTCCATTGCAGGTGAATTTTCCAGGTTAAGCGGGTACAGGGCAGTCCACACAATCGACAGCCACGCGGGATTCAAGGACTGGTATATTCAGGAAAATGGACGGCCCGGGTTTACAATAGAGCTTGGAAAGGGAATAAACCCTTTGCCGCTTTCTCAATTTAATAAGGCTTATCGGGATGTATTGGGGATTTTTCTATTTGCAATAGGAAAATCTTTTTAAACGGGTAAAAAAACAAAATAATATGAAACTATTAGCCGCAATAAATCGTCTAATTAATATCTGCTAATAAGGGGGAAGGAAATGGGCAAAAGTCTGCGAAACATATCCTATCAATTTTCAGCACCTGCCAGGCTGCTTTTCATTTTCCTCCTTTTCTTTTCCCTGGCGTCATGTTCGCAACCAAAAGAGAAGGCGCAGCCCACTGGACAATCCGGAGATCCGGTCGTCAATGGTGGGCAGACGGCGAAACAATCGGAAGGCTGGAAACTTCCGCTTAAAGTGCCGGAAGGAGAGTTTTTCAAGGTTTTTGGCTGGCTTAGTAACAGCGAAATTGTATTTGCATCAAATTTATCTTCAGGCTCCAACCTTTATCGCTATTCCCTTGAAACAGGAGAGAGCGATTTTATTCTAATGACCCGAAATCCAATTGTTACTGTCTCCATCAATCCCCAAAAAACAAGGCTGATGGTCCATACTTCCCCATCTTCTTATGAAGCGGTTGTAACAATATATGATACAAATGGAAACGAATTGGCAAACCAGTCCTTTCCATCATCTGAGCTACATACAGAATGGAATCCTTATGAAGTAGATGATTTGCTGATTGTAGCATTTTATGAGGATTGGACGTATAAGGCTTTCCGTATGAATGCCGCCGACAGGAAAGTCGATGAAATCGGCATAGCCGATCCGTTTGTGAAATGGATTGGAAAAGACAAGTATGCATATCTTGAATGGGATGAAGATAATCCAAGCTTTTTCGCTCCTCTCGTACTGCAGGACATCCAAGGCGAAAAAGCAACGGCGCAATTCGGGAATCTTTACCACCTTGAAACATATAAAAACCTAATACTAGGTATTAGCGCGGCTGGGGAAGACTTGGATAAAGCAATTTTTACGTTTTACGATACAGGGCTTAGCCAATTATTATCTTTCGAACTTCCCCAGTTGGGCAGGTTCTCCGGCTGGCTCGTTCCTTTTATGGATTTTAACGACAACAAACAGGAGTTTACTATTTTCGAGCCTATTAAAAGCGGGGATGCAGATGCCTACACAGAGGGATTCATTCTTGCATCCCATGCACTCGGAGGAGGAAGGAAGGTTCTTTTGGAGGGGGCGGAAAATCAGCCGATTGAATCGTCTCCAAACGGAGAAGCATTCCTCTATGGCTACAGGTTTGAGAAGATCATTGATTCTGTGGGAAAAAGGGTAATAAGCCTCATCCAGGAGTAAAAAAAGGACTGCCCAATGATGTGCACCCCAAAAGTTAGACGAACAAATTCTAACTTTTGGGGTGTTTTTTATGGTCAAATATGATGAGGGATTTAAGCAAAAGGTAGTAGACGCTTATTTAGCCGGTGAAGGTGGATATGCTTCCTTGGCGACTAGGTTTGGAATTCGAAGTAAAACCAATATAAGAAAATGGGTCAGTGCGTTCCATCAATTCGGGAAACAGGGCTTAATTACTAAAAAAGCATCTACGAATTATCCTGTTCAATTTAAATTAGATGTCCTAAACTATAAGGTAAGAACAGGAGATTCCCTTGAAGAGGTTGCTAGAAAATTTGGCATTACTGAACCGCCTATGATTCTTAATTGGTTGAGGAAATGGCAAAATGAAGGTATTGAAGGGCTCTCTAAATTAAAGGGGCGTCCATCCGTGTCCAACAAGCCGAAGAACAAGAAAAACGAAAAGAAAATGACGAAGGAAGAACAACTTTTAAAAGAAATAGAATTACTGCGCGCGGAGAATGCCTATTTAAAAAAGCTCCGAGCTTCAGGGATAAATATTCCGAGCCGACTGCTAAAACAGAATCCAGGATCATCCATGAACTCAGAAAAGAATTCAAATTAGCTGTTATCCTTGAAGCTACAGGTTTTCCAAAGGCAACCTATATGTATTGGCAAAAGCGATTTAATGAACCTAATCCAGATGAAGAGATTGAAAGTATTATCCAGGATATTGTAGATAAACATAATGGAAATTATGGTTATCGTCGAATTGATATGGAATTACGTAAGAGAGGTTATATCGTAAATCACAAAAAAATCCTTCGGATCACCAATAAGCTGGGTATTATTTGTACCTCATACACACGTAAATCTCGCAAATATAGCACTTATAAAGGAAGCATAGGTAAAATTTCTAAGAACCTTGTCAACCGCAGATTCCATACAAGCATCCCGCATCAAAAATTAACAACTGATACATCTGAATTCAAATACTACATGACCGACTCTGATGGGAAGATGATTATCAAGAAGGCTTATTTAGATCCGTTCCTAGATATATTTAATGGGGAAATTCTATCATTTCGGTTCTCGGAACGCCCCAACGCAAAAGCAATATTGGATGCTCTAGACGAAGCAATTGAAATAACAAAAGATTGCCCCTATCGAACTACTATACACTCTGATCAAGGCTGGGGTTACCAAATGAACACGTACGTTAAGAAACTGAAAGATAATGGCGTCTTTCAAAGTATGTCACGGAAAGGAAACTGTCTCGATAATTCACCAATGGAAAACTTCTTCGGAATAATGAAGCAGGAAATGTATTACGGTAAAGTTTATCATTCATTTGACGAGCTTAAGCAAGCAGTGACTGATTATATTTTTTACTATAACAATGAAAGAATAAAAGCAAAATTGACTGGCATGAGCCCGGTTGAATACCGTCTTCATACCAGCCAACTAGCTGCTTAAATATTTTGGTCTAACTTTTAGGGTTCAGCACACAATCATCCGGGAGTCCTTTTTGTTATTAATTTTATGTTCCGGTAGGGTAACCACTTTTCAGGATTGTCATGAATGTGAACCAGCCAAAAACAAGGAATGTCGCAACGGCAAAAAATAGTCCGAGGAAATTTTTATTTTTTAGTGAGGTAAATGAACTATATCCCGCCAGCAAAGTAACAAGTGCGAAAATAATAACAAGCCCTACTTTAAGCATATTTAAAAGCCCCCTTTACCATATAGTCTACGGGCGCAATGCCCGGCCCCATTATGTAGCAAATCATTTCCATTCGAATTCAATTCTATATTTTTTTATCGGATTTGTCGAGCATTAGTGTACAATAAGGCTATCAAATAGTGCAACAGGAGGTTTTCACATGAATTGGTTTCCGGTCCCGCTTGGCGGCTTGCAGACGAATTGCTATATCCTATCCCGGGAAGACCGAACATGCCTTATTTTTGATCCGGGGGAAGAAGGGAAAAAACTTATCAATATCCTGGCGGAAAAAAAGCTTGAGCCAAGGGCAATCCTGCTGACTCATGCGCATTTTGACCATATCGGAGCGGTTGACACAATCAGGGATCGTTACGGCCTCCCTGTTTATCTTCATAACAGGGAGGCAAAATGGCTTAGCGATCCGTCCTTGAATGGTTCAGGCTTATTTCCAGTCGGGCCACCGATAAGGGTCAGGGATGCGGATTATTTAATAAAGAATGAAGGAGAAATGACAGTAGACGGTTTCACATTCAATGTTTTTGAAACGCCAGGGCATTCTCCGGGAAGCGTCTCCTTTTATTTTTCCGAAAAAGGAATTGTCGTTTCAGGCGATGCTCTGTTCATGGGAAGCATAGGGAGAACGGATCTCCCAGGAGGAAACGAGAAGGAACTGATGAAGAGCATCCATTCAAAGCTTTTGGCCCTGCCTGAAGAGACGATTGTTTTGCCCGGCCATGGGCCTGCGACAACCATTGGCGATGAAATGGATACGAATCCATTCCTTCATGGATTCGGTCTATAGCTTTACGAAAGAGAAAAACGATAGGGGAGAAACTGCATGCTTTCTCATCTCGAGGATGTTATCGGGAAATCAAAAAACGGGCTGATTTCCTATGCGGACTATATAGGACTGGCCCTGTACCATCCCGTCAATGGCTATTATATGCGGGAATCCGAAAAAATTGGGCGGTCAGGCGACTTTATTACCTCTAGCAATGTTTCGGATATATTCGGCCGGATTTTTTCAAAGTGGTTTGCCGGGCATGTCGAAATAAATGGCGTTGCCCCGGCTGTTTGCGAAATAGGTGGCGGGAACGGCCGCTTTGCAAAAGCCTTCATGGAAGAATGGGCTAACCATTCTGGGGACAGCCTTACCTATACGATCATAGAGACAAGCCCGTATCACCGAAAGCTACAGCGGGAGGCGCTTGGTGGCTTTTCCGGCTTTTCGCAAGAGAGTGGGATTCAAAGCGTCCGCCATTTCAAAGGGCTCATCTTTTCAAACGAGTTATTCGATGCCTTGCCAGTCCATGTAGTCGAAAAAAAATCCGGAATACTCATGGAGGCCATGGTTGGCATGGACAATGGCCGGCTATTTGAAAAGCTTGTGCCATTAAAAAATGAGGAAGTCGCCTCTTTTCTGGAGGAAAACCGGCTTTTCTTGAACGAAGGACAGCGGATTGAAGTGCCATTGGCAATGGGAAAAATGGTGCGGGAAATTTCCCGTTCCCTTGAAGAAGGGATTGTCGCCACAGTCGATTATGGGCATACAGCTGAAGAGTGGATGTTACCCGAAAGGAAACAAGGAAGCCTGAGGGGATATATGAACCACCAGATGGTAAATGATGTACTTGCCTTTCCGGGAAGGATGGATATTACGACGCATATCCATTTCGATGCCCTTGTGAATGAAGGGGAAAAACAGGGCCTTGAAGCGCTCACGAAGTTGAGGCAGGATGAATTCCTGATTTCCGCTGGGATTCTTGCAGAATTTGAAGAACATTATGACCCGAACCCTTTTTCGGAAAGAAGCAGGCGGAACCGGGCGATCCGAAGCCTTGTGCTTCCTTCGGGGATGAGCGCATCCTTCCATGTCCTCCTCCAGCAAAAGGGATTGAGGCTTGGTGCTGATAAGATTTTTCCATAATGTATGATTATGATACATCTAGTTTAGAACAAAATGCGCAAGCGCCTTCGTGACAGGCAAAGACCGCCTGTCCCTGCGATGATTATTCTCAGGAGCTTTCCTTAGTGGTCAGCCCCGACAAGCATAAGACGGGGCCCGCAGGACACTGAATGGCATCCTGAATTCGCCCACGCACGAAGGAAATGCGAGCACAAAGGAAGGCTTCAACGAACTTACATCGCACAAATTATGCGGTAGCATAATTGAGGATTTCCGAGGACGGGCCAGCCCTCCGGAGGGAACCGGCTTATGACCTCGAGCTGTAACAAATCATCACTTTATCAAGCCATGATTTGTTACAAGATACTCAACGATGCCTTTTCGGGATGAAAACTGGCTAGGCGCTCCTCGGAAAAGAAAAACACTTTTCCTTCGTGCGATGCTATGCTGCCGTAGCTTTCCTTGTGGAGCTGGATTACAATAACTTTTTTCGAGTTATCCTCTAAGTTTCATTTTAAAATTTCCTACACAACAAGAAAAACCGCCGGGGAAGTTGGCTCCCCGGCGGTCTTTTTGAGCAAATCTGGAATTAATGGCCCCCGCCTAACGGCATCATGAAGGTAGTCCAGTAGGTGAATCCAGCAAAGAAGATTGTCAAATAAGCCCCAAAAATGTACATATACATGCGTTCTGATAATTTAAGATAGCTAAGAAGAACAAAGAATCCGGTCTGTGCCAGGAAAAGCAGCGCCGTTTTTGGCATATGCCCCAAGTAAAACATCACCGTGAAAATCCCGGTCCAGAACCCGAGCACCCTGTACATTCGCTCCATATGTAACCCTCCCTTTTACCCGTGATACCATCGTACCATATTATAAGATAAAAGAGATGGAAAAGTAAACTATCGTCTCCAAAACTTAGTTGGACACCAGTGCCTGATAGGTGCAAGTGTCGCAGCCGTTCGCGATACTCTGATACTCAATCAGTTCGGCAGATTCGAATAACGCTTCAAACATGCCTTTCAAAAATTCATGGTGCATGCTGCATACTGCTTCTGAATGATCTACGGCAACTTCCTTGAACGGGCAGTTGTAGATTTGGAAAAATATCTTTGTCTTATCGTCATTCACTTCAAATTCGGGATAAAAGCCCGCAAGCGTGGCAGCGCTTTTCAAGATGGAGAGCTTCTGTTCAAAATCCAATTCTGTTCCGGACTGCATCCTTTTGGTGATTTCCTGTTCGATTAGTTCCGCGCCGAAACGCTTGCCAGTTAAATATAAAGCTTTTTTTCCCTCTTCCCCTAGTGCCAGCATGGTTTGAATTGCAACTTTTGACAAAAGCATATAGTCGCGGTAGGGAAAGTGGAGTTGGATGACATCATCGGAAAGCCTATAAAGCCTGCTCGGCCTGCCGCCTTTTCCGGTCTTTTTCGTTTCAGATGAAAGCATGTTTACATCCTCGAGCTTTGAAAGATGCAGGCGCGCGACGTTCGGATGGATATTGAAATTGTCGGCTACCTCTTGGACTGTTACTTCCTGGTGGCGTTTAGTGATGTATTGATAGATGTAATACCTGGTTGGATCGGATAAAACGTTAGTTATTTTTAAAGTTTGCTCCATTATGGTTCACCTCGGACCCCTCAATTTATTCCATTATAATACAGCACTAATCCCTTTGGAATGAGGTTAACAATGTTAACACTTTATGTTTGGAAAGTGTTCACAATTAACCTATTGTCATCATACAAAAGCTATACAAATAATATACAAATTATATACAATGTTTCTGTCAATACTCGTTTTCTGAACATTTTCTTCAAATTCTACTTTTTTTCTGTGGGAAATAGTAAAAACCAGCTAGCAGGCTACTAACGAAGGGTGTGGGTTTGTTAACAAAAAATTCACAAATTTCATTTGGATGAAATTAGTATTTTTTTTGGATAGCTGTATAATGAAATTGAAAGGTGGTGTTTTCCATTGCTAGTGCCATAGAAACCCTCGCAGACAGAATTATCGCGAATGCTGTCGAGTATCATGCAACAGATATCCACATCCTCCCCCGTAAAGAAGATACGCTAATCCAATTCCGTATTACAAACAAACTAAGCCCTCGGATGTCCCTTCCAAAGGAAGAATGCGACAGGCTCATTTCCCATTTTAAATTTACCGCCCATATGGATATTGGTGAGCGGCGAAGGCCCCAGAGCGGCGCTGTTTTCGCCGAAGTCAATGGCCGTTCATTCGGGCTGCGGCTGTCAACCCTTCCGTCGAATAACCGAGAAAGCATGGTCATCAGGCTCCTGCCCCAACATGACAAATATTCCTTCGACCGATTGTCCCTCTTTCCGGGTATGGCAAGAAAATTGCTGAACCTGCTCAATCATTCCCATGGCATGATTATTTTCACCGGGCCAACGGGGAGCGGCAAAACCACCACCCTTTATTCCCTTCTTAATGAAACAGCGAGTAAATTCCATCGAAGCGTAATTACCCTTGAGGATCCAATTGAAAAGGAATGCGGTACCGTCCTGCAGGTTCAAGTGAATGAAAAAGCAGGAGTAACGTATGCCGCTGGGCTGAAAGCGATTCTAAGGCATGATCCAGATATTATCATGGTCGGGGAAATCCGTGATGCTGAAACAGCCAGGGTGGCGGTGAGGGCCGCAATGACCGGGCATCTCGTACTTACAACAATGCACACAAGAGACTCGCCGGGGGCAATCCATCGGCTTCATGAGTTTGGGGTGAACTGGCTTGAGGTTGAGCAAACGCTTGTCGCCGTTACCGCCCAGCGGATTGTCGAATTGATCTGTCCTTATTGCAGCGGGGAATGTTCCCCTTTCTGCCATTCGAGCGGGGTGAGGAAAAGGGCGAGCGTCTTTGAGCTTCTTTCCGGAAAAGCCCTTGAAGCGGCCATTCTATCCTCGAGGGGAGAAACGGTAAAAGTGGAATACGAATCATTAGGCAAGGCAATCCTGAAGGGGATTGCACTCGGTTATATTAAAGAATCGGAATATGAAAGGCTGGTATTTTCCCATGAGGAAGCGTAAATGGCCTTTAAAGGATCAGGCGGAATTCCTGAAAAAGGCGGGGGAGCTGCTCCAAAGGGGATACCACCTGTCGGAAGCAATTGAATCATTGTCATATCAGCTTCCGGGAACACGGAAGCGGGACCTGGAACACTGTTTGAGCCTTCTTAAAAATGGCGTCCCTTTCCACAAGGCTCTTGAAGATATGGGGTTTAATAGAGAGTTATCCGGATACGTCTTTTTCGCGGAGCAGCATGGCAACTTTGCGGAGGCAGTACTAGAAGGGAGCAAAGCCCTGCTCAATCGGGACAGGGATGCCAGGAAACTGATGAAGCTAATGTATTATCCACTACTGCTGCTCGCCTTTACAAGTATTCTTCTTATTTTCGTCCAAAGGTCCCTCCTGCCTCGCTTTTCACTTTTATTTGATTCCATGGGCCTGAAGGCCAACTTTTTCACTGTCTTTATTTCTACCATTGGACAAGCGCTCCCTATTCTCGGAGGAATTGTCTTATCGACGATATTCATAGGCACCGGACTTTATCATTTCAGATTCAAAACCCTTCCCGTCTTGGCACAAAGAAAGCTTCTCCTACGACTTCCATTCGCAGGAAGCATCCTCAGAATCCTTCATACCCATTACTTTTCAATTCAATTGTGCTATTTGCTTTCAGGGGGACTTTCCGTTTTCGATGCACTTTCTTTTTTCGTGGAAAATAAGAAACAGGAATTTTACAGAGAAGCGGCGGGGCTCATTAAAGAACAGCTTGCTGGCGGAGAAAGGCTCGAAGCAATCCTAGCATCTATGCCTTTCTTTGAGGATGAATTACCAATGGTCGTCCGCCACGGGCAGGAAAACGGCAAGCTAGAGGAAGAACTGCGATTTTACAGCAAACATTGCCTCTCTAAACTTGAGGGGAAAGTAGAAAAAATGACCAGGACAATCCAGCCGGTTATCTTCCTGGTAATTGCATTGCTCGTCATTAGCATGTACATGGCGATTTTACTGCCCATGTTCCATATGCTTGACGGTATTTGAAGGAGGAGAAAAAATGAAGCGCATACTAAAAAACACTCAAGGTTTTACATTGGTGGAAATGATGGTCGTCATGCTTGTGATTACAGTTCTGCTTGTAATCACCATCCCGAATATCGCAAAGCATAATGAGAATATCAATGCAAAAGGGTGCGATGCGTATAAAAAAATGGTCGAGGCCCAAGTACAGGCATTTGTGTTGGAAAAAGGGATATATCCTTCCTCAATCGGCGATTTGATTGCTGGTGATTACTTGCCTCCAAATGCCGGCGGCTGCCCAGGCGGTAAAACAAAGCTGACAATCGGCCCGAATGGGCAGGTAATTGAAACGACGGAAGTTACAGCAGCCCAATGATGGCGTCTGAAAAAGGTTTCAGCATGGCCGAAGCCCTGATTGCATTGGCGGGATTTCTGGCGATTTCAACAGCTAGCCTTGCTATCACGATACCCCTTTATGAAACAGCCAAGAAGGAGGCATTCTTCAATGTTCTAAAGGCGGATCTTTACTATTCCCAGCTCTATGCGATTTCACATCAGCGGGAAGTGACATTCAACATCGTACGGGATAAAAATTATTATTATTCACACGAAAGATTCGATATGCCGCTCGTCACGAATCGTTGGTATCCGAAGGAAATCAATATTACAAAAGGTTCCATGCCGTTATCTTTTAAATTCCTTGTAGACGGGAATGTAAATATGTTTGGTTCATTCTTTATCTATGTGGATGAAGAGAAATACAAAATGACGATCCAGATTGGCAGGGGAAGATTTTATGTTGCGGCGGAATAATGGTTTTTTCCTTGTTGAGATGCTTTTGTCTTTAACCGCTCTTGGAATAGCCGCCTTGTTCCTTATACCCTCACTAGTATTTCTTTGGGAGAAAGGTGAACGAATCAGCCTTGAAAAGAACGCCAGGCAGCTAATGTATTCCGAGCTGATCCGAACAGTGTCGGAAGGGTCGGGGCCTTTTTCCCATATAGAGAAAATTGGCGTTACCAACTATACAATCTACATCAAGCAGTCTGGAAATGGGAGCAGGGAGGTTTGTGTATCTTATGAACATCCAGCCACAGGGACAGGAACAGTTTGCGGATTTGTTGAATGAAAGAGGATTCAGCCTTGCCGAAATGCTCATCGCATTAGGGGCTTTTTGCATCATTGCCTATCTGCTCCTTCCTTCCATATTGGTTATAGCAAGCAATAAGAGCCATGCAGGCCATAGGCTGCAGGAAATGGAATGGGATGTTTTTTTCAATCAGGCGAAAAAGGAAGTAAGGATGTCAAGCTCTGCCGAAGTGGTGTCTGGGAGGCTGATCATGAAAAACGGGAAAGATACAATCATTTATGAAAAGTATGGAAACCTGCTTAGGAGAAGGGTTAATGTTAGCGGCCATGAGGTCCTGATCCAGAAGATTGCATCAGCCTCGTTCTCAAGGGATGGGCAAACCATCACCATTTTCCTCAAAGATTTAAATGGTAAGGAATACAGAGGCAGCATCCATTCTTTCGTAAATTGGGAGGGCGGCTAATGCCTAAAGGCAATGGTGGATTCACCTATCCATTGACGTTGGCGGTGCTTTTGGCGATCTCTGTCACGCTCACCGCGGCATCGGAACTTTTGCTAATTGAAACAAGGATGGCAAAGGAGATTGAAACAATCCAAATCCAGGAATATTACATGATTAGCTCCCTGAAGAAAATTGAAAAATCCTTTCAGGAAGGAAGCGGAACTGCCACAGGCGGGAGTTTTGCGTATCGGAGGGGCCTTGTTGCATACACCGTTTCCACAGCATCGCCGGGTACCCTTAAGATCACAATTTCCGTTAAAGTAGACGGCGCAATTCCTGTTGAAGGATACGGATATTATGACATTCCGCTTAAAAAGATGGTAAAATGGATGGAAAAAAACTAACGGAGCTGGATATGGAAACTATCATATTAATCGGATTCATGGGTTCGGGCAAATCAACAATCGGCAGGCTATTGGGGGAAAAGCTTGGCCAGAGGGTCATCGATACGGATAAGGAAATTGTCAGGCAGGAAGGGAAAAGCATAAGCGAGATATTTGCTGAATTTGGTGAAGCTCGTTTCAGGGAACTGGAAACATCTGTGCTAAAAGCACTTCCTGAATACGATACAATAGTGGCGACAGGCGGGGGAGCCCCGCTTAAAGAAATGAACCGGCTCGTGATGAAAGAAAAAGGAATTGTCATTTTCCTCGACGCCCCCGCTGATGAAGTCCTTTTAAGGCTCAGGGACGACCACTCACGCCCTCTCCTTAAAGGCAATAAGGAAAAGGAAATCCGCGAGCGGCTAATCAGTAGGATGCCAATCTATCTGGAAACAGCGGATATCCGGATTGATACGAGCGGGAAAACACCCGAAAAAATTACGGAAGAGCTTATCGCCAGTTTGAAAAAACGGGGGCAAGGGCATACTTGCTAACAGGGAATTGAAAGCAGGTGTGCTAAATGAAAACCAATGACTTTGTCCACTATATAGCCCAGTCGTTCGTAAAATATGCTGACCAGCCGAAAGATGAGCGAAAGAGGCTCCGCACTGCCAAAAAAGAGGCAAGGGCCTCCTTTTGGTACCGGTGGTTTGGCATTCTGCCTTATATCGTCTATCTAGGTGTGAAAAGAAAAAAACAATGAGAAACGGGCCACCCGTTTCTCATTTTTCTGAACGCAAAAACTTCATATGGCATTATCCTTCAGATAAAAAAGCCCCCCGTTGATGAGCGAAATTATCACCTTTGGTTCATACTGCTCCTGCAGGGCTTTTTTCTCAATTTGGTAGCTTTCCGAATATTCGTCTGATGAACCTTCGTAAAAATGATTAAGAAGGCGCTCGTCCTTTTCCCATCTTTCAATCGCCGCTTCCGCCCATGTATGATCTTCAAGTTCAATACCCGACCTTAAATAATTCTCTACCCTGATAAAGCCGCTCTTTGGCATGATTAGCGGGGAGATTGTATACGAATAATCAGGGATTTTCGGTGTTAAAGGAATGGACAGCAGTCTATCATGAAACCCTTCAACGACTCTCCCGTTAATCAAATGGAGTCCAACCGACCTTAAAACATCCCTCTTTCGATCACATTTATATGAGACTTTCACGTTAAGTACAAGCCATGGAAGAAGGGGAGTCTGCCTTCCCTCTTGATGGAGGTGGTATTGCCGGGTGAACCGCGAAAGCTTCTTTGCCGATTGAAAGATTTGGTGCAGGCGGGGAGAACCAAGATGAATATGCTCGCCCTTTAAATCCGGAGGGCATTTTTCCTGATCTGTTATAAACGTAACTGATATTGGGTTTGGAGCGCCGCCTGTCTTTTCCAAGTAGTGCCAATAAAAGGGGCGGTTCATAAGTTCCTTATCAATTTGTTCTGTAAGCTGGACTGTTAGATGGCCAGGGGAATGTTCGGTTACTTCACAGTCGTTCGACTGGAAATAATCCGCGAGAAACTTATGGATTTCCTGCTGCAGCATGCTGTGTTCCCTCCCTGTAACGATTCGCGAATTCGACCATCGATGCCAGGTTTTCCATTTTAATCCTCATTTCGCCTTCTGTTAAGGAATGGCCGAAGATATCTGCCAAGTGGTCCTCCATATTGCCGAGCTCCAATTTTGCGAGAATATCATCCAACTCCCCAATGACCTTTTCGAATAAATGGATTTTTTCATATAAAAGCTTGAGGACGTGTTCTTCCATCGTATCCTTTACCGCAAAATTATAGATTATGACATCTTTCTCCTGCCCAAGCCGATGGACACGTCCAATTCTTTGCTCGAGCCTCATGGGGTTCCAGGGAAGGTCGAAATTGATGATATGGCTGCAAAACTGCAGGTTTATACCTTCGCCGCCTGCCTCGGTGGCAATTAACACTTGGGCGTGTTTTTGGAACAACTCCTTCATCCAGTCCTTTTTTCCCCTTTTAAAGCCCCCGCGGAAGGGAACCGAGCTGATGCCATGCTGCTTCAAGTACCATTGCAAATAGAACTGTGTTGCGCGGTATTCCGTGAATATAATCACCTTATCCCCGATCGTTTTAATTAATTCAAGCGCTTTTTCGGCTTTCGAGTTTCGGTCCACCCGGTTAACGAGTTCAATCAGCTCATTGATTTTACTTTCGAATCTGGCAGAAGGGCCTTCTGTGCGGAGGAGCATATTTTTCAATGTGTAATAAACCGCTTCCCTGCTGCTGCAAGCCTCGCGCTGCAAAGTTATTAAGGAGAACGCGCTTGTTTGGGCCCAATCCCCGGATGAACGCAAATCCGTAATGGCATCATAAAGGCTTCGCTCCGTCTCGGAAAATTCAATCGGGATGGTTTGGACATGCCGCTTTGTCCACTCGATACCGGTATCGCCACGCCGGTTCCGGATCATCACTTTATTAACAAGTTCCTTTAAATTCGCATCATCGGCAAGGGTACGTGAATCTTTCCTGTATTTATCATAAAAGGATGACTCGTTCCCGAGGTGCCCCGGTTTCAGAAGCGACACTAGATTGAAAATCTCCTCGATTTTGTTTTGAATCGGCGTTGCAGTCAGAAGGAGGCAGAATTTCTTTTTCAGATTTTGGACAAATTCATAATTTTTCGTTTTGTTATTTTTCAATTTATGGGCTTCATCAATGATAACCATATCATAGTCCTGTTTATAGACAAGTTCCCGGTGGGGAGCCCTTTTGGCAGTATCGATTGATGAAACAACCACGTCGCTTTGGTCCCACACGTATGCTTTTTTTTGGGTAACCGCCGGAATGTGGAATTTGGAATTTAACTCCATTGCCCATTGGGTAACGAGGGATGCCGGGACTAAAATCAGCACTTTTCTGACCAGCCCCCTAATCATGTATTCTTTCAAAATTAAACCTGCCTCAATCGTTTTGCCAAGGCCGACTTCATCAGCAAGGATTGCTTTGCCATTCATGTTTTCAACCACTTGCTTCGCGGCTTCGAGCTGGTGCGGGAGAGGGGTAAGCCCGGGAAGGTATTTTGGCGCCTGCAGCCCTTCAAATTCAGGAATCGCCAAATGCTGTTCAGCCGCAATAGCAAGCTTGAATAGTTCCCAGTTCCCCCATGGGCCGTCCTGGCCAATCCTTTGCAGGAAATCGTCGTGCCAGGAAGTATCGATGTCAATTTGAACAGGCATGACGTTATGCTCCTTTCCAAAAGGTTGAAAGAATGCGCCAGAAACTGTAAACGCTTTCTTTTTTTGGGGCAATCCCCGGCAATAACCTATAAAACCGTTGCCCTTGCGAATGGTTTAATGGTAGGATGGAGGTAGTTTTAAAAGTTTCAATTATTGCAACAATCTCCGCTCTCACTTGTTTTCCGCACTGCGGGAAGGCTTTCGCCAGACCGGTACAGTAAAGGGAAGGCGGTGGACCAGGCTCCGCATCTACATGCACAGCCGGGAAATCCCAAACTTGAAGTTTCGCTGAATGTTAGTATAGCCCGTTTGAAAAATATTATAATAGCGGATGATAACAAGGGGAGAGACTACGCCAGTAGCGCCGAAGGAGCAAGCAATTATGCGAATCTCTCAGGCAAAAGAACTCTTGTTGGACGCAGCTCTGGAGAGCGCTTTACATAGGATGAAGCCACCAAAGGGGAAAACCTGCCAACAGGTAAACTTTCAGGTGAAAGGACAGAGACCTCTCTTACGTTTAGGGGAGGGCTCTGTCCTTTTTTGCAAGGAAAAGATTTTTCCGTCAAATAGAGGAAGTAAATGGACAAACTGGGCCAGTGAATAAGGGGTTTTTTGTGGAAAATTGAAACTTGTTGAGAAATCATCAAAGAAGGGGGATTAAAGTATGGCAGAACTCAAGCGGACGCCGCTTTTCGAGGTATACAAGGAATACGGCGGGAAAACGATTGATTTTGGCGGCTGGGAATTGCCCGTCCAATTTTCAGGTATTAAGGAAGAACATGAGGCTGTAAGGACGAAGGCTGGATTATTCGATGTTTCCCACATGGGTGAAATCGAAGTGAAAGGGCCAGACAGCCTGAAATTTTTACAAAAAATGATGACAAACGATGTTTCTAAGGTACGGGAAGGGGCAGCGCAATATACAGCGATGTGCTACGAAAACGGTGGCACGGTTGATGATTTGCTCATTTACAAAATGGGGCCGGACCATTTCCTGCTTGTAGTCAATGCTTCCAACACGGATAAAGATTATGAATGGCTAAAGGAACATCTAGAAGGCGATGCTACGGTGGAAAACCTTTCTGATAAATACACCCAGCTTGCCATCCAAGGCCCTCTTGCAGAGAGTGTCCTTCAAAAGCTTGCCAAGGAAGACAACCTATCCGATATTGGTTTCTTCAAGTTTAAGGATGGAGTCGACCTGAATGGCGCGAAAGCCCTTGTCTCCAGGACAGGATACACTGGGGAAGATGGCTTCGAAATTTATTGCGACCCTGCCGATGTAGTAAACCTGTGGAATGCCATCCTCGAAGCAGGTAAGGCAGAAGGAGTGCAACCATGCGGCCTTGGCGCCCGTGATACTCTTCGTTTTGAAGCGAACCTTGTTCTATACGGCCAGGAATTATCACCGGAAATTTCTCCTCTTGAAGCAGGAGTAGGCTTTGCCGTAAAGCTTAATAAAGAAGATAACTTTATCGGCAAGGAAGCGCTTAAGCAACAAAAAGAAAATGGCCTTCAAAGGAAGATCGCCGGAATTGAAATGATCGACAGAGGCATACCGCGCCATGGGTATCCGGTTTACTCAGGCGATGAACGGGTCGGCGAGGTTACGACCGGAACCCAATCCCCGACTTTGAAGAAGAATGTCGGCCTAGTCCTGATCAATACCGAATTTGCTGGATTGGATAACGAAGCTGAAGTTGAAATCCGCGGCAAAAAGCTGAAAGCGAAAATAGTGCCAGTACCTTTTTACAAAAGAGAAAAGAAATAATTAGGGGGGAATCCTGATGAAACACCGCTATTTACCGATGACGGAACAAGACAAAGCGGCCATGCTTGAAGCGATTGGCGTCGATTCCGTTGATGAGCTTTTTAAAGATATCCCTGAAAAGGTTCGTTTCCAGGGTGAATACAAGATTAAACCCGCAAAATCCGAAACGGAGCTAATGAAAGAACTTGCCGAGCTTGCAGGCAAAAACGCGGACTTCAAAAGCCATGCTTCCTTCCTTGGCGCAGGGGTCTATGACCATTACATGCCTGTCATTGTCGATCATGTCCTTTCCCGTTCTGAGTTTTATACGGCTTATACTCCTTACCAGCCGGAAATTTCCCAGGGGGAACTCCAGGCGATTTTTGAGTTCCAGACAATGATTTGCGAGCTAACAGGCATGGATGTAGCGAACTCGTCTATGTATGACGGAGGCACCGCCCTTGCGGAAGCGGCGACGCTTAGTGCCGGGCAGACACGCAGGAAGAAAATCCTAATATCGGAAGCTGTCCACCCAGAATCCCGCGAGGTTGTAAAAACCTACGCGAAGGGACAATACATTGAAGTGGTGGATATTCCAGCGAAGGACGGACTGACCGACCTGGATGCCTTGAAGGAGCTAGCGGGAGGAGATATTGCCGCTGTTATCGTCCAGTATCCAAACTTCTTTGGCAGAATCGAACAGTTGAAGGAAATCGAAGAAATCGCGCATGAGCATAAGTCAATGTTTGTTGTCTCTAGCAACCCATTGGCATTGGGCGTGCTTACTCCTCCGGGCAAGTTCGGGGCTGATATCGTTGTGGGTGACGCGCAGCCGTTTGGCATTCCTGCTGCTTTCGGAGGCCCGCATTGTGGGTATTTTGCCGTAACTGAAAAATTGATGAGGAAGGTTCCGGGTAGGCTTGTCGGCCAAACCCATGACGAGCAAGGGCGCCGCGGCTTTGTACTGACACTCCAAGCCCGTGAGCAGCATATCCGCCGCGACAAGGCGACTTCCAATATTTGCTCGAATCAGGCTTTGAACGCGCTGGCCGCGTCCGTCGCAATGACAGCCCTTGGCAAAAAAGGCGTCAGGGAAATGGCGGCTGCGAATATCCAGAAAGCGCACTATGCGAAAAAAGCATTGAAGGAAAATGGCCTTGAAATCGTCATGGATGGCCCATCCTTCAATGAATTCGTCATCAAGCTCAATAAACCAGTTAAGGAAATCAACCAGGCCCTTCTCCAAAAAGGGATTATAGGCGGCTATGACCTTGGCCGTGATTATAAGGAATTATCAGGCCACATGCTAGTCGCTGTGACAGAGCTGAGGACCAAGGAAGAAATTGATACATTTGCTAAGGAATTGGGGGATCTGCATGCATAACCAGGACCAGCAGCTAATTTTCGAGGTAAGCAAACCAGGCCGTATCGGCTACAGCCTGCCGGAAATGGATGTTCCCGAGCTTGATTTGAACGGACTCCTCCCGGTTGGCTATGTACGCGAGCAGGAACCGAATCTTCCGGAAGTATCCGAACTCGATATTATGCGCCACTATACCGCGCTTTCGAAGCGCAACCACGGTGTCGATTCAGGCTTTTATCCGCTTGGATCATGCACGATGAAATACAATCCGAAAATTAACGAAAATGTTGCGAGGTACAGCGGTTTCGCCCATATCCACCCGCTCCAGGACGAAAGCTCCGTACAGGGTGCGCTTGGCTTGATGTATGACCTACAGCAGCATTTAATCGAAATCACCGGAATGGACGAAGTAACACTCCAGCCGGCTGCCGGGGCTCATGGGGAGTGGACCGGGTTAATGATGATCCGCGCATTCCATGAAGCCAACAATGATTTGAAGAGGACGAAGGTTATTGTCCCTGACTCCGCTCATGGCACGAATCCCGCATCGGCGACTGTGGCCGGTTTTGAAACCGTAACGGTTAAATCAGATGAAAAAGGCCTGGTCGATTTGGATGACCTGCGCAGTGTTGTCGGTGAGGATACGGCCGCACTAATGCTAACCAATCCGAATACGCTTGGGCTTTTTGAGGAAAACATCCTTGAGATGGCGGATATTGTCCATGGTGCCGGAGGAAAGCTCTATTACGATGGCGCGAACCTGAATGCTGTCATGTCAAAGGCACGTCCTGGAGATATGGGCTTTGACGTTGTCCACCTGAATCTCCATAAGACATTCACCGGCCCACACGGAGGCGGCGGTCCTGGTTCAGGCCCTGTCGGTGTTAAGGCTGATTTGATCCCGTACTTGCCAAAGCCGATATTGACCAAACGCGACGACAAGTTCGTATTCGATTACGACAGGCCGCAGTCAATCGGCCGCGTCAAGCCGTTCTATGGGAATTTTGGCATCAATGTCCGTGCCTACACATACATCCGCTCCATGGGGCCGGATGGATTAAAGGCCGTAACCGAGTATGCCGTGTTGAATGCAAACTATATGATGAGAAGGCTGCAGCCGCATTTTGACCTTCCATTCGACCGCCACTGCAAGCACGAATTCGTATTGAGCGGCCGCAGGCAAAAGAAGTTAGGGGTCCGTACGCTGGATATCGCAAAGAGGCTCCTGGATTTTGGCTACCACCCGCCAACCATCTACTTCCCGCTTAATGTCGAGGAGTGCATTATGATTGAACCGACTGAAACGGAGTCGAAGGAAACCCTCGACGGATTCATTGATACAATGATCCAGATTGCAAAGGAAGCAGAGGAGAACCCTGAGATCGTCCAGGAGGCACCGCACACGACTGTTGTTGGAAGGCTGGATGAAACAGCCGCGGCAAGGAAGCCAGTACTTCGCTACCGCCCTGAATAAAAGAAAAGCGCCGGCGCTAGACAAAAAATAAACAATTATTACCTTTAAAAAAGCCCGCACAGACAATTGTGCGGGCTTTTGCTATGGCATCAAGTATAAGATAGTCGTACAGTTAATTACCGTCATTCGCCATTTTACGATGTTTTCCAAAAACAAAAGGCCTCCTGCATTTCTGCAAGGGCCCCGGCCTTATTTCTTTGCTTTAATTTTTCCGGACCATTTTTTGAATCCGCCTTCAAGCTGGCTTAAATCCTTATAGCCTTTCCTATAGAGGAATTGCGCCGCACGGCCGCTGCGCATTCCGCTTTGACAATATAAGTAAACAGGCAAGTCAGGTCGAATTTCCTTTATGCGTGTTTTCAATTGGGATAGCGGGATATTCCTTGCGCCAAGGATATGGCCTGCATTGAATTCATTCGGCTCGCGCACATCAATAAGCTGCGCTTTCCGGTAACCAGCGCGGAACTCGTCCTCCGATAGTGTTTTGACGATTTTCCGCTGATAAAGCCACATGATCACCGAGTAAACAATGAAACCGGCAATCAATACTAGCGTAAAATAGAGTGGACTCACGTTAAAGTACCCCTTTCAAGCTTTGCTGCAACAACAAGTACTATTATATAAGCCAAAGCTTGCTACAGTAAAGGGTAATCCCCAAATTCTTTTCCCGTTGCTTTTAATGGCGATTCATACTGCTATGATTTTGAGTGCCATTCTGATAGACTAAAAATCGCGGCATTAACTAGTTAACCAGTAAAGAAGGGCTGTTATGAAGGAAAAGTGGTATTTCATAGATTCAGGAGCAGGTTCTCCCTCCTTTAACATGGCACTCGATGAAGCGTTGCTGGAGTGGCATAGCAAGGGGGAATTGCCGCCTGTGATCCGTTTTTACGGCTGGAGTCCCGCAACACTATCGATCGGCTATTTTCAAAAAGCTGAAAAGGAAATAAATATGGACGCTGTCCGTGAACATGGACTTGGTTTTGTCAGGAGGCCAACAGGGGGCAGGGGCGTACTGCACGAAAATGAGCTTACATACAGTGTGATTGTATCGGAAAACCATCCGAAAATGCCGGTATCGGTTACCGAAGCGTACCGTGTCATTTCGGAAGGTATCCTGCATGGGTTCAGGAATTTGGGCCTCGACGCCAATTTTTCCATCCCGAAAACGGAAGAAGAGAAGGATTCGCTCAAACAACCTAGGTCGTCCAATTGCTTCGATGCGCCAAGCTGGTATGAGCTTGTAGTAGAAGGGCGCAAGGTTGCCGGGAGCGCGCAGACAAGGCAGAAGGGGGTTATTCTCCAGCACGGTTCCATTTTGTTGGATCTTGATGAAGAGAAGCTTTTTTCCTTATTCCACTACCCTAGTGAAAGAGTGAAGGACCGGATGATGGCTTCCTTCAAAAATAAAGCTGTAACGATTAATGAAGTCAGCCAAAAGCCAATCAGCCTGGAAGAAGCGAAAGCTGCATTCAAAAATGGATTTGAAACCGGGCTTGGGATTGAATTAGTTCCTTATCGCCTAACCGAGGAGCAGCGTTTGGAAGTAGAAAAACTTGCTTCGGACGTTTATGAGAACGATGAATGGAATTATAAAAGATAAGGAGCGGACTGCCGCTCTTTTCTTGTTATGTTGGTAAAAACCCCTGTTCTTTATTAGGTTATTCCTGTGAAGAGCAACCTTCGAAATATGTCAAAATTAATTATTTCATGTAGAAATTCTTATTAAATCTCTCATTATCTCCGTTTTTTAATGGATTTTGATTTTGACAAAATTTTATTATTTTGCCTAATCCCCAATATGTAGTAGTAATAAAAATATTTCAGGTACTATATATTGATTTTAGGGGTTTCGATGTGATAGGTTTAGGGTATTCCAAATGAACAACTGGACATAACATAACAACCTAGATTTCGACAAAAGAGGAAAGATACTATTTGTACAAGGAGATGTGATCATGTCTGTTGCGTTGAGAAAAAAACTAAATATTGATTTTGAAAGGCTGAATGAGGATATCCGCCTATTTCCGCAGGTTCACCCTGTTACGCCGGATATGCACATTACCCATAAGGGTGTGTCCCGACTTGTCATGCTCGACAGGTACACATTCAAGGACACCGAAAAGATTACCCTGACAAAGGGTGACTTCGTTGTTCTGACTGTGAAAGAGGACCCAAAATTCCCGGCAAGGGGACTAGGCTACATCCTTGAGATCGACTGGGAAAAGAAAACTGCCCAGGTGATGGTGGATGAGGAGTACCGCGGGGTTCTGGACACACCTGAGGAAGTCACGACCGGCGTCATTACAAGGTCGCTCGATGTAATTGAAAAGCCTCTTGAAATCTTTTATGAGCAGATTGCTCTAAGAAACGCTACAGGCCTGGCATCAGTTGAAAAAACAGAAGAAAAAAGGCTTGAGTGGTTCAACAAGTTCTACGAAGAACTCGTGAACATGAACTTCATTCCTGCAGGCCGGGTGCTTTACGGTGCAGGCGCCGGAACGGATGTAACATTCTTCAATTGTTACGTCATGCCTTTTGTCCAGGATTCGCGTGAAGGGATTTCCGATCACAGGAAGCAAGTCATGGAAATCATGAGCCGCGGAGGCGGAGTCGGAACGAACGGTTCAACCCTTAGGCCTCGTGCGACACTAGCGAGAGGGGTAAACGGAAAATCTTCCGGTTCTGTATCCTGGCTTGATGACATCGCCAAGCTCACACATCTTGTTGAGCAAGGTGGGTCAAGACGTGGTAAATAAGTGCCTCGTCTATAAATAAACCTCGTGAATTGCTGGGAACTCTTTACATGGCTTGCTGGCTACAACGTAACTGGAAACGGTAAGCGTGAAGGCTTGAAAACAGCGAGTGGATAAAGACAATCAGCAGCCAAGCTCCTAATTTCAGAAGGAATATGGAGAAGGTTCAACGGCCATCGAAACCACGCTTTACGCGGAAGGAAGTAGAGTAGGGATCAAGCGGTCCCGAAGTGCGAGGACACTCAGTTTGAGTGTAAGAAATGGTCTGAACTCTAGGGTGACTTAGAGAGCTGAAGTAGCGATTCAGCGCAACATACTTGGCCCAAATGATCATGCTAGCGGACTGGCATCCTGATATTATCGAATTCATTATTTCAAAAATGCAAAACCCAAGGATCCTAAGGTTCCTGATTGAAAACACAACCGATGAATGGATTCAGAAGCAGGCGAAAAACAAGCTTAAGTTCACCCCGCTCACAGAACAGGAAAAGGCAATGTATCAAGGAATTATCAATTATAAACATATCCCAGGCTATGGCGGATTCAGTGAAAGAATCATAGCCGATGCGGAAGAAAAGCTTGCGGAAGGCGGCAATTACACCGTCCACAACCCTGAATTTTTAACAGGAGCAAACATTTCCGTAACCTTGACAAAGGACTTCATGGAAGCAGTCGAAAACGACGCTGAATATGAACTGCGTTTCCCAGCAGTCGAAAGCTACGACGAGGAAACGATGAAAATTTACAACGAAGAATGGCATAAAGTCGGCGATGTCCGCGAGTGGGAAAAAATGGGCTACAAAGTCCGTACTTATAAAAAGATCAAAGCAAAAGAACTTTGGAATCTGATTAACATATGTGCCACTTATTCGGCTGAGCCGGGAATCTTCTTTATCGACAATGCCAATGACATGACTAACGCCCAGGCGTATGGGCAAAAGGTGGTTGCAACCAACCCGTGTGGAGAGCAGCCTCTCGCACCATATTCCGTCTGCAACTTAGCTGCAGTTAACCTTGCAGCGATGGCGGACAAAGAAACGAAGACAGTAAATTTTGAAAAACTGAAGAAGACAGTCGCAACCGGCGTAAGGATGCAGGACAACGTTATCGATTCCACTCCATACTTCCTTGAAGCGAACAAAAAACAAGCTCTAGGCGAACGCCGCGTCGGACTTGGAGTAATGGGCCTTCACGATTTATTAATTTACTGTGAAACAGAATACGGATCCGATGAAGGAAACAAACTGGTTGATAAAGTGTTTGAAACCATCGCGGTAACCGCCTATAAGACTTCCGTCGAATTGGCGAAGGAAAAAGGAAGCTTCCCATTCCTCACAGGTGAAACAGAGGAAGAAACGAACCGCCTGAGGAAGGCATTCACTGAAACAGGTTTTATGCAAAAAATGCCTGAAGAAGTAAGGGAAGCGATTTTGGAAAATGGAATTCGAAACTCGCATTTACTGACTGTTGCACCGACGGGATCTACTGGGACCATGGTCGGAGTTTCAACAGGACTAGAGCCATACTTCTCCTTCTCATACTTCCGTAGCGGAAGGCTTGGCAAGTTCATCGAAGTTAAAGCGGATATCGTAAGCGAGTATTTGGAGAAGAATCCGGAAGCAGATCCGGAAAACCTTCCACACTGGTTTGTGACCGCAATGGAGCTTGCTCCTGAAGCGCATGCCGATGTGCAGTGTGTCATCCAGCGTTGGATTGACAGCTCCATCAGCAAAACGGTCAACGCGCCTAAGGGCTACAGCGTTGAACAGGTAGAAAAAGTGTACGAGCGCCTTTACAAAGGCGGTGCCAAGGGCGGCACGGTCTATGTTGATGGATCGCGTGATTCCCAGGTGCTTACCCTGAAGGCAGAAGAAAATACAGTTGAGGACTCAGTTGGAGTTAAACCAAAACAGAAGCAGCATGTTGTGTTGGTTGACACAATCAGCGATCTTCGCTCCACCAATGTCACAATCGGCTCGGAAATCGGCAATACATGCCCTGTCTGCCGTAAAGGGCAAGTTAAGGAAATTGGCGGCTGCAACACATGCACGAACTGCAATGCGCAGCTGAAATGCGGCCTATAAATTGATGAAGAAGAGGATGGAAAATTTTTTCCGTCCTCTTTTTTTGTTTCCGTCCTTTCTTTTGCCAATACTATTTTAAATGCATTTTGCAAAAGAAAGGGGCCTTAAGATGAAACCATTCATGCCACAATTGGTTTATATTGAGCCGCAAGCATTGGAATATCCGCTTGGCCGTGAATTGAAGGAAAAATTCGAGGGAATGGGAATTGAAATTCGGGAAACCACCTCCCATAACCAGGTACGGGGCATTCCAGGGAACAATGAACTGCAGCAGTACCGGAACGCGAAATCGACATTGGTTGTAGGAGTCAGAAGAACCCTGAAATTCGACACCTCGAAACCGTCGGCTGAATACGCTATCCCCCTTGCGACCGGGTGCATGGGCCATTGCCATTACTGCTATTTGCAGACGACGCTTGGTTCAAAGCCATATATACGGACGTATGTGAACCTTGACGAAATTTTCGAACAGGCACAAAAATACATGGATGAGCGCGCTCCGGAAATTACCCGGTTTGAAGCGGCCTGTACATCGGATATTGTCGGGATCGACCATTTAACGCATTCACTCAAGAAAGCAATCGAGTTTATCGGAAAATCGGAATTCGGGCAATTGCGGTTTGTGACAAAATACCAGCATGTCGACCATTTGCTCGATGCGGAGCATAATGGAAAAACCCGCTTCAGGTTCAGTGTTAACTCCCGTTTTGTCATCAAAAATTTTGAACCGGGCACCTCCTCTTTCGATGAGAGGCTGGAAGCAGCAAGGAAGGTAGCAAATGCTGGTTATCCGCTTGGATTTATCGTCGCGCCGATTTATAGGCATGAAGGCTGGGAGGAAGGATACAAAGAGCTTTTCGAACGGCTAAGGGCGTCGCTTGATGGGGTTTTCATCAACAAGCTTTCCTTTGAAATGATCCAGCACCGGTTCACAAAGCCTGCTAAAAATGTCATCCTGAAGCGCTATCCGAAAACAAAGCTTGAGATGGATGAAGAAAAAAGGAAATACAAATGGGGACGGTACGGGATTGGCAAATACGTTTACCCTACAGAGCAAGCCGCAGAACTTGAAAGGACGATCCGCGGATATATTAACGAATATTTCCCGGAAGCGGAAGTGCAGTATTTTACGTAATCCACCGATCTGATACGCAAAAATGAAAATTTTCAATTTGTCCACGGTACTATATTGGAAGGAAGCCGCTTAAAGATGTAGGAGGAATACATCGACAGGAGTGGCTTCCATGCTGATAGACGGCGTTTTTTCGGGCGGCGGAATAAAGGGTTTTGCTCTGGTTGGTGCCTATGAAGCAATTGAGAGGCGTGGCTTCAGGTTTTGTAGGGTGGCGGGTACGAGTGCCGGGTCAATTGTGGCGAGCCTGATTTCCGCGGGGTACACTAGCGGGGAGATGCATGCCCTGCTTGACGAACTTGACCTTTCCGATTTATTGGATTCCAGGAAACTGCTTATCCCTGGCCCGGTGACAAAATGGATTCTCCTGTATTGGAAGTTAGGCTTATATAAGGGGGAGGCACTCGAACAGTGGTTAGCCGAGAAACTCGCCTTAAAGGGTTTGCGGACATTCGCCGACCTTCCCCATCAAGCGCTGCGCGTTGTCGCTTCTGATCTAACTAACGGAAAGATGATCATCCTTCCTGATGACCTGCCGAAATACGGAATTTCTCCCGAAGCTTTTCCGGTTGCGAAAGCGGTCAGGATGAGCTGCAGCATCCCGTATTTTTTTGAACCGGTAAAGCTGGCAGGAGTGGGAGGAAAGAACATAGTTGTTGACGGTGGGGTATTGAGCAATTTTCCAATGTGGCTGTTTGACACGGAAAACGTAAAAAAGGTAAGGCCGGTTCTCGGGATCCAGCTAAGCCATGAGCCCGAGAACCGCCCGAAACACAAAATAAAAAATGCCATCCAGCTTTTTGAGGCGCTGTTTGAAACGATGAAGGATGCGCACGATGCAAGGTATATCTCAAGGAAACATGCCAAAAACATTATTTTCATTCCGACGGCCGGGGTTGCCTCCACGGAATTTGGGCTGACAGAAGAGAAAAAAGAGAAGCTGATCAGCCATGGCCGGCAATGCGCCGAAATCTTTTTTAAAAAATGGAGCTATTAATCTCGAAAAAGAAAAACCGGATTTCCTAAAAGGAAGCCCGGTTTTTCTTTTTGCCTTTTTTGCCTTCTATCACGGTCAGGTGTGCCGCTGTTTTCTTTTTCGGCTTCCTTAATGATGCGAGTGAACCATGGACCACATTACGCCCGGCAGAGTCATTTTTATGTCCGTTCCGTTTTCTTGATTCCCTGGCAGCTTTGAGGAATTGCCGTTGCTCTTTTCTAGCGGGACCGGGGCCGGCTCCCATAAATCGGCGGAAAACTAAATATATAATAAAGCCGATCAAGGCAATGAGTGCGATTTGCCGAATAAAGCCTGCAGGGTTCTCGACAAGCTTTCCGATCATGCCAATTGCCGCCAGAAGTATAAGCGCGCCCAAAAAAAGAACGGATTTCCGTTTTTTCAAAATAGCCACCTCCCTAAGAGCATCTTAAGCATATTCCCACGATTTTAAACACACGCAATAAGGAATTTAGACAATTTCTTCCGTCTTTTTTGTAACCTCACTCTCCTTTTCCATATTTAGAAGTTCTTTAAATGAGAGGATGGCAATTTCCGCCTGGCTATCATCCGGTTCTTTTGTTGTTAAAAGCTGGAGCCATAGCCCAGGAAGCCCGAGCCACCGTAGTACAGGCACATCACGCAATTTATTTGTCAGTTGAAGGACTTCAAAAGAAATCCCAAGCACGACAGGGATTAGGGCGAGACGGTTTAAAAGGCGCACCCACAATGGGTCAGCCGGCACCAGCATGTAGACGAACACGCCGACAATGACCGTGAATAAAATAAAGCTTGAACCGCACCGGTAATGAAGGCGGGAGCTTGACTGGACGTTTTTTACAGTCAGCTCCAATCCGTTTTCAAAGCAATTGATTACCTTATGCTCTGCTCCGTGGTATTGGAATACCCTTTTTACAAGGGGAGTAAGCGATACAATATATATATATGCAAGGAGCAGGATCAGCTTGATAAGACCTTCGATAAGGACCTGGGCAGGACGGTCAGGGAATATCGGTGAAGCCAGGTGGGCCAGGAAGGCGGGAATGAGCGTGAAAAGGAACTTCCCGAAAAGAAAGGAGATAACCCCCACCGCCGCGACGCCTAAGTACATGGAAAGTTTGGAGGTTTCCTGCTTTTCGATCAATTCATCGTCCTTCGGGTCTATCTCAAATCGTTCAGTTGAAAAATTCAAGTGTTTGGAGCCGTTTGCACTGGCCTCCACGATTGCGGCGATTCCCCGCAGAAAAGGAATTCTCTTTAAAGAAGCGACAAACGGATGTGTTTTGCGGGGCAGCCGGAAATAATCGACCGATCCATCCTTCCGTCTTACTGCCGTAACATAGTTGTACTTTCCGCCAAACATGACCCCTTCAACGACTGCCTGGCCTCCGTATATAGGTTTTTTTTCATTTGCCATTCTTACACCAACCTAAACATGAAGTTGCACACACAGCTCAGGCTGGATGTACTTGCTTTTATTTTACTAGAAAAACGCTAAAACAACTAGGTATGAGTTCCTAATCCTAATTAAAAAATGCTTATTATGAAGGAAAAGAGGATAAACGTACATACTAAGCCTGTCTAGTTAAATTTTTTAAAAAGGATGGTTTGCGTGGAAAATAACAATTGCAAAGAAAATAAGGGTCTTGCGGGTGATAGCGGGTTTGCCAAGCTTGTTTTGCTTACAGGCTTCTGGGGAGGTTTGTTCTGGAGTTTTATAGGTCAGGTAGGATATTATTTCCATTTCACAAAAATTACTCCTAGGGAAATTCTAGGTCCTTGGGCGCTGGGATCCTGGAAAAACGGCTGGATTGGGACACTTATTGCAATTTTACTTATTGGGATTGTATCGATTGGCGTGGCCTTTATTTATTCAGCTTTGTTTAAAAAAAGGGACGGGCTGGTATCCGGTATCCTATATGGGTCAGGATTGTTCCTCCTGGTCTTTATGCTGCTGAATCCGATGTTTCCCGGTATTTTGCCATTTGGGGTGCTTGATAAAAATACTTTGGCAACCTCTATTTGCCTGTTTATCCTATATGGCGTTTTTATCGGTTACTCGATCTCCTGGGATTATCGCAATCGGGGAGAATCGTAATACGCATCCCAGTAGGAGAATGGAAGGGAATGTGGTAGAATGAGTTAGGAAAAATAAGGCCCCCTTTGAGGGAAAATATTATATTTGGGGAAATTTGGATATGAAGAAAATCTTGTTGTTGAATGGTCCGAATTTGAATATGCTTGGAAAGCGGGAACCCGGCGTATATGGCCAGGGAACTTTACAGGATGTCGAAGCCGCCGTTGCCAATCTTGCGGCCGCCCATGGTGCGGAGGTGGAGTGCAGGCAATCGAATCATGAAGGAACCCTTGTCGACTGGCTTCAGGAAGCGGATGAAGCAGGTTTTGCAGGGGTTATTTTTAATCCGGGGGCGTATACGCATTATAGCTACGCGCTTCGGGATGCGATTGCAGGAATTCGGTTACCTGTTATCGAAGTACATATATCGAATATCCATGCACGGGAAAATTTCAGGCATACTTCTGTTACGGCCGCCGTTTGCCGCGGGCAAATCAGCGGCCTTGGAACAAAGGGATATGAACTTGCATTTTTTGCCCTCATGGAAATGGAGAAGGAGAGGGAACTGTAATGTCAAAACTGGAGAAACTGAGAAATGAATTTGGCAAATTGGGGATTGACGGGATGTTGATTACGAGTGGGTTTAACCGCCATTATATCTCCAATTTTACGGGATCGGCCGGAGCTGTGCTGATCAGCGGTGAAAAAGCGCTCTTTATTACTGATTTTAGGTATGTTGAGCAGGCAACGGAACAATGCCAGGGATTTGAGGTTGTAAAACATGGCGGCACCATGCAGGAAGAGGTAGCCGCGCAGGCAAAGCGATTGGGAATAACAAAACTTGGCTTTGAGCAAAATCATGTTACTTATGCGATGTACAAGTCGTATGAAAAAGTATATGAAGGGGATCTCGTCCCGGTAGATGGCGCCATTGAAAAGTTGCGCTTGATTAAGACGGATTCAGAGATTAAGATATTAAAGGAAGCAGCGGGCATTGCAGATGCTGCGTTTACCCATATCCTGGAGTTTATCCGGCCGGGCAAAACAGAACTTGAAGTTTCAAATGAGCTTGAATTCTTTATGCGGAAGGCTGGTGCCTCTTCCTCTTCATTCGATATCATAGTCGCTTCAGGCCATCGTTCGGCATTACCGCATGGTGTTGCAAGCGATAAAGTGATCGAGTCGGGAGATTTTGTAACTCTTGATTTTGGAGCCTACTATAAAGGGTATGTATCTGATATTACAAGGACTGTATCGGTGGGTACAGCCGATCAAAAGCTAAGGGAAATTTATGATATCGTGCTTGAAGCCCAACTACGCGGCATGGCCGGCATTAAACCGGGGATGACCGGGAAGGAAGCCGACGCGCTTACCCGAAACCTGATTTCCGAAAAGGGATACGGTGAGTATTTCGGGCATTCCACGGGCCATGGCATTGGGCTTGAAGTCCATGAAGGGCCGTCGCTGTCAAGGATTTCCGAAACAATCCTTGAACCGGGCATGGTTGTCACTGTAGAACCAGGCATTTATATTCCAGGGCTGGGCGGCGTCCGTATCGAGGATGATACTGTAATAACGCTTGACCACAATGAATCCCTTACACATTCAACGAAGGAACTGATCATTCTTTAAGGAACTAGGAGGAACACACATGATTTCAGTTAACGATTTCCGCACAGGGCTTACGATTGAAGTAGACGGCGGCATTTGGCGGGTTATGGATTTTCAACATGTTAAACCGGGAAAAGGCGCGGCTTTTGTCCGTTCCAAGCTTCGTAATCTTCGCACAGGCAACGTAAATGAAAAAACATTCCGTGCGGGAGAAAAAGTAGCGAAGGCGCAAATTGACAACCGCAAGATGCAATATCTTTATGCCAGCGGCGACCAGCACATTTTTATGGACAATGAATCCTATGAGCAAATCGAACTGCCTGCAAGCGCGATTGAATACGAATTAAAATTCCTTAAGGAAAACATGGAAGTTTTCATCATGATGTACCACGGGGAAACATTGGGTATCGAACTTCCGAATACGGTTGAACTTGAAGTGACGGAAACGGAACCAGGAATCAAAGGAGATACAGCTTCCGGCGGTACCAAACCGGCTACATTGGAAACTGGCCTAGTCGTCCAAGTGCCATTCTTCGTTAACCAAGGCGACCGACTAATCATCAATACATCTGACGGAAGCTATGTATCACGTGCTTAATTGACGTTAAATATGTTTTAAAAAGCCCGGCCCTGCATTCAAGCAGGAGCCGGGTTATTTGTTTTCCTTAAGCGGCCTTCTTTTAAGCACAAACTTATGAAGATATTGTGAAGATTTCCTTTTGTAAATATGAACAATTTTCAAAAAGCGATGAAGGTAACTAGTAAGTAGTGGCAAGGGGGACTACAATGAAAGCAATTGATAGTAATTAAGTGGGAAATGCGATATTGGATTAGCTATCGGCATCCTGATCCGGTAGTACCGTGACACCTAGAATAGGGGAGGCTCCTGCCTGATGGAAAAAATGAAAGTATTAATCGTCGACGTTAATTTTATGTTCTTAAAAGGGCTTGAAACGGTTTTAAATGAGGAGCCTTCCATTGAACTGGTAGGAGAAGCGCGGACTGGATCAGAGGCTGCATCCATGGCAGGTACCTTGAAGCCTGATATTATTTTAATGGATGTAAATATGCCCTCCGAGGACGGAATCGGGATAATGAAAAAGATTATCGAGGAAGTGCCCGAGACCAACATCCTTGTGCTTGCGGTAGACGTTCATGAAGAAGGAATGATAGAAGCGCTACGCAACGGCGCAAAAGGTTATGTGCTGAAAAGCCTCCTGCCAAATGAACTTCTGGCCTTCATCCAAATGGCGAGCCGGGGTGAATATGTTATTTCCGGGCCGATTGCCAAGGAGATCATCAATAATCTTGCAAAACTCGAGGACCATTTTGCTGCTCGAAATGCATTGCCGAAAAGCAATTTGCTAACGAGAAGGGAAAAAGAAATCCTCTCTGAGGTTGTAAAAGGGATGACAAACCGCCAAATTGCCTGTTCCCTCTTTATCTCTGAAAACACGGTAAAGAATCATATCCGAAATATTATGGAGAAGCTCCATATGAATAGCCGCGGGCAGGTGGCAGCTTTCGCATTGCAGGAGGGCTGGCTGCAGAAGACTGTATAGCCCGATAAGAAGTTCTGCCTAATTTGAACCAAAAATTGACCGAATGCAAAGAAGGGCTTTGGCCTTGCCTCTTTCACATTGGGCCAAAGATAGGGTGCTGCCATGAAAAAGAAATTGTTAATCGGCTTCTATATTTTAATCGTTATAATCGGGGTTGCCGTTTTCATTACCGCGAATGGCTTCAACGGAAAGAATGCTGAAGCTGTCCAGGCGGGTGAAAAAGTTTATAAGCTTAATTGCGCCATCTGCCATGGAGAGACAGGGAAAGGTGAAGGGGCCAAAGCGGGTACATCCATCAACAGCCAAATATTTTTAAGCTCCGCAAGCGATGAAGACCTTTCCAATTATATTAAATATGGCAGGCCGGAAGCCGCAATGCCTGCGTATGGGCCGAGGCTGAGCGAAGAAGAGTTGAAAAATGTTGTGGCTTTCATACGAAATTGGCATAAAAAAGAGATGAAATTTGATGATGTACCGAATCCGGTCGTGGGAAATCCCGAAAATGGAGAAAAAATTTACAAAATGAGCTGCATTCAATGCCACGGGGAGGGAGGGGCAGGAAAGCCGAAGATGGGAACTGCACTTGCCCATCCGAATTACCTAAAATACAGCACCGACAAACAAATCTGGATCGACACGGCCTACGGACGGGAAAATACTAGGATGGCACCATCGTTGAAAGGACTTGAAGGAGTACGCCAGTTAAGCAAAAAGGATATTTCCGATGTGGTTTCTTACATCCGCTCCCTTGAAAATCAAAAATAAGAGTAACCCCCGCAGTCTGACTGGCGGGGGTCTCCTTTTTATTGTTCGACTTCCCCGGTCCATGCATTCATTCCGCCATCCAAATTAAGAACACTGAACCCCTTGGCGGCCAGCAGCTCGCTTGCTTGCTTGGAACGGTTCCCGCTTTTGCAAACAATAAGATAGTCCACATCCTTATCGAGATTTTCGGCCATACCGTCAAGAACTTGAAGGGGAATAAGCTCCGAGCCTGGAATATGGCCTCCATTGTATTCTTCCGGAGTCCGTACATCCAGGATTTTAACCTCATTATTTTTGATCAATTCCATCGCTTCTTCAACAGAAACTGTTTCATACTTCGTCACACCGCATCCTGCAAGCAGCAATGCAATTAGAACGCTAAATATTTTCCTCATACTAAACCACCTCTTGATTAG
Source organism: Neobacillus oceani (assembly GCF_046237595.1). Lineage (NCBI taxonomy): Bacteria > Bacillati > Bacillota > Bacilli > Caryophanales > Bacillaceae > Neobacillus > Neobacillus oceani. The sequence continues at coordinate 2,889,482 of NZ_CP143543.1, read as the reverse complement.
ATTATAAGGCACGAACGGAAGCGGGTACATTGGATAAACATGAAGAAACAAACGCGAATGCCAAGATTAACAAAATAGTCAAAATCATGATTACATGCTAAAAACAATAAGCTTTATAGTTATTATAAGAAAGAAAAAAATGGAAAAGTTTTAAGCGTTGTATATTGGCTGATATGCCCTTAGGCACACAGGGATATATGATTGTTAAATCATTCACAAGGCTGTTCTTTATCCATCAAAAAAGATTGTTTTCTTACAATCATTTAACCCGTTTTTGCCCGGCAAGAGAGTTATTTGTGAACAATTTATGTTGTTTTTTTGTCCAAACCGCAACGTTTTACACCCTTTAACAAAATGTTCAAGAGTGTTTCAACAAATGGGTTCTGTGGTCGATTATATTTATTCCAAAGAGGACTATAGTGAAAAATAGTACGTTCTAGTCATGTGTTTTTCACTAGCCAAGGAGGACTACCATGCTGAAAAAATTGATGGCGTTTTTACTGATTGTTTCGTCCGGTTTGTATTCGGATGCTTTCGCAGCGAAGGCGGAAGGGAACTTTTTGCCTGAGCAATTTCCATACAAGGAAATGCAGATCCAGGTAATGCCGGAGTTCGATTACCCGGAAAATTGGCCAAAGGAAGAACCATCGCTTTTGGTTGGACAGTACGGAACGCTAATAAACAAAACCGGTCAGGATTTCAGCGGGAAGGTTGAAGTTCCTGTTCCTGCAAACGAGAAAAACTTTGAGGTTTATCTCGTAGCGGAATTTCCAAGTGACGATAAGCCGGAAGTTCAGCGGCCATTTGAAGTGGATAAAGAAAGAGGCGTCATTTCCTTTACCCCGCAGAATCCAATAAAGAAAGATGCCGATTATAAGTTTGTTATCGAATATTATTCCAATCCAATAGAAGTGAATGAAAAGAAAAGCTTTACCTATGAATATACCGCGCCGGCGGCTATTGAAACCCTAGATGTCATTGTATACGCCCCCTTGAAATCAACCGATATCACCCTTGAACCAAAACCTGCAAGTACGCAAAAAAGTGATTATGGAGAACAAATTGCTTTTTATCAAGTGAAGGCGGCCGGAAAAGGAAGTAAATATAAATACATTGTTTCCTACAAAAAAGATGGAAACGATTCAACCCTCTCAATGATTAATAAAAACAAAGCCCCGAATGACGAAAACCATAATGGCACCTCAGCAACAGACCAGCTCGCTTCGAACAATGGTGGAAGCGGCGGGGACAATAGCCGGCCAATTGTTGGTACTGCTGGCGGAGTCATCATAGGCGTATCCATTATCATTGCCGGGATGTTTGTCTTCTTTGGCTTAAGAAACAAACAGGAAAACAGGAAAAACCCTCCCTCATCTAAAAAGGATAAGGGAAGTAAGGCGCCACAGAAGCCAAAGATGAAACCTTCTAACGATGAAGAAATCAAGGAGCTTCGCAAAAAGCTATTGAATGGGAAGATTGATCAAGAATCCTACGATGAACAAGTAAAGAAATTAATTTAAGGGGGAGAAGGTAATGAAAAAAAATACAATCGTTATGCTAGGCGGATTTATAATCGCGGGGGCAATCGTCTTTCTCTTAATGGCAGCGACTCCCGGTTCGAGCGGTGTTGAGTTGACTATGAAAGATTTACTCGCAAACCAGGAAAAACATAAAGATGACTTTGTCACAGTAGAAGGATTGCTTATTGAAGAGTCAATTAAGTGGGATGCAGATAAAATCGAACTTAAATTCGATGTGAAGGATAACGATGGAAATGTCATGCATGTGGTACACAACGGTGTAAGGCCGGACAATTTTTCGGAAGGCGTCATTACAATCCTCCAGGGAGCGCCCACAGGCAACAATACTTTTGTTGCCGAAACGGTCAAAACGAGATGCCCGTCCAAGTATGAAGGCGAAGACATGGAGAACTATGACCCGGATAAGCACAAGGATAAGTTAAACAAAAAGCCTTCCAGCGAAGAATAGAGGCCAAAACTAAAGAAGGTGGAGACATATGTATTTATTCGCAAATGCAACAATTTATGTTGGCCTTGCACTGGCTGTGTATGCTTTGCTTGTGACAACCTACGGAATTGCCGTTAAAAATCAAAAGCTTGTCAATAGTGGAAAAGGGGCGGTCATCGGACTATTTATCAGCACCGCCCTGGCAATGGCTTCATTATTCTATTTGCTTGCAACATCACAGTTCCAATTTGAATATGTCAACGATTATACGAGCAGCGAGCTTCCTGTAATCTATAAGCTTACAGCCCTTTGGGCGGGAAATTCCGGATCGCTCCTATTATGGACTTTCTTCCTTACTCTTTATATTGTGATGGTTGTATTCTCGCGGAAAATGAAGGGAAACCCGATGATTCCCTATATCATGTCAATCCTGCTCGGGAACGCTGTATTCTTCTTCCTTATTCTCAGCTTTGTCGCAAAACCTTTTGCAATTTTGCCTGAGGTGCCAATTGAAGGAAAAGGCTTGAATCCGATGCTGCAAAACCCGGGAATGATCATCCATCCTGTTACGCTTTATTTGGGATATGTAGGCCTGGCTGTACCATTCGCATTCGCTATGGCGGCGTTGATTCTGAAAAATATGGATGATTTCTGGATTAAGATGACTAGAAGATGGACCATTATCGCGTGGCTGTTTCTGAGCCTTGGAAATATCTTCGGCGGCCAATGGGCTTATGTAGAGTTGGGATGGGGCGGTTACTGGGCGTGGGACCCGGTTGAGAACGCATCCTTCATGCCATGGCTGACAGCAACCGCCTTCCTGCATTCCGTCATGATCCAGGAACGCAAGAACATGTTGAAGGTTTGGAATATTAGCTTAATCATAATCTCTTATGCTCTAACTCTCTTTGGAACCTTCTTAGTACGAAGCGGCGTCCTTACTTCAGTCCATGCGTTCGCCAATTCCAATCTCGGATTGTATTTCCTGATCTTTATGGGGGTTGCCGTTATTGGCGCGATGTATGTCCTGATGAGCCGCTACAATTTGATAAAGAGGAGCGCAGGCGAATTCAATTCATTCGTTTCAAAGGAAAGCTCATTCCTAATCAATAACCTGTTGCTTGTTGGATCCGCATTCGCAGTATTCTGGGGAACCATTTTCCCGCTCGTTTCCGAAGCGGTCCGGGGAACAAAAGTAACGGTTGGAATCCCGTTCTTCAATGCGGTCCAAGCACCAATCCTGTTATCAATGATGTTTGTGATGGCTGTCTGTCCGCTCCTTGCCTGGCAGAGGTCGTCTTTGAAAAACTTGAAGAAAAACTTTCTGATTCCGGCGATTCTTGCGGTAGCCGCAATGGTCCTTATGGTTGTCCTCGGCATTCAAAAAGCCTGGGCAGTCATCGGATATGGGGTCATCATTCTTCTCTTGATTACACATTATCTTGAATTCTATAGAGGCGTAAAAGCGAGAAGGAAAATGACCCGCGAAAACGTGCCTGTTGCACTTTACAGGCTTATGACAAAAAATAGGCGGCGTTATGGCGGGTATATTGTCCATCTTGGGATAGCGTTCATTGCACTTGGAATCATCGGCTCGCAAAACTATGACCATGAAACGATGAAAACAATTCCGATTGGCGGGTCAATGGAAATAGACGATTACCGGATCAATTACGACAAGCTTGATCAAAAGTCAGAGGGCGTCAATGATATCGTTTATGCCGACCTGACCATTTTTAAAAACGGGAAACGCCTAGGAAGCTATGAAGTAGAAAAGGTATTCTATGGAAATTGGGATCAGCCTTCTTCGGAAGTTGCCCTGATTTCTAGTGTGAAGGAAGACCTTTATATCATTCTCAGCGCGTGGGAGAACGACGGAAGGGCAACCTTCATTGTAAAAGTCATCCCAATGATGACCTGGATGTGGTTCGGTTCATTCCTAATCGTAATTGGGTCGATTTTCGCAGTCTGGAATGGCAGGTTCCAAGGCGTAACACCAAGGTACACCGGCGCTTCCAGGGAGGTGGCTTAAATGCCAAGGAAAGTTTATACGGCAATCCTACTGGTCTTGATTTTGGTTCAGGCAGCAGCGTTCCCTGTATTCGCGAAGGAATTTGATTACAAATCGAAAGAGTTCAAGGCTGTGGCCTCGCAATTCTCCTGTACGTGCGGCTGCGGGCAGGACCATTATGAATGCGACCCGAATACGTGCAACCTGACTGTTGAATTTAAGAAAGACCTCGTTGATATGATGAACAAGGGCATGGATAAAGATGAAATCAGAGCATATTATATCGGAATTTACGGTGAGGAAATCCTGACAGCCCCAGAAAAAGAGGGGTTCAGCCTGACAGCGTGGGTCCTTCCATTTGTCGCACTTGGAGGAGCGGGGACTGCCTTGTTCTTTGTTATCCGAAAGTGGGTCAAAAGGAAAGGGCAAGCCGCCGGACAAATTGAAGAAACAACCGGGCAGGATGAAGTGGAAAGTGAAATTCTTTCTTCGATCATTGACGAGGAACGAAAAAAGTATCTTTAGGATGTGAACAGAATGGAAGACATTTCAATCATCTCAATGCTCCTGACCGCGGTGTTTGTGCTCGGCTGCCTCTATCTGGTGATCATACCGTTTTTCAAGGATGAAACATTCCTTGACCATACGAGGAAAAGCCAATCCAACGGGGCAACCAAAGAAGCATTGCTTACAACATTGAATGAAATAGAGTTCGAATACAAAATGGAAAAACTGTCTGAAAGCGATTATAGGCAATTAAAGAAACAGTATGAGAGCCAGGTTGCGAAGCTCATGAGGGATGAAGAAACATCCCCTGAGAAGGCAATCGACAGGGATTTACTAGCTGAAGTGGAGCGGGAAATTGAAGCTTCCATTCAGCAGAAAAGTAAAAAGGGGGGAGGAAAGTGATTAAGAAAATCACGGTTTTCCTCCTCGGCCTTCTAATGCTGGCGCCTGCGGGAGCTAGCGCGGCCGCCGAACCGAAAATCACGATAGATATGCATTATCTTGTTGTGAGCCCAGCGGAAGATGGATCTACGAATATGATGAACATGGTAAATTACACCAATGTGGATTCCTCGGAATATAAGGGTGACGGCAAAAGTGAAGCTGTCCTGACGGTGACATTGCCTGAAGGAAGTACGGGCTTGAATTTCCTTGATGGAAAAATTGCCATGAAGCAGACCGGTAATGGGTTTATTACAACCGATCCAATCCCGGGAAGCCAGACGATTGTCCTTCCCTATAGCTACAGGATGCCAGCCGGACGGGATATTAATCTCGCATTTGATTACCCGGTCCAGATGATGCAAGTGCTAGTGCCAGAAGGAATGGGGAGCATTGAATTCAAAGGCGTGGAAGCCACGAACCAGGGATTATTCAATTTTGAGGACCAGAGGTATGTAGGATACAGCGTGGAAGCAATACCTGCCAACAAGCCATTCACCATGATTTACAACAAGGACATTCAGCCGAAAGCCGGGGAAGCAAAGCAGGCGGGAGCGGATGCAGAAAGTGGAACCGTTGTGGCAAAGCAATCGCCTGCGTTCCATAATCCAGGCCATTTACGGATGTGGTATCAATCGCCATTAAAAAGCTTCAATCCCCATGTTTTAATGATTGTGCTCGCTGCAATCGTTATAGCGGGAATTGCCTATTTTTCCTATTTTAGCCTAAGGAATAGGGCTGAAGCGGAAAAACTGGAAAATGACGCGGATGAAAAAGCCTTTAAACTTCTTATCGCCAAGCAAAATACAATAATGGATAAAATCCTTGAGCTTGAGGAGACATACGGGAACGGGCTCCTCACCGAAGAAGAATACAATGCCAAAATTGATGCTTACAAGCAGCATCTTGTAAAAGTGAAGCTGGGACTTAGAAGGTTCGTAGAGTAACGGCGGAGAGGGAGGGTCTCTGTATGATAGAAATAAAAAAACTGACAAAGCAGGCAGACAATAAGATGATCCTGAAGGGGATCGACCTCTCTATAAGTAAAGGGGAAACAGTTGGCATACTCGGTCCAAACGGTGCTGGAAAGAGCACACTTTTAAAAGTGCTGGCGGCCCTTGTTAAACCGTCATCAGGGGAAGTAAAGGTCGGCGGACTCGACCTGAAAAGGAACCAGGGGGAAATCAAGAAGCTGTTTGGGTATCTCCCCCACTCCAGTCTGCTCTATGAACACTATTCCCCCCTTGAAAACCTTGTTTTTTTCGGGAAAATCTATGGGGTGAAAAATGTGGAAGAAAGGGCTATCCAGCTCGTCAAGGAAGTTGGATTATCATTCTTCCTGAACGATCCGGTCAAGAATTTTTCAAGGGGAATGATTCAAAGAATTGCGATTGCACGCGCGATTATCCATGAACCCGACATCCTTTTGCTTGATGAGCCGCACACCGGACTCGACCAGGGCGCGATTGGCATTCTGAACAATGTCATTGTTGAGATGAGAGAAAAAGGTGCCACCACCCTAATGGTCACTCACGATTTCAAGCAGGCGGCAGAACTCTGCGACAGAATTATCATCGTCAAAAACGGAAAAATAGCCGAGGACTTTAAGCTGCTTGATCGAAATCTCGGTACACTGAGTGAGAAATATTTGTACCAAGTGGAGGGAGTTTCATGAATATTTTCAGGCCTGCCCTCTTAATAGCAGCAAAAGAATTGAAATCGGAACTGAAAACGAAGCAAGTGCTTGCAACGATGCTTATTTTTGCAGGTCTTGTCATCCTGATATTCAGCATAGCCTTCGACCCGCAAAACAATTTTACAAAAGCGGTCATTCCCGGGACCATTTGGGTCATCATCGTTTTTTCCGGAATACTCGGGCTTAACAGATCGTTTATCTCCGAACAAAGAAACGATACGATGCAGGGGCTTCTCATCGCGCCGATTGAAGCATCAGGCATTTATCTTGGGAAAATGCTCGCCAATCTGGCAATGATCCTGATTGTCGAACTCGTTTCACTGCCGTTTTTATTCCTTCTCTTTGATTTCAAATATATGGGAAGCTTCCCGTATTTCATGCTTGTCTTATTTTTAGGCAGTTTTGGCTTTATAGCAATAGGGACATTTCTTGCGGCGTTGGCTGCGAATTCGAAGAGCAGCGAAATGCTTTTGCCGCTCCTCTTGTTTCCGATAACAAGCCCGATCCTTATCGGCGCGGTCCAGTCGACAAAGATTATCCTTACCAATATCGAAAAGCTGCCGACTGCCATTGCGTGGATCCAATTGATCGCAGCCTATGATGTTATATTCTTTGTCCTTTGCTTTTTGTTAATAGACTATGTGTTGGAGGTATAGGAGATGAGCGTAAATCTCGAAAAGCAACACCCGCCGCTCACCCAATCAGGGGTGGCCCCGATTGCAAATCCGGTGATGCCCAAAATCCTGTTCGGTGCAACCGTCGCATCGGTTCTCGCTTCAATCTATCTAATATTTATGTACGCCAAAATTGAAGTTACGATGGGAGCTGTCCAAAAGATATTCTACTTCCATGTCGCATCTGCATGGACAGGGTTCCTCGCTTTTTTCGTAACGTTTATTTTCAGCATTTTATACTTGTTTAAAAGGAAACGAATTTTTGATACGTATGCATTCGTCTCAGCGGAAATCGGGGTTGTTTTTACAACCATCGTCCTGACAACTGGTCCAATCTGGGCTAAATCATCTTGGAATACGTGGTGGGCCTGGGAGCCGCGCCTAACTACGACGCTCGTTCTTTGGTTCATTTACATGGCTTACATTATGATCCATCAAATGGATGGTGTATGGGAGAAAAAAGCCCGCCTGGCTGCTGTATTCGGAATTATCGGTTTTGCGGATGTTCCGATTGTCTGGTTTGCCATCCGCTGGTGGAATTCGAAGTTCCATCCAATTGTTTTCGGTGAAGGGCCTTCCCAAAAGGGCGGAGGCATTGATGATACGATGCTCGTTGCTTTGCTTGCGACCATTACTGCCCTGACCTTCTTCTACGCGTTTTTGCTGAATAAAGGTGTAACCCTTGAAAATATGAAAATAAAAGTTTCACAGTACAAAGAAAAATTAAGGGAATCTATTGAAAATTAGGAGGAAACCAAAATGGAATACATGTATGCGGCCTATTCGGTAGCCTGGATTGTGATTTTTTCGTACCTGTTGGTTTTAGGTAGACGCCAAAGCAAGCTTAAGAAGGAAATTGAGTTTTTGAAACTGCACGATAAATAGATTCTGGATCGGTGATTATACGAGGCTGGAAACCGCCGAGGGTTACATCGTGATTTTAGGGATACAGGCAATTTGGATTTGGAGGAAATGCCATGATGCAGGAAGAAATCAAGGGAAGAACGGAAGAGGCCCAGCTTGAGGATCTAACCAGGTCAACTCCGGCCAGAAACCGGATCATTAGACTGGCCATTCTCTTGCTGGCAATCGGGATGTTTGGCTATTTTTACAACTCTATGGCGAATGGGGCGGACATCCCACGCCAAGGCGATCCGGCTCCCAATTTCGAACTTGAGAACCTTGATGGGAAATTGGAAAGCCTGTCTGACTATAAGGGAACTGTTGTCGTTATGAATTATTTTGCAACCTGGTGTGTTCCTTGTGTCGACGAAGCTCCAGAACTCGAAGCTTTTTCAAGGGAATATGGGGATAAGTATAATCTGCTCATCATCGACAGGGGCGAAACCCGCGACCGTGTGAAAAAGTTTATTGAAAAGCACGATGCAGGATCATCAACTTATTTATTCGATTATAATTCCAAGGTTTCAAAAATGTATGGCGTGCTTAAGCAGCCTGAATCGTTCGTAATTGATAAAGAAGGCGTTATCCGCGAATACATTCAGGGTCCCATAAACAAAATGGAACTATATAATCTTGTCAGCAAATATGATTAAAGGATTAAGCTCTTCGGGGCTTAATCCTTTTTCTTTGTCTAGTTAGCTATCAAAACGGTATTGGGAGATAACAGTTGCTTCAATTGTAAGTTTCCCAGGCTGGATTTGGGTGGTCGAAATACCTTTGACCATAGGCGTATGGTATTCGGTAATGGGCCGAGGGAAGTCGGTTCCTTCTATGACCGAAACGGGAACCGCGTTTAATTTTACGCCCAGCGCCATGCCTATGGTTATCGCCTTCTCGTATGCGTTTTGGACCGCGAGTGTAAGAGCTTCCTTGTAATAGGCCTCCTGTTTGCTAGCTGTAAATTGGATGTCCGAAACATAATTGGCCCCATTCCTCACAGCCGTATCGATAACCGTCCCCGCCTTTTCCAAATCGGTTATCTTCACTTGAAGGAGATGGGTAATTTTATATCCGCGAAAAATTTGCATTCCCTCTTTGAAATCATACATGGATTCTATCCTGTAATCGAAAGTCCGGATATTCCCGGCTGGAATCCCGAGGCCCAACAAGGCGTTCACAACCCGTGATGAGTCGCGCGCATTTTGCTGTTGGCCAGCCGCAACGTCCTTTTGCTCAGTTGAAACACCGATAACAACTGTTGCGAGATCGGGCCTCGTGGTTACCATTCCCTCCCCCTTGACGCTAATCATTTTCCCGGTGGCTGGCCTTTGCGTATCAAGTGACATTTTGATTCCTCCCCTCCAATAGAAGCATACGGAATTTTTTGTGAAAAAATGACTTTCCTGTGTACCACCATTGTATCTGAAATCAGCGAAACAAGTCATATCGGGTCTGTACAGGCATACATTTTAACAATGGTGCAAGCTTTGGGGAGGTGTATGCCAGTGGATAGGATCAAGCCTTTTTTGCCGCAAGCAGTCGCGAATGCAATCGAAGGCATCCCTTCCGCGGATAGAGGGAAGGTCGAGGAAATCAGGATAAGGATCAATAGGCCTGTTGAAGTGACGGTCAGGGGTGCTCCTTTGTTCCTTCCGTATAGAACAAACCAGGGGGATGCCGATCTGCTTTTACAAAAAATCAGCCAGCATTCCATTTATGCAATGGATGAAGAGTTGATGAGGGGCTATATCACAATTGCGGGCGGCCACAGGGTCGGGTTGGCGGGTAAAGTTGTGCTTGAAGGAGGAAAAGTGAGGGCCATCAGGGATGTCTCGTCGTTCAATATCCGGATCGCAAGGGAAAAAGTTGGAATTGCTGATGTGTTGGTTCCCTTTATATACAGGAACGAAAGCTGGGCCCACACGCTGATTATTGGCCCTCCCCAAACAGGAAAGACCACTCTATTGAGGGATATCGCAAGGCTCGTCTCAAGCGGAAATAGCGATTTTGGAGTGCCTCCGCGAAAGGTTGGCATCGTTGATGAACGGTCCGAAATTGCCGGATGTGTTAACGGAGTTCCCCAGCTCACTTTCGGCACCAGGGTGGATGTCCTTGACGCCTGCCCGAAAGCGGAAGGGATCATGATGCTGATCAGGTCAATGAGCCCCGAGGTCATCATTGCGGATGAAATCGGCCGGCGGGAAGACTCGGAAGCAATCCAGGAGGCTGTCCACTCAGGGATAAAAATCATTACGACAGTCCACGGCCGCTCGCTCGAGGAAATAAAAAACAGGCCTACATTGGAGGGAATAATTGGGCCTAGCGTTTTTGAGAGATATATTGTTCTTGGCCGGATAGATGGACCGGGTACAATCAACAAAATTCTTGATGGTTCGGGCAAGCCGCTTGCCGGAAAAGTGAAGGTGATGTAAATGGTGAAACTGTTGGGAGCCCTTTTTATTCTGGCTGCAACAACTTGGACGGGCTTTGAATTCTCCCGCCACCTTAGCGAGCGGCCAAAACAGCTTCGCCAACTTAAAGCGGCGCTGCAATCGCTTGAAGCCGAAATCATGTATGGCCATACCCCTTTACATGAGGCAGCGAGGCGACTTTCCGCTCAGATTCCAAAGCCTTTGTCATTTTTGTTTGAGTCATTCGGCTCAAAGTTGACACGAACGGAAACCACGGTAAAGGATGCCTGGGAATCAAGCCTTCTGGAAGTTTGGAAGATGACGGCTCTAAAGGAAGGGGAGCTTGAAATCATGTTTCAATTCGGAGAAACGCTTGGAAGACATGACCGCTTTTCCCAGCAAAAACAAATCCAGCTCACGCTTACCCATTTGGAAAGGGAAGAATCGGAAGCCCGGGATCGGCAGTCGAAGTATGAAAAAATGCTGAAAAGCCTAGGTTTTCTTTCCGGACTGCTGCTCATCATCGTATTGATTTAGGGGGGATTGGAATGGGATTGGAAGTGGATATCATTTTTAAAATCGCCGGGGTGGGCATTGTTGTTGCCTTTTTGCATACTGTCCTTGACCAGGTGGGGAAAAAGGAATATGCCCAATGGGTCACATTGTTCGGCTTCATTTATATCCTGTTCCAGGTAGCCGTCATTGTCGATGGCCTGTTTCAAAAAATCAAATCAGTCTTTTTGTTCCAATAGAGGGGAGGGGCTTTCCAATTGAAATCATAAAAATCGTCGGCATTTCGCTTACCGCCACCTTCCTGGCAATGATCCTAAAGGAGCAAAAACCGAATTTCGCGTTTCTCCTTGTCCTGTTTTCCGGATGCATGATTTTTCTATTCCTTGTCGATAAAATCTATGAAATTATCGCGATGATTGAACGGATTGCCGCGAACGCAAAGGTAAATCTTGTGTATGTCGAGACGATCCTGAAGATTATCGGAATCGCCTATATAGCTGAATTTGCCGCTCAGGTTACGAAGGATGCCGGGCAGGGGGCAATCGCATCAAAAATTGAACTAGGAGGGAAGATCATTATCCTTGCGATGGCGATTCCCATTTTGACTGTCCTGATCGAAACAATCATAAAGCTAATACCAAATTAGCCGGATACCCTGTATTGCCGAGGTGGAAACATGAAGCAGGTTACTTGCCAGGTTATAGTAGCGCTCCTACTCATTTTTATCTTCTTTTTGCCTGAAGCACACGCATCTCCAAAAACACAATCGCCGCTTCCCGATGAACTGGCCGATGCCCAGCTTAAATCTTTGGATATGTCGGAATTGATGTCTTTTTGGGACAGCCTGTCACAAAAATATGGAGGTTTCCTGCCTGAAAGCCAGAAAGGAAGCTTTTATGATTTTTTGAAAGGGGACAAACAGTTTTCACCAAAAGAGTGGGGAAAGGGATTTTTGAAATTTGCGTTCCATGAATTCATCGCAAATGGGAAGCTCCTTGGCTCCCTTATTCTGCTGACCGTTTTCAGTATGTTTTTGCAATCCCTGCAAAACTCTTTCGAAAAAAGCACCATCAGCAAGGTGGCATATTCAATTGTTTTTATGGTTCTTGTCATTCTCGCCTTGAACAGTTTCCATATTGTCATTCAATTTGCCAATGAAACAATCAGGACGATGACATCTTTCATCCTGGCCCTGATTCCCCTCCTGCTTGGCCTGATCGCTTCGTCCGGGGGGGTTGTCTCGGCAGCCTTCTTCCATCCGGTCGTCCTTTTTCTAATGAATACGAGCGGGGTGCTTATTGAGCATATCGTCCTGCCGCTATTGTTTCTATCGGTATTGCTCAGCATCGTTAGCACAATGTCCGAACAGTATAAAGTGAGCCAGCTTGCAAGTCTATTAAGGAATTGGAGTATTGGGCTTCTCGGAATTTTTCTCACTGTCTTTCTCGGCGTACTGTCTGTCCAGGGAGTATCGACCGCGGTTTCAGACGGGATCGCGATTAGGACCGCGAAATTTGTAACCGGAAATTTTGTGCCGGTCATTGGCAGGGCGTTTACCGATGCGGCCGATACAGTCATTGGAGCTTCCGTTCTTTTAAAAAACACAGTCGGTCTTGCCGGTGTTGCGATCTTGCTCATTATCGTGGCATTCCCCGCGATAAAAATCCTTATGATCGCGTTCATCTTTAAATTTGCCGCCGCAATCTTGCAGCCTCTCGGTGGAGGACCGATCATTTCCTGCCTCGATACGGTCGGCAAATGCATCATCTATGTATTTGCTTCCCTGGGGATTGTATCCCTCATGTTCTTCCTTTGCATCACCGTAATAGTGGCGGCCGGAAATATAACGATGATGATGAGATAAAGGGAGGAAGAGGCGTGGGATTTTTAATAGAGTGGGTTACGAATATCATAGTGTTCATTCTGTTGGCGACGGTCATTGATATGCTTTTGCCAAATTCGTCCCTGCAAAGATACACAAAAATGGTGACCGGCCTCCTATTAATAGCTGTCATTCTCGGACCGGTGCTGAAGGTTGTTTCAGGCGATTTTGAAGATGCGATGCTCTCGCTGCCGGCGCTGCAGGCGGCGAGTGGAGTGGAAAATAGCAAAAATTTAATAGAAATGAAGAAAAAAGAAATACAAGCGTCCCAGCAAGCATATATTTTAGAACAAATGGCTGTCCAATTAAAAAAGGACACAGAGGAGGAGTTGATGGAACGCTTTGGTTTCCGGTTTGCCGGGGTAGAGATTGATGCCATAAATAAGGACGGGCAGGAACTGACGGGGTCCATTGAAAAGGTGGCGGTAAAGCTGTCCGAATCGGAAGAAGATAAGGGTAATATCAAGGTTGTGGAGGCCGTCGTCATCAACGCATCTTCCCCGGCCAGGGATTACGGGGAAGAAGAACTGGAGAAATCGGTAGCCTCATTTTTAGCTGAGAAATGGGAAATCCCTGAAAGTGCCATAGAGGTTGCCATTGAAGGGGGATGACGAGGGTGGTGAAAAATAAACAAAGCCCGATTGATTGGCTGAAAAGCAGGCTGTTTGACGGACAGCCTCCAGGAAAAAAAACGAAGTACCAGTATATGGCCCTGGTCCTCTGTATCGGCGCAGCCTTCATGCTGATTGGCAACTTGTTTATGCCGGGCGGCAAAGAAGATGAAGCAGTTTTGGAAGCGGCCACTGGACAAAGCGGCGGGGAGGTTGCCGCTTTCGGACAAAAAAAACAAGCAAGGAAATCAGCATCAAACGATTACGAACAAGCTTATGAGAGGCAGCTGAAGGAAGCCCTTGAAGACATGCTAGGGGTGGGAGAAGCCACCGTAATGGTCAACCTGGATTCCACGGAGTCGAAGGTTCTTGAAAAAAATACCGTTACAAAAAGGCAAATGACGAATGAGCGTGACCGTGATGGCGGTACTAGGGAAGTTGAGGATGCATCAGTCGACGAACAGCTTGTCATCATCCGCAATGGCGATAAAGAAGAACCTATCGTCATTGAAACAAAAAAACCGGAAATACGGGGAGTGCTTGTCGTTGCCAGGGGTGCGGATAACATAGAAGTAAAAAAGCAGATCATTGAAGCGGTCACCAGGGCTCTCGGAGTACCAAGCCACAGGGTTGCGGTGATGGCAAAAAAAAATTAAGGGGGAAAAATAAGGATGCTTTTGAAAAAACAGACCGTTTGGCTTTTGACGATGCTGAGCCTCGTTATCGTTTTATCGGTTTATTATATTACTTCAGAACCACAGGGGGAAAATAACCTCACCGCTGTCGGGGAAAAATCAAAAGAAAGCAAGACTGCGAAACAGCAAGCCGCTTCCAAAGAAACGGATGGGAAAACAGTAATAACTGAAGCTTCCGCGGATGATGGTTTTGAAACATTGCGCCTGAAGCTGACGGATCAGCGGAATGAAATGAAGGAAGAGCTCGAAACGCTCGTCGGGACAACCAACCTGCCGGAAAGCAAGCGGAACGAGTATTTTGAAAAGATCGAAGAATTAAAGGAAATAGGCTTTAAAGAAGAGGTTCTCGAAACGCTCCTTAAATCAACAATGGGCTACGAGGATGCACTCGTCATGGCGGATGGAGGAAATGTCCGGGTGACAGTGAAATCGAAAAATGGCCATACCGCACAGGCGGCAAATGAAATCATCCAGCTAGTACGGAAAGAAATCGGTTCAATGGCCGTCCCATCAGTGGAATTCAAGCCAGCGAAATAGCATCGCGCCAAAAGATTTGGAATGAAAAAATTTTATAAAAGATAGCGAGGAAAAGCCGGGCTACACACGGCTTTTTCTTTATGCCTGCGTAAAAGCAGGGGGGTAAAGTATACTTTGAAAAGCAATCCAATCTCCATGAGAGAGGGCTTAATTTTATTTTTCGCGTCAAAACGATTAAAATAAAGTGATGGGTATTGAAGCTTGATTCATTATTGAATTTTTACAAGGTGTTATCGTATAGTATTAATATCTAGTCATAATTACTAAGGAGTGCTGAAAACTGTGTTAAAAGTACAGGAGATTCGTGAAATAATTAAACTAATAGACCAATCAAGCATTGATGAATTCGTTTATGAAACAGAAGGATCCAAAATCAAAATGAAAAAGCATGCCCAGGAAGTTTCTGTACAGCAGCAGCCTGTACAGCTAGTCCAGGCGGCTCCTGCTCCTATTCAGGCGGCTCCGGCCGTTCAAGCCCAAGCCCAAACTGCTGCACCAGCTCCTCAGGCGCCTGCCCAGCCGGCGGAAACCCCTGCTGAGCACAACGAGGAAAATCTGCATAAAATCGTTTCACCGATGGTTGGAACGTTCTACCAATCCCCATCGCCTGATGCCGATCCATATGTGAAACCTGGTACTAAAGTAAGCCCAGACTCAATTGTATGCATTGTCGAAGCGATGAAGCTTTTCAATGAAATTGAAGCGGAAGTAAGCGGGGAGATTGTTGAAATCCTCGTGAAAGACGGGCAGCTAGTCGAGTACGGCCAGCCGTTATTCCTAGTAAAAACGGCCGGGGAGCGATAAGCGGAATGATAAAGAAAGTATTGATAGCAAACAGGGGGGAAATCGCGGTCAGGATTGTGCGCGCATGCCGGGATATGGGCATCGAATCAGTTGCCGTTTATTCCGAGGCGGACCGCGAATCCCTGCATGTACAACTTGCAGACGAAGCGTACTGCATTGGGCCTACTTCATCAAAGGAAAGCTACTTGAATTTTACGAACATCATCTCAGTCGCAAAGCTTACGGGCTGCGACGCCATCCACCCTGGTTACGGTTTCCTTGCCGAAAATGCCGCTTTCGCGGAATTGTGTCGTGAATGCAATATCATTTTTATCGGTCCAAGCCCGGAAGCAATCCACAAGATGGGTACGAAGGATGTTGCCCGCGAAACGATGCGTGAAGCCGGAGTGCCAATCGTTCCAGGTTCTGCTGGAATAATTAAGGATATGGATGACGCGATTGAAATTGCCGGGCAAATCGGTTATCCGGTCATCATTAAGGCAACAGCGGGTGGCGGCGGTAAAGGCATCCGGATCGCTCGTGATGAACAGGATCTCATTAAAGGGATCAATATCACCCAGCAGGAAGCAATGACCGCGTTTGGCAACCCGGGAGTCTATCTTGAAAAGTTCATAGAAGACTTCCGCCATGTTGAAATACAGGTCCTCGGAGATTCACACGGGAACACGATCCATCTTGGCGAAAGGGACTGCTCTATCCAACGGCGCCTTCAAAAGCTGCTTGAAGAGACACCTTCTCCAGCGCTCGACTCAGAAATGCGTGAGGAGATGGGAAGTGCGGCCGTTAAAGCTGCAAAAGCGGTTGATTATACAGGCGCAGGTACGGTAGAATTTATTTATGATTACCGGGATCGGAAATTTTACTTCATGGAAATGAATACGCGGATCCAAGTTGAACATCCGGTCACTGAAATGGTAACGGGAGTCGATCTCATAAAAGAGCAAATCAAGGTTGCTTCCGGTGAAAAGCTGGGCATAAGCCAGGAAGAAGTCACTTTTACGGGCTGGTCCATCGAATGCCGGATCAATGCCGAAAATCCTGAAAAGAATTTTATGCCGTCCGCTGGAAAAATAAAAATGTATCTTCCTCCGGGCGGAATTGGAGTAAGGGTTGATTCCGCTGCGTATCCGGGGTATACAATTCCCCCTTATTATGATTCAATGATAGCAAAAGTCATCACGTATGGAAGCACCCGCGAAGAGGCGATTGCCCGAATGAAAAGGGCTTTGTCCGAGTTCGTCATCGAGGGCATCCATACTACGATTCCTTTCCATCTAAGGCTTCTTGATCACGAGAAATTTGTTGGCGGGGAATTCAATACAAAGTTCCTTGAGTTGTATGATGTGATGAAATCCTAGATCTACCTGGAGGTGTCTGGAATGTACGAAAACGGTGTTTTGGAAATGAATGAAGGAATGGGCGGCCATGGCAAGGTGGAAATTGCGCCCGAGGTAATTGAAGTAATCGCCGGAATTGCAGCATCCGAGGTTGAAGGTGTGGCCTCAATGAGAGGCAATTTTGCCACTGGGGTCGTTGAGCGCCTTGGCAAAAAGAACCATGGTAAAGGAATCAAAGTTGAATTGACGGATTCCGGAATCAAGGTTGATGTATTCTGTATGATGAAATTTGGTGTTTCAATCCCTTCAGTAGCGCAAAAAGTGCAGGACAATATCCGCCAGACGCTGCTGAATATGACCGCGCTTGAAGCGGAAGAAGTCAATATCCATATTGTTGGAATCCAGTTTGAGAACCAAAAGCAGGAAATGCCTGAAATCGAACAGGAAATGTAAAAAGGCGAAAGCAACGATTTGGTTGAATGAAGCGGATTTTTACAGAGAACATATAAAAGGGGGAACCGGGGCATCCTTGCTTCTGGTTCCTTTTTTTGCCCGTCCGCACTGCACACCTGATAGGATTATGCTATTATTTCTTTGTGGGTATCCTAGTAAATTGATACATGGGGAAATGTGCGAAAATTGTCCAAAAAGACTTATTTTCAAAAAGGAGCTAATTGTATAATGAAGAGAAGGACAGCAAGAGAAAAGGCACTTCAGGCGCTTTTTCAAATTGATGTAAGCGAAGCTGACCCGGCGTCGGCAATCGAGCATGTGCTTGAAGGGGAAGCCCCTGATCCATACCTATCCAGGCTAGTGAATGGAGCGGTGGAGCAAAAGCCTGACATTGACGAATTAATCAGCAAGAATCTGGAAAAATGGTCGATGGAAAGGCTTGCCGCTGTTGACAGGAACCTGCTTAGGCTGGGTGTGTATGAATTGAAATATTGTCATGATGAAGTGCCTGCCAATGTAGTATTGGATGAAGCTATCGAAATAGCCAAGCTTTATGGAGACGATCAATCAAGCAAATTCATTAACGGCGTCCTATCAAAGGTAAAACAGGAATTGGTTTAACTTTGATGCTTGATAATCATATCCAAAACTGAGGAGGAATCGGGATGGTAGCAAAGGTCATTGACGGGAAAGAAATCGCAAAGAAAAAAAGGGAAGAAATCGCCCGCGAAGTCAAGGCGCTGAGAGAAGACAATATTATGCCTGGGCTTGCGGTAGTCCTTGTAGGAAACAACCATGCTTCCAGGACGTATGTCAACAATAAGGAGAAGGCGTGCAGGGAAGTTGGAATCGAATCCTTTCTGATTGCATTGCCAGAAGAAACGAGCCAGGATGAGCTATTAAGGAAAATTGATGAGCTAAATAACCGTGAGGATGTTCATGGTATTCTCGTCCAGCTGCCTTTGCCTGCGCATATTGAAGAAAAGAAAGTCATCGAAGCCATTACTCCCGAAAAGGACGTTGATGGTTTTCATCCTTTGAATATTGGCAGGATGATGACAGGCCAAGATTCTTTCCTCCCTTGCACTCCGTACGGGGTCATGGTTATGCTCGAGGAAACGGGAATAGAAATTTCCGGCAGGCATGTTGTTATCGTCGGTAGGAGCAATATTGTTGGCAAGCCGGCGGGACAGCTTTTTCTAAATAAAAATGCGACTGTTACATATTGCCATTCAAGAACAAAGGATCTTGAGTACCATACGAAGCAGGCGGATATCCTTGTCGCGGCACTCGGCAAACCAAACTTTATCAGGTTAAATCACATTAAAGAAGGCGCGACAGTCATTGACGTAGGAATCAATAGGGATGAACACGAAAAGCTTTGCGGCGATGTCCATCCGGAAGTTTCCGAAAAAGCAGCCTATTTGACCCCTGTTCCGGGAGGCGTAGGCCCTATGACAATTACGATGCTTCTTTTTAATACGCTTAAGGCGGCAAGGCAGTCCAAAACCTTAAGCAAAGCGTAAATCAGACATTTTTGACAGCCAAGTTTCCAGATATACATCCATTCATGCATTAAATTGCCCTAGTCCATTTTAGTTGGATTTCTTACCCGTGACGGATGGGGAATCTAAACTTATAATGGAATAGGGCAGTTTTTCTTTTTTAAAGAAGAGAGCTGTATAAGTGGCAGTTTAGATTTTATCTGCGTTGATTGGAGCGTAGGGCACCGACTCCTCGAAAATGCTACGCATTTTCTTCGTGCGTGGGCAAATTCGAGGATGCCATTCAGTGTCCTGCGGGATGCAGCGGCAAGGTGGAGACCCACGAAAAGCGAAAGCGCCTTGGTCAGCCCCGACAAGCGCTGGAGGGCCTGAAGGAAAAGTCGCTCTTTGACTTTACCTGAAGGACCGAAGCGACCTCGAGGGGCTAGGCGCTGTAGCTGGACAAACAGGCGCTTGCGCCGAGGAGGCTCCACTGACGCCCCGCGGAAAGCGTGTGCCTCGTGACAGGCAAAGGCCGCCTGTCCCTGCGAAGCCGACTCACAGAAGCTTTCCTTGGTGGAGCGGAAATCAACACCCATTTTCAAGAAGAAAGTATGGCAGGGAGTTTTATTCATGCAGGAAACCAACCGTTTCGTAACTGTTACTGCACTGACAAAATACATAAAACGTAAATTTGATGCTGACCCGCATCTTCAGGATATTTTCATCAAAGGAGAAATTTCAAACCTGAAGCAGCATTCGAGCGGACACATATATCTCACCTTAAAGGATGAGCGTTCCCGAATTCTTGCTGTCATGTTTGCCGGAAACGCCCGGGCAATGAAATTTGTCCCTGAAAACGGAATGAAAGTCATTGTCAGGGGCGAGATTTCTGTTTATGAAGCAAGCGGGCAATACCAGGTTTATATAAAAGAAATGAAACCGGATGGGATAGGCGAGCTATTTCTTGCTTATGAGCAGCTAAAGAAGAAGCTTGAAGCGGAGGGCCTTTTCCGCCGCGACAGGAAAAAGCCGCTACCTCCATTCCCGAGGACAATCGGAATCGTCACATCGCCAACAGGGGCGGCGATTAGGGACATCATTACGACGATTAAAAGGCGATACCCGATTGGCAAAATCATTGTGTATCCGGCGCTCGTTCAGGGTGAAAATGCGGGGAAATCAGTAGCTGGGGCAATCCGGAAAGCGAATATGGCCGGAAATATTGATGTCCTCATTGTTGGGCGTGGCGGGGGTTCCATCGAAGAACTATGGGCCTTCAATGAAGAGCAAGTAGCCAGGGCTATTTTCGATTCAACGATTCCAGTTATTTCCGCGGTGGGCCATGAAACGGATTTTACGATTGCCGATTATGTCGCGGATATGCGCGCGCCGACTCCTACCGGGGCTGCCGAGCTAGCCGTTCCGCATATCGAGGAACTGATGGAGCGTGTCCTGCAGCGGCAGACCAGGCTGATGAGGGCCATGAAGGAGAAATTCAGCTTCCAAAAGGGCCGTTTTGAGCGGATTCAGCGGTCTTACGCATTCCGCTATCCCCGCCGTCTCTACGAACAGAAGCTTGAACAGCTGGACAGGCTCACTGAAAACTTGTATCGTGGGGCAGGGCGGCTGGCGCTAGTTAAAAAAGAGCAATTTGGCAATATGGAAAGAAGGCTGGAAAGAAACAGTCCGGTCCAACTCCTTGGCCAGGCGTCTGAAAGGCATGGCCGTACTGAAAAGGAACTTTTAAGAGCGATGAATCAGATTCTTCGCGGGAAACAAGCGGAGTTCGGCCGGACCCTTGCATCGTTTGAAGCTTTGAATCCACTGAAAATAATGGAACGGGGTTACAGCCTTGCCTATACGGAGGACAACCGGCTAATTAAAAAGGTTGGACAGGTTGAAGTAAATGACAAGGTGACCATTCAGGTGACGGATGGGAGCCTTTTATGCACGATAGAGGAAAAACGGGAGGTTGAAAAAGATGGCTGAGGAAAGACAGCTGACGTTTGAACAGGCGATGGACCAGCTTGAACAGATAGTGGAACGGCTTGAGGAAGGGGATGTTCCCTTGGAGGAGGCCATATCCTTTTATAAGAAAGGAATGGAGCTTTCGAAATTATGCCATGATAAGCTGAAAAACGTCGAAGAACAATTGGCCCAAATTATTACTGAAGATGGACGAAAAGAAAATTTCTCCATTGATGGGGAGGAATAAAAGTGGGAAAAGGACTTTTGGACGACGCAATATTTAAATACAGGCAGCTATTGGAAGAAGAACTCCGTTCATCAGTCCAAAGGCTGGAAGCGCCCGAATCACTAAAGAAAGCAATGCTGTATTCACTTGAAGCAGGAGGAAAAAGAATCCGGCCTATGCTAGTTTTCGCGGCAATGGATGCCTTCGGGCGGAATCCAGAGGAAGGGATCGCAGCGGCTGCGGCAATTGAAATGGTCCATACATACTCGCTGATCCACGATGACCTCCCAAGCATGGATGATGACGACCTGAGAAGGGGAAAACCGACGAACCACAAAGTGTTTGGAGAAGCGATGGCCATCCTCGCTGGTGATGCCTTGTTAACTTACAGTTTTGAACTGCTTGGAGATATGAATGCAAGCGCTGCTACAAAACTCAGGCTTGTGGCAGGACTGGCAAAGGCGGCCGGAGCCTCTGGAATGGTGGGAGGGCAGGCCGCAGACATGGAGGGCGAGGATAAGGAGCTGACCCTAGAACAACTCGAAGCCATCCACATTAATAAAACAGGTAGGCTCCTTACCTTTAGTGTCCTTGCAGGGGCGATTTTGTCAGACGCGGATAAGGACAGGCTTGAATTGCTCTCCAAGTTTGCGTTCCACCTCGGCCTGGCGTTTCAGATACGGGATGATATCCTTGACCTTGAAGGAGATGTGGGCACCATTGGAAAGCCTGTCGGAAGCGACACTGCAAACCATAAAAGCACCTACCCGAAACTCCTGACACTAGAAGGGGCTAAGAACGCTTTGGAATCCCATATTACGAAGGCAAGGGAAGAGCTGGATAAAACCGGGCTTGACACCCGGCTGCTGCTCGAAATCACGGAGCTTATCGCCACACGGAACCATTAACCCCCCCATTTGAGCGCCGGACCTAAATATGGTACAATCGAGCCTATACAGTGAACCTTCCATCAGTGGGTGATCTTCCCCGCTGATGGTTAGGCACCTGTTCAAGTTAGAGTAAATAAACACTGACTATGTTGCCGTTATCACGACTGTGCTAGCGGCATATTTTTTACCCAGGGAGGAAATACGGCGAATTAGGGAAATAATAGGTGAAATTTCGATATTTCCTTGAGGATTCCGCCCATTCCTTTATAATAAAAGGGGCTAATGTTAGTTGGTGAATATGCAATGAAAGCGAGTGGTCCTAATTGGATCTTACATCAATAAAAGATCCATCCTTTCTTAAAAGGATGTCGAACAAGGAACTTGAAAAGCTAAGCAAGGATATCCGCCGGTTCCTTATTGAAAAACTATCGGTTACAGGCGGCCATATCGGCCCGAATCTTGGGGTTGTGGAATTGACAATCGCCCTTCATAAAGCATTTAACAGCCCTAAGGATAAAATCATTTGGGATGTTGGTCATCAGTCCTATGTGCATAAAATTCTTACGGGAAGAGCGTGCGAATTCGACACTTTAAGGCAATTCAAAGGGCTTTGCGGCTTTCCAAAACGTTCGGAAAGCGAGCATGATGTATGGGAAACCGGGCATAGCTCCACTTCACTATCCGCCGCGATGGGAATGGCTATTGCAAGGGATTTGAAAAAAGAAAATAGCTTTATCCTTCCGGTTATTGGCGATGGCGCTTTGACCGGGGGAATGGCTCTTGAAGCGCTCAATCACATCGGGCATGAAAAGAAAAATATGATTGTTATACTCAATGATAATGAAATGTCCATTGCCCCCAACGTCGGTGCACTTCACAATGTACTTGGAAGGCTGAGGACTTCCGGAAAATACAATGGGGTAAAAGATGAGCTCGAGCTTCTTATCAAAAAAATCCCTGCTGTAGGCGGAGTCCTGGCCGCTACTGCCGAACGGGTAAAAGACAGCCTGAAGTACATGCTCGTTTCAGGTATGTTTTTCGAAGAAATGGGCTTTACCTACCTTGGGCCGGTAGATGGCCATAATTTTGAAGATTTATTTGAAAATATCGCCTATGCGAAGAAAACGGAAGGGCCGGTCATCATCCACGTTATTACGAAAAAAGGGAAGGGCTACCACCCAGCGGAGTCGGATAAAATCGGCACATGGCACGGAACCGGACCTTATAAAATGGATACCGGCGCTTTCGTCAAGCCATCATTTTCCCCTCCTTCATGGAGCGGCCTTGTCAGTGAAACCGTCCGAAAGATCGCCAGAACCGATGAGCGGGTTGTGGCAATCACGCCGGCCATGCCTGTTGGATCGAAGTTGGAAGGGTTCGCAAAGGAATTTCCGGACAGGATGTTTGACGTCGGCATTGCCGAACAGCACGCGGCTACAGTCGCTGCCGGATTGGCAACCCAGAACATGAAGCCTTTCCTTGCTATCTATTCCACCTTCCTTCAGAGGGCCTATGACCAAGTCGTTCACGATATTTGCAGGCAAAACCTGAATGTATTCATCGGAATAGACAGGGCCGGGCTTGTCGGCGCCGACGGGGAAACACATCAGGGTGTATTCGATATCGCTTTCCTTCGCCATGTTCCGAACCTAGTGCTGATGATGCCGAAGGATGAAAATGAAGGCCAGCACATGGTTTATACGGCGTTGACCTATGATGACGGTCCGATCGCTATGAGATTCCCGCGCGGCAATGGAATTGGGGTCCCGTTGGATGATACGTTCAAAGCCATTCCGATTGGAACATGGGAAGTTCTCAAGGACGGCAAAGATGCCGCGATTCTCGCATTTGGCACGACAATTCAAATGGCCTTGGACGCTGCGGCGGAAATGGAAAGAAGGGGTGTTTCCGTTAAGGTGGTGAATGCCAGATTCATCAAACCGTTGGATGAAGAAATACTTGCCGGTATTCTAGAGGACGGCATGCCGATCTTAACGATTGAGGAAGCTGTCCTTCAAGGTGGATTTGGCAGCAGCGTAATTGAATTCGCACATGACCACGGCTATTTTAAAAGTGTTATTGACCGAATGGGAATTCCGGATAAGTTCATCGAGCATGGCAGCGTTGATGAGCTCCTAGACGAAATCGACTTCACCGTTGATTCAGCCATCAGCCGCCTGTCAATTCTCACCGCTAAGAAACAGCAGAGGGCGTAAAGAATGAAAGTGAAAAAAGAACGTCTTGATGTCCTCCTTGTTGAAAGAGGGCTGGTGGAGACACGTGAAAAAGCGAAGCGGGCTATTATGGCCGGCCTCGTCTATACAAATGAGCAACGGCTCGATAAGCCAGGTGAAAAAATCAGCACCGATTTACCCCTGGCGGTAAAGGGCAATGTCCTTCCTTATGTCAGCAGGGGAGGGCTGAAGCTCGAAAAAGCGCTTCGTGTTTTTAATGTTGATGTTTCTGGGAAAACAATGCTCGATATTGGTTCTTCGACCGGAGGCTTCACAGATTGCGCGCTCCAAAATGGCGCCAAAATGTCATATGCGCTCGATGTGGGATATAACCAACTCGCCTGGAAACTTCGCCAGGATGAACGGGTTGTAGTAATGGAACGGACGAATTTCCGTTATGTCACCCCCGCGGACCTGCAAAAAGGAATGCCCGATTTTGCAACAATCGATGTTTCATTCATTTCCCTTTCGCTTATCCTACCGGTATTGGCAACCTTGCTGGTGCCTTCCAGCGACGTGATTGCCCTCGTTAAACCCCAATTCGAGGCCGGGCGTGAACAAGTTGGGAAGAAGGGGATAGTAAGGGATGAAAAGGTGCATATCGCTGTCCTGGATAAAACGATCCGATTCGCCCTTGATTCCGGTTTCAATGCTATTGGCCTGTCTTGGTCACCGATTACTGGGGGAGACGGAAATATCGAATTTCTTCTTCATTTAAGATGGGAAGGAGAAGGAATTGGAGGCAAAAACCTTCTGGATGTGAACCCGGAGGAAATTGTCAATGCCGCCCACCACGACTTGAAAACAAAACACACCGAAGAACAAGGATAGGCATATGCTTATCCTTTTCTTGCGGTTTTGGCAAGTTTGTGTTTTCTGTAAAGAATCATTGTACAAGAATGCGCAAATCGGCTAACATATGTGTAGAACCGACAAATTTTGATAGCCTACGAAATGTTTTAATCACCTAATGGAGTGATAATGAATGAATAAAGGCCAACGCCATATTAAAATCAGGGAAATCATTGCAAACAATGATATTGAAACGCAGGACGATCTTGTAGATGAATTAAAAAGACAGGGTTTCAACATTACCCAGGCGACGGTTTCCCGGGATATTAAGGAACTCCATCTTGTGAAGGTCCCGCTTTTGGATGGAAGGTATAAATACAGCCTTCCCGCCGACCAACGCTTCAATCCTCTGCAAAAATTGAAACGAGCCCTTATGGATGCGTTCGTAAGGATTGATGCGGCCGGCCATTTGCTCGTCATGAAAACACTTCCTGGAAATGCAATGGCAATAGGGGCTCTGATTGATAATCTCGATTGGGAAGAAATTCTCGGGACCATCTGCGGGGACGATACACTCTTGATTATCTGCAGGACTCCCGAGGATACCGGGGTTATTACCGACAGGTTCCTTGAAATGCTGTAGGTGGGGGAATGCTACTTGTTAACGGAACTATCCATTAAGAATTTCGCAATCATTGAGGCCCTTTCTGTATCGTTTTCAAAGGGCCTGACTGTTTTGACCGGGGAAACCGGCGCTGGCAAATCGATTATCATTGATGCCATCCACCTCCTTGTCGGCGGAAGGGGTTCATCTGAATTTGTCCGCCACGGAGAGGAAAAGGCGGAGATTGAAGGCCTTTTCATTCTTGACGATAAAAAACATCCATGTGTCGAGAAAGCTTCGGAATATGGCATTGAAATTGAAGACGCAATGATCGTGCTGCGACGGGATATTTCCCAAAATGGGAAAAGTGTTTGCAGGGTAAACGGGAAGCTCGTAACGTTAACGGTTCTAAGGGAAATTGGCGGGACGCTCGTCGACATCCATGGACAGCACGAACATCAGGAGTTGATGAATGAAGCACTCCATCTGTCACTTCTCGATCAATTCGGAAACCATGGCATATTTCCGGTCCTTGAGTCGTACCAGCGGGTTTATGGAAAATATGAAGAAACGCTTGGAAAGCTTCGCAAGCTAAGTGAAAATGAACAGCAAATGGCCCACAGGCTCGACCTGATTCAATTCCAATACGAGGAAATCACCACTGCCAACCTTAAGCCGGATGAAGACGAAGAACTCGCCGAAGAAAAGCAACGGCTAGTCAATTTCGAAAAAATATTTGAATCTGTCCAATCAGGCTATAATGCACTGAAAGGTGATTCCCGCGCGCTTGACTGGGCCGGGGAGGCAATGGGGCTTCTTGAAGGCGCCGCTGCCCTTGACCCATCCTACAAGGACACGTTTGAAGCGATTTCAAACAGCTATTATATGCTTGAAGACGCAGCTTCCACGCTTCGTAACAGGCTTGAGCTTCTGGAATATGACCCAGAAAGGCTGAATGAAATCGAGGCAAGGCTGACCGAAATCAATCAATTGAAACGGAAATATGGAAAAACCATTCCGGAAATCCTGTCATACGCGGAAAAAATCAGTGCCGAAATTGACGCACTCCAGAATAAAGAAACCCATATCGGGAATCTTGAAAAAGAACTCGCCCAATTGAAAAAACATTTATCAAGTGAAGGCTCAAACCTGACTTCCATAAGGAAAAAATCGGCTGAAAAGCTCGAAAAGCTTATCCATAAAGAACTGAAGGACCTTTACATGGCGAAAACCGTTTTTGAAATCCGGTTTTTAAATGAACGTTCCCAGTATACACGGATGGGTGCGGACAAGGTTGAATTTTTCATTTCCACAAATCCTGGCGAACCTTTAAAGCCGCTTTCCAAAGTGGCGTCCGGCGGGGAATTGTCGCGTATTATGCTTGCTTTAAAGAGCATCTTCTCAAAACACCAAGGGGTAACATCCATTATATTTGATGAAGTTGATACGGGGGTAAGCGGAAGAGTGGCCCAGGCAATTGCCGAAAAGATTTTCAAGGTTGCAACAGGGTCACAAGTTCTCTGTATTTCACACCTTCCACAAGTAGCTGCGATGGCGGATACCCATCTGCTTATTTCAAAAGTAACAAAAGGCGGTAGGACTAAAACATCCGTCGTCCCGTTAAATGAAGAGGAGAAAGTAGCGGAAATCGTCCGGATGATTTCCGGGGTAGAGATAACCGACCTCACAAAGGAACATGCAAAGGAATTGCTGCTCCTCGCTTCCAAAACTAAAAACACATGAAATGCTATCCAGTATGGGTAGCTTTTTTATTTGCCTGAGGGTTATAAATGCTTCTTATCCCGGCAAAATTATAACTGTAGCCATTTTTTAAGGACAGCACCTGAAGCGAGGAGAGTGAGGTATTTGAATAAAAGAATGCTGAGAAAAATAATCGGTGGAATTCTCCTTGTTTCAATCATCATGTTTGTAAGCTGGAAGCCATTTCAGATGTATCTTGACATTCCAAAGCAGATTACCGTCTTTCAGGGCGATCAAGTTTCTTTTGGTAAGGCATCCGCAGT
The DNA here is from genome assembly GCF_046237595.1 of Neobacillus oceani. NCBI lineage: Bacteria > Bacillati > Bacillota > Bacilli > Caryophanales > Bacillaceae > Neobacillus > Neobacillus oceani. The sequence continues at coordinate 2,861,814 of NZ_CP143543.1, read as the reverse complement.
TAGCGCGGCCGTAGCGGCGAACTCCGAGACAATCGTCCTTAACCAAACCGAGCACCTTGTCTCCGTGTCGGCAAAGGAATCGGGAAAAAGCGAAGTAATCCTCGACCTGGCGGGAATACCAATTAAAAAGGTCGATGTAAATGTATTAAAAGGCTTCAGGGTTTATCCCGGGGGCCAATCGATTGGGGTAAAATTAAATACCGTTGGCGTCCTTGTGGTAGGCCATCATCAGGTTGACACAGGAAATGGAAAAAAATCCCCTGGTGAGATGTCAGGAATAAAAGTAGGGGACATCATTACAGAGATAAATGGCCAAAAAATTGAAAAAATGTCCGATGTCGCTCCTTTTGTCCAGGAGGCAGGCCAAACGGGCAAGCCCCTAAAAGTGCTCATCTCAAGGGAAAAAGGAAGGTTCAAAGCGGAGCTTATGCCTCTTAAAGAAAAAGGGGCCTCCAACTATAAGCTTGGCCTTTATATCCGGGATTCGGCCGCAGGAATTGGCACGATGACCTTTTATCAGCCAGGTTCCAAAAAATACGGGGCGCTTGGCCATGTCATTTCGGATATGGATACAAAAAAGCCCATTGTCGTTGAGGATGGACAGATTGTCAGATCGACTGTAACAAGCATTGAAAAAGGAAGTAATGGGAATCCAGGCGAAAAGCTCGCCAGGTTTTCAGATGATAGGGAAATAATAGGAAATATCAACAGGAATAGCCCATTTGGGATATTCGGTAAATTAAACAGGGATATTGAAAACGGCATTTTGGATAAACCAATGCCTATCGCTTTATCCCATCAGGTAAAAGAAGGGCCGGCAAAAATCTTGACGGTCGTTGATAACGATAAAGTGGAAATGTTCAATATTGAAATTGTGAGCACAATCCCGCAGAAGTTTCCGGCAACAAAGGGAATGGTTATTAAGGTAACGGATCCAAGGCTTTTGGCAAAAACAGGTGGGATTGTCCAGGGAATGAGCGGAAGCCCTATCATCCAGTCGGGGAAGATAGTCGGAGCTGTCACCCATGTTTTTGTTAACGATCCTACATCTGGGTATGGCGTCCATATTGAATGGATGCTGACGGAAGCGGGAATTGATATATATGAAAAACCTGAATTAAAAGCAAGCTGAAAAATTGGCCCCCTATCGGAGGGCCTTTTTGTTTAGCAAGGAATAGAAAAGGATATACAAAAAATAAAGAATTTTCGACAAAAATGAAAAGAATAACGAAAATGGTCGAAAAACGGAGAAAAATAGAGGATTTACCTTTTTTCGTGGGTTTTTTAAGAAAAATTTAATTGTTCGCAGGATTTCCTGTTGCATTGTCGAATATGTCATTTAGAATAGAAAATAGGTTATACAAAATGAATCTTTTATGGAATCCAAGGAGGTAACTGGGAGTGAAAAAAATTAAAGTTTGTGTGGTGGATGATAATAGGGAGCTGGTAGGGCTGCTGGAGGAATACATATCTTCACAGGAAGACATGGAGGTTGCCGGCATTGCCCATAATGGCCAGGAATGCCTAGAAATGCTTGAGGAAGTGAACCCGGATGTCCTGGTTCTTGATATCATTATGCCTCATCTGGACGGGCTTGCAGTTTTGGAAAGGATACGCGAATTGAAGAACGGCCCTATGCCGAACGTTATTATGCTAACCGCGTTTGGCCAGGAAGATGTTACGAAAAAAGCAGTTGAATTGGGGGCTTCCTATTTTATCCTTAAACCATTCGATATGGAAATGCTCGGAAACCATATTCGTACAGTAAATGGAAAAACAAGTGTAACCCGAAAAGGCCACTCCACTGGATTCCGCTCCAATTCCGAGCAAAAACCGAAAAACCTTGATGCCAGCATAACATCTATCATCCATGAAATCGGGGTCCCAGCCCATATTAAAGGATATCTCTATCTCCGCGAGGCAATTTCTATGGTATACAACGATATTGAACTCCTTGGTTCCATCACCAAAGTCCTGTATCCGGATATTGCGAAAAAGTACAACACGACCGCCAGCAGGGTGGAGCGCGCCATACGCCATGCGATCGAGGTAGCTTGGAGCAGGGGTAATATCGATTCTATTTCATCCCTTTTCGGCTATACGGTCAGCATGTCAAAAGCAAAGCCTACAAACTCCGAATTTATTGCGATGGTTGCTGACAAATTGCGCCTTGAGCATAAGGCGTCCTAAGAGCTAGCTTCTTAGGGAATACTTTTTCATCCCCCTACATGAAATGTGCAGGGGGATTTTTCATCCAAAAAATAGGAAGAGAGCAGCTAGCTCCTTTCCTATTTCCTTTTGAACCTGTCCTGTACCTTGTTCCGCTTCCTGTCCCGGTGGAGGATAAATCCCGCCACGAAACCAAGGCCGAGAATAAATAAAATAAACCCGATAAGAAATTGGAGCCAAAGATGTGTAAACGGCTGCTGCAACTTCCCAAAAACCATGTCTCTCATTAATTTTATTCCAAAGGCCGCCAAAAACCCCGGAATAAGCATTACAACGAGGGCTGCTATACGCTTCATGCCAACATTCCTTCCCCGCACTTCTATAGGATTAGTGCCTCAGCAAAATCATAGTCCAAGAACCAAATTTGTCAAGAACCATAATAAAAGCTACAATTAGTGTGAAAAAGGTTGCAGGCGCTTGAAAAAAAGCATGAAATTATTTGCCGGGAAAGCGGCAAACCATTCATGAAGGGGTGCATGGGGTTGCCAAATGCAATGATCGTCGGTGCTGGCAAGGGCGGTACCGCAATCCTGAGAATGCTGAAGGAAACAGAAGTGCTTGATGTTAAGGCTGTCATCGATAGAAACGAAGACGCCCCGGGCATTGTGCTTGCGCAAGAGGCGGGGATTCCAACTGGAACTGATTGGAAGGCGTTCCTTGACGGAAAAATTGATATTATTTTTGAGGTTACGGGGAACCCGGAAGTTTTTACGGAGCTGAGGGAAGCCGCTGGGCAAAAGTCGGTACTTATCCCTGGCAGCGTCGCATTTTTAATTTCAACCTTGATGGAAGAAAAAGAAGACTTAATTGAACGACTTAAAAATGAATCGTATAAGTATGATTTGATTTTTAATTCCACGGACGATGGAATGGTTGTCATTAATAAGGACGGGATTGTAACACTTCTGAACCGGCGAGCGTCGGAAATGGTCAAATACGACCGAAAAAAAGCATTAGGGAACCATATTTGGGAAGTCATTCCTTCGAGCAGGCTGCCCATTGTGATGGAAACCCGGAGGATTGAAGCAAATCAGGAAATGGTCCTCGAAAACGGCGAGAAAATCATCACAACGCGAATTCCGATTATTGATGAAAACGGCGGGTTAATCGGCGCTTTTGCCGTGTTCAAGGATATTTCGGAAGTTGTCCGCCTGGCGGAGGAAATCACCAATTTGAAAGAAATCCAGACTATGCTTGAAGCAATCATCCAATCAAGCGATGATGCAATATCGGTTGTCGATGAAGCTGGGCGCGGAATTTTAGTTAACCCCGCATATAACCGCATCACCGGGCTTAGCAGGGAACAGGTAATCGGCCAGCCAGCAACAGCAGACATTTCCGAAGGGGAAAGCATGCACATGAAGGTATTAAAAACCCGCAGGCCAGTCCGCGGCGTCCCTATGCGTGTCGGCCCAAACAAAAAGGAAGTCATTGTAAATGTCGCTCCCATTATTGTAGAGGGAAAGCTAAAGGGAAGCGTTGGCGTTATCCATGATATGTCCGAAATTAAATCATTGAACAGGGAATTGACCAGGGCCCGGCAAATCATCCGGACGCTTGAGGCCAAGTATTCCTTTGAGGATATTATTGGGCAATCCGAAGAAATGCAACTCGCTATTGAACAGGCGAAGCTTGCGGCGAAAACTCCAGCGACCGTCCTGCTAAGGGGAGAATCGGGCACAGGCAAGGAATTATTTGCCCATGCCATCCATAATGCGAGCGACCGGCGCTTCAATAAGTTTGTAAGGGTTAATTGTGCCGCATTGTCGGAGACACTTCTGGAAAGCGAACTGTTTGGCTATGAAGAAGGTGCTTTTTCCGGCGCGAAAAGAGGCGGTAAGCCGGGGCTATTCGAAGAGGCAAACAACGGGAGCATTTTCCTGGATGAAATCGGGGAGCTTTCGGCGAATACACAGGCAAAGCTGTTAAGGGTCCTGCAGGAAAGGGAAATCATCCGGGTCGGGGGTACTAAACCACTGCCAATCAATGTAAGGATTATAGCAGCCACGAATGTAAATCTCGAGAAAGGGATTGCATCCGGGACATTCAGGGAGGACCTTTACTACAGGATTAACCGGCTGCCAATCCATATTCCGCCTTTGAGGAACCGAAAAGAAGAAATACCGCTTTTGTGTGAAAGGCTAATTCAAAAGATCAACCAGGATTATGGCAGGAACGTTGAAGGGATAACTGATTCCGCCATTCTCCAGCTTCAGGAATACGGCTGGCCGGGAAATGTCCGGGAACTGGAAAATGTCCTTGGCAGGGCAATTATTTTCATGGCATACAATGAAACAGTCATTGACCGAAAACATCTGCCTGAACTAAAGAACAAGGAAGCCGGTCGGCACGGCCACATCGAGATGTCTGAGGAGGGACGAGGGGAATCCTTGTCACTTGCCGAGATGCTCGATCGTTATGAAGCAGAAATAATTAGCCGGACGATGCAACGGGCAAATGGAAATAAAACAAAAGCCGCAAAAATGCTTGGGCTCTCGATTAGGAATTTGTATTATAAACTTGAAAAATACGAGCTTGAAAATAAAAGCATGCAATAATTTGCAAGTTGTGCATTTTTTTGCAAATGAACTTGGCTTATTACAATTGTTGTAAGTAACGGAACTTTATTACCCGCGCTTGATTTTGAGCAAATTTAAACTGTTTCCTTTGGGTTTTTGTAATTCTTATAAATGAAATGCTATTTTGGCACAGAACTTGCATTATAGGATTACGGGGATGGAGTTACCCATCAAAGGGGATGATTGCACATAATGTTTCTTGAATCGTTAATCGGTAAAGTAGCGGAGAACGGCAAAAAAACCGTGGCTGTTGCAGCCGCTGGAGAACACGAAGTACTTGAGGCGGTTGACCTCGCGGTACAAAAGAATTTTGCAAATTTTCTTTTGTACGGTGACCGGGAACAGATTGAATCCATGTACGGCTCTTCACCTGATCGTTCAATAAGCATCATTCATAGCCCAGACCCGAAAACGGCCGCAGAAGATGCCGTAAAGGCGGTAAGCAGCGGGCGGGCGGATGTTTTAATGAAAGGGAATGTCCAGACATCTGTTATCCTTAAAGCAGTATTGAACAAGGATTTCGGCCTCCGGACAGGAAAGATTCTTTCTCATACGGCAGCCTTTGAAATTGAAGGATACGACAGGCTAATCTTTGTTACCGACTCGGCCATGAACATTGCACCGGATTTGGAACAAAAAGCCGACATCATAAGGAATGCCGTAGCGCTGGCGAATTCAATCGGGGTGGAAAACCCGAAGGTGGCACCCTTGTGTGCTGTTGAAACCATAAACCCGGCGATGCAGGCTACGTTGGATGCAGCCTCCTTGTCAGCAATGAATAAACGCGGGCAAATCAGCGGCTGTATCGTGGATGGGCCGCTTGCGCTTGATAATGCTGTATCAGTGCCGGCCGCGGAACACAAAGGCATTTCCGGCGCAGTCGCTGGGAAAGCGGACATCCTGCTCGTTCCATCAATCGAAACAGGAAATGTTCTTTATAAGTCGCTCGTTTATTTCGCAAAGGCAAAAGTCGGCGCAGTCATCTGTGGTGCAAAGGCACCCATTATCCTGACTTCCAGGTCCGATTCTTCTGAAAGCAAGCTTTACTCACTCGCTCTCGCAATATGCTCTGTGAATGGACAAAATTGAAGATTAGGGAGGAAATGAAAATGGAAATCTTTAAATATTTGGAGCAGTATGATTATGAACAGGTAGTTTTTTGCCAGGACAAGCAATCAGGGCTTAAGGCAATCATCGCGATTCATGATACCACTCTAGGGCCAGCACTTGGTGGAACACGGATGTGGACATATGACTCTGAGGAAGCCGCGATTGAGGACGCCCTCCGCCTTGCCCGAGGCATGACATATAAAAATGCAGCGGCCGGATTGAACCTTGGCGGCGGAAAAACCGTAATCATAGGCGATCCGCGCAAAGACAAAAATGAAGAAATGTTCCGTGCTTTCGGTAGATACATCCAAGGCTTAAACGGCCGTTACATAACCGCGGAAGATGTCGGCACGACTGTTGCCGATATGGATATAATCCATGAGGAAACTGACTATGTCACAGGAATTTCCCCGGCATTCGGATCTTCGGGTAATCCGTCCCCGGCTACTGCTTATGGTGTATACAGGGGAATGAAGGCTGCCGCCAAGGAAGCTTACGGCTCGGATTCCCTTGAAGGAAAAACTGTTGCCATTCAGGGAGTGGGAAACGTAGCCTACAATCTTTGCCGCCACCTTCACGAAGAAGGTGCCAGGCTAATCGTTACCGATATTAATAAAGAGGCTGTTCAAAGGGCTGTAGAAGAGTTTGGGGCGAAGGCAGTGGATCCGGATGAAATATACGGCGTTGATTGTGATATCTATGCTCCATGTGCGCTGGGGGCTGTTATAAATGATGAAACAATTCCGCAATTAAAGGCAAAGGTCATTGCGGGATCAGCGAATAACCAGCTGAAGGATACACGCCACGGGGACATGATCCATGAACTTGGCATTGTTTATGCTCCGGATTATGTCATCAATGCAGGAGGCGTAATTAATGTAGCGGACGAATTGTATGGCTACAACCATGAACGGGCTATGAAAAAAATTGAAACGATTTATTCCAACATTGAAAAAGTCATTGAAATCGCAAATCGTGATGGCATTCCAACTTATAAGGCCGCAGACCGAATGGCGGAGGAGCGTATCGAAAGGATGCGGAATTCCCGGAGCCAATTCCTGCAAAACGGCCATCATATCCTAAGCAGGCGTTAAGCATCGGAAAATCCGGCCTTCCCACGTTGTTCAGGGGTTATCCATTTCAATATGGGAGGCCGGGTCCGATTGGAGAAGAACAGTGAAACGGTTTAGCGGATTAGCTGAACCAATCGGTTTCGTTCTGCCGTTATAACTACGCGCGGGCGGAGAATGCGGCCACAGCAGAACAAGGCTTTTATCAGTGGGAAATCACCACTTATCAGCTTTCTGGAGGTCTTGAATGGTGCAAAACAAAGACTATCGGATCCTGGTAATCAATCCGGGCTCTACATCCACGAAGATCGGCATCTTTGACAATGAGCGATCGGTACTTGAAAAGACAATTCGCCATGATTCTGAAAAAATTACTTCCTTTGAGAGCATCATCGATCAATACGCATTCCGTAAAGAGACGATCCTGGAAACGCTTGATAATGAAGGAATCAACTTATCGAAATTAAGCGCCGTTTGCGGGCGCGGCGGATTGCTTCGCCCGATAGAAGGCGGTACATATTCGGTTAACAGCGCAATGCTGGAAGACCTGAAAAACGGCTATTCCGGCCAGCATGCCTCGAATCTTGGCGGAATCATTGCCTACGAGATAGCGGAGGGGCTGAATATCCCGGCCTTTATCGTCGATCCCGTCGTCGTTGATGAACTCGATGAAATCGCCCGAGTTTCCGGGTTCTCATTAATAGAGCGAAAAAGTATCTTCCATGCTTTGAACCAAAAAGCCGTTGCCAGGAGAGTATCTAGGGAATTGGGGAAAAGCTATTATGACCTTAATTTGATCGTTGTCCACATGGGGGGCGGCATTACGGTTGGCGTACATAAGGGCGGTAGGGTCATCGATGTGAATAACGGACTGCACGGCGATGGGCCATTCAGCCCGGAACGCGCGGGAACTGTTCCTGCCGGTGACCTTGTCAGCCTCTGTTATTCAGGTGAATACTATCGTGATGAAATCATGAAAAAACTCGTCGGCCAGGGGGGGCTCGTTGGTTACCTAGGAACGAGCGACGCAGTGCAGGTTGAGAAGATGATTGAAAAAGGAAACAGGAAAGCCAGGCTTGTCTATGAAGCGATGGCTTACCAGGTTGCCAAGGAAATTGGCTCCGCCAGTGCAGTCCTTGCAGGCAGGGTTGATGCCATCATCCTTACCGGCGGGCTCGCATACGGAAAATCATTCGTTAAATTGATAACCGAACGGATCAACTGGATTTCAGATGTAATCGTCCATCCTGGAGAAAATGAGCTCCAGGCCCTCGCCGAAGGAGCGCTGCGCGTCCTAAAAGGCGAAGAGGAAGCCAAAATCTACCCGAACCAGGCAAAAATTCATACATCAACTTTTTAACAGGGGGCAAACCAATGGCACAGGAATACGATTTGGTCATTTTAGGCGGGGGCACCGGCGGCTATGTGGCAGCTATCCGCGCATCTCAATTAGGGCTAAAAACCGCAATTGTTGAAAAAGGAAAACTTGGGGGGACGTGCCTTCATAACGGCTGCATTCCGTCCAAAGCCCTGCTCAGGAGCGCTGAGGTATATGCTACGGCTAAAAAAAGCGAGCAATTTGGCGTATTCGCATCTGAAGTGACATTTGATTTCGGCAAAGTACAGGAGCGGAAGGAATCGATTGTAGCCCAGCTGCATAAAGGCGTCCAGCACCTAATGAAACAAGGCAAAATCGATGTTTACGAAGGAATGGGCAGAATCCTCGGCCCATCCATCTTCTCGCCGATGCCGGGAACGATTTCAGTGGAAATGAACGATGGCTCGGATAATGAAATGCTCATCCCAAAAAATGTCCTGCTTGCGACGGGTTCAAGGCCCCGTTCGTTGCCTGGCCTCGATATCGACGGGGAGTTCGTTCTCTCGTCGGACGAAGCGCTTAAGATGGAATCCCTTCCAGCTTCGATAATTATTGTTGGCGGCGGGGTTATCGGAATCGAGTGGGCTTCAATGCTTTCCGATTTCGGAGTAGAGGTGACCGTACTTGAGTATGCGCCTCGCATCATTCCGACCGAAGACCATGAAGTATCAAAGGAAATGCAGCGCCTGATGAAAAAACGGGGTGTCAAGATCGTTACAGGCGCGAAGGTGCTCCCAGAAACACTATCCAAAGGTGAAGGTGTTTCGATTTCCGCGGAAGTCAAGGATCAGCTAAAAGAGTACAAGGCGGATAAACTTCTTGTCTCCGTAGGGCGGCAGGCGAATATAGAAGGAATCGGCCTGGAAAATACCGATATTGAAATTGAAAAAGGCTTTATAAAGACCAATGAATTTTTCCAAACGAAGGAATCCCATATTTATGCTGTAGGGGATGTCATTGGGGGGCTCCAGCTGGCACATGTTGCTTCGCACGAAGGAATCGTCGCGGTTGAGCATATTGCGGGAAACGATCCGCAGCCAATTGACTACACATTGGTTTCAAAATGTATTTACAGCCATCCTGAAGCAGCCAGCGTTGGCTTGACCGAGGCGGAAGCGAAGGAACTCGGCCACAAAGTAAAGACTGGAAAATTTTCGTTCAGGGCGATTGGTAAGGCGCTTGTATTCGGGGAGTCGGACGGGTTCGTCAAAATCGTGGCCGATGAAGAAACAAACGACCTGCTTGGCGTCCATATGATCGGCCCGCATGTAACGGATATGATTTCCGAAGCCGGGCTTGCAAAGGTACTGGATGCGACACCGTGGGAGATTGCCCATACGATCCATCCGCACCCAACATTGTCCGAGGCCATTGGGGAAGCTGCTCTGGCAGTCGACGGAAGGGCGCTCCATTCCTAAATCTCCTTATTGGAGGATGGGATCGCGTATGTCCTTCACTTACTACGAATTTTTAGGAGGTTAGTGTTAATGGCAGAAAATCGCCACAAAGAATTGGGGCTAAGCGATGAAACCGTATTGGAAATGTACGAAACAATGCTTATGTCCAGGCGCCTTGACGAACGGATGTGGCTTTTGAACCGTTCGGGGAAAATACCATTTGTCATTTCGTGCCAAGGGCAGGAGGCCGCGCAGGTTGGCGCAGCCTTTGCGCTGGACAGGGATAAGGATTACGTCCTTCCTTATTACAGGGACATGGGAGTAGTCCTGACGTTTGGAATGACGCCGACGGAACTAATGCTGTCGGGATTTGCAAAAGCTGAAGACCCGAATTCCGGCGGACGCCAGATGCCGGGCCATTTCGGCCAAAAGAAAAACCGCATCGTGACCGGTTCATCCCCGGTTACCACCCAGGTACCCCACGCGGTTGGAATCGCCCTCGCCGGGAAGATGGAAAAAAAGGATTTTATCACCTTTGTCACTTTTGGTGAAGGTTCATCCAACCAGGGGGATTTCCACGAAGGGGCGAATTTTGCGGGCGTCCATAAGCTGCCGGTCATTTTTATGTGTGAAAACAATAAATATGCCATTTCGGTTCCGATTGAAAAGCAGCTTGCTTGTGAAAATGTCTCCGACAGGGCGATTGGCTATGGCATGCCGGGGATTACCGTCGATGGAAACGACCCGCTCGAGGTATACAGCGTTGTAAAACAAGCGGCCGACCGCGCCCGCCGCGGCGAAGGGCCAACGCTAGTCGAAACCATTACATACCGGCTCACGGCCCATTCATCGGATGATGATGACAGGGTCTACCGGGCTCCGGATGAAGTGGCGGAAGCGAAATCAAAGGATCCGATCATTACTTTCGGCGCCTATTTAAAAGAAACCGGCGTAATGGATGATGAACTCGAAAAGAAAATCAACGACCGGATTATGAAGCAAGTGAACGAAGCGACCGATTATGCCGAGAATGCGCCATATGCCAATCCGGAGGATGCGCTTAAATATGTCTATGCGGAAAGTCAGGGGGATGCATAAATGGCGGTAATTTCTTATATTGATGCAGTCACAATGGCGATACGTGAAGAAATGGAAAGGGATTCGAGGGTTTTCGTCCTTGGCGAGGATGTCGGACGCAAAGGCGGCGTCTTTAAGGCGACCCACGGATTGTATGAAAAGTTCGGCGAGGAGCGCGTCATTGATACTCCTTTAGCTGAATCTGCGATTGCAGGCGTAGGTATTGGTGCGGCGATGTACGGGATGCGCCCGATTGCCGAAATGCAATTCGCGGATTTCATCATGCCTGCTGTCAACCAGATTATTTCAGAGGCCGCACGAATTCGGTACCGTTCCAATAATGACTGGAGCTGCCCGATTGTAATCAGGGCGCCTTATGGGGGAGGGGTGCACGGCGCATTGTATCATTCGCAGTCGGTCGAAGCAGTGTTTGCAAACCAGCCCGGACTGAAAATCGTCATGCCTTCAACTCCATATGATGTTAAAGGTTTGTTGAAGGCGGCCATCCGCGATGAGGATCCTGTTTTGTTCTTTGAGCATAAACGGGCATACCGCCTCATAAAAGGCGAGGTTCCGCAGGACGATTACACACTTCCAATCGGCAAGGCCGATGTAAAAAGGGAAGGGGAGGACATTACTGTCATCACATATGGCCTATGTGTCCATTTCGCCCTCCAAGCAGCCGAAAAGCTTGCAAAAGATGGCATCTCAACCCATATCCTCGATTTGAGGACGGTTTATCCGCTTGATAAGGAGGCAATCATCGAAGCGGCATCTAAAACAGGTAAAGTTCTGCTGGTAACCGAGGATAACAAGGAAGGCAGCATCATGAGCGAAGTATCGGCGATTATTGCCGAGCATTGCCTTTTCGAGCTTGATGCCCCAATCCAAAGGCTTGCCGGCCCGGATGTCCCAGCGATGCCTTATGCACCGACAATGGAGAAGTTTTTCATGATGAATCCTGAAAAAGTTGAAAAAGCCATGCGGGAGCTCGCCGAATTCTAAGGCAAGCGCCTGAATATGTTTGAAGGAGTGACCTCACTTGGCAGTTGAACAAATTAAAATGCCGCAGCTGGGAGAAAGCGTGACGGAAGGCACGATCAGCAAATGGCTTGTATCCCCCGGCGACAAAGTCAATAAATATGATCCGCTTGCAGAGGTCATGACAGATAAAGTAAATGCCGAAATCCCGTCTTCTTTTGAAGGGACAATCAAGGAACTGATTGCCGGGGAAGGTGACACCCTCGCTGTAGGAGAAGTAATCTGTACAATTGAAGTTGGGGGCGAAGAGGTCGCTTCAGCTGGTACGGTAGCCGCTTCTTCAGCGAAGGAAACCGTCGAACAAGCCGATCCATTATCGGAGGCAGGATCGAGAGAGCAAATCGGCAGTAAATTGCGTTATTCCCCCGCGGTCCTGAAGCTTTCACAGGAACACGGGATTGACCTTGGCCAGGTGAAGGGATCCGGAGCCGGCGGGCGTATTACCCGAAAAGATTTGTTAAAACTGATTGAATCGGGTAACATTCCAGCTGCGGCTGAACAAAAAGCGGAACCGGTTGCCAGCGACATACCGGTTGGGCAAGTTTCCAAAGAGGCCGTCCAGGAACTAAAATCCCCTACGGCTTCAGCCGCACCGGTAAACGTTCCTTCCATGCCTGGAGATATCGAAATACCGGTAACAGGTGTAAGGAAGGCCATTGCGGCCAATATGCTGAGAAGCAAGCATGAAGCTCCGCACGCCTGGACGATGATCGAAGTCGATGCGACCGGACTTGTTGAATACCGCAATTCCATCAAGGATGATTTTAAAAAGAAGGAAGGCTTCAACCTGACATTCTTTGCATTTTTCGTCAAAGCAGTCGCTCAGGCGCTGAAGGAATTCCCGCAAATCAATTCCATGTGGGCCGGAGATAAGATCATCCAAAAGAAGGATATCAATATTTCCATCGCGGTTGCGACAGAAAATGCGCTTTTTGTCCCTGTAATCAAGCACGCCGATGAAAAGACAATCAAAGGCATTGCCCGTGAAATTACCGAACTTGCAGGAAAAGCCCGCAACGGCAAGCTGACAATGGATGAAATGCAGGGCGGAACCTTCACGGTCAATAACACCGGCTCTTTCGGCTCCGTGCAGTCGATGGGCATCATCAATTATCCACAGGCGGCAATCCTTCAGGTTGAATCGATTGTCAAGCGTCCTGTAGTCATGAACAACGGCATGATTGCCGTAAGGGATATGGTAAACCTGTGCATGTCACTCGACCACCGAGTACTGGATGGCCTTATTTGCGGCCGATTCCTGCAGCGGGTCAAAGAAATAATCGAAAACACCTCGACGAATACGTCCGTGTATTAATAAAAGTTGAAAGCCCGCTTCCGGATGGAGGCGGGCTTTCAACTCGGATACACTGCCGGCCGGCTTTTTCCATAAGCAACCTTATCGTTAAATTTGAGACATTAAGGTATCTATTTTTCCAAAAAAGCAGTGCCGGTTCTGCGTTGCCTCAACTAGGCCGCTATACTACAATAAAAGCAGCGACTATTTAGAATTTTTGGAACGGCAGAGAAAGGGGGGACCGTCTCCGCGCCTGGGGACGAACGAGTATGGGGATGGACAAAATCATGGCTTATCGTTTTCCCGAAACAACAATGGATGATTGGAAAAATAAAGCCGAACAAGCCTTAAAAGGGAAATCAATCGATACATTGAATAGCCATACATATGAATCAATTATTTTGAAACCGCTTTACACCCGAGAGGATGGAAAAATAGCGGGTTATCCGGGCAGCCCTGATTATAGGAGGGGAATCAACCCGCTTGGATACAGGGACACGAAATGGCATATCGCCCAGCAAATTTCCTGGCAATCAGCGGATGAGTTAACGAGCAAGCTAACGGATGCTTTTGCAAAAGGGCAGACTGCGATTTCTTTTAAAATGAAGAGGGGCAACGAACGGGAAGCGGCCCTTGCGGCATCCCGTTTTTCCGCATCCTATCCGTTCGCGGTTGATGCCGGCAGTGGTCAGGCGGACTTTATCGCCGCTTTGGGAGAAGTAAGTGAAGACGGCGCTATAACCGGATACATCGGTTTTGATCCACTTGCTGGTATCTCAACTATGGACCTGGGCGGCTGGGAGAAAACGATTGGCGAAACAGCAATGAAGCACCCAAATTTGAGGACGGTTCTGGTGAATGTAGGCGTCTACCATAATGCAGGCGCTAATGCGGTTCAGGAACTCGCCGCGGGTTCCGCATCAGGTGTGTTTTATATTGAACAGCTCTTGAAGGCGGGCATGGACATTGATGCCGTTTTTTCAAAAATTGTTTTTACCTTCTCAGTCGGCGCCAATTTTTTTATGGAAATTGCCAAGCTTCGGGCTGCACGAATTATATGGGATAAGATTGGGGAACTATATGGCGCTACGGAATCCGTCCGAGGTATGGTCATTGCCGCGGAAACATCAAGATTTACCAAAACGCTTTACGACCCGCATGTGAACCTGCTACGCGCCGGTAATGAGGCGTTTGCCGCGGTAATTGGAGGCGTTCAGTATGTGCACGTCGAGCCATTTGATTCGCTTGAAGGCGCCACTCCTCTTTCTGAACGGATTGCGAGGAATATCCAGATCATTCTTCAGGAGGAAACCCATTTGGATAAAGTGGCCGACCCAGCAGGCGGTTCCTGGTATATTGAAGAACTGACCGAGCAATTAGCTGAAAAGGCGTGGGAGCTTTTTGGAAAAATAGATGCCCTCGGAGGCATGCCTGCAGTCCTTGAATCGGGATGGCTCGAAAATGAAATTGCATCTACGCTTGCTCAAAGGGTGGCGGATGTGAAAGCGAGAAAGCAAAGCATCGTCGGTACGAATGTTTATGCCAATCTCGCCGAAACGGCGAAGGCTATACCGGAGCATCGGGATGTTTGGGACCACGGAATCGGGGGAACGCGGCTTTCAATTCCTTTTGAGGAACTGCGGCTGAAAGCGGCCGCTCTTGCACAATCAGGAAAAAAGCCTTCAATAGGCCTCGTTTGCCTGGGCAGCCTGAAAGAAAGCAAACCGCGCGCGGACTTTGTTGAAAGCTTTCTGGGTCCTGGCGGCATAAGCGCGATTCGGAGCGGGATTGTCCTTTCTGTGGCGGATGCAGATGCGTTTATAGCCGAAACTGGGCTGACCCGTTATTGCTTCTGCTCCACGGATGAGCGGTACACGGAAATGGGGCTCGCGATTTTATCCGAATTGAAACGGCGTCATCCGGGGGTTGTGTTCTACCTGGCTGGGCAGCCTGGTCCTGAGGAAAAAAATGACTGGCTGGAAGCAGGCCTGAAGGATTTTATTCATATAAGAAGCAATTGCCATGACTTTTTGGCGAATATGATTGCTGAAATGGAGGCGGCGGTAAATGACTAAAAAGCCTAATTTTCAAACGGTGGACCTATTCGGTGCCAGCCGCGTTTCCAGAAAAGAAGAATGGAAGGCCAAATTTGAAAAGCTTGCAGGAGAACAAATTGACAGCCTTCTTTTTGAGACGAATGAAGGAATCGGCCTGAAGCCTGTTTATTCAGAAGAAGATCTTGGTGGCCTTGAGCACCTCGATGGGAAGCCGGGGCTGCCGCCATTCACCCGCGGCCCCTATCCGACGATGTATGTGAACAGGCCGTGGACTGTGCGCCAGTATGCCGGCTTTTCAACGGCGGAAGAAAGCAATGCCTTTTACAGAAGGAATTTGGCGATGGGGCAAAAAGGGCTTTCGGTTGCCTTTGACCTCGCGACCCACCGTGGCTACGATTCTGACCATCCAAGGGTTGTCGGCGATGTCGGCAAGGCCGGGGTTGCGATTGATTCCGTGCTCGATATGAAAATCCTTTTCGATGGCATTCCGCTTGAGCAAATGTCCGTCTCGATGACAATGAACGGAGCCGTACTGCCTGTTCTAGCATTCTACATCGTAACGGCCGAGGAACAAGGGGTAAGCAGGGAGCAGCTTTCGGGCACAATCCAGAATGATATTTTAAAAGAATACATGGTCCGAAACACATATATATATCCACCTGAGATGTCGATGAAGATTATCGCCGATATCTTTGCCTATACATCAAAGTATATGCCGAAGTTCAATTCGATTTCGATTTCCGGCTACCATATGCAGGAAGCCGGGGCGCCGGCGGATATCGAACTCGCTTATACGCTCGCCGATGGCCTGGAATACGTCAGGACTGGTTTGAAGTCCGGAATTGATATTGACTCGTTCGCTCCAAGGCTCAGCTTCTTCTGGGGAATTGGGATGAACTATTTCATGGAAGTCGCGAAGATGAGGGCAGCCCGCTTTATCTGGGCAAAAATGATGAAAGAATTCAATCCGAAGAATGAAAAATCGCTGGCGCTCAGGACCCATTCGCAAACGTCTGGTTGGAGCCTGACCGAGCAGGATCCGTTCAATAATGTTATGCGGACTCTCCTCGAGGCGCATGCCGCTGCAATGGGCCATACCCAATCGCTGCATACGAACGCCCTTGATGAAGCGATTGCTTTGCCGACAGACTTTTCGGCGCGTATTGCCCGTAATACTCAGCTTTTCCTCCAAGAGGAAACTGGGATTACAAAAGTCATTGATCCTTGGGGCGGCTCCTACTATGTCGAGGCTCTGACAGCTGAGTTGATTAAACGGGCAACCGCCCATATTGATGAGGTTGAAGCGCTCGGAGGCATGGCAAAGGCCATTGAGACCGGATTGCCGAAAATGAAAATTGAAGAGGCCGCGGCCAGGAGGCAGGCACAAATCGATTCTGGAAAAGAAACAATCGTCGGAGTCAACAAATACAGGCTCGAGCAGGAAGAGCCGTTGGAAATACTCGACATCGACAATACAGCCGTCCGGAACAAACAGATTGAGAGATTGAATCAATTAAAAGCTGGACGGGATGCAGGGGCTGTTGAAGCCGCGCTTTCCGCCCTTGAGGAAGCTGCCCGCTCTGGCGAAGGCAACCTGCTTGAATTCGCCGTTGAAGCAGCAAGGGAAAGGGCCACACTAGGTGAAATTTCGGATGCTATTGAAAAAGCCGCCGGCCGCCATCGCGCTGCCATCCGCTCCGTAAGCGGGATTTACAGCTCTGCGTTCTCCAATGACGAAGAGATTGCCAAAGTCAAGGCAATGGCCGATGAATTCCTAGAGAACGAGGGAAGAAGGCCGAGGATCTTGATTGCGAAAATGGGCCAGGACGGCCACGACCGTGGAGCTAAAGTCATTTCGACCGCTTTCGCCGACCTTGGCTTTGACGTCGACATCGGTCCGCTGTTCCAAACCCCTGCCGAAACGGCCATGCAGGCGGTTGAAAACGATGTCCATGTTGTCGGCTTTAGTTCCCTTGCCGCCGGCCATAAAACCCTTTTGCCGCAGCTAGTCGAGGAGCTGAGGAAACTCGGCCGTCCGGATATTCTCGTCGTTGTCGGAGGAGTCATCCCTGCCCAGGATTATGCGTATTTATATGACCACGGCGCCGCCGCCATTTTCGGGCCGGGCACCGTCATTCCAGTCGCCGCTCAGAAAGTGATCAAGTCGATTTACGATGCACTCGGGTACGAGGAAGTAGAGCATTGATGGTGAATGATTCTGGTAAAAAGGGCAACGGGAAAGGCTTCCGTAAAAAAGCGGGTTCCGAGATTTCAATCGATAAGTTGGCCGAGGGCATCCTGGCCGGGGAAAGAAGCGCCTTGGCCCGCGGCATCACGCTTGTCGAAAGCAATGCTGGTCATCACTTCAAGGAAGCTCAGGCGCTATTGCAAAAATTACTCCCGTATAGCGGGAACTCGATCCGAATCGGAATTACCGGTGTCCCCGGCGCGGGCAAGAGCACGTTTATTGAAGCATTTGGTTCATTCCTTTGCCGTTTAGGGCATAAAGTAGCCGTCCTCGCCGTTGACCCAAGCTCAACGGTGAGCGGCGGCAGCATCCTTGGCGACAAAACGAGGATGGAGAACCTTTCCCGAGAGCCAAACGCATTTATTCGTCCCTCTCCGTCCGGTGGTAAGCTTGGCGGGGTGCACCGGAAAACGAGGGAATCGATGCTTCTGTGCGAGGCGGCCGGGTTTGATGTTATCCTTGTTGAAACGGTCGGGGTTGGTCAAAGTGAAACGGCGGTAAGGGGGATGGTCGACTTTTTCATCCTCCTTGTCCTGACCGGAGCGGGAGACGAGCTGCAGGGAATGAAAAAAGGCATCATGGAGCTTGCCGATGCAATTGTTGTGAACAAGGCGGACGGATTGAACGAGCCTCTCGCGGAGCAGACTCGGATCGAATACAAGCGGATTCTCCATTTCCTGCAGCAGGCAACCCCAGGCTGGGACACACGGGCGCTTACCTGCTCGGCCTTGACCCAGAAAGGCATACCGGAAATTTGGTCGGTTATCGGAGAGTTCAGGGATTCGGTCGATCGCTCCGGCGTGTTTTTTGAAAGGCGGAGGTCGCAAATGCGCGACTGGTTCCACACCGTCATTTCCGACCAACTCCACTACAGCTTTTATCAAAATGAAGGTGTTAGGCAGCTGCTGCCGGGTCTTGAGAACGACATCCTAGCTGGCAGAAAAACTGCGGCAAGCGCCGCGGAACAGCTTTTTGAAGTGTTTTATCGGCGGGGGGAGTAGAACCTAAAAAGCTATCTGGTCAACATGTGCACGCAATTTGTTTAATCCTCATTAGGAAGCGGGGGGTCGTACCCCGCTTCTATTTGTTTGGTTTTAAGGAAATTTCTTTTGTGCATGGATTTTGGTTAGCGGGAAATTTTTTTATTGTGCTTGAATTTTTTGTGGCAGGAAAATGTTAACAAAATGTTCACCGTATTTGGATGTTATTTTTAATAAAATGGGCTTAAGACAAGGAAAGGAAGTGGCATATGTTTTTAAAAAACAGAACGGAACCAGAGGAATTATTGATATTAAAGCATCTAAATAAGCGCATGGAACTTACCCCGAATGACAGGAAGCGCCTTACCAATTTGCAACGGGGATATGAAGGGGAAGTGCAGTTTGACCACCTTGCAAAAAATATCATCGAAGAACGGTATATCCTCAATGACTTGCGGCTGGAAGTAAACGATTCGGAACTACAAATTGATTCGTTTATTATTTCGCAAGGCATTTCGTACCTGTTGGATGTGAAAAATTTCTATGGCGATTTTTACATTGACGGAGATAAATTTATCTCGATGAAAACTGGGGAGGAATACAAAAACCCTCTTGACCAGCTAAAAAGAAGTGCGCTGCTCCTCCGACAACTTTTCAATTACTACAACTTCAATTTCGTCATCGAACCCTACGTCTTCTTCATCAATCCTGAATTCACCTTGTACCAGGCCCCTATCGATCAACCCATCATTCTCCCAACCCAGAATGACCGTTTTATCCGGGAACTCAACGAAACGCCATCCCGGCTAAATGAAGGCGATAAAAAACTCGCGCAAACCCTGCTTTCCCTGCACCAGCCAAAAAACCGATATCAAAAGCTACCAGACTATCGGTATGAGCAGCTAAGGAAAGGGATGTTTTGTGGGGAGTGCGGATGTCTATTTTCGATTATTGACCATCTCGACTTAGTATGTGGAAAATGTAGAAAGCACGAAAAGTTCGAGTCCGCAATATTGCGGCATACGGAGGAATATTAGCTGCTGTTTCCGGAGCGGAAGATTACGACCAGCGGTATACATGAATGGTGTAATATTGATTTGGCTAAACGGACAATCACTAGAGCATTAAGAAAGAATTATAATTTAGTAGGAAGTTCAAGTAGTACACATTTTATTTAATCACTGATCCTTTAAGACAATTAGTTTGTCACTTGTTTGGACAGTAAAGTGAATTTCCAAGGGTTGTGTGTCCAAAGAAACCTGGTCTCTGGACAGTAAAGTGAATTTCCGAGGGTTGTGTGTCCAAAGAAGCCCGGTCACTGGACAGTAAAGTGAATTTCCGAGGGTTGTGTGTCCAAAGAAGCCCGGTCACTGGACAGTAAAGTGAATTCCCAAGGGTTGTGTGTCCAAAGAAGCCTGGTCTCTGGACAGTAAAGTGAATTTCCGAGGGTTGTGTGTCCAAAGAAGCCCGGTCTCTGGACAGTAAAGTGAATTCCCAAGGGTTGTGTGTCCAAAGAAACCTGGTCTCTGGACAGTAAAGTGAATTTTCAAGGGTTGTGTGTCCAAAGTTACCAGCGTTTGGACAATGGAGTCATTTTCAAGGGGGGCGAGTCAGAAGAAAGTGCCTTTCTGATTGTAATTTCGTATTTAAGTCGGTACTCATTCGAAAAAAAAAGCGGATAGCACAAACGCGCTATCCAAAAAATTAGGGAGTTTAGGGGTATGGATCTAGCTGTAGTTCTACCTTTCCCCGTGTTGGAAAGAAATAAACCTGTCTGCCGTAAATTTCTATTTAATTGAAAACAATTTGTTTGCCCTGTATGATAGAAAGAGACAGTTTAAGTAAACAGGGAGTGATTCCATTGAATATGAATTTTAATTTGTTTATGAATGATGTGGTTCGCCAGGCGCGCCAGGAAATCTCTGCTGCAGGATATACGGAGCTACAAACACGAGAAGAAGTCGATGAGGCGCTTAGCCGAAAAGGCACGACTCTTGTCATGATCAATTCGGTTTGCGGATGTGCGGGAGGCATCGCAAGGCCGGCTGCAGCGCATGCCATTCATTATGATAAACGCCCCGACTACCTTGTGACGGTGTTTGCCGGACAGGATAAGGAAGCCACTGAAAAGGCGAGGAGCTATTTTACCGGCTATCCGCCATCTTCTCCTTCGTTTGCATTGCTGAAGGACGGCAAAATTTGCACAATGATTGAGCGCCATGATATTGAAGGGTTTGACCCAATGAATGTTGTCCAAAAGCTGCAGCAAAACTTTGACCAGTATTGCGAAGAGCTGTAACTCCGCCAGGATAGACAGTTTCCTGTAGTAAAAATAAAAAAACGGCCTGTTGTGCTTCGGTACGGCAGGCCGTTTTATGCAAAACACCAACGATTCCTCGAAACGGCCCCTATTATCCCCGACAAGATGCACCAAATGAACACGCACCCAAAGTTCGTGTGTCGTTAAAATCATCATCATATGTATATTGACCCATTCATTATACAACCTATCCCCAGCAAGTGCTTTCCACCGACACCGTTTCTCGCACTCTTCCAATCACTCAACACACCTGCCAACGCCCATAATCACTAGGATGCCAACCAATTATTCAACCCCCCGAGCACATCAAAGATTCGCCAATCCAGCCTTTTCAAAAAATGCCAATGTTATTTTTAAAAATACTATTGCATAATTATTTAAACGTGTTAAAATTCATTAATGTGAATAATTATTACTCTTTGTTTTTACTTGTAAAGAAGGATTTTTCCCGTTTAAAATGGGTAGTAATAATGAAGATAGAAAATATTCAGTTAATTAGGGAGGGCAATTTCAATGAAAAAAAACATTCTTTTATTTTTAACCACAATCCTGCTAGCGGGCATTCTTGCTGCCTGCGGAACGAAGGATGACGACGCGAAAACCGGGGATGGAGGAGAAGATAAGAAGACCCTTATCATGGCAACATCCGCCGACTACCCGCCGTTTGAATACATTGAAACTGACAAGAGTGATGAAATCATTGGTTTTGACGTTGACTTGGCGAAGGCTCTTGCCGGTAAATTAGGCTACGATGTCCAAGTTAAAGACATGGACTTCAACGGACTTGTACAGGCGTTAAAATCCGGCCAGGCAGACTTTGTTCTTGCAGGTATGACCCCGACGGAAGACCGCAAGAAGAATGTTGATTTTACGGATATCTACTACACCGCTTCTCATATGATTGTTACAAAAAAGGACAGCGGCATTAAATCGCTTGAGGATCTAGAAGGCAAGACAGTTGGCGTTCAGCTTGGATCGATTCAGGAAGGAAAAGCTGAAGAAATCCAAAAAGAAGTGAACATTAAAATCGAAAACCGAAACAGGATCCCTGACCTAATCCAGGAAATCAAATCCGGCAGATTCGATGCTGCCATCATTGAAGACACAGTTGCCAAGGGCTTCTTCAAAAATGAAAAAGACCTGGAAGGCTTCACCATTTCCGATGATCCGGAAGAAGCCGGCTCCGCAATCGCGTTCCCTAAGGACAGCGAGTTGACTGAGAAATTCAACAAAGAACTTCAAAAAATGAAAGAAAATGGTGAACTCGATAAACTGGTTGTTAAATGGTTTGGCGGGGAAGAATAAAGGGAAAGCATGTGAACGTTCAGGAGGCATGTCCTCTCTGAACGTTTTTCCAGTTAAAGCAGAGAGGAATGGTTTTTAGGATGGAATTGGATTTTGGGCAAATTGTCCCCTCTATTCCGTATATATTGGAAGGAATCTTTGTTACACTGCGGATTGTTTTACTCGCGGGAATACTCGGATTCGCATTCGGCATTGTTTTATCGCTTTTTAAAATCAGTTCAATTAAGCCGCTTGGTTGGCTGGCGGATGCCTATACAAGTATTTTCAGGGGCACGCCGCTCGTCCTCCAGTTGATGATCATCTATTTTGGCTCCCCTCAAATCCTCGGATTTCAGATTGAGCCTTATACAGCGGCCATCATTTCATTCGCCCTTAACTCCGCAGCGTATATTTCAGAAATCATCAGGGCAGGGATCCTTGCGGTCGATAAAGGACAGAGGGAAGCTGCCCTGGCGCTTGGCGTTCCATACAGGCAAATGATGTGGGATATCATCCTGCCGCAGGCGCTGAAAAATATTCTGCCTGCACTTATGAATGAATTCATTACCCTCACCAAGGAATCAGCGATTGTTACAACAATCGGTGTCATGGATATTATGCGCCGATCCTACCAAGTCGGGGCCCAGCATTATTCCTACTTTGAACCTCTTATCGTTGCCGGTTTAATCTATTATCTCATGGTCATCATTTTGACCTTCCTTGGCAAGCTGGTTGAAAGGAGGATGAGGCGCGGTGATTAAAGTTGAGGATTTGCGCAAAAATTTTGGAAAGCTTGAGGTTTTAAAAGGCATTACGACTTCCATTAAAGAAGGCGAGGTTGTCGCGATTATCGGGCCATCGGGTTCCGGGAAGTCGACGTTCCTGCGCTGCATGAATATGCTCGAGGTTCCTACAAGCGGGCGCATCTGGATTGGTTCAAGCGAGATTACAGACAAGAAGACAAATATTAATAAAGTCCGTGAAAATGTCGGCATGGTATTCCAGCATTTTCATTTGTTCCCTCATAAGACGGTCTTGCAAAATTTAACATACGGGCCGATGAAGGTAAAAGGACTATCGAAAGCGGAAGCTGAAAAAATTGGCTATGAACTTCTTGAGCGGGTAGGCCTGTTTGAAAAAGCGGGAGAGTACCCTGGCCGCCTTTCCGGTGGGCAAAAGCAGAGGGTCGCGATTGCAAGGGCGCTTGCGATGAAACCGAATGTCATGCTGTTCGACGAACCGACATCCGCACTTGACCCTGAAATGGTTAAGGAAGTTCTTGATGTCATGAAGTCGTTGGCGCATACCGGGATGACCATGGCGATCGTCACCCACGAAATGGGCTTTGCACGTGAGGTTGCCGATCGGGTGCTGTTCCTCGATGGTGGAGTATTGGTCGAGGATGCGGCACCAGAGCAATTCTTTTCAAACCCAAAAAGTAAAAGGGCTCAGGAATTCTTGCAAAAAATGCTTTAATGAGGATATGCTAGGAAAAGATGGTCGCTATGATCATCTTTTTCATTTGCTTTTGTGGCAGGGAGGGATAAGCCTATGAACTACAGGATTGGCTACAGGACGGCCAAAACCGCCATCGGAACCGCAGCATCCATCATTATCGCACAGCAGCTGGGGGTTCATAACTTTGCTTCTGCTGCAATCCTGACCATCCTCTGTATCAAACCGACGAAAAGAAAATCGCTTAGGGCCGCATGGGACAGGTTTCTCGCCTGTATTGTAGCAATGCCGTTTTCCGCGCTTTTTTTCGAGGCGATTGCCTACCATCCTCTCGTCATAGGTTTAATGCTATTTTTCTTTATTCCCACTATTGTAATGCTAAGAGCCCGGGATGGAGTTGTGACAAGTTCAGTCATCATCCTTCATATTTATTCAGCGGGCCATATTTCAAAGGATATTGTTTTGAATGAGCTTATCGTCATTATGGTCGGGATAGGGGTGGCGCTTTTGATGAATCTGTATATGCCAAGCCTTGAAAAAAAGTTGTATGAATACGCTAATCAAATAGAAGACAACTTCAGGAAAATTTTTATGGAAATGGCCGAATACCTGCGGACGAATGAAAGCACATGGGATGGAAAGGAAATTTCCGAAACCGCGAGGCTTTTGAATGAAGCGAAATCGCTTTCTTTCCGTGATGTCGAGAACCATCTGCTCCGTGAAGAAAACCACTATTATCATTATTTTACGATGAGGGAAAAACAATTTGAAATCATTGAGAGGCTATTGCCTATCTCGGCTTCGCTTACGCATTCGGTTGAGCAAGGCAGGATGATGGCCGATTTTATTGAAGAGCTATACATGAATATCAACCCCGGCAATACGGCGTACATTTATCTTGATAAATTGAGGAAATTGAAGAAAGAGTACGAAGTGATGAAGCTTCCGGATACGAGGGAGGAATTTGTAGCTAGGGCCGCGGTTGTCCAAATGGTCAATGAGCTTGAGGATTACCTTCTTATAAAAAGTTCTTTTAAAGGGATAAAGGGGACGAAAAAGGGGAATCGAAGCGGGACGGTTGGCGCAAACTAGAGAAAAATGGCAAGGGTGGTTTGTATGGCAAATTTTCTTGCTGTGCTTTTATCTGTCCTATTTGTTTCTCCAATTTGGCCGCTTGGGCCGAATCCGCTCCCGGGCGATACTTTCATCATCGTCAATAAAAAGACAAACGAAATGGCGTTTATTGACGACAACAGGATTCAGACTGTTCTTTCCGTCGGTACGGGGAAAAGCGCCGGCCTGACTCCGGAAGGGCTGTTTACCATTACGGTTAAGGCCGAAAACCCGTATTACCGCAAGAAGGATATCCCTGGTTCAAACCCGGCAAATCCGCTCGGCACGAGATGGATCGGCTTTGACGCGAAAGGCACGGATGGCAGGATATACGGGCTCCATGGCACAAACGATCCCTCATCAATCGGAAAGTATGTGTCAGAGGGCTGCATAAGGCTGCAAAATGAAGGAATTGAATCGCTCTATCCCTTCATTCCGCTCGGCACGAAAATTTTGATCACAACCTCCAATCAGCCTTTTGCGGAATTGGGAATTGAATATGGGGCCATCCAATAGGCAAAAGGGACCGTCCAATAATGGGCGGTCCCTTTCCTTTTCAAAACTAAAAAATGGTTGCCTAGCTACAAACCCTGCCGCAGCATGCCAGCAACGGCTATTGACGGGCATTACCGCTTTTTTATAAGAATGAAGATAATCCGATTAGGAGTGTCGATGCGAGCATCGCGAACAGCATCAGGTAGACGATTAACTTTCTGGCCTTGCGGTTATTCATATGATTTCTCCTCCCTTAATGAGTTATGGGATACTATTATTGTACCGGGAAAAAGGGTGATGGACAACCTTGCAAATTGGGAAGGATTTATGACACTTTTAGGAGAATACAATAATTGTCGAATTTTTAGGGGAAACCGTTGGCTGTTGTTAAAGCGGACTGCCAGGTTATACAAAGGGGATGAACATATGATCAAGAAAGTGGACCATATCGGGATCGCGGTCAAATCACTTAAGGAAGCGCTTCCTTTTTATACGGATGTCCTGAAGCTCCAGCTTTTGGCGATTGAAGAAGTGGAGAGCGAGAAGGTTATTGTTGCGTTCCTTGATGCAGGAGGGACAAAGCTCGAGCTTCTGGAACCTTCCTCATCGGAAAGCGCGATTGCAAAGCATATTGAAAAAAGGGGAGAAGGCATCCATCATGTTGCTTTCGGCGTTTCTTCCATTAAAGACAGGATTAATGAAATGAAAGAAAGCGGAATCCGGATGCTCCAGGACGAACCAAAGCCGGGCGCTGGCGGTGCCCAGGTTGCTTTCATGCATCCAAAATCAACCGGCGGAGTTTTATACGAGTTTTGCGAGAAGAAAGGGATGGGGAAATAGATGGCTGATATTTTTGAAAAAATTAATGAACTTTATGATAAACGCCGTGAGATTGAAATGGGCGGCGGCGATGAAAAAATTGCCCGGCAGCATGCAAAAGGGAAGCTGACAGCGAGGGAAAGGATTAACATTCTCGTTGATGAAGGAACGTTCGTCGAACTCAATCCATTCATCGAGCACAGGACGACCGATTTTGGAATGGACAGGCAGAAAGGCCCGGGTGACGGGGTTGTGACAGGCTATGGTAAAATCAACGGCAGGCCTGTTTATGTATTTTCTCAGGACTTCACAGTTTTTGGCGGCGCACTCGGCGAAATGCACGCAAAGAAAATCGCGCATGTGATGGACCTGGCAGCCAATACGGGGGCCCCGGTGATTGGGCTTAACGACTCGGGCGGAGCGAGAATCCAGGAGGGGGTTGTTTCACTCGACGGCTATGGGCATATTTTTTACCGGAATGCGATTTATTCCGGAGTAATCCCGCAAATTTCCGTCATTATGGGCCCATGCGCGGGTGGAGCGGTCTATTCCCCGGCGATTACGGACTTCGTTTTCATGGTGGAAGGAACAAGCCAAATGTTCATTACTGGCCCAAAGGTAATCGAAACCGTTACAGGCGAGAAAATTTCCCCAGAGGATCTAGGTGGTGCGAAAGTACATAACTCGATATCGGGAAACGCCCATTTTATGGGGAAAACAGAGGAGGAGGTTCTCGAATCCGTGCGGAAGCTATTAAGCTATCTTCCGCAAAATTCACAGGAAAAGCCTCCGCATGTTGATGAGGGAAAAACAGGTGATGACTACCGGCCAGACCTCGTTGACTGCATCCCGTTCGACCCGATCAGGCCGTATGATGTGCGGGTTGTCATCAATCATGTTGTTGATGAGGGCAGCTTCATGGAAATCCACCGTGATTTCGCGAAAAACATTGTCGTCGGCCTGGCTAGAATCAAAGGGGATACGGTCGGCCTTGTCTGCAATCAGCCAAAGGTTATGGCCGGCGGGCTGGATATCGACTCATCGGATAAGGCTTCCCGGTTTATACGGTTCTGTGATTCTTTCAATATCCCGATTATTACGTTTGAAGACGTTACAGGCTTTTTCCCGGGAGTAAAGCAGGAACACGGGGGAATCATCCGCCACGGAGCAAAAATTTTGTACGCTTATTCAGAAGCGACAGTGCCTAAGCTGACGGTTATTTTAAGGAAGGCATATGGGGGTGCGTATGTGGCGCTGAACAGTAAATCTATCGGCGCCGATCTCGTTTTCGCATGGCCGAATGCGGAAATCGCCGTCATGGGGCCGCAGGGTGCCGCGAACATTATTTTTGCAAAAGAAATCGAAAACAGCCCTGACCCGGAAAAGGTCCGCCAGCAAAAAATTGAAGAATACCGCGAAAAATTCGCAAACCCATACGTGGCGGCCGCGAGGGGAATGGTCGACGATGTCATCGACCCTCGGGAAACGAGGATCAAGCTCGTACAGGCTCTTGAAATGCTCAAAAACAAGCAAGAAACCCGCCCTGCGAAAAAACATGGAAACATCCCGCTGTAAATCGGAATGTTGATGATGGAACACCAGGAAAGGTATACTAATATAGCGAGTACATATTTAGTTGACGGAGGTTTTATGGATGATTAACAGCGAACGGTTGTTGAATGAATTTCTAGAGCTTGTCCAAATCGATTCCGAAACAAAATTCGAGGCGGTAATCGCAAAGGTGCTGAAAGACAAGTTCAGCACGCTTGGATTGGATGTTTATGAAGATGACACCACCTCCATTACCGGGCACGGGGCAGGGAACCTGATTTGCACCTTGCCGGCCACAAAAGATGGGGTGGACCCGATTTATTTTACGAGCCATATGGACACTGTCACTCCCGGAAATGGAGTAAAGCCTTCAATCAAGGATGGCTATGTTGTGACGGACGGATCGACAATCCTTGGCGCGGATGACAAAGCAGGGCTTGCCGCCATGTTTGAATTGATTCGAGTCCTTAAGGAACAATCCATTCCCCATGGAGAAATCCAGTTTATTATCACCGTTGGGGAAGAGTCTGGGCTAATGGGCGCAAAGGCGCTGGATCCATCGAAAATAACCGCCAAATATGGCTATGCGCTTGATAGCGACGGGAAGGTTGGCAACGTGGTCGTTGCCGCCCCTACGCAGGCAAAAATCAGCGCGGTAATTTACGGAAAAACCGCGCACGCTGGGGTCGCACCTGAAAAGGGCGTTTCAGCGATTACAATTGCAGCGAAGGCGATTGCAAAAATGCCGCTTGGCAGGATTGACAGCGAAACGACTGCGAATATTGGCCGGTTTGCCGGCGGCCAGGCAACGAATATTGTTGCTGACCGGGTAGATATCCTGGCGGAAGCACGTTCGCTCGTTCCTGAAAAAATGGAAGCACAGGCGGCGAAGATGAAGGAAGCCTTTGAAACGGTTGCCGAACAGATGGGTGGCAGGGCAGAAGTTGAAATAAATGTCATGTATCCCGGTTTCAAGTTTGGAGCGGGCGATCATGTTGTCGAGGTAGCAAGGAAGGCGGCGGCAAAGATAGGCCGAGGCTGTGAGCTCCAGCAAAGCGGTGGAGGCAGTGACGCGAACGTTATTGCCGGATTTGGAATCCCAACTGTCAACCTTGCAGTGGGCTATGAGGAAATCCATACAACAAATGAGCGGATGCCGATTGAAGAACTAGGCAAGCTTGCTGAAATGACGGTTGCAATTGTCGAAGAAGTGGCAAATCAATAATTCCCATGCAAAAAGGGGGGGCCTGGCTTACATGCCGGGCTCCCCATTATTTTATTTAGGATTTGTTTAATTGGATGTTCATTTTCGCATCCTTAAACCTAGACTTTATGATGTACCTATAGCGCGCGGAGCTTACCAATTTCCCGGTTCGATGCTTTCGAGTTCCGTCGTTACACTCGTTTCGTTGCCAGAAGCGTCTTTGAAATAAAAGGATTTCTTAACAATCCCCAGCCCCGGGGCCCAGCTGTTTTGGACGATGCTTCCATCCTCGCCGATTTTTTCAAGGATGATTGCCTTGGAAACTTTCCCGTATGGCACTGTGACGGTGGCATTCAAATCCTTGACGGTCCATCCATCAAATTGTTGATTGAGCCTAAGCTGCCCTGGCAAAATGAGCCTCGATTTAAAAGCCGGTTTGAACATTGCGATATCGGGTGGATTTTCGGAACAGTATTCAGGCTCTTCATATACAATCGATATTCCCTCTTTATTAACCTGATAAATCCTGAGGACACTTGTTCCTCCGTTTTCAGTTACCGATGCAATGAACTCTCCTTCCTTGGAAAATACCCTTTCAACTTCGGATGCATATTCATTACCGGTTCCTCTAAATATTTTTATTTGATTGGGAGTGGGCAGGTAGGCTGCTGTTTGGATTGGATTTCCCGTTCCATCATCGTTTCCTTCTTTGTCGGTTCCCGAACCGGATTTGCCTCCATCTCCGGATTCCGCCCCATCCTTATTCGGGGTTTTCCCTGAATCTGAACGATCTTGTCCCTTATCGCCATCAAAGGATTGATTTGTATCTTTGTCCTGTTTTGTATTGTCGCCAATCGCGCAGCCTCCCAAAAGGAAAAGCGCGGCAATTACAGCGATCCACTTTCTCATAACGATCACTTCCTTGCTGGAATATACAGCTATATTCATTTGACGTATTCTATGTTCGTACGTTTCGTTTATAGTACAAAATAGGCGGCCAAAAAACAACTTCATCAGAAAATTGAGCGGCTGTCCGATGGGATGCGGCAAAACCTTGTTTTTGTTAAACTAAGAGATGAAGGGATGGGGGTGATGGCCGTGAAGGAGATGTATCCGAAAAAGGGCAGGGTTATTTTGCATGTGGATATGAACAGTTTCTATGCATCGGTGGAAGCAGCACATGATTCATCCCTGAAGGGGAAACCCCTGGCCATCGCCGGCAATCCAGAGGAACGGCGCGGAATTATTGTGACATGCAGCTATGAAGCGAGAAAGATGGGAGTCAGGACGACGATGCCCCTATGGGAGGCGAAAAAGCTTTGCCCGCAGCTGATTGTCATGCGGCCGAACTTTGACCGTTACCGGGCAGCCTCAAAGGCGATGTTTGAGATACTTGCCCAATTTACCCAGCTAGTCGAACCGGTATCGATTGACGAAGGATATATGGATATTACAGAAAGCTATGAACTTGGGAGCCCGCTTGAGATCGCGATGACAATCCAGAAGCGGATTATGGCGCAGCTCGACCTGCCTTGCAGCATTGGGATCGCGCCGAACAAATTCCTCGCCAAAACCGCTTCGGACATGAAAAAGCCGATGGGAATCACTGTGCTCCGGAAACGGGATGTCCCCACAATTCTTTGGCCAAGGCCAGTCAGCGATATGCACGGGGTGGGAGCGAAAACAGCCGAAAAGCTGAAAGGGATCGGAATCGAAACAATCGGGGAGCTGGCTTCCGCCAATGAAATTCAGCTGAAGATGCTCCTTGGGATCAACGGACAAAGGCTGAAAGATCGTGCGAATGGAAATGACCCGCGGCATGTGGACCCTGATTCCGTATCCGATTTCAAAAGCATCGGCAATTCCACGACTCTGCCGAGGGATATCGCAAATCAGCATGAGCTTTTTAAGGTGCTTGACGGCCTAGCGGATAAAGTTGCATCGAGGCTGAAAAGGAAACAGGTTGTTGCCAATTCACTTTCCATCACAATCCGCTACAAGGACAGGAAAACGGTTAACCGCGGCAGGAAGCTTGCGAATCCAGTAGCCACAAAGGAAGAAATACTGGATTTAGCCAAACATCTCCTTGCAACGAACTGGAACGGTGATCCCGTTAGGCTGCTCGGCATTACTGGGGCGGATTTGGCAGGAGCGGAAGAGGCTGTCAAACAGCTCGATTTATTTTCCTATGAAAAGGAAGCAAAGAAGGAACCGCTTTATAAAACCCTTTCCGTGTTAAAAGAGAAATATGGGAAAAACATCATTTCCAATGCGGGCTCTTTGAATGAACCCGATCCTAATAAAGGAACGGAAACAAGCTTCAACAAGGATTTTCTGCGCGGGTTCAAACCCGGAATCCAAGAAGAGAATAAAGTTGAATAGATAACTTGAGCTGGAAAATCAGCAATTAAAAATGCCGCCCACACCCGGGCGGCATTTATTTTTGTCTAGGAAATTTTAAAATGGAACCTTTTGGATAACTCGAAATAAGTTATTGTAATCCAGCTCCACAAGAGTAAGCTTCGGAAGCATAATCCTCGCACGAAGAAAAAGCGATAGCACAAGGAAAGCTTCCAAGAATAATCCTCGCACGAAATTATGCGTTAGCATAATTGAGGATTTTCGAGGAGCGTCCTAGCCCCTCGAGGTCTTAAGCCGGTTCCCTCCGGAGGGCAGGCCCGTCCTGCGGGCCCCGTCTTAAGCTTGTCGGGGCTGACCACTAAGGAAAGCTCCTTAGAATAATCATCGCAGGGACAAGCGGCCTTTTGCTTGTCGCGAAGGCGCTTGCGCATTTTGTTCAAAACAATGCGGGCTGATCAATTAATGCCCTCTAATAACAATATCCTAGCCGGGGCGGCATCCGTGCCCTTCAGCTTGAGCGGCGCGGCCACCATGAAATATTCCCCTTGTTCAACATCTTTCAGGCGGAGCCCTTCAATAATGATGATATCCTGTCCCATCAACGCTTTATGGGTTGGATGGCCTTCCTGGGCGCGTTCTATCCCAAGCGCATCAACTCCGACGCCGACAACCCCGATTTCTGCAAGCCGTTCGGCAGCGTCACTGGCGACAAAAATAAAGTCAAAATTGAATTCTTCATCAAAGGAGTTTTTTGTTTTAAATAGGACAAAATCTCCTTTTTCAATATTGAGCCCTTCTAGGTCCCCAGCGGTAATTCTGTCCTCCACCTGGGTCATGTCGAATACCTTGCAACTTCTCACAAGCTCCTCAATCGAAATAGTTTCAAAGGTTTTCCCATTATTGATCATATGGAGCGGCGCATCAATATGCGTACCTGTATGCAAGTCAAGGCTAAGCCTTGATTCGGTTACATGGCCATTCGTGACTGTTTCAAGCTTCGGTTGTTTTTCAGGCTTGTTTTTATAAACTGGCATTCCTTCAAATATCGGTGCGGTAATATCATGAATTTTCATATGTTCCCCTCCGGTCCTAGCATCTTTCCACTTTCAGGTCCCGTACGCGCCACCAGAAAAAGCCGTCCTTTGCTAGAAGCTCTTCTGCCGCGGCAGGTCCCCTTGTACCCGGCTCGTAGTTCGGGAAGGTTTCGTCTTTCGTACTTTCCCACATATCGGAAATCTTGTCCACAAATCTCCACGAGAGGGCAACCTCATCCCAGTGAGCGAAATTTGTCGCGTCACCACGCATGCAGTCGTATAGAAGCAATTCATACGCTTCCGGTGTGTTCATTTCATTAACCGAGTTATTGGCGTAGCTTAATTTCACTTCTGTCGCATCCATACCCTGGCCCGCCTTTTTGGCGTTCAAGTGAAGCGTGACTCCTTCCTCAGGCTGAATGTGGATGACGAGCAGGTTCGGATTCAGTGGTTTATCAGGCTGGTAATACAAGTTCATTGGAATATCCTTGAACTGAACGACGATCTTCGTCGATTTGGCACCAAGCCGTTTCCCTGTTCTGATATAGAATGGAACTCCGGCCCAGCGCTGGTTGTCGATCATAACTTTCCCCGCCACATAGGTTTCCGTATTGGAGTTCTTATCAACATTCGATTCGTCCCTGTAGGCGGGCACTTCTATGCCGTCCAACATACCGGCACCGTACTGTCCGCGGACGAAATACTTGGATACTTCCTCGCCTTCGATTGGACGGAGGGAGCGGAAGACCCTAATTTTTTCAGAGCGGATTTCATCTGTGGTCAGCTTGATCGGTGGCTCCATTGCCAACAGCGCCACCATCTGCAGCATATGGTTTTGGACCATATCCCTTAGAGCGCCGCTTGTTTCATAATAGCGTCCGCGCTCCTCGACACCAAGTGTCTCGCTCGATGTAATCTGAATGTTTGAGATATACCGGTTGTTCCAGAGCGGCTCAAAAAGCGCGTTTGCAAAACGGATGACTTCTATATTCTGGACCATCTGCTTTCCGAGATAATGGTCAATCCGGTAAATTTCATCCTCATTGAAGGCCGTGCGTATTTGCCCGTTGAGTTCCATGGCCGACTCAAGGTCATGGCCGAATGGCTTTTCAATAACAAGCCGTTTGAAACCAGGTACGTCCGTCAGGCCATCACTTTTAAGATGAAGGGCGATTGGGCCAAAAAATTCGGGCGCCATTGCCAGGTAAAAAATTCTGTTGCCGCCTAGCCCATAATGATGATCCAAATCTTCCGCCATCTGTTTCAATGTCGCGTATGAAGCATGGTCTGTGACATCGTGTGAATGGTAATAGAAGTGGGAAGCGAATTGGCCGATACTTTGGCCGTTTTCGCCGGCTTCAAGGACGGAATTTTTCACATTTTCCTGAAATTGCTCGATTGTGAGCGATCTCCTGGCTACCCCAATCACCGCAAACCGTTCCGATAAAAGGCCTTTTCGGAAGAGCCTGTACAAGGAAGGATAAAGCTTTCGATTCGCAAGGTCGCCCGTCCCTCCGAATATGATAATCAATGATTTTTGTTCTCCATTTTGTGACAAAGAAGATAACTCCTTTACGAAAAGATCCTTAATGTCTATACAAATACAAAAGTGTAGCCGTTTTTTCAATATTTAGCAAATGATTCGCAATCCATTTGCCATTTGGAAGCCACATCGTATAAGGGGGGCATCATCTGTGAAGTATGGTATAGTAATAAAAAAACAGTCTATAAGCCTTCACCCGCGCCAATCATAGCGGTCAGGGGAAAGATTTTTTCGGAAAGAAAGAGGTTTTTACATTGGAATTATTATTCCTTGGAACAGGCGCAGGCATTCCCGCGAAGCTTCGGAACGTGACATCCATGGCGCTGAAGCTACTTGATGAGCGAGGAAGCGTCTGGTTGTTTGACTGCGGGGAGGCTACCCAGCATCAAATCCTACATACATCCCTAAAGCCGCGCCGAATTGAAAAAATATTCATTACCCACCTGCACGGTGACCATATTTATGGCCTTCCCGGGCTTCTTTCAAGCCGCTCTTTCCAGGGAGGGGATTCAGAGGTTGAGGTTTTCGGCCCAAAGGGGATTGAACTTTATCTTAAAACAAGCCTGTCAATCAGCGGTTCGTATTTAAAATATCCGCTCAAGATCACTGAAATAGAAGAAGGGGTTGTTTTTGATGATGGACAATTCAGGGTCGAAGCTCTTCTTCTTGACCACGGCATAACCTCATACGGCTATCGGATTACAGAAGCCGACCGGCCGGGCACATTGCTCGCGGGCAAGCTTGAAGAAGCGGGGATTCCCCCCGGCCCGATTTATAAAAAGATTAAAAGCGGCGAAAAGGTAACGCTTGAGAATGGCTCAATCCTCGATCCTTCCGACTACCTTGGCCCCCGCCAAAAAGGACGGATTGTGGCCATCCTTGGCGATACCCGCTATTGCGAAAATGCAATCCGCCTTGCAAAGGATGCCGACCTTCTCGTCCATGAAGCGACGTTCGCTGCTGGCGAAGAAGCAATGGCACATGAATATTTCCATTCAACGACCGCCCAGGCTGCCGGAGTGGCAATAAAAGCCGGTGCTAAAAAGCTTTGCCTGACCCATATAAGCTCCCGCTACGATCGCCATGCATCAAGGGAGCTTCTCGAGGAGGCGCGTGGGTTCTTCGAAAGTACAGATTTGGCGGAAGATTTTAAGGAAATTGTTTTACCTTTGCATCAGCCTTAAAGTGCCTGCCCATTAATGAGCCGGGTTCTTTTTATAAAAATGATCCCTATCACTCTCAGCAAAGGCTCTTATTAAAACTTAGCTATTTTTCCTGTACGCCTTCCATGCTGTTTTCATTGCTGCATAGTTGCCTATCGCGGCATATCCGTAAAACCAGCCCATGAACAATCCGGAAAGCAGGCTAAAAGGGTGGCTGATTAGGACGGAAAACAGAATGCCGGCAATGACCGCCACTGCTGGAACGTATTCTTTCGGAATCCTAAAATACAGTTTAAGGATTTGGGTGATTACCATAATTGTCGGGACTGCGATAACCGTATCCCAAACGTTCGTATGTATGACAGGAAATTCCACGGCCATCCTCCTTCCGGCTAGTAGCTAACGCTTAGTTTGCTCTTCTGGGGGACGAAACAACCAAAGTTGTTTGAATTTATGATATACCTCTTGTTTTTACGAAAAACCTCAAAAACTCACAAATGCCTGCTTAACTTTTGGAAGGAAGGGGTAGAGGATAGGGAAGATTACATCTGGGAGGGACTTTCGTGGAAGCATTTATCCTCATTGGAACGTTTATTTTTATTATGGGTTCATTAGTTTTACTAGTCAGCGGCATTATCAGTTTCTTTTTTCCAAGAGTCCATTTTTTATACATATTGGGCATAAGCGCATTGGCCGGGATTGTTTTTGGATTTTTCCTTGACTTGGGTGGGCTGGCGTTTTTCGTGGCAGCCTTCAATGTTTTCCTGTCAGCGATTGCCATCGGGCTTGCGAAATACGGGCTCTATTTAAAATCAAAAACCGACTTTGAAGCTGAAAGATTATATAATTAAATGACTGGGCGCCTTTCCTTTGCGGAAGGGCGCCCTGTTTGTTGTATATGATTATTTCCAGCCGCGTTCGTATTGCTTTGGCGGTTCGATTTCGACTCCAAGCTCTTTTGCCGCGGTTCGAGGCCAATATGGATCCCGCAGGAATTCTCGGCCGATCAGGATGAGGTCCGCACGTTCATTTTGCAGTATTTCTTCGGCCTGTATGCCCGATGTAATGAGGCCCACTGCGCCGGTAGCAATTCCGGCTCCCTCGCGGATCATCTCTGAATATTTCACCTGGTACCCTGGGTAGACGTTGATTCTGGCAGGTACAACAGCGCCAGAACTTACGTCAATCAAATCGACGCCTTGCTCTTTCATCCATTTCGCAATCTGGACATAATCCTCGGGAGTCAGGCCATCCTCGTCGTAATCGTGGGCGGAGACCCTTACAAACAGCGGGCCGTCCCAAACCGTGTTGACTGCTTCAATAATTTGACGGAGGAATCGATAGCGGTTTTCCGCAGATCCGCCATACTCATCTGTTCGCCTGTTCGAAAGAGGAGAAAGGAATTCATTAATCAGGTAGCCATGGGCCCCATGGAGTTCAATCACATCCAAGCCGGCCTTTTTGGAACGCTCCGCCGCTTTCCTGAAGGCCTCGATTGTTTCATCAATCTCCTGTTTGGTCATTTCTTTTGGAGTTTTCGATTTTTCATTAAATGCAAGCGCGGATGGCGCAATGATTTCACCTTCAAGGACAGCTTTCCTCCCCGCATGGGCAAGTTGGATCCCAATGGCCGAGCCGTGTTCCTTAACGAGACCGGCGAGTTCCTTCAGGCCTTGGATATGGTCATCGTTCCAAATGCCAAGGTCGTTCGGGGAAATCCTGCCCTGCGGCGTCACCGCTGTTGCCTCGATGATGATCAGGCCTGCCTGTCCGACAGCTCTGCTCGCATAATGAGTCCGATGCCAGTTCTCGACCATGCCATCCTCATTCGGGCATGAATACATGCACATCGGCGACATCACAATCCTGTTCTTCAACGTAACCCCTTTAACAGTAAAAGGAGTAAACAACTTTGCTCCCATCAAATCCAGCCTCCTTAGTAAGACGAATGAAGCAGGGGACGTATCCTGTGCTTCACTTGAAATGAAGTATCTTTAGTTGCCACATTTAGTATAGCAAAGCATTTCCTTATTTATAAAATTTACGGCTTGCGCAATTCCTTCAGGCTGTACTTTGTTCCCCGCCATATGATTCCGCCGCGCCTGAAAGTCAGGTAGCTTGCCCGGATGATGCTGTAAATGAAGATGGACGCCGTCAGCGGAAAGGCAATGAACAGTACGGGAGAGAAACGGGTCATTTTTTTCAAAACAAGCAGATAAAGCGCGACAATCCCAACGATATTTCCAATGCTTAACATGAAAATTTGCCTATCAGGGACAAATAACGTGAAAAATGGCAGTACCTGTGAGGCAAACGTGCCGAGTACCGCGAAGGCGACCATCGACAGGCGGTAATGAAGGCCGGCAAAGGTGTTTTTCTCGAGCCCCTCCAATGCCTCGCCGAGTGTTGGGTACCACTCAACCTCCATTATGTCCAGGGCGCTGACAATTCGCTGTTTCCTCCCGGCCTGCTTCATTTTCATGCCGAGCTGAAGGTCATCATCTGGCCTCATTTTAATCGTTTCATGGGTTCCGAACGATTCGTAACCTTCTTTCGAAACGAGATTGAAGGCGCCGATGCCGATCCCGTTTTTTGACTTCGGATTGTTTGCCGCCCAGGGCCGTTTGTAATACGAAAAGCCGAACAGGAAAAAGGCGACGAATGATTTTAGCCAAAAGCCATTTGCTTTCATATTCGGCGCCGCGGTCATATGGTCAAGTTTGTTCCTTTCGAAATAACCGAGCGCCTTGGCGAAAGCCTCTTCCTTGTACTCAACATCGGCGTCGGTGAACAAAATCCGGTCGCCTTTAGCGGAAAGATAGCCTTTGTAAAGCGCATGGTTTTTTCCGAGCCAGCCTTCGGGCAAATCGGTAATATGTAAGACCCGGACCCTGGAGTCAACCGTTTTTAACTCTTCCATTACCCCTCCGGTCCCGTCGGTCGAACGGTCATTGACAAGAATCCATTCAACATTTCTGTAAGTTTGGCGCAATTGGCTGAGAACGCTCTTTCTTATATGCACTTCTTCATTTTTCGCCGCTACAACGACAGATAGAAGGGGACCGTCCCGAAGAGGAGGTTCGTCCTCAAGCCGGTCAAGCGTTTTAAATCCTATTACCGCATCGATTAGGAATACAATCCAAATGAACAAACTAAGGGATAATAAAAAAATTAGCATCGCATAATCTCCGTTGGGCTTTTCCTCCATTGTACCATTTTAGGGACGTCTAAAGAGGAAGAGGAGTAAAGCTGGGCAATATCCCGTGCCGCCTTTTAGAATGTATAAAATTTGGCATGTTCCAAAAGGAATACTGTTGGAGTATACCGTCTCTCGAGGGAGGTTGTTCTATTCGGAGGAGCGCCAAGCATCGTGTAATTATGCGGAACTAATGACAATATGTGCCTGAATCGGTAAACTTGAAGAAAAGGTGTCCGCCGAATTTGCGGGTCTTTATTTGAAACTAATGTTGTGAGGGAATAGACATGGCTGAATGGAATGGAACAATCGCGAAAATCACGCTGCCAACCCCGTTTGCGGTTGGTGATGTTAATGTATACGCAGTAAAAGGCGACAGGCTCGCACTTGTCGACGTGGGGCCGAAAACGGATGAGGCCTGGGATTCATTGAAATTCCAGCTTTCCGACCTCAGCCTCGCCCCGGAGGATATTGAAATGGTTGTCTTGACCCATGATCACCCAGATCATGCCGGGCTTCTTGATTATTTTCCAAAATCACTGGAGGTGTATGGGCATCCTTTAAATGAAAGATGGATCAACCGTACCGATGAATTCATGGCTATGCATGACCGCTTTTACCTGGGGCTGTTCAATGAGTTCGGAATCCCGGAAACGTATCACAGGCTTGCTGGCCAGCTGAAGAAATCGCTTAAATATTCCTGCAACCGGTCTCTTACCGAAGAACTTTTCGAAGGGGATAATCCTCCTGGATTGCCGGACTGGCAGGTTATCGAGACACCGGGCCATGCGCAAAGCCATATCGCTCTCTACAGGGAAAAGGATGGGGTGCTTCTTGCAGGCGACCATATAATCGCCCATATTTCACCGAACCCTTTGCTCGAACCGCCAATTGCCAAAGGAATTGAGCGCCCGCGCCCACAGCTTCAATACAACCGTTCGCTCGCAAAACTGCGCGATTATCCGGTCGGGCTTGTGTATACCGGACATGGGGCAACTGTTTCGAGGCTACCTGAACTGATTGAAAGAAGGCTTACTCGCCAGCACGAACGGGCAATAAATGTGAAGAAAATGCTTGAGGACGGGCCGAAAACGGTGTTTGATTTATGTCGGCAGCTGTTCCCCGCCGCATTTGAACGCGAACTTGGCCTTACCTTGTCCGAAACGGCCGGCCAGGTCGATTATTTGCTATCCCTTGGTGAAATCGAGCCGGTTCAAGATGGGGAAATAAAGTATTTTAAAATCAGGTGAGGTGAACTGCCGTGGGGAGTTTGACAGGAAAAACGATCGTCATTACCGGCGCTTCGGGAGGAATCGGCGCTGAAATTGCCAGACAGGCAGCTGCCAAGGGAGCAAACCTCGCCCTGCTTGCGAGAAGCGTTGATAAGCTAGAGAAGCTCAAAGGGGAGCTTGAGTCCGCATACAACAGCAAGGTGCTCGTCCATAAACTTGATGTATCAAATACAGACGAAATTGAAGCGGTATTCGTTCATATTTATGAAGAAATGGGCGACATCGACATCCTTGTCAACAATGCCGGCTTTGGCATTTTCCGCATGGCGCATGATGCGGATATCGCGGAAATCAAGGCAATGTTCGATGTCAATGTCGTTGGCCTGATGGCTTGCACCGGCGCCGTTCTGCCAAAGATGAGGGCTCGCCGTTCGGGTCATATCATTAATATCGCTTCGCAGGCCGGGAAAATTGCCACCCCTAAATCGAGTGTATATTCGGCAACGAAACACGCAGTCCTTGGCTATACAAACAGCTTGAGGATGGAGCTGTCCGATTTCAATGTTTATGTCACCTCGGTCAACCCAGGGCCGATTGAAACCAATTTCTTCACTATCGCCGATGAGAGCGGGTCTTATGTGAAAAATGTAAAGCGCTGGATGCTGAAACCGGAATATGTTGCCCAAAAAGTTGTCGACAGCATGACCAAGCCGGTCCGCGAAATCAATTTGCCCGGCTGGATGAATGCCGGCAGCGTCTTTTACGCGCTGTTTCCACGGCTGTTCGAACGGCTTGGAAAAAAAGCATTTAACCAAAAATAATTCATTAAATAAAAGACGCCCATTCCACTGACCGGAAATGGGCGTTTTTACAATTTGTGCACAGAAGAAAACGGCAGGCAGTGCTTAACTTTTCCCGGCCTTAGCTGCTGATTCAAGCTTCCACTCAAACCAACTGCCGTGGCCGTCGGTTATGGCGGCGAGCTGATGGCGTTTTTGCCCTCCGATGAAGGAATCCAAATGAAGATTCGCGTCATCCATATTGTTATAGAGATGGAATACATCACGGCTTTTTGTGATTTGTTCAATATTTTTAAGGAGTTGCAGCTTTGTTTCAGGCGGCATTTGATTGGCTACATGCGTATGGAATATCACGATAGTCGAGTCTTCCGGAATCTTTTCGACTAGTCGCGGAAGGAGCTCCACGCCATCGCCTTCAATAAAATTGATTTTTTCCCGATTGGCTTTCGTGCATAGCACGGCGCCCTCGAATAATTCCCTCCTGTCATGGTGCTCAGGCCAGATGAGCGCCTTCATCCAAAGGGAATCCTCGTCCTTTGTCACATCATTAATATGCAAATCGAGTCCGTAGCGGGCGGATACGGGGGCGATTGGCTTATTTAAAACCGGCTGTGCATCCCCTTTTACCGCGGCGTCGATTTTCACTTCGGCGCCATCTCTGCCGTAGACGAAGCCATCCCCGTACGTATAGCTGTAATGGTCCCAGAGCAGCTGGAATCCGGCGCTCGTGCCAATTTCAATAAGAGCCAGCGGCCGGGCAGCCTGTTCGTGGATGTGATTGAATAGGGGGAAGAGGTAGGCGCAGCGCCTTACTTCGTTTGTCTGGACCAGCCTTGTTTCGAGGAGTTCGATTATTTGCATCCGGTTCTCCAGGCAAAAGTCTTTAAAATACGGAAATGAGGCTTCGGCCGGCTGCGGTGTCTGTTCAATGCTCGCATAGAAGCCTCTTAATGGATGGTCCGCGCCCTGCAGCAGCAAATAATGAACAGCACCAAACAAAAGATTTGGAAGCGGCTGTCCTTTTTTGGCATGCGAACTTAATTCAAGGAGTTCAGGATCGCCGACAATTTTCCGGGAGAGATGTTCGTAAAGCGCGCTTGAGCCTTTGCATTCCTTCTCGGCAAACGCCATAAAACGGTTCGATACAAACTTAAGGTCCATTTTTTCTCCTCACTTGTCATTTTTAGAGAAATCCCCTTTAAGAAAGACAGGGATTTTCTTACTTTTAGCTGGACGCAAACTTGGCCTGATCAAGGAACTCGGCAACTGTTTCCCTATACTCTTCGGGCTGTTCCCGATAAGGCGAATGCGCGCTATTTTCAAAAATATGCAGCTGTGCACCCGGAACAAGGCTGCTGAAATAACTCGTGGACTCCGGGGTCGCTTCGTCATAACGCCCGCACAGGAAAAGTGATGGTACCCTAAGTTCATGGAGCCTTGGCGTGCAGTCGAATTCCTTCAGGTTTCCGGTTACGCAAAATTCGGATGGCCCCCACATGGTGTTGTAAACGTCCAGGTTGGCAAGCTTCGTTGTCATTTCTCTTTCCTCCGGGCTGATTTCGATTCGGCAGACGAAGTTTTTGGCAAACACCCGCATCGCCTGCTGGTATTCCTCTGAATCGGTCGTGCCCTCGGCCTCACAGCGGGCGATGACTGCCTGGGTTTCTTCCGGCAGCTCTTTTAAAAGGCGTTCCTGGTCCTTTGCCCAACGGGGTGCGTCAAGGCAAGGACTTGAGAAAATGGCGCTTTTCACACCATCCGGCTTTGTCAGCAAGTAAGCCGCGAGCAATGTCGTTCCCCATGAATGCCCGAGAATATGTACTTTATCCAGCCCCAATTGTTCGCGCACCTGTCCAAGCTCTTGAACATAGCGGTCGAGGTTCCATAGCGCTTTATCCGTTGGGCCCTTTGAACGCCCGGCACCAAGCTGATCATAGTAGACGACAGCCCTGCCCGTATCTTCGGCAAGCTTGTCCAGCCGCTGCAAGGCATAGCAGGAAGAACCCGGCCCTCCGTGCAAAACCAATAATGGCGCGGCGTTGGCGGCGCCGTTTACCCGCCGGTACCATACCTTCCCGCCCGTTACGTCCACAAAACCTTCTTCAATGTTCACAATCGTTCTCCCCCTCATTAAAAACCAAATTTTTGATTTCCAATTCATCAACCAGTTAAAAATTCATAGACGACATCGTTTACAATATCGCGCATATGTGCCTCCGGTTCTGCTTCTTTCAGCCTATACACCCGTTCACAAATGTCATTTACATCTCGTTCGCCGAGCGGCTGGCTTTCCTCGCCGTAATATTGTTTTAGGCAGTTTTTTATCATTTTTTTCACCAGTTTTTCGTCCATGGAAAGCACCTCAAGCCCTATTATATCTCTTTTCCATGGCATCCTGAAATGGAAAAGGACCCTTTTTTTACAAAGGCTGTCGTAAAATTTCCATTGAATACGAACGCATATTCGCTTAAGATATGGGTATAATGATACGGAACAGATGTTCTTATTTTGGGAAAAGAAGGAGGGGAATCCAATGGTCGATTACAGCACATTGCCTCGGCACAAAGTTCTTTGCGTCGATATGAAGAGCTTTTACGCCAGCTGCGCGGCAGTCATGGAAGGGCTTGATCCGCTTGGCTGCTATCTTGCTGTAGTCGGCGACAAAGGGCGGGAAGGAAGCGTCGTTCTCGCCGCCTCGCCGCTTTTAAAAAAAGAATTTGGCATCAAAACAGGATCGCGCAAATTTGAAATCCCAAAAGATCCGAAAATCAAGGTCGTCGA
The DNA here is from genome assembly GCF_046237595.1 of Neobacillus oceani. NCBI lineage: Bacteria > Bacillati > Bacillota > Bacilli > Caryophanales > Bacillaceae > Neobacillus > Neobacillus oceani. The sequence continues at coordinate 2,819,003 of NZ_CP143543.1, read as the reverse complement.
GCCGAAGATGGGCATGTTCCTGAGGATATCGACCGAAATCAGCCGTGTCTTTCACCGCTACGTCCCGAAGGAAGCCATCCATACATACAGTGTCGATGAAAGCTTCATCAAAGTGGACGGAGCCGAAAACCTTTGGGGAGATGCGAAAACAATCGCGAAAAAAATAAAAGATGACATTGAACGGGAATTCCAGCTTCCATGCGCAATCGGTATTGGGCCGAATATGCTTCTGTCAAAGCTGTGCCTTGACCTTGAGGCCAAGAAGCACGGAATCGCCGAATGGACGTATGAAGATGTCCAAACAAAGCTTTGGAACGTCTCGCCGCTCCGGGAAATGTGGGGAATTGGCCGGCGGGTTGAAAAAACGCTAAATGGAATGGGGATTTTCACGGTTGGCCAGCTTGCCCGCTATGACCTTGAGACGCTTGAGAAGAAATTCGGCATCATGGGCAATCAGCTCTATTACCATGCGTGGGGCGTCGATTTGTCGGAAATGGGCGCGCCGATTATCGAAGGGCAGATCAGTTTTGGAAAAAGCCAAATCCTCCTTAGGGATTACAAGGACGAGGAAGAAATTAAACACGTTATCCTCGAAATGTGCGAGGAGGTGGCGCGCCGGGCACGGACGCACCGGAAGGCAGGCAGGACAGTCACGCTCGGCATCGGCTACAGCCAGGATGAATTTGGGGGCGGTTTCCACCGCGCAAAGACGATTGCCGAGCCGACAAATGTGACGATGGATATTTACCAGGTCTGCCTGGAGCTGTTCCACCGGCATTATTCTGGAAAAACCGTCCGCCAGATTTCCATTTCGCTTGGAAATATCGTCGATGACGTTGAACTGCAGATGAGCCTTTTTGACATGGGCGCAGGCAAAAGAAGGGATTTAGGCTATGTGGTCGACCGTATCCGCAGCCGCTTTGGGTCGGGGGCGCTGCTCCGGGCCGTTTCGTATACAGCGGCCGGCACCGCCAAACACCGCGCATCACTGCTCGGCGGCCATAAGAAGTAACCGGGAAAGAGGGGAAGAAGATGATTCGCGACCGCGGCAGAATAAAATGGACATCCATGATGCTTCCCGAGCACGTGAAAATGCTCCGAGACTGGGTGAAGGAGGATTCGTACGAACAAAAAACGGAACTCGACGAGCAGCAGCTCGAATTGATGAACGAAACACTTGCTGAAGCGATGGAATTCAACCAGGCGGTGGCGATTACCCACTACCGCCGCCACAACTATGAAATTTGCATCGGTACCATCCACTTTTGGGACGAACTCGCCCACAAGCTCCACATTGTCGAATCCTCGGGCACAGCCCGCATCATCCCCATCGAAAACATCGCCGACATACGGCTCGCTGACAAATAGCCGCCGCCCGGGCAAAGACAAGCAGGTTCGTAACAAGAGCCTGCCTGGCTGTTGGAAACTTACCCTTATCACACTAAAAGTAAAACTGTTAACCAGCCCATCTCTTACTGTTGTAAAATTTCCAAACTCATTTCCTCAAAAACCAAAACAAGGAGTGGCGAAAATGCTGATTAACGAAGAAAATGCCAAAAGGTTAGTGGTGGACCAGTTAATCCAGGAAATTGATTCGAAAGATTCCTCTCTTTCAAAATTAAAGAAGCCAGAACTCATTGAAAGGTTTCTTGAGACAATAGCGGCCAATGAGGTGGCGGAAAGGAGGATTTTAAAAAAATACCCTGAAGCATTTGCCCTCCATCCGTCCACATTGGAGGAGTTCCTGGGAATAACACGGGCTGAAAGGCTGCGGTGGACCGAAGAATCGAAGTTTAAAATAGTGTATTATGAATCGTTTACAAAGTGGGGAAAAACCCTTCACTATCCAATGTATGATTATTATGAGGCATTCCGGCTAAAACGCGATGGAAATGTCGCCAAATGGAGAAACACTCGTATGGCAAAGCTGAAAGAAAAGAGGAGCCGTGCCACTAAAATGGCGGTTGGAACGAGAAAAGCCAACGAGAGTATAGCAAAGAAGTTCTATGAAGAACATTGGGGGAACTTATTGGCTCAATGGTATAAGGAAGATGCGGTAATCGGGGCGACCCTTCAGCTGGCCTTTTGGACCATGTGGGTGAACAGGTATGCAAAGGAAATGCAAGTTAAAGAGAAGCGTGCCCGTAAAAAGCAAGTGGAATACATGGAAAGGAAAGAAAAGTTTTATCAGCTGAAAAATGAACCATTGTGCAACTGCAGGAATCCCCGATAAGCAAACTCTATTTTTACGTTCCTGATTTTCCGGACAGGATTTCCAGATTGCAGTATTGCGAGCTGCATTATGAAAAATGGTGTGCGGAACGGGAGTTTGAGTATGTAAGCAAATGGGATTACTTTTGGATGTACAAAAAAGAAATCGACCGTTGCCAGAACTGTAATTACGAAATCCATAAAGATTATTATTCACTATATTATTTGACTATCGAAAATGGAAATACCCGTTTCAGCTTTCATACTCCATTTCCAATCGGGAGAGAATTTTTCCCCGATCCAAAAGAAATAATTAGAGTCCATCATGAGGAACAGGAAGGGCTATTCCGGTTTGGAAGAGGGCTGTTTGATGAAGAAAAAGTGATATTCAAAGAAAAGAGAATCCTCCAGTATTTTGAGGAAGCGCTTGAAAAATATAGATTCGTAATCGAAAGCAAGCCGATATGTCCACTACACTGAAAAATTCCTTTTAAAGACTGACCCGACTTTTAAAAATCATCTTGAATTCCACCAAAACTCTGTTAGGATAATTCTAACAAAAGGCAAAGGGTGGGTACTTTATGGACATTGAAACGATTTACGGGGACTTGCCGAAATTGGAAACGGAAAGGCTTATTTTGCGGAAAGTGGCGATGAAGGATGCCGAGGACATGTTCGCCTACGGCTCCGATGAAGAGGTAGCAAGGTACGTGACATGGGATAGGCATAACACGATTGAGGATACCCGAGCCTTCATCGATTTCGTCCTTAGCAAATATGAAAGCAAACAGCTTGCCCCATGGGCGATTGAGTCCAAGGAAACGGGAAGGATGATTGGAACAATCGATTTTGTATCATGGCAGCCAAGGCACAACAGCGCGGAAATCGGGTATGTCCTTGCCCGGGAGCAGTGGGGAAAAGGAATTACGACGGAAGCCGCCACGGCGCTCATTAAATTCGGCTTTGAACATATGGAGCTTGTTCGCATCCAGGCACGATGCTTCACCGAAAACATTGGCTCAGCAAGGGTAATGGAAAAAGTGGGCATGTCCTTTGAAGGGGTTAACAGAAAAGCCGCGTTCATCAAAGGGAAACACCGGGATTTAAAAATGTATGCCATCCTCAAGGAAGACTTTGCGCATTTGCAAAAGACGGAAATGGAAGAGGCTGTTTAGAAAGGGAAAAGATATGATTAGGCCAATCGAAATTACGAGTGAAAAAGAAGCACTCGACGTATTGCAAATCCAGATTCCGTCCTATCAGGTGGAGGCGGAGCTGATTGACTTTTACGAGATTCCTCCTTTGAGCGACACAGCAGAGACATTGATGAAGTCCGGAGAAACATTCTATGGCTATTTTGAAAATGGAAGCCTGTGCGGAGTAATTTCGTTTAAAAAAGAAAACGGAACGATTGATCTCCACCGGCTGATGGTCCACCCGGATCATTTCCGGAAAGGGATTGCCCGGCAGCTTTTGCACAGGCTTGAACAAAACAACCTGCAGGAAAATAGATTAATTGTATCAACTGGCGCCAGGAATACCCCGGCCGTTCGTTTTTACGAGAAAAATGGCTTTCGGAAAACAGGGGAAGAGATAATTGCCGGAACCCTTGCCATTGCTCATTTTGAAAAGCGACGAGCCGAATAGACTGAAAGCGGGGGATGGAGATCGGAACGTTTAACTGGATTGTTTTCCTGTGGCAGCTGTCGATGGGAGTGGCGATAGTAACCCTCTTTTACGGCATTTTAGCCAGATCAAGAATCCATCTTTTAATAAGTTTTTTCACTTCCCTGCCAATCGCCTATTACTTTTTCGGAGCGAATAACTTATTGAAATTGGTTGGGCTCGCACCAATTGCAATCATCGTGGCAATCTTTGTTTTAGGAAGGAAGCCGAGTGGAGCCGGGCGGCAAAGTTGATGGGATTAACCTTATAGGCAGCCGTAACCTTCAGGAAAAATAGCCGGAACCCCACTCAGAATAATAGAGGTTCCCGGCCTTTTTGTTATTTTTAGTGGCTAAATCATCTCAGTCAATTTCCCTTATTGTTTCCCCATATTTCAGGACGGTGTACAGCGCTTTACCATCACTGGGGTTGTCCTTTCCATAATCGATTGGCAGCAAAGCAAAAAAAATAAAATAGATCGAGAAATAGACAAACTGATAAAAAAATAAATGTTTCGGCCATATACCGAGATGGATGAGCGAATTTACAACCAAAATGGAGGTGGCATTAAAGAAGATGCCTCCCGCATAAATAAGCGCGTATTTCCATCGGGATTCATTTTTTATTTTAGTATATTGGCAGGAAGCATCGACAAAGTACAGGCTGTGAACATGTAAAGTGCCAACTGAAAAGAGTTTTCTCCCCCTGCCCATAGTTAATACGGGCCTGCCCCCAAAAAGGACGACAAAGAAAGTATGTCCGGCGGCATGAACGAACGATGTTAAAGGCAAAACGATAAAGAAGGCCCAAACAAACGTAATCATATCATTCCAGGAAAACATGCTGTCACCTCTATTTGGCTTTTACCTCGAGGGGAACTGCTAAAACGTGTCAATATCTGCTACCGCCAAGCAAAACACAAGGCACCCGCCGATTTGGAAGGTGCCTTGAATTTTTAAGGGCAGATATTATTGTCCGGCTGTTTCTTCCGGTACACGCACCTGGGATTCGAACTGACCCTTATGCGTGCCATCGCAGAACGGCTTGTTTGAGGACAGGCCGCAGCGGCAAAGCGAGAAAGCGGGCTTTGACGGATAGACGTTCCCCTGGCCGTCAAGAAGTTCAACATCCCCTGTAATCCTAAGCGAACCATTGTCATTTACTTTAATTTGGACTTTTGACATTTAATATTCCCCCTTTGTATGTATTCACTTTGATGGTAGTTGGTAAGAAAGAAAAACGCAAATTTTTTTAAAAAATTTTCCATTTAAAACGATTGGCCCGGCAATTCCGTTTTCCGCAGCCTGACAAAGGTTTCGAGAAATTCATCGATTGCTTTTTCATATTGTTCCCGATTTTCATTGAATGATTGGGCGTGAAGCCCGCTTTCAGCCATAAACAGCATTTTTGGCCCGTTTTTTTTGTCGTACAGCGCTTCCGTCATCGACGGGAGAATGAAATCATCTTTGGCGCTATGAATGAACAGGATTGGGTTCCTAATATTATCAATCACGGAAATCGGAGAAACCTCGCGAATTGAATAGTTGTCCCGGAAACGAAGGAAAAAATCTGCAAGCGGCAAAATCATGCCACCCGGCAAATTCATCTCTTCTTTTAACCGGTAAGCAAGCTGCTCTTTGAAATCGGAAAACGGGCAGTCGGCAATATAAAAATCCGCGCCATCTTCAAGCATCCCGGCATAAAGAAGCATGGTGGCGGCGCCCATCGATTCCCCGTGGATCCCAAGTAAAAGCCCCGGCCCAATTTCCTTTTTCAGCCAATCCACGACAGCTTTTAGGTCGAATTTTTCATAGTGGCCATAACTGGTCGTCTTCCCGCCGGATTCCCCGTGGCGGCGATGGTCGAAAATCAGCACATTGAAGCCTCGGGATAAAAACAAATTCATATATTTAATCGAATTGAATTTGTTTTCGGTCACCCCATGGCTGATGATTACATAACGGTTTGTCTCATGCGGCTCGGCAAGGACGCCCTTAAGCTCGTATCCAAAGGGGGATGGAATGAGCACGTCCCTTTTTTTCAGAGACTCATAATCCGTGTCGATGATCCTGCCGGCTTCGCGTTCGCGGTTCAAGATGAACTCGTCCTCTTTTTTCTTCATATACATAAGCCGATTAGTAAAATAAATCCCGACTGCGGTAACAATCGAAAGCAGCGAGAAAAATAAGCGAAATGCTTTGCGCAAAAAAATCCCTCCGGCGAAAATTTGCTTTCCTTCATTATTTTACCACCCGCACATATTTAAAACACCGGTGCATAGAAAAAAAGCCGCCCGCTCGGAACGGCTTTCCGCCTATTGTCTTGAATTTTGCCTGTTGGTTGGATGGATTTCTTTTTCCAAGTCCTCGCGGGCAATCATTTGCCTTCCATCCTTCGCGGATGGCTGGCCTTTCTGGCTGTATCTTTTGTCGCGCTTTTGGCTCATCGTTCCTAACTCCCTTCATCTCATTAGTAATAAGATGAACACGGGAAGGATTGCTTATGCACCGGCCGATGCATGCATTTTGTAATAGGTACTTTCAATGGGCCTGCTTACGTGAGGGCGGACGAGTTCAACCGCGCCCATTAAGCGCTCAAGCGAAATGCCGGTTTTGATGCCCATCCGTTCAAGCATGTACACCACATCCTCAGTGGCAACGTTTCCTGTCGCCCCTGGTGCGAAAGGACAGCCGCCGAAACCGCCTGCTGAAGCATCAAAACGGTCAATCCCGGCCTGCATCGAAGCAAGGATATTGGCAAGAGCAAGCTTCCGGGTGTCATGGAAGTGTCCAGTAAGTAAGATTCCTGGAAGGGCCGCTTTCAGTTTTGAAAATAGGGAATAGGCCTCCGTTGGCACAGCCATGCCGATTGTATCCGCGACACTCAGTTCGTTAACGCCCGCCTCCGAAAAATCGGCGCAAAGCCTTAGCGTATCGGCTTCCGGGATCTTCCCTTCATATGGGCAATGCCAAGCTGTCGAAATGCACGCCCTTACAAAATAGCCATTTGCCTTTAAATCTGCGATAAGCGGCCGAAGTTCCTCCATGCTTTCGGCCGTTGTCTTATTGATATTCTTTTTGTTGAATGTATTGCTGACGCCGACAAAGACTGCTACCGCTTTGCAGCTTGTTTCCTGGACGCGTTCAATTCCTTTTTTGTTCGGCGCGAGGACGATGGAACGCCCAGGCGCACTCGTGCAAGCGTTTACAATTTCCGCCGCATCCGCCATTTGCGGGACCCATTTTGGTGAAACGAACGAGGTTAATTCAATTTCCCTAATTCCCGCATCCCGAAGCGCATGGATGAATTGAACCTTGGCATCCGTCGGTACAAAGCCTTTTTCGTTCTGCAGCCCGTCCCTCGGGCCAACTTCAATAATTGTTACGTTTTTAGGCAATTTAATTGCCATAAAACTCCCCTCCATTCATACTCATTTTAAGAGGAATTTTTTTAAAAATGCAAGTAGCAGATTAATTTTGACAATTTTAAAGGAATTTCGCACCTCGAACGAGAAACTATGTAAGGATAACAAAATGGAAGGGGTTTTGAAATGGAACGAACCGAAGTAGTTATCGTTGCAGCCGCGAGGACGGCAATTGGAAGCTTTAATGGAACCTTAAAAGGGATTCCGGCTCCAGAACTTGGGGCGGTTGCCATTAAAGGCGCTCTCGAGCAGGCAGGACTGAAGCCGGAGCAAGTGGATGAAGTCATCCTTGGCAATGTCCTGCAGGCGGGGCTTGGGCAAAATCCGGCGCGCCAGGCGGCTATTAAGGCGGGTATTCCTGAAAGCGCTTCCTCTATGACGATTAATAAAGTATGCGGATCCGGGTTAAAGGCGGTCCAACTTGCCGCGCAGGCAATCTTCTCGGGAGATGCTGAAATCGTTGTGGCAGGCGGAATGGAAAATATGAGCCAGGCGCCATACATTTTGAAAAATGCCAGGGACGGCTTCAAAATGGGCGACCAAAAGCTTGTTGACAGCATGATAAGCGATGGCCTCTGGTGCGCATTCAATGATTACCATATGGGGATCACAGCCGAAAACCTGTGCGACCGGTACGGCTTGACCAGGGAAGAACAGGATGCCTTCGCCGCGGCGAGCCAGGAAAAAGCGGCGCGCGCGATTGAAGAGGGAAAGTTCAAGGATGAAATTGTTCCGGTACATATCCCGCAACGCAAGGGTGAACCGATTATTTTTGATACGGATGAATACCCGAAAAAGGGGACGACTGCTGAAAAATTGGCTGGACTCAGGGCAGCGTTTAAGAAAGACGGCAGTGTAACAGCCGGAAATGCTTCGGGAATCAATGACGGAGCCGCGGTCGTAATCGTGATGAGCAAAGCGAAAGCGGAGGAGCTTGGCGTGAAGCCTCTCGTTGCGATCAAAGGAAACGGCAGCGCTGGCGTCGATCCAAGCGTGATGGGAATCGGTCCGGTCGAGGCGGTCAGGAAGGCGCTGAGAAAAGCGGGAACCTCCATGGAAGAAATCGACCTGATTGAGGCAAATGAAGCGTTCGCGGCCCAGTCGCTCGCCGTCAGCCGGGATTTGGAATTCGATTCCGCAAAGGTCAATGTGAACGGCGGGGCGATTGCGCTCGGCCATCCGATTGGAGCGAGCGGGGCACGGATTCTCGTAACACTGATCCACGAAATGAAACGCCGGGGCGCGAAACAAGGCTTGGCGACGCTTTGCATTGGCGGCGGCCAAGGCGTTGCGACGGTTGTTGAACTCGTTTAATATTTGCCGGATGAAAGGAGAATTTTTATGAAAAGAATTTGTAATTCATTTCAGGAGGCTGTTAAGGATATCCATGACGGAGCCACGCTGATGGTTGGCGGCTTTGGCCTGTGCGGGATACCCGAAAACCTGATTCTTGCACTCGTAGACAAGGGTGTAAAAGATTTAACGGTTATCTCCAACAACTGCGGAATTGATGATTGGGGCCTTGGCCTTCTTTTACAAAACAGGCAAATCAAAAAAATGGTCGGTTCCTATGTTGGTGAAAACAAGGAATTTGAGCGGCAGGTGCTGGCAGGCGAGCTGGAAGTGGAATTGCTCCCGCAGGGGTCACTTGCGGAAAAAATCCGAGCAGGGGGAGCCGGGATTCCCGCGTTTTATACGCCTGCGGGGGTCGGAACCCCGATTGCGGATGGAAAGGAAGTACGGGTTTTCAATGGCAAGGAGTATTTGCTTGAAGAAGCACTCGTAGCCGACTTCAGCCTTGTCCGGGCATGGAAAGGCGATAAGATGGGGAACCTTGTGTACCGGAAAACAGCGCGGAACTTCAATCCGATGATTGCCGCGGCTGGAAAGGTGACAATCGCGGAAGTGGAAAACCTTGTTGAAATCGGGGAACTCGACGCGAATTCCATTCATACGCCGAGCATTTATGTCCAGGCCATTATCCAGGGTGACCAGGAAAAGCGGATTGAGCGCCTGACAGTTAGGAAATAGGGGAAAGGAGAGACAGGTATGTCCAACGATAAAGCAAATGTACGTGAAAAGATTGCAATAAGGGCAGAGCGCGAGATTCAGGATGGGTATTATGTGAATCTTGGAATTGGAATGCCGACGCTTGTGGCAAATTATATATCCGATAATAAGCAGGTCGTCCTGCAATCGGAAAACGGACTGCTGGGGATAGGGCCGTATCCACTTGAAGGGGAAGCGGACGCCGACTTGATTAACGCGGGGAAGGAAACGGTAACAGCAATTCCGGGTGCGGCTTATTTTGACAGCGCCGAGTCATTCGCAATGATCCGAGGTGGCCATGTCGATATCGCCATCCTGGGCGGAATGGAGGTTTCCGAGAATGGAGACCTTGCCAACTGGATGATTCCCGGTAAAATGATCAAGGGAATGGGCGGCGCGATGGACTTGGTCCACGGAGCAAGGAAAATCATCGTTATCATGGAACACACGAATAAAAAAGGCGAATCCAAAGTTCTGAAGGAATGTACTCTCCCGCTGACTGGCAAAGGAGTCGTTACTAGAATCATTACGGAACGAGCTGTCATGGACGTGACCGATTCAGGCCTGAAGCTCGTTGAAGTGGCCGAGGGCTACAGCATTGATGATGTGGTCAATTCCACGGAAGCAAGCCTCGATACAAGCGGCGATGTCGCACTTAACGCATATTGATCATGAAAGGCGGAGGCCAAGGCGCGCTTCCGCCTTTTTGCGTGAAAAAATGTTGTATAATGGGTGTATCTGCTTAGAGGAGAGATGACCAATGGCAAAGAAAAGACAGCCGCAAAAGGCGCAGCCGAAAAAAGAAGACAAACCGCTTACCCTCGGGGATATGCTCAACAAGGATTTGATAAACCAGTTGAAAAACCGCCAGCAGGAACTGAAAGCGGAAGAGGCGCGCAAGGCGGAGGAAGAAGAAAGACGCAAGCGCGAGGAGCGCAGGCTGAAGGAGAAAAATAAAAGCTTCGAGGAGCTTTTAAATGAGAGCGGAATGAACTGGAAGGAATTCAAATAATGAAGCCGCCCCGTAAAGTTGAAGTTGTACCGTACCAGGAAGGCTGGCCGGAAAGTTTTACAACGGAAGAAGCTATTTTAATAGAAGCAATGGAGCCGGATCATGTGGTTTTTCATCATATCGGAAGCACCTCTGTACCCGGCTTGAGCGCAAAGCCAATCATTGATATTCTGGCGGAGGCGGATGCACTTGGCCTTTTTGACAAGGCCGTGGATGCGTTGCGTTTGGCCGGCTATGAATCTCGAGGAGAAAACGGCGTCCCCGGCCGCCGGTATTTCATTAAGTACGATTCGAACGGGGACAGGCGTGTCCACCTCCACGCCTTTGAAAAGAACAGCCCGCAAATTAAGAGGCACCTCGCTTTCCGTGACTACTTACGGGTACATCCTGTACGGGCGGCACATTATGGGAATGTGAAGGAAACCGGAGCCGGGCTGTTCCCAAGTGACATTAGTTCTTACATCGCTTATAAAGAAAAGACAGTGCTTGAAATCGAAAGGGAAGCATTGGTTTGGGCCGGCATCCGGGAATAGATGCCGGCTTTTAATTGTCCTGGCCACCATTTCCTTGTAACAAAACAGGCAATTTCACTGTTCAATGTAGCTACTCTGTAACTACAAACTATGGCGCTGTCTTGCATGACATGGAATCTACCCATAGGAAGAGGCCTCCCTTTTAAGGAAGGCCTCCCCATATTACCTATGCTCAGCATACACATTCGCTTTTGTCAGTTCCCTAATCAGGCTGATTTCTGCACTTGAGAGCGATTCTCCGCGGACGGCGCTGGCGTTTTTCCTGACCTGTTCGACGCTGCTTGCACCGGCGACGACTGCGGCAACTGCCGGGTGCGCCAAATTATAGTGCAATGCCGCCTCCTCAAGCGGACGGGAAGCAAGTTTTTCTTTTAACAAAGGCAAAAGCCTTTCTAGCTCATCATGGCTATAATCAAGATAGCCTTTCCCTGAAGCCTTTTCGAGCATTCTTTCGGATAATATCCCCTTTGCGACCGGCCCTCTTGTGACTGCGCTGATTCCTTTCCTTGCAAGGACAGGCAGGATTTCTTCTTCCGGGCGCCTGTCGAGCATGCTGTATTGGACCATGACAGAGACAATTCCCGACTTTTCGGCATACTCCCTAACCACATTTGGCCGAATGGAGGAGATGCCGTAATAACGGATCAGGCCTTCCGCTTTTAATTCCTCGAAAGCTTCAATTGTTTCATCGATTGGATCGTCAATCGTTCCACCGTGGAGCTGGTACAAATCAATATAATCGGTCCCCAGCCGCTTTAGGCTTCCTTTGACAGCTTCTTTAATATGTTTTTTGGACGGGTCCCAGTTCCACCCGGATTTATCTTCGTTCCAGCGATTGCCCGCTTTTGTCGCGATAATCACTTTGTCGCGGCGCCCTTTCAGGCATTCACCGACGATCTTTTCGTTTTCTCCAAAGTCATACAGGTCCGCGGTGTCAAAGTAATTAATGCCTTCGTCCAATGCCGCATCGATAATTGAACGTGCCTTGTCCAAATCGGTGCCAAGCGACATGCAGCCAAGCCCGAGGACACTCACATTTAAATCCGAATTGCCAAGCTTTTTTTTCTTCACTACCATCCACTCCTTGGGTCCTATTCTAACCAAAGTGCGGGACGGGCGGCAAACTGTTTGTTTACCTGACCGGGCAGCGCCGTCAAGGCCGTTTCGAAGGAAGATACCTTTCAAAACGGTCCTGAGAGAGGTCTCGTATTAACTTCAAAAAACCCTAAAGCGTCTTAATCAGCGGCGTGGCGCTTTATGCTTTTCAGCTTCCGATTTAACCAACTCCGCCACAGTCATGTACAACGTGCCGCACTCCCTAAGAATGTAGCGGATTTCCTCCGCCTTTCCAGACAGGACAAACCCTTTATCATGTATGTAAGCCTTCATGAGTGAACTCCCCCAATTAAAGTATGATAAAATGTATGAACACTAAAATTGGATTAGAACAGGAGTGGAACAGATGGACAGACTTGAGGAAAAGACAATCGGAAGCAAGGAAATTTTCAGCGGAAAGATTATTTCTTTAAGAGTCGAAGAAGTTGAGCTTCCGAACGGGAAAACGTCCAAGCGGGAAATCGTCAAGCACCCAGGCGCGGTTGCGGTCATTGCCGTGACGGATGAAAAAAAGATTGTCCTTGTTGAGCAGTACCGAAAAGCGATGGAGAGGGCGATGGTGGAAATACCTGCCGGGAAGCTTGAGAAAGGCGAAGACCCATCCGAATGCGCTCGCCGTGAGCTTGAAGAGGAAACAGGATATGAATGCAGGGAAATGGAATGGCTTACTTCCTTCTATACTTCGCCGGGCTTCGCTGACGAAATCGTCCATCTTTACATCGCGAAAGGCCTGTCGAAAAAGGAGGGGGCAGCGGAACTTGACGAAGATGAATTTGTGAACGTAGAAGAACTTACCCTCGATGAAGCGCTCGCTTATGTAAAAGAAAAGAAAATTTATGACGCAAAGACTGCCTACGCCATCCAATACCTTCAACTGCAGGAGGCATTCAAGAAATAATGGGCCGTTACTTCGCGGATTTTCATATCCATATCGGCCGGACAAGAACCGGCAGGCCTGTAAAGATAACGGGAGCAAAATCACTGACTTTTTCAACTATCATCAGCCATGCCCGAAATGAAAAAGGGCTTGATATGATTGGCATTATCGACTGCCACTCGCCTGAGGTTATTTTGGAGATGGAAAGCCTGATCGAATCCGGGGAAATGGCCGAACAGGCCGGAGGGGGCCTCTTGTATGGAGGAATGGCGGTCATCCCTGGGGCGGAACTGGAAATTTACGATGAACAATGCAAGGGCCCAATCCATGTTCTTTGTTTTATGCCAAGCCTGGCATCGATGAAGGAATTCTCCGCCTGGCTGTCGGAAAGGATGAAAAACGTCAACTTGAGCTCCCAGCGAATTTATACATCGGGGCGCGGCCTCCAGGAAAAAGTGAAACAGCTCGGTGGACTGTTCATACCGGCCCATGTATTCACTCCCTTCAAAAGCCTCTACGGGAAAGGGGTTAATCAATCGCTGGCTGAGGTATTTAATCCTGAACTGATCGACGGTATTGAACTGGGGCTTAGCTCGGACACAACAATGGCGGACGGTCTTGCGGAACTGCATCGTTACCCTTTTTTAACGAACTCAGATGCTCATTCCCTCGCAAAAATTGCGCGTGAATATCAAGTGATTAAAATGAATCAGCCGTCATTTATGGAGTTTTCAATGGCGTTGAGGGGAGAAGGCGGACGAAGGATTTTGGCTAATTACGGGCTTGACCCCCTCCTTGGAAAATACCACGGAACCGTCTGTGCCGAGTGCCTTGCACCTTTAGTGACTGAAGGGGTGCCATGCGGGGATTGCGGTTCGCGGAAAACGGTCAAGGGGGTGGCCGACCGGATTTCGGAGCTCTCGACTGCTCAGGATGGCCCGGAAGGCAGGCCGCCTTATGTCCATCAAGTCCCCCTTGAGTTCATTCCTGGCCTTGGCCCGAAGCTGCTCCAAAAACTGTTATGGCATTTCGGCACCGAAATGGCAATCCTCCATGAAGTTCCACAGGAGGCGATGGAAAAAATCATCCCTGAAAAACTAGTGAAGCTAATTATCCTTGCGCGGGAAGGGAAGCTTTCACTAAAAGCGGGTGGGGGAGGAAAATACGGGAAAGTGGAGTACTGAAGACAGTTTGCCCATCTCTATTCATGTCATATCGAAAATGGACAGGCATACAATGGTATAAAACCGTCCTTCAGGGGGAAATGCCATGAAAAAACGTATGAACCATTTCGTCGAAGCAGCATATTTGGGCGAGCACTCCTCAGTATTCCTGTTTGTATCCATTCTTTTTATGATGGGGGTCATCTTCGGGGCCGTCATCGTGAACAGCATGAGCTTCGAGCAAAAAGAAGATCTGTTCTATTATTTATCGCAGTTTTTCAGCCAGATTGCCAATGGTGAAACAGCGGCTTCCGGAGAGCTATTCGTGCAGAGTCTCCTTCACAACAGCAAATTTATCGCACTGATGTGGGTGCTCGGTATCTCAATCATCGGATTGCCGGTCATCCTCATCCTTCTTTTTATAAAAGGAATGGTTGTCGGATTCACGGTTGGCTTCCTTGTCAGCCAAATGGGCTGGAAAGGGTTCGTCTTCGCCTTTGTATCCATACTTCCGCAAAATGTGATCATCATTCCGGTCTTTATCGTGATGGCGGCGGTGTCGATTGTATTTTCACTAAAGATGGTTGGCAGGCAATTTACAAAAAAGTTCAGCCAGCCAATCCTTCCTATTTTTGGGCGGTACTTTCTTCTACTAGCCGGGGCGATTGTACTTTTGGCCTTGGCTTCGGGCATTGAAGCATACTTGTCGCCTGGATTTATGAAAGCCGTTGCCGGCAAATGAACTGATAATCAATCCCACCTAATAATCATTACAATTTGTTATTTATAATTATTTTAGTTTTCTTCTCGTGCCCTATCTGATATAATGGGAAAGGACAGTTGCGAGGGAGGACGAACGGATGGAAACAAGAATCGAAAGAATTAAAAAACAGCTGCATTCATCAAGCTACAAGCTTACTCCTCAACGAGAAGCTACCGTTCGGGTTTTATTGGAACATGAGGAAGACCATTTGAGTGCGGAAGATGTCTATCTTCTTGTAAAGGAAAAATCTCCGGAAATTGGATTGGCAACTGTTTACCGGACTTTGGAATTGCTGACAGAATTGAAAATCGTCGATAAAATTAACTTTGGAGACGGCGTCTCCAGATATGACCTGCGCCAGGAAGGAGCTGCCCATTTCCATCACCATCTTGTCTGCATTGAATGCGGGGCGGTTGATGAAATACAGGAAGACCTTCTTGAGGACGTTGAGGAAATTGTTGAAAGGCGCTGGAATTTTAAAATAAAAGACCATAGGCTTACGTTCCATGGAATTTGCCACCGCTGCCAGGACAAAGAAGAACCAGCAGACGAATAAAAGTGGTTCCTAGGAATGCCGTTAAAAATGAAGAATTCATAAAATCTACCCTTCTCCAATGAAGGGTTTTTTGTTTGGCTATAATAGAATACAATGTTTATTTTTGGAAAAAGGATTTTGGCGAAAGCGCCTACCCCGCGGGACGCTGTAGTAGACAGTGACTAGTGAATAATTGCCAGATAATTTTCGAAAAAATAGTAGGTGTCAGACGCTCACTAGTTAAATTTGAGAATAACTAGTGAATTTTCTGCCGAGGTGGCAGACGGGGACTAGTGAATAATTGCTATAAAACTTTCAAAAAAGTAGTAGGGGTCAGACGCTCACTGGTGAATTTTACAAATAACTAGTGAAGTTCTCGTTGTTGCTCAGCTCGTATTAACTCTGCTTGATGCTTTTCAGGAAACTTATTCAAAAAAAAGTCCAGCAGCTGCTTTGACCTACGGGCACCGTGTCCTCTCCGCTCCAATAGACGCAGGCAAAAATCAATACTGTTCTTAACACAGTTTTTTTAAAAAAAGTATAGTTTTGCTGGGTAAGGTTTTTCAGGTATAATATTGGCCGTTTTGGGCATACCCTGTACTAAAAACCTGAAGTTACGGGGGGAACCGCCATGATCGTATTTTGCCGGGCCATGTACAATGCCCTGAAAGTCCTGATCCTATTCATCGCCTGCACGTTCCTCTTTTATTATGGTATGATGTGGATACATGAGGAATACCAGAATTACCACCGGTACGATAAACCGAAGGGGGCGGCGGTCAAAGTGTCCAACTCATTGGATACAGGCAACCCTGAATGGTTCGACCGGTTGTTATTGTTCTATAAGAGCGGGGAGTAATGAAGCATGTTGGAAGATCATTTGAAAGATTTTATCCATTTTCTATTGGTTGAAAAAGGCCTCTCGGAAAACACAATGATATCTTATGAGCGGGACCTTAAAACCTATTTGCGCCATTTGAAAGATGTACAGGCTATAAAGGCGATTGATGATATCCAGCGGACCCATATTCTACAGTTTATTGGAGAACTGAAAAACGAGGGGAAGTCGGCGAAAACAATCGCCAGGCATGTCGCGTCGATTCGTTCCTTCCATCAGTTTTTGCTGAGGGACAAGGCCGCGAGCCATGACCCGACCGTCCATATCGAAACCCCGAAGCTTGAAAGAAACCTTCCAAAGGTACTCAGCATGGAGGAAGTTGAAACCCTTCTTGAAGCGCCGAAAGGAACGGGCCATTTTGGGCTCAGGGACAAAGCGATGCTTGAACTCCTATACGCGACAGGAATAAGGGTTAGCGAGCTGATTGGACTTGACTTGGACGACCTTCACTTGAACATGGGGTTCGTTCGCTGCATTGGAAAAGGAAATAAGGAGCGGATCATTCCCATCGGCCGCACCGCGACAGGAGCGCTTGAACGTTATTTGGAAACCGGACGGCCTAAATTTTTGCGGCAGAAGTCGAGGGAAGATGCCCTTTTTCTTAATCACCAGGGAAAGAGGCTAACGCGCCAGGGATTTTGGAAAATCCTTAAAAAGCTTTCTTTTGATGCGGGGATAGAAAAAGACCTTACCCCGCATACACTCCGCCATTCGTTTGCCACCCATCTTCTCGAAAATGGGGCGGACTTAAGGGCGGTCCAGGAAATGTTGGGCCATTCGGATATTTCGACGACCCAAATTTATACCCATGTAACCAAAGTTAGGTTAAGGGATGTATATAGCAAATTCCATCCAAGAGCTTAATAGAGTAAGAGAGTGGAGCCGGTCAAATTTTGTCCGGTTCTTGCTATTTCTGTCATAAATAGTTTGATTCTTTTTCTTGTAATTTCATAGCCATTTAGTAAAATATAGATGTCAGACTTCTGACGTTTGTACTATGGTTAAACGATTTATTGATAGGGTAAACTACCCCTGTCGTTGTCTCCATGAAAAAGGAGGAAATTTGAAAATGAGTAAGAAACCTAAATTTAAAAGGATTTTTCTGATTGTAATGGATTCAGTCGGAATCGGCGAGGCACCCGATGCTGAAAAATTCGGCGATAAAGGGTCGGATACTTTAGGACACATAGCCGAAGCAATGAATGGCCTGAATATGCCTAATATGGGGAAGCTTGGCCTCAGCAATATCCGTGAAATTAAAGGAATTGAGAAACAGCAAAAGCCACTTGCCTATTTTACAAAAATGCGGGAAGCGTCGAATGGAAAGGACACGATGACTGGCCATTGGGAAATCATGGGCCTCAACATCCAGACTCCGTTCCGTGTGTTCCCGGAAGGATTCCCTGATGAATTGCTTTCTGAGCTTGAAGCGAGGACCGGAAGGAAAATAATCGGAAACAAGCCCGCGAGCGGAACAGCGATTCTTGATGAACTCGGGAAGGAACATATGGAAACTGGCGCGCTAATCGTATACACTTCTGCCGACTCAGTCTTGCAAATTGCGGCGCATGAAGAGATTGTTCCTATTGATGAACTGTACAAAATTTGTGAAATCGCCAGGGAACTTACTCTTGATGATCCATACATGGTCGGACGCATCATCGCGCGCCCGTTCATTGGCGAACCAGGCAATTTTAAGAGGACCGCGAACCGGCATGATTATGCATTGAAGCCATTTGGGCGGACAGTCATGAACGAGCTGAAGGATTCGGGCTTTGACGTCCTGGCTATCGGGAAAATTTCCGATATATATGATGGGGAGGGCGTAACAAAATCCCTTCGCACCGTTTCGAATATGGATGGAATGGATAAGCTTGTCGACACACTGGAAATGGACTTTACTGGCCTAAGCTTTTTGAACCTCGTCGATTTTGACGCGCTCTATGGCCACCGCCGTGACCCGGAAGGCTATGGAAAAGCGCTTGAGGAATATGATTCCCGACTGCCAAAAGTGTTTGAAAAACTGAATGAAGACGATTTGCTGATTATCACCGCGGATCATGGCAACGATCCGGTCCACCCGGGAACAGACCATACTCGGGAATATGTGCCGCTCCTTGTTTTTTCGAAAAAGTTGGATGAGGGGAAGGAATTGCCAGTCAGGAAGACGTTTGCTGATATTGGTGCCACGGTTGCGGAAAATTTTGGTGTAGCGATGCCTGAACATGGCGAAAGCTTCCTTGGCGAGTTGAAGTAACCTCTATGCAAAAAAATATAGGGAAAGCTTTCTGGCAGAAAGCTTCCCTCTAATATAATGGAAAGCTTGGCTAAATAACTAACTAGTGGGTGATATCAATGAGAATGGTAGATTTAATCGAAAAAAAGCGTGACGGACTGGAATTGTCTGCGGAAGAAATCAACTATATTATTGAGGGCTATACAAATGGCTCTATACCGGACTATCAAATGAGTGCGCTTACAATGGCGATCTATTACAAAGGGATGACGGAAAAGGAAAGAGCCGATTTGACGATGGCAATGGTAGAGTCCGGAGATCAAATCGACTTGTCTGAAATTGAAGGGGTTAAAGTCGATAAGCATTCAACCGGTGGTGTTGGCGATACAACGACGCTTGTTCTCGGCCCCCTTGTTGCCGCGGTTGGCGTCCCTGTCGCAAAAATGTCCGGGCGCGGCCTTGGCCATACTGGCGGAACGGTTGATAAACTTGAAGCGGTCGCTGGTTTCCACGTCGAAATTGAGAATTCTGAATTTATCAACCTTGTAAACAAAAATAAATTAGCCGTAATCGGCCAAAGTGGGAATTTGACTCCTGCTGACAAAAAGTTGTACGCGCTCCGGGATGTAACCGCTACTGTCAATAGCATCCCTCTTATCGCCAGCTCGGTTATGAGCAAAAAAATTGCTGCAGGCGCCGATGCCATTGTCCTTGATGTAAAAACAGGCGCTGGTGCTTTTATGAAAACGCTTGAAGACTCAAGGGAACTTGCAAAGGCAATGGTCCGAATCGGAAATAATGTCGGCAGGAAAACGATGGCCGTCATTTCCGATATGAGCCAGCCGCTTGGCTATGCGATTGGGAATGCACTTGAAGTCAAGGAAGCAATTGATACATTAAAAGGCGAAGGCCCGGCGGATTTGACGGAATTGAGCTTGACGCTTGGAAGCCATATGGTTTACCTTGCAGGGAAAGCCGAATCCCTTTCGGAAGCCCGCGGGTTGCTTGAAAAAGCAATTCAAGATGGGAGCGCGCTCGAGAAAATGAAAGAATTCCTAAGCGCCCAGGGAGGAGATGCTTCCGTGGTCGATGATCCTGCCCGCCTTCCACAGGCAAGCTTTATTTTTGAACTTGAGGCGAAAGAAGATGGTTTCGTTTCGGAAATCGTTGCCGATGAAGTAGGGACTGCCGCAATGCTGCTTGGGGCGGGCCGCGCGACGAAGGAATCCGAAATCGATTTGGCTGTAGGAATCGTGTTGAAGAAAAAGATCGGCGATAAGGTCAATAAAGGAGAATCACTGGCAGCCATCCACAGCAACTCCGAAAATATTGAACAAGTGAAGGAAAAGCTCTACAGCAGCATCAAGCTTTCGGGCGCTGAGGTAGAAAAGCCGACCTTGATTTATGAGGAAATAACCGAATAGAAATCGTTGTAGAGGCGCTTTGGATAAAACCGAAGGCGCCTCTTTTTTTTTTGTCAGGAAATTTTAAAATGTAACGTTGTGGATAACTCGAAATAACCAGGCGCTTGCGCATTTTGTTCTTCTGATTTTGTATAAAAAAACCATTTATGGAAAAGATGGAGGCTATAAAGAATGGAGGGTTATGCAAATGAAACGATTAAGTTCACTGATACTTGCTGGACTGTTAGCCATAACACTGGTTTCGCCGGAGGCATCCGCAAAGGAAGCAAATACCGCCGATCTTGCCCGGGAGGTAAAATCGGCCATTCTAATCGAAAGGGACACAGGGACTGTCCTGTATGAAAAAAACAGCCATGAACCTCTTCCGCCGGCCAGCATGACAAAAGTTATGACTATGCTTCTGATTATGGAAGCGCTGGATGAGGGGAAACTTAGCATAAACGAAAAGGTCCGGGCAAGTGAGTATGCCGCTTCAATGGGTGGTTCCCAGATTTTCCTCGAAGCAGGGGAAGAAATGACAACCCGGGAATTGCTTAAAGGAATTGCGATCGGATCCGGCAATGATGCCTCTGTCGCCATGGCCGAAAGGATTGCGGGTTCTGAGGAAGCATTTGTCGATAGAATGAACAAAAAAGGCAAGGAGCTTGGCCTTAAAAATACCGTATTTAAAAATACGACCGGACTTCCTGAAGAGGGCCACGTCAGTACAGCGGCCGATATGGCAATCATGGCGAAGGAACTATTAAAATACGAGGATATTACGAAGTATACGGGCATGTATGAATCATATCTTCGGGAAAATACAGACAAAAAATTCTGGCTTGTCAACACCAATAAGCTTGTCCGTTTTTATCCAGGCGTGGATGGGCTGAAAACTGGTTTCACGGCTGAAGCGAAATACTGCCTAACAGCTACCGCCCAAAAGAACGGAATGAGGGTGATAGCCGTCGTTTTCGGAGCTCCAACTTCTAAAGCAAGGAACGCACAAGTGTCAAAAATGCTTGATTATGCTTTCGGCCATTATGAAACCCATCCTCTCTACCAAAGGAATATCGCAGTTGGAGAAGCGGCCGTGAGCAAGGGCAACTTCAAAAGAATCGAAGCAGTCACAAGCGAGCCTATTTCCATCCTGACAAAAAAAGGAGAAAAAGTTGACGACATCAAGAGGGTCATCAAAATCAGCAAAAATCTGAAAGCCCCTATCGAAAAAGGAGATAAAGTCGGGACAATCAGGCTGATGAAAGATGGCCGTCTGCTTCAGGAACAGGACTTGGTCGCAAGCAGGAATGTCGGTGAAGCGGGCTGGTGGACATTGTACAAGAGGTCAATGGGCATGTTCACGAAAGCAGGGAAATGAAGCTCTGTCGAATCGCGAAACTTTTCAACTACCTTTAGCGAATTGCCACTAGTTTTGTCTTTGTAGAAGGATTTGCCATTGCGGATATCGAATTGAACTCACTGTAAGGCGCCCCGTCTAGCTATGGCGGGCTTAATTGGGCCGGATACGCGGACAATTGCCGGAGAAACAAATTAGGAGGCCGAATACAGTGAGTCTTAACATCGAAATGGAAGTAATGAGCGAAGTATTATGCATCCGGTTAAGCGGTGAACTTGACCACCATACCGCTGACGGGCTGCGATCCCGGGCAACGGAGGCCATTGAATCACAAGGGATCCGCCATATTGTCATGAACCTTGAAGGGCTGACATTCATGGATAGTTCCGGCCTTGGCGTCATCCTGGGACGATATAAACAGCTGAAGCAGCTCCACGGGGAATTGGTCGTATGCTCTGTCTCCCCAGCGGTTGAAAGATTGCTTGACATGTCGGGCTTATTTAAAATTATCAGGATGGAACCGACGGAAGCATATGCGCTCCAGCGATTGGGGGTTGCGTAATGCGAAACGAAATGAGCCTTCAATTCAGCGCGCTTAGCCAAAATGAGTCTTTTGCCAGGGTGACGGTAGCAGCGTTTACCGCCCAGCTCGATCCGACCATGGATCAACTGACTGAAATTAAAACGGTCGTTTCCGAAGCGGTCACGAATGCGATCATCCATGGTTACGACAATGATCCGAATGGAATCGTCTATATCGATGTGGCGATTGAAGCTGAATCAGTTGAAATCACCATTAAAGATAAAGGGAATGGGATAGCGGATATCGAAGAGGCGCGCCAGCCGCTGTTTACAACAAAGCCGGAGCTGGAACGCTCAGGCATGGGGTTCACGATAATGGAAAACTTCATGGATGAGGTTGAGATCCAATCCGAGCGTGGAAAAGGCACGGAAATCAGGTTACGGAAGAATTTATCCCGAAGCAAGATGCTTTGCAATTAAGGAGACCGCCTATGGACGTAGAGGTCAAAAAAGATAGCAACCAGCCGTTTCTCAAAGATCATGAGGTTAAGGAGTTAATTAAAAGAAGCCACGAGGGCGATGAACAAGCCCGCGATATTATCGTCGAAAAGAACATGAGGCTTGTCTGGTCGGTTGTCCAGCGTTTTTTAAACCGGGGATATGACCCTGACGATCTTTTCCAAATTGGCTGCATTGGCCTGTTAAAATCGGTCGATAAATTCGATTTGTCATATGACGTTAAATTCTCGACGTATGCGGTGCCGATGATTATTGGCGAAATCCAAAGGTTCATCAGGGATGATGGAACAGTAAAAGTAAGCCGTTCGCTGAAAGAGACCGGAAATAAAATCCGCAGGGCCAAGGATGAATTATCCAAGTCCCTTGGCCGGGTTCCAACTGTCAATGAATTATCTGCCCATCTTGGGCTTTTGCCGGAGGAAATCATCCTTGCCCAGGAAGCTTCCCGCGCTCCGGCTTCGATTCATGAAACGGTTTATGAAAACGATGGCGATCCAATTACGCTCCTGGATCAGATCGATGACGGAAATGACGGAAAATGGTTTGATAAGATAGCCTTGAAGGAAGCGATTCGGGAACTTGATGAAAGGGAAAAACTGATTGTTTATTTGCGTTATTACAAGGACCAGACACAATCAGAGGTAGCCCAGCGCCTTGGAATTTCCCAGGTTCAAGTGTCCCGCCTTGAAAAGAAAATATTGCAACAGATGAAAAGCCATATGGATATTTAAATCCATATGGCTTTTCTATTTTGCAGAGAACTTTCACCTCCATTATGAGGCAATTATTGCCTTTCATTAAGGCAGGCGGTTTCAACCATACTAGCAATACAAGGAAAACTATGTCTGGAAGTGAGTGTTTTGGAAAAAACAGTCTATATCCGCATGAGAAACAGAATAATTGCCAATCAGGACCAGGTAATCATGATTGGCGATATCGCCCAGGTTCTCGCCCCCGAAGGCATGGAGCGGGCGATTAAAGAATTGTCGATTCACCAAATCACGAAGAGAGACAGCAATTATGTCGTCATTGATGCTATGAAAGTAATAAGGAAAATAACGGGTTTGTTTCCCGGCTGCGACATCCAGGCTATTGGGCCGGCGCAGACTCTAGTCGAAGTGAATATTGAAAAAAGGCGTATGCTCTCATTGCCTTTTTTCATCCTGATATGGCTCTTGCTCTTTTTCGGTTCGGCGATGGCGATAATGAACTTCCATGATGATGTAAGCATGAAGGACGTCCATGCGAAGTTATACACCATTATTACCGGAGAAGTTACTGAAGCGCCACTGTTGTTTCAAATCCCATATTCCTTTGGGCTTGGAATGGGGATGGTCCTGTTTTTCAACCATATCTTCAAAAAACGGATAAATGAGGAACCCAGTCCACTGGAAGTTGAAATGTTCAATTACCAGCAGTCCTTGGATAACTACGTTATGATTCACGAAAATCGGGAGAGCATGAAGCGCCTTGACGACAATTGAGGTCATTTTAACGGTATTTATTGCCGTGAGCGGCGGGCTAGCAGTGGGTTCCGGCTTTGTTGCTTTTTTGACTGTACTTGGCATCATCCCCCGCCTGGCGCAAATATCCAAGACTGCAAATAAGGCTGTCTGGTATGAGGCGGCTGTTATTATCGGTACTATGGCGGGAATTTATGGTGGCCTCAGGGACCCGGTGCTGGGAATATCCCAATTATTTCTTATTCCGATGGGCCTTGCCGGAGGACTATTTGTCGGCATGATAGCCGGGGCACTTGCAGAAGTTCTAAATGTCATTCCCATCCTTGCAAAGAGGCTGAATATTGATGGGAAAATCATTACATTGCTTATGGCTGTTGTTTTTGGAAAAATCTTTGGTTCGCTCTTTCAATGGCTTTATTTCATAAAACGCTAAACTGCAAGAAAGGAGGGGCGTTGCCGAATGCCCAGGAAGGTAATTTTGGTTACCGATGGCGATGAGTATGCGAGGAAGGCTGTCGAACATGTAGCGGCTGAAATTGGCGGCCGCTGCATATCCCTATCTTCGGGAAACCCTTCTTTACTTGGCGGGCCAGATATTGTCGGGCTCATCAAAAAAGCTGAAAACGACCCGGTTCTTGTCATGTTTGATGATAGCGGACTAATAGGGGAGGGGCCTGGCGAAGCAGCTTTGAAATATGTTGCCTCCCATCCCGATATCGAGGTGCTGGGCATTGTGGCAGTTGCTTCAAACACACACCAGGCGGAATGGACAAGGGTCGACGTCTGTATAGACCGGTATGGGGAATTAACGGCAAATGGTGTGGATAAGTTCGGTGTTCAGGAAATGGAAACCGGAAGAATTTATGGGGACACTGTCTATTGCCTTGACAGCCTGTATGTGCCGGTCATTGTGGGGATTGGAGATATCGGGAAAATGGCGCGCAGGGACCACTACACTTTGGGTGCCCCAATTACGAAAAAAGCGGTTGAGATTATTCTCGAAAGGAGCGGTTACTATGATCAGCAAGAATGAGGAGAAAAAGCTGCTTCCTAAATCCCTTACGGAAATCGAAACCTATATGAAGGAGCACGCCGGCCTGGGCAAAAGCTTCGATCTGGGGGTCCGGAAACTGAAGGTGCTAAGGAAGGACGTCCATTTTTACTACGTGAACGGCCTTTGTGATACTTCATTTATTATCGAGATAATTGAATCCTTGGATGAACTTAATAATAGTAAAAAAATGGTGACGGGAATTGTCCAATATCTCGAACAAAATATCGTTCATCAATCAGTTACAAGGGTTTATTCTATTGAGGATTTTGTAACAGCGGTCCTATCTGGCCTGATTGTGTTCGTAATGGAAGGCGAAGGAGTGGGCCTGTCTGTCGATACGAGAGGTTACCCTGGCAGGCAGCCGCAGGAGCCCGATACTGAGAAAGTTGTCAGGGGATCAAGGGACGGATTTGTAGAAAACATCATTCTGAACACAGCGCTTACGAGAAGGCGAATTCGAGATGAGAGGCTCCGGTTTGAAATGATTCACGTAGGATTAAGGTCAAAAACGGATATTGCGATCGGCTATATTGAAAATGTGGCCAGTCCTAGTTTAGTTGAGAAAGTAAGGAAAGAGCTGCAAGCTATCGTAGTGGATGGCCTTCCAATGGCAGATAAGACGGTTGAAGAATTTATCGTAAATCAGGGGTTTAATCCGTATCCATTGGTCAGATACACAGAAAGGGCGGATGTCGCTTCTGTCCATTTGCTTGAGGGCCATGTGCTAATTTATGTGGATACTTCACCAAGTGTTATCATTGCACCGGCAACCTATTTCCACCATGTTCAACATGCCGAGGAATACAGGCAATCCCCAGCGGTAGGGACCTTTGTACGTTGGACAAGGTTTTTAGGTATCCTATCTTCCATCTTGCTTCTCCCATTGTGGTATTTATTTATCGTCGAACCGGGTTTGCTTCCCGAAAAATTATCGTATATCGGACCAAACGATACAAGCAGCATCCCAATCATCATCCAGTTGCTTCTTGCGGACCTTGGTATCGAATTTCTCCGTATAGCCGCCATCCATACCCCTACTCCGTTATCCACAGCGATGGGTTTGATTGCGGCTGTACTAATCGGGCAAATTGCGGTTGATGTCGGACTTTTTGTACCAGAGGTAATCCTTTATGTAGCAGTCTCGGGGATAGGCACATTCTCAACTCCGAGCTATGAGTTAAGCGTCGCCAATAAAATTGGCAGGTTCATGCTGCTCATCGTCGTAGCATTTTTCCATACGCCTGGATTTATTATCGCGACTACCGTCTACCTGCTGTTTTTAGTCCGTATAAAATCATTTGGAATTCCTTATTTATGGCCGTTTCTCCCGTTTGATCCGAAAGCCTCCATCCAAATATTGATTCGAAGGGCTGTTCCCGGAGCCATCCTCCGCCCGAAAATCATGCACGCTGGGAATCGTTCCCGCCAATCCTCCAGGTAACTGAAATGCATTGCGGTTTAGGGTCAGATATGCTAAAGTAATTAATTAAAAAAGGACGGGCATATTCGTTTGTGGACAGTCCTAGCAGCGGCCTGTCCTTTTCCTTACCCGAATGCCCGCTGCAATCACGATTTGACGCCATTTTAGCAGGGAGAGGAAATACATGCATTTTCATGGGACAATTGGAGTAAACCAGGCGGGGAATCTGGAAATCGGCGGAGTCGACGCCATCGAATTGGCGAACCAGTATGGAACACCGCTTTATGTATATGATGTCGCATTGATCCGGGAACGGGCCAGAGGATTTAAACGGGAGTTTGAAAAACAGGGTGTCAAGGCCCAAGTTGCCTATGCAAGCAAGGCATTCTCGACAATCGCCATGATCCAGCTTGCGGCCGAGGAAGGCCTCTCACTTGATGTTGTATCGGGTGGAGAACTGTATACGGCTCAGGTAGCCGGATTTCCGATTGAAAAGATTCATTTTCACGGTAATAACAAAAGCAGGGAAGAATTGGAAATGGCAATTGACCTTGGAATTGGCTGCATCGTTGTCGATAATTTCCATGAACTCTCCATGCTGCAGGATATATGCGTACAAAGGAATGCAAAAGCTAAAATCCTTCTGCGCGTTACCCCGGGGATTGAAGCGCACACACATGACTACATCCTTACAGGCCAGGAGGATTCGAAGTTTGGTTTCGACTTGAACAATGGAGAAGCGGAACTTGCTTTAAAAGCTGCCTTGGAGGACTCCTGTTTTGACTTGCTTGGCGTCCATTGCCATATTGGGTCACAAATCTTTGAAACAACTGGTTTTATTCTGGCAGCGAGAAAAATTGTTGAAAAACTTGCCGCTTGGAGAGACGCCTATTCTTTTAAAACAAGGGTCCTCAATCTTGGAGGCGGTTTTGGAATCAGGTATACGGACGAGGACAGTCCGCTCCCGCCATCGGCTTATGTGAGCGAAATCATCTCGGAAGTAAAACGCCTGGCAGCATCCAATTTAATGGAAATGCCGGAAATTTGGATTGAACCGGGCCGCTCTCTTGTGGGGGATGCGGGTATCACACTGTACAGGACGGGCTCAAGCAAGGAAGTCCCCGGGGTCAGGAAATATCTCGCTGTCGACGGAGGGATGAGCGATAACATTAGGCCGGCCCTCTATCAAGCGAAGTATGAGGCTGTCCTGGCATCGAGGCCGTTGGCAGAGCCGAATGAAACCGTATCGATCGCGGGTAAATGCTGCGAGTCCGGCGATATGCTTATTTGGGATTTGCCACTCCCGGAATCCGGGCAGGAGGAAATTCTCGCTGTTTTCTGCACTGGCGCCTACGGCTATTCAATGGCAAATAACTATAACAGAATACCGCGGCCTGCGGTTGTGTTTGTTGAAAATGGGGAAGCCTCACTCGTTGTGAAAAGGGAAACCTACGAGGACCTCCTTCAGTATGACCTGCCGTTTGTATCTTCAGTAAATAAAGAAACTGCCCGTAAATAGGGCAGTTTTTTTCAATAAGCGGGTAAACGGAAACTTTCCGGTTGAGAGGAAATCAACGGCTATGATCCATTTAAATAACACATCTTTGATTCTACCTAAATAGTATTCTTGTATTTATTCAAAAAAGGAGCGGATGGCATCCGCGATGCTTTTAAAAAACTTCTTCAGGGTTGCCAAAATCCCTTTCCCTTCTTCAGAGTCAAGGAATTTTGAAAATTGGTCCTTCGCTTTGTTCAGTTGGTCCCCGACCTGGCCCCAGTCGATATCCAGATCTTGCAGCTTTTTAAAAAGGGCGGTCAATGACTGAAGCTCTTCATTTGTTAAATCCACTTTAAGTTCCTGGGCCTGTTGTTCAATCAACGCTTTAAGTTCCGCCTCGTTTCTTGGTTTATCTTTTGAAATTTCTTCCTTAACTTTCGCGATCAGGGCTGAAGCATTTTCTTTGCCGATAGAATCACCGAGCTTAGCGGTTTCTACCATTTCCTGATTAGCCGCCTGTTTTATATCCTCCGGGATTGTTTCATCCGCGGAAATCTCATAGGCCTTTATAATCCCTGTAAGGGCCGCTGTTCCGGAAACGGCAACCGGGGCGGTGATATAAATGCTGGCATCCTTTACCCCAGCTGTCATGAGGGCATTCAGGTACATTTCATCCGTGACCCACGTAATATTTTTTGTTTTAACCGTAAGACCTGTATCCTTCTTATTCATCGTGATGGCCGAAGAGGAAATCGCCCTTGTGCCAATCATTGACTTTGGCACGTATTTTCCCAGATATTGATGTTCTTCCTTATTTGAAACCGTAACTATCTGTACGTCCCCGGGAGCGCCCATTTCTTTTAAAAGCGCATCCTTTTGCCCATCAGACAGGTTTTCTCCCAATGTCACAATCATATCTCCTTCCGCCAAATCCGCGGAAACAGTTAAAGGCATTGCAAAAATGCAAACAGACGCCAGGAAACAAATAAACTTTTTCATACAGTCCTCCAGATGTTTATTATTTTATCCATCAACCAGGGTAATAATGGTATTTAACCAAGCCGGCAGCTTCCGGCAGTCTAGGGGTATGGATAAAATTCATATAATAGTGTAGAATGGTTGGCATTGGCATCCATTTTAATGGAGGTGGGACCAATGCCGAATAAAAACAACCTGGTGCTCCTGGTCGGGCTTTTAGCATTCGCCATGGTCTGGGGGATCATTTATTGGGTCTTTATTGCATGACCCTTCGTAGGAAAAAATAATGCCTGGCCGCGATCTTTCCTTGTCCGCGGTTGCCCCGGCCAGTGAAATTTTGTATGATTAACGATAGCGTAACTTCGGGGGACAATGAACATATACTAATCAAAAACCATCCAATCCAAATAACATGGTTACAGGAATGGGCCTATAACTATAATGAGGGATCAAAATGTTAATACGCTATAAAAAACAGTTTGAAAAGATAGCAATGGGATTAATATCTTTTATGCCTGGCGAAAAAGATATTAAGAAATTGCAGCAATCAATGAAACAATACGAAACAGCTGAAGGCTGGCAGCTTTTCCTCTGGAAGGAGGAAGACATCACCGGTTTAATCGGTATTCTCCATACAAGTGATGAAACAGCCGAAATCCAGCATATCTCCGTTAACCCGTCCCATCGCGGCCAAGGAATTGGGCGTGCTATGATCGAGGGCATCCGGGAAATGTTTCCGGAAAAAACAATCGAGGCGAATGAAATAACGGCTCCATTTTTGGAGAAGTGTTCACAAAATGAAGGCGCGGGAAGTGAAGGTTAATCACTTCCTGCGTTTTGTTTTTTCCGCTCAAGCGCCTTTTCCCTTTCCAGGATGACTGTGGACCGGTCGCGGACCTTGTGGCGGTCAATAATGATCTTCGGAGGCAAACCGCCTTCCTTGCACCATTCAGCCCCCATTAAGCGGCAAGCCTCGATGCACAACTCCTCCAGCTTAGCGTCACTGATTGGAATAATGAACTCTTTGTACTCTTTTCCATCCTTTACCCTCACAATCAGCTCATCTAATCGCAAAATTAATTTTTTGCCATCGATGCCAAGTGAAGCAAGTGCCGGTTCCTTGCCGCTTAAAATGACTTTTGCTTTTTGAAGTGTCCTCATCGCACCCGCCGTATTTCTCCTTCGATAATGGTAACAGCCCACCGCGAGCTGGATAAAGCCGACCCAAACGGAATCCTTGTTCCCTTTATCTTCCTCTTTCCAATATTCCTCTAATATTTCATGACATTCAAAGTAATCACGGTCGCCATGGAAATGCGACAAATAGTTGATAAATGCTTCCGGATACATGCCATTCCTCCCGAAGTTTGGTTGGTCTACCCACAGTTTATCACAAAGGGACGGCAAAGAGCCCGCAAGGCAATTGCGGGCTCTTTAGCGAAAGATTTGGCCATTGTCTAGTACCAGGAGGCACCAACGATGATCAGCAGGATGAAAAGGACAACAATTAAAGCAAAACCTGCTCCAAAACCACAGCGTACTCCATCTCCCATACTATAACCTCCTATTGGTTTCGTATCTTATCCATACATGCTATGTAGGAGAGGATAATTGTGTATGGGCACATTACCCGTTTATTGACTTTCCTGATTCGCCAAAATCTTCCTCTTCGGGTTATTCCGCTAAATTCTTGTTGGAATAACACATTTCAATCTACTATACTAGTAATAGTTTAGATTAAATATACTGCAGAACTTTGGTGAAAAATTATATGCATTATAATGTGAAGCTCGATACATTCGAGGGGCCGCTCGATTTGCTGCTCCATTTAATCAACACGCTTGAGATTGATATATACGACATCCCGGTCGCACAAATTACAGAACAATACCTGCTTTACATCCACACGATGAAAGAACTAAAGCTGGACCTCGCAAGCGAATACCTTGTTATGGCCGCGACGCTATTGGCAATTAAAAGCAAGATGCTGCTTCCGAAACAGGAAGAGGAGCTGTTTGATGAGGGGCTTGAGAACGGTTTTGAGGAGGATCCGCGAAACGAACTCGTCGAAAGGCTGATTGAATATAAAAAGTTCAAGGAAGCAGCACTGGACTTAAAAGGGTTCGAGGAAGAACGGAGCCTGATTTACACGAAAGCGCCGAGCGACCTTTCCGAGTTCCAAAAGGAGGCAATCACTCAGCGTGCGCTTGCTCCCTCCGTTTCCCTTTATGACATGCTCGCTGCCTTTCAGAAGCTAATGCGTAGAAAACGCCTGCAAAAACCGCTAGCAACAAAAATCGCCCGGCAGGAAATTTCGATTGAAAAAAGGATGGATGACATCCTTGCCTTGTTAAGTGGCAAGGCCGGAGCAATCGATTTCTATGATTTGTTCCCTTCACCGGAAAAGGAGTATATCGTGGTGACATTCCTTGCGGTGCTAGAACTTATGAAACGGAACGAAATCATCGCCGAACAGGCTGAAAACTTCGGTGGAATTCAAATCATTCCAGCACGGAAAGGAGCAGCGGCAGTTGGATATTATTAATTACCATAGCATACTGGAGAGCCTATTATTCGCCGCGGGGGATGAAGGGCTTTCCATCAGGCAGATTGCCGAAGTCCTTGAGGTGGACGAGGGCAGGGCCGCACAAATAGTCGATGAACTGAAGGAGAACCTCGAAAACGATTCCGAGCGCGGCTTAATCATCATTCTATTGGCTGGTACAGTGCAGCTTGGCACAAAAAAAGAAAATGCGCCTTACCTGAAAAAGCTGGTGGACGTACCCGGATCCGCAAGCCTTTCCCAGGCCGCGTTGGAGACTCTTGCCATCATCGCCTATAAACAGCCGATCACCAGGGCGGAAATAGAAGAAATACGTGGGGTGAAAACAGAAAGGCCGCTCCAGACACTGATGTCGAAAGCTCTTATCAAGGAAGCTGGCCGGGCTGAGGGTTCCGGGCGCCCCTACCTGTATGGAACAACGAAGGAGTTTCTGGATTACTTTGGCTTGAAAAACCTCGATGAATTGCCGCCGCTTCCTGATAAAAACGAGGACGAATTCATCCAGGAAGAAGCCGACCTGTTTTTTGGAAGGTTCCAGGACCAAGAGTAAAGCAAGGAAAAGTACGAATGTTTCACTCACCTTTTGAAAAGGTGCCTAGGTCGAAACCCTTAGACCCATTATTATGCTAAAATGGAAATATGCTCGATAATAAGGAGAGGGAAGCCGCATGATTATTAAAAAAAGCATTGGATATGAACTAGAAAAGGAAAAATCGAATACATCCGAGGACTTTTTTAACAGAAGCGAACTTACATATATCGATGAAGGCAAAGAAAAAACGCTTCATGTTTTGTACCTTCGTTATTTTGATGAACGATTTGCCGAGTTCGTCCCGTTCGAACACGACCCCCTATTCAAGGCGGGCGGCAAAGATATTTTCTTCAAGGATTTGGTGGCACTTGTCTGTATGATCAAAAATCCAGGCCTGCGCAATCGCAAAAGGTTATACCTTCATACCCAAAAAGAGTTCGCTTCCTATTTCAAGGGCATCGACTACTCAAAGCTACCGGGAGTTTTTGAATCAATCGAATCGAAGGGCAATTTTGACCTTAATTCCCCGCTAGAATTCGTGCTCCAGCATAATTAAAGGAGGCCGGCCATTTTGGGGGGCATTTTAAAAATATGAAACTTTTAAGACACAAAACAGGGGTAACCCTGTTTTTTTGTTGTCGCGGGAGACATGCTAGCTAAAAAATTATGCTAGTTTTATCGATACATTGGCCACCGGTTGAGAGTGGTGTTGAACCCTCCATCATCCCGCGTTAAAAGAGGATTTAAAGGCCGTACAGCAGTGGTCAAGGGTTCCTTCGGGCGTTTAAAGAGGATTTAAAGCCTGAACAGCAGTGTTCAGTCGTTCCTTTGGGCGTTAAAAGAAGATTTTAATGACCCGAATGGTTGTTACAGGCTGTTTTACTAAAACTGCCCTCCTCCTGGTGTTGTTGGTCATATTGGGCATGGTCCGGCATAAACTTGTACAAATACAAGTAGGAGTGCGAAATCGCAATGAAAATAGTGAAACGAACAGCCGTCATCATTCTTCTTTTTACCTTAATGCTTGGCATTGTTCCCTCGCGTCCTTATGCGGCATTTTCGGTTAGCGGACAAGCTGCTGTATTAATGGAGCAAAAAACCGGGCGTGTTTTATTCGAAAAGCAGCCCCATACACCGATGAGGATAGCAAGCATAACGAAAATCATGACTGCGATCCTGGCGATAGAATCAGGGAAAATGGATCGTTATGTCAAGGTTAGTGAGCATGCGGTACGGACAGAGGGATCGTCAATTTATTTGAAGGCCGGGGAAAGGATTACTCTCGAAGATCTTGTTTATGGCCTTATGCTCCGCTCAGGAAACGACGCGGCCGCCTCCATTGCCGAATTTGTTGGGGGAAGTGAAGAAGGTTTCGCCTTTTTAATGAATCAAAAAGCGGCGGAAATTGGCATGTACAATACTGTCTTTTCCAACCCTCATGGGCTCGACAACAAAGAAAACCACTATTCAACCGCATACGATATGGCGCTTCTGACCAGGTATGCAATGAACAATGAGGTGTACAAGAAGATTTCCGGGACTAAAATCCACCGGGCGCCAAATCCGGAAGAAGCATGGGACAGGGAGTGGAGGAATAAGAACCGCCTCCTTTCAATGTACACATATTGCACTGGCGGGAAGACCGGGTATACGAAACGTGCAAAAAGGACGCTTGTGACAACCGCGAAAAAAGGGGACATGGAGCTGATAGCCGTAACCCTGAACGCCCCCGATGACTGGAATGACCATATTGGCATGTTCGAATCCGGGTTCGCGACGTTTGATCTGGCTGAAGTGCTGCCGGAAGGAACCGTACGGTTGGAAAAAGAGCCATACAAAAATGGATCCATCTATATTGCAAATCCTGTTTTATACCCCGCCACGAAAAATGAAATTGATAAATTCTCAATAGACTACAAGCTGGAACATCCGAAAAGAGGCAAATTCCCTGGAGAAGTTGTCAATGGCTGGGCCACGGCAGGCAAAGCCACCATCTACTTGGACGGTAGGGCGGTCAAATCTGTACCTATCTTTTTTAAGCCCAATGAGAAAAAAAAGACCGGATATCTATTCGGCTTCAAGCGGTTGATGGCTAAAGTGATAGGTTTAAAAAGCAATGGTTAATTATATTTGGGTCATTCTCACCCTTATTGGAATTGTGTTTGCCATGATCAATGGAACGATGCATGAGGTGAACCAGGCTATTTTCAAGGGGGCGAGAGATGCCGTAACCCTTTGCATTGGCCTCGTAAGTATCCTGGTCTTTTGGCTTGGGATGATGAAAATCGCTGAGGAAGCAGGTATTTTGAAAGGGCTCGCCAAAGTATTCAAACCGATTATCAGGCCCCTGTTCCCGGAAGTGCCGGCCAACCATCCCGCCATGGGTTATATCCTCTCCAATATCATTGCCAACATGTTCGGGCTTGGAAACGCTGCTACTCCACTTGGGTTAAAGGCCATGGAACAATTGCAAACCCTGAACAATAAAAAAGATACGGCGAGCCGCTCGATGGTTACATTCCTGGCGATTAATACAGCTAGCGTGACTATTTTGCCAACGACCGTAATCGCAATCCGTTTAAACTACAATTCGGCTTCCCCGGCGGAAATCGTCGTTCCCACTTTAATAACGACAATTCTATCGGCGATTGCCGCTATTCTGATAGACCGGTATTTTTATTGGCGAAGAAGCCGTAAAGGGGGATAAGATGGGAGCAATTGCAAATATTTCACTCTGGTTTATCCCTTTGACTATTGCAGCGATCCTGATAATCGGGACATTAAAGCAAGTGCCAACTTATGAGAGCTTCGTGGATGGTGGGAAGGAGGGGATAAAAATCGCTGTTTCCATTATTCCTTTTCTCGTCGGAATGTTGGTCGCTGTATCCATTTTCAGGGCTTCAGGGGCCCTCGATGCCCTTACAGGCTGGATTAGGCCATGGCTCTCGGATATGGGCCTGCCTCCCGAAATTGTCCCGCTCGCCCTTATTCGCCCGATTTCCGGGACCGCGGCGCTCGGCATGACGAGCGACCTCATTGCCACGTACGGCCCCGATTCTTTCCCGGGCCGCCTAGCCTCGATCCTCCAAGGAAGCACGGATACAACCTTTTATGTCCTTACGGTATATTTTGGGTCGGTTGGAATCAGGAAAATGGGCGATGCACTGAAGGTCGGGCTACTTGCCGATGTTGTTGGCATTGTAGTTGCAATCTTTGTCGCCCTGCTCGTTTATTAAAACTGTTTAGCCATAAAGAATTCGAAGCCCGCCCGCCGTTAATGGCGGGTTTTTGCATACGGTTTGTTTTTTCCTTCATGCACGGGTGGCTGCGCTTTGTTAAAAAAAGGTCTCATACTTTGAAATCAGGCTGAATTGTGTCATAATTCATTAGAAAACAATTTCACTATAATTAAATGGGAATTTATTGAGGTGGCATAGATGGAACGGTTGCAAAAAGTTATCGCACGAGCGGGAATTGCTTCAAGAAGGAAAGCGGAAGACTTGATCAGGGAAGGGAAAGTAAAGGTTAATGGCAAGGTCATTACAGAGCTAGGGGTAAAAGTATCTCCTTCTGACAGGGTTGAAGTGGAAGAAGTCCAGATTGAACGGGAGGAACCTGTTTATTTCCTATTTTATAAACCGCGTGGAGTCATTTCGACGGTTAAGGATGAAAAGGGAAGGAAGGCAGTAACAGATTTCTTTCCCGATATAAAGGAAAGGATTTTTCCGGTTGGACGTCTCGACTATGATACTTCGGGTCTCCTGCTTCTGACGAATGACGGTGATTTTGCGAATCTGCTCATGCACCCCAGGAGTGAAATTGATAAAGTGTACGTGGCTAAGATAGAAGGAATTCCTCAAAGGGAAGCCCTCAGGAAACTGGAAAGAGGGATTAAACTGGAGGATGGGAAAACCGCGCCAGCCAAAGTAAAAATGCTGTCTAGCGATAAAAAGAAACAAACCGCCATCATTGAGATTGCCATTCATGAGGGCAGGAACAGGCAGGTAAGGCGGATGTTCGAGGCAATTGGACATCCCGTTGCCAAGCTGAAGCGTGAACGTTATGGATTCCTGACGCTTGGAGGCCTGAAAGCGGGTGAAATGCGGGAATTGACGCCTCATGAGGTAAAGCAGCTGCGTGCTCTTGCTATGGAAGTGGGCAAAAAGAATTCATAAATCTGTCACAATTACTAGAACGTTTTCACAGTGGCTATCTTGAAAAGTGTTATAATTTATCAGAACATCGATATTTTGGGGGAGAGAAAATGAAAAAACGGCGGTTGGCAATGAGGACAGCCATTCTGGTACTTTTGGTCGCGGCCGTAGCCTATACACTCTATGCGAATTTTACTAAAGAAGAGCGCACGAGAGCCAAAACCGGCGAAATCGCTCCGGATTTTGTCCTAACAGATTTAGAAGGCAACCAACACAGGCTATCCGACTATAAAGGCCAAGGTGTGTTTCTGAATTTTTGGGGAACTTGGTGCAAGCCGTGTGAAAAAGAAATGCCCTATATCAACAATCAATACAAGCAGTTTAAAGACCGAGGGGTAGAGGTGCTTGCTGTCAATATTGGCGAATCGAATCTAGCTGTTAGTAGTTTTTCTGAAAAATATGGGCTTACGTTCCCGATTCCCTTAGATAAGGACAGCCAGGTTATGAACGCTTACGGAGTCGGTCCGCTTCCGGCGACGTTCCTTGTCGATAAGGAAGGGAAGATTGTCAAATATCATACCGGCCAGTTGACAGAACATATGGTCAAACAATATATGGAGAGCATCGAACCTTAAAGAAATTAGGGAGTTTTTAAAATGAAGGATGTCAAGTGTGAGTGCGGCCATGTGAATCCTCATGGTACAGTACTGTGCGAGGCTTGCGGAAAGGCTCTTAGTGAAGCGGCCGCTGCCGGGAAGCTTCATGACATGCGTTATGAAGGAAGCTCCCGGCGCTCGCAGACTTACAATAAAACAATCATTGATAAGGTTTGGAACTTTTTTTCTTCCGTTAAAGTAGGGGTATGGCTCATTGTCATCACCCTGGTCGCATCGGCAATCGGGACAATCCTGCCGCAAGAAATGTACATACCTCCTGTTATGCCGGCGGCGGAATATTATGCGGACCAATATGGATGGGCAGGGAAGATTTATTATGCACTTGGCTTCCATAATATGTACAGTTCATGGTGGTACCTCATCCTGATCGCGATGATCGGCATCTCGCTAGTCATATGTAGCCTTGACAGGGTCGTTCCGCTGTACAGGGCATTGAAGGCGCAAAAGGTCATCCGTAATGACGGTTTTTTAAAAAAGCAACGTATATTCGGGATTACTGAAAATGCCGCGGATGAGACAGTTATTGAAACAGTGAAAAAAAACCTCGAATCGAAAAATTACAAGGTCAGGGAAGAGCAAGGAAACCTGCTTGCCGAAAAAGGCCGCTTTTCGAGATGGGGCCCGTATGTGAATCATGTAGGCCTGATTATTTTCCTGATTGGCGGCATGCTCCGCTTTGTCCCGGGAATGTACATCGATAAAGTCCTTTGGATTCGTGAAGGGGAGACAAAGGCAATTCCGGGTACAGAAAACGAATATTACCTACAAAACGATAAATTCATTCTTGAAGTATACGACAAGGAAAAAGATGACGAAGTTTTTAGGGAAGCACTCGAAAGGGCGGGTACCGTCGCGAAGACGTACCAATCCAATGTGGTGCTGTATAAAAAATCATCCGAATCCCTGCCTGGTGAAAAGCCAAAGCTTATAAGAGTCAAAGACTATGAGATTCGAGTCAATGAGCCTTTGAAATTCGAGGGGTTTGCCCTATACCAGGTCGACTATAAGCTGGATGAATTGAATTCGATGACTTTCTCCCTAACAGAAAAGGAAACAGGAAAAGATTTTGGTGAGATAAAAATAGATTTGTATGAACCGAAAAACACCTATGAGCTTGGGGATGGATATAAAGTACGCCTTCTAGGCTATTACCCGGATTTCGAATTTGGGGAGGATGGGGAACCGGACACGAAATCAAGGATTCCGAATAATCCGGCGTTTGTGTTTAAAATGATTACACCGGATAAACCGGAGGGCGAGGTTAGTTTTGCGGCAATCAGGCAAACGATCGAGCCGGAAGGAAACAATAAGTATAAGATGCAATTCAAGGCAGTTGACACGAAGAATGTGACTGCCCTGACAGTAAGGAAAGACAGGACTCTTTGGCTGATAGCGCTTGGGGGCCTTATTTTCATGATTGGCGTAGTCCAGGGATCCTACTGGAACCACAGGAGGATTTGGATTCAGAAAAGGAATGGCGATATTTGGGTGTCCGCACATACAAATAAAAACTGGTATGGCCTAAAGCGTGAAATAGATATAGTCCTTGCAGACACAACAATAAAGATTCCTGAAGATCAGCTTCAGGAGGGCAAACCGGAAGGAGAGGCGGAACTTGGCGGAAATAAGCAGTAATTTGCTATTCATAGCTTTTATTTTATACCTGATAGCAACGGTGCTGTTCGGCGGCTCGATTAAAACGGCAAAAAACAGCAAATGGGGACTGTTTGCAATCACAACGGCGATTGCGGGGTTCCTCGCCCAGCTGGGCTATTTCATAACAAGATGGATTGCCGCGGGGCATCCGCCCCTCAGCAATCTGTTTGAATTTACGACGTTTTTTGGCATGGCTCTTGTCGGCGCTTTCATTTTAATTTATTTTATTTATAAGTCCAATTTACTTGGTCTTTTCACAATGTTTGTTGCGCTTATGGTCATTGCATACGCGAGCATGTTCCCTAAGGATATAAGCCCGCTTATCCCGGCTTTGAAAAGTTATTGGCTCCACATCCATGTGACCACAGTTGCCATAGGGGAAGCAATCCTTGCGGTTAGCTTTGCCGCCGGCCTCATTTATCTTCTGAAGGCCATTGACCAGACTGTTTCGAATAAACGGACATTCTGGCTCGAATTTGTTATGTTTTCCATTGTTTGTGTAGTAGGCTTTATTGCGGTTTCAACAGGTTTTTCTTCAGCCGGCTACGAAGCGAAGTTCAACTGGGTGGAAAAGTCAGGTAACCAGTCCGTTATGGAATACCACCTCCCTGCCCTTGTTGGCCCAAATGAAGGCGAACTTTTGACAGAAGGTAAGTTAAAACCGATTGTAGAAATGCCTGCCATAATCAACGCGAAGAAATTGAATACGGTTATCTGGTCGTTTTTGGGAGGAGCCGTATTATATGGCGCCATCAGGCTTCTGCTTAGGAAGAGGATTTCAGCGGCGCTTCAGCCGCTTGTACGAGGCATAAACCTGGATTTGATCGACGAAATAAGTTACCGTTCAGTCCTGATCGGTTTTCCCGTGTTTACGCTCGGGGGCCTTGTTTTTGCAATGATATGGGCGCAGATTGCCTGGACAAGGTTTTGGGGATGGGATCCAAAGGAAGTATGGGCTTTGATTACGTGGCTATTTTACGCGGCTTTCCTTCATTTAAGGCTTTCTAAAGGCTGGCACGGGGAAAAATCCGCGTGGCTTGCGGTAATCGGGTTTGCCATCATCATGTTCAATCTGATCGCCGTCAACCTTGTTATTGCAGGACTCCATTCCTATGCCGGTTCATAGGCTACGAAAGCTGTAAAACCAAAAGGATATCATCTGATTTGGCCCGGGGCGCAAACCAACCTATAGAATTACAAACCCCTAGCCCTCGAAGCCATTCAAAATAATAAGCCCCGCATGCAAATGCTGAGGCTTGTGCTATTTGGCAGTATTCAAACTATTTTGTAAACTATTTGCATGGGGGGATTATTTATGGAAAAAGACGTTAAAATTTTGGTTGTTGATGATGAGGAACGTATCCGCAGGCTATTGAAAATGTATCTAGAGCGTGAAGACTTTATAATCGATGAGGCGGAGGACGGCAATGAAGCTTTGGCAAAAGCGCTTGCCAACGATTATGACGTAATCCTGCTTGATTTGATGATGCCTGGAAAAGATGGCATCGAGGTATGCCGGGATCTCAGGGAGAAAAAATCAACGCCAGTCATTATGCTGACGGCAAAAGGAGAAGAAGTAAACCGGGTGCAGGGCTTTGAAGTCGGCACCGATGATTATATTGTAAAACCGTTCAGCCCGCGTGAAGTGGTTCTGAGGGTCAAGGCTCTTCTTCGCCGTTCTTCACAGACGAGCTATTTGGCAACGGACACGGTCACAAAGGACGTAATTGTTTTTCCGCATCTTACAATTGATAATGATGCCCATCGAGTCACTGCGGATGGAAAGGAAGTCAGCCTTACTCCGAAAGAGTATGAGCTGCTCTATTTCCTGGCAAAATCCCCGGATAAGGTTTTTGATAGGGAACAGCTTTTAAAAGAGGTTTGGCATTATGAATTTTTTGGAGACCTCCGAACAGTTGATACCCATGTTAAACGCCTGCGGGAAAAACTTAACAAAGTATCCGAGCAGGCCGCCAGAATGATCGTGACAGTTTGGGGTGTGGGGTACAAGTTCGAGGTCGTGAATGAATGATCCTTCTTAGAAGTGTAGTGGGTAAACTTTGGTTTACCATCCTTTTGCTTGTTTCCTTTGTCCTGTTTATATTGACAGTCATGCTGCTTGAGTTCTTTGAAAACTACAGCATTATGGAAACAAGAACAAAAATGAATGATACTGCCGAAAAAATAGCCAATGTCCTTGTCAAGCATCGGAATGACGACATAAGCGTTGGCCTGGAAATATCCTGGGAAATTCTTGATAAAAACACAAAGGCGGTTATTATTAAAAACCAGGATGAAGTGTATTATTCACCCAATACGGATCCTGGCAATAAGCTCAGCCTTTCTGATATTGTAAATGATCCGGATTTTTCAAAGGTAATTAAAGAAGGAAAATCGGCAAGGAAGGTTTCCGCCCTTTCTGCCGCTGACAAGGGGGATGGAGCCGACTATTCCATTATCGGAGTTCCCTTGCGGATTTCGGACAAGGAAAACGGTGCGGTTTTTATTTACCAATCCCTCGATGTTGTTAAGGAAGCGACGAGGTCAACTACAAAATTCATCCTCCTTGTCGCAGGAGTCGCAATTGTCCTTACAACAATCTTCGCCTTCTTCCTTTCAACTCGGATTACTGCTCCTCTAAGGAAGATGAGGGAAGCGGCTTTCGAGGTAGCGAGAGGAAAATTCGATACAAAAGTGCCGATATTGACAAATGATGAAATTGGGGAGCTGGCAACCGCATTCAACCAGATGGGCCGGCAGCTGAAATTCAATATGAATGCCCTTAATCAGGAAAAGGAACAGCTTGCCAGCATCCTTAGGTCCATGGCGGACGGTGTAATAACATTCAATAGGGATGGGACAATCTTGATTACGAATCCACCCGCTGAACGCTTTCTTCAAAACTGGTATTACGACAAAGGGGCAAGCGCCGCAGCGGGTTCTGAAGAAATTCCTTCAAAAGTCATGGAGCTGTTCCAGCAGGCTGTTGACACGGAAGAAGAGCAGATAGGTGAATTATCAATGATGGGGAGGCACTGGGTCATCCTCGTCACCCCGCTATACAGTTCGAAGTTTATTCGGGGTGCTGTAGCCGTGGTAAGGGATATGACCGAGGAACGGAAGCTTGATAAGCTCCGCAAGGATTTCATCGCGAATGTATCCCATGAATTGCGGACGCCAATCTCCATGCTGCAAGGATATAGCGAAGCGATCGTGGATGATATTGCCGGGACGGACGAAGAGAAAAAGGAAATGGCGAAGGTAATTTATGACGAATCATTAAGGATGGGAAGGCTCGTCAATGAATTGCTCGATCTCTCACGCCTTGAGGCAGGCAACATTCAACTAAATGTTGAAGAAATCGATGTCTCGTCATATATTGGAAAGATAATTCGAAAATTCCAGGGACTTGCAAAGGAAAATGAAATTCATCTTTCTTTTGGAACGAACAATCCCGATTATTATTTTCCGATAGACGCCGACAGGATTGAGCAGGTCTTGACAAATCTGATTGATAACGCCATACGGCATACGCCAAAGGACGGTATCGTCGATGTGGTCGTCCATGGGGATGACCGCGGCCTTCAGGTTCAGGTGGCCGACTCGGGCTCGGGAATTCCCGAGGAAGACCTGCCGTTTGTTTTTGAGCGATTTTATAAGGCTGATAAAGCGAGGACACGAGGACGGGCGGGGACAGGTCTTGGCCTTGCCATCGTAAAAAATATTATAGAAGCCCATAAAGGACACATATCCGTTCAGAGCAAGTTAGGCCACGGAACGACATTTACATTCTTCATTCCTCGAAAATAAGCAGTATTGCAAGAAGTTTGACGTTTATTCTTGTTACATGGGAAACAATTGGCCTGC
Organism: Neobacillus oceani; assembly: GCF_046237595.1. Classification (NCBI taxonomy): domain Bacteria; kingdom Bacillati; phylum Bacillota; class Bacilli; order Caryophanales; family Bacillaceae; genus Neobacillus; species Neobacillus oceani. Next base: position 2,776,858 of record NZ_CP143543.1, on the reverse strand, counting down.
ACGCATGCCGTGCAGGCCAATTTCTTTTATTTTCATAGCTAATATGAATTGTCAACGTTTTGAATAAAATGAAACATATTTGTAATATTTCCCTTTCATTTTATTGTCAAAAAGACTATAGTTAAAGGTGTAACTTTATTTATAAATTGTCGTCTAAAACAATGAACGGGGAGGAATCGTGAATGGACTCCGTTTTTACTGAACTTTATAAAAAATACCACCAGGATGTTTTTCAGTTTCTTTTTTATATGGTACGCAGTAAAGAACAAGCAGAAGATTTGGTGCAGGAAGTGTATATCCGGGTTTTAAAATCGTATTCTCGTTTCGAGGGGAAGAGCAGTGAGAAAACATGGCTTTTCTCGATAGCCAGAAACGTCGCCATCGACCATTTTCGCAAGCAGAAAGGCTGGAAGCAAAAGCTGCTTGATAAATTCGATTGGTCGACCGCACAGATAAAGGACCATCAGCCGTTGCCGGATGAAATTGCCATGCAAAGGGAAGAAGTCCAGGGAATGTTCAAAAGCCTGGATGTATGCACAGTCGACCAGCGGGCTGTCATCATATTGAGATACCTGCACGAAATGTCGATAACAGAAACAGCCAATGCATTGGGCTGGACCGAGAGCAAGGTGAAAACAACACAGCACCGAGCCATTAAGGTATTGAAAGCCCAAATGGAATCGCTTTTTGAAACGGAGGGATATATGGATGAACAAGCGAGGGTGGAGCGATAAGCAGGTTGAAGACTGCATAAGATTTTTGCCTAAAGTAACTGACGATCGCGACCCGCGGGACATATACCAAAATGTGTCCATGAAAATAAAGCAAAAACGCAGGAAAGCGGTAATTTTGCCGGGCTTTGCGGCGGTGGCTGCCGCCTTGCTGCTATTCCTTCTTCTTTCCTCGGAAGTTTTTGATAAGAATCCGGGCAAGGAAGTAGCGCTGGAAGAAAAGAGGGGACCGGATTCTGCAGAAATTGCCGGAAATAATGATCAAGCTGGCATTACAAGCAAGAAGGGGCCTGAGGTGGGCGCCGGCAATCAAAACGCGGGGATTCTTGCCATGCCTGATTCAAAAGAGTCAGCTTCAGCCCTATATGAGGAAGAGGTAGCTGAAAACCAGGCCGCTGTAACAGTTTGGGTTCCGGACAAGGATGTAAACTACCTTGTTCCTGTCAGTGTCACTGTTCCAAAGGAGAGCGGAAAGAACTGGCTCGATCACTTTAAAACAGCTATGGCCGGCCTTAAAGAGTCGGAATGGGGCCTTAAAGACTACTATCCGCTTGATGTCGAGTTTTCGCTTGAAGGGGAAGATACACTCGTAGTCAATGTGCCAGCCGGACACCAGTTTGGAATGAGTACAACAACAGAAGGACATCTTATTGATTCCTTGAAAGAAAACCTTACCTCCAACAGCACGGTTACTAAAATAAAATTTATGACAGAAGGAAATCTGGGTATTGAACTTTCACATATGGGGCCTAGAACTATTGAACCGGTTGAAAGGAAAAGAAACAGAGCGTATTTCTTCGCCCGCCAGGAGGGCCGTGAGCAGCCTTACCTGGTCCCATCGAACGAGCAATACCCTGATGTGTCAAAAGCGCTCGATGTTATGAAGACTGGAAGCGAGAATGGTCCTTTCTTGGCATCGATCCCACCTTCACTTGATATAAAGGATGTAGCGCCAAATGGGGATACGCTTTCACTGACACTTGCAGATAATGCCGTTCTTGAGAACAGCCCAGACAACCAGTATTCTTTCGAGGCCATTTTGATGGCTGCGAAGGAGTTTGGATTTAAGGAAGTAAAAATTGAGAACGCGCCAATCCAGCAGCTGGGGCCATTCAATTTGGCTGCTGAAAACAAAGTGCCGATTGGCCCAAACAAAATGCATATTCAATAATTGAAAAGCCTGCCGGCCTGGCAGGCTTTTTGTTATGGGATTTAAAAAAGTTCCGTGGTGAACCCTTTTAGGCGTGTGAAATTGCTAGACAATCCGTATGTATCAACTACATGCAATCCACCCAAACTTTATTGTATATTTTTGGGAAATGCTCAACTTATGAATAACCCATGTGTATCCTCCAAATTATAACAAATGTGCCCTAGGAGTTCTATCTTTGGAAAAAAAGGCATATTGTGGTTTGGACGCAAACGCATAAGGAGGATAACGAGCATGAAGGAATATATATTCAGGTTTTTAATAGCTGGAATCATGGCGGTGTGCATTTCCCTACTGTTCCTTGGGAGCAAGCAGGCTAATGCAGAAGAACCTGGTGCTGTTGCGAAGGAAAAGGTGGAATGGACATGGCCCGCTGAAGGGATTATTTCTGACACATTCGGAACCCGGCGCGGACGACATAAGGGAATTGATATTGCTGGAAGCAGGGGTTCGGCAGTATTCGCGGCTTTGGATGGGAAAGTAATAAAATCATATTTGTCATCTACATATGGAAATGCCATTTTGATCAAGCACCCTAATGGATATGTGACGGTTTACGCCCACCTGGACAAAAGGTTGGCAGGTGAAGGGGAGCAAGTGAAAAAGGGCCAGAAAATTGGAACAATGGGAACTACCGGTTTTTCAACAGGTGTCCACCTCCATTTTGAAATACATCAATCGGAATGGACATTTAAGAAGGAAAATGCAATAAATCCCGTCCACATCCTCGGACGATTTGAGGAGGGCGATTTTATTGCGGGAAGGTTTAATAGTGGTATGAGTACGGAAGTAATTCAAACTCGCGAAACAAGGGTTGCAGCGCTTGAAGATAAGGCGAAATCGATTCATATCGTACAAAAAGGAGACACACTTTGGGACATTGCCAGGGCTTCAGGAATTGAAGTTAATGAGCTGATGGAACTGAATAGCCTTGAGACGATAACAATTTTTCCTGGCCAAGAACTGAATCTTGAAAAATGGGAGCCAGATCCGTTCCCAAATGGGAGCGCTGCGCTCAATTAAATAGCTATGTGAAAGGTTGAATTATTTAATATCTGGATAAAGGGAAAAACAGAAACTGGATGTTCACAAATTCAACACAGGCAATAATGTTTCAAAAATAGGGGGTTTTTAGTATAATATATTTGTAAACTAAATATTGTCTATCTTCGGGGCTGGGTGAAATTCCCGACCGGCGGTGATGAGCTTATGCTTTAGCCCGCGAGCCGTTTTTTTGTGGCAGGATTTGGTGAGATTCCAAAGCCGACAGTATAGTCTGGATGGGAGAAGATGGAGGTTCCGCAGGCGTTCAAAAAATGATGCTTTGAACGTTTATTGAGCATGCCTCTGTAAAAGTCTCCCTCAAGCTGCCGGGCTTGGGGGTTTTCTTTGCGATGGATTGCTCATGCTGAATCTTTCTTCTTTGGTGATGGACACACAAGGAGAGAGGAAAATGAAAAAACTTACTTTGAAGGCTATGGTGGCAATCGGAATGCTAAGCAGTGTATCGTATATCCTTATGCTGTTGAATTTCCCGCTGCCTCTGTTTCCGAATTTTCTGCTGATTGATTTCAGCGACATCCCGGCATTGATCGCGGCATTGGCGTTTGGGCCAGTTGCGGGAATATTGGTCGAACTGATTAAAAACTTGCTTGACTATTTCATGACAGGAAGCCAGACAGGGGTCCCTGTTGGCCACATTGCGAACTTTCTCGCTGGTATCCTTTTTATCCTGCCAACCTATTTTGTTTATAATCGAATCAAAACAAAAAAGGGTTTATCAATCGCTCTTGTTGCGGGAACGGTAACAATGGCCATTCTTATGAGCCTCCTGAATTATTACATTATCCTACCCGCGTACACGATGTTCTTGAACGCGCCAGCGATGGCGGATTCAGAGGCGCGCAAGCTCATTGTTATGGCAATATTGCCTTTTAATATCCTGAAGGGTGTCATTGTTTCATTGTTATTCGTCCCGTTGTATGTAAGGATGAATGTGTGGATCAACAGGCAGGCATCCATTTAATACAAATAACCACAGTCTATTAAGGCAGCGGCGAAAGCCGTTGTCTTTTTGCATGGAAAAAATAAAAAATCCCCACCTGAATGGCGGGGATATGTAAATGTGAACATTATTCGAACTTTGTTGGATTACCGTCGAATGGTTCATCTGCCACCTTGATGGAATCAGTCGGGCAGCCTTCAAAAGCGTCCATCATGTCATCAATCAGGACATCCGGAATTTCGACGATACCTTCGTTGTCATCCAGTGTTACATACGCAATGCCCTCATCATCATAATCATAAATGTCTGGTGCCGCAGCGCCGCAGGCTCCGCAAGCAATGCAAGTTTCTTTGTCTACAATCGTATACTTTGGCATGAAAAAAACCCTCCCGTTGGTTTAGACGAATATTTAATTCATAAACTGGAAACGCATACTGCATATCTATTGTAAAAAAGAAATGGAAACTTTTCAATAGATATTACATTGATAATGTTTTTCAGTAGCGCCAGCTTTCGATAGTATTCCCTAAATTCAGCCGGTGTCCGACACGCTTTCATGGTAAAATGAAGTGAACCTGCCATTGGTGGAAAATAAATAAACGGGGATAATGGTGAGAAACATGCGAAATGTCGATGAAAAGACTGGCATTCTATATTTCGATGTGGTCATTTTATATTGCCTTTGGCAATTGAGAGGCGAACGTACGATTTATTCGATATACCATTTGCTTAAAGGTAAAAAATCTGCCCAAACCATTCAGGATGCACATTTGTTTTCTCTAACCTCCTTATTCATGGCCTATGAAAACATTACCAGGAAAACTGTTGAGGAATCGATTAAAACACTGAACAGCCTAGGGCTTATACATGAAGTAAGTGAACAGCGTTATATCCTTACTGATAAAGGCAATGAATGCCTGGAAGCGGAACTGGCAATGAGCCCGCTACCCCAGGATTTGCAGGGTTGGAAATATCATTTGGAAGCCGGGTATTTGTGGGAAAGGCTCTCGCTCCTCGTCCAGGTGTGCTCCTATATTTCAAGGAAAGAAACACGTTATGTTCCTATCCAAAAAAAACGCCGGACCCAGCAATGGGTAAAAAACTTCCTTGTAAGGATGCAGCCTGGACAGAGAGCCGAGCTTCCCGGCGTATTATTTAAGGAGCTCTCAATGGTACTCGAGGATAATAAAAATATAAACCCTGACATCCTTGTCCTAAGGCTGACAGGATTTCATTCGGCAGGCCTGATTCCGCAGCAAGCCGCAATGGTGCTGGGGTTGGACGAGTTCCGTTTTCGCTTGGAATTCCTTGCGATCCTCCATTACATTTGCAAAAAAGCAGGCTCGCAAACAGGTGAGTTTCCTCTCCTATACCATTTGCGATCGGTTGAGGGAGCCGGCACATCGTTGACGCTTACATCCAGGCAAACTTTAAACCTCTTAAATAAGGGGTTGCCAATCGATTCAATCGCGGCGGCAAGGGGATTAAAGAGAAGCACGATCGAGGATCATATTGTCGAGATTGCATTGAATGTCGACGGCTTTTCAATCGATCCATACGTGACGCTTGAAGAACAGGATAGGATTATCAACTTGGCGAAACAGTCATCCACACGGCAGCTTAAGGAATTACGGGACTTATCGGGAGGAATCTCCTATTTTAAAATACGGCTTGTATTGGCAAAGCTTGGTGAATCAAAATGATTGAACAAACCCTTTATCGTTATTTTGGATATACCTCATTCCGTCCAGGACAAAAGGAAGTGGTCATGTCGCTGTTGAACGGCATTGACACACTTGCCATGCTCCCGACAGGAACCGGGAAATCACTCTGTTTCCAGCTGCCGGGCTACCTCTTTGAAGGAGTAGTCGTTATCGTTTCACCGCTTCTCTCACTTATGCAGGACCAGGTCGAACAGATGATGAAAAGGGGTGAAAAACGAGTCTTGGCGCTGAATTCCTTTCTATCTCCCCTTGAAAAAAGGCAGGCCCTCGCATCGCTCAATCGCTATAAATTTATCTTTCTTTCACCGGAGATGCTTGGTTTTCCTCATATAATTGAGAGATTCAAAGAGATTCCCGTCTCCTTGCTCGCGATTGATGAAGCTCACTGCATTTCGCAATGGGGCTATGACTTCAGGCCGGACTATCTAAGGATTGGATACTTCCGTGAAAGCATGGGCAATCCCTTGACACTTGCCTTAACAGCGACGGCCACTCCGGAAGTAAGGGATGATATAGCGAATAAGCTGGGGATTGAAGGTGGGGTTAGAATCGAAACGAGCATCGATCGGCCCAATATTTCTTTCCACATTGAAAAACTGGCCAGCCCATCTGAAAAAAACGACAGGGCACTATATTGGGTAAAGGAATTAAAGCAGCCCGGCATCGTATACTTTTCCAGCAAAAAAGCCGCCGAACAAACGGCAGCCTATTTCAGGAAAATGGGCCTCGCAAAGGCGATGGCCTATCATGGCGGCATGGATATGGAACAACGAGTCTTAATCCAGCAGCAGTTCATTAATGGGCAGCTGGATGTCATTTGCGCTACCAGCGCATTCGGGATGGGTATTGACAAGGAAAATGTTCGCTATGTCATTCACTATCATATGCCTATGCAAATTGAATCCTATCTTCAGGAAATCGGCAGGGCTGGAAGGGATGGACATCCTTCCACCGCGATCCTCCTTTATTCTGAAGGTGATGAACAGCTTCAATACTATCTGGCTGAAGGCGAGTTGCCCACAAAAGGGCAATTGGATATATTCTTTTCGTCCCTTGGCGGTTTATCTCCAGAATTTAGCAGTATAAAGGAAATGGAACAGGCTGCCTTCACAGCTGGATTATCCGATATTCAATGGCGTTGGCTTGCCGGCTTCCTTGACCAGAAGAATGAGCTGGCATTCCTAAAACTTAAAGGTGAACTGGCCGAGTATATTACAGGAAGGAATTTTACAAAAATGGAGCATATCCGCCGTATGCGTGAATGGGTTGATTCGCCTGGCTGCCTTCGAAATTACTTTCTAAAGTATTTTCATGAACCTGAACTGAATCCTGGCCGGCCGAATTGCTGTGATAATTGCGGCTTAGACATGGACATATACAAAAAGGGAGAGGAAGGCATTCCTGTTCAGGGAAAAACGAAAGGCTGGAAGGAAAGGCTGTCCGAACTTTTAATTGGTGAAGCAAATGATGGATAGACAAAGGCAGTTAATAAGGCAGTTAACCGATCGTGAATTGCTTTTCCATTTATATGGGACACAATTGCTTCTCCTTGCTATATCCACTGTTCTCGGTTGGTTGTTTTTTGAAAAAGGCCATATTTTGGGCTTGTTTGACTGGCACGATCCGGCCGTTTGGAAGGTTGGGATTCCTTTCGGCCTTGCCGTTGTGATGTTGGACGTTCTCTTGATGAAAATCCTTCCGGCATCGTATTATGATGATGGCGGTCTGAATGAAAAGATTTTCAAGGGAAGAAGTATTCCTCATATTGCTTTTATCGCGGCCATCGTCGCAATAAGTGAAGAAATCCTGTTCCGGGGAATCATTCAGGAAAAGACAGGACTAGTTATTGCAAGTATAATTTTTGCAATCATCCATTATCGTTACCTATTCAACTGGTTTCTGTTTATAAATATTGTGGCGCTCAGCTTTCTGATTGGGTTCCTGTATAGCTGGACCGGAAACCTGGCCGTCACAGTCGCTATGCATTTTACAATTGATTTCCTCCTGGGGATTGTGTTGAAGGCTCGGAAAGATAAGGAGGTTAAATAGTATGAAAAAGAGAGATCCATATCTTGAACAGGTTGAAAAGCACCGACAAAAAATAGATAGGGTAAAGCCGGAAACCAGTGAGCCGGCCAAGTTGCCGCCAAGGTCAAGGGTCCATCAAAACAGGAAAAAGAAAACGAAACTCAAGCTTAAATATCCGGTTATCCGCCTATTGGTGCTGTTTTTTGTATTGTTTCCCCTGACTGTTTTCGCTGTCATATCCAATTTGGAAGGCAACAAAACAGCGAATTCAACGGAAAACGGCGGGATTGAAACAGTAAATTTAGAAGATAATGACCAACACGAAAAAGTGCGGCCCCCGTCTGATGAAGGGGAGATTAACAAGGAAGATGGCATGGGTGAAAAATCCGGCCAACTGGAAACTCCCGAAGATAGTGATGATGATGGGGATGGCCAGGTTCGACCGGAAAACAACACCTCGTCTGGAGAGAATGATTCTTCTGAAAAAACACCTGTACCTGGAAAGGATTCAAGCATTTCTGAAGGCCCAAGTACGGGGGACGGAAAGAGCAAGAATATCGGAAATTCAGAAGGAAATGTGAAATACCATACCGTCAAGCCTGGAGAAACGTTATTCAGAATTGCAATGATGTACTACAACTCTAAGGATGGAATCGTAAAAATCAGGGAAGCAAATGGAATCGTCGAAAATGAAATCAAAGTGGGCCAATCTTTGAAAATACCCTTGAACTAAACAGCCGTGCAAGCGGCTGTTTTTTCCTTCTTAAAGTTGGCGAGGCTCCACTGATAATAGGTACCCTTTAGCATCGGGATTCTTTGGAACGCATACTGCCTGGGACAGGCACATACATTGTAGTAGGTTCTTCCGTAACAAGAACCGAAATTGCAGTGGCCAAAACCATAAAATGGGAGGCGGAGGATGGAGAACTCAATCAAAATGCTCGACCATAGGACTGATCATGCCACCAGGCAAATGCTCGAAAATGTTGTGAAGAGGAAAAGGAAATTTGAAAAAGCGAAATCGAGGCACCACATGGCCATTTTCGCTACCCTTGTAATGGCATCGGCATTTTTGGCTTATCTTTATACGGGGGTCATCCAGGAATATTCCTACTCGGTCTATGCAATGTTTTCCGCATTTGTCCGAAAAAGCGCCAGTGTGTACTTTCTCGTTGGGACGGTTTCACTTTACGGATTGATGATAATGTTAAAAGAACAACGTGATAAAAAAGAAAAAGAATATCATGACCTTAGATGCGAAATTGTCGACCGAAGCAAAGACCTTTGGAAAAAGGAAGACGAATGGAAATCAAGGCATATTGTCTTTGAAATGATGAAAAGAGAGTTTGATATAAACCTTTATCATGAAAAAAAGTAGGAACAGCCGCTTGGCTGTTTTATTTTTTTCAAAACTATCGTCTTCATCACTCCCGTTCTCTATGAGATTGATCACCAAAGCCTCACCTAGCCGTCCCAAATGGACGGATTCACGATTACGGAGTATGTTCACGCAACAATCATATCGTCAGCCTTCAATGCATGAAACAATTTTCTGAGAATGAATATCGGGCGGAAAAGGGTTTAAAGAAGGAGGTGTTGAAGTATATAGAGGTAAAGATATTTAATTGTGGGGTGAATTGGATGTTTGTCAAAAGCATTATGATTCCAAAGTTTAAGTGCCAAACGATTCAAGCCGGCAATCGTGTAAAAGAGGCTCTTCAACTACTTGAGGAGCAACAAATTGATGGTTTGCCCGTTTTGGATGGCGACCAATATGCCGGAATCATTACACGATTCAGGATATATGAACAATTTTTTCTATCAGGAAAGCAAAAGGACGAATTTTTGGAGGAAACTAGAATATCGGAAATCGCAACACATCAGGATGAGTTTCTTGAAGGTGGAGAGATTTTCGAACATACACTTATGAAGCTAAGGAATTTTCCGCTCTTGGCCATTGTCGACAAAGGGATGAAATTTCTTGGCGCAGTCACACGGTATGATGTTCTGGAACAATTCCAAAGCGCATTCGGGATGAATCAGCCGGGAGTCAGGATAGCTTTTACTTCAGTTGAGACAGAAGGCAGGATAGCCAGATTGGCTGAAATCGCCCATCAATTCCATGAACATATCATTTCACTGGTAACCTTTGACGAAACCGATAAATTGGTGAGAAGGATTGTCATGAAGGTTGAGAAAAAAGATAATATTGACAAGTTCATTAAAAAGTTGGAGGAACACGGTTTCAGGATTTTAAATATCTACGAAGATGCTTAGCACTATGCAAGTTGCAGGCTGGCCCCTCATACGTTGGTATGGGGGGTTATTCTATGATTGCTGCAATCCTACAGTTGGCTACATCGTTTATTGGCGGGTACCTTTTCATCGAATGGGTGGAGATAGGTAACCCTTTTTACGCGCATGTTTTCGTAATGGGCCTAATCCTAAGCCCCGTCGAATTTCTCGCGGCCGCAATCGCATTCTTTTCAGTTCTTGCGGCAAATTGGTTGTTGTTAAGGCCATTCTTGACTAGAAATGTATCGAATAGGGGTAAGAGGGAATATTCCCTTCCTGCCTTTACGGGCATACTTGGTATTTTTCTTGTTTTTGCCGTCCTGTTTGTTTTATCCCCAGTGCATACGGTAGTTCTCTTCGGCTGCAGCCTCGTTTATGGTATTATTTCAATGTACACATAGAATTTGTGGAGGGAGCTGAAAGGAATTGGCATTTTACGCGTTAGCGGCGACCGCGGCTGCAGGAGTCTTCCTCCTTCTGTATATGGCTAGCCTGGCATTCGGCAATCATGTTACAAAACAAGAACTGGAATTTGGAGATTTTCCAAAATCGTTTGGCACATTGAAAATTTTTTTCATTTCAGATATCCATCGAAGGCGGATCGCGGATTCAATTGTGTCCGAGGCGAAAGGGTACGCCGATATCGTCATTATTGGTGGGGACTTGATGGAAAAAGGGGTTCCGCTTGACAGGGTCAAATCAAACATTGAGAAGCTCCGGACGATTGGCCCTGTTTATTTTGTATGGGGCAATAATGATTATGAAAGCAACTATCGGGACCTTGATGCGATGTTGCTCGACATGAAGGTGAAAATCCTGGATAACACCGCCGTGAAGTTTGAATCCGCGGAAGGTGAGAAGGTGGCGCTGCTTGGGGTGGACGACGCGGGCCTTAAAAAGGACAGGCTTGATTTCGCCTTGATGGACGCTGAACGAGGATGTTTTACAATCCTAGCGAGCCATAACCCAAAAATTATCGATAAAATAAAGCCGGAAGATGGCATTTCATTTTTGCTTAGCGGGCATACCCATGGGGGACAAATTCGGATTTTTGGGCTCGGCCCCTATAAAAAAGGCGGAATTGATACAGTTGGTGGTGTTGTAAGGCTTATAAGCAACGGATATGGAACAACAGGCGTCCCACTAAGGCTGGGGGTCCGTCCAGAATCCCATCTTATCACTTTAAAGCATGGCAGGGAGGAAAAGAAATCTTGAATAAGGTTTCACAAAAGTGCCGGTGAAGATTTGCGATTTGGTGTGAACGGGGGAGTATGAATTGCCAGTAAGGGATGGGAAATACAATATTAAAGCCGTTTCAAAACTTCTTGGGATTCAGCCTGGCACACTTAGAGCGTGGGAAAGGCGATATGGGATGATTTCTCCAGGAAGAAGCGAATCGGGACACCGCCTCTATTCGGAAAGCCAGGTTGAGCTTTTGCGGGAAATCAAAGCGATGATTGGCCAGGGATTTACTGTCGGCCAGGCTGTGGCCCAGCTTGGGCGGCAGCCGGTATCCCAAAGGATATCCAAACGTCCCGGCGGCCAGTTGGAAGAATACAGAAATAATTTATTGGATGCATTTCGCATTTTTGATAATGGGAGCGCCCACCGGACCATTGACGCCTGCTTGAACGAATATACGTTCGAAACCGCCCTGTCCAATATCTTTCACCCGCTTTTATTGGATTTGGAAGGGGATTTGCGAAAGGGTAGCATGAATAATGCTTGCTTCCTTTTCGGAAGGGCTCTTATTCGTTCAAGGATCGAGAGAATGGCTCTGGTGCCAAGCGGCAACCGGTTTATGCCGAAAGCACTGCTTTTATGCGCGCCGGGTGAGCAAAATGACGTATGGTTAGTGGTGCTCGCCGCTTTTCTAAGATTAAAAGGGTTTATGGTGGTCTATTTGGGCCCCGGCATTGCCGAGGATGAAATCGATGGAGCTTTAACGGAAACAGGCCCCCGCTTTGCGGTTTTTTCTTGCGAGACAGAAAGCGGCGCTGAAAGGATTTTAGACCAGTCAACCGATTGGAAAGAACTTGTTCCAGGAATTGTGATTGGCGCAATAGGGGATGGTTTCCGAAATGCCGCGCACCAAAATACTGATGATTCCGTCCTTCCGCTTTATCTTGGCGAAACTCCGGGAGAATGGGAAGAATGGCTAACCGAACGTCTGGAATTGTTGAAGTGGGACTTCAAAAACTGAAGGCTCTATATCCCCAGGTATTGTTAATTGCGGATAAACCATTCACCAACCACCTGCGCTGACATAAACTGAAATAAGAGTTCATGGCAGGGGGCGGGAGCATGCGTCTTGAACGTTTAACATCGAATAAAATAAAGATTTTTATCACTTCGGATGACCTTTTTGAAAGAGGCTTGTCCAAGGATGATATATTGAAGGATACATTAAAATGGCGGCAGCTATTTCAGGATTTGCTTGACGAAGCCAGCCTGGAATTGGATCTTGACATCCAGGGCGCCGTCGCCGTCGAAGTATTTTCGCTCCAGGCCCAGGGTATGGTTATGATCATTACGGTTAATGGAAATGTGGAAGAAGAAGAATATCTATATGACGGGTTTATTGAAATGCAAGTAACAGTAGAGGGATATGAGAAATTTCTGTTTGAGTTTGAAGGGATTGAAGAAGTCATTCAACTCGCGAGACGGCTATCATTGCTATCCGCTGGAGGCGGCAGTCTGTATTCCATGAGGGGTAAATACTATTTGCTGTTTGACGTGTCTCCCAATGACGCTGAACGGCACGCATCCATAATGGCCGAATATGGAAACGCTTCTATCCTTAGCCCTCATTTTCTCGAGGAATACGGAAACCCGATTATGAAGGAAAATGCGGTGGAAACAATTCTTAAATATTTTCGATAGGCGGCAACCCGTTTTGGGCCGGCTATTTTTTTTGTTCTTTTGTCTTCAGGAAGTATAGGTTTAAAATGGCATCTATAAATATTCATAAATTAGTCATTTTTAAGAGAGTGCTATAGGCTGTTCACGGAACTATGAATCTATTCCGCGAAACTGCTGCGATTGCTTGTTTATATGCTTTTATAGCGCTTTCAATCCTCCTGTTAAACAAGGCGGAAATACCTTTTTTAGTTCTTGCAATAATCGACTAAACGTGTATACTATGTCATGAAAGCCAAGAACTTTCGAGCAGTGATATCTTAGGAGGTTTACAAATGGCAGCGGGGAATGGTAATGAAAGCATTAATCTTGAAAAGCATGATGTACTGAAATCGACGCAAACGGTAATCCACCGAGCGTTGGAAAAACTGGGTTACCCAGAAGAGGTATTCGAGCTTTTAAAAGAGCCGATCAGAATGATGACAGTTAAGATTCCAGTTCGCATGGATGACGGCTCTACTAAAATATTTACTGGATACAGGGCTCAGCATAACGACGCGGTTGGCCCTACTAAGGGAGGAATCCGTTTCCATCCGAATGTAACAGAGAAAGAAGTAAAAGCCCTTTCAATTTGGATGAGCCTTAAATGCGGAATTGTCGACCTTCCATACGGTGGGGGCAAGGGTGGAATCATCTGTGATCCCCGTGTTATGTCGTTCAGGGAACTTGAAAGATTGAGCCGAGGTTATGTAAGAGCCATTAGCCAAATCGTTGGCCCAACAAAGGATATCCCTGCACCGGATGTATTTACGAACTCACAAATCATGGCCTGGATGATGGATGAATATAGCCGTATAGACGAATTCAACTCTCCAGGATTCATAACCGGGAAGCCGATAGTGCTTGGCGGCTCCCACGGACGGGAATCCGCGACAGCAAAGGGTGTAACAATCTGCATCCGCGAGGCGGCCAAAAAGAGAGGGATTGACCTTGTAGGCGCAAGGGTTGTTGTCCAGGGATTCGGAAATGCAGGAAGTTTTCTGTCGAAGTTCATGCATGACGCCGGGGCAAAAATCATTGGTATCTCGGATGCTTATGGTGCCCTTTACGACCCAAATGGTCTCGACATCGATTATTTACTTGATCGCCGCGACAGCTTTGGTACCGTTACAAAGCTTTTCAATAATACAATCACGAACAAGGAATTGCTTGAGCTTGACTGTGATATTTTGGTTCCGGCAGCAATCGAGAACCAGATTACCGAGGAAAACGCTCACAATATCCGCGCAAGCATCGTGGTTGAGGCCGCAAACGGCCCAACCACCCTGGAAGCTACAGAAATCCTCACAGAGCGTGGGATTCTTCTCGTACCTGACGTCCTTGCTTCCGCGGGTGGGGTAACTGTTTCCTACTTCGAGTGGGTCCAGAATAATCAAGGTTATTACTGGTCTGAAGAAGAAATTGAAGAGAAATTGGAACGGGTAATGGTCAAGTCATTTGAAAACATTTATGAGACCTCCCAAAACCGCAGGGTGGACATGCGCCTAGCGGCATATATGGTCGGTGTAAGGAAAATGGCCGAAGCGAGCCGATTCAGGGGTTGGATTTAATCCCTGCCACTGGCTGATTTCGTCAACATTGAAACTTGCATGGAAATCTCCTATCATAATATGATGGGAGATTTTTTATTTCGTGATAATGGATTGGAGTGACCACCATGAATAAAGAAGACGTAATTATCATCGGGGGAGGGCCCTGTGGTCTGGCAGCCGCAATATGGTTAAAAGAAAAAGGAAAAAACCCCTTAATTATAGAAAAAGGAAATATCGTAAATTCCATTTATAACTACCCAACCCACCAAACCTTCTTCAGTACAAGCGAGAAGCTTGAAATCGGGGACGTCCCTTTCATTACAGAGAATTATAAACCGGTGCGCCTTCAGGCACTTGTGTATTACCGGGAAGTTGTTAAAAGGAAGGGGCTCAGGATCCATTCCTTTGAAAAAGCGGAAAAAATTGTTCCTTCCGGGGATCACTATATTGTTGAAACAACCAAAAAAACCTATGAAACACCTTATGTCATAATCGCAACAGGCTATTATGACAACCCGAATATGATGGGGATCCCGGGAGAGGATCTCCCTAAAGTACGCCATTATTTTAAAGAGGGGCATCCTTATTTTGATATGGATGTTTGTGTGATTGGAGGCAAGAACTCCAGTGTTGACGCGGCGATCGAACTAAATAAAGCCGGAGCAAGGGTGACAGTCCTGTATCGGGGGAGTTCCTATTCGCAAAGCATTAAGCCATGGATTCTGCCCGAATTCGATTCACTTGTCCGCAATGGTTCAATCCGAATGGAATTTGACGCACACATTATGGAAATAACGGAGGATTCGGTCATGTATGAGAAGGGGAATGAACTCCATTCAATCCGCAATGATTTTGTTTTTGCAATGACCGGCTACCGCCCGGACCATGGCTTCTTGAGAAGTATTGGCGTCGCTATCGATCCTGAAACCGGCAGGCCTCATTTTAACCCAGAAACAATGGAGACAAATATTCGGGGAATATTTATTGCCGGCGTTATTGCTGCTGGAAACAATGCGAATGAAATATTCATTGAAAATGGAAGGTTCCACGGCGGAGTTATTGCCGAGGAGATTTCCCGGAGAGATAAGCTCTAATATTTTTTCTGCCATTCTTTTAAAAAAAATTAGGAACGCAGGGTGATGGGATGAGAAAAGTAGTTTTGTTAACAACAGGTGGCACGATTGCAAGCAAACCGAATAAAACATCCGGAAAGCTTGCTTCTGGGGAATTGACCGGCGAAGAACTCGTGGAAATGTGCAACCTGCCGGAAGATATTGAGGTGGTTGTGGAGTCCGTCTTCCAAAAGGCAAGCATGCATATTACCTTTAGGGATCTCGTTTATTTAAAGGATAAGATTGAGCATTACTTTAAGGATGAATCAGTTGCAGGGGTAGTCGTTACACATGGTACGGATACACTTGAAGAAACTGCTTATTTTCTTGACTTGACCGTGGGTGACAGCCGCCCCGTGGTCGTGACCGGATCTCAGCGTTCCCCGGAAGATTTGGGCAGCGATGTCTTCATTAATTTACGGCATGCCATCTATTCGGCCTGCTCGCCCGATTTGTCAGGTGTCGGGACAGTCGTCGTATTCAATGAAAGGATATTCGCGGCACGGTATGTAAAAAAAGAGCATGCTTCCAATATACAAGGCTTCAACTCATTCGGTTTCGGCTATTTAGGAATCATTGATAACGATGAGGTATTCATCTACCAGAAACCGTTAAAAAGGGAAGTCTATAAACTATTGGACGGCATCCCCCGGATTGACATCGTTAAATGTTATATTGGGGGTGACGGCACATTTATCAGGGCTGCAAGAGAGAGCGGCGCTAAAGGGATTGTCCTTGAAGGGGTCGGAAGAGGCCAGGTAGCCCCGCTTATGATGGATGAAATTGAAAAAGCAATTGATGCCGGCATTATCGTTGTCATTACGACAAGCGCGGAAGAGGGGGCCGTTTATCCTACTTATGATTACAAGGGAAGCGCCTATGACCTTGTTACCAAGGGGGCTATCCTTGGGAGCGACAATGATTCGAAAAAAGCGCGGATTAAACTGGCTGTAGCACTGGCGAGCGGTGATACCAGGATTGTATTTTAGGAAAAGAGGATGGACATTGCTAATAATTCCATTTTCTTTCCGGCTACGCCGTGGTACCATGTAAGAAAAAGGGGAATTATCCCCGTCCATTTAGAAAAGAGGGCAGTGCATGCTGGTGATCTTTTCTGCCGGGATTGCACCCGGCCTGGCGTTGTTAAGTTACTTTTATTTAAAGGATGAAGTTGAGTCCGAACCTATACCGGTTGTATTCAGGGCTTTCATGTTCGGGGCCCTGCTGGTTTTTCCGATTATGTTCCTGCAACACGTCCTGCAAACCGAAAATATCCTGACTCAGGGCTGGACACAGGCCTACGTTTCCGCCGGATTATTCGAGGAGTTTTTTAAATGGTTTATACTGTATTATGTGATATACCAGCACATTGCTTTTGATGAACCATTCGATGGAATCGTTTATGGGGCAGCTGTTTCCCTTGGATTTGCTTCCGTTGAGAATATTTTCTACCTAGTCGGAAATGGGGTTGAGTATGCGATCGGCCGAGCCCTTCTTCCTGTTCCAAGCCATGCCCTTTTCGGTGTAATAATGGGCTATTATATGGGTAAAAGCAAGTTCAGTGAAAAACGAACCTCGAAGTGGATATGGTTTTCACTTTTCATCCCTGTTTTTCTGCATGGCTCGTATGATTACATCCTGATGGCCAAGGAGGATTGGCTCTATTACATCATGCCTTTCATGATTTTCTTATGGTGGCTTGGCCTCCGAAAAGTCAAAAAGGCAAGGGCAGCCAGCGCTGTGCATATGAAAAAACAATACAATTCGCAAAAGTCTCTTCATACACAATGAAGGGGCTTTTTTATGTTTACCTGACAAGGTGCTTGCATGATTTTTGGAACATAGGAAATAGAATCTTTCTTCCATTTTCCAAACACGCCCTTTTTTTGAATAAAACTCCCTTTTAAACAGAAAATAGCCTTAATGGAAAATGAAAAGCATTTGGAGGTATGAATCGTGAAGAAAAGAAAATTTTTCCTTGCCCGTCTGTTTATTTGTTCGCTTATCATTCCAGTGTTCCTATTGACTACCGAAAATGCGGACGCCTTCAGCCCCCAGGTAATCCAGCACGGCGCAGTGGGCCAGGATGTAATAGAGTTGCAATCGCGTCTTAAATTTATCGGTTTTTATACGAAAGAGATTGACGGGGTTTTTGGCTGGAGCACGTATTGGGCGCTTAGGAATTTCCAATACGAATTTGGCCTCCCCGTAGATGGGCTTGCAGGGAGTGCCACAAAGGCGAAACTTGTTAAGGCAACCAAGAATATGCCAAGTGGAGGGGCGAAAAAACAGGCAGCGGCAAAGCCGAAAGCGGCGAATGTCCCGAATGGCTATTCGCAAAACGACATTAAACTGATGTCCAACGCGGTCTATGGGGAAGCGAGGGGAGAGCCGTATGAAGGGCAGGTTGCTGTCGCGGCTGTCATTTTGAACAGGGTTGAAAGCTCATCGTTTCCAAACACTGTCTCGGGGGTAATCTTTGAGCCGCTCGCATTCACAGCTGTTGCTGATGGCCAAATCTGGCTTACACCCAATGAAACTGCACGAAAGGCGGTCCTTGACGCGATTAACGGCTGGGACCCAACAGGCAATGCACTGTATTATTTCAATCCTGATACTGCGACAAGCAAATGGATCTGGTCGAGGCCGCAAATCAAGCGGATCGGAAGGCATATATTCTGTAAATAAGAGGGTGAGCGGAAATGATTAGAAACATCGTTATCGTGCTGCTGGCAATTGGCCTGGCTGGTACGGCCTATTGGGGTTACCAGGAACGGAAAGAGAAAAACGCAGTCCTTATAAACGCCGAAAACAATTATCAGCAGGCTTTCCATGAATTATCATACAGGGTTGATTTGCTTAATGACAAGCTGGGGACTACCCTTGCCATGAATTCACGCAAATCGCTTTCCCCTTCCCTAGCCGAAGTATGGCGAATCACTTCGGAGGCAAGCCAAAATGTTGGCCAGCTTCCGCTATCACTTATGCCATTTAACAAGACGGAGGAATTTCTCTCAAATGTGGGCGAATTCAGTTACAGGACCGCCGTTCGGGACCTGGACAAAAAACCTTTGAACGACAAGGAATACAAGGCGCTCCAAACCCTTTATAAGCAATCTGCGGATATTCAGGGTGAACTAAGGGAAGTACAGCATCTGGTACTTAAAAACAATTTACGCTGGATGGATGTCGAGCTTGCCCTTGCTTCAGGAAAAGAGAACTCAGACAATACAATCATTGATGGGTTCAAGGTAGTCGAAAAAACAGTTTCCGGGTACGAAGAAACTGATTTTGGCCCCGAATTTGTCAGCATGAAAGAAAAGGACACCAATTTCAGCAACCTTCATGGGAAGAAAATCACGAAAACGCAGGCTGTTGCGACGGCTAGAAAGTATATTGGATTTGACGGTAAGGCGAAGACGAAAGTTTCTGAAAGTGGGAAGGGCTCTCGTTATGGTTTTTACACCGTATCAGCCAAAAACACCGAAACCGGAATGGAAGCAAGCATGGATATTACCAAAAAAGGAGGCTATCCGGTTTGGTTCCTGAACAACCGCCCGGTTGGCAAACAAAAAATTTCCTTAAACGAGGCCGCTAACAGGGCATCTAAATTTCTAAAGGAAAATAACTACCAATCACTCGTTTTGTCCGAGAGTGCCCAATACGATAACCTCGGAGTGTTTACCTTTGTAACAAAGCAGGAAAATGTAAGAATTTATCCCGAATCAATAAAAATAAAGGTGGCCCTCGATAATGGCTTGCCTGTAGGGCTTGCTGCCGATGATTATTTAAAGACCAGGACTGTCCGGGAACTCAAGAGCCCTGCAATGGAAATCAACGAAGCCAGAAAGAAAATAAATCCGAAAGTAAAAATCATGGAAGAGAGGCAGGCAATCATATTGAACGACTTTAACCGTGAAGTATTATGCTATGAATTCCTGGGAACACTGGGTGACGATACGTACAGGGTTTTCATCAACGCCGCCACTGGCGAAGAGGAAAGGGTGGATAAGATGAAAAATGCGGAGGAAATGTTTGATGACGCAGTCTAGCTGATATTTCGCCGGCGTAAAAACCTTGTGGAATTAGGAGTGGAGTTTAATGAAGTTTGCGGAACGGATTCTTATCAAGGCAGCGGTCGCGCAGTTCATCTTTCTTTTGCTTGCCCAGATTTTTATCCACCAATTTGGCATTCTGCCCGAGTTAAAAGCAATCACCAAATACGAGGGAACAGGTAAAATGAACCATTCAGACATGCTTGAAGTTTTCCGTGAAAAGTAAGGGCAGGTGATTCCTGCCTTTTTTTCTTTTTTAAGGAAACTTTTAAATTGATCCTTGTGGATAACTCAAAATAAGTTATTGTAATCCAGCTCCAGCGCCTAGCCCCTCGAGGTCATAAGCCGGTTCCCTCCGGAGGGCTGGCCCGTCCTGCGGGCCCCGTCTTATGCTGGTCGGGGCTGACCAAGGCGCTTGCGCATTTTGTTCATTGCCCATTAATTATTCTGTCCGGAATGTCTTATCATAAGATATCTAACTACGAAAAAGGGTTGTTCCGGGTGGTGGGAATTGCCTCGGAAAAAATATCGCATTTTAAAAGAGCATTCATTCATTATATGGTAGAATGGATTATTGAAGGCAAAAAAGGAAAACCGGGAATCGTGCACAAATGAGCTTCAGAACGGTAACAGGAGGAAACATGGATAAGAAAATTTCAATTGCGATTGACGGGCCTGCCGCCGCAGGAAAAAGTACAGTAGCGAAAATTGTTGCGGAAAAGCTCTCTTATATTTATATCGACACTGGCGCTATGTACAGGGCACTTACATATAAAGCACTGAAACAGGGGGCTGATCTCGAGAGGGAAGATATCCTGCTTGGTATCCTTTTGAATAGCGATATAGACCTTCTCCCATCGGATACTGGACAACTCGTTCTTCTGGATGGAAAAGATGTTACGAGCGAAATCCGATATTCCGATGTAACCAACTCGGTTTCCATCGTAGCAATGCACCGAAAAGTTAGGGAAGAAATGGTCAGCAGGCAGCAAAAGTTGGCTTCATTTGGAGGCGTCGTCATGGATGGACGCGATATCGGCACCCATGTCCTCCCTGGTGCAGAGGTTAAAGTTTTCCTCCTCGCTAGTGTGGAAGAAAGGGCTATCCGCCGCCATACTGAAAATGTTCAGAAAGGGATCGATTCCGACCTTGAAACGCTGAAAAAAGATATTGCCAGGCGGGACAAGCTTGACTCCGAAAGGGAGGTCGCTCCCCTAGTTAAGGCTAAAGATGCGGTTGAAATCGATACAACATCCCTTTCCATTAGTGATGTTGTAGAAAGAATAATGGCGCTAGTGGAAGAGAGAGTGGGAAAAAGATGACTTTTTATTCATTTGCCAGATTCGTCGCAAACACAGCGTTAAAACCAATATACAGGTATGAAGTGGAAGGCCTCGAACACTTCCCAAAAGAAGGCGGAGTGCTGCTTTGCTCCAATCATATCAATAACCTTGATCCGCCCGTGGTAGGCATCACCGCTCCACGGCCGGTCCATTTCATGGCCAAGGAAGAACTCTTTTCCGTACCAGTCCTGAAGGATATTATCAAAGCCTGCAACGCGTTTCCCGTGAAGCGGGGAATGAGCGACCGAGAGGCTCTTAGGAAGGGGCTTGGAGTTTTAAAAGCCGGAGAGGTTTTAGGATTGTTTCCTGAGGGAACAAGAAGCAAGACGGGGGAATTGGGCGAAGGTTTGGCAGGCGCGGGCTTTTTTGCGTTAAGGTCCAACGCCCATGTCGTACCTTGTGCGATCATTGGTCCGTACAAAGCATTCAAAAGGCTTAAGGTCATATACGGAAAACCAATCGACATGGAACGGTTGCGGGGAGAAAAAGCGTCCCCAGAAGCTGCGACTGAATTAATCATGGCGGAAATACGTAAACTTATTGAGGAACACAAAGGGGTTTCCGCTTGACAAAAAAGCCCTTTTGTAAGAAGTTATTACAAAGGAATATTTTTTTGAATATTCTTGGAATCGCAGCCATTAAGATGGGCGCCGCATGCATGTGCAGCATGCGCCGCATCTATATATTTCAAAGGGCAGCCAATGGTTAAGGAGGAGTACATATGTCGGAAGATTTGAATCACATTGAAGTCGGGAATTTTGAAGTTGGAGACAGGGTGACTGGGCAAGTGACCAAAGTGGAAGAAAAACAGGTACTTGTCGATATTCAAAACAGCAAATTAGATGGAATCATTCCAATTAGCGAATTGTCGAGCATTCATATTGAGAAAGCTTCAGATGCAGTGGCGGAAGGGGATTCCCTTGAACTTGAAGTTATGAAGGTAGAGGAAGAAGCCCTGATCCTATCCAAACGCAAGGTTGACGCCGAAAAGGCATGGGATGTCCTTGAGCAAAAATTCCAGAGCGGGGAAGTCTTCGACGCTGAAGTAAAGGATGTAGTCAAGGGCGGGCTGGTTGTTGACCTCGGAGTACGCGGCTTTGTTCCTGCTTCACTGGTCGAGGCTTATTTTGTCGAGGATTTTTCGGATTATAAAGGAAAAGAACTATCCTTTAAAATAGTTGAGCTTGATAAGGAAAAGAACAGGCTGATCCTCTCGCACAGGGCGGTTGTCGAGGAAGAGAAAGGCAAAAAGAAACAGGATCTTCTTGAAACCATCCAGCCTGGGCAGGTAATCGAAGGAACAGTCCAAAGAATTACCGACTTTGGGGCATTTGTCGACATCGGCGGAATTGACGGCCTTGTTCATATTTCCCAGCTGTCCCATGAGCATATTGAAAAACCTGGGGACGTTGTCCAGGAAGGCCAGAAGGTCCAGGTCAAGGTTCTGAATGTAGACCGTGACAACGAACGAATTTCCCTTTCCATCAAGGAAACACTCCCTGGGCCATGGGCTGATATTTCTGAAAAGGCGGCAAAGGGCAGTGTGTTGACTGGAACCGTCCGAAGATTAGTATCATATGGGGCATTCGTTGAAGTATTCCCTGGTGTGGAAGGCCTTGTCCACATTTCGCAAATCGCCCACAAACATATCGGTACGCCACATGAGGTTCTGAAAGAAGGCCAGGAAGTCCAGGTCAAGGTGCTTGATGTGAACGAAAAGGAACAGCGGTTATCCCTAAGCATCAAGGATCTTTTGGAACGTGATGCGGAAGAAAACGTGGATTATGAGCTGCCGGAGGAATCAAAAGGCTTCCAGCTCGGAGAATTGCTTGGCGATAAACTAAAGGATTTAAAAAAATAAGTTTTAAAAAAGCTTCCGCGAAAACGCGGAAGCTTTTTTTCTTTGGAACCCTTTCTGAATTCCGTTTACGATTTCTTCCCGTCATTCATCTTCCTGGCTTCTTCCGGCGTCTGAAGTCCAGTTGCCCCGGGGTAATGAAGCGACTGATCCCGATCCGACTCAACCCTGCCGCTTTCCCGCAGCTTTTTTTCCTGCCTGTCTTTTCCCATCACCTATCACCTCCACTAAGGTAATTATTTGCCGAACAAAGAATATTAATCCTTGTATGAAAATGCATGCCATTTACCATACTGGTAAAGATAGGAGGTAGGCATGATGGAGGGGTATTTTTTTTATATGGCAGCGTGGCTGTCGTGGATTTATTTGTTGTTTTTAGCTGACGGGCGTTTACGGTCAATGAGGGGTCTGCAGGCTGCAATTTTGCTTTCAATCATTGCTTCGCCGCTTCATGTCCAGGCCGGGGATTCGAAGTTGTTTATGGGTGGGATAAGCATTTTTCTATACTCGCTTATCCATATTGTCAGGGCAAACGGGAAAGAAAAGGCATATTTCATTGTTTGTTCTTTTATCTTGTCTCTTTTATATTGTTCAATAAGCTTTTTTGAACTGTTCGATCCGGTTGTATTTATTATAAAAAAGGAATGGTTCCTTGCATCCGTTCTTGCTTTACTCGTGCCAATCCTCTACCGGCAGCTGAAATGGAGGCTGCTCGTGGCCGTAATTGGGATGGTTCAAGGAGAAATATTATATGCTCTCGTCCTCCAGAAAAATACTCTGCCATTTGAGGCGGGGGGATTCGCATTTTTGGATACATTGTCGCTTGTGGCCGCAGTTACGGTTAGTTGGAGCGCGATCGAAAGATTTTCCGTATGGCTCGGATCATCGATTAAACCGATTGAAAAAGGCAGGAAATCTTCCAGATGAATGAATTCACTTATGATGATTATTGGCCGACTTGTACCCTGTATAGGCCAGGGATGTTTTCATTGCGCTATTGCCTTATCATTGATACTATAATTAAGTTAAGCCCTTCCACATGCCAGAAGGGTTTATTTAATAGGAATAAACATACCAGGCACCAACACGAACAAGTACTGCCAATTTAAAATGTAAAGTTAAGGGTGAGTTGAATGGTAAAACCAACAGTTGCGATTGTCGGACGCCCAAACGTTGGCAAATCAACGATATTCAATAGGATTGTCGGAGAACGGATTTCAATTGTAGAAGACATTCCTGGAGTTACACGGGATAGAATTTACAGCTCGGCCGAATGGCTGACACATGACTTTAATATTATTGATACAGGGGGAATCGACATTGGCGATGAACCTTTCATGGAGCAAATCAGGCATCAGGCTGAAATAGCCATTGAAGAAGCCGATGTCATAATCTTCCTAGTGAATGGCCGTGAGGGGGTTACCGCAGCTGATGAAGAAGTGGCGAAAATTCTCTATAAAACGAAGAAGCCTGTTGTACTAGCAGTGAATAAAATCGATAATCCGGAAATGCGGGCGGATATTTACGATTTTTATACACTTGGGTTCGGCGAGCCGTTTCCTATTTCTGGCGCGCATGGGCTTGGACTTGGAGACCTTCTAGATGAGGCGGCGAAGCATTTTCCTAAATTCGAAAATGATGAGTATCCGGAAGACGCCATTAAATTCAGCCTCATTGGGAGGCCCAATGTGGGAAAATCATCACTCGTAAACGCGCTTCTTGGTGAAGAACGCGTCATTGTTAGCAACATAGCAGGCACGACACGCGATGCGATTGATTCGGTGTACGAGCATGAAGGCCAGGAGTACGTTATTATCGATACTGCCGGTATGAGGAAAAAAGGAAAAGTTTATGAAAGTACGGAAAAATATAGCGTCCTCCGAGCATTGAGGGCCATTGAACGGTCGGATGTTGTCCTTGTCGTGTTGGACGCTGAAGAGGGAATCATCGAACAGGATAAAAAAATCGCCGGATACGCCCACGAAGCCGGAAGGGCAGTTGTCATAGTCGTGAATAAATGGGACGCAATCGAAAAAGACGAGAAGACAATGAAAGAATTTGAAGAAAAAATCCGGGAACATTTCCAATTCCTTGATTACGCGCCCATTGTGTTCCTTTCGGCCAAGACAAAAAAGCGGGTTCAAACGCTTCTCCCAGTCATCAATATGGTGAGTGAAAATCATGCGATGCGTGTACAGACAACAATCCTGAATGATATCATCATGGATGCCGTGGCGATGAATCCAACCCCAACCGATAAAGGGCGAAGGCTGAAGATTTATTATACTACCCAGGTGGCCGTAAAGCCCCCTGCGTTTGTTGTGTTTGTAAATGATCCGGAAATGATGCATTTTTCATATGAGCGGTTCCTGGAGAACAGGATACGGGATGCATTTGGCTTTGAGGGGACCCCAATCAGGATATATGCCAGGGAAAGAAAATAAATTAAAGGTAGTGATCTGAATGGAAATTGCAGTCCTGGGAGCGGGCAGCTGGGGAACAGCCCTTGCCCTTGTCCTTGCAGATAATTCCCACAAAGTGAAGCTTTGGAGCCATAATCCGCAGCAGGTTCAGGAAATTAATACGATTCGTTCCAATGAACGATACTTGCCAGGGATAACAATTCCCGAAACCATTCATGCTACCGCATCGATTGAAGATGCTCTCGAAGGCGTGGATACAGTTATCCTTGCCGTACCTACAAAAGCGATTAGAGAGGTATCAGGGAAAATTCGGGAAACACGGAAACAGCCTCTTACACTTGTCCATGTCAGCAAAGGCATCGAGCCTGATTCTTTGCTTCGCATATCGGAAATGATTAAGGAGGAAGTTCCTCCTGAACTTCTTGCCGCCATCGTTGTCCTTTCAGGTCCTAGCCATGCGGAGGAAGTGAGCCTGCGGCACCCTACCACTGTGACCGTTTCCTCGGAAAACATAGTCGAGGCGGATAGGATCCAGGATCTTTTCATCAATCAAAACTTCAGGGTATACACCAATCCCGATATTATCGGGGTGGAAATCGGGGGCGCATTGAAAAACATTATAGCCCTTGCGGCAGGCATAACGGATGGCCTTGGTTTCGGAGATAATGCGAAAGCAGCCTTGATGACAAGAGGGCTGGCAGAAATCGCAAGGCTTGGAGTGAGGATGGGAGCAAATCCATTAACGTTTTCCGGGCTTGCGGGCATTGGAGATTTGATTGTAACGTGTACAAGCGTCCATTCAAGGAACTGGAGGGCGGGAAACCTCCTTGGGAAAGGACAGACGCTTGAGGAAGTCCTTGATAATATGGGAATGGTCGTCGAGGGCGTCCGTACAACGAAGGCCGCCTACCAGCTTGCCGCAAAATATGAGGTAAAAATGCCGATTACAGAGACTTTGCATAAGGTTTTATTCGAGGGCCTTCCCGCGAAAGAAGGCGCTGAATTGTTGATGGCGCGGGGAAAAACGCATGAGATGGAAGATTTGACGAATATACTGAACGAACATGGAAGCGAATCGATTTAATTCCGAAACGTGGGCGATTGGTGATGCATTTGCTTTTTTTACAGCATACAATGCAACGAATCAAACTGGTAGTGTGAACGTGTTTGGGTAATTTAGTCATTCTTTGAGCAAGGAATCGCCCCCTTGCTCTTTTCTTTTTGCTCCGGGCCCGTTCCCTTTCACCCAGTTGCGGGCTATGATATAATTACTCTCGTTAAAAGGGGGGATGTGCTTTGTCACCGGCATTAATGAAAATGTGGGTATCTCTTGCCGCAATGGGGTTCATGTTTATTTCGATTATTACAATCTATTTAAGCAGATACAAATTAAAAGGCGTTCTTCGCTTCGTTTCGGCCCTATTTGCGTATGGGCTAATGATATTATCAGGTATTATCATATTCCTCGTAGTGGTTAGCGGACCTACTGGAGAATAGCGAATATGGTTAAAGAGGGTTGGTCAAAGATGAAAATTGCCAGACTGGCTTTGCCGGCGTTAATGATTCTGCTCCTGGGAGGCTGCATGTATCCGAGCGATGAGCTTGCCAAGAACCAAATTCCTTATAAAGAACAACTTGAATCGGTCCAGGCTGCTGTTGAAAGCTTCCAGAAGGATAACGGCGGGATTCTACCTATAAAAACAAAGGAAGCCGATACGCCGATTTATGAAAAGTATCTCATTGACTTTTCGAAAATTTCACCGCGCTATATTCAGGAACCGCCAGGGAATGCATTTGAGAACGGCGGAATTTTCCAATATGTCCTGATCGATGTTGAAACGAAACCGACAGTAAAGCTTCTGGATTTGCGGATAGCTGACCAAATCCGGGAATTAAAGATGAGAATCAGCGCAAACCGCTATCCTCCATTCAAGGAAGCGCTCGCTAAACATGTGTATTCCCTTGATTTTAAAAAGTTGGGGTATAAAACACCTCCTTACTTGGTAAGCCCGTTCACGCAGAATAATCTCTCGTTCGTCATTGGTCCTAAGGGCGAAATTTATGTTGACTATAGCAGTGACCTATACATGTTCCTGCAAAATTCATCCCGCGATTACAAGCCGGGCGATGACATTCGATCCGTCCTTACCGATGATTCAATGTTTGTTCCAGCCTACTCGCTTCCCTATACAATCGATGCCGAAAACGGGGAGCCTGTTTTCATGGAAAGCTAGTAAAATAGCAAAATTTCTGATTACCGCGATTAACAGTCATAACCCTTTACCTGTTTAATATATTTACAGGAGAAGGGTTTTTTTTGATTCCAATTTGCATTGATTTGCAGAGCCACTTATAAAAACAGGCCAATTCGAGGAGGTAAAAAATAAAAATACTAAACTAACGCATAAAACAATAGGACAACATCATAAACATATACTGTCCAACAATACCTAAAATGGATACGATTATCCCACTTATTCTAGGATCGGGAGGGGATCTCTTGGAAAGGGTAGATATTTTTAAAGATATTGCCGAACGTACAGGCGGCGATATTTATCTCGGGGTTGTCGGGGCTGTAAGGACCGGCAAATCCACATTTATTAAAAAATTTATGGAACTGGTTGTCCTGCCCAATATGAGCAACGAGGCGGACAAGGCAAGGACAATGGATGAACTGCCGCAAAGCGCTGCCGGAAAAACAATCATGACCACCGAGCCAAAATTTGTCCCTAATCAGGCTGCTGCTGTGTACGTAGATGAGGGACTTGAAGTTAATATCCGGCTGGTAGACTGTGTTGGCTATACGGTTCCGGGAGCCAAGGGGTATGAGGATGAAAACGGACCGCGGATGATTACAACCCCGTGGTATGAGGAGCCGATTCCCTTCCACGAAGCCGCAGAGATCGGTACAAGGAAGGTTATCCAGGAACACTCCACAATAGGCGTGGTTATTACCACAGACGGGACAATCGGTGAAATCCCGCGGACATCCTACCTTGATGCGGAGGAAAGGGTCATTAATGAACTGAAGGAAGTAGGCAAGCCTTTCATCATGGTGGTGAACAGCGCCCAGCCGCATCATCCGAATACTGAAGCGCTTCGGTCCAGCCTCGCGGAGAAATACGATATACCCGTCATTGCGATGAGCGTGGAGGGAATGCGTGAGTCGGATGTACTGAACGTTCTAAGAGAAGCGCTTTATGAATTCCCGGTACTTGAGGTGAATGTAAACCTTCCAAGCTGGGTTATGGTTTTGAGGGAGAATCACTGGCTGCGCGAAAGTTATCAGGAAGCGGTCAGGGATACGGTGAAAGACATAAAGAGGCTGAGGGATGTCGACAGGGTTGTACACCAATTCAGCGACTTTGATTTTATCGAAAGGGCAGGGCTTGCGGGAATTGAGATGGGCCAGGGAGTCGCAGAAATCGACCTTTATGCGCCGGACGAACTGTATGATGAAATCCTGAAAGAAATCGTCGGCGTCGAAATCCGCGGTAAGGACCATCTTCTTGAGCTTATGCAGGAATTCGCTCATGCCAAGGCGGAGTACGACCATATTTCGGATGCGCTCAGAATGGTAAAGCAGACCGGGTATGGAATCGCTTCCCCAACTCTTTCGGATATGAGCCTTGAAGAACCGGAAATCATCCGCCAGGGCGCCCGCTTCGGCGTGAGGCTTAAAGCGGTTGCCCCTTCCATTCATATGATCAAGGTCGATGTGGAATCCGAATTCGCACCGATTATCGGCACGGAAAAACAAAGTGAAGAGCTTGTACGCTATCTGATGCAGGACTTTGAGGATGACCCGCTTTCCATTTGGAACTCCGATATTTTTGGCAGGAGCCTCAGTTCAATCGTAAGGGAAGGGATTCATGCAAAAATATCCCTTATGCCAGATAATGCAAGATATAAATTGAAAGAAACGCTAGAGAGGATCATAAACGAGGGATCAGGCGGATTGATTGCCATTATTCTGTAGTACTGGCAAACAAGGAAATTCCAGGTTTTCCCTCCCGCCTTTATAAATGAAACATGATTTGGAGCGGTCTAATCAGGCCTCTCTTTTTTTTGATTTTTTACCGTATCATGTTTTAATAACAGTTCAAATGGGAATATTCTAAGAAAATTAGACATACTTCGACATTTTTCATCCCTAGCTAATTAAAAAGTAAAAAGATTTCCACTATTAACAGGAATATTCTTGATTAGAACAAGTGATTGTGATAATCTTTTAACAGAATTAGCTTACAAAGCACAAAGCCTTTATTTCATTGGGTTTTCATTTAGTTTTTTTTATCAAAACGATTGAAATCCCACAAGGCTTGCTATATGATTAGCCTTGTCAATTAAAATACGCTTTCGCGTATAGAATTGATGAAATTTGTTTAGAAATGTAGATAAGTAATAGTATCTACTCACTGGGCAAATTATTTGGGAGGAGGTGAATGGCATGAACAAGACAGAACTTATCAATGCAGTAGCAGAGGCTAGCGAACTTTCAAGGAAGGATGCTACCAAAGCGGTTGATGCTGTTTTTGATTCCATTTTGGAAGCACTTAAAAAAGGCGACAA
The DNA here is from genome assembly GCF_046237595.1 of Neobacillus oceani. Classification (NCBI taxonomy): domain Bacteria; kingdom Bacillati; phylum Bacillota; class Bacilli; order Caryophanales; family Bacillaceae; genus Neobacillus; species Neobacillus oceani. The sequence continues at coordinate 2,747,051 of NZ_CP143543.1, read as the reverse complement.
AGTTTCTTTGATCGGATTCGGAAACTTCGAGGTTCGCGAACGCTCCGCTCGTAAGGGCCGCAACCCGCAAACTGGCGACGAAATCGAAATCGCTGCAAGCAAGGTGCCGGCATTCAAACCGGGCAAACAACTCAAAGACGCTGTGAAATAATTACATAGAATTGTGCTTTGGGCGCAAAAAGCCATGGAGGAATCCATGGCTTTTTCATCTTTATAGCCATGCATAGCTTCAAAGATCCAGAGGCTCGGTATATGTCCCGCAAAGCCCTGTTGGCCAAGTTACGAACTGCTGGCCTAAGCGATGATAATGATAGAATACCGCAAAAAGCATATCATTTTGCCTGCAATAAAATGGTTATGCTAATATGGAGTAGACTTGCATGATAACAGTAGGGGGTAAAGTAAATGGGAACCGTAAATAAAGCCCAGATAGAGCAGGCGGTCCGTTCCATCCTGGAAGCGATCGGGGAGGATCCAAACCGCGAAGGGCTATTGGATACACCAAAACGTGTAGCGAAGATGTATGAAGAGGTTTTTAGCGGGATGAACCAGAATCCCGGTGAATATTTTGAGACGATTTTCGGGGAGGACCACGAAGAGCTGGTGCTGGTAAAGGATATTCCTTTTTACTCAATGTGTGAGCATCATCTTGTCCCCTTTTTCGGAAAGGCGCATGTTGCCTACTTGCCGAGAAATGGAAGAGTTACCGGACTGAGCAAATTGGCCAGGGCAGTCGAGGCTGTTGCGAAACGCCCTCAGCTCCAAGAGAGAATTACTTCCGATATAGCAAACAGTATAATGGATAAGCTTCAACCACACGGTGTAATGGTAGTCGTTGAAGCGGAGCATATGTGCATGACGATGCGCGGGGTTAAAAAACCGGGATCAAAAACAGTCACGTCCGCCGTCCGCGGAATTTTTGTTGAAAATGCAATTGCGAGATCGGAAGTTTTATCCTTTATCAATAACTGATAAGTAAACCCGCTCGTCGGAGGTGATGGAAATGGAAAAACGGGAACAGCAAACAGGGGACTTCATTGTTATAAAGGCGATTGAGGACGGCGTTAGCGTCATCGGCTTGACGAGGGGAACGGACACAAGGTTCCACCATTCCGAAAAACTGGACAAAGGTGAAGTCATGATTGCCCAATTTACGGAACACACCTCGGCAATGAAGATCAGGGGCAAAGCGACCATCCTAACAAGTGTAGGCGAAGTGGAAAGCGGACCCGGGAAATAAACTCCACCCAGAACGGCTCCATTCAGCCGTTCTGTTGTTTTTTTGGCTTTGCCCAAGGAGACTACTATTATTTTAGGAAACTTCCCCATTGAAAAAAGATTTGTGATATAATGATGTCTGCTATGTTTAGGACGAGAGGAGGATCTTTTCCGGTTGGATTTAAATCTTCCCGCTCAAAAGTGCTGGCGCAGCTTAGGCATACCCCGGGGTGATTAATGTGCAGGAAATGAACAGCAAAATTGCAGAGATAAAGGGCAAGATTGAGAAAAAGGTCCTTCATCCCTATCTGCTAAAATACATACAAGTCCCCATAATAGATTCCGACAAGCTTTTGTTGCTTGTTTCGGCGATGGAAGGGCTGGACTTGACCGATCGGGAAAGGGAAAACTATGCCCTTACAGCCACGCTTGTACAAATCGCCCTGGACATTCATGAGCACGTAACGAATACACAGTCCCTTGCAGGCACGAAGGAACGGCAGTTGACCGTCCTTGCGGGAGATTATTACAGTGGGCTATATTATAAGCATTTGGCTGAATCGGATGATATCCTTATGATTCGTTCCCTTTCAAAAGGGATTAAAATAGTAAATGAGCATAAAACCCTGCTTTACCAAAAAGAATATAAGTCGGTAGGACTGCTTCTCGATAGCATTAAAAGCATTGAGTCTTCCGTCCTTGCAAAATTTTTCGGCTTTTTCGGCAGGGATGCCTGGATACCTTTTATCGAAAGCTTTCTTCTTATTAAAAGGCTTCTTAAGGAAAGAAATGATTTTTTAAGTGACGGGATTTCACCCTTCTTTGATGCTCTGGAAGCAGTCGTTGAATTAGAGGATGTGCATGGAGGAAATCGAAATTCAGGTACCCTTGTCGAATTGCTTGACCATGAAATCGTCTCCTTGAGGATTGAACTGAAAGCAAGGATGGACGCCGTGAAAAACATCAATGAAGCAGTAAGAAGCAGGGCCGAAGAATTGCTGGGTGAAATTAAAATATTCGTGGAAGAAGGTTAAGGAGCATGGAACGTTCCAAAGAAGAACGGGTACATTCGGTCTTTGAAAGCATCTATGACAATTATGACAAAATGAATTCCGTAATCAGCTTCAAGCAGCATATTGCCTGGCGGAAGGACACGATGAAAAGAATGAATGTCCGCCCAGGCTCAAAAGCCCTTGATCTATGCTGCGGAACGGCTGACTGGACGATTGCCCTAGCCGAAGCCGTTGGGAAGGATGGGGAAGTTATCGGCCTGGATTTCAGCAAGAATATGCTCAAGATTGGCCAGCAAAAAATCGACTCCCTTAATCTCCCCCAGGCTACCCTTATACACGGAAATGCAATGGAGCTGCCATTTCCCGATAATGCATTCGATTATGTAACGATTGGCTTTGGGCTCAGGAATGTTCCCGATTATATGCAGGTACTAAAGGAAATGCACAGGGTTGTTAAGCCGGGCGGCCTTGCAGTCTGCCTGGAAACTTCACAGCCGACGATGCCCGTATACAGGCAGCTGTATTTCTTCTATTTCAAGCACATCATGCCGTTATTCGGAAAGATGTTCGCGAAAAGTTATAATGAATACTCCTGGCTCCAGGAATCCGCCCGTGATTTCCCGGGAGCGAAGGAGCTTGCCGGCATGTTCGAGAAGGCGGGCTTCCATAAGGTTTCGTTTAAACCTTACAGCGGTGGAGCGGCTGCCGTACATTTAGGGCAAAAAAATTAGATACAAGAAGTTTTAACTAAAAAAGCAGGGTGAATGCCTCTATGAAATTAAAAATGATGACTTCATTTTTAAATTCCGATCTTACCTTAATCGAGAATACACTTGAAGAAACAATTCAGGCGGAATCCTTGCTGTTGCGGAAGGCTTCTTTGCATACCCTCCAGGCGGGCGGAAAACGGATCCGTCCTGTTTTTGTTTTGCTTGCTGCCAAATTCGGAAACTATGATATCCAGGCCATAAAGAACGTCGCTGTTTCACTTGAATTGATACACATGGCTTCACTGGTCCATGATGATGTAATCGATGACGCTGAACTGCGGAGAGGCAAGCCTACGATTAAATCCAAGTGGGGCAATCGGATCGCGATGTATACCGGTGATTATATATTGGCCCTTTCCCTCGAATTAATGACTTCAATCGATAAACCAAAGGCCCATAAAATCCTAGCAAATACGATTGTCGAGGTTTGTGTCGGCGAGATTCAGCAAATCAGGGATAAATACAGGTTCGACCAAACAATGAGGGATTATTTCAGGAGAATCAAACGAAAGACTGCCCTCCTTATTGCTGTTAGCTGCCAGCTAGGGGCGATAGCCGCCGATGGGAGCGAGGAAATCAGCAGAAAGCTATACTTGTTCGGCTACTATGTCGGGATGTCCTATCAAATAATCGATGATATCCTTGACTTTACCTCATCGGAGAAAGAACTTGGAAAGCCTGCCGGAAGCGACCTCCTCCAGGGTAATATTACAGCGCCTGTCCTTTATGCAATGGCCGATCCGCTTGTAAAGGAAATGATTGTCAAAGTTAACGAACATACCTGCAGGGAAAGCCTCGATGAAGTTATCGCAGCGATTAAAAAATCGGGTGCCATTGAAAAGTCGCGTGAGTTAAGTGACCGCTATTTGGAAAAGGCGTTGGCCATCCTTGACGAGCTGCCCCAGAACCGGGCGAAAAAAACTTTGAAGGATATCACTAATTTTATTGGGAAAAGAAAATTTTGATTCTTACGAAAAAAGATACGCCGCCTCTTCAATCTTGCGTAATTTACTAAACAATGATAACATTTTCGTGGAATGCCTATACAGGAAATTTCGATACATATTTTTTAGGAGTGGAAACAATGGAAAAAACGTTTTTAATGGTTAAGCCGGACGGAGTACAGAGAGCTGTTATCGGCGAAATCGTCGCCCGTTTTGAAAAGAAGGGCTTCCAACTTGTTGGAGCTAAATTAATGAATATTCCCCGCGAATTGGCTGAGGAGCATTATGGGGAGCATAAAGAACGGCCGTTTTTCGGTGAATTGGTTGACTTTATTACTTCCGGCCCGGTTTTCGCCATGGTATGGCAGGGTGAAAACGTTATCGCGACAGCCCGCCAAATGATGGGTGCCACAAATCCAAAGGATGCGGCTCCTGGAACGATCCGGGGAGATTTCGCCCTGGCCGTTGGCAAGAACATCATTCACGGCTCTGACTCTCCTGCAAGCGCAGAACGCGAAATCGGCATCTTCTTCAAACAGGAAGAGCTAGTTGAGTATTCAAAATTAATCAACGACTGGGTATATTAATCCCAAAGGGCACTTGTCAAAACGAGTGCCCTTTTTGTATACGTTTTCTTATAATTAGATTCGCATTTGAATGGCTAATTAAAAGCCGGAATCACAGCATGGGTGAAAACTACCTCGTGACAAAATGATCAATGACTTGTAACATAGCTTTAATAAATTCTAAAAGGGGAAATCAAAACATGAGATATCTTACCGCAGGTGAATCACACGGTCCCCAGTTGACTGTAATCATCGAAGGCGTACCAGCAGGATTACCAATACAAGCTGAACAAATTAATGAGAATCTAGCCCGCAGACAAAAAGGATATGGCAGAGGCCGTCGGATGCAAATTGAAAAAGATGTAGTGGAAATTGTGGGGGGAGTCCGCCATGGAAAGACTTTGGGTTCTCCGATCGCTCTTGTGATAAAAAATGATGACTGGAAGCACTGGACCCATATAATGGGACCGGAGGCAATTGATGAAGAGGCGGAGGCGGAAGTAAAAAGAAGAATATCACGGCCTCGCCCTGGCCATGCCGATTTGAATGGCGCAATTAAATACGGCCACCGTGATATGAGAAACGTCCTTGAACGTTCATCCGCCAGGGAAACGGCCGCACGCGTAGCGGCTGGCGCGGTTGCGAGTGTACTGCTACAACATGCAGGCATAGAAATTGTTTCGTATGTAACCGCAATCGGCGGTGTAAAAGCGAGGGTTCCGGAACTGTCCATGGCAGAAATGAAGGAAAAAAGTGAAGCCTCTCCGGTTCGCTGCCTTGATCCGGGCGCGGAGCAGAAGATGATGGAAGCTATTGACAATGCGAAAGAAAATGGCGATTCAATTGGCGGCGTAGTTGAAGTGACAGCAACGGGGATGCCGATTGGAGTCGGGAGCTATGTCCATTATGACAGGAAGCTGGATTCACGGATTGCCGGCGCGATTGTAAGCATTAACGCTTTTAAAGGGGTCGAATTCGGGATTGGCTTTAAAGCTGCCGAAATTCCAGGCTCACAAGTACATGATGAAATTATTTGGGATGAAGAAAACGGCTATTCCAGGAGAACGAATCGCCTTGGAGGCTTTGAAGGCGGGATGACCAATGGGATGCCGATTATTGTCAGGGGTGTCATGAAACCAATTCCTACTTTATACAAACCGCTCCAAAGCGTGGATATTGAAACAAAAGAGCCTTTTTCCGCAAGCATTGAACGCTCCGACAGCTGTGCCGTCCCTGCGGCCGCGGTAGTGGCCGAAAGCGTTGTGGCTTGGGAAATCGCTCGTGCCCTCGTTGAACAATTCAATTCAGACCGGGTCGATGTCTTTCTTGAGGAAATCCAGAACCACAGGGATCGCACGAGGTCATTTTGATGAAGACACTGGAAATCAGTGCCGGATTAAATAAATATCCGGTTTTCATCGGTGAAACGGCAGTTTTGATGCTGGGAAACTATCTGGAAAAGCAGGCGGGAAGTTTCACGAAATTGCTTATCATTACAGACGAAAACGTTGCAAGAATCCATCTGCCAAATGTTTTGGAACAATTAAAAGCCTATCATCCATCCGTGTTTACTGCACCCAGCGGGGAACAAGCAAAAACAATCGAGGCGTATTACGAGGCTCTGACATGCGCCCTGGAAGAAGGGCTGGACAGGAAATCGATTATTATCGCCCTCGGGGGTGGAGCAATCGGAGACTTGGCAGGTTTTGTTGCGGCGACTTTTATGAGAGGCATCCGGTTCGTCCAAATTTCGACGACTGTACTCGCACATGACAGTTCAGTGGGAGGAAAAACAGGGATCAACCATAGGCAGGGGAAAAACATGATTGGCGCTTTTCATCAGCCTGATGCCGTGTTCTATGATTTGTCTTTTTTAAAAAGCCTTCCTCCAAATGAAGTCCGTTCAGGCTTTGCCGAAGTTGTAAAGCATGGACTAATTGGGGATTCAGCCCTATACGAATGGCTGAAAACCACCATTCAAGATCTTGGAAGCATCTCTTCCCATCAATATGAAACGATGTTGGCGAAAGGGATTCAAATAAAAGCTTCGATAGTTAACAAGGATGTTAAGGAAAACGGCATCCGTGCCTATCTCAACTTTGGGCATACACTGGGCCACGCAATTGAAGCAGAAATGGGTTATGGGAACATTACCCACGGGGAAGCGGTCATGATTGGCATGCTATTCGCTCTGGAAGCAAGCAGGTCAGAGGCAGGACTCGCCATTGACGTGGAGGGATTCCGTGCCTGGATTGAAAAGCTCGGCTATCTGGCCTCCCTTCCACCAGGCCTTACTCGAGAAGGTTTAATCAAAAGGATGAAGCAGGATAAAAAGGCCGTTGCCGGTTCAGTAAAGTTTGTCCTTCTCGAGGAAATAGGAAAACCATCCTTGAAAGAATTAAGCGATTCACGGATTGAATCATTGTTGGATAATTTCTTCAGTTCGAAAAAATAAAAAAAAACTGACTTCCCGATTTGCCTGTGTTAGAATGGAAAGAAAAACTCGCACTAACTTTAAAGCGTTAAAGCAGCGAGGCAAAAACAACTACGAGGTGTTTGAAATGCGCTGGAAGAAGCAATTATTAAACCTGACTCCATATCAGCCAGGCAAATCCATTGATTCTGTAAAAAAACAATACGGTTTGGAAACAATCGTTAAATTGGCTTCAAATGAAAATCCGTTTGGCTGTTCGGCCAAAGCAATGGAGCGTATTCAAAGCTTCAGTGAAAGCCTTGCCCTTTATCCGGACGGGCATGCGGGAAATTTGAGGGAAGCTCTTTCTGCTATGCTAGGGATTTCCACAGACAGGCTCATTTTCGGGAATGGATCGGATGAGCTGATTCGTATTATTTCTAGAGCCTTGTTATATCCGGGAGCAAATACGGTCATGGCGTCGCCAACCTTTCCCCAATACCGGCATAATGCCGTGCTGGAAGGTGCTGAAGTAAGAGAGGTTCCTCTTGTTGATGGACAGCATGATTTGCCAAAGATGCTGGACGCAATCGATGAACATACAAATGTAATTTGGATTTGCAGCCCAAATAACCCTACTGGTACCTATATTCCGAATAAGGACTTGGATTCGTTCCTGCAACAGGTACCTGAAGACATACTGGTAGTCATTGATGAGGCGTATTATGAATATGTCACAGCAGCGGATTTCCATGATTCAATCTCGCTAACTGAAAAGTTTCCGAATGTTATAGCCTTGCGGACTTTTTCAAAAATCTATGGCCTTGCAAGCCTGAGGGTTGGCTATGGCATTGCAAATCCGTCGATTATCAAGGTTCTAGAGCCTGCAAGGGAGCCGTTCAATACCAACACCCTAGGGCAGGAGGCGGCAAAAGCGGCGCTCTCAGACCAGGATTTTGTTGGGCGGTGCAGAGAGATAAACCGGAATGGCCTTGAAATGTTCTACAAGTTTTGTGAAAAGCATGGCCTTCCATACTACCCGTCCCAGGGAAATTTTATCCTGATTAATTTCCGCATGGATGCAAACCGTGTTTTCCAATCTTTGCTCGAACGCGGCTTCATCGTACGGTCCGGAGCCTTGCTTGGCTTCCCGGAAAGCGTTAGGATAACAGTAGGCTCACAAAGCCAGGTTGACACGTTATTGAAGGAAGTTGAAGCATTCCTTGAAAAACAATCCAGGGCGATTGTATAAGGGAGTGCGAAAATTGAAAGGCAATGTTTTCATCATCGGATTAGGGCTTATTGGCGGGTCATTGGCACTTTGCATTAAGAAAGCACACCCGAATGCGAAGGTATTCGGGTTTGACGTTAGGAAGCGACAGGCGGAACTTGCAAAAATGCTTGGCGCCATCGATGTCATTTCCGGAACCATTAGCGAAGGGGCAGAGGATGCGGATTTAATCATTATTTCAGCGCCTGTCAGGGAAACTGCAAAAATTATAAAGGAACTGGAATCGTGCCCGCTGAAGGAATCGGTCATTATTTCTGATACCGGCAGTACAAAAAAGGAAATAACCCGTCTCGCGTCCTCTTTAAAACAAAAAGGTATTTCGTTTGTCGGCGGGCATCCCATGGCTGGGTCGCATAAAAGCGGAATTACGGCAGCAAAAGAAATCCTTTTCGAAAATGCTTTTTACATATTGACTCCGGAAGATTCCCATGAAAGGGAAAGTGCCGCTATGCTAATGGAATGGCTGAAAGGAACCAAAGCAAGGTTCCTGGAACTTTCTCCTGAAGACCATGATTATATGGCGGGTGTCATAAGCCATTTTCCACATATCATAGCGGCTTCGATTGTCCATCAGACAAAAAGCCTGACCGGGAAGAATGAATTGCTCCCAAGGCTTGCTGCTGGCGGATTCAGGGATATTACAAGGATTGCATCGAGCAGCCCGGAAATGTGGCGTGATATCCTGCTCCACAATAAAGAAGTGCTCATTGAATTACTCGATTTATGGCGAAAGGAAATGGACCGGATAAGCGGCCTCCTCCTTGAATCCAATGAAGAGGCGCTGGCCGCCTATTTTTCGGAAGCCAAAAAGTTCCGGGACGGGCTTCCTGTGAAAGAAAAGGGAGCGATTCCGGCTTTTTATGATTTGTATGTCGACATTCCGGATTATCCAGGGGTAATCTCCGAAATAACTGGCTATCTTGCGGAAGAAAAGATCAGTATTACGAATATCCGGATTATCGAAACGAGAGAAGATATAAACGGTGTCCTTGTCATTAGCTTTCAGACTGAAAAGGATAGGGAGAGGGCGGAGAAGTGCATTAAAGCATGCGCATCTTTTCCTACCTCGTATGAACTTTAAAGATGATCCTGGAGGTGCGCGAATTGAATCATGTGAACATAATGCCTGCGAGTTCAGGCCTTTCCGGCGAAATCAGGGTTCCCGGTGATAAGTCCATTTCCCATAGGGCTGTCATGTTCGGTGCGATTGCCCATGGAACGACTACCGTGAGGAATTTCCTCCCCGGCGATGATTGCCTAAGTACAGTTTCCTGTTTCCAAAAACTTGGAGTAACGATTGAAACAGCCGGCACTGATGTGAAAATCTCCGGGAACGGGCTTGAAGGCCTTCGGGAATACAGCGGCCTACTGGATGTAGGCAATTCTGGTACGACTATTAGGCTAATGATGGGGCTGCTATCCGGCACTCCATTTGTCACCAGGCTTACAGGGGATGAATCGATTGCCAAGAGGCCAATGAATCGGGTTACGGCCCCACTAAAGGAAATGGGCGCGACAATCGATGGCAGGGAAAACGGCAAGTTTATCCCGATTACAATCACCGGGGGCAGACTGAAAGGTATTTCTTATTCCCTTCCTGTTGCGAGCGCTCAAGTAAAATCGGCCATCCTCCTTGCCGGACTGCAGGCGGAAGGGGAGACGTCCATTACCGAAACGGCTCCGACAAGGGACCATACAGAGAAAATGATTCGCCTGTTCGGAGGAAAAATTAAAACTTCCAGTAATACAGTCGTGATTGAAGGCGGCCAAAAACTTTACGGTACGGGTGTGAATGTTCCTGGCGACATCTCATCAGCTGCTTTTTTCCTGGCTGCCGGGTCACTTGTTCCGGGAAGTGAAATCATTTTGAAAAATGTTGGTTTGAATTGGACTCGTACAGGGATCCTTGAGGTCCTAGAAAAGATGGGAGCCGACTTTTCCGTTATGCGCTCATCAGGCGATACGTATGAACCATCGGGAGATATCGTTGTAAAGCATTCCCGCCTGAAAGGTATAACGATTGGCGGTGACCTGATTCCAAGACTTATCGATGAATTACCAATCATTGCCCTTCTTGCCACACAGGCAGAAGGGGAAACAATTATCCGGGATGCATCCGAGCTGAGGGTGAAAGAGACCGACAGGATCGAAACTGTCGCTGGTGAACTGAGAAAGCTTGGAGCGGAAATCGAGACAACTCCAGACGGAATGATCATTACCGGTGGAACGAAGCTTGGGAACGGAACCGTAACAAGCCATGGTGACCATCGGATTGGCATGATGCTTGCGGTTGCTGGACTTATATGCAAAAGCGGAATAGAACTTCACGATACCGAGGCCATCGCCGTCTCCTACCCTGACTTCTTCATTCACCTGGACAGTTTGAAAAAATGAATCCCTCCCGTTGATGGGATACTTAGTTCTTATGTCCGGGGACTTTTTGAAAGTGGCGCCAGTATCTTTACGGCGCCTTTTTTAATATTCTATCCGAGTTTTTTAAGCTTTTTGCACCGGCATATTTTTTCCCATTTCGCATAGCTTGTCTTAAGACTTGCTAAGGGGTGATGGGATGCCTTACATTATTGAAAATGCCACTATTTTAAGGGAAGCTGGCCGCCTGCGCCAATCCATCCTAACAGACGGGAGAAAAGTGTCCTCTGTCCGTAGGGATTTGCCGGCATATTCGTACATGAAAATGAATGTTGAAGCGTTTTTGATGACTCCGGCATATACAGTCCTTGATGGAGGTTTATCCGACATTCCTACGGGGGAAGTACAGGCAAACATCGAAGAAAGATATTTAAAAAACGGATGTACGACAATACTTACCTATGCGAAGGCGGACTATGAAAGGCAGGTTGGCGAAAAGCTTGCAGTTGTTTCGGAAAACCTGTCGGGAATTCCGGCCGATTATGCGATTGGAATCAAAATTCCAATCGGCTTATTGTGCCCATCTGTATTGAGGGAGTGCAAAAGGAGAAAGCTCCCTGCTGTTTTTGTTGAATTTACCTCTGCCGGCCATCTTGAACAAATTCCGTGGAGCTGGATAAGGGAGGCGCTTTTTCCCTATAATTGCCCGCTTATTCCGGTAATACCGCTTCGGGAGGAAGGGCAGAAAAAAATGCTTTTGGCAAAATGGAAGAAGATCATGGTAACAGAAAGGATTCCTTCATTGCATGATGAACTTGAGGAATGTGTGCCAATTGGTTCCCAAGCCTTGAACCAGATGGGTATATTTCCTTGGAGGTCCAGCCTGATGCACAATGCAGAGTTAAGCTATAATTTATATTGGAATCATGGAATGGACGGTGCGGATGAAAAGTCATTATTCCTCTATCTTGGTGATAAGCTTGCAATGACAGTCCAGAGAGGCAAAATAATCCGGATTGGGGACAGAACTGATTTTTCAGAAGGAAGTGGGGAATATATTAAGGTTAAAACCCATTCCTTTTTCGCCGTAAAATAAAAGGGTTCGGAGCGAGAAAAGATGGAAAAAACAAATAAAATTATTGATTTGCTTGAAAATGGCCAACATAAGGAAGCTATCGAGGAATATAATGAAGTATTAAAAAGCGGGTTACCCGAGGAAAAATTCCTTCTAGCTGAAAGGCTTTTGCAATACGGGTTCCTCCAAGAGGCCATTACCCTGTTTGAAAACCTCCTTCTGTATTACCCAGGGGAGGGGGAGATTATCGTCCTTCTCGCGGAGGCTTATGTAGATAATGGGGAGGAAGAAAAGGCGATCCTGTTGCTTGAGGAAATTGAAGCGGATGACCCTTCCTACGGCGAAGCCCTTATCCTCCTTGCCGACTTATATCAGCTTCAGGGATTGTATGAAGTGAGCGAGAGAAAGCTAAGGAGCGCGAAGGAGGCATTGCCGGATGAGATGGTGGTGGACTTCGCGCTCGCGGAATTATACAGTTCCATGGGGGAAATGAAAAAAGCAATTGACTTTTATGAGGAAGTTTTAAAGTCGGAAGATGAAATTGCAGGCGTCAGCATCCATCAAAGGCTTGCAGAATGCTTGAGTGCTTCCGGGGCTTTTGAGGAAGCGATGCCGCACTATGAAAAAGCGCTGGAAAACAGGGTTGAAATCAACACATTGTTCGGCTGCGCCTTCACAGCGCTCCAGGCCGGTTACAACAGGACAGCCATCGAGAGATTCGAGGAGTTGAAGCATCTAGATTCGGAGTATCATTCCCTTTATTTACATCTTGCCCATGCCTATGAAAGGGAAGAGATGCTGGACAATGCATTGCAGGCTGTCATGGATGGAATTAGGAAGGATGATTTCAATAAGGATCTCCACTATTTTGGCGGAAAGATTGCTTTGAAGCTTGGGAGGCAAGAGGAGGCAGAACAATTTTTAAGAGAAGCACTCGCCTTGGATCCCGGCTTTACTGAAGCAGCCCTTATACTCGACAAGCTGTTTATACACCAGGAAAGGTATGAAGATGTTATTGACCTGATCCAGGCTGTTGATATGGAGGAACATGCTGAACCACAATTTCATTGGGATGCCGCTGTGGCATTCGAACATCTTGAGGAATACGGGAAGGCGCGGAAAAACTATGAAGCCGCGTATCCTTATTTCAAAAATAATGAAAATTTTATGAATGATTACGGATATTTTTTAATTGAAGAAGGAAAAACCGCACTGGCTGCCGAAATTTTTAAAGAGTTATTAAGGCGGAATCCTGTAAATGAAGAATATGCAGACCTGGTTGAACGCCTGTCCCAGAATTAGTAAAGTTTATACTCGCAGAGGAGGGAAACGATCATGGCAACCCCTGTATCTGTCAACGAGAAAAAGGACTTTATCAGATGGTTTTTGAACCATTACCAGTTAAAGAGAAGAGAATGCGTGTGGATCCTGAATTATCTAATGAGCCATGACCAGTTGATGGAGAAGGTGCATTTCGTCGAACAGGCCCAATATTGCCCGAGGGGCCTGATTATGTCCGCCCATTGCACAGACAAAGTTCCATTCCGGTTTTATAAAGAAAATATCATGACCACCGATGCGGAAAAATCTTTCCACGATATCCGGCTGAACAGGGACGAAGAAATTTATATCCAGCTGAATTTCAATGCATCCAACAAAGTCCATCAGTATGCCGCGGTTCTTGAGGATAATCCGTATGTTCCTAGGCATTTGCAGGTCAATGAGAAGGACCGGGCCGATGCGGAGAAATTCCTCCTGCACAGCATTCACCGCTTTAACCAGGAAAAACTTCTGTTGCTGATCGACGAGGCTCTCGATAAACAGGACAAGGAAGCTTTCCTTGCCTTTACCGAGCAGTTGAATAAACTGAAAAAAGACCAGCCGAACGGAAGCCTGCTCTAAGCAGGTTTTTTCTTTATAGTAGAAAAATCAAGTGCAAAATTTGCCATAGGACCTTGATTTTCATGGTATGATAAATGAAGCAAAGCTGATAAGAGTGAGGAGAAGAAGAATGAAATGGTCCACAGAGGATATAAAATCCTATTCCGAAGCAAAACAGTATGTCGATACAGCCATTATCCCTCTAATTGGCCTGGATTTCGGTGATGGGATAGCGCAATCGGCATCGATGGCGGAGTACATAGGCCTTCTCGCTGCGCAGCTGGAAAGGCAGTTTACTGGCAGGCTCTTGCTGATGCCTCCCTTTACATACTTAAAGGATGAAAATCCGGGAGTTTCTGCCGAACGCCTGGGACGCTGGGAAGAACGGCTTGCCGAAGAAGGAATGCGCCATGTGTTTCTCCTTACATCAGACCAGTCATGGCGGGAGATGGAAGGAAAGTTTAAAGGTTCGCTAATCTGGCTGCCGGCCCTTCCGCTTGCAACCATGGAAGATAAACAAAAGGTACTCCTGATAAACGATCAGGTGAAGCAGCTAATGCAGTTGTTTACCGCACGCTGGCGTGCTGAATGAGTACTCTATCGGGATGCCAACTAATAAAAGTTCACAAAATAGTATAATATTGACCTTGCAATAAGATTGATATATCATGATAATGTCCTAGTTAATATATGTTAATTGTCCTATGGACTTAACTTGTAAACAGAGGGGGGAGAACCATGAGTAAGCATCGAGTGTCAAGAAGGCAGTTCCTTAGTTATACATTGACGGGCGTGGGTGGTTTTATGGCCGCCGGAATGCTGATGCCAATGGTCCGTTTTGCTATTGATCCTGTCTTAAGGGCTGACGAAGAAGGCGATTTCATTCCGACATCCCAAAAAATGGCGGACATTACAAGCGAACCTGTACGGGTTGATTTCACTTTTAAGCAAAAAGATGCCTGGTATGAATCTGATGTAACGAACACTGCATGGGTGTATAAGGATGATGATGGCAAAATTGTCGCCCTTTCACCTGTATGTAAGCACCTAGGTTGTACTGTTGGCTGGAATAATAGTGAAAAGCATCCAAATGAATTCTTTTGTCCATGCCATGATGGCCGTTACTACAAGAACGGCATAAACGTTCCAAACACTCCGCCAATGGCGCCGTTAGATGTATACCCTTACAAGGAAGTAGACGGCTATCTTTATTTAGGAAAGGCCAAGCCTAGAAAAGCGTAGAAAGGAGGCGTAATCAATGTTAAACAGAATTTACGATTGGGTAGATGAACGTTTGGATATTACGCCCCTGTGGCGCGATATCGCAGACCATGAAGTCCCCGAGCATGTTAATCCAGCCCATCATTTTTCCGCATTCGTTTACTGTTTTGGCGGATTGACGTTCTTTGTTACAGTAATTCAAATCCTGTCCGGAATGTTCCTGACCATGTATTATGTGCCAGATATTAAGAATGCCTGGCAGTCTGTCTATTACTTGCAAAACGAAGTTGCCTTCGGGCAGATCGTTCGCGGCATGCACCACTGGGGTGCGAGCCTTGTCATAGTCATGATGTTCCTACATACTTTGCGCGTATTTTTCCAGGGCGCATACAAAAAACCACGTGAATTGAACTGGATTGTCGGCGTGCTTATTTTCTTTGTCATGCTGGGTCTTGGCCTTACAGGCTACCTGCTTCCTTGGGATATGAAAGCACTTTTCGCGACTAAGGTAACGCTTCAAATTGTTGAAGCTACCCCCCTAATCGGGCCTCAGCTAAAAGCGCTGATGGCTGGCCATCAAGAAATCGTAGGTGCACAGACAATCTCGCGGTTCTTCGCAATCCATGTATTCTTCCTGCCCGGCGCATTGCTTGGACTAATGGGAGCCCACTTCCTGATGATCCGCAAGCAGGGCATCTCGGGACCACTATAAAGTGAACCTTCCATCAGTGGCGGGTTCCCGCTGATGGTTAGGTGAACTTATCGGACCTTTAGGGACAGTTGCCCTTCAGGCTTACTGTCCCTTAACGGTGGGGCAAAGTGAACCTTCCATCAGCGGCGGTTTCCCGCTGATGGTTAGGTGAACTTATCGGACCTTTAGGGACAGTTGCCCTTTAGGCTTACTGTCCCTTAACGGTGGGGCAAAGTGAACCTTCCATCAGCGGCGGTTTCCCGCTGATGGTTAGGTGAACTTATCGGACCTTTAGGGACAGTTGCCCTTTAGGGCTTACTGTCCTTTAACGGTGGGGCAAAGTGAACCTTCCATCAGCGGCGGGCTCCCGCTGATGGTTTAGCCCCGTTCTACTCCCGCTAAAATCTCCGCTAAGGCGGAAATTAAGCGGAAGTACTAACCCGATTGGTTCATCTAAGCCGCTGAATAGCGCAGCTGCAAGTTTCACAGTAGTTCACCAATCGGACCTAAAGGGGAAAAATTTTTTAAATAGGAACTGGACTGTCTGGTTCTGCTCTATGCTACGAAAGAGGAGGGGATTGTTCGATGCATCGCGGTAAAGGTATGAAGTTCGTAGGCGATTCACGTGTCTTGGCGCCATCCGAGCGAAAACCTATGATTCCTAAAGACTACTCTGAATACCCCGGAAAAACGGAAGCCTTTTGGCCGAACTTCCTTTTGAAGGAATGGCTTGTCGGAGCCGTTTTCCTGGTTGGTTTTTTAAGTTTGACAGTGGCACATGAACCGCCGCTTGAAAGGATAGCCGATCCAACAGACGCGGGCTATCTCCCGTTGCCTGACTGGTATTTCCTGTTTTTGTACCAACTGCTTAAATACTCCTATGCTGCCGGACCATATACAGTCATAGGCGCAATGGTCATTCCTGGCCTAGCTTTCGGCGCCCTTTTGCTTGCGCCATTTATCGACCGCGGGCCTGAACGCAGGCCATCAAAACGCCCGGCCGCCACGGCATTCATGCTTTTGGGAATAGCCAGTATTTTTTTCCTGACCTATCAGTCTGTAGCCACCCATGACTGGGAAGCAGCCAAAAGGCAGGGTGAAATTATTCAGGGGATTGACAAGGATGCTGAGGGATATAAAATCTATGAAGCCCAAGGCTGTATTAGCTGCCATGGCGGAGAGCTCCAAGGAACCGCTATGGGACCAAAGCTAATCGACGAGGAGTTCCCAGCTGACCACGTTGCGGAAGTCGCCGTAAAAGGTTTTGGCAATATGCCTGCAGGGATCTTTAAAGGGACCGATGAAGAGCTTAAAAAGCTGTCTGAATACATTTCTACGCTAAAAAGCGAGTAGAGTGAAAAGCTGGTGAAGGAATTTCGCCAGCTTTTTTCTATCATTGTTTTATGATACGATTTTTAAACATAAACTGAAAAGGCGGAAATTTTGTGATAAAGCAGTTATATCCTTTTCTTGCATACCGGCCGTTCTTATGGCTTCTGCTCATTGTCAATATTTTGGGTACTGCCTATGGCTACTACTGGTATGACGGGCAACTTGAACAAACCCCATCCATCTTTCTCGCTTTTGTGCCGGATAGCCCGACGGCAAGCCTGTTTTTCGTATTTGTTCTAATTGCTTTTTTATGGGGGAAAAACTGGCCATTGGTTGAAGCTCTCGCAATTGTTACTTTAATAAAATACGGGATATGGGCTGTCGTCATGAATTTGCTCGTTTTGGCTGTAACCGGGGACTTGGGCTGGCTCGGGTGGATGCTCGTTGGCTCCCATTTTGCGATGGCGGTCCAGGGGCTTCTTTATGCTCCCTTCTACCGTATAAAGTGGTGGCATTTGGCCGCCGCCTCTGTTTGGACACTGCATAATGATGTCATCGATTATGTGTTTTTCATGATGCCGAGATACGAAGTTCTCAATTTGTATATGCAAGAGATCGGCTATTTTACATTTTGGCTGTCCATAGCATCGATTTTCATTACCTGGTATTTTTGCGTAAGGCCTGGAAGCAGACAATATGATCTTTAGGCATGCTAAATAGGTTGTAATCCATATTGAATTTCAATGCTACCATCCTGGACAAGTTCTAGACTTGTCCTTTTTTTCATACATTCTATTAGTATGAGAGGGGTGGCTATAAATGAAGCTTAAATACTTCCTATTTGTCTTGTTAATAGTAATATTTCCGGTCCAGGTTTTGGCTGACAGCCAGCCTGCGGGAATAGAACAGCTTGATACACTATCTGATGATGCCTTTCAAATGGTTAAGAACCAGCGGTACGATGATGCCAAGAAATTGTTGGATTATTTCTCTGAACAACTTCAAAGTATGAGTCCCGGCCTTATCCCTTTTTCCGCAGATGAGGCAAGAATTGTCTCAATGTCGCGTGATGAAGCGTTGGATGCAGTAGCCAGCCCTACGCTGGAATACAGCGAAAAGGTGAATAAAGTGACCCGTTTCAGGCTGGTCATGGATGCTCTTGCTACTTCCCGGGACCCGCTCTGGACCGAGCTCGAAGACCAGGTCATGGGGGCTTTTTCAGGGGCAAAAAAAGCCGCGTTTGATGGGGAACCAATGGCCTTCCATGCAAACGTAAATTCCTTTTTATCCTTATATGATTTGATTTATCCAAGCATGAAAATCGATATTCAGGCGAATTCTATGAAAAAGCTTGATGCCAAAGTTGATTTCCTCTCGGCATTTAGTCCTTCCAAACCCGCGAACGAGTCGGAAAGGGCAGAGCTTGATGAACTGGAGGCAAGCCTTCAAAACATATTTGCCGGTATTGAGGAGGATGAAGCGGACCCTTCGATTTGGTGGGTCATCATCTCGACGGGAGGCATCATTATCCTGACTTTGTCGTATGTTGCCTGGAGAAAATACAAAGCTGATAGGGAAGCTGCTCGAAAACGATCGATTAAGCTAAAAGATTGACATTGGCTCCTTCCGCAA
This sequence comes from Neobacillus oceani, assembly GCF_046237595.1. Taxonomy (NCBI): domain Bacteria; kingdom Bacillati; phylum Bacillota; class Bacilli; order Caryophanales; family Bacillaceae; genus Neobacillus; species Neobacillus oceani. Next base: position 2,728,634 of record NZ_CP143543.1, on the reverse strand, counting down.
ATAAAATTTTATACAACAAGATATTTTGGGAGGCAAATGAATGTTTATCCTTTATTTCGCATTGATTATCCTAATACCCCTATGGGCTCAAATGAGGGTAAAAGGAGCGTTTAAAAAATACTCGCAAGTAGCATCTTCATCAAGGAAAACGGGTGCGGAAGTAGCCAAGGAAATCCTTCAGGAAAATGGCATTTACGATGTAAGGATTGAAGAAGGCAGGGGATTTCTTAGCGACCATTATGATCCAAGGGCAAAGGCGATCCGGCTGTCCCCGGATATTTATCATGGCCATTCGCTCGCTGCTACCGCAGTAGCTGCACATGAAGTTGGCCACGCTATCCAGGACCAGCAGGATTATGCTTTCCTCCGTTTCAGGCACGCGCTTGTTCCAGTCGCCAACCTGGGAAGCAATTTCTCATGGATTTTGATTTTAATTGGAATTCTGGCTCAACTGCAAGGTATGCTCCTTTTAGGAATCACCTTCATGGCGGCAGCTGTTTTGTTCCAGGTCATTACTCTTCCTGTTGAATTCAACGCATCTTCAAGGGCGATGGACCAGGTCATCGCACTCGGGATTATCCGAAACGAAGAGGAACGAAATACGAAGAAAGTACTTGACGCAGCGGCATTGACGTATGTTGCGGCGGCCGCGGTTGCAGTGCTCGAACTACTTAGGTTAATCCTCATCTATACCGGAATGAATCGAGAAGAATAATAAAAGGAGCGGGCCAATTTAATTGGCTGATGTGCACCCCAAAAGTTAGACGAACAAATTCTAACTTTTGGGGTGTTTTTTATGGTCAAATATGATGAGGGATTTAAGCAAAAGGTAGTAGACGCTTATTTAGCCGGTGAAGGTGGATATGCTTCCTTGGCGACTAGGTTTGGAATTCGAAGTAAAACCAATATAAGAAAATGGGTCAGTGCGTTCCATCAATTCGGGAAACAGGGCTTAATTACTAAAAAAGCATCTACGAATTATCCTGTTCAATTTAAATTAGATGTCCTAAACTATAAGGTAAGAACAGGAGATTCCCTTGAAGAGGTTGCTAGAAAATTTGGCATTACTGAACCGCCTATGATTCTTAATTGGTTGAGGAAATGGCAAAATGAAGGTATTGAAGGGCTCTCTAAATTAAAGGGGCGTCCATCCGTGTCCAACAAGCCGAAGAACAAGAAAAACGAAAAGAAAATGACGAAGGAAGAACAACTTTTAAAAGAAATAGAATTACTGCGCGCGGAGAATGCCTATTTAAAAAAGCTCCGAGCTTCAGGGATAAATATTCCGAGCCGACTGCTAAAACAGAATCCAGGATCATCCATGAACTCAGAAAAGAATTCAAATTAGCTGTTATCCTTGAAGCTACAGGTTTTCCAAAGGCAACCTATATGTATTGGCAAAAGCGATTTAATGAACCTAATCCAGATGAAGAGATTGAAAGTATTATCCAGGATATTGTAGATAAACATAATGGAAATTATGGTTATCGTCGAATTGATATGGAATTACGTAAGAGAGGTTATATCGTAAATCACAAAAAAATCCTTCGGATCACCAATAAGCTGGGTATTATTTGTACCTCATACACACGTAAATCTCGCAAATATAGCACTTATAAAGGAAGCATAGGTAAAATTTCTAAGAACCTTGTCAACCGCAGATTCCATACAAGCATCCCGCATCAAAAATTAACAACTGATACATCTGAATTCAAATACTACATGACCGACTCTGATGGGAAGATGATTATCAAGAAGGCTTATTTAGATCCGTTCCTAGATATATTTAATGGGGAAATTCTATCATTTCGGTTCTCGGAACGCCCCAACGCAAAAGCAATATTGGATGCTCTAGACGAAGCAATTGAAATAACAAAAGATTGCCCCTATCGAACTACTATACACTCTGATCAAGGCTGGGGTTACCAAATGAACACGTACGTTAAGAAACTGAAAGATAATGGCGTCTTTCAAAGTATGTCACGGAAAGGAAACTGTCTGGATAATTCACCAATGGAAAACTTCTTCGGAATAATGAAGCAGGAAATGTATTACGGTAAAGTTTATCATTCATTTGACGAGCTTAAGCAAGCAGTGACTGATTATATTTTTTACTATAACAATGAACGAATAAAAGCAAAATTGACTGGCATGAGCCCGGTTGAATACCGTCTTCATACCAGCCAACTAGCTGCTTAAATATTTTGGTCTAACTTTTAGGGTTCAGCACAGGCTCCGCTCTTTTTATTATCTCTTAAATTTCAAACGGGTTTTTGTTTGCATCAAGTGTAAAGCCCTCGCCAAGGACGTCATGGACAGCTGTAACAGAAACGAAGGCGTGAGGATCTACAGACGTCACAACATTTTTAAGCCTGATAATTTCATTTTTGGGGACGACGCAGTAAAGGATTTCCCTCTCATTTTTTGTGAAATATCCATAGCCTCTCAATACCGTAACGCCGCGGTCAAGGTCGCTCATGATTTTTTCAGCTATTTCCGTGTTTTTATCGGAAATAATCATAGCTCCCCTTGCCGAATAGGCTCCTTCGGCCATCACATCGATAACCCTCGCACCGACAAAAACCGCCACTAGTGTATACATCGCTTCCCTATAATTCAAGTAAGTCAGAAGTGAAGCAAGTATGACGAGCGCGTCGAACATAAACATTGTCCGGCCCATGCTGATGCCCCAATACTTTTGGGCGACCCGAGCAATAATATCAACTCCGCCGGAAGTACCGCCAAACCTGAAGATAATCCCAAGGCCGACACCAAGGCAAACGCCAGCAAATAAGGCCGCGAGCAGGAGGTCGTCTTTAAGGGACATATTAAGGGGGACCTTTTGGAATATCCATAAAAACACCGAAACCCCCACAGTCCCAATGACTGTATAAAAGAAGGCTTTACGGCCGAGCAGCTTCCAGCCCATAAAAAAGAGGGGGATGTTTATAAGGAGGTTCGTATAGGCGGGATTGAATTTAAACAAGAAGTAAAGAAGGAGGGTAATCCCGGTTACGCCGCCTTCCGCGAGCTTGTTTTGAATATTGAAATTAACGATTCCGAACGACATTATCGCCGTGCCAAGCAAAATCAATAAGATATTTTTCAGTTTAAGGCCAAATATCATGTTGCTTCCTCCCTTGCCATATTTTGCCCAATCCAAAGCGGATTTAATTATAGCGGATAAAAAGGTTTCGGGCAATTGCGGGTAAAATCCTTCTTGTGCAATAATATTGTAAACGGAAAATAATTTAGCTAACATGAAAGCTATAGCCTTAGGGAAATTTTCCTAAACATAATTGACTTACATATTGGGGTGGTTTATATGGCCGAAAAGACCGTGATGCAACTGCAAAGAGAAGTGGATGAGCATATTGGTCAGTTTAAGGAAGGCTATTTCAGCCCGCTGGCCATGATGGCGAGGCTTACCGAAGAACTTGGCGAGCTGGCCCGTGAAATTAATCATTATTATGGTGAAAAACCCAAGAAAAAAACGGAAAAAGAAAAAACAGTTGAAGAAGAAATCGGCGATTTGCTGTTTGTCCTAATCTGTCTGGCCAATTCATTGAATATTGACCTTCAGGAAGCCCATGACATCGTTATGGAGAAATTCAGGACAAGGGATAAAGACCGCTGGACAAAAAAAGAGCTTACGGATGGAGTGTAGGGGATGGAAAAAATCAGGATGGTAATTGCCGGCCCGCGTGGCAGGATGGGGTCGGAAGCTGTAAAGCTAGCCGCCGAAACGAACGGGTTTGAACTTGTGGCGGTACTTGACCGAAAGAACGATGGCAGAAAACTTGGGGAAATCGGACATTTTCCTTTTCCGGAAGTACCGGTATATTCGGATATTGAAGAATGCCTTCAATCGGTTAAGGCTGACGTCCTTGTCGACCTGACTGTGCCAGAAGCGGGAATGCACCATGCTAGGACCGCATTGGTACATAACGTCAGGCCAGTAATCGGTACAACCGGTTTTAGCAAGGAAGATCTCGAGGAGCTTAAGGAACTTTCCGCCGAAAAGGGGATTGGGTGTATTATCGCCCCAAACTTTGCGATAGGGGCCATCTTGATGATGAAATTTGCAAAAATGGCCGCTAGATACTTTGAAAATGTTGAAATTATTGAAATGCACCATGACAAAAAACTCGATGCTCCTTCAGGAACTGCAATTAAAACAGCCCAACTGATTTCGGAAGAAAGGGAGGTAAGGAAACAGGGCCATCCCGATGAAAAAGAAACGTTGCCAGGAGCGAGAGGAGCGGATATCGAGGGGATGAAAATCCATTCCGTCCGTCTGCCGGGACTGATTGCCCATCAGGAAGTGCTGTTTGGATCTGATGGCCAGACACTTAAAATCCGCCACGATTCCTATACAAGGGCTTCCTTTATGTCGGGGGTAAAAACAGCGGTGGAAACGGTCATGAAAATCGACTCATTCGTATATGGACTCGAAAATATAATGGAATAGGTGAAGAGACAGTGAATATAGCATTAATCGCCCATGATAAAAAGAAAGATGACCTGGTCCAGTTTACTGTAGCGTACAAGGAGATATTTGCGAAACATACCTTGTTTGCGACGGGTACAACTGGCAAGCGGATATCCGAAGCTACCGGACTTGAAGTGACACGATTTCAATCCGGGCCGCTTGGCGGCGACCAGGAAATCGGAGCAATGGTCGCAAAAAACCAACTGGATTCGATTTTCTTTTTTAGGGATCCGCTTACTGCCCAACCGCATGAACCCGATGTCAGCGCCCTGTTGCGTCTTTGCGATGTGTATTCCATTCCATTGGCTACAAATATGGGTACTGCCGAAGTCCTAATCATAGGAATTGAGGAGGGACATTTGGAGTGGAGAACAATTGCCAGGGGGGACCAAAATGAGGGAACCATCTAGTGGAACCGACATTCTCGCATTTGGTGCCCATGCCGACGATGTGGAAATCGGGATGGGCGGTACGATAGCGAAATTTGCTGCCCGAGGGAAAAAAATAGTCATTTGTGATTTGACGCGGGCGGAATTATCTTCAAACGGAGATACAGAAACGCGAAAAAAAGAAGCTGAAAATGCAGCGGCCATCCTTGGTGCAGAGCGGTTGGCACTTGATCTGCCCGATAGGGGCCTGTTCATTAACCACGAATACATAAAGAAGATTGTTACCGTTATAAGGAAATATAGGCCAAAAGTAATTTTTGCTCCGTATATGGAAGATAGGCACCCGGACCACGGGAATTGCGCGCGCCTTGTCAAAGAGGCGTGTTTTTCGGCGGGAATCAAGAAATTTGAAGACGAAGAGGGTTTCCTGCCTCACAAGGCTGCTTACCTTCATTATTACATGATCAATGGATTTCATGCCCCGGATTTTCTGGTTGATATTTCCAGTAATATGGAAAAGAAAAAGGTCGCTCTGAATTCATATAAAAGCCAATTTGTCAAAAGTGCGGACAGTTTCGACACTCCGCTTGTCAATGGATATATCGAATCCATCGAAGCGAGGGAAAGCCTTTTTGGAAAACAGGCAGGTGTCCGATTTGCAGAAGGGTTTAAAGCGGGTTCTGCCCCGCTTATTGACCTGGATTTGATTGGAGCAAATTAGCGATGAAAAAATTAAAAATAGGAATTACATGCTATCCTTCTGTCGGAGGTTCCGGGGTAATAGCAACAGAACTGGGAAAACTCCTTGCCGAAAGGGGCCATGAGATTCATTTTATCACCTCTAGCATGCCCTTCCGGCTGACCCGGATGTATCATAACATCTACTATCATCAAGTTGAGGTGAATCAATATTCGGTTTTTCAGTATCCCCCCTATGACATAGCTCTTGCCAGTAAGATGGCGGAGGTGGCAAACCAGGAAAGCCTGGATTTGCTGCATGTCCATTATGCCATCCCTCATGCCGTATGCGCGATATTGGCAAGGGAAATGAGTGGGCGGGACCTGAAAATTGTTACAACACTTCACGGAACGGATATTACCGTACTTGGAAATGACCCTTCGCTTTCCGATGCGATTAAATTTGGGATTGAAAAATCGGATATCGTCACAGCGGTTTCCAACTCACTTGTTTCCCAGACAATGGAACTTTTAAATCCTGATAAGGAAATCGAGACTGTTTACAATTTTATAGATGAGAGGACATATTTAAGGATCGGCGAAACTGAATTGAAGGACAAACTCGGAATTCGCAAGGAGGAAAAGGTCATCATCCATGTTTCGAACTTCCGGGGGGTTAAAAGGGTCCCCGATGTCGTCCAGGCATTTGCCCGTATAGCTTCAAGTATGCCTGCCAAACTGCTGCTTGTCGGAGATGGCCCCGAAATAAGGAAAGTGTTGAAGCTTGTCACGGACCTTGGCTTAAAGGAAAAAGTCCTTTTCCTTGGGAAACAGGACAATGTGGAAGAATTATATTCAATAAGCGACCTGATGCTCCTCCTTTCCGAAAAGGAAAGTTTCGGGCTCGCGGCACTCGAAGCCATGGCATGCGGAGTGCCTTGTATCGGGACAGATATTGGCGGCATTCCCGAGGTAATCACCGACGGGGAGAACGGGTATATTTGCCCTTTGGGAGACATAGAGGCCATAGCGGACAAGGCAATTTCCCTTCTTTCCGATCATGCCCTACATAGAGATTTTTCTTGCCGGGCTTCGATTATGGTAAAAGAACGTTTTAATGCGGACAAGGTTGTCGGCCAGTACGAAAGGCTTTATTATAAACTCCTGGAATAGGGTGAGAGCAGTGGAGAAGCCATTCAAAGACGCGCTTCCAGTTCTGGATGCAATTCATAGAGCAGGGGAGGAAGCCTATTTTGTCGGCGGGTCGGTAAGGGACAGGATCATGTCAAGGCCCATTGGCGATATTGACATAGCAACCTCAGCACGACCTGAACAAATCAAGGAAATATTCCTAAAAACAGTCGATATCGGCATTGAGCATGGAACTATACTTGTCCTTTTTAAAGGAGCTTCATACGAGGTAACCACTTATCGGACAGAGACGGGCTATACGGATTACAGGCGACCCGATAAGGTAGAGTTTGTAACATCGCTGAATGAAGATTTAAAACGGCGTGATTTTACGATAAATGCAATGGCAATGGACAGTGCCGGGGGGCTCATTGATCCTTTTGGCGGCAAAGAGGATATAGCCAGGCGGGAAATTAGGACGGTCGGTGACCCTGCCGACCGGTTTGGCGAGGACGCCCTTAGGATGATGCGGGCCGCCCGATTTGCAAGCCAATTGGGTTTTAAAATAGAAGAGGCCACGTTCACATCTATGAAAAAAATGGCTCCATTGCTTAGCCATATCGCGGTGGAACGGAAGAAAGCTGAATTTGAAAAACTCCTCGGCGGCAAATGGAGGAAAGAGGGCCTGTCAATCATGAGTAGAACAGGAATCGTTGAGTATTTGCCAGGATTAAGCGGAAGGGAAGGGGATTTGGAAAACTGTTTGAATCTGGATATAGAGAATCTCGACACAGATGAAATGTGGGTACTGCTACTCTACTGCCTCGGATTTGATAAGCAAGGTTCTGAATCGTTTTTACGTTCGTGGAAAATGTCCAATAAGCAGATTGCCTTGTTAACCAGCCTGCTTCAATACATGAAAGAAAGGATGGAGGCTGATTGGGATATTTCTTCGCTGTTCGAAGCCGGCAAAAAGGCAATCGCTTCTGTTGAAAGGCTTGTCGAGGCGGCGGGAGGCAACGCAAGTAATGAAACGATAGAAAAATGGCTTTCCGAATATGAGAATCTTCCAATAAAGGACAAAAAGGAACTTGCTGTATCTGGTGGCGATCTGATTCGCTGGGAAGGAAAAAACGGTGGCCCATGGGTGAAAGAAAAAATGGCGGCGATTGAACGGGCTGTACTTCTTGGAGCTGTCGAAAATAATCAATTAATGATAAAGGAGTGGCTCTCAAGGTGCAATCAGACATAAGGAAAAAGCTTTTGGATGCATTCGCTGAAGCAGAGGGAGGCTTTCTATCCGGACAAGCTCTCGCAAATCTGATTGGCTGCTCCCGTACAGCTGTCTGGAAGCATATCGAAGGACTTCGGGGTGATGGATTTGTAGTCGAATCGGTTAAAAGGAGAGGATACCGGCTTGCAGGAACCCCATCGGCTTTGACGGCAGATGAAATCAGGCTAGGCTTGAAAACACGGTTTATCGGGCAATCGATTCTTTACCGGGAAACGGTCGATTCAACTCAAAAGCTCGCACTTGCACTTGCACAGGAAAAAGCACCAGAAGGGACACTTATCGTGGCGGACGAGCAGACAGCAGGACGAGGGAGAATGGACCGAAAATGGCATTCCCCGAAAGGGACCGGCATTTGGATGAGCCTCCTTCTCCGTCCCGAAATCCCGCCACAACAGGCGCCCCAGCTAACACTTTTGGCAGCCGTGGCAGTCGCCAGGGCAATTGAGGAAGCCGCAGGGATAACGCCTGAAATCAAATGGCCTAATGACCTGCTGGTAAATGGTAAAAAAATTACTGGAATCCTCACCGAGCTTCAGGCCGAATCGGACAGGATCCACTCTGTCATCATCGGGATAGGAATGAATGTTAACCAGAAGAGAGGCGATTTCCCGGAGGACCTAAATGAAATTGCAACCTCCATCCTGGAAGAGACTGGGAATGAAGCGTCCAGACCAATGGTGATCCGTGAATTTTGCGCCCATTTCGAGAAGCTTTACCTTTTATATTTGGAAAAGGGTTTTTATCCGATCAAGCTACTTTGGGAAAGCTATGCCAAAGGAATAGGCGGAAGGATAAGGGCCAGGACATACAATGGCATCCTCGAAGGCCGAGCGCTTGGGATAACCGATGATGGGGTCCTTGAGCTTGAGGATTCCACCGGCAAGATTCATTTGATTTATTCCGCAGATATCGACTTTCCCCTTTCCTAGTTTTTTTCTGTGGCGCAGGAAAGGGGTTTTTTGCTATAATTCGTTTGGGCGGTATCCTGGTGAACTGCACCTCTTGCAAGGACAAATGAAAAAACGGTTTCTGCCTAGATCCGTAAAGGACCGGGACAGAGGGATTGCACATTTTTTTTGAACGGATCCTCTGCCTTCAGCTGGATCTTTTTTCATGCTGCCGGCATATCCGTTTACCCCTCTTCCTCAAAGAAGGAGGATATTAAATGAAAAAAACGACTGATTTTTTAAAAATGAAAGAGGCCGGGGAAAAAATCGCCATGCTAACGGCATACGACTATCCATCGGCAACGACGGCGGAACAGGCTGGGATTGATATGATTCTGGTCGGAGATTCGTTGGGGATGGTCGTCCTCGGCTATGAAACAACGGTACCTGTCACAATCAACGATATGATTCACCACGCAAAAGCTGTGAGAAGGGGCGCTCCAGATACATTTGTTGTCGTGGACATGCCTTTCATGAGTTACCACGTATCAACTGGGGATACCCTGCTTAATGCGGCAAGGATCATCCAGGAGACAGGAGCGCATGCAGTAAAGCTTGAAGGCGCTGATGAAGTACTTGAAAAAATCAAGGCGCTGACTTCCGCGGGTGTTCCGGTTGTCGCCCACCTTGGACTTACACCGCAATCCGTCGGTGTGCTTGGCGGCTACAAGGTGCAGGGAAAGGACGCGGAAGCTGCGATCAAACTGATTGAAGATGCGCGCCTTTGCGAAGAGGCCGGGGCATTTGCCCTTGTGCTCGAATGCGTCCCACAAGAGCTTGCTGCACAGGTATCCAAAAAGGTGTCCATACCGATCATTGGAATCGGGGCAGGTTCGGGCGTTGATGGCCAGGTCCTTGTCTATCATGACCTTGTAGGTTATGGTTTCGGAAGGGTTCCTAAATTCGTCAAACAATACGGACAGGCAGCTGAAAACATTACAGATATGATTGGCCAATATATTTCCGATGTGAAGGCTAGCCAGTTCCCGGAAAAGATTCATTCATTTACGATGAAGGAAGAAGAGCTGCAGGCCCTTTATGGTGCAAAGGAATGAACGTGATTGAACGCATCTCTGAACTGCGTGAAGAACTAAACACGCATAAAAGGAATGGCCGGACGGTTGGATTCGTACCAACAATGGGCTACCTTCATGAAGGCCACCTTTCCCTTATTAAAAAGGCGAGGGCGGAAAACGAAATCGTTGTTATCAGCATTTTCGTAAATCCGTTGCAATTCGGCCCCTCGGAGGATTATGATTCCTATCCAAGGGACTTAAGCCATGATACATCGCTCGCAAGGGAGGCTGGAGCGGATTATTTATTCGCTCCTTCCGTACAGGAGATGTATGCCGCTGTTCCTTCAGTATCGGTCACGGTAAAGGATCGGACCGATGTGCTGTGCGGAAAGTCAAGGCCGGGCCATTTTGATGGAGTTGCGACTGTCCTGACTAAACTTTTCAACATCGTGCTTCCCGACAGAGCTTATTTTGGCCAAAAGGATGCACAGCAAGTGGCTGTCGTCGATGGGCTGATAAAAGATTTCAATTTTCCGGTAAAGCTTGTACCGGTGGAAACGGTAAGAGAAGATGACGGGTTGGCAAAAAGCTCAAGGAATATCTTTTTGACCCAGGATGAAAGGCAGGAGGCCACAGCACTCTACCAAAGCCTCCAGGCAGCCCGGGAGGCCATCGGGAATGGGCAAAAGAATCCGGCAACCATTATTGAATTGATGAAAACGATTATTGAAACACGGACGAGCGGGAAGATTGATTATATCGAAATCTACAGCTACCCGGAACTCAAACCGGTCGACACGCTTAAGGGCCGATTTATTATCGCGCTAGCTGTCCGCTTTTCGGGTGCAAGGTTAATTGACAATATGATTTTTAATGCTTAATCCCGGAAATGCTGTTTTGCGCTAATGCCGGGATAGGAGGAGAGAAAGAGCATGTTCCGCACCATGATGAACGGGAAAATTCACCGGGCAAGGGTGACCGAAGCTAACCTGAATTATGTCGGCAGCATTACAATCGATGAAAACCTGCTTGATGCTGTTGGGATGGTAGCGAATGAAAAGGTTCAAATCGTTAACAATAACAACGGTGCAAGGCTTGAAACGTATATTATCCCCGGAGAACGCGGCAGTGGTGTCGTCTGTCTGAACGGGGCCGCAGCCAGGCTAGTGCAGGAGGGTGATGTTGTCATCATCATTTCATATGTCCTGGTGCCAGAAGAAAAAGTCGCTTCGCATGAGCCGAAAGTGGCGATTATGGATGAGAATAACCTAATTGTCGAGTTGATCCATGCCGAACCGGCCAATACGATTATGTAGAAGAAAGCTCCCTTCCTTTGGGGAGTTTTCTTTTTGGCTCCGGCGTATCTTCATTCCTCTTCCATGTTTTTCGAAGATTGAAGTATAAAGCGACAGGGTTTTTTACCAATCTTTGTCGCTCAACGGGATTTGAGCGGCACCTTTTCCGATACCCCTGCTTTTTATTTTTCTGTTTTTATGTTACCGTTTTGTTTGAATGAATAGTTGGGGTGTTAATGAATGGCCAAGAAATATGTTGTAGTCGACCTTGAAACGACAGGGAATTCGCCGAAAAAAGGGGATAGGATCATCCAATTTGCGGCAGTGGTTATTGAAAACGGCAAAATTGTCGAAGAGTTTTCTTCCTTCGTCAATCCATTGCAGCCCATCCCTGCCTTTATAGAAGAACTGACCGGGCTAAGGGACTCGGATGTAAAGGATGCCCCGTTGTTCCCGGAAATCGCCGGCAAAGTTTCCTCCCTTCTTAAAGATGCCTATTTTGTTGCCCATAACGTCCTTTTCGATCTTGGCTTTTTACAGGAAGAGCTTATAATGGCAGGAGAAGAAGCTTTTTCGGGGCCAGTCCTTGATACAGTCGAACTGGCAAGATTCATGGACCCGGAGGCAGACAGCTATAAATTGGCGGACCTTGCGGAAAAGGAGGGGCTTTCGCACGACCGGCCCCATCAAGCGGATAGCGATGCTTATGTAACTGCGGAGTTGCTCCTTTTATACACGGATAGAATCCAGAGGCTTCCTGAAAAGGTCCTCACCAAGCTCGCTTCCCTTGCAGAGGGGTTAAAAAGCGACTTGCACCTGCTCCTGAACAAAATTGCCCTTAGCAAATCGGATACCAATCTCCCGGACGAGCTTGTGTCGGTAAATGGCATTGTCCTAAAGAAGCAGCAGGCAACAAGGAAAACTGATAAGGAATATTCAAATCATTATATCTATCCATATAGCCTTGAGGAAAAACTTGCGTTAATCGAAAAACCCCAGCTTGAAAGCAGGGCTGGCCAATTTGAGATGATGGACGAAGTTTTCCACTCTTTTGAGAACGGGACACATGCGTTAATCGAAGCGGGGACCGGGATTGGGAAGTCGCTCGGCTATCTTTTGCCGGCCGCGTATTTCGCAAAAAGGCACATCTCAAGGGTAGTCATTAGTACGCATACAATCCAGCTTCAGGAACAGCTTTTGGTAAAGGAAATCCCCCTATTAGAACAAATCGTTCCTTTTCCGATTAAAACGGCTCTCCTTAAAGGCAGGAACAATTACATATCATTAAGCAAGTTTGCCAAAAGCCTAGAAGAGGAAAATGATAATTATGATACGGCCCTTGCTAAAATGCAGATCCTTGTCTGGTTAACGAGAACGGTAAACGGCGACAAGGATGAATTGAACCTATCCAGCGGCGGACGCCTCTATTGGAATACAATCCGAAATGAAAAAGATAGCCTTTCTGTAAGCAACCCATGGGACGAATACGATTTTTATAAAAGGGCTAAAAGGAATGCCGCTGACGCGGACCTTTTGATTACAAACCATGCCCTCATTTTATCCGACCTTGAAACCGATGGCGCGGTTTTACCCGAATACAGCTATGCCGTCATAGATGAAGGCCACCATTTCGAAAAAGCTGCTGGCAAACACTTTGGAGTAAGGCTCGATTATTTGGGTACAAGGCTTGCAATCGGACAGTTTGGTCTTTTTGAACAGCGGCAGCTTTTCTATAAGGCCGAAAAAGCGATTAGAAATCTGCCTCATAGGGATAAGGTGATTTCGCAGGCAAAGCTGAACGAGCTTGTTTCTGGGGCAATCGTGGAAATGGACGAATTCTTCCGGCTGGCTATAGCCTATACGGAAAAAGGCCGGAATAGGAATTCTTTAAAACGATTGAAGGCAGGGTTAAGCGAAACAAGGAACAAAAAGGAATGGGAAGCGCTTAAACATGCTGCCGGCAGATTTTCATTTTTCCTAAAGGATTTGCACTCTGCCGCCAATGCAATGATGGGTCTGGTGAAAGGATTAAATTCCAAGGATTCATTTGGCTTAGCGAGTAGCCTGGCAGCTTTTCTTTCGGAAATAGATATGCTTAGAAACAGTATTGGCGCTTTTTTTTCAAGCGGGGAAGGCTTTGTAAAATGGATTGAAACCGACCTCAGGGCCCCGCAAAATACAACAGAGCTGATTGCGATGCCCGTTTCGGTAGCAAATGAAATTTCGGAAAACTTCTTTATGGAGAAAAAATCTGTCGTTTTGACATCGGCAACCCTGACTGTGAACAAATCGTTCCGTTTTTCCCTTGAAGGGCTGGGTATTGACCCTAAATACGTAAACTTGCTTTCCATCCCTTCTCCTTTTGATTACAAGGAGAATGTGAAATTATTCATAACGACCGACCTGCCCGAAATTAATTCCGTTCCTCAGGAAGAATATATCGCCGAAATAGCAGGAAGAATCGTTTCCATTTGTGATGCCGCAAAAGGAAGGCTTCTTGTCCTGTTCACTTCCCATGACATGCTAAAGAAGACATATGAACTAGTTAAGGAAAGCGGACTTCTCTCGGAATATGCCCTTATTGCGCAGGGAATTACAGGCGGAAGCAGGTCAAGGCTAACCCGAAGCTTTCAGAAGTATGAAAAGGCAGTCCTTTTCGGGACAAACAGTTTTTGGGAAGGAATCGATATTCCAGGGGAAGGGCTTTCCTGTCTCATTGTCGTCCGTTTGCCGTTCAGCCCGCCAGACGAGCCATATACGAAAGCGAAATGCGAGTTGATTGAAAGAAGAGGTGGCAGGCCTTTTTCGGAATTTTCACTTCCCGAGGCTGTCTTAAGGTTTAAACAGGGTTTTGGAAGGCTGATTAGGACAGGGACCGACAGGGGGGCAATCGTTGTTTTTGACAAACGTCTCGGAGAATCCTCCTATGGTAGAGCGTTCCTCGATTCTATCCCTTCCGTCGCAATCAGGAAGGCAGACATTGACCAAGTGGTTGAGGATATTGAAAATTGGCTGTAAGAAGGCGGATTCAAAAATTTAGATTGAAAAGTGAATTGTTTTTTACGAAGCAAACTAATACCTGATATAATTAGTAAATACTTATCTGGCCCCGGCCCATCGACGGGGAGATTTGATGGAGGCTGTTTTTATGGAAAGTAAAATTGAAGTTCTCTCAACCGTAAAAATCCAGAATAGCCCAGACCTTTATAAGGTAGTGGATGCGTTGAACAGATGCTTGAAGGACAGGGATCTCATGTTTGGCCTGGCGCTTGACAGCAACGATCATTCAAAGGCTATTTTTACGATTTACCGGACGTAAAGGGGCGAAGAAGTGAAAAAAATTGTCCTATACGCTATTCTATTTTTAGCATTGGCCACGGGAATTACCGGGTGGATTTATTCAAATGCAATGAGTCCGGTCAGGGCCGCGGAACAAAAGGCGGTCCAGATTGCCAGGGAAGAGGCTGGAATAATAAAAACAGACCGTTTCTATTTGTATAATTTGTATAATGACTTCGAAACAGTTTACGTTGTCATGGGCACAAATAAGAAGGACCAGGAAGTTATCGCCTGGATACCGGAAAAAGGCGGGGAGACCGTGGTCCGGAAAATTGAAGACGGTGTTACTAAGAGCCAGGCAAAGAACAAGGTCCAAAAAGAAAAAAAACCAAAAAAAATTATATCTGTCAGGCCTGGAATGGAAAATGGCGTTCCATTTTGGGAGGTTTACTATACCTCTGAGGATGGTTTGTTAAATTACTATTATGTATATTTCGATACGGGGGATATGTACAAATTAATTAGAGATCTTTAATCAATTTGGAGGTAAAAAAATGAAAACAACATTGGCCCACAGGGTACTCGCATTGTCCCCCTCCCCGACACTGGCTATCACTGCAAAGGCAAAGGAACTGCAAAGCCAGGGGCATGGAATCATTGGGCTTGGAGCAGGCGAACCCGATTACAATACGCCAGAACATATTCTCGAGGCGGCCAAGAAATCAATGGATGAAGGGCACACTAAATATACCCCTTCCGCAGGGTTGCCGGAATTAAAGAAGGTAATTTCTGAAAAATTTGCCAAAGACCAGGGAATCAATTATGCGATGAATGAAATCATTGTCGGGAATGGTGCCAAGCATATCCTATACACACTTTTTCAGGTTTTACTGGACGATGGTGACGAGGTCATTATCCCGTCCCCATACTGGGTAAGCTACCCTGAGCAGGTGAAATTGGCCGGAGGGGTGCCAGTTATTGTTGAATGCAAGGAAGACAGCCAGTTTAAAATAAGCGCCCGCCAACTTGAAGACGCCATTACCGATCGAACAAAAGCAGTCATTATCAATTCGCCTGGAAATCCGACCGGAATGGTTTATTCAAAGGACGAGCTTAATGCGCTCGGTGAAATTTGCCTCAAACACAATGTGCTTATCGTTTCTGATGAAATATACGAAAAGCTAGTCTACGGAGGGGTTAAGCATATATCGATTGCGCAAATTTCACCTCAATTAAAGGAACAAACCATTATTGTTAACGGTGTATCAAAATCGCATTCGATGACAGGATGGAGGATTGGCTATGCCGCTGGCAATAAGCAGATTATTGAAGCAATGACCAATCTGGCAAGCCATAGCACTTCCAACCCGACAACAACTGCCCAGTACGCAACGATTGAAGCCTACAGGGGCACGCAGGACCCGGTCGAGGAAATGCGAAAAGCATTCGAAAGCCGGCTTGAAAGGGTATTCCCTAATCTTGTTTCCATTCCGGGCTTCAACTGCCTGAAGCCACAGGGCGCGTTTTATCTTTTCCCAAATGTAAAAGAAGCTGTGGAGGAATGCGGCTATAAGGATGCGGATGAATTCTCGGAAGCACTCCTCGTGGAAGCAAAAGTGGCCGTTGTTCCAGGATCTGGATTCGGAGCACCGGATAACATCAGGCTTTCGTATGCAACTTCCCTTGAAAATCTTGAAGAAGCCATTAGCAGAATCCATGAATTCGTCTCTGAAAAGATACGAAAATAGATCAAAGCGGGGAACTGCTTTCCAGTTCCCTTGCTAGAGGATTTTTACAATTGTATAATAGGATGATACATAGAAATTGTCTTGCTAGTTTTGGAGGGAATAACATTGATTAAATCGACGATTGCAGAGGTCCACAAATATGTGGGGGAAGAAGTGAAAATTGGTGCCTGGCTTGCCAACAAACGTTCCAGCGGGAAAATTGCCTTTCTTCAGTTAAGGGATGGTACAGGATTCATACAGGGAGTGGTAGTCAAGAACGAGGTTGCTGAAGAGATATTCCAGGCTGCCAAAACAGTTACACAGGAATCATCCTTGTATGTAACAGGCGTTGTCCAAAAGGATGAACGTTCTCAATTTGGCTATGAATTGAACGTAAAAGGAATCGAGATCCTTCAGCTGGCTTCGGATTACCCGATAACTCCAAAGGAACACGGAACCGAATTCCTAATGGACAACCGCCATCTTTGGCTGCGTTCGAAACGTCAGCATGCGGTCATGAAAATCCGGAATGAAATCATCCGCTCAACGTATGAGTTTTTTAATGATAACGGGTTTGTAAAGGTGGACCCGCCAATTTTGACTGGCAGCGCGCCGGAAGGAACAACAGAGCTTTTCCATACAAAGTATTTTGAAGAAGAAGCATTTCTTTCTCAAAGCGGGCAGCTTCACTTGGAAGCGGCTGCCATGGCACTTGGGAAGGTCTTTTCTTTCGGGCCAACCTTCCGCGCGGAAAAATCTAAAACGAGAAGGCATTTGATTGAATTTTGGATGATGGAGCCGGAAATGGCCTTTACGGACCATGAAGAAAGCCTAGTCGTCCAGGAAGAGTACGTGGCATATATCGTTCAATCCGTCCTGAAAAATTGCCAGCTCGAGCTAAAAACCCTCGGCAGGGATTTATCGAAGCTTGAACAAATCAAAGCACCGTTTCCACGCATTACGTATGATGATGCAATCAAACTGCTTCATGAAAAAGGCTTTGACGATATCCAGTGGGGGGATGACTTTGGCGCCCCGCATGAAACAGCCATTGCGGAGAGCTATGACAAGCCTGTTTTCATCATCCATTACCCTACCGGACTGAAGCCATTCTACATGCAGCCTCATCCAGAACGTGATGATGTGGTTTTATGCGCGGATATGATTGCTCCCGAGGGCTATGGCGAAATCATTGGCGGCTCTGAGCGTATCCATGATTATGACCTCCTTAAAAAGAGGCTTGAAGAGCACAACCTTCCATTGGAGACATATAATTGGTATCTGGAGCTTAGGAAATACGGCTCTGTTCCACATTCAGGCTTTGGCCTCGGCCTTGAAAGAACTGTTGCTTGGATCAGCGGCGTTGAACACGTTAGGGAGACCATTCCATTCCCGCGCCTGCTGAACAGGTTATACCCATAATACTTTGGAAAACCCGCCAACCTATTCTTTTTGGCGGGTTTCTTATTGCCAATAAAGACTCACCATTTTTTAGGATGTTTGAATGGCGAGTAAAGTGTCCTGGATTATACGGCGGCTAACCGGTTTCCAAAAAAAGAGTGTAGTGGAACACCTTACTTGGCGGACTTGTTCATGTTATACTGATAGGGAGGTGTCGAATTATGAAAACGGGTATCCTTGCTTGGATGCATGAGGGGAATGTGACAATACCTTCCTTGCTTTTTTCCGAATACAGGAATTTAAAGCTGACTGAATATGACCTGGCCATTGTTTTGAACATACTTGCCTTTACACAAAAAGGGAATAATTTCCCCACTCCCGAAGAGCTTTCCTCGCGGATGACGATTTCCATCAATGAGTGTACCGATTTGCTTAGGAGATTGATTCAAAGAGGCTACATAGAAATCATCGATGAATGTTCCCCGGAAGGCATCCGTTCTGAAAAATACTCATTGGACCCCCTTTGGGAAAAGCTTGTAGACCAATTCCTGCTGAACCAGAAAAATGAAAAGGAACAAGGCAGAAAATCCGAAGAGTCAGACTTGTACACCGTTTTTGAGAAGGAATTCGGCCGGCCGCTTTCACCTTTCGAATGCGAAACGCTAGCTATGTGGGTGGATGATGACAAGCACGCTCCGCAAATTATTAAGGCTGCTTTACGGGAAGCTGTCATGTCGGGAAAACTTAATTTCCGTTATATTGACCGAATCCTGTTTGAATGGAAAAAGAACGGAATTAAAACCATCGAGCAGGCAAGATCCCAAAGCCAAAAATTCAGGCAGCGCCAGCAGGCAAGGCAGGGCTTTTCCGAACGCCAAAGCCAGCCCGCGGCAGCCGTGCCATTTTACAATTGGCTTGATCAGTAATGCCGATTTTCCAGGCGAGAGAGCATCTTCTCTCGTTTTTGCTTTGCATGCGTGTAATTATCCGCGAAGACTAAGAAAAGCAGGTGAACCATTTTGCTGAAAAAAGACCAAATTCGTTTTTGCCTTGATGAAATGGGCAGGATGTTCCCCGAAGCCCATTGTGAACTGAACCATTCAAACCCATTTGAACTGGTCATTGCGGTGGCCTTGTCAGCACAATGTACCGATGTGCTCGTCAATAAAGTGACCGATTCGCTTTTTAAAAAATATAAGACGCCACAGGACTATTTGAACGTCTCTCTTGAAGAATTGCAAAATGACATCCGTTCAATCGGTTTATTCAGGAACAAGGCGAAAAATATCCAGAAGTTATGCACGATGCTGTTGGAAAGCTATGGAGGGGAGGTTCCCCGCGATAGGGATGAATTAACCAAGTTGCCAGGGGTGGGCCGGAAAACGGCCAATGTCGTCGTTTCCGTGGCTTACGGCGTTCCGGCAATCGCGGTTGATACTCATGTGGAACGGGTAAGCAAACGGCTTGGGATTTGTAGATGGAAAGACTCGGTTCTTGAAGTTGAGAAGACGCTTATGAAAAAGGTGCCAAAAGATGAATGGTCGGTGACCCACCACCGGATGATTTTTTTCGGGCGTTATCATTGCAAGGCCCAAAATCCTCAATGCCCTGAGTGCCCTTTGCTTACCTTATGCAGGGAAGGAAAAAAGCGCATGAAAGGGATAGTTTAAATGAGCGGACACATTCCTTCCGAATTGGACCATCCATTCTTTAAAGGAATAATAACGAATCCAACTGCCATTACAGCCGATGTCACCTTGTTTGCACACGAAATTTCCTATTTTTCGGGAGAGAGTGGAAAGTGGCCATGGAACGTGCCGGACGAATCCGTTCCAAAGCTTTTTGCGGCGTGGGAATGTTTGCGTGAGGATATCTCTCTTGCATTTAAAATAAGGGAAAAGGCATCAATCCTATCGGCAATGAGGAAGGGAGTGGGGCTGTTTTTGCATGTTCTGTTCTGGAGCAATGGACAGCCTGTATCGCTTGCATCCATGCCAGGTCCTTTTAGCCTATCGGTAAAACCAGCGAATTGTAGGGACAGGATTCAATTTTTAATTGATCGCCCAGGTTTGTTCCATTCGTTTATCCAGTTGTGCGAGCTTATGGATGAGCAATATAAACATTTCCAGGTAAAACTCGCAAAAGTGAAAAAAAATCGATAAAGAAGCGCCTGGCTAATGAGCCAGGCGCTTTCCTTTGTTTTTAAGGAAACTTAAAAATTGATCCTTGTGGATAAATTCAAAACAAGTTATTGTAATCCAGCTCCACAAGAGTAGGCTTCGGAAGCATAATCCTCGCACGAAGAAAAAGCGATAGCTTTTTCGAGGAGCGTCCTAGCCCCTCGAGGTCATAAGCCGGATCCCTCCGGAGGGCTGGCCCGTCCTGCGGGCCCCGTCTTATGCTGGTCGGGGCTGACCAAGGCGCTTTCGCATCTTATGTTATGAATGAATCAGCCTCCACCGGTACCTCCGCCGGTACCTCCACCAGTGCCTCCACCGGTGCCGCCGCCGGTGCCTCCACCAGTGCCTCCACCAGTGCCGCCGCCAGTACCTCCACCAGTGCCGCCGCCGGTGCCTCCACCAGTGCCGCCGCCGGTGCCGCCGCCGGTGCCGCCGCCAGTGCCTCCACCGGTACCGCCGCCGGTATCTCCGCCGGTACCACCGTCGTCACCACCGCCGGTATCGCCTCCATCATCACCGCCGTCATCGCCGCCGTTATCACCGCCATCATCTCCGTCATCGCCACCATTGTCTTCCCCGCCGCCAGTTCCGTTTCCTTTTCCTTTGTCATTCCCGTTTTTATTTCCTTTATTATCCTTATCTTCTTCATTTCCGGAATTTTGGGTTCCAGGGACTTTAATCGATATGGAAGCAGGGTCACTTGTTTTTCCATCCTTTAAAGCAGATACGGAAATTGTATAGATGGCTCCTGGCTTAACATTTGTTAATTCGAACGAAGTGCCGCTAGATTGGTCAGTCAAAACAGGGTTCCCATTTTCGGAAACATTGATTGCGAAGCTTGCGCCGCTTTCACTGTAGCTCCAGTTTGCTGATATTGAGTTGGTTCCGCTGTTGTATTGGGCGCTTAAGCCTTTTGGCGATTCGAGCTTGTCGAATTTTTCAGATACCTGTTTAGGCTTCTTTCCTTTTACTGCATATTCATAGAGTACATGGCTGTCCGGTGTATACTTACTCGCAAGTTTTGCAGGGACGGACCCTTTTTCAATCCGGACTTTTTCCACGCTTTTCGGCATTGTGAAATCTGCCGTTTTCTTTCCTTTAGATACTTGTTGCATTAAATTTTTATAGAGCTGCAGTGCGATCTTTTGATCTTTCCCAGGCTTAATTGGAGTGTTCCTGCTCTCGTAACCGGTCCAAACTGCAATCGTATAGTCGGTCGTATAACCCGCGAACCAGGCATCCGGAACCGATTTTTCGCTAATGTTCAATTTCTTTAATTCATCGTCTGTATAGTTGGTCGTGCCCGTTTTCCCAGCTGCCGGAAGGCCGGGGATTTTCGCCATTGTACCGGTCCCGCCTGGCTCCAAGACACTTTTCAGCATGTCCGTAACCATGAAGGCGGTATAATCCTTCATCACGACCTTCGTTTCGGGGTTCGTATCGATTTCGGTACCATCCCTGAATTGAATTTTTTTAACCGTAAAAGGTTTGGTGTAAAATCCGTTATTCCCGAATGCGCTGTATGCTCCAGCCAATTGCATTGGGGAAATGCCGTATTTTAATCCGCCGATCGCATACGATTCATATATTTCTTTTAACGGTATGCCAAGATCCACTGCAAATTGTTTTGCTTTTTCGGTGCCAACCTGCTGCAGCGCCTGTACGGCAATTGTATTCTTAGATTTTGCCAGCGCCTGCCTGATCGTCATCCATCCGTCATACTTGTCGTTCCAGTTTCCGAATTCCTTGCCGTCGGAAAATTTGATTTTCTTGTCTTCGAGCATATGGTACGTTCCCCATTGCTTGAATTCAATAGCAGGACCATAATCGAGAATGGGTTTAATTGTTGACCCGGGCTGCCGTTTTATATCAGTCGCATAGTTGAATCCGCGCTGGACATCTTTATTCCTTCCGCCTCCGATGGCCCGGACCTCTCCAGTTTTTGTATCAAGCATGACAACTCCAGCTTGGAATTTTTCATCGGGAAATTGGACAATGTCGTTGGAATACATCATTTTATCAACAAAGTCCTGGGCATCGCGGTCCATGGTTGTATAAATGGTCAACCCATCGGAAAAAATATCAAAATCGCCCGCCTTGTTTACCTCTTCAATGACAGCGTCAACAAAGGAATCATAGGGCTTGCTGTCCTTTTGTCTTTTATCTTCTGGAATAAGGCTTGATTCCAAAGGAATGCTCTGAGCCTTCTTCATTTGCTCCTTTGAAATAAAACCGTGCTGGTTCATTAGGGACAGAACGGTATTCCTTCTTTTTTCCGCGCGTTCCGGATGTTCGAAAGGGTTATAGTTGTTTGGGCTTTGCGGCATTCCCGCCAAAAGGGCAGCCTCGTGCAGTTCAAGATCGTTCAGGTCCTTTCCGAAGTATTCCTTTGCAGCGGTTTTGACTCCGTGAACACCACGGGAGAAGTAAATTTTGTTTACATACATTTCGAAAATTTGTTGTTTTGTATACTTTTGTTCAAGCTGATGGGATAGCCAGGCTTCCTGAACCTTCCTCTTAAGTGTTTTATCGTTTGTCAATAGATAGTTTTTGACAACCTGCTGTGTTATCGTCGACGCTCCTTGAGCCCCGAATCCATCAGTCACGTTGGCAATGACTGCTCCTCCAAGGCGAATCAAATCAATGCCATGGTGTTGATAGAAGCGGACATCCTCTGTAGCGAGGAAAGCATCTTCGACCAGTTTAGGGATATCCTTGTAATCTACGTAATCCCGTTTAATGGAACCAACTTCCCGAATCGGTTTATTATTGATATCCAGGATTTTAGACGGAATAGGATCCTTTAATAGTTTTTTCTCCAGCTTTGGCGCACCTTGCACAAGATAGGCGAAGGTGGCTACACCGGTAAGCATGCCAGCAATCCCGATTGCGATAAGAATCAGGAAAATTTTCTTAAATAGGCCTGGATGTTTGGAAGGCGTTTTTTTGCTTGCCTTATTTAATTGCTGCCTGCGTTCCTCCCTGGATTTATAGTTATTTGCCATAAGTTTCCTTCCTTTCGTACCTAAACAAATCTAAGATGATAGATTGTAGAGATCATCCAATATTTTAAGATAGTCAATACGGGGCTGAAATCCAACTTGGATTTGCCTGCCGGTCTCAGCAATCTCTTCTTTTCTAATCGACTTCCTTCCACCCTTTTCCATCCTTACCCAATAATCGAGGAGACGGGCGGCTTCGAGCAAAAATACTTCATCTGTACTAGCAAACCGGAGGATGACAAATGAAATACCCCCCTGCCCAAGTACCGCTTCCATATGGCGGATTTGATGTTCGTGAAAGTTTTTCAATGGAAAGGATGATGGATTCCGCGTTTCCTTTGCTTCGAAATCAATGTATTTGCCTTTATAAACGCCATTGTAATCAGTTGTTGACGCCTGTTTGAAATAGGCTTCCTTTATAACAGCGGCGCTCCTTTTTGGATAATCCACTTGGACAATCTGGATGGGAGTCGGCTTTTTATGGATTACCGCAATCCCTCTGCTCAAGTAATAAAGATTGGAATCGTTAAGGTCGTCTTCTAGGGTCATTCCCCTGTTCCCGTATGATTCGTTTGTTTTCCTTTTAACAGCGGAAACCGAAACAGCCTTTTCGGCGATAAATTTTCTGCCGTTTGGATAATTCACCATGATAAGCACCTCACAAACTAATACCTATCATACCAAAAGCTGCTGATTTTTGCTGAATAAATATGAGCAGGACGGCAAATCAATAGAATAGAGGTTCACCGCACCGACAATAGGGTACCCACAAAGAAGGATGAAAAAATAATGATGCTAGATTCAGTCCTGATTGAAGAAATCAAACACAAAACCGCCAAGTGGAATATCGATAATATCACAAGGACAAATGCCTATTTTCGGTTTTTCAAAATGCACCCGGATATTGGCTGGTCCTTTTTAGCCAGCATGGTTTCAAGAAATGGAGGGTGGAATATGTGCGACCTTGAAGGGACGATTTTCCCTCATCTGCTGAAACCGGCTGCGAGAAAACAGCTTTTCCTCACATATGAAAGGGCAAACTGGCTTATTTTCCATGATGTTTTCCCTCAACTCCTTCTCTACCACTATTCGACGAAAATGAATCGGCCCTTGTTTCACCTTTTGAAGCAGTTTCGGGTATCTTCTTTTATGCAAAAGGAGTGGCCGGTCTTTTGGGAGAAACAGGATAGCGAGAGACTAACGACTGCATTGATTATCAACGAACAAAATGTTATACAAAAGCCAATCATCGAGCATCCTTTATACAAAAACAAGGTGTTTCTATCCCCGGGATTTTTCCTCCAGGATTGGATGCATTTTAGCTGTGTCCTTTTTCCAACATGCGGAGGTGAACTTTACGGCGCAAGCGTGTCCGGTTTCAGGAAGGTATCCAACCGGATTGAACTGGGAAAAAGGCTGGCCAAGATTTTGTTCCATCCAAGGCTATTTCAGCATTTCCTCGAATTTGCGGAGAAAACCGCGCACACTGGGTCTAGACATGACTTTGAGCAGTACTTTAAACAAAAGGTTCCAAGGCAAACGCCATTCCTTCGGGCGACTTATCCTGTGATTGAGCATCACCGACATGAGTATTCTGATTGGAGCAAAGGAAGGCTTTTCCCAACGCCCGTATTATTCCTCCCAGCCAAAGAAAAAGGAACGATCCATCTAACAGATTGGTATATTACAAAAAGGGACCAGCTATATTTATTGGTTGCTCTTAAAAAAGCTCTTAACCTCGATTGGAAATTGTAATTTTTTAAGCAAAAAAAGCAAGGGAATCCAATCCTTGCTTTTTTTTGCTTAAATGAAAACGGCAGGTTTGTTCCCTTTTGAGGGAAGGGGCCAAGCACGCTATTCCGCAGGCCTGTTCTCGCCAATCAGCTTTTTGTCCCCATATCCAACTTTTTTTGGTTCTTGTCCGTTTTGGTTTTTCTTTTCATTACCCTTTTTTTTCATGGCTGAAACACCTCCACTACTATCATGCCCCCATGCTAAAATTCCTTGCCGGATATCTGTCGATTTTTTCGGGAAAACAGGGAGAAAAAACAGGAATTTCCACTACCTTTGCCGTTTTCCTTCTAGTTTTGCAAGGTAGAAAGGAAACTTGATTTGAACGAAGAATATCCTATGTATCAAATTGAAAAGGGGTGTTCGGGGTGGAGGGAATGATGGCGCAAAGGGATTTACTGCTTCTAAAGCTTTCCGAAATCAGCAGCGGCCTGGAGAAACTCGAGGCTGCGATGGAAAGTGCATATTCGGAGATAAAGGAAGAACTGATCGTCAATAAAACAAGGGAGTTGGAGGCACTCGATGCGGCAATGCTTCGTTTGGAACAATTGGCCGATAAGCAAAGAACCCCGGTGATAAAACACCAAACGCTTGATTTAAGCTATTCCGGGAGATAAACTAATACTAAAAATCACAGCCATCCAGAAATGGCTGTTTCTTTCTTATTGGAGGACGAAATGAAATGCCTGAAACACTGGAATCCCTAACCGCAAAGTTAATTGATTATAACAGGAAAGCCAATGAGATTTTTACGAAAACGAGGGAAAAAAATGCCGACGGGGACTTTTTTCAGGAAGTAAAACCTTTTGCCGATGAGGTGAAGAAGGTAAGTGACAGATGGAGGGAGGAGGCTGCCAAACAGGATGGGTTCCTTTCAGGAATTGGCATTACCCAAAGGCAAATTGAGATGGCTGCCGAGCATATTGAAAAGCTTTCGATTCAGGCTTTTTTTGTAAAGACAAGCCGGTATACGTTTGTCAATTCAAGCAGGACAGTCGAATTTACACTTCATGATTTAATAGAAAAATTGCGGCACAGCCAAGCCGGCAAACCCGCCGGCGGGGCGGGCGATCACTTACGTTAAAAGTTTATCAGTGGCGCAATCGGGTACGGTTGCTCCCTCTCCTTCAAGGTCACGGATTAGCTGCCTGAATTCGATTGCGGAAATCGTGTTTTCAACATAGAGCTTCCTGGCATAGTCCCTTAAGTCATTGGCACATGCTTCACTTTTGCCGTGGCTTTGCAAAAAAATGGCCTTCAACTTTACAGTATCCATTCATAACGCCCCCTTCAACTTTTTCCCATTTTAACATGGCTACGGTTCAAATCGCTTTTTTTCAAAAATTGAAACTTCCGACATCTAGCCCCACAATCCGACATCCACAAACCGATGCACCACGTCTCGTTCGTTACATATTGTATAGTAAATAAATCATGTAAGGAGAAGGAGGAAGAGATGCGTTTCAATCGGCACCATTCACGCAACTATATGATACAAGGAATGCAACAGCCAATGATGCCCCAACAACAGCCATACGGATTTTACCCTCCGCAGCCTATGGACCTCGGTATGGGGCAACCGTTATACCAGGGCGGTTTTTACCCAGGAAACTCCTCCCCGTCTGGTGGTTTATATGGCCAACCACATGGTTACTACGGGGAACAGGGCAGTCATTTCCTTTTTCAAAACCCCCTTGAAGCGGGTGGCGGTGACGTACAGGCTCCCCAAACAGGCTTTAACCCTTATTTTCCGATGAATCCATATCCAAAAAACAATTTGCAGCCCAAGCAGCCAGGTGCGATGTCGGTCCTGAATTCATTCAAATCGCAGGATGGTTCATTGGATATCACAAAAATGGTCAATACGGCCGGCCAGGCAATCAATGCTGTAAGCCAAGCAACCGCACTTCTAAAAGGCCTTGGCGGGGTTTTTAAAGCGTAAGAACGGAAAACAGCAAACCGCTGTTTTCTTTTTTTTATCTTTTCATTTAATTTCAGTTATGTTACGTTGGAATATGCCAATTGTTAAAATTGTAGGATATTTGTAACATTCTGTTAACAAATACGTCCATTTTGGAGGGGGATTTCAATATGATACGGTTTTTCCAGCAAGGGATTATCATAATCATCCTTATCCTATTTCTCGCGGCTTTTCCTTCATTCCTGCAAATAGACTATAGTACGCAGTCACTAAAATGGAATTTTGAACAAGCTCCCGAGTTGTTTGGCTCGTTTTTCAGCCATATTCTTAGCGGTGGCCTCGGTACATACGAATTGGCAGGAAGGGAACGGCCCATTTCGGAAGACATCGGAGATAATTTTATGACGAGCCTCAAAATCATCCTTGCGGGTGTTGGCATTGGGGTTCTGTTCAGCCTCATTTTCGGCATCTTCATAAGCCGTTTCAGGTTGACAAGGCTGGTAAATGCAATCCTCAATCTTCTTGCTGCTGTTCCTGATTTTATTCTGATCATTGTATCACTCATTTTGGCCATTAAATTTTATAAAGCAACGGGAATCAGGATTGTATCCCTCACCCCGAACGCGAGCGCTCTTAATATTTGGTTCCCAATGCTTCTGACGTCGATTGCGCCGTCGCTCTATTTATTCAAGATAGTGGCCGTGAAATATTACCAAACGAGCGGGGAGGACTTTGTCAGAACGGCGGTTGCGAAAGGCCTGAGAGTAAATTACATTAACTTCCAGCATGTTTTCAAAAATATTGAACCGTTCATTAAAGCTGAATTAACCAAAGTCATTTCATTGGCAGTCGGAAATCTTTTTATCATCGAGTACTTAATGAATGTCCCGGGCATTACGAAATTCATTTTTCAAAACGGGGAGATACAGCCGGTTGCCATCGGACTTTTTTCAATGCTGCTTATGTCGCTGATTACATATGCCGCAGTCAGGATTGCCATCTATCTATTCAAACGGGGTTTTATCTATGAATAAGCTTTTCCGGATAAATTATTCATATTATATAGGCGTGATATTCGTCGCCATCCTTCTGTTTTTAGCCGCATTTGGCGGAATTCTCGCTCCTTACAGCCTTTCGGAACAATTGGAAGCAAAGTATGTGGGCGGGACCATCATTGCCCCGCCAATTGAACCATTCACCATGAAAGAATACCCGCTAGGAACGAACAGGTGGGGATATGACCTTTTGACCCTTATTCTTCATGGCATTCGGTATACTGTTCTGATTTCAATCGCGGTTACCGTTTTAAAAATGGCAATGGGAACCCTAATTGGTCTTTACGTCGGTACGATGAGACGGGTCCCCGGCTGGTTGGAGGCATTTGAGAATGCGTGGAGCTATGTGCCGTTATTCATTATCCTGTATTTCTTCCTTATCCCCATCAGCTTTAACCCTGTACTTAAGCCAATCAAATTAATCGTTTATTTCATAATTGTTGCCGCGGCGATCAGTACCCCGAGCATCATTTCTTCTGTAAGGAAAAAAACTGAAGAAATCAACAAATCCATTTTTGTCGAGGCTGCGAGAAGCCTTGGGGCAGGAAGGAACAGGATTATTTGGAGGCATATTTTCCCGCAAATGAAGGAGTCACTCACAATCATGTTCATCCTGGAAATCGTATATGTCATAACGATTATGGGACAGCTCGCCCTCGTCAATATTTTCGTAGGCGGCACGATTATGACCAGGGATCCTGTTATGTATTTTTCGATTACGAATGAACTGGCGGGATTAGTCGGCCAGGCGAGGGTGAATGTGTACGGTACCTTTCACGTCCTCCTTGTTCCATTGGCAGTCCTTTTGGCAACAACTCTTTCCTTCAGCCTGCTTGCAAATGGCTTGAAAAATCGATTGCAGTCAAATTATCAGCGGATGCCATGGATAAAGACGGGATTTGAACCGGTCCTTCAGCCTAAGCGGAAGGAATACGGGAAGAGTCTGAAATTATGGCCGCTAAAAGGGGAAAGGCTTTTTTATACAATCCTCGCCGCCATTTTTGTTTTCTCGGGTACATTTGTATATGCGACACGGAATAACGACGTAGGCGTGAAGAATTATAGCCAGGCCAAATATGACCTTAACGTAAAAATGGATGAATCTGGACAGTTTGCCATTCAAGCAAAAGTAAACGTTAAAAACATGTCGGAGAAGGTATGGGACGAACTTGTTTTCTACTTTATCCCGAATTCATTTACCGAAGGCCACCCATATGAAACCGTTAAAGGACATTCCACTTTCAATTTTACTTCCGTTTTAATTAATGGCAAAAAAGTCTCTTATACACTTGAAAATGATACTTTGAAAGTCCAGCTGCCAAAGAAATTGGGCAAAAGAGGAAAAGCAGAAGCGGCCTTTTCCTATACCCTTGAATTGCCGGAGGAAGGAAGCAGGCTGTCAAGGGTCGGGGATCAATTTTATCTCGCCCAATGGTATCCAATGCTTGCAACCTTCCAAGACGGGCAATGGAATAAAGGTGAATTTACAAACGGGCTTGAAACATTCCATACCGGTTTTTCAGATTATACTGTTAAATATGAACTTCCTAAAGGCTATTCGTTTATTTCTTCTTCTGATGATGATCCTCTGACCGAAACCCGGAAAGGGGAGGTCAAGGCAAAAAAAGTGAGGGATTTCTTCATTGCTATCACAAGTGGCATGAAGGTTTACAAAACTGAGTCAAATGGAGTGTCAATCAGGCTATTTACAAAAGAGGACCATAACCGGGACCCGAAAGAGGCACTTGAGCTCGCTAGGAATACGCTCTCTTTTTATCAGGAAAATATCGGCGAGTATCCACATAAACAGCTCGATATTGTCCTCGATCTTGGGCAGAACATGGAATATCCGGGAATCGTTACAGTGAATCCTTACCATGATTTTGATAAATTTTTCAAAATCGCCATCGTACACGAAATCGCCCACCAGTATTTTTATGGGGTTGTCGCAAACGACTCATTTAATGAACCATGGATTGATGAAGGGTTTACCGAGTTTGCGGCCAATATGTATTTCTATATACAGGAGGATGAACCGCTGGGAATTGCCCAAGAGCTGTCCAATAACAGAATGAGAAGCATACAGCAGGCAAATATAGTACGCCAATACTCAAATACCCCGGTGGACCAAATCAAGCACACGGGCTTTGTTTACGGACAGCCGGCCATAAAGTTGTTCAAGCTTGTAGAGGATAATTACTATGTTAGGGATGACGGTGAAGTGAAGAAAACCGCCATGCAATACTTATCCGACTATTATGACCACTTCAAATATAAGGAAGTCGATACGCAGGAATTCCTGAGGTTCACAATAGACTACTTTAAAGTACCTCGGGGATACTTCAATGATTGGCTTGATACTTCAACAGAATAATGAAAAGGGTGCGGCCATTTCCGCACCCTATTTTTATTCTTCAATCCGCAGCTGTTTGCCTTTGTCAATCGGAAGGCGAATCGTCAATAAACCATTCCGAAAGGTTGCTTTTGCCTTTTGTTCGAGAACCGCTTTTGGAAAGGAAATTGACCTTGAATCAAGTTTTTTCGTCACCCTCCGCCTAAAGCTTCCTTCAGCTTCATCGGACTTGGTAAGCTCCTCGCGATTTTCCACCGCAATCACAACACGGTCCCGGAAGATGCCAATTTGTATTTGTTCCCGGTCAACCCCGAGAAGTTCGGCGGTAACGATGTATTCTTGAGCCGTTTCTTCCACATCCACATGAAAAGGGACAGCTGAAAACGGCATTTGGAAAAACTCATCAATTGACTGCAAAAAACCTTTTACAGGCGGGTAATGAAAAAAGTCATTGAATGAGCGGATAACTGTATCAAAAGGATCGGTTGGCATCTTAGCCGGTTTTCTTTCATTGTTTTTTTTCTGCAAATCATCTCCAGGCATATTGGTTCCCCCACTTCCACAGGTTTTCTACCACATCCTATGTACGCTGCAAGAAAGAAGTGAAACGATCGAAGGGAAGTATGAACGATTTTTGACATTCGAAAAATATGTGAAGTTTGTCACAGGAATCTTTGTATGCATCGTATTATTCTAGGATGGTAGTTATCGAAGAAAGTAGGGAATTAGTATGTTTTGTTATCAATGTGAACAAACTCCGAGTGGAGGCTGTAAAGTCATCGGCGTATGCGGCAAGGATGAGACGATTGCCAGCCTTCAGGACACCATCATATTCGCGTTAAAGGGAATCGCAGCCTATCGGACGCATGCCAACCAGCTTGGCTATACGGATCCATTCGTTGATGCAGTTACCCATGAGGCACTTTATATGACGCTGACAAATTCGAACTTTAATGTAGAGGAACATATTGATATGGCCATGAAAGTTGGCCGTTCCGCAGTACGTGTCATGGAAATGCTCGATGAGGCCCATACGAAGCGCCTTGGCATTCCTGAACCAATCCGGATTACCCAGAACAAAGTCGAGGGAAAAGCGATTGTTGTAACTGGCCACAACCTTGTTGCCCTTGAGGAACTTTTGCGCCAGACGGAAGGAAAAGGAATCAACGTCTATACCCATTCGGAAATGCTGCCAGCCCACGGATATCCTGCTTTGAAAAAATTCAGCCAGTTGAAAGGCAATATCGGGAAGGCCTGGTATGACCAACGCCGACTGTTCGAAAAGTTCCCGGGTGCGATCCTTGCCACCACGAACTGTGTTATGCCAATCAAGGGAGGCTATGCGGACAGGATGTTTTCCTATGAAGTGGCCGGCCTTGAAAATGTCCGGAAAATCGAAAATGACGATTTCAGTCCACTAATTGAACGGGCGCTGGAACTCCGGGAAGCTGCAATCGAATCAGATGAAACCCTCCTGACAGGCTTCCACCATGAAACTGTCCTTGGCCTTGCACCGGAAGTGATTGCCGCGGTTAAAGAAGGTAAAATCAAACGGTTCTTTGTAATCGCTGGATGCGACGCGCCAGGCAAAGGCGGGGAATATTACCGTGAACTTGCGACTTCATTGCCGCCGGAAACCGTAATCCTGACAACATCTTGCGGCAAGTTCCGCTTCAATGATGTGGATTATGGAGTAGTGCCAGGCACAGATATTCCACGTTATATCGACCTCGGCCAGTGCAATAATTCCGGTTCGACGGTTAAGATTGCACTCGCGCTTGCAGATGCGTTTGGATGTGAAGTGAATGAACTGCCGGTCAGCATCGTCCTTTCGTGGTTTGAACAAAAAGCGGTTGCCATTTTGCTTGGATTATTCAGCTTGGGAATCAAGGATATCCGCATCGGCCCGAAACCGCCGGAATTCATTTCGCCTGGCGTCCTTGAAGTACTTCAAAATGCATTCAACCTTAAACTGATTGGCAATGCCCAGGAAGACATGAATGAAATGCTTCAACTATCTGAAGTGAAATAGGGTGAAATGTCCAAGAAGGGGGCTTTTTACCCCGTATAAAAAACCGCAGGGCAATAATGCCTGCGGTTTTTCGTGCTTATTTAGGATTAACCTTTGTGGACAACTTGAAAAACGTTCGTCTAAGCCAACTCCGCAAGAGTTGTCTAACTTTAAATGAGTTGAGTGGCATCGTATCAGGATTTAACCCGATAAGTATCACTCAAGTGGATTTCCTTAATTAATAAATTTCCTCGAGGAGGCTCTCTGGACTAAAGTACATATTTCCCCGGCTGTCCACTTTTATCATGTTATCCTTCTTCAGTTTTGTCAAAGTTCGGCTTACGGTTTCCCTGGTCGTGCCAATCATATTGGCTAAATCCCTGTTCGTGAATTCAGCCTTCAGAAAAATAGCGCCGTCCGGCTGTACAGTGCCATGATTTTTTCCTAGCCTGACCAGCAATTTGATGATTTGCTCGTTTGTATTGTTCAAAATCTGCTCTTCAAGCCTGTTTTGCAAATCGACTATTTTCTCTCCAAGTACCCGGAACAATTTGATGCAAAGCTCGGGGTTGTCAATCAGTACCTTTTCAAATTCGGGGATAGGGACGACAACAAGAGTGGACGGCTCAAGTACTTCCGCATACGCAGGATAATCTCCCTTCCGGAAAAACCCTACATGCGGGAACATATCCCCTTTTTTTTGAATGGAAACGATTTGTTCTTTTCCATTCACATCGCTCTTATAAATTTTTATTTTACCATTGGAAACGAAATAGACATTTTTCAGGGGATCGTCCTGCCTGAACACGTGAGTTCCCTTGCTGAATTCCCTGGATAGGGAGATTTCGGCGATTTTATCCAATTCATGCTCTTCAAGTTCCCGGAAAATAGGAAACCAAGACAAAACCTTTTTAATTGTTTCGGCTTTCAACTTCTTCACCTCAAGAATTTGCTTTCTATTCAATATTTTACCAGATTGCAAGGAATTGGCTACTTCGAGAGAAAAAAGTCATTCACCTGGTTTTATTTTCCTGTTGGAATCTTCCGGAAATAGAAAGATTTTGCTTTGTAAACGAACGTCCATTCGCTAGAATAGGAATATGGGGGGATGAACATGAAACTTAGGAAAAACCTTCAGGAAATACTCGAAAAACTTAAACTGGACGGAGAGTATAAAGAGAATATTGTCCATTGGCATACAATAGATGAAAAACCGGCGAGGACAGTACCGCTGCCGGAAAATATAAATAAGCATTTAAAGGATGCCCTGCAGAATAGGGGAATCGGGGAGCTTTATACCCACCAATGGGCAGCTTTTGAAAAAGCAAGGGCTGGCAAGAATATTGTAGCCGTAACGCCCACCGCATCGGGAAAGACGCTTTGTTATAATTTGCCCGTCCTTGACACAATTATCAACGAACCAAACACCAGGGCCCTTTATATGTTTCCAACAAAAGCGCTTGCGCAGGACCAGAAAAGCGAAATCAACGAGCTTATCCAGGAGGCTGGGTTGGATATTAACAGCTATACGTATGACGGCGATACCCCGGCGAACATCAGGCAGCGGGTAAGGAAAGCGGGACATATTGTCATTACAAACCCGGACATGCTTCATAGCGCCATTTTGCCCCATCACACAAAGTGGGTTTCTTTGTTTGAGAATTTGAAGTTTGTCGTCATTGATGAGCTCCATACATACAGGGGGGTGTTCGGCAGCCATGTCGCGAATGTAATCCGCAGGCTTAAACGGATTTGCAATTATTACGGGAGCGACCCTGTTTTTATTTGCACGTCTGCAACGATTGCTAATCCCGTTGAGCTTGCCGAGGCCCTGACGGAAACAAAGATGGAATTGATTGACAATAACGGGGCGCCGACAGGCCGGAAGCATTTTGTATTTTACAATCCTCCGATCGTCAATAAGCCGCTCAACATAAGAAGGAGCGCCACGCTTGAAGTTAGGAGGATAGCGGGCGAGCTTTTAAAAAATAAAATCCAGACGATTGTGTTTGCAAGGAGCAGGGTGAGGGTTGAAATCATCTTGACCTATTTGCAAGAACTCGTTAAAAACCAGCTTGGGCCGAAATCAATCATGGGCTACAGGGGCGGCTATCTGCCGACCGAAAGGCGCCGTATTGAAAAAGGCCTGCGTACCGGGGAAATATACGGTGTTGTCAGCACAAACGCCCTAGAACTCGGGGTTGATATCGGGCAGCTCCAGGTGTGCATCATGACAGGCTACCCGGGTACCATTTCAAGCGCCTGGCAGCAGGCGGGAAGGGCTGGGAGGAGGCATGGTGAATCGCTTGTCATCATGGTTGCCAGCTCCAGCCCGCTCGACCAATATGTAATCCAGCATCCAGATTATTTTTTCAATAAAAGCCCGGAAACGGCAAGGATCAATCCGGATAACCTGATCATCCTACTTGACCATCTAAAGTGCGCGGCTTACGAGCTTCCTTTTAAAAAAGAAGAATCTTTCGGCAAGTTTGAAACGGAAGAACTGCTCGAATATTTAACTGAAGAGCGGGTGCTCTACAGAAACGGAGACAAATGGTATTGGATGAATGATTCATTCCCGGCTCATAATATCAGCCTGAGATCCGCATCCCAGGAAAATGTCATTATCGTTGACCAGTCCGATGTCGCCAATGTAAAAGTAATTGGGGAAATGGACACCTTTTCAGCCATGACACTCCTTCATGACGAAGCAATCTATTTGCACCAGGGAATCCAATATCAGGTGGAAAAGCTTGATTGGGACGAGAAAAAGGCATTCGTAAGGGAAGTAGATGTGGATTATTTTACCGATGCGAACCTGGCAGTCCAGCTAAAGGTTTTGGAAGTGGACAGGCTTTCGGAACGGAAAGGGGCCGAGGTTGGCTATGGCGATGTCAGTGTCAGGGCGATGGCGACCATTTTTAAGAAAATAAAGTTTGAAACACATGATAACATAGGTTCCGGACCGATTTTTCTTCCTGAGGCGGAATTGCACTCAAACGCAGCCTGGATTTCCCTTCAAGAGCCGCTTGAGGGGATGGGGCAGGAAAGGCTCGAGCAGGGGCTGATCGGCGCCGCCCATGCGCTTTCCCATATCGCGCCTTTGTTCGTAATGGCAGACCCCCAGGATATTCATGTTGTACCTCAGGTGAAGGCTGACCACAATGAAAAGCCGACGATTTTCTTTTATGACCGTTACCCTGGAGGAATCGGCCTAAGCGATAAAATTTATTCTGGAATCGGGACAGTGCTCGAAGAAGCCCGTTCACTCATCAGCAATTGCCGATGTGAAAGCGGCTGCCCATCCTGCATAGGCATGGACACCTCGGCTATGACGGCCAAAAAGGACGCATTGAACATAATCAGTGTATATCTCGATTCGGCCAAGGAGGAACGGATTTAGGAAGATGTCACTAAAAAACAAATTGAACCGGCTGAAACCGCATCTTTCCACTGGCAATGAGCCTTTGCGGCAAATTGAAGAGCAGAAGGGGCCGGCCCATGAAGTTCCTTTTAAGGACGATTGGGCAAAGGCCGGAGTAAGGGTCTATCATTTTGATGGCCAGTACTGTCTAATAAGGGAGGTTGCCTATCCCCTGTCACATCAGCATGGGAAATACAGATTTTCCGATTTCATCGAGGCAGCTTCCATTTGGGAAAAAACAGGGATTGACCACCCGCTATCTTCGGCCGGCCATTCCCCGGAAGAGTTGTTCTTTTTTGACACAGAAACAACAGGCCTCAGCGGCGGGACGGGCAATACAATCTTTCTGCTCGGCTATGCGTATGTTAAGGGAAATTCCCTTTGGTTAAGGCAGCATATCCTGCCCAATCCCGGAGCGGAAGTACCTTTGTATAAAAGTTTTTTGGAAAACATTAATTACCGGACGCTTGTTACCTATAACGGAAAATCCTTTGATTGGCCACAAGTAAAGACAAGGCACACACTTGTCAGGGACCATGTTCCGAAGCTCCCCCAATTCGGCCATTTTGATTTGTACCATGCCGCAAGGAGGCTTTGGAAACATCGTCTTGACCGAATGAAGCTTTCTGTTGTGGAAAAGGAAGTGCTGGGAGTAGAGAGGGTAGACGATATACCCGGATTTCTCGCGCCGATGATTTATTTTGATTTTGTCGAGAGCGGCCGGCTTGAAGGAATGCTCGGCATTCTGAAGCATAATGAGCTAGATATTCTTTCCCTGGTGACTTTATACTCACACCTCACATTCCAGATTTGCGGGGTGGACGAGGACCGAACTAACCGTGAGGCATTCGAGGTTGGAAAATGGTTCTCATCGGTCGGTAACCACGGTGAAGCGGTGAAGGCTTTTACTGAACTGATTGACGGTGAGGGTGAAGAAGCCGACCGCTCAAGGCTTGCACTCGCATATGCGCTAAAAAAGGAGCGGAATTGGGAGGGCGCTTTGGAGCTGTTTAGCACTCTGGCAAAATCCGCGGATAGAAGCCTTGCGATTGAAGGGTGCATTGAGGCGGCAAAAATACTCGAACATCGCGATAAAAATTTTGAAAAGGGCCTGGAATTTTGCAGAAAGGCCATTTCCCTTTTGGAGGTAGACGAAATCAGGTTATCAACTGGCATGGCCAGTATAGAGGAATTGTTTCACAGGGAAGCAAGGCTCGTTGGAAAATACGGCGGGGACAACGGGAGCAACAATGTTTAAGGGGCTGAATGAGCGGCCTCTTTTTGTTTGGGAGCAAGAAACCGCTAGGCTAAAAAAACGTGTCATAAAAATTTCAGAAATTTATTGTGATATTCCCTATTTATTAGTTGTTTATGAACGCGAACGGCTGTAGAATTGAAATTTGGGAAGGTATTTTCGACATTAATCA
Organism: Neobacillus oceani; assembly: GCF_046237595.1. NCBI lineage: Bacteria > Bacillati > Bacillota > Bacilli > Caryophanales > Bacillaceae > Neobacillus > Neobacillus oceani. Next base: position 2,691,821 of record NZ_CP143543.1, on the reverse strand, counting down.
ACAAAAATGGGGCTGGTTTCATGTATAAAGCAATCTTATGTTTATTTTTTATCGTAGTCTGCCTGACGGCAATCATTTTCACGAATATGAAGGATAGTTTCTTGGCATTTCTCATGTAAATGGGTCAATTCATTAGCGCGTTTTACTCATCACTGCCATAGGCTATTAACACCTTGGAAAAGGAGTGAGTGCCATGTATGGCAGGCCAGGTATCGCAAGCGGGTTATTTCCTGCTGCCCCATTGCATGTAAACCATGAATATCAAACCATTGTCATCCCCCATATCCATCCAGTCCATGGAATTACGGTGAACCATCAGCGGATTATACATGAACATTATTTCCCGCATCAATTCAGTTCTTTGCAAATGCCGCCGGTACACAGCTTCAGGCCAGCACGGCGGGAAGGCGGTCCATGGAATGCTTATTAGGGGTTTGGAGAGGGTTTATTCTTGAGAGGGCGGAAAAAAACGCCCTTTTTATTGTTCTTTCCGATTATTTTATATCCATATTAGAATATACTTTACAAAAGGAGGCGGATTGTCTGTCCAAGGTAGTGGCAATCTCAGGCTATAAGCCTTTTGAACTGGGCATTTTTAAAAAGGACGACCCTTCAGCGGAATTTATCCGTGCCGCCTTTAGGAAGGAATTGCAGGGAATGGCTGAATCTGGACTCGAATGGGTTTTGATCAGCGGCCAGCTTGGCGCGGAACTTTGGGCGGCGGAGGCTGTTTTTGAACTCCAGGAGAAGTACCCGGACCTGAAGCTCGCAGTTATCACGCCATTCCTCAATCAGGAGGAAAGATGGAACGAAGCGAACAAGGAATGGTACGAGTCCGTTCTTCTTCGGGCGGAATATGTGGACTCTGTTACAAGAAAGAACTACGAAAGCCCTGTCCAATTCAGGCTTAAAAATCAGTTTTTTATCGAAAAAAGCGATTCGCTTCTTCTATTGTACGACCCAGAAAAGGAAGGGAGCCCCAAATTCATCTACGAAATGGCCCAGCGAAAAGAGGGATATCCAATACGGCTAATTACCTTCTACGACCTGCAAGAGATTGTTGAAGAAGAACAAATGAGGCGGTACGATTTTTAAATCCATTTGCTTAGGTTACAATGGCTTTAATTGGTCAAACACTAGAAGAATTGACAAAAGGGGATATTTTTGAAAAAATAATATGTAATGATTGGCGAAGCCTGAGGTGAATGAAATGTTATCTGATAAAATTAAACTTACGGCAAAAGATATTTTGGAACAGGAATTTAAGACGGCCATGCGCGGTTATAAGCAGGAGGATGTCGATAAATTCCTTGATTTGATTATTAAGGATTATGAAACCTTCCACCAGGAAATTGAAGAACTCCAGCAGGAAAACCTCCGCCTTAAAAAGCAGCTTGAGGAAACATCCAGAAGGGCTTCGCAGCAGCCTGTACAGCCTGCCGGTACAACCAACTTCGATATACTTAAACGCCTTTCCAACCTTGAAAAGCATGTTTTTGGAAATAAACTGTATGATTAAAGTAAGCTGCCAGCGTTTCCTCTAAAAACCATTGCTTTTCATAGTGGATATTTCTATAATAGATATTGTCCATTAATTGCGTTCGGGTAATCGCTGCAGTTTCCGCTGCAGAGGAAAGTCCATGCTCGCACAGGCTGAGACGCCTGTAGTGTTCGTGCCTGGCGAAAAAATAAGCCAGGGCAGCCTGTTTGGGCTGACGGCCGGGAAAATGCCTAAGTCCTTTGGATATGGCATGAATACCTGTAAAAGTGCCACAGTGACGTAGCCTTCAAAGAAATGCGAAGGGTGGAACGAGGTAAACCCCACGAGCGAGAAACCCAAATTATGGTAGGGGCGCTTTCTCCAAGGAATTCAACGAAGGAGAAGGACAGGCGAACGCCTGTAGATAGATGATTACCGCCGGAGTACGAGACAAATGTCGTTTGCAGTACGATGGTACAGAACATGGCTTACAGAACGCGTTAGTGGAAATTGCCATAGAAAACGAAGGCTCTCCGTAGATGGGGAGCTTTTTTTGTGGGATTACATAGTTTAGAAAATATTCTTCAGTTAGTTTATCCAATATTGAAGTTACCCATGTTTGGACACAGAACAGAGATTTATTAAATCTTTATCGATCTTCGGAATTTGAGTGACACTTTGTCGGCTATTAGGCAAATCATTGTCACTCAACGGGATTTGAGCGACACCTTTTCAGGCTTTCGGCAAATCTTTGTCACTCAACGGGATTTGAGCGACACCTTTTCAGGTTTTCTGCAAATCTTTGTCACTCAACCGGATTTGAGTGACACTTTGTCTGCTATTAGGCAAATCTTTGTCACTCAATCGGATTTGAGCGACACCTTTTCACGCTTTCCGCAAATCTTTGTCACTTAACGGGATTTGAGTGACACCTTTTCAGGTTTTCGGCAAATCTTAGTCACTCAACGGGATTTGAGTGACACCTTTTCAGGCTTTCTGCAAATCTTTGTCACTCAACGGAATTTGAGTGACACCTTTATGGGCTTTCGTCAAATCTTAGTCACTCAACGGGATTTGAGCGACACCTTTTCAGGCTTTCTGCAAATCTTTGTCACTCAACGGAATTTGAGTGACACCTTTATGGGCTTTCGGCAAATCTTTGTCACTTAACGGGATATGAGCGACACTTTTTCGCCCACTGTTCAAACCTATGTGATTTATCTGGCAATGAGCGATACCTTTTCAGGATCTCGCTAAATCAACGCGTCAGAGTCTAAGGCATCCCCATGTTTAAGACACACAAGGGTAAATCACAGCGACAGATCCCAAAGTTACCCAGGTTCTTTCCAAGGGAATTGCCCTGACCCATCCTCTGTTGAGGTGGACTTTTAAAGTTTTTTATGCAATCCTGTTAACATACTAAGACTAAGCATACATACCAAGGTAAGGTGAGAAAATGGGCAAATATCAACTAATCGCGACCGCGGCAATGGGACTCGAAGCGCTTGTTGCCAAGGAAGTGAAGGATTTAGGATATGAAGGAAGCACGGAAAACGGCAAGGTTACATTCACGGGTGATGAGGCCGCGATTGCGAAGGCCAACCTTTGGCTTAGGACAGCCGACAGGGTAAAAATAAAAGCAGGCGAATTCAAGGCTTATACATTCGATGAGTTATTTGAAAAAACAAAAGCGCTCCCATGGGAACAATTCATTTCAGAGGATGCTGAATTTCCTGTAAGCGGAAAATCGGTGAAATCCAAGCTTTTCAGCGTGCCCGACTGCCAGGCGATTGTGAAAAAGGCGATCGTCGAAAGGCTTAAGAAGGCTTATCGCAGAACGACCCGATTTGAAGAAACCGGGCCATTGGTTAAAATTGAAATATCACTCCTGAAAGACGTCGCAACGCTTACGATTGATACAAGCGGGGCGGGGCTCCATAAAAGGGGGTACCGGGCGGGACAAGGAGAAGCGCCGCTAAAGGAAACCCTTGCGGCATCACTGGTTCTGCTGACGAACTGGACGGCTGATAAGCCATTCATAGACCCGTTCTGTGGATCGGGAACAATTCCAATAGAGGCTGCACTGATTGGCCAAAACATTGCTCCCGGGTTTAATAGGGAATTTGTTTCGGAACAATGGGGCTGGATTCCGGAGAGAATCTGGGATGAAGCAAGGACAGAAGCGGAAGACCTGGCCAATTATGACCAGCCGCTAGATATTTCGGGATCGGATATTGACCACAGGATGATCAAGATTGCCGAGGGAAATGCTTTTGAAGCTGGACTTGGCGAATTGATTACCTTCAAGCAAATGCAGGTTCGCGATTTAACTTCGGACAAGCAATATGGCGTCATTGTCGCAAACCCTCCGTACGGGGAGCGGCTGGGGGACCGGCCCGCGGTTGAAAAAATGTATCGTGAAATGGGCGAAGCTTTTGGCAAGCTTGAGACATGGAGCAAGTATATACTGACTGCTCATGAGGACTTTGAAAAGTTTTACGGAAAGCCGGCAACAAAAAAACGCAAGCTTTTCAACGGATTTATTAAAACGGACTATTATCAGTACTGGGGTCCAAGGCCGCCCCGCGGCATTTAGCGAAAATTTTATAAGCATTTGTGAATATTCCTATTTACCACCGAATAGAATACAGACATCCTATTATATTTCGGGAGGGAATGGGAGTATGTTTCAACCGCTTGATTTTGCCAAAATTGCCAAGGCGATTGAGGCTACACAGCAAATGCTGAACCAGGATACCAATCCAAAAGCGACAACAATTCTTCAACTGCAGGAAGCGGACAGGAATTGGAAGCAGGCGCTAGCGGCAAATACCGCGATAAGATAAGGCCGGGAACAGGGGAAAACCCGGGACTCCCGGCCTTCGCTTTTAGAAAAAGCAATAGCATTTACCTATCTACCTAACTGTTTCAATGCGGCTTCCGACATGTTTTCAGGGGACCAAGCCGGCTCCCAAACAAGGTGAATGACAGCTGTATCGATTTCATCCATCGCTTCGATTCTGTGTTTTACACTCGCTGTGATGCTGTCATGGAGAGGGCAGCCTGGAGTCGTCAGAGTCATGGTAATTTCCGGGTCCCTTTTAGCGGCCATCTGAATGCCATAAATAACGCCTAAATCCACAATATTAATGTTCAGCTCTGGATCGAGTACGTATTTAAGTTCTTCACGAATTTTATCTACAAATGCCATTTAGAAGCACCCCTTTATTTTTTTAACACTAGAATAATTGTCACGCTCATTGCCAAATGTGAAATCGAAACGGCTGCCTGGCCGATGCAAAAAAAGGGCGGCTGTTTTTGTAAGCATGGAACTAAACACAATTAGAGGGGGAATCCATGCAAATGATCAATGACCATGATCCAAGGCCGCTGCTTTATCAGTTCATGATGGAGCGGCCCGAAGAATTTGAATGGCAATACCTCGAAGAAGGCCCAAAAACATGGAAAGTGGCCATCAAAAAGAAACAATAGCTGCCTGTAGACCGCCCTAGATACCAACATCTGGAGCGGTTTTTCGCTTTTAAGGAATCTTTAAAATTGATCCTTGTGGATAACTCGAAACAAGCTATTGTAATCCAGCACCACAAGGAAAGCTACGGCAGCATAGCATCGCACGAAGGAAAAGTGTTTTTCTTTTCCGAGGAGCGCGTAGCCCCTCTCTGGTCTAAGCCGGTTCCCTCCGGAGGGCAGGCCCGTCCTCGGAAATGCCCGCATTTCCTTCGTGCGTGGGCCAATTCAGGGATGCCATTCAGTGTCCTGCGGGCCCCGTCTTATGCTTGTCGGGGCTGACCACTTAGGAAAGCTCCCTAGAATAATCATCGCAGGGACAGGCGTACTTTGCCTGTCGCGAAGGCGCTTACGCATTTTGTTCTTTAATAAAATCTAATTTTTTCAAAAGTATGATAAAATTGATTGATTAATTGAAAGGGGAAAAGTCATGGACATAACGATTGCGGAAATGGAAAAGGATTTCTTGGAATACGTAAAGAAAATGGCGGCGTATAACGAAGCGCTCGGGTTAATTTACTGGGATTTACGGACTGGCGCTCCGAGGGAAGGGCATGTTCAGCGTGCCGAAGTAATCGGCGTGCTTCAAAGTGAAGTTTTTAAAATGTCAGTATCCGATGAAATGGAGAAATACATAGATGAGCTCTCCGGCCTTGTGCTGGATCCGGTTACAAATAAGGTTCTTGAAGAGTGCAAGAAGAACTTCGACCGAAACAGGAAAATACCCGAAGATCTGTTCAGGGAATATGTCGTACTCCAGGCGAGGTCGGAATCGGTATGGGAGGAAGCGAAAAAGGCTTCCGATTTTGAAATGTTCAGGCCCTATTTGGAAAAACTGGTCGCCATCACCAAGCAGTTTATCGAGTATTGGGGCCACGGCGGCAACCCATATAATTCGCTCCTTGACATGTATGAGCCTGGGATTACCGTTGAGGTTCTCGACAATGTATTTGCCCGGCTCCGCGATAAAATCGTTCCATTGGTAAGCGAAATAGCCAAATCGGGCAACAAGCCTGAAACAGGATTCCTGTCCCACTATTTCCCGAAAGAAGCACAAAAGGATTTCAGCCTTGAAGTCCTCAAGGAGATTGGCTATAACTTCAATGCAGGCAGGCTTGATGAAACCGTCCATCCATTTGCGACAGGCTTGAACCCTGGGGATGTACGGGTAACGACAAATTATGATGAACACGATTTCCGCACAGCGGTTTTCGGGACAATCCATGAAGGCGGCCATGCGCTGTACGAACAGAATATTTCCAAGGAACTCATTGGGACACCTCTTTGCTCAGGCACATCCATGGGCATCCATGAATCGCAGTCGCTTTTTTATGAAAATTTCATAGGCAGGAGCCTCGGGTTCTGGAAGAGCAACTTCGATTTGTTGAAAAAATACGCAGACGGACAGTTTGACGGGGTTTCGGTGGACGATTTTTACAGAGCGGTCAATGAATCAAAGCCATCCTTTATCAGGATTGAAGCAGATGAATTAACGTATCCGCTTCATATCATTATCCGCTATGAGATAGAAAAGGGTCTTTTCAACAATGAAATCGAGGTAAAGGATCTCCCGGAAGTCTGGAATAGAAAATACGAGGAGTATTTGGGCATCAGACCGCGGAATGATGAAGAAGGAGTCCTTCAGGATGTCCACTGGTCAGGCGGTTCATTTGGGTATTTCCCTTCGTATGCCCTTGGATACATGTATGCCGCCCAGTTCATGAATACACTCAAAAAAGAACTTCCGGATTTCGATAGCCTGTTGGAAAAAGGCGAGTTTCTGCCTATCAAGGAATGGTTTACAAGGCATGTCCATTCCTTTGGAAAAATGAAAAAACCGCTTGAAATCCTTTATGACGCGACAGGGGAAGGGCTGAATCCGGATTATCTGATCGAATACCTTTATGAAAAATACAGCGCGGTTTATGGTCTGAATATAAATGATTAAGAAAATGGAATAGTTTCGCTGATTGGTGGTGCCTTTAAGATGAAAAAGTCGATTCCGCTTTTGCTAATCGCAGCCAGTGCATCCTTGTGGGGATGCATTGCGATTTTTGTGAGGGGGCTGGCCCAGGTTGGCTTTAGCCCGATGGAAATCGTCACAATCAGGGTTGCTATTGCGGCAATCCTCCTTGCCCTGATTGGGGGCATACTATACAGGAATGAAATGGCGATTCGGCTCAAAGACAGTTGGATGTTCATCGGAACGGGTATTTTCAGCATCGTATTCTTTAATTGGTGCTATTTTACCGCGCTTAACTTGATGGACGTGTCGCTCGCGGTTATCTTATTGTATACGTCCCCGATTTTCGTTTCGATATTATCCTATTTTGTTTTTAGGGATAAATTCACGAAGACGAAATTTTTGGCTGTCGCAGGAACATTTGTCGGATGTGTCCTTGTTGCCGGGTTCAGGGGCGATTCTGCCGCCGTTTCCGCAACTGGACTTCTGATCGGCCTTGGGGCGGGGTTGGGCTATGCCCTTTACAGCATTTTTGGGAAAGCGGCGTTAAACAAGTATAAGCCATTTACGATTACGTTTTATACGTTTTTGACAGCCGCCTTGTTCCTCGTCCCGTTAACACGCCTTTGGGAAAAGGCTGACGTTGTCCTATCTGGAGACTCACTCCTTTATGGCGCTGGCCTTGGGATTATCCCGACTGTTTTGGCCTATTTTATGTACACGAAGGGACTTGAAAAAACAGACAGCAGCACAGCGGCAATTATCGCGACTGTTGAACCGATCGTGGCGACATTGCTTGGGGTTTTCCTCTATGGGGAGGGGATTGGCATCCTGCAAATCATCGGTTCCGCTCTCATCCTCCTATCCGTATCCGTGGCCAATCTGAATTTTGAAAACATCCGTCCGAATAAGAAAGGGCTCCAGCCAATGTGACTGGAGCCTTTTCTGTCCTAGTTTTAAAATCTAAACTACCATTTGCTCCACGTTTGCCAGCCCTTCGAACCGATTGGCGCATTCTGGATGATATCAATAAGCGGTATCGTATAGGCGAAAAGAATCAACGCTGCTGTGATGCCCAGCCACAGCTTCCAGTTTTCAAATACAGCCGGAGCTTTTTCTTCTCCCGCTTCTGCTTCCCCTACCGGGAATTCTTCCTCCCCTTTAGGGGCAAAGAAAGCAAGGTTAATGAAAATGACCATAACGAGAATGATGCCGATGAACAAAATGGAGCCTCCAATTGCCTGGGCAACCTGGTAGGGAATCCATTCCGCCGCCTGGGCAGAACCGCCATACTCAGAGAAGGCAGACCGGCGCGGAGCCCCCAAAAGGCCCGCCGCATGCATGGCGCCCGACATGAACGTCATGCCCACGGCCCAGACCCAAGCCTGGATAATAGCCAATTTATTCATTGCCTTCGTCAGTTTCCTGCCTGTCAAATGAGGAACGAGCCAATACGAAATTCCGAAGAAAGTCAGGACAACTGTTGTCGCAAGTGTCAAATGGAAATGCCCGGTTACCCAGATCGTATTATGGACAACCTGGTTCAACTGATGGGATGCATTGACGATACCGCCCGCGCCAGCAGGGATAAATGCCGCCATTCCAATGAACGGGACCGTGAATCTGGCGTCTCCCCACGGAAGTTTTTTCGCCCAGCCAAACAATCCTGTTGCACCTTTGGAACGGCCGGTTTTCTCAAATGTCGCGAACATTGAGAAGGCAGTCATCAAGGATGGGATGATGACCATGAATGTCAATACAACCTGCAGGAACTTCCAGGCAGGGTCAATTCCCGGTTCAACAAGCTGGTGATGGAACCCAACTGGAATCGAAAAGAGCAGGAATAATAGGAATGATAGCCTAGCCAATGAATCGGAGAATATTTTCCCGCCAATGATTTTAGGGATGATTGCATACCAGCACATGTATGCGGGCAAAAGCCAGAAATACACGAGTGGATGGCCGAAATACCAGAACAATGTCCGGCTGACGAGCACATCGACCCGGTCGACGATTCCAAGCGACCATGGCAAAAGCTGCAACAGAACCGTAGCGGCGACTCCAAGAGTAGCAACAATCCACATAACTGTATTGACAACGACCATGAAAGTTAAAAGCGGGCTGTTTTTACCAGGATTCTGCCTGCGCCACTTGCCGTAAGTTCCTAGAAGAGCGCCCCCGGTAACCCAGCTTCCGACGATGACAAGGGTAAGGCCAATGTAGAATATCGGATGGGCCTTTAATGGTGCGTAAAACGTAAACAGGACGGTAGCTTCTTTTAACAGAATCATCGTTGCCGCCATGGCTGTTCCGATTGTCATTAGCCAGAATCCAATCCAGCCTGCCATTCGTGCTCCATTAGACATTGTTCCCGCCGTACGGCTTACCGCCGCTGTCTGGAAACCCATGATAAAAAATGTAGTCAGAACAAGGCCAAGCAAAACCCCGTGCACTGTCAATACTTGATAGTAATCGATTCCGAACGGAAGCTCATATTTTCCGGACCTAACCAAAACCTGCAAGAGGCCCATTAGTCCGCCAAGCGCAAGCGCTGTGAATGCAACATAAAGGTAGGCCATGGAAAGCTTTGCATCCCGCGGGTCGACCTTTGTATGGGTAGTGGAAGCTTTCATTATTCAGTCACCTCGATTGTGGATTGCATTAAGTGATGAGCCGTGCCGCAATATTCATTACAGACGACAAGGTATTCACCAGGTTTGTCGAAGGTAGTCGTGAACTCGCTTACATACCCGGGTTCAAGCATCATGTTAATATTTGTGCCGGCAACCTGGAATCCATGGATGACATCCTTGGTTGTTGCAATTACTTTAACTTTTGCCCCAAGAGGGACTTGTACCTTCATTGGATTATAGGAAAAGGCCGATGCAACGTAAACGAGCTGGTAATCCCATTCCTTCCCTTCCACCTTTGTCAATCCCGGCTTGTCGAATGGTTCCTGGGTGTCCACTTTTTCCGGATCAATCGTCAAGTTGCAGCTAGGCGGCTGGTTCCCCATATAGAAAGCGCTGACTCCGACTACTGACAAGAACATGACGAGTGTGGCGATTCCAAATGTAAGCCATATTTTTTCAAACTTATGAATGTGCATGAATGCTCCCCCTTTCTATTTTTTAAAAACGGTCAAGGAATAAGAAGTAGACCCCTGCCCAAGTTACAATTAAAAATGCCCCTAGCAGGAAAACCGATATAAGGGTCCCCTTCAGGACTGGTTCCGAATCCTGGACTTTGTGCTTTACTTTCTTTCCTGTCTTCGCCAATTCTGTTTTTGCCATCCCCCAGCACTCCCTTCCAAATAGTTAAAAAATTCGATAAGTACTTATTTCATAATACAAAACTATAAAAAAAGTAAAATATGGGTTTCTGAATGTTCACAAATTATACATACCTGCTTAATCACTATGGTAATAGGAGAAAACTGTCAAAACAGTGATTTAAATCACTTTTTTAATAAGGGAATTGTGTCTAAAAATTGAACATGAAACAAATACGGTGAGAAAAGTTGTTGAATGCCCTAGAGAGGCGCAAAAAACGATTTCAAGAACAAAACAGGAGGGGAGCAAATAAACTGTAAGCAAACAAAGGAAGGACTGGGGGAAATGGAGAAATACTACTGTGAAAAATGCAGGCTGCTTTATAACGAAAAAACAGCCTGCAGGATTTGCGGATCGCTTGCCTCCAAAAAAATTTGGATTGAGGTCCAAAAACAGGATAAGGATTAAGCCTTGGCACCGATATTCGGTGCTTTTTCCTTTTTCATTCATTATAATGAGAGAGTCAAGTCTACCAGGGAAGCGTAGACAGAAATAATCGTAATGATAAGCAAAACAAAGGGAGGATGAGCAAGATGTATTTACCTTCGTTTCGGCTGGATGGAAAAAAAGCTATCGTGACGGGCGCGGGAAGGGGAATCGGAAGGGCGTTGGCGTCGGCCCTTGCTGAAGCCGGCGCAGATGTGGCAATCCTTTCACGTACTGTTTCCGATCTTGAAGAAACAGGAGCAATCATACATAGCCATGGCAGGAAGAGCCTTGTCATTCCCGCGGACGTGACAAGAAGGGAAGATGCGTTGCGCGCGGTAACAACTGTAAAGGAAGAATGGGGATCCATCGATATTCTCATTAACAATGCAGGGATGAATATTCGCTCAAAGGCGCTCGATGTGACCGACGATGAATGGGAAACGATTATGAATACGAATCTGAAATCTGCTTTTATGATGGCTCAGGAAACCGGAAAGGTGATGAAGGATCAGGAAACAGGGGGAAGAATCATATCTATTTCATCCGTTGCCGGCCATGTCGCGCTCAGGACAGGAGTAGTGTACGCGGCAAGCAAGGCGGCGCTCATCCAGATGACAAAGGTCCTAGCGCTTGAATGGGGAAAATACAACATCAATGTCAATGCAATCGGGCCGTGGTATTTTAAAACACCTTTAACGGAAAAACTCCTCGCAGACCCTTCCTATGTGAAGGATATACTCGATGTAACGCCCTTGAAGCGAATTGGCGAGCTCCCTGAATTGGCAGGTCCGACTGTATTCCTGGCTTCTGACGCCGGCAGCTACGTCCATGGGCAGACTTTGTTTGTCGATGGCGGAATGACGATTCAGGGATTCTAATTATTTTTTGGAAATGATTGGTCGATGATGGAAGTTTATGATTTTGGTATAATAGAGTTGCACAACAACCCTTCAAAACAAATTGCTCCCTCTTTTTATAAGAGGGGGCTTTTTTTGTGTTTTTGCAATTCACATTCCTGGATAATTTCGCTCAAATAGGGAATAGGCTAGTAGCCACTCGGAATAATTTACCGCAGCCGGGTAAAAATACCCTTACAAGAGTTGAAGGAGAATGGATGATGCCAGCAGTCATTTCAATAGCGGAAGCTCTGCCTCCATATAAGGTCGAACAGGGCCAGGCGGTCGAATTTGCCAGGGAGATGTTTTCCGAATCTCATCAAGATATCGCACGGTTATTGAAGGTTTTCGAGAATGGCCAAATCGAGAGCAGGAGGTTCGTCAAGGATATTGATTGGTTCAGGGAGGAACGCTCTTTCAAGGAAAAGAACGATGCCTATATTGAAGCGGCCGTTGAGCTTGGGACCGAGGCCATTGTCAAATGCCTGTCAAACGGGGCTTTTTTAAAAAGACAGGTTGAATGCCAGGAAATTGAAGCGATGTTTTTTATATCGACGACGGGTTTGGCAACGCCAAGCATCGATGCAAGAATCATGAATAAACTTGCTTTTTCGCCGCATGCCAAACGGATTCCGATTTGGGGGCTAGGCTGTGCCGGGGGAGCCGCAGGGCTATCAAGGGCATACGAATACTGTCTTGCATTCCCGGAAGCGAAAGTACTTGTTCTTAGCGTTGAGTTATGCAGCCTGACCTTTCAAAAAAACGACCGTTCAAAGAGTAACCTTGTCGGGACTTCCCTGTTCGCGGACGGGATTAGCTGCGCGCTTGTTTGTGGTGATGCAGTAAACGATCTTCATGTAGTTAGGGTGCCGGAAATCACCGCGACCCAATCGACGCTCATGCCTGAATCACTGGACGTCATGGGATGGGATATTAAAAACGAAGGGCTTTATGTCATCTTCTCCCGCGATATTCCGACAATAATAGAAAGTTGGCTGCAGCCGAATGTCAGCGCTTTCCTGGAGAGGGAGGGCATCGAAATCGGGGACCTCCGCTATTTCATTGCCCATCCTGGCGGGAAGAAGGTTCTTGACGCGTATGCCAACTCCCTTGGAATCAATATGCAAATGATGGATATATCAAGGGATGTTCTAAGCAAATTCGGGAATATGTCATCCGCAACCATCCTTTATGTGTTGAAGCGCCACATGGAATTGACTCCATTGGCTGGCGAATATGGCCTCGCTGGCGCTCTAGGGCCTGGTTTTAGTTCGGAACTATTGTTAATGAGGTGGAAGGAATGAAGCTGTTCACCACATTTATTGGGTTCGTCATTTTTCAGCGGATTGCCGAATTAATCATTGCGCGGAAAAATGAAAGAAGAATGAAACGGGAGGGGGCGCTTGAATTCGGGCAGGCGCATTATCCGTGGATGGTCTTGATGCATACAAGTTTCTTTTTGTCTCTCATTCTGGAAGTATGGGCGCTCACAAAGGGCCTTTCCCCTTTGTGGCCGATTCTGCTCGCGGTATTCATTCTTGCGCAGGTTGGGCGAATTTGGGCGCTTTCCTCACTAGGAAAGTACTGGAACACAAAAATTATTGTTCTTCCAGGCGCGAATATAGTAAGAAAGGGTCCTTACAGATTTATCCGGCATCCCAATTATGCAATTGTAACCATCGAGCTTCTTGTGATCCCTTTGCTGTTCGGAGCCTTTATAACAGCTGCCGTCTTTGCTGTATTGAATGCCATTATTCTCTCCGTCCGAATTCCAGCCGAGGAAGAAGCACTAAGAAAGCTGGCGGAATACGATAAAATGAAAGAACGGCCGAAGAGATTTGTACCACAAATGTTAAAGAAAATTGACAAATAGGCCTATCGTATTGAAAATGATTATCGAACATGATACACTTTCCTTGGAAATGAAAATCATTCTCATCAGGGAAGGTGTTACATATGGCGCTCGTTTTTGTCGGAGGAACCGTTTTGGTCTATGCCGCAGTTATGAAGCATGTATTAAGCCATGTTGCCAGGCCAACTAGATAATGATAATCCTTATTTACTCTAAAACCAGGGCTCTCCCTGGTTTTTTGCTGTTTATTTAAGATGGAAATAGGAACTTCTTATGGGAAACGCGCGAATTTTCGTATAAAATAAAAAGGATATTATTTTTTGAAGGGGATTTTCTTTTCATGGTTCAGTCAAAAATGGAACGACAATTAGGTAATAAGCTAAAAGGAGCCATATCAGGGCTTTATTTTTACTTAGAACAGCATGGGGATTCGGCGTCCGCCTATAAAGTGAAACAGCTTGGCTGGAAATACGCCGCGAGGGAGAAGGCAATCGCTTTTTGCGGGCACTTCTCGGCTGGAAAATCTTCATTGATCAACCGCATCGCAGGGAAAGACATCCTGCCTTCAAGCCCGATTCCGACAAGCGCCAATCTTGTTAGAGTGAAAACCGGCGAAGAATATGCGAAGGTTTTTTTCAAAAAGGGCATGCCATGGCTTTATTTGCCGCCATATGATTATGGGGTGGTGAAAAGCCATTGCCTTGATGGCGACGAAATCGAGGAGATTGAAATCAGCCAGAAGGATTCGGCCCTGCCGAAAAGCGCTGTCATCCTCGATACACCAGGAATTGATTCAGCCGACGATGCGCACAGGATCGCGACCGAATCCGCCATTCATCTCGCGGATCTCGTTTTTTATGTGATGGATTATAACCATGTCCAATCCGAAGTCAATTTCCTTTTTACGAAAGAACTGCAAGATGCAGGCAAGGAAGTATTCCTTGTTGTAAACCAGATCGACAAACACAGGGAAGAAGAACTAAGCTTTGACCGCTTTAAGGAAAGCGTTTCCACTTCGTTCAACTCGTGGGGAGTGAAGCCCGCGGGCATTTTTTTCACATCGCTTAAAGCACCAGACCATCCGGAAAACCAGTACCCCCAGTTAGAAAAATTAGTTCAGGCGAAACTGAGTCTTGAGGGAGAATGGCTGGAAAACTCGACGTTCGCCTCTTTGGCTAAAATTGCACAAGAATATTTGAATAATCTTTCGACAGATCAGGAAGCCGAAAGGGAGATTCTCAATGAAATCCTTGCCGATAATCCATATGGCGGAGACGTTTCGCTCGACGAAAAAATCAATGCGATAAACGATTCCTTGACCCTAATTAAAAATGGGGTTGAAGCATCTTCCAGGGAGCTTGATGAAATGGCGGGCCATATTCTTAACAATGCCTATTTAATGCCATTTGAGACGAGGGAGCTTGCAAAAGCATATCTCGAATCAGAGCAGCCCGGCTTTAAGGTGGGCTTTCTATTCTCAGCGGGGAAGACACTTGCCGAAAAAAAAGTGCGAAAGGAAGCCTTTCTCGAAGCGGTGATCGAAAAAACGAAACTGCAGGTTGAATGGCATATTCGTGAGCTTTTACTAAACGTTTTGAAGGAAAACGGAATCAGAGACCAACATCTTGAAGAGAAGGCGAGGAACTTTTCGGTTCCTGTAACCGTTGATTTACTTAAAAAACCCCTGAAAAAAGGCGCACTTCTCTCAGGGGACTACCTGTTGAATTATACGGACGAGCTTGCATCCGAAATTAAGAAGGTGACGAGGGACAGGATTTCCGAATTTAAAAAGGAATACGTAAATGCTCTAAGCAGCAAGGCAGAAACGTTGGCCACGGGTGAAAAACGCGAACTTGAAATACTTGCGAAGGCCAGAAACGCAAGGGAGAGGCTGGCGCAGCTTGATGAGGAGCTTGCTGCAGCCAAAAAAGAAATAGACACAATCATTGAAAAAAGTCCTGAGGCGGAAGGAAGCTTACCGGAATGGCTTTTCTCACGCCAGAACGAAAACGTAAGAATTATCCATGAAGAAGATTATGCAAAAGCTGCTCCAGCCATAAATTTAGTTAAGGATAATATACAAGAAACAGTATCAAAACCGGAAACACAGTTTGAAAGCTTCGAAGCGATGTCCTCCAGGCTAAGGGATGCAGCGGCCATTATTAAAGGGTTGCCCGGTTTTGCCTATTTGGCCGGCGAGCTTCTTGATAGAGCCATAAAGATTGAAAACAGCTCCTACACCGTTGCCCTTTTTGGAGCATTCAGCGCAGGAAAATCATCTTTTGCAAATGCCTTGATCGGAGAGCGGGTGCTGCCTGTTTCCCCGAATCCGACCACAGCTGCGATATGCAGGATCAAGCCGGTTGACAACGAACATTCGCACGGCTCTGTCGTTGTGAAAATGAAGGAGCGGGACAGCCTGCTCGACGATGTGAACAAGGCACTGAAGTTCTTTACGGGAACTGCTGAGAGCCTTGAAGAAGCTTTGGATAAAATCAAGGAACTATCAAAAACGCCGTTCCACGGGAATACTGCCGAAAAAGCGAACCTATCATTCCTCAATGCGTTTGAATCGGGGTATTCAGCCGCAAGGGAGAGCCTTGGAAAAAAAGTGATCGCCGGGATGGCGGACTTTGAGGATTATGTGGCTAAAGAGGACAAATCATGTTTTGCCGAGTGGATCGATCTGTATTACGATTGCCCTCTAACCCGAATGGGAATCACTCTTGTCGATACGCCAGGAGCAGATTCAATCAACGCAAGGCACACAGGAGTCGCTTTCGATTATATAAAAAATGCCGACGCAATTCTATTTGTCACGTACTACAATCACGCATTTTCAAGGGCCGACCGAGAGTTCCTGATCCAGCTTGGAAGGGTTAAGGAAGTTTTCGAGCTTGATAAAATGTTCTTTATTGTCAATGCCATCGACCTTGCTAAAGATGAAGAAGAAAAGGAACTGGTCCTCAACTATGTGAAAGGGCAGCTTGGAACGTATGGAATTAGGAATCCATCCATGCATCCGGTATCATCTCTTTTAGCGTTGAAGGAAAAAACGGAACGCAACGGCGGTACGGCTTCAGGCATATTAAGCTTCGAAGAAACGTTTTTCAGCTTTATCAATGATGGCTTGGCAAGCATGGCACTCGCTTCTGCGAAAAAGGATCTTGAGCATGCTGTCAAAAGGGTTGCCGCGCTCGTTGCTTCCGCGAAGGCTGACATTTCGAACGCGAAAGAAAGGAGCCGTGAGCTCAAAGAACGTAAAGCCGCTGCTATGTCGTTCATTTCATCGCAAAAAACAGGATCGCTTGAACAAAGGCTTGCCCAGGAAGTCCAGGAACTGGCCTATTATTGCAAGCAACGAGTATTCTTCAGGTTTGGGGAGTTTTTTAGGGAATCATTCAATCCTTCTTTGCTGAGTAGCGGAAGCGGCAACATGAAGAAATCGCTTGATACCGCCCTTGGCGACCTCCTGGAAAGCCTTGGCCACGATTTGGCGCAGGAATTGAGGGCGACTGCGCTCCGGATTGAAAAGTTCGCCGCCCGGATAGTATCCGAAAGCCGTGAAGCACTCTTGAACGACCTCTCGGATATATGCGAAGGTATCGGTTTCTCCCGTTTCGATTTTCCTAACCCCAGGGGAATCGACATCCCGGCGGCATTCGGAGATACAGATAAGTCCATATTTTCAAAGCAGCTGGCGTTGTTTAAAAACCCAAAAGATTTCTTTGAAAAAAACGGTAAAAAAAGGATGCAAGAACAGCTCGAGGCAGCAATTAATCCCGAGGCGGACAGCTATCTTCACGCACAATCCGATAGGCTTGAGGAATACGGCCGCTCCCTTGCAGAACAGTTTTTTGCCTTAATGGCGGCGAACCTGGATATGCAAGTGGAAAATTACTTTACCGGTATGCTTGAAGTCTTGGACGGCGGCATCGACGTGGCCCTGCTGGAGGACTCCCTGCGAAAGCTCCGACGAATCAACGAATAGACCCACTATTTTCATAGGGTTTATGGTATAATGGATTGTGAAGCTTTTATTAATAAACTATGTTAACATCAACAGCCAAGTTTAATCGTTCTATACTTAAGCTTAATCGCAAAAATTTCAAGGCGCATACCAGCGCCTTTTTTAAAAGAAAAAAATTGACTAGCCAAGCGCCAAGATCACGGCGCTTGCGCTTTTCTGCAGGAGGACAGGATGAATAAAAAGGACTCATTAATGCTCATTGACGGGATGGCACTTTTGTTCAGGGCTTTTTATGCAACGGCAGTGACAGGACAGTACATGATTAACGCAAAAGGGATGCCGACGAATGCCGTCCATGGTTTTCTTAAACATATGCTCACAGCTGTTTCGGAGTTTTCACCATCCCACCTTGCCGTTTGCTGGGATATGGGAAGCAAAACATTTCGTAACGAACTGTTGGACAGCTACAAGGCGAACAGGGGAGAAGCGCCTGTCGAGTTGATTCCTCAATTCGATTTGGCGAAGGAAGTAGTTAGCGCGTTTGACATACCAAACATCGGCCTTGCAGGGTTTGAAGCCGATGATTGCATTGGTACGATCGCAAGGCAAGTAGGTGGTTCAATGCCCGTTTCAATCGTGACAGGCGACCGGGACATCCTCCAATTGCTTGAAGACAAAGTAACGGTAATCCTGCTGAAGAAAGGGTATGGTAATTACTTGGTCCACACCCCGGCTTCCTTTTATGATGAATGCGGGCTAATTCCAAGGCAAATGATCGATTTGAAGGCGCTAATGGGCGACCCGAGCGATAATTACCCGGGAGTCAGGGGAATCGGTGAAAAAACCGCTTTGAAGCTTTTGAAGGAGCACGGCCATATTGAAGGTATTCTTGAGAACCTTGAAAAGCTGTCCAAGTCCCACAAATCGAAAATTGAACAGGATCTTGAAATGCTTCACTTATCCAGGAAGCTTGCTGAAATCAATTGCAGCGTGCCGATTGAGTGTGATATGGAAGCCGCCGCTTTTTCACCTGACAGAGAAAAAGTTGAAGCAATGCTAGCGGATACCGGACTAAGGGGAATCGGAAGAATGGTTCCTTATCAGCCAGAAGTTGTTTTTAATTCCTGATATTCAATAAGGAAGATTGCCCGTTTCCGGTAAGGAGCGGGCGTTTTTTTGTCCAGCCTCAACGGGCGCTTGCGCTTTTCTTTGTCTAGCTCCAGCGCCCAGCGCCTAGTGTACTTCGATCCCCTCGCTACGATAAGTCAACATCGATTCGCTTACGCTCATCGTGTTTCCTTTATCTCCATCGGGGCTCTCCAGTCCATACGGCTCTAAACGGGCGCTTGCGCTTTTCTTATTACCTGCGTGTATTGCTCTTTTTTGCTCTTTCCTCCAGCTTGCTTTTTGGGTCCGGTGTCCTTGTGCCATCCTGGCCAAACCCTTGCGGATTCACGCCTGGGTCTTTTGTCCCCCTGTTGCCATCATTTTTGCTCATTTTGTCACCTCCTGTTTTCTTAGTATCCCCTCAGGGAATAATAAAACACATGTTGTAACTTTAGTGGCGAGGTGAAGGAAATGAACAAAGGAGTAATTGTATCACTATTGAGTATTGGGCTTGCGCAAGGTTTAAAAATTCCGATCCATTATGTAAAAAAGAAGGAGTGGCGCCCGGATCTCTTCTTTCAGACTGGAGGCATGCCAAGTTCACATTCGGCCGGGGTTTCATCCCTGACCACTTTCATTGCGCTAAAAAGAGGAGTGCCGACTGTCGATTTCGCGCTATCCCTCGTATATGGCCTAATTGTCATGTATGATGCCCAGGGAATCAGGAGGCAGACCGGGGAGCTTACGCTGAAAGTAAATTCGCTGGATGAGCTGATTGATAAAATTCATACTGAAGACTCAACGGTTGAGTTTGAGGAGAAGACGCCAAAAAAACTGAAGGAGATGCTTGGGCACAGGCCCGAGGAGGTTCTTGGAGGAGCGCTTTTGGGACTTATAGCGGGCTACATTGGACATGTTTTGACAAAAAATGATAGCAAAAAGTCTGATTTTACAGTACACTAAAAACAGAATATATGTTTGTAAAATCAGGAAGGATGGGTCACAAAGGTGCAAACGGTCGACCTTTACCTGCAGGACTTGAAGGCGAGAGGCTTTCATTTGCAGGAAGATGCCATTGGATTCATTTACTTCGGCAAGCATTATACGAACGCCCCCGATGAGGTGGCGATTGCCGCAATCGAGCTGACGCTTAAAGCGCAGATCGGGTTTGAAGGAAGCTTTTATGTCTCACTTTTGGAAACGCTTATTGCCAATAAAATCAACTCGAGGCAGGCTGCTCTAGACTTTGTGAAAGACCGGCAGCTTCTCTCCCTTTAAGCGGCAAAAAGCCGGGCTACGCGCCCGGCTTTTCAACATTCAGTTGGATTTTCGCAATTGGCTTCTGGCGGGCTGGCAGTTCCGAAATAATCATTCCGGTGAAAATGAACAGGCATCCTGCCAGGGCCGAAATAGTAAGGATGTCACCTGCCCAAAAGTATCCCGCGACTGCCGCAAAAACTGGTTCCATCGCAAAAATGAGTGCGACCCTGGTTGGCGAGGTATGTTTCTGGAACGCAGTCTGGATCAAAAAGGCAAGTGCGGTGGCAAAGAGTGACGTTACAACGAGCGCAAGGATTACCTCCCGTGAAAAAATAACATCAGGTTGGAATGCTTTTTGCCAGTCTTCGAAAAATAATGCTGAGATGGAAGAAAGAATTCCGACCGTTGCAATTTGGACAATCGTAAGCGGGAGGAAAGGGTAAAGGCCACTGTATTTTCCAGTAAATAATATATGGAAGGCAAAGCCTATAGCGCAAATGAAAACGAGTCCATCGCCCTTATTAAGCGGTGAAACTCCCGTCATGGTCAATAGAAACAACCCGACTGTCGCGACCAGTACGCCAATAACCGCATTCCTTCCGGCCTGCTGCTTCATGAGCAGGAACGAAAAGAGCGGAACAAGGACCACGCTAAGACCGGTGATAAATCCAGCTTTGGATGATGTTGTATACAGAAGCCCAGCGGTTTGGGTAGCATAGCCGACGAAAAGGAACAGTCCGAGAAAAGCTCCGGACAAAAAAAGCCGGGGCGTCAAAAGGGAAAGCTGTTTCCGTTCAAAAATTAGGAGCCAGAGGCTTAGCAATAGGGCCGCCATCAAGAAACGGACACCGTTGAATGATAATGGTTCGAGGAAGCTGATGGCGTTTTGGACCATCACAAAGGTAATCCCCCAGATGAACGTAACGAGCAACAAAACCACGTCCGCGAGAAAGTGCCGGTTTCTATTCATTTTTCCTAATCCCCAATCTTGCTAATTCATCCGCTACCTTGTTTTCGCTCCCGGGTATCCATTTTATAAAAAACAAATCCAATTGCCTTGTAAGGTCAAGCACCCTTTCCAGGAGAGGCGCATAGTGTTTGTTTTTGGCGAATTCTTTTTCAACGGCATTGTTCACCAATTCCGAATCGGTCCTGAATGAAACCGTCCTGTATCCTTTTTCCAGGCAGATTTCCAACGCCTTGATTAGCGCATGGTATTCCGCTTCATGATTGGACATGCTGCCAAGCGGCAGGGAGTACTTTTCCGCAGAGCCATGGCCTTTGATGAAAATGCCCGCGCCGCTTGGGCCCGGATTTCCCGCGCTGGCGCCATCGATGTATACTTCTATCAATATCCATTCCTCCATTATTGTGCTAAAGTGATTTTAACATAAAACGTTAGGCGAAACAGATTAAAATTTCTTAATAAGAATGGTTTAAGTAAGATTGATTTGTGTATCATGAAAAGAATGGTTTTTTAATATGAATGGCAAAGATATAGGATACAAAGGAAATACGGAGGGCTTTTTATGAAATACAAACTGGAGTGGGTTTTTACAATAAAGGGAGGCGGGAAGATCAGGTTTTATTCTGACTGGCTTGAAGGGGACCATGCGCTCGCAACCGGTGAAGAACTTGAAAAAACAGGGAAGGCGCACGAACTGGCGTTTGAAGATGAAATCGGGACAGAATGGACAATGAAGGAAATGAGGAGGCTGCTTGAGGAAACGGAAGAGGAGCCACATGATGTCATTGTCTATTTCGATGGAGGCTTCATGAAAGAAACGAATGAAGCCGGGCTTGGCGTTGTCCTGTTTTTCAGGCAGGGCAAGAAAAAATTTCGGGTGAGGGCAAATGAACGAATCGGCGAGATGGAAACGAACAATGAGGCGGAATATGCAGCCCTTTACTTCGCAGCTACTCTCCTCGAAGAATATGGGATTAAAAATATGCCATGCGAAATTCGTGGTGACTCGCAGGGGGTGCTGAAACAGCTTGAAGGGGAATGGCCATGCTATGAGGAAGTGCTGAACGGTTGGCTTGACCGGATCGAGAAGAAATTGGAAAGCAACGGCATCAAGCCGTCCTTTAAGGTGATTTCACGCTCGGAAAACAAAGAGGCCGACAAGCTCGCCACTCAGGCGCTTGACGGGAAAAGAATACATGCGAAAACACAGTTGCTTTAGGAAAGGGGGCTGCTGATGGAAAGGGAAGCGATAGTCAGGAAGCAGCTTCTTGAGAAAATAAATAACCTCATACAATGCTATTGCGATGGCTGCTTTTTGTACAGGCAAAATGTTCTTGATTCGGGGAAACGAAAATCCCATAAGTTTTGTATAAGCGAGTGTACGGTTGGCGGGCAGATAAGGGAATTAGGCTTCAAGGAAATCCGGTTGAAGAAAAATAAAAGGCTGGCGCAATGCCAGCCTGAAAAATCGCTTTATGAATAGGAATTAAAGTTTTACTACGTTAGCAGCTTGTGGCCCACGGTTTCCTTCAACGATTTCAAAAGAAACTTCCTGGCCCTCTTCAAGAGATTTAAAGCCATCGCCCTGGATTGCTGAGAAATGGACGAATACGTCTTCGCCACCTTCTACTTCGATGAATCCATAGCCCTTTTCGTTGTTAAACCATTTAACTTTGCCGTTTTGCATATTACCTTTTCCTCCTAAAACCTTGCAGGCATCCCTTGATGCCCGAGTTGAATATTATCATGAAGCAGATGCGGCAGGTATTTCCTGTATTAGTCTGAACCATGATGCATTTAATATACACGAAAAACAGAGGACAGTCAAGGAATGAAAGCGCTATTAATGCCAAAAATGCCATTTTTCCAAACAGCCCTGTTCATAAAAGAACGATCTATGCCATACCCTTTACTATCCAAAAAGAAAAAGGGTGAGGGCATGTATAGGCTGGAAAAAGGGAACAAGGGTATGATACTTCGGTTTTCCCGAAAGGCGGTCTGCTCGGAAGCGGATTGCGAGGAAATTTGCCGGATGCTCTTGGAAAGTGCTGTGGATATAAGAAAAATCACCGGGATTGGGTGCGGTATTTTATTCCATGAACGACTCGGGGCAGTGGTCATTGAAGCAGAGCCGTTTCCATCCCTTCTATTGACTGTCCGGTCCGTCATCCCAAAACATGCCTGGTTCCATAATTAAAAAATTGCAGGTTCATTGGGATTCCTCCATCATCACAGCTGATTGAGCGAAAGCCTGCGATAGGATAAAATGGATGTATCTCCGGTTTATAGATTGGTGGTAAAAAAAAGTGAAGAAAGTCATTATATCCGAGAAGCCATCCGTGGCGAAAAATATAGCAGATGCATTAAAGATAAAGGGCAAACAAGATGGTTATTATGAAGGAGAAAATTATATCATCACATGGGCATTCGGCCACCTTCTCCAGCTTTATGACGCAAAGGATTATGATGCGAAAATGGCAAAGTGGAACATGGACAATTTTCCATTCATTCCCGAACAGTTTAAATACAAAGTAAAGAGTGACCCGAAGAACAGGGATAAAGAAGATTTTGGCGCTAAAAAGCAGTTGAAGACGATTTACAGCCTCATCCGCAGAAGTGACGTGGACGGGATCGTTTCCGCGTGCGACTACGACCGGGAAGGCCAGTTGATCGGCGATAGCATCATTTACAACAGCAGGACAGGAAAACAGGTTTACAGGCTGTTATTGAATGAATGGACGCCTGCGGAGGTTCTGGCCGGCCTAAAGTCTCTAAAGGAGAATTCCCAACTGAAGCCGCTCCAGGATGCCGGCGTGAGCCGACAGTGGGCAGACTGGGCGATCGGAATCAACCTGACATCCGCGGCTACGCTCAAATATCAAAAAGGTTCCGGTAAAGCATTGAACATTGGCAGGGTATTGCTGCCTACTTTGAAAATCATTTATGACCGAGATATGGAAATTGAACGTTTTGTCCCGGAAACGTATTTCAAACTGACCGCGCTTTTTAAAACAGCGGGTGATGAACAATACGAGGGGACTTACCAGGCGAATGGGGAAGAGAAGTTCAAGGACCAGGCTGAACTTGAAGCCGTCCTCGCGGCCCTTGAAGGCCATACGGGAATCATCGCCGACAAGAAGGTTGAGAAAAAGCGCGAGCTTCCGCCGTTCCTTTTCAATCTATCAAACTTGCAAGGCTATATAACTAGTAAATATAAGGGCTGGACGTCCGATAAGGTTTTGAAGGTGGCCCAGTCGCTTTATGAAAAGAAATACATCACCTACCCGCGTACCGCAAGCTCGGTCCTCGAGGAAACACTGGCTGGCAAAGCCGCAAAAGTATTGGATATCTTAAAAGAGAATCTCCCGTATAAGGACGAGGTTGTTTTTACAAAATCACGGCGGGTGTTCGATTCCTCACGGGTTGAGAGCCATAGCGCCATCATGCCGACATATATGGTTCCAAAATCACTGACAGCAGATGAAGCGATCGTTTATAATGCTGTCAAAAACCGCTTCATTATGCAATTCATGCCCGCGGCAGAATACGAGGAGACGAGAATCACCACTTCCGTGCCTGGTGCTGGCCTTAAGGGAGAGTTTGTGTCCAAAGGTAGGATCGAGCTCGTCGAGGGGTGGAAAAAGGTCGAAAAGATTGAATCGAAGGAAACAATTCTGCCGAATGTCCAGCTGAACGAGCAAGTGCAAATCGCGGAAACCGATTTATCTTCCCATGTAACGAAGCCGCCAAAGCGCCATACCGAAAAAACACTGCTAAGGGTCATGGAGACGTGCGGAAAAGGCCACGAAGAGGAAGATAGCGAGGAGATGATGGAAGCCATCCTCGCAGGATACAGCATCGGGACTCCGGCAACAAGGGCGGAAACAATCAAGAAGCTGAAGGACATCGGCTACATCGAGGCACAAAGTAAAAACCTGCTTTGTACAAGCCTTGGAAGGCGTCTTGTTGAAACCTTTCCAGTGCGGGAGCTTTTTGACCTGGAATTCACCGGCCGGCTTGAAAAAACGCTGTCCGATATTGAAAAGAAGAAAGTGAGAAAAGAAGACTTCCTTGGGATGATTTTTGGGTTTACGTCCGAATCGGTTGAAAAAATTAAATCAGCGACGACTGAAATCCTCCAAGAGGTTACAAGGGAGAGGAAAACGGTCGAAGTGCTTGGGAAATGTCCCGAATGCGGAACCGGAGCCATCGTCGAAGGACAGAAAGGCTTTGGCTGCAGCAACTGGAAGAGCGGCTGCAAGTTCGTTGTCTGGAAGAATGATAAGTTCCTGGCCACTTTTAAAAAGAAGCCAACCGCCACGATGGTGAAAAGCCTCTTGAAAAAAGGCTCGGCAAATGTGAAAGGGATGACAAGCAAAAAAGGCTCGAAATTCGATGCGATTCTCCGTTATGAAAAAGACGATGAAAAGGGTTATTATTCTTGGAAAATGGAATTCGATAACAAGCCAAAAAACGCAAGGAAAGCAAAATAAATTTTAGGGGGCAGGGCTTACTTGCTCCTTTTTTGTTGTAATGGTTAAGAATAAGGTAAAACGGATAAAAATCACTCACTTTCGGCGTTGTATTTGTTACAATAGAGTGGCAGTTGATAAATTCAATCAGTGAATGCGGGGGATACTTTTGGAAAAGACGAAGCACAAATCCGATATTGAAATTGCACAGGAATCAAAAATGATGCCCATTACGGAAGTTGCCGCCAAAATCGGGCTTTCTGGGGACGACCTCGAAATGTACGGAAAGTACAAGGCAAAGCTTTCCACTGATGCATTGAAAAAACTGAAAACGAAGGAAAGCGGTAAAATCATCCTTGTAACCGCTATCAATCCAACTCCTGCCGGGGAAGGGAAGTCAACAGTTACCGTTGGCCTTGGCGATGCATTTAACCGAATTGGAAAAAAGGCGATGATCGCAATGCGCGAACCATCCCTTGGACCGACAATGGGGATCAAAGGCGGAGCAGCGGGTGGCGGCTATGCCCAAGTATTGCCTATGGAAGACATCAATCTTCATTTCACTGGGGACCTACATGCGATTACGACAGCAAACAACGCCCTGGCGGCTTTAATAGACAACCACCTCCAGCAGGGGAATGAGCTGCGGATTGACCAGAGAAGGATTGTTTGGAAACGCGCGGTTGATTTGAATGACCGTGCTTTAAGAAAAGTGATTATCGGGCTTGGTGGACCTGTGCAGGGTGTACCGCGTGAAGACGGGTTCGATATTACAGTAGCCTCCGAAATCATGGCCGTCCTTTGCCTAGCGACAGATATGGCCGACCTGAAGAGAAGGCTTTCTCGGATGGTTGTCGCGTACAATGATAAAAAAGAGCCGGTGACAGCTGGAGACCTAGGCGTTGAGGGCGCGCTAGCACTGCTTTTGAAAGATGCGATCAGGCCAAACCTTGTCCAGACAATCGAGCACACGCCGGCAATGGTCCATGGCGGCCCATTTGCCAATATCGCACACGGATGTAACTCCGTCATTGCCACGACAGCCGCGTCAAAGCTGGCTGATTACGTTATTACCGAGGCCGGATTTGGTGCAGACCTCGGAGCGGAGAAATTCCTGCATATTAAATGCCGCAGCGCTGAAATCCGCCCGGAAGCGGTTGTCATCGTGGCCACAATCCGTGCGCTTAAGATGCACGGTGGAGTACCGAAGACCGAGTTAGGGAAAGAAAACATCGCGGCGCTCACACTCGGATTCGCGAACCTGAAGAAACATATCGACACAATCAAAGAATTTGGCTTGCCGCCTGTCATCGCGATCAACCGCTTTGTGACCGATTCAGAAGAAGAAGTAAAAACATTGCTTGAATGGTGCGCGAAGGAAGACGTCCCGGCCGCTCTGACCGAAGTATGGGAAAAAGGCGGAGAGGGCGGAATCGACCTTGCCAACAAAGTTCTTAAGGCTATTGAGGAAAACGAAAACAATTTCCAGCCGCTTTACGATCTTTCCGATTCAATTGACGAGAAGGTCAGGACAATTGTCCAGAAAGTATATGGCGGAAAAGATGTCGAGTTTTCATCCAAAGCGAAAAAGCAGCTTGAGGAATTTGAAAAACTTGGCTGGTCGAACTTGCCTGTCTGCATGGCGAAAACACAGTATTCCTTGTCCGATAACCCGGCACTCATTGGAAAGCCATCCGGGTTTACGGTCACGGTCAGGGAATTTAAGCCTTCAATTGGCGCCGGTTTTATCGTGGCACTTACGGGCGAAGTCATGACCATGCCTGGCCTTCCTAAAAAACCTGCCGCCATGAACATGGACGTTGATGATAAAGGGAACGCGGTTGGCCTATTCTAACTGTTCGATAGCTTTTGTCCAAGGGAGGCTCCTTTATAGGGCCTCCTTTTCAGTTTGAATTGAAAATGTGGATTTCAAATGCCGGGAATGGGTAATGCTTTTGAAAAAGGGAGGTACGAGAATTGTTCGATCCAACAGCGTTTGATAATATGAAAGTAATCATCGAAGGAGCCATTTATGACCTGGACTTTGCGGGGGAAATCAAGGTAACGGACAGGAAGGATTTTATTGATCTCGCCAGGCTTTCAAGAATGTTCTCCATATCGTTTGAAGTAGAGGGTGCACCGGGAATTGAGGCAGAACTAAGGCTTTCTGCCGGGCTTGAAAACCTTGCTTCGGAACTGCTGCCATCAGCCGGAAGAGGGCTTGACGGGTGTGAGCTTTTCTTGTTTTTCAGGGCGAACCATAAAGACACTCCGTCGTTATACAGAATGATCGATGCGTATGCAAGTTCGGTTTGGGGGCCTGAGCGAAAGATTTCCCAAATGGCCAGCCGGGATCCGCTTTTGGAAAACAAAGAAGTAAGAAATGAAATTTCCGTTGATTTCAATAGACTTGTCACTGAAGCTCAGCTTGAGGACCTCAGGGAAATCCCGACTTACATGGTGGAAACTGCGAAAGGGTTGTTTTCGATTATTTTTAGTGAGAAATAATTTTTTCCGGGGGAGGATGAAAGTGTATGTCCATTTACGAATTCAATGCCCGTTTAATTAACGGGGAAGAAATTTCGTTGAGCCGTTTTGAAGGAAAAGTCGTACTGATCGTAAATACCGCCAGCAAATGCGGCTTTACACCGCAATACGCCGAATTACAGGAACTGTATGAAACATACAAGGAACGCGGGTTTACCGTGCTTGGTTTTCCGTGCAACCAATTCATGAACCAGGAGCCGGGAAGCGAGGAGGAAATCGAATCGTTCTGCAAGCAGAATTACGGAGTGACGTTTCCGATGTTCGGGAAGGTCGATGTAAACGGTGACGAAGCCCATCCGCTCTTTTCCTATCTTGCAAAGGAGGCTCCCGGCATCATGGGGAGCAAACGAATCAAATGGAATTTCACAAAGTTCCTTATCGGCAGGGACGGCAAGCCTGTAAAACGCTTTGCTCCAAATGACAAGCCAGGGGAACTCGCAAAAGATATTGAAAATCTCCTATAGAGACGGTGATTTTGAGGGAAATAAATACTATAATAAGGGCATAAGGAAAAACCAATACATACAGTGAACCTTCCATCAGTGGTTGTTTTTCCGCTGATGGTTAGGTGAGCCAATCGGACCTTTACGGGCAGTTGACTCCCAGCCGCCTCTTCGCTTTCCCGATATCAAGAAGTGGGAGGCTTACTGCCCGTTAAGAGTGGGATACAGATAAAAAAGTTGCTTTCCACAAGGAAAAGGGGGATTTATTTTGAAAAAGACTGCCTGGGTAACAGACAGTACAGCTTTCCTGGATGAGGAATTAAAGAACCATTCGGACCTGTACACGATCCCATTGTCCGTCATTCTTGATGGCGAGGAATACGCGGACGGAATCGATCTTACAGCCGAAGAGCTTTACGCGAAACTGCGCGAACTGAAAACACCGCCAAAAACTTCCCAGCCATCTGTCGGGGCGTTCAAGGAACTTTACGACAAGCTGGCGGAGAATTACGACCAAATCATTGCCGTGCTTCTGTCTTCAAAGCTGAGCGGCACCGTTTCCTCAAGCGAGCAGGCGACCCAACTGGTCGAAATACCTGTCACTACCATTGATTCAAAAATACTTGCTTATCCATTATCCGCTCTTATTAGAAAAGGGATTGAGCTTGAACGTGCCGGTAAGACCGTCGAGGAGATCAAACTGGAGCTGGAGAAGCACCGCGATGAGAATGAAACGTACGTGCTGATTGGCAGCCTTGAACAGCTGCACAGGAGCGGCCGCATGAGCGGACTCCAATTTTTCCTCGGTAGCATGCTCAGCATCACGCCTATCATTTCCATCGAGAACGGCGGACTAGAAACAAAAGAAAAGGTCCGCAATACAAAAAAGGCAAAGGAAAAAATTGAAGGCTACTTGAAAGCCGCCTATGAAAAGCATCAATTTAAAGAGGTTTATATCCTCTATGGATTTCACGAGGACAAGGCACTTGAATGGCAAAAGGAACTAGAACCAAAGTTCCCAGGCCTCGTATTCAGGCGCTGCCCATTGGGAGCCACAATAGGCGTCCACGCCGGCGAAAACACCCTCGGAATTAGCTGGTATCACAACATCGATTAAAGTGGCGCTTTTTTCTTTTGGGGAAATGCGAACAGTGCCCCGAAAGTTCTTGTTTTTCACGGAGTGTTGCACATGTGATAAAAATACTCCTTTTCGAATTCGAAAAGGGGTATTTTTTATTTAATATTATTTAACGGGAAAATTGAAAACATAGCTTTGCCAACAATATTTCGTAAAGGGAAAGTGCCTATATTCGGGTCGCGGCTATCCAGGCTTTCTCCGGGAGGGCGGTTGTCCCCAATGACAAATATCTCTCCCTCGGGTACAGTTGTTTCCATTATATCTATGGATTGGCCGTTAGTGTAAGTTTCCACAACGGGATTCCCATTATGATAGAGGGTACCGTTTTTAATAGAAATGATGTCGCCCGGCATCCCGATGATCCGTTTGATGATTTGGTAACCATGGGGACTTTCCAGAACAACGATGTCACCTCTTTGCGGGGTGAAGAAAATCTTATTTATAAATAGTATACTGTTATGGCTGATTGTTGGATTCATGGAGTTTCCATTAATGACTTCAAGGCCGGTTGCAAAGCGAAATGTGAAAAGGATTAGGCCAATAAGGACTGCAAATTGAATCCAGCTAATAATAGAGGTTCTTTTTTTTTGGAGTATTGTTTTCTCGCTGGCGGCATCGTTTATCGCTAAAGCTCTCATTATGGTTACATTCCACCTTTATTTGCTTTTTGGCTTAATTTTGTCCATAGCCTTTATTGCTTTTTCTATCTCTTTATCCATTTCGGCGATAATCCTTTTTTCTTCTAAGGAATTATCAATTTTCATTCCGGCAATCAGCTGGTCGGCGTATACCGTGAGTGCCTGGATGCGTTTTTGCTTCTCTTCCTCTGCAAATTGAGTAAGACGCTCAGAGGCATTGGCTAATTCCGATTGCAGTTCTTCTTTTAAACGCAACTTTTGGGCTTCCTTTTCCGCGGATATCGCTGACTCAATTGTGCTGATGGATTCCTGTTGCTTTTTATTGAACCAGTTTGATAACAGGCCGCTGATATCCTGGTCGGCGAAAGCTACCCCGATGTTTCCTGCAATCATGGCACTTAAAAACAGAACTCCAATTAGAATTTTAAGCGGACGAGTGGATTTCCTTTTGTACTTTTCTTTTCTGGTCATTGGGGCAACCTCCGTTTTTAAAAATCTATCAGAGCCGGATAATGGCTCTGATAGAGGTAGAGTTTTAGTTTTTGATGCCACTTACAATATTTTCAAGTTCTTGTTTCGCTTTAGCTTCAAGATCGTTGGCTTTGTTTTGGATGGCATTTTGCTGTTCTTGTACCAAAGCATTTGCCCTGGCAGTAATCAAAGTGCGCAGCTCGTTAATTTTGGTGTCGATTGCATCTTTGATTTCTTGTTTTGTAGCTTGTGTTTCTCCATTTAATTGTAATGTCAGTTCATCTTTGGCATTTTTGATAGCTGCTTCAAGGTCTGATTTTGCGGCGGCCTGGGCAGCATTAATGTCATTTTCAACCTGTAACAATGCAGCTTTGCCATCGTTTCTAGCCTGGTTCTTTAGTTCGAAATAAGCAATTTCCCTTGTAGTGACGCCTGCAGCATTGATTGCAAGGTTAGCCAAATTAAAGATTCCGTCAAATTGTGCTGCCATTGCATTGGAGATTTCAGTCTTCTTGTTGTTAACTTTAGTTATGTAGTTATCTTTTGTTGTATTAATGGCTCCAGTACTAGCCGTTGTTGCGGAATTCCTTTTCTCGTTGATGTCTGTCGTAACTTTTGCCTTTATCCCGTTGTATTCTGTTTGAAAAGCTTCTGACTTTTCGGCAGAATAAGCAGCGGAGTCTTGTGCAATGGCAAATTGCGAGCCGTTGAATTGTTTGTTGTACCATGTTTGAAGTTGCTCACCTGCATCCGTGTTCGCGAACGCTGCCCCAACCCCCGATAGTAAACCTACTGCTACTGCACCTGTTACGATTTTTGATTTGATTGATTTCATGTTTTCTTTCATCCTCTCAATTAGTGTTTTTATTAAAAGAACCCATGTCTTGCGGGTTCTATTAATCAAGGTTTTCTAACAATTCCCTAAGAATGTTTTTTGCTTCTGCATCTACTTGTACGGCTTCATTTGCGATCTTTTGCTGTTTATACGTCTCCATGGTTGTTTTATTTTCTTTCATGAGGTGTTCTTTAGCGGCTTGAAGGTCTTGGAGGTAATGGTTTTTGTGGTCCTCGATTGCCTGGACAGTGGCAGCGGTTTGTTTGGTCTGGAACTCTATTAACTGCGCTTTTGCTTGATCGCCGGTATCCCGGATAAAGGTTGGCATTTCTTCAAGGGATTTCTTCAATTCGGTTTCCGTGGTTTCTTTCATTTGTAGACGGTTTTTTTCCAATGCCCGGCTATACCAGTCCGATAGGGCATCGCCGTAAGCTGGATAAGCATAGGCAGTTCCAGTTCCAAACAACAAGGTAATCAATAGAAAGCCTGCTAGTAATCGCTTAATGCTTCATCCCTCCTGTTCTTTTTCATTCTCTTTTCGTTCTTTATATTGAACTGATAAATTTATTATAGATTGACAGATTCAATAAATAAAACCTGAAAAACATCCAAATATTGGGGAAATTGTAATAAAAGGTTAGGTATTTGGCGTTTTGCTCGCTTTTTCTCACTTTTTCGTTCATTATTAAAAACAAATGATATCTAATAAAGAACATTCTACTGGAGGAAAGTGTGAACAGTTCTGAGTTTGTTTTACAAATGAGTTCCACATATATATAGAAGGGCAGGATATTTAAAGCGGCCCTTGCTGCATTTTTTCAATTTGTAAATAAACAACTGTCAAGAAACTAACGTACCTATAAAGGTATCGATTGTTTCCAGTATTGGTGTTAATGATGAGGTCGAGTCATCCTATCTATCTAAAAGTACGAACAGTGCCAGGCACCACCCTAAATTTGTCGAATACAGTTCGGCGATCATGAAGGGATGGACGAATCGCAGCCTGGATGTTAGGAAGGAAGGTTCACCCGGATATTCTTTTCATGGTAAAATAGCAGGATGAAGGGGAGTGCGGTTGTGGAAAAAGTAATAGCTGAAATAGAACGGTATGTGAAAAAGGAGATGGGCGAAGACCCGACCGGCCACGATTGGCACCATGTGGACCGGGTCAGGAAGAATGCTCTGTTATTCGCCGATGGGGAAGCGGCAGGTGACCGGAACATCATCGAAATGGCCGCGCTTCTTCACGATATTCCGGACGAAAAACTGAATAAATCTGCGGAAGCTGGACGGAAAAAGCTTGACGAATTTCTCGACCGGCTTGGGCTGGAACATACAACTAAACAAAAAATCAATGAAATCGTCTACTCGATTTCTTTTAAAGGCGGAAATGGAGCAGAGCTTCCGTCCATTGAAGCAAAAATTGTACAGGATGCGGACCGCCTCGATGCGATTGGCGCCATCGGCATTGCTCGCGCTTTTGCGTATGGCGGAAAAAAGGGCCAGCAAATCCATGCGCCGAATCTTGGAATCCGGGAGAATATGACGCTTGATGAATACAGAAATGGAAAATCGTCAAGCATAAACCATTTTTACGAAAAGCTTTTAAAATTAAAAGGCTTGATGAATACAGAAACGGCTATAAAGATGGCTGAGGAACGGCAGCTTTTTATGGAGGCCTTCCTCACCCAATTTGAAAGAGAGTGGGATTGCTTGTTATGAAAATGTTGACTGTAGAAAACCTCTCGAAAACATATGGGGAAAAGAAATTATTTAAATATATTTCTTTTACCATTGGGGAAAAAGAGAAAATTGGCCTGATTGGCATTAATGGAACAGGAAAATCGTCCTTGTTGAAAATCATCGCTGGGGTGGATGATTCGGATTCTGGGGAAATAACGGCGGCCAAGGACTACAGAATTGCCTATCTTGACCAGCAGCCAGATCTTGACCCTGAACTGACTGTCCTGGAACAGGTATACCATGGGGATGCACAGGTGGTCAGGACAATGAGGAAATACGAAGAATGTCTGGCCAGGCTTGAAGCTTCTCCCGAGGACGCTCGGATTCAGGAGGAGCTGTTCGCGATACAAAAGGAAATGGACACTGTTAACGGCTGGGATGCGAGTACAACCGCGAAAACGATTTTAACAAAGCTAGGGGTAGAAGGGTTTTCGAAAAAAATTGGCGAACTGTCAGGCGGCCAAAAAAAGAGGGTCGCCCTTGCCGGCGTCCTGATTGAAGCCCCGGATTTGCTGATTCTTGATGAGCCTACAAACCATCTTGATTTCAACTCGGTAAAATGGCTTGAGGATTACTTGAAAAGCTACAACGGTTCTGTCCTGCTCGTGACCCACGACCGGTATTTCCTTGACCGGGTCACAAACCGGATTATGGAGCTGGACGGCGGCAATTTGTACTCATACAAAGGCAACTATGCTAGTTTTCTTGAGGCGAAAGCCATTCGCGAGGAAAACGAGGCGGCTACCCTTGATAAAAAGAAAAACCTTTTCAGGCGAGAACTTGAATGGATTCGGCGAGGGGCGCAGGCCAGGTCAACGAAGCAAAAAGCCCGAATTGACCGGTTTGAAAAACTTGAGGATCAAATTTCCGGCAAACGGAGCGGTGAAAAAGTTGATATTTCTTTGAGTGGAAGCCGGCTCGGGAAGCAAGTGTTCGAGTTGAAGGATGCGAGCAAAGCATTTGGCGGCACAGTAATTCTCGATCGTTTCAACTTGCTTGTAAAACCGGGCGACAGACTTGGCATCATCGGGCGAAACGGAACAGGGAAATCAACATTATTGAATATTTTGGCTAAAAGAATCCCCTTGGACAACGGGGAATATGAAATGGGCCAAACGGTGAAAATCGGCTACTACACCCAGGAAAACGAAGACATGGATGACAGCTTAAGGATGATTGAATACATCAAGGAAACGGCCCAGGTCATTGAAACGACTGATGGCAAAACGATTTCGGCTTCCCAGATGCTTGAACGGTTCCTGTTTCCCCCGGCATCGCATGGAACGCCAATCCGAAAGCTTTCCGGCGGGGAAAAGCGTCGCTTGTATTTACTGAAAATCCTGATGGATGCACCGAACGTCTTGTTGCTGGATGAACCGACAAACGATTTGGACACGCAGACGCTGACAGTTCTTGAAGACTATCTGGATGATTTTCCGGGAGTCGTCATTACCGTTTCCCACGATAGGTATTTTCTTGATAAAATAGCCGAACAGCTTCTCATTTTGCAGGGTGGAGGGAAAGTAGACTCCTATTATGGCAATTATTCCGAGTATCTCGAGCAGGAAACGGAAAGAGCAGATGCTGCCTCAAAGCCAATTGCCGAACAGCCGTCCAGGGTGAAGGAAAAGAAGAAAAAGATGACCTACCAGGAACAGAAGGAATGTGAAACGATTGACGATAAAATCGGCAGCATTGAAACGAGGCTTGAAGAGATTGCGGCGGAAATGGCATCCACAGGAAGTAACTTCGAACTCGCCCACGACCTCATGAAGGAAGAAACGGAGCTGAACGAAGAACTCGAGCGGCTGATTGAGCGCTGGTCTTATCTTTCGGAAATTGTGGAGGGATAGTTTAATAACACGTAAGCCATCCATGGTGATAAAGACAGTTGGAGAGTGAAAGCCAGTCGAAACTGTCTTCATCGCTACCCCTCGCCATCTTTACCTAGAGCGCGCAAGTACCGTTTTTACTATACAAAAAGTAGTTACATTGAATGAAATGAAAAAGCCATTATGTTACAGTAAAGGTGAGGTGAACAAAGTGAGAATTATGTCCATTGAACCAACCCCGAGCCCAAATACTATGAAGATCAATCTTGACCAGGAATTGCCGATGGGCAAGAGCCATAATTATAAAAAAGAAAATCAGGAGGGAGCCCCTCCGGTAATAAGGAAAGTACTTGAAATTGAAGGGATTAAAGGCGTCTACCATGTCGCCAACTTCATTGCCGTTGAACGGAACGCAAAGTACGATTGGAAGGACCTCCTCGCCAAAGTACGGGAAGCGTTTGGTGAATCCGCCCAAAATGAAGATGAGGCAAGCCCTGAGACCGCTAATTTCGGGGAAATCAGCGTCCAGGTGCAAATGTTCAAGGATATCCCTCTCCAGGTAAAATTGACGGATGGAAACGAGGAAAGGCGGTTTGGTATGCCAGCAAACTTCCTCGCTGCCAGGGAAAAAGCGCAACTTGATGGCGAAAATTACATACTGCTTCGTAAATGGCAGGATTTTGGGGTCCGTTACGGTGATTTTGACCAGATTGGAAATGAAGTTGTAGAGGAACTTACCGCAGCTTATCCGGAGTCGCGGCTTGAGGATCTTGTTAAAGTGGCCCAAGCAGGCGCTTCATCCATCCAGGCAAGGCAACCGCGGCAACGCCATAAAATTACCGCTGAAGACCTTGAGAATCCCGATTGGCGGGTCCGTTATCAGAAGCTTGAACAAATGCCTGACCCGGAACTTGAGGACTTACCGCTGCTGGAAAAAGCACTGCAGGATGAGAAACCTTCGATCAGGAGACTTGCGACCGTCTATCTTGGGATGATTGAAGACAAAGCCGTACTTCCTCTACTTTATAAAGCATTGAAGGATAAAACGGTAACGGTCAGAAGAACCGCCGGCGACTGTTTATCAGACCTGGGATTTGCCGAAGCGACGCCCGCCATGGCGGAAGCGCTAAAGGATACGAGCAAGCTCGTTCGCTGGCGCGCGGCGATGTTCCTTTATGAGGTCGGAGATGAATCCGCCCTCGAAGCCTTAAAGGAAGCATCGGACGATCCCGAATTCGAGGTTGCCATGCAGGCGAAAATGGCCATCGCAAGGATTGAAGGCGGCGAAGAAGCGAAGGGCTCTGTCTGGAAGCAAATGACCGAGGCCCGAAAAGCCAATTTGTAGCATAAATACGTGATGAAGGAATCAAGGAAAGCATAGCCAAAAAAACAATACTCGCCTATCAGATTTTGAAAGCAAGGATTTTGGAATTAGAATAAAAATGTAGTATGCTTACGATTAGAATTAGAATTGGAGGGATTTTATTATGTCAATGGCATATGAAGAATATATGAGGCAAATGGTCCAGCCGATGCGTCAAGAGTTAACCAATGCCGGTTTTAAAGAACTTAATACCCCTGAAGAAGTTGATGCGTTCATGAAGGATTCGAAAGGCACATCCCTCGTTGTCGTCAACTCCGTTTGTGGATGTGCCGCGGGACTTGCGCGCCCAGCCGTAACTCAGTCAATTTTGAACAGCGAAAAGAAGCCTGACCATCTTGTGACCGTTTTTGCCGGCCAGGATAAGGATGCAACCGCAAAGATGCGTGAATACTTTGGCGGAATAGAGCCGTCATCGCCATCGATCGCATTGTTGAAGGATGGGGAAGTCGTCCACTTTATCCCAAGGCATGACATTGAAGGGGGAACGATGGAAGGCGTTATGGAAAACCTATTGTCCGCTTTCGAAGCAAACTGCTAAAAGGATGCCCAAGGGCGTCCTTTTTTATCTGAGGCACTTTTAAAAAATTTCCCAAAGTAAGTAGAGGCTACTTTTTTCCACAAAGAAAGGAATCAGTATATGTTTGTAACAACTGCCGGCAGGGTGACTGAAACAATGATAAGCAGAGCAAGGGCTGTCGCTGAAGATCTCGCCATTCCGTTTATCCCACGTAAAAAGAAGTCCATTTCCCAATTGCGAAAAGAAAGGGGCAGCGGCTGCATTGTTGCCGGGAACGAGAGCATTAAACTTTTTGCGTATGGCGAGGAAGAGCCTTTCTTTTTCCATCCTTCGTCCGCGATGTTCAGGGTGAAGCGGCTGATCGATGGCGGACATGACCCATTAGTTGAGGCGGCTGCCTTACGGGAAGGGGATTCTTTCCTTGACTGCACGCTTGGCCTTGCCTCGGACTCCATTGTGGCCAGCCTTGTTGTTGGGGAGAGCGGCATGGTGACGGGGACAGAAGGGAATAAATATCTCGGGTATATTGTAAAAAAAGGCTTGCACACTTGGCATTCCGATGTAGACGAGCTGAATGCCGCCATGAAAAGGGTTCGCGCGATTCACAGTGACGCACTAGCCTATTTAAAATCACAGCCAGATGAATCTGTTGATTGCGTCTATTTCGACCCGATGTTCGAAGTAAGCATCGACGAATCGGAAGGAATCAAGGCACTTCGCTATTTCGCGCTGCATGGGGGAATTGGCGGCGAGGAAATCACGGAAGCGCTAAGAGTTGCGAGGAAACGGGTTGTTTTAAAAGATCATTACCTAAGCGCAAGATTTGAAGAATTCAGTTTTACTGCTATCAGGAGAAAAACCGCTAAGTTCCATTTTGGCTATATCGAGAAAAATTAAAAGCCGGCCCAGAAAGCCGGCTTCTGCCATTAATCCGCGATTGCCAAGTAAACGAAATAGCCGAGCATGATCAGGCAGCCAGCTCCAACTACCCATTCCATCCCATCACATCCCTACTTTTAATTTTCCATACTATATTCTATTTTTCCCAACAAAAAACTTTAAAACCAGGTTAGCCATTCATCACCAAAAAAGAGTATAATAGATTTAACATAGATAAAACGTTTTCGAAAGGGGGTTGGGAATATGAATAAATGGCTTAGGAAGTCGTTCGTCGTCATGGTGTCCTTGCTGACGTTCGGCCTTATTACGCCAGCCCAGCCTGGTGTATTGGACCGCGTCAAGGCCGACAACGAAGCTTCAGAACGGGAGCCAGCCAAGACAGAACCGATTGTCGCGGAGAGCGCGCAATCCGAAGAAGTCGCGGACAGGGACCAATTCATAGAAAACATGGTCAAGCTTGCGGAAGAACGTTCCTATGAGAAATTCGGTTCGAAAATAAAGCCGGTCATTGAAAATGAATTCAGGGAAATCATCCTTCCTAATATCGAAAAAGCGATTGCAGAAACAGCGACCCAATTTCCGGATGAAAATTTGGCCAGCCTTGCCATCTCAGAGCAGCCGGGAGCAGGCCACTCTGAAAAGATATTTAACATCAAAAACAGCCAGACCGGGAAGGACGTCATCCGCTTCCATGTCAGACGGGACAACCCGCCTCAGTCAGGCTACTGGTTCAACTTCCATTACCATACCTTCAATGACAACTTCCAGGAGCACCATAACCTCGGCAGCATTTACTGGGACAAAAACACCCCTCCGAAATGGATGGCATAGTTTATACTAACGATATGTTGGAAAGCCTGGCAGAATGCCGGGCTTTTTGCTTTTATTAAGACCGATTTTTGCTGCGATGAAGTTGAAACTTGGTTAATAGCAGACTACTATAGACGGCTTCCCAAGTAAGAAAAGTCAAATTAACCGGATTGGAAAATAAACTGTCTTTACGGATAAAACAGAAAAACTCCGGATATAACAGAAAAACTCCGGATAAAACAGAAAAACTTCCGGGAATCGCTAGCAGAGTGCTAGCAAAGTTTTCATCTATTATAAAATGAAAAAGGATAAAACGAATGAGTAAAAGTCCTTGGAATCTATCAATAACGGGGAACTAACCACAAAAATCCCTAGGAAATCCGTTCAGCCGGTCTATAGAACCATGTCACCACCTTTAATTGCCAATAAAAACCACCGTCGCCCTATCCGCAGCCATGCTATAATTTTGATAGATGACCAGAATCCAATGTGGGGAAGATGCTCTTTTGAAAAAATTGTTGTATGCGTCGTTATCGTTTTTCTTTTTCCTGTCGTTCCTCACAACGTCCAAGGCGGCGCCGGATGGGGTTGCATTCAATGATTTACAGAATAATCATCAGTTGATGCAGGCATTAGATAACAAGGAGGCGAATAGCCTCATCGGGGAGACAATCCTTTTTCCTAGGGAGCCTTTTAACATCGAACAGTCTGTTGAAATCATTAACACGATCACCAATTTGCCAGAATCGCTTCTGAAAAAAATTCATCGGGCAGGAATTGTTGTGAGGCTTTTTAACAGGAAGCTGACAGACAATCCGAGCGCCCGTCACCTAAAGGGTGTTACTCCAAGGGGCTACACAAACGGACTCACATGGGATGATGTTCCGGGAATCGGCGGGTCGAAGGTCGTGCTCGTTAAAATTGGCGCGAGCGACAGGGGAAACGGCCATGGTTCAATCAATCTTGAACTCCATGAGCTGGCGCATTCCGTTGACAAACTTGTATTTAATAATCAATCAAAACGTGAACCTTTCAAGTCGGTTTGGGAAAAGGAGAGGGGAAGCCTGTTTCCGGGCAAGGACTATTTCCTCACATACTCCGAAGAATACTTTGCCGAAGCTTTTGCATTATACTACTACAGCGATGATACAAACATCCTATTAAAAGAAAAAGCTCCATTAACATACGATATAATAAAAGGCCTGGATTGATGATTCCAGGCCTTTTCTGTTACAATCTATGAAAGATGGAGGGGTTCTGATGAAACAATATTTGGAGCTGTGCCGCCATGTCCTTGAAAATGGCACTGAAAAAGGCGACAGGACCGGGACTGGCACGATTAGCACATTTGGATATCAAATGAGATTTGATTTGAGTGAAGGGTTTCCGCTTATCACTACGAAAAAGCTGCATGTAAGATCGATTATCCATGAGTTGCTTTGGTTTTTAAACGGGGATACGAATGTACGCTACCTACAGGAAAATGGCGTGAGGATTTGGAACGAGTGGGCGGATGAGAACGGCGAACTCGGGCCAGTTTACGGAAAGCAATGGCGTTCCTGGCAAGGAGCGGATGGAAAGGTTGTTGACCAAATCAGCGAGCTCATCGAGCAAATTAAAACGAACCCGGATTCTAGGCGGCTTATCGTCAATGCTTGGAATGTCGCGGAGATTGACAAAATGGCGCTCGCCCCGTGCCACTGCATGTTCCAATTTTATGTTGCGGACGGCAAATTGTCGTGCCAGCTGTACCAGCGTTCCGCGGATTTGTTCCTTGGCGTTCCGTTCAACATTGCCTCTTACGCGCTTTTGACATTAATGATAGCCCAGGTTTGCGATTTGGAGCCAGGTGAATTCGTCCATACATTCGGGGATGTACATATTTACAAAAATCATATCCAACAGGTTAAGGAGCAGCTTGGCCGCGAGCCGAGGAAGCTTCCGAAAATGGCCATCAATCCAGAAGTGAAGGACATTTTTTCGTTTAAATATGAAGATTTCGTCCTCGAAGGATACGATCCGCATCCTCACATTAAAGGGGTTGTCAGCGTATGATCTCATTTATTTGGGCGATGGACAAAAACAGGGTAATTGGCAACAACAACAAACTCCCATGGCACTTGCCGGAGGATTTGAAGTTTTTCAAAAGGTCAACAATGGGCCATCCGATTGCGATGGGCAGAAAAACGTTTGAATCAATTGGCCGGCCGCTCCCTGGCAGGGAAAACATTATTATCACTAGAAACCGTGAATATACCCAGGAAGGCTGTACCGTCCTTCATTCTATCGAGGAGTTTGTCGAGTACAGCAGCAAGAAGCAGGATGAATACTTCGTTATCGGCGGGGCGGAAATTTTCAAAGAAATGTTTCCTTTCGCGGACAAGCTTTACATAACACAAATTCATGATGAATTTCCTGGCGACACCTTTTTTCCGGAATTTGACCTAGATGAATGGGAATTAGTTTCTTTTGAAAAAGGCCCAAGGGATGAGAAAAATCCTTATGATTATGAATTTAGGATTTATGCAAGGAAAGGACAACAGCTGCTTTAATACTCTTTTTGCAAAGCCAAATAAGTAAAAAACATCAGCAAACAGAGCTGATGTTTTTCGTTCTTATCCCAGGTAGCCCGCCTGCTCGTATTCCGCAAGCTTTCCCATCATGCTTCGAAAATCTTCGGGCTTAAGGAATTCCTCTTCCTGAAGATGCGCCCTGATCCACCTGATCAGTTCAAAAGGGGTGTTGAAAAAGACCCCGCTTGTGTCACTCTTCCGGACCATGTATCGTCCATTGTCATCGTCGATGGTCACTTCCACTGGCAGGACGCATTCATAGCTATCAAGCGAAAATTCCATGCTGTACACTCCCTTCCTTTAGGATTAATTTGGCGCATGGTTTTAAATAGTATATGTAAAAGCGTTCAATGAAATTAAACAAGAATCGTGAATATCCAAAAATTTTCTAAAAATTATTATCTGGGTAATTCGATTGACTATCTTACCGGTAATTGTTAAATTGAACATGCAAGGCAAAGCTTAAAATATCGAAGGGCTCATTTACCCATTTGTGAATTTCTAATGAATTTTAACCGAAAAAAGCCCATAAGCTTAGATAAAGTAATATAATCATAGTAGAATTACTATACCGAAAGGAATGTTTCCTACATGTTAAACAATATCGGAGTTCCTGGATTAATCCTTATCCTTGTCCTTGCGTTAATAATCTTCGGCCCTAAAAAGCTTCCGGAAATCGGCCGTGCTTTCGGCCAGACGCTGCGTGAATTCAAAAAGTCCACCCGCGAACTGACAAGCGATGTAATGGAAGATTTTGAGGAAGAGAAGAAAAAAGCTACAAAGTAAAACGGCATTGGTTCTAAAACCATTGCCTGACAAATTATATCCAGACAATTGAGGGTTCACGGTCTTGCTCCTAGTATGCTGAGCAACGGGAGGAACCCTTTTCTAATAGTATTGTGCCTGCCCATGATGATGCAGGCCCTATGTTGTTCACAACTTAGGACAGGGAGAATCTTATGGAAGATAAAGAATTAAATGTAGTTGACCATCTTGATGAACTGAGAAAAAGGATCATCATTTCCGCTGTCGCATTTGTGGCCTTTTTCATTATAGGCTTTGTGTACGTGGAGGACATTTACAATTGGTTTGTCCGCGACCTTGACGTCAAGCTGATCGTCCTTGGCCCGAGTGACATCGTCTGGATCTATTTTACCCTTGCATCTTTAATCGCGATTGCCGGGACGATTCCTGTTCTTGCCACGCAAATATGGCTGTTTGTAAAACCTGCCTTAAAGCCGGTTGAAAGAAAAGTATCGCTTTCCTATATTCCGGCTTTATTCCTTCTTTTTATTGCCGGTCTTGCGTTCGGCTATTTCGTCATTTTTCCGAATGTGCTCTCCTTCCTCGTCGAACTCAGCGGGGACATGCTTGTCACAAACTTCACGGCTGAAAAATATTTCCGCTTTGTCATAAATATGACACTCCCGTTCGGAGTCCTGTTTGAACTTCCGGCTGTTGTCATGTTCCTGACTTCGCTCGGCATTTTGAATCCATATGTATTAACAAAGATTCGCAAGTATGCGTATTTCATCCTGATCGTCATTGCGATTATCATTACGCCGCCGGATCCCGTTTCCGATTTCCTGGTAATCATTCCTTTGCTACTGCTATACGAAATTTCGGTCAACCTTTCTAAATTCGTTTACAAAAAGAGGCTCAAAAGAATGGAACAAGAAGAAGCGGAATTTGTTTCTGAATAAGGTTTTGCCCCGGGCAACTTTCCCGGGGTTTTTTGGTGCAAAAATTAACCCCCGCCTGCGGCAAGCAGCGGGGGTTTTACGGTATTCCTGAATTATTTTTGTAGGTCTTCATGAATGGATTTGTGCTCCTTTCTCCAGGTTTCGTATTTCATAAACTTCCTGTACTCCACGAAGTCCTCCTTTCTCAATCCCTCTTTTATAGCCGTTACTAACATTTCTCTCCATTCACTATCCAGAACAATTTCATCCTTGCCAGCAGAATGTTCTTCCTTAAGGAGTCCTTCAACAGAAGTTCCAAGTGTTTTGCCTACCTTACTAAGGACTTGAATCGATGGGTTCTTATGCAGCCCTCTTTCAATCTGGCTTAAATAAGATTTTGAGACATTAGCAAGTCTAGCCAGCTCACAAATTGAATACCCCTTTTGCACCCTCAGTTCCTTGATCCTTGTCCCAACCATACTTATCACCTTTTATGTACGACTTAAAATACATTATACAGAACGATTTATTCTTTATAAAATACAAAATAATGAGGAAACAGTAGAAAAATTGAGAAAAGGGGTAAAAAACGTGCTTTTTAAAGAATATATGGTCGTTTTTGGGATTTTTCAAGTTCGTAATAATATAATAAACTACAGTTAGATGTTCTTTTAAAAGAACAAAGAGGTTTCGAGATAGACCTTATTTAAAAAAAATGGATGGAGGAAAGTATAATATGACCCAATATCCATCGAGAAAAGTACGATCAAGAAGGCAGCTGATTAAAAAGATTAAAAATAAGTCTTCTTTCTTTAGGAAAGCATGGGCCATGTATTTTATTTTACTGGGATCAATGTTTCTAGTAAACGATACATATTCATTTCTTTCAGATAGTACTGTAAACAGTAATGTTTTGTCAGCCAAAGCAGATTTTTGTGATGTTCCTGAATATGCGGCGGCACATAAAAAAGAGTGCAAATGTAAAGGGAACAAAAAAGATTCAACTGGAGATAAAGATGAAAAATCTTGTGGTGAAAACGGAAAACAAAATTCGAATGAGAAGAGCGACTTAAGTGATAATCAGGTGAAAACTGAAAGTGAGAACAATCAACATGAATTAAAGGATCCACTACAGGAGGAAGAGCCAAACAATAGTAGTGGGACCCTAAAGACAGAAACAAGCGAAAAAAGCGATAATACCTAAACCATAAAAATAGCTGTAGATATTGAACCTACCTCAAATGAACAATTTATTATAAGAATCTTAAAATTCATGAGTAAAATTTCTCACCTTAAATAAAGGGGCTTAAACAATTATGAAAATTGTAATGAAATGGCTAGGGAGAATAACATCAGTTGCTTTATACGGCATTTTACTTTGCATTATTATTCTGGTTGTTTATTCAAAAATTCAAGGTGGAACTCCTCAAATTCTCGGGCATCAAATATTGACTGTACTCTCTGGTTCGATGGAACCTGGGATAAAAACAGGGTCACTAATAGCGGTAAAACCTGTAACACAAGTAGATTCCCTAAAAAAGGGAGATGTCATAACTTTTAAGTCACTTGATAATCCGAATGTATTGATAACTCATAGAATCGTAAAAGTTGAAAAAGCTGATTCGCAAATTAACTATATCACTAAAGGCGATAATAACGACGGTAATGATACAAAACCAATCCCCTCGAGTAATGTAGTTGCAAAATACAGTGGTTTCACTATTCCCTATATCGGATACTTGTTTGATTTCTTTCACACAAAAACAGGGAAAATTGTCCTGTTAATTATCCCAGGAATACTTTTGCTAGGATACTCGCTCATTAAAATGTGGAAAATAATCGCTTCTATTGATGATGACCAGGGAAAGCAAACCCTAGAAAAGCCTAAATCCGTTTGA
Organism: Neobacillus oceani; assembly: GCF_046237595.1. NCBI lineage: Bacteria > Bacillati > Bacillota > Bacilli > Caryophanales > Bacillaceae > Neobacillus > Neobacillus oceani. The sequence continues at coordinate 2,647,154 of NZ_CP143543.1, read as the reverse complement.
TTCTCCTGTAGCATACATACTTTGTAACTTTGCAGGAGTTCAATAAAAAAATTTTAAGGAAGAAAGAGGAGGAAGAAACAAATGGGTATCAAAAAACAATTAGCAGGAACAGTCTTGGCAGCAGGGATCGGCATTGCAGCAATTAGTGGGGGAACGTTTGCACTATTCACAGCGAATGCCACTAATACAGGGAATACGATTGCAACTGGTACGGTAAGTCTTGTAGATGATACAGGTGGTAGCGTTTTCAAGTCTATCTCGGTTAATAATATTGCACCTGGTGACACTGGAACAGGTTCAATCACAGTAAGGAACGATGGCACCCTAGATGAGTGGGTGAAAATTGAAAGTGTTACTGGTTCTGGTCCTTTGTTTACAGGGGCAAACAAAGCAACTGTTACTGGATCTGCCGATGTTGTTAAATTGGAACCAGGTCAATCAAAGACTTTCTCCATTACTTATAGCCTACCACTAGCTGCAGGAAATGAATATCAAGGAGTGAACGGAACGGTGGATGTTAAAGTCCAATCTGTCCAGGCTAAAAATAATACCAATGGATCTGGCAACGGCCCATCTTCTTGGAACTAAGATAAGTCAATTTAAAGGGATGGTAGCAATACCATCCCTTTTGTAAATCAAAAGAATGATTGGAGGATAATGATGAAAAAGAAAAATAAAATAGCTTTGATGGGTATTTCCGGTCTACTAGCCACTTCACTTGCTGTTGGAGGCGCTACATACGCGCTTTTTAAGGATTCTGTAACAAACGGTGCCAATACGGTAACTGCCGGTACTTTGAAGATTACAGCTAAACGTGATGATGTTCCTAATGAAGGTCCGATGTTTTATTCTGTAAACAAGGAAAACAATTTTGGGGCGATGGCAACCGGATATTGGGCTCCAGGAGATAAGCACACCCGTGGTTTATTTCTTAAAAATACTGGTTCTTTAGAAGCGAAATTAACAACTATTACAGCAAAAACAGCGGATTCAAATGGAAATCCAATAACGTCTGGTCAACAATATCAAGATGATATGTTATTTGCAGGTCAAGCAGAAGTAAAGATTTGGGAAATACAGGAATGGGATCAAAATCGAGGTGCACGACCAATCACTAGAATGAATCCAGATGAGATGGATTTGGTTATGCAAATTGTTAATGATGGGTATAAACTTTGGCAGGACAATAATCCAGATGCAGATTTATCTACTGAAGTAGGTGTAGCTATGCTACTTAATGCTGTGAATGAATACATGCTAAATCAATTAAATGAAAGAAATGGAAATACAAATAATAACCTATTTAAAGTAGTGAAAATGTATGATAAACGTTTAGATCAACTTGTAAATGACTCTTATCATCTAAATCAGAATTCCAACTCTGATAGGCATAACGTTGTTTTGAAACCAGGTGAATCTGCGTTGCTTGGTTTTACACTTGAGTTCAGGAAAAACCCAAGAGCTGGTGTAGATAAAAATGCCCTGCAGGGTAAAGAAGTTTACTTCAATTTTGGAACAGATTGGGTACAAACAAAAAACAACAACTAACTTAATTTTTTGATAGACCACGGCCTTCCCGTGGTCTATCTATCGATTAACATTATTCAAATAATGTTTCATAAATTAGGAGGGAATTGGAAAAATGACATCTAGTTCTAAAGTTAGAAAGAGTTTATCAATTACCCTGGTTGTTTTAATGGCGTGTTTTTCTCTGCTATCGAGTGTTGCCTTTGGAGCAGAGTCTTCCCAATCGAAGAAGGAGAAGCCATTTCCGTCTCAGTCTAATTCACGCTTGAGTCTTAATAACCTTGCTTTAAATAACGGTAATTTTGGCAATGAATCTGTTCAAGCTTTGGTAGGAGCTGACGGCAGGTTTAACGCTGGCTTAAAAGAGCTAAATTCTGAGAATTGGTACAATATTATTTACAGCTGGCCTTCCGAACCGTGGAGTTCTTATACTACGGTTAAAGTGGATGGAGAAGATTTAGTTTATGGTAACAATCCGGACGGTCAGTTTATGCAGCCGCCATCAAATAATAATGACAACACAGCAAATGAATCCGTTTGGAAAGCGAACGATATCTCAGTTAAACAAGTGTTGCAGCCTGCTGTGAATCCTGCAACAGGTCAGCCTGATGCATTGCAGATTAGATATATCATTACGAATACAGGCGACGCTCCACACGATGTAGGGCTTCGCATTATGCTTGATACAATGGTCAATAGAAATGACAGTGCGCCGTTTAAAGTTCCGAGCAATGATGGAATAGAATCCATTGACTATGAAAAAGATTATGTAGGAACTAATGTTCCAGATTTTTGGCAAGTATTTAATGATTTCAATAATCCTGATATAAGTGCGCAATATACAATGCGTGGAGGAAATGCTACTGTACCTGATAGGTTTGCAATTGCAAATTGGGGCGGATTAAGTGGATCAAAATGGGATTATATTGTTTCTGACAATAGTTATACTGGGGACAGTGGGGTTGGTATGTGGTGGAATCCCAAAACCCTCGCGCCAGGTGAGCAAAAAATAATTACGACTTATTTTGGAAGGCCAGGAGTTGGAGGCAAGGAGACCCTTGTATTAAGCGGCAAAAAGCGTTTGACTTTTGAGGAATGGTCTTCCTCACCATTTAACCTAATTTCCTATTTTACGAACACAACTCAGTCTAATCTCAATAATGTAAGACTTGAATTAACATCTGGTCCTGGAATTCGTTTAGTTGATTCTGATCCAGAAGTTATTCTGGGTAGTGTTGGAAGTGGGATGACTAAACAATCAACCTGGAAAATCCAGCCGACTGTAGCTGGAAACCACCAAATCACTGTAAAAGCTTTTGCAGAAGGGAAAAATGAGCCTATTGCAACAGCAACATATGAGGTAGAAGCACTAGAGCCTGTCGTTCCAACAAATATTACACTTGGTGGCAGCAACGGGGTAACTACGGATGGGATTCCAGTAAGCGGCCGGATGAGCCCTTTGACAGTCAATGCTGCATTTAATGATCCGCAGGCAGTCGGTGTCACTTTAACTGCTGTTGATGCTGACGGTAAAGAGTATTCCGCCGAAATGAGTTCTGGAAACAAGATTAATTGGACCCACACATTTGTCCCATATGAAAAGGGGTTATGGGGTTCTCCTATGACAATTACGGTAGTTCCTAGGTATCAAGATAATTCCACTGGAACTCCACTGAATTTCCAGATTGTATTAATAGATCCAAGCGGCTATATTTACAATTCTGAGAAGGGTGAAGAATGGAGACTTCCAGGAGCGACTGTAACACTTCAATATTACGATCCGTTACTGGAAACCTGGGTTTATATGACTGATGAGGCTTACCCAGGAAGACTGTCCCCGATTACAAACCCTCAAGTCACAGGGGCGGATGGCAGATACGCATGGGATACAGCCGCAGGGGATTACAGGGTTTTGGTTAGCCGTCCTGGTTTCGAGAATGCAATCAGCCGTGTCGTCACTGTACCGCCTGAGGTAACCGATCTTCATGTTGGTATGATACCGACCGACCGGCAGGCACCTTCACTTGTTTCTTCTGGAGTGGAAGAAGGGGGTGCCTATACGGAAGGAGTGTCTATAGGTTTCACTACAACTGATGATGAAGCAGGGGTTCGTAATGTCACATATAAAATAGATGATAATGATGCTGTTACCATCAACAGTGACAATGCGAATCTTCCAAAAATAGAAAGCCCAGGCAGCCATAAGGTTATAATTAGTGCTGTTGATTATGCAGGTAATATAGCAACGAAAGAAATAAATTTTACCATAAATGATAATGATGAAGAACCAGTGTCGATTATGGCGGTAATTAATGCAGCTATTGAAAAGAGTGAGTTAGCTAAAACTGATATGCAAGCTGCATTAGATCGCTTTAATACAAATGCGACAAAAGCAGAAGTTCAAGGACATATAAATATAGCAAAAGATGCTAATTCCCAAGCTAAAGAAAAAATCACTGTATTAAAGGCATTACTTGGCTCATACGAATTCAAAAAAATGCCGCTGTTTTTGCAAGAAGTTCTTAAAACCCAAGCCGTAGCTGCAGAAATCCAAGCATCAACGGTTAACACTAAGTTAGAAAAAACAATAGAATTCTTGGCAAATGGAGATGCTTCAAAATTTAAAGGAAGGTTAAAAGAAGCACAAAGTGCAAATAGTTCTTCACTGGCTTCTTTGAAGTTCATCAAAGGAAACTTAATTACTTTTGAGAATGAAAAAGAATAACTGCCATTAATAATTTCCCCCAAAGCATCTAAATATACTTGCTTTGGGGGGAGTTTTGAATTTTTTCCGTTTTTCTGAACAATATATTTTTTCTGGAACCTTAATAATTTTATTTCTTGCCACTTTTGTTTGATCAAAAATAAGGGGAACACGAAAATGAATAAAGTATTTAGTGTTATGATAGCCGGTTTTATTATTGCATCGGCAATTTTATACAAAGAACCAATTATTGAAAAGATCAAAGAGGGAGAAGCATTAGCTATTCCGTTAAGTATTATCTTCGTTGCTATCCTTGTTTTTTTTCCGGTTATGCCTTTTTCATTGTTTGCAGGTATGCTAGGGTCCTTTTTCGGAATATGGCTCGGGGTAACAATTTCGCTCATTGGAATAGGTTTAGGGACGATGTTGATGTTCCTTCTTACTCGATATGGGTTCCAGGAATGGACACAATCCTACATAAAAAAATACCCACGTATACACGAATACGAAGGTTATTTCGAAAAAAATGCCTTTATTAGCATATTGTTAGTACGGTTAATTCCTTTTATTCCTTCGCCGATAGTAAATATACTTGGTGGATTAAGTAGGATTCCTTGGCATATTTTTATTTCTGCGTCCCTGTTGGGGAAAATACCTTCGATAATTACTTTTACTTTTGCGGGAAGCTTATTCTTTCGTAATAATTTTTTATCAATCTCAATATATTTGATATATTTCCTTATCGTAGGTATTCTCGTTATGAAAAAGTTACAAAATAAAGAAACCTTTACGATTGAAAACCAAAACATTAATATCAAATAATAATTTGTCAGGGAGGCGATTCGTATAATAAGGAAAGTAATTCATATATTCTTGAAAATTGCTGCCTTTACTATTATTTTTCGTATTATTTTTATTCCTCTTACAATATCAGCAGAATCAACTCAAGAGATTGATATTTCCGTATCTCCAGAAAAAGCATTATTTAATCTTAATAACCTAGCACCAGGAGATGAAGTTGAAGGTACAATTAAAATCGTTAATAACGGAAAACAAAATTTTAATTATCTCGCCTCTAGTAAATTGACAAGTGGTTCTGAACTTTTTTACAATCAGTTGCTCTTAAAAATTATAGGTGAAAATCAAGTTATATACGATGGGAAGATAAAGGATTTTGAAAAATTAATTCCAAGATTTATAGAAAAGGGAAAAATCGAAGAATTATTATTTGTTATAAAAGTACCTTTAACTTTGGGCAATGAATATCAAACACTAAGTAGTGAAATCGAATTCAAATTCTATGCAGAAGGCACTTTCGGTGGCACTATTCCGCCAATTTGGGTACCGGAACCTGATCCTCCAAAACAAGACCCACCAAAACAAGACCCGCCTAAACAAGATCCTCCAAAACAAGAACCACCTTCAACGCAACCTCCAGGTGATGATGACCCTCGTGAAGGTGAGGGTCCTGGAGATGGGGGCGATGATGAGATTGGTGAAAAACCCGTAGATCCAGGGGATGTGGATAGTGAGGAACCCCCTGCTGTAGAATTACCGGATAATGAAACACCTGGCGGGGACAATGGGACACCAGTGATTGATATACCCGATGAAACTGTACCCACTGGTCCAGGAGGTCCGCTGCCGTTTACGTCGACTTCAATTTACAATTTGATTATAATTGGCGCCGGGCTTATTGGTTTAGGTTTTAGTCTCCAGTTTTATTTCCAAAGACGAAAAAAAATAACTAAAAATGTTTAATGGGACCTTGATTAGGATATAGGAAAAATCAAGGTCTGTTTTTATATGTGACTGAATATCCTTGGCAGTAAAAGCTATTGAGATTTTATTGAAGTGTAAGGGAGAGTTGGGGGATGTACAAAAAAGTATGCACAGAATGCAGCAAGCCATCATATAGCAGCTGTGAGACCGGGACGTGGCTTTGTCCTGTGTGCGGCACGGATATTTCGCGGGTGAATTTGCAGGCGCCGGAAACGAGGGGTATACCGGGCCGGCTCGAATATATGGCTGCTGGATTTCCAAAAGTGGCAAGCCTTTCCACAGAGCGGGAGCTAGTGTAACAATTTGCTTTGAGAGCACAAAATATTTTAGGAAATCTGAGCATAATCAGACACATTTCGAGCGTAAAGTAAGGTATAATATAATCAAACGGGAGAAAAAGAGGATTGATATTTTGTTATTGAAAAGCCTGGAGTTCAAAAATGCTGTTGGACAGAAGGTTAAAATTGTGGAGATTCCTGTATTGGAGGAAGGTAACCCTTATAGTTTAATGATCCGATTCCGTTTGCAAACATTCATAACTTCGCTTTATCGCGAAAAGCATCCTAGAAAGTGTTATTCCTTTAGGGATTATTTGAAACGCGCGATGAGATGGCCTGATTATGAGCAGCTTTTCAAGTCTGTTGAACTAAAGAACAACGCATAATGGCTTGGGACCGGGATTTCCGGTCCCTTTTTATTTCTCCATCTCTTGGGAACAGGTATAATAGGAACTAAGTGCATAAGCAGGGAAGTGAAACAGTTGGCTAAAATAAAAATTGTAACCGATTCAACAATGGATTTACCCAGGGAGACAGTATCCCGTTATGGGATTGAGGTGGTTCCGCTTGCGATCACTGTGGGCGGGGAGACTTACCTCGATGGAGTCGATATCGACCCGGAAGCTTTTTTGGGAAAAATGAAGCATTCGTCAGAGCTGCCAAAGAGCTCACAGCCTTCAACCGGGTCTTTCCTTGAAGTCTATGACCGGCTTGGCAGGGAGGGGTTTGAAGTCCTTTCGATACATATGACCGGAAAAATGAGCGGGACTGTACGCTCCGCGGAAAGCGCGGCTTCGATGTCTGAAGCGAAGGTCACTGTTGTCGACTCGAAATTTATTTCGAAAGCGCTCGGCTTTCAGGTTAAGGAAGCTGCGGAAATGGCTTCTGAAGGAAAGTCAATGGATGAAATCCTTGCGAGGCTTGAAGCAATCAGGGAAAATACAAAGCTGTATATCATGGTAGATACGCTTGAGAACCTTGTAAAGGGTGGAAGGATTGGAAAAGGGAAAGCACTCCTTGGTTCACTCCTGAACATAAAGCCGATTGCTTCGCTCGAAGGAGCCGAATACACGCCAGTGGCAAAAGTAAGAAGCCATGCGCAGGTCGTGAAATATCTCGCAAAACAATTTGCCGAGGATGTAAAAGGGAAAACTGTCAAAGGTGTCGGAATCGCTCATGCTGGCGCGGCCGGGCTTGCAGAAAAGATAAAAGAAAACATTCACGAGCTTACCGGCTACGAAGGTGTCGAGACGGATTATACGAATTCAACGGTAAGCACGCACACAGGGCCGGGTGCGATTGCCCTTATGTATTATTTTGAGTAAAGGTAAGCAAATACCTTCCCAACTTCATCACTCGTTTGTTAAACTGTTCACGAATACATCGAAAAGTGATGGTGAAATCATTGAAAGTAAGAATTATTTTTCTAAGCATCGCCATTGCTGCATTGCTGTTGACAGCCTGTGGCAAAAAAGAACTGGAAAACGCCCAGAATTGGCCGCTCGAGGATTTTACGTATACAACCCAGGGTGGAAAACAGCTCGGACTTGAAGATCTGAAGGGGAAAGTCTGGATGGCCAACTTCATTTTTACCGAATGTGACACGGTCTGCCCGCCGATGACGGCGAATATGGTGGAAATACAGGAAAAGGCGGAACAAGAGGGAATAGAGAATATACACTTTGTGTCATTCAGTGTCGACCCGGAAATTGATAGGCCGGAAGTACTGAAGGAATATGGTGAACAGTTCGAAGTTGATTATAAAAATTGGGATTTCCTGACTGGCTTTGGCCAGGAAGAGATTGAACAATATGCCCTTAAAAACTTCAAAACGATTGTTAAAAAGCCGAGGGAAGGGGACCAGGTTATTCATGGAACAACCTTTTACCTTGTTGGCAAAGACGGCCTTGTGAAAAAGTATTATTCCGGGGTCAGCGATGTTCCATATGACCAAATTATTGAAGATATTAAAGTTTTACAATAAGCCCACTTAGGGCTTTTTTCTTTCCTTGGGAATGGGGCATTTATGAAAAGGTGTATTATAATTGAGTTGATTGGGGGAGGGAGCACCATGTGGAGACAGTTTACTGCACTATTCCTGGCTGTTTTGATACTTGTTTCCTGCCAGCAGGAAAATGTTGCAGGCAGCCATCCTGTTAAAAAAGTGAAGATTGACACAAATCGGTCCATTCCGGATGATTTCGTCCCCCGTGTGCTTTCTATCGCGGCAATTGGCGACTCTCTGACCGAGGGGGTTGGCGACAGTACCCGAACAGGGGGATACCTTCCTTATTTAAAGGCGTTTCTTGAAAAAGAAAAAGGCATAAAAGAAGCGCGTTTCGAAAATTTCGGAATTAAGGGAACGAGGAGTGAACAGCTTCTTAATCGCCTCAGCCAAAAAAAAGTAATGGCTGGAATCAAGGAAGCCGATATGGTCGTCATCACGATTGGCGGAAACGATGTCATGAAAGTTGCCCGGAATAATATTTTGAATTTGCAGATCGAAAGCTTTGAAAAAGAGGAGCGTCCCTATCTTAAGCGCCTTGACCAAATTATTCAAAAAGTTAGGTCGTTCAACCCGGATGCGATGATCGTCCTTATAGGCATTTACAATCCATTTCTGCAGTGGTTTCCCGACGTGAAAGAACTTGACCAAATCGTTTCGGACTGGAATGATGGCGGGAAAGCACTTTTGGAACGCTACCCAGATACGTATTTTGTTGAAATAAGTGATTTGTTTGGTACATCAGAAGAGAACCTGCTGTTTAATGACCAGTTTCATCCGAACGATAAGGGGTATGAATTAATTGCGGAGCGAGTGTACGAGACGCTGGAGGAGGATGCGATACCTGCTTTTGCGAGAAAATCCGCCAGCGAGGACGATAAGGGAGAATATTGATGAGAAATAAATGGAAAATAGCGTTTTTTATTTTATTGGGGGTTGTATTGGCAGCGGTTGTGACCCTTTTGATTCTAGCTATGATTCCGCCTGATGGCAAGAAACAGGAACAGACGAAGGTAAAGGATGGCGATATGGTCAGCTTTCTCATCCGGACGAACAGGGAGGATGTGAACAAGCTTATTAACCACTACCTTGAGAAAGAAGTGGCCGATTCCCCGGTCAACTACCAGGTCCGGGTAGGTGATGAGGTTGAGCTTTATGGAACGGTGCCATTTTTTAGCCAGGAGTTGAACATGAAGTTGACATTTGTGCCGGAAGCCTTAGACAATGGCGATTTGCTCCTGAAGCAAAAGTCCATCTCTGTCGGTCAATTGCGCCTTCCGGTTCCATATGTTCTTGATTTTATCCGGAAAAGCTACAAACTTCCAAAAGGCGTCGAAATCTGGCCCAATGAACGCCAGGTAGTAGTCCATATGCAGCAGTTGAAGCTAAAGAGCGATGTGAAACTCAAGGCGAATTCATTTGACCTGGAAAAGGATGATATTTCATTCACGCTGCTTGTCCCGGTAAAATAGTGAGTGCCCCGTTAACATGGGGCACTCACTTTTCTTTTAGGAATACGGCTTCCTTTCCAATGAAGCAGACGAGGTAGGCTGTATCCCGTTCGAAGTGGGCATCCCGCATAGAGATTAGGATTTCTTTAGTGCCCGCTGCCCTTGCTTCCAGGTTCACTGAAAAAGGCGTGAGTGCCAGGCTGTCCGTCACGTTAAGATAGGACAGGGTTGGGAAAACGACATCTCCCTTATTGACCGACACATCCAATTTTCCAAGAAGGGGATCGAGATGGACGAATCTCGCGGCCGCTTCACCATGCGGAATTCCTGCTCCACTTGGGCAGATGAAAACGTCAACCTCATCGATTGTACCGGTAATTGCAATAAAGTATTCCTTGTCTTTTTCAGCAATCAGCTCATTTGTGGCGACCCAGACGCCATTGGAAAAAACGTCAATTTGGCAACTACCTTCCGGGAGGGCAAACGGAAGGCTCCTTTTTTTAAAAGACAAGTCTTTAACAAGCCTGAGGCCATTTATTAACACATCAATCATCCCGATTGAAGGGTTTACGTGAAATGCTGAGCCTACGCCCCTTCCAATCGGTTCCTGTTTCGTAAAATTCCATATTGCTTTGTTTGATTCCCCCATCTCTTTCCACCCCATTTTTAGCTTTTCGACTAAAACTATGGATAGAGGAACGCAAATATGCAGAAACAGGAAACAATTTTGTTTACTTTTTAAAAAGAATTGAATATACTAAAACCATCTTATGAAAAGGCGGGTGAAGTGTAATGAGAAAAATGAGCATTGTATCCATTGTTGTCGACTCTTGCACAGCCCGTACGGTTATTTAGGCAAAGGGACAAGTTTGTCCAATTCCCCTAAAAGCAAACCGCGGCTGTGTATGCCTGCGGTTTATTTATTTTTAGGGGGAAACATAGTGAATTTATTTATGAGTGGTTTAAAAGAAGATATGAAAATGGAATTGGCCAATTTTCCAAAAAATGAATGCATCCTAGGAAGAGTGGCTCTCGAACATAAGCGGATGTACAGGGTGTGGACGGAAGAAGGCGAACTCCTTTGCGAAGTATCCGGGAAGTTTTCGTTTGAGGCTGCCTCAAGGGAGGATTTTCCGGCTGTAGGCGACTGGGTCATCCTTTCATCTAGGAAAGAAGAAGGAACTGGTACAATCCATGCAATCCTGCCGAGGTTTAGCAAATTTTCGAGGAAGGCGGCCGGCAATACAGCCGAAGAACAAATCGTAGCCGCTAATGTTGATACCGTTTTTCTTGTAAACAGCCTGAATGATGATTTGAATGTACGGCGGATCGAACGCTATTTGCTTCTTGCTTGGGAAAGCGGTGCGAATCCGGTGATTGTCCTAACCAAAACGGACCTTTGCTCAGACGTGGCCTCTATGGTCGCAGAGGTCGAAGCTGTCGCACTCGGGGTCCCAATTATCCCGGTCAGCGCCGAAATGAACCAAGGGCTCGACAAGCTGAAACCGTACCTTGAAGAAGGGAAAACTGTCGCCCTGCTCGGTTCCTCGGGGGTCGGAAAATCTACTTTGACCAATAGCCTGCTCGGCGAAAAAAAGCAGGCGGTCAAAGAAATCAGGGAAGACGATGACAAAGGACGCCATACGACAACCCACCGCGAACTCGTTCTTTTACCGGGCGGCGCAGTCCTGATCGACACCCCGGGGATGAGGGAGCTGCAATTGTGGGAGAGCCAGGAAGGATTGGCCGGCGCGTTTTCCGATATTGAAAAATTGGGCGGATCGTGCAGGTTCAGGGATTGCCGACATACGGATGAACCAGGTTGCGCTGTACAGGAAGCAATTCGGAGCGGCATTCTTACGGAAGAAAGGCTGTCAAGCTACAACAAGCTTCAAAAAGAACTAGCCTTTATTGAGCGGAAGGCGGACAAACGCGCCCAGATTGAGGAAAAGAAGCGCTGGAAGGCGATCAATAAGCAAATCAAAACGAAGAAAAAGTAGGGAAAGAGGCCTTTGTTCAGGCCTCTTTTCCTGTTTTTGTAAAAAATGATCATAAAAATCTATTTTGGGATTTGGTTTGCCTCATTTGAGAAGGGATTCACCCCAATTTCCGAAAGATTCACCCCATTTTAGGAGACATTCGCCTTTATCTAAATTTTTGAAAAATTCTTGGCAGGTAAACTTTCCTCGCAAAGGATGCCCAACCCCTTTTAAGAAAACCAAAAGGCTACTTGTTTTGTTTCCTGGAGCTACTTGGGTATAATCATCCTTAGTTAAGCTCTTAAAATACAGGGAATAGAATAAGGGCAGACTACATTCGAAAGGATGATTGTAATGTTCAAAAAATTATTCGGTAAAAAAGAAGAAACTAAGGAAGTCGTTTTGGTTGCCCCGTTATCCGGGATGGCAACTGTATTGGACAATGTCGATGATCCCGTTTTTTCACAAAAAATGATGGGGGACGGCCTTGCAGTTGAACCAACTGAAGGCGTTGTTGTCTCGCCAGTGGATGGAGAAATCATTCAAGTATTCCCGACTAAGCATGCAGTTGGCATCAAGGCAGCGAACGGAGCGGAAATCCTTTTGCATATCGGCTTGGAGACCGTTTCAATGAAAGGGGAGGGCTTTACGGCGCATGTCAGTGAAGGCGACAAGGTAAGAGCCGGTGACAAGCTTGTAACGTTCGATATGGCGATCGTATCAGAAAAAGCCAAAAGCACAGTAACGCCTCTAGTTATTACGAACAGCGATTCGATGGATATCGAAATCCTCGCTTCCGGCCAAGTGGAACGCGGGACGACTCCTTTTATTAAATTGACAGCCAAGTAAAAAAACCGCCCTCGAGCGGTTTTTATTTTTGCTCGGAGGCGGTTTGAGATCCTTTATTGGCCATGCCGCCGGACAGGATGAATTTCATCGCTTCCTCCGGTTTTACGTCAATGATTTCAACTTGCTCCTTTGGAATCAGGAACGTAAAGCCGGCCACCTGGAAGGTCTGTGGGACGTACACGGCAACATGGTCTCCAAGAGGGCTATAGAAGCTCTCCAGGTTTTCAGATGTAATAAAGCCAAGGGACTTCATTTCTGTGCCCGGTATTGTTACAAGCGCAACCTTTGAAAAAGACTTCTTTTCGCCAAGGAACGATTGGACCGTGTCCTTGATAACAGAATAAAGCGTTTTGACTACTGGAATCCGTTCAAGGAGCCGGTCAATCAAACGAATCAGCTTTCCAGCCACATACCTTGTCGACAGGAACCCAAGAAACGTAATGAGTACAACTGTCAGCAGAAGTCCTATCCCAGGAATATAATCGTTTTTCATATACGGTCTCAGGAAATTCCCGAGGAGGCTGTCCAGGAATACGAATGTCTTGTAAATTACGTAGACAACAATAATGATTGGGACTATCGTGATAATTCCATTTATAAAATTCTTCAGTAATGTCTTCATGCTTCTCTCCGGCGTTTTTTCCTCTATTATAGCCCTGGAAACCCCGGATTGAAACTATGGTGTGTCTTTTTCAGCAATGATGGCCTTGATATGGGCAGATGGCTTGGCCGTCTGGCTGCCGTTGTTGGACATTTTACCTGTATGGACAAAACGGATTTGGTGTGGACCTTTTCCAAGCGAGCCAGCCAAATAAATATTCCTTTCCCTCTTGAACGGCCACCAGGTTGAAACGGTCCCGAATGATTTCCCATCAATGAAGACTTCCACTTCACCGCCTTCAGGACCTCGCTCGACCGTATAGCCCACCATTTCCCCACTGAATTCAAATTCGATAAAACTCCCTTTCTCCCTGCTAAAAAAACCATTTCCTGATTTCACAAAACCTGATTTGCTAGAAGGTTCTTCAATTGAGATGTATTGCTTTGACAAGCCGGTATGGATTGGAGTAGGCAACGAGACAGCATTTTTATCGGATTGGATAGAAGCTTTAACAGATCTTGAGATTTCGCTGGCGTAAAGTTGATAACCCAGCTTGTTCGGGTGTACAAGGTCGCGGGTAAGCTTTTTCGTATCGAGGCCGGATTTTCTAAAGGGCACCCGCATATCGAGATTGACCGCGCCGTAATGTGCCGAAATTGAGCTGATTGTTTCCGCGAACTCTTCATATTGAAGGCAGCTCTCCGTGAACGTAATGATTTCCGCATAAGGCTGATCGGTTTTTACCTTTCTTATAAGCTGTTCATAAAAGAAGGCGAATTGCCTGGCATCCATGTATTTCCGGTCATTTTCGCCAAAAACGATGAACACAAGGTCAACAGGGGTTTCCGGTTTTTCCCTTTCGTATTTAATAATTCCTTCAAACGCGGTTGCGCCGCTTTGTACGATTGAGTGCCTGTTGCCAGCGGATCCGAAATCCTTTTTGATTTGTTTTTCAAAAATGGCGAACCATGTTTCATCCCGATGGCTTACACCAGACCCTCTTCCAATGCTGTCTCCAATAATCATATAGCTGAAGTCGCTGCCAGAGGAGATTTTTTTGTAAAATCCGCCAGTGTTGGCGGGGGCTTCCTTAGCGGAGGTAAATGGGTTAAATACCCCCAAAAATATAGAGAGGAGCACTGCCGGAATAATGAGCTTCCTGATAGTTGTTGTTTTCATGTTTCAGCCCTCGTTTGGTTGTAATCATACTGTCATTTTAACTTAATCATTTTGAAATAAAATAAGTGGAAGTACCTATTTTTGCAAGAAAACTGTATAGAAAAGAGATGCCTCTTAAAATTTGGGCTGGGCCAAGCCTTTTTTGGGCGGATGCCCATACAAAGTGGGCGCCCGATTCATACAGTGTTGTGAGAAAGGATATTTGGGGGAATGCTCATGTATGGATATGGAGGCTATTGTGGTTATGCCCAGCCTGTTGCAGCAGGTTGCGCGCCTGTAGGAGGATTTTTTGGAAATGGCTTTGTCTTGATAGTTGTCTTGTTTATCCTGCTAATAATAATAGGAACCGCCTGTTGGTTCGCCTAGCCGAGAACACCTCTTTCCAATGAAGGGGGTGTTTTTTTTTTTTGTAAAAAAACTATTCGCATCGATGGGAAAAAGCTTAAGTAAAATAATGAGTTTATCTAAACCGCAACCATTCAGGCGTAAGACAAAAATCAAACTTAAATCCGCTTATCCCTAAAGAAACTATTTGACCATTGCCCACGTTTTGGTATGATAATGTTATTTTAGCAAGGGGGTAAGGGGATGCTTTCAAAAAGGCTGGCTCCGGGGGATCAAATACGGATTATCGCCCCGGCAAGAAGCATGGATTTAATAAAGGAAGAACAGGTGAAACTTGCGGTCGGAAGGCTTGAAGGGCTGGGATTCCGGGTAACATTCGGAAAGAATGTCCATGGCCATGATGAATTTTTCAGTTCATCGATCGAGCAGCGGATCGAAGACTTGCATGACGCTTTTGCGGATCCTTCAGTAGCTGGTATTCTTACCGTCATCGGGGGATATAATTCAAATCAGCTTCTCAAGTATATTGATTGGGACTTAATAAAAGAAAATCCTAAATTCTTTTGCGGGTTTAGTGATATAACCGCGTTGAGCCTGGCCATTTATAAGAAAACCGGTCTGATTACGTATACTGGCCCGCATTTCTCAAGCTTTGGGGTAAAGCATGGCCTTGAATATACATTGTCTTCCTTTCTCGATGCGGCGACCAACGATGCCCCATATGAAATTGAGCCATCCGACGTGTGGAGCGATGATCCATGGTATCGTGACCAGGAAAACAGGACATTTATCAAGCAGAATGGTTTCCTTCAAATCCAGGAAGGAAGCGCGCAAGGAACGTTGATAGGGGGAAACCTTTGTACGATGAACCTTCTGCAGGGGACTGAATTCATGCCGCCTCTTGCCAACTCCATCCTTTTCATTGAGGATGATTTGGAATCCCATGCCCTTACGTTTGACCGTGATTTACAGTCGCTCCTTCACCAGCCTGGAGCGGAAGGGATTAAAGGGATATTAATCGGGCGTTTCCAGAAGGATTCTCATATAACCGAGGAAGCTATAATCAGAATCATTCAATCCAAAAAGGAATTAAAGGGAATCCCTGTCATCGGAAATGTCAACTTTGGCCATACCCAACCGATTGCGACCATACCCGTTGGGGCAATTGCGAGCATTTCCGCCAGTGGGGACGGTATAAAAATTGAAATTGACCAATCTTTTAAAAACCAATAGCCGAGGAGGTGCCCGATGCGGAAATCTTTCTATCATTTTTTAATGAAATACAGGCATCCAAAACCGAAGGACGAAATCAGCAAGTTCGCCAATTCCGCCTACATGGACCACAGCTTCCCAAAACATTCGGAAGACTACGGGGAGTTAAGCGCCTATCTGGAGCTAAATGGCGGCTACCTAGAAACGATGGTTGTTTTTGATGAGGCATGGCAGGAATATATGGCAACGGAACAAAAATGAATCCGCTCTCCAAAATTTGGAGGGCGTTTTTATTTTGCCCACCGTGTGCGATTAAACATCATGCGCATATACTATTGTAATTATTCGGCGACCGGATTGGGAGGTGAGCGTGATGGAGAAGAGGAAAACTCCGAAGTATAAACTAGGCGATACTGTCGTTATCATTATTTATGGAACTGTTGGGAAAGTGACCGATATCAAGTTGGTAGACAGCCATTTTATGTATGAGGTCAACAACAGTGAAGGCCTTTATAAGGAAGCCTCGCTCCAGCTGCTATCGGAATATGATGGCATCCCAGTTGAGGAGGAGCATTTGGGTATTGAATACAAGTTTTTCTTCGGCGACCTAGTCCAGGTAAAAGGATATGGAAATGACCTTTTCAAGGTCGTAGGCGTACGGACAGAAATTTGGCGGTATAAAGAGGATGCTTGGGAGGATGTTATTTACGAACTTGCCAGGGTGAAAGACGGCGAATGGCTCGAGGCTGGCGAAGAAGAACTAACATTGCTTGCGGATGCTGAACACGCCGATACGTTCATTAGCAAGCTTGGTTTTTTATCGATCGTCGGCAAGCAGGATAAGTCCCGAAAAAACAAACCCACAGAAGGACATGGCAAGAAATCCGAAGCAGAGGAACTTCAAAGGAAAAAGGAACGTAAGCAGTATATCGACCGTCTTCTTGACATTTACAACGATTATCGGATTTTGCATCAGCTTTTCGGTGATAATGAGTATTCCCAGGTAATGGAAGTTATTTTGAAAAAGCTGCAAGACCTCCATAAAAATGACGGAAAAAAACACGTTTAGTTGTGTTTGCCCGCACCCCTTCAACAACTACTCCGCGCATTCCCGCGCAACTTCCTAAGAATGGCCTTTATTTCAGCCGCAAGCATGAAAAGCTTTTATGATTCATACATTTTGTAAAAAGGAGGCGGTGCGAATGAAAGAAGTTGAAGTGATTATCGATACGGAAGAAATAGCTGAATTTTTCTTTCAGGAGCTTATTAGGCGGGGCTTCGTACCAACTGAAGCCGAATTGGAAGAACTGGCGGATATTACATTTGAATACCTCCTTGAAAAGTCGATTATTGATGAAGAAAAATAATAGTATGCATCATACGGCCTGCCGGCAAAAGGGCCGTATTTTTATGCGGATTTTTTGGAAATAGAACGAAACCTTTTTTTGCTTAGGTGCGTAAATAATCTATCAAAACCGGGGAGGAAAAACGATGCTGAAAAAAATCCTAAAGCTGCTATTAGGCTATAAAAAACCAAAAAAATACATGAGTTCAAGCGATGCCTGGAAATATATGAAACACAAAAAGCATTCGCACTATGGCCATTCCCATTATAAGAAAAAATTTAAAGGCAAAAGCTTTTCAAGCTTTTTTAGCAGCTGACGAAGCCGGTAAGGAGATGCTTCCTTTTGTTTAAAAGCCTCATGCTAACCATTTCCGATGCAATTGAAAAGCCATTCCCAAAGGGCATGGGTATCGATGGGAGATACAGGATCGAAAAGCTTCTTGGTTCCGGGGGCTATGGCCATTCCTATCTTGCTTTTGACATGGCTGAAGGGCGTCTTGTAGTAGTAAAAACACTTCGTCTTCATAAAAGGCTGTCTTTTTCGGGTAGGAAAAGTTTCCGTATTGAGCAGGTTATGATGCAACAAACAAACGATCCGGGCCTGCCTGCTTATTTCCGGAATGGCACTCATGAGGGAATCCCTTTTTTTGCCATGGAGTATAAATACGGTAAAACAGTTGAACAGCTTATTTTCGAGGAAGGGAACTCTTACACTGAAAGAGAAGCTTTCGGAATTGCCATGAAACTCCTTTTGATAATGGATTATTTGCATTCCAACAATATTATCCACAGGGATATCAGGATTCCGAATATCCTTTTACACGGCGAAGAAGTTTACTTGATTGACCTCGGGCTTGCCCGAAAAGCCGAAAAAGAAACTGGTAGGTTTCCTCAATCAAGCAAGCTTTTGAGAAAAGCGAAGAATCGCCAATCCGATTTCTACGGATTGGGCCATTTCCTGCTCTTTTTGCTCTACTCATCCTACACCCCAAAAGAAGGGCAGCCGGAAAAAAGCTGGGAGGAAGAGCTGCACATTTCACAGGAAGCAAAAACGATTCTAAGAAGGCTTTTGCTCATTGACAGCGAATATAATGATTGCGGTGAAATCAGGAGAGATATTGAAAAAATAATTTGTAAAGGGGCAATAGCGAATGTCATTTTTTAATAAGGTACTCGCAAGTGTGGGGATAGGCGGTACAAAGGTGGATACGAGGCTTGAACAAGATACACTTGTCCCTGGCGAAACGGTAAGGGGGATAGTCGAAATTACCGGAGGGAGCACTGAACAAACGATTGATTCGATCTATTTGTCTCTGAATACTGTATATATGAAGGAATCTAATGACAAGAAATACAGCGACACCACCGCTATTGACCGTTTCAAAATTTCGGATCCGTTCATAATCAAGCCCAATGAGAAAAAGGAAATTCCATTTTCTTTCAGGCTTCCACTTGATACACCTGTAACAATTGGGCGGACAAAGGTTTGGCTATCAACCGGACTGGATATTAAAAACGCGGTTGACCCGACGGATACGGATTATGTAAGGGTGCTGCCGAACAAGGGGATGTCCGCCATTCTTTCAGCTGTCGAGGACTTGGGTTTCCGGCTCAGGGAGGCAGATTGCGAACAAGCTTCGTACCGGCTTAGGCGCCGTCTCCCATTCGTGCAGGAGTTTGAATACGTACCTGTTTCCGGCAGACTCCGTGGCCGTCTCGATGAACTTGAGGTAGTCATGTTTCCGGGTGAGGGCGGAGAAATTGAAGTGCTTATGCAGGTCGACAGGCGTGCCCGTGGCCTCGGCGGATTTCTTTCTGAAGCGCTTTCCATGGATGAATCAAATGTCAGGTTAGTGGTAACCCAATCGGATTTACCGGTGGTCCGGGACAAAATCAAGGCGGTTATTGAACGATATTCTTAATAGGTAGAAGACGGAGCAGCGGGGGCTGCTCCGTTTCTATGTGTTCTTGCGTTTTTTCGCGGAATATTCTTTGGCATGTGCTTCATGCTCCGCGATGATTTGTTCAGCTGGTATATGATTGTTTTTTTTCGGTGCGTTAATTCGGTTGCGGTGCTTCTTTCCCATGTTTATCCCTCCTGGACATTGGGTTTCAGAAGTATGCCCGATTGTTAAGTACAGCCGGGCCTTTTAATACTATCCCTCAATTTTTTAAGTCCATTCCTGTGCTAACATTTTATCATTCACCATGATTATGATATGATGAGTGCTGAGGTTAGACATCTAACATTTGGTTTAGGAGGATATGTATGAGCATTCATATTGGTGCGAAAGAAAATGAAATAGCCGAAACGGTTTTATTGCCTGGAGACCCACTCCGCGCAAAATATATTGCCGAAACATTTCTTGAAGATGCGAAATGCTATAATGAAGTAAGGAATATGTTCGGGTACACTGGAACGTATAAAGGGAAAAGGATTTCTGTACAAGGTACAGGAATGGGCGTGCCGTCCATCTCCATTTATGTTAATGAGCTGATTGAGAGTTACAATGTGAAAAACTTGATTAGGGTCGGTACATGCGGCGCCATCCAAAAGGATGTAAAAGTCCGCGATGTGATCCTGGCGATGACATCTTCTACTGATTCCCAGATGAACAGGCTGAACTTTGGAGGCATTGACTACGCTCCAGCGGCAAACTTTGAATTGCTGAAAAATGCCTATGATGCGGGAGTTCAAAAGGGCCTGAATTTAAGAGTAGGAAGTGTATTCACAGCGGACTTGTTCTACAATGACAATGCCGACCATGAAAAGCTTGCCCAATATCAAATCCTTGCCCTGGAAATGGAAACAACGGCATTGTATACCCTTGCTGCAAAATACGGCAGGAAGGCACTTTCCATCCTGACTGTAAGCGACCATATCCTTACAGGCGAAGTGACAACTGCAGAAGAACGGCAGACAACGTTCAACGAAATGATCGAAGTTGCTTTGGAAGCCGCGATTAAAGAATAATCCAACACGAGGAAACAAAGGCTCTTCCATTTGGGAAGGGCCGTTATTTTTTTAATGAGGTGAAGGGCTACGGCAGAAAAAGTAGTGCCTGCAACCATCATTCATGTTTCCTGTTAACAACACGATATCCATATTGTTCCTTGCCCATGAGGTGATAATTTGTCCACCTTTCCTTGCCCTTGCCTAAAAGGAGCTTTATACTACTAATCAGGAACAAAATATTCTAAAAGTCGACATTGGGTGGTAAAAATGAAAAGGACATTGCTGATTATCAGCAGCTGCATACTTCTATCGGGGTGCAGCGAAATGGATGCTCTCGTAAAAAAAATTCCTATCTTAAAAGATAAAATCAACTCGGAAAGCCGTCCGCAGCAACAGGACAATCAAGTGACAGGCAGCAAAGATCCGGCAGAACCGGCATCCCAAACAAACGATGGCCCAGTGCTTGAAGCCGCCTATTTCAATGAGATTGCCATAGAAAGCGGCAGGAAGGAAATCCAGAATCCGGACAATACCCTTGTCCTCGTGAATAAAGAGTTTTCCTTGCCGGTGGGGTATCGGCCCGATGATTTAGTAAAACCTGATATCCCGTTTTCCTTTGGCGAACAGGACATTGAGAAAAGCCTGATCAGGCAGGTAGCAGCACGGGCAATTGAAGAGATGTTCAGGCAAGCGAAAGAAGAAAATATTGAAATTTATGCAGTCTCGGGTTTCCGGTCCTACGATAGGCAAAATGATTTGTTCGATGCCGAAGTGAAGAAGGTCGGGGAGGATATTGCCACGCAAGCCGTTGCCCTGCCAGGCCAAAGTGAGCACCAGACCGGGCTTACGATGGACATAGCCGCTAAATCGACCGATCTTAACTTGACCGAGGAATTCGGAGAAACGATAGAAGGAAAATGGCTGGCCGCGAATGCTCATAAATTTGGTTTTATCCTGCGTTATCCTAAAGGGAAAGAGTCAATAACTCAGTATCAATACGAACCATGGCATTTCCGGTATGTTGGAGTTGAAGCAGCCACAACCATGTATGAAAATGACTGGACACTTGAGGAATTTTTCCAGCAAGTGAAGAGAATTTAATGGGCCCCTTATTTGGGGTTCTTCTTTTTGTTCGGTTAGGAATTTATAAAATTTAACCTTGTGGACAACCCGAAACAAGCTATTGTAATCCAGCTCCAGCGCCTAGCCCCTCGAGGTCATAAGCCGGTTCCCTCCGGAGGGCAGGCCCGTCCTGCGGGCCCCGTCTTATGCAGGTCGGGGCTTACCACTAAGGAAAGCTCCTGAGAGTAATCATCGCAGGGACAGGCGGTCTTTGCCTGTCACGAAGGCGCTTGCACATTTTGTTCAAGAATAATTTTTTGTCCATTATGGAGAAAAAATGGTATTCTAGATGATAAGGCTAGTATAATTTTTACGGAAAATGGAAGTGGTGAAGGCTGTGGACGAACAGAATCAACTGCAGGAACAGGAGCAGAATGCCGGACAGCGGGATAAATCGGCGGTGATCCGGATGAAGAGGCCAGTTTTTATTTTGCTTCTGGTACTCGTTGTCGTTTTGGCATCAGGAATTACAGCTTTTGCGCTATCGTTCGGGAAAGAAACTCAACCGATCGTAATCGGTGGAAATTCCGAACGGGAGGAATTTGAGAAGCTTTATCGTGCCTATGATACCTTGAAAAAAGGCTATTATGAGGACATTGATGAGGATAAAGTCATCAGCGGGGCAATCAACGGAATGGTTCAGGCATTGGATGATCCATACTCCACTTATATGGATGAAAAGGACGCGAAGGAATTCCAGCACAGTGTGTCGTCCTCATTTGAGGGGATTGGTGCTGAAATCCAGGAAAAAGACGGGTATATTATGATTGTTTCCCCATTAAAGGGTTCACCCGCCGAAAAAGCAGGCCTTAAACCTAAGGATATTGTCCTTATGGTAGACGGAAAAAGCATACAGGGGATGTCATCAACCCAGGCGGTCATGCTGATTAGAGGTGAAAAGGGTACAAAGGTAGAATTGACAATCCAAAGGCCTGGCGTTGAAGGGACAATTAAAGTTCCAATCATCAGGGATGAAATTCCAATTGAAACAGTCCATGGAGAAATGGTTGGCGATGGGATTGCCAAAGTCCAGATTACAACTTTTTCGACCCATACATCCAAAGAGCTTGTGGATACATTGAACGGACTACAGAAAGAAGGAATGAAAGGCCTTGTTCTTGACCTGCGGCAGAATCCAGGCGGGCTATTGGAACAGGCGGTTGCCATTTCCAGCATGTTCGTTCCTGAAGGAAAGCTGTTATTCAAGGTTGAAGAACGAAACGGAATGGTCAAGGAATACAAATCGAAAAACGAAGGAAATCCTGATTTTCCATTGGTTGTCCTGATTGACAGCGGAAGCGCCAGCGCTTCAGAAATTCTTGCAGGGGCGGTAAAGGAATCTGCCGGTGTGCCACTTGTTGGTGAAAAAACATTTGGGAAAGGAACTGTGCAGACAGTCCAGGATTTCCCGGATGGTTCAAATGTCAAATTTACGACTGCGAAGTGGCTGACACCAAACGGAAACTGGATTCATAAAAAAGGAATTGAGCCGGATTATAAGGTAGCTGTACCTGACTATTATAATCTGCCTTATCTCGATCCTAAACTCGAGTTGAAACTCGGAAGTTCTTCAAATGATGTAAAGACTGCTCAGCAAATGCTATCCGTGCTTGGATTTTATCCAGGCAGGAAGGATGGCTTTTACGACGAAAAAACAGAAAATGCCGTAAAAGCTCTACAAAAGGCAAATAAACTTCCGGAAAACGGAATCGTTACGGGCAGAACAACAGAAAAAATCATAGAGCTTCTTCAAGAGAAAATCGTCAAGGATGACCCTCAACTGAAGAAAGCCATTGAAGTTGTTAAAAAAGAAATCAAATAATGAATGGACCCGGCATCCGTCAGCCGGGTTTTCCTTTTGTAAAGGTTATTTTAAAGGACGAGTTGGCTTTTAGGGCGTTGATTGTAGCGAAGGGCACTGACTCCTCGAAAATACTACGCATTTTCTCGTGCGTGGGCAAATTCGATGATGACATTCAGTGTCCTGCGGGATGTAGAGGCAAGGTGGAGACTCCACAGGCGCTTGCGCCGAGGAGGCTCCACTGACGCCCCGCGGAAAGCGTGTGCCTCGGGCCATGCAAAAGGCAGCATGTCCCTGCGATGATTATTCCCGGAAGCTATCCTTGTGGAGTGGAAATCAACAGCAAAGTTTTATAAATGGCACCTAAAGCCTAAAGGTTTGTAAGTACCGTTGAAATGCTTTAGAATGTGTGCTTAGATAGTTCCTCATCTGCTAAGAGGGGAAACTGCCGGCCCATAAGCCGTACAGGCGAACCAAGAGTTCAAAAACGGGGTGAGAATTGTTGAAGCAAATCATCCATTTTGATGAGCAGCTCAAGGAAGAAATTTTGAAGCTGGAGGATGCGTGCGTAAACATATGCCATTCGCTTCAGGAGAAATATCAGCCGGAATTTGAGGTACATGACCAAAGATTGATCCTCGAACTGATCCGGTCCAAAAAAGGAAAAAAGCAGCCAAAAGGTTTATGCTTTGAGGATGATTATGAATCGTTCATTGAAATTGGGATAGAACAAGATGATGACTATTTTCCAAATGGATATTTCCCTATATGGAAATGCAAAGAAGAATGGTTCCAGAAAACAGGCTTTTTGACCGAAAAGGATGATGCGCAAATCCGCGCCATTCTGGAAGAGATGGTCAAAGAAATGCTTGAAGAGATGAGTGTATGAAGGGGATTAATATGAAAAGGACAGAGGTTTATATCCTTGCAGGTTTCCTTGGTAGCGGAAAGACGACACTTTTAAAAAGGCTTCTGGAGGATGAGCGGGACAGTGGCAGGAAAGTGGCTGTCATGATGAATGAACTCGGTAATGTTTCGATCGATTCCGATGAAGTAGGGGACGATGTTGCCTTAAAGGAATTATTGGGCGGATGTATTTGCTGCACGATGAGCGGACAGGTGGAGGCCCAACTTCAAGGTTTGCTTCAACTGGAAAAGCCGGATGCGATTTATATTGAAACGACCGGCGCCGCGCACCCTGTCGAGGTACTCGATTCGGTCCTGTCGCCGCTTTTCGCCAACATGCTTCATGTAAAAGGCATTATCTCCACTGTCGACGGGAGAAGGTGGCTTGATAAGGGGGCGATGGGGCCGCAATTGCAGCAGCTATTGATTGAACAAGTTCGGCACGCTGATTACTTGATTGTAAACAAAGCTGGCGACTTGTCCGACAGGGAGCAGGCAGATGTTTCGATTAGCCTTCAAGGATTGAATCCTCATGCGAAATGTGTACTGACCAATTTTTCAAAAGTCCCACTTCGGGATTTGCGGGGCCTGTCGCACGCGGGGGAGAAAGAAAACTCACACGTTACGCGTTTGCAAACGAAGGACCTTGGGCTTTCATCGTTTGTCCATACGTTCAAGAACCCCGTCAAGAGGGAACGTTTCGATGAGTTCCTAAGGGGAATGCCAGATACGGTTTACCGTATAAAAGGATATGTTAAATTTGAAGGCTCCTCCTACCCTGATTTGTTTCAGTTTTCATATGGTATGCCTTCGTATATAAAAGAAGATATGAATATGCCGCTGAATATTGTCATGATTGGCGAAAATATTGATTGGGGAAAAATTGCCGGGCAGCTTCGAAGCCTGGAAGCAGGTTTTGCTTCTTATGAAAAGGGTATTGAACCGTAACGTTTACAAAAAGGAGTGGTCGGTTCATGCCTTGGTCTAAAGATGATTATCCGGCCTCAATGAAGAATCTTGACCCGGATGTCAGGGAAAAAGCAATTGAAATAGCAAATGCCCTTCTCGAAGATGGTAATGATGAAGGAAAATCAATCGCAATTGGAATTGATAAGGCAAGGGAATATATCCATAACCATGGAAAAGATTCATGAGGGTCTCCATTATTTGATGGAGGCTTTTTCATTGCATGAATTATCATGCCAAGAGGGAAACTTTCCTTACATGCAACATGAGGAAAGGGTGGCTTAATTGGGGAACAAGAGAATTCCTGTTTTAATATTGGCTTTATCGCTTCTTTTCCTGTCCTCCTTCCCGGCATTCGCCAAACTACAAGACGCAAAGATGGCTCCCTGGCAAGAAGCGGACAAGCTTTTCCCGAAGTATGCGATCTTCACCGTGGTTGATGTGGAAACAGGCAAGAAGTTCCGTGTCCAAAGACGAGCTGGAAGCAAGCATGCCGATGTCCAGCCCTTGACCCCAAAGGATACCGCGATTATGAAAAAAATTTACAACGGGGAATGGAGCTGGAAAAGAAGAGCGATTTATGCGATTCACGGCAATCAAAAGATAGCGGCTTCGATGAACGGGATGCCTCATGGGGCCGGAGCGCTTAAAAACAATTTTCCTGGCCATTTCTGCATCCATTTTTATAAAAGTACGACGCATAGAAGAAAGGAAATGGATCTCTCCCATATGATGATGGTCCATAAAGCCGCGGGGAGCCTTGGTGCACTGCTGGCTACGGACAATCCTTACGAAGCTGTCCGTTATTATGTTGCTGGCTTCAAAGAGCAGGATAGCCGCATTGTCGGCATGTTGTCTACGAAAAACATGAACTGGGGGAAGATTGTTGAAAATGTTGAAGGCGTGAAAATTATCCGGCTTCCTATGCTGCCGCCGGAAGATTTGGAAGAAGACTTGATTGCGGTTGTACCGGTGGAAATCGAATGGCATCTAAAAGGAATGGGAAGACATGTGGCAAAGGTAGAGATCATTTGTTTTCGTCCTTCCCCTTTTTCCCCATGGAAAATTGATTCCATGCAATTTTTAAAAGAGAATGGTTTACTGGCAAATGATCAATCAGATTAGGTGGTTTAAGGGCCCGATAAGGAATTGCCTGGGCCCTTACAAAGTTGTTTGCTAAACAGGCAGCTGCCCGAATTTGATGAATGTTTTTTCATCCTCAATTAGACCGCAAACACCGCATTGGATACGGCAATCCGGGCCTGTATATGGAATATGGAATGGTTCTGGGCTGTTTTTTTCGTACTCGCTCGTGATTTCACCGGTTAATGGGTCCATTTTAACAGAATGGGCCACCTGTTCAATGATATTAAAACGGCTTCTATTCGTTTTGCAATTTGGACATCGGTATGGATGCACCATGGAAACCTCCTTGTGAAGTTGTTCTCCTATTTTTTGCAATCAATTCGGTTAATATGTACAATTCTAGTGATAAAGGTTTGATGCTGGGAGTTGAACGATATCATGAAAGAAATGGATTTTGCCAGACTGCTTGGCGAATATCGTAAAATCTGGAACAACCGGCTTCTTGAAAAAGAAGGGGAAAGCAATGAAGCGATCCTGAAAGAAGCCATTGCCAGGGAACTAAGGGATGAAAATTCCCATCCAAGGGTAAGAAAGCCGATCCATTCAAAGTATTATAGCGCCGTAAAAAGGATTCTAGAAACGGATCTTTCAAATGAAGCAAAGCTGGAACTTATTGAACTACATACAGTTTTAGCGGAAAAAATGTCTTGAAAAGATGCAAAATCCGTACAGCGGAAAAAGGTGTACGGAATGTCTGCCTAAATAAACTTATATAAAATTGATTTCTGACAGCTGGACATCAATCGCCCGAATAAGCCTGATTTCAAGTATGCCATCCTGCACACTTGCTGTGGCTCCTTTTTTCTTGACTACGGCGGGGAGGTCAAAGGCCTGTTTTTCTCCCTGAACCGGGAAGTTTTCTATAATTAGTTGGTTCGATGTATGATAGAGGCGAATATTTTCCTGCGTGTCTTCTGAAATCGGTAGCCTTGCATAAACATAATCGTGGGTTAAAAAAATGGAAGCCTGGCTTTTCGCTGAAGCGGCCGTAGCCTGAGATTGTCTGGTAGGTGCTTCATCGGAAAAATGAAAGGCATTTTCTGTCCCTTTTGGCAAATAAGCTTCAATTGCCTCCCGTACATATTTTTCTATGGCGTCAGGTTTCATGCCCTTCATCATAGTCGACATCTCTTTATTGAATGGAAACGAGCTCCAGGGGAACATGCAAACCATCCTTTCTTGCTAAACGGGCTTAGCGGATGCATCTCTGCACTAACATAATATGAAAAAAACGCCCAAAGGTTCAGAATGCTTTACTTCCCTATGGGCGCTTCATAATGGAAATTAAGAGATAAGAGGGGGGATTCGGATGGTAAAAAGGACTGTATTCATTACTGGGGCTGCTTCCGGCATAGGAAAAATGACTGCCATCCTTCTCGCGGAAAAAGGCTATGATTTGGTCATCAATTACCGGTCAAGCAGAAGAAAGGCAGAGGCACTGGCGGATTATATAACCAATACCTTCAAAACAACATGTGTACTCGTACAGGGAGACGTTTCAGTCAGGGAAGAGTGTGAAAATGCCGTCTCTAAGGCTCTTGCCGAAGTTCCTTCAATCGATATTTTCATCCATAACGCCGGTCCTTACATACATGACAGAAAAAGCTTGACCGATTACACATTCGATGAATGGAATTCAATTGTATCAGGTAACCTTTCATCAGCTTTCTATTTAGCGAAACTTCTACTCCCGCAGATGAGGGAAAAGGGATGGGGAAGAATCATCACTTTAGGGTTTGACCGGGTTGAAACAGCTCCTGGGTGGATATACCGATCTGCGTTCGCCGCCGCGAAAACCGGCCTAGCATCCCTGACTAGGACAATCGCGCTTGAAGAAGCTGAAAACGGAATTACGGCCAATATGGTGTGCCCAGGGGATATCATCCCAGGGTGGAAGGAAAAAGACGTAGGGGACGTTACTGGCAATGAGGCTGAAAATGCTCCGGTTGGCCGGCCAGGCACTGGCGGAGATATCGCAAGGGTGATTGGATTCCTCGCGGATGAAAAATCCGATTTTATCACCGGCAGCATTATTCCTGTAACAGGCGGATTAGATGTACTAGGGAAAATTTATAGGCAATGATTCTTGTTTATACAATAATATTATTATGTAAACAGCAATCGAAAAACCAAACCGCCATGGAAAGGAGGTTTGGTTTTTTTCTATTGGCTTATATAACGGTCAGGTAGAAATAGAGATCTACTGTTGGAAATGTATTTTTAGGCTTCAAGAAGCTTGCTTTCCTCCTGGGAAGCAATATTGTTTCGAAGTAAATGGAAAGTGTACTGGTCTTTTGGGACTTCATATAAATCGAAAATATTCCCTTCGGAATTCAATTCGCGGTACAAGGCCGGCCTTGTTTCGTTCGCTTTAACCGAATAGGGGAGTTTTTCAGCCGCTTTAATGGACCTGACATTCGCTTTTCTTATTCTCATAAAGACCGTTTCAATCCCGAGCTCATAGAAAACTTCCTGAAAGAAGGCTTCCTTTGCAAGAGAGTTGTAGCCAAGTCCGTGAAAAGGCTTGCCGAGCCAGGTTCCAAGGAAACCTGCGTTCGATTCGATATCGAATAGGGAAATTGTCCCGATTGGCGTTCCCCATTCGTCAAGAATTGTACGGGAGATGATTTCCCCCCGCTCTTCCGCCTCTATTGTTTGTTTGGTTAAAAATAGGAACTCATCATAGGAATTCGCTTTATGGCGTACATATGGAAACACATCTGGATGGGTAATCAGGTCGTATAGTGCGTGGCAATCGTTGAGATCGCGTTTTTTCAACATAGGAAGCCCTCCAATCAGGGCAGACGGGTCCCATGGATCCGGACCTCCACCCTCGAAATTTTTTTAAGTTGCGAAAAAAATTTCGGGGTGGGAATCGAACCCACTAGGACCAGTTTGACTGGTGGCGCACCATTTGCCTTCCCAATGCACAATATATATAATGTTGGCTGCCATGATGACAGGGAAATTCAGTTTAACATAAGTAAAAGAGTTTTTACTAGAGTATAATACACAAAAATAAATAAAAAATAAATAGGTTTTTTGGCGGAAAAATCAATTGTTTTTCCGATAAATTTCTACATTATTTTTGAAAAACAAATATTCCGTCTATCATTGTCCATAGTGGTTTGGATAGAAAATGGAAGGGATGGAAGTTCCAAAGCACTAGATCGGCATCCTTCCCTTCCTCTATACTTCCAATCCGATGGTCGACTCCGAGGTTTCTGGCAGGGAGGATGGTAATCCCTTCAAGTGCCTTTTGTTCGGACAGGCCCTCCCTTACAGCAATGGCGGCGCAAACATTCAAATATTGAATGGGAGTGTAAGGGTGGTCTGTCGTAATGGAAACCTCTATCCCATGCTTTGAAAGTTCCTGATACGTAGTCCAGCTTTTGTTTTTTAATTCAACCTTCGAGCGCCTTGTTAAAGTAGGGCCTACCGAAACCTTCAGCCCCAAGCCGGTAAGTTCGCTTGCAATCAGGTGGCCTTCCGTGCAATGCTCAATCCGGACATCGAGGCCAAATTCATCCGCAAAACGCAAAGCCGCCATAATATCATCCGCGCGGTGGGCATGAACTCGGATGGGAATCTCTCTATTTAAAGCTTTTCGCAAAGGCAGGGTGCGCAAGTCGTCCGTATTTGTTCCGGCGGCATGATTGAATGCTTCCCGCAGCATCCCCATAATTCCCATCCGGGTAAGAGAATGGTTCTTCCCGTTGCTGTGGACGCGTTTCGGATTTTCTCCCAGTGCTATTTTAAGCCCGGCGGTCTGCTTTATAATCATATCGATGACATTTCTGCCGGCCGTTTTAATGACCGAGGTCGTCCCCCCGATTACATTCGCGCTGCCGGGCATAATATGGACGGCGGTAATGCCGGCTTCCCTGGCATCCTTGAACGAAGAATCAAGAGGATATACCCCATCCATCGCACGGATGTGGGGGGTAATCGGTTCAATCGTATCGTTCGCATCATTACCCGCCCAGCCTGTCCCTTCATCATAGAGGCCCAGATGGGTATGGACATCGATAAATCCTGGCAGCAGAAACAAGTTGTTGCATTCGATTTGCTTCGTTTCCGGGTCCGCTGGCAGATTTCTGCCGACTTTTTTTATTTTTCCGTCCTCAACCAGGACATCGCCATGTGCGAACGGTTGTTGAGTTACCGGAATTACCATCGCATTTTTTAGTAAAATTTTCTCCATTTTCCTACCTCGTTGTCCATATTTAAAAAGGTTGGTCCTCAATTTAAGCTTGCCTTTACGTTAAACAATCTCTTCATAAACAAGTATATGCCAGAGCCCTTTTTTGATTTCTTTTAAGGCAACACTTAATGGGCTTTTAACACATGGGGAGTGTTGCGGAATGATTTGGACAGGCTGGCAATAGAATATTAGAAAAGAGTGTAAGAGGGCTACAATGAAAATTACGGACTATTACTTCCAAACTTCGAAGGCATCCTTAAATTCCAGCATTGTGTTTCTTTTTCCGGCAATTCTCCTGATCGCTTACAATATCCTTTTTATGAACAACAAACAGGCTATGCTGCTTATCCTCCCGTTCATTATTGGGAGCATGGTTTACTTTAATATCCATTTGGTGAACCAAAAGAGAGCCGTTAGTTCCGCACGCGATTTTGGAGGGTACCCGGAGCATATACTGAAGGCAAATCATATTCTTGTATTTTACGAAGCGAAATTAAACCCTGGCCTGATCCTTTTTTCCGCTAATGGTACAAAAATTGCAGACCTGAGGAGGATTTCGCCGGGCATCTTTTTCTTTCGGAAAAAACTCGAATTAACGGATGGGCAGTCCAGCCTGGTCGCAAGGTATTTCCTCACTCAAAAAGGTATCCATGTTTATGATTCGGTGGGCCTGTCTTTAGGCGGCTTATGTAAAAGCCGTGAAGGCTGGACATTCACTGCGGAAGGGACTAACATCGCGTCAATTGATTCGTCAAGGCTTTTCATGGATTTGAAAATTGTTGGTGAAAAATTTGGGCAGGCGGGCAGGCTGAGAAGGGGAATGATGCCGTTGGGGTGGACGGCTTTCTCAGCTGATCCCAATGCTCCGGTTTTCACCCTTGACCCCCGGCTGGCTGACGAGGAAAGGCTTCTCTTCTTGGCCGTATTGATCAAGGAATTTTTTGTTGAACGCTAATATTGTAATTTTTTTGCTACTGTGCGATTCTTTAACTGACGAAAGATCCGGGAGGTAGCAAATTTGGAATTTGAATTTATTAAAGTACATGGTTCAGGGAACGATTTTTTGCTGATTGACGAACTTTCCGGAACGGAATTGTTTACGGAAGTGGAAAGAGCGAAAATGGCCCGCCTTTTATGCGACAGGGATAATGGGCCAGGCGCTGACGGAATCCTGTTCATTCTTGGTAGCCAACATGCCGATGCGGTTATGAGGGTATTCAACGCGGATGGGTCGGAAGCTTCCATGTGCGGAAATGGCCTACGCTGCGCGGGAAGATATGTTTGTGAAAAACTTGATAAAGATAGCGCCGTAATTGAAACAATGAAGGCAGACCTTCTTGTTCAAAAATATCCTGACATTAGGGAAGGGATTAAGACGTACAATGTGGAAATTTCCCCCGTTTTATTCAATCTTGGGGATTTGCCGCTGAATTTGCCACACGAAACGCTAATGAATGGGAAAATTCCCGAGTTGTCGGATGATCTTCTATTTACAGCAGTCGCTGTTCCCAATCCGCATTTAATCGCCATTGTGGGGGAGAACGAATTACAAGGAACCCTACAAAAGGAGTTAAGCGAAAAAGTAAACAAGCCAAACAATCTTTTCCCGGACGGTGTGAATGTAAGTTTCGTAAAGCTTTTGGCGGACGGCCATATTTATGTAAGGACGTTTGAACGCGGGGTTGGCTTTACAAACGCGTGCGGGACCGCGATGTCTGCTTCGTCGCTTGTAACCTGCCTTAATGGATTGAATGATATTAATCAACCTATCTCGGTTTACAATGATGGCGGGATGGTTCAGTGCATCGTCAGGAACTTGGATGGAAGCTTTAAAATTGAACTGATTGGAAATGCAACATTCCTTTACAGGGCAACAGGGAAAGTGGATTTTTCCCTGGGAACCAACGCGTTTACCGAGGTCCGTGATTTTGGTGAACAAGAACTGTATGCCAGTCTTCAGGAAAAGGCAAAGGAATTCATTGCTGCACATAAATAAGGATAGGCTAGCTTGCGTTTTTAAGCAGATAGATTTAAGGCCCAGTTGGGGAGCATAGCGGCGTTTTTCTGATGATCGTTAGTTGAGTGGCTTAACACCTAGACCTGCGATTCCTGTGCTGTTGGATGAAGGAAACTAATTAACCAAGGAGCCAGTCGTGCTGCTCCCTTTAGTGAGAAAGAATTAAATTTTGGTTCTACCACGGTCATTTAGGCTGTGGTATTTTCGTTGCTCGGGGTTGTAAAAGTTGCTGTGTGACAACATATAGCTGAAATCTCGTTTGGTTGTCAGATAAACCTCGTTATTATGACAACCAGGAGCCGAAATCTCTTTTGGTTGTCAGATAAACCTCGTTATTCTGACAACCGAGAACCAACCCCGTGTTTACTTGTAAGATAGACTCCATTATTGTACCAACAAATGTCCAAAAACCTAATTAGTTTTAAATTAACCCCACCCGTCTGACAGGCCATTCCTCGCTCCGGTTAACCGGATAGCGCCACCCCGATTATTTTTTGTTCCCTCCTGATCTTAAAAACTCAAGGACAGGCCCAAACGGCTGTTTTTCCCCGGCTTTGAAGTAGTCCTTGAACGGGTCGCCGGAGTTTCTGTACCGTTGGAGAACACTTGGCAAATTGAAGTCCTTCGGGTCAAGCCCTTCCTCAACTTCATCCCAAAATAACGGAGCAGCCACTCCCGCATGCTTGTTCCCCCTTGGTGAATAAGGGGCAATAATTGTTTTTCCCGGTGCATGCTGGACATAATCAACATAGAGCCGGCCGCCGCGGTTTTTTTTCATCCGTTCTATTGTAAAAAGCCCTGGCTCCTTTGATACAAGATAATTGGCGATGAATTCGGTGAACAGGCGTGTATCATCGAATGTGTATGTATCATAAGGCAAAGGGAGGTACACCTGAAGGCCTTTGTTTCCGCTTGTTTTTACGAACCCGATGAGCCCAAGCCCGTCAATCACCTCTTTTATATAAACTGCGGCCTTTACTGCAAGGCCAAAGTCGGCAGGAGACGGAGGATCGAGGTCAAGGACAATTTCAGACGCTTTGGCCGACTCAATCGTATGAAAGGGAATGTGATACTCAATCGCAAGCTGGTTCCCCAGCCAGACAAGTGATTTCAGGTCATTGCATACAATATAGTTAATTCCTTCGTCCAGATGAGTTTCTATAAAGTCCGGAGCGTAATCCGGGCAGTTTTTCTGATAAAAGGCTTCGCCAAACATACCATGTGGATACCGGATGACGGTCAATGACCGTTTTCGTAAAAAAGGCAGTATGGAGGGCGCCACTTCCATTAGATAATGGACAAGATCAATTTTACGGATAGAAGGGCTTTCCCATACCGGTTTATCAGGGTGAGTCAACTCAATATCGCCAGTAACATTTTTCTGGTTAAACAGAAAATTATCAAACGTGCAGTCTTCTGGCCGTAAATCCAACCTAAAGCGGCTGAAGTGCGGTTCACGAAGTTCATTATCATATAATTCAAGGTATTTCACCTCAAAGCAGATGGCGGGCTCGACATAGATAAACCTGCTGTCCTCCGACTTGCTATTTTGTTTAATAACCGTAAACAATGCCTGCTTTTCATCGGGCTTAAGGCCAAAGAGGATATGGCCTATCTGAAACACTCCTCCATCCTTATAAACCCCACAGTAATAATAACCATTTGACTTTTCATACGCGGTAATAAAGCAATCAACCAGTTTCCAATTTTTATATTTAACCCATTTTGTGGACCGTTTTCCTTCCTCCCATTGGCTTTCGGGGGCTTTGGCCACGATTCCCTCACCGTCATGAAGGACTACTTCTTCCCACAGCTCGGAGAACTTGGTATGTGGGGGAACCAGCTGTAGAAGCTCAACGCCAGTCGTTTTTGGTTCCATTGCCATGCCAGTTTTTGAAAATAATGAGGCAAGCCGGCGCTTTCTCTCCAGATAGGGCAACGAGTGTATGTTCTCGCCATGTTCAACGAGCAGGTCAAAGGCCATGAGCCGGGCAGGCTGTTTTTCTGCGGCTTCGGCAATCCTCCCTATCGCTTTCATCCGCCCCCTTTTCTGGATTGCTGAAAAATTTGCTTTATACTCATTTTCAAGAATGACAAGCTCGCAATCGAGCCTAAGAGGCAGGAAGAATCGGAAATGATCAAGGTACGCTTTAAGAAAATCCTCAATTTCCGGGAATAATGGCAAAAGGGGCTTATCGTTACGGCTCGTGAGCCTTGGCCCGTTACCGTCCCAGTCAAGAATGGCCCGGAATCCATCGTATTTTACCTCATAAGACCATCCCGGAAATTCAGGAGGCTCGAATTGCAAAACAGGCAGCATCGGCTTCATACGTGTTCATCCCATCGTTTTTTGGTTAGTGTATGATATATTTGCTCAGGCTATCATGTTTTCCAAATCTTTTATTGATTGCTGCTGTAAAAATCTACACAAACTAACCTCAAAAAAGAATGGAGAAGTGACTATGCATACAATCTGGAAGGGCAGCATCAGTTTCGGCCTTGTCAATATTCCAATCAAACTCCATGCGGCAACGGAGGACAGGGACGTGAAACTAAGGACCTTGCATAAGGAGTGCAATTCGCCAATCAAATACGAAAAAGTGTGCCCGGTGTGCGACAGGGAAGTAAAAAGTGAGGAAATTGTCCGGGCATATGAGTATACAAAGGGCAAGTTTGTGGTATTGGATAACGAGGATCTTGAAAAGTTGAAAAGGGAAAATGAAGAAAAAGCGGTAGAAATAATCGATTTTGTCAAAATGGAAGAAATTGATCCCATCTATTACGATCGGAGTTATTTCATGTCGCCGCATGAAGGGGGAAGCAAGGCGTATTCCTTGTTAAGAAGGGCGCTTCAGGACTCAGGAAAGGTTGGCATTGCAAAAATCGCAATCCGCTCCAAGGAGCAATTGGCCGTCCTCCGGGTTTATGAAAATACGCTTGTGATGGAAACAATCCATTACCCTGATGAAGTCCGAAAGGCAAACGATGTACCGAATGTCCCTGACGCCGATAAGGTTACAGATAAGGAATTGGCAACCGCCATATTGCTAATCGACCAGTTGACGACAGATTTCGTACCGGAAAAGTATACCGATGATTACCGGACCGCGTTGCTCGAGTTAATAGAAGCAAAACGCGCGGGCAGGGAAGTTGTCGCCCCGGCTGCGAAAGAGGCTCCATCCAATGTTACGGATTTAATGGCGGCGTTACAGGCTTCAATCGACCGGACGAAACCGAAAACAAAGGCCGCGCCACGCAAAAAAACCGGAACACGGACAAAAAAGCAGGCGTAAATCTAAAGGCCGATTCTTTTAGGGTCGGCCTTCCGGTCAATGTAAATTAAGGTGGATTTCATGGTAAACAGATTAATAAAATTAGCATTTTCGTATATTGGTTTAGCAATGATTTTTCTCTTTGGCTTCCTGATGGCTTTTGTCGAGGTTCCCGGAGAAATGAAAGAACATGAATTAGAGAAGTTTGATAGAATGATTATTGGTTTTGTCCAGGGAACTGTTTCTCCTTACCTAACTAAATTTATGCTATTTATTACCATGGCAGGCTCGGTCGTTTGGATTATCGCCGCTGTTATTGTTGTTATGGTTGTTTCTTTTTATAAAAGAAAGTGGAGGGTTGGCTTATATATCGGGTTGTCTTCGGGCGTTGGCTCCCTCTTTAACATATTCCTAAAGGAGTTATTCAAAAGGCAGCGTCCTGATATCGAGCCTTTAATTGTTGAACAGGGCTTCAGCTTTCCCAGCGGCCATTCCATGGGGTCGATGATTTTCTATGGAGCTGCAGCTTTCCTGGTTTTTCATTATGCAAAAAACGCAAGCACAAAGGTAATCGGGTGTGGAATCTTCTTATTTATGATTTTCATGATCGGCATCAGCAGGATATATCTTGGCGTGCATTACCCAAGTGACATCATTGGCGGGTTTACAGCGGGAGGTGCATGGCTGACAGTCTACATCATCCTTTTCCTATATTTTGGAAAGAGGGGAAGAGTGAAGGAAGGGAGGGAATAGCAATGAAAATTGTTGTCCTGTCAGATACCCACATTCCAAAAAAGGCAAAAGCTTTGCCAAAGGCTATTATCCCTGATTTGGAATCTGCTGACTTAATTCTCCATGCCGGGGATTGGCAGGTTCCGGAAGTTTATTCGATGCTGTCGGCTTTTTCGAAAGTTGATGGCGTCCATGGGAATGTGGAATGTGGATGGTAACGACGTGAAGAGCCTTTTTCCGGATAAAAAAATCATTCAGGCAGGAAAATTCAGAATCGGTCTTGTCCATGGCCACGGAATCGGAAAAACGACGGAAAAGCGGGCGATCGAAGCCTTCATTGGCGAAAAGGTCGATTGCATCATTTATGGGCATTCCCATATTCCCGTACACAAATTTACAGAGGGAATCCTCCTTTTTAATCCTGGTTCCGCTACCGACAAACGCAGGCAGAAACAATTTTCGTACGGCATTCTTGAGGTGGGTGAGGAACTGTCCGCAAAACATGTCTTTTTTGGGGCGAATTAAAGCTCAGCCATTCATTAGACCAAACCCCGAAAATAAGGTATACTAATACTAGTTACAAACTTTAAATGATTCACTTCACCGCATGTAAAGAGTGGCTTGCAAGTCATTTTTGCATCGGTGATTTTTAGTTCAGGGACATCCGGACGGGTCAGATTGAAGCCCTGAAGCGGGTTGGAGCATGGCCGATTGAATAAAAAACATGGAGGTGCCTGGAATGGCGTTTGGGCGAAGGAATACGGAAGAAGTAGTTATGGAAGAGACGGATATATGGGAATGCACGGCGGAAGGATGCAAGGCGTGGATAAGGGACAATTTTAAGAGCGAGGATGTGCCCGAATGCCCTATTTGCAGCAGCGCGATGCATAAGACAACCAGGGAGCTTCAGGTTGTAGCGAATACAAGCAAACGATACATTTAACGACAAGGATGGGGAAGTGTGGAGATTATCCGGGTGGACAAAAGCAATATCGGTGCGTTTATCGATTATTGCATAGCAAATAGGAAAAGCCTTGACGACACTTTTCTGGTTGATGAGGAATTGGAAAAAATGAAGCCTGATGATGAAGACCCTTCGTTCATAGCTTTAGAAGGAGGGAAGGTCATCGGCGCGGTTTCTATGAAACTGGATCCTTATCTTCTGAGGGGAAACCGGGCTAGATTCCGGATATTTCATTCCAATCCAGCAGCACCAGACGTCTATAACCGCCTCTTTACAGCGATTCGGCCGGAGATGGATAAAGTGGAAAAAGTATTCTTGTTCCTCCCTGAAACGGCAGTGGAAGCAAGGGAGCAAATCGCTGGACTGGGCTTTACCATTGAAAGGTATGCGTATCTTTTAACCAGAAAAGACCTTCCTCCAGGCGAAGTTTCTCTCCCAGAAGGCTATTCGTTAAAGGAGTTCGTGCCAGGCCGTGACGAAAAGGACTACTGCCATATACGGAATATAGCCTTTTCAGGTCTGGCGGGATCGGAAACTCCACTCACAGAAGAGGAAGCAGGAAAAATCGCCGCCCGGACTGATTACCTGCCGGGAGGTATATTGTTCCTGTGCAAGGAGGGCAGGCCTGTTGGCCTTGTCCGTGTCGCAAGGGAATACTATAATAGGATTTATTATGCTTTGATTGGACCAATTGCGCTCCTGCCGTCCCATCAAAAAAATGGGCTCGGACGCAAGTTGCTTCGGGCAGGGCTACAGGTTGGAAGAAAATTTGGCCTTGGCAAGGCAATCCTGAGCGTAAACGCTGAAAACGAGCAAGCTGTCCATCTTTATACAAGCGAAGGCTTCGAAACGGATGAATGCTTTATCTCCTATCAATATAAAATTTAAAAAGGTATCCTTTGGCGGCCAGCCGGGATACCTTTTTCTTTATTCAAAATGTTCAATACAGTACTTTAGGACCATTTCTTCTTCATCGTCTTCCAAAGCAAAATCAAAAACTTTTCCTGAATCTTTCTCGAAAAAGTTGTACTGGGCAATTTTATGTTCGTCGCCTTCAACTGAAAAAATAACCTTAAGGCCCGTTCCTAATTCGGAATACAATTCATCGTCTTCATCAACAGCTATATCAAGCAGAAATTCATAGCGCTCTCCTGCCAATAATCCAAACGGATCTTCAAGAAATTCTACTGTGTGGCCTGTAATTTCCATCGTGATTTTTCCTCCTAATAACATCTGACAGGTACTTTACCTTCATTTAAAATACCATAAACGTATTTTTTTTAAAAGGAGAGAGAGGGGAGGGCATAGCGGACCATTTCCGAACAATATGTGAATAATTGAACAAAATAACTTACGGGGAGGATAAAATTGCTAAAATAAAGTTGGATAGAATGATTTGTATAGTTGCGGGAAGGAAAAGCAACGGATGAAATTTACGTTCAATTTTATGTGAATATTTTCACAAATAAAGAGGTGGAACGAATGTTGGCTCAGCAGGATACAGCACAAATGATTACGCTAATGAAAGCGAGGGGCAATATATATCATTTTTTGCTCAGAGTGTTCCATTCTCCGCTTGATCAGGTGTGGATAGATGCTTTTAGGGAGCAAGGAGATGTTTGCGGCCTTGGAGAACTTGGCTTGGGCGGTGTGGAGCTGAAGGATTTTTTAAAAGGTAAACCTTGCTTAAATAGGGAAGCAGTGGAGTTTTCGAGGCTATTCATTGGACCGGGGACATTGCCTGCGCCTCCGTGGGAATCGTTTTATAGAAGCAGGGAGCAAATGCTTTTTGATGATGTAATGTATGAGGTCAGGGAGCAATTCCATAATGAAGACCTTCGATTTGTAAAAGAAAACAATGAGCCCGATGACCACATAACCCTCGAACTGGAATTTATGCTTCATCTCATTTTGAAAGGAATACATGCAAAAGAAGAACTCGAGTTTTTCAATATTCTTAAGAAACAGCGCGCCTTCTTGAATGAGCACCTTGGACAGTGGATAGGCGATTTTGGAAAAAGGCTGGCTCAAAGCACAACCAGCAAACTATACAGAGGTGCCGCATTATTGGCTAAGGATTTTATTGCCGATGATATGGATTTCCTTAAAGAACTAGTGGAGGGATCGTCCCGTGCAGAATAAGGAAATGGAAAAAGGGCTGTTGGAAAAACAAATGAAAAGGCGTACGTTTTTAAAATGGTCAGGAGGAATTGGAATCCCTCTCGTGTTCGGCGGATTCGGGGCAAATCAGCTGATCGGCAGGAAAGAGCCGGAAAATGTCATAAAAGAAGAAATCCCGGAAAAAATCATTTCAACTTGCAGCATAAACAATTGCGGCGGCCGTTGCGTCATTAAAGCGCATGTAAAGGAAGGCCAGGTCGTCCGAATCAGTACGGACACAAATGAGGACGATATTCTTTCTCCGCAAATGCGGGCCTGCATCCGCGGGCGGGGCTATAAAAAAATGCTTTACCATCCCGACCGGCTCAAATATCCAATGAAACGCGTCGGTAAACGGGGTGAAGGAAAATTCGAGCGGATCACCTGGGCCGAAGCCGTTGAAACGATCGCGAACGAGATGAAGAGAATCGGCGAAACATACGGACCGGAATCAAGGTACGTGAATTATGCTTCCGGACAGTCATGGGGCTTGTTCGGCGGAGAGTATATGGCCAGGAAGTTGCTTGCAATGACTGGCGGCTACCTTGGGTTCAGGAATGATTACAGTTCAGGTGCCGGGAATGTTGCGACACCGTATACGTATGGGACAAATAACTCGGGATCAAGTTTCGATTCATTCCTCCATTCAAAGTATATTATTCTATGGGGACATAACCCATCGGAAAATATTTTCTCAACTCCGTATACAACCTATTTGCGAGAAGCGAAAAAAAACGGAGCGAAAATTATTGTCATTGATCCGCGGTATACGGATACAGCCATCGCCTTCGCTGACGAATGGATTCCGATTTTGCCAACAACCGACAATGCGATGATGGATGCAATGGCGTATGTGATGGTTACCGAAAATCTTTATGACAAAGAGTTTGTCGATAAATACTGCATCGGGTTTGATGAAGCGCACATGCCGGAAGGGGTACCTAAGGAAGAAAACTTGCGGAATTACCTACTTGGAAAAACGGACGGCATACCGAAAACACCTGAATGGGCAGAACAGATTTGCAAGGTTCCTGCTTCTAAGATAAGGGAAATCGCGCGGGATTATGCCACCATCAAACCAGCCGCGCTACTTCAGGGCTGGGGGCCACAGCGCCATGCATATGGGGAGCAAATCATGCGCGGAGGGGCACAGCTCGCCTGCCTGACCGGGAACGTCGGCAAGCTCGGAGGATGGGCCGCTGGAACAGGCTACTGGTCAAGGTCAGGCATTGCCTATCCGATTACATTCGAGAATCCGGTGAAAGCCACAATCCCTTGCTTCCTTTGGGCCGATGCGGTTGAACGAGGGACGGAGCTTACCGCCGAAGATGGCTTACAGGGAACGGACAAACTAAAAAGCAATATTAAACTGATTTTCAATATTGGCGGAAATATGCTCGTCAACCAGCACTCCGACATTAATAAAACGACAAAGCTGCTAGAGGATGAAAGCAAGGTGGAATTCATTGTGGTTGGCGACCTTTTTATGACGCCGAGCGCCAAATATGCAGACATCCTTTTGCCGGGGACATCCTTTTTTGAACGGTGGGATATTGGGGTGCCATGGTGCTTCGGAGATTATGTCATTTTAGGAGAGAAAGCAA
This sequence comes from Neobacillus oceani, assembly GCF_046237595.1. NCBI lineage: Bacteria > Bacillati > Bacillota > Bacilli > Caryophanales > Bacillaceae > Neobacillus > Neobacillus oceani. The sequence continues at coordinate 2,606,047 of NZ_CP143543.1, read as the reverse complement.
TCGATCCTCTGTATGAATGCCGGAATGAGTATGATGTGTTTACCGATATTGCCGAACATTTCGGTTTGAGGGAAGCCTTTACCGAAGGAAAAACGATGCTTGACTGGGTTAAGGTTAGCGTGGAACGGACAAGGGCCGAGATCGACCCGGGATTCCCAACATTCGAAGAGTTCAGGAAAAAGGGTATCCACCATTTTACTTTTGACGAGCCGCTGATTGGTTTCAAAAAACAGATTGATGACCCGGAAAACAATCCATTTGAGACGCCCTCAGGGAAAATCGAGCTATTTTCCAAGGCACTGTGGGATATGAACAAGCATGATGTCATACCGCCTTTCGCGAAATATGTACCGGCTTGGGAAGGGCCGGCCGACCCGCTGAAGGAAACATATCCGTTGCAGTTGATTAGCTGGCATTATAAAAGACGCTGCCATTCAACCCATGACAACCATCCATGGCTTGAAGAAGCTTTTCCCCAGGAAATGTGGCTGAACCCAGTGGATGCCGGGGCAAGGGGGTTAAAGGATGGTGACCGGGCCAGGGTATTCAATGCCAGGGGAGCTTTAATTATCCCAGTGAAAGTAACAAGCCGCATCATGCCGGGGGTCGCCGCGATTCCACAGGGTGCCTGGTATACGCCGGATAAGGATGGAATCGACCAAAGGGGCTCCATAAACGTGCTGACCGCCCAAAGGCCGACTCCTCTAGCAAAATCAAACCCGCAGCAAACGAATCTCGTCGAGGTAAAGAAAGCATAGAGGGGGAGTGGCCCACGATGGCACAAATGGGTTTTTATATCAATCAAAGCCTTTGCTCGGGATGTAAAGCATGCACGGTAGCCTGCAAGGACAAAAAGGATTTAGAGGTGGGATTGAACTTCCGTCGGGTATACGCCCATGAAGAAGGGGCATACATCCAAAAGGGAGCCGCTATCGTACAACAAATAAAAGCGTTTTACTTTTCGGTTTCATGCAACCACTGTACGAAGCCGGCGTGTGTACCAATTTGCCCGACTGGAGCAATTGTCAAGAGGAAGGAAGACGGGATTACTGTCATCGATCAGGATAAATGCGCCGGAACCAAATTTTGCGTATCCGCCTGCCCGTATGGCGCTCCCCAATACAACGAAAAAACATTTAAAACGAACAAATGCGATTTTTGCCTCGATCTTCAGGCGAAAGGTGAGGATCCGGTTTGTGTCTCGACCTGCATCATGAGGGCGATTGAATGCGGGCCAATTGAGGAACTACGGCAAAAATACGGAACTATAGATGAAGTGAAAGGAATGCCAAGCGCGGCAATCACCAATCCTAACCTGGTAATTACGCCTCATAGGGATGCGTGAAAAATAGTTATTCGTTAAGCTAATAAGCAAAAAATGGCTCGTTCATATCGAGGCATTTTTCAATGCTAATTGAAAGTGTATTTATAATCTATACTAGTTTTCAGGTGCATTTTATAAAAAAATTTGCGATTCCCTATTTTAAACGTTCAAGAACCTGTTATTATTTTAAAAATTTCATTCCAGGCCATTGGGCTTGGGCTATTAACGGGGGGAGTGCCAACTGTTTGTTGGACGATTGGCATCAGAGGCTCGGTAAAGGTAGATTCTACGAGAGCGCTTGCAAAAAAACCGGCCACTTTTAAGGGGCCTGAACCAATATTTCTTATGTTGTGGAGTTTCATTTTAGGAATGACTGCCATTTCTCCTTTGTTTAATAGCGCGATTTCTTCTTCAATCGATGCTTCGGCTTCGCCTTCCAGGATGAGAATGATTTCTTCAGCGCTGTCTGAATGCGTTCCCAGACTGTTTCCTGGCTCTATTTCAAAATAAACGACAGACATGCTTTCGGTCCCAGTGCTCTTATAAAGCGGAAAAGCCGTCTTTTGCCTTGTTGCTGGATCGCTCCGAAACCATCCTTCAAGCAATTGCAGTGAGTTAAGATTTGCGGTTATCATCGCTAACCTCCTGTTCACATTTACCTTAATATTACCGTATATCCAGGGTTAATTGAACAGGAGTCCTTCGACAAAAACATCAAAAAAAGCGTAAAAACCATTTCGGTTTCACGCTCTACGCGTACTAAACTATGCGGATGAGAGGACTTGAACCTCCACGGGGTTGCCCCCACTAGAACCTGAATCTAGCGCGTCTGCCGATTCCGCCACACCCGCGAAACAAATACTTTTATACTATAGCATATTTTTTAATATGCCGCACGATATTTTTTCCCTGCCAAAATGAAAGGGCAGCCCACAATCAGGCTGCCCTAGCCGCCAGCAGGTTCTTCCTTTCTCCCAGGGCGGATCTTTAGGAAGGCGACCAGTGCGGATAAAACACATGCGCCGCTTAGAAGGACGAAGATCCAAATATCCGATTTTTTCAAAAGAAGGGCAACTAGAGGTGGCCCGGCTGCTACCCCGATAAATCGCATTGAACTGTAAATCGAGGTGATAGTGCCCCGTTCCTCTTTTTCGATTCCCTCGGTAATGAGTGCATCAAGGGACGGAAGGCAAACGCCAATTCCAATACCGCAAATCGTAAACATTGAAAGAAGAAACCATAGCTTGACTGAAAAATAAAGGACTGCTATCGAGGTCCCCGCCATTAATATCCCTGCGAGGATTAGCCATTTCATTAACACTTTATTCTTTTTTATCACTTTTCCGGTGATGTAGGAGGACAGGCAAAGAGCTCCTAGCGGCAAAGCGAGGAACAGCCCCTTTTTTAGGTCCTTGATTCCGAGCTCTTTTTCAAAAACCTCTGATAAATAAAACAAGATTCCGAAGAGGACAAACATCAAAATGCCACCGATGAAAAAAATAGCATTTAGCCAGCGTCCTTTCTTTGTAAATGTATCTTTGACATTTGCAAAAAAAGTTTTAAACGGAATTGGCTTTTCCTTGGTTTTTGGGCATTTTACAAGAAAAGCCATCATTAAAATCGATATAGCGCAAAAGACCGGAATTAAAAAGAATGGCAAGAACCAGACAATTCCAGCGAGGAACGCGCCCAAGACTGGGCTCAGAACTTTTCCGAACGTATTTGAAGTTTCAATTACTCCCAGGGTACTGCTTACATCATGATCGCGCTTGAACATATCGCCAACAAGCGGAAGGACAATGGGAGCAGCCCCTGCAGCTCCGACACCCTGCAAAGCCCTGCCCACAAGGATTATCCAGTAAGCATCATCCACTTTCCATGAAGCCCACGCAGAAATGGCCCCGCCAAGGGCAGTGATGATTAAGCTCGGTATGATGACTTTTTTTCGGCCGATATGGTCTGAAAGATACCCCGCAACCGGAATTAAAAAAATCGCGACGATTGAATAAACGGTAATAATCATGCTTGTCTGGAAAGACGTGATTGACAATTCCTCTTCCATGGCGGGAAGGACGGGGATGAGCATGGAATTTCCAAGTGTCATCACAAGAGGAATGGACGAAAGGGAAAGGATCGCCCACTTCTGCTTTGCCACTTCCCCTGACTTGCCGGGTTTATCGGTACTTGTTTGCTGGCATAGCTTTTCGCTGTAATCCATGATAAGCTGAACCGCCTTTGCGACATAATAGCATAACAGGAAACGGACAGAATAGCCCGCTGTATCTTTACTATTTACCAATCGCCGATATTGTAGTAAAAAGAATATAACCTTTTATTTGAAAAGTAGGCGAAGAAATTGAACAAACCAAAAATCATTCAACTGGCTGTCGGGAAGCCAAAAAGCTTTGAAAGAAATGGGAAGGAATACATATCGGCTATCGGTAAAGAATCAGTAAGGGAAGCATTTCTCTCCAGGGATGGGCTGGCCGGGGACGGGATCGCCAACCCGGAATTCCATGGAGGACCTGACAGGGCGCTATGCCTTTACCCGTTTGAGCATTACCCGAAATGGGAGGAAGAGTTTGGGACTAAGCTCTGCCCGCCGGTATTTGGAGAAAATATTACCGTAACGGGCATGAGGGAATCCGAGGTTTTTGTTGGGGACATTTTTAAAATCGGCGGAGCGGTCGTCCAGGTTACACAAGGCAGGGTACCGTGTTCGATTATTTCTAAATTCAATTCAATCGACCCTTTTTTAAAAAGGGTATACGAAACTTGTTTAACAGGTTATTTTTTCAGGGTCCTTGAGGAAGGTTCAATTACCCCTGATTCGGAAATCGTACTCCAGCAGCGAAGCAATCAAGAAATCACTGTTTTTTCCGCGGCGATGGCTATTCTTCATAAGAGCGGTGACACGGACATTTTTGAAAAATTGGCGGCGCATTCTGAACTTGCGACAGAATGGCGGAACAAGGCACGCAAAATTTCAGAAGAAAAATTGGCGAAAAAATAATGTTTTCTTGTTGACATTCTGAAAATTCGTGATTATCATAATAAACAATACATAAAAGCATTGACGAAGAGTAGTAGCTTAGGCGGAAACTTAAGAGAGCTGATGGGTGGTGCGAATCAGTGTGGATGCGTAGGCGAATGGACTTCCGAGCTTCCTGACCGAACCTTTTATCAGGTGTAGGCTCAGGCGAATTGCCTAATCGTTACAATAGGCGCGTATTAGCAAATCTGGCTTGATACGGTCGAAGTGGGCTGTTTATACAGCCAATGAAGGTGGCACCACGGGTCTCCCGTCCTTTTTTGGACAGGGACCCTTTTTGTTTTTCAGGAACATTGTAACGCTATTAAGCTTAACCATCAAAAATACTATGATCCATCAAATTGAATAGAGCAAATCGTTGAGCAAGGGGAGTAGGCTTTCATTGCCTGTCACAGAGAGCCGGGAAGGGTGCGAACCGGTACAGGCAGGAAGGTTGAATGGGCTTGCGAGAGGCTGCCTGAATGACAGTAGGGCTGCACGGATTCCACCGTTAAAAGGATAGGGTATCGGATAATTTCCTGTACCTGAAAGAGGGAATGCCAGTTTTGGTGTTCCAATTGAGGTGGCACCGCGGTCGCAGAATCGTCCTCTATACACATTATTCCTATGTGTATAGGGGACTTTTTTGTTTTTAAAAAACTTGAAAAGCAAGGAGTGATGGCAGTGGTAGAGGCAACCCGGACTGCAGTAAAGGTCCAGTACATTGAAATGCAAGGAGACACCCTGACACCGGTATCCATTTTTCAAAAACTGCAAGGGACCAAAAAGTTCCTCCTGGAGAGTTCGTTAAAGCATTCGGATGTCGGCCGCTATTCCTTCATTGGTGCTTGTCCCGCTTTCGAATTGGTTTCTGAGGGAACTAATAACCGCTTGATAATGGCCGGGTCGGAGGAAACGGCAATCGAAGGGAATCCGCTCAAGATTGTAGAAAATCTGCTGCCACAGATTGAAGCCGATGTGCCATTCCCTTTCTTCGGGGGAGCGGCGGGGTATGCGGGCTACGATGTGATCAGGCTGTACGAGGATATAGGTCACGTACCTGACGCAAGTCTTGGATTGCCGGATTGCCATTTCATGTTCTTTGAAGAAGTCATCGTTTATGACCATCTCGAACAAAAGGTTTACATCGCTGGAGTGCCACTTCTCGCTGTGACGTCAGATGAGAGCCTAGCTGCGAGACTTGAAAAGAGGCGGATTGAACTGGCAAAGCCACATTTTGAAATTGATCCGGCGTCATTTTTACTCGGAACTTTCACCGCGGAGATAACGAAACAGACATTCATTGATAAGGTGAACACTGTCAAACGGCATATTGAAGAGGGAGATATTTTCCAGGCTGTCCTTTCACAGAGGATGAGCTCCAAGTTCAGCGGTGATTCTTTTTCCTGCTACCGTAGGCTTAGGACGCATAATCCGTCGCCGTACATGTTTTATTTCGACTTCGGGGCATACAGCGTGATGGGCGTTTCCCCGGAGAGCCTGGTAAAAATGTGCGGAAGGATGGTTTACTCTAATCCAATTGCAGGCACAAGGCCAAGGGGGAAAAGCCGGGAGGAGGATTTGGCACTTTCTGACGAGTTGAAGCGTGACGAGAAGGAGCTTGCTGAACATCGGATGCTGGTCGACCTGGGGAGAAATGATTTGGGAAGGATTTGCCAATTTGGAACTGTTCAGGTTAGCAAATACCTTCAAATTGAGAAATACCGACATGTGATGCATCTCGTTTCTGAATTGGAGGGAAAGCTTCGGCCTGAATTCTCACCCCTCGACGCTTTGGCGGCTTGCCTCCCAGCAGGAACTGTTTCGGGGGCACCGAAAATTAGGGCTATGCAAATTATCAATGAGATTGAAGGGATGAAACGAGGCCTCTATTCAGGAGCCATAGGCTACATTTCTGCTGGAGGGCAAATGGATTTTGCGCTTGCAATCCGGACAATGGTCATTAAGGATGATACAGCTTTTATCCAGGCGGGTGCCGGAATCGTCCATGATTCGATACCAGAGCTTGAATACGAGGAAACAATCTATAAACTGAAAGCTTTCTTGGGAGGGTTGGAATGATCCTGCTTATCGATAACTATGATTCTTTTACCTTTAATCTTTATCAGTATTTAGGCGAGCTTGGGGAAACCATCCTGGTCTTGAGAAATGACAAAATTACCATTCAGGACATTCGGAAAGTAAACCCAACGGCAATCGTCCTCTCCCCAGGGCCAGGAAAGCCGGAGGAATCAGGGATTTGTATGGAAATCGTGCATGAATTACATAGGAGTATTCCCATCCTCGGCATATGTCTCGGACATCAGGTAATCGTAAAAGCGTTTGGAGGGACCGTTAGAAAATCACTGTCAATCCGGCACGGAAAGATTTCTCAGGTTACCCATAACGGCGGCGCCCTTTTTAAGAACCTGCCAGGGAAGATTGACGTGATGCGCTATCATTCACTTGCAGCCGATAAAACCAATCTTCCTCAGCCCTTGGTCCTTGATGCGGTTGCGGATGATGACGGAGAGGTCATGGCGGTCCATCACAGGGACTTTCCGGTATATGGAATCCAGTTTCATCCAGAGTCAATCGGGACTTCGTCTGGCAAACGAATTATTGAAAATTTCCTAAACAGGATTGAAAGGAAGGATAGAGATGAAAGAATACTTACTCCAACTGTCTGAAAGGATTTCCCTTACCGAAGATGAAATGAAGGATGCAATAGGTAAGATGCTGAACGAGGAAGCAGAGGAAACAGAAATCGCCGCCTTCCTGATGGCTTTGAAAATGAAAGGCGAAGAACCAGAAGAACTGGCGGGCATGGCGAAAGCGTTAAAAGAAAACGCGTCAGGATTTGGGAAAAACCTGCGCAATGCTATGGATAACTGTGGGACAGGCGGAGATGGCGCTTCTACATTCAATGTGAGTACTACCTCAGCCTTTGTAATCGCGGGTGCGGGTGTCAAGGTAGCCAAGCACGGAAACAGAAGCGTCTCCAGTAAAACCGGGAGCGCAGATGTTCTGGAGCACCTAGGCATTCACCTTAATATACCCGCCGCCGCTTCCGAGGAAATCCTTAAGGAGATGGGAATCTCCTTCCTGTTTGCACCGCATGTCCATCCAAAATTGAAAAAAATTATGGCGGTTCGGAGGCAGCTGAAGATCCCTACAGCATTCAACCTGATTGGCCCCCTATCAAATCCGATCGATTTGGATTACCAGCTTGTTGGGGTCTATAAGCCAGAGTTCATACCTTTATTCGCAAAAACGCTTAAAGTTCTTGGCCGAAAGCGGGCAATTGTCATCAACGGGAAAGGTTCCTTGGATGAGGCTTCCCTTGAAGGAGAAAACAATCTAGCAATTATCGAGTATGGAGAAATCAACTATTTCAAGTTTATCCCCGAAGAACTCGGGCTACAGCAGATCAACAATTCCGAAATAAAAGGAGGTTCCGCAGGGGAAAACGCAAAAATCCTTTTGGACGTATTGCTTGGAAAAAAAGGGCCGTTCAGGGAGACAGTGCTGCTGAACGCAGGGCTGGGGATTTATGCGGCTAGGCATTCCGAAAGCCTCATCGAAGGAATTGACATGGCTAGGAAAAGTATTGATTCGGGAGCAGCCTACAAAAAACTTGAAGGATTAAGGGACTTTTCTACCAAGATGCAAAAGGAGGCAATTTAAGTGGAGACAATTTTACATAAAATTCTAGCGGAAAAAGAAAAGGAAGTTGCCCTTTTAAAGGAAAAAGGCGTGAACATTTACGAGAGCCTGCCGAAAAGAAAGCCATTCATCCAAAAGTTGAAGCAGGACAAGGACATTGCCATTATTGCTGAATACAAACGAGCATCCCCATCGAGAGGATTGATCAACGGCAATATTCGGCCTGGTGAGCAGGCGAAATTGTATGAGCTGGCCGGGGCCACGGCAATTTCTGTCCTAACCGACCAGAAATTTTTTAATGGATCATTCGATGACCTCAAGGAGGTACGGAGTGCGGTGGATTTGCCGCTCCTTTGCAAGGATTTCATCATTGATGAATTGCAAATCGACCATGCCTATCAGGCTGGAGCCGACATCATCCTTTTAATCGTGGCGGCACTCGCGGAAACCAGATTACATTCTCTTAAAACTTATGCGGAATCGCTTGGGCTGGAGGTTCTGGTAGAGATCCATAATGAAGAGGAGCTGTCGATAGCGAAGAAAGCCGGGGCAAAATTAATCGGGATCAATAACCGTGATTTACGGACTTTCGAAGTTTCATTGAATACAACCACAGAATTGGGGCCAAGGGTCTCTGCTTCCGGAGCCTGCCTGATCAGTGAGAGCGGCATGAAAACGGCTGCGGATGCTAGGCTGGCAGCGGGTGCTGGGGCACAAGGGCTGCTGATTGGCCAGACGCTGATGGAGAGCGGAAGCCTTGAGGCAAGCCTTCGGGAATTCATCGTACCAAAGATGGAGGTGGCGCAACGATGAAGGTGAAAATATGCGGGATTATGAATGGAGAAACAGCAAGGAAAGCAGTAGAATTCGGAGCAGACGCTCTTGGCTTCGTTTTTGCCGAAAGCAGAAGAAAAGTCTCGCCGAGGCTTGCAAGGGAAATTATTGCTCAACTGCCTGAGGATATTCACAAGTTCGGCGTTTTTGTAAACGAATCAAAACAAAGAATCCAGGAAATTGCTGACTACTGCGGCCTCACCCATATTCAGCTTCATGGGGAGGAATCGCCAAATTTTTGCAAAGAATTTACCCTTCCAGTCATAAAGGCATTCAATATTGGCAGCCATTCCGATCTAGAGCTGGTTACCGAATATGCATGCGAGGGCTTTTTACTCGACAGCCCAAAAGGAGCTTATAGGGGAGGAACAGGAATATCTTTTGACTGGACAATCCTTCAAAGTGCCATATTGGACGGCAAAAGAATTATTCTTGCCGGCGGGTTGAACAGTGAAAATGTCGGTATAGCCATACGTACCGCAAATCCATTTATGGTCGACGTCAGCAGCGGGGTTGAAACGGACGGAATGAAGGACTTGGATAAAATGAAAGATTTCATTTTTGCTGCAAAGCAATAAGGAGGAGAAGCGCAGTGCAAACATACACGATGCCAGACGAAATGGGCCATTTCGGAACATTTGGAGGAAGATACGTTCCGGAAACATTGATGCAGGCCATTCTGCAAATGGAAGAAGCATACAAAGAGGCGAAAAACGAACCGTTATTTCAACTCGAGCTGGACAGGCTTTTAAAGGAGTATGTTGGCAGGGAAACCCCGCTTTATTTTGCTGAAAATCTGACAAGCCATGCGGGTGGTGCAAAAATTTATTTGAAGCGGGAGGATTTGAACCATACCGGCGCCCATAAAATCAACAATACGATTGGCCAAGCTTTGCTCGCGTTGAGGATGGGAAAGCGGAAAATTGTTGCGGAAACTGGAGCGGGGCAGCATGGGGTTGCAACAGCGACGGTTTGCGCTTTGCTGAATCTCGAATGCATTGTCTTTATGGGGGCGGAGGATGTCAAAAGGCAAGCATTGAACGTTTTCAGGATGGAGCTTTTGGGAGCAAAAGTTGTGAGCGTTCATTCAGGAAGCTCTACTTTGAAGGACGCAGTGAATGAGGCCCTGCGGTATTGGGTTGCCAATGTAGATGATACTCACTATTTGCTGGGATCGGTTATGGGACCGCACCCATTTCCGATGGTTGTCCGCGATTTCCAGAGTGTGATCGGCAGGGAAACGAAGAGGCAATTTGCCGATAAAGAAGGCGGACTACCTGATGCCGTTGTGGCCTGCATAGGCGGCGGGAGCAATGCGATGGGAATGTTTTACGATTTTATTGAAGATTACGAGGTGAAGCTTTTCGGCGTTGAAGCTGCGGGGAGCGGTATCGGCACTCCATTCCATGCAACTTCATTAACAAAAGGAAAACCCGGTGTTCTCCATGGAGCTTTCATGTATCTTCTCCAGGACAGAGACGGCCAGATTCAGGAGGCACAATCAATTTCGGCCGGACTTGACTATCCTGGCGTAGGTCCGGAGCACAGCTACCTGAAGGATAGCGGAAGGGTAGAATATGATTCGATTACGGACGAAGAAGCGCTGTCCTCATTCAAGCTGCTGGCTATCAAGGAGGGAATTATCCCGGCCCTTGAAAGCGCGCATGCCGTTGCCTTTGCGTTAAAGCTTGCCGCAAAAATGGATCCTGAGGAATCGGTCGTTGTCTGCTTGTCAGGGAGAGGGGATAAGGATGTCGAAACGGTAAAATCGAAAATGAAAGGAGCGGAGGCACATGAGTAGAATGGCGGAAAGCCTTAAGCGATTAAAGGATAGCAATGAAAAGGCTTTTGTACCGTATATTATGGCCGGTGATGGAGGGCTCGGTTGCCTGGCGGAAAGGCTTGACCTGCTCGAAAGGCTGGGTGCTTCCGTAATCGAGGTCGGCATCCCATTTTCCGATCCGGTAGCGGACGGCCCAGTCATCCAGGAAGCAGGGGTAAGGTCGCTTGCAAGCGGAACGACACTAAAGGGAACCATTGAACATTTAGCAGGCGCCCGGGCTTCGATTTCAATTCCAATTATTGTCATGACGTATTTAAATCCTATCCTCGCATACGGATTATCGGATTTTTTCCATGACAGCAAGGAAGCTGGCATTGACGGCCTTATCGTTCCGGATCTCCCATTAGATGAAGAAGGATTGATTGAGCCATTCCTAACAGATTCGGGTATCGAATTGATTCGCCTAGTCACCCTGACAACCCCGGTTGAAAGGATTAGGGCAATCTCTGAAAAAGGGAACGGTTTCGTCTATGCTGTCACAGTAAAAGGGGTAACTGGGGGGAGAGACAGCTTCGAGGAAGGGCTCCCAACTTTTCTCGCCGAGGTGAAGAGCGCCAGCCGGCTTCCCGTTTTCGCTGGATTTGGTGTTACTAGCGGAGAACAGGCGAGGGAACTTGCCAACTATTGTGATGGAGTCATTGCCGGAAGCAAGATTGTTCAGCTTCTTCATGAGGGAAAAATGGCGGAGTTAGAGGAGTTAGTTTCCTGTTTTAAAAAAGAAAAAGAGTCTGCCTTTTAAGGGATTCACCGTGTAGCAAACGAAAGAAAAACCACATCGTCAACGGTGTGGTTTTTCGGCTGTTGCGCAAACGGAAAGAATTGGGTGAACTTTTTTATAGGATATGCTGATGCTTTGGAGTCCCGCCGATTTTAAATCATTCTTAAGCTTTTTTTCCAAATCCCTCGCTGTATCATCAGTGTCACCCTTCTCCCTCGGCTGTACGGTAATGGCAATTCTGCCCCCTGGTTTGAGGGAAGTGGCTATCTTGCTTATTGTTTCCTGTGGATTTTTCCAAAGTGGAAAATTGTTAACCGAAAAAATCCGGTCATATTTTTCTTTTGAAAATTCGAAGCTTGAAATTTCGTCCCGCCACAGCTTTAATTTTCCTGCTTTTAATAAATGGTCGTGTTTCTTTTCCGTTTCTTGTTTCATTTTCAATGAAAAATCAATTCCTTCAATCAAACAATCCGGAAAACGTTCGGCTATGGTTCCGATTGCGTATCCAGGACCAAAGCCAATTTCAAGAACCCGTTGCCCATTTAAAATGGAGAGCTGGCTGATTGTCCAATCATTGATTTTCTTATTTTCGAAATACATGACTTTACCGGCAATTTTCCCCAGAAATCCCCTTGGCAACCTGAATTGCTTGGCTAATTTCTTCAACGTCCATGCCCCCTTTGTGGCCTTTTACCCTGAAACTAGCAAATCAATTCAAAATGGTCCAATCAAAACGTGCGAATTGTTACAGAGGATTGACAGAATATTTACTATACTGAAAGAAGGTTGGCATGAAATAGATAAGAAGGATGAAAGGGTGGAATTTTATGCGGCTGGATGAAGGAATTTTAATAATTCTTGATGAAAAAGGGCCGCTACCGCTCGCAGAACTTTGCAATGAAGCGAATACGCTTTTTGAAAATGATGGTTTCACACATGATCCGTCAGATATCTACAAGGTTCTTAATAGAAAAAAAGAGCTGTTCTCGCTTCAGGGCGGCATGGTTTCCATACAGCCAGGCAAACAGCCTCTATGTTTGACCGTTAATACCGAGCTTCCCGGTATGGGGTCCTATCAGGTAAAGGTTGATTTTACAAAAGGGTATTTCACATTCATTGAATGGCGTGACAGGGATTGTCCGCGGTTCCCTGGTATTTCAGAACCAAAGAACCCCGGGGATATCTTGATTTTCAAAACAAAGATATACAAATCGGCAATTTGGAATTGGGATAAAACCTATTATCCTGAAGATGGGATTATCCTCGATGGCTTAAGCTGGTCGGTTAAGCTCAAAACGACGACCACTGTTTATGAAAAGTGCGGCATCAATAAATTTCCGGTTAAGTGGAAAATCCTTAGCAGGGGAATCCGCGAGCTGACGGGCTATCCTTTTGGGTAGCCTGTCTTGTTTGAGGGATATGCGAATCGATTCGATTAACCGAATCTTTTGGAAAATCATTGGGGATCGATTCAACAATTTTTAAAAAATGTATCTGGGATTTTACCCGGATATCCGTAATTGTAATATTTTCAGGTATATATGACCGAAAAAGGTGCGCCAAAACAGATAAAAAATCAGTTGCAAAAACCAGGGCATTTGCAATTACGCTTGAATCCTTTAAAATAAGAAAATAAGAATAAAACACAGAGGTGCCAATCCAATTTTGAGAGAAATTACAATAGAAGAACTATCTTCAGCCAAAAATCCAGTCTTAATCGATGTCCGTTCACCAATAGAATTTCAAGAAGGGGCCATACCCGGGGCTGTGAACGTACCATTGTTCACGGATGAGGAGAGGGCCAAAATCGGGACCCTTTACAAAAAAGAGGGATCCGATGCTGCCAAGTGGCTCGCTATGGAGATCGTATCTCCGAAAATCCCGCAATTGCTTCGGTCAATCCGTGAATACGCAGGCCCAACCGGTATGCCTGTCGTCCAATGCTGGCGCGGAGGGATGCGGAGTAAGGCGGTTACATCCTTCCTTGAATTTTCCGGCATTACAGCAAGAAGGCTCCAAGGGGGCTATAAGGCTTACAGGCAATACATTTTGAAAAGAATTCCCGAGCTGCTCCCTGATAAGTCAGTTGTGATCCACGGTATGACTGGCACCGGGAAGACCGAAGTGCTGCATATCCTCGCGCAAAAAGGTTATCCCGTTGTTGACCTTGAACACATGGCCGGCCACAGGGGATCAATATTCGGCGCCATCGGGCTAGGGGAAGGGAATACCCAAAAAATGTTTGACGCGCTATTATATGAGAGGCTTGCCGAATTGAACAAACCTCCTTATACAATCATGGAAGCCGAAAGCAAACGGATTGGGAGGATTGTACAGCCTGATGAATTGATGGATGTAAAAACGAACGGTATCCATATCCAAATCCATTTGCCGATTGAAGTCCGGATCAGCCATATTGAACAAGAATACATTACCCAGTACAAGGACGAGCCATGGTATTATGAAAAAGTAAAAGAAGCGTTGGTTCGCATCATGAAGCGAATCAAGTCCCAGGAAGCGAAAGCAAGGCTTGAAGAGTGCCTAGCCGAAAAGAATTATTCCGGGATGATCAGAATACTGCTAGAATCGTACTATGATCCGATGTATGAGCATAAACAGCTTGAATACTCTGGTGATTTCAAGGACATTCACGCAGAAACCTTCGAGGAAGCCGCGGCAAAAATCGAAGAATATTTAAAGGAATTGTCATTAGGCCCGGTAACACCGGTTCAAATCTAAGGTATAAAGCATCCATAATTAAGGGATGCTTTTTTGTTGCCCGAATAAGCAAAAGGTATGTAACCTGATTCAATCCTTTGAAATTTAAACAGCCGCCGGCATGGAGCCGGCGGCTGAGTTCACTTGGCGTTGTTAAGGTTTAATTACTTTACTTTTTGAAAGGCCTGAGCCCCCTGCGCTGAATTTCATCCTTCAGGATTTTAATCCATTCTTTCTCCGTTCCAGACTTCATTGCATCACGATACGAAACGACAAGCTGCTCATTGCTCATAATTTTCATTGGTTTGTAATGCCCTCCTTGGAAACGTAGATTGAATATTCAGTTTCTAACATTGTAAAGCTTTAACCGGATTTTGGGAAGGCTTTTTTGAAAAATAATTAAAAACAGTACAAAAGGACGGGCAATCCAACTTAATTACTAAAAGGTTGCTAACTTATCTTATTCCAAAAATATTCTGAGATGTTTCGGACAAATCTTACCCGTGGTAAAGAAAGATTGCCACCCTTTAAGAAAGAGGTAGAGAGAGATGAAAAAAAATAATGGGTTTTATAGGCTCAGCTACGGTAACGACTATTATACAAATTTGCAATTTATCCGAAAAGACCACATTTGCGATACTTCCTATATGACGTTCAAGGATACACTTAACGGGGAAGTTTTCACGTTTGAGACAGATAAGATTAGGGAGCTTCGATTTACTCGGATACTGGATATTCCGATGGCAACGTATACAGCCCCCCTTGCGGATAACGCCTCGCATTCATTATACTGATGTCAGATACTTTTTAAGGGGGTCCTATGAAATGCTTCATTTGAATTGGCACGAAAAAGAAACTGTGAAAAAAGTCAAATGCATTCACGCCAACGCAAAAAAATACATCGTAAACAATGTTCTTACGCCTGGTAACGTTTATGACGTTAAGAATGAAACGGATGAGTTTTACTTCGTTGTTGATAACACCGGTAAAGTTGGTGGGTATTACAAGGAATATTTCCAGGAAAGCTAAATGGGCTGCCGGTGAATCCGGCGGCTTTTTGCATTTTCGTGTCTTAAGGGGGAGACGGTTTTGGTGCTCATTCACGTGCCAATTAAAGGGGATCATGTAATTCTGGAGGAGATGGAAGCCGCCCATTCCGATGAATTGTGGGAGGCCGGCAAACCAACGGAGATATGGCGGTTCACTGCGACGAAAATTTTTACGGAAGGCGAAATGGAGCAGGCTGTCAAAACTGCCTTGGAGGAAAAAACCAAGGGCATCCAGTTTCCTTTTATTATACGAAGAAAATCGGATGGAAAAATTATCGGGAGTACACGATACCTCGATATTTCCCCGCAAAACAAAAGCCTAGAGATCGGCTGGACATGGCTGAATCCATCCGCATGGAAGACAGCCGTAAATACAGAGTGTAAATATCTTTTGTTGAAAACAGCGTTCGAGGGACTTGGAATGAATAGGGTACAGCTTAAAACGGATGGCAGGAATATTGTCTCACAAAAGGCAATTGAGCGGATTGGCGCGGTAAAGGAAGGGGTCCTCAGGCAGGAAAGGATGCTACAGGACGGGTTTATCAGGGATACGGTTGTATATAGCATTCTGGCTTCCGAGTGGACAACTGTTAAAAAGAGACTGCTGAAAAAGCTGGACAAGAGTTAAAACTTATTTTTACAGTGAAAGAAAGTGGTTAATTCATGGCATATGTCTTTGTTGGAATAGGTGGAGCAATCGGCAGCATCCTCCGCTACTTCCTTACATACCTTCATTCACCGGATTCGGCCATGCCCTATGGGACTTTATTCGTCAACCTGACAGGTTCTTTCGTGCTTGGCTGGTTCACAGCCAGGTTCGCCTCTTTTAAAAAGCTGCACCCGCACCTATCCGCCGCTTTTTCAACGGGGCTTATCGGCTCCTACACAACTTTTTCAACCTTTTCCCTGGAGATTGTTAACCTCGCGGATGCAGGGCATTATTTTTATTCGTTTGCCTATTTAGCCGTCAGCCTGGCTGGCGGGATACTCCTCTGTTGGCTTGGATACAAGGCGGCTTTTATGAAAAGAGAGGGCTAGCAAAGATGAAACTGCTATTGATTGCTGCCGGAGGGTTTTTCGGGGCTATCTTCCGGATGTTCCTTGCACGCCGGTTGAATGCAGGGGCAGGGATTCCTTACGGGACGATGCTTGCGAATTTTATTGGCTGTCTGATGCTCGGGTTCTTAGCGGGTAATGCGGCAAGCGGAAATCTGTACGCAATGTTCGGCATCGGCTTTACCGGCGCACTTACCACATTCTCCACGTTCATGCTTGAACTTGTTAAGGCCCCTGGGGGAAACTCCCGGCTGAAATATATTGTCGGAAGCCTGGGTGGCGGTATTATATTGGTTTATATAGGCCTCCTGCTTGGCGGGCTGTTTTAAAAGAAGTATCGGAATCGAATCCGGTGCTTCTTTTTTTACAAAACAAAATGAAACCAATTCCTGGCTTAGTCGTCTTAGGTGTAAGCGGAAACGGGGTGATAGCGGGTTGAACAGATTGAATCGCAATGAAAATGTAAATCGGGACGAAAAAGAGGCGTGGTTTGAGGAAATCATGGACCAATATGGCGACCGTTTAACCAAACTATCCTATAACTATACAAAGGATTGGAATCTGGCGGAGGATATCGTCCAGGAAGTCTTTATTACATGTTATAAGGAATATGAAAACTTGGAAAGAATCGTATCCTTTCAAGCCTGGATTTTCAGGATCACCATTAACAGATGCAAGGATATGGTGAAAAGTTCTTTTTTCAAACGGGTTTTTATTCATTCGGGCTTGCTTGCAATGGCAAAAAATCCGGAACCAACACCGGAAATGGCCGCATTAAAGAAAAATGAAGAAACATTTTTGTCAGAATGTGTTTTGGCGCTACCCGTTAAATACAGGGAAGTATTAATTCTCTATTATTATGAGGAATTATCGATTGAAGAAATAAGCGTGATTTTAAAAATGAATGGAAACACGATAAAAACCAGGCTGAATCGGGCAAGGCAGAAATTAAAAGCGCTGATGGAAAGGAGGAGGTAAAATGGAGAAGGAACTTAGAAACTTGCGGAAAGCGATGAACTCTACCACCCACCAAGGGATACACTTTACGGAAATACAGAAGGAGAAAATCAGGAACTCGCTTCGCCAAGAAATAAAAAATGCCAAACATAAACCTTCGCTCCGCCCTTACCTAATCACCGCATTGGCAGCCACCCTGTTTATCCTGCTTTTCCATCAGGATATCAATAAATCCTTTTTTGGCGGTCCAAATCAAGGGGCAGAGGAAACAATCCGGGATGATAGGACAAAGCCGGAAATCGATATGGTAGAGGAAGGGAGCAATACATTCGTCATTGAGTATGGATCCGACAATATGGACAGAGGGAACCATGATTTTCAATCTATTGGAAGACAGCTGAAACCAATTGTTATAAAAAAGACTAAAGAAGTTATGAGGGGAACGATTGTTTATTATAAATATCCTGGCGACAATGTTTCCTTTAATCCGCCGGACTATTACATGGGCCGGGTAGTGGGTCTTCCCGGTGAGACGGTCGAAATCATTGACGGCCAAGTATATGTTAACGACAAGAAACTTGAATCATTTTATGCGAAGAAAACAAGGTCGGGCCAGGATATGAAAACCTATCTTTCCCATGATCTTCCGCATTCTTCTATTACCGAAGAAGACTTTAAAGAGGACATGGGGCCCATTAAAGTGCCTCAATCAGCTGTCTTTGTTCTGAGCGATGACTGGTTTAGAGGGACCGACAGCAGACACTTCGGCCCGTTGGACATTTCGGCTATTGAAGGCAAGGTGCTTGGCTATTTAAAAGAAGAGATAAACAAGGTACGGCAAATGGATAAAATAAGCGGCGGCCAAATCGTCGAAATAGTTGAGTCGATTAATCCGTATGCGCTAAAGCCGGCCATGACTGCCGAAGAAAGATACCATCTAAGGCAGCAAATATACAAAAACCTTACCCTGGAGGAAATCGCAATTGTAAATGAACAGATTGGTACTTCTTCACTTTTGTTAACAGGGATTGTCGCGGATGATTTATATAAAAATCTTATAAACCAAAAGGATAAGAAATGGACTGTGTTGGAGGTTTCGGATTGCTACCATGTTCCCGAAAAATTGGCCAATGCAGCAAAATATGTTGATTATCTGCCGCTCCTGGATGATCTAAATACTGTTATGAAACTTTGCAAAGAAGGCGTGGCCGAGAGAAACGTCCTGAAACTTATCGATGCCAAGCGGATTTTACAGGATGTAGCCAACCATTTAATTGATGTTCCATATACAGGGGCGGGTGAAGGCGAAGTCGATTATGGCGAAAAACACGACCAATACTTTAAAGCCTCTAAGGCTTTGGAAGGAAGTCACAATTTGATAAGTGAATAAGCATCTGTTTAGTTCTGGTTTTTGGCATTTTACCCCTCCGACCTTTAACGGGGAAATGGCGTGAGAAGGATTTTTTTTTAAAAAAAACTTATTTAATTTGCTTGGAGGGGGAGAAGGAATTGGTATATGAGGGAATCGCGGTAGTTATCCTGTTGGCGGGAATTGGATTTGCATTTTTTCGCAGCACCAAAAGAGCAATGGGGTAGATAAGGGTTTGGGGGAAAACAACCATGCTTATTATTGCGCCATTTTTGTCTTGGCTTGGAGGCCGGTTTTTTGCAATGAGTGGAGGCAGTGGTTTTGCCATGGCAGGAGTTCTAATGATTATGTTTCCCATTCTCTTTGTAGTTGGGTTCATTCTATATTGGAAAGGGGCATAACCAAGCACCATGTTTTGACACAGCAAGATTATTTCTAGCGGTTTGGAAACAATGCTGCCTGATCTCTGGACAGCAAAGTGAAAATTCAAGTGCCCTGTGTCCAGAGAAGTTAAATCTCTGGACAGCAAAGTGAAAATTCAAGGGCCTTGTGTCCAGAGAAGCCAAATCTCTGGACAGCAAAGTGACAATTCAAGGACCGTGTGTCCAGAGAAGCCAAATCTCTGGACAGCAAAGTGAAAATTCAAGGACCGTGTGTCCAAAGAATCCCCATGTTTGGACACATAAAGGAAAACATGAGGCACTTTAGTCCAAAGGTGCCTCATGTTTTAGGTTGGAATTTGAAAAGAAAATTCCAAGCCACCTGGATCCAAGAAATCCTTCCTTGTTAGGCACATGTTATATTAATTCTACTTCTTTACCTCTTTAAACAGTTGAACCGTTCTTCTTAGGGTAGCATCTTTTCCTACGTTCCTATAGCCTTCCGCTTAGAAAAATTCTCCGTAAAATAACTCCACTAAAAAACATCCAAAAACCCAAAAGTATCGATAAATCATCCAATGCCCCCTCAAGAATTATTTCAACTCATATTTCCCTCCAATTTGAAACTTTTTAATAACCCCCCCTACATTTAAAAAGCCCGAGTAAACTTTGATGATAAAAATTCTTGCAAAATAACAATTTCTTCGTTAATATAAACAACATAACTTTAACATACTAAAGAATTAGAGAATTAGAGAATTAAAGAATCGAGGAGGAAACATCATGAAAAACGTAATCAAGTTCGTACTTATCCTTGCCGTAGCATTAATGGCAACCGCGTGCGGGGCAAAGCCGGACATTCCGGAGGCGGCTGGCAATGCTGCGGAAAAATCGGCAGCGAATGGGAACACATTGGACGAAATAAAGAAGAAGGGCGAGATTACCATCGCGGTTGACGATAC
Organism: Neobacillus oceani; assembly: GCF_046237595.1. Taxonomy (NCBI): domain Bacteria; kingdom Bacillati; phylum Bacillota; class Bacilli; order Caryophanales; family Bacillaceae; genus Neobacillus; species Neobacillus oceani. Next base: position 2,586,140 of record NZ_CP143543.1, on the reverse strand, counting down.
GTTCCCGCCGATGAATTACAGGAACGACAAAAATGAATTGGTTGGTTTTGATATTGATCTCGCGAAGGCGGTTTCCGAGGAGCTTGGAGTTAAGGCTAATTTTATCCCTACCGCATGGGATGGAATCCTGCCTGGCCTTGACGCAAGACGCTATGACATTATCATGTCCTCAATGGGCATTACCGAAGAGCGGAAACAAAAAGTTGATTTTGTCGAATACTTGCGTTCGGGCCAGATTCTTGCTGTTCAAAGCGGTAACCCGCTCAATATTACCAAAAAGGAAGATTTGTCAGGAAAAATAGTAGGGGTCCAAATGGGCTCGACAAGTGAAAGTGCCGCGAAAGAGATTAAGGGCGTAAAAGAATTGAAGGCATATAACGGCTACACGGATGTCTTTAATGACCTTGCCCTGGGACGCATTGAGGGGGTAATCGTCGCGGAAGCAGTCGGTAGATACTATAAAACATTGAAACCGGAAGTTTTTGATGTTGCAGGCGAACCATTTATGAAGATGCCAGTCGGAATTGCTGTGCGAAAAAACGATGATACACTCGAAAAAGCATTAAATGATGCTGTCCAAAAATTAAAAGAGAATGGCACCTTCTCAAAAATCAGTAAAAAATGGTTTGGGGAGGATGTAACCAAGTAATAGACACCTAAGCTACCCTGAAGAGTGACAACAAATTTATTAAACCGAATTAGTTGTCGCTGAAAGCCTGATGAAAGAGTAAGGAGAGAAAATAATGGATTTTTTCACATTTGCGATTACCTATCTTCCCTATTTGCTAAAAGGGGCCCTCGTAACCATTGAAATTGCGGTTATCGGGATTGCGGCCGGCAGTATAATCGGCTTGTCTCTTGGACTTGGAAGGGTATCAAAGGTTAAAATTTTTTCAAAAATAAGCGGGTTATATATTTGGGCAGTCCGCGGAACACCGCTATTGCTGCAATTATTCGTTATCCACTTCGCCATTCCTTCGATGTTCAGCGCGCTGACGATGCCGCCATTCGTCTCAGCCTGCATTGCTCTGTCGCTGAACGCGGGTGCCTATATTGCTGAAATTGCGCGAGGCGCCATCCAATCAATTGACAAAGGGCAAATGGAAGCTGCAAGGTCTCTTGGGCTTAGTAACCGCCAGGCAATGCGGTATGTCATCATTCCGCAAGCTTTCCGCCGTATGCTTCCGCCGCTAGGGAATGAGTTCATCGCCCTTATCAAGGAGTCGTCCCTTGTTTCAACGATTGCGCTTTATGATTTGCTCCGTACCGGACAGCAAATCATCAGCAGCACCTATCGTTACATGGAGATTTTTATCATGGTTGGGGCAATCTATTTGTTGCTTACAACCCTCATGACAGCCGTGGTGGGAAAAATTGAACGGCGGGTAAGCGTTTATGAATGATGGAAAGCATAAATAGCAGTCACTTCAATTGTGGCAGTACAAAATGCCAATTGCCAAACTGGCATGAAATAGGTTAGTTTTAAAAGATAATGGGTTTTTGTTTTGAGAGCACTCCGGGAGAACGCCTTTTAATAAGGTCATTGAGTTCCCACGTTATTTTTTGGGAGGAAAATTTGATGGTAGCTGTGAACGAAGGATTGGCATCGGTAATCAAAGAAAAAGTTGAACGATTGTACCCAAGGCTGGTTGAAATGAGAAGGCAGCTTCATATGTATCCTGAATTGAGCAACCAGGAATACAAAACGACAAACCAGGTTAACGATTGGCTTGATGAATATGGAATAAAGAAAATCCCTTTAACACTTCCAACCGGCACGGCAGCGGAAATTAAAGGGAAGGAATCCGGACAGACGGTTGCCATCCGGGCGGATATCGATGCTCTGCCCATCCAGGAAGAATCCGAACTTCCGTACCGTTCGAAAATAGATGGAATCAGCCATATGTGCGGCCATGATGTCCATACTGTCATTGCCTTGGGTGCTGCCATTGTCCTACAGGAATGGCCGGAGAGCTTACTGGAAATGTAAGAATCCTCTTTCAGCCGGCCGAGGAGGCTGAAGGCGGTGCGGAAGGCATGATTCAGGAAGGCTTGCTTAAAGGGGTCAAGTCCATTATTGGCCTTCATAACAGCCCAGAATTGCCGACTGGTACAGTAGGGGTGAAAGACGGGTTTTTAATGGCCAGTGTCGACGATTTTTGGATTACCATTAAGGGTAAAGGGGGGCATGCGGCCCTTCCGGAAAAAACGATTGATCCGATTGTCATCGGAAGCGCGATTGTCGGGCAGCTCCAGACAATCGTGAGCAGGACAATATCCGCAAAGGAATCGGCGGTCGTGACTGTTGGTTCATTTCAAGTGGGAGCGACAAACAATGTCATTCCAGATACTGCGACCCTAAAAGGCACCGTTCGGACATCAAATGAGCAGGTAAGGCGAAAGATAGCCGAAGCCTTCAAACAGGTTGTGTCCAATACAGCCGCCGCACTTGGCGGGGAAGCAGAAATTGATTATCAATTCCTTTTGCCTGCTGTATTCAATGATGCAGAGGTCACAAGGATTGTCCGTGAAGTATCGGAATCAATTGTCGGCAAAGAGAAGACGGTTGTAGCCGAGCCGACGATGGGCGGGGAAGACTTTTCCTTTTACCAACAGGAAGTTCCAGGCTGCTATGTATGGCTTGGGTCCGGTAATGAAGAAAAAGGAATTAAAGAAATTTGGCACCACCCGAAATTCATGGTTGATGAGGATGCTATGAAGATTGGCGTGCAATTGATGGTCCAATCAGCAATCCGCCTGTTGGAAAACTAAAAAACCTTCCCGGAATTCAACGCTGGGAAGGTTATTACTTATTTTTGGAGTGAAATCTTCGCCTCTGCTTTAGGAGTTTGATATAGGCGTCTGCTAATCAGCGTTTGCACTATGAGGAACATACCGCCGACTGTCCAGTAGAGCGGAAGAGCGGCTGGTGCGTTCAGGGAAAACATGATGATCATGATTGGTGAAAGAAGTCCCATGAACTTCATTTGTTCCTGCTGCTGTGCGGGCATGCTTGATTGGGATACTTTAAATTGCAGGTAATAGATGAGCCCGGCAACCAAGGTTATTCCAATATCCGGGCTTCCCAGGCTGAACCAAAGGAAGCTATGGGAAGCAATTTCCGCCGAACTGCGGATCGCATAGTAAAAGCCAGTAAGGATAGGCATTTGTATTAGGATTGGCAGGCACCCCATATTCAAAGGATTGACGCCATGCTTTTGATACAGCGAGAAAGTTTGGCTCTGCAATTCCTTTTGCTTTGCAGGATCCTTTTCGGCCTTGATTTTCTTTTGCAATTCATCCAGTTCCGGTTTGAGGCTATCCATTTTCTCCTTCATGGCGATTTGGTTTTTATACTGTCGGAGCATGAGTGGCATAAGCGCAACCCTGATGATGAACGTAATAAGGATAATCGCAAGGCCGTAATTTCCGCCGAACAGTTCACCGAAGTAATGGATGGCCGCTCCGAATGGATGGACAAAGTAAGTTGTGAAAAAGCCCGTTTCCCCATTTGATGTTGATGAGCAGCCAGTCAAGGCTATAACTGCAATTAAAAGAAGTGTTGACAATAAAAGACTGTTTTTCCGTTTCATATTTCCTCCTGCTGAGTTAATTTGGATTAACTGGCAGGGAGGAAATGTGGTTCTTCCGAGTCGCCGCTTGAACCGTATTTAATACGTATATATTTTCCAATCCATATTAGGATGGAATTAACATTCTGTCTTAGGTTATTATCCTGGATTGTGGATTGGTTCAGCGCGGATAAGCTTGATTCATGTTTTTCAATTTCCGCGAAGGATATTTCCTTTCCTATATCAATTAGGAGCTTTAGGGCAATCCCAAGATAGATACCGGTATATAGCGCCGTCCAGGCATTTAGGTCATACAGTTCGGCAAGCAAGTCTATCATGGAACCACCTCCTTCTTGTAGATAGAAAAAGTATATAGCAGAACAGAAAAACAAGCAATGTGAATGAATGGGAAAAATTGTAGAACAAGTTGTCTATTTAGGCAAAAAAGAAGCTGTAAGTCAGCTTCTTTTTAAGCACTGTGTTTGATATTGTTTTCAACAGGAAAAAGCAGGTTGGCGGATACGAGCCGTTTCCTGACGCCAGCCCCAATCGATGCAGCAAGTGCTGCTTTAATGATGCCCACCGGAATGAACGGATAAAAACCGCCTTTTAGCGCAGCGGTCCATTCAAGGCCGGCGGACATTTTCAGCCATACAGTTCCGAAAGCAAGCGTAACAATCATTCCGATTGTGTTGGCAATCATTGCGTTTTTAACAGTGAAGGATGTCTTTTCCATATACCAGCCAATTAGGAAGGCGGTAGGGATAAAGCCGACGAGGTAGCCGCCAGTAGGGCCGAATAAAACCGAAATACCGGATTTCATTTCGGCGAAAACAGGCACGCCAACCGCCCCTAAGGCAAGATAGACGAGAATTGAAAGCGTGCCATAACGAGAGCCCAGGATTGTTGCCGCAAGTCCGATTGCCAGTGTTTGGCCTGTAATAGGCACAAGCGGCAAAGGAATCGTCATCTGTGCCAGCACTCCGGTAATTGCTGCGAATAAAGCAGCGAGGATCATCCTTCTTAATCGTAATTGGTCATTTGTCATTGTTACTCTCCCCAGTTCGTTGTGTTAACCGAATTTATGTATCGGTTGACACTTAACACTTTATTACGGGTAGAGGGGAATTGTCAACAATGAAAGTTCACCAATACGTTACTGTATCAAGCAATCCAATAAGGATCAGGAAAATACCAGCGGTTTTTTGGACAATCGCACCGATTTTTCGGCTCTTTCGTAAAAGGGCTCCATCCATTCCAAAGAACCAGACAATCATCAAAAAGACAATTAGCGGAAGGGAGGTGCCGACTGCGAAAATCGATGGCAGGATAACCCCGTATGAGGTGCTTAGGACTATTGGCATTAATGTGACAAAAAACAGGATGAACATCGTCGGGCAAAAGGAAATTGAAAACGCGGCCCCCATCAGGAATGAACCCCACTTTCCTCCAGAGCGGATGGAAGGGACAAATGAAAATAATTTTTCAAGGAACCCCAATTTAAACACCCCTGCCAAAAACAGGCCGAGGAGGATAATGAATGGGCCAATCACTTTCCTCGATGCAGCGAAGAAGGTTATCAGTGTATCCTGGAATTCCCGGCCAATCGCCCAGATGGACAACCCAAGCAAAGAGAATACAAATATTTTCCCGAGTATAAAAAAAACAGCGTTCGCAGCCTGCCCGGGTGCCTGGATGCTATTATTCCCATAAAAAGTGATGGCACTGATATTCCCTGTCAGCTGGCATGGCGCCAAAGCTCCGACAATTCCAAGCAGAAAGGCCGCGAGTACTGGAAGCTGGCCGGATGGGTCTAGCATTGACAAAAAAGGCGTGCTCAAGAAGTTGCTGATGTCGGTAAGGACTTGATACATAAAGCATATCCCCTAACTAGTATACTTCTTAAAAAATAGCATCAATGTATGGAGAACTATGCAGGATATGTTGGAATTTAATAATCCATGGTAAAATTCAAAAAGAAAATGCTGCCTGCTGACAGCATTTTTCTATTATGAAAGGGCGGGGGACTGCCATGACTTTGTAATAAGCTCATAGGCTTCCAGTACTTTCTCTTCGCTTGGCGGTTGAACATCCTTGAGCGGGTATTCATGGCCAAGCGCTTCCCATTTGTACACGCCGAGTTTATGGTATGGCAATATTTCAACCTTTTGGACATTTCCAAGCGTGCCTATGAAATCTCCCAATCTCACAAGATCTTCGGGCGCATCCGTCACGCCGGGAACGAGGACATGCCGTACCCAAGCGGGGATATTTTTGTCAGACAAGTATTTTGCAAACTCGAGGATATGGTCATTCGCCATACCCGTAAGATTGATATGTTTTTTCCGGTCAATATGCTTCAGGTCAAGAAGGACAAGGTCGGTGTATTCCATCAGTTCGTCTAGCTGGTCGAGGAAATGCCTCGAGCTGGAAAAACATCCGCCTGATGAGTCAATGGTTGTATGGATTCCCGCTTCTTTGCATTCCTTGAACAACTCGATCAGGAAAGGGACCTGGAGGAGGGGTTCACCGCCGCTCACCGTTATTCCTCCGCCTGACGCTTCGATGAAAGGGAGATAGGAACGGAGATCATCCATGATTTCAGAAACAGACATCTGCCTGCCGGTCCCTATTTCCCATGTATCGGCATTGTGGCAAAATTGGCAGCGAAGGAGGCATCCCTGGGTAAAAATTACGTAGCGGATTCCCGGCCCATCGACCGTTCCGAATGTTTCGATTGAATGAATATTTCCGTTCATTATTATTTCTCCTTTCAACTAAAGGGGGCGGGCCGTGGTCTAGCCAGCCCCTTTATGCCTTAAAGGGATTCATGGAATGTCCGGTTGATGACATCCATCTGCTGTTCCCTTGTAAGTTTAATAAAGTTCACCGCATAACCGGATACCCTGATTGTCAGCTGAGGATAGAGTTCCGGATGCTCCATTGCATCCATCAGTGTTTCCCGGTTAAAGACGTTGACATTGAGATGGTGGCCTTCCTTAATTGCGTATCCGTCAAGAATTGATACAAGATTGTTGATCCGGCTATCGTCTTCCTTGCCCAAAGCCTTAGGCACGATCGAGAACGTATTTGAGATTCCGTCAAGAGAATATTCATATGGAAGCTTTGCGACGGAAGAAAGGGAAGCTAGCGTTCCTTTTGTATCGCGGCCGTGCATTGGATTCGCGCCAGGAGCGAATGGTTCGCCCGCGCGGCGTCCGTCAGGTGTATTCCCTGTTTTCTTCCCATAAACGACGTTCGATGTGATTGTCAGCACCGACATCGTTGTCATGGAATTTCTGTATGTTTCATGCTTCTTGAGCTTGTTCATAAAGGTTTTTACAATATCCACGGCAATGTTGTCAACACGGTCATCGTTGTTTCCGTATTTAGGGTAATCACCATTCACCTCAAAATCGACGGCGAGGCCATTTTCATCACGGATAACTTTCACTTCGCTGTACTTAATTGCACTCAGCGAGTCTGCGACAACACTGAGACCCGCGATCCCCGTTGCCATCGTCCGGAGGATCTCTGAATCGTGAAGCGCCATTTCAATCCGCTCATAGCTGTATTTGTCGTGCATGTAATGGATGACATTCAGGGTATTGATGTAAAGTCCCGCCAGCCATTCCATCATATTATCAAACTTCTTCATGACTTCTTCATAGTCCAGTACATCGGAAGTGATTGGCGCGAATTCCGGGCCAGCCTGGATTTTCAGTTTTTCGTCGACGCCGCCGTTAATCGCGTACAGGAGCGCTTTTGCAAGGTTGGCGCGTGCTCCGAAAAATTGCATTTGCTTTCCAATGGCCATCGCGGATACGCAGCAGGCGATACCGTAATCATCGCCCCATTCAGGACGCATAATATCGTCATTTTCATATTGAATCGAGCTTGTTTGGATGGACATCTTGGCGCAATATTTTTTAAAATTTGCCGGCAGCTGAGTGGACCACAGAACAGTAAGGTTTGGCTCGGGAGCTGGTCCAAGATTATCCAATGTATGCAGGAAGCGGAAAGAGCTCTTCGTAACAAGAGGGCGTCCATCCAGGGCAATTCCGCCAATTGATTCGGTTACCCATGTAGGGTCGCCGCTGAACAATTCATTATAATCCGGTGTGCGCGCGAATTTCACAAGGCGCAGCTTCATGACAAAATGGTCGACAAGTTCCTGTGCTTCCGATTCTGTAAGCGTGCCGTTTTTCAGGTCGCGTTCAATGTAAATATCCAGGAAGGTTGATACTCGGCCAAGGCTCATCGCCGCTCCGTTTTGTTCCTTTATCGCCGCCAGGTAGCCAAAGTACAGCCATTGGAAAGCTTCGGCGGCATTGGAAGCAGGGGAGGAAATGTCATAGCCATAGCTTTTTGCTAGTTCTTTCAATTCATCAAGCGCCCGGATTTGTTCGGAAAGCTCCTCGCGGTGGCGGATTGTTTGTTCGCTCATAACACTGCTGGGTGATTTTAAGTCTTTCTTCTTCTCCTCGATAAGGAAGTCCACTCCATAAAGGGAAACCCTGCGATAGTCGCCGATAATCCTTCCGCGCCCATAGGCATCCGGCAGACCGGTGATAACGCCGACTTTACGGGCCAGCATCATTTCATCCGTGTAGGCATCAAATACTCCCTGGTTGTGCGTTTTGCGGAAGTCGGTGAAGATCCGCTCAACTTCCTCATTCAGTTTGTAGCCATATGCCTCACAGGCTGCTTTCGCCATGCGGATGCCGCCAAAGGGCTGCATGGAACGGTTAAACGGCTTGTCGGTCTGGAAGCCGACTACCTTTTCAAGGTCTTCGTTCAAATACCCAGGACCATGAGATGTAATGGTCGAGACGGTTTCGGTATCCATGTCCAGGACGCCGCCTTTTTCACGTTCCTGCGTTGTCAGCTCCATTACCTGCGCCCATAGTACATTGGTTGCGTCAGTCGCTCCGGCTAGAAAAGTATCATCGCCTTCGTAAAGAGTGAAGTTGTTCAGGATAAAGTCTCGGACGTTTACCTCTTTTGCCCATTTGCCAGTTTTGAATCCGTTCCAATGTTCAGCATGGTTTTTTTCGTTTTTGGTATTAACGATAGTGCTTTGAGCCATTGTGGTTCACCTCTTCATATATTTTCAAAACTATATAACAGTTTGATTGATATCATCTTACCTCGAGTATAACAGATGTCATGTGAGGAAAATCACCCTAAAATGGCTATAATTGTTACTATATTGTGAAACTTAGATTTTCCAAGGGTTGAGGCGACGTGTTGTTTTTTGAATTGTCGAAAAGTAGTAAACTGTATCAGTCCTGTTTTATAAAAATGCTAATCTGTTATACAAGAGAAATCCTTTAAAATCAACATTATTACCGTTTTGATAGTGAAAACACACTGTACAAAAATGGCAAACAAAAAGCTGCACGCCCACAATGAGCGTACAGCAATTCAGCTTCTAATCAACAACAATGTAGGCAATCATTGGGCCATGGTGTTCCTTGTCGGGGTGCACGTGACAAATTAGCCTGTATGTGCCTTCTTTATCAAAAGAAAGGTCAACCGCTGTTTCCTCACCCTTTTTAACGGTCCCCTTAATCGAAGTGTTTTCAATGCTAAACGGATGCTCTTTCCCATTCACCCCGTAAATGATTAAGCGTACTTTTTCTCCTTTTTCCATAAAAATTGTACCGGGATCCCATCTGTACGCTTCGATTTTTTTCCCGTTCGGCAAAGTTGCCATGAACTCGCCGGTAACCATGTGGATTTCCCTTGGCGGACTTCCTGCCGTTTCATTAAACACAACGGTTTCGCCTGCTTTTAAAAGCCACCAGCCGGCAGCTAAAACAATTCCAATCACCGCTACAAGAAAGAAAATCGCTGTTCCTTTTCGAATCGTTAAAAATTGCATGACGTTTCCTCCCCATAATTTGTCCTATTTCTAATTTATGCTGAATAGGCAGGTAAACTTGTCTATTTTTTCTGAAACATCCTTTATAATAAAAATGGGAATGGTTAATTGCCTCTAGAAACGCATCTCAGCTTAACCCCCTTGATAAAGGAATGAAGTTCAGCCAAGCGGGAGGAGGAAGCAAAAATGAAAGCGGAAACAAAAAGCAAGGTTGTAAGGTACAGAGGTTCCGAACTTAATACGAAAGGGTGGATTCAGGAAGCCGCCCTCAGGTTGTTGATGAACAATCTGGATGAGGAAGTGGCCGAAAATCCTGATGAGCTGGTTGTGTACGGAGGGATTGGCAAAGCGGCGAGGAATTGGGATTGCTTTAATGCGATAGTCTCAGCTTTGAAGAAACTCGAGAGCGATGAAACTCTGCTGATTCAGTCGGGAAAGCCTGTGGCCGTTTTTAAATCACACACAGACGCTCCAAGGGTCCTTATCGCAAATTCGAATCTAGTTCCAGCCTGGGCTAATTGGGACACATTCCATGAACTCGACAAAAAGGGTCTCATGATGTACGGCCAAATGACCGCGGGTAGCTGGATATACATAGGAAGCCAGGGGATTGTCCAAGGAACGTATGAGACATTTGCCGAGCTTGCCAGGCAACATTTCTCGGGCAGCCTGAAACATACGATTACGTTAACTGCCGGACTGGGCGGAATGGGCGGCGCCCAGCCATTGGCGGTAACGTTAAATGGAGGGGTTAGTTTGGCGATTGATACGGATATCCACCACATTCAGCGCAGGATTGAAACCAGGTACCTGGACGTTGTCGCCGATTCGCTTGAGGACGCTCTTTTTAAGGCAAAGGAAGCGAAACATCAGGGGCAGGCGCTTTCAATCGGGTTGGAAGGGAATGCGGCTGAAATATTACCGAAAATGCTTGAGTTAGGCTTTATTCCTGATGTCCTCACCGACCAAACATCCGCGCATGATCCTCTCAATGGCTATATACCGGTGGGCTACTCGCTGGAAGAAGCAGCCCAATTCCGTGAAAACGACCCGGATGGCTATGTGAAAAAGTCTTGTGAGAGCATGGCGGCGCATGTAAGGGCAATGCTTGAGATGCAGAAAAAGGGCGCGATAACCTTTGATTACGGAAACAACATCAGGCAGGTCGCGAAGGATGCAGGGGTTGAAAATGCTTTTGATTTCCCGGGATTTGTACCTGCGTACATCAGGCCTTTATTCTGTGAGGGGAAGGGACCGTTCCGCTGGGTGGCGCTGTCGGGCGATCCTGAGGATATTTATAAGACGGATGAAGTCATCCTGCGTGAATTCGCGGACAACGAGCATCTTTGCAACTGGATAAGGATGGCAAGAGAAAAAATCCAGTTCCAGGGACTGCCTTCTAGGATTTGCTGGCTAGGTTACGGAGAGAGGGCGCGCTTTGGAAAAATCATCAACGATATGGTCGCGAGCGGCGAACTGAAAGCGCCAATCGTCATCGGAAGGGACCATCTTGATTCCGGATCGGTTGCTTCCCCGAACAGGGAAACGGAAGGGATGGCGGATGGAAGCGATGCGGTTGCGGACTGGCCGATTTTGAACGCGATGATCAACGCGGTTGGCGGTGCTAGCTGGGTATCGGTCCATCATGGGGGCGGCGTCGGCATGGGCTACTCCCTGCATGCCGGAATGGTAATCGTAGCGGATGGAACAAAAGAGGCCGAGCAGAGGCTCGAACGCGTTCTGACGACCGACCCTGGAATGGGCATTGTACGACATGTCGACGCGGGGTACGATTTGGCAGTCGACGCTGCTAGGAAGAATGGGCTTAACATTCCTATGATAGACTAGCCCCTTGCTGATTGAAGGGCAACTAGTAGGAAAAGGGGAAATGCGTGTATGTCGAAAACAATTTTTATAAAAAACGCCTCACAGGTGATTACTGTAAAAGGATTTTCAGAGAAACCCGCCACCCGCGGCGAGATGGCCAATCTCTCGATTATTGAAAATGGTGCTGTCCTCCTAACCGACGGGAAAGTCGCGGCGGTTGGCACTTATGAGGAAGTGAAAGAGAAGGCTGGCGGCCAGTTGGATGAGGCTGACATTATAGATGCGTCCGGGAAGATTGTCCTTCCCGGCCTCGTCGACCCGCATACCCATCTAGTCCATGCGGGAAGCAGGGAAGATGAGTTTGGGATGCGCCTGAAGGGCGCGACCTATATGGAAATTATGGAAAGTGGCGGCGGAATCCATGCCACAACTTCAAGGACCAGGGCCGCTTCCGAGGAAGAGCTTTTTAGCGAAGGAATGAAAAAGCTTGATTCTTTCCTTTTGCACGGTGTGACGACGGTTGAGGCGAAAAGCGGCTACGGACTCGATTGGGAAACGGAATACAAGCAGCTCCTTGTTGCGAAAAAATTAAATGAAGCTCATGCAGTGGATGTTGTTAGTACATTCATGGGCGCGCATGCCATCCCGGCCGAATATAAAGGCGACCCCGACAAGTTTATCGACTTAATCATTGATGAAATGCTGCCAAAAGTCGCGGCGGAAGGGCTTGCCGAATTCAACGATGTGTTTTGCGAGCGTGGGGTTTTTACCCCTGAACAGTCAATGCGGCTCCTTGAAGCAGGAAAGAAATTCGGCCTGACTCCGAAAATCCATGCCGACGAAATTGAGCCATATGAGGGGGCTGAACTTGCTGCCGAAGTTGGCGCGATTTCCGCGGACCATTTACTGAAGGCTTCGCAAACAGGAATCGACAGGATGGCGGAAAAAGGCGTAATGGGCGTCCTTTTGCCAGGTACGGCGTTTTTCCTAATGGCTGAAAGCGCGAATGGCAGGAAAATGATTGATTCGGGTGTTGCTGTAGCTTTATCAACTGATTTTAATCCAGGCTCTTCCCCAACAGTGTCGATGCCGCTAATCATGAATCTTGCCTGCCTGAGGATGGGCATGTCGCCAGAGGAAGTTATCACAGCCGCGACGATTAACGCAGCCCATGCGATTGGCCGGTCAGACAGGGTAGGCAGCATTGAGACAGGAAAACAGGCGGATATCCTGATTGCGAATGTACCGAATTATAAAAGGCTTCAATACAACTACGGAATGAATCATACGGATACCGTCATAAAAAATGGGGAAATTGTAGTAAAGGATGGAGTGTTGTGTTAAGAGATTTTCTGGAACCCGCTCAGTTAGCTTGGCGGAAGGATGAGCAGGCAAAAGACCCAAAGGTAAAGGACTGGATCTCCCAGGCGAGTGCGGATTACGCTTTTAATGAAAGCGGTTGGGATATTGCAGTGATGGGGGTTCCGCTTTCCCGCTCGTCAATTTCGGTTTCAGGCGCATCCGAATTCCCTGAAGCCTTCCGGCGGGCATGGGGCGGATTTTCAACTTACAATCTTGATTATGGGACAGAGCTGGCTCGGATGAAGGTTCTTGATGTCGGCAATGTGAAAATGCATTTTACCGATATAGCAAAATCGCATGAGAAAATTACCCAGGCGATGAAGTCCCTACGGGTAGAACTTCCGGATGCCTTTCCGGTATCCATAGGCGGTGACCATTCTGTCACAGCCAGGCTCATATCCGGCCTGAAAGCCGCCCATCCCGATAAAGAAATAGGCGTTCTGCAATTCGATACCCACCTTGATTTAAGGGATATTGCTGACCACGGTCCGACGAATGGGACCCCTATCCGCTTTTTAATTGAAAACGGGGTAATTAAGGGGAGTAATGTTTTTAATATCGGTCTGCACGGGTTCTTTAACGGACAGACTCTTTTGTCATATGCAAAAGAACATGGAGTCAACTGCATTACGTTGCGTGAAGCTCGGAGGAAAGGGATTGCGGAAACGGTTCAGAAGGCGGTTGCTGAACTTTCATCCAGGGTTGATTGCATTTACGTAACTGTCGACATGGATGTCCTCGACATTGCTTTCGCACAGGGAGTCCCCGCGTCGACCCCGGGGGGGATGGCTTCGCATGAATTATTCGAGGCTGTTTATGAAGCGGGCCTTTCAGAGAAGGTTGTGGCCATGGACATTGTCTGCCTCGATCCAACGAAGGATACGCCCGCGCAGGCAACGGTTAAAACAGGAGTTTATACTTTCCTGACATTTTTGACGGGACTCAGGAATCGGGGGAGCTGACGTCTGAATACGGAACGAGGAAAAGAACGCCCTCAGTGGAAATGACAGCGTACCGGATATTCTTGGCTTCCAAGCCTTTTGCATATAGGTAGCCTTCAAACCAGGAGATGAATTGGCCATGATACGTCCGGTACAGGCAGGCTCCATCACGAATCATTTCGGCCGGCATCTGAACGCCTTTCAGAATGTATTCCGGAATTGGGTATGCGTCGCTCCCCTTATCGAGGGGGGCTTTTTTTTCGATTGAAAGAATCCCGTTCGGCTCGAGTATGGCTTTTTTGACTTCAGAAACCGCAAAGATGCCATTCTCCCTCAATTGCTGGTATAACCCCTGTTTTGCCATTTTTACGCTTGCCAGGTTCCTCTCATTGATTTTTCCATCCTGAATCAGGATGGACGAGGGGCCGGAAAGAATTTTATAGAAAAATGGGGACCGATACGTACCAATAGCTGCAAGATAATACAGGATAACAAGTGTACCGAATGAGCAAAGCATCGGGAAAAATTTCAAGTTTACATTAAAGCCCATATTCGACACAAGCGATCCGGCGGTAATGGCCATCGCCATATTAAAATGGTTCTTGTGCGCGTTGATTTGCCTGCCGTACAAGGCGAGGATGAAGAGCAATAGGATAAATGAAACAGCCGTTCTCAAGATGGATGAAGCAATCTCTTCCACAAAAGCACTTCCCAACAATTGGTTTAGATGGCGGGTGTAGTTTTCCATGTCTCGAAGGAATTATGCAGCCTCTATTTGCTTTTTAAAAAGGAAGAAAGATAGAGCATGATAAATGAAATGATGATCAGTAATGCAACCAGCAACCATGCTTCATCTGTTCTGCCGGATTCCATGGCCATATAAATCGCAATCGGAGCCGTCTGTGTTTTCCCGGGAATATTCCCGGCAAACATAAGGGTAGCACCGAATTCCCCAAGCGCCCGGGCAAAACTTAAAATCCCACCGGTGATTAAGGCTTTTGCGGAAAGGGGCATGGTAATATGTATAAACGTCCTCCATTTTCCCGCCCCATCCATTTTGGCGGCTTCTTCAATTTCTGGATTGATGGATTCAAAGCCTGCTTTTGCCGACTGGTACATTAACGGAAATGCGACAACGGTCGAAGCAAGCGCCGCCGCCCACGGTGTAAACATGATAGGATGACCGAAAATCCCTTCAATCAAAGAGCCGATAGGGCCATGCTTTCCAAAAAGGACAATAAGCAAAAACCCGACAACGGTCGGGGGAAGGACGACGGGGAGCAAGAAAAACGTTTCCACGGCAGTTTGCCCGCGGAATCTTTTGCCAGCCATTATCCTCGCAAGTAAAACCCCGAGCGGAAAAGCTAGGCCAAGGGCGATAGAGGCCGTTTGAATTGAGAGAATAATAGAATTAACCAAATCTGTTCCATCCAGTCACATATGTAGTACCGCCTTAAGGGCGACTTGTCTTCCCATATCCCGGACCGGTATGGAAAGACAGTCTTAATTTAACAAAGAAAAGCGGTCCTGTCACTTGAAAAATAATCTGGTTAACCGATCCTGTTTTCAACAAGGTTGCAAACTTCTTCCGCCGAAAGGCCGTTCGCCTCGATAACAGGAGCCTGTGTCACCGTATCTTGCATCCCCATCATGTTAGAGTCAAGGCCGGTAATTACACAGCACGCACAGTCAGCGGCATCCGACTCCTGCTTCAGTTCAATCACGTCATGTCCCCGTTCCCTCAAGGCTTGCTGGACATTGCCAAGGGACTGTTCCACACCTATTTTTGCCATAAATCCACACCTCCTTCGCCCATATCTTTCCCATTTTTGAATAAATGATGCGGCAGGGCTCACCCTAAAGGATGGGAGGTGTAATGAAATGGGAAAACGAAAGCAGGATCCATCCACAATTGGGCTGAATTCATCCGAGGTGGAAGGGCAGGGAACCACGGACAGGGAAACCGGCAGCAAGAAAGCCCCCTCGTCCAGGAATAAGCAGAAGCGGTCATAGTCTATTTGTTGAGGCGGAACTCTTTTGGATAGGGTTCTGTCTTTTTTATTAAAGGGGGTTTTGTAAAGTTTGGGTGGAAAAACTTTGATGATTTTTTTAGAAAAGAAAACCTGTATACAATGTATTTACGTTGATAAATTGCTTTCTGGTTTTCTGAGAATTTAGATAAAGGCAAATGGATAAAAAAATGGGGCGAATGATTTGAAAAATGGGGTGAAAGAAATGAAATTGGGGGCGAATAAAAAAATTTTTGGTATTTTGCGAACTGCCTATATTAAAAAACAGCCTACTTTTTACATTTAATGTTAAAATCGTGTCTATTTTTCAACATTCTTCAATATATGAAGGAGAACAATCCCCATTTCGAGAAGAAATAAAGCGAAATAGAATGAAAGGAGTTGTTTTTTTGCTAATAAAAGCCCGCGGGGTTCCAATTTGGATCCAATGCCTCGAAGCCCTCCTCCGTTTGTTGCCCCAAGACCACCGATTAATCCCTGATATCCGCCGAAACTTGAAATACCGCCAAAAAGGATACAAAGGTGAAAAAAGTTCCGATTACTATGCCAGCCTACTCGACCAAAAGGAATTTCTTATCCTCCATGATTTAACCCTTGTCCACAAAAAACTCCGTTTTCAAAGCGATACCCTCATCCTAACTGCAAGGTTCTTCCTGATTATTGAAATTAAAAGCCTTGAAGGGGAACTGTTCTTCAACAATGAGACCGGCCAGCTTACTGTTTCCCGCCATGAAACAGTAACGGGTGCGGATAATCCACTTATCCAGGCGTTAAACCACTGTATACAGCTGAGAGGATGGCTCGAGGATAGAAAAATCAATGAAATTCCGATAGAACACCTCGCCATTATCAGTAACCCTCGGGCTGTCATAAGGTGCAGCAACTATGAAACAGCGAGGCATGTCGGCACGGACAAAAGCCTTCCGTTAAAAGTCATGGAGCTATCCAAGCGGTATAAAAAAGAGCTGCTTACTGAAAAAGAACTTAAAAAGATTGCCAAAGCCTTTAAAAAGGCGCATTCACCTCAGCCAATTAATATTATGGGTTTTTATAAACTTAAGCACGACGAACTACTAAAATATATCGCTTGCACAAATTGCGGCTTCAGGCCAATGGTCAGAGTGAGGGGTTTATGGCACTGCGTTAATTGTTTTGCAAATTCAAAAGCTGCCCATGTAGAAGTTATTACTGATCATTTACTTGTTAAAGGTAACCGGATAACAAACCGGGAATGCCGTGACTTACTGGGAATAACTTCAGTTAAACTGGCAAATAAACTGCTAACGGGCATGAATCTACACAAAGAGGGCAACACACGGAGCAGGTCATATTCACTAAAATTGCAATAGCACCCCAAACAAAAAAACAGGAGCTAAATGCCCCTGTTTTAAAAGTTTAATACATTTTCGCGACCTGTTCCTGAATGTCTTTGTTTTCCAGGTATTCGTCGTACGTCATCTGCTTATCGACCAGGCCGGATGGCGTCAATTCAAAGATGCGGTTCGCAATCGTCTGGATGAATTGGTGGTCATGCGAAGCAAATAGGACAGAGCCTTTAAAGTTGATCAAACCGTTGTTCAATGAAGTGATGGATTCGAGATCAAGGTGGTTTGTCGGTTCGTCAAGAAGAAGCACATTCGCGCCTGAAAGCATCATTTTGGATAGCATGCAACGTACCTTTTCGCCACCGGAAAGGACGCTAGCTTTTTTGAGTACCTCTTCACCCGAGAAGAGCATCCTTCCAAGGAAGCCGCGCAGGAAGCTTTCGCTGTCATCCTTCGGTGAGAATTGGCGGAGCCAATCGACAAGATTCAGGTCGCTGTTCTCGAAAAAGATTGAGTTATCCTTCGGGAAATAAGCCTGCGAAGTCGTGATTCCCCATTTAAAGGATCCTGCATCCGGCTCCATTTCACCCATCAATATTTTGAAAAGGGTTGTTTTAGCCAATTCATTCGTACCGACCAAAGCAATTTTGTCATCCTTGTTCATCGTAAAGCTGATATTATCAAGGACTTTTACGCCATCAATCGTTTTTGTCAAGCCTTCCACCATAAGGAGGTCGTTCCCGATTTCCCTTTCAGGAGTAAAGCCCACATATGGGTATTTACGCGAAGAAGGCTTAATGTCATCCAGAGAAATTTTATCAAGGAGTTTTTTACGGGAAGTCGCTTGCTTCGATTTTGACGCGTTGGCGCTAAAGCGCGCAATGAAGGCTTGCAATTCCTTGATTTTTTCTTCCTTCTTCTTGTTTTGATCGTGCGCCATCCTGCTGGCTAACTGGCTGGATTCGTACCAGAAATCGTAGTTTCCTACATAAATTTGGATTTTGCCGAAATCGAGGTCGGCGATATGGGTACAAACCTTATTCAAGAAATACCTGTCATGGGAAACAACGATGACTGTGTTTTCAAAATTAATCAGGAACTCCTCGAGCCATTGAATGGCTTTAATGTCGAGGTGGTTCGTCGGCTCATCTAGAAGAAGGCCATCCGGCTGGCCGAATAAAGCCTGGGCAAGCAGGACCTTCACTTTTTCCGAACCGGAAAGCTCCGCCATTTTTTTATCATGAAGGGATTCATCAATGCCAAGGCCTTTCAGGAGAATTGCCGCTTCAGACTCAGCCTCCCAGCCGTTCAGCTCCGCGAATTCGCCTTCGAGTTCAGCTGCGCGCATGCCGTCTTCATCGCTGAAATCTTCTTTCATATAAATGGCATCCTTCTCCTGCATGACTTCGTATAGGCGAGTATGGCCCATAATAACCGTCTTCAGGACTTCATGCTCCTCGTATTCAAAGTGGTTCTGTTTTAAGACAGCCATCCTTTCGCCGGGGCCAAGGTGTACTGTACCTGTTTGGGATTCGATTTCACCTGATAGAATCTTGAGGAACGTTGATTTGCCCGCTCCATTGGCGCCAATCAATCCATAGCAGTTCCCTGGGGTGAATTTTATGTTAACATCCTCGAATAATTTTCTATCTCCGTACCGTAAGCTTACATTACTGACTGTTATCATAGCATCCTCCAATAGACATAATCTACAAAATTATACCATGATTATTAGAAGGGTGCTAACACTTTAAAATGGTCTAATTTTGGAAATGGAGTTTTTGTGCCCGGTTCAGAGGGTATAAGGAATCGACCAAACAAATGTTACTTAAATTTTTTTCTTGAAATTTTATAATATTTTCACACTTTATTCATATTTTTAGTGTAAAATTGACTTATGGAAATGCCGGGAAGAGAAGGTGAACCGTATGGCTAAGCAAAAAATTACCGAATTGGTCAAAAAGTTAAGGAAATCGGGGATTAAAGCAAGCATTACAAAACCGAAAGCTGATTATTTATCAAACCTGCAGCATTTGAACAAAACTCCTTCTTCGGTCAACTAATTTAAAAGTTACGTCAAAAGCGGGTACCCTTCGCTGTAAGGGTGCCCGCTTTTCATTTGAATTTAATTTAGTTCATCCAGAATCGTGTTCAAGACATCATTCCGGTCAAATTCTTTCCCCATGGGGAATTTTTTGATGAATTTGTTGTTTTCATCCACTAAATACGTAAATGTCGTATGAATGAAAAATCCGTTGCCCGGATCCTTGTATTGGAATTGGAACGGTTCGGCCGCTTTCCTGATTTGTTCGTGGCTATTTTTTAAATTGTTTTTGTCGCCTGTAAGGAAAATCCAATTTCCGTCATTTGTTATTTCGAACGTGTCCATATACTTGGTCATTACCTCAGGGGTATCTCGGTATGGATCGATAGTAATGGTGATGAATTCAACCTTGTCGCCAAAAACGCCCTTTTCTTCCAGGTCTTTTTTCAAAGCGGCCATTTTCTGCGTTGTAGTAGGGCAGACATCCGGACAGTGAGTATAGATAAATTCTATCAGCTTGATTTTGGTTTTATCCTCGCCGAAACGGTAAGCTTTGTTTTCATGGGTAACCAATTCCACATCATCCGGAATTTTTGCCATTGCATCCCTGGCTTTAAAGAAACTGATACCGCCGACAATCCCCAATGCTATCGCAATTGCGCAAACAATAATCATTTTTTTCATGAGAAAAATTCCCTCCCTTTACCAAAGATAAAGGAGTTTCCCCTAAATGCATATGGATAATTTGTGAACAAGCATTTTTTCTAATAATTTCTTAATTAGTCAACATTGCAATACTCGATTGGGCAGTTGTCGCAATGGTTTTCCTTTTTCAAATAGCCGATATCATGGATAACAATCTTCCTTTTCCGGATGCTGATAATTCCCATCTTCTTTAAATCGGAAAGCATTCGGCTCACGATTTCCCTTGCCGTTCCGCAAAAATTGGCCAAATCCTGGGTTGTTAACGGCACATCGATTGTGATGCCATCCTCGCTAACAGCCCCATAACTGTTCGATAGCCTGATTAGGGTGGAATAGAGGGCGCCCTTTTTGCCATAAAGGACAAGGTCCTTGAACTTTGTCATCGTTTTGCGCATGTGGTCGTTCATCCATTTTAAAAACTCCAGGGCAAGTTTGCTGTTTTGGAAAAAAGCCCGCTCAAGGTCGCTAATGTTCAAGGCGGCAATCCTTGAGTCCTCGACAACCCGCGCGCTGAATATGTATTTGGGATCAATGGTGAAGAGGGTAAGTTCCCCAACAATATCATTTGTCCCTGATAGCCTGAGAAGCAGTTCTTGTCCGAATGGATTGATTTTTAAGATTTGGACCTTTCCTGAAAGAATTACGTATACCTCGTTTGCTTCCTGGCCTTCCCTGAATAAGTAGGCGCCTTTTGGGCAGTCGAAAGCTCTGTTCGCCGATTTAAGAAGTTCATTCAATTCATAAGAAAGAGAGGGTTTACCATTTTCGTTCACTGTTCTCACCCGTTTCGAAAAAATGGCTGTTCCTTTTTTTCATTTTATCTCATCAATACATCACAACAACCGAAGCTTTTTTACAAAAATAAGAACGATTAAGTGGTGTATTAATAATAAGAGGAGATTGGCGCATACTAAGGGGCGCAACTCTTCACAGGAAGGATATTCGTTAGGAGGAGGGAACAACATGTTTTTTGGGAAACGGCTTTCGAATGAAAAGGAAGAAGAACAATTGGTCAGCACTGAAATATACTCATGCAGCGATGACAGCTGCATTGGCTGGATGAGGAAGAATTTTGTTTCGGACGATCTTCTATGCCCTATGTGTGGAAGCTCAATGGATGCGCAGTTGAGGGATTTGCCAAAAATGTAAAAAGAGCTGGCTCCAGCTCTCTTTAAAGGTTTTCATTCTGCTGCCTGATTTCATCGCCTCTCAATAGTGCGTTCGCCTCTTCAATCTGCTTGTGCTCGTCGACCGAGTCACCCGGGATGCTTTCGGGATTTGGGAACGTGTCGCCTGTTTCAACGGTAAACGACGGTTTTTTAATTGCGGGGGCAGTGTACTTTGTGTTTTTCTCCATTTTGTTCAGCTCCTTGGAGATAAGCATTTACGTAGGGAGCTTTTTTTATTCCCATGTCATGAATGGCTTGTTTTGGCGTGTGGGTGAAAGGCTTTCCTTTGTTGGTAGCCCTTAAAAGTACCAAGTTCAATATTTAAGAGCATTTCCATTTCCTCAAGATCGGTCCGTCTTACCGGTGGGTCGGCTGGATTCCACTTGACCGTATAAATAAAATAGTACTCCTTTATTTGCCTGAAAATGACAGGTGAGAAGGGGAACTGATCGAACATTGCTTTTATATTGTATTTCTTAGTATAAGCCCAGCTAACGAGCCTCATAAAAAAATCTCCCTTTAAGATGGTTTTAGTATTATTTAAACATCATAAGGGATTTTTAAACAGCATTAAATGGCCGGTTCCGCATTCATTAAGCGAAGCCGGCCATTTTTATAAGGCGAATTGCCTTCCTCCGCAATTGGAAGGCCTACCTTAATCCTTCTGTTTTGTACGACAGGAATCACATTCACATAGATAGGATTCCGCCTGCTCCTGGATGGCGCACCCGCACATTGCACATTCCTTCTGCGGAAGATTGCGGAAAAATTCGATTGGATTGACCAGCATTGTATGAACTCTCCTTTTATATGACAGATTGGTGATTTATTCCCTTTTATAATACAGTTTAATCATGTTTTTGGATTTGGTGACACTTTTTTTTGGACAAAGATGTTGGGAAACAGGAAAATAGACTTTTTCTATATAAAATTTACTATGAATATAGGAAAAAATAGAGGTATTTGGTAAGATTCAATCGGATGCTTTATTAAATTCTCCTTTTGTGCTTCCTTAAATGTGAACTTTCTATTACAATTGTATTATAAATGTCAAAAAAACTGGGGTTGGTACTTGACAATGGAAAATTTGACGTTCAGTCCTGTTTTGCTCATTTTCGCAATCGCCTTAACGATGATGGCTTCCTATACAGCATTGGATATGTTTACCCTTATCCAATCTTCAAAAAAAAATAAAGGTTTTTTATTTATTGGCGGAACCTTTTCGATGGGAATCGGGATTTGGGTGATGAATTTCCTTGGACTTTTATCGGAGGACATGAATAGATTTGCAACTTACCAGATTCCGCTTACCCTGCTCTCGATGGTCATTGGCATTTCGCTGACCGGTATGGCGTTTGTTTCATTAACGGTCAACAAAGTTAAATTAAGCAGCATCTTATTTGGCAGCCTATTTTTGACGATGGCGGTTTTTTCAATCCATATCATTGGCATGTATTCGATGAAAATCAGCATCGGCTTTAATCCAATCATTTTTATCGTTTCCGGTTTATTGATTTTTTGCTCATTTTTATTTTCGCTCTGGATGTTGTTTTATTCGAAAAATTTTAATAAGGGAAATTCGGCCTGGCTGAAACCTGTAAGTGCCGGGATCATTACCGCCGCTGTTGCCCAAGGCCATTTCCTGTTAAAGCGGGCATCAAGCATTGGAGAAGCACCTGTGGCCCAAAAAACGCTAATTCCGGATGACTCATTTATTTTCTACCTTGTCCTTTTTGTTTCCTTTTTGATTTTTGGCGGATTGATTATTTCAAGTACCCTAATTAGCAAAAAGCTCGCGGCAGCTGACAGCCATTTGAAGGATATATTGGCAGCGCTCGATGCATCGGCGATTGTCGGCATTACCGATAATGACGGAAATTTAATTGATGTTAATGACAAATTTCTTGAAATAACGAAATATACCAAGGAAGAAATAATCGGGAAAAACCATCGCTTGATGAACTCCGGCTACCATTCCAAGGAATTTTTCAAGGATCTGTGGGACACTGTCCAGGCAGGGGAAATTTGGCACGGAGAGGTATGCAATAAGGCAAAAGATGGTTCCCTTTATTGGGTTGATACGACGATTGTCCCTTTTCTTGATTCAAAGGGAAAACCTTATCAATACGTCTCAATTCGCTCGGATATCACCGACCGTAAGAAGGCGGAAGAAGAGCTTCTGGAACGGCATAAAGAAATCAGTGATATTACGTTTGCTCTTAACCAATCATCAATTGTGGCAATCACCGATTCAAGAGGCATAATCATGAGTGTGAACGACAAATTCTGTGAAATCTCCAACTACAGCCGTGAAGAGCTGATTGGCCAAGATCACCGGATATTGAACTCCGGAACACATCCAAAGGAATTTTTTATGGATTTGTGGAGGACTATCGGCAGCGGAAAGGTTTGGAAAGGGGAAATCTGCAACAGGGCAAAGGACGGAAAGCTTTATTGGGTCGACACGACCATCGTTCCGTTCCTGAATAAAAAGGGAAAGCCGTATCAATATATTGCAATCCGGTCGGACATCACGAATAGAAAGACCGCCGAGCAGAATCTGAAAAACTCCCTTAAGGAAATCAGCGATTATAAATTCGCTCTCGACGAGTCATCTATCGTAGCGATTACGGATGCACGAGGAAAAATTATCAGCGTGAATGATAATTTCTGTGTAATTTCCAAATATTCAAGGGAGGAACTGATTGGGCAGGACCACAATCTCCTAAACTCGGGACTCCATCCAAAAGAGTTTTTCAAAGACCTCTGGCGGACAATCGGCCAGGGAAATGTTTGGAAAGGCGAAATCAGGAACCGGGCCAAAGACGGCTCTTTCTATTGGGTAGACACGACGATTGTAC
Source organism: Neobacillus oceani (assembly GCF_046237595.1). Taxonomy (NCBI): domain Bacteria; kingdom Bacillati; phylum Bacillota; class Bacilli; order Caryophanales; family Bacillaceae; genus Neobacillus; species Neobacillus oceani. The sequence continues at coordinate 2,562,417 of NZ_CP143543.1, read as the reverse complement.
CGTTCCTTGACGAGAAAGGGAGACCTTATCAGTATGTGGCAATCCGCAATGATATCACAGAACGGAAGAAGACAGAGGAAATGCTGCACAGGCAGGATAAGCTTGCCGCTGTTGGCCAGCTTGCAGCAGGCGTAGCCCACGAAATCAGAAATCCACTTACCTCAATGAGGGGATACGCAGAATTCCTGCAACTGGATGAACGAGACCCTGAAAGGCTGGAATTTTTAAATATCATCTTAGATGAAATTGAACGGGTGAATGGGATTGTCGAAGACTTCATGGTGCTCGCAAAACCGAAGGCAGTGGAACTGGAGGAGAAAAACGTTGTTCCAGTCATCAGTACTGTCCTGTCGCTGCTTGAATTTGAAGCACGCAAAAAGAACGTCAAGCTATTTTTCGACAATTCGCATGATATTATCCAGATCGAATGTGATGAAAATAGGCTGAAACAAGTTTTCCTTAATTTTGTTAAAAATGGAATTGAGGCAATGCCGAATGGCGGGGAACTCCATGTAAAAACGAGCATCCAGGATAACCAGGTGCAAATCGCGATCCAGGATACGGGAGTAGGTATCCCTGAGGAGAAACTTAAAAAACTCGGCGAACCATTCTACACAACAAAGAAAAACGGAAACGGGCTTGGCCTCATGGTAAGCTTCAAGATAATTGAAAGCCACAACGGGAAGGTGTTTGTGGAAAGCGAGCCCAATAAAGGGACAACGTTCAATATTGTCCTTCCAGCAAAAACTGCGTGATTTTTCTCAAGGGGGAATGGCTAGGCCATCCCCTTTCTCTTCAAACAATGTTGAAACCGCTTTCATATCTTTTGGTATTTTTCATAAAGATGACAAAATATCCCCATCAATTTTGCCCAAGCGGCAAGGGAAATGAATTAATATGTTTATATAAGGTTCTATGTTAAAAATGGAGGGATCTGAATGGGAATCCAAAACCTTGTAAAAACCGTCTGTGGATATTGCGGTACCGGCTGCGGCCTCGTTGTCGAAGTTCAAGATAATAGGATTGTAAAAATTCGCGGCGACAAGGACGCGCCTGTCAATAAAGGGCAAACATGCGTTAAGGGCTCGTTTGCCTATGAATATGTACATGCGCCAAATCGATTGAGTTCACCGCTTATAAGAAAAGGCGGGCAGTTGGTCAAGGCAACCTGGGATGAGGCATTAGGCTTTATCGCTAATAAGCTTGGCTCCATCAAATCGGAGTGGGGGCCTGAATCCATTTCCATGTTTGCATGCGCGAGGACAACGAATGAATCGAACTACATTACGCAGAAATTCATGAGGACTGTAATAGGCAGCAACAATATTGATGGCTGTAACCGAACCTGACACGCTCCGAGTGTTGCCGGTCTGGCAACTGTGTTTGGAAGCGGTTTCCCAACAAACACCCTGGAAGATTTCGAAAAAGCCGAAGTTTTATTGCTAATGGGCTCGAACACGAGCGAGGCTCATCCCATCATTGCGAACCGGATTAAAAAGGCTGTAAAATCCGGCTTGAAAATGATTGTCATTGATCCACGCAAAATCGATATGGTGAAATCAGCCCACCGCCATCTGCAAATCAATGTAGGATCGGATATCGCGCTAATCAATGCCTTTCTTCATGTCATCCTTAAGGAAGGGCTCTATAGCGAGGATTTTATCGGAAGGCATACAGAAGATTTTGAAGTATTGCAAAAAAGGGTTGAAATGTATACACCTGAGTATTCCGCTTCCATAACGGGTGTTCCCGCAGAAGATATTGTCGCGACTGCGAAGGAATATGCATCAGCTAACGGAGCGATGATCGCCTATACGCTTGGAATTACGGAACATCATTGCGGAGTGAACAATGTGTTTGATATTGCTAACCTTGCCCTTTTGACAGGGAATATCGGCAAGGAAGGCAGCGGCATCATGCCTTTGCGAGGGCAAAACAATGTCCAGGGAGCAGGTGACATGGGCTGCCTGCCAAATCAGCTGCCCGGAGCCATGAGCCTCGTGAATGCCGCTTATAGGGAAAGGTATGAAAACGAGTGGGGGGTCAGGCTGAATCCACAGGCTGGCGACACTCAAACTAGGACTTTCGACCGGATTGAGGACGGCGGAATTAAGGCCCTCTATGTTATTGGAGAGAACCCGCTTCTTGCGGATGTCCATATGAACCATACTCGAAAGCTTTTAGAAAAGCTGGATTTGCTCATTGTCCAGGATATTTTCCTGACTGAAACAGCCGAACTCGCGGATGTTGTCCTGCCAGCCCGTTCATGGGGTGAGGTGGATGGGACTTTTACAAACACCGACAGGAGAATCCAACGGACCCGCAAGGCCGTAGACGGCCATCCAGATACGAAGGAAGATTGGGAAATCCTTTGTGAACTATCCACGATGATGGGTTACCCAATGAGTTACAATTCAAGCGAAGAGATTTGGAATGAGGTCCGGAAGCTCGCCTGGGAAATGTATGGCGGCATCTCCTATGAGAGGCTTGAACAGGAGTATTCAATCCATTACCCATGCCCAGATGAGAACCATCCGGGAACATTCGTCATGCATGAGCGGTTCCATTCTGATTCAGAGCCTGAAAGGAAGGCTCCATTCGTACCTGTCGATTATACCGAACCACTTGAGCTTCCGGATGAGGAGTATCCCTTTACCCTCACGACTGGTAGGCGGTATGAATCGTACAATACCCATACGCAAACGCGCTACTATGCTTCCGGAGTAAAAATTAAACAGACCGAAGAGACAATCGATATCCATCCAGAGGATGCTACGAAGCTTGGAATCGCCGATGGAGATGTCGTCCGTGTTTCATCCCGTCGCGGTGAATTGACCGTAAAGTGCAAAATAACCGAGCAGGTTGTACCGGGCCTTGTGTTCATGAGCTTCCATTGGCATGAAACGCCAACGAACATTTTGACCTTGAACGAGTATGACCCTATTTCGGGAACAGCTGAATACAAAGCCTGCGCTGTCGCCATTCAGCCAGTGTAGGAAAAAGTGGGGGCAGAGGAATCTGCCCCTTTTTGGTTCTTTAGGAAATTTTAAAATGAAACCTTGTGGATAACTCGAAATAAGTTATTGTAATCCAGCTCCAGCGCCTAGCCCCTCGAGGTCATAAGCCGGTTCCCTCCGGAGGGCAGGCCCGTCCTGCGGGCCCCGTCTTATGCTTGTCGGGGCTGACCAAGGCGCTTGCGCATTTTGTTCTTCGTGAAAACGTAAACAAAAGACCAATCCGGAATCTTTTTTTAATTCAATTTTTCCTCTACTCTATTACATTGAAAATTTCTGCTGCCCGCCCTCGGAATTTGGCTTTTTCAACTGAAATCCTACCGTCCGCTTCCATACTTGGTATATTCACCCTTAAATTTGATTGTTTTCAGAAAATTGTTTCAATTGGTTACCTTAACGTAAAGTTTTAGTCATTCTTGTTACTAAAATATCATCCGACTGTTCTTGGGATTTGGTTTTTTCATGATAACATGAACATTGTGAGTTTGATATAACAACTAGGAGGTACAGGGAATTGAAGAAAACGTTAGGGAGCTTTATGATCGCGGCAGCAATTTCCGGTACATTTGCAGCCAGCACACAGGCGGAAGAAATTGTTGTCAAAAAAGGAGATACGCTTTGGGGGCTTGCTGAAGTACATAATACAAGCATCGAAAACATTAAAGCGTGGAACGGCCTGGAGGCTGAAACCATTTATGCCGGAGAAACGCTGAATATTTTTCCAAAACGTATATACGAGGTTAAAATCGGCGATACATTATGGGGAATTGCTTCATCCCACAATGTTGACCTTCAAGACCTTATTAATTGGAACGACCTGAAAGGTGATTTAATCCATCCGGGGATGCAGCTTGCCATCGAAGAATCTAGTACTGCATCAGCTGAGCCTCCACAAGCGCAACAGCCAGCCGCTGTAAAAAAGGCAGCTCCGGCTCCGGCAGCGCAACCTGTTTCTGCTTCGGCTGCGGATAAAAAGGAAACTCGTACAGCCGCGCCACAAACGAGTGGCCAGGAACTTGTCGTAACAGCGACAGCCTATACGGCGTCCTGCAATGGATGCAGCGGTATCACTGCTACTGGCATAGACCTTAAGAGTAATCCTGGGGCAAAAGTGATATCCGTTGACCCATCGGTTATTCCACTCGGCTCCAAAGTATATGTTGAAGGATACGGCTATGCTGTAGCCGGCGACACTGGCGGAGCAATTAAAGGAAATAAAATTGATGTTTTCATTCCATCACGTGATGCAGCTTTGAAGTGGGGCGTCAAGAGTGTTAAAGTCAAAATACTTGATTAAATAATGAAACCGCCGAGAGGCGGTTTTTTTCTAAAATCAAAAAGCCGGGCAGTGTTGCCCGGCTTTTTGCTATGTTCGCCTAATTAGGAAGCCTGTTTTAAAGCGAGAACAGCGCTCTTTCTCTGATAGTAGAACCAGTTCAATATGAAAGAGATAACGTAGAAAACAATAAAGAAGTAAAACGCTGTTACTGGAGTACCGGTCGTATTCACGGACCATCCGAATAATTTTGGAATAAAGAATGAGCCGTAAGCCGCAAACGCAGCAGTGAAACCGAGTACAGGAGCGGCTTCCTTCGGTATGAAAATGCCAGGGATCATTTGGAACGTCGAGCCGGATCCGATCCCGGATGCGACGAATAGCACCAGGAAGGAAGCCAGGAATCCCGAGAATTGTTTTTGGCCGAGGAAGAAAATGACTCCTCCAGCCCCGATCGCCTGGACGATTAAGACATAAGCTGTAACTATCGCGCCGCCAAGCTTATCAGCAATCCAGCCGCCGACCGGCCTTGCAGAAGCTGCAAGAAGAGCGCCAAGGAAAGCAAGAGATACATGCTCAGGGAACTGTGATCTCAATAGGAGCGGGAACGCCGCTGAATAGCCGATAAATGAACCAAATGTTGCAATATAGAGAACGGTCATAATCCATGTATGCTTTCTTTTTACAATAACAAACTGATCGGATACCGATTGTTTCGCAGCTGGAAGGTTATCCATTCCGAAATAGGCGGCGATTGTCAAGATCGCAATTGGAATGACCCAGATGAATGCGGCGTTTTGCAAGTATACCTGAGATCCGTCCGGCAATGTTTGTGAGCCGCCAATCAGGGCGAAGGTGCCAGATGCGATTATAAGCGGGGTAATAAACTGGACAACGGAAACGCCCATGTTGCCAAGACCGCCGTTTATGCCAAGCGCTGTTCCTTTTTCTTTTTTAGGAAAGAAGAAGGAAATGTTTGCGGTTGAGGATGAGAAGTTACCGCCACCAAGTCCGCAAAGCGCAGCCAATAAAAGCATGACACCAAATGGCGTATCGGGATTTTGCACAGCGAATCCGATTCCGATAGCCGGGATTGCAAGAACTGCGGTTGAAATGACCGTCCAATTCCTGCCCCCGAATTTACCGACAGCGAACGTATAAACAAAGCGCAATGTGGCACCTACTAGCCCGGGTATTGCGGCCAGCGTGAACAATTGTTCTTCGGTGAATTGAAAGCCGATATCATTCAGCCGCACCGCTACCACCGACCAGATTTGCCAGACGATGAATGCGAGCATGAGTGAAGGGACCGAAATCCACAAATTCCTCCTCGCATGTTTCTTACCTTCCTTTTTCCAAAAATCCTCGTTTTCAGGATTCCAATTCGTTATTCTCGCCATGCAAATTTCCCCCTTTGGTATAATCCAATTAACACTATGTTGGTACTGACAATGTAATCATAAGGTGATGTTACCATCAGAAATGTGATGTTTGTCACTCGGTTTTTGAAGGATTTGTGAAAACGGGGATGAGTTCATAAAGTTGTAAAATCTTCGGAAAAAGGACGGGATTTTGTTTTTAGCCGACCCGGTCCGGGTAAACTAGTTTTATAACAGACAGAAAGGAAGATTGCTATGATATGGACAATTATCGGCTTATTGGTCCTTTTCTGGATCATCGGATTGGTGTTCGAAGTTGCCGGAGGACTAATTCATTTACTACTTGTCGCGGCAGTCATTGTCTTTTTGTTCAACCTCTTTAAAAATAAAGCGACGCGCTAGAAAGAAAGCAAGATGCCGCATCCGGCAGGATGCGGCATCTTGCTTTTACTTCCTTTGACACAGGCTTGCAAATTTGCGGCATTAAATACATTTAGAATTTGAATACTAGGAGGGTAGGTGGAAAAACGGGTCAAATCTAAATTGAAATTTTTCTTGGCAATCTTATTGCCAGATTAATGATTAAAAAGGTACCCCGTGTGGTAAACCAAACCGAAGAAGCAAGGAGTTTAAAGGAATGTATTCGAGGCCAGCCCTGCGTTGCCAAGGTTGGGCTTTCGCGGGTTGCCATCGTCGCTTCTAACTTTATTTCATTCATCATGCTTGCTGGACATAGCAAGATCGTTGAAAATGGATCTTGCGATTAATTAACGGATAGGATTTATACTTTATCGTGTAGGAGATTATGATAGGCTAGGAAGATTGTAAGGAGTGCATGCATTTGGTTAAACAATATGCAGTAATCGGTTTGGGAAGATTCGGGATCAGCCTTGCTGGAAGTTTATTTGGAGCCGGCCAGGAGGTACTTGGCGTGGATATAAACGAAGAACGGGTTGAAGAAGCGCAATCGGCTGTCACGCATGCCGTCATCGCCGATTCCACAGATCCTGAAGCACTCAAATCAATAGGGATCAGAAATTTTGATACCGTTATAGTAGCTATTGGAAATGACATACAGGCTAGCATTCTGACCGTCCTGCTTTTAAAAGAACTGGGCGTGAAGAAAGTGATCGCCAAGGCAATCAACAAGCTCCAGGGGCAGGTGCTGGATAAAGTTGGCGCCGACTGGGTCATTTTCCCAGAACGTGACATGGGTGAAAGGGTTGCCCATATGCTTCTGTCCCCAAATGTCCTTAATTTTATTGAATTATCGAAGGAGTACAGTGTGGAAGAAATCAAGGTACCGGCATCGATGACAAACCAATCGTTAAGGGAGCTGGATTTGCGGGCAAGGTACAATCTGAGTGTGATTGCCATCAGGCATGGACGGAATATTAATATCTCCCCATCACCTGATGAAATTATAGAGGAAGGCGATGTACTTGTTGTCATTGGCGGGAACCGGGATCTTGAGCGGTTTGCCAATCTTTAGTAGAAGGGTTTTAGCGGATGCTAAAAGGGCATCCGCTCTTTTTTTTTCCCATAATCAGGATGGATGGGGTAAAATAAGGTATAGACAGAAAATTAACATAAAGGGGAACTCACACGTTATTGATCTAAGAAGCGACACTGTTACAAAACCGACCGAAGAGATGAGGAAGGCGGCTTACCTTGCTGAAGTTGGCGATGATGTAAACGGGGAAGACCCTACTGTGCGGAAGGGATCTTATGCGGAACGTTTGGCCAAGGCATCGTCCGTTTGGTAACCAACTATGGGGTAAGCGAGCAGGATATCCGTACCGCAATTTCAGCGATAGAAAGACTTTCATAAAATAGAAAAAAGATTGGGGAGAAAGTGGGTTTGATTATCAATACAAGGTCAAGTGATGAGCGAAAAGTCACAATGGTTGCCATAACAATTATTCTATACATTAGCAGTTTTTTTGTCCCTTTCGTTGTTGTTGCGTCAATACATAGCATGTATTTTTTTAAGCGTGAATATTGGTTCTTTGAGACCCCGCCAAGTGCATACATCGGGTTCATGGCAGGAATGCTTCTTTCTGCTGTATTGTTCACCTTCTATTTGCTGGCTGCGTGGAAATGGGGGAGCAGAAAGCTGGGGATTGCCCTGCTTGCTAGCCAACTCTTTACCATACCTGTCTATATTGGCTCGGTCGACAATTATTACTTTGCCACAGAAGAAGGGCTATATTTCAATAAGTTGGCTGGATTGGGCGTGAAAAAATACGCGTGGACGGATATGGAACGAGTAAAAATCGTATACCGCCATTCAAACGGCTCCGTCCGTCTCGATCAATACAAGTTTATCAATAAGGATGGGGAAGAACTATCGATACCTTATACGCCAGACATGGCCGAAAGCCAATGGAGGATAGATGGGGTAATAAAGCATTTTAAACTAGTGGTTACGGATAATTATGATGATCCTATAATGGATTGAAAAATGAGAGGAATTCCGATATGGGAATTCCTCTTTTGTTTTCATTATCCGCCGTCAATTAAAATCGGCCGAAGAGCGTTTGTTTGGCTTATAAATATGAATGCGTCATACCTCATCGAAATGGAAGAAGGCACATAGTTTCCGAATTGTTCGAAACGGGGATCATAAACAACGCCAATCGCCCTATGGCCAATTTCTTTTATAAACTCTTTTCTGTTTTCATCCGTAAAAATTATCAGCTTGTCCTCATCCCCCGCCTGGAACAATTCATCCTCCCAACTGAAGGCTTGGGCGGGGGGCACTTCCATTACTTTTACGGGAGCTCCCCACTGGTCAGCCGCAATAACAGTCCCGTGATGGGTGCCGAATCCGCAAATGAAAACATCTTTTGTTCCATGCTGTTCCCTAACAATTTGGCCGACATTAACCATGCCTACCCTTTGCATATCCGTAGCCCGGGCGTCGCCGACATGCGTATTGTGCTCCCACACGATAGCCTTAGCGTCTTTCCCATGGAAGTTCATTATTGAATTCAGGGTTTCGACCATATGGGCATCACGCGTATTCCAGGACCCCGCGTCACTCATAACCATCAACCTGTAGTATTGCTCGGCATTTCGGGCGACTAGTGCATTGACCTCAAGGCTGAGAGCATTTTCAGGTTCCAGTTTTTCCTGCCGGACGCTTTTCCTTATCGATGCCAGAAGTTCGACCACTTCACTCCTGCACCCGTCAGATAAATAGCCTGCGGACATCGCATACGTTTCATTGCTGCGGTTAAAAGGCTCGAAGCAGGAAAATGCATCGATTGCAGCCTGCAAGTCAGGGGAGTTTATCTTTTTTAGGTAATTTACGATTTCATCCATTGATTCCCAGAGGCTATAGACATCAAGGCCGTAAAATCCAACTTTTTGATTATTCGGTACCGTCTTGTTATAGTCCTTTAACCAGCCAACAAGTTCGGCGATCTCCTTATTCGCCCACATCCAGGTAGGCCATCGATGAAAAACCTTCAGGGCTTCCTCAGGGCTTCTTTTATTTTCATCATCTTTAATATATGAATTGATCGCCTGGCATGCCGGCCAGTCTCCCTCAACCGCTATGAATCTGTATCCGTGTTCGGATATTAATTTTTTTGAAAGTTCCGCGCGCACCGAGTAGAATTCGGAGGTTCCATGGGAAGCCTCTCCAAGAAGGACAAACTTCGCTTTTGAGGCTTGATCTACCAATTCATCCAAGGCATCTTGTCCTTCTATTGGCCTCGACCATTTCATAATCGACTCCTTGAGTTCATTTCCCAAATCAAAGCCTCCTTTCCGGTTTAAGGTGAAAACGTTGTTGTAATCACAAGTATATTGTCAATTCATGCAGAAACAACAATTTGTATAGTAGCGCCTTTTGTCAGTCTTTGCGCTTGCCTGGGAAATAAAGATTTCCCAGATGTATGCTAAATTAATTGTTCATACACCTTATTAAGCTGTCCAGCGCGCTCTTCATCTTTTTCGTTTAAGGCATAGTCAATTTCTTCGGGAAGGATCGAATTTAGAAACTGAATTCCGCCTTCATCCAGATCCTCTGCGAATTGCTCTGCCGTTTGGTACTCGTTTTTCAGGAGATCAAAAAGCTTTTTGCCTTCGGAATGGCCTTCGGTATAGTTCGAGAGGATTTCCCTGAGATAAGCAAGAGATTGGTCCATTTGTGACATATTCTTTCCTCCTAATGATTAGTGTTCCTTTTATTCGAGCAGGGATAAAATAGGCTTTACGGCAGCAGCCAATGATGGGGCGCTTGCATCTGCTTTTGTCAAACCGGTCCCGATAAAAACCGTTTTGCATCCGGCTGCTTTGCCGGCTTCGATATCCCTTTCATGGTCTCCCACCATTACAGATTCCGTTAGGTTGATTCCATGCTTTTCTGCCAATGCGGCGAGCATACCCGGTTCAGGTTTCCGGCAGCCGCAGCCTGCATCCGGTTTATGTGGACAATAGGCGATATCGATGACCTTGCCGCCTCTTTCCTTAAGCATCGAGGTAAGCCGTTTATGAACTTTCTCCAGTTTTTCCTCAGTCATAAATCCAAGCCCGATACCACCCTGATTTGTAACAATGAACACGGGGTAGCCTGCCTCGGTAAGTTCTGCAACCGCTTCCGCCGCTCCGTCCAATAGAAATAGCTGGCGTGGATGATTGACAAATTTTACACGCTTCGTTAAAACTTCATTGAGGACTCCATCCCTGTCCAAAAAAACCGCTTTCTTCATTTTCAAAATGCCCCTTTTTAAAATGTAGCCATTGTTTCTTTACTATTATTGTTCCTTTTCGGTTTGGCGGTTAAACCGGGAATCATAAGCCAATATATTATTGCATTCCGTATTCCGTCAAAAAGTGGAATATTTGTCCTCCAATTAGGGAAATTAGAGGGATAGGAAACGACAACAAAGTGGGAAGGGGTGAGGCAATGCCTTCACCAGTTGTCCGGTCTTTGCCCAACTGGTTTACGATTGCAAATTTGCTTTGCGGGGTTTTCTCGATCATTTTGAATATGAACGGCCTTATTTTGTTATCGGCGCTCCTAATCTTTGCCTCCGCGCTCATGGACCTATTAGACGGAAGGATTGCTAGAAGGCTCAACGTGAATAGTGAAGTTGGAGTAGAGCTTGATTCCCTGGCGGATATTGTCAGTTTTGGCGTAGCGCCGGCATTGCTTGTGTATACACTTGCTCCAGATACAATGCTTACATCCTTTGCATTCACCTTCTATGCGGCGATGGGGGCTCTCCGCCTTGCACGATTCAGCGCAAGCCCAACAGTCGGCTATTTTATGGGAATACCCATCCCGCTTGCCGGAATGGTGATTGCGGGGATGGCACTTTTTGATTATAGCAATGCTTATATAACAATTCTCCTTGCCATCCTGATGGTCAGCCCAATCCGGGTTAAAAAATTTTAAACGAGGCAATCCATATTGGGTTGCCTCTTTGTTTGCTTTCACGACGCTTGTACTACTTTTCAGGTAAAACGAATAAAATGGAGCATAGAGGCCTTCAAGGCAAAGCAGGGATGGGGTATATGGGCAGATTTTTAAGAAAAAGCGCTATAGTAACGGCTGGCGGCCTCATCCAGGGGCTTGGTATGGGCCTTTTTTTGTTTCCGCATAACATTCCTTCAGGTGGTGCGGGAGGGCTTGCTGTACTGCTTCACCATTTTTTTCGCCTTGATATGGGGTTCGCCCTTTGGGTGGTTAATTTCTCCATGCTTGTCATTGCAATTAAATTCCTTGGCAACAGATGTACTGTATGGACAATGTTTGCCATAACGGTAACATCGTTTTCGATTTATTTTTCACAGAGGGGCATTACAATCCCTTACAGAAATGTTTGGGTTGATTTGGTGACAGGGTCATTGTTCCTTGGAGCCGGGGTAGGGCTTCTCTTGAGGCAGGGAGTGTCAAATGGGGGAGTCGGAGTTTTGGCTCTCATTATTTCTTCCATGCGCGGGACACTTCCCGGGCGGCCCCTTTTCTGGATTAATGGCTGTATTTTTCTCTTGACCGCGTCGATTATTAAATGGGAAATCATCATACAGGCGCTTCTTAGCCAATGGATTTCAACCAAAATTGTCGATGTTGTTTTTAGAATCCGCCTGTATGACGCTTACTCTTTTGCCTTCCGAAAAAAGTAAGGATTAGGTTAAATGTAATTGTAACGGAAGGAATATTTTGTTTTATCCTTTTCGTCACCCTTGTTGGGGACGTGGATCAAGGTAAGAGCAAGGATTCCAGCAATCAAGGTTAGAGCAGCGATCGTAAGGAACATCCCTGATCTCGTCCATTCCATCAACCGTGTAAATATCGGAGGGCCTATTGCGACACCAATGAAACGGACCGAACCATATAGAGAAGTGACAAATCCACGCCTTTCCTTTCCTACTGATCCTGTAATGAGGCTGTTCAAACATGGGAGGACAAGGCCGGTCCCAATACTGCTGAGGACCAGAACGAATAAAAATGGTATGAGTTTTTCAAAGAAAACAAGCAGGGCATAGGATACTGTCATCAATCCGAGCCCGATAACAATCAAACGCTTCATTGCAGCAGTATTTTTCCCAATCCTACTGCCGGTTAAGTAGGAGGTTCCGCCCATAACAAGCAGGGGAATTGCCAAAATCAATCCTTTTTTGACCCCGTCGATGCCGTATTGTTTTTCGAGGACATCCGATAGATAAAAAAGGATCCCGAATAGGGTGAATAGGCAGACCGCTCCAGCGAAATAAGCTGTTAATAGCCAGCGTCCTTCAAACTTGAAAACGCTGGCCAACCCCCTCATGTATTTGCCGAATGGCGGCGGCGCCTGACGATGGCTTTTTTCCTTTATAAAAAACAATGTAAGCGAAATAGATATTAAACAGATCGCAGGGAAAGCAAAAAACACCGCAAACCAGGCGAGAAGGCCGAAGAGTGCCCCGAGAATAGGCGAGAGGACTTTTCCAAGTCCATTCGACGCTTCCACAATCCCCAGAACCCTGCTTTGCTCCCCCCCCTTAAACAAATCCCCCGTTAGAGCCATTGCAATCGGGGCAGTCCCGGCCGCGCCAATTCCCTGCATGGTCCGCCCGGCTAGTATCCACCAATAGGCGCTCGGTAGACTGGTTGCCGCAAAACCCGCCAATAGCCCTCCGGCTCCATAAAGGATCAATGCGGGAAGGATGACGACTTTTCTTGAAAACCTGTCCGATAAATAGCCAAGGACTGGGATGAAGATTGCGGCAGCAATTGAAAAAACTGTAATGGTCATGCTTGTCTGAAGGGGAGTCAATCCAAGTTCTGCTTTCATTTGGGGGAGGATCGGGATGAGCATTGAATTTCCCAGTGTCATTATTAATGGAATTGAGCCTATTGCCGCGACCGTCATGCCGTTATTCTTACTTCCCACCGGGATACACATCCTTTTATTTTGAATGAATTTACTTCAAATTTAACGGAGGCAGAACAAGCCATCCCTTTTCCTTGATTATTGCTGCGAGTTTATCCGCGTACTCTGTTTTTTGTGTAAGGAAATCACTGAACATCTCACGAATATCCGCCCTTAAGGAGAGCCCCATAATATAGCTTGCCAGAACATTGGAACCCGTTATGTCTTTTGTTAAGAGCGCGGCAATTTCAGGATCGTTGAACCTTGCACCGGCGGGTATGTCTTCGGTTGCGACATTCGGCCTGTCCGGAGGCGCGGGGGGAAGGCGGATGCCATTTTCTTTCAATATCCCCTCAACCTGCTGTTCCTCCTGTTTAACACAATTCTCCATGAAATCCTCTATGAATACTTTAAGGTCGTGATCGCCCGAATGATTTGAAAAAACCTGCAAAGCGACAAGATATGCTTTTGTACCCAACAAATGCGACCACAAATGAAAAACTTCCCCTGCGTGTAAAGGTTCATCCTGGGGGTTTCCACTCATAATACTCATGGCTATCACTCCATTTTCTGCATGCTTCGATTAGTATTTGATCTATAACTGAAAATATAACATGAAATTTTTTACTATATTTTTAAAAAACCAATACACAAGTAAAAATAAAAACGGCTGCAAGCTGCAGCCGTTTTTATTGTGCCAAACGTCCTTATTGTTTCACTCCATAGAGAATGCAGGCAACTCCCGCGAACACCCATACCATTTTTACTAATGATACCTTTTCTACTATTCCAATTAAGCCAATAGTAGTTGTTGTCAATAGAATAAGCGGCCCGATTAATGCAAGGGAGCTGTTAATCAGCAATGCTTTTTCTACAGCATTGAACTTAATCATTAGGAGGGCTGCGAATATTTCTATTCCACCCGAGACTATCCGTAATAACGACATGGCCAGAACCGTTTTTTCAATCACCGTAAACATAAAGCCCTCCATCTTGGACGATGTTCTTTTTCAATATATGCCTTGGCAATAGGGATTAGTCCAATCCTACCGGTTGGGAACAAATTTTAGTGGACAGGAACGCTTCCTCTTAATTTTCATAGTTTAAAACAGGTAGACATATGCCCAAATTCTTTGAAAGGGAAGGAAACCATATGAGATTGTTTCGAGCAAAAGGGACTCTTTATTGGCTCCTCGCATTTTTTGCATCTTTCACTTTTCTCTCAGGATGTTCGGAAACAAAAAAAACAGATGAGAGGGCCAGCGCGGAGGAGAAAACAGTTAAAACCATTAGAATTGGATATCAAAAGAACGGCCCCCTTGTCATATTGAAATCGCTTGGCACACTTGAAAAATCACTTGAAAAACAAGGCGTTTCCGTAGAATGGAAGGAATTTCAGGCCGGGCCCGCCCTTGTCGAAGCACTGAATGCCGGAACGATTGACTTTGGAAGGACAGGGGATTCACCTCCGATATTTGCCCAGGCTGCAGGCGCTCCTTTTGTCTATATCGCGGCTGGGAAACCAAAGTTTAATGGAAGCGCAATATTGGTCAAGGATGATTCACCTATCAAATCAGTAAAGGATTTAAAAGGAAAAACGGTCGGATTCGCAAAAGGGTCGAGTTCGCATTATTTGCTCATTAAAGGATTGGAAAAAGCAGGGCTTTCCTATACAGATATCAAGCCCGCATTCCTAGCTCCAGGTGATGGAAGAGTGGCGTTTGAAAAAGGGAATATTGACGCATGGGTTGTCTGGGATCCCTTTACGTCAGCCGCGGAAATCGGTTCTGGCGCACGAATGCTAGTAAACGGTGAAGGGCTGACAACGGACAGAGACTTTTTCCTTGCAAGCACCACTTTTGCAAAGGAACATTCAAAGATTATTCACCAAATTCTAGAGGAAATTCAACGCTCATCAGAGTGGGCGAATACCCATCACGAAGAACTTGTTGCAATGCTTGCCCCGATTTTAAAGATTGATGAGCAATCGTTGGATGTTGCTGTAAAGCGGAGGGTGTATGGAGTGGATGAAATCAATGAGCAAATTATTCAAGAACAACAGGAAATCGCTGATACGTTCTTTAAGCTTGAAATAATTCCGAAAGAAATAAATGTAAGGGATGCCATGCAAAAATAGCAAGGGGAGGCATTTTATTTGAAAGCATTTTTGAAACGTATGTTGCCGTCAATCATTCCCTGGGCCTTTCCAATGTTCATACTTGCTTTCTGGCAGGTTTTTTCCTCCATGGGGTTGATCCCGACCAGAATTCTCCCCGCCCCTACCGATGTATTAAAAGCCGCATTTGCATTGCTTAAATCCGGTGAGCTTGCAGCGCACATCTGGGTTAGCCTCGGAAGGGCCGTGATCGGGTTCATCATTGGCGGGACAATCGGCTTTTTGCTAGGACTATTCAACGGGATATTTAAATTTTCCGAATTGCTTCTAGATACTTCGGTCCAAATGCTAAGGACAATCCCTCATCTGGCGCTTATTCCGCTTGTAATACTCTGGTTCGGCATCGATGAAACGTCGAAGATTTTTCTTGTGGCGCTTGGAGTTCTTTTCCCTATCTACATCAACACATTTCACGGGATTAAGTCTGTTGATAAAGGGCTGGTTGAAATGGGAAGGGCTTATGGCCTAAAGGGAACAAAGCTGTTTCTTACCGTTATTTTTCCAGGCGCGCTCTCATCAATACTTGTGGGTGTCCGTTTTTCACTTGGCGTTATGTGGCTGACGCTGATCGTCGCGGAAACAATTTCCGCCCAATCAGGCATCGGGTACATGGCAATGAATGCCCGGGAATTTTTCCAAATGGATGTTATTGTTTTAAGCATTCTCCTTTACGCGCTATTTGGCAAGCTATCCGATATAATAGCAAGGGCAATGGAAGGCAAATGGCTGCGATGGAACTCATAACAAGGAGGAAATGACGTGAAGCAGGGGGAAGCACCTTATTTATCGCTGAAGAGTGTTAAAAAACAATACGGAAGCAGGATCGTCCTAGATGGAATCGATTTATCGGTTGCTCCCGGTGAATTTATTTCCATTGTCGGTAAAAGCGGTTGCGGGAAGAGCACGCTTTTGCGCTTAATCGCCGGACTTGAGGGACATGACATGGGAAGTATTTATGTTAAGGGAAAGGAACTGAAAGGATTAAATCCACAAGCCAGGATTATGTTTCAGGATGGACGGCTTCTTCCTTGGAAAAGTGTCCTAAAAAACATTGGGATAGGGCTCACTGGGCACTGGCAGGATAGAGCGCTGCACGCTCTTCGGAATGTGGGACTTGAGGACCGGAGCAAAGACTGGCCGTCAAAGCTTTCCGGTGGACAAAAACAGCGTGTCGCTCTGGCAAGGGCCCTTGTCCATGAACCGGACATTTTGCTTCTCGATGAACCGCTTGGAGCGCTTGATGCCTTGACCCGGATTGAAATGCAAGATTTGATTGAACGGATCTGGAGGGAAAAAGGGTTTACTGCAATCCTCGTTACACATGATGTGGAAGAAGCGGTGGCCATTGCCGATAGAGTCATCCTCATTGAAGCAGGGAAAATTGTCATGAACCGGACCATTGACCTTCCTCGCCCTAGGCAACGCGCCCAGCGTGCTTTTCATAACCACGTGGACGAAATATTAGAACGCATTCTTGGTCCAAATGGTGAAAACGGATTGAAATTGGTCGGAAAATAAAGTGGCATACGCGTTATACCGCTTTATTTCTTTTGGAGAATCGCAAAATCAATTAGTATTTACTTTCCGGGTTGAAACGTTATAATGAAATGGATATAGCATAGGGCAACAGACTGATAACATTTTGCTAGCAGCTAATAGCACAATGATAGGGGGTGGGTTTTTTGGTGGAGGATCAGCGTATTCAGCTGAATGTAAGGATTACAAAAGACGTATATGAAAAGTTGGATGAAATCGTGGCGTACTACCAGGAAAATACAAAGGTCGGAAGAATTTACAAAGGCGATGTGTTGATGGACATCATAGAAAAATCATACGAAGTTATGGAAAAGCAGAAAAGCAGGCAACGTTAAAAAATCCTTTAAAAAGGTTTCGTGATGGGGCGTATCAAAGTTACAGTCGCCCCATTCAAATTGCTTTTATGAGCCTACCGGAGAAGAATGCCCGAACATTTATAATACATTCTAAACTCATCCAACTCTAACGGGCCAAATACGGCTCTTTTTCTTTTCTGCCCAAGACAAATATTCCATTACTGGGTGAATTGGAACAGTATTCGCGCTCTGCAAAAACAGGATACTAATAACGGAATCCTTTCGCGGGATCCAATTTAATGGAAGAAGGTGGCCTGCACATGAATATGCAAATGGTTGCTTCCATTTTGCGGGGACTTACAAACCAAAGGCAGAGCAAAAGAATGTTTTGGGCATCGCTTATTGGCCTTGGAGTAAGTGCTACGGCAATAGGGCTTAGAAAGACCCGCTACCGTAATGTCCTTCCAAAGATTCAACAGGCTGCAGAACGGTTTATGGGCCCTATACCGCGCAACACCGCCTTGGCTGAATTTTCGAATGAATTTTTTCCGGATAAGGTGACAGGGAAACAGGGCAACCAATCGAATCAATAATCTGAAAAGCCGCTTAAGCGGCTTTTTTGGCATCCACAGTTTGTCCAAAGACTAAAGAAGAACAACTCAACCCAATGCTAAATTACCGCTCTCGCAAGATACATTTGTGGAGCAAAAAATCAGTCTTCAGAACTCGAACCTCCTGGCATTCCTTTGGGTTAAATAGACCCCGAACAGCAGTGGTAAGGAGTTCCTTCGGGCGTTAAACGATAATTTAATACCCGAACAGCGGTAGGCAACGGATCCCTCGGGCACTTGTTTTGTGTTGGTAACTTAACTTTAAAGGAGAATCTTCTTTATGCATTCATATTTAAGCGTTATACCTCTTCTTTTGATGTAAGCATGTACTAAACCGTTTTTTTACAAAAAGGCGTTGCACCATCCCGCGTCGGTAGGATTTTATGCATATTTGATTTAAAATGAAAAGCGATAGAATTTGCACGCTTAGGTCCGCGTGAATAAAGGAAGGTGATTGGTCTATGTTGCGTGACCATCTTAAGGAAAATCTCGATATCCTGTTTGTCGGCTTCAATCCCAGCCTGCTTTCAGGGGAAACCGGGCATCATTTTGCGAACCCGAACAACAGGTTTTGGAAAATCCTTTACAGTGCGTCAATCACACCGCGGCTATACAAACCTGAGGAGGACTGGCTCCTTCCAGAAATCCGCCTGGGACTTACGAATATTGTCGAGCGTCCGACTCGTGCTGCGGATGAAATTACAAAGGAAGAATACAGTCAGGGTAGAGTTGCGCTAAACGAAAAAATCAAGACCTGCAGACCGCTGATCGTCTGCTATGTTGGAAAAGGAGTGTATCAACAGTTTAGCCGGAAGAAAGAAATACCTTGGGGAATCCAGCCCGAGCCAATGGTTGCTGGCACCACAGACTTTGTCGCCCCTTCTTCAAGCGGGCTTGTCAGGATGCCGCTTGAAGAAATTGTGGAAATTTATAAGGAACTGCCGGGCCTTGTTTCCCGGCTAAGAGAAAAGTAAAAAGGCGCCTCCCAAAGGAAGCGCCCGCCTCTTCCGTCCGAACTGGTTAAGTGTCCCGCAACAAGCGATTGTCGGAAGAGGCAATGCAATTGTATCATTGGACGAGCGGTTTTTTCAAATACTCACCCCAATAGTTAAATACTTCATTCCGCCAATAAGAAATGGTATGATAGATGTTATCTGAAGTGAAGGAGATGTAATCATGGGAAAAAAAGGCGTTATCACAATGCAAAATGGTGAAAAAATTGAATTTGAATTATATCCGGAAGAAGCACCAGGAACAGTTGAAAACTTTGAAACCCTGGCCAACAAAGGATTTTACAATGGATTGACTTTCCACAGGGTGATTCCTGGTTTCGTAAGCCAGGGTGGGTGCCCTCATGGAACAGGAACGGGCGGCCCAGGGTACACAATTAAATGTGAAACAGAAGGAAATCCGCATAAGCATGTGGCCGGCGCGCTTTCAATGGCTCACGCGGGTAGAGATACAGGCGGAAGCCAGTTCTTTATTGTTCACGAGCCGCAGCCTCACCTTGATGGAGTTCACACAGTATTCGGGAAAGTTACATCTGGCCTGGAAACTGCAAAGTCGATGAGAAATGGCGATGTAATGGAAAAAGTTGAAGTTTTCGAAGACTAACAGCGGTGCCTAAAGGGCCTTCCGGTTTATCGCCGGATAGGCCTTTCTTTTTTGTTTAAGGGGGAGAATGACAATGAAGCTTGTATCCTGGAATGTAAATGGAATCCGGGCGTGCGTGAACAAAGGGTTTCTTGATTATTTCCGTGAAGTGGACGCCGATATTTTCTGCCTTCAGGAAACAAAGTGCCAAGACGGCCAAATCGTACTTGAATTGGAGGGATACCACCAATACTGGAACTATGCCGAGAAAAAAGGATATTCAGGAACAGCGGTTTTTACAAAAAGACAGCCTCTGTCCGTTCGTTATGGCCTTGGCTCGTCTGACAGTGAACCCGAAGGAAGGGTAATTACGCTAGAATATGAAGATTTTTTCCTTGTAAACGTGTACACTCCGAACTCCCAGCGTGACCTCGCACGACTTAGCTACAGGCTGGAGTGGGAAGATTCAATCAAAAGCCATTTGCTCACTTTGGAAGCGGAAAAGCCGGTCATCCTTTGCGGGGATTTGAACGTCGCCCATTCATGGATCGACCTGAAAAACCCTAAGTCGAATGTTGGAAATTCTGGCTTCACAGATGAAGAAAGGGCAAAAATGACCGAATTGCTTGAGGCTGGTTTTATCGACAGCTACCGGTATTTTTATCCTGACCGGGAAGGAGCCTACACGTGGTGGTCCTATATGAGCAAGGTCCGTGAACGGAATATCGGATGGCGCATCGATTATTTCATTATTTCAAAAAAGCTTGAGGAACGGCTGAAGGACGCTCATATTGATTGTTTTATCATGGGCAGCGACCATTGCCCTGTAATCTTGGAATTAAAATAAGGCAGGAACCAGAAACTCGGGTTCCTGCCCTTTTTTTGTATCTCGCCTATTCCAGTGAAATTTTATGGTTGTTTCCCTGCACACGAACCTTTTTGCAATTTTCTTTCAGCTAGGCGGGTAATGTACTAAAAACATATTTTGAATGGTGGGACCGCACGATGAATATTGTATGGTACAGGCGCGACCTGAGGGTGAACGATCATTTGCCTCTTTCTACTGCTGCAAAATACGGTGAAGTGCTTCCTTTGTATATTATTGAGCCTTCACTTTGGCAAGGGGGCATTTATTCTGCCCGGCATTACGCCTTTGTTTTCGAAAGCTTGGAGGAATTGTCCGTTCGACTTGCCGAAATGGGCGGTTGCCTTTTTGTAACAATTGGCGAGGCGGAAAATGTGTTCAGGAAATTGGAGGAAGCGTACGGCACAATCAAGGTCTTTTTTCATAAAGAAAAGGAGCTGTCGAAATCTATTAGATATCACTGTCTAGAAAAAATCGGGATTCCGTTCCAAGAGGCACCTTCCCTAAACGGTGAAAAAGCAACAATACAATCAAAAATGAAATGGATAAGAGTTTTGGAGGGAGAAAGTGAACTGGCACCGCCTAAATTGAAGCTTCCCGAAAGACTGCCCGATTGGCTATCCGAGCCGCTCGGAAAATTCCGCAACTATCACGTTCCCGGAGACTTGATTCCATTAGGCCAGCCAGGGGGAGAGCGGAAAGCGGAGGAAACACTTCAATCGTTTTTCAAGGGAAGGTACATGATGTATGAAGGGAAGGAGGAAGGTCTATTAAAGGCGTCGAATTATTCGAGTAGGTTGTCTCCTTACCTGGCCTGGGGGAATATTTCGGCCAAAACAGTTGTCAAAAAATCCTTGGGTGAATTAAAGGAAGCAAAAACGGAAGAAGCGCGTAAAGCGATAAATTCCTTTCTGGACAGTCTATATAGCCGGTTCCTTGCATACGGTAACAGCTTACCCCAAAAAAACCGACAATTAACCATTGAAGAGAAATCGTGGAATCGGGATGAACAGGAACGTATCCAGACAGGAAGAACCGGCATACCGATCATTGATGCTTCTGTTGTTTCATTAACGAAAACCGGCTGGCTTCCATACAGCCTTAGGGCTGTTTTAGCCACCTTTTTATGCAATGGACTGCAGTTGGATAAACAGCTGGTAAAGGAGTTTCTTGGAAGCCTTCTCCAGGATTATGATCCGTGCATTCTCGACCGTGAATTGGAATTATGCGCCTCTTTCTCCGGAAAGCGGATAACAGTGTACTTTCATCCTGTAAGGGCAGGAAAGAAGCTCGACAGCGATGGAGCATTTATCAAGAGGTACATCCCTGAATTAGCGAGCCTTCCGATAAAGTACGTGCATGAGCCTTGGCGGTATACAGGTTTTTACACTCTTGGATATCCGGTTCCGATGAAAGATCCGGATACCATTTTCAAGACTATCAAGCTATCTGCCCCGGCAGCGGAAAACAGGCCAAAAAAGTATCCCCAATCTTCCCCGGAGATTGGAGAGCAGTTAAGTATGGATTTATTCGACGAGTAGTATAACAAATTTACGCTGTTTTAAATGATTAACAAAATTTCTTCATTTATTTAATTTGAAAGTTTCCAATATCGCATTAATGTAATATACTAATTAAGAATAATGGTAACACATTTAAAGTAGTAAGCTTAATAACTTGTAAATGGTATGGCAGAATGGGGGTGTCCTAAATTAAACTGTCCAGACGGCAGGAGGAAATAATTGAGATCATTAAGGCTTCCGGGCCGATAACAGGTAAACAAATCGCCGAAAAGCTTTCACTTTCAAGGGCGGCGCTCAGGCCAGACTTGGCAATTCTCACAATGGCAGGAACCATTGACGCCCGGCCTAGAGTTGGATATTTCCTAAGTATGAACCCTTCTCCACCACCATTTGTACGTGGTACGGTACAAAAGTCTGTATCACAATACAAAGCCCATCCAATTGTAGTCCAAGCATCTGCTTCGGTTTACGAAGCGATCGTTCAGCTGTTTTTGGAGGATGTCGGTACTCTGTATGTGGTGGATGAAAGCGGCCATCTGGCTGGAGTCATTTCCAGGAAAGATTTGCTCCGCGCCTCTATAGGGACGAGGAGTCTGGAGGAAATACCGGTTAGCATTATCATGACTAGGATGCCGAATATAATCATGATTGGCCAGGACGAGACGCTTCTTGAAGCTGCTAGGAAAATGATGGAATTCCAAATTGATTCTCTTCCGGTAGTAAAAGAAGTTGATAAAACCACCCATACATATTCGGTCATCGGAAGAATCACCAAAACCACTATCGTAAAGGCATACCTTGAGATTGCGGGGCTGTGACCTTCGTAAGGAGTGAAAAAGACAATTGGCGGAAAAAGAAATTGTTTACGTTATATCTGATTCGGTCGGGGAAACAGCTGAAATGGTTGTAAAGGCAGTCGCGTCCCAATTCAATGGGGGGTATGTCGATATCCGAAGAAACTCATATGTTGAAGATACAGAAGATTTAGAGGATGCATTATTGCTAGCCAAGAAGGATATGTCGCTGATTGCCTACACTCTAGTTGTACCCTCCCTTAAGGAATACCTTGACAGAAGGGCGGCGGAGGAAGGGATTGTCGCTATTGACTTGCTGAACCCGCTCATGTCCGCGTTTGTTAAAAGGTTTAACAAAGAGCCACAGCATCGGCCGGGACTGATGAGAAAGCTCGATGATGAATATTTCAGGAAAGTCGAAGCGATAGAATTTGCTGTCAAGTATGACGACGGCCGCGACTCCCGGGGAATCGCAAAAGCTGATATTGTTTTGATTGGCGTTTCCCGTACTTCTAAGACACCTCTATCCATGTATCTGGCGCATCAGCGATACAAGGTGGCAAACGTACCGCTTGTTCCGGAAGTAGCTCCTCCAGATGAGATTTTTTCGCTTCAGAGGGGCAAATGTGTCGGACTTATCATTACGCCTGACAAACTTAATGCTATAAGGAAGGAACGGTTAAAAGCGCTTGGCCTTACTTCCCAGGCTAATTACGCGAGTTTTGAGCGGATATTGGAAGAGCTCGATTATGCGGAAAAAATTATGAAACGTGTAGGCTGCCCGGTGATCAACGTATCGAATAAGGCTGTAGAAGAAACAGCCAGCCTCATTGTGGATGTTCTTAAATTGGAAAGGAGCTCACAACGATGAAAAAATTTGTTTACTTATTTAATGAGGGCAATAGCGAAATGAAAGATTTGCTTGGCGGCAAGGGGGCCAACCTTGCCGAGATGACGCGGATTGGGCTGCCCGTTCCTTTTGGCATTACTATTTCAACTGAAGCATGCAATGCCTATTACGAATCAGGGGAAACGATTCCACACGAAGTAACCGACCAGGTTTTGCAGGCACTTGGAAAGCTGGAAGAAAGGATGGGCAAAAAACTTGGCGATCCGTCCAATCCATTGCTCGTATCTGTCCGTTCCGGTTCCAAATTCTCAATGCCCGGTATGATGGACACAATCCTGAATCTCGGACTGAACGATGAAACGGCTGAAGGCTTGGCCGCACTGACAAACAATCCCCGTTTCGTCTATGATTCATACAGAAGGTTCATCCAAATGTTCAGTGATGTCGTCCTTGATGTTGATGTGTTCTTTTTCGAACAATTCCTCGAGGAAGTACGCGAAAGTAAGGGTTATTCATCCGATCCTGAAATGAAGGCCGAGGATTGGACGGAAGTGATTAAGGGATACAAGAAAATTGTTGAGAAGCACACACGGAAACCGTTCCCTCAGGATCCCAAAGAGCAGCTGTTCCTTTCCATCAATGCGGTTTTCAATTCCTGGAACAACCAGCGCGCAATCGTCTACAGGCGCTTGAACAAAATCCCTGACCACCTCGGAACTGCCGTAAATATCCAAAGCATGGTTTTCGGGAATATGGGAAATGACTCCGGTACAGGCGTTGCCTTCACCCGCAACCCCTCCACAGGCGAATCGATTCTTTACGGAGAATATTTGATGAATGCACAGGGTGAGGATGTTGTCGCCGGAATCCGTACACCACGGCCGATTTCCGAACTTAATGCTGAAATGCCCGAAGTATACAGGCAGTTTGCCGAAACATGCAAAAACCTCGAAATGCATTACCTGGATATGCAGGATATCGAATTCACCATAGAAAAGGGGAACTTATATATCCTCCAAACCCGTACAGGTAAAAGAACAGCGCAGGCAGCCATCCGGATTGCGGTTGAAATGGTTGAAGAAGGGCTGATTTCAAAGGAGGAAGCACTGTTGCGCGTCGATCCTGATCAGCTCAACCAGCTTCTTCACCGTAGGATTGATGATAAATTCGAAAGGGTCAAGATTGCAAAGGGTCTTCCAGCATCTCCAGGCGCCGCGTCAGGTATCGTCGTTTTTGAAGCCGATGAGGCCGAAAGCCTTACAAAAGAAGGGAAAAAAGTTATCCTTGTCCGGCCGGAAACGACTCCGGATGATATTCATGGTATCATCTCCGCTCAAGCCGTTGTAACGAGCAGGGGTGGGATGACAAGCCACGCCGCTGTTGTTGCAAGGGGAATGGGTAAAGCATGCGTATGCGGCTGTGAAGAATTGAAAATCGATTTGAAGAACAGATTGTTTTCAGTTGGTGAAACGGTCGTAAATTATGGGGATATCATTACGATTGATGGAGGCACTGGAGAAATCATGCTTGGGGAAATCCCGATGATTGAGCCTGAACTTTCGGATGAGTTCAAACTCCTGCTTTCGTGGGCTGATGAAATCCGCGCCATCTCCGTTAGGGCAAATGGCGATAATCCTGTAGATGCCCGAAAGGCATTGGAGTTTGGCGCAGAGGGAATCGGCCTTGTCAGGACAGAGCATATGTTCATGGATGCAGCGAGGGTACCAATTGTACAGGAAATGATTCTGTCCGAAAGTTTTGAAGAGCGGAGTGCCGCACTCGAAAAACTTCTCCCGATGCAACAGGGCGATTTTGAAGGTATCTTCGAGGTCATGAAGGGACTTCCGGTTACAATCCGCTTACTTGATCCGCCGCTTCATGAGTTCATGCCGGATAAAGAGGAATTGCTCGTCGACATTACAAAACTGCAAATCCTTCAGCCGGATTCAGCAGAACTTAAGAAAAAGGAACAACTTCTCAGGAAGGTCCGCCAGCTTGAAGAATTTAACCCCATGCTTGGCCATAGGGGATGCCGGCTTGGGATGATCAATCCTGAAATATACATGATGCAGGCCAAAGCTATTTTCTATGCAGCCGCGGCTGTGGCTGAAAAAGGAATTACTGTGAAACCAGAAATCATGATCCCGCTCGTCGGCCACGTCCACGAGCTTAGGGAAATGCGTCAGCTTGTAATTGAAGCTGCTTCACAAATAAAAGAGGAATCTGGCAGGGATTTTGAATATACTGTTGGTACGATGATAGAAATACCGAGGGCTGCCCTTACGGCGGATGAAATCGCTTCCGAGGCCGATTTCTTCTCGTTCGGGACAAACGACTTGACCCAGACAACGTTTGGATACAGCCGTGATGACGCGGAGGGGAAATTCCTGCAAACGTATATCGAAAGGAAGGTATTGCCGGAAAATCCTTTTGCTGTCCTCGACCAGAATGGGGTTGGGAAGCTAGTCGAAATGGCCGTAAAGCTTGGCCGGACAACCAAGCCGTCCCTTAAAACGGGCATCTGCGGAGAGCATGGGGGAGAAAAGAGCTCAATCGATTTTTGTTTCAGGAAAGGGCTGGACTATGTCAGCTGTTCGCCATTCCGGGTGCCATTGGCGCGGCTTGCAGCTGCCCAGGCTACAATTCGGCACGGAAAAGCGGCCGAAACAGAGGTCATGAACATCTAAAAAACCAGTCTCCACAAATGCTTGATATTTCGTAAAAAATAGTTTATGATTTTCCTATCTTATAGGATAAGCATAAAGGGGAGTAGCTTTTACAGCAAAGTCGTCAATTCGGGGCACTGCCTCCGGCTTTGTTGGCAGCAGCCATGTTGTTAGCAAGACCTTTACCTGTCAAGGGTAAGGGTCTTTTCTGTCCAAAAAGGGCCCTTGCCAGTTGGCGGGGGCTCTCTCTTGTATAGGCGCCCATTACTGCCGTTTCGGCTGTGCTTTATTGAAGGCCATGATGGGCGGACTAAAACAAACCCGCTGCAGGAGTCAACGAAGGAGGAAACAAGAAATGGAATTTTTATCAATGGAATTTTTAACGGCATTAATGGCGATCGTCATGATCGACTTGGTGCTCGCTGGTGACAATGCGATCGTAATTGGCCTTGCCGCAAGGAACCTGCCAAAAAATCAGCAAAAAAAGGTCATCCTGTGGGGAACCGCAGGGGCCATTATCATTCGCTCGCTCGCGACGATTATTGTTGTATGGCTTTTAAAGATCCCAGGCCTTTTGTTGGTCGGCGGGGCTCTGCTCATTTGGATCGCAATCAAGCTATTGGTTGAGGACAAAGGGCATGATGTTAAAGCGGGAGGAAGCTTTTGGGCTGCCATAAGAACCATCATCATTGCCGATGCTCTTATGGGACTGGACAATGTTCTAGCGGTCGCGGGAGCAGCTCATGGAAACTTTGTCCTTGTCATCCTTGGCCTGCTTATTTCGGTGCCGATCGTAATTGGGGGAAGTACCCTCATATTGAAATGGGTCGACAGATTCCCGATCATCATTACAATAGGCGCAGGCGTACTTGGCTGGACGGCTTCAAAAATGATTGTGAGCGAGCCGTTTTTGAATGAATATTTTGCAAATCCTTTCGTAAAATATGGGTTTGAGCTTCTCATTGTAGCCGCCGTCATATTAATCGGCAGGGCCATCAAGCAAAAACAGCATAAGATGAGTGGGACTGCTTAAAGTTTCGCATTTTCAGGAACCAATCTTTATAATTGGTTCCTTTTTCTATAGTACTATCTAAAGAAGGAAATGATAAAAGTAAGGATCTGTGAAAAGGAGTAATATGATGGAAGAATTAAAAGCCGCGCACTCCGGAGCGGTTAAAAATACGAAGCGCAAAATATTAGAAGATATTTCGAAGTATATGGTGTCTCAGGAATCGATGCCTGCCTTTGAGCATTATTTGGTTGACAGGAATCAGTATATCGAACAGCTTTGGCTGAATGTCTGGTTAAACAAGGTAACAAATGGCATATCGAAAATGGGGAAAAAGGAATTTCTTGAAAGCAAAGGGATTGAAACGGAGGGTGTCGACCGGAAACTGATTAACCACGTGTTCAGGAATGAAATGAGGGAGTTTTCCCCTTTCAGTCCTGCGGAATGGCTCCACTCGGAATTGGAAGCGCAACCCGGGATGTGGGAGAATTTATACAACGAAGCTAGGGAACGTTTCAGGAAACAGGAGGAAGCGGCAAGAAAATTGGAGGAACGCGCGGTCCTTCTTCGTACAATGAGCGAGGCTGCCGAGCGAGTCCTCTTGGATAGCGAATCGCTCTTGTACCTTTATACAAGATATGAAGTTGCCCGCAAACTCCAAGCTGACATAAACACCGGAACCCGATATAAAAAAATCGATACGCTCGCGCTGGAAGAAAAGCTGATTAGCCAGGGTCGTTTCAGTCTGGCAGACTATCGGAGGGCGGGTGATTTTTTTGAAGAGCTGACAGGGGATATTCATAAAACGTTCTACCGGGGCAGGATGTTTTTTGAATATGAAACGTATTACTTTAAATACGAACGCGCCATTACCGGAATTGTCCTCAGGAATGCTTCCCGGCTTGTCTCGGAAAAATTGCCGGAGGGAGATTTTAAAGAATATTTGTCCCATGAACCGGAGGAAGGCGATGCAAGCAATCTTGCCGTTCTTGTTTCAGAAATGGCAGAGGAACTGGCGGATGATTTCCTTGAACGGGTTTCCGGAGAATATATCGAGGATTTGTTAAGGCTCGCAGCTATTCCATTTGACGCTGAAACACATAAGGCTATTTACGAATCCGATATGGCCATGGCGGAAGAACGGCTCGCCCGGGAAATAGCGGAAGCGGAACAGAAGGCGGCGGAAGAACAGCGAATGATTGACGAAGTATTCGGGAGCGAATACAGGCCCTCCACTGAGAGGAATGTTAAATACGTCCTTCATATCGGTGAAACGAATACCGGTAAAACACATCATGCACTTGAAGCCTTGAAAAGCGCGGAAAGCGGAATTTATCTTGCCCCGCTCAGGCTTTTGGCCCTTGAGGTCTTCGACAGGCTCAATGCCGAAGGAGTCCCGTGCTCGCTTAAAACCGGAGAGGAAGAAAAAGTGGAGCCAGGCGCGGCACATATTTCCTGCACGGTCGAAATGTTCCATGAGAAGGACTATTATGAAGTCGCTGTCATTGATGAGGCGCAAATGGTCGCGGATAAGGACCGCGGTTTTTCCTGGTACAAAGCGATTACCAAGACGAATGCGAAAGAGGTCCATATTATTGGTAGCTTCAATATTAAAAATATGGTCATAAAACTTCTCGGCAACGCGGAATACGAGTTAAAGGAATATAGGAGGGACGTGCCTCTGCATGTGGAAGAACAGGAATTTTCCCTGAAAAAAGCGAGGAAAGGCGACGCGTTAGTATGCTTTTCGAGGAAACAGGTCCTGGCTACCGCCGCAATCCTCCAGGGAAACGGCCATAAAGTCAGCATGATTTACGGCAGCATGCCTCCGGAAACAAGAAAAAAGCAAATGCAGCTTTTTATTTCGGGCCTGACTGGGATTGTTGTTTCAACAGATGCGATTGGAATGGGGTTGAACCTTCCTATTAGAAGAATTGTGTTTCTCGAAAATGAAAAATTTGATGGAACCGCCAGGCGGAGGCTGACTTCTCAGGAAGTCAAGCAAATCGCGGGAAGAGCCGGGCGGAAGGGAATTTACAATATTGGACGGGTCGCCTTTGTATCGGATGTTCAGAGGATGAAACGACTCCTTGAGGGAGAAGACCAGCAGGTAAAGGTTTTTGCAATCGCCCCTACAAGTGCGGTTTTTGAGCGCTTCCAAAAATACAGCCGAAGCCTTGGCGCCTTTTTCGAGCTTTGGGAAAAATTCGAGAGCCCGCCAGGAACAAAAAAGGCCGAACTCGCCGAAGAGAGGAGCAGGTATGAACTAATTGAAGGCACAATGATTGAACGGCGATATCCAATGATGGAGCTGTACGGGTTCCTGCATCTGCCATTTTCGGCAAAAGAGCCGCAACTGACAGAGCAATGGCTGGAGACTATGGCCGCCATTGCCGAGGGGAGGGAGCTCCCAGAGCCGCCAATCAAAAAACGGAGTCTTGAAGAGATGGAATTAACCTACAAGGCGATTGGCCTCCACCTTCTGTTCCTGTACAAGCTAGGAAAGAGGACGGAAGCGATTTATTGGGAACGGGTCCGTGAACAGGTAAGTGACAGTGTCCATGAGGAATTAAAAGATGTCACGAAAAGCCAGGGGAAAAAATGCCGCAATTGTGGGAAAAATTTACCCCTTGACTTTGCCTACCCTATTTGCGATCAATGCCATTCCGGCCAAAATAAGAGAAAAAACCATTCAAGGCGGGGCTGGAGGCAGAAGAGAAAATTTTGACGGAACAGGACGAAATTAGCGAACTTATGTTCGTAAAAAATAGGAAGATATGATATAATTAAACCAATCGGCGGTTCTTTAAGGGTGGGTAAAACGGTTATCAGAAACTTCCTTCAAAATTAAGAAGAAACTTTAAGCCTTTATTTTAGTACGGACATTCGATAGAATGTGAAAATTCCAATGGAAGGATTGCCGTAAGAGGATAAAGGTAGCCCAGGTAACTCCTGCCCTATGGTGCGCTCATTACGAGACCGAAAGACATAGGTGTTCGGAAGAAGGCTAAACCCTAGACCAGCGGAGGGTTGGACGAATTGTCTTTACTTAAGAATCTAAGACAAATGTTACAATAAGTTACGATTTTTAAGAGCTGGGCATGAACACTCCCCGAGAAAGGGGGTGATGCTTGATGACAGTTTTCCAGGGCCTGATGCTCGCGATTTCGTTTGCCAGCCTTATTGTAGCCGTACTGTCGGTGAACCAAAAAAAATAACCCACCCTTGAGCCGGCAAGCATAATGGGCGGGTTTTCGCTTTATCCCGATTCCACTTCCGGGAACCGTCGGTTAAGGGCCTGTGCATGCTGCAACATGCGCGGGCCTTTTTTTATTGTTTCATCATAGTTCATTATACCCGAAAAAAGGGAAAAAGAAAATAGAGGAGCACTTTTCGGGCCTGTTTAAAAAGGTTTTACCTTCAATCTTCTTTTTACCCATAAAGGTTTTGCCTAAAAAGGCTCCCATTTTATTTTGCGTGCCTCATTGTATCTTTTCTCCACTTCAAGCCAATTTACTACGTTCCACCAATTTTCAACATATTTTCCACGATTGTTTTCATATTGGAGGTAGTAGGCATGTTCCCAAACGTCTAGCGGAAGGAGCGGGATAACGTCCCACTGGCTGAGGTTTTGATGTTTTTCAGCCTGAAGGATCTCCAGGCGTCGCGGTCTTGGCGCCCAAACCAGGATGGCCCAGCCTGATCCTTCAACCCTTTTTGCGGCTTCTGAAAAATGAGCTTTGAACTTGTCAAACGACCCGAAGCTTTTTTCGATGCTTGCCAGCAGGTTTCTCTCTGGCCTGCCTCCCCCATGGGGACCCATCGCCTCCCAAAAAAGCGTGTGCAAATAATGGCCCGCTCCATGGAATGCTGCTTCCCTTTCCCAGTGCTTTAGTAAATCATAACGGTTCTCCTGCCTCGCTTGTTCCATTTCCTTTTCGGCTTTATTTAATCCATCCACATAGGATTGATGGTGCTGGGAATGATGGAGCAGCATGATTCTCCTGCTAATATAGGGCTCAAGAGCCTCATACCCATAGGGCAGGCGGGGAAGGGTATGCTTGCCGGCTGGAACGGAGACATCCGGAGAGGCTGGTCTGTATTGTTTGCCTTCGTTTAGTTCTTGCCACTGCCAGTATAGCTCCCATGCTGATTTTTCCAGCTCGATGGCTTCATCCCAATCAATTTCATCTTTCCTCGTGCTTGTTAGTTTTGATAAAAATAAATAAACTTCCTGTCTGAAATGGTATATCGATTTGTTTCCTGGAAAAATAGATAGATTCCTGTCTACCTCTTTCTCCAGAAGCCCAACCCATTCTATCAGGTCGTGCAAAAACGTTCCTTTTGCCTTTAATCCCCTCAAGAAAGTCCCCTCCCCCAATTCGTTTTCCTTCCAATTAGTATATTGTTCGGTTCTTAATGTTATGAGAAGTTTCAAAAAACTGAATTTTGGGTTTTGTCTATTTGTTTTTGGGGAAAGATAATAGGTCTCTCCTACTTACTGCTTGTACATACTTTTCCCAATCATAAATAATGAGCCCATATATTAAAGGTTTTCCCAAGGCTGGCGTCGAAACCAGATAATAGCATGTTTATGCAAATAACTTTTTGGAAACTAGAATATTACTGAAGACAGGCAGGTGAACAGGATGGTCAATCATCCAACTGAGTTTCAGCTTCATTTGTTTCATGAGGGGGCGCTCTATAAAAGCCATGAATTATTCGGTGCCCATGTCATAAACGATGGCGGGAAGACATATACCCGTTTCTGCGTCTGGGCTCCACATGCCGCTGAAGTAAGGCTCGCGGGCGATTTCAATGGCTGGGACGGCGAAGGCTTTACCTTCGAGAAAGTGAACAAGGAAGGCGTTTGGGTATTATTTGCGGACCATGACATGACTGGCTCATTGTACAAATACGAAATACTCACCGCGTCTGGGGAAAAAAAGCTGAAGGCCGATCCATTTGCTTTTTTCTCGGAGGTCAGGCCGAATACAGCTTCCATTGTACAACCGCTGGATGGTTACCAATGGAATGATCGGACGTGGATGAGAAAGCGGGGAAAAAAAGTTCCCATTGAGGAGCCCACAGCCATTTATGAGGTCCATCTTGGTTCTTGGAAAAAGGCTGAAGATGGGTCGTTCCTTACCTACAGGGAAGCGGCCGATGAGCTCGTACCGTATGTGCTCGAGCACGGGTATACCCATATTGAACTCCTTCCACTGACCGAACATCCGCTTGATGCATCATGGGGATACCAGACGACTGGCTACTTTTCCGTAACGAGCAGATATGGGACGCCGCATGATTTTATGTATTTTGTTGACCAATGCCACCAGAACGGAATAGGCGTCATTCTTGACTGGGTTCCCGGCCACTTTTGCAAGGATGCCCATGGGCTATATTGTTTTGATGGCGGGTATGCCTACGAATACAAAACGGAAAATGACAGGGAAAACACTGTCTGGGGAACCGCAAATTTTGACCTCGGGAAAACCGAAGTAAACAGCTTTCTTGTGTCAAGCGCGCTTTTCTGGCTGGAAACGTACCATATCGACGGTTTCAGGGTTGATGCAGTCGCGAATATCATCTACTGGCCGAATTCCGAAAAAGTGATTAATCCAAATGGGGTTGCCTTCCTGAAGAAGCTGAATTCAGCGGTAACGGCATTTTGCCCGGACATCCTCATGATAGCTGAAGACTCCACGGACTGGCCGAATGTGACAAAGCCGCCAGCGGATGGGGGACTGGGATTTACATACAAATGGAATATGGGCTGGATGAACGATATCCTGAAATATATGGAAACAGACCCCAATCAGAGGCGCCACCACCATACTAAAGTAACCTTTTCGCTCATGTATGCTTTTTCGGAGAATTTTGTGCTCCCGTTTTCGCATGATGAGGTTGTCCATGGTAAAAAATCACTTCTTGACAAGATGCCGGGAGATTATTGGCAAAAGTTTGCCCAGTTAAGGCTCCTCCTTGGTTACCAGGCCTGCCACCCCGGCAAAAAGCTGACGTTCATGGGAACAGAGCTTGGCCAGTTTTCCGAGTGGAAGGACAAAGAAGAGGTTGACTGGCATCTGAATGAGTATGAAATGCATGCAAAGCTTAATCTGTTTGTAAAGGAATTGAACAAACTTTATAAAAGGTCGAAGCCTCTTTATCAGCTGGATTCTTCCCCTGAGGGGTTTGAATGGATTGACCCGAACAACAATCACCAATCCGTTTTTTCTTTTGTCCGGAGAGGGTTCAAAGAAGAAGATTTCCTGGTCATTGTTTGCAATTTCACGTGGCAGGCCTATAGCGGTTACCGGATTGGAGTCCCGGCGCCTGGACGGTACAGGGAAATCCTTAACAGCGACACGAGGGAATTCGGCGGATCTGGTGTAATAAACAAAAAGGTCATCTCAGCTGAAAAAGAAGGATTTCATGGGAAACCTTTTTCCATCAAGATGAATATTCCGCCATACGGCATTTCAATTTTAAGGCCTGTGAAAAAAAGAAAGGGGATAAATGCCAATGCAAAAGAAGAAGATGGTAGCCATGCTTCTGGCGGGAGGCCAGGGGAGCAGGCTAAATTCATTGACAAAAGAACTGGCTAAGCCGGGGGTACCTTTCGGCGGCAAATACAGGATTATTGATTTCCCCTTAAGCAACTGCACGAACTCTGGCGTATATACAGTCGGGGTGCTTACCCAGTACCAGCCTCTTGTCCTGAACAGTTATATCGGGATAGGGAGCGCGTGGGACCTTGACCGGATGGATGGCGGCGTGACAGTGCTGCCTCCTTATAGCGTTTCGTCCGAAGTGAAGTGGTACGACGGGACGGCCAGCGCGATTTTTCAAAACCTGCCTTATTTACGGCAATATGAACCTGAATATGTACTTATTTTGTCCGGCGACCATATTTATAAAATGAATTATGAAAAGATGTTGGACCATCACATCGAAAATGAAGCGGATGTAACAATATCCGTTATTGAAGTCCCTTGGGAGGAAACCGGACGGTTCGGCATTATGAATACGGATGAAAATTTGAGAATCATAGAGTTCGATGAGAAGCCAAAAAATCCGAAAAGCAATCTGGCATCTATGGGAATTTATATTTTCAATTGGAAGCTTCTTGAGGAATGCCTGATCCGGGACGATGAAAACCCTGACTCTACGCACGATTTTGGAAAGGACATCATCCCTTTCCTATTGAACGAAAATAGGAAACTCGTTGCCTACCCGTTCAAGGGCTACTGGAAGGATGTTGGTACGGTCCAAAGCCTGTGGGAAGCGAACATGGATTTGCTGGACGATAGTTCGGAACTTGATCTATTCGACCAGTCCTGGAGGATTTACTCCGTTAACCCGAACCAGCCCCCACAGTATGTTTGCCCCGACGCGAGGCTCACTGAGTCGCTTGTAAATGAGGGCTGCGTCATTGAAGGCAACGTCGAGAGGACCGTCGTATTCCAAGGGGTTTCAATTAAAAAAGGAGCATCCATCAAGGAGTCTGTTATTATGCCCGACGCGGTCATCGGCAAGGATTGCATAATCGAAAAAGCAATTGTGTCGCCAGGTATTACAGTCCCTGACGGAGGTGTCATAAAAGGCGACGGTGAGGTCGTACCCGTATCCGAGGATACGATTGATGAGCTTTTGTCCAAATAATCCTGTAGGGAGGGGCAACAATTGAAAAAAGATTTACTGGGTATCATTGATGCTACAACATTCCATAAAGACCTCGATGAATTGACCATCCACCGATCGGTTGCGGCGATTCCGTTTGGCGGGAGATACCGCCTTATTGATTTCATCCTCTCGAATATGGTAAACTCCGGCATCCAGAGCGTTGGCATCTTTTCAAAGTACCAATACCGTTCTTTGATGGACCACCTGGGCTCGGGCAGGAACTGGGATTTAAATAGGAAAAGGGACGGCCTGTTCTTTTTCCCGTCCACGAGCCTCGACAAGCCGGTCACCGGCATTGGTCCGCTCGACGACTTTGCGGAAAACATCGATTTTTTTACAAGGAGCCGCCAGCCCTATGCGTTAATCGCAAATGCCTACACCGTATTCAACATTGATTTCTCCCCGATCCTTGACGAGCATATTTCGTCTGGGAGGGATATTACGGAAGTCCTGAAAGACGGG
The DNA here is from genome assembly GCF_046237595.1 of Neobacillus oceani. Lineage (NCBI taxonomy): Bacteria > Bacillati > Bacillota > Bacilli > Caryophanales > Bacillaceae > Neobacillus > Neobacillus oceani. The sequence continues at coordinate 2,527,311 of NZ_CP143543.1, read as the reverse complement.
GCCTCACTTGGAATCTACTTGATGAAAAAAGAACTCCTCCTTGAAATAATTGAAAAGCGGATGGAAACAGGTTATTTGACTATCCGCGATGCCCTAACGGATTTGAACAGCCCGTATTCCGTCCATTACCACAGTTTTGAAGGATTTGCGATCCAGGTCAATTCAATCCGGAATTATGCAAAAGCAAGCAAGCTCCTCCTCAATCCGGATATTTGGACCAGGCTATTCACAAAGGAAAGGCCTATCCTCACCAAAGTCAAGGATGAGCCCCCAGCTCGCTATTCTTCCACCTCAATCGTACGTAACTCAATGATTGCAAATGGCTGCAATATTCAGGGAGTTGTCGAAAACAGCATTATCGCCCGCGGGGTAACAATCGGAAAAGGCGCGGTTGTCAAAAACTGCATCATCATGCAAAAATCAAGGATTGGTGAAAATTGCATTATTGAACACGTCATATTGGACAAGGATGTGACGATTGAAAACGGAACCGAATTAAAGGCATCAGAAGACAGCCCGGCCGTCATACGGAAGGGCAGGACCCAGGGAGCGTGGAAAAACTCGTGAAAATACTTTTTGCAGTATCGGAATGCGTCCCATTCGTAAAGTCCGGGGGCCTCGCGGATGTAGCGGGAGCCCTGCCAAAGGAATTAAGGAAACTTGGCTTTGATGTTAGGGTTATCCTTCCCAAATACGCATTAATCCGGGACGAATATAAACGAAAAATGAAAAAGACTGCCGAATTTACCGTCCAGCTTGGCTGGCGCAACCAATATTGCGGCATTGAAGAACTTGAGCATGATGGCATTATCCATTATTTTATCGATAATCAATATTATTTTTTCAGAAGCCAAATGTATGGGGATTACGATGATGGTGAAAAATTCTCCTTCTTCAACCGCGCAGTGTTAGAAAGCATCGGCCAAATCGGGTTTTTCCCCGACATCATCCATTGCCATGACTGGCATTCCGGGATGATACCCTTCTTATTACAGGAACAGTACCGCCATCGGGAAGGATATGAAGGAATCAGGACGATTTTTACAATACACAATCTCCAGTTCCAGGGGGTATTCCCAAAAGAGGTAATGAATGACCTGCTCGGGCTCGATGACCGGTATTTCAACCCGGGACAGCTAGAATATTACGGAAATATCAACTTTATGAAGGCGGGCCTTGTCGCTTCGGATAAAATTACAACGGTTAGCCCTACATACCGGGAGGAAATTAAAACCGCCTATTTCGGAGAGGGACTTGATGGCGTCTTACGGATGAAAAGCGCTGACCTTGAGGGAATTGTGAACGGAATTGACTATGAACTGTACAATCCGGAAAACGACCCATTTCTATCCGCTCCATTTTCGACGGAGAATCGGGGGCCGCGCAGTGAAAATAAAAGGGCAATCCAGGCGCAATTCGGCCTTCCCGAAGAAAGGGGTGTGCCCCTTATCGCAATGGTTACCCGTCTGACGAAGCAAAAGGGTCTGGAACTCGTCCGGGGTGTATTCCATGAAATTATGGCAACAGGTGCCCAATTGATTGTTCTTGGGACGGGCGACCGGGAATTCGAGTACTTTTTTAGCCAAATGAGCAGCCAGTATCCAAACCAGTGCAAGGTGTTCATCGGCTTTGATGAGGCGATTGCCCATAGGATTTATGCGGGAGCCGACCTGTTCCTCATGCCTTCTAAATTCGAGCCGTGCGGCCTAAGCCAGCTGATTGCGATGCGCTATGGTGCCGTGCCGATTGTCAGGGAAACTGGCGGATTGAATGATACGGTCAAGTCTTATAATGAAGAGAACGGTGAAGGCAATGGCTTTACCTTCACAAATTTCAATGCGCATGACATGCTTTATACCATTGAAAGGGCTTTGGCCTTTTACAGGCAAACGGAAGTATGGAACCGCCTCACCCGCAAGGTAATGGAGCTGGATTTCAGCTGGACCCGGTCCGCGCTAATGTATCAGCAGCTTTATGAGGAGCTTAAAAGATAGGGGGTTATCCAAATGTTTTCCAGTGTACCCGAGTTCAAGGCTGCTTTTGTCCAAAAGCTAGAAATGGCGTACGGCACGACTTTTGAGGAAAGTACAAGGCGGGAGCAGTTCCAGACGCTCGGCACGATGATCAGGGAGCAAGTAAGCACGAATTGGATCAAGACAAACGAAATGTACCGCATTTCGGGAAAAAAACAGGTTTATTATCTTTCAATTGAATTCCTGCTGGGTAGGCTTCTACGCCATAATCTGATGAATCTTGGAATTGAAGAGATTGTCAGCAAGGGACTTAAGGAATTGGGGATTGAACTTGACGGACTTGAAGAATTCGAAGCAGATGCCGGGCTGGGCAACGGCGGACTTGGCCGGCTTGCCGCCTGTTTCCTTGATTCGCTCGCATCGCTTAGCCTGCCGGGCCATGGATGCGGAATCCGGTACAAGCATGGCCTGTTTGAGCAGGCAATCGTAGACGGTTATCAGGTTGAACTGCCGGAACAATGGCTGAAGCACGGCCATGTTTGGGAAGTGCGCAAAGGCGATGAAGCAGAGGAGATTCCTTTCTGGGGACATGTCGAAAGTTCCATGGAAAACCGGCGCCTTGTGTTCCGCCACATCAATCCGGAAATTGTCACGGCGGTCCCTTATGACATGCCAGTCGTAGGCTACCATACGAAAACAGTGAATACACTGCGGCTTTGGAGCGCTGAACCTTCCAAGTTCACAGCCAATACGGATATCCTTAAATACAAAAAGGATACGGAAGCAATCTGCGAGTTCCTTTATCCTGACGATACGCATGATGAAGGGAAAATCCTCAGGCTGAAACAGCAATACCTTCTAGTCGCGGCCTCCTTGAGGGCAATCATTAAATCGTTCAAAAAGAAAAACAGAAGCATTTTTGAGCTACACGACCACACGAGCATCCATATTAACGATACCCACCCTGCGCTCGCGGTACCTGAACTGATGAGGATCCTCATGGATGACGAAGGGCTAGGCTGGGATGAAGCGTGGCATATAACCGTCAATACGCTTTCCTATACGAACCATACGACACTATCGGAGGCGCTTGAAAGGTGGCCGGAAAGGATCTTCAGGCCGCTTCTGCCAAGGATATACATGATTGTTGAGGAAATCAATGAACGGTTTTGCAGGCTGCTGTGGGACCGGCATCCCGGTAGCTGGGATCTGATTGAAAACATGGCGATCGTGGCCCATGGCGAGGTTAGGATGGCTCCGCTAGCAATCGTCGGCTCCCATAGCATAAATGGCGTTGCCAGGCTCCATACCGATATACTGAAGGAACGGGAAATGAACAAATTTTACAAAGTTTTCCCTGAACGTTTTAACAACAAAACAAATGGGATTACCCACCGGCGCTGGCTGATGAAAGCCAATCCCAGGCTTGCAGAATTGATTACCGATACAATCGGCCCTGGCTGGATCTCGGATACAATAAGGCTTGAGGAGCTGCTCCAATTCAGGGAAAACGAAGCCTTTCTGGAAAAAATTAATTCGATAAAACTGGCAAACAAGGAAGTGCTCGCATCGCGCATCCATGAAAAAACGGGCATAACCGTTGATCCGAACTCGATATTCGATGTGCAAGTCAAAAGGCTGCACGCCTATAAAAGGCAGCTTTTGAACGTCCTTCACATCATGTATTTGTACAATCGGATTAAGGAGTACCCGAATTATGAAATGCACCCAAGGACATTCATTTTTGGGGCAAAGGCTTCACCAGGTTATTATTTTGCGAAAAAAGTCATTAAACTGATTAATTCCGTCGCCGAGAAAGTGAACAACGACCCAGTAGTGAACGACAGGATTAAAGTCGTCTTCCTTGAAAACTACCGTGTGTCGCTCGGAGAGGAAATCTTCCCAGCCGCCGACGTAAGCGAGCAGATTTCTACTGCGAGCAAGGAAGCTTCCGGGACCGGGAATATGAAGTTCATGATGAATGGGGCGCTGACGGTCGGAACGCTTGACGGCGCGAATGTCGAGATAACGGAGCTTGTCGGCCGGGAAAATATATTCCTGTTTGGGCTAAGCGCCGATGAGGTCCTTGAATTTCAGCGGAACGGTGGCTACCATGCCCAGGAGTATTACCATTATGACCGGCGGATCCGCACCGTTGTCGACCAGCTTGTCAACGGATTTTTCCTTGATACGGGTAATGAGTTTTCCGAGATTTACGACTCGCTTCTTGCCTATAATGACCAATATTTTGTTTTTCGCGATTTCTCCTCCTATGCCGACATCCAGGAACAGGTTGGAAGGAGTTACGGCGACAGGACTGGCTGGCTGAAAAAAAGCCTCATCAACATCGCAATGTCCGGTTATTTTTCAAGTGACCGGACGATACAGGAATATGCCAATGATATATGGCATACCGAACCGGTCATCATCAAGTAGGTCTGGTACAGGGGATGCCCACCAAGGGCTTTCCCCTTGCTTTTTTTCTGGAGTCATCTAAACAAGGGGAAGTGGTTACCTTTAAACATACAAATATTAGAAAAGGACTCGTTTTTATTTTGGCTCTTGGAATCCTCTATGTTGTTTTCCTTCATGCGAAAATTCACCAGCATGCAAAGGATAAGCCTGCCCCGGGCGCTGATTATGTGATTATCCTTGGCGCGAGAGTGAAAGGGGAAACTCCTTCTCTTGCCCTGCAGGCGAGGATTGATGCCGCTGCTAGCTATTTACTTGATAATCCGGAAACCATCGCGATTGCGTCCGGCGGGAAGGGGCCTGGGGAAGATATTTCGGAAGCGGAGGCAATTAAGCGGGAACTGGTTTGGCATGGAATCCCCGAAACCAGGATTATCATGGAAGACCAGTCAACATCTACATATGAAAATATCAAATTTTCAAAAGAGCTTCTGCCTGAAGGGTTGCATAAAGGGCTGGTCGTAACGAATACATTCCACATGTACCGGGCAAAAATGATTGCCCGCGACAACGGCCTAGATCTTGGTGGACTGCCGGCGAAAACGCCATCCCAGGCTGTAGTGAAATCGTATGGAAGGGAGTACCTTGCCATCACAAAATACTATTTAACATCCGCTTTATAGCCGGGAAAAATGGGTAAAGGAATAATGGGACAAGGTTCCCGTTTCCAACGATCCGGCCAAGGAGGTGGATACGATGAAAGTGAAGGTTTTTTCGCTCATTTGCTTACTTGCCGTTATCCTAGCGGGCTGTTCATCGGGAGGGGATGGACTGGGCGCACAGGAGTATGCGGGTGAAGCTTCGGAGTATATGGAAAAGGTTGCGGATTTTGCGAGCGACATACCGGAAAAAGCTGAAAAAGCGGTAAATGATGAACAGGCAAAGCAGGAATTGAAGGGCAGCCTTGAAGAGATGAAGCATAAAATAAATGAATTCGGAAAGGTCCAAGCGCCTGAAATCGCCGGCGATTTTCATAGAGAAATAGTTGATAACAGCAAACTGCTGGAAGAAAAAATAGATGTTTACCTTGAACGCATCGACAAAGGCGATTTCAATAAGGATTTTGTTAAAAAAGAGGATTTCTCCAAGATAACGGATGACATCAAGGCGTCATTTGAGAAACTGAAGGACCTTGGGGAAAAAGGCAAATAGAAGTTTAGAGAGCAGCCGGCTGTATAATCCGGTTGCTTTTTTTAGTATCGACAAAGATGATAGTGGATTTTTTTGAAAATTGGCTGAATTTAAGAGTAAAAGCATGCAATTTTGCCGTTCTTGTTCCAAAATAGAAGTTGAAGAATAAAAGATTGGGGTGGAAGATAATGAAAGCACTAGTTCATGCGGGAAAAACCGGAATGGAAGGTTTGGCGTACCGGGAGTTTGAGAAACCAGAGCCCGGAGCCGGAGAGGTCAGGGTCAAAATAAAAATAGCCGGGCTAAACCACAGGGAGCTGATTATCCTTGAACGCCATAAGGAAACCGAGCCGCCTCTTGTGATGGGGTCGGATGGAGCGGGAGTAATCGATGCAATCGGGGAAGGCGTAAGCGGAGTTAAGGTTGGGGAGGAAGTCATCATCAATCCGGGGGTCGGCTGGAAAGAAAAAAGCGACGCACCACCATTAGGATTTGATATCCTTGGCCATCCTCTCCAAGGGACATTCGGTGAATACATAGTCATTCCGGCGGAGAACGCATTGCCGAAACCTTCATTTTTAACATGGGAGGAAGCTGGCGTTATAGGAGTTGCCGGCCTTACCGCCTACCGAGTCCTATTTACAAGGGCGAAGGTAAGCGAAGGGATGAAGGTTCTCATCCCGGGAATCGGCGGCGGAGTGGCAACGCTGATGCTCCAAATGGCAAAAGCGGCCGGGGCCACTGTTTATGTCACGTCTCGTTCAGAGGAGAAATGCAAAAGCGCGCTTGAATTAGGCGCTGACAAAGCGTTCAACAGCGAGGGTGACTGGGCGGAAGAACTAAGCGGGGAAAAGATGGATGTCGTCATAGAATCGGTTGGGGCGGCAACATTCAATAAATCGCTAAGCCAGCTCCGGACTGGCGGAACGATTGTAACATTTGGCGCGTCCGCCGGGGATGTGGTTGATTTTAATTTGCGTTCATTCTTTTACGGCCAATATAATCTGCTTGGTTCTACCCTTGGGAGCGGCGAGGAGCTTGGGGATATGCTCCAGTTTATTGAAAAGCATGGAGTCAGGCCGGTAATTGACCGGATGTTCAGGCTCGAGGAGTATAAGGAAGCGTTTGACAGGCTAGAAAAGGCTGAACAGCTAGGAAAAATCGGGTTCTACTTGGGATAATGTGCAAGTAACAGGGAGCTCTTCTTAAGGGAGGGCTTCTTTTTTTGTTTTGTAGGCTTTAATTGGGTGACTAATCTAGAATTAAAGTAGTCCCTCCGCCGCAAGGGTTTCCGGTTCCCGTTTTTCCGGAGCTTCCAAACGAACATGCTCCCGGAATCAGCGATTTGAACAGATAACCAGATAAGTCCTGCGGAATCCCGCGGGATTTTTTGATTTTTAAGGAAACTTTAAAATTGATTCCTGTGGATAACTCAAAACAAGTTATCGTAATCCAGCTCCAGCGCCTAGCCCCTCGAGGTCATAAGCCGGTTCCCTCCGGAGGGCAGGCCCGTCCTGCGGGCCCCGTCTTATGCTGGTCGGGGCTGACCAAGGCGCTTGCGCATTTTGTTCTTTTGGTGACTATCAAATTTTTATAGAGTATGAGAAACCTGCTACTATGAAAATAGAAGAATAATCAAGGAGAGTAGGCAAATGAACGGTAGTATAGTTGGAGGAAAATCAATTGATGAGTGGAAAAAGGATATTCCCGTTCTTGGCAGGGTGGCCAAAGCAGAGGAGGTTTTCTGGGCAAATCCGCGATATTTACATAGTGGCAGGGGCCCGTTTGGAATGGAGGAAAAAATACAAGCGGCTTCTGACCGGCTGGACCGTTTCGCTTCTTTCATAAAAAATGCTTACACTGAAACAATGGAAGCGGGCGGAATCATTGAATCACCGCTTGTGGAAATCAACAAATTCAAGGAAATGCTTGGTGAATGGCATGGAAGGGAAATTGATGGCAGGTTATTTTTGAAGTGCGACAATGATTTGCCGATTTCCGGGTCGATTAAAGCCCGCGGCGGGATATATGAAGTATTAAAGCATGCAGAAGATCTGGCAATACAACACGACTTACTTAAACCGGGCGAAGATTATTCGATTTTTGGGAGCGGGGCATTCCGGGACGTTTTCTCCAATTATTCAATCGCTGTCGGCTCGACTGGGAATCTAGGCCTAAGCATCGGCCTGATTGGCGCAAAACTCGGCTTTAAAGTAACGGTGCATATGTCCGCTGAGGCGAAAGAATGGAAGAAAAATAAGCTCCGCTCACTGGGAGTGGAAGTAGTCGAGTATGCATCCGACTATTCCGCAGCTGTTGAACAGGGAAGGAAACAGGCCGAAAGCGACCCAACCTGTTATTTTATTGATGATGAGAAGTCAGTAAATCTGTTTCTCGGATATGCCGTCGCTGCCGAAAGAGTAAAAAGGCAGCTTGATGAAATGGGGGTATTGGTTGACAGTAATCACCCGCTGTTCGTGTACCTGCCATGCGGAGTTGGCGGAGGCCCGGGCGGAATCGCCTATGGCCTTAAAGTCATTTTCAAAAACAATGTCCATTGCATTTTTGCGGAGCCGGTCCAATCCCCGTGCATGCTCTTAAGCCTTGCCACAGGGCTGCATGATGAGGTTAGCGTGAACGATTTCGGGTTGAGCAACATGACCGCGGCGGATGGCCTTGCCGTAGGGAGGTCATCCAGATTTGTAAGCAGGACAATTGAATCGCTTTTGGCAGGGCTCTTTACAGTCAAAGACGAGGAACTTTTCAGGATGATGAATGGTATGTGGCTCTCGCAAGGAATTTTCCTCGAGCCTTCAGCCATCGCGGGGGCGCTTGGCCCTGTGAAGCTGCGACAAACGGCAGAGGGCGAGGAGTTTTTACAAAGCAATTGCCTTCTGGGAAAAATGAAGGACGCTACTCATATCGCCTGGGCGACTGGCGGCAGCATGGTTCCTGAACAAGAAAGAAAAGACTATTTACAAAAAATATAAAGCATACTTCACTGTTTTTCCCATACTTTTTCTTTAGGCATACCTATTGAAAAGGGGGAAATGTTTTGCGCTACCAATCTGTCAGAATGGACCAGATTCCTCCCTACATGTTCGCGGAGCTTGGGAAGAAGAAGGCGGCCATGATCAAGTCGGGAATCGATGTGATAGACCTTGGGATCGGCGACCCGGACTTGCCCACGCCGGCTCACATTGTTGACAAGCTTGTTGAAGAAGCGAGGAAGCCTGAAAATTTAAGGTATCCTCAGTTTTCGGGCCATCCGGTGTTCAGGAAGGCTGTTGCTGAATTTTACAAGCGGGAATATGGCATCGAACTGGACCCTGAGACCGAGGTGCTTGCATTAATAGGATCGAAGGAAGGTCTTTCCCATCTCGTTCCTGCGATGATCGACCCGGGGGAAATCGTACTTGTTCCAGACCCTTGCTACCCGCCTTACCGAATGGCGGCCGTGCTTGCGGGCGGTATGTACCACGACATGCCGATGGTGAAAGAAAACGGTTTTTTGCCCGATTTTGAAGAGATTCCGGAAAATGTATTGGAAAAGGCCCGGCTAATGTTTTTGAATTATCCCGGCAATCCGACGGCGGCGGTCGCAGACGGCCCCTTTTTTCAAAACGCGGTCGATTTCGCAAAAAGAAAGGGCATCATCATCGCCCATGATTCGGCTTACAATAAAGTGGCCTTCAGCGGCTATAAACCCCCGAGCATTCTTGAGGCACGGGGAGCGAAGGATGTCGCTGTCGAATTTGGTTCTCTTTCGAAAACGTACTGCATGACCGGATGGCGTATTGGATACGTTGTTGGCAACAGGGATGTGATCAAGGCGTTGGCCGTTTTTAAAAGCAATACCGACACAGGGGTTTTCACTCCAATCCAATTGGCGGGAGCACATGCGCTTTTGTCGGACCAAACATGTGTGGACACGCATAATGATATATATTTTGCGAGAATGAAAGGGATGATCGAAGCCCTTCAGGAAATCGGCATAGAGGTCGAACGACCTAAAGCGTCTTTCTTTATATGGGCGCCTGTTCCGGCCGGTTATTCGTCATCGGGGTTCGCGGAAGCTGTCCTTGAGCAAGCCGGGGTCATCGTGACTCCTGGAAGCGCATTCGGGCCATCTGGGGAAGGCTATTTCCGGATTTCCCTATCTGTTCCAAACGCCAGGCTGGATGAAGCAATTGGCCGGATAAAAAGGAAAATCAAGATCTAATTGACGGAGGTTCGGAGAATGATACGTTACGAGAATTATATAAACGGTGAATGGGTGCAACCTTTGTCAGGCAGCTACACAAAGAATGTGAACCCTGCGACGGGGGAGTTTTTGGGGGAGGTCGCCAAATCCGGGACCGAAGATGTGGACCGGGCGGTAGCCGCCGCAAAACGGGCGCAAAAGGAGTGGAGGCTCGTTCCTGCTCCTGAGAGGGCTGAAATTTTATATGAGGTTGCCAGGATTTTAAAAGAAAAAAAGGAGCATTTGGCGGAAATTTTAACAAGCGAAATGGGGAAAGTGATTGCCGAAGCGAGGGGTGAGGTCCAGGAAGCGATTGACATGGCCTATTATATGGCCGGCGAGGGGCGGCGCCTGTTTGGCGATACTGTCCCGTCCGAGCTCCGCAACAAGTTCGCGATGAGTGTCCGTGTCCCGGTCGGAATTGCCGGGCTGATTACCCCCTGGAATTTCCCGATCGCCATCGCATCTTGGAAGTCGCTTCCCGCGCTAGTTTCCGGCAATGCGGTAGTCTGGAAGCCAGCGACTGAAACTCCGTTCATGGCCGCGGAGTTCGCGAAGATTTATGAAGAGGCGGGACTGCCGAAAGGATTGCTGAATGTCGTTTTCGGGAGCGGGTCGGTTGTCGGGAATGCACTGGTAGAACACCCGGACGTCGATATTATATCGTTTACAGGCTCCAACGAAGTCGGCAAGGCGATCAACGGCCGCGCAGGCAGCCTCTTGAAGCGGACATCGCTTGAAATGGGCGGAAAAAACGCGGTGACCGTGCTTGAGGATGCCGACATTGATTTGGCGGTTGATGGGATTGTGTGGAGCGCGTTCGGAACTGCAGGCCAGCGCTGCACCGCCTGCAGCCGGATCATCGTCCATGAATCGGTTAAAGAAGAGCTTGAGAGTAAACTGCTTGCAAGGGTAAAAGCGCTAAAAGTTGGAAACGGGCTTGATGAGACAGTCGACGTAGGGCCGGTTATCAACAGTGCTTCGCTCGAACGGATTCATGGATACGTTCAAAAAGGGGTCGGAGAGGGGGCCAAACTCCTCTGCGGCGGTGAAATACTTTCTGAAGGTGATTTAGCCGGAGGGCATTACTATTCGCCGACCTTGTTTACCGATGTCACTCCGGAAATGGTGATTGCGCGGGAAGAAATTTTCGGGCCTGTCACTTCCATTATCCCGGTTCGTAGCTTGGAAGAAGCCATTGAAGTGAATAACAGCGTTGAATTCGGCTTGTCCAGTTCCATTTTCACAAAGGATGTCAATAAGGTCTTTACCGCAATGCGTGACTTTGATACGGGGATTGTCTACGTGAACGCCGGAACGACAGGCGCGGAAATCCATCTTCCATTCGGCGGCACGAAAGGAACGGGCAATGGGCATCGGGATTCAGGGGTAGCGGCGCTTGACGTATATACCGAGTGGAAGTCGGTCTATGTTGATTTTAGCGGGACTCTGCAGCGCGCGCAGATTGATAACAAATAAGGATTGAAGCTCACAGTGATGTGGGCTTTTTTTATTACAGATAGTGTTTGGAATTGTGGCGGAAATTTGACAGTTTTCGATAACCAGGAAAAAGTGGGGGATAAATCGGAAAAAGGTGGTGATACATCGGAAAAAATTTCGATATCCGCCCGAAAATTTTCGATATCTTCCCTCGCTGTTAAAAAACGAGCAAAATTTTCAGCGGACCTATTCAACGCCGGAGAATTTTCAGCTGTTTGCTACTTAACCCCGCCCATCAATCATACATTTAATTAGGCAAGGCAGTTTGTAAGTGCAAGGGGGAGTCGCATGCAGGAAATAAAACTGGACTACGACACGGTTATTATCGGCGGAGGATTTTCCGGATTGACTGCGGCAAGAGAACTGCGGCTACTGGGGTATAATGTACTCGTTTTGGAAGCGCGTGACAGGCTTGGTGGAAGAACCTGGGTGGACAGGCGCCTTAATTCCGACTTGGAAATGGGTGGAACATATGTCCATTGGCACCAACCGCATGTGTGGGCGGAAATAACGAGGTATGGCCTGGAGATCGTTTCAGGTCCGAAGCCGAAAAAAGTGTATTGGATTTCCGGCGGCAAGTCCTGCTGTTCAACCGTTGAAGAATACAGGAAAAAAATTAGGGATACGGCGGGAAAGTTGATGAGCGAGAGCCTGAAATTCCTTCCATTGCCGTATCAGCCGCTTCATTCGCCTCTGATCAAGGAGATTGACGGGATTTCCGCCGAGCAGTTTTTGCAAGACTTCGGGCTGACGGAAGAGGAATACGATATCCTTCATGGATGGGTGGCATCCGACTTTTGCGGTCCTCCTAGTGAAGGGGCTGCCAGCCAGATGTTCCGTTGGTGGGTTTTTTCACAGGGAAATTGGGGAACGCATAGCGAAATGATTTCTACTTATAAGCTAAAGGACGGAACGAAAGCGCTGATAGAAGCGATTGCGGCAGATTCCAATGCCGAAATTAAGCTTTCGGCCCCTGCGGTAAAAATAGAACATGACGAAGCCGGTGCAACCGTGACGTCCTTTGATGGCACAGAGTATAGATGCCGTGCAGTGATCGTTACCGTACCGATGACCGTCCTGAAAGAAATTGAATTTTCACCAAAGCTATCCGACTTGAAAATGAGCGCTTCACAGGAGGGCCAGACATCCAGAGGCATAAAGGTGTGGGCAAAACTGGAAGGGCGCCTTGAACCATTCGATGCGCTCGCTCCAGGTAATTATCCCCTTAATTCCGTGCACCTGGACAGATATGTTGAAAATGACAGCATTATTGTCGGATTTGGGTCTCGGGCGGATTGGCTTGACCCAAGTGACCCGTATGAGGTTGAAGAAGCGCTTAGGAATTGGCTGCCAGATGTGAAGGTCCTAGAATGCACCGGGCATGACTGGGTCAATGACGATTTTTCTAAAGAAGCATGGCCAATGCTTAAGCCGAACCAGCTATTAAAGTATTTCGAAGATTGGAACACGCCTGAGAACAGCATTTTCCTTTCTGGCACGACATTTGCAAAAGGCTGGGCGAGCTTTATGGATGGGGCGATCGAGTCGGGGATGACCGCTGCAAGAAAAGTGGATACATTCCTACGCGGGCAAGAGTAAAAGTGAAAAAAATGAATAGAAACGCCCTCTAGGCGGGGGCGTTTTTCGCCACGAAAGGAGGCGTACATTTGGAGATATTGGTATATTCGGAAAAATTGCTGTCTCCCGAAAAAGCGGTTGCCCTATTGCGGGATGGCGACTCGGTAATGGTTGGCGGATTCGGTCTGTGCGGCACGCCTTTTACTTTGATTGACGCACTGATCGAGCAGCCTTCAATAATAAATCTGACAATTATCAGCAACAATCTGGGGGAGCCCGGAAAAGGTTTGGGGCTTCTTCTTCATTCCGGCCAAATCAAAAAGGCAATCGGTTCCTACTTCACATCGAACCGTGATGCCGTAAAGGCGTGGAAAAGCGGAGACCTTGAAATCGAACTTTACCCGCAAGGAACTTTTGTCGAAGCAATTCGCGCGGGAGGAGCGGGGATTGCCGCCTTTTTTGTAAAAACCGGCGTCGGCACGGAGCTTGCAAAGGGCAGGGAAGAACGGATATTTAACGGAGAAAGAAATATTCTAGTTGAAGCGATCCGGGCAAAAGCTGCGCTGATTAAAGCCGCTAAGGCGGATGCGCTTGGGAACCTCGTCTATACAAAATCAGCCCGAAACTTCAATCCGGCCATGGCGACGGCAGCGGAGGTGGTGATTGCCGAAGTGGATGAAATTGTCCCAACCGGCTCCCTCGATCCTGAACAAATCGTCACCCCCCACAATTTCGTTGATTATCTAGTGGTAAGCCGCTATGGGAAGGAAGGTGGCGTGTATGTCAAAAAAACCTGATGCCAGAAGGCGGATTGCACGGCGGATCGCACAGGAGCTTAAACCGGGCATGGTGGTAAACCTTGGCGTTGGCATTCCGACACTTATCCCTGAGTTCCTTGAACAGGGGAATGGCGTTTTCCTTCATTCAGAAAACGGCATGCTCGGTATGGGGCCCCCTCCTCCACCAGATGAGCTGGACATGGATTGCATCAGCGCAAGCAAACATCCTGTAACACTTGAACCAGGAGCGGCCATTTTTTCAAGCAGCGACTCGTTCGGGATGATCCGCGGCGGCCATATTGATGTCGTCGTCCTTGGAGCGCTCCAGGTAAGTGAAAAAGGGGAAATCGCCAACTGGGCGGTGCCTGGCACAGATATCCTTGGAGTCGGCGGGGCAATGGACCTTGTTCCAGGGGCGAAAAAAATTATCGCTGCACTGACACATACGGCAAAGGATGGCTCCGTAAAACTTGTCAGGGAATTGACTTACCCGACGACCGGTATCCAGTGCGCGAAGCTCATTGTAACTGAGCTTGCGGTTTTTTCGATTAATGGCGGGAGCATGGTCCTTGAGGAGCTTGCGGAAGGAATGCGGATTGAAGAACTCAAGGCTGTTACCGATGCAAGCTTCACCGTTTCACCGGCGCTGAAAAAGTGGCAGGCCGGCAATTAAAAGGGGGAAAAGGGATGGATTTTTCTTTTTCAGAAGATATTGAACTTCTCCGCACGGCAGTCCGTGAATTTGTGGAGCAGGAAGTCGAAAAAGTAGCAATGGAAATAGAAGAAAACGACGAAATACCTGAAAAAGTTGTCCGGATGTCAATGGACATGGGTCTATTCGGCCTTGGGATACCAGAGGAATACGGAGGGCTGGGCCTTGATATGGTCGGAAAATGCGCCATTTATGAGGAACTCGGCAAGACTCATAACGGTTATACGACTTTAATTGGTGCACATACCGGAATTGGATCGGTCGGAATTGTCGAGTTGGGGACAGATATACAAAAGAATAAATACTTGCCAAAAATGGCGAGCGGCGAGTGGATTGGTGCTTTTGCACTTACAGAACCAAGCGCAGGCTCCAATGCGGTGGCACTCAAAACGAAGGCTGTCAGAAAAGGCGACCGTTATATTCTTAATGGTTCCAAGCATTATATTACAAATGCCGTCTGCGGGCATGTGTTTACGGTTATGGCGGTTACAGACCCAGGCAAGGGCCCAAAAGGAATAACTTCGTTCATAGTCGAGAAAACATTCCCTGGCTTTGTGTTAGGGAATGTGGAACGAAAAATGGGGCTCCGCGGCTCGCATTCCGCCGAACTGTTCTTTGAAGATATGGAAGTCCCGGCGGAAAATGTACTTGGTGAGGAAAATAAGGGGTATGTGAACGCGCTGAAAATCCTTGCGAATGGCCGCGCGGGGTTAGCGGCAAGAAATCTTGGCTCCTGTGAAAAACTTCTTGAGATGAGCCTTGATTACGCAATGAAAAGGGAGCAGTTCGGAAAGCCAATTTTTGAACAGCAGGCCATCCAGCATATGCTCGCCGAAATGGCAGCCGAAATCGAAGTGCTTCGCTCAATCACCTACCGGGTTGCCTGGATGAGCGACCGAAAAATGAGGGTTGTGAAAGAAGCAGCCATCGCGAAGCTGTACGGATCCGAAGTGTATAACCGGATCGCCGACCTTGCCGTCCAGATTCACGGCGGCATCGGCTATATGAAGGATTATCCAATTGAGCGGTTTTACAGGGATGCGCGGATAACGAAAATTTATGAAGGTACAAGCCAGATACAGAAAAACATTATAGCGGCAGAGCTGAAAAGAGGCTTGAAGTAATGGCTGAAAGGAAACAGGCTGTCATTGTCGATGGGATCCGAACGGCCATTGGGCGACTGGGTGGCACATTGAAGGATGTGGAGGCTGACCGCATATCAGAGGCTGTAATCCGTGAACTTTTAGCGAGGACAGGCGTTGGCGGGAGTTTAGTTGACGAAGTTATATGGGGCCATGCGAAGCAAAGCTCCGACACGCCAAACATTGCAAGGCTTGCTTTGTTAAAAGCGGGCCTGCCGGTTGAAGTGCCGGGATACACCGTACATCGCCAATGCGCCTCGGGGTTGCAGGCCATCGTCAACGCAGCTCAGCAAATCGCCTGTGGGGACAGCAACCTGATTTTGGCTGGCGGGGCTGAAAGCATGAGTACGGCACCCTATTATTTGAGAAATGCGCGATACGGTTATGAAGCGGGAAACGGCGAACTGCTTGACCCGAATACGGAAAGCCAGCCAAGGGCACAGCCAATCGAGGTTTATGGGCACCTGACAATGGGCATGACAGCAGAGAATCTCGCCGAAAAGTACAGGATTTCCAGGGAGGAGCAGGACGCATTCGCGCTTGCCAGCCAGGAAAAAGCTGCAGCGGCGATTGCGGCGGGCAAATTCTCGGGTGAAATCATACCAGTAAAGGTGCCATCCAGGAAAGGTGAGCTCTTTTTCGAGAAAGACGAGCATCCAAGGGCCACTTCCCTCGAAAAATTAGGACAGCTAAAGCCGGTGTTCAAAGCCGGTGGAACTGTCACGGCGGGAAATGCGAGCGGAAGGAATGACGGTGCAGCCGCCCTGCTCGTAATGGAGGAAAGGGCCGCAGCCAACGCCGGGCTGAAGCCCCGCGCGAAAATCATCGGCTATGCATCCGCGGGCGTGTCGCCGGAGATCATGGGAATCGGACCTGTACCTGCTACAATAAAGGCATTGAATCAGGCTGGACTTCGGCTGGATGAAATTGATTTAATAGAATTAAATGAAGCGTTTGCAGCCCAGGCGCTGGCCGTAATGAAAGAACTTGGATTGGATTCCGCACGAGTGAATGTCAATGGCGGGGCAATCGCGCTTGGCCATCCTATCGGGGCGACAGGCGCGATTTTAATGGTCAAACTATTACACGAGCTTGAGCGGAGCGGCAAGAGGTATGGTCTTGTAACTCTTTGCATCGGCGGTGGCCAGGGACTGACCATGATTGTTGAAAATTTACGAATTTGATAAATGAGGGACTGTTGAATGAAGAAGCCAAAAATTTTACAAATCCTGTCCATGTACCACCCTGAAGGTGAAAAAATACTTCTCGAAGGTGCCGAGGTGATCAGGACTGACAACATTGAAACGGAACACCTTTGCCAATTGGCCGCTGATGTGGACGGCATTGTCCTGCGCGCCCCTGCCAGGATTACAAGGGATATCATTGACGCTGCCCCTAATCTTAAGGCGATTTCTGGGGCAGGCGTCGGCCTGGATAATATTGATGTGGTACATGCAACATCGAGAGGGATTCCAGTCCTTCATGCGCCGTCCGTCAACGCTGTTTCAACAGCGGAGCATGCCGTCATGCTGATCATGGCGATTGGGAAAAACCTAATTCCGTTCCACAATGAAATGAGCCAAGGAAATTACGCATCAAGGACTCGTATTAAAACGTATGAACTACAAGGCAAAAAAGCCGGAATCATAGGTTTTGGGAGCATTGCAAAAGAAACCGCCAAACGCCTGAAACTCGGGTTGGGCATGGACGTTACCGCATGGGTCCGTAAATACAATGAGAAAAAGCACGGTGCGGCACGGGAGTGGGGAATTACAATCACAGAGGATCTGGAGTCTATTTTCTCCGAATCGGACTTTATTTCGCTTCATATCCCTTTAACCGGACAGACGCGAGGACTCGTTGGAAGGCATCTGCTTGATCTAATGAAGCCAACGTCTTTCCTTATCAATACGGCAAGGGGAGGGATTGTCGACCAGGGTGCTCTGTATGAGGTTTTAAAGGACAAAAAAATCGCAGGAGCAGCTCTAGATGTATTCGATCCTGAGCCGCCAAAACCGGGTGATCCAATTTTGTCGCTTCCAAATGTAATTGTCACCCCGCATGTCGGCGGGACGACAGTTGAATGTAATTATATTATGTCAACAACCGTTGCGAAGAATATCCTCCAGGCAGTAAAAGGAGAAAAACCTGATTATGTCGGGAACCCCGAAGTATTTAAATGAAATGGGGATAAAAAATGACTAGGCATTATTCAATTGCCCTTATTCCGGGGGACGGAGTCGGAGTGGATGTCATCGGTGAAGGAAGAAAAGTACTGGAAGCGCTGTGCAAGCTTGATGGCGGGCTGAAATTCGACTATCAGGAATTTGATTGGAGTTGTGAGTATTACCTGAAAAATGGCGTGATGATGCCGGAAAATGGGCTTGAACAGCTGAAGGGATATGATTCAATCTACCTTGGCGCAGTCGGTTATCCAGGCGTTCCGGACCATGTTTCCCTTTGGGGGCTGTTATTGCCGATCCGGCGCCAATTCCAGCAGTATATCAACCTTCGCCCTGTTAAGCTGTTAAGGGGATTGAAATCTCCACTGGCGGGAAAAGACCTGCGGGACCTCGATTTTATCGTAATCAGGGAAAACAATGAAGGCGAATATTCCAGCATCGGCGGGCGGATGTATGAAGGCACTGCGATGGATATGGCTATTCAAAGCGCCGTTTTTACAAGACATGGGGTCGAACGGGTCTTGCGCTATGCCTTTTCTCTAGCAAGCAGGCAGGGAAAAAGAAAAAAGCTGACGGCGGCTACAAAATCAAACGGCATTAACCATTCAATGCCGTTCTGGGATGAATACGTCAGGAAAATAAACAGCGAGTATCCTGACGTCATAACCGAAATTACCCATATCGATGCCCTCGCCGCATTTTTCGTTACAAAACCGGAAACATTTGAAGTAGTCGTCGCCTCGAACCTGTTTGGCGATATCCTTACAGACCTCGGAGCAGCAATTGTCGGGGGACTCGGCATCGCGCCTTCCGCGAACATCAATCCTGAAAAGGATTTCCCGTCCATGTTCGAACCGGTCCATGGATCGGCTCCGGATATCGCCGGAAAAGGAATTGCAAACCCGACTGCCGCCATATGGTGCGCCGGGATGATGTTGGACCATCTTGGTGAATACGAGCTGTCGGCGGTCCTAATGGAATCACTACAGCAAGTTCTGGAGGAAGGCACGGCCTTGACGCCTGATCTTGGAGGGACGGCATCCACCTGGAAATTTGGAGATGAAGTTTGCCAAAAAATCATTGAAAAAGGGTAAATTTTTCTGCTGCTGCCGCTTTACTTTGCTGATTTCCCTATGATACTATTTCAATGAAAACCAATATAGCCTTTTAAGGGAGTATGTTTTATGTCGGGAGCCGTTCTTAACTAATCCAATCAATTGGATACACTCATTCTGGCCGTGTTTTCCTCCAAAATGAATGTTTTGGGGAAAGCTTATTTAGGTGTGGCCTGGAATGAAAGTTAAGAACAATGGCCATACAAGCATACAATCCTTTAACCGTTGTAGCTGTGTACCTTTGTGCACAGCTATTTATTTTGGTTAGGCAACCAATGCTTTTTTAACTCTACAACAACCCGTCGATCGGGGTTTTATTAAGAGTTATAATGGCTTTTTGCCAAAAGGATTAAGAAAGCGGAACATATCCGCTTCTTTGCGGAGCCGCGTTGACATTGTTCAGCGTGGCTATTTTTATTTTTGGAGGGAAAAAAATTGAACGAACACACATTTACTACATTGGACTTTTGCAAAATCAAAGAAGAGCTTTCCGCCCATGCTTTGACCAGTGCGGGAAAAGCCAGGATTGCCAGCCTGGTTCCGTCAACTAACCTTATACAAATTAGGGTGCTACTAGACGAACTTGCGGAAGCGGAGCAAATCATGGCGATCAGCACAAGTGTTCCCGTACATGGCCTCGAGGGAATCGACACGTTGTTGGAAGGGCTGAATAAAGGAGTCGCGCTTAGGCCGGAGCAATTCAGCAGGCTTTATGATTTCCTGGATTGCTGCGGGAAAATGAAGCGATTTATGAAGGATAAGGAATACGTGGCTCCAAGGGTATCCAGCTATATTTATTCAATCGATGAACTGCCTGCCCTCGCTGAAGAAATCATCCGCTGCATCCGGCATGGCGCTGTTGATGACTATGCGAGCAAAGAGCTTTTAAAAATCCGGAAGCAACTCGCCATCCAGGAGGAACGGCTCAAGGAAAAAGTGCAGCAAATGGTCCGCTCCAATAAATACAAACCGTATTTGCAGGATCATATCATTAGCCAGCGAGACGGGCGGTATGTCATTTCGGTAAAAAAGGAATACCGGACAAAGGTTAAAGGGGCGGTGCTTGATACATCTGCTTCCGGGTCGACACTGTTCATCGAACCAGAGGAAATAGCCGCTTTTTCCGAACATCTATTGTGGCTGAAGTCGGACGAGGAAGCCGAAGTCCAGAAAATCCTTTCCTATTTGACCGGGCTTGTAGAAGCAAATGAGCAGAAAATCCGCTTGGCGGTGGAAACGATGGTCCATTACGATTTCTTGTTTGCAAAAGCGAAATATGCACGTGCTATTAACGGCAAAAAGGTTTCGGTCAATGAATCGCATGTTATGAACCTTAAAGGCGCCAGGCATCCGCTGCTCGCCAGCAAGGCTGTTCCCTTTACGATAGCGATTGGCAGCCCGGAGAACGCGCTTGTCATTACCGGCCCAAATACCGGAGGGAAAACAGTCGCGATCAAAACGGTGGGACTGCTGGCGTTGATGGTACAATCTGGTCTCTTTATCCCGGTTTCAGAGGGGAGTGAGATTGCTGTCTATCAGAAAATCCTCGTTGATATCGGCGACGGGCAAAGCATTTTGGATAACTTGAGCACATTCAGTTCAAGAATTGTAAACATTATTGAAATCCTGAAGGAAACAAATGACCTCACCCTCGTCCTTCTTGATGAACTCGGATCTGGAACGGACCCGGGAGAAGGGATGGGGCTTGCGGCCGCCATCCTTGAGCAACTTTATGCAAAAGGCGCTACCTTGCTGGCGACGACGCATTACAGCGAAATAAAGGATTTTGCCAATCAGCACTACGGTTTTATGAACGGGTCAATGGAATTTGACCTTGATACGCTTCAGCCAACATACAGGCTGACCATCGGCAAGGGCGGCAAGAGCCAGGCGTTTGCGATAGCGCTGAAACTGGGCATGCATCCGGAACTAATTAAGAGAGCGCACCGGATCACCTACAGGGAAGAAAAAGATTATTCCCATTTAGTAACAGATAATCGGCGACTAATCGAAATGGAACGACAAATGATCGTCAACCGGCACCAGCAAAGGGTGAAAAATGAAATGAATGGCGCAGCGAAGGCAGTAGCTTCTTTTAACATGGGGGACAATGTCGTGATTTCTCCAGGGAACGAATACGGGATTATTTATAAAGGCCCTGATGAGCTGGGGAATTACATCGTCCAGGTAAAAGGGGAAAAGAAGAAATACAATCATAAGCGCCTGGAACTAAAAATTGCGGCTAGCGAACTCTATCCACCGGATTATGATTTTGACATTGTGTTCAAATCGAAGGAAAATAGAAAAGCGGATAAAATTATTTCGAAAAGGCACGAATCAGGCATTACCATCGAATACGAAGAATAAACAGGAAAAGGCATGCCGGGTTCATGGGCATGCCTGATTTATTAAGACCATCTTAGAAGCATTTTTCCAAAAGCCCGGCGGGAATTGAACCCGCTAGATGCGCATCAGCCTGGCAATCCAGGCCGCGGCCGCTCTGCCGTTGAGCTACAGGCTTTCCGCTCTAGTTTGTCCAATCCTTCTACAGTTATTCGGCGTCCCCTTTTCTCTTTCGTCTGCGGATTTCTTCGGATACAATGAAAGCAAGATCGTCGTTGCCAAAAAGGGATAAAGCGCCAAGAACGGTATTGTCCGGCACTTCTCCGGCTTCCTCTTTTGGAACAGTGAGCTCTATGGCTTCCCGTAAAGCATGGTTTCCTTTCTGTCCCGGATAGGCACTCAAATACAGTTCTTCCGGGTCTAACCCATTATTAACGCACCATTGGGCAAAAATAAGGATCATCATCTTTTCATCAGCCTGATAGTTCTGGATGATCTGTTCTTGCAGGTCTTTTTTATCCATAACGAGTCTCCCAATAACAGTTTTTATTTTAAGTATAAACAATTGCAGGGCGGCGAAAAAGTTTTTTCATCCCGTGCAGGGAAAACACATGAAGTGTCGAATTGTCCATGTAAGGAGTGAAGCCATTTGGATACAGTGATTCTAGTGACCTATAAAATTCCGGGAATGCCGATGCCGATCAAGATTGCTTCAACCATTGAACCGAATAAAGAACAAATTTTTCATAAATTGACAGAGCTCGTTAAAGAGAATAACATGGAAGGCGATATTCAATTCAGGAAACTCCTTGTAGAAAAGGAAAATTCCATGTACATATTCGAACTTGACGGAAAAAGGTGTATGGTGCTGGTCGAAAAACTGGCAAAAATAAAGGAATTTGATTCCTGATTGAATGTTTGTAGGCATTAATTTGTTCTCCAAAGGGAAAACAATGAAAGAAAGCATTCTTTTAAAGTGAGGGGAAGCATGATGGAAAAAATTGAAGTAGGCGAAATCTTTACCATAAGCGATGAAAATAATGAGGAAGCGCAGGTTGAGGTACTGGCCATAATGGAAGTTGACGGTACCCCGTATGCGGCTGTAAGCTTCCTTGAGGACCTGCAGGAAGAGACGGATGATGACATTGATATTTTTTTCCTGAAAGTCGATGAGGAAGGCGACCTGGACGCCATCCAGTCAGATGAGGAGTTTGACAAAGTCGCGCGTGCGTTCGAGGAATTGATGGATCAGGAAGAAATGGAAGACTGATAAGCGGAAGGGGCTGGCTGTTGCTGCCCCTTCCGTTTATTTTCTATGCGAGTTTCCCTTTGCAGCAGAGAAGGAGATGCTTTTCATTTCGTCCCCGATAGCCCTGGCCAGACTTGTTTCACCTTTGCTGTCATGGCCCGCCTCCCAGAGCATCAATCCTCCAAAATTATTTGCCATTGCCAACCTCGTTTTTTTCTTAACAGTTTCCACCCCATTATAGAAATAAACCGTGCCGTTCATTGCGATAGTGTCTTCCCTGGCGTAAGACGGGTAATTTTCGACGATTGCAGCATAGGACACTTGTTTTGCTTCCTGATTTTCAGGCTGCCCATAGAGCGGCAAGCCTAGGACAAGCTTTTCCCTGGGTATGCCAAGTTGATCAAACATGCTGGACCAATAACGGACAATGTTTTTAGTGAAACCATAAGGAGCAAGGTTTTTGGCATGATAGCCACCGTCCCACTGGCCGTCATATGCCATGATGTTCACATGGTCGGCAGCCTTGAAGATACCAGGCGTATAAATAACCGATTCAACTGTTTCGCCGGTAACCGCGTTTATTTTTGAATGGACTGCAATGGACAGTTCCTTTTTAGCAGGCCTAAGCCTTTCGCTTAGCTCTTGCGCAAGAAGTTCCAGGTTGGCCGCATCCCGTTCTGTCCGGGGATGTTCAAAATCGAGGTCAATGCCATCCAAATTTTCTGTTTCTACGATGTGGATTAAATTATTGACAAGGTTTTTGCGTGCTTCCGGATTGCTGATCGCCGCAGAGAAATATGGATAAGACTGGCCGCCCTGTATATGGTACCAACCTCCAACCGCAAGAATTGCCTTAGTCCCTTCACGATGGGCAAGGGATACTGTTTTTCTGAGATTTTCTCGCGCCATGCCGCCGTTGAACAAAACAGAGCCATCCGCTGTTGGATGCGCGAATGAAAAAAGAATATGGGTAAACGCCGTAAAATCTATTTCCTCGGGATTTCGGAAATCCTGTACGTAGCCTATAACTACTTTAGAAGAGCCAGATTGAACTGTATCAGTACGTTCATTTTCCATTCCATCGGAACTTGAAGAAGGCATATACGCTTCTTTTGCGAGATTCCCAGAATAATAGATTCCCGAAAAAAATCCGCCCGCAAAGAAAGCAAGCAGCATGATACCTAGAATGATTTTCTTTCGAGAAAGCATGTTAACCCACCTTTTAAACATTGCTGATTAAAAGTGTAACAGAAATTAGGCGGGAAGAAGGTGGCAATTAAAGGGAAGCCGAGCATGAGCACAAAAGAGCCAGCCGGAATTCGCTGGCACTCTTTTTTCTGTGTAAAATTATTATCGGAAAGAAATACCCAGTTCTGTGGAAAAGGCTTGCCGAGAGCCCAATAGCTTACACCCCGCAGCATGTATTCTTTAATCAGAATTGAAAATAGGGCGCGCTTAATATTGAAAGGGAATGAAGGGAAGAATATTACGCGGAGGATGCAACAAGGGTGATGAAACATCCGCGTTTCACTGAATGAAAGGAGAGACATCGTATGGAAAAAGAAGAGAAAGAAGTGAATGAACATCGAGAAAATGATGATACAAAGACTACATATGGACTTAAAAAGGATGAAAGCCTCCTGTCTGTAAAATTTGCTCCTCCTGAAAATCCGGATTTAAGAGAATAATGTAATGCCATAACGAAAATCAAGCCCTTTACTGGATGGAATGTGAAAAGCCCGGCGGATGCGGGCTTTTTTTCTGTGTACAGGGTTAGCCCTGGTTTGGCTTTTCAACTAGGATCGACTTCATCGTATGAAGCGATTGTGACGGAAGTGGAATTCCCTTTTCGCTGGTCTTCTTCTGTTGCGGTCTGGCTTAGCTGCGCATCTGTATCAAGCCCAGGAGCAATTGTCGGCGCCTGTTCAGTATCTTTCTTTTTGTTCATATTGACACTCCTTGAATGTATGGACTTATCAATAATTAGTATTTGCATTATGCAAATTATTACACAGCCTTCTTTGAATTGTCTTAATAGAAATCTGGAAATTGACACAACCTAACCACAATGGTCTTTAAGTGGAGGTGAAGGAATTGAAAACGAAGGATGATTTTATAAAAGGAGCAAAAATAACTTCCGATAGCCATGTTTTCGGTCCGCCGAATGGAGGAAGCGAAAATCATCATTCCCCCCAGACTGTTAAAAAGGGGACTAAAGGCGATTCGAATAACCGTAATCAGTAAAGGAGCTTGGAGGGAAAACGATGAAAAAAGAACAAACGGACAGGAAAGGGCCCGCCCAACAAATTGAGAACAGCCCCACAGGTTATGGATTTGTTCCGGTCCATCCGAATAAGCAAGAAAACGGCGGTAAATCCAAATTTAAAAATCAATAATATCAGTTCGTGGATGGAGTGGATGATGGAGTGGGTGCGATAGACAAGTTTGGTTACCGATTTGAACCCGAATTCAGTGTCATAAGCCAGAACGGGGCCATCCATGTTTACAAAAATGGTGAATTTGTTGAAGAAATCAAATTCACTTTTAGCGGGAAGTTCCCGGTTTTGGATGAGATTGAGCAAATCGTTGACGAGTATTGCCATAACAAAGGGATTTAATAAGGGCCATTTGCTAGCGGAAAATTCGCCCAATAATCCGGCCAATCGGCCTTTTTTTCGTTACTTTAATCCTGGCCGCCGCCAGGTATTTGACTTTAAGAAACAGCCGCCAGCGAGGCATTAAGAATCAAGGAGGTTGCCATGACAGTTTATGTTTATCAAACCTTTGAAATCAAGCAGGAGAAGTTTATGGAGGCATTTGCAAATCTTGAGAAAATCGTCAGCTATCGGAACGACCATTACAGCCACAAAGTCGAACTATTATCGCCTATCGCGGGCCCGGACTATTCCTATGTGCTCCTTTCAGAATACGAAGGCCTGGGGGAAATGGAGCTCCAAAACAGGAAAATGTTTGACGATGACGAGTATAAGAAAATATTCACGCCTTTCTTTCTTGAATATGTCGTCCAGGGAAGCATGACGACTGCCATGTACCGGACAGTTGAACGAAACGCGGGAAAACCTGTTGAGGATGAAGAGGAAAAAGAAGAATAACTACATTCCATTTAGTGCTATGTACTATACGATGAAAACCTTTTACTTTTGAGAAAATACCGTAAGGAGGTATTTCATGGACTTTTTTATCCCTTCGGCCAAATCTGGGCACAAAGGTGGCGGCAAAGGCAAGGGAAGCCTAAAATGGTGGCAGTTGTCGTTAATAGGAATCGGGTGTACAATTGGCACCGGTTTCTTCCTTGGATCAGCCATAGGGATTAAAACGACTGGTCCATCACTTGTATTTTCTTTTTTATTGGCAGCTTTTGGTACGTACACAGTTTACAATTTGTTGGCGAAAATGACCGCGGAAGATCCCCAGGACGGTTCGTTCTGTTATTATGCAGGGAAGGCTTTTGGACAGTGGGCGGGATTTAGCTGCGGTTGGAATTATTGGTCGTCTAATATCCTTATTATGGGCAGCCAATTGACAGCATTGTCCATCCTGTCGAGGTTTTGGTTTCCTAATATTCCTCTTTGGCTTTTTGCTGCGGGGTATGCAGTCTTATCAATCCTGGTTGTCATTACGGGCAACAAGGGTTTCGATAAGGTGGAAAATTTGCTTGCCGTTATCAAGACGTCGGCAATCATCATGTTCATCATTTTGGCAATACTTGCCCTAACAGGCGTACTTCACGGGGATGTAAAGCATCCCGGCATTCCGGATTCGATGGGCGGTTTTTTTCCAAATGGGCTTATGGGCTTCTGGGCATCGCTCATTTACGCCTACTACGCCTATGGGGGGATTGAAGTAATCGGTTTAATGGCGACAAGGCTGAAAAAGAAGGAAGATGCCCCAAAAGCGGGAATCATTATGCTGATCGTCCTTGTGGCCATTTACTTCCTGGCAATCGGCTTCGCGGTCATCATGGCTAATTATGGCGAATTTAACGACAAGGAAAGCCCATTTGTCACAGCCATGGAACATTACAACCTTTCTTTTTTTCCCCATGTATTTAATGCCGCTATCATTATGGCGGGTTTTTCGACAATGACAGCCTCCTTGTTCGGGGTTACTACCTTGCTGGTAACTTTATCAAAAAGCAAGGATGCGCCAGCTATTTTTGCGAAAAAAATAAAATGGAAACATGTGCCTTTGCCATCGCTCGGGTTGGCGGCGGTAGGCTTATTGGCTTCAATCATTACGGCATTGCTACTACCGGGCAAAATTTACGAATATATCACAACAGCAGCGGGAATTCTCATTTTGTTTAATTGGGGATTTATTATCCTTTCCGGCCTCCGTATCCTCGAAACAGGCAAAGGGGGAAAGGTTCTTGCCTTCATGGGCTTGTTGCTGTTGCTTGCGGCGGCAAGCGGTACACTTGCGGAAAGCGAAATCCGTTTTGGCTTTTTTGTAAGTATCGGGTTTGTTCTAATCATAGGAATCGCGACGCTGATCATGCACTTTAAGGTTTGGAAAAAGCAAAAGCCGGCATAAAGAATCATGCTCCTTTTCAGGGGCTTTTTCTTTTGCCCAATTTTTGCAGGAAGGTGTGAATCCAACGAGAATGGGTAGATTATATGTACAGAAGTCATCATGTCATTATGAGCGGGGAGGAAATCAATTGACTATAGACACCAGGTTCCCATTTTACGATCATGTTCTTGGCCTGTTAGCTCCTTTTTTGCCGATGATTGTCAATGATATGTCCGGGCAGATTATTGAATTGGATGTCGATGATTCGGAAGACGATGAGGTTTTTGCAGAAACCGTTTATGAAACCGAAATGGACGGGGAGTTTGAAGATGACGAGGATCCTGACTACCTGAACATCGCGATTTCTTTTGAAAGGGGCATTTTTCCTGATTCAAATGTGGACGATTCTTTCGATGATTTGCAGAAATGTGATTATGAAGTGATCATCAAGCCCTTTTTTACAATAAAACCTTACATCTTGTTTGGCCTCAATAATAATAAGACGAAGCAATTTTTTGCGGAGGTCAGTGAATTTGATGAATTCCAACCCATTGAAATTCTTGAGCGGTTTGCGATGCTTATCCATGCTTTGTTCAAGGATGAAACGCTTTATAATAAAATTTTTATTATGACGAACATGGCCCATTTGTCGATTCGGGAACTGATTGCATTTGACGAGCCTACTTATATCAAAGGAAAAAGCGGGGATATCCAATACGTTTCAAGCCCTTACTTTGAGCTCGATAATCCATCGATCCATGAATTCCTAATCAAACAAAAGCATTACAATTAAAAAGGGAGCTGCGTTTGCAGCTCCCTTGCTGTGTTCTATTTCAGCCACTCGGTATGGAAAATGCCTTCCTTATCGACCCTTTGGTACGTATGCGCGCCAAAATAGTCACGTTGCGCCTGAAGAAGATTGGCAGGCAGCGTTTCGCTCCTGTAGCTATCGTAATAAGCGATCGCCGCCGAGAAACAAGGCACCGGTATTCCGTTTTGGACAGCAGCCCCGACAATTTCCCTCAGCGGATCCTGGTAGCCTTCGGCGATTTCCTTGAAGTACGGATCTAGCAAAAGGTTTTTCAAGCCAGGCTCACGGTCGTATGCTTCCTTGATTTTTTGTAAAAATTGCGCCCGAATGATGCAGCCGCCTCGGAATATCATCGCGATGTCACCGTAGCGCACATCCCAGCCATATTCTTCGGATGCCGCCCTCAATTGTGCGAATCCTTGGGCATACGAACAGATTTTGCTCATATACAAGGCTTTACGGACCGATTCAATGAAAGCGTTGCGGTCCCCCGTAAAGGTGTTTTCGGCTGGGCCGCGGAGGATTTTGCTTGCTTGAACGCGTTCTTCCTTCATGGCTGAAATGAAACGGGCGAATACCGATTCGGTGATGATTGGAAGGGGGACACCAAGATCGAGCGCGCTTTGGCTTGTCCATTTTCCGGTGCCTTTTTGGCCGGCTGTATCGAGAATGACATCAACTAGAGGCCTTCCGGTTTCCTCATCGGTCTTTTTGAAAATATCAGCTGTAATCTCGATAAGATAGCTGTCGAGTTCGCCTTTGTTCCATTCCGCGAATACTTCGTGCAGTTCCTGGGCTGTTAATCCAAGAATATTTTTAAGAAGGAAGTAGGCTTCGGAAATGAGCTGCATGTCCCCATATTCGATCCCATTATGGACCATTTTTACATAATGGCCGGCGCCGTCAGGACCGATATAGGTTGTACATGGCTCGCCATTCACCTTGGCTGAAATATCCTTAAAGATAGGAGCGACAAGGTCATAGGCTTCCTTTTGGCCGCCCGGCATGATGGAAGGGCCTTTTAGTGCGCCTTCTTCGCCGCCTGATACACCGGTTCCGATAAAGTGAAAGCCTGCCTCGCTTAACTCTTTGTTGCGGCGCTGGGTATCGGCAAAGAATGTGTTTCCGCCATCTATGAGGATATCGCCTTTATCAAGGAGCGGCTTCAATTGCTCAATGGTCGCGTCTGTTGGCTTGCCTGCTTTCACCATCAGCATGATTTTGCGTGGTTTTTCAAGTGAATCAACAAATTCTTCAAGGGAATAGGCAGGGAAGATGTTTTTGCCTTCGGATTCCGTCGCCATTTCGTCCGTTCTTTCCGGTGAGCGGTTGTAAACCGCGACATTGTAGCCTTTGCTTTCCATGTTCCAGGCAAGGTTCTTGCCCATAACTGCAAGCCCAATGACGCCGATATGGTGTTTTGGCATATTGTATTTCGTCCTTTCCTGCTATATATTTTAGGGAATATATTACGTAGTATACCAAAAGTTAACTTCAGTTACCCGTCATAAGGTCTTAAGGCAATGAGTAGGAAATACTATGTCTTTACATAATTCGGTTTTTTAAAGAGAATTGGAGTTGGAAAAGTTTTCCTCGTTGTTGTATAATAGAAGTAGAACAAGTGTTCTATGAGGGGAGGGAGGGCCAATTGCCAAGAAAGAAGGGGATTACGGATGAAAACATTGTCAAAATGTATACAGATAGAGTTTCTTATAAGGAAATGAGCGAGATAAGCGGCCTGACAGCAAGGGCCATCTTAAATGTTATTACTAAAAATGGCTTAAATGCAACAAGAACGGGACCCCCGAGGAAACATAATGTAAACGAAGCTTTTTTTGATCAATGGACCAATGAAATGGCTTGGGTGTTGGGGCTGATTATTACGGATGGGAACATATGTCCAACTAACCAATCTTTTTCAGTGAGCCAAAAGGATCCACAACTTTTGGAGAAAATAGCAAACCTGATGGGATTCACCGGTAAAGCGGCAAAACGTGCACATGCAGATTTATATACATTGACAGTTTGCTCAAAGACTTTAAAAGATAAGTTATGTAAACTGGGAGTAACAAAAAGGAAATCGTTAACAGTTAATTTTCCTAAATGTCCACAAGAATATTTGCCATCCTTTGTACGAGGCGTCATTGATGGGGATGGATATGTAGATAATGAGGGATACACTGTTACAGTAACCAGCGGCAGTTCTAGTTTTGCGCAGGGTTTATTGTCCGTATATCAAGAGTGGACTTTACGAGCAAGAATCCGCACAGAAAAAACTAATAGTTTGAATTCAATTTACAGAGTCGTTGTATCTGACAGAGAAAGCGTGAAGAAACTGGCGGATATTATATATAGGAACGCTAGATCAAACTGTGTATTGAAGAAAAAAAAATATGTTGCAAATTATGAATAAAGATGCTTTGCCCATATCAAAACGAGTTAAGTTTAGAACAACTGTCAGTTCAGGTATTCTGGCAAAACTAGGAGAAATCGCGAAACAAAACAATACATATACTAATTATTTAATTGAAAGCGGAATGAACATTTTAATTGATGCAAAAGATCTTAATCTTATAAAGAATAAGCGGTCTGACCGGGTTCACTATAAATCCACTTTTGACCGTGAACTGCTAGGCCGGGCGAGAGTTTTTGCCCAAACAAATGGAATTCATATGAGTGACTTAATTGAATATGCCGCAGAGTTTATTGATGTTAATGTAGCTGTCAAGGAAGGGAGAAGCCATAGGGTTCAATCATAGAGGATTGGATTCTATTATTTATAATTTTTATCAGTTTACATAATATATATTCTAGGAAGTTGAATTTAAAAACGGAAAACTAGTCTCACTATCAAAGTAAACTCTTGATAGTGAGACAGAATGAAAAATTTTGTTCCATTCTTCGTTTTTCTATGGTTCCGCTTATATTAAATGCTCTAGTATCTTTATCCCGTGAATTCTAGCAGTGTAAAAAATAATATAATGCTCTCTGAATCGCAACATTTGTGAGATGGATTTAGAGAAGATTTTGTTGAATATTCATTTTGTACAATTTCCAGGTTGAATTTTGATCTTTTCATTTAGTTTACCTAAACTGTTTATTTGTATCTTTACAATGAACTGATTTCCTTTAAATTACAACATAACAACATTAATTAAATTCATTCAATTTGGCGCTTTGCATATGTATTAAACCATGAATCAAATTTTTTCATACCTGGGAGGTAAATTATGAGTTCAGCCATTGCAAAGTTAAGCGGGATTTCCTTGGGTATTGGATCGGCCATTATGGTTTATAAGGCTTATTTCTTCCCGGATCTTTTGAAGCTTGAGCAAGTTGACAGTTTCCTGGCCACTGTAAATAATGTTTCAATCCTCCTTCTTTTCGGTATAATCTTTTTGTTTCTTGGATTTATTGGAATTTATGCCCGAATTGCATCCAAAGCTGGTGCTTGGGGGCTAATTGGATTTACCTTTTTGTTTACGTATATCCTTCTATATGAAATGACTACCTACACCCTGCTTTCCTCGGTTGCACCAGTTGTTTTTGATGGGGTTGCAAGCCAGGGAGAATTTACAAAGGCTGATTCATTCATGACCAGCGTATTTGACCATTCAGTTTTTCGGTTTTTCATCTTTTTCATCCCATTGGCTTTTTTTGGAGCTCTCGGTTTTGCAATTGGCACGTTAAAATCGAAAGTTTTTCCAAATTGGCTCGCTTATCTGATGTTATTGGCAATGATCACCCCGTTGCTGGGTTTCATCCCTGTCCAGTTCCTGCAAGCCTTTTTTAACAGTGGGATATTTTATATAAGCCTGCTTTGCTATGGAGTCGTTGCTGCCTTTCAAAAAGATGCAGCGAAAGATCGGAATTTTATATAATGGAAACCAAAAAACGGGGCTGTCCATAAAGATATCTTTTGGGACCACCTTTTGCAATTATTCCTCCATTTCTTTTTACTTTTAAAAAACAGCGAAATCCACCTCCAAAATGGATTTCGCTGTTGTCATTAACCGCTATTCAACTCCCCCGCTTCCTCCAGCGCTATGACTGTCAGCACAAACATCGCGTGGGACCATGTGAGCGGCATGACCCAAGCGGGCTCGCCGGTCTCTTTGTGTATTTGTTCAGGCAGCAGGCCTAGATGGTTGGCGTTGTTCACGGCCCATTGCAAAGAAGCGCGTGCTTTTTCGAAATTGCCGATTTTAATGTCAAACAAGGCCATCCACAAGGTGGTGAGAATCCACGGGTTCCCCCCGATATAAACGTCCCCTGGAAAACGTTCCAGTCCGCCTGTTACCGGCGAAGTCAACAGGCGTTCAATCGTTTCGGCTGTCTTAAGCATCCTTTCCGAATTTTCATCAATCATCCCAAAAGGTACATTCAACCCGAGGAGGCTGATGTCGACAACTGGATCCTCCATCAATCTGTAAGTTTTGTATCCTTTCCGGTCTTCTTCTACAACCGTTTCCTTACCTGCAAGCTCTGCCTCAGTATAGGTTTTCTCGTCAACTGCAAGCTTCAGGGCCCTTAAATAGGAGCCGGTTTCTTCATTCCAGCATCGTTCCTCTACCGTCTTTTTCATCCGTTCTGCCGTTCTTTCCCATTTTTCGGCCAAATCTACTCGGTCCAGTTTTCGGGCAAGCTTTGCCGAACCAATCAAACCGCCATAGACAGCTGCGGTTGAGTACAGATGTTCCCCCTCCCTCTTTTCCCAAAGATCGTTTGTCGGGAGCGGCAGATGGGTTTCAAGGTCAATGAACATTGTCAGGTAATTGGCGCCCTTTTCCACGGAGGGCCAGATGGTATTCAGGAAGATGTCATCCTTAGTAATTTCATAGTGTTTATGAATACCCCAGAGAATTGAGCCGCCTTCATCGATTTGGATTCCCCAGGTCGGGGCGAGCATGCCATTCGTGTAAAATCGGTGCTCCCAGGCTCCATCATCCCTTTGTGTCGCCATCGTAGAATAATAAAATTTGGATACAAGTTCATGGTATCCTGCAACGGTGGCGGCAGTGGCGATATAAGCGGCGTCCCTGCCCCAGCAATACGCATACCCTCCGGAATAGTCATAATCTTCATCAACTTCCGGACCTGCGATGAACGCTCCCGTCTCTTCATCATTCAGCAGCTTGAACGCGAGCAATGACCTTTTGTATACCTGACTAGTCTTTTCATCATCAATATGGATTGCACGTCCCTGAAGGAGGTACTCCTCCCAGTAACGCACCGTTCGATCATGGAGATCATCTGGCCCCTGCTCTTTTGCTTTGGCAAGACAGGCAACTGCACCTCCGAGATTGGACCCGGCCGTAATGTATACGGTCAGCCGCTTCTCTTCACCGCCTGCCATATCCCCAAGGTCCCATGAAAGCGCTCCGTCTGTCTTGTTCATGATTACCTTGCCGCTTAGTTTGTTCGCCCGGGCCGCATCCAAAGCCGAGCCGCTCTGGTACTGGGCTGCCTCCATGCTGCTTCCGACCGCAAAGGCATATTGGCGGAAATAATGCACTAGGCAGTCGTCCACTGGGTTAAACATCACCGTGCTGTACCGTTTCCTGTCATCGACAGTAAAATCTGAGTACACGACGAAGGACATCCTATTAGGTGAACTTGATAGGTTTTTAACATGATAATCCCGAACAAAAATGTCCATTCCGGGCACCACAAAATCTGTTTGCGTGATTTCAACTTTCAGTTCAAAGTTTCGTGCCGTGGTGAAAAGAATATTCGTATCTTCCTCGTAAGACTGAAGGTGTTCCCACCCGTCTTCATGGATAAACGAAGTGGTCCCTCCTCCCCCTTCATCATCGATATAGATGCCGGTATAGAACCGGTTTGCATGCTGCGGATAGTCGATATTCGGCCAAAACAAGCGCTGGAGCTGCCCATCCTTCGTCAGCGTTGCGAGCATTTTAGAATTGCCGATAATCGCGTCTGTTAAGTAAGGTTTTTTCCTCATACATTTGTCACCCCCAAAAAAACAAGTCCATCATTCTATTTTATAACGTTAAGTAAGACCATGGTTTATATTACGAGGAATCGAGTAAATTGGTTTAACCATCAATACGGTTAAACGCTTATTGAAGTTCACTTTATCCTTTTACCGAACCTGAAGTCAGCCCAGATACAATCCTTCTTTGGAAAATAAGGACCAGCACAACAATCGGTATCGTTACAATAACCGTTGCTGCCGTAATGTCGCCCCACGGGACGGTATAGTCACTTTGATAGAGCGATATTCCAACAGGCACCGTCCTGGATGACTCCTTCGAGTTGATTGTCAGCGCGAACAGGTATTCATTCCATGCCGTGATAAAGACAAGAATCGCCGTTGTAAAAACACCTGGCGCAGCGAGCGGAAAGATGACCTTCCTGAAGGTTTGAAATGGAGTCGCGCCATCAATTTTCGCGGATTCCTCCAAGTCGAAAGGAATCTTTTGAAAAAAGGTAGATAGAAGCCAAATCGCGAGCGGCAGGCTGAACGTAATATACGGGATTACAAGACCCATGTACGTGTTCCGCAAATGGAAGTCTGTCGCAAAATTATAGATTGGCGACATGATTGCAATATGCGGAAACATAGAAGAGGCCAGTACGATGCCCAATATGAGTTTTTTGAACCGTATCGGCAGGCGGGTCAGCGCATAGGCCGCGAATGACGCGAAAACAATTGCAATAAGGGTTGTCAATGCCGATACGATAAAACTATTTTTCATATATGTCAGCAAAGGCCTAGTCGTCAGGGCTGATTCGTACGACCTGAGCGTCGGCTCCTTTGAGAACCAGGCGAATGATGAAAATATTTCGCCGGGCGGTTTAATCGATGTGAGAAATACCCATAAGAATGGGAACATCACCAGAAATACGAAAACAACCAGGAACGCATAAAAAGGAATTCCGGCTCTCCTATTCATCCTCAATCCTCCTAACTCTTAATTTTCCCTTCAAAGAGGTCGGAACCGATAAAACGGATATAGATCATGCTGATCAATGCCACAGCCAGGAAGACAATGACTGATAAAACAGATCCGGCTCCGAAGTTTTGCTGGGAGAACAATGTTTTATATGCATAGACCGTAATTGATTCCGTTGAATTCGCCGGCCCTCCCCCAGTCAATACATAAATCAGGTCGAAAACCCTGAAAGCATCGAGAGTACGGAACAGGAGCGCCACAAGAAAAGACGATTTTAAGAGTGGCAGCGTAATTTTGAAAAACTGATGGTATCTGTTTGCTCCATCAACCTGCGCAGCCTCATACAGCGAAGAAGGAATGGTCTGGAGGCCGGCAAGCAGAAGCAGCGCCATATAGGGAGTCGTTTTCCATACATCGGTAAAAATGATGGAGAACATTGCACCGGTTGGCGTGGTCAATAAATCCCCTGCATTTTCTACAAGGTGGAGCTTTTCAAAAAAGTGAGCGATAATGCCTGACTGGCCATCATATAAATACTTCCACATCATCGCTGAAACCGCGGTCGGAATGGCCCAAGGAATTAGGACTGCCGCCCGGACAATACCCCTTCCAAAAAACACTCTGTTCAAGAGCAGTGCGATCATTAATCCGATAACGAGCTCGAAAAATACGGATATGACCGTAAAGATTGTCGTATTCGCAATGGATTGCCACATCCGCTGGTCCTGAAAATAATTCATATAATTTTTAAAGCCGATAAAATTTGACTTAAGGATTGCTCCCCTCGTATCTTTAAGCTGTTCCTTTAAGTCGGCCGCGATTGCCTCTTCTTCCGGTCCAAATTGGAGCTTGTCCAGTTTTTTGTCCGCTTTTTCCAATACTGTGGAATAATCAGCCGCAAGCTTTGAATCCAGCTTTGAATACTTAAGTTTTGAGTCTGTTACGGGCCTGAAGGAAGCAATAATATCGTTTACCTTTTTGTATTTATCCTCCATTCCGGGTTCGCCCAAAAGCTTTTTATGGTAGGATTCGATTTGTGTATTTATGTCGGAAAGCACTTGATTAACATCCGTCTCCTTAACGCTTTCTTCAAGGCTTTCCAGGGAATTGGACAAATAATAATAGTTGTTTGCGTATCGTTCAAGGTCGATATTATCCGTCAGCATTTTCTGTGATCTGGTGGGGTCGTTCAGCCTGTAATCGAACAGGCTATTCCAAAAGGATTGGGTGATTGGCCAAATCACAACTGCTAGAATCAGTAACAGGGACGGCAATACCATCAAATAGCCAAGCTGTTTTTCGCTAAGGCTGAAGTTGCGCCCGGGGCCTTTTGCCATTATGACCACCCTCTCTTCCAAATGGGTTATGGATACGCCATTGAGGTTTGTTAAAGTGGAACTTGAAAGAAAAGAGGCGGGTGCGAGAACACCCACCTTCTTCCTTTGAAATAAAATTATTAACAAATGGAAAGATTACTTTAAAGCCTCTTCCATTTTTTGTTGCATATTTTTAATGGCCTCTTCTGGGGTAATTTTCTTGGTCAACGCCTTGGAAACTTCTATCTGCATAATATCGGATACTTTTTGGTAATTTGGCGTTACAGGCCTTGGAACGGCGCTATGAAGCACATTGACAAATTCTTCTTTGCCAAATAGCGGGGCTGCTTCTTTAACCTTTTCGTCATCATACAAAGCTTTCAGCGTCGGTGCCCTACCGCCTTCAATAGCGGAAATGAGTTGGCCGTCCTTGCCTGTCATCCATTTAACGAACTCCCACGAAGCTTCCGGTTCGTCCGTATACCGGTTAATCATTGTCATGTATCCGCCGAGAGTCGAAGCGGACCCTTTATCACCTGAAGGCAGTACAGAATAGCCAACTTTATCAAGGACCTTCGAACGCTCTTTGTCTGCGCCGGATTTCGACATGTATGGCCAGTTGCGCGCAAGGACAGTTTGCCCTTCAATAAACGCGGTTTCCGTTTCTGTTTCAGTAAAGTTCAGGATATTGTTAGGCGTTATGCCCGAATTAACGACTTCAACCATTTTCGTTAAGCCCTTGATAGATTCAGGGCTGTCAATAACAACCTGGTTATTTTCGTCGATGACCTGTCCGCCATAGGCTGCAATGAACTCAATTGCGTTTACGACAAGGCCTTCATATTGGTTCGCCTGAAGGACGAAACCGAATTTTGTCCCTTCCTTCCCTTGCCCTTCTTTCGCGGCAGCGATTAATTCATCCCACGTTTTCGGCGGATCCTTTACAATGTCAGTCCTGTAATATAGGAGGCCGGCGTCCATGTATTTAGGCATGGCCCATTGTTTCCCGCCGAATTTGCCCGCCTGGACTGTCGCAGGGAAATAATCATCCATATTGATTCCGTCTTTCTCGATAAACCTGTCCAACTCGAGGGCATAATTCGCCTGGGCAAATTCAGCCGGCCAAACGACATCCGCATCAAATACATCAATTTCGTCGCTTTTCGAGCTGAAGGCGGTAACATATTGGTCGTGCTGCTGTCCGCTGCTGTTCGGCATTTCCTGGTATTCGACTTTGATATTTGGATGTGCATCCTCGAATGCCTGGATTAGTTTTTCGGTACTTCCTGTCGTATCAGCGCCCCTGGCGTACGTAATTGTAACAACTTTATCCTTTGTGCCTTCCCCTTTACCATCCTTTTTTGAGTCCCCTCCCGTTTTATCAGAAGCAGATTGGCAGGCGGCCAGTCCCAAAGCGAGAGCGGCGGAAGCCAAAATCGGAAGGAACTTACTTTTCTTATGCATAAGAACGCCTCCTAGTAAATTTTGAAGCCGGTATCCAGTTCACTCTTCTAATCCGCAGCATGTTTTCTATATGTAGGGCCTGGAACCGATTTCGGTAAAAGTTATGCTAAAACGTATTTACCCTTGTTTCTTTTAAAAAAACCGGGTATGTCCAAATCAATGGAATATTCTACAAAATAAACAGCGCAGGCATTTTTATCCCGCGCTGCTACGTTACTTTCTGTCCGCGTGATGATGCAAGGTATTGCCTTGGCGTCCCATAGTATAGGACTTTCTTGAATTCGGGATAGATAGAATCAAATTGAATGTAAATGGGAGCATCCAGGAGCCATGGAAAGCTTTTGTAAAACACTTGGTCGCCATAAACAATTGCCGTAAGGGCCAAATCCATTTCCTTTTTAAAAATCATGAACCGGACTCCGGATTGCTGTTCGTCGAATTCACCGCTGCTTACATGTACACGTCCGTACAGGGAATACTCACCCATGCTTTGGACCCATTCGGCAAAAACTTCATCCTTGGCAACAGTTGTTGTCGAATAGCTGTATTCAGGCCCAATCGTCAAAAAAAGTTTACCAGTCGTATCCGAATGGGACAAAGTATACTTTCTTCCCTCGAGCGGCCTAAATGGGGTAATCGGCGCTATATAGGTGACTGTTAAGTTAGCCTGATTGAATTTAGTCAAGTCAAGCAAGCTCCTTTCCCTTTTATCTACCTGCTTTATACTATGCGTCCCTTACAAATTTGTGACGATTGCCTATCCTATATAAAGACAAATGAAAAACCCCCTTATCTAAAAAGTAAAGGGGGTTTTCCTGCTCTTATTTTTTAATTACATACGTATCGGCTATAAAGTCATGAAGGGTCCGTTTATCTTTTGTCCAGAGAGCCATCAGGTAACCGATCCCTAAAATGATTGAAGACAGGAAAGTCGCAAAGTACCTGCCGATGGCCCTGCCATAGCTGATTCGCCCGCCATCAGGCCCAATTACCTTTATACCCATTGCCATCTTCCCTAGCGTTGCCTGGTAGGAGGAGCCCTCCATTCCCGCTTTATAGGCAATACCGATAATAAGGGAAATCAAATTCGTGAGAATGCCGGTATCGTCAATGAATACGAATACAATCCCAAGGAGGAATCCAGCGACGCCCAAAATAACCGAATCGATTATAAGTGCTACAAGCCTTTCACCAAAATTCGCATACCGTACGTTATCCGCATCGGCGCCAAATGCGGAGTAAGACCCGAAATTGTGTGAAGGGCCTGATTGGAAACCGCCATTGCTCCCTCCAAAACCATCTGCGTTGCCAGTGTTGCCATAGTTATTCGTTGGCGGTGCTGTTTGGATTGGCGCATTGCCATCAGGGAATTTATAGCCGCACATATTGCAGAAGGGATCGCCCTTTTTCCCTTCAGTACCGCAATCCGGACATATTTTCGGTGCTTTCTTTTCGAGGTATTCCCCGCATTTGCTGCAAAAACGGGCGGAATCATCATTTAACGTGTTGCAATTAGGACAGTACAAGTAGTTGCCTCCTTATAAAAAATTAACAATATTAAATAGTATAATAAACTGGCTGAAAGATTACTAGAAAAATTGGTTAAAATTGTCGTGTTTTGTCATTTGGTTTTACCTTTCAAGGCGGGACTCTACCCAGTGTCCCGAATCAATGGCAATGTTCCGGAGGATGCTAGAAACGGCAGCTAATGAACTGCCCAATAAAGGAAAAAGGGCCGCCAAAAGTAAAGTAGGGCAGCCCTTTTTCAGCTATGCTTGTTCAGTTTCTTTTCCGCGGGTTTCCTTCCAAAGGGAGACGGCTTTTCCGCTTTCCCCCTCATCCAAAATAAACGAGCCGTTTGAATAGCGGTCGCTAAATTTCAGATCGCCCGCCTTTATTGAAAGAAGCTGGCCTTTTTCAGTCTGGATGAAGAGCTGGTCGAGGTCTTCAACCGCTTCAACGCCGACTACGCG
This sequence comes from Neobacillus oceani, assembly GCF_046237595.1. Classification (NCBI taxonomy): domain Bacteria; kingdom Bacillati; phylum Bacillota; class Bacilli; order Caryophanales; family Bacillaceae; genus Neobacillus; species Neobacillus oceani. Next base: position 2,487,874 of record NZ_CP143543.1, on the reverse strand, counting down.
GTGCGGATTGGCTTTCAGTTCCCGCAGGACAACGACTCCTCGTTTCGCGCGTGCGGCCTTTTCAAATTCCTTTAATTTCATTTTTTTCATTGCCCCGCGCTGGGTGACAAGAGTGATTGATTCCTTGCCTTCCGGACCAATCACTTTCCCGCCGGCCACAAAGTCGCCTTCTTTCAGGTTCATTCCTTTCACCCCGGCGGCCCTTATGCCAATCGGGCTGACCTCGGCTTCATCAAACCATAGCGCATACCCATATTGGGAAACGAGGAACAATTCCTGAGATCCATTGGTTACGTGAACATCGATAACCTGGTCGGCATCTTTCAGGTTGATTGCGGTCAGCGGCTTGGAATAGCGCTGCGCCTTATAAAGCTTCAACTCCGTTTTCTTGACCATTCCATTCCTGGTGACGAAAAGGAGATACGAATGGTTTTCGAAATCTTTAACCGGAATCGCTTTGATGAGTTCTTCATCCCGGTCAATTGGAATGATATTGGCGACATGCTGCCCCATATCCTTCCATCTAATATCAGGAAGCTCGTGCACGGGCATGTAAAGATAATTTCCTTTGGATGTAAATAGAAGCAGGACATCCTTCGTGTTCATTTCTAGCTGCGCGAACATCCGGTCGGAATCCTTCATCGCCAAATCTTGCCCGTTTGAGGCGCTGAACGAACGCAGGCTTGTCCGTTTGATATACCCTTCCTTCGTCACCGTTACGATGACATCCTCGCTTGGGACCATTACATCAAGATTGATTTTCAGTTCTTCGATTTCTTCTTCAATATTTGACCTTCTTGCGTCCGCGAAACGCTTTTTAACATCCTTCAGGTCTTTTTTAATGACGCTGAAAAGTTTCTTTTCACTGCCAAGAATGGATTGGAGCTCTTCGACTTTTTTAGAAAGCTCCTCGGCTTCTTTCCTAAGCGCGGTAATATCCGTATTTGTCAACCGGTAAAGCTGCAAGGAAACAATCGCTTCGGCCTGCGGCTCAGTAAACCCGAATTTTGCGATAAGGTTGTCCTTCGCATTCCGTTTATCTTTGGAAGCTCGGATAACGGCGATCACCTGATCCAGAATAGACAGTGCCTTCATGAGGCCTTCTACGATATGCTGCCTTTCCCGTGCTTTCCTTAGCTCATATTGCGACCTTCTTGTAACGACTTCTTTTTGATGGCTGATATAAGCATCAAGAAGCTCCCTGAGTCCCATCAACACAGGCCGTTTGTTATGGATTGCGACCATATTGAAGTTATAGGCCACTTGAAGGTCGCTGTTTTTATATAGATAATTCAGGACGCCCAAAGCATCCGCATCCTTGCGCAATTCAATGACGATCCTGAGGCCTGTCCGGTCGGTTTCGTCACGGATTTCGGAAATCCCTTCAAGCTTCCTGTCGAGCCTGAATTCATCCATTTTTTTAACGAGGTTTGCCTTGTTAACCTCATATGGTATTTCAGTAATGACGATTTGCTGCCTTCCGCCGCGGATATCTTCAATCTCGGTCTTACTGCGGACAATGATTTTCCCGCGCCCGGTTTCATACGCTTTCCTAATTCCGTCTATGCCCTGGATGATTCCTCCGGTTGGGAAATCGGGTCCTTTGATGGCCGCCATCAGCTGTTCCACCGATGCGTCAGGATTATCCACCCTCATAATAACGCCATCAATCACCTCGCCAAGGTTGTGGGGCGGGATATCGGTCGCATAACCGGCGGAAATACCGGTCGAACCGTTGACGAGCAAGTTCGGGAACATCGACGGCAAAACAGTCGGCTCACTTGATGTGTCATCGAAGTTTGGAATGAAGTCGACAGTCTGTTTATCAATATCCCTGAGCAGTTCAGTTGAAATGGAAGACAGCCGCGCTTCCGTATAACGCATCGCGGCCGGCGGGTCGCCGTCCATGCTTCCGTTATTGCCATGCATTTCGACGAGGACATTACGGACTTTCCAATCCTGGCTCATCCGGACCATCGCTTCATAAACAGACGAATCGCCATGTGGATGGTAATTGCCTATTACGTTACCGACTGTTTTCGCTGATTTCCTAAATCCTTTTTCATGGGTATTCCCTTCGACATGCATGGCATACAGGATTCGCCGTTGGACAGGCTTCAGCCCGTCCCGCGCATCAGGAAGCGCCCGCTCCTGGATAATGTATTTGCTGTATCTGCCAAACCTGTCGCCAAGTATATCTTCAAGGGGAAGGTCACGGAATTTCTCTGTCATGCTCATTGCCCTATCTCCTCCTCGGCGACGGTAATATTTTCATTGTCAAGAATCGTATCAAGTTCATCCTCTTCTTCCAGGCCGAATGCAACATTTGATTCAATCCACTTCCTGCGGGGTTCTACTTTATCGCCCATCAGGGTTGTAACCCTGCGTTCCGCTCTGGCCGCATCATCGATTTTCACCCTGATCAATGTCCTTGTTTCAGGGTCCATTGTCGTTTCCCAAAGCTGGTCCGCGTTCATTTCACCTAGTCCTTTATAGCGCTGGATCATATAGCCCTTGCCAACCTTTTTGATGGCGCCCTGCAGCTCATCTTCGTTCCAGGCATACTCGATGATTTCCTTCTTGCCGGTACCCTTGCTCACTTTGAAAAGCGGCGGAAGGGCTATGAAGACCTTACCGGCTTCAACAAGGGGCTTCATGTAGCGGTAAAAGAATGTCAGGAGAAGCACTTGGATATGCGCCCCGTCCGTATCGGCATCGGTCATGATGATAATCTTGTCGTAATTGATATCTTCTACATTGAAATCGGTCCCGACTCCTCCGCCGATTGCGTGGATGATTGTATTGATTTCTTCATTTTTAAAAATATCCTGAAGCTTTGCTTTTTCGGTATTGATAACTTTACCCCTTAACGGAAGGACGGCCTGGAATCTGCGGTCGCGGCCTTGTTTTGCCGACCCTCCCGCCGAGTCCCCCTCCACCAGGTAAAGTTCGTTCTTCTGTGGATTGCGTGATTGTGCCGGGGTCAGCTTGCCGGATAGAATTGCGTCAGCGCGCTTCCGCTTTTTGCCGCTCCTCGCCTCTTCCCGTGCCTTCCGGGCAGCTTCCCTTGCCTGGAACGCCTTAATTGATTTTTTAATAAGCAGGGAACTTATATCGGGATTCTCTTCAAGGAAATAGGAGAGATGTTCGGAAACGACTGAATCGACTGCAGACCTTGCTTCGCTCGTGCCTAGCTTTCCCTTTGTCTGCCCTTCAAATTGTAGCTGGTTTTCGGGAATGCGGACCGAAACAATAGCAGAAAGCCCTTCACGGATATCGGCGCCGTCAAGGTTTTTATCTTTTTCCTTCAGGAGGGAAACCTTGCGGGCGTAATCGTTAAAAACCCTTGTCATTGCCGTCTTCGCGCCTACTTCGTGGGTACCTCCGTCCTTTGTCCGAACGTTGTTTACGAATGAAAGGACATTTTCCGAATAGCCATCATTGAATTGAAAAGAAAATTCAACTTCAATCCCGTTCGTCGAGCCCTCGAAGCTCACGACCGGGTGAAGGACTTCCTTACCTTCATTCAAATATTCGACAAACGCTTCTATTCCATTTTCATAATGGAAGGATTCCTGTACGCCGTTCCGGTCGTCAATGATATCTATCTTCATGCCTTTTAACAGGAATGCAGATTCTCTTAGCCTTTCGCAAAGCGTTTCAAAGTTATAGGTGGTGACGGAAAAAATCGACGGATCCGGCTTGAAATGAATGGTCGTTCCGGTCTGGTTCGTTTTGCCGATTTTTTCAAGGGTGGTTGCCGGTTTTCCGCCATTTACAAACCGCTGTTCGTAGACAAAACCGTCCCTTTTAATTGTGACAACCAGCCATTCCGAAAGGGCATTGACAACCGAGGCGCCGACACCATGGAGGCCTCCGCTTGTTTTGTAGCCCCCTTGCCCGAATTTTCCTCCGGCATGCAGGACCGTAAGGATGACTTCCGGGGTCGGTTTTCCAAGCTTGTGCATTCCCGTTGGCATCCCGCGCCCTTTATCGATAACGCTGATTGAATTGTCCTTGTGGATTCTCACAATGATATGGTTGCCGTACCCAGCAAGTGCCTCATCGACGGAGTTGTCGACTATTTCATAAACAAGATGGTGGAGCCCTCTTGCGTCAGTACTCCCGATATACATACCCGGGCGCTTCCTGACTGCCTCCAATCCTTCGAGGACCTGGATGGCGTCATCATTATAAGTAAAAGCCTGTTGGTTTGCTGACACTAACATACCCCTTTCATGCTTGCCAAAGGAATTGAATTGTATCTCTATCATCCTTTTAAGCAGCAAATAAAGTGAAGCTCCATCAAAGTGGGTTCATGTCCCATGATGGTTATGTCCCATTAAGAGTGGGATAATCGGTAAATTCGACTTAGAACAAGCGTTCGCAAGTTAATTTTACCATAACTTTTCCTGGCGTCTATGCTTTATTGTAGCGATTTATTTCGTTTTCGCAAACCAGTTCTTTCAAATTTAAGTTAATTTTCCTTGTTTTTTGCCTATTTTTGTTATGAGCACCACGAAAAAAGCCGCCCGCGGGCAGCCGTTTTCAAGTTTGTTACCTTCTAGTTAAAGCATGTTCCACCTTAATGCAACGGTCCATAATAACGGTATATCCTTTTTCTTTCAAAAAATGATACGCTTCTTCACTTTCAAGGCCAAGCTGCGCCCAGAATACATCAGAATCAATTTCTGCGAACTCCTTGGCAACCCCGGGCAAATACTCGGATCGGCGGAATACGTTAACGATGTCAATATGCCCCTCGATGTCTTTTAGCGATTGTACCGCTTTTACCCCAAGTGCTTCTTTAATTGCCGGATTCACAGGGATGATTTCGTAGCCTGCCTTTTGCATCGCTTCGGATACCATATAGGACGTTTTTTCTGGATTATCACTTAGGCCAACGACAGCGATTCTTTTTGCCTTATTTAGGATTTCCTTTATTTCTTCACGGCTTGGATAAGTCAGCATGAGCACGTTTCCTCCTTATTCTTTTAGCTTTAGTTTACCTTTTCCCATAAAAAAATGCCTTAATTCTGCTTTTTTTCAGATAAAAAGAGAACGAGGGTTTGGTCTAATCCGCCAGCTTATTCTGTGCATTGATTTATTGCTTTAGGGATCGATAGCCTGAACAGCGCCCCTGAACGATGGTTTTCAACCAACGTGTTTCCTTCCATTCGTTCAACTATCGTTTTGACCATATAGAGCCCCAAACCGGTTCCTCCAGGCTTTGTTGTAAAGTAAGGGTCAAAAATGTCTGTTATGTAGGATGGGTCAATTCCTCCGGCGTTGTCAGTAAAAATGGTTTCGGTAAAACAATCTTCATCTTCAATCGCAATCGTAATTTTTCTATTTTCCATCCCTTTGTGGACAAAGGCGTCCCTTGAATTGGCAAGCAAATTCAAGATAGCCTGGCTGAATTCATTCGGATAGCCGAACGCCATTTGTTGTCCCCTGTAGATGAATTCGATATCAATTTCGTGCTTTTTGAGACTTGGCGAGAATAGAGACAATGCATCCTCTATCGCATCCGCAACAGAGAAGAACGACTTTTCCTGGTTTCGGCGGTAAAATCTCCGGATGTCATGGATGGTCCGGGACAGCACTTGTACCTGCTCAAGCCCATCTTTTATAAATATGTCGGCAAATTGTTCGTTAATGTCGCCAAATTCCAGCGCTTCCCTTGCTTCCTGGAAAAGCATCGATAAATTGTTCAAAGGCTGCCTCCATTGATGGCCGATACTTGCGAGCATTTCACCCATCGCGGCAAGCCTGGATTGTTGTATGAAAATCGCGTCCTTTTGCCTGTTTTTTTCAATTTCCGAAGAGAGCTTTTCCCCAAGATCCAGAATTAGGCTTTTTGGCTCAAATTGCCTCTGTTCTTCATGTAGAAGTGGGCTTGAACGATCGATCATAGCGCCAGAATAACCATGAATTGTACCGTCGTCTAATAAAATTGGAAGTACTGATACGGTAACGCAAGTAAACTTTCCTTTTTTGGTGAATAAAGAGCGTTTTTCGTTTTTATTTAGGGGGAGGAAATCGCAGCAGCCCCTTGAAAGAGGATCGAAGCTGAAAATATCGAGGAAGTTTTGGCCGATTGATTCGGTGGGACAAAGGCTGGTTATCGATTCCCACTCCCCATCAACAGCAATAATCATTCCTTTGGAATCTAGCTGAAAGATACTAAGTGGGTACCTGCCATCTGGAAAAGTAACGCCGGTTGGTGATTCCCCTTGTTTCTCTTCCCATGAATCCATGCTCGCTCACAACCTTTTTAAATGGATTTTTAAAAAATAAGCCGGCCTTACGTACAAGCCTGGCCGGCGGAAACTATAGGAACGCCTATATGTAAAATTATAGAAATGTCTTCCGGATTGTTCAATTCGAAATGGCGGCTTTTGGCAACAATCCATCAAATTGTAAAAAGTTCGCCTTTTTTTGGACGTAATTATGTGAATCCTTTTAAAGGAGTACATACCCCGCTCCAGCCCCAACGACAACGAGGAGCCACGGAGGTATTTTCCAAAAGGCCAGCAAACCAAAAAATATTGCAAAGAGGGCAGCATCCATCCTCCATGTTATTGACGAAATGAAAATTGGATCATAAAAAGCGGCAGCAAGCAGCCCAACAACTCCGGCGTTCAACCCGGCAACTACGGATTGGATTGCAGGCTTTGTCCGGACTTTTCCCCAAAATGGCAAAACAGCCAATAGAAGCAAAAAACCCGGAAGGAAGATGGCAGCAATCGCTATAATCGCACCTGTCCATCCATCAATCGCCGCGCCAAGATAGGCGGAAAACGTAAATAACGGACCGGGCATTGCCTGAACAAGGCCATATCCAGCAAGAAAGTCCCCCTTTGAAATGAAACCAGCTGGGACTAGTTCCCGTTCAAGAAGTGGAAGGACAACATGCCCCCCTCCAAATACAAGAGCGCCACTTCGGTAAAAACTGTCTGCCAGTGCTGCTTCAATTCCGTAAATTCGAAGGACTGGCAGGAGGATGAACAACAAGCAAAAAACCGCCAGGCAGACAACCGCGAGCTTCCTGGATACATTGGTGAAAGGGCCGGTGATTGGTTCAGCTTCCTGCTTTTTGCAAAAAAGATAGCCAGCGATCCCCGCTGCAGCCATTACCGCCAACTGCGCAATTGAATAAGGAAAAAGGAACATCGCTGCCGCGGCGAATGTCGCGATTGTACCTGTTACCTTTGTTGAGGCAAAGTTTTTGCCCAAAGAGTACACAGCCTGGAGAACGACCGCGGCGGCCACAATTTTCAGTCCGTGCAGCCAGCCATTTCCTGCCGGATCAATCCCCATAAGGAGGAATGCGAATATCGCCATCAGAGCAAATGACGGAAGGGTAAACCCCGTAAACGAGGCGATGCCTCCTGCAACTCCCCCTCGCTTTAAACCGATACCAAACCCCGCTTGGCTACTCGCCGGCCCAGGTAGCAGCTGACATAAAGCAATCAGTTCGGTAAATTCTCGCTCATCGAGCCACTTTTTCTTTTTTACATACTCATAATGGAAATAGCCTATATGGGCTGTTGGCCCTCCAAATGACGTACAGCCCAATTTTAAAGAAACAAGAAATATCTCCATGAAACTCGATTGCTTATTATCTTTATATGTACCCATCCTTAACCGTCCTTTCCCTAGATTTTATCCTAGCAAACAAGCAGCCTTTATGCCATAGGAACCACGGCCGTCATTCATGTTTAAAAAAATCCTTTTTAGGCTATATGGCGTTTTAAAAAGAAAATGGTACAATAAAGTGAAACTTCCATCAGCGGGGGTTCCGCTGAACCTTTCATCTAAACATCTGCAACTGAAGGTAAAGGAGATTTATGTATGATTGAAATTGTTCTTTTTTGTGTGCTGGCGTACTTGCTAGGATCCATCCCTTCCGGACTCATTATCGGAAAGGTTTTTTATAACAAGGATATCCGCCAGCATGGAAGCGGGAACCTTGGGGGAACAAATACATTCAGGACGTTGGGCGTAAAAGCGGGAATTGCGGTCACTTTGGCCGATATCCTGAAAGGAACCCTTGCAGCGGCACTGCCGACGCTCGTTGGTTATGATGATTTCAATGCTTTGATTCCGGGCGTGTTTGCGGTAATTGGCCATATGTATCCTATTTTCGCTGGCTTCCGGGGCGGCAAGGCGGTCGCGACCTCTGGAGGGGTCCTGCTGTTTTATGTACCCATCATGTTCATTGTCATCTTTGCAATTTTTATCATTTCTTTGTATCTTACAAAATATGTTTCCCTATCGTCCATGATGGCAGGAGTCGGTGCGGTGGCCTATTCTCTACTGATATCGCCAAGGGATGTACCGCTCATCATTATCGTAAGCATCCTGGCGTTATTTGTTTTTTACAGGCACAGGGCGAACATTAAGAGAATCATGAATAAAACGGAACCCAAAATTAAATGGCTGTAAGGGATGGACAAGCTCCCTTACAGCCATTTTTTAATGGATTAGTTTAGATATGACTGAAAATGTCAAGGGTACTAGGACCTAAAAACTGTTGGGAAAATCAATATCAGGTTTGAAGAAAATAATGAATCGCAATCAAAAACCAGCAGTTATTATCCGGATAAGCGATTGTAAGTAAGGTTCATATTTTGTATCATTAAAATGAAAATTTATGGAAATTGAAATAATTTACAATGCTTTCATGGCTTTTATCCAGAGTTCGACAAGAAAACTTTATAAGGACGGTCGGATGCTTAATGGTAATTGAAATTGCAAATCTCCCCTTTCCATGTTTTCTTCTCGATCATAAGTTTACTATTCAGGGAGCTTCTTCTTCCGCTATTAACCTATTTTCGGAGAGGCAGTCGTTTTTTAATTTGGTGGATGACGTATTTTTCAATGATGCCAGGGAGTTTTTCCGGTCTTCATTTTCTGATGAGCCAATTGTACTTGCGTTATTTGATAAAAATAATGAGAAACACTATTTTAAAGTATATAAGTCCAAGGGCCGGGAAGAGATGGTTATGGTTTATTGCATTCCACTCTCTGACCGAAAGGAACTACATAACAGCAAGACAGGGCTTAAGGAATTCCTGGATATAAGCCTCAATACTCTAAATCATAAAATTGATGAACTAAGGGCTTTGAACGATGCACGCGAGGAAATTGGAAAGCTCGCGGCCGGAATTGCACATGAAATCAGGAATCCTTTGACGATTGTAAAAGGGTTCCTGCAACTTCTATTGCCGGAGTTAAAAGAGTTGGGAAAAGAACGTTATGCTTCGATGTCGATAGAGGAAATAAACAGGGCGAACGAGATTATCACCGAATTTTTAAGCGCGACAAAACACCCGTCGAATGTAAAAACAAGGACCTCAATCAATCAACTTGTAAAAGAAGTTATCTTGCTTTACGAAAGTGAATGTATTCTTCGGGATATCCGGCTTGTGGCAAGCCTTTCAGAGGTAGATTATACGTTCATACTCGATGCCAGCCAATTTAAACAGGTTTTCATCAATATGTTAAAAAACGCCATTGAAGCGATTGATTTAGCAAGTCATTCGCATAGGCGGAAAATAGAGATTTTCACGAAAACTAAGAAGGATGCATTCATTATCGGCATTAAGGACAATGGGTGCGGGATGGAACCGGACACTGTTAACCGGCTGTTCACCCCTTTCTTTTCAACAAAGCCGGATGGTAATGGGCTCGGATTAAATATTAGTAAAAAAATCGTTGAGGAACACGGTGCTTCCATTCAAGTGGAAAGTAAAGCGGGATCGGGATCGCTGTTTTCCATTTCATTTCCGATTAAGATTCCTATTTGCTCATGACAGTTGATACATAAAATTCACGAATCATTCAAATCATTTTCGGATATGGAAATTTCTTTCCTTTACAATAGACGTATACGGAATTGTAAAAGTGAGAGGAGAATCCGCATGCCTGATTTGAATGCCAAGAAGTTTAAATTTGTCTTTTCTTCCTCCGTTACCCCTGCTCCTTCCAAAGAAGAATTCATTGTTGAATTTTATCCATACACGCCTGACTGGTCCTGTTCCGGCAATCCGGTAAAAGTGACAAGAACGTTTGATGAGTTGATAGGATTTTTTGAAGAAATGGACGAATTAAATTTCCGGTAAAAGCGCATTTTAAAACGGTGTCCCAATTAAAGGGCACCGTTTTTTATACTTTGAGGAGCTGGAATCTTCCGCTTCCAAAGACGTCTTTTACAAAATCAAGCTTGGTGTTGTTGAAATACACCTGATCGTTCTCATGGATCAGGAAAGTCAAATCCTTATAGTCAAATTCTTGGTCATTGGTTAACTTCTGCTCTTCCAGAGACAGGTTCAGCTTTGGGCCGCCTCAGCCGATTCCCATAGTCAGGCGAATATACAGTTTGTCGCCGCTTAGTGGGGTTTCATTTTCAATCGACTTGGCAATGGTTTGGTAGGCTGCTTCCGTAATTGTGAACATTTTGTCACCCCGTTTGGTTATTATATTCATTTTTTGCCTTTTATTTAAAAAATAAGATGAAATGCAAAAGGCTACCATTTATAATAAATCACTGTGCCCTGCATTGAAAACAATTTGCTTAACAGGAGGACTTCCAGTGAAGGAATTCCGGATTTATAGAATTTTCATGGTGGCAGGATCCATTTTGGTTTTCCTATTAAACGCCTGCTCAACCCAAAAGCCCGAGGGCCTTCCCGCTCCGACGCTCCATAAGGAACGCCAATATACGAGTGCGCCCAAAGAAATTGTTGAAAGTGCGACAATCGGCGCCATTGGGGATATTCTGATCCATGACCATGTTTACAATGACGCGAAAACGGCTAAAGGATACGATTTCAACCGGATGTTTGAACCGGTAAAAGGAATGCTCCAGGCGCCCGACATCTTGACTGCAAATCAGGAAAGTCTCGTTGGCGGTACTGAATTGGGTATTTCAAGCTACCCTAACTTCAACAGTCCCTTCGAGTTGTCCGAAGCTGTCATGAAAGCTGGTGTCGATATTGTTTCAACCGCGAACAACCATTCCCTTGATAAAGGGTATCGGGGCTTAAAGGCCCAGATAGCCCATTTTTCTAAAGTTGGCCTCCCCTTTACCGGGACGGCGGACAGCAAAGAGAGAAGGGACAAGATAACCGTCCTTTCAAAAAACGGCATCCGACTCGCGTTCTTATCGTACACGTATGGAACGAATGGTATACCGATTCCGCAAGGCAAGGAATTCGCTGTAAATTTGATTGACAGGGAGCTGATGAAAAAGGACATCGCCACGGCCAAAAGGATGAGCGATGCTGTTATAGTCAGCATCCACTGGGGAAATGAGTACCAACGCTTTCCGAATGAAGAACAAAAAAGCCTTGCAGCGTTCATGGCTGACCAGGGGGTAGATATTATTTTCGGTTCCCATCCCCATGTCCTCCAGCCAATGGAATGGATAAAACGCAAGGACGGAAAAAGAACGTTCGTCGTATACTCTCTCGGAAATTTCCTTTCCGCGCAGATTGGGGATTACAAGGATATCGGCGGCCTCGTTACGCTAAAGCTTACGAAAAGGGTCAATAGTAAAGGTACAACCTTGGAAATCGGTCCCCCATCCTTCCAGCCAACCTTTGTCTACAGGAAAAACCGCCGCAATTTTAGCGTTATACCAATTGGCGAAGCTGGCCAATATGGAGTTGCTGGAGCACAAAAACTGCAGGACGAAACGCTCCGCCACATGAACCAATGGCTCCGTTAAATACGGGGCTGTTTGTTTTTAGGGTTTGTTTTTTTGCAATAACACTAAATGTGGTAAATAATAAAGATGCGGAAGGAGGCATTTACATGAAATTAAATGTTAGCAGTAAAGCGGCAAAGTGGTATAAGGATGAATTCGGGGTAAGTGATGGAACCCCTATTCGCTTCTTTGTCCGTTATGGGGGCTTCAACCAGCTTCAGAAAGGTTTTTCCCTCGGCGTGATTTCCGATGAGCCTATGGACGCTGCCGTGACGACAGAAAGCGGCGGATTACTATTCTATATTGAAGAAAAGGATTTATGGTATTTTGACGGGAAAGACGTGGAGGTAGAACTGGATGAAGAACGCCAGGAACCTGTCTTCCTTTACCATTAATGAAAAATGGCGACCCTCCTACAGGCCGCCATTTTTCTTGTCCCAAATATGCTCATACAATCCTTCCGCTCGCAGGATCTCTCTCTGCCTTTCGCCAAGAAGGTCAAAATGTGGATACCCATCAGGCCGCTTGTGAATCCATTCTTTTCGCAAACCGTGTTTTTCCCCCCACTCCGCGAGCTTTTCGATGTCATTGCAGCCCGCTTTCGTTACGGTTTTACATTCTGGAAAACGGTCATCAAGCCAGTAATGGGTCAAGAATGCGATTTCCCCTCGATCAATTTTCTGTTTCCATTCCTGTACGTCCTTTTTCTTAATCCCAAAAGCCACCTGAATTTGCCCCTGTCAGTCTTCCTTTTTGGAAGCTTCTAGATAGGACTCGTGCCAATCTGGATAAAGCCGCTTTAGTGAAACAGGACGGAAATTTTCTTTCTTTACACATACATGGACGGAAAAACCCGTAACGGCTAGTTCCCCTTCCTCATTCAGGATTTCATATCCGTATTTGACCCTAAAGCCATCGTATTCCTCCACCCACGTTTTAACGGTCGCTTTTTCTCCATATCTCATTGCTTTTTTGTATGAAGCCTGGATATCGATAACGGGTGAAATGATTCCGTCTTCCTCCATTTTCGCATAGCTATAGCCGAGTTCCTTGATAAAACTTGTCCTTCCCAATTCCATCCATACAAGATAGTTCGCATGGTAGACGACGCCCATCTGGTCCGTTTCCGCGTAGCGTACTTCCACTGTTGTCTCGCTGATTAACATGATTTTTCCCCACTTCCTGAAAACTCTTTTTTTCTTTTTCCTATGTTATCATACCGGTAAGCGCATCGCGACGTATCAGGCTTCATTTATCGTTGAAGAGGATTGAATAATGAAGAAAGGAGGGCTGGATAGTAAAGCCCTCCCTCCATTATTCCGTTATTTGGCCGTTGGCGCGGGCTTCATCCTTTACTTCCTCCCTCATGGCCGCAATGCTTTCCCGCCTTCGTTCGTTTTTCTCCTCGACCTGCCGCCTTGTTTCATCACTGCCGCTTAGAGCCAAAGTCTCCTCGGCTCGTTCCATATTTTCAATTGTGTTTTGAATCATTTCCTGTAGCTTTTCAACATTGTCGTTTCTGTCATCCGGCTTTGGCTTATTTCCAAATGGCATCCTGTTTTCCTCCTTTAAAATCGATCGTTCTTCATTAGGATGAGCCGTGTCCGCCAAAATATGAGCAGAAAATGGCAAATGCAAAAAGCCCGGTCTCCCGGGCTTTTGGATTGCTTGCTTTAATAGTAGCTGGGGTATATTCTGCCCTATTCTCCCTTTGTTTGGATTACTTGGGCATGCTCCCCTGATTTATCCTGCATCTTCTTGCCTTTGTTGCCGCTGAACCCTCTTGGTTGTGTCCCAAGATGGTCCGGCGAGAAATGCTGGCTGTGTTTCTTTGGATTTCCCATCTTCATCCCTCCTGCCGTTATTTTTGCCAGGAGAAGATGAAATCATGATTGGAAATCAATGCTCTATTCAGCTTTGCCGAGACGTTTAGCTTCAAGGCGCTGCTCGATTTTTTCCAGTGCCGCTTCGTCTTTTAAAATTTGTGTCTTGTTTTCCATAACAAGCTCAGCAAATGTGCGTTTCCGAGGCTTTCGCATGTTATCACCTTCCCTTACTTACTATTCTAACAGTAAGTATGCCCGCAAACGATTTCAATTATTACAACTTTTTGAAAATTTAATCGAAACGTAATTGAACTTTAAAAAAAGCCGCCGGCATAACCCCGGTGGCAATTGTGTTATTTCAATTTTTCCATGTATCCCACCATAGCATCATGCGGCATGGAACCGATAACTTTATCCTGAATTATTCCGTTGCTATCAATAAAAAAAGTAGTGGGAATCGAGATGATTTGGTAAGTTGTGTTTACTTTATCTTTTTCATCAAGCAGGATTGGGAACGTAATGCCATACTCTTCGACAAACCCCTTTACATCCAATTGGGGATCGATGTTGACGCCCAGAATGGCTACATTGTCATCCGCTTCATTGAATAATTTTTCCATTGCTGGCATTTCCGCTTTGCAAGGGCCGCACCATGTTGCCCAGAAATTTAACATGACTTTTTTTCCCTTTAAGCTGGATAGTTTAACAGTTTCCCCTGTCAGCGTTTTAAGTTCAAAATCCGGTGCTTTGGCCCCTTCCTTTACCCCCTGGGCCACCGCTTCATTTGACTCCTTTGGTTCTTCCTTTTTATCTAGCGCCTGGACAATCGCAATCGCCATTAAGGAGACGATTAATATGCATGCAATCCCTTTTTTCGCCACTTGCGCCCCTCCTTTTAACTCTATACCGATTTTACACTATCCCTAGTGGGAAAATAAACATGCCTGTGGGCCATAATCGTGCCGATAATGTGACAAATGTCCTTCATGGCTGAAGTTGTTTTGTGCATTTTGGAATTTTAGATAAATTTACCATTAACTAATATCCCTATTGGCTTGTACCTGTTAAAATCAAGGAAAGAAAGGGGGATGCGAAGTGAAAATTCTTGTGCTTGGAGGCAGCAGGTTTCTTGGAAAGGCGTTTGTTGAGGAAGCCTTGAAACATAACCATGAGATTACTGTATTTAATCGAGGTAATCACAATAACCCTTTTGCAAATATCGAGTTCATTAAAGGAGATCGATTCGGCAATTTAAGCGGCCTGAGAGGGCGGTATTGGGATGCGGTGCTTGATACGAGCGGATATGTCCCCTCGACCGTAAGGAAGTCCACAGAACTGCTTAGCGGCCATGCCGGGCAGTATACCTTCATATCGAGCATATCAGTATACAAGGACTGGAGCCAGGAAAACATGGATGAATCCGCCCCAATCCTGAGTATTTCTCCGGAAAAGGCGGACGAATTATCCAGCGGTGCAACGGGGCCATTAATGGAATACTATGGTGAGTTCAAAGCTCTTTGCGAGCGAGAGGCAGAACGAAACATGCCAGGACGTGTCTTGAATGTCAGGGCAGGGCTGCTTGTTGGCCCGGATGATTATTCTGACAGGTTCACATATTGGATAAACCGTGTTTCACGGGGTGGCCGGGTTCTTGCGCCGGGCAGCCCAAAGAGGAAAATTCAATTCATTGATATTCGCGACCTTGGTAAATGGCTGCTTTTTATGATGGTGAACAAATCTGCTGGAACATACAATGCTACCGGTCCTGAATCACCTATGGAAATGGGAGAATTGTTGGAAACAATAAAAGCCGTATCCGGCAGCAACGCCGAAATAGAGTGGGTCGATGAAACCTTTCTCCTGGAACGTAAGGTCGCCCCGTGGACGGAAATGCCCCTATGGCTTCCTGAAAAAAATGGGGATTCGGGAAATTCGGCAAAGGGAGGATTTTCTTTTAACATTGACAAAGCATTGCGGTCGGGTCTTTTATTCAGCCCGATTGAAACAACTGTCCGAGATACCTTAACATGGGATCTAACACGAAATTGCAAGGAATTGAAAGCAGGAATATCTTTTGATAAGGAAAAAATCCTCCTTAAAGAATGGGAAGAAAACAAGGCGGAATCTAGAAGTTAAAAAAACACCATGCGGCATTAAGGCTGCATGGTGTTTTAATGTTACCTTCTATTAAGCTTTAAGCTTTTCGCGGAGAACCATTGGAAGAATCCCGCCATGGCGATAGTAGTCGATTTCTACTTCCGAATCAAAACGCACAAGCACTTCAAATTCAGTCGTTTTTCCGCTTTCATCCACAGCAGTCACTTTGACAAGATCCCTTGGGCGGACATTCTCATCGACATGGACTGTAAAAGTTTCTTTTCCGGAAAGTCCAAGTGATTCCGCATTTTCGCCTTCCCTGAACTGGAGCGGAAGGACGCCCATCATGACAAGGTTGGAGCGGTGGATACGCTCGAAGCTTTCGGCGATAACCGTCTTAATGCCAAGAAGGTTTGTTCCTTTCGCTGCCCAGTCACGGGAAGATCCCATGCCATAGTCTTTGCCTGCGATGACAACAAGGCCTGTTCCTTCACCCTTGTATTTCATGCACGCATCATAAATAGTTGTAACTTCCCCAGTAGGCCAGTAGGTAGTAAAGCCGCCTTCTGTGCCCGGCGCAATCTGATTGCGGATGCGGATGTTCGCAAACGTTCCGCGCATCATGACTTCGTGGTTGCCGCGGCGTGAACCGTAGGAGTTGAAATCACGAGGCTGAACGCCTTTTTCAAGCAGATATTGTCCTGCAGGCGTATTTTTGCCGATCGCTCCCGCAGGTGAAATATGGTCGGTTGTTACAGAATCGCCAAACTTGGCGACAACCCTCAAGCCTGTAAGCGGTTCGACAAGGCCAGGCTCAGGGGAAAGCCCTTCAAAATAAGGAGGATTCTGGATATAAGTTGAATCTGCATCCCATGAATACAGTGGCTCATTGCTTGTTTTGATTTCATTCCAGCGCTCGTTGTCACTGAAAACATTTTCGTATTCTCTCCTGAATAGTTCAGGAGTAACTGTCCGGCGAACCACTTCATTTACTTCCTCGGTCGAAGGCCAGACATCATTAAAGAATACATCATTTCCGTTCCTGTCTTTGCCGATTGGCTCACTCTTGAGGTCAATGTTGACATTGCCGGCAAGAGCACAAGCTACGACGAGCGGCGGAGAAGCA
Source organism: Neobacillus oceani (assembly GCF_046237595.1). Lineage (NCBI taxonomy): Bacteria > Bacillati > Bacillota > Bacilli > Caryophanales > Bacillaceae > Neobacillus > Neobacillus oceani. The sequence continues at coordinate 2,471,109 of NZ_CP143543.1, read as the reverse complement.
AGATAGTTCGCTTTTACAAGCGGATGGATCCGGCCTTCAAAGTTACGGTTCCCTGATAGGACGGAAGTAACAAGAAGATCGTTTTCAGCAACGGCTTTTTCGATTTCTTCGCGAAGCGGGCCGGAGTTTCCGATGCAAGTCGTACAGCCGTAGCCAACAAGGTTGAAACCGAGCTGTTCAAGGTATGGAAGCAGGCCGGAATCACGCAGGTATCCAGTAACAACTTTCGATCCCGGGGCGAGGGAAGTTTTAACAAACTTCGGTACTTCCATTCCAAGCTCGACAGCTTTCTTTGCTACGAGGCCGGCACCAACAAGTACATATGGGTTGGATGTATTTGTACAGCTTGTAATAGCAGCGATGGCGACAGCGCCGGTTTTCATCACTGTCTGGTCACCATTATGGAATGTGACATTCACATCTTTATCAAGTTCTTTTTCCTTCAAGCCGAAGCCTTGGTTGCCCTGCGGTGCACTGACAGCCTTCACGAATTCTTCCTTCATTTTTGAAAGAGGGATCAAATCCTGCGGGCGCTTAGGGCCGGAAAGGTTCGCTTCGATAATGGAAAGATCGATCTCAACTACATCTGTGTAAACAGGCTCTTCTTCCGGATTAAAGAACAGGCCATTTGCCTTGCAGTATGCTTCAACCACTTTAACCTGATCTTCATCGCGGCCTGTCAGGCGTAAATAATCAAGCGATTCATCGTCGATCGGGAAAAATCCGCATGTAGCGCCATATTCCGGAGCCATGTTGGCAATGGTTGCGCGATCCGCCAATGGAAGCGCAGATACACCTGGCCCGAAGAACTCAACGAACTTGCCAACTACTCCCTTGCTGCGGAGAACCTGAGTCACTTTCAATGCAAGGTCGGTAGCTGTCGCGCCATTCGGAAGAGTTCCAACAAGCTTCACGCCCACTACTTCAGGTACAGGGAAATAAGATGGCTGGCCAAGCATTCCTGCTTCAGCCTCAATGCCGCCAACCCCCCAGCCAAGAACGCCAAGGCCGTTGATCATTGTCGTATGGGAGTCGGTGCCGACAAGTGTGTCCGGATAAGCTTCGAGTTCGCCGTCCGCTGTTTCGGCCACGTGGACGACATCCGCAAGGTACTCAAGGTTTACCTGGTGGACGATACCCGTTGCTGGTGGCACAGCTCGGTAGTTGTTGAATGCTTTTTGTGCCCAGTTCAGGAACTGGTAACGTTCAGCGTTTCGTTCAAATTCAAGCACCATGTTCGCTTCAAGGGAACCCGGACCACCGTATTGGTCAACTTGTACGGAGTGGTCGATAACGAGATCAACCGTTTTTTCTGGATTGATTTTATCAGGGTCGCCGCCAAGGTCTGCAACCGCTTTCCTAAGGGAAGCAAGGTCAACTACAACCGGAACGCCAGTAAAGTCCTGAAGAATGACGCGGGAAGGTTTAAAAGGAACATCTACCTCCCTTACATTGTTTGTGCCCCATTTCGCCAGGTTTTCAACATGCTCTTTCGTAATAACACGCCCATCATGCTGCCTAAGGACGGATTCCAATAATACTTTAATGGAATATGGCAGCCTGGAAACATTGCCTGCTCCTGCTTCTTCAAGAGCGGCAAGACGGTAATAATGGTATTGTTTACCGTTTGCTTCAAATGAAGAGCGGGCATTGAAAACATCATTTTTCGCCATATGTAACTCCCCCTTCAATTCATCAACCCAATAATATAGGAAAAATTTATAAAAGTCGAAAGGTTTGTATTAATTCGCTCCTCCACGACTTTTCTCACAATTATATCGTAATACAGCGCGGTCAAAGAGTAAATGACCGGAAATTTATGAAATATAATAAGTTTTTCTTATAGTAAATCCCCTGTAGGTACTTTTTGCTGGAAAATCAAGGCTCGTATACTGCTGCTTATCTTTCTTGCTAACTAAAATTATTATTGTGGAAAAGATATTAATTGCCCGAAGGTTTCTGGGAAGAATAGTATGTGGGGGTGAAAGTATGGCCAAACGAAGGTCGAATCATGTCCGACCTGGCATGAATGCCGCAAAGGCACAGGGAATTGGCGCGGGATACAATGAAGAAGCCGGAACCGAGCCTTTGACCGAAATGGAAAGGCAGAACAATAAAAAGTGCAAAAAGAACCAGTAATTCATGTGAAAGGCTTTGCCCGCCGCCAAGCCTTTCACTTTCGCAGGTAAAAATAAACTCAGTAAACGACAAAAAACAGGCACCCAGCCTGTTTTTTTATTAACGTATAACAATTTTTGAATGGAAAGCTTTCACATAAAATTATTTACTTCTTCAACCATTCTTTGTAAATCCTCGCGGAACTGTTCCAACTGGATCCGCTGGTGTTCGGAAGCAACTTCCAGGGCGTTTTCAATTTGCTGATATGCCTCATTGACTTCATTTTTTAAATGTTTAAGTTGATGCCCGTAGCTTGCGCTGTCACGGACAATTTCAGTGAACAAATCTCTGGCCTCCTCAACTCCCTGTTGGGCTGCCTGAAAGGCCTGCTGCTTGTTTTTATGGTATGGCATTGTGTCCACTCCTTCATTATGTTAAGCATGTACCGTTAAATTATCCAGCACAAAAGGATTTATTCAATCATTGATTGGCTCGTCTTCCACCGTTATACAGAATAGAAATGTTCCCTTTACCCATCCTAATGGGAAGGAGGGATTGAAATGGCTAAAAAACCGAACAGGCAAAATGCGAAGAATGTCCAGAACGTTAGCCAGCCAGAACCGATGAGCGGGTCGCATAAAGTGAAAAACCGCCAGCATTCCCGCCAAAAACACAACTCCCACCACGACATGTAAAGAAAAGCCCTGGAACTAGGCGGTTCTCACACAGTTTTTATTTAAGGGAAAAAGCCCCTGCAATTCGCAGGGGCCTAACCGAAAACTGGCGGTTTCTTTACCACTTGATTAAAGATTTAATAATAATTTCTTCTTCCAGAGAAGTAACAGAGCGCAAATCAATCAACACTTCCTCGTTTTGGATACGGACGACGATTGGCTCGGTTGCATCTTTCCGAAGTTTAGTTGCGAGCTGTTCTGCAGAAAGGGACGTATGTCGAATCGAAACGGCATACGAAGGCAAGCTGACATCCGGCATCGTCCCTCCTCCAACCTGGCCTGTAGCCGAAACCGCCTTTGCCTTGTAGCTGTCCGTTTTTTCAGTAAGAGCCCGAATGAAAGCATCAGAACGTTCCTTCAGTTCTTCCGGCCCTGTCAAAAGGTTCCGGATTGTCGGTATGCCCAACATCCCTTTTTCTCCCTTTGCATAGGCGAGCAGCGTTCCTTCCAAAGCAGCGAGTGTCATTTTATCGACTCTTACTACCCTTGCAAGCTGATGCTTCTTTAATTTATCAATGAGGTGCTTCTTTCCTGCAATGATTCCCGCCTGAGGGCCGCCAAGGAGTTTGTCCCCGCTGAATGAGACGATATCCACTCCCATTTCAATAACTTCCCTTACATGTGGTTCCTCGCCAATCCCATGTTTTCGAAAATCATACAAAGCCCCGCTTCCAAGGTCTTCGTAAAATATAATGTCCTTGTGGATGGCGGCTAAACTAGAAAGCTCCAATGTATCGACCGATTTCGTAAAACCGATTGTCTTGAAGTTGCTAGTATGGACTTTCATGATCATGGCAGTATTTTCGGAAATTGCATTTTCATAATCGAAAAGATGGGTTTTGTTTGTCGTTCCAATTTCGACAAGCTGCGCGCCGCTCTCTTCCATGATGGAAGAAATTCTGAACGAACCCCCGATTTCGACAAGCTGGCCCCTCGAAACGATAACTTCCCTGTTCCCAGCAAGGGCCCGAAGGATCAGGTAAACAGCCGCGGCGTTATTATTAACAACCATTGCCGCTTCCGCTCCAGTTATTTCTGTCAATATCTTTTCAATATGGCTGTGCCGCGAGCCCCTCTCTCCTTCCTCCAGCTTGTATTCAAGGTTTGAATAATTTCCGGCTACTTCGGTGGCATGGCGAATTGCTTCTTCGCTCAGCCTGGCCCTGCCCAAGTTTGTATGGAGAATTGTCCCCGTGGCATTGATGACTTTTTTTAATGTATAGGAGAAATCCTCCGTAACCCTGGCTTCAAGTATGGAAAAGAATTCATCCAAAAATGCGGAGGTTCCGGGAGACGGTCCGGACCACAAACCGGACAGGATGGAATCCCGTATTTCGTCAATTGCCGTACGAACATGCTGGACAAGCTGGCTGGAATCAAGCCCTGTGTCTTCCATAAGTCTTAGGAATCGGCTGTCCTGCTGGAGCTCGTGAATTGGCGGGATTGAACGAAGCAACTGTTTCAAGCGAAAAACTCCTTCACCAAAAGAATATTGACTTCATTATATCATTTTTGCATATAGGCAAACGGAAATAGGAGGACTAATCCTAAAAGAAAAACTCTCCCGAAGCCACCTTCGGGAGAGCGTTGCATTAAAGTGATTCCAATTTCGATATTATATCATCCGACTTCGGGAAGACTCCTGTTTCATCCTTTGAATAAATCTTATCGCCGTTAACGTATACCTCGAAAATTCCTCCTGAGGCCGGTATGAGTTCCATGTTGGAAATATCCCGGCGAAAATGTGTGAAAAGATCCTCCGCGAGACCCGCGGCTTTTGGGGCGTAGTTTCACATCATGCAAAATTCGATTTTAACTTCCAGGTTCTTCATGGCAAAAACCTCCATTATTCTCCATAGTAAGATAAAGCCATTTTAGTATAACCTTAAAAACTTCTGCAAATCATCTGCTTGCTTGCGTGCGGAAATCTGTCGCAAAAGGTATACTATGGAATGGAGGTGGACAAATTGAACGAGCAGGATAAAATTCGCCTGACCTCTTTATCGACTAAAGCAGGTTGAGGCTGCAAAATTGGTCCAGAGGACCTGGCGCAAGTTTTGCGCCTATTGCCAAAGCAAGAGCCAGTACCGGAACTGTTGGTAGGCCATGAAACATCGGATGATGCAGGCGTCTACCAGCTTACTGATTCAATCGCGTTAATCCAGACCGTTGATTACTTCACTCCGGTCGTTGACGATCCCTACATGTTTGGACAGATTGCCGCTGCCAATTCGCTTAGCGATGTCTATGCGATGGGAGGCGAACCCAAAACGGTGCTGAATATTGTCGGATATCCGATCAAGAAGCTCGGTGCCGAAATGCTATCGGAAATTCTCCGTGGCGCCGCTGATAAAGTGAAAGAAGCTGGGGCAATTACTGTTGGGGGACATTCCATTGATGACCAGGAACCAAAATTCGGCCTTTCCGTCACAGGGATTGTCCATCCTGAAAAGGTTTGGAAAAACGTGGGTGCTGTACCTGGTGACGTGCTAGTTTTAACGAAGCCTATTGGAGTCGGCATCCTGACGACCGGCATAAAACGCGGTGCGGTATCGCCCGAGCAGGAAAAAAAGGTGACCGAAACGATGGCGTTCTTGAATAAAACCGCTGCCGAAGCCTTGAAAAAGTATCATCCCCATGCAGTGACCGATGTGACCGGATTCGGGCTTCTCGGCCATGGAAGTGAAATGGCGAGGGGAAGCTCTGTCAGCTTTGAGTTTGATTTTGTGAGCATCCCGTATTTGGACGGTTCGCTTGAACTTGCCCACGCTGGAATCGTTCCTGGCGGGACAAAGTCAAACCATTCCTGGCTCAAGGATGACATTGAATACAGCGGCCTCTCGCTTGAAGAGCAGCTTGTCGCCTGCGATGCGATCACATCCGGGGGCTTGCTCGTATCCATGCCGGCCGAAGAAGCGGAACTTTACGTATCTGACCTCCAGGCGCTTGGACTTGAGGAAGCTGCCATCATTGGCAAAGTAACGGAAAAGAAAGAAAAGCTTATTTATATCCGGAAATAAAAAAACGGCAAAGCCTTTTTGGCTGCCGTTTTTTTATGCTTTTATTTTACTTTTAATTTATCAAGCATATCCGCTGTCATGCGGGCGATATCGTATTCTGCCCTGAATCCCCATTCCTCCGCGGCGGCGGATGCATCAATGGAATTCGGCCAGCTGTCGGCTATCCTTTGGCGAACGAGATCAACATCATACGTCATCTCGAAATCAGGAATGTGCTTCCTAATTTCCGCTGCCAATTCTTCCGGGTCAAAGCTCATCGCGGTCACGTTAAACGAGTTCCTGTGAATAAGTTTGGCCGGATCGGCTTCCATAAGGTTGATAATTGCATTAAGAGCATCAGGCATATACATCATATCCATGTATGTGCCCTTGTCGATGAAAGAAGTATATTTTTTGTTTTTTACGGCTTCGTAATAAATCTCAACAGCATAATCGGTCGTCCCGCCGCCTGGGGGAGTAACATATGAAATCAGGCCGGGGAATCGGACGCCGCGAGTGTCGACTCCGAACTTGTGGAAATAATAGTCCGATAAAAGCTCACCCGCCACTTTGTTCACACCATACATTGTCGTTGGGCGCATAATTGTATCCTGGGGGGTTTGTTCCTTCGGGGTAGACGGTCCAAAAGCGCCAATTGAACTTGGCGTGAAAAACTGTGCGTTCACTTCCCTGGCCGTTTCAAGCGCGTTCATCAGGCCGCCCATGTTCAGGTTCCAGGCAAATATCGGATTTGCTTCTGCGGTCGCGGACAACAATGCGGCCAAATGCATGATTGCATCGACATTGTATTTTTTAGCAATTTCGGCCATTCGCTTTCCGTCTGTTACATCGAGTATTTCAAACGGGCCGCTCGTTGCGGCTTCATTATCTTCATTCATTCTAATATCTGTCGCGATGACGTTGTCGTTTCCGTAAATTTCCCTAAGCTTCATCGTCAGCTCGGAACCAATTTGGCCGAGCGCTCCGGTGAGCAAAATACGTTTCATTCTCCATTTCCTCCCCTAAGTCAAACATCTTTAAGTGGAATTATTTAATTACACCCATTTCTTTCCCGACTTTTTCATAGATAGAAATGGCTTTGTCTAGCATTTCCTTCGTATGCGCCGCTGTAGGCATATTCCGTACCCGCCCAGTGCCGGCTGGAACCGTCGGGAATACAATCGACTTAGCATAGACCCCTTCTTCGTTTAACCGCTTGCTGAATTGCTGGGTCAGCTTTTCTTCGCCGATAATGCATGGCGTAATCGGGGTTTCGCTATCGCCGATGTTAAAGCCAAGCTTTTTTAAGCCTTTTTTCAGATAGTTGCCATTTTCCCAAAGCCGTTCGTTCAGTTCGGTGCTTTCCGTTAAAATTTCAATAGATTTAATCGAAGCGGCTACATCGGCTGGTGTAAGTGATGTTGAGAATAGGAATGGGCGGCTCCGTACTTTCAGCCAATCAATAAGGTTCTGTTTGCCGGCTACATAGCCGCCGACAACGCCGATGGCTTTTGACAGTGTTCCGATTTGGAAATCAATTTTATCCTGAAGTCCGAAATGCTTCACCGTTCCCGCGCCTTTTCCGAGAACGCCTGAGCCATGGGCATCATCCACGTAGGTCATCAAATCGAATTCTTCCGCGATGTCGACGATTTCAGGAAGAAGCGCGATATCGCCATCCATAGAGAAAACTCCATCCGTAATGACCATCAATTTTTTATAAAGCCCTGATTCACGGGCTTCCTTTGCCTTGGCGCGCAAATCTTCCATGTCCGAATGGTTGTAGCGGATGATTTTTGCGCGGGAGAGCCTGCAGCCGTCAATAATGGAAGCGTGGTTCAATTCGTCCGACAAAATGGCATCGTTTTTATCCATCACTGCCGAGATTGCCGCCATGTTGCAGTTGAAACCGGACTGGTAGGCTATCGCCGCTTCTGTCCCCTTAAATTCAGCAAGCTTTTCCTCCAATTTGATGTGGAGTTCAAGCGTTCCGTTAATGGTCCTGACCGCCCCGGCGCCTACGCCGAAATGTTCAATCGCCTGTTCAGCTGCCTTTTTAAGTCGCTCGTCAGTAGCCAGGCCGAGGTAGTTATTAGAAGAAAGATTGATTAGCTCCCTTCCGTTGATTTTGATCATGGGCCCATTCGGGCTTTCGAGCGGGTCAATCACATTGTAAAGTCCTTTTGTCTTTAAATCTTCCAGGTTCTCGTTCAAAAATTGCTCAAGAGTTTTGCTCGACATCGAAATCTCTCCTTATCATTAGTTTACTAGTAATTTGTTCCGGCTATGCAGACAGGTGTCCTTCTGACGCGGACACTACTAAACCTCGATTTAACAGGGATATAAAGCGATTCATTCCCTGCTTACTATAGCATATTTTCTTCTTTGTTCATACTGGAAGGACACTCTTAAAACTGATTTTACCATTACTCCGGGGGTTTTGTATACGCTTACAATTATTGCGGTTTGTTTTCTTGGAGATATTGGAAGGATATAAAGGCGTTGCAACTCACGTTCTCCATGATATAATTACCCTTAATTTTTAAAATATCACTCGTATAATCGCAGGAATATGGCCTGCAAGTTTCTACCGGACCGCCGTAAACGGACCGGCTATGGGTGGCAATGGAAGGATGGCTCAATTGGCTAATCCTTTATTACCTTTTGGTTTTTCAGCCCAAAGGCTATTGCTCCCTATCAGGAAGCATGCCTTTGGGCTTTTTGCATTCAAATAAAAATTTACCTTTTACAGGGGGATATATATATGGAAAGCTTGAAAAGAAAAATCATTGAGGAAGGCCGGGTATTGTCGGAGAGTGTTTTAAAGGTAGATGCATTCCTGAACCATCAGATCGACCCATTTTTAATGCGTGAAATTGGCGAGGAATTCGCCACGCGCTTTGCAGACGATGGAATTACGAAAATATTGACACTGGAATCATCGGGAATCGCTCCTTCTGTTATGGCAGGCCTTGAGTTGAACGTTCCAGTTATTTTTGCAAGGAAAAGAAAGTCCCTCACAATGACCGACGGGCTCCTGACTGCAAGCGTCTACTCGTTTACAAAGCAGGAAACATCTGAAATATCGATTGCATCGAAATACGTATCCCCAAATGACAAAATTCTCATTATTGATGATTTCCTTGCCAACGGACAGGCCGCGCTTGCATTGATTAAGCTCACGGAAGATGCCGGGGCCCAGGTATCCGGAATTGGAATTGTAATAGAAAAATCATTCCAAAGCGGAAGAAAACTGCTTGAATTTAAAGGCGTCCGTGTCGAATCGCTTGCTAGAATCAAGTCTCTAAATAATGGGAAAGTAACATTTGTAAATGAAACCGCTGAGGAAGTCTCGATCTAAAAACGGGATAGCAAAGACATCCTCGCTTTCTAACGTGATTATAACAGGCTAGCGTTGATACGTGGGTTGTTTAAAAGGTGGATTCCAAACGTGGAGTCCACTTTTTTTAATCAAATTGAACTTTTGTAACAAGCGAAATAATAAAGTGTTCTCACCTACTGAAATTGAAGATTATAATTTGAGAAAAAGTGCAACAAAATCTGAAATAAAGTTCATTTTATCTGAAATATATTTCTTTTATATTTGAAAAAATGTTCTCCGCTCCCTTTAACCATTAAACACGCAACCCGGAAAGCTTTTCCCCCCAAGGGGCAAGTCCTTTATCCTCGAAACCTGCCGATTTGTACAGCTTCTCGGCAGCCACATTTTCAGGATTGTAGCCCACCATAATCAACCGGCAACCGTCCTTGCCTTTCAGCCAATCTACCACCGCCTTCAAGCCTATTTTTCCATACCCCCTGCCCTGGAACGATTTGTCGATCATAAATCGGTAAATCCAATAATTGTTGTCGTCCGGGTCAAGCCCTGCCATGACGAAACCAACCATCCTCTCGCCATCATGGATTCCTAGTGCCTCGAAGTTTTGCAGGTACTGAACTTCCGCGAGTGAATACAGATTTGACGCCATAAACCCCTTCTGGTTCTCCGCCACGGAAAGCTCCACGCATTCTTCCCAGTTTTCCTTTGTCAATTCAACTAATTTCACATTCATTCCCCTACCCCCTTTTCTTGTGGCTCCTAAACTATTCTTTGCAATATCGGTTAATTCCTTTTTATTTGAAAATCAGTCCGGAATGAACGTTGGCAAAGCTTTTCCATTCTTGCCTATAGCCGTTTCCCATAAAATCCTGTATGATAGGAAAATAGGTGTATTTTTAAGATAAAGTGAGGAAAAGAACTAAAATGGCGCTATTAACAGTTGAAAATTTAACTCATACATTCGGGGATCGCATCCTCTTTAAAGATGTTTCCTTCCGCCTTTTGGCTGAGGACCATGTCGGCCTGGTCGGCGCGAACGGCGTGGGAAAATCAACATTAATGAATATCATTACAAACCAATTGATCCATGACGGCGGAAACGTTGAATGGACGCCTGGTGTCCAATATGGGTATCTTGACCAGCACACCGTCCTCACTCCTGGCCGCACGATGCGGGATGTTTTACGGGACGCCTTCCTTCCTCTTTTCGAAAAAGAAAGGGAATTGAATGAAGTTACCTCCAAAATGGCCGATGCCACGCCGGAGGAACTTGAGGAGCTTCTTGAGCGGATGGGTGAAATCCAGGATGCGCTGGACGCCGGCGGTTTCTACACGGTTGATATTAAAATAGAAGAAGCCGCGCGGGGCCTTGGCCTTGATGCGATCGGCCTTGATAGGGACGTTGCAGCCCTTAGCGGCGGGCAGCGGACCAAAGTTTTGCTTGCAAAGCTGTTGCTTGAGCAGCCTAGGGTCCTTCTGCTTGACGAGCCGACCAACTATCTGGATGTCGAGCATATCCGTTGGCTTTCCGGCTATTTGAAGGAATACCCATATGCGTTCCTGCTAATCTCGCACGATACTGAGTTTATGAATTCCGTTTCGAATACGATTTTCCACCTGGAATTTTCAAAACTGACACGCTATACAGCGACGTATGAAAAATTCCTTGAGCTTGCGGAAATCAATAAGAACCAACATATTAATGCGTATGAAAAACAGCAGGAGTTTATCAAGAAACAGGAAGAATTCATCGCGAAAAATAAAGCCCGCTACTCAACAACAGGCCGCGCGAAAAGCCGCCAGAAGCAGCTTGACCGTATGGAACGGATCGACCGCCCAGAAACAGCGGTTAAGCCGACATTCGAATTCAAGGAGGCTCGCAGCAGCAGCCGGTTTGTTTTTGAAGCGAAGGATCTCGAAATCGGCTACTCCCACCCGCTTTTGCCAAAAATGGACATGGTGATTGAAAAGGGTGAAAAAATTGCGATTATAGGCTGCAACGGAGTCGGGAAATCAACATTATTAAAGACGATGCTCGGGAAAATTCCTCCGCTTGGCGGCAAAATCGAACATGGCGACTTCCTCTTCCCTTCCTATTTCGAGCAGGAAGTGAGAGCGATGGACATTACCCCGATTGATGATGTTTGGAATGAGTTCCCGAATCTCGACCAGCATCAAGTCCGCGCCGCGCTAGCCCGCTGCGGACTGAAAAACGAGCATATTTCCCGGCCGCTTAGCCAGCTTAGCGGAGGCGAGCAGGCGAAAGTCCGCTTGTGCAAGCTGATGATGCACGAAAGCAACTGGATCCTTTTCGATGAGCCGACGAACCATCTCGATGTGACGGCCAAGGAAGAGCTGCAGCGCGCCCTGAAAAATTACAAGGGCACAATCGTCCTCGTCTGCCACGAGCCTGATTTTTATGAAGGCTGGGTAACACGGGTTTGGAATGTTGAAGAATGGTCTTTACAGGTAAATTAATAACATGATATCGGACCCCGGTTCTTTTGAATCGGGGTTTTGTTTAATGGTATTTCTGTACCGCATAAAAAATTTTGCAAGCGGAAAAGTTTTAAAACTGACATCAAAATCCTTAGGAAGACAAATAACTATAAATGAACCATTGAAATGTTGGAACGGCGGGAACCCACTCCAAAGGATACAGAGGAAAAATTCCTATAGAGTACAAATTTATTAATCCAACCTATATAGATAGGAAAGCTCCCTCCTTTCAACTATCGATTTTTCCGATAATCACATAAGCGTGGTATCTATAATTTGAATGGTGGCTAAATTGTTAAATCCATTGTTATTTCTCTTTTTTTCTATAAAATTAACAACAGTTGAAGGACAACACGCAGAAAACTGGAGGAATAACTTATGAAGAAAATCTTGGCATTATTGTTGGTATGTCTGCTTGCAGTTGGATTGGCTGCCTGCGGCAATAAAGATGAATCCGCCAAACCAGGTGCGAATAAGGAAACTAAAAAGAACGAAGAAGTGTTTAAAATAGGTGCGATACCTGACCAGAGCGCAACGGAAATGAAAAAGAGCATGGATGCAGTCGCTGAACATTTGTCGAATGAAACCGGCATGAAGGTGGAATTTGTCCCTTCTGTTGATTACGCGGCGCTAGTGACCGCTTTCCATCGTGGTGAAATCAAGCTTGCCTTTTTCGGCGGCCTAACAGGGGTACAGGCAAGAAACCTTGTGCCTGAAGCAGAAGCGATTGCCCAGCGTCCACGGGATGCAGAATTTCATTCCGTGTTTATTACCCAAGCCGATTCTGGAATTGAATCGCTTGCCGATGTAAAAGGCAAGTCGTTCACCTTCGGAAGTGAGAGCTCAACTTCTGGACATTTGATGCCCCGCTATTATTTAATGAAGGATGGTATTTACCCGGCTAAGGATTTTGACGGTCAGCCGAATTTCTCCGGCTCGCATGATACAACATATAAGCTAATCGAATCCGGAGCATTTATGGCGGGTGCCCTGAACGAAGCTGTGTGGGAGACTGCAGTAAAAGAGAAAAAGGTTGATACAAATAAAGTACGTGTGTTCTACACAACCCCTTCCTACTATGATTATCATTGGACGATTAATAAAGTAGACAAGGAAACAAAGGAGAAAGTAAAGGCGGCTCTCCTTTCAATGACTCCTGAGCAGCTATCTGGACTCAATATGTTTGCAACAGATCGATTTATTGAAACAAAAAATGAAAACTACGAAGCAATCGAGGAAGTTGCGAAAGAACTGAAGATTATAAAATAACTGGTGTGAGATGTTATGAAACAAACAACGGCATTGGAAGCTAAAAATATAATGAAGTTTTTTGGGAAGAAAACCGCGCTTTCTTCCCTTTCCTTTTCCGTTCGAAAAGGAGAAAGAGTCGCCCTGATAGGCCCGAGCGGCGCGGGGAAAACAACTCTCCTTAATACGATTGCCGGTATTGTGGAACCGGACGCTGGCGAATGGATTATTGCGGGAAAGCCGAGGGGCTCCTATAAAAGCGGAAAAGAGTTTGCGAAAAAAGTAGGCGTCATCCGCCAGCAGTTCGACCTTGTCGGCCAGCTTGCGGTCATCCATAATGTCCTCGCCGGCAGGTTTTCCGAATGGGGAGTGGCAAAATCGCTAGTCTCGCTCCTGTTTCCAAGAGATAAAAAGCTCGCGATTGAAGCGCTTGAGCGTGTCGGTTTGGCTGACAAGCTATATGAGGAAACGGCAAGACTTTCCGGCGGCGAGCAGCAGCGGGTTGCCCTGGCGCGTATTCTTGTCCAGAAGCCTGAAATCGTACTTGCGGACGAGCCCGTCGCTTCCCTTGATCCGGCGCGCGCAGAAGATGTGCTGGATGCACTATCTACAATTGTCGAAGATGAAAAACAGACGCTTTTTGCGAGCCTCCACTCTGTTGAATATGCGAGGAAGTATTTTACCCGGATCATTGCCATGAAGGATGGAGAAATCTTTTTCGATCTACCAGCCAGCCAGGTAACCGATGCCCTTCTTGGCGATTTGTATAAGTTGAAGGAGCTGCCAGAACATGAGTAGGCCGCTGTCAAATCCGCTGCCGAGGCATAAACGGCTTACTCTGACCGCGGTTTTGTTCCTTGTATTTGCCTGGAGCCTTTTTTCCGTGGATTGGGGTCCAGGGCTACTGCATGCAGGCGGAGGGGCGATGATTGTTGAGATCTTGAAGGGGCTTGTTTCCCCTTCCCTTTCCCCTGATGTCCTTTGGCTTGGCCTCGAAGCTTCTTGGCTTACAATGGCCTACGCCACAGTTGGGATGTCCCTTGCATTTGTGTATGCGTTTGTGGCAGGCGTCCTTGCATCCGGAGTCCTGTCGAATGGGAAGGGATCAAAATTCTTCTCCAAGCTCTTTTTTCGAGGGATTCTCGGGTTTACCCGCTCAATTCATGAGCTTGTTTGGGCATGGTTGTTTGTAGCATCTTTCGGTTTATCCCCTTATGCGGCTATTTTTGCCCTTGCAATTCCGTATGGAGGCATTTTGGGGAGGATATTTGCCGACATGCTCGCTGATGTCCCGCAGCAGCCGATCATTGCCCTTAAAACAGCAGGGGCGTCGCGCCTCCAATTATTGTTCTACGGATACTTGCCGCTTGTCCGAGCAGATTTTGTCAGCTACACAATGTACAGGTATGAATGCGCAATTCGTTCTTCGGCCATTATGAGCTTTGTTGGGCTTGGAGGCCTCGGTTATCAGATTCAGTTATCACTCGCTGACTTAAAATACAATGAAGTGTGGACCTACGTTTTCTTTTTAATCATACTGGTCATTCTCGTTGATGGATGGAGCACACTTGTCAGGCGCTCGTTGCTTGATAAAGCGGAGAAACCTTTCTTAGCGGGCGGCAAGTTCTCTGCCCTGATTGCTATAATACTTGCAGCCGTTTCATGGATTTATATTTATGTAGCCGAAGGCGCAAGCCTCTCCTCCCTTTTGACGAATGAAAATGTAAACTATGCGGCGAAGTTTTTCGGCGGTATGCTTGGAATAGGCGAAGAAACGCCGGCTTTTATGCAAGCCTCCGAATGGAAAAATGCGCTTCATTTGACGCTCGAAACGCTGGAAATGAGCGTCATGGCAATCGGCTTTGCTGCAATTGCGGCGTTTTTGACGGTTATTCCCGCGGCGCGGAATATTGCCGACGGAAACTTGACAGCTACAAAGCGATGGTACAACTGGCCTCTCTTTGGAATCGTCCGGATTTCGTATATTTTTTCACGGGCAGTCCCCGAACTCGTTTGGGCAATGATGATCGTCTTTATTTTAAAACCGGGACTTCTTCCGGGAGCGATTGCGCTTGCCCTCCATAATTTCGGGATTCTCGGGAAGCTTTGGGCGGAGGTCATTGAAGATATGGAACCGAGGCCGGTTCGGAATCTGGCCAGCTCGGGCGCCTCTAAATGGCAAAGCCTCTTTTATGGGGTTCTCCCATCCGTCATGCCTAAATTCCTGACATACTTCCTCTATCGTTGGGAAGTAATTATGAGGACGACCATCGTTGTCGGGTTTGTCGGCGCAGGAGGCCTAGGCCAGCAATTTAAATTAAGTATGAGCTTCTTCCATTATTCAGAATTGACCTTGCTTCTATTGTGCTACATGGTCCTGGTCTTTCTTGCTGATATTGCCTCGGAAACGGCAAGGAAAACGATTAAATAATAAAAACGCCGTTGATTGGATCAATGGCGTTTTTTGTAGTTTAATGGTGCAAAGCTTCCCATTCTTCTTTTAAAATGCCCATTTTGATTGAATCGAAATATATGCCATTATAAAGCCTGCACTTTCTGATGCGGGCTTCCATTTTCATGCCAAGCTTTTCACCGACCTTCATCATCCTTTCGTTCCCCGACCAGGTGGTGTAGCCGATCCGGTGGATTGGATAATGTTCGAAAAGGTGGCTGATCCAAAGTTTGAATGCTTCCGTGCCATACCCTCCATTCCAAAAAGCCGGGTCATAGATGACAATTCCAGCTTCAAGCCAGTTGGAAGGCTTATGTTCCCAATAACAAGAGACACTCCCAATCAGTCTTTCCCTGGCCCAAATGGCCCACCTAGTATCCAATCCTTCTTCAAGAAGGATTTTCATGCTAATGACATACTCTTCCTTCTCTCTCGGCTTTAATGGATAATAAGGCGCATCCCACCTCTTCCATTCAGGATCTTCTTCCCCGTATATCATTTCCCATAACACAGGCAGATCCTCTTCAGCTAGCTGCTTCAGCGTTACTTTTTCTCCTTTATTCATACGGATTCCCCGCTTAACGGTAATGGGTGGCGCATCTTCAGTCCTTCAATAAGCAAATGGGCTACCGTAGCCGCGCTTTTGGATGCCCTTTCCTTGTTAGCTGCGAATTCGGTTACTTCAATACCCTTAACCCGCTGATCTTTAAGTAGGATGGAGAATAATCTGGAAGCAGAATTAATATCCAGACCAGTATTGCTTGGCGAATACGCGGCGGGCATGATGCTTTCATGCAGGACATCCACATCAAAATGGACAAGGATGCCAGCATCCTCAGGAATACTTTTCAACATCCGGGCCAGTTCTTCGCTTCCCTCGTCCGTTAGGAACTTCTCATAAGGAATATGTTCAATTCCAAGCGTTTCGCCAGGAGTATAGGTGCCTAAAACCATAATCCTTTCTACTGGGACGCGTTTTTCTGTCCACCAAACATGAGTGTCCTGGGCAAGGAACCAGAGACCCATGCCGGCCGCCCCAATACAGCGGTTTCCATCGGGTGCCACCGTATCGAAATGCCCATCAATGACGATAAGATATGTATTTTCCCCAAACACCTTTTGGAAAGCGGTAAAGGTACCTACAATTATGCTGCAATCACCGCCGAGGATGATTGAAAAGGCGTCCTCTTCAAAAATCGCGGCTTGCTCTTCGACAATTTCATCCCATACCTCCCTGGGTGCGGGCCAGTTTCGTACAGGCGGTATATTATGCCGGGCCAGTATCTTGCCTTGCAAAAGATTCCCCCTATCTTCTACTGGAAAATCCATTTTTAATAGAGATGGCAGCAAATCAGTTTTCCTTAAAGCATTAGGTGCTAGTTCCGTACCTGTATATAAAGCGCCAGCACAGCTTGGTACCCCTGTGACAATAATTTTCACAGCAATCCCCCCCTCCTTCCATCTTAAAAGATATACAAAGCAAGCGCCACTTCGAAATTAGCACAGTACCTGCAAAAGATGACGGAATATGTTTATATTATTTTCCGAAAATTTAAAATATAATCAAAGTTGAAACGAATTGTAAAGGAGGAAGACGATGAAGCATTCAAAAATGAATATAATGCTAGTATTCATTCTCCTGTTTGGCACGATTTTCGCGCCAACTGTAGCCGCAGCAAACGTCGGTGGAAAAAAGCTAAAAATTGTTTCGCTTGGTGACTCGATCACCTATGGCTGGAATCTCGACCAGGATAGGTCCAAGCCATCCGAATCAGCCTTTCCCAACTTGATTGGCGAGCGGGACCACAAGGTAACAAATCTTAGCAAGCCGGGCTGGACGTCCTCCCAGCTGCTAGCGGAGATTGAACAAAATCCTGAGTACGCGGATGCAATTCGAAAAGCGGATATCATTACGTTGAACATTGGCAGCAATGATCTTCTCCAGACCACTGGGATTATAGATATGGTGAATGGCAAAATACCGTTCAATCCGGCTGTGATTTCCCAAAAAGCAACCTTGGCATCCATGCAATTAACGGTCAACCTGAATACCATTATAGAGAACATTAGGTCAAAAACAGATGCCCCAGTAATTTTATACAATCTGTATAATCCGTATGGCTATGACCCAAGCAATCCTCTGGCAACAACTCTTTATGGACTTGGCAATCAGATTCTTAACCAGGTCAATAAGGATGTTATCCTTCGCCAGGCAAAAACCGGCTCAATATTAATCGCCGATGCATTCAGCGCTTTCGATGGAAAACAGGCAGGATACATACTGCCAAATGACATCCATCCTAATTTGGATGGGCAGGTAGTGCTCGCAAAATTAGCTGAGGAGCAAATTGTTGCACTTGGTGATAAACGTCTGAAACTGAAGTTTTCGAAATAACCATTAAGATAGGCTGCCCGCCCTGTTGGCGCGCAGTCTATCTTTTTGCTAGCATGAGCTATTACTTTTCTATCTATTTGATAGCAATAGCTTTACCTTTTATGAATGGGAGTTTTCTTTTTATATTTTTTTAAAAAAAATAACGAAGTTGGCATCAATCGTAACAGTTGACTTTTCCCTTATAAAATATAAGATTATCTTAGCCCTTTTAATGTGTATTTTTTCAAATTATGTTAGTAGGAATGTTGTAATTGGTCCTGGGAGTGAACACGATGGTTGAAACAAAAAAGGCGTTGCCTATTTTATTTCTTATTATGTTTTTAGTGATGGTCGGTTTTGGGATCATCATTCCGGTATTGCCTTTCTATGCGGAAAATCTTGGAGCAAGCCCTACCCAGCTTGGTTTCCTTATGGCTGTCTATTCGCTTATGCAGCTATTGTTTGCCCCGATATGGGGCAGGGTTTCAGACAAAATTGGCAGGAAACCTGTCATGCTTGCAGGCATTACCGGACTTGCAATCTCGTTTTTCTTAACGGCGTTTGCCGACTCGATAATGATGCTGTTTGTAGCCAGGATCGTCGGTGGCCTGTTGTCCGCGGCAAACATGCCAACCGTTATGGCATATGTTGCGGACATCACAACCCCGGAAAACCGCAGCAAAGGCATGGGAATTGTGGGAGCAGCGGTTGGTATGGGCTTTGTATTCGGCCCGGCAATCGGGGGGATTTTTTCCAAAAGCAGCCTAAGCCTTCCTTTCATAATTGCGGGCTGCTCATCCATTTTGACGCTTGCCCTTGTTGCTTTATTACTTAAGGAATCCTCAACAAAAGAAAGCAGAGGACAAAACTCCCAGCAAAAAGCACCGTTCAGTGTCGCGCTTCGCGGAGCTTCCGGCATGCTGTTCTTTTTGCAATTTTTTATTTCCCTGTCGCTTGCTGGGCTTGAAGCCACTTTTGCTTATTTCGCGGCCGAGAGGGCTGGCCTTGATACGACGAGCCTAGGATATATTTTTATGATTATGGGGCTTGCCGGTGCGTTTGTCCAGGGCGGCCTTATTGGAAAGCTTACGAAAAAGTATGGGGAAGGAAAGGTCATTCAGGGAGGGATCATCGTTTCTGCAATCGGTTTTGCCTTGATCCTTTTAGTGAATAGCTTTGCAACCGCCGCAATATTCCTCACGATATTTGGCATCGGGAACGGCGTAATCAGGCCGAGTGTTTCCTCAGTCCTGACGAAAACAATCAACACTGGACATGGAAGTGTTACCGGCCTCCTCTCTTCCTTTGATTCTTTGGGCAGGATTGCCGGGCCTCCCCTTGGCGGGCTGCTTTTTTCAGCCGCGTCGGGCCTTCCATATATTTCTGGAGCAGTTTTATCCATTGCAGCACTAATCCTTTACCGTTTATATCACGGGCGGATGAAGCATGGCGCCCTTTCGTAGATTTAGAAGCCATTGCTCTTGGTTCTGCCTCACCCGCTAAAAAGCGGCCGGAATTGTTAACCGGCCGCTTTTTTGATGGATAAATCCACTTATCCCGCATATATTGTACAACCATACATAGAACGAGGTGGCCTTAATGGAAAAAATGAAACCCTTCCGACTGTTGTGCCTTGGTTTGCTGATTATAGGGGCAGCCTATTTGGATTCCCCTTTTTCCTTTCTGAACAAGGAGTATTATTATGAAACAGATGGCCCCAAACCCGCACCCGCGATAACGGAGCCAGCTATCAGAAACTTGCCTGAGTACCAAATGATGCTTGTTGAAGAACGGAAAAGCAATGGATATATTATTGAGATATATAGGGAGTATGAGGTCATACGAGATAAAACCGGCAAAATAGTTGAAAAAAAACCTGGAGATAGAATTGAAGAGGTCAAATACCGTGACTATTCTTTCCGGCTTACCCCCTAGAGCGAATAAAATATTAGATAACAAAATCAATTATTAATTTGTGCATGTTGATCGATTTTGTTTTTTCCATAAAAAAGCATCCGTTTCCGCACGGATGCCTGTTCCCCATTTATTTTTTATCCTAGTAATTGTGCTGTTCTTCAATTCGTCCCTCTTCATTATGGATGTATGCCATCGTCCCGGCTTCTTCGGCAAGGCGCTTTGCTTCCCCAACTGCTTCGGACTTTGAACCTGTTGTCATTTCAGGTCCATCTTCGCCTTCGGGTTTGACAGCCCATCCTTCTTCATCATGGGGAACAACATGAAAACGTGCGTCCTCGGTACCGGCCCGGTCTTTAAAATAGTGTACCTGGTCTTTTGAATGGATATGATTGTTTTTATCAGCCATTTGAATTCCTCCTTTGCATTCCTTACATGCCTGTACCCGATAAGAGCTACCAAAAAAACAGGTATTTTCATCTTTGCCCAAAAACCTGTCGGAAAAGCGGCATCATTTTTCCGGATATGTTACAATCGGCGGCATGCTTATTTGATGCTCATCAAAAAGCCGGGAAATGGAGTGGCGTAATTCACTTTCAACCTTTTCTTTAATTTCAAAATTAACCACCGGCAATTCAACGTAGAAATCCATTGCGCTATTCCTGAAATTAACGAATCTGATTTCAAGCTGGGATGACTTCAGAATCCCTTCACAGTTTTCTTTTATTTGGTCAACGGCATCTTCCAGTAGCCGATGCACCAATTTCGAATCAACCCCCTGGCTAACGCTCACCTTTACCTCGGCCCTCATTTCGGCACCGGTCCGATTCTTGATGATCGTTTCAATAAAATATTGGTTCGGTATAATTAAAGTGCCTTCCTTCGCAGTCCTGACAAGCGTCGACCTGAGCCGGATTTTTTCAACCCTGCCAATTTTCCCATCAACCTCAATAACTTCCCCTACTTCGATAGGCCTTTCAAACAGGATAATGATTCCGGAAACAAAGTTCCCGGCGATATTTCGCATCCCAAATCCGATTCCGATTCCCAGAACGCCAAAGATTGCTCCAAGGGCAGTTAGGTTAATTCCGACTATTGTAAAGCTGAAGGCCAGGGCAGAAATCATTACCGTGTAATAAATAATTTGGTTGATTGTGTAGCTAAGCCCCTTGTCAACATTGTAATGTTCGTAAAGATTTGAAAGAACATATTTTGTGAAAAGCTTGATAACCCTGCTCGCCAAAGTAACAATCATAAACGCGACAATGATCAGGAAGGTGGAAACCTTGATTCCGTCCTTTGAATACAAAGGTTCGAATAGCCATTTTGTAGTTGAAAAATGAACAAGGAACAAAAGAATGATTCCATAAAAAGTAATCCAGTTCAACAGAGAGCCTACAGCGGGAAGGAACCTGCTTTTAAGAGCGGGTTTTTTTAATGCGAGCAGCCTTGCCAAGCCTTTTAGACACCAATTTCCAATCAGGACAAGCCCCGCTTCAATAAAAAAGGTTACGACATTGCCAGCTGTTATCCCTTTTAAATGAGAGATCCATTCTTCCATTACCATCACCACATCAATCATCGCATGCTATATGAACATTTACCTGTCCGAATCCGTTACTAAACATTGGGGCAGATGCGATCACCTTGAAATGGCATCCTATGAGGGTCCTGCAATGTTTTTGGCAAAATAAAAACAGCCCGTTTTTCAAAAGAAACGGACTGCCTTTATCTATAATTAATGCGGTTTTAAGACGACCTTATTTCGCACCTTAACTAATATTCTTCCTACTTATTTTTCACAAAAACGGTATCCCGCTTTTCTGCCACAGGCACACTGTAAAATTCGAAAAGAATGCCATACAGGAACGAAACAAGGAACATGGATGCAATCATATCCGGCACAACATGCTGCTTAACGAACAACGTAGAAATAATGATGAGCGAACCGACAATATGAATAAACAATGTATTGAGCAGATGCTTATTTCCAATGTGGCGGGAACCAAGCATAATCGCAAACGTTGTCAGCACATGGATGCTCGGAAAACAATTGTATGGCTGATCATTTGCATAAATGAAACCGACCAACTGGATCAACATTCCGTCTCCTGTCAGTTGGGGCCTAGGGACGACTGTCTGGAAAAAGAAATAAATCAAAAAGCAGATGATTTCTCCGGCAACGATTAGAATCAAGGTTTTAAGATACACTCGGGTATCCTTAAAACAAAAATAAACAAGGTAAATAAACACATATCCATACCAGAGGATGTAGGGAATAATGAATATCGGCAGGAAAGGAATTAATCCATCTACCGCTGTTGATATTTGGACTGCGTTTTGCGGGTTTTCATTCAAAAATTTATAAACCATGCCGAGAACAGGCATGACCAGCAAAAATAACAAATATGGAGATTTCTTGAGATACGTATTCATAAAGATGGCAGAGCTCCCCCCAATTTGGTATTTATGCCTTTTTACCCTTTATGGATAACAATAACGCTCTCTAAGTATATCATAAATTATCTTGTAATGTTGTAATTTTCCACTTTTATAAGGAAATGTCACTAAAAAAGGAAAAGCAGCACATCCGGCTGCTCTTTTCCTCTTATACGTCCAGCGATTCGCCTTCCTCGACAATGTGATATAGGAGATGGGCCAAATGGTGGATGGGCCCGTATTCTTCCTCTTCTTCATTTGTTTCTTCGTTGAATTCCAGGTCGTTCAAGTAAAGAGCCATGAACTCATAAAAATCCTTCATTGCGAAAGAATAGCAAGCACTCGGATCTTCACTCTCTTCCTCATAGTGGAGGACTAGATGTGAAACAGTGCCATCCACATCCTCTGCATCAAAAAAGACAAAAAAACCGATATTCGTATCAAGCTCAAACAAATGGCGCGTCCCACCTTCCGTCGCCCTGTTATAATCCTCTTCATTCAACTTTTGGATTTGCATGGAGTCAACTTTGTCCTCCTGATGGAAACTGACAACAAACGATTGCATTTCCATTAACCTCCTTTTTCATCAACTTGCTCCCGAATCAATATACCCTATATTTCCTCTAATTATCCAATGTCAATCCTGTGCCAAAGAGCTTGCTATTCCTTGAAACATTATTGGTAGAATAATAATTTTATTACCTATTACTAGTTTAAATGGTAAAATTATAGGAAAGATAAAATACTAAAACCGTAAAGGAAATATCATTTTATGAAGAATAAGAAACTTGCATGGATTACTGACAGTACCGCTTATTTAACCGATGAATTAAAACGTAATCCCGATGTCCATGTCGTTCCGCTTGAAATCATCTTTGGGGACGAGGCTTTCGAGGACGGAGTCGAGCTTGGCACGGAGCAATTATACAAACGCATCAACGGTGAAAAAAAAGTTCCAAAAACATCCCAGCCATCACCAGGCAAATTTGCCCGGCTATTCGAAAAATTGAAGGAAGAAGAGTACGATGGGGCAATTGCAGTTCATATTTCTTCAAAATTAAGCGGCACATTTTCAAGCTGCATTGCTGGCGCGAAGCTTGCTAAATTCCCCGTTGAAGTCATAGATTCAAAATCGATGTCCTACGCGATAACCGCGCTAATTGAAAAAGGAATTGAACTTTGGGGATCCGGCCTTGGAGCGAGTGACATAGCCTCCATACTGAGAGAAGAAGCGGAGAACTCACAAAATTATATCGTTCTTGGAAGTCTGGAACAATTTTTCAAAGGGGGCAGGATGTCCGGAACTCAGTATTTATTAGGGAGCATCCTTAAAATAAAGCCGATTATCCGAATTAATTCCGCTGGCGAGTTCGAATTATTCGAAAAGGTCCGCTCCGAGAAAAAAGCTTCCGCCCGGCTGGTGGAACTTTTTGGAGAAGCATATAGGGAAAACAGAGTCGAAGAAGTCTGGATTATGCATGGAAATGTGCCCGGCAAAGCCAGGGAAATAGAAGCAATGCTGCATACCGCCTACCCTCGCTTAAAGACATCGATTGGTGAGATCAGTTCAACCATCGCCGTCCACGCGGGCGAAGGAACTGTCGCGATCATTTGGCACAATGAACAGAAATAGAGTAGAAAAATGGGTACTGGCAATATACTCAAATCGTTCAATTTATCAAATACTCTATTCAGTTATCTTTTAAAATCACAGAAAAAATAGCACTGATTTAAAAAGCCAATTTTATCACAATAATTACTATAAAAAATGCTCAGAGCCAACTCTGAGCATTTACTATTTATCCACTTCTTCGTAAAAAAGCACGAGATCATATATCCTTTAGCTTCCCCTCTTTACTGGCCGTTCTTGATTATCTTTATTGCAGCTTCCAATTGCTCATCTCTTCCTTCAGAAACTCCTTTTATTGTTCTTTTTATTGGGACGGTAGGTTGAATACCAATATTATGGTGTTGTGAACCGTCATGTTTAATCGTTTTTAAACCAGTCCAATAAAAACCTATTCCTCCAGGCAGTATCATCTCCACTACATTTCCATTAGTACCAGCCGTGGATTCACCAACAATTTCACCTAGTTTGTAATGTTCAACAATTCCCATGATTGTTTCCGCATAGCTAATCGCATTTGCGTCGGTTACAAATACTACCTTCCCTTTTATTGATGGTTTTATTGGTTCCAATGTCCAGCCCCAGTTTTTTAAAGGATTAGAAGCAGCATGGTCAGGTGAAAGCATTTGAATTTCGTTGAATCCTGCACTTTGCAATTTTCGCTCGGTTAAACGTTGGAGGAAAGGGTGAAAATTAGTCGGATAACCTCTCATTTCTACGATAATTCCTTTGGCATTTAGTAATTTATTCATAAACGATTCATCTTCCCAAGGAAAAGGCTGTATAGAATTGAGATACAAAATTCCTGGTTCGAGTTCTACCAAATCTTCAAATAACTGATGAAAGCTTTTGTAATCGTTTTCACTAATAGGGTTATAAGGAACCCCTATTTTTATGATTTTTCCTTTTCGATTCAAAGTTAATTCTGTTTCAAACTTATCGTAGGTAATAACGGAAAACCAGGCGGCACGTACCTCTTTAGATTGTCTAGAGCCTGATGTCTGGTCAACCAACTTTTGGAATTGAATCAATGCATCATCATTACCAATTTTTATTAGTATGTCACCCGGTAGGATGTCTTCTATGTCACTGCCTATAACGACAAGCTTATCTTCGATATATTTAATGCTTATAGGCAGCTTCAACATAGCCTTTTTAGTGTCATTTAAATATCCTATATGACCATCTTCAAGGCCAGCTAGCATTTTCCGCATAACCTCGTAGGTCCTTTCCCCATCTTTTAATCGATTCATTTCTTTTAAAAATAACGGCAATTGTCCGTTCCAATCAATGCCTACTTCATCAAAATAAGGGTAAAAATGTTGAAATGTATTCCACGAAATTATGACATTCGCTAACCTTACATCCGGGTTGTCGTAGTCAATTAAATTTGCAGAAAAATATTTATCCATATCATTTTTTAAATCAATAAATTTTTTTTCCGATTCAACTGAACTTCCTAATGTTCTCCCTAAAGAAGCATACAGGATTGTAGGAATCGAAATATGAACATTGCCAAGTTGTCGTTTTATTATATTGTCTCCATATTGAAAAGTGTGTTCGAAAAGTGTAATGGAATCGGAATTTGGCGAGTAAATTCTATCACGGATGTATTTTTTTTGCTTATTGAAATAATTCTTTATCATCGTTAAAACAGCATTTGAAGGTATTTCTTCTATAAGAATTTCATCGTTTCGTGGTTGGGAAGAAATATGAATGGTAGGAGCAATAGGTAAAAATAGTTCATTTAATGCAATTAAAAACTCTTCGTTATTTTTGGTTTGTTTTATCTTATGAACCCCATAAATGGCAAATTGGTCCCAATCGATGTCAGCTGATTCATCGCTTGGATGGAAATATCTTATGTATCCATATGTTCTGGCGAAAACTTCAAGTCTATCATTTAGTTCATCACCGTGGTTCGGTTCTTCTTTAATCGATGATGTATTGGCTTCTTTTCCGTACCTTTGCGTTAATATCAAGGATGTGGTTCCTATTATTACTAGGGCCAAAACGATCTTTACCAGATTAGAAGATTTAATTGGCACCTACTCACTCTCCCATAAATTCTTTTTTAATTAATTTTAACAAAATTTTCTATTTATTAGAAGATGTCACTTACAAAAAAATGAGACCCCAATCTATATTTGATTGTGTCTCAAAATGAAAATATTTTTTCAGTTTTATTTTCCTTGTAAAAACCCTCCTCGAACGAGTGTCATCCGCCTGTCCACGAATACATATAGCCTTTGTCTTCAATTTCCCCCGCTGGCTTGAAAATATGGAGCGGGCGGAAAGTGTCGATCATGACGGCATGCTCGAGCGTTTCTTTTTTTCCGATGCTTGCTTCCGTTTTCCCCGGATGAGGCCCGTGCGGTATGCCGCTTGGGTGCAGGCTGATCGAGCCTTCCTTGATGCCCTTCCGGCTCATGAAATTCCCTTCGACGTAATACAGCATCTCGTCACTGTTGACATTGCTGTGGAAGTATGGGGCAGGAATCGCATCAGGGTGGTAATCATAAAGCCGCGGTACGAAAGAACAGACAACGAAATTATGTCCTTCAAAAGTCTGGTGCACTGGGGGCGGCTGGTGAATCCTGCCGGTAATCGGTTCAAAATCCTCAATATTGAATGCCCAAGGATACAAATAGCCGTCCCAGCCAACGACATCGAACGGATGGTGGCCAAGGATATGCTGATGCAAGAAGCCCCGTGTTTTGGTCAGGACCTCGAATTCACCTTTCTCGGAATACGTTTCAAGTGTTTCCGGCCCTCTTAAATCGCGCTCGCAAAACGGACTGTGCTCAAGCAGCTGGCCGTATTCATTCCGGTAACGCCTAGGGGTCGTCAGTTGTGAGGACGATTCTATGAAAAGGATTTTTGTTTCCGACTCGGGAATCAGCCTGTAGATCGTACCAATTGGGATAATAAGATAATCACCGCGCCGGTACGTAAGCGATCCGAACATCGTTTCAAGCTTACCGGAACCATAATGGATGAACAGCATTTCATCACCATCACCATTACGGTAATAGGCCTCCATTGACCGGTTAACATTTGCCGTGCCGATCAACAAGTCGCTGTTCCCCATCAAATATTCCCTCGCGCCAAGCGCATCTCCCGTTTTCTTTATTTCCGGCGTAAAAAAGTGCCTGTGCCTGAGCGCACCCTGTTCTTCATATTCAGGAAGAAAAGGAATAACCTTTTCCGCCCTGACAACTTCTGTCGGCATATGTTCGTGGTAAAGTATGGACTGGGTCCCGGAGAAGCCTTTCGTCCCCATCACCTGTTCCCTGTATAATGTTTCGTCATTCTTCCTGAAAACGGTATGCCTTTTACGGGGAATTTTCCCCATTTGCCGGTAAAACATCAGCTCACCCCTTTTCCCCTATAACAGTATTTCGCAATACGCCAAGCTTTTCTATTTCGAGTTCGACTAAATCGCCCGGTTCAAGCCAGCGGTGGTCCTCCTCGCCAAGTTCAAGTATGCATCCTGTCCCTACAGTCCCGGAGCCAATCAATTCGCCGGGATAAAGGGTTGTACCCGCCGATGCGCGCTCAATCATTTCTCCAAAGGAATAATAAATATCTTTCATATTCCCTACTGATAAAACTTCCCCGTTTACTTTGGCCGTCATGGATAGGTTAAAGCCCTTGCCCGCTTTATGTCCGGAAAGTTCATCAGCCGTTACAATCCACGGGCCGATCGATGTAGCGAAATCCTTTCCTTTGGCGGGGCCGAGTCCGACTTTCATTTCCTTCTGCTGAAAATCGCGCGCGCTCCAGTCGTTTAGGATGCAGTAGCCGAAAATAAATTCCTCGGCATCCTCGGCTTTTATATTACTTCCTTCCTCACCGATCACACAGGCGATTTCGAGTTCATAATCCAGCTTTCCGCACCCTTTGGGCCTCGTAATGTCTTCCTCCGTCCCCTTGATGGCCAGGTGGTTTGAGAAATAAAAAACGGGAATTTCATACCACTCGGGGACCATGTCGAGTCCCCTATTTCTCCTCGCCGTCTTCACATGCTGTTCAAACGCGTAGAAGTCGCGGAAGCTTTTCGGCTGGGGAAGCGGTGCCAAAAGCTTCACAGAATCCAGTGGATAAACCCCCTGGGACTCAACGTCCACTTGAAGCGACCTGGCTTTTTCAAGGTTGATGTCGGCTCGTAAAAGAAACTCTTCCACCGTTCCTGGCAAATCTCCTCCGGAAGCTTCTTTCATATCAACAGCGAACCTATCCGCCAAAATCCAGCCTGCCGCGGCTTCACCACTTGTTTTTAAAAAAGAAATAAACCTCATTTCGCCTCACCCGGCTTTACCTGCCGTTTGAGCTCGAAGGTAGAACCAAGCGGCCTTGTATACAAATTGCCCGCCATCCGCCCAATCGGCCTAAGTTCTTCGGCAAGGATCCTGCCTTTGTCCAGCAAGCTGTCATCCGCCTGGATATGGACGACTTTCCCGACGACCAGGCTGCCAGCGCCCGGCTGATTCCCGTAATGATGGACCTCGTGCAGCTCACATTCCAAATGGATTTTCGCTTCCTTTATCCTTGGCGGACGCACAGCCGCGGCAGGCTCGCGTGTAAGGCCAGATTCTTGCAGTTCATCAACTTCAGGAGGAAATTCCGTGGCACAAATGTTCATCTGAGCCGCTATTTCTTCGCTAACTATGTTAATGACGAACTGGCCGGTTTCTTCTATGTTGATTAGCGTGTCTTTTTTAGCGCCATCGCTCCCCCGCCTCATCGGCGAAAAGCAGACAAGCATTGGTTCTGCGCTGATGACCGTAAAAAAGCTGAACGGTGCGGCATTGGTAATCCCATCTTTGCTGACCGTGGAGACAAAGGCAATCGGCCTTGGCAAAATCGAGCCGATCAAAAGCTTGTAGCCATCGCGCCAATCCATCTTTCCTGGAGTAAATTCCATTCCCTATACCACTCCTTCCGCAGTGAAGGTTCTTATCGCATCAAGAAATAAAACATTATCTTCCCTGCATCCAAGAGCGACACGGAGAGCATTCGGATATCCCGGTGCTGATATCCCTTTAACGAATATCCCTTTCCTGGCTAGGGAAGCTTCTGCCATTAGGGCTGAATCTTTCAGCAAAACAAACAGGAAATTCGCCTCGGACGGCAAAACCGTAAAACCCATTCCGGCAAGGCAATCGGCAACGTATTCCCGTTCCTCCCTGTTTTTTTCGGCGGAAGCCGTGACAAAAGCGGTATCTGAAAGGGAGGCTGCCGCAGCTGCCGCGCCAACTCTGTTGACGTTGAACACGTCCCTGACCTTTTGAAGTTCCCCTGCAATTTTCGGGTCCATAATCCCGTAGCCAATCCGGAGCCCGGCAAGCCCGTGGATTTTTGAAAAAGTACGCAAAATCACAACATTTCGATGCTGGTTGAGAATTTTTACAGCATCATTCATCGCTCCGTGTGTGACATACTCCACATACGCTTCATCAATCACAACCATCACATTCTGGGGGACATCTGAAATAAATTGGGCCAGCGTATCTTTGTCGACAATCGTTCCTGTCGGGTTGTTTGGATTGCAGACAAAAACTATTTTTGTCCTTCCACTAATCCTGGACATCATCCCTTCGAGGTCGTGCGATCCGTTAACGAGCGGAACTTCAATTGGCACCCCGCCTTCGATCAAAACATTTGTTTTGTATCTAGGAAATGTGCAGGAAGCCATGACAGCTTCATCCCCACGGCTAATGAATGCCCTTGTTAACAGACGAATCACTTCATCCGAGCCGTTTCCGACAGTAAAATAACCTTCAGGCAGTCCGTGGAAATTGCTCAATGATTTATAAAGCCCCGAATAGGTGCCATCGGGATAGCAGCTTATCGCATCAAGCTCCCTTTTCGCCGCTTCGAGGGCCAATGGCGATGCGCCATATGGATTCTCGTTATCTCCCATTCTAATAATCCTGGAAAACCCCAGCTCTTTCTGCTTTGTTTCAGGTGGGGGGCCCAGTGGGTAAGGGATGACTGAGGCCAGTTCATCCCTTGGTTTAATCGTTGCCATACCCATTCCCACTTTCGTGATGCTGTTTTTTATAGGTTTCCGCGCCTTGCCTGTTCGCGTTCGATCGATTCGAAGAGTGCTTTGAAGTTTCCTTCGCCGAATCCCCTTGCGCCCTTGCGCTGGATAATCTCTACGAACAACGTTGGCCTGTCGACAATCGGTTTTGTGAAAATTTGCAGAAGGTACCCTTCATCATCGCGGTCGACCAGAATGCTCAATTCCCGAAGCTTTGAGATTTCCTCGTCGATTTGCCCCACCCTTTCGGAAAGCTCTTCATAATAGGCATCCGGAGTGGACAGGAATTCAACGCCATTGTCTTTCAGGGCAGTAACAGTCGATACGATGTCTTCAGTAAGGATGGCCAAATGTTGTACTCCTGGGCCGTTATAAAACTCGAGGTATTCCTGGATTTGCGATTTCCGCTTTCCTTCCGCCGGTTCGTTGATTGGGAACTTGATCCTGCCGCCGTTATGCATAACTTTGGACATTAGAGCGGAGTACTCTGTTGAAATATCCTCATCGGAGAAATGCTTCATTTCCTTGAAGCCCATGACTTTTTCGTAATATTCAACCCACTCGTCCATGCTCTCGACGTTGCCGACAACATGGTCTATACCAATCAGTCCGGTATCCGGGACCTGGTCAAACAGCGTGTACGGCTCGTATCCAGGCATGAATGGCCCAGTATACCCCTCCCTTTGGACAAGTGTATGGATGGTGTCGCCGTAAGTACCGATGACTGCTTTCTTAATCGTTCCATGCTCGTCGCTGAAATCCGTTGGCGCCATCAACGCGATTGCGCCGCGGTCGACTGCCGCTGAGAAGGCTTTATCGACATTATCAACGAGAAGGGCGACATCCTTGACTCCGTCGCCATGTTTTTTAACAAAAGCGGAAACTTCGCTGTTTTCAACTAGCGAGCCAGTGATAACGAGCCTGATGTTCCGCTGCTGCAGAACATAGGAAACAGTTTCGCGGCTGCCGGTCTCAAGGCCAGAATACGCTACAGTCCTGAATCCGAACGAATGGCAGAAAAAGTAGGCGGCCTGTTTGGCGTTCCCTGTATAGATTTCAAGGTAATCAACATCCCTTACTGGAAAAAAATCCTCCACCAACTCAGTCGTTTTCATTGTTTTTTCCTGCATGAAATAACCCTCCTATAAGAATAGTTTATTTAGTACCGGAAATTCCGGCTTGTAAACTTTCAGTATTGACTGGGCTGCTTTTCTTTTCTTTTTGCGGTTTTAAGTGGACAGCGTTTCCTTCAAGCCCTTCCGCAGCTTCAAGCAACGCTTCTGCAAGCCCGGGATGCGGGTAGGATGGAAAATGCAAATCCTCCTCCCTCGCGCCCATCTCAAGGCCAACTACTCCGCTGAAAATGAGTTCATGGGCTCCTTCACCAATTATATGGACGCCAAGAATCACGTCGGTTCCCCGTTCAGAAACAATTTTTACAAAGCCATCCTTCTTTCCGGTAATGGTGCTGAACCCATTCGCAGCCAACGGAAACTGGCTTGTTTTAATATCAAGTTTTTCCGCAATCGCCTCTTCTTCCGTCATTCCCGCCGAGGCGATCGGCGGCCGGGTAAACGATACCGATGGCAAGAAGCGGAAATCAGCTTCCGGGTTAAGCCCGCAGGCTGCTTCAGCGGCCGTTTTCCCTTGTTTAATCGCTTTGGAGGCCAGGAATGGCCCACCTGTTATATCTCCTATTGCATAGATCCCCTTCACCGAGGTGCGGCATTGGGTATCAGTAAGAATGAACCCATCCTCATCGTGTTTAATCCCAATCCTTGATGTTCCAAGCCCAGTTGAATCAGGCCTTTGTTTTTCTTCGTAAAAGAAATGCGATGCCTTGAGCACTTTTTCACCGGATGGCTCATTGAATGTAATGGCGACGCCGTTTTTAGTTTCCGCTACCTCCTGTAAAGTGCAATCCTTTACGATTGTTATTTTTTCCTTTTTAAAAATCCGTGCCAGTTCTTTCGATACTGCAGAATCGAAGGGCATCTGTTCCCCTATTTTTAAAAGGATTGTAACTTCCGCACCGAGGGCCCTGTAGGCCATGGCCAACTCTAACTGGAGAGAGCCCGAACCGTATATTGCTAGGTGTCCCGGAATCTCATCCAAGAAGGAAATCGCCAATTGATTAAAAATTCTTCTGCTCTCAGGGTAAGAAGTATTCGGTACGGGCTTTACCCCCGCCGCGACGATGGCGTCTTTGAATTCATATACTTCGTAATTGTCGCCTTCCTCCACGCCAATTCTTGTATCCGATAGGAAAAACGCAGAACCTTTTAGAATCTGAACCTTATTTGCTTTGCAGAGAGCTTTCACCCCTGCCCGCAACCCTTCAATTGTTCTTTTCTGGTGTTCAAGCAATCTATCAAATTGTATGCCCGCATCTTCGGTGCTTAACCCAAAAAGAGAGGATTTTTTTACATCATCAAGCCTTTTCCCCGCTTCAGTTATAACCTTGGAGGGAATGCAGCCTTTATTGAGGCAAACCCCTCCCAAGTCCGCTTTTTCAATGAGGACGACTTGCCTGCCGAGCTGGGCCGCCCTTATGGCCGCATGGTAGCCGCCCGGTCCGCCGCCAATGACAATAAGATCCGCCTGGTTGGCCAATTCACCGACAACCATTTAGCTTAACTCCAGTAACAGCATGTTCGGATTTTGGATATAGGCGGCAAAGCGGTTCGTAAATTTAACAGCGGTTGCCCCGTCGGCTACTCTGTGGTCGAATGACATCGACAGGTTCATGATTGAGCGGATGACAATTTCATCATTGTCGTTTACGACAGGCATCTTTTTCGTCTTATGGAAGGAAACAAGCGCCACTTGCGGATGCTGGATAATCGGGGTTGCGCCGATGCTTCCCCCAAGCGGCCCGACATTGCTTATCGTAAATGTTCCGCCCTTGATATCGCTTACCGCAAGTTCGTTCTTCAACGCCTTTTCGGTAAGTGATTTCATTTCCTTATTAATTTTCGGCAGGGATTTTGTTTGGATTGAACGCATGACCGGGACGATCAGCCCGTCCTCAGTATCTACCGCGATACCAAAATGATGGTCATCCATCAGCCTGATTTCTTCTTTTTGCTCGTCAAGAACGGAGTTGAAAATTGGAAATTCTTTTAAGCAGATTGACAATGTTTTTAGAAAAAATGCAGTTGTCGAAATCGGCCTTCCTACTTCTTTCAGCTCATTCCTGAATTGGATCAGGTTTGTCACATCGATTTCTTCAAAATGGGTGCAATGGGGTATAGTCTGGATGGAATGAAGAAGGTTTTTCGCGATTTGCCTGCGCCTGCCCCTGAATGGAAGGGATTGGCCCTGTTGCGGGGCCGGTGCGGGTGGGTTGGTTCGTTCCGGATCTTTGGCCTTTATTGTTCCTTTGCTATGTTCTATGAACCTGGATACATCTTCATCGAGGATTCTCCCTGCGGGGCCGGTTCCCTTGATTTCTTCTATATTGACGGAATTGTCCCTCGCTAATTTCCGTGTGTATGGCGACGCCAAAATTCGGGAATAGTTTTGTTTGATGGCCTCCCTCCTAGGAGCAAGCACCGTTTCCAGGACCGGATTAGCTTCTTTACCAGTTTCCCCGCCACTTTCGGTTCCTGCCGATTTACTGGCAGCCTCAAGGATGAGAAGAACCGTGCCAACCGGAACAGTGTCGCCTGGTGCAACTTTAAATTCCTTAACAATCCCGGATGCGGGAGAAGGAATTTCAGCTACCATTTTGTCTGTTTGTACTTCAATTAAGGGATCGTCGGCTTTAACAAAATCACCCGGTTTGACGAGGAAACAATTAATTCCAGCTTCAGCCATGCCTTCCCCGATATCATGGAGCTTTACCTCCATTCAGTTCACCTCCTAAAAACGAATTACTTTTTCTATTGCAGCCTCTACACGCCTTGATGTCGGCAAGTAGTGGTTTTCAAAACCAAAATAGGGGACCGGGGTATCAAAACCGGTTACCCTTTCCGCCGGTGCTTTTTGATAAAGGAAAGAAGTGTCATTGATGATGGCTAGGATGTCGTTTCCAACTCCGCCGGTTTCGTGGGCTTCATGGACAATGACAGTCCTGCCTGTTTTTTGGACAGATTCGGCAATGATGTCCCGATCAAGAGGATACAATGTTCTCATATCAATTACATCGCAATGGATTCCCTTTTCAGCCATGGCCCTTGCTGCTTTCATGGCGACAGGAACCATCGCCCCCCAGGTAAAGATGGAAACATCATCACCATCCATCAGGCGCTTTCCTTTACCAAGTTCAATCTCGTAAATACCTTCAGGAACCTCATCCCTCACCGACCGGTATAGGTGCATTGGCTCAAGGAACAGGACCGGATCCGGATCAAGGATGGAGGCAATCAGCAATCCCTTCGCGTCATAAGCGGATGATGGGCAGACAACCTTGATGCCCGGCATATGGGTGAACAACGCTTCTGTACTGTCGCAATGGATTTCCGGAGCCCGGACGCCCGCTCCATATGGGGCGCGGATAACCATCGGGACCGTGAAATGCCCGAACGTCCTCATCCGGAGCCTCGAGGCATGTGTCATGATTTGTTCGTAGGCGGGATAAATAAAGCCAAGAAACTGGATTTCGGCGATTGGCTTAAATCCGGCAGCGGCCATGCCGATCGCGGCTCCGATAAAACCCGCCTCGGATAGTGGCGTATCCATGACCCGCATTTCCCCGAATCTTTCCTGAAGCCCGTCTGTTACCCGGAATACCCCTCCATTCTTACCGATATCTTCGCCAAGGAGAATGACCTCATTATGTTTTTCGAGCATGGCGGCAAGTGCGTCATTAATAGCCTGAACCATGGTCACCGTCCTTGCTTTTACAGCAACATCCACTACATTCCGCCCCCAATCAGCTGTAAATAGTCTCTTTTTTGCTTTTCTATCGGCCAAACCGGTTTCTCGAAGACGTAATCGAAAATATCAGCCGGATTTGCGGGCGGATATTGTTCCATGTCTTCGACCGCTTTTTCTATTTCCGCCGATGCTTCGTCCTCAAATGCCTTGAAAAGTTCAGCATCAAAGTACCCTTCATTTTTTAGGAACCGCTCAAGCCTGAGAATCGGGTCGATCCGTTCACGCTTTTTGTGGCTTTCGGCCTGGTCCCTGTATTTTGACGGATCGTCCGCCGTCGTATGGGCTCCGTACCTCCAAGTCACCGCTTCGATTAAGGTTGGCCCCCCGCCACTACGGGCCCGGGCGAGCGCATTCAACGTTTCGAAATAAACAGCGAATACATCGTTTCCGTCTATCCTGACGCCTGGAATTCCATAAGCAATTGCTTTCTGAGCAATTGTTTCCGAATTCGTTTGTTTCTCAATCGGGACAGAAATAGCATAGCCGTTATTCTGGTTAAAAAAGACGACAGGAGCCTTCGTTACGCTCGCAAAGTTTAAGCCTTCATGGAAATCGCCTTCCGAAGTCGCCCCGTCGCCAAAATAGGCAATCGCGGCGCATGAAGTACCCTTCATTTTTTCAGCAAGGGCGGCCCCGGCAGCATGGGGAATCTGGGTGGCGATTGGGATGCCTGGCGGAAAAATTTTCTTGCGATTTGGCGGCACGCATCCTTCGTTCCTCCCATTCCAGAATAATAGGATGTTCCGGAGCGAATGGCCGAACACAAATGCTGCTCCATGCTCACGGTAGGTTGGAAACATCCAGTCATCGCTATTAAGTGCGAGCGCGCTTCCTACATGAGAGGCTTCCTGCCCTTCGAAAGGGGCGTAGGTGCCAATCCGTCCTTGCCGTTGGAGGCTTACGGCCTTCCTGTCAAACAGGCGGATTCTTATCATTTGCTTATAAAACTCCAAGGCAAGGTCACGGTTAATTTTTTCCTTTACGGAAGGCTCTGCAACATTGCCTTGTTCGTCCATGATTTGTATGATTGGAAAATCAACTTTCACTGCTATCGCCCTCCTTGGCAGGAATTATTAGGAACGGACAGCCCATTTCGGGCGCTTGTGATGGGAGAAGAAACTGTTTCTCTTCACCCGGGCTTCAATCCTGGACTCGCAGAAATGGTTGGCAGCCTCGACCGTGGTCAGCCCATCCTCCGCGGCACGACGGTATATATCAAGCAGGGAGTCGTAGATTGCCCGTGTTTTTTGTATCACACGCTCCTTATTCGGCGTGTACAATTCATCGGCAACCTGTATCAGTCCGCCGGCATTGACGATATAATCGGGCGCGTACAAAATACCTTTCGCCTGGAGTAACTGGCCATGCCTTTCCTCGGCCAGCTGATTGTTCGCGGAGCCTGCCACTGCAAGGCATTTGAGCTCAGGTACGGTGTCGTCATTGATAATTCCGCCGAGCGCGCACGGGACAAACACGTCTGCTTCCTGGGCATAAATTTCATTGCTTCCCACCGCCTTAATGCTCCCGCCCAGTGACTTCGCGTGTTCCGTGAGGCGGTTCACCGCTTCTTCATTTATATCTGTAACGTAAAGGTCGGCGCCTTCTTCCAAAAGCTGTTCCGCAACCTTATAGCCGACTTTTCCCAACCCCTGGATCGCATAGCTTCTTCCTGATAGGCGGTCCGTCCCCCAGATGACCCGGTTCGTAGCCTTGATACCGTAAATCACGCCTTGCGCTGTCGGAATCGATGAATCACCGCTTCCGCCGTAAGCTTCATCAACCCCGACAATGCAATTCGTTTCTTTCATCGCATGGACGAAATCAGAGGGCGTCGTCCCCATATCCGTACCTGTGTAAAACCGGCCGTTGAGGGAATCGACAAACTGGCCGAACGCCCTGAATAGCTCTGGGCTTTTATCCTTCATCGGATCGCCGATGATGACCGCTTTTCCACCTCCAAAGTCAACGTCCGCCGCGGCGCATTTATAAGTCATCCCTTTTGACAGGCGAAGGACATCCTCGAGCGCTTCCTCCGTACTGGAATACGGCCTCATCCGGCAGCCGCCCAAAGCCGGTCCAAGCTTCGTACTGTGAATGGCGATGATGGCCTTCAGCCCGGTTGTCTCATCATTGCAAAAAACAATCTGTTCATGCTCGCCAATTTTCTTGAAAATGTCCATTGTGTTCGTGTCTCCCCCTGCAAATGGTAACGCTTTCATTTTTAGCTCCCCTTTCGGCTTGTGGAAAAATCAAATCGGCTTTATTAAAAAAGGCGGTTTACAGTTCAGCTGAAGCTGCTATGTACATATTTATAACCAAACTGCTTCACCGCTTTAAAGCAAATGAAGCCCCTAGAAAGCAAGAAAGAAACAAACCCAATAATGGGCTGTTTCTTCGTATTGCCGCTGTTGTGCTAATTCGTCTATGATTTTAGGATACTGCTAATTTTCATTTTTGGCAAAATTTTCTGTTTTACGTCGCCTATCCCAATGAGTCCGTCCGGCCCGTACGCCTTGACCTCGGTCACTACCGTGTTTCCTTCCATGGATGAAAGTGAAGCTGTAACGGTAATTGCATCGCCTTCAAGTCCCGGCGCGATATGTTTGACAGTAACCTCTGCACCCATGCCTTCCTCGTTCACCTCAAGAAAGGGGAGGATAATCTTCCTGGAAGCCCATTCCATATGATAGACCATCCAGGCTGTCGAATAGGCGGGATGGACCACCTGTCCGCCAAACTCGGCGAACATTTCCTTTGTAACCGTGAACTGAATGGTTTCCTCCTGGCCAATTCGCATACCCGGTTTCATTGTATGTTCTCCCTATATCTGTAGTAATGGAAAAATATTACGTCAAGAGTGCCCGGTCATTGGCCATCTGTGTGCCGCGAATCCGCTGGAACTCTTGAAGAAGGCTTTCAATCGTAAGCTTTTTCTTTTCTTCCTCATTTACTTCGAGGATGATTTGTCCTTTATCCATCATAATCAGCCTGTTGCCAAGGTCGATTGCCTGTTGCATATTGTGAGTGACCATCAACGTCGTCAGGCCGTATTGATCAATGATTTGCTTAGTCAGGTTCGTGATCAGCTCCGCCCTTGATGGGTCGAGCGCGGCGGTATGTTCATCCAAAAGGAGAACGCATGGTTCAGTAAAAGTCGCCATCAATAGTGACAGTGCCTGCCTTTCCCCTCCAGATAACAGCCCAACTTTTGCGTTCAGCCTGTTTTCAAGGCCAAGATGAAGGGATTCAAGCACTTCCTTGAACAATTCCCTCCGCTTTTTCGTGACCCCCTGCCTGAACGTCCTCGTTTTATCCCTCGAGTACGCCATCGCGAGGTTTTCTTCAATCGTCATGCTCGGAGCCGTCCCGGCCATCGGATCCTGAAAAACACGGCCTATCAGCTTTGAACGATTGTATTCTGTCATGTTGGTGACATTTTTTCCATCAAGATAAATTTCACCGATATCAGGCGAAAGAGCGCCTGATATGATATTCATGAGGGTTGATTTGCCTGCCCCGTTACTGCCTATGACTGTGACGAAATCGCCTCTTTTAAGCTCCAGGTCAATATGGTCGATAGCGATTTTTTCATCGGGGGTCCCTTCATTGAAAACCTTATTAATCTGATTTAATCGAAGCATGGACATCCCCCTTTCCCGCTTGGACAGTTTTCATGAGCGAGAGCCTTTCCGCCCTCTTTCTTGCTTTCCGCTTTCTTTCCTTTGCCCCTCCAAAAATCTTTGGGGTAATGAGTGAAATGATGACAATTAAGGCAGTGATCAATTTCATGTCGCCCGGATCAAGGAAGTCAATCCTTAAAGCGAGGGTAACGACGATTCTGTAAATAATCGCCCCGCCGACAACCGCAAGAGTAGCCCTGGCGATTGTTTTGGCCCCAAAGAGCGCTTCTCCAATTATCACCGAAGCAAGTCCGATGATGATCATCCCGATTCCCATTCCAACATCGGCGAATCCCGATTGCTGGGCAATCATGGCTCCGGAAAAAGCGACCATTGAATTCGAAATTCCAAGAGCAAGGATAATCAGCAAATTTGTATTCGCTGAAAAGCTGCTGATCATTCGTTTATTGTCCCCGGTCGCACGCACGGCAAGGCCGATTTCCGTTTTAAGGAACCAGTCGGTAAAAAACTTGATTAGGAAGGTAACGATAATCATGAACAAGAGGATGCCCCATGTAGACGGCAAACTGTCCCCAAGGCCGATTGAAACAAGCAGATTGTTCATGAATGCATCAATGCCCGCCTTTTCGAACAAACCGCTTACCGTTGATAAAGAAGTTTCCTGGTTTAGAAGAGTCACATTCGATCTGCCCATAATCCTGAGATTAATAGAATAAAGGGCAATCATAACAAGGATTCCTGACAGAAGCGCATTTATTTTCCCGGCCGTATGGAGGATGCCTGTCACACAGCCCGCAGCAAAACCTGCAATAAGGGCTGCGACTGTCGCGACAAATGGATTGTAGCCATTCACGATCATTGTTGCCGCAATAGCGGCGCCTGTCACAAAGCTGCCATCAACCGTCAAGTCGGGAAAATCAAGGATCCTGAAGGATAAATAGACACCAAGCGCCATAATTGCGTAAATGATTCCTGATTCAAATGATCCGAATATTGCAGTAAACACATTCATCATCCTTCCTGTCCAGCCGGATGGCGGGGCAGTTCCCGGACCGCTCCCGCCATTTTCGGCTCCAACTTAGCTTGAAAGTTATCAGGGATTATTCCCCTTCGTAAAACTCCCCGGCGTCCTTCCACTCATCCTTCACTTCGAGGCCCTGTTCCTCAGCGGCCTTTTTGTTGATCATAAGTGTCAGGCTTTGAGGAAGCGCGACCGGAATTTCTGAGGCTTTTTTCTGTCCTGTTAAAATTTCGACCGCCATTAGGCCTGTTTCATAGCCAAGGTCATAGTAGCTGAATCCACTTGCGGCAACCGCGCCCTTTTTCATGGAATCAAGCTCCCCAACGAAAAGTGGGATTTTTTTGCTATTAGCTACAGAAATAACTGAATCCAATGCGGAAACAACTGTATTATCAGTAGGGATATAGATAGCGTCTACACGCCCGACAAGGGATTCAGCCGCTTGTTTTACTTCAGCGGTGGTCGAAACCGATACCTTTACTAATGATCCGCCATTGTCCTTTGCCAGTTTTTCAACAGCCTCTACCTGTACGACGGAGTTTTGCTCACCGGAATTATAGACAATCCCAATTTTCTTCGCGCCTACTTCATTTGTAATAAAATCAATAGTCTTTTTCGTGGCATCCGGGTGGTTGTCAGTCGTTCCAGTAATATTGTCGCCTGGTTCATCAAACGATTTTACTAGGCCCGCGCCAACCGGGTCTGTCACGGAGGTGAACAGGATTGGGATATCCTGTGTCACGCCCAAAGCCGCCATGGCACTTGGAGTCGCATTCGCGAAAATCATGTCAACCTTGTCGCCGACAAAGTTTTGTGCGATTGTCCGTGTGTTGTTCTGGTCTCCCTGTGCATTCTGTTCGTCAAAGCTTACCTTCAATCCTTTGTCTTCAAGTGCTTTTTTGAAGCCTTCGGTTGCTGCGTCAAGTGATGGATGAGGAGCAAATTGTGAAATGCCCACTTTATACTCTTTTTCTTTCTCCCCTCCATCGCCTGTCTTGCCGCCAGCCGAGTCTTTGCTGCCGCATGCCGCGAGCATTAACATGCCGGCAAGGGCGATGGAAATCGTTTTTACATGTTTCTTCATAAAAAATACCCCCTTGTTTTTAAGTGCCACCCAATTTTGGATGAAAGCCTTTATGTAAACTTTCTTTTGATGTCAATATGATATTTACTATCACCACCGTATTTATATCGTTATACTAACATTCGCAATATTTGTAAGTCAAACAATATTCTAAAAATTGAATATTATCAAAAATTATATTGGTATAAAATAAAAAAAGCAAGAGAAAATTTTATTCTCCTGCAAAATTAACGCTTAAACCCGTTGGTGCGTTAAAGTATTAGCAATTTCATTTTCAACAAAAAAGTTTTGTTTTCGCCGAATCCAAGCTTATTTCAGCCTCTTCTACCATTCTTTCAAGAAGTTCCGCGGTTGACGGAATGTCCTTGATCACCCCGGCTATTTGCCCGGCGTTCAGGAACCCATCTTCCAAATTCCCTTCTAATGCACCCAATTTATGATAATATTCAGCGGTCATGTCGATAAAATCGCTCAGGCTTATTCCTTTGCGCTCTTCATCAATCAGCTTCTGGGCATATGGAGTGTTTAGGAGTCTGCGGATTCTCCCCAGTCCCCTGCCAACGATTATCGTAGAAGTATCTTCCGCATTTGTAATCAGTTGTTTATAGATCACATGAAACGGCGCTTCCTTCACCGCGATAAACCGGGTGCCCATCTGCACGCCGCTTGCCCCCAATGCGAGTGCCGCAGCCAGGCCTCGGCCATCGGCTATTCCGCCAGCGGCCACGACCGGAACGGCCACCGCGCTGGCTATCTGCGGAATGAGCGCCATCGTTGTCGTTTCGAACGGCGAATTGATTCCGGCTGCCTCGTAGCCTTCCGCCACAATGGCATCCGCGCCTGCTTCTTCCGCCTTTTTCGCATGCTTAACGGATCCGGTGACAACGATTACCTTGACTCCCTCGCCGTGAAGCTTTGGAATGTAAGGGGCCGGGTTTCCCGCGGACAAGGAAATAACCGGAACTTTATGCTTCAGTACGAGGGAAAGAATCTCCTTGCCGTAGGGGGAAACGCCAAGTGGTACATTGACGCAGAATGGATGGCTGGTTCTTGACTTAGTGTCCACAATCATCGCTTCCACTTCGTCTGGTTCCATCGTCCCGGCGCCAATCGTCCCCAAACCTCCTGTTTCCGAAACAGCTGCAGCCAATTGGGCATTGCTGATATTGCCCATGCCTCCCTGGATAATAGGGAAACGGATTCCAAGTATTTCTGCTAGCTTATTCACAAATTCCATCCTTCCGTTTAGAAAGCGTTATAAAGTTTCCCGGTCACTCAATGATAAATGGATGCTCAAGAACATCATAATCCTCATCGCGTTCCTCAAGCAGATTTCCCTCCTTGAAAACCTCTTCGAAAAAACGCGAAGCCGGCTCTGCCAGCTCCTTGTAATAATCGGAAAACAGGGATGCCGCATGTCCCCCCAACCATTTATCCGGCAGCAGTTCCTCGGGCAGGCCGGGGTCGATAAAAAGGAATTTCCTGTATTCATGGACAAGTTTTGTCCTCTCCACAAAACAGTCGGCATCGGACATTTGTCCTTTGTGGATCATATTTTTGCCAATAATGTACTTTTGGCTGTATTCCTGGATGAAATCCTGGTAACGATGATTGATTTCTTCAAGGTCCCAGCATTTCTCGACAAGCCGGATATTTTC
Organism: Neobacillus oceani; assembly: GCF_046237595.1. Lineage (NCBI taxonomy): Bacteria > Bacillati > Bacillota > Bacilli > Caryophanales > Bacillaceae > Neobacillus > Neobacillus oceani. The sequence goes on along the minus strand of NZ_CP143543.1, from coordinate 2,429,031 downwards.
CTTTGGCCCTTTATATTCCGCGGCAAAAAAATCAACATAATCGGCAATTTTGTACTTATCAATCAGGTCATACACTTCGTTTTCAAGCGGATTGGCTGAAATCCACGAACTGTTCGAAAGTGTGCCAAACCCGCTCCAGACAAGTTCCTTCCTGAGTTCATCCCTTACATTCCTGATTTCTTCAGGAATGGAGTACATGAGGATGCGCCATTTGCCGTCCCAGGCTTCAGGCTTCAATTTAAAAATCCTTCTCGCTGCTTCTTCGATCCGCCTGACCCCACGGGGAGTGAGGGAATAATAGCTTTTGTTCCCCGATTTTTCTGCCTGGACCCAGCCTTGCTTATTCATTCTGGAAATGGCCGCGCGGACAGACTGGCTGTTATGGCCGAACTCCTCCAGCAGCCTGATCAGGCTCCCGATCCAAATTTTGTTCCCGTAGTGGGAAATGTAGTCGCCGTAAAGCGTAAAAATCATTGATCTCGTATTCACTGTTCTGCTCACCTTTTCAAGATGCTAGAAGATAAAATAAACTTCCCCTAAAACAAGGAGAGAGTTTTAATCTAGTTTCAGCGCCTAGCCAGTTTTCATCCCCGAAATAGCTTCCTTGAATATCATGTAACAAATCATGGCTTGAACTAGCGATGATTTGTTACAGCTCGAGGTCATAAGCCGGTTCCCTCCGGAGGGCAGGCCCGTCCTCGGAAATGCACGCATTTCCTTCGTGCGTGGGCGAACTCGGGATGCCCTTCAGTGTCCTGCGGGCCCTGTCTTATGCTTGTCGGGGCTAAACAAGGCGCTTCCACTTTTTATTTTCCCACTACGATTGTTCCTGATTTTTCCGGACAAGTCAATTTAAATGGTCCGGGAGCTCGATGATGGAGGCGATTCCCTGGCCTACTCCTACGCACATTGTAGCAAGGCCGTAACGGGTTTTGCGCCTGTTCATTTCATGTACCAGTGTGGTGAGGATACGGGCGCCGCTTGCGCCAAGAGGATGGCCGAATGCAATGGCTCCACCGTTTACATTGATTTTTTCTGGTGCGATTCCCATTTCCTTTATACACGCAAGTGATTGTGAGGCGAATGCCTCGTTTAATTCGCATAAGCCGATATCGTCCGGGTGCAAGCCCGCCCTTTGCAGCGCCTTCCTTACAGCGGCGATCGGTCCAAGCCCCATTACCCTCGGTTCAAGCCCTGCGGCGGCGGAAGCAACGTATTTGGCCAGTGGTTTTAACCCAAGTGCTTCCGCCTTTTCGGAACTCATTAGCAACATGGCCGACGCACCGTCATTTACCCCAGATGCATTGCCGGCCGTAACCGTTCCGCCACGGAATAATGGCTTTAGCTTCGCAAGTTTTTCGATTGTTGTATCGGCGCGTGGATGTTCATCCTGCTCAATGATGATTACATTTCCTTTTTTGTCCGTATAACTGACAGGCACAAGCTCATCCCGGAAGACTCCGCTTTCCATCGCCACCTTTGCCTTCATTTGGCTCTTGAAGGCAAATTCATCCTGTTCCTCCCTGCCAATTGAGTATTCCCTGGCGACATTTTCAGCTGTTTCCGGCATACTGTCTGTACCAAACTTCTCCTCCAGCGTTTTGTTAATGAACCGCCAGCCGATGGTGGTGTCGAACAATTCCATATTTCCGCGCGGGAAACCGGATTCAGGCTTTGCCATCACAAAAGGCGCGCGTGTCATGCTTTCGGTTCCGCCGGCGATGAAAATATCCCCTTCCCCGGCTATTATGGCCCTTGCCGCGTAATTGACTGCGTCAAGACCAGAACCACAAAGGCGATTGATTGTTGTTCCCGCCACTTCTACCGGAAGGCCTGCTAGGAGGGCTGACATCCTAGCGACATTGCGGTTATCCTCCCCAGCCTGATTGGCGTTTCCGAATACCACCTCTTCAATTTCATTCGGGTTTACAGCCGGATTACGCTCAACTAGAGCCTTGATGACGACAGCGCCAAGATCATCCGGCCTGATTAGCCTTAATGCTCCATTGTATTTCCCGATTGGCGTCCGAACCGCGTCAATGATAACAGCTTCCCTTCTTTTCATACTGATTACCCCCGATTCAAGGACTCTGTCCGATTGCTATAGTCGTATACCCCTCTGCCGCTCTTCCTTCCGAGGCGGCCCGCTTTGACATATTGCTCCAGTAGGGGGGCGGGACGGTATTTTTCTCCAAGCTTCTCATGGAGGTATTTAAGGTTGTTCAGCCTTGTGTCAAGGCCGACGAGATCCCCAAGTTCGAATGGCCCCATCGGATAATTCAGGCCAAGCCGGATGGCTTTATCGATTTCCTCAGGTGTGCCGACGCCTTCCTGAAGCATATAAAAAGCCTCATTTCCGACAAGAGCGCTGATCCTGCTCGTCACAAAGCCGGGGAATTCATTGACGACAACCGTTTCCTTTCCCATTTTTTCGGCGGCCGCCCTGATTTTTTCTGCCGTATCGTCGCTGGTCTCGAGACCGCGGACAATTTCGACAAGCTTCATTTTATGGACCGGATTGAAAAAATGCATGGCAATAACCTTTTCCGGCCGGTGTGTAAAAGACCCGATTTCCGTCGGGCTCATCGTGGACGTGTTCGTAGCAAAATAGCAGCCGTCAGGAGCATGCCGGTCAATCCTTTCGAAGATGTCCTTTTTAATGGAAAGAACTTCGGGTACAGCTTCAATGATTAGATCCGCTGTTTTAACTGCTTTCTCCAAATCGGTTGAATACGAAAGCCTGCCGATTCCCTCATTCATTTCGGAGTCGCTGAGCTTACCACGTTTTTTCGCCCCTTCAAAAATGGACAGGATGTCTGCTTTCGCTGCATCAAGCTGTTCCTGCCTAATATCGACCAATACAACCCGAAAGCCTCCTGCCGCGCTGACATAGGCAATCCCGCGCCCCATGACTCCCGATCCAATAACTACAACATTTTCCATACTCACCCGCCTACCTCCCTCTATCATTCTTTTAAAAACAGCGACAAGCACCTTTTTCAAGGTGCCTGGCTTATTGTATTTTTTTAAATCTCCAAAACCTTAAACGCCTAGAGGGTTTAACGGCTTCGGCCCGTAGTAGGAGATAATGCTCTTTGTTTCTGTATACAAATCAAGCGTCTCGATTGACAATTCCCTGCCAAATCCGGATTGCTTATAGCCTCCGAATGGTGTTCCCGGGAATGCGGAGAATGGGCAGTTGACCATGACGATACCGGCCTGGATTTGTTTTGAAACCCTGGTAGCCCTGCCGTAATCCTTTGTCCAGATGGCTGAGCCAAGGCCGTAGTCACTATCGTTCGCAAGCTTGATGGCTTCTTTTTCATCTGAAAATTTCATGACGACCACAACCGGGCCGAAAATTTCTTCGCGAACGGCTTTCATACCGTGATTCACATTTGTGAGAATCGTAGGCTCATACCAGTAACCCTGTTCGTAGCCTTCTACTTTTGCTTCCCGGCCGCCTGTTTCCGCCACCGCACCGTCTTCAATCGCTGACTTTACATAGCCATCAATTACTTCCAGCTGCGAGCGGCTTATGATGGCACCTACATGGGTCCCAGTATCGAAAGGGTTGCCAAGCTTAAGTTTTTTTGTTTTCGCAGTGAATTTTTCCATGAATTCATCGTAAATGTTTTCGTGTACATACAGCCTCGAGCGCGCCTCGCATGACTGGCCGCTGTTGTAGAAAATGCCAAAAAGCGACCCGTCGACAGCGGCGTCAATATCAGCGTCGTCAAAAACGATATTCGGCGATTTTCCTCCAAGCTCAAGCGTTACACGTTTCAGCGTCTTTGATGCTATTGCCATGATATCCTTCCCTATCGGCGTAGAACCGGTAAAGGCGACTTTGTCGACCTTTGGATGCTCGACTAGGTAATTGCCGATCTCGGAGCCCGCGCCAGGAAGGATATTGACGACTCCAGCTGGTACCCCCGCTTCGATGCAGATTTCCCCTAGGACAATTGCGGTCAGGGGAGTCAGGGAAGCAGGTTTTACGACTACCGAACATCCAACAGCGATTGCGGGGGCGATTTTCCATGCGGCCATCATCAATGGATAGTTCCACGGGATGATTTGCGCGCAGACGCCAACGGGCTCCTTCTCTGTTATGTTCTGGAACGCGCCCGGCATACTGTTGACAGCTCCTCTGAGGCTGACAATCGCGCCCGCGTAAAATTCGAAATCCTCGATTGCCTGCATCACTTGGCCCTGGGCGGCGGACAGCGATTTACCGGTATCAAGTATCTCCAATTCCACAAGTTCATTGAACCTGGAACGCATAATTGAAGCAATTTTATTCAACGTCCTGGAACGTTTATTTACAGGGGATCGGCGCCATTTGCCGTTATCGAACGCATCCCTTGCCGCCTGGACCGCGCGTTCCGCATCCTCAATGGACGCTTTGGCAACGCGGGCGATTTCTTCCCCTGTTGCCGGATTGATTGTCGCATATGTTTCGCCGGAGTCGCTGTCGGCACGCTCACCATTGATAATTAGCTGGTAAAGTTCTCTCTTCATTGCAAGAGTCTCGAATTTTTGCTCTTTTACTGTAGACATCGTTCCAGCTCCTTTTTCGATTGAATAATAGAATGTTATATTCCTTTAAAGACGGCTTTTCGTTTTTCGAGGAATGCCTGGACGCCTTCTTTATGGTCGCCCGTCAGGCTCGCGATCCGCTGGCTTTGGGCATCCCTATCCAGGAACTGTTCAATTCCCGATTCCCAGCTTGCTTTCAAATTGCGTTTGATCAAGCCGATTGCCTTTGTCGGCATCGCCGCCAGCCTGTCGCCAAAGGCTGACGTTTCATCGAAAAATTGGTCCACCGGGACAACTTTTGTTGCGAGTCCGATGCGCAAAGCTTCTTCGGCACCTATTTTTTCGCCAAGGACTGCAAGTTCCAGTGCTTTTGCATGCCCAACAAGGCGCGGCAAATAATAGAGGTTACCGGCATCCGGCACAAGCCCAACATGAATGAATGCCTGGAGAAAACTGGCCTTTTCGGAAAGAATCCTGAAATCGCATGCAAGGGCAAGGCTCATCCCCGCTCCTGCCGCTACTCCATTGACCGCGGCCACGATCGGCTTTTCGCATTTTTCTATTTCCATAACCATAGGGTTGTAGCGGTTCCTGAGTACATCGCTATAATCGGTATTTTCATCCACGTCCCCTAAATCCTGGCCGGAACAAAATGCCCTTCCTGCACCGGTAATGACAATCGCCCGCACAGATCCATCCTTTGCTGCTGTCCGGACCGCCGAAGCGACATCCTTATTCAGCTGTGCTGTAAAAGCATTAAGCTTATCTGGCCGGTTAAGGGTAATCCATGCGGTTTGCCCACGCACTTCGTATATCGCCGTTTTAAACAAAGCTATGTAACCTCCTCAACGGCCTCTAAATTGCGCCTTTCTTTTTTCAATAAATGCCTTCATGCCTTCTTTTTGGTCTTCAGAAGAAAACAATAGCGAAAAATTCTTCCGTTCGAACTGCATTCCTTCAAAAATGGAAGCGTCTATCGCCTTTAAAACCGATTCCTTAATGAACCGAACCGAGAGCGGAGGCATCTTTGCAAGCTCCTGCGCATACCGGGCTGTTTCATCCATAAGTGCCTCGCGCGCGAACACCTTGTTGACAATTCCGAAGTCGCTCGCTTCCTTTGCGGATATCCGTTTCCCGGTGAACAGCCACTCCATCGCCTTTGTTTTCCCGACAAGCTTTGTCAGCCTGACAGTACCTCCAGCGCCAGGCATCACCCCGAGAAGAACTTCGGGAAAGCCGAACTCAGCGTCCTCCGCGGCAAAAAGAAGGTCGCAGCATAATGCCAGCTCGAATGCCCCGCCAAGCGCGAAGCCATGGACCGCGCCAATAATTGGTTTTTTAATCCACGCCAGCCGGTCCCAATCGGTAAATTGATTGAGCAGTTCCATTTCGATTGATTCCGCGGAGGCCATTTCATCAATATCAGCCCCGGCTGCAAAGCAACGCCCCTTTCCGCTTAGGACAATGACCCGAACGTCTTCTGCTTTGTCGAAATCTTCCATTGCGGCTAAAATTTCGGCGACCATTCCCCGGTTTAGCGCGTTCAGGACTTCAGGCCGGTTCAGTTCGATAAACGCAACGGGCCCATCCGTTCTTGTTTCAATGAAACGCAAATCCCTACTCATTTACTTCCTCGCCAATCATCAACGTGACAAGATCCCCGGCGAAACTCATTACATCCTTACCGGACGCCTTTGCTTCATCGGTCTTCATGGCAGCTTTGAAGGAAGCCATGTCATCGTAATACATTTCGCACATTAAATAATAGGCTGGCTCCCCACCCATCGGGCTGCCAATAATCCTTGTAACGTCCATTTTCCTAAGGCCAGGAATTTTCGAAGTCAAAGGCCCGTGGGTTTTAAAATAATGCTCGTCAAACGCTTCCTTGTTCTCTGGATGCTTGTAAAGCGCAATCATTTTAATCATGTTCTTCTCTCCCCTATTTAGTATTAGGGCAAATCCGATATTCGGCTTTGCCCTGAATATCCTTACATCAAAGTAGAAACTGGTTTCATCGCCTCGAATGGATTTTTGCATGAACGGCAGTACAGGATGCTCCTGCACGCAGTCGGGCCAAAAATATTGTCGAGCGTCGTATACGGAGAACCGCAAAATGGGCAGTCCACTTCCCAACCACCTTCCTCCAGCTGCCTTGGCGGAGGGGCAATCCCGAATTCCTTCAAGCCCAAACGGCCAACTTCAGAAATCCGGTCCGTCGTCCATACCTCGCTGTAAACGAAATTTACGTCAATTTCTTTAAAGCTACCAATCCCTTCAAGGGCCTTCACCGTGTTTCCTTTTATCATGTCCAGTGCCGGGCAGCCAAGGAATGTCGGTATCAGGGAAACCTCCACCCTTGTTCCGGAAACCGTAATATCATGAAGCATACCAAGATCGACAATTGATACAGAGGGAATTTCCGGATCCATTACCGAATAGAGCGCTTTCATAACTATTTCTTTTGAGAGCATTTCTTGCGGTTTGTTCGCTTCCACACCAGTCATTCCTTTGCCTTAATTTTAATCCTACCAGCCTGCAGCAGGGTCAAATCTGTAAACTTCACTCAGAACGGAGAGCGCATCGTCAAGGTCCAGTGTATGCTCTCCATTTCTTCCCGAGCCGCCGGCCATTCCGAATTGTGCTGGGATCGATGCACCAACCTGTGAAAAAATCGGTTCCATACTGGCGATCCACTGTTCCTTCATGTCCTGGCTTCCGGCGATTAACCCATGGCTTGTTAATTCACTTTCCTTTCTTCCAAGGGAAAGGACATCGCCAAATCCTGCAGAAACCTTTGTCATTGCAGCTTCCATCCGGTCCCTTGCTTCCCCACCCGCCGCTATCAGCTGAGTGAACCACGTTTTCCAGTGGAGCTGGTGGTAATACAATTCCACATTCACCCTTGTTGCCGCTTCTGCCAGTGGAATGTAGCTGGAACGCATAAGCGACGCCATTTTAACTCTTTTGGCGACTGTATAGAAATAGTGGCGGACAACTGCAAATGCCCAGTCATAACGAGGTTCATTCAAATATGTTCCTGTCCCGTTCGCCATCTCAAGCAAAACTGCATTTTTCCGATCCCGTGCCGGACGGCCATGAGCCAATTCGTCCAAATTTCCCTCTCCCAGTTCTTCCAGCAGCTTGTAAAACATAGCCGCATGGCCCATTGTATCCTGGCTAATAGAAGAGAAGGCGACGTCTTCTTCGATATGCGGGGCGAGGCCGAGCCACTCAGAGCCCCTGTAGGCGACAATAAAGTCATCATCTGCAAGCTGGTAAAGCAATTCAACCGCCGCTTCCCTAAAGCCTTGTATTTCAGCCGCCATTTCCGGAGTTTTGATTGACACGCTCACCACCGCCTCCCCATGACATGATTTCCTTTTCATCGAGCATTTCCTGTTCGTACTGGCGCCATTTCTTTTTTAGGTATCCGTACCCTTTCGTATTCCGGTAGTCCTTGTTGTCCAGGCGCTTCAATGTCTCCTTTTCCTCGGCTGTCATTTTTCGGATGGCCGACCTTTTCACGACCCAAATATCAGCCACAGGTTCCCGGCGCATGAAGTTTTCCTGCGCCATTACGAGGGCAAGCTCTTCATTTGGCGCTAGAAGTGAAAACTGATATTGGATTGGAGACGTATCAGACCGTTTGCTGAATACTTCATATTCCTGGTAAAAGCTGTTTTCCGGCAAATGCGCCCCTCCTTTCTTCTTCATAAAGTATTATCAATTGGTCTATTGATACATATTAACAATTGAATAATTCTATTTACCTCATAGAATTTATATCTATGAAAGAACCGGGGCTCCGAGGGCTTCCCGGACCCATGCATTTGTTTCGTAGGAAATTTTCCGGAGTCTTAGGCGCTCTTCCGATTTAGGCCCTTTGTTTTTGATAATTTCCTTGAATCTGCTCCAGTCCGGCTGGCGATAAACCCACTGCCCTGTTTCTTCATCAAAGCGCATCGTAGGGTCAGGAAGTTTCAAGCCGAGAGACAGAACACGTGGAATGTATTTTGTAAAGAAGTCCTGGCGCAGTTCTTCATTCGTTTTTGTGCGGATTTTGTATTTTATCGTGATATCCTGTTTTGATGTACCGGTCGTCGAGGCATCCCCCGGACCGAAGAACATAAGCAAGGAATCCCACCAACGGTTGAGGGAATGCTGGATCATCGCTTTTTGCGCATCGGTTCCTTCGGCAAGGGCGATGATAATTGACTCGCCGTGCTGGGCATGGAATACTTCCTCTGCGCAAATCCTCTTCAGTGCGCGGGCATACGGTCCATAAGAGGCATCGAGCATATTCGTCTGTGTGATGATCGCAGCCCCATCGACAAGCCAGCCGATCAAACCGGCATCCGCCCAGGTAGGAGCTTCCATGTGAAAGACATTATGAAACTTCAAATCTCCACTGAACAAATCTTCCATAATGGATTCACGATTTTTTCCATAAGGTTTCATTAAATCCTCCGCAACACGGAGGAGGAGCTGGCCGTGGCCCATTTCGTCCTGTACTTTAGCCATGATCCCTAGCTTCCTTTTTAAGGATGGAGCCTTTGGAACCCATTCTTTTTCGGGCAACGCCCCCATGATTTCACTGATGCCATGCATGGAAATCAGCTTGATGAGCGTCTTTCTGTATTCATCAGGCATCCAGTCATCCGCCTCAATTTTCTCACCCGCATTGATCCGGTCCATAAACTGCTCGAGTTTAACATCATCAGACAAGTGATTTTGGTTTGCCAATTTACACCCTCCAGTCTTCAAATATTATATAACGGGTTTTTACCGTAGATGTTATCTAGTGTTATATATTTATTTCAAAAATAACTTCTTGATAGTGAAAAGTCAAATAATTATTCTGAAAATTAGTTATATTCCTTAAAATAGGCGGTCCGACGAGCAAAAAAAATAGCCCTTCACATAAATGCGAAGGGCCCAAATTTATAGAAAGAGGGTGAGAAACTAACATAGTAATAAATATTCAGTTCTTTTCAAGGAAGGCATCCAATTCAACATGGACAATTTCCAAATCCGTGCAGCGATGGCCGGAATGCATTTCTAGCAATTGGTCAATATCAATTGTAACGAGATCCATGTCGCACCTCCCTGCTGCTTTTACCAAATGATTCGGGGTTGAACAAGCCTTTTTGGGGGTGTCCAAAAATAAATTTTTATTTTTTTGAAAAAAAAAGTTAGTCTGAAAAAAACCCGGCATCCGCCGGGTTCTCCCACATTTTAATGCTGTTCCGCGAGTTTCCTCTGTTTGAATTTGCCTGCGAAGATGACCGCGATGATTATGATGATGATAAAAGCCCACTTTATAATAGGGTTTTGCTGGAAGAAACCAGCAAGGAATTCTTCTCCCGTAATCATATGAGCCGCTGTATAAGCCAGCACACCTGCTCCGAATGTAATAATGATTGGGAAGCGTTCCATCCATTTCAGAATGATTGTGCTGCCCCATACAACGATCGGGATGGAAATCAGCAATCCGAGGATGACTAGAAGCGGATGTCCGTTCGCTGCCCCGGCGACTGCAAGTACGTTATCAAGGCCCATTAAAGCATCGGCTATGATAATCGTTTTAATCGCCCCCCAGAAACTCGCGCCTGCCTTAATGTCATGTCCGCTTTCTTCAGTTAGGAGCTTGTACGCAATCCAAACAAGCAAAATGCCGCCAATTAAACGGAGGCCCGGTATCATCAGCAGCCATACGACCAGGATTGTGGCCGTGGCGCGGATGATAATCGCTCCGACAGTCCCCCAGATAATCGCCTTCTTCTGCTGGTTCTTTGGAAGCCTCCTCGCCGCGAGCCCAATTACAATCGCATTGTCGCCCGCGAGCACGAGATCTATGATGATGAGGGATAATAATGCTGACCAAAACTCTGCTGAAAATAACTCCATTGCTAATCACTCCATAACAATAATATTTGCTTTCTTATTAAAACTATTCCAACCCAATCCTGTGCTTTTCCCTTAATGAATCCGGTGCAAGCTTAATGATTTGCTGGAGGATCAGCAGCAAAATGCCGACGTCGTCAACCAGCCCGAAAAACGTGAAGAAATCGGGGATGGCATCGAACGGGAGCAGTAAATATCCGGCGAAGAAACCGACAGATAACAACTTTTTTTTCAAAGGAACCGTATCCGATTTAAAAAAATCAAACAGGAAAGGCCCGAATTTTCTTATCGTAAAAACCATTTTGATCCGTTTCCAAAATTTCCTCATCGTTTCACCTCATACCCTATCGTTAAAATTGGCTGTACATTACCATTTCCCTTTTAGAGAAGTGGGTAAAAGTACATATATTTCCAGAAAAAAAGAAAACAAAAGACCTTTACCGGCAAACGGTAAAGGTCTCGCTTACAACGAAAAGTTGCCAACAAAGCCGGGGATCCTTCCCGTCATGACGACTTTGCTGTCTCAGCTACTCCCCTTTAAGGGCTATAGTATAATTTTAGAAAAACGATGGGCCGCCGTCAAGGATTTTTATGGCACCTAAAAAAAGGACTTAGGATTGTTCCTGCATGCTTGCAAGTCAAGCCCTCTTTTTTCCCGGCCTTCTTAACGCTTCATAAACAATTGGGACAATAACAAGCGTCAACAGCGTCGAACTTGTCAGTCCCCCGATTACTGTCACGCCCAGCCCCCTTGAGATGACGCCGCTTCCTTCAACTCCCATTGCAAGCGGAATCAAGGCGCCGATGGTAGCGATTGCCGTCATTAGAATCGGCCTTAGGCGCGTAACGCCAGCTTCAAGAAGTGCTTCCCTAACCGAGTATCCTTCTTTTTCTTTATTGATGACACGGTCGATAAGGACGATTGCGTTTGTTACGACAATTCCAATCAGCATGAGCGCGCCAATCATCGCGGAAATCGAAATGGTTTCCTTTGCGATCAGGAGTGCCACAAGGCCCCCGATAATGCTGAATGGCAGGGAAAATAATATCGCAAACGGCGCGAGTGCCCCGCCAAACGTCAGGACAAGGATGAAGTAAACGATCGCGACTGCGGCTAGCATTGCCAATCCAAGCTGGGTGAAAGATTCCCTGATATCTTCCGTTACTCCGCCCGTTTTAATATCGACTCCGGCAGGCAAGGAAAGCTTATCGATTTCCTTTTGGATGTCTGCCGAGACTTTTGCGACATCCTTTGTGCGCAGTTCACCGCCAACGGAAACAAATAATTTCCCGTTGCGGCGATGGACAGTATCGGATGTTGTGCCTTTTTCCACGGAAACCAATTCTGCAATTTTAACCTCTATTCCGAGCGGAGAGATGACAGTTTGGTTTGTCACATCATTGATATCTTTAAATTCCTTTTTGTCTGCCTGAATATAAACCGTTATGTTCCGGCCATCTTTTTGGATGACCGCCGCAGCAGGCCTTTCCCTTTCCTGCATGAGCGCCATTCCAACCTGCCCCGCGGTAAGCCCGAGTTTGCCGGCTTTCGTTTGGTCAACCTTCAAGGCATATTCCTCATAGGAAGCGGAAATGCTCGTTTCAACATTCCGGAGAGATGAGTGATCTGCCATGATTGTTTCGATTTTGCCGACAACCGGCTCAAGCTGCTGAAGGTTATCACCATAGACATAATAGGTTATGCTATTGCTTGCACCAGCGCCGGAAAAGTCTTGGGTTGCCCACTCGCCTTTATCGGTCCGGTCCTGAAGGGCTTTAACAACCCTTTCCTTTTCGTTTTCAAAGTCTTCCGTATCATTATCATACTTTACAAAAAACATTGCCTGGTTGGAAGCTCCCGGATTCATCGGGTTTCTTCCCCCTGCGGAATATTGCACGGTTTGAACGTCTTTCCTTTCAAGAAGGAAGTCATTGGCTTTGGTAGCCGTATCGGCAACCTGTTCGAGCGTTTGGCCGGGTGCGGGGTTGAATGTAAGGATGGCCATTTTCTCTTCCTCGGATGGTATGAAGCTAACCCCAATTTTTGGCACAAGCAAAAAGCTTCCTATCAAAAGTAGGACAGCCAGGCCAAATGTGACGATTTTATGATTGAGCGACCATTCCAATATTTTTTTGTAAGTACCGGCCAAGATTCCCGGTTTCCCTTCGCTATGCTTGTCCCCAACACCTTTTTTCAAAAGGGAATGGGCAAGCATCGGCACCAAAGTTACTGCGACAAGCAGGGAGGCCATCAAGGCAAACACAATGGTTAGGGCGAATGGCAGAAACAGTTCGCCTATTTGCCCCTCGACAAAGCCGAGCGGCAGAAACACTGCGACAGTTACAATCGTCGATGAAAAAATCGGGATGAACATTTCGAGTGTGGCTGATTTAATCAGTTCGCTCCCTTTGAGCTTTTCCGTTTTTAATGACATTCTTCTATATATATTCTCGATAACAACGATGGAGTCGTCGATAACCCTGCCGATTGCGACTGTCATCGCGCCGAGTGTCATAATATTTAACGTGATGTCCATTTGCTTCAGCGCCAGGATGGCGATCAATAACGAAAGCGGAATCGAGATAATGCTTATAATGGTAGATTTAAAGCTTCGAAGGAACAACAGAATGATGGCAACGGCAAACAACGCTCCGAATAATGCTTTGCTGAGCATCGTTTTGACCGATTCCTCTATCGGTGTCCCCTGGTCGAATGTAAGTGTAAATTCGGCATTCTTCCACTCGTTCTTGAATTTCTTCAATTCTTCCTTAACTTCGTTGGCGACTTCTACTGTGTTCGCTTCCGGAGCCTTGATAATCTGAAGCCCGATGGACTCTTTGCCGTTCGTCTTTGAAATCGACTCAGCCCTGCCGACAATTTTCACATCAGCTAATTCCTGAAGTTCCACAGTTGGGAGGCCCGCCGGGTATGGATTGGCCGTTCCCTGACCGTCCGGCAACTGAGGCTGGGCGCCAGTTGAAGGAGTGGCGGCCGGCGGTGTTTGCCCGTTTCCAGGAGCCTGCTGTGACCCCGGCTGTAAGGCAGGGGCATTGCCGGTAGCGCCTGCCGGATTAAGGGTGTTTTGTCCATTCCCACCCTGGCCGTTCGCCTCCTGTCCGGTTCCACCCGATATGGAAGGGAAAATCGGAATTTCCACCTTATTAAGATCTTTCAGAGTCGTAATTTGGCCGTCCACCAGAATGGATTTTTGTGTTTCTCCGAGAGTATACAACCCGAGAGGCAAGGAAACTGTCGACCCTTTTAGCACTGAGAGAATCGTTTGCTCGGATAAACCATACTGGGCCAATTTTTCTTTTTTAAAAACAAGCTGGCCTTCCTCGATGTTCTGGCCGGAAATCTGGACGGATGCTACCCCTTCCAACCCTTCAAGCGCGGGGACAAGCTCGCCTTCCACTTTTTCTGTCAGGCTCGCAAGCGACTCACTTTCATTTGAAACACTCATCGCGATAATTGGAAAGGCGTTGAAGGAAATTCGTGAAACTTCCGGTTCCCCCGCCCCTTCTGGAAGCTGGAAATCACTCAATGCCTCATCCGCCTCGCGCTTGGCTTCCTCCATATCCTTTTTATAGCTGTATTCTATTTGAAGAGAACTTGCATTTTGATACGAGCTCGAACTTACGTTTTTTACGCCGTCAAGGTTTTGGAGGCGTTTCTCCATCGGCTCTGAAAGTTTTGCCGCCACTTCCTCCGGTGATGCCCCAGGCAGGATGGTTGTTACCGTAATAACAGGAATCGTGATATCCGGCAAGGTTTCAAGTTTCATCCTAATCCCGGAATAAAGTCCCGCGACGGTGACCATAATCGTTAGAAGCCAGATGGCAAACTTATTTTTCAGCGAAAAGTCAATGACGTTTCTCAAAAGTGCGTACTTCCTTTCGAAATGCTTTGAATTTTATTCCAAACTACACTATATCGGGTTCTGTAATATCGGTCAATCAAAATATGGGGAAAATAATGGATTGTAGAACTACTATGCCGTTCCCTTAACTGCCAATGGGCAGAAATGAATAGATTTCATTACTCACAGCTAATAGGCCATAATCCCCTTTTGAGTGTGCTAAATAGTTTAAGGGATGGCAGCCGCCATCCCTCATTCTTAATCCCACCCTTTTAATGAAGAAACAAGTTTTTCCTTCAGGCGTTTTCCAAGCGCTTCCCCGCCTTTTTCAGGATGTTGCTTCCTCCATTCATTGTAGCTGGCAATTCCGATCAGAAGTGTGCCGGCTGCAAGGAGATAGCCCCACCATGGGAGATTTCCCCATAACGGCCGTGTCTGCAGGAACAAATTAAGCAGCAGGACGCCTGCACCGGTAATAAAGTACGATTTTATCCTGTAAAACATTCCGGCAAGCATAGAAACAAGTGACAATGTCCCAAGAATAAGGGCATCGTAAACGGTGTTGCTTTCAAGCCCATCCTGGATGAGGGCAATCGCTGCAATAATGAGGACTGCCCATTGCAGTTTGCCGGTCAACTGGGTATACATGCCCTTCAACGTTTTCCTTAAATAGATGATCAGCGCGACAAATGGCAGGACATATGCTTCCCGTTCTAACAGCACGGGAATCGAGAGTTTGCTGATTACCCCGTAATAAGGCTGAAGCAAATACGCTCCTGATAGGAATGGTATAAAGAACCCGATTGTTTTATTCATTCTCTTCCGTTGCAGCAACAATGTAAAGGAAACAAGCAGTCCAGGAAGAGCGATCATCCAGATGGATTCTCCTGAAAGCGAATATAGAGAGGCATAATATAGAAACGCCCCGAAGGTATACCAGTCGAATTGCGAATACTGGATTTGGCTGCCGCTTTTCAGCAAACGGGGATAGACAAAGTAGCCAATTCCCGCATGGGCTAGCCCAATTGCCGCGGTTACGATAAATATCCATTCCGTCTTAAGACCTGAGCCTGACAAATATCCCATGGTTGCGAAAAACATAAACAAAACCGGCAAAATTCCAAGCAAATCCCATTTTACCTTATGCAACAAGCCAAGCGTCGCGGCTCCATAAACCAAAGTAATCGCGTACGGGAGGAGCGTGAATGGATCCATGAATGCGACAGCGGCGATGCCGAATATGGAAAACACTGCGAGAAAGTGTTGCGTCAGCTTTTTCAATTCTGCTTTTAAAAGCAGCCAGGCAAAAAGGAGTATGAAGCTCGTGGCCGGAAATTCGTAACTGCCCGAATAATCCCTTATGGCGATATCGAATCCTTTAGTGACCGTAAGGAATAGTGTTGTGTACGCGCTGTATAAAAACAATGTCTTATTCCAGCTGTCTTTAGCCACAAAACAGGAAAGACAATAAATGGCAATTGATGCAGAAAAGCTGTAAATTGACCATGCAGGAAAAGCGAACCACACAAGGAGTAACGAAGCCGGAAGCAAGATATGTCCCAACCATGCATATCCCTTATGCAAAAGAGCATCCTTTTTCATCAGCCCCAAGGAAAGCAACAAGAGTACGAATGCCCCAATGGGTACAAGTAGCGATTCTGCAAACTCGCTAAATTTTATTTGTGAATAGGCTGAAGCAACAACTGAAAAATAAAAACCAAGTGTTACTGTACTGATAAGCATGGCCACCGTCTGGATTCGATGCAGCCTATAAAGCAGGAAATACATCCCTAAGGCGCAAAGGACAAGCACCGGGCGGACAATCAGCGGATCGATTTCCCAAAAAGCGGATGCTATAAGGCCAGGGGTATACAGAAGCTGAGCTGTATAAAAGAAGGATCCAGCCAGTTCCCGGTCCCCTTTGTTCTTCAAAAACAGCGACAGCCCGAGCAAGAAAACAGCCCCCGCGGCGAAGGCCGTTGGATAGCCCCATTCTGTTCTGAAAGCATCGGATTCAATCATCGCTTTTTGACAAAAAGCAAGGACCGACAATCCCGCGGATACGGGAACTACCCAAATGGACAAGCTCCGGAAAACAGGTCTTTTCTCTATTAGTTTCACAATAAATAGCCAACCAGAAAAAAGAATGAGCATCACTCCGAGTTCAATCCATTCCCGGAAACCTAAGGCAATCAGGATTGAGAGCAGCATTGCGGCCAAACCAAGATCCCTTGCTGGCAATTTTATTGGCGCCAACTCCTTCTTCGTGGCCAGTACTCCAATGACCAAAAACAATACGGAACCAGCTAAATACATTCCGGTTTGCTGGCTGATGCCAAAGACATATTTTCCAAACAAGGAAGCAGCTTCATAAAACGCTGTCCCAAGAAACGCGGCGCTTAAATAAGGGAATGCCGGCAATTTCTCTGTATGGGAGAGATACAGGAAATTCCCTGCAATGATAATATAAGCAAGCAAAAGGACAAACGAAGGCTCCCCTGCCTTAAGGAATATCCCTTCGAGCGAGATGTAAAAGAATGCAAGAATGGAAACGATGGCGCTCGTGTACCGGAAAACCGTATCGAGCATCAAATTCCCTTTCAGCCCCTTTGGTATGAAGACAAAGCCAAATGCGATTGCCGCGTAAAAAATGGCGCCCGCTTCATCAAGGATGGAATGTTCAATCAACTGGTATGCTCCGTACACGGCCATTGTGCTGAAAATAAAATGATACTGCTTTTTTCCGCTCACAAACATCATAGACAGGTAGATGGCCGCGGTCAGAAGGAGATTAAAGCTATAAATAAGTTTGCTGTCATAGAAAAACAGCATTAGCAATGTGGACACGACCAGATTGGCCTGGATAAAGACCGGGAACTCCTTAAGGAACAACGCAATGGATGGCCTGCCACGCAATTTATAGAAAAAGAAAATGATTGCCGCATTATAGCCCATGATGCCAAGATAGAAATAATCAATCGCCAGGTGGAAGGATGCCAGCAAAAATCCCGCCGAAACAGATATTGCAATAAGAGAAAACCAGACGAAGAGCCTCGATTCAAGCCTTTTGGCAAAGAAAACATACGCTGCCGCCGGGAGGATGCTGCCTATAAATCCGAGCAGATACTTCCCTTCACCGGTTACGGACAAATTTTCCCCAAGCAGGCCAAACCAGCCAAGTGAAAGGACGAATATCGGCAAAAACAAGCTTCCGAGAACGATGAAGGCAAATGCCGTCTTTTCGATTTTCAGTATTCTTGAAGACAAATAGGCGAATCCGTAAAAAAGGAGCGAAACGAGTGCAATCGCGCTGCTTTTCATTCCAGGGGACATTGTCTCCCAATTGCTCGTTGCAACGAACAGACCACCGACAAGAAGGAAAATGACCCCGATATTTAGAAGCCATGATATATTTCGTTCCCTCATTTGTTCATTCGTAAGGACTTTTTTTGGTTTTTTCGGCATGCCCGGTGGTTTTGGTACGTGCTTTAGCGGAGAGCTGCTTTCAAGGATTGGGACGGATGGCGGCTGAATAACCGGTTCCTGATGAGCTAGGCGGGCTTGCAAGGCCTCTTCCCTTTTCCTGTCTTCTTCCAAAAGGTCCTGGTGGTACTGGAAATGGGCATTGGCCACTTCGTCCATGATTTCGGGCTTCAAATAGCCTTTTTCTTTCATATTGAATAGTTCCCGCCTGAATATTCTCCGGGCTTCACTCCTAAAATTAGGTTCCATCCAGCATCCCCCCTAATCGGATTTGTTATGTAAGTTAGGAAAAAGAATCCAAATGTTCTTCTTATAGTGTAATTTTACACATTTAGCAAAAATTTTCAATCCTTTTAATTTGTAGTTATGATAATTTTTACAGGGCACCAAAAACGAAATCCTGTTAAATTAAAGGATTTTTGGTTCCAGGGAAAGAAATACTACAGGGAGAACTTTTAGGAGGAATTAAAAGATGGACCAAAAGCTTCGTGATTATTTTGTACATAACAGGGAAAGGCAATTGAATGAATTAAAGGAATATCTCGCAATCCCAAGCATTTCCGCGATTCCCTCCCATAAAGAGGATATGTTGAAGGCAGCGGAATGGACGGCGGATATGATGAGGAAAATCGGACTTGAAAAAGCGGAAGTCTATACTGGAAAAGGCCATCCGATCGTATATGGTGAATGGATGAAAGCTCCAGGAATGCCAACTGTCCTCATGTATGGCCATTACGATGTACAGCCGGTCGACCCGCTTGAATTATGGGATACGCCTCCGTTCGAAGCTACAATCAGGGACGGGAAACTTTATGCGCGCGGTTCAAGTGATGATAAAGGCCAGGTATTCATGCATTTAAAAGCAGTCGAAGCCATTTTACAAACACATAGACAGCTTCCAGTAAATATTAAGTTCTTAATTGAAGGTGAAGAAGAAATCGGGAGCCCGACCCTCCCTGCGTTTGTTGAGGAAAAAAAGGACCTCCTAGCGGCGGATGTACTTGTCATTTCCGATACCACCCTGCTTGAACGGGGCAAGCCGGCAATCGTGTACGGCCTCCGGGGCATGACCGGAATCCAAATCGATGTAAAGGGTGCATCGGGGGATTTGCACTCCGGGCTTTACGGCGGCGCAGTCCAAAACCCGATTCATGCGATCGTTGAAATCCTCGCTTCCATGCGGGCTAAAAATGGCTTTATTACTGTAGAGGGATTTTACGATAAAGTAAGGGAACTGACCGCGGAGGAACGGTCGGAATTCGCTGGCCTGGGCCAAAGTGAAGAGGCGATGGCTAGCCAGCTTGCCGTTCCGGAACTCTTTGGCGAGGAAGGCTTTACCGCCCTTGAACGAATTTGGGCTCGTCCCACACTTGAAGTAAATGGAATTTATGGAGGCTTCCAGGGCGAGGGACTTAAAACGGTCATCCCTTCAGAAGCACATGCAAAAATAACGTGCAGGCTTGTACCTGACCAGGATCCACAGGAAATCGCTGACCTCCTCGAAAGCCATGTTAAAAAAGTGGCGCCAAAAGGGGTAACAGTTACCGTCACTCAGTTTGACAAAGGTGCGCCATTCCTCACCCCTTTCGACCATCCGGCCATCCAGCTAGCGGGAAAGGCATATGAAGAGGTATACGGAGTCCCGACGGCCTACATCCGGGGCGGAGGGTCAATCCCGGTAGTAGCGTCATTCGCCGAGATCCTGAACATGCCGATTGTTATGATGGGATTTGGGCTGTCAGATGAAAATTTTCATGCGCCAAATGAACATTTCAATCTAGAAAACTTTGATAAGGGCCTTGAAGTAATCGCCAGGTATCTTTTTAAACTGGACGGGAGCTTATAGGAAACTTTTTATGAGCCGCGGTCTTCCGTTGAAGGTTTGGAAGATTGAAAAAGGGCAGCCCAATTGAATAGGGCTGCCCTTCCTGTTTATTTATCGTCAACAAATTTGCCGTAGTCCGGAATCGCAATTTCATCAAATTTCTCAACAAGAAGAGCGAGGTTTTCACGTAAAGTCTTCCCTGTCATTGGGCGTCCGTGGCCAGTGATGGCTACCATTGGTTTCATAGAGGCGAGTTTTTCGACAGAAATCCTTGCTGTCTCCCAATCTGGGGTTAAATAACGTGGTGGCCCGCTGATTTCCTGCTCCTGGGTAAACACCTTATAAAGGGATTCCTGTTTAACAGTCACAAAGGCATCCCCGGCAATAAGGGCGCCATCTTTTTCACGGAATAAAGAAACATGTCCCTGTGTATGCCCTGGTGTATGGATCCATCTCCATCCTTCCATAAACGGGACAGTCCCATCCTGTGGAAGCGCCTGTACATGGCCGTCAATTGTGATTGCTTCATTTGGGTAATATGGGGAAATCTTTGCAAGCAATCCCCCCTCCACTGTCGGATCCGGTTTAGGATAGTCCTTCTCTCCCCTTAAAAATGGCAATTCCAGCTCATGCGCATAAACTGGCATTCCCCACTTTTCGATAAGTTCGGTTATTCCCCCAACATGATCAAAATGGCCATGGGTCAGAATGAGAGCTTTAGGAGGGTTATTTTTGCCAAATCTCTCTTCCGCTTCAATAATAATATTGTCACCGGATCTTGGCATTCCGGCATCAATGAGAACCCAGTCATTTCCCTCGCCCGGATAGCCGTAAAAAACGACATTGACAATTTGAAAAGGGAAATAATACAAGTCGCTTGTTATTTGCTCTCCGATACCACTGTCGATGCTGGTCATCGGGATGATTTTTTTTTCTGCTTTGTTCTCCATTGTAAAACCTCCAATCCTTTGCTCTCTTTCCTTATACCCGCTCCCTGTTCATTTATTCACAAAAAAGCAAGCAGGAATAGGTTGTAAGCGCTAGGCCCGTCCGATAAGCTATCAGCTATTTGCCCACAGTTCCAGTGGTTTGGTATACTTTACACGAAATAAAAATTTTGGAGGCATTATGCTGACTTTTCAAGAAAAAATCGCAATCATGGAAGCGTTCCCGGAATTGGAACGCAAAAACGTATCTTTGGGGCGTGTGAACTACCAATTTGAAGGCAGTGAGATCGACAAGAAAAATGTAGTTTACCATCTTCATCCTAATGGCAACGGATTTGTATATGCTCGTGGCCTGGATGGCTATAAGACGGATGAAAAAGGATTCGTTAATATCAGGGACTTTTCCGCTGAGGAACTCAAATCACTTGTTGCAAAGTCGATTTCACTTTTGTCAGGTGTTGAAGCACCGGAAACCGTTTCCGGAACTACGCCTGAAAGATGGTTGAATAAGGAAAATGATGTCCTAGTTGTTGCGCATGAAGATGAATTATGGAATGTTTATTTTGGCGCAAATCTTGAAGAGAGCTTTGGTACATACAAGGAAGTGGAAGACTATATGGCGGAAGAAGGATTTACGAAGGATAGATAATGTCCGGTAAGCCGTTTGTTTTAATAACAAGATCGAATTGAATCTCTACATCATGAGTGAATGCCAAACTAGGCCGGTACCTGAATGAAAGGGCCGGCCTAATCAAATTGCTGCTTTACTTATTCAATAATGGTAAATGGCTCCCACTCATCCGGAAAAAGGCTCATATATTTCTGCTGCAAGAATCGGTCGTCGATTAAAAGAATTGTACCGGTGTCTGTCTCGGAGCGGATTAGCCTTCCGCCAGCTTGAAGAACTTTGACCATTCCTGGAAATGTGTAGGCATAATCATACCCATTGCGCCCCGTTGAAGAATAAAACTTCTTTAGCAAGTCTCGTTCGAATGAAATCTGTGGAATCCCAGGCCCTACTATAACCACCCCATTAAGGCTATCTCCGGGAAGATCAATTCCCTCTGAAAAAATTCCACCAAGAACGGCAAAACCAACAAGGCTGTTATTGCCCCTTGTCCTGAAGTGAGAAAGGAACTCATCCCGTTCCTCCTCACCCATATTGGATTGCTGGATAATATATTCTACCTCATTCCCAGGCTCGAGGATATTCACTACCTTCTCCATGAATTGATAGGATGGGAAAAAACAAAAATAATTCCCAGGCCTTTCATCGAGAAGCATCCGGATGGTATCGGCAATACGGTTGTAAGAACGCTCCCTGTCCCTATAGCGGGTGGACAAAGCTTGAATAAATACATCCGTCTGGCTAGTATCAAACGGCGAAGAAACGGACAGGAATGGATCGCCCTCTACTCCGCCGAGCATTTCCCTAAAATAATCGGGCGGAACCAATGTTCCGGAAAAGAAAACTTTTGCCCTAAATCCCTTTCCGGTTTTCCTGAGCAATTCGGACGGATCCAGGCAAAACAGTTTTATTGAAACTTCCCCGTGATTCACTGTGGTATAGACGGCAAATCGTTCATCTGCCACCATTTCGGCTTTTAAAAAATTCTGGGCATTAAAATACGCATCGAGCAGCATTTCTTCGGAAGCGGACTCGGCCGCAAGCTGCTTTTCGGCTTCGCCGACAAACTCTCTTACCGTTTCCACGAGCCCTTCAGGCAATTCCTCAAGCAAGCATTCTCTTTCACCTGACAGCCTTTTCCTCGCGTCGATAAAAAATTGGTTGACCTTGGAGGCTGCCTTTCCCAATTCACGGTTTGCTGATTTGTAGCCTCTTTTAACCGTAAGGAAAAGAGACTTCTCGAGTGAAGCGGAGAACATGTCTCTGGCACGATCGGGAAGATTGTGGGCTTCATCTACGAGCAGGGCCGCCCGTTTCTTTTTTTCATCAAAAAGACGCTTTAACGAAACACGCGGATCGTAAATATAGTTGTAATCACAAATCACCACATCGGCAAGATAAGCAAGGTCCAGAGAAAATTCGAATGGGCAAACACGATGTTTCCGGGCGTACGTTTCAATTTTTTCCCTGTTCAAAAACGTCCCGTTCTCCAATATATTAAGGACCGCCCCATTAATCCGGTCGTAATAGCCAGCGGCAAATGCGCAATTTCCTGGCTGGCACCCGTGTTCTTCATTGAAGCATGTTTTCTCCTTTGCAGTAAGGGAAACAGAGGTTACGTGAAGCCCCTTGGATGCCATTAGGGCCAGCGCCTGCTCCGCGGCCTTCCTGGTCGTTGTCCTTGCGGTAATATAAAAAATATGGCCAATATTTCCCTCGCCCATCGCTTTTATGGCAGGGAACAGTGTCGAAATTGTCTTTCCAATCCCGGTCGGTGCATTTACAAATAAATTCCCTCCCTCATTGATAGTCCGGTATACAGAACCGGCAAGCGGTTTTTGCCCGGGCCTGTAAGCTGGGAAAGGAAAGGCAAGCTTTTGCGCCGTTTCTGTCCGCCTTTCCATTAGGGAAATCGTAAGTTTCGCGTAGGGGGCGAAATCGATTAGCAGCTGTTGAATAAATTGCTGTAACTCATTTATAGAAAAAATTCGATTAAAATGCTTTTGTTCATATGTAGCCCTTTGAACATAAGTAATTCTTACGCCAATCTGGCCGATTCCCTGTTCAGCCGCCACAATATACGCATAGCATTTCGCCTGTGCCCAGTGGACGGGATAAGAGTCCACTTCAATCGTATCAAGATTTAGTGAAGTAGACTTGATTTCATCAATAACGAGTTGCCCGTCTTCCAGAAGCAGGCCATCACATCGTCCATCAATGATAAAATCAATGTCTTCGTATTGGATTGAAATTCGGAGTGGGACTTCTTTTTGATCGCCCTCTTTATACCTCTTTTGGACAAATTGGTGGGCTTTTGTGCCCTCCGCCATCGCAGATGCCGCGCCAATTCCGGTTTCAATACTGCCGCTCCTGTATACGTACTCCGCAAGTGCCCTTGCAGATATATGGAAATCTGCCATTTTCTTTCCCCTTTTAGCGAATATATGTTCTTTCATCGTACCATAACCCAAGAGGAATACGAAACTACAAAATGCGCAAGCGTCATCGTGATAAACCAAAATCGCCTCGGAACAAATAAAGGGCGTCTTTCCATGCGTGCTAATTGTGGGGAGTCTTCCTTTATGTCCATGCTGATTATTCTGCTTTAGAAAATAAAAAGGCGAAGGATTTCTCCTTCGCCTTTTTTCTTATTCATTCATATCTTCCACAGGAATGTCTTCCTTTATATATTCATAGTCGTTCGGGTTGATTGGTTTGAAGCCGTCAGGAGTGTAAAACCTCAACAAATCCTTAAGGACGATTTCATCCGACAGTTGAAGTTCGTTTTTTACCCTTTCCGCATTTTCGGCGCACATTGCTTGATCTTCCAGCAGTTCGCCAGTGGCCGTATCATAGCACTTCTCGTTCACCTGAGTCACTTTAGATGAAATGAAATCGCCATTCCTGAAACTAACTACCCCGTGATGCTGCGGAGATAGCAAGTCAGAACCGAATTCAAGGAAGTCTTTCGTATCGATTCCAAGAAGATGCAGAACGGTCGGGCGAACATCAATTTGGCCGCCAAATCTGTCAATTTGCTCAGCTTTTACGCCTGGTGCATGGATAAACACAGGAACCCTCTGAAGCTGCGCGTTTTTGAATGAGGTAATTTCTTCACCAATTACCTGGCTCATTGCTGCGTTATGATTTTCAGAAATTCCGTAGTGGTCCCCGTACATGACAATCATTGTATTGTCATACAGACCGGAAGCTTTTAGGTCATTGAAGAACTGCTCAATTGCCTGGTCCATGTAATTCGCTGATTGGAAATAATGGTCAACAACATTATTTCCGGTTGTACCCGCCGGAAAGTCTGTATCCCCTTCGTCCATTTCAAATGGGAAATGGTTGGACAGGGTAATAAACTTCGTGTAGAAAGGCTGTTCCAATGTTTTCAGCAATGGAATGGATTCCTTAAAGAAAGGCTTATCCTTCATTCCATAGTTTTTTGTTTCTTCTTCTTTCATCGTGTAATATTCTGCGTCAAAGAAACGGTCGTAGCCAAGCGCTTTATACATAACATTCCGATTCCAGAACGTTTTATAGTTTCCGTGGAAAACCGCGGAATTATAGCCATAGCCCTTCAGGATTGCTGGGGTTGCATGGAACGTGTTCTGTGCCTTGTTGATGAATACGGAACCTTGTGACATCGGGTAAAGGGAGTTTTCCATCAAAAATTCGGCATCTGATGTTTTTCCCTGGCTAGTCTGATGGAATACGTTGTTAAAGTAGAACGTATTTGGATCCCTCGTCAACGAGTTGAGGAAAGGTGTAACCTCCTGCCCGTCAAGTTTATAGTCGATGATGAAGTTTTGAAGCGATTCGAGGGAAATGTAAACCACATTCATCCCTTTTGCTTTCCCAAAATATTTCGGATTCGGTTCGGTATAGTTCGCATTCCTGTAGTTTTGGATTTCGGTAATATCGCTGCTGTCCGCCAGCGCCCGCTGGCTGGATGATTTAATGTTTTGAACCGCATCATAGATGGTAAAGTTGTATGCCCCAAGGTACTTCACAAGATACGCCCTGTCAAACGAACGTGTAAGCAGCTGTGGGCGGTCTTTTTCAGCAAGGCCAAGGTTGAACAGGAACGTTGTTACCGCAAATAACATCGCAAGCCTGAATGAACGCTTTCCAGGTTCCCTGAATTTCCCGAATGCTTTAACAGCCAAAAAGGCAAGTAAAATTGTGTCGGTAAAATAAAATACATCTGTAAAGGACATTAGCGATAGCGCGCTGTCGCCAAGTTGCCCCGCATTTGTCTTTGTCTGCATCAAAACCGGTACTGTAATGAAATCATTAAAGAATCGGTAATACACAATATTTGCGTATAAAAGGAAGGAAAGGACAAAGTTTAATATCAGGATGACTGTAAACTGGATCTTTTTCCTGAACAAAAGCGCGAATCCAAAGAAAAAGAGTGCCGAGCTAATCGGGTTAATCAATAAGAGGAATTCCTGTAAGCCATTGTCAATTCCAAGATTAAATTCAATATTGTAAGCAATATAGGTTTTTATCCAAAACAGTGTGACCGCCAGGATAAAGAAGGAATATTTTTTATTTTTCCAATCTACGGTTTGTTTGAATTGCAACATCTTGAGTCTCCTTTCACTTACCGTAAAACTACAGGTAAACGAACCTCAATTACTATAACACATTATAGGGAAAAGTTAAAACAATAATACTGCCATTTACTGCCGCTTGGCTGTAATATTTATTGGCTTTTTTCTTTATTTCCCAACAGGATCCGTTCGAGTTCGACATTCCTTGTAGCCCTTTCTTCCACGGAGGCAAGGTCATATTTTTTAAGCAGGTGAAAAAGTTCATTCAGTGTCATTTGGTCCGGGGTCTCCATAAGCCTGGCTTCAAAAGCATCATATATAGTAGACGGAAGAAACCCCTTTTGGGTTTCATATTTTTTTTTGACATCTTCCAAACTGTGGTCAAGATTGCATTTTCCCAAGGTGATCATCTCCTTTTAAATTCGCTGCCCGCTGAAACTCCCAATTTATTAATCTGGATTTTGTTTTTATTAGCCTTCATAAACACGTAAAACATAAAGAAGAGGATCGCGCTAGAGGCACGAACTCCGGTGGAAATGGACATTGATACCCCTATATTGGTTGCTTCTAGTAGAAATACCCCAAATTGTGGTGCGATGAAACCGATTACAGCCAACAGAACATTATAATTGGCAATATAAGAGCTCCGGTTATCTTCCTTGGTCACATCTAATAGCTGATTGAACAGAATAAGGACTGTCCCGGAAACAAAAAATCCTGATAGGCCGTTCGCAATCGTTATATAGACAAGGTTGGTGGATAGGATCATCGATACCGGCGCGATAGCCATTCCCAATGCGAGCGGAATCATCATTTTTGAATTACCGTGTTTGTCAGCCATCTTTCCCCACAATTTAAAGCTCGCAATTTGGGCAAGTTGGTTTGCTACCGTAAAAATGCTAATCCAAAATCCATTTGCATGGGCATAACTGATTTGATAGATGCTGAACAATGGCCAGGCCATTTGCCAGCCAAAATTGAAATACAAACCGCAAATAAGAAAATAAAAATATGACTTATCGCTGAAAATCCTTAGATTCAGACTGAATCCGGAATGTTTTGGTTTATTCGCGGACTTTTCTTCCCGATGTTTCATTATGTAATACACTTCGGCCGCTCCGAACAGAACAGCCAGAAGGAAGAGAGCCTGATACGGAAATGGATTGCTTTTGTCGAATTGCTGCAAGGAGAGGCCAATTAGGAACGTAGTAGCCATCCCGACAATCGTCAATATCTTGTTTCTTTCGCTAAAAAAACCATTCCGCCGATGGTCAGGAATAAGATCCCTTATAAAAGATTGCCAGCTAAGCATGGCAAAAGAACCAGGGAAGTTCATTAATCCTACCAGAAGCACAAATACCCAGCTTCTATAAGCTTCAGGAACATAGATAACAAAAACCATGCAAAGAAGGAAACATCTCGTTGCGAGAACTGAATAGGCAGTAAAGTTTTTTTTCTCGCTAATCCTCCCCATCAAAATGGAACAAACCAGCATGGCGAACATTCCGATAAACTGTGGGAGGGAACTGATAAGCCCCACCTGATAATTCGACGCCCCCAGGACGCCAATTGCAAAAAGGGAAAAATAATTATTTGTTAAATTCTGTACAATTGTAGAAGCAATTCCATTTTTAATGCTGAACTTCTCGTTTGCTTTCACCGTTTCCGGGAGGTGATTTACGTTCAACGGATTCATCGTCCTTTAAATTATAAACCGATATTGGTAACTTCTTTTGTAATCATAAACCCGCACTAATGAACGTGCAAGATGAAATTTATCATTCCGATAAATAAATAAAAACCTTTTTCCAAACTTCTTTAAAGAAACAAAATTTCTACCACCTGAAATCATTTTTATCTCAGTCAAAAATCGTAGCGTATCATAAGGAATATAATAATTGAAGGAAAACGCGAAAAACAGGAAATGCAAATCGCATTTCCTGCCTCAAGCCTAATTAGAACCAGCCTCTGCAATGGCGTTTGCGGTTGTGTGCTCCACCGACATTTCCATCATATTCGTTACCGTAGTCGCCGTAGTTGTAATCTTCTGCTCCAGCGACGTCATACTCGTGGTCCCTTCTTCTCCGCGCACCTTCAATCCGAACCTTATTCGTGCGGATGATGACCTCGTCGGCGTCAATTTCCACCCTTCTGACTCGGTTGCGGTGATGGGCTTGGCCCATAGTGTAGTTATGATCGTAAGACATTTTTCTTTCCCTCCTTTCATTATTTATACTGTAACTTATGTAATGACAGAAGAACTTGAGTGGACAAGTATCCAAATTTCAAAAACTTTTTGTTTTTATTTATGTATTTGACGAATGGATATTTTGATCTAAACTGTCCACTCTAACTAAAAAGGGAACATGGAAGGAGGAGTTAATGATGGATTCAAAGAGGGTAAAGCAAATCCTTTCGTCATCAGCGGATATCGATGTAACGTATAACGGTGTTTCCGTTTGGATTGATGAGCTGCATGGTGATGGGGAAAGGGCTACAGTACATTTGAGAGGTCCGTTGGAGGAAAGAACGGTAGTTGATATAAGGGAACTTAAAGAGGTATAAGCGAAGCCCCGCAAAATGCGGGGCTCTTTTTACGCGTTATCGTCCGGACCGTCCCTTATCGATGACGGCTTCGGCTGTGTATTGCGATTAAAAGATTGAAGAGTATCCCTTCTAAAAAACCCAAGGTCTTTCCCGGCTCCCGGCAAGGTCTTTCCCATTGGGAGCTGTTCCAATTCTTTTCCTCTTGGCATCCTAATACCCCCTTTTGCCTTATTGTTGGCTTAGATGGAGTGTACCTATTCTTTTTCAGATGCTACTTTCCCTGGAAGGGAATTCTTGCGGCCCCTGGCTTTCGCCAATTCCGGTAGCCTGTCTTTCTTCCTCCGGGTTCATATTTCGCCATTGGTTTTTTTCGAAAAACTTCCCGTAAATAAGGGTGTCCGTCCTGATTTGGATGCTTTAGGAGCGCCATTAATTGTAATATGTCGTCCATTGCCCTATGCTGCTGGACCCCAGAAATTCCATGGGCTTTCAAAAGGGAAAGAAGGCTGCCGCTTGGGAAGCCGTATTGCTTCCAGGGAATATGCCTCATTGTGCAGTACCATTTTAGATCGTTTACCTCTGGATACATATGATAAAGGAAGCTTCTGTCAAAAGATGCGTTATGGGCCAGCACAGAATCCGGGTAGGAAAAAAGCTTTTTAATCTTTTCATCATCAAACGCTTTTCCCTCCACAAGGCTAAATGGGATTCCGTGTACTCTGAATGCGCCAGGATAATTGTGAATCGCCGCCGAAGAGATCGGCTCGCGAAGGAACGATGCCTCCTCAAGAGTATCAATTATCTCCCCTGTTTCTTCATTATATGTAAATAGTATAAGACCCAGCTCGATGATTTCATCTGCTCCCGGCTTAAGACCGGTTGTTTCAGTATCCGCCAGAAGGCCCGTTTTAATTTTTCCGGCCATAGTAGCATCCCCCTTGCAATAATGGGCTTCCTAAACGCCCAGTTAATGGTTATTGTACACTTTTGTCTGGCATTTGTCTTTCGTTTAAAACTTGGTTTCCTTTGCACCTCTTGATTGGCTTGGAACAAGGAACAATTTATTTTATTTTAAAAGAAGCGCCTTTCCAATAATTCGATTATACTTGGAATAGAAAATAAAATCCGTTAGGAGGAAAACCATGAATAACCATGAAATTGATTACAAGCTTTATGGGGATGATATGCAATTCGTTGAGGTTGAGCTAGACCCGAATGAAACGGTCGTTGCCGAGGCCGGAAGCCTGATGATGATGGAAGACGGCATTTCAATGGAAACGATTTTTGGGGATGGTTCCAGAGGGAACGGCGGCTTTATGGGGAAGATTTTCTCCGCCGGGAAGAGGATTTTGACGGGGGAAAGCCTGTTCATGACAACGTTCACGAATGTTGGAAGCGGAAAACGCCATGTTTCCTTCGCATCCCCTTATCCGGGGAAAATTATTCCTATGGATTTAAGTGAACTAGGCGGCAAAATTATTTGCCAAAAAGATGCATTCCTTGCGGCCGCGAAAGGCGTTTCAGTCGGAATCGAATTTCAACGAAAAATAGGCACCGGTTTCTTCGGGGGCGAAGGTTTTATTATGCAAAAGCTCGAAGGAGACGGAATGGCGTTTGTCCATGCGGGAGGGACAATCCATAAAAAAGAACTGCAGCCTGGAGAGGTATTACGGGTTGATACTGGCTGCCTTGTCGGTATGACGGCGGGCGTCGACTATAACATCGAATTTGTAAAAGGAGTTAAAACCGCCCTGTTTGGGGGCGAAGGCCTTTTCTTCGCAACACTTAGGGGACCGGGGACCGTTTGGATACAATCGCTTCCATTCAGCCGCCTTGCAAGCCGTGTATTTGCAGCCTTGCCTCATAGGGGCGGGGCCCGAGACGAAGGAAGCCTGGCAAAGGGCCTATTCAACATCCTTGATGGCGATTAATCTAAAAAAAAGAACTTGTGTACAGTCCTTTTCCGTGGTACAATAGCAAAGCGATGAGCTGAATTGTGTAAGCCGGGGAACATTCCTTTTAGGAACATGCGAATGTGGCGCGTGGTTCCCCGCCTCAATACGCAGAAAGGCGCCTGTCCTTGTGACAGGCGCCTTTCCTTTTATAGTTTTGCCAGGAGTTTGCTGAGCAGTTCGCTTGGGGTTATAGTTGCGTCTCCGCCTCCCTGGGCGAACGTTTCGTTTCCTCCCCCTCTGCCATTGATCAATGAAAGCGCACCGTTAACAGCTTCTTTCATGTTCCCTCTAGCATCGCTGCTTTTTGCGCAAACGAGCTGTAGCTTGTCCCCATTTTTCGCAACAAGTACTGCCCTCGTTCCATCCTCCACAACGATCGCTCTAGCCAGTTTCTGAAGTTCCTGGATCGGCCTGTTTTTAAACAAGCCAGTGACTGGAAGATCCGTATTTTCCCTTTTCAGCCGCATTTGGCCCGCTTCGGAGACGATCAGCCTATCATTTGCTTCTTCCAGCTTTTTTTCCAGCGAGTTTTTCGTCTCCAAAAGCTTAAGTATTGCAGCTTCCATTTCTTCCTGAGGAGCATTTAATAGCGGAGTAAGCTTGCCGAGAATGTGATTTTTCTTTGAAAATTGGCGGAAAGACCTGTTTCCGGCTACAAAACTGACTCGATATTTCTTCTTTTCTTTTTCTATTGCAAGGATTTTTATCATCCCTACCTCACATGTCGAGGAAGGATGGGTACCGCCGCAACCGTTGTAATCGAAATCGGGAATAATTACAAGCCGGATATCTTCTTCCACGGCCAAGGACTTTCGCAATGGCAGTTTTTCCGCTTCCTCTTTGGTCACCCATCTCTTTTCAATCGGCCGATTTTCGAGGACAATTTGGTTTGCCAGCTTTTCGGCTTCCTCAATTTGGCTGCTTTCGAGGGCGCTTGTATCAAGATCAATTGTTGATTCTTCCCTACCAAGATGGAATCCGACCGTCTTAAAAGCAAAAAGATTATCAAACGCGGCTGATAGGATATGCTGGCCGGTATGCTGCTGCATGTGGTCGAATCTCCGTTCCCAGTCGATTTTTCCTTCAACCAACCCAGTTTCGGCATCAAGGCTTGAGACAAGGTAATGCCGAATTTCCCCATCCACCTCCTCCACTCTGTTTACTTCTATCCCATTCAATGATCCAGTGTCATATGGCTGGCCGCCACCTTCTGGGTAAAATCCTGTCGATTCCAAAACGGCATACCATTCTCCGTTTTCATCCTCTCCCTGATTAATAAGGCTCGTTTGAAAAGAAGCCAGATAAGGATTTTCATAATATAATTTTCTCGTCATTGCGCGCCACCTCTGTATGTACAGTAAGTCCTGAATGTTAGTAGAATGCCTGTAACCTGATTATATTGCCTGGCCTTAAAAAGTCGATTGCCTGGCTCGAGTTCGTGAACGTTCCTCTTGCCCTTGATATCAATTCCGGCATTGACGGCGTGCAATGTGATTTCCGGCTTGAGACCGGCGATGGCAATCGAGATTCCAGGAAGCTTAAATCCCTTGGTCAAATTAATGAAGGCAGAAGTAGTTGATTCCACCTTTCCAAGCATCCCCCTTTTTGAACAATATTACCATATCCAAAAGTGCCATTACCTCATTTTATATTCCTTTAAAAATGAAATTTAGAAAAAAGAAAAAAGAAAACCTCCGGGATCTTCCAGAGGTTTATATTCCATGGCTTTTTGACTCATCGCGTATATGATTCATATGCGACTCGACATAAGCCCTTTCCATTCCATTGATATTCATTGTATTTCGTTCAGGGTCAAGATCTGTGATTCCTTTCTTCTTGTAAAAATAGTCCACAAAAAAGCCGAAACCCAAAAGAACAGCCGCGAAAATAAAAATGAACAAGATGAGCACAGCATCACCCCTTTTTTACCATTATACTATAGTAACGAAAACCAAACATAATCATAAGTGGCCCAAAAAATAGGTCACGCAATGTTCATTATTTGTGAAATAGTGAGCAAGATTTTATTCGTATAATGAAATTGTAAAACTTTACGTAGAATGGATGATAAAAATGGCCAAGTTGCTTTATATTTCAGCAAATCCAAAAGGTCCGAAAAAGTCCAAAGGCATGCAAATTGGTGAGGCTTTTTTACGATCTTTCATCGACGAACAGCCCAATATCGAAATCACAAAAATTGACCTATTCCAGTTTGACATGGTGCGGATGGATGCGGATCTAATCTCAGCCCGCGGTAAACTAGCGGCTTATGGAATGACATTTGAAGAGCTTACTAATAAGGAAAGGGCCAAAATCTCCAAAATGCATGGACTTGTCGATGAGTTTATCCAATACGATTACTTTGTGTTCGTCTCTCCTCTTTGGAATCTGGGATCCCCGGCCGTATTGAAAACATTCCTTGACAATCTATTTGTTTCAGGGAAGACTTTCGTCCACACAGCCAACGGCCCAAAGGGATTGCTGGCAGGAAAAACCGCCATCCATATCCAGACAAGGGGCGGCATGTATACAGGGCTTCCAGTGGCGGACCTGGAGTCAGGAGACAGGTATTTGAAAATCGCCCTTCGATTTCTCGGAATCCAGGTACTAGATACGATAATTGCAGAAGGCCTAGATGCTTTTTCCAAAAAAGCACCGGAAATTGTTGAAGATGCCAAAGTGCGGGCCGCGGACGCCGCTAAAGAGATGGCGAGCAAATCGGTCTTCATTTAAAAACCAAAATCGGAAGCTGGTCCCATAATTGGTGCCAGCTTATTCTTACTCCCCTTTCCTCTCTGCAATTTTTGCAAAAATGGCTCTATTAAGTTTCGGAGCTTATTTTTACTTCACGATTTGTTTTTTTCCTTCGCGGAAATTTGTTCATCTAAAAAAGAGGAAATTAAAAAAGGCCCTTCGGAGGACCTGTTTTAATGTATATCTCTCTTTTTGAAACGGCCGCCCCTAACTTCCGAAATATCAGCAAGCGCAAGGAAAGCAGAATTGTCATACCCCTGGACAATATCCTTTAATTTTGCCTCTTCCAGCCGGGTAATGACACAGAAGATTACTTTCTTATTGTCGCCAGAAAAAGCGCCTTCACCTTCCAAAAAAGTGACTCCTCGACCAAGGCGGTGAAGGATTGCATCCCCTATTTCCTGGTACTGATCGCTGATAATCCAGGCAGATTTTGATTCCTCAAGGCCCTCGACAACCACATCGATCGATTTGAACGCAATGACATAGGCTAGGATGGAGTACATCGCCCTGTCCCAGCTGAAGACAAATCCAGCAGCGCCAAGAATGAAAATATTGAAGAACATAATGATTTCACCAACAGAAAAAGGTGTTTTCTTCGTTATCAGAATGGCCAGGATTTCCGTGCCATCAAGGGCTCCTCCATATCGGATAACAAGCCCGACGCCAACCCCAACGGCCATTCCCCCAAAAACGGTCGCTAACAAGATATCATCCGTAAACGCTGGCACCGGATGAAAGAGGGCAGTGAAAATGGATAAGGCTGTAATCCCGAACAACGTAGAAAAGGCAAAGGTTTTGCCAATTTGTTTGTACCCTAAATAAAAGAATGGAATATTGAGGATGAAAATAAATAAACCGAGGCTGATGCCAGTAACGTGGGAAAGCATAATGGAGACACCGACAATTCCTCCATCAATGACGTTATTCGGGACAAGAAATATTTCCAGCCCGACCGCAGTCAATACGGCCCCTATAAAGATCCCAATCGTCCTTGCCGTGACCTGGACTCTAGTAAGCCGTTTATGTGTGGCCTTTTCATGTGTTAAATCTGTCATTCATGGACCTCCTTTTTTCTACATAATCTAATTATACAGGAACAAAGACCGCCTAACTCGTATAAATCCCTTTTTTCGGTAAATTTTTTTTGGTGCATACCAGCGTATTGGGATATTTTTTTACAAGAGGGTTTATTCCAAGCAGAAAAAGGTCAAAACAGTATTGAGGACTTTTTTAAAGGAGGCAGGATCATGGAGAACCTAAAAGAAATCAGGTACTGCGAAAACTGCAAGCAGGAAACGGAGCATCTTGCCATTGAGGACTCGCTTGAGATTGAATACCACTGCGCCGTATGCGGACAGAACACGGAAGTATACAAAAATTATTTTTAACTGAATGCGGGGGCCTTTCCAAATGGAAGGATAGCCCCCTTTTTTACTTCTCTAATCTCATTCCAGGCCATAAACCGATGTCTTGGGGCGTGGAGCTATTGGGCTTGGATTGTAAGAATGGTTTATTATGACAATGAAACCTGATTTTGCGCTTTGGTTGTCATGAATCCGTGCTTATCATGACAACGAAACCGGATTTTGGCCTTTGGTTGTCACGAATCGGTGCTTATTGTGACAACGAAATCGGATTTTGCCCCTTGGTTGTCACGAATCCGTGCTTATCATGACAACGAAACCCGATTTTGCCCCTTGGTTGTCACGAATCCGTCCTTATCGTGACAAGGAAACCCAATTTTGCCCTTTGGTTGTCACGAATCCGTCCTTAACGTGACAAGGAAACCCGATTTTGCCCTTTAGTTGTCACGAATCCTCGCTTATCGTGACAACAAAACCGCATTTTTCCTTTAGGTTGTCACGAATCCGTTCTTATTGTGACAACGAAACCGGATTTTGCCCTTTGGTTGTCACGAATCCCGGGTAAAATATAAATCACCATTAAAATCGGTTCGAAGAGGGTATACAATGCTAGGTATCTTTCATATCCGCATGCAAACCCAATTATTATTTTTGAAGGACGATTTCGGTTATGGTTTTTTTAAAAAAGTTTAAAATCCATTTGACCTTTTTTGCTTTTGGCGCTATAATAATTTTTGTGCCATAACGAAACGCACAAATTGAGGCCGCCTAAATGTAGAGCGAAAACCTTATATTTTTTATATCATGTCCCAGTAGCTCAGTAGGATAGAGCAACAGTTTCCTAAACTGTAGGTCGGAGGTTCGAATCCTTTCTGGGACGCTTAAAAACCCTTGAGTCTTCAAGGGTTTTTGTTTTCCCATTCCGTGTTGCTGATTTTGCATCAACTTCAACACTGCCGTTTAGTTACTGAATAATATGTCCAGGACAATATCCTCTGGACGTTTGCTTGTTAATGTTTCGAGATAGTTGTTTACCCTGTCCTCATACTTTTTAACGGAATTGCTGTCATGAAAGAATTCTGCGATTTGGCTTTCCATTCCCTGCCCACCCTTGCTTTCGATATCCAGGCGCATAACAAGGCCAAGCTTTTCGAGAGTTTTCAAATTGATTTCCTCCTGGCCAGGCAATGCGTGGAAAATAAAAATCGGCAGTCTTTTAGACAAACATTCACTTAGCGTAACTCCTCCTGGTTTTGTCACAATAGCGTCTGCAGACTCGTATAACTTATCCATCTCTTTCCTGCAACGGATGTATTCAAATGGCCGGACATTTCCTTTTCTCAGCGCGTTGAGCCGTTCATATAAGCCTTTATTCGTACCGCATAATATGGAATAATGGACTTCCCCTCTATCATCAATTTCCGAAAACATTTTTTCTATGGCCCCTATGCCAAGGCTCCCTCCTGTGACCAAAACGGATAACCCGGAAGAGTTTTTATTTCTATGAGAAAGGTTTTTTTTTCGTATGTATGGATGAATGGGAATCCCTGTCACATAGATGCCAGCTTCGTTTACTCCGCCAGACACTAAAAAATCACCGGCTTCCCTTGTCGGCACAAAATGGTAATCTATTTTCTTTTTCCCCCACACCTGATGGATGAAATAGTCAGTATAAACGTTGACTACAGGAATTTGCACCTCTCCCCTGCCTTTTAGGATGTTCAGCAAATAGGAAGGCAGTCCATGTGTGCAAACGATAAGATCGGGCGTTTTCTCTTCCAGCAGTTTTCTCATTGTCTTTAAAAATAACCATTCATACATCTTGAATTGTTTCTCAATTGAGGTTCCGGTATTTACATTCAACCGGTACACGATGCTGTATAACCGCGGAAACGCATGGATCCAGCCTAAGTAAATTTGGGAGACAGCCTTCTCCAGTTTCCCGAACGTATAAGAGAGGATGTCCACGACTTCGCATTCAACATCCGGCTGCTTTTCGGCAATACCGTCGATGATTGCTCTCGCTGCCTGGTAATGACCGGACGGGATTTGCAAAAAGGGAAGAAACAGGATTTTTTTGTTGGCTGTGTGTTCCATTCATATCCCTCAATCTGTTTGGCCTGGCCGGGCGTACACAGGGATACCATCAATTCCCTAGGTTTAAATGGCCAGTTAGCCTGTATAATCGAATACGGAGGTGACTTTCCATGAAATTATTCATTTTCGCCGCAGCCCTGTTTTTCCTTATTTGGGCCATTCGGCGTGCATATAGAAATACAAAGGACGTTGTTTTCACGAAAATTGCTATTGGACAGGGCTCAGGCGCTGTTCCAGTCCTGAACATCCTGCAGCTTTCAGATTTGCATCTTGAGAATATCTCCATTTCTCCTGAGGAACTGTTTGAAAAAGTTAAAAAGGAAAAAATCGACCTCATCGCCATCACAGGTGACTTCCTCGATCGGAAGCGTTCCATTCCAAGGCTTGTTCCGTACCTAAGAGCATTGCGGAAATTGGAAGCAAAATATGGAATGTACGCGGTGTTGGGAAACCACGACTATGTCCTGAAGGGGGAAAACCTTCAGTCTTTAAAAGACACGCTAAAACAGGAAGGTTGCAAACTCCTGCATAATGAAAACAGGCACATTATCGTAAATGGGCAACTCGTCAATATTATTGGCATTGACGATTTCAGTACAGGCCGGAGCAGACTAGAACCTTCCTATAAGGGGTTGAAGGACGGGATGAACGTGGTTCTGACACACGACCCGAATGTTGTTCTCCATATGAAGAATTACCATTTTGATTATTTGCTTTCAGGCCACTTCCACGGCGGGCAAATTTGTTATCCGAAAGCCTATCATCTTGTGAAGATGGGACGGCTTGTCAGGATGAATATGATCAAAGGCCTTCACTGGCACGATGGAAAGCCGTTCTATATTAACGAAGGGCTTGGACAAACCGGAGTTAATATTCGTGTAGGAAGCCGACCCGAAATTACCTTGCATCAATTGTTTCTCGCATCGGCAAAAAGTGCTTCACACCCCGCTGTCTAAAAAGCTGCCAACCCCTCGTTGGCAGCTTATTTTTCGTGGGTGGAGCTGTATAGCAATTTTAGCTTGTCCTTTGACATGACCAAATAACCGGGCAGCGTTTTTTTCCCAAGCCTTTGCAGTGAATTGCCATTTACTGAGAGGAGGAGAATTGGCAGGAATGTTACCCATTTTAGCCAGTTGTAAAAAGGATTTGAAATGGAGAAAACCTCAAATCCAAGCCGCTCCGCCCCCTTGCATAAAGTTGTAATCCCGATGATTCCTTTAATTTCTTCTGAGCGTTTATGGCTTTGGATAAAAGTTTCAATCCCCGGTAATGACCTCAGTACATGCTGATAAATAATCCTTGCCCTTCGCACATCACTCTTAATTGGGTATATATCCCTTAGAAGCCTGACGTTATGAAGGTGGATTTTTACAAGGACGTCATCCTTTGCAATTCGGGTTCCATCGGAAAGCAAAAGTTCACGCCCTTTATATTTTGTAAGCCTCACACGAAAAATATTGTTAGTATCATCGAGGTAAGTGAGCCTGGTGCAGCTGAAATAAAGCGGATCCAATACCATCCACGCGCTTAACAAATGTTGTTTCATGCCTTTTCTTCCTTTTTACGATTAATGATTTTTTAAATTCTGGCGCTCATCTATCAAGAAACCGGATAGTTGCCAATAAGGGAAGATGGTCTGAAGCATTGTTTTCCAATTTGTATACTTCGGAGCTAATGACCTTAAGGTTTTTTGTTGAGAAAATATAATCGAGCCGGCGAAACGGCCTCCTCGAAGGAAACGTATATCCCCCAGGCCCTTCGTTTGTTTCCACCCATACATCAATGAATGTTTCAGTCATTTTCCTCCACCCCCTGGAAGATGGGCCCATGTTCCAATCCCCCATTACGAGAAGAGGCAGTTGCTCCTTATTGGCCTTTTCCAATATAAACGCGATTTGCTTTCTGTGCTGAAATGGACCGAGGCTTAAGTGTGTAACCCAAACACTAATTTCCTTTCCTTCTATTTGAACTTTGGCCTCTAGCAAGGCCCGGGCTTCCGCCCTTTTTGGAAGGAAGTCATAAGGATGGTTCTCTGCTTTCACAATTGGAAAACGGCTGAGCAGCGCATTGCCAAACTGCATGTCGTTTCCGCCCTCCAGGTTTTCCGTTGTCAACGCAGGGCCATAAACATGGTCCATCTCCAGCTTCTCCGCAAGCCACTTGGCTTGGTCAAGAAATCCGCTTCTGTTTGAAAAAAAACGGTCCACTTCATTCAAGCCGATAACATCGGCCCCAGAGTCATTGATAATTCTTGCGATCCTCTTCAAATTAAGCTTTTTATCGGTTCCTTCCCCATGACGAATATTAAATGTCATCACTTTAAACTCCACTGCCCCACCTTCTTGCCGAAGAAATCACTTATATCTTTTCTCAAGCGGGAATCTTTATTAAATAACCCTCTATCCAATTATTTGCTTTCCTAGAAGTAGAAAGGCGGGAACATGTTTTTTTCGAAATCCGTACATATTAACGGTAAGTCACTATTACTGACAAGGGATGGAATACTACCATGAATGTGAAACCACCCGCAGGAAAACCAGTCATCATGGTCATAGTCGATACATTAATGGACGCCCCGCTTAACGATGCAATCCGGGCAGGCATGGCGCCGGCATTTGATTTTCTGATAAAGAATGGCACATATTCCCCGGGTCTTATCGCCCCCTTTCCAACCATGTCGGTAAATGTGGATACCACTTTGCTGACCGGGACGTATTGCGATCAACATAAAATCCCCGGCCTTGTCTGGTTTAATAAGAAGGAAAACCGGCTCATTAATTACGGCAGCCATTACCGGGAGTTGTTCAAACTGGGAGTTGTAAAAGCAGTTGAGGATTTGCTCTTCAACTTGAATCAGTCACACATTAGCCGGGAGGTTCGAACCCTACATGAAGATTTATACAGGCAGGGACTTGATTCAGCATCGATCAACGCACTTGTCTTCCGCGGAAACACGCCGCATTTTCTTGACCTGCCAAAAATGCTCGGGCGATTTACCCCGTTAAGCAGGCATCGTCCAGTCTATGCTCCCGCCATTTTTTCCTACGGAAGATTTTCAAAACTAGGGAAATCATTAAAGAACCAACATTTCTGGCAAAAGGCCGGCGTCAATGACCCTTCGTCCGTCCAGCAATTAAGCCATCTTGTTTCGGAAAATATCCTGCCCCCTTTTACGATTGTTTACCTTCCTGATCTCGATCAACGGATTCATAAGTACGGGAGATTGGACCGAGTAGGCATCGAAAAAGCGGATCAGCAACTGCAAAAAATCCTTGGCCTTTTTGGAGATTGGAAAAAAGCGCTGGAGCTTAATCAGTGGATTATTATGGGCGATAACGGCCAGGCATGGGTGCATTCTGACCGGAACCATGCGGTAATCGATTTAAGGAAGCTGTTTAGCCCTTATAAAATCATGAGGCTTCGAAAAGGGCCCAGAACTGGGGATCAAATTGCCCTAGCGGTGAACGATAGGATGGCTTATATCTATTCCTTAAATGAGGAAAAGGAGCTGATAGAGGACATCGCCATGCTCCTGACGGGGGATAACAGGATTGATGTGATTGCCTGGAAAAGCGGCAGGCACATTAAGGTCCGTTCTGGAGGAATTGATGGGGAAATACGTTTTCAGCCAAGTGGCGTTTTACAGGATCAATATGGACAGTCGTGGGAATTGGAAGGGAACATGGAAATTCTCGATCTATCTGTCACGAATAATAGGATTCAATTCGGTTTGTATCCCGATGCTCTCGGACGGCTGCATAGCTGTCTTCACTCACATGAGGGTGAATTCCTCGCGATAAGTGCCCGTCCCGGCCATGAGTTTGCCGGAGAAGGCAGCCCGGTTCACTTGGGCGGAGCAGGACACGGGGGATTGCATCAACAGGATTCGGTTGTCCCGCTGATTGTTGCGGGAACCGATTCGCTTCCGGAACATATGAGGATCGTCGATTTAAAAAAATGGGTCCTTTCTCTGATAACAAACGGTGTTTATGATTCGAAACCAAAGATGGGTTCTTGATTTTTAATTAATAGAAGGAGGTATGCCTGATGGAAACAATTGACCCAAAGGATGTAAAAGCCGGAGATGAAGTGTTCGTTATTTATAATAATCCGCATACACCGACAGTTGCGAATATCCGCCCGGCAGAAGTTGTCCAGCACCCTAAAGATCCAAACGCGCTAGCCTTGTTCATTCATGAAACCTTTCATGTCATTGAGGATGATGACGCGCTTTTTTCCTCAGAAGAAGCTGCTGAAAAAGCGTTTAAAGACCATTATTTTTGAAAACAGCCCCTTCTTAATCCCGGGAATGCTGAATAGATTGCTTATATTTGCACACCCTATTATTGGAGGTGAATGGAATGGAAAACCAAAACAATCGCCAGGGAAACAATAATCGCGGTAACAACGGCGGATTCATGAATAAGGTCGGCCAGACGATTGAGAACGTTGTGGACGCTGTCACGGGTAATAACCAGAACAATGGCCAACAAAACCGCAGGAAAAACAACAACCAGCAATAATTTTTTCGAAACGCCAATCATTTTGGCGTTTTTTCATTGGCTAGCTCCAGCGCCTAGCCCCTCAAGGTCTTCGATGATTATTCTAAGTAGCTTTCCTTAGTGGTCAGCCACGACCAGCTTGTAGGATGGTTATTTTTTTCTGAAAAAAAGCTGCCCGAGTTACGGCAGCTTTCTTTTCCTATTTAAAATGAACGTTTATCATTACCGCCTCTGAACGGGTGCCTATCCGGAGGGCAGGGCCCCATGTACCGAATCCGGATGAAACGATTGAATGCAGCTTCCCTTTTTTTAGATAACCCCAATCATTTTCATAAATCCGGCTAGTAATGAAATGCGCGGGGGCTACCTGGCCGCGGTGTGTGTGCCCGGAGACGAGAAGATCAACTCCAGCACGCCTTGCTTCCTCAAGGGCAATCGGCTGGTGGTCCATCAGGAAAACGGGCTTGGAATCATCTCCGCTTCCTATAATTGAATCGAGCGGGGCTCTGCTATGGTCAGTCGGATCCTTTCGCCCGGCAAGCACAATTTCATTATTGACCAAAATCGTTTCATCCTCGAGGACCGTAATCCCCGCCTTCTCCATTTCCGCTACGATTTTCTCCTTATCCCCGCCATAATAATCATGATTGCCAAGAGCCGCGTATACCCCAAGAGGAGCGTGGATTTTTTTCATGCTTTCGTCCATATCGGTTTTAAGGAAAGGGGCAATATAGTCGTCTATCAAGTCACCCGGAATTAAAATCATATCCGGTTTTTCCGCCTGAGATATTTCTACAAAGCGGTCAAGATGCTTTCTTCCCACTATGGAGCCGAGATGAAAATCGGATGCCATCAGGATCTTCATGTTTTCCCTATCTGCCGGCTTTTGGATTGTTACATCATATGTACGGACAACAGGGCTCCAAGCATTAAACGAACCATACACAAAGATAATTGCAAAAAAAGCGACAACTCCAATGCCAATCCAATAAACCCCCCGCTTTTTTAAAAGAAGCACGACCACGTTAACAATCGGCAATATTAATATCCCATAGCCGATCATGACCATCCAATACCCGCCAATCAAGCTAAGGAGAGGAATGGGAATAAATCTGCCCGCGAACATTGAAAGGGATAGGAAGATGATTAGCGCCACATAAGCATATTTGTATTTTCGCAGCGGCTTGTTCAGCCTCAGCCAAACCCAGCCATTGTATCCAATATAGAAACAAATGAGTCCGTAAACAATCAAGACAGCCGCTATGGCTGCAACAACAGTCCAAGTCATAAACAGTAAGTTCCTTTAAGTTCCTTTATCTTTTTCGTATGTAAAATTGTGTTGATAGAACAATTCCCAGCGACTTATAAAAAAGCGAGCAGAAGGTTATATATACCGTGCTACAAATCCTTAAGGAGAGAAGATTGGATTTTCCGGATGGCATCTCCCCTGCTGATAACGCCGACTACCCTTTTTGCTTCATCAATGACTGGCAATTTTTTAAAGTGGTGGGTAGAAAGGTGTTTTACAGCAAGATTAACGTCGTCATCAGGCGTAACCGTAACAAGATTTTTCGTTTTAGCGATTGAAAGGATTGGCGCTCCCGCCGTTTCCTTCAGCCTAGTTTTTACATCCATTTCTTCCATGCATTCCATATAAAGAAGGAAGTCAAAAATCTTCCTGTCAATTGGCTGGATTGCCCGTAGGATATCCCCATCTGTCACCATGCCAAGCAATTCGCCGTCACCACTGCAAACTGGCACTCCTCCTATTTCTTTTTCAACAAACAGGGCCATTACCTCGGTAAGTGTCATTTCCGGGGTAGCGCTTATTACATCCGTAATCATAAAATCCTTCACTTTCATTCGTGCCACCAGCCCTTTTACATAGGATGTCAGTGCAATTTTAGTATTTCAATTTGGGCAGAAAAAGTCAAACGTGTTGGATTGGTTAAATTAGGTACCTACTTGAAATTGTAGACTACTCCCGTCAATTCCTCTGAAAGGCTCCACAGCAGCTCCGCGGTTTCAGAGTCATATATCCTTTCAATGACCGAATCCTTTCTTGGGTATCCCTTCCGTTTCTTTTTCCCGTCCGGCCCAATGTATTCCCCTCCCAGCAATGAGGGCTCGGTTGCCGCATACAGAGTCGGCAGGGCGCCCATCGCGGTCGGCTGGGTGACGGCCCTGGAAATCAACCTGAACAAGCTGTTCATATCCCGTCCGGAATTTCTTGATGCGAGATTCGTATGGGTAACGCCGGGGTGGCAGATAATGCTTTTCATACTATGGCCGTTCCGTTCAAGCCGAATCTGCAACTCTTTCCCGAACAGCATGTTGGCGAGTTTACTTTGTCCATAAAATTTGTACCGTTTATAGCCCTTCGACCCGTCAAGGTTATCGAAGTCAATGCGCGCATTGTGTGCGGCCAGGCTGCTTACCGTGACAACACGGGAACCCGGAGTATTTTTCAACACGTTCAATAAAAGCCCGGTCAGAGCGAAATGGCCAAGATGGTTGCTACCGAATTGCGTTTCAAATCCATCACGTGTTTTGCTTAGTGGAGACATCATAATCCCGGCATTGTTGATAAGAATATCCAGCGATGAATATCGGGCCGAAAATTCGACCACAAACTTCCTTATTGAAGCTTGGTCACTTAAATTAAGGTGCAACAAGCGCACGGAAGCTTTGGGGCTTTCCTCGATGATTTTTGCAGCGGCCGCTTCTCCCCTAGCCATGTTCCTTACTGCAAGGATGACTTCTGCCCCTTTGGCGGCAAGGGCACGTGCGGCCTCGAAACCGATTCCGCTATTCCCGCCAGTAATAATCACCGTTTTTCCCGACACATCCTTTATATCCTCTGTAGTCCATCCTTTCACCATCGGCACTCTTCCCTCATATTAGTATCTAGAATTTAGTATAGCTGAACGTACATCGGAAAAAGAAACAAAAGCCCTCCCGGATTGTCGGAGGGCTTCCTGAATATTTACTTCTCCTTGGAGAAGTCCAAGATTCGTATCGGGTTTCCTGAATTGTCTAAATAAATGGCATACCGGCCTGGAGGGATATCAAACGGTTCTTTCGTAAATTCGTATTTTTGTTTATTTTCTTCATAAAAGGAATCTACGCTATCAACTAGAAAGATTCCTCCAGGAGTCATTTCTTCCTTATCCATTTCATCCTCCAACATTAATTGAACCTCGCTCCCAGGCAGTTTCAACGCCGCTGTATGCTCACCTTCACGCCAGGATTCTTCAAAACCAAGATTGTCCCTATAAAATGCCAAAGATTCCTTTAGGTTTTTTACAGGATGGTACAAAAATAGCAATTTCATTTGATTCCCTCCTAATGTAATAAATGAATTATGCAATACGTAACTATGTTATGTTAAACATAATTGATTTACGTACATTGTGTCAATATGCTATAATAAAAAATATGAAAGAGTGGATACCGATTCCAGGTTCAAGTAAAAACACCTTAGTACAGGTAGCTTTACAGGAATTCAGCGCTAAAGGCTACAAAAAAACCAATATTGCGGAGTTGGCTGCAAAAGCCGAAATGACCACCGGGGCGATTTATCATCATTTTGGTTCGAAAGCCGGGCTTTTTGAGGTAATTAGGAGTGAAATGGAACAAAGAGTCTTAGACAGAATGGAGGGTGCCGCATCTTTATTCGAGGATGCGAATGAAGCGTTGGAGGCTGCGCTTATCACAGGATTGGATTTCGCGGCCAAATCCAATAGTTGCCGCTTAATTGGCGAAGAGCCGATTTCAGGCAAAAAAAATAAGATTGCAGCCTTTCTTGAAGGAATGAATAAAAACGATAATTTGCC
This sequence comes from Neobacillus oceani, assembly GCF_046237595.1. Classification (NCBI taxonomy): domain Bacteria; kingdom Bacillati; phylum Bacillota; class Bacilli; order Caryophanales; family Bacillaceae; genus Neobacillus; species Neobacillus oceani. The sequence goes on along the minus strand of NZ_CP143543.1, from coordinate 2,384,225 downwards.
AATAGAAATTGCTATGCTCGCCGTCTGGAGAACCCTTTTGCTCGAGATAGCTGATCGAAGCCTGAATGTCGGACAGGCCAAAAGTATTATTAAATGGATATTTAAAAGGGAACTTGCATGAAGTTCCCTTTTTGCTTTTACATCATTTGAATTGAAATTAACATTGCCGCCTATGTCAGGCCTGCTCCTGGGCAAAGGCCTTTTTCTTGTTTCCCGTATGGATGACGGCCGAAAAGCTGTGCAGCCCCATGCCGACAATGACAAGAACGATTCCCGCCCACGATATCGGTGATGGAAACGGGGCTGCCAAAAAGAGCACCTCTCCACCTAAAGCAAACAAGATTTCGACGGATTGTGTGGCTTCGACTGTGGCCATTTTTGTCATGTCTCCCCTGACTAGATCGGTCGCCATGAAAAACAGTACGGTAGCGATGACGCCTGAGCTGACTGCAACCCCTGCCGACTGTAAGATTTGGCTTTTAGCAGGCAAATCGGCTATAAGGGCTCCATATACAGACAATATCAGCCAAAACGGAAGGCTGGCGATCGTCATTCCCAGTACGCGCTGGAACGTATCCAGCCTACCGCCAGCGACATCCATCATTTTCCGATTCCCGAGCGGATAGGCGAAAGTAGCTATCAATACTGGAACAACCCCGAATAAAAATTCCTTCGTTCCAAGCGTTTTGGCATGATCCAGCTGCATAATCGCAACCCCCGCGAGGATGATGGTGGACATGACCATTCCTTTTACCGGAATTCTTCCTCTTACCCGAACCCCATCCTTCGTTTCAAAAAAGAGCGGCGAAAGCAGAGACCCGGATACAATCGTTACGAGCCAGGTGCCAGCAATCAGCCAACCTGGCGAAAAGGCTGCGGCAAAACAAATCGGTGCGTAAAATAACCCGAAACCAACTGTGCTCCACAAAAGCCACGCCCCCGGCTTCTGTTTCATTTCATCCCAAAGCGGCTTCAGATTTTTCCTGCCTGCGACAATCAAAAGCAAAAACGGAATCATGAAAAAATACCGGAGTGACGCACTCCAAATCCAATGGCCGCCTGAGAGCTCCATCGATCGGTTCAGGACAAAGGTAAACGCGAAGAAAAACGCGGAGGCGATTCCAAGGACAATCGGTTTCATTCTCCTGCCCCCTATCTCATTGGGCGTTCAAGCAAAAACAATTCCTCTTCCAGCTGGGCCATTTTTTCTTCGGCCACTTTCCTGGATTGCTTAATGCCCTCGTTGTAAAAGTAAGGCCCAAGTTCAGTTTTAAAAAACTCAAGCAAGCCCTCCGCCTCCAAATTGCCAAGCTCCTCTCCGCGCTCTTTTATAAAATACTCTTGAATATCGGCAATGAGTTGATCCTTTTGCTGTTTACTGAATGTAATAAACATCGTATTCTCCACTTCCTCTAGCCGGCACTTTTAAGGGAAACGCCGAAGTTTATTTTTTCACAATAATCTGTATTATCCAAGGATAATGAATAACCGCCCTTTTGTAAAGCCAAAAAAAAGCCGGTTCCTTTGGAGGATAACCGGTTGTACTCAGGCGCTCTGTTTATGGAAAAGCCCCATAACTTCGATTGTTTTCGTGATATTGACGAAAGCATCCGGATCAACTTCCGCAATCAATGATTTAACCTCGGCGAGCTCGTATCGGGTGATGACGGTCAAAAGGATATTCCGTCCTTCTTTTGAAAATCCGCCCATCCCATCCAGCACAGTCAGGCCACGGTACACATTTTGCACAAGCTGTTCCCGCATTTCTTCCCCTTTTGCCGTAATGATGGTCAATGTAAGTTTGACATGGTGGGTGTAGATGGCGTCGATGACCTTTCCAGTAACGAAAATTGAAACCATCGTATTCAGTGCAGTATCCCAGTTAAACAGGAAACCGCTTATCGCGATTATAACAGCATTCATCGCAGACAGCAGCGTACCGATTGGGAAGTCTTTTTTGCGGGCTACAATCATCGCCATTATATCCAGACCGCCGGTGGACGCCGACTGGCGCAAGACAAGCCCCATGCCCAAACCAGCAAGCGCCCCGCCAAAAACCGATGAAAGGATGCTATTGCTGGCAACTTCATATACCGGAATTACTGACAACCCAGCTGAGATTACGATGACCGAAAGGATTGTTTGTATAATAAATTTCCTGCCCAGCATTAAATATCCTAGGACGAGCAACGGCAAATTCAGCAGGAAGTTCGCGGCTCCGGTATCAAGAGGGGTTAGCATCCCAATCATCATCGAAAGTCCGCTTAAACCGCTTGAAAGGACCTCGTGCGGGATCAGGAAACAATTAAAGGCAGCCGCGATAATGACCGAACCAATCGTGATAGCTAGTAGCTGCATTCAGGTATCCTCCTCTTAAAATCACTTATTCTAACATAACACCAACTCCATACGGCAGTAAATTTAATAGTTTATTTTCATTATTAAAAGAAATCATGAAAAAGGCCGCGAAAAACATTTCGCGGCCCCAACGCCCGGATTGCCTTCAGCCGAGCTTTTCCACCATAGTAAGCATAACGATCAACCCAATAATAAATGAATAGGTCGGGAAACGGACACTTTTCCCTTCCTGGCTTTCAGGAATCAGTTCCTTATTTTTTCACAAAAGAAAAAAAGGAAGGAATTTAACTATCCTTCCGTAATTATCGCTGTTCCAGGAATTCCAGGGTTTCGCCCGCAAGCCCTGTATAAAAAACGGTTCTCCAGCCATTTTCCAATGTATACGGGCCTTCCGCCATTTTCAGGCCCGCCTCTTGCAATTTTTTAATCAAGCCATCAAGCTCTCTTGTCTTAAAGCAAAGGTGAATGGCCCCTTCCCCTACTCTTGGCTCATCCGCTTCAATCAATTCGATCCGAAAACCGCCAAGGGTCATAAAAATTAGCTTCTTCCCGTGAAACTCCATCGTATTCTCACCACGAAAGCCAAGGGTAGTTTTATAAAATTCAGCTACCTCTTCAAGAAGGTCCGTTTCAATTGCGTAATGATGAAATTCAACCATCGTTTTCCCCCTCATAAAATCAGGTTCATATCGCCAAATTCATGCCAAAGGTATTTTGCTTCGACCGCGTCCATATACGCGCCGTACAGCTTATCCTGCGGGATGAAAACCGACAGCATGGCAAGATGGCTTGCTTCCGGTTCGTGAAGGCCGGTCAGAATTCCGTCCACCGCCATCAGTTCATATCCCGGATGAACGAACAAGTTGGTCCAGCCATGGGTTTGGCCAGTCGCCATCGCGGTTTCAAGCGCGCGGACAACTGTCGTCCCGGCTGCAATCACCCGTTTGCCCGACTTTCTGGCTTCCTTGATTGCTGTTAAAGTTTCTGCGGGAATAGCATATTCTTCTTTATTTTTCGAAGGATGATGGTCATAATTGTCGTCAAGAAAATAACTTAAGCCGGTATGAAGCTGGATGAACGCGATTTTGACTCCTTTTCTGCGCAGCTTGAACAGCAGTTCCCAACTGAATGCCCTTCCCGCGGATGGCATTTCAACCGAACCAGGATGTGATGCGAACACAGTCTGATAATAATCGAGGCTCCACGGGGTTTCAATATATTCATAGCGGATTGGCTCGCCCAAAGAGTAGATTTCATCAAACAGGCTTGTGCCTGATTTTGAAAAGCGGATAACTGACAAAGGCGTCTCCCCGGCGACCTGTTCGATGACCGCTTCAAGCTGGCTGGAAAACCATATAATTTCACCAGTCTGGACAGAAGGAGCGACGACCAAGGCGTACCAGCGGCTATCGTCAATTTTGCCTGCAAGCCTGATTTCAACCTCTTCATTACGAGAAAGAAGACGGCCGTGCAAAGTCGCGGGAATCGTCCGTGAGCTATTCAGCACAAGAACGTCACCTTCATTCAAATAGTGGTCAAGATTGTAAAAAGAATCGTGGCAGGCATACCCTGTCTCTTTTGATAAAACCATCATGCGCACATGGTCACGCCTTAGCCCCCGCCTTTCCGGAGGGGCAGCGGCATTCAGGGATGGCGGCAGATTGAAAGTCAGGCTCCCGGCAATCATGCATGCCACTTCCCTTCATTGAATTCCTGGGCTGAAATCCGCTGTCCGGTTATGTTAATGGCTTGATCGGATGCGAGAAAAAGGAAAACAGGCACAACATCATTTGGATCTGCAAGTTCATAATCGCAATTCGGGACGGCAAGTTGATGCATTTCCGTATCCATCTCCCCCGGGTCCACCATGTTAACCCGTACCCCAGTTTCACTCAGTTCGTCAGCCCATGTTTCGGTCAATCCTTCGACCGCGAATTTGGAAATACCATAAGCACCCCAGCCCGCGTAGCCTGTATTTCCAGCTTCCGACGTCACATTGATTATCACTCCATTATCACGTTGAAGCATGACCGGAAGTACCCGCCGTGTCACAAGGAATGTGCTCATCGTATTGACTCTAATTACTTCAGCGAAATCTTCCTCGGGATAATCGAGCAGCATCGGCATCGGGCTCGGTCCTAGAATAGAAGCGTTGTTGATCAGGACATCGATATGGCCAAACCTTTCTTCCGTCAACGCGACAAAGCGTTCTACATCGCGTGCGATTGAGATATCCGCCCGGATTGCAAGGACCTCTTCAGCCCCGGCCACCTCGGCTTCTTTTTTCACCCTTAGCAACCCTTCCTCACTCCGCGCGCAAATCGAGAGCCTCGCACCCTGCTTTGCAAAAGCCAGCGCCAATGCTTTTCCGAGTCCCCGTGATGCTCCGGTAATCATAACGTGTTTCCTATTAGTCATTTTGATTTCCCCTTTCGAATTTCGCTAACTGGTTTTCATGCTTTTATGATAGCCGGTTCGAGAAACCGAAACCTCGGAAAGAAGCTTGAACTTCCATACAACTTTAGTCCGAGATTTGGGAATTCCACCTTATTAGGGATTGCAATTTTTTAACTATTTTTAGCTAAAAAGGGAGGAAAAAAGCGTTTTTTGGCGAAACTAGTAAGAGAGTTGAAAATTGAAGGGGGACGTTGAAATGGATAAGGTAACCAGTATTGCATTCATTCTTTTTCATGCCACCGATGACCCTGAAGTAAAAGCAAGAGCCGTGGATTTGCTCAATGGAGAGACCGATCTCCGAGAGCTGAGGTCTGATCCGGACATGGTAAATCTTTTAGACACCGCCGAAGCGGCATTGAAGAAGCAGTCCGTTAATAAAGAAGAAATCCAGAAGTTTGTAGAGCAGTATTTGTTTGTAGAAGCATAGAAGCATGCCCCCTTTTCAGGGGCTTTTTTTGTGCATAATTTGTCACAAAAACAAGTTATTTATAGTGGTAACTTCTATTGTTTAGGAAGGTACGCCGTGGTAAGATGAGGTGCTGGTATTTTCTTGCAGTCCCCTATTATGGAACCAGATTCTTTTTAAAAAAAGTAGGCATGTCCGACCAAATGGAGAATAAGATGGAAAAAGCATACAGGTTTAGACTGTCTGGTTCGTTGGTATATAGAAGTACTGCTTGTTATAGCAGTAAAGTAATTTTTCGAAAGGATGATTAAAATGGTTCAAGTAAATGTGAAGGTAGAATACCTTGGCAGGAATTACATGACGAATGTGATCACGACCCCTCAGGCAAGCGATGAGGAAATCATGCAGCTGGCTCTTGAGCAAGTCATGAAGCAATGGGCTGAATAAGATGATAACCTCTGTGGAAGAAAATAGACAATAGACGGAGTTGGTCCGCTTTGCAAAAAGGGATTGGCTCCGTCTATTTTAGTTTTATCATTACTAGCCAGAAGACTCCTTCCTCAGCGAAGCAGGTGGGAGATGAATGGCGTCAAACGCTTTTGCTCTTTTGAAGACTAGTCAAAACAGTACATATGTTCTATACTGGAGGTGACTATTTCCAAAGGAGGTGACTGTTTTGAGCCATCACAAAGCCTTCAAGTTTCGCTTGCACCCTTCCAAGGCACAAGCCTCCCTGATTAATCGAACCATTGGCTGTACCCGTTTTGTGTTCAACCACTTCCTTGCACAACAAAAGAAAAAGGATGCCTACTGGCACATGACGGAGGAAATGGTTCAAAACGGTCAGCTCCCTATGAATAACTGGAAAAGTGGATTCTTCCAAAAGTTCACTTCCATCAAGGAGTTGCCAGAATTGAAAAAGCAGGCTCCCTTCCTAAAGGAAGTGGACAGCATTGCCCTTCAAAAAGCCGTTGAAAACCTTCATGACGCTTATGAACGCTACTACAAAAAGCAGAACAAAGCACCCCACTTCAAAAGCAAGCGCAACCCTGTCCAGGCGTACACAACCAAATGTGTCAACGGAAACATTGCCATTGACAGCAACAAAGTGAAGCTTCCGAAACTTGGATGGATTCGCTTTGCCAAGAGCCGTGAGGTGGAAGGACGCATCCTGAATGCTACGATCCGCAAAGCGCCAAGCGGGAAATATTACATTTCCATTGTGGCTGAAGTGAACATCCAACCTATGGAGCCAGTCCACAAGGAAGTGGGCATTGACCTTGGCATCAAGGAGTTTGCCGTCCTGTCGGACGAGACAAAAGCCCCTAATCACCACTTTCTGGTGCGTATGGAACAACGTATCGCAAAGGAACAGCGAACCCTCTCAAGGCGCACCATTGGCTCCTCGAATTGGAGGAAGCAAAAAATCGTTGTTGCCCGTCTTCACGAAAAAATCACCAACGCCAGAATGGATTTTTTGCATAAGCTCTCGACGCAAGTGGTCAAAACCCACGACCTCATTGCCATTGAGGACTTACGCATCGCCATTATGGTGAAGAACAAAACTTTATCCAAACACATTAGCGATGTGGCATGGGGAGAATTCCGCAGGATGCTCACGTATAAAGCAGAGTGGTATGGCAGGAAGGTCGTTGTTGTCAGCCCTTGGTATGCATCCTCCCAACTCTGTTCTGCCTGTGGGCATCAGCATAAAGAAACAAAAAATCTGTCAGTAAGACAATGGACATGCCCAGGGTGCGGAAGCCTTCATGACCGTGACCACAATGCAAGCCAAAACCTATTAAACGAAGCCAGACGGCTTCTGACTGATAAAAAAACCGCAGGAACTGCGGGGATAGCCTGTTCATAAACTGCCTGTTAGGGCGGTGTTCGCAGGAATCTCCCACTTCAACGAAGTAAGTGGGAGTAGTTCAATCGAGTTCGTAGCCTTTCATTTTATCCATGTGGCTGGCGATCATCGCGATAATCGTACCCGCTTCTTCTTTTGTAAAAATAAAATTCGTTTCATCCTTCACCAGTTCATCGTCCTCGGTCCAAATCCGGTTTACCCTGCGAAGAACTCCGTCGCCGGTGCCCTCCACAACACCGAACTGGTAGGTCACTTCCACCTCGTCTTCTTTTTGGAAAGCGGTAATTTCAGGCGTTTCCCACTCGACATCGATTTCCTCATATACTTCATCGTCCGAGTAAGCGATGATCGTAACATCTTCGTCTCCAACCGCATCAAGGATGTCATCTAACTCATCATCTTCTTCCTCGTCATCGTACAGCTCGTTATCAAAGTCTTCTGGATCATCGTTCATATATTCATGAAAGCTTTCATGGACTGCATCGATGATGTTTTCAATATCAGGCAAAATTGTCCTTGATGGCTGTTCAAGGTCAGGGTCATACGTTTCGACATAAAACTCTTCATTGTGCGGGTCAAAGAATAACGTGCAAAAATAATCGCGTCCGTCGCAATCATCCGTTTCCACAAAGAAATCAATCCTCGGGTGCCTCGAACTCCGTTCAATTGACATTTGGCCCGCCTGATCGTATTTTTCGCAAATTGATTCCAAATGGTCCTGCAACTCAGAAGTTACCCGGTCAAACCACTCCAATGACATATGCATCCTTCCCTTCGGCTGTTTTCTGGGTTAGTATGCCACTTGCGGCGGGAAAATGAGTTGGCACATTTTTGAAATGTTAACGGTTTTACGAAGTCTTAACCTAAAATTCTGGGTCACAAATCAACTGCCAATGGCGAGGATAATTTATTCTTTTTGATGAATAAAGCCAAAAACGCCGGCATGAGATGTGCCGGCGTTCGTGGTATTATCCTGCCTGTTCTGTAGCAAAATCGTATTCGCTGGCAATCGTTTCAATGATTTGGCGGACGGGAAGGATGTCCGTAATTTCTCCTACGCGCGCCCCAGCGAAAACAAGTCCCATATCCACATCGCCATTCAGCGAGCGAACGAGTGAATCCATCGTGCAGAAACGGTATGTGCAGCTTTTTAGGCAATCCAGGCATTTTGCGACCTTGAATTTCCCGTCATCCTTAATAATGTCTGTAAAAGCATTGCGGATCGCCCTGCCCTCAAGGCCGACTGTTGTTTTAACAAGGATAAGGTCTTCCTTTGTCGCTTCAACATATTTCTTTTTAAACGCAAGCGGCGCATCGCATTCTTCGCTCGCGACAAAACGGGTTCCCATTTGCACGCCTGATGCGCCGAGACTGAACGCCTTGGCCACATCCTCTCCGGTTAAAATGCCGCCTGCCGCGATAACCGGTATGTTCACCGCTTCAACGACCTCAGGCAGAATATCAAACATCGGACGGTCGGTGCCAAGGTGGCCACCCGCTTCAAACCCTTCCACTACTACCGCGGCGGCGCCCAACCGTTCCGACAGCCTTGCAAGTTTGGCGGTCGATACAATGGAAAGTACAGGGATGCCCGCTGCTTTCCCCCAAGCATACATATCACGTGAAATGCCTGCGCCCGAAATAATGAAGTCAACTTTTTCTTCCAATGCGGCCTTCATTTTTTCGGCAAAATCATTCACTGCAAAGAGGACATTGACGCCAATATAACCGTTTCCGTTCGAAAGTTCGCGAGCCCGTCTGATATGTAAACGCAATTCGTCAATCGTAATCCCGGTTCCGGAAATGATCCCAATCCCTCCTGATGATGCTACGGCGGACGCTAGGCCGCTAAGCGAAATACCAACCCCCATTCCGCCTTGAAAGATTGGGTATTTTGGAGCGATATCCCCGATTTTTAATTGTGGCATCTTCAACGTGAATTCCTCATTTCTTTATCGACTATTCATTCTTCCCAATTTTAAACCTGAACAGAAGAATTTTCCGTGATTTTTATCACCAGTTACTAATAGCTGATGATATTTTTACGGCGGAAATGCGTGTTGTTTCGATTTAAAGCCCGAACAGCGGGATGGAACAGGTCATTCGGTCGTTAAAAGAGGATTTAACGCCCGAACGTCAGTGTGGATCGGGTCATTCGGGCTTTAAAAGAAGATTTAACGCCCGAACAGCGGTGTGGAGCCGATCAGATCATTCAGGCGTTAAAAGAGGATTTAAAGCCCGAACAGCAGTGCGTAGCCGTTCATTCGGGCTATAAATGAAGATTTAACGCTGAATTTTATAATATGTGGTTTATTTTGGTAATTCATTTTTTGGTTTTTTCCGTTTATTCTTTTTAGTACGAGGTATATAGATAATGCAAGACCAAAACAACACAGGAGGGACTGGTTAAATTGCAATACGCAATGGTAACAGCGACTCAGTTTTTTGGGCTTGCAAGTGGTGAAGGAACATTTGCAGAGCTGTCGAAAGGCACGCTCGTCTATAATCGATATATTTAAGATCGATTCGACCCCGTGCAATTCGTAACTTCGCTAAAGTCTGGTAAGTCCTGATATTTCGGGACAAATGGTATGGTAGGTCCTGCTTGAACGGGACAGAAAAAAGGCGCGAACATTTATGTTTGCGCCTTTTTTCGTTGGCGGAAATTCATAACCCCATAATGCCCGTAAATTTTCCCATTTTAGTTGATAACATTTTAATGGAATCACTCGAGGCCAACTATTTCATCTCTCCACTCGTATTTATTTCGTTTCCCTAAAAACATTTTCCGCGCGTAGTCTATTTACTTCTCCTCGAAACCAGTCCTAAAGTCTTCGTTTTTTTTAAAAGCCATCCGTCTTTCGCATTGATTTTTTACGTTATTATTCAATTCGTGTGTTTTATATGGGTGAAATTTGATTAGAAAGTCTCGTTCAAATTAGCGAATTATTCTGATATATTAGAATAGTAAATTCTTAAAGGAGTGGTGATAGTTGTTAAAAGTTCTTTCTAAATCTGCAATTGCGCTTGTTTTAGCCGGAAGCATCGGCTTTGCCGGCGTACAAACCCAGGCTGGGCCTGAAGCAAAAGCGAAGGCGTCTTATGACCTAAGCCTTGCGAATTATATTAGTGCCGCTCCTGAATTGGCCGACAAGGCTAAAGAGCTTGGCATCGACCTTTCCAAAGCTGATCCTGCCGAAAAATTCGCAGATAAAACTGGCGCCAAGTTCAAGCAGGCAGGCAACAATCATGTTGCCTACAAAAAAGCGTCTGGAGATATTCCGGTGCTCGTACTCCTAGCCAAATATCCGGATGGAGATGAACCGGTCGGGGACATGCCTGGACAAGTACCGGCACATTATTACGAGGATCTAATTTTTGGTACGGAATACAATCCTTATGAATTACCGCAATTCAAGCAGTATGCGGAAGTCAACGGGGTCAAGGCGCCGACTGACAGAACAATGCAAAATGCGTATAAAGAGTCCTCTTATGGCAAAACCAATCTTGTCCACCTTGAGGATGCCCACTTTGAATGGGTTGAAATGCCAAAGGGTGCTTCCTACTATCTTGATCAGGAAGGAAAATATGCCGAAAATGGTACATATGTGCTCGGAAACGTGAACGGTGATGCGCACACGGGTGAATTCGTCCGCGACCTGCTGAAGGCAGCTGATGACCAAATCGACTTTTCAAAGTATGCCGATGAAAACGGCGAAGTGCCGAATGTGTTCATCGTCCATGAAGGAACCGGCGCGGAATTCAGCCGAGACCCTGCTCAATGGTGGTCCCACAAATGGAACTTGCTGAGCGCTCTTTATTACGGAAAATACTATGAAACTGGCAAACCTGCTGATGTCCATGCTGGCATGAAGCAGTCCGACTGGATGAACAAAACGATTGCTAAAGACATGACTTACGATGGCGTGATTGTAAACAACTACAACATGCAGCCTGGAATTGGCGGAAACGTTGCGGGTTATGATGCAGCAACTGACACCTATAAAGAAGAATTAATATCTGGCCCATTCCCTGCCCAAACAGGAGTTTATGCCCATGAGTTCGGCCATGCGCTAGGTTTGCCGGATTTCTATGACACAGTTTATTCTTCTGAAGGTGTAGGAAACTATTCGATGATGGCCGGCGGTTCCTGGATGCGTTTCCCTGATGCCGCTCCATTCTCAGGCAACTCGCCTACCCATTTCGACCCGTTCTCAAAGATCTTCCTTGGATGGGTTGAACCAGTTGAGGTAAAACCTCAGGATGGCGTGAAAACAATTACCCTTCCTCCAGTCAATGCCGCAAACGCAAAAAATGCAATTGTGAAAATGGAGGTTCCGGGCTCGAATGGAACAGAGTATTTCCTATTTGAAAACGTCCAGCAGCAGGGCTTTAACCAAGGCTTAATCCGCCAGGGCAAAGATTCCAAAGGCCTCTTGGCATGGCATGTTGACGAAAATGTCATCAGCCTGTATCAAACGGCCGGGTTCCGCCCTAACAATGTGGAAAACTGGATGAACAAGCGATTCCAGTACAACCAATCCCAGACGGCCAGCGATGGCACTGTCGTTACCCATTACGGCCTATCTGTCCTCCAAAAGGACGGCCTATATGAGCTAGAGAAGAACATGAACCGCGGAAATGCCGGCGACTTCTTCAAGTCGGGCAACAAGCTGACCCCGGTTAGCGGGAATGTCCATACTGGTTCCTATTACTTCTGGAAAGGCTACAGCGACACGCCAGCAGATTCCGGAATCCATGTAACGGACATTAAGGAAAACAAGGACGGTTCCATCACAGCCAAGTTCTTCTATAATTTCAACAGCTCCAAAAAGTAATATCAACGAAGCCGGGCCCGATTTTTGGGACCCGGTTTTTTTACAAAAATAAAGGTCCATCGTTTTCGGTAAAACCTAGTTGTGGCCATTCAATACGATCCTGTGCACGCACCTTCGCTATTAATAGTTCCCCCCTCCCCGCCGGACTCCAGCACATCCCAGCAGAATAGTTCGATATCTTGTAAGCCCCGTCACAGTCTTATATAATAGTAGATAGTATAGGATGAAAGTGGGAAGAAAATGCCGACACCGAGCATGGAAGATTATATTGAACAAATTTATTTGCTAATTGAACAAAAAGGCTATGCCCGGGTTTCGGATATTGCTGTCAATTTATCTGTCCAGCCTTCCGCTGTTACAAAAATGGTCCAAAAGCTCGATAAGGATGACTATCTTGTTTATGAAAAATACCGCGGGCTGGCGCTGACTCCTAAAGGACGTAAAATCGGCAAGCGCCTTGTTTACCGGCATGATTTGCTTGAGCAATTTTTAACCCTCATTGGCGTAGATGAGGAAAATATATACGAAGATGTAGAAGGAATCGAGCATCATTTAAGCTGGAATGCAATCGACCGGATTGGCGACCTAGTCCAGCTTCTCCAGGACGATCCAACCCTTACAGACAGGCTGAAAGAACTTCAGGAAAAAAACGAACTTTAAAAAAGGAAGCATCCGTTGTAGCGGACGCTTCCTTTCTTTCAAATTTAAAGATTTTTATATGCTCCTTCTAAAAAGGTATCAACATCACCTTTTCGACTTCCGGTACCCTGCCTTCCGGGCATCAGTTTCCTTGCAAAACCAGACAATTTCCTTAATGTTCGATTCATAATAAGCGCCGCCGGGAACATGATAAATTTTTGAGTTTGCATTCCCCTTTACTTTTCCTTCACATTTTTCCTGGATTTTGTATGCTTCCCCGCGGTTTGTTCCCTTACCCGAGATGTCCGACTGGTATCCTTCTTCTGTCGCATAATTTTCAATGGACCAAATACCAACGGCTTTCTTTTTCGCCTGATCCTGTATTTTATAAAAACGGTCTACATATTTTGTATTTGGCGGATACACATACGCTACCCGGGCAAGGCCTTTTTCAAGCAGGAGTTCATTGAACATTTTGCCGTCCACATACACATAGGCAAGGAGCCTTCCATATTTGTCCCTTCCCCAGTTAATTCCTGGCTCAACCTCGATTTCCTTTCCTTTATGGAGAACTTTTTTTGCGAAATCTGATGCTTCCGGCCCGAACGGCTGGACACCGACGCGGGGATGCTGCGTTTCCGGCGTGTCCACGCAAAGAAGCCGCACCGTTTCTTCCGTTCCTTTCAGCGAAATGACAATTGTGTCCCCGTCTATGTTTCTAATTACCTTTGCTTTATAAAGACCTTTAGCCGATTTTATTTTGGCTGGAACTTTTCCTGTTTCAGTGCCCTCGGTTTTCAAAGAAAGAGAGCATCCTGTCGCGACCAATAAAGACAACAATGCCACAAAAAGCCATTTCCAACCTTTTGATGCCATAATCCCTCCACCTTCTTCTAAGAAACACCTATTTCGCTTTTGAAAGGCTGCTCTTTTTACCCTATTAGCATGACGCAATCTATTCTTCATTGTGGTAAAATTCAGGAAAAGGTGCGTCCGATATTTTTGAAGACGATCCACTATGTTTTTACGTACCACTTTTCTTTCAATATACCATACTCTTTTACGGAGGATGTTATGAACCGGCTAACCAATCACCTTATCGTTCTATCATTTGATTGCCTTTCTTCACTCGATGTCCCGGCGCTGTTAAAACTTCCAAATTTCAAGTCATTCATTGACGGTAGCTCATATTGTACCAATGTCCAAACCATTTATCCGTCTGTTACGTATCCTTCCCATACTTCAATTATTACGGGTAACTACCCGAGTATGCATGGCGTCGTGAACAACACCTTCATTCAGCCGGGAAGGACTTCCCCCGACTGGTACTGGCATCGGCGCACAATTAACGGGACAACACTGTATGATGAAGCGAAAAAAGCCGGGATGAAAACAGCCGCTCTCCTTTGGCCCGTAACTGCCAAAGCGAAAATCGACTACAATATGCCAGAGATTTTCGCAAACAGGCCTTGGCAAAATCAAGTGATGGTCTCCCTTTTTAACGGCTCTCCCCTTTATCAACTGGAAATGGAAGCCCGTTTCGGTAAAATCCGCCGAGGAATCAGGCAACCAGAGCTTGACGACTTTGTCCTTGAATCCACTATTTATACAATCAAGGCTAAAAAGCCTGGGTTAATGCTCGTCCATTTTGTTGACCTAGATTCACAGCGCCATCATCACGGCTTTTCATCAAAAGAAGCGAATGCCGCGCTAAAACGCCATGACAAAAGGCTTGGAAGGGTGTTACGGGCTATCAAGGAAGCGGGATTGTCCGATTCCTCTACGGTCGTTATACTAGGTGACCACAGCGCTCTGGATGTATCGAAAGCGATAAAGATGAATGTGCTTTTAAAGGAAAAGGGTTTGATCAAAACAGACATAACCGGAAAAATAACCGGCTGGAAAGCTTACTGCAAAAGCTGTGACGGTTCCGCCTATTTGTATGTAAATAACCCAGCGGATACCGAAACGAAGAGAGCAGTTAAAAACCTGATTGACTTCATCCTTTCCGATAAACGGAACGGAATTGAAAAAGTCTACTCTAGCCATGAAGTTAAGCGAATGGGTGCTGACGAAAACGCTGATTTCATGCTGGAGGCAATAAAAGGGTTTTATTTTGAGGATAATCACGAAGGAATGTTCCTTGAGGATGTCACCAAAGAGTCTGTTTTGAATAAAAACTTTTCGTTTTCGTGCCACGGCTATTCTCCGTTCAAGGAAAACTACAGCACAGTCTTTTTTGCTAAGGGCAAGGGAGTCCTTGATGGGGTCCGCATTCCTTCGATGAAGCTTATTGACGAGGGGCCAACGTTTGCAAGGCTGTTAGGCGTAAGCCTCGGCGATACGGATGGCCGGATTTTGGAAGAAATACTTGAATTGGCACCTGGCAACGTTAAACATAATAAATCATTTATCAATTCCTGAGCTTTAAAGGCTTCGTTATAACGCCGGCCGTTATGGCCTTGACCGCTGGATCGTTCCGTTCATCTGCAAAACAGTTGCCAAGTAAAAGAATCGCCAATCACACTGCATAAAAATTTCAGGAAGTGTCAATAATAGGAAAAACCCCTTCTCAGGAAACGCCCAACTCCCCCGGGCCGTTTTCTGAAGGGGTTTCTTTGTATATTTTTAAAGTGAATAAGGCTCCAGTCAACCCTTCTATCATTACTATCCTTTATCCCCTACTCCTCTATTTCCTTCTTAAGGTGCGACCTCGTCATGGCCGGCAAGACGATCATAGTAGAAGTCCCGACTCCTACCTTACTTGAAAAAATGAGTTTTCCATTGTGGCTTTCAATGATTTTGAAACAGGTCATAAGCCCGAGCCCAGTCCCCTTTTCCTTAGTCGTGTAAAATGGCTCTCCAATCGTTTTCATTCTTTCCTCCGGGATTCCGACTCCTTCATCCACTATTTTTACAAACACTTCCTCCGGCTGGGATTTCTGGACACTGATATAAATATTTCCGCCTTCAGGCATGGCTTCAATAGAATTTTTTAAAAGATTGATAAAGACCTGCTTTAATTGATTCTCTTCGCAAATGATAGGTGGAATGTTTGGCCCTACAGCGGTTGTGATTAGAACATTATTCAAAGCGGTTTGCGTATTAATTAACGTGACAACGTCCCGTAAAATCTGGACGAGATTGCCTTCCCGAAAAACAGCGGCTGTCGGTTTTGCAAGCAAAAGAAATTCGCTGACGATGCTGTTTATTCTATCCAGTTCCGTAAGCACGATATCGTAATATTCTTTTTTATCGTTTTCGGCTTTGAAAAGCTGAATGAACCCTTTAATAGAAGTTAACGGATTCCGGATTTCATGTGCGATTCCGGCTGCCATTTGGCCAAGGAGAGCAAGCTTTTCTGATTTCTGTAGGAGCCGGTCTGTCTCCTTCTTGCGGTTCGTAATATCTTTCCCAAGTGTTAAATGGCAATCCTTTCCCCCATATGTTATCGCCATTGAGGACGCTTCAAAAAAGAAGGATTCCCCGTCCAGCCGCTTTACCTTGTATTCCATGATAGAGAGTGGCCTTTGTTCCTGCTCGGCGAGGTTGATTCTTTCTTTTACTCGGTCAATATATTGGGAATCGGTGTATTCAAAAATATTCAGGCCAATGAGTTGCCGCTTATTTTCAGCCCGCATCATTTTAACCGCTGCCTCATTGACATAAAGGACCTGATAACCCCTGTGGATGATGACGGCTTCCGGCAACGATTCGATTAAACGCTTGTAACTGTCCTCGCTCTCCTGAGTTTTTTTCACATAATAAGACCGCCTGTCGTATTGCCACCCAACAACAAACGCCATCACAAGGAAGAAAAGGGTGTGGAGCCTGAAAAAATCTTCCCCATAGTAAAACTTATCAAACAATAGCAAACCAAGCGACAGGATCACCATCGTTATCCGTCCGACAATCTTCATGAAAGCACCCCGCCATGAAAGGTTAAACAACGTATAAAGGTTTAATTAAGAGGGCCAATTTTAAAAAGCGTTAGGTCTTCCCCCTTTACATTCGACAATATGGACGGGAATCCTCTAAATTTTTCAGAAAATGGTAAAAAATAGAGAAACAATTTTCTGATTGTTGATAGAATTCGTTTCATGTGGGGATTTTTTAAAAAGGAAAGGGCCAACATCCGGAGTCAGTTCCGGATGATGACCCTTGTTCCATTTGGGACGAGTGATGCAAGTTCGAGAACATCCTTATTGTGCATCCTCACGCAGCCATGTGAGACAGCCTTCCCTATCGAAGAAGGCCGGTTTGTGCCATGAATTCCATACCCCGCCCGCGATAACGACAGCCACATGACGCCGAACGGGCCGCCCGGATTTGGCTGTCTGTTTACAATGACAAACTCCCCTGTCGGCGTTGCAGTCAGCATTTTCCCGACCGCTATCGGATAAACTTTCACGAACCTTCCGTCTTTAAAGAGGGCCAGAGTCCTCTTTTTTACCGAAATATCAATATGGTAAGGAGTCGAATTGGGATTTGGCAGGCTTGGAATCGTGATCCTTTGTCCAGGCTTAACTGCCGTGACTCCTGGATTGGCCCTTTGGAGCCTGCGGAGGCTGACTCTGTAGTTCATCGCAATGATAGCAAGCGTTTCGCCCGGTTTAACTATATGCACCATTTGTTTCACGCCTTTTTTTCATATCCTATTCATGTATACCCGGGCAGTTGCCTGCTCTACGCTATGTCCCAAGGATCATATGGCTTGGAAATACATTAAAAATAGCACCGTTTTCCTTATAAAAAAGGGCTATTTCAATAGCGTGGAGGCGACTGATTAATGGTACTAATGCAGAAGAAAAAAATATATACAACGTTAAAAAGACATGAGTTCAACAATAAGTGGAAATTGCAATTACAATCAAGGCTGCCATTACGAGCAGAATTAAAATGGTTCCCCATTTTGCAAGCCTATAGGCTCTGGACCTTTTCGATACGGCTTCATCTCTTTCCATTCAGGTGCAAATAGAATAATTGAATGTTACTCATCATTTACTGGAAAAGCGCCTTGTCTGAGAGGTCTGCCACCTTTTTTAGTTTAAGAAAATAGGATTCAAGATAATATATACCCGTAAGAAAAATAAACGCAAAGAGGATTTCAGCTAAATATGTCACCCTCCCTTTCTTCTATATTAAGTACAACTAATATTGAGTAAATTTTGTTAATCCAGGGTGAAGAATTTAACATTTGCCGTCTACTATTGTAAAGAATTGTTAATTTAACTGTTTTAAAGTTCTTTCTACTGTATGATAGGCCTGTAAGTCAATCTCGCAACTATTAAGGAGGCAAAGGAAAATGATGAAAGATATAAAAGGAATGAAAAAAGGGCTATTAGCGTTCTTGGCAGCTTTCATGTTAACGGGTATTGCCACAGGTTGCAGCAATGATGATACAGAATCAGAAGATCCTGACACTGAAGAATCCGGAAACGAAGAAGATTCGGAGGAATAAGTTTACAGTAATCAGACCCCTGCCAATCGGCAGGGGTCTATTTTTTCAAGACTATGTTGATTTCCGCTCTAATCTTCAAAGTATCAACAATTTGTTGCGTTAACAAAACCTTTTTCCAAAGGGGAAGAAATTTTTACTGTTTTATATAACCCATCCCTAATCTATCGTTGGCATCTTCATACTTTACCTTGACATCTCCAAGCCAGCCCAAATCACTGCCCTCCATCCACTTTAGCAATCTTGCAAATTAATATCATTCACAAGCCTGCGGAAAATTTGCTGTACGCCACCTTATTTTATAGTCCTTCCTTAAGTCCAATGCTGCCCGGATTCTTTTTCAATAAAGGCAGCAGGACGATAATACCAATAATGAGAAGAATCGCCGATGTTTCGTAGATGTAAACGATTGATAAATGTGTCTTTAGCCAGCCTGCAATCGACATTGTCAGGACCGTAGCACCCATGAAAATCGGATTTAATAATCCATTCACTCTTCCAATGAACGATTCCTCTGTGTTTTGCAAAATCATTGTGTTGATTCCTATTTGAATGCATGGCATGAATAAACCTGAAAAAAACTGTGCTGCAAGGGTCAGCCAGAGTGCTGTCGATATGCCCATTCCAATGAAACCAACGGCACTTGCTGCCATCCCTATGGCAAGAAGAACCTGTGGCTGTATCTTTCGGGCAATTGCTACTGTGATGCCTCCACCAAGAATCATACCGACTCCAAATGCAGCCATCAGCCATTGTAAATTTTCTTTAGGAAGCCCAAGCCTCTCCGTGATCAGGAATACACCCAGCGGCTGCGTCAAACCGATAGCCAGCCCTGATACAGCAAAACAACCACCAAGCAAGGTTAAGGCCTTGCGTTTCCAAACATAACGGAAACCTGCCTTCATTTCGTCTACCAATGTAGTCTTCTGCTTTTCTTCTGTTAAAGCCGGATCCGCCGGAAGCATTAGCAGGACAGCTGCCGAGCAAATAAACGCAACCCCCATGATGGCAATCGCTGCCAGGATCCCAAAATGCTGATAGACAAATGTGCCCAAAACCGGTCCCAAAATTAAAAAGAAAGCAAAAAGGGTTTGGTACATGGACATCCCCATCTGGACAAGTTCTGCAGGAACATGCAGTTTAAACAACTTCATGCCGGACGGCTGTGAAAATTGTGAAAGGATTGAAGATACCAACGTTGCAAAGAAAACCACTTTCCAACTGCCAAAAAACAACGTCAGCATCACGATAAATACAGACACTGCACTTAATATGTCACACCAAATCATGGTCTTCTTTGGCCGCCACCTGTCGGCAAATGTTCCGCCTATGATTGAAAATAAAAAGATTGGTGCAAACTCAGCAACTGAAATAAGCGATACCGCAATCGGGTCGCTATCGGTCTTTTCAATTACAAATAAAAGAATGGAATAGTTCCTAACCCAAATTCCAATTTGCAAGAACAGCATAGACATCAATATTGTCCTAATTACCTGGTTACGGAACAATGCCCCCATTCCCAGTTTTTCATTTCCAGTTATCTCGGACATAAAAAATCCCCCTATCCCTTTCTGGACAGAAGGCTATCATTTGGGCAAAAAGAAAATAGGGTCCCCCCGCAATTCTATTTCACCTAAAGGCAATACCTATCCCATCCAGAAAAATGTGTTTGTCTCAAATTTAACTGCGAGCGTTTTTCTGAAATAGGATTATATCATCATCGCCCCAGGCCACCCTTTCTCGCTTTAGTATCAACATATTACCTTTTTATCCCTTAAATATCAATAGGGCCAATGCTCTTCTGTTTGTTAAATTTTGGTTAAAGACGAGCGGATAAAGTGAATCATCAATCAGGCTTTTACGGGCTGTTTATCCCAGCTTGGATTCATGAGGAGGGGATCTTATTTCCCATTAATGAGGGAAATTCCTTAAGTATAGCAAGTATTATAATGTTTTCACTTTGGCAGTACTGGATTATATAACGTGACAGGACTTGAGGAAATAAATCATGGGAAGAAATTATGCGATTGATTTTGTTGAATTTTTTGGTATTACGGCTGTTGTAATCATCTACACATTTTCTAGCACGACCAACTGGGCTATTTTTTCTTGATAATTTTTCAAGGTTTGAAGTACCATTTTTCTTTACCGCGTCCGGGTTTGTGGTTTTCGGTATGACATACAAAAGATTTCCTTCTGGTGCATGAAACATTTGTTGACTAAAAACAAACAGGCCATAGAGTTATCCATTTTGGCCTGTCTGCGATTACAAATCCTTTTCCCTGCCAGGAGTGGCATTAAAGAGTTTTTTGGATAGGTTTTGTACGGTTAATGTTTTATCTCAGCGGCCGGCCGTCATGAAATACAAAAACCAGACAGCGTGGTTTTGCTCATCAGCGGCAGCGTTCCGGAAAGCCTCCCGAACATCTGGGGATGTTGTTTCCAGCGCTATTCGGTGATAGAAATCAACCGTCTCCTGCTCATCATGGAACGCAAAATCGAGGCCTTCACGATAGGTTGATGGACAGCCTTCGATTGCCTGGACATTTGGCTGCCCTCCGGTCATGCGTGTATAAATCCTGACAAACTCGTTGTAATGCCTCTGCTCATCCTCCCTAATTTCCCTAATTTGCCTGCGTACCCGTTCATTTGGCGCAAGCCTCGCAATCCGCTCATAGCACTGGATTGCGGAATATTCCCCATTGATTGCCCGCAATATATCGGACGCAAGCTTCTCCTGCTGCCTATAAAAATCATTCTCATAATAATTTGGGTACACTCTCATCCCTCCTCCTTCCTTTAATATATGGGCGGACTGGGAAGCTGGTGAGTAATGCTAACATTACGGGGTGGTAATCCCATGGTGCAGCAATCTAATCGTTCTTAGGACCGTTCCTTTTTCGGATATCCTGAAAAATTTGTCTGTATGTCGGGAACAGTATTTTTCCCCAAAGCTTTTTCGTGCCAAGATGGCAAATTCTTTAGCCTTTGTTTGAATTGCTCAGAATCCCACTAGTTTTGATAGCTTTTGTCATGATGCAGGAATACGCCCCTTTTTCAGCTAAATTTATAAATTACCAATTTTTTTAAGCTTTGAATGACATTTTCAGAAGAGAGGATGCGTGCAGATGAAAGAAGGACAAATCATGAAGGCATATACAATCCAGGAGGTTTCCAGGCTTATCAATGTTCCCCAAGGTACGCTCCGCCAGTGGGAACGCGACTTCAATGGGCTGCTAACGATTCCGCGTACAAGGCAGGGCTCACGTTTTTACACAGATTCGGAGATTAGCCTTTTAGTAAAAATCAAACAAATGCGCGAGAAAAACCTTGGCAAGGAAATGATCAGGGAATTAATTCTGGAACATTTCAGGCAGAGTTCGGAGGCTACTTCCGAAACGCTCGCAGCACCAATTACGGTAGTTGGGGAAACAAAGCCAGTCCCTTCCGAACCTTCATCGCCAACATTAGATATGGAAGCATTTTTCGCCGCAATGGAGGTGTACAAGCAGGATTTCCTTGCTGGAGTCAGAGAAGAAATCAGAGGCACGATTCGAAAGGAACTAATTGAGGAAGTTAAAAAGGAGGTATCGAAAGGATCTTTTCACACAGTAAAAACCTTATCCGATTCCATTTATAAATCCGGCGAACGCGTCGCAGCGGAAGTTGAAGAGCTATCTTTAGAGGTTGCGCGATCTTCGGAACAAGCTTCCGAAACAGCCCGTTTCCTTTCCAACAGCATTTCGAATGTTTCGAAGGCAAGCTCCGAACAGTTCGCAAACTTACACAAAAGGATGACCCAACAAGCGGACCGGTCGTCCAAAGAAATGAAAGCCCTGATCAAGTCGATGGCGGATGCCAATCTAGTGACAGAAAGCGTAGTGGAGAGCTTTAATGAAACAATGGCCAAGGACAGGGAATTTTATCTCGAAACTTTGCATATGGAGCGGGTGGTACATAGCCAGGAAATGGACCGGCGGGAAGAATTGCTTCAAGAAATCGTTTCAAGCTTTAGGGACACCGCCGCCTCAAAAGAGAAAAGATGGTGGAAATTCTGGGGCAGAAAAACGAATTGATGATTTTTTAAAAAAGCTCATTATCAAAACGGGGGAATAAAAATGAATTCAAGCGAAGTTGCCAAACTTCTTGGAGTGTCTACAAGCACGATTCAACGATGGGTCAAACAGCTGAATTTACCGATGGAACGGAATGAGCGCGGCCACTATACCTTTAAAGATGAAGACATCGCCCTTCTTGAAAACATCCGTGAACAAATTCAGAATGGCGCACTTTTGCAGGACATCGCACCCGTGAATGAAAAACAATGGAGAAAAGGTAATGTCAAAGCCGTTGAAGTGCATCCTGACATGGACAAGATCCTTGTTATGTTTTCTGACCTGGAAAGGCGGATAGATACGAAAGCCGATTCGGTTACGGCCTATCAGCTCCTCCAGCACCGAAAAGAAATCGAGGAACTCCAAGCGCAGGTGGCCATCCTTACAGCTGTCATTGAAAAATGGGAACAGCCGGCTGCAACAGTGGAACTTCAAAGCGCGGCACCACCTGGACTGGATGCTGCCACACTTGGAAAAAGAAAGAAAAAACGCAAACTCATGAATATGTTCTTTGGATTTTAATCTCTAAAAAGGCGCACAACAGCCGTGCGCCTTCTTTAATTTAAAGATAGGGGCTATTATAAAAACAATTTGATTTTCCTTAGGGCATCTTTCGTATGTTGGTAGCGGAAGGGCAAATCGAATTTGGTTGTCTGTTTCATGATGCTTTTTTCATGGGAAAAAACATCGAAGCTGCCCTTTCCGTGGTAGGCTCCGATCCCGCTCTCCCCTACCCCGCCAAACGGAAGATACGGTGAAGCAAGATGCATGACTGTATCATTGATGCAGCCGCCGCCGAAGGAAATTTTCGCGAGAATCTCCTTCTGAACCTCTTTGCTTTCGGAAAAAAGATACAACGCCAGGGGCTTCGCCCGGTCATTTACCTTTGTCACAACTTCAGAAAGCGAATCGTACTCTAGCACAGGCAAAATCGGCCCGAAAACTTCCTCCTGCATGACTGGCGAATCCCAGTCGACGTTGTCAATCGCGGTTGGTTCAATCAAAAGTTGTTCAGGGTTTTGCCTTCCTCCAAAAAGAACCCTTCCGTTCGTGAGGAAGCTGCCGAGCCTGTCGAAATGGCGTTTGCTGACGATTCGTGTGAAGGTATCCCCCTCTTGCGGCGCTAAACCGTAAATTGTCGAAACTGCCTCGCCAAGCAGGCGAATAAACTTATCCTTTATCGATTTTTCCACATAAAGATAATCAGGCGCGACGCAAGTTTGTCCAGCATTGATGTACTTTCCCCAAGCGATCCGTTTCGCGGCGAGTTCAAGGTTCGCGTCACTGTGGACGATGCACGGGCTTTTCCCGCCAAGTTCCAGTGTTACAGGGGTAAGGTTTTTGGCCGCAGCCTCCATGATAATCTTTCCTACAGGTACGCTTCCTGTGAAAAAGATGTAGTCCACATTGGAGTCCAATAATCCTTGGCTTGTTTCAGCGCCCCCTTCAACAACCGCGATGTAGTCTTCGGAGAACGTTTTCCCAACCATTTCCGCCAAAAGCCCCGACGTTGCAGGCGTAAGTTCGGAAGGCTTTAGGATCGCACAGTTACCTGCCGCAATCGCACCAATCAGGGGTGCAATGGCAAGCTGAAAGGGATAATTCCAAGGGGATATGATGAGGGCGACACCGTATGGTTCCGGATAAATATAGCTTTTAGATCCGGCCATGGTAACCGTAGATTTCACTTTGCGCGGTTTGGTCCATTTGCCTAGATGCTTTTCAGTAAAATTCAATTCGCTTAGGACGACGCCAATTTCCGTTAAATAGGCTTCAAATTCACTTTTATTTAAATCCCGCTTCAATGCGTCCATCAATTCTCGCTCATGCCTTTTTATCAAGCTGCGTAGTTTTGACAGGGCCTCTTTCCTGAAATGGATATCCTTTGTCTTTCCTTTTGAAAAAAATGCCTTCTGCCTCTCGACCAAGCCTGAATATGTACTCATAGAGGAATCCCCCTTCGTATTGCTCGCTGTTGCTTCTATCGTAAAGTTTCCCTTTGGCAAGCGCAAGATTGCGGCATTTCATATCCATCATTGCAGAGCAACCCGTTTTGACAATAAGCCTTTACTTGTTACAATCACTTTGACAGCAATAATTGAAAGAAGTGATTTTAATGACGATAAATAATAAGAAGCAAGTCCGCTTTTCTGTCCTCGACCTTTCCCCTATTGTTGAGGGCAGCACAGCAGCAGATTCACTGCGGAACACAATCGACCTCGCAAGAAATGCGGAAAAATGGGGTTATACCCGATACTGGCTCGCCGAACACCATAATATGCCAGGCATCGCAAGCTCCGCGACTGCCGTTGTAATTGGCCAGGTCGCAGCCCATACGGATACGATTCGAGTTGGTTCCGGAGGCGTCATGCTTCCAAATCACTCTCCTTTGGTGATTGCCGAGCACTTCGGTACGTTGGAATCCTTATTCCCCGGCCGGATTGACCTTGGGCTTGGTCGCGCGCCAGGAACCGACCAACTCACTGCCTCCGCACTCAGGAGGGATTGGCGGATGAATGCGGACGATTTCCCGAACCAGGTTGAAGAGCTAAGAGCATATTTCGATCCTTCAAGGCGTGAAGGCGTCATCCATGTTCGGGCGATTCCGGGCGAAGGATTGGATGTCCCAATCTGGCTGCTTGGATCAAGCGGCTTCAGCGCCCAACTGGCTGGCAAGCTTGGACTCCCATTCGCGTTCGCCAGCCATTTCGCCCCTGAAAATACCCTGGCCGCTTTAAACCTTTATCGGCAAACATTCCAGCCTTCAGAGGTACTGAAAGAACCTTACAGCATGGCGGGGGTCAATATCATCGCTTCCGATTCAGAAGAAAAAGCCAAATTCCTTGCGACCTCCATGCAGCAGCAATTCCTTTCCCTGCTCAGGAACCGTCCGGTAAAACTTCAGCCGCCAGTGGAAAACATTGAGGAAATCGCCAGCCCATATGAACTAACCCTTCTCGAAGGCAGGCTTTCCTCGACGATAACCGGCACAAAGGAATCTGTAAAAGAAAAGCTTCACGCATTCCTAGAAGAAACAGAGGTAGATGAAGTCATCATCAACGCACAAATCTTTGACCACCAGGAACGGCTCAAATCGTTTGAACTAGCAGCTGAAATCATGAAGGAATTGAATCAAACTGAAAATTGATGGATTAATTTCGATAAATCCCGCCAAAATTCGGCGGGATTTTCTTCGTAGTAAGCCTTTTTTGTCAATTTACAGTAAAATCACACACCAATACCCATCCGTTTTGCTATATACTAGTCAATATAATTATTATTTTTATAGGGGGAAAGAGAGTGAGAATCAAAGACATTAAAAAAGACGCCCTCGCTTCACTTAAAGGGCGGTGGGGAATTGCGATTCTCCTGATGATTATAACGTATGCGATTTATTTGATTGTCCCAATTGCGGCGGAAATAATCGCTAGCGGAGGCTTTGGAGCTTGGGTCAATCAGGAATCGATTCCTGCTGCTGCCGGACTTTCAACTGTAGTTTCGTTGGCATTTGCTCCGTTACTGTTCAGCTTATATTGGGTGTTCCTGGATATGCGACGTGGCCGCGAAGTGACTATCGGAAGCCTTTTTAGCAATCTTTCCGGGATGATGTATATCAAAATGCTCGGCCTTTACTTACTTGTAACCATTTATACTGTCCTTTGGTCCCTGCTGTTGATCATTCCGGGGATAATTAAAGGACTCGCCTATTCGCAGACATACTTTATCCTTAAGGACAATCCGGGTATCGTCCTCAATGACGCGATCACACAAAGCAGAAAGCTGATGGACGGGTACAAAGGCAAGTACTTCCTTCTGAACCTTAGCTTCATCGGCTGGGGCTTGCTATGTATTTTGACGCTAGGTATCGGCTTTATCTGGCTGGCTCCTTATATTACCGCATCACTTGCTTCGTTCTACCAGAGGCTGATTGAAAACCGCGACGCCCAAATGGCGGCAGCATTGGAGTAGCTGCCTCATTTAAAAAGAGTATGAATTTGAAGAAGCTAATAAGCGGCCTCCAGTTTGGTGGCCGCTTTTTACGTCCCCTCTTGATTCGGTGGACACATTCAGATTATTTTACATTTAATTCTTCTCTCAACTGCAATGAGGACAGTTTTGAATAGGTTTCTCCGTTGAAAGTGTCTTCATCGGGTTAATGAAGACAGTTTTGAATGGGTTTTCCCGTTGAAAGTGTCTTCATCCACGATGAAAAGGCTTTTTGCATCATTTCACTAGTGATTTTTAGCTATTTTATTTAGAAGAAACTAGTCCGGGTCAGACGCCTACTATTTTTCTTCAATTTTCATAGCCTTAAATCACTAGTTACCCCTTCCCATAACACACAACCTTGCTCTTTACTACTCCAACTCAAGCTGCTTCAACGCTGCTTCCGCCTTTTCCCTTGTCAGGTTAAAAGATTGCCAGCGTTCTTGTTCCGGCAAGGATTGTTTCTTTTCCAAAAGCAGTTCCTTCAGTCCAGGGGTTTCTGGCTGTTCGCGGTACAGTTTTACCAAACCAAGTGTGCCGGTGTCGGACATGTACGCCAAATAACGGAGGTCAATTTTTCCCGTTTCCTCATACCTTTCAAGGTTTCGATCCACCACAATATGGTCAATGCCGACAACGTTAATCGCTGTATAAAAAACAAGCGCGGAAATGAAGTAAAAATGCAGAAGCGACAGCCTGGCGAGCCAGATTTTTGCGAACGTGTAGCAAAAAATGACGAGCAGGAAAATCATGAATGAATGGACCAGCACTCTTGTAAACGTAAAACCGTATGCTTCTTCATACATCATCAGCCTCATAAATGCAGATGTCAGGATGACGCCGGTCGCTAGCACAAGAACCGAGAGCGCTCCCTGAACCGTTCTCCAAAGGCGGAGGCCCCCATTTTTTGAGAAAGTAAGAACAGCTACAGTGACGCTCAAATTTATCAATGAAACGAATACAAGTTCGAAAAATCCGCGGCGCGCGTACTCCGCGTAAGTAAACCCTTCACCAAGCGTACCGCTGAAAAAATACTTGAACTGGACGGCGACGAACAGGACATACACTGCATCAAGAATGACAAGGACAGTCAGAGCCGTAACAGGATCGACTAATCCTGCTGGCCCCCCATTTTTCAACTGGTGGATTTCCAGCCTTCTTTTTAAATTGACCTGAAGGAACCCGAAAAACGCAAATGTATAAAACAAGGCAGCTACAATCCGGAAGACAGTCTCGCCGCTAATACTGAACCAATCCGGAAAGCCTGATAAAATCCGTTCGAATTGGCTATCCGCTGAAATCAGCAAGTTCAGGACAACCGCGAGCACAGGCAGGGAAACGGCGGCGCCAATCAGGATTTTCTTCGCTACAACCCCTTTCCCCCCACCTGATTTCCGAAGCGCAAGCCTTCCAAACAATCGTGTTATAGCCGTGTTATAGGCAATGCTTGCGCCAATCCTTTTTAAGATATAGACCAGGAAAACAGGGTGAGCCCAATGCGCTTGTTTTGGCCCAGTGATCAGGGCGATATGGAACACAACAAGGGCTGGGATGGCAAAGATATTCAATCCGTAAAAAACCTCTGAATCAAAAAGGAAATAACTTGCCGACAGCAGCCAAATTACCCCTAGCACAAGCCAGCCCAGGCGCTGGTGCCTGAATGGGAAACCCCGAAACCTCCAGAAGAAAGCCGAGTAAAATGCCGCTATGAAAACAAAATACGATATCCCGATTTGCCCTCGTGTAAAAGCTTCCTCCCCTAAAATTCCGACCCCAAGGCAAATCGCCAAAAAGAGCCAATCCTCTCTTCTCATTCTAATATCCACGTTTTTTCCCTCCTGATACATAATCATTCTTTGTATATAGATTTACTAGGTAGATGTGCAAAAAAAAGCTTATACCGATGCCCTGCGTCCCCATTTGTATGCAAATAGGCATATTGGATACAGCGCGGCAGTCAAGACGATACAAGCTGTAATAAAGGCTTTGGTCAATAGCGGATGGAACCACTCATGTGGAATCGCTCCGGATACCGTCAGCAACATCAGAGTCAAATTTGGGATAAGCGCCAGCAAAAAGGTTTTTTTGACGAGTGACCTTCCCTTATGCCCGAAACTACGGCCGATCTCATAGCCAAGCAGCGCCCAAAAGAATATGTAGACAAATGCGATAATGAACGGTATAGATGTCAGGTAGCTCCACACAACTCCGAGCCATTCCCATTCAAAAACGTTGTGAGCTACTGTCAGAGCAGATCCGCCGGCAAACATGAAGACATTGAGGAGCACGAACAGCCACTTCATATTACTCGGCGTGACAGAGAGTTCCTCTTTCCACATGGCGGCAATTTCTTCAGGGCTCCCGAGCCTATTGTAAACGAGCCTCCTAGCTTCTCCTTCATTGGAAGACATGAATTCGACAAGCATTTCATCGAGATGCGACTCGTACTCAAGTAGGATGGAATCCTTTTCCTTGAAGGATCCCAGCCTTCGTTCAAGTTCGCTTAAAAAATCATTCTTCAGCTGTTCCATGGTCCGTTCTCCCAATCATTTTGTTCATCATTTGAACAAAATCCTGCCATTCACGTGTTTTTTCTTTCAGCAGATTCCTGCCCTCTTCCGTAATCTGGTAATATTTCCTGGCTGGACCCTTTTCCTGCTCTTGCCAGTAACACTGAATGTATTCCTGTTTTTCAAGCTTGTGAAGCGCTGGGTAAAGGGTACCCTCCTTCACGGTAAAACCGTTGCCGCTCCTAGCTTCGAGTTCCTTGACGAGCTCATACCCGTACATATCCCTGTCCGCAAGCAGCTGAAGGAGCAAAAGCGAGGTGCTTCCTTTAACAAGTTCACGATTGAACATCTTTATCACCTACCTAGATTTGTTAGGTATATAGAAATACTACACTGAATGCCCATTGAATGTAAAGTCATATTTAAATTTTTTTGCTCATTGGAAAAACTCTTCTCAACAAAGCGTAAACTCCAAACCCAAGTATCCCTCCCAATGTATTGAGGAACAGGTCATCCACATCGAAAGCGCCTACCCTGAAAGCGAACTGGGCGATTTCAACGGAAAGGGACAGCAAAAACGAACAAGCCCCAATCCTTGCCCGTGTGGCCAATTTTCCAAAAAGAAAGGGGATGAAAAATCCGAACGGCAGGAATGCAAGGATGTTTCCGAAAAATTCATCGGTTAACAGGCCGGTCCTTAAACCGTCCCAGGAAGAAAAATACCGTCGTATTGTGTGAAAAGGGATAAGGTTGTAATCAACGATTCCCTTAACTCCTGTTCGATAGGCGGAAAAAAATAAGAGATAAAATAATACGATTATGTAAAAAGAAAAGCTGCCCCAGATAAGTGCTTTAAGGATTTTCTTCACTAGTTTACGCCCTCTTTCTGTTCGTCTTTTTACATTGTAAATGATTTCTGGCGATGTGATAATTAAAATGTGAGTTAATTTTTGGGAGGGTTGGAAAATGGGTTTGAGGTTTCGGAAGAGCTTCAAAATAGCGCCTGGGGTTCGGATGACGGTTGGGAAAACAGGTGTTGGTGTGAGCGTTGGCGGCCGTGGTTTGCGCTACTCGGTGCATTCGAGCGGAAGACGGACGTCAACGGCCGGAATTCCCGGAAGCGGGTTATCCTATTCATCCTCTAGTGGTGGCAGGGCCTATAAATCGGAGGCGTATAGAAGGAGAAGCGAATTGGCGCGGCTCGAACGGGAAAGCCGAAAGCTGCAGGAACAGGAATATGCCCGCCTTCAGGTGGAATTGATTGAAAACAAACTGGCGATGCTGACCTCCATCCATCATGAATGCGATGAGCCTATCAATTGGCTAGAGGTTGCTAGCAGGAAGCTAGACTTTGATAGCAATAATCCCGGCCCAATGGAAAAAGCAGCCCGGGCAAGGCTTTCTTCGTATGAGCCTGGTTTTTTTGACCGGCTTTTCATGAGGGCCGATAAAAAGCGGCGGGAGCTCTTGGCAAATGTCGAATTGGCGAAAAAAGAGGACATGGAATCCTACAAAGAGTGGCGTCGTATGACTTCCATCGCAAACCAGATCAATCAGGGCAATATCGATGCCTATTTTGAGGTGATAGAAGAATTCGGTCCGCTGGATGATCTTGTCGAATTTGGAAGCAGTTTTGAATTCGGGACAGATACCCCTGAAGCCATCCATGTCTCTGTTGATGTAAACGCGCAAACCGTGATTCCCGAAAAAGAACTATCGCTTACCAAGACCGGAAAACTTTCAGAAAAAGCAATGGCGAGGACGAAATATTATGACCTAACCCAGGATTATGTTTGCAGCTGCGCATTAAGGATTGCACGGGATATGTTCGCCCTCCTCCCAGTCAAATTTATCTTTGTACATGCTTACGAGGACAAGCTTGATCCCGCAACCGGACATGTGAACAAAATCCTGGTCCTTTCGGTTAAATACGATCGGGATACAGTGAATAGCCTTCTTTTCACGAATGTGGACCCGTCTGAGGCACTGGCGAATTTCCCCCATGAAATGATGTTCAGGAAAACAAAGGGTTTTGCGGAAGTAGAGCCTATCCTTTCTTAAGAACAACTGGCCCCCGCCGCTTGCTGCCGGCTGGGGCCATTTTGGTGATCGGTTAGTACTGCTTTATTGCATCAAGTGCCTGGGTCAGCGATGGCAGGATGGCTACATTTTCGAATTTAAGGCCGAGCTGGACAGCCGTTTGCGCGATTTCTGGGCGGATTCCGGATAAAGTTGTTCGGACCCCGATCAATTTCAGTGCCTTAATAAGGTTAAACAGCTCATTCGCGACCATTGTATCCATAATCACAACGCCGGAAAGGTCGATGCATAAGCTTGAAACGCCCTGTTCGACGCACTGTGCCAGGGTGTTTTCCAGGATGATTTTCGCTCGGGCCGTATCAATATCCCCGATCAACGGTAAAAGGGCGGAATCTCCCTGGAGCTTGATGACCGGTGAACTAAGCTCATTGATTAAATCGTTTTGGGAGGTCAGGCGAAGCATTGTCTTTTTATAATAGCTTTCCACAAAGATTGCGATTGAAAGATTGAATGCGTTAATGGTCGTTTCGTACCACAATAGCGCCTGCTCCAGGCTTACGCGTTCTTCGTTTTGCTGAATGAATTGGTTTATGTATTTTAATGCTACTTTCTGGCTGTTCATGTATTCCCGGATCACATAATGCAATGGAGTTTCCAAATGCTTGGCGTCGTCAGCCAAATCCTGTGACCATTTCCTGAATTCACCTTGTAGATGGTCCTCGCCTTTCGTAAACAGCTTATAAAAGCGCAGGAAATATTCCTGGTTCTGCCGTTTCAGTTCGGCTATGATGTCAGGGTTATTGGTTGAATAAACGGAAGAAGGATCTTTGTCATCGACCATTGCATACCAGTCTTCCGATAGCTGCCATGTTTTGCTCATAAAAAATTCGTATAATTCGTTGTTTAATGCCATGAATTTCCCCCCCATTTTTGCCTTGTCTTTCCTATTTTAGAGAATATCATCGAATATCTAAAATCATACGCTGCTTCTATCCATAAAAATTAAATCCCAATATGAAAAAGCCCGCGAGAAGGCAGGCCTTTAAGTGTTCAATCCGTTATTTGATTGGCAGGTGCAACACGTTGGATGGTTTTTGCGCTATTCTCAACCTGTTTTTATAAGCCTACAAAATATTCGTTCTGCCATGGCATTTGCGGCGGCTCTTTTGGTAGAAGGCTGTCATGCTTCATTTGAATCCATCCTTCTTCTTCCAAAAGCATGCCTTCCCTTCCGCTTACTAAATCGTCCTCATTGTATACCGCGATTTCGGTCATCAATGGAGGATAAGGGCTTTTCCTGATATGGGCGGAAAGCTTTTTCATCACCAGCGAATAATCCATTTCCCGGCAAACAGCAAACCAGTTCTCAACCGTTTCGTCTTTGACCGTAAACTCAGGATAAACAGATTCGATCAGCACCAGAATTTTCATCAATTCATGCTTCTCCATTCACTCTTACCTCCCGTATATTGTCCCAAATCCTGTATGGCCCGCCTTTACCAAACATAATAACCAAGCGTTTTGCGTTACTCGCCCTGGTCAAGAGAGTAAGGATTCTTCCCTATGTTCAGCCTTGCTTCTTCCGTGAGGACGAAAGGCTGTGAAATTGCCTGGTTCTCCTCATTTCCCTCGGGATGAATGCTGCCGTCAAAATGAAGTGGTTTCAATTCCATTTGTTTTCCCTCCTTGTCGGCTTACTTTTCCACAAATTCCATGTGTTCATGCATACAAGGATCGTGTTTATTTTCTAATATTCCTACTTTTCAGTATAGTTTATTGCTTTAAAAATTACCAGTACTATTGATGGGAACCAAATCCGATTTCGCAGTGTCGATTTATAGGAGGGTTCCAGCTTTCTGTGGCTGGATTATAAGTCTTTCGCTGCAAAGGCATTGGTGCGGGTAAATCCATGATAGCGGGTGCCCTGGAATGTCAATTCTCCCGCATCACCTTCCGCAAGCAGGCCAAATTCCTGCCCGTTCACTGCAAATTCCATTCTGTCCCCGCTCTCGACTTCAAATGTGGCGTAATACCACGTCGACGCGGAGGAATCGCCGGAGCCGCCGCTTACCTCTGTTCTCTTGGAAACGACGACCCCCTTCGCACTCAAACGGGGCTGTTTGTTGTTGTTAGACCATTCGCCAACCCCTTTGATAACCGTAAAAAGAATGAGTCCAATGACAACCACGAAGATAACCATGACAAAAACAGGAACCATATTAAACATAAAAGAATCCCCAGGAAAGCCCTCCATCTTACCCCTCCTCAACCTTTTTTCGCTTTAACAATTCATCCCTGTAATATGTTGCAGACAACAGTTTTATACCTCTTAATTTTGAAATATGCGCTTCCAAAAGTGATAAAGCTTCCGAATAGTTTCCCATTATGGCGTGTTCCTCGACCTCAAGCCATGTCCGGTAATCTTTGTCCGCAACCTTGCTACGATGGTTGTTGTAGCCCGTTACATCTCCTTCTTCAAGAGAAATCACTGCGAGGTAATAATGTTTAAACGTACCCTCTTTCATTTTTAAAAGGAGGTCCCTAGCTTCCCCAAATTGCTTCTCCTTCAGGAACAGCATGGCAAGTGCCATATCCTTTATGTAGCCCGCCCTCATTTTATTGGCTATTTGCCCGGCTGAATCCACTTCACCGTTTAAAAGATAATACAAAAATCGATAATATGGATTACGCGATTTTTGTAAGTAAAGGAACATTCTTTTCGTATCCTTGCTCCAGAGAAGCGGCATGATATATGGAATACTTACGATAATGTACAAAGTAATAGCCAAAAAGGTTACGAACGGGGGAAGATCCAGCATCCCCAAAGTAAAAGCAAGAATGAATAAGCCCAAATACCAAAAAACCATCAAAATACCTCCTGGAATTTCCAAACCCTTCATACTGTTTACTTTATCATAATTTACGTCAAATTGGGGAACGGTAATATGTTTACTATATTTATATTATGTAAACTCAAATCATTTCCCTCTCCCCTTTTCCCTTGTCTGATTTCCCAAATTCCTTTATCATTTACTCTTAGGCAAATAATACAGCTAGAATTGGAGTTTGAAAAATGAATCTTTGGGAATTAATTGTTGCACTCATACTTGGAATTGTTGAAGGTTTAACTGAATTTGCGCCTGTTTCCTCTACAGGCCATATGATTCTCGTCGATGACTTGCTGCTTCACTCAAAAGAACTTTTTTCACCGCAGGTAGCAAACACGTTTAAAGTTGTCATCCAACTTGGATCGATACTCGCCGTCGTCATTGTCTTTAAGGAACGGATTTTAAGCTTGCTCGGCCTTTCGAAAAAAACACGATCCGAGGCAGCCGGAGAAACATTGAGCCTTCCGAAAATTTTCGTTGGCCTCCTCCCCGCCGGAATCACGGGGTTATTGTTCGAGGATTATATCGATACTTATCTTTTTTCGGTAAAAACGGTCGTCATTGGCCTCGTACTTGGAGCAATCTTGATGATCATCGCCGATTATGTGCGCCCAAAAAAGCCGAAAGCGGAAATGGTCGACCAAGTTGGCTACAAGCAGGCACTCGGGATTGGGTTATTTCAGTGCCTCGGTCTATGGCCGGGATTTTCCCGTTCAGGTTCGACGATTGCGGGCGGCGTCCTTCTTGGAATGAGCCACCGCGCCGCATCGGATTTTACGTTCATCATGGCGGTCCCCATTATGGCGGGAGCAAGCGGAATCTCCCTTTTGAAAAATTGGCAGTACTTCAGTTTCGATGACCTGCCCTTTTTTATCACTGGATTTATCGCCGCATTTGTCGTTGCGCTTATATCGATCCGCTTTTTCCTGAAGCTAATCAACCGGATTAAGCTTGTACCATTCGCGATTTACAGGATTTTGCTTGCGGGATTGATTTATTTTCTTTACTTTTAACGAAATGTGGACTCCTAAATTTTAGGAGTCCTTTTTTACTGCATGTGAATCGAATTACTTGACGGAAGCCTCAACGTCTACAAAAAAATCCTGTACCGCCACAGTGAAGCTCTTCATCCGTGCTTGTGACAATTCAACCACACAATATGATCCTTTTAATTCCCTGATTCATTGGCCCGGAGCTTTATGCCCCATAAAAAATTGATCAAGATTTTTCTCTGCCATATTCTCCGGCAATTGTTGTTTTGAGGTGCGCCAGCTGTACGATGGGATTTCTTCTTTCATTTTAAAAACATCGGGGTCCTGTTTTCCTTCCTCGTAGTACAGACATTCAATTGAGTAATCCTTCAGGCCCCTCTGTATAATGTGGTCAAGTAAATCGGCAACCTTGCCTTTTTCTTTTTCCTTAACAAATGATTTTTCGATTTCTGCAATAAAAATGTATTCGCTCATTACAGTTTTGTGGTTTTGATAGATTTGATCATATGTATCTTCCAAATTATATTGTTTGGCCACATCTTCCGGGATACTGATGTTAACCGCATAGGAAACGTGTTTGAACTTACCCATGAAAGGCTCCCAGGATTGAATCGCTTCTTTTCTCCATTTTTATTACTAATTATATTTCGAATTTCAAGCTTAATAGCAACTTATGTCAAAGCGACCTGAAAAAGGATGTTTTTTATTTAGGAGATACACTTTTATGATAGTATGAGAATAGGAATTTTCTTGCAAAGGGGAACGAATATGAATATCAGTCGAACAAACGATTTTGAATTAGTGGCTAAATTGAATAAATATGTTCACGATTTACACGCAAATTTGTTCCCGGAGTATTTCAAAGAATATAATTTTGAGGAAATTAAGACTTTCTTTCAAAAGATTATTGATAAAGAGGAATTCTATTTCCTTCTGTTAGAGGACGATGACCAATCTTTCGGTTATGCTTGGATTGAGTTACGAAATTATCCCGATAATGCCTTTAAAAAATCATATAAATCGGTATATGTGCATCAAATAAGTATCGCAGAGAGCCAAAGAAAAAAAGGATACGGTTCTGAATTGATGAACGAAATTACGGATATTGCAAAAGAAAACGGCATTAATAAGATTGAATTAGACTATTGGTTCAATAACGAAATAGCAAAGAACTTTTATAAGAAGAATGAATTTGTGAAATATCGAGAGTTTGTCTACAAAGACATTTAATTCTAATGCTAATTCATTTGTTAAATGATAAACAAAGGGAGGTGCGAATTGCACCTCTTTTTTTATTGCTAATTAAAGTTTTGTACTTCAAAACCGAACCCGTTAATCTGGTTGCTTTTCGCTTTTTAAAAAGGGTCGTTGTTTGGATCGGTATACGATTCAATCGCCTGGTCCAAGGCATTGAACGCCTCCCCGAATGCCGCCGAGGATGAAACCGTTCCCGCGTGCTCAAGTTCTGCCGCGGCATTCCTGGCCTGGGAAAGCGCAGTAATCGCATCATTGATCATTGTCCCTTTATCGCCGTGGTGTTCAAGAGCGGCCCGAAGCTTGGTAATACTCTCATCCAAGTTATGCATTTCAGGGTGGTCATACGCCTTTTCCAATTCTTTTTTTACCTGCTGTAATAGTTCTTTCATCTTCATTCCCCTTTCCGAGTGACTGTCAATCCCACGGTAGTGTTCCCTCCTCGGACTGGTGCTATTCGCTTCCATTTCAAGGTCCAACCCCACCAGAGTGTAGCCTTTGAGCCAGGTTCGGACAGCTTTTTAATAATCCGGCGGGTATGAGCCAGAAGTTACCCAAGTTCGGACAGCTTTTCGGAAAATTGGGGCAATCGAGTCAGAAGATGCCCTTACTTCTGACAGCTTTTCGAAAATTGAGGCAATCGAGTCAGAAGATACCCCTAGTTCTGACAGCTTTTCGCAAATCTAAAGCAAACGAGTCAGAAGTTACTCCTGGTTCTGACAGCTTTTCGCAAATCTGATACGAACGTGTCAGAAGTTACCCAGTCTTCTGATAGCTTTATCGAAAAACAAGCTGGATAAGTCCGACGTTATCTGGACGCAGCAATCGTAGACAATTTTCCGCAGCCTCGGCTACGAATAGAAACCCCCTTTCTGCTGAAGGCTAAATTAAAAAAGGATGTGGCCCGAAATGATATTCGGCTGCCATGTGAGCATCCGGGGCGGGTATTTATCCGCCGCTAAGCATGCAAAGCAAATTGGCGCCCAGGCGTACCAATACTTCCCGAAAAATCCCCGGAGCCTTTCAGTTAAGGAATTCGACCTTGCTAACGCTGAAAGCTGCAGGAGATTTTGCAAAGAGAACGGGCTTTTTTCAATCGCGCATACTCCCTATCCGACGAGTATCACCCCTCCTCCTGCAAAAAAAGAGCTGAATATCGTATCAATCCTGAACGATCTCGCTATCGCGGACGCGTGCGGTTCTACGGGAATCGTCGTCCATTTCGGGAGCCGGATTAGCGAAGAAAATCCCCTTGCGAGCTATCACCTCATGCTGGACATGATTAATTCAATCCTTGAAAAATGGGATGGCGGCTGCCTGCTTCTTTTGGAAAACAATGCGGGTAAACAGGCGGCTTTGGGTACGGCAATTGAAGAACTTGTACAGGTAAGGAATTTATCCAAGTATCCGGCGAAAATTGGTTTTTGCCTGGACACTTGCCATGCCTTCGCAAGCGGAATGTGGGATGGCTCGAATACGAAGGCATTCAAGGAAAAAGCCGATGCTCTCGGCTACACGGAACACCTGAAGGCCATCCATTTGAACAATTCCATACATCCCCATGGATCAAGGAAAGACCGGCACGCCAATATTTATAAAGGCGGCAAAATCCTTCCTGAACAAATGGAGGACATGATATCGGCCTTTTCAGACATTCCATTCATTTTGGAAACTCCATCCGATTTTGGCGTTTCGCACGAGGAAGAAATAAGGGTCCTCAAGCGGTTAGAGCTTTCAAGACCGGCAAAAACTACACGGAAGAAAGGAGAATGACAAATGAAGAACGTACGTTACATCATCCAGGACGGTTATGATGCGGAAAAAATCGCCGAAGCGCTTAAGGTACAACTAAACGTTAACAGGTTCGAAAATGTTGGGATTACAGCCGTAGGGCAAAGGAACGAACTGATTGTCCAGATACCGGAAAACAATGAATCCCTTGAAGAAACCCTTGGCAGCTTTATGGCAGGTTACCAAGATGGGGTTATTTTAGAATAACAATAGAAAACCGGGATTTATGGAAGAATCCCGGTTTTTTGTCGATAAATTTGAAAAAATCCGAAAAACGCTAGACCTCCCGCCGCCATTGTGTATACTTAATTACATGGCAAAAAGGAGTGTATAGAAATGAAAGTAGCGTATTTAGGACCTCATGGAAGTTTTTCAGAAGAAGCTGCGTTACGGACGTTTACCGACAAGGATGTCGATTGGCAGCTATGCGGCTCAATCCTCGAGGTACTCGAGGCGGTCGGAGACAGGAAGGTTGATAAAGGCATCGTGCCAATTGAAAATTCGATTGAAGGAACGATTAATATAACCGCGGATGGCCTTTTAGCGAACAATCTTTTCATTGAATCGGAAGTCATTTTCCCTGTCTCGCTCAAACTGCTTGTCAATGAAGGAGCTTCATTGGAAACGATACGCGAGGTTTGGTCGATTTCACCAGCGCTCGCCCAATGTAAGGATTTTATAAAAGAATCCCGTGTGAAAACGAAGGAATTTGACAGCACCTCTTCCGCAGCGAAAGCATTGAAGGAACAGGGAAGGACGGATGCCGGGGCAATTGCCTCCAGCGCCGCCGCCAGGCTGTTCGGGCTTAAAATAGCCAATGACTCTGTCCAAGACAATGGCGAAAACCATACCCGCTTCCTCGTTGTAGGAAAACGGAGACCGGACGTACTGCCTTTCCATAAACGGAATAAAGTCATGCTTCTCATCGCCCCAGGACTTGATCAGTCGGGCGTCTTATCGTCCATTTTAAATGTGTTTTCCGCCCTTTCCATCAACCTGACGTGGATTGAATCTCGACCTACGAAAAAAAGGCTTGGTACATACCACTTTTTCATTGAAGCTGAAACCGGAATGGATGAAGCAAAAACAGGAAAGGCGCTCACGATCCTGCGCGCGTTTGGCCATGAAGTCCAGGTGCTCGGCAGCTATGATACGAGCCGGCTATAAAAATTGCAGGTCTCTGTTTTTTGGTAAACCTAACTTGAATTTTATCTGCGATGGTGCTCAGTAAATTCCTCCCATGTGAAAAGTCCGCTTCCAGCGGCCTTTTTTCGTGCTAACACAGTGCAGCTCCCTAACTAAACGTTTAAATAGGACAAAAGATGGAAAGATAAGTAGGGTAAATACTGTTGGGAGAGGATATTTATGGAAACCGTTACTCTTGAAAAAGAAGTCAGCGGCTATATCGGAAAGCTCCTCCGGGATAATTTTGGCCGGGGCCCGGGAGCGGTCCATTGCACGTACTCCGAGCCATTCATCACTGTCCATATAACAAATTTCCTGTCTCCGATGGAAAAATCGCTAATGGTCAGCAAACAAAGCGTGTACGTTGAAAAAACACGCGACCTTCTGATGGAAACATTGATTGAGGAAATTAAAAGCTTTTTCTCATTAAGTATTAGGCGTACAGTTGAAGAATTTTACTATGACTGGAACCTTGAATCACAGTCCGGTGCATTCATAGTTGTGCTCTCCCCTAGTGGATTCGCCGAGCTTCGTGAATCTTACAGGAACAAGGAAAAGGTGCACAGGGAAATCATCGATATAAGCATGGTAGCACAGAAGCCGCCGGAGGAAACCTATTCCGAGCTTCTGAGCCCGAGGGTCCTTCTGATTGCGAGGACAGGCATCCTTGTCCAAATCGAGAAAGAGTTAATCCTACTCGGCTTTGAAGAAACGTTAAAGCTTGCGAAACGAAGCCTTGAAAAGAAATTGCTTGGTGAACACCAGGCGGCTTTTGAAAATTACCTTCACACCCAGATTGACGATGTATTCGTCGACTGGAATTTCCAAAAGGATTTGAGCTATATCCTGTTAATTTTAAAAGGATAAGTGAATGAATAAAACGGGAAATTGTATTGATTGCCCCTATTCCCAATGTTACAATAGTGGAAGGGTAAGACAAAAATCTTAGCCAGCCCAATATACAAACAAATTAAACAGTTAAATAGAATTCATTCTGATCGCAATGGATGGACACGAGCCAAACATAAGTCAGAAAAGGGGGAGCCGCTGCTTCTCCTTTTCTGGCTTTTTTTATTTTCCATTTACTGTTTATTCATCATGCACTGGAAAGGGATGAGACTTACAAAAAAATGATAAAAGATTACGGGGAAAATGTGATTATAGAAAAAATAGACAAAGTAATAAAAGAAAAACAGGAAAGCAAGCTAGCGCCAGGAAAATCGCCAACAATAAAGAAAAATGAATTGGAACGCTATTTGGAGGGCCTGGCCAAAGCCTCTTCCATTAAATTTACAAAGCAAAGCTCCCCACTGAAAACTACGTATCTAGCTGAATATAACAACCAGCAGGTGCAGCTGGAGCTGTTTTACCGGTATTCGAACTTTTATACGAGGCATCAAGCCATTATTTTGTCTGACAACATTCCAACCAATTCCGAATAAGGTAATCGGTTATATCCGCACGGCATTCAACTGTCAAAGCTCGCTCCCTCCGCCCTCCTGAAGGCATTTTTCAGGAACGATGCGGATCGCTTCCCACCCCCCGCCCGGTTTCTTCCTATACTGGGCGGCGAGGATATCCGTATGGTTTGTAAGCTGGAAAAAGATGAAGCGGTATTCATTTCCATCCGTTCCGGCAAATTCGATTGTTTTCCGGTGCCCCTCCTGCTTAACGGGTTTGAGCTTCTCAACAAGCTTGCACCATTCTCCGAATTTTATTTCAACGACGGCCACTGCATCATGATCCCAGCCATGAAAGGCGGCGCATAGAAAATCCTCTCCGAAAAGCCGAATCGAATCAATTGTATAAAGGCCTTTCTCTTTCACTACATCCACATACCCGTAATAATAGCCAAAGGTAGTGACGCCCTTATCCGACCCTTCGATCGTTTCCAGTTCGATGAAAAACGTATCCATTCCAGGGCTGTCTGCTGGCACTTCCTCTAAAACGAGCAAGTGTGTACGGCCTATCCCTTCAAAGGATTTCAGGTAGTTTGAGTAGCTGAGTTTTTTGCGGTATTGTCTGCTGAGCATATTATACGCAACGGGAAATGGGATTTTCGCCATTCCGACTGTCCCGCATCCCCCCATCTTCCCCATTACAAGGTTTTCAGCGTCGCGCAAAATGCTGAAATAATTCAGGACGGTATCACGCGGGGAACGCAATAATGAATGCGGGATGACGATTTCTTTATGCGACTTTTCGTTGAATGGGGTGAAAAAGCTGAAATCTGTGTAGCGGTTGTTCAAAACAACCGAACAGGATGGGCGGAAAAAGGCTTCGTTCGGGAGCTGCCGCTCGGTTGGGGTTGCGATTTCCGCTGAACGGTGTGCAATCGGCTGCTTTTTGTATTGGCCTCCCATCCGTTTGTGGGCGCCGAAGGCATTTTTCCAAAAAAAGAACATCCCTGGACCTCCTAAAAAGTACTTCTTTAGGCTATTCATATGGGGATGGGGTGTTGCTTTAGCACCGCGGATTTAAGCCGAATAGAAAAAGCGCCGGGTAGGGCCCGCCGCTTTCTACTTAAACCATCCCTTTTCTTTGGAGTGGGTGATGGCTTCGATTCGGTTTTTAACTTGGAGTTTGTCGAGGATGGTGGAGATATAGTTCCGGACGGTTCCGGTGGACAGTGTGAGTTCACTGGCGATTTCCTTTGTGTTTTTGCCGTCGGCGATGAGGCCGAGGACGTCCATTTCTCTTTCTGTCAAAGGGTTGTCCTCGCTGTACAAATCATCCATCAGTTCCGGGGCGTAGATTCGTTTTCCGGCCATGACGTTCCGGATTGAGCCGGCGAGTTCTTCGCTTGGGCCGTCTTTCAGCAAATAGGCGGTGACTCCGGCTTTCAGGGCGCGCTTGAAATAACCGGGGCGGGCAAACGTTGTGAGAATCATGATTTTGCAGTCCGAGTCTTTTAGTTCTTCGGCTGCTTCAAGGCCACTTTTGCCTGGCATTTCGATATCCATGATGCAAACATCTGGCTGGAGCGAGCGGACGAGCGCGACGGCCTCTTCCCCGTTCGCTGCCATCCCGACAACCTCCATGTCTTCTTCAAGGTTTATCAGTGACCCGAATGCGCCGAGGAGCATTCGTTGGTCTTCCGCAATGACAATCCGAATCATCTCAAGCCCTCCTTTTCTAAATGTTTGACGATGGTCGGTACGCGTATCAGTAATTCCGTTCCTCCGTTCGATTCAATATCAAGGGATCCGTTGACAAAGTCAAGCCGTTCCCTCATGCCGGACAGTCCGCTTCCTTTTGAAAAATGCTCTTTGCTGACATTTCCTTTACCGTTATCTTTTACTGAAAGCAAAATTTCTTTATTCGTGTGGGTTAATGTTATTTCGCACCGGGTTGCGCCACTGTGACGGACGATATTCGTTACGGCTTCTTTCAGGCACATGCTCAAGATGTTTTCGACGAGGAGCGGTACGTTAGGAAGCGACCATTCCTGGCTTCCGGCAAACTTGATTTGCGCGGCTTTGAGCATTTCCTGGACACGGACGATTTCTTCACTGAGCCGGATTCCCCGCATTTGGGCAACCATTTTTCGTACTTCGTTCAAGGCTGTCCTTGCTGTTTGCTGGACATCCTTCAATTCATCGGCTGCGCGGGCGGGATCCTTGGAAATCAGCCTTCGGGCGAGGTCGCTTTTCAAGCCGATCAAGGACAGCTTTTGGCCAAGAGTATCGTGGAGGTCGCGGGCAATCCGCTGGCGCTCCTCGATTTTGATCAACTCAGAAATCCGCTTGTTCGCATCCTCGAGCTTTTCCTCAAGCAACCCGCGCTCGTTCCGATGGCGTAGGCTGAATGGCAGGAGGATTAGGCTGAGGACAACTATGACAACGAGCGGCAATTGCCTCAGCAAAAATTCATCATGCAGGATAATTTTTAAATTGATCGCGATGACCATCCCTGCAAGGTTGATGGAGTACAGGACGTAGAACGGAATCTTGTTGCGTATATTGCCAATGAAATACGCGATGAAAAACGCGAAATACACGTAGCTGAACAGGCTTGTGAGCGCGATTGATATCCCGATCAGGAGGAGCGTCCAAATATAAACCGTCCAGCCCTTCGAGATAAAAGCGAGCCTGTAAATCGCGAAGAATGAAAGTGTAAGGATGATCCCCGCCATAATTTTCACAGTCGAGGAAGTAAGGTATATAAAATAAAACGGAAGGATTCCGAGGATTGTCCAAATGTAGGGTGATATCCCCGTGCTCCCTAGCAGAGCCCAATATTTTTTAAACATATGCGAACCTCGTTTTAGTGAATTCTCTTACCGGTATTTTACCATATTACTTCGGTTCCTCCACCCCAGCTATACAAAAACACTCCCCTTCAGTGAGGGGAGCGGAAAGTTGAGAATTTCACTTGTCGGATTTATTCGGTTTCCGGATTCATTTTAATGGAAGCGGGCTTTTTTGAAAAAGATTTTGCTG
Source organism: Neobacillus oceani (assembly GCF_046237595.1). Lineage (NCBI taxonomy): Bacteria > Bacillati > Bacillota > Bacilli > Caryophanales > Bacillaceae > Neobacillus > Neobacillus oceani. The sequence goes on along the minus strand of NZ_CP143543.1, from coordinate 2,340,995 downwards.
CCGAGTAGCCGACGAAGCGTTTCTTTTCCTCATCCCAAAGGCGGTACTTCAGTGATTCCAGGCTTGTCGACAAGGTTACTGTCGGAACATGCTGCAGCGGCTGTGTGTTATTATGGACTTCCTCAAGATTGTAGTTCGGAACCCTTGGCGCAAGGTGATGGACATGGTGGTAGCCGATGTTCCCTGTCACCCATTGCAGGAGTTTCGGAAGCTTGTAAAAAGAGCTGCCCTCCACAGCGGCCAGGACATATTCCCACTCCTCATCGTGTTCGAAATACGAATCTTCAAATGTGTGCTGGATGTAGAATAGCCAGATGCCTAGTACGCCCGCGACGAACATGATTGGGAGCTGAACCATGAGGAAAGCCTTCCAGCCGATTGCCCATACTAAAATCGCGATGATGGCGACAATCAGTACGTTCGTGAGCCATGTGTTCATTTTTTCAGGCATGCGCGCATCGCGGCGGTTGAATCTGTTTTTTATGATTACGAGCCAAATCGGGCCGAGGCCGAACATGACGAGTGGGTTGCGGTATAGCCTGTACCCCAATTTCTGCATTGGAGCCGCTTTGGCATATTCTTCGACGGTCATGACCCAAATGTCGCCTGTCCCGCGCTTATCAAGGTTTCCGCTTGTCGCGTGATGGATGTTATGGTCGCGCCCCCACTGGCTGTAAGGGAAAAATGTCAATACGCCAGTAATGGTGCCGACGAACTTATTCGCTTTCCTGTTTTTGAAAAAAGAATGGTGGCAGCAGTCATGGAAAATGATGAACGTCCGCACCATAAAGCCTGAGGCCATGATCCCTAGTGCAAGAGTTAACAAATAGCTAATCGGCATTGCTTTGTAAGCAAGGAGCCATAAGCCCACAAACGGGATGATTGTGTTCAAAATTTGGATTACGCTTTTTTTAGTGTCGGATTTTTCATAAGGAGCAACCTGTTTCTTGAGAGCTTTTTGTTGGTTTTGTACAGTCATTTTGTTATATAAGCCCCTTTCGTTATCAATCTTAGTATCATGATTATATAGGAAACGAAAAAGGCTGTGCAGTAGCAGCTGTCATGTGTGTCACATGACAAATGTCATGTTTGGGAGTTATTTTTATGATTTGGTGCTAATATTTAGTGCTAAACTCGCTTGAGTTGGCTTGAAATGTGGCGGAAAAGTGACAGATCCGGATATGTGGATTGAAAACCCGGATAAGTCGGCCGAAAACCCGGATAAGTGGGCTAGAAACCCGGATAAGTCGGTTGAAAACCCGGATAATGTTAAAAAAGCACCTGATATTTTTACTCACCATAAAAAATCACAGCAATTTTTCGATCTCCAAGAGGGTTTTCCCTATCGAATCATGGATAACAACCGTATTATGGGCATGGTCGTACGGTGTTTCATCCTTATTTATGATGATAAGCGGCACATCTGGTCCACGATGCTGCGGAAACGATGAAAACGGGACCACTTTCAAGCTGGTTCCGAGCACCAAAACGCAATCCGCCGCGCCAATCCGCCCAAGAATAGTGGAAAAGCCTTCCGGCGTGAACCATTCACCCGCATCACCAAATAGAACCACATCCGGCTTAATAAACCGATCGCGTTCTTTCCGCGTTTCACACTCGCCACATACATAAAATTCGTCCATTTCACGGTAGCGGTGCAGCATTTCCTCCGCGGTGTACGTTTCTCCGCAGTTCAGGCAGCTCGCTGTATTCATCGAGCCGTGAAATTCGATGACCTCCCTGCTGCCGGCTTTCTGGTGAAGGCCGTCAATGTTCTGCGTGATGACCTGCCCGACCCAGCCGTCCTTCTCCCACTTGGCTAAAATTTCATGGCCAACATTCGGCTGAGCATCCGGGTGATATAAATTTTCCAAGGCAAATTGGTAAAACTCTTTTGGATTCTTAAAGAAATAATCGAGCGATAGGATGTATTCCGGCGCCATTTTGTAAATGCCTGTCCGGGACCGGAAATCCTTGATGCCCGACTCCGTGCTAATCCCCGCTCCGGTTAGGACGACCATGCTATTCGACTTCGCGATTATTTCGGCCGCTTTTGCAAACTTCATAAGGCTCACCCCCTAAATTAATATCTATTTAGAATAATACGCATTTCTCGGAAGGATAAACAAATACAACCTAGAATTAAGTCCTAAACAATTTTTTGGAGGAATGATTTTGGAGAAAATACTTTACGAAATTAAGGACGCTCTACAAACAAATGAACTGTTCGGTATTCCGATTGGAGGAGATTTTAACGAGCTTCTTTCATGGCCTGAATTCTCGGAACCATTAAAGATTGAAAATAACAATTACGATTATGGCAAGTTCGTAGTTGAAAGATACGAAGATGTGATCCTCGTTATTAGGATGCGTCCCGAAAAGCAAGTTACCATCCCGGATGTCCTTTCGATTTTCGGCGAGGGAGAGGTGAACTCGACAAGCCAATATGAATTCCGTTCTTATTCTACGGATAAAGTATATATTCTCTTTACATTTGAACTTGAAACCGGTATCATGCAGCGCATCGATGCAGCTTCGACAATTTTTATGGATTGATGAAAAAGGGCAAAATGAGTAAGCCTTCGCGATAAGCAAAAACCTTATAATTCCCTAAGTCATAACAAAAAGCAGGCGCGCAGCCTGCTTCTTTTTATCCCCTTTTTTCTACCCTTAATAGGTCAACCCAGTTCCATAACCATAAAGTCCAGGTATGCTTACAGGAAGTTTGCCAGCAGGATTAACTTCCCCTGCCAGAACCCTTGACAATGCCTGGATGGACACATCGCGGTCGCCATATGTTGTGAGGTAGGCGCTAACAGTCGGGAACGCCATCAGGTCATATGGATTGCGGATTGCAGCGACAATCACTTTTTTACCTGAATCCTGCAGCGCTTTGACAAGTTGTTGCTGTCCAGCGTTGGTGGCCCCATTGTAGGTGGTGACAATGACTTTATCAACCTGTTTCGCCCTGTCCACCGCAGCTGCAATTTGTGCCGCTGTTGGAGTGGCTGCTGCCGAATACGCACTTGCATTGAAGCCCTTCGCTTTCAAAAGATCGGCGAGCATTGCAGGCTTTCCGGTTGACGGGCCCGCAATAAGAACAGATTCTGTTTTCTTGAGCGGTAGCAATCCATCAGCATTTTTTACAAGCGTGATGCTCTTATTGGCGATTTCATCAGCAGCGGCAAGGTGTTCCGGAGCGCCAACCGCTTTTACCGCGGAAGCATCGGTATACGGATTGCTGAAAAGTCCGCGCTTCATTTTGTATTCAAGGATTCGGAATACGGATTCATCAAGTCGCTTTTTGCTGATTTCGCCGTTTTTCACAGCGCTCAGAACCGCATTGTAAGCAACATCAACATTTGGCGGATTTAAAAGGATATCCGCTCCCGCTTTGAACGCTTCTACCGCGATTCGGTCAGCCGGGACGACTTGCGCACCGGACATATCAAGGCTGTCCGTGATAATCAGGCCGTCGAATCCAAGTTCCTTCCGGAGCAAATCGGTGAGGATCGGTTTCGACAACGTGGCCGGCAGACCTGACTCATCCAGAGCCGGCACAACGATGTGAGCCGTCATGATTGAATCGACGCCCGCCTCAATTGCCGCTTTGAACGGCGCCAAATCAACTTTATGAAGTGTTTCAAGGTCATGGTTGATAATCGGCAGTCCGTAATGCGAATCAACCGCCGTATCGCCATGGCCAGGGAAATGCTTCGCTGTCGCGATTACGTTTTGATCTTGGAAAGCTTTTACTTGGGCAACTGTCAAATCGGAAACAAGCTTCGGATCTTCACCGAATGACCTTACCCCGATAACCGGGTTCGCCGGGTTCATATTCACATCGGCAACTGGCGCGAAATCCATGTTGACGCCGATTGCCTTCAGCTCTTTTGCTAAAATATCAGCTGTTTTCGCGGCGTATTCAGTCGATCTTGTTGCTCCCAGCGCCATATTTCCAGGGAAGACTGTCCCAGGAGATGTAAGCCTCTGGACAATGCCGCCTTCCTGGTCTGTCGAAATATAGAGCGGAATCGACATCCGCTGGGACATCGCTATTTTCTGAAGTTCATTAGAAAGGGCATTTACCTGCGGCGGATCGGCTGGAGTCGTAATGTTTTGGCTCCAGTTAAAATAGATGACTCCACCGATTTTGTATTTCTCGATTACTTCTTTAAAGTTTTTGCCGCCCCGGTTGTTCGTTAAATTCGTTTGTTCGTAAGCTGGGTCCTCGGCTGTTTTTCCATAAACATGGACAATGAAAAGCTGGCCGACCTTTTCTTCGAGCGTCATGTGCTGCAGCTTACTCTGAATCCAGCCCTTTTTGGCTTCGCCTTCCTTCCATCCCGGCTTAACAGGATCCTGCCAGCTCGCATGGGTGTAAAACGGCAGGCCAAGCAAGACAAGCGACAACACCATTGCCATAATCAAATATCGGTTAATCTTCAAAAAAATCCTCCTCCTCCTTTAAGGTATATGGAACGAATTTCAGCCGGCAGCCGCTTGGGCATTTTCAATTGATTGTATGTAAGGGCTTACAACTGCCGCCAATTTTACCCTAACAGGGAATCTTTTTGATGTCTATGCAGCTATTGGCCTAATAATTCGCAGTTAATTCTGAAAACTATTCCTTTCTGCCTAGGCTTCTGGAATCATCGTGGGCCTAAAATAGCTTTTTTCGGGATCAAACCCGTGAGAGCATGCAGGGTTGACGAAAATAAGTCTTCATTGCCTTTTTGAATTCAAGTGTTTGATTAAGTACAAAAAAATAAACGCTTGGGTAAACCCATACATTTAAAGAGTAAATTCTAGTCTTTACTTTTTCCCTTGAAGCCACCTTTATTTGAACAATTTAAGCCATCTTGGATAATCAAATTGTCCATCTGAAACCTGTATGAAGTTCCCCATAATACCAATATGGGTTACTCCATTTTCATATAAAAAATAGGGAGTAAATGTTGAGAAGATAATAAAATTTATTCTCTCTATTTTAGAAAAATACAAGCTATCATGTGGTGGTTTTCCATACTCGTTCACGGTAAAATCATAATAATCTTTTTCATTAGGATTTGTTAACGCTAGGAAGATCAAAACAACCATAATTACAATTCCAATTACCCATCTTTTCCTTGTTTTCATACAACCCCTCCAATTCACTTTAATCTTAACCAAGAACGGAATTGTGGTCTTTCGATTTTTTTTAATATATATAAACCCTTAGAGAAGTAAACTGGACTGGACGTTGAACCAGGACTTGTTAACTAAATATTAACATGATTCTGAATATTTTGAGATACCCCTTTGTCATTTTCCATTAAAAAAACATGCAGCCACCTGCGCGACTGCATGTTTCATTTTTATCGTCCTTCAGCCACCTGGGCTGCGGCCATTTCTCTGTTTTCCTGCGGCTCTTCCCAGCCCTTGCACACATCGGCCCAGCCTTGTGCGGAAGAATATGTATACAATTCTTCGAGGGTTACTTCGATTGCCGAGTTGGCGCTCCCGCATGCCGGAAAAACAGTAGTAAACCGTTTTAACGACTCATCCAAATAAACGTCGAGATCGTTTTTCAACCCAAACGGGCAAACACCGCCAATTGCATGGCCTGTCTGTTCGAGTACCTCATCAGGATTCAGCATCCTCGCTTTGAAGCCAAAGGTTTGCCTGAACTTTTTGTTGTCGACTTTCGCATCCCCCGCGGCAACAATCAAAATTGCCTTATCGCCTTCAGCTCTGAACGACAAAGTCTTCGCAATCCGTGCTGGAATAACGCCGATTGTTTCGGCCGCAAGTTCCACGGTCGCGCTCGACGTATCAAACTCCATGACATCCTGTTCCCTGTTCCATTGCTTCAAATGTTCTTTAACACTTTCAAGCGACATAGCGCAACCTCCTTTTTAAGCTATCTTAAGCCAAGGGTTGCTGGATGTAAACCAATCTGCGTTTTACTCGAACAGTGGGATTCCCGGATCTTTATGAAGGCAATGGACGAGGATGGCATGCAGCTGGCCGCGGTGATGGCTAAGGTGCGCAAGGATTTCAAGCAGCCATTCGAACCTGGAATACGACACGCCCCAATAAGATGTAATCCGTTCATTTAGTTCCTTTTCTGACAATCCCAAATACGCTTTTTTTAAAATTCCGTAGTTTTCCGCAATCGCAGCTTTAATTTCCGAAATTGATTTGTACGTGTGCTCCGAGTAAAACTTTTCCATTTCCTCTTTAGACAAGCCTTCCGCAATCCGCAAATCCGCATGGCAAATCATCGCCAAGTGCTCGAGCAGTTCCCCGACAGAGTGCTTGTTTTGCGTGGGGCGAAATATCAGGTCTTCTTCCTCAAGCTGATCGGTGATTGCAGTAATGGTATCCAGTACAAATCTTATTTGATTCAATACGTTTTCGCAAAAATTCATTGGTTCTCTCCCTTATTAGAAGCCGATATTTGTATTCTTTTGTTCTATTTAAATTGGTGGAAATTGGTCTATGTAAAAAAGGCCGAATCCCGGCCTTTCGTGCAAACATCACTTTGGATTTTTTCCTTTTGTCATCGCCTTGTTCAGGCGTTCTTCATTGGCGAGGCCTCGGTCGCTGAACGCGTTGTCGCTTGTGAATTCGTTGCCCGCGGGTCCTCCGCTCATTTTATCCGTTCCGATCTTCTTTTCGTTGTCATTCCTGGCCATCTGGTCATCCTCCTTTTGGAAAAATCATTGTTATGTTTTCCAAAAGCACGGGTGCTATGCAAATCAAGCCATTAAGAGGAAATGCGTTGCTGAAGGCTCTGCAATTTTTCCTCAAGCAACTGGGTGTAATGTTCCCTATCTTCCCTGGCTGCTGACGGAATTTCGATGGGTTCGCCGAAAATGATCGAAGAACCTTTGAATGAAAACAATTCCTTGAATGTATTAGGCCCGCTGTAAGCAGCCGGGATGATTGGTACTTTTGAGCGCATGGCAATGGTGATGGCACCTTGCTTCAACTCTGCCTGTTCCTTCACTCGTGTCCCGCTTGGAAAAATGCCGACAATTTCGCCTTTTGACAACAGGCGATGTGGAATTTTCAGCACGCTTGGCCCAGGGGCATCCCTGTCGACCGGAAATGCGTTCAGCTTTTTTAAAAACCAGCCGCCAAACCGTCTAGCGAACAATTGTTTTTTTGCCATATAGTGAATTTGCCTTGGCAGGACAGCTGTCCCGAGGACGAGTACATCAACCCACCCGGTATGGGTACAGGCCAGGACAAAGCCACCTTCCTTAGGGAGAACCCCTCGATTAACAACCTTTGGTCTTGTAAAAAAAGCCAGGATCCCTTTAGCCAAATAGCCAACGAACGTATACATGATGCATCCCCCACCTGAAAAGGCCCTTTTTGGTTGCCTGATAGAAATACGGGCAAGCCATGAAAGAATTCCTTTTTTATGAAAATTTTCCTTCTATTAATCATTTAATCACAAAGGATGCAGTTTGCAAGAAGGATTTTCCTGCTGGGCAGGTGGATTGCGCCCGAAAACGTTTAACGGATGCTGTAAATTCTTTCTGAAGTATCTGCCTTGGCGGCATGTTTTTTTTCAGCAATTAAATACTGCTCTATGATTTTCGTATCGTCTGGGTGGAAAACATGCGCGGATTTCTCTGCCCAAATGAGCTGCTTCCCTTTTTCAGCATGTAACATGCCGATATATTTTTCGACAAGCTCACCATTCACATGGAAATCCTTTCGGCCGTGTATAAAGGTGACCGGTATCGGCAGTTCCTTCGCGGTTTCCATAAAGTTAGTTGTGGCAAGTTCCTTAATGAACGCCAGGTGGTAGACGAGCTTAAACCCTTTGGCGAACGTATTGTAAATATCCTTCAGAGTATAATCCGGTGATTGGAACATGGAGAAAGTGATTCGGATAAGGCCCGGATGCTTAATTTTTTCGTCAGTATATATGAGTGTGTTGAATCTTTGCTGCCACTGGCGGATGACCGCCCATTGCTCAAAGCTTTCCAGAAACGGCGGTTCACCGACAGATTGGAGCTCTTTAAGGGCTTTCTTGTTTCCGCGGCGTTTGGCTTCCCCTTTTAGCCAATTAAGTGCCAGCCTGTCATTTTCCGTCCAGCTGACAATTTGGGACAAGCCAACATAAGAATAGAACTTCTCCGGGAATGTGGAAGCAAGGGTAAGAGCGACCGTCGATCCCCATGAATGGCCGGCCAGAAAGATTTTTTCGACGCCGAACCGGCTCCTCAAATAATCCGTCACTTCATTAGCGTCCTCCACAAACCGTGAGAGGTTCATTGTTTCCTGCGGAATGTCAGGGTAGTAGGATTTTCCTGTTCCCCTCTGATCCCAGAACACGACGGTATAGTGCCGGACCAACTCTTTCGTATTTGTAACGATTGTGTAGTCCCTTCCCCTTGATGATACCCCTGGCAGCGGCAGCGACGGCCCGCCATGGATTACGAGCAGGACCGGGTTTTCTTTATCCTGGCCCTGAATCAAAATCGATTGCTCCAATCCCCCTATTTTTATTTTTTCCACCGAACTGATCCCTTTTGATGTAATTTCAAAATCTGCTTTTTTAGTGAAAATTCCAGCCATCCCCATTTTCCCCCTAAAAATCGTGATTAAGATACTGCTTTAATGAAAAACTCGATATGGTCGTGCAGCCTCTTTTCAATTTCTTCTGTTGATTTCCCCTCGAATTTCAGCACATTGTATTCCATGATAAGCGCGAAAACCGGATAATGGTATTCCGCCGAAAGCATTTTCCCATCCTCCTCGCTTGGCAGCTTTCCGAGTTCGATCATCTTTTGGAAAATCGCTCCAACCCGATCAATCGTCTGGTTGATAATGGTCTCAAAATATATCGCCCTTGCCCGTGGATCGGAAAACAGCTCATTGTAAATGATCCGCCAGATTTTTCGCATTGTGAGGTTGTTGATGTGGTTCATAAAATTTTGCAGTCCGCGATCAAGGAAACCTCGCGGATCCATCAACCCTGCAATCTGTTCAATCCGATCTTCGGGAGGAAGGATTTTTCCGACCTCCACTACAAAATTCGCGAATATCGTATCAAGGATTTCATCTTTATTTTGAAAGTGTTTATACAACGAACTTTCCTTAATCCCCACCTCGCCGGTAATTTGGCGAATTGAAACCCCCCGATAGCCCCTCTGTGAAAAAAGGTCAATTGCTACATGCAAAATCTTATTTTTCGTTGCATTCATGATCGGTTTTAAATCCTTATCAAGGAATTGCTCAATCTCTTGGTCGTTTTTCATCGTTTTTACTCCTTGTATGCTAGTAAGATAACAATCGTTAGCTTGATTATAGGATAACAGTTGTTAGCCGTCAATACGGATTGTTATTTTTTGCTAAAATCAACTTGTAGTGGGACTCATTTAGGGTGTGGTTGCCACAAAACCTGATTTGTGCGACACCTTTTTGGCCTTTGGGCAAATCTTTGTCGCTCAACACGATTTGAGTGACACTTTTTGGGCTTTTAGCCAAATCTTTATCATTCAACAGAATTTGAATGACACCTTTTTGGATTTTGGACAAATCTTTGTCACTCAACAGGATTTGAATGACACCTTTTCCGGATATTGCCCAATCGCTGTCACTAACCTCTTCCGCAATCACCATCGATAAAATAACCAAAACAACAAAAAACCATCCAACGATTAAGTGCTGGATGGCCTTACATATGAAATTTTTTAATTTGCAAGATGGATCTGGCTGTTGAGTATACGAATCATTTTCCTGTCTTTCTTTATTTCAAGCACGTGGAATCCCGTGTCCACTGTTGGAAAAATCGTTTCGTTGGTGACAGGAAGCCCAAGAAACGCATTGATAAGTTTCGAGATCGTCCCGCCATGCGAAACGATGGCAATCCGTCCGTCCGCAGGCTGTTCATAGTGAATTTTTTGCAAAACGTACTCCACCCGGAACCGGAACTCAAGCTCCGATTCACCACCTTCAATCGGTATATATGACGGACGACCTCCCGGAGGAAGTGGATATCTCGTTGCGGCTACCTCCCTTGGAAGTCCAGCGAGCACCCCATTGTTATACTCCATAAGGTTTGGTTCCGCGATCAATTCGCATCCAGTTTCTTTCTGTAAAAATTGGGCTGTTTCCCATGCGCGTTTCAGCGTACTTGCCAGAATGATATCCGGCTTCCATTTCGCTGCGATATAAGCCGCCATTTTCTCGGCCTGCTCCCGGCCATGTTCAGTCAATGGAAAATCGGCCCTTCCTTCATGGACTCCTAATAGATCAGCTTCTGATTCTCCATGGCGTATGATAATCAATTCCAAAACAATTTCCCCCTACTAATCTTCTATTTTTATTTTTCTCCCATCCCTAAACCGAGGAACAACAAAAAGCCGATGGTACAAATTGCAATAATGTGCAGGATAATGAGCAGGGATTTTCCAATCCTGCTTGTACTTTTCCTGGCCGAAAAAATACCCATAAGCGGGAAAAATAACATTAATAGAATATTGAGCCTGCCAATCGTACCGGAAACCATCCCATTCAGTAAAAAGTAAAACAATACAACAAATAGAACCACATACCCAGATGACTTCCAAAGATATTTATCCATGTTTCCTCCTTTAAAAATTGTCTTTGAAAGCCACTTTTTTTATGTATTTGAAAACCATAACAAACGCAGTACAAAACAGGGTTACTCCAAACAAAATAAATGCAATCGAATAATAGATAATGTGTCCGGCAGGAATACGATCATTTACCTCAATCCCTAAAAATGAAAGACCAATTCCCTCACCGTCCACTAAATGAATGGCGCCAAGCAGGCTCATTCCTTTTTCGAAAAATAGTACACCTAAGATGCTAAAAATCATTACCCAAATAATATTCCGTCCCATCACTCCACCTCCCAAGCTTAATATAGCCTTGTAGCGTAGCCTTCCTGCAGTGCTTTTTCAACATCCTCCGCAGTCATATCAGGCATTTTGCAATGGTCGGCGAGCATTTTTGGCATGGATGGCTGGGAATCTTCCGAAAGCCAGGTGTCCGGCTTCCAAAGCCCGGAGCGCAAGAACGCTTTCGCACAGTGGGCGAAGCACTCTTCAACTTCTACACCTATCCCGAATAACGGCGTTTTCCCATAAGCTGCTGTCCTTTCTATAAGTTCCTGGTCTCGGCACACATACGCTTTCCCGTTAATCCTGAGCGTTTCGCCGAGCCCGGGTATCATAAACAACAGGCCAACGTTTGGATTGTGAAGGATATTTTGCACAGAATCCATCCTCTTATTGCCAGGCCGCTCTGGAATGAATAAATGATGATCATCCAATACAAGCACGAATCCAGGCGCATCCCCACGTGGCGAAACGTCGCATCGTCCCCCAGGCCCTGATGTGGCGAGTGTCAAAAATGGTGACTTCGCGATGAATTCTCTGCAATGGTCATCCAAATGGTCAATCACTTTGTTTAGTGCGCGTACGCTCGGTTTCCCCGCTAGTGCACGCAATTCCATGAACTGTTCCTCTGTTGTGAGAATGTCTTTAAACATAATGAAAACCTCTTTTCTCCCTTTTGTAAAAAAATGACTACTCATCCATATGTAGGTTCCCTTACTATCAGAATAAACGAAAAATAGACTTTATGAAATAGAAAGACTTTTAAATGAAAGTTATATCTATATTAATTTAGGTGGATGGCACTAGCACGGATAAATCTTGTAAAAATCACGGTCTTGCCCCTTCTCAAGACCATTTTGAATGCCATCTCCCCACGAAACGGTCTTGACGGCCTCTATGCAGACCTTTTGAATGCCATCTCCTTACGAAACGGTCTTGATGGCCTCTAGAAGACCGTTTTAAATGCCATCTCCTTACGAAACGGTCTTTACGGCCTCTCTCAAGACCGATTTGAATGCTATCTCCTCGCGAAACGGTTTTGATAAGTGTGAATCCTTCAAGTATGGAAAGCTTTTGAAAATATAAAAGTGGTTAATCACCATATCTCATTTTATAAAAAGGAAATTAGCCTTTTTAATAGAAATATAGTAGAAAAGATAGAGCGAAATGGGGTTATTGCAGATGATTACATATCCTTTTTTACAAAAAGACACGACAATCGGAGTCACGGCGCCATCGTCAGGTGTCCCGGAGGAATTACACGATATCGTGAAACAGGCGGTAAAGAGACTCGAGGCGAAAGGTTATAAGCTCGTGGTAGGTGAAACGGTTTGGACGGATGACAAAACCCGTTCCGCACCAGCCACTAAGCGCGCCGAAGAATTCACAGCCATGATAGAAAATGACGAAATCGGAGCCATCATCCCGCCATGGGGCGGAGAGCTGCTGATTGAAATGCTTGAACACATTGACTTCCATTCGTTGAAAAACAAGTGGGTTCTCGGCTACTCCGACACGAGCGCATTGCTCTTGGCTATTACCTTGAAAACTGGAATCGCGACGGCGCACGGCACCAACCTTGTCGACCTGCGTGGGGAGTACTCCGATCCTGTTACCGCCATGTGGGAAATCGTCCTTTCGACCAAGCCTGGCGAAACCGTCGAACAGACTTCTTCGGAAAAATTCCAACTCGAATGGCAGCATGGTGATCCGGCTCCATGCGTCTTCCACCTGACTGAACCTACCGTCTGGAAGTCCGTTTCATATGGCAAAATCAAAATGAACGGCAGGCTTCTCGGCGGCTGCATCGATATTATCAGGCACCTGGTTGGCACGCCTTTCGGAAATATTCGCAGTTTCCGCGAAAGCCATATCCCTGGTGAGCCAATCATCTGGTATTTTGAAAATTGCAATATGAAAACCACCGATTTGCGGAGATCGCTTATGCAAATGAAGCTCGCAGGCTGGTTTGAAGGCTGTTCGGGCATTTTGTTCGGGCGCAGCCCCGCGAACGAACCGGTTGATAATTATACGATAGAAGATGTCTATCAGGATTTGCATCAAGAACTCGGCGTGCCGGTCGTCTACGATATTGACTGCGGCCATATGCCTCCGCAGCTTACGCTCATAAACGGCGCTTATGCAGAGGTTGTTTATGAGGACGGCAAAGGCACCGTTAAGCAAACGTTTAAATGAATCCTTTCATACAGCGCGAAAAACATGATGAAACCGGTCATCATGTTTTTCGCCAATGCATGAATTTTTAATATAATACATAAGAAATGCACCCTAACAATAGTAAAAATGAACCTGAAACAAAAGCTTTTTTACTATTGTATTCCTCTCCTATCAGGAAATCAGCCAACAATAATTTTAAAATCTTGGAATTATTCTTCTTAATAAAAAGTCCAATTAACAAGTACCAAAGTCCAGGAATAAATAATACAAAATCATACCCCAAGACAATAGAGATTAATATGGAAATCCAAAATAAATAATAAAGAATCCTTCTAATATTCATTTATTAAGCAAGCCACCTTAAGGTTTTGAGATATCTAGCCAATCGAAATAAAATTCTTGCATGTAGTTTATCGCTAACTGCCATACAAGCAACTTTTACCTAATAATATCCCTCTTCATCCCAATCGTAAATCTATGAAAACCAAGCTTCTCATAATACGGTTCCAGGCTTTCAACACACATGAGTTGGGGAATGACACGGTTTTGCTCACAATGATACGCGAGCCTTTTCACGATTTCGCTCCCGATTCCTTTGGATTGGTAATCCGGATGCACGCAAACTCCGCAAATGACGCCGTTAATGACCCCATCTGAAATCACCCGCCCCATGCCGATCAGCCTTTCGCCATCGAATGCATACACCGCGAACCAGCTCTGCCCGCACATCTTCTCCATCTCTTCGGCAGTAAGGTTCAGTGAATTCCAATCAAGCGCTTCGTAAAGCTCCACCAATTGACCGAAATCAACCGGAGCTTCGCTTGTATAAAGGATTCTATTTTCCATAAAGGCCCCTTTTCTTTTTTTAAAAATTTGATTTTGAACGCATTCAGGAAACGGAGGTGACCAGTACTGTTTTTACTACGAACAAGATAGCATAACAGGAAAAATTTACGCATTCGACGATTATTCTATCTTAATTATAAATGAAAAACAAAATCAAAACTGAATTGAAAAAAAGCAGCCCATAGTACGGCTGCTTTCATAAAAGACTCTATTTCGCTTTATCTATTTGGTAAATTTTCAAGGTAAAGGTCGGAGTATTCGAGTAGTCTAAGTGTTTTATTGTAATCTTCTTCGATTTGATTTTTTTCAAATCCGCTTGCCGTTCCGTTTAAGGAAAGTGTTTTAGAATCGGAGGATGAATACATGACATTGTCGTTGATATATGAGCCGTTTTCCATATAAAACCTCTGAGGCAGCAGATTCGGTTGAGCATTAAGCAGGTCCTGGCCAAAATGAACCGAATTAATATTCATGCCTAATAAATTTGTTATTGTCGGCAAAATATCAACTTGTCCTCCTACGTTATTCCTCTTTTCGCCTTCTATTCCTGGAACCTTGATGATTAAAGGTGTATTCATCATTGTTAATTTCGTATACGGTTCTCCAATAAAGTCTTCTAACATTGCTTTATCTTTGTTCTGAACAGTATCGGAATGAATCGCGAAGTGGTCTCCATAAATAACCAGGAGCGTATTATCCCATAAGTTATTTTTCTTTAATTCTTCCACTAGTACGCCTAGAGCAAAATCGGCATAATGGATGGATTGCAGATAATCCCCTAATAAAGTCCCTTCATACCCTTTTGGTAGATTCAGTTTCTGTAAATCTTTAGGCATTTTAAAAGGATGGTGGCTAGACATTGCGATGTAATGCGCGTAAAACCTGTTATTGTTTTCGCTTAGTTTGACCAACTCATTGATTGAGTCTCGATAAAGCAGTTCATCTATTTCGCCAAATAGCAAGGTGCGGTCTTCGCCAAAAAACTCTTTGTCGTATACTCGATCAAAACCTAAAGCCTTATAAAATTCCCCTCTGTTATAAAACTCTTTATCATTGGTGTGCAACGTTGCTGTTTGGTATCCAATGCCCTTTAATAGCCTAGGTAAACTTGGAATTTCTTTTTCAGCATATCGCTTGGCAGTAACGTATTGTCCGGAAGGGTAAAGTGAAGTATTAACTAAAAACTCCGCATCCACTGTATTTCCCTGAGAAATTTGTTGATAAAAATTGGTGAAATAAAAACTTTCACTAGTCAATTGATTTAATACTGGTGTTATTTCATTCCCATTAATTTCTCTGCCTATAGGGAAATTTTGAAAAGCTTCCAACTGGACCATGATGACATTCATATCCTTGGCTGCTCCAAAGAATTCAGGGTTTGTTATATCTTTTATTCCCTTGGTTTTACTTATTAGATCATTATTGATTTGATTGGCATCAGTAATTACCGGTTCAGCAAAAAGTTGACTATAAATACTTGCAAATTGATAATTGACAATACCCATGCCTTGAATTTTTTTGTTCCTATCTTTCGCTATTTCCGAAGCATGAGTGATTGGTACGGCTATAGAAAAAATACAAAAAACGAGAAAACTGATAAACAGCTTTCTTGGTTTAATCGTAGTAAAAATATCCGTTTTAAAGTCGAATTTTTTAAGCAATAATCCCAGGATTACTGTATCAAGCATAAATAAAAAATAAGCGGGATTTAATAACGCCCCAATACTTTCGCCTACTTTGCCTGCTTCGGAAAGTTGATACAGAACGTGATAGCTGGGAAGAGTTCCATAATAACTGTGATATAGAATAACGACTATAAAGAAGATAGAAGAAAGTAGATTAAAAATGAAGTATCCCCATAATTTCTTCCTTTTAAATAGTAACTCCACGAACAGGAAAAAGCTTATCACAGTAACAATTTCCAGTCCGAAAAAGTAGCGAATGCTAAATTCCGAAAAAATCACGGTATTGAAAGCAACTCTTTTTATTATGAAAAGAATTAAAAATACGAAAAAGTATGTTTTGAAAAGTGTATATTCTTCATCATGGACCTTGTCTACAGGATCCGTGTGGGCGTGTTTATCAGGGTGTATTGAACTGTCCATTAATAAAATGACTCCTTTAGTTTCTTAAATTAAAGTTAGAGTTAAAAATTATATTCATATACTAAATTAGTTTTCCTATAGGGATTAATTTACTAACATTTCGAAAGATATTCAAATGCAATAAAATCCAAATTGATATAGCAGAAAAATGAAGATGATACACTGTATATATAAAACATGCAAGGAATTATACTTTTATAAACGAAAAGGCAGGCACTATTTAGCGCCTGCCTTGACTAGCATTTTTTCAATTTCTTTAAATCCTTTTTCCCGAGTATGCTCTAGCGGCGTCACGCCATCGCCATCCGGAATGTTTACATCGGCACCATGGTCAATGAGAAGCCCGATGATTTCCTGCTGCCGTTTGCCGCCGTTGTTCAAAATGATTGCTTCAATGAGCGCTGTCCAGCCGAGATTGTTTACATGATTCACATTAATATCCGTTTCGGTTAGAAGCAATTCCACAACATCGACGTGCCCCCGCTCCGCTGCGGGAATAACCGCAACCCCGCCATAGCGGTTCGTAATGTGAGGGTCCGCGCCTGCTTTTATTGCAAGCTTCAAGATATCGATATATCCTTCAGCTCCAGCATACAAAAACACATTGTTTTTCATATTATCGCGAATGTCCACGTCAGCTCCAGCGTCAATCAATACTTTCGCCGCAGTTACATCATTGTTGTATGTAGCAATCATGACCGGAGTCCGGCCGTTCGGATCTTGGGCATTAATATTTGCACCCTTCTCAATCAGGCGGCTGATTTCATCCACATCTCCGCGTTCGGCCGCGGCAAGCAACTGCTCATTCAACCCTTTTTCCACGTTTTCACTCCCCTTTTCATCTTGAACCGGATGGCTGTCTTTATCAAAACCGCACCCTGAAAGCAGCAAAACCCCCGCCACCAAGGCTCCCACCCATTTCCTCAAAGCGTCAGCTCCTTTTCTAAGGAAGTTGATTAAAACCATTATACCTTTTGGTAAAAATAGTTTCGTATAAATAGTTTGCAACCTTGTCAGGATCTTATTTTTTCAAAGAAAGCCTAATGACAAATACGAGCATGAGGAACGCTCCTAGCAGCTGGATGCCCTTAAGCGTGGCGCCGAGCCAGACGGCCGAGACGAGCATCGCGGTCAGCGGTTCGATACTGGATAGTACGCTGTTCTCAACAGGAGTGATATATTTCAGGCTGCCGAGGAATAGGACGAATGCGGCTGTTCCAAAAATTATCAGCACTATCATCAATACGAGTATTTTCGGTTCGGCAAGCTCGCTCCATTCACCTGTCTTCCAAATCTGGCTGGCAAAACTAAGGACAACCCCAGCGACCAGCATCCCCCAGCCAATGACAATCAATACGCCCCATTCATTCATCAAGCGAATTGGATGGAGTGTGTAGAAAGTAAACGTCAACCCGAGAAGTAATCCCCAAATCAGTGCTTCTTTGCTGACCAAGAGATTATTGAATGAGCCATTCGTCAAAAGCAGGAAAAGCCCCGTAAGCGTTCCGAGTATACCAATCACCTGATAAGCCGGCGGAAACTTCCGAGCTTTTACCGATACGAAAATAATGATAAAAATCGGCGCGGAAAATTGCATGAGCGTCGCCATGACAGCGTTGCTCGCATGAATGGAGGCCACGAAAGTGTACTGGACCCCTAGCATGCCAAAAATGCTGTATATCACAAGCTGTTTCGCCCAATAACGGTTTTTCCATACCGCAAGCACCGGCTTCTTCATAAGCAACAATGTTCCCAATATCACCACGCCGGCAACCACCATCCTGATGCTCAGCATAAATGGTACCGTAATAGTGGTTTCAGATAAAATCCATTCCATTATTGGCCCGGTTGTCCCCCACAACATCGCGCCTATCACAATCATAGCAAGTCCCTTTGCGCGCACTTCCAACTCTCCCCTGTCTCTAAGCTGCATCGGTTATTCTGGTTTTTTAATAGAAACCCGCTATTGAAGATTAAATTATCCTAAAATATTTATATAATGAAAACACTTTAAAGTATATAGTAAACGGTATTTTTAAAGGACATTCATTCAGGAATATGTACAGCGATCCTTCGTAACGGCTGAAATCTTGTAGGCAACCCGGCGTGTAAAATTCAAAAACTGAATCGACAATTTTTGCTAAACTGCTGTTATATTCATCGTTGCAATGGGTAAAGGTTGTACAAATCCTACTCACAAGAAGGGCCGGGTGGAAAATCGCATGCCGCAATATCTTGTAACGTATATCAAAAAAGGCGAGGAAAGACCGCGAACAAAAAAGCTGTCAGGTGACCGCATATCCGATATCTATGAACTGGTCTTTGAAATTGAGAAGAAACATACAATAGTAGCCATCGAAAATACCTCGCTGAATAAATAACGAAAGGCGCCCGGCCCCTTAGAAGGATTGCCGGGTGCCTTACTTTTTGGAAGATAGCTAGTTGGATAGTTTTTATGAACATTTTAGGATTCTAATCGAGTTTCATTGTGTAGTGTATGCGTACAACACGAGACCTTTGGACACTGAGGCAGCGATTTTTAAGTCTCTGTCCAAACATGGAGTAACTCGGGTAATCCAGGTTTTTACAACAGTTATTGAAAAAGCGGCCTTTTTACAAAAACCGAACAACACTACTCCTTAGTAAATTCCACACCCAGAATCCGATAAAGCTCCGCCAGGCTGTGAATCTCATACGTCGGAGCGATCCCCGTCCGGTTCGCCTTCATCAGCGGGTTAAACCAGCATGTATCGATCCCCGCCTGGTTGCCGCCCTTTATATCGGAACTCAACGAATCACCTATAATCATTGTTTCCTCAATCGAAATCTCAGGGATCCGTGAGAACACGAAATCAAAAAATTCCTTCATCGGCTTCTGGTAGCCTGTATCCTCGGAAACAAAAATTCTTTTAAACAATGGCAGCAATCCTGAATCTTGCAGGCGCCTGTACTGTGTCCGCGAAACGCCATTCGTCACGATATACAAATCAAACCTCCCCTGAAGATCTGTAATCAACTCAAACGCACCGTCCAGCAAGTCATGCCCTTTATCCAAATAGGCCCGGTAGCTTACCTCAAGCTCAGCACCGTCAACCTCCCGCCCGATTTCCCGGAAAAAATGCGCAAAGCGGGTATTCACAACCTCATCTCTCCTAAGCTTTCCTTCCTCGAACGCAGTCCATAACCCGCTGTTCACCTTCTTATACAATGCTTCAATTTCGGGAGTCACCACGATTTTTTGCCCTTCAAGCAGCATCTTCAACGCGATCTTTTCTGCCGCAGCGAAATCAAGTAGCGTGTCATCGACATCGAAAAGCAGCGTCTTGTACTTCTTCATCCATAACTCCCCCTTTTTGAAAATTGCACAATGTCCATGAGTTAATGTGGAAAAATGGCGGGGTATCCTATTAAAAAAACACGCCGTTCCATTTGAAAAAAATTGCTCGGTCTGGCGTCGACAAGGATTTAAAAAAGCGCTCTCTAAGAACCTTGCTTCGCGGATTAAGCTTTGTCAGCTTTCCGGACGCCGCCAAACTTGAAAACAAGGATTCCGGCCACAATAACTAGTACTCCTACAATATGCTTTCCCGAGAAAGCCACTTTTTCAAGTCCCATCAGTCCGAGTGAATCCGTAATCAGCGCGTACACGAGCTGCGAAACCATCACAATTGAAATTCCATATGTCGGGCCAAGCCGCATAACCGCTTGTACTACGGAAACGACTACCCCAACTCCTAACATCCCGCTAAACCAGTACCAAGGCTGCATATTTTGCAGCGCGAACATCGATTTCCCTTCAACCGCGATGCCAATCAAAAACGAAGCGAGAAAGCCAAGGAACAGCACGAGCGCTGTTGTCGACTTCGTTCCCGCGAGGAAGCTAACTTTGCTATTAAAGACATTTTGGACGCTGAGCAGCGCCCCGGATACAGCCGCCAAAACGAGTCCGGTGATCATGATGCACTCTCCTCTTAAATACGTACTATTGACAACGTAAAGAACTGGGCTTTTTTTATAAAAATGCCTTTAAACATTTAAAAAATTCCTACTCGTATATATTCCGGCTAGCTACCCCTTGCAAGCCTTCCCGGTCAATGATCCGGACGTATCCGTTTTTCCTTTCAACAAGACCTGCTTCGCTAAATTTAAGGATCACCCGGTTCATATGCCGGTAGCTTGTACCAATCAGGTTCGCCGCATCGGAGAGCTCTTCAGTACTCAGCTGCCCTGCAAATCCTGCGGGCGATTCACCAACCGATACAGAAAGAAGGTAGCTGGCGAGACGGACTTCAACGGGATACATCAAATTAAAATTCGCTGCGTGTGAATTCGCATAAAATTTTTCGGTAATTATGCCAAGCTTGAATTTCAGAAACGGCGCGTGGTTTTCCGCGTATTTTTCCAACCAGCGATAATGGATGCCGAGGAAAAACGCCGGCGAAATCGCCTCTACCGTGTTGATGATGTCCCGCTTTTGTATGTATTCAATGTCCCCAATGATTTCAAGCGGGGTCCTAAAGGAAAGAATCAATGTTCGGCCTTCAGGCGAGGTGGTAAATATTTTGATTTTTCCTTTTACGAGCACATACAAATATTCCGAACGGTCCCCTTGGGAACATACGAGTTCCCCCTGTTCGAAACTGTAGAGCCTTAGATGAGGCTTTAAAGTATCTATGAAAATTTGCTGGAGCCCGTGTTCCTCCAGAATGCTAACTATTTGATCACGGTCAAGCAATTCCTGCATAGCCGCCCTCCCCCAGGTAGAGAAAAATTTTACGGGATATTTTCAATCTTTTAAAATTGTAAAATCATAACGCCAACTATCATGAGCCCGATTCCAATGAATTGAGGTAGCTTCATGTCTTGCTTCGGCACTTCAAAAATGCCCTTGCCATCAATAATAAATGCGGCACCGAGCTGGGCAATCAGCGTCGCAGAAGTCGTCACCGTCACGCCAACGAGTTGAATCGCCACCACATTACTCGATAAAATCAAAGCGGCCAAAGCGCCACCAAGCAGGTAAAGCGGTTTCACGTTTTTGAATTCACGCCAATTCCGGTCTTTGGTGGCCAGCAGTATCAGCAGGGCCGTAAGAAAGCCGGTAAGCTGAGTTAGCGTGGCCGTTTGCCACATGCCGATATCCTGGCTGATCCGCGCATTGGCGACACTTTGCAACGTAATAAATGCCCCGCCCATTAAAGCAAATAAAACACCTTTCATGTTATACTCTCCCAAGTCTGTCATGAGCCTATTATGAATCTCGGCCCGCATATTTGCA
This sequence comes from Neobacillus oceani, assembly GCF_046237595.1. Lineage (NCBI taxonomy): Bacteria > Bacillati > Bacillota > Bacilli > Caryophanales > Bacillaceae > Neobacillus > Neobacillus oceani. The sequence goes on along the minus strand of NZ_CP143543.1, from coordinate 2,319,717 downwards.
AAGGACATATGTCCTCAACAGAAAAAATTATAAAAAAGGATTCTATATTTCCATTTTAAAAAGCCGCCAACAAGAAGGCAGCTTTAATCATCGGTTATTTATTTTTACCTGAAAGATAAACCGTTTCTTCCTTTCCGGTCCACTTTATTGCGAGGCCGAGGTTGTCCTCTTTTCTTACCAACTGCTCAAACTCGATAGAAAAAATCCCCTGGAGATTTTCATCCAGATTTTCGATATACCTATTCAGATTCCACTCTGTTCCCTGAATGGTTAGCGGAATGTTACTTGGTGGAACTTCTTCATTTCCAATATACTTTACCGATAGGATGGCTAACCCTTTTCCCAACTCTTGCTTCGATATGAACTCTGCTTCCCAATTCTCGCCCTGGCCAGCGTGCGTTATCGTTGTGCTTTCGGTCAGGAATCGTTGGAGTTCGGATTCATCCTCGGTGGCCGCAATTTTTATTCCTTTATGAAATACAAAATATGTAGGCAATTTCGAAATTCCCAGCTCCGGAAATGTTCGTTGAAGCAGTTCAAGTGTCCCTCCAATTCTACGTTCGTCATAAAGGGGGGTACTAAGAGGCGGTAAACCCATTTCTTTATCATCCTCAGGCAGCAGCTTTAATACGGTGTATTTTTCTCTGTCCCTAGAAAAAAGGTCCTGATAGGAATACATTTTTTTGATTCTGACTCTTGCTACATATGTTGCCGGCCCGGATTCCGGCCAATCTACCCTGATAATAAAAATCTTGACTGCGGATTGGCCTCCAGCCTGGAAACTATTATTAGGCAATTTTTCCGACTCTTTACCGGTTTTCCGGTCCCACTCCGTGACGGAGAGGCTTTTTTCTCCCTTTGGAAAAATAAGACCCACTTCAGAGTAAGGCTCAATTAACAAAGCATCTGCATTTCTTGCTGCTTCGGCAACTGACTCCCTTGACAGCTTACTGGGTTCAATTATTTCCCTTGCTAATAATACAGGCTCAGCCTTACCACCCGACGGGGTAGCGAGTTTCAAATCCGGGAGCATTCTTTCATTTATGGTTGGCTTATCTTCTTTTTTTGGATTGATTTCGTTATTCAAAAAGAAGATCGATAGCAAAACAATGGCCGCTGGAAGAATGTATTTTTTTATCCGGACCACCCCCTATTAAAAAATCATTTCTCCCCTTTAAACTCAAGAGCAATCTGTTCTTCTTTGCCGTCCCATCTAAGAACAACGGAAAGTTTATCCGATTTGGACAGAAAAACGGGGGTTTTACCAGAAATAGTAAGAGTGTCTGACAGCGGCATAACAGCTCCAGGGCCCCAGCCCCAATTGTCCCCGTTTAGAGTAACGTCGATATCTCCGGTAATATCTTCGTTTCCTCTATAAGTTATAAAGAACTCGGCATCCCTACGTGAGAGGGTTTGTTTTCCCTCTAGCACAACGTGCCAATTTTCATTTTCACCCACGAATTCAAACGTTTTGACGTCGGTAATCAAGGTGCGCAGCTCACTTATATCCTCGCTTTTAAAAATAACCGTCATCCCATTTATGATAAAAGCGGTAGGGAGATTCCTTATTTCAAGTTCGGGGTACTTTTCCTGAATTTCCGGGAGTGTCCCCTTCACTTCATGACTAGTATACTTTTGCGAATTGAGGGCCAAATCGCCGATTCCCGTTGCTTCGCTTGAAAAAACAATAAGTGTATAGCCATTAAAATCGGGATTAAGCAATTCCTGGTAGGAGTGCCATTTCTTCACCTTTACTTTAGTCAGGTATGTCGCCTTTCCACCGTCCGTTTCAACGTGAATCAGGAAAATCCTCGTATCCAGCCTGTTTACCGTCCCTTCAATTTGATACCAGTCCGGTTCTTGAATTTCTTTCCCTGCCTTTGAATCCCATTCTCCTAAAACCATCCTCGTTTGGTTAGCAGCCAATTGGATAGTCGCACTTTGGTATGGTTCAAGATCAAGAACACGAGATTTTTTTGCCGCATTCTCAACCATCTTCTTCGTAATTGTTCGTTCGCCTTTAGTAAGAAAAACAGACTTTATTTTTTTACTACCAGAGAGGACCTCTGGTGCCTCGCTGGCCGCTGCTTCAAGGCGCTCCTCTTTTTCACTTTTATCAATGAATGTATTTAAAACCAAAATTGATAGGATTATAATCGCTGCAGGCAGAATGTACTTTTTAATCTTACATCCCTCCTTCCGTTCTTGGTCCCATGTTCGTTTGCCGTCCCAGAAATGAACTTCCCTAAACTTATTGATTTCCTTCCCGGTTTTTCAAATCCGATTCAGACAGTTGTTACTCATGTATTGATGAATATCACATTTTCCAGAAACCGATAACCAACGTCTGCTCAGTTACTCTCCGAAACTCAAGTAATCCCCAAGTTTGTATTCCTTCAACGCATTTTTCCCCCCCGTTGTTGAAGTAAACAGTCACCACCATTGAGTCAAATGCTTTCCTAATTTGTTCTTCGCTGTCCTTCGCTTCAATCCGCTCCTCTTTTTCAGTATCAATAAACGTATTTAGGAAGAAAATTGATAGAATGATGATTGCGGCCGGCAATAAGGACTTTTTAATCTAAAGCCCCTCCTTTCAGTACGGAGTTTTCCTATAAGCAAGGATGATTTCTTCTTTTTTCCCATCCCAAGTTAGTTCCATTGGTATTGAATCGCTTTCGGATAAAATAAATCTCAAATCGATGGAAGAGAAAATTTTACCCGTATCATCCAACTTGTTCGCGCCGCTTCCCCAGCTCCACCCCCGGCTACTCAATCGAAAGTCAACGCTCTCAGGCTTTGATTCCTTTCCTATATACGTAATGAATAGTTCCCCTGTTCCTTCAGACATGTTTTGCTTTGCCCTTAATTCAACCTGCCAGTTTTCGCTCTCTCCTCGGAAAAATATTGTTGCCAAGTCAGTTATAAAAGATTGCAGTTCCGTCATTTCATTACTTCTAAAAATAATTGCACCCTGGTGAAACACATAGATGGCGGGTAGCCTTTTAAATTCAAGGTCAGGGTACCGTTCACGGAATTCTGCAATAGGAGCACTTATTTCACGCATAACATATTTGTCTTCATTGCTGGATGGGACCTCCCTTATTCCAGGTTCGCCCTCCGAAAATACTAGAATGGTATAAAGAGCTCTGGAAGGGTGTAATAATTGCTGATAGGAGTACAGCTTTAAAACATTTATTTTTCCGACATATACTGCGGAGGCTTCCTCCGTTTCCGCACGAATTAGGATAACCCTGGTCCCAGGTTCGTTTGCTTCTCCGGATATGAAATTCCTTTCGAACTGCTGTATTTCTTTTCCAGACTTTAAATCCCATTCAGATAATTTAATTAGTGCATAGTGATCAGGTACATTAACCACCACTTCGCCATATGGATTTACTTTAAGGGTTGGCGCCTTCTGAACCGCTTTATCGACCATCGCCTTCGTAATCTTTCCCTCCCCACCGAAAAGGAATTCCGGCTCTACAGTCTGGTTCCCAGAAATCATTACAGGAACTGGAAAGCTTTTTCCTACAATCTTTTCTTCATCTTCATCCTTTTCATTTATGAATGTATTGATGAAGAAGATGGACAGAAGGATGATGATGATTGGCAAAAGGGATTTTTTCATTAACGCTTCTCCTTTTCTATTAAAAATCAGCCGGCATTTCCTCTATTCCATAAACTTCAAATGAATAAGTTCTTCCTTCCCGTCCCAATTGACTGTCACCAAAATGGAATCGGTTTTTAAAACCGGTTGAAAGCCATTATAAACGGAAAGGTATCTTCCATTTTGGTCGAGAGGGAATCCGGGTTCTAGGAAATTGAATGAAGCGCTTGCCAGACCCAAGGAGGTGCCCCAACCTGGTGTTTCGCCGTCCCCGATATAGGTTACGGCTGTTTCGATTTTCCCTTCCCCGAGTTTTTGCGTTGACGTCATTTCAATCTTCCAATTTTCGGATTCACCGATGAATACATAGTCCAATCCTTCGCTTAGGTACGTTGTCAGCTCTTCGAAATCATCGAAACGAATTGGAACCTCTCCCTGACCAAAAACATAGTACGTTGGCAGCTTTTCAAAAGACAATTCAGGGAATGAAAACATCAGATGCCCCAACGGTTCGCTGACTTCCCCCATATCGAAAGGATTCCCGTTCTTTGCCGGCATTTGTTTTACTTGATCTTCTTCATCAAAAAAGCCAATAACTGTATAGTGATTCACCCTTGTCGTTAAAAGATCCTGATAGGAATAAATTTTCGGCACCCTAACCTTGGCGACATAGGTTGCCTGGCCATCGTTAAGCCACTCTCCGCGAATAATAAAGTATTTGTAGCTGGGAGCCCCAACAGTTGGGATAATATTGCTATCGGTTACCTTCGTTTCTTTGCCATTGTTCCATTCAGTGATCGACAAAACCCCCGGCATTTTTGAAAAAGAAACCGTCACATCTTCATAAGGCATGGCGACGACCGGCTTTAAGTCCCTTGCCGCTTTTTCTACTTTATCCCTGGACAGCTTTTTAGGATTCTTTTTCCCTTTATAAAGGAGTGCTGCTTGTGCCTTATCCTGTGCCACCCTAAGCTCGGGAACCGGAATTATTTTAGCCTCGGTTTTCGGCGGCTTTTTCTCTTCATCAGAATCGATGACATTATTCAAAAAGAAAATCGATACGATTATGATTAATAATGGAAAAATGTATTTTTTCATCCAGCATCCCCATTTCATGTTACTACTTAAAGGATACCATTTTTGGAAAATTGAAGAAATATAATTTCCGAGAATACACTTTCGGTTTTCTTGAAATCAAATAGCCAAAAAATGGCTAGAATGCTTGGGAAATTCGGCGTTTCCTTTTGCCAAAGTCTTTCCCCAACCGGCTTTTGTAAAATTGGTCCTTGCCACAAACCTCCACAACATAAAAAGGCTAAAGCTCCCTACGCTTCAGCCTTTCTTGAATTCTTTTAATATCATCCGTATCATTTCAAATAGCAGGAAGTTGAAAAATATCCAGACAGCGCCGAACACATAGCCGCCGACGATATCGCTGGGTAAAACGCCTCCGCCCAATACTTTGGCAGCCCCTAAGGACAGTAGCACAAATAATACCGACAATGCAGCCGCCACTGGTGCCAAGTTCCGTTCCGAATGCCTGGCGAGCAAGTACAAACACGATCCGTAGACAACCATCATCATAAATGAACTGAACTCTGGAAAGTCGGCCGATCGGACAGCACTTAACCCTAGCGTCGAGAAAATGAATAAAACGAGAACATGGAATAGCTTTGCCCCAATAATGCTTACACTCAGCAAACAATATTCGAGGACGCGGTTTCTGTTTTTCGCCCAGACGACCGAAACTGTCACAGCAAGAAGAAAGAACTGTGTATAGCCTGAGCCAAAGACCGAAAACCCTTCCACTGCATTTTTATAAACAGCCCTCGATAAAACATATATCGTTACCGTATTGAACTGTGTAAACTCCTCATGCAAATAATTTTCCGCCAAGCCAATCATCAACACTACGAATACTGCCAAAACAAGCGCCATCGTGCTTAGGAAAAATTCGGCCGCCCTAATCGTTTTCGAGTGAGCCAAGACCCATTTCAACAGCTTTTTTGAAAAGTCCTTTATCTCGTCCTTAAAATAGCGGTAAAAAAGGAATCCTGCGGCCACCACGCCCCCGGCTGCGATAAAGTACACAAAATAATCGCTGGCTGCATCATGGAAAAGCGCCCATTTTGGTCCGAGAATTCTTCCTAGCGTGACAAAGCCGAAACTCCATATAAACGCGCCGCTATATGCGGGTATCGCAAACGTCCGGAACGACAGCCTGGAAATTCCAGATACATAACCGGCAAAATGGCGCACGCCCGGAATGAAATAAGAAAAAACGAGCAGGATTTTACCAGAACGCTCGTACCAGGCCGCTGTCTTTGCGTATCTCTCGGGCGTCAAATGGATATAGCGGCCATATTTCTCAACTAGCTTGTATCCTCCTGTTCTTCCAATCAAATACGTGATTGTAATTCCTGCAACCGCTGCTCCGAAAGCTGTCAGCAAGGCCAAAGGGAAGCTCATTTTTCCAAGGTAGGCAAAATAGCCGGCATACGCCATCAACAGCTGCCCGGAAATCGGGAGCGCCAATAGTTCCAGGAAAATACCCATGAATAATATGAGGTAGCTGTACTGTTCGAACAAGGATAACAAATCGGACATGGGAACCTCCAGTATAGTAAGGAAATTCATCACTACTCTTCGTTACCCGGAATTTTCCCTTTGTAAAAGTTGCGCCAAAAATGAAGAGCACCACCCTTTGAAGGATGGTGCTCACGTAATGTTTAGATTGCGAAACGGTGCTTGCCAATTGTGACAGTAGTTTTCCTTGAGAAAACCCATTTGCTTACAGCTGTTTTTGGGTTATAGAAGAATAGGCTCCCTTTTCCCTGGCCTTTAAAAGCAAGTGCTTCATTAACAGCCCTTTTCGATTCCGCGTCCGCAGGCTTGTTGATTTGGCCATTCTTGACTGGCGTGAATGCATAATAGCCATTGGAAACCTGATTAACGACACCGCTTACTGTATTCGGGAAATCCTTGCTTGCAACGCGGTTCAGGACAACTGTCGCAACCGCTACCTTTCCGGCATACGGCTCTCCGACTGCTTCCGCACGGACAAGGCGTGCGATTAAATCTTTTTCAGCCGCTGTAATTTCGGATTTTGGGATAACAAGACTCTTTCCTGCATTCAAAGCAGAGCTTTTCGCATTGTTTTCACTCATTAACTTATTAACTGGAACACCATACTTTACTGCGATTTTGTAGTAAGTTTCACCCGGTTTTACCTGGTGATTCGTTGCTGCCTCTGTTGTTCCTGCCATCATTGTTGCTGACATGGAAAAGATCAACCCAGCTGCAATTACTAGTTTTTTAAATCTATTCATGTTTCTTTCCCCCTAGTAGTTTCAGTTGTTGTCTCTACCACTAGGCTATCAGCTGTAATATACTTATTCATCGCCCAAAATTTTACAAAGACAAGCCGCCCATTGCAAACCCTTCAGGTTAGCGAGTTGGTTAGAGAGCAGGAAAAACTTTCCCCGTCAACCAATTCTGGAGGAACTAACCAATGGGTGAAAGAGTTGGATGGTTTTTTACAAAATGTTACGGGAATGTTTCAAATAGGTTGGGTATTTTTGTAAAAGATAAGCTGGTGAATTGCTTATGTAATGGAAATCTCAACAAGTCCTAATGTTGTTTTTTGGTAATTTTAGAAGTTGTGATCTTTCCAATCCTGTTGATTTCCATGTCATTCTTGTTCAATTTTCCAACCCTACCTGTATTGGTTGCGTTGGATCAAAATTGACAAGCTTAACCTTTAAAAACGGGTGGAACAAATGCTTAATTCAGCTAGCATAAAATCAAACTCAATTGCAGTAAACAATTTTAGAGCAGGATAAAAAGCCAAAAGTTTATTGAATTTGACATTTGAAAAATTTTAAAGAATAAACCGCTATTCACCTTTCTCTATTTTTTCGAGTCGTACCTCTAATTTTTTTATTTGTTCCATCTGATGAACAACTAAAGAAAATGCAGATACACCAAAAAAGAACCCTATCCATTCCATTTTATTCACTCCTGCCGCTTAAATATTATATTACTATTATATTATATTTTGCATACTAATAATAAGTTTACAAAAACAACCTTTAAGGAAATGAAGTAATGTCCTCTGTCGTGGGATTTTCATTTAGTAAGAATGAACATGTTCATATAGGAAACAGTAAAACTGAGCAGATTTTTTGCTCAAATCCTTGATAGGGAGTGATCGATCATGGCTAGAAACAAACTTTTGGTTCCTGGTTCGGGCAACGCCCTTGACCAAATGAAAGAAGAAATTGCCAATGAGTTTGGAGTACAACTTGGTGCGGACACAACCGCAAGGGCAAACGGTTCGGTCGGCGGCGAAATGACCAAGCGTCTTGTCGCAATGGGCGAACAGGCAATGCGAAACCGGCAAGGTCAATAACCCGGTTTGGTTGCGGATAAAGGGGCTCGCTTTTTAAGGAGCCTCTTTTCTTTTTATGTGAACGAAAGGCCAGCCATGGAAAACCGGCTTCTTGGATGTACCATGTCGTTTATCCTGATTTGAGAGCCAATCCTACCCCTTTTTTGAACGTCAACCACACGGTATTTGTGTCCAAAAAGTGACAGACCCGAATATAGTGCTAAAAATCCCGGATAAAATTCAAAATTCCCGGATATCGTAGAAAAATCCCCGGATAAATCCCAAAAATTCCCGGATATCACAAAAAAATTACTGGGTATAGTCTAAAAATTCCCGGATTAACCCTGAAAATTCCGGGATATAGCAGAAAAAATACCCTAATATAGTCAAAGTTGTTGCCCTTATCCAAAATAGCTAACTACGTAGGTGGGCATTTTATCAAAAAAAGAGCTCCCCTTTTTAAGGGAAGCCCAATCACTCAAACTATTTCTACTCATTATCCGGCTTTCTTCTCCGGTTTTCCGGTGACAATAACCTTCATCGCGGTCGGGGACTCGGTTATGCCGGCGTAGTTTTCAGCAGCAACAAATAGAGAATGCTGGCCGTTTGGAAGTTCCAGCTGTATCGAGAACGTTCCATTAATCGCGGCTTTTACTGAGCCAAGATGATTCCGTTTATTGCCTGCCTGTTCGTATACATGCACGGTAGCCAATGGATCGGCTTTTCCGGTCAGGACAACGGGTTCGCCTTTTACCATTAGGCTGTCGGCATCCCATGATGGGGCGACCGGCACCTGCTGCTCTGCGCTCATCGACCAGCGCACCGCATTTGCAAACAGCTGTTTCCCTCCAGCAGTCCAGCCGTGTTCAGGTCCGATGATATTCGTTGCAGTGAACGAGGATAGCAGCAAATGGATGTGGTCTTTGCCCCTGAATTCGTAGGCAATTGCCGTACCCTTATCTGAGCCATCGACGTTCAATCCAGCGAGCGGGATTCCGCTGTAATTTTTGAAAGTGGCATACGGGCTCTTTTCATTATGAATCTTAATCAGCCCATTTTCATCAGCCTGAAGGCCTCCGAAGAGCGGATGGTCCCCAAGAGCTTTCAGGTAAACCGCGCCTTCATTGTAGCCTTGCTGGTCTGGTTCAGGAGTACCCAAAGCTTGCTGGAGCAGCTGGATGGAGCCATCTTTCATTCCCCATGTTCCTGTGAAAATCAGGCTGACTTTCTGCTCGTTGCTTTCTTTGATTAGCTGGTCAACCTGTTCCTTTGTACCGCTGTTCGTATTTACAACAACAGTTTCATACTTGCTGAGCTGGCCAAGGATATCCCAGCCCCTTTCTTCAGTAAAAATACCCTGTTCATTCAGGAAGCTGCTTAGAGCGCCATTATGGTCGCCGAGGACAGCCACCTCAATTCCATTAATTTCAAGATGGACTGTCACATCCTTGTCTGCAATTGCTGCCTCGACAATTGCTGGGAGATAGCCATCCATGGCAACTTCCACCACATACTCGCCCGGAAGAAGGTTTTCAAAGACGAATGAGCCGTCCGCCCCACTATTAGCGACGCTGATAAAGTTAGGATCGTCCTTTGGAATGAGCGTCACTGAAGCCCCAACGATAGGTCCGCCATTCTTTTTATCGACGACCGTGCCCTTGATGTCTGATCCTTCAATTGCTTCAAGGACAAAGTTCAAGTCGACACTGCTGCCGGTTTCAACAATTTCAACGTGGCCGGTCTGTTCGGCATAGCCGCGAGCTTGAACCTTTACGTCGTACTTGCCGATTCCGATTCCAATCCGGTAAAGCCCGGCCGAATTGGTCGCGGTTTTAACATTTGTGCCCGGGATTGTGACGAGAGCATTGGCAATCGGCTTGCCCTGGGCATCTGTTACAGAACCTTTGATCTCACCCTGGCTCGCAATCAGCGCATAGTCGATGGCATTTACGTAAAGCTTTTCAGCATTTTCGGTCCATCTGTCTGCAGGAGTTCCGTAAATGCCAATTTGAAGGGCCGACAGAAGAATATGGACACTATTGGACGAACTGAACTTAACCGCAACCGATGAACCAACATTCCCTTTTACTGGGTTGGTCATGGTCCCCAGGGTTGAACCGCTGTAATTTTCAAAATTAGAGTACTGGACTGAACCCTTAATATTCTGGAGCAGCAGAACCTCCTTACCCGCTTCGAAGCCGCGGAATATCGGGTGGTTCTGTTCGACACGGATGAAGAGTTCCTTATCCACAAAACTTGATGTTATTTTTTGCGGATCGCCATAAGCCTTCGAAAGCTCGCTAATTGAGCCTGAACCGAATTGACCGACGAACATAATGCTCGTTTCATTTTCATTCGCCTTTTCAACCATTGCCTTGAAGCGTTCCTTCATCGTGCTGGAGATGTCATTCGCAATGATGAGCTTGTAATCGCCGATATTTTCAATCAGGTACTCAAAATTTGCAAACGGAATAAATTCATAATCGTATCCGTACTTATTCAGAAGCGGCGCGATTCTTGCTTCATTGGTCGGATTGGCAAGGACTGCGATTTTCTCGGAAGTGACCATCGATACATTTAGAGAAACCGCCTGTCCTTCCGCAATCTGGACCGTTTCGAATACTGGCTTGTAGCCGGATGCGCTGAAACGGAGTTCGAATGTTCCGTTCGGCAATGTCAGTTCGTACTCACCTGCCGCATTCGTTTTCGCCACCGCTGGGGTTCCAAGGACTTCAATTAACGCACCTTCAATTGAATCTTTCGTGGCAACGTCAATGATTTTACCTTTGAGGGTGCCGGCATTTTCCGATTGGATGACAAAGGTTTCATCCAATACCTGGCCATTCTTGATCGAAACGGTGAAATCTTTTTCGATGTGGCCGAACGCTTTTATGGTAAGGGTATACGTACCGGTTTCAAGCGCTGTAAAGAATTTGCCCTCGTCATCAACAACGAGCTTTTTGCCGGTCTCTTTAATGGCCGCTTCCCCTTTTATCTGAACGCCATTTTCGTTTTTGATCACGCCGTGCAGTTCCCCAACGAGAGGAGCTTTTTCCGCTAGCGCCCAGTCAAGCGCGTTCATGAGCAGCTTTTCCCTTCCGGCGTCAAACAGAGTCGGGTCACCTGGATGGAATACGTGGCTAATTGTCATATTCGCGAGAAGAATTTCAAGGGATTCGCTAGTCCGTCCCTTGTATGCGACCATGGACCCTTTCTGGCCGGTCTGTCCCTGTTCAAAATCAATAACCGTCTTTCCGGAATAGCCAGTAAATCCGTAATAGTAGCCGGTTTTGCCAGGAATCTCAATCACATCCCCAGCCTTATAGCCTGCCGCTAAAGGATGGTCTTCCGCAACGATCCCTTTTGATCCCGTTTTATTCGTACCGTCAAAAATAGCCGATGGATCGCCATCATATTCCCACAAATATCGGATTGAGCCGCGACCGCCAGCCTGGCCGGTCCAAATGACAGATTTCCGCTTTTTATCAAGGGCTTCCTGGAAAGCCTTGAAATCGGCTTTCTTTGGAATGACTTCGTTTTTGTAATCTGAATTCGCGAAAACAAGGTCGACCGCATCAAGTTTGTCAATATCCTTGAAGTCCAGGTATTCGACTTTGTAGCCCCTTTCCTCAAGATACTGTTTAAACGTCATTCCGGAAGCCGTCAAATCAACAATGATGCCGATCGTTGGGGATGGCCTCAGCTTTACGCTGACAGGGAATTTTTCCCCGGCCTTAACCGTGACTTGAACGTCTTTCCTTACAAATCCTTCTTTTTCAACCCGGACCGTATACGTTCCCGGTTCGATTTTCGATAGGCTGAACTGTCCTTGTGTATTGGATTCTGTGGACCTCGGCTTGCCTACCAGTGTAACTTTTGCTCCCGGAATCGCATTTCCGTCCCTTTCATTTTCGACTGTACCAGCAATGGAAGCAACATTTCCGGCAACCTTCATTGAAATTGTCTGCGGCTCCCCATCCACTACAGCCTTTAATTTAACCGTCTTTGTTTCATATCCATATGCGCTGATGGTCACATCATAGTCGCCTTTAAGGAGTGCAATTGAGAACGTGCCCGTTTCAGCATCGGATTGGGTGGCAAACGGATGGCCGTCAACTTTGATATCAGCCTTCAATGGTTCCCCGTTTTCATCAAGAATCGTTCCCTTGATCGTCTCGAACTTCACATTGGCTGCCCATAGGATAGCGTTTAGCATTATTTGTTTTCCTTCAGGCGTGTATTGGTTTGCACCATGGTTAGAAGAGAAACCATGACCGCCCATTAGCAGCTCGACACTAGTTTCTGTTCTCGGCTTGTAAGCCAAGCCAACCCCGTTTGTTGCAGGTGCCACATCTAGGCCGATTTCCGCAATCGGATAGCCGCTGTAATTTTTAAAAGAAGCAACCGCACTCGCGGCAGGAGCCAAAATCTTAATTGAATCGCCCGCTTTTGCACCATTGAAAATTGGATGTTCCTTAAGAACTTTGTATACCGCTGCCTGTGAAGTGCTGCGGAAGGTTGTGCGTGATTCCGGGTCCTTCCTGTAATTGACCACATGGTTCAGGCCGGAACTGCTCCAATACGATTCACCGAAAATCACACTAGTCCCCGCTGCATCGGCGGCTTTCATAGTATTTTCAAAAACGGTTTTTGTAAATGTAGTACTGCTCGGGTCATTAATTAGCACAACATCGAATTCTGCCATTCGCTTCGGAAGGTCGGCTGGCAAGACATCGACAGCAGAAATACCGAACTCCTTGAGGAATGCTTTAAAGTTTGTAGCACTTGAAGTGTAGTCGCCAACCACCGCCACTGCCGGCATCGTATGAAGCTTTACATCGATGTCCCCAGTATGGCGGGCGATATCGACCGTTGTAGAGTAAGCAATATAACCTTCTTTCGTGAAGGCTATTTTATATGTTTCCTCCTGAAGGCTGGTGATTTCGTAACGGCCATTCGTGGCGGACTCGGTTTCGAAAACCTTTTCGCCGGCGGCATTCGTCACTGCCACCTTTACCCCTGGAAGTTCAAGGTTCGTCAACGCATCGGTAACGACGCCTGACATTGTGCCCTTTTCAGATCTGCCGAGCTTCACCGCAACTTGTGCAGGCTTGCCTTTCGCAGCAGTGAACTCGCCAGTAAATGTGCCAAGCCCTTTCCCGCGGACCTCAAGTGTAAAGGTGCCTTCGTCATGGAAAAACGCAAACTCGCCTTTCGTATTGCTTTTCGCCTTTACGCCTGTTTCGACGACTTCAATGGTCGCTTCAATCGGGTTTCCGTCGGCGTCCACAACAGTCCCGGATACTTTCCCGAACTGCGAACTATATAAATAGTCCAGGCTGTTCAATAGGATTTGCTTCTGGCCTAGCAGCCAGGCGTCCGTTGTCTCCCATGGCGCAGACGCGAAGCTTGACAACAGGAGGTGTGCGCTATTTTCCGAAACGGCCTGGTAGGCAACGCCTGAACCAACATAGCCAATTTCGTTTGTGCCAATTTTACCAATCGTCCTGCCTGAATAATGATTGAACCAGGCAAAGTCCGCATCATGCATCAAAAGCGGAATTTCACTTCCAGCCTTGTAACCCTTCAGGATTGGATGCTCGGTCTCCACCTTCAGGGAAACCGCGCCAACATCATAGTTATGGCCAAGGTCGCCCGGATTGTTGAAATAATCCTTCAATTGGTGGATCGAGCCATAATTTTGGCCCCATTGGTCGGTAAAAATAATGCTCACATCATGCCTGTTTGCTTCATCAACTAAGTTCTTAACCTGCTCCTCGGTCGGCTTCACTCCGTCCGATCCATACGCGCCGTTCAAGTATAAAACCTGGTATCGGCTAATATCTTTGATCACGTCCCAGCCGCGTTCTTCAGCCGGATAGCCATTCGCTTCAAGGAGTGCGGTGATTTGGCCTTTGTAATCGTTCAAAACCGCAACATCGATTGGCTGCAGGTCAAACGTAAGCGTTGCAGCTTCGCCAGGCTTGACAGTAATTTTACCAGAACCGTCCTTAAAGCCTCCGAGTGAGAATGCGATATCCCACGTTCCTTCGAAGACGTCTTCCTTGGCAAAAATACCACTGTCATTCGTCACGCCTTTTATGCCTGTTGCCTTCATATCAACCGTTACGCCATCGAGCGGTTTGCCGGTCCGCTTATCCTTGACGGTAATCGAAACCGATCCCTTTTTGGCATCCTCAAGCGTGAAATTCTTTGTGAACGTATAGCCGGTTACAAATTGGAGCTTCTCGGCTACCTGCTTTTTCCCGTATTGCGAAACGAGGACAGTGTAGTCGCCAGGCGTATGCTTCAGGATAAAGCTTCCGTCCGCACCGGCAGTCGCTGTCTCGCCGGTTTCCTCGACAGTCAGCGTCCCTTTAATAGGCTGGCCATTCGCATCTTTCACGGACCCGGCGAAGATACCAGATGAATTGTAGCTCTGGACTCCTTTTAAATGCGGCAAAATAACCTGTCCCGGGATAACCGGAATTCCGGATGTACTGTAGGTTGGCTGGATGATATCCTTCAGCCGCTCGCCAGTGTAGACGTCGAGAACGGAAACCGCTCCATTTGTAGAAGCAAAGAACAGCAAGCTGTTCGCTGTAACGGAACCGCTATTCAAGGCCGTTCCAAGCGTCGTATTGCTCCAAACTTCCTTCCCGGTTACCTTATCAAACGCACGCAGGTTCGACTGTACCGAAGAACCCATGATGACCATGTTCTCGTACACAATCGGCGACGCAGCCTGTGTATCCCCTATGGAAGCGACCCTCCATTTTTCAGCTCCGGTCGCTGCATCAAATGCATACAGGGTACCTCCGTCCGTGTCAAAATTAATTCCTGTAAAATAAATGACTCCGTTGTCATAGACCGGCTTAGATGCGATTCCTTCGCCGGACAGTTTCTTCTGCCAAACTTCCGTGCCGTCTGATAGTTTCAAGGCGCGGATTGTCTGGTTATCATAGCTGCCGACATACAGGAGGCCATTCCCGATACTCGGGCCAAAATATGTTGGCGCGCCAAGTTTCACGCTCCACAGCTTGCTGCCGGTTTCAGGGTTCAACGCGTTCAAGTGGGCGTTGGCAGTAAGATCGGATGATACGTATAGCACGCCTTCGTAATAAACTGGTGATTCGTAAATTGCCATCGATCCGACCACCGTGTTCCATTTAATGCTGCCGGATTTCAGGTCAAGCGCGTAAATCCTTCCATCCGCACCGCCGGAGAGGTAAACAGTGCCGTTTTCAATCGTTGGCGAGGAGCGGTTCGAGCTGCCAATCCTGACGGCCCATTGCTCCTTCCCCGATTTGGAATCAAGCGCCACGACCCATCCCCTGTCGGTTGTTAAAACAACTTTCCCTTCCGATGCAGCTGGCGTCGAGAAGAGGATGTCGCCTTTTCCTTCTGTGCTGTATTCCCAGCCTTTTTCAAGCGCATGGACGTCAATCGCGTTACCGGAAACTGCATTCCGCTGAACATTTCCGTTCGCGATGCCCCATTGCTTATTTGGTGTGGAGGCCACTTTCTGGACTTTCAGCTCGAGCACCACATTTTTGTTTACGGTGATTTCTTCCGCTTTTCCTTGAATTCCTTCACCGGTTACCTGGATGCCGTAGGTTGAGGCAGGTACCCTTTGAATTGTGAAGTTGCCTGCGGCATCGGTGCGTATAGCGGAAAGAGGCGTATTTTTCATCCGGATAAACGCATAAGGAACGCCTTTTCCGGCTTCATCAACGACTTTCCCGCTGACCGTATATGCTTCCGCGTCATCCAGGACGATGTTTACAGTTGTAACCTGTCCTTTTTTGAGGGTCACTGACCCTTCGTACGTCTTGTAGCCGAAGGCCGTAACCATTACCTTGTGCGTGCCTTCCCTTATTTTAAAAGAAAAGCTGCCGGATGCCGGGATGTCATAGGATAACCCTTCAGCCTGAATCGCCAATTTCGCTGAAATCGGTTCGCCTTTTTTGTTCTTCACAGATCCTTTCAATTCACCTGCATACGCGGCTTCGGTGACTGCCTGGTAGATGTTGATGATCCCGCTTCCGTAAGAATCGTTCGGCAGGGTTCCCATGTGGGGATCCTTGCGGGCGGTATCTTTGAGGATTTTTTTCACATCATCAATGGTTAGATTCGGATTTGCCTGGTAAAGGAGCGCGATTGCCCCGGTTACGTGCGGTGTCGCCATCGATGTCCCGCTGATCGTGTTGTATTTCCCTTTATTCAGCTTACCTGGCCAAGCTGAGTAAATCCGGTGGCCCGGCGCGGAAATATCCGGCTTGATGAGGCGTTTCGTTTCGCCGTTTCCTTCCTGCCAATAAACCGGTCCCCTGCTTGAGAAGGAAGCCGTTTGGTCATAAACATCAGTAGCTCCGACGGCAAACGTCTCAGGGAAACTTCCCGGCGATCCGATTGTCTGGGAGCCTGGCCCGTTATTCCCCGCTGCGAAGGATGGGAAAATGCCTGCCGCAATCCATGCTTTTACATCTTCATAGAATTCGAGGTTGTATGTATTCGAATTCCCCCATGAGTTGTTGACAACATGCGGCGCTTTCGATGGGTCTCCGCCTGGTGCCAAGAACCACTGGAACGCCTGATGGATGCCCGAAGTTGTCGCCGATCCATTGTCGTTGAAAATTTTCGCCGCAATCCATTGTGCTCCCGGCGCTACGCCGATAGGTTCGCCGTCGCCGCCTCCTACAGATGTTCCGGCAACATGCGTGCCGTGTCCGTTCCCGTCGTTCGGCGTCTGGTATTTATCGCCGGAAACGTCGATCCAGGAATACTGGTGGTTGCCGTCGCGGCCACGGTAGTTCTTTTTCAGCGCTTCATGGTTCCCGTCAACTCCGCTATCCATGATGCCGACGACAATCCCTTCGCCCTTTATGCCATATTGGCCCCAAACCTTCGTGGCGAAGATTTTTTCAAGGCCCCATTCAGGAAGCCGCGGCTTGGAATCTTCCACGGTGATTTCCGGTACAGTCAGGATTTTGTCCATTGTAATTTCAGCGACGTCTTCCCGCTGTTTCATTTCATCGTACGCTTCTTTTGTAAGGGTTGCGGAGACGCCGTTGATAATCCAAAGGGTTTCCTTTTTCTTGGCTTTTCCTTTAGATTCCATTGCCTGGAGTGCCTGTTGGAGCCCTTTTTGCGAGTTGTTGGCTTTTTGTGTGAGGTGTTCTTTGATGGCCTTGATTTTATCAGTACGGTCTTTCTTCTGTTTCACTTGGGGGTAAATTGCCTGGAGGTCAGGGTGGTCTTTCATTCGGATGATGACGTCTACTTCATTGCTCTTTTGAAAGGCTTCTTCTAGTTTTGCTTCTTCTTTGGGAGCTGCCGGCTGTTCAAGCGGAGCCGGCTCGATCCCGAGGCCCTTTAGAAGGTCGGGAAGCTCATTCGAGTTGGAATCCTCGTTTGTTTCAGGCGCTCCCGGTTTCAGGTCATCGACCCTCGCATCCTGCTCGCGCTTTTTTTCAAGCTGAAGATCTGCCTCGGAAAAACTTCCTGGTTTTGCTTCCGCAAGCGCAATCTGCGGAGCAAACGTCGAAAGCAGGACCATAAACGACAACAGGACAGCAAACCACTTACTCGTTGTTTTCTTACGTAAAAATGACAATAAAATAGCACCTCCAATAGTTTGATAATCGAAAGAATACTATAAACATATTGCCAATTCCTTCAAGAAATACTAGTTTTCTAAAAATTCAGATAGATTTAGTTCTATTGTCATACCTAGCAATTTAATGAATAGGAAAAAAGCCCCTGACCGAATTTGTCGGAGCTTTTTCGGTTATTTGCATAACTCGACAGGCAGATGATAAAAACCGCGTCGCTAAAAGCGATTTCGGTTAAATACTCCTTACTCCTGCCGAACCTATACAGCTTTTTATAACCGGCTTTTCATTAACTTGGTTTTGGCATCTGTCGTTTGGCCTCGAATCGAGGGGGTGCACACATGGGTAATCGTGCCGAACACCCAGGTAATTTTGCCGAATGCCGGGGTAATCTTGCCGAACACCCGGGTAATTTTGCCGACTACCGTGGTAATCTTGCCGAACCCCCAGGTAATAATGCCAAACGAGCTATAATTTATGCATCGCCTCTCGGCAAAACTACACTTTATTTTCACTTTTTAGAAGTAGAGTACACTAGATACCAAGGAAGCTTATACCTAGCGTTTCTGGTACTGCCTACCTTTTCAAGTTTTACTTCAGCCATTAATTTGCTTGTGATGCTTTTCGATGGCAGATGCAAAAACCACCTCAACTCCTGGTTTGAAATCATCGGCCCAAACAAAAGAAGATAGTCCCTTAAAGCTTGGATATGTGCATCCTTTGAATTACATCCGCACGCACAATACCATTGCTTTCTTTTATACTTCATTCCGAGAGCCAAGCATTGTGGGCAGCGGACCCCTGTAATGACAACAGACCTTTCAAAACGATAATGTTCATATAGGTTTTTTATTAATGGAGTATTTTTTTCGAGAAGTTTGGTTTTAATTTCATGTAGTTCTTCATGAGTAAGGATTGGGGTTTTGTAGAGGGTTTCCATTTTACGGATAGTGGAGTAGAGGTAGTCGGTTTTACAAATAAATTTTTCCGCTTCGTAGTAGCCTTTTTCGATTGTAACGATGGTTGAACTGCCAAAAACGGCGTAGCCTTCAATTGGAATCGACGGTAAATGGTTATCCGCAAGCCATTTTTTTATATTGTGCTGCTGCATTTTCACCTGCTCCACCGGGTTAGGCATACCTTGGGTAACGTCGTTAACAATTCGGACGACTTGTTTGGGATTTTTTTTAAAACAAACCTCGCCCGCCCAGTTTTTCGCTTCCAAAATGAGTGAAAAGTAGCGTGAAATCAAATATACATCCAGTTGCACCGTATATCCGTCCCCTTGCAGCCGTAAACCATGGAAAATTAAATACTTATTGTTTTCGAGATGGCGTAATGGGTAAATTAACGATTTCTCACCATTATGGCCCGCCCACTCCTTCTTTAAATCCTCAACCAATTCATTATAGATTTTCAAGCTAGGCAATACTCTCCCTTTTAAGGCCTCCATCGCCAAAATAGAAACTGAAACCACTTTCGGCAAAACTTCCAAGTGATCCTCTCCTTTCTTTTTAAAAAAATTCGTTTGAAAAAGCGCTAAACCTTGCGAAAATCTACGGAGATATTGAACTTTTTATGAATTTTACTTTGGAATTAAGTTTCAGATTGCGAACCTCGGTGGGAATATTGCCGAACACCCGGGTAATTTTGCCTACTACCGGGGTAATCTTGCCGAACGCCCGGGTAATCTTGCCGAACACCTAGCTAATATTGCCGAACACCCGGATAATATTGCCTATCGTCCAAACCCAATTCATTGAACGAAAAGCCAGCCATCCAAAACCCCAGCAGCCAACCAAGTTTAGGTGGAAAAACGGTTTCCACAACCGGCTTTTTATATTACCACCCCTTCGTTAACATGCCTTTCATTAACCGGTTTTTCATTAACCGGCCCTACGTTAACTTGCCCTTCGATAACCGGCCCTTCATTAACCCGCCTTTCCCACAACGTAAAAAAAGCCCCGGCAATTTAAACCGGGGCCATACTAAAATTACAGCATCTTCTCAATAACCGCTTTTGCCGTAAGTTCCTTATTATATGCCGATTCCTTGTTCGTGCGTTTGTAGTACTCGAAGTACAGAAGGTCGAGCAGGTAGAGCTGCGCAATCTTGGCTGTCAGACTACCACCCTGTAAAGGACCCTCGTTCGCGCCGCACAACAGGGTGATGTCGGAGTAGGTCGTTAGCGGCGACTTGGCGAACCGGGTGATGGCGATGATTTTCGCGCCGCGTTCCTTGGCCACTTTTGCCACCTCAATCGTATCCTTTGTAGAACCGGAATACGAGATCAAAACCGCGACATCCTTCTGGGTCATGAGCGCTGCTGCCATGATTTGAAGATGCGAATCGACCGTACACTCAGCCTTGTTCGTGATCCGCATGAATTTGTTCTTCGCCTCGAGTGCGGTCATCAACGACGACCCGACGCCAAAGAAATGCACCCTGTCTGCCTTCATGATGCTGTCGACCGCATCCGAAATGTCCTGCTTTGAAATCAAATTGTACGTCTCCGTCATCGCGTTCACATTCGCGGACAGAATTTTCGAGGAAAGCTCTTCAATCGTATCCTCCATTGTGATCCTGCTCGACAGCTGCGGCGACTCACCATCCGGAGAAATGCTGTGCGCGAGTAGAATCTTGAACTCCTGGTAGCCTTTTAGGTTCATCGTCTTGCAAAAACGGAAGATGCTCGACTCCCCTACATTGCAGGCATCCGCAAGATCGGTAATCGACATGAAGATGACATCCTTCAAATTCTCAAGGATATAATCGGCTACTTTTTTTTCGGTATTTGTAAAAGAATTGTAACGTGAATGGATGAGTGTAAAGATATCCTGGCTGGCCATTTCCGGCTCCTCCTAACCAACTCGTGTAAGATGAAGAGATGCTGCGCCAAGCACGCCTGCTTTATTTCCGAGCTCAGCCTTCAGTATTTTTACATCGGAGAAGCTTTCCATGATAAGCTCTTTCACTTTGTCAGAAACCATTTGGACAAGAAGCTCCTGCTCCATGATTCCCCCGCCGAGCACAACCGCTGGCGGATTGAATGTATGGATGAGGGAAACGAGCCCGATTGCGATTTCGAAAACCCATTCATGGACGATTTCTTCCACAACTGCCTCCCCTTGGAAAAACTTCTCAAAAACTATTCTCCCATTATTATAGAGTTTGTCAATTTCTTTCGCGTTCCGTACGAGCGCGGTGGTTGATGCGTACTGCTCATAGCAGCCCATCCCGCCGCAATTGCACGGACGTCCAAGTGGATGGGTGATGATATGCCCGAATTCAGAAGCGCTCCCGCTATGGCCCCTGTACAATTCACCGCCCAGGATAATTGCCCCGCCAATCCCGGTGCCGTACGTCAGGCATAGGAAGTCGTGGAATCCACTTCCAGCGCCGAAATGCTTTTCGCCAAGGGCTGCTGCATTCACATCGTTTTCCACTTTGACCGGGACGCCAAACCTCTTTTGAAAAATGTCCTTCAGCCCCACGCCCGTATAGCCCGGGATGTTTTCATTGGCATAAATGATTTTTCCTTCGGTGCTGTCCACCTGGCCGGCCGTGCTGATGCCGATTGCGTCAAAGCCGCTGTACTCTGTAAATATTTCACCTAGTACATCTACCGGATTCAGTCCGGTACGAGCCCATTCGGTGCTGTATTCTTTATAGGATTCGATTTTGCCGCCTTCGCTGCACAAGCCAACCTTGGTGGACGTTCCGCCGATATCCGCCGCGAGAATTTTCATAGTATCCAACCTCTTTGCTGTTTGAAATTCCGCTCAATTTTTTAATAAACAAATACTACCCAATGGCCGCAACGAACCGCTTTGTGATTTCCATTGGCCTTGTGATCGCGGTTCCGACGACGGCTGTGTGAACGCCGATTTCAAATATGCGCTTCACCTGTTCCGGAGTCCAGATTCCGCCTTCCGCGATGACCGGGATATCGAAATCCTTCACGAGCCTTTCAAGCAGCGCAATATCCGGGAGTTCGACACCTTTCGTATAGGAGGTATACCCGCTTAGCGTCGTGCCGATGCAGTCAAAGCCAAGTCGAAAGGCTTCTTGCGCCTCCTCGTAGGTCGAGCAGTCCGCCATAAAGAGCTGGTCATTATACTTTTCTCTGATTCTTGGAAAAATTTCACTGATTGTCGTCCCGTCCGGGCGGACACGTTTTGTGGCATCAAGGGCGATGATGTCGACACCTTCTTCATGAAGTAAGCCGATTTCTTCCATTGTCGGGGTGATGAATACTTCGGAACCTTCGTAATCCTTCTTGATGATGCCGATAATGGGCAGGTCAACCATTTTCTTAATCTCACGGATGTCCTCCACCCCGTTTGCCCGTATTCCCTTCGCGCCGCCAAGCAACGCGGCATACGCCATCCTCCCCATAATGAAAGGGCTATGGAGCGGCTCATTCGGCAGTGCCTGGCAGGAAACGATAAGCTTCCCGCGGATTTGTTCAAATGTAATTTCTTTGCTGCTCATAAAAACATCTCCAAGTTTGAATTTGGCCCGGCAAAAAGGCAGCATTCCCTCCTCGCGAAATCCGCGTGTGTGGTTATGCCGCCTTGTATTGCCGGCAGGTTTAGCCTTTCTTTTAGCCGAGGGTAAAAGAAACCCCTCCCCACAACTGGCGAATTTTCCGCCCAATACCAATTCTGCTTTATTCCTTTACCGCCCCAATTGAAATTCCGGCTGTAAAATAGCGCTGGAAGAAGATAAAGATAATTAGCATCGGAATAGCGGCTACGGTCGCGCCAGCCATTTTATAGGCAAAGTTCGGATTCAGATCCTGCATAAGCGTTGCAATCCCGACCATGAGCGTCTTTGAGTTTTGGCTTTGGCCGACGACGAGCTGCCATAGATAGTCGTTCCAAACATTGACAAAATTAAGGATGAACAATGCTCCGATTCCCGGCTTCACCATTGGAAGCATGATTTTGAAGAAAACGGTGAATTCACTCGCGCCATCAATTTTAGCCGACTCACGCAATGAGTCAGGAATCGAGTCAAAAAAACCTTTTAGCAAGAACACGCCGAAAGCTGTCGCCACGTTCGGCCAAATCATCCCGCTAAGTGTATTTACCATTCCAAGGTCCTGGATAATCCTGAACAATGGGACGATCATGACTTCTTTCGGAACCATCAAACTTGAGATAAAGATGATGAAAATGATATTTCTTCCCTTGAACCTCAGCTTTGAAAAAGCATAGGCTGCGAGACAGCTCACTGCGATCAGCAAAATCGTCGAAACGAGCGAGACGAAAATGCTGTTGTACGCCCAGCGCAAAGCGGGAGTGTTGTTGAATACATCGACATAGTTGCTGAACGTGAACGTTTTTGGCCACCAGTCCGGAGGCATTTTTACAACGTCCGAGCTGTTTTTCAACGAGCTTGTAGCAAGCCAGTACAGCGGGAACAAGTTCAGGATTGCGAAGAAAATGATGAGCGCATTGAAGACTATATCGATCTTTTCCTTCTTTTTCTTATTCGAGTTTTTTGCTCCAAACATGTCCGGCCACCTCCTAATCTTTCTTGAACATCGCGCGCAACTGCGGAATCGACAGGGCGAGCGTGATCAGGAACATGATCACTCCGACAGCGGAGGCAATGCCAAGCTGGTTGTATTTAAACGCGTTATTATATAGGAAATACATCAATGTAGTGGAAGCGTTGTTCGGCCCGCCGCCGGTCAATAGCTGGATGACTACGAAGATTTTCAAAACCGCGATGATGTTCATGATAATAATGTAAATCGTTGTCGGCTTGACCATCGGGATCAGAATTTTAAAAATGATTTGCAGCCTGTTCGCGCCATCGACTTCCGCCGCCTCAAAAACATCCTTCGGCACGCCAATCATCGACGCGACATACAGGATAATCGCCTGGCCGACGTTTGTGGCGAATGTAATGAAAATGATTACCGGGAGGACGAGATCCTTGTCACCGAGGAAATTGACCGATGCCAATTCGAGCTGCCGCGCCGCGTAGGGGATCAACCCATTAGCAGGGTTCAACAGGAAGCTCCAGACCATACTCATAACAACCATGGAAACCATAACAGGTATATAATAACTGCCTCTGATAAAGGACACGTATTTTGCATTTTTATCGAAAATTGAAGCAGAAACGAAAAGTGCGAAGACCACTGTCAGTGCAACGATGAACACTACGAAAATAACAGTGTTAATGGTGGATTTCATGAATACGGGATTTGCGAATAGCCTTGTATAGTTTTCAAAGCCGATGAACGTTTCCTGCTGATAGTTGATTCGATACAGGCTCAGCCTGATTCCTTCTATAATCGGATAAACGATGAACACGAGGAACAATAATAGCTGCGGCGCGATAAAAAGGTAGCCCGTTATATTTTCCTTCAAAGCCGAGTTGTTTTTCATAGGCCCTCCCCTACCTTTCTATAACTGCAGGCCCGCTATCCGGGCCCGCAGCTATCAGTCAATGCCTTACAAAAATTTACTTGTTAAAAATCACGGAATTCGCTTTAGTGTTTTCCAGTACGCTATTGCCGTTTTTCTGGTAATCCTTCACTGCCTGGGCAGGAGTTTTTTCACCAGTGTAGAGGGCTTGAAGCTCCGGATACAATACTTGCCTTAATTCACCGTAGCCTGGAACGCTGCCAGTGAAGTTGAACATGTACTGCGCGTTTTTGTCATATGCTTCGAACAATGGCTTTTCGGACTTGAACTCCTCAACAACGGAAGTCCTTACAGGAACGCCGTTTTTCGATGCTTTTACAAGCTCGGGATCAGAAGAGAAGAACTTAACGAACTCTTTGCTGATTTTGATTTTTTCTTCATCGCCAGTATTGAATACGCTTGCACCTGTCACATACGTGAATGTCAGCGGGTCGCCGCTCTCGGATGGAATGTTCGCGAGCCTTGCGTCAAACTTAGGCGCTTTGCCGCTGTTCATATCCGCCTGCGCGTTGTTGTAAAGGACAGAGTTAGTGAAGCTGATTCCAAGCTGCTGGTTTTGGAACATTGCGTTTACATCGTTCGATGATACGGACTCAGCGCCAGGGTTCGTGAGCTTCGCGTCATAGATTTTTTTCAGCCATGCCGCAGCCTTTTCCCCTTTAGCGTCATCAAGGACAATATTGGACTCGTCATTGAAAAATTCGTTGCCAAACATTCTCAGGTAAGCAAGGTTCCAAGTGTCACCCTGATTGTTAAGTGCATAGAGGCCCATCGGGTAAGCGTTTGCATATTTATCTTTAGGAACATCCTTTTTCAGTTTGTTCAAGATTGTTTCATATTCTTCAAGAGTCCAAGTCTTAATTTCATCTTGTTCGCCGATATAGCTTTCAAGCCCAGCAGCCTTGAACATGTCAGCGTTGTACACGAGTGTGCCAGGCATGTGTGAGAACGGATAGAAGTAAATGTCATCGCCGAAAGTCACGGTGTCCCAGAAGTTTTGTTCAATATCTTTCTTCGCGTCCTCATCGACGATGTCGTTCAGCGGAACGAGCGCTCCCCTGTGTGCATAATCGCCCATCGCGAAAGTACTTTCAAAGAAGATATCTGGCGGAGTGCCGCCATTCAGGTTTACGTTTAGCAATTCATCACGCTGGTCGCCCGCAACGACTTCAACGTTGACCTTCACTTCGCGGTCTTTGTACTGCTTGGAGAATTTTTCACCAGCGTACTTGAAGAAGCTGTTGTAATCGGCACCCTCTTCGGTTGCATCCATGACTCCCTTCCACTGCGGTGTGAGCCAAACGGAGATCTCTACAGGTTTCTTGGATTCACCGTTTGCGGCTTCTTTGTCTTTTGCGTCTGTGCAACCTGCTAAAAGTCCAAGGCCGAGTACAGCAGCGGACGTCAATGCGACAAACCGTTTTTTCAACATAAACTTTCCCCCTGACATTTGTGTTTGTTTTTTATGAAGACAGGCTGTTGCCTGGAACTCCCTTTTATCCTTTGAAACTAGCATTCTGACAATCTATCAATTGTCGTATTTCGCAATCGCAGCATCGATCATGTCGCGGATTACAGGAATTTTGGTTTCTAAATCGTCTCCTGTTACCGGCTCAAGCGGCTCGCGGACACTGCCGACATTCACGCCGCGCAGCTTCAATACTTCCTTGATGGCGGAATACATGTTTCCGTTCAATGAGCAAAGCGCGATGATCAGGTCATTGATATCTCTTTGGATGCTTCTTGCTTTTGAAAAATTGCCTGTTGATACATACTGTTCCGCTTTCAAATAAAGCTCAGGCATCGCGGCGTATGTTCCACCGATTCCAGCATCCGCGCCAATGAGGCGTCCTGCTACATATTGCTCGTCAGGCCCATTGAAGACGATGAAGTTTTCTCCGCCCGCCGCTTTGAATCGTTCGATATCTAGCGCTGGCATGGACGAGTTCTTTACGCCGATCACCTTTTTGTTCTCGATTAATTTGCCGAACAGGTTCAGTGACAGGTTGTAGCCAGTCGTCTGCGGAATGTTGTAAATGATGAATGGGAGGGCTGTCGCGTCCATAATGCTTGTCCAATACTTATAAATTGAGCTTTCCGGTAATTTGAAATAGATTGGCGGAATTGCCGACAACGCGTCGTAACCCAAGTCCTCCGCATATTTTGCCAACTCCACGCTTTCCCTTGTAGACGGAGCGCCGACATGGGCTATCAGGACAAGCTTCCCTTTCATGCTTTCCGCGACGTATTTCAATGTCGCCTTCCTCTCCTCGAGGTTCTGGTAAATGCATTCACCCGAGCTGCCCCCAACGTAAAGGCCCTGTACGCCCTTATCGTATAAATAGCTGCATAGCGCTTTTGTACGCGCTTCCGAAACATCGCCAGCTTCGTCATAGGAAGCGTAAAAAGCAGGAATAATCCCCTTGAATTTTTCGACTGTCATCTTTCAACCCCACCTAGTTATTTAGTCATGTTAGCGCTTACGAGTTCAGCATAACACAATTATCTTAAATGTGTAAATTATTTTCACCATTTTTTATTATTTTGAAAAAAATATCCATCATTTTCTTTTAATGTTATTTTTTCTTCACAATAATGTTATACTAATATGTTTAATTTGAGCGTGAAAGGGCTTTACCAAATGGTGATTAGGAGTTGGAATGTGATGGTTTCTATAAAAACTCATCTGTTTTTTATTGCGGTATAAGATACGCCTAAATGCTTTTTTAGAAAAACAATTATTCTTACTCTCTTTTTGAAAAATATTTTCAAGCATCAAGGAAATTTGCATTTAAGTTAAAGATGCTTATAGAACATGCTAGATATGGCAAAAATTGTACTGACAGGCAGGTATAAATTTAATGGAGTGTAATCGGGACAATAAATAAAGGATTTAGTTGGAAAAAGGCGCTTTTACAGTGGGGAGTCCTTTACTGGAGGTTCTTTTGACCGATTGGCTTTGCATTTCCAGCAACATCTGTCTTTAGACACCGGTCGGGTACCTATTCCAGGAGACCTGCTCTTTAGAGTGGACGAATTTTTTTAAAAATTACCCGTAAAAATTCTTTGCAGCTATATAACAATCATTTGGAGGCTGAGGATGATGTTTCGTTTGTTTACACTGATTTTATCGATGATGTTCCTCTTTTCCACCTGGCCGGCGATCGAGCGGCAGCTGGATAATCCCGGCGAAGCGGTTGACCGCGTCCAAAACGAGCTTCGGGCGCTGAAGGAAAATCCCGAAGTGACGGAAGCGGCCTGGCTTCTGTTCAGCGACTTTCAGCAATTCCTGAAACACACATGGGTTTTGGTTCGTGAAATCACCGAGGACAGGCAGGAACGCGATCCAATCGATTCGGAGCAACTAACTCCGGTTCGTCCGGACGAACATTTTTAGCAACTACATATTCACCATCACAAAGTAAACTCCGAAAAACGCCGTAATGACCACAACCAGGATACCGAGAAGAATGATCGATAGCCGAGGTGTCCTGAATGTTTGGTCATTAATTGACTGGACTTTACGCAAATAAGCAGCCATTGACATGACAATCACGATAATTCCGAGCGCAACCGAAGAAATACCGATTAAGTTCGCCATGAAATTGCCGATTGGTGTGAGGCTCGCCTGCATGTTGAAATGCAGGTTTGTGACAAGGAAGCCTACCCCAATGATCGCAATCGCGGTCCGGACCCAGGCAAGGAAGGTCCGCTCATTCGCAAGGTGCTGCTGAATGTATTTTGAATCAACCGTCTTTTCAACTTCATTAATCTTTGCATCTTCGTCCCTCATGAAATCCCTCCCTTAACCAAGACAATCTAGCAGCATTTTCAAAGCGGCTTTTGCCCTGTAAATTGAATGACGTGGGATAACCCATTATGGAGTTCCCCCTCTTTCCTTACAACCTCGCCCATGAAAAAATGGACAATCCGCCAGTCGCTGAACGTTTCTAATAATTCCTCTGGCTTATACAGTAATCGAACCTCTTTCGGGCCGCCGCTCCCATACGGAATTTGGTGAACAGAATACACTTCCGTTACAAAATTTCCACCCGGCCTTACCGCTTCTTTTACTCCTGCCAAAGTTTTAGCACGGAGGCTAGCCGGAAAATGCCCGAACACACATACAATTTCGTCTCATTTGTCTTTATCCCAATTTGCCTCGTTTAAATCAACGAGCCTTGTTTCCAAGGAGACGTGTCTCGACTCGGCAAGCTTTTTCGTTTTTTCGAGACCGGATTTCGCATAATCCCAGGCAGTCACCTTCTTGCTCCGCCAGGAAAACCGCCCGGCTCTCGCCCTCCGCAATCGCCAGCGCCTCGCCCCTCAAGTTTAGCTTCATATCCTATAAAAGAATAAACCTGTGCAGATTAACTCTACACAGGCACATTCGTAAGTCCTCACTTTGTTAAGGTCCGCTATGAAGTCCTCTATTACCTTAATAAACAAAAAGCCTATTGCTGGGCCAGGTTTGTTGCTGTTTGTGATGCAGTTAAATCAACCTGCAATTGCTCACTTAGATTATGCGGATGATAGTATCCTTTTGACATCATATAGCTGGTTATATTTTCATGAGTTTGAATAGCAGCCTGTAACTGTTCCCTCAATATTGTTCTTAATTCCGGGGTAGCTGCTTCTGTTATTGCAATTGTGTAATTCCTTATTCCTGCTTTAGCAGACATTAAGAAATCATTTGCGATAACTTGGTCCGTCATACCGCCCATTCCTACCATGTTTTGGATAAATTGATTCATTGGTTGGCCCCCCTATTTGTTAAGATTTGCTGCAATTGCTGAATATGCTGTTGTCCTGCCGAAACATCATTTGAAAGAATTGTTTTTAATTCTTCATCCTGTGCCAAAGGACCCATTGTTGTTGATTTGGTTAAACATAGGTTTTTAAAGGTTAACAATTCGTGTACTTCCAGAGTCTCATGCAATCCTAGATATTTGACCATCATATTCACTCCTTTGGTGTTTTTGTACCTTCTTATTTATTTGAATGACTTTAATGGAATATTCATGTCAAAAAATAAAATCGCCCATTGATTGTGTATAAAAAGAAATCCTCATTGGGAAAATACTTTAGACTAAAAAAGTAGAGGTGAAGAGTTGATGGACCAGCAAAAGTTGGCACTACACGAAACTTTGGAAACACATGAAATCATCAATCTGAAAACTGTTTGTTTACTGAGGTCAAAATTAATGCAAGGGATTTGCTTTAATAATGAGTTAAAACAGTTAATGCAGAAAGATGTTCAACAATCAACAGAGGCGATAAATGAGCTACTGCCTTTTTATAAACAGAGTGAAATTCTTCATTAATCAGGAGGTGGAATCATGAAAGACTATCTAGACCCGAGAAACGCGGAAGGCATGCCGAATCTGGCTGATTCTGCATTTGCTTTGGACTTCTTGCTTTCAGTAAAAAATGGTATTCGTAATTATGGATTTGCCATTGCAGAAGTTGCCAATCCGGCACTTAAAAGAGTATTAACTAAACAATTGATGCAAGCAATTGATCTACACGGAGAAATTTCCGACTTAATGATGGAGAGAAAATGGCTTCACCCCTATAATTTTAAGGAGCAGTATCCAGTTGATTTAAAAGGAGCAGAGACAGCCGTTCAAATTGGCCAAATGACTCTCTTCCATAATGACACCGACCGGGGCGGAATGTTCGCTACTCCAAATGAATAAAAGGAGAGAAATACTTAGATGAAAGCTGTTACCTATCAAGGGATTAAAAATGTAGAAGTAAGAGAAGTTAAAGATCCCACAATTAAGAATTCCGATGATATTATAGTTAAAATAACAAGTTCCGCAATTTGTGGGTCGGACCTTCATTTAATTCATGGTATGATTCCCAGCATGCCTACTGACTTTGTCATTGGGCATGAGCCGATGGGGATTGTTGAGGAAGTAGGGCCAGATGTAAGGAATTTAAAAAAAGGTGACCGGGTCATTATCCCTTTCAACGTGAGTTGCGGCTCGTGCTGGTATTGTCAGCATGATTTAACCAGCCAATGTGATAATTCCAATCCCCATGGTGACATGGGCGGATTCTTCGGCTACTCTGAACTTACTGGCGGTTATGCTGGCGGGCAAGCTGAGTATATGCGTGTCCCTTACGGAAACTTTACGCCTTTTAAAATTCCCGAAGCTTGCGAAATTGAAGATGAAAAGCTTTGTTTACTTGCCGATGCAGCTTCAACCGCCTACTGGACGGTAGACCATGCCGGCGTCAAAGAGGGAGATACAGTCATAGTGCTTGGTTGCGGCCCGGTTGGACTGCTTGCCCAAAAATTTGCCTGGTACAAAGGAGCAAAAAGGGTTATTGCTGTAGATTACATTAACTACCGGCTGCAGCATGCCAAGAAACACAACAAGGTTGAGATTGTGAATTTTGAACAGCATGAAAACACCGGTCAGTACCTAAAGGAAATTACAAAGGGCGGAGCAGATATAGTCATAGATGCTGTCGGTATGGATGGAAAGTGGACCGAAATGGAATTTCTTGCAAGCGGACTAAAGCTTCAGGGCGGAGCGATGGGGGCGATTGTAATTGCCAGCCAGGCGGTTAGAAAAGGCGGTACCGTCCAAATAACAGGCGTTTATGGAGGACGATACAATGCTTTTCCGCTTGGAGACTTCTTCCAGAGAAATATCGATTTAAAAATGGGACAGGCACCAGTAATTCCGTATATGCCTTTCCTATATGACCTGTTCAATTCTGGAAAAGTAGATCCTAGCGATGTTATTACCCACGTTCTCCCCCTCGATCAGGCTAAGCATGGATATGAGGTTTTCGACACAAAAACAGAAGATTGCATTAAAGTTATATTAAAACCTTAAAAAACAGACAGCCCAGTTAGTTTAAGACTGGGTTTTGTTGTATCACTGGAAAAGTACTGATCTCTCCCCGTTTTTCATCCTCTTCAGTGAAATCACAATTGGAGTGTTATGAAAAGAAAAGGCTAGCAGTGGCTGAATAACATCTAAAAGGCCTACGGCTGTGATGGAAGTAGCCCATTATTATTAAAAGGCTGGAGCAGGTAATTCGCCGATTTTCATACGAAGTAAACTATAAGGTTTTTCTCGTAAATCTCTTCCATAATGAAATCTGGCTTGCCGATGTAATTGGTTTACAATGACATATAAGTATCCATCAGGGCCAATTGAAAAAGTATCCGGCCAAAGTATTCTTGGATCATGTGCAATGGTTTCCATCGCTCCATTCGGTAATATCTTTCGAATACTGTTATGTTCATAATCCCCAGCATAAACGATTCCTTTTGCATCGGTGATCATTCCATCAGATGCACCTTTCTCTCCCCGATACTTCACATGATAAATTAAATCTGCATCCGGTATGGACCGGTCTCTTAGGACTTCTGTTGAAATCGAAAACAGATGACGACTGGTGAGTGGGCAAAAAAATAATACCTTGCCATCGGGAGAAATTGCAATTCCGTCGGAAGCCAGCCTAAATGGGGAGGTTGAGCCATCTTTGTTTCGATTCATCAAAATTTTGCCTTCTACTTTCGGCAAAAAAAAGGGATCGGGTGAAGTTGGATTTGCCCCATTTAACCGTCTAAATGCTGTTCCAGTTTCTAAATCAACCACGATAATAGCTCCTGGTCCTGAAGATGAGGAATCGGTAATATATGCATATCCGGCTCTACCAACACGAAAATCAAATCGGACATCATTCAGGTAAGTTGTTGGCAGGACAACATCTTCTGTAAAGGAATACACTCTTCTAATTGTATTGGTTTTTAAATCAACAGCGACTAATTTTGCTCCGCCTTTAATAGGTTCAGAGAAATTGGGTGCGGCTGTATCTAATACCCAAAGCGTTCCCCTTCCATCAGTAACTACACTTTGGACACTGATGAAAGTCATTTTGATATTCTCGGGGTTAAACAAATTGGTTTGTAAATTAGGATAAGGCTGCAATTTATCATCAACAATTTCCGCCACAGTAAATTTTACTTCGTCTCCCCATTTCGGAAAACAAATAAAAATACGCCCTGTTTCTGAAACACTAACACCAGTGGGCATTGCCCCAAAAAATGTATAAACAAGTTCTAGCTTACCGAAATATTTTTCAATAGGTAGCATAGGTTTCATGATATCCTCCTCAACCATTTAAACCGGATATCACCTATATATGATTTTTATTTTTTCTAGTGCATGTTTCTTAATAATTTTTCTATTCAAAAAGATGATCGTATGATTGTTTACGAAATTTATAAAGTCTGTCAGGTGAACGAATGTCTACATGCTTTAAAGGAAATGACAAGTTGAAGAATATGCCTAATCCTTCCTGGATCAACGCACCCGATTTATTTTAAAATCAATTGACCTTTGAAGTTTCTTAAATCCTCAATAACTTCCTTATGATGTTTATCCCAAAACTGATTTGAACCTTGAGGAATTTTATCTAATGAGAAGAATTCTGCGTTATTACTTTCATCAGTTTCCTTAAGGATTGTTCCTTTCCATTCATCAACTAAAAATAAAAATTCAAACATCTGATATTCGTCTCCGAATTCATTTACAATTGACTTATCAGGTCCCGAATATATTGCAATTAACTTCGCATTTATTACATCAATACCCGTTTCTTCTTTCACTTCCCTTTTAAGAGTTTCAAAAATTGACTCATCAAGTTCCATTGAACCTGCTGGCATTCCCCATCTACTGTGTCCCCTTCGGTTAATGAAAAGAACTCTTCCTTTTTCATCCTGAATAATGGCACGAACAGATGGGTGGATTAATCTTTTATGACCAACCAGTTTTCTTATTTGTCCTACATATGAATCTTCCCAACATATATTTGCCATACTCATCCCCCTTGTTTCTGGGTTTCTCTTTTTTCCTATGAACTGGATATTATTATACATATACGCTTTGTTTAAAAGGAATCCTTCTTCAACTCCCGTTTGCTCAATAAGGAATTCAACAAAAAAGGTGCCTAATCCTTCCTGGATCAACGCACCCATTAGCTTAATACCGAATAGTTATTTATGGGACAGCCTCTCCAGTGTTCATTCTAATTCATAATTATTTTGCAGGAATCTAACATTACCTACTCTTTTAAATAGCCTAATACTTTTCCTTCAATTACTGACATATCCAGAGGACCGAAGTGACGGCTGTCTACTGCTCTCAACCAGTTATCTGATAGTACAAAAACCGTTGCCTCAGGGATTTTAATTGGTTCCATATCTTCTAAAAAATCACTTTCTTCTAAGGTGGACTTCTTATACTTTGGACGCTTAAGGTAAGTTTCGAGGGTAACACCATTGATTGTTTTTTCACCGTAAAATGCGACCAATTTCTTATTGTTTATATATACCTGCCCGTTTTTGATTTCCACCGTTTCTTTTGGAAGGCCTACCACTCTTGCTAAATAGTAATCGGGGTTAAATAGCGGGAAACCATCGTCATCAGGATATTTAAGATAAACAATCTCTCCTCTACGAACATCCTCACCATTTACCTTTTCAATAACAATTTTTGGTTCTCCTTGAATAGAATAAAAATCATATTTACCCCGATCCATATTGTCTATACCATAATTAATAACGATTGTATTACTACCTGCATCTACCCTTGCGATTGTTGGTTTTGTTATATCATCACGAAGTTCTGCATTTTTATTTGGAAATATGTTTTGAGTTATATCTTGAGAAAAGAGTAGGAGGAACAAGGACACTGCAACGAATGCAACAAAATAATAACGTAAAAATGGTTTTCTCTTCACTGTTGGTTCTTCCTGATGTAACTTTGCCCATATTTTCTTTTTGTGGATTTCTGTAAAGTGAATTCCTTTGTGGGTTGAGGAATTCATTGCTTTACGTAGGTTCCGTAGTTTATTCTCCATCTTTTATCCTCCTTTCCAATAAAGATTTCAATTTCATTCTAGCCCTTTTCATTCTAGTTTTTATGGTGTTACTGTTTAATTTCAAAATTTCACTAATCTCCTCTATTGATAGTTCTTCATAATAAAATAGAGTTATTACTTCTCGGTAATTAATGGGCAACGCTAAAACACAGGATGATAATATAGCCTCTTCATTGCTTTTCAATAAGGCCATCTCTGGTGACAATTCAGGAGACTTTGCATGTAGAAGCAAGTCTGGATTTGTAAAAACCCTTTTGAAAAATGAACTCCTTATCAAATCCTTACATTTGTTTATAGTTATCGTGAAGAGCCAACCCTTCAACGATACGATCTTGGTAATGTTTTCATATTCCTTATAACAAATAATGAATACTTCCTGGACTATATCCTCCGCCAAACCCCAATCCTTTGTATACGTAAAAGACAATTTGGTTAATCGATCACCATATAGGTCCATAATCCCTGAAAACCATGCATCTTTATCCGTGTAATCATTGTCCTTACCCATCATCCTATTCAATCCTTTACCACCCCCTATTTCTGGCTTAATGCTAAGACGACTGAGTTGTGTTTAAGTTTCATTTTTAAAAACAAAAATGGCTGTTGAAAAAATAATTTTTTCAACAGCCTAAGATTACCTTTTACGAAGTGAGTTGGCTTGGCGATGATGGAGATACCCAGTGAATCCTCGGGTATAATTCATTGAAGTTTTGTATCCTGCCCAAAAGTTCTTCATAACCTTCTTTTTGTTGAACTAACCTGCCCGTTTGCTCATTAAGTGATTCAACAAAAAAGGACGCTAATCCTTCCTGGATCATCGCACCCTTTAGCACAATTAGACCTCTTATACTTTAACCTTTGATTTTATATTTGCTTTTCCTTATTGAACATTTTCATAAAACTGGTTATTAAATCTATAGTCAATATCTTCTTTTCTAATATGAACTCCCAAGGATTGAAAGCCTTTTATGACATCTTCGTAACCGCGTTCAATGTGCTCAACACCAGTGATATAGGTAGTACCTTCTGCAACCATGCCTGCAAGAATCAAGGAAATACCAGCCCGAATATCTGAGGTGGAAACTATAGTACCCCTTAAATTGCTTTTTCCTTGAACGAAAGCAACTCCAGACCGTACCCTTATGTCCGCTCCCATTTTTATCAGTTGACCAACATGTTGGAAACGATTCGGATAAATTTTTTCTGCAATAATGCTTTTCCCTGAAGCTTGCGTGAATAAGGTTGTCATCGGTTGCTGTAAATCTGTTGGAAAACTTGGATACATACCTGTTCTAATTCGTGAGGCAGCTAGCTTTCCTGTAGAATGTGCAGTTATAGAATTATCCTGCACATCTATCTCTATTCCAATTTCTTCAAGCTTAGCTATACAAGATCCCAAGTGCTCCGGGATAACATCTGTTACGGTTACATTCCCTCCTACTACACCGGCAGCAATTAAGAATGACCCTGCTATCAACCGATCTGGGATTACACGATGCGTTGCACCGTGTAACCGATTTACTCCTGTAATACGAATAGTGTCCGTTCCTGCACCACTTATTCTTGCACCAATCTTGTTTAAAAAAATTGCCGTATCAATAACTTCCGGATCACGGGCTGCATTCAACAACACCGTTTTACCTTTAGCTCTTACTGCAGCTAACATTGCATTTATTGTTGCACCGGAAGTGATTGTATCGAAATATATAGTTGAACCATGTAATCCTTTAGTCTCTACCTCATAGTAATCCTTATGATACGTAAACTCAGCACCCATCATTTCTAACGCCTTAATATGCTGATCAATTGGCCGACTGACAAAATCATCGCCACCAGGATACCCTACAGATACTTTTCCATACTTCGCGAGTAGAGCTCCTATAAAATAATAAGCAGTCCTAAATAATGAAGATTTTTCAGGGTCGAATTCGGTAGAGGAAATGAATCTTGGATCAATGGAAACTTCCCCAGATGTTTCACGCTTAATTTTCAGTCCAACTTCCTTACCCATTTCACAAATAACGCGAAAATCAGCTATATGTGGTATTCCTTGAAAGGTTATAGTTTCATCGGATAGACAAGCTGCCGCAAGTAGGGCCAATGAGCTATTTTTGGAACCTGGAATTTGAACAACCCCATTTATGTTCGGTGAATATTCTACGTGAATAGCTTTCAATATACTCACTCCTATTTAGAATGTCTGTAGACTTTAAAAAGAGAATTGATTTTAAGTCTGATAAGTAGAAATCAAATTTAAAGAAATTAAATCTGTTAAAGAAAAAAAGTAAAAAACTTAGCTTAAAATTCTACATAAAATAACATTTTTATTCAATATTTTACATATTGTAACTTATTCTACATAATCGTAAAAAAACCTTTTTCTTATTTAACTAAACTCCGTTTGCTTAAAAAGGATTTCAACAAAAAGGGCGATAATTCCTCTTGGATCATCGCCCCCCCGTTTCTTGAGAATACATTCTTTCACAAACTCATTTCTAATTCGACTATACCGATATTATGATTAAAATCATTTCGAAAGATAGTCAAAGATTTTTACATCAACTGAATCAATGTAATCTATTTTTTCTACTAAGTCCCAAAGTTTTATTTTTGATGTTTCTTCATTTTGTTTAAATGGTTGTAGTTGTTCAATCGTCGTAAAGTAAATTGGGTTATATTTTATGTTGCCGTTCAATGTATTTTTCACCTTTAATAAACCTTGGAAGTCTAAATTAGTAACATATTGTCCTGTTTCCTCATAAAGTTCTCTTATGGCACATTCCTTTGGTGTTTCATTACTTTCTCTACGACCAGAGGGTAGTTCCCATTGTCTACGCAAGGTGTTATAGCATAGGAGGTACTTTCCTTCGCATTTTAAAACTGCAAAAGAACCAGCCAAGGGTTGATATTCGTTTAAACTTGTCTCCTTTATATTATTAATAAATTCGAGAAATTCAAATCCATTATTTTTTAACAAGCAATCAGTACCTCCTCGTATCTTAGATTAAAAATTACTTCTATATCAGCACGAAAATATGCTTTGGTTTTCTTATTGAACTAAACTCCCTAAATAAAGAAAAGAATATCTCCCGTTTGTTCAATAAGGATTTCAATTAAGTGACTCAAATCCTTACTCGAGCACCGCACCCTTTAGCACAATAAGCAGTAGGTTTCCTTTTAGTTTAATGGACCAGTCACCCCAAGACATTTTCCATTATATGCGTCCATCCTAATGGTTGGTTGTTTTCCATTACTAGTTTTCAGTGTTACACTTAGCTCACGTTGATTAGTGATTCGATTCAAGAACCCACTCTTTGCATAAATGGAAAACATTACCTGCGTAATATCATCAAAAGTGATATCATCAGCTTTTATTCCCAATTCTTTCGGTGGATTGTTCAAACACAAAACCGCATTATTTGTTGCTTCCAAAGTTGTCATTATTGGCTTTTGGTATGCATAAGCAAAACAAATGATAAGAAGGACTAAAAGGAGGTAAAAAGCTTTCTTTAAGTTTGTAGCCTTTAACATGTTTCAACCACCCTATCACGAAAACTCATTTGTAATACCTGCATTATTGCACTAAACTGCACCGTTTGTTCAATAACAAAGGATTATACTTCATGCAGTTCCTCCAACCAGCGTTCATACCATTCGAGAGGTAGCTTTACTTTTGTTAAATCCATCTTTTGTAATTCTTCTATGGAATAGGTATCAGCCAAAAATAAATCCCACTGGCATTCTATATCACGAGCTATTAAAAGGGCGTGTTCTGTATTTTTAGACACTTCATCATCTTCAAAGATCATTGTGAAATTATCGCACCACTGAGCAAAATCGTATTCAGAAAAGTTATTCTTGCCTTTACTTATTTGAGTCAATAACAAAATTAAATTTTCATAGATATAGGGTAAGTTGATGGAGGTACTATTTAAGTTCCAAAAATTCGCCATATCTATCCCCCTTTATGGAGTATTATTTGTTCAACTCCCCGTTCAATAAGGAATCCAACTAAAAAGGTGGTTAATCCTCCTTGGATCAACGCACCCGTTTATTCCAAACCAATCAGAGTAATTCTTGTTGTAGT
Organism: Neobacillus oceani; assembly: GCF_046237595.1. Lineage (NCBI taxonomy): Bacteria > Bacillati > Bacillota > Bacilli > Caryophanales > Bacillaceae > Neobacillus > Neobacillus oceani. The sequence continues at coordinate 2,281,661 of NZ_CP143543.1, read as the reverse complement.
TGATTTAAAATGAGTTTCAATACAATATTCTGTGACATATCATTCGTCAATATTGTTTCTCCTTTCACGCCAAGATAATCGTTTGGGTTCCACCAGGCTTGTAAAGAATCTTCCCCGAATTCCTCCTTTTTCAGACTTTTGTTGTGACGAATGACCGTTTCCTCAAAGGATAATTCAAAATAATAAGCATATGCCCTTTGGTTATAGAATTGTATTAAGTTATTTAGCATTTTCCCATAACGATTTTTATATAATATCCCTTCTACAATAACAAATTCACATTTATCTTTACCGTATTCTGCAATTTGGCGAATTAAGTCAATTGAAAGGTTCCCGTCTCTATCGTGAACCTTCAACATTTCACGGCGTACGACATCCTGAGAAACCAAGAGCGTTCCATGACCCAAATGATTTTGAAGATTTTTCGCAGTAGTTGTTTTTCCACTCCCTGAATTGCCTCGTAAGATAATTAACTTGGATTCCATAAACCCTCCTATTCGTTGTCTTTTAATTAGTTCTTACTGGTAATACTTCAATATAAAAATCGGTTTTTCCTTATTCCACTAAACTCCCCGTTAGAATAAGACTATTTTTTAGCTTTAGTTTTTCCCTCTTATTTTCAGATTGCTTTAACCAATAACGAACTCCTTTGCCAGCTAACGGTTCGTCGTTATATCTTGGAATAACGTGTAAATGACTATGAAAAATAGACTGATTAGAAACTTCGCCAACATTCCATCCAAGAGTATAACCATCAGGAGAAAACTCTTTATCTAAATACTCTTTTACATTTTGTAAAAGTTCATATGTATCGTTCCATTCTTTTTTAGTTAATTTAAAGGCATTTGCGTGATGTTTTTTTGGAACTATTACTCCACACCCTTCTAACACATCTTGTTCTTTATTGTGTTGTAAAAAATAGCAGGTCTCATTTTCAAAAATAATATTTTGTTCGTTATCTTTCATTGGGTTACAAAATGGACAGTTTTCTGCATATGTCATGAAATTTTATTCCTCCCCCAAACTTTTATAGTAGCCTCAAAATCTATCGTCTTTAACAATACTACCCCGTTTGTTTAATAAGGAATTAAGGCGGTTAGTCTGGATCAACGTACACTAGTTCAACAAGTGAACCTTATAAATTGCCTAAGTAAATTGTATTAACCTCGTTTTCAATAATTTCGCTATCAATACATTTAACAAAGTATGCCTTAGCTTTTGGTCTGGAACTAACAGAAGAAGACAATGTTTCATTTATAAAGTGAAGAGCCACACCGTCATCAACTGCATAACCTTCTTTTATTTTCCCTTCTAAGATTAATTTGTGATATGAAGGCTTTCTTTTATTCTCCCCGTCATAATGGGGACAATTACTTCCCTTTAAGAACCCTAAACCATCCAACTTATACAAAGGAGCATTCAATGGGTCAGTTAATCCTTCTTCGAACCAGCAAATCGAACCAGCACTTAAGCCTGCAAGTATAACCCCATTTTTATAAGCCTTTTTCAAATAGTGATCTAAACCCCATTCTTTCCATAAAACAAGCATATTCCTGGTATTGCCACCACCTACATAGATTACATCTTGCTCAAGAATATAGCTTTCTATATCAGGATATTCTGGCTCAAATAATGATAAATGAGATGGTTGGCAAGGGAGAGTCTTAAATGCCTTATAAAACCTTTCAATATAATTTGTTTGGTCTCCACTAGCAGTTGGAGCAAAACATACTTTTGGTAAGTCTTTCTTGGCTTGGTTTAATATATATTTATCAAGTAGAAGATTTTCTGGCTCCATAGAAAACCCGCCGCCACCCATTGCAATAATTTGTCTCATTTCTTCGTTCCTTTCAGTTTGTTAAACATGAATACTACAAACGGTTGTTGCTTTTCTTCCGATTTTTGAGAACCCTTATTCAACTGCACCGTTTGTTCAATAAGGTAATTCCACAAAAACAGCGTTGTTCCCTTCTGGATCAACGCACCCGTTTGTTGAAAAATGATTCAATTAAGATGATTTCTATACGTAAGTGAAACCAATTATAAAAATTATTGCCATCACACTAAGAAATGACCAATTAACAATTCGTCTTTCTTTTCCTGTAAGAAATTTAGATACCATAAAATTTAAACTACTTTGGATAAAAATAAGCCCAAACATTGTGAATCCACGTCCTATGACATCATCCATGATTAAAATGTACCTTAAAACAGCAATAACAATTAATAAAGTACCTATATGTCCTAAGACAATATACAAGTAATGGTCCTTTTTCCTATCCACCAACTTCCACTCCCTCTTAGTTGTAAACCCCTCTTTAAGAATGCCTCCTTATTTAACTAATCCCCATTTGTTCAATAAGGAATTCAACAAAAAAGGACGGCAATCCTTCCTGGCTCATCGCCGTTAGTTTGAGTACATTACTTCACAAATTTTGCTTCATATTGGATAGCAAACAATTTTTGTTGTTCAAGTAACGTATCAGAGATACCCAAATTGGATTCTCTGTTAAACAAATAGTCCCCACTGTTTTTAGCAGGGTCTATTTTATCACTATTTTTCTTTTAATTTATAACCAACCACTAATTGATACAAACCGAATAGAAAACTTAATATAACAACTGCTATCCACATATTTTCTGCGGGAACAAGGAAATAAAGGGCTACTAATATTATTAAAAATATTACGTAACCTATATTAAACGCCTTTTTAAAACTCATTCCAATCCCCCTTTTTTGCAATTATCCCATATTTTAACTTTATTTTAAACTTAAACTAAACTACCCCGTATGTTCTATAAGGAATTCAACAAAAAAGTGCGGAAATCCTTTATGGATCTACGCACCCGTTGGTTAAACATGGTCATTGAAATAATGTGCTATGAATTAAAGGTAACACCAATTCCTGTTACTTATGTTGGTAATCTAATACTTCTATTTTAAAGCCGTGGCTACATCCTATTTTAGGACTATCACAAGAAGGAGAAACTCTTACTTTAACCAGGTCTTCTGAATATTCAAATGGTTTATTGTTACTATCAGGAACATGAATTCTTAAGGAAATATCATAAGAATGATTGTTGTTATAAACAATATTAACAATTCTCTGTTGCTGCCAGCCAAAACCAGAAGCTTCTTTTCCTCCATATTCTTTTATTACCCTTTTATCAATAGCTGGAAATATAATATCTCGGATTATATCTTCCGGTGTAACATACCAGTCTTCTGCATACGGTTTAATTTCCTTTGGCTCTGGGGGTTTAGCATAAACCAAGGTATCTGTGGCGAAAATTAATAAAATTGTAAAGAGAACAATCATTTTCTTCAAGATGCTCACTCCAATAATTTTTTTACAGTTAGATTTAGCATCTTCATTTAATATTATTTACAACAACCAATCCTCATCTCCAAACCAGTCTGTTTCGCTTGTTCAAATAAGACAAAAATAAGCCAATTTAATGTTCAACTATTTCAACAAAAAAGTACCTTAATCCTTCTTGGATCAAAGCACCAGTTAGATTAAATAACATTTTATTTTTAGCTGATTTTCTTCTTCAAGTAGATTACTACCACTGTGTTTAATAAACCACCTAGAACAAAAGCAATTCCATAGTATAATCCACCAAACACTTGACTAAACCCATCACTTGCTTGGAAAAACCACCATATACAAGCTAAAGCATGTAATAAAAAACTTAAACCGATGAATTTTGCCATTGTTTCTATGAGGTTACCTGATTTTTTAATTGTAATAATCGCAAATGTTAGGCTTATTAAGAACACTGTTCCCATTACTCCAAAGTATAATAGACCCTCTAATTCAGAAGACAAGTACTCCCCCCCTAATTTTAAATGTGTAATTTTACACTTACTATAACAATTTATTCATAATTTTGAAATAACCTTCTTCAACTCCCGTTTGCTAAATAATAAATTCAACAAAAAAGGCGGTTGAACCTTCCTGGATCAACGCACCCGTTAGCCCAACAAAATCACTTACTTTTATTGTGCAATTCAAATGACTCTTCAAAATCATCCCATTTAACATTTACTTGTACCACTTCATCTTCATTTACTTTTGCTCCGTTTCCCGAACTTCCCATAATCTTAAATGTAATTTCTGTGGGTGGTTCATTAAATTCCCTTGTACCACTTCCACCTCCAGCAGTTGTTTCATAAGAGTATTCAAGAGTTTTCATTGAAGAAATCTCTTTTAAAGACCCTTTGTATGTTAATACAAATTCCTCGTCATTTTCATTAGAGTAGGTGGTTTTCCCACCTTTTTCTCCCCATATTTCTGTTCCACTAACAGAATATTCAGCTTTCCAATATTCACCTTCACCATTAAATATATAATCATAGTGGTTTTCTTCACTTGAACAAGCCGCGAAGACTATAATTATGAATAATATGGTGAGTATTTTTTTCAATTTAACCGCCCCCTAAATATTTGTATTTCTAATTATATTTTACGATAAATATCTAACTCCTTTGTGACTTCTTATTGAAGTATTCTGCCCCGTTTGTTCAATATGGATTTGAAAAAAAGGTGCCTTAATCCTGCTTCGATTAAAGCACCCGTTGCAAAATTGTTCCCTTCTCCCAAACTTGTTCAAAAAAATCAACGTCTCAGATTGACCATTTTATGGTAATTTAAATGTGTAGGGTGTGACTTAATAAGGGGGATAGTGGAATGAATCAAGATGATAAAAAACATAAAAAATTAAAAATCCAAGCATTGTATCGAAAAGTCATACGAAATGACAAGTACATTGGAAGTAAAAATGCTACACTTGAGGCTATTTTGGTTATTTTTATAATAATTATGGTTATTTCTCAATGCAACGCTTCAGGGTTATAAAAGTGAATATCTTTTTCTTATTTAATTTAATTCCCCCGTTCGTTCATAAGAAACGAAAAACTCCGCCCTTTGATCGCAACCTACTGAAGTTCCTTCATCTGTATGTGGTAATATGATTTTTAAAGCTCCAAGTTGTGTGTAAGTCTTTATTGACCTGCCCCGTTCAATAAGGATTTTAACAAAAAAGGTGCCTAATCCTTCCTGGATCAATGCACCCGTTTGAGTAATAAGGAATTCCAAAAAGGCGGATCTTTTTTGATATTCCCCTCGTTACCCGAAGAATTAATGCTTTATCATACTTCTATAACACCTTGTAAAACTCGATCGTTTATTTCTTCCCCATCTACCCAATCTTGAAAGTTAATGTCTAAGACTTGATTACTTTTAGCAATAGTAGTAAGAATTCTTGAATCTTTATGTGAGTACGAAAATGTATGGAGAGTTCCAAACATATTTCCATAGTCCGTAAAAAACACTGGAGATTTTATGCTTTTAAACTCTTCGAACATTTGCCGATGTGTATAATTTTTATCCTTGAGACCTAGTAGGTAATGATTTCTCTCGATTGAACCTTCAATTGATATTCTATTTTTATGTTTAAGGGAATCATCCTGAAAGTGATTAACACAAGTCATAAATGATTGGCCATTCCTGACAATAACCTTTTCTGGGGTAGCTTCTACCTCAGCAATATTTCCCTGTTTATCTCCGAGCGAGAAATTATAACAAGCGGAATGAGGTAATTCCTTCAGCATATAAATTGCATCATCAATTGAAGAACACGTATCCAAAATCATCCTAATTGATGTCCAAGGAGAAATCCCTTTTGTATAACCATTATTACTTACAAAGTGGAGACCTACTACTATCCCTTCTTGATTAACACCATCGTGCCTTCCTAAGATTTGAAGGTTATATCCTGCTGAAGCAAAAGCTGTTTCAGGTTGAACTAGACTAAAAACACCATCATATAGAGCAGGTGAAAAATCGTAATTTCTGACGTAATAATCTTTAGTAATTAATGCAGAGCAACCCATAGCTTCCGTCTTTGGCATATCATAGCCACTAAACAAGGAAGCTGCCCTGCTAGGCGAAATTTCCAGTCCTTGAGATAATCCATCAAGCTCATCAAGTAAATGAGGTGCAAAGTTTAAAAAAATGGCTTTCATATTTTTATAGTCAATTTCTGATTTCGTAATCAACTCTAAGGTTTTTAAGATTGGTTTATTTTTCATATACTGCCCCATCTTTAACCCAATATCAAAAGAGCGATCTCTTAATTGAATCACACTTACCGAAAAAGTCGACATACCTTTACCCCCAATTTTATCCACTCTTCACTTTAAACAATTGCTTTATGTAACTACTCTCAATGTTCAACCTCCCACGTTAGGACTCCTGACTCATTCTGAATAACAACTGTAAGTTAATAATGGTCGAGGTACCTGGTAGCCACGCCATTGAAACGGTTCATCCAGCCCTTTAAGCGGCTGTGATGGTTATTGACAATTTGGATATTGTAAAGCCTTTTGATTTGTTCCTTATCGCATCAGATTTGTTTAACAGAGCTATTCTAAAAAAACGACCATAAATATATGGATCCTAATCAAGGTCCTTCATTTCTCTTTAAAATAAGTGGGAGGAATCATAAATCCTTTTACAGCTATTAAATCTTTATGTCCTTTCACTGCAAAAACGGTTTCACTCCCGTTCTCAGTCCTACCAATCTTTTTACCTAGAGGATAATCATCCTCATATAGGAATGGGTTTACTGATTGATATGTGTGATCTTTGAAATAAGCGTAATGTAAAGCGTATGTGGTATCCTCCCCAGCATTATATTCAATCTGATATAACGGGAGCTTTTTATAGTGTAAATAAAGATAACCAGGGATTAATATAGAAAGCAACAAAACAGATATAATAAGATATTTTATCTTCTTTTTCACATTCGTTCCCCTTCTTTATCCTTTAATCTATGAGGTTTTTTAAAAAAGTTAAGTTAGTAGATGCTTAATTTTCAAAACTCCCAGCTCAACGGATGTCTCAATATAACCAACAATCTGGTCGAAAGTAAAAACATTCAGTTTCTCATTCAGTACGTCGCGGCCATATTCCATATCGCCCAATACATAAGGTACAAATTTTTCTACGTCCTGAGCTTTTACCTCTTCCAGGTCGACAATTGCCGGAAAATGATTGAACGTTCTTTTCAGCTCATCCTTACAACCATAGTGTTCCAGCAGTTTGCCATTCAACATCCGGAAATCGTTGTGATAGAACTTATAATATCCTTCATCAGTCTCCATTCGATTCCTTAACCATGGAAGATAAAAACCTCTTAACCATATGTCGTCGGCGATTAAATGCGTATAAAAGCCCAATATGTATTCATTCTTGCTTTCTACAAACGACCTATATTTTTGGAAAAACCCGCTATAATCAACCCTTCTCGTAAAATCCTTTGCATCGCCCACAAAGAAATGCGATGCATTTTTCTCTTCTAAGGAAAAAACAGCATCCGCAGCAATGCTCCCCAGCAAAAATGAAGTTTTATCGTCTATTGATAAACTCTCGGCAATTTTATAGCCGATTATCGAATGCATGATTCTTGATCCCATCTTCTCCCGCCTTATCACTTGGTTCTTTACTACTTTTGTATTTTTTCACCACTCTTGTTATATTCCATATTTCGACAGGATTTCCTTCTTACTTTTAAAAAAACGGTTCCAAAATGTTTTTTTCGAAAAATAAAAAAGGTCCTGATTTTTTGGTCACACAACCTTAATATCAGAACCTTCTATTGCTTTCACTATATATTATTTATTCTACAATAAGAGCCGTACACTTATTACGCTGCAGTTAGGGACAGAGGAAGCAATTTTTATCGTGTCCTTTCCCCCAGCCCTAATCGAATATTCCTCAAAGTGATGTAATAAGCGAAAACACAAAAAAAGGATTAAACGAAGCAAAACAAAAAGGGATTCCTACTGGAAGGCCAAGAAAACCCGATGAAAATGTTAAGCGGGCTATTCAAATGTATCAAAGTAAAAAATACAGTCTTGCGGAAATTAAGGAATAAACAGGGATACGCAAATCCACCTTATATCAATACCTTGAAAGCTAACAGTGCCATTTTAAAAGCCGATTGCTCCATCCGATGGATAAATCGGCTTTGTTTTATTTTTTCTCGTAAAAAATGGCCTTCCTATAAAAAGAAGACCATTACTCTCCTTTTTAAAAGAAAGCCATCAGCGATTCTCTTAACTTAGCAAAAGTGGAATTCCTACAGCAATACCGATAATCGCCAGAAATATGATCCACGAGATTGGATGGGCCCAGTTATTTGTCCAGCCGATACCAAACCTCTTTTCCAAAAAAATCGCCGGGTCATTCGGGTTAAAATAAAACATTCCTAGCTTCCAGTATCGATCGTCGTCCCGGCTAACTACTTTACCGTTTAAACTAGAGGCCTCCACTTTCACCCTGCTTCCGCCCTGGCCGGTAAAAATCGAAAGGACGAGTGTTCCAATCAAAACCACAGCAGCGAAAACCAGCGGCACGATATTATGGATCTTTGGATCGACCGGATAGATAATCGACATTTGTGGAAAAAGGAATACACTAACGAGCCCTGTACCTACAAAAATCGTATAAAGGGACCATCTTCTTCTGAAAATTATATTTTTCCGTATGGATTCCTCGGGATTGGCGGCAGAAACCTGCTGTTTGGCTTTGCTGATCACAGTATTAATGAATAGAAATAAAAGAGTCAAATATATTTGCATGATGGGTAGGACCAATACGGAGCGGTAGGATTTCACTCCCCAATTCGTCACCTCGCCGCTCAAGTCATACTTCATCGGAAACCTTTCCGGAATATGCTGATAGTTGACTAGAGTAATGACGATGGAGACAACTGAAATCAAAAAAGGAATAATAAACCATAAATTGGAGTAGGCCAGCTTTTTCTGACGAAATCCAGTATCGATCATGACCAACTGAACTGTTTGGCCCCATTCATTATACTGCTCTTTAAGCTGTTTCATTTTTTTATGAAAAACCAGGTACACCCCAAAGCTGGCGGTTATAAAAATTACCAGCAGAACCGCATACAGGATGCTAATGGCCTCTTCATTCCGGCCGTTTGATGTAAGTATAAAAATAACTGCAGTTAGGAGTGCAGCCAACCCCGTTGACAATGCATACTTTTTCCGCATTTCTTTAATATCAGGAAGGTGGTAGGCTTCCTCTGGAATGGAGACTCCGAAGCTTTCTGTTTTCCTCGTCCAATATGGGATAAAAATCATTGAAACATAAACTGGTATCAATAGAATGACCATTAGAAGCATAATCGAAGTGTTCATGAAAAAATCCCCTTCCCTAAAATTCATTATAGAGTTGTTGGCACATCCGTAAAAACTCTTCCGCCGAAACGTTCCGGCACACTGATTCCGCGATTAACGGTTGAAGCCTTGTTTTTAGCTGCGCAAGGTAAACTTCATCCGCGAGCGGTGTCCCATCGGGATTGACAACCACTCCTTTTTGCCTATGAATAAGGATGAACCCTTCCTGCTTCAGGAGCTGGTAAGCTTTATTGACTGTATGAAAATTTATGCCAATATCCGCAGCCAACGACCGGACCGATGGCAGTGCTTCGCCTGGTTTAAGCTCTCCCCTTGCAATCCCGGCAATGATTTGATTCCTTAATTGCGTATAAATCGGTTCTTCCGACTCGAGATCAAGTGCGATATACACATTTTTCACACTCCTTTCCGTGTGTCATCTGTTATATATATACTATAACAGTTATAACAATAACACAACTTGTTTTTTCTATTTTTTGCAAATTTCAATTGTTGTCACTTTAAGAGAGAATTTTTTCTTTGTCTGTTTAGGATACCTTTTATTTGGTTGACCGGATTTTAGAACTTCCTGTAAAATCTTGTTAAGTGTATACTTCAAGTTAAAGGGGTGACTTATCGATGATTCATAAGCTGGAATGTCCATTGGAGACAATCATTCATGTTCTAGGTGGTAAATGGAAACCGATGATTTTATGGCAATTGATACAATCCAAAAAGCGTTTTAGCGATCTCGAAAAGCTTATACCTGATGTTTCTCAAAAAATGCTTTCACAACATCTAAGGGATCTGGAACAAGAGGGCATAATCGCTAGAACGGTCTACCCTACCGTCCCTCCAAAAGTGGAATATTCGCTTACTGAATATGGCAAAACATTGATTCCTGTAGCAGAATCCATGTGTGCTTGGGGAGAAAAACACAATAATCGGAAATATAAAGAACCAGCTTCATAAAGCTGATTCCAATAAATTGTACACTTAATTGAAGCACTAATAATGTAAGCTGCCAGCGGATTTTAGCTGGCAGCTTTTGCTTTTTAGCGGTCAGCATTCCTTAACGATTTTTCGCTATCGTCAAAAATGAATATCCCAATCTACTAAGGATTACTTTTAAGTAAGTACCCTACATTAAAGTGGGTTCTTATCAAGATTCAGTAACGATGCTAAGCTTGAGTCAGTCTAAAGATGACATTTCGGGAGTCTTTATTAAAAGGAGGAAAATAATGAAAATTATTGTTTTCGGAGCAACGGGAAATACAGGAAGAAGAGCACTGGAGCAAGGGGTCAAAATGGGACATGAAATGACCGCATTCGTACGGAACCCTGAGAAGTATTATGAACAACAAGGCGAACGTACCACAAAACATGTGAAGTTGATCGTAGACGATATAATGAACCCAGTAAGCGTCCGTGACGCGCTCTCGTATCAAGACGCTGCAATTATAGCTGCCGGCCATGCCGGCCAAGGAGATGAGTTCGTTCGTCTCGTTGATAACATTATTAGCCAATGTGAAAAACAACCAAATTTTTCTGGGAGGGTATGGGTAATGGGAGGTGCTGGCCTGCTGGATATTCCTTATACGGATCTCATTGGCAACAATCTGCCCGGCTTTCCGCCCGAATATAAAAATCACAACCGGAATTTTGAACGATTGCTGCAGTCTGAGCTCGATTGGTCAATTATGTGTCCGGGAACTATGGTTGACTCGATAGAGCCTCCAGGGCCGGTTCATCTGCATATAACAACAGAAACCTTGCCCATATCAATTTTAAAGACTATTAAGGAATTTTCTGAGGCCGATATAGCCGGTTACTTGTTCAGTCGACTAAAAGAACTGGAAGTTACGTATGATGATGTCGTGAATTGCATGTTAAACCATATCGAGCTCGAAGGACCTTTTAATAGAAAAAGAGTCGGTCTCGCCTATCAAAGCGAATCTCCAGTTCGCTAAAGAGCAAGAAAGGAGATGATCAGTTTGTTTGGATGGCTCCTCGTTTTGCATACTTTGGCAGCTATCGCAGTAGTTGGTCCCGCTTTCGTGGTACCCGTCATACGAAGGTCCGCTAAAACCGCCGACCAGTTTCGCTTTGCTTTAGATGTAACGAACAAGCTTGCCTTTTTTCCAAAAATAGGCGGTGTCATGCTTGTTATTACCGGGATTTGGCTTATGATTATAACCAACATGGGCTGGTCCGAAATGTGGCTAAATATATCGATCCTTTTATCGCTGCTAATGGTCGTCATAATTGACGGACTCATCGGGCCGCGCATTAAAAAGATCATGAAGATTGTATCTTTAAGTCAAACGAAAGGGGATGAAGTACCCGCTGAGCTCGCTCAATTGATGAAGAAAATCGTTCCAATTGAGTTGGCGTCACAACTGCTGATGATTGCCATAATTGTGCTTATGGTCCTTAAACCATTCTAAAGAAGCCATAAAGCCCACCGATCGGCTCGTAGGTAGTATCAAAAAGGAAATAGTGGCAGGAGTTATGGCTTTGATACAACATGGTTATTGCTTAATTATAACCCCTCCATTGCTTGAGGATACAACCCAAAGTAAACCACTGAATCCGTACCTCGACAATAAAAAAAGATGCCTGGCCCCGCAGCAATGCGGGAGCCAGGCATCTTTCATTTTAAAAACTCTTATTTTTTCCCGATTGTGAACGTAGCCTGCTTTTCGGCGACTTTAACGCCTTTGTCATTGGCGCCGCTGAAGATGACTTTGTACGTTCCTTTTGCAGCGTTAGCGGCAGGAGTGTACGTTTCTTTGTACGTTTTTCTTGTTTGTTCCTTAAGGTTGATCGCGGATCCGTCAGGCTTTACGATTTTAACTGTCCATGTAATGGACTCGCTCGCCTCACCAGAAATGGAAACCGGAGTCTTGTGGCTGACATCCGTGTTCGGAGAGACGCTTACAGACAGGATTTCAGGTACAGGTGCTGGTTCTGGTTTTGGATCTGGCTTCGGCTCTTCAGCTTTCGCCTCACGTTTAATTGTTACGGTTTTTGTTGTCGCCCTTCCGGACAGGTCAACCGCGCGGATTGTGAAGGTATTGTCTCCTTCTTTCAGGCTAACCTCGTGGCTGATGGTTTTTTCGTATGGCACCGCGGCTACCCATGAACTTGGACCGGAGTTGAACAACACTTCGTCGTCATTTACATACATCCTAATCGAATCGAAATTATCTCTAACCGTAATCTCGAGGTTTGCCTTATCAACAGGTAAGTCAACTGTTGCCGGGGCATTTACTTCTAATGTAGCAGGAGTCGTATCGACGAATACCGGGCGCCTAACGATTTGCATTTCATTGCCAGCCATATCAATGGCCTTGATTGCAAATTCATGGACCCCATCATTCTCCACCGTTACGTTAGTAGAGAAGCGATATTGATCGACACCACTTACTGTTACCTTTGTAATATCAACTGGCTTGCCATCCACAAAGATTTCTTTGACTGCCGTATCGTCTGTGGCATAACCGCTTACTGCAATCGTCCTAGAAGTATGGATCGATGCATTTCCAGGAGCTGTAAGGTAAATCGTTGGTGGTGCAGTATCTCCACTTTCGTTAATTGTTGCTTCCTGGACAGTGATGTTGTTGGCATAGTCGTGGGCTACAACTTCAACCTTCGCCCCCGCAGGTACTTCAACATTTGCCAAGCTGTAAGATTTTGCAGTTGGCAAGATCAGCGTATTGGCTGGCAACACACTCTTTCCGTTGACCATTACATTGATATGGGAAAGCCCAATTCCATCACCATCTGTTGCTTCCCAAGTAAGTTGCTTTTTGGCCGCATTGTAAACAGCGTCCAAAACGACTGGCTTTGTCGTATCGAGGACAAACGGAATCCTCTTTGTTTGCCACTTTGCTTCCCTGTGCTGCATGTCGACACGTGCTTTGATTTCGTAGAAATACTTACCATCTTCTGCTAAAGAACCATTGATTTTTCCATCCCAAGCACGTGCTGTGGAGAAAGAATAACGAGTAGCCAGGCTTCCATAATGCTTCCGGACATACGACTCATTCCGGAGTGTCCGAATCTTATTGCCGTTTTCATCCAGAATATTGAACTGCATGTCAACAGCATTACGCAGGAAACTCATAATCGGCACAATCGTATCAAACTGGCCGTCGCCATTCGGAGATAGAGCGAACTTGCTCATAGCATCCGCATATCCCGTTAGCGGGTCCCAACCAATATAAGTTTGCCGGTTATCAATCATGCCCGCTACAGGAGTTCCACCTGCTGCATCCGTAAAGTAGAATTTGCTGTCAATATTGCGCATTCCATCAAGGATGCTTGGACGGTCCCACTCGCCGTAGAAACCGACATACGGAACGCCAAGGTTGACGTTTTTGCCATTTACATCCGTCAGGCGAACAAAGCCTTCAACGAAAATATCTTCCTTCAGGTCGAAGGTTGTCTTCGCTCCTGTAGCAGTATAGCCAGGAATTTTTGCATTTGTAATATCAATCGAGACTGGAATTTCAACGCTTCCTCCCGCTGGTACTGTTACAGTAGCCGGTGCGGTTACGTTTGCTCCAGGCATTGGTTCGGCGCCTCTCAAATGCGGGTCTCCTGTGGCTGCCACTGCAGCAGACCAGTTGACGTCGCCGGCTGCTGTGCGCTGAATCGCGTCAGTCAGGACATCGACATTTACATTATAAGTTACAGCACTCTTCGAATCGTTGATTGCTTTTACCTTGAAATCAATAACCTTGCTTGTAAAATCCCTCAGCTCCACTTTCGCTTCATTCGTTGCCGGGTTGACAACGCGAACTGGAGTCAAAGTGGCATTGTGGATCTGCATCATTCCCGCACCCTGGAGGCGTGGAGAATAAGGCTGGTCATTCGTGCCGATTGCTTGCTTCGCCGTGTTCATCAAAAGAACTTTGGCAAGGCGAGTCTGCTGCCCAAGCGGCAGGTTTTTATAAAGCGGGCTCTTCTTAATGTACTCCATAACAAGCGCGGAGCCGCCTGCAACATGTGGAGCTGCCATCGATGTTCCGCTCATCAATCCATATTTGTTGTCATTAAGAGTTGAGTAAATATTACCGCCAGGAGCCATGATCTCAGGTTTGATGTCAAGGCTTGGCGTTGTGCCCCAGGACGAGAATTCAGTTGGACGTCCATTTTGCGGAGCTACCTGTGCATTGGCAAGTGAGAATGTCAGCTTAGTATTGCCAGCGTTGTACAGCTGGTTCAGTTGGTCTCCTGTCGGTTTCGTCACGAGCATGATCGGAACATCAAAACCGCCAAGGTCTCTGAAAATCGTACCGCCTGTACCTGTATCGATAACGATGATTCCGGCAGCGCCCTGCCTTGCAGCCTCAGCAGCCTTATCGATGAACGGACCAGGCGTGCCGCCGCGCATTGCGACAACAATTTTTCCTTTTACATCAAGCCCCGCATAGTCTGCAGCAGCTCCAGGTTTGTTGCCAAGGGATACTAAATCATATTCCTTGTTGCCAGGTTTCTTCATCCAGTCATCTCCGGAATGGGCAACTCCGTTTAGTGCATTTCCAGACAAAGAAAGTGAATAGTCATACCAAGTCTGCTTATTTCCGGAAGCCGCAACCTGGATTGAGTTGTAGGAAAGTCCAGGAGCTCCGACTACACCGATATCCGGATTTTCCGCATATGGCGTCTTGTAGCCGCGTCCGATATGGCGGGAGTTCCCTGCTGATACGGAGCTGACAATACCATTGTCAACCGCACGGGTGATCGCCAGGTTGGCAGGATCATCAGCAGAATAGAACGATGCAACCGAGCCAAGGCTCATGTTCAGGACATCGGCACCGAGTTTGATCGCTTCATCAATCGCAACGATATAAATATCGGAGAAAGTCGAAGCATAGTTCGGGTCGTTACTGAAAACCTTCATCGCAAGAAGCTGTGCTTCAGGCGCGACACCTTTTACGCCACCATTGTCAGGATTTCCGTTCGCAGCGACAGTTCCCCCAACGTGCATGCCATGGTTGGAACCGCCTGGCACCAGGTCACGGATTTCCTGGTTCTTGTCAAAATAGTTGTAGCCGTAAGGAACCTTGTCCGAGTGGAACTTACCTAGAAGCCCATGCTCGGCAATTGCCGAATTCACTTTTGGAAGAGTCAGGTCGGCTTTGGCCCCTTTAGTCAAAATCATATCGCGGTGGGATGGATCGATTCCGGAGTCAATGATCGCGACGACCATTCCTTCGCCCTTGTACTTGCCATCCGCCCAGGCGCTGTACGACTGGATGAACTCATGGCTTGTCGTCATATCAGGTTCGACAACCGGCCGCTCATATTCATTGGCCAGGTAAACCTCTTTGACTTCCGGCAGGCTTTCGATCTCCTTGATCTCACCGTATGTAACCTCGCCGCTAAAGCCGTTCATTACGGTAGAAAAAGTATTTTTATAATTCATCTTGACCTTTTTATCGGCAAGCTTCTGTTTCACTTTTTCCTGAGCGTTGGCAGCTTTGCCATTCAGCGCTTTCTTTTCTTCTTTTGAGAGATTGGAAAACTTAACTCCTTTTTTGGTCGCATACTCAATCGCTGATTCTTCCTTGAGCTCGACAACGACCCTTACTTTTTCATCATCGGAAAAAGCAGGTTCATTTCCATCCGTCGGAGTGACGGATTCTTCCCCATTCTGCACTGCAGCCAATGCAGGGATTGCTTCCTCGGCGCCATTTTGCGGGGCCGCATACGCAAAGCTGGAAAATGATAGTAGAAAAATAAGCAATAAACTAAAACTCTTTTTCATTCTACGCATTAGGACTCTCCTCTTCTAATAATCTCTCTTTTTTTGCTGGCCAAACCCCTTCGCTTTTAAAAAATAACCACCCCCCTTCTGGTCCATCGGTATTCCAACATTTTAATTGTCAGAATAATCCGAATGTACCATGAACATGTAAAATTATGTAAGTGCAATATGTACTAGATGACTTGTTTTTCTGCTAGGTCTAACTCCCTTGGTTTTTTCCTATTAATTCCACAGTAGTTTAACAAAATAGAAATGACCTCTCTGGAACCCCTATTGCGAAAGGTTTCGCCCTGCAAAATACCTATTTCGCACGACGATCAATCGAAAATTTGAACCCATAGCAAAGGCTTGTACACTAACAGTACGTAATATGAGGAAATTCCTATTCCCCCTCATTATAGATACTGCCGCAGTCGAAGTATGTCTGTTCTTAATAGAGGATAAAAATTTCGATTGACAAAAAAGACGAGGTTTCCACCCTCCTTGTCGATTTACGTTTCCAACTTGCTTATATTAAAAAGCTATTTTAGAGGGCAAAAAGTCAAAATTTATCCATCTACATATAGGGGAAAAAGGAGGTAATTTCTTTTTTTTGAAGAATATATATAGCTAGAAAGAGAAATTCATGGGAATTGAGGAGGAATGGCATGAAAATTCAACAGTTCGTAATCGACAAGGCTGATGTAAGCCACCTTTCGGAAAAGCATTCCATTGCGGAGGCTCTTGCTTTCCTGGATGAAACAGGATACCGCAGGGTGCCGGTTCTGGAATCGGGTACAAACCGATTTTTGGGCAATGTCGAAAAAATTGATATTTTTGAATATTCAGGCGATAAAAATGATAGTGTCCTGAAGATTATTAAAGAAGAGGATGGCTATGTACAGGGCGGCGATTCCTTCCGGACGATTTTTAAGAGCATCAAAAGGCTTCCTTACCTCGCCATCGTCAACGAAGACGGGAAATTCCACGGCATCCTGACACATGCGCAAATCATGGACCTCCTTGAGGATACATACAGTGACGGCATTTCGCTGACAATCGGCCTGTTCGATCAAAACCACGCGATCGAGCGCATTTCGGCCATCGTCGGCAAACATACGAGCATCCTCTCGATGTTCACACTCGGCAGCAACCGCGCCGTCCGGCAAATCCATCTATCCATTCCAAAAGAAACGCCAAAAGAAACCGTCAACCAAATCATCGAAGAACTCCACGGCACTGGCGTCCGCGTAACCAATATCGAATAAATAAATCTTTCCAGTGGGGTTATGTCTTTCCCCACTGGAATTTATTTCTCAGTAGGATTTTCAATTACTATAGATAAAAAGGAGGAATTGTTTTGACTCAAGTGGAGCAAATGATGAATGAATGGCTGCAACATCGAAATGTATTGGAAAATTTGCTAGAGCTCATCGATGACAAACATATCGATTTCAAGCCTTGGGAAGAGGCAATGACGTTTGGTGAACTTGCCTTGCATGTTGCTGGATGGAATGATGTGTTTGTTTCGCTGGTCAAGTCCGAAGAAATTGTTCCACCAGACATTCCTGAATGTAAGACAATCGAGGAAATACGAAAAGTGGTAAAAGCCTTTACCGAAAAAACAAAGAATACATATGAATCGTTGACAGATGCGGATTTAGAAGCTGTAAATAGTTCATCACATCCGAAATTAAAGGGACAGAAAAGAAGATATCTTGTCGCGATGTACGATCACGAAATACACCATAAAGGCCAACTATTTTTGTATGCACGTATGGTAGGTGTAAAAGAAGTTCCGTTTTTCCGCTAAGTATCTCTCCACAATAAATGGCGAAAGATAACAAGCCTAATTCCTAGATAAAAACATGGAGGGATTAGGCTTTTAATATATCAAAATCATTGAATTTATCTATTGGTATAAGCGTTGGCAGCCCATGCATGGATTACCTCCCCTCCCCCAATTCTTTTTCTTAACGTGTATACCCCCTTTGCATTCAAAACTAAATCTCTCCTACACTCTCCGCAGTAATAATGGAAAGGTAGATACTAAGTCCTCCGAGTATGCACATGACTGCAAGAATGTACTCCTGTTCAAAATTACTGAAATATGATAATTTCGGTAAATTCATAACTAGTATTGAGCATATAACGGTGGATATTGTTCCTCTTTTCAAAATCCCAAAGAGAAAGAGTGGTATAAAACTAATCAATGTAATTAATAGCGAACCAGAAATCATACTACTAAAAAAGGTAATCATATCCGAGTTAGTTGGCTGTCCGTTAATAAATGGAAAAACCTGATCAAGTAAATAGGTTGTCAAACCTGTTAAGATAAAGGAAATTATTGCAGTAAGAAAGACAAATAGTGAGATAAACAGCACTTTTGCCATAAACAGCTTTTTTCTGCTAATGGGGTATCCAAACGCAAGTGAAATCGTTTTATTTTTATATTCATCTATGAAAACCTGACTGATAAGGGATCCCCCAAACAAGACTAATCCCATTTGTATATTCAAATTAAGATGTTCAATGGCCGCAGCATAGCTTTGCCCCAAAACGGGCATCGCGATTTTTATTAATAACAAAGGCATAAACATAAGAATAAGCCAGTAAATGATTACTTCACTAATAACAGAAAGACGTTTTAATTTTTTCAATTCTAAACCGATTAATTTAATCAATTTTATCTCCTCCATTTATTTGAGCATAAAAATAGTCTTCCAGGGAGCTCGTATGTTTTAGAATTTCCTCAATGCCAACATTATGGAGAATTAACAACTTGGAAATCGCGCTTTGAGAATGAGTCAAATCATATATGCGAATTCGATTTCCTTGAATAATTTTCATATTTGAGATATTAAGTTCTTGCTCAAGTAAATAAAGTGTTTTTTGGACATCGGTTGTCAATATCTCGATGTAATCCGTGCGTTCTTTTTGAATATCTTCTAATGTTACTTCATTTACCAGCCTTCCATTATCAATGACGCCAATTCTATCCACAACCTGTTCCATTTCTCCTAAAATATGACTAGATAGAATAAATGTTATTCCGTATTCCTTGTTAAGCATTAAGATTAAATCCCTGGTATCTTTTATTCCAATCGGATCGAGGCCATTCGTAGGCTCATCTAAAATAATCAGTTCAGGCTTGGTAATAATCGCTCTCGCTATCCCAAGACGCTGCTTCATTCCTAAGGAAAATTCCTCTACACATTTTTCCTCAATCCCTTTTAAATGAACCATATCCAATGCTTGTTTTATTCCTTTTTCATCATAATATCCTATATATTCGCAATGGAGCTTCAAATTTTCTATCGCAGTTAAGTGCTCAAAAAAGATGGGATATTCAATTATACTTCCGACTCTTTTTAACATTAACTTCGAGCTTTCGGTAAGCTTCTGGCCAAATAATTCGATTTCTCCACTTGTTGGCTTCAATATTCCAGTGAGCA
Organism: Neobacillus oceani; assembly: GCF_046237595.1. Lineage (NCBI taxonomy): Bacteria > Bacillati > Bacillota > Bacilli > Caryophanales > Bacillaceae > Neobacillus > Neobacillus oceani. The sequence goes on along the minus strand of NZ_CP143543.1, from coordinate 2,262,241 downwards.
TTTTCATAATTGTTGTTTTACCAGCGCCATTTTGACCAAGTAAACCGTAAATTTCCCCTTTATGAATCTGAAGATTAACATTGGTAACCAGTTCTTTTCCTTTTCGCTTTTTCGTAAGCCCGGTTGTTTTCACCACACTATTCATTGCCGATTTCTCCTTTCCTTTATCTATTTTCATCATAAGCATCAAGAATATCTTTTTTCTTTCTCAATCCTTACAAATCTCTTAAGTTTATTATTGAAAGCAAAAAAGAGGCCGTTCTACCTGAACACCTCTCTTGGATCGTAATTAATACGTAATTCGATGGAAAACACAAGTAAATACTGTTTTTTCATAAGGGGTGCTGCTTAAGTAAATGGAACCTTTCATTACTTCTATCAGGTTTTTCGTGATACTTAATCCAATCCCACTTCCTTGAAATTCTGGACTTCTCGCATCATCCAAAGTATATAACCGTTCAAACACCTGATCTTGGTGCACCTTAGCTATTCCTTTCCCCTTATCCCAAATATCAATCGCAATAAACTCTCCATCCTCCCGAACAGTTAAACCAAATACTCCACCATCACTTCCATAACGGATCGCATTTGATATGAGATTGCTTAAAACCCGATTTAATGCCTCCTCGTTTCCAAGAACGAAATAAGGTTGTTCTGGAATGTTCACTTCTACCCGAAGATTTTTCGATTGAAGCAAATCATAAAACTCAAGCACATTTTTCCTGCAAACTTCATTAATCGAAATCTTGCTTAAAGGGAACGAATAATCTCCAGAATCAAGCTTAACAAGGTCAAAAAATTGATTGAGCAGTGTGATGACATTTAGCGTTTTTTGATGAAGACGGGAAATGGCCTGGCTCCGTTCTTCCACACTCATACTGTTGTCTAAATGTAATTTTTCAACATATCCTAAAATGACAGTTAACGGGGTTTTCAAATCGTGAGACATATTAGACAGCAGTTTTCTTAAGCTTTCTTTCGTTTTTACATAGTCCGCAATAACTTGTTGATTGTAATCTAAAAGACGGTTCATTTGAATGAGGAATTGTTTAATGGTTTGGTGGTCTGTTTGTATTAACACTTTTTCAGTCGTTTTCTGTTCAAAAATATCTGATAGTTTTTTTTGTATTTCGTTCAGGCTCGTATTCATTTTTCTCCTACCATAAGATTGCACGGCAATAATGATAAGCAAAAAAATGATAATGATACTTAATAAAAGGGTCATAGTTTATTCACCTAATTTATACCCTATTCCCCATATTGTCCGAATGTATTCCGGGTTGGACGGATCGACTTCTATTTTTTCCCGAAGCCTCCTAATATGTACGTTAATTACATTTTCATTTCCATAATAGTCATCTTCCCAAATTAAATGGTAAATTTGCTCCTTTGTAAACACCCTGTTCTGGTTTGTCATAAATAGCTTTAAAATATGAAATTCCTTTGATGTAAGCTGCACGGTCTCCCCCTTTACCAGTGCCAAAAAGGTTTTTAAATCAAGAGTAAGCTCATTATAATGGAGGATAGTTGAAGTAGATTCATTCTCTGAAGGAAGATATTGTGTAGCCCTTCGAATTGCAGCATGAACCCTGGCGGTTAGTTCAACCATAGAAAAAGGCTTGCTAATATAATCGTCCGCACCAAAACCAAGACCTAACGCTTTATCTATATCACTGCCTTTTGCTGAAATGATCAAGACAGGAACTAAACTTGTTGTTCTAATCTGCTTTAGAAAATCCATCCCACTTAGCTTTGGAAGCATTAGATCAAGTAAGATTAAATCCACCTCATTTTTCTTAAAAAGAGCCAATGCCTCCTCGCCATCAAATGCAGTAAGTATTGTAAAATTTTCCTGTTCCAAGTAACTTTTAACCAATTTACTAATATCTCTATCATCTTCTACAAGCAGAACTTTCCTTTGCACATCTTCACTTCCATTCTTTAAACTAATCTCACTAATAAGTATAGGAAAACTCCATTTGTCATCTCAATTAACTTCGATACCTAGTTAAAAACTCCTTCTTATGTATATAAATGGTCCTAACATGAAAATTAAGCACCTATTCTTATTTCAGGATTGGATTCAGACCGAACGAAAAAACCTTGTTCATTTGCTTCGGGATAAAGCAGTAGCTTTATAAACAGAAATGGACAAAGATATATTTATTTTTGTCATTAGTGGTACCGCACATTTAATAGTTGTTTCCAAACATAGGCCTTGGATTCCAATCGCGATGTGGGCTCTTCCGCCAAAAATGAAAGTAACATTTGGAACACCAGATAGAGATTTTATAAATAAAACAGCCAAAAAAGTAAATGGCTTCAGTATTGACTCGAATAAGCTCCATTTTACACTAGATAATTACAATTTCCTCATTAAGCTTACACCTGATTTGGAAAGGACTATAATTAATAGATTGAATTTACCAGTATTATAGTCTGTTAATTAAACTGTGAAAAAAATGTAGATAAGGAAGATAAAGAAGAGTTAAGTCAGCAAAAGAAGAGTTTTCCAAAGTAACGAAAAACCCAATTTCTTCAATACTAAGAAATTGGGTTTTTTCTTTTGGACTTTCCTTAACGATGTAAATCCGCGTTTTACAGGTGGTACCCCTTTAGGTGAAAATCTATTAAAAATATTTAACAAACGGTTGGGTTTGTATCTTCTCTTTTGAGTAGGTTTTTTTTTTTAGTGCTTGATTTAATTTTTTGTTACACACAATGAATTAATTGGGGTATTTTAGATAATCACCAAATCTCTAGTCTTACTTTCGTCATGCGGACCCTTAAACACCGCGCTTGTTCGACCAAACCAAGGCATGAAGTTGTGGCAAAGGGCGAACATTGTTCATTTCAGGATCTTCCAGCACCTTCCCCCACAGCCAGTCAAGGGAATGAAGTAACCGGCTTGAAATATCCCCTTCCTCTCCGGGATTGCTATTGCCTACTGATAGGAAAAATGGAATATGATCCCCCATGTAACGGTTATTCAACATCTTAGCAAATTCAAAGTCCGCATCATCAAATACAACAATTTTAAGTGAAAAGTTCGATTTGTGGTTCTTTAACTTGCGAATGATATCATCCAATAGTTCAAGATCCGGTTTCATACCGCTGCTAGGTGGTTTAGGAGAGATCGTTAAGTCGTTGACAAGGTAAAACCAGTCCTGCCACTTGCTTCCCTGAGTCTCCAATCCTACTTCAATATTAGATTGGTGAAGACGTTCAATGAACTGTTTCATTGCGTCTCCAATCAAAGCTGGGTTTCCACCTGTAATCGTCACATGGTCGAAGTGGTCGCCACCAAGTTCCTTGAGTTCTTGAAAGACATCCATTGGGGCCATCATTCGGATTCTTTCTTTTTCAGACCCGTCCCACGTAAAAGCGGAGTCGCACCAGGAGCATTTATAATCACACCCCGCAGTCCGGACGAACATACTCTTGCGGCCCATGACCATCCCTTCGCCCTGGATAGTCGGACCGAAGATTTCCATAACAGGTATCTTACTCATCCTCCATCCACTCCCTTCTCGCTTCCGCATAGCTGGTCGGAGTTTCATAGAGACGGACGAATTCAACGCGCGCGCCATCATATAAATTCGCGCGTTTTTTCAGCGATTCAGCCATTTTTTCATAAATCCACACGACAATGTTTTCCGCAGTTGTATTCATAGGCGGAAGTGTTTCATTCAAATATCGGTGATCCAAGAAAATTTCAATTTCATTTTTCCAAATTTCTTTAATATCACCGAAGTCAATCATCAAGCCGCGGTTGTCAACAAAACCGCTGATCCCAAAAACGACCTTATACGTATGGCCATGAAGGTTTTTGCATTTACCCTCATAATCATGTAAATGATGAGCCGAATCAAACGTGAATTCCTTGCTGACAAGGACCCGTTTCGAATGGTACTTCAATTGGTCACGCTTAATATCTACATCAATTTTTTGCAATTTATCTACAATCCTGAATCCGTACATCATTACATCCCATTCCGTTCTGCCAGATAGTCATCCAGGCCTTTTTTCCTTAGCTTGCAGGCAGGGCATTCGCCGCAGCCGTCCGCGATGATTCCGTTATAGCAGGTAAGCGTCTTTTCACGGACAAACTCGAACGCTCCCAGCTCATCGGCTAGTTTCCATGCTTCAGCCTTGTTCAGCCACATCAGCGGTGTATGAATAACAAAATCTTGATCCATCGATAGATTAAGAGTCACGTTAAGCGACTTCACAAAAATATCACGGCAGTCGGGATAACCGCTGAAATCCGTTTCACATACTCCGGTAACGATGTGCTTCGCCCCAATCTGGCTGGCCAGTACCCCGGCAAATGACATGAACAACAAATTCCTGCCCGGCACAAACGTATTGGGCAGCCCGCCGCCTTCCCCATCCTTAACTTCAATGTCGTCCCTCGTCAACGCATTCGGGGCAAGCTGATTCAGCAGGCTCATATCGAGGATATAGTGCTCAATGCCAAGTTCCTTTGCAATCGATTTAGCGCATTCTATTTCTGTAATATGCCGTTGATTGTAGTCAAACGTTACAGCGGCAACCTCGGCAAACTGCTCCATTGCCCAAAAAAGGCAAGTCGTACTATCCTGTCCCCCGCTAAACACAACGAGCGCTTTTTCACTCTTTAACATTTTCTTTCTCCTTCCAACAAAAAAACAGCACGGCTAAAGAAAGCAGTACTGTTTCCTTAGTTTTTTAAAGAGGGTAGCTAGAACCTCTACCGCCAAATGGCGGATTTTTTATATAGGTCATTTCATCATTATAAACGATTAAACGAAATTTTGCATGGCCTTCCAACTTAATTAACAAACTGTTTTGCATCTTCCCTTTTGATTAAGTCCTCCTTGTTAAGTGCTTGATTCAATTTTTCGGAACTTAGGAGCATGACCGCTGCAAAAATCACGATACAAATCGGGAAGATTCCAATTGTTGTTTGGGACGCCATGAAGCCGAGTAACGGCGGCATGAATGTGGTACCCGTGTACGCGAGTGCCATTTGACAGCCCATGATTGTCTGTGAATGCTTTTTCCCAAAATGGGCTGGCGTTTCATGCAACATACCAGGAAATATCGGAGCCAGGCCGAGGCCAACAGTAACAAAACCAATTAATGAAAAAATGGACGGCAACGGCAAAAATACAATAACAGTACCAATTAATGCTATTATTTGCCCCACTCAATGAGAGTACGGTTCGTAATTTTAAAAGTAATAAAGCCAGTAATAAATCTGCCAATAGTGATGCCCGCGTAATATAAGGAAACCCATGTAGCTGCCGTTGCCGCACTTAACCCTTTTACATTAACCAAAAAACTGCTTCCCCAAAGGCCCACTGTTGCTTCTACCCCGCAATAAAACAAGAACGAGGCAAGTGCCAGTTTTACCCCCTTAATTTTTAATGGGGGCACATCTACAGAATCTTTATGATTCTTTACACGTTTCTGATCTGTAGTCTCATCATTAAAAGGAATAGTGTCGGGTTTATTCACTCTGCTCCATAAAGGCAAAGCGAAGAGAAGGATAATAACTAACGCAAACTGAATGCCAGAAATAACAAAATATCCATTTCTCCAAGTATTACCCTCTAAAAATAAACTGAGCCATAATGATAGGGCCCAATGTAGGTCCGACTCCCCAAAAACAATGTAACCAACTCATATGATGCGCCTTATAATTTACAGCAACATAATCGTTTAATCCCGCATCAATAGCTCCTGCTCCCAATCCCAGTGGGATTGCAAAAACAACAAGCCAACCAATTGATGGAGCAAAATGAAATCCGAGCAAAGCTACAGCTGTCATTAAAACGCTGACAAATGTAACCTTGCCGGTCCCGAATCGTTTAAGTACCCTTCCGCTGACCAAACTGGAGATGATTGTCCCGCCCGCAACCGTCATAAAAAGGTAGCCAGCCGTCTCCAGCGGAGCTCCAAAGTCTGGCTGCATCACGGGCCACGCCGCCCCCAACAATGAATCCGGCAACCCCAGGCTGATAAAAGCCAAATATATGATTACTAAAAGCAATGTTGTCATGTTTAACCTCGCATTTATTGATTCCACAATGTTTATAATTAAAAGGAACCTTGTGGTTGATTACCGCTCCGGGCACACACTTTCCGCGGGTCGTCAGTGGAGCCTCCTCGGCGCAAGAGCCTGTGGACCCCCACCTTGCCGCTGCATCCCGCAGGAGTTGGTGCCCTCCGGTCCAATCAACTTACATTCCAAACTATTATTGTAAATATTTATTTCAACGTATATAAATTTAACTTGTAAAAAAAGAAAATAAAAACAATATTGTAATAAGTAACCCTTTGTTGGATCGTAATCAAGTTCTTCTAATGGAATATAATCAAAACGGACTTCTTGCCCTCTCCCTTGAGGACTGCATGTGTATACTCCTGCCAGGATTGATGAATTTTCTGGAATGTCTAAGTGGGCAATCCTAATTTAGTCCCAGTATTTTCCGCGCCTTTGAATAATTCACATAAGAATTTTGTCCGACTCCAGATAGTTGATAGCATAATTGTACTGTAGCGTCACAGTCTACATATAGTGTTGACTAATCATTACAATATTATAATAATACTATTTTATAATCATTATATGGTTGTCGCCCTTTTTATATTGCTTTACATCATATTTCATTCCTGCCTCCTCTAGAAATCGTCCCACCCTATGAAAAGTGAAAATATTGTACAAACCTTGAAAACCTTAATATGCCAGGATTCTTTTAATAAATAAGTTTCGGTTTGATAACAAGGATCAATACTTTAAATAAACCGTTATTTTAGAATTAATTCATTAAACCATTTCTCATATTCTTCATTATTGAGGTTAAATACTTTATACTTTTCTTCCCTTGTAAAATATCCGACAAATATTTCTCTAATATTATTGTCAATTTCTTTTAAAAGCTCTTTCATTTGCTCAGGAGTTTCTCTCACTATTTGTCCGTGAACGGCTTTTGACCTTATTTTATATAGGTCCTTTACTAATTTAAAATAGCTTATTCGCTCATTTAAATTTTTCCCCATAAAACGGGCAAACCTTTCCGATACTTTATGGGTTACCTCAGAACTATCCGATGTAAATAAGCACTCTAAAATTGAACAGAAATTCATTATTTTAAGCGGTAAGACCGATTCACTTCGAGCTAACATCAAGAAATAAAATGCTCTTCCAACTCTGCCGTTTTCTTTAGTTAAAGGATTTCTTAAAGGCAATCTTCCAGCCGATAATTCTTTTTCGTCCCAATTTTCTGATTGTATAATGTTGTTGTATTTAATTGCAAGTTCCAACTCATCCATAGTAAACACTGATTCTTCATACTCACCATAACAATTAGTCGGTGATGAGGTTCCAGAATTGCTATGCACTCCTCTAAGGTGTGGACTGTTATTAGAATATATATATAAAAAACCCAATTCTAAATTAACACTATTATCTTTAACTAACCATAAAGCGTTTAAAAAAATCTGAACTTTTCTGATTAAGTAATTTAGATATGCAGTGGGATAGTATGGTTTTTCAAAAACCTTCTTTAGGTCGTTATATTCCCCTACCTCATACACATAAGTACTATTCGCGAATGCATTGGCTTCAAGAAATCCAATGGATTTTATAAAGAAATCATCTTCAAAAAATCTTTTATAATTCATTGTTCCATTGGAAATACGAGCTTTATCATCTATTATTTTACCTCGGGACAAAGAAGTGGAAATTTTTATATCAAATAATTTAGCAATAAAATGATAATTCAATTGTTTTCTCTTCCTTTCAACGCGTTAGTTGATGTAAAAAATAATCGTAAAATAAGGAAATTAAATTAAGCTGTTTTAAAATTCAATCCATAAGATTAAAGCACTTGAATACTATTTTTTATTTAAAGTTAAAATTTCACCTAAAATTAGATACGTATTTAAAAATAATGACTTAGCTTCATATACATCTACTCTTTTATGTACTCCCGTAGAAACACGGTCATATAAATTGGATAAATTTTGCTTAATCTTTTTCTTTCTTGATTTACTTTCACAATTATTATTAATAAAAGCATTAATCCTATTTTGAGTTTTGTCGGCTTTTAAAGAAATATGATTTCCATCGATTTCAAGAGTTTCATCCTGTGCTGGGAAGACACTATCTGCAAATGAATCAATAATTCTTCTACACGTATTTAGAGCTTGGCTAACCGATTCTGAATCTCCATCTGATAATCGGTCCATAACAAATGGTATTTGTTGAATTACTTCACCGCAATATTCAGTAATTAATTCATCCACATCACTTTTATATGTCTCAAAGATACTTTCGGATAAAGAATCAAACATCTTATCATAGTACACACTCGTAACAAAATTGTGTAACTGAGCCAAAACTCTACTTTTTATTGATTCATATTTAGAGATATTGTTGGTCGTAATATTTATTGCTTGAATAACATTGTTAATAGCTATAATTTCATAATTACCACTTGCATTTGCTATACTCATTGTCTGCAATTTTAATTTATTTGATTCTAATGCGGCTTCTAGTTGTGCTAAAGAATCCCAATATCCAGTTTCTTCTACTCGATTTATCCATCTGCCTGTTTTAGCCATGTACTTTTTTCCTATTGGTGTATTTATATATCCCCCTAATTCCAGAGATAGCCATTTTTGAACTTCTTCTGGACCGGAAAGTCTTGCTAATCTACTAGCTTTTAAAATTAGTTGTTCCCCACTAAGACGGCTAAGTTCAATATCATCTAATAATTCCTGTGATAGCTCTAAAATATGACTACATCTACTTTGTTTCAATCAATAGTCCTCCTTTTTTATTTCTAATCAATTGGAATTATACCCCAATTATTTACTGTTCCAAAAGGTCTTTATTTCGAGGATAAAATGAATACTTTTTTTCCCCATACAATGACGGTACCGACTAAAGGTAATAATATTAATTTTCAGTTATCGACCCGTATCTAGATACCTTAAATGAGTTGAATAGTTAATCGGTACTTGTGTCCAGAAACGGCTAAAGCTAATTCCAACAAAAGGGGAAGCACGTTTCTATCCTGAAATGCGCTTCCCCTTTTATGTATATTTTAGCCGTTACGAAAATTCCTTTTCCCACAAAACGAAATAACTCACCCATCAGTAATTGATTAACTACCACAAAAGATCCAAAAGTTTATGGTCTGTTTTGTCTAGTTATTTCCAAAAATATCGGTTATTTAAAATTTCTATTCGGTTGGTTTTTTACATTCTTTTATTTATAATGGATTCGGCTTTTGTTTTTCATTAATCTTCCATTCCGTTATTTATCCATTCGTTAAAATCCTTTATGATTACGTCACCGTGATAGTACTCATCATACGTACTATCATTAACATACGTCCACCAATCCTTTGATTTTGCATTTTTTTTAATTCCAACCTCTATGTAATTGTCATAAAAGGTGGAAGACATAACAATAGGGTCTTTACCATTCTTATTACCGATATCAGATAACTTAGATGCCTTTGCAACAGCTTCGCCAATCCAAACTAAATTATTAATTCCGGAAGACTTTCTACCAGCTTTAACGGCTAAAGTAATTTTTGTTGCTAATCCAATTCCTACTTTAATAGTGGGTAGGTTTCGTTTCTTCAATAGTTTATTTAGCATTTTTATATAAGTATTTATATAAAAGGCTCTTCTAGCAATTTCATAAATGTCCTGTTGATACGGTGTTGAGTAAACCGCAAATACACAGTCTCCTCTAATACCAATTTCTTTAAGATCGTTTCCATCTGTATTGTTCCTTAGGATTTCTATAATTTCCGAGGTAAACCCACGAATAACTTTTGAAATTTCCACATCATCTGAATTAGTAAAAAGTGTGGTGGAGTCTCTTAAATCAACAAATATAGCACCAGCCCAAGCCTTATATCCGTTCGTATAAGTGAATTCTTCATCTCTTGGAAAAGAATTTACTTCATTTACTTTATCTGTATTATCCAGTATTTCTTCTACTTTTACCTTACGTTCTTTGTAATTGTAATTAACAGATTTCAATGTTAAAATCCTCCCGCCTTTACCAAAATAATGCCTATTATATAAAAAATAAGGACTCCGGATATACCTAAAAATGCGTACTTGATTCCCTTGCTATAATATGTATACTTCCTAGTACAAATATTGGCGTTTATGAAAATTTGAGATAGAATATCTGTCAATTCATCGCTTTGACTAAGACTTAGCATTTTATCCTTGTATTCAGAAAAAGTGTTTTTAGATATGTCTTCGAAATAGTAAAGTGAGTCCTTATGAGTTGTCCTATCATAGAGCTGTGCATCTTTACCCAATCTAGGTATTAACACTCTAATTAAGCAATACGCTCCATATAGAAAGATACACCAGAAAAGTGTAAAGAGCAGGAGATACAAAAAATTAGAAAAACTAATATTATGGACTGATTTAGTTAAAATATCATTTAACATATTAATAGAATGCTCGGAAGTAAACACAGAAAGGAAAATTCCTATTACAGCTAACACAATTGAAGATTTTGTATCACAGTTTTTTATCCAATCTAAGTGACGGTCTAATTGTGAAACTAAGTTTTCCTTATTAAGAGTTTTATCTTCAATCATACTACACCCCACCACTAATTTACTATTTATAGTATAACAGGAAAATAATATTAAAAGGAACAAATGAACGGGCACTTTAACAAAATGAGGAAGAAATCTACAGAACTAAAATAAAAAATATCTTTTTAAGGGAACATCAAACGTAAATTCAGTGATAGTACTGGCGACCACTCTTTGATAAATCTATAAAAAAACACTTATTTACTTTTTCTGTAATCTGGGTTCAGTATTTTTAAATTTCCATTACTTTCTCCTTCTTTTTGACAATTGCTCAAGTGAATGAAAAAGGATCCACTTTTAAAAAGGGGCTTCGGGGTTTTTTGTAGTTGTAAAAGTGTAATTGTATTTCTAGTGGTCTACTTAGCGGGTGCTTAATTAGTCAACCCTCTCACTTTCCATCTTGTTTATATTACTTAAATAATCTAGACAATTTCTTCACTTTTCATAACATACTCGCAATAGTTCACCAATCTGACACGTTTTCATGCGAACCACCATGTCCTTTTCCCCTCCTCCTCCCTATATAAAAGGTGAAAGGATGGTGCATCCATTATGACCCTCAGAACAGGGAAAATTGAAACGTTCGCACACTACTCAAATTTTAGCAACCTAAAAGAATTCAACAGCCACTTCGAGCAATGGCTTCTGCTTCATAAGGAGGATTTTACAAAAAGCGAATTGATCGGTCTGAAGCGCCTCGTCCGTTTCTGCGCGAAAGTACCAGGCGTGTCAAATGCAAAAATCGCAACCGTGTTAAAAGCAATCAACGAGGACCTGGGCGAGAACGGAATTTCCCGCACGACTTTTAAGCGGATGACACAAAAAGCGATGAAAATCGGCATCCTGTCCATTCACGAAACCGAACGAAAAAACGGCTCGCAAACTAGCAATCTGTACTTCTTCAACCGTTTTCCAACAATTGAACCACCCAAACCCGAAATTCTGAACCACCCAAACCCGAAATTCTGAACCACCCAGAAACCACCAATCTTTCAAAACAAAAAATTAAAGAGAAAAAAGAACGTCCAGCCGAACAAAAGCAGCTGGACGGATCATATGTAAATGACAAAATCCCACAAGAATTCACAGAACTTGTTAACTGTTTCTTTCCAAACGCGAAAACAATCGAGGAATACTGGCGGATGGCCAACATTGCCGCCTACTCCAACTACCGCGATAACGAACGGGACATCCTGGAAACCGCCATCCACGCATTCAAGCAAATGATCGGCAAATTGAAATCAAAGAATGGCATCCGTAACCCAATCGCCTACTTCTATGGCATCCTCAGCAAAAAATTCATAGGAATGCACTTTTCTGAAATGGAGGAAGAGATAGTGAAGTATGCCAGGTGTTATTATTAGTATCAGAGCATTTACAGACAGAGGAAATGAAAAAGAAGCACGTCATGTGTATTCCAGGTTGGCTCTTTAGCATCACTGTACAACTTAGAGAGCTAATCCTATTATTCTGCCGACACTGTATCACTTACCACCTAGTATGATACTAATTTGCCTTACAAAACACTTTTTATGTGATTATTTTAATCAACTGGATAGATTGTTTTATGGTCTGCAATAATAGTAATCTCAGACTTTTCCTTATTAAACTTAACGTTCGCGCCTGATGTATAATACCAGGTCTTCTGGTTTTTCCCTACATCAAAGAGGTTCAATTCGTCTTTAAATTTGATGATTTCTTTAGAATCCTCTTCAGTAATTTTGAAAGAAATGACCCACTTATCTTCTACTGAATCAATCTCATATTCATCTGTCTGATAAAAAAGTCTGCTTCCAATCGAATGGCGAATCAATAACATATTAAACACCACCCAAATCTATCAATAAAAAGAAGGCTTCTTTTGTTGATTTTAAAGTAAGTTTGTTTTGTTCCGTTATGCGCGCACTGTCTCTTTTTCCAACAACAACATCGTTATCTAAAATTAGCTCCCCTTCAATCACAAAGACATACATCTTTCTTCCATGTTCTTGTTGATAGAAGATCTCTTCTCCCTCATCCAACTTGGATAAGTATAATGTAACATCACTATGAATTTTCGCTGCGCCTTTGGTTGGGACCGAAGAAACGATTGGCAACAATTTATTCTTCATTGAATCTACGTTATAAGAAATATCCTCATAAGAAGGAGGTAATTGCTTTTCAGATGGTTTAAACCATAGCTGTAAAAAGCTTGCTTCCTCTTCATAGGATGGATTCATTTCAGAATGGAGCAAACCAGTTCCAGCCGTCATACGCTGCACATTTCCAAATTTTAAAATTCCACTGTTCCCCAGGCTATCTTCATGCTTTAACTGGCCATGCAATACAATCGATACAATTTCCGCTTCCCTGTGTGGATGGATGCCAAATCCTTTACCGGCTTGTACTGTGTCATCATTAAAAACTCGAAGCGGACCAAATTGGATATTTTCCTCATCATAGTACCCACCAAATGAAAAACTAAGATTACTCTCCAGCCAATCATTTTTTACAGAGTAACGAGATGCCGCTGAAAACATTTGAATCATGTATCTCACTCCCGGATGTCTCAAATTAAAGATAAATATAGATGAAAAACCCCAAACTGTCAATTTGAACAGCCTATTCCAAATTCCGTATGAGCGAAAAAAAGCACATTAATCCAGCCACTTTGCTGAAATAAAATCAAAAATCCGCCTTGCCAAATAATGTGCTACTTTACAAGAATGATTCCTTTGCGTTTTGGAGGGTAAGTCTAAATAGAGATTAACAATTATTTAAGTATACCTATCTATTTAATAATGATCACCCGTTCCCTTTTTTGATTGCGAGGCAATTCTTTTGCCAATATATTTTTAATTCAATACAATTATAATGAATTCAAGATATTTGTATTGAATTCAATATTTTTAAAAAAGGATGGATGAATCGTATGACGAAAGTTGGCATCATTGTTGGCAGTCTTCGGAAGAATTCTTTTTCAAAGCAAATTGCGGATAACGTAGCATCTTTATTCCCTGAAGGATATGTTACGGAATTTGTTGAAATCGGCAACCTGCCATTATTTAACCAGGATTTTGAAGGAGACCTGGGAACTCCTGCAGAATATACTGCATTCCGTAATACAGTCAAAGAATTGGACGCGGTATTATTTGTTACTCCTGAATATAACCGTTCTATCCCAGCTGCATTAAAGAATGCTCTAGATGTAGCATCCCGCCCTTATGGCGAAAGCGTTTGGAATGGAAAACCTGCGGCAATCATCAGCCAATCTCCAGGTGCTCTTGCCGGATTCGGTGCCAACCATCACCTACGCCAAGTACTAGCATTTTTAAATATGCCAGTTGTTCAACAACCAGAAGCATATATCGGTTCTGTTCATGAATTGCTAGATGAAAATGGCAAGGTAAATCAAGGAACTGCACAATTCCTACAAGGCTTCGTTAATGAATTCGTTGAATTAATCAAGAAATATCAATAATGTATAAAAAGTTGGAGTATTGTGTAGGACTTCCCTGCCAAAGCTCCATCTTTTTTTATCAATTATATTTCCCTTTCATTTTCTTCTTTCAAAGAAAATTTTGGATATTTCTCTTTCCTTAAATCATTTTTTACAAGTATATCCATTAATTGGCAGAAGAGGTTATCCAAGTAATCCCAAATAAATATTAAATAATTTTAATATTTCTTCTTCTAATTCGTTATAAATTTTCATGTCTTCATCATATTCAAATCTTAACTCTTTAAATATTGTGAAGAGATCAATTATATCAAATAAATTCACTGTTCCTTTTTCTAGTAGTTTGAATGTTTTATCCTTAAACTCCTCCCCAATTTCGCCACATTGATAATCATTGATTATTTCACTTAATAAGTTTTTAAATACTTTCTTTAAGAGTTTATTATTTTCCTCTTTTAATTGTATTTTAAATCGTTCTTCAATTGTTTGTTTCCCAAAATCGGAGAAGCAGTTCATCTAAACATCTCCTTAACAATAGCATTATTAGAAGCAGAACATCGTTTTTAAGTAACCCCACATTCTGTTTCTAATTTAGATCACTTGCCTATCTTCAAAAATCCTTTATTAATTATCAAACATTTTCAGTTTAGATTTAAATTTTGCATTTGCAGTAATAAAGCCCTCAACAATTTCATCAGCTTATGGTTGATTACTTGATTTAGTTGTTCGAGCAAAAGTTCTTATATTAGTGATATTCCTAAAGGGAGGGTCACATATCCCACTTTTTTCGATTAACTTAATTTTTGGACTAAGTATTCAACAGACTCTTATACGAACCTGAATGCCAATGAATTTGGGATCCTAGGGTAATTGAAAAGATGATAGATGCAAGTTTCTAACTTTCACCTAACTTATCTTCTGCTTGTTTTCTAAGTGCCCCATCAGAACCAACATGCGATCTTGCTCGCCCGGAAACTTTTTTTCATACCCCTATATATAAGATTTATTAATTCCGTCATAAATAGAAGAATCTTAGAGCAAACAGGAGTATTCATGTTCATATTAACTTTGTATTGTTAGGTCAATAATAATTTACTTTTTAACATTATTTTTTTTCGATCTAAACTCTCAGAATTCCTCTTAACAACTTTTACAAATATATTTTTTACGCCTGACCGAACTGAATTATCAAGAATATCACCAATAGCTGCAGGTGGTGCATATCCTATCCTACTTAAACCAAAATAGTTCTATAAGGATCCCACCCTGGTTGTACTTTGCTCATTGACTAAACCTCCTATTATATAAATTAATAATCCAATATATTTTTTACTTTACATTAAATACCATACTAATTAAATAGCTTTTTAAAAGTACATCTAAATTCTCTATATTACTCCCAATATGTAAGGACAAACCTGTTCATAAATCGTTAAATAAAAGTTGTTTCAGTTGGGAATCTATTTAACTCATTTAAAAATAGATTTCATAAAACTCTTACATAATTAGATAATTCGATTTTAAAAAAGGAATTAATATAACGCCATATTTTATTCCCTAGTATTCACCGAAATTTATTAATAAATGGAAAATGAAATGTTTTATGTGAAAGAGGGCTTTTAATCAATTATAATGGATTAGATATTATTTTTTTAGGAGGGTCTACTTTGGCTAATACATGTAAAAAATGTAAAACTGAAATTAATAAATCAGATGCTATTAAAACAGATGAATTTGGAGTTTATGGATCTGACATATATACCTATTGTCCAAGTTGTTTTATTGATGAAGTAAAACATGGTTTTGATAATTATGAAATAGGAAACTGACATGTCTGCAACAGCCCACTAGTATTACAACATGACGATGAAGAGACAGTATCTTTAGCTCAATTTGATGGTACAGTTCATTTCGTTTGTGAAAAGATTAAAGAGGCAAATGAAAATGAAGAAGAAACTGAGCGTTTAGAAGAGGAAGGTCATGACTGTTTAATACTTTATACCATACAGCCAGATTCAAATGAGCCAGATTTTGGTTAATAAAAAAGGATGTTAGCCAAAGGCTTTCATCCTTTTAATTATTATTTAAACATAACAATAGTTGTAGCTAGCCCTAGGATCTTCAATAAAACAACCACAACCTCCAAAATCAAAAAGGTCAATATTCTCAGATTGACTTTCAATTTCCTCTCTTAATTGCTTTAAAGTAATTTTCTCGTTTTTATAATTCCTTTGCCTTTTTAATATGGAGACATCCTTTTGTAAGTAATTTATTAATTCCTCTTCCTTGTATTCGTGATATCTATATCGGTCTGGTAGTGAAAATAATAAGTTTCTAAAATGCGCTTGGCCGGCTCTTACACAAAAGCCTCCACAATTATTATGCGAGAATCCCATTTCGTATAAGCGAGGTATTTTTATTCCGCGTTGTTTTAATTCAAGAAAGATTTCATCTTTAGAAATATACGGTTCGTCACATAAAGGTGCATATACAATAAAGGGGGCCCAGTTATTTTTTACTTTTTCTAATCTATGTGACTCTGTCCAATCAATACCTACATATAAGGTAACTTCCTCAGGTTTGAAATTGTCAATAACCCATTTTTTTGCTGGTTCTTGTTTTAAGATCCTTGTACATGGAGCTACTCTGGAGTTTCCTAGATATCTAACATCCTTAAATACTTGCCAAATGTCCCTACCATCACATAGTTTAACAAGTTCAACACCAATTTCTGCTACACTTTCCTCCAAAAACCTATACAAGTCCTCATCCTCATTAAGAGTATCAGAAAATAATAATATAACATCTTGCTTAGGAACCTTATTTGCAACCAATTTAGCAGCCATGTAACTACCTACCCCACCTGAATACATAACTACATGTTTCATATTACCACCTCTTTAATAAAAGTTAAGGTGACTTTTTTCGAACGTATGTTCTAAATTGATTATACCAAAAATGAAATTCAATATACAAGTAAATAAAAAACCCCCAAAACATTATTTGAGGGTTCTAACAACTTAAGAAAAGGAACATACACAGGGAATAGTATCATCTGGTTTAAACAGATATTTCTCAATTCCTTCTCTTTCAATATCTAAACGGTATTGTTTTAATGTATATGGCCCACCATTTTTCTTAAGGATAGAAACATCTTTAGCAAAGTGAGCTCTAAAACGCTCCTCCATTTCTTCTTGTTCTTTGTACTGATCCGGCCATATAGCCAGTAAAGTTGCATAGTGTTGTAAGCCGCCTCTAACACACCTTCCACCACAATTAGCATGAGAGAATCCATAAATACCGAACTTAACTAATAATTTTGCAATAGGATCATTTTCACTTTCTGCTTTTTCAATTGCGGCAGTGTACATCCGGGGTAAATTAATACCCCATTCATTCTGGATAATTCCCTTTGCGTCAAGATCTTCCCTTAATGTTTCAATTAACGGGAACCTTGATTCAATGGGTTCTAATGGGAAATGCTCATAAAAAGACCTAATCCCAGCTGCCTTTCTAATATTCATGTCCGGACTATTTTCATCTATGATGTTGTATTTACGCCTAATATGACTATCATCTCGGCGCTGTTTTTCATGAGGTGAAATACCAAAATATAAAACAGGCTCTAAATTTTCGTTGTCACGCAAGCCCTCTAAATAGACAAGTGTTTGTCTTACTTTTAGTTCTTCTGAACATTTTGCTAACCGAGAGTTACCTAGAAACTTATAATCATAGAAGACTTCCTCTGGAGTCCTGCCATCTAATATCTCTGTGATTTCAAGACCAATATAATCTGAGACTTCATCCATAAACCTTAAATTATCTTCATCTTCCCAAAGAGTGTTTGTAAAGAATAATTTACAGTTGCCTTTCCCAAAAGTCTGTACCATGTAATAGGCAACATAGGCACTACCAGCCCCACCAGAAAACATCGCAATATAAATACGTTTACGTTCTGACCGAGGTAAATTTATTCCCCACTCATCTTGAATAGTTTTCTTTATATTTAAAGTTTTTGTATCTACCTCATCATATAGTGGGAATTTTATAGGGATAGCTTCAATAGGAAGCTGTTCAAAGAATGTTATAATATCCGTTGACTTCGCAAAACCCTTCTCTATACTTTCTAAACAAATAGATTTGTTGTCATACCAATTTTCCGGAACATTGCCAAAATATAATATTGGGTTAAGTTTCTCTTGCTCCCTAATAGATAAAACATACTTTACCAACTCTTTTAGTTTTACTTCAACTTCATATTTTAAAATAGATGTATCTTCATCTACAGAACAAAACTCATAGTTTATTTCATTTGGATCTGCTTCAATTTTAATTAATGGTAGATCCAAAAAAGTAGATACATCTTTCATAAACCTATGATTATCAATATAATTAGGGTTTTCACCATTTTCGCTAAAGAAATCTAAATACAACAGTCTACTGTTTTCTTTCCCGTACTTCTCAACAACTTTTTTTGCTACGAAAGAACTTGCAACTCCACCTGTTAGTACGGCAATATGAACTTGATTACCATTTAAAGTATCCAAGTTAACACCTCCTGTTTATTCGATATATTCTTCCATTAAAAGATAAATCATATACTCTAATTCATTTTTCGGAATATTACGACCAGCATTTTTAATTATTCTGTCAATATTCGTATAAACAGTTTTTGCCTTTACAGAGAGCTCTACTTTATTTATTACTTTTGATTTATTACCAATTTGAACAGTATAATAACTAGAATGAGTTTCTTTGACAGAATGTGATGGGTTATCCCTCTCAACATAAAACCGATCAATTTCATGGACGCCTTGTTCAATATCTTTAGTAAACTTTTCTTTAGTTTTGTCAGACCAATCCTCTACTCTTACACCAGAGAAATTTTCAGCAAACTCCCGTACCCAGTCATCCGTTTTAATACTTAATATCCACTTTACTAACTCACTGTTTTTCTTTAGATATTCATGTTGGCTATCAGCCCATTTTCTAAGCTGTTCAAAGTTTTTAGTTCTGGTATTCTCTAAAACTACCTGTTTTAGTTTTTGTATTTCCACCAAAATAAAATTTTCTGCATATTCCTTAACTCTTAATAAACCTAATATATTCTCATCATGGTAAATAGAATATATTTCCGAGATACTCATTTGAGGTTTTACTTCCGTCCTTCTTATTAAATCCCGAAGTGTTCTAAATTCTTGGTCGACTGACTCAGAAATTTGAGTGAATCTTGGTAATGATCTTAGCCATTTTAACAAAGTACCACATATCTGAATCAATCTCGAATTATGGTGTCCCTCAAGACGATCTTCGATATGACTGTGGAAAAAGTTTTCAATAATATTAAAGAATTTAATAAACTCTTCATCAATATGTTCATAGACATATTGATAGTTTTCTGGACCTTCTTCTTCTAGAATTTCATAAAGTTTACTACCATTCAACCCAGGGACAAAGATCTCATTCCGGTAAAGCATAAATTCATTCCATCGATCTCTAAGCATAGCAACTAAAAGAATAGGTATAACTGGTTTTCTAATTCCAAAAGGAGGTTTTGCAAAAATGTCTATAATATCTGAAAAATTCCCTTTAGGTTGTTGATCTAATAAGTCAACTAATTTCTCTCTCATTTTTTTATATGGGCCATACTCAATATACCTGTAGTCCAAGTTCATGATATTAAAATCAAAATTAAAATTATTTTTAAATATTGAAGCATAAATTGCATATGCTGGTCCATTACCAGAAACACCGAATTGATCTTCTGTAGGTGCCTTTATAATTTGATCAATTAATAACTTTGCCCCAGAAATTTGTTGAGAAGAACTGTTCATCCTATTAAAAGAATCATTTATGATCTTTGGACTTTCACCATAAAGTAGGTAACATTTTTCCGACAAAAGTTCAGATAATTCTATCGAACTATTAATTGGTATCCTTTTTCTAGTAGATATCCAGGTTAAATTTTGATCGAAGTTTGTTAGTAATGATAAAAATCTATTAATAACATAATTTACTTCTTTTGATAAAACTGTTAATTCTTCCTTAATACCTCTATCTTCTGAAAGTAATTCTTTATCTGAAGTTAAGGTCTCGATAATCACACTCTCCAATATTTCGTCCTTAATTGAAGATAAGGGTTTGGGATGAATTACAAAAATATCTTTATGGGATCCCGATAATTTTGAAAGATCTTCCACTACATTTTTCGCTTCGCTATCTTCTGGAATAACATAGTATATAGTTAAATCATTAATATTATTTTTTAATTTAACCTTATCGAATCCCTGCAAATCACTTTCTAGAAGAAGCTCTATATTGGCAAATCTGGTCATTTCTTTATCATCATTGAATCTCTCTGGAAAGAAATACTTTCTTGATAAATTTTTCAACAAAATTTTATGAATATCAGTGTTTGTCAAGATTTGTCCAGATTTTTTATCAGATATTTTTTCTTGGATGTCAATAGCACTTCCAGAATGAAGTTCCCAATGTTCACTCAATCTGTTAAACCTAATTACTTTATGGTTTGCTAATGCTTCAAGTACTGCATTAATATTATCGATTTCTTGGATAGCAAACTTAAGGAAATCAGTTGTAATCTTTTGCTCATTCTGTAATCCACATAAACTCCATATTGATAAAAATTTTATTATTTGAAATGCAAGCTTCTTATCAACCAAATTGTCGGGGATTCTTGCCACAGCTTTTTTATATAGCAAAAGGTGTTTAGAAACCTCAGGATCAACATCATTACCTGATGCATCAGAAAAGAAGTAATCAAACAATTGATGAGGTTTATAATAACCCTTGGTTTTAGCTATATGATTTAATAAACCACCTGTTTCTTCGCTTTCTAAAAACGTGAAAAGAGTCCTCTCATTTTGTCCAAAAATACTAGAAAGTTGTGGCAAAACAAAAAGCGTAACTGGATGTAAGGGATACATAGACCTTACAATTATTTGCTCTCTTTCATTTGGATTTAAGCTTGGGAAAAGGGAATATTGTTTTAAACTTTTTAGTGTTTCATTATAAGTTGACTCAGCAATTACAGGTTTTTCTTTAATATTTTCTGTCATTATCACTTCAGCAATCTTGAGGAAGGTTGCTTGATCACTGGTAATATTGTATTGTCTAAAACGTTTTTCAATTCGTTGAAACTCTTTAGCAATATCACCTTGGTTTCCACCAAAATATTGTCTTAAACTTTTATGGGTTATGAGGATTAAATGCAAAGATTTTTCACGATCTGTTAATTCAGCTAAATCCTGAATATCTTGCATTGTTTCATTAAGGCTAGAATTATTTAATCCTTGCAAAAAACGTCCAAATTCATCAAATACAATCATTAACCCTAAATTGTTTGCGTTTATTAATTTTGAAATGTAACCCATTTGCTCCAGAAAGTCTTCAGTGTATCCTATTTCAAAAGTAGCTCCAGAAGTAAGTAAAGGATAGATCTCACTAAAAAATGAAATCTCTTCTTCATTCTGATTCTTTATTTCCTCTTTCCATGAGGTAATATTTTTATTATTAGATTCCAGGTAACCAAGAAAGGAAGAGTATGTTTGTGGGAATCGTTTTTCCCATAACTTAACCGATTCAAGAATTTTTTTACTTACACCAGGTAGAACAACTTCAAGACCTTCTTTTTTTAATGCCTTAACTACATTTGAGAGTATAGCTTGCCTAAATCTTCCTTCATTACCTGTTAAGAGTACCGGTACGTATCTTTTATTCAGGTTATTTACACTATTAAACTGATTCGCTATGTAATCATCAAATAACACAAATTTATTTATTAGTTTTTCTACACCTAAAGGATCAGCATTTTTTGAAACTATGCTGCTTACCACTGTAGCAAGTAGTGATTTCCCAGTACCGTATGCTCCCACTACAATATGAGCTCTATTGCTTTCTTTTAAGAACCCGTCTAATATACCTTTTAAAACTTCTGTATGTGAAGGAGTTGGAATATATCTATTAATAAATTCTTCCTTCCCAACATCGAAACGAATGTTAACACTAGTCTTAAACACCATGCTTGATAGTCGCCCTTCCTGTCTCTGCTTTAAACTCATAATTTAAATATTCAATTGAATCAATCTTTGGTACTCGAACATTATCAAGATTATTTGTTCTAACATATTCGATTGGAAAATTTTCATGGTTCGTTAAAATATTTAAAGCTTCTATTATTTTGTTTCTAGAAAGATTAAATACTTTACCCCATAAAAACGGCTCATTAATGATTTCTTCAAGACTAATTAGATCAACACCTTTTTCAAGTGAATAGTTTAATAATACGTAGTACAATGCGGATATGCCAATTTCATTAACTTCAGGAGATACTTTCCGAATATTTTCGTTTTTTTCTTCTGAAGGTTCTTCTTTAATAAGATTTAGCTTGGTAAAAGGACTAAAAATAAAGTCTTCTGGATCATTTTCATTTGCATTTTTAGTATACTGTTGTATTAGTACATCAATATCCCGATTTAAAGAAGTCTCGGAAACAGGTTTAGGTTCATTATTTTTAACCCAAGTTTTAAATGACTTTTTTAATTCGGGTCTTTGTGTAATGGTTTCTTTGTAGATATTAAAAAACCAATAAAATACTGTTGCTAAATCATTTTTATTACGAATTAGATTATAATGAAGAAGCGCCACGGTTTCGTTTCTTTGTAGTAGTCTATCAACAGAAAAAATCAATTCCCCTAATTCTGTCATTTGGTGCTCTTTATTTTTTGTCTCCTCCATTAGGTTCATAGCAGTTAGCCAAAAACGCAAAGACTTTACCATATTTTTACCTAAGCCTATTTTCTCAAAGCCGTCCTTATCATAAAAGAAACGAGGGTCCTCATTTATTGCTTTTAATCCCTTACTCACCCATTTATCACGCAAATAAAAACTCTCATGTCTACCGTAAGCCATAACCAAACGCCCTTCCTAATATGTACTGGGTTTAATATTCCAGTAGAAATAAATCAAAAATCATTACTGGATGGTGATATCCAGTAATGATTATACCTCATATTTATATTTTTAGTAAGTGATATTACCTAAAAATAAGAACAAACTTTCTGTCCTTAATAAAAAAATGGTAAGAAAAAAGGATGGAACTCTTAAAAAGTTCATCCTTTAGTACAACCCTAGGCTATTAGCTTTGTTCTATCCTCTTGTTAGTGAAGCGTTAACCAAAGTTTGCAATTTTGCCAATGCAATTACTTTTTGTTCATCAGTCAAATTCGAAAACAAACTAATGACAGCATCAACTTCTAACTCATTTAAACGTTTATTAATTAATCTTTTTATTTCCTTTAGTGTTTCTATTGTTGAATCACTAATATACGAGGGAATGACTTTAGTATGGTTAATCCAAGTTGTACACTCAGAAGCATCCAATGTATTAAGGTTTTCTCTTATATTAATATAATTTACTGCCCATCGTTCTTCCATATGATTTAACCGGGCTATTAACCTACTCTTATGGTTTTCCAAAATTGGAGCGAATTCGATTTCCGATTCGATTTCTACCCATTTATTTTTTAAGCCCGATAGTTCAAGAATAAGTTCTTTTCTATTATCCTTATATTTCTCTAAATTCTGAATATCATTAAGGAAATTTTGCAAATCATTTGCTGCCTGCTCAATTCCCTCTCTATCTACTTCGTTAATAGATTTGTTAAGAACACTCTTAATGTGAAGTAAAAAATTTTGGGACTCCTCAACAGTACTTAGTTCGTACATTGAATCATAAATTTCTGAAACTTCTTCAGTTAGCTTATTTATATATTCTTCAATTTTGATTAGGTTATTGTTAACCTTTTCAATGTTTTCATTTAAGTAATTTTTATCAACCTTATGGTTTAGCAATAGATCTAATATTTCTTTACCTTCATTTTTCATTTTAATTAAATCGTTGTACCCGGTTGTGTTATTAGGTCTATTTCTACTTAAATAGTTTTGGACAGTATCGTTTATATTTTGTAATTTTTGAATAATTGTTAAATCATCTAGTATTTGAGTTAATTTTGTTCTTAATTTCCTGGCTTCGTCATGATAATTATATCTTATTAGCGATTCAATTATTTGTTTTACCCATTTTTCAAATCCTGATACCTGCGCATAGCTTTGACACTTTAAATTAGTAACAAAGTTTGCAAATTTCTCATTAATATACCCATGACATTTATTTATCATATTATTAGCTTCTTCAATATGTCGAGAATTATATACATACTTTGCTGAACCATTTACAGCACCGCCTATATTATCGCATCCATCAAGGACTTCAAAAATTTCTTTAAAACTTGTATTACTTCTTAATGCATCACTAAATTTCGATTTAAGTCCACCTATATAGCGAAGATTTTGTTCTTGGAGCTTTAATCCATCTTTAAGAATCATTTCTAGATTCATAACTTTGTCTTCAAGTTCTTGTGGAATATCTTCTTCTAGTTTTAACCTCTCATATTCTTTCCATAGAGAAGGACAAAGATCTATATCATTATTTCGTTCCACCTTATTATATAAAGCTAAATAACGACCTGCTGATTTATCAGGATCAACTTTAATAATTGATGTATCAAACAAGCCCTTAAAATTCACCTGTTTATCAGTGAAGATCTCATTCCCCCACTCTTCAAGTCGTAATCTATCATCATTAATACTTACTCTTAATTCAATTTTTCTCTGAATTAGATAAGTAGCAATAAGGAGAGCTAATGCATAGTCATTTATCCCATAGGGCGGTCTTTGATAAATATCAAAAACTTCGTCTAGGCCGAAACTTCCCTTTTGCTCAACTAATTCATCAAGTTCTTCATAAATCTTTCTAACTTTTAAATTTGTCGGTGATATTAACTGATAATCACTATTAAAAATTCCCCATGATCCTAATCTTTTTTCAAATAAAACCCCCTCTATCCGATTTTTAATTTCTGATGTTTCAGAGTGAATGACTTGAAAAGCCGCTCCAGATAAAATCAACCTACCAATTCGGGATAGATTTTTCTTAGCCTTACCTAATGTTTTGTTGGAAAACTCCGTAAAAGGGAATGGGATGACAGAGTAATATAACTCTTCAAATAAACTATCCATATATAGCTTTGGACGTTTATCAATCTTAGTCAAACCTTTTTTTGTTAGAATAATCCGTTTTGATACAAGTTCGCTAAAACGGTCTTTTACTAAGTTATCCGCTTTATCCTTAAAATCCTGAATGAACCTACTATACTTCTCTTTTTCCTGTGGCGTAAACAAGTTAGAGATTTGATAATCAATGAGAGAACCATAAAACATATCTTCTTGGTCATCTAAAATAAAAAAGGCAATAGGTTTCTTATTGAATTCAAAACGTTCTAATAATTTTGAAACACTCTCAATTTTTTCTTTATCAGTATCTGATGAAATATAAATCCATACTAATTTGCCTTTTGGTTTATCAGGAGATGTCGATTGCTCCCAATCATTTACTAGGTTCAATAGATAGTTTTTTGTAATATCATCAATATGAATAATTTGTTGATTAAATTGCCATTCGTTTGTGCTGATTTGGTTTTTCCTACCAAATGCAGTATCCATTTTTTCTAAAGGAAGTACTTGATCAATAGCATTATCAAATACTAAACTTAAATTTATATCCAATTTTCTTTTCTTACTGTTAACTAATCTTTTGAAATCATTTATTCCAATTGCATCAGCCACAAAATCAAATACATTTGCACTTTCATCATAACTAATTATTCCGTAGTCATGTTCTAGTTGATTTATTAAAGATTCTACTTCTTTTATTGTAAAGGTTGAAGCATATGCTAATGCCTGTTTGGTTTCCTCTAACGACTTTGTTTTAAGTCTTCCGATTCTAATGATTAAATTGGCAGCTAATAATTCCTTTTGTCTATCATCGAGTTTATCACCATGTCTAGCTAGAATTTGATTATACAGGATACAATATTCACTTTGCTTCCTACCTTCTTGCTCGGCAGCTAGCAGTTCCTTAAAAAATTCAGTTCTGATGATTCTTGTGGCAGGTACAACCAATAAGTCGCCAAATTCATTTAATTCTTTTTCACCTTCAGCTTCTATTTGCCTCTCCAAAAATGTCAATGATGACCTTTGTTGAAGCCAGGAAGATAAATTAGATAGCATCCATGCTGTTAGGGGATGTAAAGGGTAAATCCCTTCTAGAACTACCTTTTTAAAATGGTCGAAACTTCCCCATACACTCGAATTTTTCGATTGTGGAACCCAAGAAATGAATAATTCATGAAATTTCTTCCACTCCCCTATATTTTTTTCGATTTTAGTTACAACTAAATCTTTAAATTCTTTAGGTTTAGTTCTTTCTATTAAATTTGCAAAAATTGTTTCCAAATTAGAAGACAAATGAATTTTTTCACTTGCTTCATACCTACCTATATACCTATTAATATTTGCTGTTCGATCAACTCTTGTTAGGTATGACTTTAAATCAGATTGGATAAAGCCAACAAAAATAATTTTGTCTTCGCTATCTTGTACAGCCTCGTATATTTGCTGCAATGCAGAATCCCCTGCTCTGGTTGGATAAGATGAGGCGTATTCTATATACCTACCAAATTCATCGAAAAACACAACGACTTTATTAAACTTACCTCTATCCCCGCATAAAGTTTCAGCTATTTTTGAAAGAATATCACCTGCAGATACGCCTTCATCCCATCGTATATAAGTTCCATTGATATTGTAGTAAACTTTATTTATTACCTCAAAAACGTTTGAATCTTGTAATATATTTTTCAAAAGAAAACCTTTCAAATTTGTTGAAGGACTATTATCTAAAATTTCCATAGCAAATTTTTGATACTGCTCTTCAAAATTTTCAAAAGTATTTGAAACAAAGTTTTTAGCAATATCATAAGATTTTGTTATGGTTTTTAGAAAATCAGAACTAACATCATGAAGATCTAAAACTTTCTGAGTCGCATTTAGAATTTCATAATTCAGGTTAAAATCTTTCATCCCATTAAGAACTAACACTAAGTTAGGTTTTAAGTGATAATCTTTTATATCCGATCCAATTTTTTTATCTACTTTATCTATATTAGATATAATCCCTTTTTGTAATTCTTCATTTCCACTAAACAGACTCGCTAAAGTAACTGCTAAATGAGATTTACCCGTACCGTAGGGAGCTATTGTCATAAAGAAATTTGATAAAGCACTTTCCCCATATAATTTATTTGTTAAGATATTTGCAAAGGAAGCTGTATCTACTAGACGATGTGATTTAAAGGTTAAATCCTCTTCCGAAACACCGAAGTATTCTGGCCCATGAAATACAAAGCTTTTTGCGATTTCATTTTGTTTCTCTTTGTTATAAAACCAATCTACTTGGACAGCTCCATTAAAATACAACTCTTTTTTAAAACGTATTATATCTTTAAGCTCTATCATTTTTTCATCCCCTTATAATAAAAAGCTATACATCTTGCTTAGCATCAAGTCCGAAGATACTTGTTTAATTAAAGTAATTGGAGAAAGTTGTCTGTTAATGAAAATTAACCTTTCCTCATGAAATATCTCAAGCACTTCCATTATAGATTTCTCATCCCATAAGAAAGGACCCCCGAACCCGATATCAGATAATAAATTTTCATAAGTTATTTCACTTTGGTTCAGCAAGGTTCTTTCCCAACTATTAAGTAAAATATAAGCATAGAAATATCTATATGCCCTATCAATGTTATGCTGTTTAAAATAATATTTTTCTTCTGTTATGTCTAAGATGTTTAAATCTCTAAAACATTTTTCAGCTGTATAGCAAGTTCTAAATGGCGTTACATTTATCTTATTAGTATCAAATTTTCGTGTAAGTGCATTTACTAATGATTGATTCGTGAACTCCATGCCATTACTATATATAATAGAATTAAATATATATGACCACAAAGCTGCAGGTGAGCCAATCCTAGCAAGATTATAATGGCATAACCACTGTGTAATATCCTCCATTAAAAATGGATCCTCGCTATTTACCACTTCACCCAAGGGGGTTAATGTTAAAGAATAATTAGATTCCTCTTTACTTACACTAATTAGTCCCATCGCTTCTGAATACAAAATATGAGGAACCACTTTACCTGACCTATCTCCAGTAGGTATGGCCGTCATCGCAGAAATTTCTTCTTTTGAAAAATATTCATTATTAATAGAAGCGAATTGCACAAGCTGTGCAATCGCTTCTTTCTCTGGAGCAAATGTTTGGTGAAAGTTTATTGAATAATCCATTCTTAATTAATCCTTTCATTCAGTGGCGTTACTTTAATTACTATAGGAGATGTACGTTCTAAATTACCATCTGGTTTCAATATTGGACCTGAAACGACACATTCGCCTTTCCCTATGTTAGATAATTTCGATGCCCATTCCTTTTTCTTTTGGTTATCTGTGCTTAAAAATGAAGCAATGTCGTTCACTTCTGCCTCTGGCGGTGCAAAATAGACTTTCTGACTAGCCATTTGTAAACGTTGAATTTCATCTTTTCCTAATTGCCCTTGCATAAATTGGGTAGCATACCAACCCGACCAACCAAATTTTCTTCCTTCGGTTAGTATTTTTGCACTTGGAGAATTTTCAGAGTGATCTAGGTTTTGTGCTTCATCTAAAACAACCGGGAATGGTTTAGTCTTATCTCCATGAGATAAATTGTAGTTCCATAAATCCCAAAGAATAAATTCAGTAACAATTAATTGTACTTCTCTTACAAAGCCGGATAATTGAACTACAAAAACAATTCCTTCATGTTTTCGGTGCTCTTCCCAATTATACTCTGATTCAGTATCGAATGGATTTCTATCGATTAATGGTTCGATCTTGGCTAATACAGTTTTGGCATTACTCGTACCATCAGCTTCTAATTCAGTCCTTAAATACTGAAGATTCATTTTCGATCCATATTTTTCAAGCCCCTTCATTGTGGCTCTATATATCGCATTTGCCTGTTGGTCCCCCATACCTTTATAAACAGCTGAAAAGACACTTCTAATCCGTTCGGCAACATCAGTATTATCTTCTTCCTTATATAAATCCTCGTCAATTTCCTTCATATTCTTTTTAAATGGATTAATTGGAAACCCTTTTAATTGAACATGGAATTGTTGAACCTTATCACCTAAGTATTGTTTAAACTCAGGTTCTAGTTTTGATTTTTTAAATCCGTCTGTATAGTCAAAGATAATACTTGAAATATTATTTCTGGCTAATTCGAGTAGCAAACATTGCATAAAGTAGGTTTTACCCACCCCAGACTTCCCCGAAATCTGTATATGTCTATTTTCAAGCTGCGGATGTCCGTACTCCCAATATACTTTCTTCTTTGTTCTCGAGTCTTCTCCTAACAGGATTCTTATTGAATTTAGGTCATTAGATAGTACAATCGGACTCTGATTATCAAAAGGTTCTTTGTCCTTATGATATTTTAGATTAATTTCATGATTAGACTCTTCAGTGATCTGAATTTCACCTGTTCCAACTAAGGATCCATTAGAAAAATCTTCAAATTCACTATTCGTGGTTGTGTCTAGTGAAATACTTGTTTTTTCATTCTCCTTGGAATACGGAAGGTTTGTTTGGGATTCTATAATGGTATCGTGTTTATTTACTTCTTTCATTTCAATATTGTGATCTTGGGATGGATCAGATCCAATTATTTCTTCAAAATTTATTTCTTTCAATTTTTCCTTATAATCATTAGGATCATCGGCAAAAATCTCAATTTCGTTATTTCTTGGATCAACAAACGATATATCTGATTGGGAACTTTCGGGTAATAATTTCTTTTGGATATAAATTTGGCCATACGCTTTATGAACACAAGGAATATTTATATTCTCTAGCTCTATATTCACCTCTGAAATAATTTCGTGGTTATAATCAAGCCAGTAAGTCAATAAAGCGGCATCCCATTTTATTTTAAAATTACCATCTAATATCTTTAGTAAATTTTGATTTAACTTATTACGTTGTTCCTCATCTTTTGTAATAAAAATTGGAGAAAAAGCCAATAACCTATATAGTTGTGCGTACCAATACCTTCTATCATATTCATCTGAAGAAGGATTAAATATGCGTGTAAGAAATTTTAAGCCATTTTTCAGTTGACGCTTTCCTTTTTCTACGTGTGAATCACTTTCTTTTCCCATCTTGCACTCTACTAAAGTTACCTTAATGATTAGTGCATCAGAAGAAAGCCCCTCTTTGTTAATTTCTAACAATAAAAAGTCCGGCCTATTTTGTTCATTTACAAACCAATGTTGATAAGAATCTAATGATATATAACTTTTTAATATAGTATCTTCACTCATGGATTGTATATTTAGCGACTCTACTGAAAGCAGACTTGACAAAAAACTATGAATTTCATAATTATGCGGATTAAGTGCTTTAAGTACTTTAATACCATCTAATAATGATGATTTTCCCATACAATATTCCGCAGAAACACTGCATGTATCTTTACTCCATGAAGTAAAAATTGCTTTTAATCTTGACTTTAATCTTTCTGTAATATCTGTTCTTATTTGTGCAGACGATGAAATAGCTACATTTAATTCACCAAATGACCCTTCACCAGTAGAAAAACTAATTATATTTGCAGCATCATAAAAAGACTTATCCAATCCTGTATCTAAAGTGATTACCCAATGTGACTTATCATGAAGGTATTTGAGTATTTCTTTTGATGAATCAGTTAATACCAATTCCTTCTCTACTCTATATATTTCTTTTTCACTATATGGTCTCTCAATCCAAAATACCAATTGCGAATGTGAAAAAGCAGCTTGAAATTGTTTTTGGCTAATGGAAACATTTCTAGACTTATCCTTTTTTGGTGCTGGAATTGGGTGGAAAACCATAGGAAATCTTGTTTCACTTGGATTTATCGATTTTTCACCAGTCCGTTCATAATCTATACCGCTTGTCTCTAATATATTTTCTAAAAAGACAATATCATAACTCAACAAATGCCTTTTTATTTCATTTAAAGAGGATTCGCTAAAATTATAGTCGTTATAGTATGTTTCAATGCTTACATTATCTTCTTCACTAAAAAAGTTGTCCAACCATATGTGCATATAGTTCCTTCCTTGATAATTTCTAGAAGGTGATAAAATATGCAATTTAATATTAATACCATGAGATAGTTCTTTGAATTCTTCTATAAAACTATGCAGTCCTGCTACTACAGGTTGTAATTGTTCAAAATTTATAAAACAAATACTTAAAGAGTCAGTATTAGAAGGAAAGGTGAAAACATATTCCAGAATATGACTTGTGATTATTTGGGATGTTGATGTATTTGAAAGTAATTCCTTACTGTTAAAATCTTCATCAAATATTAATCCATCATCCATCATAATAGAACTATCCAAAATATTCTCATTTTCATCTTTACCATGTAAAGCATAGTAACCAAATACTTCTGTTGGTATTCTATTAATACTTTCTTCACAAATAATCGTATCCACACCGGAAATAATTGTAGATTGTTTTTCAAGCTTATCCATTTTATTTATAATGGAACTCTGCTTTAAATGATTACTCTCAAAAAGAGCGTTAATTATTTCTGCAAATCCTTTTCTTTGGAATGCTTGTTGTTCAATTATCTTTTCTAACATAGCAGGGTGAAAAGGTGGAACTATAGCACCTTCCAATTTAAGATGTTTTTCCGCAACATTTTTAGAAGAAACAATTAAAAATTGATTGGCAACTAAATTAAGAAAGTCCTTTTCTGTTGGGCTTAAATCACCAATTTTTTTTGTTATAGTATCAATTACTTCTACGTATTTATCAATGAACTTAACAGTACTATTCTCCTTAGAAACATTTATTGTATTATAGAAACCTACTTCACAAATTTTTTGAGTAAATGTATAAAATGGTTCTACTAATTGATATAATCTCGTAACTAATAGACTCGATTGCATCTCATTAGGGAAAGTAGAAAATATATTAATGTACTGTAATTCATAACTTTTTAATAAGTAATGAAAAGAGTCTCTATCTGTAGTTGTTAATAGACTTCCTAACCCCTTACAATAAAATATCGGTAAGAATCTATTTTCTCGAGCAGTTATATCCTTTAGGCTCTTAACAAAAGAAAAGGATTGAAGCCAATATTCATATGAGTTAAAAACCCATTTATATTCCCTTCGCATTTCACTATTTACATTAATTTCAAAATGGATTTTTGACAATTTCTCTGTGGCACTATCAGCTTTTATTTTTATTTCCTTATACATATCTAATGAAAATGGATCAACATTGTCTATATAAGAAACCTTTATTTCTTCTTTTAGTTCTTCACTGATATAATCAAGAATTCCACCCAAAGCAATACAAATATCATTCCATTTTTCAAAAATACTTTCTTCGTCCTTGCTCGTATCGGTCATGGTAATTTCTTTTACATTAAGTATAATTTCTAAGTTATTTATACTTTCTAATTCATACTCTTGTTTATAAGCATTAATTATATTAATTAAAAATTTTGTATAAACTTGTAATGGGGGGCCATATATATTAATTACTTTATCTTTTTGTGGCTTCTTTTCTTTCGATATACGAAGATCTAAAATATTATTTATGAGATTGAAATCTAAATTTGAAAGCTTTGTTCTAAGTTTTTTAACATCCTTCCCCATAATAAAATCAAAGATTGCAGCCTTAAAATGATTAAAATTATCAAATTCTTTAACTACCTCTTGTTTATAAGTAGTGAGTAAATCAGGTGTTTCCTGTTCGAACTTCTGAAACTTCTCTTTTAACTTTTTATATTGTGAATCCGAAACCCCATCTTTATATTCCGAACGATTAATAAATTTAACAGCCTTATTTATGATATCTATTTTTTTATTGTTACCTAGTTTGGTAATAGTTGAATTTTCTAATTCTTTTATATTTGGCAATCTAAAATATTTGAATAGTCTGCTACTAATAAAGTTTATTGCATCTTCTGTATGGTGTATTTCTTCATCTTTTAAATCATCTACAATCATGCTAACTTTAAATAAGTCTGTTGGGGAATGCTGGAAAATATGTTTAAAAAAATTGTCAATTAAATTCTTTTGAAAACTATCGTTAACATCTATGAAATCACTGAACCATTTATGAAATTTTTGATCCAATTTCTTTTCAATACTAATTGGGTTAATGGAATAAAAATCAGCTAATCCCCCTTTGTCTTGTACACTTTCAGTTCCCATTAAGATAACGATACCTTTTTCTTCAGCAAATGTGTTTCTCCACTTAGTCGATTGCTCTCCGTCACTTACAAAATTCCCATGTCTTATTTCAGCCAAGATATTTACATAAAATCCTCTTTCATAAAAGAAATCATACTTTTCCTTTGCTATTTTCGCTGTAAAATTCAAATTATTGCGAGTAGCATATTCTTTAAAATATATGCAAATATCTAAATAAACTTGTGGATGTGTAAAATGATCAAGTCTAAAAAAGGCACTTTTATTCTTATTCTTATTTACATTATCTTCAATAATGTGAATTAATTCATTAATATAACGTTTCAAATTATTCACCCTTTAAATGGATTTTCTACAATAGAGGTAGCATCAGATAGGTCTCTTAAAAATCCAGAATTTTTTAAAAGTTCCTGCATCAAAGTTTGATTTTCATCAAAAGCACTTAAATCTAATTCTTGTACCTTCCCAAAGTGTTTCAAAGCCTCATTTGGCCCTATAATAATGTTAAAATGTTCATAACACTTTTCTAGAAAAGTTGTAAATAATACTCTTTCTCCAGGTTGAATTAGGCTTAATACTAATACTTTAAGTAAATTTTCATTAAGGCTTAATCTCATATTTTTCCCTTTAGGGGGGATAAGAAATTCGATATCCTTACTTAACTTCCTTATTAATTTATTTGTGTCTTCAGATGCTTCTTTAAGTATTTTGAGATCACTTTCTATTTTTTCTTTACTTTTATATGACTCTATATCAGCCATGTGAACTGCCCTAAAAACATTTTCCTCAACGCTTAGATAAGAGGATATTGCCATTTTTCTAATCTGACCATTAGGCCGATCAGTCAAATCGACCAACCATTCTTGCCCATCGTTTTCATTAAGTGTCATTGTAGCCTGTAGACACATCATTCTTATTATCTGGATGGCTATTAGTTTTCCTAACAATTCCACTTTCTCAAATGGATCAAATTCACTCATTAGTAGATTATTTAATTCAATTACAGATTTTTTTGCTCTAATTGAATAGTTATCAGGAATCCACATAGCATCCTTCTTTATTCTGTTTACATTATCAACTGACAGTGAATCTGATTTTTCTTTATAATTATATTCTAGCCATGTCTCTTGAAGATATTGAGCAATCGTACTTAATTGCGGAATTCCTTTGACTAATTCTTTCAATCCTTGAACAAGTTTTGATTCGTACTCTGGCGCCTCTTTTATTCCTTGAACAATATGCAAGTAATATACTTCTCCCCCACGTGCCATAAATGCTCTATCAGTAAAAGAGAAACCCTTATCCACTTTGGACTTATCCTTTTCATATTCTAGGTTTGACCGAACACTTTTCTTCCCCATCGCCTCACAAAATATTAATTCAGGTGCTACTGGTAATAATGATTGGGCAAACCAAGACCTTTTGCCTATAACTGCATTAAATCCATAAAGGAGATCTTGTAATACATCCAATACAAACTCCGCATTCATGTTTACATTTTCGATGTCCATATTACGTATTAAATAATCTCTATGCTCTTTAAGAGCCTCTTTGTCAATATCGAATCTTTTTTCTTGTTCACTTCTATTAAGAAAAACAAATCTCTTTAATCCCATTTTAGGACTAGGAAAATAAGATAGTTTTTCCCCGTTTTCGGGTACAAAAAATGAAAAACCTTGATCAGCTTTTTCTATAGATCCTGTACCTTTGGGTGAAATAAAAACAAGCAAGAACTCAAGAAGATATTCATAAAGTGTTTGACTCCGAAAAATTCTCTGTCCGTATATTTGTATCTGAAGATTCTCGTTATCCTTGTCATAATTTTTAATATTAGGGAACACTTTTATCAAGTCCTTTATACCAAATTTAATCAACATACAATTCTTTACCAGCTATCTCAAAACTGATAAGTTTAGGGCCTTTAATTGTTTGTACCAATACTTTAATTAATGGTTCATTTTCATTAAATTTATATTCATGATATAGTTTTGATTTCATTCTATCGACACCATGACTAAGAGAGGGATTTAATTTTGTTGAAACTGCCCCTTTGGATACCTTATCGAAGTAATCTAATAACATCAGGGAAATTGAAAATCGTTCGCTTGTTCTTCCAAAACTTAACTCCAAAGCAAAATGATTTTCATCAGAATCGTAATCTGATTCAATAAAATTTTGCTTTATATAAATATCCGAGGTCTCTATCTTTCCTAAGAGTAGTTGTACACTCTGAATACCTTTTCCTTTTCGATTAAGCGGTAGATAAATCACATCGTCCGCACCTGAATCTATCGGAATTCCGACTAACATAAAATAAAGTGCTTTAATAACTTTTGATTTAATATTCCTTAATTCACGACCAGTTAACTCGGTTACTCTTGTATTAAGAAATTCTGGATAAATTGGAGAGAATAGCCTACCTAACAAATCCGACATCGTTTTCTCATTATGTTTGCCAAATAGGATTTCCATTCTTCTTACCGATTTCCTTAATTGGTAAGGCTCGTCCTCTCTTAGTAAGTCAATAGATAAGGTAGTAAATCTTCTCATTCTTTTCTGCCAAATAGGTTCAATTACACTTCTAGCAATAGGAGTTAAATATTCAAAATCACCTTTAATAAAAATATTATAATCGTTCTTTAGTTCTTTAGTATCTAAACCTAAGCTTTGAAGTTCCTTTATTGCCTTAATCTGAATAGCATCAGTATTTATCGAAACACCCGTATACCCAAAAAATAAATTTGAAAAGTGATAAATGTATAATTGGGATTCATTTGAGTTGGATTCTTCGATTGACTCACAAGTAAGATTACCTGTTATAGAATAAGAAAGCTGTGATAAAATTTGTCTTATAGTAAGTCGCTTATCCGTCTCATATAACCATCTATAATAGCTAGTAATAAACTGTTCAACATTATTGTAGTTTTCATTTAAAGACAAATAATTATTATACATCGGACACACTTGTTTTTTATCACATTGATTACATGGCTCCCACAGCTCATCTGAAAGCATGTTTTTGAATAATTTTGGCACCATTACAACATTATCTATCCTAGCCATGTTTATTAGTAAAACATCATACACACCAACTTTTCCAACAAGACCTGTATTTTCATCCATTAATCTTAATAAGTCCATTTCAACAGTTGTGTTAGATATACCAGTTGGATATTTCTCTTCTAATCCCTTAAATGAATCGATTAATGGTCCAGTATTAGATATTAAAACTGCCGAGCCACCACTTTCTTTAATATCTAAACTTCTTTTTAAAAGGTGGACCTGTTCTTGTTTATTAAGCTCACTCATGTCTTTTATATATAATAATCTAGAACTAATTTCCTCTGAATAATACTCATCGTACACTTTTAACTGTTCATTTCCATCAATTAATCTTAGTTCCCGAAGCATTTGGTATACTAGACTTGTTTTCCCATCACCTGCATGGCCAGTTAATAGTACAGTAGTAGGTTTCTCTTTTATCCTTTCGATAAGGTAGTTCCCAATATTTCTTTCAACACGAATTTTATCATAATAGGGATTTGTAATTTGTGATTCTGCAATAGCATTCTCGTTAGAACTATTAGCGTTGTTCATCGAGTTAAGATAGGAAATAAAATTATTGCTCATCTTCAACACTCCAATTAGAGATTCTTTTATTCTATTGTATTATATTTACAATATATAAAATAGCCGTTTTACATGGCATAACTATTTTAAATAATGGAAGTAATATTAGGGGAACAACAAGTAAGAACAACTATTTCCACAATAAATTTCCCAATATTGCTCATTTTCTGCTATCTTAAAATCTGTACAAATTGGAATTTCTCTCCTTACAGTATTTTTCTTCAGCACTCAATCTTACAGCATTAATACCCCGAAAAAACATGATATTTCTAGCGCTTGACTGATGTCCAGTACGCAAGCTCCTCGGCAGTATTACAATTGTTTACTTTTTGCTTGTATACTTCCGACTCCTGAAATTCCTTATTCTTATTTCAACTTTAAAATTATCCCAGGGGGATAGCTTACCCCGTTTTTTTTGATGACTTCGATAATATATTTGTATTATAAAACCACATTTAGTTCTTGATGGTTGCAATTAAATTAAAAGATTAATTTGGATTTCAATCATCCATCCCAAGAAGTTCCCTTTTCGAAAGAATAAATTCCCAACCTAAAATGGCCCCTTTCTACATTCATACCATAATATATTTTCACAAATATTTCATTGTTTTTCCTAAACAGCAAAACCCCATTTGAAAACATATCCAAATGGGGATTTCGATTTATTGTTAACGGGGATGAATTATGAGCCAGTGCCTAGTTTACGGCCGCACCCAAGGCTCCTCAGTAGTTTGCATCCAAATACACCAGGCGCTGAAGCTTCCGTCGAATTGCAGATATACTTTTTGCACTTCCGGGAACTTTTCAAATATGGCTTCATTCAGTGCTTTTCCAATTTCGCCGGCTTGATGGCTGGATGGGCCACCGGCGTGGAATTCCTTGAAATCTACAACCGCTGTTCCCGATTCGTCAATGGCGGCTCCATTTACGCTGCTCTCATCGCCGTATTGGGAAAAGATAGTGCCGGTTGTGAACAGTTTTTTAATCTCTTGTTCCAGTTCTGGGAATGGTTGGCCAAAGGTTTTGTAATCGAAGCCGATTTTCGCATCGGCGGCTTGTTCTTTAATAAAACTCTCGTATTTTTTCCCAAGGGTTAATTTATAGATGGCGATATGCTTCTTTTCTGTTGAGAGGAAGTAGATTTTGTTTTTATCCACTTTGATGTTCGACGCGATTGTTTGCGGGACCTCCATCAGTTTTTCAATCGGGATCCTGATGCCTCCAAGTGTTTCGCCTTGTTGGTTGTAGGCGAAAACATGTGTTTCCGATAGGGATTTATACACCGCCGGCTGCTCTGTTTTCGTAAAGATGATTTCCCGATCCGTTATGGCTTCAACTGCACTTTGTCCCACCGCCTCTTCGTATGGAATCGTTAGCTCCGTTGGCTTTTCTTCCTTATTAATGGTGATGACCGCTTCTTTACGATTGACCGTTGCCATGTGATACGGAAGTGATTTTCCTTCCATCATTTCGCTGGTTTCAATGTTCAGGAACCGCTCTTGGCTTTGGCTTGCCAACACCCCGATATTTTTAACATAAATGAGCTCATCCGGATGGAACAGGTCGGCCGTTAAATTATGGGTTTTAACGAGTTTTCCCTTCTCCGTATATTGATACACAACGAATGGATCCCAGGTGTTCAAGATGTAAATTTGTTTATCCGGGGTGACGAGGATATCTTGCAAGGTGCCTGTCATTTGGTTGTTTCCCGTAATAGGAAAGGAGCTAGTCTTGCCATTTTTTCCGGCGATGATCACTTGCCTCTTCGCTTCATCTAGCAAATAAAAAGTCCCGTCTTCTACATCAAAGCTGGTCACCGTGACCGGCAATGTTTCATTTTCGCCCATGAACGTCAAGCCAGCCTTGCCTTCGCCGTCCCCGTACTCAATTGTCCGCACCAGCGTTAAGTTGGATTCCTCACCGATTGCAAACGGCTTTTCCGTTTCCCCCGCAAGGTTCAAATTAAGTAAATCTTTATTGGAAAGGACAACTAGTGTGAAAAGCAAAGCAGCGACAGAAACAGCAGCTAGAGGCATTAAGTTGAATCGCTTTTTGTTGGTGGATTTGGCTTCCTTTATTTTATTTTGCAGTTCATAAACAAATTGCTGGCGGGGTTCCAGCGAAGGGTGATTTTTAATAGGTCTCAGCAATTGTTTTACCTCACGAGTCAATTCGTCGTTTGTATTCATCGCTTATCACCTTCCTCTCCCTGTCCTGCATTTCTTTTTTCAAAATCTTGACGGCCCGATGGAAGTCGACCCTGACCTTCAATTCTGTGATTTGCAGTATTTCTGCGGTTTCGCTCACGGTCAGTTCCTGGATTCCCCGTAAAATCATGATTGCCCGGTAATGAGGTTTCATTTTTAATAAGGTATGGTGGACTTCCTCCCACTCTTCCTTACGAAGGATATGGTCGTCCAGTGATTGTTCGCCCGAGATGATTTTTTCAAAAAAATCAGGCAGAAGTTCCTTCATTTTTCTTTTCCGCAAATGGTCGATGGCTGTGTTCCTCGCGATCGATAATAGCCAGTACTTCCCCCGGTCCGGATTCGCCAGCGTGCGTATATTCTTAATCGCTTTAATGAATGTTTCCTGCGTTATATCCTCCGCGTCTTGGACGGAGTGCGTAAAATACAAGCAAAACTGGTAAACATCCCGATGGTAGTCCTTAAATAAGGTTTCAATATCCAACTGCTCCCCCACCGACTCCCCCCCTTTATAAAACAAGTCGAATAAAATCGGTATTTGTTTCAATTATAGTGAAAATTTGTTAAAAGGAATACTGTTCGTCCACCTGGAAAGAAGCATTGCCCGGATGGCAGCAGTTAAGTATGCCGATAAAGATTCATGTGTTTCCATATACGAGTACAACGAAGTGCCTACTCAGGCTATTTTTGCGAGGTGATTCTTTACCTCTTTGTTTAACAAACCTGATCGGGTTTTCAGCTTTTCTACTTCTTCCATAAATGTTCGGACTGCATAAAACGGATACCGCTTGCAATCCGTAAGGCCGCCTTCAATTTATATTTTATAATAATTCTTTAGGCTATCTCTTTTTATCCAAACGAGAGTAAAGTAGTGGAACTTTATGAGCAGTTTGTGAAATGGATTAAGAGGTAAAGGAAAAGAAGAAACACCTAAATACTTATGAAAGGGGAATGGTTATGTCGAAAGTGAAAAAACCTTTCAGCAAAAAATGGTGGGTCTGGGTTTTGGCAATCCTTTTCATTGTCGGTATTGTTGGTTGCAGTGAGGAGTCGGCAGATACAGATAAAGAAGTACAGACTCCAGCAACCGAAAATGATAGTAAAGAAGATAAAGCTAATAAAGAAACTCCCAAAAAGGAAACTCCTAAAAAAGAACAAAAGAAAACTGATAAGCCGGCTGCAAAAAAAGGCGTTTTAACCAAAGAGAAATTCGAACAAATTAAGGACGGTATGACTTATGAAGAAGTCGTTAACATCGTTGGTGCTGAAGGTAAGGTGATTT
Organism: Neobacillus oceani; assembly: GCF_046237595.1. NCBI lineage: Bacteria > Bacillati > Bacillota > Bacilli > Caryophanales > Bacillaceae > Neobacillus > Neobacillus oceani. The sequence continues at coordinate 2,221,811 of NZ_CP143543.1, read as the reverse complement.
CTGAAACAGGCGACAAAGGATCTCAGTACCATACAGTTATGTATGAATTTGATACGGACGGTTTTATGTCCAACGCATCGATGATGTTTCAAGGTGGAAAGTTGATCAATAAAGCGCAATTCGGTTTAGGTGAAGGTTCAGATGTCGAAATTTCACTTGAAGAGTTTAATAAACTGCAAAACGGCATGACCCTCGAAGAAGTTATAGATATTGTTGGGGGTAAAGGAGAAATTTTATCAGAGTCAGGAACGAAAGGAACAGACCTTCATACCGTTATGTATTCATACAAAGGAAAAGGGAGCATAGGAGCAAACGTTTCGTTAATGTTTCAAGGAAATAAGCTCCAAAACAAGTCTCAATTTGGTCTCGAATAAGAAATATGTAAGTCTTTTTACTTGGCCCACCTTTCGGGCACTTTTTTTTCAAATAAAATAGAACATACGCTCCCTTCTTCTCCGAGTTTTTCATCCGGGACACCATCAGAAAAATAATAAAAATGTTATAATAAGGAAAAAAAGTTCGCCTCTCCTCCTTCACAAAGGGCAAGAATATGTGTTCATAAGCGATAAAGGAGACGTCGATAGCGGGCTCAGGATTAGAAATCGGGTAAAGTCCGTTTTGCAAATGGAAATTAGACATTGGAGGAATTAGCTATGGGCTATGATTTCAATTTATTAAACTTTAGAAAGCTGGATAGTAATGACTTGGATAAAATGCATACATGGCTAAACAATGGATTTGCTGCCCAATGGTATGGCAAAAAACAAATGACGATGGATGAGGTTAAAGAAAAATATTTGCCTTACATAAACAATGAAAAACCTACACAAAGTTATATTATTTCTTATGAAAATAAGCCTATTGGCTACATCCAAACTTATAAAATAAACGACTATCCTGATTATGCAAAACAGGTAGAAATAGATGAAGATGCATCAGGTGTGGATCTATTCATTGGCGAAGACGCGTTCATTCATAAAGGATTAGGCAAACACATCGTCAGACGTTTCTTAAAGGAAATTGTATTCCCTTTAAGTGATGCAGTCAGTTGTGTACTGGGACCTGAACCCGATAATACCGCTGCGATAAAAACTTATGAAAAAGTCGGTTTCAAATATGTAAAGACAGTAAGCACAGAAGACGGGGATGAATACATCATGAGAATTGGGAAAGATGAATTAGAAATTTCATAGATATCATCATTTTTTTAACAGAAAAACCCCATTCGGAAACAGTATCGTATCCGAATGGGGTTTCCTCATAGATTTATTCTTCAATGCCAGGATGTATTTGCCGTTTTACTTCCTCGACATCCGTATCACTATACATCGCTGTCCCCTTCCCGCCGGTTTTTGCCAGTAGTTCCTTTACCTCGTTATAGGACAATCCTGACTCGGCGTTGAGCCTTTTAACTTCTTCGATATCCGTGCCAACTGATGTCAAATTCTTTTTGTTTTGTTCCATAAAGCCACCTCCTATGTATATGGCTTTATGTTTCCTCATGGATAGGAATTTTAATTCGCCCAATCACCAGTTCAATCCACAAAATATCAACCCGTTATCTTTCCCATAACTCAACCAGTCTACCGTCAGGATCCTTAATCCAAGCAAACTTGCCAAATTCACTAATCTCTTTTTCCTTCGCTAAAGGTACACCAATTTCTCCAAGGTGCTTTATAGTCTCGTCTAGATTATGAACTTGGAAATTTAACATTACTTGTTGCTCTGTTGGGAAATATGGGTCATCTTCAGTAAAGAAAGAAAAGATCGTTTCATTTCCTGAATGGGGTTTAAAAATCGTCCCATTCCAATTATTCATATCAATCTTCAGCACTTCACTGTACCATTTTTTCACGGCATCCAGATCTTTGGTCCTCCAAAATATTCCCCCGAAACCTTTTATCATCAATAAACAACCTCCTTATCTAATTGAGCTCCTGGTATAGAGCTGTTTTCCAGCTCTTTTTCTATTCTGAAAGACTCGTTACTTTCGGTGCTTCTGTTAAAAATAAGATTAATTTCACTATGGTACATATACGCTCCAAACTGTTTAAACACGTTCAAGCCTTTTAAATGGTTTAGGAGGTAATTCGACACGGATGGTATCACCTGGTTTCACTTCTCCACTCTGCAAAACAACTCCCATTATTCCTGCTTTTCTTATTAGATTTCCGTCCGAATCCTTATCTAAAACAGCCTTTAAAAGACCTTGTTTAAAAAGTTCGATTTGATTACAGGGATTGCGCAAGCCTGTTACTTGAAGAATTGCTGACTCACCTACAAATAATCTCGTGTCAGTAGGTAATTCAAGTAGATTGATTCCAATCGTTGTAATATTTTCACCCATGTTTCCAGGTTTAATTTTGAAACGTTCCGCTAACTCTTCGAATAACTCATTCTGAATTAAATGCACTTGTCTTAGGTTCGGTTGATTTGGATTTTGTGCCACTCTCGATCGATGTTTAACCGTTGAACCAAAATGTGCATCACCTTCGACCCCAAAACCTTTCACTAATCTTATGGTTTCTTGATTTTCTTTACTGAATGTATGTTTCTTGCTTAAACTAACCGCTAAGACCTTCCCTAAAATTGAACTCTCTCGTTTTTCATCCAACATTGAAATCTCACAGCCTTCCTTTTTAAATTTCCCTGCGATGTAACTTCAAAATTCTTTCTTATCCTCCCTTCCGTTTCAACAAGATGACTATTTCCATATCCCCTTCGGTAAACGTTAGTTCAAACGGGATGCTCTCTCCCACCTGCAATGCCATGGCCATCTCTCCCAATCCGTTTACTATTGGTTCCCTTAATAGGAATTCAACGAACAGGGTTGTAATCCTTCTCGAACCATCATTTGGTTTGCAACTTGAATGTAGTAATCTTAAGTATAAACTCTACAGAACACACGTTTTGGTATACAATAAGATTTATGGTTTTTCTACATAAATTATTTTTAGGAGAAATGAATATGAATGGCACTACGCACGCAGCAATTGGAGCAGCAACAGGGTTTGTTGTGGCCAATTCATTTGCAGCCTCTCCGTCCGCAACACTCTTGCTTGTTGGATTAGGAGGAATTTCAGGGCTGATTCCTGACCTGGATATTGACGGGAAGCTTCGCGGCAAAATAACGTTGTCGCATAAGGTGATCAGTTTATCCGCCCAGGTCATTGGAATACTCATGATTTTGTACAGTTTTATTGAAAAAACGGCGACTGAAAGGTGGCTCGGACTCGGAATCGGAGTATTGATCAATGTGGTTGCATCGTTTATCAAGCAAAAACATATGCTGACGATTACCGGTGCTGCGGTCATTGCGGGAGGTTTTTCCTTGGACGAACTTTGGTTAATCTTGTTGGGAGTCTACGTTATTATCGCGTCCTTTTCTTCGCACCGCAGTTACACCCATTCCCTCTTAGGGGTTATCTTCTTCGGATTCATTGCTTATAAGCTGGAGGCCTCTCTCGGAATCCAGGGCGTTTTCTATACTTGTTTAGGAGGCTATGTCAGCCACCTAATCGCAGATTTAAAAATCCTGCCAATGAATAAACGTGGTATTAAGCTCCTCTTGCCTGTGTCATCGAAGGAACTATAATTTAAATACATATTTCCACTGTTTCAAAATTTCTAAAAAAATACAGTAAACCCTATCTTTAAAAGAAGACCAGGAACATACAACGTACGATTTTGCTAATAATAATGTGTAACCAAATTAGAGGAGGTTATCTCAATGAAGCAGAATCAACAGCAAAACAGAAACAACCTTACAAAATCATCAGGCACCAACTCCCGAAAAGTGAAACAAGATATACAGCAAGATGTAAACGCTGGACAAGGAGCCATGACTTCCCGTGAAGCAGGAGCAATGAGGGATTAAGAATTTTTTACTAGTAGACCGACATGAAATTTTGTCGGTCTAATTTAATTTTTGCTATTTGTTAACCTGTTTATATTATATGTACGAAAAAGCACTCATCTTTACTAAAGACGAGTGCCCGGTTTTTTCTTTGACTCACCCACCCAAATTCCTCTTATTCTCATAAGGAATATGGTGCGGCAAATTCCAGTTAAAACGGACGGATATGATCCTTAAGAATACAATAAGAATCAACAGGATCGCTGTCATGTAAGGCCCGCGTACCAAGCCTAAACCGATTGCGAAACCGGCGAGCGCTGCCCATAAAGCATAAATTTCAGAATGAAAAATCATTGGTTTTCGGCCCGCAAAGACATCACGTATCATCCCGCCACCAGCACCAGTAATGGTAGAGGCGATGATGACAGCTATAAAAGGCGCACTAACAGAAACTGCATAGTTCGCACCCTGGATCGCAAATGCCGCCAGACCAATCGCATCAAAAAAGACAATCCAATTTTTAATTTGGTCAAGCCATTTATTGGGCAACAGAAAGACAAGCGTAATCGCGAAAAAGGCTAGTTGAAATAAGTTCCCTTGCATCCACGTGTTTTCAATCGGAATTCCAATTAATAAGTTTCGGACAAGGCCTCCCCCGAAGGCAGTCGTAAACCCAAGAACGTAAATTCCAAGGATATCATAATCCTCTTCCCTGGCAATAAGGGCACCACTAATTGCGAAAGCAAGGGTACCAATGATATTTAGAATGTCCCATGTCAAAGCGCACCCCTCCTTTTACCGAGTTTATCCGTACTAGATGGAACTAAAAATCAGTGGAGAAAAAAACCTCCACTGACCTTTTCGTCACAAAACGACAACTCATTATAACTCAAAGAGGGTAAGGTTATCCAAGCCTATTTTTTCCTAGTCCAACCCATAGAAGCCACATACAACATGTCCGACTGCCTTGGCAGCGACAAGCAGCGCGTCTTCATCAATATCAAATTTAGGGTTATGGTTAAAATAAGGCTTCTCCACCCCTTTTGGAGTACAAGCAATGTAAAAGAAGCAAGAAGGGAATTTTTCCGCATAGTACGCAAAGTCTTCTGATGGCGGCATGGCTGGGAATTCCTTTACTTCCTTAATATTTTTATCATTCGCATTTTGGAGAATCTCAGCAACCATATTCGTTAAGGCCGGGTCATTGTATAACGGTGGATAATCATTCTCATAGGTCAGGTCACATGTTACGCCAAACTCTTCTTCAAGTCCCTTAACAAGGCGCTTAATCTCTTTCTCAATTGTTTCTCTTGTTTCAACAGCCATGTAACGGATGTCGCCTTCAAGTTCGACACTATCCTTGATGACATTGAATGTTCCCTTTCCATCAAATGAACCTATCGTAATAACACCGATTTCAAAAGGATTTAAGCGGCGGCTAACAATTGTTTGGGCAGCTGTAACAAAATGGGCACCTGCCACAATAGCATCATTCGCAAGATGGGGGGAAGAACCATGGCCGCCTTTACCTTGAATCTTTAATTTCATATAAGCCCTGCCGTTAAACGAATATCCAGCATGATAGCCAACAAGGCCGGCAGGACCCATCGGCAATAGATGGATGCCAAACACATGATCCAAATCATCAAGTACACCTGATTCAACAATGCTTTTTGCCCCGCCTGGTGGTACTTCCTCAGCATGCTGATGGATAATTTTTATCGTACCAGGAATCTCATCCTTCATTTGAATTAGACAATCGGCTAGTACGAGCAAGTAAGCGGTATGGCCATCATGGCCGCATGCATGCATGACACCTTCGTTCTTGGATTTAAAAGGCACATCTGCTTCTTCAACAATTGGCAGAGCATCGAAATCGGCCCGCAAACCGATCTTTTTCCCTGGCTTACCACCGTTAATGGTTACAACGATTCCGTAGCCATTTCCAACATTCGATTGAACTTCTACGTCCTTGCCTTTGTAAAAATCAAGGATATATTGAGCTGTTTTTTCTTCCTTAAAGGAAAGTTCAGGATTTTCATGTAGATGCCTCCGAATTTCAATAATTTCATCCTCGCGGGACTCCAGCATTTCCATTAATTTTTCTTTCATGATGTTTCCTACCCTTCTGTTTATTTGTAAAAACGCCACTGAATGTGGCGTTTTTTTCGCACTACTTATTTAAGGTATACACTTCCCGGTTGTTGCTGCCTCGATATTTTTTAGACGCAGACGTTTTACCGACACTTGCAGGACCAGGGAGAAAATTGAAATAAGAGATAGTATACCGAAAATAATGTTTACGATAATCCCATTTGTGCAGCTGCTTCAAAGCTTCGATTAGCACCAGTATATGGCATGTTTTTAAAGAACAGCAAAGTCATGACGACCTCTTTACTATTTTCCACGTTAATGAACACAATTAAACATACAATTGCGGTAGCCAAATGGCCGTTTGTTAACGGACTTGTCCAACCCAAATCAGATCCGAAGTTAATAAAACCATTCAAAGTGCAATAATGAATATAAATGCTTACAATAACAGCTTATCAAAAAAAGACACTGGGAAGGCCCAGTGCCTAATTCAGCTATTGGATTTTGTCGGTTTTTGATTAACTGTCCGTGTTGGCCTGTAGTTGTTTCTGGCTTTTAAATTGGACGCCCAGCCGATATTGGACTCATATTTCTGTGTGTATTCCTTTTGGACAAGCTCATGGAGCCGGTCCCTGTTTTTGGTCAACAATTCTTCCATTACTTGAAGCCGGCGCGTTGGGAAGCTTAGTCCGGCGAGAATCGTGGTGATGGATGGGTCTGTTTCTGAGATATAGGTTCCTTCGAACAGTTCGAGGGGTTCCCCGACCCTCTCGAAAATCGATGGGATGTTAATCAGTTTTGAGACATTCTCTGGTCCTTCATAGATCAATCCGGCACGGATGACGCCAGCCGATTCAACCGGGCAGAAAATCGAATTCGCCCATGATTGCTGGATTTTAAGGGATACTTCCGCAGTCGTTTTGGCATCTGTCACCGTGCTTGTGGAAATGACAGTCACACCTCGTGTGCTAAGAATATTCATGAGATCTGTCTCATCAAAATTCCCGTAAAGAGAGCTTTTCTGGGTTATTTGCAGGACATGGTTGATTGCTTCCACAACCTTGTGGTTTGAAGCCCGATAAATTTGCTGCTTGCTGGATTGGGGATTAGTCCTACGTAACTGGTCGTTGTCGACCAGAAAGGTGGATGAAATCCCTTCAATTTTGGACAATTCCTCAAGGCATTCCGCTGCATTGATCCGGTTGCCAGCAAGGACATTCCTTTCAGGCACGACAGCAATCGCTCCTACCTTCAGTTTTGGCAGCTGGTTCAGCAGGATTTCAATCAGGAGCGGGCTCATCCCCGAGCCGGTCCCACCGTCAGTGGAGAATGCCACAAACAGGAACTTTACTTTTTTGAATGACTTTTCAACAAACTCCACAATTTCCCTGTAATGATCGTGTACTGCCCGGGCACCGATCGACCGATCCTGTCCGGCCCCGTTATACCCTGGAACAAAATACTTGTTTTCAACCCTCATATTGACTTGCCCGTCACGCTTGTTCGTATTGATAAGTGCGGTTGGAAAGCCCAAGGCCGATGCCGCCTCCGCAATATTGCCACCTGCCTGGCCTACGCCCAAGATTCCAATTGGTTTCACCAAATCCCCCTCCTTATCTAATTAAATAATACTCACTAGTTCAGAATTTAGACTAATCTTCTGGAATATAAAAAATAGGCCTTTATTGATACTACTTTTATTCCAGAAATGTATTTAGGGACCCTAAATATACCAGTCTATTTTCTCATTTTAACCTACTATCAGGGTTATTGATTTAAACTCGCCGTTTTATCAACTACACTCATGTTGTAAGCCCTTACATTTTTGTGAGAAAGGAGGTTTCACGGAAGATTTTGATAAACTTGAATCAAGAGGAGGAAAACAATTGAAGAAACTAAGTACCCTTATTAGCACTTTTGTTTTAGCTTCTACTCTTGTATTGCCGCTTGCGGCAACAGCCAAATCTCCGAACGACTTCAACTACCCAGACCCGCCTACAGAAAAAGCAAGGAAAGGCATGGTTCAACGGATCATTGCCCAGATGTCGGATAAAGAAAAAATCGGACAGCTTGTGATGCCTTCCACCCATGATAACTCAAATCGAATGCCAGATGAACGCAGTGAAAAATTAATAAAGGAATACAATGTTGGCTCTGTGATTGTTTACGGAAACAGGGACGCCAAAAAAACAGCTGAAAATAACAATCAGCTGCAGAAATGGGCTTCTGAGACACGCTTACATATCCCGTTATTCATTTCGGCTGACCTGGAATATGGTTCTGTTCAGCATGTCACTGATGGGACTGCCTTTCCGCGCCAAATGGGGATTGGAGCCACGAGGGATTTAAAGGCTGCTGAAGAAGTTGCGAAGATTACAGCAATTGAGTCAAAAGCAACAGGGTTCAATTGGAACTACTCGCCGGTTGCTGATGTCAATACAAATCCAGCCAACCCTGTCATCGGTGTCAGGTCTTTTGGCGAAAGAACGGACCTTGTATCCCAAATGACTGTTGCCCAGATAAAAGGCTATCAGGAAAATGGAGTCGTTGCTACAGCGAAGCATTTCCCCGGCCATGGTGATACAAGTGTCGATTCGCATTATGGCCTCGCCGCTGTCACCTATGACCGTAAAACGCTTGAGGAAGTACATTTGCCACCTTTTAAGGCTGCAATTGATGCCGGGGTTGATTCTATTATGACTGCTCACGTCATTATAGAAGCGATTGACCCTGAGCTCCCTGCGACTCTTTCCAAAAAGGTACTGACGGGACTTTTGCGTGAAGAAATGGGCTTCAAGGGTATTATCGTGACAGATGCGATGAGCATGGATGCCATTGACAAGGAATGGGGAGCCGGGGAGGCTGGCGTTATGGCTATTAATGCGGGAGCCGATATCGTCATGGCAACCGGAACTTACGCACAGCAGCTTGAAACCTATGATGCCTTATATGCTGCATTGAAATCCGGTGAATTGACGAAAAAACGAGTGAACGAATCCCTGGAACGGATTCTAATGGCAAAGTATAAATATGATTTATTCAATGACCGCTACGTCGATCCTGCAACCGCGACAAAGGTCGTCAATTCACCTGCCTTTAAGGAAGCGGCTGCCGAAGTTGCAAGAAAGTCCATTACAGTTTTGAAAAATGATGGAGTCCTCCCTTTTGACGCATCTGCTGACAAAACCACCCTGGTGATTGGGCCGAGAATTTACAATTCCTCCAGTCAAATGAATGGCGTTATTCAGGCTGTTAAGACAAAATCCTCAGGTGCAGTAGTGAGTGCGATTACCGCTACCAATCCATCTGATGCGGAGATTGCAAATGCTGTGCAATTGGCGTCTCAAGCCGAAAGGGTAATTGTGGCGACGTTCTCGCCAGGCGAACTCGCTTCCGGTCAGACAAAGCTAGTGAAAGCATTAAAGGCGACCGGAAAGCCTGTAGTTGTTCTGTCGCTGGGATTGCCATATGATATCAAGCATTTCCCTGAAGTTGATGCTTATTTGGCGTCATACGCAATTGAACGTTGGGGCTCCCCTGTTCCGACATCCTGGAATGCGGCAGTCGATGTGATCTTTGGAACCCAACCAGGAGGCAAACTTCCTGTTAACATTGAAGGTTTTTATCACTTTGGCGATGGCTTAACTTACTAATTGAGGATTGGTTTACGGGAGGCATCTTTATAAAAGGGAAACAACCGGAAATGGATTGAGTTGGGACATTCATGAAGTAGATGAACGGCCAATGAAGTGTTAATTTCTTTGGCCGTTCAGTTTGAGGGTAGCACCCAATATAATCGTATGATCTATCCAAAGGGCTGTCGCATGAAGATTTCCGAGTTCACAAACACTATATCCATATTGATTATAATCCCGGGTCAAACTCTTTAGGAACTCATTAAGAATAGACGAAGGAATTGCCAACCTGAAACCGCAAGCGGAATGATAGATAACAATTTTAGCCATCTTTTTTTAGCAATAAATCCGAATGCTAGAATTACTAATCCCAATATAAATACTCCTAAAATCGTTAACGTTGTCATAGCTTTCCCCCCTTTCAAAAAAACTCACCATCAAATCCTTTTTTATTTCATTAATGCCGGGAAACCGGTAATTATGTCATTTTTTTAGACACAACAGAAGAACCATTGTGGTATTCAATAGAAGCAGTCTATTGATTTTCCCAACTTATCCAAAGTATTTATTACAATAGCCGCAGTATTAATATGTATATGGGGTCAAACCCAAATTTTCCTAAAGGAGTGAGGTTCAGATGGATCGAAAATTCAAGATCATTGGATTGCTTTTTGCATCTTTGTCGCTTGTCATATCGTCTGGTGTGGCAGCTGCTAAAAGTGACGCTCTTCAGAAATACTTAGGTAGGAATGAGGAAAGCGTTGAATCACAGTTACAAACGTTAGAAACAAAACAGCTTATTGATGAAATTGATGCAATTGCTTCTACAGAAGAAACGGATGATAAATTAATGCCCTTTGTTTCAGCACTTTTTGAAAAGAAAAATAAGGTTCAGGATTCGGAGTTATTAAAAGTCATTAAAGACAAAACCAAAGCGGATAAAACCCGGGAGGCAATGGTTGATTTATATCTGCACAAACATGAAATGGAACCAATAACAGCTGAATTCAAAGAGCTTCTTAAAAGTCCTGATGTTAACGAAAGAGTAAAGACTAAAATTGTGGCTGGAGCCCGCTTTACTGAGAAAGACGTTCATCTCTTAAAAGAATTAATAGCAAAAGATGATGCCCTCGTAGCTTTCCATAGCTTAAAACAACTAAGTAATACAAATGCAAATGAAGCCTTCACCATTGCGAGTGAAATCCTTTCCAACCTTGATGTTGCCTCAAAAGATAAAGTTTCCGCCGCGCTAAAATCCACAGCCCAGTATTTAAAAAAGCATCCCTCAAACCACAAAAATTACGCAAAGACAGAAGAAGACTTCCTAAATTTAAGTTTTAAAATTATTGATACAAATGACGATGCCTATCTAAAAGATTCAGCTTTCTTTGCTGTATCTGATTTACAAAGTAAAAAAGCCATCAAAAAAATCATTGAAAGCAAGTCCATTGATAAAGAGTTAAAGGTATTCGCGATTGATCAAAACTTCGCTACATTAAAGGAAATGCTGCAAACTAATCCAACAGAATCCGATATTAAGGTAGTCATTGAAGCAATGAATTTATATCCAATTGTCGATTTGGCAAAACCACTTGATGATGCCATTAAGACAATAAAGAATCCGCAGTTGAAACAGGAAGCTAATGCCGCCATAAATTTAATGAAAGAACAAGGTGTAACAGGAAATGAAAAATGGTTGGATAAAAACTAAAAATTGCGAGGTGATTAAAATGAAAAAACACATTAGGAAAATTGCGGTATTACTTTTCACATTAGCGTTGTTGGCCCCATTGTTTTCAAATCCAGCGGAAGCGGCTACCGGTTATCAAGGATATGCCATTTACCGGGATGGAGTGTTTTATGGTTATGATTGGCACGCTGGAATGATGGATGATCCATATAGAGATACTACTTCTCTTCCGGTTATCCATGCACCTGGATCAGGCAGTATTGTAAGCTGGGATAGTTGGAGTAATTTCATGAAAGGCAATAATTTCAAAGGTGTTTACAGACCCAATAAGGCACCTACTTCGGCGGATCGAGATTTATTTGTATCAATGGGCAGAAAATTAAGAACTGAAAATATATCCTATAATGTCGCTTACCAAGTGTATTATGACACTGGGAGTTCTGGTACTTGGGTCGATCCAAGCGAAATTACATCCATGCGCTGTGACGGAGTCGTTGAATATATTTATGAATGGTATGGTTTCAGAATCTACGGCAGTGACACCTATTGGGATGTAACAAAGAACTCGTTTTGGGGGCGGGACCATCATAGCGGCACAGCCATTACACCAAAAAAACAAGTGGGTTATATGACTTTGGTAAAAAGCACAGCCCCTTAAAAGTTGTTGTTCATTTAGGTGATAATTGATTGAAAACATTTCGCTAACCACAAGATGAGCAGCCCAATGCCGTTTCGTTTTGGGCTGCTTTTTGGTGTGTTCGTTATATTTTTTGTACTTAAAACTGCTTTTGTTCTTGGTTGTCAGGACATTGCGCTCTTGGAGGCAACTGCCTCCTCCGCCATCTTCCTCAGTTTGTACTTCTGTATCTTCCCTGACGCGGTTGTCGGGAACGCTTCGCAAAATTCAATATACCTTGGCACCTTGTAACGGGCTATTTTTCCGAGGCAGAATTGGCGAATTTCTTCTACTGTCGCGGTTTGCCCTTCCTTAAGCTGGATCCAGGCCATCACTTCTTCCCCGAATTTTTCATCCGGGACCCCTACGATTTGGACGTCAAGAACGGCCGGGTGCTGATAAAGGAATTCCTCAATTTCACGAGGGTAGATGTTTTCGCCGCCGCGGATGATCATATCCTTAAGGCGGCCGGTGACCCGGCAGTAGCCGTTTTCATCCATGACAGCAAGGTCACCTGTGTGCAGCCAGCCGTCCTTGTCGATTGCTTCGGCGGTCGCTTCGGGATTTTTGTAATACCCTTTCATGACATGGTAGCCTCGTGTGCACAATTCGCCCTGCTCCCCGTACATCACTTCTTCGTTCGTTACTGGGTCGACGATTCTCACTTCAACGTTCGGGAGCGCTTTGCCGACCGAGGAAACGCGTAGCTCAATCGGGTCGTCTGTCCGCGTTTGCGTGATGACCGGCGATGCTTCCGTCTGGCCATAGCAAATCGTAATTTCAGATGCGCCCATTTTTTCGATGACCGCTTTCATGACTTCGATTGGGCAATTGGACCCCGCCATGACGCCTGTCCGAAGGCTTGATAGGTCGTATTTTTCAAAATCGGGATGGTTAAGTTCGGCGATGAACATCGTCGGAACACCATGCAGCGCGGTGCAGCGTTCCTTTTCTACCGCTTCAAGCACCTTTTTCGGGTCGAACTCCTGGACGGGAACCATCGTCGCGCCGACCGAAACACAAGCGAGCGTCCCAATGACGCAGCCGAAGCAATGGAAAAACGGCACAGGAATGCAGAGCCTGTCCGCTGCTGTCAGCTTCATGCACTCCGCGATGTTAATGGCATTATTGACGAGGTTGTTGTGGGTGAGCATGACGCCTTTCGGGAACCCGGTCGTACCGGATGTGTACTGCATGTTGATTGGGTCATCCGGGTCAAGCGATCCCATCCTTCTATTGAGCTCCTCGTCGGATACTTCATCCTTTAGCGCAAGGATATCGTCCCAATGCAGCATGCCCGGATAGCGGTTGTCCCCGAGTACGATGACATTTTTTAAAAAAGGAAGGTTCTTCGACTTCAGCTTTCCTGGTTCTGACGTTTTCAATTCGGGCGCGATTTCATAGAGCATGTCGATGTAGGACGCACCCCTGTAATTCTCCATAAGGATCAACGTTGTTGAATCGGACTGCTTCAGCAGGTATTCGAGTTCCGCCGTCCGGTAGCTCGTGTTGACGGTGACGAGGACGGCCCCCATCTTCCCAGTCGCGAACTGTGCCGTCACCCATTCGGGCCGGTTCGTCGCCAAGATGGCCACATGCTCCCCTGTTTCGATGCCAAGCTTCATCAATCCCTTTGCCACATCCCGGCACAGCTTTTCAAACTCTCCGTATGTATAGCGCAACCCCCTGTCTGGATAAACAACTGCATCTCGCTCCGGCTGCCTCACAGCGGTTTCCTCTAGAAGCTTGCCGACTGAAATGTTCATTTTCTCCGCCATTTCTACCGCCTCCATTGATAAGAAGTTGATTAGTTTAAGAATCGTAAAGTGAATATCATTTTTTCATTGTATATTTTAGTAATATTATAATTGGAAAATTCAGATATTACATCTTTGAATAGGTTGTTTCCCAACTTTCTTATAAAAATGAGTTTTATTTACAGTGAATCCACCAATTTCATTAGCAATCCATGAGAAACCGGACATGCTGTTGGATGATAAAATGTAGACATAAAGGAGGCTGAATATGGACAGTGTAATCCTGATGATGAATGTGCGAGAAAACCAGGGAGGAGAGTCAGTCGCATGGCAAAGATCGTTTTCGCATTGAACCAGTCTCTGGACGGGTTCGTCGACCACGACCACCCGGCATTTCAGCCCGACCCCGTGCTATTCCGTCATTTCATCGACGACGTGCGCGGCATGGCGGGCTGCCTGTACGGGCGCCGCATGTACGAGACCATGCGGTATTGGGACGGAGACCATTTAGAATGGGATGCACCTGAACGGGAATACGCAGCGGCGTGGCAAAGCAAACCGAAGTGGGTGGTGTCCAGGACGTTAAAGTCCGTCGGTCCGAACGCTTCTCTGATCGAGGGCGACCTCGCAGCGGCCATACGTGTGCTGAAGGCTCAGCATGAAGGGGAGATTGAAGTTGCCGGGCCGGAGTTGGCGCACAGTCTAACGGAGCTCGGTCTCGTTGATGAGTATCGGCTCTATCTCCATCCAGTCGTGTTGGGTCACGGCAAGCCGTTCTTCGCAGGTCCGCGGCCGCCGCTGCGCCTCGTGGCAAGCGAAAGGATTGGCGAGCAGGTGATCAGGTTGACCTACGTTCCAGCTTAATTGTGTGGCTGACCCAGCGGCCTAAAGGGTACATTACTTTAATAGGGATTCTCCGACTGTAGCGGCAGTCAGAGGATCCCTTATTCTTTGAAATTTGTTCAGTTATGCGAAATGACGTAGTTTTTTATGGGATTGGCGATTGACCTAACGGAGAACGATAGAATAAACCGCCATTTCAACTAAGGCAGTTTTCTTATGGTCAAATATCTACATTAGAAATTAACATAGCCATTTTAAAAAAGGGTTTTTCGAGTTAATGCCGAATAGTGTAGAGAGTACAATATGTTTGGAGGCACTAGCTTTGTTACTTTACAATTGATTTTTATCAACTTCCCGGTCATTTTTTTAAAAAAAACAGGAGTTGATAAAATGAATTACAAACATACGATTGATGGCATTACCTCTGATTTGCTACACGGTTTTTTCGTTGGCTGGCCGAATCCGCCTAGCCCGGAAACGCACTTGAAGCTGCTTGGGAACAGCAGCCATATTGTGATTGCGGTTGACGATAATAAAGTTGTCGGCTTTATAACGGCAACAAGTGACGGCGTCCTATCCGCCTACATCCCCTTCCTCGAAGTGCTGCCGGAATACCAAGGCAAAGGTATCGGGAAGGAACTTGTAAAACGGATGCTCGAACAACTCGGCAGCATTTACATGATTGACCTTTGCTGCGAAGACGACCTCGTCCCTTTTTATGAAAAGATCGGGATGTTCAGGTCGAACGGCATGCTTTTCCGGAATTATGATAGGCAGTCGGGGGTTTAGGAATCGCAATGTGAATGAATAACAATAACCCGCGTCTCACCTCTGATGAGTCGCGCGAGAAAATGTACTGTTATATGATTCGTATCGGGTTGGAAGAGATTTATAACACAGTTATCCTCAACGAAATCGGCTATGACATTGAGTGGGTTGCGAATCGATTGAAAGACATCATTGATAATAAACTATAAAATGCGTTTGCGGCTTTGAAAACCGCGGTGGAAAATCAATTGGATACTGGGTCTAAAAGACATTAGGCAAAAAAGGCTTAGAGAATCTTCTCTAAGCCCATTTATTTTTAATTGCTTGTTCAACTCGGACCAGATCGTTGAGGAAGTTTAAAAAGAAAAACAGTTCTCCTTATTAGGGCTGTTTATTTGCTTAGTTAGATAATTTACCTTTTAACATCATAATGCAATTCAATAAATTGATTAAATTTCTTCGTTCCTTTCAGAGAAAGGTCTAGTTGGTGATTTCCTTCCTTAAATAAAGGGATTCCGTTACCTATTATAGTTGGAGCAATGGTTATAATGAACTCATCCACTAAATCCTCTTGAATAAAAGAATTTAACAATTCACCTCCACCGACTAACCAAATGTTTTTACCGACTTTGTTTTTTAGTTTATTCACAAATTTATTTATGTCATTATTAACAAACTTCACATTCTCGAGATCCTTATAAGAAGATCTTGTAAACACATAGCATTCCTTATTTTTATACGGGAACTCCTTAATTTCTTGTTTCATTACCCAATCGTAAGTTTTTTTACCCATTAAAACTGTATCAACCGTATCCAAAAACTCCGAAAAGCCATTATCACCTTCTCCTTCTACTTTAAATAACCACTCAAGAGATTCATCTTTTGTAGCAATATATCCATCTAAACTCGATGCAATAAATAATACGACTTTTCGATTTTGATTCATAATATTTCTCCTTTCCTTAGCTTTAAAAAAAGTATATTATCAATACACGACACCTTTTGTCATATAAAAATAATTAATTCGTAATTTCATCGAAGGGGTGGATTTAATGAGAGCAGATAGATTAATGAATATTATGATTTTGTTACAGAACAGAGGGAAAATGACGGCAAAAGAATTAGCTAATGAACTAGAGGTATCAGATAGAACCATCCTTAGAGACATGGATGCATTAAGTACTGCAGGGGTACCCATTGTCTCTGATAGGGGAAAAAAGGGAGGATGGCGTCTGTTAGACAACTTCCGCAGTAAATTAAGTGGATTAAATACAGATGACATAAAAACTCTATTCCTCTTCCCTTCAAGAAAATTACTTGAAGACTTAGGATTAAATAGCCAAGCAATAGATACCAGACAAAAATTACTTGCAGCAATCCCAGGGACTTTTCGAGATGAAGCACAGGCGATGTGGGAAAGAATTCATATAGATTCGGGCACTTGGCGACAATCCAAAGAAAAAGTGCATGCACTTAATACCGTGCAACAAGCAGTTTGGGATAGTAAAAAGCTGAAAATTCACTATGAACAGGTAGATGGGGAGCAAAAAGAAAGGTTAATTGAACCATTAGGATTGGTGGCAAAAGGGAATAAGTGGTACCTTGTTGCTGCAAAAAATGGAGAACTACGTAATTATAGGGTATCACGTATACACAATGCAAAAGTTGAAAATGAAACTTTTAAAAGACCACTTAATTTCAATTTAGCGGCATACTGGGAACAATCAAAAGTAGAGTTTGTACAAAATTTACCGAAATATGATGTACAAGTAGAAATACATCCAGAAATTATTAAAAGAATTAATTATACAGGTAAGTTTGTTAAAGTTATAGAAACAGAAAATCCAATTGTAGACAAATGGATACCTGCGACTCTAAGATTTAATGATGAGCAAGAGGCTATAGAGTTTATATTGGGTTTTGCAAACAAAATAAAGGTCGTTTCACCAAAAGATCTTCCGGATAAAGTCGTATCGTTAGCCAAGTCCGTTATTGATTTTTACAATAATGAATAAAAGGTCTTTATTGAATAATACATGTTTTCTTGACATTTCCTTAATGCGGGTGGTGACAGCTTCACTGGTACTACCCCTTTAAGTACATTCCATCACAAATTCATTTAATGGACTGAACAAAAGAAATGAGTAATTCATTAAATTCCTCATAATTATCATAATTTGCATTATGAGAGGCATTAGAAATAATTCTCAGTGGATACCCTGTCTTTTCTGCCCAATTATTACAGTATTTTTTAACATAACCTGTATTGTCATATTCTCCATAAGTAATCAAAACTGGACAATTAAATTGAACTTCATCTTCTATCTTCAAAAACTCACCATATACCGCACTAGCCGCTTTCAACATGTCCTTTTTACCCAAACTAACTAATGATTTGTACATGCTTTCCTTAGCTTCATCAGTTACCGTAATTGCTTTGGCACCTACTTTACAGTAGTAACTATAGGGGTACAGTCTGGCGATGGTAGAATAATGTTTTATCCAAAACATTTCCGACTTCTTATAATAACTTTTACCAAATGGCGTTGTGCCTATACCTATGAACCCTATCACTTTATCACTATATTCCTGAATAAAGGACTGAGCAATATAACCTCCGGCTGACTGCCCCACTAAGACTATCTTTTCTATATTCTCCTGTTTGAGTATAGTTAACAGCTCTTTATTTACATTCACGAAAGAGAAATCTTTATAGGGTCTTGATTTTCCATGTAAAGGGTAATCCCAAGATATTAACTTATATTTAGAAGATAGCTGCTCAAATTGCTTATCAAAAAGGGTGTGGTCCGCTGTTAATCCGTGGCAAAAAACAATTGCAAATTTCTGTGGGACAGCCATTTCATTTGTCCAGTAATAAACCGTACCGTTAGATGAGTGAATATTTCTCTCAATCATTTACTATCCCTCCCTATAATAGCTATCAGTTTATATTTGTCATTTTGCTATTCCATTATAAACCTGTGTTCACATATAATACTAAATAAACCTACCTCTTGGCATATTAATCCATATAGTGAAATTATTCTACTACTTTCAATCCGAAAAGGATAAAACAACTGTGTAATGTTCTATTATCCTTATTTTTGAATAGAATTATGTAAGTTTTACTAGACTGGACCCTTGAAGGAGATTTGATATGAACACGATTGCCTTCATAAAGAAAACTAAAACACGTTGGCTGACACGAGTTTTGTGGTTGGTGACCGCCTGTTTTGCGATTTATTTTTTTATATTGGATTTTCCTTTTCGGCTTGAAATGTATAGTTCCGTATGCGGTGATGAGACGATTTGCCTCGAGACTGGACAGCTTAACCGCGACGAGGCACGGCAGTTAAGCCAAATGGGATTGTCCCTGGATGCCTTCGCAGGTTTTAAAATTTTTCTGGAAATCGTGAAAGTGTTTGTCTATTTTAGCGTTTCATCCCTGTTGCTTTTCCGTAAAGAGCAGCCTTGGTTCAACCTCTATGTCTCCCTCGTATTCCTTTCACTGGGAATCGGTCTTTCCTACAATTTTCTAGCAGATCATCCAACGCATTTCATCATGTACCATTTTATTAGCAATTTCGGCGCAACCTACCTTGTTTTGTTCTATTTGCTCCCGGATGGGAAGTTTGTCCCTAAATGGACCTTTGCCATCGCCGTGTTTTGGATCATGGTAGGTGTCTTTTCGGTTTATTTTAAAGGAAGTGTTATGGATGTGGAGAATTGGCCCATTTGGCTTGGGGCAGTTTTCTGGATATCCTTTCATGTCATTTTGATTTTTTCACAAATTTATCGATACAGGAAAAGGTCCGATGCCATTATTCGGCATCAAATGAAGTGGTATGTATACAGTATTATCATGTACGTGATTGCCCTGCTGCTGTTGAATTTCGTTGGCCCGCTTAGCATTTCACTAAAAATGGCAACGGAATTCGTCTATGCATTGAGTTCAATATTGATTCCTTTATCCATCGGTTTTGCCATTTTCAAATACAGATTATGGGACATTAATATCATCATTCATCGAACAGTTCTATACGGGATTCTCAGTATCCTCGTTGTACTTTTTTACAGCGTAAGCGTCAGTGTATTGAGCCGGTATATCGTTGAAAAGGATAAAATGATCTCCTCTTTGATCACGGCAGGTATCCTTGCTTTTTGTTTTCAGCCGGTAAAAGTAAAACTCCAATCTTTTGTGAACCGCCTCGTGTATGGGGACCGGGATAATCCCCTATTCATCCTGACACAGTTGAATTCGATCTTAACGGCCGCAAGCAGCATGGAAAAGGTCCTTCCTTTAGTCGCCACGACATTGGCGAAAACTTTGAAAATTCCGTATGTGGCGATACGGCTAATTGAGCAGGAAAACTCGTATATCGCTGCCTCTTACGGAAAACCAAGTGAGGTGGACAGGGAAATTCCTCTATTTTATCAGGGGAATCGGCTCGGTTCATTATTGCTCTCGAGCCGGGATTCGCTTGAACCATTTAGGCCGTCGGATATGAAGCTTCTCGACGGCCTGGCGCAACAGGTTGGTATTGTTGCCCAATCGATTATGCTCCACAAGGATTTGCAGCGGTCGCGGAGCCAGCTAGTACTAGCCAGGGAAGAAGAACGGCGAAGGTTGCGCAGGGATTTGCATGACGGGCTAGGACCTAGTTTGGCTAGCATAAAAATGAAGCTGGATGTAGCGGAATCATTTATTGAAGGGAAGCCTGAAAGCACCGCGAAAATCATCCATGAGACCGGGAACCAATTAAAGAAAATGATTGAAGAAATCAGGACCCTGGTCTATTCCCTTCGCCCCCCTGTCCTCGATGAACTGGGTCTAGTTGCGGCGATTCGGGAAATGTGCAACCACTATAGCCAGTCAGAAATAAACTTTTCAGTCGTTTCGATTCCGGAACCCTTGCCCGCTTTGCCGGCTGCCGCTGAAATAGCGGTGTACCGGATTGCACAGGAAGCCATTACGAATGTGGTCCGCCACTCGTCCGCAAATGAGTGCTCGATTACGATAGATGCTGAAAATGAGAATTTGCTGCATGTGAAAATTATGGACAACGGCATCGGAATACCCGTTGAGACTTTTAAAAAAGGCATTGGTTTTCACTCGATGAAAGAGCGCGCGGATGAGCTTGGAGGAACTACAATCATTGAGAACTTGCCAGATGGAGGCTTAAAAGTTTTTGCGAAAATACCAATCAAATAGAGGTGGAATAAATGATAAAGGTATTGGTTGTGGACGACCATCCGCTGTTTCGGGAAGGAATTGCAACTTTGCTTCAGTCAACAGACGAAGCGGAATTGATTGGGGAAGCCACAAATGGGAAGGAAGCGATTGAGATGGCGGACAGGTTACATCCGGATGTCATCTTAATGGATTTAAATTTGCCGGTTTTGAATGGAATCGACGCCATCCAATCTATAACCCGCCGAAAACCTGAAATCGGGATTCTGGTTTTGACAATGTTTGATGACAATGATTTAGTATTTGCCGCGCTAAAGGCGGGTGCGCGAGGATATTTATTGAAAGGTGCGAACCGTACGGAGACATTGCGGGCAATCAGCGCCGTTTCAAATGGTGAATCGATCTTCAGTCCCCAAATCGCAAGCAGGCTTTTATCCTATTTTCGGACAGGGCAATTAAAAGAAACCGTTATTTTCCCGGAATTAACGGAAAGAGAACGGCACATTTTGGAATTGATTGTGGACGGCAAAGATAATCCGGAAATAGCAAGGAAATTAGGTATTTCTTTAAAGACGGTCCGGAATCATCTGTCGAATATTTATAACAAGCTCCAGGTGGCGAACCGCGCAGAAGCGATTGAACAGGCTAAAAACGAGGGCATGGGCAGGAAGTTTTAAAAATTGATGAAATGCTCCCGAATTATTCCCGAAAAGTTCCCGGTAGTATCGGGTCATGGCTCCCATGACAGCGGGTAATACCCGATGATAATTTTGAACTATAGAATACCGGATTACATTTTGAACTCTTCTTTCTACTACGGTATTTTAAATTTCAATTAAGGGAGAATGAGAGAAATGAAGTTTTCCGATCATTTTTTTCGGGTTAGCGGAGCATTTATGGTATTGGGGTCCATCGCGGTAGTCATTGGCCATTTACTGAAGCCGCAGCCGCCAGTAAACAATGGTGGGATCGAGCGTTTTATTTCACAATCGCTGCTTTCCGATACGTTGTTATTGGTTGGGGTTCCGGTCGTATTGCTTTGTTTGGCAGCACTGTTCATCAAGCAATCCGATTCTTTATCACTCTGGGGATGGGCAGGATATCCTCTAATGTTCACTGGTTTGCTGGTCGTCGACCTGATACAGCCGGTTATCAGGTTGGCTACCTATCCTCATGTGCTTGCGGATGTGAACGGTGAAAAGGAAATTTTCCAGGCTGTGACAACGATTTACGATCAAGAACCTTTTGGATTTTTAAACTTTTTGTTGCTGCTGAGCCTGATTGGCCCGCTTTGGTCAGCGGTAGCTTTTTGGAAAGCGAAAACGTATCCAGGTTGGATGGCACTAATGCTGGTACTTCTGGTTCCCATTTTTATCATCGCCCCCCTCTTCGGATTCTTCAACTTTCCGGCGTATCTTTATCTCGTATTCGCCCTATTTGGAGTAAGGTTAATCACGGACACGTTTTACAAGCAGCCTGCCCTTGCACTTACGCCCGATAAGTAACTGAAAATGTCTTTATGGATTTGGGACCAATCAATTGGTCCTTTTTGTATTGGAAAAAAAGATTTGAAATTCATTTTTGTTCCTTTTTGTTCCATCTTTGAAAAAATGGTTACATTAACCCAAAAACGGGTAAATTCACTGAGATAATGTCTAACAATTTTTTTAAGGGCAGGTAGAAAATGCGAACAAGAATTATTGAAATTTTAAATGAACATCGAGAGAAGCTTTTGGCAGATTGGAAAATTGAATTACATCATGCCCTTCCAAAACCCGAGTATACGGAAGGGATATTGGCAACTGAACTTTTTGAGATTATTTTTGAAAGCATTAAAAAAGTCGACACCGACTCCTCATCTGACTTAAGTGCTTTTTATTCAAAATTGATGGACTTCAATGGCTCAATAAATTTTTTAACTTATGGATTTCAGGGGTTTCGGAGGATTGCCTTAAAAACGCTCCTTCAGAAAGATTTAACAAAAGAGGAAGTTCTTCAAGTTTATTACGAGATTGACCGTTGGTTCGACCCAATCATCTCCCAAGTTGTAAACGATTGCTCAAATGATTGGGAAAACGCCCTTTCGCAGCAGCAACAAACCATCCAGGAATTGTCGGCGCCGGCGATTCAACTCTTTGACCACATCATTGTTATGCCTTTGGTCGGGAACATCAATGAGCGACGCGCCACTACAATAATGGAAAGCCTTCTAAAGGGAATTGAAAAACATAAGGCGGAAATTGTCTTTCTGGACGTAAGCGGAGTCCCGACAATCGACACCTTTGTAGCACAGTCACTCATCAATTCCACCACGGCTGCAAGATTGCTAGGAACAGAATGCATGATTGTCGGAATGAGGCCCGAAATTGCCCAAACGATCATCGGATTAGGCATTAACTTAAGTGAGATCAAAACGTTCGGTTCACTGAACAGTGGGCTCATGTATGCAATGAAGGAATTAAACTTACAAAAATAAACAGGCGAAATGCCCTTCCGATTGGGAGGGCATTTATTTTAATTCAGTTTCTTTAACACCGAAATGTATATTCGCGAGTCATAACCCTACTACCTTTTAAATCCTAACGTATTTGACACTTGGATTTCTTGATCATCCGTTTCTCCGTAGCTCTAATCTCCTTGCACATAGATAAATGAATAATCCAACTGGACCTAGGACAATCGTGAGAAGCCAGAAAAAGTGTCGCAATAACCCACGAAAGTGATAATCCGAATTGAAAAATACCCAAACCGCGAACATGAAGACAATTGTCAGGTATAGGGCAATTTCAAGTTGATACCCGGAAAAATCAGTATTGCTTGCCATTGACCAACCCATCGGCGCTCCTCCTTATCTATTCTTTAATAAAAATTACTATTTGAAACTTTTATACGGTCTCAGTAACAATAAGTTCCATTAATATCATTTTACACAAGGGTCAGTTGCAATTGGAGAATATTTGCAGCTTGGTTGTCATGTATCAAAGGGTATTATGACAACGAACCTGGATTTTGAGCTTGGTTGTCGCGAATCAAGGGGTATTGTGACAACAAACACGGATTTCGGGGCTGGGTTGTCACGAATCGGTGGTTTTGTGAAATCCAACCGGGATTTCAGAGATTGGATGTGCTAATCAAGCTCGTTCTATTAATATAAACACTCCATTAATATAAAACAGTGGGAAACAAACACTACCCACTGTTTTATTATCGTATTTAACTTGTTTCTCAATCTCGGCTCGAACTATAGCTTTCAGTCAAAACAAATTTTCCCTCTCCGGGATTGTCGGCTATTTCATTCATTGCCTCCAGATCGTTAAAATGCCACCATTCCGAAGCGAGCGGGCTAAGCCCGGCGCTAGTGCAATAGGACTGCAATTTCATGGCAGCCTCATTCATGGAATCGGTATACGTCGCGTTCTTCCAGGCTGTTGTTGACCTCGATGAGACTGGAGCAGTAAAAATCGCCGATGCTCCACTCAATTCGTGAATGGGTGTCGGCATCTCATACTCAGTATAATCGGTAATCATAGTAACGCTGTATTCGCCAATTGGCACCTCTTTTTTCTCAGTAACTTTCACTAAACTCACATCGATGGCATAACCCTTTTGATGATTCGAAACACCGTTTGTAATAAACCAGGTGATGTCCCATGGCGGCGTATTGATTCCCGCCATCACGTGCGGGTCTTTTTTTGCCAAGGCACTCAGGCTGTTGACGACCGCCATTTGAACCGAGAATGGCCTGAACGCTTCATATATTTTGAGGGAGTCCCCTTCCTTCAATGCATTCTGTTGAGCGTTGTGGATTTTTTTCGACATCGTGTAAAGAACAGGCATGATATATTCTTCTTTTCCAAGCCGCCCGTTAAATGTCTTCCCTGGATATAAAGCCCGGTTCGTAATAGTGGGAATTTCCTTGCCTGATGAGACAAATTTTGAAGAATACGTATTCGTGTTGTCATATACAATCGAAGGAATGACGTCGGGAAGATTGATAAAACAATATTGATGCGGCAGCCAGCCAGATGAAGGCCCCCGTTTTATGAACCACCAATCCCCTTCTTCCCTTATAATTTCAAAAGCTGTTCCTGCCTTCATGGTTTCAATTGTCTTTGCATCAGGATTTACCGAAGCCTTTAATTCCAGTGCAACAGATGTGTAGCCTGTTGCACCTTCGACCGGGAGTTCCAGCTCGCCTATATATGGTTTTCTCTCCGCTGTTACTTTTTCGGAGGGTTCCTTTTTTGATAAATCTGAATTGGTTTCCTGATCCTCTGCAGCTGGCGGTGTTTGTCGATCGTTACCGGAATGCTCTCCGTCCGGATTAGCTGTGCAGGCTGCAAGAATAAGGAAGATGACCATCAATACAGCAAGCAGAGACTTATTTTTACTATCAAACATTAACCTTCTCCTCAATTTCTACTACCCAAAAATAACATGTCTAAAAAGATACAAGATAATTAGGTGCGCCGGGTAAAAAACGTAAAATGTCCATTGAATCAATTTCGATTTTTTGCCCCGCTCCCCATTGTATAAGGCCAATAAAGGAATGACCAGAAAAATTCCAAAGCGGAAAATGGAATCGAAGCCCATGGAAACGATACCAGGGATTATATAGAATACCGTCCCAATCGTTGCATAGCTCGTCATTTGCATTTTGAAATTGCCTCTGAATATGCCGAAAAACAAAACCCACAATACAGCGATATAATTCCAGTCTGCGTTGTAAGCCAGCAGACAGCATACACTAACTAGCGTTATTTTTAAGGCAAGAGGAATATCCTCTCTTTTGCTTATCCCCAAGGCAACGAGCCCCATCAGCAAGGACCAGATGACACTTGTCCCCTGCCACCACTCAAGCCCTAAAAACAACACAAACGGGAAGTGGGAAATGATAGCAAAAACAAACAGGCGCTTCTTATACTTTTTTAAATTCGAAGTGTAATGATATCCTTCAGCGATTAAATAGCACATAATAGGTGCGGCAAGTCTTCCAAAAGTATGTATAACAATGTCCAGCGTTGTCCCTTTCGCTACCAGCCATATAGCCGTGTGGTCAACGATCATCGCGATAATGGCAATGACTTTAATGGCATTTGCATCCAACGCTCCAATACTAATCGTATCTGACGTCCATGTCCTTGTGTTATTGACTTCCAAACCTTTACACTCCCATCTTGCTATATTTCTGTCACCCTAACCCTTACTATTCCTTTAAAAGAATTAGTTTAAACTTCTTTTTTCGACAAAAACGAGCCTGTCATTTTTCAAAAATAAAAGAGCTACCTTAGTAGCCCTTTTCTGTGAAAAAACTTTATTTAACGATTACTTTTCCAACCATTCCCTGTTGAGAATGGTACCGGCATATCAAATCATATGTACCCGGCATATTCGGTTTTACGGTAATGGTTTTTGTTGTTCCGGCCTGGACAACGGTATCAATTCCGAGCCTTTGTACTGTAAAGGTGTGCTCTTTCTGGCCATTGTTTTTCAATATTACCGTTGTTGCTCGTCCATTTGGCAAAGTGATCGTTTTCGGATTAAAGTAATCATCGTTCAACTCGACTGTAATCGCGTTCTCTCGGTCAACAGGCTCTGTTCCAACACCGGTTTCCGCAAATACATTGAATGATCCTAAAGCAATCACAGCAATAATCATTAAGAGCAACACGGCAAATTTGTTTACTTTTTTTACAAACATTTTGGAATCCCTCCTTTTAGCGCTATTTTTTCCAAATCCGAAAATATTATCACTAAAATCGGGTTCCCTAAGAAGTAATTTTTAAGTTAGAGCAAAAAAAGATCTACTCCAATGGTAACAGGTTCCTATCATTCAATGGGAGGGTACTTCAATTCCCGATCTTCAATATCATAACTGTGGCTGTCGTCGTATCCTGTAAGAACCACGCCTCTATCAGGAAACCAGTGATAGTCATAAACTACACCAGGGTCGTCCTTCAACTCAACAACTACGTAATAACCGCTTTGCTTATAATCTTTTAATACCTCCTTGGTTCTTATATTTTCTTTTGAAATCCCTTGTTTTTTCATATATTCTGCAACTTCTTTTTCAGATAAATACTTTTGGATAGGAAACGTATAAACAACCTAAGATTAAAAAAAGAACGACATTTAGCATATTCACACTCTTTTCAGACATTACGATTCCCCCTATTGTTATTAAATATATAGTTTAATTTTACACTAAAGTGAACCTTTTGGCACTATTATTAAGAATCTTTAAAAATTCGAAAAGACAGCCCAGCTATCATTCTGGACTGCCTAAGATTTAACCTTAATATTTATGAACTAATCTTGCCAAAATAGCCTTCAAGTGATTATTCCTTATTGAACAATCCTGCCCCGTTTGTTTACTAAAGAATTCAATAAAAAAGTGCGGTAATCCAGTTTGTTTAATTTGACTTCTTTCACACAGACCAGACCTTACTAAAAATTAAATGTTTTATAATCCCCTGTATTGGAGGAATATTTCAGCAAATTCCCATCTGTCGGTATTCCTTCAAAATATGCACCTATACAACCAGTGGTACATCTGTGACCAGATATAAGAATATTAAGTTCTTTCTTTCCATATTTGCTTTCAAGTTCTTCCATAAAGCTAAACACTCTTTTAACAAATCTATTTGGTTCTTCTACCCCTTGATAGAGCGAAGAATCAGGTAATGGACCAGTCATTTTTACTTCATTAATATGTAACCTATCCGCTTCTCCTAAATCAAAAACATCCAATCTATCATCCAAAATAGCTCGTTTTCCAGTAACAATTTCTGCTGTTTGTACGGCTCTCTCTTGTGGGGAAGAAAATACAAAATCAAAATCTATTTTCTTTAATATCTCTCTTAAAGCCTTGGCTTGTTCTATTCCGTGCTCGTTTAATGGTAAGCCCATTCTTCCCTGCATTTTATGTTCTTTATTCAAGTTTGTTTGTCCATGTCTTATTATGTATATCATGTCTAATTCCCCCTTATAAAAAGTTTTCAAATGAACTCCTTTATTAAACATTACTGCACCGTTTGTTCAATAAGGAACTCAAAAAAAAGGAAGGTAATCCTTCCTGAATCATCACAACCGTTAGTTATACAAGGTTTATATTTCAGTTACTTAATTCGGCATTTCTTTTCAGGAAATTTTCTAATACTTTTTTGTTTTTATGCCACCAAAAAATATGAAATTCATCTTGCTTGTCAAATCCTAATTTAGAGGCTAATTTTATTGACGGTAGGTTTTCCGCCTGACATTCCCAACTTGGAATTAAATCTTTTTCTAAACATTTTTTAATGAAAGCCATGGATATTAAAGTTGCAAGACCTTTATTTTGAAATTCATTTGCTGTCATTATATCTAAAGCTACATAGCCACCACCGATATAATAACAATTACATACACTTGCAAATCTCCCTTCATATAAGAGACAGTAACCGAATCCTTCTTTTACATAATCAACTGGGGAATCCCATAACAATTTAAAAATGATTGTCAATTTCGCTTTGATATTGATCAAACAATGTTTCATCCATTTCTTTCATTTCAAAACCAACTGGTATATTTTCCTTCCATGAAGGCAAAGTTGAAAATCTTTCTGGGTTAAATGAAAATCCAGACCTTTTTACCTTTATTACGTAATCTTGCATAAAAGAACTTATTTTTTCTGACCACTCATATGAAAAAGTATAAAGATCGAAAAAGATCCAATGATTATTTTCATCCATTAAGAATTGAAATAAGGAGTTATTAAAATCATCGTTTTGAGGATTACCAACTAAAAAGTAATGTCCACCGTTACTTGCAAATAAGGCGACAGTAGGATTTTCGATATTATCAGTAAATATTCTTCCTGGCTGATTTTGGTCAAGCACTGCATGAGCAAAAATAACCTCATATTCGGTTTCGTTAATAAAATGAGAAACTAATCCAAATTCACTTTTCGTCAATTCAATCATCATTTTACTCCTTCAATTTTTATAATGATATATATATAGTTCCTTTGCATTGTAGTAATTACCTTGTTTTTTCTTATAAAACTAAACTTCACCGAAGTTGAGTAAGAAAAATTATAATATCTTTGACATAATAAAAGGAATGTTCTAATAACGTTTATTTATGGTTCTATCGCACTTTTCAGTAACAAGGCACTAAATAATAGCACCAAAAGGTGTTCCAAAAACCATAGTGTCAGCACAATCCTTTTTGGGACCGCTTTAGGGTACAGAAACAGCCTACTTTCTACTTCCAAATACGCTTGCCGTACAAAATTGTCGAAATGTTGGCGAGACCCCTTTTTAACATTCTTTAGGCAGTTGAACTTACTTGGTCCCTTAATCCTCATAATCTATATAATTAATATCATTTGGATAAGGACCAATTTTATCCCAACCATCAAATGCTTCATATTCGTAGATTAAAATTCCTGAATCAGTTACTTCTTTTATTGTCAGAACAACTACAATTTTTTTTGGATGTGCACCAGAGATGTACAATGGGGCATCTAATGCCAATTTATTATTAGTATCTCTATATTGAATATAGAAACTAAGGTCGTTGGGTCCATTAAATGTTTCAGGCACATGGATTTCGCCTAATTCGTTAGCATTTAAACCTTTCATTGAACCGATTTTTTTATAATTTGGGTCACCTATAGTTCCTAAGGAAAATTTCAGGTCAGGTAATTCAACCTGACTTCGGTTAATTACTTTAGCTGTTATCCCATCTTGGTATTCAGGATAGTACGTATCCTCCTCTAACCAAAACATATAAAAGATTAAAACGCCTATAACAAGAAAAAGAACAAAAAATATAGAACCAATTAATATTGTACTTTTCTTTATTACCACATTATGAAATCCTCCCTTTTTTACCCCAATTCCCATATTTCCACATATCCATAAACCTGTTAAACTCGTGGATTTCAAACGAATCGACATCCAACTCCTTAATCATCCTATTTCGTTCAGTTTCAATTGAAGATACACCAAGGCGTATTGGACCACTACCTTTGGATGGTGTACCTTCGGCAACCTGGAGCCAGCAACCTGGAATTAGCTCCCATTCCGCAAAACCTGCGTGAGGAGTATAATCAGGTCCTTTATTTAATAATGTTTTATACCACTTTTCCCCTTCTTCAAAATCAGATACGCGAACTTGATAGGTCATCTCATAAATCATTACGATCACCCCCTGTAATAAAGATCCATTTCTATGTATTTCGCTTAATTATTTTCATATTCCTCTTAAGCTATCCTCTTTGTTCAACTCCCCTTTAGTCGAACAAGCAGCAGAATCTCCAGCTATGGCGCCAGTTAGTGAAAATTCATTTAATAAAATTCCTAAAGACATCAAAAATCAAAGGAATTCCGCAAACTACCATCAAAACAAATCCACTATATCGAAATATTGCTTCTACAATATCCGTAACGTCTCGCCAAAAGAAAAAATGAGGTATAGGTAAAATCAATAATACAAAACCAACAATAAACCCATAAAAGAAAGTTCTTTGTTTATCCAATTTTCATTCCTCTTCTCTACAATACTCTTCCTTTACTTAACTGCCACGTTTACTCAATAAGGAATTCAATATTAATCAGAGTACATAATTCGGAAAATGTAACTTATAACATAAAAAACGATTCCTAAAAATCCCCAAATAGCCAACCAATGAATATGCTTAATCCACTTTTTAGAAATATCATTCACCATTACACCATTTGCCGAGGAACTATTATTTCGGGGATATTTGTTTAATAAATGGGGTGAAACTTTAGGAATTTCCAAGGCTATGGTTTTAACATCATTATTATTTTCAATTCTTCATTTAAATTCAGGATTCATTGGGCATTTTGTTTTTGGATTGTTCTGTTGTATTGTCTATATAAAAACAAAAAGACTAATTGTTTCTATAATTTTACACGCATTAAATAATCTGATTGCAGGTTTACCGATTTTAGGGGCAAAATTTGGAGTAGAAGATGCTCCTATTGAATCTGGGGTGATAACAGAATATACAGAAAAGATTATTTTGTTTTTCAACATCTCTGCAATTGCATTTTTATTTTTGATTCCGATTGTCATCATAATTTTATATAGATACTATAAAAGTGGTAGTATTTTACTGCCTTATCAGAGTAATTTTAATTAAGTCAACATTGAAATAAAAAAAGGTTTGAATGTTTGCGATAGGGAACCGAACCCGTTACTCCTATGCGCGATCTTTTTTGAATGGATTCTTATTTTGTAGTGGGACGGTTCTGCTTTCCTGAATGTTAATACACTCGTAGTGGCTTTCCAAAACATGCACCCTTCTTGATTGCTGGATCCACTTTTAATATTAATCATGTTTTTTGCCTTTATATTCTTTGTACCACCCTAATACATCACTGGTCATCTTTTTGATGAAATCATCGCTAGGATCAGGAAAAAAATGAATTTCTGGTGAGTCTTTATAGTGTTTTTCAAGAAAAATTTTAACGCATAAGACTATTTCGATATCAAGCTCCATTAATAATTCTATCCAACGATCTAACTCGTCTTCCTTTGAATCCTTTAGTAATTGGTATAGCCAAGAAATTTTCTCTCCGGATTCCTTAATACTCGTGTTAAAGTAATTCCAATACAATGCCCTCTCATTTTCTCCCCGTGGTGCACCTAGCCCATATGATATTATAGTTTTTCTGACAATTGGTGACTCATCATCAAGGTAGGACCATAATGTCTCTCTATTTATCATTTTATTTTCAATTAATTCTGTAAGTGCAGATGCCCTTTGGACTGGATCTTTTGAAGATAGGGATTCAGATGGATTTTTAATATCTATTCTTGCAGAAAAAGGAACTATTTCTGGAATATTATAGTCATCTGTTAAAAATTGTTTCACTTTTCCAATATCGATTCTTGGTACTGGAATGTCATTATGATAAAAGGTCGCATTCTGTACCAATGCACTTCTTAACGTATTATTATTTATTTGTGGATAAGTTGAAAGGAAATATGCACAAACACCTGCTACAAGAGTAGCGGAACCACAGGAACCTCCAAAATAGGATAATAAACGTTTCGAATCCTTTTTCTCACAATATGGAACTGATAAATAAGTAAATGGAGCTAAAATATCAGGGCGAAAATGACCGTCTCCGTTCCTTCCCCATGGGACAGCTGGATGAGAAAAGTGTTTTTTTGAACAAGATACTCCATTGTCATTGTAGCCACCAACAGTAAAAAAGTGAATTGGATGTAAATTATTATGAGTCCTTGAATTTCCGTTGGCAGCTACTATTAACAATCCTGATCGAAAAGCCGGCTCCAAAGCTCGGACAAATGGATCATTTATAGTATGTTTTATCGAACCTATCTCCCTTGTATTAGGTACAAACAAATTTAATACTATCTGTATATTCCATTCATTGCGTTTTTTAAGAATCCAATTCAAACCTTTCTCAACTTTTTTGGGCTCCACTTCAGATAGCATGATAAATGTAGCCGCTGGGGCTAGTCCAACATGGTAATGATCACCTACAATTAAGGGTTTATGAGCCAACAAAAGTAAAGACATCAGACCATGCTCTTTGGATTTTTCCAGTGGTTTAGGTTGATTTAATGAAACATTTAAGCATGAAATATTAAAATCATCATCTACCTTAACTTGCTTTAATCTATCGCCTAAATGATCAATTAAATTATGAGGTTGAATATCATCGATTATTACAATACCGACTCCTTTTCCTGATGTATTTACATCAGGAGTAGTATCGAAGCCCAATCTTCTCCAATTTGGTTCAACATATTTTTCTGTAGTCTTCATTAATTCATCAAAATTATTATTAATTGGAACCTTAGTCATAACAACCTCCTCTGTTCAAATTATTGTATGATTACCCGCTGGTAATACGGCCTTTCTATTCTCACTTCTTAAACTTTATCTGTTAGTTATAAAATCCCTTACTCTTCTTTTTTACTCTAATAATGATGAGCAGACCTTTAAACAATAAAAACACATGAAAAAATATGAGTGAAGGGATAAACCCGCCCAGCACGTTGGAAATATCCCTAAAGATTAGCTCTCCTGCTAAGAAAGCTAATAGAATATAAAATGCGATTACCCCAAACATTCCGTACATAACGACATTGAAAAAATATCTCCAAATACTATTCCGTATTATAATTTTTTGATTAGCTATGTCAATTAGATATGAAGCGGGTATTCCTAAAATAAGATACCCGAAAAAGATAATCATCATTATATTTAGGTCAGTACTTATGCTTATACTTGTTGGTCGCAGCATATATAGCGAGCAGACAACAGTAGAGACAAAAGCAGTGATAACTTTGAATAAAATTCTCTTCCCCTCCTATTTTTACATTTAGCATAGATGCAAATAGACAAGGTTCAACTTCAATCTTAACTATTCAGAAATAAGCCTTTGTTCGAGTTTCTCAATGGCCTTATAATCCATAGGCGGATTCAATACCTTATAACCTCGGGTCCATGCGACAATGTCTCGCTCAAAGGTATATATTTTCAAATCCCCATCTTTATAACCGAGGTAAAGTGTAAACTGTTCATTTGGATGTTCAGAACTCCAACCTTCTTGATTTGTTAATTTAACACGGTATTGACTAAGAAATTCTGAGAGGTCATGAATGGTTTCATCGTCTGGTTTTATAAGTTGAAATTCCTTTGACCCCTTATTCCCCGTTATGATATACACTTTCTCGACGTCTTTTATTTTCACTAAATTGGCCAGATTTTGTTCCCGATATCTATATCCGAAAAAAGCAATCACGGCGATTATTAATACCAACAAACAAACATAGAATTTTTTCGTCAAAACGTATCCTCCCCTGTCTTTCTTCTTAAAAACGATGTATTTGCAGAAAAGGTTTAACAAGTTGGTTCCACTTTCAATTTACCATAGCTTACTTATAATAACCATATAATACCATTTTATAAGAAATTATTTATGAATGGAACAATGGCAAATTCCTAGGCGATGAGTTTTGCCAATTTTACTATTATGACGATCCTTAGTAGTGTTTAATTACTAGAAAGGTAATCCCTTTTTAGAAATAACTTCAAACCCAAGTGAACGAACTAACCGATTGGTGCATCTAATTTGTAAAGGAGGCTTGGAGATGAATGAGATTGAACTCGCCAGACAAGCAATCAATGGAAACGAAGCTGCTCAACTGCAGCTTTTGAACTTATATAAAGACCCAATGTATCGAATTGCATACAGTTATTTGAGAAATCAACATGATGCAAATGATGCTTTTCAAGAAATGACCTATCAGTGCTTAAAAAACATCCATAGAGTGCAGAAGCCAGAGTATTTAAAAACTTGGCTCGTACGGATTGTCATTAATACATGTTTAATGATGAGGCGCCGGAGAGAACGTGATGTCATAACGAACGACTTTCAAGAACAATCTCAGCATAAGGCAGAGCTATTTGAACTAAACGATGTCATTTCAAAGCTGCCCATTGAACAGCAGGAACTTATTCATTTGAAGTACTTCAAGGATTTAAAGAATAGTGAAATTGCGACCGTGCTAAATATTCCCGAGGGGACTGTTAAATCAAGATTACATAAAACGTTAAAGAAAATTCGTCATTTATTTGGAGAGGGGGGCATTTCATGAGCCAGTTTGATAAACAACTAGAACAAAGATATTTGGAATTACTAGATTCAGTACCACTGGAAACTTTACAGACAGAAGCACAGCTTATTGGATACAATCGATTTAAAAAACAGAAAACTCAACGCAAGCGCCTTTTTCAATCGACCGTCGCCTTTGCAATTCTTATGATTCTCTTGATTGGATCCATTCGGGTGTCCCCTGCTCTTGCACACGCAGTCGCACAAATTCCAGGTTTAAAGCCAATTGTAGAAATGATTGCTCTAGATAAAGGAATGGAAGATATAGTTAATAACGAATATTTTGAGCGAATGAATGAAAGCCAAACAATCGATGGAAAAACCCTTACGATTACA
The DNA here is from genome assembly GCF_046237595.1 of Neobacillus oceani. NCBI lineage: Bacteria > Bacillati > Bacillota > Bacilli > Caryophanales > Bacillaceae > Neobacillus > Neobacillus oceani. The sequence continues at coordinate 2,187,298 of NZ_CP143543.1, read as the reverse complement.
AGTGTAGTGGCGGATGAATCAGGGATGATCATTTCATATAAATTGAATTCGGATGAAGATTTAGCACTATTTACGGGCGTTATGCCGGAAATAAAGCAGAAAGATAAATTAGTAAATGCGGCAATTGGCAGTAATTGGACGGCTCAGTCCACAGGAACTTATGAGGTGGAAGATACAATTAATGTTACAACAGCTAGCCATCGTATGGACTATTCATCCCGGGATTTCGTACTTACACTATCGCTACGTGACCGGCCAGAAACAGTTTTTGAAATTCCGTTCACACTAAAAAAAGAAGTTAAACCATCCAAACGATACGCTGTTAACAAACAGGTCGTCGTCGATGGGCAACGCTTCACAGTCCATGAGCTGATTATTTCTCCGATTAGGTCCGAACTAAAAATGTCCATTGACCCATCAAATTCAAAGAAGATATTAAGCTTTGAGGATATTCGAATATATGATGAAAATCATGAAGAATGGGGAAAAATTAGACACGGTGTCGTTGGATTTGGTGACTATAAGGATGAGCAATTTAGTATCATGTTAGAAAGCAATTATTTTCGTATTCCAAAAGCCATTACAATTGAAATGCGGGAAATTGAAGCGATTGATAAAGCCGATGAATTTATTGTCGTTGATTTTGAAAAGAAAAAAGTGATTAGTCAGCCAGATAAGATTAACATCGCGCTTGAGATTAAGGATAACTATGAAATTGAATATAAAGTTCCTTCTTTTAAAAAGGATGAACATAAAGGAGTATTCAATCATTTAATTGATACTAGTGGCGAAATTTATCGTTCTTATAGTGTTTGGATCTCAAATCAAGAGAACCATATGTTAATTGGGCAGCATTTTGATCTAGAAAATGTAGAAAAGCTTCCAACTAATCCAGTAATGCTTGAAATCGCTCGCTATGAACAATATCTTAATGGAACTGTTCGTATCCAAGTAGAACTAGAGGGAAAGTAGATAATTTGCAAAGAACGTATACCCCTAAAGTAAAGCCGATTCAAGAAATGACCTTGAATCGGCTTATTTTTCCAAACAGAGAAAATATAAACCCAACTGTTCCAAGCATGAGATAACTACTCAAGTGAGGTATCTGGTTCAAAAATATCGATGGCCACTCCATCGTTTAAATGGATGTGAATCGTCCTTTCTTCCGTTTCGGCATTTCCTTTTATTTGATATGTTAGCTGTACCTCATAGCTGGGCTCCGCTTTGCTTGGAATTGTTTTGTCAATCGTAATCGTTTCATAGTCAATCTTATTATAAGTTTCAATCAGTTCCTCGATTTCGGATTCCATTCTTGTAAATGCGTACTTTTTAATTTCTTCCATGTCTTGTTGTTTAAGCGCATGAAGATACAGGATGAACACTTTCGCGCCCTCTTCTGACTGGATTGCTTTGGACAATTTTTGAAATAGGTCTTGGTAGTATGAATTTTCTTTTAAAAGTTTAGCGAGATCATAGTAGTGTTTTTCTAAAGGTGGTGGAGTTTCATTATCAGAGATGGTTGGAACGAATACATCAAAAACTTTGCTTTCACCATCTTCATACTCGCAATTAACAATTTGTAGGTTTTTCATATTCCAGTCTGAGGAGCGTAGATAGATAAATGAATGTTCCAATTCTACAATATTGTGACTCGTACCATATTGTAAATCGTCGTATTGCTCATGATAACCAGGTGCTTCAATAGTTTTAGGTCTATACAAGCTTGTTGGCTGTTGTGTCGTTTTTTTGATTACTCTACTACTAATATTGTATTGATGAGTATATACAAATTCATTAGACATAGACATATCGTCATTTCCAATATAGATTGTTGTGCCATCTTGCGATACAGATGCCAACATCATTGAGATGCCATATGACTTAATTTGCTCATATGAAATTCGATTCGTAACGATTGAATCTTGCATATTATATACGAGTACTCCGAATGTACCCTGCATAACTACTATGTTGTTATCGGCATATAAAAGCCGGGGCATTTCGGCACCAATATTCATTTGTTCAATGTCAGACAAGTCTACCGCTAATTCTTCACCCTCAGGTAAGTCATTACCAGAACCCTTCACAGCAGGCCCGTTTTCTGGACCCACAATAGAACTTTTCAGAAAGGGTAGGCTTAATACGAGAAAAATAATTGCAGCAGAAGCCAAAACTGTCCAATATACGGGATTAAACTTTCTTGATTTATGACTTCCTTGCTGGATTTTCAGGTGAATTTTTTCGCTTTCTTCAGCCGAAAAGTTAACATTCTCTTCTAAATAACTCTTCACGTTTTCTGATATCTTCTTATCAAAGTTATTCAAGTTTACTACCCCTTTCAAGTTTACTTTGAAGAGCCTCTTTTCCGCGTAACAGTCTTGATTTAACGGTATTTATGCTAATATTTAGAACTTCACCAATTTCCCTCATGTTCATTTCCTGATAATAATATAGAATGAGAACCTCTTTGTATTTTCCTGAAAGACTAGCGATTTGATCTATTATTTCCTTGGAATGTTGTTGCTGAATATACATATTTTCGGATGATTGACTTGTATTCAATGGATGAATTTCTGGTTTATAAATTAGATTCTTAATGCTCCATCGCTTACGATGATCTTTGCATTTGTTAATTGTGATTCGAATCAGCCAAGTCTTATAACTAGCTTCATGCCGAAACTTGTCCATATTTTTATAAAAAGTAATAAAAACTTCCTGAATAATATCTTCGCATTCAACTTGATCGTTTACATACAAATAGGCGATCCGTTTTAACTCAGATCCATACTTCAGCATTAACTGATGCAAGAGGATATCTTTAGTTATTTCTATATCATTACTTTCTTGAATAAACACCGCCGCCCCTCCCTTCAAAAGATTAGACGAATGTAAAGATGGCTTTGACCCGTTTATTTTATAGGCCTTTCATTTATCGTAAACTAACTAGCCTACAGAACACAAAAAACCGCCTTTTGTCGAAACCAACAAGGCGGTTAGTTAGTCCTATCCATTCTTCTGCTTATCGTTTTACCCTGGATGGCACTTTTGCAAAATTGTAAATGGCCGAGCATTATTATAAAGCAGGACATACTAATTTTTGCTTGCTTTGCGAAATGCATCAAATATATTGTATGCTGCTCCAGAAATCATTAAGAAGATTGCGCCGGCAAGTAACCACGTTTTAAACTGATCATTTGTAATGTTAAATAAATCCGCCATATAGGAAAGGAATTCAGCATTTAGAATGTTTGGGGTGACCAAGATTACGATAACTACGATCGTTTCAATGAGTTGGAGAACAGTAGTGTAAAGCGCCATTCGCTTCGTCCATCTCCCCTTTATCAATTTATAGAGGGATAGCGCTATTTCTAAAGCAATCATTATAACTACAATCGGCCAAAAGCGAAGCAGAACTTCCTGATTAAAAGCTGGGATTACAAATTCGAGCTCGCCTCTTCCGCCTTCATACACGCCTATTAAATGATCCGCATAAAAATAAACTGTTGCCGCAATTGCGGTCCACAATAAACACAGGAATACTTCAAAATTAGAAATGGCTTTTTTCTTAGGGAGATAAGTGACATTTTTCAGATCGTCCGGAGTCCATTTCTTTAGACTTGATGTTAACGGCTGATCGTCATTTCCTTTATCGACCCTTTCCAAAACCGCAAACACAATCGTTAACCAAAAGAAAACTTGGATGCCTACCTCAATGACTTTTGATATTCCTTTCCCGATAAGATCGAGTACCACATCCATTACAGCTTCATTTCCACTATATCCAATAAAAAATTGAGCAATGACGATGATGAAAGAAACCGCCGCCGCAATTGGAAAAAACATTTTTATCAGCGTCACATATACATCGAAATAGCGCGGCCCAATCAAGTACATAGGCCGATCCCGATAACCGTTTGCCAAACTGACTGGATTTCCCAATTTTTCCAGAACGACCTTCACGTCTTCCTGATTTGGGTCGTCCGGAAGCATATCCGATATGGTTGACTCCAACTCAAGCGCGATATCCTCGCGATTTTTCTCCGGCAGTCTTCGGGTAACTTCATGAATATAAATCTCAATTAATTTCATCGTCCTCTTCCCCCTTTAATAAGCTGTAAAGCTCATTTGTATTCTTAATCCATTCTTTTTTTAACTGCAAAAATAGTTCGAACCCATATTCACTTAAAACATAGTACTTACGGGGTCTGCTCTCGGTTGTATCCCAGCTGCTCGTCACCAACTCCTGTTTTTCCAACCGCCGAAGCAGTGGATACAAGGTACTTTGGTCGATCGGAATGCCCGAATCTTCCAGTAACTGAACAAGTGAATATCCATATTGGGGGGTTCGCAATTGGCTTAATACTGCCAATGTCAACGTCCCTCTTCTAAGCTCGATCATTAGAGAATCCAATAAATTACTCATTCACACACCTCATTTCTTTTACTATGTGTCGTACAGTATTTATCTTATACTATGTATCGTACAGTATTATTGTGTGGAAATCAATTACTTTTTCATAATGTTGGTAAAAATTTTTGGTTATCCTATTTCGATGGGTTGATTACCTGGGAAAAAAGAAGCACGCGTCAAATGTGAATGACGTGTGCATTTTGCAATTTTTATTGATTCTATTAACTGTTCCTGTGTCCGAATACCAACATGATTTGGACACGAATTAGAAAAAAGACCTCTCCCGTGTCAAAATCCCATCATGGAGCATCTTTGGACACAAACCCCTTGAAAATTCAATTCGCTGTCCAGTGACCCGCCTTCTTTGGACACAAACCCCTTGAAAATTCAATTCGCTGTCCAGAGACCCGGCTTCTTTGGACACGCAACCCTTGAAAATTCACTACGCTGTCCAGAGACCAGGATTCTTTGGACAGACAACCCTTGAAAATTCACTTTGCTGTCCAGAGTCCAGACTTCTTTGGACACATAACCCTTGAAAATTGTCTTTATTGTCCAGAGACCGGGCTTCTTTGGACACACCCCCTTGAAAAATTCACTTTGCTGTCCAAACAACATGAAACCATTGGATGCTGCACAATCAATACTTCCCAATATTCTTCGTATCGCGTTTGATTCCCGGGTTGCCTGGCACCCAGTTTGCGGGGACGCTTTCCCCTGTCATGCGGCCGTATTGGATTCCTTGGATGACGCGGAGGATTTCGTAGACGTTGCGGCCGACTTCGGGAGGGTAGACGAATTTGGCGCAGATTTTTCCTTCGGGGTCGATGATGACAGTTACTCTGAAGGAAGCGCCCGAATATTCGTCCAACGCCCGGTATGCACGGCAGATTGTATGAGTCCGGTCTCCAAGCAATGGATATTGTACCTTCATCGCGGAGGGGGACGTTTCTGTGAAAACCTTATGTGAGTATACGCTGTCCGTGCTGATTGCCAGCACATCCGTGTTAATGGCTTTAAGTTGATCATGAATGGCAGCGACCGCCGCCAATTCTGTCGGTCAGACAAAGGTGAAATTGCTGGGATAAAAGAAGAGCACGACCCATCGGCCGCGGTAATCGGCGAGGCGGATTTGTTTCATCTTCTTTTCGCGGTTGTCATATGCCTCGGCTACAAATAATGGAGCCACATCGTTCGTTTGCGCACAGAATGGGAGCTGCGACTCCCTTCCGCTCATCATATCTTTTTCATTTGCCATGGCTGCACCCCTGCTATCCAGATTAGGCTTATAGGTAAAAAGCCGTTCTCCGGTTAGTTTATGTGGGTGCACAAAAAACCGTACCGATGGACACACAGGTACGGTTATGTAACTTAATGGGTCTTTATTTTACCAAAAGCCTCAAAAACGGCTTCGTAATCGTCTTTCTTGTCGGCCTTGAACGATGTGTTCAGGTAGGCTATCTTCCCTTCTGTATCCACGATAAAGACGGACCGTTTCGCAACAAGCCCTTTGTCGTTGTAGACGCCGTAATCCTTTGCGGTCTGTTTTGTCCAGTCTGAAAGCAGTGGATACGGGAGTGTTCCCATGCTTGCGGCGAATACGCGGTGCGAATGGATGTGGTCCACACTGATCGCCAAGATTTCCGCGTTCAGCTCTTCGAATCGTTTGTAATCCTCTTTCCAAGAGGTGATTTCCTTAATTCAGCCAGGAGTAAAATCCATACCGTAAAATGCGACCAGAACATTCTTTTTTCCAAAAAAGTCGGATAGGGACAGTTTCTCGTACGTTGTTGCTTCCAGCGAAAAGCCGGGTGCCTTGTCGCCAATTTTCAATGCAGCCTCCAATAGGATTCCTCCTTCCATATTGATGCTGTTATTCTCCCCACTTTTCCCAACAATTAGCCTTGCCTCATAAAAGTCCGGCTCGTCTCATATCGTTTTATATCGGGGGTGGGTGTCGTGAGTACATTTTTGCGGGGGACGGCAATCCTGATCATTGCCGCCTTTTTGAGTGAATGCGTAGAGTTTTTGGTGAATATGCAGCTGGCGAAGGAGCTAAAGGAGGAAGGCATGGGACTGTATATGTCCGCCATGCCAGTCGTTTTCCTTATTTTTATCCTGGCAAGCCTGGAATTGCCGATTTCGATTTCGAAATACATAGCCGAACATAAACGGGAAACCCATTTGAGTCTCTTAAAACATGCGTTGCGGATTGGGCTTTTATCAACCATCTTTTTTATCATCGTGGTAGGCGTGGCTGCTGCGATTCCGTCCGCGTTCAGGAGGTTTCCGGCGCATATCCACTGGCTTTTGTTTGCCCTTGTGCCCATCGCGGCTTTTTCGTCGATTGCCCGCGGATACTTCATGGGAATCCAGCAGATGAGCAAAATCGCCATTTCGAATTTCTTGCGGAAGTTTGCCCAGCTTGGATTGCTCGTGGCCATTTTTCAATTGTTTGATTCGAGCCTTGAAACCTCGCTTCTCATTGCACTCGGAGCCTTGATTGGCAGCGAGCTGATTGTTTTTCTCTATCTATTCAGTTTTTTCTTGATTCAATTACGGGTTTTAAAAACGCAATCGCACGAGATCCTCTCTTCCAAACAGGCCCGGCAAAAACTGATGGCGGTATCGGTCCCAACCGTAGGCCTCCGGATTTTTCAGTCGTTCGTCAATGCGGTCCAGCCTTTCCTCATTCAGCTAACGCTTGTCCGGTCCGGGTTTACTTCACTCGCGGCTACTGAACATTTTGGGATGCTCATGGGGGTGGCAATGTCGATCGGTTTTTTCCCGGCGTTCATTGCCCATTCGCTTATGGTTGCGCTGATTCCGAATGTTTCCGATGCGTTCGCGCGTTCCGATTCGGCTAAGCTTCATGCCCTTTTGCGCCAGTCGATGTGGCTGACCATGCTGTACGGGACCGTTTCTATTTTTGTCATGTACATGTTTTCCGGACAATTGGCGGCGCTGTTCTTTTCCTCCCCTTCCGCGGCCTATTATTTAAAAATGCTTTGGCCATGCTTCCTGTTTCATTTTTTCATCATCCCACTCCAGGCGTATTTAATCGGCGCTGGACTGATCAAAGATGCATTCCTGCATAGCATTTGGGCAAATTCGATTACGTTTGCCGCAGTATTCGTTTTCGGGTCCATGCCAGGTTTGAATATGGACGGAGTCATTCTTGGAATGAACGCTGGAGCGGTACTTCAGGCGTTGCTTCATTACTTTACCGTTTGTAAGCGGATTGGCGTACGGACATGGCTTGTGGCCGGGAAAATGCCTTGATGAGATTGTTGAACGACGAAGATTTTCCCAACAAATAAAATTTCAAATATTCTAAAACTAGAAGGACAGCCACCTCCTAAATATGGTAATATTTAGTTATTCGTTTATAGGGGGTCAATCATGAGGAAAGTTTTATTGGCATTATTATTTTTACTTAGTTCGACATTCTTTTTCAACACCGGACAGGCAGCAGCCGCAGATGCATCCTTTTGCGCGCAATTTAAAGGCCAGTCGAAAATTTTCTGGAATGGGGTAGAGTTGAAGCCCGGCCAGATTGGCAGATTGACAGTTTTGCAGAATACAACGCTTTACAAGGTCAGCGGCGAACAAAAGACAGCTTCGAAAACTCTTAAAAAAGGCGAGTTTTATAGGATTTACGCCTTCAAGCCTGGCATGCTGAGCGTTGGCGGTGGCTATTACGTAAACCGTGATGCAAAAGTAAAGTATGAAACACCGAGCAAAGCAAAACTGGATGCGGTTAAGTGCATCAGCAATCCGACTGGAACCACCACTCCAAAAGACAAAACACTTACCGTTCCGGAAATTGTCTCCCTAAACGATGATAAAGTTGTTTTACTTAATGGAATTGCGGGACAAGGCAGCGGCGTCCTCATTAGCAAGAGCCTGATTTTAACAAATGAACATGTCGTAAGCCATAACCCGAATATGACAGCACTCTTCATTAACGGCCAGGAAATTGATATAGAAGGCGTTGTTGTAAAAGATACAAAAAAGGATCTTGCAATCGTCAAGCTTGCCACACCGGTATCGATTAAGCCAGTTACTATGGGAACAGTGAACAGCAGTAAAAAAGGCGACACAGTCGTTGCCATCGGAAGCCCAATTGGATTGCAGAATACTGTCTCACAAGGGCTGATCAGCAGTTTCCGTAGTGAAGACGGAGTCAGTCTCATTCAAACGTCGGCATCCATCTCATTTGGAAGCTCTGGCGGTGGATTATTCAATACAAAAGGTGAGTTGATCGGAATTACAACTGCTGGAATTTTTGGCACCAGCTTGAATTTCGCCATTTCCATTGACGAATCATTTGTTTGGAAAAAATATCTGGCAACAGAACATAAAAGCATAAAGGTTCTTCCAAAAGAAACATTGAAGGTTTACTTAAATGATGATATGTACGTTGGCATGACTAAGGAACAAGTGAAACAAGCCAACCTAGACTTCGGCAACCTGGCCGAGGAAACAGCGGATTATCTCGTTTTTGATGAAATCTCCTATTACGATTACCCGGTAATTGAAGTTTACAATTTCAAAAATGGAAAATTGGAGTCAGTGGCCGTTCTTTTCCTCATTGAGTTTGAGGACAATGCCGATGGGAAGGCATTCTTCGATGAAATTAAGGGCTACATTGAGGAAGATTGGGATGAAGCGGCAGATCGCGAGGATACAAATTGGGACGATAATATGATCGAAGCGACATGGAATGGTGATGACAGGGCTTCCGCAATGAGCCTGGTCGTTCTCCCTAAGGATGGCCAATTAGTTGCGTCATTAATTTTCCATGTAGAAAAGTAATAGTTGGTTATAAGGATAAACCCCCTCTCATTGCTGGAGGGGGTTTTGTTTGTGTTTTTTATTACGGACCTTTTCGAGTTTACTGGGATTTTCCTCTTGAAATGGTCTTAATACCGCTAATTACTTTACCTTGGAAATCTCCTCAAGAAGTATATCAAGCGCGTTTTGCTTGTAGGCAGCTTTCATTTTCTTTTTCACATCGGCGCTTTTATTCTTCAACTCCTCCATTGCGGCGAGAAGTGTTTCATCCGTCAGATTTTCCTCATTTAGCGTGAGGGAATAGCCCTTTTCCTCAAACGAGTGCGCATTCTGGATCTGGTCTCCCCTGCTTTGCTGAAGCGTCAGAGGGATGATCACCATTGGAATCTCGAGCGCGAGGAATTCGAAAATGGAGTTTGAGCCGCCGCGGGTAATGACCATATCCGTCGCGGCAAGGATGTCGGGCAACTCACCATGGATGTATTCGAATTGCCTGTACCCCTTCACAGACGCAAGGCTTTCATCCAAATTGCCTTTCCCGCAAATATGGGCAAGCTGAAAGTTTTCCAGGAGCTGCGGCAGGACGCTTCTGACCGCCTCGTTAATCCGCTTTGCGCCGAGGCTTCCGCCCATTATCGTAATCACCGGTTTTCTTGAATCAAATCCGAGATACTTCCGGCCTTTTTCGGCGGATCCTTCAAGGATTTCCCTTCTAATCGGGGAGCCAATTGCGGCTGTTTTACTGGCCGGGAGATATTTGACGGTTTCATCGAATGAAGTGAAAATTTTCGTTGCAAACCGCTGGGATATTTTATTGGCGAGCCCAGGCGTCAAGTCGCTCTCATGAATGAAAATCGGGATTTTCAGCGTTCTTGCTGCAATGACCACCGGGACGCTGACAAAGCCCCCTTTTGAAAAAACAAGCCGGGGCTTCAATTTTTTCAAAATCCGCCTTGCTTCAAAGCAGCCGCGGAGCACCCTGATAATGTCCTTCGCATTCTCCATGTCAAAATACCTGCGGAGCTTGCCACTGCTGATGCCATGGTAAGGGATGCCCGCTTTTTCCGCTAGTTCCCGTTCAATCCCTTTTTTGGAGCCAATGTATTGGATATTCCATTTGTTTTTATCAAGTTCATTGATTAAGGCAAGGTTCGGGGTCACATGACCGGCAGTCCCCCCACCTGTGAATACAATCGTCTTTTTTTTCATAATGCCTCCACTTTTCAATCACTGATGTTTTATATGTATGCAAAGCCTACTGCCCATTTTAACATCTTTTCGGGTTTGGTGGGAAATCACGAGTGGGTGGGCGGATTTTTCCAAAAAATAACCCACGGAATATCGTTGCAGGCTTGAAGTTATGTGGCTTTTTATAAAAGTAGTCCCTATCGTTCTGAATCTTTACCAACTGGCATTTTCTAAAACTGCCTTTAAGAGTATACTTAAAGAAAAAAATGGGAGATTTTATTATGTCCAAACAGGAACGTTTTTTAGAGTCAGAGAGGGTTTATCTCAGGCCATACAATTCTGGTGACCTGGATTTCTTTTATAAGGGGCTGTACATTTTCGAAACCCGAAAGCTGACCGGGTTGAAAAAGGTTTACTCCAGGGAGTTTATGGATGAATATTTTACGAAAATTAGCAAGGATGACAGCCGGATATTTCTTGTGATTGCTGACCCCCAGACAGATGAACTGATTGGCGATGTCGAACTGAATTGCATCGACCTGTTAAACCGCTCTGCCAATATCCGCATCCAGATTTCGAATGAAAACTACCTTTCCAAAGGCTATGGAACGGAAGCGATGCGCCTTCTGCTCGATTATGGATTCGGCGTCTACAACCTGCACAGGGTTGATTTGGAAGTTTACTCCTATAACCACCGTGCCATTCGGGCATATGAAAAGCTTGGATTTAAGAAGGAAGGCATCAAGAGGCAAAGCCATTATTACAACCATGAATACCATGATACGATTATGATGGGACTGCTTAAATCTGAATTCATGCCGATTAGTAGTTAAGTAGATTGTGAATGAGTAGAGGCCCGCCTTGTGGAGAACGGGCCTTTCTTTGGTGTTTGCTTTCGTGGATTCTTAAAGTTTAACAAAATAGTAATAGGAAACGGATTAGACCAGAGATTTTTGCCTCCCTCAGATTTTTCCGAAAGCGGTTTGGACGGCGGTTTTTAGTTCTTCAAGTAGCGGAAATGTTCCTTGGCTGCCGAGGCTGTCAAGGAGGCTTCGGTAGTACCATTCTTGTTTGTCGCGGCCCCGATTGAACCTGCTCCAAACTTCATCCCCTCCCTGAGCGACGTCGTCCAACATGGATGCAATATTGTGGAGTTTGTCGGCACAAGCGACTGCACGAATTTCGTTGCTGGTTGTTTTTAAAAATTCAATCGTATGCTCCTTCCGCTCCTCCCAACTGAGCGTTTTGTCGGGTTCCGAGCATCCGGCTACCACCTCTGCCACCTTTCGGCCAAATCTTTTTTCGATATCCTGTAAGGTGGCATCCGTATCCTCGACCGTATCGTGCAAAATTCCAGCCGCGACTAGCTCTTCGCTGTACCCATGCTTTAAAAGCAGCATCCCGACCGCCACTGGGTGGGTTATGTATGGCGTTTTCGTTCCCTTTCGGTATTGCCCTTCATGCGCTTCGGCTGCGAAGCGAAGTGCTTTGTCGATTAGTTGCATGTAATTGCCTCCTTTTTTAAAATGGGATATATGCCTGTAAAAAAAAGATTCTATATGATTTTATTCCATTTTATTGGGCTGAATCCTTTCTTGCTTTTTAAAAAAATCTTGGCGCTCTTGGTTTCTGTCCATTGCTTGTGGTAAAGTAATTGAAGATAAGGAAGTGATACGATGATAAAAATTGAACTGCCTGCACCTGATGTCGTCCTGACAAGAAAAAAACAACTGGGCGAACCGGTGGAGGCACCTATCAGTAGCAAATATGGCTTTACAGATTATAACCGGATTCCAAGGGACAAAGGCGGCATCATCTTGTTTTTTAACGCGGATGATGACCTACTGTTTGTCGGGAAAGCGCGTAAGCTCCGCCCGCGTGTGAAAAGGCACTTCGAGGACACGGTCTCACCTCTGAAAAACCACCGCGATGAGATCCACAAAATAGCCATACTGGTGGTCGACGAGCCTATGGACCGAGAAATTTACGAGACATATGCCATCAACACCATGAAGGCGAAATACAACATCGACAAAGTGTTCTACAAATAGGAATGACGCCCCGGTTTCGGAGGCGTTTTTCTTTTTCGGGGAACCTTTTTTTAGTCTGGATTTTTGTGAAGCACGGTTGAGTGACAGTGTTTGGCCAAATTTCGGAAAGGATGTCACATAAATCAAGACGAGTGATTTGGTTTAGGCAATTTTTGAAAATGAAGACATACAAATCTGGATGAGCGAATAACTATCCGGGCATCGGACATCTTTGGACACACATCCCTCGAAAATTCACTTTGCTGTCCAAACATCGAGCAGCTTTGGACAAACAACCCTTGAATATTCACTTCGCTGTCCAAACATCAGGCATCTCTGGACAGACATCCCTTGAAAATTTACTTTGCTGTCCAAACATCAGGCATCTCTGGACACACATCCCTTGAAAATTCACTTTGCTGTCCAAACATCTCGCTTCTTTGGAAACATCTCTTGAAAATAAAACCTGATTCTGAAACCAGCGGGCCTAAAACCGAGTTTGGTGCAGAATAAAGACCCGATTCTGACAGCAAAACGCCATTAACCGCTTTCGGTGTCAGAATTAACCCCTGATTCTGACAGCAAAACGCCATTAACCGCTTTCGGAGTCAGAATTAACCCCCCTGATTCTGGCAGCAAAACCCCAACAACCGATTTCTGTGTCAGAATAAAGCCGGCAAGGATTCACCGCAAAACCAGAAAAGATGTTGTTCACCACACAAAGAATAGAATCGCCCAAACTGCAAAATTTAAATAGGATACTTCTATTGGAAATTAGGTGATGGTGTGGATTTTATTTGGCAGTCGGCCGTTTTGATTGTTGTGGGGATAATCCTTTTGAAAATTGCGGGTCGGAAATCCATATCACAGCTGACCTTGGCCCAGACGGTGGTGATGCTTTCAATCGGTATGATCATCGTACAGCCGGTTGTTCAAAATAGTTTGATTAAAACCATTATGGTTTCGACTTTTTTTATCTTGTCAGTCGTCATCATTGAATATATGCAGGTAAAATCGAACGCTATGGAAAAATTCATCACCGGAAAAGCAAAGTTGATCATTAAAAACGGCGAGCTTGATACAAAAACGATGCGTAAATTGCGGATTACCGTTGACCAGCTTGAGATGCGCCTGAGGATACATGGGGTTTCGAACTTAAACGATATTAAGAATGCTTCCCTTGAGGTTAATGGGGAGCTTGGATACGAGTTGAAGGATGATGCGAAGCCTTTGACCGTGGGCGAATTTAAGAAATTGATGGATATGTATTTTCCGGGAGTACAGCCTGCCCAGCCCCCTTCTGAAGGAAAAAAAGGATTAAACCTTTTTGAGGAGCTTGATGGGGAGGAAAAAAAGAATCAGGATTATCTTCAGTGATTCAATACATACTCAATGAAAAGCCGCCCCAGATGCACATGGAGGCGGCCATTTTTAAAAAAGGAATAATGCGTTTATAAATATTTTTTAAGTGTTTCCTGCAGTGTTCCTTTCGTTTCGACCTTATCGGAGAAGTTGACGCCGGAGTGGACCATTTCCTTGACTAGATCCGGGCGCATACCTGTAATAATCGCTCTACATCCCATCATTTCAACGCCTTTCAAAACCCTTAGGAAATGGTCAATTACGTCCAATTCCATTGTGGCGATACCGGATAGGTCGATTACAAGGGATTGTACTTTTTGGTTTCCGATTTCGGTAAGGACTTTTTCCTCAATGGTCCGCATCCGATAGGCATCAATCAAGCCAATCAGCGGCAATACGGAAACTGTCGGGCTAACAGGAATGATTGGAACAGAAAGATGCTCCACCAATTTGCGCTGAGCATTCAAAAGTTCATCTTTGAATGTTGAATAACTTAGAAAAAAATTGTTAAGGAATTGGTCGATTTTGTCATTGATTTTCTTTTCGAGAACAAAGAAGTCATCTTTTTTCAGGAAGCTCTCGCTGTTTTCGTCAAATCGGGCAATGAATTGCCATAAAGTCCGGCGGATTGCCTGAATCCATTCAAGCTTGAAGGAAAGGGTCAGCGAATGCTCCGCCCAGATCATACCCTCTTGCTCGGCAAATTGGATTAATTCGGCTTCTTTTTCTTCAACAACGTAATTCACAAGCCTCTCCGCATTTTTCAATAGGTCAATGTTGCCTTGCCTAAGGATATCATTAATCTTAGAGGCGACCCCAACGGCTTCGGACAACAGCATTCCCTTAAACTCCTCGCGGTTCTCAAAGACGTATTCCCATATCTGGTTACCTAGATTGTATGTTGATACCATTATATTCTCCCTCGAAAAAGTAATTTTTGCGTAAACATAGTGTTAATGAAAGTATACAATAGCATCTTCGATTTTAAAAAAAGAAAGGCTTGTTATTTTTAGACAAGGAACTATTTACCTATTGTTAACGAGATTTCCATTGGAAATTTTCAAAAACCGGGACATTAACATCCCTCATGTTCTTAATCCACTATTTGCTAGCCGCTACGCTTGTTTACTACCTAGTATCGGTAAAAAAATAGATTATTTTTTTTCAATCCTGCAGGCGAGTCTCATACTTAAAGTACTTTATTTCAAAATTTTACAAAAATATGTATATATGAGATTAGCCATTGCAATCATGACTTGTAAAACATATTATTTAAGTATAGTGGTTTATTTTGGTATTTGTGTAAATCAACTTCCAAATTATTCAGGAAAAATGTAATTAAATTCCTTTCCATTTTATTTGCTGTGGCTCTTGTATCTATATACCCTATTCCAATAAGGAGATGAACATTTTGGCCAAAAAAATCGCTTTTGCTGCCGTTATCCTTTTGGCAGCTGGGATATTGGCTTTCTTTAATCCAACTAAAAACGACTATATCACCTATTCGAATGAGTACATGGTGGACTCCCATCCGGACAAAATAGAAAAAACCAACCTTCTGATTTTATCGATTTATACGCCAGTAATAGATGAAAAATATGGGGTTTCCCATCTTGGAATCATGGGACAGTTCATCGAGCTTTCCGAAGAGAACTTCAACTTGCCGATTTGGGTTGACTTCTTTTTCCCCTAGAACTTATAAGAAGACTGCCGGCACAGCTAGGCAGTCTTTTTAACAAAATTAATGCAGTTTATCCTTGAAACGTATACCCCGCCGGAGCCCTCAACAACTCCGCCACACCGCCTTTGTGATACGGCATGAGCGAGTCGGCTGTTTGATAATCCATCCATCTGATTTCGGTGATTTCGTTCGGGTCAAAAATTGTGATCTCCCCGCCAGTGGCTTTCACTTCAAACGTAAAAAACAGAACATGGTTGCCCCTGTCCGGCCGGAATGCCTCATTAACAGCCAGAAGCCTCCCTGCTTCGGCTTCGAGGCCTGTTTCTTCCATTACTTCCCGGATAAGTGCTTCAGTTAAGGTTTCCCCCTTTTCCACGGCACCGCCAGGAAGGGTCCAGCCTGCTCCATTATTTCTCACCATGAGTACTTTCCCTTTTTCATTGACAATCAAACCATACACCACATCGACTCGTTCCATCCGTTTCTCCCCATTCAATTGGTAATTTCTCTATACTAAAGTATCATATAAACGGTATAAGTAAGCTATTTTAGAGAAGCTAGAATTTGATAACTACTTCCTGCTTGCTGTCTACGCCGTAAGGCATAATTTGGTTTAAAGGTTGAGACTCGAATTGCGATGTCCAATTTTCCCAAAAAAATCCTTAGAACGGATTGGAGAAGCCACTTGTCATAATTTCGCCATACTTTTGTTGCGATTTCAGCCTGTTGAGCCACCAAAGTCCTATGGTTATAGTGTAAAATAGTGCGTGTACTGGACAAAGCCAGGGTGCCTGCACTTAACTACTTTTGACAAGGGGACAGCATATGAAGAAGTTATTGTTTTTACTTATTGGTTTATTGGCGTTTGCATTGGCGGCGTGTTCCGATGCGAAGGATAATAATAAGAGTACGGGCGATGATCTACCGAAGATGGTCGAGGTTACGATCCTGCTTCCAGATAAAATCGACCCGAATGTGGAGACTGAAATCAAGGCGCATGTCACTCAGGATGGAAAAAATGTTGAGGATGCGAACGAGGTTAAGTTCGAGGTTTTTAAAAATGGCGACAAGGAACACGAGATGATTGAAGCAAAACATGCTGGCGATGGCATTTATTCAATTAAGAAGACGTTTGCCGAGGCTGGCCAATATGTGGTGATCAGCCATGTGACCGCCCGGGATATGCATGTTATGCCGAAGAAGGAGTTTGTCGTCGGCAATCCTTCGGAGGAAAGCGCAGATGGGCACGGTGACCACGAATCCGGTGACGGGCATGAGTCTGCGGAAGGGCACGATCATGGGCATGGGCATGGCTCAGTTGCGATTGACTTTCCGGTGACTTCGGCTGCTGCCGGCCAGGAAACGCTTTTAACAGCAGCCATCAAGCATGATGACAAGCCACTTACAGGCGCAACGGTCAGGTTTGAAGTGTGGAAGGATGGCGTGGAAAAGCATGAATTCCTCTCTGCGGCGGAAATGGCTGAAGGCACATATGAGTTAAAGCATGCCTTCCCTTCCGCCGGCGACTGGACGGTCAATGTGCATGTTGAAAAAGGAAAAGACCTTCATGAGCATCAGGAAAAAATCGTTACTGTAAAATAACGTAGATAACAGCCGGCTAAGGCTTAACAGGTTCGGTTTTGAAGTATAAAATTTGAATTAACAGTGCTTTTCGCACTGAAAGTCGCACTTGAATTAGCAGGAACTTTAACAGACAAATTAGCATGCAAAAAGCTCAGAAAAATTCTGGGCTTTTTTTATATATGTGTGTTGTTAAACATAAGTACCCTATAGCGAGCATTCGTGAGATAATTGAATCAAACTGAGGGAGTTTAAGTGAAATCCTTCACAATCCAAATACTATTTTTTCGTTACCTTAGTATATAACCAAGGAATCCCAACAAAGATAATAATTCCTGAAAGAAATGATAGGAAGATGAATTGACTTATAACCTTCATCAAGAAAAGGACCGTTAACGTAACTACGACAAATATCCTCCAATACAGAATTAAGTTTTTCAAAAACCTCTCCCCTTTTATTTGCATCAAAAAGCCGTTTCAATATAGATTACCCCAAAAATTTTAACGACTTATTCTAGTGAATATTCCTTCCTTCACTATTCTGCCGCTTTAGCTCAACAAGTGTCCTTCCTGGATCAAGGCATCCATTACTTGAATAAGATTTTATTTCCTCGAACTTTTAAATAAATACATTCCAACCGAACCAAATATACTGGTTACAGCAATCACAGTGACTGCAAATATAACTTCTGAAGTGGAATGAGGTCTATGAGTCAACAAACTAAACCAGAATAGCTCGATAAATAAAGTAAACCCCCATAATATAAATAATACTTTCAATATATAATTTTTCATACTTTCACCATCCCCCCAAAAAAATAATCCTCCTTCAACTCCCCGTTAGAGCACAATTAAAATGCTGCTTAAATAGCAGCAAAGAATTCTAACCCTTTAGATAGCCCTATCATTTATTCTGTCTATCTAACTTTTTTATCCCTTCTTTATATCTGCCATCAAAATGCCGACCCATATATTTAACTGCATTCCCTTCATACGATTTTTTCTCTAGAAAAGTACCACAGTGTTGACACACAATTTGTGAGGCATTAATTTTATGTGAGCACCTTTTACATACATATTTTCTATTAAACTTAAAATGGTGCGTCAGTCCAATGATGCTAATAATGCATAGAATTAGAAACGTAAGAACACCTAGAAAATGTCCCATAAACTCACCTCATTTATCACTTTATCTACTCTACATACATATTCTTCCTTAATATTATAAAATCCTCTTTAATTGTGTTCGCTTACGTTTAATTTTCAAAACCCGTTCGATATGGAATTCAACAAAAGGTGCCTCAATCTTTCTTGGATCAACGCCAAAGGACGATAACCAATTTTATGGCTATCGTCCTTTTTTCTTCTACTGAACATTAAGTCCGAAATGCATAACGGCAAATCCATATACTTCCACTTTCTTAAATGTTATAATCCTTTCAACTATACTTAAAGGTCGTGTTAAAAATGATCAAATACTTCCTTGCTTTCTCTAGGATTTCTTTAGGTTTAATATTCCTAATTGCAGGCATAAATGGTTATTTTGTAATTTTTAATTTAGAACCCTTTATTGCAACAAGTCCTGAAGCAATGGCATTATTTGAGTTTCAATATCTACTTATCTTTGAAAAATCGTTAGAAGTTATATGTGGTTTATTACTATTAATTAAACGGTTTGTCCCGCTAGCCCTTTCAATTTTGTCGCCAATTATCGTCAACATTCTTTTACTTCATATATTTCTCGACCATTCTTTACTCATTTTTGCTATTTTACTTGTCATCTTGCATGGTTTTATGTTGTTCTGTTACAGAAAAAATTTTATAGCGATATTTGAAAAATAAATCCACTCCATAAATATATGTAAAACCTTGATAAATCAACAAAAATTAGCATTCCACATCAGTTACGAATTGGAATGCTATTTTCTGTGTGAATTTAGTTTTTGTACTCGAAAACCGAACCCGTTAGGCTTAGGCTTGCTGGTTTTTTTGTTGGGTGGATTTTTAAAGGCAAATGCGAACCATCCTTTCCTACATATGGTAAAATGTGTTTCATCAGGAACATACGGGGAAAGTAGGTTGAAGAGAATGTTAGACACAATCGAATTTGTCGGGATTGACAGCACAAATTTGCAGGATGAAGGTTGCTTCTGCCTTCGCTCTAAGCCAAATTCAACAGGATACAAGAACAAGAATAATTGGCTTATGGGACGGTTTGTGGAAGGGTTAAAATACATAAAATTGCTAGAAAACGGTAAAGCTGCGGGCTTTATTGAATACGCACCGATTGAATATTCATCCAGGGTCGTTTTTGGCGAAAATTATACGGTGATCCATTGCCTTTGGGTTTCCAGTACAGGTAAAGGCTATGCCAGCCAGCTAATCGCGAAATGTGTACAGGATGCGAAGCATAATCAAAAAGCTGGCGTGATCGTCATTACAAACCCGGACACTTCCTGGACTCCGGGCAAGGATCTCTTTTTAAAAAATGGCTTTATTGAAATTGGCCACGGGCCGTTTGGATTTGAACTGCTGGTTTTAAAATTCGATGATTCTCCAAATCCTTATTTCCCAAATGATTGGGATGAGCGTCTGAACCGTTTCTCAAACTTAACAATCCTCCGGACACAGCAGTGCCCATTCGTGGACATCGCCACCGAAAATGTTGTCATGGCCGCATCCAAACTTGGCGTCCAGGCTGAAATCATTGAGATACAAAACCGGGAAGAATTGCTTAGGCTATCCCCCACCCCCTATGGCATTTATGGGGTTGTTTTTAAACAGCAGCTCATTTCCTTCCACCGGCTTACGGTCCATTCGGCGATGAAACGCTTAAAGGCGTTGCTGTGATCAAAAAACGCCTGAGCATTCGCCCAGGCGTTTACATCGTTATTTCAATTCAATTTTTGTTGCTGTCTTCGTTACCCCGTCATCTGTGTAGGTGACTGTCATTTTCCGGTCAGGCTCTGTGTTTTGAACCTGATTGAAAATGGTTTCGTCGATTTGCAGGGAGATTGCTTCACCGTTTTTGTCAGTTACTTCAATTGTATGATTATCCGCAAGTCCGACATATGTTACGTCTTCTGTAACCGTCTTATTGGCATCGGCTTTGCTGTCTCCAGGCCATTCCACTCTTGTTACCTTTTTAAGCTCTTCCGCACCTTTTGCCACCGGCCAAACTTCGAGAGTGTATTCGCCTTTTGCAAGTCCTTTGAATCCTTCCGATGCATCGATCTCAATCTCAAGGCTGTCGGATGGCTTCACTTTCTTCTCCGTTACTGCCTGGGCGAACATTTTATCCTGGGAATATGTGTATACTACATTTCCTGAGCTGTCTTTAATGTGGTAATCGTAAACCTGTGATGTTCCGTGTTCAAGAACAACTTCCTGGTCGCTCGTATTTTTCAGCGTAAGCTTGTATTTCACATCGTCCTGGGAGTTGCTTTCCTGGTCAAGTGAAGCATCGATTGTTTCTTTCGGATCCGCAGGGGTTTCCTTATTCACAGAACCACCCGTATTCACAACTTTTTTCTCGGCACCTTCATCTTTTGACCCGCAAGCTGTCACTACGATTGCGAGAAGGATTACTGCAGCTGTTTTTAATAAAGCTTTCATCATGTCATTTACCACCTTTTATGTGTTTGATATTATGTTAGACGGAGGACACGTTAGAAAGTTACATTCGGATAGCAAATTAAGTCTAATGGCCTTTTTTATTTCAAAACCCTTCTAAAGAAGTTTATAATAGTAAAAAAGGAAGGAGTTGTTTGAATGAAACTAAAATCTTTTATCGTAACGATTACCGCATTCGTTGGAACGGCTGGCATCCTGTATGCTATCGGACACGCATTTACGATATCGCCGCTTATGTTCCGGCATGAATTCACCTCGGATTCAGGTGGTTTTTCAATGGTAACCGGCTCGCTTCTACCAATCCTGATCGCGCTGGCCGTAAGCTTTGCTGCTGAAAAATGCTATCTCTATAAAGTAAAGAAAAATCTTGGCTGATGATTGGCCAAGATTTTTTTATGATGAGGCCTTTACAATTTGAACGAACCTGATTGGAAAACCTGCCCGAATTACTTCTCCGGACCCTTTATCCAGGTGCTTTTTACCCAGCTTGTTTTATTCCGGCCGACCTCACAGCCCTATAAACCCCAAAAAGAAACACGACCATTGCGATCGCCCAAAAAACGCCTGCCAGCCCGATATTCAGGGAGGCCTCCTCTGATTGCATCGCTTCCGGAACATCGCTCCTTACAACGTTAATTGCCTCAAGAAGATAGTAGCCTGCGGGCAAAAGCAAAATCAAAAAGATGATGAATGGAATCATTTCAGCGGATTTATACCGGATCATGACTAAAACAAGCAAAAGTATTGAAATTGCCATTACTCCATAAAAACTAATAGCGAGTATCCCTGGTACTTCCTGTTCAAGAGGCATCCTTTTCCCTCCTAGCCTTTTTGTTTATATTACCAAATTTTTCTTCAGGGTGCCGAATCTTTTGCAGCTTGTTCCCGTATCATACTCAAGGAGGAGTGATACTATGGAGAAAAAAGGATGCATCAAATGCGGCAGCAGGAACGCTGGGTCAAAGGATGTGGCGATGACAGGCACCGGGCTTTCGAAAATGTTTGATATCCAGAAAAACACATTCACCGTGATTTATTGTAAAAACTGCGGCTATTCCGAGTTTTACAACAAGAATACAAGCATGGGCTCCAACCTTCTCGACCTGTTCTTTGGCGGCTGATCTTCATTCAGTTATCACAAGCGGGGCTTCCATGTGGGAGGCCTTTTTATGTTGTTTCGTTTTTCAAATAATCGGTTCGTTGGTTAAAGTTTTGTCTCAAAATAATCCATAAGCCGGTTCCTTGAACAAGGGTTTTTTAACCTGCTTAAGTGCTTGGAGTTTCATATGAAATAGGTGAAATAATTTTAACACATTAATAATTTCAGGATAATACCTAAAGAACTTCAGGATAAGACGGAAAAACTTCCGGATAAAACCGAAAACCTCCAGGATAAAATCGAAAAATCTCCGGGAATCGCTAGCAGTCTTTTAGCAAACAGCTAGCATGTTGCTAGCAACCGCCTAAGGGCAGCTAACTGCTCCTGCGCCATAGGAAATTCGGGGATACTTTCGCTAAATCGCTGCAAAGCTGCGTGATGCTATTCATGAAGTTTTTTGCGGTCCTTCAGAATAGTGTGTATGTCCCTTTCCGTCATGTCCACTGCCTGCTTGAATGTATCGACGTTGTTTTTTTTCCAAAAATCAAAGACCTTAAACAAGGCGTTCCGATCGTACACTTTGTTGGCGAATGTTTTATAAAAATAGATGAGGAGAACATTGACGATTTCGGATGGCTGTTTATTTTTTGCGAGCACGAGTCTGAGTGCCAGCAAATCGAGGCCACGGACATTGCCCCCGGTTACGGTATGAAGGACCTCGAATGGGCATGAATGCCTGCATTTTTCGTATAGGTTCATTTCTTTCTCATCAAGCACCATGCCCGCTCCCCCGCTTTTTTAATTGCTTTCTACTTTCATTATAAACGGGGTATACCAGGGTTTCCTATACTACTATAGCAGTTTTATAGTACTACATTAGTAGTATTTCTGAAGAATTAAATTCAATATCCCCAACCATCGACTCGCCATTTATCGGTTTTGCTGTCCCTTATTAAGATCCATTGCCAACCGGTATGGGTTGAATTTGGCTCAAGAGTTACGTCTGCGCCCCAGGATCTCACTTTAAAATTTGAAAACAATACAATAACATTTTCCGGTTTAACGCCGTTTGATGCTCCCCTGCCACTTTTCATATACCCTTCAATCTCTTTCTCGGATTCTTTTTCGGAGTACCATATTTCGGTGAGTTCACATCCCCTGAAGCTCCAAAATTTCCTCTTTACCGCTTTTGCCGCTTCATTTATTTCTTCAGTGGAAAACTTATCGGATTTTTCTATACTCACCCTAGCATTATGGGTTTTGCCAAGTTGGGTGTAAAACAAAATTGCAAGTACGACAACAATAACACCAAATATAATTCTGGCTCTTTTCATACCAAAACCCCTTTCTTATCGAGTTGACATTTTCAACAATTGGAGTACCGGCGCAGTGTAGCTGTCAAATTTCTCTTTTTCATCGAGGTTGATCCAGGCGGCTTCCAGGATGTCGGTGTTTGCTTCGTGTTCCTTGTCCACATGGAGGCTGCCGCCGATGACTTCAGCTTCAAAAGTATACTTGGAACTTTTTTTTGCAAGTAGCCTTGTTATCGCGACTTCATAGCCGGTTTCTTCTTTAACTTCCCTAATGCATGCCTGCTCGGGTGTTTCATCGCCTTCAATCTCGCCGCCGGGAAAATTCCAAACAATATCTCCCCTTTGAACATATTGCTTTACCATGAGAACTCGGCCATTTTTTAAAATCACGCCTTGTGAAATCATTTATGTATCTGATTTCTATCTGATTCGTATGCTGTTTCTTCAAACAGTTCCCTGAACCAAATCATACATTGATATGTATCTTTCCAATCTGTTTTGTCCTCGATTCCCCAGCAGGCGTACAGGGTCGAGAGCGAAACGGCCGCTTTTAAAAGCAATTGCCGGTCCATTGAAACCTCGTTGCAAATCAAATCTATTCTAAGTTTTAACAACCCATTTGGATCGGGCTTTTCATTTACATAGTTTACAAGAAAAGAAATTATATCAAAATACGGGTGCCCGATTACGCCTTTCGGATCAATTGCCACCCAGCCGCGGCCTTCCGCATAAAGGATGTTCTCATGATGCAGGTCGCCATGAAGAAGCTGCTCCTCCCCCAATTGCGCAAGCTCTTTGAAAAATGCAGCAGCGGTGTCGATTGCTTCAAATGGAATCGGTGGTTCCTCATCATCCAGGAACATTTCTTTGTACCTGTCGAGACCGGAAGCCCAATCTTTGATTGACGGGAAATCGCCTCCTAGGGGAATTGGCGTGCGGATTTTTCTCCAAACATTGATGTATTCCCTTGTCACCCGCTCCTCGTCCTCTAAAGTGGACAGGTTGCCACCTGGTAAAATCCTCTCAAGCAGCATAGCTCCGTTTTCGGAATCCTCGGCGAGCAGTTGCACAAAAGAGTTCCCGTTGTATGCCTTAACGGCCCGCACTTCATTCTTGAATTCCCCATTCGCGACGCCTAGTTTAAGGATGACCGGGGTTCCATTTATATCCTTCACCTTTGTCACATAATTATAGGAAAGATTCGGGACGGGCGCTTCAATGGCTAGATTCCATTTCTCGGCGTAATGCCTGATTTGGCCTTCCAAGCCCTCGAGCCACTTTTTCCCCGCCTCCCCAAATGCTCCCGTGATCTTCCTAATAAAATCCCCTGGCAAGTCCAATCTTTTAGCACTCATACTCGACTCTCCCTTTTAATGTTCAATTTCAGGCGCCACGCTGGGACAAAATAGATCCACTTATGTATGGCGTCTGGCAACTTCATTTCTTTTTCCAATCAGGGTTGGCGGATTGGATGAATTGTTCAATTTCATCAGGCTGGAGTTGCCCTTTGATTATTTCGTAATAGGATCCGTTTATTGAAAGCGGGTCGGTGAATGTGATGGTCATGAGTTTCTTGTTTCCTTCGTAAAAATCGGCGGCATGGAACCAGCCAACACTTTTCTCATGGTTTTTCTCTTTTTTCACGACATAGCTGTTGAGTTTTTCCAAAAAAGCATCTACTTTCCCGGTTTCTTCCAGGGTAAATGGCTGATTCATTCCCCTGCCGTCACGGAAAACAATTTTTGTCGTGTTATCCAAATCTACGGCAACAGCTTCGGAAAATGTGATTTCCTTATTTTTCGCTTTACCCGAGGCGATGTGAAAAAGCAATAATGCAAGCAAAATAGCGACGAGGACCACAAACCACTTTTTGTCCAGGAAACTGGCTTGGTTCGCTTTTTTCCTCATAAGACTCCCCCCGTAAATCCGTTATTAGAGTACTTCTATTCACCAATTCACCTCTGTATTCCTCCGAGCCGTTTTTCAGAGGGCGTGGACCATCAAATCTTCGCTGTAAAGCTTACCGTCAAGATTCAATGCAGACTGGTCGACCCCGTACGTAAAGAAACCTAACAATTCGTACAACTTTTTCGCGGGAATATTTGTTGATGTGACGGCGAGATAAACGTGAGTAACGCCCTCCATCTCCCTTGCTAAGTCAAGCGCCGCTCCAACGAGTTTTTTCCCCGCTCCCGACCTTCTATGCTCGGGGGCGACATACATGGCGACAATGTTGACCCGGTGCTTGAACTTCTTTTTCGTCTCCGGGAAAAGTGTCACCGTTCCCGCCAATTCGCCCTTGATAAATGCTCCAAGCGTCACAGCGGGTCCATTCCTGAACCGATCTTCAAAAAAGGAAAGCGGATATTCAAGTTCTTCTTCGTAGCTTGAACCAAACGCCTCCGGATGGGCACGCAACGCCTCCAGCCTTATAGTTCGATATCGGGCGGCGTCATCCGGGGTAAGTTTTCTAATCTCCATTTTCAAACCCTCTTTCTTAAAAATACATATATCTAGCAGTTTCCATTCCATTGTTATACAATTTTTAGTATTAAGACAATTTTATGGTAGATGGGGAGAGAGCACAATGGCTAGTGTAGAAACTTTTTTACAAGAGCTCAACGGGGAAATGGAATCGCTGTTAAAAAAAGTCACTGAAACAAGCTGGATGGCCCAGACGACGGGAGACCCTGAATGGGCCGACAAGCTGACAAAAGCAAGCACGGCGTTCAGCCTGTTTTTCGCAAACAAGGATACATACGAGAAAGCGCAGCAATTTTTAAAAGAAGAAGGCCTTACCGAGGTTCAGAATCGACAGCTTGAACTGTTAACCAACAGCATGAAGCGGAACCAGCTCCCTGAAGAAATTCTCGCGGACCTGTCAAAGCGGTCCTCAGAACTGAATTTGCGCTTCAACACTTATTCACCGGAAGTGGATGGCAAAGCTTACTCAGCCAATGACATCCGCGACGTGCTGACGAATAGCGATGACCTGGAGCTCCGTAAAAAGGTTTGGTTCGCGAGCAAGGAAGTTGGCCGCGAAGTCGAAAAGGATTTGATCGAGCTTGTTAAAAAGCGGAACGATGCCGCTCGCATGCTTGGCTATACCAATTATTACGAAATGGCGTTCGAGCTTCAGGAGCTGGACCAAAATGAAGTGATGGGCATTTTCAAGGATTTTGTTGAGCAGTCGGATGCTACCTACCGTTCCATGAAAGCAGAGCTTGATGGCCGCCTGGCTGAGAAGTTCGGAATTGTTGTATCGGAAATCCGTCCGTGGCACTACGTCGATCCGTTTTTCCAGGAAGCGCCTCCTTCCGATGCCACAAACCTTGACCGTTTTTACAAGGGGAAGGACCTTGTGCAGCTGACATCCGACACGTTCAATGCGATGGGAATCGACATTACCGACCTTTATGAAAAGAGCGATCTTTACCCGCGCGAAAAGAAAAACCCGACCGCGTTCTGTACCGATATTGACCGGGCTGGCGATGTCCGAGTGTTGTGCAACTTGACGGAAACGGCTTACTGGATGGAGACGAACCTCCACGAGTTCGGCCATGCGGCGTATTTTAAGTATATCGATTCGCGCCTGCCATTCAGCCTCCGGTCCTACAGCCATACGCTGACAACCGAAGCGATTGCGATGCTTTTTGGAAAAATGGGCAAGGATCCGCGCTGGCTGTCAAGGTTCCTCGGCCTTGATGAGTCGACCGTTTCCGAACTGGCTCCAGAGCTGGAAAAATACCAACAGCTGCAAATGCTCATTTCTGCGCGTTGGATTATTACGTTCGTCTTTTTTGAAAAAGAGCTTTATGACAATCCGGATCAGGATTTGAATTCCCTTTGGTGGAAAACTGTCCAGGAAATCCAGCTCGTCACTCCGCCGGATGATGTAAATAATCCAGATTGGGCGGCGAAAATCCATTTCACGCTTGCGCCGGTTTACTACCACAACTACGCGTTGGGCGAGTTGACCGCGGCACAGCTTCAGCGCTACATCGAGCGGACGATTTCTCAGGAATTCTTCACTGAAGAAACCGGCAGGCTGTTGATTGAGGAGTATTTCAAGCCGGGCGCCCTTTACCCATGGAATGAAAAAATCGCCCGGGTGACAGGCGAAAAGTTGAATCCACAGTATTTTGCTGAATTGTATTGCTAGCTTTTTAAGTGCCCCGGGCCGGGTTGCGGCTTGGGGTTTTTGTTTTGGCGTGGGGCTGGGGTGCTGGCTGGTTCGGTTTTTTCTTATAATTTTTCGGTTTTTAATGCGTGTTTTTGTCAATGTACTTTCCGTAATCAGGTACGGCAATCTGATCAAATTCATTAACGAGTTTTTTCAGGCTCGAAGTAAGCAATTCTCCCGACAAGGGCAGCCCGTGTCCAGTAACAGCAACCGATGGCCTTAATGCCTCCAGTTTAATCACAGATTCCTTGGCTGCCTGCCAGTCTGTTGTTAAATAGCGTGGAGGGCCGCTTATTTCCAGCTCTTGGGTGAACACTTTATACAGGTATTCCTGTTTCACCGTAACAAATGCATCTCCAGCAATTAAGGCGCCGTCTTTTTCCCGAAATAATGAAACATGACCAGGAGCATGTCCTGGAGTATGTATCCATTTGAACCCGGGCATATGGGGAACAGTTCCATCAGCAGGCAGCGTCTCTACGTTGTTCCCTAAGTCTATCGGTTCGTTGGGGAACAAAGGCGACATTTTTGCCACCATGCCCCCTTCAACCGTTGGGTCTGGATCTGGATAACTTTTCTGGCCTGTCAGGAAAGGCATTTCCAACTGATGGGCATAGACGGGAACATCCCATTGGTTCACGAGTTCGATTATTCCCCCGACATGGTCAAAGTGGCCGTGGGTCAAGATGATCGCTTTTGGCCGACTGTTTCTGCCAAATCGTTCTTCTACTACTGAAATGATTTCAGCCGCGGATTCAGGCATTCCAGCATCCACCAAAACAAAATCACCCGTTTCAGGATTCCCGACTAACAAAATGTTGACAATTTGGATTGTATAACAAAATAAATCCGGCAATATTTGAATCCCCATTCCGCTCCCAATTGAAGTGGCCGGAATGAATTTGTAATCACTTCCATAGTTCATTTGTTTATCCATTGGATTTCCTCCTTTGGTTATATCAATTTCATTGGATATTGTGCCCTCTTTTTTGAATTTCTTAATTCGCTTTGTTGTTTGGTTTTTAAAAATGGTACTCGTCTATCTTAGTATGGTCTTTCTCGATTGATTTGAGTGACATCCTTTTTGGAATTTGGGCAGACATTGTCACTCATTTTGATTTGAGTGACATCGATTCCGGAATTTACCTAAACAATGTCACTCATTTTAATTTGAGTGACTTCGATTCCTGAAATTGCCCAAACAATGTCACTCATTTTGATTTGAGTGACTTCGATTTCCGAATTTGCCCAAACAATGTCACTCATTTTGATTTGAGTGGCTCCTTTTTGAGATTTCGCCCAATCTTTGTCATTCTCCTCCGGTGTATGGTAAACCAAACCAGATTAATAACGATGGTTTTTCCACCAATCAAAAAAGAGCACCCCGGCCTACCAATTAAGCCGGGGTACTCCTTCATATTTATACTTCCCTTCTCAGCGCGCTTAGCACATCAACCTGGGTCGCGCGTTTAGCCGGGCGCATGCCGGACAGAATGGTCACGACATAGCAGATGACAAAACTGATTACTGGCAGCGACCATGGGATGCTGCTGAACGTCAGCCCTTCCGGCGGATTTTCGCCGAATGCCTGCTTGATGATGAGCGGCAGGCCGAAGTTGACGGCAAAACTGATTAAATATGCGACCGCCGTGCCAATTGCGGCGCCGATAATTCCGATATAGCTGCTCTCCAAAAGGAAAATGCTTTTAATCGTTTTCGGATTTGCGCCGATCGCTTTCATGATGCCGATATCCTGCGAGCGCTCGGTGACCGCCATTGTCATCGTGTTGTAAATGCCGATTGAAGCGATCAGCACGGCGATTGTGCCGATGAAGATTAATCCGGCTTTTACAATCGTGAACATCGTATTAACATTCTTCAATTCATTCACGACCGAGTAAACATAATACTTATCTTTCTCAAGTTTATCTGAAATTCCCTTAACCGCTTCAAGATTTTTCGCGTATACCTTCACTTCATCATAGGAATCGTCCGGTAGCGGCTCGAATTCCATATTTGGGTTGTTCGGATCCTTCATCATGCCGCGCGGGGTCCCGGTGAATGCTTCGATTTGCTTCATCAGGCCTTCGGAAATAAAAACTGTCCCGTCATGCACCCATTGTTTTGAAGGCTCTTTTCGTATGCCTGCCACCGTAACCTCAAACGGTTTTGTTATTTCCTTTCCATCCTCAAACTTCCGGACGGTCAGTTTTAGCGTTTTTCCAAGCAATGATTCGCGAACCTGGTACTCTTTCTTTATTTTCCCTGTATTGTCGTACAGGTCATCGCCCTCAAAATTCTTCGGGACAAACCCATCAATGAAATTGTAGCCAAGGATGATTTCGTTGTCTTTTTCGGCGACCTTTCCTTCAGACAATTCAAAGCCGGCTTTCAGTTCGGAAGGCATATGCGTGACTACCGTCCGAGCAAACGCTTCGTGGTTACCGTATTCAAAGTACCCTTCTTGCTGAAGGGATTTTCGCCTTGTCACTGCCTTAACATTATCGATTTTCTCAAATTTGGCGATGTCTTTATCGGTAAGTTGGTGGTTACCGTCTGTACTTTCTTGCTTTCCAGGCACCTGTATCTCTGTTACGATCTGCCGTTCGGTGATTTCTTTAACTACAGACGAATGCAGGCCGAAGCCTACAGATGCGAGGACGATAAGGAACGCGCTTCCCATCGCCGCTGCCAAAATCGTCATGAACACGCGGGTCTTGCTTTTTTTCATATTTTGCCGGACGAACCGGAACTGGTCTTTCAGTTTCATGCGTAAACCTCCTCATACACCCTGCCGTCCCTTAATTCGACCGTCCGGTGCCCGACTCTTGCCACCTGTTCATCGTGCGTGATAATCAGGAACGTGATGCCGAGCTCACGATTCAGCTGGACGATAAAATCAAGTAGCTCCTTTTCCGTTTCACTGTCGAGGCTGCCTGTCGGTTCATCTGCAAGGATGATCGGCGGGTTAACGACGAGTGCCCTTGAAATGCTGACACGCTGCTGCTGGCCACCGGACAATTCACCTGGGTAATGGTCGCGGTACTCGAGCAGCCCGACCTTCGCAAGCATCTCCTCGGTTTTCTGTTTCCTGCGCGCCTCGCTCATCCCTTGTAAAACTAGCGGCAATTCAACATTTTCGTATGCCGTCATACTTGGAATGAGCTGGAAGCTTTGAAAAATAAAGCCCAAATGCTTGATCCTGAAATCAGCAAACTTCGCTTCGTTCAAGCTGGAAACCGTGGTTCCATTAATGATAATTTCGCCTTGCTTCGGGCGGATAAACCCGCTCACAAGATTCAACAGTGTCGATTTTCCGGAACCGCTTCTTCCTACGATTGTGACGATTTCACCTTCGCCGACTGTTAGCGAAACGTCCTTCAGCACAGGAATAATCGTTTTGTTCCCTTTTTTCCCAATTTCAAAGTCATGGGACAAATTTTGGATTGTAATCATTATGAATCTCCTAGTCTATTTTTTAATAATTCATGCAGGCTGCTTATCAAGCACCGCCTTTTTCAAATGGAGCCGTGCGCGGTACAGCCTCGTCCTGACTGTCCCGGATTTAAGATTTAGCCTTGATGCGATCTCATGCTCACTCATCCCGTAATCAAACCGGAGGACAAGCACGCTTTGGTACTCAATGCCCATCTGGAAGACCGCGCCGCGCACCTCTTCCTTAAGAGCTATGAATTCAACTTTCTTCTCGGTCGATTCGACTGCTCCCTGCTCCGAAATTCGCTGCTCCATCACCGTTTGGTCGGCAGGCATCCACCGTTTTCGTTTTTCGCCACGAACGAAATCGATTGCGGTCCTGCGCGTCACTGAACGAAGCCAAGCGGCGATTTTCCCCGTATCCTGCACGGTACCTAGCTTTTTATATGCTTTTAAAAAACTCTCCTGGACAACATCCTCGGCGATGTGCAAATCCCTAGTGATGCTGTATGCAATTTGTTTTAGTTTCCCAGCATACGTTGAATACAGTTGGTCAAAATCAAGCTCCGTCATCCGGATGACCCCCTTCCGCTCTTTTAAAATCGTCTTATCCCAAAAAATCATTTATCAAAATGCTTTTTAATAAATTCAGGGACATTTTTATCATCAAATGACCTCATTTCCTTAACTCCTGGCTGTTTATAAACAACGACCGCGACATAGCCATCGCTTTCGCTCCAGCCATTGGTTGCCTGGTCCAATGCCAGCTGGATGTCATTTTTCTCTTTAATGATCAGCTTGTTTAGAACCGGCTTTAGCGGATCGTCGAACAAATCCGTTGCCATTTGGTTCATCATTTCACGGGAATTTTGGACAACGGCAATATAGTCTACATCCTTCGCCGAGATGGTTGCTTCCTCTAATAGCCCTTTTTCATCCAGCCATGCGGCAAATTCGTTATACGATTTTTTGAATTCTAACTGGACAACTCCCTGGTACGACAGGATTTCGATGTAGGATTTCGAGCCGACCGGTTTTCTCCATTCTTCATACGACTCATTTTCGACTTCTCTTTTTAAAAGTGAAAAAGCCTCTTTAACCTCTCGGCTGTCGGAAATTAATACTCTTTTGTTTAATCCAATTCTATCCGTAATAACGATTTGCCTAAGCGCAGACTCTTTTATTTTGAAAATCGGATTGATGGAATGCTTGTATTCGTTTGTTAACTGTAAAGGCCTGAGCCAAGAGTCATATTCTTCTGGATTGATGTTGTATTCACGGACAACTTTTCCTCCGCCTTGCAGTTCGTACGTAAAGAAAAATTGCTGCGTGATCCGTGGATCCTTCCGGTTTGTTTTTTCCCGGCCGATAATGGCTGCATGAAACTTCCTGGCCATTTCAATCGATTCTTCGCCTTTTAGGGGAACCGGGCGGTACAGCTTGTCGGTTTCATCCTGGTGCCTGATCACAAAATTCGTGACCATTACGCTCTTTATTTCATTTTGGGCGGGAATATGCTTTTCGTACGGACCAAAAGCCTGCAGACCCAAAACCAAAAGGACAATTACTCCGGCATAAACCGCAAACCCACGAAGATTCCCGAAGACACGCCATGTTTTTTGAAGGACCATTTCGGCAACGAAGTACCCGATGATCGCCCCAAATGCATAGCCAAACGCCATCCATCCAAACGAATGCTGATAATTACCGAAATACATTCCGCCAAGCATCATCGTGCAGACTGTCACTCCGAATTTGAAAACAACTTTCAGCGAATCAAACGCTATTGCATCGGAGGCGGCTTCACTTTTCCTTTTTTGATAAATGAATAGGCCTAGCACATACAGAACCACCGATATAGCTAAATAGATGAGAACGTGATTCCAGCCGATTTGTCTATTGGAATTTTCAAGGACGGTCAGATGTGTAAGTGGCGATAAAAATTCTAAATTACGGATTCTATAGTAGCTGCTTGGAAAGCCGTACAGCAGCTGACCAAGATTGTAGATAATTAAAAGCGATACACCAGCGGGAAACAGCAGGAAAATATACGTAAGTACCGCCTGGACCGCGGAAATTCCGGTGACCATCGCGACAAAAACGCCGGCCAGGTAAAAGACGAAATTGAATAGCAGCGTCAGCCCCGTCCAAATTGCGATATCCTCAATAGTCATGTAAAAATTCCAACCGTATACGGTATGTAAGGAAAGAATGATGGCCGCGATTAGCAATATTGGCAGAGCAAGGAAGACCAAGCCCGCTGCTGTGTAGAAATGATAAATTTGCGCTCTTTTTATTGGCAGGCTGTGCATGAGATCCGACCATTGCCTAACGTGCAGGAAACGGTAAAGGAATACTGACAGCAGTACTGGCGCGGCGACCATAAGGACGAATTGGATTCCGAAATCATAAAGGAACAATGTTTCTTGCGGCGTCCACACGTTCAGCTCCCTGTCCGCGTACATCATCAACATCCGGATTGGCAGGATAAAGAGCAGGACAAGGAAATAAACGATCGATATCCAGCCAACACTCCGGACGACCTGGAGGACCATATCCTTATTAAACAATGACATTCTTGATGGCATAGCCGATATCCCCCATTTCATAGATGAAAATTTCTTCAAGGGTAAGCGGTAGCCAATCGAAAATGACCGGGCTGGTCTTTTTGATTAAACCTACTATTTCATCTTCGCTGCCCCTCACAATCAGGACCTGTACACTGCCCCGCTTTTCGGAGTGGAGTACGTTTAGTTTTTCTGTCAAGCCCTCCGGAATTCCATCCTTGTAGGCTAGCTGGACTTTGTGGATGTCTGACTTCAGGTCATCAATATCTTTTTCGAGAAGGAGTTCCCCTTTATGTAAAATCCCGATGTGGTCGCAAAAATCCTCAATCTCACGCAGGTTATGGGATGATATCAAAATCGTCATTTCCCGTTCGGCGACATCCTGGACGAGTAGGTTCTTTACCTTCCTGCGGACAACCGGGTCAAGCCCATCCATCGGCTCATCGAGGATCAGGAAATCCGGCATCGTCGATAGCCCAAGCCAAAACGCAACCTGCCGCTGAACCCCTTTGGAGAACGTATGGATTTTCTTGTTCATATCAATCTCAAAAACTTCCTTTAGTTTTTCAAAACGCTGGCCGTTCCAGCGGGAGTACATGCTGCGATAAAAATGGGCCATCTGCTTTGTGGTGTACTGAGGCAAGAAATATGGCTGGTCAGGAATGAAGAAAATCCTGTCCTTCAAGGTTGCATTCCCGTAAACCGGCTCCCCGTCCATCGTCATTTCGCCGCTGTCCTGCCTGTAAATACCGGCCAGCATTTTTATGAGTGTCGTCTTCCCCGCGCCGTTAGAACCAATCAATCCGTATATCGAACCTTGCCCAATATTCATGTCCACATATTGGACGGCAGGCTGGCTATTGAACATTTTTCTAATTTGTTTCACCTGAATCATTTCAGTCTGCCCCCTTTTTGGCATCTGTCTCTACAATCATGGCCTGCAGTTCCTCCACCGTCACGCCAAGATACAACGCTTCTAAAATAAGCTTCTCCAGTTCCTGCTTCACCTGTGAAATCTTCTCCTTATCCATCCCTTTTGTAATCGGGTTGACAAAGCTGCCCTTGCCCTTCAGCGAGTAAATAAACCCTTGAATCTCCAACTCGCGGTACGCCTTCTGAATCGTGTTCGGATTGATCGTCAATTCCTGCGCAAGCGTTCGCACTGATGGCAGCTGCTCATCAGGCTTCAGCACTTCATTGACAATCAGTTCCTTCAGCTTTTCAACAAGCTGCTCATAAATCGGCTTCCGGCTCCTAAGGTCAAGATCGAACATGATGACCCCCTATCTGTACTATGTGTACTAGGTGTATTACTACTCTTAATACAGTTGATTATATTCGATGATTAGGAAAAAGAAAAGGATTTTGTGGAAAAAATTTTTGTAACGCTTTCTGCCATACTTTTTTTCCATAAAAAAAACCTATTTCTCTTTGAAGATTGGGTTCGGTTTTGAAGTACAATATTCTAATTTTCATTGTTATCAGCCCGGAAATTCGCAATTGAATTAGCAGTTTTGTGCTGTTAAATTAGCATTCAAAAAAGCTCAGAGCACTGAGCTTGCTTTATCTTAGATTGTTGTCGTACATAAGCACCCAATGAACAAGGGCGATTCAAATTAGTTTCTCATTATATACGCTAATTGGGTGTATTTTCTCTTGTAATAGGTTATTAATTATTTGCTTTATTACTCTAGGTTCTCGTAAGTCTTTGTTTTCAAATGTTGAAAGTTCATTTACTTTTATCCACTTGCTGTCTGAAACTACATCTTCTTCAAGATTTAGAGAACCTCCTGTAACTTCACCAACAAAATGAAATAGAATAACTTGATTGTTTGTACTACTTACAAAATTATATACCCCAGTAGTACCAAGTAGTTTTACATCAAACCCTGTTTCCTCTTTAACTTCCCTCTGAGCTGAATAGAGAATGTCCTCACCGTTTTCGACATGACCACTTGGAAAGTTCCACTTATCGATTGCAGTAGGTTTATTCTCTTTTATAATCAAGACTTTTTCGTCATTAAAGATTGACACACTTGCTACTAATACAATTCCATCTTGCGACATTTGAGTTCTCCCCAATTCCCTCTTAAAATTCATTTATCTCCATTATACCTGTTTAACTTTCTTTCACGAACCTCGTTAGCACAAAAAGCAAAAAAGACCGCCGCAGCGATCCATCTTGAAATCTTCCCCCGGCTGCATCCAATTATTTGAAAGTAAACGTTACGGTATATCCACATTCAAATTTTAATAAGCCTTGTTCAACTATCATGAACAGAAGATCGTACAATGGGAACAAGTGATGAAACGTAAGAAAGGGGTATTGAGATGAGATATAAGTTTAGCATTATGACTCAAAAACAAGCAGAAGCTATTGCTTTTAACTGGCATTTTGATGGCCAGTATTCTTTTTATAATATGGATGCTGATCAAGACGATTTAGAGGAGTTTTTAAACCCGAAAAAACGAGAAAATTCAAAATTTGCTGTAACAGAAGCGGATGAATTGGTTGCTTTTTTTAGTTATGGCAAGGTTTCCGAAGTAACATTTGATATTGGTCTAGGCATGAGGCCAGATTTAACTGGAAAAGGCAATGGGATGGAATTTTTAAAAGCTATTATTAACTTTATTAAATCGGAATTTAAGCCTGAAAAAATTACATTATCGGTTGCTGCTTTCAATCAAAGAGCGATTAAACTATATAGAAAAGTTGGATTCAAAGAAGTGGATACATTTATGCAAGATACGAATGGCAGCACTTTTGAATTTCTAAAAATGGAATATTTATGTTAATACTGTACTTAAACGATCTTGTGCATACCTTTAAGTAGCAAGGGCCCAATTAAGTGTCCTTGTTTTTTACCATATGGTTTTCGAAAAAGCCTCCCTTGAATAGGAAAAAACCTCTAACCCGAAATCGGATTAAAGGTTTTCTGCCAAAGCGCCTTCGCTTGGAAATTTGTGTTTTTGAATGTAGAGGAGCCTGAAGGACAGCGCGATTCCAGCTGCCAAAAGGCCAATTGTCAGGCCGATCCAGTATCCCGGTGCGCCAAGGCCGGTGTTATGCGCCAAAATATAGCCGATTGGCAAACAGACGAGCCAGTAGGCAATAAGCGTCATGACAAAGGCGAGGTTCACATCCTTGTATCCGCGCAGTGCCGCAAGCGCCGTCACCTGGATGGCGTCGGCAATCTGGAAGAACAGCGCGTAAATAAGGAAAGAGCCGGTCAGTGCGATAACTGCCGTGTCATTCGAATAGAGGCCGGCGACCTGATCGCGGAACAATACGACGAGCGTCCCGGTGCAAACCGCACTAATTATCGCCAGGAAAATTCCCAGCCAGCTGTAGGCCCGGGCATCCCGGTACCTGCGCGCGCCGACTTCGAACCCGACAAGAACGGTTTGCGCCATCGAGATAGAAATCGGGACCATGTACAGGAACGAAACAATATTCAAAGCTGATTGGTACGCCGCGATCGTTGTGACACTGAATTTTGAAATGAGGATCGTCACGACGGCAAACATGCTCGTTTCAAAAAAGAGCGACAATCCCATCGGAATGCCGATTTTCAATATTTCCGCAAACCGACCACGCGAAAACTCTTTAAAGTTGGCGAAAGAAACATAGGCGGAGAAAGGTTCCTTCGTTTTGATGATAAAGGCGGTTATCGCCGTAATGACCCAAAACGTAACGGAAGTCGCAATCCCGGCACCAGCCCCTCCGAGTTCCGGAAAGCCTAGATTTCCGAAAATAAGAACATAGTTCAGGAAGAAATTGACCGGCAATGCCATTAGCAGGATAACCATGACAATTCTTGTTTTGCCAAGCGCATAGATGAATGAACGCAGCACGTTGAAGATGAACAATGGAATGATTCCAAATCCAAGGTTAACCAGGTAGTTGTGGGCTGTTTCATGGACACGTGGATCCAAATCCATCGCGTTTAAAAGCGGATTTAGGATTATCGCCCCTACGGCGATGACAATCAGCGCGATCGCAATTGCAAGGTATATTCCGTGTGAAAGGATCGAGGAAACTTCATGGTCTTTCTTTTCCCCAAACTTTTGCGCGGCAATTGGCGAAACCGCAAGCAGGATTCCGCTCAAGCCGACGAAAACCGGATTCCAGATCGACGAACCGATTGCCACCCCTGCTAGGTCGGCCGGATTGTATTTTCCCGACATGATCGTGCTGAAAAACACCATCGAAAACATCCCAAGTTGGGTAATCAGGATTGGGATCAGCATGACAAAAATTAGTTTAATTTTTTCTCTCGTTGTAAATGTCTGATACATCTCAATGCTCCTAAAATAACAATAATGCGGATTAACCATTTAACCCATAGGATAGAGTATAACAGACTTGGCGGAATAAGAAACATTTTGCTTTTGGGGTGGAATTTTTTAAAAATATTTTGATATCATCCCTTTTTGTTTCAAAACTATCCACTGGATGGCGGCCGACTCCATTTTGGAAAAGAAAATAGTAACATCATTGTATTGGAAAAGACAATCACATATGATGGTTTCAGGCGCGATCTTTATTGTGGATTCGGTTGTTCAATAAGAAGTTCCAATAGGGACTCGTCCACTATAAAATAAAATCAGTGGATTAAAGCCTATAGGAAAAGAGCTTCAATATTTGGAGGGAATAAATGATAAGTTTTTTGAATGAGATTCGTAGACCACTAGAATTATCCCCATTAAAGAGATTCTTATATTCGACATCAATATTTATTGCAGGGATTGGCTTAGGCTTAATTTCCAAGGTGCTTGATACCACCCCAAGTAATTATTTACCTTATTTCCTTGAACAATTAGATTTAAGGAACTTTTTTTCCCGCATTGGGGTTTGGATTTTCCTTGCGGCCGTTATATCTGTGTATAGCAAATCCCCTGTTAGGTCTGCCATAAATGTTTTTTTGTTTTTTGTAGGCATGGTTGGCAGCTATTATCTATACACAGTGCTGGCAGCTGGTTTTTTTCCTAAATATTATATGATGATTTGGATTATAATGACTTGTCTCTCACCATTTTTGGCTTTTGTATGTTGGTATGCAAAAGGAAATGGAATAATTGCCATTTCTGTTTCATCATTTATTTTAATGCTTATTTCAAGACAGGCTTTTGCATTTGGATTTTGGTATTTTGATATCAGGGATCACTTGGAATTGTTACTTTGGATAGGCACGATTTTTGTTTTATATCAATCTCCAAGACAAATAATCAAGGTTGTTACGATAGGAATGCTTCTTTATTTCCTTACCGCTCAAATCAATTTATTTCGTGGAATGATGTAGATTTCTATCTTTCCTTTTAGCAAACGTTACTTGCGTACTTGGGCCAAAAAACGAAGGAAACCAAAATGATTAGGGATGTTTTACGATTTCCCAACTATAAAATTTTCCAGAGAGAACGGATTTGGCGAGGTCTTTCTGGTCATAACCAGCAATCGTCCCTTGCCGTTAAGAAAATACAAAAGCCGCCTGCATCCTTCATTTTTTTCCGCAAATTGGAAGGAATATAAACCTTGGCGGCGAAATACTAAATGTGTGAATGTGGTTTTCCATTTAGGCGATAGGAGGATGTTATGGTCACATTGCACAGGTATTTCATCGGCAGTTCGTTAAGCTTTATCGCTTTTTTGCTTACCGTTCCGTTTTTTAATTTCGTATTGAATAGCCTGTTTTTATCGAGTGGCTATCAAGAACTTTCCTTAAGTGTTTTATCAGTCTACTCCATACCATTCATTTACGGTACTACCCTTGCCACAATTCTTTTATATGTGATCATGAAGAAGTTTATCCCCCGCTGGAACTATATCATTCATTGTTTACTGGCAGGAATTCTTTTCTCTTTGCTATTTGGAATGGTCCTTTTTGAAGAAAGCTTAACCGGCCTGCTGGCATTCCCGGCCACGTACGGAATCATCGTCGGGGCGGTGATTTTCTCATTGGGATACTATATCCCTTTGAAAAAGGCCGCTGTGTATGCGTACTTTATCCCTCTTTTTGCAGCTGCAGGTTCTGTTATCTATGTAAATGTATCTTTTTAGTAATCGGAGGTCACAAGCGTAACGAGTAAAATGGTGTGGAGGTACGTACATGGTTTGGGCAACCGTTAAGCGGAAAATCAAAGCCGGCTTGCTGACGATTCTTTTATCCAGCATTGCTGTCTGGATCTATTTTTACAAAGAGATGGATATAGCCATTATGTCGATGGTCCTTCTAATCTTCGCCGCGGCTGTCATGACATATGGCCTTGCAGCTGCTTTCTTTGCAGAATATATGTCAAGCAAACTTTCCTCGGAAAAAATGGCCATTCTAGCAAGGTTCCTGATGCACATCCTGTTTGGGCTCATCCTGATTAATGGTGAATTCATGGTCGTTTACAGCCTCGGAGCCTCGTTGATTTACTTTTGCGTAGATGAAATTCTTAGGGCGAAAGCCGGAATCCTCGAAGAAGCTTGATAATTCTTTATGCCGGCATCTTGATGTAAAGGTTCCTATGCAAACTCCTCTTGAAAATGAAATGGAACGGCCTCTTTTATTTGAGGCCGTTTTTTATGTTTTCCCGGCGATTGTTTTTTAAGTTGCAGGCTACAACTGCTAGTCCTTTTTCGCCAATTCAATAATCTCCTTCAATTCATTTGTGAAACCCTTGACGGCTTTATCCCC
The DNA here is from genome assembly GCF_046237595.1 of Neobacillus oceani. Lineage (NCBI taxonomy): Bacteria > Bacillati > Bacillota > Bacilli > Caryophanales > Bacillaceae > Neobacillus > Neobacillus oceani. Next base: position 2,147,338 of record NZ_CP143543.1, on the reverse strand, counting down.
ATACACAGTGACGGGCACGCCGAGGTAGCCGTACTGTTCGACTTCCTTTTTAAAAAGAGGGTCCTCGGAAATATTCCGCGCTTCAAACGGGATCCCCTCCTCCTCCAGCACCCTTTTCACCATTGTGCACTCGATGCAGTCATTTGTCGTATAAACCAGAACTTTGTCGACCACTAGATACCCTCCATTCCTATTTGTCAAGTACTTTATTTTGAAAATTCATAAAATTTACACTTTTGGTAAGCGTTTTCACTGTTGTATACTTACAAAAATAAATATATAAATCATTGTTTAAATGGTGCATATACATTTAACAATGATAACAGAGAAAAACAGCAAATGGGGGAAAACATCATGATTTGTTTTTGCGAAGAGCTCGATTACGAGGAATATGGGCTTGGCGGGAAGGTTGTCATTTTGGAAAGCAAGGAAACGATCCTACAGGCGTATGGGCTGAAAAGCGACCGCTATTTGGAACTTGCCGGTATTGATACGAGGCTTTTGACGATGTTTTATAAATCGATGATGCCAGGTATCGACTGGTTCATCGTCGTTTACGATTATAAGCAATTTTGCTCGGACCCGGAAGTAAAGGAAGCAATCATCTGGCATGAACTTGGGCATATCGAAAATCCCGTTGAAAAAGGCCAGCTGAGTGTGGAATCCGAAATCCGCTGCGACGAGCTGGCAATCATGCGCGGCTACAAAGAAGGCATGAAGCGCGTCCTTGATATGACGAAGAAAATGGCCAGGGCGCTCAATAACCAGCTCCTAGACGATATGACGAGCGAACGCTTGATGAGGATTACGGGTTGATGATACGAACTGAATATAAAAGCAAAAAATGCGACGTGACTATGCCTACTTGAAAAAGAGGCGGATTTCCTGGCGCATTTTTTCTTTGTTCTCGGCGAATTGTCTGTGCCGGTGGCCGTTGCTCCCCGACGGATGCGGAAAGCCTGCGACTAAATGGCGGGAATCCAGCTGGCCGGTTCTGCCGATTTCCTCAATCACCCGCAAGACATTGCACCCCGAGTGGGATGATAAGCGGCGCGTCCAAAACCGAATGGTCGTTGGCGAAATAGGTTTCGATCTGGGCCCGGAGAATATCCGTTTTCCAAGGATCCGGCCTCGAACCGTTATAATTTTTCCCGTCAAAAAAGACAGCATGCGGCAATATAGAGGCCGTCTGAACGAGGTGGTTCGACGCGCCGAAAAGGTCCATAGTGGTTGGAATCCCGAGGTGATCGGCAAGCCCAAGCTCGTCCAGCATAGCAACGAGATTCCTCCGCATCGGCCATTCAAAGCTTGACCGCTTCTTTACTTCGTGGAGGATTTCCTCATCCAGGGTATCCTTGCAGCGAAAACCATGGACGGTTTGATAGGCAACCCGCATTTGGTGCATACCCGGGGTGATGCCGGCAATCAGGATTTTTGAACTCGTGTTTATGTATTCAAATGGTGCGTAATAGATTTCGAGCTTCCGCTGTACGTCTTTTTCCAAAAGGAATTGCCGGCTCCTTAAGTCCTCGTCCCGCAAAGGGAATGGCAATGAAAAGATTTTTTGCCTGTATTGGCCGAACATTGGTGTACCAACGATTCCCATTGCAAACCCCTGATTTCTATAAAATTTATATAGCTTACCCCCCGCACAACGCGAGGGGCACATTGCAATTATTTATTTAAAACCCATTCCTCGATCGCCTTCGCAACCCCGGATTCATTGTTGGTGGACGTAACCCAATCCGCTTCATCCTTAACAACGGGCTGGGCGTTCCCCATCGCGACTCCAAGGCCGGCTTCTTTAATCATCATCATATCGTTCAAGCTGTCGCCAACCGCCATGACATTTTCCATGCCAATCCCAAGAAACCCGCACACTTTTTTAAGGGCTTCCGCTTTATTGATCCCGATGGCGTTGACCTCGATGTTGGTCGGGGCTGAATTACTGATCTCCAGTTCCTTTTTTTCACGGAGCAGCTTCAAAACAACTTCCCTTACTGCGTCATCAGGAATATCGAAACCAAACTTCAGCCACTCCTGGCCGGCGAGGTTTTCCGGCATCTCCCTTCGGTAAACACGCTCCGTGCTGATCGCCCAGAAATGCGTGTTATACTTTTTCGAAAGGTCAAACATCCATTCCACCAGTGGAAGACTGACCGGGTTCCGCTCCACAAGATCCCCCTCCGGTCCATAAATTTCTGCCCCGTTGATGGTCACCAGGTAGGAAGATAATTCAAGCGAAACCGCATAATCCCGGCATGTCGCCAAATTGCGTCCCGTGCTCAGGACAACCTTCACACCTTTTGCCTCTGCCTCACGGATGGCCCTTTGGTTTTCCTCCGAAACTTCATGGTGGTCATTCAAAAGTGTTCCATCCATATCCAACGCGATTAATTTAATGTCTAATTGCCCCTTTTCCATTTCTCACACTCCAAACTCTCTCTATAGTACTAGTGTCCATCTTAACATGTTGCCATAGTGGTTGAAATTGTTATGCCTTGGAAGGCTGCTGCTACCCCCTTATTCCCCCGCTGCAATCCGCGCAAACTCCTCCAAGGTGGTTGAATATTTCACATACGTCCGTGGCAGCTCGTAGTTCTCATTTGGCGTATTTCTTTTGACAAAAGGCCCCGGAGTTGTCGTCAATCCAAATTGATAGTACTTTTTCGTTTCGTTGATCACTTTGCGGTTCGCGTTGCCGTAAGGGTACGAAATCGCGATCACCGGCTTGCCCGTGATCCTCTCGATTTTGCGCTTCGATTCCCCAAGCTCGTATTCGTAGTTCCTGATTTTCGTCAAATCCGGGTGAGTGGCCGTATGGGACTGGATCGAGAACATACCAGTCCCCGCCATCTCCCGCAAATCCCCTTCAGACAAGCGGTTCCTGTTCCCGATAAAGTCCGAAATGACAAACAGTGTCGCTGCCGGCTGGAACGTTTCACCCCTTATTTTTGAAAAAATGGCCGCCACACTCAGGTTATTCTTATAGCCATCATCGAACGTTATGAAAATCGGTTTGGCAATCCGGCCCGCTTCATCCCAACGTTCAAACGTAAGCGGCGTAAACCCGTTCGCTTTTAAGTATTCCATTTGCTTTTGAAAGTTTTTCGGCGTTACATAAAGTTCTTTCTGCCCAGTTCCTTTGAACTCGGCAATTGAATGGTATACCAGGATGGGGATTTTCTTTTCCGCCAATGTTGGTGTTGGAAAAAGAATCATCAGCGAAGCCGCCAGTAAGAAGATGCGTTTTTTCATATGGATTCCCGCCTTTTTGTAATAATATTTAGTGTTGTGCAGGAATCAAAAACTTATTAGAGAAACTATATAAAGAACTATTTTACAAGGAGTGAGCGTTTATGAAACAGGTGATTACGCCTTATTTAAGCTTTAATGGCAATGCAAGGGCAGCATTGGAAAGGTACAAGGAGATTTTCGGCGGGGAACTTGAGCGGGTCCAAACGTACGGGGAAGCGAATTTCCCTACTCCGCCAGGCGCTGACGACATGCTGATCCATGGCCGCCTGCGTGTCGGCGAGCTTATCATCATGGTTTCAGACGCAGGACCTGGCCGCGATGTAACCGCAGGAAACAACGTATCGCTTGTACTGGAATTCGAGAGCGAAGAGGAAATCAACCGTGCTTACGAGGAGCTTTCGAGGAACGGCGAAGTCTACATGGAACTGCAGGACACCTTCTGGGGAGCGAGATACGGCAAAGTCCGCGACGAATTCGGGATTATTTGGGACTTGAATTTTGAAAAGGGACAGCAGTAAATTTAGGGGCAAAGTGCGTTCTGAAAAAGGAAGCCGTTGGGTGCGGCTTCCTTTTTTTCTATTTCATAGATTGTAAATAAGGGTTAAATTTCGTGTCTATTATTACAGTAATTAGGATGAGCGACATAGTTTGGTTAAAATTCTAAAAAGGTGTCACTCAAATACGGATGAGCGACAAGGTTTGAGCCGAATCCTAAATAGGTGTAGCACAAATCCGGATGAGCGGCAAAGATTGGTTAAAATCCTAAAAAGGTTTCACTCAATTAATACGGCTGAGCTCTTTAAGATAATGTATTTGGGGTAATGCATTTTATGGACGGAAATCGCCACAAGTTTCCGAACACAAGAAGGGACACTTTTTACAAGTGCCCCTCCTCTAGCCGGATTAAAATCCCGGCGTAACCTATTTAATCACCCTGTATTTCTCAAACCGGCGGCAATCCCGCTAATCGTGAGCAGCACCTGGTTCATGAGTTCCTCATCGGGCTCGTCCATTTTTCGCAGTTCCTTAATAAGCTCGACTTGGATGAAGTTGAGCGGATCGACGTACGGATTGCGGCGTTTGACGGAGTCGCGGATATTCGGTGAGTGCTTGAGCAGCTCCTCATCCTCCGTAATCGCAAGCAGGATTTCTTTCGTTCGGTTGTATTCGTCCTCGATATTCCCGAAAATTCGATTCCTGATTTCCTCATCCTCCACCATGGCGGCGTATTGCCTTGCCGTAGTGATATCCGCCTTCATAAGCGCCATCTGGAGGTTGTCGATGGTCGAGTGGAAAAACGGCCACTTTGCATACATTTCCCGCAGCAAAGCCAAGTTCTCTTCACTTTTACGAGCAAAGCTCTCCAGCCCAGTGCCCGCGGCATACCATCCTGGCAATAGCTGCCTGCTTTGCGTCCAGGCAAAAACCCATGGGATTGCGCGTAGGTTTTCGAATTTCGCACTGTTTTTCCTTGCCATCGGCCTTGATCCGATATTCAGCTCGCCAATTTCACGAAGAGGCGTTGCCTGGTTGAAATATGTCAGGAAGTCCTCGTCCTCGAACACAAGCGACTGGTATTTCTCTAGTGATGCCGCGGATATTTCCTCGATTGCCCGGACAAACCGCTCATCGCGGATGTCCTGTTCCGATTCGGTCGAGACGTGTGCGGCCACCTCAAGCATCGTTGACGTTGCCTGCTCGAGGCTTCGATAGGCAATATCCTCAAGCAGGTAGCGTGATGACAGCACCTCGCCTTGCTCGGTAATCTTGATGCCGTCGCCGAACGTTTCCGCCGGCTGTGACAGCAAGCTTCTGTTCAACGGTCCGCCGCCACGGCCTAGCGAACCGCCCCGTCCATGGAAAAACTTCAGGCTGATGTTATGTTCCCTCGCCATTTGATGGATTTCAAGCTGTGCCTTATACAGCTTCCAGTTGGCCGTCATCGTGCCGCCGTCCTTGCTGCCGTCCGAGTAGCCAAGCATGATTTCCTGTCGGTTGCCGAGCTTTTCCAAGTGATTCCGATATACAGGCATATTGAAAAGCGTTTCAATGATTTTCGGTCCCGCGGTCAGGTCATCGATTGTCTCGAGCAGCGGCCCGACGTTCAAATACGACTCGACCGTTCCATCCACATGAAGTTTGTAAATGCCCGCTTCTTTTGCCAAAACAAGAACTTCAAGAAGATCACTTACCGATTGCGTCATGCTGACGAGGTAAACAAGGATTGATTGTTTCCCGAATTCCTCATGCGCTTTTTTAATCAGCTGGAAGACGTTAATCATTTCCTGCGTTTCTTTTGAGTAATCTTCGTGTAAAAGTAAAACCGGCCTTGGGTCGGCGAGCAGCCGTTGAAGGAGTTCCTGTTTCTCCTCCTCGCTCAGCGATTTGTAATCCTCCGCGATGCGGACCTTCCGGAGAATTTCCGTAATCGCTGCTTCATGTTCGCCGCTATGGTTGCGGATATCAAGTGTTGCGAGATGGAACCCAAACAGCTTGACCTGCCTAATCAATTTTTCCAAAAGTTTCAGTTCATGGTTGGCAGGATGGTGCTGATAAACGCTGCGCCTGATCATTTCAAGGTCGGCGAGCAGCTCCTCGGGCTGTTTGTAGCCGGTCTCCTCCTTGCCAACAATTCTGACCCGCTCAATCATGACCGCAAATTTCCGCCGATACAGTTCCTCGGCCACTTTCCACCGTTTTTCTTCCGGCAAATAAGCCTGCTCATCGTTTGCGACCGACTCAATCAGCTCATCGCTCATCTTTACATGGGCGGTTGAATGGCTGAACCGCCTCATCAGTTCAACGAGGACTTCGCGGTATTTTTTTAAAACAAGCCTGCGCTGCCTCTTGAGTGTTTCCCATGTTACTTCAGACGTTACATGAGGATTGCCATCCCGATCCCCGCCAATCCAAGACCCGAACCTGAGGAACGTCGGAACCTTCCATGATTCTTCCGGATAATACTCCGTGAGGCATTCCTCGACTTCCTGATGGATTTCAGGGAGCACGTCAAAAAGAGTATGATCGAAATAATACAATCCATTCCGCACCTCATCGATGACGGTAGGCTTTCTGTCACGGAGTTCATCCGTCTGCCAAAGTGCGACCACCTCGTTAAACAGGCTGCCTTCAATCTTTTTCCGCTCCTTTTTGGAGAGGAGAGGGTTCTCGAGGCTCTTCAGAAGGTCGGCGATCCGCTTTTGGATTTCGAGGATCGACCGCTTTGTTGCTTCGGTTGGATGCGCGGTAATGACGAGTTCGAGGGACATCCCGTCCAGCACCTTTTTGATAACCTCTGAGCTAATCGAATGCTCTTTCAAGGAAAGAATGGCATTTTCTATCGAGCCGGGCTGCTTGTTCGCGTCTTCCTGCAGCTGGTACTCGCGCCGCCTCCGGATCCTGTGGTTCTGTTCGGCTATATTAATCAAGTGAAAATAAACGGCAAATGCCCGGATGACCTGTTTTCTTAATCCAGGGTCCAACTCGGAAATTTCCCTTTTCAGTTCTTCAAATATCGTATCCTCAAACGATTCGCGCAGAAGCTTAAATTTCAGCCTGATTTTTTCGACTGTCTCAAAAAGTTCCTGCCCTCCGTTGTACTGAAGAATCTCGCCAAGGATATTCCCCAGCATTTTCACATCCCGCCTGAGCAGAAGGCTGCTGTCATTTGCTTTCAATTGTGTCATCTACTCACCTTCCTACTAACTACATTACAAAAAGTTTTTTACTACTATAGCATGAAAGCCCCTTTTGTTCATTTATTAAGATAGCATTTTAACGGTTTGTTAATAAATTTTTTTAAAATGAATTAAAAAAGAACCTTCAAAATTTGTTGAAGGCTCTTTTTAGAGGACAACATATTAAACTTTTTTCCTAATCTGATTTAGGGTAAACATTAAACCTGTGAAACCAGCAGTAAAGGAAGGCGGAAGGCTCCATAAAAGATAATGCCATTGTCCGGTAATCACTGAAACCAATAAGAATAGTAAGGGAAAGCCAATTAAAACGATCAAGGAAACGGATAGAGCGAATTTAGAGCCTTTATTCATAGGTACTCCCCTCATTCCAAACCCTCCAAAGGGGTTGATTGGCCGCGGCCATTTGGCGATAATTGTTAATTTTATCGTAACATAGGTTCAATGTTCAAGGAACAATAAATTAGGCAAGGAGTTTATTAGACTCCTTGCCGGATTTTATCTTTGTCCGTACGTTTTGAATTTTTCAGCCAGTACCGCCATTTCCTCCTCAGGCAAAAGGACTGGTTTTCCAATCGCTTTCGTTTGGCAGTATATCTGCGCGCAAAACTCGATTTCTTCGGCGATTGTAAAAGCTGTCGCGATATTATTGGCTCCTGCAATCAGTCCGTGGTTTGCGAGCAGGACGGCGCGCCGGTCTTCCATCCCCTTGAAGGCCGCCTCGGCGAGTTCTCTGGTCCCAAATGTCGCATAATCGGAGCAGCGCACATTCGGCCCCGCGTATGCAACAAGATAGGAAACGGCGGGCAGCTCCCATCTTAGGGATGCAATCGTTTTTGCGAACGGCGAATGGGTATGGACGAGGGCGTCAATGTCGTCTCTTTTCCGGTAAAAAATCAAATGCATTTCGAGCTCGCTTGACGGCTTGCGAGCGCCATCGACGACGTTTCCGTCAAGATCGATAACGACAATATCTTCCGGCGTTGTTTCAAAGTAGTCCAGTCCGCTCGGGCTGATGGCGGCGAGGCCTTTCTCCCTGTTAAAAATCGAAATGTTCCCGCCTGTCCCTCTTGACAGCCCGCTTGTGATCAGTTTTTTTCCATATTCAACAATATTCTCACGTTCGTGTTGCAATAGCATGCGGAATCTACCGCCTTTTTTAATAGTTTAAGTTGAACTTCGTGCATAGCCTACACTGAATTGAAATTGGTTTCCGCTGGGTGTTGTCCAATTTTTCAAAAGAAGGTTTAGTCTTGAAAAAGTTTCTTCAGGTTTTCCTTGTATGGCGCGCGGACGATGCCTTTTTCAGTGATGATGGCCGTAACGTTTTCGTGCGGCGTGACGTCGAAAGCCGGGTTGTAGACCTGGATGTCCTGCGGCGCGGAGAATTGCCCGAAGCGATTGATGACTTCATGGGCATGGCGCTCCTCGATTGGGATGTCCTTTCCGGTCTCTGTGCGCATGTCAATTGTTGGTGTCGGCGCGGCGACGTAGAACGGGATGCCATAGTGTTTGGCAAGGATGGAAACGCCAAGAGTGCCGACTTTGTTCGCGACGTCGCCGTTTGCGGCTACACGGTCGGTGCCTACGATGACGGCGTCGATTTTCCCTTGCGACATGACGACCGCGGCCATGCTGTCGGTGATGACGGTTACATCAATTCCGGCGCGCTGCAGTTCAAGTGCGGTAAGGGTCGAACCCTGAAGGCGTGGCCTCGTTTCATCCGAATAAACCTTGATGTCCCAGCCTTTTTCCTTTGCGAGGTACATCGGCGCGGTTGCGGTGCCGTACTTTGTTGTGGCGAGCGCTCCGGCGTTACAGTGCGTCAGCAGCCCCATTCCGTCCTTCATGAGGGTAAGTGCGTGTTCGCCGATTTTGCGGTTGATTTCTTCGTCTTCCTTATGGATCGCGATTGCTTCCTCAAGCAATTTCGCCTTGATTTCCGCAATCGGGAGCGATTTTAACGATTCGGCGGTGTTTTCCATCCGCTCAAGCGCCCAGAACAGGTTCACCGCGGTCGGGCGGGATGTGGCGAGATAATCGGAGACTTCCTTTACTTTTTTCCAAAAGGAGTCGAAAGAATTTTCGGGTGCGTCCTTGATGCCGAGGTACAGACCGTATGCGGCCGCGACTCCGATCGCTGGCGCCCCACGGACTTTCATCACCTGGATTGCGTCCCAGACGCCTTCAGCGGTTGTAAATGTTTCATAGACTATTTCATTCGGTAAAAGAGTCTGATCAATCAGTGTGAGTCCATCATTTTTCCATTCAATCGTAATCAACGGTTCAGCCACGCCGAATCCCCCTTTTGTCTATCATGCTAGTTCTTATACTCTCAGCATTCAGTCTATCACCTGCGGGTTCTTCCGGACAAGCAATAATACGAACAGCAGAAACGCGAACAGTGCCTAGTACCACCCGAAATTTGTCGAAAATGGAACTGTGGGTAGAAGTTTTTTTCAATCACCAAACTATTCACCATAACTGTATTATGTTAACTACCACTACCCACCTTTTTATTAATTTCCTCCTTTACATAAATATTCCAGTATAGTACGTTTATTACGTAATCCGAAATAATAAGGAGTGATCGGGATGGAGTATCGCAGGTTGGGGAAAACGGGGCTGAAAGTGAGTGAAATCAGCCTTGGAAGCTGGCTTACATATGGAGGTTACGTTGAGGAACAAAATGCGGAGGCGTCGATTGACAAGGCGTATGAGCTTGGAATCAATTTTTTCGATACGGCCAATGTTTATATCCGCGGCGAAGCTGAAAAAGTGGTCGGTAAGGCGCTCAGCAAATACCCTCGCGAGTCGTATGTGCTAGCCACGAAGGTATTTGGCAAAATGGGTGAAGGCCCGAATGACAAAGGCCTGTCGCGGAAACACATCATCGAGCAGGCGAACGCAAGCCTCAAGCGGCTCGGCATGGATTATGTAGACCTTTATTATTGCCACCGCTATGACCCGGAAGCCCCGCTCGAGGAAACGATCCGTGCGCTGGATGACCTCGTCCGCCAGGGGAAAGTGCTATACATTGGCGTCAGTGAATGGACTGCCGAGCAAATTACCGAAGCGGTCCACCTTGCCGATAAAAAACTGCTCGACCGGATTGTCGTCAACCAACCTAAGTACAACATGCTGCAGCGTTATATTGAGGCTGAAGTTTTGCCGGTCAGCATGAAACATGGCATTGGCCAGGTTGTGTTCTCCCCTCTTGCGCAAGGCGTCCTGACTGGAAAATACAAAAAAGGTGAAGGCATCCCTGCCGGCAGCCGCGCATCAGTTGAAGGATATGCGAACCTGTTCGGCCTTTTAACGGATGAAAACCTTGAGAAAGTCAATCAGCTGAAAGGTGTTGCGGCAGAACTCGATTTGAGTCTATCCCAACTGGCACTTGCCTGGATTCTTCGCCAGGAAGGCGTTTCGAGCGCGTTGATTGGCGCCAGCCGCCCGGAACAGGTCGAGGAAAACGTCAAAGCAAGCGGAGTTAAGCTTTCAGCCGATGTTCTTGCTAGAATCGAAGTTATTCTTCGCTAGTTCAAATGGAGCTTATCAATGAGTGATTCCCTATTTAGTTGTACGGCAATGTTCTTATTTTTATAAAAATCGGGCTTGGTTAATTTGTGTGTTTCCAAGAAAAGATAATACTGGCACCCCTGTGATGCCAGCGTTTCACCAAAATCCTGCATAGAGGTGATAAAATGAGCTACAAGGATTATCTTGATCCGCGTTCAGGTCTTTTTCACCAGGCGTTTCAAAGCCGGAAGCACACAAAGTCACAGCTGAACGGCCAAACGAAAATGTCACAAACAGACATCATCCTTAGGAGTAACGCGAAAGCGCACCGCTGGTGATGGCTGGCAGGAGAAACGTATGTGCGGCACCCTTTTTATTGAGGGGTGCCGTTTTTTTGTTGGGAAAGGCGGTGTCCCTGCTGCTAGCCTTTTATGCGATCGGGGGGTTTTTGGGCACAATTTATATTCTCTTTACTTGTGTCCAAAATGTGACAGTTTTCGATAAGTCGCTTGGAATTTTCGATATCCCGAAAAATCTTTCGATATCCTGCCTGAAATTTTCGATATCTTTTTAAAAGTGGGCGATAAACTTTAAAAGGGTCCCTCAGCAAACCTAAATGGCCACGGGCTGATTCCAATAGGTTACCTGTTTAGCGTCATACTCCCTGCTAATTTATAGAAAGTCCCTTCTGAATCCATAAAAGGTTTCGTAAAATGACTTAAAGTCCGTTTTAAAAGCCATTCCTGCACCCGAGAGTTTCCAAGTAATTGAACAAAAAGCCGGCTAGCTTGTTTTTCAGCCGAAACAGGCATGCCTGCCTTTTAACCTCACCCCTCCTTCCACAAACTTCCTAAATTCTGGCTAAATCCCCCTGTACTGGCACATATCTATTTTGACATTGCCCACTCTTTTGGTATCCTTCTGCTATAAGCTAAATCGATTGAAGGTTGATTTCTTATGGAAAAATTGCATCCTTTTTGGGCAAAAGTACGCCCTTATTGGGAAAAAGTGCGCCGTTTTTGGAAAAAGCGGCATTTGACTCAGATTCTTTTGCTGATTGCATTGATTACACTGCTGGTAACGATTTTGTTTTTCGCATGGCTTGCGAGCCGTGCCAACGTGGAGTCCCTGAAGGAGGGGCTCAGTCAGTCGACGGTCATTTATGATAGAGATGGGGTAAAAGCGGCTGAAGTGACGGCCAACCGGATTGGCGGGACAAAGATTGACCAACTGCCCGACCATGTGAAAAATGCCGTCATTTCGATTGAGGACGAACGTTTTTACCAACATAACGGTTTTGACATCAGGGGGATTGCGCGGGCGTTCTTCGGCAACCTGCTTGCCGGAAGGATTACGGGCGGTGGAAGTACGATTACCCAGCAGCTTGCGAAAAATGCGCTGCTCTCACCTGAACAAACGTATCGCAGGAAAGCCGAGGAATTGTTCCTTGCCGCGAAGCTTGAGGATACGTATAAAAAAGATGAAATTCTTGAAATGTACCTGAACCAGGTGTATTTCGGCAGCGGCGCTTGGGGAATTGGCTCCGCGTCGCAGCGCTATTTCAATAAAAACATTAAGGATGTCACTATAAGCGAAGCCGCGCTGCTAGCGGGATTGCTCAAGGCACCTTCCGCCTATGACCCGTTCAACCATTATGACCGGGCGCTAGAACGGAGGAATGTCGTTCTAGCGAAAATGCAGGAGCTCAACAAGATTTCCGATGCGGAATACAAGCGCGCCGTAAAGGAAAAAATCGCTCTCAGCGATGGCGAGGGCACAAAGATTAAACGGAAATATCCGTACTATGTGGATGCGGTCATCAATGAAGCGATAAAAAAATACGGCCTGACGCAGGATGAAATTTTAACAAGAGGCTACCGGATTTACACGGAACTGGATTCTAATTTGCAAACATCTCTCGAGAAAGTGTACCAGCGTGACTGGCTCTTCCCTCGCGGCCGTGGCGGAGAAATCGTCCAAAGCGGCGCGGTGCTGATTTCACCGCAAACGGGTGGGGTCATGGGTGTTATCGGGGGCCGCGGGGAACATGTCTTCCGCGGATTCAACCGTGCGACGCAGCTTAAGGCGCAACCGGGTTCAACGATGAAGCCGCTCGCCGTGTATACTCCCGCGCTCGAGGAAGGATACACGCCTGAATCCGAGCTCGTTGATGAACCAATGTCGTTTAACGGGTACAAACCTGAAAACGTGACAAAAAGGTATTCAGGAAAGGTTCCGATGTACAAGGCGGCGGAGCAATCGATTAATGTTGCGACCGTTTGGCTCATGAATGAAATTGGGGTAAGCAAAGGTGCAGATGCTGTGGAAAGGTTCGGAATCCCGATCCAGAAGGAAGACCGGAACCTGGCCCTAGCGCTTGGCGGGATGCACCACGGCATCTCCCCTCTTCAGCTTGCTTCCGCGTATTCGGCATTGGCGAACGATGGAAAGCGGCATGACCCGCATTTCATCGTCAGGATTGTCGGCCCGACCGGCAATGAAATCGCGAGCCACAAGAAGAAAACCGTGAAAGTGACTTCCAAACGAGTCGCGCGGGAGATCACTTCCATGCTGCTTGGCGTCGTGGAGAATGGCACCGGGAGAGCGGCTCGGGTCAGCGGGCTCGATATTGCAGGAAAAACCGGTTCGACACAGCTTCCATTCGCGGACATAAAGGGAACGAAGGATCAATGGTTTGCCGGCTATACACCGGAAGTTGCCGGAGCGATTTGGATGGGCTACGACCGGACCGACCGCGAGCATTACTTGACAACGAACGCTTCTCAAGGGACCGCCCCAATTTTCAAGGCAATCATGGAGGAGGCAAAGCCTTACTTGCAGGAAAAATCGTTTGGCATCGCTGTTGCCGGCGAGGAACCGGAACCGTTTTTTTCGAAAGAAGAAATCCTCGCACAGACCGAGAAACTAAGAGAAGAAGTCGGCCAAGCTGCTGAAGCGATCAAACAGGAAGCCCCAAAATGGAAAAAGGCGCTTGATACAGGCGTTGAAGCAATGATGGATGGGTTTGGCAGGCTCGCTGAAAAAATCCAGGAGCTGAAAAACAGATAGGATGCAACCCCTCTTTCACCCAGTAAAATAGGAAGAACCCGCTAGGATTCAAAACTGACTAGCGGGTTTTCTTTATGTATCAAAGGCTATATGTAACTATAAGGCCCGCCGCTCCCCATTTTGAGCGGCCATCTACTTTTGCTTTGATCCCTTTTGCATAACAGCCTTGCATTCAACCAAACTAATAGTATGATCGTTCTTTTAAAAGGAGGAGCTATGAGAGCAGCGGATGTTTTAGTAAAGTGTCTTGAAACTGAAGGTGTCGAGTATATTTTTGGGATTGTAGGGACGGAGGTGCTCGCCTTGGCTGACTCTTTGGCAAAATCGGGGAAAATCCAGTTTATTAATGTCCGCCATGAAGAAGGCGCGGCGTTTATGGCCGATGTGTATGGGCGGTTTTCCGGAAGACCGGGTGTTTGCCTGTCAACGCTTGGGCCGGGCGCAACGAATCTTGTGACCGGGACAGCGAGCGCACAGCTGGACCACTCCCCTTTGGTGGCATTGATTGGCCAGGCAGACCTGAAACGCCAACATCCGGAGTCGCACCAATATGTGGACCTTGTTAAATTGTTTGAGCCCGTTACGAAAGAATGCACGCAAGTTGTAAACCCCGATACCTTGCCAGCGGTTGTCCGCAAATCATTCAAAGTGGCGCTGATGGAAAAGCCAGGCGCGGTAGCGATTGTCCTACCCGAGAACATTTTAACCGCGGAAACGGAGAAAACGCCTTTGGTGGCCACTCCCCTGCCCCAGTCCGTGCCGTCGGAAAAAGCCATCAAGGCCGCCGCTAAGTTGATCCAACAGCATAACAAACCTTATCTCCTTGTCGGAAATGGGGTGTTCAGGCAGGATGCTACCACAGAACTGAGGACCTTTATCGAAAAGCTAAAGGCGCCCGTTTCACACAGTTTTAAGGCGAAAGGAATTTTGGAACCTGACCATCCGCAAAATTACTTTACCTTTGGTTTTAACGAAAAGGACGAAGCGCTCTCCGGAATCGAGGAGGCGGATTTATTGGTCGCCATTGGGTTCGACTTTTCCGAAAAGCTGCCTGACCACTGGAACAAAGAAAAAATTCCTGTTTTGCACATCGACTCACTCCCTGCGGAAACGAACGAATATTACCCGGTCACCGCTGAACTCACAGGGAACATCAAGGAGACTCTCCGGTTGCTCAATCAATCGGAAATCCCGGAGAAAGCATGGGCTCCAACGGGCAATTTAAAAGAATCTATGATGGAAGCATTTAAAATAAAGCAACAGCCTTCCGATTCTGGCGGCGGGCCAATGAAACTTGAACAGATTCTTCAATCAATTCAAAGGCTGTCTCCGAATGAGACGATCTTAATTTCCGATGTCGGGAACCATAAAGTTTCCATAGCACGGGCGTATCAGCCGAAAATGCTGAACAGGCTCGTCATTTCAAACGGGCTGGCCACGATGGGAATTGCGATTCCGGGATGTATCGGGGCCAAACTCGCCTGTCCCGATGCCCCTGTCATCGCGGTCACCGGAGACGGAGGCGCCTTGATGAACTTTGCCGAACTTGAAACCGCCAGACGCCTCGGGCTTTCGTTCCTGATTATTGTCATCAACGACTCGATGTTAAAGCTTGAAGTGAAGCAAATGGAGAAAAAGTTCGGCGAGAGCTATGGCGTAACGTTCCAGAATCCCGATTTTGTAAAATTGGCCGAAAGCTTTGGCACTGAAGGCAAGCGGGTTGCCACTTTGGAAGAGTTCGAAACCGCTTTTAATAACTATCTCTCTGAACCGAAAGGCATTACCTTAATAGAATTATTGATGTAATCCCTTTTTTCCACCTGCGGCTGGAATATGAGGGTAAAAAGGCATTTCCATGGGGATGAAAAGGGACCGGCACCGTTTGGGTTTTCATTTAAGTCGAATTACTTTTTTAATAAATCAGGGTGTTCCTATAAGAACAAGTCCATAGAGTTACCAGGGTATGATGACCTTTATTTTTTTAAAAAAGAACAAAATAGCTTCAACCCACAGCCATGCGTACAAAAAAGTAAACAGCAGGATGCCGCCTGTTGCTTGGAGTGAAAACGAGATGGACACCACCGGGCCCAGCACCGGGAAGTTCAACGCGTACAAGAGAACGACGATTCCCGTTGCTAAACTAACCGCCCCGGAACAAATGATGGCCAGTCTCCTCCTATAAATCGTAAACGCAACGCCCAGCCCCACCCCGAGCAGGCCGGTTGTAAACGGGAACACGAAAAGTTCACTAGGCTGAAGAACGAGAAGCAACACGCATGTAAGGAAATACGACAGTGTCCCTGTCCAGAACGATATGACAAAACAGAGCAAAATCGGTGCGGTCGCGAACGGGCTGACCACATATCCGACCCCCGGGAAAACGCCGCCCGCCGATTGGAGGACTGCCGCAATGCCGGCAAGGATCGCACCAAGAACGAGCTTCATGGGAGCTGAGTACGAGCTGAAATTTATTTGCGCGGAACGGATATCATCGGTTATTTCTTTTAAAAAAACCATTGGACCACCTCGTTACAATACTATGCAGGCTACCCAACAGGATATTAACCGTAGTTGGGATGGGACTCTTGATTAAACACAAAAAAGGAAGGGCATAATCACCCTTCCTTCCATTTCAGTTCGATTTGTTATAAATTGAAGCCAGCTTATCAAGGCATTCTCCCATGCCCTTTTTAGACAATTCCATCATTTTTCCCGCTGGCCATCTGTGTTCGGTAACCGTCATTTCGGTTTTATTGTCTCCTATCAATTTAAATGTGACTGTATGGAGTTGATCCTGAGGGAAATCCGCTGGGAAGCCCGCGAGCAACGGGTCAATCTTATTGCCATGATGATCCGTCAAATTGTTAATGTATTCGATTTCCTTCAAGGGTTCAATTTTCGTATATTCCCATGTGTTGTAATGGTCCCCAAACTGAGGTGAACTCATACAAACAAGCGATTTGCCTCCCTCTCTAAAATCTATTTTGGCAAATGGAGAAGTAAAACAGTCCGGCCCCCACCATTGCATGACATATTCTGAATCAGACCAGGCTTTCCATGCTTCTTCCAGACTCGCATCCAAAACGCGGCTAATAATCAAATCTTGTATACCCGTGTCGTTCGACATATTTCCTTCCATCCGCCGAGCCTCCCTTATTGTAAAATGCTCAAAAATAGAAACTATCATTTATATATTCTGTCCTTCTATTTTTATCCCTCCCTTATTTGTTTAATACTTCAAATTTCTTTTTTCAACATCTACAGGACGACATTCAAAATTAACGTATTGTTCATAAACCAATAATAATGGTAAAGATCTTTTTTAAAAAAACAGGAGGGATTGGAATTGATCATAATTAACCAGAAACAAATGGAGGTAAACCAAGTCTTTACCGGCAAGCCCTCCGGCAAAAAATATCAACTGCTTCAAATGATGGCAAAATCAAAAAGGGTTTATGAATATAGAACAATCGGAGAACTTGAGTTCGAACTAAATATGAGGCTTCGCATCATGCGCGCGTCCGTTTTGCTGAATAAAAGCGGTCCCGGTTTCGCGACGTTCACGACGACGCGGTGCAATGAAAAGTATTGGTATCTGGATTACCGCGGCGCCATTGTACTCAAACCAAACGTCTTGCCCCATACCGCGCTTAACGATATTTTTATTAACGGTAAGAAATACGCCTTCGAATGCGCGACTGCAATGCTGATCATTTTTTATAAAGCCGTGCTCGAGTCGATTGGCACAGCGAATTTCAATAGGCTTTTCGCCGGACTGACGCTGTACGATTGGCAGTATGACGCGGACCTCGATTTGATAATATTCAACACTACGGACTTTTTGCTGGGAGATTGCCTCTATTTTGAAAACCCGGACGTCAACCCTAAAACGCTCCACTGGCAAGGTGAAAATGCGATTCTATTGGAGCGGAACCTCTATTTTGCCCACGGAATCGGAATCGTGCCCGGGAAATTCATCATCGACTTCCTCAATACGAAACGGAAGAAAAACGCCACACGCGAAGCCTACCTAACCGATGTCGTTGCAATCCCGAACTTCCGCTATTTAAGCCAATTTCGTGTTTTGGATGACCATGAGGCTGTCGGTCTTCATCAAATTTCCCATTCTTCAAATCTCATTGTTTCGGAAATCGGCACAAAAACGTATCTCTTTTAAACGCACGCAAAAAGACGTATGAGCCACATACGTCTTTTTCTTATGAATGCGATGAACTTTTTCGGTATTTCCGTACGAAAGCGGAAGCACCGGCCAAGCATAGCTTTACAACTTTAACATTTAGAAGTGCCAACGACCTAACGCTTGAAACAACCACTGCTGCGGCTCTCTTCACAAACGCTGAACATCTCGAGGTTGCACCCGCAAATTGTGATTTTATCTTGTCCAATTTTCCATCTGACCCATTCACATAAAACGATGCTCTCTGCCAGACATTATTACGGTGAATTTTAACCGCCACTTTTCGGAAAAAATTGCCCACTGACAGCGAGAGCTTCTCCCATGATGCATGGCTTCGCACCCTGCCTATTGGACCGGCTCCTTTTCGGAAAAATTGTCCCACAAACAGTGAGAGCTTCTCCCAAGATGCATGGCTTCGCACATTTCCTATTGCACCGGCAGCTTTTCGGAAAAATTGGCCCGCAAACAGTGAGAGCTTCTCCCAAGATGCATGGCTTCGCACATTTCCTATTGCACCGGCAGCTTTTCGAAAAAATTGTCCCACGGACAGCGAAAGCTTCTCCCATGACGCATGGCTTCGTACCCTTCTAATAGCCCCGGCACATCTTCCTGAAATCTTGCCTGCAAAACGGGCAGCATTTTGCCATGCAACATGCTTGTTTATCCTTCCAAAAGCTCCTGCTTTGACCGCTGAAACCTTTTCAAGTATGCCGGAAGCCCACCGCCTCCGCGTTAAATGAATTCGGCTACGCCGCGTCCCCACCGGTTCATCTTCTACATACCTTTTCCAGAAATATTGTCCAGCCTCTTCAATAATGAATAATAAAACCCAAGCCCCGACAATCGACCCAATTACCCAACCAGGCATAGGCATTCTCCTTTTGGTCTGGCTTTTTATACTCCTTTACCTCAAAGGGACAAACCTAAACGGAGACGGGTCAATTATTCAGTTTACGCCATAAGGCTTCTTCCGTTCACAAGCAGCAAAAACCATATGGAGCCTGGTCCAAATCATTTTAAGCCATGACACTTTTTGATTTGATCAAGAACGAATAAATCCTTATTCACTCCGATTATCCTTTAAATTCGTTTGTGGGCATCCCTTTCACGCCTGGTTTTACCTTAAAAACGCCGCCCGCATGCGGGAACCGTTCCAGTTCTTCATCGGACATGCCATTCCTTGCAGTTGTAATGTAAAGTTCCGAAAAATCCTGGCCGCCAAACGCGCAGGACGTTACATTTACAGCCGGCACCCTGATTTCTTCTACCTTTTCCTCGGTCTCCGGATTCCACCTGCTCACCTTCCCACCGGCCCAATGCGCAATCCAAAGGAACCCTTCCTCGTCAATCGTCATTCCGTCTGGGAACCCTTCCCTGTCCGGCATCGTGACAACATCTTTTGGTTCGCTGATTTCACCGGTTTCCAGCTCATAATTGTACCGGACGACTTTTCCGGTCGGCGTGTCGATGAAATAAAGATACTTGTTGTCAGGTGACCAGGCTAGGCCATTCGAGATGCCCAGCCCTTCAAGCTTCTTTTTAAAAGAAAGAGAGGGTTCTAGGCAATATAGGGAACCGTTCTTTCCAGAGCCGTTCTTATCCATCGTGCCAGCCCAAAAGCGCCCGGCGGGATCGCATTTCCCATCATTAAACCGGTTCGTCTCCAACTCTGTTTCAGGATCACAAATGAGTTCCAGCCCACCTGTCTGAAGGTTTAAAAAGTGGATTCCTGTTTCAAGGGCGACAACAGCCCCGCCTGATTCCCGTGGGACAATCGCGCCGACCATCTGGCCAATATCAAACGTCTTATCCTCCCCAGTACTCGGGTCATATAGATGGACCTTTTTACCCTCGATGTCCACCCAGTACAGGAACCCGGATTTCATGTCCCAGCTCGGCCCCTCTCCAAGTACAGCCTTCGCGTCAACAACAAGCTCAACTTCTTTTTGCATGAGGATCCTCCTTATGTACATACGTATTCTTGCTCTCTGTTCTACTAAAACCCTTTTATAAAGGAAAACAAACATCCTTCATTCCCATCCATGTGATTAATTGAACGGACTTAAGGGTAAATGAATATTCAGCCAGTTAGGCGGCATTTTTTTCGGAAAGGATAAGGTTCATGGTTGAAAATAAAACAATGTTGCAATTTTTCGAATGGCATTTGCCCGCAGACGGTAAGCATTGGAGCCGGCTGAAGGAACTGGCCCCAGAACTGAAACGAATTGGAATTGATTCGATCTGGCTGCCGCCACCCACTAAAGCGATTTCGCCCGATGACGTGGGGTATGCTCCTTACGACCTGTACGATCTTGGCGAATTCGACCAAAAAACAAGCGTCAGGACGAAATACGGAACAAAGGATGAGCTGATAGAAGCCATCCAGGCATGCCATGAAAATGGCCTCAAGGTCTACCTCGATGTGGTCATGAACCATAAAGCCGGCGCCGACGAAACGGAAACGTTCCAAGTAGTCCAGGTGGACGAAATGGACCGGACCAAAGTCATTTCAGACCCTTTTGAAATCGAAGGCTGGACAAAATTCAATTTTGCCGGACGTGGTGATGCCTACTCTTCTTTCAAATGGAACTACCACCATTTCAATGGCACGGATTATGACGTCAAAACCGAAAAAACAGGCGTCTTTCAAATACTCGGCGAGCATAAATCGTGGAGCGACCATGTCGATGACGAGTTTGGTAACTATGATTATCTCATGTTCGCAAACTATGACTACGACCACCCCGAAGTGCGGGAAGAAATGATCCGCTGGGGAAAATGGCTTGCAGATACGACCAATTGCCACGGATACCGGCTCGATGCCATTAAGCACATCAATCATAAGTTTATCAATGATTTCGTTCATGCGATGATGGACCACCGCGGCGAGGACTTCTTTTTTGTCGGGGAATTCTGGAAGCCCGACCTTCAAAAATGCCGCGAATACCTGGACATCGTCGACTACAATATCGCTCTGTTTGACGTACCTCTTCATTATAAATTGCACAATGCTTCAAAAGCCGGCAGTGACTTCGATTTGACGACGATTTTCGATGACACCCTCGTCCAATCGCACCGACGCAACGCGGTAACCTTTGTCGACAACCATGACTCCCAGCCTCATGAAGCGCTGGAATCTTGGGTTGAAGACTGGTTCAAGCAAAGCGCTTATGCGTTGATCTTGCTAAGGGGCGCGGGCTACCCATGCGTCTTTTACGGCGACTATTTCGGAATCGGAGGGCCCGAACCTTGCGAAGGGAAAAAAGCTGCCCTCGACCCCCTTCTCTATGCCCGAAAACATTTGGCCTATGGCGAGCAGACAGACTATTTTGACCATCCAAACACAATCGGATGGGTGCGTGGAGGCGTGCCGGAACACGAGAATTCAGGATGTGCTGTTCTTATCTCCAACGGTGACGAGGGTGAAAAGCGGATGTTCGTCGGTGAGGAGAGCGCCGGCCAAACGTGGAAGGACATCACCGGCAACCGCCAAGACGAAGTGGTGATTGAGGAAGACGGCTGGGCAACGTTCCGCGTTAATGGCGGCAGTGTATCTGTTTGGGCGGTTGGGTGACGACGGTTTTTTGGCTAAGTAACTGTTAGGCGGTTATGCCAGCTATCGGAAAACGGCTTTCCCAACGAGGGGGAAAGCCGCTTTTTCATTTTTAAAAATTAAAATTGTCCGGATCCGGACCAACACGGCGGTCCTCATTGAGGCTGTTTATTTTTTCCATATCGTCCTGAGAAACTTCAAAATCAAAAATCGCTGCGTTTTCAATAATGCGGTGTTCCTTGATTGATTTAGGGATCGTAACCACTTTATTTTGTAAATCCCACCGCAAAATGACCTGGGCGACCGATTTGTTGTATTTACCGGCGATTTCTTTCAATGTTTCATTTTCAAGAAGCTTCCCATGGGCAAGTGGAGACCAAGCTTCCAGTTGGATACCCTGCTCGCGGCAAAATGCGTGAAGCTCTCGCTGTGCCAATTGCGGATGGTATTCAACCTGGTTTATCATCGGCTTGATTTCCGCGTCCTTCAAAAGGTCCTCAAGATGATGGATGTGAAAATTGCTCACGCCAATCGCCTTGACACGCCCTTCCTTGTAAAGGGTCTCCAGCGCGCGCCATGTTTCTTTATACTTTCCCTTCACCGCCCAGTGAATAAGGTACAAATCAAGGTAGTCAAGGCCAAGCTTTTTCAAGCTCGTTTCATACGCCTCAAGTGTTGATTCGTACCCCTGGTCGGAGTTCCAAACCTTGGATGTGATGAACAGGCCCTCTCTGCTGAGTCCATTTTCCTCAAGCGCTTCATTGATCGCTTTTCCAACGCCCTCTTCATTTTTATAAACAGCTGCCGTATCAATGCTTCGATAGCCATTTTTAATCGCGGCCTTCACGGCCCGAATAACCTCGTCGCCTTCCTGGACCTTATAAACCCCAAGCCCAAACCAAGGCATCTTCACGCCATTATGTAATGTCACCGTATCCTGCAAATGTTTCGCAGTCATCCTCATTCCTCCAGACACGTTTTCCTTAAAAATAGAACACTTTACTTGCACCTAACATATTGCCACTGCCAGTATATGATTGCAATCATCCCGCTTTGTGGCAAGTAGATGGTGCGGGTATGGGTTTGTAAATTGTTTATGACCATTTGTCATCATCATCAATCCATTGTTTATTTTTTAAGTCAAATGATTTTACATCATCATGGAAGACAAAATATGCCCGTTTTTTCAAACTATCTCCACCAGCTTTTTCCCAGCATTGATAAAACCATCCCGTAAATACTTTTTGTTCTTGCGAATTCAACACCTATTCATTCTGCTCGTAAAACTCAAAAAAATCATCCATCTGGCTTTCATTAAGTTGAAAGTATTCAACTTCTGTAAGTACTTCCTCACTCCCAGCAAAAACCGTTAAGTCGTCCCCGTCTTGGAAAACTTCATTGGCTTCTTTATCCATTGAAAACAATCGAATAGATAGTTCAAATCTTGTAGGCTCAATAAATGCAGAGAAATCAATTAAATCTATTTCCGGAGAAAAGTTATAGGTAAAAATAGTTTTTAAATTTCCTACCAAAACATCAGTTTGTTTTTCAAGGTTTGCTTTAATTGAATTTAAATAGCCATCCACTGAAAACATACATACCCCTCCACTATTAAGGTAATTTGCTGTTTCGCTCAAAACGAATAACTAGCCCAATTCATTAACTCTTTATTTCTCCTACAGTGCTACTAATCCTTCTTTTGAGCCGCACTTAATAATAATTGAAAAGCCGTATAGGAACTACAATCCCCATACGACTTCTTATTACAACGTAGGATGCAAATGATTTTAACGTTAGGCTGAACCTGTAATGTAACGAGGGAAAATTTTTAAAAAGAAACAGGAAGGTTGATTCAAAAAGAGTAAACTCAAAAACTTTGGACGACTATCGCTCCGGTTCACCTTGGCACCTGAATGAGTCCTTCTATGTTAATAAAAACTTCCTTTAGCTTATACCAGTTCGCGAAGTTTACCCCAAAAACTTAAACGTCGTATGCAGGAACGTTTTCACGCCGATTTCCAGTGCATCCTCATCAATGGTGAATTTTGCGTGATGATGTGGATAAACGATCCCTTTGTCCTTGTTGCCGGCTCCGACATAGAAAAATGCGCCAGGAGCTTTTTGCTGGAATGCGGAGAAATCCTCGCCGCCCATGTTCGGGCGCATTAGGTCGAGTGTTTCTTCGCCGAATACTTCACGGACTGTTTCTTCAATGACCTTCGTGACCTCGGCGTCATTGATGACTGGGCGGTAGCCGAATTCATATTTGAAATCATAGGTTGCGGCATGGGCTTCGGTAATTCCTTTGATGACCCGTTCCATTACCGCAGGCATGGTTTCGCGCAATTTCGGGTCGAAGCTACGGACTGTACCGCACATTTGTACGGAACCCGGGATGACGTTATGCGTCGTTCCGCCAGTGAACTGGGTCACGGACAGGACAAGATTGTCAAGCGGGTCAGTATTCCGGGAAACAACGTGTTGGAGGTTTGTAACAACCTGGGCGGCAATCGCAATCGAATCGATTGTCTGATGCGGGAGCGCCGCATGGCCGCCTTTCCCTTTTACAGTAATCCAGAATGTATCAGGCGCGGCCATCATTGGGCCGTACACAACGCCAATTTTTCCAATCTCAAGCGGTGACCATAGGTGAGTACCGATGACGAGGTCGACGCCATCCATAACACCGGCCGAAACCATTTCCTCGGCGCCGCCTGGGAACAATTCCTCGGCGTGCTGGAACAGAAAACGGACTTCCCCTTTAATCTGGTCCTTCAAGCTGGACAGCACTTTCGCCGTCCCGAGAAGCATCGCAGTATGGCCATCGTGCCCGCATGCGTGCATGACGCCAGGGTTTTGCGATTTAAATTCGAACTCATTTTCTTCTGTGATCGGCAGCGCGTCCATATCGGCGCGGATAGCGAGAACCTTACCAGGCTGTCCGCCAATGAGCCTCGCCATAACACTCGTTTTTGTCGGCCTCGACAATTCCAACCCGTCAAATCCGGCAAGTGTATCAAAAACAAATTGTGCTGTCTTTTCCTCTTGGAATGATAATTCCGGGTTGCTGTGAAGATACCTTCTCCACTCTACTACCTGAGCAGAAATCTGTTCTGCCAGTCCGTTTAAGTTTAATGTTGCGCTTGTTTCCATTTTCCCCATCTCCTTCAGTTAGTTTGCCAGTTTTAAAAGAGTCCTGTATAGCACGTCCGCTCCGGCGGCGCAATCTTCCTGGGAAGTCCATTCCGCAGGGTCATGGCTGATGCCGTTTTTCGAACGGACGAAAATCATCCCGATCGGCCATAAACCTGTGAATTGCATCCCATCATGGCCGGCGCCGCTAGGCAGAGTCATTGTTTTCAAACCCGCTTCCGCAATTGACTCACGAACTGCCTGTTCGATTTCTTCATCGCAAGGCGCGGGAGGAACCCGCTGCAGGTCTTCGAAAGATAGTTTGACCCCCTGTTCCTCTGCTATCCTTCCCGCTTCTTTTAAAATTGCCCTTTCAACCTCATCCCGGGTTTCTTCATTAATATCCCTTAAATCGAGCGAAAACTCAACCCGGCCTGGAATGATGTTAATTCCGCCTGGGAAAAGATTGAGCTGGCCGACCGTTCCGACAGACGATCCTGTTTTAATAGCCTCCTGCTCAATCATCAACATCATCCGCGCAGCTGCTGTCATTGCGTCGCGGCGGATTCCCATTGGCGTATTACCGGCATGGCCTGCCTCGCCTTCCACCGTAAACTTCATCCAAAGCGGCCCGGCAATCCCAGAAACAACTCCGACCGCTAAATTCTCTTTTTCAAGAACCTTTCCCTGCTCAATATGTAGTTCAATATATGCTTTCACTTCTTCTTTTTTCCGGGCGGCCTTCCTGATTTCTTTAGGGTTGAATCCCGCTGATTCCATGGCTTCCGCAATGGAAATGCCATCCTTGTCCCTGTTTTCAAGCTCTTCAATCGAAATCAGTCCGGCAATCGCGCGACTTCCGAGCATCCCGAAGCTGAAGCGTGCCCCCTCTTCATCCGTAAAAGCGACAACCTCAATCGGATGCTCTGTTGTTACCCCATCCTCCTCCATCGTCTGCAGTGCCTCGATTGCCGACATCACCCCAAGCGGCCCGTCGAAATTCCCGCCGTCAAATACAGAATCGATGTGCGAACCAGTCATAACGACAGGTGTACCCTCAACTGTGCCTTCCTTCCGGCCAATCAGGTTTCCGGCTTCGTCCTCCCTAACCGAAAGGCCTGCCTCTCTCATAAATCCAGCGATTAAATCCTTCGCCTCCCGCTCTTCTTTTGTAAAAGAAAGCCGGGTAACGCCCCCGTTCTGTGTAGCTCCTATTTTACTAAGCTGCTGCAGCCTATCCCACAGCCGGTTCGAATTTACCATTCCTAACATCTCCAATTTGCAAATTATCATATAATTATAAAACTTATTATTACGAAAGGCGAACAATAAATACGAACAGTGCCTGTGACGCCCCGAATTTTCTTGTTTCACAAATCTGTTCCACAGTTGAATGGTTATTCGCTGCCTGCCCAATAGTGTCTAAAAATTGGGAAATCCGGATAAGTGTATCGAAAACCCGGATAAATCACTGCAAAACCCGGAAAACCCCCTCCAAAACCCGGATAAATTCCTTCAAAACCCGGATATCTACGAAAAACTTCCCCATCTACCCGTAGAAGTCCGCCCCACCGATCAAAATTCCACGAATCATCCCTTTTAACCCCCTGCATCCAAGCCGCAAGCCCATCCAACTACGCCGACAACACAAAAAAGACGGCATTTCGCCGCCTCTTCGCATACGAAATCCTATTTTAAAAGAAAAGCTCAACAGATTTCTTCGTTTCAACTGTAATCTTGCCGCTCTTCACTACGAAAAGCTTGGCTGGCATGTCGATGACTGCGTTGGTTACAGATTGAGTGTCGAGAAGGACAACGTCAGCGTTATTCCCGACTTCAATGCCGTATCCGGAAACTTGCATCGCTTTTGCAGGGTTTGTTGTAATCATCGGCAATACAGTTGGCAGGTCATCCGCCCCGCCAAGGTGGGCAGCAGGAATTGCGAGCATAGCAGTCAGCATCACGTCGCCCGTTCCGTATGGAGTGAAGGCGTTGCGGATGTTGTTTGTCGCGATACACATATTGACGCCGCCGTCGCGTAGTGCCCTAATTGGAGTCAATGCGCGGCGCACATTGTACTCGTCATGCCTTCCGCCCAGGTGAAGGTCGGTTGCGGGCAAGCTCATGACACTGATTTGCGCTTGAGCAATTTTTTCAATGATTGACTGCAAGCGGTCCTTTCGAAGCGCGCCGAGTGCAGTCAGATGGCCGACGGAAACGCGTCCTTGGTAGCCTTCATTTATTGTTTTTTCGCAAACGTATTCGATGGTCATTCCATCGGCACCATCTTTGAAATCCTGATGGAAGTCGATTGGCTTGTCGTATTTCTTAGCAATTTCAAATACGAGGTCGATATGTTTATCCCATGGAGTATCGTTGTAAGGGATGCCGCCGACAACATCCGCTCCCATATCCATAGCTTCGTACATCATTTCTTCTGTTCCAGGAGCTTTCAAGATCCCTTCCTGGGGGAACGCAACAACCTGGATGTCTACGATGCCCTTGTACTTTTCCTTCAGTTCTAGTACCGTTTCGAAACCTGTAAAGCCTTGGGAGGGATCGAACTCTGAATGCGTGCGGATGTGGGTAGTACCATGCTTGATCAGCATTTGAAGGGTACGTTCCGCCCGGTCGGCAATATCTTCTTTTGAAAAAGTAGGCTTCAGCTGGGCAGTTACCGACAGCGCTTCCTGCAAGGTGCCTGATTTGTTCGGAAGCCTGTCAGCAATCAACGCTTTATCCAAGTGGATATGGCTTTCAACAAGGCCAGGGATTAATACTTTTCCGTTCCCTTCGATAACCCTTGCAGCATCCACATTCAGTTCTTTTTCAATCGCTTCAATTTTTCCGCGTTTGATGGCAACGTCTTTCAGCTCTTCCCCATCCTTTAGCCTTACTTGCTTGAACAAAATATCCATTATACTGTCCTCCAGAATTTAAGTTTTACCTGCTTAAAATAATTTTAAATTCTCTCATTCATCATACGAAACGTCTGTATCCTCCGCAATTAATTCGTTTTTTTAGAATAAAATTAAATCTGAAAACTCCATTTCCCTTCCTTAAATCACCTTGATTTTTTGTCATTTTCCATGACAATTGCTATACTAGTATTATTTCTTACCAAGAACGATTTAGAGAAAGAAGTTGAATGATATGAAAACAACTATTGTGTACAAAACAACCGGCAACCTGGAACTGAAAGGGGATTTTTATCCGGTACCGGCCGGCTCGGCGCCAGTGATTATGTATATACACGGTGGTGGCCTCATTTGGGGCTCCCGCGATGATATGAAAGAAGAGCAAATCAAGCTTTATAATGACGCGGGTTTTGCCGTGTTCTCAATCGATTACAGGCTTGCCCCCGAAATAAAAATTCCTGAAATCAAACAGGATGTAGAGGATGCCCTCGTTTGGCTGAGAACAGAGGGTGCGGCCCAATTTGGAATTGACCCTGAGAAAATTGTCGTTTCCGGCGGTTCGGCTGGCGGCTACCTTGCCCTTTTAAGCGGGACGATTGAAACAAAGCCGAAAGCGATCGTTTCCTTTTATGGGTATGGAGATATTACGGGCAGCTGGGCTCTTGATCCAAGCCCATACTTTCTGGCGATGGCCAGAGTTCCAAAGGAGCTGCGGGCCATGCTTGTAAAGAAGGACCCCATTTCTGTAGGGCCAATCACCGAACGGTATGGAATTTATTTATATGGAAGGCAAACCGGAGAATGGATTGGGGATGTATCAGGAATTGACACCCTCTTCGAGAAGAAGCAGCTTCAAAAATGGTCTCCATTTTGGAATATCACCGCGGATTACCCTCCAACCATGCTTCTGCACGGCACGAAAGATGACGATGTTCCATACGAAGAATCGGAAAAAATGTCCCAGAAGCTGGCTGAAGCTGGAGTCCAAAATAAATTGATTACCATTCCCGGAGGCGCTCATTTATTCGATGAAAAAATGGACGACCCAGCGGTGAAGGACGCATTCTCTGAAGTCATCGACTTCCTGAATTCAGTTTTATGAAGGACAACTAAATAAAGTGAAAAGCTTCCTTAAATTTATTTTTCTAAACTAACATGTTTTCTGAAATTATTTTTACTAAAATAACAAGCTCTCAGAAACAATTATCTAAAATAACATCTTTCTTGATGTCGATTTTCCAAAGTGGAGCTTCCTAAAAATCCCTTCTTTAAATAAAACAAACCGGACTGGACTGGCCAGCCGGTTTGTTTTTTTACTAAGCCTAA
This sequence comes from Neobacillus oceani, assembly GCF_046237595.1. Classification (NCBI taxonomy): domain Bacteria; kingdom Bacillati; phylum Bacillota; class Bacilli; order Caryophanales; family Bacillaceae; genus Neobacillus; species Neobacillus oceani. The sequence goes on along the minus strand of NZ_CP143543.1, from coordinate 2,118,670 downwards.
GCAGCAAGTTCCTTTTTCCTAAAAACCCTCATCGCGAGGAAGAGCAAAATGACCAGGATCACGGCCGTTAGTACGACCGCCATAACCCCATCCCCTTTTAGACTGTCCTCGACAAGATAGATTGAAGCGTATGAAGGCAGCATGCCAGGGCTCCACTCAAGAAGATGCGAAAGTGAACTGCTGACGAGCATCAGAATGATCGAAGTTGCAGCGGATGCAAATCCCGCCGCACCTGGAACGCTAAAGATTGAACTGAATACAAGTGAAATTGTCACAATGAATGTCAGCCATAATCCTTCAATAAAAAATGAACCAAGAAACGAGTCAAACGGGACCCAATCAAAGAGTAGCCCGGTATAATACCATGTTACAAGATATCCGATAAAGAACGAGACCCAAAGGAGTAAAAGGGCGCCAACCCATTTTGCTGCGATAAAGTAGCCATGTTTCACGGGCTTAACAAGGATCATCGCGGCTGTCCCGCTTTTCACCTCGCCCGCTACGAGGCTCATGCATAAAAGGATAGTAATAATGAATCCAAACATATTGTACTGCCCGATGCCGCCAACGAGCACTTCCGCTGGGGCCGGCGTCGGGATTTCGATGATTGACCCTTCAGGTAGCCCGCCAAGCGAGTCAAGAATTTGAGGCATATAATAGATTGACAACGGCTCCTGCACACCGAGGATTATAAATACAATTGGAACCCAGACCAATTTATAGTTCCGCCACATTTCGAGTATTTCTTTTTGCAGAAGGGTTAGGAACTGGCTCATTTTCCCACCACCTTCATAAAGATATCTTCAAGTGTCATCCTGCTGGATTCAATCTTTGTAACCGGAAACTCGCCATTTGCTGCGATCTTCAGGATGCTATTCGTAGCTTTATCAAGGTCGGTAACGAAAATCTTCATTTGGCCGTTTGCGACCTCTATGTCATGTACATACTGGGCTGAAGCAAAAGCTCCTTTATAATCTTCTGCCTGGCCATTGAATTGCAGCTCAACCCTCGATTGCTTATGGCGTTCCCGTAATTCAACCATCGTACCCGATTCTACGATTTCCCCATTATGTAAGAAGAGAATTTCATCACAAACTTCCTCGGCATCATTTAAAATATGTGTGGAAAACAGGACTGTCGTTTCGTTTTTCAATTTTTCAAGAAGCTCAAGGACTTCCCTTCTGCCAAAGGGATCGAGCGCGGAAACCGGTTCGTCGAGCATAATTAGTTTTGGACGGTGAATCAGCGCCTGGGCGATACCGAGCCGCTGCTTCATGCCGCCTGAATATTTGCCAACTTGACGTTTTTTTGCCTCAGCAATCCCGACCATTTCCAGTAGCTCATCAGTCCTCTCTTTTGCTTCCTTTTTCGAAAGCCCGCCGAGTCTTCCCGCATAAGATAAAAATTCCTGGGCCGTCATCCAGTTATAATACACAGGAAACTGAGGCAGATACCCGATAAACTTCCGTAGATCTTCTCCTCTTTTCGCATCCGGGAAAACGATCGTCCCTTTCGTCGGCTCCATCAGGCCGGACAGCATTCTCAGTGTTGTGGTTTTCCCGGCGCCATTCGGTCCTAGCAAAGCTGTACATTTCCCTTTTTTCAAGACAAAGTCGAGCCCCTTGATGACTTCGTTTCCCTTAAAGCTCTTTTTAAGGCCGCTAATTTCGACGAGGGGCATTAAGTATTTCTCCTTCCAAAAATGAAATACACAATTGGCCCGATAAAACTGAATGCCAAAATAACCAACGCCCATACCCACTTCGGCCCGTTCGTCTCTTCAGTCCGAATTAGGTCAACAATCGCAACAACAAGCAACACTAGCTGAATCAGCAAAATCGGCAGCAATATGCCAAATCCAATACCGCCAACATCCATTTCTCATTCCCCCTTAACGTATATATGGTGACGATTCTGTGACTAAAGCCTCATTTTATAGTAGCATAAATAGCAATTTCGTCCATATTTTTCTATAAATTCTTCGGGAAATAACAATAAAAGGAATTAACTGATTCCTTCCTAATTTTTCAGCGGGATATAACCGACCTCTTCAACAAGGTTTTGGCCCTGGGGACCTTGCATCCAGCCGAGGAACGGATTAATTGTTTTTTTAGGATTATCCTTTAATGTAATGGCGTAAAGATTAACTACATAGGGGTAGCTGCCTGTTTGAATCGTTTCCGGGGTCGGTTTAACACCGTTAATCGCAAGCAGTTTTATCTCATTGTTTGGGCTCATGCCAGTTGTGAAAAAGCGGAACGAATACCCAAGGGCATTTTTGTAATTCCTATAGTCAGCGACCTCATCGATAATATCGCCCATCCCCCTGATTTCTTCCTTCAACGGGTCCATCAGCGGCGTTCCTTTCATGATGACCTGCATGATTGTTTGCGAACCTGAGCCTTCAGGCCGCTGAAACGCCCTGATCTTGTTATTTCCCCCGCCCACTTCGCTCCAATTCGTTATCCGACCTGAATAAATTCCTTTGATTTGGTCGATGGTAAGCGAATCGACCGGGTTCTTACTATTTGCAAAAAAGACAAACGCTTCCTTTCCGATTGGCGTAAGCACCAATTCCTTCCCTTGGGCCTCCGCAATCCGCTTCTGTTCCTCCGAAGGCTGCGCGCCAAAAAAAATATCAACCTCACCAGATAAAAGGCGTTCAAACGCGTAAATCGTATTCGTAAAACTGACAATTTCCCCGTATTTCTCGTTTCCATCATTGATGGCGGCGATGTTATTATAAACCGCGTTCGCGAATGCCGCATACACCGGGTAGGCTGCTTCTGCACCATCAAGAACCGGCATTTCTTCCTTTTTTTCAATTTTATAAGTGGCCGGTTCATTGAGTTTCGGCAAAATGTTTGATTTGTTAGTTACATAATAAGGGCTTAAGTCGACGCTCGAATAGCCATTTTCATACTTGAAACCGTAAGATGGCAAAACCGTCTGGCTCTTTTGCCAAAGGACATATCCCGAAACGGCAAGACAAATCGCAACGGTTAGGAGGCCGGTGGTGAAAGATTTCCAGTTTGGCCGATTCTGTTTATCTACCACTAAGTATGCAGCCAGGAAACCAAGGAAATAGGTGAAAGGCGCGAGAAAGACAAGCATGACTTCGCCGGCCAAAACATTTAGAAAGCTATTCGGAAGGAATGGGAAAAACAAGAAGATGAAACCCGCCCACAAATCATTTCCGAAATGCCCTTTTGTGGCAACCATAAGTATGGCCGCGGTGAAAACGGTAAGGAATAAAGGCAAAAACACAGGCAGGAACTTTTTGAATCCACTTAAATCGTTTCGATCATTTTTCGAAAAATACAAACCTGCGCCAATTCCACCCGCCAAATACCCAGCCGCACCGATTATCACTCCCATTTCACCCGCCGCAATCGATAGATAGCCTACAATAATCGATAGAATGATAGGAAACAGCACATAAAAGATAGCCACAAGAAAAAAAATCCTACGCAAGCCGACTCAACCCCTTTGGTAAGTTTAGTGTAATTTTACACTAAATGCGCATCTGAATTCAATCCGAAACTTGGCAATATTTTCTTAAGTGAGTAAAACGGCTGGTTTTTTTAAAAAAAAAGCCACCAAAAAAGAGAGCTTGCCAGGTGACAGGCCCTCTTTCAAATGCATAGGTGAACGGGGGTTGGCCCAGGCGCTTAGCACGTTGTTCTAGGAAAATTTATAAACCTCTGAATATTTCGCTTCCAGGTACTCGGTGAGGTAATCAGCGTTCAATTCTTCTCCTGTTACTCGGACAATCAGCTCATTTGGCCTGTAAAGCGAACCGTGCTGGTGGATTTTCTCCTTCAGCCAGCCGATGACCGGAGCAAAATCTCCCTTGGCAATTGCCGCTTCATAATCAGGCACTTCCTTCCTGATTGTATTCAGGATTTGCGCGGCATACAGGTTTCCAAGTGAATACGAAGGGAAGTAGCCGATTCCGCCAAATGACCAGTGGACATCCTGGAGGACGCCTTCCCGGTCCGTTGGAGGGGTGATTCCAAGGTATTCTTCCATCTTCCTGTTCCAGACGGAAGGAAGTTCATGAACCTCGATTTCGCCTGCCATGAGGGCTTTTTCAATTTCATAACGGACCATGATATGGAGGTTATACGTCAGTTCATCCGCTTCAACCCTGATAAATGAAGACTCAACAGTGTTAACCGCCCGATAGAAATCTTCCTCGCTGACAGCTCCAAGCTGCTCTGGGAAATATTCGATCAGCCTTGGGTAAAAATAGCTCCAGAACGCCTTGCTGCGTCCGACCATGTTCTCAAGGAACCGTGACTGGGACTCGTGAATACCGAAGGAAGTCCCTCCCGCTAAAACGGTCCCGTCATATTTCAAGTCGATGTTTTGCTCGTAAATCCCATGGCCCGCTTCATGGATTGTTCCGAAAAGCGCGGAGCGGACATTGTCTTCGAGATACCTTGTCGTCAGGCGGACATCACCGATCGTAATGCTTTGCGCAAATGGGTGGACAGTTTCATCTAGCCTGCCTGCTTCCATGTCAAAGCCGATGATCGGCAAAATGAAGCGGTTGAATTCCTTTTGCTTCTCAACATTGTATTTCTGGCTGAAAATTTCCGAAGGAGTCTGGTGCGGCGATTTCTTGATCCGTTCCAAAAGCGCGACGCTTGTGTCCCGCAGCCTTGCAAAAAGCGGGTCTAGCTTGGCCACCGTCAGGCCTGGTTCAAATTCATCGAGTACCGCATCATAAGGATGTTTTTCGTAGCCGAACAACTCGGCGAATTTCCGCCTGAATGCAACAATTTTTTCAAGGTACGGAGCGAAATGGCCGAAGTCATCGTGCTCCCTCGCATGCTCCCACGCGTCATTCGCTTGGGCTGTCAAAATGGCGAATTCTTTAAAGTCCTCTGCGGGAATCCGCTTTGAACGATCATACTGTTCCTTCCGCTCGCGAACCTGCGCAGCTGTTACTTCATCAAGTTCAGCTGATTCCGATGTCAATTCCTCAAGCAGCCTGCCCATCTCATCTGAAACGGACAGCTTGAACGCTTCCGTCCGCAATGTGCCAATCGATTTGGCGAACTGGGCGCGCCCTTTTTTCGGTGCCATTACTTTCTGATCCCAATCGGCAAGGCCTGATATACTTTGGAAATGGGTAATTTTTTCGTCAAGTGCTTTAAAATCTTCAATTGCTTTCTGTCTATCCATTGATTTTCCCCCCTCTAAAAATTGCCGCCCTTAATCGGGTGGGCCGCTTCCCCATTATACCCGTTTTTTCTTTCCCCCTCCAAAAAATAACTTAAATTTTCAAATAAATCATTCAAACATGATGGGCTGTAAGGCACCTTCATACTTTAAGGGCTCTATCTATTCAGGCTTGCTGAAGATTTAGTTAAAAATCGTATTTTTCGGGTAAAAATAAAAAAACGAGTGTGGGAGGAACTATCGTATGTGGATTATTTATTTAAGTATAGCTGCCATCATCCTGTCACTGGCATACCTAGGGTTTGTCGCCTTCAAAACATTCAAGGAAGCAAAACCTGCCATCAACAGACTGAATGAAACGATCGCAAGGGTCCAACAAAAAGCCGATACGCTAAAAGTTGAATCGGACCAGCTTACGAAAAGCCAACAGGAAATTGTCGCGGACATCGATTACAAAAAAGAGGCTGTTTCCTTTACTACAGATGCTGCCAAAGATACCCTTGCCACTTTTAAAAAGCTGGTGAAAATCAAGCCAATCGCGAAGGTAAGAAGGAAGAAGTCCAGGACACCCGCTTATTGATATTCATAAAACCCGCCCATTATTGGCGGGTTTTTATCATTATTTCCCCTCCGTTCATCCATACTAGAGATGAGGAGGGAAACCCGAAGATGATAAAAGCAGTCATACTGTCAGCTATCTTAACTTTATTGCCAGTAAGCCATCACCCGTTATTCATCGAGTCTGACGGACAACTCGTCACTGTCATTCACCGTGAGGATATTACCCTTCTCCCAGTTCCGGGCAGTGCCTTTCCAGACACATACAAAGTCTCAAATTTATTGGACAGCCTAGAAAAAGAAGTGGAGGCTCCACCCGAAAACGCCAAAATCGATGGATCCGGAACAATCGTTCCCGAAAAGGCCGGCATTAAGCTTGATCGCGAAAAGATGGAGGAGATTTTGTATTCCTTTATTTATTCCGGGAAACCTTTGCGGACCGAAATACCGACCAAAACGATCTATCCCGATGTTGACAGCGAGCTGCTCGACCACATTCGGACAAGACTGATCGGCCGCTATAGGACTTTTTTTAATGGGGGCAATAAAGAACGCGCTCATAATATCAAGCTTGCCACTGAAACGCTGAACGGCAAAGTCGTTTTCCCAGGTGAAACTTTTTCCTTTAATAAAGCGATTGGAAAAAGAACAGCGGAGCGTGGGTATATGAAAGCCCCTGTTATCGTCCGCGGAGAATTATCCGAAGGGATTGGCGGAGGAATTTGCCAGGTTTCCTCCACTTTGTTCAACGCGGCGGATAATGCCGGCATGTCGATTCTCCAGCGGTATTCGCATACAAAGGCTGTAACCTATGTACCCTCTGGCCGCGATGCGACAGTCAGCTGGTACGGGCCTGATTTTGTTTTTAAAAATCCGTACAGCCAGCCAGTGTTAATCCGGGCCAATGCGTATGGGAGCACATTATCAGTTACCTTGTATTCTGCACCGAACATTGAGTTCAAGCCGCGGAGCATCCCGGGCGCGCCCGCCATCCTGCCCGAGGAAACGACGTTCAAGAATTCGGGACGATAAGTTCGCTTGTGGTAAAATCGGTTAGGATCATAAAGGGACATAAAAAAAACCAAGGCCACGCATTGGAAGATGCGGATGCCTTGGTTATTCTTTTTAAAAGGAAAAAAGTTGCCCTCTGCTGAACGAACTGTAGCGGATTTTTCTTATAAAAGGTTTAAATTTTCACCTTGCAAAAACGTGCTAACGGACACATTTTTTAAAAAAACTTCAATTCCTTCAATGCCTGTTCAAGGTTGCTGTAGATGGATATTCCCTGCAGATTGATTCCCAGATTGATGAATGTCTGGCTAAGCTCCCCTTTCATCCCGGTGATGACGGGCTTGACGCCAAGGAGGTTTAGGGAACGGATAAGCTTGAACAGAACCTCAATACCGATAAGGTCCACTTCATAGACTCCGGAAAGGTCGATGACGAGAGTTTCAATCCGCTTTTTTACACACGTATCAAGGGAATCGACAATCAATGTTTCCGAACGCATTTCATTTATTTCCCCAATAAGCGGCAAGACTGCGAGCTTTTGCGAAATCGGTACGATCGGGACGGAGATTTTCAAATAAAGCTCCCTTGATTCCTGGAGGAGTTTTTCGGCATTGTTCGTAAACGAGGTGCTGAAGCCGTGGACCATGTTATTGAAAATATGGTCGGTTTCCATGATGATATCCAGCAACTCCACATTGTTTATTTGAATATTCCTTCCCTCTTCAAGCAAAAAGGACCAAATGACATTTTTATAAACCGTCACTCCTTTGATGGTCCTGCCAAGATTCCCCCCATTTTCCACGGACTTGGCACCAATCAGTTCCCCCCACTTAAAGGCATGGTCCTTTACATCCTTATTCTTCAGGCTATTCAGGACAATTTGGACAAGCTCCCTGAATTTTTCGGTCGTCTGCTCTTTTTGCTCTTCATCCTGGAAGCGGTAGTTGTAGAAAGATAGCATTTCCGATAAAAGTTGTTCTGTAATCCTGTCAATATTGGCCTCGAGTTTTTCGCTGAAGAATTTTTTCAATTGATCAAGTTCCATTTGGCGTTTTCTCCTAAAAAATTTGGTTAAATTGACCATACCATGTTCCTTGCCTAATGCAAAGCGGGGAGTTGCCAATTGAACAATTTTCCTGAAATCACGGTTCATTTCCTATGTTTGATGCCTCATGCTAGGGGTAAAAGTAACAGAGAAATGACTTGATGAAACGGAGGATGATGAACAATGGAAAAGGATCATGCGGTCCATAAGGATGGAGATTTTGAGCCATCGAAAGTAGATGATGTCATCGACCGGATTGACGAAGGCAAAATGTATGACAAACTCCAGGATTTCAATGAATTTCGATCATACCTGAGCAAGCGGATTGAACTAGGCAAGCGAATCGGGATGAATGAGGAAGAACTGGCGGTCGCTGCCCAGAAGGTTGCGAATTACCTTGCCAAAAACGCCGCACCGCAGAACCGTGAAGAAGCGCTCCTGATGGAACTGTGGCAAGTCGGAAATGACGAGGAACGCCATATGCTTGCCCACATGCTCGTGAAGTGGGCGGAATAATAAGGATTACATTCAGCACCGGCTTATTTCGAAGCCGGTGTTTTTGGTTTTTAGGGAATTATTTATATGATTCGTTTGGTGAGGGTTAAACGGCAACCGAGCCGATCAGATTTCTGTTGCGTGACAAAGATTTGGGCGAAACCCGAAAAGGTGTCGCTCAAATTAAAATGAACGACAAAGATTTGCCCAAAACCTTAAAAGGTGTCGCTCAAATTAAAATGAACGACAAAGATTTGCCCAAAACCTTAAAAGGTGTCGCTCAAATTGAAATGTGCGACAAAGATTCGCCCAAAACCTTAAAAGGTGTCGCTCAAATTGAAATGAACGACAAACATTCGTCCAAAATCCAAAAAGGTGTCGCTCAAATTGGAATGAGCGACAAACATTCGTCCAAAACCCGAAAAGGTGTCGCTCAAATTGAAATGTGCGACAAACATTCGTCCAAAACCCGAAAAGGTGTCGCTCAAACCCCTGATGAGTTTTACCAACCCCTTTGTTTTACTGAGAACCGCACTAGTTACTATCCCCTCCCCTTTAGTTTTCCAATTTGGCACAGGAATGTAGAAAAATCGTAACAATACGCCGTTTTTTCAACCATGACCACTCTTATAATTAACTTATAGAACATCATGATTATGTTGCTTTCCAATAGGACGAATCATGGAACAAATACTAACGTGAAGCATGGTGATGAAAATGCAAGGAATGGGACATCCACATGGAATGGGACATCCGCATCGCGGCGGACACCCTGGAGGACATCCGGGAGGGCATCCTGGGGGACACCCCGGCGGGCATCCGCATAATATGGGGCTTGGGCCGGTTATCGATTACAATGAAAACCCATTTATCGTTATATGGGAAGTGACACGGGCGTGCCAGCTTAAGTGCGTACACTGCCGCGCTGATGCACAGCTTCAAAAGGATCCGCGGGAGCTGACACATGAGGAAGGCATAAATCTGCTCGACCAGATTTATGACATGAACAACCCGATGCTTGTTTTTACAGGCGGAGACTGCATGATGCGCGAGGATTTATTCGAACTGGCCGATTATGCTGTTAAAAAAGGCATGAGGGTGTCGATGGTGCCAAGTGCGACGGACAATGTGACAAAGGAAAAGATGCAAAGGGCGAAGGAAGTCGGCCTATCGCGTTGGGGATTCAGCCTTGACGGCCCGACACCTGAAATCCATGACCATTTCCGCGGGACGCCTGGTTCATTCGATTTAACACTCGAGAAGATCAAGTACCTGAACGAGCTTGAAATGCCGCTGCAAATCAATACCGTCATATCCCGTTACAACTATGATTCTCTAGAGGAAATGGCGAAGCTTGTAGGCGAACTGAAAGCTGTTATGTGGTATATTTTCCTGCTTGTGCCGACAGGCCGGGGACAGGAAGACAAGTGCATTACCCCTGCAGAGCATGAAAAGGTGTTCCGCTGGCTTTATCAGTTGAGTAAGACCGCTCCTTATGATATTAAAACAACCGCGGCCCAGCATTACCGCCGTGTCGTCCTTCAGGAAAAAGCCCGCGACCATAAGATTGCCAACGGTGAAATCCGCTATGAAGATACGATGACGATGGACCAGGAAGGCATCATTGACGGGCTCAAACGCGCTCCAAAAGGCGTGAATGACGGAAATGGCTTTATCTTCGTCGACCATATTGGCGATGTGCTGCCAAGCGGCCTCCTTCCAATCCCAGTTGGGAATGTTCGCGAAAAACCGTTGGCAGAGATTTACCGAAATTCAGAAGTATTGAAAAACCTCCGCAGCCCGGATAAATACAAAGGCAAGTGCGGCGTGTGCGAATACAACAAGATTTGTGGGGGCTCACGTTCCAGAACATATGCCGTGACAGGAGATTACATGGAAAGCGAGCCATATTGTGTCTACATCCCAATGGCAATGAGAAAAAAAGAAACAGTTTAATTCCATGAAAAAAGAGGCGTCCATTCTAGACTGGGTGCCTCTTCTCTGCTTATCCCTTCCTTATCGTGCTTCCATATTCGGTAAAACCACTTTGTCGAATTCACGGTAGTCATCCAAGTAGAAGTCCGCTTCAGACTCATGGTTTTGAAAGGATACAGTAAGGATTCCGAGCCTTCTTGCCGGTTCCAAATCGATAGCCCGGTCCCCAATGACAAGGTCGATTCCGTATTTTTTATGCAAATAAGCATATGCCGCAGGGTCCGGCTTTCGAGGGAACCCATTTTCCATCCCGACAACTTCCGTAAAATAGCGGTCAAAATTGTAATGGGCAAGGACTTTTTCAACATCCTCTTTTTCCTTATGAGTCATGATCACATTTATATCCGCTCTTCTCAGGATATCCTCGACGCCCGGGAACGGGAGGAATTCCTCCGGCTTCAATCCCCTAACCTTTTCTAGCATTTTTCGGCTCTGTTCCTCGGTAATTTTAAAAAAACGAAACGCATGGCCGAATGATATTTTCAACTGGGCAAATGCTTCCTCTTCTGTATAGCCGTCTCCCAGTATTTCCATCAACAGTTTTGTATACGACGGATAGGTGTTAAATATCGTTCCATCAAAATCCCATAATAGTTTCATTTCTCCACTCCTAGCCAATATTCTTCTCCACGAATAATTAAATACCCCTATTATGGGTATATAAATACTAAATCTGCCTGATTGGAGGAATTCCATATGAGGAAATTTGCAGCAGCAGGCATTGCGGCGCTTGCCCTCTCGATTGGAACGGCGGGATGCTCTTCTGATGAAAAGAAAGAAGATAAACCGGTTATGAATGAAAAAGGTACAAAACAAACGACCGGAAATCAAACGATACAGGAAAGTAGGCTCACTCCTCACTATCCCAATAACCACATGTTAGGAGGAAGACCCTTGAAACGAAATCAAAATCAAAATGACGATCAAAAGCTTGATGATAAGCAAGTTGCCGAAAACTTGACCGATCTTGTCAGAATCATTAATGCCAATGGTGACACAAAGGAAATCGAACGGATCATTGCCGAAAATCCAAGCAGCACCCACGATGATTCTGAGCCGAAATAAGGAAAGAGGATAGACTAAGACGGTGACTGCCCGCTTAATCTATCCTTTTTTTAAAAAAATAGCCTACTCACCTTTCGAAGTTCTCAATTAAAAGATTTAATTATTTCTTGGTTTCAAAGAGATGGAACTTTAAGCCGTAAGGATCGGCAAGCATTACACTTTTATCGGAGTATTCCTTCGTAATGACACATCCATTCTCCATTAAAATCTTTTTGGAAGGTTCAAAATCATCCACGGCGAATTCGAAATAGGTATTGTTCTGCTCGCTTTCTTCTACGAAGATATTCGTACCACTAATCGAAAATAATGTCTCCCCGGTAGTAGTTTGCTTCTTTTCCATTCCAATAATGGTTTCATAGAATGTAACCGCTTGATCGTAGTCTTGTACGCCGATTGCAATATTATTGGTTAATTGGAAAGCTGAGCGGTTATTGAGGTTTTGTTTTGCAACGACGCCTTCGGTACCGGATGGGAGCAGCTCGAACAATGGCCATGTCACACAAAAATCATCCCCAGGCCCAAAAGGTGATTGAGCAATTAAATAAATATTGTTTTCTGCGTCCTTACGGAATGTTGATACACCAGGATAAAAGTATTTCCCTTTTTGGAAACCCAAATCCTCTGCAAATGTACTTCCATTAATTGATACCATTTGGAACTGCCATTTTCGGCTTGCCGCGAAATCTTCCTGTATTTCAGGTGCGTCCGGAGATGAAACAACAAATCCAGCTTTCGCGATTAAATGGTGGTAAACCCCATTCAAACCGTCCGCCCACATCGTACAATACGAGCAGCCTTTCCCCATGTTATGTATGACAATCAATTCATTTTTGTCGCCAAAAAGTTCTAATAAAGTAGTTATGCGCCCATCCGAAACTTGAAACGTATAGTTTTTAACAAGTTTCTCCGGCACCGATTTTTTCAATTCATTCAACTGTTTCTTTTTTTCAATAATCTCGTTTTGCAATTGTTCAATTTGAGACTCAACATTTGTAATTGACATTCCCTCAGCTCCCCTTACCATTTTCATATTTATTTCTATAAGAATGGCTGATTTCCCTTTAAAAAATCACAAAAACGACTGCCCTTTCAAAAAGCAGTCGTTTTTTATCTTCTAAAGTAAGATTAGTAAGCCTTTGCCCAAACAACCATTGATTCAGCTTCGCCGCCGCAGCATACACATGTATCACTGATTTTTTCCTGCTCGAACGGGATGCAGCGGGAGGTAGCGCCTGTCTCTTCTTTTATTTTGTCCTCGCACTCACGCTTGCCGCACCACATTGCCTTGATCATGCCAGGATTGGTTTCAAGCCTTTCCTTGAACTGTTCCATGTTTTCAGCGACAGAAGTCTTTTTCTCAAGGAGCTCTTTTGCCCGGCTAAAAAGATTTTGCTGGATTTCGTCAAGCAGTGCGCCGAGCTTCGCTTCAACTTCATCAATAGCTACGATTAATTTTTCCCCAGTATCTCTTCTTACGAGCACAACCTGGTTTTTTTCAATATCGCGTGGACCTGCCTCAAGCCTTACAGGGACTCCCTTCATTTCGTATTCGTTGAACTTCCAGCCAGGGTTTTTGTCGCTGGCGTCAATACCGGTTCGGAACGCGCCTGATAGCCTTTCCTTCAGCCCGTATGCGAAATCAAGAACCCCTTCCTTATGCTGGGCTATTGGCACAATCATCACCTGGGTCGGTGCCACTTTTGGAGGAATGACGAGGCCGCGGTCATCGCCATGGACCATAATCAAAGCGCCGATTACCCTTGTGGTCATTCCCCAAGAAGTCTGATGTACATGCTGGAGTTTTCCTTCCCTGTCCAGATAATTGATTCCGAATGCTTTCGCAAAACCGTCGCCAAGATGATGGGATGTTCCTGCTTGCAGAGCCTTGCCGTCATGCATGAGGCTCTCGACCGTATAGGTGAACTTGGCGCCCGCGAATTTTTCTTTTTCCGTTTTCTGCCCTTTCACTACAGGGACCGCAAGATAATCTTCCAAAAGGGTCGCATACACATCGAGCATCCGCTTTGTTTCTTCATGGGCGTCCTCATCGGTCTCATGTGCGGTATGCCCTTCCTGCCAGAGAAATTCAAGCGTCCTCAGGAACGGCCGGGTCGTCTTTTCCCAACGGACAACATTCGCCCACTGGTTATAAAGCTTTGGCAAATCCCTGTAAGAATGAATGATGTTTTTGTAATGCTCGCAGAACAGCACTTCCGAAGTTGGCCGAACGCACAGCCTTTCCGCCAACTCCTCCGACCCCCCGTGGGTCACCCAGGCGACCTCAGGAGCAAAACCGGCAATGTGGTCCTTTTCCTTCTCAAGAAGGCTTTCCGGGATAAACAAAGGCATATACACATTTTCATGCCCCGTTTCCTTAATCATGCCATCAAGCGCGTCACGGATATGTTCCCAGAGCGCGTACCCATATGGACGGATGATCATCGAGCCCCTGACGGACGAGTAATCGACCAGATCCGCTTTTGTTACGACGTCGGTATACCATTGGGCAAAGTCTTTGTCCATGGCGGTAATACTTTTTACAAATTCCTTTTCCATTTGTCATCCCTCTTCTTTTATATTGGTTGTTGATCACGCGAGCCACCGCTTCAATCAACGTTGTGATAATCAAAACTGCCTATAATAGAGCTTTTTTTTAAAAAAACACATAATACGGGCCTTGAAAAAATACAAAAAGGCCATGAATCCCCTAAAAAAGGGACCATGGCCTGGCGGTACCACCCTTATTCGCGGGCATAAGCCCACGCACTTAACGTTTAACGGAACGCTCCGCCGTATCTTCGCAATTGTCCGATACAGAACTCCGGGGCAGGTTCGAATGGACGTCCTGGAAGCCTTGCACCAACCGGCTTCCTCTCTGGGTAGGACTAATCTCCATTGTACTGGTCCCCATCATTGTTTCAGGTTTATTTTTTGAAAATTATATATATCCGCCCGGACAATGTCAACAGGGGACGGGGAAATTTTACTAAAAAAGGCAGACTTTCGTTTCTTGGATGTTTGCCCACATGCCTAGTTCGGATATTATGAAGAAAAAGGCACCGGGGAGATACGTATGATTCGAACACTTTCAATAGGCCATACCGGCGAAATTTCCACAAGCATCCCAGTGGAAGAATTGGCTGCAGGGGAATCTTCATTATGGTACTGGATTGACTTTAACAGCCCAAGCGATGAAGAGTCTGAACTGCTATTTAATCCGTTGAAATTCCACCCTCTTGCAATCGATGACTGCTTGCACAAGCTGCAGCGCCCAAAGCTCGATTATTATGATGGCTATACGTTTTTCGTTACCCATTCAATCAATCAGGAAACGCTTGAGCGAGAAGAGGTGGATATTTTCCTTGCAAAAAACTTCATCGTGACCTACCATAAGCAGCCTTCTTTGGAAATAACAGAAATTTGGAACAGGGCCACATCTTCCGAAAACAAGGATGAATGGAACCCCTCTCTCATCCTGTATCATATTCTCGACCAGATTGTCGACAATTATTTCCCTCCGCTCTATGTCATTGAGGACCAACTAGATGCAATGGAAGAAAACTATACGGGTGACTATACGGAAGATGTGCTGAAAGAGGTTTTTGAAATCAGGCAGCGGCTGCTGATGCTCAGGCATACCGTTACCCCGACAAGGGACCTGGTTTACCGGATGCTCAATTCACAAAAACTTACTGAGCTCCAAACGAGGCATGCGTACTATTCCGACATCCATGACCATCTTCTGAAACTGACGGATATGATCGATTCCAACCGCGAACTGACGAAGGACATCCGCGACAGCGTCCTGTCCATGAATACCCGCGAAACAAACCGCGTCATGAAAGTGCTGACCGTCATCACGACGATTTTCATGCCGCTCACGTTCATCGCGGGAATTTATGGGATGAACTTTGACTACATGCCGGAAACGGCCTGGAAGTACGGCTATTTTGCATCACTAGCCGTAATGGGGATTATCGCGGCGGCCATGTTCCTGATTTTTTGGAAAAAAGGATGGTTTAAATAGTGGTATTCCGGTAATTAGAAAGGCTGCACCGGCACTAAACCGGGCAGCCTTTTTAAAATATGAATATAATAACAATTACAAAAAAAGAGAAAGCGGCCAAACCAAGTCCAACTAAGCAAAACCTCTTACCAATCCTTGTACTCCACATTGCCGCCGGTCAGGTCAATTGTGTTCCGTTCCCCCCTGTATAACAGCTTCCCATTCTCCTCAACGATCAA
The DNA here is from genome assembly GCF_046237595.1 of Neobacillus oceani. Taxonomy (NCBI): domain Bacteria; kingdom Bacillati; phylum Bacillota; class Bacilli; order Caryophanales; family Bacillaceae; genus Neobacillus; species Neobacillus oceani. The sequence continues at coordinate 2,103,066 of NZ_CP143543.1, read as the reverse complement.
ATTCTCGAATGTATACACTTTATGTCCGTTCGGCAGGGTTACAATGACCTTCTTGCCGTTGTCGACAATAGGAGCCTCGATTTTGATTGTGCTTTGCGCATACCTGCTGAACCCAAGCATCACCCCTATGCAGACAAGCAAGACAGCAAACGAAAGAACCATTTTGTACACATTGATTTTCCTAGGCTTCATATGCCGCATTTCATACCTTGTCACCGGTCTCCCCCCGTTTCAAATATTAATAGGAAATGCACCAGAATACAGTGGCATCTTCGCTAACAGTAATACCCCATTCTAGAGGAATTTAATCAAATATTGAAAAAATTTCCTGCGCACCCTACCAACTTATGCACCTACTTAGAAAAATATGCTTAGAAAGGCTAAAAAAAACGAGAAAATTTGTCTCCTTTTGCCACGCTGCTAGATGTATAATTGAAAAAGGTGTACATGGATTCGGAAGGTCTTTCGTATTTTAAAATGCACTTCCGATAGCCGGCTTACTACTATAAATTAATGGAGGCGTTACTTTATGGAACAGGAGCGAATTGAAGAAATCGTCGGAATCCTGACTAACCTTGTTTCCATCCCAAGCCCTACCGGAAATACCGAAAAGGCAATTTCCTATGTGGAGGAATTCCTAAAAGAGGTTGGAGTGGAAACAACCAGGAACAGAAAAGGCGGACTGATTGCAACGATCCCAGGAAAGGATACCAGCAGCCACAGGATGCTAACCGCCCATCTTGATACACTAGGCGCGATGGTAAAAGAAATCAAACCAAGCGGAAGGCTGAAAATCGACCTAATTGGAGGATTTAAATACAACTCCATCGAAGGCGAATATTGCACAATCGAAACAAGTTCAGGGAAAACGTATACGGGAACCATCCTCATGCACCAAACATCGGTCCATGTATACAAAGATGCAGGCAAGGCCGAGCGGAACCAGGATAATATGGAAATCCGTATTGATGAAAAAGTACATAGCGCCGGGGAAGTAAGGGCTCTTGGGATTGAAGTCGGGGATTTTGTATCGTTCGATCCTAGGGTCGAAGTAACACCGTCAGGCTATATCAAGTCCCGCCACCTTGATGACAAGGCGAGCGTCGCGATTTTAATGGAGCTCATAAAAAAGATTAAAACCGACGACATTGAGCTGCCGTATACAACCCATTTCCTCTTTTCAAATAATGAAGAGATCGGTTATGGCGGTAATTCGAACATCACGCCGGAAACAGTCGAGTATCTCGCCGTCGACATGGGCGCGATGGGTGATGGACAATCGACGGATGAATACACCGTCTCCATTTGTGTAAAGGATGCCAGCGGCCCGTACCACTATGGCCTCCGCAAGAAGCTTGTTAGTTTGGCGGAAGAACACGGCATCCCATACAAACTCGACATTTATCCTTACTATGGATCTGATGCATCCGCAGCAATCCGCTCAGGGCATGACATCGTCCACGGACTCATCGGCCCTGGCATCGATTCCTCACACGCATTCGAGCGCACACACAAGCTGTCGCTCGGCCATACAGCCGCGCTGCTGTTTGAATATGTCCAATCGGATATGGTGCTTTAATGGTGCCTGTACCTTAGGCAGTTGATGGTGACTTTCCAATGAAACGTTGGATAATGCCTGGCACCCGAAGCATAATGATTTTACGAAAGAAGGTTTAAAGTATGGGTTCTATCCTAAAAAGCTATAGAACATCGATTATTCTCCTGGCTGCCATCATTGTCGGCGGCGCCGCCGGGCTGATCTTTGGGACGGACGCAGCGGTTGTCAAACCGCTTGGGGACTTATTTTTGAATTTAATGTTTACGATTATCGTCCCGCTTGTCTTTTTCAGCATTGCTTCAGCCATCGCCAATATGAGCGGCATGAAGCGCCTTGGGAAAATCATGGGGAGTATTTTCCTCGTCTTTTTCATCACGGCGGCAATTTCAGCCGTCGTTGCCTTTATCGGGACAACGATTGTAAACCCCCTAGAGAATACAGACATTTCTTCGGTAAAGGAAATGATGGAAAAAGCCGATGCGCCTGAGCAGGCCGAAAAACCTTCGCTCGCGGCTCAGCTTGTCGCCACCGTTACCGTCCCGGATTTCGCCAATCTGTTCTCAAGGAGCAATATGCTTCAACTGATTGTTTTCGCGGTCCTTTTTGGCCTGGCGACTGCGATGGCGGGCGAAAAGGGCAAACCTGTCGCGTCCTTCCTCGCTTCGGGCTCTGAAGTAATGATGAAAATCGTCAAAATCGTCATGTACTATGCCCCAATCGGCCTGGGTGCTTATTTTGCCACGGTCATCGGCGAACTTGGCCCGCAGATTTTGGAAGGCTATTTACGAACATTCCTGTTGTATCTCGGCCTTTCCGTCCTGTACTATTTCGGTTTCTTCACACTATACGCGTTTATTGCCGGCGGCTCAGCCGGTGTGAAGATTTTTTGGAAAAATGTCATTGCCCCTTCTGTTACAGCAATCGCAACATGCTCGAGCGCGGCCTGCATTCCGGTTAACCTCGATGCCGTAAAAAAGATGGGCGTACCAAAGGATATCGCCGAAACAATCATCCCGCTTGGCGCGAATACGCATAAGGATGGTTCCGTGTTCGGCGGCGTATTGAAAATCGTCTTCTTGTTCGGGCTTTTCGGCAAGGATGTGACAAGCCTTTCAAGCATCGCAAGCATCCTCGCCGTGTCGTTCCTCGTTGGCGCGGTCATGGGCGCGATCCCGGGCGGCGGCTTTATTGGCGAAATGCTAATTATCAGCGTATTCGGATTTCCACCTGAGGTATTGCCGATCATCGCCGTCATTTCAACGATTATCGATGCGCCGGCAACCTTGCTTAACTCTACTGGCAACACCGTTTGCGGAATGCTCGTTTCCCGCCTTGTGGAAGGAAAGAACTGGCTTCAGGCAACCATCAAAGGGAAAGCGAACCACTTCGCATCCTAAAAAGGCTGCCCTGCCCCCTTCCCTTCAGCCATACTTTGTTTTAATGCCTTCTTTACAGGGTAAAAAAGAACAAAGGCAGAACAACAAGGAGGGTTCAATCATGAACAGAGATGAAACAAAAGGTGCATGGGACCAGCTGAAAGGTGAAGCCAAAAGGACTGCAGGAAAAGTATCAGGTAATGAATCGCTTGAGGCTGAAGGCAATTTTGACAAAGGCAAAGGCCAAGTAAAAGAAAAATACGGCGAAGCCAAGGACCGGCTTGCCAGTGAGTTTAATAACATGATAGACAAAACAAAATAGGACAAACGATCGAGCCGCCTGGACCATTCCAGGCGGCTTTTTTTAAAAAAATGACAAGCTTTAGCCCATCCCAACGAAATTTTGGCAAGCTGAATGGGCGGTATTCGCCACATTCCCCGAAAAATCGATTTTCCCAACAACCTCTGAACTAATTTTCGTACCCTCAATCCCCAGTGAATAAAGGTTATTTTCATCCACAGGAGAATGCATGTTCGTCCTTTAGTTTAAAACAGGACTATAGTCCCATGTTATTACTAGTAAGGAATGCTACTATTTGGGAAAGGGCAAATTTTACGAAAGTAAAAGACGCAAAGCCACGGGCCTAAAACAAGAAATTGTCATGGCAGCCGGGCTGCAGTACGCTTATAATCCCAAAACCTTTCCTGATTTGCCTTTTAAAATGGCGAAGGGGTTCTTGGCAATGAAATCAATACTCGTAGCAGACCGATCCATCTTTATTCGGAGCGTACTTAAAAAAAAGCTTTACAAAACTGATTACAGGGTCATGGCTGAAGCAGACAATGGAAAACAGGCCGTCCTGAAATACAGGACCGGATTTCCCGATGTTGTTATGCTCGAATTTTTTCTACCCCAGTTGAATGGCTTTGAAACGCTTCAGGAAATTATCCGTATCAATCCGAAAGCAAGGGTCTTTATGATGTCGACCTTTACGGATGAATGCCTTGAACGGCAATCAAGGGAAATGGGAGCAAGCGGCTTCATTCTCAAACCGGGATTTGAAGGGTTGCTCACCGTCCTTGATGCCCTTGGAACACCAGTTTCCAACCTAAAAGGAACATAAGAAAAACGGCAGTATTGCTTTCCGCACTGCCGTTTTTTCATCCATTTCGTCCATTCATATCGGCCACTGCCCGTTCCGGAGGCCGTTTTCCCCTCTGCAGCTCACTGATTGAGAGCCCGAAGGTCATTTGCAAATGTGGGTAGTCCTTGAATCGTTCCCAATCCCCACCCCATTCGAATCCCAATCCTTTCGCCATCAATCCAACTTCCTCCCAATCCGGCCGTGCATTTCCGTTCATATCATGTTCCGTATCCCAAATTAGCGATCCATCCTTGCCGGTTAAAGCAAAATCGACAGCAAGGCCATAATTATGATACGATTCTCCACCGCGCGCATAGGTGACGATTTGGCCACCATCGGAACGCCCTTTTGCATAAAGGCGATTCTGCTCCTCAACCGTCCTGAACCCCTCAATCAGCTGGATTGTAATGCCTTTTTTCGCCGCGGTCGAAACGAGTTCCTCCGCTTTTTCCCTAACTACAGGATGAAGGTCTGTAGGCATCGCGACATTTCTTCCGTAATTGTAGCCCGGGTAGCCCATTGCCTTCCATACAAGAAAAAGGACTGCCGCGATTACCAAAGCAGCCCCAAACGGTTTTACATTTCGCATCTCTCTCTCCTATTGTGCCAATAAACATGTGATATTCTTATTTTATCTTTGTTTTCCCCCGTAAATCCATTCTTTTGTTTTTAGCTTCAATTTAGAGATTTAATGGCCGGCCGAGATTTTCGGCCAGGTAAAAGAAACTCTCTAGACAACTTCATAAAAATCCCATTACAATTGTTTTAATTTTCAGTATTTTAAATTTACTTAAAGGGCAAAATGGTGTATGATTATAGGAAGAACAAAAAAGGGAATATTTTCAACAATTGATGCGGCTGCCTGATGAGTATGAAGGCGGCTATTTTTGTCCCAACCATTCCTGGTTTCTTGCAGAGCAATTTTATCTTCCCAACTTTGATACGGCAGAATAACAACATTCTTTCCGGAAAGAAGTGATAAGTTTGAGACATCATTTGGCAGCTGCATTGCTCTTTTGGTCCATTGGCTTGTTGCGCCCTCCAGTTTCAGATGTGCTGATTGTTTCATTGATGATTGCTGGCTTGCTGGCGTTTTTCCTTTTTATAAAAGAAGTTCTGGAAACCGTTCGCGCCCGTTTTCTCGTCCTTGCTGCAAAGGCGGAACAAAAAGGTTTGGAGGAGCTCTCTTGCTTCACCGGGAAGTTTGTAGAAATCAAGGATGGCTATATTCCTTTAAAAGCGGATTTTACGTACATCATTTTTTCAAATGGTGATCATGATATTCCTTTGTTCTGCAGAAATGTAGCTGTTGCCCAAAAAGCGGCCCAATCAGGAAAAACAGTCCGGGTATATTATGATGATTATATTTTGGTCGACATAAAGGAGGACTGATAAGGTTCTTTGAGCCAATCATTTACCATATCCCTCTTACATCCCCATTACAAACACATTATTTATTAATTACAATTTCCACCTGCCCCGTTTTCCCGTACCCATGTCTGGTAAGATAGTATATAGGGCTAGGGCGGAAACGCCAATGGTGAACTATTTTTCCAACCGAATGCCAAGGGAATTATGGAATGTTATATAAAAGGGGCTGGGAAAAATGAAGATTGACGAACTTCGCCATTTGGCCGAGGAACTGAAAGAGGTTCCTTATATCGGATCCGATGTCACTCATGTTTTTTCCCTCGACAATAAGGAATTGATCAAATTGAAATATGACAAGGAACTTGACTTATTTCGTGTGACAACAATGGAACGGAATACTGCCGCCAATTACAAACTGGCCTACCAGGCGGCGGATGCCATTAAAGCAGTGCTGGATGCCTACTCAGGAACCGAAAAACACGACCAGGGCGTCTTGTCACGTTCTTAAACGAAAAAGGGAACCTTCATCAATGGACATCATGTTAGTCCATACCTATATTCTGCTGTTCGCCTTACTCCGAGATAAAAAACAGGTTAAAACCGAAAAACATTCCGTTTTTCGGTTTTGTCTTTTTAAAAATTGGGAAAAAGTTAGGATGTGAAACGCCGTTGTCATGGGACCATTCTTTGGCTCGCTCACATATGGGCCTGCTTGAATAGGAGGAGATTGCGATAAAACCGGTACATTCAATTCGAAGCGGCAGCCGCCACAGTGTCCAAAGGTATTCCACTGGCATCGGGTATTTCTCGTTTGACTATCCAAGGTTTTCTGCAAAAATCATATGCGAGCCATCAACTGGCGGATATAAAAGGGATTGCTATTCCTATAAACAGGTTTCCGGAATTCCGTATAAGTACCCAATGCAGCAATTATAATCAGCATCCCTTCACCTAAGGTCGGATGCAAAAAAGGGCGCTCCAAAAGCGCCCTTCTTCACGTTTCCATCCTCTTTTGAATTCGATCGTTGTGCTCTTTAAAATAGACAAGCATTTCATTTAAAAATAGGGCCGCCTCCCGTGAGTTATTCTCATCGACCGCGATTTTCAGATTAATTGCCAAGGCATGCCCTTTCATCCCATAGTTCATTCCCATCCTTACTTTCTCATAGGCCTTTTTCATGTACTCTTCCTTTGTGAGCTTACCGGACTCATATTGTTTTTTCAGCTCAGAGAGTTCCTTCCGCCTATCCTCCCGTTTCTTTTGGAGCGCTTCACGTTTTGCCGCCATTTCCGGGCTGAGCCAGCGCTCCTTCAGCCGCTCCCTTTCCGCAAGGACTTCCTTCCATTCACCCACCCTGTCAGGTGTATATTTTTCCGCCCAGGCCACATACTCCTCATCGGTTATACGGAACAGCCCCGTTTTATGGTGGCGGTCTTCGCCTTTTTCATGTCCACCCTTTTCAATCATTTCAGCCATTGCCGATGGTGTGGCACTAATGATGGAAAGATGTGATAATGAAATGAGGCCAACCAATAAAATTCCCGCAGCAATTCGAATCTTCATTATTCATTCTCCTTTGTAAAATAATCTACCGGAATACTATCCCCACAATACAAAAAAACTATGAATGGAATATTTTTTAAAAAAGGCTTGTGCATTTCAGTAAAATCGATTATTATATTCCTATAAAGGTTATGTGAAAATATTCACAATATATCAAGTTGGTTCTTTTATTTTTAATTTGTTTTGTGAAAATATTCACAATGTTCGTCTTTTTATTTTTATTTTAATATGTGAAATATTTCACAATATTGATGGAGGGAATTCTTATGAAAAAGCCACATATCGTCATTCTTGGCGCAGGCTATGGCGGCCTAGTCACAACAAAAAAACTCGAAAAGCTGCTTCGTTCAGGAGAAGCCTCTGTAACGTTAATTAACAAACATTCCTACCATTACATTACAACTCAGCTTCACAAAGTTGGCGTAGGAACCGCGCCGGACCGGAAAATCGCCTTATCTATTCCGGAGTTGGTCAACCATGCTAAAACCCGTTTTAAGACAGGAACAGTCACGAATGTCGATCCGAATTCCCAAATCGTTGTTCTTGAATCAGGCGAGGAAATCTCCTACGACTATCTTGTCATCGCCCTTGGCTTTGAAGTTGCCACATTTGGCACCCCCGGCATAAAGGAGCATGCATTTGAGATTCGCAGTTTCAGAAGTTCAAAGGCGATTTACCACCAAATTACAAAACAACTGTCACTCTACAAAGAAGACAAGGATCCTTCGAGGTTGACATTTGCCGTTGCAGGCGGCGGCTTCACAGGGATCGAAATGCTTGGTGAGCTTGCCGAAGGGCTGCCAAAGCTGTGCGAGGAGTACGGCGTTCCATATGAAAATGTGAAAATAATCGGCATTGAAGCCGCGGATTCCTTGATTCCATTCTTCGCGGATGAATTAATTGCCTATACGTCCCATATTATGGAGGCGTACAACATCGACATTTTTACATCAACTAAGATCAAGTCTTGTACCGAAACAGCTGTCCAGCTTGAAAACGGCCTTGACATTCCATGCCGGACACTCATCTGGTCATGCGGCGTGAAGGCGAACTCACTGCTTGAAACGTTCGGGCTTCCGCTTGTGAACGGCAGATTACCAGTTGAAAAGTCACTCCTTGTAAAAGGAACAGAAAACATTTTTTGCATCGGCGACTGCGCCTTGTTTATGAAAGATGAAAAATCGGCGTTGCCTCCTACCGCACAGGTAGCCATGCAGGAAGCAGATGTTTGCGGGCAAAACCTTGTTGCCCTCGTTCGTGGCGAAAAGCTAAAAAGCTTTGAATATCACCATAAAGGCTCCGTCGCCTCGATTGGCGACCGGACGGCGGTCGGCAAGGTTGGCAGCTTCACAATGTCGGGCCGGTTCGCGGCAATCATGAAACGTGTGATTGAAACCCGGTATTTATTCGTCCTCGGCGGACCGGCATTGGTTCTAAAACAAACTCTTTTCCTGAAAAGGGAACAGCTTTCTGCACCTGCAAAACAACAATAATGAATACTGGAAGGAAGGAATCCCTCATTCCGCCCTTCTTGTTATAAATCTAATTAAATCGTTATCTCGGTGCCCATTCCCTTTCTCCTTCCAAAGGCACCGAATCCCTCCCCCGCCCTTCCTTTTTAAGGAAGGGTTATTTTTTCTTCTTAAATCTCTTCCTGATGGGTGCCAGCCACAAAGTTTTCACAAACTGTAAGCCTATTTACATGGGTTCTCAGCGGAGAACATATGCATATGGAACTGTTTTTTCCCGCTGATATTGATTTAGTAAAACCGCCGTTATACAATCCATTTCGTGACTAAAAATGGAATGGAGATTGTTTATCTTGACCCATACAAAAGATGAAAAATTAAGCCTGTACCATGGGCTTGCTTCGACGATATCAACGACTGCCGTTAACGGATATATTCCATTGTTCGCCATCAGTGTCCTTGGCGCGACCGATGGCCAGATGGGACTAATCACGTCCCTCCCATCCATAGTGGCTATGCTTGCCCTTATCCCGGGCGCGATATGGCTGAACCTGTCGAGAAGCAAAAAGAATTTTGCCGTATATACAACCCTCGCCACCAGGCTAATGTTCATGCTTATCCTGTTCGTCCCTTTTCTGGATGCGCATTTTGCTCCGTGGGTGCTCGTTTTTTTAATAGCGGCATTGAACTTCCCCGGCGCGCTGTCCGGGCTTTCATGGCAAACCTTGATTGGCGGGCTCATCCCCGAAGGACGCCGTGGCTCATTCTTTAGTACAAGAAACCAATGGACAACTATCGCCGCGATGATCGTGACCTTCCTGACTGGCTTTTTTCTGCAGCAGTTCAGCAAGTCTGATGCTTTCCCATATCAAATCCTGTTTGTCGCCGGCTTCCTGTTCGCACTCCTGGAAGTGTTTTACCTGTATAAGCACAGTGACATGAAAGAGGATAAGATTGAAAAAATTGAAACACAGACCTCCAAAAAGAAATTTTCTTTGGACGTTTTCCGGTACAAGCCGTTCCTATCGTTCATCGTATGCGCAGTCCTTTTCAACATCGGGGCGCAAATGGCCTGGTCTCTGTTCAGCATCTACCATATCCGCGAAGCAAACGCGACCGCGCTCTGGTTCAGCTTTTTCTCAGTTACAAACCAAGTCGCCCAAATCTTGAGCGTGAAATGGTGGGCAAAAGCCGCCGACAAACACGGGAACACGCTCGTCCTGTTCGTTGCCGCAGCCGGTATGGCGACCGCGCCAATCCTGACCATGCTGTCCACCAATCTGTTCTATCTGACAGCCCTTAACTTCTGGATCGGCCTGTTCGTATCCGGCACAAACCTGTTGTTATTCAACCAGCTTCTGAAGGCAACACCAGAAATAAACCGGTCCACTTATCTCGCAAACTATCAATTTATCTTGTCAATCATCGGTTTTGTAGCACCGCAGCTAGGTGTCTTCTTGCTCGGCCAATTCGGAATGTTCTCGGCTATGGCTATCGCTTCCGTTGTCCGCCTGCTTGCTGGCTGTTCCTTCCTGCTTGTCGCACTGAAATTCGAGCGCAAGCAGCCAGCCCAAGCCTTATAATTGGAAGAACCCGCATTTCCTTGGTTTGGAAATGCGGGTTCTTCTCTTTTATTGTAATTAGCTATTATGGGGTGATTTTTAGATACCTGAGAAATCGCAGTTGTCTGGCAATGTTTTTGTTTATTAGATGCCACTTGAGCTGGGGTAAAGCTGTTCCTCCAGGATTATTTTACCCATTCAAGGAATTCGAGCCTGTTGCCAAATGGGTCCGCGGCATAAAACCGGTTCGCGCCAGGAAGGTTGTCATCCTCAATGACGTCCACCCCATTTTCCTTTAAATGAGCCTTTAATCCATCTAAATTTTCGATTTCAAACGCGGGGTGCGCCTTCTTTGCCGGAAGGAACGGATCCTCGACGCCAATATGTAATTGAATCGTACCGTTTTGGAACCAGGCGCCGCCTTTCTTTTTTAAAACGGGTGGTTTTTCAATTTCCGTAAACCCCAATAGATTTCCGTAAAAAGCACGCGCGTCCTCCTCGCATCCTTTTGGAGCGGCAAGCTGGACATGGTCAAGCTGCTTGAATGCAAATTCCATCCACTCATTCCCCCTTTGTCCTTCCATTATAAGCCAGAGTGGAGGTTATAGAAATTAGGAGACTATTATCCATGCCGATAATTAAATCTTATTATGCTGATGGGTTAGAGAGGAATTCGATAGGTACTGTATTGGGCTTCTAAGGTTTGGTTCTTTGTTGATATTCCTTAAGAGGAGAGTGACACCTTTTCAGGATATCGCCGAATCTTTGTCGCTCATTTTAATTTGAGCGACACCTTTTCAGGATTTCGCCGAATCTTTGTCGCACATTTTGATTTGAGCGACACCTTTTCAGAATTTCACCGGATCTTTGTCGCACATCTCGATTTGAATGACACCTTTTCATTATTTCGCCGAATCTTTGTCACTCATTTTGATTTGAGTGACACCTTTTCAGAATTTCACCGGATCTTTGTCGCACATCTCGATTTGAATGACACCTTTTCATGATTTCGCTGAATCTTTGTCACTCATCCGGATTTGAGGAACACCTTTTCATGATTTCGCTGAATCTTTGTCACTCATCCGGATTTGAGTGACACCTTTTCAGAATTTCACCGGATTTTTGTCGCACATTTTGATTTAGCGACACCTTTTCAGGATTTCGCTAAATCTTTGTCACATAGCCGGATTTGATCAAGGAAAACAGTTTAATAACCACTCAAATAGATTAGTCCTTGAATTCAAAAAGGCACGGCGCCATGATAGCACCGTGCCATACAATGAGTGTTAAAACGTAGCTGCCATGTCCTTTGCTCTTCGGATGGCGTCTTCCTTGATTTCCTGCGCCCGGTCGGGGAACTGGTTATGCCCTTCAACGAACAAGCCTTCGAAGGACGGAATTCCGAAAAACTGTATGATGATTCCGATGTAGCGGTGGCCCATTTCCATTGCGGCTGCAGGGCCTTCCGAGTAAACGCCGCCGCGTGCCTGGATATGGAGCGCTTTTTTATCAGTAAGAAGCCCGACTGGCCCCTTTTCTGTGTACCTGAATGTTTTTCCTGCCGTACAGATGGAATCGATATACGCTTTCATGACCGGAGGAAAAGAAAAGTTCCAGAGCGGCGTAACAAAGACGTATTTATCGGCTGCGACAAATTGATCGGTCAATTCCCCGAGCCGGGTCACTTTCCGTTTTTCCTCGCCGGACAGCTCATCAAACGCGGAACCCGAACGAAGTTTTCCCCACCCGCTAAAAACGTCTACGTCTATTTGCGGTATATCCTCTTTGTACAAGTCAAGATGGATTACCTCATCATTAGGATTTGCTTCCCGGTAGGCTTCGATAAATGCTTTCCCGACCGCCATGCTGTATGAAGCCGTATCGTCATGCGGATGGGCGGTGACGTATAAAAGCTGCGACATTTTAACCCCTGCCTTTCCAAATAATGCTGACTCCATTATTATTCCTGTTTATGAGGTAGGTAACCGTGGAAAAAGCAGGAAGGTTTGTTTAAAAAAGAGAAACGAAGTACCATGACGAGATTTTTTAAAAAATCGAATCACACTTCCGTGTAGATACATCTTCCATTTAAAGCATCCGGCTTAATATACATCTCTATTAATAAAGACATAGAACGAGATGAACAGGCCTGCAGCCCACCATGCGAGCAGGACGGCGAGCGAGAACGAAAGGGTCATCCCTTCGATTGGCGGAGCGGTGCCATTCATGTAATCCGTCAGCCTGAGGTTTACCATGAACAAGTATTTCGCGGATTCCCAAGATGATACCATATTGCTTAAAATCGCCCCGGAGATGAGTGCCGCTAACATGATGCCCATTCCCGCCGCCGTGCTCCTGATTAATACCGATAACATGAACGACAACGTGCCGACGACGATGGCGACGAACCAGACAAGCCCGAATTCCATCAACAAATATTGCCACTGGTCAACCAATTTGACGTCTGATGTATCAAGTGTGCTACCCGCAGCGGAAAAGCCGGTCAGAATTGGCGCGCCCCACCCTTTGTAACCGAACACAAGGCCTGAGATTAAATACGACAGAATGCCCATGATGGCGACAATCAACGAAACGGAAAGGCAAAGCGTCACATACTTACTGAGCAAAACCCGCCAACGCTTAATGGGCCTTGTCAGCAATAACTTGATTGTTCCCTGGCTGTGCTCGGAGGACACAAGGTCGCTCGCGATGACCATGACCATGAGTGGCAGAAACAGGTCGATCGAATTTTCGATGAACATGCGCATAAAGGTTGGCGCGCCTGGCTCGGATGGATTGATATTATGGTCAAGGTAGTATTGCTGCTGCTGAAGGCTAATTTGCAGCTGTTTTTTCCATTCTTCACTTATCCGGCTTGATGAAAGCCTGTTTTGCGTATCGATGATTTGCTGCTGGAGAATGGTTTTCCAATCGGTTGTACCCATGCGCTCGCGCTGTGTTTCTACCTGGCGAAGCTGCGCGTACGTGAAAAGGGCGACGAGGACGGCGATGATTGCAGCGATAACCAGGAGTCTCTTTTTAGCCAAAAGCTTGAGCATTTCATTATGTACGAGCTTAGTCAATTGTGTCACCCCCGGTAAGCTCAAGGAACAGGTCTTCGAGGACCGGCATCTTCCTGTTCATTTCCGAGACGGAGATGCCAGCTTCAACAAGCTTCCGGTTCCACTCGGCGGCTTTATCAGCGCTGTACTCCGTTAAAATCGAGCCATCTTCAGCGACTTCAATTGAGGTAAGGGCGCCGAGGATTTTTTTACCCTCCTCGAAGGGTTCGAGCTTCCAGGCAATCCGTTCCCTAATGCCAAGCAGGACCGCAACCGTATCCGTCTTAATGACCCTGCCTTTTGAGATGATTGCCACCCGGTCGCATAGGAGCTGGATTTCGCTCAGCAAATGGCTCGATACGAGGACGCTCAAGGCTTCTTTTTCGGCAAGAAACCGGATGAACTCCCTCATCTCACGGATTCCAGCCGGGTCGAGGCCGTTTGTCGGCTCGTCCAAAATGAGCACGCTTGGGCTTCCGAGAAGCGCCTGGGCAATTCCGAGCCGCTGCCGCATCCCGAGCGAATACGTTTTTACCTTGTCATGAATCCGTTCGGAAAGCCCGACTAGCCGTACCACTTCCCAAATCCGCTCGTCACTGACGCCATTTAGCATCCTTGCAAAATGGGCGAGATTGTCCCAGCCTGATAAATACGGATAAAGCTCCGGGTTTTCGACGATGCAGCCGAGATGCCTCATCGCGTCAGGGAAGTCCTTCCTCAAATCGTAACCGCAGACGGAAATGGTGCCCGATGTCGGTTTGATCAATCCGACGAGCATCCGGATTGTCGTTGTTTTTCCAGCGCCGTTTGGGCCTAGGAAGCCAAATACCTCCCCTTTATGAAGCTCAAAGGATATTCCTTTTATAATCTCCTTTTTGCCAATCCGTTTTTTCAACTCTTTGACTTCAAGCGTTACCGAGGACATCAGTTTTTCCCCTTCCATGCCACCAATGCCGCCACCCTGTCCGCGATAAGCTGGTAGCCTTTTGTATTCGGGTGGAATTTATCTGTATATAAATAATCGTTCACGTTCTGTTCGAACAAATCAAATGTCGGGACATACACCACCTTCTCAAATTTCGCGGCAAGATTGGCGGTTGCGAAATTCCATTGCCTGATGACAGCGGAAATTTCCTTTCCATCTGCAAGTTCGATGAATGGATTGTACAGTCCGATAAAATAAACGGTCGCATCTTTATTTACAGCCCTGATTTCCGAAAGGATGGCGTTTACGTTTGCAAGGAACTTCTTTTCGATTTCTTCGGGGTTTTGGCGGTCGAATTCAACAAGCCCTTGCCCGCCCCTGAATAAATCATTTCCGCCTATTGTAATAAGGACAATATCCGCGTTCCCGAGCTGCCGTTTGACCTCAGTCTGCTTAACCTGTTGAGCGAGGTGTTCTGATCGCTGGCCATTTATGCCAAGATTAACTAGCTTAATGTCCTCTTCGGACCGCTTTTTCAAACTGTCGGTCAAATAGCCGACATACCCACGCCCCGCGGCATCCCCGGTCCCTCTTGTTAATGAATCGCCCATCGCGACAATCGTGAGATCCCCTTCTTTGTTTTCTTGTATTGGTGTTTCGGGGTTCCTGGCCTGTGGTTCCGATGGTTTGCCCGCGTAATAATCGCCAACAGCCCAAACAAGCCCCGCCATCCAAAGCAGCATGAACAATGCTGATGTAATCATCCAAATGCCAACAGTCCTTTTTCGCAAAAAAACCATCCCTTTCAAAAACTTCCTTATTTTATTTAATCATAGAATAGGCCTATTTCAAATTTTGCAGGGCTCATTTTATAAAAATAAAGGGAGGTTTTTGGGATACGCGGCAGGCTTAAGTTGAAAAAGCAAAAAGGACTCCAAGTTTGTGCTGAACCCTAAAAGTTAGACCAAAATATTTAAGCAGCTAGTTGGCTGGTATGAAGACGGTATTCAACCGGGCTCATGCCAGTCAATTTTGCTTTTATTCTTTCATTGTTATAGTAAAAAATATAATCAGTCACTGCTTGCTTAAGCTCGTCAAATGAATGATAAACTTTACCGTAATACATTTCCTGCTTCATTATTCCGAAGAAGTTTTCCATTGGTGAATTATCGAGACAGTTTCCTTTCCGTGACATACTTTGAAAGACGCCATTATCTTTCAGTTTCTTAACGTACGTGTTCATTTGGTAACCCCAGCCTTGATCAGAGTGTATAGTAGTTCGATAGGGGCAATCTTTTGTTATTTCAATTGCTTCGTCTAGAGCATCCAATATTGCTTTTGCGTTGGGGCGTTCCGAGAACCGAAATGATAGAATTTCCCCATTAAATATATCTAGGAACGGATCTAAATAAGCCTTCTTGATAATCATCTTCCCATCAGAGTCGGTCATGTAGTATTTGAATTCAGATGTATCAGTTGTTAATTTTTGATGCGGGATGCTTGTATGGAATCTGCGGTTGACAAGGTTCTTAGAAATTTTACCTATGCTTCCTTTATAAGTGCTATATTTGCGAGATTTACGTGTGTATGAGGTACAAATAATACCCAGCTTATTGGTGATCCGAAGGATTTTTTTGTGATTTACGATATAACCTCTCTTACGTAATTCCATATCAATTCGACGATAACCATAATTTCCATTATGTTTATCTACAATATCCTGGATAATACTTTCAATCTCTTCATCTGGATTAGGTTCATTAAATCGCTTTTGCCAATACATATAGGTTGCCTTTGGAAAACCTGTAGCTTCAAGGATAACAGCTAATTTGAATTCTTTTCTGAGTTCATGGATGATCCTGGATTCTGTTTTAGCAGTCGGCTCGGAATATTTATCCCTGAAGCTCGGAGCTTTTTTAAATAGGCATTCTCCGCGCGCAGTAATTCTATTTCTTTTAAAAGTTGTTCTTCCTTCGTCATTTTCTTTTCGTTTTTCTTGTTCTTCGGCTTGTTGGACACGGATGGACGCCCCTTTAATTTAGAGAGCCCTTCAATACCTTCATTTTGCCATTTCCTCAACCAATTAAGAATCATAGGCGGTTCAGTAATGCCAAATTTTCTAGCAACCTCTTCAAGGGAATCTCCTGTTCTTACCTTATAGTTTAGGACATCTAATTTAAATTGAACAGGATAATTCGTAGATGCTTTTTTAGTAATTAAGCCCTGTTTCCCGAATTGATGGAACGCACTGACCCATTTTCTTATATTGGTTTTACTTCGAATTCCAAACCTAGTCGCCAAGGAAGCATATCCACCTTCACCGGCTAAATAAGCGTCTACTACCTTTTGCTTAAATCCCTCATCATATTTGACCATAAAAAACACCCCAAAAGTTAGAATTTGTTCGTCTAACTTTTGGGGTGCACATCAGTTTGAAGTCCTTTTGGTAAGTGAATTGTTAATTCTTTTTCAAAGTTGGTGCCAATACGGATGGCAGAAGATCTTTTTAAAAGAACAGGCCTCTCCGTTCAAGCAAGCAGAGTCAAAGTAGTTCCCCTGTCGTAATAGGATATAAGTTCCCATTAAAAGCAAATGAAATTTTACCCGTTTCCTCCGATACAACAAGGACGAGAGCATCACATTTTTCGGATAGCCCGAGAGCAGCCCGGTGGCGTGTCCCCAATTTTTTATCTCCAACATATTTGCCTGAAAGCGGGAGTACATTGGCAGCGGACACGATATGATTTTGGCTAACCAGCACAGCGCCATCATGTAACGGATTTCCCGGAAAAAAGATCGATTCCAGTAAGGAATGGCTCAACTCTGCCCCTATCGAAATACCAGGATGAATGTAGGGCTCAACTGAATCTTCACGCTCAATGACAATTAATCCACCATGTTTCCGGGCCGACATATTTTGCACACAGGTGGTTAATTCCGGATATTTATCCGTAAACGGGGACAAATAGCAGTTTAAATAAAAGGAAGCAGCGGTCATTTCGACTTGTATAAATTGGTTTTTTATTCTTTCAAAATTTCCTAGAAGACAATAATTTTCATTATCCATTGTTTCCAAGCTACTCTGTAAGGCCGTAATAACCTGGCTTATATCCTTTTTCAATGATTGCTTCATCGGCGAGAAGTCACAATTTTCCTGGTCCACAGAGACACCTCTTCGTAATCACTTTTTATATGGATAATGAAGCTTTTAATGGATTTTCAAACTTCAATTCCTTCATCCCACCTTATGTTTTTCTACAAGAACGTGAATTATTCGCTAGTTGGCTTTTAATACATTCATGTTAGGGCTTTGTGCTTTTTGTAAAAACCTGCCTTAGAATGGATGCATAACTTGCTCATCTAGAGCAAAATAAAAAGGGCCCGACAAAATTCGGAACCCATTCTGGTTAAAACTTCATGTATTTTTCTTGACTGAACTTTTCAATAGGTGGTCCAGCTAAAACCAATTCTCGAGCAGCTTAACGAATCAATTTGGAGAGCTTCCTCTTAAGCCTGAAGCCGAAATCGGAGACGCGCGGGCTCGTTTTTCCCGACAAAAAGAATGCAAGAAATACCACAAGTAGGACCATGCTTGTTATATAGAGGAAATTCTTCACTTCCTCATGGTACAGCATCCAGCCCGGGCCAATCATTTTACCTATTATGATGAAAGGCGTCGCCCAAATAAGCGATCCGAGTGCAGTGCATATCGCATACGTCCTTGCCGGGAACTTTGTAATGCCGGCGAAGAAGCCGATTGCGTGGCGGGCCCCCGGGACGAAGAATATGATAATCAACAGCTTGTTGCCGTATTTTAAAAACCAGTCAGACAATTTATCAAGGGTTTTTGGTTTCAGAAAGAAGTAATGGCCGTATTTTTTGAAAAATCCATAACCAAGCTTTTTGCCAATCCAATAGTTGACAATCATTCCAAGAAAAGTTCCTGCCGCTGCGGCAAGCACGCATGTAAACCAGTCCAAATCACCTTCAAATGAAAGATAACCCGAATATCCCATTATCGCTTCCAACGGCAATGGCAAGATTATCATTCCTGTCGCCATCGACAAGAAGAGAAACCAATAGCCGTATTCATTCATAAATGCCATCACTTGCTGCATTGGGCACTTCCTCCCCCGGAATACTGTGTGTAAAATCAAGCTGCGAGTCTGTCCCCAACTTTCTCCAATTTAACTATAGTACCATTACGCCTTTCTGGCAATAAGCAATTTTATTCAGAAAACTGGTTCGGTTTTATTTTTCCCCAATGCTTTCGAAAAATGAAACTTCCTGAGAGAAGTCCCGTATACTTGAACAGCGGGCAACAAAGCGGTGCCATTGCCGCCGGGTTTAAAACCCGAGGCCCCGAGGGAAGATACCCGTATAGATTAAACAGGTTAGGAGTGTCGAAAATGGGAAGAGGCTTTAAGGGAACATGGATTGTCATCCTCGGTATCGTCGTTGTACTTGTCATCATGTTGATGTCCAGCTACAACGGGTTTGTCAACGCCGAGGAAAACGTAGACCAATCGTATGCGCAAATTGAAAACCAGCTGCAGCGAAGGCTGGATTTAATACCAAACTTGGTGAACACGGTTAAAGGCTATGCAGCGCATGAAAAAGAAACGATTGAGGCTATCTCTGATGCCCGCGCCCGTCTTGCAGGCGCAAGATCACCTGAAGAAGAAGCGACCGCCAACGCGGAATTGTCGGGGGCGTTGAGCAGATTACTTGTCGTCGTTGAAAATTATCCAAACCTGAAAGCTGACGCGCAGTTCAGGCAGCTGATGGATGAACTTGCCGGGACAGAAAATCGGATAGCTGTCGCCCGAAAGGATTACAACGATCAAGTCGCGGTATTTAATAAAAGGGTAAAGCGATTCCCTGGTGCGATTGTCGCATCGATTACAGGTTTTGATGAAAAGGAATATTTCCGCGCAGACCCGCGTGCCCAGGAAGCACCCGAAGTCGACTTCGGGGGCAACGGGTAATGAAAGCGGCAAAGGCCTCAGCCATTCTTTCGCTGTTAGTCCTGTTTCTGCTTGGCGGCAGCGCTGGGGCCTATGCTGCCGGCGATAAAATCCCGGAACCGCGGGGAGATATTTACGTCCAGGATTTCGCCGATGTATTAGGTCCCGCCGAGGAACAGCAACTGATCGGCTGGGGCCGGCAAATTGAGGATAGCACGGGCGGCGCCCAGGTTGCCGTCCTGACTGTTGACTCGCTTGGCGGCCGCGATATTGAGGGGTATGCAAATGAAGCATTCCGGAAATACAAGCTTGGCAGCGCAGAAAAGGATAATGGCGTTCTCCTTGTCCTCGCCTTAAAAGACAAGAAAATCAGAATCGAAGTCGGCTACGGCCTTGAAGGGATTATCCCCGATGGCAAGGCAGGCCGAATTCTCGATACGAACGCGATTCCCTACCTTCAGCAAGGCAAGCCGGGCCAGGCTGTGATGAAAACGTACCAGGCGATTGGGAATGAAGTCATCGGCGAAGGTAAGGGAGTCGGTGGGACTACTGACGGCCAGCAAGCTTCCGAGAAATCCGGCGGCCTGCCTGAATGGCTGATTATCCTGCTTGTCGTCGGGTTTATTATCGTCGATATGGTTTTCTTCCGCGGTACATTCACCTTCCTCCTCCTCTCCATGATTGGACGTGGAGGCGGCGGTGGCGGTGGCGGAGGCCCACGCGGCGGTGGCGGTGGTTCGTCCGGAGGAGGCGGCGCCAGCCGGGGCTGGTAAAATGGGATTGGAGTGCAGTTCTTCAACATATTGGCCGTCCGGGAACCCGGGCGGTTTTTTTATGCTGAGGTCACTGAGTTACGAACCCTGCTTATAATAAAACTCTTTCTGAATGTGAAAAAGCTGCTCCCGGCCAGGAACAGCTTTTTTCATGTCATTTAAAAGTAGGACCTTGTCAGTCCGCCGCTATCATCAACGGAAATCCTCATTATCATAATTTTGCTCTTTGAGGATGCCCATCTCATCAATGTGCTGCCTGGCTTCAGCATCGCCGAGCCTGTAAATCATCGCATAAATCAGTTCAATCGACCTATCGTAATCTTTATTTTCTCCCTCGGAAAATTCATGGTACTGCTGCCACGGCAAATGCGTCCGCAAGTAGCCTCGCTTGTCAGCATCATAATTTTCCTCGAACAGCTCGCGCAAATCCTGGATTTCCTGCTCATCCGCGATAACGGTAAACGTATTCTCCGCGGTCGGTTCCATCGTAATTTCCCCTGTCTTGATATCGACGAAATACATCTTCTTTTCCTGCGGGTTATCCAGCATGGTTTCATCTCCTGTTCAACGCAATCTACTATACTGTCCTTTACCACTTTTGGGAACTTTTAATCTTTTCGTAGGCGGGCGTTGGATGTCAGTGTGCAGTTATGGGGCTGGTGGTAGATGCGGCCTCTTTTTGTGCCGGTAAAAGGGAGGCCAATCGAAGTGAGGAGGTTGTATGCCTGATCGGGTTTTGTTAACTTTAGAAACCGTCTCAACTCAGAATTTGTAAGTTCGGGGGAAATCAATAAAAAATAATCTTGGATTGCCTCCAAATGGGCGGTTAGCGATATATCGCCACATCGGCCGCAGTAGCTTTTTCTATAATGAAATTTCATTGTGAGTGATAGGCATTTGGGGCAAAGGATGCCAGGAAGGATTTCAGTAGTGGAAATGGTGAAGTTTTTTAGGACGTCGGGACGGTGTGGCGTGTGTTGCAGGAGAATCGCCTTCTTTAACTTTTTCAATGGCTTCGCTTCCAGCACCAACTGTTTGTAGCCCTTTTCGATTTCAGAAACTTTTTCAATCAGGCGTATGGCGAGAATGACTTTTTGGAAAACTTCGTAGTAGCCCGGGTCTGCCTTAAGCTTCGAGGAATTGTTGCTCATCACCACAAGGAATTCAATCGGGATGTCCGGGAAGTTCTGTTTTTTGAACCACTCTCTTAAATTGCGCGTCTGCAGTTTTGCTTGTGAAATGGGATTGGTGTATGTTGCTGTTTTGCCATCTTTCTCCTGAAAAACCTGGCAGAAATTTTTCTCAAAATGAATTTCTCCAGCCCAGTTCTTACTTTCAAGAATCAATGCGAAGAACGGAGTGATTAAAAGCGTGTCAATTTGAAAAAAGAATCCGTTGTTGTTGAGCCGCAATCCTTTGAAAATCATGAACTTTTCCTGATCGAGGAAATTCAGGTAATGGTCAACTGATTTTTCACCGTTATACCCCGCTTTTTGAGTCCGTAACGATTCCTCAATATCCTTTCTCTTTGGATGACCGCCCGGCAGCCTCCTTAAAAGTGCCTCAAGCATCAAAATGATAAGCGGAATTGCTCTTTCCAATGCAATCAAATTAGTATCCTCCTTTCTTTCTGTTACAATTCTAGCACTTTTTGTAAAATCCTGCCGAATTGGAGGTTCATTCGTGAACTTTTTGGGACTGTTCTTTCGGGGGGGGAAATAATATCCGGGGTTTCGAGGCACTTATCCGGGTTTTCGGGCCACTTATCCGGGTTTTTGGACCACTTATCCGGGTTTTCAACCACGATATCCGGATTTGTCACTTTTCTGCCACATTTGCAGCGCAAAAGACACCGGTTAACCAACCCGCCATGGTGGCAATAGGTGAACGAACTGCCAGTTTAATAAGAGCACCCGCTTCGAAACACCCCCAATAAGGCCAACTACCGTCGTGATTCCCGCTGTTGTGACATCCGTCAGCATCAATTCGGGGGTCCGCAGCCTGAAACCGCCTTCCCCTCCGGCTCCCATAATATGAACATGGGAATCTAAAAATCCCGGGAATATGTATTTCCCCTCCGCATCAATCACATCGATTTCAACAAAATCGGACGGTTGCCTGATCTCATCCTCTACAAACCCGATCTGGTCCCTCACAATTAAAAGATCCTTTTTGCCAAGAAAATCGGGGCTGTACACAATTCCGTTTTTTATAAGCGTCAGCATGGCAAGCCACCTTTTCTTATACGAGTTTGACAGTATTTTTACCAAACGCAGGAAACCAAAACCCTTTCAGCCTCTCAGATACAGAATTGTTTACCGCGGTACATAAACAGGGAAAAAGCATCGTATCAGAGAGAAAACGGAGGATATCTATGTGGATTGAGAAACCATTCTTCAGGTATGCGACAGCCGCAATCCTGCTATTATTGATCATTTTCCTGCTCGGCAAAATCGATTACTTTATCTGGCCGTTCAAAAAACTCATCGCCACCATCTTTTTTCCAATGTTATTATCAGGTTTCCTTTATTATATTTTGCGTCCACCAGTCCGCTTTTTGGAAAAATTCATGCCCACGACCCCCAGCATCCTAACCGTATTTTTGCTGATTTTCGCAATAGGGTTCGCCTTCTTTCATGTCGCCGGCCCCCAAATCGCCGAACAAGTAAAGGAAATCAGCAGCCATCTTCCATCAAAGGTAGCGGAGGTCACGGATGAATCAAAAGAGTTGGTAAAGGAAAACGAAAAAGCCAAGCAATCCGTGGACAAAATCCAAACGAAAGCGAATGGCATGGTCGGGGAATTTTTCCGAGCAGCGGAACGAAATATCGGGAAAGTCCTCTCCGCAATTGCAGGCATTGTGACTGTTCTCGCCGTTGTGCCCTTCATCGTGTTTTACTTGTTACGGGATGCAGAACGGCTTCAGCCCGCGTTGCTACGCCATTTGCCAACCGACAGAAAGGACGAGGGGCGAAAAATCCTCCGTGATATCGACAAAACCCTTTCATCGTATATTGTCGGGCAATTCATCATCGCGGTCTCGGATGGCGTTATGCTTTATGCAGGCTATTTAATCATCGGACTAGAAAACGCCTTGCTACTAGCATTGTTTGCAATGTGTGTCGCGATCGTCCCGTTCCTCGGGCCCATCATCGGGGTTATCCCGGCAGTGTTTATCGCGCTCATGGACGGGCCGGACCTTGTTGTAAAGGTCCTATTGGTTATGTTCATCGTCCAGCAGCTCGAAGGCAACTTGATTACACCAAGGGTAATGAGCAATAAGTTGAACCTCCATCCGCTGACAGTCATCCTCGTCCTGTTGGTCGCGGGTTCCCTTTACGGAGCGATTGGCGTCATTATATCAATCCCTTTATTCTCTGTTGTGAAAGTAACCTTCAAAAATATTCAAAAGTTTTATAACTTGAACAAAATCAAAAAAGCGATCTAGCAGAAATGAAAATGTGTCAGGAACAATTCCTGGCGCGTTTTAAATGGTATGTACACAAGGCTAACCAGATCTGTTCGGTCTTTAAATCTTCTTTTTACGCCCGAAGGACCGCCTTACCACTTCTGTTCGGGCTTTAAATCTTCTTTTAACGCCCGAAGAACTGTCTAACCAATGCTGTTCGGGCTTTAAATCCCATTTTAACGTCCGAAGGACTGTCTAGCCAATGCTGTTCGGGCTTTAAATCCCGTTTTAACGCCCGAAGGCCGCCTTACAACTTCTGTTCAGGTTTTAAATCCTCTGTTAACGCCCGAAGGACCGCCCAACCACTGCTGTTCGGGCTTTAAATCTTCTTTTAACGTAATTGAGTTTTCTTCATAAAAAAAATGCTCAGAAAAACCTAAGCATTTTTTGTTGCATTAATTTGGGTTTGAATGTGTTGTTAAAAAGGCAAATTCCATTCTAACATATATAGCTAATTGGAATTTTGCCTTCATTACCGAACCGGATGGGTTTTTCCTTTTTATTTCTGCCAAACACGTTTGTTTTCAACGCGTTTTGTGAGTCCTTTGGCGTCGAGACGTTCGAGGAATGGAATCATGTATTTCCTGGAAAGACCCAGTGCATCCTTTGCGTCGCCGACTTCGAACTCGGGGCCGGTACTATCACGGAGCGTCTTGACCGCTTTTTCAAAAATATCGCCGTGGTAAAAATACTGCCCGTCAAGCGGGACAATCTGCCCTGTTTCCTCCAGGTATCTTTCCAGATCGCTTTCAAGGGAGTCAGGGATTCCGGCAGCCTTAAAATAGTCTGCTAGATATTTAACTTGCAGTCCATCCTTTTTCAGTTCATCGACGAGGTTCTCCGCTCGTTTTTGCCAGTTTTTCGGTACATGCGGTGAGAACTCGGCAAGAGAAACGAACTGGCCGTTACGTTTGAACGCTCCTTTTCCAATCCCGTTTTCCACCACAAAATCAAGGAGGCTGCGCGGGAAGGTTTTGTTCATCGATTGGAGAAGCTCGGCTTTATTCAGCCCCTGCTTCATCGAATGCTGCTGGTGGTAGTCCTGAAGCCTGTCGTACATATCCTCTTCAATTGAATCGACTAATTGGCGAAGCGTATATTCCTTTCCGTTATATAAAAGGAAGCTTTCGTCCACAAGCTCGGCTGTAAGCGTTTCGCTGTCAAGCGCTGTTCGTTTGATGAGCTCATTAAAACCAAGGCTTTTTGCTTCGTAGAGAGCAGCGGCAATCCGTTCCTTTGGTTTGCCTGCCTTCTTCTTTTCCAATTCTTCAATTGTCTCATTTCCGAACCGGTACTTATTGCCGCGCGGATCGATGACCCAGCCGCCGCCGATCGTTTCCTGCGGGCTTGGTCTCCGTAGGATGAACCTGTCGCCCCGCTTCGTCAGCACTTCCTCCTCAAGCCGGAGCTGACAGAGGATTTCGCCAGATTCTTCCTTCAATTCGTTCCGGTCGAAAAAGACAATCCGCCCCATCACTTCGGCTGTGCCGATATGGAGTTTTACAGGCATGCGTTGTTTCACCATATAATCAAGGTCTTCTACGACCCTAATTGCGACATCAAGCGTTTTTGAAACGATGAAATGCTCGGAGGATACGAGGACATCGCCCCGTTCAAGGTCTTCTTTCGCCACCCCGGAAAGATTGATCGCAGCCCTTTGCCCGGCATACGCTTTTTGTGCCGGTTTATGGTGAACCTGAAGCTGCCGCGCGCGGACTTCAATTCCCCTCGGCATTATAGTCAGCGCCTGGCCCTCTTCGACCGTTCCTTCATATACCGTGCCGCGGACGACCGTCCCCTGTCCCTTGACAGTAAACACCTGGTCAATCGGCAATCTGAATGCACCGCGGGCATCGCGCATTTCCTGTTCTTTCAGGGTTTCGATAATCAATTGTTTCAGTTCTTCGATTCCTTTTTTCGAAAGCGAATCAACGAGCATGAATGGCGCGTTTTCAAAGACAGTTCCCTGTAGTTCTTCAAGGATGTCATCTTTAACAAGCTCGATGAATTCTTCTTCAACACGGTCCATCTTCGTGATGGCGACGATTCCGTTTTTTATCCCAAGAAATCCGAGAATATCGAGGTGCTCCCGTGTCTGCGGCATGACGCCTTCATCGGCTGCAACAACTAGGACTACAAGGTCGATTCCTGCCACTCCGGCAATCATCTGCCTGATGAACCTTTCATGGCCGGGCACATCGATGA
The DNA here is from genome assembly GCF_046237595.1 of Neobacillus oceani. Lineage (NCBI taxonomy): Bacteria > Bacillati > Bacillota > Bacilli > Caryophanales > Bacillaceae > Neobacillus > Neobacillus oceani. The sequence goes on along the minus strand of NZ_CP143543.1, from coordinate 2,077,620 downwards.
CGGAAATTTGGATTTCATTATCTTCATAAAGTGGGGCAAAACCCAACTCGATTGAAATTTGCCGCTCTTTTTCCTCTTTCAGCCGGTCTGTATCGACGTTGGTAAGCGCTTTTGTAAGCGATGTTTTTCCGTGGTCGATATGGCCTGCCATGCCAATCGTAAAAAATCGTTTTTCCAAATAAGCCACCTTCTTCAACCATTCTCCCTATATTCTGACTGAAACGGCTGGTTTGTTCAAGAAACTCTTTTTCTCTGCCGGTTAATTCCTAGTTGGGCCATCAGCCATTAGCGCCCCGAGTGCCCCGCAATATTCGCCGTTCGCAAGGAAAACTGGGTTGAGGCCAAACGCCCCAGTATAGGCGGACAGGGTGTCCTTTAAAGGAGCATTCCCGGCCAGCGTGCTGCCTGCATATACAATTGTGTCCACATTACTTGCCATAGCAAGCTGGGAAGTTAGTAGAATAATTGTCTCGGCGATCATATTGATAAGCGCTGCCGCAAGGTCTTCCTTCCTGGAACCGTTCCCTTTAGCAAAATTTGCTGCGGTCATGTCTCCGTTCAGCGGTTCATCCCCGCCGCCATAAATATCCTTCACCAATAAATCAACTTGTTGCCTTGACCCGACGGCTGCCATGCCGACGAGCTCGGAGAAAACATCCGTTCCTGTTAGCAGGCTGCCGAGCCCTGTCAATGTACCGCCGCCAAGGCCGCTTCCTCCGATGCGATCGCATTTTCCTTCTCCGGCAAGGAAAATGGATGTTCCAGTCCCGATATTTACGAGTAGAAACTGGCCGACGGAGGTGTTCTCTTCTTTTTGGCGAAGAATAGCAGCACCCGTGCAGACCGCTTCGAATTCAGGGACAAGCCGTGCGTTGGGGAAAAAATGTTCTTTTACCCAAGAAGCCCTTCCTCCAGTTACCGATGGAGAAGCTGCAGGCGAGATAAGCTTCAGCCAGTTCAGCAGCTCTTTCGCTTCTTTGTATCCGGTCTTCCGGTACTTGATCCTCCCGCTTTCTTCATAGGCAATCTTCAGCAGCGTCCCTCCCGCATCAATTCCAATCCTGCCCGTTTCCATCGTATCCCCCATTTCTGTTTTACTAGCTTTAATTATAGTGGTGTTGATTGGAAATTCCATCTTTGGGTGGCTGCCACCATATTTCCCAAGTATCGAATAATTTTTGCCATTTGAGGGACACTATGCGGGTAGATTTGCATTATTTTAATAAAGGACGTGTGTAAATATGGGAATTTTAAGTGGAAACCCTCAATCAGAACCTCTGCACTATGGTGAAGTGTATGCGCTTTGGTCTTATGTGGCTGGCAGCAAGGCAATGAAGGCTGCCTACCAAACGTTTCTAAACCATATCGGCGACAAGGATTTACGGAACCTTATTGAGGATTCAATCAACACTTGCCAGCAGGAAGAAAAGCGTGTGGAGGATATTCTAAAAGAAAATGGGATTGGGCTACCTCCTACACCTCCTGAGAGGCCACTGGCTGATTTGGAGACCATCCCGCCAGGTGCAAGGTTCATGGATAACGAGATCTCCTATGCGGCATCCGCAAATCTCGCGGCTGGATTGGTGATGTGCAGCGGTGCAATGGGAAATTGCATCAGGGAAGATATCGCGATGATGTTCGGCGAATTCCATATGACAATGGCGCAGCAAGCCGCCCGTTACTTAAGGCTCAATAAGGAAAAAGGCTGGCTCATCCCGCCGCCGCTCCATATGCAAAAACCTGTGGAAGAGTAAGGCGGGGTTTTGCTCTACCCCTCTCCATATTTGCATGACATTTAATTATATTGCGGAAGACAGTTAAAAAAGGATGGCAGCCGCCATCCTTTTGCTTTTAACCGTATTAGCCAGTCAAATTTTCATTTAAAGCCGGTTCACAGTCCAGGCAAACTTCCATGCCGTCGATTACATGGATGTCTTCAGGGCTGTACTCTATTCCGCACTGGCTGCATTCAATCATTTTTTCAGTTATCGGAATAAACTGTTCCGGTGAAGCGTCATTGATTTCAATCTTCTCAACCCAAATTCCGGTCGAATGTGGAAGCTTGTTCGCAAGATAGTCACTGGCCGCTTCCTCAGTTTCCCAAACCCCCAGGTCATACAAAAATTCATTGCCGCTTCCTGTGTTTGTCATTAATCCATATACAATCTTCATATGGAATTCTCCTCTCATGTATGAAGCAGAATGTGTATCGTTTCATTTGCTTTCTACATATCCGTTTTTGAAAAAGTTCAAACCAGGAAGGGATTTATTGGCAGACTGGCGAATATACCCGGTGAGGGGGAAAAATGATGATCGAACTTGTTAGGGTAGAAAAAGAGGAAGAAGACACACTCCATCATTTAATGCAATTCTATATTTACGAATTTGCAGCGTTAAAGCCAGAAATCAAATTGGAACAGGACGGAACGTACAAACGTTTTGACTTGTCAACGTATTGGGAGGATCCCTGCCACCATCCATTTTTCATAAAACTCGGCGAGGAGCTAATCGGGTTCGCACTTGTTTTCATAGGGAATGACGGAAATCCAAATTCAATCGAGGAGTTCCACGTCATCCGGAAATACAATGGATTTGGGTACGGCAGGCAGGCTGCTTTGAAAATTTTCACGATGTTTCCGGGCAAGTGGCGGATTACGCAAATCGAAGCCAACGACCCGGCGAAAGCATTTTGGCGTAATGTAATCGGTCAGTATACAAATGGCAGCTATAGTGAAACAAACGATTCTAACCGAAGGACCATACAGGAATTTGAATCTGTTAGTGGGTGAAAAATGGGAGTCTAGGATTTCGGCGGGCTCTCGCAATAATTAGCACGCGAAGGAGCTCAGGTTCACTAATGAACTGGGCTTCCTTTAGTTAGTGTATTGTTTTATATAAGCAACCGATAGTTCAATAAGGAAAGGGCGACAACTATTATTTAGCTGTCGCCCTTTTTATCAACATTTACATGGTTGACTTTAACTTTTAATTTCATCTGCAATCGTGGATTCTACAAGATCTTTTCTTCGATAAACATTTAAAATGAGTCCTAAAACAGCAGCATAAAAGACAATCCCACTGCCTCCATAACTAATAAAAGGCAGGGAAACTCCCATGATCGGCACGACTCCAAGACCCATCAAGATGTTCCAGGTTGTAGGAACGGCAAATAATGTAGCACCACCAATTACAAGCAATCTCCCATAGAGGTCCTTTGTTTTAAACGCATTTTTTGAAATCCTTGAAATAAATATCAGCAGGGTCAAACAAAGAAAGATTCCGAATGCCCAACCAAGAGAATAGACGAGGAAGGGGAAAGCAAAATCTGTATGTGCTTCCGGCAACGATTGAAAATTCAAATCGTTGTTAAGTCCGTTACCGAACCATCCCGCTTCTGAAAGTACCTTCCTAACCGCCATATACAGATATCCTGTTCCATTTGGATCGGCAGTGGGGTTTATAAATGCAGATAATCTGGTGAACCAAGAACTTTGGCTAGATGTCATGATAATCATAATCATGAAGGTGATACCAGCCACTATATTTGTTACGACTAGATTGATCGCTAATTTCTTATGGATTCGAGCGAAAGCAAACATCCCAAGTACACAGAATAAGTAAATCATACTAACCATAAAGCTTGGCACCATCGTGTAGAGCAAGATGGGGGTCCAAAACAAAACAAATAGTAAACCTTGTTTTTTACAACTATTTAACTCATTCATTTTGTTAAGAATACCAGCCCAAGCAAGAAAGAAGAAAAATAAGCTAATCATTGTTCCATCTATCGTCAGGCCTGCAAGGGACACCCACTTTTTTGCTCCGTTGACCATAATTCCAAATATATGGAGATATAAATGAATAAGCAAGCCGCCAGCATAAAAGTACATCCACCCATTCTTTAATTTTTGGTAATCAAAGAAAAGGAATCCAATCATTACAAGAACAGCCAGGGTGTACCATATAGCCTGGCGCCACATAAAATAGGTGCCTGATAATGAAAATTCAGGAATCCCATCAACCAACGGGAGAAAACTAATACCAGCAAATAGAACAAATAAAACAATTAGAACCCAATCCATTTTTGGCTTATGCAGGGGATTTAACTTCTCTCCAATTGTAAATGGATTCCCCATTTCTTGAATAGCCTTTTCCTCTGCATCCTCTTTAGATAACCCTCTCCTTATATAAGATTGACTTAACTCTTGTAGATGATGGGTAAGCTCTTTTTTTATCATATTGTGGGCTTCCTTCGATTTCACTTTGGACGTTACTTTACTTAAAAATTCTTCAGATTTGTGAGAACTCATAAGGACGCCTCCTCTAGTAAGTGTTTAAGGGATAACTCTGATTTTGAGGTATCTTGTTTATAACTAGCTAAGTATTTTTTCCCTTTGGAATGTAAGGAGTAATATTTCTTTTCATCTATCCACTTTGAAGTAAGGATTTCTTTATTTTCCAAAAGATGTAGAAGTATATAAAGTTGCCCTTCATTTTTTTGGAAGGTACGTTCATTTTTTTGAAAAAGTTGGACGGAAATAGTGTAGCCGTCTTTTGATTCACGCTGAACCGATTCTAATAGAGCTATAATGGTTTCTATCTCCCAAGAATGAAATTGTGATTGAGATTGATTCATACGAATGGCTTCTTTCACCGCATTTTTTCTTTCATTTGAAAAAGAAAGATCCTTAAAAATCGTTTTTTTCATTGAACTCTTCAGGTTCGTAAATGGATCATTCATCTCCTAAACCTCCTCTATCATCTTGTCTTTTAATAATTCTTTCGCACGCTTTAATCTCGTTTTTATTGTATTTATATTAACTGCAGTAATCTTGCTTATTTCCCCTAAAGACAGTTCCTCATAATAATGGAGAAATACAATTTCTCTATACTTTAGAGGTAAATTCATGACTGCGTCCGTTAAGCTGTTTTCTTCACTAATCGTGATAATTTCCTCTTCAACCTGTTTTGCTTTTGAAGGGATATAATCCAAAATAGTATTGCTAAGCGTTATTTTGCGATAATGCCAGCTTCTTAAGTAGTCCTTACAATGATTACTCGCAATGCGATATAGCCACGTTTTTATTGTTGATTGCTGATTAAACTGATTCAGCTTTTCATAACACTTTATAAATATCTCTTGCGTTAAATCTTCTGCTGTCGCTCGGTTCTTTACATATGTATATACGAAGTGCAGAATATCATCGCTATATTCATGCATTAATTGATCAATGATCTGCTCTCTCTCATCCAACATACTTCCCTCTGTCACCGCCAGTTGTTTTAGTCCATTCATTTAGTTATCACCCTCTCACATAGTATAGACGGAGCTAATCTTCATCCGGTTTGAAAATACAAAAAATTTTTTTACAATCTGAAATCTAAAGTATAAATAGAAAAAGGAACAACCCTCTTTTCAGATTGTTCCAGAATGTTGTAGTTGGTTACGATGGCTTATAAGACTACTTATTCGATTAATAATACATTACTTCTCAGAAGGAACTGCAAATACAACAGCCCCTAAATTCAGAATTACTTATCGTCGTAAATATGCGTTTTCCTGACGCTACCGCTTTTTCAACTAACCTCCCGTTCGCTTAACAAACATGAATTTATACGAAAGTGAAACCAATCATAAAAATTATTGCCACCACACTAAAAAATGACCAATTAACAATTCGTCTTTCTTTTCCTGTAAGTAATTCAGATACCAAAAATATAAACTACTTTGGATAAAATAAGCCCAAACATTGTGAGTCCACGTCCTATGACATCATCTATGATTAAAATGCACCTTAAAAGAGCAATAACAATATCCTTCCTGGTTCAACGTACCTATTAGTTAACAACCTAATCTATATCAGATATCTTTTTTCCCTCTTCATCTATTTGAGAAGCCCCACCGAAACTCCATCCTTTACCTTTCAATAAATTCAATAAACGCATTCAAAAACTCACATTGCCTTAATCTTTCTTGGATCAACGCAACCGATAGTTCTATAGCAGAACTTTAATCTCAACCTTGCTTATATAACATTTTTAGGTGGATTGGGATTTTTATATTAAGTATAAATGGGCAACTACGTATATTGCTATTTCAATAATTAGTGTTAAGACACTTATGAATATGCCTATTACACTAGTTCCCCCCTTTTGTTTTAGAGCCTCTAATTCATCATATAGAGAAAGATTTAAACTCTTTATCCTTGTTATCTCTCTTTTACACTTAGCAAAGTATAATGAATTAGATATGAGTCCAAGTACAAGCCAATACAAAGCCGTTATTATTGTATCTTGTGTATCACTTATATCAGAAAAGATTAAAATGGGTAGCATAATTAATGTAGAAAGAACTATTAGTTCGATATACATTTTTCTGTATCCCATCCAAAGTACCCCACCAAAGAATGCACTCCAATTCCACGATAGTTTTGCTCGACGTGGTAAGTTTATGCATCTTTCATCATAAACCCTCATACCAAATTTACGTAGATATTTATCTTTTTTACTTTCCCCTATAAATACTCCCAACCTATCTTTGTCATTGACTTCACTATAATTCCATTTAGTCATTCCGACATCTCCTATATAAATCACTTCTTCCCACCTGATAATTTTCCGTACACAAAAAAAATTAAATTATAGGTACTTATTTATTCCGTTTTTTTCTAAAAACCCGACTAAATAAGCCTTGTTTGAATCTAGATTTAACTGGGCGCAGGATCGGCGAAATAGATTTCTCTTCAACGTAGTTGATATGTATTGGTCCAATCGCTCGGGAATTGAAATCTGTCACAGTTATGCAACCCATTTGTTGAATAACCGAGCCCCTGTCGAAGTCATACAAAGTTTTTTGGGCCACGAGAAGAGTGAGACCACTCGAATATATACCCAGCTAAGCGGAAGGCTAAGGCAGGAATTTTATCAAAAATATTTCTAACGAAAGAAGCGACGCTGTGGACGTCGCTTTTTTGTTCTCGCACCCATTAAAGAAGTTCTATAGTGATGTTGAACAATTTGACTATCGAGATTCGATTTTTTCTGTTACTTCCCCAAATTTTTTTATAAGGGATTTTTTATCCCAGCTAGTAAACTGTTCAATTTCTTTAGAATCAAATCCGACTTCACGTAGTATTTCGCCTAATTCCTCATATTGCCTTTTACCCTCATCTGTTAAATCACTATAACTATCCAATGATTCCATAGGATATACTTGATATTTCCTCAAACTATTAATCAAATCTTGAAGAATTTCCATATCGCTCTTTGATAGTGTTTTTGATTCAGAACCGACATTTAGACTATGATGCCCCTTCAATTATTTGTCCAAATGTAGTGGTAACCAAACTTGGATCTGACCAATCATTATCACTTTGATGAGAAATGCTATGGTCCAATTCAAATAAGTTATAAGCGACATTCACTGTAAGAACACGTTCTGTAACGTAGTTCATATGATAAAATCCCCAAGCCACAATCGTAATGAGTAATACATTTAAACCTATTGAAATTCTGAAAAACATCTTCATTTTTTTATTCAATATAATTCTTCCCCTTTGAATGATGGCAACAATTCTCCTTATTTAACTCTTCTGCCTCTTTAGTTAAACATGTGAAACGAAAATGGACTGCCGAAAACAGTCCATTTGTTGTGAACCAAAAGCGCTCCAGTACTTAAATAAAAGCCAATTATGTTTTTCCTCCTTGTTTTCTTTCAATATATATCCACGTGTAATAAATTATCCAAAAAACAATAGGAACAGATAACACATAGGGTCTTTGAATTACTGGAAGAAAGTACAATAAAAATATCCCGATTATTAGCGTAGGTGGCATAAGAATAAAATACTTCTTTTTATGTATGCTCATCCCCTCCCTTTAGATTAATTCTACCATAAAAATCCATTCCTTCACTCTTGTATCCTCCCCCAATAAGAAGTTCAAGAAAAATAATGCGGTTCCCCTTTGGACACCGCACATATAAGCTCAAGAATAAAAAGTTATTGAATTCCTCCAGTGTCTTTGTAATCTCCCATCAAATAATTTGAACTATCCCCTGGCTTAGCATTTGGATCGGTTGGAATATGGGGGTTATTATTATTTTTCTTACGTCTTATGTCAATTAATAAAGCAAATCCTAACATACCGAGAATTATGAAACTAAAAAACCACCATATCATATTAAACACTCCTTTCGATTACATTATATTCCATAAAATTATTGATTTTCAGTCCATTGAAAATAAAAAGCTTATTTAACAAACGGCACCGTTTGTTCAATAATGAATTCAAGAAAAAAGGCGGTAATCGTTCCAGGATCATCGCACTCGAAAAAATAATAAGAATTTCTTAATTGTTCATAATATAAGCAGCATTGAATGGAGGATTTTTATGAAAAAAAGCCTTTTAATATTGATTACTTGCTTGACCCTTTTCTCTTATTCACCTGTTAAAGCTGAAACCGTAACTAAAAATGATATACAGTTGCGTGATGATCTTATTTTCATTTTGATTTATCCATCTATTCAACAGGAATTGAAGAAGCAATATGGCGAAATTAAACAAAATGAGTGTGCTGAAATCATCCAAATTAAAAGGCTGCCCAATGGTACTTACTTATTTAATGTTACCGTGCAGGTAAGAACATTTGAGGGTGCTCACAATCCTCCTAATGATTTAGTGACAATCACTTTTAGCAACGAAAAATCCCTAGAGTGGCAGGCTATTGATTTCAAACGAAAAAGATTAAAGCCAAATGAAATAACTAAATGCAGATAAATGCAGACATCCTTTGTAAAAAGGGTGCTTTCTCTTTGATAAGAATTTTCCGCAACTTGAAATTTCAAGGCAAAAAAATACGTTATAGCTGCTTGGAACATTAAGGTAATGAGTATAAAAACATATTTTTCTAGACACAATTCTCCTCCAATCTCGAAAAGGTTACGGGTTGGTATTAGTATCAATACTATTGGAAGGGAGCTTCTTAATTTGATTAATCATTTCCTCAAGCACCTTTTCCGAGTTTGATAATGTAAAATCCTCCGTTATAATGAAATTCACAAAATAAACTCCACCACCTGCATTTAGGCTAACTGTGACAAATTCAACAGCTTCTTTTTTTACATGATCATACATAAATGGAACGCCATTAATTTCACGTTCCTCTTCGTTTACTCCGTCAAATTCTACATGACCGGGTCGATAATTGATGCTAAATGCTGTTTTGGCTTGATATGGGCCATATAACAAAATAGCCCCTTGTTCTTTTTCCCACTTTTGACGTTCAGCTTTATTTGCAAAGCCCTGTTCTATTTTCCCCTGTTCTTTTCCATAAGAGATTGTGAGGTCCACTGGGGTATCATTAATGGGCGATTTAGTGATACCTGCAAAAGTAATTGGGTAATTTTCAAACCTTGGAATGAAAATGAGTTGCCCAAATTCTTCTGTTGCCTGCTTTTCAATCGCGGCTGAAGTTTGTTCTATTCCATTGAAATAGGGCTTTAACAACACGAAAGAAATTAACAGAACCAAACACAAAACCACACTAGGTATGATTAAAGCGAATTGTTTTTTAGAACTTTCCTTTGGGTGCTCTTTTATAGTAGAGATAAAATTTCCTACTTCTGTTTCCGACAAAGTAAGTGGGTCAAAAATCTGGTTATCAAGTGCCTTTTTGATTTTCTTTTGAAAATTATCCATTTAATTCAAACCTCCTTTTAACCAAATCCCTGCCGCGTATTAATCTCGTCTTCACAGTGTTTATTTTTAAATTAAGGATATTGCTTATTTCAATTGAATCTAGTTCTTCATAATAATAGAGGATAATTACTTCCCGATACTTGATTGGAAGCTCCATAATGATTCTGGCGAGCTCCTTATCACGGTCATTGTCAATAATAGTTTTTTCAGTATTACTATTTCCCGACTCTTCCTTAATCCAGTTGGTTATTTGAATGGCCCTATAATGCCAGCTTTTTAAATAATCTTTTGATTTATTTATAGCTATTTTTACAAGCCAAGTCTTTATGGAACTTTCCCCTCTGAAACTTGCAAAATTATTAAAGGCAGACAAAAACACTTCTTGCGTGATATCTTCCATTGTGTGATGGTTTTTGACATACGTGTAAACAATTTTTCTTATATCATTTACATACTCTTTAACCAATTCATCGAACTTATTGGTGTCTCCAAACTTTTGTTGCTCCACGGATTCTCCCCCTTTCTTTACTCCCTAATAAAATTGACGATGCTAGGTAGGTATACGGCTCAAAAATTTTAACAAATTATTTAAAGATTGCCATACATTTTTACTGATGTAAGCCACTCAAAAACCCCGTCATTTCTGACGAGGTTGTATATTGGCTTATTAATGAAAAAAGTTGTCTTCAACGTTTTACTACTTTAACTAACTGCCGTTAGTCGAATAAGAAAGTGGCTGTATTTTAATAGGTAGATTTTGAAGGAAAGCACCGTTACTTTAAGTATAATTGTTCACACACTTGGCTGCATACAATTTTTTATACATTCATATATTTATATCAATGCAAAGGGGAATCATTCGTGAACGAGTATTAACCAAATTGGAGGTATAAAATTGAATACCAAGGAAAAGGATTCCAAAGGCAAATTCCAAATAAAGAACGATATATATAACAACATTACTATTTCTTTTAATTTTGGTGATTCACTAAATCTCTTAGCCCTTATTGCAGGTTTATTTGTCATTAGACGTATTTCTAAACAATACAAAATAAATAAGAAATTACTAAAAGACACTAAAAGAAAAGTATGATTTCTCAGGGAACAGAAAGGTCAGTTCTCTTGTTATTTTCTCACTTCATCTTATATTAATTTTATGTATTTCCTTCTTTCGCTATCTTGCCCCGTTTGTTTAATAAGGCAAGGAATTCAACAATTAAGGTGGCTAATCCTTCCTGGATCAACTCACCTGATGGCTGAAATATAAACTAATACAAATATGCTTCTAGTCTAGTGGTTTTAGTAGGTCCCCTATTAATTTGTTTGATATGTTTAATGCTTCTTTTCTATTTGTTGCTGGTCCTGATATTAAAAGCCCGCCATCAGGATCCCATTCATAAGTAGCATGATCACTTCCAGACTCAACAAGTTCATAAACAATAATAGCTAGTTCACTAAAATCATTATTTATATAGAGATTACCATAGTTGTTACGTTTAGTTGGGTGGGAATAATCCTTAAAGGATAAAGTACCGTTGTTTCCAAGAAAAACAACTTCAACTTCTTTCTTATCAATTAGAATATTTTGGGGGACCTCTCCTTTTATATCAATCGTTCCTTTAAAACGGTCTTGGTTAAATATTTTTTTATGTAAACTCCCTTTTATTGTGATTGTAACTTTTTCATGTATTTGATTGCTTTTCCTTCCAACTCCGAAAACGAATCCATCAAATTCTTGATTGATATCTTTTGGAATGGAATACCAAACTGCAATGCTAATCAAACCTATAAGACATATGAAAAACATAACCCATTTCTTTCGATTTATTGGAATACGCCCCCATAATTAGAATAGTTCTCTATTAATTAACCTGAATTTGAGGGTTAAATGAGTTGCAAACTCCTCTTTTCCAGTTACTGTATAAAAATTCTATGCAGAGATAGCGTTTTCCTTCTTAAACAAAGCCGACCCTTCAGTTGAAGATGAATTAAAATAAGTGACCTATGGTTATGGATATAGACATAAAGACCGTTTCGAGGCTGTGAAACCTTCAAAACGGCCTTCATCTGTAAATACCTGGAACATGAAGACCGTTTCAGCACCAAAACCTTGGCAAAACGGTCTTCATCAAGGCTATGAAGACCGTTTCGAGGCGAAGAAACCTTCAAAAACGTCATCATCTGTAAATACCTGGAACATGAAGACCGTTTCGAGGATGGGAAACCGCCAAAACGGCCTTCATCTGTAAATACCTGGAACTTAAAGACCGTTTCAGCGCCGACACCCGCCAAAACGGTCTTCATTCAAAATTTATGCATCTTAAAGGCCAACCACAAACTCCGTTTTACTTCCCGTTTGTGTTGAAACAACTTCGAGCCTGGCATCAATGCGTTCCTTCAGTTCCGGCACGTGCGAGATAATGCCGACAAGCCTGCCGCTCGACTGGATGTCGATGAGCGCGTCGATTGCCTGTTCGAGCGATTCCGGGTCAAGGGTTCCGAATCCTTCATCAATGAACATCGTTTCAAGCGATACGCCGCCAGCGTTCGCCTGGACGACATCCGCGAGCCCGAGTGCGAGGGACAACGCAGCCTTGAAGCTTTCACCGCCCGAGAGCGTTTTTACATGCCGCTCCTGGGAAGTGTACTGGTCGAAAACGAGCAGTTCGAGGCCGCTTTGGACATTTCCTTTCGAACGATCCGTTTTCCTCCGAAGCTGGAAGCGTCCGGATGTCATTTTGGAAAGCCTTCCGTTCGCTTCCCGCAAAATATCATCGAGGAAGGCGGCGAGAACGTAACGTTCGAAGGTGAGGCGATACGAATTCTGGCCCCTCGCGATATCCGAGAGGTCTCCGACAATGCGATAGCGTTCCTCAAGCTGCTTCATTTCCTGATTTAGGCTTTCGACGCGGTGCAATATTTCCTCATTCTGGTTTTTCCGCAAATAAAGGTCCGAACCGCGCTTCTGGAGGGTGTCGATTTCCGCCGCGATGGCAGTGAGCGATTCGGTAAGGGCATCCAGGTTCGGCGGCTGGACGCCGGCAAGTTTTCCGGAAAGATCGGCCAATCGTTCCGCGCAAACTTTCATATCTTCGTTATACGTCTTTACTTCCTCATCAATCCGGGCAATTTCGTCTTCCTTCAGCCTTGCCGTCTCGTATGTGGAATAATTTTCGAAGCCCCTCGCAAGCATTTGCGAACGGAAGCTTTCCCGTTCTTCAGCGAGTTCCTTTTCCTTTTTCGTAAAATAAAGGCGCGCATCATCGAGCCGCGCCGCTTCCGCACCCGATTTTTCTACCGCTTCCTGAAGACGTTTTTGGGCCTGCTCAAGCTGCTTTACAAGCAATTCGTGGCGGTTTTTCACATCGTTAAGCGTTTTTTCATACACAGGTACCGAGCGGAGGCCTTCCGGTACAATAGTAAGCATCCTGTTAAACTGTGCTTTCAGCTCCGCGATTCGGACGGAAACGTCACCGATTTCCACCCGCAACCCATCAAGTTCTTTCTGCAGGGAAACCCTTGTTTCTTCCATCCCGTTCAAATACTTCGCGACATTTGTTTCTTGTGAAAGAATCGCAGCAATCTGTTCTTTAGCCATCGAGAGCGTCTTTTTTTCCTCAACCAGCGCTGAACGGAACGCTTCTTCCCCATTAGCAATAAATTCCGGCGCTATTTTGCCAAGTTCGCAAGCCGCGGCCTCCACATCCTCCGCCAGCCGGGACGCGGCCGATTTGCTTTCGAGATAGGCGCTTTCCGCTTTCGCCTTTTCCTGCTCAAGTCGGGACGCCTTTTGCTTGGCAACCCTCAGTGCCTGCTCGTCCGGTATATCGCCGCCAGTTCCATGGGCGGGTGCAGGGTGATGGTTAGACCCGCACACGGGACATTGGTCTCCAGGTTGAAGCGTTGCGGCTAAGATTGATGCCTGCCCTTTCAACCATTGATCTTCTAGCTCCTCCACGTGCCGCCTTGCTTCAAGAAATCCGTTCTCCGCTGACTCGAAGGCAGCCTTTTTCCTTTCAAGATCCGTGGATGCCTGCTGGAATCTGGCCTTTAGCCCTCCCAGCTTTTCAAGCAATCCAATTGTGTTTTCAACTTTTTCGAGGCTCCGCTCATTTTCAACCTTGGCGATTTTCGCCTTGTCAATTTCGGCCTTTTTTAAAAGAAGCGCCTTTTCCTCGCCCTCAATCTCCACCAGTTTCCCTTCAATGGCGGCAAATCGTGTTTTCTTCCGCACAAGCAAACCCTCCATATTCGATAGGTTTCCCTGGACTTCCGCGAAGGAATGCACATCATCCTTCATGTTCAAAAGCTTGTTTGCCTGTTCCACAAGGTCCTGGCGCTCCTGTTCGCGGCTTTTTTCGATTTCGTACTCCTTTTCCCTGGAAACCTTCAATTCAGTAAGGCGTTTCAGGTTTTCTTCGAGCCCTAACACGGTAGCCCGCGCGCCATCGACGTCTTTTTTCAACCGGTGGCAAAGCTCCTCCTGCGAAGCGAGCAATGCGGCCTTTCTTGCGAGCACAATCTGCTTTTCTTTTTCTAAGAAGAGATCCTTCCGGCTTTCAAGCGATTGTTTCTTCGCTTCAAGCGCTTCCTTGTCGCGGAATTGCTTCAGGATTGCTTCAGCCTCGAAATAGTTTTGTTTCAGCTTGTCCTGTTCACCGCGTTTGGCGGATACCCTTTCGGTAAGCACCTCGATTTCCGCGCCCATCTCCGCGATTTCATCTGTAAGCAGCGGCAAAATAAGATTGTCATTCACGCTGCCGGCTTCCATGAGCGTAATCAGTTCCTCGTTAAAGGACGCCTGTATCCTTTTCAGTTCATCGCTTCGTTTCGCAATCCTGTCTTCCACTTTCTTTTTCAAATCCTGGGCTTCGGTCCGAAGTTTCTCCTCGACAAGTTTGTAAATTTGCGTATGGAAAAGTCGCTGCAGGATCACTTCCTTGTCTTTACTGTCGGACGTCAGCAATTTTCGGAATTCGCCTTGCGGAATCATCAGGATTTGTCGGAACTGGTTGCTGTCGATGAGCATGATTTCCTTAATCCGTTCTTCCACCTCGGTCACTTTTGAGGCGAGCAGCTGCTGGCGGCCTTGTTCGTCGACCCTGTAGAGGGTGGCCGTCGCGGGAAGCGTCCTTGTCCCTTCGCCGCGCTCCTTCCGCCTTTCCTGCTGGGGCGTCCGGATGATAATGTAGCGCTTGTCCCGTAGCGAAAATTCGAGTGAGACTTCGGTAATCAAGTCGTCCTTGGCAAATTGGCTCCGCAAATCGGCGCCAGTCCGGTCCTCGCCGCTTGCTTTCCCATAAATCGCATAGCTGATCGCATCGAAAATCGTTGTCTTCCCGGATCCTGTCTTTCCGGAAATGACAAACATCGTCCTATTGCCGAGCGTAGAGAAATGGATTGTTTCCCTGCCCGCGTAAGGCCCGAAAGCCTGCATCGTCAATGTAATTGGCCTCATACCGGCAATTCCTCCTTGACTGCGGTTTCGATAACGCTAGCTACGACCGATTTTTTCTCTTCGGTGAACTCCTGGGCGGTCATCTCCTTGTAAAATTGCTCGAATAAATCAAGTTCGGATTTCTTTTTCCTGCTATCGCCAATCGAAAATCCGTTGTTTCGTTTTTGGTCGGCAATATCGGATTTTCTTTCGAGGTGCATTACATTCGGGTAGACCTGGCGCAGCTTGCCCATTGGGTCGAGAATCGCTCCTTCATCAAGGAGTGTCACCTTCAAATAATCGTCACCCTTCTGTTTTTCATAAAATGCCGGGTCGAGCAGCTCGTCCAGATAGCCTTCGAGCTCGCGCATATCCTTTGTAGGTGCAAGCGACCTTTCGCGGATGGAGAAGGTGCCGTTGCCCTCCATCTCGATGATCGAAACCGACTTTTTATGTTTCGCCTCTGAAAAAGAATATTTTAATAGAGAGCCGGAATATTTAATCGTTTCATGGCGGATTGCATTCGGGCTGTGAAGATGGCCGAGCGCCGTATAGGAAAATGGCGCGAACAATTCGGCCCCTACATTGCCGGAAGCACCGACTGAAAGCAGCCGTTCGGATTCGCATGTTTCCCCGCCGGTAACAAAAGCATGTCCGACAAGCACATTCGGCTCATTCGGATTTAGTTCATCCTCAATCCTTCCAATTAGGGCCTTCATTGCATCGTGATGGGTATGTATTGAGTGATCATCCAGCAATTCCTTGACCGCCCCGGGTTCAGCATAGGGCAGCAAATAAAAATTGACGCCGTTAATATGTACTGGCTTGAAGCTATCAGTCAATTTTCCGCTCAAATAAAAATGGCTGTGCCTGTACCATGAACTGCCGAACGAGAGGCGGTCTGCACTGTCATGGTTTCCGGCGATCGAGACAATCGGTGTTTTCAGCTCAACATTCAGTTTAAATAGAATTTCGTCCAGCAAATTGACAGCATCGACTGGCGGAACGGAGCGGTCATACAAATCTCCAGCGATGACGACTGCATCCGGCTTTTCCTCGTCCACCAGGTTGATGAATTGCTCGAGCACTTCACGCTGGTGTCCGGTCATGTAGACGCCGTGGACCAATTTGCCAAGATGCCAATCCGCCGTATGGATAAACTTCATGTTCCCCACCTCTTCCAAATTTCTTGTTTTCTATCATTATAAGACACTATTCCCCACCATTGGCAAAACCAAAATAAGGTAAACCTTGGATACTGTTAAAAGGAGATTCGATTTCTTCGCCATATAGAGTCGCTTTCACGAAGTTGGTGAACTCAGCCCAAATAGGAATGAAGCGGCCATTATGTGAAGCACATCCAAATTATACCACAATTTCATTTTCGGGAATTTCCGCCACGTTGTTTGTATCCACAAAAACAGCCAGGCACTAGGCCTGGCTGTTCTTTATCGGGTCTGGCTAATTATAATTTCGTTACGTTGGCTGCTTGAGGGCCGCGTGCTCCTTCAACGATTTCGAAAGAAACTTCTTGGCCTTCCTCAAGAGATTTGAAGCCTTCGGATTGGATTGCAGAGTAGTGGACGAATACGTCGTTGCCTTCCTCTGTCTCAATGAAGCCAAAACCTTTTTCTGCGTTGAACCATTTAACTTTACCGTTGTTCATGTAAAAAAATCCTCCTATTGCTATTGGCCAAGTGCGGCCAAATGTAAATTTCGCCATCAGACCTTTCAGCATGCTGCGAAAACCCTATTTCGAAGCGCCAATCCGCTTAACGGCTTTAACAACTATACCATATTTCATCAGTACTGTAAAGATTTAGGTGGTTCCCAGACCATTAAATCCGGTCACTTAACCTTCCCGGCAAGTCCTGGAGCGACTGTACGACCAGGTCGAGACGGGTTTCAATCCGGTACAGCAGGTAAAGCGTCACCGCAATTGGAAAGCCGACTTCGCTAATAATCGGGATAATCTGATCCATTTGCTTACCTCCATTCCCTATTTTTTGTTGGGTTAAACTTTCCTAGACCATTTTCATTTTAAAATTTCTTTGTAGGCTCCCCCGAAGAGGCGCAAATTTTTATTGGCCTTTCTTTTTTAAAAAAGGAGCCGGCATCAAAACGTAACCGGCCCCTTCCTTATTAAACGATTTCGTAATCGGTTACGTTGCGTTCGATTACCTTCGCGCCTTCAACAGCTGTGTAATTGCCGTTTGGCGTTGCGAAAATGCCAGCCGCGATGATATTTTCCATCGATTGTTTCACAAGCGCCGGATCAATCGGTTCTTTCGGGTTATCGATTGTGAGCCTTGAAACCTTCCCGGCTTCCGTCATAAAGCTTAGCTCCAATGATTTTGCCATCCTGATTCACCTCCTGTCTGTTCAGATTTTTTACCAATTAACCGATGATTTCCGAGCGGTCGTTCCGTTCGACCACGCTCAGTGGATCCGCGGATAGGGCCGCGATTGCCGTAGCTGCCATGTGCATCTGGTCCGGAGTCGCTTCCGTCTTCAAATTGCTGAACGTTTTCGACTTAAAAACCGGTTCCCCCTTTTCATTCACGCCTGTTTCAAAAACTAGGCGCAGTTTAGAATCTGCGAGAAGTGCCTGTGCCATTGTCCATCACCTCCTTTCACCTTTTATATATAGGCTTGGGGGATGGAATGGACATGGTAGGTATTAAAAAACTATCATTTTTTAAAAAAACATAAAAAACAGCCTAAAGTTTCCTCTAAGCTGATAATGAGTTTGCGCCACAAGCACAGCGGTTTTTATCTATTAATAACAGCCCGAAGTTTCCTCCAGGCTGCAAACAGTTCCCTCGTTTATGAAGGCGGTATTATTCCTGTTACTAATAGTATAAAGAAAATGAGTCCAATCGCCATAAACAGAACCGAAGCAGTAAAAATTGGCCCCCTTCTAAACACAAACTCCTGACGCTTTTGGATCAAACCGGTTTGCGCACTCGTTGAAAGGTTGCCGAAATCGGACGTCGTGCCCCCGCTGCTCGAAAAATAAAACGAAACGGCCGTAAAGGCAAGGCCGATGAAAAACATGACCTCGATAAAGCGGACCGAAAATTTTGCCGCGACCGCATATGTAATCAGAGCTTCCACTATAAGGGCCAGCAGAAAAATAACAATCTTTTTGTTCTTCAATATACTCCCCCTCACCTGTTTCTAGCTTCATTTTACAGAAAAGTCCGCCAATAAACCAATTATTTCCCAATCGGTTCTACCCTTCAGATCTTATTCGGGGTAGTTGTCCTCACTCCTTTACAAGTGTATGCGGAAAGGATTAGCCACCACCAATTTGAAGGGAGCTTTCTTTCATTTATGGGCCATTATTTTAACGGGCCTTACCTTGATATTGGCGGGGAAGGCAATTTCGGGTTCGCCGGGCACCATCCAAATATACTTCATTTTACAGCCACAAAAAAAGAATGGAAATAAAATTTTTAACTTTATAGGAAAGTGTACAAACCTTTTCCCCTATCCGCCATATTGTAGATTGAAAGGATGTGAAAAACTTGGATTTCATACAATTTCTAAATCAAAATTACTATTTTCTAGTGCCTGTCCTGTGGGTCATTGGCTACGCGCTCAAGCAAACACCGCGGGTTCCTGATTGGTCGATCATCTGGTATCTATTTGGCATTTCGGTTGTCTTGGCGTGGATAGCTTTTGGCTTTAGCATAGATGCCATTATAAATGGGTTGATGGCGGCTGGGACTGCAG
Organism: Neobacillus oceani; assembly: GCF_046237595.1. Taxonomy (NCBI): domain Bacteria; kingdom Bacillati; phylum Bacillota; class Bacilli; order Caryophanales; family Bacillaceae; genus Neobacillus; species Neobacillus oceani. The sequence continues at coordinate 2,058,746 of NZ_CP143543.1, read as the reverse complement.
TTTTTGGCCACCAGACGCTGAAGCAAACAATTGAAGGCCTTAAATCCGGTAACGAATAAAAACTAGTAAAAATAATAAAAAACATTTTCAACTGGGATAACGTACAATCCTTCTCTTCAACCAGGCAATATGGTGTTGTGAAAGGATGTGAAACCTATGGCACTTGTACAATTTCTTCATGACCACTTCTATTATTTGATCCCTATCCTCTGGATCATCGGATATTTCCTAAAGCACTCATCAAATGTACCAAGGCATGCGATTATCTGGTTCCTGTTTGGTATCGCCCTGATCATAGCACTTATCGTTTTCGGGCTAACACTAGTCGCATTTACCAAAGCTCTGACTGTTGCAGCACTTGCGGTATTCATCCATCAACTTTATATACAAACGGTCAAATGGCTCAAGTCCCGGCGCTAAAAACAAAAAGCGATGCACATCGGCATCGCTTTTTGCATTTATGATTTTCGATTCCTATTTTCAATAAACCGGTTGCGCTCGCCGCCATCGGATAATTCCTCAGAAAACTCCTGGTCCTTTTCCTTGCCCAACAGCTTTGAAGTCCTGATGGTCTTCGGGGAAAGATTGTTGTTTGGCGCACCTTGTTCATCCCACTTTACCATATGCCCACCTCATGTTCCTTTTCCCTTAGTTTCCCGGGAAGCTCTGGAAACATGCATGTTAACCGGAAACTTCACATTCCGTTGTAATTGCTGAACACAACGGATGCACCTAACACACCTTCAATACATTTAAGGGAGTCGGAAATGGTTTCGTTTTGGCCGGGGGTATCACTTTCGATTGTTACCATGATTTTTTTGTCTTCCTCTATATGGCGCACATCGACACCTTTGATTTTGCTCATCGCGATTGCAGCCGATAAAGCCTTGCCCTCTATTGTTTCAATATAATATCCGGATACGACCATGCTCTCGCCCCCTTTCACGTTAAATAACACTTATCCATTATTATGGTAAAGGATGCCGCGGCCACTTCATAGCCAAATTGGATAAGTTAACATATCATTCATAAAGTTGTGGCGAAATGGTTATTTTTTTCAAAAAGGCTTTTATCATCATTCCAACAGAAAAAAGCTCCCCGCTCATTGTCGGGAAGCATTCAAAAGCTACATTTTTATAAGGACGATTCCTAAAAGGGCGGACAGGACTCCAACCAGCTGATAGGCGCGAATTTTTTCTTTAAAGATGACGCATCCGGTGAACACGACGATTAGGCAATTAAGGCTGATCAATGGGAAAACAATGCTTGCTACACCTGTTTTCAGCGCGTAAAAATAGCTGCTGTAGCCGGCGATGCTTATCAAACCAACGATTGCGCCAATCTTTATTTCCTGCTTCCCGGCTTGCTCTTTTCCGGCAATAATCGCAATCAATAAATACAGGCCACCGCCGCCATACATCGAGATAAGAATACTGATTGAACTAATGCCCATTGTGGATCCAAGCTTCATTAAGATCCCGAGCGCGCCAAACGACAAAATCGCAAGAACGATCCTGTATATCCACGCATAGTAATCGGATTTTCCTTCTTTCCTGGCCGGGGTGTACTGGATGGCTGCCACGGATGAAAGGATAATCAAGATCCCGACCCATTGCATCGTGCTGATGTGTTCATGGAAAATGAGTGCCGCGCTTAAGACTGGAAACACCGCATTTGACGAGATGATAGGCGATGTCAGGCTTGCCGGTCCCTTTTCATAGGCCTTCGACATCTGGATATTGCCATTTGCATTCAGGATTCCGATCGCCGCGCCGAGCACGATTGAAATGAACGAAACGTTTAAGCCTCCAGCTGCTAGCCCATACCCTAACGACAGGATAAATGCGGTTAAATAAAAGAAAATTTGCAGCGAAACTTTTGAATACCCTTTTCCGGTACTCCATTTGAAGATTGCATTATTCACCCCGAAACAAACCGTTGTCACGATTGCCCCAACGAACCACATGCCGAGCCTTCTCTCTTACACTATGTATTTGTTAAATTACTTTTTAAGTATAGTGAATTATCAGAGAAAAATCGACAACATTTTTTTCAAAAAAGTGAACGATTTATGTCGGACGTTGCGGACAGCCAGCTATAAGGCAAAGTGTCAGATAAACTCCTTTAATTAAGAGAATCAAACCACCCGCTGATGGAAAATCTACTATGGGTATTATTCTTCCATACTACCGATTTCTTTGAACGCTTGTTGCAAGGTTGCTTTAATGGTAACATTCCTGAAGTCGATGCCCATCTTGATGACAGTTTGCGCAATTTCCGGCCTGATTCCTGTCAGGATTGACTTAACACCCAGAAGTTCAAGGGCGTTGATGACCTTGAACAATTGGTCGGCAACCATTGTGTCGACGATCATCACGCCGGAAAGATCGAAAAAGAGCGTTGTCAGCTTTAGCCTTACAGCCGCCTCAAGCGCTTCTTCCATTATCAACTGGGCCCTTTCCGTATCGATGTTCCCGATCAGGGGCAGGATTGCGATTCCATTCATGAGAGGGACAACCGGTACCGAAAGCTCAAGGAAAGCCGTTTTTGATGCTTCGAGATTCTTCTTATAATAATGGACATATGTGAGGCTGAAGCAATAGACCGCATGGTCAAGAAGCGGATCGATTTTTCTCGAAACAGCAAAGACTGTCTTGATGGACATGTTGTGTTTCTCAATCTCCTCCTCCAACGCATCAATGATAAACATCCGGTAATAGCTCGTATCTTTCAGCGCTTCATTAAGAGGAATGCCCAAACTGTAAGTAAATTCCCCCGTTTCCCTTCCCCATTGTTCAATCCTCCCATAGGCTTCTTCCTTGCTCAAGCCATGCAAGAGAGTTTCGGCAAAATGGGAGATAAAGTTTGCCCTAATCGCAATAATTTCATCCACATTAATCATGGATGACAGAAGCTGCCTTTGCTCGAATGTTGCTTCCGAAAGCCTGATTTCGTGGACCTTCTTGGCGATGTCAAATCTTCGCTCAAATAATTTTTTCCCAAGCAAAAGAAAATCTTTATCCATATACGCCTCCGAGTGATTGATTTTACCTCAATGTTACAAGCAATCTTTAAGTTTCACAAATTATTCGTTTTTTCAACCAGGTCTGCGCCCCATCGTCTGGAAAGAAAGAAATCCACCACAAATTGAAACCCAATTTGCCCATATAATAGGGAAAGGAAGGAAACTATTTTACAATTATTGTTTTCATATTTTGTTCACAATTACCCCGCCAACCTTCACATCTATCTATGTTAAAATAGCGTTGACCTATATGTGTGATAAATGTCACAACAAGGAGCCATTTATATTCGGCGTTTACATATTTATGGAACCGCTGGATAATAGTTTGTGATTAATTGAACATATCGTTTTACGAGAAAAGGAGATGAAAAAGTGAGAAAGGTAAAGGGAGTCATTGCATTTTTGCTTTCTGTTTTTACCATTTCCATTTTGGCAGGCTGTGAAAACAACATGGTTGTATTTAACCCACAGGGCCCTGTCGCTAGGGAAATCACGGGGTTAATCAACTACTCGATCGTGTTGATGCTTCTTGTCGTAGGTGTTGTTTTTGCCCTGTTCATTTATATTGTCTGGAAGTATCGCGAACGCAAGGACAATATGGATTATGAACCACCTGAGGAGCATGGGAGCGTAGTCCTGGAAACAATTTGGACCGCCATCCCAATCATTATTATCATCGCATTGACCATTCCCACTATAAAAACAATTTATGCGACTGAAAAGATACCTAAAGGCTACGAAAATCAGGAACCGCTTGTCATTAAAGTGACATCAGCCGACTGGAAATGGATCTTCAGCTATCCGGAACAGGGAATTGAGACGGTTAACTATGTAAACATCCCTGAGGACAGGCCGATTGATTTCAAATTGACATCAGCTGGAACAATGAACAGCTTCTGGATCCCGGCTCTTGCCGGGCAAAAGTATTCAATGGCCAAAGCGGAAACCCAGCTGTATCTTGTTGCCGACAATCCTGGCTCCTATGTCGGAAAAAACAGTAACTTTAACGGGCGTGGTTTCGCTGAACAGCAATTCGAAGTCCAGGCCATGACCCATGAAGACTTCGACAAATGGGTGAAGGAAGTACAGGAAACTGCTCCTAAACTCACTAAAGAAGAGTATTTAAAGAAGCTTGAGCCTTCCCACCTTGGACGGGAAACGTACTCCAATACCCATCTTGAATGGGTAGACCATTCAGACAGCAATTCGAAAAACTATTTGAACCCGGAAATGTATGACCGCGGCCACGGATGGCCTGGGAAAATTTTCGAAGACGAGAACAACTACAAAAATAAAGATGCAGGAACTGTAGAATCGGAACATCACCAGGATCACGGTTCCCATTCAAAAGAATCAGACGGAGGTGAGCATAGTGGGCATTAAATGGGATGAATTTTTTGTAACGGGCGACCCACTGATTTTTGCCTCGCAAATTGCTATTGCCCTGACTTCCATCGGGATTGTTGCAGCCCTTACTTATTTCAAAAAATGGAGATGGCTTTGGGACAACTGGCTGACGACGGTCGACCATAAGAAAATCGGGATTATGTACATCCTTGTCGGGATCCTGATGTTCTTCCGCGGCGGCGTCGACGGCTTGATGATGAGAACCCAAACGGCCGTACCTGAAAATACGTTTTTGGATGCTCAGCACTATAATGAAGTGTTTACGACACACGGCGTCATCATGATTTTGTTCGTTGCTATGCCTCTTTTGGTTGGCCTAATGAACTTTGCCGTCCCTCTCCAGATTGGCGCAAGGGACGTAGCCTTCCCGCAGCTGAACGCACTCAGCTTCTGGCTGACCTTCAGCGGTGCGATGCTTTTCAACATAAGCTTTATCATCGGCGGTTCACCTGACGCGGGCTGGACGTCCTACTTCCCGCTCGCCGGCAAGGAATTCAGTCCGGGCATCGCGAACAATTTCTATGCCGTATCCCTGCAAATCGCCGGGGCCGGTACACTGATGACTGGTATCAACTTTGTCGTCACCATCCTTAAAATGCGTACGAAAGGCATGACCTTGTTAAGGATGCCGATGTTCACCTGGACAACGTTCATCACGTCCATTATTATCACAGCAAGCTTCCCGATCTTTACGGTTGCCCTTGCACTCATGACATTCGACCGGGTTTTCGGAACACATTTCTTCACGGTTTCCGGCGGCGGTATCGACATGCTTTGGGCGAACCTGTTCTGGCTTTGGGGTCACCCTGAAGTTTATATCGTTGTCCTGCCAGCATTCGGAATGCTGTCAGACATCATTTCAACTTTTGCGAGAAAAACGCTTTATGGCTATAAATCAATGGTCGCTTCCATTGTCATGATTTCCGTATTGAGCATGCTCGTCTGGGTCCACCACTTCTATACGATGGGCAACAGCCCGGCGGCGAACTCGATCTTCTCGATTACAACAATGGCAATCGCGATTCCGACCGGGGTTAAAGTATTCAACTGGCTATTCACAATGCGGAAAGGCCGTATCCGGTTCACTGTGCCGATGATGTGGTCGCTCGCATTCGTGCCAACATTCGTTATTGGAGGGGTAACCGGCGTAATGCTTGGAATGGCCGCAGCCGATTATCAGTACCATAATACATTGTTCCTTGTGGCGCATTTCCACTACGTCCTGATTCCGGGAGTTGTGTACCCAATCTTTGCCGGATTGTACTACTGGTGGCCAAAAATGTTCGGCTATATGCTGAACGAACGGATCGGCAAATGGAATTTCTGGTTGTTCAACATCGGTTTCAACATGACATTTATGCCAATGTTCTTCCTTGGCCTTGACGGAGCGGTACGCCGCGCGTACACGTATTCAGCTGAAACAGGCTTCGGCCCGCTCATGATGGTTTCCGCTATCGGGGCGTTTGTTCTAGCGGCGGGCTTCGCAGCGCTTTGCTACAACATTTACTACAGCGCGCGCTACGCTGACCGGAATGTCGGCAACGACCCATGGGATGCCAGGACGCTCGAATGGGCGACTGCGACACCAGTTCAACATTACAATTTTGCAAAAATCCCAGAAGTCAAGTCACTTGATACTTTCTGGCATATGAAAAAGAACAATGAACTTCAGCCTTTAAAAGATTCAGAGGTAGAGGAAATCCATATGCCAAGCAATTCCTGGATTCCAATCTACATGGGCTTTATCTTCGGGGTCTCGGGCTTCCTGCTCGTCTTCGAATGGACAATCGCAGCAGGTATTGTCGGACTTGGCATATTTGCAGGAATGGCCTTCCGTTCATTTGACTATAACGATGGCTACCATGTCCCTAAGGACGAAATCATCGAGACCGAGCGCAAGTGGAGAAAATTCGGCAAAGGAGTGAAGAGCCATGTCAGCTAATGCAAACACAGCATCATTGCCGCTTGAACTGCAAACCGAACAAAACAGGATGAACATCCTCGGCTTCTGGCTCTTCCTTGGAGCTGAGATCGTCCTTTTTTCGACACTCTTCGCGGTATACGGGGTATTGGGCCAACGCTATGCAGGCGGCCCGACCCAGCAGGATATTTTTATCGTCAGGGATGTCTTAATCCAAACGTTCCTTCTGTTAACAAGTAGTTTCACCATGGGCATCGCGATTTACGAAATGCGCCGGAGTAATATGAAAGGATTGATCCTCTGGTTAGTCCTGACACTCCTTCTCGGCGCAGGATTCCTATTCATGGAAATCCGCGAATTCATCCATTACGTCGATTTAGGCGCGACCTGGCAGACAAGCGCGTTCCTATCAAGCTTCTTTGTCCTGCTTGGAACGCACGGTCTCCACGTGTCAATCGGAATCGGCTGGGCTATCCTGTTGATTATCCAGCTGAAGAAGCGCGGCCTTACACCGATTACTGCCCGTAAAGCATTTATCTTCGGCTTATACTGGCACTTCCTTGATGTCGTATGGATTTTCATTTTTACATTCGTGTATTTAGCAGGGTTGGTGAATTAAATGAATCATCAAGAGAATCGTTTTCCTATCAGCCATGTCATTGGATTTCTCATGTCGCTTGTCCTGACACTCGGGGCGGCGTGGGTGGCACTGAAGACCTCCCTTCCACCTAACACGATCATGTGGTTTATCGGCACGCTTGCATTCGTGCAGGCCGCCATCCAACTGTTCTTGTTCATGCATCTAAGGGAAGGTGAAGACCGCAAGGCGAATGTCATCAACATGGCCTATGCATTCTTCCTGGCCTTCGTCATTGTGGCGGGTTCAATCTGGGTCCTCACGTCCGGCCACTCCCACTGATTTTTCTTTATTGTTTGTAAAAAAAGCAGGCTTCCCTCTGGGTCGCCTGCTTTTGTCATCTTACGGGGTATTATTGATAATTGCCGTTTCCCTTCCCCATTAAATGATGCATTTGTTGGGAAACTCTTTTGAAAACCTCTGCATTTCATGCGATGATGACAACACACGCTCAGCCCAAGCTGCTTCATTCACGATGAAGACAATTTTAAGGGGAGAATCACTCCAAACGTGTCTTCATAACCTTGATGAAGACACTTTCAAAGGGAATATCGCTCCGAACCTGTCTTCATAACCTCGATGAAGACACTTTCAAGGGGAATATCACTCCGAACCTGTCTTCATAACCTCGATGAAGACACTTTCAAGATGCAGATTACTCCAAAACTGTCTTCATAACCTCGATGAAGACACTTTCAAGGGGAATATCACTTCAAAACTGTCTTCATAACCTTGATGAAGACACTTTCAAGGGGAATATCACTCCGAACCTGTCTTCATAACCTCGATGAAGACACTTTCAAGATGAAGATTACTCCCAAACTGTCTTCATAACCTCGGTGAAGACGCTTTCAAAAAAAGTAACATCCGAAACTGTTTTCATACCATTCTAAGAATCTCTCATCTCCGCCCACCTTTAATCAGCCGCAGCTGCGGGACGCTGCCTTCCTTTTTAAACAGTGAGTAAAGCCCAAAATTGAATAAAGCTAGGAAAAAAGACAATACCATATGCTGGTATGCATGCTTCATCATAAGGACAACGAAACTAGCCACACAAAAAAACCCAATCGCTAGATAAAAGAATTTTAAAACCCGGCCCATTCCTTCACCCTCTTCTTTCCTTCCTTTTTTCCTATATTAACAGAATAAATAGTATTTTGTCACAGAATGTTCACATTTATAGAAATTTTTGTTGGGAAAGTTTCCTTTCGAGCAATTCACCTAACCGACATATTCTGGTTTTCTTTTCACTTTTTTCCTCGAAAAAAGAAGGGTTTTGCCATAATCTATAGAAATAGGAATTGTATCAAAAAAAGGGAGGCGTCAATTTGAAAAGAAAATTGTTGTCTGTTTTATTTAGCGGAGCACTTGCTTTTGGCGTATTTGCTGTACCGGGAAATGCGGTCAAGGCTGCAGAAGAACCATGTGATTGCCATTCCTGGGTACCGATTTCAGGAGCCGAGCGGAATAAAGAAGTCGCAGGGTTATTAAGAAGTGATGCTTTTAAAGATAAGAAGGCGGAATTGTGGTCCAAAGGCTACAACTGGAACGGAGCCCACTCTATAGAAGTAATAAACCCATTTCCACAGTTAGTTATGGTCATGGTTCCATTTGTGAATCCGGTTGGAGAAGTAGAACAACATGTCTTTATTAATGGAGAATATGCAGGATCAGTACCACAATGATAAAAGTAAACGAAAATCCAGGAACGGCGAATCGCCGTTCCTTTTTTTGGCCAAAAATTCAATATGTTACTTAATCCTGTGATATAATAAGATTATGTAACATCAAGTTTTTTGTGTTGCTCTAAAAAGTTCGCGTTGTCATTAGATGGTCATTTTAAGATGTTTTCTCACGGTGCTGGTACCCCCATCTTTAAAATTCAGCAGTATCACGACTCCCCTTCTTCTACGTTCGAACAAAAATCACTTGGCGCGATTCCCATTCTTGTTGGCTTTTTTCTAATTTACTTTTCATACGAGGAGGGATTTTATGACGATCACTGTCAGTATCATCTTATTGGTTTATTTAATCATCGTGGCGTTGGGATATATGGCTTCGATTTATGTATCCACAAGCAGCCGGACCGGTTTATTAATCATTAACAAATCGTATACAAACGCATTTTTCGTCCTGTTCAGTATGATTGCCCTCGTTGTAATTGGGATTGCCCTTCCGTTTGTCCCCGTTGATAAAAGCTATGCGGCTGGGTTAATTCTTGGCAGCAAATTCATTTCAATCATTACCCTTTTTATTAGCTTGTATGTGTTGAGCAGGAAGTATTTAAAGGACCCTCCCATTTCCTAAAAAAAATCGACATTTTTTGCGTTTATCGTTTTGTTATGTAACTTAACTTATGATAAAATCCAATTATGTAACATTGGGAGGAATACAAGTGGAGTACGTTGACCCTATAAAAGACATTGACCAAATCAATGCCATTAAGGAAGAGTTAAGAGAGAATTCACAACGGGATGTATTGCTTTTTGTATTTGGAATCAATACCGGAATCAGGGTCAGCGACTTGCTTTCACTTAAAGTAAAAGATGTTAGGGACGGCGAGTCTATAAAGGAATTCATGATGATTCATGAAAGTGATGGCGAGAAACCACAGGCTTTTTATTTCAATAACAGCATACGGAATGAGCTGGAATTGTATTTCCAACAGCAACAGCTTGATGGGAACGATTATTTGTTCAAATCCAAGAAGAATGACCTGCCTATTACCAGGCAGCAAGCCTATCGGATTATCAACCATGCCGCCAAAAAGGTCGGAGTCTCAGGAAAAATCGGCACGCATACCCTTAGGAAAACATTCGGCTACCACGCATACCGGAAAGGAATCGCAATTTCTATTCTCATGTCGGTCTTTAACCACCATAGCCCTAAGGAGACATTAAAATATATCGGAATTGAAAAAGACGAGGACTCCTTCATCAGAGTTGATGTAAACCTATAATCTCTGCAATGCCAGCCTGGCAGCTCAAAGGCAAATTAAAAGCCAATGCAAGGCCTTTTTTACCTCAAATGCCTCGCCTGCCCGGGGGTAGAACAAAATGCTCAAGAGCCTTCGCGACAAGCAAAAACCGCTTCGCGACAGGCAAAGATCGCCTGTCCCTGCGATGTTTATTCTCGGAAGCTTTCCTTTGTGTCCCTGCGATGATTTTTCCAAGGAGCTTTCCTTAGTGGTCAGCCCCGGCAACGACAAAAAAAGCCCCCGCAAATTACGCGGAGGCCACAAGTACTATTCATCATCATCGTCCTGGATATCCAATTCCATTTCGACGTTTTCCAGAGCCGCAACGGCATCGTCTATTACTTGGACATGAAGCATTTGCTGGTCTTTCATAAACTTGAAAACGCCAGTATTGAAATCCGTTCCTTGTTCCTTAAAGAAGATGCCTTCGTATAAAACATCCTTTGTATGCTTAAAAATCACCCGGTAGTTTTCATTGTCTTTGACAAGATAAGCGCGGACACCTTTTTCATAGTGGCCTTCCGCTTCTTTTAAATAACGGGGAACCGAGATGATATGTAAATCGACAAATGGAATCTCCCTCAATAGTGAATTGATGATCGATCCTTTTGCAATTTGCTCCCATCTGCTTTGCGCGGTCTGGCCCAGAATGATTTGTGTAACCTGCTTTTCCCTAGCGACTTGTGCAATCACCTTTGAAATAGGCCTTTTCTCATTATCCTTCAGGATGAACGAGACTGTGTCATGGGCTTCCGCAATTTTATTCCACTTTGCGATATAGTGAGCTTTTTCCGCATCCATTTCGCTGTATGGCTTTGGGTCTACGGTTAAAATGTAAAGTGGACAGTCCAGCATACTAGCAATTTTGCAGCCGCGGCGGATAAGCCGTTCGCCATTCGGACCGTAGTAGACACAGACGAGGATGCTTTCGTCCATGCGCCCCTTGATTTTTTCCATTATGATGTCACCTCGGTATAGATGTGAAGTACTTAACAAATATTGATAATAGGGTGGCTCTGTATGACTATATCTTATGCAAGTAAGCTAGTCAATCCCATTGAACCAAGAATCTCATACATATAGGCAGCAAACTACTGAAGTCACTGCCGATAATTTTATAATAGGAGGCGGTTAAATTGCATATGTTGCACTTTATTGCTTTAATTCCCTTTATATTCGCCATTTTCGTGCCGTTATTATATAAATATTTTACGCCGCGGGTGCATACTGGATGGTTTGTTCTACTTGTTCCGGTCGTCCTCTTCTTGTATCTGCTCCGATTTTTGCCACGCATCTCCAATGGTATGGACCTCATACGATCTGTTCCCTGGATGCCATCGCTGAATCTAAACTTTACCCTTTATGTGGATGGACTTGGCCTTATTTTCGGGTTGCTGATTACCGGTATAGGCGCGCTAGTCATCCTTTACTCTATTTATTATATGTCTAAATACACTGAAGCTCTAAACAATTTCTATGTATACTTGCTTTTGTTCATGGGCGCGATGCTCGGGGTCGTCTTCTCTGACAACATACTGCTTCTCTATGTGTTCTGGGAATTGACAAGCATTTCTTCCTTTTTGTTAATTGCTTATTGGTACCAGCGTGAACGCTCTCGTTATGGAGCGCAAAAATCGATGCTCATTACGATTTTTGGTGGCCTTGCGATGCTTGCTGGCTTCATCATGCTGTCAATGATAACCGGAACCTACAGCATTCGGGAAATGGTCGCCAATGTCGGGGACATCACAACGCATTCCCTGTTCGTGCCGGCGATGATTTTGATTCTGCTTGGCGCTTTTACAAAATCGGCCCAATTCCCGTTCAGTATATGGCTCCCGGGGGCCATGGAAGCACCGACACCAATCAGCGCCTACCTTCATTCAGCCACCATGGTCAAAGCCGGCATCTATTTAGTTGCCCGCTTCACGCCTGTATTCGGTGGAGAGGCGGAATGGTTCTGGCTCGTTTCCGGGGTTGGCCTTGCCACATTGCTCTATGGCTCGTTAAACGCGGTGAAACAAACAGATTTAAAAGCCCTTCTTGCGTACTCGACCATCAGCCAACTGGGCCTTATTATGAGCCTGTTTGGGGTCGGATCGGCGGCTTTGTATTTTACAGGAGGCAGCGAGTCTTCCGTCTATGCTGTAGCTGTGCTGGCAGCCGTTTTTCACCTTATTAACCATTCAACCTTTAAAGGTGCGCTTTTCATGGTAGTCGGAATTATTGACCATGAAACTGGGACACGTGATATCCGAAAGCTAGGCGGCTTGATGCAAATCATGCCTGTCTCCTTTACCCTAGCAGTAATTGGTGCCTTTTCAATGGCGGGCTTGCCCCCATTCAATGGCTTTTTAAGTAAGGAAATGTTTTTTACAGCGATGCTGAGGGCATCAGAGATGTCTATTTTTAACATGGGCACGCTTGGGGTTCTATTTCCTGCCATCGCATGGGTTGCCAGCGTATTCACTTTCGTTTACTGCCTTGTTCTAGTCATTAAGACGTTTAGAGGCAAATATAAGCCTGAACGATTGGATAAGAAGCCTCACGAAGCGCCGCTCGGGATGCTGATTCCGCCAATCGTGCTGGCCGTCCTTGTTGTAGCCATCTTCTTCTTTCCGAATACCCTTTCCGAATACTTGCTGCAGCCTGCTGCCCACGCGGTATTGCCGGGGTTGCCGGAAGCAGTTTTTGCAAAAGAAATTAGTGCCTGGCATGGCTTTAAACCAGAATTGGCCATGACAATCGGCGTTGTTTTGTTAGGGATATTCCTCTATCGGTATCGAAAAAATTGGGTTGGATTGCTAAGGCGCTATCCGGAATCCTTAACCCTGAATACGTTTTATGATCTTGGGCTGGAGCGGGGCGAAGAGGCATCCCGCAATCTGACTGAACGGTATATGACTGGCTATACTAGAGATTACATCGTCTATGCGTTTGGATTTTTAATTCTGCTCGCTGGTGGTGCTCTCCTTGTTTCTAATCGGCTTTCATTTGATTCGGCAAATAATGCGCCAATAACTTTCTTTGAAGGTGCGCTTGCCATAGCGCTGCTTGCCGCTGCCCTTACAATTCTTTTTGCAAAATCACGTATGACAGCTGTCCTCGCCCTTGGGGGATTAGGCTATCTTGTATCATTATTGTTTGTAATTTTCAGGGCTCCGGATTTAGCCTTGACGCAAATGGTCATTGAAACGGTGACAACTGCTTTGTTCCTTCTATGTTACTTCCATTTGCCGAAGTTTTTCAAAGGGACCGGACGTATTCCATTTAAGCCATTAAATCTCGTTATTTCTATAGGCGCCGGGGTTACGGTTACTTTGTTTGCCTTGTCTGCCAATGCCAACAGGCTGTTTGAGCCTATCTCAGACTTTTATAAAAATTCCTATGATTTAGCCGGAGCCCGAAACATTGTGAACGCCATTCTTGTCGATTTCAGGGGCATCGATACAATGTTGGAAATATCGGTTCTTGCTATTGCGGCTCTTGGGGTCTTTACATTAATAAAACTTGAAGTAAATAGGGGTGAGAAGAATGAAGGAACAAAATGACGTCATCCTGCGAAGTGTGGCGAGAGTTGCTGTAGTCATCATTCTCACTTTTGCCATTAACCTTTTCTTTTCCGGCCACCATTTTCCAGGGGGCGGTTTTGTGGGCGGGCTTGCGCTTGCTTGCGCGATCACACTTCTTTTCCTGACTTATGATATCGAAACGGTACGGGCGAACATGCCTTTTGACTTTAAGTCGATGGCGGCAACCGGCGTATTGATTGCAATTTTCACAGGGATTGGCAGCCTGCTCTTTAATGCTCCTTTCCTTACACAGGCTTACGGTTACTTCGACCTCCCGATTTTCGGAAAAACAGAGCTGGCAACGGCAATGATTTTTGACCTCGGGGTAGCCTTAGCGGTAATAGGCACCGCCATGACAATTATAATCACGATAAGCGAGGACCGATAAATATGGAAACTATGCTGTCTATACTTGTTGGTGTCCTCTTTACCATTGGAACGTATTTACTGTTATCCAAAAATTTACTGAGAATTATTTTGGGAACTTCCATTCTCAGCCACGCAGTCAATCTACTCATCCTCACGATGGGGGGCTTGAAGACTGGCGGACCGCCCCTTCTGGATTATGGCGCGAACACCTTCACGGATCCGTTGCCCCAGGCGCTTATTTTGACCGCGATTGTCATTAACTTCGGAACGACCGCCCTTTTCCTTGTTCTGAGCTATCGTGCATACAAGGTGCTTGGCACGGATGACACGAAACAGATGAGAGGTAATGAAAATGAATAATTTACTCATACTGCCCATCATTATCCCGTTAATTACAGGGATGGTCATGGTCATTATTAGAAGAAGAATCTTCGCCCAGCGGCTGTTGGGGATTCTTGCGATTGCGGGAACCGGAGCAGTATCAGCGGTATTAATGTCCCAAATAACGGCCAGCGGCATCCAGGTTCTCCACCTTGGCGGCTGGGAAGCCCCTTTTGGGGTAAGCATGGCTGCGGATATGTTCTCCGCCCTGCTTCTTTTAACAGCAAGCATCGTGTCCCTATTCTGTTTCATTTACGCCTTCCGCTCAATCGGGAGGGAACGTGAAAAAAACTTCTTTTACCCCCTGTTTCTATTCCTGCTCACAGGGGTGAATGGATCATTTATTACCGGAGATATTTTCAATCTCTTTGTCTGTTTTGAGGTAATGTTGATTTCCTCATATGTACTTATATCAATCGGTGGAACTAGGATACAACTGAGGGAATCGATTAAATATGTCCTCGTAAACCTTACATCATCGCTCCTTTTTCTAGTTGCGATTTCATACTTGTATGCGACGTTGGGCACTTTGAATTACGCCCACCTTTCAGTCCGGGTGGCTGAAGCCGGGCAGGACGGACTATTAACAGCCATTTCGCTGCTATTTTTAATTGTATTTAGTTTAAAAGCCGGCTTGCTGTTATTCTTTTGGCTTCCTGGTTCGTACAGTGCCCCTCCGACAGCAATTGCGGCTATCTTTGCAGCGCTTTTGACCAAGGTTGGCATTTATTCGATTATAAGAATGTTTACTCTTGTGTTTTACCATGATCCGGATACGCATCTTATTATAGGGATCATGGCGGCCTTAACGATGGTACTAGGAGCAATCGGCGCTGTTGCGTATTGGGATATTAAAAAAATACTGACGTACAACGTAATTGTCGGAGTTGGATTTATTTTAGCAGGGTTGGCTTCCAATACTTCTGAAGGACTGACAGGAGCCGTATACTATCTGATCCATGACATCATAATTAAAGCCCTTCTTTTCCTGATCGGCGGAACGGTTATCGCTATTACTGGAACAGCTAAGCTTAAGGATATCAGCGGATTAATTCGGACGTATCCTTACTTAGGATGGATGTTTTTTGTAGCTGCTATGTCACTGGCGGGGATCCCGCCACTCAGCGGGTTTATCGGCAAATTGTATATTACGGAAGGTACATTTGAAGCGGGCTACTTTTGGCTTGGGGCTATCGGGCTTCTTACAAGCTTAATGGTCCTGTATTCCGTTATGAAAATCTTTATGAATGGCTTTTGGGGAGAATCCTATCTGGATGAAGAACAAGAGATAGAGAAAAAGAAAACGAAAGGATTGCTATTCCCAATCGCCGTTCTTACCGCTCTGACTATTGCGCTTGGGCTCGGTGCGGAAGGGATTTATGCCTTTACGGAACTGGCTGTTGAAAGTTTAACGAATCCTTCCCTCTATATTGAAGCAGTCCTCGGCAAAAGCTGAGTGGGATCGGATGCAAAACCAGTCTTTCATTCTTGCAGAAAGGGGTGGTCGATGTGCCTATGCAGGTATTAACCAATCTTTTTATCGCTATACTTTGGTCAGGGCTACAGGATGATTGGAGCGCCTTGACCTTTATAAGCGGCTATTTCGTTGGAATCATTGTCCTGTTTTTAATGCGACGCTTCCTTCCGGAAAATTTTTATATCATTACTCTTTTGAATATCATTAAATTGGCTGCTGTATTTATTCAGGAATTATTCTCCTCCAGTTATATGGTTATTCGCCATGTGTTTAAGCCTAAATTGGCGATTACGCCGGGTACCTTGACGCTTGAAACGGACCTGGAGAGTGACATCGAGGTGACCCTTTTGGCTCTTCTTTTAACGTTAACTCCAGGTTCAGTCGTAATCAAGGTTTCGGATGACAAAAGGAAGTTTTTTGTCCACGTACTGGATACGTCTGATTCGAATGAGGCGATCTTGAAATCGCAAAAAAGATTTGAAAACTCGATCAAGAGGGTGACGCGGAAATGTTCGATTTAATATTAAAGATTTCATTATTCTTCCTGGCACTTTCATTCCTTGCGTTCTTCTACCGGCTAATCATTGGGCCATCCGTACCGGACCGGATCCAGGCACTGGATGCTATCGGAGTTACATCAATCGCCGGTGTGGCCGTAATTTCCGTCATACTCAGAACACACGCGTTTTTTGAAGTTATCCTACTGATTGGGATTTTATCATTTATTGGAACACTTGCCTTTGCAAGGTTTCTGGAAAGAGGTGTAGCTATTGAACCCAAGCGCCCTCAGTGAAATGGTTGCCGCTATTCTCATTTTAACTGGTTCTCTGGCCAGTTTCTTGAGCTCCATCGGATTAATCCGGCTTCCTGACGTTTACACACGGTCGCACGCAGCATCAAAAAGCTCAACACTAGGGGTTTTATTCACACTAGTAGGCACCCTTGTATTCTTCCTCTTTAGTAAAGGGTATTTTAGCGTGAGGCTGATACTCGGTATATTCTTCGTGTTCTTGACTGCCCCGGTTTCAGCCCATCTGATCGCAAGGGCATCCTATTTAACGAACGTGAAGATGGCCGAGTCAAATGACGGGGATGGATTCCGGGAAGTAGAGATGGTTGAAGAAAAATGATTTGGAACGATTTTTTGTAAAAAAACAAAAGTTTTGGCTAGGGCCCTTCGGATTTTTCTTTGAAATCCTGAAGGGCTTTTTTCTTTTAAAACATGGAAGGTTTCGATGTCTCCTTCTTTCTTATAAAATCATGAAGAGCTCCCTCATCCGCATACTTTTATAGAAAAGAGATTTTGGAGGTGAGCCGATGAGGATTTACGTTGTAAAACCGGGGGATTCCCTTTGGAGGCTGGCGCAAACGTACCGGACCACTGTCAGCCAGATTGTCACCGTTAATGAATTGGAGAACCCAAACGTTCTCGTCGTCGGGGAATCGCTAGTGATTCCTGAATCGGATAAGGAATATGTCGTACAGCGCGGCGATACGCTATCACAAATTGCAGCGCGGTACAGTGTGACGGTACAGGATCTTGCCAGCTTCAACAATATCACCAACCCTTCCCTGATTTATGTCGGCCTAATGCTGTTCATCCCCTACTTCCGCCATACAGTCCGCGCCGGTGAAACGCTTTGGGCAATCGCCAAGCGGTATGGCGTAACCGTTAACCAGATTTCACAAGCCAGCAACATTGCCAATCCGTCCCTGATTCATCCTGGGCAGATATTAAGAATTCCAGCCGAGGCCAAACCTGTCAAAGAAGTGAACACCTATGTTACAAGGATGGACGAACGGGGCAGGAATGAAGTAACCGCTCGCGGCAACCTGTTCACCTATCTCTCCCCTTTCTCTTACGGGGTTAACGAAGACGGCTCACTCGCCAATCTGCAGGATACTCTTGTCCTGCAAGGCGCAACTGCCACGAACACAGCTCCATTGCTTACAATTACGAATACCGTTGCCGGCTCTTTCAGTTCCGACAGGGCTGGGGCAATTTTACGCAATCCCGCTATTCAGGATACCCTTTTGGCAAACATCATCGCGCGCATACAGGAAAAAGGGTACCGTGGGCTGAATATCGATTTTGAATACGTCTATCCCGAAGACAGAGAAAATTACAACTCATTTTTGCGGAAAGCAGCCGCCCGTCTCCACCCGGCAGGCTATTCACTGTCAACTGCCCTCGCCCCAAAGGTAAGCGGCACCCAGAAAGGTTTGCTCTATGAAGCCCATGATTACCCCGCGCACGGCGAAATCGCCGACTTTGTTGTGCTGATGACCTATGAATGGGGTTGGTCCGGCGGCAGTCCTTGGGCGATCGCCCCTGTTACCGAAGTGCGGAAGGTTCTTGATTATGCCGTTACTGTCATCCCACCTGGCAAAATCATGATGGGCGTCCCGCTCTATGGCCGCGACTGGAAAATTCCATGGGTAAAGGGTACGTATGCAAAAACAGTTAATTTGAAAAGCGCAATTGAACTCGCCACCCGGTTCGGCCAGGCTATTCAATACAACGAAACGTACGAGGCACCGTTTTTCAGGTACACGGACGAAACGGGCCAGCAGCATGAAGTCTGGTACGAAGACGCCCGAAGCCTGCAGGCAAAATATGATTTGGTTAAACAATATGGCTTAAGAGGCGTCAGTTTTTGGGTCCTCGGCCCACCCCTCCCCCAAAACTGGCCAGTCCTCAGGCAAAATTTCAGGGTGAGGAAAAGGGGGTAATTGATATTGAGGCTATTTGAAGAAAGGACTCTATTTCTATTGATTTGGAGTCTTTTAGCCTATTGTGGCCAAATTGCTGAAAGGCCAGCTTTAATTTATTGCGCTAGCCATACCCGAATGTTGTAGGTATTAGGTTGATTGGTTTTTGCGCATCGTGGATTCTTGGCTTTTATCATTTAGTGCTTTCACCCACCTTGAATTGGTATGTAATTGTGTCTAAAAAGTGACAGAACCGGATAAATTGAAAAATTCCCGGATATATTTGAAAAAGTGCCCGATATATTCGAAAAAGTGCCCGATAATATTCAGAAAGTGCCCGATAAAAATGAAAAACACGGTATATATTCGAAAAAATTCGCGCCATCACAGTTGGCGAGGAATAAATTTACATTCAATGTATTTTGTCAGCAATTTCAAATGACACTTAAACTAGGTTTTTGCCTCCAAACTGGCACGTAACGGGATTTTCCTCGATATGTAAACCAGATTCGAGCCTTCGAATGTCACGCGGAACACCTACTCGAGGAATTTTTTCCTGTCATAAAAAAAGACATCCCCCATGCCGGCAGGATGCCTCAAAACCATTTATTATTAATCCTCGGAAATCACTTTATCAATCTTGGTCACTGCGGTTTCGACCTTTTCTTCATTCAGGTTTTTCATCTCGGGCTAAGCCACCGGAATGAAGCTATTTAACTATTTTACTATGTATTCCTTCTATCATAATATTCATACGTTAAACATAATGTGGATAAGGAAAATAATATTATTTTGGGGTGAAATTTTTATGAAAACTAACGAAGAAAAAATGTGGCTTCATTTTCTTTCCAGGTTTATATTTTTCTTACCTCTTCCTGTCTTGCTTTTGTTTTTATCCATAGGTATCTTATTAAGTTCCAGTGGAGATTCACCAGTTGAATTAGCCTTTATGATTGCTGCTTCAAAAAATCCGATAGGGTTAAGGTTGGCGGGTTTGTCTCTTATTTTATTGTGGGGTTCTGTAGCAGTTTTCTTTATTTCATTAGCGAGGCTATTCAAAAATGAACACCCAATCAAAAGTACCTTTTTGGGAGCAACCGGGATTGGATTTATTATTCCGATGTCTGCGGGAAATGTTCAATGGACAGCCGCTATGGATATGGCAAAACGGTATGGAAAAGCTACAGCCGAACAACAGGAATTGCTAAAAGAAATTCAAATGACAGTGTTCCAAATAGTAGAATCAAGAATCGATACAGCTAATTTGTTGTGGGGATTGGGAATTGTCCTTTTTATCATTATGGCCCGTAAGATTGTCCCTTTGTTTATCCGTGTATTGTACATGATTTCCGCGGCTATTATGTTACTAGTCTCTTTATCACACATTTTTGGTTTTACATTCCCCTTCTTTCTTATTCCGATTTTTTGGTTGGCTACCCTTGTTGCTCATGTAGCTCTTGGAATTGTGTTTCATAAAAAGAATAAATCCGTCTCCACAATGAATGCTTCTTAGAAGTCACTTTTCCTATTACGGCAAAACTTTCCTTACTAACACAGAAAGGGATCCGTTTTCACGGACCCCTTTCTGTAGTTATTGGCTATTGATTAATCCTTTTTATTAAAAAGGCTGTCTACGGAGTATAGATTGCTGCCTGTAAATGCCAGAGCTGCTGCCATTGCCATGAAAGCTAGATCTAATTCATAACCAGCCATTTGGCCATTGCCCAGCAGACCAACCGCAAATTTTACTGAAACGATTGCACCAATCATCAAAACTACAAACAAAACAGAGACAATCTTTGTCGCAAATCCGATTATTAACGCAATTCCACCGAGTAACTCAACCAATGCAACTACATATGCCATAAATCCTGGTATTCCAATACTATCAAACCAGCCAACAGTATTTTCAATTCCCCCCTGGAACTTTACAAGCCCATGGTAAAAGAATAAAAACCCTAATACTACCCGTAAAATAAGTGCTCCGATTTCGTGTTTATTTTCCATTTTTACCACTCCTACTTTTTGTTTTATCTTTAATATAATCCTTCTTACTTCGAGATATAAGCGAGTCTACTTTCTTCTATCTTATCCAAAAACCGGCTGTTGCAATCTCTTATGAACCAAATTGCCATACACTGTGGCTTAGATTGCCATATCGATAGCTGCGATGAAGCATCGTCGCCTTTGGCTCATTGTTAGCTGCTCCCATTGCATAAAAGATTGGTATAAAATGCTCATTTCCGTATGGAGGGACAGCTATTGAAGCGTTGGGAGCAAGAGTATCGTAGTTAAATAAAGATTGCAGATTCCAATTTTGAAGGTTAACTGCCAACCAATCATCAAATTCAAGCGCCCAAGAGTCAATCGTTCCGTTATCAGCCCACTTTAATGCTCCCAGATTGTGAACAGTTCCTCCGCTTCCGATAATCAAGACATCCTTTTCCCGTAAAACGGATAATGCGGCTCCAATTTTATATTGCTCCTCAGGAGTAAGAGCCGGATTCACAGACATGGCAATCACCGGAATATCCGCATTCGGATAAACCATGCGAAGGACTACCCAAGCCCCATGGTCAAGGCCGCGAGTTGTTTCATTTTCATACGAAATACCATTCTGGGTGAACAGATCCTCTATCTCCCCCGCTATCTCGTTGCTTCCACGAGCAGGGTACTCGATTGTGTATAGCGATGGATCAAAACCGCCGAAATCATAAATCGTACTATATTGATCGACCCGGCTAACCTGTTGGACCCTCGATTCCCAATGTGCGGAAAACAACACAATTGCTTTTGGACGGGGAAGGTCCTTGCCTAATTGATTTACAAATTGTGTATAATCGTTGTTCTCAATGGCCAGCATTGGAGAACCATGAGCGATAAAGAATGATGGCAACATTTCATATCCCTCCAATCTTTTTCAGGTAGTTCATTTTATAAATCGTTTAAAATCCACGATTGGAAATCTCGTAAATTTTCCAAGGATACGGTGTGTCCCTCCGGATACGATTTAAACGTGACCGCTACCCCAAGCTGAGTAAAAAATTCCACATTTTCTTTTCCCCATTCATAAGGCAGAACATTGTCGTATTCCCCATGTGAGATAAACAATGATAACTGATTGCCAGGGTTTATCGTGTATTCTTCCTTAACAAATTGTGGAATATAACCACTAAGAGCTACCGCACCTTTAATTTTGCTTCCAAGGGTTAGCGCCAGAGTCATCGAAACAATCGCTCCCTGGCTAAAGCCCATCAAGTAAACCTTGTTAGAGTCCACCGGGTATTTCTCAGTAGCATAATCTATAAAAGATGATAATTTATTGATTCCCTCGTCAAAAACTTCCCGGTGCGGTTTGCCGTATCCTTCTATCGTAAAATAAGCAAAGCCGGGTCCATGAGGCAAATGGCCTCTAACACTAAAGATATAAAAGCGGTCTTCCAAGCCATCTACTAAAGAAAGCATGTTTTGTTCGTTGCTTCCTATTCCATGCATAATGAATAATGCCGGATATTTTTCCCCTTGAACAGCATTCCTGGGACGGCGAAGTTCATAATTCATTTCTGTGTCCAATAGCCACACCTCCTTGTATATAACATGATGATAAACACAAAAAACAATTCATCGTAAAATGCTTGAGCTCAAAAAGTTTACTTATATGAATCTTTGTTCTTTCATACAATACCAAAAGTGAATATGGCGTGTCAACGATTTTTTTGTTAATATGAAATTAAGTTTACTATTAAGAAACTTTTTGGGGAGGTGAGAAGAATGGATATCGGTTCCAAAATACGGTCCATCAGAAAGAGAAAGAACATTACGATCGCGCAAATATGCGAAGGAACAGGGCTTTCGAAAGGATTTATAAGCAATGTTGAAAACAACAACACTTCTCCATCAATAAACACATTACAAACGATTGCTAACTTCTTAAAAGTACCTTTACCATACCTTCTTTTAGAAAAAGATAAACAAATGACGGTCATTAGGAAAAATGAGCGGCAGGTTATGACTTCAAACGAATCCGAAATGAAGGTAGAGCATTTGGCATCACGGGGAGGATTAAGCATTCGAGTCGTCGAATTCCCTCTAGGGGCTTCTACCGGGGGTAAAAATGCACACGAAGGCGAAGAATGCCATCTGGTGCTAAAGGGAAAAATCCTCGCGGAGCAAGGAGAAGAATCCTATATCATGGAAGAGGGCGATACGTTCAGCTGGTGTGCAAGCGTCCCTCATTATGTAAAAAATATAGGCGATGACGTCGCTAAAGTGCTAATTGCTGTTTATACCGAAGCATCGGAGTAAATATTAGGTATAAAAAAGATGCCGGGCCATTTCAGAAACTGAAAAGCCCGGCATCACTATTTTTCCCTGTCTAGGTCACTGGGTCACCATTTGGGTTATCGCTCGTTCCCCGAACACTCAGATGTCCCTCGAATAAAAGCAGTCATTGACCAACCTTCCATTGATTTCCGTGTTTTCGGGTAAAACCTCTTCCAACTTCATTCCGACCTTTTCTAATACCCTTCTTGACGCTAGATGGTCTTCAGAACAGACTGCGGTGAATTTCTCAAAGGCAAAGGTATCTATCCCGAACTTGATTACACTTCTAATAGCTTCAGTCCCGTACCCTTTTCCTTGGGCAGCTTCCAGAAGAATGAAGCCGACTTCCGCGACCCGTTTCTCTCCATCATGGGAATAGATGCTTATCATACCCACTTCTTTGTTCGATGCTTTTTCACGAATTATCCAAGTCAACCAATGTGTAGATGTCAAGCTCCATGAGGCGAGCTCCTTTTCGAACGTGTTTCGAATTGCCTCTTCACTCCGTACTGTTCGAATATGTTTCATTAGCTTTGGATCGGTATTGATTGATCTGAATAGTTCCCAATCACTTTCAACTAATTTCGTAAATGTCAGCCGCTCACTTTCCATTTCAAACTTCATATTTATCTCCCCCCAGTCATCATCGATCCCATTTACACTGTTAGCTCCGCCCAACACCGACATTACGTTGCTTATGAATTGAGCCATTCCTGTGATTTAATCCATACACGGAGTGGCCCTAGCGATCTCCAACCAGCCAAATGGGCTGCTTCCAATGTATCATTGTGTTCATATCCCCCCAAGGGTAGCCCTGGAAATTGGTTTGCTACAACCTGGGGAATATCCCGCCACAGATTTTCATTTTCCATACCTACTGAAAAAACATTGGATATCCCTACAACATTGGCATTCAAGTTCGCTATAAACCCGTATATACCATCATTTTTCTGGAGTATAAAAACTTTCACATTTTTTAGTTTTAATAGGTCTGGTTTAATCACGCCATCCAATTCACTAGTTGTAGCCCATTGAGCTAAATCTTCTTCTGTTGAAATCACACGCCAGTTTGTTTGAATTGGCTCTTGATTTGATAAAGAAGCATGAGAAATCCATTCTGCCTCAAATAGAATTTTAAAACCAAGAGGTGCCAAATCAATATTTGCATAACTATCTTTAATGCTTGATACCTTTCCATTTTCGATAAAGTACACTAATTCTTCAATCGTTACATTCTTACTTGGTGTAATGATTTCGGGGTAAAATGGTGGAGCTTTTGAAAGCAATCCCCATAGGTTTTCTTTTGAAATTCCTGCAATTCCGTGTGAATCACAAACAATCCCGCACCACGCTATATTATTTTTCACTGCTCGATCTACCAAGTTATTCACTTATCATCCTCCTAAATTTTTGAAACCTAAATTGTAATTTTACATATAAGCGCTGACCTACTGTTCATCTAACGACTTCCGTACCGGCTAACCAGTCATAAACATTTTTCCTTTTTTTATTCGTGAAAGGAATTATTAAATAGAATACGATTACAAGATTGACAGCGGTTAGGATCATATAAACCGTATTCTCGGACCAGTCAGACGGAAGCATTAATTGCCACATGCCGAAGTGGGCTACCTCCCAAGGAAGAAACTTGATAGCTGTTCGCAAAGCTGAGCGGCCGAATCCAATACGCTGACCCACCTTGTCAACAACACGTATCCCCACTTTTCTTTTTCCAAATGTCCCCTGCCATTTGGAACATTCCCCTAAAATAAAATAAAGCGAAACTGGGAATGTCATCATAATAAAACCTGTCAGTTCAGCTGTTACAGGGGAACTTGAAAATAAGGGGGTAAAATGGGATCGAAACACAAAAGAAATCGCTCCTACTACAAAAATACCGTATAAAACGATTACAAGGTAATCTAGTAAGAAAGCGTAAATACGGATTTTAAACGGTGCATAAGACATACCGACCGGCTCCTCTATTTCGTTTCATAATTACCCTAAAAACAATTTCTCTCCAACCAGCTTCCCTTTAAGGGTTAAAGTCCAAGTTCAACTCCGTAGTATTCCTTTACGATTTCATCGATGATGTTTTCTTTATTTTCTCCCGAACCATAAGTTTCCGTCATAAATTCCTGGCCACAACGATCTTTTGTTAGCTTGAAGCCAGTATAACGAAGATCTATTTTTACATGACCTGAAGTTGTTGAAAATCCGCCAGTACCGAATAAGCTGACACATTTATTGCTAATAGGAGTTCGTTTCCCTTTTTCATCTACATAAAAATATTTATCCGTTACAGTGCCATAGTCCATATCAGGTTTCGATGTTAAAAAATAACCTTTTTCATTAATTACATGGACTTCATAACCATCCTCAGTTTTAACCCTCGGTGCTCCCTTTAAATTATAGAAAGCGTAAACGTCTCCTTCAAACCCTTGCGGTATCAGGTAAATATCGTTGGTTTCATTGTTATTGTCAAATAAAAAAAGAGTTAGCGCCGTGATAGAAGCTGCTATAAATATACTTAAAACAACCTTAAAGGCCTTATAAATATTTGACAAACGGTGTATCTTTTCCATTAGTACATAGATCAAAAAAGCTATTATACTCGTCAAGAGCAAAAACGGCGTAATGTACATAAATGCAAAGATGAAACTTTCCCCAATTGATGAATAGTAAACATCAGGTTCTCTCTTTGATAGTGGGGTGAAGTTTTTTAACGAACCAAAGAGTGAAATTATTAATGATAAAATGATGGTTCCAAAAATAACTTTCAATAACCTCATTAGTATTGCTCCTTTTCCATGAGGATTTAACCTTCCAGAAAACCTCTCTCACGCAATAGATCTTTAAGATGTAACACATACACTGCTTTATTATCACTTACAAAAAGCATCTCAGGCCCACGGCAGCTAAGAAGATAAGTTGTCAGCAAATTATCTGTTTCATTGGCGAGTGAAAGTGTCGTTACCTTAGTCAAACGATTCCCAGGCCCCATTTTATAAAGAGTATATTGATTCCGGTCTTCATAGCCGCCTCGAAATAAAAAATACCCATTATAGAGGATAAAGCTATCCGAACCGCTAACATCCGGTCGGTAATACTCTAATTTTCCATAATGGTATCTTCCAAGGTCGAACTCCGTGTAAAAATAAAACCATACATCCTCTTCCGTGGCAACATTAAGCGGATAGCAGTCGCTGATGAAGTGCGGGTCGTCATTTGGATATGTATAGACTTCCTTTCCTTCCGAATCCCATGCCCTTAACCCAAACGCTCCAATCGGGTTATCCCAGCCATAATTCCCAAAAACGCCTTCATCAAAATACGAAGTCCAGATTTTATTTTCGCGAGTAACATATAAATCCTAGATGCCATCGCCAAGCAAAAACTCGCGAATGAGGTTGCCATCCATATCAAATACTTTCGCGTTACGGTCATAATCGCCATTTTCATATAATTCAGCCCTCGCGCATACCAGGAGAATGTGATTCTCGTCGATTAATTGGATGAAATGGTAATTCCAACTTTGATTTGGAAGTTCAACCTCTTGCCTGTAACCGTTTCCTAATATAATCACCTTGTAATTGTGGCTGGTTTCGGTTTGCACAGGCGGGAACATCCCATCAATTCTTTCAGGGACTTCATTCACCCCAAGGATGCAAATTTCTCCCCTTGGGCCCAAAGATGCGGACGCGACGGTATATCCATTAAACTCATTTTTTAAATTTGCTACGGGATTCAGTTTGAAATTCATCTTTCATTCACCTCTCGTTTTGAAAAAAATACGGAAACTTCGGCCCGAGGCCAAACGGCAATACCCCTAACTTTTCATGCACCCAGACGTCCAGAATAATTAAAAAGCCCTTTTCGCTGACCAGCCGTTATACTTACCTTTATATTTCTTGGCGTACAAAGACATAAGTTCTGACTGATAATCAATCAGTGCCAAAGCCTCAGTTTTTATGGCCTTAACAACAATGTTATCAAAATGATCCTCATCAACTTCAATTGGAAACCCTGTTTGCCTCATTTCATTGACACACTGTTCTGCAGCTTCTTTTGGAATTTCCAGCTTGTGAGTGATGACGCATGTATTTGTAAAAAATAAATTGATTTTCGTTTCTTTTGCCTTCTGTTCATTCATCTTAAGTCTATATTCCAATTCATTGGAGGTTTCAGAGTAACCACATAATCCTTCTTGGAATATGTGGTCAATTTGTATCCGATTATAGTCCAAAATCCACTTCCTGAATTTATGGTAAATAGGCAGCAGGGTTTCTTTCTCCAGACTATAAACATCGCAGCCGCGGTCATCATACATGTGCAACACTGTTTTCCTAGTCAAATTAAGGAGATAAATATTTCCGTTAATCGTTGGTTTCCTGCCAAAATCCTTATTTGCAATCGCTTGAAAAAGATATCCCCAACGCAAGTCCCCTTTTTCTACCCTTAAACTATATCGAGTGGTTTTTCTTTCTAACTCCTCTTCATCATGCTCATAAGGGACGGTTTCAACTTTCAACCGTTTTACTAAATTGGTATTTTTAATGAAACGATGGATTCCAGGCAGGTCGTATCCTCTGTAATCAATGTGTTGATTAACTGTTGCGATTAGCAGGACCGTATCTTTCTCGTAAAAAAGGGAATGAAAAATCGAGGATACCCGATGATGGATTTCATTAAAGTAATCCTTGCTTTTTAATTCATCAAGCCCTAGTTCAAAACGAATCCAATAGTTTGCTTCTTTCATCAACTGGTCGAACAGCTCCATTTTTTAGCTCCTTTTATTCTATAATACGGCCAAAAAGGATATATTCACTATCATACCGTTTTACTGTATTTCCACCACAAAAGCATACGAAGCCTCGCCGTTTTTCCATTTTGAAAAAACTTCAAAGATGTATTCACCTTTATCGGCAGGGGTAACAAATTGATTTCGAGTTAGTTCATATTTATTCTCTCTTCCACCTTCTGTCCATTCATATACCTCTATTTGCGGGTCGCCTTCATTTAAGATCTTTACGTGTTGATTCGGTTCTAATTTGATTGCCTCTAAACTTGAGGCCATTTGAAAAGGGGATGCGTAATCTGTCATTTCAACCCTGGTTTGCCCTGATTTCAACCTGGTTTCCCATCTATAGCCCCCTCGTTTTAGTTCGTACTCTTTTCCATTAGCCTCAATAAATGCTCCCATTCTGAAAAATTCAGCCTCTATCGCCCTGTCTCCTTCGTTGCCATTCGTACAGCCTGCCATGAAAAATATCGAATAAGCAAATATCAAAAATGTTAACGTTTTAATTTTCAAAACAACCCCCCCTTTCTCAATTAGACGGTTTTTAACATAAAAAGTAAACAAAAAGCGAATATGCCCCACATCAACTAACGATATACGAAAGTCTAAATGGATTCTTCCCCCAAAAGTTTGCCTGGTTCGGAGCCTTTAAGGTAAGTCTCTTCAAGGGGTCTGCCTCATTTCAAACTGCCCTTGGCTAAAGGCCAGTTTTTCCGAAAATTCTACATCTGTGCAATCTAGAAGCTAATAACTCTTTTAAAAAATATTTTTCGATAATTCCCTTAATTAGCAACATTGTAAGCGTTAACAAGAAAATTCTGTGGAAATTGGCTGTTGACAGCCTTTTTTCCAGGGATTAAGATAAGTATTGTTAATTTCATACATAAACACTTATCAAGAGAGACCGAGGGATCAGGCCCTATGACGTCCGGCAACCCCCAAGTTTGGGTACGGTGCCACTTCCTGCAGAATGGATTCATTCTGGAAGATAAGTCGTTAACAAAATTGTTTACGATGCCTCTTTCTGAATGAAAGAGGCTTTTTGTTATGGAAAAATAATGTTTTAGGAACGATCCAGGAGGGATATCCATGATCGCAATCGATAAAGTTGTAAAAATATATAAAACGAAAAAGGGAACGGTTACAGGGGTCGACAATGTTTCGCTTCAGATTAAAAAAGGTGAAATCTTCGGGATAGTCGGTTACAGCGGTGCAGGAAAAAGCTCATTGATCCGCTGCCTCAACCTGCTTGAGAAACCGACCTCGGGCGAGATTACCATCGATGGGCTCAAGCTTACCTCCCTTTCGGATAAAAAGCTGCGTGAAGCGAGGCAGAAAATCGGGATGATTTTTCAGCACTTTTATCTCGTTTCCTCAAAGACGGTTTTCGAGAATATTGCGTTCGCGCTTAAAGCGGCTGGAAAGAATAAATCCCAGATTGAAAAACGGGTAACCGAGCTGCTCGAGCTTGTCGGGCTCACCGATAAACGGGATGTCTATCCGGCCCAGCTGAGCGGCGGGCAAAAGCAGCGGGTTGGGATTGCAAGGGCCCTCGCAAACGACCCGAATGTCCTTCTGTGCGATGAAGCGACATCCGCATTGGACCCGAGTACGACGAAGTCCATTCTTTCTCTTTTAAAAAAAATCAATCGGGAGCTTGGCCTTACCATTGTGCTTATCACCCATGAAATGGATGTTGTAAAGGAAATCTGTGACCGGATTGCGGTTATGCAGGACGGAAAAATCATCGAAGAAGGCCAGGTTTACGATGTTTTCGCCAATCCAAAGCAGCTGCTGACAAAGGCTTTCATTAACAGCGTTCTTCATTTTGAGCTACCGGAACATCTTTTGGCAAGGCGTGAGGGCACTGTCATAAAAATCACCTTTAAGGGCAACGCGGCCGAGGAAGCGATTGTATCGGATGTACTTCAGCAATTCAGGGTGAAAGGCAATATCCTTCATGGAAAAATCGAGTATATTCAATCGGTTCCCCTAGGAATTTTCATTATGGAACTGACTGGTGAAAAAACAGAAATTGATAAAGCCATTTCCTATCTCATCGACAGGACCAATAACGTGGAGGTGATTGCACATGGTTGAAACAATCCAACTAATGCTCCCTGACCTGAATAAGGCATTTTTCCAGACTCTCCAAATGGTCCTTATTTCACTGGGCGTGGCACTTGTCGTTGGCCTGCCGCTCGGAGTGCTGCTGTTTATTTCGGACAAAGGATTATTCCTTGAAAACAGGCCGATTAAATCGATTCTTGGCTTTTTGGTCAATATGATCCGTTCCATTCCGTTCATCATTTTGCTTGTCGGCCTTTTGCCGCTGACAAAATTGATTACAGGAACAACAATCGGTCCGATTGCCGCCAGTGTCTCCCTTTCGGTTGCCGCCATTCCGTTCTTTGCGAGATTGGTAGAAACCTCCCTGAGGGAAATTGATAAGGGAATTATCGAGGCGGCTGTTGCGGTTGGCGCGACTCCGTGGATGATTATCAAGGATGTCCTCCTCCCAGAGGCTCGGCCCGGGATAATCCAAGGCGTCACGCTGACAACCATTTCCTTGATTGGCTTTTCGGCGATGGCCGGCATTGTTGGCGGCGGCGGGATTGGAGACCTTGCCATCCGCTTTGGCTATTACCGCTACGATAACACCGTCATGCTCGTTACGATCGTGGTCTTGATTTGCCTGGTCCAGATTATCCAGCTATCTGGCGATGCGATCAGCCGGAAAGTCGACAGACGTTAACCTGCTTTTGCAAAAGCACTTTGCTTTTCAAAATAAATTAAAACAACAAAGGAGATTCCAAAATGAAAAAAGTTTTGTTTGCCCTTATTCTCGTACTAAGCCTCGGTGTCATGGCTGCCTGTGGCAATTCCGGCCAATCCGCCTCCAAAGGCGGGGAAAAAGCCGAGAAGAAAGACATTAAAATCGGTGCTACCGCTGGCCCATACAGCGATATGGTGACAAAAGCGATCAAGCCTGTCCTTGAAAAGAATGGCTACAAAGTTGAAGTAGTTGAATTCAGCGACTACGTCCAGCCAAACCTTGCCCTTGGAAATGGCGATATCGATGCAAACCTGTTCCAGCACAAAATCTATATGGAAAACTTCGCGAAACAAAACAACCTGGAGCTTTCTGAACTCGTCATCGTTCCGACTGCCCCAATGGGAATTTTCTCTACGAAATTCAAATCAATCGATGAAGTCGCGGAAGGCAGCACGGTTTCCCTGCCAAACGACCCGACAAACCTAGCAAGGGCGCTGGGTGTGCTTGAAGACGCCAATCTCATTACAATTGACTCTTCAATCGATCCACTAACAGCGTCAGAAAAGGATGTTAAGGATAACCCAAAGAAGCTTAAGTTCACTCCGATCGAGGCAGCCCAGCTTCCACGCTCTGTTGAAAGCGTAGACCTTGCCCTTGTACCAGGCAACTTCGCCCTTGCAGCAAAAATGAACCTGCTCGATGCACTTCAGCTGGAAGATATGCCGGATGATTACCGCAACCGCGTCGTTGTCAATACGAAAGACCTTGATTCTCAGCTTGCAAAAGACCTGAAGGCCGCAGTTGAATCAGAAGAATTCGAAAAGACAATCGACAGCGACTTCCAGGGGTTCGGCAAGCCTGAATGGATGAAAAACCGCTAAGAGGATTGCTGGCGCTGCGCTGTAACCGTTGCGTTGCCTGAAACGGAACATTTTTAACAACTTTTTTTTGAAAAATAATCATTTTAAGAAGCCAGCACCGTTATGGGCTGGCTTCATTTATAAGGAGATGAGCAGCATGAAACTTGAAGTCCGGGGCGCACCAAATTATTATGCGTGTGAGTCCGGGATTCTAGATACCCTCCCCGATATCCTTGCCAACCATGGACTAAGAAAGCCCCTTTTGTTGACAGGAAAAAACTCATGGAACGCGGCAAAATCTCTTTTTCCAAAAGGAATCGTTGCGCGGCATGAAACGTATTGCGGGGAATGTTCTATTGAAGAAATCGAACGGATTGGCGGGCTCATTAAAAATAAAGGCCTTGATGCAATCATCGCAATTGGCGGCGGGAAAGTACTTGACCTCGCAAAGGCGGCCGGAAACCTTGTTTCGGTTCCATTCTTATTAATTCCAACTCTTGCGGCAACGTGTGCAGCCTGGACACCGCTAAGCGTAATTTATGACAATGACGGCCGATTCCTTTACTATTCCATTTTCAAAGGAAGTGCCCTAGCCGTTCTTGTCGAGCCAGCAATCCTGGCCACCTCCCCTCCCGCTTATCTTCGTGCAGGAATCGGGGACACACTCGCAAAATGGTATGAAGCGGACGCATTGCTCAGGCAGGTTGAAAATTGGACCGTGCCAATGCAAATTGCGAGAGAAGCAGCCCTCCTATGCAAAACGAATTTACTTGCTTTCGGCCAGCAGGCGCTTGAAGCCGCGGCAACGGCAACGATTACCCCGGAACTTGTAAAGGTCTGTGAAACGATCATTATGGCAGGCGGAATGGTTGGAGGTTTTGGCGACCGGTTCGGAAGGATTGCCGGGGCCCATTCCATCCATAATGCCCTCACCCATTTGCCGGAATCCCATCAGCACCTTCACGGGGATAAAGTCGCTTACGGAATCCTTGTCCAGCTAATGCTCGAGGACAGGAAAGAAGAAGTTTTGGAGTTACTTCCCTTTTACAAAAAAACCGGCCTGCCATACAGCCTAAAAAGCCTTGGCATCCTTTCCACCGAAAGCGCAGCCAAAGTCATAGCGGCCAATGCGCTTGCTTCAAACGAATCGATTCATTTCATGGACATCCCATTGACTCAAGAAATCCTAGCGAATTCAATACTGGAGCTTGAAATGATGTTACAAGAATAATCTTTGGGCACCTTCCATTACTGGGAGGTGCTTTATTTATCGCTTTACGAAGTCCTATTGAAGAGCGTTGCCTATATCTATATTTGAGAGAGCAAAGTGTCTCAATCCCCCATTAAATTAAGCTGTTCAGTATCAAGAGTTGTACATATAAAAAACTTTTGCACGAAGACTCGGCAATTAATACAGAATAAAAGTAATAACAATTCTGAAATTCTACTCATAAACTGATTATTAAAGTAAAAGGAGGCCTATATTTATCTTTAAAAAAATTAATACTTATAAATAATTATTAGCGGGCAAGAACTTGTCCGGAATAATTTTGCGTTTGCAGTATCTCCTTTTGAAAGGAATGATTTGATGTCAAGAACAAAACCATTCGACTATATCGTAATTGGTGCCGGAACAGCAGGAGGCGTAATTGCAAAAAAATTAACGGATGATAGAAGGACTACAGTGCTTGTTCTAGAAGCTGGAACAAATATGACTGAAGAACTAAGCAGTCCTTCAGGAGCAATATCCTCTGCTTTAGCAAGTGATAATAGGCATTCCTTAATTGTTCTTTCTAGACTTGAACCAACGATAGGCCGCCAGCTTCTATTATCAAACGGAAGAGCAATCGGTGGAAGTTCAGAGCATAACGCAATGTTGGCAGTACGTTGCAGCAGCAACCTATATAATGAGTGGGCAAATTTGGTGGGACCCCAGTGGAGTTACAAAAATGTCCGCCCACTATTCATTAAAAACGAGACCTATACAGGGAAGTCACAAGAACCCGAAGAACGGGGAACAGACGGACCGATTTTTGTTAGACAGCAAATAATCCCCAACAAAGGACTTACTACAGTTTTGGCTAGGGCAACATCGGATGTTTTAGATATTCCTATTGTTGAAGATTATAATACAGGGATAAGAGATTGCACGTTTTTCAGGTCCCAATACACCCAGGAAGAGGTTGATGGCGGATTCATACGTTCATCTACTGCAACTGGGTATTTAAATGAACATATAGTCACACAGGGAAATGAATTCAACCCTGATGAGATTGGAGTTGGCCGGAGAAAATTGGCGATTTTAACCAAGACGACCGTAAATAAAATTCTCTTTACAGAAAATGAAGGAATCCCTGTTGCCAGGACTGTTGAGTTTGTCAGGGACGGAAAATCACAAAAAGCTTCAGCAAGTAAAGGAATCATCGTATGTGCTGGAAATATGTCCTCGGTTATCTTACAGCGCTCAGGCATAGGAAAATCAGAGGATTTGGCTAAGGCGGGTATTATTACAGTAGTTGAAAGCCCAAATGTCGGGCATAATCTTCAAACCCATTATGCCGTCGGGATCGGAATTGAGGTGGAAACATCAAGGCTTCTAAGGGTCATGGAAAAAGATCCAGATCAACCTATACCAATAGGCGCTTTTAAAAAGGAAGATGGGGTACAGCGATCAGGACGGCGCCTTCAATTATTAGGTAACATAGGACCAAGATTTGTACCTGGTCCAGATATCACAATAAATAATTGGGAATTTAATCCCGATAACCCTACCAATGTTATGAGTATTGGCATTGTCGACCTTAACCCCAAAAGCACGGGAACCATTTTGGCAGCGCACAGCGATCCCGAGGCTCTTCCATCCGTTTCCTTTAACCCGTTAGAAAATCCTGATGACTTAAATTACATGATTGATCGATATATTGATACTTTCGAAATAATGGAAAGAGCCCGCAGAATAGATCCAGAAGGGGTTTATCGTGTTGTATACCCATCTGAAAATATTTTTCATTTAAGGGATGAGCAAGAAAAACGAGCCCAGCTCGCAGACTATGTCAGAGCCTCCTATACTGCTCTAAACCATTATGGGGGACAGTGCCGGATGGGCAACACTAAAGAAGAGGGTGTTGTAGACGGATTTCTGAATGTCTTCGGCACCCGGAATCTTAAAGTGGCCGATTTATCCATCGCCCCGATTTTGCCTGATGGAAACACTGCTTTGCCTTGTCAGATGATTGGTTTGAATGCAGTACGATTTATTCAGGCAGGCAGATAATTTTGATTTGAATACTAAGATGAGTACTACCTGTTTGGGTAGTGCTTATCTTAGTATATGTCTTTTATTTCACTAGAAAAAAACTAGCCCCTAAAAGGCTTGCGGCCCAATGGAATAGTTTCTTCCCTAAAGCAAATACTTTTCAATTTCTTCATTTCATAAAAATACCCTTTTTTCCGAACGAGCTTTGCGAAAGAACCGGACTCAATGATTCTCCCTTGCTCCAGATTTTCTTCTTTTTCAAATACCGGATCTTCCAGCAAAAAATGGCCAAGCTTTACTTTCTGCAGGGCTGCCTCCATTTCTTCATCAGTCAGTTCGTCCCCCGCTAGCTGCAAATTACTTCGTATCGTTCCATAGAAAAAATGTTTTTCCTTCAACACTACATTGGCCACACTCCAAAGGTTTCCCTGGCTAATATCAGAAATTGATTGATTGGCAATGCGGATATCTCCTGAATCAACAAGATAAATTTTCAAAAGAAGTTGAAGTAAAGATGATTTTCCTGAACCGCTTGGACCGACTATCGCAGTTTTCGAACCTGCTGACAATTGGATTCATATGGTCAGCTTAAAAAAATCCAGGTGATATACGTAATGTTTCAAAATTCAAAATGTTTGAGCTATAATAAACAGAATATTATTTTAGGGAGACTAAATGCATGATGGAAGAAAACCTGAAGTTCATTTTCCATCCTCTAGGAGACCAGGCAGTCGTCATAGAGCTTGGAAAAGATATCAATGAAGAAACACAGCGAAAGGTCCAGCTAGTTACCTCGTTTCTAGATAGAAACATGGTACCGTGGATGATTGAATACATACCTGCCTTCACGACTGTCACGGTGTTTTACGACCCGGTTGAGGTAATTTCTAAGTATAGAGGCATATCCGAATTCCCATATGATATTGTCTGTATCCAGCTAAAAAAATTATTGGAGAAAATGTCTTCATCAGAAGAAACCTTGCAGCGGACAGTAGAAATCCCGGTTTGCTATGGAGGGGAAATGGGCCCGGATCTCCCGTTTGTGGCAAAGCATAACGGCCTTTCCGAAGAAGAAGTGATCCACATACATTCCGCTGGTGACTACACCGTTTTTATGATTGGCTTTGCTCCAGGGTTCCCTTTTATCGGAGGCATGTCGGAAAAAATAGCCACGCCACGAAGAGATAGTCCCAGATTAAAAATCCCTCCGAGAACCGTCGGGATTGCTGGCAAACAAACAGGGGTATACCCGATTGAAACGCCAGGTGGCTGGCAGTTGATTGGCCGGACACCGGTAGAGCTGTTTCGTCCTGAAGACGATCCTCCCACCCTCTTGAGGGCCGGCGATAAAATTAAGTTTATTCCGATTAGCATTGAAGAATACAAAAGGCTTGGAGGAGATCGAACATGATCACCGTAGTAAAACCAGGCCTCCTTACAAGTGTTCAGGATATGGGCCGCTATGGATACCAAAAATACGGAGTGATAGCCAGCGGAGTGATGGACCAGATAGCTCACCGGGTTGCTAATATACTGGTAGGCAACGAAGATAATGAGCCTACTCTTGAAATAACCCTGCTCGGACCAGTATTACGATTTGAAAAGAATTGCTTGATTTCCATATGTGGAGGAGACCTTTCCCCTTCTATTAACCGCTTTCCGGTGAGGACATGGCGAACTATCTTTGTAAAAAAAGGCAGTGAACTTCGATTTGGGCCAGCGGTAGCTGGAACCAGGGTGTATCTGGCCGTGGCTGGAGGTATAACGGTCCAGGAAGCCATGAATAGTAAATCCACCTACTTAAGGGCGGGAATTGGAGGTTATGAAGGCCGTGCTTTAAAACCAGGAGACGTCATACGAGTGGACAAGCCAAGAGACCTTTCAACAGCCATGATGGAAAGCTTGGAGGGCCAAACCGGGGATAAGCCTTTTGCCGAAATGGATTGGTCAATAACATCAAATTTAATTCCGATTCACCGAAAGGACATGCCGATTCGCGTCATGAAAGGCAGGCAATATCATCTATTCGATGAGGAAAGCAAACTAAAAATTTTCAGTGAAAGGTTTGAAGTTTCCCCTCAATCAGATCGAATGGGATACCGCCTTAAAGGCCCCCTTCTACGTCTTGAGGTTCCAGAGGAACTTATTTCAGAGGCCGTAAGTTTTGGGTCCATCCAGGTTCCTCCAGAAGGAAACCCGATCATACTGCTGGCCGACCGGCAGACTACAGGTGGCTATCCGAAAATTGGACAAATTGCTTCAGTTGATTTGCCCCTCATCGCCCAGGCAAAGCCTGGGGATTATATTACCTTTAAAGAAGTGACACATGAGGAGGCCCAGCTTCTTTTACTGGAAAGAGAGGAAAACATTAAACAACTTAAAAATGGGATTATTTTAAAATTCAAATAGGAGGAACAAGTAAATGCCGATTGTTGATATTAACTGTGACATGGGAGAAAGCTTTGGTACGTACACACTTGGAATGGATACGGAAATCCTCGATTATGTAACTTCCGCCAACATTGCATGCGGATTCCATGCCGGGGACCCTGCAACGATGAGGAAAACTGTAAAACTAGCAATCGAGAAAAATGTCGGAATCGGGGTTCACCCCGGCCTTCCGGACCTTGCTGGATTCGGAAGAAGAGAAATGAACATTTCTCCTCAGGAAGCATACGACATGGTGGTCTACCAAATCGGAGCTCTTAGCGCTTTTGTAAAAGCGGAAGGCGGTCAAGTTCAGCATGTTAAACCTCATGGTGCTCTGTTTAACATGGCTGCAAAAAATGCTGGACTTGCGGAGGCCATTGCTGAGGCGGTATACAAGGTCGATCCGGAGCTTGTCTTTTTCGGCCTTGCAGGTAGTGAATTGGTGAAAGCCGGTCATAGACTGGGTCTTCGGACTGCTAGTGAAGTCTTTTCCGATCGTACCTATCAGGAAGATGGTTCTTTAACATCAAGGCGAGAACCAAATGCTCTAATTAAGGACCATGAAACCGCGGTAAGACAGGTTATTAGAATGGTCAAGGAGAGCAAGGTGACTTCCCAACAGGGTACCGATATCTCAATAAAGGCTGATACGGTCTGTATTCACGGCGATGGGGAAAACGCCCTTGATTTTGCCAAGTATATCACCTCTGCATTAAAGGAAAGTGGTATCACAATTGCCTCAATCGGCAGCTTTTTAAAATAATGAAAATTAGGCCTATTAGCAGGCTATAACATTTAGGGGGTTCATATGCAGAAAAAATCAACTGCCAGTATTCTAATGGGTGCCGCGTTCCTGATGGCAACCTCAGCAATAGGCCCGGGGTTCCTTACTCAGACAACCGTTTTTACACAGACCCTTCTTGCGAGCTTCGGATTTGTCATTTTAATGTCGATTATCATTGATATTGGCGCCCAGATGAATATATGGAGGATCATCGCTATTTCAGAAAAACGCGCCCAGGACATTGCCAATGATGTTCTTCCCGGCCTTGGTTATTTCCTGGCGGCCCTTATCGTTGCCGGAGGACTTGCTTTTAACATTGGAAATATCGCCGGTGCCGGACTTGGTGTCAATGTTCTATTTGGCTGGTCGACAGAGATGGGAGCGCTTCTAAGCGGGATTATTGCAATTGGAATTTTCCTCGTTCGTGAAGCCGGCAAAGCCATGGATCGTTTCGCCCAGATCATGGGATTTGTCATGATTGCCCTTACTGTTTATGTGATGTTTACAGCCCAGCCTCCTGTGGGAGAAGCAGTCGTAAAAACCTTTGTTCCTGATAAAATTGACCTCCTTGCCATTGTTACTCTTGTCGGTGGAACCGTAGGAGGCTATATCACGTTTGCCGGTGGGCACCGCTTGCTGGATGCTGGAATTAAAGGAAAAGAGTCATTACCGGAAGTCACCAAAAGTGCCGTGAGCGCCATTGGTATCGCTTCGATTATGAGGATTTTCCTGTTCCTCGCTGCCCTAGGAGTAGTGGCACAGGGTCTTGCGATTGATCCTGCCAATCCCCCAGCCTCTGTGTTTAAACTGGCTGCCGGAAACGTCGGATACAAAATCTTCGGTGTCGTCATGTGGGCTGCCGCCGTTACCTCTGTTGTCGGCGCTGCTTATACGTCCGTATCGTTCATCCAGACGTTAAGCAAGACGGTCGATAAGTATAATAAATGGACAATTGTCGCCTTCATTGCAATTTCCACCCTTGTTTTTGTGATAATAGGAAGGCCTGTCAAAATCCTTGTACTGGTCGGTTCCCTTAATGGCCTTATTTTACCTATCGCACTAGGGGTCATGCTGGTCGCTGCCTACAGGACAAAAATTGTTGGCGACTATAAACACCCTCTCTGGATGACGATCTTTGGAATTGTCGTCGTCATTGCAATGGCGATTATGGGGGGATATTCACTGGTTAACGGAATCCCTCAGCTATTTAAATAAGAAGGAAACGAGGTTCTTTTATGAATAGCACAATAGGAAAAATGACTCCACATGCCATACGTGAAAAAATCCGTACAAACCAGTGGGTAAAACCTACTTCCGGTCTAGCTCCGGGTTATATCCAGGCGAACCTGGCTGTGCTTCCGAAGGATTTGGCGTTTGAATTTCTTTTGTTTTGCCAAAGGAATCCAAAACCCTGCCCCATTATTGATGTCACTTTGCCAGGGTCCGGGGTCCCAGCCCTTTCAGCGCCTGATGCCGATTTGAGGACCGATATCCCGAAATACCGCGTTTATCGAAATGGGGTCTCTACCGAAGAATTATTAGACGTATCAGCCCTATGGGATGATTCCATGGTTGGTTTTCTAATCGGCTGCAGCTTTACATTTGAAGAAGCGCTTTTAAAAAACGGGATCCCAATCCGCCATATTGAAGAGGGACGGAATGTTCCCATGTACAAGACAAACATTCCAACAGTTAAAGCGGGCAAATTTGAAGGCCCGACCGTTGTCAGCATGCGCCCAATGACAGAAAAGGATGCCATCCGAGCAATCCAGGTCACAAGCCGGTTCCCTTCTGTACATGGAGCCCCAATTCATATCGGCAATCCAGCTGCCATTGGCATCGAGGATATCCATTCTCCGGATTTCGGTGACAGCGTAACGATAAAGGATGGTGAGATTCCTGTCTTTTGGGCATGCGGGGTGACTCCCCAGGCTGTTGCCATGCATATGAAACCGGAGATTATGATTACTCATGCCCCTGGCCATATGTTTGTAACTGATCTAAAAAATGAACAGTTTAGTATACTTTAGCCCTTGTGATATTTACATTCGATAGAAACGGATACTTTAATTGAGCAAAGAAAAAGACTCGCACACGTGGCGAGTCTTTTTCCCCTCAGTCTATTGCTCTTATAATCGTTCCGAATCCGCAACAATTATTTAAGGTGTAAGTGGAGTATAGTCAACCCCTTGTGTATAGCGGTTGGATGCATTCCATAGAAGGAATTCGTTGATTCCATTTTCATTCAAGGCACGGATTTGGGCCTCCACTTCCGCTTTCCCGTATTTTTTATAGTTCCCTGCTCCAAGATAGCTTGCGGTGAAATCCTGGATCCACGGCCTTGAGACCGGGCGGTTTTCCAATGCTCCAAGTACTGTATTTTCATGCTTGGCGTACTCGTTAATGATTTCGTACGGATGCAGGTCAGGCTTTTCAATGCCGAAATAGCTTGTCCAGTGGCTCGGATAAATCATGCTGGAGATGGCATCCACATTGGCAGAGATTTTGGAAAAGTTCTGCCCGATTCCCGGAGCTTCCGGAAGAGTAGCCGAGTAGCCGAAAATATCAACAGAGACATCTACATTATAGGGCTCAAGTTCTTTCTTCGCATAGGCGACAAAATCGGTTACCGCATCGACTCTTTTTTGGACATTATCTTTTTCCACTTGGCTGTAATCCCCCTGGGAATACTTAAGTGAGCTATCCCTTGTTTCAAAACCTTCCGGGAAACGGACATAATCGAACTGGATGTCTTTGAAGCCCATTTTGGCTGCTTCTTTGGCAATTTCGACGTTATATTCCCATACTTCCTTCATAAACGGATTGACAAAGCTTTCGCCTCTACTGTTCTTCCATACTTTTCCGTTTTCCGTAAAACTAAGGTCCGGCCTTTTTGTTGCAAGGTGGTTGTCCTTAAAAACCACCACACGGGCGATCGGGTAAATCTTTTTTTCTTCCAAAGTTTTTAATAGTTTGCCAGGATCTTTTATGTAATTGCGGCCAATCTCTTCAAATGGGGAGCCTTCCTTCGGCTTATATTGCAATAAACCAAAATCATCCTTGATATCGATGACCATGCTATTCAATTCCGTCGTTTCGACAAGCTGCAGAAGCTCATCGAATCTTGAAACGCTCACAGTCGGTCCGGTCACATAAATTCCTTTTACCCCATCTTTCGGGTACTCAAAAGAAAATGGTGACTTAAAACCTTCAGGCTCTGGTTTTTCGGTTGAACCTTCAGGCTCAGGCTTTTCAGATGATTTCCTATCATGCTTGGGCTTGTCAGCAGGTTCTCCTTCTTGTTTTTCTGGCTTACTTTCCGTTGGCGGTGGCTGGCCAGCACTTCTTTCCTGATTGCTGCATCCTATTAACAGGAAAGCAATCAATAAAATGATAAGAGTTTTGTAGTTCATATCGTGATGTCTCCTCTAGTAAGTCTTTTATCTATAATAAAGACGAAACTCGATAATTTTTCGAATTTCGCTGAGAAATTCAAGAAATATGGGTTTCCCCCTTTCCCAGTGGGTATGCAGATAGTAGAATCAGCATATTGGAGGAATCAGCATGAAATCATTTATTCCCGTTTTCTTTGCCGCTACCATGCTTGTTGCATGCAGCGGAACGAAGCAAAGCAATGAAACTCGAGTCACAGAAACTATACCCACAGCGGAAACGACGGAAACGGAAAAAGTAGAAAAACCTCAGGAAACAAATGAGTCTATTGAAAAGAACACTGAGGAAACTACCGAAGAAACCCAGCCAGTCTACAAGCTGAATGAGGCCAATTGGGTCATCGAACGGCTGGATGGGTCAGAAGAAAAAAATGTCCTGCTAACAATCGATGATGCCCCAGACAAACATTCCCTTGAAATGGCTGAGATTCTCAACAGGATTGGCGTTAAAGCGATTTTTTTCGTGAATGGGCACTTTCTTGACACTCCCGAAGAAGAGGAAAGATTGAAAAAGATCCATGAAATGGGCTTTGCCATTGGCAACCATACATATTCGCATCCAACCTTGACAAAAATTCCTGAAGTGGAACAGAAGCAGGAAATCGTAAGTTTGAATGAACGGGTAAAAGAAATCATCGGTGTTTCTCCTGCCTTTTTTAGGGCCCCTTTCGGCATGAATACAGAATATTCCAAGGAAATTGCCGCAGAGGAAGGAATGCTGCTGATGAACTGGACATACGGCTATGACTGGGAGAAACAATACCAGAACCCCGACTCTTTGGCTGAAATCATGGTAGGAAGCCCATTCCTCACAAACGGGGCAAACCTTTTGATGCATGACCGTCAGTGGACGAAGGACGCACTTGAGGATATCGTCAAAGGGCTGCAGTCCAAAGGATATTCCATTGCCGATCCCGATTTGATTGAGGTTCCTAAAAAAGTAAAATAATAGAATAGTAAATGAGGATGAAATATTGCTCCTAAGGTTAAAGAAAAGCCCTTCCTCAATATAGCAGGAAGGCTCAGGAAATAATATTTAATAAGATTATCCTACTTCTTTTCCGTGATGATAATATTTCTTTTTGCCATTTCTTCGATGTATTCTTTTCCTGGAACGATTTGCTCAGGTGGATGAACC
This sequence comes from Neobacillus oceani, assembly GCF_046237595.1. Taxonomy (NCBI): domain Bacteria; kingdom Bacillati; phylum Bacillota; class Bacilli; order Caryophanales; family Bacillaceae; genus Neobacillus; species Neobacillus oceani. The sequence goes on along the minus strand of NZ_CP143543.1, from coordinate 2,016,448 downwards.
CCTTTTTTGTCTATCGTTCCATTGCCAATCATTTGAGCTACGACGGAAATGGTGTTAGCGGTTGCCCGTGCCATCGCTGTTACATTATTTATACGGTCTTTAAATGTCGTCATTTCATATTCGTACGTGGTTTTCACACCATTTTTCTCTCCTGAGACGATGACGCGAAGCAATACTACATCATCTTTGTCCTTTAAGTCAACAATCGGGGCAAGAACCTTTAACAAGACGTCTCGGGGCTTCACTTGCTGCCCTTTAATCTCAACCTCGTAATCTTTACGGGTAAGGTTAAGATCAACAAGCAATTTGAATTTTTCCGCATGTCGAGGATAGCGGATCGTTTTATACTCCAATTCATCTAAATATGGGTATGAATGAGGCAATGTGGAGGTCCCACCCGACGTATGAAATGCTTCCAGGGGACCAAATTTCTCAAAATAGATTTTTTCTATCTCTGAAAGCGATGGTACTTCTATCTTTATTCCATTCCGAATGATCAATGAAGGGTCGGTATAATGATCGAGTAATCCTTCCATTGAAAAAACATGGTTATATTCAAGCGGGGGTTCTGGCCTTGCCGGAATCCCTCCTACATACATCTTAATGGACTTCACATAATCGAGCTTGCTTGCTCCATAGCCGGCCAAAATATTTATCATACCTGGGGCGACACCCAAATCAGGGATAATCGTTGAATGAGCTGCCATCGCCTTTTCATTAAGCTCCAACACTCGATCTGTAATATTACCGATATGCCCACCAAGATCAACTGAACTTACCCCAGTTGAAATAGCCGCTTTCGCAACCGCCACATTAAAGGAATAAAATAGCGCATTTACCACGACATCATATTGGCTAATAAAGTTAGCCAGCTCCTCGTAGTTCCCGGCATCTACGGAAAACGCTTTTAATTTCGATGATTGAAGTTGATTGCAAACTTGTTGTGCTCGCTCTAAATCAATATCTGCCAATCCAACCGCCTCTACTCCAACACTTTGCACTAAATCACGGGCTGCTTCTTTCCCCATTAATCCAGAGCCTAATACAGCAACTTTCATATTACACCTTCCTTTCAAAAAATTCGTATGGATTCCCCGATACGAATGGAATGTCCATATTTATGGTTTTATAGTTTTCTTATTTATAAATATTGAAAATCTTCATTAGTAAGTACACTTCAACCAAAAAAAGATGTAGTTATCCTTTACTGGAGTTAGGCTACCGGTACTTGATAAACGGTACCAATACAGTTTTGGTTCCATTTCACCCTCTCAAAACCCAAAACGATGCCAATCCAATCCCCCGGTCCGGTCTAGGTTTGCAACAATTTTCTGTTGAACTACTCGAAATAACGGATTTGTCTTGACCCCAAAATCAGCAAAACAAAAACTTCCTTCGCGTTAGCTGGGTTTTGCCTCAACATACGCAAAGGAGGTAACAGTGTAGAAACGAAAGACTGTTATCAAAATAATAAAGAATTGTAATCCAATATCCCTTCATTTGAAATGTTATTATGGGATACTATCTACTTCAAGTTAAAAAGATGGCAACCCTTTCAGTTTCTGATTCACCCTATCAAAAACTGAGGATCGGCCCATAGTTTATTTTAATAGTTGATTTTCTATTATTCTAGGTGGTGCAAGTATGTCAGAAACACGAAAGAGAAAAAAGATAAGATGGATGAGATTAACTACTGCCCTTCTTCTATTTAGTATTTTTTTTGTTGGTCTTTTTACTGTGTTTCAGTTTATAGAAGGAACGGTAAAAAAGGTTAATCAACCATTCAAAAAAGTTGAAGCAAAGCATTCGTTTCAAGGAGAGAAAATCAAAAAAGACGCAGTAAATGTTCTTTTACTGGGAAGTGATTCCAAGGGAGAAAAACAAGCTAGAACGGATACGATAATGGTAGCCCACTATAATCCCAAAACCCAACAAGCAAAACTTATTTCGCTAATGCGAGATATGCATGTAACCATACCCGAACATGGAGAGTATAAATTAAATGCTGCTTATGCAATTGGAGGACCTGAACTATTAAGGAAAACCATTCAATTAAATTTTGGTCTGGATATTCATCATTATGCGATTGTCGACTTTAAAGGATTCGAAAAAGCTGTCGACCTCCTCGTTCCGGATGGAATTGAAGTAGACATCCCCTATGAGATGTCTGATGGGATCGGAATGACTTTAGAGGAAGGGAATCAACGACTTCATGGAAAAGAATTGTTAGGATATGTTCGTTTCCGTCAGGACCGTTTAAGTGACTTCGGCCGGGTGCAAAGGCAGCAAGAAGTCGTCACAAAATTAAAGGACGAAGCCGTAAGCATCCAAAGTGTCGCAAAGCTTCCTGATCTATTAGACGTTTTACATACATACATCGATACAGACATTGACACTGCTACACTCTTGACGATCGGTAAAGACATATTGACCAATGAAAGTGGAAAAATACAAACACTTCGAATCCCGGAAGATGGAACTTTTTCAAATGAACGCCATGAAGGAATTGGAGAAGTCCTAGAAATTGATTTGGAACAAAATAAGGCAGCACTTAATAAATTTTTAGGAAAAGAAGAAAGTAATCCTTGATTATATTTTCGAAACCTCTAATGACCACTTTTTGACGGCTATAAACCGCACAAGTCAAAGATGACTTGTGCGGTTTTTCAACTTAAGGAATTACTCCATTTATTGACCAAAAAAATCCTTTAATCTGTCGAAGAAGCCTTTCCGCTCATTTCTTACCGTATTATAGGAGAGGCCAAAATTATAAATATACGCATCCCCGCTTTTCGCACGGTAAACATAGGATGGATCTTCCCTGAATCCTGGGATATCCCCCACTTCATTGTCGACTGCCTGCTGGTTGGCAGGCATCGTAAAAGGAAGTTTCCCGACAGGATTAAATCTGCCGCGGATGACATCGATTAATGCTTCTGGTTTCGTTCCAAAAGTACCTATAAACGATGCGGCATTCGGCTCAACATTATTAAGCAGCCATGGGCTTCTCAAGTTAATAGCGGTAATCGTTGGAACCCTCTTTTGTATTTGATTGATTCTGTCAATTTGGCTGACTTCAGTTTCAGGCCCGATCAAAAGCTGAGGGAAGCGTTTTAATATGTCTTGCTTCGGCATAATCCAGATAAGAGCATGCGTTGCGTTCTCCAGATTGTCTGTTAACGTAATACTCTTATCGAAGTTTCGAATTGTTTCTCTAAGCCTTTGTGTGGCGGCTCCATTCGTTCCTCCAGGAAACATTTCCACATAAAGCCTTATTCCTCTGATTTTTTCATCCGTTAACGGCAATAAATTGTTGTCATTCCTCATTAAAACAACGGATTTTCGATGCGCCAAATCAGCACGTTCTTGTGATGCTGGGTCATTCGCAACGTTAAGGGCATTCTGTGGATCTACATAAGGATTTTCAAAAAGGCCCAGCTTCATCATTTCAGTCACCAAATAGGTTGCAGACCGGTTTACTCTATCTACACTTACCAAACCTTGGTTAACCGCCGTAATAATTGGAGTTGGATTTGCAACACCAGAGAAAATATTCGTTCCTGCGTTCAGTGCTTTCGCAAACCGTTGTTCGATTGGCAAATCTAGAGCTCCCCATGCTCTCTCAACGACAGCACTTGTATCAGAGTTGACATAGCCGAGGAATCCCAGCTGGCCGCGAAGGTAGTCGGTAATAAAACTTCTGTTCAATGCGAAGCCAACTTCTTCAAACTGCTGTTGTGGACTAAAGTGTGGCAGGCCCTGCTCCGCACTTTTATTACTTGGATACGCGTAATAAGGCATGATTGACGTTGCATCGGCTTCAATCGCTGCCCGAAAAGGCGGAATATGGTACCTCACAAGACTTCCTTTTGTCGGATAAATATTATATTGGCCTTCTTCAAAATGAGGATCCTTCCCTTCTTCACGCGCTCCTCCGCCCGGAAAATGCCTAACAGTGGTGGTTACACTGTTTTCATTAAGGATATCACCCTGATATCCTTTAACAATTCTAAAAATGATATCTGAAATAATCCTCGGATCTTCACCAAATGTTTCATCAATCCTTGGCCATTCAGGATCGGTCGACACATCTGCTGAGTACCCATATAGTTTTCGTATACCTGAAGCCCTGAACTCTCTTCCGGAAATTCTCGCAAATTCCGAAATCAGATTCAAATCGCGTGTAGCTGTCAGGCCCAAAGGATCCGGCCAGTAAGAAAATTGCCCAGCAGCCTCCAAATTTGGGACATTGGCCGGATGATTCCGAGGATTTGAAATAATCACGGCCGGAATTCCTAATCTTGTAGCCTCCGCCGCTTCCTGAATCTGATTATTGTAACCTGCGATCACATCCGCGCTCGGGAATTCACGGAAAATGAAATAACGGGTAGTCTGGTTAATCATCTTATTCGGGAGGACCAGCTTCCCTTCCTGGAACTTAGGAAACTCCGGAATTACCAGCAGACCCGCCTTCTCCTCTAATGTCATTTTAGAAATCAAGTCCCGCGCCCGTTCATCATCGGAAAGCTGCCAGTTTTCATAAGGGTCTAGCTGTCCATTCCCGTTTAAGTCCTTAAAGGTCTTTCCCTCAACCGTTAATGTTTGTTTAGCTCTAGCATCGATTACTGGCTGCGCCGTTTGTTGCCTTTTCTCCGCACCCACCTGCGGAACAAATAAAGAAAACGTTAAAAACACAATTAAAGAGGAAGAAATTATTTTCTTCAGTATTAAATCCATCAAAACACTTCCTTTATTGAGAAATAGTATCCACCTTTTTTACTGTCTCTTTTAAGCAGATAATTCATCCCAAAAAAATAAAAAAATGTAAGTTTAGTGGATCTTTACTTTCAACCCCGTTCAAATAGAAAAGAAGCAAGGAAAATATCCTTGCTTCAACAAGATTTTATGAATTAGCTGCCAACCTTTTCAGCATTTACTTCCTGGATTTTATACCCGTTCAGCCAGTGAACACCGCAGATAACGTTCAAACCCTATAAAGATTCACTCCCACTGTCATTTCAGCTTTTTCAAATGCTTCAGTTTATCTGGATTAACGATGTTGTATAAAGCAGAAAGTTTATCTTCATCGAATTGAAATGCAAATACATAAAAAATTTGATCGTCCACCTTCATAATCATTCCCGGTTGTCCGTTCACATCGGCTTCGATGATAATCAAATTGGATGGGATTTTACGGTGGAAAGACCTTAAAGCGGCGACGGCTCGTTCAATTCCAAAGATAGGACGCAAGTTTGATTTCGCTTTACCTCCACCGTCGGAATAAATAGTGAAGTCGTCTGATAAAATGGACAAAAGTTTTTCGGTGTTGTTGCTTTGAACTGCCTCCATAAAGTCACGCACAGTTTCTTCTTTTTTACTCCTATCTCCCCCCTCTTTTGGGGATAAATCGCCGATTTTTTGTTTCGCTCTGCTTTGGATTTTTCTGCTGTTATCAGGAGATTTACCGATTAAATGAGCAATCTCATCGTAAGAATAAGAGTAAACTTCCCTCAGAAGGAACACCGCTCTTTCCACCGGAGTTAAGTTTTCAAGTAGGAGTAAAAAAGCGATGGATAACTCCTCATTGGCAATCACCCGGTCTGCCAGATCCGCATCCTTTCCGTTAAGGATCGGTTCCGGTAACCAGGAACCGACATACACTTCTCTCCTCTTTCGTGCAGAACGCAAGAGGTCAATGCTTAGGTTTGTTGTAACCTTCCATAAATAACTTTTCACATGATGAATCGAATCCAAAGAAACTTGATTCAAATTCAAAAAAGCTTCTTGCACAATGTCTTCTGCATCGGTCACACTTCCCAACATACGATAAGCAAGCGAAAAAAGTACCGATTTATAAGAAGAGTAAACTTCTGTCATGTTGGTCATACCATCATCATAAGGAAGATGTTTAGATTCAAAGCCGTCCGGCATTCAAAGCACACCCTTTTGTTTGTTAGACCCTGTATTACGCTATTTTCTAAATTTTAGCACAATTTTGGGTCCAATAGGGCTATTCTATCCATTGGGACGAGATTGTTTCATCTCGTCCCGGTGATCATCTCCCCTTTTTTTGCTTTGGCCAATGCATCCAAACATTGTAACAAAGCGGAGTACTGTTCCTCCTTTCTGTTGGCACGACCAATCGGACTCCCCAGTTTGTTGGGGAAATAAATCGATCGGGGTACCCCCACAGCATTTGTCGTTTCGGGTAACAGGGTTACTGTGATTGTCGATATTCCCTGCTTTTCCAATTCTCGTGCGATCAGTCCCACGGACCGATGGCAGTGGCTTCAGGCAGGAGTCAGAATTGCCAGCTCCACCTGGTCATTCACAAGACTGCGTGCAACTTCCGGTGCTGTTTTTTCAACCAACGGGGTGGGATCATGAATTCCTCCCTGAAAACTAAAGTGACGTGGAGCGATACTCCCTACTTTACCTTCCCGTTGCAAGCGGTGAAGAGTGGCTAAAGGGAACATGATTTCCAAATCAACCTTTACGTCGCTATGATCATAAAATAAATGACTAATCACCGTTTCACTTGGGGGTGTATCTGAGGGAATCTCACGATAGGAGCAATCCCCCTTGGAATCGTTCAAGTCAAATGCTGGTTGGCTTTTCAGGATGATGCCTCCAGTGGTAATGAGAGCCACCCGACTTTCCTCAATCGGCCTTTTTAATGGAGTCCAGGGAACATCTCCATTCCTTTCTCTCCCTAAATTCATACTTTTTTTACTGATTCGATCAATTAATTTGGGGTATTTCTCCACCAATTTACCTAATAATTTCGATTGTGCAAGCTTGAATGCTACCTTTCTGCCAAAGCCAACCTTGGAAGATGAATGAATATTTGCCATAAAATATGCCTCCTTTTCATTTTCAACCTGTTTTATCTTTCACACTTGTGACGGAATAGGAGGGGTATTTGTGACATGACTATGAGGTTAATTATAAATACCTTTGAACGGATAGGTTTTATAAAATTGTAACCCTACTGAAATGTATACTCAGCGTAGAAGATGAATAAAGAAATGCCCGCCTGTAATTCCCAGCCCAAAATGATAGTAATTCTGTTTTGTAAATTCTCCAACCAACATTTACCCGTTAAAACGTGGAATTTACGTTAGTTTTTATCCATTTTAAAAGGCCAAATCGCAAATGATTTGGCCTTTTTGTTTGGGTTACCGCCTTCTGTTTCGATTCCGAAAGAACATTGGAATATCAAAGTCGTCTTTCTGCTGAGTATCCTGTTCGTAATTGACATGCTCTTCGTAGGGTGGCGGCTGGCTGTGATTGCCGGATTGGCTGTAGTTTCCTGATTGGCCGTAGCTGTCGGACTGGCTATAGTTTTGCGTATGGCCGTAATTCCCCCATTCTGCATGGGAAACAGGTTCTCGTCGTTTCGACTGAGCATGGTAATGCTCACGGGAATTAGCAATCATATCTGCAGGACGGCGCGATCTGTTCGACGGCGGATCTTCCTCCTCATCATCATGATCGAAGCCGGTCGCAATCACGGTCACCATGATTTCTTTTTCCAGATTTTCATTAATCACCGATCCAAAAATCATGTTAAGCTCGTCATCTGTTGAAGACGCCACAATATCTGCCGCTTCTTGGACCTCAAATAAACTGAGGTTCATGCCGCCTGTGATGTTCATCAATACTCCTTTTGCGCCATTGATGCTTGTTTCAAGCAGTGGCGAGGAGATGGCCTTTTTGGCAGCTTCTGCAGCACGGTTTTCGCCTGAAGCTACTCCGATACCCATAAGCGCCGTTCCATTGTGGGACATGATCGTTTTCACATCAGCAAAGTCGAGGTTAATCATCCCTGGGACGGCGATCAAATCGGAAATGCCCTGGACACCCTGCCTGAGGACATTGTCCGCCTCACGGAAGGCTTCAATCATCGGCGTTCTCTTATCGACGATTTCCAGTAATCGCTCGTTTGGAATAATGATCAAGGTATTAACCGCTTTCTTCATCTCTTCAATTCCGGTTGCCGCATTTTGTGCTCGCTTACGGCCTTCAAAAGCGAACGGACGAGTCACCACTCCAATTGTAAGTGCACCAAGTTCGCGCGCGATTTGTGCAATCTCCGGTGCAGCCCCGGTCCCGGTTCCGCCGCCCATTCCGGCTGTTACGAACACCATGTCCGCACCTTCGAGGGCATCCTTGATCTGCTGCCTACTTTCTTCGACAGCATTTCTGCCGATTTCAGGATTGGCACCCGCCCCCAAGCCTCTGGTCAGCGAACCACCGATTTGCATGGTTACCTCCGCTCTTGACATCTTGAGCGCCTGCGCATCTGTATTCACGGCAATGAACTCCACTCCCTGCACACCGTCCTCAATCATCCGGTTCACGGCATTATTTCCGCCGCCGCCAACCCCAATTACTTTTATAGTGGCAACTTGATCGATATAAGTTTCAAATTCTAGCAAATATAGCCCCTCCAATTAGCTTTAAATGTTGACCCCTATTTTTCTCTATACCAACAAAATTCGACACCAACTTGGAAATTCTGTCTTTTTCTGCGATTTGTTAAAAGACTGTAATTTTACAGGAATAAAGTGTCATTCTTCGTGGGGGTAGACAGGCGAATCGGGAGGAGTGGAATTAATGGAGAAACAGAATATATTAAAAGAAGGATTAAGGCGATTCATATATCCAGACCGAGGGAATGAATTTTTAAGGAAGACCATTGTATTTAACTTTATCGTGTGATATTCATCACTATGCGATTGTCGACCTTTAAGGATTCGAAAAAGGTGGACCTACTCATTCCTAATGGATTTGAAGTAAACATACCCTAAGAGTTGTCTAATGGGATTGGAAGGACTTTAGAGGAAGGGAATCAAAGACTTCATGGCAAAGAACTGTTAGGAAATTTTTGCTTTCGACAAGATTGTTTCCGGGTGCAAAGACAGCAATTAGCCCTCTCAAAATTAAAGGAGGATGAAGCCGTAAGTCCATAGCATCGCCAAGCTTCCTGACCTATTAGGAGTTTTACACACATACATCGTTAGAGAAATTGATACCGCTACACTCTTGACGATTGGAAAAGCTTTGAAGACTGCTCAGGCAGACTTTTTTATTATATGGAATTATTATGAAAAATGATTAAAATTAAAGGTAGAATTTCGTCAAATATTTTAGGATAGGGGGCAAAATAATAAAATGAATTTTTCTAGTTTTTTTGTATCCTTTTTAACAAGTACCTTGGTAGTTTCCTTATTCCAATACTTATCACAAGCTGGAGTTAATAATTTTTTCACTAAAAAACTTGAATTGTTTAAAGAGCAGATCAATATTACTGCTGAACAAAGGCAATATGAATATGAAAAAAAAATTCAGAACTTTAATTTATTCTCTTCGCGTAAACACGAGATTTATCCAGAATTATATAAAATTATAAAAAAGGCTTATGACACTTTATCAATTTATGAAATTAATACAACCTTACCCCGACTTGAAAACATAAAATCAATTGATTTGTTTCTGAAGGATAGAAATATTCCAAATGAATTCCTATCAAAAGTCTACGAACGTTGGCAGGGACATGACGTTCCCATTTCTTTCATCTTACAAAGGATACTTTCTCTTTACACTTATGAAATGACAAGAAAATTAATTACTGATGCACATGATTACTACTACGGGGTAGACATTTATCTGCCCGAGGAATTATCAGAAACGATTTCACTTCTGCTCCGCAATATGATTTTTTTAATTACCGCATATGGATCATATGCTGAAACAGGGATTATTACAGACCATGATATTGATTTTGATAAGCAACTTAAATATGAATTACAAGATTATATGAAAACAGTTAAAGAAAACATTAGAAAAGAATTATCTAATCAGGATTAATAAAATTGACTATTCAATAAAAATAAAAAAGCCCCTCCCTCATGGGAAGGGTTTATAATTGTTTATAATATTCTCTGACCGGTTTCAGTAACTGCTTTGACGGAATCACATACAAAACATGGCCATCCAACTTGGTAATCCATAGGCCGTCGCCGACATTGTACTGGCCGCTATATAACTGCTCAAAACCATATACTCGAAATTGCTCCCCTGGTTTAAGAATCCGCCTGAAATTGAATTTATTCCCTGACCAGTTTTTGCTAAAATATCATTAGGGAAAAGTGTTAATTTTTTAAAATAACTTACCACTATTAAGGAAAAGGAGAAAAACGTGACCATAATATTTGGAATAGTAAGAGACGAATATGCAATTTTAGGTGCAGATACAAGAATTACTTACTTACCAGAAACCGAACCATCTTATTACAACGATAATGCTGTCAAACTTGCCATGTTCAATGGAGGCTGGGTGGCAGGTGCTGGCTCTGCTGCATTTATCGATAATTTTAATGAAATAACTAGTTCTAGATTAATTGTTGGAGTAGATGATATTGACCGAATGTTTATCGATATGTTAAATGGTAATGGTCATTTGAATACTACTAATGCGAATGACCATCTATTGGATAACACTCAGATTGCTTATTTGTTTACATACGCTAACGATCAAGGTCATCCAGATATGCATATTGAGACTCTCCATTGCATTTTGGGCAGACGAGGATTAAGTGGAAAAAATAAGTTTTTTTCTTTTGGACACAGCGAAGATCAAGTCTCTATTGTTAATAGCTACCAGTCTAAAATAAACCACGAGCAAAATTTTGTAACAACACTTAAAAACTGTGCAGCATTCGTAGAGGATATCTCACTAGTTAACCAATCTGTTAGCCCATTTTGCGACATTGGTATTTTAATAAAAGAATCCAATGAGCAAGTAGGTTTTTTGCGTATTCGTGAACATTCAAGCACTATAATTAACGATAACAATCCACTAGAATTTGCCCATAACGTATACCGGTTAACAAAATGAAAGATATATACCTCTATTACATTAAGTTTTTAATGCAATTGAGGTTTCTTTTTACAGAGAAATTACTTTTCAATAAGCCCTTGAGCCTTTAAACCATTATTCTGTAACTGCCGTCCAACACTGTTTCATCATCATCAGTGACTGTGAAATAAAGATTATATCGGTTGTTAATATTATTCAAATCTCCTAGAGTACCAGTTAAGTATTGATGAGCAAACTTACGATTGTTATAAAATGTTAGTTTTTCTATATTCTCTTCTATAGTGTCAAGAATCTGCTTATTAGATGTATACTTTTATTTGCTAGTGTTCAAATTTTTAATTTTATAAAGCCCATTTTCTTCATGAAAGTTAGCAATATCAGTCGCAGTCAAAAATATTTCTCCTTTTTATCCTCTTTACCAGTATGGATTAACAAGAAAAAGTCATCTCTAATTCCATCATTCCCCAATATATACTCCCATTTAATTTCTATTACATCGTTTATATTTTGTTTAAACTTTGATTGAACAATTCCTAATCGATGTTTGGTTCAACCCCTGCAATATCTGTCAAACGAGTACCAGCCATTATTCCACCTCATTTTTTAAATGAATAGGATTTATAAGCAGAGTGAAAAGCAGTTTCTAATTAAGCAAGCGTTAGTTTATTGAAATATTGAATTAATTCATCCTGGTTATCTCTTAAGTATATTGGTCCAATTTCATCATCACTCGTAACAAAGTTATACAATTGTCTAACATATTCATCCAATTCTGATGAGATTTGTGACTGCTTCTCTACACTTCTATACTTTTTGTGTAACTTATCCCCATGCACATTAGAGGATCTAACTGAGTAGGCGGTTTTCATGAATTTAAATATCTTCTCGCGAGAAGGAAAATCTTTACCTATAATCCTTGCTATTCTCTCAGACATTTTATGACTAATTTCTTGGTTATCTGTAGAGAAAAGGGTTTCTAATGCAGTACAATAAGAAGATATTCTATTAGGTAAAAAGGACTGCGTTCTTGCAGACTGAAGAAAATACATAAACCTTTCAATACGATTTGCTTTAGTAGTTACAATTCCAGCTGTTTCCATGTCTTCTAACTCTGCGGTATTTTGGTCAAATATTAGAGTATAGCGCTTTAAGCATTCGGAGACTTCATCAAAAGTAAAATTAGTATCTACATTTTCCCCATGTGAATTTAAAAAATATGAAGCCCTGGTATTCGAAGAGACCGAAGCTTGTTCCAAATGTAAATCCTTGTCTTTGTCGTAAATATATAAAAATCCTAACTCAGTTTTTACACTATTATCTTTAATAGTCCATAAGGCATTAGGCAAAGTTTGACTTAACCTCATAAAATAATTCAATAACTCTAGTCTGTCTTCTCTATTTTTTTCTCCATCTAAATTATATTCCCCTTCTGCATAAAGATATGGACCATAAAGCAAACTATCATATTCTAACATTCCTACCAACTCAATAAAGAAATCATCTGCTTTTTCTTCAATTCTTTTTCTACTGGTTGATAAGCGTAAATTATCTACCACCTGAATACCTTTATTTAAAGTCCTATTTAATTCCAAGCCATGCACTTTCGAGACATAAAAATATTTCAAAAATATTCTCCTTATAGCCAACTATGAAAAATCTCCATCAAAGTTAATAAATAGATTTTACTTTCCTTTGTATCTAACAATCCATAAATAATCACTTTGTCGTTAAATTCGTTGTATGCCCTTTTAAAATGGCAGAAAGCAATCTCTTTATCTCATTGGGTGTGAATGACTTTGTGAGGCATGGTTCAACTATTGGTAAGCCTAATTTTTTGTTAAATTCTATAAATATTATTTGTTAACAATGAACTCTAGATAAAACTTCGGTTTAAATCGTAAATCTGTGGAATCTAACCCTCTTTTTCCATAATGGCAACTAAAAAATTTCTTAAAAAATATTTTTAACGATCCCACTTTAGCAATATTCGCATTGTAATTGGCATTTTCAATGTCCAAAATAGTAGAGACCTTTGTTTGATTATTATTATAAACTGCAACAAATGAACCATTCATGCCCGCACCCGATACACCTACCATATGTGCTATTTCATTTTCCAGAATGTCCATTTTTGTATTTTTAGGCAATTTTGATTGTATTAATACGGTCTTAACTTTGCCGACTTTTTCAATATTTTCATTTTTATTTACTCGTAGGGTGATTCCTATATCTGCCCCAGAAATGGATTCTTCTACACCTGGACCTTTATCGTGGACATTGTGACATAAGACTTCTATATTAAGGTTAAGTCGTTTAAATACGTCTCTACACTCTCTTCTAATATTTGTCGCTAGACTAGAAGTTATTTTATGTTCTTGTGTGATTTCCCCCTTTTTCCTAGCTTCCCATGTTTCTTTTTGAGCTCGCTTAATTACATCCACTAAAGGTTGTATCGCTTTTTTAGGTACCATGCCTGTCCCTTGTTTTTTCAATAAATACACAACCTAATACTTTGTATTCGATACAATTTATACATATTAACTAATTAGACAAAAAAAGCAAAATCCCTGCATTATTAGGGAAATTATGTCACAACCTGTGCAAGGCTGATTGTCCAATTTTTGTACATCGAAATGACAGTGCGTCTAGATTTCCACTCAAAGCGGACGCTTTCCGTGGGCTGGGCCGAGCCGCTTCCCTCGCTACGCTCTAGGGTCTCGACTATCCCGCTTTCGGTCTCTAGGTTAGCATTTTGCATTTGCTTGACGACCTACCTGCATTGTATTTTCTTACTTTCTTCCATTTAATTTACTTGGCAATTAATGCACTCCTTTACTCGGACTAAATTGTGAGAACCCGAAGTAGATGTGTACAATCTAAAGCGAGAGCCACTCACGTTCTAAGCCCTTGGTCTCCCTCGGTCTACCATAAAAACGCAAAAAAACCGAACGCGTGAAAAACACACCGTACGGCTTAATCCTCAGATTTATGTATAGTTGGCGGGACTGTGTGGGAATCGAACCCACCTGACCTGGCACGCAGGTCACAAGCAGTTTTGAAGTTTGCGCAGCATCTGTTTTTCAAGTACCTTGATGTACTCAGAAATACTGATAAATCAAGGTTTCCTGCTTTCTGATGTTTCTATGTGATTTCAAATTTTCAAAATTTTGGCACCATGCATGGCACCAAAAGTACATTATGGATTATACTTTTAGTTTTCACGAACTAAATGATGCACCTGTTCTCCAAAAGTTTCTTCATGTAAAAAGACAGCATTATAATTAAAGACAATGGGTACTTACAAACTATAAGCTCAGTAGAATCTCATCGACTACAATCCTTAGTATTTAATCAAGAATGATGTGTCCTACCTGGTGATATCGGCTTGTAAAATATATCTTTTTAATACAAGATTATATATTCTTCTATTTATCTTCTCAGACATTTTATATTTTGGTTCTATCTTATCTTCATAAATTTGTGAAGTAGTTAAAGAAACTGTGACTTTAAAAAATGTGCCTCTAAATCTTCCCAATTTTCTTCTATTAATCTCGCTAATAATATATAAGTGTAGCGGGTGTGGAACCGATAAAATTCTTCGGAAGTTTTCCGTTTTTGGTATTGAAAAATCTATTAGTTTACACCATTTGTTTAAACCATCTTTTGATAGTCTTGATTTTGTTATAAATCAAGTTTGCTTATATTTTCACCTAAAGAAGTAGATTTAAATTCTCCTGGTATCTGATCTGCAAAATACCCTTTTGATACTATCTTTTTCGCTATTCCTTTATCATCTGACATTGATCAAAATTCCTCCCTTAATAAAAATTCAATAAGCACTTTAGTGATTTTTAACCTATTATATGTAAAAGAAAAAAATAAACAGCCAGTTGATGTTAGACCCCAAGTAGCTGTTTATTTTTATGTCTCCGCAGTTTTTATATAAACCGGTGTTAACTCTTGTAAAACATTACTCGGCAAATAACTAAGACTTTTTTGCCCAATCAATCAAAATATTATCAAGTATATCACTCTTTAATAATTTACCTTTAATTCCATTTAAATAGAATTTCTTTTCATCTAAAGGTAACCTACTTGCTGCAATTAATAGTGCTCTTTTACTCCAAACGTCTAACCTTGGGTAATCTTCTTTAAGTTCCCTTATCCAGTCGGACTTATTAGCCTCATATGCAGATAATATGACTTTTCTTCTTACGATGTCAGATGAGTTTCTATATAAATTAATAATTTTTTCAATATGATTAAAATGTATTGTTCCTGAAAATAAGCTTAATATTGAGATTAAAAAAAACTCATTTATTTCGATGAGGTCATTATCTAGTAGATTAATAAGATCTTCTCCTACATCATGCATTGATGTATCCTGTTTTTTAGCAACCGAAATAAAATATCTGCAAATGTCACTAATTGCCGGAAAAAGATTATTTATATTTCTTGAAACATAATTGATTGCATTTGGAGTTCCTAGTATTGAAAGTCTTCTAAAAAACCATCTAATTCTAGAAAAATCAGGTTCAGCTTGTTCCAAATATTTATCTAATAACTTTTTAATATTTTCCTCAGAGAACACCGACATTTTTTCTGGAGGAATTTTTTTTACTAAATAAAGCGCATACCCCCCAGTTGTATAATTTCTAAGTATACCGATCATTTCTTCTTCTAACTCATCAATGGGATTATCTTTTATATTATTTTCGCATACATCTATAAAATCTGCCGTTGCATAAATTTTTGTTTTTTTGTTTTGCAGCATTAATCTCTGTTGTTTATCTAGTACTGTTGCTATTTCATAAACTAATTTTTGAGCCTCTATTTCATCATCACAAAACAATACAATATCATCAGAATAACGACAAAAATCAATTCCTCTCGTCAATAAACTATTGTCTACAGGTATTAATGACATTTCAGCAAGTAAGTGTACAGAATGTGGTCCTATGGGGATTCCTCTTGATACGCCTTGAGTAACTGATTCAAGGAGATTCATTATTGAATTTTTCACTGCATTTGGAAATTCACAATTAATTAGTTGGTTTTCAATAACATGATGATAGATTTGGTTATAAAAGTCAGCAATATCAACATAAACTGCAAATTTATACTTTTTTGACTTATTTAAACAAGTTTCCCAAAACCTATCCCAAGATTTATAGCTACTATAAAAGTATCCATCATTACTTGGATTAAATCTGTAGTTAAAAACCTTTTCTTCTGATACAGGTACCCTTTTGTTTTCAATCTTTTGCCCAAACTCATATATTATCGCGGCTAATAATATACTATCTAAAGGGTCTAACTGAGTAGCGACTCTATAAGATAGTTCTGTTTTTGGGATGATAAAACGTCGATAAGGTTTCCATATATAATTACTTAAGTCGAGATCTGCTAATTTATTCGAAATATTCTCTTTATCTTTGTATATTATGACTATTTCTTCTGGTTTTGGAAATAAATCAGTATCACTATCATTGTAAATATGTTCTATTGCCCATTTTATTGATTCCTTTTTTAGTTTCATTCTATTCACCGTCTTTCTGTCTTCTAGTAATATATTACCATTCAAATTCATCTCCGAAAACCCTTCCAACTCCACTTCGGAAAACCTCATATACTTATGCATACTGCCCACCGGAGCTATTTAATGCACTCTTAAAGTCTGAGTTGTAACGATATAAGAATGTTCACCGTAAAACCACTCTTTTGCATATTGATTTTAAGGGACTTGAGTAGATTTCTTATCCTCAAACTGTCACTCACCATCATCGCGTTCTGTCAAAGGAGCTAAAAGATGCAATTGATTGGGAATTTATTAGCAAAAATGCGACTAAAGGAGCTTAGCCCCAAAACCGGTTAAGCGAGAAATGAAAACTCTTAGTATAGTACAGCTCAATGCATTGTTAAAAGTTGCAAAGGAAAAAACTCCAGTATACTTTCCAGTCATCTATGCAGCTGCCCATACCGGCATGCGAAAGAGTGAGTTAATTGGACTCTCTTGGGGAAATGTTGATTTTACAACAGGTAAGGTTTACATTCGTCAAACCATTACAGAAGCGAACGGGAAATATTTTTTTAATCGAATTCCAAAAAACGAAAAAACCAGAGGTATTAGACTAACAGTGGAATTATTTAAGCTTCTACAAAAACTGCAGGCTGAAAACGACCATCGAGAAGAAATCCTAGGAGATTCATTTAACCCCCATCACTTAGTCTTTTGCAATACAAAAGGAAACACCATGGCTCCAACTGAAATTACAAGAGCGTTAAAAAGGTGCTTAAAGGCAGCAAACCTTCCAGACATTCGGTTCCATGATTTAAGGCACTCACATGCAACGATCTTGCTAAAAGAGAATGTTCACCCGAAGATTGTCAGTGCCCGTTTAGGCCACTCCAAAATTAACGTGACCATGGATCTCTATTCTCACCTGACAGATTCAATTGAAGGGATTGCAGTCGACCATTTAATTGGGTTGCTTAGGTAATTTGGGCACCAAAAATACAAATGGCACCATTTTGGGCACCACTCAATAAAAAAAGACCGATTGCGCTCGGTCTCCTGCTCTATGTATGATAGCTAAAAGCCTTGATACTACTGGATTGGCGGGACTGTGTGGGAATCGAACCCACCTGACCTGGCACGCAGGTCACAAGCGGTTTTGAAGACCGTGGAGGACACCAGTACCCCATTCAGCCCCGTGAAAAAAGCGTTAATATCAATGTTTTCAAGCGGTACCCACTCGGTTTTTCGTGCAGTCCCACTTATATGTCAACGAATTTCATTATGAACTATCTCTGTATAATTATCAAGTAAAAAAAGACCACTGAAGTAAAGCAGCTTCAGTAGTCTTATTGGAATTAGGAAAGCTGTAAGGACTCCAACAGGAGCCAAAACATGGAGCTTAAACAGTGTTTGCGTGTTGGGTATTTACTTTACACATTTTATCTTTTATAAAATTAATAAAAACAGATTTTGGTTTTCCTTTTAAATAGATTAAATCGATACTAATATCAATTTTCACTGGAGGAGTCATTTCCACTCGAACCAATTCTCCATTTTCTACTTCTTGTTTGACACAATGTTCAGGCAAAAAACTAATACCCATCCCCTGGAGGACTAAGTTTTTCGTTGTTGCCATATTATCTACTTCTAAAGAAATATTAGGGGCCACATTGTTACTTGAAAAAAGTCGATTAATCATGAGCCAATCCATTGATCCGTAATCAAAAAAGATAAGGGGTTGTTTACTTACATGTTCGATTGTTACTTTTTCTTCTTTTAAAAGAATATGATTTCGGGGAACAAAAAGACCGATGGGATCGTTGTAAAGACGAATTGATTCTATTTGGGGATGTGTTTCTGTCCGGACTATGCCAAAGTCAACTTCCTTATTGATAACCTTCTGTAAGATATCTTTCGAATGGCCTGTCACAATTTTTATTTTGACATCCTGAAATGTCGATTTGAAACCAGGTAAAATTTCAGGAAGAATATTATTCGATATTGATAGAGCACTCCCTATTACCAAATCGTATGGGATTGCGACCTGTTGCAAACCATACCTTGCTTCTTGATAAGATTGCAGGATTTTTTGTGCATGCGGGAAAAAATACTCTCCTTTTTCAGTCAAGGAAATCTTATTTCCGTTCCGGTGAAAAAGTTTTATGTTAATTTCACGTTCGAGTGATTGAATCCGTGCTGTTACGGATGGTTGGGTTAAATAAAGAGCTTCGGCCGCTTTATTGAAACTTCCTAGTTGGCAAACGTAGATAAAAGCTTCAATATTTTCAATGTTCATATGTACATGCTCCTTACTTTTGCTCTATTATCATTACTATACCATGTACAATTGATGTATTTAAACCACCTTCATAAAGTAAGGATGCGGCCTCCTAACGCTCTCTACTTTCACATTATACCTCTACTAATTCTTTAGCTGTTTCAGTCGCAGTTTCAATCACTCTTTTGGCTAAAATTTCTGTTGGATCAATGATGTTCATTTGTTCGGATGACTTCAATACAAGCGGTATTTCGGTGCAACCAGCAATAATGGCCTCAGCTCCACTTTCTCTCAGCTTATCGGCAGCTTCAGAAAGATGTAAAAATCCTTCATCTAAATTTCCGGCTTTTATCGCATAGATTCCTTCCATTACCTCTTTCTGCATTTGTAAATCAGGTTCAATGACATGAATATCATAAGTTTCACAACTATGTTGATAAAGCTTTGTATTTATGGTTCCATCAGTAGCCAACAAACCAGCTCTTCTCAACTTATTTCCATGTAAAAAGCGAGCTGTTTCTAAAGGCATGTTTAGAATCGGGATGCTAACAGAATTGCTTACTGCATTAAAGTAAAAGTGAGCCGTGTTGCAAGCCATGACCAGGAAATCGGCACCGGCATTTTCTAGCAATCGTGCTGATTGGATCATAAAAGGAGTCGGGTCTGTACCTTTTCCTAAAATAGCTGTCGTCCGATCCGGTATTTGCGAATAATTGTCCACGATAATATGAATATGATCCTGATCCTTCTTGGCAGGTGTATAGAAAATAATTTTACTCATAAGGTCAACAGTTGCTAATGGACCCATTCCCCCAATAATTCCAACCACTTTCTGCATTTACTTCACCACTCTAAATTATATTTTAGTATAAAGTTTGAAACGCTTTACTATATTATAATTTTTATACTAGGTGGTGAATTATAGAAGTATTCTATACATTAATAGAAACTATATATCGATAACCTCTTTTTTTATAACGATTTCTTAAATTGGAATCCAGAATTATAATTTTGAAATGCTTTATTTGAGAAGGTTTTTAAAATTATTCTTTAATTTAGTATTTAATTCTTCTAAATTTACCGACTTAACTTTGGAAAGCAAATAAATAGTCTCTTTTATAGAAGAAACGTTGTAATTATCTTTAAATGGTTTAGTAAACGGACCATCACTTTCTATAAGAATTCTATCTAATGGGATATTATTAACTATTTTTTGTCCGCTTACCGTTTTTAACATATTCATATTCACTGATAAAAAATATCCATTATGGATTGCTTTTTTTAAATCTTCTATGCTTCCGCTGAACCAGTGTAAAATAACTTGCCCATTAAACTCTGAGCCAACTATTTCTATAACTTTGCTAGTGGCTCCTCTTGAATGAATATTAACTATTTTATTACCAATACTATTGCAAATATCCATTGTCTGTTTAAAAACTTCCAATTGTAATTCCTTATAAATAATATTTTCATTTGAAAAGTCTAAACCGATTTCCCCTATATATCTACTTTCTTTAATCGATTCATACAATTTAGGAATTTGTTCAGGGAACTTGCCAACTAATTCTGGGTGAAGACCTGCTGCAAATCTAACATATTTGCTATTGGGGTATATTTTAATTGCTTTCTCATACAGAACTGGCAAGTTTGTAACAGCTATTGTGTATGATTTATTAATTTCAATTTCACGTATAATTTCAATCGTATTTGTATAAAGGTCGAGATGAACATGACTATCATGATAAAACTGATTCATTAAATTCCCCCAATAAATTTGTGAGTTCATTCATCCCTCTATTATATACACCTATAAAGTCTTCTATGTTGGAAGTAATTGGCCCTGAATTTTGGATTTTTAAAAAGGATAATTTTTCATTAAACTTTTGCACTCCAATTTTGTACGACATAAGGTTAGTTTTAGCGGTTGGTCCACTAGAAAAATCTAAATCTCTATAAATGCTGGTATCTGTAATTGTTGCTTTTAGAATCGAAGCCCTTCTAATTACACAAGGTAAGCAATATCCACAATGGGATGTGACCGTATCACCTTTCATTCTTCCTTGATCTGGATGTGAACATGACATCGTATTATTAATGTTTTCCTTCAAAAATTCCAAATTAAGACATTCAAGAATCATCTCGCCTTTTGTTGTAAATTGATATGGGTTCTCTATATCAACTTCTATATTAAGGTTATTAATTAATTGTTTTAAAAGTTTAATATAATAGGGATGAGTGGTTCTAGTACTGCTACTTCCTAATCTAGAATTGGTCAAAGGTATATTTAGAGAAATCAAACCATTTTCGGGTATTACTAATTTAATATTCTTATTCATAGTAGAAGCTAAAACAATTGCATGTGCAAAGAACATAAATGACCGTGTTCTAGTAGTATCTTCAACACCATGCTTAGCACTTGCATAAAATGATTTAAAATTTTCAGGACTTAAATTATATTCAGAAATTAAGTTCTTTGATAGCGCTTTTTGATATTCAATTACTCCCTTACCTCCTCCATAATGACTTACAAATAAGATGTCAGATGGCTGTATCTGCTCGAGTAAGTCAATAGCACCAATAAAAGAGTCTAATCCCCCTGAAAACATACAAATTATTCTTATGTCTAATTTTTCAGTGGTAGAGCTTTCCATTTTGTTCTTCACTTTTAGTTCCAATGCTGTAAACTCTCTTTTTCTAAATTCAAATTCCCAAGTGTCCCCACTCAGGAAATTTAACATTTCTTCTAAATGGTTTTTATTTTCATTCCATTTTTCAATATCAAGAACCGGTAAATAAACTTTTAAATCCCTAGACCAACAATCGTCACCTTTTTCTCTTGGTATAATTCTGTCTAGGCCATAGATAATCAATGAGATGTAAAATAAGTCTAAGGCACTTGCAGAGAAAAAATTTGGAAAGTTACAATAGTTGTTATTCCAAAATGTATAAGTAAATATGTTATTATCATAAAGATTATAGTGCATATCTGTGCTATCAACAGAAAAATCATCTTCTTTGTCAATCTTGGCAACTATGTTAATTTTACTCATATATAGGCCTCCAATACTTCATAACAATCCCTAAAGATACCTTCAACAATCTGATCAATGTTTTTATTTCTATAATCCAAACTATTAAAACGAACTTCATCTAATTTCACCGCTACTGACTCAAAAATGTATTCTTTCACCTCATTCTCTTTTGCGACAGCAATAGAAAGATCATCCGCATATTTCTCAAATCTACTCTGTAAATCTTTTAATAATCTCTCTTTTAAATAACTATTGACAAAAGTCTTCATCACTTTATTAAAAAGATTTTCATCTATTTTTTCTAATAGTCGTATATCCATTTCATTCTCCACAAGAAATTCATAAAGTTCCGAGAGAGCTTCCATTGAGGCATTTTTTGCGGCAATATCCTCTTTAGAATTCGAATTGCCCGCAACCACATTGACAAGTTCAGAAAATAAGGACTCAACACTCTTTCCACGAAATTCAATTTCTAAGCTATTGAGAGTCTTTTCAATACCCTCAGTTATTATGTCTGATAGAAATCTACCTAATTGAATGGTTGAACTTTTGGCAGCTTTTGCACTTTTAGCTGCATTAGTTGCACCACCAAGAGCCCTTACATAGTTTTTAGCAATTCTTCCTCTATTTTGTGATCGTCCATTTATGAATTGTGACATTGATTTTTTTGTAGCTTGCCATGGAAAATCCAATGATGGTTCTGATGGTTCTTGATAATCATCATTATTCTCTTGCTTATTCTGATTATATTCATCTTCAAATCCTTCAGGTAATAAAGGATTTTTATCTTTAGGACCATTATAAATACTAGAGGTTCCCATTTATTCCCTCACTCCTCTCGTAACCCTACCTCAATTGCTGTTTGAATTGTAGGATTATCTTCAACCCACTTTTGTATAATTGAATGAAATGCACTTTGTTGCTTTGTAATCTTTATAAACCTACAGATACTAGGTACTAACGCAAGTAAAATCTTTTGTCCAGGTAAAGACTCAAGTTCATTTAGCACTTGTGTATGCAATATGTCTCTTAAGTTGCAAAATTCTAAGTACGACTTTAATAGATTTTTATCAATATTAGTTTCACTAATCATAAGAGTAAAGATTCTTTGTGCAATTTCAGTTGCTTCATAATCATTTAATTCTATGGCATGTTCAATAGCTGCATTTCTCTGAACATCCGACCTACTAATCAATTTCTGATAAATATCTTGTGCTATAGGACTCAATTTCTTACTTATTGTATTAATTTTTTCAGGTAAAGAATCTCTAGAAAAATAAAAATACGCTCTTAAATCTACATCTTTTAGAGATGGATTAAGCTCACACCATCTTTGAACCCAAATATCGTCTTTCCATACTTTTAATGGACTATCATCTCCTAATTCCTTAAGCTCTAGTAACTTTAAATCATTAGGCTTCCCATTTTCTAAACTTTGTAGTTCAGCAAGTTTTTTAAATAATGAGGGCTTAAAGTACTCCAATAACATTATTTTTGCTAATACTTTTCTATCTAAATTCATGTTTTTGTTCTTTGACATCTTTTCACGCATTACCAAAGAGTTTAGAAAGCGTTTACAATGTCTTGGATTTCCATTTAATCCTTGGGCCAATACATCTGATAATTGTCTTGCAACAACTAAGCTATCTTTGAGTTTTTCAGCTATTTCTGGATATTTTTCGCTTATTAATTCGTATGTCAACTCAAACTCCAAGAAGTTTTCACTCTTTTTATCTTGTAAAAGTCGAATTACTTGTTCGAATTCATCTTTTGTTAATTCTTTTTCAAAGAGTAAACAATTGATATAAAATTCCATCTCTCTATCACTCATTCTTGGAATTCTTATAGGATATTGTATTATTTTCTCTAAATATTCCTTGCCTATGTTGATCTGTTGCCCTTCAATCTCATCAAAGTTCTTTTGGACAGCATAAGAAATGTGTCGTTCATCAGCTCCTATAATAAATACAGTTCTACCTGTAAATAAAAAGAGCCTTAAAGCCTCTAAAGTGTCCAATATAGTATCTGGACTACATCGGTCTAATTCATCTATAAATACTACTAGCCGGTTTATTTTGGTTTCTTCCAATAACTCAGCAAAGTTCTTTTGAAAGACTTTAATATCTTGCCGAATTTCTTTATTATCAAGTTCATCCTTGATTGAAGACACTATCTTTTCTAAATCCATTCCAGAAAATTCTTCAAACAAACTAGGTGCTTTTTCTTTAGTATTTGCTAAAACATTTTTGACAGTCAAATCAATTATTGTCCCTACTCCTCCAGTAAAAAGAATATCTCCCGTATATTTAATACCACTCTTTACGAGTTTAAATTTGTCTATACTTTTATATAACCCACTAATACACTTTTTAGCTTTATCAGTAAGGGGTTGATTTTCTCGAATGGTATCTAAGATAGTTCCCATTAAGGCCGTTTTTGCATCTTCATAGCCCTCAAATAACCAACCATTAAAAATTAAACAAACTGTCCCATCTACTTCTTCCGCTTTTTTCATACTCATTCGAATTAAGCTAGATTTACCACTACCCCAGTCACCATATACGCCTATACTTGAAGGTAAAAGAGATTCATCTGAAATGAGTCCTTCAATTAAGCCTATTATATGGTCAAAATCTAAGTAATCTAATTCCGTTTCACTATCTTTCCACATAAAAAAGTTCACTTCCTATAAAGGTGATTTATGTAAAATTTTATTATAAATCCAATATTCCCTAAAACCCTCCTCTTAGTTAATTAATAAAAGTGGAACTTCATTTTTATTAACTATACATATCTTTATTTATAATTTATTATTTTCATCTATTTGATTAATTTCGACAAATAGGAAGTATTTTCCTTCAAAAAGAAAAGTTATTCCTACTAAAATCGTTTTGTTTTATCTAACAAAACGCTTAAAATGTCTAAGTCTTGTCATATTTTGCTGATTAACCCTATAATAGAGGGAGATAAAGGATAACTATTTACGCAGCGGGGTCTTTTCTTCCCCGTTAAGAGTGGATAAATATGTTCTGTAGGTGAGGGGTATGGAAAACATTTGGGCCCAGTGGTTTATATTTTTCTGGGGATTAACGCTGATTGGGTTGTTTGCGATTGGCGGTTATTTTATGTTCCGCAAGTTTTTGAAAAAGTTGCCCAAGGAAGATGGGAAGTCCATCATGGATTGGGAAGAATACTATGTGAATGAGTCGCGCCACCTGTGGCCCGAGGAGCAGAAGCATTTCCTCGAGGAATTGGTGACGCCTGTTCCCGAACTGTTTCGCGACGTTGCGCGGCACAAGATTGCCGGCAAGATTGGCGAATTGGCGTTGACTGAAAAGGTGAATCGGATCGATCAGGAACTGGTGATCAGGGGCTATATCCTCGCCACGCCGAAGCGTGACCATAAGTTCCTAAGAAAGCATCTAAGAGAAAAGCAGATTGATATGACGCCGTATGAGCATTTATTTTAAAGAGCCGCCAGCCTGAGCGGTTTTTTCTATTCCCTTATTCATGCAGAAAAAAACAGCCGGCTCACTTAAGCCGGCTGTTTGCTATTCTTCAGTTTGATTTGCAGTTTCTTAAAATCCCTGTACATGGCAATCCGCCACGGGACAATCATCGAAAATGCCAGCAGGAAGAACATCCCTGACACTTCCCCGTAATCAATTGTCGTGCTCAAAATCGCCTTTAAAATGATTCTGACAACCAAAAGGCCAACGAGGATAATGAAAAACGCTTTGGAACGTTTTAAATAAATGTCGTTTCCTTTAATTTCGAACGCCGATGTTTTGATCAATAGAATCGAGAACAGCATTCCTACAATGACTGCTTCGGCGATCTCAAGTGGAGTCAGCCTGAATTGCGGTACGATATACATTAGCGCCCCACTGCTCATGAATACCGGGGGCAGGATAATTTTCTTGATGGAAGCGGGCTTTTTGGCAGCCTTCATTCGGACGAACATCGCGAGCATTGCCATGCCAATCGCGCCGATTGAAGAAACGAGAACTAGATTCACTGAGGCTTCATCCCATTCTTGTATGATTAACACTATTAGTATACTAAAAAATTAAAGGGACTTCACATCCGCTCCACGGAAGCAATGCTGTTTATGACGACAACTCTTTTTTTAAAAAAGCGCCTTAAAACCCGGTAAATCCGCCAAACAGTTCAGTAAGGACGATAATGATTTGCGTCAGCCAGTCGAAGAACAGCATGATTCCCATCACAATCATGACATAGCCGCCAACCTTCATGATTTTCAAGGAGTTGCGTTTGATCCATGCCATGCGTCCGATGAAGAAGGACAGGATGAAGAACGGAATCGCAAATCCAAGTACATAGGCGATCATGAGCGGCATGCTCGAACTTGGATCCGTTGCGGCCATTGAAAGGACTGCGCCGAGGATTGGGCCTGTACATGGCGTCCAACCGGCGGCGAACGCCATCCCGATTAGGATGGATCCCGCATATCCTGAAGGCCGGTTCTTAAATTGGAACTTCACATCTTTCATCAAAAATTCCGGTTTGAACACACCGACAATAATCAGACCGAAAAGGATCATGAAAATTGCGCCGATCCGGCGGATTAGTTCCTGGTTCTGGAATAAAAACTCCCCTATAAATGAAGTAGTAAAGCCCAGCATGATAAAGATGGACGAGAACCCAATCAGGAAGAAGATTGTATGAATAATGCTGCGCCTTTGCATCATTCCGTTTTCATCCTTCAGTTCGCTCACGGACATTCCGGTGATATAGGAAAGGAATGCTGGGTATAAAGGCAGGCAGCAAGGCGATATGAAGCTCAGGAAGCCAGCGCCGAGCGCAAGGAATAAGTTAACTTCTGTAGCCATCGATCCAACTCCTAAACATGTTGTTGCTTTCATTCTATCAAACCGGGCGGTAGTAAAGATACAAATTGGATTGAACGTTTTGTGTCGGGTATCCAATTTAATAATTGTTCCCACCGTAGAAATGTATTGGATATTTTTTTACAAAAATCTTTTGAATTTATTACCATAATACGTTATACTAAGTCGAGAATCATACATTGTTAGATTTTGTCTGATATGGACGCCTTCATAACCGGAGAAACTCCAGAAAGGAATTGCAGCCGTGTTGAAACAGGACTTGCTCTCGTTGATAGAGCAAAAGAGGGCGGAATTGATTCAAGTCGCATGCACCAACGGCTTGAGTTCCTCCATTGCTATACGACACAGCCAAGAATTGGACCAGTTATTGAACCAGTATAACAATGACTTTCTAAAAAAAATTCCGACCCATTCATAGAAACGGCCTGGCAAATTTGCCAGGCTGTTTCATTTTATCACAATATTATTCTTGATTCTACGAACCTTGCCTGACCGCGTGCTCCATCCGATCGACCAATCCGTTTTGCAGGAGGTACATCTTGTGGTACAAGCCCTTATGCGCCAGAAGTTCCTGATGGGTACCACGCTCGACAATTTCGCCCTGGTGCAGGACGAGGATGAGGTCGGCGTCCTGGATGGTGGAAAGCCGGTGCGCGATTGCAATTGTCGTCCGCCCTTCCCGCATCTTTTCGAGAGCGGTCTGGATGGCTTCTTCCGTTTCCGTATCGATGTTCGCCGTTGCTTCGTCGAGGACGAGGATTTTCGGGTCGGTCGCGATCGTCCTTGCAAACGCGATCAATTGCCTTTGCCCGCTCGAGAATGCGGAGCCCCGTTCGACGACTTTGTGGTCATATTTATCATCTAGCTTTTCAATGAACGTATGAGCCTGGACGAACCTTGCCGCCTCGATTACCTTCTCATCCGGCATATCGTGATTATGGAGGCGGATGTTGTCTTTTACTGTCCCGTAAAACAGGAATGGATCCTGAAGGACAAGCCCCATTTTCTTGCGCAATTCATCCTTTGAATAGTCGCGTGTGGACTTCCCGTCAATGAGGATGTCTCCCCTTTCATACTCGTAGAACCGCATCAGGAGGTTGATGATCGAGCTCTTTCCGCTTCCCGTATGGCCGACTAGCGCCACCGTTTCCCCTGGATTGGCGGTGAACGAGATGTTTTTTAACACATCCGTTTTCCCGTCATAGGAGAAGCTCAAGTTGCGGATTTCAATTTTTCCATCCTCGATTTCAAGCCCTGGTATGCTTTCCTGTTCTGGTGCGTGGTCGCTTTCGTCAAGGAGCCTGAAAACCCTTGAACCGGCGACAATCGCCTGCTGGTACAAGGAAAGCCTCATCATCATCTGATTGACAGGTTCAAAAAAACGATCCAAGTAACTGATGAACGCATACAAGACCCCAATCTCAACAGCAGTATCCATTGATGTGATGCCGAAATAGCTTAGGACCATAATGAGGGCCATGATGTAAATCAGGTCAATAGCTGGCCTTAAAAGCAGGCCGTCCAGCTTGATGTTTTTCATCCCAGCCTGGAAATGCTTTTCGTTAATATCTCCGAATTCCTTCCGGAGCCGCTTTTCCTGCCTGAATACCTGGATGATTTGCATGCCCCCAAGCGATTCGGCAAGCTTTGCATTCAACTGGCTCAGGCGTTCGCGCATATCCATGTAAAAACGTGAGCTGAATTTCCTGTACATTGTCATGACGCCGAGGATAACCGGCAGCAGGATTGTACAGAACAATGCAAGCTTTACATTCAGGAAGAACATCGCCACATAAATCCCGAGCAGGAAGACCCCGCTCTGGATGAATGTCGCAAGGACTGTAACGAACATATCCTTGATCGCCTCGGTATCGTTCGTCACCCTTGATACGATGCTTCCGGCAGGCGTTTTGTCAAAATACCTCATCCCAAGCGCCTGGACTTTTGAAAAAACTTCAATCCGAAGCTGCTGGATGATTTTCAACGCAATCTCCTGGAACTTCACGAGCTGGAAGAACAACAGGAACACTTTCACAACTTGTATGCCCATATAGATTGACCCGAGGATAAGCATCGGCTTCACAGCCAAATTCCCCGGCGTCAAATAGTCATCGATGAAAATTTTCACAAGATATGGCCCGGCAATGTCCCCTATCGTTGTCAGCAAAAGGAGCGTGAAGGCCACGATGATCAGTTTCTTATGCGGTTTTGTATAGGTCAGGAGCCTAATGAGGATTTTCCTTTGCCCCTTTTCTGTCAAATGTGTGTCCACCTTAATGCCCCCCATGCTCAACGAGCTCTTCAAGCTGCTGGCGCAAATACATTTCCCTGTACCAGCCGCCTTCTTCCATCAGCTCTTCGTGTGTGCCGCGCTCCGCAATCTTGCCGTCCTCGATGACAAGGACGAGATTCGCGTGCTGGATGGCGCTCAGCCTGTGGGAAGTGATGATCGTCGTCTTCCCTTCCCTCTCCTGCTTCAGGGCGGATAGGATCGCTTCTTCCGTTTTCGCGTCAACGGCGGAGAGCGAATCGTCGAGAATCAGAACTTCCGGGTTCATAAGTAGGGCTCGAGCAATCGAAATCCGCTGTTTTTGCCCCCCCGAGAGCGATACGCCGCGCTCCCCGACGACAGTGTCATAGCCATCGGTGAATCCGAGGATATCGTCATGGATATTCGCAAGTTTCGCGGCCGCGATAATTTCATCCTCTGACGCATCCGCCTTAGTGAACGCAATGTTCTCCCCTACTGTAGCTGAAAACAGGAAGTGGTCCTGCGGCACATAGCCGATGGCCTGCCTTAATTTTTCGAGCTTATAGTCCGAGATGTTATGCCCGCCAAACAGGATTTCTCCTTTTTTAATGTCATACTCCCGGATTAAAAGCTTGATCAGCGTTGTTTTTCCAGCGCCTGTTTTCCCGACAATGCCAAGCGTTTGCCCTTTTCCAATTTCGAAATTGATATTTTTTAAAAGAGGCGCGTTTTCACCCGGGAATGTAAATTCATCAATCGAGAATTCGATGCTCCCAGCAGGAACTTCGTCTATCGCGTTTTCTTTGTCCTGGATGTCCACTGGCTGGCGTAATAATAGGGATACACGGTCATACGAGGCCCGGCCACGTTCCACGATATTGAACAGCCACCCAAATGCGAGCATTGGCCAAATCAGGAGGCCAAGATACGTAGTGAAGGAAATCAGCTGCCCAATCGTCAGGTTATCATTGAGGACTTCCCTTGCTCCAAAGCCAATGGATAGGAAAAAGGAAATGCCGGCAATGATGGAAATCGTCGGGTCATAAAGGGAATCAATCTTCGCAACGACCATGTTTTTCTGAACAACATCCTCAGACTGGTTACGGAAATCCTCGATGTCTTCTTCTTCCTGGCCGAATGTTTTGATTACCTTGATCCCGGTAATGCTTTCCTGCGTTTTGTCATTGAGCGATGAAAATGCTTCCTGTGCCTTGTGGAAGGATCGGTGAAGCATCTTCCCGAACCAGCTCGTCAACAACGCCATGAACGGCATTGGGATGAGTGCGATCAGCGTCAATTTCCAGCTGATCGTAAACGCCATCGCAAGGATAACAAAGCCTCCGGTAGCGAGTGAATCGACCAGCGTCAACACTCCGGCGCCAGCAGTTTGCTGAATGGCGGAAAGGTCGTTTGTCGCATGCGCCATCAAGTCGCCAATTCGCCTGTTTTGGTAAAAGTTTGGCGACATATTGGTGAAGTGCTCATAAAGATTATTCCTGAGATTCCTCGTCAGTTTTACCGCCGAGCCGAAGATCTTAATCCTCCAGAAATAGCGGAGGATGTACATCGAAAGCCCCGCGCCAAGCAAAACCAGCACCCATTGAATCAATGAGGTCGATGTCATCGACCCGTCCTTAATCTGGTCGGCGACAATCCCAATGACCTTTGGCGGGATTAATTGAAGGAATGCAACTAATAAAAGCATAATGATTCCGGTTATGTATGCCTTTCTCTCTTGCCAAAAAAACCATTTTAAGTCAGCAAATATTTTCATTATTCCCCCCACTCTTTCTCTCTAGATTCCGTCGAGTGGGCGTTGGCGGAGACAATTCCAGCCACTTTACCCAATCACCGGAATTACTATTTTATCAAATTTTTTAAAAATAAGGAAGATTATTAAATCTTGAAGAACGCGCTGATGGCTGTAAACTAGCTGATTGTTGAAGGCGAAAATTTTTTTTAAACCACCAGGCTGATTTTTAAAACTGTTAACGTGAGTCAAAAAAAAAGAAAGCAGAGAATGAATCGTAAATTTATCCTCTACTTAATGGTATTTTAAGGTTATTTACATTCTGAATCGAAATCTATTTTAAATGAAGTGAGTTCACCATTGGCATTGAATGTAAATTTGCCAATAGCATGCGTTAGGAAATTTGGAACATTACCTTGGGCTATTACCCTAAGGGTATCTATCGCGGTAAACTCAGATGGAAAGCCAGAAGATCCAGTGTTTTGTTCGGCATTTGATGTTGATACAAATTTATATTGGGCACCCGTTGTTAGACCTGTCCCCGAAAGGTTTTGAGTATTAACATGAAATTTAAAATGAAAACCTCCTTTACCATCCACTGTTTGAGTAATTAATACATGAGTATTTCCTGTTAAAACTATAGTTTCATTGTTGCAAGGACTTGTAATTGTGCCACCCGCAGGCATAGTAAAATTAAGAACCTTTGCCATTGTTTTACCTCCCTTCGGTCATTATATTATTGAAATACTTTCATAAATGAGTATCGAATGTTCTAGTATAAATGTATTTTAATAACTTACATCTCTACTATAATCATTCCGCTCCTCTCTTTAATAAATTCAAAAGTAATAAAAATGGTTTGGACAAGTACACAAAGACAAAAAAATTAAGCAGTTAATTCACATTTTTGAATGAAACTGGCAAAAATACTTATTTAAGCTGCCATCTTATAGAAGAAAGGGAAAGTAGATACTCAATCCGATTCACGAAAAAGAACTTCGTGTATAAGAGCACCTAATCAAATTGATTTACGCTCCTTCAATTTTTCACCCTGTTTATGGTAAAATCATATTCGGGGGTGAAATTGTGAAAAAATTAAGTATATTGTCAACAACCTTGCTGGTTTTAGGACTATCATTATACGGTGTGAATTGGATAATAGATGGCTATTCGGAACTGGCAGTCCTTTTTGGTTTTATTTCTTTTTTAATTGGAATTGTACTAAGTTTTATTGCAATTGCTAAACGTGAAGTAGGAGCCTTAAAATACATATCACTTATTTCTTTTTTCGTTGTGATGTTTTTAATTACTTGGTTCGAACCATTGGAGATTCTTCGGATTATTACTTGGTTAAAGAATATCGCTTAATAGAATGGGAACCTCTTACTTTTGGGTTCCCATTAATTATTCAGTTATCAGCATTGAAGGTAACATTATAGTTGAGGAGTTAAGAAAAAGAAACCCTGACATTAAGCTGGGTGACATTTGGAAAAAGGAATAAGAAAAACCCCACTATATTAGTGAGGTTTTAACAATTAAAACGTTTCTTCTATTGTAGGTTTTCTTTTCTTAAAAATAACAATTAATGTTGAAATTAGAGCTACTACAATACCAACTGCCAATAAAACAATATTCAATGTGTTTACCTTTTCAAATTGCACCTTTAACTCATTATTTTTATCAGGGAGCAAATCCCACGTTAAAGTTTTTCCTTCATCAGAAACATTAGAAGCGTTGTTATCTCCGGATTTGACAGGTAATTTTAACGTAAATTTTAAATCCATTTTACCTAAGATTGAGTTTAATATCTGCTCATCAAAGCCTTCTGATCCGTCTCCCATTTCATCTGACATGCCTCTTAAATCATAAACAGCTTCTACAGCGTACTTGTTTTTAAAAAATCCTTTTTGTTCGTTTACTTTGAAGTTCATTTTTGATTCACTATTGTTGACAAATTTTATATCCTTATAAGACTCAAAGTGTTTTGAAATTTTAAGACCAGTAAACTCTTTGTCTTTATAAGTAACTACTTTGAATCCGCTCTTCTCGGCATCACTCTTGAATTCATCCATGCTTTCTGGTGCGCCCATTTCGGATGAATACAATTGACTATCTATACCATATATCATAGTAAAATCACTGCTGCCGTCTTTATTGATTATTAGGGTATTATCCATCTTTACACAACCAGATAAAAGAAGTATTAATAGAATTGATAAAAATATTTTATTTTTCACTCTGGGCCCCCTATGATTTGTCATCACTTATTATATACTAACATTTCCTAAATTGGTTAAAATTGAATAAAAATTTTCTATTAAAAACGTCCCTCCCATTTTTGAGTGAGGCTAAGTAGCTATGCTATTCTAGGCTTTCTACTGCTTTTTAATTTTGCAGCAGAAGGTTATTGATTATTTCACATCCCCTTCCATACAAAATAAAAAAGCCCACGATTATTTATCGTGGACAAAAATAAGTTAAACTCTATTTTTTAATCTAAATTCTATATATCTGAGTAAATAGTTGGTATATTTTAATTCCTTATTCAAATACTCAACTTTTTCGGTTACTGTCAATTGATACTCTTTAATTTCTTCTAAAGTCTTATCATAATCAAAAAATTGTCTAAACTCTTCAGAGTCATGATGTAGTTCCTTATTTACACTTATCACATCTTCAATAATTTGCTTTCTTAGATTAAGTATATGTGGATTTTTTGCTAATGTAGAAAGTTCTTCATGAATCAGTTCCTTTTGTATCTGTAATTCCTCTTTCCACTGATTAAGAAAATCTAGTTCATACTGTTCCATTTTTTACATCCACATCAAAAGTATTCAAATGATCGCAATTACTACAATGTACAGTAACATTCGTTGGTACTTTGTTAATGTGAGCATTCACATGCTTAACTTCCGACTTATTTCTTGGGATAACATGAGTTTTAAAGTGTCCACTACTCATATGCTGAGGAACAATATAATACCACTCAAACTCCTTATTACAATTTTCACATAAATGTTTTTCTTCTAACATCATAACAACCACTCCTCACCAAACATTTACATTTACAACATTCGGCAAATAAATGGAAAATCCTTCTTTCTACTCAATATCATAATCAACAATTTCTACTTTGTACTTTGGGTATTTCTGACCAACCATTCTGGTCATAATCTCAAAAGATTTTCTTTCCTTTGGTAATAAGGTATCTGAACTATTCACATAAGTCCTATCAGTATCCAATACATTTCCGTTATCGTCTGTATAAGTTACTTTTATTTCAACATATGAATAAGAATCAGAACCAAAATTCTGTACTGCCCCTCTAACATAGATATAATCCCCATTAATTGTTCCTGACTTCTCAACTATTTTTAAACCGCCAGTAGAAGTAGTTTGAGTGGAACTAGAAGATTTAGTTGTAGTATTTGAAACAGTTTCTACCTTCCGTAACCCAACTTTCTTATCAACATAAGAGTGTTCTAATTTACCACTGTAAGTGTCATATGAATATGATTCAATATCTGAAAAGGAATCTCCTTCATGCGGTTTTAATCCAGTTATTTCCTTTATACTACAATATTTATTATTACCACATCTGATTAGGGTACTATGTTCATTATCTTCTATTATTTCTTCTATCTTTTTAAATACATTATATTGTTCGTTAGGTGATAATTTCATAAACGATTGAGTTAAACTACCCAGGAGGTTATATGGATAGACCGTCTTTCCTTCATGTTTTAAAACTTCATCAAATTCATTTTCACTGAAACTCGGAACTATGAAGTATGGACTTATCTCTTTATCATTAGATAATATTTCTTATAAATTATTCAGTCGTGAATCATCCAATCGAAAATAATTCCATACAATCGCAATTACAACAACCATAATGATTAATATTGCACCAATAATTATTGATTCTTTTTTTACATTAGGTTGCTTAGTTTCTTGGCCTTTGATTATTTCCTCCAACTTTACCCCCCCCTAACTAGTTATAGTTAAATTTTACCATTACAAAATAGGGGGAAAGTAATAAATCGTTTTACATTTTTTGATATTAATAGACAAAATGTTTTTGTATGTCTTATTAACTTCTTAATAGTTTGTGATTTTTTAAATTATAGATATTTTCAATTACTCCTTCAACAATATCAATAGCATAATAAATTTCTTCCGAAGTAGGAGTGATTAATTGATGAGTTGCAGCGTTCCCTATTTCCCTAATCCTTTGGAGAATAAGACACTGATTCCAGACAATATGTTTATTCTCAAACAATCCATAAATTTTTCCTTCTATACTTTCCTTCTTACCTTCCTTTGTTAATGGATTACCTTCATTATCATGCTTAAAGCCTTTAGAAATATTTAATTCATTACAGATCGCTTCTATTAGTGTTCTTATTCCAATTGCACAAAGTAGATTATGTCCCATATTATAGGAGGAAATTAACTCAATATAAATTTCCTTAATGTTATCTGGAACAGTCATTGAATATTGAATATCCATCTTCACATTTTTACTTACTGCGGCCTTTGGTTCTTCTGGAAAAACATTAATATGTTGTGGTAAGTCTGAAATTACCCAATTTTCACCGTCAAATTCCAAAGCATAAATAATGTCGGCATAAGTTATCGTACGACAACCGCCACATTCAACAACAGAGTGTTTGACCAAAAAGCCACCCATAGAACCTTTAATTGTAACTTCTTCCCTAATTTCATAAACTATGTTATTAAAAGTTTTCTTGCGACAAACTCTACAATAAATTTTTTCATCAAATTTTTCCATTTTGATCACCCAAAATATATGATTACATGGAATTTCGATTTTATCAATAATTCTATTTTTTTCTGGGTGAGTAAAATGGTATGCTAGCGGCTCATTTTTCCGATTAGAGGTATTGAATAGCCGATTTTACCCTTAATTCACAGAAACGGTTAATCTTTCCTACAGGAAAGCTAATCAGAAAAAGTGGCTGACATCCCTTATGACCGTATTTTTAGCCATTTTATAAAAATTTCTCTCTTTCGGTTAAAATTTTTCTTGAGTAAGGAAGAGGACAGTTTTTATCCAACCCGTCACCCACCGATTTAGAAATAAATATAGGCTTTTAAATTTTGGCCCTGAACACTCTCCAATTCTTTAACGGCTCTTTTCTCCAACAAAAACCATGCCTAATTTAATTCCTGGTGTTTATGGGCGTTGTTCTCCATTAAATCCCCTGGCTAACCCGTGTACCGGTATTTCTCGATTACTTCTTTCAACAACATAAAAAAGCCACCTCTCCTGCTTTATCATTCGCAGTAAAAGTGGCTTAAGTTGGGATTGAGGCATGATTAACCAAGTATGCTAAAAAAATTGTGAAAGGATTCAAATCACGAATCTGCTTCCATATAATTTACCTATTATGGTTATTAGAACACTGTAGAAACCTTGTCCCATAAGGGTTTTCATCCAGTTTGTTATTTGGTTTGCTGCTTGTTCATTGCTGCCATCATTTGGTTGATCTTCTTTTGGGACGGTTTCATGCCCATTTGCATCATCATGACTTTCAGCATTTGTTCGTTGATTGGCGGATTTTTTTTCAGATAATCCATCATGTACTTACGTGTTATAAAAAATCCAATTGCAATTCCAGCGACTAGGGCCAGAACAGCAATAAGGATTACATAACCAGTACTTACCATACTATTTCCTCCTTCATGTTGTCCTGCTAATACAGTGTAATTTACCAAGCGTAATTATACAATAGTTCATGGCATTTAGACAAATTTTCTTTCCTTGATTGGTTTCAACCACCCATATTTATCATTTTCCAAATCAATCGCCAGGAACGACGCTTCGCATTTACGGAGGACTTCAAAGAATGCTGTCTCCGCCTCGTATCCGCCTTCCGCCTCAATTAATATGAAGGTTTCCTGCACGGTGAGGTTCGCCCTGCTTGTCCGATTGTTCAGTTCAATTGTATAAAGGCCATTTTCCACCTTCAGGCTATTCGTCTTTTCAAGCTGTCTGTGGAGCAGTTGGTGGATCCGCAGCACGGGCAGTTGTTTAGTTATGTAGCTGATTTGCTTGTCTGTTATTTGTTTCAGTTCACCGGCAGCCTGCCTATTTTCCTTAAATAAATGAAAAAATATGCGCTCTCTTCCGAAGTAATGGGAGGCAAACTCGTCTTCAATTAAATAGAGCTGGTACTTTCTCATTCCATTCTCTCCCTGCTTCAATTCCTTTCTCCTGTTACCGTGTGACGGAGGAAAAGCGAATCTTAATCATTTACGGTGGCTGGTTTGTCGGTATCCCCTTTTATAATCACTTTTTGAAAAATAACTATATAGAGCTTATTATTTCGATAATTGTGAAATTTTGCCTTGTCTTTCATTATACTATTTTAAGGCCGGACTGTCACGGAATAGAGAGGTATTCCTTAACAAAGAATTTACAAAACGGTTTTATGCAAAAGGCCGAGCAATTTTCTGCCCGGCCTTTTAAGTAACTTTATTATTTTATTTTTCAAGAAGGTCTTTTACCTTGGATACAACATTTTCAACACTGAATCCATATTCTTTCATGACCAGTTCGCCCGGTGCCGAAGCGCCGAATGTATCGATTGCTAGTACTTCGCCTTCGTCACCTGTGTAACGGTGCCAACCAAGGGAAGAGCCCATTTCGATGCCAAGGCGTTTCTTCACGGACTTCGGAATGACAGAGTCTTTGTATTCCTTCGATTGCTTTTCGAATCGATCCCATGATGGCATGCTCACTACGGATACCTCGATTCCTTCTTTCGCGAGTTCTTCCTGTGCTTTCACTGCAAGGCTAACTTCTGAACCTGAAGCAAGGAGAAGCGCGTCAGGAGTTTCCTTAGAGGAAGGAGAGACCACATAAGCACCTTTCTTAACACCTTCATAGGCGTTTTTATCCGTACCTTTAAGGGTAGGCAGGTTTTGCCTAGTCAAGACAAGAGCAGTTGGTACGTCTCTTGATTCTACAGCCAATTTCCACGCAGCCGAAGTTTCGTTTCCATCAGCCGGACGGATAACAGAAAGATTTGGCATTGCCCTTAACGCTGCAAGCTGCTCGATTGGTTCGTGGGTCGGGCCATCTTCTCCAACAGCAATGCTGTCATGAGTAAAGACATACGTAACCGGAAGTCCCATTAGAGCTGCCAGCCTGATTGACGGGCGCAGGTAATCGGAGAATACAAAGAACGTTCCAGCGAACACCTTCAAACCACCGTGGAGAGCCATTCCGTTAAGGGCGGCACCCATCGCGAATTCCCTGACGCCGAACCAAATGTTACGTCCTTCGTAAGAATTCGGGAGGAAATCTCCTGCATTTTTGATCAAGGTTTTGTTGGAACCAGCCAGGTCAGCGGAGCCGCCAAAGAAGGTTGGCAGGTTTTTGGCGATTGCATTGATCGCTTCACCGGATGATGCCCTGCTCGCAAGGCTCTTCCCTTCGCTGTAAACTGGCAGATCTTTATCCCAGCCCTCTGGAAGCTCGCCTTTAAGCGCCTGTTCCAGCTGGTTGCCCAGTTCAGGATGGTCTTTCTTGTATTGCTCGAACAAGCTGTTCCATTCGGCTTCTTTTTTCGCGCCGTTTTCCTCGACCAGCTTGCGGAAGTGGGAATAAACTTCTTCAGGCACATGGAAATCTTCTTCGAATGTCCATTTGTACGCTTCTTTTGTAAGCTTCAGTTCATCCATTCCAAGCGGAGCGCCATGGACATCGGATTTACCGGAAAGATTCGGAGAACCGAACCCAATGACTGTTTTAACCTCAATCATAGTCGGGCGGTCCAAATCGCTTCTTGCTTCCTCAAGCGCCTTTGCAATTTCATGAAGGTCGTTTCCATCTTCGACTCTAATATACTGCCAGCCGTAGGATAGGAAGCGTTCTTTTACACTTTCAGAGAAAGACATGTGAAGATCGCCATCGAGTGAGATGTCGTTGGAATCATAAAGAACCACAAGCCTTCCAAGCTTCAAGTGGCCCGCAAGCGAAGCAGCTTCTGCGGATACGCCTTCCATCAAGTCGCCGTCACCGCAAATGCTGTATGTAAAATGATCTACGAGCTCGTAGTTGTCTTTGTTGTAGGTAGCTGCCAAGTGGCGTTCTGCCATTGCCATACCTACAGCCATTGCGATTCCTTGTCCAAGTGGGCCTGTTGTGGCTTCAACGCCTTCGGTGTGGCCGTACTCAGGATGCCCAGGAGTTTTTGAACCCCATTGGCGGAATTGTTTAATGTCATCCATGGTCACATTGTAACCGGAAAGGTGAAGCAGGCTGTACAAAAGCATGGAACCATGTCCCGCGGATAGAACAAAACGGTCACGGTTAAGCCAGTTTGGATTTTTCGGATTATGGTTCATGAACCGGGTCCATAGTGTATAAGCCATAGGGGCTGCGCCCATTGGCATTCCCGGGTGACCGGAATTTGCTTTCTCAATTGCATCAATTGATAACGTCCTAATTGAGGTCACGGACAAAGCATCAATTTTGTCAAACATACATTACATCCTTTCGTCATCAAATTCCTACCTTCTTAATATTATAGCTCTCATGTGAATTATTCAACAAATCCCCTTTCATGAAGGCGCTGTCATTTCATTATTTTTGTTTTTCCGGAAAAAAAGCCGAAAAAAAGGCAATATTATTGTTATTTTTGGTAAAAAAAACAGGCACCCCATTTTAGTGGAGATGCCTGTTGTTTTTTCTCGCTTTTATTTTCTCCGGAGTGACGTCGTTCCCTTCCGGATCAATGATGGTCGTGTTGGTCAATGTATCCAGCATGGAAGAACGGAAAACCTCGAGATATTCCTTCCGTAACATGGTTTGCTCTTTGGCTTCTTCATCTGTCAATCCGACCGATTTCGATTTCCTGGCCAATTCATTTATCCTGGCGATTTTTTCTTTTGAAAGCATGGCACTCCCTCTTTCGGTTAGACTACCATGCATAATACTAGAAAACGCCGCCCTTTACAAGGAAGAGGGCTTGTCCGATTCGATTGCTTCCCTATACCGTCGGTGCACCGTCGCTTTGGATACATCGTAACCGAACCCTCTAAGGGTCGCGGCGATTTCCGCAAAGGTGAGGCCATTGTCTTTCAGCCTGATAATTTCATTTACTGGGACTTCGATCCGTTCACGGCCAGGGCTCTCATCCAGGTTTTTCAGGTTTTTCTGGGGCTTATAGCCTTTTTCAATGGCCCTTTTCATTCCACGCTTTATCTTGATATTGTGCAATTTACGCTGATATTCCTCGACCATCGCGACAATATTAAGAATCATCGAGTCGGATTCAGACAGCTGGAGTTCACCGTCATGCGCCACACTGTATAGCTTGATGCCATTTTTTGATAATACATGAAGGAT
This sequence comes from Neobacillus oceani, assembly GCF_046237595.1. NCBI lineage: Bacteria > Bacillati > Bacillota > Bacilli > Caryophanales > Bacillaceae > Neobacillus > Neobacillus oceani. The sequence goes on along the minus strand of NZ_CP143543.1, from coordinate 1,976,481 downwards.
GGCTATTTTGGCATTTCCCCTGCCAAGCCTTGTTTCATCCTGAATAAGAACGGCATCAATTTCCCCATCCTTTATGAGGTTAAGCAGTTCTAGGAGCCCCTCCCTTTCAAGGGAATATCCGCTTGCCTGCTCCCTGTAGACCGCTGCCTTTTCAAACCCGTGCCTTTTCGCAAGAGCAAGAAGTTCCTCCTCCTGCCTTGCAAGGGACGTTTCCTGGGCTTCCTTTTCTGTGCTGACTCGGCAATATATCGCTGCCCGGACGCCCTTGTTCCCCATATTTACTCACCCTTTCCAACACTTGCTAGCTGCTGTCCCTCGCTAATGGTGAGCTTTTTAATAGGGACAATGATTTTGTCCCCTGGATAAATCGTGTCGCTCGCGAGTTCATTGTTTTTCTTTACCCAGTTTATAATATCAGACCGGTCCATCGAATGGCGTTCGGCAAGCTCTTCCGCAACCGCCCAAATGGAATCCCCTTCTTTCACTGTAATGGTCATGTATGTATCTTCAGTTGCAGGTTTGCTAAAGTACGATACCGCTCCTGCACATAGGCTGCTGACAAAAATCAATAGTACGACATAAGAGTTATTTATCAAAAATTTCTTCATTGGACGCACCCCTTAAGAATGTATGTTCGGTTTATTTGATTTGATTATAATCCGAACGTCTGTTTGATGTCAATGAAAAAACTCGAACTTATGTTTGTATCTTTGTACAACCCATGCTATAATTAGGTAACAATACCAGAAGAGGTGTTTCCATTTATGGCTAAAATATCGAAGAGGCAGCAGGAGATCCTTGATTATATTAAAAGTGAAGTAAAAAGAAAGGGTTATCCGCCGTCCGTCCGTGAAATCGGTGAAGCAGTGGGGCTCGCCTCAAGCTCGACCGTACACGGCCACCTGGAACGGCTGGAAATGAAGGGCCTTATTAGAAGGGACCCGACAAAGCCAAGGGCAATTGAAATTCTTGAAGCCGATGAAGCATACATCCCGAAAGTCAGGGTCGTCAATGTTCCAGTCGTTGGGCGTGTTACTGCCGGACAGCCAATCACCGCTGTTGAAAATGTCGAGGAGTATTTCCCCCTTCCGGAAACGATGGTCCCTTCAGACGAGCAGGTTTTCATGCTTGAAATTATGGGGGAAAGTATGATTGAGGCTGGTATCCTTGATGGGGACTATGTCATTGTAAAGCAACAGAAGACAGCAAATAACGGAGATATCGTTGTCGCAATGACAGAAGAGGACGAAGCTACGTGTAAAAGATTTTACAAAGAAAAAGACTATATCCGCCTCCAGCCGGAAAACCCAACCATGGAGCCTATCATCCTTAGGGAAGTATCCATTTTGGGAAAAGTTATCGGCGTATACCGGAGCATCCATTAAAAAACAGGCTATTGCGGATAGCCTGTTTTTCTTTGCTTCTATATATTTATTGTTCCGTCTGGGCTTCTTCCCTTTGCTGTGCCCGCTCGTCATACCAAAGCTTCGCGTGGGTAAGGATTGAGAAAACCAGGAAGAAATTCATTGCCCAAACTCCGATGAATGGGCTTATGCCCCCAAACTCGATTGTTTTATACCCCTTTAAAATCATCACAAGATAGGATTCAATAAAAACCAATACGAACCCAGCCGCACCTGCAACTGCCATTCTGATCATGCTGATACCCCCTCAAAGTTCGGAAATTCAAAAGTTTGTCACTTTGTTTTTACAGCTTTGTGAACATAAACAACATACCAACATTTTTAACCTTGAATCTGTTATTTTAAAAGTACAGAAAAACTTCAACAGCAATCGATTCAAAAACAAGCCATCATAAGATTGCTTAGTCAAACATCGCATTGAACAGCCAGAACACAACGAGATCGAACAGCCTAGACGCATCAGTGGAAACGAATCGCATCGTCATTGACAGGGGTTCCAACTAGATTCATCTATGATTTGCATCCAGATACAGAATGGTCATCTTAGAAACAGCTATGATTTGCATCCAGATACACAGCATCACAGCCTAGAAGCACCTAAGATTGGCACCAAGATACAAAACCTTACAACTTAGAAACATCTACGATTTGCACAAAGATACAGAATGGTCATCTTAGAAATAGCTATGATTCGCATCCAGAAACACAGCATCACAGCCTAGAAACACCTAAGAATTGCACCATGATACAAAACAACACAGCTTAGTAACATCAATGAATGGCAACATGAGACATAATGTGCACCATCGCACCCCAGAGACACCAGGAAAATGCATCTCTGAGACAGCGCAGATAAAGAACTACATCAGATCAGCTGGCACTTGCTTAACTGGCTGCCAGCTGAGCCGGATTACCCGCATTGAAAAATCCTGTATATATTCCAAAGTAGCCGCTAACCCCCTTGGCGGCTATTTTTGTTGTCTCTCTTTTATTATATACCATCCTGGAATATAAAGTCATAAACAAAAGTCACAAAATTGTCATATTTTAATGTTTTTTCACATTTACACGTATCTCAATTCCATACCAAACACAAATCCTATGAAAAAAAGCAGTCCACTTTTACAAAAGTGAACTGCTTTTTTAAATTCTATTAGTACATACTCATATACTGTTCGCGTTCCCAAGGGTGTACCTGGGTTCTAAACATATCCCATTCGATTTCCTTCGCTTCGAGGAAGTGCTCAACGATATGCTCGCCAAGCGCGGACAGGATGACATCGTCTGTTTTCATCATATCAAGCGCTTGTGCAAGTGTAGCCGGCAGGTCGGCAATTCCTTCTTCGATGCGCTCTTCCTTCGACATCACATAAATGTTACGGTCAACTGCTGCTGGCGGTGTCAACTTGTTTTTGATACCGTCTAAGCCAGCCTTCAATAGGACAGCCATAGCCAAATACGGATTGGCTGCAGGGTCGACGCTGCGCACCTCAACACGCGTGCTCATTCCGCGTGAAGCAGGGATACGGATGAGCGGTGACCTGTTTTTCGCGGACCAAGCAACATAGCATGGCGCTTCATAGCCAGGAACCAGACGCTTATAAGAGTTGACAGTCGGGTTTGTGACGGCAGTGAAGTTTGTTGAGTGTTTAAGGATGCCGGCGATGAAATGGTATGCATTCTCACTCAGGTCCAATTTGCTCCCTTTTTCATAAAACACGTTCTCATTACCTTTGAACAGGGACAGGTTGCAGTGCATGCCGGAACCGCTCACGCCGAACAATGGCTTTGGCATGAACGTAGCATGCAAACCATGCTTCCTGGCGATTGTTTTTACAACAAGCTTAAACGTTTGGATATTGTCGCACGCAGTGATGGCATCCGCATATTTAAAGTCGATTTCGTGCTGGCCCGCCGCCGTTTCATGGTGGGAGGCTTCGATTTCAAAGCCCATTTCTTCAAGCTCAAGTACGATATCGCGGCGGCAGTTTTCGCCAAGATCGGTTGGGGCGAGGTCAAAATAGCCTCCGCTGTCATTCAGTTCAAGAGTGGGTTCGCCATTCTGATCAAGCTTGAATAGGAAAAATTCCGGTTCCGGCCCAATGTTGAAGGTTGTAAAGCCAAGCTCTTCCATTTCTTTAAGAATTCGTTTCAAATTATTGCGTGGGTCGCCGCCAAATGGCGTTCCATCCGCGTTATGGATGTCGCAAATGAGGCGCGCAACTTTCCCTTTCTCGGCTGTCCACGGGAAAATGACCCATGTATCAGGATCAGGGAAAAGATACATATCGGATTCCTCAATCCGGACAAAGCCTTCAATGGAGGATCCGTCGAACATCATTTTATTGTCAAGCGCCTTTCCAAGCTGGGAAATTGGGATTTCCACGTTTTTGATTGTCCCGAGAATGTCCGTGAACTGCAGACGGACAAACTTTACGTTCTCCTCTTTTGCCATTTTTTCGATGTCTTCACGTGTGTACCTTGCCAAGTTGTTTCCTCCTTTATAATAGCAACGGATTAATTGAAAAATCGGGACATATCGCCTTGCCTTAAGGTCGAACGGTTGAACCGCCCGGCATGGAGCAATTCATTGCGAAGCAATTTCCTTAATTCAACTTCCGTCAATTCCTTTTTCGGCTTCTTTTCCTTTTCGGATTCGCGCTGCCTTTTCTCCTTGTTGACGAGGAACAACTCCCTGATTCCAGCCATATTGACGCCCTTGTCAATCAGATCCTTAATTTCAAGGAGCCTGTCAATATCATTCAAACTGAACATTCGCCTATTCCCTTCAGTCCGAGCGGGAGAAATCAATTGGTGCTCTTCATAATAGCGGATTTGCCTCGCGGTCAAATCGGTCAGCTGCATCACAATTCCAATCGGAAACAGCGGCATGGAGCGGCGGATCTTGCTTCCCCCCATGATTTCTCCTCCTTATCGTGACTTACAAACTGAATTATATTCCAATGTTAAAAAATCTGTCAATACTATGTTAGGTTTCCTTACATGGGAATTAAAAAATTTTCCCAGGCTGAAAAATCAGGAAACCATTGATGAAACGGCTTTTGCTTTTTCCTATTTTGAGCTGAACATCCTAAAAAAGATTCCTGTTGAAACCGAAATCAGGATGCCGAAAAGGAAAAATAGGCTAATATAGCCGAAGCCTTCACCAAGTGGCGGAACATTCCACATGCTTGCCAGGCCGGCTGCGCCTTTCCGATTGTTTGAGCCACATGCTGAGAAGCCCTTTTTTGCACAACGGCATTTTCAGTCCCTTTAGGCTTATTCCCTATTTTCTCTACTTTAATAGCCAAAATTGAAAAAAGCTTATAGAAATAAATACAGGTGTGGACAAAAAGTACCCATTTATGCAACCGCCTTTATAAAAATATAAAGAAGGCACCTGTTCGAGAGGTGCCTTCTTCTCTATATCAATCCTTCTTCAATCAGCCGGTCAAGTGCCAGGCAGATGGCGATTTTCACATGGGAATACGTAAGCCCTCCCTGCACATAAGCTGCATAAGGCGGCCGCAATGGCCCATCTGCGGTAAGCTCAATACTTGCTCCCTGAATAAATGTGCCCGCAGCCATGATAACATCGTCTTCGTATCCAGGCATGTAGGCGGGATATGGAGTAACGTAAGAATTAACCGGCGACGAAAACTGGATTGCCTGGCAGAACGATACCATCTTTTGGCGGTCATTGAACTCCACCGCCTGGATAAGGTCTGTTCTTGGGGCATCCCATTTAGGAAACGACTTCATCCCGAACCGCTCAAGCATCGCCGCTGTAAAAACAGCCCCTTTCAGCGCCTGGCCCACAACATGTGGTGCCAGGAAAAATCCCTGATACATTTCATGGAGGCTATAAAGCGACGCGCCAGCTTCGGCTCCGATTCCCGGTGAGGTCATTCGGTAGGAACATGCATCTACGTACTCCTGCTTTCCAACGATATAACCGCCCGTTTTTGCAATGCCGCCACCGGGGTTTTTAATCAGGGAACCAGCCATCAGGTCGGCACCCGCGTGGCACGGCTCCTCCAATTCCACGAATTCGCCATAACAGTTATCGACGAAAACAACAACGTCCGGCTTGATTTCCTTTACAAAACGGACCATTTCACCGATTTCCGCAACCGTAAATGACGGCCTTGTCGCATACCCTTTGGAACGCTGGATGCCAATCATTTTCGTATTCGGTTTGATTGCGGCAGAGACAGCGTTCCAATCGATGCCACCTTCTTCTGTAAGCGCCACGCTATTGTACGAAATCCCGAATTCCTTTAGCGACCCATTCCCGGCCCCGCGGATTCCGACGATTTCCTCAAGCGTGTCGTACGGCTTCCCTGTTATGTAGAGTAGCTCGTCGCCCGGCCTTAATATTCCGAACAGGGCGATGGAAATTGCATGGGTGCCTGATATGATTTGCGGACGGACAAGACCTGCTTCCGCTCCGAATACATCCGCATAGATGCTCGCGAGCACGTCCCTTCCTGTATCATCATAGCCATAGCCAGTGCTTGGGGTGAAGTGCGAGTCGCTCACCCTGTGCTTTTGAAAGCTTTGCAGTACCCTGAATTGATTCGTCTCAATTATTTCATCTATTGCCCTGTGGATATTGGCAATTTGTGTTTCCACCTCCCGCGCAGCCTGGCTTAGGCGTTCTCCGTGCTTCAATTGCTTATACATGGTGCTTCTCCAATCTATCATGTAAATTTTTGCAGCTGGACCTTTCCGACGAAGAGTCTTCGTCTTTTCCAGCTTATATTGTGAATTTTTGCAGCTGCCCAGCAACCTGATGGTCCCTTAACGCATAGCCTGTGCAGCGATAAACTTGGTCATTTTCCTGGAAAGAAAGCTCCCTTAGGATCGTTTCGTTTTTCAGCATCGACAAAAGCTTTCCTTCATTCGCCGGAACGAGGACATTGTATGGCTCCATCATTGCGATGGCCGTTTCTTCAATTTTCTTTTTCAACGCGTCGCGGTCTTCTTTGTCAAATGCTGATATAAAGGCAGTCGGTGTATCAGCGGTCGGAACGAAATCAGGATGCTGAATGTCCCGTTTGTTGTAGACCGTCAGCTGCGGGATGTCTTTCACATCAAGCTCCTCAAGCAGCCTGTTAACCGTCTTTTCATGGTGAAAATAATCCGGGTTCGACATGTCGACTACGTGAAGTATTAAATCCGCTTCCCTTACTTCCTCGAGCGTGGACCGGAAAGCCGCGATGAGCGAAGTCGGCAAGTCCTGGATGAATCCCACCGTATCGGTGATCAGGCAAATGAATCCGCTTGGTAAAATTATTTTCCGGGTCATCGGGTCGAGTGTCGCGAAAAGCTGATTTTCCTCGTAGGAGTCCGCTTCTGAAAGCCTGTTGAACAACGTGGATTTCCCAGCATTCGTATAGCCGGCAATCGCGATTTGGAACGCTTTGTTCTTTTTCCTGCGCTCCCGGTACCTGTCTCTGTGCTGGACGATGATGGCAAGCTGCTGCTTGATTTCATCGATCCTTCTTCGGATATGCCTCCGGTCCGATTCAAGCTTTGTTTCCCCGGGACCCCTTGTGCCGATTCCGCCTCCAAGCCGGGAAAGCTCCGTCCCCTGGCCGGCAAGCCTAGGTAGTATGTATTGCAACTGGGCGAGCTCGACCTGCAGCTTGCCTTCTTTCGAGCGGGCCCTTTGCGCGAAAATATCAAGGATTAATTGAGTTCTGTCTATAATTCTGGCATCAAGCTCCGTTCCAAGGTTCCGTTTTTGGCTCGGAGACAATTCGTCATTAAAAATTACAATATCGGCCTCAAGCTGTCCGACGAGCGCCTTCAGCTCTTCTACCTTTCCTTTACCAATATAAGTGGCGGGGTGGATCCGCTCACGCTTTTGGACAACAGAAATCAGTACTTCGCCCTTCGCAGTTTCAGTCAAGGAAACAAGCTCTTCCATTGAATACTGAAAGCGAAGGTCATCGTCTTCGGTCGTCTGGCAGCCGACTAGGATAGCTTTTTCTTTTTCCATCTTTACTTCCATGCGCCACACTTCCTTCACCATAATCTTGTTCCCATCATAACAAAAGTTTGGTGATTTCTCTATGTTGGCCTAGTTTTCGGAATGAATAAATGAGGTTGCGGATAAATGATAAATTCTGGTTTCGGTTGGAGTAGGTGAGGTTTGAGTGACATAATTTTTGGATTTTGGTCCATCAATGTCACTCATTCGGGTTTGAGTGACTTCCTTTTTTGGATATTGGCTGGACAATGTCACTCATTCGGGTTTGAGTGACTTCCTTTTTGGATTTTAGCCCTACAATGTCACTCATTCGGGTTTGAGTGACTTCCTTTTTGGATTTTAGCCCTACAATGTCACTCATTCGGGTTTGAGTGACTTCCTTTTTGGATTTTAGCCCGACAATGTCACTCATTCGGGTTTGAGTGACTTCCTTTTTGGATATTGGCTGGACAATGTCACTCATCTGCGTTTGAGTGACTTCCTTTTCGGATTTTGGCCGAACAATGTCACTCAACCGATTTTAAGGAACATCCTCTCCGGATAATGTCACTAATCCTGCAATCAATTGGCTTCTTATTCAACTTTGTGGATAGGTCCCCTCAGCCCAAAGAAAAAAGAGGCCGCGGCCTCTTTTTCAACTACTCTTTCACGTATTGCATTAATGTTTCTGGATCAAAGCCAAGTACCCAGTGGCCATTGACTTTTGTTTGCGGCACGCCCATCTGCCCTGTTTCGTTCACCAGTTTTTCAGCGGCGGCGCGGTCGTTCTGAACATTCACTTCACTATAGTCCAATCCTTGAGCCTCAAGGAAGTTTTTCATCATTGTGCAGTACGGTCAAGTGTTCGTTGTGTAAACAATAATTTCGTTCATTTCAATTGCCTCCTTATTAATTTCTACCTGTTTAGGTATTATTGTCCAAATTCTCTTTTCGTGCAATGAATCTGCTTTGCCTCGTTCTTTGCAAAAGAGGATACAATATTGTCATTCCCTTATTACACGGATTTAACCATAATGCTTTTTTAACTATTTGCGTTCCTTACCAAATCATTGGAATAATTTTTTTAAAAAACAAAAAAGCCCCGTTTTTGGGGCAAGTTAGCCATCTTCAAAAACAAGGTCATTGCTTCTGAGTGTCATGAGATCATGCCGGTCGTAGCTGTTTTGAATAAGTAGCCTCATCGCCTGGGCGCGGATCGATTTTTCGATGATGTTCCGGATGTATCTGCCATTCGAGAAGCTGTTTGGCGACAGGACCGATTTGATCCAAATGAGATGCTCCCTTAATTTCTTTTCGGCCTCATGGCTGAGCGAATATTCCCTTTCCTTTACCATCCTGTCCGCAATGTCCATTAGCTGATCAATTTTATAATCGGGAAAATCAATCACGAGGGGAAACCGTGAATGGAGGCCGGGGTTCAGCGACAGGAAATAATCCATTTCCCGTGAATAACCGGCAAGGATAAGGATAAATTCATGCTGCTTATCTTCCATATGTTTGACTAGTGTGTCGATCGCTTCTTTTCCGAAATCCTTTTCCCCGCCCCTCCCGAGCGAGTAGGCTTCATCAATGAACAGGATGCCCCCCATCGCCTTTTTGACAAGGTCGCGCGTTTTCTGCGCCGTGTGTCCGATGTACTCACCCACCAAGTCCGCTCGTTCCGCCTCGATCAGATGCCCTTTTGAGAGGACATTCATTTTTAAAAAAAGCTTGCCAATCAGCCTGGCGACGGTCGTCTTCCCAGTTCCGGGATTCCCCTTAAACATCATATGCAGTGCCTGCTTCTTCGCTTTCAGGCCAGCCTCTTCCCTTTTTTTATTAATATATATCCAGGCATAAATTTCTTTAATCGTTTTTTTCATTTCTTCCATTCCGACAAGAGAGCCGAGTTCTTCTTCAATTTCCTTCAATGCCGCGTGCTCTATTTTCTGTACCGCCTTGGGCAGAGAGGGTTCGTGCTCACGCAGAAGTGCCGGATTTCGTTTCTGGGTATTCAGGACAATGCTGATTTGGCCATTGTCTTTCATGCGCATCGGCTGGTCCAAAGCTTTCACCTCTCAGAATCCTTCTCTTTTGCGCGGATTCCGGTTCCCGACCGGAGAATTAATCCTTCATACTATCCTATTCGCCCATGGGGAAAACATTTCTTTTTTGCCAAAAACACCTTTTCGGAGGGGACATTTTGAATTTATCCGCCACTTCAAAACACGAAAAAAGGCCCGGCTCATTAAAACCGGACCTGTTTCATTTTAAATTTTTACTGCCCCTGGCCTTCGAGGTCGAGCTGGACATTGCGGGCTGGCGCGAACGTTGAGATGGCGTGCTTGTAGACAAGCTGCTGTTTTCCTTCAGATTCGAACAATACGGTGAAGTTATCAAATCCTTTGATTTGTCCCCTTAGCTGGAAACCGTTCAAAAGGAATACGGTAACATTCGTGTTATCCTTGCGAAGTTGGTTCAAAAATTGGTCCTGGATATTGATGGCTGTTTTCATTTAAAATCCTCCTCTATAGTCTCTACATTTTATGTATTCGATTTAAAGTTCAAGCTTTCCTTCCACATACTTGAATATTTCCGGAATTATTTTTGGGAAGGCATCTGTATCTGACATATCATACCATTCCACGTCCATCTTGTTTCGAAACCAGGTAAGCTGGCGTTTTGCATACCTTCTTGTATTTTGTTTCAGGGTATCGACCGATTCCTCCAAAGTCGAAGTTCCGTCGAAATAGCTATAAAACTCCTTATACCCGATTGCCTGGATGGATTGGCAATCACGAAGGCCCATATCGTAAAATTTCTTTACCTCGTCGACGAGCCCTTCTTCCACCATTTTGTCAACGCGCCGATTAATCCTCTCGTACAGCATTTCCCGCTCCATCGTCAAACCGATGATGGCGGCGTTGTAGAGGAGTTCCGGCTTGGTGGATTTCTGGACTTCGGCTAGGGGCATGCCAGTTGATTTCACTATTTCGAGAGCCCTGATGACCCTTCTCACATTGTTCGGGTGAAGCTGTTCCGCCGCTTCGGGATCGAGATCCGCCAATTCCCGATGCACTGCCTCGTTGCCCTCTTCTTCGGCTTTCCTTTCCAGCCTGGCGCGAAATGCCTCGTCTGCAGGCGCTTCGGAAAATTGGTAGTCATAGAGCACGGACTGGATGTAAAGGCCTGTGCCGCCGACAATGATCGGGAGTTTTCCCTTGGATGTGATTTCGTCGATTTTTTCCCTGACAAGGCTTTTGAATTCGGCAACCGAAAAACTTTCTTCCGGGTTTTTAATATCAATGAGATAATGGGGAATACCTTCCATTTCCTCTTCGGTTACTTTTGCCGTCCCAATATCCATCCCTCGGTAAATTTGCATTGAATCTCCGCTGATCACCTCGCCATTGAAGTGTTTCGCCATTTCAACTCCAAGCCTCGTTTTTCCCACCGCGGTCGGACCAACAATGACGACTAATTTTTGCAAGCTTTCCAAATTGCCTCACACTGCCCTCTCATACTGGATGCCCTTATTATACACAATGAAAGCGCAGGAACCAAACCGTAGCAAATCCCGTTCAAGTATCGACGTTCTTTTTCAATCTTATTCTAACTGAATTGGTTGCCTTGCATAAATTTACATGTTTCTTTACAGTTCGATAACGAATGCGTTACATTCGGCAGTCTACCCCCATAGCAATGGTAATCTAATAGAAGTCTATCTTGTGAGGGAGATTTCACTTTGCTCCCGTTGATTACGAGATTTTCAGGGCATTTCGCCCTGCCTTCCGAAATTTATGAATGGGGGATTTGAGAAACATGTTTACATCTGCTGAAATCGGAATTGATTTAGGAACCGCAAATATACTTGTTTACAGCAAACATAAAGGAATTGCCGTCAACGAACCTTCCGTTGTAGCCATTGATACGGAAACGAAAAACGTCCTTGCCGTCGGGAAGGAAGCGAAGGAAATGATCGGCAAGACGCCTGGTAAAATTGTCGCCATCAGACCTCTCAAGGACGGGGTGATTGCCGATTACGACATGACCACGGAAATGCTCACCCATATTATGAAGCAAGCCTCGAAAAAAATCGGCCTGTCGATGAGGAAGCCGAATGTGGTCGTCTGCACGCCATCTGGTTCCACTAGTGTCGAACGACGCGCCATCCACGATGCTGTCAGGAACGCGGGCGCCAAGAAAATCCACTTGATTGAAGAGCCTGTCGCCGCTGCTATTGGCGCGGGGATGCCGGTTGACGAGCCTGTCGCCAATGTGGTCGTCGATATCGGCGGCGGAACGACTGAAGTCGCCATCATTTCATTTGGCGGCGTTGTTGCCTGCCATTCAATCCGAATTGCCGGCGACCGCCTGGACGATGACATTATCAAACATGTCCGGAGCGAATACAATGTCCTGATCGGAGAACGGACCGCAGAAGCAATCAAAATGGAAATCGGCTATGCGCTTGTCGACCATCAGGAGCTTCATATGGAAATCCGCGGCCGCGACCTCGTAACAGGCCTGCCGAAAACCATTACACTCTCTTCCTATGAAATTAGGGATGCCATTAAGGAATCGCTTCTTCACATCCTTGAAGCAATCAGAGCGACACTAGAGGATTGCCCGGCTGAGCTTAGCGGCGACATCGTTGACCGCGGCGTTATTTTAACAGGAGGCGGCGCATTGATGAAGGGGATGGAAGAATGGCTTTCAACTGAAATCTTCGTTCCTGTCCATGTCGCGGAAAACCCGCTTGAATCGGTTGCGATTGGTACAGGCAAAGCGCTCCAGTACATCGGAAAGCTGCAGACTGTCGCGAAATAGCAGTCTTTCAGCAAAAAAACAAAGCACGCCTTGATTTTAACGGGTTCGGTTTTGAAGAACAAAATTCGAATTAGCAGTGCTTTTCGTAGTGTAATTCGCAGTTGAATTAGCAAACACTTTAGCAGTAAAATTAGCACAAAAAAGCTCGAAGCATTATGCTTCGAGCTTTCTTTATAGTAGTGCGTTGTTCAACTAAAGCACCCGTTACTATAAGAAGGAGAATGTCGTTTACATCACAATCGGTTTGCGAAGACCCTCCATTCTTAAATTGGTCACAATTTGAGACCTTTTTTATAACCCAAGAAAACATACCCACTAAGACATAGCTGTATAATGCTAAGGATTAAAAAAGGACCAGTTACTATATACATTTCACCTACAGCAATGTACTGAAAAGCCAACCCGAAAAAGAAAACGGCTCCCATAATGGCAGATGCATACCACGAACTGTTATGACGTTTTTTAAAACTAAACACGGCCGCTATAATATTACCCAGTCCAAATATGACGATTGCGAGAACCCCAGGCATAACCCAACTATCAAAAGGGAGCCTGGATGCCCACTATCAGGATATTCCTCAGCAAAGATTGTTCCACTACTTGACAACACCATTTGAGCTCCTATCCAAATTGCACCTGTCGCCAAAAACAAATCATAAATGCCCAACATCCTTGCTCTTATTGTTTGCTTCATCTTTTCCCCCCATAGTTATCTTAAAAAGCTCCACACTGCTCAATAATTTTCCCCCAATTTTTGAAATCAAATTAAACAACACTATTAACTAACCCACCAGTTTGCTTTTGTGATCTCCGCATTATTATTTTGCACTATAAATATTCTATATATATAGATATTCTATGTATAATAATATAAAAAAACTTAACCATTAGTCAATAATTCCACAAACTTTTTCATATACAACGCTGCCCCGTTTGTTGAATATTCCTAATGATTAATATTCGTTTAATGTGGAAAGCAACTTTTGGGCAAGATGTCGTTCATTTTTATGTACATAAAAATCGTAAATAACAGATTGTCTAAATTTATCGGCACTAAACGGTTGACCAGGTGAACTATTCGGGGATTGTTTCTTTACTTTATACTTCAAGCCACCATTTTTGAATATTTGGGCTACTTTAAAATAATCATTGTGATTTGTTGCCGTATATACTAATTCTTTATTAAATAAAAAGTCTACTATAGACAATTGAACTCCCCCCTTAAAACCACATTAATACATTTTATTGAATTCCTTTATTATACTAAACTCCCTTATGTTGAATATGCTCTTCATTAATTTTAACATAAATACCCAAAAACCTAAGTTCTATTTTTAACTAACCAATTCAGCATAGCAATTAGCATACGAATTCGCACGCTGACAATAACTTCAGTCACTCTGCTAAAAGGGGTGCGAATTCGAGTGTTAAACGCTACAAAACGCACAGAAATCCCTGATATATCGATAAAAAGATGCAGTCCAATTCAGTTGCGAATTTGGACTGCTAATTAGTGTGTGAATTAAGTTTTTGTACTCGAAAACCGAATCCGTTATCTTGATTTTGGCGTGCTTTTTGTTTTCGAAAAAAAAGCCCAGCCCTCATTGATTGAGCTAAGCGAACCACTATCGATTCTATGTGTTCTTTTACTAAAGAACATTGATTTAATTACTTTTTTCACAAACCCAACAGCTTTAAAAGATAAAAAGAAAACAATATATTACGCCAATCAACAACAATAAAATTGGTACAAGAAATGACTTTGAACTTTTGATATACTTCCATTCAATAAATGAATCAAATCCATAAATGATTGCCATCAAAATTAGCAAAAAACTTTTTATGGTCACTTCATCCGTTCTATCTATTACAAAAAACAGAAGAAATAAACCCGTTATGACGAGTATAATTCTTCCCATTAAGTAAAAATACTTTCCATCCGTTTCGGAAATATACTGCCCTCCTGGTCCGACTATCCATCTCCTTAAGAAATATTCTGATATTGGAAGAAGCAATATTAAAATTAGTAAGGCAACATACATGATAACCCCCCTCTACATTTTCCACCAACTTTCCTTCATCTTAACATAACTAGTTGGTTCTACTTGGATTTAAATTCCAAAAAGTTATGTAATTTAATCACAATGTCTTTAAATCTGAAAAGAGTGCCAAATGATAGACATTTTGGCACTCTTGACATTTTTATTAATCTGTTACGGGGAATGTCCAGTAATTTTTTTAAAAAAATATAATCAAGCCTTTGTAAGGCTGATGTCCTTAAAAAAGGAGCTAGCTTTGGCAAGCCCGTTTCCTTAAAATAATCAAACTTCGCCCAGCCCGTTTTCCTTTAAAATCTCTATGAAATGGGCTAGGATACGGGCGGTCAGGCCCCAGATAATCCTGCCTTCATAATGGTAAAAATACTCCTCCATATGCCTGCCCCGCCAGTTATAATTTTTACCCCCTGGAACCCAGTCGAAAGGAAAATTCTCCTCAGGTTCCGGCTTAAAATGGATATGGTAAACTTCGGGCTTTGCCACCATGAAGAAGCTGAGCGGAACCGTAAACACCTCGCCTACCTCAGCTTCATTCGGTTTGATTGCATCCGCATCCCGAATGAAGCCGGCAAACGGGTAGATAATCATGCCGAATGGGGAGATCAGGTAATCAAGCGGCTGAACTCCCGAAATGGAATCCCGCTTAATTCCAAGCTCTTCGCAGGTTTCCCTGATGGCGGCTCCCTTTTCATCCGGATCCTCCGGGTCGAACCGCCCGCCAGGAAAACAAATTTCGCCTGGCTGCCGGCGGAGATTCATCGACCGCACCTCGAACATGACCGATACTCCATTTTCCGTCTCGATGAGCGGCAGGAGGACGGCGTATTTGGAATAATTTTCGCTCCCCAATATCTTCGGCGTATGCTTCTTTAATTTTTCAATGATTGAATCAGGAGTCATTCGTCATCATCCCCATTTTTCTATACCCTTTGCAATTTCAGGTTGTACCTGTACACCTCTTCATCCGATGACAGCTTGAATCCAAGCCCCGGATTGAAATCGAGTGTGATTCGTTTGTACAGATGCTTTTGGCTTTCTTTCGAAACAAGGACCGGAACGCCCTCCCCCTCAAAAAGATCGTCATCTTCATTCTTTTTATCGATTTTCAGGGAGTACTCCGCATAGATTGAACAGCTCCCGATAAAGACAGCCTCTATCCGGATCCCTTCCCCGTCCTCGAGATTGGCTTTTTTCAATTCTTCAAGTGCTGCGGGTTTTATGATAATCTCCATTATTACCATCCTTTTTAAAAATAGCTATTCGCTTGGTTTGTATATTTTTCGCAAAAAAATCAAAAGGTGCCGCATGGCAGCACCCTGTTGTCCGTCTGGTGTATTTAGCTTACACTTTGGAAGCGGTCCGATTCGCTCGATTATTCCGCCGCCGATTCAAGCGTGACTTCGATGTTTCCTCGGGTTGCCTTTGAATACGGACAGAATTGATGGGCTTTTTCGACAAGGTCCTCAAGTTTTTCCTGCTCGATTCCTTTCCCTTTTACTTGGAGAGTGACAGCGAGCTTGAAGCCATCATCCTGTTCGTCTTTCAATAAGCTTACATTCGCGGTTACCTCAGAGTCAAACTTTATGCGCTCCTTCTTTGCCATCAGCTGCAGCGCTCCGTCAAAACAGGCTGAGTAACCCGCTGCGAAAAACTCCTCGGGATTTACCGCGTCAGGAAGTTGTTTCGCTCTGTCGGTACCTGGCATTGCCAAATCCATGTCGATTTTTCCATCGGAAGAACGGACATGTCCTTCCCTTCCTCCAGATGCTGTAGCAGTTGAAGTAAGAATTTTTTCACTCATGATTACATCCCCTTTAACGGTTAGTCTCTTTCCCTTTTCCACTACCCGGACAACCATAAACCCGTCCAGGGCGGAATGCAGTTGACAAGCTATGCATAATGTATAAGTGTAATAAATTTGTCACTATCATCTATCCACCAGGCCCTCGGACATTGTAGAATGAAAGGACAGGTTGCTGTCGAAAGCGGAAACTTTAAGCAACCCATAGAAGGACGCGCAAGGGGAGAAACTAGTTGCAGCACAATTCCATTACAATCGATACCAACAAGACCATCATTACTTTGAGCAACACCGGTGAAACAATTGACAATTCCCGTTTTGAACCGGGTAAGGAATATGTCGTTACCATCCAACTGACAAAAGTTAAATAAACATAAATAAAAAACATCCCCTGCCGAAAAAAACAGGGGATGTTTTTATTTTATGCAAATGCTCTTTCCAAGAAGGTCTCAGCAAAGT
This sequence comes from Neobacillus oceani, assembly GCF_046237595.1. Lineage (NCBI taxonomy): Bacteria > Bacillati > Bacillota > Bacilli > Caryophanales > Bacillaceae > Neobacillus > Neobacillus oceani. The sequence goes on along the minus strand of NZ_CP143543.1, from coordinate 1,959,933 downwards.
AAATCCATTACATAACGCGTTTGAACATCTTCTCCATTTCATACGAAGTAAAATGGACAATAATCGGGCGGCCGTGCGGACAGGTGAATGGGTCCGAAGCGCTACGAAGATCATCAAGGAGCGCCTGGATTTCGTCATTCCGCAAATGGCGGTTCGCTTTGATGGAGCCTTTGCAGCTCATCATAATCGCAGCTTCTTCGCGAAGTTTTTTAATATCCACCTTCTTCATGGAGAGCAATTGTTCAATCATTTCCTCGATGACTTCCTTTTCCTCGCCCTGAGGAAGCCATTGCGGGTGGGACCGTACGATGAAACTATTCGGCCCGAACTCCTCAAGGAAGACGCCGACCCTTTCAAGTTCTTCCTTGTATTCATTGATTTTCACACAGTCATCGGTTGAATATTCAAAGGTCAGCGGGACAAGCATATCCTGTAGCTCGCTTTCTACTTGCCCGACCTTTTCGCGGAAAAATTCATACTTCAGCCGCTCCTGCGCCGCATGTTGGTCAATTATATAAAGTCCGTTCTCATTCTGCGCGAGTATATACGTGCCGTGCATCTGGCCAATCGGGTACATGCGGGGTACGCGTTCAGGAGCCGCAGTGTCAGATTGAGCCGTGCCGCCAGAAGCGAAATCGGGTTCGCCTTCCATAGGTAACGGCTGCGGGCTCACATCTTCGGCTTTCGGCAGGAACATTTCCTTCACCTGATCCGGCAAACTCGACCAGGACGTTTCCTGCCCAGAAGTCCGCCTCGATGGGTACGAAGTAGGCGATTGTGCCTGTGAGGTTGGCCTTTCAATACCTGTTTCGGTTCGCTGCACCGCGCCGCCCTGAAAATTAGAAGGTACTTGTGCCACCGCCCCGGTTGGTGATCCAGTCCCTGAAGGTGTTTGGTCCCCAAAACTTTGAAGTCCATCTGAGCTTGGGGTTTGTTCCGGGCCATTATCAAGTTCCAAGAAGATTTGTTCGGATTTTGGTTTTTCAGTCCGTTCAGGTTTGAACCCTGACGGGATGAGCTGTTTTTGCTTGAAGGCAGCCGAAATCGCCGACTGGACGAGTTCAAACAATTCGGCTTCCTTGCTGATTCGTACTTCCATTTTAGAAGGATGGACGTTCACATCGACGAGGATCGGGTCCATTTCAACGTTCAGTAGCACGATTGGATACCGGCCAATCGGGAGGAGCGTGTGGTACCCCTCCATGACCGCCTTCGCGAGCCCGTAGTTCCGGATAAACCGGCCGTTGATCATCGTCGAAATGTAATTCCGCGACGCCCTTGTTACTTCTGGGAGGGACGCATAGCCGCTAATCTTGTAATCGAGTGATTTCCCCTCAATCGGCACGAGCATCTTCGCGATTCCCATACCGTAAATCGCGGCAAGCACCTGGCGGACATCCCCATTTCCATTCGTATGGAGAAGCTTTTTCCCATTATGGACGAGCCGGAACGATACCTCGGGATGGGACAACGCAAGCCTATTGACCAAGTCCGTGATGTTGCCAAGTTCCGTATGGATTGTTTTCACATATTTCAGGCGAGCCGGTGTGTTGAAAAACAGATCAGTGACCGTAATATCCGTTCCCCGCCTGCTCGGCGCCTTTTCGAATGCGGTTTCCCGCCCGCCTTCGATTACAATCCTTGTTCCAGCTGAGTCGCCCGTCGATGTTTTCATTTCCAGCCGGGAAACCGAAGCGATACTCGGGAGAGCTTCCCCGCGGAAACCAAGCGTCCGAATTCTGAACAAATCCGCTTCATCCTTGATCTTGCTGGTTGCATGGCGATGGAATGCTTTCGCCACATCGTCCTCGGAGATGCCCTCCCCGTTATCGGTAATCCTGATTTTCGCAAGTCCAGCTTCTTCAACCTCTATTTCAATGATGGTGCTACCCGCGTCAAGGGCATTTTCGGCCAGCTCCTTGACAACGGATGCCGGTCGTTCGACAACCTCGCCAGCCGCTATTTTATTCGATAACGCGTCATCAAGCTGAATGATTTTGCCCACGGACACACCTCCTGTTTATTACCGATGACAGTCTAGCCGAACTGGGAAAAAGGTGCTCCGCTGCGGCGCCTGCCACCCATCCAACTAATTCTTTATCTTCCTTTGCAGCTCATAAAGGACGTTCATCGCCTGAAGCGGCGTCAAATTCAAAATATCCAAATCGCGGATTTTTTCGACTAACTTCTTTTCCTTAGCCCCAAGCTCAGCCTTTTTCGGCTGTACTGGTTCGTCAAAAAACGAAAGCTGTGCCTGCTGTGAACGTTGTAGCGCGGGTTCCGCTGCAGTTCCCGTCCCATCCGGCAGCACCGGAACAGGCTTATCAGCCGGTGCCTGCTCGAGCGAAGAAAGAATTTCATTCGCTCGTGAAATGAGTTCCTTCGGGAGGCCGGCGAGTTCGGCGACATGGATGCCATAGCTTTTATCAGCCGGGCCTTCCTTAATTTTATGAAGGAAAACGACCCTGCCATGGTGCTCAATCGCACTGACATGCACGTTATGCAGCCTTTCAAGCTCTTCTTCAAGTACAGTCAGTTCATGGTAATGCGTTGAAAAGAGCGTTTTTGCGCCAATCCGGTTATGGACGTGCTCAATGATCGCCTGTGCGAGCGCCATCCCGTCATACGTAGACGTTCCGCGGCCGATTTCATCGAACAAAATCAGGCTGTCCTGGGTAGCGTTCGCAATCGCGTTTTTCGCTTCAAGCATCTCGACCATGAACGTGCTCTGCCCGGAAACAAGGTCGTCCGCCGCGCCAATCCGTGTGAACACCTGGTCAAAAATCGGCAGGACCGCTTTTGTGGCCGGGACATAGCAGCCAATCTGGGCAAGGATCGCCGTCAGGGCTACCTGGCGCATGTACGTACTTTTACCAGACATATTCGGCCCGGTAATCAGGAGGATTTCCCGTTCGCCCGACATCCTGCAGTCGTTCGGCACGTATTCCTGTGAATCTAACACCTTCTCGACAACCGGATGCCTGCCCTCTTCAATCAGAATTTCCCTGCTGTCCGAAAACTCCGGCTTCACGTACTTCCTCGCCTCGCTCACTTCGGCAAAGCTTTGCAGCACATCGATTTCGCTAACCGTTTTTGCCAACGCCTGCAACCTCGGGATATGCTCCTTCACCTGGTCGCGGATTTCACAGAAAAGCTCGTACTCAAGCTCGCCGCATTTCTCCTCCGCCTCGAGGATAAGTGCTTCTTTTTCCTTAAGAGCGGGGGTAATGAAGCGCTCCGCATTCGTTAGCGTCTGTTTCCGCTCGTACTGGCCTTCCTCAAGGAGATGCAGGTTTGCCCTTGTCACCTCGATGTAATAGCCGAACACCCGGTTATAGCCTACCTTGAGCGATTTGATGCCTGTCTTTTCCCGTTCGTCACGCTCAAGCTGGGCGATCCACGTCTTCCCGTTCCGGCTCGCGTCACGGTACTGGTCAAGCTGCGCGTTGAAGCCATCCTTGATGATATTCCCTTCCTTGATGGACAGCGGCGGATTATCAACAATCGCCTGCTCAAGAAGGTCAACAACCTCCTCGCAGTGGTCGAGGCTCTCGGCAAGTTCACCGGCTTCCTGCCCTGGAATCCGGCTAAGGATTTCGTGCAAATGGGGAACTTGCTGGAGGGAACGCATCAGCTGCTTCAAGTCGCGAGCATTCACATTCCCGAACGCGACCCTTCCTGCAAGCCTTTCAAGGTCATACACTTCCTTCAGGCGCTCCTGCAATTCCTTCCGTTCAAAATAGGCGCTGATGAATTGTCCAGTCAGTGCAAGCCGCCGTTCAATCTCCGCACGGTCAATCCGTGGCCTGTCGACCCATTGCTTCAGCATCCGGCCACCCATCGCGGTCTTCGTCTCATCGAGAAGCCAGAGCAAAGAGCCCTTTTTCCCTTTCGTGCGAATCGTTTCCGTCAGTTCAAGATTGTGTTTCGAATAATAATCAATTTTCATGAACTGGTGGACCTGGTACGTCGTCACCGGCTGCAGGTGGCTGAGGCTCCTCTTCTGGGTCCGCTCTAAATAGTTGAAAAGCCTCGCCACAGTAACCAGGAACTTTTCCTGGCTCAAATCCTTCGTTAATTCTTGAAAAGAATCCGCTACATCCGTCTGATCCTCATACGAAATCGCAAGCACATTCCGCTCCCGCATTTTCCTTTGAAGCCCTTCATCGAGCTTTGCGGACAGAACAACCTCTTTCGCACCGAGAACGGAAATTTCATTCAGCACCTCTTCCTCTTTTGCAGGAAGAAGCGTTACCTTATTTTCGCCCGTCGATAAATCGGTATAGGCAAACCCGTACGTGCCATCCTGGAATTGCGTGACCGTCGCAAGGTAGTTGTTTTCTTTTTCATGCAGGCTCCGGCCTTCCATAACCGTCCCCGGCGTAATCAGCTGGATCACTTCCCTGCGGACGACTCCCTTCGCCTGCTTGGGATCCTCGGTTTGCTCGCAGATCGCCACTTTATGACCCTTTTCAATCAAACGCTCTATGTACCCTTGCGCGGAATGATACGGGACTCCGCACATCGGAATCCTCTCTTCCGTGCCGCCTTCCCTGCTCGTCAGCGTAATTTCAAGCTCCTGGGAAGCCTTCAGCGCATCCTCGAAAAACATTTCATAAAAATCACCAAGCCGGAAAAATAAAAAGGCATCCTGGTACTCTGCCTTGATTTTTAAATATTGCTGTATCATCGGCGTGTAAGCTGCCATCGTATCCTCCAAAATTCGCATTCTAGTATGGGGCTATCCCCATTCGTGTTCCTTCGACAGTTAATTATAACATATTTTGCTCTGCCAACCGGAAACGGAACGGTAATTTTAGACGTAAAGGTACGCAAAAAAAGGCCACAGTTGTACCTCGCGATTCCTCTTTAGAGCCCAGTTTTTTAAACCTTGGGAAATTTCCTAGATGAAATGGAAAATTGTTTAAAATTCCAACAAACCGGGAAACAAGTGGTTAAAGCGATTCTTCCTTCTTAGACGTTTCATCCCGAGCACTTAGGCTTATTTTTTAAAAAGCGGGATCAAACAGCTCACAGCGGATGTACATATCATGGCTGATTATTAGGAGGGTAGGCAGGTATGAAGTATTCTGATGTAAAAGTAATTTATTTGCTCGAAAATCGTTTTGTGCCCGGGAAACCGGCAAGACCGGTCCTTTACTATCCAGGCGCACTGAAAGACGCAACACGCGGTGACGAAAAACGGATCATGGACAAATGGAGGAACGGCATCTCCGGATACTATCGCAACCACAGCTCCAGCCATGAAGTCCTCGGCGTCATCCAAGGAAGCGCTGCCCTCGAAATTGGCAGTGAGCGCAAAGTCCAGCTGGAAGTAAAGCCCGGCGACTTAATCGTATTCCCGACAGGCACCGAAAAAAGGCCTGTGTCGGTAAGCCCCGACTTCAAGGCAACTGGTTTCAATTCGGACGAGCACGGCGAAGACGTCTTCTATTCCGAAATCCCGCTATACCACAACAAGGAAGCGCATTATTACCAACTTTCCTTTAACTTTTAAAAATGCGACTAAATAACAAAAGCAGCTCGCCAATTACCGGCAGCTGCTTTTTTGGTTAATCCGAAAAATACTCCTCGAACTTTTCCTTATCCGTTAGCTTCTTGTTTTCATAGTATGGATTGTCCTCCGTCGGGCTGTCCGGGTCCAAATTCGTCTTAATGACAAGCATCGGCCCCTTCGCCCCTTTGGCAATCACCCTGTCCTCGAGCTCCTTGAAATCTGGCATCCGCTCGCTCCCCGGCTTATGTGGTTCGGTCATCAGCGCACCTCCTTCTCCTATCTTTCCATGAAGTAGCGCGTTTATGTATTGAATTGTTGGTCTTTGAATATTTTGTGAAACAATGAGCATAAACAGGAAATTCTCCCCTGGCCGGTATACAATTAAAGAAAAAGGGACGGGAGCTGAGTCCTATGTCACTTTTAACGAAATGGCTGGAAAGCCTCTCCGGCGAAATCGAACTAACCCCTTCATGCCTCCGCGCCGTAAGCCCAAAAAGCAGCTGCGCAAAATGCATATCAAGCTGTCCCGAACAAGCCATTACCATTTCGGAAGCCGGCGCAACGATCGATCCCGCTTTATGCACAACCTGCGGAGCGTGCATCCCGGCATGCCCTGTCCAGGCCATCCATGGCCGCTCCCCCGAACGCCATGTTATCGAAAATGTCCTCATGCTTGAAGAAGGGCCGTTCCCCGTGGCCGAAGAGCTTCTTTATTTTTATAAAAAAGGGGCCAACACACTCTATTTCGGCATGGAAAACCCAGGTTACCCGGATGCACTTCAGATTGCGGACTCCCTGCTAGCAGGCATGGGCCTGCCTTCTTTCACCATCGTTCAGTCACACCCTGCTTCCCTTGATATTGGTAAGGATGTTTCAAGAGGGACTGTTTCCGGAAGGGATGTTTCAAAGAAGGTAGCTTCTAGGCACAATGTTGAAGGACGGGAGGTTTCAAGGCGGCAATTTTTCCATCATGCATTACGGGAGAGCACCAAAACCGCGGCCAAAACGCTTACTCCCGCCAAATGGCGCTTTAATCATTCCGATTTTCGAATGGCGGGAATGTTCCCGGGAATTTCTCTTTATGATGTTGAGTTGGATCAAAGCAGCTGCACCCTTTGCCAAGCGTGCTTCAAGCTATGCAAACAGCACGTTTTTACTATAAAAGATGATACTCTTGAAATTCACCACGGCAATTGCAACGGCTGCGACCTGTGCACCGATGTATGCGGCTTGGGCGCGGTCAATATCCGCCTGAAGGCACACCAGGCTTTACAGGAGGAACTCCCTCTCACCCAAGGAGTATGCGGTGAGTGCGGAACCGCCTATCAAAGCTGGACACACAATAAAACAGTGGATTCAACCTGCCCGGCCTGTGAAAACAGGAAAACGCTGGGCTACCTGAACCCTTACTGTTCATGATATTCTATATATCAATTAAAGCTAAAGACCGATTCAACATGATTCCCAGGAAAATCGGTCTTTAGAAACGAAACCAGCGCTCTACGAGCCGCAAAAAGAAGAAAACTAGGAAGAAGCCCTCCTAGTTGACAATTATTCTTCCTCCGAGCCGACAAGGAAATCGGGATTAATTTCTTCAAACTCCCCGTCATCCAGCCCAAGATCCCATTCATCATCGTCGCCGGCGCCATCTGGGTTGATTGCCACACTGACTTTCGTTTCACCAATTACCTCGACAGTGAATTCCCTCTCCACGTGGACGATGATTTTGTTTCCGCTCGGCGAAATGACTGCTTCACAGCAGTTTGGCTGCTGAGCGACTTTTGCAATGATGCCGTCGTCATCCTGGCAGTCTTTATCGCGGTATTTCAGCTTGATGACATCCGTATAGCGAACCCGTTCAGTGACAACCTCTGTCTTTGTATTGTCATTATACGAGTGCCAAAGGTTGATGTCATAGGAGCCATGGATTTCAACCGTTTTGCCGACTTTTTTCGCTTCGTATTTATGGTTGATAATCCAGCAGCCAAGTATGCTGGATGGATTATGTGCCGGACAGATCGTGTGCTGGGACTGCGTAAACTTGTGCCCCTTTGCGACGACTGCTTTTGTAATTATCTCTCTGTAATCTCCCATTCTAGCAAACCCTCCTCATTCAGTATCACTTCATCCTATGCGTGTGTACAGACTTGGGTGCACTTAATTTACATTGCATCGGATAAATGTATAGGCATGCTTCATTATATGCGCCCTGATTTGATAAGTTCCTATCGAATGGGTTGCTACGGGCTATTGGCGGAAAAATAACCTGGCTGTCTTTAAAATGGGGCTTTCTTGGAGTGAAAACGCAAATGGTTTTCCCCACTTTGTGGTGAGCCTGCAGATATTATAATGACAACGAATAGGGATTTTCGCTCCCCGTTGTCACGAATCAGAGGTTTGCGTGACAACCAAACCGGATTTTCGCTCCCGGTTGTCACGAATCAAGGGTTTGCCTGACAACCAAACCGGATTTTCGCTCCCGGTTGTCACGAATCAGAGGTTTGCCTGACAACCAAACCGGGTTTTTCGCTCCTGGTTGTCACGAATAAGGGGTTTGCATGACAACCAAACAGGATTTTGGCTCCCCGTTGTCACGAATCAGAGGTTTGCGTGACAACTAAACTGGATTTTGGCTCCTCGTTGTCACGAATCAGGGGTTTGCATGACAACCAAATCGGATTTTGGCTCCTGGTTGTCACGAATCAGGGGGTTGCCTGACAACCAAACCGGATTTTCGCTCCTCGTTGTCATGAATCAGAGGGTGGTGCGCTAACTACACAGGGTTTTGACGTTCGAATGTCACGTTTCCTTAAACAAAAAAACAGGCCCAAAAATTGAGCCTGCCTGGATGCATCAAACTATTAATGATCGTGGTCGCAGCCGGCGCCGCTTTTAACAGCCGCACCAGTTTCACCGCGGAGAACATCCCCGTCTGTTGATTCGATTACAAGATCCGTTACCTTATTTGAAATTGTTGACGCGATCATTTGAAGAAGATCATTAACTTCAACTTGGGATTGCTTGAAATCCTGTACGACAGGAATCTCGTCCAATTCTTGTTCGATTGAAGCAATTTTCTCTTCTACTTTTTTAAGCGCTTCAGGCTTTCCGTAATGCTGGAGATTGACTGCCTGCTTTTGAAGTCCCTTGATGTCCGCGATAAGGGTGCGAACCTTAGGATTTGCATGGATTTGGGCCTCCGCCTTTTTAAAGAAATCCACTTCTTCCGTTTCAGCAATCATGTTCGCAAGGTCTTTCGCGCGTGCAATGATATCCTCTTTCGAATACTTCGCCATTTAATTCACCTCTGCCAATGATACAGCCTCTTCAGCTGATTCTTCCACCATTTCGCCGTTCAATGACCATGTTTTTGCGTCGTTGATTTTCACTTTGACGATTTTACCGATTGCAGTTTTTGGCCCTTTGAAGTTGACGAGCTTGTTCTTGTCTGTGTAACCGGCGAGAATATCCGGATTGTTTTTGCTTTCCCCTTCAACAAGAACCTCGACAATTTGATTGACGTACGTTTTCATTGCTTTGGCCGAAAGCTCATTTACAAGGTTGTTCAAACGCTGAAGCCGGGCTTTCTTTACATCGAGCGGAACATTGTCCTGCATTTTTGCGGCAGGCGTTCCTTCACGAGGTGAGTAAATGAACGTGTATGCCAACTCATAGCCAACTTCCTCGTAAAGGGTCATTGTCTCTTCGAATTGCTCATCCGTTTCATTTGGATAGCCGACGATGATGTCAGTCGTCAAAGCGACGTTCGGGATTGCAGCTTTGATTTTTCGGACAAGCTCAAGGTATTCTTCCCGTGTATATTTACGGCCCATAATTTTCAGAACTTCCGTTGACCCAGACTGGACAGGAAGATGGATATGCGGCATCAGGTTCCCGCCCTTGGCAAGCACTTCAATGAGGCGGTCGTCAAAATCCCAAGGATGGCTTGTTGTAAAACGGACACGAGGGATGCCGATTTTACGAATATCATTCAAAAGATCACCAAGCCCATATTGAATATCTTCTATGTCTTTTCCATAAGAATTCACGTTCTGGCCAAGTAAAGTAACTTCCTGATAGCCATCAGCAGCCAGTTGGCGGACTTCTTGGATGATATCTTCAGGCCTGCGGCTCCGTTCTTTTCCACGAGTGAATGGAACAATACAATACGTACAGAATTTATCACAACCGTACATAATATTGACCCATGCCTTAATGTTTCCGCGGCGCACTTTAGGGAGGTTTTCGATAACGTCCCCTTCTTTGGACCATACTTCCACTACCATTTCCTTCGACATATACGCATCATTAAGGATATTTGGCAGCCTATGGATGTTATGGGTACCGAAAATCATATCGACATGCTGGTAGGTTTTCAAAATTTTGTTGACGACGGATTCTTCCTGGGACATGCAGCCGCAGACTCCAAGGAGCAAGTCAGGACGCTCCTTTTTCAGGCCCTTCAAGTGTCCGAGTTCACCGAAAACTTTGTTTTCCGCATTTTCACGGATGGCACAAGTGTTTAACAAGATGACATCCGCATCGTCGGTCTTATCGGTTGGTTCATAGCCAAGCGCCATGAAAATACCGGCCATAACCTCCGTATCATGCTCATTCATCTGGCAGCCGTAAGTCCGGATATAAAACTTCCTGCCTTCGCCCATCCCCCGGAATTCTTCGGAAATGGAAAAATCATCATGGTATTTAACTTCTTCCTTACCGCGCTTCCTCGCATCCTTAAGGGAAGGCGGCACAAACACGGTTTCGAAATACTTGCTGTAATCCTTCGCGGATTTTTTGTCCGTTGAATTATCAGCTTTTGCCTGGCTGGATTCTAAACGCTGATTTTCGTTCATTGTCCTGCTCCTTTCCTGCTGGTTTTCTATTAGAAATATACACTTTTTATATAAATCTGCACATTACTATAGTATAAAGGGTTAGGAGAGCGAAAACAATAGAAACTTCCCCTAATGCCAGCCGGTCCAGCCTTGCACCGATAAAACAAAAGTGCCTATGAACAAGCTTCCAGGTTACCATGATAGAACGCCCTGCTAATATGAAAATACCGCTCCATTGCCTCCCACGCTAAACGATCATACGTGAATTATCCCTACCCTGGTAAAATAGCCCCCCTGCCCCCCTGCAAAAAGAAAACACCCCGGCAGAAAAAGGCGGGGTGTTCGAAAATTCCAAAGGTTGAATTACATGAACTCACCGACAAGCTTGTCGAAATGAGCCTGATCAAGGTTCAGGTCTGCAGTAGCAAGCGGAGTTTCGGAATAGCCGCTTACCAACTCCTGATAGGATTTACGCTCTGTGTTCTGATAAATTAGGCCTGTTACCAGCCCGTTATGCTTCATCAGCGTCTGCATCGCGAGCTCGCGGTTATGAGGGTCAAAGCCTTCAATATCGCTAAGTTTAGTCAGGTTTTCCTTGAACCAGTCGTATGTGTTCACTTTGTTGTACGTAACACATGGGCTGAAAACGTTAATCAGGGAAAATCCTTTATGATTGATGCCCGCTTCAATCAATGCAGTAAGGTCTTTCAAGTCAGTTGAAAAGCTTTGGGCAACGAATGTCGCGCCAGCTGTCAAGGCCATTTCCATAGGTGAGATAGCCTGTTCGATCGAACCCATTGGAGTTGACTTTGTTTTGAAGCCGGCTGCGGACCTTGGGGAAGTTTGCCCCTTGGTCAATCCATAAATCTGGTTGTCCATGACAATATAGGTGATGTCGATATTACGGCGAATCGCATGGATTGTGTGTCCCATCCCGATAGCGAACCCATCGCCGTCCCCGCCGGATGCGAGAACTGTCAAATCGCGGTTTGCCATTTTAACGCCTTGGGCGATTGGAAGCGCACGGCCATGGATACCATGGAAACCGTAGGAATTTATATAACCTGAGATTCGGCCGGAGCAGCCGATCCCTGAAATGACGGCAAGTTGTTCCGGCTCAAGGCCAACGTTTGCTGCTGCGCGCTGGATAGCAGCCTGCACGGAAAAGTCCCCGCATCCTGGGCACCAGTTCGGTTTTACATTGTTGCGGAATTCCTTAAATGTTGCCATTTAGAACAACTCCTTGCTTTTTGTGTAAATTTCATTAGGAAGGAATGGGTTGCCATCATATTTTAAGAGATTGTACATTTTTTCGGCATGGCCCACATTCATCTTCATAATATTAGCCAGCTGTCCGGTTGCGTTGTTTTCAACAACCATGACCCGTTTAGCAGAGCGCATAAGCGGCAGCATTTCATCAGCCGGGAATGGGTGGATCAGACGGATATGCGCATGATTCACTTTATGGCCATCCGCTTCGAGGCGTCCAATCGCCTCTTCAATAGCGCCTCTTGTCGAGTTGAAACCGACGATCAGCAAATCTGCTTCTTTATGCGGTGCATACGTATGCACAGGCGTGTTGAATCGGATGTTCTTGATCTTTCTGAAGCGTTTGTCCATTTGCGCGATCCGGTTCGCGGCCGATTCGGACGGTTTGCCTGTCTCATCGTGTTCAACACCGGTCACGTGATGGATTCCGTTCTTCATTCCCGGAATAACCCTTGGCGATACGCCGTCTTCTGTAACTTCATAACGCTTGAAGTACCCTTTGTTATCGTTTTCAGGAATCTCGCTGGTTACGAGCTTACCTCGGCGAATTTCCACTTTGCTGAAATCAAGCGGCTCCACTGTCTGCTTTCCTAGTGAAAGCTGAAGGTCAGAAAGGACGATGACCGGGCACTGGTATTCTTCCGCAAGGTTCAACGCCTCAGCGGTATCGTAGAATGCTTCTTGTACTGTGCTTGGAGCCAGTACGATTTTAGGAATTTCTCCATGGGTTCCATAAATCATTTGCATCAGGTCGGATTGCTCTTGCTTTGTCGGAAGGCCAGTTGACGGGCCCCCACGCTGTGTATCGACAATGACGATCGGCGTTTCGGTTATGCCAGCAAGGCCGATTGCCTCCATTTTTAGCGAAAGCCCTGGTCCAGCGGATGCTGTAATCGCGCGCACTCCCGCATAGTTTGCACCGATTGCCATCGTAGCCGCTGCAATTTCATCTTCCGTCTGGATAACTGTTCCGCCTAGCGGAGGCAGTTTTTTGATCAAGTATTCCATGATTTCGGATGCTGGTGTAATTGGATATGCAGCCATAAAACGGCAACCGCCTGCAAGCGCTCCCAATGCAATCGCGTCGTTGCCAATCATGAACAGCCTCTTCTTTCCATCGGCTTTACCAAGCTCCATCGTGCGGACGCCAGCAAGCTGCTCATTCATGAAATCATATCCAGCTTTAATCGCTTCCATGTTCTTCGCGACAACCTGGTCACCTTTGCGGCCAAAGATTTCGCGAACAACCTCTTCAAATACTAAAATATCAAGATCCAAAACAGCTGTAGTAGCGCCAATGGCCACCATGTTTTTCATTAGCGACGTGCCAAGTTCAGTAGCAATATCGGTGAATGGAACCGGATACATTGCAGCCTGTGTATCTTCAGGCTTTTTAGGGCTGAACTTCGCGTCGGCAAGAATAACACCCTTGCCATGCAATTCCTTGTAGTTCAAGTCGATTGTTTCTTGGTCAAAAGCTACCAAAATATCAAGGTCATCTGAAATCGACCGGACTTGAGTTGTACTAACACGGATTTTGTTGTTTGTGTGGCCGCCCTTGATTCGTGAAGAAAAGTGGCGGTACCCGTACAAATAGTAACCAAGACGATTCAATGCAATTGAAAAAATTTCTCCCGTACTTTCAATACCTTCCCCTTGTTGCCCTCCAACTTTCCAAGAAAGTTGATTGATCATGCTTTACACCCCTTTGGATATGTAAAAAAATTATAGTAGTGACCTTCAACTAAAGTGTAGCACTTTTCCAAATAAACCACTATAAATACGCTTGAAACTTAAGGATAGCAAGTACTCTAGAAATCTATCTGGAGGGGTACTAAACGCTATCAATTCTAGACCTATGCTCACAAAAAAGCAACCCTTTGTAAAGTTTTTCATGTCGAATTTTTTTTATATTTCAAAAGTTTGTCGAATTTATTTCAAGACACATCTCGGACAAAGAAATTTCAGCTAATTGTTTTTAGAAAAGGCTTTACTTCGGGAGCCGTTTCTCCATGTTTTTAAAAAGGAAATTTTCAACCTGTATCTCGGAATAATGTTTTTGCAGTTCATTTACTAGATTGGAATACTCATAAGCCGAAGAAAGCCGATCGACCGTTTTTTCAATGCCGTCAAAATCGGATCCAAAGCCGACATGGTCCTCGGCGCCAAGAGAACACACATGATCGAGATGGCGAAGTATGTCGCTTATTCCGGCCTCTCCCGACTCATTCAGGAAATACGGAACAAAGGTTAGCCCCATTACACTGTCCCTGCGGATCAAGGCACGGATTTGGTCATCCTTCAAATTCCTTGGATGCCGGCAATGAGTATGGCTGTTTGAGTGGGATGCCATTGGGTAATCGGCGAGCTCGATTACATCCCAAAACCCTCTTTCGGATAAATGTGAAACATCGCACCATGTTTTCGTTTCATTCAGCAACTCGACAACTTCCTTCCCGAAAGGTGTCAGTCCTCTCCCCTGCGGCTCCTTAGCTCCATCAGCGACCGCGTTCGCCCAGTTCCATGTAAGGCCGACCGACGATATCCCATAGCCGAGGAGCGTTTTCAATTTTTCAATGTCACTCCCAATACAGTCACAGCCCTCAAGCGTCAGCATCGCTCCCATTTCATTATCCTTTAACCGGGCAATATCCTCCCGCGTCTTTACATGGACAATGCCTTCGTTCTCTCCGACGATCTTTTGATGAAAAATGGTTGCCATCTCTTCCGCGGCATCGAACAATCGATCCTCCTCAAGCTCGGAAGGAACGTAAATCGCAAAGCATTGAAGCTTCACACCCGATTTCTGCATTCCATCAAAATTGGCCTGGAGGCGCGGTGAATCCTTAAAATCGATTGTTTTGTCCTCAAAAAGCTTTAACAGAACGTCGCAGTGCGCGTCAAAAATGTTCATACTTGCCATCTCCTCATTTCAGGTTCAATCCCACTTTCTATTATGGCATGAAAAAACCTGCCTGGTAAAACCAAACAGGTTTTTGCGGTAATTTTGGTTTTACCCCAATGAAGTGAAGCGGCATCCGGCACGGAAAGCCACCTTTTCTTTTTTGGCCTACCGCGGTTCCACAATCAATTTGATGGCTGTTCGTTCTTCCCCATCAATGAGGATATCCGTAAATGCAGGGATGCAAATCAAATCCACTCCGCTAGGTGCCACGAACCCTCTTGCAATCGCTACTGCTTTTACAGCCTGGTTCAATGCACCTGCACCAATCGCCTGGATTTCCGCTCCGCCTCTTTCTCGCAGGACCCCGGCAAGCGCACCAGCTACAGAATTAGGATTAGATTTTGCTGAAACTTTTAATATTTCCATTCCTAGCTCCTCCTCATATAATCCCGATCCCGCATGAGCAGCTCATGGACAAATCAGGTATATATCATTCCATTCATACTATATTCATAGCCAATGGGACATATTCCGTGCTGGAGGATATTTCGCTCACCCTTCTCGTCCGTTGCCGATCCTGAAGCTCATGGCTAGGTGTGTTAGGAGTAAAAAGGATGGTCACCGTTGATAAGGACCCTCTCAATTTTCTTTGCCTTTCCTGTTTTCCGGTCGAGTTCGATGGAAACCGCCGATAATTGGAACCGACCTTCTGTGGGCACCTCGAACCTGACAGGCATGGATGTGAGGAACCGCTTCAACACTGCGTCCCTCTCAACGCCCAAAATACCGTCATACGGCCCAGTCATCCCTACATCCGTTATAAACCCCGTCCCTCCCGGCAAAATGCGGTTATCGGCCGTTTGAACATGTGTATGCGTACCGACAACTGCCGATACACGACCGTCAAGATACCAGCCCATCGCCTGTTTTTCGCTTGTTGCTTCCGCATGGAAATCAACGAATATGAACGGCGTCCTTTTCCCTGCTTCGGCCACCAATTCATCCGCTTTCCTGAAAGGGCAGTCGATTGCCGGCAAGAACGTTCGGCCCTGCAAATTAATGATAGCAACCTCCAGCTCATTAATTTTCACATAGGCAATTCCTTTTCCCGGAGTTCCTTCTGGAAAATTTGCGGGCCTGACCATATTTTTAGCCCGGTCTATAAAGTCGAGGATTTCCCGGTTGTCCCAGGCATGGTTCCCAAGTGTAACCGCCTGAGCGCCAGACTCAAGGAATCCTTTGTATATCTTTTCCGTAATCCCCTTGCCTCCCGCGGCGTTTTCCCCGTTTATTACCGTCAGATGAGGCCTGTATTTTTCTTTAAGCTTCGGCAGGTATTCCTTTACCATATCCCGGCCCGGGGAACCTACCACATCACCAATAAATAATATATTCATGTTAGTCTCCAATGCTAATTTTTGTCTTTTCCTTCATTTTATCACATTACTGTACCTCTTATCCCACGTGAACGTTGGCAACAACAGTCTATTCTTTTGGCCTTCAGGTTTTCGGGACTCATGCTGCTCCTAAAACCGATTCTGTGTCCCGATTCCAGAATATTCGGGACTCATACCGCCCCTAAAACCGATTCTGTGTCCCGATTCCGAGGTTTTCGAGACTCATACCGCTCCTAAAACGAAATCTGTGTCCCGATTCCCAGTTAAAAAAACATGTCGCCATTAAAAATGAAAGACAGCGGCATGACTGCCGCTGTCCATTTTTTACTTAGCATATTCCACTGCCCGGGTTTCACGGATGACCGTTACTTTAATATGTCCCGGATAATCAAGCTCTTCTTCGATCCGTTTGCGGATATCCCTTGCCAGCCTGTGGGCTGCCAAGTCATCGATTGCCTCTGGCTTAACCATGATCCTTACTTCGCGCCCTGCCTGAATGGCGAATGATTTTTCGACTCCATCATAGGATTCGGAAATCTCCTCCAGTTTTTCCAGGCGGCGGATGTAATTTTCTAGAGTTTCACTCCGTGCGCCAGGGCGTGCGGCTGACAATGCATCAGCTGCTGCTACCAGAACGGCGATAACGGAAGTAGGCTCCTTATCTCCATGGTGGGAAGCAATGCTGTTGATAACAACCGGGTGTTCCTTGTACTTCGTAGCAAGTTCCACGCCGATTTCAACATGGCTTCCTTCCACTTCATGGTCGATTGCCTTTCCGATATCATGCAACAGTCCCGCGCGGCGAGCCAGTGTCTCGTCTTCCCCAAGTTCAGCGGCCAACAGCCCAGAAAGGTGGGCCACTTCCATTGAGTGCTTGAGCACGTTCTGTCCGTAGCTCGTACGGAACTTCAGTCGTCCGAGAATCTTGATCAAGTCAGGATGCAATCCATGGACTCCGACCTCGAACGTCGTCTGTTCGCCGATTTCACGGATGTGCTCATCGACTTCACGGCGTGCCTTATCAACCATTTCTTCAATACGCGCCGGGTGAATCCGTCCATCCTGCACGAGCTTATCAAGCGCTAGGCGGGCAGTTTCGCGGCGGATTGGGTCAAACCCGGATAAGATAACCGCTTCTGGGGTATCATCGATAATCAAATCGATACCTGTCAATGTTTCAAGGGTGCGGATATTCCGTCCCTCACGGCCAATGATACGGCCTTTCATCTCATCATTCGGAAGGTTGACAACTGATACAGTGGTTTCTGCCACATGGTCGGCCGCGCAACGCTGGATTGCGAGGGAAAGGATATCCTTCGCCCGCTTGTCAGCTTCCTCTTTCGCGCGGTTCTCTGTTTCTTTGATCATCATGGCCATGTCATGGGCAAGTTCTTTCTCTGTCTGGTCCAGAATAATCGCTTTAGCTTCTTCCCTGGTCATGCCTGAAATCCTCTCAAGCTCAACCTGTTGGGCCCGTACCATCTCGTCCACTTTGCTTTCCATCTGTTCAATATGCTGTTGTCTTTGGTTAAGAGAATCATCCTTCTTCTCTAAAAGAATTTCACGCTTGTTGAGCGTTTCATCCTTCCGGTCCAAATTTTCTTCTCTTTGCAGTAAACGGTTTTCTTGTTTTTGCAGTTCGTTTCTTCGTTCGCGAACCTCACGTTCAGCTTCTGTCCGAAGCTTGTGAATTTCATCCTTCGCTTCAAGCAATGCTTCCTTCTTGGAGGCTTCCGCATCGCGCTTCGCATCTTCAAGAATCAAGGCTGCTTCGCTTTTTGCTCCAGCTACTTGTTTTTCCGCAAAGGATTTACGAATAAAATAGCCAACAACCGCACCGACGAATAGGCCAAGCAAAATGGAGATGATGATAGTAAATGGATCCATCGTTACACCTCCTCTTGCTATGAACTTTTGTTACATTTTCAAGTGTCGGCATGTACATTGTCAATCAACATACAGCAAGCACCAAGGCTTTTTAACATGTAAAATTACCAAAAATGTAAAATATACAATGTTAATTGTATAGCTGTCAATATTTATTGTCAAGGGTTTGTCCTTTAACCCATTTCAATAATCTGGAATATACAGGACAAGAACAAAATGCGCAAGCGCCTTCGTGACAGGCAAAGACCGCCTCGCAACAGGCAAAAATCGCCTGTCCCTGCGATGTTTATTCTCGGGCGCTTTCCTTTGTGTCCCTGCAAACCAAAAAAGCAAAGCCGCTATGGCTTTGCTTTTGAGCATTAATCAATCAGTTCAAACTGTTCGGGATCCTCATCCGCTTCCGTGACGGTCTTTTCGCCGTCCAGGCCATAATGATCGCGGATTTTCTGCTGAATCTCGCGCAGGACAGAAGGGTTTTCCTTTAAGAAAATTTTCGCATTTTCCCGGCCTTGTCCAACCCTCTCCTCATTATAGGAATACCAGGAGCCGCTCTTTTGGACAATGTCCAGTTCGGAGCCAATGTCAATGACTTCGCCTTCCTTGGAGATTCCTTCACCGTACATAATATCGACTTCCGCTGTCCTGAACGGAGGCGCGACTTTATTTTTGACAACCTTGATTTTTGTTTTGTTCCCAACCATATCGGTGCCCTGCTTCAATGTTTCGGCACGGCGTACTTCGAGGCGGATCGTAGAATAGAACTTCAAAGCGCGGCCGCCCGGAGTTGTTTCAGGGTTTCCGAACATGACGCCGACTTTTTCACGGATCTGGTTGATGAAAATGGCGATCGTCTTCGATTTGTTGATTGCCCCGGATAGTTTGCGGAGTGCCTGGGACATAAGGCGGGCCTGCAAACCGACGTGTGAGTCTCCCATTTCCCCTTCAATCTCAGCTTTTGGAACCAATGCCGCAACGGAGTCGATGACAACGATGTCCACCGCGCCGCTTCGGACGAGCGCCTCAGCAATTTCAAGAGCCTGTTCTCCGGTATCCGGCTGGGAAAGAAGAAGCTCATCAATGTTGACTCCAAGCTTTTGCGCATATGCCGGGTCAAGAGCATGCTCGGCATCAATGAAAGCAGCCTGGCCGCCAGCAGCCTGGACTTCAGCGATTGCATGGAGCGCCACTGTCGTTTTACCCGAGCTTTCCGGTCCATAAATTTCGATGATACGTCCCCTCGGATATCCTCCTACCCCAAGGGCTGCATCAAGTGCGAGCGAGCCGCTAGGGATTGTGGAAATCCTTGTCTCCGTCTTTTCACCGAGCTTCATAATTGAACCTTTGCCGAATTGTTTTTCTATTTGCTTTAGGGCCATTTCTAAGGCAGCCTGACGATCACTCACTGTGTTTCCTCCTTCAAAATCATATATATAAAAGCATAAGCGATTGACTCTAATCTAGCAAATTGCTTCTATAAATAATATACAATTTTCCATTGCGTTTGTCCAGTAAAAATACGAACATTTATTCGTTTTTTTTTCAGAAGGCAACCGGCTCCAAAATAGCTGAATCTCTTATGAAAACAAGGCTTT
This sequence comes from Neobacillus oceani, assembly GCF_046237595.1. NCBI lineage: Bacteria > Bacillati > Bacillota > Bacilli > Caryophanales > Bacillaceae > Neobacillus > Neobacillus oceani. The sequence goes on along the minus strand of NZ_CP143543.1, from coordinate 1,940,527 downwards.
TAACCGATTTGTCCACCAAGATTGAGCTGTTTTGCCCCATTGTCTGAAAATTTATCTTCCTGTACAAATGGAAAAAGAAGCCCCATTAGGCTTCTCACCCTTCGTTCAGATGCTTCAGCAAAAAATGGCAGCCGTACTTAACGGTCCTGATCCGGTTGGCACGCCTTCCTCCACCTAGATTCAGCTTCTCCACACGGGCTGGCTTCCCGTTCAAGCTGATGCCGATATAAACGGTTCCGACCGGTTTTCCTTCAAGTTCATCCGGTCCGGCGACACCTGTGAAACTGATCCCAATATCGGCATTCATCAGGCTGGCGACGTTTTCGGCAAGCTCCGCCGCGCATTTTGCGCTGACAACCCCTTCCTTTTCGATCGTTTCATTTTTGACATGAAGGATTCCTGCCTTCACTTCATTCGTGTAGCAAACGACGCCGCCCTTAAGGCTTGAACCCGCACCAGGTATGCTTGTAAATTCCTCCTGGAACATCCCGCCGGTCAGGCTTTCGGCGCAGGAAATCGTCAGTCCCGTATCCTTCAATTTTTTGGCTAGCTCATTCATCAGGGAAGTATCGTCATACCCATAAAAATAATTGCCAACCCTGTCGAGGATTTTCTTTTCCGTGTCATCGAGCAATTCAATGGCACTTCCCAAAATCGAATGCTTGGCAGTCAGGCGGAGAGTGACCTCCCCTTCCGAAGCGAGCGGGGCGATGGTGGGGTTTGATTGGCTGTCAATCAAATCTTCAATTTCATTCTCAAGCATCGCTTCCCCAATTCCGAAGAAACGGAGTACCCTGGAGACAATTTGCTCCTGGGAGGACTGCCTGCTGGTCAGTGCCTTAATGCCGTACGTGAGGAACATCGGCTCCATTTCGCTCGGCGGCCCGGGAAGCAGCATATAAAGCTTTTCCCCTTTCTTTAGGAGCATGCCCGGCGCCATCCCGTGATCATTCGGCAACACCTGAGAACCTGTTAAAACAAGCGCCTGTTTCCGGTTGTTCTCAGACATCACCCGGTTGGTCCGCTTGAAAAAAAGCTCGATCGATTCCATTGCCACCTCATCCATTTCAAGTCCAACTCCCAAATGGGAGGCAATCGTCTCTTTCGTCAAATCGTCTTTCGTTGGGCCAAGGCCGCCAGTAATGATCACCAGGTCGGAGCGGCTTTCGGCAATTTCGAGCACCTGCTGCAGACGGCCTGGATTATCCCCTACAACTGTATGGAAGTACACATTGATTCCAATCAGCGCGAGCTGCCCGGAAAGGAAGCGCGCGTTTGTATTCGTAATTTGGCCGAGCAAAAGCTCGGAACCGACTGCAATAATTTCAGCATTCACCCATCGATCACACCTTCAACTATAAAAGCTTTATTTGGAGTTTTTAAAGACATGCATATTTTTCGCAAAATAATCCCACCCGGACCAAAGGGTGAAGAACAATGCTACCCAAAGGGCGATATCATCAAACGGAATGGATATCATTTCAAAAATAATGTTGTGGAGTAGCAAGGCCGAAATTGCCACGATCTGCGCCCATGTCTTAATTTTGCCAAGCATATTGGCCGCAACGACTTCCCCGCCCTCTACGAGGAGGAGACGCAATCCGGTTACGGCGAATTCCCTGCTGATAATCAGGATGACAATCCACGATGGCGCGAATTGAAGTTCAACCAGCACGATCAACGCCGCGGATACAAGCAGCTTGTCGGCAAGCGGGTCAAGGAATTTCCCCATATTTGTGACAAGCTTGTATTTCCTGGCATAGAAGCCGTCAACCCAGTCCGTCGCTGCTGCAACGATGAACAGCAACGCACCAACCAGGTGGGTGACTGGCATTGTCGCTCCGAGCAGGCTGACCGTCCCCCAATTAAACGGGAACAGGACAATAATCATAAATAAAGGGATTAGTAAAATTCTCGAGATGGTTATCTTATTAGGTACATTCATTTGCTTTCCTCCAAGGTTATTGTTTAAGGCGAGAAAAAATAGCCATCATACAGGATGACTATTCGCTCCCTTTGTTATAGCGGATCGTAATATCCTGCCGGACCCTATCTGTTGGCGGCACAGCATATTCCAGCTTCTGCCCATTCACAAAGATATCCGTATCAACAGTATTCCCGACAACTAATACCGCTTCCGCTTCATTGGAAAAATCAACTGTTTTTTCGCTCTCCGGTTTGCCTACAGCCAATATTCCCTGGAAGAAAGTCTTGCCACTGCCATTTTTTATACTTACCCAGGTTTCACCTTTGGAAACAACCTTCAGCTCAAATTTTTCCGCGTTATTTAAATCATAGGACGTATTCCGCCCTTCGGATTTCACCACTGCTATTTCCTGGGCAGGGGTCTCGGGCTCGTCGGGTTCTTCTTCCTGCTGACTGTCTTCTTCACCCGCATCTTTGCCTGCATCAGGCTGGTCGTCCTGTTCATCTTCTTTTTCTTTTGTATCGGGCTCGACAATTGAGGCTGGGGCCTTTGTATCGCCATCGGCCGAGCTGGAATCATTCCCGGCGTTTTGTTGGAAGAAGTAATAAATAAGCGCGGCCACTCCCAAAGCAACCACCCACATCAATATTTTCGGAAGGATCTCAAAAATTCTGGAACCTCCATCCGATAGCCCTTTCTTGGATTTCACACGTGAAAGCTGCTCAGGCAAATCCTGCTGGTATGGGGAAGGGATGTCCCCCTTGTATGTATCGAAAATCTCGTCCGCATTCAGGCCAATCGCTTCACAGTATTGCTTGATAAATGCACGGACGTAGAAGTCGCCGGGCATGCTGGAATATTTCCCTTCCTCAATGCCGGCAAGATATCGTTTCTGTATCTTGGTTGCTGCCTGGAGGTCATCAAGGCTCATGCCCTTTGCAAGCCGTTCCTCCTTCAATCGGTTTCCCAATTCAGTCAATTCAAACACCTTCCAACCTTATTAAAAATTGAATTCTCCAAAATCGGATGCAAACGGTTCGTTTTCCTTATCGACCACATCATAAGTAATTTCTTCGTCAGCATCATTACGGAGTTCAATGATATAGTCAAAATCCTCCATAGTGTATTCCGAATTCCGAATAAAAATATCCGGATGCTCAATTACCTTGACAGCGGGCAGGCGCATGATTTCCCGGACAAGCTGCCAGTGTTTTTCGTTTGCCCTTTTGGCCGAAACTATCCCGTCGATAATATAGATATTGTTTTCACCGTATTCGTCTACAAGCAGCTGGCTCCTGATTGTTTGTTTTAAAAGGGTTGAAGATAAAAATAGCCACCTTTTATTGGCGCAGACGCTTGCAGCCACAATCGATTCCGTCTTTCCAACCCGGGGCATGCCCCTGATCCCAATTAATTTGTGGCCTTCCTGCTTGTATAATTCGGCCATGAAATCAACGAGGACGCCAAGCTCATTCCTTATAAACCGGAAAGTCTTTTTGTCATCGGCGTCGCGCTGGATGTACCGTCCATGCCTGACAGCCAGCCGGTCCCTTAGCTTCGGTTCACGTATTTTGATTACCTTTATTGTATCCATTGTGTTCAAAATCGACTCAAGACGCTCGATCAAGTCATCGTTATCAGCGCGGATAAGCAAGCCGCGCCTGCCCTGGTCGACTCCGTTGATCGTTACAATATTGATGGAGAGCATGCCAAGAAGAGATGAGATATCGCCCAGCAAGCCAGGCCGGTTTTGTTTGATTTCATATTCAACGTACCATTCTTTCATTGCCATAGTTACCTCCTGGCCGAGCTTCTGACAAATTTCATCATATTATCTAAACCTATATTATATGATTTTGTTAGAAGATGAAAGGAAAAACAATATGATTGATGTTTCCACCATTCTTCCCGTAAAAAGAAAAAAAGAGAGGGTGTCCTCTCTTTTAGCGGGTACCGTTATTTTGGACAAGCTTGACCATCATGTTGGCAATGGCTTGCTGCTCATCCTTGTCAGCTACAGACCAAAGATCGGCAAGGATTCTCTCCTGCTCGTTTTTCGGTTCAACCTGATTTGCGAGATAATCGCCAATCTGATAGGCCAAATCCGAAACAACATCTTTGCTGACACCTTCGTCCTGGGCTTGGTGAAGCCTATCTGCGAGGAAGTCTTCCCACTGTTTCCAGTTATCGAGTACAGACATCGTATTCCCTCCTGTTTTCATAATACAACGTTAGTTTTCCGGAGGGAGGGTGAAAATATACCTGAATTTTTCAAGGCGTATCACGTATACCATCCTCCATTGACGGACAGGATGTGTCCCGTAATATACGATGCCTCACCAGAAAGCAGGAAGGCAGCCGCATTGGCGATTTCTTCAGGCCGGCCAAGCCTGCCCATCGGAATGTCCCCTGACAGAACCTCCAATTCTTCCGGGGCAAACCCCGAAAGCATGGCCGTCTCCACGGCACCCGGTGCAATCGCATTCACCCTGATCCCGCTCGGTGCAAGCTCTTTTCCCAACGCTTTAACAAACGTTATTTGCGCGCCTTTCGCGGCGGAATAAACCGTTTCACATGCTGCCCCTGTTTGTCCCCAAATGGATGAAATAAAGACGATGCCGCCCGTTCTCTTTTTTAAAAGTTCCGGGATTAACGCTTTCGTCAACAGGATCGGATTTAGGACATGGATATTGAAAAGGCCTGCCACCTCTTCATCCTCCATGTCCTGGAATAGCCCATATGCGGCTGTTCCGCCGCAATGCACAATCGCATTAACCCCAACCAGGCTTGGGAGCAATTCCTTGTACCCCCCCAGCTTTGAAAAATCAGCCCGGACAGGCACGTATTCCCCTCCATGCACTGAAAGCTTGGCTGACAGGCGTTCGACCGCTTCCTTATTCAAATTGTAATGTAGATATAAATTATAGCCACGTGCGGCCAGCTCGGCTGCGATTGCCTGGCCGATTCCGCCGCTCGCACCTGTGATCAATGCGAATTCCCGCATTTCCCCAACCCCAATCCAGTTAACCTGATTTCTCTAAAAAAGCGCCTGAATCGGCGCTTTCGTAATTTTAATATTTGTGAGGCTAATCGCCAAATGGCATCTGTGCTTTACCAGACAAAAGGGAGGATAAGCCCCTGTGCCATGCAGCAGGTTTCACTGCTTACCCTGCCTGAGTGCTTCCAGCAGGCACTACCTGGCATACTGAAAAACGGTCCTCCGAGAAAAGGTCCCTTGCTACGTTCCGGATGTCATCGACCGTGATTTTCTCCAACTCCGGCACGACAGAGAAAAGGTCCATTTCATTGAACGCATACCGAGTAAATTGGTTGGCGATGAATTCAGGCGAATTGACCGCCCTTAGGAACGAACCAATCCTTTTCCGTTTTGCCCGCTCAAGCTGCTCCTCGGATATGTTGCCATCCTTTGTTTGCTGAAGGATGGCCCTTAATGCGTCAGCCAGCCCATCAGGGTTTGCGGTATCGCCGCCAATCATCGCGAACCCGAATCCCTGCTCCTGAGTATAATCGAACGAGAACGTTTCATCAATTAGTCCGTCATCATAAAGGCGGATATAGTTTTCAGAACTTTTTCCGAAAAGGATATCTAGCAACAAATTAACCGACAATTCCTGAACTAGCATTTCCCTACCCTTTGTATCTGTATGCGCGGCCTTAAGCCCGACAAGGCATTTTGGCGTTTGGACGTTCATTTTCAGCACTTGTTTCGCCTTCGCGACGCCTGCCTGCTCCGTTTCAAACTTTCTTTCTACAGGAGGACGGTCCGTGAATTGTTTCCGGGCTTGGTTCTCCCTCACCTGGTCCATCATCTTTTCCGGTGAAACCGGACCGACAATGAACAGCAGCATATTCGCAGGATGGTAGAAAGTGTAGTAGCATTCATATAGCATATCTTTATCAATTTTTGCGATTGATTCAACCGTTCCCGCAATATCGATTTTAACAGGATGTGCATGGTACATGTTTTCAATTAGGCCGAAATAGAGGCGCCAGTCCGGATTGTCATCGTACATCGTGATTTCCTGGCCGATGATCCCCTTTTCCTTTTCAACCGTCTTTTCGGAAAAATACGGATCCTGGACGAAATCAACGAGCGTTTCAAGGTTTTCTTCCACTCTGGACGTACTTGAAAAAAGGTAGGCGGTCCTTGTAAAGGAAGTAAACGCGTTCGCGGACGCCCCCTGTTTGCTGAACTGCTGGAACACATCGCCGTCTTCCTTTTCAAACAGCTTATGCTCAAGGAAGTGGGCAATTCCATCCGGAACCTTGACGAATTCGTCCTTGCCATGGGGCTTGAATGTGTTGTCGATCGAACCGTATTTGGTTGTAAATGTGGCATACGTTTTGTTGAACCCTTGTTTCGGGAGGATATACACATCGAGCCCATTCGGCATTTTTTCGTAATAAAGTTCTTCGTTTAATTGGCCGAACTGGATTTTATCCATTATTGGCATCCTCCTTTCCTGTTAAAAAATAAATCGTATCAAGTTCGATTTTCTCACCAACTGCAACAATGTCGTCGCGGGTCGCTTCCTGCATTCCCTTGATCCAACTGTCAAAAGGAATGCTTTTTCCGGCAGCAACATTGTGGTAAAGAACTTCGACGATGCCCCTGTTCGTATCGATCGTTTCAAGAAGCTGGTTCACGATAACAGCCTTTGTTTGTTCCAGCTCATCATCCGTGAAATCGCCTTTTTTCATCGCTTCCATCTGTTCCTTGATGATCCCGACGGCCTGGTCGAAATTTTTCAGATCGATTCCCGACATGACGAGCATCAGGCCTTTATGGCTCTCAAGCCTGCTTGCTGCGTAATAAGCGAGACTTGCCTTCTCGCGAACGTTGATAAACAATTTTGAATGGGAAAAGCCACCGAAGATTCCGTTGAAAACCTGAAGCGCATGATAATCCGGATCTCCATAGAGGATATTTGTCCTGTAACCGATGTTCAGCTTGCCCTGCTTCACATCCTGCGCTTCCTTAATCACTTTTGGCTCCCCATTTCTCGAAAGAGGAGCGTTTGCCGGTGTTTTTGCTTCATGTTTATCAAAGTGAAAAAGTTCCCCGGCTATACCTTTCACCGTTTCTTCCTCGACATCGCCGACAATGTATATGTCCATTTCATCCCCGGAAAGGGCTGTGCGGTAATAGTCATACAGACGTTCAGGAGTAATCCCATCGATATCCTCAATGCGTCCATTCACGTTGAGCGCATAAGGTTCCCCCTTGAACATTTCCTCGATCAGCCTGAAGCTTGAATAGCGCATCTTGTCATCAAACGTTGACTGGATCCTTTGTTTCAGCGTCCGCTTTTCCTTTTCGACTGTAGCACGGTGAAATCCTTCCCCTTCAAGAAGAGGGTTAAGTATGATTTCCCTCAGTAGCTCCATTCCTTTTCTTAAAAGCGGAGTCTGGTCTGAAAGAAATTTTTCATTTGCAATTTCCATAAAAAACGTAATGATATGCGAGTTTCCTTTTTTAGCGAGATCCACACTTAAGACCGCCCCATACAGGTCATCCAGGTACGACCTAAGCAAAGTGGTCGTTGGGTATGCGGTCGAACTACTTTGCAGGACATGCGGGAGAAGGGCCCTTAGTGTGGCCGTTTCCTCACTTAAGGGCGCTTTCATTTTTAAAACAATCGCATTCGTTTTATATTTTTCCGTCTTTGTTACATGAAGGGTATATCCCTGCATGGAAAACGTTTGTTCAGGTAATAAGCTCATGTTTTAGGCCTCCTTTGGTAAAAGCAATAGGCAATAATATCCATATTTCTGCCATATTATTTTCCCCATGCCATTTACATTCTATTCTAACTATAATTTGTCAGGACTCGTTTTTACAACTTTACAGCTTATGTATGCAAGCATTAAAAAAGCCTCCCGGATGACCAGGAGGCTTAAGTGTTTCAGATGGAAACTGTTTTCAGGCATTTAAAACTGTTCTCCAAAAGACTACCGTTTCGCCGAGTCGAATGGTTCGCCGACCGCTTTTGGCGCCTGGGACGATTTGGAGAATACGACCAGTGCAATCAACGTTACGACGTAAGGGAAAATCTTCAGGATGATTGGCGGAATGACGGCCAGTTCCGGAATAACCTGCGAAACGTTCGCGATTGTACTAGCGAATCCAAAGAAGAACGTTGCGGCCAATACACCTAGCGGCCTCCACTGGCCAAAAATCAGGGAAGCTAGGGCAAGGAATCCAAGCCCGGATACTGTACCGGTGAATTCGCCTGCATACGTAAGGATGATGATCGCACCGCCCAATCCGGCAAAAGCTCCTGAAATCAGGACACCCGCGTACCGGATTCTCAGCACATTGATCCCCGCGGCCTCGGCAGCCTGCGGGAATTCACCGCAAGACCGTAAACGGAGACCGAATCTCGTTTTATACAAAATAAAGGTACTGACGAAAAGAATAAAAAGGATAAACCATGTCGTAGGATATGTTTTCGTAAAGAACAAATTACCTAAGACAGGGATTTCTGAAAGTACGGGAACCGATTTAGGAGAAAATCCTCTTACACCGATATTTCCGCTTCCGGTCATGTTTCTTGCAAGGAAAATCGTCAGCGCTGCTGCAATTAGATTAATAGCCACACCGCTAATGATTTGGTTCGCGCTCAAATTGATGCTCGCAAAAGCGTGCAGGGTGGCAAACAGGATGCCAGCCACCATCGCTGCGAAAAGCGCAGCCCAAAGAACCGCTGTATCATTCTTCCATATGTCGCTCAGGAAGTGGACAGTGATCGCGCTTGAAAAAGCACCAATGATCATCAAGCCCTCCAAACCAATATTGACAACACCGCTTCTTTCACTAAAAAGGCCGCCCAATGCAGTAATCAGAAGAGGAATTGTAAAAGCAATCGCATATGGAAATATTTGCTCTATGATGGTCCACATATTATGCTTCCCCCTTCTTTGCAGCCGGCACATCGTTCACATTGCCTTCGGAACCGCGCTTCCAGAATCTATTGACAAGGCGGTGGATCAGTACACTCGTTGCCGCGAAATAGATGATGATAGCAATGATGGTGTTAGCCAGTTCTGGAGGAATTTCCGTCATGGCATTCATAAAGCCTGTACCGGAATAAAGAATCCCAAACAGAATGGCAGAGAAAAACACGCCAAACGGAGTATTGTTCCCGAGCAATGCCACCGCAATGCCGTCAAAGCCCTGTGAAGGAAGGATTCCAATCTGGATGCTTGACGCGTTACCTGTATAAAGCGCTACACCGCCAAGGCCTGCAAGCGCTCCGGAAATCAACATGGATAGGATGATATTCCTGTTTACGCGCATCCCGGCGTATTCCGCTGCATGCCTGTTAAATCCAACTGCTTTTAGTTCAAACCCAAGCGTTGTTTTGTTAATAATGAAAGCGATAATGATGACACTGATAATACCAAGGAATATTCCGAAGTTGATATAGGAACCCTGGAACATATCCGTCAAAAACTCGACTTTCAAGGTAGCTTTTTCCGGCAATTTCTTCGATTCAGTTTCAAGGAATTCACCTTTAAAATAGCCAGGTACAACATAATAAACGGCCCAATAAGCAATCCAGTTCATCATGATTGTCGCGACGACTTCATGGACGTTGAATTTCGCTTTCAACAATCCGGGTAGAAACGCCCACAATGCGCCGCCCAGGATGCCAGCCGCAATCATTGCAAGCAGAAGGACCGGCCGTGAAAAATCAAAAGTCAGGCCAACCGCGGAGGCGCATAGGCCGCCAATCAGCATTTGCCCAGAAGCACCAATATTGAAAAGGCCTGTCCTGAATGCAAATGCTACTGAAAGACCAGTAAAAATAAGCGGTGTAGCGGTGGCAAGCGTGTCACCGATACGCTTGATGGTCATAAATGCTCCCTGCATCAAATACATATACCCTTCAATAGGGTTGCTGCCGATAAAGAGCATCAAAATCCCACCAGCAATGAGGCCGAGAACAATTGCAATTAAAGATACAATGGCATTTCTCATACGTTTCTCTCCTTGTCTACCCCAGCCATCATGAGCCCTACTTCGTTTTCATTCGTTTCGGATGCATTTACGACGCCGATTAACTCCCCATTGTTTATGGCGGCTATCCGGTCTGAGAGCTGGAGGACTTCATCAAGCTCGAGGGAAACGAGTAAAACGGCATTCCCCTTATCCCGATGCTCAATAAGCCGTTTATGGATATATTCAATTGAACCGACGTCCAGCCCCCTTGTCGGTTGGACCGCAATCAATAGCTTCGGATCCAGTTCAATTTCCCTTCCGATAATCGCTTTTTGCTGATTTCCGCCTGATAGTGTACGGGCTATCGACGCTGCGCCTTTTCCGGAACGGACATCGAAATTTTCAAGGATATTATTCGCATATTTTTTCATTTCCGGTTCATTTAATAAACCGTATTTTGCAAAAGGCTTCTTATTGAAAACTTCCAAAACCATATTGGATTCGAGGGTGTAGTCAAGCACGAGGCCGCGTTTCTGCCTGTCTTCCGGTATATGCCCGATCCCTTTTTCGATTCTATCCCTAATGGGAAGGGCAATGATTTCCTCGCCATTTAATTGGACTGATCCTGAATCCGCTTTCCTGAGTCCGGTAATGGCCTCAACAAGTTCTGTTTGGCCGTTCCCGTCAACCCCGGCTATCCCGACGATTTCCCCTGCGCGCACTTCAAGTGAGAAGTTTTTCAGCGCAAGCACTTTTCTGTTGTTTTTTACGGAAAGAGAATCTATCTTCAATACGACATCGCCTGGCGTACTATCTTTCTTATTCACTTTAAAGGATACATGGCGTCCGACCATCATTTCGGCAAGTTGTTCTGTGCTAGTCTCGGCCACGTCCACAGTACCAATCGATTTCCCTCTTCGAATTACCGTGCATCGATCCGCCACGGCTTTAATTTCTTTAAGTTTATGGGTGATGATAATGATTGATTTGCCCTCATTTATCAGATTGCGCATAATTTTCATAAGTTCATCGATTTCACTCGGAGTCAATACCGCTGTCGGTTCATCAAAAATCAGGACTTCCGCTTCCCTGTAGAGCATTTTAAGAATTTCAACCCTTTGCTGCATTCCAACAGAGATGTCTTCAATTTTCGCATGGGGATCCACATTAAGGCCGTATGATCTTGATAACTCTTCAATTCTCCTAGCCGCACCGTCAATATCAAGGACAAGGTAATTTAATGGCTCGCTCCCAAGAATGATATTTTCGGTAACTGTAAAATTTTCCACCAGCTTAAAATGCTGATGCACCATCCCGATTCCAAGCCTTGTCGCGACGTTTGGATTTGTGATGCGAACTTCTTCGCCTCGAACTTTGATTACTCCCTTTTCCGGCTGGTACATCCCGAAAAGGACGCCCATCAGGGTTGATTTTCCCGCGCCATTTTCACCGAGGAGAGCGTGTATTTCCCCCTTTTTTAAAGACAGGGAGATATTATCGTTGGCAACAATACCCGGGAATTCCTTCCGGATATTAAGCATTTCAACTACATAATTCATCGTTACACTCACCTTTGCCATTTACTGTTTCCTTCATGTTAAAAGGAAAAACCCGTTTTCCGGATCAAAAAACCTTCCTCGGGCCTGGTAGTTTGCAAGAGTACTATATTTCAAGTCCAATATACAAAAGAGACGGGAAAAGAACCGTCTCATTTTGTATACACGTTTATTACTTGAAGAGATCGCCTTGTTCACTCTTTACTTGGATTTCTCCGCTCTTAACTTTTTCGTATACCTCTTTAACCTTGCTGGATGTATCATCGCTCAAGTTAGGGTTTTCAGCAGGAATGCCGACGCCATCATTTTTAGCATCAAACATGAGGGTCTTGCCGCCCTGGAATTTGCCGTCAAGTTCGTCCTTAATCATGTCAAATGCCGATTGGTCAATATTCTTCACGGCAGAAGTAAGGATAACTGACTTGTCCCCATCATATTTACCGTCTTCGTACTGGTCTACGTCAACTCCGACGATCCATACATTTTTACCGTCTTTAACACGGTTGATTGCTTCCTTGATTGCGCCTACGCCAACACCGCCTGCAGCTGCGTGAATGACATTAACTCCGCGGTCGAACATGGAGGCTGCAATCTGGCCGCCTGCAGCAACGTTGTCAAATGAGCCTTGATAAATGAAGTTTTCTTTCTTCATGCCAATCTTTGTTTCGAAGTTTTCATTGGCGTATTTAATACCCTGTTGGAAGCCCCAGTTAAACTTCTGGACTGGAGGGATTTCCATTCCGCCGATGAAGCCTGCTTCTCCTTCTTTCAGTTCAAGGGCAGTAGCTACCCCTGCCAAGAAACCTGCTTGGTGTTCTGCAAAGAAAATAGAAACGGTATTTTCCTTCACAACTGGATTGAAATCGCCGCTGTGAGGATTTCCATCGATAATGACAAATTTTGCATCCTTATAGTTGTCCTGCGCCTTGAACACAGCAGTTTCGAACTTAAAACCAGGTGTTACGATGAATTTGTAGCCAGCATCGTAAAGGTTGCCGATTTCTTTCAGGTAATCAGCTTCAGTAGTACCGGATGGCTTCAGATATTTGGTCTTAACGCCAAGCTCGCCCTCCGCTTTTTTAATACCTTCCCAAGTACCCTGGTTGAACGATTTATCATCGATTGTACCCGCGTCAGTAACCATACCTACTTTAAGGTCATTCTTCTTTTGGTCGTCTCCACCTTTACTAGAAGAAGCATCTTCTTTACCGCCACATGCTGACAAAAGCATCCCCGCAGACAAAAGCAGCGACATGAACAAACCTAATTTGCGCTTTTTCAAGGCATTGTCCCCCTAAAAATTGTTGTTTGATTTAGTAGAAATGTTTTTCGCGGCAGGAACGTCCAGCAAGGCTATACCCTCTTTCTAAGAACCTTGAAGCTGAATTTATCCGCTTTGAAATAGTTTACCGAGTAAAGGATTGGTTCATCGGCTTCATCGAAGTGCATTTGTTTTAGCACCAATAAAGCCGTTTCCGGATCGCATTCGAGGATAGGCGAAATTTTATCGTGATAGCCAAGTGGTTCAATTTGGGCTACCGCGTATGTAATTCTCCGCCCGGTTTGGTTTTCTAAAATGGAAAGGAGCGATTCTTCCTGATGGGATAAAGCCTCTGGCAGTATGCGTACAGGCATCTTGTCTATGCAATAGACAACGGGCTCCCCATTGGCGGTCCTTACCCTTTCGGTCACAACGATTGCTTCTTCCTCTTCCAGCGAGAACCGGCGAATGTCCTCCTCTGCCGGCAATTGTGTTGATGAACTCAGAAAAATGGTGCCCGGCTTCATGCCTGCCTGTAAAATCATATTCGTCACACTGCTAAGCTGCTCGATTCCGGAAGTAAACAAAGGCTTTGCGTTAACAAACGTACCGACCCCATGCCGGCGAATGATAACGTTTTCTTCTTCAAGTATGCGAAGCGCTTCCCGAAGAGTCGCCCTGCTCACCCCAAGTTGTTTTGCAAGATCGAATTCCGAAGGCAGCTTCTCTCTTTCTTTATAAACGCCCTCTTCAATATTCTGCTTCAACCGATCGATCACCTGCAAATACAAATGACGGTTATCCGACTTAATAGACATGTGCATCCTCCAGGCTTTGCTGAGACATCAGACATCTGATGTTTAATCATTCCTACTAATCGACAATACTATAACATTTTTCCAGTCATAAATAAATAGAATAAAGATTTTTTTGGAAAACAAAAATCGTCGAATCTCGTAATTTTTTGTTGACATTTTGGCTGTTTTTTTGTAGAGATCCTTATGGATTAACCCATTAAAACACCCCACTTTCCAATTCGGCTATATCCTGTTGAAAGGATATAGTATGTCATATTGATAGAAAATAACCTTTAAGGCATTCATGTAAACTTGTTTTTTAAGGTTGATGTTTCCTGTCCTGTGAGGAGTCAAAAGAAATACTTTTTAATCGGGGGTTGCATGACATTTAAACTGGATTTCCGCTCCGGATTGACATTGATTCCGGATTCCGACCAACAAATTTTACAAAAAAAAAAGAAGCCGGCATTGCCAGCTTCCTGAATCGAATTCAAATAAATAATTAATGGCCGGCTTCTTCCGGCTGCTTTGAAATAAGTACCGCCCTCGGTTTGCTTCCCTCGTAAGGGCCGACAACACCGCGCGCTTCCATTTCGTCAATCAGCCTCGCCGCCCTTGTGTAGCCAATCCTGAACCTACGCTGCAGCATGGAAACTGATGCCGTCTGCATCTCGATAATAAGGTCGACCGCTTCCTCGTAAAGCTCATCATCGACTTCACCTTCGACTTCCTGAACATCATCAGGAATCATTTCTTCCTGGTACTGGGCTTTTTGCTGGGAGATGACAAATTCAACTGTATCTTCTACTTCATCGTCCGATAAAAATGCACCCTGTACCCTGATTGGCTTTGTTGCGCCGACAGGCAGGAATAGCATGTCGCCACGGCCGAGCAGCTTCTCAGCTCCGCCCATATCAAGGATGGTCCGAGAATCCGTCTGGGACGATACTGCAAAGGCGATCCGCGATGGGATATTGGCTTTGATTACCCCTGTAATGACATCCACGGAAGGACGCTGGGTGGCGATAATTAAATGGATACCCGCAGCCCTGGCCATTTGCGCAAGCCTGGTAATCGAATCCTCAACATCCGAAGATGCGACCATCATCAAATCCGCAAGCTCGTCAACAATGACGACGATATATGGGAGCAACGGCTGCTTATCCTCTTCCTCCGCGTTATGTCGCCTAATATGTTCATTATATCCTTCGATATTCCTTGTTCCTGTAAATGAAAAGAGCTCGTAACGCCTTTCCATCTCATTGACGACCTTTTTAAGTGCTTGGGATGCTTTTTTCGCATCGGTCACAACAGGCGCGAGCAAATGGGGAATACCATTATACACATTGAGCTCGACCATCTTTGGATCGATCATCATCAGCTTTACTTCATGCGGCTTTGCCCTCATTAAAATGCTTGTAATGATGCCGTTGATGCACACACTTTTCCCGCTTCCAGTCGCCCCAGCGACCAATAGGTGCGGCATCTTGTTCAATTCGGCGAGAACCGCTTCTCCGGTAATATCACGGCCGAGCCCAATCAAAAGCTTTGAATCCGGACGGTCGTTTTGAGTCGCCTCCAGTACCTCCCGTAAAGAAACCATTGCTACCTCGGAATTGGGAACCTCGATCCCAATTGCAGACTTTCCAGGGATCGGCGCTTCAATCCGGATATCCTTGGCGGCAAGGGCAAGGGCGAGGTCATCATTCAGGCTGACAATCTTACTTACCTTTACACCAACATCCGGATGAACCTCGTATTTTGTCACGGCCGGTCCAAGGTGCACCTGGGTTACCCTCGCCTTTACTCCGAAGCTGTGGAACGTTCGCTCAAGTTTCGCGGCATTGGCGTGAATCAATTCATATTCCCCGCTTTGGTCCGCCTTTTTCGGAGCTTTTAATAATGAAAGAGGCGGCAGCTCATACGATGTATTTTCAAGTTCCACAAAGGTGATTGGGGGAGCGATTTCCTCTTCCTCCAACTCCTTTTCCGCTGGTTCAGGCTGGCGCTTTTTAGTGCGTTCCTGCGCGCCGCCATTTCCATATGCCTTGTCAATAAAACTTGAAATGATAGGTTCCGTTACCGACGGCTCTTCCATTATCCCAGCAGCGGATCCATCGATAATCTCGGTTGGGGCAGCCACCGGTTTTTCCGCAGGCTTTTTTTCCTTTCCGGTCTTTTCCCGTTTCTGCTTTTCTTTCTGTTTTTGCCTTTTTCCCTTCCATTCTGACAAATCAGCTTTGAACGCCTCAAGCTGACTTCTGAAGCCTGAACCGATTAACGAGAAAATTTTACCAAGCGCTTCACCAAAAGTCTTACCGGTAAGCAGGATTAGGCCGCTCACAATCAATAACCCCGCAATGATTTTTGTGCCTGTCGTTGCGAACAGGTAATGGAACATCGCGTACAGGACTGCGCCAACCATACCGCCGCCAAGGTCCTCGGAAGACGGCTCACCCTTTACTTCATCCCAAAAAAATCCCCAAGTGTTGGCTATCACACTTGGATTCTCAACCTGTCCATTCTTTACCAGTGAGGAGAATAGGGTAATATGGCTAAGGATCAGCAAAGCCGCCAATATAAGGTAAGCCCCTGTTAGCCTTGAATGGAAAAGAAAAGGAAATTCCCTCTTCCACATCATGATGATGCTTAACACGAACATCCCTATTAGCCCTGCCATTGCCCATTCCCCGAGCCAAAGCCGGAAAAACAGGGAAACCCCATTTCCCACAGCCCCTAGCTCAGCCATTGAAATAATGGATAGAGCGAGCATGATCAGGCCAGCCAGCTCGAATTTAAGTGTTGTTTTTAATTGATTATCCCTGTTCCGGGTTTGCCTTCGTTTTTTCTTGGCCATTCCGATCACCTTTATGTATAAGTCTGCAGCAAGGGACCGCCAAATAGAACAAGCAGCCATCCGGCTGCTTCATTCAGTATGGCAGTTCCGCCTTTTGGATATGAATCCAAAAATGCCATTTTCCTAAACCGTAATCCGATTATAACATAAAGGGCGGCTGGATTGGACAAGACCTTCAACCTACATTGAAATTTTCGAACCCGGCAGCCATCTTGAGTCCATGAAATGGGCGGGATCGGTGCTTAGCAGCCTGACAATCTGGAAGGAGTCCCCCGAAGGTTCGACTTCAATGGCAACGCCTTCCCTGAAGATAATTTTTCTACCTGTCAGCCCCGCTTCCTGCTCATGTTGAAATATAAGTTCTTGGGGCATCATTGTATAAAGGATCATTGAATCAACCCTTCCTTCTCCGCTTTCCGCAAGTCAATCAATTCATTCAGTTTCTTCATTGCGGGGCCAAGCCCGCCCACTTCATCAATGAGACCATACTCGACCGCATCCACCCCAATTACATTCGTCCCGATATCGCGAGTCAAGTTTCCTTTTGCAAACATCAATTCTTTAAACGTTTCCTCCGGAATATTGGAATGGCTTGTCACAAATCGGACGACCCGCTCTTGCATTTTATCAAGGTATTCAAAGGTTTGGGGAACGCCGATGACAAGCCCTGTCAGCCGGATTGGGTGAATCGTCATTGTGGCTGTTTCGGCAATGAAGCTGTAGTCGCAAGAAACGGCAATCGGAACCCCGATCGAATGCCCTCCCCCGAGGACAATGGATACGGTAGGTTTTGAAAGCGATCCTAGCATTTCGGAAATGGCAAGGCCAGCTTCCACATCCCCGCCGACCGTGTTAAGGATAACAAGCAGCCCTTCAATTTTGGGATTTTGCTCAATTGCGACAAGCTGTGGAATAATGTGTTCATATTTCGTTGTTTTATTTTGCGGCGGCAAGGTAAGATGCCCTTCAATTTGCCCAACGATCGTCATGCAGTGAATTCGTGAATCATTTGAGAGCTGTGGTACATTGGTTGCCCCAAGCTGTTGGATTTTCTCAATCAGCGCGGAACTTGGTTTCTCTTCGGTTTCCGGGCTCGGCGCCTCCCCCTTGTCGCCCATCCGCCCTGACGGAAGTAAGTGGTCCATTCAAACTGTCTCCCTTCGGATCATATATGGTTAGTATTGAACCGCCTTGGCAAAATCATGCCTTTTCGTTTTTTACCTTACTGTTAACAGCGGTAAAATTCCCGCTCACTGAAGGTTTATTTTACGCAAATTTGGAGATTATGAAGGGCCGCACGATTTTCCGAAAAAAAAAGCACCGGCATTGCCGGCGCTTTAAATTAGGCTTCCATAATGATCGGGAGGATCATCGGGCGCCTTTTTGTTCTTTCAAATAAATATTTGTTTAGGTCATCCCTGATTTCCTGTTTTAGGCTGGTCCAATCAAAGAAATCGCGGGAAATGTTTTTCTCAACGATATCCTTGACCAGCTTGCCGGAGTCCTCCATCAGCTTTTCTGATTCCCTGACATAGACGAAGCCCCGTGAAATGATTTCAGGCCCTGCAAGGATTTTCCTCTCTTTTCTTGAAAGAGTGACGACTACTATCAATGTGCCATCCTGGGATAGGAGCCTGCGGTCTCGGAGGACAATATTGCCGACATCGCCGACGCCAATTCCATCGATCAGGATGTTCCCAGATGGAACCTTACCACCCGGCACGAACTTCCCTTCCTTGATTTCGACTACTTCCCCGTTATCGGGAATGTAAATTTGTTCCCTGGAAAGTCCGCATTCCCTGGCGATTTTTTCATGTGCCTTCAGCATCCGGTATTCTCCGTGTACCGGAATGAACAGCCGCGGCTTCATCAAATTGATCATAAATTTCAATTCTTCCTGGCTGCCATGGCTTGAAACATGGATCATTTTTTTGTTTGAAACGACATTTGCGCCCGCGCGCAACAACATATCCACCGTCTTTGCCAGGAAAAGCTCGCTTCCCCTTAACGTAGAGGCGGCGATCATGACAGTGTCGCCTTCCTTAATGTTGACAAGCCTATGAGACTTGCGCGCCATCTTTTGCAGCCCCTCGATTGGTTCTCCCTGGGACCCTGTCATGAGGATGACGATTTCCCTGTCTGGAAGGTTCCCGATTTCGGCAGCTGGGACAATCAGCCCTTCCGCAATTTCAAGATAACCTAGTTCAACGGCGATATGGTAAATCCGTTCAAGGCTCTTCCCGACAACAGCGACCTTCCTCCCTGTTTCATGCGCCGAATCAAAGACATGCTGGATGCGGTTGATATCCGAAGCGAAGCATGCCGCGATAATCCTCCCAGGCGCGGTATAGAAGGTGTCGCACATTTCCCTGGCGACAATCGCTTCGGAAGTTGTATAGCCGGGCTTTTCCGCCTCCGTGCTGTCGGAAAGAAGGCACAGAACCCCTTTTTCGCCAATCGCAGCCATTTTGCCGATTTCGGGCTTGTACAACTCCGTCGCGCCCTGGTCGAACTTGAAGTCGCCTGTATAGACGATTGCCCCTTCGGACGTGTTAATGCAAATGCCAACCGAGCCAGGGATGCTATGGTTTGTTTTGAAAAATGAGACGGTTACGTTCCCAATCTCAACGATTGAATCCGAGTTGATTTCGATAAAATCCGTTTTACCTTTGAATTCCTGTTCCTTCAGCTTCGCCCAGGCGAGTGCCAGCGTCAGCTCCGTCCCGTAAACAGGAACCTTAAGTTGCCTCAGGATGTAGGATAAGGCACCAATATGGTCCTCATGGCCATGGGAAAGAAAAACCGCCTTGACCCTTTCCTTGTTTTCGAGCAGGTAGGTAATATCGGGAATGACAACATCAATGCCGAGCATTTCATCCTCGGGGAACATTAAGCCGGCATCGATGACGAAGATATCCCTGTCCACCTCGACCAGGAACATGTTCTTCCCGATTTCTCCTACGCCGCCAAGAGCGACGATCCTGATATTCTTATTTTTTTTCTTTGCCAATTTCTGTTTCCTCCTATGGTGATTTAGGCCGATCGAGATCAGTTACAATCATTATACTTTAATGCGGAAAATCTTTACAACCTTATTCCCCTCCCGCGCGCCAAAAGCGAAAAACCTTCCGGGTACGGCAGATTCATTTCTTAAAATGTTCGTCTATAAAGGTTAAAAAACTTCTTATACCACCAATATGAAATATAAGTTCATTGAATCAAAAGGCACGCGCTTTCCTCCGGGGCGTTAACCTTCTTTTTTACATAAAGTGCACGCATGGAAAAAGGCAGCGGGCAAAAATCGCGCCTGCTGCCTTGAAAATCACTTCATTTTCCCATAAAGGGACAAAAATAGATTTACGATGGCTGATGGATTCCCAATACTTTAGACAATGTAGCACGTTCTTCAGCGGTTAAAGGAACGAGCGGAAGCCTTACCGATCCTACGTCCAGCCCTTTCAGCTGCAGGGCGGTTTTTACCGGAGCGGGGCTTGGTGCCGCGAATAACCCCTGCATGACCGGAAGAAGCTGCTGATGCAGACGGGCCGCTTTGTCAGTATCTTTTACGAAAAATGCCTGGACCATTTCCTGCATTTCATTGCCGATAATATGGGAAGCCACTGATACGACACCAAACCCGCCAATGGAAAGGACAGGCAAAGTAATGCCGTCGTCTCCACTGTAGAGGATGAAATCTTCAGGTGTATTTGCGATGATTTTTGTCATGGCATTCAGGTCGCCGCTGGCTTCCTTTACTGCTACGATATTTGGAATCTCGGATAGGCGGATGATCGTTTCCGGTGAGATATTGACGACAGCCCGGCCCGGAATGTTATAGACCATTACCGGCAGAGTTGTACTTTCCGCCACCGCCTTGAAATGCTGGTATAGGCCTTCCTGATTTGGCTTGTTGTAATAAGGGGCGACCACCATAACAGCATCGACGCCAAGCTGTTCCGCTTTTTTTGTCATTTCAATTGATTCATACGTATTGTTGCTGCCTGTTCCCGCAATGACAGGAATCCTGCCGGCGACTGTTTTGACGGCATGGCTGAACAGCGCAAGCTTTTCCTCTTTTGACAATGTTGGGGATTCGCCGGTGGTACCCGCAATGACAAGGGAATCAGTCCCATTTTCGATTAAATGGTTGATCAACTGTGTTGTTTTTGAAAAATCGATATGTCCTTTGTGATCAAAAGGAGTTACCATCGCAGTAGAAACTCTTCCAAAATGAATCATTGTCCTCTTCACCCGTCCTTTGTTTGGTTTGGGCAGGCAAGGCACCTGCCGGCTTATTATGTTCATGTATGTTTACAATCGTTACAGCCTTTCAATAATCGGCGGGCTCATTTTCAAGCTGGAATGCGTCATGAAGGGCATTGACCGCCTTTACAAGGTCGTCCTGTTTTACAAGGACCCAAATGGTTGTATGGCTATCTGCTGACTGGAGAATGCGGATACCCTGGCCGGCAAGAGCTGTTACAATCCTAGCCGTTACTCCCGGAACCCCGGCCATCCCCGCGCCGACAACCGATACTTTCGCGCAATTCCTTTCCACAACGGGCTCATGCCCGATTCCATTCAGGACAGAAATCGCCCGGTCGGCAGAATCCTCCGACACTGTGTATACTACCCCATTTGGAGAAATATTGATAAAATCGACAGAAATTTTCTCATTCGCCATTGCCTTGAAGACTTCGGATTGCAGGTTGTATTGGCCTTCTTTTGCAAACACCTTAATCTGTGTCACGTTAGGCACATGGGCAATCCCGGTAACTGGCCGTTCCTTAATATCACTGCCTGCGCTCGTTCTTGCCTGGCTTGTTACGAGTGTACCCGGGCCGTCCGAATATGTGGACCGGATGCGCATCGGCACTTTTGCCTGCATCGCGATTTCAACCGCCCGCGGATGGATGACTTTTGCCCCCTGATAGGCAAGATTGCATACCTCTGTATAGGTGACGACTGGCAGTGGCCGAGCATTTTCGGCGATTCGAGGGTCGGCCGTCATGATTCCTTCAACATCCGTAAAGATATCAATCCACTCGGCGCCAAGAGCTGCGCCGATTGCCGCGGCAGTTGTGTCGCTGCCTCCCCTGCCAATGGTCGTTATGTCCCCGTTTTGGGCTATACCCTGGAAACCCGCGACAACGACAACATCCACTTCACTCAATTCTTCAAGCAGCCGCTCGCATTTCATTTCAATGATTTTGGCATTTGTATGGTCATCATTTGTCCGGAAACCAGCCTGTGCTC
Source organism: Neobacillus oceani (assembly GCF_046237595.1). Lineage (NCBI taxonomy): Bacteria > Bacillati > Bacillota > Bacilli > Caryophanales > Bacillaceae > Neobacillus > Neobacillus oceani. The sequence continues at coordinate 1,918,907 of NZ_CP143543.1, read as the reverse complement.
CATTCAGGGCGGCAGCCTTAATGCCCGATTCAAGAAGAAGCGATGTAAACACTACGCTGGAGATGATTTCACCGCAGGACATGAGCATATCAATTTCACGCCTGCTGATTTTCCCGATGCTTCCTTCCACTAGGGATAAAAGCGTGTCTGTGGCGTATGGGTCTCCCTTGCGCCCCATTGCCGAAACAACCACGACGACCTTATACCCCTCCGAAAGGGCCTTTTCTATATGGCTTTTGGCATTTTGCCTGCTTTCTTCATTCCTGACGGATGTTCCGCCAAACTTCTGGACAATTAATTTCATTCAAGCACCCCAAAACTGCTATGTTGTTTATTACTTTTGTCCAACAACGCCGAGGCGGACAAGGCTTTCCGCGATTTGCACGGAGTTCCAGGCCGCGCCTTTCAGGAGATTGTCCGAAACGACCCACATATGGAAGCCCTTCGTGTTATCAAGATCCCTTCTCACCCTGCCGACAAATACATCCTGTTTCCCTACGCAATCAGCCGGCATTGGATAAACCTGGTTGGCGGGATCATCCTGAAGGACAACACCTGGCGCTTCTTTTAAAAGCTCCCTAATATTGTCCGCGGTAACGCCGTCGGATTCAATTTCAAAGTAAAGAGATTCCGAGTGGCCTGTCTCGACAGGGAGCCTGACACATGTAGCCGCTACCTGAAGGCTCTGGTCGTGCATGATTTTTTTCGTTTCATTGATCATTTTGAGTTCTTCAAGTGTAAAGCCGTTATCATCAAACATATCAATCTGCGGAATTGCATTGAAGGCAATTTGATAATGCCTGTCTGCACTTTTAACCGGAAGGACTTTTGGTTCAAATTCCTCTCCGGCAAGGATGGCCCGGGTCTCCTCTTTCAATTCCTCAATCGCCGCGGCCCCCGCGCCGGATACAGCCTGGTACGTAGAGACAATGATTTTTTTCAGGCCGAATTTCTTTCGAATCGGTTCAAGCGCAACAACCATCTGTATCGTTGAACAGTTTGGATTCGCTATAATTCCTTTATGTGTATGGACGTCCTCTTCATTTACTTCGGGAACAACAAGCGGCACTTCCTGATCCATCCGGAACGCGCTCGTATTGTCGATGACAATGGCCCCACGCTTTGCGGCTTCCGGCGCAAGCTCCTTCGAGACACTGCCGCCCGCGCTGAATAACGCGATATCAATGCCTTCGAAGCTTTCCGGCCTGGCCTCCTCGACCACATATTCCTTCCCATTTACCGTTACAATCTTCCCTGCCGACCGGGATGAGGAAAGCAGGACTAGCTTTTCAATCGGAAAGTTCCTTTTCACAAGTGTTTCAATCATTTGCTGGCCAACAGCGCCAGTTGCACCTACTACAGCCACATTCAATCCAGTTTGACCATCCATTTTCTGTTAACCCCTTCCGTCCAAAAAAGCCTCAAGTTGACTATTTTAAGTGAATGCTATCCTATGATGGAGCTTCCCCTTAAAGAAGATCCATATGTATGAAAGGTATCAGCGGGCTTAGCCCGCCGACAAACTTTCCTACATTTTATCACATTCCCCCGACAATGAAATAATCAATTGCATGGCTGGCTCGAATTGGTTAGTTTTTATCCAGGTACCTCTCCACAAGAACAGGCTGCAATTGGACTCCTTCAAGGGCGGATTCCACCGTTTCTTTTAAAAGTCCCATCCTTGCAACCATCGAATTCGGTTTTTTTACCGGGTCGTCCTGCCCGAACGGAATGAAAAAAATATTTTTGGACGACATAAGCCTCATTAGGTTAACACCGTTCAACCCAAGCGCGTCATTCGTTGAAATTCCCAGGACGACCGGCTTCTGGTTCCGGAGTGTCGCCTTTGCTGCCATCAAAACAGGGGAGTCATTTATCGCGTTCGCGAACTTGCTCATCGACGCTCCCGTCAACGGGGCAATGACCATGCAATCCAGGGGTTCCTTCGGGCCGAGCGGTTCGGCTTTAACGATTGAATCTATCGCTGTTTTCCCGGTCAGCTGTTCGATCCTTTCAATCCAATCCTCTCCCTTGCCGAATCTTGTCTCGGTATTCTTTACCGTAAACGTGACAACAGGAACAACCTCCGCGCCAGCGTTTACCAGCTTCTCAATTTCCGGGTAGACGGCGTCATATGTGCAATGTGAGCCTGTAAGGCCGAAACCGATTCGTTTCCCTTTAAGATTCATGTCACTTTCCCCTCTCTATTTTTAAGATCCGATTGAAGCAATTGCGTTAGGACGTTCGCCAAAATCTGGCCTGCTGTCTTCGGGGCCACAATTCCGGGTAACCCCGGCGCAAGGAGTGCCTTAATGCCCCGTTTTTCGGCGTAACGGAAATCGGTTCCCCCCGGCTTTGAGGCAAGGTCGATGATCAACGTATGCGCCGCCATTTTCGAGATAACCGAGGCGGTGACGATTTGGTGCGGTACCGTATTGATGACGATATCCACATCCCTAAGTTCTTTTTCTATATCCGAAAGATGAAAAGGCTCAAGTGCCATTTCCGTAACCCTTGCAAGGTGTTCGGTTTTCCTAGCTCCTACTTTCACCTTGGCTCCGAGCGCGGAGAACGCTCTTGCCACACTCATGCCGGTCCTTCCAAGCCCGAGGACTGCCACTTTCGATCCATGGATTGTGATATCGGTATGCTGGATCGCCATCATGATCGTTCCCTCGACGGTAGGAATCGAGTTGTAAATCGCGACATCATCTCTTTCAAATAACTGAACAAGCCGCCGTTTTGCTTGCTTTGTTATGCCAGTCAAATATGGGTTCGTTATTCCGGAATAAACCGTGCATGATTCAGGCGTTTTGGCCAGACTTGCTTCTGTTAAAATAACCTGTTCATTTGAAAAAATCGTTTCAACCTGGCCCTCCAGGCTGGTTCCCGATACCGGGAGAATTAGCGCATCCATTTCAGATAAGTCCGCTTCGGCGAGTTTTTCCTTTTGCGCACCTGTAAAGGCATGATCCAGTTGCTCGAAACCAATCAGCGATAGTCTTGCATCGAGTTCGGTCAGCTTCCTGATAATTTCGAGCTGCCGGGCATCTCCGCCAATTATGGCTATCTGCATACCTGTCAGCATGAACCCTTCACCTTCTTTATAAGAATCATTCGTTGCCCAGGTCTCCAGGCTACTTATCAGTTTATGAAGGGAAGCGGATTTCGGTGAAAAACAAAGGGGAATGCTGGCTTGTTCAGCTGCTCATATGTAAAAAAACAGCCATTAGCTTATATGGAATTTAGCGTTAACGTGGACCTGTAACCGGCTAAACGTTTTTATCAAATGAAGCCCATGAAAAAAACCCGGCTGCATTTCAACCGGGTTTGGTTAACATAATGTTATTATCGTTTTGGGAAGGGAATATTCAGTCTTTATAGCTATACATAAATTTAAACTGGCGTGATTCCTCTATCGAGGTTACTCGTCGGCTTCTCCAGGGAAATCAATGATAATCATGTCTGCACCGATTTTTTTGATGTGCTTCCATTGAACCCGGATTTCTTCCCCTTGCTTGCGGAGTCCAAACCATTTAAGGGACGGGATTAGCAGTGCCTGAATTTGGCCTGTTTGTTCATTTATCTCAAGATCGGTTTGCCCTAGGACCCCGAGCCGCTCCGCCCGCTTCACATCCACAATTTCCTTTCCGCTTAGCTCGCTTAGCCTCAATTAGATCGCCCCCCTGCTATTCTTTTACTAGTGTATAGCGTAAAGGTGGAAAATAGACTAGCCGAAATTGGGCAACCGCTCTCTGAATGGGGGTGAAATTAATGACTGGTAGCGAGAGTTTCCGTTCAATATCCAAACACGAGACATCTTTGGACTCATGTCCTCGGATTTTCGCATTCTCTGTCCAAACATGGGGCTTCTTTGGACATATGTCCCCAGAGTTTTACAATCTATGTCCAAACACGAGACATCTTTGGACACATGTCCCCGAATTTTCCCTTTCCGAGTCCAACTCCCCACAATACAAAAAAGCCATTGCATCCGCAATGGCCACTTAAAATCAATTATTTCAATTTAGCTGGGAGTTCTCCGTCCGGGCTGATCAAGGCGATCGAGAAGTGGTTTGAAAAAATCGAGTTTGCTAGACGGTCCACGCCCTGTTTCGATACATTGTCGATCAGCTCCACGATTTCATCCAGTGAACGGTGATGTTTTAACAGCAATTCGTTTTTCCCGTTCCGGCTCATCCTGCTATTCGTGCTCTCAAGGCTTAGCATCAGACTTCCCTTGAGCTGTTCTTTGCTGTTTGTCAGCTCTTTATCGGTTATTCCGTCACGCTTCAACGTATCAAGCGTCTCCTGAATTGTTTCATACAGCAAATCGAGCTGTTTAGCGCCGGTGCCGCCATAAATCGTAACAATCCCGCTGTCCTGATAGGCAGAATGATACGAAAAGACCGAATAGGCGAGCCCGCGCTGTTCACGGACATCCTGGAACAGTCGGCTGCTCATGCTGCCGCCAAGGACATTGTTTAACACAATAAGGCTGTAAATATCATTATGGCCAACTTTCAGCCCTTCAAAGCCAATGCAGAGGTGGGCTTGTTCGGTTTCCTTTTTCCTGGACAGCCTGTTTGCATGAAAATCCGGTTTGTTTTCGCGGATAGAAGGATTGCCGCCTTCGTACGAGCCGAAGCGTCTCTCCACCTTCGATATAAATGTGTCGGAAATATTCCCGGCAATCGAAATGACGACATTCTCGGGTGTATAATGGTTGTAAATATATTCATTAAGCTTGTCGCCGGTGAAGGTTTCAAGCGTCGATTCCGTTCCAAGGATCGGATAGCCGAGCGGATGGTTTTCATATACCGCCTTGCTTAAGAGGTCATGGACAATGTCATCCGGTGTGTCATCGTACATTTTGATTTCTTCCAATACAACATTCTTTTCCTTCTTCAGCTCTTCACTGTCAAACGTTGAATTGAAAAACATATCAGAAAGGATTTCAAGCGCGAAATCCGCATGCGCATCAAGCACTTTTGCATAATAGCAGGTGTATTCTTTCGAAGTAAAGGCATTTACCTGGCCGCCGATACTGTCGAATGATTCAGCGATTTCCCGGGCTGTACGCGTTTTTGTCCCTTTGAAGAACATGTGCTCCAAAAAGTGTGAAATTCCGTTGTTCTCAGACATTTCATTTCTGGAGCCTGTGCCGATCCAGACTCCGATGGCAACGGACCTGACTGTTGGAATCGTTTCCAGCACAACCCGTACACCATTTTGACAAGTATATTTCTTAATCATCGAATTCCTCCTGTTCTTGGACAACTGCTGCGGCTAGCTCTGAAATCATTTTACATGTTTGGGGCGAATTCTCCAAATTTTAACGGCTCCTTCGCAAGCTATTCGAAAACTTCTACCCTGCTTTCTGATAGCATATCGGAAACCGTTCCGATTTTCAGCTTTTTTTCTTTTATAGATATAATCAGGCGTTCGAGGGCGATTACGGTTGGCTCCGTCGGATGCATAAGGATGATTGAGCCATTTGAAACCTTCGACGATACCCTGTTAATAATTGTTTCCGGGCTCGGCTTTTGCCAATCGACCGTATCGACGGTCCACATAAGGGTCCGCATCCCAGCTTCAGCGGCAATCGCTGTTGTTTCTGGTCCCATGCTGCCGCTCGGCGGGGCAAACCAGGCACATTTACTACCGGTTGTCGCTTCTATTACCTCATTTGTTTTTCTTAACTCATCCAGGGCTTTTTCTCTGGATACTCGTTTCATATCCGCATGCGAATAAGAATGATTGCCGATTTCATGCCCTGCGGTGGCAATCATTTTGGCTAGCTCCGGATTCTTCTTTACCCAATTTCCTTCTAGGAAAAAACTGGCGGACACATTGTGCCTCTTCATGACTGCCAGCATATCAGGCAAGTACTCGTTACCCCAGGCGACATTAACTGCAAACGAAACCATAGGCTTTGACGGGCTACCCCTGAAAGTCGGCGCGGGAGGCAATTGGCCAAGATGGACCTTTGGCTTGACTTCCTTATATACGAGCTTCTTGGGGTCGTATTTTCCTGAAGCTTTCATTTTCCGGTACGAGGCGGGAATGTCGACCTCCAGCCCATTATATCCTGGCATCGCTTTCCAAACTTTATCAATGCGGGCATCTTCAGCAGGGAATCCTTTATCCTTAGCCTCTGCTAAAATTCTCTCATACAAAGGATCTTTCTGCTTTGAAACGGCCTGCGCACCTGTTTTCAGCGATTGTATGTATGTCCCGACCAAAGGGCTGTTAACGAATGATAATGAAAGAAAACATGCAACAAGAAATAGTCCAAACCGTTTTGCCATTTTCGCTCCCTCCTCCATACAAAAGTATGTTGGCGAAGCATTTGATAGAACAAGCCTCCATCGGCGAGTTATCGGCTTGTCGATGGGTTTCTCCCGGTGGGAAACCGGCAGCCGCGCTTTCATGTTGCTTTTAAATGAGAAAAGCCAGGGATGTCCCCTGGCTTCGTTTCCCATCCATATTTAAGGCAATCAACCCAGCCGCGGAATAATCAGGATGCATTACTTATTTTGTTGATCCGCTTTTTCGCGCTGCTCTTTCAGGACGGCTTTCCTAGATAGGTTCACTCTGCCCTGGCGGTCGATTTCAGTTACCTTTACAAGCATCTCATCGCCAATTTTCACGACATCCTCGACTTTTCCGACCCGTTCTTCAGCAAGCTCGGAAATGTGGACAAGCCCGTCTTTGCCGGCAAATATTTCAACGAAGCAGCCAAACTTCTCAATCCGCTTCACTTTTCCAAGATAATATTCCCCGACCACTACTTCACGGACGATATCCTCAATGATTTTCTTGGCTTTCTGGTTCATTTCTTCATTAGTGGAAGCAATGAATACAGTTCCGTCCTGCTCAATGTCGATTTTTACGCCGGTTTCTTCAATGATTTTATTGATCTGCTTGCCGCTAGGCCCAATGACATCCCTGATTTTGTCCGGATTGATGGTCATTGTCAAAATCTTAGGCGCATACGGCGACAGCTGCTCCCTTGGCTCGGAAATGGTCGCAAGCATTGATTCGAGGATCTGCATCCTACCTTTTTGCGCCTGTTCCAAAGCCTCCTGGAGAATTTCGCGGGAAAGACCTTCGATCTTGATGTCCATTTGAAGAGCCGTAACCCCTTTTGACGTGCCGGCAACCTTAAAGTCCATATCGCCAAGATGGTCTTCCATCCCCTGGATATCTGTCAAAACTGTATAATTTTCACCTGATTTTACAAGGCCCATTGCAATACCCGCAACTGGTGCCTTGATCGGCACACCTGCATCCATCATCGCAAGTGTGCTTGCGCAGATGCTCGCCTGCGATGTCGAACCATTCGATTCCAATACCTCGGATACGAGACGTACGGTGTATGGGAAATCCTTTTCAGATGGAATGACAGGCTCAAGCGCTCTTTCGCCTAAAGCACCATGGCCAATTTCCCTTCGGCCAGGGCCCCTGATCGGCCCGGTTTCCCCAACAGAGAAGAGCGGGAAGTTGTAATGGTGCATGAACCTCTTTTCTTCCTCAAGGCCGAGGCCGTCAAGAATCTGGACATCTCCCATCGCACCAAGCGTACAAACGCTAAGAGCCTGGGTCTGCCCGCGGGTAAACAGACCGGAGCCATGGGTACGCGGCAAAATGCCAACCTGGGAAGACAACGGGCGGATCTCATCCACGCCGCGGCCGTCCGGACGTACCTTCTCTTCAGTAATCAAGCGCCGCACTTCATCCTTTACGAGCTTGTCCAGGATTTGTTTTACCTGCTTGATGTCTTCGTCGGTTGCATCCTGCTCTGCATACTTCGCAAGAACCTGGTCCTTTACTTCTTTGATGGCCGCTTCACGCGCATGCTTCTCCTGCACCTGGATCGCGCTTAGGATATCTTTTTCACACAGTTCAAGAACTTCAGCTTTCAAGTCCTGGTCAACCTGATAAAGGGTTACTTCACGCTTTTCCTTGCCGCAAGCCTTAATGATTTCATCCTGGAATTCAATAAGGCGCTTGATTTCCTCGTGGCCGAACATGATTGCTTCAAGCATGACTTCTTCAGGAACTTCCTTCGCTCCCGCTTCAACCATGTTGATCGCATCCCTTGTGCCGGCGACAGCGAGGTGGATATCGCTCTTCTCACTTTGTTCAACAGTCGGGTTAATGACAAAATTTCCATCGACTCGCCCAACGATGACACCCGCAATTGGACCTTCGAATGGAATATCGGAAACGCTCAATGCAAGCGACGAGCCGAACATCGCAGCCATATCGGACGGACAGTCCTGATCCACGCTCATGACGATGCTGATGACCTGGACATCGTTCCGGAAGCCCTCGGCGAACAATGGCCGGATTGGACGGTCAATCAGGCGGCTGGCGAGGATCGCTTTCTCGCTTGGACGCCCTTCACGTTTAATGAACCCGCCAGGGATTTTCCCGACGGCATAAAGGCGCTCTTCATAGTTGACTGTCAATGGGAAAAAGTCTACATTTTTTGGTTCCTTTGATGCGGTTGCAGTACTGAGTACCGCTGTATCACCATAACGGACCAGGACCGCGCCATTCGCCTGCTTAGCAAGTTGGCCAATTTCAACAGTTAACTTTCGTCCCGCCCAATCAATGGAAAACTCTTGTTTCGGTGATTCCATATAGTTATTACCCCTCTTTCCGGCTCATTCGCTTCCGAATAGGCCCACAGCAAATACATTTATTTAATAACAAATCAATGTTAGTATGCTCAAATTTCAGCTGGCTTAAAATATGTATGAATATTGCCACTCTATTTTTACCTAACAAAAAAGCGGGAAAATTCCCGCTTCTTTTGACTATCGACGTAAGCCAAGCTTATTGATTAACTCACGGTAGCGTTGAACGTCCTTGTTGCGAAGGTAAGTCAAAAGGTTACGGCGCTTACCAACCATTTTCAAAAGACCGCGGCGTGAATGGTGGTCTTTCTTGTGAGTGCGCAAATGATCGTTCAGATTGTTAATCGATTCTGTAAGGACAGCGATTTGGACCTCTGCGGATCCAGTATCGTTTTCATGAGTTTTGAACTCATTGATTAGCTCGTTTTTGCGTTCTTGCGTGATTGCCATCCTGTTCACCTCCTAAAATTTCAATCCCCGTTTACTGAGCAAGCGTCGGTGATTTCGACTTGCCAAGCAAAGGTTCTTTTTAATACGTTTATAAGAATACAACGTTTTGGCACAAAAAGCAAGCATGAACCTTGAATAGAAAGGATTTATTGGTCTTTAATGCCGAAATAATCCATAGCATCCTGCTTGTCTTTCGAAATTTGGGCCACCAGGGCTTCGATGCCTGAAAACTTTTGTTCTTTCCGGAGATACTTGTGCCACTCGACAATCACAGATTTACCATAGACATCTTCCGAAAAATTGAATATATGGACTTCCACGGACGGCTTGCCTTCCATGTCTTTGTTGAATGTCGGCTTGAACCCGATATTGCAAACACCAAAGTGCCATTCCCCGCCAATATTGATTCGGACCGCGTATACACCCGGAGGCGGAATGATATAACCTTTTTCCGGTTGGACATTGGCAGTCGGAAACCCGATTGTCCTTCCTCGCTTGTCTCCATGGATGACCACACCTGGTGTCGTGTAATTCCTTCCGAGCAGATCGGCGACTTCATCCGTCCGCCCTTCAGATAACAGCTTCCTGATGCGGGAGGAGCCGATTTTCTCGCCTCCATCACTTAGCTTCCCGACGGTTGTGTGCGTAAATTCCCCTCTTGAATGGAAGGGCAGTGTTTCCATCGTCCCTTTTCCCATCCGTCCGTACGTGTAATCAAAGCCGGCTGAAACATGGACAATATTCAGTCCGATGATATATTGGTCCACAAATTCCTGCGGAGTGAGGTTGGCAAATTCAGGCGTGAAGTCAACGATGTATAAAATATCCACCCCCTGGTCTCCGATACGCCGGATTTTTTCATTAAGGGGCGTGATATGGTCGATATCCTGTCCGACCTTTCCAAGCACAGCCTTCGGGTGCGGATGGAAAGTCATCACAGCCGTTTTTATCCCCTTTTGCGCGGCATGCTTCCTTGCATCTGCGATGACGCGTTGGTGTCCGCGATGGACACCATCGAAATACCCAAGCGCAACAGCGGCCTTAGGCACCGCATGCAGGTCCAGCTTATGGGGGAATCCGAGATTTATTACTTCCACTATTGGTTCACCTTTCTCGTAAAGCTGCATCTTCGCAGGACTTACAATGAAGCCGTTGAAGAATAATCTTTAAAGTTCCCTGTCATTTCGAAGCACTTTAACTGGCTTCATGATCCCAGGTTTTTCGGGATGGCGGCTGTAAATGGCCAGAGCCTTGCCGTCCCGGCTTTCCATAGCGATAGGGCCGTCCACATCCATGAATTGCTCAGGGATTGGCAGGCGCATACCGTTCTTCACTTTCTCTGCTAATGTATCACTTATCCTGTATTTCGGCAAATGAGAAAGCGCGCTTTCAAGCGGCCGGAGGGCTTTTTCGATTACCCCCTTCTCCATCATTTCCGCAATGTCGGAAAAAGTAAGGCAATCCTCAAGCGAAAAGGATGCGGAACGGGTCCTCACAAGCGAGGACATATGAGCTGGATAGCCGAGGCGCTCGCCAATCATGACGGCAAGGGTTCTGATGTAGGTTCCCTTGCTGCATTCAGCTCTAAATCGGAAGCTGATTTTCTCATCGGCGAATTCTGTCCGGCTGTCCAATAATTCAAGCGAGTATATATTTACCTTCCTGGCAGGCCTTTCAATTTCCTGGCCATTCCGCGCGTATTCATATAATCTTTTCCCGTTTACCTTAACGGCCGAATACATTGGCGGCACCTGGACAATTTCCCCTGTCAATGATTCGAGGACCGAGAGGATTTCCTCCCTCGAAATGACACGACCAACTTGAATTTCCTCTACGATGGCTCCCGAAGCATCTTCCGTTTCTGTTGAAATGCCAAGTGTCACTTCGCCCTCATACGCTTTTCCCGCATCGGTTATGTATTCGGCAACCTTTGTCGCCCTTCCTACGCAAACCGGCAAAACTCCTGTAACGTCGGGGTCGAGTGTACCTGTGTGTCCGACCTTTTTTGTTTTTAAAATTTTTCTCAGCTTAAATACGCAGTCATGAGAAGTTAGCCCGGCAGGTTTAAAAAGCGGTATAATCCCTTCCATCGCCACTGCTCCCTTCAGTTTATCTTAAGTCAGAAAAAAGATGGATAGACATACGTCTACCCATCGTGCCTACTCATCATCGTTTTGGCCACTTTGCTTTTCTTCATTGTGGATTTTCGTGAGGAGTGTTTCAATCCTGTTCCCATAGTCGATCGACTCATCGAATTCAAATACGATTTCCGGGGTTTTCCTCAAGCGGATTCGGCTGCCGATTTCGGAACGGATGAATCCTTTTGCCTTGGCGAGTCCCTTCAACGTATTTTCCCGTTGTTCCTCATCGCCGAGAACAGAAATGTAAACCGTTGCCTGCTGAAGGTCGCCCGTTACCTGGACATCCGTTACCGTTACAAATCCGATACGGGGATCTTTTATTTTTCGGCCGATGATATCAGTCAGCTCTTTTTTCATCTGTTCTCCAACACGGTTTGCTCTATGGCTCATGTCAGTCACCTCGTATTTTAAAGCCATTCTATATCGGTGAGGGTCCTTTCTATTTCTGGAAAGGAATCAATAAGCTTAATTGCGTTTTGGATTTCCCTCTCAGCGGGTACCTTCGATGATGCAATGGCAGCGACCGCGATAGCGGTCCTTTGCCACGCATCCTGATAATCCACTTCTGAAACCGAAACATTGTATTTTTGCCGAATGCGCGTGATGATCCTTTGGAGGACCGCCCGTTTATCTTTAAGGGATCCAGCATTGTAAATCATGCATTCGCACCTTGCAATGCCCACAATCATTTTCTTTCGATCTCTTCCATGATGAACGCTTCGATGATATCCCCTTCCTTGACATCATTAAAGTTTTTAATGGTTATACCGCATTCATAACCTTGTGCGACTTCCTTGGCATCGTCCTTGAAACGCTTCAAGGCGTCAATTGTTCCTTCAAAAATGACCACGCCATCACGAATGACACGGATACCGCTATCTCGGGTAATCTTGCCATCTGTTACATATGAACCGGCAATTGTACCAATTTTGGATACTTTGAATGTCTGGCGCACTTCAGCCTGCCCGATAACTTTCTCCTGGAATTCAGGATCAAGCATACCCTTCATGGCTGCTTCTATCTCTTCAATAACCTTGTAAATAATCCTGTGCAGGCGCATATCCACTTTTTCAGCCTCTGCTGCACGTTTAGCATTCGCATCAGGACGGACATTAAATCCAATGACGATAGCATTTGAAGCAGCCGCTAGAGTGATGTCAGATTCATTAATAGCACCGACCCCAGTATGGATGATTCGAATATTGATTCCTGGAACTTCAATTTTCATAAGTGATCCAGCCATTGCTTCTGCAGAACCTTGAGCATCAGCTTTAATAATGATGTTCAAGTCTTTCATTTCCCCTAGTTTTAACTGTTCAAACAAGTTATCTAGGCTTACACGGGATTTTTCGCCTCGGGATGCAACCAATGCCTGTGAGGCACGGGATTCTCCGACCTGCCTTGCTGTTTTCTCATCTTCAAAGACAACAAAACGGTCCCCTGCCTGCGGCACGTCACTCAGGCCAGTGATTTCAACTGGAGTTGATGGGCCGGCTTCTTTAACACGGCGCCCTTTGTCATTGACCATCGCTCGGACACGCCCGAACGTATCGCCGACAACAATAGGGTCGCCGACTTTCAGCGTTCCGTTCTGTACAAGCAATGTCGCAACGGAGCCTCGGCCTTTATCAAGCTGGGCCTCGATGACAGTTCCTACCGCTTTCCGGTTCGGATTCGCTTTGTATTCTTCCACTTCACCGACGAGAAGGATCATTTCAAGGAGATTATCTATACCCTCCCCGGTTTTCGCTGAAAGGGGAACGAAAATCGTATCTCCGCCCCATGCTTCCGGTACAAGCCCGTGCTCGGTCAATTCCTGCATGACCCTATCAGGATTGGCGGTCGGTTTATCCATTTTGTTGATTGCGACAATAATCGGAACTTCCGCCGCTTTTGCATGGTTGATCGCTTCAATGGTCTGCGGCATGACCCCGTCGTCGGCTGCGACAACAAGGATGGTGATATCCGTGATTTTCGCGCCACGCGCACGCATAGTTGTGAAAGCAGCGTGTCCAGGTGTATCGAGGAAAGTGATCTTTTTGCCGTTTTCTTCTACCTGGTATGCGCCGATATGCTGCGTAATTCCGCCAGCCTCGCCAGCAGTTACCTTCGTATTGCGGATTGAATCAAGCAAGGTAGTCTTCCCGTGGTCGACGTGGCCCATGATGGTAACGACAGACGGACGTTCGACAAGATCACCGGATTCATCTTCCGTGAAATAAACCTCAAGATCGGTTGTGTCGATTTTGATTTCTTCTTCCACTTCGACTCCGTACTCGCTTGCAATCAGTTCAATCGCGTCTTTGTCAAGCTCCTGGTTGATCGTCGCCATTACACCGAGAAGGAACAATTTCTTGATAATCTCGGACGGCTCCCTGTATAGCTTCTTTGCGAGTTCCGCAACCGTCAGGGATTCCGTGAAAGTAATCTTTTCAGGAAGCTCCCTTTCTTTTTTCACAACTGGAGCCTGCTGTTCCTGTTGAGGTTTCTTGCCAGGCTTATTTCTGTTTTGGCCTTGGTTATGGTTAGGCCTATTAGAAGGTTTCCCTTTATTGAACGCTTTATTTTCTTTTGACTTGTAATCATTTTCCGTTTTTTTACTCTCTGCTGGCTTTTGGCCTGCTGGCTTTCCAGTAGGCCTTTGCTGGCTGCCTGATCCCGCCTGTTGTGGACGTCCTTGCTGTCCACCCTGCGGACGGGTTGATTGGCTGCCTTGCGGACGGCCATCACGGTTGCCCTGTGGCCGCTGCCCCTGGCTTCCTTGTGGTCGGCCATCACGGTTCCCCTGCGGGCGTGTTCCCTGGCCGCCTTGAGGACGGGATTGCTGGCTGCCCTGTGGACGGGATTGCTGGCTGCCTTGTGGACGGCCTTCGCGGTTTCCTTGTGGACGCTGACCTTGGCTCCCTTGTGGACGGCCATCACGGTTCCCCTGCGGGCGTGTTCCCTGGCCGCCTTGAGGACGGGATTGCTGGCTGCCCTGTGGACGGCCTTCGCGGTTTCCTTGTGGGCGGCCTTCCCTGTTTCCTTGTGGACGCGTCTGCTGATTGCCCTGTGGACGGTTGTCCCGGCTCCCTTGCTGTTGGCGGCTGGACTGGTCGCCCTGTGGCCTTTGCTGTTCCTTAGCATCCTTTTTATTGAAGATGGCTTCCAATTTATTGAAAGCATCTTTTTCAATCGTCGCCATATGATTAGAGACTTCAACATTCATATCTTTCAATTTCGCGATTATATCCTTACTTGAAACATTGTATTTTTTTGCGTATTCATATACACGTGTCTTACTCATTCTTTCACCCCCGCTAGTATTAATCGAGCAGTGTCATCAATTTCGCGGCAAAACCATCGTCCAGTACAGCCACAACTACACGCGCATCTTTTCCAATTGCAGAACCGAGGTCGAACCGGTTGTCGACAGTCTTGCATGGGACACGATAGGAATTGCATTTGTCAGTGATTTTTTTAGCCGTATTGGCAGAGGCATCCGCGGATAACAGGACCAGCTTTGCTTTTCCGTTCCTGATTTCCTTTAGGGAAAGCTCTTCTCCCGAAATGACTTTTCTCGCCCGATTTGCCAAGCCAAGCAATGACATCCATTGATTCGATTTCATCAGGATTGCCGTTTCTCCTTTTCTATGAGCCCTAGGAGCTCGTCATATATCGAAGGATCTATGTCAGTTTGCAAATGGTTTGATAGTACGTTCTTCTTCTTTGCCAACAGGATGGCTTCACGATCCAGGGTAAGGTACGCGCCACGGCCTGACTTCTTACCCGTCAAATCGACTGAAACCTCTCCTTCCTTAGAGCGAACGATGCGAACAAGTTCTTTTTTGGGCCTCATTTCCCCTGTTGCGACACATTTGCGCATCGGAACCTTTTTCATTTTGTTCACGCCATTTCCCTCCGCTCTTTAATCCGTTTCTTCCTCAAAGTCATAATCATCTTCTTCGTAAAATTCTTCCTCTTCGTCAAAAAGCCTGATCGTTTCCTCACGCGGGAAGATGCCCATTTCACGAGCTTCGGTTTCTGCCTTAATATCAATCTTCCACCCGGTAAGTTTTGCTGCAAGGCGGGCGTTCTGGCCTCTTTTGCCGATTGCCAGGGATAATTGATAGTCCGGAACGATCACCGTTGTCGCTTTATCGGCCTCATTGACAATGACATCCAGGACTTTTGACGGGCTCAGCGCGTTTGCAACGAACACTACTGGGTCATCCGACCATTTGACAATATCGATTTTTTCTCCCTTTAGCTCATTCACAACTGCCTGTACGCGTGTTCCTTTCGGGCCAACGCATGAGCCGACGGGATCCACTTCCGGGTTTTCGGAATGCACGGAGATTTTCGACCTGTCCCCTGCTTCGCGCGCGACAGACTTGATTTCAACGGTACCATCATATATTTCAGGTACTTCGATTTCAAATAGCCTTTTTAGAAGGCCGGGATGGGTTCTTGAAACAAATATCTGCGGACCCTTTGTTGTTTTCTCGACCTTAGTAAGAAAAACCTTAATCCTGTCGTGTGGCTTGTAATGTTCATTTGGCATCTGCTCATTGACTGGAAGCAGCGCCTCAATTTTTCCAAGGCTTACATAGATGAATTTGGAATCGATCCGCTGGACAATCCCGGTCATGATGTCTTCTTCACGATCGATGAACTCCGAATAGATGATTCCGCGTTCAGCTTCACGGACACGCTGGGTCACTACCTGTTTTGCGGTCTGGGCGGCAATCCGACCAAAGTCCTTTGGTGTGACTTCCATTTCAACGATATCTTCGACCTGGTAGTTCGGGTTGATTTTCCTTGCCTCGTCAATTGATATTTCCAAACGCGGATCAAAAACTTCGTCAACGACTTCCTTCCTGGCGAACACGCGCATTAACCCGTTCTCCATGTTAATATCGATCCTTACATTTTGCGCCTGGTTGAAGTTGCGACGATATGCTGAAACAAGGGCCGCTTCAATCGCTTCTATTAATACATCCCTGGAAATTCCCTTGTCTCTTTCCAGAATAGTTAGAGCATCCAAAAGTTCGCTGCTCATGAGTCCTTATCCCCCTTTAGCCTTTTTAAATGACATGGCAAACCGTTGGGCGGGATGCCTTCGCTTTTGGGCATCCGCCCATCCTGTTGCTTTATGGCCGCCAATCAGCCGAACGTTACCGCCAGCCTTGCGCTCGCCACTTTCCCAAAAGGAATTTCAACTGTTTTTTTGCGTGTTTTCACTTTAATTTCAAGTTTGACCGTTTGTCCGTCATATTCGAGCAGAGTGCCCTCAAACGACTTTTCTCCGTCGATTGGCTCATAGGTTTTGATAAAAACATTTTTGCCGATCGAATTGATGAAATCCTTTTCCTTTTTCAGCGGCCTTTCCGCACCGGGGGAGGATACCTCCAGGAAGTAATTGTGCGGAATTGGATCGAGTTCATCAAGCTTTTCGCTTAAGCGTTCGCTCACCGTGCCGCATTCCTCGATATCAACGCCATTTTCCTTATCAATGTAAAGCCGTAAAAACCAATCCCGGCCTTCTTTAACGTATTCGACATCGACCAATTCAAGGCCCAGATCATTTACAATCGGAGTGGCCAATTCTTCCACCACTTCAGTTACCTTGCTCATCGCTAACCTCCTTTACAGCTTCTCGCCCATATTGTGCGCTTTTTGCGGTGACAATTATCATTTACCCAGCAAAATGCCTTAGACAACAACGAAAGAGTGGGTTTCCCCACTCTTCCGGACATTTTGCTTAGTATTTCCAATAAGACTATACCATACACATAACCGTATTGCAAATTAACGGCCCTATGTCCGCTTTTAAAAGAGCGACAATTGGTTTTGTTCAGGGAGGGCATCCAGGCAGCCTTGTTTCTCAAGGTATTCGAGAATTGTTTTCGAAACCTTTCCGCGCTGCTGAAGGTCTTCCTTTGATAGGAATTCCCCGTCTTGCCTTGCCTTTACGATGTTTACCGCCGCGTTTGTCCCAAGGCCGGGAATGGAGTTGAATGGCGGTATAAGAGTATTGCCTTCAATAATGAATTCAGCCGCGGCTGATTTGTACAAATCTATTTTTTGGAAAGAGAAACCGCGTTCACACATTTCAAGCGCAAGCTCCAGCACTGTCAGGAGGTTCTTTTCCTTCGGCGAGGCGTCTAGGCCCTTTAAATTGATTTCCTCAATCTTCGCCCTAATTGCTTCCGAGCCCCGCGCCATCGCTTCTATGTCAAAATCCTCCGCCCTTACCGTAAAGTATGCCGCGTAATAAAGGAGAGGAAGGTGGACCTTGAAGTAGGCGATTCTTACAGCCATCAGTACGTAAGCTGCCGCGTGCGCCTTGGGAAACATATACTTAATCTTTTTGCATGAATCGATGTACCATTCAGGCACCTCGTTCTTCCGCATTTCCGCTTCCATTTCGTCCGTCAGGCCCTTACCTTTACGGACCGACTCCATGATTTTGAAAGCGAAGGCGGGATCAAGCCCCTGGTAAATCAAGTAAACCATGATATCGTCACGGCACCCGATTACTTCACTTAGGGTGCAGATTTTGTTATGGATCAATTCCTGCGCATTTCCTAGCCATACATCCGTGCCGTGTGACAGGCCGGAAATTTGGACAAGTTCGGAGAATGTCGTAGGCTTTGTGTCCTCTAGCATCTGGCGGACGAACCTCGTGCCGAATTCCGGAATCCCGAGCGTGCCGGTTTTACACATAATCTGCTCTTCCGTCACACCGAGAGATTCGGTTCCGCTGAAGATCTTCATGACTTCGGGATCGTCCGTCGGAATCGTTTTTGGATCAATCCCGCTTAAATCCTGAAGCATCCGGATGACTGTCGGGTCATCGTGCCCAAGAATATCAAGCTTAAGCAGGTTGTCATGGATGGAATGGAAATCAAAGTGCGTTGTCTTCCATTCCGAAGTCGCCGAATCGGCGGGAAATTGGATTGGTGAAAAATCATATATATCCATATAATCAGGAACAACGATAATACCGCCAGGATGCTGCCCTGTCGTCCGTTTGACCCCGGTGCAACCAGAAGCGAGCCTGTCGATTTCCGCGCCTCTCAGGTGAAGATTGTTTTCCTGCTGGTACGCTTTAACGTATCCAAACGCAGTTTTGTCCGCGACCGTTCCGATTGTACCCGCACGGTAAACATTGTCTTCCCCGAACAGGACTTTTGTATAGTTGTGTGCCCTTGGCTGGTATTCCCCTGAAAAGTTCAAATCGATATCGGGAACCTTGTCGCCTTTGAAGCCAAGGAACGTTTCAAACGGTATGTCATGTCCATCCTTCCGGTATTTCGCCCCGCATTGCGGGCAGTTTTTATCAGGAAGGTCGAAGCCTGAACCGACCGAACCATCATTGAAAAATTCGGAATGCTTGCATTTCGGGCAAACATAATGCGGCGGCAGCGGATTGACCTCTGTAATCTCGGTCATTGTCGCGACGAATGATGAGCCGACCGACCCCCGCGATCCAACGAGGTAGCCATCATCGAGAGATTTTTTAACAAGCTTGTGCGAAATGAGGTAAATGACCGCGAATCCGTGGCCAATGATACTCTTTAACTCTTTTTCAAGCCTGGCTTCAACAATTTCCGGTAGAGGGTCGCCATAAATTCTTCGGGCCATCGCATAGCTCATTTCCCTCATCTCATCATCGGCGCCTTCAATTTTAGGGGTGTATAGGTCATCCTTAATTGGTTTGATTGTGTCAATCATATCCGCGATTTCATTCGGATGTTGGACAACGATTTTCTTTGCCTTTTCAAGGCCAAGGAAGCTGAATTCCCTCAGCATCTCGTCGGTGGTCCTAAAATGGACATCCGGAAGCTTGTGGCGGTTCAGCGGATTGGCGCCGCCCTGTGAGTTGATCAGGATTTTGCGGTAGATTTTGTCGTTTTCATTCAAGTAATGGACATTCCCAGTCGCGGCGACTGGGATGCCAAGTTTTTCGCCAACCTTCACAATATTGCCGATGATTTCCTCAAGCGCCTTTTCGTTTCTGACAAGCTCCATTTCAATCAAATGCGCGTAAACGGGTTTCGGCATCACTTCAAGGTAGTCGTAAAATCCCGCCAGCTCTTCCGCTTCTTCCGGCGACTTTTGCATCATCGTTTCAAAAACTTCGCCGCGGTCACAGCCAGAGCCGACCAAAATCCCTTCCCGGTATTTTTGGAGGACCGATCTTGGAATTCTTGGAACTCTGTAAAAATAGTTGATATGCGAGATCGAAATGAGCTTGAACAGATTTTTCAAGCCAGTTTCATTTTGCGCCAGCAGTGTGCAGTGAAAGGGGCGGGCCCTCTGAAAAGCATTCCCTTTCCCCATGTTTTCATTGAACTGGTCGTGGTATTCGATACCTTTTTCAAGCGAGTCCTTAAGCATTTTCATAAGCAGATAGCCTGTCGCTTCCGCATCATAAATAGCCCGGTGGTGCTGGGTCAGTTCAATATCGAATTTCTTGGCCAATGTATTCAGCCGGTGGTTTTTCATTTCGGGATATAGGAATCTTGCAAGTTCAAGTGTGTCGATAACCGGGTTTTTTGCCTTTTCGTAACCCAATTTTTTATAACCCGCATTGATGAAGCCCATGTCAAAGGAGGCATTATGGGCGACAAAGATATCATCACCGGCCCATTCCTTAAATCGTTCGAGCACCTCGCCGACTTCAGGAGCGTTTTGCACCATATCATCGGTGATCCCTGTGAGGTTGATTGTTGTCGCCGATAGGCGGTGATGCGGATTGGCAAACGACTCGAACCGGTCAATGATTTCACCGTCTCTTATTTTAACAGCCGCAAGTTCGATGATTGTGTCGTAGAATGCCGATAATCCGGTCGTTTCGACGTCAAACACAACATAGGTTGCCTCCGTTAAGGGACGGTGCGCATCATTATAGGCAATCGGGACGCCGTCATCAACAAGGTTTGCTTCAATTCCATAAAGGATTTTAATGTCGTTTTTCTTCCCCGCGGAAAATGCTTCCGGAAAGGATTGGGCAACCGCATGGTCTGTAATCGCGATAGCCTTGTGGCCCCATTTCTTAGCCTGGGCGACCAAGGCTCCTACCGGAGTGACCGCGTCCATCTGGCTCATTGGGGTATGAAGATGCAATTCGACCCTTTTTTCACCCTCAGGGGCGGCGTCTTTCCTGCTCACTGGCTTGATTTCGTTAATATCGTTGCCAATCATGACAAGATCCCGCACGAACGTGTCGTTTTGGATGCTCCCACGGACCCTGGCCCACATGCCTTTTTTCACTCGCTGGAAGAGTGCCGCGTCTTCTTTGTCGCGTGAAAACATTTTCACCATGATTGAGCTCGTATAATCGGTTATTTTAAATGTCAGCAAAGTCCTGCCGCTTCTCAATTCCCTTGTTTCCGCATCAAAAATGTAGCCTTCTACTGCGATTCTCCGCTCTTCATCGACAATCTCGATAAGCTTTCTGAACTCGGCATCGTCCTTGATCGTCAGGCCAATTACAAGCGGCCCCTCATCCGCCTGGGAACCATTCTGCTCTTTCTCGGATTCTCGCTTCTGCAATTCCGCGACCGCGAGCAGAGCCCGTTCCTGGTCTTCTTTTAACTTGGCCTCCATGAACTGCCGATACTCCTCGTTCTTTTCTTCGGAAATCATTTCCGTATCAATGGAGAGTAAGGGGAATCCATAGGTTTGGTAGATGGAAGAAATGATCGAGCCATATTTACTCTTGATGGCTCCTCCTTCTGCACTATTCCTGACAGAAAGGATAAGCCTTGACCCGTGGATTTTGGGGATCTGTTCGTTCATGAGCTTTAGGAGCGGAGGAGCGATGCCGTCAATTTCCTGGATGCATTTTTGCCAGTAGCCATGAATGAGCTCTTCTGAAAAAGACTGGTCGGCAACCTTTAATTCGAATGTAACCCCTTTTGCCAATTCCGAAAATTTCTGTTTCAGCCTTGCTTCGAGCATGCTGTATACGTTGCAGGGAAGAATTTTTTCAAGTGATAGCAGAAAATGCATTGTTCTGGTCTTTCTGCCAATTTGCACCTTTTCTATCATTGCTTTTTGAAAAAATGGAACAAGGGCGTCATCTGTCATTTCCAGCTGTTGAAGCAATAGCCGCAGCCGTTCCATCCTGTCATCCAAATGGGTATTCATTAAACACTCTCCCCATCTCTGTCATTCTATTATCAAATGTTAATTATACCATAGAAACCGCCGTGATTCGGGAAGAAACAACAAAAAATATGCAGTTGGACAAAACCATGCTCCATAAGCGTATAAGCACGAAGTTTCAAGCCCGGAGCCAGAAAAATGCCGGGTGCCATCCTATCGGCACCCGGCTCGTATTAGCTTTCCAACATAGAGTTAATCGTTTCATCCAGCTTATCAGTTTGGACCTCAAAGACCTCGCCAGTTTTTCTGGACTTGACCTCTACAATCCCTTCAGCCGCTTTTTTACCTATCGTAATCCTGACAGGGAGGCCGATCAAATCGGAGTCCGCAAACTTGACTCCTGCGCGTTCCTGCCTGTCATCATATAAAACTTCGAATTTTTTCCCAAGTGATTCGTAGAGTGCTTCCGACAGGTTGGACTGGGCTTCATCTTTCGTATTGACCGCGATAAGATGAAGCTGGTATGGCGCGACAGCTTTTGGCCAGACAAGCCCTTTCTCATCATTGAATTGCTCCGCAATCGCTGACAATGTCCTCGATACGCCAATTCCATAACAGCCCATAATCATCGGCTGGGATTTGCCATTCTCATCAAGGTA
This sequence comes from Neobacillus oceani, assembly GCF_046237595.1. Lineage (NCBI taxonomy): Bacteria > Bacillati > Bacillota > Bacilli > Caryophanales > Bacillaceae > Neobacillus > Neobacillus oceani. The sequence continues at coordinate 1,896,911 of NZ_CP143543.1, read as the reverse complement.
AAAGGCTTCCATCGCTTCGCTGTATCGTGTGCCAAGCTTGAACACATGGCCAACCTCAATGCCTTTCGCAAACTGGATGGTCCCTTGTCCATCTGGCGAAGGATCCCCTTCCTTAATGAAACGTACATCCGCATAACGGCTCGCTTCAAAGTCCCTCCCAGGGTTCACGTTCACATAGTGGTAATCCTCTTCGTTTGCCCCGCAGACGCCATTGACAATCGATTCAACCGCAAAGTCTGCGACAATCTCAACATCCTTTACGCCGATTGGGCCGACTGAACCAACTTCACAGCCAAGGATGCTCTTCGTTTCCGATGCCTCGGCAAGCTCAACCGTCGAAGCTTCAAACAGGTTTTTCAGTTTAATATCATTGACTTCATGGTCTCCCCTGACCAAAACAAGGACAGGGCGGCTGTCAATCTTGAATAAAAGCGACTTGATGCACTGTGTTTCATCTACTTGAAGGTAGCTAGATACCTCAGCAATTGTTTTTTTGTTCTCGGTTCTAACTTTTTCCAGTCCGCGAGGCGCCTCGTCGCTTTTCACATATGAAGCCACTACCGGAGCCATTTCAATGTTGGCTGCATAGGAAGAAGTGTCTGAGTAGGCGATTGTATCCTCGCCGATATCGGAAAGGACCATGAATTCATGTGTATCTTTCCCGCCCATTGCCCCGGAATCCGCGATGACGGCGCGGTAGTTCAAACCGCAGCGCGCAAAGATGTTCGAATACGCAGTAAAAATTCGCTCGTATACTTCATCAAGGCTTTCTTTCGATGAATGGAAGGAATAGGCGTCTTTCATAATAAACTCCCTTCCGCGCAAAAGGCCGAAACGAGGGCGCTTTTCGTCGCGGAATTTCGTCTGGATTTGATAGAGCGTCAATGGGAGCCTCTTGTACGACTTCACTTCGTCACGGACAAGGCTTGTAATCACTTCCTCATGGGTTGGTCCCATAGCGAATTCTCGCTCATGGCGATCCTTCATCCTCATCAGTTCTGGCCCATACGAGTACCACCTGCCAGACTCCTGCCAAAGTTCGGCCAGCTGCAATGCCGGCATGAGCAGTTCAACCGCGCCCGCCTTATCCATTTCCTCCCTGACAATCGTTTCGATCTTTACCAAAACCCTCTTTGCAAGTGGCAGGTAGCTGTATACCCCGCTTGCGTTTTGCCGAATGAAACCGGCCCTCAATAATAGCTGATGGCTCTTAACGTCCGCATCAGCCGGAACTTCCCTTAATGTAGGAATCAAGGTCATACTTTGTCTCACTATGTCCGCCTCCAACAATCTGCTTTATTCCGCCTTCACCCCTTGAAGGCATATGTATGCCGGCCAGGATTTCCCGGGCCGGCTTTGATTTTTCGCTAAGGAAACTTAAAAATTTATCCTTGTGAATAACTCGAAATAAGGTTTTTGTAATCCAGCTCCAGCGCCTAGCCCCTCGAGGTCTTAAGCCGGTTCCCTCCGGAGGGCAGGCCCGTCCTGCGGGCCCCGTCTTAAGCTTGTCGGGGCTGACCAAGGGGCTTGCGCATCTTCTTCTTACAAAAAGAACCTTTGTATGTCATGCCATGTTACGACCAGCATCAACAGCATCAGCAGAGCGAATCCGATAAAGTGGACAAGGCCCTCCTTTTGCCGGTCGACTGGTTTGCCCCTGATCGCTTCGACAGCGAAGAAAAGGAGCCGCCCGCCGTCAAGCGCAGGAATCGGAAGCAGGTTCATGATACCAAGGTTGACGCTAAGCATTGCGGTCCATTTCATTAGGACAAAGATCCCGGATTTCACCACCGTATCAGTTGTCGCGTAAATCCCGACCGGACCACTAAGCATGTCGATGGCGAATTGTCCGGTCACGAGAAGGCCAAGCATCTCGAAAATTTTCTTGGACCAGTAGACCGTTTCACTAAACCCGTAAGATACAGCCAGCATAGGTGATTTTTCAACAGGGCTGTATACCCCGATAATCCCAATTTTCTCCTTTTCGACTTCCTGGGCTTTCGGTGTAACAGGAATGGCAATTTCTTTCCCTTCGCGTTCTACAACAAAATCAAGTTCTTTATTCGGATTTTTCCTGATGATTTCTACAACGTCCTTCCAACTCGATATTTCCGAGCCGCTAATGCTTTGGACAACATCGCCCTCCTTCAGCCCCGCTTCCATTGCGGCGCCGCCATCGGCAAGCTTGCCTAGTCTCGGGTCATCTGAAGGAACCCCTTGGATAAAAGCAAGCGTCAGAAAAATAAGGAAGGCAAGGATGAAGTTCATCATTGGTCCCGCAAAAATCGCCATCGCCCTTTGGCCTAGTGTCTTGGAGGCGAATTGGCGGTTGTACGGCGCAATCTGTGTTTCAACACCGTTTTCTACTGTTACCGCTTCAGAATGTACCGCGAACGTTTGGAGAGTTTCTTCGGCATCATCTGGATAGCCCTTCAACACCAGTTCTCTTTCCAGGTCAGCCTGCTCGACTTCCATTATCCTGGCATCCGGGAACTTGTCCTTGTTGTTCAGGATGATCTTGCTTACCTTTCCGTCCTGGCCAAAAATAAGGCCTATCCTGTATCCTGGTTTAATTTCAACGGCTTCGGGATCATCGCCGGCCATCCTTACATACCCGCCGATTGGCAGAAGGCGGATTGTATACAGCGTTTCTCCCCTTTTATACGTAAACACCTTTGGGCCCATGCCAATGGCAAATTCCCTGCAGAGTATCCCGGCTCTTTTTGCAAAAATAAAGTGCCCCAATTCGTGGAAGAATACGATCGCCCCGAAAATGATAATAAACGCTATGACTGTATTCAATAAAAAAACCACCTTTTAAAAGAGTTCCGCATGTACGTCTGAACTACGGTATTGCCTGGCTTCCCAAATTGCGAACCATGACACATAAAATCGGAAATCATTTACTTCCTTCTATCGAGGAGCGATTGAATTAAGTTCCTCGCATCCCTGTCGGCTTGAAGGATTTCTTCGAGCCCCGGATTCGCAATCCGTTCATGAGTATGAAGCGCCGTTTCAATCAAATCCTCAATTTCAAGAAAGCGGATACGCCCTTCCAGGAATGCAGCAACGGCCGCTTCATTCGCGGCGTTCAGGACGGTTGGCAGTGAACCGCCAGCTTTTCCCGCTTCATAGGCGAAACGCAGGCAACGGAACCGTTCAAAGTCCATCTCCCGGAAATGCAGCTTTCCGATTTCGGCCAGGTTTAGCCGTTTTGCAGAAGAAAGCGGAAGCCTGTCTGGATATGTTAGGGCATATTGGATAGGAACCCTCATATCCGGACTCCCTAGCTGGGCAATAATACTTGAATCATGGAACTCTACCATCGAATGGATGATGCTCTCCCGATGAAGAAGAACATCAATCTGTTCGTATGGCAAGTTAAACAGCCAATGGGCTTCAATGACCTCAAGCCCTTTATTCATCATCGTGGCCGAATCAATTGTAATCTTCGCCCCCATTGACCAATTGGGGTGGTTCAGGGCATCCTCGACAGACACGTCCTTCAATTCCTCCCTGCCCCGGTCACGGAAGCTTCCCCCGGATGCCGTAATGATCAGGCGTTCGATGTTTTTTGCGTTTTCTCCTTGCAGCGCCTGAAAGATGGCGGAATGCTCGCTATCGACCGGAAGAAGGGCTACCCCTTGCTTCTTCGCCGCATCCATTACAAGATGGCCAGCCGTAACGAGTGTTTCCTTGTTTGCTAGTGCGATTGTTTTGCCCCATGCAATTGCTTCAAGCGTCGGTTTCAGCCCAACGCTACCAACAACGGCGTTGACAACTACATCCGACTTTTCAAAGGTTGCAACACCTGAAAGGCCCTCGGCGCCGTATGAAAAATCAATCCCCGGAAATTCCGTTTCAAGCTTTAAAGCATCTTCCTTATCCTGAACGGAAACATAATCCGGTTTGAATTCGGTAATGATTTTTCTGGCAAGCCCGATATTCCGGCCTGCGGAAAATGCGGCCAGCCTGAAGCTTTCAGGATTTTCCCGGATGATGTCAAGTGTCTGGATGCCGATTGAGCCAGTGGCGCCCATCAAACTAATAAATTTCATGATTTCCTCTCCTAAAAAAACTGCCCCTGTTACGATGACGAGTCATATTGGCCTTCCTTTATTCAGATAAGCTGGAATAAATGAATTAACGGCCATACGAATAACAGGCTGTCGAATCTGTCAAGGATGCCGCCATGCCCCGGAAGGATTTTACCGGAATCCTTAATATTGTATTTACGTTTGAATGCGGATTCGGCCAGGTCCCCAAGCTGTCCAAAAACAGACAGGAGCGCCGTTATCACAAGCAATTTCAAAGGTGACGCACCAATATCGCTAAAGAACAAGAAGGCCAGGGCGACAAGAAGCGCGCACACAACCCCACCAATCGCTCCCTCAACCGTCTTGTTCGGACTGATTTCCGGCCAAAGTTTCCGTTTTCCAAAAGCGCGTCCAATAAAATACGCGCCCGAATCAGTTGCCCACATAATAAAAAGGGAGTAAAAAAGCCAGATTAGGCCACCTGCTTCCCTAGTTTCCATAAAATAATAAAAACCCGCCCCAACGTAGACCACCGCCATCACCATAAATGACGAATCGTCAAATGTGAACCGGTTCTTTGCTGCGACTGTATAAGCGAGAAGCAGCAAAACAGCCAGGATGGCAATTTCATGCTTTTCCATTCCGACATCGGATAAAAACCCCATATAATCTTTGGGAAGAATCAATAGCCACATTGTCAAAAGCGATACGATTCCTGGAAAGGAAACGAGCTTTATATTTTTCATTTTTGCGAGTTCATACAGGCCGACGCTAGCAAGTAGATATGCCAGAAGGACAATAGGCAAGCCCCCGACGATGACAATCGGTAAAAAAAGAGCCGCTGCTATGACTGCAGTTATAATTCGTTGCTTCATTTAATCTCAGGCAATCAGCCCTTCCAAAAATAGAACGCTTTGGCTGGCGATTTGCCTTTCCTCCTTCTCGATATAAATGGCGAATTGGCGGTGTTGCATCCTTAAAAGCATCAAAGGATTGCAATGTACCCTACGATTTTTAAGAGCCTTCAAGCCCGCCGAATCTTCGCTGCCGGTTCTGGTAAGCCTCGACTGCTTCAAGGAAATCTTCCTCGCCAAAATCCGGCCAAAGTACATTCGTAAACCAAAATTCGGTATACGCAAGCTGCCAGAGCATGAAGTTGCTGAGACGGATTTCTCCACTCGTCCGGATCAACAAATCCGGGTCAGCCATCTTTGAAGTCATCAAGTAAGAGGAAAAGGCCTCTTCGTCCAAGCTGTTTGCATTTAGTATACCACTCTGGCAGTCTTTTAAGACATGTTTCACAGCATCGATGATCTCCGCCCTGCTGCCGTAATTAAGGGCAAAATTGAGGACGAGGCCTGTATTCTCCTTCGTATCCTCAATTGCCCGGTTAATCGCCTTCAAGGTGTGCGGAGGCAGTTTTTCCTTGTAGCCGATCATTTGGACGCGGACATTTTCTTTCACAAGCTCCGGAAGAAACGATCCGAGAAACTCCTCAGGCAACTGCATGAGATAATCGACTTCATTTTTTGGCCTTTTCCAATTTTCAGTCGAAAAAGCGTATAATGTCAAGGCTCCGATGCCAAGTTCATTGGCAAGCCTCGTAATTCTCCTGACAACTTTCATTCCTTCATGGTGCCCTGCTACCCTCGGCATCGCTCTTTTTTTGGCCCAGCGGCCGTTCCCGTCCATAATAATCGCAATGTGGGCAGGGACTCCGGAACTTTTAACGAAGTCTATCCTGTCTCGGAGAGTGGAAGGGGCATTTTGGGTCTTCCAAATTTTAAGTTTGTTTAACATGTTCTTGCTCCTCCAGTTCAATCAATCTTCCCTCCGATAAAGGGGTGAATCGTTTGCGGGCGGGCCCCGCCCCCGGGCAAGGCCCCTTCGCATTTCGTTTGTCCAGCGGCGGGGCCTGGGGCTCGAGGTCGCTTCGGCCCTTCTGATGAAGCCAAAAACCGGCTTCCTCTTCCGGTCCTCCAGCGCTGGTCGCCCCGGGGCAAGGCCCCTTCGCATTTCGTTTGTCCAGCTGCGGGGCCTGGGGGCTCGAGGTCGCTTCGGCCCTCCAGATGAAGCCAAACCCCGGCTTCCCCTTCCGGTCCTCCAGCGCTTGTCGCCCCCGGGCAAGGCCCCTTCGCATTTCTATGTATATGCCTATGTTTTTTTGACATGCTTTTATCATACCAAAAAAGAAAGAAGATATCTCTTTTAAAAAGCATTATGGCACCAATTTTCTATAAAAGCCCCAAAAGCGGAAAAAACCCCATTAAGGGGCTTTTTACCGGATGGAAATCCTTGGTTGTTAAACTTCCAAGATTTCCTTTTCTTTGTCTTTTGTAATCTGATCGATTTTGGTAATGTGCTCATCCGTGATTTTCTGGATATCATCGGAATAGCCGCGAAGGTCATCTTCCGTGATTTCACCGTTCTTCTCCAGTTTCTTTAAATCATCGTTTGAATCACGGCGGATATTGCGGATGGCAATCTTCGCATCTTCGGATTCCTTTTTGACAACTTTGACGAGCTCTTTGCGGCGTTCCTCAGTCAATTGAGGAATCGCAATGCGGATAAGCGATCCATCGTTTGTGGGATTTAGGCCAAGGTCCGATTTCAGGATAGCCTTCTCAATGTCGTTCAAGATGCTTTTGTCATATGGTTGGATGACAAGCAACCTTGCTTCTGGCGTACTGATTCCAGCTAGCTGGTTTACTGGGGTAGGAGCGCCATAATAGTCGACTGTAATCCGGTCAAGAAGCGAAGCGCTAGCCCTACCCGCCCTGATTGTCGCTAGCTCCCGGGTGTATGCTTGAATTGCTTTGGCCATTTTTTCCTTTGTGTTGCTAATGACTTGTTTCGGCATTATTATTTCCCCCTAACAATAGTTCCGATTTTTTCACCCATTACTACACGTTTAATATTGCCTTTTTCCATAATGGAAAAAACAATTAACGGGATGTCATTGTCCATGCATAACGATGATGCGGTCGAATCCATGACAGCCAGCCCTTCCTTCAATACATCCAGATAGGATAGCTCTTCGTATTTCTTCGCATTTTTATCGTGGCGCGGATCTGCGGAGTATACCCCGTCTACGTTGTTTTTGGCCATCAAAATGACCTCCGCCTCTATTTCGGCTGCCCGAAGCGCGGCAGTGGTATCTGTCGAGAAATAAGGATTGCCTGTTCCGGCTGCAAAAATGACGACGCGTGTTTTTTCAAGATGGCGAATCGCACGGCGGCGGATATAAGGTTCGGCAACTTGGCGCATTTCAATCGATGTCTGTACGCGGGTTTCTATTCCGAGCTGCTCGAGGCTGTCCTGAAGGGCCAATGAGTTCATTACAGTGGCAAGCATCCCCATATAATCGGCAGTGGCACGGTCCATGCCCATTTCTTCACCGATTTTCCCCCGCCAAATGTTTCCTCCCCCAACGACGACTGCTACCTCGACGCCCAGTTCGGCAACTTCCTTTACCTGTTCGGCTATGGATTTGATGAATGCAGGGTTGATTCCGAAGCCAGCATCACCGGCAAGGGCCTCTCCACTTAATTTTAAAACAACACGTTTATATTTGGGATTGCTCATAAAAACCTCCTATGTAATCTGAGGCCATCGCATGCCTAGTCAGAAGAAATCCGGATCACCGTCTACGAAGGCGGATGTCCGTAATGAGTTTTTTCTTAAAAAATAGGGAACACCGCGTGTTCCCTATCCCTTTTGAAACGATTTTCAAATGGCGAACTAACGCCCTTCTAAATGAATTGCCTATTTTTTATTTACCTGGCTCATTACTTCTTCAGCAAAGTTGTCTTCGCGCTTTTCAATTCCTTCGCCTACTCCGTAACGGACGAATTCGCGTACTGTCGCGCCTTTGGACTCAACGTATTGGCGAACTTTTTGGTCAGGGTTTTTAACGAAAGTTTGGTCAAGGAGGCAAACATCCTCAAAGTATTTTCCAAGGCGGCCTTCAACCATTTTTGCAACAATGTTTTCAGGCTTGCCTTCATTTAGGGCCTGCTGAGTAAGAACCTGGCGCTCACGCTCGATTTCTTCAGCGGATACCTCATCACGGGAAACATATTTAGGGTTAAGGGCAGCGATGTGCATGGAAACATCCTTCGCAACACTTTCATCCGCTGTTCCTTCAAGGACAGATAGAACCGCGATGCGGCCGCCCATATGAAGGTATGCACCGAACGCATCATTGTCAGATTTAGTTTTGATTTCAAAGCGGCGAAGGGAAAGCTTTTCACCAATTTTTGCGATTGCAGCATTAATGTGCTCTTCGACCGTTGCACCATTGTCCATTTTTTGTCCTACTGTTTCCTCGATGGAAGCAGGCTTGTTCTTAAGAAGATGGTCAGCAAGCTCCTGAACAAGAGCCTGGAAGCCTTCGTTTTTAGCAACGAAGTCTGTTTCGGAGTTTACTTCCAGGATAACAGCGTCGTTTCCTTCAACCTTGATTGCAGCAAGGCCTTCAGCCGCGATGCGGTCGCCCTTCTTCGCAGCTTTCGCAATCCCTTTTTCGCGAAGGTAATCGATTGCTTTTTCCATATCACCGTCAGTTTCCTGAAGGGCCTTTTTGCAGTCAAGCATGCCTGCACCTGTTTTTTCACGAAGTTCTTTAACCATTTGGGCAGTAATCGCCATATGAAATTCCTCCTTTTAATCTATGTACATTGGTTCGATAATCTTTCTGCAGTACCCGTGCGTTTCACTACTGTATTATCATAGCCAGCCTGGGATATTGTAAACCTTCTGCAGCTTTTAATTCTTTGCTTTTACTTATCTAGCTCCAGCAGCCAGCGTCTAGTGTCCTTCGGTCCCCTCACTACGATAAGTCAACATCGAATCGCTTAGTGCTCCTGCGCCATAGCTTATTCATGGAAGCATACCTTCAGCTCGTCGCAAAGCCCACGTAGCTTTTCGGAGATGTAGCTTCATGAAGTGATGCAAGGCAGTAGCTTCGCTCTTCGTGTTTCCTTTATCTCATGTCGAGGCCCTCCAGGCCTATATGCTCCTGCGCCAAAGCTTTTCGAAGAAGCGGCTGTTCAGCTCGTCGCAAAGCGCATGATGCAAGCTCTAAGATGTTTCTCATGCAGAAAATTTCATCGTAGTAGCTTCGCCGCTAAACGGCTACTTCCGCTTTTACTTTAAAAAAAGGTGATAAAGGGTGTTCCCTCTTATCACCTTTTTATTTACCGTAGATGAACGAATCTTTGCTTATTCGGCAGGGACAGCTGTTTCTTCACCTTGTTTTGCTTCAAGGATCGCATCAGCCATTTTGCCAGTCAAAAGCTTGACAGCACGGATAGCGTCATCGTTCGCAGGGATGACAACATCGATTTCATCAGGATCGCAGTTTGTATCAACGATACCAACGATAGGGATGTTCAATTTGCGTGCTTCAGCAACAGCGATGCGCTCTTTGCGAGGGTCGATGATGAACAAAGCATCTGGAAGAGTCTTCATATCTTTGATACCGCCAAGGAACTTTTCAAGGCGTTCTTGTTCTTTCTTAAGCTGAACGACTTCTTTCTTTGGAAGTACCTCGAAAGTGCCGTCTTCTGCCATTCTTTCGATATCTTTTAGGCGCGCGATACGCTTTTGGATTGTTTCGAAGTTTGTAAGTGTTCCGCCCAACCAGCGTTGGTTGACATAGTACATTCCGGAACGTTCTGCTTCTTCTTTAACAGAATCCTGAGCTTGTTTCTTAGTACCAACGAACAGCATTGTGCCGCCTTGGCCTGCAAGCTCCTTTACAAAGTTGTAAGCTTCTTCAACCTTTTTAACTGTCTTTTGAAGGTCGATGATGTAGATGCCGTTCCTCTCAGTGAAGATATATTTCTTCATCTTAGGGTTCCAACGGCGAGTCTGGTGACCGAAGTGTACACCAGCTTCAAGCAGTTGCTTCATAGAAATGACTGACATGTTTTTTCCTCCTAATGGTTTGATTTCCTCCGCCTGTATCGGCTTCAGCGGGAACTGGCTTGCCAGCACCGCCCGCATGAATCAACAGACGTGTGTGATTAACACCATGTAGTAATATAGCACAAGACGAATCGACAATCAAGAATTTCATTGAAAAACCGGAAGTTTTCTGCAAAAAAAACATATGCCTGCCGGTGAACGCCCGGCAGGCATTGATTCATTAATTTGAACGAAGCTTATCCAACTCAACGAGGAACTTATCATTAAGGACTTTAATGTATGTTCCTTTCATGCCAAGTGAACGTGATTCGATAACGCCCGCGCTCTCAAGTTTCCTTAGCGCATTGACGATAACGGAACGGGTAATGCCCACACGGTCAGCGATTTTTGAAGCGACCAATAGGCCTTCATTTCCATTAAGCTCTTCAAAAATATGCTCGATCGCTTCAAGCTCGCTGTAGGAAAGGGAGCTGATCGCCATTTGGACAACCGCTTTGCTCCTTGCTTCCTCTTCAATTTCCTCGGCTTTTTCACGAAGGATTTCCATACCGACTACTGTTGCGCCGTATTCGGCAAGAATCAGGTCATCATCATGGAACTTTTCATGGAGCCTTGCAAGAATCAGCGTCCCCAAGCGTTCGCCTCCGCCAATAATCGGCACGATTGTTGTCAGCCCTTCTCGGAACAAATCCTTGTTCTCAACAGGGAAGGCGGTATATTCACTTTCCACATCAAGGTTCGGGGATGTTTCATGGATATCGAAAAGACCTTTCGTATATTCCTCAGGGAACTGGCGGTCTTCAAGCATTTTCTTCATCCGCTCGTTTTCGATCTGCTGGTTAATCGCAAAGCCTAGCAGCTTCCCTCTGCGGCTGACAACAAAAATGTTAGCCTCGATAATTTCACTTAACGTTTCGGACATTTCCTTAAAATTGACCGGTTTACCCGCCGCTTTTTGCAAAAGCGCGTTTATCTTTCTCGTTTTTGTTAATAAATCCATTTTTCTATTCCTCCTATATGCTGCATCCATTGCTAAATATAATACTGCTTCTATTGGAATGTCTATCTCTGAATTTACCCTTTAGAGACCGTGGCAAAACGGCGTCTTAGAGGATGAACTGGCTTAAATCCTTATTTCTTGAAATTGCCCCCAATTTTTCCTCCACGTATTGGGGAGTGATGACAATTTTCTCAAGGTTTATATCCGGCGCTTCAAAGGACAAATCTTCAAGGAGCTTTTCAAGGATTGTGTGAAGCCTTCTGGCTCCAATATTGTCAGTATTTTGGTTCACTTCGAAAGCGACTGCCGCAATTCTCTGAATAGCATCGTCAGAAAATTCAATTTCTATACCTTCTGTCTGTAATAAAGCTACGTATTGTTTAATCAATGCATTGTCGGGTTCTACAAGGATTCGGTAAAAGTCATCCACCGTCAATTTGCCGAGTTCAACCCGAATCGGGAATCTTCCCTGCAATTCAGGAATGAGGTCGGACGGCTTAGCCATGTGGAACGCGCCAGCGGCGATGAAAAGGACATGGTCTGTTTTCACCGGCCCATATTTCGTCACCACCGTAGAGCCTTCAACGATCGGAAGGATGTCCCTTTGGACTCCTTCTCGGGAAACATCCGCGGATGCTCCCCCCGAGCTTTTACTTGCGATTTTGTCGATTTCATCGATAAAAATAATCCCTGTCTGCTCCGCCCGGAAGACTGCGTCCTGGGTCACCTCATCCATATCGATCAGCTTTGCGGCTTCCTCGTTTGTTAAAACAGCCCTTGCCTCCCTGACTGTAAGCTTCCTTTTCTTTCTCTTTTTGGGCAACAGGCTGCTGAATGCATCTTGCATGTTCATGCCCATCTGCTCCATGCCTGAACCCTGAAGCATATCAAACATTGACGGCGCCTGTTCTTCCACTTCTACCGTAACAATTTCATTTTCCAACTCGCCCTTTTCAAGCCTTTCTTTTATAACGGCGCGTTTTTGCTGGGCGGAATAATCGTCATTTGATTCCGTTTCCGGTTCAGGCTGTGCGTTGGCACCCCCAAAAAGCATTTCAAGGGGATTCTTGTAGTTGGCTTGTTTTTTCGCGGAAGGGCCCAAAAGGTCGATTAGGCGGCGGTTTGCGTTTTCTTCCGCCCTCCCTTTTACCTTTTGCATCTTTTCAGCCTTAACAAGCCGGACTGCGGTTTCAACAAGATCTCGTACCATCGACTCGACGTCGCGGCCGACATATCCGACTTCCGTAAACTTTGTTGCCTCGACTTTTATGAAAGGCGCCCCGGTTAATTTGGCGATCCTTCTAGCAATTTCGGTTTTTCCTACCCCTGTCGGCCCAATCATCAGGATGTTTTTCGGAATGATTTCGTCACGGATGCTTTCTTCGAGCATTTCCCGGCGATATCTGTTCCTGAGCGCAACCGCCACCGCTTTTTTCGCGTCCTTCTGGCCAATTATGTACTGGTCAAGTTTTTCGACAATCTGGCGGGGGGTTAAACTAGCTGCCTTTGACATATTCGCATTCTCCTTCCAGTTACAGCTCTTCGACTATGATATTCGTGTTTGTGTAAACGCATATATCAGCTGCTACTTCCAATGAAGCCTTTGCGATTTCCCGGGCCGTCAAATGGTCCCCGGCGAAATTTTTCAACGAACGGCCAGCAGCCAGGGCATAATTGCCGCCCGAACCAATGGCCAGAATGCCATCATCCGGTTCGATGACTTCGCCAGTTCCGCTTACAAGAAGGAGATAATCCTCGTTCATGACGATCAGCATCGCTTCAAGCCTTCTTAATACCTTGTCGCTCCGCCATTCCTTTGCAAGCTCCACGGCCGCCCGCTGCAAATTGCCGTTGTATTCCTCAAGCTTTGATTCGAACAGCTCGAACAATGTAAAGGCGTCCGCCACGGAACCCGCAAATCCTGCCAGTACCTTTCCATTAAATATCTTCCTTACCTTTTTGGCTGTGTGTTTCATCACAACCGCATTCCCGAATGTCACCTGGCCGTCACCAGCCATGGCGCATTTTCCCTTGTGCCTGATCGCAAAAATCGTAGTCGCATGGAATTGGGACATGGTGCACCCCCTTAATAATTTGAGCATTATTCGGCTTTTACGCCCTTGGATGATGGGCCATATATGTTTTTTTCAGCTTTTCGTTCGTGACATGCGTGTAGATTTGCGTCGAGGACAAGAATGAATGCCCGAGAAGTTCCTGGACCGTCCTCAAATCTGCGCCGTTATTTAGAAGATGTGTGGCAAACGTATGCCTCAGTTTGTGTGGATGGATTTTTCCAGTAAGGGACGATTTTTCAATCATGCTATCCAGTATGGTGCTTACTCCACGTGTTGTAAGGGGACCACCTCTGTGATTGAGAAAGAGGGCATCCTGGTTCGGTTTTCCTTCAAGCAATTTTTTCCTTCCGTCGCCAATATACGTTTTAAGAGCCTCGGCAGCCTTCGCTCCAAAAGGGACATACCTTTCCTTGCTGCCTTTTCCCATTACAAGAACGGTCGAAAGGAAGAAATCGAGATCCTTAACGGAAATATTGCAGCACTCGCTCACACGGATTCCGGTCGCATATAGAAGCTCCAGCAAAGCTAAATTCCGTTGGCCGAGAGGGGTATCGGTCGGGCACGCGTCAAACAGGATGTTCAACTCATCTTCATAGAAAAACTCGGGAAGCCTTTTTTCCCCCTTCGGCAAAATGACAACAGCAAAAGGATTCTCTTCCACAATGTTTTCCCTTAACAGGAACTTATAAAAGCTGCGCAGGCTTGAAATTTTCCTCGAAATGGTTTTCCTTGCCTGCTTTTGGCCAAAAAGTTTTGTAAGAAAAAGCCTGGCATCGTGGTATTGAACGTCTTTTACGTCGACGATGCCCTGTTCAGCCATCAGGATAAAAAATTCATTAATTGCATGGTGATAATGGTCAATTGTATATTGTGATGAATTTTTTTCAATTTGTAAATATTCAAGAAATAACTTTAAACAAACGTTCACATTTCCCATTTAAACCACCTCGCACGGCCTTTTAAATAGTAACATACACAAAATACACATGCAAGGAACTTTACAAATTTTTCACAAATTTCTGAATTGTTTCAATTGCGCGATTTGCATATTGAAGGTACCGTTCCTGTTTCCCTTTAATCCTTACCGGCAGCTCAGGGAACAGGCCAAAATTTACGTTCATCGGCTGGAAGTTATCCGGGTTGGCATTGGTAATGTAGTGGGCCATGCTCCCCATTGCTGTTTCAATCGGGAATTGCACTGGTTCCTGTCCAAGTGCAAGCCTGGCAGCATTGATCCCGGATATTAGGCCGCTAGCCGCCGATTCCACATATCCTTCCACACCGGTCATTTGCCCGGCGAAAAACAAATCTCTCCTTGCGCGGAACTGATAAGTAGGGTTAAGGACTTTCGGAGAATTAATGAAGGTATTCCTGTGCATGACGCCGTAACGGACAATTTCAGCATTTTCAAGGCCAGGAATCAGTTGGATTACTTCTTTTTGCGGTCCCCATTTCAAATGTGTCTGAAATCCGACAATGTTATACAGTGTGCCAGCAACATCATCCTGGCGAAGCTGGACGACGGCGAATGGCCGCTTTCCTGTTTTCGGATCTTCAAGGCCCACCGGTTTCATCGGGCCGAAGAGCATCGTTTTCTTTCCCCTTGTAGCCATCACCTCGATCGGCATGCATCCTTCAAAGAAAACTTCCTTTTCGAATTCCTTAAGGGGAACCGTTTCGGCAGACACGAGGGCGTCATAAAACCGATTGAATTCCTCTTCCGTCATCGGGCAATTAAGATAGGCCGCTTCCCCTTTGTCATAGCGGGATTTCAAGTAAACTTTATCCATATTTATGCTATCTTTCTCAATGATAGGCGCGGCGGCATCATAAAAATACAAATACTCCTCGCCGGTTAGCTCTTTTAGGCGAGCGGAAAGGGACGGGCTTGTCAGCGGCCCTGTTGCGATGACGGTAATTCCTTCCGGTATTTCGTCAACTTCTTCATTGATGACTGTAATATTCTCATGATTCCTGACAAGATTCGTGACCCTCCCGGCAAACTCATGCCTGTCCACGGCCAAAGCTCCCCCTGCGGGAACAGAGCATTGGTCTGCGGATGAGATAATGACGGAATCTAGCGTCCTCATTTCTTCCTTCAATACACCGACAGCATTTGTCAGCGCGTTCGCCCTTAGTGAATTACTGCACACAAGTTCCGCGAACTTATCTGTATGGTGGGCGGGAGTCTGCCTTACCGGCCTCATTTCATAAAGCCGTACCTTCACTCCGCGTTGGGCAATTTGCCACGCAGCCTCGCTTCCGGCCAGGCCAGCCCCCACCACATTTACTATTTTCTCGCTCATATTTCAACCTCCAGGATTGTTCAATTCAACTACTTCCACTAATAGCAGATGGTCTATCCACATTCATCTCCATCTTGCGTTTAACAATACGTACAGGCAAGCAAAAAGTTTCAGCTAATTGCCATCATGCAAAATTGGATGCTGTTTCTGATTCTATGCCCAAAGGAAAGGAGCGGGCATTTCAGCCCACTCCTAGCTTTGCTGCTCTTCCTTGTAATCACAATTGGAGCACTGTACCTGAACGCCTTTTTTCAGCTTCTTCTCAATCAGGACATGGTCGCACTTCGGGCAATTCCTTGGAAGCGGCTTATCCCAGGATAGGAAGTCGCATTCCGGGAAACGGTCGCATCCATAGAAAATCCGCTTTTTCTTGCTTTTCCGTTCAATGACCTGGCCTTTTTCGCATTTCGGGCATGTGACACCAATTTCCTTAACAATCGCCTTTGTATTCCGGCAGTCCGGAAAATTGCTGCAGGCCATGAACTTGCCAAAACGGCCCATTTTAAAGACCATAGGGTTGCCGCAGTTTTCGCAATCTTCGCCGGCAGGTTCATCCTTGATTTCTACTTCCTGCATTTCCTTCTCGGCTACTTCAAGCCTTTTCTCGAATCCTTCATAGAATTCGCCTATAATCTTTACCCAGGCAACTTTGCCGTCTTCAACATCATCAAGATCCTGTTCCATTTTGGCGGTGAACTCGACATCGAGAATCTCCGGGAAAAATTCCAGCGTCAGTTCATTGACAATTTCCCCAAGCTCCGTTGGGATAAACCTCTTATTATCAAGCGCAACATAACCGCGTTTCTGGATCGTGTCGAGCGTCGGGGCGTATGTTGACGGACGTCCTATCCCCAGTTCCTCCAGAGTCTTAACAAGCCGTGCTTCCGTATACCTTGGCGGCGGCTGGGTGAAGTGCTGCTTTGGTTCGATGCCGGTATTGCTGACCTCATGGCCTTCCTTTAAATCAGGAAGCATGCGGTCCGTTTCCTCCACCTGATCATCCGTACCTTCAACATACAGCTTCATAAAGCCTGGGAAGCGAATTTTTGAGCCTGTGGCCCGGAAGGTTACATTCCCATTTACAAGGTCGACACTCATCGTATCCATAACAGCCTGGGCCATCTGGCTTGCGATGAAACGATCCCAAATCAGCTTGTACAGCCTTAGTTGGTCCCTTGAGAGGAATTCCTTCAGTGAACCGGGATCACGGAATGAGCTTGTAGGGCGAACCGCTTCGTGGGCATCCTGTGCGTTTGTCTGCTTCTTCTCTTTTCCAGCTTCCTCTTTCAAGAAGTTCTCACCGAACACCGAGGAGATATAATTCTTCGCTTCGGACTGGGCAACTTCGGAGATTCTAGTCGAATCCGTCCTCATGTAGGTGATGAGACCAACTGTGCCCTCTTTTCCGAGGTCGATTCCTTCATACAACTGCTGGGCGAGCATCATTGTTTTTTTTGCGCGGAAATTTAACTTCCTTGCAGCTTCCTGTTGGAGGGAAGATGTTGTAAACGGCGGTGCAGGATTCCTCCTACGTTCCTTTTTTGTTACGGACGCGACGGTAAACCGGTCGCCGTTCATCCCAGCCAGCGCTTCTTTTACATCCTGCTCGGAATGGAGTTCCCTCTTCTGGCCGTCAATGCCGTAAAAGGACGCTTCAAATGCATCCTTTCCTTTTGTAAACGTTCCGCCAATTGTCCAGTATTCTTCCGGGACGAATGCCTGGATTTCCTTTTCACGGTCAATAATCAACCTGACAGCGACTGACTGGACCCTTCCGGCAGAAAGCCCTTTTTTGACTTTTTTCCATAGCAACGGGCTGATATTGTAGCCGACAAGCCTGTCGAGTATCCTTCTGGCCTGCTGGGCATCAACGAGATTCATGTTGATCGCCCTTGGATGCTTAAAAGATTCCTTGATTGCATCCTTGGTAATTTCATTGAAAACAACCCTGCACTCCGAATTTGAATCAACATCAAGGGTATTGGCCAGATGCCAGGCAATCGCTTCCCCTTCCCTGTCGGGGTCAGCCGCGAGATAGACTTTCTTCGCTTTCTTCGCGGCGGCTTTTAATTCTTTCAGGACCGGGCCTTTGCCGCGGATCGTGATATATTTTGGATCGAAATCATTTTCTATATCAACGCCCATTTGGCTTTTCGGCAAATCGCGTACATGGCCCATGGACGCTTTTACTTTATATTTTTTTCCAAGATATCGCTCGATGGTTTTCGCCTTTGCCGGCGATTCTACGATGACAAGAAATTCTGCCATTCAATCATCCTCCTTGAGAGGGATTATTCTAATACCTGTTGCAAAATGTATACCAGTTTACTGATAATTTCAACCTTTTTCGTAAAATTTACGCAAATATTTCCAATTGTCGTGAAGAAAACCATGCATGAATGGTCCATTTGGAGTTCATTGGTCTCCAGCCACTTACATTACTCCCGGATTCAGCGAATGTCAATAGCGGAGCTCCTCTAAAATATCCTCGGCCTTTATGATAAGTTTCGCGCCCTGCTGGATTAATTCGTTTGTACCAGTTGAAAAAGGGCTGAAAATGCTGCCTGGGAGCGAAAACACATCCCGGCCTTCATGGACTGCGTAATTCGCGGTTATGAGGGAGCCACTCTTATTTTTCGCCTCTACAATGAATGTTCCCCGCGAAAGCCCGCTGATAATCCTATTTCTCATCGGAAAATGCCAGCGGGCAGGCTTTGTGCCGGGAGGATGCTCCGATAGAACGAGTTGGCTTTTCATCATTTCAAATGCCAGCTTTCTGTTTTCCTCAGGGTATACATGATAAAGGCCGCCGGCGATTACTGCAATTGTTTTGCCTCCATTACGGATCGCGCATTCATGGGCAACCGTATCAACTCCCTTTGCCAGGCCGCTTACAATGACAGTCCCTTTTTCAATCAATTCCGGGAAGATGAGCCTGATTGCATTCTTTCCATAATCGGAAACCTGGCGGGACCCCACTACGGCAAGCTTTGGCGTGGCGTCGAGTAGTGATAGGTCTCCACTTGCAAAAAGGGCCCATGGAGGCTGATAGATTTGTTTTAATAGGGATGGATAACTGGAATCGAGAATGGTAATGATTGAGATGTTCCTTGCTTTATACTGTTGGAGAAGGATCGGGAGGGTTTCATCTATGTGGCGGGCTTGAGTCAAATCAGCAGCGGCAGAATCCTTCAAGGGTGGTAAAAACTTAAGTGCCGGGAGGCTTGCAATCGGCTCGGGCAGCGGCTCCGCCTTGAGAATGCGCCCAACGGAGTTCCATGTCGAATCAGGCCGGTGCAGAAGCCTAATCAGTTTGCTTCTAATCCTTTCCATCGGAAAAACCTCCATGGTATGATTTGTTTTTAAAAAAGTGAAAATTTTTGGAGCAGCAGAAATTACGAGGGGGGAGTGAAAGGTTCCATCGGATGAAAATAAGGCATCAAAGGATGCGGGAATAAGCCCTCCTAATCGAAGGGCTTCATTTCCCGCTATGCATTCATTAATGAGTTTTGCACTTTTCGTAAAGGCCTTTTTCCTTCAATACCTCAATCAGCGTTTCGCCCATAACGGAAGGAGTGTCGGCCACCTTGATGCCGCATTCGTTCATGACGCGGATTTTTTCATCCGCTGTTCCTTTTCCGCCGGAAATGATTGCGCCCGCATGGCCCATCCTCTTTCCTGGAGGGGCTGTCCGTCCGCCGATGAAGCCAACGACTGGTTTTGTCATGTTCGCTTTTACCCACTCTGCTGCTTCCTCTTCGGCAGTTCCGCCGATTTCGCCAATCATGATGACGGCATAAGTTTCAGGGTCTTCATTGAACGTTTTAAGTACATCGATGAAGTTCGTTCCATTGACAGGGTCGCCGCCGATTCCGACTGCGGTTGTCTGGCCGATTCCAGCTTGTGTCAGCTGGTGGACTGCTTCGTACGTTAGGGTTCCGGAACGGGAAACAACGCCTACATGGCCTTTTTTATGGATATAGCCAGGCATGATGCCGATTTTGCATTCGTCGGCTGTGATGACGCCAGGGCAGTTCGGTCCGACAAGCCGGGTTTTCTTCCCTTCCATATAGCGCTTTACTTTTACCATATCAAGGACCGGAATATGCTCTGTGATGCAGATGGCAATGTCAAGCTCGGCATCGACAGCTTCAATAATCGCATCCGCTGCGAATGGGGCCGGGACGTAGATGACGGAAGCGTTTGCACCAGTTGCATCCACAGCTTCTTTTACTGTATTGAACACAGGTACGCCTTCCACTTCCTGCCCGCCCTTGCCCGGAGATGTTCCGCCGACAATTTTCGTGCCGTATTCCAGCATTTGCTTCGTATGGAAAAGTGCCGTTGATCCAGTGATTCCCTGGACGATGACCTTTGTGTCTTTATTGATAAAAACGCTCACAACAATTTCCCCCTTTTATTTCACCAAAGAAACGATTTTCTGGGCACCGTCAGCCATGGATTCAGCAGCAACGATGTTCAGACCGGATTCGTTCAGGATTTGCTTGCCAAGTTCAACGTTCGTCCCTTCAAGGCGCACAACAAGCGGAACTTCAAGCCCTACCTGTTTCGCAGCCTCGACGACACCCGTCGCAATGACGTCGCACTTCATGATTCCGCCGAAAATGTTGACGAAGATGCCTTTTACTTTCGGGTCGGAAAGGATAATTTTGAATGCCTCGGTAACCTTTTCGGCTGTGGCACCGCCGCCAACATCAAGGAAGTTCGCTGGGTCGCCGCCGTAATGCTTGACAATGTCCATCGTCGCCATTGCCAGGCCGGCTCCGTTTACCATACAGCCAATGTTCCCATCAAGGGCGATATAGCTCAGGTCGTATTTCGATGCTTCAATTTCCTTTGGATCCTCTTCTTCAAGATCGCGGTATTCAAGAATATCCTTTTGGCGATAGAGGGCATTGGAATCAAAGTTCAGTTTTGCGTCAAGCGCCAGAACTTTTCCATCCCCGGTTACTACAAGAGGGTTGATTTCTGCAATAGAGCAGTCTTTCTCAATGTAAGCATTGTAGAGGCTGGTCATGAATTTGACTGCCTGGCCGACAAGTTCCTTCGGTATATTGATGTTAAAGGCAAGTCGGCGCGCCTGGAACGGCTGAAGACCGATAACAGGGTCGATTTCTTCCTTGAAAATCTTTTCAGGTGTCTTTTCGGCAACCTCTTCTATTTCCGTACCGCCCTCCTCGGAACCCATCAGGACGACACGGGACGTAGCCCGATCAAGAACGAGGCCGATGTAATATTCCTTTTTAATATCACAGCCTTCTTCAATTAAAAGGCGTTTAACCTCTTTCCCTTCAGGGCCTGTTTGATGAGTGACCAGCGTTTTACCAAGAATTTCACTCGCATATGTACGCACTTCATCAAGATTTTTGGCAACTTTAACACCGCCGGCCTTTCCCCTGCCACCAGCATGGATTTGCGCTTTTACGACACAAACCTTTGTTCCAAGCTCACGCGCGGCTTCTACCGCTTCTTCAACCGTGAACGCCACTTTTCCATTAGGGACCGCTACTCCATATTTCCTGAGTATTTCTTTCCCCTGATACTCGTGGATATTCATTTCCCATCCTCCTAACAACCTGTCGAAAATTGCACTGCGCTTTCATTTTATATAAAGCCTCGTGGCTTGTCCACACTTTAGGCAAAACATTCCTCTCATCTGAGAGTTCTCTTCATTGCTTTGTCATTTTTAGAGAGTTGCGCATTCGAATCAGTTTTCAGGAAGGTTCCAGGTATCATCAGCCATCTTTACCGGAGCGAACGATTTTCTGTGGTAAGGGGTTATCCCGTATTTTTTAATCGCTTCCATATGCTCTTTCGTGCCATAGCCCATATTTTTTTCAAATCCGTAAACGGGATATTGTTGGGCGATTTTTTTCATGAACCTGTCCCGTTCATTTTTAGCCAAAATGGAAGCCGCGGCAATCGATATGCTTTTTGCATCCCCTTTGATGATGGCCTCAGAAGGAAAAGGCATATCAAGTTTGACAGCATCGGCAAGGACATAGTCAGGCAGGGGCGAGAGGGCGGCGATTGCTGCCTTCATCGCTTTGATTGACGCTTGGTAAATATTCAGTTCATCTATTTCCTCCGCTCCGACCAGACAGGTGCTGAATGCGATGGCATCACGTTTAATGATCTGCTCATATTCTTCCCGTTTTTGGGGCGTGAGCTTTTTTGAGTCGTCAAGCCCTGGAAGAAAAAAATCTTCCGGAAGGATGACCGCGGCCGCGGCGACAGGCCCCGCCAGAGGCCCCCTTCCGGCTTCGTCGGTTCCTGCAATCCATTTATAGCCCTGCTCCCGCGCTTTCATCTCAAAAGCCGTCATTTCGAAAAATTTGGCCTTCATTTCCCCTTCGTCCAGCTTTGCCTTGTTCCATTTCCTGAGGAGTGCTGCGACCCCTTTCCGGCCATCCATGCCCAATTCGCGCAAAAATGGATCGCGTTCATCTGTAATTAAAGAGAGCTTTTCTTCAATTTCCCTGATACTTAATTTAGTCATTTGGTTACTGCCCCTATGTATTGATTTAATGAAAGAAGGCCCCCGACAAGAGAGCCTACTTCGTTTCATTTTCACTTTTTTCAAAAACCTCTTCCGGCCATTCAAAGGTAAGCGGCCCGAACTTTTCCATCCTGATTTCACGGACGACCAGTTCGGCGACTTTGTCATAATCAATCGTCCCTCCGCTGCCAAGTGCCCCTCTTAGCTTGCCGATATGGTCAAAAAGCTCTACCGGGTCTTCCGGAACCTCATCTAACTGGTACCTCTCCGTCAACCGACTATGATACTTCATGTCCAGAAACCTCAATCCATAAAGGGCTAATTCCTGCAAATTAAGGAGGGTATCCTTTATTGCTCCGGTAAGTGCAAGCTTTTTCCCTACCTCTTGATCTTCAAACTTCGGCCAGAGGATGCCCGGGGTATCTAGGAGTTCAAGTTCCTTGCCAACCTTGATCCATTGCTGCGCCTTTGTCACACCGGGAGTATTCCCTGTTTTGGCAATATTTTTTTTGGCAAGCCTGTTAATCAGCGTCGACTTGCCCGCGTTCGGGATACCGACGATCATTGCCCGGATTGCCCGCGGCTTAACGCCCTTTGCCCTTAGACGGTCGAATTTTTCCTTAAGTATTTCATGGGAAGCGGCGGTTATTTCCTTCATTCCTTCCCCAGCCTGCGCGTTGATTGCCAAAGCCTTTATTCCTTTCTCCGCGAAATAGCGGATCCAGGCCTTAGTGGCTTCTTTATCGGCCATGTCCGCTTTGTTCAGCAGGACAAGCCTCGGTTTGTGCTGGATGATTTCATCGATCATCGGATTCCTGGATGAATAAGGGATCCTGGCATCAATAAGTTCAAAAATGATATCGACGAGTTTTAGTTTTTCGGTTACTTCCCTGCGCGCCTTTGCCATGTGGCCAGGAAACCATTGGATGGTCAATGCGGCCACCTCCTGTAGCATTTAGTAGAAAATTACTCTTCCAATTTTACAATGCGCATATCCTCGACAGGCCAGTACACAACACTTGTTTTTCCAAGCACTTTTTCCATAGGAATGGTGCCAATGTGGCGGCTGTCCTTGGAATACCTGCGATTGTCCCCCATTACAAACAATTCGCCCTCGGGGACGGTCTTCTCGCCGATTTTTTCTTCAAGTGTGAACGGATCGGTCAGCGGGCCGTCAACGACCATTTTCTTGTAGGCATCCAAATACGGCTCTTCGTATGCTTTCCCATTTACATAAAGGGTATCGTCCTTATATTCAATATGGTCCCCAGGGAGGCCGATTACACGCTTAATATAATCTTTTTGCTCCGGAGCGTGAAAAACAATGATGTCGAACCGTTCTGGCTCCCCTATGCGGTAACTAAATTTATTGACAATCATCCTGTCCTGGTGCTTCAGGGTCGGCATCATCGACTGTCCGTCAACGACAATCGGTGCAAAAAGGAAATAGCGGATGACCGCGGCAAGCGCAACAGCGACAAGCAGCGCTTTGGTCCATTCCCATACTTCATTTTTCTTTTTCGTCATAATGTGTTTCCCACCCATTTCCCTTAAAGTTGATTCCATACTCTATTTTACATAACCCGACCCGCTTAAACACAAATGGAAAGCATTTTTCAGGAGCCGATTTGATGATTGTTAAAAAAATGAAACATTTGGGCAGCGGTTAGCTTATTTTTTCAGAAAAAGGCCGGTAATCAAGCCCCGCGCTAAACAAATGAAGCGCCATCGCGGGGCACCGGCCGATAATGGCTGGGAGACCTGGCGAAGGCGCTTCCTTGTTTTCTTGTCTCGCTCAAGCGCAATGAACGCTTGCTGCGTGTTATTATCGAATTTCTTTGATACGGGCTTTTTTCCCGCGAAGTTTGCGCAGGTAGTAAAGCTTCGCACGGCGGACTTTACCGCGGCGGATTACTTCCAATTTCGCAATTTTCGGTGTGTGGACAGGGAAAGTACGCTCTACGCCTACTCCATAAGAAATTTTACGGACAGTAAAAGTTTCGCTGATTCCACCACCACGACGCTTAATCACAACACCTTCGAACAACTGGATACGCTCGCGTGTGCCCTCGACAACCTTAACGTGTACACGTACAGTGTCACCAGGACGGAACGCAGGAAGATCCGTGCGAAGCTGTGCTTTTGTGATTTCATTGATTAATTGTTGCATCGTATTCAACTCCTCCCACAGATGCTCTTGCAATCCATTGCCTATGCAGCGGAACATCGTTTTCAAGGGCTTAGCCGGAAACCGGTTCAAGCCACAAGATGTATCTTATCATAAACAGCGGCATGGTGCAATAACTACCGCCCTTCTTTTTTGATCTCCTCTAGCCATTTTCTTTGGACGGGTTCAAGTTCGATGGCTTCGAATAAATCCGGGCGGCGGTTCCACGTTCTCCGGAGCGATTCCTTCGTCCGCCATTCTTCGATCAGCTTATGGTTGCCCGAGATCAGCACATCCGGGACCTTATGTCCGCGGAAATCCGCTGGCCTTGTATAATGGGGATGCTCTAGGAGCCCCGTGCTAAATGAATCCTTCCGATGGGATTCCTCGTTTCCGAGTACCTCTGGGAGTAGCCGTACGACACTGTCGATTACGACCATCGCCCCAAGCTCCCCGCCAGTCAAAATAAAATCGCCAATCGATAGTTCATCCGTCACCAGATGCTCCCGTATTCTTTCATCATAGCCCTCATAATGGCCGCATATAAAAATCAAATGCTCTTCCTCGGCAAGCTCCTCCGCTTTCCGCTGGGAATGGCGTTCTCCTTGTGGACAAAGGAGGATAACCCTTGGCCTTACGGAAGCGCCTTCCGATAGAGCCTGGACGGCATCGAAAATCGGCTGCGGCTTCAACACCATGCCAGCCCCGCCTCCATACGGGTAATCGTCGACTGTTTTGTGCTTATTGTCCGCAAATTCGCGGAAATTTACGACATTGTAGTCGACAGCCCCTTTTTCTGCCGCTTTTTTCAAAATCGAGCTGCCGAATACCCCATCGAACATTTCCGGGAATAATGTTAACACATCGATTTTCATCATGACAGGAGGCCTCCCATCGGGTCGATGATAACCGTCTTTTCTTTTACATCCACTTTAAGGACGACATGCGCGATATAGGGGATCAAATGCTCCTTGCCGCCCTTCCCTTTTACGACCCATACATCGTTGGCCCCAGGGGTAAGGATTTCGGATATCTTCCCGATTTCCTCTCCTTCTGTCGTGAATACCTTGCAGCCAATGATTTCGTGGAAATAATACTCATCTTCCTTCAGGTCGCCAAGCTGAGATTCATGCACTTTAAGAATCCCATCCCGGAACTTTTCAACATCGTTTATATTCCCGTAGCCTTCGAACTGGAGTAAATCGAAGTTTTTGTGCTGTCTGTGGGCTTTCACCGTTAGTTCCATCGGCTCTTTTTCCTTGGGGAGGAACAAATAGAGCTTGCTTCCGGGTTTGTACCTTTCGTCGGCGAAATCTGTTCTTGAAATGACCCTGACCTCGCCGCGAATACCATGGGTATTGACAATTTTCCCGACGTTGAACCATTTATCCATCTGCATCACCTCTTGCGTATCTCTTCAATAATCCCGTCGCGAATGATAATTTCCTCCTGGCTATCCTCCCAGGGATCTCCAGGCTTAATGTCGATAATTGCCTGTACTTCGGATTCTTTTAATTCGCTCCCTAATGGTAGCATATGCAGCTGTCCAATTTGAAACTCAAGCTGCTCCATCCTTTCCTTCCGGGAGAGGATTTCCTTTTCAAATTGCCTTTTGATTTCAGCGGGTGGAAGCTTGCCTGCCTTCTCGAGCTTTTTCTGTTCGAATTTCAGCTGGCCGCATTCTTTCTCAAGCTGCGCTTTCGTATGCAGGTAAGCATCAAGCAGCTTTTGTCGGCTCGTTTCCGTAAGGACTTGCTTTACTGCGACAGTGCGGAGAATTTTCATACAAAAACCTCCTATATGTAAAGATACTAACAAAATGCGTAAGCGCCTTCGCGACAAGCAAAAACCGCTTGTCACTGCGATGATTATTCTAAGGAGCTTTCCTTAGTGGTCAGCCCCGACAAGCTTAAGACGGAGCCCGCAGGACACTGAATGGCATCCCTGAATTCGCCCACGCACGAAGGAAATGCGGGCATTTCCGAGGACGGGCCTGCCCTCCGGAGGGAATCACGAAATGCATAAGCGGCTTGCCCAGGGGCGACAGGCATAAGACAAGCCGGCCAGAAGGCGCCATTTGCCTTCTAGACGGATTGGCTTATGACCCCGAGCCCCTAGCCGCTGACGCAAGACACGGCTTAAGACCTCGAGGGGCTAGGACGCTCCTCGAAAAGCTATCGCTTTTTCTTCGTGCGAGGTTTATGCTTCCGAAGCTTACTCTTGTGGAGCTGGATTACAATAACTTGTTTCGAGTTATTTACATCGTTCTATTTTATCATTTCGTAAATTGCAAAAAAGGAGGGATTTCTCCCTCCTTTGTTTGTTACTCTCCAATTTCCAAAAACAGTTTTTTCTGTTCCGATGCACCGGCCGCATAGACGACGGTGCGGATTGCTTTCGCAACGCGCCCCTGCTTTCCAATTACTTTTCCCATGTCGCTCTTGTTGACAGAAAGGTGATAGGTTACGCGCTGATCTTCTTCCATAACGTTCACACGAACATCCTCTGGAAAATCAACAAGGGGCTTTACAATCGTTTCGATCAACTGTTTCATAGCGGACCGCCGTTATTATTTGCCAAGCTTGGCATTGTGGAATTTCTCCATGATGCCGGCCTGGGAGAATAGGTTGCGGACAGTGTCGGATGGCTTCGCGCCATTTTGAAGCCACTTAAGAACCAATTCTTCATTGATGTCGACAACCGCAGGCGCTGCAACCGGATTGTAAGTGCCTACTGATTCAATGAAACGTCCATCACGTGGTGAACGGGAATCTGCTACAACGATACGATAGAAAGGAGATTTTTTTGCTCCCATACGCTTTAAACGAATTTTTACTGCCATTTTAACTTGCACCTCCGAATAGTTTCACACAAGATAGTATAATACCAATTGTTAAATAGTTTGTAAAGTCTTTTTTCTTAACACCTAAAAATAGGTAAATAATTCCTTAGAATGGATTGAACGGAAGCTTGAATCCGCCTTTCTTTTTCCCTTTTTGCTGCATGCCTGCCATTTGCTTCATCATTTTTTTCATATCCTCGAACTGTTTCAGGAGCCTGTTAACCTCGGGAACGGTCCTTCCGCTTCCTTTGGCGATCCTCTGTTTGCGCTTCGAGTTGATGATTTCCGGGTTGGTCTTTTCCTTTGGCGTCATCGAGCGGATGATCGCTTCCACATGGGCAATCTGTTTCTCATCGATTGAAACATTATTCAATCCCTTGATTTTGTTCGCGCCCGGAAGCATTTTCAATATATCCTCCAGCGGCCCCATTTTCCTAACCTGGCCAAGCTGGTCAAGGAAGTCGTCAAGCGTAAAGGAAGCTGTCCGCATTTTTTGCTCAAGTTCCTTCGCCTTTTCCTCATCGACATTGGCCTGGGCTTTCTCAATCAATGTCATGACATCGCCCATCCCTAGAATCCGGGAGGCCATACGTTCAGGATGGAACGCTTCAAGCGCATCCAACTTTTCACCAAGGCCGATAAATTTGATCGGCGTGTTCGTCACAGAGCGGATGGATAACGCCGCGCCGCCCCTTGTATCGCCATCAAGCTTCGTCAATACAACGCCGGTAAGGCCAAGCTGTTCATTGAAGCTTTGGGCCACATTTACTGCGTCTTGCCCGGTCATCGCATCGACGACGAGGAAGATTTCATTTGGCTTGGCAAGCTCCTTGATGTCCTTCAATTCATCCATGAGCGTTTCATCGACATGAAGCCGCCCTGCGGTATCAATCAGAACATAATCATGATGGTCTTCCCGGGCCTTCGCTATTGCCTGTCTCGCAATCTCAACCGGGCTTACCTGGTCGCCAAGCGAAAAAACAGGCATGTCGAGCTGTTTGCCGAGCGTTTGCAGCTGTTTGATGGCTGCCGGGCGGTAAATGTCCGCCGCAACGAGCAGCGGTTTCCGGTTGTGTTTTTTGCGCAGCAGGTTCGCGAGCTTCCCGGTCGTCGTCGTTTTACCGGCACCCTGCAGCCCAACCATCATAATGACGGTCGGCGGCCGGTTCGCGACAGCGATCCTGCTCTGCTCCCCGCCCATTAGCTCGGTCAGTTCTTCTTTAACGACCTTGATGACCTGCTGGCCTGGCGTCAGGCTTTTTAAAACTTCCTGTCCGACTGCCCGCTCGCTGACCTTTTTGACGAACTCCTTGACTACTTTAAAGTTTACGTCTGCTTCAAGCAGCGCCAGCCTGACTTCCCTCATCATCTCCTTGACGTCCGCTTCATTTACTTTCCCCTTGCCGCGGATTCTTTGGAGAGTATTTTGCAGTCGGTCGGCCAATCCTTCAAATGCCATCGTGCCGCCTCCTAATCTAATTTCTCAAGCTCGGCCACCGCATCAAGCAGGGCCTGCTTAGGGAGTGGTTCGGAATTAATCAATTCTTTCATTTTCCCTAAAATGGTGCTGCGTTCCTGGAACTTCTGCAGCAAAAGCAGTTTTTCTTCATATTCCTCGAGCATTGCTTCAGTGCGTTTAATATTATCATAAACGGCCTGGCGGCTCACATCATACTCTTCGGCAATCTCCCCGAGCGAATAATCGTCCAGGTAATAGAGAGACATATAGCTTTGCTGTTTTTCCGTCAACAACGACTGGTAGAAATCATAAAGATAATTCATTCGCGTTGTTTTCTCAAGCATGCTATCCCTCCTTGTTAAGTGAAAAACCTTTACATCGTTAAGTTTACAGCCCTTGCCCGGCTATGTCAAGGTCATGGGCGGCATGGGATAAAAACAAAAACACCGCGTTTTTTCAGCGGTGTTCTTGGCTACAAAGGAATTTATAAAATGAACATTTGTGATACCTTGAAATATGTAAGTGTAATCCAGCTTCAGCGCCTAGCCCCTCGAGGTCTTAAGCCGGTTCCCTCCGGAGGGCAGGCCCGTCCTGCGGGCCCCGTCTTAAGCTTGTCGGGGCTAACCAAGGCGCTTACGCATT
Source organism: Neobacillus oceani (assembly GCF_046237595.1). NCBI lineage: Bacteria > Bacillati > Bacillota > Bacilli > Caryophanales > Bacillaceae > Neobacillus > Neobacillus oceani. The sequence continues at coordinate 1,867,932 of NZ_CP143543.1, read as the reverse complement.
TTGTTCCTAACGGCGCCTCTTCTTCGCTTCTAGAAGGCGTTTCATCCTGTCCTCAGCCTCCGAAGCAGCTGAGTCCCTCTTAGCCGGATTCTCTTTTGGGGACTCCCTTGAATTATTAGGTTCTGTAGGGGGAGTTTGCAAAATTGGCTCATCCCTTTCCCGAACGGCAGCGACAGGCTTTTTCAGATTTGCTTTATTCCCGGTACGCTCCTTCGCTCTCGCAAGCCTTCCGAAAACAGCAGTTTTCTCATCATCTCCTGTACCCATTGAAACCTTGCGTTTCGGAAGCAACCTCCCAAGCACCCCGACTCCAAATCTCCGAAGAAAGATTTCCGCTACAAGCAGCAGAAAAGCAGCCAGGAGCAAATACTCGCTGATAGGCTGTTTTGTAAACGGCTTCGACGCCAACGGCCTGAATGCCTCCTTAGGAGAGGTAAGCTCCCTGCCCCCGCTGAATGAAACAAGTTCATTTAAAAACTCTTTATTTGTTCCCTTTAGCAAAAACTCTTTCGAATAAGGAACGGAGAATCCGGTACGGTAAACAGAGGATACACCCTCTTTGTCCTTTTTCCTTATGGAAAGGTAATACATACCCGGCCGGCCAGGGATAATAAGCTCATACTTCCCTGGGGAAACAAGCTTCGTGTTCGCATCGACGGCTTCTCCCTCCTGAGTCAGAACGGTCGCTTCAATCGGTATGGGGTCAGCGTTTTCGCTGTTCAACGATATGACCGCCTCCCCTTTATCCTTATCCACTGACACCGAGTAAGGCTCGCTATCATATTTCGGGAGCGACTCGGTTACAACCTGGTTAAGGAAACCCGGCCAGCCTGGCCACCTTGCCCAATCCCCTGACCATTTTCCCGAAAGGCCTGACGTGAACGCGAGCGTTGTTCCAAGCCCGTATTGCCACTGGGCAAGGACGGGATCGTCTTTTTCGCTCAAGACGGGAACGCGAGCCCTCGGCTTCGGGGTAACGGCAATATACGCATTCATTTGCGGAACGCCTTTTTCAAAAAGCGCCATCCACTCCGGGTACGCTTCGATCACCGGATAAAAGGGGTCGTCCTCGATGTATGTCCTCGATGTCATGACGGTTTCACGTGATAGCACGCTCGGAATGACCGAAGCATCGGATACATCGTAAAACCGGCCGCTCCCCATCTTCGCCAATTCTTCAAGGAGCCGCCTGTCCGCGTCACTGCCAAGGGCTACCGTTGAAAGTGTGATGTTCCGTTTTTTCCCTTCCTCTATCAATGCGGCGTAATCGCTGTTCGTCGCCGATTGGCCATCCGTCAGCAAAATAATATGCTTCCGCTGAAGTTTTAAATCACGAAGTTCCCCGTAAGCCTTTGCCAGGGCCGGATAAATATTCGTGCCTCCGCCTACGGCAACGGAACGAATTTTATCAATGGCTTCCTGTTTGTTTTTTAGCGGAGCCGTCTCAACAACGACCCACGGCCTATCATCGAACGCAATGAAACCGAGGGTATCATCCTCCCGCAGTAATTCAGCCGACCTTGCCGCCGCCTCTTTCGCAAGGGAAAACTTTGCTCCTTCCATGCTTCCGGACCGGTCAATGACAATAACGAGGCCGAGTGACGGCATTTCTTTCTTTCCTTTTATATCCATATCGACGGGTAGGAGCTTTTCAATCGGTGTTTTAAAATACCCACCCAACCCAAAGCTGTCCTCTCCGCCTGTCATAACAAAACCAGTCCCAAATTCCCTGACCGCTTTTTCAATCAGGTCCATCTGGTCCTCGGATACCCTGTGGCCGGGAACATTTTCAAAAACAATCGATTGGTAGTGGAGATACCCGCCAAGCGCCGTTGGGAGCCTTTCCGGCATAATGGCGTCGACAGCCAGCCCTGATCCCCGCAAAATCGCGGGCAGACTTCCCCCAGGCGTGCCTTCAACGACAAGCACTTTGGGCACACCTTTTATATCCGTAACTGCAAACAGCGAATTGTTTTCAATATGCGCATCGCTGGAATTGATTAATTCAGCCTTGTAGACCGCGAGGCCGGTGTCCGAGGGAAGGTGGGTGAAAGTAAAGGCATTGTGCCCTTCCTTTAACTTTACTCCTTTCTTTAAAATCTCCTTGTTGTTAACAGTAAGCCTCAATACGGCATCCATTTCCGTATTGCTTGAAATGGCAACGGAAACCGATGTGTTTTCCCCTTCATAAAGTGTTGGCGGAACAGAAAAAGAAGCCACAGCGGCATCTCTTTTTTCCTCCTGCCTAAGGGTAACGTAATCCAGTTCAATCTTTCTGTTCATTAACATCCGGGCCGCTGAAGCCGCCTCGCCAGCGGTATTGTTTCCATCCGAAAGAAGGACAATTCTCCCCGCCTGGGACCCTGGAATGAGCGAGGAAGCAAACCTTAGCCCAGAGCCGATGTCTGTTTCCGTTTTATCCAGGTCCTCGTTAAACTGGGAAGGTATTTCCCCGCCAGTTGCCAAAGACGATTCGGATTGCGGATCTTTCGCGAAAGAAGAAATTGCGAATTGCATGCCTGGTCCTTTTTTTAAAACCGCCTCATGAATCCAGTCAAGCGCTTCATCACCAGCGGCCGCGACACTTTTCGACCTGTCCACAAGAAAAATGACCGTTTCCGTTTTGGCCGGAAAGACAATCTGCGGAACCGCCAGGGCAAGGATGATGAGAAAAAAAACAACAGCGCGGATCGAGCCGATAAGTTTTTGTTCCAACGTCCCCGTCCGCCTGAAAAACCTGTACATGAGAAAAGCCGCTGGAAGCACGAGGGCAAACATAAGGGGATATTTAACGTCCAAGCCCACGCCTGTACACCTCCCATTCCATCAGCAAGGCGAAAAAGGCGAGAATGCCAAGCGCCAGCCAGGCTGTTTCATTTTCCCGGAAGACCTTTTGTCCCGATTTAAGTGTCTTTTTATTCACGATGAAGGAATCCGAATGTGGGGCTATCTTTTCCCTGTCGTCCAGCATTACCGAAAAATAGTGGATCTTGTTGCCCGAGAATGCCTGGTATAGGCCAGGTTTGAATGGTGCCTTGAAATTTTCCGACGATAAGTCGTACTCGGCCAGGTTTTTTCCATCCCGGCCAAATATGGCCAGTTTGCTTTCCAGTGTATCCAAGCTAAGCCATTTCTCTTCTCCGGGCTGAAAGTACCCAAGAAACGCGGATTGCTGCGTAAGCCATTGGTAGGTGTTATACAGGAAGATCGGAAAGCCTGGATGAAGCGGCCAATCCGAGTCTTCAATAGAAAAGTTTACGGCGATTGCAGGCTGCCCTTTTCGGTAACCGGTTTGAATTAAAGGTCGGCCGCCCGATTCCGCAATCGTTTTAAAAGAATCGTTATAAGGCTCGGCTGCATATATTACAAAGGTTTTGCCAAATTCGGTGAAATGTAATATAGGGGATTCAACAGCCTTTATTTTTTCCTTCAATTCCAACCGTTGCCCCTTGTCCTTATTGATTAGAAGGGCCGGAAGAGCGGGCAAGTTATCTGGCTCCTTCCCCTCAACCAGCAGGATTCCTTCCTCTATGGAAGCGACTGCGCTTTTATCCGGCTGGATGATCTCCAACCCAATTGACTTTATTCCTTTCAGCAAAAAGGGATTTACATTCCCGATTGCATAAATAGGCGGATTGGCCGGTGCGAGAACAGCCGCGGCTTCGTTGTCCGCTACATAGCCGTCCTCCGCGATTACCTCGGCAAGATAATAAGGTAGCTCTGGTAAATCGGGGATATCAATGATTTCCTGGCTTTTAGCGCCAATTTTCACGCCCTTTTCAAACAGAACGTCTTTTTCTCCCTTTACTCTGCAAAGGACATCGTATTCTTCGGTGCCCTGGTTCTCAACCACTGCCACGGCGGCAATCGCATTGCCCACCCTGGCAGCGCCAAAAGAGAGAAGCGACTGATTCTGAATCGCTGCGCCGCTATTATGAACCTGGATAAACTCATTTCCCGCGAATGCCCCTATATCGTCCTTAAGGGCGGCATCAGAGAAAATATGTATCTCGTTTCCTTCTTTAGAAGACAATGAGACAGCTAACTTAACCGCTTCAACAATATTCTCATGTTCATAGGTGAGCGAAAGGGATTGAATCGCTTCCAGCGCGGTTTTTTTTCCTGTTTCCCTGTTCAGGATTACTTCTGGCCTTTGCCCCGCGGTGATAAGCGTGACTTCCCCGTACCCGCCTTTTTCCAGAAGCTCAATCATTTTCTTTTTCGCAAGGGATGCCCTTGATTCATGTCCCGCCGCCGCGGACATGGACGAAGAGGGATCGAATATGATGATCAAATGGTTTTCAGCCAAGCCCCCGCTTTGCCAGCCCGGTTTTACAAGAGCGAACATCAAAAGGGCGAGCGCAATGACCTGAAGCCATAAAAGCAGGCTGTTCTGGAGTTTCTTCAGCCACGGGGATGCCTGCCATTCATTCATCGCCTCGGCCCACAGCATGTTGGAAGGATTGATGACAGACTTATATTGTTTCCGGAAAAAATATAGGAGAATGACAAATCCAATCAAGCCTGCCAGAGTGAAATAGGCGGGGTTGGCGAAGTGCATTCAGGTCACCTCATTCCAGCACTTTTTTTGCCGTGCACATGTGAAAAATAAACTCATGAAAATCATCCTGGTCGGTCACGAATAAATAGGTAATGCCGTATTTTTTGCACAGCTGTTCGAGCGAAGAGTTGTGGGCATCCAGTCTGCTTTGGTACATTTTTATCACACTCTCCCGCATGCTCACATCGACCGCTGTTCCGGTTTCGCTATCGATGAGCCGCAAATCGCCTGCGGCTGTCGGATTTCGTTCCTCACCGGCTAAAACTTGGATGAACTTTACCTCGACTTTCGATGACGCAAGCTTCCTGAACAGCTTGTCAAATTCCCCGGGGTTTTCGAGTCCATCGGTTATTATGATTGCTGCCTGGGTTCTTTTCAGCCCTTCGAGGAGAGCATTTTCCGTGAAAGTTCCAGCCGTCGGCAGATTGTCTGTTGCCAGGATGCTAGTGTAGACGCTTTTGGCGTAGACCGCTCCTTTTCTCGTGATTTTACCTTCCGTTGAAGCGGATGCGGGAATGAAGGACAGCCGGTCTTCCCCTATCAAAGCAATATAAGCCAATGCAGCTGCAATTTCCTTCGCCCTGTTCCATTTCGATTCAACCAGCCGCATTGATGGTGAAACGTCAAGAATAACGGCCGCATGAATTTCCTGTTCATCTAGAAATCTTTTAATATAATGCTTGCCTGTCCTGCCATATAGATTCCAATCAATCAGGCGAAGGTCATCCCCAGGCTGGTAGGCCCGGAAATCGGAAAACTCCAGGGATTGGCCTGGCCGTCCCGACCGGCGCCCTCCTTTATGGACAGCCCTTCTACGAGTCCTGACCGAGAGCCTCCTCCTTTGAAGCCTGGCTAGCAGACTGCTATATACTGCGCTCATTTTGCAGCGGCCGCCTTCGAGCAATTCTCCAGGATTTCAAGGATCAATTCATCCGTGGCCAGCCCTCGAGCTTCACCTTCAAAGTTCAAAAGCAGCCTGTGGCGAAGCGCCGGGAGGGCAGCATTCTTCAAATCCCCGGTTGATACATGGTACCTGCCGGAACACAACGCCCTTGCTTTGGCCAGCATCAAAAGGCTCTGCAGCCCCCTCGGGCCAATCCCGTACTGGATGAACTTGTTGACGGATTCCGATGACCCCTCACTTCCGGGATGGGAGCAAGTAACAATAGCAACCGCAAAATCAAGGATTTCTTCGGATACCAGGATTTCCTTCGCGAGTTGCTGGAGCCGGATGACATCATCCGCGGAAACGGCCCTACTCACAATTGGAGTTTCCGTTCCTGTCGTTCTGCGGGCAATATCTTTCAAGTCCTCCCTTGAAGGATAGCCGACGAGGATCTTGCAAATGAACCGGTCCATTTGTGCCTCGGGTAGAGGGTAGGTACCCTCCATGTCAATTGGATTCTGGGTGGCCAGAACGAAAAACGGCTTTGCCATCATTTTCGTGCTACCCATCACGGTAACAGTCCGTTCCGCCATTGCTTCAAGCAAGGCGCTCTGTGTTTTTGGGGTTGCCCTGTTGATTTCATCCGCAAGGACAATATTGGCAAAAATCGGCCCTTCATGGAAAATGAATTCCTGCCTGCCGTTATCGCCCGGCTGGAGGAGCATCGTCCCGGTTATGTCGGACGGCATCAAGTCCGGGGTAAATTGAATCCGATTAAAGGAAAGGTCCATACAGTCCGCGATCGTCCGGATCAGCATTGTTTTTCCCAGCCCCGGAAGCCCTTCAAGAAGGCTGTGCCCGCCGGACAGTATGCTCCATAGGAGCTGTTCAACAACTTCGTCCTGCCCGACAATGATCCTTTTAATCTCCTCTCTGGCAGACTGAAGTTTTTCGGCAGCGCTCCTGAATTCATTTTCCTTATATTTTATAGCATCCATGGAATCACTCCTTCTCGGGATCCAAATCAGAAAAATAATTTTTAACGATATTCTCGAGGCCACCCGGCAGCTTGACCCTGTCTAGGCTGTTACGGTTGGCTGCGGCGTACTCACCATAAACTTCCTCATAAGGCCGGATCGTTCCGCGCTGGACAGGCCAGTCGCTTTCGAATTCGGAGGCGCCTCCTTCACCAAGCTTCCCGAAATCCGCTTCGACCTGTATGTTTCCGCCAATTTTCTCGGGGACAGTAAGGAACTCCTGGGCTCCCTGTCCCAATCCGGCTCCTTTGCCAGGGTTGCCGCCTTGCCCAGTACCGATACCGTTGCCGCTTCCATTCCCTTGCCCAGGGGGGCTGCTGGGTCCGCTTCCTTGCCCGGAGCCGTTTTCAGTCCCCGTTCCCGTCCCATTCCCGCTGCCATTTTCCGGTCCGCTTCCTGGTTTTGAACCGTTATTCGGGCTGCTACCGGACTGGTTGCCGGACGCACCGCTTGTTACAGGAGGATTTTCTCCTTGGCTGCCCGTTGATGGCGTCTGGCCATCCGGCGAAACGTTTTGAGTTTCCATCGCGAATCCGTTTGTTGAAATACCGTTTGCGGCCATCTCGTTTTGCAGTTTTTGACCTTGTTTTGTTAATGTATCTTGAACGGATGCCAATAATTTCGAATCGTTATCAGCCTGGAATGTTTCCTCAAGCTTTTTCCGGAGCCTGCCGAGTTGTTCCTCTGAAAGAGCGCTGTCCGCACCGGCAAGCTTTTTCATCGCCGCCGATTGGGCTGGCGTTCGTCGTTCCCCGTTATTTGAAAGCTTGCGAATTTCCGCCAATGCCTTTTCAACATCCTTTTCACGTATGGAAGAAGCAAGGTTTTCAAGCCCAGCCTCTTTCAGCTCATTTATAAGAGATTCGAGCTCGGCGGTTTTTTCTTTTTCCTTCAGCTCTTTCAGGGCGAGCTCTTTTCTTTTTCGGTCGATTGCTTTCAAAGCCTCTTCTGGGCTCCGGGCTTTTTCGAGTTCCTTCATCAATTCTTCAAGCTCTTTTTTGGCAAGCGGATTTTTCTCTTTTTTCATTTGCTCGGCAACAGCTTCTTCCACTTTTTTAATGGCAGCTAGCTCGGTTTGCCTTTTTTCGGCCAGTTCAATTTTCTTATTCGGAAATTGTTCCAGTGACACGGCCGCGGCAGCAAGAAGAAGGCCAGCCGCGAGCCATTTTGTGAATGGGTATTTCTTTTTCCGGGAAAGGACGCGATCCTGTTCCCTTTTCATGTAGGAAATTGCTTCCACAAGGAGCAGCTTTTCGATGGCTCCTTCCCTTCCATGAAAGGAGTGGGCGGAAAGGACCCTGTCTTCCGGAACATAACTGTTGTAAAGCGCGGCTGCTTCCTTCCAGTCGGGCAATCGCCTTACGCAAACTAGAAACAAAGAAAGGAAGGCCAGCACGGAACAAACTATTGCAGCCTCAATATAGTACGGAAAAACAACCATCCTCGCCAAAAGCAGCACAGCCACAAAGCCAGCCCCGGCGGACGCCAGCCCGTATTGCGCCGCGGTAAAAACGCGGGCCAACCTTAGCTGCCGCCTTACCGGAGACAGAAGCTTGAGAAACTGCCTTTTATCATCCATTTCCGCCACTCCTTTTAACGTTTTGTTCCTGCTTTCGGACGCAGTTTCCGGATGCTCATAAAAATCGCAGCCCCGAAAAAGAGCGTGTAGGAAATCAGGTGCGCGGCCCATAACGGGAACTTAACCCCCGTCTGTCTGCCGAGGTCCTCTAGCGCGCCAGGCTCGAATATGCCGAGCAAAATGGCGAAGGGATTCAGCATCGCGAGGAAGTATGGTAAAGGATTGGCCCCCTGGAAACCGTTGCTGAACTGCAAAGACACGAGCATCAGAAAAGCCGTCCCAGCGGTAAAAAACAGCGCCGTCCCATACGTTGAAATCATTGAAACAATTGTCTTCCGAATCAATGTGGAATAAAGCACGCCAAAACTTCCAAATACGAAGATGATAAACATATAGTATCCGAGCACGGTTAGGAGCTGCAGAGGCGAAATCCCTCCAAACAGGAAAACGATGCTATAGATTGGCAAGCTTGCAAAAATCATCAGCATCAAAAACGAAACGGAGGATACAAGCTTGCCGATGATGATGGCCCCTGAACTTTGGGTTGTCGTCAGCAGGATATTGAGCGTTTGCTTCTCCCTTTCCCCGCTGATGACGCCGGCGGTCAGCCCCGGAGTAATGAAAAGGATAAGCCCAAGCTGGATGAAAGAAAGGGTCATGAACATCATCCTGCTCGTATCAGGCCTTACAAACGAGTTACCCATTGATTGGGAATTTAAAAAGATAAAACCGGCGACAAAGATTGAAACCGCCAGCAAATAAAACATGAGCCCGAGAAAACTTTTAAAGGAGCGGAACCTTAGCTTGTATTCCTTAATCAGGACTGGATTTAAAAATAGCCTCATGACAGTTCCACCCCTTTCGTAATTTCCATGAACACATCTTCAAGATTGGACTCGGCCTCGGAAAAACTGATAATTTTTATGTCCGCGGCGACCGCCTTTTTTAAAAGAAGGAATTGGTCTTCGTCCGTACCGCTGAAAACAAACTGCACCCTGTCCCCACTTGCGTTCTTTTCAAGGCGGCTGACTAGATGATGATCTTCAAAAAATGACGCGGCCAGGTCCAGGTTGCCCGAAATTTTTACTGTGATCAGTTTCTCGCCCTGCAGGCGCCTTTGGATTTCAGCCACCGAACCTTGGGCGACGAGCCTTCCTTGGTCAATGATCCCGATTGTGTCGCACATTTCCGAAAGCTCAGGCAATATATGGGATGAGATTAGAATTGTTTTCCCCATATTCTTCAATTCTTTCAGGATTTCCCGCATTTCAACCCTCGCCCGCGGATCGAGACCGGATGCAGGTTCATCTAGGATAAGCACTTCGGGATCATGGATGAGCGACCTTGCAAGGCAAAGCCTCTGTTTCATTCCTCGCGAGAGAACATCCACATACGAGTCCGCCTTATGGGACAGGTTGACCAGATCAAGAAGCTGAGGAATCAGCTTTGCCCTTTCCGAAGCCGGGATTCCATAGCTTGCTCCGTAAAAATCAAGATACTCGACAGCCTTCAGTTGATCATAGACCCCAAAGAAATCCGGCATATAGCCTATTTGCCTTCTGACCAAAGCCGGTTCCTTGCCAATGTTGCAACCATTAATATAGGCTGTACCGGAAGTCGGCGCCAAAAGTGTCGCCAAAATTGAGAAAGTTGTCGATTTTCCCGCGCCGTTTGCCCCGACAAAGCCAAACACGGTCCCTTTTTCGATGTTCAGCGTAAGGGAGTCAAGGGCGGTAAACCTGCCATATTTTTTCGTTAATTCCATTATCTCAATCATTTTCCCGCCACCCCCTTGATTGTGACCGATGGCAAACGTACGGCCGGGTCGCCTTGCCCTGTTTTGTCAAGCCGTATCGTGACTTCACCGTTCGCGGATACAAATCTCTCCGGCCGGTCAGTAATGCTGGTCACTGGGCTTTCCAGACTCATGAATTCGCCGCTCCTAACATCCTTAATCGAATAAGCCGCCTGGTCAGTTTGGAGCATGATTGAAATTTCTTCAAACTTTTCTATTCCCGTTGAGAGCTGAGGGGGGAGGTGAAGAATGTACTCATATATGCCAAATTCCAGGAATGCCTCTTTGCCTCCAGGCGGAAAGTCGATGTTCCCGCCTTTTATTGGAATCAGATCGAACGAAAGGGAATCCTCGTTAACCGAGAAGGCCCCGTTAACTTCGCCGGCAATATCCACATCCTGATAGATGAGCGAAATGCTGGTTGTTTTTTCTTTTTTATTTACTAGGTCGGCATGCAAGACCTGGTCTTTTGTCATTCCATAAACAATTGGCTTGTTTTGGGCCCTGGATTGATTGTACAGAAAGCTGATCCCCTCATTCTCAAGCCTGCTTTTTTTCATTTTTTCTATTTCCGCGCCATAATAGCCCGGACCTTGGTAGCCATATCCCGCGAAACTTGGCGCTAATAAGTACTTTTGGTTGAGTTCGTGGTCCACCTGAAGCACTGATCCTTTTTTCATAGGGCCAAGCTCGACTTTTTTCATACCAGACCAAAAATAAACATTTTCAAAATCCAGTGGAAAATTGTTTTGAATGGTCCCTTTAATTTTCCCGCCGGAATAATGGAAATCTGTTTCGAATCCCCCAGCCTTTTCGATTGAGGCACTCCCGTACAATGTCCTTGTTGACCAATATTCCACATTCCGGAACGTGGCGGAATCCTCTTTCCTCCCTTTTTCAATAACCGCAAAGCGCTGCGGGGCTGGAGAGGGGCCGAAAGAAGACCCGGGGATGCCGTTGAACTCTCCGCCCTTGAAAGAAAATGTATAATCTCCACCGGTATTCGATAAAAGAGAAACAGCTTCAATGCCGTTCAGTTGGCCGCCATAAGCTTTATACACCCCCATTTGGCTTACCTGGGGGCTTGCGATCCGGTCCTTCGCGCCTATGGCAAAGATTGCAGCCGAGCATACTAGCGCAATGGAAGGGACAATCCACCAGGCATGTTCCCTTCGATCAATTCTCTTTAATAGCAAATAAAGGGCTGGCCCGGCAAGCAACACATAAAATATCAACATCAAGACAATTTGGCCGGTTGTAAAGTGGACCGAGGGAAAGTACTCATTTACATCGGCGACATTTGAATAATAGCTATCATAAGGATTGAAATATCCTGATACACTTCGCGCTTTTAAAGCTCGCGCCTTTACCAGGATAGAGGAAAACCATTCGCCATAGCCTTTCCAGGATGAAAAGGGTTCTTCGCCGGGAGAAAATGCGGTTTGCCAAATTTCCCCAGTCCCGACTCCCCTTTTGGCGACTATCGGCGTTTCTCCGGATTTCAGGATTACTTCTGCTCCATTCGCTGAGGATGATCCGAAGTAAACGGGCACGGATTTGAATTCATTTCCCGGATTGATGGAGCTTTCTAGGCCGGTAAGGTCGGCCCTAGATTCGATACGAGTTTCCATTGGAAGTTCACTATAAAGCTTGCCATATGCCTGGACCACATTCGGCCCTCCGCCAGCAATCAATACCCCCCCGCTTTTCACCCAGGCAAGGAGAGCTTCTTCCTGGTCGGGTTTAAGGCTTGTAACAGGAAATCCATCAAGCAGGATGTAATCAAAATAATCCAGCCCTGACTGTTCCTCCGGAATGATGGAACCCTCTAGGACCACAGTCTCAATCTTGCTGTCCGCGGGCAACGGCCTTAGCTCCTTCAACCGATCTGGTTCCTCGCTCAGGATTCCAAGCGTTTTCCATGATTGGTCTGTGTATTTTAGAGCCAGTGTCTTTGGGCCTTGGAAGTCTACTTCCTTACCGTTTTTCCAACTGCCTTCGAATAAGAAAATGTTTTTGCTGGCAGGATTGGTATACTGGCCTTCATCGGTAATGCCGGGAAGGGAAACACTGTACGTTTTTTTGCTCCCCTTTGGCACATCGATCTGGATTGCCCTTGAGCCGGATGAACTGTATGTAGGATAAAAGTTGATAAGCAGGTCGCCTTTAAAATCGTTACCGCTGTTTTCGATAGTGACCGAAACTGGAAAGCCCCTGCCTGTTTTTACATAGCCATTAAAACCTGCTTTCGTTGAAATCTTGAGCCCGTCCACGGCTGCCGAAGCAGGGAAGGGGATAAAAGAAAATAAAAGAAAAAATATCAAAAATAGAACCCATTTTCTGTTTCCGAGAGCCAAAATGATTCCCCCTAATGATTGCTTACTAGATTAGACGTATGTTCTTTCCTTTTTGCTCCACTTTTTAGCAATTACCTTAGTGTAATTTTACACTTCGGGCTAATAAAGTGCAATCACAAAAAAACAGTACCGCCATTTTTTGCGATACTGTTCGTTTAGCTGATTATTCAGTTTTGTCAACCTGGTCTGCAAACAGGCCGTACACATATTTTTCAGGGTCGAATTCCTGAAGGTCATCCATCTTTTCCCCGAGGCCGACAAATTTCACGGGGATGTTCAATTCATTCCGGATGGCAAGGACAATGCCTCCCTTTGCAGTTCCGTCCAGTTTCGAAAGGACGATGCCGGTTACATCCGTTGCTTCCTTGAATGTTTTTGCCTGGATCAGGGCGTTTTGCCCTGTCGTCGCATCAAGTACGAGCAGCACTTCATGGGGAGCTCCGGGGATTTCCCTTTCGATGACCCTTTTCACTTTTTCTAGCTCTTTCATTAAATTCACTTTATTCTGAAGCCGCCCGGCCGTGTCACAGAGAAGGATATCCGCTTTTCTTGACTTCGCAGCCTGGATCGCATCGAACATGACAGCCGCTGGATCTGAACCCTCCGCCTGCTTGATGACAGTAGCCCCCACACGGTCGCCCCATACTTCAAGCTGGTCGATTGCCCCTGCGCGGAATGTATCACCCGCCGCCATCAGGACAGTTTTTCCTTCTGAAATGAATTTATGGGCAAGCTTTCCAATTGTCGTGGTCTTGCCAACCCCGTTGACGCCTACAAAAAGGATTACCGTAAGTGCGTTCTCTTGGATATTTAATTTGGATGATTCGTTTCCACCGGCATTGTAAATATCAACGAGCTTCTCGGATATTACGTTCTGGACTTCCGCAGGGTCGCTAATATTACGGCGTTTCACCTCAAGCTTCAACTGATCGATCAATTCCATCACAGTGTCAAAGCCGACATCCGCCTGGATCAGGATTTCTTCAAGCTCTTCAAAAAAGTCCTCGTCCACTTTTCGGTACCTGGCGACAAGATCATTCACCTTTCCGGAAAAGCTATTTCGCGTTTTCGAAAGCCCTTCCCTGAATTTGTCGGTTACACTGTCGGTTTGCTTTGTAAACGTTTCTTTTAATTTCTTGAAAAAACTCATTTCAACACGTCCTTGTTTTATGTTTCAACCAGCTCTTTCGATTCCTCCAGCCTTACAGAAACAAGCTTGGAAACCCCTGATTCCTGCATAGTGACCCCATAAAGGACATCGGCTTCCTCCATCGTTCCTTTCCTGTGGGTGATGACGATGAACTGGGTACCCGCGCTATAGCGCTTCAAATATTGGCTAAAACGGTACACATTCGCCTCATCAAGCGCTGCTTCCACCTCATCCAGGATACAGAATGGCACCGGACGGACTTTGAGGATTGAAAACAGCAGGGCGATGGCTGTCAACGCCCTTTCACCTCCGGATAGGAGGCCAAGGTTTTGAAGCTTTTTCCCAGGAGGCTGAGCGACAATATCAACACCTGTATGCAAGAGATCATCCGGATCCGTAAGCCGCAAATCCGCGCGTCCCCCTCCGAACAACGCCTTAAAGACAGGCTCGAAATGCATGCGGATGGCGGAGAATGTCTCTTCGAATCTTTTTATCATCTCTTCATCCATTTCACTGATTACAAGATGGAGGGTATCCTTCGCTTCCTGCAGGTCATTTTTTTGCTCCAGCAAAAATTCATAACGCTCCGATACACGCTCATACTCCTCGATGGCACCCAGATTAACCGTCCCAAGCTCCTCGATACCCCGTTTAATGAGTTTGACCTTCCTCCTGGCTTCATCAGGCGGAAGGAGGAGGGGGTGGTTTTCCTTCGCCCCTTCAAACGTAAGCAAATATTCTTCCCGAAGATGGGTAAGTTTATTTTCAAGTTCAACGTCGAGCCTGTTCAGCTTGACTTCCTCATCGCGCAGTGCTTCCGCCATCCCTTTATGCAGCCTTCTAAGCTCTTTCGCCTCAGCTTCGGACTGTTCAAGTTCCGTTGAAAGTTGTAGCCTTTCCTGCCTGCGTTCGGAAATCAGCTTAAGTGTGTTTTCCTTGTCCTTTTGTTTCTCCGCCGCGGCTGCAAGAAGATGGTCTTCGCCTGACAGACTGCCATCCATTTCGGAAACAAGAAGGCCGAGGTCTTCCGTTTGCACTTTCAGCTTATTTGAAACGCCGTCAAGTTCTTCCGTCACACGGTTAACTTGTTCCATTGCATAAAGATATTGTTCGTTTTTGGCGGCAAATTCAACCTTAAGGCTGTTGATCTCTTCAGAAACTGCTTCTTTGGATGTGAGGGCCTTTGCTTTTTGTTCCGACAGCCTGGCGATTTCCGCGTCAAGCGATTGAATTTTCTCCCTTGCGCCATCAAGCGCGCTTTCAAGCTCGTTTTTCCTTGACAGCAGCCTTTCCCTGTCCTCGTTGATTTGGGCTTTTTCCATATCATAAATGGAAAGGCGGTCGCTAATATTTTTCAATTCAAGCTCGGCTTCCCTGAGCGCGCCTTTCAAACGCTGCTCCTCGAGGCGTTTTTCTTCGCCTCTTCTCCTCAACTCTTCAAGGAGACCTTCCGTTTCCTTTACGGATGTTTTCAGGACTTTAACTTCCTCTTCAAGCTGGGACGTTTTTTCTTCCATATCGCCAAGCTTCGCCTTTAATTCATCAAGTTCTGTTTTCCTGCTCAAAAGGCCGGTGGCGTTTTGCTTAGAAGCCCCGCCTGTCATCGATCCTCCGGCGTTCACGACATCCCCCTCAAGGGTAACAA
Organism: Neobacillus oceani; assembly: GCF_046237595.1. Lineage (NCBI taxonomy): Bacteria > Bacillati > Bacillota > Bacilli > Caryophanales > Bacillaceae > Neobacillus > Neobacillus oceani. The sequence goes on along the minus strand of NZ_CP143543.1, from coordinate 1,852,922 downwards.
CCCTCATCCTGTACTGAAGGGAGCGGGCGATTTCGTTCGCACCTTTCAGGTCGCTGGCAATGAATACATTGCCCAAAAGGTTTTCAATGATATTCCTGTATTTATCTTCGAATTCGACAAGGCCGGATGCGGTTCCGATAAAGGATGGATGCTGTCCGGCCAAATCAAGCTGGGACTGTGCCGGGGATTTGCTTTTTATAACACTTAGCGGAAGGAATGTTGCCCGGCCAGAGGAGTTCCTTTTTAAAAATTGGATTGCCTCCCGAGCACTCTGTTCCGTATCGACAATAATATGCTGAAGGGCTCCGCCGAGAGCGGTTTCGATTGCCGCCTGATATTCTTTTGGAACATGGACGACCTCCGCCACAGCGCCTTCGATTCCGCTTAGCTTTGTCCCGCGCGCCTTTAAAACTTCCTTAACACCCTGGAAAAAGCCGTTGTAGCCTTCCTCCATTTCTTCAAGCATCTCTTTCCTTGACTTCGCTTGCTGGAGGAACTGGTAGGCCTGATATAGCATTTTTTCCTGCTTCTGATAGTTGGCCGAAACCGTTTCAAGGTGCCGTTTGTTTTTTAAAAATTCCTGTACCTGGGATTCCAAATCCTTTGCCACGGATTCGAGTTCCAAGGTGATTTCTTCGACCTTTTGGGCAGCATTCGTACGTTGTTCAAGGAATCGCCCATTCTCTTCGTCAAGCCTTGTGCTTTTCCTGTCATGCTGTTCAAGCTGCTGAAGGACGAGCTTTGTTTCGTTCCGCGCTCCCGCCTGTGCGTTCAGCTCTTCAATGTATTCACTTTTCAGCGATTCAATTTTATCATCGGCGTTCTCGCTATAAAGAACAAGTTCGCCCTGTTTCGCTTTAAGTTTCTCCTGTAGCAGCGATGCCTCGTTACCGAGGGTTTTGGCGGAAGCCAAAAGCTTTTCCCGCTCTCCCTCAAGTGCTGCTTTTTTATCGGAAAGTTCTTTAATGCTATCTTCTAGCTGCCTTTTGTTTTGCGCGGCATTCTTTTTTCGTTCCTTCAGGACTTCCTTCCTGCCCTCAAGCTTCTCAAGTTCCTCGCTCGCATGGAGAAGGACTGTTTGCAGATCGCTGACCGACTCATCGACAGCAGCAATTCTATCACGTGCCTGCTCAATTTCCGCTTCCTTTTTCTGAAGGGAGGCGGACAATTTAACTTCCTCCGCCTTATGTACATCAAAAAGACGGGAAAGCTCTTCCCACTTTCCATGCAGTTCCTCTATTTCAAATACGGTCAGTGCGACCTCGATTTTCTCTAGCTCTTCCTTCTTATCCTGGTAGTCACGGGCGATTGATGCCTGGATTTTAAGAGGCTCAACCTGGCTTTCCAATTCATGAAGAATGTCCGTAACCCTGTTCAGATTGTCCTGTGTTTCAGCCAGCTTGCTTTCAGCTTTTTTCTTTCGTTGCTTATATTTCAGGACGCCGGCCGCTTCCTCGAAAATGGTACGGCGTTCCTCCGCCTTGCTGTTTAGGATTTCTTCAACTTTTCCCTGGCTAATAATCGAAAATGCTTCACGCCCGAGGCCCGAATCCATGAAAAGGTCGACGATATCTTTCAGCCTGCATGGCTGCTTGTTGATGAGAAACTCACTCTCACCCGACCTGAATACCCGCCTGGTTACACTTACTTCATTATATTCAATCGCAAGGCGTTGATCCTCGTTATCAAGGGTTAGCGTGACCTCAGCGAAATTCAGCGGCTTGCGGGAATCGCTCCCCGCGAAAATAATGTCTTCCATTTTTGTGCCGCGAAGGGATTTTGCCGATTGCTCGCCAAGCACCCACCTAATCGCATCGATTACATTACTCTTTCCACTTCCATTTGGCCCGACTACAGCCGTGACACCGGGAACGAAATCGACGCCAATCCGTTCTGCAAAGGACTTGAAACCTACAACATCGAGCCGTTTTAAATACACTGCCTGCTTCCTCCTCTTGCTATTGCCGGTTTTCTCCATCCTCTTCCAGCTGTCCACCCGTTTGCCTCAGCCGTGAAAGCGCCATTTGCGCAGCCAGCTGTTCCGCCTCTTTCTTTGAGCGGCCCGTGCCAACTCCCAGTTCCTCCCCGTTGAGGGAAACCCGGGACACAAATTCCCTGTTGTGTGCGGGCCCCTTTTCCTGGAGCACCTTGTACTCTATCGTTCCGGCACCGTCGCGCTGTACATGTTCCTGCAGCTGGCTTTTAAAGTCCATGACATGGGAAAACACACCGGAATTTATTTTTGGATAAATTGTTTTTTCAAGGAACCAGATTACGGCGTCCAATCCTTTGTCTAGATACAATGCGCCGATAAAAGCCTCAAACACATCCGCGAGCAACGCGGGACGGGTTCGGCCACCAGTCATTTCCTCGCCTTTTCCTAGTAATATCAGCTTGCCGAATGAAAGTTCATTTGCAAAAGACACCAAGGATGGCTCACAGACAATTGCCGCGCGGAGCTTTGTCAGCTCCCCCTCGCTCATCATTGGATATTTTTTAAAAAGGAACTTTGATACGGTCAATTCAAGCACGGCATCACCAAGGAATTCAAGCCTTTCATTGTCCTCAAAAAGCTTCCTGCGATGCTCATTAACATAGGATGAATGGGTAAAGGCTTGTTTCAGCAGCTTTTCATCCGTAAATTGAATGCCAATCCTCGATTGGAATTCTTTAAAAAGATTATCCTTAGCGCGAGTTCCCACAGTTTCTTTTTCCTTATTGTTTTTGCGCATATGTCTCCACCTTGCTTCATCATTCTTGGGGATGCCAATCTTTTTTGAAAGACCTCGGGTAGTTCTATAATACAGAAGAAAGCTCCGTTTGAAAACGGAGCCCGAGAAAACTGCGATTATTTGTTGCTATTTATGTAATTAACAGCATCTCCTACTGTGCTGATTTTCTCAGCATCATCGTCAGAAATCTCCATATCGAACTCATCTTCCAATTCCATAACAAGTTCAACTACATCAAGGGAATCTGCGCCAAGATCATCTTTGAAGGAAGCTTCAAGTGTTACTTGGGATTCGTCAACACCGAGGCGGTCCACAATGATCTTTGTCACGCGTTCTAATACATCTGCCATGCTTGTCACCTCCCCTCAAGCTATTATAGAGTATTTCAAAAAAGGGGTAAAGCGAAACTTCCATTAGCGGGCGGGGTTCCCGTTAAGGCGGGGCAAAGCCAAACCGGAATGAAATTTCACCCGAAAAACCTCACCCAATTCCAGGCCGTTTTACATGACCATGCCGCCATCGATATGGAGCGTCTGTCCGGTCATATAGGAAGAATCCTCCGAGGCGAGGAACACTACGGCCTTTGCAATATCGGAAGGCTCCCCAAAGCGGGCAAGCGGGATTTGCTTAAGCATTTCCGCCTTGACGTCCTCTGTAAGTTTGTCGGTCATGTCAGTCGTAATGAACCCTGGGGCAATCGCGTTTACATTAATGTTACGCGAAGACAGTTCTCTTGCAGCCGTCTTTGTCAGGCCAATCACTCCCGCTTTCGCAGCTACATAATTAGCTTGCCCAGGATTTCCGCTTACCCCTACAATTGAGGCGATGTTGATGATACGGCCGCTGCGCTGCTTCATCATCTGGCGGGTTACGGCTTTCGTGCAAAGGAAAACGCCTTTAAGGTTTATATTGATAACATCATCCCATTCTGATTCCTTCATTCTCATCAGAAGGTTGTCCCTTGTAATGCCCGCGTTGTTGACGAGAATATCCAGGGAGCCAAACCGGTCGATTGTTTCTTTGACCATGGCCGCAACGGCGTCCGGGTTGGACACATCACCCTGGATCGCAAAGGCTTCCCGTCCCATCGCTTTGATTTCCTCCGCAGCCTCATTCGCCCTTGCTTCGCTGCCGGCGAAGTTGATGGCAACATTCGCGCCTTGCCTTGCTAGCTCAAGGGCGATTTCCCTGCCTATTCCCCTTGACGCGCCGGTAACAAGCGCGGTTTTTCCTTCAAGCTTCATTGTTTTTCCTCCTTAAGAGCGGCGATGGTCTCAATGCAGCTCTGTTCATCGGAAACAGAATAGATTTTTACATCACGGCTGATTTTTTTCACAAGTCCGCCGAGCACCTTGCCAGGGCCGAATTCTATGAATGTATCGACGCCAAGCTCTATCATTTTCCGGACAGAATCTTCCCACAATACAGGGGAATAAAGCTGCTTGACCAAATTCGACTTGATTGTATCCGCGTCTTCCATTGGCATCGCATCGGCATTTGCGATGACCAGTACGGATGCATCCCGGATTTGCGCGCCGTTAAGTACATCGCTCAGTTTTTGCGCGGCGGGTTCCATCAGGCTTGAATGGAACGGGCCGCTTACATCCAGTTGGATGACCCTTTTTGCTCCTGCTTCCTTCGCTTTTTCGCCCGCCAGCCTTACGCCTTCCACGGTGCCGGAAATGACAATTTGTCCAGGGCAATTAATATTCGCAAGTTGGACCGGATAACCATCGGCAGTAACCTCAGCGGCCGCATCTGCCAGAATTCCACGTTCAAGGCCCAGTACCGCGGCCATTGTTCCAATTCCATCGGGAACGGCTTCTTCCATGAACTCTCCCCGTTTCCTTACGATGCTGACCCCCTCTTCAAAAGAAAGGGCGCCTGCCGCGACAAGGGCGGAATATTCACCGAGGCTATGCCCCGCGGCATAATCGGCCTTGATTCCGGATTCCTTGAATAAATCAAGAAGCGCTGTACTGATTGTCAGCAAAGCCGGCTGGGCGTTGACTGTTTTTGTCAACGTTTCCTGCGGGCCTTCAAACATGATGTTAGATAAACCATAACCTAATAGTTCATCCGCTTTTTCAAATAAAGCCCTGCTTCTTTCATGATTCCCGGCAAGCTCTTTGCCCATCCCAACAGTTTGGGATCCCTGCCCAGGAAAGATAAATGCGATTTTTCCCATTGAAGCACCTCTTACATTAAGATTCGTTTTTGTCCGGTTTTGCCCTTTCCGCCGATTGTTTGATCAGTCCGGTTACATCATTTGCAACCATTTCCCTTGTTTGGCGGATCGCGCTGAAAATTGCCTGCGCATTGGAAGATCCGTGCGCCTTAATAACCGGGGCTTTTAGGCCGAATAAAGCCGCGCCGCCATATTCGGAGTAATCCATCTGGTCTTTTAATGCCTTCAGGTCGGGTTTCAGGACTGCCGCTGCAAGCTTGCTTTTCAGGCTGGAGGTAAGCGCCCCTTTCAGCATTTTAAAAACGGACATTGCGGTTCCTTCCACCGATTTCAATACCATGTTCCCGGTAAACCCGTCCGTTACGACAACATCGGCCACTCCGTTCAGCAAATCCCTCGCCTCTACATTTCCGACAAAGTTCAGGTCTGATTCCTTTAAGATGGAAAAGGCTTCCTTTGTCAGGTCTGTCCCTTTCTTTTCCTCCGTGCCGATATTGAGGAGCCCAATCCTTGGCTTTGTCATTCCGCGGACTTTCTCTGTATAGACGGAACCCATCAATGCAAATTGATATAAATGCTCCGGCTTCGCGTCCACGTTCGCTCCTACATCGAGAAGCAGGAATCCTTCCCCGCCAATCGTGGGGAGCGTCGGCGCGAGGGCCGGCCTGTCAATTCCTTCTATCCGACCAACCACAAACAACCCGGACGCCATCAGCGCCCCTGTATTCCCCGCGGATATACAGGCGTCCGCGGTACCTTCCGATACCTGTCTTGCCGCAAGGACCATGGAAGCATTCTTTTTTCGCCTTACCGCCCTGACAGGCTCATCCGTTCCAAGGATGACTTCATCGGTATGTAGAATTGAAATCCTGTCATGTCCGGTGAATGTTTCCCTGATTTTCGCTTCATCACCGACCAGAAGGATTTTAATGTCTTTAAATGTGTCGGCGGCCTTAATCGCACCAAGGACGATTTCCTTTGGAGCGTGGTCACCGCCCATTGCGTCAATTGCCAGCCTCATCCGTATTGCCACCTCTGTTTTTATTTGAGCGGAACATTTCAAATTCCCCGATGAAAACGGGCTCGTTGTTCACAAAACTTGTCACTTCAACAAATGTTCTGCCATGCTCGTTGTCAATCCTGGTTACCTTTGCCTTGGCGATAACCCTCTCGCCTTCATGCACGGACCTCTTAAACTGCAAGGCGGATTTCGCGGTCAATGCGAGTTCATCGTTAATGACCGCAACGGCAAGAGAATTTGCCTGAGCGAACAAGTGATGGCCCCTGGCAATCCTGTTCCGTTTGAACACATGCTCTTTTTTAATATCCAAAATCGAAATTGCGCTCTGGTCGAGCTCTATATCGATAATATCCCCAATCACTTCATCTATCGGCAAGGATCGTACTTCATCCTCGAACTTTTTTTCAGCCACGTTTTTGATTCGTTCCCGAAGTTCTGGTATGGACAGTTCAAGCCGGTCAAGCCGGATTGTCTGGACACTGACCGAGAACAACTCGGCTAAATCCTCATCGGTTATAAAGGGATTTTCCTTTATCGTCAAAACTAGCTCGCGCTGCCGTTCTTTTTTGTTACGCTTCATCGCATCCACCGCCATTTGCTCTTATGACTAGGTACTAACAGTAGTATAAAAGTAAGATATCCAGATTGCAAGAGTAATTATCTTGTTTGCCTTGGCATCAATCCAGCTTTTCTCCTTTAAGCAACCCAGCTTCGATTAATCCTTCCCTAAGGTTCGCATACTCGGGTGATTCCCAAAATGCCCTTGACTGGACGAGCTTTGCCGCGTCCTCCCTTGCTGTTTCAAGAGCCCGGTAATCATGGACCATATCGGCTACTTTAAACTCTGGAATCCCACTCTGCTTCTTCCCGAAAAAGTCACCTGGCCCCCTTAATTCGAGATCCTTTTCACTGACAACAAATCCGTCGTTTGTTTCCGTCATGATTTTCATCCGCTCCTTGCCTACTTCCGACTTCGGCTCGGCAAGAAGGATGCAGTAGGATTGGTCGCTGCCCCTGCCGACCCTGCCCCTTAGCTGATGAAGCTGCGCGAGGCCAAAGCGCTCCGCGTCATAAATGACCATCACTGTGGCATTCGGGACATTGACGCCAACCTCGACGACAGTGGTAGAAACAAGAACCTGGATTTCGTTTGCGGCAAACGAACGCATGACTTCTTCTTTTTCCGAAGAATGGAGGCGGCCGTGCATGAGGCCTGCCTTGAAACGGTCCTGGAAGTAGTGAACGAGGGAAGCGTGGACATCGATTGCGTTCTGGACATCAAGCTTATCTGATTCCTCGATCAGCGGGCAGATGACATACGCCTGCCGTCCCTTGCGCAATTCTTTCTCCATAAAAGCCAGCACCCTGTCCAGCATATCCTGCCGGGCCCAATACGTTTCGATCGTTTTCCTCCCGGCAGGCATTTCATCAATAATGGAAACATCCATTTCTCCAAATACGGTGATGGCAAGGGTTCTTGGAATCGGGGTTGCGGTCATGAACAAGACATCGGGATTTTCTCCCTTTTCCCTCAACACACGTCGCTGCTCGACGCCAAACCGGTGCTGCTCATCCGTTATGACAAAGCCAAGCCGGTGAAAAGCGACCTCTTCCTGGATAAGGGCATGTGTCCCAATCAGAATGTCTATCTCACCTGCGGCGAGGGCCGCCAAGATTTCCTTACGCGCCTTCCCCTTTATTGAGCTTGTTAGCAATTCGCAGCGGACTCCGTACGGATCGAATAATTCTTTGAGTGAAGCGGCATGTTGTTCCGCCAGTATTTCGGTCGGCACCATCAGCGCGCCCTGCCTTCCCGCTGTAACCGTCGCGTATAGCCCGATTGCGGCAACGACCGTTTTCCCCGAACCTACATCCCCCTGCAAAAGGCGGTTCATCCTGTACGGCGATTTCAGGTCAGTAAGAATTTCGTTCACAACCCTTTTTTGCGCACCCGTCAGCGGAAAGGGGAGGGCTTCGATGAACGCTTTCAGTTTTGAAAGGTCATATTGTTGGACAATCCCAGGGGATTGCTCTCTTTCAAGCTTCCTGAGCGCCTGCATTTTCAATTGGAAGGCAAGGAATTCTTCGTAAACAAAACGCCTTCTCGCCTTCTTCACATCTTCGGGTGTATCAGGGAAATGCATGATTTTCAGTGCCTCACGCCTATTGGGAAGCCTATATTTCGCAACGAGCCCCTCGGGCAGCGTTTCCTCAATATGATTCCCAAACAGTTCAAAAGCCTGGGCAATGTATTTCCGCATGCTTTTCATCGTCAAGCTACCCCGTAATGTATACACGGGCTCGAACATTTTACCGGACCTGTTTTCACCAAAATGCATTTCGGAAACCGTAATCGCCATCCGGTGCTGGTCCCATTTTCCCGTAACTGTTACTGTTTCACTAATTTTTATTTTGCTTCTTAAATATGGCTGATTGAAGATGATTGACTGGGCTAAATACCGCCCGACTAGCAAGCGAACCGTCATTCGCGATTTGTTTTTTCCAAAACGGGCAAGGGAAGGCTCACTATGAACCTTCCCCTCCACGGTTATTCTCTCCTCATGCTTCACATCAGCGAGGTCGCGCAGCCTGTAATCTTCGTAGCGGTACGGGAAATGTTCGAGCAAATCCTTGATCGTAACAATATTCATGTCAGCCAGAAGCTCCGCTGTTTCATCGCCAATTCCTTTTAAGATTTTTACTGATTGCATGAGATTTGTATTCACTGTTTTGTCAGCGGGATTCCAAAGATTTTCGCTTCCAGCTCCCTGCCGGTTGGAGTCGCCGCCAAACCTCCCTGTGCTGTTTCTTTAAGTGCGGTTGGCATAGATTGGCCAATCTTAAACATTGCGTCAATTACCTCGTCGCACGGAATCCTGCTTTTAATCCCGGCGAGCGCCATATCAGCCGCAACCATCGCATTAGCCGCGCCCATTGCATTGCGTTTTACACATGGCACTTCAACAAGGCCCGCAACAGGGTCGCAAACAAGCCCTAGCATGTTTTTCAACGTAATGGCCATTGCTTCGGCACACTGCTCCGGGGTTCCTCCCGCAAGCTCGACTAGTGCCGCGGCCGCCATCCCAGCGGCGGAGCCCACTTCGGCCTGGCAGCCTCCAGCGGCGCCTGAAATGGACGCATTGTTCGCTACAACGAAGCCAAACGCCCCCGAAGTGAACAAAAAGGAAACCATTTGTTCACGCGTTGGATTCAGCTTGTTTTTCACGGCAAACAATGTTCCGGGAACAACACCCGCGGAACCGGCAGTAGGTGTCGCGCAAATGGTGCCCATGGCCGCATTTACTTCATTCGTGGCGACCGCCTTGCTTACGGCGTCAAGCAATGTTTCGCCCGATAAAAAGTTGCCTTTTTTTATATATTCCTGTAAAAGGACCGCGTCTCCGCCGGTAAGTCCTGAATGGGATTTTACCCCCTGGATGCCACGCTCGACGGCCTGTTCCATAACCCGGAGGTTCCGGTCCATCATCGCAATGACTTCTTCCCTTGACCGCCCTGTTACTTCGACTTCCTGTTCTATCATGATTTCCGATATTTTCACATTCCTGCTGGTTGCGAGTTCGACCAGCTCTGCCACATTGCGGAACATCCGCCATCCCCCCTTTTTATCTAATCGACAATTTTTGTTACTTTTAGGATATTTGGAAGCTTTTCAATTTCATCAAGGATAGGTTGCCCAATATTATGGTCAACTTCGATTGTCATTAGTGCCATCTTTCCCTTTTCTTTCCTGGAAACCTCCATATGGCCGATGTTAATCTGATGGCTGGCCAGGACATTGGCAACATTGGCTATCGCGCCGAACCTATCATTATGGACTACGAGAATGGCCGGATGATGCCCTGAAAGCTTCAATTCGAAGCCGTTGAGTTCGGTAATCTCAATTTTCCCTCCGCCGATCGAAATGCCGACAAGTTCAAGCTCGCCCTTGTCGTCACCTATAATAATCCTGGCTGTATTCGGGTGATCAGTTAAGGCGTCTTCCTCTATGAATCTCAGTTTGATCCCCTTTTCCTCCGCAAGGTCTATCGCCTGGATAATCCTCGGATCATCCGTATCAAAGTCTAGCAAACCGCCAATTAGCGCTACATCGGTGCCATGGCCGCGGTATGTTTTTGCAAAAGAGCCATAGAGTGAAATATTCACCCATTTCGGCTCCCTGCCAAACAGGCTCCTGGCAACACGGCCAATCCTCGCCGCGCCAGCAGTATGTGAACTTGATGGCCCTATCATGACCGGGCCGATTATATCAAATACACTTTTATATTTCATCTCCATTCCCCTTATCAGCTCGGGCCGAACCCGTTTATTTAAAAGCCGTGATGTAACCCGTTGGCGGGCTACAGTGAAAATGCCCCTTCGCTTTAAAGCACCTAGTTGAACCAATCGGGTTCGTACTGCCGTTTAATCTCCTCCTTAGCGGAGAATTGGCGGCAGTAGAACGGGACTAACCCTCAGCGGAAGACCGCCACTGATGGAAGGTTCACTTTATCCCACTCTTAAGGGACAGTAAGCCCCTTGGGGCAACTGTCCCTAAAGGTCCGATTGGTGAGCTACAGTGAAACTAGCCGCTCGCCTTTTAGCGGCTTAGTTGAACCAATCGGGTTCGTACTGCCGTTTAATCTCCGCCTTAGCGGAGAATTAGCGGCAGTAGAACGGGACTAACCATCAGCGGAAACCCACCGCTGATGGAAGGTTCACTTTATTTTAACGAATTGTTTTGTATTTTGACAAATTCTTTTCCTTGTGGCCTAACTGGGAAATGAAGAAAAGGCATTCGCCAGTATTGGCAGAATGCCTTTTTCGTAAAATCGGCTATTCGATTGCAAAAATGAACGGATACAGCGGCTGCTCGCCATTATGGATTTCAATTTCGACATCCCCGAAATTGTCCTCGACAAACGAAGCGATTACTGCGGTTTCTTCTTCTGTAACGTCCTCGCCTTGAAGGATAGTCAGGATTTCAGATTCATCATCAAGCATTTTCGCAAGCAGCTCCTGGGCCGCAGCGACTTTTTCTTTGCTTTTTACAATAATTTTCCCTTCGTTGATGCCCATGAAGTCGCCTTTTTCGATATCGAGCCCGTCAATGTTCGTATCCCGGACCGCGAAGGTAATCTGGCCTGTCTTGACATGCCGCATCGCCTCAGACATCGCAGATTCGTTTGTTCCCATATCGGCTCCCGGATTAAACGCGAGCAACGCCGAAAGTCCTTGCGGCACAGTCTTTGACTGGATGACAACCGCCTTTGAACCTGTTACTTCCGCGGCCTGCTGGGCTGCCATTATGATATTTTTATTGTTAGGTAGGATGAATACCTTCTCCGCATTGACTTCCTCAATCGCCTTTACGATATCCTCGGTGCTCGGATTCATCGTCTGGCCGCCTTCAATGACGGAATGGGCACCGATGCTCCTGAATAATTCGGCAATACCGGATCCCATGGATACGGTAACGATCCCATATTCCCGGCGCTCTTTTGGTGCGTTCTCGGTAACTAGCGGCGTGTGTGTTTCACCAATAATATTCGAATGCTGTTGGCGCATGTTTTCTATCTTGATATTGATTAGGCTCCCGTATCGCTGTCCATAGCTCAGAACTGTACCGGGTTGCTCGGAATGGATATGTACCTTTACCACATCCTCATCGGCAATGACTAGGAGCGAATCGCCATATTGGCTGAGGTCACGGCGGAATGCATCTTCTTTGAACGGCTTGGCTGCCAGCTTGTCCGCCTCGAATTTCACCATAAATTCAGTGCAATACCCGAATTCGATGTCCTCCGTGTTCATATGGGACTGGACGCTCCTATGGTGCTCGGCATTGACGAGTTCATTCATCGATGGCAACGCTTCAGGGGAATCTGGGAGCTTCTCGCCTTTAAGCTCGGCAAGGAATCCCTCGTAGACAAAAACAAGGCCCTGGCCGCCACTGTCCACTACCCCTACTTCCTTTAGGACAGGAAGAAGGTCCGGCGTCCGCTTCAGGGATGCTTTTGATTCCGCAAGTACCGCTTCCATAATTTGAATGATATCATCAGTTGATTTTGAAGCTTGGACACCCTTTCGCGCGGAGTCTTTTGCCACTGTCAGGATTGTTCCTTCAACAGGCTTCATAACAGCCTTGTAGGCCGTTTCGACCCCCGTTTCTAACGCTGCGGCGAATTCTTTTCCGCTGATGGACGATTTTGTTTCGATTGCTTTGGAAAATCCCCTGAACAGCTGTGATAGGATGACTCCGGAATTTCCGCGGGCACCCATTAACAAACCTTTAGAAAGTGCTGTTCCGACCTTGCCGATATGTTCCTGGACATTATTTTTGACTTCCTTCGCCCCGGATGTCATTGACAAGTTCATATTCGTTCCGGTATCGCCATCCGGCACGGGAAAAACATTCAGGGAGTCAACCAGCTTCGCATTCGCTGCAAGGTGGTTGGCACCCTGAATAACCATTTCCGCAAATTGTATACCGTTTAACGCTTTCATTGACACTGATGCTTCCTCCTCACTACGGGTTCGTTACACGAACTCCCTGGACGTAAATATTTACCGAGTCAACCGTTAAGCCAACCGTTTTTTCAAGGGTATATTTTACTTTCGATTGCACGTTGTGGGCAACCTCGGAAATTTTCGTTCCGTAGCTGACGATAATGTACATATCAATATGCACTTGGCTTTCTTCCTGACGGACAATCACACCCCGCGTGAAATTTTCCTTCCTGAGGATTTCAGTGAGTCCGTCCCTGATTTGGTTCTTCGAAGCCATCCCTACGATCCCATAGCAGTCAACCGCCGCGCCGCCTGAAATGGTCGCGATTACTTCGTTTGAAATATCGATTTGCCCGAACTTCGTCTTCATTTCGATGGACATGAACGTTCCCCCTTTTGGTAATTGCTCATTTGCTAAAGCCATTTTACTATAGTCCAGCCTATTTTGAAAGTTATACTGCCATGCTTATTATACAGCATCAACATCTGTTTGATGTCAAGGTTTTTTTCTTGAAAGCTTTCGTTTCATCTATTGCAATCAGTATCGTTGTATGATAAATTATTAAAGTATCTTTTAGAAACGGGGACAGATTCCTTTTCCCCGCTCCGGACGAAACCGGACTTGGCGAAAATGCAATAGAAAAGTACTCGCTTATGCATGTTAAGGAGGGAAACAATATGCCACGCAAATGTGTTATCACAGGCAAGAAAACTACAACTGGCAACCACCGTTCTCACGCTATGAACGCTAACAGGCGTACATGGGGCGCCAACCTACAAAAGGTCCGCATTCTTGTAGACGGAAAGCCAAAACGTGTTTGGGTATCCGCAAGGGCGCTCAAATCCGGCAAAGTAGAACGCGTATAATGCTGTTCAGGGACAGGCATCCATTTGGTGCCTGTTTTTTGTTTTTGTCTACGAAATTTTAAGATGGAACCTTGTGGATAACTCGAAATAAGTTATTGTAATTCAGCTCCACAAGAGTAAGCTACGGAAGCATAATCCTCGCACGAAGAAAAAGCGATAGCTTTTTCGAGGAGCGTCCTAGCCCCTCGAGGTCTTAAGCCGGTTCCCTCCGGAGGGCAGGCCCGTCCTCGGAAATGCCCGCATTTCCTTCGTGCGTGGGCGAATTCAGGGATGCCATTCAGTGTCCTGCGGGCCCCGTCTTATGCTTGTCGGGGCTGACCACGGCGCTTACGCATTTTGTTATTTGCTAATTTTTAATAATGGTACTAAAAAGGAAAAACACCCTTTTACAAGGGTGCTGTAACATCCATATTCCTCATTCGCCTTTTCTAAACATCCCAATCATCGCCCGGACAAGCCCACCCAGGAATCTTGGCAGTTTGATCGTATAAAATTTCATAGTGCCCCTCCTCACCTTTTCACACGGCTCAATCTTTACCTGTACTCTTATTTAGGATATTCCGCTCATTATAAATAAGTACATTAAACCGGAGAACAGATTAGTCATTGCTCCTTATGACTATTAATATGCCTTCAGAAAATGAAAAAGTACCGGTTTCCTCAATTAGTTCATTGCTGACACAAAGTGTGGAACCTTTAGGAACATATCGGTTTTCCAGTGGATATTTGAACCCATGCAATGTCAAGCCTTCTACATTCTGTGAGCCAGGAAGGAAGGAAATATATTTTTTGCCGCTCTCTTTTTCAATTTGATAGAGTCCCGGTACCTTCATGGAAACACTATTCAAACAATCGATTAGGATGATTTCACAGGGCTGCTTTTCTAAGGCGTATTTTTCAAGCAGCTGGATATTGGCAAGGAAATGGTCAATTCGCCCACCAGTAGCGCCGAAAATACGGATGATGTCCGGTTTTTGTCCAATCGCCCAGGAAAGGGCAAGCTCCATGTCCGTTTCATCTTTTTCGGGCTTGTACTTTTTTAGATCGGGAATAGCCGCTTCAAATTCCGCCAATTCTTCTTTCGTGACAGAATCGAAATCCCCGAATGCGGCATCAGGCATAATACTGTTTTCCAGCAACACCGCCGTGCCACCATCGACCCCTATCCATCTCGTTTGGCCTTCGTCATATTCCCGAAGCGGAGGAATGTATGCCCTAGGGCCGCCTCCTACAATATTAATAATCAAATGAGCACCTCCTCCGACTTTCAAAGCAGCGTTTTAAAATTTCCCTTCAGCAATGCGTATCAAAGAAAAAAACCAGCATAAAAGCTGGCTATAATTTCGAACTAGTTAACCGCGGATGTCGGCAATTGCTTTTGCCCTGTCTACCTGCCCGTACACCGCCGACCCGGCAACAAGGACAGTCGCACCGGCTTCAATGCATAGCTTGGCGGTTTCGGCATTAACACCGCCGTCAACTTCAATTTCAAGTTCCTTGCCGGCCGCCAAAGCCATCGCTTTAACTTGACGGATTTTCGGCAGGACTCCTTGAATGAATTTTTGTCCCCCAAACCCCGGATTAACAGTCATAAGCAAGACCATGTCGACATCTTCAATTATATGCTTGATCGACTCAACGGGTGTCGCCGGGTTAAGGACTACGCCAGCTTTGATGCCAAAGCTTTTAATTAGGTGGATTGTCCTATGAAGATGGCGGCTCGCTTCAACATGGACCGTTATGTAGTCCGCTCCCGCTTTCGCAAACGCCTCAATGTATTGGTCTGGGTTTTCAATCATAAGGTGCACGTCGAGCGGAAGGTCCGTTACCGGGCGGATTGCCTCGACAATCAGCGGACCGATTGTAATATTCGGAACAAAGTGACCGTCCATTACATCAACATGGATGTAGTCTGCTCCCCCACGCTCGACATCTTTAATTTCCTCGCCAAGCCTTGAAAAATCAGCTGAGAGGATTGAAGGTGCAATTTTGACCATAACTAATACCTCGGCTTTCTGTCTTTAATTTCCTGTAAAAAATCTAAATAATTTTCATAGCGGTACTGGGGGATAGCGCCTTCCTCAACCCCGGCCTTTACCGCACATTTTGGCTCCTTTACATGGAGGCAGCCCCTGAATTTGCAGTTTTCGGCGGTCCGTGAAATTTCCGGAAAACACGAACCGAGTTCGCTAGCTTCGATTTCCTGGAATTCCAGCGAGCTGAAGCCAGGTGTATCTGCTACAAGACCTTCCCCGATCTCAATCAGCTCAACATGGCGAGTTGTATGCCGCCCCCTGCCCAGGTGGCTTGAAATGCCACTCGTTTTAAGCTCGAGCCCAGGGCGGAGTACATTCAGAAGTGATGATTTACCGACCCCCGATTGACCCGCGAAAACGGAAATTTTTCCGTCCAGATGGGGAAAAAGCTGCTCGATTCCCGTCTCTGTTTCCGAAGAAACGAGGATGACTTCATAACCCGCGGACCGATAGTCCGATGCATAACGTTCTATCTCTTTTAGTTCAGTTTCGGTCACAAGATCGGTTTTCGTAACGCAAATGATTGGTTCAATATGGTTGTACTCGACGAGAACGAGAAAACGGTCGAGAAGGACCGGGCTGAATGTCGGTTCAACAGCGGAAAAGACGAGGAACGCCCGGTCAACATTAGCGATCGGAGGCCTGATAAGCTCGTTTTTCCGGTCTTTGACCTCGAGGATGTACCCTTCCTGTTGATTCTCTGCCTGGAAAACAACATCATCCCCGACAAGAGGCGTGATTTTGTTTTTCCGGAAAACGCCCCTCCCCCTGCATTGGGTAACCGTTCCATTGTGGACAACATAATAAAAACCGCTTAATGCCTTAATGATTTTCCCTTCAGGCATATACACACTCCTTGATTTATCGTTTTCTCCAAGAGCAGGCGGGCTGAAGGCTGTAAAAAAACCCTCCTGCCCGCCGCAAACTATTCGGCATCTTCATAGGATACAGTGTAATTATCGATGACCCTGTTGTCGAGGATGACTTGGTAGCCTGCTTTTTTACCGTACGGCACCTGGAGTTCGATAACAATTGTTTCGGTGGATGTAATCGCGCCTGTTTCAGCCGGTTCCGTCATTGTATGGACAGCATCATCAATATAAACCTGGTACTCCTGCGGCTGGCCGGGTACTTCCGGATCATATTCAAGGGTAATTTCCCTCCGGATCTTTTTGGGCAAGATTTCTTCCTTCCCTTTTGAAAGTACGACAGTGACCGTATCCCCTCGGTAAAGTTCAGATCCGGCAGGAGGTGTTTGCGAGACAACAAGCCCTTTTTCTATCGTTTCATCATAGACCGGCTCAGCCATCTTCACCTTCAATCCAGTCGACTCCGCGTAATCGGCAAGGCTTTTTTCATTATACTCCCGTAAATCGCGGAGTGTAATTTTTTCGGGCCCCTTGCTAATAACGAACTCCATCTCGGTTTCCTCTGGAACTACAAGTTTCCCTTTTGGTTCGCTCTGTTTAAGGATTGTTCCTGGATCGCTTTCATCATGCTCCTCGATAGGAGGGACAATCTTGAATTTTTCTTTTTTAAGAAGCTGTTCCACTTCCTTGAAAGGCCTTCCTGTGTAATCAGACAGTTCGTACCTTTCTTTCCCGGAGCTGACAAAAAGATCAATCCTCGCCCCCTCCTTGGCCGTATGTCCGCCAGGCGGGTCGGTTTTTACCACGAGCCCTTGCTGAACGAGATCATCAGGTATTTCCCTCGTTTCACCGATTGCAAACCCAGCGTCTTTTAAATCGGATATGGCATTGTTGAGGGTTCCCCCGCGAACATCCGGGATTTCTACATCTTTTGCCCCGAAAATTGCCGGAAAGACGGTTATCGTCATTATTCCCAAGAGCACAAGTGCCACGAATGTGGACACAAGGATGATCGGCCATTTTTTCCGTTTCTTCTCTACTTTTTCCTGCTGCCCGGTGGATTCCACCGCGCTCTCCTTTTCCTGAGCATGGACGATTGTTTCATCCAGGTTTTTCAGATGCTGATCCGCGGTAATAATCGGAATCACTTTTGTCACTTCATTGTCTTGGGGTATGACAAATTTTGGCTCGTTGATCCTTTCCGGGTAAAGGGAAGTACGCAGGTCGTCTTCCATTTCCTCAACACTGTCGTAGCGAAGGAAAGGGTCTTTGGCGGTTGCCTTTAAAACAATGTTTTCCACGCTTTGCGGAATGTCTGGATTCCATCTCCGAACCGAAGGGGTTTCAGATTGGAGGTGCTTCAGAGCAATAGAAACCGCCGACTCCCCAAAAAACGGAAGCCTGCCGGTCAGCAGCTCGAACATTACGATTCCGAGTGAATAGATATCCGACTTTTTATTTGCCATACCGCCTCTCGCTTGTTCAGGAGACAAATAATGGACGGAACCCATGACCGAATTGGTTTGTGTAATGCTTGTCGAACTGAGGGCCATCGCAATGCCAAAATCGGTTACCTTAACATTCCCCTGCCTGTCAACCAGTATGTTCTGTGGCTTTATATCCCTATGGACGATGTGATTCTGATGGGCGTGGGCAATCGCCGAGGTCAGCTGTTTCATAATCTCGATGGCCGCTTCCACCCTGAGCGGGGAAAATTGTTGTATGTATTGCTTCAGGGTCTGCCCATCCACGTATTCCATAACGATATAATAGAGGTCTTCTTCCTCGCCGACATCGTAAATGTTGACAATGTTGGGGTGGGCGAGACTGGTCGCCGACTGTGCTTCCCGGTGGAATCTCCGGATGAATTCCTCGTCGTTGGCAAAATCAAGGCGGAGCATCTTGACGGCGACATTCCTGTCCAGGATCATATCATGTGCGAGGTAAACGTTTGCCATCCCTCCGCCGCCTATAGCATCAAGAATCTTATAGCGCCCGCTAACGCGTTTTCCAATCATCATTTAACTATCACCCTCGCTGACTCCGGCAAACTCGACAATCGCCAAGGTGATATTGTCTTCTCCACCGTATTCATTGGCAAGGGAAATCAGCCTGGAGGCTTTTTCTTCAAGCGAATCCCCGCTTGAAAGGACCTCCGCCATTTCGTTTTCACTTACCTTATTGGAAAGGCCATCGGAACAAAGCAAAATCGCGTCGCCTTCTTCAAACATGATGGTGCTGACATCCATCTCGACTTTTTCCTCCGTGCCAAGCGCCCTAAGCAGGACATTTTTTCGCGGATGGTTTTCAGCATCCTCCCTTGAAATTTGCCCGGAGCGAAGCAATTCATTTACAAGGGAATGGTCCTCCGTTATTTTTCTGAAACCAGATTCATTGAGAATATAGCAGCGGCTGTCGCCAATATTGGCGATTGTGGCGGAATCCTCAAGCATGATGGCTGCGACGATGGTCGTCCCCATACCATCACACGCCTTGTTTGCGCGGGCATGCCTGAAAATTACCCCGTTAACAAGGCCGATGTGCTCCTTCAGCCATCGCTCAGCCTGGTCGGGAACCTTAATCCCTCTTGAATTCTCCCAAAAATTTTTCAACTCCGTTAACGCAATCCCGCTGGCAACATCCCCGGCGCGGTGGCCGCCCATGCCATCCGCTACGATGGCCAGGCGGTAGCCATCGCCATTCACGAAAATTCCCCCGTTATCCTCGTTATGGCTTCTAATTTTCCCCTGGTCAGTCATATAGACCGCTCTCATCTAGCTTTTCAACTCCTCCTCACGGGCTTTAGCCCGCAGCTGTCCGCATGCCGCATCGATGTCATGCCCCTGCTCTCGCCTGATGGTTACATTGATTCCCCTATTTTTAAGGGCTTTTTCAAACGCAAAAATCTGGTCTTTCGGAGTTCTTACATAATCCCGTTCCGGAACGTAATTGACTGGGATAAGGTTTACGTGGCATTTTAGCCCTTTTAAAAGGTTGGCAAGCTCTTCGGCGTGTTCGATTTGGTCGTTCACCTTCCCGAACAAGCCATATTCAAAACTAATCCTTCTCCCTGTCTTATCGATATAATACCTTACAGCTTTCATTAAGTCATCAAGTTTGTAAGCCTTGTTTATCGGCATTAGCCTGCTTCTTAACTCCGTATTGGGGGCATGGAGGGAAATGGCGAAATTAATCTGCATGTTCTCATCCGCAAATTGGTATATCTTCGGGATGATTCCGCTTGTTGAGACGGTGATGTGTCGTGCTCCTATATTCAGCCCTTTGTCATGGTTGATGATTTTCAGGAAGGAAAGCATATTGTCATAGTTGTCGAACGGCTCGCCAATTCCCATTATTACGACAGAGCTCACCCGCTCATTCGTTTCGTCGAGCGCCTTTTGGACTTTAACGACCTGGGCCACAATCTCTCCTGCTTCAAGGTGCCGTTTCAGGCCGCCAAGTGTGGATGCGCAAAACGTGCAGCCAATTCGGCAGCCAACCTGCGTTGTAACGCAAACCGAATTCCCGTAATCATGGCGCATAAGCACCGTTTCAATCGAATAGCCATCATGCAGTTCGAAAAGAAATTTGATGGTCCCATCAGCCGATGTTTGCTGGATAGCTGTCGTGAGGGTTGTTAGATTGAAATTGTCCTCCAGTTTTTCCCGGAGGCTTTTAGAAAGATTGCTCATTTCTTCAAAGGAAACAGCCCTCTTATTATAAAGCCATTCAAAAATCTGCTCGGCCCTGAACGGCTTTTCCCCTTGCGTGGTTAGCCAATCCTTCAATTCGTGAAGCTGGAGCGAGTAAATGGACGGTTTCTGCTGTTCTTCGGAATTTGTTTTCTTTGCTGTATTGTTTGGTTCCATCCGTTACACCTTCTTTCGTAGACTTGCAATATAAAACCCATCAGACCCGAAGTCCTGTGGCATGATCTGAAGTTCGCTTCCACTGACCAACGGGCGGACCGCATCAGGCATCCTGTCAGCGAGCCCGCCATCTGGTTCATACTCGGGATGCCTTTTCAGGAATTCCGTTACACTGCGGTGGTTTTCTCCTTTATCTACTGTACACGTACTATAGACAAGAATTCCACCTTTTTTTAACAGCGGGGCAACCGAATCGAGGAGTTGCTGCTGGATTTTTTCGAGCCGGCCAAGGTCTTCCTCTTTTTTCGTGTATTTCATATCGGGTTTTCTCCGCATGACGCCCAGGCCCGAACATGGGGCGTCGAGAAGGATCCGGTCAAAAGATTCAGGTTCGAACCTGCTTTGGGCGTTGCGGCTGTCAAGTGCCATCGCTTCAATATTCGGCAACTCAAGCCTTTGGGCATTTTCCTGAATCAGCTTCACTTTATGCTCATGAAGGTCTAGCGAAACAACTTGCCCTGTTCCCGCCATTTTTTCAGCAATATGAGTGCTTTTCCCTCCGGGCGCGGCGCATGCATCAAGGACGTTTTCACTCCGCTCCGCGCCAAGCGCGTACGCGGCAAGCATGGAACTTTCGTCTTGTATTGTCAAAAACCCCTCCCTGAATGCTTTGGACGATGCGAGATTTCCCTTCAGGGACCTGACAGCCTCAGGGATGACAGGGCTTTCTTCCACCATAAACCCTTCCTCTTCCAAAAGCGCAACACAATTGGCCCGTGAAATTTTGGAGAGATTGACTCTTCCTGTTTGAAGCGGGGCAGTCAAATTGATTTCGCACATTTCCTTCGTCTTTTCAAATCCGAATTGGCTGATCCACCTTTTGACGAGCCATTCCGGATGGCTTGTTTCAATGGCAAGCCTTTTTGAACGGTCCCCGATTTGTTCAAGGGAAGGGATTCCTTCCCTCTGGATACTTCTCAATACCCCGTTTACCATCGAGGCAATTCCTTTGTGCCCCCGGTTTTTCGCGATTTCAACTGCTTCAAATATAGCGGCCCTGTCCGGTATTTTGTCGAGATAGACCATTTGGTATACGGTAACCTTTAAAAGGTGGATGACCCAGCGTTCGATTTTCTTCGGATTTTTCAAAAAAGGCGCCAGATAATAATCAAGTGTCATGCTCCTTTGAAGGGTTCCGTATGTAAGCTCCGTCAAAAGGCCAATATCCTTTTGGGGAAGCTGGTTTTTCTCAATCGTATGGTGCAGGAGCAAATTGCTGTATGCCTGTTGTTTTTCGATTGCTTCCAGAAGATCCAAAGCTGTCTCCCGCACATTTTTCCTTTTTGCCGCCATTTTTACGGGCAATAAAGCGCGCCCTTCTCTCCTTTCAGTCCAACCCGGAAAGCACCGGTGTTATTCGCCGAATTTTTGGCCAGCCTGCAGTTTTGCTCCGGCACCGCGTAAAAATTGGCCGGCAACCATCGGCTTTTTCCCTGAAGGCTGCAGCATTGTAATCTTTACTCCGGTTCCGTTCCCGGTTCCAACCGTTAAGCCATCCTCTTCCAATCGAACAATTTCTCCTGGCTCCGTTTTTCCCTTTACCGAAACTTTTTCGGCGGCCCACAGCTTTACAACTGTACCGTCAAGCGTCGTATATGCAACCGGCCATGGGTTCATCCCCCTGATTTGGTTGTAAATGTCTTCCCCCGTTTTGGCCCAGTCAATCCGTTCTTCTTCCCTTTTAATATTAAATGCGAACGTCGCTTTATCCTCATTCTGTTTGATTGGCTCCAATTGGCCACTAAGGAGCATCGGCATCGTCTCGGATAATAGCTCAGCACCCGCTTTGCTCAATTTGTCATGAAGCGTTCCAACCGTATCGGATTCGGTTATTGGAACCTCCACCTGGGTGAGGATATCACCAGCATCGAGCTTTTCAACCATATACATAATGGTGATCCCGGTTTTTTTCTTCCCCTGGATTATCGCATAATGAATAGGGGCTCCCCCGCGCAGCTCCGGAAGCAAAGAAGCGTGGACGTTGATGCAGCCATATTTTGGCGCGTCAAGGAGCTCCTTGGGCAAAATCTGCCCGAATGCCGCGGTGACAATCAGATCGGGATTCAGGCCGATAATTTTTTCGTACTCCTCCTTCAACCTGATTTTTTCGGGCTGAAGGACCGGTATCCCATGCTTTTCGGCCTCCACTTTTACCGGAGGCGGAGTTAATACCCTTTTCCTGCCAACAGGCCTGTCAGGCTGGGTTACAACCGCGATTACTTCATGGCCGTCCTCTATCAATCGCCTTAGGACCGGTACCGAAAAATCGGGAGTTCCCATAAAAACTATTTTTGTCATTCATTCTCAACTCCCTCAAGTTCATCTTCTTCCAGATAGCGTGTCACCTTCGCCGTGAACAGGACCCCATCAAGGTGGTCGATTTCATGTTGGATGGCTCTGGCGAGGAACCCTTCCGCCTCAAGGGTATAGGGTTTCCCCTTCCGGTCCTGTGCCTCGATTTTGACACGGTTTGGCCGGGTAACCTCCCCATAAATGCCTGGAAAGCTCAAGCATCCCTCCGCACCCGTTTGTTCCCCCGAAGAGGAGAGAATTTTGGGGTTTACCATTTCAATCGTTCCAGATTCATCATCGACATCGACAATGGCAACGCGGACAGGCTGCCCAATTTGCGGGGCGGCTAGGCCCACGCCATCGAATTCAATCATAGTTTCATACATATCATCAAGCAGCTTCCCGAGCTTTTTATCAAACTTGCCGATTTCGCTGCAGGGCTGCTCCAGGATTTCTGCCGGATAGTACACTAGTTTGCGAATTGCCAAAGATTGTTCCTCCAATTACGTTAATAGTTCTTCACCACAAAAAGTGGTTTTGGTTAAATTTTTGATTTCGGCTCCAATCAACATATAAGTTAAGCACTTTAATCATATACGAGCACTAATGGTGAAGAACCACCTTAATAATACTTTTACCAAAAAAAAGCCCTGATAATCCCGTTTTTCCCATGCCGTGGAGGGTCGGGAGAGATGCCCCGATTACATCAACAAGTATGGATTGATGTCGACGGACACCTGCAGGCCCCCGGCCCCTTCCTCTTTCTGAAACCTGTCAATGACATGCTTCAGGTTTTCGGGGAGGGATGGCTCACGTTTGTATTTTATGAGGCACTGATACCGGTACCGGTCATTGATCCTCGGAATTGGGGATGCCACCGGACCGAGCACGACAGCGTCCTCTGAAACCCTCGCCCTTATGAACGCGGTGATTTGCTCCGTGACTGTGACCGCCTTCATCAGCTGGCCATGGCTTACCGTTACTAGGGCGAGGTAATAAAATGGCGGGTATTTATGGACCTTTCTCGCCATCATTTCCCTTTGGTAAAAAAGGTCGTAATTCTGACTGCCTGCGAGCTCGATGCTATAATGCTCTGGGGTGTATGTCTGGATGACGACCTCGCCGGGAAGCTCATGGCGGCCTGCCCTCCCGCTAACCTGGGTCAGGAGCTGGAACGTTTTTTCCGCTGAGCGGAAGTCCGGTATGTGAAGCATCGTATCCGCGGAGAGGACGCCTACAAGCGTGATATTTGGAAAATCCAGGCCCTTGGCAATCATTTGCGTGCCGAGAAGGATATCGGCACGCCCTTCCGAAAATTCCTTCAGAAGCTTTTCATGGGACCCTTTCCTGCCGGTTGTGTCCATATCCATCCTTACGACGCGGGCATGGGGGAGGAGCTTGCCCAATTCCTCTTCGACCTTTTGCGTCCCTGTTCCGAAGTAGCGGATGTGTTCGCTCAGGCATTCCGGGCATTGAAGGGGGACGTGGGTTTCATATCCGCAGTAATGGCATTTCATCTGCTCATTTTTTCGGTGGTATGTCAGTGAAATATCGCAATGAGGGCATCCCATGACATAGCCGCAGTCCCTGCACATAACAAAAGAGGAGTGGCCGCGCTTATTGAGGAACAAAACAATCTGTTCCTTTTTTTCAATCCGGTCTTCAATTTTTTCAAAAAGCTTCCTCGAAAACATTGACCGGTTCCCGGAACGCATTTCTTCCCTCATGTCCACAATTTCGACCTCTGGCATCGGCTGGTTGTTCATCCTGTCCGGCAGCGCCAGCAGGGAATATACGCCTTTTTGCGCACGGGCGAACGACTCAAGCGAAGGGGTCGCGCTACCGAGAATAATCGGGCAATTATGCCTCTTCCCCCTCTCAATTGCCACTTCCCTTGCATGGTAGCGAGGCATTTCCTCTTGTTTGTAACTTGTCTCATGTTCTTCATCAATAATGATGATTCCAAGGTTTTCAAATGGGGCGAATATCGCCGACCGAGCTCCGACGGCCACCTTAACTTCGCGGCGCTGGATTTTACGCCATTCATCGTATTTTTCACCTGCGGAGAGTCCGCTGTGAAGGACGGCAACTTCGGCCCCAAACCTTCCTTTAAACCGCTCGACCATTTGGGGGGTTAGGGCGATTTCCGGTACAAGGACGATCGCTTCCTTGCCTTTTTGAATCACATCCTGAATTGATTGCAAATAGATTTCCGTTTTTCCGCTGCCAGTTACTCCATACAGCAGGAAGACTTCATGGCGCACTTCCGAAATCGCGGCCTTAACCGGTGAAATGGCGGCTATTTGGCTAGGTGTAAGCTCAAGATGAGCGGTTTTTGGAAAATCCCTGTCTTCATATGGATCCCGGTAAACCTCGAACTCTTTTTCGCCAAGGAACCCCTTGTCGATGAGGGCCTTTATCGCTGATGCCGAATAACCGAGATCAGCGGACAGTTTCCTTGTCTCAACCGGCTCGGGATTGTTTATGAAATAATCGATCAATTCCTTTTGCTTCGGCGCCCTTCTGGATAATTCATCGGACTCTTCCTTTAACTGTCCAGCCGGAAGAAGGGGAAAGATATATTTGATATGCTTTTTGCCGAGCCGTTCCCGCACTTCGTAAAGGACTTCGACGGTCCCGGCCGCCGCTTCTTTCTGCAGGACGGGAACAAGCCCGCCCTTTACGGCATCTTCCCATCCAATTGCCTTGCCGCCTTCAAAATAATGGCGGAGGCTTTCCGGAAGTTCCTCTATGCTTGCTCCCTGGGCGAGCTTAACTTTCTTATTGTATTTTGCTTTCAAGGCTGCTGGCAGCATTGCCTGAAAGGCGGATATTTTAAAGCTGAGGGTTTTATCTGTCAGCCAGTTTCCAAGTGCGAGGAGTTCGTTGTTTAAAACAGGAACCAAATCCATTGGTTCCTGGATTTCTCTTAGGCTATCGAACTCCGAATGGTCCTTTAGCCCAATTACGAAGCCCTGTACCTTTCTTGGCCCAAAGGGAACGATGACCCTCATGCCGGGGACAATCGTACCTGCCCATTTATCGGGGATTTTATAATCAAATGGCTTGTCCGTTTGTTTCGCCGGCACATCAACGATAACACTCGCAATATTCATTTAACCGCCCCCTCTGCCAGGATGGAAGCTTCCTTTAAAATCCTTTTTGCCACTTCGTGCTTCGTCATGAGTGGAAGGCTTTCAATTGAACCGTCCCGCATGAACAATGTCACGATATTCGTATCGGTTCCAAAACCCGCGCCGCTAGCCGTGACATCATTTGCAACGATGATATCCGCGTTTTTCGAAACAAGCTTTCGTGTTGCGTATTCTTCCACATTGTTTGTTTCAGCCGCGAAGCCTACGAGTACCTGGCTGGTTTTTCTTTTTCCAAGTTCCATCAGGATATCCTTGGTCCTTTCAAGCTCGATTGTTTCATTTCCAGGCTGTTTTTTAACTTTATGCGCATAGGCTGTTTTCGGGCGGTAATCGGATACCGCGGCTGATTTAATGACAATATCAGCTTCTTCAAAATGGCGGAGCGCCGCTTCGTACATTTCCTCGGCGCTTTCGACCCGTACGATAAGGGCATCTTTCGGCGGCTCGATTCCTACCGGCCCGGATATAAGAATTACTTTCGCTCCTTCGCGGATGGCTTCCTCGGCAATCGCATAGCCCATTTTTCCGCTCGAGTCATTCGATATGAATCGGACCGGGTCGATCCTTTCCCGTGTCGGGCCCGCTGTGACGAGGACCGTCCTCCCTGCCAGTATTCCTTTTTCCTCTCTGAAGAAACCCGCAGCGAGTTCCACAATCTTTTCAGGTTCTTCAAGCCGGCCTTTGCCGACATATCCACAGGCAAGGAAGCCTTCGCTCGGTTCGATGAACCTGTAGCCGAATTGATGGAGCGTTTCAATATTCCTAATAACCGCAGGGTGCCCATACATATGGACATTCATTGCGGGGGCCACCCAGACGGGTGCTTTGGAAGCAAGGAGGGTGGTTGTAACCATGTTGTCGGCAATCCCGGCAGCAAGCTTCCCGATGGTATTTGCGGTGGCAGGGGCGCAAATCACCAAATCCGGCCAATCCGCAAGCTCGATATGCGCAATGGCGCCTGGAATTTTTTCATCAAACGTATCGGTAAAAACATCATTCCGCGACAAAGCCTGGAATGTCAATGGCGCGACAAATTTTGTTGCTGACTCGCTCATGATTACTTTAACCAGGGCCCCTGCCTGGACAAGCTTGCTCGTAAGCGCGGCAGCTTTGTATACCGCAATCCCTCCGGTGACACATAGCAGGATTTTCTTTCCTTCAAGCATTTGCCATTCCCTCCGCCTCTACTGACATTAGATTCAAAAACATCCTCATTGGATGATTCTCAAAACAAGAACACTCGTTCCTATTATATCAAAAAATGATAGAGCTCGGATACACAAACATTTTAATGCCTTATGTATTCAAGCCCCAACTGTTAAAGGCAAGCAATCATTGCTCTTCTTTGAAAAACACAAGCGCCCGGGAACAGGCGCTTGTGTTTGGTCAAATCGATGGAATGTTCTTTCTTCCCTGTCCCCTAATCCAATTACAGGTAAGAAGTAGTTATCAACAGCGTTCTATTTTCTTCAATAAGAAAGGGGCTGACATATTCCCTTTGCCATGCCCCAATCTGCAATTTTCTTTCGATGAAAACCATGCTAAAGATTAGCAGCCGTTTTGCCGGCGCTCAATAGCCAACTATTCAGCGGGGGTTTCCGCTTTTTTTCCGACCCGGTAGGTCAGCTGGCCGCTGTGAATTTCTTCAAGCGCTTTTCCGACAAATTTATGTGATACATATTTTTCAAGGCGGAGGCCGCCGTTTTGCTGCATGTATCTTGCCCTTTTCGCAGCAACAGATACGAGTGAGTACTTCGAATCAATCTTATTCAACAGGGAATCGATAGATGGATATAACAATTATTCCGCCTCCAGTAATTTAATGTATCGCTGTTCAACACGTTCACGGCGGCAGTGCTCCGCAGTGACGATCGCTTTGATTCGTTCGCAGGCCAGTTCGACCTGATCGTTTTCGACAACGTAGTCATAAAGATGCATCATTTCGATTTCTTCACGCGCTGTCAACATCCGGTTATTGATGAGGTCCTCCGTTTCCGTTCCCCTCGTGACGATCCGGTTCTTCAGTTCCGTAAGGCTTGGCGGCATGAGAAAGATGAACAGCCCCTCAGGAAACCTTTCCCTTACCTGCTTCGCGCCTTTCACTTCAATTTCGAGGAAAACGTCTTTCCCGGAATCAAGTGTTTCCCGCACATAATCGACCGGGGTCCCATAATAATTCCCTACGTATTCTGCATATTCAAGAAGCTTTCCCTGGGCAATCAGCTCTTCAAACTCTTCCCTAGTTTTAAAGAAATAATCCACCCCATGAACTTCCCCTTCACGGGGACTCCTCGTTGTCATTGAAATGGAATATTCAAAAGACGTATCAGGCTGGGAAAAAATCTCTTTCCTTACGGTACCCTTTCCTACTCCCGATGGCCCTGAAAGCACTATGAGCAATCCTTTTTCCTGCATTTGGCCTATCCTACCCTTCATCCATTATATCTTCGCGGTCCGAAAGCCTGCCCGCAACCGTTTCCGGCTGGACCGCCGATAAAATTACATGGTCGCTATCCATGACGATAACTGCCCTTGTCCTTCTTCCATACGTGGCGTCAATAAGTGAGCCGCGGTCACGGGCGTCCTGAATAATCCGTTTTATCGGAGCGGACTCGGGGCTTACAATTGAAACGATCCGGTTTGCGGATACGATGTTCCCAAAGCCAATATTGATCAATTTAATGTTCATGCCCATTCTCCAGTCATCAATTTTATCATTATGCCCCTTGGGATGCCTTCTAAAACGGGGCGCCTATTCAATGTTCTGAATTTGCTCTTTCAGCTTTTCAAGCAGGCTCTTAAGCACAACAACTTGTTCGGATATGCGTGAATCATTCGACTTCGACCCGATTGTATTTACCTCCCGGTTCATTTCCTGAACGAGGAAGTCCAGCTTTCTTCCAACCGGGTCTGTTTCATCCAAGGCGGATGTGAATTGGCCGATATGGCTTTTCAGCCTCTCCAGTTCTTCATTGATATCCGATTTATCCGCGAACAGGGCTACTTCGGCGAGAATCCTAGATTCATCCGCCCCACCATCAAGCAGCTCCGACATCCGTTTGGTAAGCCTTTCCCTATATTGCTCAACCACGGACGGAGCATAGACCTTTAACTCTGAAGCGATATCCTGAAAACGCGCCAAATTAGAGGACAAGTCTTCCTTCAGTGCTTCACCTTCCGCCATCCGCATTTGCTTCGCCATCGACCCAGCCTCATCGATTGCCTCTAGGATCATGGCCTCAAGCTGCTCATTCCCGGTTTCCCGTTCTTCAATATGTACGAATTCCTCCCGCCCCAGCGCATGCTTAAAGGCTTCCATGGAATCAAAGCCGTATTTGGCGCCAGCCTCGGCAATAAAACGGTAATAGCCGTCCAGCAGATTCCAATCGACACGGAGGATCCTTTCATGGGGCCCTTCCCCTTCCACGGAAATGTGCACTTCGGCACGGCCCCTGCGGATATGGCGGCCAAGAGCCTTTTTAAACTTGTCTTCAGCCTTTAACAGGTAACGGGGCATACGGAAACTAAACTCACAAAATCGATGATTAACCGTTTTGACTTCAACATGTATGGAAAAGGTTCCGGTTTCTTTTTTGCAGCTTCCAAAACCAGTCATGCTAACAATCATCATCCGCACATCCTTTTCACAATCCGGCCGGCGAATTGCCATTCCATAAAGAAAAGGCAATAGAGCCGTCTCTACTACCTTTGTGATTATATCATACCTCATTTTGTTTTTCTTGCCAAAAATGTTCCTGCCAGCAAAAAAGTTGGAATTGCGGAAAGCCCGACAATCAATAGCCAATCATTTGGCTTGATTGAAACCGTATGGAAAACCGGCTGCAGCGGCGGATAGTAAATGACGGCAACCATCAGGGCCGCTGATGATATTACCGCCCAGACAAGATATTTGTTGCCGAATGGGTTCCTTGAAAGAACGGAAATTTCACTGCGGCAGTCAAATACATGGATGAGCTGGGCAAGGACGAGGGTAGCGAATGCAACTGTCCTGGCATAATCCAGCTGCTCAGGATGCTTGTTGTAAATCGCCATAAAAGCAAGCAGCGTAACAATCCCAATCAAAAATCCCCGCGAGACTACTTTCCAGCCAAGGCCACGGGCGAAAACACCTTCACGCGGACTTCTAGGCTTCCGCTTCATCACATTTTCCTCTGGCTTGTCTAGGCCAAGCGCCATGGCAGGCAGCCCGTCTGTCACCAGATTCACCCATAGGATTTGGATGGGAACAAGCGGGAGCGGAAGGGCAAGGATCATTGCAAAAAGCATGACAAGGATTTCCCCTACATTTGAAGCCAGCAAATATCGGATGAATTTACGGATATTTTCATAAATGTTCCTGCCCTCTTTAATAGCCGATTTAATGGTGGCAAAATTGTCGTCGAGAAGGATGAGCGACGATGCTTCTTTGGCAACATCCGTCCCTGTAATTCCCATGGCAACGCCAATATCGGCGGCCTTGATCGCGGGAGCGTCATTCACACCGTCACCGGTCATCGCGACAATATGCCCGCGATTTTGGAACGCTTTCACTATTTTCAGCTTATGCTCAGGGGAAACACGAGCAAAAACCGAAACGTCTTCAACGACCTCTTCAAGTTCTTCGATAGCCATTTCCGAAAGCGCCTTGCCATCCAAAATCTTGCTGTTCCTTGACAGGATTCCGAGCTGGCTGGCGATAGCCTTCGCCGTTATGACATGGTCTCCAGTGATCATGACCGTCTTAATTCCCGCTTCACGGCATTCGCGTACAGCATCCTTTACCTCGGGCCGCGGCGGATCAATCATTCCCTGTATGCCTATGAAAGTCAAATCCTTTTCCGCCTCGCGTTCATTCAGGATAACACGCCCTGCCGGCAGGGGCTTATAGGCAACCGCTATCGTCCTTAATGCTTTTGATGCAAGGCTTTCAACCGCTGCGTTAGCCTCCGCCCTCGTTTCGCCAGACATCAGTTGGACTCTTCCTTCTTTTAGGATGCCGCTGCTTACCCCAATCAGGACATCAGGTGCACCCTTCGTAACAACAAAGACTTTCCCATGCCTGTCCTCAACGATAATACTCATCATCTTTCGGGACGAATCGAATGGGAACTCATTCAGAATTTTATATTCTTCGAGAAGTTTTTTTCTGTCATACCCGGCCTTCATGGCGCTGATAAGAAGTGCGCCTTCCGTTGGGTCCCCATCCAGGAAAAGCTCGTTCTCCTTCCGGGCCAACACTGAATGATTGCAGAGCATTCCAAACATGAGAAGCTGCTGGAGCGCTTTTTCGTTCCTCACCTGGATGGTATGCTTGTTCTCTCCGTAAAAGCTGCCCTCTGGCTGATAACCGATTCCGTCTACGGTCCAGCTCTTCCCACCGCTCCACAAATGGGTAACCGTCATCTTGTTTTGTGTCATCGTCCCGGTTTTATCCGAACAAATGACCGATGCGCAACCGAGTGTTTCAACGGCGGGTAGCTTCCTGACAATTGCATTGCTTTTTATCATTTTCTGGACGCCAAGCGACAGGGCGACGGTTACAATCGCGGGCAGGCCTTCCGGGATTGCCGCAACAGCAAGCGAGACGCCCGCCAAAACCATCTCGTACAGGCCGTGCCCTTGTATAAGGCCGATAACTACAACTAGCAACGTTAATAATAGCGCGACTGTAATGAGTATTTTCCCTAGCTGGGCGAGCCTTCTTTGCAATGGCGTCTCCGCTGTTTCCGCATTCTGGAGCAAATCGGCAATCTGGCCCATCGCCGTTTTCATCCCAGTGGCAATAATGGTTCCATATCCGCTCCCCCTCGTCACCATCGTACCCATGAATGCAATATTCTCCATATCCCCAAGTCCTGGGTTGGGTACGGATAGAGCGTCGGTACCTTTTGAAACTGGCACAGATTCTCCTGTAAGGGCCGACTCTTCAATTTCGAGGCTTTTAGATTCGATAATCCGTACATCCGCCCCGATTCTATCCCCGCTTGAGAATTTGACGACATCACCCGGGACAGCCTCCCTAGAAGGGATTTTAAGCCATTTGCCTTCACGGAGCACATGGATTTGCGGCGCCGATAATTCCTTCAATGCCTGAAGGGATTTTTCAGCTTTCCTTTCCTGAAAAAAACCAAGGAAGCCATTTATTAAAACGATTGTAATAATCGCTATGGCATCTATATACTCGCCCAGCAGCCCGGATATGAGCGTAGCTGCCAGAAGCACCAGTACCATAAAATCCTTGAACTGGTTAAGAAAAAGCAGCAGCGCGGATTGCTTTTCCCCTTCATCGAGCTCATTGTACCCGTGGATTTTTATCCGCTTCCCCGCTTCATCCAGGGATAATCCAGACGAATAGTCAGTATTCAGCGCCTCTTCCACCTGGCTTGTATTCATTTCATGGAACCTCATCCGGCCATCACGCTTCCCCCTTTGATTTTTCCACGGAACGCCATATTTCCTCCCGCATTCCATACTCTCAAGTAAGCTTATTCAGACTCGTCCAAAAAAATGCTAAAATAGAAGGAGCAACAGCTTCAGGGTATAAGATGCTTCTAGATTGTGTTAAAACTAGTGAAAGAGAAGGTATTTTCGATGTCATTTGATGGATTATTTACTAGAGCCATGGCCGGCGAGCTTTCAAAAATACTCGCTGGTGGCCGTATCAATAAAGTTCAGCAACCATATAAAAATGAAATCATTCTCGTCATTAGGGCAAATGGCGCCAACCATCGCCTCCTCATTTCCGCCCATCCAAACTATGCCCGGGTTCAATTGACGAATGAAACTCATGAAAACCCTAGTGAGCCACCGATGTTCTGCATGCTCCTTAGGAAACATATCGAAGGCTATATACTCGAGGACGTTTACCAATCCGGTACGGACAGGATCCTCATTTTTGAAATAAAGGGGCGGAATGAAATTGGCGATATCAGCTACAAGCAGCTGATTGTCGAGATTATGGGGAAACACAGCAATATCATCCTTGTGGATAAAAGCAGGCAGATGATATTGGATAGCATCAAGCACGTGTCGTTCGCGGTGAATACCCATAGGGCCATCCTGCCCGGCCAGCCCTATATAGCACCGCCTGAACAACATAAATTGGACCCATTTAAGGCGACAGAGGAAGATGTGCTGAAAACAATCGATTTTAATAGCGGGAAGCTCGACAGGCAACTGGTCGACGCTTTTTCCGGTGTGTCTCCACTGTTCGCAAAAGAAACTGTGTTCGCGAGCGGCCTGGCAAACAGGACGACAATGCCAAAAGCTTTCGTTTCAATGATTGACAGGATCGGTGATGGCAGGATAGAGCCTGCGATAACGGCTGGCCCCAACAAGGAGGCGTTTTACCTGTTTCCCCTCCATCACCTGAAAGGCGAACCGAGGGTTTTTCCAACCTTGAGCGTCATGCTGGACCGTTATTATTTTGGCAAAGCCGAGAGGGACAGGGTTAAACAGCAGGCTGGCGATCTTGAAAGGTTTATCGCGAACGAAAAAGAAAAGAATGAAAAGAAAATCGAGAAGCTTAAGAAAACCCTGAAGGACGCAGAAAAAGCAGAGGAGTTCCAAAAATATGGGGAACTGTTGACAGCGAATATGCATGCAGCAAAAAAAGGCATGAAAGAAATTGAGGTGCTCGATTACTACGATGAAAATGGTGCAATGGCGGTCATTCCGCTTGACCCACAAAAAACGCCATCCGAAAACGCGCAAAAATATTTTTCAAAATACCAGAAAGCCAAAAATGCTGTTTTGGCAGTGAATGAACAAATTGAAAAAGCCCAAGCAGAAGCGGTTTACTTTGACGGCCTGCTGCAGCAGCTTGATTCAGCTTCCCCAAGTGATATTGAAGAAATCAGGGAGGAACTTGCCGAAGGTGGCTACATCAGGCAGCGGGCGAAAAAGAATGGCAAAAAACAAGCCAACTGGAAACCCGTGCTTGACAGCTATACCGGTTCGGATGGAACTGAAATACTCGTCGGCAAAAACAATAAGCAAAATGATTATTTGACCGGAAAGCTTGCCGGACGGGATGAAATCTGGCTCCATACCAAAGATATCCCGGGTTCGCACGTGGTCATCCGGAGCAAGGAGCCTTCCGAAGAAACAATCCGCGAAGCCGCGTTGCTCGCAGCCTATTTTTCAAAGGCCCGTGATTCCAGTTCAGTTCCGGTGGATTATACGCGTGTCAGGCATGTAAAAAAACCAAATGGCGCAAAACCGGGATTTGTCATCTACGACAATCAAAAAACAGTCTATGTGACCCCGGACGAAGAAACCGTCCTGGCACTTAAGAAAAAATAGCTGACCTGCACCTGCCAGTAAATAAAGAATACTATCCGATATGAAATAGCCCGGCTTTTATGCCGGGCTACAACTTTTATTTCATCCATTCACTTGGGTTTTTGTACCACTCCATCAGGAGGCCGAGTTCTTCTTCCTTGATATATCCCTCATCCGCCGCGATTTTTGCGAGTTCTGGAAAATCAGTAATCGTATAAGCGGCAAGGCCGGCATCCGCTAGCTCCTTTTTCCCCTTTTCAAGCCCATAGGTGAAAATCGCCGCGACCCCAAGGACTTCCGCACCGGCTTCCTCAAGCGCCTTGGCAGCTGTTATCACACTGCCGCCGGTTGATATAAGGTCTTCGATGATGACGGCCTTTTGTCCTTTATCCACCCTGCCTTCGATCTGATTGCCCTTTCCATGGCCTTTCGCGCTGCCACGGACATAACACATCGGAAGCTCCATACCGGCGCTTACCCATGCGGCATGGGGGATTCCAGCAGTGGCAGTCCCGGCAATCACCTCTACATCGGGAAAATGCATATGTATCAATGAAATCAGGCCTTTCGCAATCGCCTTACGGATATCCGGATAGGAAAGTGTCAGCCTGTTATCGCAATAAATCGGCGACTTGATCCCGGATGTCCACGTAAACGGCTCAAGCGGCCTTAAAGTAACTGCATTGATTTCCAATAGTTGAGCGGCAATTGATTTGTTCACCGTGATGCTCCTTTCCATGCTTCCACCCAAGTTTCATAGGCTTCTACAGGTTTTTCAGCCCTGATGATCGGCCTGCCTACGACAATGGCCGATATCCCGGCTTCGCGCGCCTTTTCAGGGGTTGCGACCCGTTTTTGATCCTGGTGGCTGTCAGTACCCATCCTGATGCCGGGAGTCACCGTCAAAAACCCGCTGCCTTGACGTTCCATAATCTTTCCGGCTTCCCATGCGGAGCAAACGACTCCATCCAGTCCTGCTGACTTGGTGAGAGAAGCATAGTGCAAAACAGATTCTATAAGGGGAACAGGAATGAGTTGTTCCTCCTGCATCCTTGCTTCTTCCGTACTGGTAAGCTGTGTGACTGCAACACAGGCTGGCCTCTTTCCTCCAGCTGGAGTCCCGGCCTCTAGCCCTTCAACTGCTGCTTCCATCATCGCTTTCCCTCCAGCGGCATGAACGGTTACCAAATCACAGCCGAGGCTTGAAAGAGACCTCATCGCGCTCATAACCGTGTTCGGGATGTCATGTAGCTTCAAATCAAGAAAGACGCGATGGCCCATTTCCTTCAATGTATAGACTGTCCGCGGACCCTCTTTGTAAAACAGCTCCATTCCGACTTTTAAAAACAGGTTGTGGGTAGAGAAAGGCTTCAGGAATCTTTCAACCTCTGCCATGTCCCCAAAATCAAGCGCGATGATAAGCGGGTTGTCCTGCATTGTTCCAGCTCCTTCCCCTGCATTCGAAGATATGTTCATATCCCAATTCATCAAGCAAAACAGGCAATTCTTCGATGATTTGCGGGCACACAAACGGGTCGGTAAAGTTTGCCGTCCCGACCGCGACGGCACTAGCTCCCGCGTAGAAAAATTCAATTACATCAGTTGCGGACTGGATGCCTCCCATGCCAATGATCGGTAGGCTTGTTCTCTGGCTAACTTCATAAACCATTCTTAAAGCAACCGGTTTGACTGCCGGTCCGGAGAGCCCGCCAGTCCTGTTCGCAAGTATCGGTTTGGCGGTTTTAAGGTCCAGTCTCATTCCGATGAGGGTATTGATCATTGTGAGGCCGTCCGCGCCGCCGGCTTCCGCGGCAAGGGCGAGCTCCACTATATTTGTTACATTTGGTGAAAGTTTCACATATACAGGTACGGCGGAAACATTCTTTACCTTTTTCGTGAGTTCCCTCAACACGACAGGGTCTGTCCCAAAGGCGATCCCGCCTTCCTTCACATTCGGGCACGAAACATTCAATTCGAGGGCACGGACATTCGGCGCCTGTGAAATATGCCTTGCCACCTCGACATATTCCTCTTCGGTAGAGCCGGCAACATTTGCAATGATAGGCACATTGAACTGTTCGAGCCAGGGAAGTTCCGTTGCGATAATTTCCTTGTAACCAGGATTTTGGAGGCCAATTGCGTTCAGCATTCCAGACGGGGTTTCCGCAACCCGCGGAGTGGGGTTCCCGAACCGCGGTTCGCCGGTAGCGGCCTTGATCATGATTGCTCCAAGAACGTCCAAATCGTAGAGCCTGCTAAACTCCCTACCAAACCCAAAACAGCCGGAAGCAGGCATGACCGGATTTTTCAAGTTTAACCCAGGCAATGAAATTTCAAGTCTGTTCATAATACTACCTCCCCGGTACGGAATACCGGCCCGTCACTGCAAACCTTTTTATAGGCATGGCCAGACGCATCGCCCTGTACCCTGCAGACACAGGCAAAACATGCGCCGATGCCACAGCCCATCCGTTCTTCTAGAGAAAGGAACACTTTCTTATCCGGATACTCAACCTCCAAAGCTTTTAGCATCGGAACCGGGCCGCACGCATATAGAGTGTGGAAGCCAAGCTCTTCCTTCCTCAAGATATCCGTCACAAACCCCTTTACCCCATATGTTCCATCTGCTGTTGCGATGAATGTATCCCCAAGCTCCGAGAATTCTTTTTCGTAAAAAACGGCTGAAGCTGTCTGGAAACCAAGTATATGGACGACTTTGACATCCTTTTGGACGAGTTGGCGCGATAGTTCATAAAGAGGCGGAACACCTATCCCCCCGCCAACAAGCAAAGCAATTTCCCCGGCGGCAGTCTCACTGGCAGGAAACCCGTTTCCTAGCGGGCCGAGGATATCGATTTCTGTTCCAGCGGTATAGGTTGATAGCAACTTTGTCCCCTCGCCGCCAGCACGATATATGAGTGTCATTCTGCCGTTCTGCCTGTCGATTGACGAGATGCTGATTGGCCGCCTTAAAAGCGGTCCCATTGCACCGCCAATCTTTATATGCACAAATTGGCCCGGCGATGCTCCCATTGACATCTTCCCTTCAACCGTCAGCCTGAAGATTGAGTCGGCAAGTTCTTCCTGGCGGACAATCGCGCACATTTCTTTTGTAATCAAATCTTAGCTGCCTCCCTTGTGTTTGGGCCAATTGTTGCTACTGAAAAACTCATTGATTCAATGACTTTTAAAATAGCGGCGGCAGTATCAAGCGATGTAAGGCAAGGAATCCCATTTTCAACTGCTTCCCTTCTGATTCTGAAGCCATCCCGCTCTGGCTGCCTGCCCTTCGTTAACGTATTGATGATAAATTGAACCTCGCCCTTATGGATAATATCGACAAGCGTAGGCCCCTCGGAACCGATTTTCCCAACAACCTGAACTGGGATTCCTGACTTTTCAATTGCCGCCGCAGTACCGGAAGTCGCGATGATCTGGTAGCCCTGCGCGGCAAACCTTTTTGCCAGGGAAACCCCTTCCGGTTTGTCCTTATCCGACACTGTCATAAGAACGGCGCCAAATTGCGGAATCGAAATTCCGGAAGCTACGACGCCCTTGTATAAGGCTTTTTCAAGCGAAAAATCTTTGCCCATTACTTCACCGGTTGATTTCATCTCCGGTCCGAGCGTAATATCGACGCTTCTTAATTTCGCAAAAGAGAAGACAGGCACTTTAACAAAAACCTCTTCTTTCTCCGGGATGATTCCGCCTTGAAAGCCCTGTTCACGGATGGAAATGCCAAGAACCGCCTTCGTCGCGATTTTAGCCATTGGAACATGTGTAATTTTGCTTAGGAATGGGACAGTCCTGCTTGAGCGGGGATTCACTTCAAGGACATATATGCCGCTATCAGACAGGACGAATTGGATGTTCAAAAGGCCAATGATGTTCAACCCTTTTGCAAGCCTTGTGGTATAGTCAGCGATCCGCCGCTTTTCTTCAACGGTCAGCGATTGCGGTGGGTAGACGGCAATCGAGTCTCCAGAATGGACTCCCGCCCTTTCAATGTGCTCCATAATCCCCGGAATCAACACATCGGTCCCGTCCGAAATTGCATCAACTTCAATTTCCCTGCCCGTGATATAGCGGTCGACCAAGACTGGATGGCCGGAATTGACTTTTACCGCGTTTTTCATATAAAGAATTAAATCCTGTTCATTGTGCACGATTTCCATTGCCCTCCCCCCGAGGACGTAGGATGGGCGTACGAGTACAGGATAGCCGATTTCATTCGCAATCGTTACGGCTTCCTCGACGGATAATGCGGTTTTTCCAAGTGGCATCGGAATCCCGAGTTCTACAAGGGCGCGCTCGAATTTGTCGCGGTCCTCCGCCCTGTCAAGGTCCTCAAGGCTAGTGCCCAATATCCGGACGCCCCTTTCCGCAAGTCCTGATGCAAGATTGATAGCCGTCTGGCCGCCAAATTGGACCACGATTCCAATCGGTTTCTCATGGTCGATGACGTGCATCACATCCTCGATTGTGAGCGGCTCAAAATACAGCTTGTCAGAGATGCTGAAATCGGTCGATACCGTTTCAGGATTGCTGTTTATGATTATTGCTTCATAGCCTGCTTCCTGGATAGCCTTTACCGAATGGACGGTCGCATAGTCAAATTCAATCCCCTGGCCGATCCTGATTGGACCGGACCCCAATACAACAACGCTTTTCCTGGAACTCAGCACCGATTCATTTTCATTTTCGTACGTTCCGTAAAAATACGGTGTCGCTGCTTCAAATTCGGATGCGCATGTATCGACCATTTTGTATACAGGCAAAATACCATGCTGCCTCCTCCATTCAGAAACATGCAGTTCCCCGCAGCCCCATAGCAAGGCTATTGCCTTATCCGAAAATCCGCGTTTTTTTGCCTCCAGACCAACAAAATAGTCGAAAGGGTTGTTTTTAAGAATGATTTCAAGGTCAAGAATCCCTTTAAATTTTCTTAAAAAGAAATGGTCGATTTGACTCCATTCGTGAATAACCTCGACCGAAACTCCCCTCCTCATTGCTTCGGCAATATAGAACAACCGCTCATCAACAGCTCTCCGGATACGTTTTTCAACCGTATCATCCGAAATGGATTGCCCGCCAGGCAGGGCAAAATGATAGACGTTTGCTTCAAGTGACCGAATCGCTTTTAAAAGCGATTCTTCAAATGTCCGCCCAATTGCCATAACTTCGCCAGTAGCCTTCATTTGGGTCCCAAGTTCCCGGTTTCCTGTTTCAAATTTATCGAACGGCCACCTCGGAATTTTTGTCACGACGTAATCAAGTGCCGGTTCAAAGCTTGCATATGTTTTGCCCGTGACAGGATTGATCATTTCATCAAGGGTCAGGCCGACAGCAATTTTTGCAGCCAATTTCGCAATTGGATACCCGGTTGCCTTGGAGGCAAGCGCCGAAGACCGGCTGACCCTCGGATTGACTTCGATGATATAATAGTTGAAACTTTTGGGGTCAAGGGCTAACTGTACATTGCAGCCTCCCTCGATGCCAAGGGCGCGGATAATCTTCAACGATACGTTCCGTAAAAGCTGGTATTCCCTGTCGCTCAATGTCTGGCTAGGGGCCACAACGATGGAGTCTCCCGTATGGATGCCAACAGGGTCGATGTTTTCCATATTGCAGACAACAATTGCCGTGTCGTTGGCGTCACGCATCACTTCGTATTCGATTTCCTTATAGCCCGCAATGCTCTTTTCCAAAAGGCATTGTCCAACAGGGCTGTTCTTCAATCCACTTAAAACTATTTCTTCAAGCTCTCCGACATTCGAGCAAATCCCCCCGCCAGTCCCGCCAAGTGTAAAGGCCGGTCGGACGATGACCGGAAAACCGATTTTTTCAGCAAATGTGTGTGCTTCCGGTAGCGAGTGGACAATGGCGCTTTCGGGTACTGGCTCGCCAAGCTCATTCATCAAATTTCTAAAAAGCTCACGGTCCTCAGCCTTTTCAATCGCATCCAGCTTTGTACCAAGAATTTCGGTACCGCATTCCTTAAGCACGCCCGATTTGGCAAGCTCCACCGCCAGGTTGAGGCCAGTCTGGCCGCCTAGGGTCGCCACAAGCGCGTCCGGGCGTTCTTTTCTAATAAACCGCGACACAAAATCCACCGTCAGCGGCTCAATATAAACCTTATCGGCTATTTCCGCATCGGTCATGATTGTCGCGGGATTCGAGTTTACGAGAATGACCTTATACCCTTCTTCCTTCAAAGCAAGGCATGCCTGTGTACCGGCATAATCAAATTCAGCTGCCTGCCCAATGATGATGGGGCCCGAACCTATAACCAGAATGGTTTCTATATCCGTACGCTTTGGCATGCTCGCACTCCTTCTTCTTTTTCATAGGTTTCAATCATGTTCAGAAATTGGTCAAAGAGATTATTTGCATCATCTGGGCCAGGTGAAGCTTCGGGATGGTATTGGACACTGAATGCGGGGAGGCTGGAATGCCGGAGCCCCTCGACAGTGCCGTCGTTCACCGCGATATGGGTAACTTCCAATGCGGTGTTTTTTATGGAATCAGCTTTAACGGAATAGCCGTGGTTTTGGGAGGTAATCGTGATTTTCCCAGTCGAAAGCTCTTTAACAGGGTGGTTTGAGCCGCGGTGTCCGAACACCATTTTTTCGGTATCAGCTCCCGAGGCCAGAGCAAACAGCTGATGGCCGAGACAAATCCCGAAAATCGGCACCTTGCCGAGGATTTCCCTGATCATATTGATTGCATCAGGCACATCCTTTGGATCTCCCGGGCCATTTGACAGCATGATACCATCCGGCCGGAGCCGCAGGATTTCATCCGCAGATGTATCATAAGGGACTACCGTCACATCACAACCCCGCTTGTTCAACTCCCTTAATATCCCATG
This sequence comes from Neobacillus oceani, assembly GCF_046237595.1. Lineage (NCBI taxonomy): Bacteria > Bacillati > Bacillota > Bacilli > Caryophanales > Bacillaceae > Neobacillus > Neobacillus oceani. The sequence goes on along the minus strand of NZ_CP143543.1, from coordinate 1,812,172 downwards.
CTTCATTCCCAAATCGACGAGGACAACCCTTTTGCCACGGCCAGGGCTAGGATAAGCATTTTTTGTCGAAACCATTTTAACCTGGCCGGTAAGAAGCGGCCGGCTCTTTAGCCTCTCAACCACTTCGTCTATATCGGATTCAATTCCGCAAATGGCACCCTTCATTGTTCCATGCTTGCGGATCGCCCTTGTCAGCATCCGGGTGTCGATTCCTTTTAATCCGGGAATTTTTTTGATTTTTAAAAACTCCTCCAGTGTTGTTTCGCTTCTCCAGTTGGATGGAAAGTTTTCCGCTTCTTTCACAATCAGGGCTCCCACTGCCGGATTGATCGATTCAAAATCATCACGGTTAATGCCATAATTCCCGATTAATGGGTACGTAAGGACAACGAGCTGCCGGCAATAGCTTGGATCTGAAAGAATTTCCTGATAGCCCGTCATGCCTGTATTGAAAACCACTTCACCTTCTGTTTCTGAAAAGTCCCCAAAACCTTCGCCGATAAAAACAGTGCCATCTTCGAGTATCAGTTTTCGTTTCATGCCAGTACCCCAGCCTCTTCTTCCCAGGCGATTTTTCCAGCCGCTATCGTCAAGACCGGCCAGCCTTTGCACGGCCAGCCTGCAAACGGCGTGTTTTTCCCTTTGGACAAAAATTCACGCGGGTTGATTTCCCGTTGCGTTTCCAAGTCCAACAGGACGATATCTGCCGAAGCTCCTTCTTCTACCCTTCCAAACGGAAGCCCGAATGCTTCAGCAGGTTTAATAGTTAGCAAATCAACCAGCTGCTGGAGGCTGAGTATTCCTTTATCAACAAAATGGGTGTACAGAAGCGGAAATGCTGTTTCAAGGCCTGTTATCCCAAATGGGGCAAGCTGCATTCCCTCCGCCTTTTCTTCTGCCGTATGCGGAGCATGGTCGGTTGCGATAAAGTCAATTGTTCCGTCCAGGAGCCCCTCAATCAATGCCTCCTGGTCTGCTTTGCCCCTCAGAGGCGGGTTCATTTTGTAATTGGTATCGAGGCCTGGTATGTCGTCCTCACACAACAGGAGGTGGTGTGGGGTAACTTCCGCAGTGACGCGAATCCCTGCGCGCTTCGCATCACGGACTACTCTAACCGATTCCTTCGTGCTGATGTGGCAAACATGGTAGTGGCAGCCGGCAGCTTCCGCAAGCAGAACATCCCTTGCGATATGGACGCTTTCACATACGGAAGGTATCCCGTTAAGGCCGTTTTTCTTTGAAAATGAACCTTCATGGACGCACCCTTTGTTAATGAGCGAATCCTCTTCGCAATGGGCGACAATCGCCATATCAAGCTCGGCGGCTTTTTTCATCGCTTCAAGCATCAACGCTGCCGTCTGCACGCCTACTCCGTCATCCGTAAAAGCGAATGCACACGTAGACTTCAACTCTTCGAAGTTTGTCAGTTCCCTTCCCAATTCACGGATTGTAATCGATGCATAGGGAAGCACCCGGACTGCGGCCGTTTTTGCAATCCTTTCCTGAAGCCAGTCAAGCTGCTCCTTCGAATCCGGGACCGGCCTTGTATTTGGCATCGCGGCGACAGTAGTGAATCCACCCTTCGCCGCCGCAAGTGTACCTGTTTCAATCGTTTCCTTCTTTTCCCCTCCGGGTTCCCGAAGATGGACGTGGAGATCGATGAAACCGGGTGCCGCGAAATATCCATCACCATCAATGGTCCTGTCCGCCTCCAGATTTAGTTCCCGGCCAATTTTTGCGATCGTCCCGTTCTCTATGAAAATATCCGTTTTTTCCAATCCTGTAGATTTACCTTGCAATCGCACGTTTTTCACCAAAAGCTTCATGGTACCAACCCCCTGTTTTTTGTGCCAGAGCCCTCTTCAGGACCGCCATTCGGACATAAACGCCATTTTCCATTTGTTTAAAAATCCTAGAACGTTGTGATTCTACGAGGCTTGAGGCAATTTCAACATCCCTGTTGACAGGAGCTGGATGCATGATAATGCTCCCGGGCTTCATGAGCTTTTCCCTTTCAAGGGTTAGCCCGTACTCGCGATGGTACTCTTCCTTCAATATTCCCGAATGCCTTTCATGCCGTTCGTGCTGGATCCGGAGGAGCATGACGATATCCGCCGTCCTCACCGCACTGTCGATTTCCTCATAGTTCGTATGCCCATCAAACCACTCCGGCGGACCTGAAAAAACGACTTCTGCACCGAGCTTTGTCAACGCGACAGCATTGGAATGGGCGACCCTGCTATGCCTAATGTCTCCGACAATTGCAACCTTCAACCCTTCGAACCTTCCAAACTCCTGTCTGATTGTCATAAGGTCAAGAAGGGATTGGGTCGGGTGGTGGCCGCAGCCGTCTCCTGCATTTAGGATCGGGATTCTGCAGCCCTGTATGAGTTCGCAGTAGTACTGGTCAGCCGGGTGGCGGATGACGACCGCATCCACCCCGATCGATTCCAATGTACGGACTGTGTCGTAAAGCGTTTCACCCTTAAGAGCGCTTGAAGCACTTGCCTCAAACTGGATAACTTCAAGGCCAAGTTTCCGCTCCGCGACTTCAAAGCTGCACTTCGTCCTGGTGCTTGGTTCAAAGAATAGATTCGAAACAAACGCCGGCCTATTTGGAACCCAGATTGCCCCTTTTGAAAATCCTTCCGCTTCATCAATCAGTGTGTGGATTTCTTCCGGCTGCAAATCAGCCATTGTCAGTAAATGCTTGATCATTTTTCCATTCCTCCCCAGTTTTTGTGCTTTAGGGCGAAAGAAAACGCCCTCGGCGGTAGCCTGGGCGCAGATTTCCCCCTGCTGCCTGGAAATTTGGCTTCCTGGCGGCAGGGCGTGCACCCTTACCGGACTCACGGGACCGGTTTAAAAGGTGGTACCTTATGCAGATTTTTTGTCTGTTGAAACTTCAAACATGTCGTCTTTTACTGGGTCCCTTCCAGGCAGGATCAGGTTCAGCAATACCCCGATGATTGCCGCGAGCGCCATGCCGTGGATTTGAAAGCCATTTGTTATCTTGATGAACGCTCCTCCGATACCGATTACGAGGATGACGGATGAGATGATGAGGTTCCTGTTGTTGCCAAAATCAATATTGTTGTCAACAAGCATCCTCAGGCCGGAAGAAGCGATGATACCGAAAAGCAGGATAGAGATGCCGCCCATGACGGCTGGCGGGATTGAGCCTATGAGTGCGGTAATTGTTCCACTGAAACCGAAAAGGATTGCCGCCACCGCCGCCCCAGCAATGACATACACGCTATATACCTTTGTAATGGCGAGGACGCCGATGTTTTCACCGTAAGTTGTTTTCGGCGGGCCGCCAATCAATGCGGAAATCATCGTTGCCGTACCGTCGCCCAAAATGGAGCGGTGAAGGCCAGGCTGTTTAATGTAATCACGGCCGACTACCTTGCTCAGCACAAGCTGATGGCCGATATGCTCAGAAATCGTCACGACCGCGACCGGAACCATCAAGAGGACGAGATCCAACGTTATATTTATTTTATAATCGACAAACGGAATGATGAAATCAGGCATTACAAAAAGATTCGCATTTACTACCTTTGAGAAATCGACAAGACCCACCGCCATCGAATACACGTATCCAATGATAATTCCCGCAAGGATTGGAATGATGCTCAGTACCCCCCTCGCATAAATCGAGAATATAATTGTGGCGATAAGGGTAACCAGAGCCGCCGAGAAATGTAGCATGCTGTAATTTTCCGGTTTATCTAATGTATTCATCGCCATCCCGACAGCGGTTCCCGCCAGTGAAAGGCCAATGACCATGATGACCGGCCCCACCACAATCGGAGGAAGAAGATTCATGATCCAGCGATGTCCCGCCTTCTTAATGATCAGGGCGACGATGCCGTAAACGAGGCCAGCCATGAAGCTGCCAATCATCGCGCCGCCAGGGCCGCCCATTGCCTTCGCGCCGATTATCGGTGTAATAAAGGCAAACGATGATCCGAGATACGCTGGCACCTGCCATTTTGTAATTGCGAGGAAGGCCAATGTTCCAAGGCCGCTTGAAATGAGGGCGATTGCCGGGCTTAGATCCACAAGGTAAGGCACAAGGATCGTCGCGCCGAACATGGCGAATAAGTGCTGTAGGCTAAGCGTAATCATCTGGCCGAGCCTCGGTTTTTCGTGTACATCCAGGATTGGGTTGTTCATTCGTTTCTCCTCCGATTTTAATAGGATTTGCATGTATTCCTTATTCAACTGAAAACTTATCTAAAAAAGCACAAATCATGTTAGCAAAAAAAACCTCCCTGCGTCCAGAACACAAGGAGGTTAAAATGCATGCCGGACTTTTTTTCCGGCTTGTGGCAGCGCACACCCATGGCGCGGCCCGGCATTTCCCCCTTTGCAGGCTCTCTGGACTGCTTTAAAAGGGCTATTCGGTTGTTTTTTCGATTATTTCGTATATGCTTACTTGGTCGCAGCCGTCCACTTCTTCGAGCTCGACGACAATCCGTTCTGAACTTGAGGTTGGGATATTTTTACCGACATAATCGGCCCTGATCGGCAATTCGCGATGGCCCCTGTCCACAAGGACTGCCAGTTGGATTTGGGCTGGACGTCCTAGGTCCATGATCGCATCCATTCCCGCCCTCACCGTCCTGCCGGTATAGAGAACATCGTCCACAAGAATGACTTTTTTATTCGTTACTCCACCCGGGATATCGGATCCCTTCACATGCGGTTCCTGGTCGTCGGTTACTTTGGTCAGGTCATCCCTGTATAAGGTTATATCGAGTTCTCCAGTGGCTACCGAGGCTCCTTCGATTTGGCGGATCCTTTCAGCAAGGCGCTCCGCGATGTAAATGCCTCTTGTCCGAATCCCGACAATGACACATTCTTCGATTCCCTTGTTTTTTTCGATGATTTGGTGGGCTATTCGTGTAAGCGCCCTTCTGATAGCCTGTTCATCCAACACAATTGCTTTTTGGCCCATCATTCCACCTGCTTTCTCATAGGCTCGGTTATCTGCTTGTTGATTTCCGCTACGGGCACACGCTTTCCGCAGGAGTCGGTGCCCTTCGCTGCAATCTACTTAATAAAATCATCTATAATCCCTAAAATACTCTGTTTAAAGATATGTCCATAAAAAAACCTCCCGCAGTTGTGGGAGGTTGGATAGTCACATGTAGCCACACCCCCTATTTCGGGTGTGTGATTGTCCGTTCCTTCCCAGCCTCTCTGGACTGCATTTAAAGGGCTTATTAATCTATAGATATACTACTTGAAGCATTTACCCGTGTCAACCATTTTTGCGCAATTCCTCGAGTAAATTGTCGAAATACGCTGGCAGCGGGGCTTCGAACTCAAGATATTCGCCCGTCCTGGGATGCTTAAAGCCAAGGACTCCGGCGTGGAGGGCCTGGCCGCCAAGTTCAAGCGTTTTTTTCGGGCCGTATTTTGGGTCTCCCGCAAGCGGGTAGCCAATATATTTCATGTGGACCCTAATCTGATGGGTTCTTCCAGTTTCAAGCTGGCATTCGATGAATGAATAATCGCCCAGCCTTTCAAGGACATGGAAATGGGTAACGGCATGTTTCCCGTTATCAACGACCGTCATACTTTGCCTGTCTTTTGGATCCCTGCCTAGAGGGGCCTCAATCGTTCCATAATCGTGGGGTATGCTTCCATGGACAAGCGCCTTGTACTTCCTTGTGACCGATTTTTCAACGAGCTGGTTCACGAGGCTTTCATGCGCCATGTCATTTTTCGCAACCATGAGGAGGCCGGATGTATCCTTGTCAATCCTATGGACGATACCAGGTCTCAGCACTCCGTTTATCCCGGAAAGATCCGTGCAATGGTACATGAGCCCATTTACAAGGGTTCCGGTCAAATGGCCTGGAGCCGGATGGACTACCATCCCTTTTGGCTTGTTCACCACAAGGACGTCCCCATCTTCATAATAAATATCCAAATCCATATTTTCCGGAATCGCATCAAGCTCCTCGGGCTCCGGAATGGATATTTCAATAACATCGTGCTCAGCGCATTTATAATTTGTTTTTACCAGCCTGCCATTTACAAGGACAAGGCCATCCTTTATCCATTGCTGGACCTGGGTCCTGGACCATTCTTCATTCAGGCTTGATACCGCCTTGTCTATTCTGTCACCCTTCTCGCTCTCAGCGATGGTGTGTACCATTTTTTCCATATGTTTTCTCCTTCTTGCTTTCGCGCTCTTCTTTCAGCATCTGGAACATCAAAAGGCTCACGCCGATAACGAGCGCGGAATCAGCAATGTTGAATACTGGGAAATTGTAGTTGAAAATATACGTGTGGATAAAATCGACTACTTCCTTGCGGTAAACCCTGTCAATAAAGTTGCCGATTGCCCCGCCAAGCATAAACCCAAGCGAGACACCCAAAAGCCTGCTTCCCCCAGCAGCTTTACGCATGTAATACACGATTCCTATGATGACCACAACGGTAATGACATAAAAAAACCACATTTGCCCCTGGAGGATTCCCCAGGCAGCTCCCTTGTTCCTGTGGGAGGTTATATATAGGATATCCTCGATTACCGGGATGCTGTCCCCTATATTCATGTTTTTTACAATCAGCCATTTGGTAAATTGGTCAAGTGCAATGATAAATGCCGCAATTACGTAATAAAACACCAAGTGAACCCTCCACATCTTCTCGATGACTTCTTATGCATTTTAGCACAAACAAGCATACTACCACAATCAATGGCGCCGGCACTTTTTTTCAAAAAAAACAGCCGCCCTGCAAAAGCAGGTGCGGCCCACACTTTTTAATCAACCTAATCTTACAATTGAGAGGTTTCCTTCACAACACTAGCGCAGCGGGCGCACAATGTCGGATGATCTGGGTCCGAACCGGTATCGGTTGTAACAACCCAGCATCGGTCACATGTCTCGCCTTCCGCCTTCGAAACCACAATCGAAGCATTCTCTAGCTTCAGCGCCTCTGCTGAAGCTTGTTCCGCTTCGCCAGCCACCTCTAATCCGGAAACGATGAAAAGCTGTTTCAGGTCCTCATCGATTGAATCAAGGAGCTCCCTTGTTTGTTTATTTACATAAAGGGTTACCTTAGCGGTCAGTGACTTTCCAATTACTTTTTCATTGCGTGCTTCTTCTAATGCTTTCAGGACATCATCCCTGAGCTTCATAAACGCTGTCCATTTTTCCATTAGCGCTACCGCATTGTCATATTCCTTGTATTCAGGCATATCGGTCAGTTGAACACTTTCCTCTTTGACGCCCGGAATGAATTCCCAAACCTCGTCCGCTGTATGGGATAAAATCGGGGAAACGAGCTGTGCAAGGGAAACGAGCGCCTCATAAAGAACGGTTTGAATTGCACGCCTTGCCTTGTTATCCTTTGCTTCGATGTAAAGAATATCTTTAGCAAAATCCAGGTAGAACGCACTCAAGTCAAGGGTGCAGAAATTGTTGACCGCATGGTAAATTCCCGAGTATTCATACTTATCGTAAGAGGTTCTCACCTGTTTGATGAGCCGGTTGAGCTTCACGAGCATGAATTGGTCAACTTCGCGCAGTTGTTCATAGGAAAGGGCATCTGTTTCCGGATTGAAGTCTGCCAGGTTTCCGAGCAGGAATCGGAATGTATTCCTGATTTTCCTGTATACTTCGGCAACCTGCTTCAGGATGGCATCGGAAACGCGCACATCGGATTGGTAATCGACCGAAGCAACCCAAAGGCGCAGGATGTCGGCACCCATCTGGTTCATGATTTTTTCAGGTATCATGACGTTTCCGAGTGACTTACTCATTTTCCTGCCTTCCCCGTCCAGGACAAATCCATGGCTCAAGACCCCTTTATACGGCGCCTTGCCAGTCACGGCAACAGCGGTAGAGAGCGATGAGTTGAACCAGCCGCGGTATTGGTCTGAGCCTTCCAAATAGAGGTCGGCCGGCCGCTGCAGGTCATCCCGTTCTTCAAGGACCGCCTGATGGGAAGAACCGGAGTCGAACCAAACATCCATGATATCGGTTTCCTTCGTAAACGTCCCATTCGGAGAACCTGGATGTGTAAAGCCTTCAGGGAGAAGATCCTTGGCCTCCCTTTCAAACCAAACATTCGAACCGTGTTCACGGAACAAATAAGATACATGCTCGATTGTTTCATCCGTAATGACAGGTTCGCCATTTTCAGCGTAGAAAACGGGAATCGGCACGCCCCAGACACGCTGGCGGGAAATACACCAGTCGCCTCGGTCGCGGACCATATTGAACAGGCGTGTTTCCCCCCACGCCGGAACCCATTCCGTTTCTTTAACCGCTTCAAGCAGTTCGTTCCGGAAGTCCTTAATGGAAGCGAACCACTGGGCGGTTGCCCGGTAAATAACCGGCTTTTTTGTCCGCCAGTCGTGCGGATAGGAGTGGGTAATGAACGATAGTTTCAGCAGGGCTCCCGCTTCGTCAAGTGCCTGTGTGATTGGCTTATTTGCTTCATCATAAAAAAGGCCTTCCAAACCTTCCGCCTCGGCTGTCATATAGCCTTTGTCATCCACAGGGCAAAGCACGCCAAGCCCATATTTCTGGCCTACATGGAAGTCATCTTCCCCGTGGCCAGGAGCTGTGTGCACACACCCGGTCCCTGCATCAGTAGTTACATGTTCACCAAGCATGACAAGGGAATCGCGGGCGTAAAGCGGATGGGCTGCTGTAATATACTCAAGCTCGCTGCCTTTTACCTTCCGGGCAACTTCATAGGAATCCCATCCAATTTCTTTTGCCACTGACTCAAGAAGCGCCTCGGCAACAACATATTTCTGTCCGTTTACCGAAACAACCGCGTAAACGAGATCAGGATGTACAGAAATCCCTAGGTTGGCTGGAATGGTCCAGGGGGTTGTTGTCCAGACTACAATGCTCGTATCCGTATCAAGGACACCTTTGCCGTCTTTCACTTTAAATGCCACATATATAGATGGAGATTTTTTATCTTTGTATTCGATTTCCGCCTCAGCTAGAGCGGATTCACTTGAAGGTGACCAGTAAACTGGCTTGAGGCCCTTGTAAATATAGCCTTTTTTCGCCATTTCCCCGAATACTTTAATTTGCTGCGCCTCATATTCAGGTTTTAGGGTGATATATGGGTTTTCCCAATCCCCCCTGACTCCTAGCCGCTTGAATTGCGTCCGCTGGCTGTCGATTTGGCCAAGCGCGTATTCGGTGCAAAGCTGCCTGAATTCGGCTACGGTCATTTCCTTACGCTTAACCCCCTTATTCGCCAATGCCTGTTCGATTGGCAGGCCATGAGTATCCCATCCTGGCACATACGGGGCATTGTAGCCTGTCATGGACTTGTGGCGGACAATGATATCCTTCAGGATTTTGTTGAGGGCATGGCCCATATGGATATCGCCGTTCGCATACGGTGGGCCGTCATGCAGAACGTACATCGGGCGGCCTTTTGTCCGCTCCTGTACTTTTTTATAAATATTCTGTTCTTCCCATTTCGCCTGGATTTCCGGCTCCCTTTTTGGAAGGTTGCCGCGCATTGGAAAATCCGTTTTCGGCATCAACAATGTGTCTTTGTAATCCATTTTCTTTTCCTCCTGAACTTACATGCCATTTATTAGGGACGTTTTGGTAAAAATAAAAAACCTCCCCGTCCCAAATAGGGACGAGAAGGTTTTGCTTTCCCGCGGTACCACCCTGATAGGCAGCATAGTAACACGCCGCCCGCTCAAACATCCGTAACGTGGAATTGGCGCCGCAGCTTACTAGGCTTTACTTAAGCCTTTCAGTGCGGGACTCTTGGGTGATTTTCCAATTTCCTGCTTTTGCCGGCTCCCACCATTCCCGGCTCGCTAAAAAAAGCTTGTGAAATTGTACTGTCCCTTTCATTGCCTGTTAGTCTTTTCAATTCTTATATTAGGAAATTATATGCCATAAGGAAGGCATCCGTCAAGCGAGCGAGTCCTCTTCCTCCGTTGCCTTCAGCTCGGTCGCATCCAGCTTGTAGTCGAGCAGGTGATCCCAGTCGTCGTTGTTGATCATATCAAGCTGCGCTTCGATGAGCATTTTGAAACGAGTCCTGAATACTTTGGATTGTTTCTTCAGGTCTTCAATTTCAAGGGCGATTTTACGGGCTTTCGACAGGGACTCGTTTACAATCCTGTCCGCGTTCTTCTCGGCTTCCTTGATGATAAGCTTTGCTTCCTTCTGGGCAATCCGCTTAACTTCCTCGGCCGCTTCCTGGGCGATGATAATGGATTTGTTCAGCGTTTCCTCAATGTTGGTAAAATGGCCGAGACGGTCATTCATATCATTCAGGCGCTCTTCCAATTCCTTTTTTTCACGAAGGATCAGTTCATAATCCTTGATCACTTGATCGAGAAATTCGTTTACTTCGTCTTCATCATATCCCCGGAATCCCTTTGTGAATTCCTTATTGTGAATATCCAATGGTGTTAATGGCATACCGCAACCTCCCTTAAATTGAGTATAATCTTTATGCAGGAGGGCTCGATTTTCGCTCCCTGCTTGTTTGCTATGTATTTATCTACTAGTTAATTCGACAGGAACAGGCATTTTCCTGCATATCGCTTTAAAATTATTTTTGTTTTCCGGCGACAATCCGCCATTTTTCTTTTTTAGTTTTCCCCTCAATCGAAAGCACCCTTGCGCGGCCATATCCCCGGACAGAAATCATATCGCCCTCTCCCAACTCGAAAGCGGGATTCACAGCCTCTGCCCAATTTACCTTGACAAGCCCCTGTTGGATGAAGAGCTGGGCTTTTTGCCTCGATAAATGATGGATGGCGGCCAGTACAGCGTCGAGCCTCAGCGAACTTACGGTCATCGATTCTTCGGACCAAGTTTCAGCCGGCTGAAGCGCCTGCCCAATCGGAATTTCACTGACGCCTACCGAGGCTCTTCCGATTGACTCCAGCTGCATTTTCACGAAATCCGCCACTTCGGAGGCGCAAAAAAATTGAGCTTTTCCTTCTCCCATCAGGATGTCCCCGTATTTCCCCCTTTTGAGTCCAATTGACATTAGGCTCCCCAGGACCTGGGGATGTTCGATTGAAACAAATTTCGAAGGGTACCGGATATCCATCAGGCTGATTTGGAATTCTTCCTGCCCTGCTACGGCATAGTCGGGAAGCAAAAGCGCCCGTCTTCGTTCGGCATTTTCGGTGCCTCCAGAAAATTGGACCCGGACTTCTCCGTTCTCACCGATCAGTGTTTTAAGAATATGCTGCTCCCTTGGATCGAGAAAGTCGGTCAATTTCATCGCATAGGAAGTTTCCACCTGGCTCTTCCATTGCAGCGCCTGATCGATGAACTCCCTTTCCGAAGGCCTGAAGTGCTGGTAAATATTCATGTATTTGCTCCTAGAATCAAAAGTCCCTCAATCAAAAAGACTGGCCGCCTGAGCCAGCCAGCCTAAAAGCCAATGCGGCCGTCAAAACCAGGTGAATACCCTGTACAGGCCTCTCATCGCAAATTGGAGAACAAGGATGGCGACAATCGGAGAGATGTCAATCATCCCAAGCGGAGGGATGAACCTTCTGAATTGCTCTAGATACGGTTCACAAATCCTCGCCAAAAATTGCCCAATCGCAGTCCCTCTCGCGTTAGGAAACCAGGACATTAATATGTAGATAATTAAAGCCCAGATATAAATATTAATTATTGATGTCAATACATTCACAATTACAGCCATTAACTGTTACCACCTCGAATCTTGAAAATCATGTTCATGCATCAGCTCGGAAATATTGCCGGAAACCTCGACATTATCCGGGGTACACAGAAAGATGCTCAATCCAATTTTTTGGATGTCCCCGCCAATCGCGTATACGGTACCACTAAGGAAATCCACAATCCGTTTAGCCTGATCATGGTCGATCCGCTGTAGGTTGACGACAACGGCCCTGCGGTTTTTCAGGTGATCGGCAATTTCCTGGGCTTCGGAATACATTCTTGGCTCAATCAGGACCACCTTCGAATTGGATGCCTTTTGGACGCTTTGGAGGCTTACGACATTTTGCGTCTTTGCCGCCTGCTGTTTTTGCGGTTTTAACGGCTCAGGCTCTTCAACATAGCCCTCTTCTTCCTCGTATTGATCATCCAAAAAAAAGAAATTTTTAAATTTCGATTTAATGCTCATCTACCTGCACCTCCATATCGTTTTTTCCGACGAGGGACGTGCCGATCCTGACCATCGTCGCTCCTTCCTCTACGGCAACTTCATAGTCATTCGACATCCCCATCGACAATTCCGTGCACGGGGCATGCGGCAATCCCATCGCCTTTATCATGTCCCTTAATTCCCTGAGTTTTTTGAAGCAATTTCTGATTGCTGCTTCATCATCCGTCAGGGGAGCCATCGTCATTAGCCCATCGATCCGGATATTCCCGTATTGCTTAACTTCCAAAATGAACGGAACAACTTCCTCGGGTTGGAGCCCGTGCTTCGATTCTTCTCCCGAAACATTTACCTGGACGAGGCATTTTACTTCATTTTCCGCCCGCTTATCAATTTCTTTGGCTAGAGACAGCCTGTCCAAGGAATGAATATAATCGACTTTCCCGATGACATTTTTCACTTTCCTAGATTGCAGAGATCCGATGTAATGGAACGAGGCCCTTCCGCCGAGGGAATCCCACTTTTTAAGAAATCCGTCATCACGGTTTTCCCCTATGTCCCGAATCCCCGCCTCCACTGCTTCCATAGCCCTTTCCGTACTGACATATTTTGTTACGGCAATAATTTTCACTTCATCAGGATCCCTATTGGATTTTAGGCAGGCATCTGCAATCCTGGCACGTATATCTCTAAGATTTTCTGCTACCCCCATTACCTCAAAGAACCCTCCTTCCAACCAATAAATCCAAGCATCCTCCCGGTCTTTCCCTTGTCCCTGCGATGTGAAAAGAAACTTCCTCCCCCGCACGACGAACAAAGACCGGTTGTCGAAATGTTACGCGACGGTATTCCTGCCTCTTCCAGCAAGAGTTTGTTCATTGCCTGAAGGTCGAAGGAATACTGCCCGGCGCTAATTTGATTATATGGTTTTTTTTCGACATGTTCTAGTCTCTTTTCCGCAAAAGCTATTACCCTGTCATCAACAATGTAACAATTTTTGCAGATCGATGGCCCTATCGCCGCCAAAATAGCCGTAGGCGATATTCCTTCCGACTTCCAGGCATCGATCATTTTCGGGCCGATCCCATTTACTGTACCCTTCCAGCCGGCATGGGCGATGCCTACCATCCCACTCCCCGGATCAAAGAAATAGAGCGGGACACAATCCGCGAAACAGAGGGACAGCAGGAAGCCTGGCTCGTTTGTATAAAAACCGTCTGTATCCGGGACGGAATCACTGTAGGCGGCTGCTCCCCTTCCCTTTAAACTGGAGCCCACTTTGACAATGTTCGTCCCGTGTGTCTGCTCGGCACCGACAATATCCAGAAGCGAAAAGCCCGCGAGCCTGGCGATCGCCTCCCTGTTCTTCTTTACGAGATTCTGATGGTCACCAACATGGAATCCCGTATTCATGCTTTCATATTCGCCGGTGCTATAACCCCCGGCCCTTGTGGTAAATCCCGCGGAAAGCCCGGGATAATCCTTCATCCAACCGCCAAGAGCTAAAATTGATTCATTTTGTGAAATAAATGGTTCCATGGTTTTCCCCTGTTTTTTCTCTAGTTTACCACACCACGCCTAAATCCGACAGGCTAACTTACCCGGCGTTGTTTTCCTTGCCTTCAGAAGCAGATTTATGCGTTAGCCCGCTCGCCCTCACAAGGATTACGTCCTGGCCAATCTTTAGAATATTTGCCCATGGAATGACAGTGTCCTCATCTTTGCCAAAAAAGCCAAGTACCCTTCCCGCACCGCCAATCACCACCGCCTGTATTTTCCCGGTGGCAAGGTTTATGTCTATATCAGTTACATTGCCAAGCTTTTTTCCATCGGCGACATTAATGACGTCCTTCATCTGAAAATCGGATATCCTCACCATTGCGATCCACTCCTGTCATTTGCTATTTAAACTATATGACAGAAGGACAGGAAAATTGTCAAGGGCGGAGAAAACTTGGAAGGCCACCCTTTTTTTCCATGCATCGCAGCCTTTCCTTCAAGGCTTCCGTAGTGAGGATTCGGAAAAGAACAAAATGCGGAAGCGCCTTGTTCAGCCCCGACAAGCTTAAGACGGGGCCCGCAGGACGGGCCTGCCCTCCGGAGGGAACCGGCTTAAGACCTCGAGGGGCTAGGCGCTGGAGCTGGATTACAATAACTTATTTTTGAGATATCAACAATGTTCAATTTTATATTTCCCTAAAAAATGAAGAAGCCGCCTTTACGGGGCAGCTTCAGCTTTGGATATTTTTATTCATTTGTTTAATGGCTGCTTTTTCAAGCCGTGATACCTGCGCCTGAGAAATCCCTATTTCATCCGCGACTTCCATTTGCGTCTTCCCTTGGAAGAAGCGTTTTCGCAAAATTAGCTTTTCCCGGTCATTCAGCCTGCGCATCCCTTCCTTAAGCGCGATTTCTTCAATCCAATGGGTATCCTTGTTACGTTCATCGCTTAATTGGTCCATCACGTAGATTGGGTCCCCGCCGTCATTGTAAATGGGTTCGAACAGGGAAACCGGATCCTGGATTGCATCAAGGGCAAAGACAATTTCTTCATGGGGAACTTCAAGAACCTTCGCAATTTCTTCCGCGGTTGGCTCCCTTGATGTTTCGCCCATCAGCTTCTCCCTGACCTGCAGTGCCTTGTAGGCAATGTCCCTGAGCGACCTGGAAACCCGGATCGGATTGTTGTCACGTAAATAGCGCCTAATCTCACCGATAATCATCGGCACCGCGTATGTGGAAAATTTTACGTTCTGGCCTAAATCAAAATTATCGATCGACTTCATGAGGCCGATACAACCAACCTGAAATAGGTCGTCGACAAATTCTCCGCGGTTGTTGAAACGCTGGATGACACTCAGCACGAGCCGGAGGTTGCCGTTGACTAGCTTTTCCCTTGCAGTTAGGTCCCCTGCCTGCATTTCACGGAAAAGCATGCGCATTTCATCGTTTTTCAATACAGGAAGCTTCGATGTGTCGACGCCGCAAATTTCAACCTTATTTCGGGTCAATGCCTTTTCCCTCCTTGTAGGAGCTGCTGTTCAAAAAACAGTATCTCCTTGGAAAGGAAAAATATGCAGGGCCACATCCGCCCGGAGAGGGACGTAAAAGCCGAATCCCTTTATGTTCGCGATTTCCGGCTTCAGAAAAAAATTTTGGAGCCTTATTTTAGGCGGGTTAGACCATTTTATTGAATTCCTTGCGCAACCTTTTGATAATCCGTTTTTCGAGCCTTGAAATATAGGATTGTGAAATGCCTAACATATCGGCGACATCCTTCTGCGTCTTTTCCTCACCATTCGCCAGCCCGAAACGAAGCTCCATAATTTGCTTTTCCCGGTCCGACAACTGGTGCAGCGCTTTGGAAAGCAGCTTTCGGTCGACATTTGCCTCGAGATCCCTTGTAATAATATCGTCATCCGTCCCAAGGACATCCGAAAGAAGAAGCTCATTTCCATCCCAGTCAATATTCAGTGGTTCATCGAATGAAACTTCCGACCGGATCTTGTTGTTCCGCCGCAAATACATAAGGATTTCGTTTTCAATGCATCTGGAAGCATAAGTGGCAAGCTTGATCTTTTTCTCTGGATTAAATGTGTTTACCGCCTTGATAAGCCCTATGGTGCCGATGGAAATCAAATCCTCGATATTGATACCCGTGTTTTCGAATTTCCTGGCAATATAAACGACAAGCCTCAGATTTCTTTCAATCAGGATGGAGCGTGCGGCTTTATCCCCCGCTGGAAGCTTTTTTAAAAGGACTTCCTCCTCCTCTTTGCTAAGCGGTGGCGGCAGTGCTTCGCTGCCCCCTATGTAATGGACTTCTTCACTTTTCAAGCCAAGCTTAAATAGCAGCCTGGACCAGTAATAGTAAAAACGGAGCCTCCATTTTTTCACGTTTGTTCCTCCTTCTAAAAAAAGTATCTGTGAGTATATTAGTATTAACTTGCCATGCCGGGGCCTCCCGGAACGCCTGTCAGCATCTTTGGATGGACAATGCACTCAAAGGACCCATCGGATGAAAGCTCCTGAAGCGTAAATGAAACGAGCACTTTGTTCGTGCGAAACGTTTGTTCACCTTGCGTTATGGCAACCATATCCGGTTTGATGGCAAGCACCAGCCGGTTTTCTTCTCCAACTACCGAATAAGGGACAATTCTTACGCGATGCCCCCATTCGCTATCCAAAGGTTTGTCTCCATAAATAACCGATTCGGGATCGGCTGATGCGGCCACGAGTGGAGGAGGCAATGTTCCAATCGTCTTTTTCACTGAAGCAAACATGACTGGCAGCCTTGTTATCGGGTCATACAGCTGGTTTCCGCTGTCAATTAAGCCGGTAAAGTAAAGCGATTCTCCATTTATAGTGATAATGACATTGACAAGCTGGTCGAACTTGATTTTCGCCATTTCAATGGCCCCAAGCCTGTTTTTTGAAAAATGCCATGCGAGTGGAAAGCCAATCAATACAAATGCCCAGCTTACCGGATCCCCGAACCCGGCCGAAACGGAAGAGAGGAACGCCCTTGATGCTCCCCCGCCTGTTTGCAGAAAATAATGGGTTCCCATCATTGCCCCCCCGATCAAAAACGTCGAGAGGTAGAGGGCGGCTAGTGATGACAAAAAAAATCTCATCCCTTTGTAGCCAAAAGCAGTTAAGACCATCAAAACCGAAAACAGAAGCTTGGAAATGGGATGCCCTGCATAAGTGCCAAAAGGAGTGAAATAAAGCAAGATAATTAGGGAGCCGATGAAACCTCCAGCCGCTATTCTCCAGGGTGGAACAGCCCGTTTCAATACAATTGACGCCAAGCTGAGTAGGAGGCAGTCAAAGAGCAGATTCAAAGCCCAGATTACATCCAAATAAACAGTCACACGCATAATCTCCTCGGTCGGGATCCTGATAGACAGGATGCCGTGTTCTGTTTACGAAAAAGTATATAGCATCACGAGGTTGAAAGTGTGTCGATTCCTGTACGTGAAATGATGGAATTTTCAACGATTCCCCTCAGCTTTTGCCAATATCTATGTTTAATGCTTTCTTTGGCAAAGAGAAATGGTAGACTTCCATTTCGCCAGGCAAGCTTCCTGGAATCATTTCGAAGAGACAGGTGGTTGTTCTGCCTGCCACGAAGCACATGTCTCCGCGGGCTGCCCCCGATTTAATCTATAAAAATAAAACTATCAGCGCTGTTCTTTTGAGAGTTTTGGAAAAAATAAAAGCACGCCCTTTTTTCATCGGGCGTGCTTCGACTTTATTTTTCAGCTAGCGGGAAAAACCGCCATCATTACCTTCTTCTGTTTCGGTTCCGAAGGAATGTCGGGATATCGAGTGTATCTTCCTGTGAGACCGACGAAGGCCGTTGGGGCTCCTGAACTGGTTCTTCACGTTTAGGTTCCCTCTTTACAGTGCCAATCGAAGGCTTCGGCTGCCCGAAAGACGGACGGGCTGATGGCCTTTGCTGAATGGATTCTTCATTGAATCCAGTCGCTATGACCGTAACAAGAATTTCATCCTTCAAATTTTCATTAATGACTGATCCGAAAATCATGTTCACTTCCTGGTCAGATGCTGAAGCAACGATATCAGCAGCTTCCTGGACTTCATACAGGCTAAGGTTGGTTCCGCCGGTAATGTTCATCAGAACGCCTTGTGCGCCATCAATTGATGTCTCAAGAAGTGGAGAGCTGATTGCTTTTTTGGCTGCTTCTGCAGCGCGGTTTTCACCTGAAGCGACCCCAATCCCCATTAACGCCGAGCCTTTGCTGGACATAATCGTTTTTACATCCGCAAAGTCGAGGTTAATTAGCCCCGGCACGGCGATAAGGTCGGAAATACCCTGGACCCCTTGCCGTAATACATTGTCCGCTTCACGAAATGCTTCAAGCATCGGAGTGCTCTTGTCAACGATTTCGAGGAGACGGTCATTCGGAATGACAATAAGGGTGTCAACAGCGTCCTTCATCCCGGAAATGCCCATGGCTGCCTGTGTCTGCCGTTTTTTTCCTTCAAACGTGAACGGGCGTGTAACAACCCCAACAGTCAGGGCGCCAAGGTCACGAGCGATTTGGGCAATGACAGGAGCAGCGCCGGTACCGGTGCCTCCGCCCATTCCGGCTGTAACGAATACCATGTCGGCTCCACGGAGTGCTTCCTCAATTTGTTCCTTGCTTTCTTCGGCGGCCCTTTTACCTACTTCAGGATTTGCGCCGGCTCCAAGCCCTCTAGTTAGCTTCGCGCCAATTTGCATTTTCACTTCAGCTTTGGACAGATTGAGGGCTTGGGCGTCTGTATTGACAGCGATGAATTCAACCCCCTGGACACCATGTTCAATCATGCGGTTTACAGCATTGTTTCCGCCGCCCCCGACGCCAATAACTTTTATGGTAGCTAATTGATCTAAATTTGTATCAAACTCCAACATGACAAATCCTCCTAATTCGTCCAATTTCCTTGTCGCCCTGTCGCCCCGTTCATTAGAGGCAAATAGCCTGCCTGATTGTCTATAAAGAAAAAGGGATTCAGGCAGGAGATCCCCCGATTTCAATCGATTCATCAGTCAGTGTATGGAAAGCAGTTTTAAAACATTTTGCCTATTCAAAAAAGTAGCCAAAAAATTTCTTTACTTTCGTGGACATTTTTTCTTCAGGCTGTTTTGCCTGCTTTTGCGCGGCTTGCTGTTTTGGCACCCTGTTTTCCTTCTGGTCCTGGGAATGCGGAACGCTTACCGACTGGACATAGCCATCAAGCTTGCTGTTTCTGCTGGCATATTTGATTAATCCGACTCCCGATGTGAATTGTGGTTCCCTGACACCGATGTAATCAGGAATGGCCCTTCTTACCCTGCTTTGGAAAACCGCCTGGGCAAGTTCGAGCACTCCTTCCATATTCGAGACGCCGCCCGTCAGGACATAACCGCCAGGGAGGTCGCTGACTCCCATCCTCCTCAATTCATTCAGGACAAGATCAAATATTTCTTCCAGCCTCGCTTCAATGATCTCCGATATTTCTAGCTGGGTAAATTGCTGGTGCTGGTCGCTTCCTATAACAGGGACGCTGAAAACTTCATCCCCCGATGCTTGCTCGTAAAAGGCATGTCCATACTTGATTTTGATTTTTTCGGCATTTTCCGTTGAAGTCCTAAGCACGATGGAAAGATCCTTCGTAATATGTTCACCGCCAACAGGAATCACGCTTGTGGCAATCAGGCGGCCTTCATCGAATACCGCGATTGTTGTTGTGCCTCCCCCGATGTCGACTAGGGCAGTACCGAGGTTTTTCTCGTCGTTTGAGAGGGAAAACATTCCGGATGCAAGAGGCTGGAGCGTAATATCAAGAATTTCGAGATTCGCCCGTTCAACACATCGTAAAACATTATGTAGGATCGTTTTGTAGCCTGTTATGATTGTGCCTTCCATTTCAAGCCTAACACCCATCATATTGATAGGGTCAGTAATTTCGTCCTGGCCATCGACAATGTACTGGTGTGGCACCACATCGATGATCTCCCTTTCAGGCGGAATGGAAATAACCTTGGCTGCATCTTCGACACGGATGATATCCTCCCGGGTAATTTCCTTGTTGTCACCGGAAACGGCTACTACCCCGTGGCATGGCTGGAGCATGACATGGTTCCCTGTAATCCCGACAATGACTTGCCTGATTTCCATTCCTATCATTCTCTCGGCCTGTTCGACTGCTTTTTTAATAGAATGAACGGTCTCTTCTATATCAACGATGGCCCCTTTTCTAAGCCCGGCTGATTTCACGTTGCCAACTCCGATAATATTTAACGAGTCATTGACCTTCTCACCAATGATTACTTTTACACTGGATGTACCGATGTCAAGACTTACAAATATCTCATTGTTGTTCATCCTATGGCACCTCCTTCAGCAAATACTGCACTTTCTACTAGATTTATCGTTCAAAAATTGTAAATATAATTATATATTATAAAAATATTCGTCAGAACGAAATGATTCCCTTTAAAAAATATCAAATTTTTTCTGTTTTTTCACGTGATGCCGTCCATTTGGCCAGCATAATCCGCCTGATGACCGCAATGTTCTGGAAAAGCCTGACTCCAAATGCGAACACAGCAGCTAAATACAAGTCTACACCAAGATGGACTCCCAGGAAAGCTAAACTTGCGGCAAGGATTATATTAAAGAAAAAACCGGAGACGAAAACCTTTTCGTCATATATATTCTGCAAATGCGCCCTGATTCCGCCAAACAGGGTATCCAACGCGGCAAGGACGGCAATCGACAAATAATTCGAATACTCATCAGGAATCCTGATTTCGGTCATTAGTCCGAGAATCACTCCGATGATGAGCCCCAGGACTGGAAGCCACATTAGGAATCCCCCCCTTCATCGGTCTTGGCTGGCTTCATTGTGTTTATCCTGATCGGGTTTTCAAATGCCTCGATAGTAATTTCCTGTATTGGATCTGAAACAGTTAACCGCAGGTTTTCAATGAAGAACTCTTCCATTGATTGCGAAGCTTTCATCCGGTTGGAGAGTTTTTCCGCGGCCTGTATATTTTCAGCGATCACCTTTATTTCTATCGGAAGCGCAGAGAGCCGATGGCCATCTATCCTTGTTTCCGAGCTTATTTCACGGATGACCGTCGAATTGATTATTCGCTGCCCATCAATGGATATTTGTTTCGCTTCATACATATTCAATTCATTTGTCAGCCTTTTTAATAGATCGGGAGTAACAGTAGTGCTGATCGGGTCCCCAATGAGGACCTCCTCAAAAACCGGTTCGATCGTTAGGATAATGCCCGGCCCGGTTATTTCAGTAAAACCTGCCTCTATCTTTAATTCCTCCAACGTTTCCTTAAGTACCTGTTCTTTCCCATTTTGCCTCTTTGTTTCATACCCGGCAAGTTTGTCCTCGGCAGACCGGATTTCACCCAGAAGTTCCGACTGCAATTTCTTTTCCTTAAGAATGTCCTGCCTTAGCTGCCAAATATCCCTTGTATCGCGTACATCAACTGGTTCCTTAACGGTCTGGAACTGGATGGCGATCATAAAACCGATGATGGCGGCCACGATTGAAAAGCTGGTAAAATTCTTTTTTTGCTTGTCCACAGTTTTCACCTAACCTTCTTCGTGGACATGAGTTAATTAGCTGCCCAATATCGGATTGAAATGAATAGAGTCTTTTTTCTCCAAAGTAAAAACGATGTTGTCATTCACAATCTGGTCCCTGACGCCGCCTGTCATATTGAGGGCCGATTCCAGGACCGCCGGGTCACCGATCGCCGATATAACAAATGGAGCGGGATGCTGTTTCCCGTCGACGGTTATGACGGGGCCATTGCAAACGATATACGATTTTGCGGATAGCCTTTGGCCATTAATGGCAACAGCTTCCGCGCCGGATACATACAATTCATTCACTACCTTGAAAACATGGTATTCATGTACGAGGTAGTTATTAATGTTTTGTTCATCAGGATTATAATCACCATCGGCCAGCGAGACCTGTATTCCCGGCCCCTTCACTTTTACCTTGCCAAGGTACATCCGAAATTTTTCAGCTTCCTTTGCGATTGATGAGTATGCTTCTTCTCCTTTTGAAAGTTCTTGTTCATTCTGAAGGACTTTTGCTTGTTTTTTATTGTATTCCCTTTGAAGCTTACGGTTCTCCTCCTCCAGGTAAATGAGCTGGTTCCTCAGGTCCAGTGTCCGCTCGTAATGGCTGCCTGTGACTTGTTTGTTTTTATGCTTGTTTTCCACGAGGGTTAAATGATAGGAAAAGGCCATAATGTATCCAAGAACAAGGCAAACGAGCGATAAAATCACATGTTTACCCCTCACTTTCTTCATCAAGGCCTTCCTCCCCCTTTATTTCATATGCTTTAAAATAGGACCCGACTTCCAAATCGATGACTCCTTTTACGTTTGGGTCAAGCTGGCTCACAATTGATGGATAATGAACCATTTTTTCCGCGAATGTCCTTAAGGAAGCACTAACTTCAAACCCGTCATTCATAAACAGTGACACATGGAATTCATCTGTTTTTTGGGGAGTATAGTGGATTTCTGAAATGGAATTGTAAATTTCCTCTGGTAGCGTAAGGAGGGAAGAACACATTTCATCAAGCACTTTGCCTTCCTTGAATCCCATCAGGACCGGAACATTTTCTGAAAGAGACTCCTTTTTGTTCCCGGGTAGTACTTTTCCGTTTTCCATTACCGGGTAAAATCCTGCATCCATGGCGAGATAAGCAATCCGCCTATGCTCTGTTATGTTGATGAGGATCTTATTTGGTAGTACGAGTTTTACGCTGGCACTCTTTATTTCAGGTAACTCTGTCAATTTTTTGGATACCGCGTCCTTTTGAATTTTCCAAATGTTCGTCTCGTAGGTTATTCCGGTAACTTTCACAAGTTCCGTGTCTTCGTAAGCCGAATTTCCCCTTACCTCCACTGCACTTACGTGGCTGAGCGGGGATTGTATGTAAATGACACCGGCAATCAGGAAAAAAAACATAAAAAGCAGAAGAATCAGCCTTCTATTCGCCTTTTTCCGCCGTTGTTCCTTCAATTTCGGTATTCTGTCTTCAAGTGTGAGCACTTTGCCCTTTTGCATTCCTGTTCACCCCATCGTGATTAGTGAAAAAACTCCCTGTAAAGGAAGGGATAATCGAAAACAACGGCACGATCGTCTCATGCCGCCGTTTCTGGTACAACTTTTCGCCTAATCCAATGGAAATATTATAGCATACAATTATATGCCAGTATGATGATTTTCCTGCTATTTTCGGCCAATTATTTCGACTTCGGTTTCCATGCGGATGCCATTAAGGGAGAAAATCGTATCCTTGACATGCTGGATGAGCGCCAGGACATCCTCTGCGGTCGCGGTGCCGGTATTGACGATAAAATTCCCGTGCATTTCCGATATTTTCGCGCCTCCGATTGAGTGGCCTTTTAGCCCGGCATCTTCAATCAGCCTTCCTGCATAATTAGGAAGAGGATTTCGGAAAATGCTGCCCGCGCATGGAAAATTCCACGGCTGGGTTTCCTTTCGATAGTCCTTGTTTTTTTGAAGTTCCGCTACAATTTCCTCCCTGTTCCCTGCTTCAAGCTGGAAAACAGCTTCAAGGACAATCCCCGGCCTTTTTTTCTGAAGGATCGAGGACCTGTAGGAGAATTCCAGTTGTTCATTTGATAGCCACTCCGCTTTGCCATCCTCGAATAGAATATGAGCCTTTTTTAAAACTTTGCTAATATCCGAACCGTGGGCGCCGGCATTCATGTAGACGGCCCCGCCTACCGAACCCGGAATTCCTCCGGCAAATTCGAAGCCTGTTAGCCCTTTCCTGCTGACTGAGGTGGCGAGCGAAACGAGTGATTGTCCGCCCCCGACCGTTATTTCGGTTCCGTTCTGTTCCAATTTGTCCAGGCCGCTGCCGAGTTTGATTACAACCCCTTCAATCCCCCGGTCCGAGACGAGCAGATTTGACCCACGCCCGATTGCCCGCCAAGGTACACCGTGCTGCCTTACAATTTCCATTGTTTTAAGCAGGTTTTCGATTGAGGACGGCTCAACAAAAATGTCCGCGGGCCCGCCAATTTTTATTGTTGTATGCTGTGACAGCGCCTCCGACTCTTTTATTTTTCCAACTTCGGCCATTTCAATTTCTTTCTTTAGCCCATCCATAAGATCCCTCCCTTTCTGATTACAAACGGAGTTTTTTTTAGTGTATGCTATGCCTAATTAGTGGTTCGTTTCATTTCTCCCTAGGGACGCCTCCCAGCAGGAAGTATTAGGCTGCGTCCCCTCGCTTTGCTTCATCATTATGTAATGCCCGCGGCAAATTTGTTAATGAATCTTGTTACTTGAAGCCGATATTCTACAGACCAGCGAATGATTTTAAAACCGCCCCTCACAAACTAACCAGGAAAACTCGAAAAAAAAGCACCCGCTTCATTTACCCTCATTCTACTATATTTTAAACACAGAAACGATGAAAAGGGTCGTTTCATACATGGCATTTTTATCCTCAGCAAATCCAAAGTGAAAAAGAACCCTGCAAGCGCAGGGCCTTGGTTAATATTTTACATAACGGCTAATGTTCAATAGTACCCCGATTGCCATGAGCATAAGGGTCAGCGATGAGCCCCCATAGCTTAAAAAAGGCAATGTGATCCCTGTAACAGGCATAAGCCCGGTTACAACACCAATATTGATCATCACTTGAATGGCAACCATGGAAATAATGCCCACAGCGAGGAAACTCCCAAACAGGTCTGGAGCGCCGAGCGCAATCTTAATCCCTCGCCAAAGGAGGAGGGCAAATAAAAGGAGAATAAGCGAGCCCCCGATAAAGCCCAGCTCTTCGGCAAGAATCGCAAAGATGAAATCAGTCTGTGGTTCCGGTAAATAAAAGAATTTCTGTCGACTCTCGCCTAGTCCCAGCCCGAAAAGGCCGCCCGGCCCGATTGCATACAACGACTGTATGATCTGGAAGCCACTGTCCTGCGGATCGGACCAAGGATCAAGAAAGGAGGTTATCCTTTTAATCCTGTATGGCGCCGATATGATTAATCCAGCGAAACCGGCTACACCTAGAAGAATCAGCCCAGCGAAATGGAGTATCCTTCCCCCGGCCACGAATATCATGACCAGGCATGTTCCTACCATGACTGTACCAGTACCCAGGTCGGGCTGAAGCATAATTAGCGCAAAGGCAATGAACACAAGCCCAAGCGATGGTACGAGGCCTTTCCGTAAAGACGTAATGAACTTCTGGCGCTCCGAAAGGTATTTTGCCAAAAATGCAATCATCGCAAGCTTCATGAATTCGGAAGGCTGAATGGAGAAAGCCCCGACACCAATCCAGCTCCTTGATCCATTCCTGACATTCCCGACCCCTGGAACGAGGACAAGGAGCAGTAGGAAAAAGCAAATAATGATAATGACTTTCGCCCAAGTGCGCCATGTCAGATAATTGATGTTCATGATGAAAAACATTGCGGCGATTCCGACCCCGGCAAACAGCACTTGCCTTTTTGCGAAGAAAAAGGAGTCATTGAACTTGAATTCCGCCCAAATCGCACTTGAACTATAGACCATGATAAGCCCGAAAGCGAGCAGCGCGAATGTCACGGCCAACAGGATCAAATCGGGAGAATTTTTTTTTACTGGCACTGCCAAACACCTCTGCCCCATGTATTGGGCCTTCCGGAGAGCCAGGCAAAATTCGTGCAATCGGCTCAAACAAGGAGACAAGCCCTACTTAAGCTTATGCACCGCTTCAATAAACATGTCGCCCCTGACCTCAAAAGTTTTGTACTGGTCCCAGCTGGCGCAAGCAGGAGACAGGAGAATGACATCCCCAGGCTGTGAGAGCCTGTACGCTTCCGGAACAGCACCCTCAACATTATCGGCGCAAACAATCGTTTTTATTCCCGCCTTCTTGGCCGTTTCCGCAAGCTTTTCCGCTGTTTGCCCAAAGGTAATCAATGCCTTGACATTTTTCATGGAAGGAATGAGCTCGTCAAATCCATTCCCCCGGTCCAGCCCTCCCGCAAGGAGAACGATCGGCGCGTCAAATGCCTCTAGCGCTTTTTGGGTGGCGAGGATATTGGTCGCCTTTGAATCGTTGTAAATCCTCCGTCCATCCTTTTCCGCAACGAACTGAAGCCGGTGCCTGACACCTGTGAAGGATTTCAGCACAGTTTGGATCGCCTCGTTATCCACTCCCGATAGCTTTGCAGATGCGACTGCCGAAAGAATATTTTCAAGGTTGTGCTCCCCTGGCAAAGCGACTTCCTCGCGATGAATGATCTTCTCTCCTTCAAAGCAAAGCCAGCCCCCACTCTCGTAGGCTCCCCTCCCTAGTTCTTTCGTGGCCGAAAAAGGAACAAGCACTGCTTTCGAGCTTTTTGCAACAGCAAGTGTTTCTTCCTGGTCGGCGTTAAAAACAAAATAATCGCCATCTCCCTGATTCTTCGTGATGTTCGCTTTTGCCGAATGGTATTCCGCCCTTGTTCCATGATAATCCAGGTGGGCATCATAAAGATTGGTAAGAACGGCGACCTTGGGCCTAAAACCTTCTATGCCCATCAGCTGGAAAGATGAAAGCTCGATGACGATCGTATTTTCCTCTGTTGCTTCCTGTGCCACTCCCGATGCGACCGTACCGATGTTCCCAGCGATGAGAGGTTGTTTTGCCCCTTCTTTAAGCATTTCAAAAATCAAAGTTGTCGTAGTTGTTTTTCCATTCGTTCCCGTAATTCCAATAAACGGGGCTTCGGAAATTTGCCAGGCCAGTTCGACCTCGGTTACAACTGGGATCCCTTTTTCAAAAGCCCGTTTTACCATCGGGTTCGTGTATGGGATGCCAGGATTTTTGACAACGAGTTCAAAGCCCTCCTCAAGAAGTTCAACCGGATGGCTCCCCGTTATCACGGTGATTCCCTGTTCAAGCAGCCCCTGGGCCTCCTCGTTTTCGGAGAGGGGCTTAAAGTCGTTAACGGTCACGAATGCTCCTAGCTTATGTAGGAGCGCGGCCGCCGTCACGCCGCTTTTCGCAAGTCCCAGTACAAGTATTTTCCTATGCTGGTACGTATCAATCATCTTCACTTAAATCCACACCCCGATATAAATTCCAAGAATCGCAAAAAGGAGGCCTACTGTCCAAAACGTGACGACAACTCGCCATTCGGACCAGCCTGAAAGTTCATAATGATGGTGGAGCGGGCTCATTTTGAAAATCCTTCTGCCTGTTGTCTTAAACGAAATCACCTGGAGGATGACCGATAACGTTTCGATTACGAAGACGCCGCCAATCACTAAGAGCAGGAATTCATGGCCGGTAAGTATCGATAATGCGGCTATGGCACCCCCAAGCGCGAGTGATCCGGTATCCCCCATAAAAACCTTGGCAGGGTGGGCGTTGAATACAAGGAAACCCAGTACCGCGCCAACGACGGCGACACTAAATATTGAAAGTTCAAATTGGGACTGGCTCCAAGCAAGCACGGCGTAGGCACCGAAGGCGATCGCCGCCGTCCCAGACACAAGCCCGTCAAGCCCATCCGTCAAATTGACCGCATTTGAAAAACCAACTAGCCAAAAGATGACAAAAACGAGATAAAACCAGCCAAGGTCAATCGAATAATCGGTAAAAGGAAGCCCCAATTCCGACGGCAGCTCATTTCTTCTATAAAGAAGATAGAAAATGACCGAAATAATAATCTGGCCCAACAATTTCTGCTTCGATGTAAGGCCAAGATTCCTCTTCATTGCAACTTTTATGAAGTCATCTAGAAATCCGAGCAGCCCGAAGCCGGCGGTGACAATGATTAACATGTATGTCTTAGAGGTCGGTCCAGCGAACTTGCCCGCCATTACGAGCGAGGTAACAATAATCGATAACAGAATCATAATCCCGCCCATCGTAGGCGTTCCTGATTTTTTCAGGTGCGATTTCGGGCCCTCTTCCCGAATGCTCTGCCCAAACTTCAACCTTCTCAGAAAAGGAATGAATATCGGGGAAAGGAGGACGGTTATTAAAAACCCCATCAGTATCGTGAAAAAAATAACTTGTTCAAGCATGAAGCTGCCTCCTTACAGGAACAGTGGCGCCGGCAAAGCGCGCGGCCACAGCACTATCATATGAAGTTTTACTATTCGGGAGAAGGCCCCTATGAAAAAAAACAATTTGTTTGCTACTCATATCTTTACGTTAATCTCCATCGTTAAAAGTTTAGTTTTGGTCATTATTTATCTTTTGCCAGGCGAATGACCGCTTCCCTTGCACAAACCCGGTCATCGAAATCATATTTGACGCCTTTAATTTCCTGGTATGTTTCGTGTCCCTTTCCTGCGATGAGGATGATATCCCCGGATTGGGCCGAGCCGACAGCATATTCAATTGCTTCTTTCCTGTCAGGGATGACTTTGTAGTTTCTTCCTTTAACGCCTTCTTCCATATCGCGGAGGATGGCTTCCGGGTCCTCGCTCCTCGGGTTATCCGAAGTGAAAATCGGATGCGTCCCGTACTCGCAGGCAATGCTTGCCATCAGTGGGCGCTTTGCCCTGTCCCGGTCCCCTCCACAGCCCGCCAATACATATATGTTCTTTTTTGCGAATTCACGGATGGTTTTCAGGACATTTTCAAGGCTGTCTGGGGTATGTGCATAGTCGACAATAATCGAAAAGTCCTGCCCGGCGTCGACTGTTTCAAACCTTCCAGCCACCCCTTCAATCCGCTCAAGTGACGAAATGGCGATTTCTGGGGTTATTCCAGAGGCAAGAGCTGCTCCAATTGCCGCAAGCGCGTTATAAACGTTGAATTTGCCTACCTGTTTCATTGAAACAGAATAAGGCATTCCGGCAATTTCTACCGTAAATGTTGTACCCTGTGGAGTAAGGCGGATGTTTTTTGCCATAATATCCGCCTTTTCATCAATCCCGTATGTAAGTATCAATGCCGCGGTTGCCCGGATGAACTCTAGGGCGGCGGGGTCGTCTGCATTTATAACAGCGAACTTTGGTGATGCTTCAGAATAAGTATTCCCCAATTGGGAAAACAAAAGGCTCTTTGCCTGCCTATACTTTTCCATCGTCTTATGGTAATCCAAATGGTCCTGGGTCAAATTCGTAAAGACCGCAATATTGAAATCAGTCCCATGAACCCTGCCATAATCGAGGGCATGTGAGGAAACTTCCATAACGGCATGTGTAACTCCCTCATCGGCCATCAGCCTGAATGTCTTTTGCAACGTAAGGCTTTCCGGAGTTGTATTTTTGACATCGAATTTCCTATCGCCCACTTTTGTATACATCGTTCCAATCAGCCCTGTTTTCAGGCCCGAGTCGGAAAAAATCCGTTCAATTAAATGGCTCGTCGTTGTTTTTCCATTCGTTCCGGTTATCCCAGTCAAATGGATGCCGTGGCTTGGGTGCCCATAAAATGCATCAGCCAGAATGGCTTTTGCCCTTGATGTGTCGCGCACAATATAAACAGGCACTGGCACATCGAGCTCCCTTTGGGCAACGATGGCGACGGCGCCATTCTGTACAGCCTCTGCGGCAAAATCATGTCCATCCGCCGAAAAGCCTTTTATGCAAATAAACAGGCTGCCGTTTCGCACCTTGCTGTGGCTGTCTTCAACGGATGATATATCCGGGTTTGCTTCAGGCAATTTACCCGGTTGACGCAAATGTTTTAAAAGCTCATGCAACTTCATTGTTTTCAATTCCTCTCCTGCTTAACAATCGATACCTATTTTACATGATATACATGCATTTCGCCATTAATCCATAATGATTTTCCTGTAGAGTTCCCGAGCGGTTGGAATATGGTGGAGACACAGGAAGAAGGCGGTGGAAAAATTCCATCGCCTTCCCTGTTTTTAGTTTCCTTTGCCGAAATAAAGAATGATTG
Organism: Neobacillus oceani; assembly: GCF_046237595.1. Classification (NCBI taxonomy): domain Bacteria; kingdom Bacillati; phylum Bacillota; class Bacilli; order Caryophanales; family Bacillaceae; genus Neobacillus; species Neobacillus oceani. Next base: position 1,782,627 of record NZ_CP143543.1, on the reverse strand, counting down.
TCGAACCTTCCTTTACCCTCGTTCCGGCCTGCGGCAGCTGCTTAACAACCATATCGCCTTCCCCTTTAGCCTCGATTTTCAGGTTTTCGAGCTGCTCCCCAAGTTCCCTTTTCGTCATCCCCTCCAGGTGGGGCATCGAGATCATTGGGACATCCTGCCAGGTCCTTTTCTTTTCGATTTGGTCCTTTCTCGGCTCAACCCCCATGGCAAGCAACGAATCCTTCATGATGTTCCCAACGATCGGGGCAGAGACGACGCCGCCAAACTGGACGGTCCCTTTTGGGTTATCAACTGCAACGTACACAACAAGCTGGGGGTCATCCGCAGGCGCAAACCCGATAAATGAAACAATATGATTATTTTCCAAATACCTTCCGCCCTGCGCTTTTTGGGCCGTCCCTGTCTTTCCTCCGACCCGGTAGGAATCGATGAATGCCTTTCCACCAGTCCCCTGGGCGACCACGCTTTCGAGCGCATGCCTGATTTGCTTGGATGTTTCTTCGGAAATGACACGCCTTTTCAGTTTTGGTGAATTCTTCATCACTACCTGCTTGGTTGCCGGGTCAATCAGTTCCTTCGCTATATAGGGGGTATACAAGTATCCGCCATTTACAGCCGCGGCCACCGCGGTCACCTGCTGGATCGGCGTTACGGAAACGCCCTGGCCGAAAGCCGTTGTCGCCAATTCTACAGGGCCAACGCGGTTCATATTGAACAATATCCCGGTGCCTTCCCCCTGCAGGTCAATTCCCGTCTTTTGGCCGAAGCCAAACCCTTTTACATAATCAAATAGTTTTTCTTTTCCGAGCCTCTCTCCAAGCTCGACGAAACCCGGGTTGCAGGAATTTTGGACTACTTCCAAAAATGACTGGCTCCCATGTCCGCCGCGCTTCCAGCATTTCAACCTTGCTCCGGCGACCTGGACACTCCCAGAATCATGAAAGTGTTCTTTTTCCAGATTCACCTTGCCTTCCTCAAGCGCTGCGGCAAGCGTGATGATTTTAAAGGTGGAGCCTGGTTCATACGTGCTCCAGACGGGGAGGTTCCTGTTGTAGACCTCCTGAGGCACCGATCGGAAATTGGCTGGGTCGAAATTCGGCCGGCTTGACATCGCAAGGATTTCCCCATTATTCGGATTCATGGCAATCGCGATCAGCCCATCCGGGTTATATGTTTTTTGGGCGATTTCCATTTCCCTCTCTACAATGGTCTGGATTTTAGTGTCAATCGTCAGTTTTAAATCCAGTCCGTCAATTGGAGCCTGATAATCGTCCGCCATATCATTCATCCGCCGGCCTTTTGCATCGGCATAAAATTGAACCGACCCTTTTTGCCCGCTTAATTCTTTATCATAAAACAGCTCAAGGCCCATCAGACCCTGGTTGTCAATTCCCGCAAAGCCGAGTACATGCGACAAATAGCTGCCGAAAGGATAATGGCGTTTGGAATCATCACCAATATAGATTCCTTTCAGGCCAAGTGAACGGATTTCCTTTGCTTTTTGATGTGAAATTTTTCGTCCTGATGGCAGACGGATGATCGATTCTGTCTCTGTCAGGCTCTTTAGGACGCTTTCCTTCGAAGCATTTAGTACGGCCGCCAGCTTTTCCGCGGCCATTTCGGGTTCCTCTATTTGCCTCGGAACGATCCAGACGGTCGGGGAACTGATATTGGTTGCCAGGGGAACGCTATTGCGGTCGATAATTTCTCCCCTCTCCGGCGCGAAAGGAATATTCCTGCTCCATGAATCCTTCGCCTTGTTCGTCAGCATATCACCCATGTAAAATTGGACGTAACCAAGGCGGACATCAATAATAAAGAAAATAAGAATGCCTGTAAATAAAGCTGCCATCAGGCGCTTTCTTACCGTAACATTTGAAACCCGCATAAATGTTCCTCCTTCTTTCTGCGCCGGGCCATGGTAACAAGCCTGGCACTCCCATTAAAAGGACATGCCTGTCGTTCATTTTTATGCGGGACTTCAAAAAATTAGAACGCCGGCGGGCTTTGCCGCCGGCGTTCCAATCATTTATGGAAAAAAGGCTTATTAAGCTTTTCTCTATTCCTTTATTTCGGGATCGCTTTCTTCCTCATTTTTCCCATTCAAGTTGTCAAGAGGCGTTTCAAGCTCGATTGTGAGACGGTCACCACTTTTAATGGGGGTTCCCTTGGTGATGCTTTGCTTTACGACGTACCCAGAGCCTTTAAAGTTAAGGTGAAGCTTCGCAACGTTTGCAGCCTTTAACGCATCCCTCAGTGACCATCCAGTCAAATCAGGCATGGCCGCATTACCCGAAGTACGCAAAATTACTTTTTCACCTTCCATCACAACCTCACCAAGAGCGGGAAGCTGCCCTTCGACAGTTCCACCCTTGCCGATCGTAACCGCATCAAACCCTTTGTCCTCAAGAATTTTTGTAGCTTCAGCCGAAGTCTTGCCAACAAGGTCTGGAAGCGCCTCTTTTTTTGCGACAACGAGGCTTGAAGGTTTTATATTCATATACTGCAGGCTATTTTTCATGACTGGGTTAAAGACCATTGAAACAGGAAGCGCTCCTTTGAAATAGCTGTCGATATCGGGCTGCTGAACGGCCACATAAACGATCAGCTTCGGATCATCCGCAGGCGCCATACCAAGAAAGGAGAAAATGTAATCCCCCGGACCCTTTAAATATCCACCGCCCTGTGACATTTCGGCTGTACCCGTTTTCCCAGCAACACTGTACCCTTCAATATTGTAGCGTTGGCCTGTTCCATTCGGAGAAGTGATTACCGTTTCAAGGATATCCCTGACTTTTTTCGCAGCATCCGTTGAAATTGGCTGTGAAACCACCTCGGGTTCCTTTTCCATAATCGTTTCGCCTGTATCATGGTCGACGATCTTCTTGATGACGTGCGGCTTCATCATTTTCCCATCATTCGCGATGGCGGTGGCCGCCTGGATTTGCTGGATGGCGGTGATTGCCGTCCCCTGGCCGAACGAGGTTGTGATTTTTTCGATTGGCCAGTCATAGCGAAGCTGGCTCGTCGCCTCATCCGGAAGATCAATCCCCGTCGGCCGGTCGAGCCCGAACCTGGTCAAGTACTCCCGGAACTTTTCAAATCCCAATTTTTCTTTGGCTATTTTGGCAAAAGCAACATTTGACGAGCGCTGGACGCCTTCAAGATAGGAAATTGTTCCCCATCCTTTTCCGTTATGGTCCTTGATGGCTTTATCTCGCTCAGTAACTCTGTAGGAACCTGATGGAAACTCTTCATTAGGATTGAATTTCCCTTCATTCACAGCTGCCGCAAGTGTGAAGATTTTCATCGTTGAACCTGGCTCAAACGGATATTCAATTGCTTCATTGTACCAGCTTTTTTCAATTCCATCCCTTGTTTTCGGATGGAAGGTTGGCCTTTGCCCCATTGCCAATATTTCCCCGGTTTTCGGATTTGCGACAATGGCGATAATTTTTTTCGGTTTATATTCTTCGACCGTTTTATTTAAAGCATCCTCGAGAAAGGTCTGGATTTTTTTATCCAAAGTAAGTTGTATATCATTACCATTTTTGGCGGGCGTGACAAGTTCCTTGCCTGACGGAAGCAAATATCCCCATAGATCGCTTTCATAGTCAATTCTTCCATTCTCGCCTTTTAAATACTTGTCCATTGATTTTTCAATGCCAAGCTTCCCAAATGTTTTTGCAGCGGAATTATTCCCTTCCGCTTTTTCTACGAAACCAATGACATGTGAAGCAAATACGCCATTCGGATAAAACCGTTTCGATTCTTTTTTAAACGTAATCCCCGGAAGCTTTTCCGCCTCGATTTGTTTCTTTGTCTGGAAGGATATGTCCTTTCCTGCCTTACCGAATTCCACCTGGAATAATTTTGGATTGTCTTTTTTCTTGGAGAGAATCCTTAAAATTTCACTTTCACTTAAATCAATATATTTTGATAGTGTGGCAGCGGTTTTTTCAGGGTCGACAACATGTTTGGGGTTATCCGGGTTAGTGGTCATTTTTTCATCAAGGATGGCTATAAGGCTATAGGAAGCGGTGTCTTCCGCGATGATTTCACCGGTTCTATCCTTGATGGTGCCTCTCTCCGCTTCAATTATGCCATGCCTCATATGTTTTTGTTCAGCCTTGGCCGCAAGCGGCTGGCCGGCAGCCTCCCCAGTTATTCCAATAGCGAAAAAACGGTAGAGGATGGCAAAAAAGAGCAGGCTGAATAGCAAAAACAATCCAACTGCTCCCCTGTTAATATTTGGTTGTTTTTTCGCCATTTTTATTGCACGACCTTGACATTATTTTCATTCAGCATCAAACCCAATTCCTTTGCCTTGGCCATTATTCGGTCATAGTTGCCGAGTTCTTTTACCTGTATTTTCAGGTCACCGTTCGCTTTTTCATACTCTTTGACAGAAACTTCCATTTCCTGTATATCCTTGTTAACCTTGTATATTTCTGATTGTGCTGAGACGATTTGCACTGCGCCGAAGAAAAGCAGGGCGGCGAAAATTCCCCAAATTAATCTTTCGCCAGGGGTGACCTTCTGCCTTAAAGCTTTTCTCCTTTCCGGCTGGACTACTGGCTGTCTTTGCTGGCTCTGCTGTTCCTGGAGCTTCCTTGCTAAACTGCTCATTCTTTCCCCTCCTGAACTACTGCTTTTAGTTTCTCGTCTATTTTTTGCATTGGTTAAATTTTTTCGGCGATACGAAGCTTTGCTGAACGGGCGCGGTTGTTTTCTTCAAGTTCCCTTTCAGATGGAAGAATCGGTTTCCGGTTTACGAGTTTTAAAACAGGCTTGAATTCATCCGGAATGACCGGAAGCCCCGGAGGCAGCGGCGGTGTTTCGGATGCCTGCTTAAAAGTTGCTTTACAAATCCTGTCTTCTAGTGAATGGAACGTTATAACAGAAATCCTCCCGCCCTTGTCCAGAAGGTTGATTGCCTGCTTGAGCGAATTTTCAAAAACGCCCAGTTCATCATTCACCGCAATTCTGATTGCCTGGAAAATCCGTTTTGCGGGATGGCCGCCTTTCCTTCTCGCAGGTGCCGGGATGGCCTCTTTGATTAGTTCAACAAGCTCAAATGTTGTTTCAATTGGTTTTTTGGCCCTGGCCGCTTCAATTTTACGGGCAATCTGCTTGGAGAATTTCTCCTCCCCATAGCGGAAAAATATCCTGACCAAATCTTCATATACCCAGCTGTTCACAATGTCGTAAGCGGAAATATCTGCGTTTTGGTCCATCCTCATGTCAAGTGCTGCATCATGATGATAGCTGAATCCCCGTTCAGGTGTATCGAGCTGCGGAGAAGAAACACCGAGGTCGTACAAAATCCCATCAACTTTATGTATCCCAATTTCTTCGAGCCCGCTTTCAAGATGCAGGAAATTGCTCTTGATCAACGTCAGCTTGTCCGAGTATGGAGCAAGCTTTTCATTCGCATTTTTGATTGCCGTCTCATCCTGGTCAAATGCGACCAGCCTGCCTTTTTCGCCAAGCTTCCGGATAATCTCCAGGCTGTGGCCCGCACCTCCTAACGTGCAGTCCACATAGATTCCGTCCGGCTTAATATTTAGCCCATCTACTGCTTCTTCCAATAATACGGTTGTATGTTCAAACATAACTAGCTAGCCACCCTTCCAATCGAACGATAGACAAAGAAACTATTTTGAAATAATAATTCCCTTAAATATCGAAGCCAATCATATTTTCTGCAATTTCTGCAAAAGAATCCTCGGATTCCTGGAAGTATTCTTCCCAAATCTGCTTGCTCCAGATTTCAATTCGATTGGAAACCCCTAAGATTACACATTCTTTTTGTAAATTCGCATAGTCAAGCAATGGAGCCGGGATGTTGATTCTGCCCTGCTTATCGATTTCGCTTTCCGTTGCACCTGAAAAGAAAAACCTTGTAAAAGCGCGGGCGTCTTTTTTTGTGAGTGGAAGTGCTTTAAGCTTCTCTTCAATGACTCTCCACTCGGATAGCGGGTACCCAAATAGGCATCGGTCCAATCCCCGGGTAATAATGAACATTTCCCCAAGGTTGTCCCTTAGTTTGGAAGGCACAATCAGGCGGCCTTTATTATCAATGTTATGATGATATTCGCCCATGAACATGCCCACGACCCCCACTTTCTAATTAGACTGTACCACAATCCCCCACTTTCCTCCACACTTTTTTTCTTTTCGCCCAAAATTGTTTACCTAAAATTCAGATACCGATTGAGCGTCAAAAATAACAAAAAAAAAGCCCTCCCAAAAAAGGAGAGCCATTGAATCTATTCTTATCAGGTAAAAAACTTGATCGAATGTTCACTTATATTCGGACCAATTTATGTTTGCCGTCGAATTCATATTCAAGATCGGATAGCCTTGCAACAAAATCAAGGCCATATTTATTCAGGTAATAGACGATGTTCCATATCCGTTCCTGCGGGCTGCCTTCCGGGCGGAGGGCAAGGTTGACGCGTGCAAACTTATCGAGGATCGCTTTATGCTTTAATCGGACCGCTTCTTCAAGTTTCCTTTCAAGGAATGAAACTTGTGCAAGGACGATCGCCTCATTCTTTTTCATCAACGGAAGAAGGCCAGGAGCCGAACCGGCCGCCTTGCCGACCAGACCTTCGTATTGCCTGAGTATTTCAACCTTGGCCCTGGCAAAAGCCTCTTCCAATTCATGATTCCGTAATGAAGAAAGGAATCTCTCTTCCTCGGTGGCCGTTCCCCGGATAATGGCCTCGGCAATATCCAACCCAAGTTCCTGAATGTCCACTTCCACCGGTCTCTCAAGGATTGTAATATTCAACCTTGGAACAATTGGCGGCATCTTCATTCCGAAGTGTTCAAAAACCTGCTTCAATTCTGCCCAATAGGCAATTTCGCCAGGCCCCCCGATAAAGGCCAATACTGGAAACAGCCATTCCTGCATTAACGGCCTTGTCACCACATTGTTGCTCAACCGGAACGGCTCCTCCCTTGCGATAAGAAGCAATTCTTCTTTTGTAAAAACAACCGAGCGATTCTTACCAGTAAACCGTTCTTCCGAAGGATCGTATTCAAGAAGAATTCTCTCTTCAAGCCCGCTGTCGTAATAAAAAAGGTTTGCCGAGTTTTTAGCTGCTTCAATTGTATTCGTAAATCCTTGTTTTTGGATTTCCTCTTGCTGGCTTATAAGGGATTCCGAAATTTCCGCATGGCTTTGGATGATTGCCTCGAATTTTTCACTCTCGAGTTGGCGGAGTTCCCTATTGCCCGAATCCACAATCAGCAGTCCGGAATCTTTGAAAAGGCAGAGGACCAGCGCGGCGAAAAAATCAGTAAAGGAGGAATGCGCTTCTAGGGAATGTTCAATGACCTTGACCAATTCCTTTGTATAGCCCGTTTCTCCAAAATGGGCAATCAAGTTCGAGACCCAGGCGCCGCAAAGGTCCCGATCAATTTCAATATCAGTGACCATTTTCTTCCCAACTGTTTTTTGAGGAAAAATCCATTTTTCCATCGAGTTTTCGGCGGGGACGAATAGATGGTTGACCTCATCGTAATCATGGTCTTCCCCCGCAATCCAGAAAACAGGTACAACCGGAACGCCAAGTCTTGACTCTTCAAGCTCCGCAAGGCGGATAATGGAAATAGCTTTATGTATCGTATAAAGCGGACCCGTCAATATTCCAGCCTGTTGCCCTCCAATGACAACCGCGCTTTCGGGACGCTTCAGTTTTTCTATTGATTTGAGGGTTTCCTCGCTTTCACCGAACCTGGACATATACGATTCAATATGGGCAGCAAGCCGTTCCCTTGGATAATCCCTAGATGCCAGCTCTTCAAGCCTTTCCCTATATACATCCGGCTTGTTATATGTATAATGAAAAAACGGTGTTACTGCTTCCGTCTGCTTTAGGTATTCAGAAGCAAATCGATTCGCAGCCGGGAGCGAGAGATTCGAAATCTCCATATAGTACTTCCTTTCTGATTAAACAATAGTCATACCATATGAGTATAGCATTAACACATTGCCAGGAAAAAAACTTTGCCTGCACATTTCCAGGTCAGATTACGATGCCTGGACGGCATGAATCGCCCGTTCCACAAGGCCGAACAATATCAAACCGATATAGGCCGCAAAAAAGAGCAAAAAAGTAAAACGCCAAAACCCTTTAAAAACTTTCCGCAAAACGACTTCCCCTTTTGTTTTCCACTGGATGATCGCCGAAGCCATCCCCAACGACAAAAGAATAACAAAAATCAGCCAAAGGAATGAGATGTTCCATATTGTTACAATGAGGAAATGGACCGAGATGACGAGCAGGAATGTCGTGGCATCCAACGCAAGCCCGACCGAACGCCGGTGGCTCCCTGTCAGCGGTTTGCAAATGGAGAATATTAGTACGTAGCCGATGAACGGAAGAAAAATGAACAATGCGAATATGGATGACAAAATTGTACTCATCGATTTACCCTCCCTGTCCATTCTCTTCCTTTAATCATTTCATAAAAAGCCCCCAAAAGCGGTGCAGCCAATCCTTTACTTGATGCTTTATCAAGGAGGTAGCCGAGGATGGCGTCAACTTCAGTCGGCCTTCCCGCATCAAGGTCCTTAAGCATCGACGACCGGTTTTCGGAGGTGTTTCTGCAAATACCCTTCACCTTCAAAAGCCTTTCCTGTTTATCATGGAAATCCAAGATTCGCGCCACTTCTTCAAACATTTTTTCCAGAACCTTTTCATAGCGCGGATTGTCGACGAGTTCCCCATTCCTCACTCCAAGGACTGCAGTCAGCGGATTGATGACAGCATTCACGGCAAGCTTCCCAGCAAGCATTTCATAGTAATCAGGCTCAATCTCCATGGGAAAGTTGCCCGGAAGCAACGACGCAACCTTCTCAAGCAGCCAGGGATCGCCCCTGAAAACAGCCACCCGGGTAAGGCCCGCCCCGTTATGGCTGACGGTGTCCGGCGCTTCCTTTAACGCCCCATGTTCAACAGATCCGACATAGATGTCATCTGCCTTCAACTGATCAAGAAGCTTTAAATGCCCCATTCCATTTTGCAGAAAAAGCAGACCTCCGTTAGCCGGAAGGTGGAAAATAACCGAGTCAAGCTGATATTGCTTGACCGCTACGATTGTCAAATCGTTATCCATTTCGTTTGCGCCTAAAACTTCAGCCCGGACTTTCGCCGTCAGGGGGCCTGCTCCCTTCACGAGCCTAATACCGTTTCTATTTATCTGTTCAGCCTGGCCGAGCGACCTCGTATACACTGTTACATCAAACAACTTATGCATGTATGCAGCGAAAAGCAGACCGATGGAGCCTGCCCCTACAACCCCTATTTTTATCATAATATCTCCCTGCCTTTTCTTTGCCTACATTTTACCAAATAACAGGACCTTTGTACCGGAAAATTAGATATTTACCTTCCATTCTACACCTTTTACATATGCAGGAAGAAGAAAAAGGGCTTTCCCCCATTAATAGGGAAAAGCCCTTATACCAATCCTAGACCGGATAGACCGGATGCTTCCTTGTACTGAAGATTAATTCCTTCGTTTCATAATAAGCAAAACGATTAATCAATACATCCCGGAGTTCAGACGGCGCGACTATTTCATCAACAATCAATTCGGAAGCCAATTTATAAATATCGATTGATTCCTTGTATTCCTGATGTTTCGCCTGGACAAAAGCAATCCTTTCCTTCGGGTCTTCGATTTCATTGATTTTGTTTGAGTAAACCGCGTTTACCGCGGCTTCCGGACCCATGACAGCGATTTGCGCCGTAGGCAGGGCGATGCATACATCCGGTTCGAACGCCGGTCCCGCCATCGCGTACAGACCGGCGCCATAGGCTTTCCGGACAATGACCGAGATTTTCGGTACGGTGGCGGAGCTCATCGCGGCTATCAGCTTTGCTCCGTGGCGAATAATTCCTGCCCGTTCCACCTTTGTACCAATCATGAATCCTGGGACATCCGCAAGGAAAAGCAGCGGTATATGGAAGGCATCGCAAAGCTGGATGAACTTGGCGCCTTTATCCGCTGAATCAACGAACAGCACCCCGCCTTTCACCTTAGGCTGATTTGCAATAATACCGACAGTCCTTCCACCGATCCGCGCCAGCCCGGTAATCAATTCGGGAGCGAAAAGCTTTTTTATTTCATAAAAGCTTCCTTCATCAATCAAGGAATGAATTCCTTCATACATATCGAACGGGGCATTCTGGTTTTCCGGAATGATTGCTTCAAGTTCCCGTCCCGTCGCCGGCGGCTTCGGCTCGACAGCTTTCGGCTTTTCACGGAAGCTTGCAGGGAAGTATGCAAGATAGTTTTTTGCCGATTCAATCGCTTCCTCCTCGGAAGATGCGAGGATATCCCCACAGCCTGAAACGGTACAATGCATGCGGGCACCGCCCATTTCTTCGAGTGTGACTTTTTCCCCGATTACCTTTTCAGCCATTCTCGGAGACCCGAGGTACATAGAAGCGTTTCCGTCCACCATGATGACAATGTCACAGAACGCGGGTATGTATGCGCCGCCAGCCGCTGAAGGACCGAACAGAATGCATATTTGCGGAATCATTCCCGAGAGCTTTACTTGGTTGTAAAAAATCCTCCCCGCCCCACGGCGGTTCGGGAACATATCGAGCTGGTCCGTAATCCTGGCACCAGCAGAGTCCACAAGATAAAACAGCGGTACTTTCAGCTTTTCGGCGGTTTCCTGGATCCTGATGATTTTTTCCACGGTCCTTGCTCCCCAGGAACCCGCTTTTACCGTCGAGTCGTTCGCCATTACACAAACGGTCTGCCCGCTAACCTTTCCAATTGCTGTGACGACCCCATCGGCGGGAAGGCCCTCCGCCAAATTGTTGGCGAATTTGCCGTCTTCCTCGTATTCCCCACCGTCAAACAAAAGGGCAAGCCGTTCCCTTACGAAAAGTTTGCCTTGATCTTTCAGCTTGTCATGGTATTTTTGGTGCCCCCCTGCTTCGGCAGCCTTTCTTTTATCGGTTAATTTCTGATGGATTGTACTTGGCCCTGACATACGCTCCTCCTTATTCCAACGTGGCCAGTACATCGCCTTCATTTACGAAGTCTCCGACTGCCACCCTTATTTCTGCTATTTTTCCACTGCCCGTGCTTTCAACGGGGATTTCCATTTTCATTGATTCAAGGACAAGAATTGTCTGCCCCTCGGTAACCTCATCACCTGTCGAAGCCAAAATATTAAATACTGTTCCTGCCATTGAAGATACAATTTCTTTCATGCGCTATTCCTCCATCGTTCTATTATTTTTCCAAACTGGCCTTTCCCGGGCTAAACCGGCTAGCGGTTGTTCAGGAAAGCTGTTGTGTATTTTCCTTCCGAAAAATCCTTGTTTTCGATAATCTCCCTGAAGAGCGGTGCATTTGTCTTAATTCCTGTTAATTGCAGTTCGCCGAAGAACTTTTTTGCCCGGGAGAGTGCTTCGCTCCTGCTTTCTCCCGAAAAGATGCATTTTGCAATCATCGGGTCGTAAAAAGGGGTAACGGAATCCCCTTCTCCATAACCCGAGTCAATCCTTATCCCCTCGCCTTCGACAAACGAAAATACATCGATTTTCCCAGGAGAAGGGAGGAATTTCACAGGGTCTTCGGCATACAGGCGGAATTCAATCGCATGGCCGGCGGCGGTAATGCCACTCTGGACAACAGGAAGCGCTTCACCGCGTGCGACATGAATTTGCCATTCAACCAGGTCGAGGCCCGTCAACGCCTCCGTAACCGGATGCTCAACCTGGAGCCTTGTATTCATCTCAAGGAAATAAAAATTTTCATTTTCATCAAAAATGAACTCGATTGTTCCAGCATTTGTGTAGTTTACCGCTTCAGCGGCTTTGATAGCGGTTTCAAAAAGCTTTTGCCTGGCGCTTTCCGAGAGGAACGGAGATGGGGATTCCTCAACAACCTTTTGGTTCCTCCTTTGGATGGAGCAATCCCGTTCGAAAAGGTGGACGATATTTCCATGGCTGTCCCCAAAAATCTGCACTTCAATGTGCCTTGCGTTCTCAATGAATTTTTCAAGAAAGACGCCGTCTGAGCCAAAATAGGCTTTTGCCCGCGACTTAACGGACGAAAAGGACTTTTCCAAATCTTCCTTTGTAGGACATTTCACCATGCCGATACCGCCACCGCCGCTGGACGCCTTAAGCATAACTGGATAACCGATTCCCTCAGCAACTTCAACTGCCTCTTCCAGGGTTTCAATTCCAGCGATGCTCCCTGGAACAACCGGGACCCCTGCTTGTTCCATCGTTTCCCTCGATGCAACTTTGTCCCCCATCAGCCGTATGGTACCTGGATCGGGACCAATGAAGATTATTCCTTCCCGCCGGGCCGCTTCGGAAAAATCGGCATTTTCCGACAAAAAGCCATACCCTGGGTGGATGGCATCCGCCCCCATGTTTTTCGCGGCATTAATAATGGCTTCTCCCTGCAGGTACGATTTGGCAACTGGGGGTTCGCCTATTCGTATTGCTTCCGTCGCCGCTTTAACAAAAGGAAGGCCTGCGTCGGCATCAGAATAGATGGCAATCGTTTCAATACCCATCCTCTTACACGTTTTTATAATTCTTAGGGCTATTTCACCCCTGTTGGCAATTAGAATCCTTCGCACATAATACCCCTTTCTTCCCCTTAGTCCAACCATTCACCGGAAACTTGCAAAATAGCATTTTTATGGTCTGGCATTTACACCCTTGTTGTAAGCGGATACAAATTTCCCCGGAAGTTTGAGCCCCTATACTATGTTTCTACCATATACTCTGAATATCCTGCAAATTTTGAAAATCAGAATTTAATCTTAGATGCGGAATTTTTTGTTTTTTTGATATATAATTAAGATGTTAGAATAAAAGATACACATTAACACCATTTTCTTTTTTTCGAATCGTAATAAAAGAGGGTATTTAGGGGGTATCAACATGGCGGTAAAAGTTGAAAAGCTGAAAGTCAATTACAAAACGCTTGAGGAATTCAAAAAGTTTAAGGAGTATGGGCTTCAGGAGCTGTCGATGCTTGAGGATCTTGAGGCAAATATTATTGAAAATGACAGCGACTCACCTTTTTATGGCATTTATTTCGGTGATAAGCTTGTCGCGAGGATGAGCCTTTACCAGGTCGACGCAAAATTCGACCGCTATTTTGAACCTCCTCAAACCTATCTTGAACTCTGGAAGCTCGAAGTCCTCCCAGACTACCAGGGAAAAGGATATGGAACCGCGCTCGTCCAGTTTGCAAAAGAGTACGGATTCCCAATAAAAACGAACCCCCGTGTAGGATCGAAAGGGTTCTGGGAAAAGCACGGCTTTACAAATGTTGAGTATGAGGTGGAAAGGGACCTTGGGGAAAACCCTCTTGTCTGGTATCCAGAAGGAGTCACGGCCCAACATCATTAAACCTACTAATGGGAAAGGCTGCATGGACGCCATGCAGCCTTTTTTGGTTCACATTATTCAATCCGTTCCAAATTGCCGAACTTGTCAACCTGGAATTTCACTTTTTGCTGTATCTGCGGGGCCCCGTCCTTACCGATTGCCATTGCCCGTGCTTTTTCAAGAATTTCCATCAGCGAATGATAATCTTCGGTTACCCTGTTAAGCTCTGCAAGAAGCCTCTCATTTTCTATCTCAAGCTCTTCCAACCTCTCAAGCAATTGTTTTTGTCCATTGGCATTGGACGCTGAATTTTCAGCCAGTTCATAGAGCTGTCCGAGATAGGAAATAATTGATTGGAATTCAAAAGAAGGTTTTCCTTCTTCTATCTCCTGCTCTTCCCCTTCTTTTTCCACTGCGTTCTGTGGAGTGTTTTTTTCCGGGTAAGCCCCTGGTTTTTTCCCTTCTTTACGTTGGTTCTTGGCGTGTTCAATCCCAGCCTTGTATTGCTTCCTAACATGGGAGTTCCACCTGAATCCACATGCTGCGGGGGTGCGGGACAGCTGCCTTCCCACTTCTTCAAATGCCTGCAGCTGGGTACCGCCCTCCCTAATGTTCCTTAGAATTACCTCGGCTAGCAACAAATCCTCATCAGGGGTCCATGCGTCCTGGCGTGTAGATGGCATTCTTGCATCCCTCCTACTTGTTTTACCTCATACATATGCACGTACTAGGAAAGATAGAATAGCATCAGAATATTGGATGTTTCAGCCTCTTTTCAGGAATGCGGCTACCTGGCGATGGTGGGCTTCACTTTCCCACAGTGTCGAGCAAAAATCAACTTCCATCTTAATTCTATTCCGGAGATTTGAAGCTTCCCATTTCGCAATCCAAACTCGCTTGTAACCTTCCAGAACGCCCGCTTCATGCCTAAGCATCTTTTCGAGGAACATTGTTGCCGCATTTTCGGGATTCCCTTCAAAGATTTCATCAATAAAGCCTGCCGCCGCCAATTCCTCTGCAGGGAGCGGTTCGGCTTCCATCAATAGCCTCATCGCATACGGGCCTGGTAATTTCTCAGAAAGAATGGAGCCGCCACCCCAACCCGTTGTTATCCCTTGTCTCCCCTGGATAAAACCCGCCTTTATTCCTTTTTTGGCAATCCTGAAATCGAAGGCGGATGCAAGCTCGCAGCCGCCCCCAACCGCTGTGCCGTTAAGGATTGCGACTGTTGGTTTTGGCAACATCAGAAGGTTGTAGAGTGTATTGGCCATCGCGGTGAGCATTGTTAACGCTTCATCTTTTGTCTTAAGTGTGTGAAATTCAGCAAGATCCCCTCCGGAACAGAATGCCCGATCCCCTGCCCCTGTTAATGCAATTGCCTTGATCCCTTCACCACGCGCGCCATCTACTAGCCGATTAAGGCCTTCCATGATTTCGTAGTTGATGGCATTCCGCTTTTCTTCCCTTTCAATTGTAAATAGAAGGATGCCGCCATCAAGCTGTTTTATTGAATATGCCATTATAAGACCTCCTGGAAAAAATATCTATGTATTACTTTGCCCCAGGGACGAAAAAAGCACAAGGGATGTACTCCCTTGTGCTTGATCGAACGGAAAATTAGTCGTTGACAACTTCTTTCCCCTTGTATGTTCCGCAAGCTTTGCAAATACGGTGAGCAAGCTTCATCTCTCCGCAATTTGGGCATGCCACCATACCAGGAACATTTAATTTAAAATGAGTGCGACGCTTTCTTTTCGCAGTTTTAGAAGTCCTTCTAAAAGGTACAGCCATTCTTCCCACCTCCTTAAAGGGTTATCAGAAGTTATGAAGTCCAGAAATACTGGTTCTTCATTTGCTTGCTTTTTGCCGATTATGAATCGGATGGATTGTTGTCGTCAAAAAACTTGGCGAGCCCCGCAAGCCTTGGATCAATCCGGTTGCTTTTGTCTTCCTCGCGAACAACTTCCCAATCCTTCCCGGATTGAGGAGCGGCCCCTTCGGCATTTGTATCGTCACAAAATACCTGCATTGGAACCTCAAGCAGGAGGATTTCTTTTATGGCCGGCATTAAGTCGACTACGTCGCCCTTAACCTGGTGGGCTTCCTCATCTGTTTCATATCCAGAAGTATTGAAAAGGAATGTTTCCGTTGTTTCGACATCAACTGGATAATTGACATCAACTAGAGTCCTGGAACAAGGCAGGACCAAATGGCCTTTTAACCTAATATCGAACACGACCTTATGCGCTCCGATATCAGCCCGTCCTGTAACATGGATCGGGGAAACGCCCCTGATCGATGAATCAATCTCTTTGATTTCATCGGCATGGACCACTTCATCAATGGCCAATTCCTTATTCCGGCTTTTTTGCAGCTGGTTTATTGTCCATTTCATTTACATCACCCCAAGGCAACAAAGGTAATTATAGCCCCCATGAAACTATTTGTCAATATTTTTTCTTTACACCTAAACGGTCCGAAAAGTTCTTCCCATGAACCGGCGAAACGTTCTATTTAATTAGTTTAACCTTAAATGGAGAGCGCAAACATCACCTCATAATCGGGGATTTTACTGTTGGCCCCTCCTGCTTTATAGTAAAAGGTAAAAGTACCTGAAACAGGAGGGCTAATCGTTGAAAGCCGTCGGAGTTGTTGTAGAGTATAATCCGTTCCATAATGGCCATTTGTATCACCTGGAATCCGCGAAGAATGTATCGGGAGCGGATATCGTCATCGCCGCAATGAGCGGCAGCTTCCTCCAGAGAGGTGAACCCGCACTTGTATCAAAATGGGCAAGAGCGAAAATGGCCCTGTTAAATGGAGTTGATATTGTCTTTGAATTACCTTATAAATTCAGCACCCAGAAGGCGGAAATATTCGCCAGCGGAGCCGTTTCCATTCTTGATTCAGCCGGCTGCTCGTATCTTTGTTTCGGCAGCGAGTCAGGGGAAGCTGGCGCGTTTGTGAAGACAGTCGATTTTATCGAAGGGAAAAGACCGGAATATGATGGCCTGATTAAAAAATACAGTAAAACAGGGGTAAGCTATCCCAAAGCAGCCGCCCTGGCATTGGCTGAGCTGAATCCGCCCGAGGAAACAATCCCATTGTCCCAGCCAAACAATATCCTTGGCTATCATTATGTAAAATCCATTTCCTCCTTGGGGAGCAAGATGAAACCCCTGACGGTAAAAAGGAAAAATGCAAACTACCATGACGAGGATTTTTCATCCGCCACCATAGCGAGCGCGACGAGCCTTAGAAAAGCTCTGTTCACTGGCGGGACAAGCCTTGAACGAATTGGACAATATATCCCTGGGCCGAGTAGGGCAGTCCTTAGGGAATACTCGGAAAATTTCGGGGGATTCCATCATTGGGAATCGTATTGGCCGTTTTTGAAATATCGGCTGCTTCAAAGCAGCCCCATCGAAATCAGGACGGTATACGAGGCGGAAGAAGGGCTCGAAAATCGCCTTGTAGAGGCCGCTCGCCGATCGGAAAGTTTCCAGGAATTCATGGAGCGTGCCAAAACAAAGCGCTACACATGGACAAGGATCCAGCGCCTTTGCACGCACGTGCTGGTTAACGCCAAAAAAGAGGAAATGGCTGAAGATAACAAGGAGGTGGGCTATTTGCGCCTCCTCGGAATGACCGAAAATGGGAGGCGCTATTTGAACAAGCACAAAGGATCGTTCGGGATTCCGCTCGTGTCGAAGCTCTCCTCGTTTTCAAGTCCAGAAATTAACCTAGATATTAGGGCGTCCGCCATCTTCTCTCTCGGACTTTGGGGAAACAGCGGCCAAAAACTGCTTGAAATGGAATACAGCCAGCCTCCTATACTTATTGAAAAGGGATAAAGCCTTCAGAGCTTCATCCCTTTCCTTTTTTCGGTTTAAGGTTTTCAAGATAGGCTACAGCTTCATCAAATGTATCAACCGGAACAATTACCATTTCCGTCCCAATATCTTTTGCCGTTTTAACAGCGGCCCGATAATTTGAATCTTTCGCGCCATTTTCATTTGGCGCAAAAAAGTAATCGGCCCCCGCCTTGTCCGCGGCGACAATTTTTTGTTCTATCCCACCGATCGGCCCAACAAGTCCATCGCTTAACGTACCGGTACCGGCAATTTTGTACCCTTTCGTCAAATCATCCTTTGTCAGCTGATTGTATATTTCAAGTGCAAACATCAAGCCAGCGGATGGCCCCCCGATTTCATCCGTTTTCACGTTCACTTTGGGGATAACAATGATTTCCCTGTCGTCAACTGGTTCAATCCCGATGCCAGCCTTTTCAGGAAGCTCTTTGAATGGTTTTAATACAAGGTTGACCTTATGCCTTTTGCCCTTCCTTATATATTCCAGTTCAACGCTGTCCCCGGCCTTTTTCGCTGCAAGCTGGGACAAAAGCTCGTCCAATGACTTCAGGTTTTTGCCATCCACACTCATCAGCCTGTCCCCTGTTTCAAGCTTTCCTTCCGCGGGCATCCCTGGTACAATGTTCATCACATAAACACCCTTGTACTTATATTCAACAGGAATGCCGGCTTTTTTGTATGCGGCCTCGATTGCATTAGTTTTTGAACTTTCCATCATATGCAGCTGTTTCGTGTTGTAGTCATGCTCACTTTCCCCTTTGCGGAGGATATTTTCAATGGGGTAAATTTCCTGGTATTTACTGAATTTCGCCAGAAGGTAACTATATATATTCGCTTTCCCCATCCTAACCGTCGTAAGCATGAAGCTTCCTTCTTCCTTATGGCCGCCTTCCACCTCGATTATTGGTTCAAGTTCCTTTGCCATTCCGGGCTTTGAAATATAATAGGGCAAAGTATAAAACATGCTTGCCACAAATATGAGTGCTGCGAGTACGTACGGAATTTTCAGGTATTTTTTGTGCATTTTCTATTGCTGCTCCTTCCAGCGCCTAATGGCAGCATTGATTGGCTCTATTTGTTTCAATGCCTCTTCTTCACCTATTTTAATAATCTCTTCAATATTGGTAAAGGCGCGAGAACTAAATCTCCCAACCTCGGGGCGAATCATCACATCTGATTCGATTTCACGGTTTTTCAAAAGTTCGGCCTGCATGATGTCAATGCTTTGCATAATGACATCATAAATCGAATCGATCCGGGCATTTCGTTGATAACCCGAAACATCAACAGCTACAACGATATCCGCACCCATTTCCTTCACTACGGAGACAGGGATCCGGTCAGCGACCCCTCCATCTACGAGCAGCCTCCCGTTGATTTTTTCAGGAATCAGGATGCCTGGGATTGAAATACTGGCCCTGACCGCTTCGGCAGCGGGGCCTTTTTTAAAAACAACCTTTTCCCCGCTCATTAAATCGGCGGCAACAATTGCGACTGGTAGATTCAATTCCTCTATATTTTTATTATGAGTGAAGATCCTGATAAACTCTTTTACCCGTTTCCCTGCGATAAACCCCATTTTCGGAACGGAAAAATCAAGGAAGTATTTCCTCTTGAAGGATATCGATAGTTTATAAAAGCGTTCAAGATCGATTCCGGTCCCATACAGGCATGCAACAAGCGCACCCATGCTGCTTCCCGCGATCATGTCAATTGGGATGCCTTCATCACGGAAGACCTTTAGCACACCCAAATGCGCAAAGCCCCGGGCTCCCCCTGAACCAAGCGCCAAACCTACTTTTGGAGCCATAACAATCTGTCCTCCCCTGAAACGAATCATTCCTACCTTTGGCAGGGGCTTCAATGCCGGTATATAACTTGCTAACCGGAATTGCTGGCATGGCTTGAAAATCTCCTTCAATCTTATGGTCTAAATCATCATTCTATGAGTATATTGTGTTACAGGGACAAGGGTTATGCGGCAGCGCACCGCCCTTCCGTGAACGACTTTTGCACATTGGAGCCAATTGCCTGGCCCTTTCTGCAAATTTTATAGCTTGCCAAACAATTCTATCATGCCTTTTTCCGCTTAACCATACATTCCACTTTGATTCCTGAAGGAGGCCAGTCATGTTCCGTTCAAAAGTAAAAACAATCTTCCTGGCAGCTTCGGTAACCATCATGGCAGCCTCACTCATTTCCTATCCCCAGGAATCCTTTACCGCTTCCATCCGCGGCCTGAATATGTGGTGGGAAATTGTCTTTCCTTCCCTACTTCCCTTTTTTATCATCTCTGAAATGCTAATCGGATTTGGAGTTGTCAAGTTTATAGGAGTCCTTCTTGAACCATTTATGAGGCCGCTATTTAAAGTGCCCGGAGTTGGGGGATTCGTATGGGCGATGGGCATGGCCTCCGGTTACCCGGCAGGCGCGAAGCTCACCGCGCGGCTGAGGCAAGAAGGGAACCTGACGAGGGTGGAGGCGGAAAGGCTGGTGTCTTTCACAAACTCCTCAAACCCCCTCTTTATATTCGGGGCTGTTTCGGTTGGTTTTTTCCATAATCCCCATCTAGGCATCATCCTTGCAGTTTCCCATTACCTTGGGAATATTGCCGTTGGCCTTCTTATGAGGTTTTATGGAAAGGATGAACGAGCAACAAGAAGCAGCCGCCACCGTAAATTTAAAATCAGGGAGGCGCTCGCGGCACTCCACAGGACACGGATTAAGGACAATCGGCCCATCGGCAAGCTGCTTGGCGACGCGGTCACTTCATCAATCCAGACATTGCTTATGATTGGCGGATTTATCATCTTGTTTTCCGTTATAAATAAACTATTGTTCCATCTGCATATAACCGCTTTCCTTGCAAAAGGCGTTGATTTTCTGCTCTCCTCGATGGCTTTTCCCGAGATGCTTAGCATTCCCTTTATTTCAGGCTTGTTTGAGATAACACTCGGAAGCCAGCTTACGAGCCAGGTTCAGGAGGCGACATTAAAGCAGCAGGCAATGGTCACAAGCTTTATCCTTGCATTTAGTGGCTTCAGTGTACAGGCGCAGGTTGCAAGCATTTTGGCACAAACGGATATCCGGTTCAAGCCTTTTTTCATCGCCAGAATTTTGCACGGGTGTTTTGCGGGCGTATTCTCTTTTTTGTTATGGGAGCCTTTTTATTCAAGGATTGCCGGGTCGACAACACCGCTGAATGCAATCCCCGTAATGCTGCAAGAGCAGTCGCAAATTCTGTCAACTTCCTATATCCAGCTTGCGGAAGCAGGTCCGTTGATCACTATTTTTGCACTGGCCATCTACATAGCCATTTTATTCAGGAAACTTAAACAGGGGAGCCCATAATCAGCAGAGAACGAACTATTAAAAAAGATACGATTCGCCGAAAGGGGGATGAAGAAGAATTAAAGTTATCGGCTGACCTGAAATTCAACCTTATTCATTCCGTCATTGAGAAATACAATCTAACTGGGATGGTTTCACACCTATGTAAAGTAGCTGGGGTTTCCCGTCAGGGTTACTATAACTACTTTTCAGCTAAACAGGTTGAGAGAAGGAAGGATCGGGAGAAACAGGATGAATCCCTACGGGACCTGGTTTTAAAAGCATACAATTTCAAGAACCGTAAGAAAGGGGCTCGCCAAATTAAGATGGTATTGGCAGGTCAGTTTGGTGTTGTCTTCAATCTCAAGCGAATCAGAAGAATCATGAAGAAGTACGGGATTGAGAGTCCTTTCAGGAGAGCGAATCCTTATAAACGCATCATGAAGGCCACCCAGGAGCACAAAGTCGTCCCGAACCTGCTTAACAGGGAATTCAAACAGGGAATCCCCTACAAGGTCCTCCTTACGGATATCACCTACCTATATTTCGGAAAAGGAAAAAGGGCTTATTTATCAACCATTATTGACGCTTCCACCAATGAAGTCTTAGCTCATCAGGTCTCTGATCGAGTTACTCTTGATATCGCTACGGATGCACTTAAGAAGTTAAAGAAAAACAGGAGAATCAAACTGGCTACAGGAGCCTATATACACTCTGATCAGGGAGGTCACTATACCAGCCCTGTTTATCAAAAGCTCGTGAAAAAATCCAGATTGGGACAATCCATGTCCAGGAGGGGTAACTGTTGGGACAACGCCCCACAGGAATCATTCTTTGGTCATTTTAAGGACCTGGCTGATATAAAATCATGTGAAACCTTAGAAGAGCTTAAACAAGAAGTGAAAGTTGCCATCCACTACTATAATCATTACAGATATCAATGGAATATGAAAAAGATGACCCCTGTTCAATACAGAGATCATCTTCTTAAAGTAGCCTAGCTTTTTTTAAAATGTCCTTTACAAGGGGTACAGATTATAAAGCTGCCCGGCTTTTACTATTTCCTCAGTCAAATTTCCTGTGCAATGCCGCTTCGACGGCCGGGGGAACAAGCTCCGAAATTTTCCCGCCATATTTCGCGACTTCCTTCACAATGCTTGAGCTCAGGAAGGAATATTGATTGTTGGTCATAATGAAAAAGGTTTCTATGTTTTCATTCAATACCCTATTCATTGATGTGATCTGCATTTCATATTCAAAATCGGAAACCGCGCGCAGTCCACGGATGATGGCTCCCGCGTTAACGCTTTTCGCATAATCGACAAGGAGCCCTTGGAACGAATCGACCTTTACATTCTTTAAGTCTTTTGTGACCTCGCCAATCAGCGATATTCTTTCCTCTACAGAAAACAGCGGGTTTTTTGATGAATTGTTAAGGACAACAACGTAAACTTCATCAAAAACCTTCGCACCCCTCCGGATGATGTCGAGATGCCCATACGTAACCGGGTCAAAGCTGCCCGGGCAAACTGCAATGCTAGCCATTGTCATTACCCTCCTGGATTGGATATGGATAAGCAAAAATCGATATAGCGATAACCCCATAAACTTCGCTTCTTATCTTTTCAAAGCCGCCTGCATTGTCCGGCAACTGTACATCCTTGCTGTGTTCACACACAATTTTCCCTCTGCTTGTTAACCTTCCGTCCTCGTATATCCTCTCCAGGAGGGAAACAAGCTGCTGTTTTTTATAGGGAGGGTCAAGAAATATGTAATCGAACCCCAGTTCCCGCTTTTTCAGGGCCTTTAAAGCCCTTTCCGCATCATTCCGGTATACTTCGGTGCGCGGCTCAAGGGAACAGGCATGAATATTTTCCTTAATCGTCATGATCGCTTTCGGGTCCCGGTCAACAAAGATGCCCGTATCCAGGCCCCTGCTTAACGCTTCTATTCCAAGGCCCCCGCTGCCCGCAAACAGGTCAAGTCCAGCGCCTCCCTCAAAATAAGGGCCGATCATGTTGAAAATTGCTTCCTTTACTTTATCGGTCGTCGGCCTTGTGCTTACGCCGGGTACGGCTTTCAGCGGGCGGCCCTTGCAGCTTCCTGAAACGACTCTCATCAACTATCACCGCTAATCTGTAATACTTTTTTCCATAATCCTAACACAATTGGACCAGCCAGCCAAATCAAATTTCCTTTTCTAAAAAAATTCAAGAAAGGTGTGTATAACCTTGCCAGCAGTGGAAATAATGGTAGTAACAACATCGATTCGAGGATGTTGTTGCCAACCGCGGAGAAGACTTACGTTTCCCCATAAGTTCTTCCTCCGGTTTCTCCTCTCCCTTTGCCTTCTGTCCCCGGTGGGATATAGAAGGACCCCGCAGGATTCCTGCGGGGTTTTTTTTCTTTTTCCAAACGACTTGGTATGGTAATGTAAGTAGGCAGAATAAGTGAAAAGGGGCGTTATTCAATGATTCAGCGTTTCATTGAACTTGGCAGGGGGTACGGGGATTTATACGAATTGATTGAAATCGCGGAATCCAATTCCCATCGCATCACGCGTTTCCTCGCCCTGCATACAGTAGTCGGCAATAAGGAAGTTACATCACTCGCAATCATCCTTAATCCCGCAGGCGAAGGAAAATTCCAGCCTATTTATATTAGCAGGGAAGGCGTGCCGGATCCGCGTACGTTGCCATCCAAACGATACTCGCTCTTTCAGGAAGCGGCAGCAGGCCTCGGAAAGGAAATTTATGAATTAGACGTAAAGCCATCTTCGCTATTTGCGGAGCCTGAACTCTATTACCAACAGCTGATTGGCATACTTCGCCTAAACCATTTCCTGCCTCCACTTTCGTAGGCGGCGTATGAAGCATTGCCTCTATAGCGGGATGAAGTGTTCTACTGAAAAAATAATAGTGAGGGAGTCTCTCCCTCACTTTGATTCCACTCTTAAAGGGGCCGGCCATCAGCGGAAAAACCCCGCTGATGGAAGATTCACCTTAGATCCCCATTTTATAATCGTATTCTTTCGCTTTGTCAGGTGAAGAATTTTCATATTCCATTTTTATAAAAGGTTTATAGGAAGGCTCCACCTTTTTGACAAAGGAGTATGACTGCAGTTTTTCCATGACTGTTTCTATATCGCTCTGGTTACAGTAGATGACAGCGTATTTAAGCTTCTTGGAAATATAGTGGACATTCCCAAATCTTCGCAGCATTTTGGCTTGTTTCAACGTATAAAGCCAAACCACCAAACCTTGCCTTTGCCCAAACATACGTTTTTCCCCTTCATGATCGATGTTTCTTTTAAGTCTAGCATATCGAAACGGTATAAATCAATCAGGCTGGCGGCAAGAATCATATTGCTCTCGAATAAATATAGAAGGAACCTGGAACTTTTGAGAGGAGTTCTAACAATGGATCTCGATTCAATTTGGAATCTATTTATTGAAAAAGCAGCGGGATTGCAAGGTGTAGAGGCAATTGAAATGAGAAAAATTGCGGGTATTCCGTTCCTGTTCATCCATCCTGATGAAAACGGGACTCTTGATGCAATTGAAAGAGGGATACGGGTATGTTCGGCGGAAGTGATGAAAGGCAAGAGGCTTAGCAGCGAAACGGTTTTTGTGAGAAAGGAAAGCAGCTATTACGTCTTTCGCCACCGATTTTTAGTCCCGCAAAGAAAAATGTTTTGCTGTGGAAATTTGTGTGTTGACTGTGTCAGGTTCGCACATGACCGATTTTTTTAGGCTTTGTGGTAGAAAGCTATGCAGTTGTTAAAGCAGGCAGGGTATAATTTGACCGTTGTTTTCTATTAGAAAAAGCGGCTCTTAAAAAAGGTAAGGGCCGATATTCATTTAAATGGGACACAACCTTTTCCCGCGGGCTGTCATTTAAAAAAAAAACAATAAAGGCCGGCAAAAGCCGGCCAAAGAATTTCTCCACTATTCGCCAACCCCTATGCCGAGCATCCGCAGCTTCCGCCCGAACCACAGCCTCCTCCACAATTAGAACCGGTATCGAAAAACGGATTTCCGGTCGGGACTTTGATGTGCTTTGAGACGGAACCGCCGACAAAGACACTGATTTCATCAAGCAGCGATTGCAAATCATTTTCAGCGCGCTTGAATTCCGCAACTCTATCGTCCAGATCCATATCCCGTTTGGCTTCCCTTATTTCCATCATAACGGACTTGTAATCCGGATGGTATTTTCCGAAGCGTTGTACTTCTTCATATTGATCTTTCAACTTGATGAAACGGGAAATCTTTTTTTGAGACTCCCGGCTTGTACGCAATTTATATAAACAAAGCCGATAATACTCGGCCACATCGGATTCGCTAACCATTTTGCCCAACTGCTCGGCATATTCAAGCAATTCAACTCTTTCAGTAGTCGCAAGCAAATTTGTCCACCTCCACTGCCATTTTACCACGTAGACAGAGAAAAGGTGAAATCTTTCTGAAAATAACCATATACTTTCCAAGTAAAACAAGAAGATTTCCTAACCGCCCTGATTTGAATTCTTCATACTTTGTAGCATTTGGAACATCATTGAAGCCATCTGTACGCCGTTAGAAAACTTTGCCACCCTGTGGGGAATGGTCTTTTCAAAATAATATAAAGACGCCGTTTCGAACGCCTCCAGGTCATTAGGATTCCTTGACAGCTTCCGGTACCAGACCGGCTGCTCCCGAAGGAATTGTTGCAAGTCCTTCCGTGCCGCAATGAACTCCATCACTTCCATCCTCATCTGCTTACCTCCCATCAATCCTTGCGGTACGGAAACGGCTGTGGAGGAATCGTTTCACGCTGAGGCTCCTGAGTCGGTGGGTTTTTTTGAAACTGGCTAATCAATCCCTGAATCGCTCCAAGCGCCTGGCTGAGATTGTAAATGTGACCCTGCAGCTGGGCTGTGTCCATCTTTTTGGCCATATTCAATAGATTCTTCATCAAATCGGATTTTCCACCGTCTTCTTTAGCTTCGGCCGGAACCGCTTTTCCTGTTTCGGGTTGGCCATTCCAGCGCGGATCTTCCTCTCCCAGCAAATACCATTCCTCATACAATTGCTGCCATGTCGCTTTTCCTTCCCGTACTTCCTTTACAATATGAGGATTGTTTGTGACAAATTCCTTAAACCTGCTCACAGAAGGATGCAGCTTATCCTCTGCCATTGTTGCATCCCCTCCTTTTTCCATGCCTATATTACGATATGTAGGCGAAAACGAAAGGTGAAAGGCTGATTCTAAAAACTATAAAAACATCATCCTTAATGGTACTATTTAGGGAGAAAAGGGGAGAACAACTTGAAAAACGAATTGGAACAGCTTCTTAAAGATTATATGGACAAGGCGGACGAAACGGATCTTAAGGCTTTGGCGCATGTCCTTAAAGGAATGAAAAACAAGATTGAAGGAAAGGCAACCACGTATATCGGGGGGATCCTCCATTACGAAAAAAAACCCAGTGATTCTGTCTGGGAAGTAACGATTCCTATCAATCCTTCGCTGTACAATTCTTTGGGAATCGTTCACGGGGGCATAACCGCCACATTGGCCGATTCAGCCATGGGGACCCTTGCCAATACGCTCGTACCAGAAGGCTATGGGGCAGTTACCTCTCAACTCAATATCCACTACCTTGCCCCCGGGATTGGCAATACGCTTCGATGCCGAGCGGAAATCGCCCATCAGGGAAGAAATACGATGGTTGTCAGCGCGGAGGTTTTTCGGGAAGATGGCAAAAAAGCCGCACAGGCAACGGGAAGCTTCTTTATTGTCGAGAAGAAGGTAAGCAGCGGAGAGTGATTCTAAGATGGTTACCGCCATCCTCATACCAATCATTTGTTTGTATTTCCTCTGGCTCACATTGAAGGAGGCCAAAGAGAACGAGACGAAATGGCTTCAAACAGGTTCTACAAAAGAAGAAGCTATCGTCACTGGAGAAGTGCAATCGGTTTTTAAGGAAAGGCAGCGGTTTTATTACCACAGGTATATTTTTGTCCAGGAGCTGACAATAAGGACTGAAACGGGAACGACCAAGGCGAGAATCATTACCCCATTAATGAAGGGCGCGTCTCCGGTCAACTATCACGCGGGCCAGGTTGTCCGGATTTATGGCAGCTGGGAAAAAAACTGGTTTCACGCGAACAGGGTGGAGATTGTGGAAAAGGGCTGAAAAAGGAGGGTGGCACATCGCCACCCTCCCCTCATTATTCTAGCCACTTCTGGATAAAATTCTGCGTATAATACTTCCTGTAAACGCCGACTCCCAAATGGGTAAAATCCTTATCGAGAAGGGTTTCACGGTGGCCCTTGCTGTTCAGCCACCCCTCTACCACTGCGGGCGAGTCAATATAGTTGGCAGCAATATTTTCACCGGCCGATTGGTATACTACCCGTGCCTTTTTTAGGCGGTCGGATAAATTCCCGTACTTTTTCGATACATGGGAAAACGTATTCGTTTCGTACATATCAAGGCTGTGGCCATAAGCCGCCTGTGCCGTTTTTTCATCCCATTTAACAGGTTCAAGCCCGTGGCGGATACGCAATACATTTGTCAAGTCAAATATCTGCTTTTCCGCACCCATCTCCACTTCCTGCCATTCCTCATCCCCCAGTTCCCTGGGTTCGATTAAGGTTCCCCTGTAGGCAACTTCATAGGGCCGCATTTTAATGAGTGTTTCGGCATCAAGGAAGCGGACGCTGGACAGGCTGCCGGTAAATCTATCGATATATAACTGAGCATAAATATCCCCGAGCTGAATAAGCGGCATCGTGTTAACATCCGTATCGGTCAAATCCAGCCGGTAAGCATTCCCCTCATACTCAATCGTGATATTTGTGTGGATGGCGAAGGAAGTAAAAATCTCTTCGAGCGGTTTCCCAATCGAAAACGGTTCCACACTTGTCTCCCTTCCAATTGCATAAATGGTAACCGCCTTATTATCAAGGATTCCGACTTGGAGGTACTTATCCAGGCTATGGTTATAAATATACCAGTCGTAATCATAACTGGACTTATCAATTCTTTGCGGCTTTCCAAGTGCTTTTTCCACTTCGGCCACATTCTTTCCGATTAATGTAGACAATCCTTTCACTGGCCGCTCGGGAATTTCGTATCCCGTTGTCCCTCTCTGATCAGGTTGGGTTGGTTCCTCGGGTGCAGGCACTGGCTCTTCCCTTATGAGTGAATCTTTATAATCGGAATTATTTTGGCTGACATAAAATCCAATTGTCAGAAAAACAGTCGATAGTATAAGGATCCGTAATAGTGTCTTCAGGACCGTCCCCCCTTCCCCGATTGTCTACAAGCTATATATGTATAGGCAAAATCAATTATAACATCAGTGGCGGCCAAGGTAATAGCCGCCTTTAAAATTATAACAAATTCTTAACAAAATTTGCGCAATGGGTTTGTATTTTCCTCACCTGAGCACACCGGACAGCATTTTAAATGAAAAAAGGCGATTTACACGCCTTTTTTCCTAATGCTGGACTCCGTTATAGTTTGATTCGGATATTTCCGAAAGTGCGCCTTTTGCCTGATCATCGCTTAATTCCCTTACTGCGAAATCACCGAGCGAAACGATGCCAATCAATTTATTTCCTTCAACCACCGGCAAGCGGCGAATTTGATGCCTGGCCATAAGCCTTGCCGCCTCCTCAGTGGTTGCATCAGGCGAAATCGTATACAGTTTCTCCGTCATGATATCCTCCACCCTTGTGGAACCAGGATGCTTTTCCGCCGTACCCCTTACAACAATATCCCTGTCGGTGATGATTCCAACAAGGTTGCCGTCATCCACAACCGGAATCGCCCCGACGTTTAAATCCTTCATTTTAACAGCAACTTCATACATATTATCGAGCAATGAACAAGTTTCCACATTTTCCGTCATGATATCGCCGACTTTTTCCATTCCTGTTTCCTCCCGAAAAAAATGGTTTGGTTCTATGAATACGTTTTTATCTTTCACCCTGTCACGCCTCATTATTCCACAACGGAGGGATCTTCCAATTGAATTCATTGCATAATGACGGCATTTCCACTATTATAAAAATTGAGCAAATTGCCGGATAATCTTGTTAAAGGCATGTTTTCAAAGGGGGATAACAAAAATGAAGTTTGAAAATACGGGTATTGAACAACTTAAGGCCGATTTAGGAAGGCTTGATGAGGTAATGCTTAGCCATGGCCTCGTCCGTGAAGGCCAGTGGGATTATGAACGTGTGACTTTTGATAAAAAATTCGAATTGAAGGATGGTACTTTCTATCTTAGGCTGCGTGGTTATGCGGTTGAGGGCGATATCGATTCGAGAAGGGCAATCATTCAACTGCTTCCTCCACTTCTTGGCAAACATTATTACCCTCATGGGGTTGAATACGGTGAAGGCGAACAATTCCCTGCTTCCCTTGTGAATCAGTGCAAGAATTTGCTTGATCGGCTAAAAGAAGAAATTGAAGCATTTGCGGAGTAGCAAACCAAACTATAAGAAATGATATTTTAAGGTGAAAAAAGCGCATCCTTGATTGCGCTTTTTTTAATGCTTGAATTCTTAAAGAAAGCCGGTATTGTTCGTTTTTCATTTTTAACGCTATAATGAAAGTACAAAGTATTTATTTGTATAAGGAAGGTATAAACCATTGACTGCTTTTTTTACCAAAAAGAGAATCGCCTGGGTTTGTGGCATTGCAGCCGCTGCCATTGTCCTATATTTCATCTTACCTGTTTCAATCCCGTTGATTATGGCACTGATTACAGCCATTCTCCTTGAGCCAGGTGTTAGGCTGGCCACCACAAAGCTTAGGCTGAAACGGAATACTTCCGTGCTTATTGTATTTACGCTCTTTGTCCTCATCGTTGCTTCCGTTGGTTACTACGTTGCGACCAAAGCGATTACCGAGGCAGTCATCGCTGTCAACCATATGCCCGACTATGTCAATAAGCTGTCGGCCCATTGGATCCAGGCGAAGAACGCAATTGCCCGGGCAGCAAAGGATTTGCCGGAAGCCATCGTCCTACAAATTACCGGCCAGCTTGATAAATTTATGGTGACCATTAAAAATACCCTTCTGGCATATGTAAATATCGGGAATATGAGGGCGCTACTGACAAACATCCCAAACCTCCTCATATCCTTCCTTGTTTATTTGGTGGCTTTATTTTTGTTTATGATGGATATCCCAAGGCTAAGGAACGGCCTCCAAAAACATTTGTCGGAGCGGACAGCGGAAAAAGTCAATATCATGTTTTCAAGGCTTTCCTATATTATGCTTGGTTTTTTAAAAGCCCAACTGCTGGTTAGTGTGCTGATATTTGGGATTTCCTTGCTTGGGCTTTATTTGATTATCCCGGAAGCCGCTGTTTTTGCTGCCTTTATCATCTGGATATTCGATTTTATCCCAATAATCGGCTCGATTATCGTTCTTGGGCCATGGGCGCTTTTTGCCGCCTTAACGGGAAATGAATTGCTAGCCATTCAATTATCGGTTCTCGCAGCGGTATTGATTACGACAAGGCATTACCTTGAGCCAAAAATGCTCGGCACCCATTTCCGCCTTTCCCCTTTGCTGACATTGGCCGCGATGTATCTTGGGTTCAAAATTATTGGCCTTACCGGGATTGTACTAGGACCGATACTCGTCGTGGCCCTTAGCTCTGCGAGGGAAGCCGGTATTGTAAAATTCAATTATAAAATTTAACATAAAAAAACAGGCAGCCCTTAGAGCCGCCTTTTTTTATGCCAAACCATTTTATGAACCTAATATTGCCTTAATGACGGATGTCGTTTCCCCGCCTTTGTAAATCACATAGAGAAGCAGGTAAACTGTAACCCCTGTTATAGCGGTCGCAAACCAGACGATACTTGTCACCGGGCCGAGTTTCCGGTGAATGCCAAGCTTGTCCTTTAGGCCGGTGTATATGTTTATTAGCCCCATTATGCCGCCTATTGTAGACAAAATAATATGGAATACAAGGAAAACCGTATACAAAACTTTGAGGTTGTCGGGTCCTCCAAATGAAGTGTTTCCAATGAATATTGTCCTAGATGCGTAAATAATGAAAAACGTTAAAGCTGCGGCTCCCGCAAACAGCATTGTCCGCTTGTGGGCCTCCACCTTCCTTTTTGAAATCTGGTACCACCCTATTGCAACAAGGATAGCGCTAATAACGATAAAAGAGGTACTGATGGTTGGCAAAATCGGGAGGGTGTGATCCATGTTTTAATCCTCACAATCATATATTCTACTATAATTTTAACCGAGTTGAATCGGTTTTTCAAACCAGTATTATTCCCATCGATAGGAAAAGCCCCCATAAAGAGGACTTTTACTCTGCAGGAATCGGTTCGGGCGCTGGATCAATCCCGGATTGCTCCCTCCTGTACCATTCAAAAAATACTTTTGCAAGGAAAATAGCATAAACAACTTCCTGAATAATCTTCATTATAACGCCGCCCAGCCTTTGGTCTTCTACAAGAGTCATGGAACTGAACATTTGAGGCCCGGTAAGGTCAAGGCCTGCAAGCAGGGTTGGAGAGACACATAGCTCCAATGATTTCGCCCAAAGGGCCGGATCTGAAAAAGTAGCATATAAAGGGCTGTTCGTAAAGATAATCAGCGCGCATGCAGGCGTAAGTAAGATTCCATCACCGAAGATGTAAGCGATTTTCTTAAGGCCGCTTAATGTTTGATGCTCCGGCAGTTCATTTACAATCGGCCACCACATGCTGATGGCAAGGAAGAACAAAGTGCCTGTATAACTAGCATGAAGTAACATCGATTGCTTCACGGCATCAAATACAAACGGGACATGGTAAATCGAAAACATTCCGTTGAATACAATTAACGCAATCAGCGGCTTCGTCAAAAATACAAAGATTTTATTGAATACCGCCTTCCCCAAAGCAAATCTCCACAGCCACGGAGGGATTCCCATAATAATAAGCGGCGGGACAATCAGGAATAGAGATGCCATCTGAATCATATGTGCCCAAAAAGTTATATGGCCCAACAAATCCAGGGGTGAACCTTTAATCGCATAAATCAAAATCATGGCTGTAACGAAGTAGGAGGCCTGCCGTTTGGTTAACGGCTCACTACCTGTGAAACGTTCCCTGAATTTTACTGTCACCAAAAAGTATCCAGCCGTCAAAAAAGCAACCGATATAAAAAAGTACGGGCTCCAAAGCGCTTGAAAACCAAATATGTCTAGAGTAAGCACCGTATCATCACCTCTATAAAATTTCTTCCACTCCAATTATAGCTAGTGGAAGAGCGGATAGCAAAGGAAGCAACTCCATTGAGAGAGCTAATCCGTCAACTACCCCCACTGAGATAATGTGTTTCAGTGAGGGCTTGAGTTAGAACTCTAGGTCTTTTCGTCTACCACTAGACAGATTGACGCTCTAGAATTCATGTCACTTTACGGTGACACCCCAAGTAATTTTTAGGTCGGTACTGGCAATGGACTATTGTTTTCCCACTTGCACCCTCCCTGCTGTGAGTTAAGGTTCCCCGAATGGATACGGCGAAGTCATAGCCTTGCGAACTATGTACTACAAGCCCCGGCACAAATGCGCCCGATACCCTGGATGGCTGACACACCCACTAAGCCATGCGCTAAGCAACAGCTTTACGTTTTCGTACGTTTAACACAGTTGGAGTCTTCACTTTGATTGTTTCCTGAAATTCTGCAATTTCCGATTTTCTCAGCGTATTCAGCGCGCCATTGATGTCTGCATGGATACACTGGCCAGCTTTGGAACGATACAGTCCACGAGTAAGGCGTCTGCCACTGAATGTGTAGGAGGATTTATCAGTTTCCGACCAAACAGGAATCCTATCTTTATCCAGGAAGCTGGCTTTGGACGTATAGCTTTCTTCCTGCATCTTGAACCGGATGCCCTCTTTCATACATTTGTTTTCGATGGCGGAAATCAACTTTTTGAATGGGATTTGTACAAACGCCTGGTTGTTCTTTTTCCCCATATCACATTCCTGTTTCCAGACGGCATTATACCCGACCACAATCGTATCGATATTCAATTCTTTCACCTTTTTGAACAACAGGCCGACAGTTTGTGAGAAGTATCCGCTGATTTGATGTTCACGTTTGTTCCAGAGTTCCGCGATTTGGTTCGTCACAACCCGTTTTGATATCCCGTTTTCGCTATTTTTTTGCTGCAGATTGCTTATCTTCTTGTTGAAATATTGGTTGAAGGACTTTAGCTCCTTGCCATCTATCAGAAATGTTTCGCCATGATTTGTTGCACAACTTACCAATCGGTCTACACCTAAATCGCAACTCAAAGCACGTACAGTGGTCGTTGGTTGTCTTTTCATTTGAGCGATTTGCACTTCATACGTGTAATGCACCTCAAAGAACCGACCTTTTTGCTTGGGCACAATTTCAATGTAGGAAATTTTCTTGTGTAACAAGTTTTTTGGCATACGAAGCCTGATCGAACCGAAACGTTTTCTGAATTCATTGTTCATCGGAATCGCCCAATACCCGTTTTTATCCACCTTAGGGACTTGATAGATTTCGATCACACGCTTTTCGGTGGAACGGGAGTAGTTTGGAAATTTAGGGCGGCCAGTGAATGTCTCAGGGTTTTCCTTCCACTTGTTCAACGCCTCGAAAAAGCTTTTTACTTCTGTGTACAAAGTCCTTCGAATGGCCTGGACGGAGTTCGATTGGACACCCCAATAATTTATATCAGCCTGCATGGCAGCATCTACTTCTTTCACGGTGGCCATTCTATTGTTTGTCAAATAACTTTGTTTCATCGTATACAAGCCCACATTACGCAACGCTTTGGAACTATGTGACATGCGTCGAAGAAGACGGAATTCCTTGGCAGTAAGGCTCGTTCGTCCGATATTCTGTTTTTGAGTGAACCGTTGAATGGTTTCGGTTTTCTTTCGTTTACGTAATACCTTGACGGGTTTCTTTTTAACCATTTTATTCACCGCCTTTTCTGCCAAGATAGGAATATCTTCCCTATATATAATTATAGCAATTGGCTGAAAGGAAAGCGAATGTTTGTTCGATTATTAACCAAGAAATTTGTGGGTTAGCTTCAGCCGGCGGCTGACGGCAATTCATCTTCACCTGAATTGTGGGCTGCACCCGTAATACAAATCAGATGAAGTCTTCTTGCAAAAAATGATAAAAAGAAAATCGGCATAAAGCCGATTTTCTTTCAGATTGTCGACAAAAGGCCGCGAGGGGGCACCCTCTCGCGGCCTTTTGTCAGTTTTGTGGAAATTTTTAAGGTTAATCCGAAGATAATTACCCCCAGCACCTTACTCTTCGAGTACTCTTATGCAACTTGCCATGTCCAATTGGCCAGTTTCTTCAAATTCATTGCAGCAAAAGTAAGCATCGCCTGCATGGACAATTTTTTAAGGCCTCGTAAGGTTGTCCATCGCATACCATGCTTTTCTTTCGCGTCTGCAAAGACACGTTCAATTGTTTCTTTTCGTTTGGCGTATATCTTTTTAATCTCATCCGTGTGTCGTAAATGTTCAGCCTCTTCCAGGTAGGGCTCCCAAATATGGCGCTGAATGAGCTTTTGATGGTTTTTACTTTCGGTACACTTTGATAAGACTGGGCAGGAAGCGCAAATAGCTGGGTCTGATTTATACTGGCGGTACCCTTCCTTCGTGGTTGTCGTGTACTTTAATTCCTGCCCTTCGGGGCAGAGATAGCAATTGTAGTACTCATCATAAACATAGTCATGCTTTCGGAAGAACCGATCTTTCGTTTTTGGACGGGTGTAAGGAAGGACAGGCAACATCTGATTTTCCAATAGAAAATTCGCGATCGCGGGAGTTTTATAGGCTGCATCGGCTGCGACAGCAAGTGGCTTCTTTACCTTTTCAATGATCTTCTCGACAAGTGGCTGCAGGATATGGCTGTCATGTATGTTGCCCGGAGTGACGATTGTCCCCAACACAAATCCTTTTTCATCCGTGGCGGCATGAAACGAATAGGCAAACTGTTTCGTTCGCTCATCCTTTACATAATAGCCACTTTCAGGATCCGTCGTACTTTCCTTGATTTCCTTCCACTCCTCTTTTTCAAACTTCTCGGGAGGAAATGGCTTTTTACCGTGTTTCTCACGATCTAAATTAAGCTCCAATTGCAGCTTTTCTTCATAGGCGCGGGTTTCCTTTCGAACGAGTTTCTTGTCGTACTTGCGTTTATTGGCACTTGCTTTTACATGTGTGGAATCCACAAATACATGTTCAGGAGACAACAGCCCTTTATCCATAATCTCCTTCAAGATTCGATAGAAGATCTGTTCAAACACATCGGAATCATAAAAACGGCGCTCGTAATTTTTACCGAAGGTAGAAAAGTGAGGAACTTCAGTGTAGAAACCAAATCCTAAAAACCAGCGATATGCCATGTTGGTCTCAATCTCTTTAATAGTTTGGCGCATAGAGCGTATGCCAAATATGTATTGTATGAAAGTTATTTTAAAGAGAACGACCGGATCAATACTGGGCCTACCAAGCCCGGAATACAAGTGTTCTACCATGGGATAGATGAATGAAAAATCAATGGCCGATTCCAGCTTGCGTACCAAATGATTTTCAGGAACTAATTGATCAATGGTCAGCATTTCAAATTGTTCACGTTCATTAGCTTGATTTTTAGTCATCATCGCAGGTCACCTCATACATAGTGTTCTTTATATAAAGAGAATATTAGTTGATTGGAACGGAGGGTGGCGACTCCTGCGGGAGTAGCGGGATAGTCGAGACCCTGGACTGAGCGTAGCGAGGGAAGCGGCTCGGCCCCGCCCGCGGAAAGCGTCCACCCGGAGTGGAATTCTAGACGCACTGTTGTTTCAACTTATATTTTAAATTAAAAAAGACTGTAGGCAAACCCGGATACCTTCAAGTTTGTCTACAGTCTGAAAGAAAATCGGCATAAAGCCGATTTTCTTTTTCACCAATAAGGATACATAAAGTTTGGCCAGCTACGGCGCTAAACGGGCACTTTCGCTTTTCTTTGTCTAGCTCCAGCGCCCAGCGCCTAGTGTACTTCGGTCCCCTCGCTACGATAAGTCAACATCGATTCGCCTTCGCTCATCGTGTTTCCTTTATCTCCATCGGGGCCCTCCAGTCCATACGGTGCTAAACGGGCACTTTCGCTTTTCTTCTTACCACCAAACGATTGTCATTAGGGCAAGGATTGTTATAAGGCCGACCAAAAGACCGGTAAACAGAAATAACGTAGGTGCTTCATGTCCTTTATGGCTCATATGCATGAAATAATACAGCTGGAAAACTACCTGGACAGCAGCCAGGAGCAAAATTATTGGAACAGTAAACCAACTTGAAAAGCTTCCCATTCCTACCGCAGCGAAAGAAATGAATGTCAAAAAGAGCATCAACGAGAAGGAGATGATCTGGTGACGCATCTCCTCCTTGCTTTTCCGCTTCCTGTAAGCAAGGTCGATTCTTGGGTTCCCTGAGTTCAAATTTTGATTCGCCATCAGTTTATCCCACCATTCCCATTAAATAAACTACTGTAAAAATGAATACCCAGACAACGTCGATAAAGTGCCAGTACAGGCTTGCCAAATAAAACTTAGGAGCATTATAAAGGTTTAGGCCGCGCTTCGCGTTACGGACCATCAACGTTATAATCCATACCAGGCCGAAGACAACGTGTGCACCGTGGAATCCAACCAGCGTATAAAATGCCGATCCAAAAGCCGAACTTGTAAACTTGTGGTCATATTCATGGACATAATGGTTGAATTCATAAATCTCTAGGCAAAGGAAGCCGAGGCCAA
Organism: Neobacillus oceani; assembly: GCF_046237595.1. Taxonomy (NCBI): domain Bacteria; kingdom Bacillati; phylum Bacillota; class Bacilli; order Caryophanales; family Bacillaceae; genus Neobacillus; species Neobacillus oceani. Next base: position 1,746,200 of record NZ_CP143543.1, on the reverse strand, counting down.
GAGCGACAGTTATCCCCAGCCAGAGCATCATCTTGTTGTGAGCAAAGTTTTTCATATGGTGCATCGCGTACACGCTTGTCAGCGAACTTGTCAAGAGGAGCATAGTCGCGACAAACGTTAGAGGCAGGTCGAAAATATCCTTCGCCAAATGATGGGTATCGTCGGGCACCCTGTCCTTTAAAGCAAGATAGGTCGCAAACAGGGAGGCGAACAATACCGTTTCCCCGCCAAGGAATAGCCAAAAACCAAGAAACTTGTTTTTTCCTTCAAGCGTTGCTTTTTCAGGGAGGGCGGGCCAAGTTTCAAACGTCAATTTTTCTTCAGTTTGCATTATGCCTCAACTCCCTTGTCGTCTTTATCAATTAGCTCTTCTTTATGGATGTGGAATCCATGGTCGTCCTTGACGGAACGGAAAATCATTGCCCCAAAGGAAATGAGGAGCCCAATGATTATTACCGGGACCGCCCACGCATGCCCGTCTGGATTATACATAACGCCAAAAGCGGCAACAAAGAAACCGAACGAGATGACAACTGGGACGAAGGAAGAATTCGGCATATGGATGTCGTCAAGCGGTTCGGCAGGCATCATGCCTTTTTTTCCTTCCATTTTCTCCAGCCATAATGCATCAAGTCCGCGGACTAGCGGAAGCTGCTTAAAGTTATAGAATGGAGGTGGTGACGAGATGGACCATTCAAGGGTCCGGCCGTCCAACCAAGGATCATTTCCAACACGCTCATTTTTAATTTGCGTAACAACTATGTTGTATAGCATCACAATTACTCCCGCCGCCATTAAAAATGCACCTATCGAACTAACCATGTTCCCGGTATCAAGCCCTTGGTTAGGCAGGAACGTGAAAATCCGGCGCGGCATTCCCATCAGGCCAAGGAAATGCTGGATAAAGAAAGTCAGATGGAAGCCGATAAAGAATAGCCAGAATGTAATTTTACCCATAACTTCGCTGAGCATTGTCCCAAACATCTTTGGCCACCATAGATGTGTTCCGGCAATAAGGGCGAACACAACGCCGCCGACGATTACATAGTGGAAGTGGGCAACAACGAAATAAGTATCATGGTATTGATAATCCTGTGGAGCGGATGCCAGCATGATGCCAGTTACGCCCCCCATGACGAATGAAGGAATGAATGCGACAGCCCAGTACATTGCCGTCGTAAACTTAATGCTTCCTCCCCACATCGTAAACAGCCAGTTAAAGATTTTGATTCCTGTAGGAACCGCAATTGCCATCGTTGCAACGGCAAAGATAGCGTTCGCCACAGGCCCCAGACCAGTTGTAAACATATGGTGGGCCCAAACCATGAACCCAAGGAAACCGATTAAAACGGTTGCAAAAACCATTGACGAATAACCGAACAAGCGCTTTCGCGAAAAAATACTGAAAATTTCAGAGAAAATACCGAAAGCCGGAAGTATTAGAATGTATACTTCAGGGTGTCCGAAAATCCAGAATAAGTGTTCATAAATTACAGTGTTTCCGCCATTTGCAACGTTGAAGAAGTTTGCGCCAAACATCCGGTCGAACATTAATAACGTAAGGCCAACAGTTAGCGGCGGGAATGCAAACAGAATAAGTGCGGAAGCTACAAATGTAGTCCATGTAAACAACGGTAGCCTCATATAAGTCATGCCTGGCGCACGCATGTTAATGATGGTTACAAGAAAGTTAATCCCCGCCATCAGCGTACCAAATCCGGAAATTTGCAAGCCCAGAATATAGAAATCTACACCATGTCCCTTACTATGTGTCGCTAGTGACGCGTAAGACGTCCAGCCGGCATCAGGGGCGGTGCCGAAAAACCAGGAAAGGTTAAGGAAAAGCCCCCCAAAGAAAAACAGCCAGAAGCCAAGCGCGTTTACAAATGGGAACGCAACGTCGCGCGCGCCGATTTGCAGGGGCACAACGGCGTTCATAAATGCGAATAGCAGCGGCATGGCTGCAAGGAAAATCATCGTCGTCCCATGCATTGTAAGTAATTCGTTAAACGTGCCCGCAGATACGAAATCATTATCAGGGCGCATAAGCTGGATGCGCATGAACATCGCTTCCAGGCCGCCGACGATAAAGAAAAATCCGCCTGCGATTAAGTATAGGATCGCAATTTTTTTATGGTCGACAGTCGTTAAATAGTCCCATAAAACTGCGCCGAATCCCCTTTTTTGAGCGTAGGTACTCACAGTTTTACCTCCCTTTCAACAAATCCCCCGTTAATCTTGGACTTTCAACCCCATCAAATAAGCTGCGAGCTGGTCAAGCTGCTCTTCGCTAAGTTCTCCGTAAGCCCCGGTCATAAGGTTTCCTGGCTTATATTTATCAGGATCTTTAATCCAATTTTTCAAATTCTCTTCATTATGTTCCAAAATGCCCGCAACGCGTGTACGATCACCGAAGTCAGTCAGATTTGGACCTTGCCTTGCAGCTTCAGGAGTCGTATTGGCAGGTGTTACTGCGTGGCAGCCAATGCAGCTCTTATTGAAAATTTCCTGTCCAGCCTGTGCATCAGCGGTTTCTGGCTTGGCAGGTTCCTTAACGTCCTGCATGGAAGCCACCCACTGTTCAAATTCATCGCGCGGTACTGCCCTTACCTTGAAATCCATCAAGGCGTGTGATGGCCCGCACAGCTCGGCGCATTTCCCATAGAACAGATCGCCGGCTTCTTCCGCTTTCTTGCTGTCAAATACGAGCCACATCTTATTCACTGTATCCGTATTTGTGTCCATCTTTCCGCCTGCAGCAGGAATCCAAAATGAATGTTTTACGTCGGATCCTTTAAGATTGAAATATACTCTTTCATCGGTAGGAACAACCAGTTCCTGGCTCGTCACAATCTTTTGATCCGGATATTCAAACTCCCACCAATACAGGCTGGCACGTACGTTGACGACAAGAGCATCCCTTGTGCCATCCTTGTTTTTCTTATCCATCTCCTTTACATCCGCGAGATGGAAAGTATCGGCAACAGTTGGTACTGCAAGGATCAATAGCAAAATAATAGGAATAACTGTCCAAATGATTTCCAGCGCGTGGTTTCCTTCAACCTGCTTTGGAATTTCCTTGTCATGCTTTCTGCGGTATTTAAACAAAACAATAAGGAAGATGACCGTTACTACCAGGATAACCAAAACCATAATCCAGGTGCTTAGTTTCATCAGCCAAAGTTGCCTTTCAGCAACCTCGCCAGCGGGACGAAGCGCTGATAGATATGGTTCCCCGCAGCCGGAGAGAATGAGCGCCAAAGCCGTGAACAACGGGAACAGGCGCCATTTTGCAAGCCTTTTCATAGCCTAATCTAACCCCTCTTTCATTTAAAGTCTTAATGTGTTGGCGGATCCGCCTTCCTGCCGGGCAGGAAGCCCCTTTGGGTGAAACTAGATGACTGAGAAAATGACCATCGCCACGAACATAATCGTCATGTACTGAAGCGAATAAACAAACATCAATTTCGCCCATTTGATATCATCTTTAATCCTATATCCATAAATCCCCAATGCAAGCCACCCAATGTTCAGTAAAGTAGCAAGGATCAGGAATGGGATCCCGAGTGAATCAAGGAAAAATGGGATTGGGAGCAACATGGCAACCCAAAAAACAATATGATGCTTTGTTACCTGAAAACCCTTAACAACGGGAAGCATCGGAATGCCCGCGGCCCTGTATTCTTCGACTCTCCTCATTGCAAGCGCGTAAAAATGTGGCGGTTGCCATGCGAACATTAAAGCGAATAAAGCCCATGCCATTGGACTGAGGCCCGGATCGACCGCAGCCCATCCAATTAGTGGCGGGACAGCGCCTGAAATGCTTCCAACGATTGTATTGGATACGTAAAGCCGTTTGGACCACATTGTATAAAGGACCACATAGCTGAAAACGCCAATGATGCCAATCACTGCCGCTGTCGTGGTTGTCAGGAATAAAAATAAAGTGCCGATAATGACAAGCGCAATCCCGAGCCATAACGCAAGTGCAGGCTGCACCTTTCCATTTACGGTTGGACGGCTCTTTGTCCGTTCCATGTATGGGTCGATGTCTCTGTCGTAAAAATTATTGATGCTGCAGGACCCGGCGATAATGAGCGCAGAACCGGCAAGCGTGAAAAATACAATATCAAGGTTGTCAAGAAAACGCATTTCTGAAAAATGAAGGGCAAGCCAGATGCCTGTAAATGCTGTAATTAAATTCGAATTGACTATGCCAATCTTTATTAGAGCCAAAAAGTCCTTCCAGCCCGTAGTCTTTTCCAGGCCAATTGTTCCAAGTCCTTCATTTACGGATGCTTCGCTGTATGCCTTCGGATTGGACATCCTGATTCCTCCCTATCTTCCCTTAGACAGGCATTTCCTTTATAAAGCCCTCCTGCCAAAGGGGGTAATCGGTGTTGATACTCTCTATCTAATTTACGGTTCTATTTTTCACTATCAAAATAGTGTTAATTATATAAGAAAAAGGTAATTGCTTTCTCTGTATATTAAATCACACTTCATACCTTTTTTGTGAACTTTTTTTGAATTTAATTTAACAAATTTATGACAAAGTATGATTGCCATTGAACATTTTTTGTTTCAGCATCAACTTAAATAAGTTAAAATGAAACAGACGGCTATTCCTTCCCTATTTTAACGAAAAAATAAATAGTGTGGCTTGGCATCTTTATTGGTGCTTATAAGTACAATTATTTCGTGGTATTTTCTTATTTTACTATAATAAAAGAACGAACCGATATTATTGAAAGAAAATTCACGCATTTTCCCTTTAGGGAATGAAGCTGTAGAAAATGCTTCTTGCCATTGCCAGGAATCGACAACCGGTTTTGTACACTTTAGTAATTAGGCGGAAAATCATGCATAACTCTGTTCTTTTCTCCCTTTCTTGGCTATTATGTATGAGGGCCTCTCCGCCAACTCCCATTTATTATACTGACAACTGGTTTTTATGACAAATTATTGAACTTTAAAGAAGGTGATCTTTTGCGACGCTCATTGAAGTGGTTTGCAGTTGCAACAACAATTGGAATGATTTTTATCTTACTTGGAGGCGCGCTCGTAACAAAAACAGATTCAGGAATGGGTTGCGGCAGATCGTGGCCATTGTGTAACGGCGAGTTTATGCCCGGCGAAGTAACGCCTGAATTACTCATTGAGTTTTCCCATCGTCTCGTGTCAGGGGTAGTCGGCTTGATGGTATTGGGCTTATCAGTTTGGGCATGGCGAGCGATCGGCCATATAAGGGAAACAAAATTCCTTGCACTCCTTTCTTTCGCTTTTCTTGTGATTCAAGCTTTGGTTGGAGCGGCGGCGGTTGTTTGGGGGCAATCCGATTTTGTACTCGCGCTACACTTTGGCATTTCTCTAATTTCTTTTGCATCAGTCTTTCTTTTGACCCTGCTTATTTTTGAAGTGGATAAGAAATTCGATGCCGAAAATCTTGTTATTGACAAGAGGATGCGGTTCCATATTATTTGGGTGACAGTCTATAGCTACATTGTCATTTACACCGGGGCACTCGTCAGGCACATAAACGCAAGCCTCGTTTGCCCAGAATGGCCTTTGTGCAACAGCAGCGGTTTTACCTTGCCGGATAATATTTATGAATGGGTACAAATGGGCCACCGGACGGCTGCTGGGATTATTTTTATTTGGGTGGCGTATATCGCATGGCTTGCGGCGCGGAATTACCGGGATCAGAAGGTGATCTATTGGGGATGGATGATTTGCCTCATACTTGTGTCCTTACAGGTAATGTCCGGAGCCCTTGCCATTTTTACACGATTGAACCTTTACATCGCACTTTCCCATGCGTTTTTCATCACGTGCCTCTTTGGGATGTTCAGCTATTTCATCCTCCTTGTTTACCGGAGTAAACGGAAATAACACAGAAAAAAGATGCCTCACTCAGCGAGGCATCTTTTTTGTTAGATTTCCAGTTTTTAAAAGGTTTTTAACAAGACAGTTGCCCGTCTATCTCCTTGCACTGATTGGTTCACGAACCGCAGGCGCGGGTGGGGTTTGCGCCTTCTTCGTTTTAAATTTACTTTCATAATTGGCAAACATCGAAACATTGACGAGAATCCCGGACGCAATCGCCAATTGGATAATGGATGACCCCCCATAACTGACGAATGGGAGCGGTACCCCTGTCAAAGGAATCATTCCCGAAACACCCGCAAGGTTAATAACTGACTGGATGCCAATCATGCTTGAAATCCCCAGGGCGAGGAGACTGCCAAACGGATCCTTACACTTCATCCCGATACGAATTCCTTTCAACACGATGAATGCGAGACAAACGAGAACAAACGCGACTCCTAAAATTCCAAGTTCCTCCGCGATAACAGCAATGATGAAATCGGTATGGGACTCAGGCAGGTAGCCCAGCTTCTGTACTCCCTTTCCCAGGCCAAGGCCCGTAATTCCTCCAGACCCAATTGCAAGGAGTGAATTCGTCAGATGAAAGCCTTCATCCTGCTCGTCCCTAAACGGGTCTTCCAGGACTGTGAAGCGCTCCAGCCGCTCAGGAGAAAATATATGGTCCTGAAAGCCAATTGCAAAAATAGTAAGAAGGACGGTCCCGACCCCGATAAGTTTTAATATATTTTTCCAATTCATTCCCGAGGAAAGAATGATGAAAATTGCAATCAGCATAATAATACCCGCAGTACCGTAGTCCGGCTGTAGCATGATTAGTACACTTATGGCCACTAGATACATGAGCGGCGGTACGACGCCTTTGTTGAACTCATTGATATAGCTTTGTTTCTTCGCATAGACAGCAGACAAATAAATGATGACCCCTAGTTTTGCGAATTCAGATGGCTGGATACTTATCCCGCCAACTTCGTACCAGCTTTGGGCATTTCCGGCCACTTTCCCAAACAAAAGGATCCCTCCGAGGCCCGCAATTGAAAGGAGGACCATAGGAACGAGAAACCTGGTGCTTTTCATGATTTTATACGGAAAGAAAGCAAATAGTAAAAAAATCACTGCTCCCCCCAGCAAAAAAATCCTTTGCTTTTGAAAAAAATGGTCAGGGGCCACGCCATATCTTTGGACTGCGAATGCCATGCTTGCGCTATAAACCATTACCAGGCCAAAAATTGATAACATTGCTATGACCGCTATCAACGAATAATCATATGATTTAAGTATTTTTTTCAGCATCGCATTTCCCCAATTCCATAATGGATGTATCTATTATAAATGAAAATGGCGAGTTTTAGTTGAATAAAATGCTATTTTACTGATTTGAAATATATTTGAAATACGGTACGGAAAAATAATAAAACCCAAACACGGCGGTGTTTGGGTTTGGAAATTATTTTTTCATTGAGGCTTCGTGAAGGGCGGACAGCTCCCTCTCCAGTTTTTCAAGGATGGCTTTGCCGTCCTTTTCATCTATCAGCCCCAGCCTTGAGGCGAAATCTATTTCCCTGGATAAACCAAACATCTGCGTGTCCAATACCTCTTCATAAAGAGGGCATTGGGGCATCGTCAAGTTATCCATTTGTACCTTGATGAGCTTCAATATTTTTTCAGCGTCTGCCTGTAAAAGGGCATATGCTTTTTCCTGATGATTGATGATCATTTCGGACGCCAACATCGATCCCCCCGTTTCCGAGCGATTACTACACTATCTTTAAATTTTACAGGTCCTGTCCTGAAATTGCAAGAATTATTAAGCCAAACGGTTGGTTAATCCTCCTCGCCCGAATAAATGACATTAAACGACTAACAGGGTATACTCAGATTGGAGCAAGAAATTGGAGGAATGGTAATGGATGGAATTATTCAGGTAACCGGAAAGGTCAAATTTCCGATTACAATCGACCCGGGCGTCTGGATTTTCGACGAGCGCCGGGTCGATCTCGAAACGATTTTTGAACATGCGCAAGAATCTGGCAGCGAACTGGAGGCATATAAAAAGTCAGCGTCCCAGCAATGGGACAAGGAAATCACTGAAGGGGCACAACTTCCAACAGCACCAGGAAAGAAAACATATGAAAAACAAAAAGTTCTCGAAGGCTCATTCGGAATGCCGATTGAACCTTTCCTAAAAAACGCGGAGCCGGATGCAGATGCAAGTACCCTCATCGTAAAGGCTGATGGCAAGGAATATTCCTTCCCCCTTTCCGAAGCTTGCAACTTGATCGCCGCATTTTCATATAAAGGCAGGCCTCTACGAGAAGATGGCCCGATCCATCTTTACCTTAAGGATGGGTCAAACAGGGACAATCCCATTAGAAAGGTAACGGAATTAATAATTATATAATGAATTCGAAGAGCAACCTTTCCCCAATGAAAAACAGCCCGAGGGCTGTTTTTCTCTCTTTATAACAAATCCGCGGCAAGCCGCGCCAGCCCAGACCTTTCTCCCTTGAGCAGCTTTACATGGCCAGCAATCGGCTGGTCTTTGAATTTTTCAACGACATACGTCAGCCCGTTATTGTATGCATCCAGGTATGGATGGTCTATTTGTTCAGGGTCGCCCATCAGGACAATCTTGCTGCCCTCTCCCACCCTTGTCAAAATCGTCTTTACCTCGTGTTTTGTGAGGTTTTGAGCTTCATCAATGATAATGTACTGGTCAGGAAGGCTCCTTCCCCTTATATAGGTCAGCCCTTCCACTTCGATCGAGCCAAGGCCTGCCAATATCGCATCCAGTTCCCCAGGTTTTTTTGTATTAAATAAAAACTCCAGGTTATCAAATATTGGCTGCATCCATGGCCTTAGCTTTTCCTGTTTTTCCCCTGGCAGGAAACCAAGATCTTTTCCGACAGGGACGATCGGGCGGGCGACAAGCAGCTTTTTGTATTGCTTCAAGTCCTCAATTTGCATTAGCCCAGCGGCCAACGCGAGCAGCGTTTTCCCGGTTCCCGCCTTCCCAGATAAAGTGACAAGCTGGATGTCTCCCCTCAGCAGCAATTCAATCGCCATCGTTTGCTGGACATTCCTCGCATGGATTCCCCAAACATGATCCTGTTTCGCGACAAGCTTCCTTGCCTTTTTTCCCGAGCTGTCGATAAGCCCCAATGCGGAAGCTGAACTTCCAAGCGCATCTTTCATAATCAGGAATTGATTTGGATAAAAAGGATGGTTCGCGAGTTCCGAAACATGCAATTCCCCAGTTGCATAAAATTTGTTAAGCGTATCAACCGGCAAGTGGATTTCAAGGAACCCATCGTACAAATGGTCCGCTTCAACAACCCTGTCCTGTATGAAGTCTTCGGCGTAAAGGCCGATCGCATCCGCCTTTACCCTTACCAGGGCGTCTTTACTAACAAGGATGACGAGCTTTCCGTTTTCCTTCGCCTGTTCTTCCAAAAACAAATTCTTTGCAACCGCAAGGATTCTGTTGTCATTTGTTTTTTCTGTGAAAATTTCCTGAAGCTCATGGAACGAACGATGGTTAATTTCTATCCTCAAATTCCCCCCGTTTTCCAGCTGGATTCTTTCATGAAGCTTGCCGTACGCCCTGAATCCGTCAATCAGCCTTGATACCTGGCGGGCATTCCTTCCGATTTCATCCATATAACGTTTTTTTGAATCCACTTCCTCCAACACAACAGCAGGGATGACAACATCATTGTCTTCAAACGAAAAAATCGAATACGGGTCCTGCAGCAAAACATTTGTATCCAATACATAGATTTTATTCAATTGAATGCCTCCCGCTTATCTGGCCTCTCTCGAACTTTTGGTAAAATATATGATTCCGGGAATAAAGATAGACGATATTCCGGACAATAATCGTGAGATCCGTTTCATCTTACCGGAACGGGTGCTTCCGGCATTCTATACGAATAGGTGGTTTAGCCATGGGCAAATTGTTAATCGTAGTTGGCATCCTGCTAGTCATTTCCGGTTGCGGGGCTAATGAGCGGCCGGATGCGGGAAAAAATTCAAGGCAATTGGTACAGGTAAAAAACAGTGCTGCTCCAAATGCGGATAGGAAGACTGGACAAAGGGCCGCCAGCCATCTGGAGCAAATCGCTTCATCTGTCCCGAAGGTAAACGGTGCAACTGCAGTCGTCCTTGGAAAATATGCGATTGTCGGAATTGACATTGATTCCAAAGTGGAACGTTCCGAAGCAGGCACGATTAAATACTCGGTTGCAGAGGCGCTGAAGGATGACCCTTACGGAGCGAGGGCGATGGTCATTGCAGACCCAGATTTGAATGCGCGCTTAAGGGAAATTTCAGCGGACATTGAAGACGGTAGGCCCGTCCAGGGGATCTTATATGAACTAGCCGATTTGGCCGCAAGGATGGTTCCCGAAGTACCTGGTAAAATCGTTGAGCCTGAACGAGGCAGGCCTGTTAGGGAATCCAAGGAACAAATGCGTAAAGAAGATCAGCGAAAATTGGAGAACAGGCAGGAAGAAGAGTCACATTGGAGAAAGTAAGATTTCGCTAGACGGTAAAATGATGAAAGTGATGCCCCGGAAGTGATATTTCCGTCCAGAAAAGCGGTTTATTGCCTCTGTAAGGTTCGAATGTGCAGACCGGGCATTTTACGAAAAAAAGCCTGGCAAAAAATTTGCCAGGCCTTTTAATTTCGCTATAAAGGGCAATCATGCATTCCTGAAGGCATCCATGACCTGATTGTCAAGCCGTGCGGCGGCGACTTTGTCATACGTCTTATCGTACTGAGGTTCCTGGGTAATTTTTGACCCGTAGAACATGACATCTCGCACTTCATTGATTTTCACTTCAATCAGTGCCAATTTTAACGGTACCCCTTCCAACTTTTCCTGTTTCACAGCTGCATTGCCGTTAATCGCGTATGTAGTTTCGTTGGCAATGACATTTATGGCCACATCACTTTTATTTTTAATGTTCTGAACGATACGAGAACGATTGTCCACCGCGAAATAAATGGTGCTTTCATCCTTTGCAAGCAGCCAGGAAATGGCGCTGATATTTGGCCCTCCTGTTTCGTGGTCGATTGTTGCAAGGGTGGCAAACCGCTCCTTCTGCAATTCATCAAATAACGGTTTAATTAGTTTTGGCTCTACTTGATTGGCCATTTTAAATTGCTCCTTTCACTTCTCTTCTGTTAAATGCCCGGCTCCAACAATCTTACTATTTACAAATTCATTCATCAACTTGCATGACCGCCAGGCTATGTACATGTAATTTCCCATGTTATACTATTAGTATGCCAGCAAATTAGCCAAGGTGAAAGCAAACAGATTCGAGGTGGCCCCTGCTTGAGAGTAAAATGCGTTTTATGTGATACGATTGAAACAATCCCTGATGAGTCCCCGGAGGCAAAAAGGCTGCGCAACCGGCCAATCCATACGTATATGTGCGCTCCTTGCCATGAAAGAATTGCAGCCAGGACAAATGAACGGCTAGCAAGCGGAAATTTCCGCTTGTATCGGACCAAAAAGGACAATGATGATTTTTGACAGAAAAACCCCCTGAACGTCTTGTTCAGGGGGTTTGCGGTTCAGCTATCGGTTTCTTCAGGGAAGTTACAGAATTTATCCGGTTCCATATTTATCTGATTCAGCATTACCTCAATCAGTTCCCTAGGGAAGCGTGTTTTCTTTTTTTCCCCATCACGCTCGTAGTGGACATAATACATGTCTTCATCGGTTTCAATGAGTAAGTCCGAAGCGGTGATACCATAGTTTTCAACCATCATCTCTTCAAAAAGCTCTTTTGTTTCAAAAGCAGCAGAATCATCTGGCCGGGCATCACATACTACTTTGATGGTTAGCCAATTGTAAATCGTATCCTGCAAGGAATTCATCGCAGACTCTCCCTACATTAAGCTTCTGTTTTTTGTTTCCGTTCCTGATTCAGGCGGATTTTGTAAATGATTAAGATGATTGCAGCGACAACAAGCCCCTCGGTTATAGGAAGCATGACCCCCAAGAAGGTGAGAATCGTACTTCCAAGTGCGAGAAAAATGTAAATAACGGCGGATTTGGCAGGAGGAAGTTTTTTAGCGAAACCCAGCTTGTATACAACGATAGATAAAGCGACAATCGTTACATACAGCATCCACATCCCCACTTGCGGGTTATCCCCTACCCTGTAAAGAGCTGCAAAAAAGGACAGCCTGTCCTCCATTCTTGCATTCCTCCCCTAACTCCTAATTCATTTCTGCATATTTCTTCTTCTTGGCAATCCGTTCCCGCTCATTTTTATCAAGGATTTTCTTGCGTAGGCGGATTGACTCCGGTGTAACTTCACAATACTCGTCTTCATTCAAATATTCAAGTGATTCCTCCAAAGTCATAATCCTTGGCTTCTTAATTGTTGAGGTCTGATCCTTATTTGCCGATCGGACGTTCGTGGCATGTTTGACCTTTGTGATATTGACAGTAATGTCATTTTCACGCGTGTGCTCACCGACAATCATGCCTTCGTAAATTTCAGTTCCCGGCTCAACAAAAATGGTGCCCCTGTCTTCAACCTGCATAATTCCATATGTTGTGGCCTTCCCAGACTCCATTGAGACAAGCACGCCTTGGCGCCTTCCTCCGACTTGTCCGGCAAGCATAGGCTGATAGCTATCGAATGTATGGTTGATGATACCATAGCCACGTGTCAATGTAAGGAATTCGGTTGTATAACCAATTAACCCACGGGCGGGAATCATGAAAATAAGGCGGACTTGCCCATTCCCATTGTTAACCATATCGGACATTTCACCTTTTCGTGCCCCGATTGATTCCATGACCGCTCCAGTATATTCTTCCGGAACATCGATCTGGACTCTTTCGACAGGCTCACAGCGTACGCCATCAATCTCTTTAACAATGACCTCCGGCTTTGACACTTGAAGTTCATATCCTTCGCGGCGCATATTTTCAATTAGGATCGACAGGTGAAGTTCACCGCGTCCGGATACTATCCAAGCATCTGGTGAATCAGTGTTTTCAACCCTCAAACTTACATCCGTCTGAAGCTGTGCCTGTAAGCGTTCCTCAATTTTTCTCGAAGTTAAATATTTGCCTTCCCTTCCCGCAAATGGGCTATTATTAACAGCGAATGTCATTTGGAGGGTAGGCTCATCAATATGGAGCACCGGCAATGCTTCCTGATGTTCAACCGGGCAAACTGTTTCACCGACATTGATATCTTCCATGCCTGATACTGCGACTAGATCTCCGGCAAATGCTTCCTGGATTTCCTGGCGCTTAAGGCCAAAGAAACCAAACAATTTTGTTACACGGAATTGCTTTACACTGCCGTCCAGCTTCATTAAAGCAACCTGCTGGCCGACCTTCATCGTTCCCCGGAAAATTCGGCCAATACCGATCCTTCCAACGTAGTCATTATAATCCAGCAGGGCAACCTGAAACTGAAGAGGCTCTTCCCTGTTATCAGGCGGTGCCGGGATATGCTCAATGATTGACTCATAAAGCACTTGCATGTTTTCATCCTGGCGCTCGGGATCTGTGCTGGCCGTTCCATTTAACGCAGAAGCATAAATGACCGGGAATTCAAGCTGATCTTCATTTGCATCAAGTTCGATAAACAAATCTATCACTTCATCAATTACTTCGGCGGGACGTGCGAAATCCCTATCAATTTTATTGACAACAACGATAGGGGTCAGATTTTGCTCAAGCGCTTTTTTCAAGACAAATCTGGTTTGAGGCATAGTACCCTCATAGGCATCAACAACAAGGAGAACGCCATCGACCATTTTCATGATCCGCTCTACTTCTCCCCCAAAGTCTGCGTGTCCAGGGGTATCCAAAATATTGATTTTTGTATCCTTGTATTGAATAGCGGTGTTTTTTGCAAGAATGGTAATTCCACGTTCCCGTTCTATATCGTTGGAATCCATTGCCCTTTCCTCGATATGCTCATTCGAACGAAAAATTCCCGATTGCTTCAGCAGCTGGTCGACGAGGGTTGTTTTCCCGTGGTCAACGTGGGCAATTATCGCTATATTTCGTATATCATTTCGTTTATTCAAGGTAGTTCCTCCTGCCTCTTGTATGGGGTAAAACCTATTATAGCCTTATTATGTCAGGTACAACTGAAACATTATAACACAAATCAAGTAGAAACCTATACATTTTTTGGTTACAATAGGGCTTGAAGTATATATTTTCCCATTAATTATGGCTATAAATCCAAATAACTGTTGGAAAGGATTGGAAATTTGATGAAAGAAATCAATTGGGGCATCCTCGTTTTTGCCATTCTCACTGCCGCGGGCATTTCCGGCATTGGCATCGCAATCGGGGAACAAAGCATTTATGGGGTCCTTTTAAGTATCGCCATGCTAGTATTTGCGATTAGAGGAGGATTTAAACTAAAGAGGAAAGCCGCAAAAAAGCACTGAAGGCCAGGCAAGGCGCCCTTCAGTGCTTTTGTTGTCCAGACCTCCATCTACTAATTTCAAGGTTTTTTTCCCCGCTCTTGACGGAGAGTTAGATTCCTACCTTACTCTATTTTTCCTGCTTTAAGGTACTGTTCCAAAATTTCTCCATGCAGGCCTGGACCTGCAGCGAAAACGGAAGATTTATTGAGCATATCCAGCTTATCGCCGTTAAGGCTCGTTACACTTCCGCCCGCCTCTTCCACAATAATTGCTCCACCGGCATAATCCCATGGTGCCAGCCTTGGTGAAATATAGGCATTTACCCTTCCTGTCGCCACATAGACGAGCTCGATTGCTGCTGACCCATAGGACCTGGTCCCCCTTGCCTCACGGATAAGCGGGATGAGCATGTTATGGTCGACCATTTTATTTTCCATCACCCATGTAGCATTCATGGCTACGATCGATTCTTTAACGTTGGCCCTTTCAAGTTTCGGCAATTCCCTGCCATTTAAAAAGGCGCCACTCCCTTCCTTCGCATGATAGAGTTCCTTGTGGACAATATCATAAACAAGTCCGATTTTTCCCTTGCCATTCTCATATATTCCGATTGAAATCGCAAAGTTTCTCTGCTGGTGGATAAAATTCATTGTGCCATCAATCGGGTCGATAATCCACACTACTCCTTCAAGGTCGGAGAGAGTGTCGCCAAACCCTTCTTCACCGAGAATCCTATGCTCTGGGAAAGTGCCTCTAATTTTTTCGATAAAGAATTTTTCCGTGTCCCTGTCAATGTCTGTTACAAGGTCATTTGGATCAGATTTTGTATGGACATTGAGAGTTTTATCAAAGGAAGAACGAATCCGATCCCCCGCTTCAAGAATCCACTTCTTTGCCTGTTCAAACACGTGTTCAGTATCCATTCAGTTATCCCCCCAAACAATCATCCTCTTAAAGATCGGCCCGTTCTTTCAGCTTATACAAATGTGTAGCGTCCATCAACCTATAGGGTACCCACAGGAGCTAAAAAATAATAAACGAACTCTCCAGCATTGCCGGGAGTCCGTTTAAACTTGCGCGTTCCTATATGCAAACTCCATTTTTTTAATAACCTTCCTCTTCGCCCCTTGTTAAAGGGCCTTTAATCGGAGAAGTTCCTGCCGGATCTTTTCCAGGCGTAATTTGCAATGTTTTTTCATCTCTTCATTGTTTTCCGCCATTGCGTCATACAAAGTCGCAAGCTCATAATCCATTTCAAGCCTTAAAACCGCTGTCCTTTCCTTATCGAAAGCCTTTTTTCTTGTCGTATTAATCAACTGTTTCATTAGTAAGCACTCCTTCCGGCCATTAACTGAATTTTCGAATTTTTATTATCATAGTATGAAGCTCTCTGTGAATCTGCGACAAAATGTGATTCTATCCCTCTTATAAGGACAACTATTTTAAACAGTCGGCTTCTGTATGCTAAAATAATTTCATCACTGTAATTCAGGAGGACCATATGGAATTTAATGGTTTCACCCACGATGACTTTAATGTGTTTTCTATTGACGGACTGGAAGCCCGAATGGAAGCTTTAATTGCCCGTGTCCGTCCAAAATTAACCTGGCTTGGGGAACATTATGCCCCGATTCTCTCCGAAATGGCAGGTCAGGATATGTTTCCACATGTAGCAAAGCATGCCAGAAGGACCAAGAATCCGCCCAATGATACGTGGGTTGCCATCTCCGGTAGCCGAAGAGGGTATAAAATGATGCCCCACTTTCAGATTGGCCTATGGGAAACCCACCTTTTCATTTGGTTCGCGGTTATCTATGAATGCCAGGAGAAACCGCAAATCGGAGAAAACTTTCAAAAACACCTGGGTGACATCCTTTCAGGAGTCCCGAACAACTTTGTATGGTCAGAAGACCATATGAAGCCGGGAGCGATAATGCATGGCAGCCTTTCAGAAGAAGAACTGAATGAGTCCTTCCAACGCCTTAAAGATGTTAAAAAAGCGGAAATCCTGTGCGGCTGTCACTTTGATCGCAATGAAGTTGTCAAGATGGGCCCATCCGAATTGCTGCAACAGTTTGATGGTGTATTTAGACAAATATTACCCCTATATAAATTGACATAAACCTGCAAAATATTATGGAAAAACAATTGTGCCATAATAAGGGAAAGTTCCAGACGTCTTTCACCATTCAGGAGACAATTTTCCATGAAAATGATGAACCCCCATACCGATTCGGGCATGGGGGTATCAATTTTACTTAATGCGGAGTTTTCCTCCTTCAGGGAGTTCCTTTGCTTTCATCACTGCTTTATAGGAGGAGTAGCCGCTTAGCTCCTCAAATTCTCCGCATAGCTTCTTTTCATCGGATTTCCCCGGGACAATCTTTTTGAATGTCCGGTATGCGGCCATAAATTCATCCCGTCCTATTCCAGTTTCGTATGCTTCCTCAACTGCCTGAAAAAACTGGATAACCTGTACAGTTTCTTCCGTAGTCCATGTGTAATCAATTGGATATTGGTAATCCATCTTTCGCACCTGCTTTACTATTTCATAGCGCTAATATAGTTTACCACTTTTCCTGGCAGCCAAAAAGAATCGGAGTTCGCGCCATGTTAGTTGGAGTTTCCCCATCGCCTGCGGATTTCGGATGCTTCGGCAAGGATTCGTTCAAACAATTCCGCTGTGGTTGGGATATCACGGATCAACCCTATTGCCTGGCCGGCCCATGCAAAGCCTTCCTCCACTTTTCCCTCATATATAAACCTCCGGTTAGCTTCACCGCTAATGTAATCCTTTAATTGCTCGTACCCTAGGCCTTTCTTTTCAAGTTCAATTATCTTTTTCGCCCATTCATTATGAAGGACCCTTCCCGGTGCACCGAGCGATTTTTTAATTATAACGGTGTCGGATTCACCGCTCTCAAGCAATTTTTGTTTATATTGTTCATTTGCATGGACACATTCCTTTACAGCAATGAATCGTGTCCCCATTTCAATTCCTTCGGCGCCAAGGGCGAACGCAGCCATAAGCCCCCTACTATCGGCTATCCCTCCGGACGCAATCACCGGGATGGAAACAGAATCGGCAACTCGGGGAATTAGGACCATCGTTCCTATATCCTCCTTGCCTAGATGCCCTCCTCCCTCCTGGCCTACCACCATTACAGCATCGGCGCCAAGCTGTTCCGCTTTCATCGCCTGTCTTCTCGAGGCAACCAGGACGAGTGTTTTACAGGCGGTACCTTTTATTTGGCCAAAAATAGGCGCCGGATTTCCCCCTGTCATTGAAATGACCGGAACATTTTCCTCCAATGCTACCTCCACATAATGATGGAAAGGGCGCCCATGCTGCCCAATGGCAAAATTCACCCCGAACGGTTTGTTCGTCTTTTCCTTCGTTTTCCGTATTTCCTCACGCAGCATCTCCGGGCTATCCAGGGACATAGCCGTTATTTGGCCCAGGCCGCCAGCATTGGATACCGCCGATGCAAGCTCCGAATATGCAAGATGGGCCAGGCCTCCTTGTATGATGGGGTATTGGATACCCAGCAGCGCTGTTACTCTCGTATTCCACTCCATTACCATGCCTCCTCCATCCTGTTCCCTTATGTTATTCTCCAAAATCGGTTAATTTCCCTCCCTTAACGGGAAACTACATAGAAAGCGGGAGTATGCCCAATAGGAAATGAATATATATTTGCAAACGAAAGCAGAAGTGCTATAATTCATTTGTTTTATGTCCTGCCGGCTAGATTTTTAATTGGGCGAGGGCCTTGCTTTTGCAGAAATATAGTTGAAAGATCCGATTATTTAGTAAAGAGGTGTGGAGATCTTGTCCCAATTTGAAACTCCGTTGTTCACCGGCCTTGTTGAACATGCCAAAAAGAATCCAGTCCAATTCCATATCCCAGGCCATAAAAAGGGAACAGGTATTGATCCTGAATTTCGTGAATTTATAGGCGACAATGCGTTAAGCATTGACTTGATAAATATTGGCCCGCTTGATGATTTGCATTCCCCGAAAGGAATTATCAAGCAGGCTCAGGAATTAGCCGCTGAAGCATTTGGAGCGGACCATACATTCTTTTCAGTCCAGGGTACAAGCGGCGCCATAATGACGATGGTTATGACTGTTTGCGGACCAGGGGACAAAATTATTGTTCCCCGCAACGTTCATAAATCGGTCATGTCTGCGATTGTATTTTCCGGTGCCATACCGGTATTCATCCATCCGGAAATTGATGAAAATCTCGGTATCTCCCACGGCATTACAACCGAGTCAGTCGCCAGGGCTTTGGACCAGCACCCTGACGCTAAAGGGGTACTCGTGATTAATCCAACCTATTTCGGAATTTCCGCAGACCTTCGTAAAATTGTGGAAATTGCCCATTCATATGACGTCCCGGTCCTTGTGGATGAAGCCCATGGAGTGCACATCCATTTCCATGATGACCTTCCATTGTCGGCAATGCAAGCGGGAGCCGATATGGCTGCGACAAGTGTGCACAAACTAGGCGGGTCCATGACCCAGAGTTCGATATTGAATGTACGGGAAGGCCTTGTATCATCAAAGCGCGTTCAATCCATTTTAAGCATGCTGACAACTACATCGACGTCCTACCTTCTCCTCGCATCACTGGATGTCGCTCGGAAAAGGCTTGCCACAGAAGGGCGTGACTTAATCTCAAAAACAATCAGCCTTGCTCAATCAATGAGGAAAAGAATCAATGAAATCGACCGCCTTTATTGCGTGGGACCCGAAATACTGAAGTCCAAGGCAGCCTTCGATTACGACCCAACGAAGCTTATTATTTCCGTTAAGAACCTTGGAATCCCAGGCTATGAAGTTGAAAAATGGCTTCGCGAAAGACATAACATCGAAGTAGAGCTTTCGGATTTGTATAATATCCTTTGCATCGTCACCCCCGGTGACACGGAGCGCGAGGCGGATATCCTCATCAATGCCCTCAGGGAGCTTGCCGAAGAGTGTGTTGAGGAAGCCGGGAAACCAGAGCCATTAAAGGTGTTCCTTCCGGATATTCCTCTCTTGGCTCTTACACCAAGGGATGCATTTTACTCGGAAACGGAAGTAGTTCCCTTCGAAGAATCAGAAGGAAGAATTACCGCGGAGTTCATTATGGTTTATCCACCCGGAATTCCGATTTTTATTCCAGGTGAGATTATAACGAAGGAAAACCTACTTTATATCCAAAAAAACCTGGAGGTCGGCCTGCCTGTTCAGGGACCTGAAGACGACCAAATTAAGAAAATCCGAGTCATCAAGGAATACAAAGCCATTAAATAAGAACAAAAAACAGGATTCTTGGGAATCCTGTCAGATTGTCGACAAAAGGCCGCGAGGGGGCACCCTCTCGCGGCCTTTTGTCATTTTTGTGGAAATTTTTAAGATTAATCCGAAGATAATTACCCCCAGCACCTTACTCTTCGAGTACTCTTATGCAACTTGCCATGTCCAATTGGCCAGTTTCTTCAAATTCATTGCAGCAAAAGTAAGCATCGCCTGCATGGACAATTTTTTAAGGCCTCGTAAGGTTGTCCATCGCATACCATGCTTTTCTTTCGCGTCTGCAAAGACACGTTCAATTGTTTCTTTTCGTTTGGCGTATATCTGTTTAATCTCATCCGTGTGTCGTAAATGTTCAGCCTCTTCCAGGTAGGGCTCCCAAATATGGCGCTGAATGAGCTTTTGATGGTTTTTACTTTCGGTACACTTTGATAAGACTGGGCAGGAAGCGCAAATAGCTGGGTCTGATTTATACTGGCGGTACCCTTCCTTCGTGGTTGTCGTGTACTTTAATTCCTGCCCTTCGGGGCAGAGATAGCAATTGTAGTACTCATCATAAACATAGTCATGCTTTCGGAAGAACCGATCTTTCGTTTTTGGACGGGTGTAAGGAAGGACAGGCAACATCTGATTTTCCAATAGAAAATTCGCGATCGCGGGAGTTTTATAGGCTGCATCGGCTGCGACAGCAAGTGGCTTCTTTACCTTTTCAATGATCTTCTCGACAAGTGGCTGCAGGATATGGCTGTCATGTATGTTGCCCGGAGTGACGATTGTCCCCAACACAAATCCTTTTTCATCCGTGGCGGCATGAAACGAATAGGCAAACTGTTTCGTTCGCTCATCCTTTACATAATAGCCACTTTCAGGATCCGTCGTACTTTCCTTGATTTCCTTCCACTCCTCTTTTTCAAACTTCTCGGGAGGAAATGGCTTTTTACCGTGTTTCTCACGATCTAAATTAAGCTCCAATTGCAGCTTTTCTTCATAGGCGCGGGTTTCCTTTCGAACGAGTTTCTTGTCGTACTTGCGTTTATTGGCACTTGCTTTTACATGTGTGGAATCCACAAATACATGTTCAGGAGACAACAGCCCTTTATCCATAATCTCCTTCAAGATTCGATAGAAGATCTGTTCAAACACATCGGAATCATAAAAACGGCGCTCGTAATTTTTACCGAAGGTAGAAAAGTGAGGAACTTCAGTGTAGAAACCAAATCCTAAAAACCAGCGATATGCCATGTTGGTCTCAATCTCTTTAATAGTTTGGCGCATAGAGCGTATGCCAAATATGTATTGTATGAAAGTTATTTTAAAGAGAACGACCGGATCAATACTGGGCCTACCAAGCCCGGAATACAAGTGTTCTACCATGGGATAGATGAATGAAAAATCAATGGCCGATTCCAGCTTGCGTACCAAATGATTTTCAGGAACTAATTGATCAATGGTCAGCATTTCAAATTGTTCACGTTCATTAGCTTGATTTTTAGTCATCATCGCAGGTCACCTCATACATAGTGTTCTTTATATAAAGAGAATTTTAGTTGATTGGAACGGAGGGTGGCGACTCCTGCGGGAGTAGCGGGATAGTCGAGACCCTGGACTGAGCGTAGCGAGGGAAGCGGCTCGGCCCCGCCCGCGGAAAGCGTCCACCCGGAGTGGAAATCTAGACGCACTGTTGTTTCAACTTATATTTTAAATTAAAAAAGACTGTAGGCAAACCCGGATATCTTCGAGTTTGTCTACAGTCTGACAGGATTCTTGGGAATCCTGTTTTTATTTAAAATTTATTTATCCCGCAGCTCTGTTTCAGGTATTCCTCATTTTTACAGGTCGTTATCCTGGCGGGTATGGCATTTCTCACATGTGCATTTTGAGTAAAGGACTGTCACTTTTTCATCTTCGAAATGATCAATTGTTGAATTGCAAGTTTGGCATACAATTGTTCCCATGTTGATCAGCTCCCTTATGATTTAGTAGAAATGTAAGCGCTTAATGTAATTTAATTATATATTAATATAACCTATTTAAATTTTCAAGTGATATTGTATGTCACTTTTGACTTATTTTTCGGCAAATAACACCATAGGCCCTTCAAACGGAAAAACAGGCCTTTGAATGGCCTGCCTTCTTAGTCATATTGAGTTATAAATGGCGCGGACGGAAGAATATCCGAAAAGAACTCGACTAGTTCATTTGCCTGTTCTTCATCATTAATCCGAAAGACATGTTGCAAATGTTCTATATCATCCAGGTCTTTGGGTTCGAGGAGAGTTGATCGGCCGGTTTGCATACAAACCACAAGGGGCTTTCCGAAAAAAAGAGAGGAATAGACGACACCAAAATCATAGCGGGCATTTTCAGTAGTAAATCCAGTGAAACGAACCTTGACATTTTCATGTTCGTCATAAAGCTTTTCGAATTGATCCATTACACTCCTCCTTAAAAGTTGTTAGAATATTATTATAATTCAACTTTGACAAAATTTCAAACAAAGTGATTCCTTGCCATTTGGCGGTTGTTTAAAGAATTTAGACAATGCTACAATGAAGTTGTACAGAATTATGGATCAAGGGGGGTATGGTGATGGCTGAAAACGCTTTTATAAAACTTGTGCCTTCATCAGCGAAGCAATCTGTTACACTGGATGAACTAAAGGATTTTTTTCATTATTACAAGGACATAACATCTAAAACCGGTACCCAGGTCAATTGGGACTTTAGCGAGAGCGCGTTTCCATATGAATTAAAGGAAACGCCGGAAGGGAAGGGAGAATGGTTTTACTTGCATTCCACCGAACCAGACCGATACCGCGCAATCGCCCTGGCAGTCGGTAAAGAAGCTGTGGAGGAGGAGGATGGCACCTCCGCAATCCAGTCTTATGTCCAGGTTACCCTGCCTGACGGGGCTACCGCGGGAGACAAAGGGAAGGCAAACGAATTCTGCAAATTCCTGGCAAAAAAATTGCAAGCCGAACTGCATTTGTTCAATGGAAGAATTATGTATTACAATCCAAGGAAATAACCCGAAAGCATCCCAAAATAATGGGATGCTTTTTCTTGTATCGAGATTATAACTTTTGCAATATGGAAGGAAATTCGAAATAGGAAAGGATTATATGAAATGATGCGTACAACCCAAGGCTGAAAGCAGTAAGAAAAAGAGCCTTCCTTTGGGACTCGATTAAGTGTTCGCCGATTATGACGGCGAGATAAAAAAACACTAAGAACATGAGAACATTATATAAAGGATGGTCGTGCTTAGACAGCCATTCCGTTAATGTATAACCGCTCCAGATTATAAACTGGATAAGGAATAAAACATACACCTTCATCCTTTCCACCGCCTGATACCCCCTAGGAAAACCTAGCCATTTACAGAAGTATATGCCAGGCCCCCCTGCGATATTTTTCATTTCTGTAACATTTGCATGACAAGGGAAGGTAGCCGCCGCCCATGTGATAAAATGTGGATGTCGTGTATTGCCAGCTGTAGGTATCATATCGGACTATTGGGGGCAAAAGAAATGAAAGGTTTTCCTGTTTATGTACTCTTTTTTTCCTTGATTATTACAGCATCCTGCAGCAAAGCTGAGCAGGCAGCTCTTTCAGTGGATAGAAACACAAAACAAATTATTTTCTTTTCGGATGAAAAAGAATATAGCCGTGAAGCCGCCTATTACGATGCCTTGATTCAACTAAAAAAAGATTTTCCGGAAGAAATGGAAAACCTTTTAGTCCTGTCAAGCAAGGAAGAGAAGAAGTACTACGACGAATATGATGTTAAATCAGGCCCTGCCCTGATTGTCCTTTATAAAGAAAAAGTTATGGTTAGAATTGATGGACTTACGACGAAGGAGAAAATTATCCTGCCGGTATCCAAAGCATTGGATGGGACAAATTAAGAATAAGGAAAAACCCTTCCCCACAAATGGGAAGGGCTTTTTTGTTCTTGCCTTTTGCTTCATTTATTTTACGATGTGGATTGGGGTTCCGATAGCTACTTCTGCCGCTTCCATCGTGATTTCTCCGAGGGTAGGATGCGCATGGATAGTCATGGCCAAATCCTCCGCGGTCATTCCGGTTTCAATTGCCAAACCGAGCTCGGCAATCATGTCCGAGGCGCTTGGACCCGCGATTTGCGCTCCAATAACCAGCCCATCTTCCTTACGGGTGATTAGCTTCATGAAGCCATCGGTTTGGTTCAATGCCAATGCGCGGCCGTTGGCGGCGAACGGGAACTTGGCTGCCGTTACTTCAATGCCCTCTTCCTTTGCCTGTGCTTCGGTATAACCGACGGATGCCAGCTCAGGATCAGAGAAAACGACTGCCGGAATTGCTAGATAGTCGATTTCAGACGGGTGTCCTGCAATGGCCTCTGCTGCAATTTTACCTTCATACGAAGCCTTATGGGCCAAAGGTGGACCCGGAACGATATCTCCAATGGCATATATATTGCCAATATTGGTCCGGCACTGCTTATCTACCTTGACAATACCCCTATCGGTTATTTCAATTCCTACCTGTTCAAGGCCGAGTTCATCGGTATTTGGACGGCGCCCGACCATGACGAAAACATAATCAGCTTCGACTGTTTTTTCCTCGCCTTTTACCTCATATGTCACTTTTACAGAATCCTCTGATTCCTCTACACCTTTTGCCAGGGCTTTTGTAACAATTTCAGCACCTTTTTTCTTCAGGTTGCGCTTTACGAGCGACGACATTTGTTTTTCAAATCCATTCAGAATTTCGTCCGCACCTTCAAGAATGGTTACTTTTGTTCCAAAGCTCGCGTACGCTCCTCCAAGCTCCGTTCCAATATAGCCTCCGCCAATCACAACGATGCTTTTCGGAATTTCGTTCAGCGCAAGTGCGCCAGTGGAATCTAGAACACGCTTGGTATACTTAAAGGCAGGCAATTCAATCGGGCGGGAACCTGTCGCGATGATTGCATTTTTGAACGTATAAGTTTGGGCGGAATTTTCATCCATAACCCGTAACGTATTCGCATCGACAAAATAGGCTTCTCCGCGGACAATGCTAACCTTGTTGCCTTTTAGTAAGCCTTCAACGCCACCGGTAAGCTTTTTGACAACGCCAGCTTTCCATTCCTGTACTTTTGAAAAGTCAACAGTCACATTTTCCGCCTTAATGCCAATGTCACTGGAATGAATTGCGGATTCATACCTATGGCCCGCGGCAATGAGAGCCTTGGAAGGGATACAGCCGACATTCAGGCAGACCCCTCCTAATGTTTCTCGTTCAACGATCGTCACTTTTTGGCCGAGTTGGGCAGCCCTAATCGCTGCAACATACCCTCCAGGGCCAGCGCCGATCACTATTGTATCCGTTTCAACTGGAAAATCTCCTACTACCATTTTTTACGCCTCCATTAACAAGAGTTCCGGGTCGTTCAGCAACCTCTTAATGTGGTTCATGAAATTCTGCGCGGTTGCACCATCGATAACCCGATGGTCAAAGCTTAAGGAAAGTGCGAGAACTGGAGCGGCAATGATTTCCCCATTTTTTACGATTGCTTTTTCCGCGATACGGCCAATCCCAAGGATGGCAACTTCCGGATGATTGATGACAGGCGTAAACCATTGCCCCCCCGCGGAACCGATGTTCGTAATTGTGCAGGATCCGCCCTTCATTTCATCCGGAGCAAGCTTTCCGCTCCTTGCTTTGGAAGCAAGCTCGTTTATTTCATTGGAAATAGCAAATACCGATTTTCTGTCAGCATCCTTTACAACAGGGACAAGTAAGCCTTTTTCTGTATCGGCGGCAATTCCAATGTTGTAATAATGCTTTTGAATGATTTCACCAGCCTCATCGTCAACTGAAGTATTTAGTTCTGGATACTCCTTCAACGCACTCGTAAGCGCTTTGACGACATAAGGGAGGAATGTAAGCTTAATGCCCTTTTCGGCGGCAACTTCCTTGAATTTCTTTCGGTGAGCAACAAGGCTTGTTACTTCCACTTCATCCATAAGGGTAACATGCGGAGCGGTATGCTTGGAGTTCACCATCGCCTTGGCAATCGCGCGGCGGATTCCACTCATCTTCTCACGTGTTTCAGGATATTGTCCTTGCGGAATTGGAGTTGGTGCCTGCTTCGCCTCTTCGGCTGCCGGGGTGGCTGCTTCATTTACGGCGCCTTGGGCATCAGCTTTCGGAGCGGCCTGCCCCCCGTTCAAGAAGGCATCAATATCGCCTTTAAGGACGCGACCATTATTGCCCGAGCCTGAAACTTGACGGATATCGACTCCTTTTTCACGCGCATATTTCCTTACCGATGGCATGGCAATGACTCTTCGATTCGGGTCAACTTCGGCTTCTGGCGTTGCATTTGCAGCAGCTCCTGCGCCAGTAGCCCCTTCCGGCTTCTGTGCCTGTGCCTCTTCTTTTTTAATTTGCTGGCCGGACTCCAAAGTGGATTGAACCTGGGCCTCTGTTTTTTCTTCAGCAGCAGGTTCCACATCTTCATTGCTATCGCCTTTGAATTGAAGGTCTTCATAGCCAGGGGCATCGAACGTAACAAGTACCTCGCCAACTGTCGCCACTGTGCCTTCGCCAACAAGGATTTCCTCTACAGTTCCCTCTACGGGCGAAGGAATTTCGACTACAGCCTTATCGTTCTGTATTTCGCAAAGGACATCGTCTTCATTTACTTTATCGCCTGGTTTAATAAACCATTTGACTATTTCGCCTTCGTGGATTCCTTCACCAATGTCAGGCATTTTAAATTGGAATGACACTATGCTTCATCCTCCTATTGTTCCTGAATATCTTTACGTTTAAAAAGCTTCGCCAGATTCAACGCTTGTCCAATTAGAACGTAAGTACTTTCTTGGCCGTTTCAATGACATCCTTATAGTTTGGAAGCCATACGTTTTCAGCCTGAGAGAACGGATAAACTGTATCAGGCGCAGCCACAATAAGCACAGGCGCTTCTAGGCTCAGGACGGAACGTTCCATGATTTCACTAACAACATGGTTTGCTGCGCCAGCCTGCCTTTGAGCTTCCTGAACTACAATTGCGCGTCCTGTCTTTTCAACGGAAGCAACGATCGCTTCAATATCCAATGGCATCAGTGTACGGAGGTCGAGTACTTCCACTGAATGGCCTCCCTTCTCAAGCTCTTCTGCCGCTTTGAGTGATTCATGGACCATCGCGCCATACGTAATGATTGACAAATCTTTTCCTTCTCGCTTAATATCGGCTTTCCCAAGTGGAATAGTGTATTCTTCCTCTGGTACCTCCTCGCGGAATGCCCGGTATAGCTTCAAATGTTCAAGGAAAATAACCGGGTCGTTATCTCGGATGGCTGAAATCAGCAATCCCTTCGCATCATATGGAGTGGAAGGAACGACAACTTTCAATCCTGGTGTCTGCATCATTAAACCTTCAAGGCTGTCAGAGTGAAGCTCGGGAGTATGTACGCCGCCGCCAAATGGAGACCTGACCGTAATCGGCATATTGTATCGTCCCCCGGAGCGGTAGCGCATCCTGGACATTTGTCCAGCTATAGAGTCCATTACCTCAAAAACAAATCCAAAAAACTGAATTTCTGGGATTGGGCGATAGCCAGTCAGTGAAAGGCCGATTGCCAATCCGCCGATACCGGATTCAGCAAGTGGGGTATCAAATACCCTATCTTCGCCAAATTCTTTTTGAAGGCCTTCGGTTGCACGGAAAACACCGCCGTTTACACCCACGTCCTCCCCGAAAATCAAAGTCTTCTCATTATTGCGGAGCTCTATGCGTAAGGCATCGGTGATTGCCTGGATCATTGTCATTTGAGCCATGATTTACTTCGACTCCTTTGCTTTGTAGATTTCATATTGTTCCTTCAAGTGGAAAGGCATTTCTTCGTACATGATCGACATTAGGTCGGTAACCTTTTGTTTAGGGGCTGCATCGGCCTTCTTAATTGCCTCTTTAATTTCTTCCTTCGCCCTTTCGATCACTTCATTCTCCTTCTCTTCATTCCAAAGCCCCTTGCCTTCAAGGTATTTCCTGAAACGGACAAGCGGGTCCTTCTTTTCCCACTCGCTGTCAAGGTCGGAAGTCCTGTAGCGTGTCGGATCATCCCCTGCCATCGTATGTGGACCGTAACGGTAGGTCAACGTTTCAATTAAAGTAGGCCCTTCCCCATTAACAGCACGGTCACGGGCGTCACGCACAGCTTTATAAACCGCAAGAGGATCCATTCCATCCACTTGAATTCCCGGGATACCCGCAGCAACAGCTTTTTGGGCAATGGTTTTAGCCGAAGATTGCTTTTCAACAGGGGTGGATATCGCAAATCGGTTGTTTTGGACGACGAAAATCGCTGGTGCCTTGAATGCGCCCGCAAAGTTGATTCCTTCGTAAAAATCGCCTTGGGATGCGCCGCCATCGCCAGTGTAGGTAATCGCAACGGTTTTTGAACCATTTTTCTTTAATCCAAGCGCAACGCCGGCTGCCTGGACATACTGAGCGCCAATAATAATCTGCGGAGACAGAACATTGACACCTTCAGGAATTTGGTTCCCCTGATAATGGCCACGGGAGAAAAGGAATGCCTGGTAAAGCGGAAGGCCGTGCCAAATCAGCTGAGGCACATCCCGGTACCCTGGTAAAATGTAATCATCCTTTTCAAGAGCGTATTGTGAAGCGAGCTGGGATGCCTCCTGCCCTGCTGTAGGCGCATAAAATCCAAGCCGGCCCTGTCGGTTAAGGGAAATGGATCGCTGGTCAAGAATGCGTGTGTACACCATCCTGCTCATTAATTCCTGGAGTTGTTCATCACTCAGGTCCGGCATGGCCGCCTCATTAACGACCTTGCCTTCTTCATTTAAAATCTGGAGCGTTTCAAATTGCTGCTCAACTGTTTCGAGCGTCTTTTTCGCATCGACTTGGGCATTCTTTGTCTTAGAAGCCATTTTGGTCACCATTCCTTTCGTTTTCACAAATTTCTACTTACAGCAAACACATTCGGGGTTTCCTGTTTTAATGGGTTATAAATACTCACTTATGTTGCCCATAAAATCGGCTAACCGATTCTTTGCCTATTAGAATGTTTTAAAATTCCTGCCTGATGCTCCCGTTTTACGGAGGGCTTCTGGCTCATATCTATATTGTTTTCCACAAGCACTGCGACTGGAAACCCATATTCCCTTTCGCGCTGCCTTTTTATTCTGTACCAGTTTTCTACCCCATTAAATTAATACAATGTCCCCCTGCAAGTTGAGTTTACATCATTCTCTTTGAAACCGTCAACAAACACGACTTATAAATTTATCACTATATTAATAATAGAAAATATTATCAAAGATAAAAAATCTGTACCACTGAATAATTAGAATCTGTATCAATACTGTTTCCATCCAAATAGGCAGCTGGGGAAACACTAGGAAAGTGCTTCATCCCTAAAAAAAGGGAAAAGCAGGCTTGTTTCGCCTGCTCCAATTAGGAATCCTTCCCCATAAGCCCAGCTAATTCATAAAAGTTGAGCTTTTCCTTATTATATTTTTCTGTCAATTCATTAAACTTTTCATTTGCTTCGAGAATGCTTGTGTAAAAATCATTGAGAGTATTCACCTGGTCTTCAAGGTTTTCCAAAGATACATCCTTGGCTTTTAGTGAGGTATACAATTTTCGATCCCCCTCAAGCACATTCATGTATTCCTCATAGAGGGTTTCGTGTACCTTGTATCGCTCTTTCATGGTCTGATACAGTAATTCCGCTTTTTCCTTTAATTCTGGCTTTTTGATTTCCTTCATAATCACTGATGCTTTTTCAAATTGCTCCCGGGACTGCTCTAGGCTTTGGCGCTCAAGTTCGATATGTTCCTTTCTTTTGTCGACAATGTCCAGTGCCTCATCTGAAAGAGTGGATATTTGACTGTATTCCTTTAGGCCAAGGCCCATAATTTTATCAAAAATCGCTTTTTCCTTTGATTCAAGCTCAATGAGTGGATCTTGCTGGGCTTCAAACTGTTTTTCGGCTTTAACCGCTTTTTCCATCACTTCATATAACCGCGATTCCGGAGTTTCTTTTCCAAAGCATCCTGAAAGCAGGAAAATTGCAACTCCTAAAAGGAACAGCAGTTTTTTCGTTGGAGAAAATGGCAAAATATATCACTCCTTTTCTTAACAATTCAACTATATCGAGAGTTTGTATATTTGACAACTTCAAAGAAACAAGCTTGTCCACCGCATTTCAGTGTATTCATGAAAATCGCCTTTTATGACTGGGCACAGGCCCATACTTCCCCAGGTGGCCCCGCATAGGCTGTAATAGTCGCCCGATTAAAGGGCAGGCAAACAATACATGGAGGAGGTTCGCTTATGTACGGTTGCTACGGATATGGCTATCCAGTCGGAGTTGGTGGATACGGTGGGTTTTGCGGCTGGGGCAGAGGTTTTGCTTTAATCGTTGTCCTGTTTATTCTTTTGATTATTGTTGGCTGCGCCTGGCTATAATGGCAAGGGAGGAGGCGTTCGCCTCTTCTTTTTGTTGCCGGATAATCCCTTGCCCCCTGCCTCTTCTCGCTGCCGCATCTCCCAAATGCCCATAATGCAGAAAAGATTTTAGTTGGTGGAAAAAATTGATGTAATTAACTTTTTGGTGATTGTCTGATAGACTAATGTCATACTTCTTCCCTATGATAGGGATTGGGATTAATGTTTTGTTTTTACAGGAGTGAACTAAATATGATAACAATGGACGATATTATCCGTGATGGGCATCCAACCTTAAGATTAACAGCGAATGAAGTGCCACTGCCCCCATCAGAAGAAGACAAGCAAATCCTTACTAGTCTCCTGGAGTATGTTATAAATAGCCAGGATCCCGAGATTGCTGAAAAATATGGGCTCCGCCCCGGAATCGGCCTGGCCGCGCCGCAAATAAACGTGCCAAAAAGAATGATTGCCGTCCATGTGCATGACGAAAAGGGAAATTTGCACAGCCATGCCCTTTTCAACCCAAAGATTGCGAGCCATTCCGTAGAAAAGGCTTACCTGACTTCCGGAGAAGGGTGCCTATCAGTCGATGAGCCTTACCCCGGTTATGTCCCGCGTTACGCACGTATAACGGTAAAAGGGTATGATGCAGATGGGAATGAGGTTAAGCTTAGATTGAAAGGGCTAGCCGCTGTCGTTTTTCAGCACGAAATCGACCATTTAAATGGAATTATGTTCTATGATCATATCGACAAAGAAGACCCATTTAAACCAATTGAAAATGCTATAGCGATTGAACGATGATGATGCAGCCGCCAATTTTATTGGCGGCTGTTCTCAGGTGAACGGAATGATTAGTTTGATTGGGAGAAGCATAGCATTGTTAAATGTATTCGCCTCTTCCTAATTCGCTCAGTGATTGGAACGGATGGCGTATTTCTCACTTGACTTAATGGATGAGATATAGACACCAGCAAAAATGACGGCCAGGCCCAAAAGCATCGACAAATGAATATCCTCCCCAAGAAGGAACGCTCCCCAAATAATTGCGAAAACCGGAGCCAGGTAGGTCACCATAGCTGAAAATTCCGGACCCCCTTTTTGGACAAGATAATAATAAATAAGGTAGGCAAGTCCAGATCCGACTGCCCCAAGGCCAACAAACGCCCCTATATTGGGCAAACTGAAGAAAACAGAGGCTTCCGGCAGCCCCGTAACGAGCATGGCAATGAAGCTCGCTCCAGACGAAAACGCAAGTGTATATAGTGAAAGTTCGAAGATTGGAATTTCATCGGCATATTTCTTTGTCATATGTGATCCAATGCCATAACATAGTGCAGCCCCGCTCATCATCAAGATGCCAGCCAAGTTGCCCGCCCCAAACGAATCCCCTCCGAAATCGGATAGAAAGAATATTCCGCAAAACCCTATGAGAGCACCAATCCACTGGTTTTTCCGAAGCTTTGTCGAAAAGAATAAAAAACCGATTAACAAAGTCCATATAGGGGTAGTAGCATTAATAATGGAGGCAAGGCTTGATGTTATCTTTGTCTCCCCTGCGGAAATTAGCAGCCAGGGCAAGACATTATTTGCAAGTGCTATGGCTAACAGTTTTGCATGGGGAAGCTTCATAAAAGGCCGCATTGATTTTTTCGTAGCCACTGCAATGGCCACAAGCATGGCTGCGCCGAAGAACGTCCGGCCGAATACTACCTCCGCCGGGCCAAGTGTTTGTAAAAGAATTTTGATAAACATAAAGGAAGTTCCCCAAATCATACCCAACCCGATTAACGAAGCATAAAGCCTGCCCAACTAAATTCCCCCTGACGTCTTTCAATAGTAAAAACATTAATCTTTCAAAAATATTTTGTCAATTCACTGACATTTGCCGATTCCATGATTATCCATGAAGAAATTGAGCGGACACACATATACTAGTAGTACCAGAAGGACGATTTTTGTTAAGATTTACGCCCAAAATCTGAAAAATACGCCCAATTATTCACCTGGCTGCTTTACATTGGACAAGGATGGTATAAAATAAAGGTAAGGAGATGATCCACTATGTTAAAGAAGCTAAGAAAGAAGCTTTTAAAACAGTGGAAAGATTTATTACGAAAAAAATCCATTGCCTAATGTTTTGAGCCCTTCAAACTTGCGAAGGGCTCCTTCCTTATTGTAAATTGAAAAGCAGCAGTATCATCCAAACAATGTTAGCGTTTCCCCCGGAGTCCGGTACAGGCTGTGCATTCGGATCAGGGGTTTTATAATAAGAAAATGTATTTGTAGAGATAGGAGCGAGGAAACATGTTATTCAAGGTATACTATCAGGAGAGGATTAACGAGGTACCGATCAGGGAAAATACTAAATCCCTGTACACCGAGGGTGAATCGGAACGGGATGTCAGAAAAAAGCTGGCCGACCGGGGCTACAATATCGAATATGTCCAGCAGGTAAACGGTGCCTACCTGGAATATGAAAAACAAAATGAAGATTTTAATGTATTGGAGATATGATAATTTATGAAATTTGTTAAAAATGACCAAACCGCTGTTTTTGCCCTTGGCGGCCTTGGCGAAATTGGGAAAAATACGTATGCCGTCCAGTTTCAGGATGAAATCATCCTCATTGATGCCGGGATTAAGTTTCCGGAGGACGAACTTCTTGGAATTGATTATGTCATTCCGGATTATTCCTACCTTGTGAAAAATGAAGAAAAAATCAAAGGGCTTTTTGTTACCCATGGACACGAAGACCATATTGGCGGCATTCCTTATCTATTGAGGGAAGTCAATGTACCGATATATGGAGGGAAGCTTGCGCTTGGCCTGATTAAAAACAAGCTGGAAGAGCATGGCCTGCTAAGGACAGCGAAGCTGATTGAAATTAAGGAAGACGATATCATCAAGTTTCGGAAAACCTCCGTTACGTTCTTCCGTACAACTCACAGCATCCCTGATTCCTATGGCATCGTTGTAAAAACTCCGAATGGACAAGTCGTCCATACCGGGGATTTTAAATTTGATTTCACACCGGTTGGCGAGCCTGCGAACTTGACTAAAATGGCCGAAATTGGAAGTGAAGGCGTCCTTTGCCTTCTATCGGATAGTACGAACAGTGAAATACCCGAGTTTACGATGTCCGAGCGCCGGGTTGGAGACAGCATCGATGATATTTTCCGCAAGGTTGATGGCCGTATTATTTTCGCGACTTTCGCTTCCAATATCCACAGGCTTCAGCAGGTAGTTGAAGCAGCCGTCGCCAATGGCAGGAAGGTTGCCGTTTTTGGACGAAGCATGGAAGCGGCCATTAATATCGGCCAGGAACTTGGCTATATCCGCGCACCAAAGGAAACCTTCATTGACGCACAGCAAATCAACCGGCTGCCGGCAAACCATGTAACCATCCTTTGTACAGGAAGCCAAGGCGAGCCAATGGCCGCCCTTTCGAGGATAGCCAATGGTACACACCGCCAAATCCAGATTATACCTGGTGATACTGTTGTGTTTTCTTCCTCCCCAATTCCCGGGAACACAATTAGCGTTAGCAGAACCATTAATATGTTGTTCCGCGCGGGCGCGGATGTAATTCATGGCAAATTAAGCAATATCCATACATCAGGCCACGGTGGCCAGGAAGAGCAAAAGCTCATGCTTAGGCTTATCAAACCGAAGTTCTTTGTGCCAATTCACGGTGAGTTCCGCATGCAGAAGATGCACGCAAAGCTCGCGGTCGATTGCGGCGTACCTGAGGAAAACTGTTTTATTATGGATAATGGCGAAGTGCTCGCCCTTTCAGAAGACAGTGCGCAAATTGCTGGGAAAATCCCATCAGGTTCCGTCTACATCGATGGGAGCGGGGTAGGCGACATTGGGAACATCGTCCTTCGCGACAGGAGGATTTTGTCTGAGGAAGGCCTTGTGGTGGTGGTTGTAAGCATCAATATGAAGGAATTCAAGATTGCTTCCGGCCCTGACCTCATTTCTCGCGGATTCGTATATATGAGGGAATCGGGTGATTTAATCAACGATGCACAGGCCCTCATTTCAAAACATCTGAACAAAATCATGGAGCGCAAGACGACCCAGTGGTCCGAAATCAAAAACGAAATTACCGACACGCTCGGCCCATTCTTATATGAAAAAACAAAGCGCCGCCCGATGATTCTTCCAATCATTATGGAAATCTGATTTGGCGGTTAAGGAATACGGAAAAGGAAGCTTGCAGCCGCAAGCTTCCTTTTTAATCTTCAATAACCTTCTTCCTAAACCTTTCGATGTCCACATCCGCCCCAATTACAATGAGTACATCGCCAAGCCAGATTTTCTCGCTTGCTAGCGGGGAAACGATAATGTCGTTCCCCCTCTTTATCGCGACAATGTTAATCCCGTACCTGGCGCGGATGTTCAGGCCAATAATCGTGTTTCCGCCTAGCCGCTCATTCGCGACGATTTCGACGATGCTGTGCTCATCGGAAAGGTCAAGGTAGTCTAGGACGGTAGTTGTTGAAATATTATTGGCGATACGGATCCCCATATCCCGTTCAGGATGCGCCACAACATCGGCGCCAATTTTTATAAGAACCTTTTCATGGTAATCATTCAGTGCTTTAGCTGTTACATGCTTCACCCCAAGTTCCTTCAGGATCAAGGTGGTCAGGATGCTAGCCTGTATATTGTCACCAATCGCGACAATAACGTGATCAAAGTTCCTGATTCCGATTGCCTTAAGGACCGCCTCATCGGTGGAATCGCCGAGAATGGCATGGGAGGCGATGGATGCGTATTCATTAACCCTTTCTTCGTTGTTGTCCATCGCAAGGACTTCCATTCCCAGCTCGGACAGCCTGCGGCAAATACTCCCGCCAAAACGCCCCAAGCCAATGACTGCAAAATCTTTTTTCACTCAGATTCCCCCAAGGTATATATTTATTCCTATAGTAGCAAAAAAGTACCGAATCCGGAACATTACTTTTTTTCGAGGCCATAATAGGCGTCAAACAAGGAAAGCTTTATCAACCTCCCCTTCTTTTTACGGCTTTTTTAAAGTAAAAGAAAATAAGTAGCGCGACAGCGGCAAGAAAGAGAAGGACGGGCAGGTTTCCCAGGAAAAAGACTGTCAATGCCGATCCGGCAGAAAGAAGGAAGTTCATGCTGCTAATGAACTGTTTCTTCGTTCTTGCCCAAGTATCCAACTCCTTTGGGGTCGTGGCTTTGGCGATTAATTTCCTTTCATAAAGGGTAATTTTTATTGTCGATAACGATGACTGGTTTTGAAGATACTTCATTTTTCCGGTTATTTGCTCGATTTCTTCTTGGACCTCTCCAAGGTCGGCTGAAATTTGAAGCAAGTCCTCCGTTTTCGTCGCTCCTTTCATGAAGTCCAGCAGCCTCGCTTCAACCGCCCTCTTGGACTTTAACCTTGACTCCAGGTCGACATATTGTTCCGTCACATCTTCACCCCGGATAGAACGGTCAAGCACTTCCGCAGCGTCCTTTTCCGCTTCATGCAAAAAGCTTTCGAAGTGCGTGGCAGGTACACGGACTGTCATCACCCCGCTCATCTGCTCGTCGCCATCCCTTGAAACAGACGACTCGACAATGTATCCTCCATATTTTTCTGCCTTTGCTTCAATCGATTTTTGAGCATTATTAAAATTCTTAACTCGTAAATGAAGCTCAGCATTCCGAATGACCATTCTGTCCGAAACAGTCGCGGAGGGTTTCTTTCCATCCGAAGCCTCAGACTTCTCCTTGGTGTCACCCTTCATTCCAACCGAGTCGCCGTAATCCCTGTCCATCGTGTTTTGCCCCGAACCGCCTGACATTTTCGCAGAATCCGACTGCCCCGCATTGCTGCAAGCCGCCAATACCGCAGACAGCGCCAGAATCATGACAAGCATCCATTTTTTATATCGTGCCATACAAAACCCCCTGCTTCCTTTACAAATTAGACGGAAATGGCAAATCCTTTGTGGCAATGGGAATAAAACATAAACAAAAAAAGCCTGGCATCTAATGTGCCAGGCCTCGTCGATCCTATTCAGCTTTTTCCGTTTCGTCCAAAACGCGGTTAACCCGCTTCTCAAGCATCTTCATGCCGCTGCCGCCTGCCTGGAAATGCCTAAGCCTTCCTTCCTTGTCGAAAACATAATACGCAGGAACGAATTCATTCCCGAATGCGTCCGTAAGCTTATGCTCACTGTCTACGAATATTGGCTGGGTTATACCGTGTTCGGTTGCGGTTTTCTTAATATCTTCTAAATTTAGGTCATCTTCGGACCTTGGCATATGTACTGCCACAACATTTAGCTTGTCTTTATAGTCGTCACGGAATTGGTTTACCTGCGGCATCGCTTCCTTGCACAGGTGGCAGCTAACTGACCAAAAATGGATAAGGGTTGGCTTTTCGCCAATTAATTGGTCCCTTGCCACTTCACCGTTCAACCACTCGGTTGCGCCTGTAAGTTCGGGCATTGGTTCACGTAATTTCATCTCATTACCTCCCCGATGTTTTGTTTCCTAAAAAAAGACCTAACATATTAATTGGTTAGGTCTAACTTTAAAACGGTTACCATTTATGGCTGTACAATTATACGCTGAGTGTTTTTTGGCCTGGCTTCCAGTTTGCCGGGCAAAGTCCGCCAGTTTGAAGGGCCTGAAGGACACGAAGGGTTTCATCAACATCTCGGCCAATGTTGTTGTGGTTGACTACCTGGTACATCAATTCACCTTCAGGGCTGATGATAAACAAGCCGCGAAGCGCTACGCCTTCTTCTTCGATCAACACACCATAATCACGGGAGACAACATGGTTTGTATCGGCGGCTAACGGATATTTCAAATCGCCAAGGCCATTGTCCTTCCTGTCGGTTTTGATCCAGGCAAGATGGGTATGGATCGTGTCGGTAGAAACACCAATGATTTCAGCATCGAGGTCTTCGAATTCGTCA
The DNA here is from genome assembly GCF_046237595.1 of Neobacillus oceani. Taxonomy (NCBI): domain Bacteria; kingdom Bacillati; phylum Bacillota; class Bacilli; order Caryophanales; family Bacillaceae; genus Neobacillus; species Neobacillus oceani. Next base: position 1,709,176 of record NZ_CP143543.1, on the reverse strand, counting down.
TAACGATCTGAGAGAGCTGTGATTTCGGTTGGGCATACGAAAGTGAAATCCATAGGATAGAAGAAAAGCACTGTCCACTTGTCGTTTTTCATGTTTTCTTCAAGGCTTACTTTGCCAAACTCTTTATTCGGCATTACCGCTTCCATTTCAAATCGCGGTGCTTGTTTTCCTACCATACGTTCCGGCATGAAAATCCCTCCAAAAATAATGTTAGTTACGGGATATTAAGCTGCGTTCACTATCCCTTTCACATCGCCTATTATAGGGCAACCCCTTCCTACAGTCAATTTTAACCAATCATAACTCAAACAAAAAAACTCACTGTCGACAATGAGATCCGCCCTATTAAACTTGCCCATTTTCACCTTAATTAACCAGGAAAAACAGGCCCATTCACAAGTCTATCATCCCTATTTCAAAAAATTGAAACAGTTTGCTCATGGCCTGTCCCCTGGCTGGGATTTAAAAGCAATATAACCGCAGAGCAGGCGGATAGCCAATGGAATAGCTGCCTCATCAGGCATCAGCCTCGAGTGATGGAGACCGTTCGGTGAATTGACTCCGAGCCAGAACATAAAGCCGGGTATCTCTTTTACCATGTAGCCGAAATCCTCACCCGTCATCGCTTCCCTGCAACGAACAGCTTCAACTCCATCCATGGCCGATGCAAACTCAAAAAACTCCAATGCAAGTCCAGGATGATTGAAAACCTGGTGGTACATGGAACCATAATCAATGGCCGCTTCGCACTCAAACCCCACCTCAATTCCCTTGACAAGGGCTTCAATCCTTCTTTTGACTGTCTTCATCGAGTCAGGAGACAGGGTCCGGATTGTCCCCTCAAGCCTCGCTCTTTCAGCAATCACGTTTTGTACCGTTCCTCCTTTAATTTTCCCAATGGTAATCACGGCACTGTCAAGGGGATCGACATTGCGGGATACAATTGTCTGGAACTGGGATACAAGATTGCAAGCGGCAACAACCATGTCATTTGCCTTGTGAGGAAAAGCTGCATGCCCCCCTTTCCCAGTAAGGTCAATAAACAGCTCCGAGGTATTGGCGAACAGCAATCCCTCTTTAAGCGCGACCGTTCCTACCGGGTATTCAGGGGCGATATGGAGCGCGATAATCATATCAGGCTTCCATTCCTGCATGGTATCGGATTTCAACATTGGCTCCGCCCCGCCCGGCCCTTCTTCGGCGGGCTGGAAAATGAACAGCAAGTCATCCTCGATTGGATTGTTCGCAAAATAATCGGCTACCCCAAGCGCGATACTCATATGAAAATCATGTCCGCATGCATGCATATTGCCTGGATGGATGGAGGAAAACGGATAGCCTGTTTCTTCCGTAATTGGCAATCCATCCATGTCCGCCCTGTAGCCGATTATTTTTTTTGGATTTAGGCCGTGGATTTTGGCAAACAGCCCGGTTTTCCACTTTCGGACTGTCAGCCTGTCCTGTGGGAGGCTAGCCAGAAAGTTTAGTAGATAATCCTGCGTTTTATACTCCCGAAAACCAAGTTCTGGTATCCTGTGAAGGTCGCGCCTTATTCCAATAAAAGAATTCATGGATATTTCCCCTCTTACTATCAGTATCGGTGGCATTGCAAAAGAAAGCGCGGATTGGCTCCACGCTTTCTTCATTGTTATTTACTTTAAAGCTGGCGCAGCTCGGCCATAATTTCTGTTTTTGACTTAGTTTTCTCATCGATTTCTTTAATTACCCTTGCAGGCGTGCCGGCAACAAGTGTATTTGGCGGAACATCTTCAAGGACGACCGCTCCAGCGGCTACGACCGCGCCCCGGCCGACTGTTACCCCTTCTATTACCACCGCGTTCGCGCCAATGACAACTTCATCCTCAATTACGACAGGCTTGGCGGAAGGCGGTTCAATGACCCCCGCTAGGACAGTGCCGGCGCCAATGTGGCATTTTTTCCCGACTGTCGCCCTTCCTCCAAGGACAACGTTCATATCAATCATCGTACCTTCGCCAATTACCGCCCCGATATTGATGACCGCACCCATCATAATAACAGCGTTGTCCCCAATTTCAACCTGATCGCGGATGGTTACACCAGGTTCTATGCGCGCCTTGATATTCTTTGTATCGAGCAATGGAATGGCCGAGTTCCGGCGGTCACTCTCAACAACATAATCATCAATTTTGGCCTGGTTCCTTTCAATGACAGGGTTAATAGTGTCCCATTCGCCGAAAATAACGCCTGTGTTACCTGAAATGAACGTTTTGGTATCTGCTCCAAAATCAATTCCTTCCAAGTCACCTTTTATGTATACCTTTACGGGGGTGGATTTTTTCGCGTTTTGAATAAACGAAATAATTTCATTGGCGTCCATCATTTTCATCGCAACTCCTCCGATATGTATATTCTTGGTAAATACTTTATCAGACTGCCTGAGTGAAAACAAGAAAAAAAGAGTTACTTCCCGTCATTAATATGCTCAAGAATCAACTCCGTAAACGCCCTGACTTGTTTTAGTTCAAACGCGGATTCATATCCCAGCAGCCATGTGTCACGTTTAATTGGCCTATTCCATTCATCAAGCAACGGGAGCTTGAAAATATCCTTATGGGCGCCATGCAAGGTGATTTCCGGAAGGATTGCATAACCAATTCCATTGAAGGCCATTTGTTTGCATGTTTCAATTTGGTCGACAAGAACCGTCCTCTTTGGTGGCAGCTTGAATTGGCGGTGCCACCATTCCTGGATTTCCTGATAATAATTGGAATCGCTCTTGAATTGGATGAAAGGCCGGTCTGTTTCCAAAACCTGCTCTATACTGGAAATTTCCCTGTCCACCAGAAACAGCCTGTCTTCAAATAAATGCACCTTTTTCCCCTTCCATTCAGGTGCACCCCGGATAATGCCAATATGGACTTGATGGTCATATAGCGAACGAAGAATTTCACTGCTCCAGCCGGTTACAAGCGAAATCTTTGCCTGGGGATAACGCTCAATGAACTTTTTGAGCACCTTTGGGAGCCAGTGTTGGCCAACAATTGTCGCGACAGCGATCTTAAGTGTCCCCGCAACGCTGGACTCCATGGAATGAATGGCTTCTCTTACCTTTTCCTCTTCGGCAAGTACTCCATTGGCAAATCTTATGACCTCTTCACCCTGAGGAGTAAGGGCGAGCCCTTTTTGCGACCTTATAAAAAGCTTCGTGCCCCATTCCTTTTCAATTGACTGAAGTCTCTGGCTTAGGGCGGGCTGGGAAACGAACAATCGCTCCGCCGCCTTGCGCATGTTCATTTCCTGTGCGAGAACGGATAAAAGTTGAAACTCGGAAAGTGAGGACATTCTCATTCCCCCATAAGTTTTTCTTATATTATAACTTATTAAACCATCAAAAATAACCCGGGTTTCCCCGGGGGTTCTAAGCAGGTTTCTTTTTTGGCAAAAATAATATCAATGCCATGCTGATAAGCGCGAACAGCAAAACACCTATATAGACCGTATGAAGAGAGAGTGTAAGCCCTTCTTGGAGGAGGGACTTGACGTTCTCAGGGAGCGCGGCCCGCTCTTTTGCATCGAGCAGCACATTGGCGGTTTCAAGCGTAGGATTGCCCTCGGCGCCTGTCCCGTTTTTTTCAAGATAAGCCATAAACCGGCTATTCAGGATGCCCCCAAGCAATGCTGCTCCAATTGTATTTCCGAGATTTCGCATGAACATGTTGGACGCTGTCGCAATGCCGCGCTGCTGCCAGCCCACCGTACCCTGAATCAACAGGATAAAGGCGGTCGATGTAAGCCCCATACCCACACCTGTAAAAAAGGAGCCAACCGCCGCCCACAACGGGCCAGCCCCGGGGGACATTGTCGCAAAAAAAGTCCCCCCAACAATCAGCATCAACCCGCCTGCCATGCATGTGAACCTATATCCCTTAGCAAGTGAAATCCTTCCAGCAAACGTTGACGCAATTGGCCAGCCGATTGACATTGCAGTCAATGCGAACCCGGCAACAATCGGGGATTGTTCCATTACCCCCTGTACAAACGCGGGGAGAAAGCTTGAGATGCCTATCAGCATCACCCCTGTTGTAAGGGAAACGATATTGGCAATAAAAATCGACTTTTCTTTCCAAATTGAAAATGGCATCATCGGTTCCGCTGCCCGCTTCTCATTGATTACAAACAGAGTGATCGCTGCAAAACTGACCATGAAGAAGGCCGCAGAAGGAAAGGATATCCATTTCCAGCGATGGCCTCCTTCCACAAGGATATACATCAAGGAAGAAATGCCTATTGTAATCAGAATAGCACCTATGTAATCAATTTCATGGCTTTTCTTTTCAATTTTCTCATGCAGGAACATCCAAAGGCCGAGCATGGACAAAATCCCTAGAGGGATATTTACCCAGAAAACGTATTGCCAGCTTGCAAATTCAACAAGGAGACCCCCGATTGCCGGGCCAAGGATGGCTGAAATCCCCCATACACTTGATAGGTACCCCTGAATTTTCGCGCGTTCTTCTGTACTGTATATATCCCCAACGATCGTTGTCGCAATCGGCATCACGGCGCCGGCCCCGAAACCCTGGATGAGCCTAAACAAAATCAGCATTTCCATATTTTCTGAAAGGCCGCACAAAATTGAACCAATCATAAAGACGGTGAGGCCGAAAAGAAGGACTGGTTTCCTTCCAAATAAATCAGCCAATTTCCCGTATATGAGAACTGTTACGGAGTTCATCAGCAAATAGGCCGAAAACACCCAGCTATAAAGGGAAAAGCCTCCCAGTTCCCCAACAATTGCCGGCATCGCAGTGGACACGATTGTTGCTTCGATTGCCCCCATGAACATGGCAAGCATTACAGACGCAAGGACGAACGGACGGCGCGTAAGCTTCTTTTCCGCCTGCTTCTCATTAAAGGCCTCTCCCACAAACTGCACCTCTTTCACACAAAAATTCGATTATGAATGAAAACAATAGCCCCCAATAGTGGGAGCCATTTGGCATCATTTACTTTTTGTTCTGTTTTTTTAAATGCTTATTCAACTGGTTCAGCACGGTACTGCGCGGCAGAATCCCTTCAAACAGCCCATCGCTGGATTCAACGCACAAAAACGGATGGTTGATTAACAGTTCGACGCAGCGGTTGATGGACGCGTTCATTTTCACACGCGGCACGGAACGGATCATAATCTCCTCAACTTTTTTTTCTTCGAGCTTTTCAAATTCGATCCTTTCAAGCCCGAGGATGGAGTCCATGATAATGGTTGTACTGATCAGTCCATGAAGCCTGTAGTTCGGGTCAAGGACAGGAATCGCGGTATAACCGCTCTTTGTAAGGACAAGCAAGGCATGCTCCAGGTTATTTCCCACTTGGACATGCGCTACCCTCTCAGAAGGAATCATCATATCCTTGATGCTTATTTCTATAAATTCTCCACTATGAAGACTTATCATTACTGAATGCTCCTCGTTTTTGGTTTACTCCATATATATTCTATCATAGTTCGGGGAGGCACTGGTCACTTTTTAGCCTTCTGAACCGAAAATGAAAAAGGAACCTGTTTTCGAGGTTCCCCGCGGTATTCATTGAATCAATTCAAAAATTTCAATGGTGATCATATCGATATTATCGAACTGGTAACGCTTTGGTTTTTCCTTATCATTGTATACTTCCAGTTCGAAGGTTTCTGTTTTCGGGTGAAACGTAACCTGGCATTTCCGCTCGCCATTAACCTCAAAATAACGTTGTGCCGGCTCACCGCCGCCCGATTGGTCCTGAAGATTTTTTAAGCGGGTAATAATCCCTTGTAGCTGTGACATGCTTTCTCTCCTTTCAAAACACAAACAAGCTATTGCTATTAGATTTCTCTCCCCGCACGTTTCTATCCATACGGATCTTCCCGGAATTTCTTCCGATATTGCCTTGTTTGCCAATAATAACAGCATAAATTAGTTTTGTACACACATACAAGCAAAAACTGATTAAACAGGTAAATTTTTAATTCTCTGAAAGAAAACCGCCCATTCTTAGTGGGCGGCCTTCACGGATTGGCGGTCATTCAGTAAAAGCTGTGTCATTTTCCCCCAATCTTGCCATTGGCCTGGCCTTCACCAATAAAGGCAGCGTATTGAAACAAACCACCTATCGGGTTCACGCCTAGCTGAAACTGGATTGAAGCAGCTTCCACCGCGTTATCTTGTTCCTGGCCTGCGGGAGGCTCCGCGCGGTTGATTTCCTTCGTGGCAACCGGTAATTCCGATTGGGAAATGACCGAGTCCGGAATGTTGTCGTATAAATACCTTGAAACTTTCCAGCCATCTGGTGATCTTACAAGCAAAAGGCCTTCATAATGGCTATCATATCCAACTGGCCCTTCTGTGCTTTCAGGGAAAAACTCAAAAACGTACGCTTCATTTTTCCCAACTACAACTTGTGTATTTTCGGAAAATCCATAATAAGGGATATAGTATTGGCCAAAGTCAGTCCCATATGTAACATATTTTCCATCTTCCTCAACGAGGTTTGCTTCAAGGAAAAGCTCTTTATAGTCATCTGTAAAATATGGGGCAAGGATTGCATCTACTTCTTCCTTTGAGCGAAGTTGTTCACCAAGCGACAGTTGGGCTTCGAATGCATTCTTTAATAATAAGAATGCCTCGTCCCTTCCCATTCGCTCTCCTGCTTCCGCTTGGGTATACAGAGGCAAAAACAGCATAAACGTACAAACCAAAAGCAATGATTTTTTCACGAATATTCCCCCTGTTCGGCCCTCCCATAGGGCATAAGTTTGATGTTGCCATTGTGGCATTCAGGGCAAAACCATTTGTACATCTTATCTATTACCCGTTATCGAAGGTGATTAACCAGGTTTGGCCGTTGCTTTGAAAAAAATTACAAAATTTCTCCTGGCTTGTTTTGGCAACCGGCTTCCTTTATACCAACAAGCTAATAGGGGAAAATAATCATATGCTTATTTTTTTGGGGGGATTTTTATGAATATCCATTTTTTCCTGGCAGGATTATTATTCCTACAGGGTTGCCATGGCGATGCATCCATACCGAAAAGCAACAACCAACCCCGTAGCCAAGCCATTCCCACAAATGAAAGAGAAGTGGAAAAATCCTATGGGGATACTTTGGATGAAAATCATCCAATGGACCAACCGATAGGAGATGTACCGGATAGGGTGTTGCTTGATGTACCACTCATTAAACAAAACCCAGAGCTGAAATACGGCTGTGAGGTGACAAGCCTTGCGATGGTCCTGAATTACGCGGGAGTAACTGTTGATAAAATGGAGCTTTACCGGGCGGTCAAGAAAGAGTATGATCCGCTCACCAGGCCAGGAGGGGATATTAAGCGATGGGGGGATCCTGCCCGCGGATTTGTCGGCGATATGACTGGGAAAGCACCGGGTTATGCTGTTTTTGATAAACCAATTGTTGATTTAATGGACAAGTATTTGCCGGGAAGGGCTGTCAATTTGACTGATAAAGAGTTTAACGAGGTACTCAGGCACATCGCTGCGGGATATCCGGCGGTGATCTGGACGACCGGTGATTTCAGGCTCCCGGACAGATGGGAGTCCTGGCTGCACGGAAAACAGACAATCAGGACTCCATTGGATCTCCACGCCGTCGTTCTTGTCGGGTTTGATTCTGATAAGGTATATGTTAATGATCCCCTTTCCGGCAAAAAGCAGCACGGAGTGGATAAAGAACAGTTCATCAACTCGTGGAAAGCATTAAAGAAACGTGCAGTCAGCTATAATTGAACTAAACAAAAATTCATTTTCTATCGCATTTTGAAGTGGTGATTCTTTTTAAAAAGAAGCCTCTTCCCTGTTTGGCGCCATTCTCATTCAGGAAATGGGCTTTTAGAACGGGAACTGGTTGAGCCATTGTCCGCCGTCCATCGTAATACACTCCCCATTAATATAGGAGGCATTTTCGGAAAAAAGAAAATAAGCCAATTCGGCGATTTCTTCGGGTTTTCCAAGCCTTCCAAGCGGTACGCTCTCAAGTGTTCGCCTGGCTGCTTCCTCTGATTCCCAGAGTTTTTCCGCACCCCCGGTCCTTTCAATTGGCCCCGGGGCGATTGCGTTTACCCTTATGCCATATTTCCTCCCCCACTCGACCGCGAGAGTCCTTGTCATGGAAAGGACGCCAGCCTTTGCAGCGGCCGAATGAATGACTCCCGCCCCTGCATCCCAGGCATAGGTTGCTACCATGTTAATGATTACGCCTTCCACTTTATTTGTGATCCAGTATTTCCCTACCTCGCTGCTGCAATAAAATGTACCATTCAGAACAATGTCGATAACTGACTTCCAGCCATTCGGGGTAAGCTTTTCGGCCGGGCAAATAAAATTTCCGGCGGCGTTATTTACCAAATAATGGATTCCCCCAAATTCCCCAATTGTTTCTTTTACCATCCTAGTGACGTCATTGATATTCCTCACGTCCATTTCTATGGCAAGGATGTTTCCTCCGCTTAAGGCCATTTCCTCTTTGGCCTTTAAAAGCCTCTCGAGCGACCTCCCTGTTATCGCTACATTCGCGCCAGCTTCTGCAAATCTTTTTGCCATATACTTGCCCATTCCGCTCGATCCCCCGGTGACAATTACCGTTTTTCCTTTCATTCTTATACCTCCATACTTCTTTTTCCAAAGCATAGCACAAAAGGTGGGAATGTTCTGAAAAATAGGTTCGTATTTTAGTAGAGGAATCCACTTCTATTCCAAGTTTTAGTTTGATAGTATTAAAGCTGTATGTACGAAAATTTAAAGAGTTTACAAGACAGGCTGGTAGATAAATGATGGCAAAAAAACAAACGCGCAGGACGTTTCTCAAATCGTTGATTGGTGGGACACTTGCGGTGTTTGGGATTGGAGCGGGGGGATATTTCTACGCAAGGGAAATTGAGCCAAACTTGCTTGACGTCCAAACACATATTATCGCCCACTCCCTAATTCCCGGGCAATTCGACGGCACACGTATCGTCCAATTCAGTGATACGCATCTAGGTTTCCAATATCCACTCGAACAACTTAAACGGCTCGCACAAAAAATAAACAGCCTTAAGCCCGATATGATTATCTTTAGCGGCGATCTAATGGATGAACCGAATAAATATGATACAGCGCATGCCATCGTTCCTATACTTAAGGGGCTCCATGCCCCGCTTGGGAAATTTTCAATCTATGGCAACCACGATCATGGCGGATATGGTACAAATCTCTATAAAACCATAATGGATGAATCAGGATTTCAGACCCTCGTGAACGAAAATGTGGCGCTCACTAGGAATGGCCAATCCATTTATCTTGCTGGAATCGACGATGCCATGCTGGGCAAGCCAGACATAAAAGCTTCCGCAAACGGCATTCCCACAGGGGCATATAAGATTCTTTTGTCCCATGCTCCAGACTTGGCTGACGACGCCATCGAACATGGGTTTCACTTCCAGCTAAGCGGCCATAGCCACGGGGGGCAAATTAAGATTCCGTTCTTTGGCGCGCTGGTAAAGCCACCGTTCGCGGAGAAATACCATGAAGGCTTTTATACCATTGCCGGAGAGGTTCCGCTTACTCTTTATGTCAACAGGGGATTAGGAACAACCAGGCTCCCCTTCAGGTTTATGTCCAAACCGGAATTAACCGTTTTCACGTTAAAAATCCCAACTGAGTAACCCTTTTCAAAAGAAAAACCAAACCGGGTTAATACACATAGCAAAAAGGAAGAACCCTTTATCCGATGATAAAGGGTTCTTGATTAGCTGTATTCCCGCAATGCGGGCATGGCAAGTTTTAGGTAAGTGCTCTCCAATTCATGGGGAGAGACTGGTTTTGCAAAATAATATCCCTGCGCCTTATGGCAGCCTTCCATCGCAAGGAATTCAGCCTGGCCGGCCGTTTCCACTCCTTCAGCAATCACCTCGACCCCAAGGCTTTTGCCAAGATGGATGATTGCCGAGGCAATCGCCGCATCCTTTGCTTTTTCACTTATATCCTTCACAAAGGATTGATCAATTTTAAGTACATCGATTGGAAACTTTTTTAAATAACTTAATGACGAGTACCCTGTCCCGAAGTCATCGACCGAGACAGTGACGCCAATGCTTTTGATGATTTTGAGCACAGGTGCCGCTTCTTCAGTGTTTTGCATCGAACTTTCGGTAATTTCTATTTCCAGGCATGACGGGTCGATCAAATGCCGCTCCATCGCGGCTTTCAAGTAAGCTGGAAAATTAGGCTGCTGCAGCTGTTTGGGGGATATATTGATGGCTACCCTGAACCCTTCATACCCAATACGTTTCCATTCCTTGATTTGCCTGCATGCTGTTTCAATCACCCAATTCCCAATTGGGACTATTAAACCGGTATCTTCCGCGAGAGGGATGAATACACCGGGCGAAATCGGACCTAACTCCTTCGAGTTCCAGCGCAGCAGTGCTTCAAAGCTCGTCGCTTCTCCTGTCATTAAATCCACTTGTGGCTGAAAATGAAGGCTCAGTTCCTTTTTCTCTATTGCTTTACGGAGGTGCGTTTCAATCGAAAGGATATTCGTAACCGAAGAACTCATGCCGGTCCTGTAGAACTGGAAATGCGCCCGGCCCCGCTCCTTAACCCGATAGAGGGCTTCATCCGCATTTTTCAAAAGGGTTTCAGCATCTTTTCCATCATTTGGGTACATGCTGATCCCGATACTAGGCGAAATATAATATTCCTGTGAATTAAAGTAGAATGACCGCTTGAACATGGACAGGATTCTCTGAGCAAAAAAAGCGGTAGCCTTCCTCGTCGTCTCAAGCAGAAGGATTATGAACTCATCCCCACCTTGCCGGAATACAAAGCAATGTTCATTTTGGCACTCCAGCAGCCGTGCCCCGGCCTTTTTTAATATTTCATCCCCGACGAGATGCCCAAGGGAATCATTCAGGTATTTAAATCGGTCCAGGTCGATGGAAATCAAGGCGAACTCCCTTTCATGCCTTGATGGAGAAAAAAGCTGTTCATTAAGCTTATCCAGTAGCGCCCTTCTGTTCAGCAGCCCTGTCAATTGGTCATGAAAAGCCATATATTTAATCATTTCCACGTTTTTCGATTGCTCGGAAATGTCACGGATAATGACATAGATACCTTTTATTTCACCAAAAACAATGATGGGAACTGTTTTGATGTGCAACGTTAGCAAATACCCTTTTCTGTGAATGAACCGGCAGTCGAGGGATTCTAGTGATTGGCCGCTTCCTGTGTTTTCAACGAGCCCCTTGAAATTCGCAAAATCCAAATCCGAGACGAGTTCGTATATCGAATTTCCGACAAGCTGTTGTTCGTGAAACCCTGTCAGCTTTGACGCTGCGGGATTCGATTCGAGGATTTGCCCGTCCATGGAAATCGAAAAGATTGCATCCAGGTTATGGTCTACGATCGACCTGTATCTTTGGCCGCTTTCAATGATTTTATTTTTTTCATGGAGGTAAGCCGTAATATCCCTTGTTATCGCGACAATATACTGAATCAGGCCGTCTTGGTCCCTCACGGCTGACAGGATGGTTTCACCGTAAAACACCTTGCCATCTTCCACAAACGAGGCATCGAATACCGACTTAATGCCATTGGATGAAAGAAACCGAGTATATTCTTCCTGGAGTTTTCCGGCAAAATCCGGGGGCAGGGCATCTTGGAAGGTTTTCCCTATCGAATTGTGCGAAATACCAGCCCTATGGAAAGCAGTTTCATTCGCAAACAAATAACGGAAGATTGGCCCCTCTTCCACTTTCATGATAAAGACCATGTCCTTCGTATGGCGAAATACCAGATCAAATAAGATATTCTCTACATTCGCAGCCCCTATTCGGCCTGTAATCCCCATATCCAAAATGTTCTTGTTGAACTCCATACCATCATCCTCAAATTTTTGCAAGTTTGTTTGTTCAAATTACCTGTTCATTCTTCGGACAAAAAATTAGGCTTTTCTACAAAATCCCCTTCTCCTATCATACTATAAGATTTTCCAAACTGGGGAAAATATCGAAAATTTTTCCTTTTTGTAAGAAAAAAATTATTGCTAGAATTTTCTAATTAATATATCATGTTGATATATCATTCTGATAGTTGGAGGGTTTCTATGTCAACAGAACATGCAATTCTGGCCGTATTAAGCTTTAAACCGAGTTCCGGATACGATATAAAAGCTGAATTTGAACATGAAGCCGCGGGTTTATACTGGGGGATGAGCTATGGAAGTATTTATCCGAAGCTAAAAAAGCTGGAAGAAGAAGGCTTGATTATAGCTTTTGAAGGTGGTTCGAAAGGCAGGCGTAAAACGATTTATGAACTGACTCGCTCCGGCTGGGCGGAACTGGAACACTGGCTTCTTAAGGCCCCTGACTACCCTGTCATAAAGGATGAACTGTTTATGAAAATGGCCGTCTGGCATGAAGGTATGCATAATAATGCCTTGATTGCCCATTTGCGGGCACGGCGTGAAAAAACTCTGGAGATCCTCCGGTTTGTGAAAGCTTGGCCGGAAAACAATACCTCCTATGTCAGCGGGATTGGAAAACTAGCCATTCGATATGCAAAGGTCCGGCTTGAAGTGGAGCTCGATTGGATAGATGAAACAATCGCTGTCCTTGAAGAAGGGAGCCTTCCCGAACCCCAGGATCCATTTGGGATGGCTGAAGGCATAACTAAGAGGCGCAGACGGGCTATGGAGGGAGCGGAGATAGATGAAGAATAATATGTTTGGCGTCCTAAGGAACAAGGCTTTCCGGTCCCTTTTCACCGCTCAGCTTTTCTCCGACCTTGGAAACTGGCTGGATTTTATCGCCATACAGGTCATCGTTGCCTACCATTGGAACCATGGTGAAGAAGCCATTGCGGCGGTCATCATCGTCCTCGGGCTTCCATGGGTTGTTATCGGCCCGTTTGCTAGTGTTTTTGTTGAGCGGATGTCCAAAAAGCACGTGATGATTGTGACACTGCTTCTGAGGGCAGTTTTCGTATTAGGGCTCTTTTTTTCTCCTAATCTCTATATCCTTCTTTTATTTTTACTATTAAAAAGTACAGCTGGGGCATTGTATGATCCCGCAAGGCAAGCGATGATACGGGAAACGGTTAGTGAAGAGGAACTTCCGCGGGCGGTGACCCTGAGCCAGCTGTCTTTAAATTCGATGAAAATCATTGGCCCTGCTCTTGGCGCTGGCATCATTTCGTTGTTAGGGGCGAAAAGCCCCTTCCTGTTTGAAATCGCTGGTTTCGTTATCGGAACCGTATTCCTTTTCATGCTGCCCGCATCGGAATCCAGGCATGCAATTAAAGACGAAGACAATGCATCGGTCGGCAAGCCCGCTTTCAAAAAGGAACTCGCCGAGGGGTTTAGGCATATCTTCAAGGTTCCGGTTCTCAGAACCTCGGTTATCCTTACAGCCGCCGCATTGTTCATCATCTTTTTGTATGATGGCCTTTTTATCTTCATTGCAAAGAGTATTGGCTTCACCGGTGAAAGCTTCGGCCTGCTTGTCAGCGCCGTGGGGCTTGGAAGTGTGGCTGGCGCGCTCTTTTTGGGCAACTGGACCCGGTGGAAGTCCCTCCCTGTCCAGTTCATGGCCGGTTCCGCCCTGTTCAGCGGGCTCCTGATTATCTGCATTGGACTTGGAGGGCATAGAGTATTTACACTGGCTGAATGGGGATGGATGATTGGGGCTTTTATGCTTGGAGTCCTTGGTGCTAGCCAATCTATCCCGTATGGATACGTTCTGCAATCCGAAACTCCAAGCCAGTTGATGGCAAGGGTATCTGCTGCCGCAGCCTCCCTTCAGACGTTTTCGATGCTTGTTGCCCCCGCGGCGGGTGCCTTGCTTGCAAAATTAATTAGCGTCCCTAATGTCATGCTTCTCGCCGGCGCGGCAACTACTTTGCTTGGCGTGTGTATCCTCGTTGCCTATTCAGCAAGAAAAAACACTGTAGAAACCAAAGTTGGAGCATCCTAATCCGGGTGCTCTTTTTCTATCCGGAAACCATAGATACACTAAATAAAATTCTTGCTGCCATCGCTTATAGGAATAGTTGAAAAGGGAAAGATTTCAATTTTTACGAAATCGGGTTATAATGAATGCAAATGCACCAAAACGAAAGGAGACTTTGCTTGGACAGTACGAATCCCCGGTTTAGCGACCATAAACTATCTCTTAAAAACCTCTCCCAGGCAATCTATATTGTCAATCGGCACGCGAAGACGGCCCCAGACCCTAAATTCCTTTATCTTCTTAAACATGAAGCGATAAAAAAACTTCTCCAGGAAGGAAAAGCAAGGAAAGTCGGACTGCATTTTTCGAAACACCCAAAAAACAGCCAGCAGCAATCCGATGTCCTTGTTGAATGTGGAGACTACACTTTCCATATTCCTCCGGAGAAAAAGGACTTTGCCGACCTCCCCCATCTGGGATCACTCGATGGTTTGGTAAGGAATCCTAAGGCGGCACTTTCCCTCACACAATCAAAACTGATTCTAAAAGAATACACAGGGATAAAAGAACCCCAGCAACCATCCAGGGGAAAGAAGGCGTACCAAAAGCCCGTTTTCAAAAGGCTTGGAGAGAGCTATTAGGCCCCTCGAAATAAGTTATTCCCAATCAGAAAAGCCTGCGGCTGCAGGCTTTTTCTGTTTTCCTTATAACTTTGGAAAGGCACTCTACATTTTAATCTTCCCGGATTTTCCTATGCACAAGGAGCCCCACTACAGTTAGGATAATTAGTGATCCGAGGGCAAGCCTGCTGGCGATATTCCCATAATCGGCAAATATAAGCGTGATGCTTCCGTACAAAAGCGGACCGACGATCGACGAAACTTTTCCAGAAAAAGCGAACAGCCCGAAGAATTGCCCCCGTTTGTCCTCAGGGGTCAAGTCGACAATATAGGTCCTTGTCGTCACCCACATTGAACCAAGAGCGACGCCGAACATGCTTCCAGCAATCCAGAACATCGCTCCATTGACTGCGAAACAAGCGATAATCAAGGCAGCCAGGAGCAAAATGCCCACGTAGTAGACGGCCAGCCTGGCACCAGTCTTTTTTGTAACATAGCCGAAAATAAACGAACCGATAATGCTTGAAATAGTCGACACAAGATAAAGCAAAATGAATTGCCCGGTTGAAAAGCCAACGATTGTTTTGGCATAAACCGCCATCATGGCAATCGTCGTGGCAAGAGCATCATTCAGGAAGAAATATGCGACCATGAAGGTAAAAATGTTTTTATGCGCTTTCATTTCCCTGAACGTTGCGGCTATTTCCTTATAACCGGAAAGGAATGATTCCTTTTTCGGTGAGGTGAGCGGCTTTTCTTTTACAAAAAAGAAAATCGGAAGTGAAAAAATCAGGAACATGATTCCTGTTGGGATAAAAGCTTCATGGAACCCGTCATTCCCGACGAACGGGTAAACCGCCAGTCCGACCAAGGTCCCGACATAGCCAATCGCAACGCCGAATCCGGAGATTAAAGGTATCTCCTGTTTGGTGCCAAGATCTGATATCATCGCGTCATAAAAGACAAGGCTTGAATGGTAAAAGAACTTGGCAACAATAAATAATATAAGAACCATCACGAGCGGGATTGGCATGCCAAGCCATTTACCATCCAGGCTGGCCCCGCCGAAAACCCCCATAAGAATGGTCGACAATGCCGCTATTACTGTGAAAATCGCAATATATTTCTTTTTTTGCCCCGTGCGGTCAATCATCACTCCGTAAAGCGGGGAAAAGATAACTAGGAAAAAGCTTGCGATTGCGTTCGCATAGGAAACGAATGTGCTAGCAATCTGGTTTAACACTTCATTGTTGCCGATTGCTTCCGTCATATAAAACGGGAAGAAAATCGTATTAATATTCGAGGAAAAAATGGTATTGGCAAAATCATATAAGGCCCAGGAAAAGATGGGCAATGTAAAGTATAGTTTCCAGCCTGTGCGGTTGATTGCTACTTGTTGAGTCGCGGGATTTGATTGTCCAGTTTGTGCCATCGGTTCATCTCCTATTTGCAAAATTGACTTTCCGAATCGAAAGTTCTTTGGATAAGTATACCATTAATCACTTTCCAATTTTACAAATTTTTTGAATAGTTGCCTTAGCAGGATAAAGGAAAGAGTGGGGGATTGCATTTTCCTCCCATTTTCTTGTAACATGTTAGAATATGAAACCGTAGGAAGACGTTAGAGAGGCGGTTAGCGAGAGTGGAACATTTAATAAATAAGAGGATTACGCAAATTGAAATATCAGGGATCAGGAAATTTTTCAATCTAGTTTCTGGTGTTGAAGATATGATTTCACTGAGCATCGGCCAGCCTGATTTCCCAACCCCTGAACATGTTAAAAAAGCAGCAATCCGGGCGATTACCGAAAACCAAACAGTATATACCCATAATGCCGGGCTAATTGAAACAAGGATAGCAGCAGCACGATTCGTAGAGCGGAAATACGGGTTGATCTATAACCCGGA
Organism: Neobacillus oceani; assembly: GCF_046237595.1. Lineage (NCBI taxonomy): Bacteria > Bacillati > Bacillota > Bacilli > Caryophanales > Bacillaceae > Neobacillus > Neobacillus oceani. Next base: position 1,692,691 of record NZ_CP143543.1, on the reverse strand, counting down.
AACGGAAGTCATCGTGACCACCGGTGCCAGTGAAGCGATTGATATTGCTTTCCGCGCCATTCTTGAAGAGGGGTGTGAAGTAATCCTTCCAGGACCGGTATACCCAGGGTATGAGCCAATCATCACCATGTGTGGGGCCACTCCAGTCTTTGCTGATATTCGGTACCACGAGTTCAAGTTTACCGCTGATGTAATAAAGAAATACATATCTGAAAAAACCCGCTGTGTCGTCCTGCCTTACCCATCCAATCCGACCGGAGTCAGCCTTTCCGGGGATGAACTCCGGGAAATAGCCGATTTGCTGAGAGGAAGGGACATTTTTGTGCTGGCGGATGAAATTTACAGTGAATTATTGTACGGCATGAAGCATGTATCCATCGGTTCGTTCTTAAAAGAACAAACCATCGTCATCAACGGGCTTTCCAAATCCCACTCAATGACCGGTTGGCGTATCGGCCTTCTTTTCGCTCCTGAGAAAATTTCCCGCCATATTTTAAAGGTTCACCAGTACAATGTCACATGCGCTAATGCTATTGCCCAGGTAGCCGCGGCCGAAGCCCTTACTGTAGGAATCAATGATGCCGTACCAATGAGGGACGAGTATGAAAAACGGCGCGACTTTGTTTACAAGCGCCTTACGGATATGGGGTTAAAAACAGTAAAGCCGGATGGGGCGTTTTATTTTTTCGTCAAGCTTCCTGAATCTACGAAGCTGAATTCATTCGATTTCGCCATTGATTTGGTTAATAAATCGAAAGTGGCGGTCGTTCCAGGCAGTGCCTTTTCGGAATTCGGTGAAGGCTATTTCCGCCTCTCCTTTGCCTATTCCATGGATATGCTAAAAGAAGGCCTAGATCGGATTCAAGCTTACTTACATTAAATTAATTAATATAAAACGGGTAAAATCAAGTCTACTAGCTGGACCGAAAAGCCGGAACCTTCCGGCATTCATTGGGCACTAGAAGATGACTTAGTGACCGAACAGCAGTGGATAGCCGGGCCTTCGGGCGTTAAAAGATGATTTAAAGACCGAAGAACAGTCAATGGCCGGGCCTTCGGGCTTTCTTTTTGTGAAGAACTTCTAAACCCCCGCTTAACATGGCGGGGGTTTTACTTATCCCATTTTTCTGATGAACCGGACTTCCCGGTATCCTTCAATTCTGTCGGTCGTGAAAAGGCCGATTTCCGCGAACGTGCCTTTGAGGCTTGAAAGGATGGCTTCAAACTCCTCGGGCGACTTTGGTTTCGAATACCCAAGCCTCCGGATTTCTTCCATCAGAATCCTGAACCCGCCATCCGACTCGATATGGCTGAATTTTACGGGCAAAGTCCCCTTCACCTCATTCATAAGTGTAAGATCCCACTTGATGGGCCTGGCGCCATTCACGGTCTTTTCCCTGCTGAAACCATCAATCCTCACAAGATACCTGCCATCCTCAAGCTCATCGAACTTTTCTTTAATATCCTCAAACTGATTCATCCCAATCCCCTCCTTCATAGAAAGGGTATTAAGGACAGCATGATTTTAGAAGGTAAAGTGAACCTTTCATCAGCGGTGATTTTCCGCTGATGGTTAGTCCCTTTCTACTGCCGCTAAATTATCCGCTAACGCGTATAATAATCGGCAGTACGAACCCGATTGGTTCAACTAAGCCGCTGAAATCCACAGCGGCTAGTTTCACTGTAGCTCACTTATCGGACCTTTAGGGACAGTTGCCATTAAAGGCTTACTGTCCCTTAAAAGTGGGGTAAAGTAAATCTTCAACGTTCCTTATTCCCAGTATTTATAAAGAGCTTGTGTTCCGTTGTTTTCTTCGCCTTTTCCTGCGAGTTCATCATAAAGCGATTTCGCAAGGTTTAGTCCCGGCGCGTCCATGCCCATCCGTTCCGCCTCTTCCAGCGCGATGCCCATATCCTTGATGAAATGCTTTATGTAAAATCCGGGGGCAAAATCGCCTTTCAGCATCCTCGGGGCAAGATTGGATAACGACCAGCTGCCGGCAGCGCCTGTCGAGATGCTTTTTAAAACATTTTCCGGGTCAAGGCCAGCCTTCTTCGCATAAACCATTGCTTCGGCCACCCCAATCATATTCGAAGCAATGGCGATTTGGTTGCACATTTTTGTATGCTGCCCGGCACCTGCTTCTCCCTGGTACACAATATTCGTCCCCATTTTTTCAAGCAGCGGCCTGACATCCTCAAATGCATGCTTATCCCCGCCCACCATAATGGCAAGACGGGCTTCCCTCGCCCCAATATCACCTCCGGACACAGGTGCGTCCAATGCATGCATTCCCCGCTTTTTCGCTTCTTCATAAATCTTTTTCGCTAGTAAAGGTGTGGACGTTGTCATATCGACAAAATAGGTCCCTTCCTGTGCATGTGCAAAAAGGCCATCGGTCCCCATGTAAACTTCTTCCACATCATGCGGATACCCGACCATTGTAAAAACAACCTTGGCATTCCGGGCCGCATCACCGGGAGTATCCGCCCATTTTGCTCCCTTTGCAAGGAGGCTTTCGGCTTTTTCCCTAGTCCTTGTGTAGACAGTGAGAGTGTAGCCCGCACTCAATAAGTGGCCAGCCATGCTTTTTCCCATTACGCCTGTCCCAATAAATGCGATTGAAGCTGTTTCTGGAGGTAACATTGAATCAACCCTTTCCTTGTCTCTCCCTTTTATTTTAGCACGCTGCTTTTTTGTAAAGGTGTTTTTTAAAAAAAGAAAAACCCCGGGGGAAAACCCCCGGGGCAATGTGCCAATCTCCAATTATGCACATTTCCATTATGCCCTATATAAGGCCGTTCAATTCTATAATTCGGTGGAAAAATTGGATAGATAACCGCGGCCGAAGACCTCCTTGCCATTGAACACTTCAATCGAAACGGCGTTCCCCTCGGCAATCATTTTTTCAAGCTCGGCTATATGTAAATCAATGTTCAAAGGAAGTGGAGCCATAAGAATATAATTGCCGCCATTCTTTTTTACTTCAAGGTACTCTCCATTCACCACCTCTTCCTCCCCATAAATAATTTCCTCTGCACCGAGCGCTTCAGCTAGCTTTTCATCATGGATATTCACCTTAACCTTGAACATATCCTCGCCATTTAAATAGTCTTCGTTGATTTTGAACTTAAATTGAAGTTCATTGTTTTTCGTTAAAGTTGCTTCCGCATACTTGCTGACGATGATGTCCTGGTCCATAAAAAGCCCGCAGCCAGATACTAAGAGAATAAGTAGTAGAAAAAAAACGGTTCGCATAGCCTTTCCCAACCACCTTCCCATACTAACCAATCGTTTACAATAACCTTAGCCAAAAGGCAGGCGGAATAAACGCGTGCAGGGAAAAAAATTGAAAGGTTTTGGTAAGACAAAAGCCCCTGACAAGCAGGGGCTCCGGTTCTATTCCACATTCGCTCTATTCTTCTTTTTTGGGCCACCAAGGGATTGCATCTGATTCATCAGTTTGTCTCGCGATTCTTTGTTCCTCATTAGATAAGCCGCACCAAGTGCAACCGTTGTCATAAGCATTTTTTTCCTATCCATAAAATTTCCCTCCCTGGTAATGTTCATTCTTTTAAAAACTTCCCTAATGGCCAAGCATATAAACCTGGGCTTGCCAAAAATGAGTTTCCAGTCGACCCACTTTATTCCATAGCTAGACAGAAGCAAAAAAAATCCGGCTGCATTTGCAGCCGGCAAAAAGGGGGAAAATGAGAATGATTAGCTTACACTAAATCATACTAGTTGCTTGGTAGTATATTACCCGCAAACTTGTCCCTAAAACCTTTTTTATATTACATTAACATTACAAATCTATTTCGTTTTTTACAGATTGAATAACTTCTTCAACAGTGCCCATGGAAAGCGCTTTTTGGGTCAACTCTTCCATATCTGATTTGCTAAGCTTTTTCATAAGTGACCTCGCTCGAAGGATGGACGAGGCGCTCATCGAAAACTCATCCAGCCCTAGTCCGACCAGAAGAGGGATTGCCGTTACATCGCCCGCCATTTCCCCGCACATGCCAGCCCATTTCCCTTCCGCGTGGGCGGCATCAATCACCATTTTAACAAGCCGGAGAATTGCAGGGTTATAGGGCTGATACAAATAGGAAACCCTTTCATTCATACGGTCAGCGGCCATGGTGTACTGGATCAAATCGTTCGTGCCAATACTGAAAAAGTCGACTTCCTTTGCGAATTGGTCAGCCAAAATGGCAGTCGATGGAATTTCAACCATAATTCCGACCTCAATACGATCAGAAACTGTAACCCCTTCTTCCGTAAGCTTTGACTTTTCCTCTTCCAAAATCCGTTTAGCTTTCCTGAATTCATCTAGCGTTGCAATCATCGGGAACATGATTTTCAAATTCCCATAAGAGCTTGCGCGCAGGAGGGCCTTCAGCTGGGTACGGAAAATTCCATCCTGGTCAAGGCAAAGCCGGATCGCCCTGTATCCAAGGAATGGATTCATCTCTTTCGGAAGGTTTAAATAAGGGAGTTCCTTATCTCCACCGATATCAAGGGTCCTGACCACGACGGGCTTCCCTTCCATTCCTTCGAGGACGGCTTTATACGCTTCAAATTGCTCTTCTTCCGTCGGCATCTGGTCCCTACCCATGTAAAGGAATTCAGTCCGGAAGAGGCCAATCGCCTCCGCTCCGTTTTCAAGGGCGCCTTTTAAATCCTTCGGAGTGCCGATATTGGCGCCAATCTCGACTTCATGGCCGTCAGCGGTCACAGTCTTTTCATTGATCAATTTGGCCCATTCGGCCTTTTGGGCTTCATAATCTGCTTTTACTTGCTCGTACGCCTGGACCAATTCCGGGGTGGGGTTGATATGGACTTCACCTTTCAGGCCATCGACAATCACCAAATCCCCGTTCCGGATTTCCTCAGTCGAAGTCCTGGTGCCTACAACTGCCGGGATTTCCATTGACCGGGCCATAATAGCCGAGTGGGATGTCCGTCCACCAATATCTGTTGTAAAGCCTTTCACAAATTGCCGGTTTAGCTGTGCAGTATCTGATGGAGTCAGGTCTTCCGCAACGATGATGACTTCTTCAGCGATCATGGATGGATTCGGAAGCTGGATCCCAAGCATCTTAGCAAGCACTCGTTTTGTAACATCGCGGATATCCGCGGCTCTTTCCTTCATATATTCATTATCCATTTCTTCAAACATGGAAATGAACATCCCCGCAGTTTCATTCAGGGCAGTTTCCGAATTGACCTTTTCGCCTTTAATCCTGTCCTCAATTGGAGAAATAAGCTCAGGGTCGGAAAGGACAAGAAGATGGGCTTCAAAAATGGCAGCTTTGTCCTCGCCCAGGTCTTCCCGCGCTTTATCGCGAATCTGGGCCAATTCAGCCTTCGATTGCTCAACCGCAGCCCTGAACTTCTCTATTTCCGCATCGGGATTATCGATTGATTCCCTGCTGAATGATAAGTCGGGCTCAATTAGCCTGTATGCTTTGGCAATGGCAATTCCATTTGAAGCGGCAATCCCCTGTAAAAATACCATTATTCAGCCAGGCCTTCTTTTTTCAATGTTTCTTCAAGTGTGCGAAGAGCGTCCTCGGCATCCCCGCCCTCAGCTGAAATGGAAATCGCCGAGCCCTGGCCGATTCCCAAGGACATAACGCCCATAATGGACTTCAGGTTCACTTTTTTCCCTTTATATTCAAGGTTGATTTCGGAATCGAACCTGCTGGCTGTTTGAACAAGAAGTGTTGCCGGCCTAGCGTGGATTCCTGTGTCTGCAGTAACCGTAAATTGTTTTTCCGCCATACTTGATCAATCTCCTTCAATTTTTAATTAATGGTCTGTTGCGAGGACGACAGCCGTTTTTGGGCTTTCATGCCCGTCTAACCAAAAACCGCCCCTAACCTTTTTAACTTAACCAATATTTATATTATAGTCAAATAAACAGGCAGGTTGCCGGTATTTTACCCTTTACAGGTAAAATTGAGGAAACCTGCCTCGCATACAATACAGAAAGAATACCGCCTTAGGGGGCTACCCCTGCTTCTTTGGCTTCTTCTTAAGTTCCTTCCGCTTCTGCTTAATATGTTCCTTAATTCCCTTAAGTTCATGGCGTGCGAATTCAAGTTCCGACGGATCGACCTTGATGTCTCCATAACGGACATCTTCGTATACTCCGATCAGTCTTTTGTCGGACGGCATCCCTATCCGGCTCAACCATTCCCCGATCGTTTCAGCCTCGAATCGCCCGAATCCGTTTTTGAACGCGAAATACTCCAGGTTGAAAACCTCCCGCCGGAGCGGATTATTCGGAGCGGCAGGTTTCTTCTTTTTCGGAGTTGCACCAGCTGGATTCAACATTTGAGAGAGGCCCGTTGAAGTTGCTTTGGTGTTTTCAAAATGGGCGCGGTTCCTCTTTTTATAAAGATAAATGAATAGGCCAATTAACGCGAGCAATGCAAGAACCATTATTACCATTTCAGTATTTTTTTGCATTGCTTGTTCGCGCATAACTTTTGCAACGCCCGGCCTTTCAATTACCTCAATCTGATTTGCAGCGTCTGGATCAGTCCACAAATTCACTGATTCAGACCACATAAGTATAGGTGATGCCAAGATAATGAATATCCAAGCCACTCCTTTCATGAACAAAAAGAACGCGGATTGAATATAATCCATGGCAAGAGCGATAATGCTTCCCGCCAAAACAATAGGGCTGACGAGTTTCCCAAAAAACGCCAGGTAGCCCACCTTGTCCTTTTGATTTCCTTCAATCTTCGCAAGATTTAAAAGAAATCGGCCTGTAAGCACCACCAAAACCTGAACGACCACCAAAATGATTGTAATAAAGAAAATCGTTTCGTTTTTTGTATAAGCCCCAATCATTGCCGGAAACGCAGCCATGGCTGAAAAGGTCGCAAGCAACAAATCATGGTCCTCATTCTTATTTACTGCAAGTGAATTGGACCTCCAGAAGAGAAAGGCAATCGCTGCTGCCACGGGAACTGGGTGCAGGCCGGAATAAATAGTCCCGATCGCATATATCGCTGGTAAGAATAGGGCCAAAAATAGAATCTTCGCCGTCTGCCCAAAACGAACCAATAACCAGGAATAAAGGATAAAGACGAAAAGAAAAAGGGAAAGGGCCAAAAACACCTGCCACCCCTGTTCCCTGGGCCAAAAATATGGAAACACGAGCATGGCAGTGAAAAGCAATTCAATTACAAACAAATAGACTCTTTTCATCAAGATGACCGCCTCCCTTCTACTGAAGGTGAAAACGGGGAAAGCTCCGCTTTATCCTGAATCGTTTTTAAAACCAGTAGCCTTATGCCCCGATTCTTAAATTCATCCAGCTTTGCAGCTGTAAATCCCGGCATTTCACCCGCATGGATGAGGCATGGCAGCATATGGAGGTTCCTGTCCATATAGGAGAGCATCTTGTCATACGGAAAAGGAGCAAAAGAATTTGCAAGCGCAAGCATTTCATATATTTTCTGCAGCTGCTCCCTCCCATTTCCCGGTGGAAGGTAAACGAACGGTACTTCGCCAGCATTCCTCATATTCATGCAAAGGGATACCGGGATTTGTTTCGAATAGGCAAAATAAGCAAGATCGGCTGCGCTTTCAAGCATTTCTTCTAAGTTTTTGGGAACGGAATAGCCATCGGCGATGTTTATGCAAATCACGAGCCCTTTTTCCGAAACCTGGTCATACAGTTTGGTTTGGAGCTTCCCAGTCCGGGCACTTGCTTTCCAGTGAATTCTTTGAAAACCGTCCGAATAGGTGTAATCTCTAGTTCCCGCTGGAGAAAGCGTATCCTCGTAGAGGGAATACGGGGTAAATTGGGAGCCTGGCTTCAGTGAAACCAAATCCATTTTATTCACCACTTCGAGTCTGTCTGGATAAACAATTACTTCCTGTGGAAGGGCAAACCGGTATTCGAGATTGACTTTCCCGAATCCGAACAGGTTCGGGATTTGAAGTTCAATCTTCCTGATTTTCGCCAATCCTCTCTGTTTGCTCAAAAATGGGATTTCTAGCTTCTTTGCCTCTCCCTTATTGACTGATAAAGGAAAGGAAACTTCATGCAGCCATTTCTTATCGTTTTCATCGGCGCCAGGGGGCTCGACTGCCTGGTCGAAGAAAACTCTTGCTTCCGCATTTAAAATCGGCCAGCCCTCATTTGTGAACACCATTTCCCATTTGCCTTGTTCGTTGATGAAATAACGGTCCCTTCTCCTTTCCATCACTACTTCAAGGCCTTCTCCTACCTTTTTTTCATAGAGAAGATTGAGAGATATCAAGACAAAGGATATAACGCCGGCAAAAAATAATAATTTCGAATCGAGGTATAATGAAAGCAGGACTAGAAAAACCGCTGCGAACTGGATGGGGACGATTTTCCCTTCTGAAAATGAATGCTTCCCCCACGACATTAGCTAGCCCCCGCTTCAACCGGGACAGGCACACTTTCCATGATTTCCGAAATAATTGCCTCCGGGCTTTTTGTAAGGGAGCCTTCCGTTGATAAATAAATCCGGTGTCCCAATACAAATGCGGCAACTGCTTTAACATCATCCGGCACGACATAATTCCTGCCAGCCAGGAAAGCCTTTCCTTGTGCAGCCTTCATCAGGGCAAGCGTCCCCCTCGGGCTGACCCCTAGCTCGATTAGCGAATGCTCCCTCGTTTTCCTCACAAGTTCAAGAATATACGTTTCAACTTCATCATTTATTTGCACTTTTTTTGCCGCGTTTGACAGTTCCCGCAGCTCGTTCTTATCGAGAAGCTGTTCAATCTTGGAGGCAATGATGCCAAAACGGTGGATCTTTAATATTTCTTTTTCTTCCTCAAACTCAGGGTACGCGGCATTCAATTTAATAAAAAAACGGTCCATTTGCGCCACTGGCAGGGGAAATGTTCCTTGTTGGGATTCGACCGGATTCTGAGTGGCGATAACCATGAATGGCCATTCAAGAGGCAGGGTATGCCCATCGATCGTTACCTGCATTTCCTCCATCGCCTCAAGAAGGCTTGACTGAGTCCTTGGCGTTGCCCGGTTTATTTCGTCGGCCAGGACTATATTTGCGAAGATTGGCCCGTGCAGCAACTCAAACTCTTGTTTCTTTGGATTGAAAAACTGGATCCCGGTAATATCCCCAGGGAGAACATCCGGGGTAAATTGTATCCGAGAAAAACTTCCTCCTACCGCCTCGGAAAACTTTTTCGCAAGCATCGTCTTTCCCGTTCCTGGAACACTTTCTAAAAGAACATGGCCATTGAACAGCAGTGAAATGAACATTAGTTCGATTTCCTGCTCCTTTCCTACCAAATGGACCCCTATTTCTTTTTTTAGCCTGTTGCCAACCTCTAAAACTCCCATTTTCCCACTCCTATAATTTTCTTTTTTATACATGTTTACTCTTCATACACCATCTTTTTAGTCATACCGCCATCTATGACGATATTTTCACCAGTTATGAAATTATTGCGGGGATCGGCTAGGAAAAGGCAAGCCCTTGCAATATCGTCTGGCTTTCCGACCCTGCCGCTTACATGCAGGCTATGATCCCGTTCTGAAAGCAGATCGTAGCTGGCGTTTTCGATCCAGCCTGGGCTGATACAGTTCACTGTAATTCCATAAGGCCCAAGTGTTCGTGCCAATGCATGCGTCAAGGCGACGATGCCGCCTTTTGAAGCCGCGTATGCTTCAGTATTTGGCTCGGACATAAACGCCCTGGTCGAAGCGATGTTGATAATGGTGCCGCCTGTTACCTTCATGATCCTTGCAGCCGCTTGAGAGCAAAAGAACACGCTGCGGAGGTTTGTATTCACTATGTCATCCCATTGGCTTGCCAGCATTTCAAAGAAATCGTGGAAGATTGAAACACCCGCATTATTCACAACAACATGAACTTGTCCGAACCGGGAAACAGTTTCTTCGAATAGACCGGAAACGCTTTCTTCACACCGGACATCGGTCTCGAGGAAGACTGCATTTAGGTTCTCTTCCCGCAGGCTTTCAGCAGCTTCCCTTCCACTCCGGCCGTCAATATCCGCCATCACTACATTCGCGCCATGGACTGCAAACTCCCTTGCTATACTCAATCCAATCCCATTGCCTGCCCCCGTCACAATGATTGTTTTGCCTAGGAATTGCATTCTACATACCTCCCAACTGATGCTTATCGGAAAAAACAGGCGTCCAGCAGTAAAAACTGGACGCCCTCGGCCGTTTCAATTTTTCAAAGCCAGTGAGCAGGGAAAACCAGCAACGGTCGCCTTATTATGCAGGTTGAGCAGGTCATCCAGTTCCCGGCTAATAGTAAGGGTATGGGTGCTTGCTATCCCAGTCATTGCGGCCGCCAAAATCATTTCTTTCCGCTTGTTCTCTATTCTATACAGCAGCTTTTCATGGGATGACAATGGTCTTTCACCCTCACTCCGCATCGGTTATTGGGTTTATTGTACACGTACAGGAAAAAATTCACAATATATTCGTAAAATTTTTACAAAAATTCTTCGCGATTTTTAGCTTCTCGGTTCCGGGTAATATTCATAAATAACATTTCCGCCCCGCTGGGCAATTCCGCGAAAGTGCTTGAAGTCCTCCCTATTAACGAGTACCTTCCGAAATTCTAGGAAATCTTCATTCGTAACGTAATATTCCGCCAGTTCCCCGCTTTTTAGCCTGTCGAGTATTTCATTGATCCCTTTCTTATCCATCCTGATTCACCACCCGCTTGCAACAATTTAATAGGAATGCTCCTTATTCAAAATGATAAATGAGCCTATTTTGGCTGTCCAGCACCATAACTTTTTAGAAAATAGCCACTAGGTAGAAAATTTTAGGAAAGAAAGCCTTTACGTTTTTATAAAATTAGTGCAAACTGTTAATAAAATCTGACTAAAAGTGAGATAAAAATCTATTCCGATTTAAAAAGCATCAAATTGAAATAGTCTATTAAAAATTAGGGATGAAAAAGGAGAGAGACAGTTGAAGAGAGCAGAAGTAGGGAACGTCATTGAATTCCGTGGCGGGCTGCAGGGAATCGTAGAAAAAGTAAATGAAAACTCTGTTATCGTAGACCTGACTTATATGGACAATTACCGCGATCTTGAATTGGACCAACGGACAGTTATTAATCATAAAAACTATAAGATTATTAAAGAAACGGCAAACTAATACAATCTCAAAAAGCAGCGGAGCCCCGCTGCTTTTTTTTCGGGAAGCTTTTCGCGCCAAATGCCCCAATCATTCCTTCCGCCCCAAGGCAATTCCTTCCGCCCTCTTTCTTTCCTACCTAAAGTCGGTTTGCGGCCTTTCACAATAGGACTTCACTTTTAAAAAATCCACGGACTTTTTTTGATTCCTTCTATTTGTTACAATAGGTCTTAATGCACGAAAGGAGACAGACGTTTCAATGGTATCCGAAAAAATTGATTACCGCTTAGTCGGGGGCTTTTTGCTTGCCCATCTTTTACTTTATTTCACCTTTCAGGATAAAAAAATTTTTTGGTATATATTTCCCGCCTGCCTGCTGCTCTTAACAATATGGACAATCCTGCTTGAGGACGTGGACGACAGGATTTCTTTTATCCGGTATATTACAGCCGGCATACTCTCGGGACTCCTTTTGTATGGGCTCTTTTATTTTGGGAATGCGATGATCCATTTTTTCGATTTGCCTCTCGGAGACAACATCGGAAGGCTGTACAAGTGGTTCGCACCAGAGCAATTTTGGCACTATATCGCCCTTGTTTTAATTGCTGTCCCCGGTGAAGAGTTATTTTGGAGGGGATTTATTCAAAAAAGGCTCCTCAGACACTTCTCAGCATTTTGGAGCATTGTTGTCTCAGCTGCCATGTATGCTTCGGTCCATATTTATTCCACTGAAATGATCCTCGTTTTCGCAGCATTTACTTCAGGTATTATCTGGGGCTTATTATTCGCCTGGAAACGGAGCATACCGCTCGTAATCGTTTCCCACCTCGTTTTCGACCTATTGCTCTTTATTCTGGCTCCCCTGTACTAATGGGAAAAGCGGATGCCTGTTTAGCGATCGACGGGACTGGAGGGAAGCAGCAGCTTGAATTGCTTCTCTATAGCTTTACGGCGAACTGAAAATGGACTTCCCTAAATATGCTGTGGCGTTGGAGCATTACTAAAGGCCGCCGGTTTTCCGGCGGCCTTATTTCATTCCCGGCAATGGCTTTACCCATAACAGGATAAGAAAGAGGAGGCTGACATATCCGAACAGCGGATATAGTAAGGAAAGTAGCGTTCCGTAATGGACAAGGCTTGCGGCATACGAAACAGCAAATATTCCAGTCGTTATCGTTATGGTATGAAGCGGCACATATTTTCTAATTTGGCGTTCGAGCCCATAAATATTTCCAATGACTGATGTGAAAATTTCCGCGTAAACAACTGCTATAAACACCCAATGAAGTCCGCCAGCCACATTTCTCATCACTTCAGCCATTGGGATGTCATAGGTATCAAGGTTTGGGAGCATGACAAGTGTAAGGTGGCTTGAAATGAGAATAAGAGTAAGCGCGGAACCGCCGAGAATCCCTCCCCATTTGATTGTCCAATCATCCTTTACCTCGAACGCAATTGGAACAAGGACAGCCTGTGACAGACCAAGATTGAAAGCAATATACAAAAACGGAGAAATTGCTCCCTTCCAGCTTCCGCTTAAATCTCCCACATGAAGGAACGCTTCGGTAAATCCCGGCATCGTAACCGATAGAGACATGAGCATCAGGCTGAACAAAATCATGGCAGGTACAATGAACGTGTTAACCGCGAACAGCGCTTTTGTCCCGAAAACCATAACAATAATCGAGAGGGCAATCGTTAAAAGGACACCGAAATTCCTTGAAGCGCCAAGCTGTTCCTCGAATACTGCCCCCGCTCCGGACATCATGACGGAAGTTACACCAAGCAGCATAAGCAGCATTAGGATGTTTATGGCTTTTGAAGCCCTGCGGCCAAATAAAAATTCGTTAAACCCCTGATACGTATCGACATTCGCCCTAGCAGCCGTTCTCATCAATTTCGCACCCATTGAGATAAGAAGATAGCCGCTAATCAATATTCCAAAAAAACCAATCAACCCATATCGTGAAAAAAACTCAACTATTTCCCTGCCTGTCGCAAAACCCGCCCCAACCACGGTGCCAACATAAACAGCCGCAATTTGGAAAGCTCCTGGCCAATTCCGTTTCACCCAATCCCCTCCCCCTTAAACACTATATGGAGAATAGGACAAACAATGCCATCAAATTCCGGCCACTAGAAAACAGCCCTTCTGGTAAAAATTACATAAGCAAAACCATTGAAAGTCAAAGAAGGTCAGAGTATACTAATTATCAGAAAGGTCAAATAAAGTCAAAGACAAAATAGACCCTCTGCTATATTATTAAAAAGGAGGCAGATTTATGCTTTGCCAACTATGCAACCAATCACAAGCAAATGTACAATTTAAATTTATGGTGAATGGCAGAAAGAAAGATTTATTGCTTTGCCAGGATTGCTTTAGCAAAGAACGCCAGGCAATTGCCGGCTCATTCGGGCCATCTGCCGGATTTCCATCTTCATTTTTCAACCAATTTAACGAGCAGCCATTCGGCGGAATGGGCTACCCAGGCCAAATGGATGAAACTATAAAGGAACAGCCTAAAAAAAGTGGGGGCAACGGATTTTTTGATCAATATGGAAGAAATCTTACCCAATTGGCCAAAGCGGGCCTAATCGATCCCGTTATCGGACGTGATGAAGAAGTTGAACGGGTTATTGAAATATTAAACCGAAGGAGCAAGAACAACCCAGTCCTCATTGGGGAACCAGGGGTTGGTAAAACGGCAATCGCAGAAGGCCTTGCCTTGAAAATAACAGAAGGAAAGGTACCAACCAAGCTCTTGAACAAGGAACTTTATCTGCTTGATGTAGCGTCCCTGGTTGCCAACACAGGAATTAGGGGCCAGTTTGAAGAACGGATGAAGCAAATGATTTCCGAGCTACAATCCAAGAAAAACATCATCCTATTTATCGATGAAATCCATCTATTAGTCGGAGCCGGGTCTGCAGAGGGGTCCTTAGATGCAAGCAACATCCTCAAACCGGCGCTGGCTCGCGGCGAGCTTCAGGTGATCGGCGCAACAACCCTGAAGGAATACCGCCAAATTGAAAAGGATGCGGCACTTGAACGTAGGTTCCAGCCAATCCATGTCCATGAGCCTTCTGTCAATGCCGCAATTGGAATCTTAAAAGGAATTCAATCAAGGTATGAAGACTTCCATGAAGTGACATATTCAAACGAGGCAATTGAGGCGTGTGTCCAATTATCACACCGCTATATCCAGGACCGTTTCCTCCCGGATAAGGCCATTGACTTACTCGACGAAGCCGGCTCAAAACTGAACCTGTCTTCCGTTGCGGTTTCCTCGAAAGAAGGCATTGAGGAAAGATTGAAGGCGATTGCTTCTGCTAAAGAAGCTGCGCTAAAAGAGGAAAATTATGAAAAAGCCGCGGAACTGCGTGATGAAGAAGCGGAACTTGAAAAAAGGCTTGAAAATACAGGGCCATCAAACCGCCCGGTCGTGGAAGCAAAACACATCCAGGAAATTATTGAGAAGAAAACCGGCATTCCAGTCGGCAAACTACAGGAAGATGAACAGCAAAAACTGAAAAATCTTGAAGAGTCGCTGAATGGCAAGGTCATCGGCCAAGAGGAAGCTGTCCGCAAAGTGGCGAAAGCCATCCGGCGGAGCCGCGCTGGACTTAAAGCAAAGCAGCGCCCTATCGGCTCATTCTTGTTTGCCGGCCCTACAGGCGTCGGTAAAACTGAACTTACAAAAAGGCTTGCCGAAGAACTTTTCGGTTCAAAGGATGCCATGATCAGGCTTGATATGAGCGAGTTCATGGAAAAACACAGTGTTTCCAAACTGATTGGTTCCCCTCCAGGCTATGTCGGCCATGAGGAAGCCGGACAGCTTACCGAAAAAGTCCGCCGGAATCCTTACAGCATCCTGCTTCTGGATGAGATTGAAAAGGCCCATCCGGATGTCCAGCATATGTTCCTCCAAATCATGGAGGACGGGCGCCTGACGGACAGCCAGGGGCGGACAGTAAGCTTTAAGGACACTGTCATCATTATGACAACGAACGCCGGGGTCGGCGTTAAGCCAATCCATGTAGGCTTCGGAAACAGTGGATCTACTTCTGAGAGCGGCCTGCTTGAATCACTCGGAAGCTTCTTCAAGCCGGAATTCCTGAACAGGTTTGACAGCATTATTGAATTTAGCAGCCTTAAGAAAGAAGACCTTCTCCAAATTGTTGAATTGATGGTAAAGGAGCTTCAGGACAACCTGTCCGAGCAAGGGCTTAGCCTTACTGTCAACAATGAGGCAATGGACAAACTGGCCGAACTTGGTTACCATCCGGCTTTCGGCGCTCGTCCGCTCCGCCGCGTTATCCAGGAACAGCTTGAAGATCAAATCGCCGACCTGATTCTTGACAATTCGGATGTTGAAGAGATTGAAGCCGTATTGGAAGAAGGACAGATTTTGGTCCGTCCGCAATCAACTGTTCGCCAATAAAGCTAAACGCTAAACCTTTACGATAAAAATGAAGCCCGGTCCAGACATTGGTTTCTGGACCGGGCTTTTTTGCATCGATTAAAGTTTTTTATCCTCGATGGAATTCAGGTAGTCCTCAATTACGCCGACAACGGATTCGACACAGCCTTCCTCGAATGGAGAAATCAAGCCGGCCTCCTTGACTAGACCGGTAAATGATTGGCTTCCGCCCAGTGTGCAAAGGCGTGCATAATCCTTCCAGGCCAATTCGCGGTCTTCCCTGGACTTTTTCCAAAACTGGAACGCGCAAATTTGCGCCAGAGTATAGTCGATATAATAAAACGGTGAACCGTATATATGGCCCTGGCGCTGCCAGAATCCGCCTCTCGACAGGTAATCATTGTTTTCGTAATCCTTGTGCGGCTGGTATTTCCTTTCAATTTCCCGCCATTTCGCCTTTCTTTCCCCAGGCGTCGCTTCCGAGTTTTCGTACACCCAATGCTGGAACTCATCAACGGAAACGCCATATGGGAGGAACAGCAGCGAATCGCTAAGGTGCTGGAACCTGTACTTATCCGTGTCTTCCTTGAAGAACAGCTCCATCCATGGCCAGGTGAAGAATTCCATGCTCATTGAATGGATTTCGCACGCCTCATATGTTGGCCAGTAGTATTCAGGCACATCGAAATGGCGGCTTGAATACACTTGGAACGCGTGGCCAGCTTCATGTGTCAACACGTCAATATCGCCTGATGTTCCGTTGAAATTTGAGAAGATAAAAGGTGCCTGGTAGTCCTCGATATATGTGCAATAGCCCCCGGACGCTTTTCCCTTTTTCGCAACAAGGTCCATAAGGCCATTTTCCTGCATGAACCGGAAAAACTCACCCGTTTCAGGGGAAAGCTCATCGTACATTTTCTGCCCATTCTCAATAATCCACTCAGGGCTGCCCTTCGGCGTTGGATTCCCTGAAGTGAAGCTGAATCCTTCATCATAATAGAAGAGCTTCTCTACGCCAATCCGCTCCTGCTGGCGTTTTTTAATCCTCGTGGCAATCGGCACGATAAACTCTTCGACCTGCTTCCTGAAACCGGCGACCATTTCCGCATTGTAGTCAGTGCGATGCATCCTGTAATAGCCAAGTTCAACGAAGTTTTTATAGCCAAGCGCGCGGGCGATTTCTGTCCTAACCTTGACTAGGTCGTCATAAATCCTGTCAAACGCCTCTTCATTTGCGCTGAAAAAGCCAAATTTCGCTTCGCTGGCCCGTTTCCTTGTGTCACGGTCAACAGATTGGATGAATGCATCAAGCTGCGCAAGGGTACGTTCTTCCCCTTCAAACTCAATTTTTGCGGAAGCAACCAGCTTCGTATATTCAGTCGTCAGCCGATTCTCTTTTTGAAGCAGCGGCACGATTTCCGGTTTAAAGGTTTTCAGCTGTCCTTCTGCCAGCGCGAACAACTGGCGTCCCCACTTTTGCTCAAGTTCCGCGCGGAATTTCGAATTCGTTAGGGCTTCATAATACCTTGTGACAAGCCCTTCAAGCTCAGGGCCAATCTCGTCAATATAATCCTGCTCCGCCTTGTAAAACTCATCCTCCGTGTTAATTGTATGGCGGACAGAAGCAAGCGAGATCATTGTCCCGATATGATTCCTTTGCGCATTGATTTTTTCAATCACCTTTTCCTGCTCGGATGTACTGCCCGCGGCGTTGAATTCCTCGAGCGCAGCTTCGAACTGCTTTTTAATATCCTCCATGTCCGGCCTTACGTATGTATAATCCTGAAATTTCACCTGGAACCCCTTCTCTCTTTTTAATTTCACATAGTTCATTTCGACATCCGAAACTTGGATTCCTCTAATTTGTGAAAAATCCCAAAAAAATTGGACCACGCCCATAGGGGGGTCACCAAAATTATGAAGATCCCGGAGGACAGAACAAAATGCGCAAGCGCCTTGGTCAGCCCCGACAAGCATAAGACGGGGCCCGCAGGACGGGCCTGCCCTCCGGAGGGAACCGGCTTATGACCTCGAGGGGCTAGGCGCTGGAGCTGGATTACAATAACATATTTCGAGTTATCCACAAGGTTCCAACTTAAAATTTCCTAGACAACAAAAAAACGGCAAGAAATATGCCGTTTTTCTTGGGCCCAGCCCTTAAAACTTCCCGGATGGCAGGCCCAGTTTCTTCAAAAGGGAGATTGCCTCTTCCCTTTCCTGTTCAGTTAGGCGTGACATGAGCTCATGGATATTCCGTTCATGCTCTGGAAAAACCTCTTCAATAAACGACTTTCCTTTATCGGTAATTCTAGCATAGGTTACTCGCCGGTCACTTGGACAAGCCACCCTTGCAATAAGCCCTTTTTGCTCAAGTTTATCGACAACATAGGTGATGCTCCCACTCGCGATCAGGATTTTTCCGCCGATTTGCTGTAGGGGCTGGTCGCCTTTATGATAAAGGAGCTCAAGAACGGCAAACTCGGTTGGGTTTAGGCCGTTTTCCTGAATAAATTTATTGACCTGCTCGTTGATCGCCTTATAGGCCCTGGATAAGACAATGTAAAGCTTAAGTGATTGTGAAATTGACTCTCTTTCCAATATGATCAAATCCTTTTATTATGGCGATTATAATCACCTTGAATTCAAGATAATTATAATAAACTTTTTGGACAGTGTCAATGAGCCCGTTTACAATAACTTCCATGCATTAATACAATTGGAAAACGGTTCTTTTTTATTTTTAATGATGACCAAATGCTGTAATATAGGGGGTACAAACTTAAGGGAGTATTGTATATGAACCAGGCAGCATTAGTCCAAAAACCTGCCGAATCCGGCCAGGCTACCACCTATAAAATTCTTTTTATCATAGCCCTATGCCATTTATTGAATGATTCGCTTCAGTCAGTCGTACCCGCAATGTTTCCGATTATCGGCAAAACCCTGGGGCTTAGCTTCACCCAGCTGGGCATGATTGCCTTCGCTTTGAATATGGTTTCGTCCGTCATGCAGCCTGCCGTAGGGCTTATGACTGATAAAAAACCGATGCCCTATGCTTTGCCTGCTGGGCTTGCCTGTTCGATGGCGGGTATTCTCGGCCTCGCTTTTGCGCCGAATTTCGCGTTTATCATCCTATCGGTGATTTTTATCGGCATTGGTTCGGCTATTTTTCACCCTGAGGGTTCGCGTGTCGCCTATCTTGCGGCTGGTCCAAGAAGGGGGCTGGCACAATCCATATACCAGGTTGGAGGCAATTCAGGCCAGGCTCTCGCGCCGCTTATCACGGCTTTAATCCTTGTTCCATTCGGGCAGAAGGGTGCAGCCCTATTTGCAGCAGTCGCTGGCATAGCGGTCGCCCTATTGATGTATATCGCCCGCTGGTACACCGAAAAGCTTTCTGCCACAAGGAAGGCAGAGGTAAAGAAAATCGGTAACAATGCCGCGAAGAAGGGGCTTCAAACAGGCGTCCTGCCAGCGCTGGCGTTAATCCTGCTCCTGATCTTCGCACGTTCCTGGTATATTTCCGGAATAACGAACTTTTACGCTTTTTTTGCAATCAATGAATATTCGTTTACGATCAAGCAGTCGCAATTCCTTCTTTTTGCGTTCCTGGTCTCCGGTGCTGCAGGTACATTTTTTGGCGGGCCGCTGGCAGACCGGTTCGGCAAGAAGAATGTCATCTCTGCATCGATGCTGTTCGCGGTGCCTTTTTCGGCGATCATTCCATTTTTGCCTTCCGCCGCCGCACTTGTTTGCCTGATACTGAACGGATTCATTTTGATGACAAGTTTCTCCGTTACCGTTGTATATGCCCAGGAGCTCGTGCCAGGGAAAATCGGGCTTATGTCCGGGTTAACTGTGGGCCTAGCATTTGGCATGGGTGCAATCGGTTCCGTTGGGCTTGGCTATTTCGCCGACCTGGCAGGACTGAAGCAAATGATTATCGGAGTCGGCTTCCTTCCATTACTGGGCATCTCCGCGCTTCTCCTACCTTCTGATAAAAAACTCGAGCAATGGCAAGTATAGAAAAGCGGCAGCCAACCTACTTAAGGTTGGCTGCTGCTATCTATTTGGTTAATAGTTACTATTTTTATATTTCGTTGATTCTCTGGTATAGCTCCGCTTTCTCATCGTCTGATAACATCCGTTGCGCCATCGGGAAAAGGACATTCTCTTCTTTAGCGAAATGCTCGGTCAATGTATAGTATGCTTCTTTGATATGGGAAGCAAGCTCCCGGATTTCATCCGCGGAAAACTCCGCCCCCTCTTTCGCGGTTCTTTCCACGTAAGTGCCAATAAGTGTTTTTGCCCGGTCATGTTCGTACTCCATTACAGCAATCGGACCTGATGTGCGGCCAATATATTGGCCCATCATGTCAAACAGGACGCCTTCCTCCCGGTCAGAATGGGGCCCTAAATCGGCAATGAATTTATTAGTCCTTTCTGTCAGCCTGGAGAAAGTTTCTCTAACATTCTCCCCTTTTTCAATTTTCCGTACTTCTTCAAGCAGGCCATCCAATTGGGAAAGGAGTGGAGGATGTTCCTCCTTTAATTGTTTCAGGCCTGGACATAGCTCAACCTCTCCCGCTCCACCAAATGCAATCATGCAACCGCTCATTTATATTCCCCTCTCGATAGATTGTTATTTGAGAACATTATAGGACGTTTTCATGAGAAAAGTTGTGATTGCCATCACAAGACATGAATTTGTCAAAAGCACGTGGATACGCTTTCAAGTTTCGAAAAATTTTAACATTTGCACTGGCATTCACCTTCAGGGATTTCATATAATTTAGTTAGAACCAAAAAAGGAGGGACAAAACTTGAATTTCCCATATTATAGAGACTTTTACCCAAAAATCATCATGCCAATCGGGAGCAACGACACTGTATTGTTAAAGGAATCCCCCTTTGCGGATACAGGCGCCACCCATTGGTTGATTGCGCTACAAGGTGATCATGAGGGGTTGCCCGCCGGATGCTGCAATTGGAAGGTACTCGTTTATACATCAGACCCCGATGGTACATTCAGCTGGGATAAACCATATTACGCCTCCACGTTATTGGAGTCGATCGACTCCGCTATTGAGCTTGCGCAGGAATTTGAATCATTCGGAAAAAATGATGTACTTTGCACAATGGGTTCAGATAAAAAAATCAGCTAATCTTCATATCTTCCTCTTTTTAGCTTCATCTTTTTTGCCTTCTTTTGTGAAATCCCGTACATAGCATGTAAATAGTGTTTATTCTCCATTCCCCTAAGAATGATTTTCAAAGGTTACATCCAGGGTCCATAAAAAAGCTGCCTGCACTTGGATGCAGACAGCTTTTTACATTCGATTCTATCTTAAGCAAGCCGGAAGACGATTCCATGGCCACCCTTTGGATATTCCCATTTAATATTCTGGTATGGACAGCCTATCCTGCAGCTGCCGCACTCATGGCAACCCTCAAAACCTACCTGCATCCGCTTTCCTTCCCATTTGTAAACTTCGGCTGGGCAGAAAACAGTGCAAAGTTTATCAGGGCACTTTGTCGCGCAAATGTCGTGATCAAGAACGGTTAAATGGGACTTTGTGTCACACCTGAAACGAAGGAGATACTGTTTTTCTTCCAGAGTTTTGGTTGACATTATTTCACCGCCTTCCATGCGCGATAGACATCCTGCAGCACCTTGAGCGTGCCGCGTTCACTTGTAATACTCTTCATGATTTCCTTCTGTTTGTCGCGTTTAGGTGTTCCGTCAACCGTGAAGAATTTGCTCATCGCCTGGTTCATCATCGGTACATATTCCTTGAAGTACTGTGGATACTTTTCGAATGTATGGGCTGCATCTTTGTACTTTTCAAGGTCTTTCATGATAAAGCTTCCGTATAGCGCTTCACGGTAACTGTTCAGGCTCGCTTCACTGAAATTGTTTCGGGCTTTCGCCTCGATGATCGCCTCGGCGGCAAGCTTTCCAGAATACATGGCCATGTTCGATCCTTCTCGGTGAATCGCATTGACAAGCTGCGCCGCATCCCCAACGACCACGACCCCATTCCCGGCAACCTTTGGCACTGACCTGAATCCACCCTCCGGAATTAGGTGGGCCAAATATTCAGCTGATTCCCCGCCTTCAAGCATCGGGCGTACCATTGGATGAGTCTTCAGATAGTCGAGCAGGTCATATGGCTTCAGCTTCGCTTTAATCATGCTCGACAACGTTGTACCTACTCCAATATTAAGGCTTTCTTTATTAGTATATAGAAAAGCCGTTCCAAGGTTCCCTTTTGTGGAATCCCCGAATATTTCAATTGTACATCCGTGGTTGCCTTCAAGATTGAACCTGTCGTTGATTTTCTCCTTTGGAAGATTAATAACTTCCATGACAGTAAGGGCAACTTCATCTGGACGAAACTCTTTATGGAAGCCAAGCTGTTTTCCAAGCAACGAGTTTACCCCATCGGCGAGTACAACAACATCCGCGTACACATCGCCATCAGGCCTGTCAGTACGGACCCCAATAACCTTCCCGTTCTCGACAATGCACTCCGTCACTACCGTTTCGTTGATCAGAAGCGCCCCTTGCTCGACGGCCTTCTGTGCAAACCACTGGTCAAATTGAGCCCTGAGGACGGTAAAATTGTTGAATGGCTCACTTGCCCACTCCATACCTTTATATCCGAAGGAAACGACTGATTCCTTATCCATCATCCAAAAACGCTGCTCGACGACCGGACGCTCAAGAGGGGCTTCTTTCCAAAATTCTGGAATTAATTCCTCCGTCTGCTTCCTGTAAAGGACGCCGCCCATTACGTTTTTGCTGCCTGGGTATTCCCCTCTTTCAATCAGCAGCACGTTCAATCCGTTCTTCGCGCACACAAGGGCGCATGCTGTACCTGCCGGGCCGGCACCAACTACGATTACATCAAATTTTTCAGGCATAACTGATTTCACCGCCCTTTTCGTTCCGCATCTGCTTGAATTGTTCTGTCAGTTTCGGGACGATTTCCAGCGCATCCCCTACAATACCGTAGGTGGCTACATCAAAAATCGGCGCATTTGGATCTTTGTTGATTGCAATGATGATTTCTGAGTTCTTCATGCCGACCACATGCTGGATCGCTCCGGATAAGGCAATGGCAAAGTAGATTTTTGGCGTAACCGTTTCCCCTGTCTGGCCAATTTGGAGATGGTGTGGCAACCAGCCGGCCTCTACAACATCCCTCGTCCCGCCAACAGTCGCGCCGATTGCATCGGCAAGATCGTAGAGCATTTGGAAGTTTTGCAAATCCCCCATACCTTTACCGCCGCACACAATCACATGGGCATCAGAAAGGTTTGCTTTATTTGTTATGTCTTTCACAATTTTAAGCACTTTTGTACGCATGTCATCTTCCGAAAGGGCAATGCTCTCTTCAATGATCCGTCCGGTACGCGAGGTATCCGGTTCAAGCGCTTTCATAACTTTCGGCCTCACAGTCGCCATTTGCGGCCTGTGCTTTTTGCAAAGGATGGTAGCCATGATATTTCCTCCGAACGCCGGCCTGCTGGCTTCAAAAAGGCGATTATCGAGGTCAATATCAAGCATCGTCGTATCCGCGGTCAAACCGGTGTTCAAATCAGTCGCAACTGCGCTTGCGAGATCCTTTCCGTTCGGTGTCGCGCCATAAAGGAAAATTTCTGGTTTATACTTTTCTGCAAGCATAATGACGCCCTTCATGAACGACTCTGTCCTGTAGTTCTTCATGACCGGGTGGTCGATTACATACACTTCATCAGCCCCATATGCAATCACCTTTGATGCGAGCGCCTTTATGCCATGCCCCATCAGCACACCTGCAAGCGGAACCTCAAGCTTATCGGCAAGCTTTCTGCCAGCGCCGAGCAGTTCAAGCGAAACTCCTTCAATTTCGCCATCCGTTTCTTCTATAAAAACCCAAACTCCTTTGTAGTCTTCTATATTCATCAGAATCCTCCTATCCCCTTATGCTGGTTTAATCAATTTGCCGAATTAGGCGTCAAAAGCTCTTTTTTGTCCATCAGGAGGCTGATTAGCTCCTTTACCTGCTCATCCGCGCTTCCTTCGAGCCTTTTTCCACCTTCGGGCTTTGGAGGGGAAAACATTTTGCCTACGATGGTCGGGGACCCCTTGAGCCCAAGCTGGGTTCGGTCAACATTTTCGAAATCACTCACTGCCCAGATGACAGGCTCGTACCTGGCCGCCTTGATCATATTCGGGAGAGGCGAGTATTCAATTTCATTTATTTCCTTTTCTACTGTCAACAGACAAGGCAACTGGGATTGGATAAGTTCATAGCCATTTGTTTGCTTCCGTTTAATCAAGACTGACTTTTCTTTCAGATTCACTTCAGCTACTTCAATCACATTGGTTATAGGCGGGATATCGAGCCTCCTTGCAATTCCGGGGCCGACCTGCCCTGTATCCCCATCGATTGCATGCTTTCCGCAAATCACCATGTCAATTGGCAGTTCCTTGCTGATTTTTTCCAATGCTTTTGACAAGGCATAGCTTGTTGCAAGAGTATCCGCACCGGCAAACGCACGGTCGGAAATGAGGTAACCCCTGTCGGCACCGATTTCGACACTTCGCTTTATGACTGCGGTTGCCTGGGGCGGGCCCATCGAAAGGACCGATATCGTTCCTCCCGTAATCTTCCTGATCTTTACAGCTTCCTGGACGGCATGGGCGTCATATGGATTCAGGATGGCTGGCGCGCTCCGCCTGTCAAGCGTATTTGTTTTTGGATTGATTTTGATGATTTTTGTATCCGGTACCTGTTTGACACAAACAACAATATGCATGTACTACCTTCCCCTCTGCAAAAAATTTGTGTAAGCGCTTCCCTTATTAATTCATTTAATGCTTTTGTATTACGATATATGATTCGTAAGACAAGCATAGTACCAATAAAAACCTGTTGGAACACATGATGAACCGTCCCGGCCTGTTTGTCGGCAGCCCGAAATAAGAAAAACAGTTGAGGCGGTTATTAACACGCTGCTAATACTACTATAAAAAATATTCAGATATAGACAATGATATAAATCACATCTTATGGATTTTTATATAAAATTTAGGAAAAACGAAGAACTTTTTCGACAAAAAAAAGAATGCCGTTACGCATTCCTTCAAAAATGTTTTAAATTGCTGACGTGACCGCAAGTCTTTCCCGGTTAATTGTTCGCCCGTTATGCCAGTTAGTATGGAACATGGCGGAACCGTTTTCTGGCTGCCAGCAAGGTTGCCTCGCCTTTTGATAGGCAACAATTAACTCATCCAGTTCCTGGCTGTACTGAATCGTTCTTTCATTGGTTAAACCATTTTCGTTAGCCGAATCGATCATCACTTTTTGTTTCCTCTTAATCTCGTCCAGAAGATTTAATAGGTCAAAGCTATTCATAAGCACCTTTATCTTGCCTCCAGCTAAATCCATTATTTTACAATAGAGATTGGCCCCAGTATTGTAAATAGAGGCGCTTGTTGCATTATGCCAGCCTTTGGCATAAATGTAAATAGATTCGCAAAACAGGTCAAAACATCTTATATTTCATCGTTATTCGACATGGCGGGATTCTTTTTTTTCTAAAAAAAGTAAAGAGCCGGATAACTTGGGGCCGGCTCTCTTGAATATTTTTATATAGCATTTTCGTAAATTGGAACCCAACCTTCAGAGGTAACAAAAATCCTGATTGCTACAACCTTCCTGTCGTCCTGAAGTGTAAAATAGTGGCGGACATTCTCCGGGACTGAAATTAGGTCGCCCGGGTCAAGATTGACTTCAAAGAATTCACCATTTTTCCCCTGAATCACAAAGACCCCGTGTCCGCTTACAATGAACCGGACTTCATCGTCAGTATGATGATGTTCCCTCTTGAAATTTTCAAGGAGTGCATCCAGATTCGGGGTCGACTCGGACAGTGATATTACATCCTGCGCCTTATAGCCCCTTCTTGCGGAAATTTCCTTGATTTCATTCTCGAATGCCTTTAGAATCTCGTCCTTGTCCCCATCGGAAAGAGCATAGTTTTCCTTTAGGTTTTCAGGCAGCTTGCCGACATTCCAGTTCTCATAAATGACCTCCTGCGATTCAAGGAAAGCCGCGACTTCCTCATGCCTACGTAACTCTTCACCGCTCGTTTGAAATTTAATCCACGCCATTTTCTATACCTCTTTCCTTATCTTTTGGCCAGGTTTTTCCACCGGCTGATTTCCGCTCCAATCAGCCAGGAGGCTTCTTTTCCTATAATTTTCACACAACCCTGAACAATTGGATTGGTTTGTGCTCGAGAAGGCGGAGCTCATATTTGAATAAAAATTCGGATGCCTCCAATAGCTTCTTCGCCTCGAAAGCACTCCTTCCCCAAACCGTGATTCCATGATTTCGAATCAGTACGGCTCCCGTGTCTCCATGGACACGCTGTGCAAATTCCTTTGCCAAAGTCGGGATATGGGCATAATTCCGGATAATCGGGATTTTTAAAACCGCATCCTCATCCCATTTATCAAATGCCTTGATAATCTCCTGCCCCTGGAACGACACTTCCCCGCGGTCCCCGTAAATTTCGGATATGACATTGTTGTCAATGGTATGGACATGGAGGCTGCAGCCCGCATTCGTCCTTCTGTATATTTCAACGTGGAGGAGCGTTTCCGCTGAAGGCTTCAAATGGGTTTCTCCCACCGGCCTGCCATACTCATCGACCAGCAAAAAGTCTTCATCCGTCCTCTTCCGTTTGTCCTTCCCGCTCGCTGTAACAAGGAATTGGAGCGGCCTGTCGCTTACCTTTATCGCAAGGTTGCCGCTCGTACCCATAAACCAATCACGTCCGGAAAGTTCATCCTTCACATCTGCAAGCTCATTCCACTTTTCATTCAGCATGCCTGCTCCTTCACCCCTGTCCTTTTTATAATTGTTTCAATGCAATCAAGGAAGTTTTCAAATGGTGAGTGGGAAAGACCCCATTCTTCACACTTTTCCAAAAGTAAATCCCGGGCCAGTACGAAATCGGCCTGTTTTGCCGCTTCAAGGTCGGTTACCGAATCGCCGATTACAATTTTAAAATAATCATCCCCGTGGCCAAGCCTCCTAACGACACTTGGCTTACAGCAGCCGCAGTCATTTCCGCAGAATTCATCACAGCTATTGGGCCAAAGGATGCGGATTGTTTCTCCACCAAAGTCCGCGCCGTTGCAGAAAATGCCGTCAAAAGGCCCGTATTCGGAAAGGACTGGAAGAACAAAGAAATCGATGCCGCCGCTTACGATATATAAAGGGATCCCTTCTTCTCTTGTAAAAGAGACAAACTCCCCGAAGCCTTTCCTGATTTTTGCCTGTTCAACTGCAAATTCGGCGATCTTGTTTTTTTGTTTCGATGGGAGCAGAGAAAATAGTTCCCCAACCCCTTTCCTAATGGAGATTTCTCCTGAAAGAATCCGATCCTTAATCCGTTCCCATCCAGGGGGAGCGAAGGCCTTCATGATTGAAATGATGTTATCCTTTTCGGTAATCGTCCCGTCAAAGTCACAGTAAATCACAGGTTTTTTCATTTCACGGCCTCCTCTTTAGGAGAACCCCATAATTCCAACGCTGCAAAAAGTTCAGGTTGGTATGTTGCCGCGCTGGACAAGCTGTGGCCAGCCAGAGCCGCTTCCATCGCCTGGCGGAATGCCTTCCCTCCAGCCGCCGCGCCTCCCGGATGTCCATGGACTCCACCGCCCGCATTGATCACCGAATCAATTCCGAAATCGGAAATAAGCAAAGGTACAAGGCCAGGGTGGATTCCTGCCGATGGTACCGGGAATGCCTTTTTGTACGGCTCGTCCTTCGTCAGCTCCTTTGCAATCCCGAGCGCGTTTTCCCTTTCAAGTGCCACCGAGCCGTACGGTGATGGGAATAATACGAGGTCCGCGCCGGCATACCTTTGCAATTTTCCTAAAAGGAGGGAGTGGGAAACACCATATACAGACGAGGAAGCGATTGCCCCGCTGAATGCCGGATGCGCCATGATGGGGAGGGAAATGCTATCGTCCTCCCTTAGTTCCTGCAAGACATCGAGCCCATAGGAAAAAACATTGACCAGGAGGGTATCCGCACCTGCTTCCGCAAACCTTTTTGCCTTTTCCCTTAGTTCCGAAGTCCTTCCCGTCAGGTTTACAGCGTAGAGTGTCCTGTGCCCTGTTTCGGAAAACACTTCATCCAGAATGCGGCGCCCTACCTGAATCCTTTTATCTGATGGAGTCTGTGGGTTTTCAAAAAGAATTTCGTCATCCTTGACGATGTCAATCCCACCCAATGCCTGCTCCTTTAATTGGCTTGAAAGGAAATCAAGGTCCTTCCCAATGACCCCTTTAAAGATGCTCATCAAAAGGGGGCGGCGGTGGACGTTAAGCTTTTCCCTTAGACCCTCAGTCCCAAAGCGCGGACCTGGGAAAAAGCTTTTTAGGTTCTCACTGAATTCAAGGTCAAGAAGCCGGATTTTCCCATCAAGGGACAATTTCCCAAAGACGGTAGTTAAAATGGCGGGAAGGTCTGCGGAAAAGTTGGCTGCGGGATAAGCGATGGAAATTTCAGCGATGTTTTCGCTGATTTGTTCAGCCGATACGACCCTTCCTTTGTGTTTCTTTAGCTGCTCCTTTTCAAGGGCGGGAAGGCTGGTCCATGAACCGACCGTCAGGCCCAGGGCTATTTCCTCCGCTTTTTTCTCAGGATTCTTTTCATCCCGGACATGATATGTCGCTACCAATTCACTCATGATGTCCTTCCTTTCCAAGGCAGTGTTACATGTTTCAACACAGACAAGATTTTGTTTTTTGCATTAAAAAAACCTCTTCCAAAGAAGAGGTTAGCGCGCGCAAACTAATCTCTTCTCATCTATCAGCTTTCGCTGCAAGAATTAGCACCGTGCTTAAAAATAAGTCGGTTGCCGGGCTTCATAGGGCTAGTCCCTCCGCCTGCTCTTGATAAGAAATGATTTTTATATATTTACTATTTTCATAATGTTAAGATTTAATTTGGATTATCGCAGGAAATAAATTCATTGTCAAACATTTTTTTAAAAATGTCTAAACCCTTTATTCGGAGAACTGCTTCCGACAGCCTCTCTTCCGTTGCGAGGAGGCCAACACGGACATAACCCTCGCCATATCGGCCAAATCCTATGCCTGGGGCAACCATGATATGCGCTTTTTCCAATAGAAAGTCGGCAAATTCCATCGAACTGAATCCTTCCGGAACCTTCAGCCAGGCAAAAAACGAACCCGCGGGCGCAGCGACGTCCCAACCAATGTTTCTTAATCCGCCAATTAACGCACTTCGCCTGCTTTCATATAAGCGGACAAGTTCCCCTACACAATCCTGTGGGCCATTAAGCGCCTCCGCTGCCGCTTCCTGGACAGCCCCGAACAGAGAAACATACAAATGGTCCTGTATCAGTTCAATTGCTGAGATGACGCTTTTGTTGCCAACAGCAAAACCGACCCTCCACCCTGCCATGTTATATGTTTTTGAAAGAGTATAAATTTCAATGCCGATTTCCTTCGCCCCTTCAGACTGTAAGAAGCTTGCGGGCTTTTCCCCCTCAAATCCTATTGCCCCGTAGGCAAAATCATGGACAACGCAAATGCCGTGCTTATTTGACAGCGACACGGTTTCATCAAAGAACTCCTTTGTCGCGACTGCACCGGTAGGATTGTTCGGATAGTTGAGAATCATGAGTTTCGTATTGTCCAAAACTTCAGTTGGAATCGTACCGTAATCGGGAAGGAATCGGTTTTCCTCAAGGAGCGGCATCATCTCAAGCTTCGCCTGTGCAAGGGCTGCGCCCGATAAATAATCAGGATAGCCCGGGTCAGGAACAAGCAACGTGTCTCCCGGGTTAAGCAAGCATTGCGGAATTTCTACAAGGCCGGCTTTCCCGCCAAAGAGGATGGCCACCTCTGTATCCGGATCCAAATCAACATTGTATTCCCGTTTATAAAAATTGGCTGCTGCCTCCTTTAGGTATTTGTATCCCTGAAAAGGAGAATATTTATGGTTAACCGGATTTTCGGCAGCAAGCTGCAGCCGCTTCACAATATGTAGCGGTGTAGGCTGGTCCGGGTTTCCCTGGCCAAGGTTGATCACATCATGGCCCTGCGCAATCGCCTCGCCCACCTTTTTCACAAGTCCCGCGAAAAACTGCCCCGGAAGGCTGTTCAATAATTCGGACTTCGGGTATTCCTTCACAATAGACCACCTGCTTTTAAATGATTTATATATTTATGGAAATCTAGTCACAAATAATATAACGTAATAGGTATCTTGTAAAGAGGTTTTTCACTTTTCTGAATTGGGGGAACTTAACTTGAAGTTGAAAATCGCCATCGCGCAAATGGATATTGCATATGGAAATCCCGAGGAGAACTATGCCATCGCGGACAGAATGATTAGCGAAGCTGCTAAGGGAAATCCCGATTTTGTTGTCCTTCCCGAACTATGGACGACGGGATACGACCTTGAAAGACTGGATGAAATTTCCGACGCCCAGGCTGCCGAATCCATAGCCTTTCTCGGTAAAAAAGCGGCGGAGAACAAGGTCAACCTGATCGGTGGATCGGTTGCGAACCGCACCGGGGCCGGCGTGGAAAATACGATGCTCGTCGTTTCAAAAGAAGGCAGCCTTGTCCATACGTACAGCAAGCTCCATCTATTCCAGTTGATGAACGAACACCATTACTTTATCCCAGGAACCGGAACAGCGAATTTTGAACTTAACGGCCGCATGCTTGCCGGCTTTGTCTGCTACGACATCCGCTTTCCCGAATGGCTCAGGAAGCATGTGTCAAAAGGAGCGGAAGCAATCTTCGTAGTAGCGGAATGGCCAAAGCCAAGGGTTGCCCATTGGCACTCGCTCCTGATTGCAAGGGCAATTGAAAACCAGTGCTATGTCATCGCCTGCAACCGGGCGGGAAGCGATCCGAAAAATGTATTCGCCGGCCATTCAATGATCATTGACCCGTGGGGCGAAATACTTGCTGAAGCTGGAGAAGGAGAGGAAATCCTTACTGCTGAAATCGATTTTGAAAAGGTGAAGGAAGTGCGTGGGATAATTCCCGTCTTTGAAGACAGAAGGCCGGAACATTATAGAGAATAGTATAACAAAGGAGGCTCGATAGACGAGGCCTCCTTTTTGTGTTTTATGGCTTCGCCCACATTTCTTCCGGATTCAGCTCATATGTTGCATTTTCCCTGTACATGTAATGGTTGATGATAAATTCGCGGCGGATGGTGGCGTAATCCTCGTGAAACTTTTTAATGTACTCGTTTATTTCCTTTTCCTCGTATTTCACACCCTTTTTCAGCCCTTTTACAATATGCTCAAATACAAATAGCTTTTTTTTCCGCTGGGCCGGTATGTTTTTCAGCTTCCCTTCCGTTGTGAAGAAGTTGCTGATAACCTTCTGCCTCTCTTGGTTTGTTGCATTATCCATTTCGTCTAGTTCCTCCCCCTGCCGTTCCGCAAGCTGCGTTAACGCCTTCGCCTGCTGGCCCAGCACTTTTTCATTCAGGTAAAAATAAATAGTATTTTTGTCCCTTCTTTCAAATACGACATGTACATCCCGGAGTTTTTTCAAATGATGGGTAATCGTCGGCGGCGTCAATCCAAGCTTGCCGGCAATCGCCTGGCCATGAAGGGGGCCGCCAGCAAGCAACCTGACAATGCGGATGCGTGTTGGATCGCCCATCGCTTTGTAAAAGGCGACCAGCTTGTTTAATTGCATATTCATCACCTTAACTAATTTGATATATATCTAATTAGATTTATATCAAATCTACAACTTGCAGTCAAGGGGGGTTGGGGTAATTTTCTGATATGGGCCTGCTAAACCCGGTTGGCGATTTTGTCCGAAATGTGACAGTTTTCGATAAGTGGATGGAAATTTTCGTTATCCCTCTAAAAGTTTTCGATATATCTAAAATTTTTTCGATAACGGCACGAAATTTTTCGATATATTTTCCGAGTCTCAAAAAAACAGTCGTTTTACATTTCAAGGTCGGACAAATTCGCCATTGCGACTAAAATGAAACTGGAAGCCTTCCAGAAAAACAAGCCAATCCCGGTTTTAAAATAAAAAAAGCGGCCTTTTTTCACAAAAAGAGCCGCTTTGGATGAATTTATAGGGTTTCTTTCTCTTACAGGATCGGATGGTCGTGCTTAGCCTTTAGGCGCTGCCAGCGGTTTTCGATTTCCTTTTCGAATGCCACGAGCATTTCCTTGTTTTCTTCCTTAAGTAAATGCTTTGATTTACCCATATATTTCAGCCATTCGGATGCAGGCACTCGCTTATTTTTTTCCTCTGGATTGTACGTAATCGTTGTGGAGCCCTGTTCGATTTCATACAGCGGGAAGAAACAGGAATTGACCGCCGCTTCCATGATGGTGTTGCCGTACCGGTCCTCAGATTTCCAGTTCAGCGGGCAGGTAATCAGTATTTTTCCATAAACGGTACCTACATTTTGCGCATACCACTGCGCCTTCGCACCTTTTTTGACTAGGTCCTGAGGGAATGCTTCCGTACCTGTGAAGACGTAAGGAATATTCGCCGCGGCCATCAGCTGTGCCGTGTCCTTATGATGGAAGTTCTTGCCTTTTTGGGTTTTCCCGACACTCGTAGTACTTGTCATATGGCCCATCGGCGTTGAATACGACATTTGCGAACCAGTATTCATATAACCTTCATTATCGTACTCTACGATGATCAGCTTATGGCCGCGAAGCGCGGTGCCAATCGCAGAGCCCATTCCGATATCCATTCCACCGTCGCCGGTAACCATCACGAACGTTACATCATCGGCAATCTCGATTTCCCCACGTTTTTGCAGCTCAAAGAATGCCTCGACCGTACCGGACAATGTTGCCGCCCCGTTCTGGAAAAGGTTGTGGATCATCGTTTGCTTGTGGGAAGTGTACGGATACGCTGTCGTCGTTACATAGGCGCACCCGGTCTGGTAAAGAACGACAATATCGCCCTCGATACCTTTAAAGAAAAGCTCAAGTCCTGGGAATATGCCGCATCCCGGGCAAGCTCCATGGCCGGAACCGAGTCGCTTCGGCTTCGCTGCAAGCGCCCTGAGCGGCGGGATTTTCACCTTCAGTTTGCCGGTTTCCTCATCCATTTTCACGTCGATTAGGCCGGAATTATATGTAGCTCCGTATTGCGGCTCAATAACAGGCTTGAGCGCTTTTTCCGGGCTGCCTGGAACAATTCCGTAATAATCGAACGGCTTATCCGCATATCCTTTTTCTACTGCGCCGATGGCCAGTTCAAAAAACGCTTCTGCATCGTCCGCGTAAAAATCTTTGCCGCCTAGGCCGAATACCCTGCTCAGGACAATGGTCGCGTTATCCCTGTCGTCCTGTAATGCCGATTTCACTTCATGAGTCAAATTCGGCCCGTGGGCGCCATACGAATCTGCCCGCTCGCCAACAAGCAATGCCTTGACGTTCTTAAGGGCTTCGCGGATTTCCTTTGCCGGGAATGGCCGGATGATGTTTGGTGAAATGACCCCTGCCTTGATTCCTCTGGATCTTAACTTATCAACAACATCCTTGGCTGATTCGGCCGCGGAATTTAGGAGGAACAAGGCAACTTCGGCATCTTCCATTTTATAAAGGTCAAGGACAGGGTATTCCCTTCCGGAGAGCTTTGCGTACTCAGCCGTAACTTCCTTGAACACTTCGCCCGCAGCGTAAATCGCTTCGGATTGTTGGAAGTGGTTGTTCATAAGGTCCTCGCCATTCATATGCGCGCCAATCGTAACCGGTTTTTTAGGATCCCTTGCAAAATTGTAGTCGACCGGGCACTCGCCGACAAATTTCTGGACAACCGCTCGATCCTTGAAATATTCAACCCGCCTCTTTTGGTGGGAGGTGAAAAATCCGTCATAGGCAACGATGACAGGCAGACGGACCTTCGAATGCTCGGCAATCTTCAGGGCCATGATATTCATGTCATAAACTGCCTGCGGTGTTCTCGCGGTCAGGATTACCCAACCCGTATTCAGTCCGTAATAAAGATCTGAATGGTCTCCCCTGATGTCGAGCGGTCCACTGACAGCCCTTGTCACTAGGTTCATGACCATGGGAAAGCGAGTACCCGCCTGAACCGGGAGCTGCTCGATCATATATAAAAACCCGTTCGCACTCGTCGCGTTGAAAACACGCGCCCCTGTTGCCGCCGCACCGTAGCAAATCCCCGCGGAGCCATGTTCCCCGTCAGCCGGGATTAGCTTAATGTCATGCTCGCCCCTCGCCTTCATCATGTCAAGGTATTGGGCGACCTCTGTTGAAGGTGTGATAGGGAAATATCCCATTATATGATAATTAATCTGCGCGGCTGCCATCGCTGCCATTTCGTTGCCGGACTCAAATGTCAGTACTTGCTCCGCTTTTGTAGTTTCTTTTAATTGTTCCTCTAGCATTGCCATATTTTATATCCTCCCCGCAGCATAAGGAAAGTTTTGCCTGACCCGGTTGGCTTCCGCATAACCAATCGCCTCGCGCAAGTCGCCGAGCGCATCGGTTGGGCATGCCTCAACACATTTCAGGCAGCCTTTGCAGTATTGATAATCGATGCCTTTCAAAAACATTTGCTCCCTGCCGCGCTTATCCTCTCCTTTTTCCCAAACAAAGCAGAAATCAGGGCAAACCGTGTCACATGAAGCGCAGTGAATGCACTTTTCGATTTTCAATTCTGGAAGGAATCCTTGCCTCGAACCGCTTAAATCTTTAAGGATGCTGTTCGCCGGAGCTATAATGGCGCCGCCTATCTCCTGGGTAAGATAGCCAAGCTGTGGAAGCGGCCGGGAAAAGGTCTTCCCTTCCGCGCCGACCGGCGCATCATAATGCTTGAAACGGACTTCATTGTATCCACGCTCAAACGTCCTGATGTTCGGTTCGACCATGTGCGGGTATTTCTTTTCAAATGTTTTCCTGATTACTTTCTTCATCGCATCCGGGTCAAGAAAATCGCAAATCCGGAAAAGCGCTCCAAGCATTGCGGTATTGACCTTCGTTTTCTCTTCCACCGAGATTGTGAGCGCGTCGACAATCGCGAGGGTTCCGTATTCAAGTTGCAAATCCTTTTTGATGCCGTCAAAATCCCGTGGTGAATTGACTAGAACAATTCCCTCGGCATCCAGGCCGCTTACAACATCGACCATTTTATACAAAGCCTCATGAAAAATGCCTATGATATGCGGCTGTTCAATCGGGCTGTGATCCCGTATTTCCACATCAGGTTCACAAAAACGGATAAAGCTCTTTACAGGCGAACCCTTTTTCTCCGAACCATACGATGAAAAATTCGATCCATTCAGCCCAAGCCCGAGTACCCCTGCTTCAGCAAGCATTTTTCCGGCCAGGTTTGCCCCGAGGCCGCCAATCGATTCAAGGCGAATTTCAAAAAATCCAAGTTCATTTCTTTTTGGCAGTATAGACATGTTTTCCCT
Source organism: Neobacillus oceani (assembly GCF_046237595.1). NCBI lineage: Bacteria > Bacillati > Bacillota > Bacilli > Caryophanales > Bacillaceae > Neobacillus > Neobacillus oceani. The sequence continues at coordinate 1,657,624 of NZ_CP143543.1, read as the reverse complement.
CCCATTTCCCTCTTACATTTTCAATGCAGAGTTAAAAGCCTGCATTCCCCACCATCTATTTTAGGCAACAGGAAATATTTACGCTGTGACAAATGTTATACACCCCTATTAAAATTTAGATACAGCCCGAATACCTTTTTCATGAATACAGGTTTTGCAAAGGCTGAAGGTTATGCATAACAACTAGTACAGATAACTCATTGTAATATAACAGAACCAGAAACCCGGTTGGATTTCATTACCTGTTTCATCAAAATAGTTTTCGGGTAACAATTAAGTGGGATAGCTGGGGGTCTCTTAGTTGGAGGAAATAATGAAAAAACGAAACTACTACTTTGATAACGCAAAATTCATTCTGATTTTTCTCGTTGTTTTCGGCCATTTGCTAAGGGCGTTCATTGAGGATAATGAGGTCTTTTTCGCACTTTACAAGGCGATATACACATTTCATATGCCCGCTTTCATCCTGATCTCTGGTTTTTTCGCCAAGGGATTCAATGAAAAGGGGTATGTGGCGAAAATAGCCAAAAAATTAATACTTCCGTATATCATTTTCCAGGTAATCTATTCGGTTTTTTACTATTACCTTTACCAAAAACCGAACCTTAAGATTGACCCGTTCGATCCACATTGGTCGCTATGGTTTTTAGTCAGCATGTTCTGCTGGAACTTGATGCTGATTCTATTCACGAAAATCAGGCCATCTTTTGCCATTACGGCGGCGTTCGCAATCGGATTGCTGATCGGCTATATCGATTGGGTTTCGAATTACTTGAGCCTTTCCAGGACGTTTGTATTTTTCCCGCTGTTCCTGGTTGGCTATCACATGAAGAAAGAACATTTTTATTCGCTGTTCACCTTTAGGAAACGTATACTCGCGCTTGGAATATTCCTTGCGGTTTTCATAGGGTTTTATATTTATCCGGATACGCAGTATCAGTGGCTGCTGGGCTCCAAGCCGTACGAGGCAATGGGGGCCGCATCTGTGTGGGCCATGTTTAAACGCCTCGGTATTTATGCATTGAGCCTTGTCATGGTGATGAGCTTTTTCGCCTTTGTCCCAAGGAAACAATATTTCTTTACGACGCTTGGAAAAAACACGCTTTACGTCTACCTCTTGCACGGTTTCTTCGTCAAGGTTTTCCGTGAGAGCAACTTTGCTTCCTATTTTGATGAGACGGAAAGGATTGTCCTGCTCGCCGGCATGTCTCTTATCATTGTCCTTGGGCTGTCAAGCAAGCTAATTACATCCTTTACCCAACCGCTGATTGAATTGAGAACCTCTCAGATGAAAAAACTTCTAGGAAGGCTGTCAGTCGGCCTTCGGCTTAACCAAGGACGCTAATAAAGCTAGAGAATCCCAAATCCTTACATCCCTTCCGGCGTCTGGAAGGGATTTTTTATGTCGCTAATTAAATCCCCTTTCCTATTAAATTTTTCCTTCCTTTTACATCCCACCGGGATTATACTAAAATACTGACTAAGAACCTTTTCGAGGAGTTACTAAAAATGAAAATCATCTGTTCAACCTTGAACGCAAAATATATACACACAAATCTTGCAATCCGATACCTAAAGGCATTTGCGGCTCCCGAGTTCACCATTGAACTTGCGGAGTATACGATTAAGGACCCCGCAATGAACATCGTCTCCGACCTGATTGCAAGAAAACCCGATGTTATTGGATTTAGCTGCTATATTTGGAACATTGAAGAAACACTAAAAGTGATTTCAATGATTAAAAAAATCAATCCAGCCATCGCTATTGTCCTTGGCGGGCCGGAAGTCACGTACGATACAACGGAATGGATGGAAAAAGTGCCTGAAGCGAATTTCATCGTGATCGGTGAGGGGGAGGCCGCATTCAAGCAGCTTCTGATGGAACTTAATAGCGGAGCGCCAAAGCTTGAAAAAGTACCGGGTTTGGCATACAGGCATGATGGCAGTGTTAAAATCAACCTCCAGTCTGGCAAGCTCGATTTGAAGGAAATCCCTTCCCCGTACCGCTTTCCGGAAGATATCCCCCATCTTGCAAAAAGGGTCACGTACATCGAAACAAGCCGGGGCTGCCCGTTCAGCTGCCAATTTTGCCTTTCGTCCATTGAGGTGGGCGTCCGCTATTTCGACAGGGAGAAAATCAAGGAAGACATTCGCCATTTGATGGCCAATGGGGCAAAAACGATAAAATTTGTCGATCGGACATTTAATATAAGCAGAAGCTATGCAATGGACATGTTCCGCTTCCTCATAGACGAACACCTGCCCGGGACTGTTTTTCAATTTGAAATAACGGCGGATATCATGCGCCCGGAGGTTATTGAATTCCTTAACAAGGAAGCGCCCAAAGGATTGTTCCGTTTTGAAATCGGCGTCCAGTCAACCAACGACTATACGAATGAGCTTGTGATGAGGAAGCAGAATTTTGAAAAACTGAAGCGGACCGTCACGATGGTGAAGGAAGGCAGCAAAATCGACCAACATCTTGACCTGATAGCCGGCCTGCCGGAGGAAAACTATCAATCTTTCCGAAAAACCTTCAATGATGTATTTGAGATGAGACCGGAAGAGTTGCAGCTCGGTTTCCTGAAAATGCTCCGTGGGACTGGCCTCAGAATTCGCGCGGATGAGCATGATTACATTTTTATGGATCAGGCCCCATATGAAATTCTCGGAAACAATGTCCTCCCTTTCGAAGATATCATCCGAATCAAGCAGGTTGAGGATGTTTTGGAAAAATACTGGAACAGCCACCGCATGGATGCGACGATTGAGTATTTGATTGCACAGGAATTCGAATCACCTTTTGATTTCTTCCAGGAGTTCGGTGCCTATTGGGATGAAAAGGGCTGGTCCAGGATCGGCCATCAGCTTGAGGACCTGTTCAAACGCCTTCATTCCTTCCTGGAATCACGGAATACCCGGAATCTTGACATTGTAGAAGGGCTTATGATATTCGACTATTTGTCGAGGCATAAATACAGCCCACGAAAACCTTGGTGGGAAAAACGCTTCGATAAAAAAGACAGAAGCGCCCTATACAAGCGCATTCTGGCGGAACCGTCCATTGCCGGGCAAGCGTTTGAGAGCCTTGGCCTCTCTGAAAAGGAAATGTACAAGCATACGATATTGGAGCCTCTTGCCTTTGACCTGAACGCCTACATGTCCTCAGGTGAAATCCGGACAGTCCCTTCCGCCTTGGCGGTTTACTATGATCCGTCCGGGAAGGGGCCTCTAATTGGTTCATTCGCACAATAAGCCGGCAACTGCCGGCTTATTTTTTTCCTTTTTCGGTTTCATCCTTATCCTTTTTAATCTCTTCCCCCCGGCCCATTGCAAAAAGTTCATAGAGTTTGATTCCGTTCACATCCCCGAATTCAATGCTGAATTCTTCCTGTCTGCCTTGGTTTTGGGCTCTGTCCTTCATCAGCCCCGCCCTTTCCGCCCAAGATTGGAATTACGGTTTGCTCCTTTCATCGGATCTTCCTCGTGGGCAAGTTCTGCGGAAAAATCCGACTCCCTGGTATTTTTATATGGAGTCTTGCTATATTTCTCGACCGCATTCCGTTCCGCTTTACGCTTAGCCATAGATGATGCCTCCTTTTTTCATTAGTCTCTTTCACCTATGGTTTTTTCATGCATACCTTTTAAATCGAACTTTCAGCGGTCTTCCTGCTGGGATAAAAGCCTCCATTTTTTCAAAAAATAACAGAAAAAAGGAGGAAACAGTATGACACAGGATGCGGACGGGTTAAAACGGCCAGAAATTGATGGAACTCTCCCACACCAAATCAATGCCCCCGACTTCAAAGGAACAGGCAGGACCATGGAACCGCCTTTTGTGAATCGGCATGGCGTAATTATTGGAGACAGCTCCTATACTTCCCCAAACTCCCCTCTTGAAAATTGGTCCGAAGAAACGGATCCGGAAATTATGGCGGGCAATCAATGGGTCCATCCAACAAACGATATCGGCTGGAACACCGCCGAAAACAGGGAGCTGCTTGAAAATAGGCGAAAGCCAAATGCGGCCCCCTTCATGCATCCGAATATCGATACAGGAAAAGACACGGATTAAGAACAGAATGCGGAAGCGCCTTCGCGACAAGCAAAAACCGCTTGTCCCTGCGATGATTACTCTAAGGAGCTTTCCTTGTGGAGCTGGATTACAATAACTTATTTTTGAGTTACCAAAAACATTTTATTAATTCCTAAGAAAAAAACCGCCACGCACATGCGGGCGGTTCTTTCTTATTCATTTTAAAAGCGGCAATCGACATTTAGGTTTATAATGGCTGTAAGGCTGTACTTCGAAGGATGGGAGGAATCAACTATGTTGGCGCAAGGAATTTCAGAGGAGATAAAAAAGAAATTCATCGCGATTGTATCGCAGGAAAATTACGAAGATACGCAAACGAGCCGGCTCGTCTATTCTTATGATGCGACACCAAATTACCAGGCACTACCGGAAGCAGTCATCAGCCCGAGGAATACCCGGGAAGTGTCAGAGGTACTGAAAATTTGCAATGAGCACCGAATACCAGTTGTTCCGAGGGGATCAGGGACGAACCTATGTGGGGGCACATGCCCGGTCGAAGGAGGAATCGTCCTCCTTTTCAAACATATGAACAAAATCCTTGAAATTGATGAGGCGAATTTGACGATTACTGTCCAGCCTGGCGTTTTGACAGGCCAAATTATCCAGGCCGTCGAAGCGAGGGGGCTTTTTTACCCGCCAGACCCAGGTTCAATGAAAATCTCGACAATAGCTGGCAATATCAACGAAAATGCCGGTGGGCTCCGCGGCCTGAAATATGGCGTTACGAGGGATTATGTCATTGGCCTGGAGACGGTATTGCCGAATGGCGATATTATCAGGACGGGCGGAAAGCTTGCCAAGGATGTCGCAGGTTACGATTTCACACGCCTGTTTGTCGGCTCCGAAGGTACTCTTTGCGTCGTAACCGAAGCAATTTTGAAACTCCTTCCCCTGCCAGAAACAAAAAGGACGGGGCTCGCACTTTTTAGGGACCTTGAATCTGCGGCCATGGCGGTATCGAAAATCATCGCGAATAAAATCATACCGGCCACCCTTGAATTCCTTGACAATGCGACCATCAGGGTCGTTGAGGATTATGTAAAAATCGGCCTTCCCGTCCATGCCGAAGCAATCCTATTGATTGAACAGGACGGCCCGCCGGAAATCGTTGAGCGCGACATGGCTAAAATAACGGAAATCTGCATGCAGGAAAACGCGTTTTCTGTCGAGGTCGCGAAAACGGAACAGGAAGCGGAAGCGCTAAGGATGGCAAGGAGGACGGCATTATCCGCCCTTGCAAGGCTTGCACCTACAACCATTCTCGAGGATGCGACGGTCCCTCGTTCCGAAATTGCCAGGATGGTCAAGTCCATTACCGAAATCGCCGGGAAATACAATCTTACTATTTGCACATTCGGCCATGCAGGCGATGGAAACCTTCACCCGACCTGCCCGACCGATATCCGTAACCGCGAAGAAATGGATCGTGTCGAAAAGGCGTTCGAAGAAATTTTTGCAAGAGCCATCGAGCTTGGCGGAACCATAACTGGCGAGCACGGGGTCGGGATTATGAAAGCCCCTTACCTCGAGATGAAACTGGGGAAAGAAGGCGTTGCAGCCATGAGGGCAGTCAAGGCGGCGCTTGATCCGAACAACATCATGAACCCAGGGAAAATCTTTGCTGGAGACAGCCGGAATCGGGTGGTGGTATCAAGATGACAACTGTGAAGGAAAGGAAATCCATCGAGCGGGATTTTAAAGCAAGGATGGATGAAGACGAATTATTGAATTGTATGCGATGTGGGTTCTGCCTCCCTAGCTGTCCGACCTATATCGAATCCGGATACCAGGAGAACCATTCACCACGGGGCCGCATTGCGCTGATGAAGGCAGTCGCGGATGGGCTAATCGAGCCGGATGCAGACTTTGAGCGTTCATTGGACCTGTGCCTTGGGTGCAGGGCTTGTGAGACGGTCTGCCCGCCCGGAGTCAAATATGGCTCCCTTCTTGAGGAAGCACGCGATATTATCGCAAGCAATAAAACCTATTCGCTTCCGGTACGGGTTGCGAGAAAGGCTGCTTTTAGCGGGCTGTTTCCGCACCAAAACCGGATGCGCGCTGTGGCTGGCCTGATTGGGTTTTACCAAAGGTCCGGGTTGCAAACGGCCGCCAGGAAAATTGGGTTTATGAATCTTCTACCTGAAGGGCTCGCATCAATGGAAAAAATACTGCCTGATGTACCACCAATGAAGGAATTAAAAAACAGGCCCGATTTCCTGCCGGCATCGGGCAAAAAGACGATGAGGGTTGCATTTTTCAGGGGCTGTTTGATGGATACGATGTTTCTCGAAACAAACAATGCGACAATCAAGCTTCTCCAGCTCGCCGGCTGTGAAGTGGTTATTCCGAAGAGCCAGGCTTGCTGCGGCGCGCTCCACGGCCATTATGGAGAAAAGGATTCCGCAATGGAATTGGCGAAAAGGAATATTGAAGCGTTTGAAGGGACAGAAGCGGATTATATTATATCCAATGCGGGCGGGTGCGGCGGCTTCCTTGTCGAATACGGCCATCTGTTTCAAAATGATGCAAAATGGAGAACGCGTGCCGATTCCTTCTCTGGCAAGGTAAAGGACTTATCCGAAATTTTGATTGAAGCCGGTTTCCCCGAAAAAGTGAAGCTGAAGCTTCCACTGCAAATCGTCACGTATCAGGATTCCTGCCATTTACGGAATGCTATGAAATCGTCCTCCGCTCCGAGAGCTTTGTTAATGGCGTTAGAAGGCGCGGAATACCGGGAAATGGATGAAGCAGACCGCTGCTGTGGGTCTGCGGGAATTTATAATATTTTGGAATCGGAAATGTCAATGAAGGTTCTTGATTACAAAATGGATAAAGTGAAAGATACACATGCCGCTACGATTGTAACTGCGAATCCCGGCTGCCTGCTGCAGATGAAGCTTGGCATTGAGCGGGAAGGCTTATCAAAGTCGATGCGGGCGGTGCATATAGCGGATTTGCTTCTTGAGGCTGTATCAACGAAAACGGAAGCATTGTAAAAGTGTCGGTGTCCTTCCGATTTGCCATCCGGAAAAAGAATTACCACTTATATTTTCTGTCTCTTCCCGAAAAACTATACCTACAGAGATACATTCTCTGATGTTAGTGAAGGAGTGAGATCCATGGCAAGAAACAGCAATAAGCTGCTTGTTCCCGGTGTGGAACAATTCCTTGACCAGGTCAAATATGAAATTGCCCAGGAGTTTGGCGTCCAGTTGGGTTCGGACACAGTTTCCCGCGCGAATGGTTCTGTTGGCGGAGAAATTACGAAACGGCTCGTTCGCCAGGCCCAGGCTCAAATGACCGGGCAAAACAACCAATAACAACTGAATACACATGGAAAAAGTCCGGCTATTTGCCGGACTTCCCTTTTTCTTTCTTATCGTTATTGGAATCGTGCCCGCCATTTTTTTGGGAGCCATTATTTTCCTTTTCCCCGTTCTTGCCTTTATTTTCCTGGCCATTGTTTTCTTGTTTATTGCTCTTTTCGCCGTTCTTGTTTTTAGAATCTTCGCTATTACTCTTGCCATTGTTTTTACCCTGCTTGCTTTCAGAACTTGACTTTTGGCTGCCGTTCCCTTTTCCGCTGTCCTTATCCTTCATGTTGTCTTTCTTTCGATTCGGGTCACCACCTTTTACATCACTGCCCTTTTTTCCCTGGTTATTCCCCTTGCCATTCCCGTTGTTTTGTTCGTTGCCTTTTTCTTTTTCTTTTTCTTTTTCTTTTTCTCTTTCTCTTTCTTTTTCTTTTTCTTTTTCTTTTTCTTTTCCTTTGCCTTTTCCATTTTCCTTATTGCCATTGCCATGTGTTTTACCATTTTGGCTGCTCTTGTTTTCTTTAGCTTTATCCTCTTGTTTTCCTTTTCCATTTTCGGCATTCGGGTTTTTATTTTCGTTGCCTTTGTTTTCAGGATTCAAAGGTACGACTGGCTTAAGAGGATCGGCTTTTTTCGTCTGGCCTGGAGCGGTTGATTTTCCTTCATTCGCTTTAACGGCGGATTGACTTGACGCAGGATTGTCCTTTATTGACGGATTCAAATCAGTCTGCTGTTTGGCAGAAACCCCGGCCTTGTAATTGCCGGTTGTCACTCCTTGTTTACGGGCTTCCTTCAATTCCTTCGCTGAAGCGCTCACAACCGTTACTTCGTGTTCATCCCTCTTAGCTGCCTCGGAGATTTCCTGGATTGTCTCCCTTAGCCTTAGGTCGGCCTTCTCTTCTTCTTCTCCAGTTTTCACAGTCGAAATGATAACTTTATTTGTTTGTGCAAAATAGCCCTGGCGGCCAATTTCGGAAAGGATTTTCTCCGCTACTTCGGATACATCTTCCTTTTTCCAATCTTTTACCTGGGAGATTATTTCCTTCCCTTGCGGGTTATAGCCAACCATTTTCAGGACCTGCATTTTCTCATTAACCCCAAGCTCAATGCTAGCGTTCACATCAATGGACATATATGCGTAGACCTGATTGCTGCTGTTTAGCGGGAATATCGCAGAAGCCATAATAATCAATGCCGCGGCTGCGGACATCCAAATCCTCTTCATACCGGCCAGCTTTACAATCGCGTTTCTCTTTTCTCTATGCGATTCGGTTGCAGGTTCAAACGTAATCTCCTGGCCAATCGAGTACACCTTTCCTTTCCTACGCGCCCTTAAAAATTCTCCCTCAGGGGTTAATAAGGTTAGAAACGACTCATCCATTTCCAAAATGATACCTGTTCTCATGAATCAAGCACCCCTTTTATATAATCCTTCATATATACATAATCGCCGGACATGATCAAAGCCATCGCGATAATATATTTCCTGTTCCGTTCAAGTGTTTTTCGGCTGACATGAACCAAATCTTCCAATTGCTTCATTGGAAGCCGTTTTTTGACGAGGAGGCTTTCCCGTAATTCCTCATTTTCAGCAAGAAGCCTTGCCGCCTCTATCGCGTTCTTGCGCGCATCCGCGTGTTTTGGCGCCTGGTCAACCAAATCTTGGAGGCTTAAGTCATAATCACGCAGATGTTTCTGAAAACGAAGAATTTCTTCTCTCCTCAATTCTTCATCGGTCTTTTTCCGGTAGTCATCGAGTGATATTTCATTTTCGATTAATGATCCCCTCGAATCAGGTTCTCCCGCATCTGTCTGAAGCTCAAAGCTTACGGTCTGATTCTTTGCTTCCTTCCGGATATGGTCAATCACACGCCTCTTAATAAGCACTTCGGCAAAGCTCAGCAGCGAGCTTCCTTTATCAGGCGAATATTTTTGAATCGCTTCATTAAATGCAATAAGGCCTATGCTAAACTCATCGTCTGATTGAACGATATATCTTTTGCATACAACCGAAACAGTTTTGGCAATGAACGGCTTATAGGCTTCAATCAGTTCATTATTCAGCTTCTTGTCGCCCTGCTGTATTAGTCTTACAGACTCTTCTAGCGTTTGCTTCTTTTTTCTGGCTAAGAACAATAAGCTTAGCATAAACCTCACCTCTCTAATCCCCAATTATAGCATATGAGAGATGCCTGTGGTTTAATTGGGAGAAAAGATAGCCCAAATAGGACTATCTTTTCGATTGCTCCATGCTTATGGATTCCGCCTGGTCAGCCTTAGTTGCCGTTCTTGCCTTTTCCGGCTCCATTGCCGTTTGCTTTCTTTTCAACATTTACTTGTGCTTTCGCCTCAACCTTGACGGATTTTTCAGCCTGCTTCACTTCTTTTGCCTGCTGTTTTGCCTGGCTGCGGATTTCCTTTGCTTCCTGGTGCGCCTGCTTTCTTACTTCCTTTGATTTTTTGTTTGCTTGTTGGCGGATTTCTTTTGCTTGTTGTTTTGCTTCCTGCTTAGCTGTGGATGCTGGTACAGCAGGCGTGGCTGGTACAGCAGGCGTGGCTGGTACAGCAGGGATAGCTTTTATTGCAGCATTTTTAACTTTAGGCTCTTCCTTTACAGTAACCTCAGCCTCAGCGGATACGGCCTTTTCGGTTTTAGTTGCTTTTTCAGTTTCAATGGTCTTGGCGACTTCTTCTGTATTTTCTGTTGTTTCGTCTGTTTTACCAATTTCGGATTTTTCTTGCAATTGAACAGCTTTTTCAGCCTTTTCAGCCATTTTAGCTAGCGTTTTGTCGATATTTTTCTGTAGGGCAGCCCTGGCTGTTGGGTTTTTAACTTTTTCAAGCGCGGCTTTCAGCGCAATAATGTTATTGCGGACCAGCTCTTCACTTGATTCTGTTTTGCCCTCATCTTGTTCAGCGTCTTCTTCCGCTGGCTGTTGTCCAGTGCCTTCTGTTTTGTCTTCAGCTTTTTGCTCGTCCGATTGTTGCTCCTCTTCTTTAGGTTCTTCGGACTTTTGCTCATCGGTTGTTTCTTCCGCTTTTGCATCGTATTCGTTCAGATATGCAATACCGTCTTTAAGGGTTTTAACCGCCAAGTCTTCTTTTCCGGCATTAAAAAGCTCTTCTGCCTCAGCAAGCCTTTCAGCGGCATATCCCGCCAATAAATCAGCTTCTTTTTCCTTATCGAATGTAATGGCTAGCTTGATTTTTTCAAGGGCGATTTTTACAAAGTAGAAGAAATCGCCAGGAACCAAAGACGGCTTTTCAGCATCGTTCTTTACTTGGACATCGGTCGTAACTGACGTTTCAGACTGAACCTTCTGTCCCTCCTTAAGTGTGTCCGCGGACGCGAATGTTGGAGAGAATGCAACTGTTCCTGCAAGAGCCATCGACATTGCGGCTTTGCTTAATTTTTTCATTTCTACGTTTTTCATTGTTGTCACCTCGTGAAAGATTGTAGCGGCCGCTTTCATTAAACCTTACGCAGCCAGTGTGTGTTTTTCTGTGGGTAATAGAAAAATTATGTCCTTAGCAAAAAAAGGCGAACAGCTGATGCGGTAGAATAATTAGCGAAAAAACAAAAGGCCGCAGCACGGTGCGCTGCAGCCTTTTTAACTCGGTGGACCCGGTTACTCATGCATATCCATTGGGTTGTAAAGCTTTACTTCAGGATTTTTATCCTGGAACCATCTTAAGGCAAATTCATTTTCAAAAAGGAACACATACTTTCCGAAACGATCCTTGACGAGAAGGCTGCGTGAATTAGAAAGGTTTTCATTGACTGTTTCCCCTTCAACCCATCTTGCTACTTTTGTGCCGAGGCGTTCCATGATGACATCCGAATTGTATTCATTTTTCATCCTGTGTTCAAAAACCTCGAACTGAAGCACCCCAACGGCGCCGAGCAAATATTCTTCCATCCTGGCCGTTTTGAAAAGCTGGATGGCTCCTTCCTGTACAAGCTGTTCAATTCCTTTATAGAAAGACTTCTGCTTCATCACGTTTTTCGCAGACACTTTTACAAAAAGTTCTGGGGTAAACTGCGGCAGACGCTCAAACTGGAACTGGGTCTTGCCACCAGTTATCGTATCGCCAATCTGGTATGTCCCCGTGTCATAAAGGCCAATTATGTCTCCGCTGACCGCCTCTTCAACGGTATTCCGCTCTTCTGCCATAAAAGAGGTAGATTGCGAAAGCTTAATTTGCTTTCCAAGTCTTGGCACATTTACGCTCATCCCGCGCTCGAATTTTCCGGAGCAAACCCTTACGAAAGCAATCCTGTCACGGTGGGCAGGATTCATGTTCGCCTGGATTTTAAAAATAAAGCCTGAAAAGTTCTCGGAAAGGGGATCGATTTCACCTATCGAGGAATTACGCGGCTTTGGCGGTGGAGCGAATTCCAGGTAAGATTCTAGGAATGTCTGGACGCCAAAAGTAGTTAGCGCGCTTCCAAAAAAGACAGGCGTCAGGTTCCCGGCAGCAATACGCTCAGGAGAAAATTCGTTACCCGCTTCATTCAGCAGCAAGACTTCCTCTAGTGTCTGATCATATAATCCCGTTTGTTTAATCGGGTGGTCACCATCAATTTCCCCATCATCATTTAATGGAATAAAACGGTCTTTATCCTCCACCCGGAACTGCTCGATCCGGTTATGGTATCTGTCGTAAATACCAAGGAACTCTTTGCCCATGCCAATCGGCCAATTCATTGGATACGATTCGATTCCAAGGACTTCCTCCAGCTCTGCAAGCAGTTCTAGCGGCGGTTTCCCTTGGCGGTCAAGCTTGTTCATGAACGTGAAAATCGGAATCCCGCGCATTCGGCAAACCTTGAACAGCTTCATGGTTTGTTCCTCAATTCCTTTCGCGGAATCAATGATCATGACGGCGCTGTCGACAGCCATCAGCGTCCTGTAGGTGTCCTCACTGAAATCCTGGTGGCCCGGCGTGTCAAGGATATTGACCCTAAAGCCGTCGTAATCGAATTGCATAACACTTGATGTAACGGAAATTCCGCGCTGTTTTTCGATTTCCATCCAATCACTTGTCGCGTATTTTCCGGTTTTCTTAGCTTTAACAGTCCCCGCGTCACGGATGGCCCCGCCAAACAGGAGCAATTTTTCCGTCATTGTCGTCTTCCCGGCATCCGGGTGGGAAATAATCGCAAAAGTCCTTCTTGAGAGGACTTCTTCTTTTAAACTCTTACCCATTTTTGTATCCTCACTTTTGACAATTAGATTTTGTCCATAATTTCTATATTATCCCTGAGCAATAAAGTTTGCAATCCTGAATATTTTCCTTTTTAACTGGGAGGTCTTTTTGAAAAAAACAAATATGGCGGAAATGTGACCATATTGCAGGGGGATGCCAAAAAAACCAAATTGTATTTTATTGACTTTTTCAGTTTGATTTATACGCCGAAAGTCCCTTCCCGACAATGGCCCGGATGTGTTTGGAGGGCTAAAATACTCATAAATTCACAGGTTGTTCATATCCCATACTGCTAATTTCCTGCAATTCCCAATGGGGATAATCCTCTTTCCCTATTTATTACAAATGGTATTTTCATATAATAGAGATAGACATAAAGGAGTTGAGCATAGTGGATATGAGTAAAAAAGCTTTAAATAAATTCATTCCGCTGATTGTAGCAGTGATAATAGCAGCCGCGGGAATTACTTGGGCAATACAGTCTACGGCGAAAGAAACCATCATTCCGTTTTCTTCGATGGAAAATAAAATCAAGGCGGAAAACGGTAAAATGGTCTCTCTTGAAGAACGGTCCGATGGCAGCCTGACATTAACAACAAGCGAGGGGAAATTCATGGCAAAAGTGCCACCAAACAGCCAAATGGCAGATGAATTGGTTTCCGAATACAAGGTTGATTATACATTTACGAACAGCAGCAAGTACGGAAAGTGGATTATGGGTGGAGTGATTGTTTCATTGGCAGCCGCGGCGTTTGCTCTTCAAAAAGCAAAAGGCGGCAGCGGTATCGGCGTTTCAAACACCATGAAAAACAGCCTTTCCAAAGCCCGTCCACTGCCAGAAATCTCCCTTAAGGATGTAGGCGGACTGGGTGAAGAAATGAAAGAAGAAATCCTCCAGACGCTTTCCATTATAAAAGAACCGGAACGCTCCTCGAAGCTTGGAATCAAGCCACCAAAAGGTATCCTTCTATATGGGCCTCCGGGAACAGGAAAAACGCTATTGGCGCAGGCGATCGCAAAAGAACTTGGCGCATCATTTTTTTCAACAAGCGGCTCAGCCTTCAACGAACTGTTTGTCGGAGTAGGTGCTTCAAGGGTTAGGAGCCTTTTCCAAAATGCCAGGAAGCAGACACCCGCAGTCATCTTTATTGATGAAGTAGATGCCCTTGCCGGGAAACGAAAAGCGCTTGGCGGCGAGGAATCCGAAAAGACGCTTACGGAGCTGCTTGTCCAGCTTGATGGCGGACTTTCAAATGACGGAATTTTATTTGTGGCGGCAACAAACCGTAAAGACATGCTGGACGATGCGTTCCTCCGTCCTGGAAGGATCGACTTCTCGTTCCAGGTTCCGTTGCCCGACACAAAGGGCCGCAGGGAAATCATTGATATCCACACGAAAGGCAAGATGCTTGCCGACGACGTTATGGCATCACTTGATGACCTGGCGGAAAGTACATCTGGATTTTCCGGTGCCGATTTAAGCATGCTTTTTGAAACAGCCAGCCGCAGGGCAGTCAGGAACGGCCAGGATCTCATTACAAAGGCAGACCTTGACTATGCGCTCGACAGGACCATCCTAGGCAGTACATCACGCGAGCTTCAGGATTCCGATACAAAACGGAGGGTGGCAATCCATGAAGCAGGCCACGCCATTGTCGCTGCGATCACAAAGCCGGGCTCTGTCCGGAAAGCGACCATTATTCCAAGGGGTGAAGCACTCGGCTATGTTGCGCCAATTCCAAAAGAACTTCATCTTTCAACTACCAGCGACCTCCTTGACCGGATTGCAATGATTTTGGCAGGCGGCGTCGCCGAGAGGATGTTCCTTGGCGAGCATAGTATCGGGGTAAGCGGGGATGTTCGGCAGGCAAAGCATATCATTGAACAAATGGTCGACACCGGCATGCTTCAAGACGGGTTCACCCTCACCTTCGTAAAAACCGAAAAGGAAGCGAAGATGCAGGAACTGTTCCAAAACGGCCTTGAAAAGTCCGAACTGATTATCCGTTCAAACCGCCAGGCTTATGAACAATTGGTGGAAGCCCTTCTTAAAAAAGAAACTCTCGAAGGCTCCGAAGTCGAAGAAATTATCGCTTCCTGCAGAGCCGCAGAGGAAGATTTCATTTACGCATAACAAGAAACCGGGTCCTACTCAGTGGGACCCGGTTTTTCATTTCAGTGCTATATCAGGGAAAAGTGCATAAAGTTTAGCCGGTCCCATTCCGTGGAAAATGACCAAAAAGCAAATACCATTCTATAAACGAAAGGATGCTTTATATGGCAAACGGCTTTGCAGGCTTCGGCAAAAAATACAAACAGGAAGCGGAAACGTATTATGATAATCCGCACAAGACCGACTCGCTCCTCAAGCGGGCATTTGGAAAAGCGGACAAAAACAGGAAATCGCTTGGCTTCTCCTGGCAGAAACTTCAGCTTTTATTTGAATTGGTAAGGGCACGGGCCAAAGGAGATTACAAAAATGTATCCAAAGGAACAATCCTTGCTGTCATCGGGGCAATCATTTATTTTGTTTCCCCAGTCGATATCATTCCCGATTTCTTTCTCGGGTTTGGCCTTATTGATGATGCCGCAGTCCTTGCATTTACTTGGAAAAGGATTTCAAAAGACCTTGAAAAATTCAGCGACTGGAAAAATACGATTGATTTACCTCAAACTGAAAAACCCCTTTCCTAATTGGATAAGGGGTTTTTATCATTGCCATGATTAGCTTGTAAATACATGCCTACCTATTTTTCCAATGATTGACCTTTTTCGAATCCATGTATCTGTAGCAATATCAGGATTATAGAAAAACAATGCATCGGTTACTTTCTTATCTGTTCGGATAGCTTCCTCGACAGCCTTTTTCGCATCCGGTCCAGCAGGCTTGTTAATTTCCCCGTTCGAGACAGGCTGGAATTGCCTTTTTTGATAAATCACGCCTTTAACTGTATCCGGAAATTTCCCGCTCTGAACCCTGTTCAGCACTACCTCCGCAACGGCAACTTTTCCTTTAAAAGGTTCTCCCTTCGCTTCGGCATGGACAAGCCGAGCAAGAAGCTCCTTCTCGTCCTCGGACAATACAGGCACACGTTTAGCGGGAGGTACCTGATTTTTCTTTTGAGGCTCCGAGCCAGGTTTTGCCGAAGCGGCCCCTTTTTTGGGCTTGAATAATTTTTCAACCGCCGGGATGCATTGTGGATCATTTTGTTTCTTAACTGACAGGCTGCCAGAGAGGAAAGTAGGAATGGCAAGCATGAGCGACATGGCCGGCATAAGAAGCATAAATGCAGGTTTTTGCATTCTCATCCCTCCAACTCCCTTCTTTTTAGCTCCCTATAAGGCTAACATTGCCTATACCCGAAACCAACCCCAAAATGTTGCCATGGAAAGACAGACAACTTTTACCGGAAAGAAAGTTGGTTCTTCCGTCAACTAAGAGGCATGGAGAGCCAATCCAAATTGAAAGAAAGAAACCCGGAGCACCCGGGCTTTCACGCTTTATTCTGTTATGAGGGTATATACCTCTACCCCTTCGTTCCGGAAGAGATATTAGCCCCTTCAATGAAATATCGCTGGAAGAAGAAAAACAAAAGAACGACAGGCAGCAGAACCGTTACAGACATCGACATTAAATAATGCCATTGCGTCTGGACGGTGCCCTTAAAGGTTTGCAGGCCAATCTGCAACGTATACATCCGTTCATCATTAATATAAAGAAGCGGACCGAGCAAGTCGTTCCACGCGCCATTAAATGAGAATATGGCCACAACCATCAATGCCGGCTTTGTGAGCGGAATCATGATATGCCACCAAATCTGTAGATGGTTGGCCCCGTCAAGCACAGCAGCCTCGACAAGTGAATTTGGGATTGTCATCATGAACTGGCGGAGCAGAAAGATGAAAAACGCGCTTCCGAGGAATGCCGGGACGATCAATGGCAAATACGTATTTACCCAGCCAAGTTTGGAAAAAAGGATATACTGGGGAACCATCGTTACAAATCCCGGAATCAACATCGTTGATAGGACGATGACAAATAAAGCGTTGCGCCCCTTGAACCGGATTTTTGCGAATGAATACGCAACTAGCGAATTGACGAGAACACTTCCGATTGTCCCGACAATGGCGATGAATGCGGTATTCATTGCCCAGCGGGTAAATGGCGCTGTTTGCCAGGCTTTTATATAATTATCAAACCTAAATTCCTTTGGAAAAAATGTCGGCGGGTATTGGGCGATTTCAGCCGGCGTTTTTAAGGATGTAGAAATCATCCACCAAAGCGGCGATAGAATAATCACACTGCCCGCCAGAAGCAGTATGGTAATGATCCACGCCTTAATCTTTTCCTTGAATTTCTTTTTCTCATAAAATTTTGGAGCAGTGTAGGCACTCATTTATTCTCGCCCCCTTCATAATGGACCCAGCGTTTCCCAAGCTTTAGGTTGAGCACCGTCAAAATCATGACAATGATGAAGAGAATCCATGCCATCGCGGAGGCGTAACCCATATCAAAAAACTTGAAGGCGTTGTTCCACATATGCAGGTTGTAGAATAGCAGTGAGTTAGCCGGCGCCCCACTTCCGTTTTCCGTCATGACATAAGCTTCCTGAAAGATCTGGAAACCTCCTATAGTGCTTGTGATGATATCAAAAAAGATAATCGGGGAAATCATTGGCAGTGTGATGTAGAAGAACTTCTGCAGGCCGGTCGCCCCTTCAATGTCCGCAGCTTCATACATTTCCCGAGAAACCCCCTGGAGGCTCGCCAGATAAAGAAGCATCCCGCCACCGACACCCCACATTTTCATCAGGATCAATGCCGGCTTGGTCCACTCGGGATCAAAAAGCCAGGCGGGTCCATCGATTCCGAACCATCCGAGGAAAGTGTTCACGAGCCCTGTTGACGGACTTAACAACTGCATCCATAAGAAATATACCGCGACTCCGGATAAAATTGCGGGCAAATAATAAATTGTCCGGAAAACCTTCATCCCGAAAATTTTCTGGTTTAATAGGACCGCGATTAGGATTGCGCCTGCAGTCGTCAAAGGGACCGAGAAAATGACATAATAAAACGTATTCCATAAAGACGTCCAGAAAAGGTCATCAATCGTGAACATCCTGGCAAAGTTGTCGAAGCCAATGAAGTTCATTTTTGATGTAATGTTATAATCCGTAAAACTCGCTGCAAGGGAAAATAGCAGCGGGCCAAGAGTCAAGCCGAGAAACCCAATAATCCACGGGCTAATAAACAAATATCCCCAAATATTTTCCTTCACCGCCCTCGATATTCCTTTTTTCGGAGACGTATTACGGGAAGCATCAATCTGAATATCATCTCTCATCGAAAGCCGGTTTTCTTCAGTCAGTGCAACGTTTGCCGATTGAGGCGGCTTCATTTTTCTTCCCCCTTTTCTCTTTTGATTGAAAAGAGAAAGGACAGCTCAGCGCGGCCATCCCTTCTCTTTTGTAAAAGAATTGCTTTATGGATTATTTCTTTATTTTTTTCACATCCGCTTCCGCTTTCTTTAATGCTTCTTCCGGGTTTTGCTTTCCGGTAAAGACCTTGTCGATATGCGGATTGATTCTGTTCTGGTAGTCAGGATATTCGACAGGGACTGGGTAAAGATTCGTTTCCTTCAAGTTTTCAACAGTCATCTCGTATACTTCCTTAGCTTGTCCATCGAGCGACTCCGAAACAGCTTGAGCGCCATCAATGTTGGCGACGTTGTCGTAGTTCTTTTCTCCCCAATATTTCTGCGCTTCCTTGCCGGTCAAGTATTTAATGAATTCAACAGCTTCTTTAGGATGCTTGGAACCTTTTGGAACTTCAACAACAAAGCCTCCTCCGTCAGCCCAATGTCCGCTGTTTTCATCATATGCGGGAATTTTGGCGACCCCGAATTCCATGCCGTTCCCGTAATCACGAATTTGCGTATAAAATGTCCCAACATCAATGATCATCGCTACCTTGCCGGAGATGAATGGGTTGGCCTGCTCGCTTCCAAATTCCGCCTTGAATGCTTGAACATTCTTTTCGCCATAATGTTCCTGCCAGCCCAGCAGCCATTCAAGCGCTTCTACTTTCCGCGGAGTATTAATTTCCAGCTTCCCGTCATGGATGAAGCCTTTCCCTCCGTCCGCGCTTGCCATCCAGGAAGAGGGGCCAATGCTTCCCCATAATGGATAAAACCCGAAGCGCTCGTATTTATTGCCGTTTTTAATATCAAGCTTTTTTGCGTATTCTTCCAGCTCCGCCCAAGTCTGCGGAGGTTTGTTAGGATCCAGTCCTGCTTCCTTGAATGCCTGTTTATTGTAAAATAGCAGCCTCGTGTCGGTATTGAAAGGAACCGCGTAAGGTTTTCCTTTATATTCAACCATATTCCAAAGGTGTGGATAGAAATTGTCCTTGAAAGAATCATCCAGATATTTGCTTAAATCTTCAGCCTGGTTATTCTCCGCCCGCTGTCCAACTGAGTTGATGTCATTCACAATGACATCAGCGGGATTCCCCGCGGCAACCGCGGCAAGGTTTTTCGTCCAAATGTCTCCCCATGGCAAAAACGTATGTTTAACTTCAATTTTGTCCTGAGAGTCATTGAAATCTTTAACAATCTTTTCGATAATCGGCCTCCGTGTTTCCGAACCCCAGAACGTCCAGAAATTGAGGACGACTTTGCCCTCTTTTTCCTTCGTGTCAGCCGAGCTCTTTTCCCCACTGCATCCAGCTAGGATTCCTATTACCAAAAGAATACTCAAAAACCCAATTAACCCCTTTTTCATTTTCTCCTCCTACAATTTTTATATATTTTTTAGCACTACACCTGTTTACCCACGGTCTCACATTTCAAACCTTTTTTTGCGAAATTCATTGTAATTTCGACATTTTTTCAAATCAAGAGGATGAAAAAGGTTCAGCCTCTTTCAATAAGGAAAGAGAAATTGGGTTACCTTCTTTCGGCATACAGCGCATTATTCTTAAGTACTTTTGAAACCGCAGTAGTTATTACAAAACGGATGAAGGGATAAGGAGCGCGATTGTAACTAAAAAAGACTGAACCACGGAGGTCCAGCCTTTATTTCCAACTAATATTTAAAACAAGCTGCGCCAACTATAATCAACAGGATGAACAGAACGACGATCAGGGCGAAACCGCCGTGTCCGTAGCCGCCATACCCGTAACCGCAGCCGCCATATCCGTATCCAAACATAATAGAACCTCCTTTAAATTAATAGAAACCTCCGTACCCCCAGGAAGCCCCGATGATAATCAACAGGATGAACAATACTACCAGCAAGGCGAAACCTCCGCCGTATCCGTAAGCTCCTCCAGACATTCACATTACCTCCTTTAGTTAAGTCCATATATCCTATTCAAAGGCGTGAAAATGTGCAATAGACTCAGGATACAATTTTAATAATTGGGCGCAAAGAATAACATAGCCAAGGTTATCTAAACCAAAAGAAAAAAGGAACCTTTTGATAGGTCCCTTTTCCCCTAGATTTTGAAGTTCATTTTGATGACATTCACCTTTACGAGCGCATCGATAATAATGACGATGGCAGGCCCGGCGAAGAGGCCTATAAAGCCGATAAGCTTGAATCCGATATATAGACTGGCAAGGGATGCTAATGGTGATATCCCAAGGCTGGTCGCATAAACTTTCGGCTCCACAGTCCGCCGGATGACAGTAATGGCTACAAAAAGCACAATCAATCCAATCCCAAGGAACTGTTTATCCTGGATAAGGGAAAGGACAGCCCACGGAACGAGGAAGGAGCCGGTTCCGAGGATCGGAAGAATATCGACAATCACAATCAGAAGCGAAAGCAGAGCGGCATATTTCACTTTTAAAAGAAGCAGACCCACAAAAGCAAGGATATAGGTCATGAGGCTAAGGATTATCTGGGCTTTTATAAACCCGACCCCCGCTTTGGTCAACTGGTTAAGGACAATGGATACTTTCCTCTTTGTCCCTTCGGTAAGATGCGCTTTAATGGATGCTTTAATCTCCGGAAGTTCGAGGCTGATTAAAAACAGCGCGACAAGATAAATAAGGAATTCAATTAAGAAACCGGGAATTGCAGTAAGTACACCGATTAAAGCCTGGATGATTTCATGAACAAACCGGTCCAGCGCATTAACGGAATTGTCAATCGTTTTCTCCACGGAAATAATAACATCCGGCGGAAGTGTTTTTGAATAGGCTTTCCACTTTTTTATAAGCGGTTTGATTCCTGTTGAATACAAATCCCTGACAAATGTAGGCGTTTTTTCGGATAGGTTAATGACCTGTTGAAAGAGAATAAGGAACAGGTTGTAGCCGATAACGAGTAGGCCAGTCAGGAAGGTTACAAAAGCCGCGATAACGGATTTGGCCCTGGTCAGTTTCAGCTTCCTTTGAAAATAACCCACCAGCCCTTCCAGGAATATCGCGGTTACCAACGCAAAAATTAGCGGCAGGCTATATGGTATAAAAAAGATGAACAGCAGGATTAGCGCTGTAATTGTGATCCACTTTTTCCACATTCTACTTCTCTCCCGGGAACTATTAGGCATTTAAGCATTATTATTCAATTATATCTTGTATATCCGGCCAAAGCGAAACATTTGTCGAAAAAAAATGGGGACCATTCGTAGGCCCCCCTTCCTTATCAAATTATTTTCCGTGCCAGGACATTTTTCCGCCCACTCACCAAAGAGAAAAACTCTTTTACGACAGAGTATTTTTCATATAGGAAAATAAGCGTGTCCCCTTCATCCGACAGATTCCAGGCCTCCTCATAAGCTTTGAGTTCCTCAGGGATGATGGAAATCTGTTTTCCGCTATTTCCTTTTTCCTTTAGCGCCGCGGCTTGCATAATATTCGCTATTTCATAAGGCGCCCTTCCCCTTAGGTCTTCGTCTTCACGGATGATTATTCGGTCGGAATGTCGCATGGCGATTTTGGCCATTTCGCGGATTTCATGATTCAGCCTGTCTCCCGGGGCGGATATGACAGCTATCGCGGATCCTGCTTTAAAGTGGCGGACGGTATCGAAAAACGCGTTGACCCCGGCAATGTTATGCGCATAATCGACGATTATCTTCCGCCCAGCCATCTCGTACGTATTGAACCGTCCCTTCGATTGTTCACTGTCAGGCTTGAAAGTCAACGCCTTCTCCTTCAACACTTCAAAAGGGACACCTTGCGCGTATGCCGCTGCCAGTGCCTGGAGGAGGTTGGAAATATTGTGCCGGGCCTTTCCTTCAATTGTAACCGGAATGTCCTTGGCAGGAAGGAGCCTTTTCCGGTTACCATTTTCAATGCAGCAAATCCAATTATCTTCATCGAGAATCCAAACTGTCCAACCTTTCTCGGCGGCTTCCCTAATATGGTGGTTTGTATAAAACAGGCTTGTATAGACAATCTTTCCTCTTGTATATTCCGCCATTTGAACAACTTCGGGATCATCGGCATTCAGGATGCAATGGCCGCCTTCCATGACCACCTCCGGAATAAGCCGTTTCAGTTTGACTAGCTGGCTGAATTCCTCAATCCCGTCAAGGCCGAGATGGTCTTCGGATACATTTGTAACAATCCCAACGTCGCATTGCCTGAAAGCAAGCCCCTCACGTAGAATTCCACCCCTTGCCGTTTCAAGGACCGCAGCATCGACGTTAGGGTTTGATAGGATTTTGCGTGCGCTGATCGGTCCGCTGCAATCCCCTTCGTCAATGGTTTTGTTCCCGATATAAACGCCATCTGAATTCGTCATACCGACTGTATAGCCTTCCCGTTCAAGGAAATGCTTAATCATCCTCGTCGTTGTTGTTTTTCCGTTCGTTCCCGTAACCGAAATAATAGGAATCGACGCGTCTTCCCTTGACTTGAAGAGATAGTCGACGATTGCCTTGCCAACATCACGCGGTTTCCCTTTCGCCGGATAATGGTGCATCCTGATTCCAGGAGCTGCATTCACTTCAATGATTGCGGCTTTTTTCCTGTCAAGCGGAGTGGAAATATCTGGGCTAATAAAGTCTACCCCTGCTACATCCAGCCCGATTGCCTTTGCTGCGGTGACGGCCATTTCACGGATGGTCGGGTGAACTTCATCCGTCACATCGATGGCTTGCCCACCGGTTGAAAGATTTGCATTTCCCGCAACTTGGACGATACTCCCCGGCTCCGGAATGGCGTCAAATGTCAGGCCTGATTTTTCAAGGAAGCAGGAGATAGTTGGATTAAGGGGGATTTTGGACATCGGCTTTTCATGGCCGTCTCCCCTTAGCGGATTGTTGTTTTCCTCCTCGATCAAGGCCCGGATGGAATCGCGGCCGTTCCCTATGACAAATGGGGCCATTCTCATACTTGCGGCAATAAGCTTCCCATTCACAATCAGGAGCCGGTAATCATGGCCCTCATAAAATCTCTCCACGATAAAGTTGGTGTCCGGTGATTCCATGCAATGGAGGATGTTAAAAAGCTCCTCCCTGCTTTTAATATTCGTATAAACCCCCCGCCCCTGATTCCCGTTCAACGGTTTAAGCACTAGTGGAAAACCAACCCGGTCAGCTGCTTCGAAAACCTCCTCGGGGGTTGATGCCATCTCGCCCTTAGGAACAGGAACGCCTGCTCCCGCGAGGATGGTTTTGGTTATTTGTTTGTCGCAGGAATTTTCAACAGCCATGAAAGATGTCTGGCTGGTTATGGTGGCCTGGACGTATTTTTGCTTCGAACCGGTGCCAAGCCTTAATAAACTGTCCTGCCCGACTCTTTCAACAGGGATTTGTTTCGCAAAGGCGGCATTGTAAATCGCCTCCGTACTTGGTCCTAGCTTATTTGTATAATAAAGGTCTTCGATTTTTTCAATATATGGAACCGCATCGACGGAATGGCCGCTCTCAAGTATTTTTTCAACCATCTCTTTCGCCGCCTCGAACGCATAAAGCCCCGACTTTGGTTCGCGGTAATCGTACGTAACGTAATAAATGCCCTTTTTGATGCTAGTCAGGGTTTTCCCTCTCCGGACCTTTATTCCGGCCAAATGCTGCAATTCAAGAGCTATATGTTCAAGGATGTGTCCCATCCAGGTTCCTTCGTGTAACCTTTCCACAAATCCTCCAGGATAGCCGTAGGAACAAGTGTGTTCCATCAGGGTTGGAATTGTCTTAAGTAAAGCTTCATTAAAACCCGGGAGCTCATTGGAAGGGCTGAATTCCAATTCCTTCAAATCCAGCTCAATCCACATTGTTGGTTTGTAGCTAAAGTAGTTTGGCCCCTTTAAGTACCGTACTCGGTTTATCTTCATGGTTTACTCCCCTTTGAACAATAGTCTTCTGTTTTTTAAATCGAATTTATAGCCATGTGTAAGGGTATGAAGCTTGAAGTTAGAGAGGGTTAGTTCCTCGCTCCCCTCCTCGGTTTTATTTACTTCGACAAAACTGTTTTCCTTCCCGTCAAGAATTAGTACCTGATGCTCGCCAATCACTTCAAATTGGTCGCCTTCTACTAGTATTGCTGTGTTCTCATCTATTCCAATTCCCATTAAATCCGGATTTCCCGCAATGGCCCCTAGCAGCCTGTCAAAACGGGCTCTCTGTGAAAAATGCTGGTCGATTAGCATATTTTCCATGAACCCGAATCCTATATCCATTTCAACCTGGAGGATTTCATCCGAATCTTTTGTCAGTGCGTTTACAATCATATGCTTTCCCATGATGGACGCGCCCGCGCTAGTACCGCCAAGCACCATTCCTTGTTTCCATTTGTCAAAAAATAGCTTGTGCAATTTTGTGCCAGTTATCATTTGGGTCAACCTGCTTTGGTCCCCGCCTGTAATGAATAGTGCGGAAAGGCCCTCCACATCCTTAAGTATTTTTGGGTCTTCGGACTTTTGCCTTGAATCGACATCAAGGGTGATTGGGTTTTCTATCCCCAAGTTTTCAAACACAGTTTTATACTCGCCGCCTACTTCTATAGGTATTTTCGTGGCGGTTGTCAAAATTCCGACTTTCCCTTCATGTTTCTGGGAAAGCTCCACAAATTTTTTCAGGATGGTGACACCGCTGTATTTTTCTTCAGCGCCGCCAATGATTAATAAAGGGCCATTTTTCAAACTCATCACCTGTTTGGTCAGAATTATTAAAAATTACAACAACATTTATTTACCCGTTCCTGCTTTTTTAAAACGCAATCCGTAACAACGTATATGTGTGAAAAGAAAAAAATATAGCTTATTTTTGCAAATATCCTTTAGGAATTTTCATTTACCATAATTGTTTTAGCCATAACAGGAAAAGGGTATACAATTGTAAGAGGTGATATCATGGATAGAATGGGAAAGAAGCAGAACGCATCACTTCAGCAGGGAAAACGCGACAATCCCGAGCAATTTCCAACAGATACTGAGAGTCTATTTGACAAATTTGAGAGCGAGAGGAACGTCGACCCGATTCCTTTGGAGGACCTAAAGATGGAACAGCGGGAGGAAAAGGCCGAACACCATACAAAAAAGGATTCTTCGAGCGAGCGAAAATACAATACAGGTTTTAATTAGGAGGGAGCAAGGTTGGTTAAAAACAAAGATCAAAGCAACTCTTTGGAACAAGAACAGAAAAGGCGGCTGGGTGAAGACATCGAGCCCCAGCGGGATCCCGCCAAGCCACAGGAAGAAAAACCAAATGAGAAAACCAAATAATCGAAGAAGCGAAGCCTGGCGTAAAAGCCAGGCTCTTCTATTTCATCGTACCTTTTTTAACAACACGGCATACGGTTGTATCTTCACAAAAAAATCGGACTATTCATAAACTATCTTGGAAGTCATTGAAGGAGGTAGGCGAATGGAGAATAGACAAATGTTTGGCTTCTCCCCTGGTGCGGGAGGTTATGGCGGATATCCTGCCTATGGTGGATTTGGCGGATATCCCGGCCATGGAGGTTATCACGGATTTGGGGGATACGGCGGAGTTCCTGGTCATGGAGGATATCCAGGTTATGGTGGATATCCTGGTTATGGAGGACATCCAGGATATGGCGGATTTCCTGGGCATGGCGGTTATGGGGGATTCGGCGGATACCCCGGGCACCATTATGGATATGGCCACCACCATCATCACCATGGGCATCACCACGGACATCACCATGGGCATCACCACGGACATCACCATGGACATGGAGAATATTCCGGAGGCTATGGCCACATGCAGCACGAATAACCAACTACAGCTACTTCCGCAACGGATAGCGTTTGTTGTGGCTGGCAAGGACCGGCAGTCTCCGTGATAACTTTTCCAGGAATCTTTTATTAAGCGAGAATAGATAGTCAATGGCCTTAAAAGGAAAAAGCCTGGCTCCTTCGAAAGGAATCAGGCTTTTTTGAGTTCGAGTTTTCCTGCCAAAATCGACAGCAGGTAGTTGACTGCAAAATACATAAATGCAAGGAAAACGAGCATTGGAATGACGTATCCATCCTTCTGCCCATAAATAATCTGGGCATTATGCGTTAATTCCGGCAATGAAATTACGACTGCCAGGGAAGTATCTTTTAATAGGGAAATAAATTGGCTGACAATCGGAGGGACCATTCTTCGTAGTGCCTGTGGCATAACAATATACCGGATTGTCTGGACGTAGCCCAGTCCTGAAGAACGCGCGGCCTCAATTTGCCCCTTTTCAATCGAATTCAGGCCGCTCCGGATGATTTCCGATAGCATCGCCGATTCGAATATCGTTAGCGCTACAATCGCAGCGGTTGTCACCGGAAGCTTGAGCCCCACTTCCGGAAGCGCGAAATACGTAAAGAAAATGATTAGCAGCAAAGGAAGATTTCGAATTGTTTCAACCCCAACTGCCAATACTTGTGATAAAACGGGAATTCTGGCATACCTGGCGGTTCCAATTGCCCCTCCAATAATAAAACTTAGAACGATGGCAATTGATGCGACCAGAAGTGTAATCCCGAATCCTTGCAGAAGAAATTTCAAATGGTCGAACGAATAAGCGCCTATAAAATCCATCCGGGCACCCCCTTAATTGCTCCGCGCCAGCAGGCGTTCCAAATAACCGACGCCAAGGCTGAGTGGTATTGTCAACACTAGGTAAAACAGCGCGACGATGATATACGTGTCAAAGATTACAAAAGTCCTTGAGGATATAATATCACCCTGATACATTAAATCCATTCCAGCGATGACCCCAAGAATTGAGGAGTTTTTTACGAGATTGATAAATTGGTTCCCAAGCGGGGGAATGACGATTTTGATCGCCTGGGGCAAAATAATCGAAAGCATCGCCTGGTTGTATGTCAGGCCCGACGACCGGGCCGCTTCCATTTGTCCCTTTGGAACAGCAAGGATTCCAGCTCTTATGGCCTCGGCAATAAAAGCAGCCGTGTAGACGGCCAATGCGATTGTTCCCGCCGTTAATCCGTCAAAATCCACCCCAACGGAAGACATTCCAAAAAAGAAAAAGAAAGCGATGACCAGGACTGGAATATTCCTAATAAATTCAACATACGCCGTTCCAAACCAGTTTAATGGCTTTATGGGAGCAATCCTGAAGACAGCGATAATGGTCCCGAGCAAAAAGCTGGAAATAAGCGCGATTAAGCTTGCAATGATTGTTACTTTAAAACCCTCGAGATAGAGATCAAGGTTGTTCGTTAAAATTGAAAAATCCACTCGCGTCACCTCTCTTGCATTTTGCCAATCTGGCAAACATATATCCTCTTTATACAATCAGGATGAGCCAGGAAGGCCCATCCCGATTTTGTTTGCCGATTATTACTGTTTAATCCATTTATCCTTGATCTCATCATATTTACCTGAATCTTTAACTGCCTTAAGAGCTTCGTTCAGCTTTTCGACAAGCTCCTCGTTGCCTTTTTTCACGGCAATCCCGTAAGGCTCTTCAGTAAATGTGCCGCCTACTAACTCGAAGGACGGATCTTCATCGGCCATTCCGTACAGGATGGAGTCATCAGTAGTCAGGGCATCCCCTTTTCCAGATTTTAAGGCAGTAAACGCTTCGGCATAGTTTTCAAACTCCAGCACCTGGGTCTCAGGTGCTTTTTCGCGGATATTGACCGCAGAGGTGGAGCCTTTTACCGCCAACACCTTTGTGCCTTTTTTCAAATCTTCAAGTCCCTTGACTTTGCTTCCTTTTTTTACAAGCAAGGACTGGCCTGCGAGAAAGTACACATCGGTGAAATCGACTTCTTTCTTACGCTCTTCAGATATGGTCATTGTTGCGATAACAGCATCGATATCGCCATTGTTAAGCATCGGAATCCTTGTCTTGGAGGTAACTTCCTTGAACTGAACCTTATTTTCATCTCCGAGGATTTCCTTTGCCAACGCCCTTGCCAAATCGATATCGAACCCTTCTACTTCCCCGGTACTTGGGTTCTTCAAACCAAAGAGCCTTGTATCATGTTTAACCCCAAAGATAATTTTATCTCGTTTTTCAATCTGGCCCATAACGCTTTTGTCTTTGCCACCCTCGCCGCTCGACTTTTTGTCATTGCCTCCACATGCAGCAAGAAGCAATACCGCGATAATCGAAATAATCGTTAATTTAAAAATCCTTTTCATTTTCATTTCCCTCCAACTATTTTAATGGTTTAATATACGGCTGAGGAATGACTTGGCCCGCTCTTCACGCGGGTTCTCATAAAACTCAGCCGGTGTTGCTTCTTCAAGGATTCTGCCTTCATCCATAAACACAATCCTGTCAGCTACTTCCCTCGCAAATCCCATTTCGTGCGTGACGACCACCATCGTCATGCCTTCCTTTGCTAACGCTTTCATAACATCCAGCACTTCCCCGATCATTTCCGGATCAAGAGCGGAAGTCGGTTCGTCGAAAAGCATGATCTCCGGACTCATCGCAAGGCCGCGCGCTATGGCCACACGCTGCTGTTGGCCACCCGAAAGCTGGGAAGGATAGGAATTGGCCTTTTCAGGAATGCCTACCTTTTCCAAGTATTTGACTGCTGTTTCTTTAGCCTCCTTTTCAGATTTTCCAAGTACTTTCATAGGTGCCAAAGTAATATTTTCAAGGACGGTTTTATGAGGATACAAATGGAAATGCTGAAATACCATCCCGATTTCCCTGCGCAGTTTATTAATGTCGGTTTTTTTATCGTGAACGCTTACATTGTTGACAGTCAAATTTCCGGATGTAATTTCCTCAAGCCGATTGATGCAACGGAGCATCGTGCTTTTCCCTGATCCGGATGGCCCGATGACAACTACCACCTCCCCCTTGTTGATTGTGAGATTAATGTCCTTTAGGACGTGGAAGTCCCCAAAATACTTGTTGACCTTGTCGAAAACAATCATGCCATTTCCCCTCTCATCAAACATCAATTCATTCGCATACAAGTGGATGAAAATAAATGTTTTTGCATACAAGATAATTGTAAATTTTCAGAATTCATTTTCCTATTATAATATAACAATTATTAATTGGTCAACACTGTAACATCACAGAGAATAGACCCGCCATCTTATTCAATGTTTACAAGTTTTTATGTTTAAAAAGTATGAACGTTTTTACAGCAGCATTCGGCTTCGATTTTCCCCGGAACCGCTAGCTTCCAAGGTTTCATTAAATTCCAAGTTTAACTTTTGGCTCAAAAGGAAGAAGTACAGGGAGGAACAACTTTTTAAGGGAGGAATTTTTCGCCATGCATTTGGATAATTTCGAAGATAAAAAAGTACAAATTAAATTCCGCAACTTCCCAGAGGAAATGAAAGGCGATGTGACTGGCATCTACGAGCCGGAAGAATGGTACCTTGCGAAACTTGTAAAAAGCGAAAACTTTGGCATTTGGGTCGAAAACCCGTGCTACAAACGGACAATGATCCGAGACGAAGAAGGAACCGTAATCCCACAAGAGGAGCAAATTGAAGAAACATGCATCACCCACCTTCTCATCCGATGGGAGTACATTAGTTCCATCATTACCTTCCCCGAAAAGAGCCGTGTCGGAGTCGACAAAAAAGCCCACCTTATCGGCTTCCAGCCTGACAACGATTAAACAATTCCGGTGCCTGGCAACAGAGTGGGAGAAAACCTCCCAGCCAGGTGCCAGGCAACTTGTAACCAAAAAAGTAAGCATAGTTTAAGCAAAATGTTATGGCAGACGATTGCCTCTTGAAGCGATGTAGAGGCTATACCATTCTTCTCGTGTCATGAGGCTGGCCTGCCGGGTTGCGTCCTGGCAGTTTTTGATGCGTGCAAGGTTTGTGGTGCCGATGACGGGCTGGATGTTTGCCGGGTGGCGCATGAGCCAGCCAAGGAGAATCGCTTCTTTTGTCGTCTCTTTTTCTTTGGCCATCCTTGCGACGAGTTCCGCGGTTTTTTCTTCAGCAGCTGAGGCAAAATCCGTCCTGCCTGTGTATAGCCCTTTGGCAAGCGGCGCCCATGCCTGGAGCTGGATTGATTCGAGCATGCAATATTCGATTAACCCTTCGGAAAAATGAGTCTCCAATCCAGCAGACTGGTTGACATGGACTCCTTGATCTACCCAATCGATTTTTCTAAGGCTCATTTCCATTTGATTAACAACGATCGGGCTGCCGATATACGCTTGAAGAAGCTTCATTTGCCCGGCATTCATGTTCGATACACCGAAATTCCTTACCTTTCCCGCTTCAAGCAAGGAACTGAAAGCTTCGGCGACTTCTTCCGGTTCCATCAACGGATCTGGACGATGAAGAAGGAGAATATCCAAATAATCCGTCCCGAGCCTTTCGAGTATGCCATCCACCGCTCCGAGAATGTGGCTTTTTGAAAAATCATAACGAGCCGGGTTTGCGGCATCCGCAAAACGGATCCCACATTTGCTTTGAATGATAATTTTTTCCCTTAAGCCAGGCCGGTTTTTGAGGCATTTCCCGAATACGGCCTCCGCTTTTCCTCTCTTATAAATATCCGCATGGTCAAACATCGTAATGCCTGTTTCCAAGGCTGTATCAAGGCCGCGTTCGGCATCGGCAAGTTCGCCCTTCCCAATTTCACCTGTTTCCCAATCGCCTCCAAAGCCCATAAAACCAAGAATAAGGCGGCTTCTGGTAATTCCCCTTTTTTCCAATGGCATGATTGACATCTCTTTTTCCTCTCTTTCAAATAATTTTTGAATGAATGAAAAACACTAAAAGTCCTATGAAAACCATTCAGTCCTCTAAGCCTGGGCTGTAAGTGGGTGCTTAAACTTTTCAGGCAAAAATACTCCTTCAGCCGTACGGACAAACAAGGTTTCACTTCCTTGGAATGTATCACTTTCAACCGGCAACCCAACGTCTTCTGGCGTAAAGTGAAAAACGATTCTTTCGGTATTCTTTCCGGCAATCTTGGCTACTATCGAATGCAAATCGACGAGGGATATGCCTATGAGATCGAAAAGCTGCAATTCTCCAGCCTCTTCTTCATAAATTGCGATGCATTCCTCATCTTCAAGATAATAAATACAATGACTGAATACATTCAAGCAGTAGAACATGAGAAGCTCCTCCGTATCGATTGCCGCGAACCTCTGAGAAACCTGTACTCGCCGCTTCGCGAATTGAAAAAGAAATTGCCTGTCTCGTACATCTTCCATATTAAGTTTGCGAATTAGCCCGCTCGCTTCCCGGTGTCGCCTATAGGGCAGGGAGAAGAGAAACTCCTTTTTTTGAACAAAGCCAAATTTGGGGTAGAAATCGAGCACTGATTGGTTGGCGAACAAATACATCACATCATACATGCCTTCAAAATCGTCCAATACAAATTCCATCAGTCTGCGGGAAAGCCCCTGCCTCCGAAAATCGGGATGGGCCATCACGGTTCCAATTTGGAGCCCTCTTCTTTCCACCCCATCCATTACAAGGCCAATTCGATTAACAGAAACATTTGCAATAATATTTTCGCCATCACTATACGAATAAGGAATGTATTTATCGGTCCAAAACCCCATCTCATACCAGCGATCAAACCGTATTCCGAATACCGACCTTGCCAGGCTGAAGAAGCTTTCCCTTAAAACTGGGTCCTCTCGATACCCTTTTACAAACGTAAACGCCATCCGTTCTCTCTCCATCCTTATTAAGAACTTCTTTCCATTTTACTCCTTTGATGGATGTAATACTAATCTCAAATAGTGTACTATAAAAAATAGAAACCTAGTTTTATTGCGCAGCGTCTGGAGGGCATTGCCGTGGAAAACATATTACAATTAAAAAATGTCAAAAAAACGATTGGAAGAAAGACCATCATTAACGGCCTGAGTTTCATGGTCCGCAAAGGGGAAGTTTTTGGTTTCCTTGGACCGAATGGCGCGGGCAAGACAACAACAATCCGGATGATCGTCGGGTTAATGGATATTACTGAAGGGGACATCTTTATTTGCGGGACCAGCATCCGGAAAAACTTTGAAGAAGCGATCGGTAATGTCGGGGCGATTGTTGAAAATCCCGAAATGTACAAATTCCTCTCAGGCTATCAAAATTTGCTCCAATACAGCAGAATGCACGGAGGCATCCCTAAAAGCAAAATTTCTGAAGTTGTCCATCTTGTCGGGCTTGCCGATAGAATACATGACAAAGTAAAAACCTATTCACTCGGAATGAGGCAGCGGCTGGGGCTTGCCCAGTGCCTCCTCCATGATCCGAAGCTCCTTATCCTCGATGAGCCAACAAATGGCCTCGATCCGGCTGGTATCCGTGAAATCAGGGACCACCTGAGGATGCTCGCCCGCGAAAGAGGCATGTCTGTGATTGTTTCAAGCCATCTTTTATCAGAGATGGAGCAGATGTGCGACAGGATTGCCATCATCCAGGATGGCGAGCTTGTCCAGGTCCAGGAAGTGAATGCGTTTGTTGCTGAAACTGGTAGTAAATACTCCTTTGAAACAGGGCCGCTGGGAGATATGCGCGGCTGGCTCCAGTCCGAGTGGGGCGCTGTCTTCTCGGACGATGGCTTTACTGTCGATGCTAAGAGGGAAGACATTCCATTTATCCTGAAAAAATTAGTCGGAGCGGACGTGGCCGTTTTCGGAGTGAAGGCGGAATCGAAAACATTGGAAGACCGCTTCCTCGAAATCACGGCCAACTAAGGAGGCTCATCCATGAAGAATCTTGTAATAAACGAATTAGTTAAAATTTTCAGCAGGGCCGGGACGTATGTCATGATAGGCCTGATTGTCATTCTTGTAATGGGGATGGCAGGGCTGTCCAAATACGAGGAGTACGACAATCCTCCAAAGGAAAATCCGCATTGGAAAGCAGAACTTGATAAACAGATTGTGAACGACCGTGCCTCACTCGAAAATTTTCAAACGGGAAATCCAAATCTGGCTCAATTCTACAAACGGGAAATCGCTATCAAGGAATATCGGCTCAAGCATGATATGGCCCCGCCTTCCGGGATGCATGTTTGGTCTTTCGTGAATGATGCAAAGAATTTCATCAGTTTTGTCGGGCTTTTTGCAATTGTTATCGCAGCAGGCATCGTTTCATCCGAATTTTCCTGGGGGACTGTGAAGCTTTTGCTCATCAGGCCGATTGGAAGGTGGAAAATCCTGCTTTCAAAATATTTAGCGGTACTCATTTTTGGAGTGGGCCTATTAACCCTGTTGTTTGCGTTTTCCCTATTGGCGGGAATAATCCTTTTCGGGTTTCCGGACCATCCGGCTCCCCACCTTGTTTATACCAATGGCCAAGTGGTTGAACGGAACATCGCCCTGCAGCTTATCGCAGAATATTTGCTAAGTTCCATCGACATCCTGATGGTTGCGACGATGGCATTCATGATTTCGGCTGTTTTCCGAAACAGTTCGCTTGCGATTGGGATTTCATTGTTTCTTCTGCTGACTGGCGGTACTTTGACCATGCTGCTGGCTGGCAGGTTTGAATGGACAAAATACTTCCTTTTTGCAAATACGGATCTGACTGTATACCTTGATGGAACACCGCCTATTGCGGGGATGACGCTTGGATTTTCCATCATAATGCTGTTAATTTATTTTACGCTTTTTCATTTGCTCGCTTTTTGGATATTCTCGAAGCGGGATGTCGCGGCCTAATCCCCTCGGTTGTTTTTACAAAGGGAGTCCTTTTCTTTTTTTTTGTAAATAAATTGTAAATTCAGGCAACCTTAACCAGTCCATATGAGGTATAATTAAATTGGGTGATGCTTAATGAAATATAGGGCTATTATTATAGCAATGTTGACGATGCCAGCTTTGTTATACATACATATGAAAAATATGGATACACTCCTATTATTGATTTCTCTTGCAGCTGTTGCCTTTTGGGTTCACATTCATTTTCAGCTTAAAAAGGCAAAGCAGGATTTGAAACACGCCCGGGATGAACTAAATGAAAAAAACAGGAAACTGGACACCATGTTTGGCCACTCAGCCCTCGGGACTATGGTTGCCGCCAGAAACGGGCAGCTATTGGATGCCAACCCGAAATTCCTTGAGATGCTAGGTTATTCCATGGAAGAATTGAAAACTCTTAGTTTCATTGACCTGACTTTCCCAGAGGACCGCGAAAAGGACAGGGATCTCTATGAGCAGGCTGTGAAAAAGAAGCTTCCTTATTCAAAGGAAAAAAGATACCGGAGGAAAAACGGCGAGATGTTCATCGGAAAGCTCTCTGCTTCTTTTGTCCTCGGTGATGACGGCGAGCCGATGTACGCAATAGCCCATGTGGAGGATATTACAAAGGAAAAGCTCCTTGAAAAGGATTTAAAGGAAAGCCAGAAACGATACCGTGACCTGGTGGCTTATTCTCCTGAACCCATTATCGTCCACCGCGACGGCGTTATTATTTTTGCAAATGAAAAGGCCTGCCGAATGGTCGGAATGTCAAAGGAAGAATTGCATCACAAATCCATCTATGACTTTATCAGCCCCGACTACCACGGCAGGACAAGGGAAAGGCTTGATGAGCTACAAAACGTTGTAGGTGAAGAAGAAACACGCGATTTTAAAATTATCATTCCTGGCGGACGCAAGCTTACAATCGAAATAACCCATAAAACCATTGAATATGAAGGGCTTCCCTCCATCCAGGCTACCTTCCGGGATGTAACGGAGCGAAACCGGCTTGAAAAAGATCTTCGGAAGGCGACTGAACGCTACCGCTTCATTACCGAAAATTCGAAGGACGTCATTTCTTTCCTTGATTCCGGTGGCCGCTATGACTATATTTCTTCCGCCAGCAGGGATATTCTTGGGTATGAACCGGATGAACTGATTGGCAAAAATGTTTTCAGCTTCGTTCATGAAGACGATGCCCCTGAATTGGAAAGAGCACAGCTTGAAAATCTCATCGGGGTGAATGACCATTTTTCGTTGATTTACCGGCATCGTTTAAAGGATGGAAGCTATCGGTGGATTGATACAGTGGCGAAAGTGCTTTTGAATGAGAAGGGAGAAATTGATTCCTTCCTTGCAATTTCGCGCGATGCCACCGAGCGGAAAGAGAAAGAAAAAAGCCTTGAAACAGCAAACGATTTCCTAAAGGTACTATCTTCCCTCGACGGCTTGACGGGCATTTCGAACCGCCGCTATTTCGAGGAAATCCTCGAGAAGGAATGGGAGAGAAACAAGGCAAATGAGACCCCCCTTTCCGCAATCATGCTTGATATCGACTGTTTCAAGCTTTACAACGACACATTCGGCCACCTTGCCGGCGATGATTGCCTAAAGCAGGTTGCATCGGTTATCCGCGACGCCCTAAAACGGCCAAGAGACCTAGCGGCAAGGTATGGCGGCGAAGAATTCATCATCCTTCTCCCGGAAACGGATAAAGCGGGGGCCTTGCTCATTGCTGAAACAATTCGCGAATCGATCAGGAAGCAGGAAATCCCTCATACATCATCGGAAATCGATTCGTATATCACCATTAGCGCTGGCTACGCCACCATTGTCCCAGATGCCCAGTTTGAGCCGAAGGATTTAATCAGGGAAGCCGACATCGCCCTTTACCAGGCCAAACGGAACGGGAAAAATAAAGTATGCACGCAACTGATGAACTCACCTTTATAGCCAAAGTAGGCAGGATGGTTCGAATACAATAACAGTGGAAACGACCTGATCATCCTTAAAGAGAATCGTTTTTGGGAGAGAAAAATACTAGATAATTAATAATGATGTAAATTACATCCAAATTAGTTTTTAACAATAACCAAAACGCTCAGAATTAAATCTGGGCGTTTTTGTTCAATTTCAATCACTGAAGCTGACCCCACATACTCAAAAATATGTCATCCTTCATTTTGAAATATGCACCCATATATCCATAATAGATATACCCATCTTTAAGAAGGATGAGTTTAACCTTTGTCCCATCATTTAACTGGATCGTTAATTCCCTAAATTCATCGTTGTTTCGGGAATTACTGATTGGGTCGGAATTTTCTCCGCGAGGGAGAGGTTTTGTTTTATCTAACTCTTTAACAAAATCATTTAAAATTTTCATATTCGCAATAGGATGATAATTGTCAACGTTATTGTCCCAATCGCTGAATGTTCTATATTCCGCACCGGATACATTCCCAACCATTTTTAATTTACCAAAAACATCCACGCCGCTATTTATTGTTAGCCCGTTAAGGTTTTCGTAAAAACCCGCATGAGGCTTCCCGTCCCGTTCTCCATAAACCATTATCCTAAAATCTTTATCGTACCCTTCCACAGAAAAAACGTCTTCTATGCCTATTGTTGATGCGAATTCTTCATCATAGGCTTGTTGTTTACTCCATTCATCAATGGTTGCCTTCGTCGTACCAAGTTTCTGTCCTAAAATAGCTTTTGCATTTTCCCCATCTAGTTCAGTGCTGGTTTGAGTATAAATCTTTCCGTTGTAAACGATTAAACCAATCATATCAGCCTTCGAACCATCTTTTGGCAATTGAATGGACGGGATATCCACCCCGCCACCATTTGCAACAATTGGGGCGATATTATTGTTTTTTGTTTCCTTCGGATAGGATAAATCATGTTTAAAGTAAGCGAATGTTCCCATGGATAAAAGCAAACAAGCGACAATGCCAATACTTGTTATATGATATCGCTTTTTGCTGTTTTGCATTTCTTTCTTCGCTTTACGAATGCCAATCTCACTTCTTTCACTAAGTTCTTTAGGTATTTCAATTCGATATATTTCTTGTTTAATCTTATTACTCATATACACGATCTCCTTTCAATTTTTTGCGCAGGCTGCCTAAAGCTCTATATAAGATGGTCTTTGCCGTGCCCAAAGGAATATCCAGAGCTTCTGAAGCCTCTTTAATAGTCAAACCCTCATAAAATCTTAAAATGATGATGCTTTTCTCATCTTCTTTTAATCGTTCGATTAAATCTCGAATGGTTATTTCCAAATCAATATCTTCATTGTCGTCTAAAGATATGAATCTCTCATACTCTGGTTTAAATTGAACTACTTTTTTTTGCTTACGAAGCAAATCAATTGAACAACTAATCGCAATTTTGATTAACCAGGTTTTAAAGTATTGAGGTTCTTTAAGATTATTGATTGACTTGAATGAACGATATGCTGTCTCCTGAACAACATCAAGGGCATCGCTTTGATTTTTCACATATATAAATGCTGTTCTATAAATGTCTTGTTCATATTGCTGAAACAATGTTAAAAACGCTTTATCATTACCTTTTAGAGCTTGTTTGATTAAGTCCAACCTAGCCGCCTCCTTAACTGCCTTACTCATTAGACGGACAATTACTTCTTTTGGCTTTAAAAATTCCTGTTTTTTCATAAAAAAACATCCTGCCTATTCACCAGGGAGATTTATCTAAAGTAAAATTTATCTTCTATTTGAAAAACATTTCGGTAATCAGCATTTTTTTCCGATTTATCTTTCCTTTAAAACGGCGTAGTGCAAATCGGTTTTTCATCACCCTGGAAAGCCTTCTCCATTAGAGGAGCGAATTCCGGTTTGCTTAGCTTAAGCCTTCCAAAACGATGCAGCTTCCTAAAGCCAACCGCTCCAACCATTAGGGAGGAGAAATCGGCGATATCCAGTTCAATGTTAAACTGTGAATATTCCGCCTTTCCTTTCGAAAGCTTCCCATCTTCCAGTCTGACGATTATTGTTACCGGTGCGGCCGTATCGAAGCTGTCGTGGACAAGCAGGGAAAAACAAGCTGACACATTGCCGAATACCCGCCCCTCAAGGTCGCCAATCATTTTTTCTATGTCGATGATTTTATACATTAGGCCGACGCCAGCGCGATTCGTTTCGTGGAAGACGCTTGGAATCAGATAATCGCTCCCGTCCCGCGCATCACCAAGAAGATATTCTAATCCGTCATCCTGGGTATTCAGGATAATCCGCTCTATCTGGTCGGACTGGGTGTTGAGGAATTTTGCCAGGCTGGCAAGGGCGTCGGGCGTTTCATAAATGAATTCCCTTATAACAAGGTTGTTGCGCAGGAAATTTTGTTTATCAGCCTGTTCAAATCCATAAACAATATAGCCGCTCACCTCATCCCCATTGAAAACGCCAAGGATGCGGTTTTCAGGGTTTTTAAAAAGAGCTTCGATGTCGTATGCAGTTTTAAGAATCATCCCGTTTGTTTTTTTCGCGTAACGGTTATAGCAATCCCGGATCCTTTCCTTATCAGCTTCTCCAAGCATCGCAAGCCCTTCCTTGCTGCCACCAGCCGGAAAGCTATCAGGCTTAATCTTGTATTGGTTCATCTTCGTCCCATAACCGAAGCCCATTTTTTTATAAAAATCAGGTCTGAAAGGGTAGAGCATCGCTATTGACGCCCCTTTTTCCCGGAAATGGCGGATGAAATAGCCAATAAGCTCTTTGGCAACCTTCTCTTTTTTATGCAAGAAATGGACGGCGACAAGGCCGACTCCCCCAACAGGAACTATGTTTCCAAAAAGATTCAGTTCAAATGAATGGAGCCTCATCCCCCCCAGCAGTTGCCCGTTCCGGAACAGGCCGTAAAACTCGATCGTTCCTGATTCTTCGTGGATACGGCGGAGATTTGCCGCAAGTTTCTCCTTGTATTCGGGAGTGTTTTCCTTATTCGCCGGAAAAGCCTGTATGGCAATGTTGGCAAAGTCAAGGAATTCATCCTCGGCCAATTTTCTTATGGTTGATTCCATTTGTTTTCCCTCCGTAGCGTTATTCCATTTCACGGTTCATCATGACCAGGGAAACAAATGGCGTAAAGCCGATTTCCTTCAATGTTTCATGGGCAAGCCTGCTCCGTTCCTTTGGCAAATTAAGGACTACCCGCCTGATGTCATCTTCAAATGAGCCAAAAACGTGTATTAAGAGAGTTTGCAGGATTTCCTTCGCATCCTTCCTGTTTTCATCCGCTTCGCATTGGCTGATGGTGGTTGAAATATGGACGCCTTCTTCATTAAACGCTTTTTTAAAATACGCGTAGCCGGCATCGTTCCCGTTTTCATCGGACAAAATAACCGCTTCGGCATCCTTTGCGCTTTGCCAGTGGGTTTGCCAAGGGTTTCCTCCTTTGTAAAAAGCAAGGTTCCCTACTTGTACCGGATATGCTTTCCTGATTGAAAAACCTTCTTCTTTTACAATCGGGCTCTCTTCAAGCTTCCCTTTTAATTCGAGGAATTCAAGCTCATCAACGGTTTCATAGCCGAGGCTATCATACAAGGCAATCGCTTTATCGTTTCCTTTGATTGCTTCAAGCATCGCCAGCTGGACGCCTTCCTGCCTGTATAAATCGAGCGTTGCTTCCATAAGCGCCCGCCCGACGCCCTGTTTCCGATATTTCACAGCGACTGCGGTGCCTCCATTCCATCCGGTTTTTATCCCTTTGATTGTTCGGATTCCATTCACAATCAACCCAGCAGGTTCTCCGTCCACAAAAGCGGCGACACTCATTGACGGTGAGAGGTCCTCGGCCGAAAACCTCCTAAGGAATGCCTCATGGGACATCGTTAAATCTACAAAATACTCTTCGAAGCCGGTGTTCCATGCTGTCAATACCTCATTATATGTACAGCCTGTAAGCCGCTTTATCTCTATCATTCTCTCTCCCCCAATTAGCTTTATTTTCCATTCCTTTTTAGTTTAACTACATGGGGGTTTTCCCGTCAAAAATGAACCGCCGCTCGGTGATGGCCGGGCGGCGGTTATCTTTTGAATGGTTTATATAAGCTAAACTGAGGCATGAAGATAGGTAATAGTGCCTTTAAATAAAGGTTTCGATCGAAGGGGATTGTGCCGCCATTCCGGTTATTTGAGACGATAAACCCGTGAAATGTTGGTCCTTTGTCCCGATCCCACGTTTATTTGGACTCATAAACCGGGCAAAAACGCTTCTGTGTCCCGATGAATTAAAATCCTTTCCGACTCTTTATCTTAAGCAGCCTTGCGACATTTTCCGCTGTTCTTTCGAGATTCCGTGGCCCATTGGTAAGGGCGTTTTCCAACGGAACCACGCCTTCTGTAATCCCAAAAATGGCATCGATTTTTTCATAGAGCGGTTCAATCCCATCGCCAATTTTTCCGGCAAAAGCAATCACTGGCTTGTTCCAGTTTTTAGCAAGCTCTGCGACACCATATGGCGTTTTCCCATAGCGGGTTTGAAAATCGATGCTTCCTTCCCCGGTCCAGACCATGTCCGCGTTTTTTATTTTTTCCTCAAGCCCGGTGTATTCGATCACAAGGCTAATGCCTGGCTTCAGGCTGGCATTTAGAAAGGCGATCAGGCCGGCTCCAAGCCCGCCAGCAGCGCCGGCGCCCGGGATATTGATGATATCGTGCCCAAGCTGGTTTTTTATGGCCTCAGCAAAATTCTTAAGGTTTTCGTCAAGCTTTTCAACCATTTTCGGGCTCGCGCCTTTTTGCGGCCCGAAAACATGGGATGCGCCCTCTGGACCGCAAAGGGGGTTGGAGACGTCGCAGGCAACCTCGACTTCAATGGATTTCAACCGTTGATCGAGCCCTGAAAGATCAATCCCGTGCAGCCTTCCAAGACTGCCTCCCCCTTTTGGAAGTTCAATCCCGTTTTCATCGAGGAACCGTCCGCCTAGCGCCTGGACCATACCGGCGCCGCCATCATTTGTGGCGCTTCCGCCAATCCCAATCAGCAGTTTTTTGATGCCGTGGTCGAGGCAGGCGCCAATCAACTGCCCTGTCCCAAAGGTTGTGGTTATAAGCGGATTGCGTTTCTCCCTCGGTACAAGATGGATTCCACTCGCGCTCGCCATTTCGATTGCAGCCGTTTCCCCATCCCCAAGGATTGCATATTCAGCTTCCACCTCTTCGCCAAGCGGGCCGCTTACCGTTTTTGTGAAAATCCGCCCGCCGGTCGCATCCGCAAGCGACCGCATTGTTCCTTCCCCGCCATCGGCCATCGGGACTTGGATGCAGCGGGCAGGGAAACCGGATTTATGGATTCCCAGTTCCATCGCCACGCACGCCTCCTTCGCCGTCATGCTTTCCTTGAAAGAGTCTGGTGCGAGCACTACAGTAAATTCCTTTTTCATGCTGACCCTCCGTACAATTTCGATAACTTCATCGTAACAATGTGGAAGGTTTACGTAAAGTTCCTTCAGGTGGCGTTCAACTGTTAAAAGCTATGGTTTACTTTCACAAAAACCAACGAACTTGCATTCAGAAAAAACAGCCCGGGCATCCCCGGGCTGCATCATCCATTCACCTTCAGCATAAATTCATGTACATCGCTTTCCGGTCCAGCAAAGGCAAGTTCTGTGTCAATAGCCTCAAAATGCTTTTTCGCGAATTTAATCTTCGCGAGTTCGTCTGGACGGAGGCCGGACTCGATGTTTGTGCCTTTCGTCTCGATGACAAAGTACAGCTTTTCCTCGCTGTCCTTTGTGATGACCGCGGCCCAGTCCGGGTTGTAATTGCCAACAGGCGTTTCAATTTTGAACCATCCAGGCAGCTTTACGTATACTTTGACATCGGGGTCATTCTCGAACCGTTCGGCAAACTTCGCCTCGATCGTATACGAATCGTACAGCACATAGTCGAACGGGGACTTCCTGCTCGGCAGTGCATTGTCATTCAAATAGGCGAGCAGCTCTTCATTATTGAAAAGTTCGACCGCGTAATAGGCGCCATCCCCAATCTTGTGGTACCGGACGCCATCCGCGAGCAGGAGCCTCATTTCCCGCTGAATAATTTTCGAGGACTCTTCAATGAATTTTTGCGGGTTGTTTTTAAAATCGTCTAGCCTGCCGCAAGCGGCCAGAATCCGTACTATCGTTTTCCTCGTCAAGTTCGTCCTGTTCTGCAGCTCGGTGATGATATCCGGAAGTACATGGCCCGAATCAACGTAGTCCTCGACGCGTTCGCTTGTCATCGCACCTTGAACGCCTGACAACCGGTCAATACCCGATATCCGGTCTTTCCGGGAGATGATCCGCACCCTGTCGATTTTCGGCATCGAGGAAATTCCCGCCACAGCCTTTTTAATCAGCTCTTCGCTGTCAAAGTCCACCGAGTAAACAGTCTTGTACTTTATTTTCTCCCACAGGTCAAGAAAATCGGCGGAATCGAGCACAGCCTTGTTTAGCTTTACCTTTCGTTTCTTCGTGGCATCCTTTATCGGAAGGCTGTTCACGATATGATTCATCTCCCTCATGATGGCCGATGTCCAAGGGCTAAATTCATCTGGAAGCGCAAGGCCGCCGTTTTCAAGGGCTTCCTTCAGGGATCCAGTCGCCTTGTCTTTCCTGTCAAGATACCCAGCAGCCTTCAGCCAATTGTACAGCTCCGCTGATTTATCATATCCAAGCGTTTGTAATTCATCGTTTTCCGGATTAAAATAGCCAAGCTTCGCGAACGTATGCTTTTCAATTTTCCCAAAAACAATCCCTGTTTGTTCTTCCGTTTCCTTTTGCAGGTTTGCGACAAACTCTTCATATGATTCATTGGCCATTACTGTAAGCGTGTTAATATTGTAATCCTCAACACGCTTTC
This sequence comes from Neobacillus oceani, assembly GCF_046237595.1. Lineage (NCBI taxonomy): Bacteria > Bacillati > Bacillota > Bacilli > Caryophanales > Bacillaceae > Neobacillus > Neobacillus oceani. The sequence continues at coordinate 1,615,061 of NZ_CP143543.1, read as the reverse complement.
CGGCCTGGTTGACGGCAAGCCGCAAACCGCGGCCGATTTCCTGGCGCCTGCTTATATACGTGCCCGCTGAATCCTTAAGCGTACAAATCTGGAATACATTCGGGTTGTCCCAGCCTTCCCGGAGTGCTGAGTGCGAGAAAATAAACCTTAGCGGCTCATCAAGGCTTAGAAGCCGTTCCTTCTCCTTCATAATCAGTGAATAGACGTCCGTATCGGCCGCTGTGTTTCCTTTCGTGTCCTTTAAAATGCCTTTTTTATCCTGTGCAAAATAACCGTTGTGGATCCGGTCAACTTGCCCAGCTTCTTCATCAATGTCTTCGAATAGCCCCCGGTATTTCGGCTTCCGGATAAGCTTGCTGTATTCTTCTTCAAAAATTTCCGCATACATACCGGGAACCGGGCGCCCGTTCCTGTCGTAATCGCGGTAGTTGGCGACCTTGTCGATGAAAAACAAACTCAGTACCTTGATGCCTTTTGGCTTCAACTGCAATTCCTTGTCGAGATGCTCTTCGATCGTTTTACGGATTTGATACCGTTTCAAATCATCTTGCACATGGCCCCCAATCGCCAGCCTGTTCCCGTTTACCTCGATTGACTCGCTGCCTTCCGTCCAATCGATTTGCTCCACGAACACATTGCGGTACAGCTCCCTCCCGCCTGAAACGTCGAACAGGTCATCGCCGTTTTTCACCATTTTGGCTGTACGCTTCACTTTTCCCCGTGTTTCCACATCGAGTTCAAGCTTCGCCTTGCCAGGCTTTACTTCAATAAGCTTCATGTACGGAAGGTTATGGTCCTCCTCGGAGCGGACCGACATGACCTCGATTTTCTTAACGAGTTTTTCATTATACGCATCCACCGCGTCGAGCCTGTATACCATATTGTATGTTTCTACATGCGTCGCCGAATAGCGAAGCGTGCAAAGCGGATGCAATGAGGAAATCGCTTCCTTTGACTTTGGCGTCGTATCAACGCTTTGCGGCTCATCGATGATGACGATCGGGTTCGTCTGCTGGATGAATTCGATTGGCCGGTAACCATTCATCCGGTCATTCGCCCGGTGGATCAGATTTGATTTATCCTCTTTATCCGGATCATCAAAGCTTTTCCGGAAGGCATCGATATTGATGATCATCACCTGGATTGCCGTCGCAGTTGCAAAATTGCGCACCTGGTCGAGTTTGTCGGAATCATACACGAAATACTCAAGCGGCGTCCGGTCGTAAAGCTCGGTAAAATGCTGTTTCGTCACTTCGAGCGATTTATGGACGCCCTCCCGGATGGCGACGGATGGAACGACGATGACAAACTTGGAAAAGCCGTATTTCCGGTTCAACTCATAAATCGTCCTAAGATACACGTACGTCTTTCCGGTCCCTGTTTCCATTTCGACGGTAAAATTCATACCATCAAGCGTTTCGCTTTTTGCAAGCCCGTTTTTGACCTGGATTTCCTGGACATTTCTCAAAACTTTAACCTCAGTCAATTCAAGCCTGTTCCCCACTCCTAGGTCGGTTTGGAGCATCCCGGCTTCTTCCCCATAGGAAACCGTGAAGTTCGACTGCTTCATCGGCTGGCCTTTAAAAATGCCCACAACTGAATCGATTGCCCTGCGCTGGTAGGGCAGGTCGGATATGAATTTCAATTTCATTGGCCTACACGCTCCTGACATCAAGGATCCCGTTTTTCTTAAGTGTCTGGATCGCGTTTGTTTTGACCGTATCGTCCGGAAAGCCGGATTCCTTGAAAATCACCTTTGTGTCGGCGGCGGCAGACTTTTGCTTCGCCAGCTCGTTTACAAGATCAAGGGTGATTTCATCTTCAAGGCAAAGGAGGACAGCCCCATTGGCAACCTTATAAATTGTCTTTCCGGTAATCCGGATTTCCTCTACCTTTTCTGTCAGCGGGATTCCAACTTTCAGGAGCATTTCCGCGAGAAGGTCCTCCTTCGTCCGGCCTTCCTTGATGCTGTTTTCAAGGTCGAACAGGCTTTGTTCAAGATTGTCGGTGTCCGGGTCCCACGCCTTGATGTTCGAGCTATCGAGCTTGTACACCTTGAATCCGGTATCTATATCTGCTCCGCTCGTGGTATCTATCTTTTCCCCGGCACGGCGGATACGCTCTTCCGCAATTTCGCAAATCGTTCCAAAGCCTTCCCTTGCAGCTTCCGAATCAGGGCTTGTCCGTTCCGGAAGCTGGACCATGATGAACTTCCGTCTGCTGCCGTAATCCCGGTTCACTTCCATGACCGCATGGGCAGTGGTGGCTGAACCTGAGAAGAAATCGAGGATGAGATCGTCCTCTCCAGACCCAATCAGGATGAAATCCTTAATGAGCTCGAGCGGCTTCGGGTTGTCGAACACCTTCCCGTTAAACAGGCTTTTCAGCTGGTTCGTCCCGTTCCCCGAGCTGTATTCAGGCTTGTAGAACAGCGACTTTGGTTTTTTGCCGCGAATGCCCTTGTCCTCTTCAAGGCGCTGCTTTTTGTAAAAAGAAATGCCGTTAGCCGTCTTTTTCACAATGATTTCGCTATATGTTTCAGCGAGTGTTTCCTTTGAGCGCCGCCACGACATTTCCTTGCCGTCGGCTGTTTTCGGATACACTTCGTAGTCGTCGGCATTCATCCGCTCAATCGAAATCCGCGAGAGGTCCTTCGTTACATAAATGGGATAATAACCTTTCGGTCGTTTTTCCCGGGCACCCGCCTCACCTGTACGCATCAGCGTCGCGCCCTGTTTGTAATTGCCCTTTTCATCTTTGAGGCTGTAATCGCCGATATCTTCCTCTGTCAACGGCAACTCGCCAACCGAATCCTCATTGGTAATGTTTTTCGCATAAACAAGAGTATATTCATGGGTTCCCGAGAAACCGTATTGGTCATTGTTCCCTTTCAGGTTCATGATGGTCGGGAGCTGGGCCACGAAATTAATCTCACCGAAAATCTCGTTGCAAATCGCGCGAAGGTTCGTCACTTCGTGGTCATCAATGGAAATGAAGATTACTCCGTCGTCAGAGAGCAAGTTCCTGGCAAGCTTCAGCCTCGGGTACATCATGTTCAGCCAATCGGTATGAAAACGCCCGCTCGTTTCGGCGTTCGCTTTTGTTGCCTGCCCCGTCACTTCCTTGTAGTTTTTGAGATTGTCGATAAAATTGTCCTTGTACACAAAATCGCGTCCCGTATTATACGGAGGGTCGATATAAATCATCTTCACCTTGCCGAAATACGCTTTTTGCAAAAGCTTCAGGACCTCCAGGTTATCTCCTTCAATGTAGAGGTTTTCAGTGGAATCCCAGTTTTTGCTTGAGCCTTTATCAGGGCGCAGTGTCCCTGTGGAAGGGGATTGGGCAATTTTTAATGCCTGGGCTTTCCCATTCCAGCTGAACTCGTAGCGCTCCTTGCCCGTTTCTACCGCCTCGTCAAGCAAAGCCCGCAATTTATCAAAATCAATTTTCCCTTCCGTTGCCGCTTCGGGAAAAAGCCGTTTCAATTCATCGATGTTTTGCTTCATTATATTTAATGAAGAACATTCTACTTTTTGCATCCAAAAAATCTCCTTATGATGAGAATCATTTAACAGGAAATCTATCCCTGTCCATAACCGTTTCATTTTTTAGTATAACAAACTCGCTTGATTGGATAAACGGTTCAGGCGCGGGGGGCTGGCGGGATTGGTAACTGCAAAGGTAAGTCTAGTTTGTTGACTTTGGCAAAAGCGTTGTTTAAGATATCTTTAGTTCAAGAGATACTTAAGGAGGTTACAGCATGTTTGATATCGCAATTATCGGAGCTGGTCCCGCTGGAGCAAGCGCAGCACTTTTCACCGCAAAAGCCGGCAAGAAGACAGTCGTCATTGACAATGACAAAGGAATGACAAAGCGTGCCTGGGTCGAGAACCATTATGGTGTTCCAGAAATATCCGGACCTGACCTAATCGAAACAGGTAAATCCCAAGCTAAGAAATTTGGCACGGAAGTACTTGAGGATGCCGCCACTAACGTTGAAAAAACTGAAAGCGGTTTTAAGATTGAAACCGAAAATAATGGTACAGTCGAGGCTAAGCACGTTATTTTTGCCACCGGCATTTCCGTGGACCTTGCCGAAAAGCTTGGCGTAAATACGAAGCCCGGTACGGAACCAAGGATCAAAACCGTTCTGGATGCCGACGCACAAGGACGGACGAATGTTGAGGGCGCGTGGGCAGCCGGAACATGCGCGGGCGTTAGCGTCCATACAATCATCACTGCCGGGGACGGCGCGAAGGTTGCCATCAACGTCATCAGCGAGCTGAATGGCGAACGCTATGTCGACCACGATGTTTTAAAGCCAAAGGAATAAGAATCCTTTGCCACATTCATTCTTTCAAATGAAAACGGCCAGGCATGCGCTTGGCCGTTTTTTCTCCTAGCAATTGCAAATCATCAGTACATTTCCATCAGGATCTTCAAAATTAAAATACGCAAACTCTCCAATCCGTTCAATCTCCCTGACAACCGGTATATTATTATCTTTTATAAACGCATACGCTTCATCGATATCCTTTACATAGAAATTGAACAAAACATGTTTGGATGGCCGCAATGTAAAACCTGGGTCAAACGTATGGTCATCGAGGGTTAAGCCTGTTTGGCCAGTTACAGGGATGTTGTATACCGGCGATTCGATTTCCTCAAGGTTGACAGGTAGGCCCAAAAGCCTACCATACCACGCCGCGGATATTTTCAAATCGCTGACATGGATGAATACATTGTTGATTTTGCTTGCAATTGGTGATGCTGTTTTTTCCATTCGAATTCCACCTTTGTCTTTTATCCACTATGTATTCTCCTTTTCCATTTTGAATACCTTTTAAAGTATAAAATTTCATGGCTATAATTCTCACTCATTATTCTTTTGTCTGTTAAAATAACTAAAAATACGTGAGGTGGATTGGATGAATTTTTTAATGAATGAAGCGATCGAGGTGCTCGAACGGACACCGCAGACGCTAGAATTTTTTTTAACAGGGCTATCAACCGGCTGGCTCGATTGCAACGAAGGCGATGGGACATGGAATCTTTCCGAGGTAATCGGGCATCTTATTGAAGCTGAAAAAACCAATTGGATTCCGAGGCTTGAATTTATTTTAAACGAAGGGGAAAGCCAACCCTTCCCCGCCTTCGACCGTTTTTCGCATCTAAATGAAGCGAGTGAAAAGCCATTCCATGAACTATTTGAGGAATTCAAGTCGATCCGGAAACAGAATATTGCCACACTTCGAAAACTAGTACAATCGGAAGCAGAACTTGAAGCAACGGGGTACCATCCTGCGTTTGGAACTGTAAAGGTCAGGGAGCTTGTCTCCACATGGGTTGTCCATGATTTGACGCACATCTCCCAAATCGCCCGGGTGATGGCAAAACGGTACAGTGAGGATGTTGGGCCTTGGAAGGAATACCTGGGTATTTTGAAAAGTGTTTAAGTTGCTCATAAAAAAGTTTGAAGTATCTTGATAAAGGGCTAGAGTCTTTCCGCCTAAAAAGGAATACACCTTTCTTGTTTAAAGGCACCTTTTTTAGTCAAGCAATCCAAGAGCATATTTTCCTAATCCACAAATAGGAACCCCGGCTGCATATAATGGGCACCAGGCTTTTCAACGGGGTAATACACATATTTTCAAAAAACTGAAATTACTCCCTCCCTTCCTCGTCTAATTTGTAAATCAAAGCAAAGGAGGCCGGACATGGAAAATGAAAACCTCATCCAGCAATGGTTCAATGATTATCACGATGATGTCTATAATTACCTCGTTTATTATTTTGGGACAAAAGACGTGGAGGATTTTGTCCAGGAAGCTTTTATAAAAGCCTATCAAAATATGAACAGGTTTGAAGGGCGCTCTAATCCGAAAACCTGGCTGATTACAATCGCGAGGAATGTGGCAATCGACCATATGCGAAAAAACCGGCTAAAACGGTTCCTCCCCGTCAGCCTGTTGAACCAGGCAGCCGCACCGGAGAAGAACCCTTTGGAACATGTCCTTGAGGACGAAACGAAGCGGGAGCTTTATGGATTGATTAAGCAACAGAAGCCTGCGTACCGGGATGTCCTTATCCTTCGCGGCATCATGCAGCTCACTCCGGAAGAAACAGCGGCGATCCTTGGATGGGAAAAAGCAAGGGTCAACCTTTCCTACCACCGGGCGATTGAAGGCCTGAGAAAACAGTCGAAAAATGAAAAAGGAGGTGCCCAAAATGCGGCCATTAACGAATGAAGAAATCCAGAAAGAACTTAACGCTTTCCCGCGCCTTGGCCTCAATCATGCAGCGAAGGAACGGATTGGCGTATCTCTGAATAGGGTTGATTCCCCCTTCGTGAAAAGGAAGAATTTTTTCCCAGCGGCCCTTAGCTTTGCGGTGCTTGCCTTTCTTTTTATCGGAATTTCCACCTTCGTGATAAACAGTATTTCCGATAACAGCCTCTTCTTCGGCCTGGGCTCAGCCACAGAGGAAAAGTTTTCGATCGACCCGATGGATAAATTTACAGTCGAGAAGATTTCCAGCGATGAAGCAGAGTTTTATGTGGATGGAATAAAAGCGGGCGGCATTGAAATTATGACGGAAGAGGAAATGCACAAGAATATTGCCAACCAAAATGTGTTTGAGCATACCATCCTCCCGGGCTATCAGTATCCTGTCAAGTTTACACTCGATCATCAGAAAACCATGGGAATAACTCAAATCCGCCACTACTTCTTCCTATCCGAAAAATCGAAGCTTCGCTACCATGTTTATTTCTACTGGGACCAAATTGATCATTCGGATGCTGAAAAAATCGTTAGGACGTTCAGGATCAATGAATAAACCTTCCATGCCGGCAGCAGCCGGCTTTTTTTGCGCCTTTTTATAAAAAGTGAAAATATGCTAAAATTTCCGCAATATTAGATTGTGAAATATTGAACAAAGTAGTATGCTATAGCCAAAGGGAGTGATACAAATGGTAAAAAAGGAAAAGATTGTTATCCTTGGTGGAGGGTACGCGGGTTTGCTAACGGCCGTCACTCTCCAGAAGAAAGTCCATACAAAGCGCGCGGAGATTACCCTCGTCAACAAAAATGACTACCATTATCTCACAACCAAAGTCCATGAGTCGGGTGCTGGGACCATCCCCGCAGAATCAATCGTTTTCCCGATAAAGGAACTCATCGATCCAGAGCGGGTACACTTTATTAAGGATGAAGTGATTGGCATCGACCTTGCTACTAAAACAGTCATACTAAAAAACAATCAACTGAATTATGATTACCTCGTCATCACGATTGGCGGAGTCCCGCAAACATTCGGGCTTCCCGGAGTGAATGAGCACGCCTTCTTCCTCTTTGATTGGGAAGGAACGAACAGGCTCCGCGGGCACATCGAGGAACAGTTTGAAAAATATCTTCAGGATAGAGATCAAAAGAGGCTTCGGTTTGTGATTGGCGGCGCCGGGTTTTCCGGTATGGAATTCATTTATGAACTTACTGAAAAATTGCCTGAACTATGCGATAAATACGGTATCGGCCAGGATCTCGCCAAGGTAATCTGCGTTGAAGCCCATGATGAATTTCTGAAAGGCTATGATTCTTGCATGGTAAAGGATGCGAAAAAGGCCTCCGAGAAGATCCCGGCGGAGTTCAGGACTGGAACGACAATCGCCTCCTGCACCGAAACGGAAGTCCGTTTTACGGATGGTTCATCAATTGAAACGAATACATTCGTCTGGGCGGGCGGTGTCAAGGGCAATCCGCTTCTTGATAGCCAAGGCTTCAAGACCTGCAGTGACGGTCGCGTGATTGTGAATGAATACTGCGAGGTGCCAGGCTACCGCGATGTGTATGTGCTTGGGGACGCTTCAGCCAGCTTCTCCCCCGAAGGCGTTCCCTACCCGCAAACGGCGCAAATCGCCCTGCAGCAGGGACAATATTGCGGGTATAATCTCTCAGCGAAAATTTACGGTGTTCCGGCGAAACCCTTCAAGTATACTCACCGCGGTACCGTGATGAGCATGGGCCATCATAACGCAACCGGTGTCGTTTACGGAAAGGCGATCCACGGGCGCTTCGCCTCTTTTATGAAATGGGTAATTGAAAAAAGGTATTTCTTTATGCTCGGAGGCCCCCGCCTGCTCCTCAAAGAAATCAGGAAATAAAGGAAACGAATGAAGTTGCCGTCCGCTCTAGCGGGCGGTTTTTGTTTGTAATAAGAAATCACCGGATGCGGCTCCTGCTTCAAAGGAAGTGGATTACCTTAATATGCCCCCTGCCGCTCATTATTAAATTATTATGTTAGTACGGGGTTTACCCTAAAAGTCTAGTAGACCTGTCCTATTTCACCCTTTTTATTTTTATTGTGTGGTAAAATTGAAGATTTTTATCTATTTTTATAGGAAGGGAAGTTTTTTACCAGGAGGCTGTTAAATGGAAAAGGAATCGATTTTAATCGTTGAGGACGAAGAAAAGATTGCCCGGGTTTTGGAACTCGAACTTGAATTTGAAGGGTATTCCGTAAAGAAAGCCGCGGATGGGATCGAGGCCCTTGAAGCATACCGGACGGGCAATTGGGATTTGGTTTTACTGGATGTTATGCTGCCTGGCATGAGCGGGGTCGACCTGCTAAGGCGGATAAGGGCGAACGACCCTGTTACAAAGGTTATTATGCTGACAGCGAAAGGCGAGGTAGAGGATAAGGTGGCCGGCCTCGATCTGGGGGCAAATGATTATATAACGAAGCCCTTCCAAATTGATGAACTGCTGGCAAGAATCCGGGCTGCACTGAGGTTTAAAACCATCCTGCCATCCAATGAGGATAAAAACGAGCTGGCCTTTGGAGGGCTGACTCTTAACATGATTACTCGGGATGTAAACCGTTCAGGTACTTCGATTAATTTGACGCCAAGGGAATATGATTTGCTTGTCTACCTGCTAACCAACCGAAGGCAGGTACTGACAAGGGACCAAATTCTTGAAAAGGTTTGGGGCTATGACTTTGCCGGCGATACAAATGTCGTCGATGTGTATATCCGCTATTTGCGAAAAAAAATAGACCTTTCCGGCCTCCCTCCCCTTATCCATACCGTACGGGGCGTCGGGTATGTGCTGCGGGAGGCCCAATGAAACTCCGGTCAAAAATAAACCTGTACACAACCGCACTATTCGCACTTGTGCTAATCATTGTCAATGGTTTCATATACATCACGTTCAGCAAACTGACTTATGGAAGCCATATGGAAACTGCCGAGGCCGAAATGAAAAAAGTCTCCGCGGTCGTGGCCCAGTCGCTAGGGAACATACCCGAAGCTGTTCTGTTGCGTGCCTACGTGCCTGTTAACGGAATGATTCAGCTGGTCAGCACCGAAGGGAAAGGATTGGCGACAACCACTTCCCAATCAGAGAAAAAGCTGGCCGAACGGACGCCCCACTATTTCGCTGGGGAAACGAGCAAACGAATTGAGTACCTTGGCCGGGATTACTCATTCCAGTCGATGCCTATTATTCTTCCTAGCGGAAACGTCGCAAATCTTCAGATAACCACAACCTTGGAACCTGCTGCAAAAATCGTCCAAACACTCGGTGTTGTGCTCCTGTTTGCTACATTAGCCGCTTTGATTCCCGTGCTGGCATCAAGTGCATTACTCGGAAAAATCATCATCGGCCCTGTTACCTCCATGATTACGACAATGTCTGACATCCGGCGAAGCGGCCAGTTTAAACAAATCGCGCTTGAAGGTAAATCGAAGGATGAGCTATACCAAATGGGCGAAACATTCAACCATATGATCGAGCTGCTTGAATCAAATTTTGACAAGCAAAAGCAGTTCATTTCAAATGCTTCCCACGAGCTGAAAACCCCAATTACGATCATTGATAGTTATTCCTCATTATTGAAACGGCGAGGCATGCAGAATCCGAAAATTTTCGAGGAATCGGTTGAAGCAATCCATTCGGAAGCCATCAGAATGAAGGAGTTGACTGAGCAGCTATTGCTTCTGGCAAAGCATAATGAACAGTGGAACCTCCGAATCGAACCTGTTAATTTGATTTCGCTTGTTATTTCTTCTACAAAAGCGTTTGAAAATGCGTTCAACTCTGAAGTGATTCTGGAGCACTCCGGAGAACCCCTCATCGCCAAGACAGATGAACTGAAACTGAAACAGCTGCTGTTTATTTTTCTCGACAATGCCCGGAAATACAGTGACGCACCGATAACAATCACAGTTGGCAACGATGGCCGGGAAGCGGTAATCACAATTGCCGATAAGGGAATCGGAATAGATGAGGACGAATTGCCAAAGGTTTTTGATCGTTTCTACCGTGTGGACAAAGCAAGAAGCAGAAAAAACGGCGGTTCGGGCCTTGGCCTTTCCCTGGCAAAAGAAATCGCCGACGCCCTCGGAATCCGGCTGCGGCTTGAAAGTAAGGTAGGAAGTGGAACGAGTGTAAGCCTTTATTTTAAAAAATGAGGCCGTTCTCAGTAAATTTTAATGTTTGCAATGCAAACTGGTTGTAGTATGCAGCTGTGGTAATCTGAAAAAAGGCGGTGAGATGTATAAGTGGGAAAGAAATGGGGATTTATCACTTTATTTAGTTCGCTTCTCATCCTATCAGCACTGGTTGGCTGGCTCCTGCTTAAGCCAGAAGATTCCTCAGCCGAAGCGATTTCGAAACAAGAAGCAAAAAAGCTTGTTGAAAACCGCTACGGCGGGAACGTAACTTTATTGCAAGCCGAAGAACAACTATATTACGTAAGGCTAGACATCAAAAACCAATCCTACTGGGTAAAGATTGATTCGAAAACAGGAAAAATATTATCTATTGAACGGATTGGTACGATAAATGAAGAAGATCCGCCTCCCTCCCTTTCAGAAGACGAGATTAAGAAATTAATCCTCTCAAAAGCTGCCGGGGAACTAATCTCTTTTAATAAAACGGAAAGCGGTGGAAGGCCGGTTTTCGTTGGAGTTGTCAGGGATACAGACGAGAATAAAACAACTGTCACAGTCGATGTGGAAACCGGTAACGTTGTTTCTGAAAAAACAACCCCAGCCAATCCACCAAAGAGGGTTACAGAGAACGAGGCGATTGCGGCTGCCCAAAAAGAAGTAAATGGCGAGATTGATGATGTAGACATTGAGACAGAGAGTGGCCAGACGTTCTATCTCATTGAAATAAAGACGCCAGACGATAATGAAGCGACCGTCCAAATCCACGCCATAACTGGAGAGGTCATGGCCGTGACGTGGGACGATTAATAACCGCGTAATCCAGTGGAACAAATTGCCGACTTTCTCATGAATTTCTAATCTATTTATCCCGTTTTTCTCATTTTCGCACGATATAGTGAAAGCAGAATAACGAATGGGAGTGAAAAAATATGAGAAACAAATTATTGGCTGCAGGCATCGTATTTGGGCTGATCGCCGGAGGAACTTTCGCGGTTGGAGCGGTAGGAAAAGATGATTCCGGCCGTGAAGTGGAATTTGAGTATGAGCAGGAATCCGAACATGGGGTGGAATTTGAGCTCGAGCGGGAATCCGAACATGGGGTGGAATTTGAGCTCGAGCGGGAATCAGAACATGGGGTGGCTTTGGTTAAAACAAAAGGAACTGATGATAAAAAGGCCATTGAAACTGCCGCTTCAATTTCATTTGAAAAAGCAGCAAAAATAGCAAAAACCGCTGCAAAAGGTAAAATTACAAAGGCTGAAGCTGAAATGGAACACGGCCGCATCGAGTATGAGTTCGAACTTAAAGATGGGAAAAGAGAAACGGAAGTAAAGATTGATGGAACAACCGGAAAAATCCTCGAAATTGAAATCGAGGACGAACGGGATGACGATAAGACTGACGATTATTAAGAATTAATAAAAAGGCAGAGTCCGTAAAACGCGGATTCTGCCTTTCGAGTTAAAGCTGCATCGAGATATATTTTATCTCGAGGAATTCGTCCATACCGTGATGGCTGCCTTCCCTGCCAAGCCCACTTTCCTTCATGCCTCCGAATGGGGCCTGGGCCGTTGCCGGAAGCGCATCATTCACGCCGACAATGCCATATTCAAGATTTTCAGAATAATAGAAGGCTTTTTGGAGCGACTGTGTAAAGACATACGCCGCGAGCCCGTAGCGGGTATTATTGGCTCTCCGGATGGCTTCTGCATCATCAGAAAACGTGCTGACCGGGGCAACTGGGCCGAATGTCTCCTCCAGCATACAGAGCATGTCGTCCGTCGCACCTGACAAGATGACCGGCTCGATGAAGAAGCCCTCTAATCCATCGGCTTTAGCGCCTTTGATGGCTTCGGCCCCTTTGCTAATGGCATCATCGATTTGCTTCTTCACCTTCTCGATTGCCGCTTCATTGATGAGTGGGCCGATGTCCGTCGATTGCTCAAGCCCGTTACCGACACGCAGCGAATTTAGTGCCGACTTGAACGCGTCGATGAAGGGTTCCTTTATTTTTTCGTGGACATAGATCCTGTTCGCGCACACGCATGTTTGGCCTGCGTTCCGGAACTTAGATTGCATGACCCCGTTTACTGCCGCGTTAATATCGGCGTCCTCGGCAATGATGAACGGCGCGAGCCCGCCAAGCTCCAGGGATACCTTTTTGACAGTTTTAGCCGCTTTTTCCATCAGGAGCTTCCCTACCTTGGTTGAGCCGGTGAATGTTATTTTTTTGACGCGGCTGTCCTCGAGCCACACGTCCGAAACAGCCGTTGCATCATTTGTCGTGACCACATTGAGGACTCCTGCAGGCATGCCTGCTTCATGAGCGCATTCAGCCAAGAGCAGTGCGGTCAATGGAGTCGCCGGCGCAGGCTTGATGACGACCGTACAGCCCGCGGCAAGGGCAGGTGCGACTTTCCTCGTAATCATGGCTGCCGGAAAGTTCCATGGCGTAATCGCCGCTACGACACCCACGGGCTGTTTTTGGACAAGAAGCCGTTTTGAACTTGACGAGGCAGGGATGGTCTCGCCATAAACCCTCTTCGCTTCCTCGGCAAACCACTTGATGAACGAGTTCGCATAAGTAATTTCGCCGCGCGCTTCCGTGAGCGGTTTCCCCTGTTCAAGCGTAATCATCCTTGCCAGTTCTTCCGTTCTTTCCGAAATCACCTGGAACCATTTTTCTAGGAGGGCCGAGCGTTCATAAGCGGTTTTTTTCGACCATGCAAAAAAAGCTTCATGCGCGGCATCCACAGCCACCTCGGCTTCCCTTGCCCCTCCATCCGGCACATACCCGATCGTCTCGAGCGTCGCCGGATTATCAACTTCAAATGAATCGTTGGCGTGAATTTCCTCACCGTTAATATACATGCCTTTTTTTAAAATTGCTCCACTCATCCCTTTGCTCCTCCTTATCGGAAATTTTCAGATCAGCCCAAAACCAAGGTGCCCTAAGCAAAATCAACTTCCTTTTTAACGTGCAGCTTAGTACTTCCAAAATTAAAACGGCAAGTCAGCCGCTTCCGAACAGGAGGATTTCCCTTATATCCTCTTCGGTGAGCGTAGCCTTGGAAGGAGCGGCCGTTCCGATTATGCCATCAACAAGATCCCGTTTCCTTTCCTGCAAATCGTGGATTTTTTCCTCGATCGTCCCTTTGGCCACCAGCTTAATAACATGGACGGGATTTTTCTGCCCCATTCTGTGCGCCCGGTCCGCCGCCTGTTCCTCGACTGCGGGATTCCACCAAAGATCGTACAAAATGACCGTATCGGCCCCGGGTAGGTTAAGCCCGGTTCCGCCTGCTTTAAGGGAAATCAGGAAGAAATCGCGTTCACCCATATTGAAACGGCTGCAAGTATCGACGCGTTCCTCGGATGGGGTTTGCCCATCGAGATAAAAATAAGGAATACCCAGGTTTGCAAACTCCCTCCCAATTAGTTCAAGCATTTTAGTAAACTGGGAAAAAATCAGGACACGCCGGCCAGCAAGCCTCGATTCATCGACAATTTGCATGAGCTGTTCGAACTTCGCGGAACCATCCTTGTAGCCGTCCACAAACAGGGCGGGATGGCAGCAGATTTGCCGCAGTCTCGTCAGCCCCGCAAGGATCCGGATCCTGTTTTTCCGGATTGTTTCCTTATCTAAATGCCTGAAGGTCTTTACCCTGAGCTTCGCCAAATACGCCGCATACAGCTTTTTCTGCTCAGCGAGGAGTTCGGACGAGTCGGTTGTCTCGATTTTTTCCGGCAGCTCCAAAAGGACGTCTTTTTTGAGCCTTCGAAGCATGAAAGGCCTGGCTCTGCGGGCGATTTGCTTTCTTGTCAAATGGCTGTACTCGCGGAGGCCCTGGAATAATTCAGGGAAAACCACATGGAAAATCGACCATAGTTCCTCGATCGAATTTTCAATCGGGGTCCCCGTCAGGGCAAACCGGTGGGCCGCGCGGATTTTTTTCACAGCACGCGCTGTTTGGGTTACAGGGTTCTTAAACGCCTGGGCTTCATCAAAGATAACGCAATGGAACTCTTTGCGCTCATATGTGCCGATATCCTTCCGGAGCAAAGGATACGAAGTAATGACGACGTCAACACCATCTAGGTCGCGCGCCAGGCTTGCCCTATCCGCCACCCCGCCGTCGGCTACAACAGCATTCACTTCCGGTGCGAATCTGGAAAATTCGTTCAGCCAGTTATAGGTTACCGATGATGGGCACACAATGAGCGCCGGCATCTTCTGCTCCCTTATTTTCGGAAGCTCCGACAGGATGAACGCGATGCTTTGCAGTGTTTTTCCAAGGCCCATATCATCTGCAAGGATACCGCCAAAACCATGGCTGGCGAGGGTTTTCATCCATTGATAGCCTTGTTTCTGGTAGCCGCGCAAAACAGGCTCCAGCAGCTCGGGTACAGGAAAGTCCTTTTCCCCCGGGTTCCGGATTTCTTCAAGGAAGGAGCGGAACGATTCCTCAAATGAAAATGCCGTCCCTTCCCCCGCCGTATCGAGGAGACGTAACCCCTGGATGATCGGGACATTCAAAGTCGATTCAAAATCCTCTTTCTGGATAGGCGCCGCCTTCAGGAACCGTTGGATTTCTTCGTACTCCCTGTCCTCAAGTGAAAGAAGAGAGCCATTCCGAAGGCGGTAATACTTCCGTTTTTCTTCAAGCGCGGACAGGACATCCCGTATTTCTTGATCCGCTATTCCGGCAAGCTTGAATGTAAATTCCAGCCAGTTGGTACGTTCCTTCTTAACCTTTACGCTGATTTTCGGAGGGGAAGGGCTTTTGAAAATCCGGTTCCTAACCGCCGTTGTCGCAAAAATCTGGACATGTTTTTCAAGCATCGGGACTATGTGGTATAAAAATTCATACTCTAGCTCTTCATTGTGCAGGAAATAGCCGCCTTCCGTTTTTGCAAACGAACCCTTTTCCATCAATTCAAGGATGAGGTTTTCTTTTTCAGTATTACGGTGGATTCCCAGGTTATGGGCGGAAGAGCCTGTTTCTAAAGGATTAAGGATGTGATCACCATAATGGAACTCGAGTCCTGCTAATAGGCGGTTCTTTACCCTGTCCAAATAAAGCTTCGCAACAAGTGGCGGAAAGGCATGTTTTCTTGCGACCGTCCCGGAAACCTGGATGCTTCCGAGCTTCCTTAACCCCGGAACTACCTTTTCAAGAAAAAAAGCTTCCTGTCCGGAAGGGATGGGAAATTCCTTTGTCCCTTCCCCTTTGAAAAGCCGCTTTAGTTCAGCGAGGCGGGCACAGTCTTCTTCCGCCAGCTGGACAAGTTTACCGTCCGCCAATGCAATGCGGTATGGTTCCATTAGTACTATTTTTCCGAGCCCTTCAACCACAAGCTTATGTATCCCGGTTTCTTCCTTCATCTCAATCTGCAAAGGGAGTGGACCGTCCGACAACTGCATGCTGGGATATTCATGGCCGCCATAGGAAAGTTTTACCCGGGGCGCCGCGGCAAGCAATGGCAAAAGCTGATTCCAAGATGCAGGAGGGATTGGAAGAAGCTCCGGTTCAGCCTGCCCGCCCGCAAATTCGCTCTCTGAAAATGTTCCCTTCACTATTTTTTCGTCCTCCATAATCCGGATTAATTGATGGAGGACGGAATCTGTTTCGCCCTCGAAGCAATGGAGCTGCGGATCATAAAGGACGGATGTGTCGGGAGCTCCTTTTTCAACGTTTTCAAGGAACCCGCGGATATTGCCGATGGCGGTAGAATTTACATATAACTCGATCCCAAGCATTTCCTGTCCATTTTTTAAGACAGTGGGCCTGCAAATGAAGCCTGTATGCAGGACGCTCCGTGTTTCAAAATGGAGCCTTTGGCCGGAAGGGAGCTTGGTCCGGTTGGCAAAAAGGGCGGCGAGCGGCCCGTTATCCAAAACCGGCGGGGAGTGTTCACCAAGATGCGGAGTTTTCCCATCCCCTAATATGGCAAGCAGGACCGCGGCAATGTGCTGGCAATCTTTGTTGACCGATGCTAGGGAAGGGCAAGTACATGCCGTTATGAACCCCCCTCGGCCGTCGGCTTCCACAGTCACGTTGAAATCCTCAGCGCCTTTTACGATGGCAGTCCATTCTCCCTCTCCGGCGGAATGCAATTTCACCTTATTCCCGCGGTAATAAGCCTCACCTCTTTTAAAGGAAGCCGGGCCGCAGCGATTTTTTATCATAGTTTGATTCAGCTTTAGTTTCAATGGATAACCCGTTCCTTCCATGGGAAAAACGTTTTTAGAAATGTTTTTTTATGTGTAATTCGAATCTTACCTCATTATAGCCCTCATTCCGGGCGAGTTTCCAGAGTGAAGCAAAATGAAGGAGAGGGCCTTTCATGCTTCATTGCTTCACTTTTGATGAATAAGGCCATTTTCAAAAAAAGAAAAACCCCGCCTGGGACGAAGTTATAAAAGGCCTATAATAGTCGTTGTTACGGAAGAATCGGTTTTTCAAACATTGGAGGCTGCCCTCCAAGGGTTTTCGATGGTTTCCTCCGGATTATCCCTTCGTACTTCCATTATAAGTGGGGGTTGTTGCCAAACGGCTATGCAAACAAATTATTAAACATGTAAACGTGAGAAACTTTCTGTTTTTAAAAAAGTGAAGCAAGGCGTTCCCTGCTTCACTCTAATTCATTTGCCTGGAAGTACCGGACGCCTTTCCCCTTTCACGGAAAATCAGCCAGACAATCAGGCTGAGCGAGACGAGCAGGCCTTCGAGTGAAAGGATGTACCATGGATATGGCCCAAGCACGTCCAGGAGGCTCGCAGTTTCCGGCTTGTGGCTCAAATACATATAATTGCCGCCAACCAGTTTGTTAATGAGCATGACAACCGGCATGATCAAATTCAAAAATACGACGAGCCTGATGACGGATGAAAAAGCCGGCCGGTATCCCTTCACCCACGTGTAGTAAAGCGGGACAAGGACGATCAGCATGTGTGTATAGAAAAAATGGACAAACCGGAAATGCGGAAAGTCATAGAACAAATACGGGGTTGCGAGCGCCTGGGTCGCGCCGAGCAGAGCAGTGTAAAGAAGTATGTCATAAACCGCTTTGCTTCCCGTTAATAAAAGGATTACCGCCAGGATCAGGCTGATGCTGCAAAGGCCGGCGGGCAAAGAGTCGACCGCCCGCCAAAAGCCATTTGCATACATCCAAATGTGGTAGAGGGACTCCATTACAATGAGCGTTCCCGCCGCCCAAACTTCCATTTTCCGCTGCCCAAGCCCTTTTAGACGTTCACGGAATACATAAATCGCGATTACCGCCAGGAGAAGAATCACCAAAACGAAGATGTGCGATACCGAAAACATCACAAACCGATAATTCTCCGAACTTCCTCCGAACCAGTCCATCCACTCCACCCCATTAAGGCAATGAGTTTTCTCTCACCTGTATATTTTCCCCAAGGAAATACTTCCAGCATACCATTTGCTATTAGTTTACCATTTTCCTGCAGAGCTGACTTATTTAATTCTATTACAAGATTATAAGGAAATGCTGATGGCTTCCCCTCAGCTTGCAGTGATAAAATAGACTGGTACACATTTACGAAAATCATATTTTTTGAGAAACCCAAGCTTTGCCATATGGGCAAACGTAAGGCCATTTTCCAAGGGGGGAGTTCTTTATGGGGAAGATAAATGTTGGTATCATTGGCACCGGGGGCATTGGCGAGCGCGTAATGAACGCATTCCTGGCGCATTCCGAGGCAGACGTTCTTGAAGTATTTGACGGAAATGCAAAGCGACTAGCAGAAGTATCTGAAAAATATGGGATAGCCGCAGCGGATGACTACAGGGCTCTTTTTGACAACCCTGACATCAACTTGATTTATATCGCAGTACCGCCAAAATTCCATCACCAATATGTAATGGAGGCGCTTCGGAGCGGCAAAAATGTCCTTTGTGAAAAGCCGCTGGCCAGTACGGTTACTGAAGCGGATGAAATGGTGGGAGCAGCTTCTTCTAGCGGGCTGCTTCACGCAGTTAATTTCCCGACGATTTTCGGGGCCGGTTTTTTAGAACTCGAACGGTTGGTGAGCAATGGATTCCTTGGGGCTTTACGCCGTGTTGAACTGCACTGCCATTTTGAGGAATGGCCCCGGAAATGGCAGCAAAACAGTTGGATTTCTTCAAGGGACCAAGGAGGTTTCGTCCGTGAAGTGTTTCCGCACTATATCCAGATTATTTTACATTTGTTCGGAAAAATAAGCGATGTCCGTTCCTCATTGGAGTTGCCGGAAGATCCGGGCCTTTGCGAAACCGGCATCATCGTAAGCGGACGCCTTTCAAATGGTGTGCCTGTCCTTTTCAACGGGCTATCTGGACTTGGCATGAAGGAAGAGCTTCGTTTCGATTTGTATGGAACAGAGGGGACACTTTCCCTCCGTAACTGGTCGGAAATCTGGGCTGCCAGAAAAAATGAACCCCTTCAGCGGATTGAGGTGGAGGGTGCAAACAGTTATCACCGGTTCATCGATGAGCTTGTGAAGGCTTTTGATGGAAAACCGGCTCGTATTGTTTCCTTCCAGCGTGGCCGCGATGTCCAGGAAATCCTCGACCAGCTTTTGGAGGGGTGAATTAGTGAAGCAGGGACGAATCTCCTGCTTCATTTTTTTTTGGAGCAAGAGATCCGTCCACTGTTTCATTTTCTTATTGAACCCTCTTCACGTTGGCCATGATAAATCCGCTTTCCGGACGGGTTGGCATTCGGACAAGGCTGTAGCTTAAATCCTGATCTTCTGGAACATCATACGTGATTCCGTTTACTAGCAGGTCGGTGCAAACCTTCATGACCTCGACTGTAACTCCCTCACCTGGGCAGCGATGGCCTTTTGCCGGATCCCCGCCTCCCTGGGGAATGAATTTGAACAGGTTTCCGTCCCAGTCCCGGAACCGTTCAGGATGGAATTGGTCCGGAAATTCCCACAGCCTGTAATCGTGGTTCGTACCGTACATATCCAGCAGGACAAGCTGCCCCTCTTCAAAATTGTAGTTTTGCCACGTAAATGCATGTTTTACCCTTGCACCGACAAACGGCCCAAACGGATAAAACCGCCTTACCTCCTCGGCAAACCATTCCCGATATTTATCCCCTTCAGTACGGAGCTTTTCCTTGCATTCCGGATGATCATGCAGGGCCAGGGCACAGAACGAAACGAAAGTCGCAATCGCTACAATTGGCCTTAGCACATTAATCAGTTCGACCGCGGCCATTTTCGCATCAAGCGGTTTTCCATCCGGCTCACGGTATACTGACCATGAATGAAGCGCCGACCCTTCCCTCGCCGCAAGTTCACCTGCCCTGACCTTCTCGATAACTTCCGTGATCCATTCCTCAGCGCGAGTCCGGGCCCTCCTGCCTTTCCAATGGCGTGGCCCCACAGCTCCGAACGCATCGACCATCGCGGTGAAATCCTCCGCGCGTTCTTTTGCCTCCTCCTCTTTTATAGGAACGCCAGCCCACTCGCAGGCAATTTTACAAAGGATTTCTTCAGCCTCTTCAAAAAGGACGACCCGGTCCATCGTTTCCCATTTACTAGCCGTTTCGCGGAAATACGTTTCGGCCAGTTTGCGGACCTGGGCAACTCCCTCCGGTGACAGGAGCGCCATGAACAGCATCTTTCTACTTTGGTGCACAGCGCCGTCCTTTGTCTGGACCGCATTAACCCCAAATAGCGTCTTTTGCACCCTTTTCGGCGCCGCTCCTATTCTTTGAAACTTATCATTATCATAGAAAATCTTCGCCGCTTCCTCGCCGGTCATGCACACGACCTTTTGGCCAAGGAGCCGCGCCTCGAACAGGTCCGCTCCGTATTTCTTGCATCGGTTCCCGATAAATTCATACCCCTCCTGCATCAACGCTAGGCTGTTATCAATAATGTGGTCTTTAGGAACTTCACCGTTCAAATCCATCTTCTCCTTTTTGAAAAAATATGTACGTGCTGCTGCATACATTTTTGCCTATCGAGCGGCTTGTTAAACAATTAAGGATTTATTCCGCGGTGAGCTACATTCGGACCATCCTGACCTGGCCGGTGGGCTAATTGTGTCTGAAATTTGGCAGTTCCGGATATCTGCATTGAATTCCCGGATAACTGCATCGAAATCCCGGATAACTGTCCTGAAATCCCGGATATCTGAATTGTATTCCCGGATAACTGTCCTGAAATCCCGGATATCTGCATTGAAATCCCGGATATCTTGCCGCTCTATGAAAATCTGCGCAAAAAATGACTGTCCAGAGGGGATAAGCAACCTAAATGTATGAAGAAGCTCTAAAGCAGGGACTTCTTCCTGAATGGGGTGCAAAAAAACTCTTGAGAAACAAAAAAGACAGGGGCTTAACCCTGCCTTTTACCAAAATTCCCTAAAATTGAAGCGGCCTATATGTTCCCCTGTGCAGTCGTAAATGGATCCGCCAAATTCGTCCCCTGCTTCACTCCGCAGGAAATCCGTTTGAGCCCAAGTAGCGTTCCATGAGGATTTTACGGTGATGGAGTTCGTGGCCTGCGATCATGGCGGCGATTGCCCGTACTGATACGAGATGGCCATTGGCATTCCCAGTCCGTGGCCACGCTTCCTCGCTGAGCGACCTTACCAGAGCGCTTGTCGACGCCCGAACCGCCATGAAATTCGCCAGCAAGTTCTCAAGCGGTTCCCTGTCGAACCCAGCTTCCCGAACGTATGCGTTCTCCTCAAAGCCAGGGAGTGGGACCGAGTCCCCGCGCGCAATTGTCAATAACCGGTACGCCATGATCCTCTCACAGTCCGCCATATGGCCCAAAACTTCCTTAATGCTCCATTTTGACTCGCCATACCTGAAGGAAGCCTGTGAATCCGACAACCCTTTCAGCAGGATGACAGTTTCATCCGCCTGCCTCTCCAAAGTTGTGACGATGTCCCCTTCCGGAACCAACACAATGTACGGTTCATAGGCAGATGCGTATTCACCTTGCTCAGGCGTTTTATACATGAAAACCACTCCCTTCGGTTTCTTAGTTTTACAATATCACGTTCAAAGGTAACTTTACCAAAGATAAGCGGACTGCAAACATAGGTCCCTAATAAAAAAATCTTGAGGGTAAATACGAATGATCGTCCGATCCATTTTACTATTCGTACCTTCCTACTTCCTTTAGCACTTCCGCCAAACTTTTCTCCGCCATCGATCCAAGCCGAAGCCGGTAATTTTCAAATCGTAGATGGTTCGTTACCGGATTCGGGACGATGACACAGTGCATTCCGGCGGAGATGGCCGCGGCTGACCCGTTCAGCGAGTCTTCGAAAGCTACCGCCTCATTTGGCGAAATTCCCAGGCTCTCAAGGGCCAATAAGTAAAGCGCTGGGTCCGGTTTGACTTTTTCGACGTCTTCCTTCGTTTTAATTGTTTCAAAGTAGCTGTAAATGCCAAACTTCCTTAAATACGATTCGACCCATTCTCTCCGCGAGCTTGAAGCTAGGCCAATTTTCACACCAAGGGACTTTGCTTCATCCAAATACTCGCGAACCCCTTCACGGAGCGCTAGGCTGCCTGCTTTTTGCATGTAAAACTCCTTCGTTTTCAAATGGATGCCTGCTTCGTCGACCGTCATGCCTGTCGTTTTTTCAAAATATGCATTTAGCACTTCGTTGGTCGTCCCAATTACCTTTGAAAATTCTTCAAGCGGGAGTTCGCACCTGAATTCAGCCATGATTTCCTTATAGGCTTCATACCAAAGCGACTCCGTATCGACAATCAGGCCGTCAAAGTCGAAAATAATACCCTTTATCACACTTTTCCCTCCAGTCAACTTTCAAAAAATGGTACTCTACTAAATTCCTGCCAAGTCTACTATACTATAGATACAAACTTTGCAAAAAGAAGGTGGCACTTTGAGAAGAGTGATGATTGTAGAGGATGAACCGAAATTAAGACAGTTGATTGCCGCTCACCTGGAAAAATGGGATTTTTCCCCCTGTTCGGTTAGCTCGTTTGAGGAGATTGATGCACAAGCCGCCGATTTGAAGCCGGATCTCATCTTACTCGATATCAACCTCCCAAGCTACGACGGGTTTTACTGGTGCAAAAAAATCCGTGAAGTGACTGCCGCTCCCATCGTGTTCATTTCATCAAGAACGGAAAATATGGATATTGTCATGGCCATGAATGTCGGCGGAGATGACTATCTCCAGAAGCCTTTTTCGCTCGACGTGCTGGTCGCGAAGCTGAATGCCATTTTGCGGCGAGCGGCTGCTCCCCAACAGCGTGAAACGATTGTTCTTGAGTACAACGGCCTTCTCCTGAATCTTGAAAAAGCTTCCGCCCAGTTCGAGGGCAAGGAAGCGATATTAACGAAAAATGAGTTTCATATATTGGCGATGCTGATGAAGCGGCCTGGAAAAATAATAGGAAGAGATGAAATCATGCGGGCATTGTGGCAGGACGAAAGCTTTATAGATGACAATACGCTGACCGTCAATATGAACCGGCTCAGAAAGAAGCTGGAAAGCCTCGGCCTCGCATGCGCCATCCAAACAAGAAAAGGCCAGGGGTATAGTTTACAATGAAACCTATTGAATACATGTCAGGCCAAAAGGCTCTCATTGTTTGTTTACTGCTTATCATCGGCTTTATGAATACTGTCGCCCTAGCCGACCCCTCGCTGTCCATCCTTCCGGCGAGCCTTTTGTACATCGATTTTGTTTCCGTACTGATTATAGCGGGTTATTTATTCTACGACTTCCGCAGAAAGAATGCATTTTTAAAAGAACTTGAAAGCTATGAGCCGGGCGGTCTACCCAGCGGGCATGGGATAAAACCTACCGAAGAAGAAAAGCTGTACATCGGGATAATCGCTGGGCATTACCGGTCCTCTCTTGAAGGGCTCAGGCGCGCCAATGATGAAAAAAAGGAATGGATGGAATACATGACTTCCTGGTTCCATGAGATCAAAACGCCGATTGCCGTTAGCAGGATGCTTTATGAGACAGGTGAAGGAAGCCCGAGCCTGGAAGAAGAAATGGACCGGATCGAACATTTCGTCGAGCAGGCGCTTTATTTTTCTCGCCTGAACGATTTCAATAATGACTACCTCATTCAGGAGGCTGAGATTGGGAAAATCGTCAAAGAATCCTTGAAAGCCCATTCCAAGGTATTTTATGCAAAAAAAATCCGCCTGGACGTCCGCTGCGAAGACTTTGAGGCGCTCTCTGACAAAAAAGCCCTTCTGTTCCTTTGCAACCAGCTGCTCGGGAACGCGCTTAAATATACCCCGCCGGGAGGTGAGCTTACAGTTTCCGTCCTTTCAAAGGAAAGGATGATTTCCATCCGCGACAACGGAATCGGGATTTTCCCCGAGGATCTTCCTAGGGTTTTCGAAAAGGGATTTACAGGGAAAAACGGGCGCGAACTTTATTCGTCCACAGGCATGGGGCTTTATCTCGCCAAAAAAATCGCCGATAAGCTCGGCCATTCGGTGAGTGTCGAGTCCGAAAGAGGAGTATTCACACAGGCGGCCATTCACTTCCCAGTTCCTGGTGGAGCCGCCTACCTTGGACTGGAAGCCGAAAACCATAAGGAATAATACGAACAAAAGGGATGGAGGAACCATCCCTTTTTTCATGGCTATTCATTAACGAGTGCATAGAAGCGGGTCGACGTGTAAGAAAAGTAGGCCAAATACAGACCGATATATAGGCCAAGGACGACCATGAATGGGCCGGCCATCCGGATGCCGGCAAACCCGGCGAGCGCCGATATCAGGACCGAGCTATGCGATACGGCAATCAGGATTGGAATAGAGAAAATAAACAGCGTTTGGACCCTGATCGATTTCCTCATTTCCCGCGCTCCGAGCCCAATCTTCTTCAGGATTTGGTACCTCGGCTTGTCGGCGGCCGCTTCCGACAACTGCCTATAAAAAAGGACGCTGCCGGTTGCCATCAGGAAGACAAGCCCGAGGAAGCCACTGATAAAAATAAGGATTCCGTATGTCTCCATTCCTTGTGAATATTCCTGGTAAAAACTTGACCAAATCACCTCGTTCCGTTCTTCCGTATGGTTCCAGAGGATTTCTTCAATTTCCCCCCCAAGCTCCTTTGTAGCCTTTTCTTTCCCAAGCTTGTATATCTGCAGCTGTGTTGTTGGCGCGCCAGACTCAACGGCCTTTTCATAAACGGCATCCTTGACGACGAGCGGGAATGCGAAGATGGCTTGATTCAGCAGCGAATAGTTTTCATAGGAAGCAATTGTTGCGTTTTCCCCGCCCGGCAAGCGGATGCTTCTGCCGGTATAAGGGTCGTGCGTCCTGTTCAGATTTCCGTCATAAAAGGCGATCGCTTCATTATCGGCAAACTGAATATCCGCTTCCATCCCCATTTTCCTTCCGAGCTGCCTAAAAGACGATTCGGGAATAAGCAGGACTGGATAATCAGGAGGAAACCTCCCGGAAAAATCCGGACCCGCTTCCATTTTTACCGGCTCTATTTTTTGGCTGTAACGTATATCGTCCCTAGCCTCGAATAGACGGTTTATTTCCGTTTCATCTTCCCCATTTTGCACCGAATAAATAAAGCTGTGCGGAAAATTGTCTTTAGAAATATCATTCAGGCTGGCGTACAGGCTCCACGTCACTCCCATCAGGAAAAGCGTGAATGTGGACAACAGCGCCAGTACCGACAGGACGGCGATATTTCCTTTTATCCTATATAGCAGATTAGATGTACTTATGATGTTAGATCCTTTATAGAAGAATGCCTTCCTTTTCGAGAGAGCCGAAAGCAAATAGACGATGAATGCCCGGATGAATAGGAACGTTCCAATTATGATGCTCACAAGCGCGCCAAGGATTTTCAGCCATGCGTGGCTTGACCAGATACCGGATGAAACGGGCTGGAGAATAACCCAATAGCCAGTTCCGATGAGCAGCAGCGACAATAAAGCCACAGCGACGGAGGCAAACGGCTTTTTCTCCGCTTGTTTTCCCGCCTGGAAAAGTTCACGGAGCGTGGATGTCCGGATGACCCGGGCATTATAAATCGATGCCGCAGAGAGAATCAGAAAAAAAATAACAATCGTTTGGACTGCCGCAGCTACGGATAAGGTGAAACCCGCTACGATTGGAATTCCCATGAGTTTAACAAGGACCATCGCAAACAGCTTGGAAAGAACCGCGCCAATACCAAGACCAACCAGTAGAGCCCCCGTGCCGACAAGCAAATTTTCAAAAAAAAGCATCAGCCCAATTTGTTTTTTCGACATACCAAAAAGAGAGTATAAGGCGATTTCTTTTTTCCGCTTTTTCATAAAAAAGCTATTGGAATAAAAGATAAACAGAGCGGAGAAAGCCATCAGGAAAACAGAAGCGGCCATAAATGCGGGTCCTATTTTGCCAAGGCTCGCTGCAGCATCAATGATTTTCCGATTGTATTGCAGGGATACAAAAGTAAAGTAAATCACGACGCTAAAGGCCATCGGATAAAAATAAACCAAATATGCCTTGAAGTTTTTACGTATATTTCTTTTTGTCAGTTCAAACAGACTCAATCTGTCCACCCCCCAAGGCAGCCAGCACATGGACAACCTGCTGGAAAAACTGTTTCCTTGTTTGGCTTCCCTTTCTTAATTCAGTGAAGAACCCACCATCCTTTATAAAAACGACACGGCTGCAAAAGCTTGCTGCGAAAGGGTCATGGGTTACCATCAATATGGTCGAGCCTTTAATCCTGTTTATTTCCTCAAGCGTCTTCAATAGGATATGGGCCGACTTCGAATCGAGGGCTCCCGTAGGCTCATCCGCGAAGACAATGCTCGGGCTTGAAACAAGCGCCCTCGCTGCGGATGCCCTTTGTTGCTGCCCACCGGAAACCTCATAAGGATATTTGCCGAGTAGTTCTTCTATCCCGAATATATTTGCGAATTCCGCTGCCCTCCTCGCAATTTCGACTGGCGGCATACCAGCAAGTGCGAGCGGCAAGGCGATATTTTCTTCAATTGTCAATGTGTCCAGGAGGTTGTAATCCTGGAAAATGAAGCCGATCCTATCCCGCCGGAACCTGCTGACTTCCTCTTCATTCAAACTTTGCACATTCGTACCGTTTATCCTTACGATGCCTGAAGTCGGCGCGTCAATCGTCGATAATATGTTCAGCAAGGTTGTTTTTCCGGCTCCTGAAGGCCCCATAATCGCGGTGAATTCCCCTTTTTCAACCTTTACATCGATGTTGTTCAGGGCGGAAAAAACATTCCCCTTTCCTCCATAAGTCTTATTGAGCCCGACAGCTTCCAAAACCAATTCCATTTTCATCCCTCGTTTATCCTTTTGTTACTTTTACTGTAATAAAATTCTTTTCTATCATCCATCGCATTCCCTTACATTTTTAACTTTCAGTCTTACAATTTTGTAAGAAATAGAAGGTGAAAAAATCCATTTTTACAGTTGTATTACATATTTTCGTCACATTTTTTTACTTTTTTCACAGTTTGTTTACATTTTAGCCACTATGATCGACCATGCTCCTTGCTGTGCCGTAAAGGATAAAAGATTGTAAAAACCCAATAATATCAAGGTTTCCTGCGGAAAAAACAAGTGTTCTTACTTTTAAAAGTAACAACAATGTTAATTTTCTGAATTTTCATTTCCTCTTGTAATAGACTTGTAATCTACCTGTGAAGACGCTGTTAAAAAGAATAGAGTATAGTAGGTTTAGCAAAAAACACCAGGGGGTAAACTTACATGTTGAAGAAATTTATGGCGGTTTTGTTTATGACAACTTTGATGATGACACTTCTTCCGACCATGAGTGAAGCTGCAACTTACCACAACAATGCAATTTCTGTCGCTAAATCCAATATGGGAAAACGTTATACATGGGGCGGAATCAGCCCAAGAGCAGGTTTTGATTGCTCCGGCCTCGTAAAATACTCTTTTGGTAAAGCAGGAAAGTCCCTTCCAAGGACAGCTGGGGAAATGTGGGGCAAAGGTAAACGCGTATACAGCCTTAAGCCTGGCGACCTTGTTTTCTATCAAACATACAAAGCTTCAAGACCGACACATGTCGGCATTTATATCGGAAACGGGAAATTCATCCATTCTGCTTCATCTAAAGGCGTATCTGTTTCATCCTTAAACAACTCCTACTGGAAGCCACGTTATGTAGGTGCAAAGCGCATCTAATTATACTATAAAAGAGAGCCGGACAGGCTCTCTTTTTTGTATTGTCAATTAAATTAATTTTCGTATTTTAGCTTCCTTATTCCCAAATAGTAGAACAGCAGGCAGAATCCAGCTAGAACGGCGATTGCAGTCCAAATCGTCGGTCCGTGCAGGCTTCCGCTCACAATTTCCCGGATACCCGACATCATCCAGCTTTGCGGGACGAATTTTGCGATCAGCTTCATGAAATCAGGAACAACATCAATCGGCCAGTAGACACCTCCGAGCATACAGGTGCTGACGATGATAACCGCGCTCAACGCGCCCGCTTGCTGTTTTGTTTTTACCAGTCCTGCAATCATAAGGCCAAGGCCGACCACGGTCAGAATGACAAGCGATGCAAACGGGATAAAATAGAGCGGGCTTCCCCACTTCCCGTTAAAAAGCACTTTAATCGAGAGAGCGAGAATGCCAAGCTGCAGCCAGCCAAGCAAAAAGTAGGACAGGATATAACCGCAAATAATCTGAACCCTGTTAACAGGGGCGGCCATCAATCTTGCCCAGGTTCCGCCAGCCCTTTCTTCAAGAATTGTGGCTGCCGCTCCCGAGATCCCGAACATCATGAACATGATCGTAAATCCAATTGAACTCAAGGAAACTGCTTCTCCCTTGCTTCCTTCCCTTTGAATAATCTCCTTTTTAACTTTGATTCCCTGGTTGCCTGACACTTCCTGTAAAAGTGCCGAAAACCCATCGGTCCCGCTAGCGGCTGCTAATTCATAACCCGAGGCAACCGTCCGCGCGGCTCCTTCAAGATGGGGATACAGCGCCAAATACTCCTGTGTCTCACGCTGGATTGCAACGGTGAACAGCGGTTCTTTTTTTGCAATCCGCTCTGCCAATCCTTCCCCAATCATGACCGCAGCGATGGCCTTTTGATTGTTAACCGCTTCCCTAGCTTTTTGCGGGGAAACTTTTTCCCATTTATATTGATTATTGCCTGTCAGCAGTTTCGCAGCCTGTAAAGATAAATCATCGCTTCCCGCTGAATACAGCACAAGCGGTTTGTTTTTTTCCGAACTGCCAGCCATTCCACCGAAAATAATGCTGAATACGAGGGGCATGACGACCATCATTACCCATATGGAGGGGGTGCGCGCCATCGACTTCAGATGCAACAGGGCAATCGCAGCTGTTTTACGCATACTTTCTCCTCCTTTCCCCGGCAAGCACAAGCCAGCCGATCGCAAGGAATAGAATCCCGAGCCCCAATAGGCCCGCCGCTCCCGGGAGGATATCCATTATCCCGCCCCCAGACATCAACTCCAGGAATGATTGCAGGGCAAGTGCGTTTGGAAAAACTTTTACTAGCGTGTTCACCCAATCAGGCATCAAATATAAAGGCACCATACTGCCGCCAACTGCCGCCATGATTTGTGTGCCCAGCATACCTACTACGTTAAAGGCCTTTCCTGTGTTCACCAGTGAACCCGCCATAACTCCGAGTCCGCAAGCGCTGAATACGAAGCTAATACCGATTATGAAAACGCCAGTGAGGGATGAGCCCCAATCAACCGAAAAAATGAACCGGGTTCCAAGTATTATCACAAACAGCTGAAGCGTTGATAAAAACAGCAGCCCAAGGACTTTTCCCGCCAAATACTCATAATGGGTCAATTTTGATACAAGCAGCCGTTTATAAACCTCCTGCTCCTTTTCCTCAATCATGGCCGATACCCCAATGGTAACTGTCATCAGCAGGAACATGACCCCCATGCCCGCGGCGTAATATTGAAAGGAGCCGACCGGCAGTCCTTCTTCCTTTGCAGCTTCCTCCTTCACAAGCGTGAAGGGTTCCTCCCCCGGGGAAAACCCTGCGGCACCAAGGTTTGCCTGCCCCTGATTCCCCGCTTTTGCGGCAGCCTCGATGGCAGCCTTCATCCCGGCTGTCCGGATAGCGGCTTCACTTGCAAACTGTTGGATGATGTTCTCGGTAATTGTCGCCTGAATGCCCGCCGATGGAATCGAAATGAGTTTCACTTCCGCCTCATTACCGGAAAGGACCGCATTTGAAAAACCTTTTTCGATAATCAGGCCTACAGCGGCTTTTTGGTCTTTAAGGGTTGTATACAGTTCAGCTTCATTCATTTTTTTCACTTTCACAAGATCAGGCAGGCCTTTTTCAAAAACTTCTTCCTCTAGGACCGTGCCCATCTCCCCATCGTCAAGATTGGCCACGGCGAGTGTAAATTTGTCCAGCTTCACTTCGCCGTCTCCCATGAGCTTGCCAAATGCCGCTCCCAATATACCGATCAATAGCAACGGCATCAGGATAAGTGTCAGCAAGGCTTTCCTGTCCTTTGCGATAAGGATTGTGTCTTTTAAAGCAAGCCACCACAAATTCATTCTTTCTCCCCCCTTAGTCGCGCAGGCTTCTTCCTGTTAGATGCAAAAAGACGCTTTCCAAATTCGGCTCGACGATTTCCACTCCGGAAATTTGCGCTCCCGTTTCCGTGATTCTTTGGACGAGCGTACTTAAGACAGCTTGAGGCTCCTTGTGAAACACAGTCAAATTCTCTCCGAAAACCTGGCAATCCCCTGCCGGAACAATGCCATTTAGCATGTCTGGGTTGGCCGCGCCTCCCTGAATGGCAAAGACCATCCTCGACCTGTCGCCAATCGTCTCCCTCAGTTCCGGAATGGTTCCCAAGGCAATCAGCTTTCCGTGGTCCATAACGCCAATCCGCTTACATAGAAACTCCACTTCCTCCATGTAATGGCTTGTATAAATGACAGTCATTCCCTCATTATTCAATCTCTTAACCGTTTCAAGGATATGAGCCCTTGACTGTGGGTCAATTCCAACGGTTGGCTCATCCATAATCAATAATTCCGGCCTGTGGAGGATGGCCGCGCCTATATTGACCCTCCGTTTCATCCCCCCGGAAAACGTCTCGACTTTATCCTTCGCCCTGTCGGCAAGTCCAATCAACTCGAGTGTTTCGGCTACCCGATGATCGAGAATGCTTCCGGAAAGGCCATACATCCTTCCCCAAAAATAAAGATTGTCTTTCGCGCTCATCGTTTGGTACAGCGCGATTTCCTGCGGGACAATCCCAATCAGCGCCTGTGCTTTTTTCGGGTTGGCTTTCATATCAATGCCTGAAAGCATGATTGAACCGTCTGTAGGTGGAAAAAGGCCCGTCAACATATTGATAGTCGTAGACTTTCCTGCGCCATTCGGACCCAGCAATCCAAAAGCTTCTCCTTTACTGACTGTAAATGATACGCTGCGTACTGCTTCAAAATCCTTAAACGCTTTCCTTATTCCCGACACCGAAAGCAGTTCCATTCTCCTATCCCCCTTCTTATCTATGACTATTTTACTACAACTTTTTTCTAAAATGGGTGAATTGTCCAGGGGAGTCGGTAAAATATTCAAAAAAAGGCCAGCATGAGCTGCTGGCCTTCGTTAATTATAGGAAGGATAGCCGGTGAACTTGAAATCACGGCCAACCTTTTCTATCGATGTATTTTCCAATTCAACTACATCCGCCATTGTATTGGCGCCTGCCCCTTCAAGAAATGTAGGTGCCGCTTGCCCGCCAATTAGCATCGGAGCAAAATAAAGAATGACTTTATCAACTAATTTGTTTTCAATAAAACTCGCATGGACGGTGCCGCCGCCTTCAATCAGGACGGAAGAAACGAGCTTTTCCCCAAGGATATCAAGCACTTCTCCAGGGTCCACCTTCCCCTGGCCCGCTGTCCGGAAAACACTTGCGCCCCGCTCCCTCAGCTGTTTCTCCTTATTGTTGTCAGCATCTTGGGTTGTAAAAATCCACGTTTCCGCAAGTCCGTCCGTAACCACCTTGGAATCGGGCGGTATTTTTAAGGAAGAATCTAGCACAACACGAATTGGATTACGCCCATTCGGAATCCTTGTAGTCAATTCCGGATTGTCTTTTATGACGGTATTGACGCCCACCAGGATCGCCAGGTGTTCGTTCCTTAAATGATGGGCATCCCGGCGCGCATCTTCGGATGTAATCCATTTGCTTTCAAATGTGTGGGTAGCAATTTTCCCATCAAGGGAAGACCCCGCTTTCAATGTGACAAATGGCCTCTTATCAACGATAAATTTATTGAAAACCTCGTTCATCTTACGGGATTCCTCTTCACGGATGCCTATGTCGACTTCAATTCCGGCATCCTGAAGAATTCTAACGCCATTCCCTTTGACAACCGGGTTAGGGTCAAGTGTTGCAATGACCGCCCTTTTCAAACCGGCCTGGACAATCGCCTCGGCACACGGGCCTGTTCGGCCATGGTGCGAGCAAGGCTCCAAAGTGACATAGATGGTGCCTCCTCGGGCCTTTTCCCCCGCCATCCGGAGGGCGTGGATTTCCGCATGGGGTGTTCCTGCCTGCAGGTGGGCCCCAACACCGACAATCCTTCCTTCATTCACTATAACGGACCCGACAAGCGGATTTGGATCCGTCTGGCCTTTTAACGCCCGGGCATTTTGCAGGGCGAGATCCATATAGAAAGCATCGCTAGTCATTCGTGCAAGTCCCCTCTTCCCTCAGGTGTCCTGAACGGTTCACCTTCGTTTGGAGGTATTGCTCATTGTATTCCGAAATATCCCCCCACAGCGGGCGCCTGCCCGAAATCGGCATACCTGACTGCCTTAGAGCCTCAAGTTTTTTCGGATTGTTCGTGATCAGCGTGACTGGCTTGGAGCGTAATGCTTTCAGGACGGAAATCGCATCTTCGTAATTCCTGGAATCGTCAACAAATCCAAGCCCTTCATTTGCCTCAACCGTATCATAGCCATTTTCCTGGAGAATATAAGCCATCGCCTTGCTGAACAGGCCAATTCCTCTTCCTTCATGATTGGCAAGGTAAAATAACGCGCCCGTTCCATGCTCGACAATCATTTTCATGGAATTCTTCAATTGGAAGCCGCAATCGCAGCGCTTGCTTCCAAAAATGTCACCGGTATGGCAGATGGAGTGCATCCTGATCAGCGCTTCATCGCCGTACTGGAAATCCCCGTAAGCAAGGACGCTTGATTGCTGTAATTCCGCAAGATTGGAAGAGGACAGTTTATCTATGATCCGCTGATAATCCTCCGTCACTTCATCACAGTTCAGCCAGCAGTACCACTGGAATACGACCGTTTCCCCGTAAAGATTGACAGGAAGCCGGATTGGGCCGACAAGGTAAATCGCCCCTTTGTCAGTTTTAATGAGTTGAATCTTATTTTCCAAAACGGAAAGCACTTTTGAATCCATTTTCAGCTCACTCACTACTATTTCTCCTTTATAAAAAGATGAGGTTTTATACAACTAAATGCATTTACCGCTATCAAGGGCCTGTTTTTTAGTCATTCACTTTAAGAAAGGAACTGGCGGTCCGGTTCCTTGAATCAACTCGACTATGCCTCAATGGTACGGAGAAGGTTAGCCATTTCAATTGCCGATGAGGCTGCCTCCCAACCTTTGTTACCAGCTTTCGTACCCGCGCGCTCGATAGCCTGCTCGATTGAATCAACCGTTAGCACGCCGAAAATGACGGGAATTCCCGAGGATAGCGCGGTGTTCCCGACGCCTTTTGCAACTTCTTTGCACACGTAATCAAAATGCGGTGTGGACCCGCGAATAACTGCGCCAAGGGTGATGACTGCATCATACTTTCCGCCTTTGGCCAATTTTTGGGCGATAAGGGGTATTTCAAAAGCGCCCGGCACCCATGCCACATCCACGTCTGTTTCATTTACTCCATGGCGCTTTAGGGCATCCAACGCGCCGCCTAATAGTTTATCGGTGATAAATTCATTGAAACGTCCTGCAACGATTCCTATTTTCAGGCCGGTGCCGATGAGGTTTCCTTCGTATACTTTATTCATTTTCCATTCCTCCAGTCAATATCCAACAGGGCAAATTATTTTACTGCCCCTAGCTGTTCTTTTCTTTTTCTAAAAGCAATCAGATCTTCTATAGTAATCATTTTGAGTTCGAAGCGTTGGGCCACGCCCTTTAGCTCCGGTACCCTTGCCATTGTACCATCTTCATTCATGATTTCGCAGATAACGCCTGCGGGCTTGGCACCGCATAGCTTCGCCAAATCAACCGCCGCTTCTGTATGTCCGGGCCGTTCCAGTACTCCGCCTTTTTTCGCAACAAGCGGGAAAACATGCCCTGGCCTTTTAAAATCATCTGGCCGGGCGGCTTCATCAATCATGCTGAGGATTGTTGCCGAACGTTCGTAAGCAGAAATCCCCGTTGTCGTGAATTTATGGTCGATGCTGATTGTAAAAGCGGTCCCGTGGGCATCCGTATTTTTGTCCACCATCGGGTCGAGCATTAATTTTTCCGCGAGGCCTTCTTCAACCGGAACACATATTAGGCCCCTGCCATGAGTGGCCATGAAATTAATGACTTCCGGCACTGCTTTTTCCGCCAAAGAAACAAAATCGCCTTCGTTTTCGCGCCCTTCATCATCACAGACGATGATGACCTTCCCTTCCTTTAAATCGCGAAGGGCTTCTTCAATTGTGCTGAACATGGTGCTCCCTCCTTAAATGAACCCATTCTTCTCCAGGAATTTGGCGGTTATTTCCGGCTTCTTTTTCCCCGTTTCGCTTTTTCCTGGATTTAGGATATGGTGCACATATTTGCCAAGCATATCACATTCAATGTTGACACTGTCCCCCGCTTCCTTAATGGAAAGAATCGTTTCAGTAAGTGTATGGGGGATAAGTGAAACTGTAAACGTATCACCGGTTACATCAAAAACTGTCAAGCTTGTCCCATCCACTGCAACCGAACCTTTGAGAATGAGGAAAGGCATGATGGATGGAGCTGCTTGAATTTCATAATAAACAGCGTTCGCCATTTTGTTCTTTTTAATAATCGTTCCCGTTCCGTCAATATGGCCGCTCACAAAGTGGCCGCCAAACCTCCCGCCTGCTGCCATGGCACGTTCCAGGTTGACCTTGGAGCCCGTCTTTAAGTCCTTAATATTCGTAGCTTTCACGGTTTCAGGCATCACATCGACGGTAAACCTACTTTTTTCAAAGGAAGTAACCGTTAGGCAGACTCCGTTGACGGATATGCTGTCTCCGAGCTTTACATCCTCCAAAACCTTCTTTGCCTCGATTGTAAGGACCATGGATATGCCTGTTGCGGCAATCCGTGAAATGGTGCCAATTTCCTCAATAATTCCTGTAAACATTCTCTTCTCCTTTTTATCGTGGCTTATCCATTAACAGGATATCCCAAAGGGGTGGAAAAACATGCGAAAGCCCCAAAGGCAAAAGCGCTTTGGGGCTGAAAAATGGCATGCTCAAATAAAGGTTTGAAAACAACAGAGTCAGGCACGCCTGGCCTTCCACCATGAAACAAGCCTGCCTATATACGGCCGCTGTTTGCAGAAGGGCACACCATTCCCTTTTTTCAAAACCTGCTGCTTCCTTCTCCCATCCAGACTATACTGTCGGCCCCGGATTCACACCGGATCCACCGTTCGCCAAAACCTGAAGGCAAACGGGTCACGGGCTGAGGGGCACTGCCCCATCACCGCCGGTAGGGAATTTCACCCTGCCCCGAAGGAATATTCAATTTGGAATAGAAACATTATACTCAATCCAGCGTCAAAAAGAAACTATTTCGTATTATGTGCCGGTGTTTCCCATATTCAAGCCTCTGGTCACAAGTTGAAAAAGTCCTGGAAATCACTGTTTTCGTAAGGATTAAAATCAAGCCAGGAGGTAAAAGGGCGATTGTCCACTTTGAAATATTCTTTAGTGAAACGAATGAATTCAATCGTTGCCAGTTTTTTGCCTGAATAGGCGGAAAGGTAATCGGAAAGGAAGGCAAGTGCAGTATCCGTTCCGTGAGGTTTCATCATTCTCCATAGATATAGCGTGGGTTTTGCCTGGATATGGCCAACCATTCCGCCGGGCATTCCGGTATATCGGTCCGCGGGCATGTTTGATTTAACATCCGTCCTCATAATATAGAAGTCATCAAATGCGTTTGCGTAGGCAAAGCTTTCCGCTTCGCTTTTCTTTTGGCTGCCCAAAAAGAAGAGGGACGCGGCCAACTCGGAAAGTCCGTCATTCAGCCAAGCATCGGTATGCCGATCAAAATGGACTTTGCCATAAAACCATTGCTGGGCAAGCTGATGGACGAGCAAATGGTCAGGGGTTTCCTCAATAGGCTGATAGAAGAGTTCATCACTTTTTATAACGTCCGGCTGGAGAACAATCCCTGGATAACTGCCTTTCCGCTCGTTTGTCATAACAATATCAATCTGCTTATATGGCAAATCACCGAGGCGGGAAGCAAAAAAACCAACCGCTTCCGCCGCTGTTCCAAGTACCATTTTTCCTTTTTCCAATTCCTCTTCCAAAGCAAATACACGAACTTCAATGGAACCCGCCGACGTTTTAATCATTTTGTAGCCATCCAAAAGAATAACATACATTTCTTTCAGGCGGTTTTCCTGAATGTCTCCTGTTTCGCTTGCCTGATCGAGATCGGCACCCGAGGTTACCGCGATAAGATTCTCTGGGATTTGATAGTGTAAAAGGTAGTTTGAAGGCGGTGCGGAATACGTTTCTTTTCCAAAGGCAGGAGGCTGGATTAACCAATCATATGTATAATCCGGAAGCATTGGATGCCATTGGAGAAGATCGTAAACGTGCTTCTCATTTCCCCCATTTGGTATTGAAAAAGAGTAGGAAATCTCGACGTTTGCTTTCCCGCCCGACTTCAAGGCCTTCATTAACGGCACCTTCAGCTGTAGGCCTTCCAATTCATACTTTGACGGTACACCGTCGATTTTTGCGCCCTCCACTTCCAAATTACCGCTGCCAATTTCATTCAGGCACTTATCAATCGCCCAAGTTAGGACCTTCCTGCGGCATTCTTCCCTTCCCAAATCACCGAGCAGGTTTGGGAAAAAATGAAAAGAAATTTGGTTCCAGCCCTTTTCGGATGTATTGGTTACGTCAATGGACGCGCTGACCAGAAATTTGTTATCCCGTGGCACATTTAAATCGACGATATAGGAAGCAGAGGATCCTTCACTTAGAACCTGAGGTTGAAAATCCCCCGGCATCCCTGGTTTTTGCATATTTTCTCGTGCCGATTTATCTGATCCGGCTGTAGGCTCATGTAAGGAATCCCGCCCTATCCCCCGCTCCGAAGATTTCATTTTTTCAATTGAGAAAAAAGCGGCAACAAGCAGGGCAAGTGAAACAATGATGATTGCCGCGTACCGGTACGTTTTCTGCGTATGCGGCTTAACTTCTATATTTTCAGAGGAATATGTAAATTCCTTTTGTTTTTGTTCCTTATTCAACATCTCATAATTTTCGTTAACAAACGTGAATTTCTTTTCCATGGCTATCCTCCCGGTGGCTGTCTTTTTCCTAAACCTTTAGACTGTATTTTAATGGATAAAGTTACAAAAAAGGGGGGATTCAAAAAAAATACCCCGCTCCTGTTGAGAAGCGGGGTTGCTTTTCTTTCGCCATGTTAAATTTTTGTTCCTTCGACTTGCCATTTTTTAGAGGCGAGCCAGGTCTTACTTTGTGCTAAAATTTCTCCAAAGCCTTCCAAGTTTCTGAATCGGCGATGCCGGTCACTTTCAGTTTGTTGTCCTTTTGGAACTTCTTCACGGCTGCTTCGGTACCGGGCCCAAAAACCCCGTCTATCCCATTCGTCGAATAGCCCCTTTGCGTTAAAACTATTTGCAGTGTTTTTACGTGTTCGCCCTTGCTTCCTTTTTTTAGCGTAACAGATGAAGGGACACCTGCCGGGATGGCCGAGCCAGACACTTTATATCCATTCGCTGAAGCGATTGAGTGAAAAGGCAATTTTGAAGATGTGATAATGACGGGCGTGTTAACTGCTACCTGTTTATAGAGCCATTGCACTTCCTCATTGTGCATCCTGATACAGCCACCACTTACATATTTGCCAATCGAGGAAGGATTGTTGTTTCCATGAATCGCATAGGTAGTGCCCCATGTCCCATTGGCATTCAGCCCAAGCCACCTGTTCCCTAGAGGGTTCTTAGGACTGCCACCGGGAATTTTCTCTTTGTAGTACGGGCGATTGACGATTTTGTTGACGATTTTAAATTTCCCCTCTGGTGTCAGGGATGGATTTCTACCTGTGCCAACACTGAAGATTTTCACAAGAGTACTATTTTTGTAATAAGCCAATAGGTTGGTCGACTTATTAATAATAATAAAATCACTGCCCGCGGCAAGTGCCGGTGCTTCATAAAGCACCATTGAAAAAAACAGAAGCAGGCTTATAAGCACTTTTTTCATTTTATTGCCCCCTTTAGTTCCGACAATCTGTTTGGCAATTTGCCTTCTATATATTAGAACGATTTATTCCATAATAGTTACATAGTTTTCACCATATTGGTATTTTTTTCTTCCTGCTTTTTACGACAAATTTTTCTTTCCTGATTGGCTTTTATATCTTATGGCTGGTCCTTTCTAGACTGTATCGGAGGAGCTTCCGTGGGGGAAAGGTCTAGGGACTTCGAAATTGGATTAACTTCTCACTCGACCGCCTCCATTTTCTTAAAAGCTATCAGAACTCCACGATGTCTTCACGACTATTGGGTCTTGATACAAATAAAAAAGGCTTCCCCTCATTTAATAGGGAGAAGCCTTTTATTTATTAATTTGGAGAAGCCGCTTTTTTAAAAAACTTTATACAGCCTTCTGGGAGGCGTGAAGTTTCCAGTAATAGCCCTTTTGCCGCAACAGTTCCTGATGGGAGCCTTCCTCAACAATCCGGCCATTATCGATAAACAGGATGCGGGTAGCATTTTGAATTGTCGACAGCCGGTGCGCGATGATAAAGGACGTCCTTCCTTTAAGGAGTGTTTCCAATCCTTTTTGCAAAGCGAGTTCGGTTTCCGTATCGATTGAGGAAGTTGCTTCATCGAGGATCAAAATCCTCGGGTCGGCCAGCAATGCCCGCGCGAAGGAGATTAGCTGCCTTTGCCCGGTTGATAGCCTTGTACCCCGCTCGTTTACTTCCGTTTGGTATCCATCCTTCAACTGGCTGATGAACTGATGGGCTTGGACGGCTTTTGCCGCCTCAATTACTTCCTCATCGGTGGCATCAAGCCGGCCATAGCGGATATTGTCCATGATGGTCCCCGAGAAGATGAACGGATCCTGCAGCATGACGCCCATCTGGCCGCGGAGCGACGGAATCGTGACGCTATTGATATCGGTGCCGTCAATTTCTATTTTGCCGCCGGTGATATCATAAAAACGGCTGATCAGGCTTACGATAGTTGTCTTTCCGGAACCGGTTGCGCCGACTAGCGCAATGGTATCGCCCGGCTCGACCTTGAAACTTACATCGTCAAGGATACGGTCCGCTTCTTCATAGCCGAACACAACATTTTTGAACTCGACCCGCCCCTGGATGGGAGCAAGTTCTTTAGCGTTTGGCGCATCTGTTACGGCTGGCTTTTCATCCATTGTTTCGAAGATCCGCTCAAGATAAGCCATAGCGTTGATGATCGCGTTATAGAAGTTTCCGATGTTCGCAAGCGGCGTCCAGAACATCCAAATATACCCCACGAATGCAACCAACGAGCCGACCGTCACTCCATCGCCGATCATTGATACACCGATGATGTAGATAAATGATACAGTCAGGACGGAAATGTTTTCAATTGCCGGCCAGAGCAGGAAGTGGATTTTAATCGCGCGCATCCAGCTCGTGCGGTAGCTGCCTGAAACATCACTGAAAATTTGCGCGTTTTCCTCTTCCCTGGAAAATGCCTGGGTCACTTTTATCCCACTGATGCTTTCGTGGATATACGCATTCATGTTCGATTGCTTATTGCTTAAAATTTGCCAGGCTTTCCGCTGCGCATTTTTTAAAAGAAGAATAACGCCGGCAAGAACCGGGAAGCCAGCCATCGCGTAAAGGGTTAGCTTCGGATCGATTGAAAGCATGAATCCGACAATTACCAATAGGCTGAACAAATCGGTAATGACATTGATAATCCCGTTCGACAAAAGGTCGCTTAAGGAGTTGACGTAGTTTACGACTCTCACAAGGATTTTCCCATGAGGACGGCTGTCGTAAAAAGAGAAGGACAGCTTCTGCAAATGAATGAACAAATCCTTCCGGATGTCCCGGATTATGCTCTGCCCGGTCTGGGACATCATCCGGATCCGGAATTTCATG
The DNA here is from genome assembly GCF_046237595.1 of Neobacillus oceani. Taxonomy (NCBI): domain Bacteria; kingdom Bacillati; phylum Bacillota; class Bacilli; order Caryophanales; family Bacillaceae; genus Neobacillus; species Neobacillus oceani. The sequence goes on along the minus strand of NZ_CP143543.1, from coordinate 1,575,202 downwards.
CATATTCCAGTTGTGATCAGCGCGAGGACATAAATCCCGGCCAAAATGAACAATCCCGAAATATCCTTTGTTGGGATTTCCTTATCGATTGCCTGCTTGACCAGATAAGGCCCAATAAGGTTGGCACAGCTTGCCAAAAGCATCATCATGACAGTAATCATGATTTTTTTCTTGTAAGGCTTTATATACACAAGCAGCCGTTGGAAGTGGACGAGCCTGAATGGCGACTCCAGTTCCTCATCGACATCAAATTTATTCCGCGCCATGGCCTACACCACCTCCTTAGCCGCATCCTGGCCCTGATAGCTGTTATGCTGATTTTTGAAAACCTTCGAGTAGTACCCCTTCTTATTGAGCAATTCTTCATGAGTTCCCCGTTCAATAATTTGGCCGTTTTCCATGACCAGGATCAAGTCGGCATCTTTCACGGAAGAAATGCGGTGAGCGATAATGAAACAAGTTTTTCCCGTCAAGACGGACTGTAACGTTTCCTGGATTTTGATTTCTGTTTCCATATCGACCGCTGACGTTGTGTCGTCCAGAATCAGGATCGATGGATTTTTTAAAAGAGCCCTCGCCAGCGCAATCCGTTGTTTCTGGCCACCGGAAAGGCCGACTCCGCGTTCCCCAACAATTGTGTCATAGCCTTCGGGAAGGCCGAGAATGAACTCATGCGCTTCCGCCATTTTCGCGGCGGCCTGGACCTCTTCCAAGGTTGCATGCGGATTGCCGTATGCAATATTCCCTTCAATCGTATCCGAGAAAAGGAAGATATCCTGCATGACCATCGCCATGCTTTGGCGGAGCTTGTAAAGGTCCCAATCTTTCACGTTGATGCCATCGACCTTCACTTCGCCGCTGTCAGAATCGTAAAACCTGCTCAATAGATTCACTAGGGTTGATTTTCCCGAACCTGTCGCACCGATGATTCCGATTGTCTGCCCCGGCGAGCCTGAAAAACTGATGTCCTTCAGTACATCCTCATCGCCGTAGCTGAACGATACCTTGTTGAATTCGACGAATCCCTTCAATCCTTCCCCGTTCAGCTTTTTGCCATCGTTGGCAATTGATGGCGTTGTCTTCATCAATTCCTCGACTTTTTTAGCTGAGGCATTGAATCTTTGCACATCGTTGATGAGCCATCCCGCCATCCTCATCGGGTTGTTCAGCGCCCAAATGAGGCCGTTGAACGTTGCAAGTTCCCCGATTGTAAGCGACCCGTTAATGACCATTATTCCGCCGACGAGAATCATTACGACCGTGAACAAGCCCGCAAGCGAGTCGAGGACAGGGAGGAACTTCTCCCATACCTTTGCCGAAGCAAGCGACTTTTCCTTGTAGCCTTCATTCTCGGCGGTAAATTTATTTATTTCGTAGTCTTCCTTCGCAAATGCTTTTACGACCCGGTTCCCGCTAATATTTTCCTGGACGACCGAGTTGAGTTTCGCGAACTGTGCCCGGATTTCCGAAAATGTCGGTCCGACGGCAAATGTCATCTTATAGGCAAAAAAACCAATTATTGGCGTTATAAGCAACATTGTAAGGGCCAGCTGCGGATGAATATAAAACATAAAACCGACAGCGAAAAGCAGGATTGTCGCATTTTCGAAAATCATATAAATGGACCATGCGGAAAACGCCCGGACCATTTCCATGTCCCCGGTCATCCTTGCCATAATGTCGCCGGTCTTTGTCTTATCGTAAAAATGAAAATCCAGCTTGTTGAGTCGGTCATACAGCTCTTTCCGAATCCGGAAGATTGTATTTTGGGAAATCCGCTCAAACTGGATTTGGTAGGTGTAGCGGATAACCGTCTTTAGCACTGTAGCCCCAATCATCACACCGATGAATGGCCATAATAATTCCTGCTGCTTCCCGAAAATGACTTTGTCTATGATTTTTCCCGCGAAAAATGGATTAACCAAATTTAAAGAAGTTACGCCGAGTGCAAGGGCCAACCCAAGAAAAAACCGGAACCGGTACTCCCTCAGATACCCCCATATCCAACGAAAGCTTTGCATTTCTTTCTCCCCCCAGGTAAAACTAAACAGTTAGTAAGTGAACCATCCCTCATTGGGGGTCTGTTAACCCCCGAGTGGAATAAAACCAATATATTGTGGATCCGGCCCTCCTATGTCTTATTATCGAACTATTACGAAAAGCGAAATAATAACTTGATAACCATTCTACAACAGTAACAACTCCAATACTAGATAAAAATGCCATAAATTGAAGAATTTATTAAAGAGAAACAAAAAGCCCTTAGTGGGCTATATTTTGAGGTTCAAGAGAGGAGTTGCTTTGAATCGGGAGGGCTTTTTCCCCTGGCCAAAAAGAAAAGCACCTGCCCCCTTCAATTCGGGAGCAGGTGCTTAGGAAAGGTATTAACGAATTCCCCTCATAAAGCCTTGTATTTTCGGAGCTAACATGAAGAGCACGATACTTAGGACGATGGACGCGCCACCGATTATGCCGAAGTATGCCATTTCATTTTCCGGGGAATAGAATCGGACAATTTGGGCATTGATTGCCTGGGCAGCCGCATTTGATAGAAACCAAAGGCTCATTGTTTGCGCGGAAAAAGCTGCCGGCGCAAGCTTTGTTGTCGCAGATAGCCCAACAGGCGACAGGCACAATTCGCCGAGAACCACAATCAGGTAGCTCAGGACAAGCCAAAGCGGGTTTACCAACGAGTCAGTTCCGCCGAAATATGCAGGAAGCAGGATGACTAGGAAGGACAAGCCTGCAAATAACAGTGCCAGCGAGAATTTTTGCGGGATGGTCGGCTGGCGTTTTCCTAATTTAACCCACATCCAGGCAAATACTGGCGCTAAAAAGATAATGAAAAGCGGGTTCAGAGATTGGAACCATGCCGGGGATATTGTCATACCGGCAAAATTCAGTTGGGTACGATTGTCCGCATAGCTGGCAAGAATTGTCGAGCCCTGTTCCGCAATCGCCCAGAACATAACAGAGGCGATAAACAGAGGAATGTAGGCGATTAAGCGCGAACGCTCAACATCATTTGTTTTCGGGCTGCGGTACATCACGATGAAATACAAGGTCGGAATTAATATTCCCAGTACCCCAACGAGATTAATAAAGCTTTTGAAAGTCAACAGGCCTGCTGGAATGGCGAATGCAATAAGCACTGCAAGAACAGCGACAACTATACCAATAATGGTGTAGGTTTTTTTCTTTTCATCAACCGTAAGCGGGTTTGGTACATAAGTTCCAGCAAGTCCAAGATTTTTCTTCTTCGTTGTAACAAATTGAACCAAACCGAAGAACATACCAACAGCTGCAATACCAAATCCAAGGTGGAAGCTAGTTTTCATAACGGCGCCAACAATCAGCGGTGCGAGGAATCCACCAAGGTTGATTCCCATATAGAAAATACTGAAGCCAGAGTCACGGCGGGCATCTTCTTCACTGTAAATATCACCAACTACTGCTGAAACGTTTGGCTTTAGCAACCCGGTACCAAGAACAATGAGCACCATTGAAATAAAGAACAAAGCAACATTGCCCGGAATCGCAAGTGCGAGGTGGCCAAACATGATTAAAATACCGCCATAAAAAACGGCTTTAGATGTACCGAATATCCGGTCCGCAAACCACCCTCCGATTATACCGGACATATAGACGAGTGAACCGTAAATCGACATAATCGAAAGTGCGAGAGTCTGATCAAGCCCAAGCCCACCTTCAGAAACCTCATAATACATATAGAAAACTAGGATTGCCCTCATTCCATAATATGAGAAACGCTCCCAGAATTCTGTGAAGAAAAGAGTGAACAGTCCTTTTGGATGGCCAAAGAAGCCTGTTTGAGGGACACTAGCCACAATTTTCTGTTTATCATAGTTTGACATTTGTCTTCGCCTCCTCATTTACATTATTTTATGATAATTTCTATCATGTAAATTTGTCAAAAACTTTTTTTGCCAATTATTTTTAAAATGGTTGAAAAATGCTGATAAAACAATGAATTCAAATAATAGAGCACTAAAAATAAAGTTTTTTTAAAATAGTATTTATATTCTAAAAAATTTCCATATACAGGAGTTTTCCCCTTCTTCCTGATGCCTGACCTTGCAAAATAAGGCCCCAGCCAAAATGGCGGGAGGATGAATTCTGACAGTTCTCCATCCAACTGTCCAAGTTTTTCCGACTGCTCTTGGAGCTGACTGGAACGCCACTTGATTGCGTACCTCCAAGTATGAAGTTGCTTGTTCTGTTCTGGAAGGTGAAGTGGAAGGTCTAAGTGTTACCCTGAATGTGAAAATTTTTTTCTGCAAAGCTTCCAACGGCTTGCCTCATTCCAAATCAACAGGCGAAGAAAGATTGTCCTCATATTTGTCGATGAAAAGGACTCCTCCCGTGTTGATGACAGCGTAATAAATGTCTTCAACTCTAAGGTTTCTATTTTTGCATTCCGCCTCAATCCAATCCTGGCTGTAGATTCCGCTCGTATTTTTGGCTATGATTTTCCCATCCATGATTAACTCGACTGGCAGGGACTGTTTCGCATACGCCATCCCAAGATCCTGTTTTGTAGGGGGTTGGAACGGAGATTTTTTAATTACGGATAAACCTCCGCTTACCTCCAGCAGGGCATAATCTACCTCGCCAACATTAAAAACGTTCTTTTCCCTTAATAGCTGATTTAGATCATCAATCGACAATTTGACTTTCTTCATGTTCGTATCGAGTATTTTTCCGTTTTCAATTAATACTGTCGGCCTGCCTGATAGCCACTTCCTTACCCATCGGCTTCTCCAGGACAATAAAAGGCAAAGGTAATATAAAATCAATAAAGCAATAAATGCGATTAATATATCCATGAATTTTAGATTTGTATGGAAGCCCATATTGGCAATAAAGGAGCCAATTGAAACGGACAAAGCAAAGCTAAAGTGAGTTTTATGCGAATTAATATGCTTGCCGATTACAAGGGTTACAAAAACGAGTAGAACGAAACTGGTTAACGTCCTCCCTATCGGCACTAAAAATTCTTCCATCCCAATCTTCCCATCACATTGGATTCCTTCTGGCATCATAAAAAACTAAACAGGCCGGGGAGATTCCGTAGAATCCACCCGACCTTTATTGTTCCAAACTATTCAATATTTATCCTTAATCTGTTTGGTGTAAAAAAAGCCTGTCCTCCGAAGCTTCGATAGGGAAAGTCGAATCCCTAAATCAATGGCGTTTCCCCGCCAAAGGCTGATTCAACGTATGCAGGTTGCTCATCACCTTCGTGCTGTACGTAAAATCCCCATAGCAATAAGGGTAGCGGAAGTTGTTTTTGTCGCCGCCGCAATTATAAAGCTGTGGATTTTTTTGGACCTGAATGTATGAATATTTCTTCGCGAAGTCTTCTTTGTGTCTACCGCCATTTTCTGCGATAAAGTCGATGTAGCCAAGTCCCATGTTATACGCCTGGATGATGGTGGGAAGATCGACGTTCTTCTTTTGGCCATATTGGATTGCCCGCTGAAAATGCTTGACCCCCTGCCTTATACTCTGCTCGGGATCGTTAATGGAGTTAGGAGGCAGCCCGGCTGATTCCGACGACTGCATTGGGTCCCCGCCTTTCCCCCTGCTTTCCTGCTGCATAACCGCGGCCAGGAGCGGGGTATACTCCTCGAGCTGCACCTTTTGAAGTTCCGTATGGATTAAAGGTGTATACTTTTTCACATTTTCAGATGGGATGCTTTTGTAAAAGAGCTCTGTTTTTCTTGTAAAAGAAAATTCCTCGTTCAAAACTGCGATAAGGCAGAAGACTCCGGCAAGGATAATCAAAATATGAAAAAATCTCCGCTTTTCCTTCCTTTTTTGCGACAATTTTCGTTTCTTCTTCATCTCGCCTCTCCAAACCTTGTATTCTCTTATCTATTATTAGCAAAAAATAGCGGGGAAGACTACTATTTGGCTGCGAAAAAAATACTAGCACTTTCCGTTTCACTAAATTGGCCCCAAGTTCAGGAGTCTCGCCAGAAAGTTTTTTAAAGGAAAAGGTTTCCTTTCTGGAAAGTTGGTAAATAAAAGGATAAGCAGCGAATCTCCAACCATTTGGTAACAAGGCTGATTGCCATGTTCCCAGCACACAAAACTGTACCATTCTTCCAATTTGGGAAAAACTATGAAAATTCTTTTTAAACAAACAACTTTTGTGTTACTATAAAGTTGTCACTTTCGGTAAAGGAAAAACTACTGCAAAAAAAGGGGGAATATGATGATTAAGTTTGATAACATCGTAAAAAAATATCAGCGGCAGGCCGTCATCCACAATTTCAGCCTCGAAATTGAAGAAGGCCAGCTTGTGGTTTTCATAGGACCGAGCGGCTGCGGAAAGACCACTCTTTTAAAAATGGTCAATCGCCTGATCGAGCCCACGTCTGGAAAAATTTATATTAACGGGAAAGACATTTCCAAAATAGACCCTATCGAGCTCCGAAGGAATATTGGCTATGTCATCCAAAGCACCGGCCTTTTTCCGCATATGACAATCAGGGAAAATCTTGAACTGATCCCAAAGCTTAAAGGCGAAGATTCCGTTGCGATTGAAGAAAAAACTGAAAGGCTGCTGAATCTTGTCGGCCTGGACCCAGTCCAATATCTCGACCGCTACCCGATGGAATTAAGCGGTGGCCAACAGCAGCGCGTCGGTGTTGCGCGCGCCTTTTCTACTGACTCCGATATCATCCTCATGGATGAACCATTCAGCGCCCTAGACCCCGTAACCAGAAGTTCCCTTCAGGAAGAGCTGTTCAACATGCAGAAAGAATTGAACAAGACGATAATTTTCGTTACACATGATATGGATGAAGCGTATAAAATTGCAGACCGCATTTGCCTTTTGAAGGAGGGAGAAATCCTTCAGTATGACACCCCTGAAAATATCCTTAAAAACCCCGCATCGGAATTCGTTGAGAACTTCCTAGGTAAGAGGCGGGTATGGAACAACCCGGAAGTGCTGAAAGCGGAGGATATTATGATTCCGAATCCTGTCAAGGTTTCGCCGGTACGCAACGTGCTGCAGGCGCTTGAAATCATGAAGGAGAATAAGGTGGACAGCCTGATGGTTACAAGTAAGGATAATAAGCTGATTGGCCTTGTAACATTAAAAGACATCCAAGTGACCGACCGGACCATGCTCATCGGCGAGGTAATGGAGCGGAATATCTATTCCATTTCCGAAGACCTGGATTTAATTAGTGTTTTTAAGAAAATGAATGAACACAGAATTGGCTATTTGCCTGTCGTCAATGATTCCGGGCAACTGATGGGACTGATTACCCGGAGCAGCATTCTTTCAGCCTTGAGCAGCCAGATTATGGACCTGGAGGTGGCCTTTTAAATGAAGGATTTTTTTGACTATGTATCGAACAACACTGGCCAGATCTTGAATTTGCTTGGACAGCATATTTATTTAAGCATCCTTTCAGTATTGATTGCGGTGGCCATCGGGGTGCCTCTCGGAATCATTATTTCCCGGAATAAATCCCTGTCAAAGCCGGTAATCGGAGCGGCCAATGTCGCGCAAGCGATCCCAAGCCTTGCGCTGCTCGGATTCCTTATTCCTTTTATCGGGATCGGCAGTACGCCCGCGATTGTCATGGTCGTGATTTACTCCCTTCTTCCCATTGTTAAAAACACCTACACCGGGCTGACGAATATTGACAGGGATATCCTTGAAGCCGCGCGGGGAATCGGGTTGACAAACAGCCAAATTATGAGGAAAATCCAGCTTCCGCTCGCCTTTCCAGTTATCATGGCGGGCGTAAGGATTTCAGCTGTAACAGCAGTCGGGCTGATGACGATTGCCGCGTTCGTAGGTGCCGGTGGCCTAGGTTACCTTGTTTTCTCTGGGGTCTCATCAGTAGACAACAATATGATCCTTGCCGGCGCCATCCCAGCCTGTATTCTGGCATTGCTCATCGATTTTGTTGTCGGCAGGGTTGAGTCAAAAATTTCCTATACGTCGAAAACATCCGCCAAGTCTAAAAGCAAGAATGCGCCCCTCATCAGAAGAATCGCAATCCCCGCTTTGATTGGGATCGTTATCGTCGGAACAGGTGTTACCTATGCGTTCAATATGGTTGGGGCGAAAGAAAAAATTGCAATTGGTTCAAAAAACTTCACAGAAGCGGTGATTCTCGCCAATATGGCGGCTGACCTGATAGAAGACAAAACCGACCTTGAGGTTGAACGAAAACTGAAGCTTGGCGGAACCCAGGTTGTGTTCAATGCCCTCAAGAAAGGAGACATTGATACGTATATCGAATATACCGGGACGGGGCTGGTCACCATTATGAAAAAGGAAGTCTCGAATGATCCTGATGAGGTGTACAACATGGTCCGCGAGGGTTTCAAGGAAACCTACGGCCTTGAAACGCTGAAACCGCTTGGCTTCAATAACACATACACACTTGCGGTTCGCCAGGATACCGCCGAGAAGTATGGGCTTGAAACGTTCTCAGACCTTGCGAAAGTCAGCAATGAATTGACACTTGGCGCAACGATTGAGTTTACGAACAGGAAGGACGGGCTTCCCGGCCTCGTTAATATGTACAATATGGACTTTGGGGATTTACGGGCAGTCGATGGGGGCCTTCGCTACAAAGCTCTTCAGAGCAGAGAAACAGATGTAATCGATGCGTTTTCAACAGATGGTTTGCTTGAGGAATTTAAGCTTAAGGTGCTTGAGGATGACAAAAAATTCTTCCCGCCTTATTTCGCGGTTCCAATTGTCAAGGAAGACACATTGAGAGAACATCCAGAAATAAAGGACGCGTTTGACCTGCTTGCAGGAAAACTGACAGATGAAAAAATGCGTAAACTGAACTACCGGGTCGACAGCCTGAAGGAATCCCCGCAAAAGGTCGCAAAGGACTTTCTGATTGAAGAAGGTTTAATAAACAATAAATAAACAGATCGGGGCGGTTTCAGTCCTTCTATCGGAAATGGAAGGAAACAGCAACCGCCCCTTTTTCTCTTGAAGAAAGGGAAGGACGGTTCGAGCGTTGTTTTCTGGAATCCAAGGAGAGGCCGGTCCACCCCTTTACTCTTTTAAAAAATCAAAAACACGGTTGTATGTATGCTCGTTGCCGATGACGAGCAAAATATCGCCCGCTTCAATGCTGGCGTATGGTCCTGGCGAGATAATGATTTCCCCTTCCCGTTTCAGCCCCACAATCGTGCCGCCGGTATTTTGCCAAAATTTCATGTCCGAAATCGTTTTGCCGATTTGCGGGCAGTCCTCGTTAATTTCAATTTCAAATGGAACTAGGGGATTTGTATATCTCAGCTTTCCTGAGTAATCAACAATTTTCTCAATCGTTTCAAATAGCTCCCCATCCAGCCTTTCCCGCTCCCCAATAATCTTTCGCAGCTTCTTTTCCATATCCTTTACGCTCTCAAGGTTGGAAAAGCGGTTTATGTACGTTAATGCATTCTCCCTCGAAGAAATAACAACACCCGCGCCCTTCTCCGATTTTACAATCTTGACATCTTCAAGGATCTTTATTGCTTTTCTAACCGTTTCAGGAGACACGTTGTATTCGCTCGCCAGTGTGGAACGCCCGTGAATCTTTTCGCCGACCTTGTACTTTTCATTGTAAATCCTGTTCGCTATATCAATTGCAATCTGTTCATAAATCGGAATTTTAGTCCGCATCAAAATCTTCCTTTATAAGATGATAGTGTTTCTTTTAAAACAGTTCCGCTGGTTTTATCCAGGCGGATTTTAAAAGAAACATTGATTACAGTATACCATTTCAAACCGAATTCTTTATTCTTAAAACTGTTTCACCATCCGACAACTCATGGAACAGTCTTCATAAAGGCTGTTATGGTTGTTTGGACTCGGCCAGCCTTTGAAATTGCCTTCATCCGCCACCATTATCTTCTCCTCCCAGCAGAAAATAAAAACTTTGTCTATATAATAGAAAGAAGACGCCTTTCACTATAAGGCGCCTCCTTCCTTCCTATTCTTTCGCAAATGGACTCTTGTTGTCGTACGCATTAATAAGGCATATATCCTTTATAGCCAGTCCACTTTGAGAGCTTTATTATAAAAACAAAAACGTTCCCAAGAAGAGGCAGAGCGACCCGACTGGAATAGGATGCTTCAGAAACGAGGCAAAATATTGAAACAACGATTCGGCTTCATAGCTTTCTTTTCGGAAAACGCCAAGCGTAACCGCAAGGAATACTGCGGAACAAAACAGCAGAATGTATTGAAAAGACATAAAGTGCGTGCTCACAGGGATGCGGAATGTGTACACAAAGCCTCTCTCCTTAAACATGATGAAGACTGTATACGCAAGAAGGATTTCAACTCCAAGTGTCAGCACTGCCCAAAGCCAGAATTCGATTTTCTTTCCCATACATTTCTCCTTTGGTGGATTTTCCCTTATTATAGTTGGACAGGCCCTTTCCATCAATACTCCTAATCTACCGATTTCGCCCATTTTCCCAAAAAAGAAAGCCTGCCGCCCGCCCGATTTTTCGGAGCAAAGCCTGCAGGCTCATACAATTCTATTTTCCGTGTGCCAATGACCTTCTTATTTTGCCGCCTTTCAGCTCCCCGGCGTTCAAATGGACGGCAGCCATCGCGGCCAAAAGCAGGATGCCTGTTGCGATGAAAACGACCTGGACAGGAAAAATACCTCCGATAAATCCGCCAATCATTGGCCCAATCATACCGCCGAGCTGGTTCGCTGTCTGATTCAGGCTGAACGCCCTGCCGCGGAAATCGTCTGGGGTTGATTTTACAACGAGGCCATTCAATGCAGGGTAAACCGCGCAGAAGAAGATCCCGAAAATAAACCTGATAATGGAGAAGCCCCAAATATGCGCGAATAAAACATGCGCCAGCATACCGAGGCCACCTCCAAGCAACCCGATAAACAGGACCCGCTGGAAACCGACTTTATCCGCCCATCTGCCCCACCGAGGTGCGAACAGTACGCTTGCGATGGCTGGAAGGGAGAAAATGATTCCAGCCAGTAGCGCGGCGCTATCCGCAGACCCGCTTAATTTTACAACATACAAAGGAAGGACAGGTTCGATTGTCATAACGGAACAGCTGACGACGAGCGTCAGGATGAGCACGAGCAGGAATGTATGATTGTTAAGAGCGACTTTGAAATCTTTTAGGACGGAGCCCTTTTCCTTGCTCGGTTTGAAGTTTTCTTCGCGCACCCAGAAGATGATTAGCAAAGTCGCCAGTCCGACGATGATTCCCCCGGTCGCAAATGCCCAGCGGTTCCCGACAAAATGGGCAATCGTGCCGCCAAACAGCGGCCCGGCAATTTGTCCGGCTGCTGAGCCTGAGGAAATGAGCGAGAGTGCGTACCCTACATGTTTGCCCGGTGTGTTCGTCCCGACAAGGGCAACCGCGCCCGGGATAAATCCACTCAACAATCCCTGAAGGATTCTTAACCCAAGTATTTGATAAGGGTTCGTAACAAACGCCATAAGTGTATAAATAACAAAAAGGGCAATGCCTGCCCTTACAATCATCGGTTTACGGCCGTATTTATCGGCCACCCTCCCCCAAAAAGGCGAAGCAATGGCACCAGCGAAAAACGCCGAGCCAAAAATGAGCCCGGACCATAATTCAGTGTTTTCTTCAACACCCAATTGCAGAAGAAATAATGGCAGGAACGGAATGACCATTGAAAAACTAGCTGCAGTAAAAAACACCCCAATCCATAGAACCCATAAATTACGTTTCCATATTTCCATGCACTATCCATCTCCAAGCTGAAGATATATTAACATCTCATATATCGACAATTATAGCATGGAACGAAATTAATTTCATTACCGAAATTTTCGTTATCCGAAATAATTTTGTTTACCACCTTTTTGGACGGTTAAATTTCAATAAATTGAAACAGGTACAAGCTTTAAAAATGCTAAAATAGTATCATCTGACAAAAGGAGCGGACATGATGGATAAAACCGAGATTATTGCAAGGAGAATTATGGGATGGAAGCTGAACAGGTGGGACCGCTGGTACGATCCAGAAAACAGGGTTTTCATTCCCGCAGCCGATTTCCAGCCCTCTATTAATCTGGATAATGCCATGACAATCGTAAAGCGGCTGAAGATGGCCGGATACACCTATGAAGCTACCGAAAAAAATGAAGTTTCCTTCAATGGAGTCCGTGCCACTGGGGCCACATTGGCTGAAGCAATTACCGAAGCCGCCTTTACAATAGCCGACAACAGCTCGGTAGATGATGGCTGGTTTTAATATAATTTTAGCAACCTAAATATCCGGCAAATACCAACAGCCCGGCTTTCCACTATAGCCGGGCAACAATCAGAAACTATCAAAATCCTATTTTTCCTTCACCAAATAAATCCGTTCCGGCCTCCCAACAGTTCCATACGCCAAGTCCGCATCTACTTTTTCTTCCGATACCAAATACTCCAAATACCGCCTCCCGGTCGTCCTGCTAACCCCGATTTCCATCGAAACTGATTCCGCCGTAAGCCCGGAGTCCGCTTTTACAAGGACGTCGAATACTTTTTCAAGTGTACGCGGGTCAATGCCTTTTGGCAGCAGGGGTTTCTCCGCCACAACGACGCCGGCCTCTTTCCTTAAAAGCATATCAACCTGCTGCTGGGTAACAAGAACTGACTGCCTCTCAAGATTATGGAGCTGGCCATAATAGTCACGATACCGGACAAGCGATTGCTTAAATCGTTCAAAAATGACCGGCTTAATAATAAAATCAAAAACGCCAATCGTGACTGCTTCCTGGACCCGGTTAATTTCCTTTGTAGCGGTGATCATGATGACATCCATCTTCTTTTTTTTCTGCTTTAGCTCCCTTAACAGGTCCAAGCCGTCCATATCTGGAAAGTAAACATCCAACAGGACAAGATCGGGCTGCATGATGTCAATATAGCTTCTCGCCTCATTATAGCTCGCGGCAATCCCGACGGTCGTAAAGCCCCCGACTTGTTCAATAAACTTCTGCTGGATTTCCGCAATTCTTAAATCGTCTTCTACGATGAGTACTTCAATGTTATTGGCGTTGTCCATTCCGCTTCCCCCTTTTTGGCAGTGCTACGGTGAAAAGTGTCCCTTCCCCTTCAACGGAAGAAAAGGTGATGGTACCGCCAAGGCTTTCCACGGCATTTTTTACAAGGCTAAGGCCAATTCCCTGGTTCGTTGACGAACCTTTCGTCGAAAAGCCTTCTTCAAAAATTTTGCCGCAGTCATCCGTTGGTATTCCTTTTCCGTTGTCCTCAATTTCTATAATCAAGTCCTTCCCCAAGTCTGTCAAAAATAAGGAAACTTTCTTCTCCTTGTCCTTGTTATTCTTAACCGCTTCAAATGCGTTATTAATGAGGTTTCCAATAATGGTAATCAGCTTGTCCCTACTAATTTCCGCTGGAACATCCTTAAAAGAACTGGACTCGTCCACATGAAACGTTAGTTTCAGTTCGCTTGCTAGGCTTGTTTTACCAAGAATGAACCCGGCAATAACCGGATCGGGCACTTCCCTCATCAAAAATTCGATAAAACCTTGTGCATGGTCCATCTCATTCGAAATAAATTCGATTGCCTCTTTATACGAGCCGAGTTGGATAAGGCCCAAAAGTGTATAAAGCCTATTTGAATATTCATGTGTCTGTGCCCTAAGCCCCTCCGCATAGGATTTGATATGCGTCAGTTCCTGGAGGAGCTTCGATATCTCCGATTTATTCCTAAGGCTTGCAACAGCGCCTATTACCTCATTTTTGTTGTTAATGATTGGAACACGGTTAACAAAGAATGAATTTCCGTTAATGGTGAGCTCCTGGTCATATTCCGCCTTTCCACTTTTCACGACGTTAAGGAGCTGGGAATGAACAATGACCTCTTCAATCCTTTTCCCCCTTAAAAGGACTTGATTTGGGACGTCCAGAATTTTATGGGCCGTTTCATTGACGACCGTTATTTTTCCTTCAGTATCGATTGCGATGATGCCTTCGTAAATGGATTCAAGGATGGCGTGCTTTTCCTGGTACATCCAGGCGATTTCCTTTGGCTCCAGCCCAAAAATGGCTCTTTTAATATTTAAAGAGATTAACAGGGCTGCAATGATGCCTCCGAGCAATATTGTGAGAGTCGCGAGGAATATTTTCTGTTGGACCTTTGAAACTTCCCTTTCTATATCGGTCTGAAGGTATCCGACTGAGACGACGCCAATGACTGTCCCATCATGGAAAATCGGTGCTTTCCCACGAAGAGATGGGCCAAGGGTTCCGGTAGATTCAGAGATAACAGATTCTCCTTTGAAGACCCGGACGTTGTCTCCTCCGACCATTGTTTGCCCAATCCTCAACGGATTCGGGTGGGAGTAACGAATTTCTTTCCTATTTCCGATAACAATAAATTCAGCATTAACCTTTTGCCTGATTTTCTCAGCGATAGGCTGGATAGTAGCGGACGGATTTTCCGAAAAAAAAGCTCTTTGGATTTCAGGCATATTTGCGATGGACTGAGCTACAGAAAGGGCTTTGGTTCCTTTTTCATGTTTTAAATTCTCTTCCATAATCGTTTTAAACGTATATTCAAATAACCCGCCAATCAGCAGGATGACCAAACTTATGCCAACCATCAACTTTGTATGTAAGCGCATAATAACCTCCCTCTTCTTATCATAATGAATTATGAATATTCTGCCAACAAGATACTTTTTTATAAAAGCAAAAAAACTCCCCGAAAGGAGTTTTTGCAAATCAAGCCTCTTCGTTTATGACTACCGTTTTTCCTTTAAGTTTCATTAATACTGGAATGATGAGCCACAATACGGTCATCAAGAGGAAAACAAGAGAGAGTGGCCTTGTGAAAAACGGAGTAAAGTCGCCGTTTGATATGGTGAGTGCCCTCCGTAAATTATTCTCGAGCATTGGCCCCAATACGAGCCCAAGCACTAGCGGGGCAATCGGGTAATCATTTTTCCCAAGAAAGTAGCCGACAAGGCCGCAGAAAATGAGAAGTAGCAGATCGTTGACCGAAACCTGGACCGCATAGACGCCGAAAATCGAAATGGCGATAATAATTGGTATCAAATACTTCTTTGGCGTCTGGATGATTTTCGCGAAAACTCTTACTAGCGGCAAGTTCAGCACAAGGAGCATCACGTTGCCGACAAACATACTCGCGATCAGCCCCCAGGCAACCTGCGGATGGTTGTCAAATAGGAGCGGTCCCGGCTGCACATTGTACATCATAAACGCCCCCATTAGGATGGCCGTCGTACCTGAGCCCGGAATTCCGAGTGTCAAAAGAGGAATCATCGCTCCCCCAGACGCGGCATTGTTCGCCGATTCAGGAGCAGCGACCCCCTCGATCGCTCCCTTCCCAAATTTTTCAGGGTTCTTCGAAATCTTTTTTTCAAAAAGGTAGGAGAAAAAGGATGCTAGGGTCGCTCCCGCCCCGGGAAGTATCCCGATAAAAAAGCCAAGCAGTGAGCCCCTTGCAATGGGCGCGGCTGATTGCTTCAGCTCGGCTTTCGTCGGATACAGGTTTTTGATGGTGGCTGCTTGGGTATCCTCCGAATCCTTTTCCAAAATTGTCTTAAACACTTCTCCGAGAGCAAAAAGTCCGACAGCAATGGTCAGGAACTCAATTCCTTGATAAAGCCATGGCTGGTTGAATGTAAACCGGGCAATTCCCGATACATTGTCAATCCCAATTGTTCCCACCAAAAGCCCCATAATGGTCATAATCAAGGCTTTCGTCACTGACTTTCCCGCCAGCCCACTAACAGCACCAAGACCGAGGAGCATCAACGAAAAATACTCGGCGGGCCCGAACTTAAGGGCAACATTTGACAGTGGGGTCGCTAACAAAACAAGTGCGATCAGCGTAAATATCCCCGCGACAAACGAACCGATTGCCGCTATGGACAAAGCGCTTCCGGCTCTGCCTTTTTTGGCCATTTGGTAGCCATCAAGCGTTGTTACGACCGATGAAGATTCTCCCGGGGTATTTAACAAAATCGACGTCGTCGACCCACCGTACATTGCTCCATAATAGACGCCCGCCAAAAGAATAATCGCACTTGTCGCAGCCTGCTCGGGAGGCAAATTCCCGGTAATCGACGCTGTAACTGGAATAAGAAGCGCGACTCCGCTCATTGGTCCGATGCCGGGCAAAACTCCTACGGCCGTGCCAATTAAAACCCCGACAAATGCAAATATCAGGTTGTACCATATTAATGCCGTACCGAATCCATCCACTAAATACTGTATAACGTCCACTTTACCTTCTCCTTCCCTTATCTAAAACCAAACCGGCCAGCCAGGAAGCGTTCCTTTAAGCACTTCGACAAACATAAAATATACCCCATATGAAAAAATGGCTGAAATGATTAAGGAAACCACCCATTTGGAACGCTCCATTACCTGGAAGCAAACAAAGAGAAACACAAATGTCGTGATGACATAGCCGACTTTCTCCAAGGTCAGTGCGTAAATAATCGTGGCTGCAAAAATGATAAGGAATGGTTTGTAGTGGATTTTTTCCTTTTTACCTCCGCTGTTTTTCCTTTTAAAAGTCTCATAGAAAAGCCGTATGCTCAAAAGGATAAGCAACACTCCCAAGGTGAAAGGAAATATATCAGGGCCTACACTGCTTCCGTATGCCGAGGCGGCCAGCTTTTTGCTGCCAACCGCGAAAGCGAGGCCGACCGCAAGAAAAAGAACCGATGCTATCCGATCAAACCTGTTATCCATTGTAATTCCCCCTCGCATCCCTTGAAGTTTCCATTTCAATTACAGCAAGGGACAAAATTTAAAATCGGGAAGGAGAAGAGACTCCTTCCCTCCATATCCTATTTTTGCATTCCGAGCGCTTCAAGAAGTTTCTGAACCTGGCCTTCCTGATCCTTCAAAAACTGTTTGAAATCCTCGCTGTTTTTGTATTCCAATTCCCAGCCCTGTGATTCAACTTCTGTCTTCCATTCAGATGTTTCAACGAGCTTGGCGATTGTGTTGTCCCAATAAGCCTTTGCTTCATCAGACATTTTCTCTGGTCCGAACACGCCACGCCAAATCGTAAATTCAGCGTCTATTCCCTGTTCCTTCGCAGTAGGAACATCAGCATAATCCCCTCCAAGGCGCTCAGAAGAAGTAACAGCAAGAACCTTTACCTTCCCGGCCTTCACGAATTCCTTAACACTCGACGCGTCGGTACCAATGACATCGGCATTGCCTCCTAGAAGAGCGGTAATTGCTTCCCCGCCGCCATCATAGGAAACATATTTTACCTTCGATGGGTCAATTCCATATTCAAAGGCAGGCAAAATGGAAATCAAGTGGTCCATTGAACCTGGGGCGGATCCCCCTGCGAAGGTCAGCTTGGCAGGATCCTTTTTCACCTCATCCAAAACGGATTTCAAATCAGTAAACTTGGAATCCGCCTTCACGACAATTGCTCCATAATCTCGTGTCAATTGCGCCAAAGGCGTCGTGTTTGCATATCCGTATGGGCTGTTTCCTTCCTTTTTCAGGTTATTAATGATAATTGGCGGAGAATTAACAAACAGCATTTGGTTATTGGATACATGCTGGGTTGCATACTCGGCCATAAAGACCGCACCGCCGCCGCCCGGCTTATTTTCTACCGTCATTGGCTGCTTGACCAATTTTGTTTCACTAAGAATCTTTGTAAACGAACGCGCGGTTAAATCCCATCCGCCACCCGCGCCGGATGGAGCAACTACAGTTAAAGCTTTGCTTGGATATTCAGAACCACTTTTTTTCTTTCCCCCCGCAGTTTCCTTTTCACTGCATGCCCCCAAACTTAATGCGAATACCCCCGCAGCTGCCAAAAGCGAAAACTTCTTCCATGCTTTCATACATATCCCCCTTTTAAATTGAAAACGCTTTCTTAATTTTATTAAAGATTTTGATAATTTGAATATTATAAATATAAATTGCATTAAAAACTTAATCTTCATTTTGTTCATTTTGTTCACTTGCGAAATTCGCAGTTTACGAAAATAATCATTTTGGGACGGGGAAGCCTTCTGGTCCAATTGAGGCTGATAAACAATTTTTAAATAGAAAAAGCCTCCGTGTTGGAGGCGAAGAAATTCGTTTTTTAAAAATATATTTACCTATTATAAATTTCAGTTTGTCACCCCGCAAGCGGCAACGTGATTGTAATGAGCGTCCCCTCATTCACGCGGCTATGATAATCAATGCTCCCGTGATGCTGTTTAATGATTTTATGGCAAATCATCAAGCCCAGGCCCGTCCCTTTCTCCTTCAGGGTGTAAAAAGGCTCACCAATGCGCGGGAGAATCTCCTCAGGAATGCCGCAGCCATCGTCCTGTACAGTAATCACACAATTCCCGATTCGATCTTTTCGAAGCGTGATATGAATTTTCCCTCCGTCCTCCATCGCTTCCATGGCATTCTTAAAAATGTTCAGGAACACCTGCTTGACCTGATTTTTTTCACAAATTATAAGGTATTCAGGTTCTTCATACCGGAAATTGATTTGGACGTCCTTCAAATGCGCCTCTGGCGAAAGGGTGTCAATTGTATTTTCAATGATGTCCCTAATATTTGCCTTGTCCATGGTAATTGCCTGCGGCTTGCCGAGCGACAGCATTTCGCTCGTGATTGTTTCAATCCGGCTCAATTCATTGAGAATCAAATCATTAAACTTAAAAGCAGGGTTTTCTGTCTTATAAAGCTGAATAAATCCCTTAATCGTTGTAAGGGGATTGCGAATTTCGTGGGCAACCCCAGCCGCAAGCTCGCCGACAACTGAGAGCTTCTCCGACCGCAACAGGATTTCTTCGGCTTTTTTCCGTTCAGAAATATCCCTGCTCACGATGACAATGTGCTCGATTGATTCGTTTTCTTTTACTGGCATGAGGCGGGATTCAAAGTCGATCCAGCGTCCGTCTTTATGGCGCAATCTCAGTTCAACCGAAAGGGTTTCTTTTTTTTGAAAAACTTCTTCAACCGCCCTCCGAGAGAAATCCAAATCATCCGGATGGAATGTACTCAATATCCCCATTGCGTCAAGCTCTTGGGAACTGTAACCAAGCGCGCTTCCATGGGATGGGGAGAGATAGGTGAAGGATCGATCCTTGCCCAATACGGCAATGAGGTCGGAGGTGTTTTCGGCAATAAGTCGGTACTTTCGCTCGCTCTCCACCAAACTCTCCTTAATAGCCTCCTTTTCAGTAATAGTCCAATGAAGCTTCTCATTCGCTTCAATAAGGAGCCCTCCAAGCAGAACTCCGAGTAGGATAAATAGCAAGTATTCAAAATGAAAAAAGAAATCGTGCCTGAATATATTAAATGCGAACGGAACAATGGCAATGTAAATGCCGGTATAGGCCACATAAAGAATGAAACATTTCAGGAACGGACTGAAACTGGAATATCTTCGATGAATCAGTGTAAATGCCCCCATAATCACAAGCCAGCCTACGACCGCCGGCAGCCAGTTCGGGCTTTCCAGTAATCTGGACATAAGGGAAATTCCTCCGGCTAACAGTCCCGGAAAAGGACCAAGATAGGCAAAGACGAGGATGAGTACCGCGTAACGGATATCATATAAATATCCCTGTTCGTGAATGGAAAGATACACAAGTACCGACGATACAATTCCAGCATACAGACCTGCAAGAAAACGACAATGTTTCATTTGAATGGGCTTCATGAACGAACGAATGACTAAAGGAATGCTGACCATCGTTGAAAAAATTGAAAGGTTTATCATATAATCCAGCAACATCCAATCGCCCCAATCCTTACCCTGAAGTGATATTCCTATTTTTAGTAAATCACAATTTTCGGTATTTTTATACATTTTTTTCTAAAAAACAACCCCCGCTTAGTTTCCTCGCGGGGGCTGTGAACTTCAAACGGTAGATAGGGTTGTTTTCCTACTTTGCTGATATGCTCTGTCTTTATTTACATGGCGGTTATCGCGGCCTTCCCTATGTGTTCGTCAAGGAAGTCGGCGACGCCAGTATAGGCGGTAATGTTGTTTTTCAATTTTACAAAGAAATGGCCCTCATCCTCGAAACGGATGTACTGGACCGGATGGTTCCGGGCTTTCAATTCATTGACCATCTGCTCGGTTTCCTCGATCGGCACACGCGGGTCGTTCGCACCGTGGAGCATCATGACCGGGCATTCAATGTCCTTCGTCCGGTACAGCGGGTCAATTTCATCAAAGAAATCGCCATCCGCTTCGATGCTGCCATATTCCGCTTCCCTTAACTTGCGGCGCCAAACGCTGGTGTTTTCCAGGAACGTCCGGAAGCTTGATATCCCGACGATATCGATTGCCGCTGCCCACAGCTTCGGATAATGGGTAATGGCGGCAAGAACCATGAAGCCTCCATAGCTCCTCCCCATGACGGCAATTTTATCGGGATCGGCGTTTCCTTCCTCCTTCAGCCACTCGACAAGCGCCACGAGATCCTTGACCGAATCCATCCTCTTCCTAACATCGTCCAGGTGGGAATAGCTTTTCCCGTACCCGGTGCTTCCCCTCACATTCGGCGTGCACACCGCATACCCTCGGCTCAAGAAATATTGCAGGAACGGATTATAGACCGCGCGGATTTGCGACTCCGGACCGCCATGGACAAACACCACGACCGGCAGCTTCCCTTCGGCGTTTTTCGGCCGGTAATAAAATGCCGGCACCTCAAGGCCATCAAACGATGTGAATGTAATTAACTCTGGCGCGATGAGCTGTTCCTCGACAACCGGCAGGCTCGATACGAAGGTTAGCCTTCTGGTATTCTTCGATTCTATTTCCAGCTCCCATATATCGGATGGCTGGGTCGCGCCGTTCAGCACATATGCCAGCTTTTTGCTGTCCGGTGAAAAAGAAAGCTCTGTAATCACTCCGGCCGGTGTTTCCCATGTTTCAATGGAGCCGGGTTCAAGATGATAAAGAACTCCTTTGGAAATCCCACCTTCATTCACCGTATAGGCAAGGACGCTCTTATCCTTGCTAATCGCGAGCCCTTCGAGGTCCCATTCCCTCTCGTCAAGCCACGCCAGTTCTTTCGTGGCAACCTTAATGGCGGCCAAGGCAGCGAATTCCCGATCCTTGTTTGTTAAAACGTAAATATCCTTTCCATCCTTGCTGAATTCGGGGTTTTCGAATTTCGCTTCACCTTCATGGGTAGTCAGCCAGGAAACTTCCCCGCTTTCAAGATTGAGGAGGCCGAGGTCATTATCGAGATTCGTGTTGACTCTGTCAATCAGGAGGGACTGGCCATCAGGGGACCATTTAACAGCATGATACATGCCATCCCCCTCGAAAATCTTTTTAAATTCTAATGTTTCAAGGTTTTGGATATATATATCAAACTGTGCCGCGTTCCTCCGGTTGCTCGCCCACGCAATCCAGCTTCCATCTGGGGAGCTTCCGCCATAGTGATGGATATGGTCAGGAGAATCGGTAAGCGGTACAAGGGTTCCATCGTCATTCAACAGGAACAGCTGCTGCTTTTCGTTCACTCCGGCGTCCATTCCGATAATACGTTTGGATGTTCCGGCTATGTAGCTGACAAACATAATTCTTTCTTCCGTAAACGAGTTTTGCGAAGGCCAGCCGCCATTCATGCTGAGCTCCCACACTTGTGGAAGGCCGGTATAATCGGTGATGAAACTGATTTTCGTGCCCTCCGGGTGGTAAATCGGCTTCTTCGCCGTCCGGACATGCAAAAATGGCTGTATTCCTATTGTCATTTTGGTTAGGTCCTTTCTATTAAAAACTATTTTTTATTTGGATGTAGATTTCCTCTTCGACACAAACTTTTTCCGCCGGGCGTCTGTAAAATTAAGCTTCGATGGTTTCGGAGGCGAGCTTCATGGCTTCCGGGAATCCGGTGAGCATATGGGCCATATGGACGATTCCCTGTTCGAAGTCCGCCAGGCGGATCGATTCATTCGGCGCATGCGCCTTTGATTTCACCCAACCCACCCCGGTGCTGACGATTGGCAACTGAAGCATTTCGCCGAAAATATACATTGGCCCTGTACCAGCGGAATTCGGCGCAAGGACACATCCAGCTTCGTACACGTCTTTGGCGGTCGCGATAACATGCTGAATAAATGGATGGTTATAATCCGAACGGTATGCTTTCTGTCCGTTCAGTGATGTAACCTTTACGTCATGGAAGCCATGCTTTTCCATATGCTTTTCAACACAATGCAGGATATGGTCCGGATCCTGGCCCGGAACGAGCCTGCAATCAACCTTTGCTTTCGCGCTTTTCGGAAGGACGGTTTTCGAACCTTCCCCGGTATAGCCGCTTTCCAGTCCGCAAATCGTCATTGTTGGATGGAAAACCATCGCTTCTCGCGGGTCCTCTCCCTTGGTAGCTGTAATGAGCGGACGCTTTAGGCCGTAAAGAGTTGCTGTTGCCTCTTCATCAAATGGAAGCGCCCTGACCGCCTCCAGTTCTTCTTCCGTCGGCGGGATAATCCCGTCGTAAAAGCCCTCTACCAGTATCTCATTCCGTTCGTTCCGCATTGTAGCAAGAGCCTGGACCAACCGCCAAGCCGCGTTATCCACATAGGCGCCAACGGACGAGTGCATATCAATATCGGCACCGGTGCAGGAAAGTTCGAGGTACGCCATCCCTTTTATGCCGGCGACCATATTGATCCGCTCTTCGCCATCCTTTCCGCCAAACTCCCAAATACACGCATCAGCCGCAAACAAATCCTTGTATTTTTCCAAATATGGCGCAAGATTCGGGCTGCCGATTTCCTCTTCGCCTTCGATAAGGAATTTAATATTGCATGGAAGTCCGCCTTCCGCTTTTTGCAGCACGTTGATGGCTGTAAGTCTTGCGACAAGATCGCCCTTATTGTCCGCTACGCCGCGCGCATAGAGGATTCCATCGACAATGACCGGGTTGAACGGTTCGGAATGCCACTCCTCAAGCGGCTCCGGCGGCTGGACATCGTAGTGGTTATAGAACAAAAGCGTCTTCTCAGCATCTCCGCCTCCTCCCGCTGGGAAAAAGGCGTAAACAACCGGATTCCCCCCAAGGTCATCGAGAACTTGGGCTTCACCGCCCGCATCCTGGATTATTCTCACAACAAAAGCAACCGTTTCCGGAATCGCTGTATTTTGGGCAGAAATCGTTGGCAGCCTTAAATACTCTTTTAAAATCTCAAACGCCCCCGGCACCTGCTCCTTCGTATAGTTTTTCAAATCCTCTAACTGTAGCCTGGCCATAAACCTGCCCCCTTTTTAAAATATGCCAATAAATATTTCGACACCCGAAGCACTAATCCCTTCTAGTTTTCTAAATATTCTTTTAAAAAAAGATTTGGTGATAGAATCATCCTTGGAATCATAATGCAAAAAGGAGAGGCGGCGATTAATCCGTCTCCCCCTCCTATCACCGCCTCGGCAAAAGAGGCTGGCTTACCCCTTCGACGCCGACAAGACCGAGAATAGTTAAAAAGATATTTTGCACTCCTTGATATGCGCCGGCTGGCTCGTAATATTCCTCGAGGGTATGGCAGCCGCCGAACGCTCCGCCCCCTCCGAGTGTAACCGCAGGGATGCCAAGGCTGATCGGAACATTGGAATCAGTGCTCACCGGCCCGTTCAATATAGGATCGAAGCCAAGCGAGGAGGATGCGGCCATTGCCGCCTGAACGATTATGCTGTCCTCGGGCTGAGAACCGGCGGGCCTGTCCCCGACAAGCTTACTATCCACCCGGATTGAGTCGGTATCCCAACGCCTATTTTCGGCCTCAGCCGCTTCCCTTACAATTCCAAGTGCCTTGTCCTCAAGCTCGGCAAGGGCATCAGGTGAGACAGAACGTAAATCAAGGAGCATCTCGGCGCTGGCCGAAATTGTATTGACCGATGTTCCTCCATTAATCGTCCCAACGGTAAATGTTGTTTTCGGTTCAGCAGGGGTCTCGATATCACTAATCCCCGCAATTGCCCGGCCCAAGGCATGGATTGCGCTTGGCTTTCCAAAATCCCCGAAGCTGTGCCCGCCCGGACCAGTATACGTAATATGATAGCGCCGGCTTCCGGTGCCAAGGTACGTAATCCGTTCGGGGCTTCCCGGTTCGATTGAAATGAAACCATCAATGCCGTTGTTATTTTCAAACAATGCTTTGACTCCGTTCAGGTCGCCAAGGCCTTCTTCCCCAACGGTCGCGCCAAATAGGATATCTCCTACAGTATGTATGCCTGATTTTTCAAAAGCACGAAGCAGTGTAAGGACAGCCGCTAGCCCACGGCCATCATCGGCAATGCCCGGCGCGTAAATCCTTCCATCCCGCTGCTTCGCCTTCACATCGGTCCCTTCAGGAAAAACGGTGTCGAGATGGGCGCACACAACAAGCGTTGGCCCATTGCCGCTCCCTTTCCGGATCCCAAATACGTTCCCTTGTTTATCAGTCGTTACATTTTGAAGGCCGTACCCGATTAATCTCCGTTTGTAGTCCAAACCCCGAACCGACTCATCGAACGTAGGTGCCGGAATCTCGGTTATTGAAATTTGCTCGCTTGTCGTATAATCATTATCATGCTCCAGGAAATCCAACCCTTGCTGTACGAATGCATCTTTTACAAGCGATTCATAAATGCCTTTTACATGTTCGGAAATCAGCTCAACTGGATTTTCCTCGGCCAGCTTCAACTCTTTTGACATTTTTCCTACCTCCCGTGTTGTCATAGGCTATCAACCTTAACTATACTCCGATAATTCAGAAAATTAAACAACAATGCATTTGGAATCGGTATTGATTTTATAAATCTCTTATTATTCATGTGGATTTCAGTGACTTCCTTTTGGGATTTCGGCGAATCTTTGTCGTTCAAACGAATTTGAGTGACACCTTTTCTGGATTTCGGCAAATCTTTGTCGCTCAAACGAATTTGAGTGACTTCGTTTTCGAATTTTGCCTAAACAATGTCGCTCAACGGGATTTGAGTGACTTCCTTTTCAGATTTTGCCCAAACAATGTCACTTATCTGGATTTGAGTGACTTCCTTTCCGGATTTTGCTCAACCAATGCCAAAAAGAAAGAGAGTAATCTTCAAGATTCTCTCCTCCACAAAAAATATAGTTTAATAGCAAATCATCGAATCAAAGTCCCTTGGATAATACGTCAGCATTTCCATGCCGTTTTCAGTTACGAGGACGGTGTCGGAATGCCTGAACCCGCCGAGGCCCCTGACATAAATTCCGGGTTCTACGGTAAATACCATGCCCGGCTGCATGATCGTCTGGTCGCCGAGATCAAAAAATGGCGCTTCGTGTCCCAAAAGTCCTATTGCATGTCCCGTATGGTGTTGGACTAGATGCTCGACCCCCGACTCCTTCCAGAACTTTTGAACGGCCTGTTCGACAACGGAACACGGTTCGCCAGGCTTGATTGCCGCGAATGCGACCTCCTGTGCGTCATACATGATATGAAAATACTTTTCCTGCTCTTTGCTGGCTTCCTGGACAAACATCGTTCTTTCCAATTCGCTGTGGTAACCCCATACATCAGCCGCAGCGCCGGTTACAAGTGTATCCCCTTTTTTCAAAATTAGGTTTTGGGTCACGGCGTGAGGGAAGGCGGACATTTCCCCGATCTGGCCACGGAAGATCGCGTAAGCTGTCCTTCCATGAGGGCGGTAGTCTTTCCCTAGCGTTTCAATCATTGCCATCGTTGATTCGGTGGAAGCCTTGCTCGTAATCTCGATTTCACTCAATCCCGGCTTTGAATATTTTTGCAGAAGGCGGTGGGCGAGATTCCCCCAGCGGCATGATTCCTTGATTAACTCAATTTCTGCGGGAGACTTAATAAACCTCATTTCTTCCACTAGCCCTTTCAAAGAGACAAACTCTGCATCAAGAAAATCACTTACGGCCGGCCCCCGATATCCCATCGATGATCCGTATCCAATCGCGTCATAGCCAACAGCCTTTCCGGAAAAGCCTGATTCGGTCAAAGCATCCTTCAAATATTCCATCGGATGGCGAAGCCCCGGATATTCAGGATACGAATGGACGTGATCAACAACAGCAAACTCCTCTGCATGCTCATGCTCAAGCGCCGGGACAAACAGATGGGTCTTATGGGACGGATCCACGAAAAAGCCGATCGGCCTCTCGGTTGGGTGAAAGTGGAAGTTGGTCAAATAAAAAATATCGGTCACGCTGAACAAAATCGCGCAATCCGCGTTCCTCTGGCCCAGCTGCGAGATAAACTTCCGCTGCCTTTCAAGAATCTCCGATTTCGGAATGGATAAAAGCATTCATTCTCATCTCCCTCGTTTTCTTTTAAAAACATTCACTTAAGCCTTTAAAAGGAGTCCGGGTACGCTTCTACTCAAATAGCTGTTGAGACATGGAAGGTACAATAAATTAATTTCCGAATTATCCCCCTTTTCTGAAATTAATAAACGTTCTTCCATTTGTCAATATTGTTTCGACTGCCTAAATAAATTAACCAACGTTTTTTCCTTACTGAAAATCCAAAAATGCCCGCTTTTTGAAGAAAGACTTCGATTCAGGCCACAGTTCCCATTCCCTTTCCATTTTTTATACTTTATTGTATAATTAGTTGATTTTAACCGTACGCTGTGAGCCGGTCTGCGGGTTTTAACAGAGAGGGGTGATGAGGATGGTGGAGCTAAGGAAACCAACTAAGGAAAGAATTCTTGAATTATTAAAGAAGGAAACCAGCATGACGGTCGTATCTCTTACAAACCATCTGAATATCACCCATATGGCAATTCGGAAGCATCTGAATGCCCTGGAAACGGATGGGTTGGTCAATTCACGCGAGGCTAGGCAGCCAATGGGCAGGCCTCTACAAATCTATTCTTTGTCAGCTAAAGGAGAAGCTCTATTCCCCAAAAATTATGAAGGGATTACCCTTGATTTCCTACAGGATATCCAGGAATTATACGGGGAAGACGCCGTAAAAGATCTTTTCCAAAAAAGGGAGAAGCGCCTGACAGAGGAGTATTCACGGAAAATCGGCGACAAATCGAATCCGGATAAAATCAAGGAAATTGTCAGCCTGCAAAATGAAAAAGGCTATATGGCGGCTGCCACGAAAATTGACGATCACACATACGAGCTGGTCGAATACAACTGCCCCATCCTTGCGGTTGCCAACCATTACAAAACAGCGTGCAAGTGCGAAACGCAAATGCTGAAGAATGTCCTTAAGACGGAAAACATCAACCGGGTTAGCTGCAAAGCGGACGAGGATGACCACTGCCGATTTAGAATCGAGTTTACCGTAAATAAATAAAAAAACACTTTTAGCCGGGGAAGCCCCGTCCTAAAAGTGTTTTTTTGTTGTTTCTTATTTCGCTGCGGAATAAAGCTTGTTCACTTCATCCCAGTTGATTACATTAAAGAATGCTCCGATGTAATCAGGGCGTTTGTTTTGGTACTTCAGGTAATAAGCATGCTCCCAAACGTCAAGGCCGAGGATTGGAGTCTTGCCCTCCATCAGCGGGCTGTCCTGGTTCGGCGTGCTTGTCACCGCCAATTTGCCGTTGTCGACAACTAGCCATGCCCAGCCTGAGCCGAAGCGTGTAGTTGCGGCTTTTGTGAATTCTTCCTTGAACTTGTCGTAGCTTCCGAATGCTTCGTTGATCGCATCCGCTACTTCGCCAGTCGGGGCACCGCCGCCATTTGGCGAAAGAAGCGTCCAGAACAGGCTGTGGTTCGCGTGGCCGCCGCCGTTGTTGCGTACAGCCGTGCGGATATTTTCCGGTACAGCATCAAGGTTCGCGATTAGCTCTTCGATTGTTTTTCCGGATAGATCTTCATGGCCCTCAAGAGCCGCATTCAGGTTGTTGACATATGTCGCATGGTGGCGATCATGGTGGATTTCCATTGTTTGCGCATCGATATGAGGCTCAAGCGCGTCGTTTGCATAAGGCAATGCAGGTAGTTCGTATTTAGCCATTTCAATATCCCCTTTTATGTAGTTTTAGTTCTATACGATTTGATTATAAAACTGTCCTCTTACTTTTTCAACTAATAAGTATAAAAACTCCTGTGTACGCATCCAGCTTACCGTTGTATCCGGCCGTTTGCTACCCTTTGCTAATCTACCTTAAAGTTCATACTTTCTTTTTCTGATGCCTTTAAAAAAGCCTTGCCGACTCACTCCGAAAAGGTCCCTGAATACTCTAATGAGGAGAGGAGGGCCATGTATGGTTTTATATAAGCAAGAGGAAGTCGTCCGGCTTGAGATGGAGCCATGGAAAAAGGATGCGGTACAGAAATTTTCGGAAAAGATAAGCAATGAGGAAAAGCCATTCCCTTGCATACCAGCTACGATTGGCCAGCACCTCGGGCACTTCAGATTCGGATTTCTTCCTTACCCCGAGGAGGCCGATTCCACTTCCAAACTGGCGCTGGCGCTTGGAGAATATGCAAAGAGCTATAGAAAATATGGAAAGTATACTTCCCTCGTTCTATTTTATAAAGATACTGACCGGGATATTTTAAGTGTTGCACAGTATGAGAAGCTCTTTTGGGAACAGATGAAGGAGTGCTCCTTACTTGACTCCGGCAAATGGCCGGCCCATATACCGTCAGATGCCGGCAATCCATTATGGGAGTACTGTTTTAATGGTGAGCAGTTTTTCGTATACTGCGGAACGCCCGCTCACCAACAGAGGCAAAGCAGGCATTTTCCTTATCTAATGCTCGCCATAACCCCGAGGTCCGTTCTGGTGGAATTTAATTCGGTGGAGGCTCGCGCCGTGAAAATCAAGGCGGATATCCGGAAACGACTTGTCGCTTATGATAGCGCCCCAATACACCCGGATTTGAATACGTACGGAAATGAAAACAATTTTGAATGGAAACAATACTTCCTCAGGGATAACGAATCTAGTCCCGTAAGCTGTCCCTTCCATTATTTATTAAAAAGCAGTGAAAAGACGCAAAGTTGAAGATGGTGGATAACCTTCAGCATGCCGAATGGGCATGTTTTTTTATGGCCGGAGGAAACCTATATTCCAGAGAACCATAAGATAAGGAGGAACTTTTTTGCCACAACTATTCGATAAACCGGCTCTGCTCGTCCTCGACGTCCAAAAGGGTTTTGACGACCCTTATTGGGGAGAGCGGAACAATCCCGAGGCAGAGGAAAATATTAATAGGCTTCTAACAGAATGGAGGAAGCGGGAATGGATTGTTGTTTACTCGCAGCACCTCTCCCTGCTACCCGATTCACCGCTGAACTACAAAAATGGCGTCAATATTGAAATCAAGGAGCCCATCCGGCCACTAAAAGGCGAGTTAGTGTTCACGAAAAACGTCAACAGCGCGTTCATCGGAACCGCTTTGGAGGAATTTTTAAAAGGGCATCAGATTAAAACTCTTGTGATTACCGGCTTTTCGACCCAACATTGCGTTTCAACGACAACACGGATGGCCGGCAATTTGGGGTATACGAACTTCCTCGTTTCGGATGCAACCGCAGCGTTCGAAATTACCGGCCCTGACAACGTAAAGCATCCCGCTGAAGATATCCACAAAATTGAACTGGCGATGCTTCATAAGGAGTTTGCGACCATCACCACAACGAACGAGATTCTTGAATCGATTGGATGATTTAGCCGAACAAAATCCGCCTCTGCGGCTGAACGAATTTTATATCCCGTAATAAAAAAGGGACAAACCGGTTAAAGGTTCGTCCCATTGTGTTTTTATTCACCAGCATGGTGGACAGGCGCTTCTTCACCAAGCTCTTTTAGGCGCTCGGCAACTTCCGCCTCGGTCAAACCATGTTCTTTTACATAAAGGTTCCGTGGATGGACACGGCACTCGTGCGTACATCCGCGCATATATTTGTGCTCGTTTTCCTCGGAGCAAAGGATTTGCTTATTGCATTCGGGGTTGGCGCAGTTTACATAGCGCTCGCATGGTTCACCTGTAAAATAGTCCTTCCCGACAACAACATGTTCGACCTGGTTGACCGGCACGGAAATCCTTTCGTCGAAGACATACATTTTTCCGTCCCACAGCTGCCCTTTCACCTCAGGGTCTTTCCCGTATGTTGCGATACCGCCATGAAGCTGGCTGACATCTTCAAAGCCTTCCTTCTTCAGCCAGCCCGAGAATTTCTCGCAGCGGATGCCGCCTGTGCAATAGGTGAGGATTTTCTTGCCTTCGAATTGGTCCTTATTTTCCCTGATCCAGTCAGGAAGGTCACGGAATGCCTTGATGTCAGGGCGAATAGCGCCGCGGAAATGGCCCAGGTCATACTCGTAGTCATTCCGGGCATCGATTACAACTGTTTCCGGATCCTGCATCGCTTTAAAGAACTCCTTCGGCTCCAAATAGTTGCCGGTTAGTTCATTCGGGTCAACATCATCCTCGAGCCTTAAGGTAACGAGCTCTGTACGTGGACGGACGTGCATTTTCTTAAACGCATGTGTATCCGATTCGTCGATTTTGAAAACCATATCGGCAAAGCGTTCGTCTTTCCGCATCGCCTTCATATAAGCATCGGTTTGTTCAACCGTACCGGAAACCGTGCCGTTGATGCCTTCCTCGGCAACCAGGATACGTCCCTTTAAACCTAGCTCCTTGCAAAACGACAGGTGCTCGGCTGCAAATTCCTCCGGATTGTCAATATGGACATATTTATAATAGAGCAAAACTCTATATGGATGTGTTGTCATTTTCCTTACTCCTATCTAAAATAACGCCAGTATTCGGCGTATGGATATTTTTATACCAAAAGGCATAAAAACATTGTATAAAAAATATCGCCTTTTTTCAATACAGCCTTAAAAAGCCAGTACTTAATAAATTTCCGCGAATTCCAATGTAATAACCGAGTTCCGTCCATCTAGCGGGCTGCTCGGCTTCATTTAAAAAACTCAAGCTCCTTTTCAATCTGCCTCCGGATTTTTTCAAGGCATTCCTCAGGAGTTTTGGCAAAAACCCTCTTTCCATTCACAATTGCAAACGGACTCCTCGCGCACATCCCGCAAAAGGACAGGCACTCATTCTGGAGGACAGACACTTCCGGGTATTCCGATTCAAGAATCGTTTCAATATCAAGCACGTTGATACGGTTGCTCTGGCATATATCCACGATGACAATGCCCATATCGGTCCCCTCCCCTTTTTAAAAAAAATCGTCAAATATAGTATACCCTTGACTCTCCGTTGATATTGGTGTTTTGCTCGTGAAGACAGTGTTTCAGAAAAGCTTTTGGGATATTGCCGTAGAAGCTTGTGCTCCATTTAACAGGAAAATAAATTTCCATAAAATACACTTTCTTCACATTTTTACCCACATAAAGAAATTCCACCCACCGAAACGTATGGTAAATTCGGTTAGGGGGTTTTACATTTGAAAAAGTCATTGAAGATTGCAGTACCTGCCCTTGCTCTTGGATTGGCATTCAGTTCCGTAGCGAACGTTTCGGCAACTACCGCAGGACAAAAATCCAACGTAAAGGTTTCGGCCTCCGTCACAGTCAAGGCGTCCGCCAAGGATAAAGAAGCAAAAAAGCGCCTTGCTTCCACCCTTAAGAATATCGCAAAGGTAGAAGCAAGCACGAGCAAACTGGCAAAAGCTACGGCCGAGCTGTATACGAAAGCGGCAACCGGTACAATTTCGGCAAAAGCCGAAGCTGAATTTTACTCGAGCACATCGGGCAAATTGAAGGCAAACAGCAACCAACTAAGAGCGTTGAAAACCCAGGTCGACAAGGTGGCCAAAAAATATGGAAAAACTGAATCAGTCATCGCGGCCTACGCTAAAATTACAGCGCAAACAAATGTAATCTCCATAGAACAAAAAAAGCTTGCTGATTTGCACAACCAGTTTATAAATGCGGATAAAGCAAGAGAAGCGGCCAAGCTGACTGCCTCCATTCAGGAAAATGTCGTGAAAGCTGAAGCAAAAGTCTCCTCTATTTCGAAAGCTACGGTTGAGTTCTATGCGAAAGCGGCCATCACGCCTGTTACGGCCAAGGCAGAATTGGATTTCTATAAAAAAGCCTCAGCTGACTTAGCTTCCGCATCAAAAGAGCTCGCGAATGCAAAAACGCAGCTCGATTGGGTAGTAAAGTCGTATGGGAAGACAGATGCAACGACAGCGCTCTATGCACGTATCACCGCTCAGAATGCTGCTATTGCCGTTGCAAAAAAGAACCTGGATGACTTGCACAGCCAGTTCCTTCAAAAAGAAGCCGCAAAGCAGCTCGCTTCGATCAATGAAGCCGTGCTAAAGGCTGAGGCAAAAGTGGCTGTACTTTCAAAGGCAACAGCCGAGTTCTATGCGAAAGCGGCAACCACTCCTGTCACGGCCCAGGCTGAGTTGGAATTTTATAAGAAAACCTCGGTTGATTTAACTTCTGTGTCTAACGAGTTTGCTAATGCGAAAAAGCAGCTCGATAGTCTAGTGAAGTCATCCGGCAAAACAGATGCAACGACAGCCCTCTATGCAAGAATAGCGGCACAGAATGAGGCAATTGCCGTGGCGAGAAAGAACCTGGATAATTTGCACAACCAGTATCTGCAAAAAGAGGCCGCAAAGCAGCTGGCTTCGATCAATGAAGCAGTGCTGAAGGCAGAAGCAAACCTCTCAGCCACTTCTAAGAATATTTCGGATTTCTATGCGAAAGCTGCAAGCACATCGGTCCCCGCAATAGAAGAAGCTAATTTTTACAAAAAGGCGGCAGGCGACATTCATGCGCATGCAGTCCTCTTGTCTTCTTTAAAAAAGCAGCTTGACGCTCAAGTCAAGGTGACCGGGAAGAACGATGTGTCGGCTGCCATTTATGCAAAAATCACCGTCCAAACAACGGCTAATGCCGCTTTGAAAAAGAAGCTTGACGAATTGCACAGCCAGTACCTGAAGTCTGAAGCAGCGAAACAAGTAGCCGTGATTTCCGGCGAGGTGGCCAAAGTCGAAGCAAAAGTTGCTGCAAATTCGAAGGCAATCGTCGATTTTTATGCTAAAGCAGCAACCACTCCTGTTACTGCAAAAGCAGAAGCTGAATTTTACGTGAGCATGACGGGCGAACTTGCCACAAGCTCCGTCCAGCTTGCTGGACTGAAAAAGCAGCTCGATGAATATGTCAAAAAACACGGGAATACAGAAGCTTCATTATCGGTTTATGCGAAAATAAACGCGCAGAATCAAGCAATTGCCGCGGCAAGCAAAACTCTTCTCGAATTGCATATTAACTTCAAACCGGCATCTGCTTAATTTTCCAAGGAAGGCCTATAATGGGCCTTCCTTTTGCTTATGTTACTTATAACCGACCGAAGATAAAATTTTATTATTCAGACTTTTACAAGGCCTGCCCTCCGGAGGGAACCGGCTTATGACCTCGAGCTGTAACAAATCATCGCTTTATCAAGCGAAGATTTGTTACAAGATACTCAACGATGCCTTTTCTGGATGAAAACTGGCTAGGCGCTCCTCGGAAAAGAAAAAAACTTTTCCTTCGTGCGATGCTATGCTGCGGTAGCTTTCCTTGTGGAGCTGGATTACAATAACTTATTTCGAGTTATCCACAAGGTTTCATTTTAAAAATTTCCTGGTGAAATAAAAAAGACTGTAGGCAAACCCGGACCTTCGAGTTTGTCTACAGTCTGCCAGGAAGGCCTTTTACCGTGCCTTCCTTTTTCGTTTTATGCAAGGTGCAGTTGGGGCTCCAACCATAAAGCCTATAATAGTGTCAGTATCGAAGCTAAAGCCATTAAACCTACTCCCTAAACGCAAGGTCGATTTGGCGTATTTCATCTTCCGTTAAGCCGACCTCCAAAGTTCTCAGGTTATGCAGAACTTGTTCTGGACGTTTTGCGCCTGGGATAATCGCATCAATGACATCGCGTGTCAAATACCAGGCGAGAATGACATTTGCAATATCCGCTCCCTTTTGCTCAGCGATTTCCCTAACCTTATCTACTTTTTCCAAAGCTGCCTCAAAGGTTTGCTTCTCGAAAAATTTCCCGCGCTTCCCTTCAAGGTTTGTATTCCTGTCGTACTTCCCGGTCAAAAGCCCTTTTGCTAGCGGGAAATAAGGGATAAATGAAATATTTTTTTCGCGGAAATATGGAAATAAGCCCTGCTCGGCACTGCGGTTCAGCAAATTATATTCGCCTTGGTAAACATCGATGTAGCCATCCTTATTTGCTTCCTTCAACTGCTCAAGTGAAAAGTTGGAGACGCCGATCGCGCGGATTTTCCCTTCATCCTTCAGCCGCTTCAACGCTCCGACCGCCTCGTCCTTTGGCGTATCCTTGTCCGGAAAATGAATATAAAACAAATCGATATAGTCCGACTGTAGGCGTTTTAGGCTTTCCTCGACGGAACGGGTCAAAAATGCAGGGTCATTGTTATGGACAACTTCATTCCCGGCAAATGTATAGGAAGCTTTTGTGGCAATGACCGTTTCCGACCGTTTACCTGCCTCTTTTACCACCTGTCCGATAATTTCCTCGGACCGCCCCAATCCGTAATAGTATGCAGTATCGAAAAAATTGAGGCCATTTTCCAAACCGACCCGGATCATGTCAAAGCTTGCCGTTTCATCGATATTCGGATAAATATTATGCCCCCCGACCGCATTCGTTCCCATGCCAATCGGATTCACCTCTAATTCCGTCCTCCCAAGCCGCGTCTTACGTACCATTCCCAACCATCCTCCCAATATGTAGTAATCTTATCATCATCATAACAAACCGGGCTTTCTACAAAAAATGATTTGCCGCCCTTCTAGTTCACTTTCTTCAAAAAAGAGAACCTCCCACTCTCCAAATTGCTCCAGCAGTTCATTCGGCTTAAGCCGAAATTGTTCTGAAACCTTCCCACCTGCCTTATTAGGAGAATCATAATACGTCTCCATAAAGAAATGGCCTCCTTCCTTCAAAAGGCGTTTCAGATAAGGAAACAAGGCACGGTCCAAATAATTCGTAATCACAATGAGGTCATAGGTGCCATTTTTAAACGGCAAATTTTCCAAATTGGTCAGGTCCATAACCGAGGCATGGACATTTAATCCCCTCTTCATAGCGAGCTCCCGTACAAACCCAATGGCTGTTTCCGAAATATCGACAGCTTCAACCACGTAACCCTGTTCTGCCAAAAACAGGCTATTCCCGCCTAGGCCACAAGCGAGGTCAAGTGCAGTCCCTCCCAGAACAGTCGGAGTAAGGTTTTTCAACCTCTCATTTGGCAAAGGGTCCGCCATGTCCTCCAACCGCTCTTTATGCTTCTTGTCCCATTTTGCTCTTGCATAGTCTGATTGCCGCATGAAGCTGCTTTCCTCCCTTCCATAGGCGTTTCATTATTTAAGTTCCACAAAACGTTTGTTAGACCCTTCTTTGTAAAAAAATATCGCATATCCATTGCCGGTTTATAGTGGTTCTTTCTATTAATAGGATTTTTCATCGATCCACTGTTGCTTGACGAAGTAACTTATTTCCCTATAAACCATTAAATACCAACATATCTAACTTAAAAATATTGGTATAATTGGTAGCGAATGATTATTAGGGGGAAAGAGAAGTTGAAGCTTATTAAGACCATTATGATGATTTTGCTGCTGTTGTTTTTGTTGATCCTTACGACTGCGGCACCAATCGCTCTGATTGGCGTGGCTGTTTACGGGGCAGGTTTTTGGCTGAGCCACCAGAAGTCAAAGGGCAAGGTTTATTTTAAAAAACCCTGGTTGTTCGTGACAGCGGGAGTCGTTTTGACCTTTATTCTTGTCGGGACGTTTGCCGAGGCTACCGAGGGCCAGGCCTCTTCCAAGCCAGCTGTAAAAATTGACAAGAATGCTGGCGAAAAGAAAGCCGCTATAGATAAAGAGAAAGCGGACGAAAAAGACAAGGAAGAACTTTTAGCAAAACAAGCCGCTGAGGAAAAGGCCAAAGAGGAAGCGGAGAAAGCAAAAGCTGAGGCTGAGGCAAAAAAACTAGCTGAAGAGAAAGCAAAAGCCGAAGCAGAAGCGAAAAAACAGGCTGAGGAAAAAGCAAAGGCTGAAGCGGAAGCGAAACGTAAAGCTGAAACTGAGGCGAAAGCGCAGGAAGAAAAAACAAATGCGCTCGTTGCCGCCCTTGCACTTGAAAAGGTTACCGTTGGCCGTGTAGTAGACGGGGATACAATCCATACAACCGACGGCAGGAAAATCCGCTTCGTCGGAGTAAATACGCCGGAGTCAACGACTAGGCACGAACCCTACGGCAAGGAAGCAAGCGATTATACGAAATCGAGATTAAATGGGAAACAAATCTGGATCCAAAAAGATGTGAGCGATACCGACCGGTACGGACGCCTGCTTCGCATCATCTGGCTAGCTGTCCCAACGAATGACATGGACGAAAAGGAAATCCGCGCGAAAATGTTCAATGCAGAGCTCGTCCTGAACGGGTACGCGGAACCTTCCACCTACCCTCCTGACGTAAAATACAGCAATTACTTCGTGAAGTTCGCACGGGAGGCGCGCCAAAACAATAAGGGGCTATGGACATATGGGCCGAACGGGACAACAAAAGGCGACCTTGATCCGAAATCGTCCGCACAAGGCACTTCACAACCTAAGCCCGCTGCGTCCCAGCCTGCTAAATCAACTGCAACGACACCACCCGCCGGAACGAAATCCGAGTTTTTCAAAAACTGTACGGAGTTAAGGAAAAAGTATCCGAACGGCGTGCCATCGACGCATCCAGCCTATCAGGCAAAAATGGACAGGGACAAAGACAACTACGCCTGTGAACGATAAAGAGTGAAGCCATTTCGGCTTCACTTTTTTAATGGAAAAAAGTTTTTCCGGAAAGATTACCAACCAGAATATCAGTTACTGTTCAAACAATTGAGACGCCTGTTGAATACATTAAAAGTATCATTGCCGGGGCGGTGTCTTAAATGGAGTATGCCAAGTCAACAAAACAGAAAGAAAAGAGTGTTCAGGAGAAAGAACTTGAGGCGCTTAAATTAACTCTTGAAAAGCAAATCGCAATCTCGATTTGGATCCAGGCAATTGGGCAAATAATGGAAGCAATACTCGTCTTAAAGCTATTAGCTTTAAGTGAAAAAACAGAAGGAGAGCAAACGCTGGCCACCGGGGTTGTGATTCAGATGATTGGGCAAATTGTGGAGTCGATAGGTGTAACCAAAGAAGTGACGCTGCGGGCACCAAGTGTTCTGCCAGAGGCCCAGCGAATTGCCATCACCGGTGACTGGCTCCAATCGATCGGCGCCGCAATTGAAGCGATTGGAGGAGAGATGGTCATCAACGAAGAACAGCAAGCCGGACGTCCTGGTTTTGTACCATAAAGGGCGATTAAGTGAGGCAGAGGAAATTCCCCTGCTTCACTCACTTCAAGCTTATCCATTGGCTCGTTTGCTCGAGCTGGCCTGCTAGCCGGAATAGAGTGTCTTCTTTTCCTTTGGCCGCCATAAATTGAACGCCGCATGGGAGACCGTTTTTTGTCATGTGCATCGGTACGGACATTGCAGGCTGGCCAGTTAAATTCGCCAGTTGGGTAAAAGGGGTCCTCATCAGGCTTTTCTCGGCAAGCTGGTCGACAATCCCTATTTTTTTGAGGACACCTCCCATTCCTGACCTCCCAACTATCTGAATCGCCATCCTTTCAGCGGGCCCGGGTTCCAATTCGCCTATTTTTGCCGGTGGAAACGCTGTCGTTGGAGTTATGTAAAAGTCATAGGTTTCATGGAATTCTTCCATCTGATATGCCGCCCGATCCCATTCCCTGAGTCCAAGGACAAAATCCTCAGCGGTCGTGGCTTTTCCTAAAAGCCCAAGCAGCCAAGTGGTTGGTTCGACATCTCTGAACCTCGTTCTTCTGCCGAGAGTATCTTCAAGGGAGGCCAGTGTTGCTGCAATTTCACCGAAATACAGGATTAAATAACTGTTTGCGATCTTTTTCCCATTGACGGGTGCATGCACTTCATCGACATGATGCCCCATTCCTTCCAACAGCTTTGCAGTTTTATAAACTGCTTCCTTGCATTCCGAATCGACCTCCGTGCCAATTGGCGAACTCACTGAAAAGGCAAATCGCCTCCCCTTTTCAAGCGAAATGCCAACCTCTTCAAGATAGGATCCATTATTTGGAGGAGCAAGGAAAGCTGCCCCTTTTTCATTTACAGCAAGTTCGTCCAGCATGGCTGCACTGTCCCTTACGGATTTGGAGAGTATATGGTCGACTGAAGCACCTTGCCAATGCCTTCCGAAAGATGGCCCTACAGGCGTTCTTCCCCTTGTAGGCTTCATTCCGAACAAACCGCAATAGGAAGCAGGTATTCGAATGGACCCTCCTCCGTCATTCGCTCCCGCAATAGGAACCATTCCCGAAGCAACCGCTGCCGCCGAGCCCCCGCTCGATCCGCCCGGTGTATGGTCATCATTCCATGGATTCCTAGTGGGTCCATAATGGACAGGTTCCGTTATGCCCATCAAAGCGAATTCCGGAACATTTGTCTGGCCCAGGAAAATTGCGCCTGTTTCCCTTACCTTCCGTACAAAATTCGAATCCCGTTTTGCCCTGTAGGTCTGCAACGACCGGGATCCGGAAGTCAACGGCTCTCCCTCAATTTCCTGTGTAATATCTTTCATGAGCATCGGAACTCCCGCAAATGCACCATCATCGCTCGTCTCCTCTGCCGCCAAACGCCCCTTTTCATACATTTTGTTGATGACCGCATTCAAACTGGGATTCAGCATTTCAATCTTTTTTATTGCTTCCTCCACCAACTCCCTTGGGTGAATTTCTTTCTTTTTTACAAGCTCAGCCAACCCAAGTCCATCGTAATCTTTATACTCATGAAACGCCAAAGCCTTCTTCCTCCCCCGAGTGTTTACTGTATTTATTCTCTTTCCGAGATTCCTATCCTTTAATTTTTCATCGCACAAGCCAGATGTTTTCCCGTTCTATGTAAGTTTGCACCCTGATAAACTGTTTCGACACTTCCAAAGAAGGCTGTAAAATGACAGGAAGAAAAACTGACCACTCTCCAAACGGTTTCCCCTTTTTCTTTTTTCATGGCCTGCAGGAATATTTCCAAAGAGAATTTGCCAACCAGTTTGAAAAAAGCAGGAGGCAACACTGCCTCCTGCCATTTCCTCTTCCTTTGATCCAGCAGGAACGTCCCTCTCCTACTTTTGGCCGCTAAGGAATTGGGCAACGATTTCGTTAAACTTCTCGCTATGCTCCCAAAACATCATGTGCCCTCCGAGAACCTTTACATTTGCATTCGGAGTCAGCTTTTGGAGGTATTCATTTGCCTTATCTGCCCAATGCTCAGCAACAATGTTGAGAGTAGGAACAGAGCTGCCTGCACGTTTTGCTTCTTCACGATAGTCTGAGAACATCCCACTGGCAAACAAATTCGCGGCTATATAATATGGAGTTTTCATGGATTGTTCAACAATCCAGTTCAGTTCTTCTTCCCCTAACTCCCTTTGAATCATGACGCCGGTTGTATAGCCATTGATAAACTCCCTTTGCCCCATTGGATTCCTAAGGAACGCATTGTAAGCTCCTCCAATATCATCAAGAGTTCCCTCTACCCATTCCGTCTCCTGGTTTATCGATAATGATTTTGGCGGCATATCCACAAATATTAGCGACTTGATATTTTCTGTCCCATGCTGCCTAATATATTCCCAAATGGTTAAACATCCGAACGACCAGCCTACAAGAGTAACGTTCTCAAGTTCCAATGCTGCCATGACCGCGGCCAAATCAGATCCATGGGTTACATAATCATTCCCATGAAGCGTTATTGAAGAACGCCCATGGCTCCTCGGATCAAAAACAATCGTACGGTTCGTTTTTGAAAAATGCTCCATCTGCGCAGAAAATACTTCTGTAGTGAACGTAAAACCAGGGATGAAAACGATTGGATCCCCACTCCCAGCCTCCTGGACAAACAACTCCACTCCCGGTTCGACTTCAATATACGTTCCAGCTGCACTTGACATATACTTCATTCCCTCCATTCTTTTCCTACCATCCTATTTAATGATATTTAGGCAAATCGCTAAAAAATCCCTTCTTTATAAAAATATAATTTACACAATATTTTAATATTTAAATGTTGGATGCCCGGCATTATAGCAGATTTGCAAAAGATACCTACCGTTTCCTTCAGGTCCAAATCACCCTGGACGGTGTAAATAGAATGCATGGAACAAATGAGCATGTCACCTTCGAAAATTTAATGAATCCCATTCTCTTTTATATTGAAATAATAAAAGAAGTACAGAAATGAACAGGCTCAGGAATCACGGGTAGGCTCCTGAATCTTTATATTAACGAAAATATTAATGGTTTTTTATTGAACAAATGTAATTTAAAGGTTTTATTTCCATGTTTCTTTCGGACAAAGTGATTTTCCTCATTGTAATATTTCTAAATTTTCAATATAATAATCTAAATTAAAGTTATTCATAGATAGCTTTAAAGGCTATCATCAAGAAGCAGCAAGTCAATTCGCACAAACGGGGGGAGAATATGAAAGGTCTATTTAAGAAGTGGAATCAATTAAGCCTGGTCAAGCAAATCATCATCGGTTTGGTGGTTGGCATCATCCTGGCTGTTGCGATTCCCAGCGCAGCAAAGCCTTTAGTTATTTTAGGTTCATTATTTGTAGGCGCCCTGAAAGCAATCGCGCCAATTTTGGTTCTGTTCCTGGTCATGGCGGCCATCGCACAGCATAAGAGCGGCCAACAAACGAATATGAAATCAATCATTGTCCTTTATCTATTGGGAACTTTCCTTGCTGGATTAATCGCGGTAATTGTAAGCTTTATCTTCCCTGTGGGCTTGACACTTGCAGAAGGCGCGGAGGATTTGGCGGCTCCGGGTGGAGTTGTCGAAGTCCTGAAGTCCTTGCTTCTGAACGTTGTCGACAATCCTGTAAAAGCCATTTTCAATGCGAACTATATCGGAATCCTTGCCTGGGCAATCGTCCTGGGGATTGCCCTGCGCAATGCTCCGGATACAACCAAAACACTTATTTCCAATTTTTCCGATGCTATAACAAAAGTTGTTACATGGGTAATAAAATTGGCTCCGCTCGGCATCATGGGCCTAGTTATTGAGTCGATCACAACAAGTGGCCTTGAGTCTTTGTTGAGCTATGGCAAACTGTTGGCCGTTTTAATCGGCTGCATGCTGTTCGTCGCATTCATTGTCAATCCGCTGATCGTATACTTTACAGCCCGCATGAATCCATATCCGCTGGTTTTCCAAGTTGTACGCGAAAGCGGGATTACCGCCTTCTTTACACGCAGCTCTGCTGCCAACATTCCTGTAAATATGAGACTTTGCGAAAAGCTTGGATTGGACAAGGATACGTATTCCGTCTCTATTCCGCTAGGCGCAACCGTCAATATGGCTGGTGCTGCTGTAACAATTTCCGTTTTAACACTCGCGGCTGTCCATACACTCGGAATTCAGGTTGATATCCCAACAGCGATCATTCTTAGTGTAGTTGCAGCAATTTGCGCATGCGGCGCATCCGGAGTAGCCGGCGGCTCATTATTGCTGATTCCTCTCGCTGCAAGCTTGTTCGGGATTCCAAACGATATTGCAATGCAAATCGTTGGCGTTGGCTTTATCATCGGCGTCCTCCAAGACTCTTTTGAAACAGCGCTCAATTCTTCAACTGACGTCCTGTTCACAGCGGCGGCTGAGTACAGGGAACGCCGAAAAGAAGGAAAAAGCATTAGTATGAAAAAAGCAATCTAATTTAAAGTGAGGCAGAGGACAGAATCCTCTGCCTCTTTTATTTTGTAAAAGAGATAGGATCCTCTGCCTTACGTAATTCCACTTCCCATGGCCTCTTCGATTTTTTCTCGCCACATTTCTACACTACCAGCGTGTAAATTTGCAAAATACTCCATAAGTACCCTTCTATTTAGTACCTTTACAGTATTTAACAATACAGCCCGCTTGCCTACTATTAATGTAAGCTTTTTAAATAAAGGAGGAACGGCTATGAAGTGGAGAAATATCCGTGCATGTATCTCACTGTTGTTGATGTTTGCGCTTTTAGCAAGCCCCGCCTTAAGCAATGCTTCTTCAAAAGGAACCTCCCCTGCAAAGCCAACAGCGAGTTTGCACCAATGGGAGGAAACAATTTATGACCGGCCGGAGCAATTCTCAGGCTATAAAACAATAAAAGACCTCTTTATCACGATGCGCGATGGAGTCATCCTCACAGCAGACGTGCATCTCCCGGACGGGCCAGGCCCATTCCCTGTCATCCTTACACAAACCCCTTATAATAAAAATGTCAGCAATAAGGAAAATTTAAACGAATACTTTATTAAGCGCGGCTATGCCCACATGGTTGTCGATGTCAGGGGGACCGGTACATCCCAGGGCACGTGGGACTCCTTTGGCGAAGCGGAGCAGCTCGATGGAAAAGAGCTTGTCGAATGGGCGGCCCGCCAGCCGTGGAGCACCGGAAAAGTTGGACTGTACGGCTCATCCTACAGGGCAATTAATCAGCTTCTAACCGCTTCACATCAGCCGGACGGTTTGAAGGCTATTTTTCCGATTGTCCCGATGGCCGACATGTACCGGGACATCCTGATGTCGGGCGGCCTCGTTAATACAGGCTTCATTCCGCTCTGGCTTGGCCTTGTAACCGGAAGCGGTTTGCTTCCGCCAACATACACACTTTCAGAGCCGATCATGGCTTCCACCCTGTTGATAAGCCATGCCGGGCAAACGACAGGGTTTCCTGCCAGTACCCTAAGTTCCGTCTTGACTGGAGGGGAATTTGCGTATGACGGCCCGCAATCATGGCTTCGGTCTCCAATCACTGTGGCAGACCGAATCAACGTACCTGCATTTTTTACAGGCGGCCTTCATGATTTATTCCAGCGGGGAACGCCCCTTCTTTATGAAAAACTAAGGGCCAACGGCATCACAACGAAGCTGCTCATGGGGAACTGGACGCACGGGGATTATGGGAGCGGCCTTCCTGATGGCAATGTCCCTGCCCTCGATCAAATCGCGCTTAGGTGGTTCGACCAGTACTTGATGGGGATTAACACGAACATCAACAAAATTCCGGACGTCACACAATACGTAATTGGAGAAGATAAATTTATCGTCCAGCCTGGCTGGCCACATCAGAAAACAGCAGCTGAAAAATATTACTTGCGGGCGGGAAATCTTCTTACGAAAGACACCCCTGCGTTGCTTGAACCTTCCAAGTCGATGCTACAACAGCCATTGAATGGGATATGCTCTGGCAGTACAAATCAATGGATGGCTGGTACGCCAAGCGCCATTCCATGTACAAAGGACAATCGCCTGACCGAATTGACGGAGATCACCTATACGACTGCACCCGCAAGCTCAGACCTCATGGTATCCGGGCCAATTGCCGCGAATATCTTCGCAAAAACAACAGCCAGGGAACTTGTCCTGTCTGTCCGGCTGACAGATGTCGCGCCAGATGGAAGCTCGAAGGAAATAACGGCAGGCTGGCTCGCCGCCTCCCATCGGGCAGTGGATGAAAGGAAAAGCAGGTTTTTGGATGGGCAAAACATCCAGCCATGGCATCCATTCACGAAGGCCACTGTAAGGGAGGTCAAACCGGGAGAAGTCATGGAACTGAACGTTGAAATTTTCCCTTCAAATTTTGTTATAAAAGAAGGGCACAGGCTCCGCGTCGCTATAGGTCCAAGCGACTTCCCGCATTCGATTTCGCCTGTACCAAATCTTCTAAACCAGCTTGGCGGCATAGCAACCATACTAAGCAACAAAACTTATCCATCCCACGTTGTCCTTCCGGTCGTTAAGGAGTAGCGCCTAGTAGGAATTTCTCTTGAAAAATCGAAAAGGAGCCCGATTATCAGAAATCGGGCTCCTTTTTCATAGATAAATTATTTGTTAAATTTCTGCGGTAACTTAATGAACATATAATCCCCTATTCATCTCTCTGTCGTGACAATGAGTATTATAATTTTAAAAAAGTTCTCCTTAGCCATTTGCCGTTAGTACCTTTTTTTCCAGATTGATGCTTCCGCAACGGAAACAAACCTTTGACGAATTGGTAAGCTGTGTCTTGCATTTGATGCACCTTTTGATTTTATCCTTCATCCCTGTTCCCTCCCAGAGAATTAATGCAAAGCGCCTAAGCAAGTGTACATAGAAAAAAACTGTAATTAGCCTATCTATTCGGCCCCTGAGCAAACAACAGCCGCTTCTCTGTAAGGGCCTTTCCAGGAAGCCCTCTTTATTTTATTTGATTCAGACCTGGGAAAAAAGGTTACAAAAACAGGACTTCCTTTCTAGTAATAGAACCAATCTATTCTATTATTCTACATTGATGGTGGAAAATCCTTTGCTTCGGCCATTTAAAATCAGAAAAGACAGAAAATTTTATGATGAAGGATTTCCATTTAATTAAACTGGCACGACATGTTTTTCTTTATCTCCACCACCCTTGTCCCGACGCCTGCTTTTACTTTTCAAAAAAATAAAAACAGGAAACGGCCTTATACCGTCTCCTGGGATTTCGACTTTATATTTTAAAAAACAGGAACCTTCACGCTGCAAGCGATAAATTCCTTGAATAGCCGGTTCATGGCTTCATCAGTTGGGGCGAGCGATTCCGGATGCCACTGGACGCCAATCGTAAATCTGGAAGGCTTTGCGTATTCAACCGCCT
This sequence comes from Neobacillus oceani, assembly GCF_046237595.1. NCBI lineage: Bacteria > Bacillati > Bacillota > Bacilli > Caryophanales > Bacillaceae > Neobacillus > Neobacillus oceani. Next base: position 1,530,486 of record NZ_CP143543.1, on the reverse strand, counting down.
CCACAATGCCATCCGCCGACCGCGCCACAACGCTCAAATCATCGGCCACTATGTCCAGCGCCTGATGGTGAATGCTGTTCACCCTAACCCGGCCGGTACCGAAAATTTGAAACAGCCTGCTGTCGGGAGAGACTGAAATCCAGTGTGAATCCTTGTTTCTTGCAATCTTTTGCCCATGCTGGATTGATTCAGGCATCTGGCTCGGAATGTCCTGGATCAATGTCCCGCCGAGGGCAACGTTTAGGATTTGGCTGCCCCTGCAGATGCCGAGCAACGGAATATCATGTTCAATCGCATACCTCGCGATGGCAATTTCGGCCAAGTCCCGTTCAAGAATGGTAGGGCCCAAATTACGATGCGGCTCCTGCCCATACAAATCCGGGTTGACATCCTCGCCGCCACTGAGGATAACCGCATCAACCAGAGGGAGCATGTCAAGCGCCATTTCCGGGCTGATGTATGGAAGAATGATCGGTATTCCCCCATTCGCAGCTACAACCTTATGATAATCGTGATGGACATAGACGCCTTCCATATTTTCATTATGCTTTACGTAGGCAGAAGTAATCCCAATTACCGGCTTTCTCATCCCATTTCCCCCAATATTGTATTTTACTCTGTATATCCAAAATATAACACAAAACCATTGGGGGACCAGTGAGAAAAATACCTTTTTACAGAAGGAATGCACTAAGGATTAAGCAATAAGACGGGGACCACTGAATTCGAATGGGAAAGCAGTTCTGAAACGGTTACACATTTATAGCCCCTTTTGTAGAGGCTTTCCAATATATACTCTACAGCCTTCACCGTTTGCGACCTGTCACCCCCGGCGTCATGGAGTATGACAATGTCACCCGGCTTCGTATCGTAAAGGACATTTCTCGCAATTCTTTTGGCGCCCGGCTTTTTCCAATCTCTTGTATCTTGATGCCAGGTCCAAAGAACGACATAATAGCCGTTATCAATTGAAGTCTCAATAATCTGCTCGTCATAATATCCGGCGATCGGGCGGAACAGTGTCGGGGCCTTGCCAGTAATTCTTTTAATCAGGTCACTGTTTTTCCTTAATTCCGCTTTAAGGACATTCGGGTTTTTCATATCCCGAAATTTATGCCGATACGTATGGTTGGCAATTTCATGGCCCTCTATTGCCTGTCGCTTCAGAATTTCCGGGAATCGCTCCGCTTCTTTCCCAATGACAAAAAAGGTTCCTTTCGCATTGTATTTCTTCATCGCATCAAGAATTTGGATTGTATAAAGTGGATCAGGCCCGTCGTCGAAGGTAAGCGCGATCAGCTTTTCCTTCGTATCCGCTTCCCAGAAAACAAGGCCGGTTTTCTCATACTTCCAGCGTTTAATTTCATTTGCATGGGTTGGTTTTGCCACAGGCATATAAAGGATGAACAAGGAACAAAAGGCTATTATCGTTTTTTTCATCATTGGCACTTCCAAACTGTTTGTTTAAACCCTATTTTCTGCTTAGCTGCAAGATATATGTTTTTTTTTTAAGAAAACCCATGCAAATGCACGGGCTACGTTCGGAAAAAACAGTTAAATATCCATCTCCCACCACTTTTTTTCCGTATCCTTCATTTGCTTTTTGGTTTCTTCAGGGTAGGCGGTTCGGAATGGATGGGAATCCGCTGGGATGATCTCGACCATTTTATCAATCATATCCTGAGGATCAAATTGATTTTCCAAACCTTCTTCAGCCTTTAACAGATCCTCTCTCTTCGTAAAATTCTTTTCCTCATCGTACCATTTCCAAAGTTCTTCGGCGGCGCGGTCGTTAAAGCCGGTATAGAACGCCCCAGGATTTATGGTGGCAACCTTCACTCCAAATCCTTCAAGCTCCTGCTTAAGTGTTTGCGCGATTGCTTCAATTGCATGTTTCGTGGCTGCGTACGGTCCGCCATATGGAGATGACATAATTCCTGCCATTGAACTTATGAACACAATTTTCCCATCCCCTTTTTCGACAAGCTTTCTTGCCGCCAGTTGGACTGTTTCAAGCGTTGCGAAAACATTTACTTCGAAAATAGCCCGGAAGCGGTCCATCGGAACTTCAGCGATTGGCCCCCGTTCATTGATGGCAGCATTGGCGACGAATACATCAAAGTCGTATTTGGGAATCTCTTCCCGATCCCGCAGATTTGTAATATCCAATTTGAAGACATCCATATCCAAACCCAAATCCTTTGCTTCACGCAGCAAGTCTGTTTTTTGCGAAGTCAGTTCAGTTGTCGCGATTACCCTGTGGCCTTTCCTCGCCAGGCCAATCGCGGCACCTCTCCCAAGCCCGCTTCCCGCACCAGTAATGAAAATGGTCTTGCTCATTTCGAATCCCTCCTATGTGATGGCATGCCAATTTCCTGTTCCCATTGCGCCCAACAGAGAAACATTGCGATTTTAGGACGAGCCACATTCCGGCTTAATCCCCATAAAAAAAGACCCAGAGCGGGGTCTTAAAAAAATGTTCGCCAAGCGATATTCTCGAAGTGGTTACAGCCCAACCTGCTTCTTAATCGCGTCCAATTTTTTTGATAAATCTTTAGATTGGCTTTGATTTCGTCGCTTTTCTTTTTATCCAAATCCGAGAAATACGTGTTGATTTTATCATTCCGGTCCCAGAGCCACTTGGAAATCGCATTCTTCTTTACAGCATCAATTTTTCCTGCTTCCTCAAGCCGGTCCAGCAGTTCCTTGAATCGCTTTTCTTCATTCTTCCTAATCGTAAAAGATTTCCCCATTAGCCGATCTACAGCATTATTGTGGTCCAGCGTCGTCCACACATTGTCGGCAAAACGGTGGACGGCCCACCATCTCCATGTATTGATGTTGATTTTTTCTTTCCACACATTCTTAATTTCTTCAAGCTGCTGCTTTGTTTTAACAGAGGAATATTCACCGCCTCCAGCCTCCGCTACCAGTTTAAGCTGTTGGTCAGCAGCATCATCGACATCAAATCCAATGATATTGATTTTGACATTTGTATTGTCCTGGACCGCTTTTTTAGCTGCGGCAACCGGGTCGCCATCGCATGTCTCAATCCCGTCACTGACAACATAAATAAAGTTTTCCGTATTTTCAGCCCTTTCCGCGGCCAACTGCTCGTTTGCCATTGTAATCGCGGCCGCCAGAGGAGTCCAGCCCATTGCATCAAACTTTTTCAATGAATTCCCGAAGGCTGTTCCATCAAATGTGTTCAATGGATACATCGTTTCCACTGCATTGCATGATTTCGCCTTATCCGCATCGCTGCCTGTTCCCTGATGGCCAAAGGCTATGAGAGAAACCTTGACAGACTCGGGAAGATCTTTAGCCAGGCTTTCGATACTTTTTTTGGCGAGGGCCATCTTGGCCTCCCCATCCACCTTCACCTTCATGCTGCCGCTCGAATCGATGGCCATGACAACATTCACTTTTTTATCTTCATCCTTAGTTACTTCGTCCATCGTGAGGTCCTCGAGCAGGCGGCCGTCCGGCAACCTCAGTTTTTCATAAACGACAGGGTAGTTTTCCAGCTCTTCTGCGACATCTTTATAGCCTGCCCGCAACGCTCCAGTGATGGATGTCGCCCACTTTTTCTCATCCCATTTTTTCGTATTCTTCTTTCCAACTTCCTGGATGTAAGCATCAACGGCGTCAGAAGTCGATTTTTCTAAGGCTTCCTTGTCATCGGTAAATTCTTTGCCTTCTATGAACTTCTGATAAAAGTTCCCTTTGTCTTCCTGTATGTATTCTTCGCCAGTGGTAGCCGGAAGCTCTACTTCATCAGGCTTTGAAGTGGCAATCGCCTTCCCCGGGACGATTCCTTCTTCGTTTGGTTCCTGTTTTTTAGAACCACCGCCCACGTCTTTTCCCTGGCAGCCAAGCAACAATACCGCTGTAAAAAATAAAGCAACAACTAGTTTAGCTCTTTTCATTCTAATCCCCTTTCAGTTCTATTTTTCTAATTCACAAATCTTTAGAATGGATGTTATAGAAGGATTTACCAAATAACCACTTGGTCCTATACCCTATATGGAAGAGAGTATGCATGTAAAAATAAAAAAACTGTGGAATTTTTAGTTCCTAATTTGTCCCAATCGTTTACTCATTGAAAAAAGGCTGCCTCGGCAGACAGCCTCAATAGATAGTTCACCACTTTTTAAGAGTGTCCATCGGGATTGATAATTCCGTATAAATCAAGGTCTTCAAAGGTCCCGTTCTTAAAAACATGGTCTTTAAGTGTGCCTTCGTACACCATCCCGCATTTTTGCATGATTCTTCCCGATGCGGGATTAGATGTAAAATAGCGCGCGTAGACCCGGTGATAGCCTTTTTCTTTAAAAACAAATTCGATCACGGCTTTCGCGGCTTCCGTTCCATAGCCATTTCCCCAATATTCTTCGCCAATCCAATAAGCGAGTTCGCCATGTTTGTGCTGTTTCTTATTGGATATCCCAATGGCTCCATACAATCGGCCGCTCTCTTTGTCCGTAACTGCGAATTCGTACATACGGTCTGAATTGAAATTTTCCTCATGGTTGGCTATCCAGGAAACCGCGCATTCTAACGGGTACGGAAATGGAAGCGTCAGCGTGCTTTTGTAAATATTAAAATTATTGCACATCCTGCTGACTTCGTTCGGGTCCCCCTCGTTAAATAATCGCAAGATCAGACGATCCGTTTCGATCGTTCTCTCTGTTTTGTTGAAAATCATTCCCTTTCCCCCCTAGTTAAAATGCTTGAGTGACAACTAAAACGGATTTTAGCTCTTTGTTGTCACGAATCAGAACTTTGCGTAAAACCCAATCCCGGTTTTCAACACTTGGTTGTCACGAATCACTAAGAAAATGTTGCAAAGAATACGTCTGCTTCATGCTAGTTTGTCGTTTACGGCTTTGAGTTTCGCTTCCATCGTGCTTACCTTGTCACGACGGTCGTCGATTCGAATATTAGTGGCGACTCGCTGAATTCCTTTCTGAAAAGGAACCTCATGGATTTCCCCCACAACATCAAGCAATTCCTTCAAGTCACCTTCAATCAATGTACTCATCGGCGTCAATTGGTACTTAATTTTCCCTTCGTATTTTTTAAGGACTTTATGTATATCGGCCACATACTCACTTACGCTCGGCGTTTCCGTCCCGATTGGAATTACTGTAATGTCGATGATTGCCATCTTTATGCCTCCTGTTTTTTGTGTTTTTTCCATAATATCATAATCGCCTTATTGTAAAGAACATACAAAGTATAGCAAATTAAATAGAAACGGGTAGAAATTGATAGAGAATAGATTCATTCATTGAGCGAAAACAGTAGAGGACTTATCATGGGAGGCAGTACCGAGGTTGAGAAAATCTACGATTCTTTTATAAAGTTATGAACTTCGTCGAACCGGCCACAATTTTATTAAGACCAGGCATTCTTGGACCGGCTGAAAAGCCGTTGCAATTGAAAAAAGCTTGATTGATTTCAACATTATTCAAGCATTTCTTGCAAAAAATTTCCCGGGACATTAAACGATCTCGCCCATGGCTGCCTTTTCCGTCGCCTGTTTCCAGACATTCACTTCAAGATTCACCGGGTGCAAGGGCATTGTATTTACCCGCAGCTATTATTTCTTACATTTGCCTGGATTTTGAATAAAGAGCAAGGCTCCCCCCATAACGACAAGCTCGTACTTGTTTCACCTAAATAACAAAGACCAGACTCGTAAACGTCTGGTCTTTGTTTAAAACAGCTGTCCATTCTAGTCTTTAACTCCATTTTATTGGTTGCAAAGCGGCCGGCCTATAGCTTTCCTAAAAACGACAGTTCAGCCGGTTCCTTGGAGTCGTAGGCCCCATCAATGATTTTACGGACATCCTCGATTGTTTCCTTCAGGTCAACATCGACGCCCTTTTGGCCCGTAAAAGCCTCCGCAACGTAAAACGGCTGTGTCAGATAAGCCTCGAGCCTTTCCCCGCGGTGGTATGTTTGCATTTCGGTTTCAGGAATACCCGCAATACCCTTAACGTTCACGAGTGAACGAACCTCCCTGTACCGGCGCAACAATTTTTGGGCCCTTTGCTTTACAGTCAGGTGGCTTTGGTCAAGATACGCCCCTTCAAGAATCGACGAGGTCGACGAGATTGGATTCACCGCGGGAAACCTGAACCTTGCAGCAAGGTCCGCATCGAAGTTCCATACCGTTTCAAGCGGCCCGTACGGAAGTTCCTCGTCAACCGCTTCCCCTTTCAAATCGAGCAGGAAGGTGGTGACCGTCCGGATTGATTCATCCTGCAATTTTTCCTGTAATTCGAAGATTTCCCCTGTTAAAACATGTGACCTATCTGCCGTAAAAATGATCTCGCGGTCTTTTCCAAACTCGGAAATCTTTTTTAATGCGTCTTCGATTGAGGTGACGATAACATCAACATGTTCATTCAAATCTTCCAGCCCCGGATAGCCTTCCGCTTCCGGCTGTAGCACGATGCTGAGATACCCTTCTTTCTTTAGCCTTAGGAACAACTCTGAAAGGACCACTAATTGCCCCATCCCCGGCCTCGCCACCAGGCCAACCGTGCCGCCTTTTACAATTGGTGCGAATAAATCAAGCGTCTTAATCTTCGTTTCAATCATTTCAAACGCCTCCCCTTTTAAAATCAACTCATCCAGGCTGCATTGCGCCAGCGATGCGAGTGCAGCCAATGTACGCACCTCCGCACGCCCAATCGGAATCTTCCCGGTACATAGGTTTGAAACCGTCGCCGGCCGGAGCCCAACCGACTTTGCCGCACTCGTTAAATTCGGCACCCTTTTTCGGAGCAATGAAACATTCAACCTTAAATCTTCCATCTTTTTCCCCTCCTTGATTTTAGTGTAATTTATTTTACGTTTGAAAGCAATGATAAATTACTCTTAAAAGTAAATATTTTTACTTTTTATTGGATTGTCAACATATTCAAGGATGTCCAAAGTTAGGGATTCAAAAGTTGGGAAACTACTGACTCGATGGGGGCATAATCCTGAAATGCTGTCAGAAGTTAGAGGTACCTCTGACTCGATTTAGGTAAAATCCTAGAAAGGTGTCAGAAGTTGGGTTAACAATAAACTTACTATACCTACCATGGACTGTTACCAGAATTCACAGTTGCCATATTCTCATTAAATAAACAAAATCCCCTTCCGCCTAAAAGCCAGAAGGAGATTTCCCAAAAAAGCTTAACGATTATAATCAATCACATACATATAAGGGATACGGATATCGCCATCACTGGATGTTACTGTAATGTATCCGCTCTGGAATTCACCGGCTCCATTTTTACCACCGGAATGGGTTCCCCTGTTTACTACATCCACTTTGATTTCCGCCTTGCCCTTTGCGGCAATTGAAACGCCAGATTTGCTAAGCTTCAGATTTTCATCCCCGGAAAAACTGTAATCTAGTTGGTGGTCGGTCGGATTTACTAATGTAATCGACATTTGATACGTTTGTTTCCCAGTCGGACGCACCAATCCGAAACTTAAGGAGGATGGGAATGCCATTGCAGGAGTGTTCATCGCCCTGCCAAGGTCAATGATGCCCGCGCCTATCTTTAAAGGAGACTTCACATCAATATTCGGAAGGACGGATCCCTCGACATTTCGTGCGGTTCCCATCAAGGCCGCTTTAACCTCCGCCGGTCCCCAGCCTAGAAGTTCTTGTTTGCTATAAGCAAGAAGGACGGCAGCCGCCCCGGCAACATGCGGCGATGCCATGGAGGTACCTTGATACAATTCGTAGCCCCCGCCGACAACCGAGGAATAAATATTAACCCCAGGCGCCGCGACATCCGGCTTCAGCGTGTAATTTGGCGTCGGCCCCCACGAGCTAAAGTCAGAGAGTTCGTTCGGGACAGATTCGGTTTCAACTGGAGGATAGGCAATTGTAACTGTCCTCTCCCCGTCCCAATCAGCTAGCTTTTCGCCGGCTGCTTTGCTAAGCATAACAGCCGGAATATTTACGCCATCTGTAGACATTGGAATTGGATCTGCATCACTGTTCTGGTATACAATGACCCCAACCGCTCCGGCAGCAGCTGCGTTATTAATTTTTTCAGTAAATGTACATGTACCGCGCTGAATCACCGCAATTTTTCCATCCAACGGCTTTCCAGCTACTGGCGTACAAGCAAGTCTATCCCCGCCCGCAACCTCGCTCCAAAGAGCGTATTCGCCTTCAATCTGTCCTTTTACCTCGCCGCCCTGGGTACCAGTCGTGGCTACCGTCTGTCCGCCATCGAAAGCAGCTGATTTTAACAGCATGGCAAACGTGCGGCTGTTTGTGGTAGCGGCAACTGTGATGACTTTATCCGCTGTTCCCGGTGAACCGACGGTATAGTCCCCAGGCCCTTCATTCCCCGCTGAAATCGCGACAACAACGCCCGCATCCACAGCGGCATTGACCGCCATATCTAGCAGGTCGGCACCTTTATGTGGCGTCCCGCCCAAGCTAAGGTTCAGGACGTCCATTCCATCTTCAACCGCTTCTTCAACTGCTTTCGCAATGAACAAGCTTTTCGCATCAGCCACATTTCCCGGGAATACATTATAGTTTCCAAGATAGGCTCCAGGTGCGACACCGCTCATCGATTTGCTACCAAGAGTCGGGAGCGTGCCCGCTTTTCCGGCAACCGTGCCGGCTACATGTGTCCCATGGCTGTCAACCGCTTCCGCACTTAATTTTGGATTCTGGTTGAACACCTTGGCGACAATGACTTTATCGCTCGTAAATCTCCTGTCACCCTTAGGGAATCCTTCAGGCGCTTTCATCCCCTCATTTGGCTGGAGAAAAGGATGTCCTTGGTCAATCCCGGAATCGATGACGCCGACTTTCATTCCGGCTCCGGCATTCGCCTGTCCGCCAAGCCCATTCCAAATCTGACCGGCATTGATGAGGGCCGTACTTTCGCTCATCGTCTTGCGGTATGTACCGCTTACTCCGGCTTTCACGACACCCGGTCCACGGCTAATATCCTTAAGCGTTGCGCCATTAAGTTTCAGGCCAAGGCCGTTGTATGTGACGTCATATTCCGCCACCACTTCAACTTTTGGAAGCTGCTTTGCGAGCCACTTTTTATAATTCTCCCGCTGCGACTCAAGCCTCTTTCCGTACTTCTTCGCCGCGGGGGAATTAAGGTTTGCCTTCTGCCCTTTGGCTGGCATTGTCTTTTCATAACCGGAAATTGAACCATCGTAGGAAGCAATTGGCGCATCGCCGAATTGTACGAACACATACTCCTGATCCGTCGACGCAGCATTCATCGGGCTATCGCTATTTTTGACAATCGCCTCAGCAGGAAGCCCCGCGTTCATAATGAGCAGCAGGATCAGCAAAATCCCCAACACGTTCCTGAACCTTTTGAACAACTTCAATCCTTTCCCCTCCTTATGTAACTCCCGGCGCGAGTATCAAGCTGCCAGGTCATAAATAATTACAAGATTTAAATTCGAGAAACGAAATCTTAAATCCTGTAGCTTAATTTGTAATATTCCGAAAACTATTTTGTCAGTTAAAAAGGGATTGAAAGGCATCATGTCGAGGTTGGGAAAATTGTAATGCCAATCGCGCTTAAATTGGCCGGTTCCGAATAATCGATGGCTTGCCGGTCGGTTTTTTTAAAAAAAGAATCAGTGTCCAGCTTACCGGAAAAACCTGTGTTCCAAAATAATATAATCCTGTTAACAATGGTATAATTAGTTAATAACAACAGGCCTTTTTTGAAAAATGATTGGAGGTGGATTAGGAAAATGAGCACAGTCCTTACATATTTGGCTTCCCTTGTTGTGATTTTCATTTCTGTCATGGTCACGCTTTACTTCAAATCCGAACTGGAGCGGATGTTCCGGGAAAAGAAAGAAGTATTTGCCTTTCATGTATGCAATGTGCTGATTATCTTAATGGCTTCCTTTGCTGTTCATGCCGTGACGGATTATATGCTGCAGACTGGGATCAATTATTTGCTGCAATTGGCCATCCTCTTAGCAATCATCATACCAATCTATATAGCAGGCCACTTCGCCTATGAAAAATACAAATTCCTAAACCGCAAATACGTCAAAACCGATAACAGCAAAGTCCTGATCATCAACGAAAAATTCCTCCGCCGGAGATAAGGTGAAGCGGGAGAGGAACTTTCGCTTCATTCGTAGCACGAAATAACTCCCCCGCCCCCGCCCCTGAAAAGGTAGCAAGTGTGGGGCTGATGCATCATTTGTTGAAATTCGTTGCAAACTAAGCTTGGTTTCAACAAACTCGGGTGGTGAGTGTATGGCGAAGAAAAACGATAAAGAAAGCAAGAAGGCTATGCCTAAGGCTGATGTGGAATTCGCGGATCATGGGCTCGAGAGGATTGCCTTAAAGGCTCAGAAGACGAAGCAAAATAAGTAATGGGCAGTCGGGCGTGCCACTATTTCCGCCAAGTCCAACCAACACTAAAAAACAACCTGGGTTAACATCAAACCCGGGTTGTTTGCTATTGAGCCCATGCTTGTCATTGGCAAGCATGGTTTCTTCTATCTGACCTGAGTAGTCGCCAATCCGGGAAGATGTCAACAGACACTGCCCGGCTAGAGGGGTTTGAATTATTAAAAAGAAAGCTCAAAAATGCCTCTCCCTTCCCTGCCCTAGCCGAAAGATTTTAAACAAATCCATCTAGGTAAAAGACTCCACCCTCCAAATAATGGATAGTTTTCCTCATGGAAACCCAAACTATTGACAAAACGATAGGAAGGGAGGATTGTTTTTTGAAAAAAGCGTCGAAAATCATGCTGACAGTCTTACTTCTTCTCTCATTAAGCAGTTGCGGCACCGGCAATAACGACCACGGCGGCAGGGCCGGAATAAACAGGTTAAACAACAATTCGGCCGGAGGGAACCGTGCTTTGAGGGTTTCCATGGAAGCGGCCCGCTCGGTGGAGAGCCTGGTTGAAGTACAAAGCGCTCTTGTCATCATCAGCAATCAGGACGCTTATGTAGCGGTGAGGATGGATGGCAGCGAGAACATGAGGGCGCAAGGGTATGAAACGAACAAGAAGGATAATCGCGGCGAAAATACGGGCACATTCGGAAATCCCGGCTATCGTGGATATGGCAACGGGACTCAAGCTGGTGAATACAGCGGCACGGGAATAGGCGGAGGCAGCATCGATGGACTAATAATCGCAGATCCCCTAGAAAGAGGGAGAAACTTCACAGCAGTGAACAACCCTGACGACAACCTACTACCGGGTTCTGCAAGCCCTGCCATTGTGTTGGACTCATCGTATGCGGGCATCTCAGCTTCATTCAAAATAAACATTGCCCATCAGGTTGCGAAAGCCGAGAAACATGTTCAAACGGTTTACATTTCATTCAACCGGGCGTTTTATATGAGGTTAAACCGGCTTGCTGATGACCTGAACAATGGCCGGGATGATGTAAAGGGTGATTTCAGAACGTTGGTCGATGGAGTTTTCGACAATTACTATCCGCTCCTTCCTGCCCAATAACAGCAAAAAGAAAGGAAGCCGAAATGGAGAATGTCTCCGAATCGGCTTCCTTTTAAATATATCATCCAACCACCCAGAACCTGTCAGCCGCAATTGCACACGCTCATCTGATTCACAACCGGCAGCCTGCAATAAAATGGTTCTTTTCGCACCAGTTCGATATCCCGGCTTATGAATTCCAGTTTCCGAAATTCCTGTTCACGATGCTGCATCGTTTTTTCAATCATATAAATATCGCTATACATCTGTTCCATCTCCCTTGTTCTTGTTACCTCTATCTTACAAGGCCACCGTTTTATACACATTGGCCTTTGTAACGGAAATAACTAAGACTTTGGAATGAGAACAAGATTTACAAAAACCCCTTAATTTTCGGAAAAACCTTCAGCGCCGTCTCGTAAAAAACAGCCTCATGGTACTCCTTCGGGACGATGTCGGCGATGAATTCAATGTACGGCTTGATTGGCGTGAGCGGCCAATCGGTCCCGAATAGGAACTTCTCATAATTATTAGTAAACGTGAGTGCATGGAGCAGATGGTCGAAGAACCTTGTCCGCTGCAGCTTCCGGATGTCCCCGTCCTCTCCGACAACTAGGCCCGATAGGTCGGTATACACGTTGCTGTTCTTATACACTAACTCCGCACCATCAAGCACCCACGGATCGCCAAAGTGCGCCATCATGATCGTCATGTCCCGATGCTTCACGGCGACTTCATCTATCGCCAGCGGATGCGAAAACCGCAGCCTGCCACGCTCGGAATAAGTATCCCCGGTATGATAGACGACTGGAACCCCGTACTCCTTCGCGATTCGGTACACCGGCTCGTACACGTCGTCATACGCATAAAAAGGATAGTATCCGAGATAGATTTTAATTCCGACACACTCCGGTTTTTGGACTTCCCGCTCAAGCCGGGCAAGCGCCGCCTTGTCCAGTTTGAACGGATTGATGCCCGCGCAATATACGATATTTTTCGGAATGTTTGGCGTCAGGTCGATGCCCATCGGCGTTTCGGAAGCCGAGTCGGGAAAACCCTCCCCGGCTGTTTCCGTCACTCCCATCGCAATCCCAAGCACGACGCCATTTTCGGCGAACTCCTTCTGGATTCCTTCATATGAATAGTCGACCTTCGAAATGTTCTGGGCCGTCTCATGAAAGCTCCCGATTTCGGAATAATGGATATGTGCATCAATAATTTTCATTGCTTACCTCTTTAAAAGTCAGTTTTTTCAGGCCCTTCACTTCATCCTCGGATAGTACCCGGTCTCCGGCGACGATAAACGACGGAGCGGATAGCCATTCGGAGCCATGGGCAAGGTCGATTTCGCGGTCCACGCCTATGAGCATGACTTCCTTGTTCATGTACGTGTCCATCCCGGTCGATTCTCGGTCAGCAATCACCTGAAGAAACTCGGCGCTTTCTCTCGAGCCGACGATCGCATGGCCAGAGAGGTGCGTCATGATTTCTGACTTCCCAGCTGAATACTTCCTCGTTCCTCCGGCGTTTTTTACCCAGCCTTTTTTGAAAAACAGCTGGCTGAACCAGTTCTTATTATGGAAGTAGGTTCCGCTTTGCTGGCTGATTCTCGTCACATTCACAAGCACCGGAATACCCGGCAGCATGCAAAAATACTGATGAATCCCAAGTCCATTCCACATCTCGTTCTTCTCAAAAACAGTCGAAACCCTTATTCCCTGCCATTCACGGCCTTCATCGTCTAGAAGCACCGCGGGGCCAACACGAGTTTCTTCCTTCGCGAACGACTTTGTGTTGATGCCTTCGATGCCGGCTACCATCCCGCCGCTCCACGGATTCCACCACGCTCTAGGCTCAAGCGAAGGGAATGACGAATCAAGCCATTCACGGCCCAATACCTCGAGCGAGAACAACGACGGGTAAAATCGTTCCGACGCCGCAATTGTCAGCACACCATTCCCGGCTGTCAATACCGGCAAGCCATCCCGCTCCTCTTCCCGGATGCGAACCGAGCCATCCGTTTGGTTCAGGACGAGAACATCTATCATGTCGCTGATTCCGTTGATTTCGTATGCTGCCGACAATACCGAAAGCGGCTCCCCGCTATTCTCGGCAAACGCCGATGCTTCACGCCTTCTTTCATCAAGCGTAATCCTCGTTTGATAAAATTCCTGCCCATCCCGCTCAAAGCCAACTTCACCATCAATATAACTCGTTTTCCGGCCCGACAGGATAACCTCTTCAGACCCGTCTTCCCTCCTGGCCACTTGAACCTCAATTGGGCCAACAGGAGTATCCGCCCTGTGCTTCCTTCTAGTCGCGAACTCCCGGAATTCCTCCCAGCTTTGATACGCCCCGAACGACAGCGCGACTGGCTCCGTCCTCAGCTCGCCTCCCGCCGGAATATGGCCGAGTTCATGCTCAACATACATGTACCATGACTCAAAATTCACGGACGAACCTTCTGGCCACGCGACTCCGTGAGCATACGGCTCATGCCTCGAGAACAGCCAGTTTTCCGAAAGCCGCTTGCTGTCCCAAAGCCCGTATTCCGCATCAGCCTTCTCATCGAATGCCACGATTTCCCCGTCCATCGCAAAAACAGGCCTGTTCAGCTCGTGGTATATCGGCTGGGAAACACTGATCGGCGAATCCGTCTCCGAATCGGCCGTATTGCGGATGATATACGACTGCTCAAGCAAACCCTCTCCGTACAGCTTCGACTCGCTTACAAGCTCAAGCCCCGCGAAATCGGACGATTCATAAACTGCCGACATCACAATCGCCGCGCCCTCTTCCCTATACTCGACGCGAACGGGCTTCCTCTTCGAAAACTCGCTCGAATACGGCTTCCCGATTTTCGGGAACATGCCCATCGTTTTCTGCGCGCCCTTCGTCAGCCTGCCCGGAACAACCCAGTTGTTGAACTTCCGCAAATACGTATGATACAACCCATTGTAAATATGCCAGTAATCATCACACTCACCGCTGAAACGCGCCCCGGGCCCCTTAAAGCCAAGACCAAGCTTTTTGGTAAAAGTGGACAACGCACCGCTTTCGGCGGCCGCATCAATCCTCAACTCCTGCGCATAGAAACCGTAGCCATTCAACACATAGGGAATCGCAATCGACGTTTTCCCTCTCGCTCCAAGTTCAATCCTGAACGTTTTCTCTGGCAGCTGTATAAACCCGCTTTCCGGAAACTGAATCGTGAAAGCAGCCGGTTCGCTGAAGTTATTTTCAACGTCTAGATAGAAAACCGCTTCTTCATGAAGGTAGCTTTGCGAACCAGGCACCTTCCCGGCCACTTTCGCCGGCTGCTTCGGCAGGATGCCAACCGCGAACTTCGCTTCCTTCCCGTTAATCAGCGCTTTGGTGACGACTGATGGGTGGGTGCGCCAGTTGCTTTGCTCCTCCTCAAGCTCGCCAAGCGTAAATTTCGCTTCGACAATTTCTTCGCCTTCAACCGCCACGCTCTTTTTAAAATCGAACGTGACAGCTTTGTGGCTTTCGCCTTCCAGCTCTACCTGAAGCGGGTTCCCGGACTTATTTTTAATATGATAAGTCACCGTGTATTCTGACCCACAAACGAGTTTGAAATCCTCGACTGATACGGAAATAAGGTAATCGTCCGTTTCAATCAGACGCAACCCCCGGCCGGTCCGCTCGAACTCCATCCGCAGGCTTCCGGCGTCCGACTTCCAGCTATAATCGTAATATGAGAAATCGTTGTCCTTCCTGCCATCCGGTGTCACGTCTATGGCTCTCGTGCTCTCGTTATACCAATCGATGTCCGCGAAATAGTCCCGGACCGCTTCCGTATTCAGCACTGTCGGCATGAAATTCATCAGATGAGTCGTATCATCCCGGTCTTCCCAGAAGAAACCGCATTTCTTGTAGAGCGGAACAGCCTTCGTGTTGCTCGGCCAAGTATACAGGTCAAGCCGCGGCCAGCCGAGTTCAACCGTCCGTTCAAGCGCCCTCAGGACAAGCATTTTGCCGATTTTCTTTCCATGATAATCGGTACGGACGTTCAGGAGCGGAATATACAGCGCCCCTTCATCCTCCCGGTACTCGCAAAGTCCGCAATAGCCGACGACCTTTTCGCCGTCCATCGCAAGAAAAAGATTCAGGTTGCCGGAATTCGCTTCCTGGACGCGGACCTTTTCGGCTGACGTTACCTGCGCATCCCCGCCCCAGCCTTCGCGGCTAAGATTCCACATCTCTGCAACACCGGCAGCAAGCCCTTCATGGTATTCCACTATCTTAATTTTATCCTTAGTCAATTCCATAAAATAAATCCTCCAATCCAATCCCCAGCCCCGCTAGGTTTCCAGTTTCCTATTTTCATCGATACCCTTTCCTTTGCAAACTGCACCCTTTATCATCATTTCGCTCTCCTCCTTTGAATTATTTGGTTTTGCAACCACCTTCTACTATATAGTAGGCCAAACAGGGTAGTAAAGGAATTTTCAGAATTAACAACCAATCTTTACAAAAAAGTAATTCCCCCCCCTTTTACCAGGGTGATAAAAGTCATCGATAGTAGGCTATTTCGTATGTTAATTCCTTAAACGCAGCATTTTTGTAATGCCGGCTACTGATTTATTTGGTACAATTTGCTAAATATCTTTTGTAGTTGAAAAGAGAAAGGGGGTTTCTATAATGGATTATAAAATCGTATTTCTTGATGTTGATGGCACTATTACAAACCATGAAGATGGAAGTATTCCATTCTCGACTATTGAAGCTATAAAAACATTGAAAAGCAAAGGAATTAAGGTTGTCGCTGCAACAGGAAGACCATTATCAATGTGTAATGAATTACAGGAATTAGGTATAGAAACATTCATAACTGCAAACGGCGGGTATGTGAAACACGGCGAAACAGTAATTCACAAAGTACCAATGAATAAAAAAGTCATTAATGAAGTCATGGAATTCGCTCAGGTAGAGAATAATGGTCTGTCTTTCTATACTGAAGAATTTAGTATGAATGGTGTAACACAAAATGAAATTTTAACCGCTTTAAAGGAAACTTTGTTTCTCAATGATTATCCTGTTACTAAGGGTTCAATTCATAACGAAGAGGTATTTTTATTGTGTTTGTTTGGAAATGACGAAACTGTTGAGAAGTACATACAAAAATTCCCTCAACTAACATTTAAAAGGTGGCATCCATTTGTATTGAATGTTTTACAGGAGGATGTGTCAAAGTCTTTCGCTATCCTGAAAACCCTAGAATTCTTTGGGATTGATAAGTCGGAGGCAATTGCTTTCGGTGATGGGGAGAATGATATTGATATGCTAGAATTTGTTGGGCTTGGTATTGCAATGGGGAATGGGAATGAAAAGTTGAAAAACGTTGCAGATTTTATTACGAAAAAATCTAGTGAAGATGGTATTCATTATGCGTTAAAAAAGTACGGAATAATTTGAAATAACTAGTTGATTTAGTCAGTGATTATGCAATAAGCGGGATTTTAGAAACAATGAGAATTTTGTTTAAAAATGACTCTATATTTTCAAGGCGCATTTTACAGTGACGTATATCTAGAGTGTTTTTATATTAGGGGGATGAGGATGAATAAGTTTTTTCTTTTGATGATTATTTGCAGTATTACAATAATGTCAGGTTGTACAATTAGTGAAGGGGTTGTTAGTCAACTAAGAGAAGATAAAGAAAAATTATCATTGAGCCTAAATGAGAGTGAAAAGACTAGAGATGAATTAAATAAAAGAATTGCAGACTTGGAAAAACAGCTGGATACAAATAAAAAGGAAAAAGAATTGTTTAGCGTTATTAGCAACTTATCAAAAGATTTTGTGAAGGGCCATACTTCAGGTGATAAGGATAAAATCCAATCACTCGTTTCAGGTGACCTTTTCATTGAGGATAAGGAGAATAAGCTTTATATCAACAATAACGCTAATGATCAATGGTTGTTATACCCCTTCAGTGGTAAGCAATTGGATGATTGGGTAATTCAGGGATTCCAATATAATAGTGATAGTGATACTTATTTGCTTTACATCAGAGAATTCTACAAAGATGAAAACGGTGAATCTGTAAGCCCTCCCACATTCCTAAGTTTAACTTTTAAATTTGAAAATAACGAATGGAAGGTTATCAGTTTGGGTTTTGATTTATAGACAGTAGGAGGCAAAATATGCTAATCATTCTAATCAAGTTCTTACTTCCAGCTATTTTTTTGATTTACCTTCTACTAAGGATTTTAGATAAAAAGGATAGTAAATCAAAATCAACACTTGTTTTATTAATAACATCATTGGTCTTTAATACTGCATTAGCACAGAACTATAATTACAGTTTAATTCCATACCCAGAAAAGGATGGCTTTTCAGTTTCCAACTGGTTGGCACATTACGTTTTTGGTGAAGATCATTTTGGACACTGGAACTCCGCTTTATTTAAGACAGGTTATGATATATCAATCAACGTTTCAATGACATTATTGGTTATTTATATTGTCTGTTTGATACTCGAAAGCAGAAAAATAGGTAAAGAGTAAATCCTTCCTTAATGGTTAAAGTTATTGGAAATTCTTCATCAAAAGATGCTTATGTAAAGAAAATGGCATGTAAAAAACTGGTTCAGGCAACAATTCCTGCAACCATTTTTCAATGCTAAATCACTTACACTGGCGGAACTTGATACAGAAATCGTCGTTTTTATAAAAAAACAAAACAGCTTGGCCATATTACTGGCCAAGCCGTTTTTAATATAGGATTCAATTAGGTTCAGCCTCTTAAATATTTTTCAATGTCTAAACTTCCAAACCGGCGATACCAAACCCGCCAGGCCCGGCGTGAGTTGAAATCATCGCACCAGCCTGGATCCACCGGACGTTCCTGAATCCAGCCTCTTTTGCAATTTCATCCATCCGTTCCTTGATGCTTGCATCAAGCCCAAGTGAATACAGAAGATAAAGCTGCTCTCGGTCAATATTGTATTCACTCAAATATTCACTCATCAGCCTTTCAGCAACCGCGCCCATTTTCCCACGATACTTTTTCGTGGATACAAGCTTACCGTCAATCAGCTCTATTACTGGTTTTATTTTTAACAAAGCACCGCCAAGATAGGCAATATTGCTGACCCGTCCACCCGCGCGTAAAAAATCGAGGCTGCCGGGAATGAAAGCAAGTCTTGACTTCGGAACCACTGCTTCAATCTTTTCAATTAACCGTTCAGGTTCAATCGAAGGCTCCTCCTCCAGCAGCTTCACAGCATACAAGACGATTGCGGCCAATCCGCCTGTAACGTTCAAAGCGTCAATCAGATGCAAATCCTCATAATCCTCCGAGGCAATCACCGCACTTTGAAAGGAAGCGGAAGCTTTTGACGTATAACCAATGTGGACAATGACACATCCAGGAAATTGCTCTTTTATTTTCAAAAAAAATTCCTGATACTCATGGACATTCGTAGCAGCGGTTGAAGGTATTTTTTTTGTCCTCTCGTAATACTCGTAAATATTCACTA
Source organism: Neobacillus oceani (assembly GCF_046237595.1). Taxonomy (NCBI): domain Bacteria; kingdom Bacillati; phylum Bacillota; class Bacilli; order Caryophanales; family Bacillaceae; genus Neobacillus; species Neobacillus oceani. The sequence continues at coordinate 1,511,498 of NZ_CP143543.1, read as the reverse complement.
CAGGCAAGGAGCCATCCAAATAATCCTTCCCATCCATGATCACATGCATCGGCACTACTTGAACAGCATATTTCTCAGCCAAATCCCTTGGCAAATCCGCTCCACTCTCTGTCGACAAAATAATACGCCTCATTGTCTGTCCCCTTCCGTATATATAAAACTGCTAAAACCTTAATCTAACTATACATGAGAAGGGAAAAACATACATTAAATATTCAATGGCCTCTTGCCTTAAAAGCAAAAAAGCCCCAACCCGTTCCATCGGGTTGGAGCGAATGATCAAATTATTCCATTTGCGAAATGATTAGCTGCCGCCGTATGCCGCCGTTTTATTGTATTTTTCTTTCCAGAGCACCCACCCCAGCCAGAGGATTGCAACGCCGGAGAGAGGTTGGGCGACATAGGACCCATATGGGATAAAATCCAGTATAGGGACGAGGATCATCAAGATCGCGGCCCCTTTCGGAAGAATCCCTTTTAGAGCAAGTAAAATGCCGAATAAGATCAACCCAATAAAAAATGGATAGAGCGATAAGGATACACCGGTCATTAATAAAGCTGGAGGCTTCTCCAATATCGCTGGGGCACTTTCCTCAAGGACAGGAACAACGAACGCCATTACCCAGCCGTGCCCGGTCCACATGCCCGCTCCAAAAAACGTTAATAAAAAGACGCCAAAACCAGGTTTCCCCAACTGCTTCGCATTAACAAGATAAATCCCAATAAGTGCAAAAAGCAGAAACAGCATGGCAATCAAACTAACATATGACCCTAATGCACCCATAGATATGTTGTCCCAGACCGACAGCGAAATAGTTAGAAGCCCAGAAATAATCCCGCACAACCCTGTCATACGGATAAAGCTTGAATACGACATACACCCCACCACCCGTTATGATATATGGAAAACTGTCCACAGCCCAAGCGTCTCCGAAAAAGATGGAGTTACTCTAGGTATATTAACGGGCGAGCCATTTATGTATAGTACAAATGATGAAAATTTCGGATCATAAATCCGGTGACAACTTTAAACTAAAAGCGGTTCTTATTTTACTAAGTGGGCTATCGCAAATCACAAAAATGGAATCGGCCTTTCTCCACCTTTTCGCCTAATGTAAAATCAACTTTGCGCTTAAACAGCGGCCCGGCAAAACAAAACGTATGGAATTCGCCATTTTCTCCGCATGGGTCTACTGTGGCCGGCAGCTCATTCAGGAATCGTTCATCGATCACTCTGCCAAGAAACTCATCGGACAATTTTTCCGTATCGATGCATGTAGTGATCGTTTGGAAGCCAAGTGATAAAAATTGTTGAATGAGGGCTTCCGTATTCTGGCCCCAAAGCGGAAATACCCCCTTCAATCCGTGTTCCCGTACCTGACCTGCCCGGTATTCCTTTACATCCTCCAGCAGGATATCGCCGAACATCACCGTCGTAACCCCGTCTTTTTTTAGCAACTCCAGCATTCCACTCATCCTAGCCCGGTAAACCTCATTTGAACAGTTGGCTGGTATGTACAGTTTCCGCAACGGGAAACCGAGGCTTTCCGCCTGCTTGTCCAACAAGCTTTCCCTAACGCCGTGAATGCTTACCCGATTATATTCTTCGGTGATTGTTGTAAAAAGGAAATCGACGATATACTGATCGCTTTGCAAAAGCTTATAAAGAGCGAAACAGCTGTCCTTTCCACCGCTCCATGAAATTGCGATCCGTTCCTTCATTTTCTTCTCCCTTAAAATTATAAAATTGGATAGCTATAGAACTTACAAAATCCATTCGCCTACGCATGGTTATTTAAGCAATCATCTTTTTTTATTATACAATCATAGAATTGTTGTGCTACTTTTTTGAAAATGTTAAAACAAAAAAAAGAGGGACGGCTCTCATTTGCCAATAGGCAAGCAAGAACCGTCCCCAGATTGATTAACTGGTCTTTTCTCTTGGAGTGGTGTACATTTGTCTTTCTTTTTTCACTTTTACTTCTGGAGCCATAGCTTCATTCTTACTGTAGTATTTGCCTTTCGTAAAGATGGCTATGGCTATGGTAAGGATTGAGGCTAATACGGCACCAAAGAAAGTCGCTGTATTTTGCAGGAATGTACCCATGTATCCTAATGCCGCGATTGTTCCAATCACACTTGAGATAAGGAGTGGAACGACCCCAACTGGATTCCATTTATATAATTTTTCCTGTCTTGCTTCATATTCTTTTGGGACGATTTTCAACAATTTCTTCACGAAAAGTGCATCTGTGACTAAAATTGCGGCCCACGCCATCAGGAGAACTCCCTGGAACGTCATCGCGCTGGCTAAATGATCCAAAATGCCGCCAAGCATTAACGCCATCGAAACCACGGCTGAGCAAACAACCCAAAAACGCCGATCCGGTTTGAAATGAAATACATTCTCAAAAAAATTGGACAATGACAGGGAAGCACTATAAATATTTGTAATGTTAATGCGTAATTGCGTTAGCATCGTAAAAACGACTCCACCTAGTCCAAGAAGTGTGACAATGTAGACACCCGGATTCGATTCACCTAACCGGACTCCAAACCAGATTCCAAGTAAACCCATGATACCGAAACAGAATACCTGTGGCACAAATCCAATCATAATGGACCCAAGTTTAATATCTTTAGGCTTAAGGAAACGCGCATAATCTGATGCGATTAACGCTGTTAACCCCATAATGCCATGCTGCATTCCTATACATAAAAGCAATGCTGTTCCGCCAATCTGCACACCATCTGGCAGATATGTCCAAAATTGCCCACCAAAATTAGATGGGGTATTGAAGGCGACGATTATTGTGGTAATTAAGAAGATACCGAAGATCGGTAATGACCATTTTTGTAGCTTGTCTAATTGTTTAATGCCGAACCAATTTAGGGGGATGACAATTGATCCAAAAACGATAATTAGAAGCCATAATGGAATTGCGGGGAAATATGCATGTACAGCGGTAACGAGAATCATACCTTCAAATGCACAATACATGATGAAATTGGATGCGTATATTAAAGAGGTTAACGAAGCACCAATATATCCAAAACCTTGTCTTGACATAAGATTTACGTTCATCCCTGATTTCGCGGATAAATAGGCAATGACTGTACCTAAGACTCCCGCAATCACGATGGCATAAATGGCTGAAATAATGGCGTTCATTGCGCCAAACTGAAGTGCCATAACACTACCTGTTTGAAAATAAAAAATCGCGGTGGCAATGCCAAATGTTATGTTGGTTACACTAAACCACCCCATGTTCCGTTTTTCTACTGGAACCCTATCAAATGAATAATCGTCTTTTTCTACTGTGAGATCTGTTGTCTGGTTTACACTCATGCAATCATCCTTTCAAAGTGCTCTACACAGACTGTCTCCTTCATTTGTTTAATTTTCACATTCCACTCTACCCTCCCAAAAAAGAATGCCTGTTTTGAAGGATAACAGAATGTGTTTTTATTTGATTATTTTATTTTAAAAAAACTCCTTACTCCCCCCTTCCTTCAGTAAGAATTTTTCCGCAATAATAATAGTATAACATAATATCAGCTTGTTGGCGACTCTCGCCTGCCTGATCCTAGAATCACCAACATTTACCCTAATCAAAAGAACCAATTGTATGGAACATTTCATTTGAATAGGAGAAAAGGCCGGGTTACAAAATTAGAATCCTCCAAAAAAGTTATTTAAAAAACACGGGTAGGCACTTTGTTTGAAAAAACAAAAAATTAAGGCTTATACTTAAATTGTATTCTAGAATACTAATTAGCAGCTATTGAACCATTCAAAAAGCAGGGAGGAATACGGCACAGTGAGTACACAACCAGTAGCAGTTATCACGGGTTCAGGCCAAGGAATTGGGAAAGCATTAGCGGAACGCTTAGCGAACGAAGGGTTTGCAATCGTATTAAGCGATCTTAATGAAAAAACGGTAAAAGAAACTGAGACAGAACTTAAAGATAAAGGATTTAAAGTCACATCATTTGTTGGGAACGTTACAAATCCTGAAGACCAAAGAGCACTTGTTCAGCACGCAGTCGATACTTTCGGAAGCGTAGATGTTTTTATCAATAATGCTGGCGTGGAAGGCCAAGTGGCACCCCTAACTAAAGTAGAACCTAAATCGGTTGATTTTACTTTAGATGTTAACGTTAAAGGTGTAATCTATGGTATCCAGGCAGCTGCGAACCAAATGATCAAACAAGGGACCGGCGGCAAAATCATAAATGCTTGTTCAATCGCAGGCCAGGAAGGTTTTGAGATGCTGGGGGTATACTCCGCTACTAAGTTTGCAGTAAAAGGGTTAACACAAACAGCCGCGAAGGAACTTGCCCCTCATAAGATCACCGTTAACTCCTACTGTCCAGGAATAGTAGGAACGAGTATGTGGGAACGCTTGGACGAAAAAATGATGGAACATATGGGGACGAAAAAAGGAGAAGCATTTGCCAAATTCACTCAAGGCATCGCGCTTGGCCGCCCTCAAACCCCAGAAGATGTAGCTAATCTGGTTTCATTCCTGGCGTCATCAAACTCTGATTACATCACAGGACAAAATATTCTGACTGATGGCGGAATGGTATTCAATTAATTCACTATATCTATCATGCCAAGAGTGGTCATTAAAAATTATCCATGTTACCGTTCAATGCTCTGATCTCTCAGACTTAGACAAACTCGCAGGAGTTCCGGGTTTGTCTATAGTCTTTATTAATTGGAAATATAAATTGAAACAACAGTGCGTCTAGATTTCCACTCCTGGTGGACGCTTTCCGCGGGCGGAGCCGAGCCGCTTCCCTCGCTACGCTCAGTCCAGGGCCTCGACTATCCCGCTACTCCCGCAGGACACTGAGTGGCATCCTCGAATCCTGCCCATACACGAAGAAAATGCGTAGCATTTTCGAGGAGTCGCCACCCTCCATTCCAATCAACTAAAATTCACTTTATTAAAGAACACAATGTCTGAGGTGACCTGCCATCACGAATATAAATCAACCGAATGAACGTTAACAATTTGATATGATGACCATCGATGAATTAGTTCCTGAAATCGTTTAGTACGCAAGCTGAAATCTCATAGACTTTATGCTGTGAGCTTTCTTTATATTAGTGCGTTGTTGTACATAAGTACCAAGTTCGTTAAATAAAGTCAAGATGCAAAATAAAAGGATTCCCCTTCGTCTATTTTCAGAGACATTCGGAAAATCCTTTATAGATGTTATTTTATTTTGATTTCTACATCTTCTTCTATCCAAGATGGATATGCATCAATTTCAAATCGTATTGGATTACCATAGGATTGCCATGGCAGTTCGAACTCAAATTTCACTTCATCATCTGATAGTTTAGTTATTGAACCATTTACGAAATTCGATTTCCCCATTAATTGTGTTTTAAAATATTTTATTGAGAATTCTTTACCATTTACATCGATAAATTGATTAAATGCTACAGTATCATAGTTTTCATTAACATTAATAGAAAAACTCACTTTTCCATTTTCAGCTTTTAAGTTTGAAAAAATTGAATTAGAAGGTTCTTTTATAAATTTCTTTGCTTCTGTGTCGATTAATATATAGGCTTCATCTTTATCAATAGCAGCAATTTTCCCAAATGATAATGTTAACTCTTTGGGTTCATAAAAATACAAACTATCTTTAAGTGTTAATTCAAACTTGCCTTCTGACGAATATTGCAACGAAATCCCATTCTCTGCTTCCCATACTTCACCTTGATCATCTACAATTTTTAATTCATCAAATGAATTTAATAAAAATTTCTTTGTATTATTAGGATCTGCTTCTAACCTTACTATAGTACGGATAGGGTCAATTACTATATCCTTAACAGTTATACGTTGACCTTCAATTGTTACTACTTTATTAACTTCAACAATCTTACTGTCTACATTCTTTTTCTCATACGTAAAAGGAATTTTGAAATGTTCTACTTTATCACCAATTTGTAATGCAACAACAAAGGAATCGGGTGTTTCCCCTCTTAAATACTCTATATCCATTGAAGAACTAAATACATTTTCTTGATTGAATTTGATTGGAAAAGGTTGGGTGAAACTTTTATACTCACTACCGATTTTTTTAAAACCTTCTCTTAGGTGAATGTGTTTCCATCCTATATTCTCAGAAAATCGATCAGAACTTATGCTATAAAAGATTACCATTCCTTTTTTGTCAGCAATAAGACCATCAAGCGTAACCGTTACCCCATTTATTGTTTGAGATTGATTAATCGGCTGATAAAAATCATTTTCTACCGCAGCGATTAATCCTCGATCATCTTGGATGAGTGCTACAATTCGCTCCATACCAGGAATTGAAGCTACTGTTTTTGCGATAACTGGCGAAACTCGAATTGAAGTTGCAAATGAAATAAGTAATATCGCTGCAATGATGATTGATATAGTACTCCGTTTTCGTAGATTTCGCTTTTTCACCGCATCTACCACTGTAGCTGCAAATTGATTTTTTCTCCAACTATTTTTTCTCGCTTTCAATTTTTCTAAATCCGATCTTATTTCCGACTCTTCCTTAATATTCTTGACGAATTCGTATAAGGAAGATGGTGCCTTGATTGAGTCCATCACTTCATTGATTTCTTTCTTTATCGTTTCATCGATCTTCATTGTGAATTCACCCCAATAAACTTATTTTCGATCAACCTTTTTTTCAGGGCGTTTCTTGCTCTGCGAAGATGGGATTTGACCGTCGAAGTTTTGAGACCCAGCAGATCTGAGATTTCATGGACTGCTTGTTCTTGGTAATAGTAGAGAATGAGGACGTTTCGATAATCCCTGTTATTGAGGGAGGTTATCCCCTCTTTAATTTCGTTATCTGTTTCCTCTTTTAGTACGCTTTCAATCACTCCAAGTTTGTCTGCCGCCACATCGATTTCAAGTTGTGATTCCTTCACACGGTCATTCTTTCTCAAAACATCGATTGAACGATGGCAGATCACTTTATAGAACCAAGTGTTGAAATAGGTAATATCCTTTCCGTTCATAATGTTCCGATATGCTTCAATCAACGCATTTTGGACAACCTCTTCTGCCTGCTCCTTCGACTTGAGGATACCGAAACTGGTCCTGTACCCCTTTTCAATTAAGGGGTTGACTAATTCAGTGAAAGCTTCGTCCTCGCCGTTCCTAATCCGTGTTATCAGTGTTTTCTGTCCCATGAGGAAGACCCCCTTTTGTTTCTATCTTTTAGGCGATGGTAAGGGTGCTTAGGATGCACACTTCGTAAAAAATATGAAAATAATTGAATTGACTTTAAAAGCAGTTTTTTCCTTTGTTTAAAATTTTGATCCATTTTTCTTGAATAATTTTGTTGATATAAATAAATAACCCAGTTCAATGAACTCGGCTAATCTTGTCTTTATATGTATACTTATTCAACTCGTTTGTTAAGGTAATTCCACAAAAATAACGTTAATCCTTCCTGGATCAACGCACCCGGGAGTTGAATAAGCTTCCCTATCATTTTAACATGAATATCCAAAATTCGGCCTATCATCGCAAATCAATTCGAGTAGCAATTAGTATTCAAATTCACGAGTTAACAAAAACTTGTGTCATCCTGCTAAAAGTTACGCGAATATAGGTGCTAAAACACTCTTAAATGCACTGAAAACCTTGATATATCAAAAAAGGTGCCGTCCAATTCAGTTGTGAATCAGACTGCTATTAGGGGTACGAATTTAGTTCTTGTACTCGAAAGCCGAACCTGTTACACAATAAGTGTTGGTTTATTATTTAAAATCATATATAAGAGGATTGGAGCGGAAGACACGAAGACTCGTTCGAAAATGCTATTCATATTCTCATGCGGTGCTTTTTCATGGAAGATTATTCAACGTCCTGTGGGATGAAGCGGCAAGGGGAGACCCCACCGGCCGCCCCCTTTGGGCGCCGAGGAGGCTCCCCTGACGCCCCACGGAAAGCAAAGTACCTGTAGCGTAAATCAACAATTTAACAAAACGCAAATCAAAAGCCCGTAAGAGGATCCTCTCACGGGCTTTTATCAATTTTCTAAAAGGATTGTCTTAGGTAAAAACCAAACCTCTTTGAATTATAAAGTTATACGTGTGCCAGTTTTACCTTCGAGGGCATCTTGAAGCTTATCCATAGATGTAATAATGACGTTTTTACCGCCTTTTTTCAGGAACAGGATCGCAGCTTCGATTTTCGGCCCCATGCTTCCTTTTGGAAAATGGCCTTCGTCCATATAACGCATTGCTTCATCAATGGTCATTTCAAATAGATTTTTTTGTTCAGGTGTTCCAAAGTGGATGGCAACCTGCTCAACACCAGTTAGGATGAATAGATAATCCGCATTGATTTCAGCAGCCAGAAGCGCACTTGCGAAATCCTTATCAATGACAGCATTTGTTCCCTGCAGCTTCCCATTTTCCTCAATTACAGGGATACCGCCGCCGCCAGCTGTGATGACGGTGATTTCCTTGTCAAGCAACGCTTGGATTGCTTCTTTTTCAACAATTGTTACTGGTTTTGGAGAAGCAACGACACGTCTGTATCCTCGGCCGCTGTCCTCAATGTAAGAAATCTCTTCGGTTTCGAGAATCTTGTCAAGCTCTTCTTTTGTATAAAAAGGCCCGATTGGTTTAGTTGGGTTGGAGAAAGCTGGGTCATCTTTAGAAACAACAGCTTGTGTAACAACTGTCGCAACTGTTTTCTGGATATTGCGTTCAACCATCTTATTCCTGAAAGCTTGCTGGATCAAGTAACCAAGATTTCCTTGAGTCTCTGCATCTAAAACATCAAGCGGGTAAGCTGGTACCACTGATTCAGCCATTTGGTTTTTAATCAATGAGTTTCCAACTTGCGGACCATTGCCATGAGTGATTACAACCGTATTTCCTTGCTCAATTAGGCCTAGAACAGGTTCACAGCTTTCATCGATATTTATTTTCTGCTCTTCAAGTGTGCCCTTTTGTCCTTCTTTAATAATGGCGTTTCCACCGATGGCTAAAACAATTTTGCTCATAGTCATATCTCTCCTGTAAATTTACTTATTTGCCTCAACCTATTTTGTTCTTAAACCAAGTATTTATCCAAATTTTCAAATAAAATACTTCTCTTCATAAAAGGAGGAGAGGAATTGTTTTTCCTTTCCCTCTCCATCAAGAACTTATTATTGAGCTTCAATTAGGCCAAGCTTTACTGCGTAAGCATCGATTGCTTTTTCAAAGCAAGCTAATGGCGCACGGACAGTACCCGCACCGATTTGCCCAACTCCCGCTTCTTTATGTGCAATACCAGTGTTGATGATTGGTTCGATACCTAATTCAACAACTTTTCTTGCGTCGATTCCAACGGTGGATCCTTTGAAATCCCAAGTAGGAATAGAGAAGTTCGGGTTATGGTCAATACAAATTTCCATCATTTCATTACTTGTAGTAACCGCATCGTCCATACCGCCAGCGCCTACGAAGCGTGTAACGCCTGGTGCAGCAATCATCGCAAAGCCACCTACCCCGAATGTTTCGGTAATGGCGCTGTCACCCATATCAGGGCAAGCCAAGCTTTGATCATAACCTGTAAAGAACAAGCCTTGAGGCGTATTTACAGGTGCTGTAAACCATTGGTCACCCATACCGGCAATTCGGATACCGAATTCATAACCGTTACGGCACATTGCTGTTACAACTGTTCCATGCTGGATTTGGCGTGCAGTGTCCATTACAGCCTTAGTTGTTGCCATCGCAATATTCAAGAAGAACTGGTCTGTATCAGCCAGGAATTGAATAACGTCTTCTTTATCCTTTTCAGATGCATCTGTTTTTAAAATATACGGAGTGATTTCTTTTAGGAAAATAAGAGATCCAGCAATATTACGTTGGTGGAACTCATCGCCCATTGTAATTGCTTTTGCCATCATAACGTTAATGTTTAATCCGTCGCCTTTAACTTTTAGCGCTTTAGCAATTGTCGGACCAAGTACGTCCCTAAACCATTTCAATCGGTTGATTACTTCATCAGAATACGCACCGAAACGCAGGACCGCACCAATACCTTCATTCATTGTGCAATATGCTTGATTATCGCCGTCACGATTTTCTACAACAAAAACTGGCATATTCCCGGATGTAATCCCGCCCATAGGACCGACAGCATTTACATGGTGGCATGGGATAAATTCAACTTCATTATTCTTGAATAGTTTAAATGCTTCTTCAGCATTTTCCGCCCATCCTTCGAATAAAGCAGCCCCAACACAAGATCCTTGCATCGGGCTTGTCATGTTTTCCCATTTGATTGGTGGTCCTGCATGAAGCAGGACCTTTCCGTTTAGTTCTTGAATGACAGATTTTGCAGGCACTACATCTACTAAGAAAGGTGCACTTGATACAACTTTATCGATTACTGCGCGGTTTGCTTCATCAATTGTTTTAAATTGTCCGTACATTTTGCTTCCTCCTGATTTTCACGTTAGTGTAATTTGCGATTGGATTAACGAAGAACACTTAGGACTTTACGCATTCTCTCGTTACCGCCAGCTACTGGACGCCAATCGAATTGAACAGCCCTGCCGCCGTTTTCTGTAATAGCAGAAACGAATTTCTTCAGGCCAACGTTGACAACATTCGGTTTCTCGTTCAATAGTTTTTCGATAGCTGAAGAAACGTTGATTTCTGCTTTTGCAGCCGCTTTGCCAGAAACCAATTCTTTATCCTTCTCTTCAATTTGGATATCAAGCATTGCAAGAGCCGTGCGGATTGCTTGGTTATTGCTGCCTCGTAAAATTACACCCGCTTGTTCAAGCTTTGACTTCTGCTCCTGAATGTTTTGCGGGTCTTGCTCTGTACCGCAAACAGTTGCAACAAAGTAAATGTTCTTGCCGTTTTCACGCGCATTGCTTTGGATTTTTTGAATTGCAGGAATCAACGCGCCAGCCATGTCATCATGTGATCCGTAACCAAGAACAACATCAAATAGAATAATCGCTGTAGACTCATCCTCTGCAGCCTTTTGGAAGAATTTGATTCGTGTATCAGGATCGATCATTGGATGCGGCTTTCCTTGAGTATAAATATCGTCACCCAAGTCAGCGACTTCATAACCGTTTGCTTTTAACAAGTAACCTTCCTCATGAGAGTCATCCTTGCCAAGGCCAAGGCCTCTGCTGATGAGTGTGGCTGCTTCATATCCTAGCGTACCGCCGGAATAAAGGCCTTTAATTGTTTTTTGTTCTGGTTTCAATTCAACAGCAGGTACTTCTCCAACAAGTTTGTTGTAGTTTCCTTTTACAGGATTACCTTTTGCAAGATCTACAGCGATTGCTGCGGTTTCTTCAAGGGTATTCGCATAATAGATGTTACCTTCATGATTGTGCGGCTCTTCACCAAGGAAGATAGCGACAACTGGTTTAGATAGACTTTGAAGCAATTCAACTACCTGGTCGCGCACTTCTTTTGCTGGTGGCTTGGAGACGATTCCAATCACTTCTGTTTGTTTATGTGCTTCAAGTCCTTTGATTGCATCGATCATTGTGATCGCGCCAATCTTATCAGATAGGTCGCGGCCGCCTGTTCCAATCGCATGAGTTACACCGCCGCCAAGTCGGTCGATTTGGACAGTAACTTCCTGAATACCTGTTCCGGAAGCACCAACAAGTCCAATATTTCCTTGCTTAACGACATTCGCGAACGCAAGCGGAACGCCAGACAAAATTTCAGTACCACAGTCAGGTCCCATTACTAGAAGGCCTTTATCGTGGGCTTTCTCTTTAAGGCGGCGCTCATCTTCAATTGAAACGTTATCGCTGAAGATAAGGACATGCAAATCGTTGTCAAGCGCCCTGTCCGCTTCTTCTGCCGCGTATTGACCAGGTGTTGATATCAAAGCGATATTTGCACTTGGCAATGCCTTAAGCGCCTTATCCCATGTACGTACTGTTTCAAATTCTTCTTTACTGCTGCTAATTGCCTGATTGTTTAAATAGTCATCAATTTCATCAAGAACTTCCTGGATTTTTTCTTCCTGGTCGGTATCAACAACAAGACACATGTCATTTGCAGCCGCTTTTTCAAGCTCTTCAGTGTAAAGCCCTGAGCTTTTGAAAATATCCTTATTGGCCGGAGTCCCCATCATGACCTGGACCTTATTGATTCCTTCCATTGTCGAGATTTTATTTGTGAGAAGCATTAAGTTAACGGAATCCTGGTAGGAATTCTCTTTTATAATGGTATGAAGCATTGGTTCACGCACCTCTTCTTGTAATTTTTTCTTGGTGAAAAAAAGCTGCTTAATCGCCATGTAAGAAGGGTGGCATCTCGCATGAGACCACCCTTCTTTCTTCTGCTTTTACTTTGCAAAAGGACTTTTATTGTCATACGCATTGTTGTGGACCACATCGGACTTTAAGTACTCGTATATATGGTCGACAATTTCAATGCCGTCCTCTTCATATTTCTTCTCCCTTTCAGCACTTCTTTGACCAGGATAAGAAACGTGATCAAAGCCAGGAGCGGGCTTAATGCTATTAAGATCCTTCATTGTCGTTGCAATGCCTTCTTGGAATGCATTGAGGTCTGTGAAAAATTCAGGATTAATAACAATATGTAGCTGTCCAAGGTTCCGATACTCAGTCAGATCATGGTACATGGAAGAAACCTTGTTTCCAAACGGAAGGCCAAGCAATATTCCAGATAAAACATCTACCATCATCATAAGCCCGTAACCCTTTGGACCCGCAATAGGCAATAATGCATTTACCTTAAATGGATCGGTTGTTGGCTCTCCGTTGCTATCGACAGCCCATGTATCAGGAATGGGTTCATTTTTCGATCTGGCATGAAGAATTTTCCCCCAGGCCTGTACGGTTGTCGCCATATCGAATGTAATATGCTTGCCGTCCTTCCCTGGTGCAGCAAATGCAATTGGATTTGTTCCGTAATAAGGCTCCGATCCGCCAAAAGGAACAACCATCGGATCGGACTGGCATACGGAAATACCAATCAAATTCTCGTTGACAGCCTGTTGAACAAAGTAAGAAAGCGCACCGCTATGGCCGATTCTCCTGACACCTACCACAGCGACTCCATTTTCTTTAGCCATTTTTATGGCTTCATCCATTGCAACCTTTGCCGCAACATGCCCTGCCCCATTATCTCCGTCAAAAACCGCTGTACATGGACCCGTTTTTTCAAACGTAAACTCCGGGTTGTTATTGATTCCACCCTTAGCAATTCTTTCGGCATAATATTCCACTCTCATGGCGCCGTGAGAGTGAACGCCTCTAGCATCCGCATGAGCAAGCACATCTGCCACAACGGCAGCATGGTCTTCTGTTAATCCGGCCTTGTGGAGCTTTGTTGTGATTAAATCCTTCAATTGCTCTTTAGACAATCTCATTCCTACTCACCCCTAACATCGGTAACCCAATCCAGTTTGATCTTTTTATTAAATTTGATGCTTATTTAGCAAACGGGTCTTTATGATCATATTGGTTGTTATGAATGACATCCGAGATTAAATATTCATGGATATCATCTACGATTTCGATCCCGTTTTCCTTATAATCTGCTATGACAAGATCGTTATTCTGTCCAGGGAAAAGAACCTTTGAAAAACCTGGGGCAGGTTTAATTTGATTCAAGTCATCCATAGTTTGCGTTATATCTCTCTTGAAGCCAGTTATACCTGTAAAGAATGCCGGATTAATGACAATATGGAGTTGTCCCAGCTTCCGGTATTCAGTTAAATCTTCGTACATTGAGGTAACTTTATTGCCGAACGGGAGACCTAAAAGGATTCCAGACAATACATCGACCATCATTGCCAGGCCATAGCCTTTAGGTCCGGCAATTGGCAATAATGCGTTCACGCTGAACGGATCAGTTGTCGGTTCTCCGTTTTTATCAACAGCCCATGTATCTGGAATCGACTCATTCTTCGATCTCGCATGAAGGATTTTCCCCCAGGCTTGGACAGTTGTTGCCATATCCAACGTAATCTTTCTCCCATCGCTGCTTGGAGCGGCAAAGGCAATTGGGTTCGTACCATAGTAAGGCTCAGCACCCCCGAATGGAACAACCATCGGATCGGATTGGCATACCGAAATACCAATCATATCCTGGTCAGCTGCTTGGTGAGTAAAATAGGATATTGCTCCGCTATGGGAAATATCTCTGACACCGACGATCGCAGCGCCACTTTCTTTTGCCATTTTGATGGCTTCGTCCATAGCGAGCTTTGCGGCAGCATGGCCATTCCCGCCATCGCCGTGGAAGATGCCCGTACTTGGTCCGGTTTTCTCGAACTTAAAGTCAGGATTTGTATTAATCCCACCCTTTGCGATTCTTTCAGCATAGTACTCCACACGCATGGCTCCGTGGGAATGAATCCCTCTTTCATCTGCAAAAACAAGAACGTCGGCTGCAATTTCGGCGTGGTCCTCGTTAAGGCCTGCCTTGTGAAGCTTATTTTGGATTAGACTTTTCAAGTCCTCTCTAGATAATCTCATGGTGACACCTCTTCGTTGGGAATATTATAATGACGCATCCCGATTACAATCTTTAGAGTAAACATATGTTAATGGTTCTCTTCCAACTGCATAAGCAGCCTGATGAACATATGGGCCCATAAAAATGTAATCGCCTTTCTTAACCGGAATCCATTCGTTATCAAGATTATACATACCTTCTCCGGACAGCAGGTACGCACCATGCTCTTGGACATGTGTTTCAATAAATGGATGGCTTGCCGCAGGATCGAACGAAAGAATGTGGAAGTTCATATCGAAATCGAGATCCATCGGCAAAAGGTCTTTGATGTGAACGTTATGCATTTCATCATAGTCCCTATATTCGATATCATTCGCATGGCCGGAAACGACCCATGGCTTACGGCCTTCTAGTGGCTTATATTTTTGTTTGTACAAGAACAGGCGGGAATCGCCGGATTCAACATTTTCCAAATACATTTTTACTCCTGGCGGGCAATATAGATAGCCGCTTTCTTGTAAAATGTATTCCTGGCCATCAGCAGTTGCTTTCACTTTTCCACCTAGGACATAAACAAACGACTCAACATCTTCTTGTCCACAGAAGCCTTCACTATTCTTGCCGCCTTCGTGCATTGTGATGATATAATCCACAAAGCTTGCACCCAATTTCGGTGAACCTAAAATGGACATTGTGCAATTTTCAAACCCGGGAACAACGTTATTAACTAAGCCCTCAGGTGCAATAAGAGCATATTTGCCGTGTTTAATAATTGACCTGCTTGAAAGTATATCTTTTGGATAACCCATCTTTACATTCTCCTTTTTCCACTATTTTTATAAAAGGTTTAAAACCTAATAATAACTAGCTACAAAGAACATTGATTACTCTTTATACCCCAATTCATATAGGGCGCCAATCAGTGCTTTTACACCTTCCGCCAAATCAGCCGGTTCTGTATATTCCGCCGGATTATGGCTAATTCCCTTTAGGCTTGGCACAAAAAGCATGGCTGTAGGCACAACCGGTGCGAAAATTTGCGAGTCGTGGCCCGCTCCACTGTGCATTAGCTTATAATTCAGGCCATTTTCTTTACATTGTTTTTCAATAAGTTCCACAACCGTTGGATCCATTGGGACCGGATCCGCATCCATCCACATATCGATTGCCGTTTCAACTTCATGCTCTTTTGAGATGTCATTCATTCTGGAAGTCATTTTTTCCGTAAAGGACACAATCGCTTCTTTATCAGTATGGCGAACATCAATGGTGAAAATCGCTTTTCCAGGCACGACATTGACAATGTTTGGCTGAACTTCGATTTTACCAACTGTTGCGACAAGCGGATCTCCAGCTTCCTTTGCCATGGTGACAATTTCAACGATCATTTGGCTGGCTGCGAAAACCGCATCTTTTCTGTAGCCCATTGGTGTCGTCCCAGCATGATTTGCCTGGCCTGTGATTTCAACAGTGTAGCGCCTCTGGCCAACAATACTATTGACAACCCCAACTGATTTCTTTTCAGTTTCCAGGACGTTTCCTTGTTCAACATGAACTTCGACAAAAGCTTTTAAGTCATTGCGCTGCCCTTTTGATTCGTCCCTGAAACTAAATCCGGCATCAGACATTGCTTTGATAAATGGAACCCCATCAAAATCTGTTATCGTTTCGACATCTTCACGTTTTGCTAACCCAACAATGTTTTTTGATCCCCAAAACGTATAAGGGAAACGGCTTCCTTCTTCTTCAGCCATTGAAACAACTTCAATGTTACGCAATGGTTGGCCAAACTGTTCTTTCAAGTATTTTAGCGCCAATATACCAGCTACGATCCCATATGCTCCATCATATCTGCCACCATTTTTAACTGTATCGACATGCGAACCAGTCAGGATCGTTTCACCCGTGTTTTTTCCTTTTAATGTACCGAATAGATTGCCGACCTCATCAAAGTGAGCTTCAAGGCCTTCGTTTTCCATCCATTCTTTCAGGGCATTCTGGCCGTCGACCCATTCTTTTGAATAAAGCAGACGTGATACTCCACCTTCGAAATCCGCCCCGAAGCTACCTAGCCATTCAAGCTTTTGGGCCGTTTCTTCCGCCAGTGCTTCAAGCTCTTTCCCGGTTGCTTTTAGTATGTTCCCCAACTTCCATCTACCTTTCCTCATTATGTAAAATAGTTCAATCTTGGAACTGTTTTCAAAACATCCCTCTTATTGTTCCAACTCACGCTAATCCTAACCACCCGGACAAACTTCGATTTCATTTCAATCCCGGTTTCTTGCCTCCCTATAATTGTAAGCGTATTGAACGGGATAGTCTTTATGACGAATGGATAAAGATGATTCGTTATTTTTATCCGAAAAGGATAAATGGATGTGCGGCAGGTAATGGGTTTCCACGATTTATCTACAATGGATAAAATAGAGCAGGCGCATAAAGTTATTCATGCGCCTCTCACTAGTCCCTTCGTCCGGGTCATAGTTTGCGGCTTGTCTATGTTAAGCACCGCATGTCGTGATTTTTTGTTTTTTACCTTGACATAGGGGATTCGGATACAAAGGGAAAGCCTAGCTTTCACTGTCCCGTAGTTTCGAGGATGCTTACCCCTTTGTTTGTTCTTTTTTCGGCATTTTTTTTGCATGCCTAAACCCTATGACTGGAACAGCCAACATTCCCCCAAGCATCATTATGATTCCGATCATTAACATGCTGTTATTATCCTGAGTTCCTCCTGTATAAAGAAACAAAAAGGAAAAAAGCGTAACGAGGGTTGCAATCGTTTGATGTCCAATTTTGGTTGAAAAAAAATCTTTCATATCCTTGTCACCACCCTAAATAAACTGTGTAGCGAGCGTTAGTATTATTCCCATCAAAATAGCAATTGTGATAACAAAAACCAATATCTTTTTTAAGACAAGGCCTTCTTGGCCAAGAATTCCGGCTGTTGTTGTCCCAAGGATGATTTTACTTGGTGAAAAAACGGAACCAAGTGCTCCACCCCCTGTATGGGCCCCTAATATTGCAGCTTCATTTATATGCAATAACTGTGAAGTAGCCTGCTGGAACCCACCTAATAGAATATTAGAGGACATATTACTTGAAGTCATAAATGATCCAAGAACACCAATGGCTGGAGCCAAAATTACGTAAGTCTGGCCCATCACTCCTGCAGTTCCCATTGCAAGTTCGGTTGTTTGGCCAGTTCCCCCCATGATCTTTGACATGATAATCAATCCGATAACCGCAATCGTTGAAGGGATCGATTTTTCGATTGTTCTCCTGATAGCCCGTATTCCTCCGCCTTTTTGGATTTGCCCTTTACTTTTGAAATAAACAAAACCAATGATTGCTGCAAGAAGCAGAAATAAACCCGAGTTCGTTAATGGCATAACAGGTGAAAACAGGTCGTAAGCATGATTAACTACACCATATCCGGTTGATGTCTCCGGATAGCTAAGACCTAACTTCCACTGATTTAAAAAGTTCTTTAATGGGTTGACCAGTAAAACCAGCAACGTAATAGCAGTTAATACGTAAAAAGGGAAAAAGGCTTGATTCATCGAAAGTGAGCCTTCCGCACCCGTTTCGGCTTGTTGCTTATTTCCCGCTTCTTGGCGAAGCATCATTTTACTATCCTGAATACTCCATGCATTTCTGTACATTTTTAGTTTGCCTATGAAAAGAATTGCAACAAGTGACAGTAATGATGGAATAAATGCTGCTAATGAAGGATTTGACTGTGATAAAATCATTTGTCCTCCACCTTGGATAAGCGTTATGATCAGTACTGCAGGCAAGGCTTTCTTAACTGCTTCCATCCGGCCATAAACCCAGCTAATCATGATTCCCGTCGCTATATTAATAATCCAAATGAATAGAGAAGCCCAGATAGCAGCTTCTACTACTGTGGAACCTTGAATACCTGTTTGGGCAACTAGCGCATCCCAAGCTACAGCCAAAGTTCCAAACGTATTTCCCCAAGCCTGTCCTAATAAAGCAATGACTACAGCCCATAGCGGCCTTACTCCGAGCCCGACTAATAATGGAGCACAAACTGCGATTGGTACACCAAAACCGGTGATTCCCTGCAAAAAGCTGGCAAACACCCAACCGATAGCGATGATTTGAAGCAATTCGTTTGAAGTAAACTTTTTCAATCCATTCCGGATCGAATCGAATGCTTTTGCCTCAGTGGTTACTTCATAAATCAGAATCGCAGGCAAAATAATCGCGATTACTGTGAGAGCAGTCCATATCCCTTTCGCACTTTCCAATCCAATCAATTGAAGATCGGATTTATAAAAAACGATGGAAATGATAAAAGCCGCCAATAGTCCAATTGGTGCCGCTTCGGCAGCTCCCCACTGGAATTTGATCATTAATACGATAAGTATTGCTATAGGTAAAACCGCCATTACCCACATCAATATATTCACAGGTAAATCCATTCCCTGTTCTCCTCCTTCTACATGGCATAAAGTGAACATCAAACCGTGTGGGTTTTTCACCTCCACGGATTCGTAGAAATTTGCACTCCAAACGGAAAACAATTACTTTTTTAGGATAACTATTTGCTCACAAATTATAATGTACAACTTTCTCATGTTTCTTTCAATTTACAAAGTGGACAAAAACACCATTGATTTTAGTGCATTATGTACAATATTGCTAACAAATGACACCCACAGGAAACAATGATGCAGCTATCTTCCATAGACATATGAGGTGAATGGAAGGTTATCCACTGGTTGGAAAGCCGAAAAAAATAGTAAGCATTCGCTTGCTTACTATTTAATCTCCATCTATATAATTGTCTCTTTGTGATTCTAAATTAAACCGTAATGAGAAAACGATTTGAGCTGAATTTAATCCTTATACATTTTTTTGCGTTCTAGAAAATCGATAATTTTTAGTCCTACTTGAACGGATAACATCTCCTCCGAATCTTCAAAATTCATTCCAGTTATTTCTTTTATTCTTTCTAAACGATAAACCGCGGTTTTATGGTGTATAAAGAGAAGTTGAGATACTTTAGTAGCATTTTGGTTACACTCTAAAAAGATTTTTAATGTTTCCAACAAATCGTATTTATTCGACTGCGGGTAACCCAATAACTTGTTGAGAGAGGGCGGGATAAACGTCTGTAAAAGGGATGGATCATCAAATTCGCAAAGAAGCCTATATATCCCTAATTCCGAATATGCTGTAATGGCTTCCTTTCCATTTAATATCTCGCCAAGTTCCAGTGCTTCTTGAGCCTTTTTATAACTTTCCCCAACTTCCAGTATTCCGCTTGCTACATTCCCCAAACCTACTTGAACAACGATTTGGTTGTGTTGTTTTTTTAGATATTGCTGAATTTTTGCTGCCGTTTCTTTTATTTTATCCATCCATACATAATTATTTGTATCGTCCTCATCTATTTTCCAAAGTACCACCACTAAGCCGCTTTTACTGCCAACAATACAATTTGGGATGTGTTGGTGAATAGCCTCATAAAGCAATGTCTCATTTCGATTTGACATCCCTCGTTTAATCTGTTTCTTTGAAAGAGGCCCATTATTTTTACTAATTTTGAACAAAACCGCCGCAAACGAACCTTCTATATCCCAGCCAATTAAATTGGCATTCTGGAAAAAGCCGGTTGATCGAATTTTCCCCTCTATCAACTCTTCTAATAAATCATTTTTAAATCTTTTATCCACTTCCGCTACAGCAAATTGCTTGACTAATTCAAGCGAGAGCGCGGTTGCGGCATTTTCCACAGCAATAAAATCGAGTTCTCCCAAAGGTTTATTCATTTCACTTATTAATAAGTATGTTTTGATATTGTTAACTGTTTCGATTGGAACAACGATTTGGTAACCCTTTTGCCCATCCAGTTGTGGGTATTTCACAATTTGCCGGTAATGCGGAAACTTTATTTCCTCCGTTTTATTGTAATAGGGGATTTTTTCGACAATTTGGAATCTGGTTATCGATGATTCCGTTGATGTAATACAATGGAAGTTACGGTCAAATAAAGCAACAGAATTCCCAATTAGCCCTTCCAATGTTTCTATTATTTTTTCGGGGCCTTTGTCGGCTAAAGATAATGCCGTAAACTGATCATGGATATTTTTATAGTATTGGAGCTTCTTAACTTGATTATTCAAAATCTCCCCCATGACTGGGTACATTACATCAATATAAGGTACCTCTTTTGGCAGCTGGAGGATAGGCAGCCCATTCATTTCTCCCGTTCTAATTATTATCTCCGGGATCCCAGCCACGAAACGGTGATTTTTAATCAACAGGGCACTCACTCCCTTATCCGCCAACCGAATAATGAATTCCTTTTGTTGGTCTTCATTAAAATTTCGGATGGGGTAAAGGCTGGTTAAAATTAATTCTCCGCCCTTCAACCAGTCTGTAATATCAGGTGCTTCCATGATCGTTGCCCCAGTTATCACTTTATTCAAATTGTTTTTCCCACTAAGTACCACTGCATCTTTTAGGGAGCCAACCTTTAACAAATCTTTTACTTTGAATTCCATGAGCATTACGAACCTTTCCGCATGTAATTGAGTCTTTTTAGGCAAAAAGGACTAAGAGATAAACTCAAAGTCCTCTTTAACTCCTGTTGTTGAAGGATGAACTGCCCTTTTACGTAATGGCCATTTTTATAAACGTTTATAATCGTTATCATGGCTTTTCCTTCATTAACTATTATCAAACGTGGCTTTAATTCCTACCAAAATCCCTATTATTGTATCTGCCCCGGATGTATGGCCAATTTTCCTCATGTCTTCAAGAGCGGCCATAAACTCTGGCCCACGAGGTTTATCCATGACATCACACATCTGAATAAGATGAGAGTGAAATTTACTCTCAGTTGCATATAAAAGGTATTCTAACGCAATATGCGTTGTCCTCTTCCTTCCTTTTTCCACCAAATAGGTTTTCAACTGCTGCTGAAAAGCTTTATTTGTTTTCTTTATTGCAGAAAGGATGGCACAAATCCCAGTGATGACATCGTCCCCGGTTGGAGTAAGCCCCAGGCCTCTTCCAATCCAATAATTAAATACTGTTTCTGCTACTACCGTTTCGTCGCCATGGGCAAGTTTTTTTAGGTTGTCCAATTCCTTCAGGATCAAATTATCCTTTAGGCCAAACATAGGGTCTAGCAAAAACTTGATTAACATCCTTTTATCATCGTTGGTTTCTGCAAGGCCTGTTTGCCAATCCGCATGGAGCAGGCTGTTGGCAACGAACTGAAAATTCTCTTTTAAGTGGTGGCGATGGTTCAAATACCCATGAAGCGTATGATTTGTCACTTCTGCCTGTTCTAACGAAATGGAAGCTCCTTCAGAAAAAACGATCGTTTTTGATGGCAAATCCCAAGCTACTTCCTGTTTATTGCTTATCTTCATGATAAGCTGTTGTACATCATGACGAACCAAACCAATACTGAATGGAGATAACCCGTTTTCGACAGGACCAACATGGACTAAATAATTATCAAAAGCTAGGTTAAAACTATTGTTAAAAATACTATGGACATAGCCATTAGGATTACTTTTTAGGATTTTATATATTTCATCACTGAAAGCGCGAGCAGGCCAGCAATTCTCTTTATATTTCCTTTGCACTAAATTCATTACCAATTCACCCCGCACTAAATAGTTCCTTGAAGAAATTGCTATAAACTTTTTGTTTTACCTTATATACAAGTGTAAGGTACAATAGGACTACTGTCATTGTTCAAAGTAACTAAAATTCACTTGCTTTTTGTATATATTTTACGTAAAACTACGAATTAATCGGTAGTAAATGAGGGATAATCATGAAAACAATCAATGATTTATTTATTTTAGAAGGTATGAAAGAGAGTGTGGTCCTCGCTGGCCACAGAGGGCTTACTCGAAATGTTCAATTCGTTAACATATCAGATACACCCGATGTTACCAAATTTTTAGACAGCAATCATTTACTTCTCACCACAGGGTATGCGTTTAAAGACGATATACAGCTAATGTGTGAGTTGATAAAACAAATGCATGCGTTAAATTGTTCGGGAATGGTCATTAAAATTAATCGATTTTTAAAGGAATTGCCAACGGAAGTTAAATTGCTTGCCGATGACTTGGCTTTTCCAATTATAGATTTACCTACAAAACATACTTTAGGTGAAGTATCCCGCCACATTTTGAATTACTTAAATGATGACGAAACTGAGCAACTTTATTATGCCCTGCATGTACAAAAAGAGTTTTCCAAGATGATGATAAAAGGATACAGCCTGAATGCACTGATTGAACAATTAGGCCATTTTTTGTCCCGCCCAACTCTTTTATTAAATCACAGAGGAGAAAAAATCGCCTCTAGCCATGATTTTGGAATGGAAACGATGAAAAATGTCGAAAGGGAAATCATTCAAAAAGTTAAAGAAGATTTAGTCGCTGCCCGGCAAGGCATGACATTTACGATCCCTCTACGAGACCATCAATCCATCTCTACATTTCCAGTACAAACCAAACGGCTATATCCCAGTATGTTGGTTATCTTTGATTCTTTAACCTTGCCCTATCCCTCTTCACAAATGGCGATTGAACAGGCTGGGAACGTCATTTCATTTACAATTATCAAAGAACAGGCTATCGAAGAAAATTCGAGATTATTAAAAAATAATTTCTTTGATGAGTTAATTGAAATGAGGATTAGCTCTGAGGAAGAGATTTTAAGCCGTGGAAATTATTACGGATTGAAAGAAAACATGGATAATATTTGCATGATTTGTACCATTGATCAAAAAGGACAAAATTATGAATCATTGCAGCTGTATGAAAAAAAAGTCGGAGAATTATACAATAGCATTTACGATCAGCTCGAGGACGAAATCGTCCATAATAATATTGAAGCTATTTTATTTACAAAAGAAAAATATTTTGTCATGATTGTCCAATTCCCCAAATTTGGCGAAATGGATTTGAATAATCTAACCAGATTTATTGAGAATTGCCAAAAGAACTTGCAGGGCGATTATTCCATTTCCTTCGGAGTCAGCAATCCAGTCTTCTCAATAAAAGATATTTCTACTGCCTATCACGAAGCGGTGGAAGCATTACTGGCTGGATATGAAATGAACAAGCTGGGATTCATAAATTTCTATAAACCGAAGGAGCTTGAAGAATTACTGAGCTCCGTTCCAAAAAAGGATTTAAAAGCACTTTACGAAAATACATTAAAGTCACTTGCTTACCCAAAAACAAAAGAAGAACAGGAGCTAATTAAAACCATACAAGTCTACCTTGATTCGCAATGTGAAATTTCCGAGACATCAAGGAGATTGTATATCCATAGAAATACGGTTAAGTACCGTATTGAGAAAACAGAGGAAATGTTAAACTGTTCTTTTCGCGATCCAGCAGATTCACTGAGAATCCGTGTTGCTCTAGTAATTGGAACCATCCTTAAAGAAGACGAAAACCAAGAGTAAAAAAACCAAAACCCTTGTACATCGGGTTTTGGTTTTTTTATTTATGCTTGAACTTCTTCTTTTCCATCAACAATGATTTTTCCGTTATCAAAGACAATTTCGCCATTGACAATCGTTGTTTTGACTTTCCCTTTAAATGTCATGCCAACATACGGTGAGTGCTTATGTCGGTAGAACAAATCTTCATTCTTTAGCTCAAAGCTTTCGTTTAGGTTAACAATGGCCAAGTCAGCATCGTAGCCTTCCGCGATTATTCCTTTCGTTGTCAGCCCGAACAGTTTTGCCGGGTTTGTCGCAGTCAGTTCAACGATTTTTTCTAATGGAAGATTCCGTTTAAAGTGTCCCTCAGTCAATAGAATATTCAAAGTGGACTGAGCACCGGAGATTCCGCCCCAGCCTTCAAAATAGTTGTCTGTTATTTTTTTCATTGAAGCCGGAGCGGGTGAATGGTCGGAACCGATCACTGTGATTTCACCGCTGGCAACAGCCGCCCAAAGATCTTCTACTTCTTCTTCATCCCTTAAAGGAGGAGCACATTTCGCCAAAGCTCCTTTTTCTTCTAAATCCTTAACGGTCAAAGATAAGTAGTGCGGGCATGTTTCGACTGTTACATCCACGCCCCTTTGTTGAGCCTCATTGATTACTGCGACTACTTTTCGGCTGCTCGCATGGACGATATGGAGTTTACATCCAGTTGCTTCAGCATAGGAAATTACCCTTCTAACCGCTTCAATTTCTGATATAATCGGCCGTGATTCAACATAATCTCTTGCAGTGATATTGCCTTGACTTTGCTTTTCTTGTGCGATTTGATTCGTAATAACCGTGCTTTCCGCATGGACAGCTAAAAGAGAGCCAAAGGAGGCAATTTCTTTCATGCCCTTATAGAGTGTTTCGTCATCAACATTATCGAAATCAGCTATCCCGCTTGGTGACATGAATGCCTTGAATCCGATGACGCCATTCTCATGAAGTTCCTTAAGGTCGGCAATGTTTTCCGGCACTAGCCCACCCCAGAAACGAGGATTAACAATCGACTTTTCATCGGCAGCTGAGCTTTTCAGCTCCAAATTAGCTTTGTTAATGGTTGGAGGCGTACTGTTCAGCGGCATATCAAAGAATGTTGTCACACCGCCAGCAGCCAAACTTCTGCTCCCGGTCTCGAGCCCTTCCCATTCGGTTCTGCCTGGTTCATTAAAATGGACGTGTGTGTCAATTAAACCTGGAAGGATATGAAGCCCTTCAGCGTTAATCTCTTTATCTGCTGTTGCCTCGAGTGGTTTGCCCACGGATACTTCTTTAATCTTCCCATCTTTAATAGCTATATCGCCTTGGACGGTTGACTCCGATGTGACAATATTCCCGTTTCTAATAATTAATTCGTATGTAGCCATGTTTCATACCTCCTGCCATTTAGTAACCCTTTGCCATTGCCAACAGCTGACAATGGCAAAGCGGGTAAATATTTCGTTTTTAAAACTAATTATTTAGCAGAAATCAGCTTTCCTACAGGGTTGCCAACAATGCCTTTTTCCAAGTCGAAAACTACATTCCCGCGCACGATTGTTTTCGTCACACGGCAGTCAATCTTCCTGCCTTCATATGCACTGTGTTTATTTTTATAGTACAGGTCTTCCCTTTTCACCGTATAAGATTGGTTAGGATCCACCAAAATAATATCCGCGTCCTTTGAAACGGCTATTTCGCCTTTATGAGGCAAGTTAAAGCGCTCAGCTGGGTTGGTTGCGATTAAATCGACAAACTTGTGTACAGATAGTCCACGTTGTTTCACAGCCAAATCAAACATGAGGTCGACGTTATTTTGCGCTCCGCTGATTCCGCCCCATGCTTCCCAAAGGTTCCCTTGCTTTAAGTCCTCAGTACAAGGTGAATGGTCGGATGTCAGCCAGTCAATATTCCCGTTTAGAAGCTCGTCCCACAGCTTTGCTTGGTCTTCTGCTTTTCTAATTGGAGGCTGGCATTTTGCCCTAGGGCCAATTTCATCTACCTGCTCGGCAGTAAAGGCAAAATAGTGTGGGCATGATTCAACTGTTACATTCACACCCTCTTCACGGGCTTTTAAAATAGCTTGAATCGCCTCGGAAGTACTAATGTGTACTAAATGCAATTTACAGCCAGTTTCTTTTGCAAAAAGAAGGGCGCGTTGGACGGCATCCACTTCTGTAAAAACAGGGCGGGATTCCGCATATTCGACCCCGGAATTCTTGCCTGCTTTAGCAAATTCTTTTGCAAGCCCGGATGTAACCGATGGATTTTCCGCATGGATGCACAGCAGCTGATCCAGTTCCGCTAATTTCTGCATCCCCTTATACAAGGTATAATCATCGACATTTGTAAAATCTCCAGGAATATCGCTTGTGATATCAGACATGAAGCATTTAAACGCCAGAACCCCTGCATCAGCCAATTCCTCCAGCTTGTCCAGGTTTTCTGGTACAAGCCCTCCATAAAAGGCATAATCAACATAGTTTTGAGTTTTTGCCGCTTCAAGCTTCAGATCCAATGCCTCTTTATTGATTGTTGCCGGGAGTGCGTTCAATGGCATCTCCACATAACTCGTCGTACCGCCTGCCGCCAAAGCCTTCGATCCAGTTTCAAAGCCTTCCCATTCTGTCCGGCCTGGTTCACTAATGTGTACATGTGTGTCGATCATTCCCGGCATGACATATTGCCCATTCGCATCAATGATTTCTTTTGCATCCTCAGTAATTTGCTCAGCAATGCATGAAATTTTTTCGTTTTTAATGCCGATATCAACTTTACGTACGCCATCCCGGAATACAACATTTCCGCCTTTAATAACCAAATCAAATGCCATGTGAAATACCCCTCTCAGGATCAAGAATTTTTTCAATCATTAGTTTTGCCATTTCTTTATTTATCTATTTTCTTCATTTAATTTCGGCGTCTTTACAAACAAAGTTCCTTTTGAATGTTGCCATTCAAACACTGTATAAATAATAAACGCTGAAATGATTCCGACAAACCAGGACATATCATAAAGCGGCTTCAAAAATGGAAGGAAATTACCGCCCAAACAAAGGAATCCTGCGATAATCATTGTTATGATGGCATTCACATTAAAACCATTTTTGTAATTGTATTTGCCCTTTTTTGCATATAGTTCGTTCAAGTCAATAGTGGTTTTTGAAACGATAAAATAATGCGCTAACATAATTCCTGTTACTGGAGCTAATATCCCGCCAACAATATTTAAGAAGGTGAAAATACTTGTCGCATTCTCCATAAGTTTCCAAGGCATTACAAGAATGCCAATTACAGCTGCAATCATTGCACCCGACTTAAACGTTAATTTTTTCGGGAATAAGGACGCTAACTGGTAACCTGCAGGAACAATATTTCCAGTAACGTTAACAGATAATGTTGTTAAGCAAAGAGTAACAACGGAAATTGCGATTGCGAAAGTTCCCTCAAACCGAGCTACAACATCAAGCACATTCCATATTGGAGTCCCAAAAGCTATTTCAGATCCGACAATAATCGCGATACTTGCAATCGCAAATAATAAATACGACACAACAAGACCAATTGTTTGGCCGATTGCTTGGTCCTTCGTAGACCTCGCCAACCTTGTGAAATCTGAAACATTTACAATTGGTGCTGCCCAAGCAGCAATTACAGCTGTCACAGCAGCAATAAAGATAATCATTTTATTACCGGTAACCCCTGAGCCGGTATAAGCTAATATTGGTCCAATACCACCTGCTAAGTTAATGGCCCAAATCGCCATTCCACCAAAAACGATGTAAACAAGCGGTGAAAGGATATTTGAAAATTTCCCTAAGAAGCCCATTCCTCCATAAATTAAAGCAACATTCAATAACCAAAAAATCAAAAAGGAAAGCAATGCGGGCAATGATAATCCTAGAAGGCTCCAATCTCCGCCTAACGTTAAATACGTCGGCCAAAGCTTTCCAATTAAAATGGATAATGCTTGGCTTCCTGCGAAGGTCTGAAAACCGAACCACATGATCGCCGCAATAACTCCTCTTAATACTCCTGGAATCATTGCACCTTTCGTTCCAAAGGACAAACGGAGCAGCATCGCAAATGGCAATCCATACTTTGAGCCCGCATGGCCATTAAGAACGAGCATTGCAGCTATTATTATGGAGGCAACCATAATTGCGGCAAAAACCTGGCCAACTGACAATCCTAATGCAAAAAGCCCACCTATTGCAATATAGTTAGGAATGTTATGGACGGCACCCATCCAAACAGTTGAAAAATTCCCAATGTTCCATTTTCTCTCTTCTTCTTTTGTCGGCAAAACGTCTTCACTATATCCCGCAGCCCTTAATTGCTCCCTATCAAAATGACTCAAATGAATCCCTCCCTGGGTAACTCCAATAACCATCGAAGCTTTTTGTTCAAGTTCAATATTTACTTGAACTTATGTTTCGCGTACGTAATAAAAAAATGCAATGGGGTTCATCGAATCATGTCGAAAACATTTCTTTATTTATTACCGCCATTACTATTATACAATAGTATTTGGCTTAACTTCTTTAGGTTCATTAAACAAAACAAATATCTTTTTTTATATATTATGCATAAAAATTTTACGGTTATATTCACTTCAAACAAACACTAGTGCAATTTGCACATTAACATCTTGCGAATAGTGTCATACCTTTGAACGTCCTATATACAATAGGATTATGGGGTTGTGTAAAATGTACTGATTACAAAAAAAATACCTTGCAGAGGATTCTCTGCAAAGTATTCTTTATTGTTCTTTTTTTATTTCTCAAAAATCGTCCCTGTTTTGAAGCTTGAGCCTTTAAAGGCAAACTTCGATAGAAGATAATAAGCTGTACCTGCTACTACTAAACCGATGATCCATGCTAGCTCAACCTTTATGAAGGCAGCACCCGCACCGATAAACATTGCAACCAAGCCTGCTGGATTAAACCCAGCAAAAGAACCTTCTTCCTTATACAATTCTGCCGTATTTATTTTCTGTTTTCTTAAAATATAATAATCGACTAATAATATTGAAATAACAGGTCCTAAAAATGCGGAATAGATTAGAATGAACATATTAAGGCCCTTAGACGATGACTCCTGTATAAGCAACCAAGGAAATGCACCTAATGCAAGCAATCCTGTTACCGTTACAGATGCTTTATACTTTAATTTTGTAAGCAATGTAATGACATAAGCGGGCGGTATAATGTTAGCAACCATATTTGTTGCAATAACCGCAACTACAATAAAGGCAGATACAAAAACGGAAATATAAGGATTATCGATTACAATTGGGAGTGCTTGTGCAGGATTCGTTACACCCGTTGCAGCAGCAAGCATTGCCCCGATTATAATAACAAAACCATATGATAAGGTAATTGGCAAGAAGTATAATGCTCCGCGTTTTCCATCACTCAAACCCGTTTTAAGTTCCCTGGAATAGTCCGCTGCACTAACAAAAATACCTGCATAATTTCCTAAAAAGACCATAATGAGTCCAAAGAACGGCAAGCCCCATGAGCCTTTTGCTTGAACCCAGTTTTGGGCAATCTCAGTGCTATGTGATGTTAAAAGAATTCCGAAAACATAAATAAGTGCTGCCATGAAAACAACAGATGCAACCGTCTCTACCCATTTAATTGCATGGAAACCGAATAATGAAAGCACAATCTGAAATAATTGCAGCGCAACAAAGCAAATAGCAACGTTATCAAAACTTCCACCTGTAACAATCTTGGCAATTTCATTTAAGGCAGTCCCACCAATCCAGCTTTGAATCCCGTACCACACGATGGCGGGGACCCCACGTAGAAGTGACGATATTACAGTCCCTTTAGTCCCAAAGGACATTCTAAGCTGTACAACATATGGAATTCCTAATTTGTAGCCAGGACGATCATTCAATGCAAAAATGGTTGAAATGATTCCAATTGCAATGATCGCTGCTAAAATTGTTTGGAAGATGTTTAATGTCGCAACACCCGCGACAATTACACTAGCCCCCAGCGTCATATTACCTAAGTTAACGCCGTCGCCAATCCACATGAAAATATAGTCTTTTGCGCTGACTGTCCTATCCTTATCGGTTTTCGGATATAATGATTCATCCACTCCCGCGACACGTTCAATCTCATTTGTATCGTGACTTTCAATTGTTGTAGACATATTTCATACCCCTTTTTCATCGTATGCCGTATTTAAAACCCCGTTTGATTCGACCATTTAGCAAAAGTTTAACCCAATTACTGTAAAATTATTTTTATTGCAAGAGGCTGTAATTGGAATGTCAATTTGCTTTCTTTATAGCCATCGGCACCCAAATTAGTTAAATAATAATTTTCAGCTCCCTAAAGAGCATTAGGCTTAACAATTCTTCCTCCTTAAACACGTTTTCTATGTTAACAATAGGTATTATACATACCTTTTTCAGCTAGGTCTTTATGTCTATTAAACAAAATAAACAAACCACCACTATTGATAATGCATAAATTATTTTAAAATAACATGGATAATGAACAACCATTTGTACATTTTGAACAATACAAAATTAAGTATTTTTACCTTTTCCTATTCAATCGCTGGAAATTAAACGCAATAGCGGTTTGTATATGTTGAAGGACTAATAAATGAATCAATAAAATCTGAACAAACTAGCTTGGCACAGAAAAAGGAGTGATGTTTTATGAAACAGTCACTCCTTTGTATTATTTCATTTTCTTTTTTTGGCGATCATTTCGATCTCAACTTCAGCACCTAACGGCAAAGCTAATACTGCTACGCACGTCCGTGCAGGAAACGGGCTTGTGAATTGTGTTTCATATACTTCGTTCATGGCAGCAAAATTATTCATATCGGTTAAATATACATTCACTTTTACCACATCATCAGGTGTGAGGCCAGCAGCTTCTAATACCTCAAATAAATTTTTGAAACACTGCTCAGTTTGTTTTCCAATATCCCCTTTCAGGTTTTCCGCTGAAATGGAGTTCATTGCTGTTTGACCTGAAAAATAAACAAATTCTCCCGCATCTACCGCATGTGAATATGGGCCGGATGCTGTTGCACTCTTTGCTTCATAAACCTTCCTCATTTTTTTGATTCTCCTTTTTTATATAATAGCAATATAATGCCCATAGTACTGGAAGCTGATCGTAGATTCAATAAAGTTGCTTTTAAAAAGAAGTTATCTTCTGTATGGCATACAAAAGCTTGTGTTCAAAAAATGAAGACATCACTATTGGATTATAGTAAGATGGTTTTCTTATCCCCGTGGAAAGCGTGTGTCGTGGTCGCAATCAACAGCCAAAGTTAATATAGCTTAATGAAAAAGGCATTGGGAACGATATCATCCCAATGCCTTTTACTATTCATCGTAGTTTTGAAACCGAGCGGAAATCTATGCTTCAACTTCACTTTCACTTTTGTATACCCACTGCCGAAAGATTCTTTGGTAATTTGCAAGCATCCATCCAAGAATTTTTCCGTTGCAATAGGCAGCAATCAGTGTACCAATTCCAATTGATCCAAAAGATTTTATAAAAATTAAACATACCGATCCAGCAACCACAACGTTAAGAAGGTCACTCGTAATTTTTGCTTTGCCGAATTTCATACTGAATCGTTCACTTATCACATACGTTAACGCATCGTATGGCATCAAAGGAAGTTTTGCTTTTATATAACCGAACAAGCCTGCCGGTAAAACGAATAAACTTACAATAAAATAAAGAACACGGGCAACTATGGTTTCAGGTGTCGGGAGAAGTTGAACGATGAATAGCGTGACATCCATAAAGAACCCGAATAAGAACGCAACGATTAATTGAACTGTATATTCCCTAATTTCTATCCGTTTGTTTAAAATAACTTGGACAATAATAAACAGGACATTTGCAAGCACTGTTGTAGCACCGACGGATAGGCCTGTTGTAAGAGAAACGGCAACCGGGAGCGAGGATACAGGCGATACGCCGAGCCCTGCTTGAATTGAAAAACTCACTCCAAGCGACAAAAAGAATAAGCCAAAGCAGTAAAGAGCGAGTCGTTTCGTAATATTCATTTGTGTCATAACATCCTTCACTTTTTTAAAATCATAAATATAAATGTAACACTGAATTCAACATATTAAAAATATATATTTGATAAACTAGTCATATGAAAAATGATATAGCGGGGTTATAAAATGGATATTCGGCATCTATACTACTTTAAGGAAATTGTAAGGCAGGGCAGTATTTCAAAAGCGGCAGAGGTCCTTCATATGGCGCAGCCGCCTCTGAGCCAATTGTTGAAAAAGCTTGAAACGGAGCTGGGAACCACGCTTATTCAGCGGTATCGCCAGAAATGGGAGCTTACTGAAACAGGCAGACTTTTATACCAGTATGCCGAGCAAATGTTGATTCAAATGGAAGATGTGAAACAGCGAATCGAAGAAATTGAACAAGGTACAGCTGGAACCGTGCGATTAGGTGTATCGTCTGCATGTTCGAATATGGTCATTGGCTATGTCAGCACGTTCAGAGGGCAGTTCCCAAATGTGAAAATTACTATTATACCAGGCAATTCAGAGGAACTACTGACAAAATTGGAACAAAGGCAAATCGATGTGGCGTTACTGTTACGGTCTGGGAAAAGTGAAAAGTTTAGTATGAAAACACTTAAAAAACAGCCAGCCGCCGTGATTGTCCCATCTAGTTGGTCGTCGTCATTTTCAGAGCGCGCTTCATTGAAGGAAATTGCCCAATACCCCTTGATTTTGTTAGGTGCGATGGAAGGACATTCTTTCACTGAAAACATCCTTAACGCTTTTGAACAACGCGGCCTTAAGCCGAATGTTATTATCGAGTCAAAAGATATTTCAATGGTTGTCTCACTAGTTAGCAGAGGATTAGGCTTATCGATTATTCCAAGAATGGATTATGTATCTACTTTTTTAGGACACACCGTGCTTTTTGAACTGCAGGAATTGGATTTTAGTGTTGAACCTATCTTTGTAAAGTTAAAAGATGAACCAATCTCAAAAGCAGCCCATCACTTTTGGGAAATCGTAAATGAGAATATTTGACAATTGTTTTTGTGCTCGGAACAGAATATAAAAACGTACGAATGTGAAATTTTCGGATTCGGGTGTTTTGCTTTTTTAGTATAGAGTCCTTTCTTGCCCTAACTATCCCAACTGCAAAAGAAGTGAGCTTCCGTGTTCGGGAAATCAGAAAACAATAAGGCTGTCCCCATTTAAATCGTTGGATTTCCGATTTTAAATGGAACAGCCTTGTATGAGATAACCTTTCATGGACAAAAGACTTCCGTGTTTTATTCGAGATGTCCCTTAACCAGAACGGTTTATAGATTATGTACCTACTTCATTTGTTCTTCTACAGTTGGACCCATGATGCCAGGAACTTTCAATCCTGCTTGACGAAGAAGTACGGTCATTTGCCCGCGATGGTGGGTCTGGTGATCGATAAACAGTCTTAGTGTCGCACCTCTTGGCATTAACTGGCCAAGTGACTCAACTGCTTCAATAATTTTCTCGTCGGTTAAGTTGTTTTCCACTTCTTTTTTTAATTCCTCGGATGCCTTTTTATATGCCTCCACAATCTCGCTTGCCTTGGACGGAACTGATTTTACATCCCCTGGAAACGATACATTCAGGCCTACCTGACCGGCAAAGAACGGAATGCTCGCTGCCAAATGCCAGCCTAACCATCCAAGCGTACTATGACCTTCCACTATTGACTGGTTCAATTTTTCATCTGTTAAAGACTCCAATACGCTGATTGTTCCACTCGCTGCACGAGACCACTCAGCCAAAAAGTCATTTACTGTTCTGTACATAAACTCACTCCTCTTAAACTGTATCAAACCTATTATTAGCATAAATACTTTTTGTTTTCATTTTTTCGGCTCGGTTTGAGGAAAAGACGAAATATGGATGCTTTACTGGACAGAAAAGCCGCTTGCATGTCCTTGTGACAACAAGCGGCCAGTCTCCTATATAAATTAATTGCGAATAAGACAAACAATTGTGCCCCATTTTTTGAGCGACACATTTTCGGGATATCGGGGAATCTTTGTCGTTCAACGGATCTTGTGCGACACCTTTTTTGGATTACGCCAAATCTTTGTCGCTCAAACGAATTTGAGGGACACCTTTTCAGGATTTCAGCAAATCTTTGTCGCTCAAACGAATTTGAGGGACACCTCTTTTGGATTTCAGCAAATCTTTGTCGCTCAAACAGATTTGAGTGACACCTTTTCAGAATTTCAGCAAATCTTTGTCGCTCAAACAGATTTGAGTGACACCTTTTTGGATTTTACCGAATCTTTGTCACTCAACGGGATTTGAGTGACTTCCTTTCCGGCTTTTACCCAAACAATGTCACTCAACGGGATTTGAGTGACTTCCTTTCCGGCTTTTACCTAAACAATGTCACTTAACGGGATTTGTGTGACTTCCTTTCCGAAATTTGCACAAACAATGTCACTCAACGGAATTTAAGTGACTTTCTTTCCGGCTTTTGCCCAAACAATGTCACTCAACGGGATTTGAGTGACTTCCTTTCCGGCTTTTGCCTGAACAATATCACTCAACGGGATTTGAGTGACTTCCCTTCCGGCTTTTGCCTGAACAATGTCACTCAACGGGATTTGAGTGACTTCCTTTCCGGCTTTTGCCTGAACAATGTCGCTCAACGGGATTTGAGTGACTTTCTTTCCGGCTTTTGCCTAAACAATGTCGCTCAACGGGGTTTGAGTGACTTCCTTTTCGGGTTCTGCCTTTTCAATGTCACTCATCTGGATTTGAGTGACTACCTATCCGGATTTCGCCCAATCTTTGTCACTCATCCTGATTTGAGTAGCTCGTGACCCTTTCATAAGCCCTGCCCGTGTTTCTCTACTAATGTAATTTCATTTTCCAGAAGTGTTCGGTTTTTGGCCTGTTGTAATTGGATGTTTTTTGTGTAGCAAATTTCTTCACATAAAGAGCAGTCCACGCATTTATACGGTAGTAAGGTGATTGTTTGGTGGCCGCGTTCGGTTTTCATCGTCAAGGCTTCGGTCGGACAAAGAATCGCACATGCTCCACAGAAATGGCAACTTTCGTTTATTTGAGGCAAACGGATGTCCTCTTGATAACGCAGTGCTTCCCTCTCCTGCAATTCCGCCAAAAAGAGTGAGCGTTTTTTCATATATGGATACACGGATTCATTCGTCATTTTTTCAACAAACTGACTTCCTACTTCGTTCCACTCTTTTAGTAGTTTTGCCTTGGAGTCCTCTTGAAGTTTCTCTTGATAAGTTGGAATCTTGTTAGAGCCGCCCAGCATTTCTTTTACTGCCAGTTTGTTAGTTGATTTTATTTCCTTAAAAAGAGCAGAAAGAAAATCCCTTCGTTCAACATTATAGTCGACACTTTCCTTTGAACCGCTTATTTCGGAGGTAATCTTCATCTTCTGGCAACTAATCGCTTCCCCAGCTTGAAGTTCCCTTCTCCACAATTTTTCGCCAGTGCTGATTTCACAGCCAGCACATGCCTGTTGAGGTTGATAAATTGATAGATTTTTACATTTATTCAATAATGTCACCCATGCTTCTTTTGGAATCATTCCGAGGCATGGCACCGCAACCGTTGTGGCACGTCCTTTCGAAACTGGCGTCCGTTCACAATGGAGGTAAACTTTATCATGCCGTTCGCTTTTATGGATGGCTTCTTCAACAAATTGAGTGAGAGGGGGCTGGTTCATTGTTATGGCGCCTGTCGGGCATGCCGTCCCGCACAGGCCGCAATCCACACAGGTGTCAGCGATAACAATATCCTTATTTGCGAAGGAAATGCTAGTTTTGGGACAATGATCGACACAGCTTTTACAGGTGCTTTTTGGAGAAATCAATTTCGTACAAAGATTGGCCTCCACACTTAATGCTGTCATTTTTTTATCGATGACATTTACCCAGGTTAATAGATTCATTTCCTTCCCCCCTCCCTTGTTCTACTTACAAATGGACCGCTGTTTCATAAAATAAAAACCTGCCCAAACATTCACTGGCCAGAAGGACTGCGAAAGCGGCCGAATAGATTTTCACATTCCGAAACCCACTATTTTTATACGATAAAAGCATTAGAGCCGAGGCTGCAAGGAATGTCACGACCCTTACCCAGAAGAAGACATGGCCGAACGTTAATTTCGCTGTTTCCACTGCTTCTGGCAGACCTGCGAGCAAGGTAGAAAAATAGACAACCGCGACAATGGCTGCCGCAATTAGCGCTGGAATTGAAAGGCGTGAAATATTAACCGCCTGCTCCCTTCTGATCGCTAAACACGCGGCTACATATAATGGGCCCAACAAAAGCGCTGTTAAAAAGAAGGCATACAGTGTATTGGCACTATCCCAAGCTGGAATCGCAGGGATCATATAAATTTTTGCCGATGAAAATATTGCGATGACTCCAATAACGGAAGCAATCCATCCGATTACGCCCCGCTTTGCGGCATCCTCTTTGTACCAAAACCATGTGTAAAGGAGTATGAATCCAAGGAATGCTCCGTAAAACACAATCTCTCGGCTCAACCAGGAGACGCCGAAATTCAAGATCGCACGATACGCATGCAGCGGCTGGCCTAAATGGAGCATCGATACCAACAGTGAAATGCCTCCTAGAGCAAGGAGCGAAAGTAAAATTAGCAGCCCTGTATTTTTCGAAATGCCGACTTTTGTTCGGTCGAGCCACCAAAAGGCCACAAACCCGCCTAGTAGAAGCTGTGAGATTACGGTGAAGATTACAAGTGGAAGATCATGCATCGTTAGGCCCTCCTAAACTGCTTGCCCGGTTTAGGCAAAATAAATTGAGTGGTTGGTCGCGTAATGGACGGATCCGCAAATGTCGGTACCACGCTCACCGTACCTGCCAGCTGGACTTCATTGTAATCGACGATTTCAATTGCCTCCAGCGGGCATTTTGAGACACAAATCGGAGATTCACCAACATCAAGCCGCTCGTAACACATGCTGCACTTATCCATTTTCTTCTTAACAGGATTGTATTGTGGTACTCCGTAAGGGCAAGCCTTTCCGCACATTTGGCAGCCGATGCAAAGCTCCTGGTTATGGACAACAATGCCATCCTCCTCGCGCTTTGTATAAGCCCCAACCGGACAAGCCGCTTTACAGGCAGGCTCATCGCAATGGTTGCATGCCGTTGATACAAAGGCGCGGACAGGAGATCCGACCAGGTCCTCTGGCAGTTCCCTTACCGTTCTCCTCCTCATCTGAGGTTCAAGCTGATAAAAGCTTTTACATGATATTTCACAGGCGTGGCAGCCGATACAACGATCAATATTAACTAAAAAGCCTAATTTTTTGGCCATTGGCTCCCCTCCTCCTTACGCTTTTTCAATTTTGACAAAGTTATCATGGAAGGCGATTCCGCGCTGGCCTTTACTATAATCACCCATATCCGAAGGGATGGCCTTCACGTTGAAATTTTCCGTGTAATTCACGTCTTTCCACCAGCCCTCATACATGACGACTGTATCTGTTGGAACGGTTTTCGTTAATTTTGCCGGCAAGGTTAAATACCCTGCTTCATTTTTAACATGAACCATGTCCAAATCCTTGATGTTGTACTTCTTCGCCAAATCAGGATGCATTTCGACTACCGGGTAGCTGTGGATTGCATCGAGCCAGTCAATATGCTGGAATTGGCTATGAATGCCTAGCTTCCAGTGCGGGGAAATAGAGCGAATTGGATAACCTTCCGGAGCTTTATATTCTTCAACAAATACCGGCAGCGGATGGTGCCCATATTCGGCTGCCTTTTTCGAGTAAAACTCATACTTCCCGGATGGGGTCCTGAACTTAAAGTCATTCCAAGCGACCGTTACCTTGTCCTTCGCCTTCACCGTTCCGCCGTTTTTACGCAAATCGTCCCAGCTTTTGACGCCGAACAACTCCCTGATGCCCTCGTTAAATTCCTTTTCGACCCACTCTTCAAGCGAGCCTGAAACCGGGAATGTGCAGGAGTCCGGTGCCAACTCATTTAACTTCTTCGACAGCCCCATGGCAATTTCGAGGTCGCTTTTTGTTTCGTAAAGCGGCTTAATCGCCTTCTCATTCACATTCATCCAATAATGCCAGTAGCTGACATTAACTCCTACCGTCTCAAAAGGAGTTGTGACAGGAAGAACAATATCGGAAAGCTCAACCGTTTGGTTCATATACAGGTCAGCCGTTACAATCAAGTCCATTTTTTCAAAAGCTTTTTTCACGACATTCGGCTCAGGATCCTGGGCAATTGGGTTGCGGCAGGCGATCCACATCATTTTGATTGGCGGATCATTGGCATCCAGCACCTGCGCGCCAAAGTTGTTCATATTCACATAACGGTCTGCTTCGCCCTTTGTTCCTTCAGGTACTCCAAAGCTCATCGTATGGTAGTTGAAGCCCCATGTTTCACCGCCGATATAATTCACACCGCCGCCTCTTTTTCCGATATTGCCTGTTATTGCCGCAAGCGCATCGATCGCGCGGACCATCGAACCGCCATTTGTATGGCGCTGCATGCCGAACCCAATCCAAATATTCGCCGGTTTCGCTGTCGCATATTCACGGGCAATCCGCTCAATGACAGGCTTTGGCACCCCTGTTTTTTCAGCAGCCCATTCAACGGTAATATTCTTTTTCACATAGGATACAAATTCCGAAAACCCAATCGAATGGTTCTGGACCCACACCTCATCGTATAAGTGATGATCAAGAATATAGCGAATCATCCCCAAAGCCAGTGCCCCATCCGTACTCGTGTTAATTTGGATGTATTCATCTGCCTTTGAAGCCGTTTGGGTAATGAGCGGATCGATAACGACAAGCTTAGTACCCTTTTCCTTCGCCTGCTCGATAAAGTACATTGAATGGACGGATGTCCATGCCGGATTTGCTCCCCATAGAATGATATAATTGGCATTCATAAATTGCTCGGGATCATTTGGGTAGGCGGTTCCCATATCAAACGTTTGCGCATCCGAACCAGCCGGGTCACATGGCGTCCCCTGGGCCCTTGTCGTATAACCGATACTCGATAGCATGCCTTCTGTTGCATAGTTGAGAATGTTAAAGTTTCCGGAATACTTATTCAGGCAAATTGGCAGCGTGCTCCCGTACTCCTTTTTAATCTCGAGAATTTTCTCCGCTATAATCGTATACGCCTCATCCCAGCTAATCCGTTCCCAATTGCCCGAACCGCGCCCTTTTTGCCTCATTGGGTATTTAATCCGGTCCGGGGAGTACACAACACGCGGATACGTATTCCCTTTTACACACAGTCGGCCTTTCGTATAGTTGTTGTTTTCATTGCCTGTAATAAATGTGATTCTTCCATCCTCGACTGTTGTTACAATCGAACATGTATCATAACAATTTCGCGGGCACGCATTGTAAAATTGCTGTTTCTTGCCGTTTGAGCTCGCATTGGCGGTTGGGACAAGGCCTCGCACAGCTTTATTCCCAATCGCTCCAAGGTCCAACAACGAGCTTAGGGCCGCGGAACCTTTTAAAAACGTCCGGCGGGAAAAGTTTTCAGTCAACATCTATCTTCACCTTCAATCATCTGTTTTTCAGAATGCAAAAATTCTTTTAGTAAAATAGCCATCGCACGGGTGATTGAATTATCGCTATTTTTAATAATCCGTGCGCAGTGTTCGAATGCCCATTGCAAAAGATGCTTTTTCAAAAACATCTTATAAAGCTGGTCATTTCGTTCATTTAAGAGATGCAGGATCAGCTCCAATTCAAATTGGATATGGTCATCCGGCATCTGCCCTTCATCCGCTACCTGAAGTCCGGCATGATGGTAAAAGTTCCGCACCTTCAATGTCTCCTGCTGCAAAACAGTCCCTTCAATATTCCGGTAACTCGATTCATACGGGGACGCCAGCAATTTATTCGGGCCAACAAATAGCCTGTTGTAGTCATATTCAAATGCCTGGATGGCTGCGGCATCGACTTCTTCAAGGCATTGTATCGCCTTGCCCGCTTCGCCATTTAACTTTGCAAGCTTGTATTCTGTTAAAACGTTTCCAAGTTGTTTCCATTCTGCTGAACCAAAATGGAGCATATCCCCTCGATAGTAATGGCAAAACAACTGATAATATAACAACTGTTCATCTAACGACATCACTGTTTCCTTTATAGCGGCCATATCATTCGGCCTCTTTTTCTTTTTGGATTTCCTTTTGCAGCTTCTCGAAATCCGCCTTTTCTTCGTTTGTTAATTTCATTTCCTCGTTTACTTCAGGGTATGGGTCTCCAACATACTCCTCGTTTGGAACGAAATTAATTTTCTCTTTCATGCTGTTGTCTCCTTGTTGCTCACAACCTAGCAGTGAAGCGGACAGTACAATCAGGATTAAAATATATTTCATATTTCATTAACTCCCTTCTATTTTTTTATCAGGCTAAATAATGAACAAAAGTAGAAGTATAGATAGACTCTTCACAGGCTGGATACCCGCCAAACTTTGTTCAATATTTCACAATAACTTAGACATTTTTCTGTTTAAAAATGGTTATTATGCATAAAATACGATCAAGCTCTAAAAACTCCTATCTCCGGGTAAAGAACCATTTAAAGCTTTATCTTTGGTTTTCATTCATATTTCCTGAATCCTGTTTTTCAGGCCCTCTTTTTGATGGTTAACGGATTTCTCTTTCCGTCGGTAAATATGCCATGTGGAAACTATACGTTTTGCCAATTCCATTTCATTCTCCTTCCGCAGTAGAAGTTTGATAATTTTCCCATTTTTCACGATAAATACAGTGGTATTCTTATATAATGAGTATAGTAGGGAAACCCACATTTTTTAGAAGGAATCTATGGCGAAAGAGTGAAGGTTTTATGAAAGAATTTAGTCTTTTTTTGTTCATGCGGAAAACTGATTTGGGATTTGGAGCATTCAACCGGATCGTTGCGGGTAGTTGATTGGCACTGTGGGGTTGGCTGTCCGTTTCTCAGGAAAACACATTCCATAAAATGGATAAATTGTGACAAATCCGGTAACATGCCTTGAATTCCCGGATAACCATACGAAAAACCCCGATATATTTTAAAAATCCCGGATATTCGTTACAAAAACCCGGATATATTTCCTACTCTCTTAAAAAGCGTTCATTTTGAGGTTTTATGATGGGGTGTTATCTGGGTGAATTTCGGTAAAATAACCTAAAATGCCTAGCTTCCCTTTAAAATTGATTACCAAAAAGAAAAAACAGCCCTTTTTATACAAAAAGGACCGTTAACTATTCATTTTATAATTATCGCCTCCTTTCCGAAACGGAAAGAAGGATGACCTCGCACTATACTACTCCGATTTCAAATGACTGATCGTAATCAGCTTTCCTTTTCGGCACTTAAATATTTTAGTTCAGGACTTGAATAATCCCCCAGCCGCCTGTATCCAGGTTTTAGCCATAAGCATATCGCCCATGCTGTTCATATGGACGCCGTCGGTTGTAATAGGATGGACGCCGCCATTTTTCAAATAGCGGATAAACGCCTGATGGGTGGGCACAAGTGTCGCGCCATAACGGTCCGCCAATTTATGTACAATTTCAACATAAGGGACGAGCTTCCGGTTCCCCTCACTCTCGCTATCTTCAACAATCACTGTAGGCTCCATTAATACAATAGCTGCATTTGTTTTTCGCTTCAAATCAGCCAGTATCGAATCATAAATTACCTCATACTGTTCGGGATAAATTTGTTCTATTTCAGGTGAATCCAGCTGCCGCCAAACATCATTGATACCGATGGAAATTGACACGAAATCCGGCTGCAAGGTTAGGACATCCCGCTCCCAGCGCTCTGCCAGGTCGCTCACCCGGTTCCCACTAATGCCTTTATTAAAAATCTCCATATCCCGTTCCGGATAGGTTACCTTTAAGCAATCGTGAAGCAAACGCACATAGCCGGTACCGATGGAATCGGTTTCAGTTTTTCCCGAAAACGTAATGCTGTCGCCAATAAAAACAATTCGCTGTTTCATGTTCCGCCTCCAAATAAGTGCTAGTAGGATGCTATGGGGCAATCCTGGTAATTCGACTTCCTATCCTTATGATAACAAAAACTGAGCTATACTCCCTCTCTATATTGATGCAATGGCCACTATTTTTCTCGTGATTTTTTCTGCCATACACGCAATAAGGCAGCCCTTCATTTTGTAGGACTGCCTTTTCATTTAATCTATTTTTCATACAATGGAATTTTACTTCAGGTACACTCTCGCTTCATAAGGATTTAAACGTAAAATGCTACCATGAGTTTCGCTTCCCTTGTAATTGGTTAAGAGCAATTCCGCACCAGTCAAATCAAATTCTGCCTCCACATTTATTTCCTGTACCGATTCGGAAAAATTCCCGACATAAAGCAAACTTTCCTGTTCGTGCTTGCGTTTATACACATAAATTTCATTCCGCGCTTCCTGAATCGGCTGGTAATCTCCATAAACAAAAACAGGATGGCTTTTTCTCAACTTGATTAATTTTTGATAAAAATAAAAAATCGAATTTTTATCCTCAAGTGCTTTTTCTACGTTGATTTCCCTGTAATTCGGATTGACTTTTAACCACGGGCTCCCTTTTGTAAATCCGGCATTCGGGCTGGAATCCCAGTGCATTGGTGTACGGCTGTTATCCCGGCTTAGCGGCTGGAGAAGCTTTAATACTTCATCGGGATCCACGCCGTTACTTGTCAATTCCAAATACCGATTTTTCATGGCGATATCCTGATAATCGTCAATCGTTTCAAAACGGACGCCGGTCATACCAATTTCTTCACCCTGATAAATATATGGCATGCCAGGAAGCGTATGGAGCATGGCGGCAAACAGCTTTGCCGACTCTACACGGTATTTTCCATCATTGCCGTATCTTGTCACGAGGCGGGTATGGTCATGGTTGTTTAGGAACTGTGAATTCCAGCCCTTGCCCCATAATCCTTGGTACCAGCGTTTTTGAATATCCTTGAACCGCTTCAAATCCCACTCCGGCATTTCGTCACAAACTTCAAAATGGAATAGTGTATTTAATTCACCACGGCTTTCATCTACATATTTCAACCCTTCTTCAGGCGAAACGAACGCCACTTCCCCGACTGTCAGGGCATCATAATGGTTGAAAACCTCCCTGTTCATTTCCTGTAAATAATCGTGGACGCCAGGATTGTTTGCAAGATAGCCAATATGTTCAGGCACTTCCGCATCCGGGAATCCGGCAGGTTTTGAAAGAAGAGCAATGGCATCAAGGCGGAACCCGTCAATCCCTTTTTTTAGCCAAAAATGCATCATGTTATAAATCGCGTTGCGGAGCTCCTTGTTTTCCCAGTTTAAATCAGGCTGCTCTACTGCAAATGAGTGGAAATAATATTGTCCGGTAACCTTGTCGTATTCCCACGTTGAAGGCCAAAAGTAGGATCGCCAATTATTTGGAGGATTGCCGTCTTTGCCATCCCTCCAAATATACCAGTCCCTTTTAGGGTTATCCTTACTGGATTTCGATTCGATAAACCAGGGATGCTCATTGGAGGTGTGATTGACAACCAGGTCCATGATGATTCGGAGTCCCCTCTTTTTCGCCTCGGCGAGGAGTTCATCAAAATCCTCCATTGTACCCGCCTTTGGCATAATGGAGTAGTAATCTGCAATATCGTAGCCGTTATCCTTGTCGGGAGATACGTAAAACGGATTCAGCCAGATTACATCGGCTCCGAGGTTTTGGATATAATCAAGTTTCTCGATAACCCCCCGCAAGTCTCCATACCCGTCTCCGTCCGTATCCAGGAAGCTTCGCCAATAGACTTGATAAACGACACTTTCCTTCCACCACGTTTTCCTCATTCTTTTCCCTCCCCAAAAAAGGGGGCAACCGCATCGCCCCCCTCTTAAAATCTTACTTCTTCAACCGGTAAACCCTTGCTTCATACGGCCTTAGCTGCAATTGTCCGATTGGCTCATTT
Source organism: Neobacillus oceani (assembly GCF_046237595.1). Lineage (NCBI taxonomy): Bacteria > Bacillati > Bacillota > Bacilli > Caryophanales > Bacillaceae > Neobacillus > Neobacillus oceani. The sequence goes on along the minus strand of NZ_CP143543.1, from coordinate 1,467,503 downwards.
GCATCTACTTCATAGTTTGAAATCAGCAGCTCTTTAGTTGAGTATTCAATCCCCTCAGGCAAAATAAAGCCAGGAGTCTTCTTGCTGAAGTTGCAAATCACCAGGAGCTGTTCATCTTCAAGAGTCCTTGTGAAAGCATATATCTGTTCATCATCTTCAAGGATGATATCATACGTTCCATAGATAATGATGTCATTCTGTTTTCTAAGTTGGATCAATTTTTGATAATAATAGAAAATCGAGTCCTTGTCTGCAAGAGCCGCTTCTACATTAATGTCTTTATAATTAGGGTTGACATTGATCCAGGGCGTCCCTTCTGTAAAGCCTGCGTTCGCGCTCCCATCCCATTGGATCGGGGTCCGTGCATTATCCCGGCTTCTTTCATGGATGCCTTTGAAAATTTCCTCATGTGACAGGAACGATGGGGTCAAATCGCGATACGCATTCAATGTTTCAATATCCCGATACTCTTCAATCGAATCGAACTTTACATTCGTCATCCCAATTTCTTCGCCCTGGTAAATATAAGGCGTGCCTTGCATCATATGAAGGCAGGTGGCGAGCATTTTCCCGGAAATCACCCGATATTCGTCCGAATCGTTGCCCCAGCGGGAAATGGCGCGCGGCTGATCATGGTTGCTCCAGTACAAGCTATTCCAGCCGTCGTTCTCAAGGCCTTTTTGCCATTTTGTAAAAATCTTTTTTAAATCGGTCAGTTTCCATTCATTCGGATCCCATTTGCCATACATTCCATCTCCAAGCCCAACATGCTCGAAATGGAAAACCATATTCAGTTCTTTTCTTGATTCGCCTGTATAAAGCTGTCCTTGCTCAATGGATACCCCAGGCATTTCACCAACTGTAATCGTGTCATAGCCGCTTAGAGCCTCGCGGTTCATTTCCTGGAGGAATTCATGGATCCTTGGCCCATTCATAAAATACTTGCTGCCATTTCCATATGGGAGCCCATTTTCAATTTCGCCCTCCGGGTAATTCGTATCCTTGGATATGAAGTTGATTACATCCATCCGGAACCCGTCGACACCCTTATCGAGCCAAAAGCGCATCATGTCATACACTTCCTGCCTTAGGACAGGATTTTCCCAATTCAAGTCGGGCTGCTTTTTACTAAAAAGGTGCAAGTAGTATTCACCTGTCCGCTCATCATATTCCCAAACACTTCCGCCGAATGCAGCGCCCCAGTTGGTTGGCGGCTGCCCATCCTTTCCTTTTTTCCAAATGTAATAATCCCGGTAAGGGTTATCCTTGGACGATCTGGATTGCTTAAACCAATCGTGTTCATCGCTTGAATGATTCACAACAAGGTCCATCATAATTTTTATTCCGTGCTTATGGGCTTCTTCAAGCATTCGGTCAAAGTCTGCCATTATGCCAAATTCATCCATAATATCCCGGTAATCCGAAATATCATATCCGTTATCATCATTAGGGGATTTGTATACCGGAGAAAGCCAGATAACATCGATGCCCAGTTTGCTCAAGTACGGTAATTTCTCAGTAATTCCGTTCAAATCACCTACTCCATCCCCGTTCGAATCCTTGAAGCTTCGAGGATAAATTTGATAGATGACACTTTCTTTCCACCATTTCTTTTGCAAAAAAACCACTCCATTCCGGTCACTTTTCATTCTTCTACTACTATTTTATAGAACCTTTCATGACCCCGTTAATAATCCACTTCTGGGCAAAGATATAAACAACAATCATCGGGGCAAGCGCCATTAAATACGATGCGAATGCCAAATTATAGTCGGTGCTGAACTGGGATTGGAAGACGTACTGTACCAATGGAAGTGTCGCCATTTCCCGGTCGCTGAGAAGCACCAGCGGCAGCATGAAATCGTTCCATGCGCCAAGCGAAGTAATAATCGCTACAGTTGCGTTCATTGGTGCAAGCAAAGGGAAAATAACCTTCCAAAAAACTTTCCATTGGCTGGCACCATCCATTATCGCTGCCTCTTCCAGCTCGAGAGGAATCGAGCGAATGAAACCAATGTAAATAAAAACATTGAAGGAAAGATTAAAGACAATGTATAAAATGATTAAACCTCCCAAGTTATCCATACCCCAGGCACTTGTTTGTTTAACAAGCGGGAGCATAATAATCGGGAAAGGTATGAACATCGCGCTCAGAAAATAATAAAACAAAGATTTATAGAACTTTTTATGCATGTTCCTCGCCACTACATAAGCAACCAGAGAGTTTGTAAGCACGGTGAAAAAAGTGACAACCACAGAGACAATTACACTATTTTTTAATGCGTTGAAAAAATTAGTCATCTCAATAGCCCGGGTAAAATTATCGAACGACCAGGATTTTGGAAGTCCCAACAAGTTCCCCGCCATTTCTGGCGGCGTTTTAAACGCAATAGTAATGGTAAGATACAATGGAAAAAGAATCAGTAATGAGCCTAAGATTAGTAGAATCGTGACGGTCCAGTTAGTCCTATTTTGAGTCATTCATACCTAGCCTCCCTTTTGTTCAAAACTCTCAGTTGGAAGACCGATATGGCAACAATGACGATGAAGTACAATACAGCATTGGCTGATTGATAAGCGAACTCCCCGCCTTCAAATCCTCCCCGATAAATGAGGAGCGCAATCGATTCTGTCGCTCTTCCCGGGCCTCCTCCAGTAAGTGCGACGATTTGGTCAAATACTTGAAGAAACCCTTTCATTGCCAAAACCATATTAATGGTGAAAAATGGGGCAATCATTGGGAAAGTGATACTCCAGAACTTCCTCCAAGCTCCGGCGCCGTCAATGCTGGCAGCTTCGTACAAATCCTCGGAAATCGTAACGAGTCCTGCCAAGTATAGAATCGTGCTGAACGCTACCGACTGCCAGACGGCAACCAAAACGATACCAAGCCAGGCAAGGTCCGGGTCCCCCAATATATTCTTCGCAAGCCAACCCCAGCCAAGGGTCTCGCCGACTTGTGGAAGCATATGGGCGAATATAAAGTTGAAGATAAATCCCACAATCAGGATGCTTAAAATATAGGGCAGAAAATATACGGCTCTTAATGTTTTTTGGAATTTAATCTTCGAGTTCAATCCCATCGCAACCAACAAGCTAATGATATTTACTAGAATCGTCGTTACAATTGCGAATTTAAACGTAAACAAATAGGCATGCCCTGCCCGGTCATCCTTCAAGACATTTATATAGTTTTTGATTCCCACGAAGTTCCAGTCTCCGTAACCCTTCCAATCTGTAAAACTATAAAATATCCCCTGTAAAGCAGGATAAGTATGAAAAATAAAGAAAAGGGCGAATGCCGGGACAGCAACCAACAAGTAAAAGTTACTTTTCTTCATTAAGGTAGTTCCCCCTTTTATAGAAGGGACAGGGCATCAAAACAACCGATGCCCTGTCTTTCCAATCAACGATTTTGGACCTTTTCCCATTCAGCATCCAGTTTTTTCAAGAACTTTTGCTTGTCCTTTTTCGCTACATATTCTTGCAGGTAGCCGTCCGCTCCCATTCCTGCAGGGTAATAGTGGTCAGGGAAGCTAGTAAGAGCGCCCGTTTCAAAGTTTTCTTTAATCCCTTCAAATACCGGGTCTTCCTGGAAAACATCCTGGATGGCAGAGAATGCTTTCTGTTCGTCCGTGTACTTTTTCGCCGTTTCTTTATCCATCATGAATTCAAGGAATTTAGTCGTCTCTTCTTTGTGCTTAGTGTCTTTATTCATTGTCAGGACAACGTCGACGCCAGATACGAGTTTATTTTGGGCCGGGTCGTTTGTAACAGGCATCGCGAATACGCCAAGCTGAATATCCGGGTTTGCTTTTTTAATTTCAGGGATAGCCCAGTTACCTTGCAGGTAGAAGACCCCTTTTCCGCCTGCAAACGCATTGTTGCCGTCACCGTACCCAACTCCCATGTTATCTTTGTGCCCAAAGCTCGTGAGTGTCAGCATTTTGTCCGCAGCTTCATCATAGCTTTCTACGAAACTCGCTTCGCCTTTATTTTTCTTCTCTGCAAAGTCTTCGCCGGCAATATTAGCGCCCAGTGAATTCCAAGCAATCATCCCAGTCCAGGCATCTTTTAATGTAAAGTAAATTGGAATTTCGCCAGCTTGCTTTGCTTTTTCCAATGCCGCAACAAATTCATCCCATGTTTTTGGTACTTCAATGCCAAGCGCATCGACCTTTTCCTTGTTATAGATGACCGCATTTGCATTCGTCGCATATGGCAATCCAAAGGTTCCTTCTGTATCCGGGCCAACCAATCTTCCGATCATATCCACATAGGAAGGCTGCACAGTTTTGAGCATTTCGGAATCAGAGAAGTCATGCAGGACCCCAGCCCTTGCCAATTCTCCATAAGTTGCGTTCCCTCCGATTGCCATCAAGTCAGGAAGATCATTTTTCGTTAGACGGGTTTTGAGGACCGTTTCAGCCTCTGGAGGGGTATCGAGCTTAATTTTAATATCCGGATTTTGCTCCTCGAATTCTTTGATAAGCCCTTTATAGGTGTTTATGTTTTCCGATTTATTCGAGAATAGCTGAAGCGTAACCTTCCCATCCCCACTTGCTCCATCACCAGAAGAACAGCCTGCCAAAATGGCTGCGCCAAGGGCAACACTCATAAAACCCATTGCAATTTTTTTCTTTAACATAGGAATTCCCCCTTAGAAAGATACTGAGTAAACGTTTACGTAAATAAATAAAAAAATTGATTCTAAGAACTCTATCTTAATCTAAAAAACAAGTAAACGTTCACGTAAATACTCAAAACAAAAGTAAACGTTTACGTAAAACGGCAAGTAAAGGAATGGAATTATATTTCCTTTACGCTGTTTCGTTCAATAACCGTATGTTCGATAATTTTGCTCTCAGGAACTTTGTCAGTTCCCATCATGTTCAGCAGCATCTTCCCGGCAATCTCGCCCATCTCAATGAATGGTTGGTGGATAGTTGTCAGCGGTGGAACTGACATGCTTGCAAGATTGATATTATCGTACCCGATAATGGATATATCTTCCGGAACCTTTTTTCCAAGAAGAGTGGCTGTCGAAATAGCCCCAATCGCAATTTCATCACTTGCAGCAAAAATGGCAGTGGTATCTGGTTTTTGGCTTAATAGTTCCCGAAGGCCGGTCTTCCCTTCATTAAATCCAAAGCCTCTTGTTTTGACAATATTATTCCCATCAAGAGGAATTTCATTGTCCTTCATGGCTTGAATAAATCCATCAATCCTTGGCTTACCCGCTATGATATCTTCACTGTTACCGCTGATCATACCAATGCTTCTATGCCCTTTATGGATTAGATACTCCGTTGCAGAATAAGCTGCCTGAAAATCATCAACCTTTACATAGGGAACGGGTAATGAATCAGATTTAGTAGATAGAAGGACAAGTGGAACATTCATTTTTCTAATTACTTGAAAGTATTCTTTCTTTAATACTTCACTTACGAAAATAATTCCGTCCACGCGCTTTTCTCCTAGAAGCTGGAGGTACTTTATCGTCTTCTCACCATTGGATTCCGTGTGGCATACAATGACACTCGAACCTTGCTCACTTGCCGCCTTTTCAATTCCGCTTAACCAATCTGTCACCAGCGAACCCCACAAGGATGGAAACAACACACCAATTGTATGAGTTTTCTTATTGATTAAGCCTCTTGCAACAGCATTCGGTTGATATCCAAGTTCCTCAATCACTTGAAGAACTTTTTGTTTCGTCTTCTCTGAATAACCAGGCTGGCCATTCAAAATCCTTGAAACTGTTGCGATTGACACATTTGCCTTCTTCGCGACATCTTTTATTGTAGAAGCCATACCCGCCATTTCCCACCTTCTTTATCCGTACTGCCTTCTAAAACGAAAACGTTTACGTAATGAATGTATCACACTCTGAAAACCCTTTCAAGCGACTGGCATCACCCTGATTTTGACAAAAACAACCGAAAATGTCTCGTCATTCAAGGTAGTTTATTAAGACGATAATTTTTTTGCTGGTAAACATAGTTAGGATGTATCAAGCGGCTGCCTCTGGATTTAAAAAGGTCCGAAACACCATCCTATTGTGGACAAGGTTTCGCACCTTTTTCTATTTAGTTGAATAAGTAATTGGGGATTTTCTGAGGGAATCGTGTTGGAGAGATTAACCGAGCCTTCTTTTGAGGACTTCAATCTCCCGCTCATTGCGGGCGGTTTTTTCCTAGATGAAATCCCGGTCCAGTTCCATTGCCTTAAACTTGCCGAGTATTTCTTCGTGGCGTTCTGCGTTCTTCTGTTTTTCGGATTCAAAATCCTGACGCAAACCGTTTGATTCCTGCCGCATTTTCAGTTGCTCTGCAATCACATTGCCGACCATGCCAACCAATTGGCCCAACATCGTTTCCATTCTTTCCAGCCGTTCTTCCATTTCCCTATCACCTCCTTCTCTCCGACAATTATACTATATCCTTCGCCCAAAACTGAGAACCTCCTCTTCAAAAAAGCAAAGTAAATTTTACAATTTCACGCTGTACATTTGAAATTCAAATCCTATATGGGAACGCCTATAACCCATTTACAAAAAAATGAAAAACGAAAACATTTCGAATTTTCGGTTGACTTTTGTTCTTGTCTTCACTTATAATCCTCTATAACACCCGGCGGTTAAAACTTATCAAAAAACTATATATGAAATCTCTTATCCAGAGTGACGGAGGGTCAGGCCCTATGAAGTCCGGCAACCTTCAGGCGAAAGCTTGAAAAGGTGCTAATTCCTGCAGGCGTTTTTGCCTGGAAGATAAGAGGAGGAACCCCCCTCTTCTTATGGAGAGGGGTTTTTTGTTTTAAAAAGAATCCATTAACTGCCCGAATTACATTGGAACTACAAATTGGAGGGAAAGACACAATGACAAATCAAAATGAAAACTTAGGCCTTGAAACACTTTTATTGCACGGCGGGCAAACCCCTGATCCCGTAACAGGATCCCGCGCCGTCCCTATTTACCAGACGACTTCTTATGTATTTGACAGTACGGATCATGCCCAAAACCTCTTCTCGCTTGCCGAGTCAGGAAATATTTACTCCCGGATCATGAACCCGACAACAGATGTTTTGGAAAAAAGAATTGCCCTTCTTGAAGGCGGCGCGGCAGCTCTTGCTGTTTCTTCCGGAATGGCTGCGATTGCCTTGACCATCATGAACATCGCGGAGGCTGGCGACGAAATCGTCGCCGCGGAAAACTTATACGGCGGCACATACAACCTATTTGCCGTGACGCTTCCGAAGTTCGGCATTAAAGTCCGCTTTGTTGACTCGACCAATCCAGAAAACTTCCGCGAGGCCATCACGCCAAAAACAAAGGCGGTCTTTGGCGAAATCATTGGCAACCCAAGCCTGAATGTTTTCGATGTTGAAGCTGTAGCAAAAATCGCCCATGAAAATGGCGTTCCGCTCATCATTGACAACACCTTTGCTTCCCCATACGCCTGCAGGCCGATTGAATGGGGTGCGGACATTGTTGTCCATTCGGCGACCAAATGGATCGGAGGGCACGGAACAACAATTGGAGGCCTTGTTGTTGATGCAGGCCGGTTTGATTGGAATAATGAGAGGTTCCCTGGCTTTACCGAGCCGGATGCAAGCTATAATGGCCTTCGTTTTGCCCAGGATGTAGGCGCGCTGGCATTCATCATTAAACTTCGCGTGCAGCTGTTAAGGGACTTGGGTTCATCGTTAAGCCCGCATAGTGCTTTCCTCTTGCTGCAGGGACTTGAGACACTGCACTTGAGAATTCAAAAGCATAGTGAAAACGCGCTCGAAATTGCAAACTACTTGAAAGACCATCCAGCTGTTGAATGGGTCTCCTACCCTGGCCTGGAGAATCACCCAAGCCATGAGCTTGCGAAAAAATACCTTGGCGGCGGTTTTGGATCGATTATTGTTTTTGGCATCAAAGGCGGCCGTGATGCGGGTAAAAAAGTGATCGACAACATCAAATTGTGGTCGCATGTGGCGAATGTCGGCGATGCAAAATCACTAATCATCCATCCTGCGTCCACCACACATCAGCAATTGAGTCAAGAAGACCTTGCAAAAAGCGGTACTACCGAAGAACTGATCAGGCTTTCTGTGGGGCTTGAATCACTTAAGGATTTGAAGGATGACTTGGACCAGGCTTTCTTTAAAGCGACCGGTATTTCAGCTAAGCCTGAGGAACAGCTACAGCAATGAAAGCCGAGGGTTTATCAATAAGGTTCGATTTGGCGCTATCGCCGGAATATGGAAAGATTTACATTGGAGACATTCGGCTTGAATCGGGCGTGGTGCTCCCCGATGCCGAACTCGCCTTTGAGAAGGCCGGGAAAAAAGGCGGCCCCGCCATCTTGGTCTGCCATGCCCTAACAGGCAACCAGTATACAGTCGGCACGGAAGAACAGCCCGGATGGTGGCATGGCCTAATCGGCCCGGGAATGTATGTGGATACGAGCCAATACGAAGTCATTACGTTCAATGTACTCGGAGGCTGTTCTGGATCAACCGGCCCTACCAGCCTGAACCCTTTGACAAAAAAGCCTTACCAGTATGATTTTCCGAAAATAACGATACGGGACATTGTCGATTCACAAGTTTTGGCGCTCCGGAAACTTGGCATCGACAAAATCAAAGCTGCAATCGGAGGGTCGCTTGGCGGGATGCAGGTGCTTGAATTGGCAACCGCCTACCCCAATTTCGCGGAGCTGATCATTCCAATGGCAGTCACCCCCTACCTCAGCGATTACGGAATTGCTTTTAACTCAATCGGCAGGAATGCCATCAAGCGGGACCCGGCCTGGAATGGCGGCTCTTATTCAGATGGCCACAAGATTTCGGGGCTGGAAATCGCGAGAATGGTCGGGATGGTCACCTACCGGACTGGCGCGCTGTTCAATCAAAGATTCAACAGAGAGCTTAAGAACGCGGATACGTTTCAGGTAGAATCCTATTTGAAATACCAGGGTCAAAAGCTTTCTGCCCGATTCGACGCCAATAGCTATTTGTATTTGCTCGAGGCGATGGACTCCCATGATATCGGCAGAGGCAGGCAGGGTTGGAAAAAGGCAATCGGGCAGATCACGGCGAAAACCCTGCTGTTAGGCTTTACAGGCGATTTACTGTATCCTCCCGAAAAGGTGAAAGAAATCGCGGAAGCCCTCGAGGAGGCAGGGAAAGAAGCGGATTATGTAGAAGTGAGCACTGAATTTGGGCATGATGGATTCCTTGCCGAGTTTTCAAAATGGGCAGGAATCCTTCAGGCTGCCCTGTAATAGTTGAGGAGGAGATCAAGTGGCGGACATCCATGTGGCCTTATTGGGCTTTGGCACAGTCGGCAAAGGAGTATACGAAACAATCAAATCCCATCAATCAAGGCTAAAGGCACTCCTTGGGAAAAATGTAAAGGTAGTAGGCATACTGGTGAGAAACGTTGAAAAACACACTCTCCCAGAAGATGACATCCTTCTTACCTCAAATTTCGAAGACATTTTAAACCTGCCTAACCTTGATGTAGTCATTGAAGCAATCGTAGGCCGGGAACCGGGCTTTTCGTACTTGAAAAAATCAATCGAAAGAGGCTGCCACATCATTACGGCGAATAAGGAAATGTTTGCTTACCACGGAAATGAGCTGTTGGAACATGCTTCCCGACATGGTGTTGCATGCGGATATGAAGCGACTGTCGCCGGAGGAATACCGGCAATCCAAACGCTGAGGACCCTATTGAATGTAAACAAAATCGAGCGGATTGATGGAATTGTTAACGGCACCTCGAATTATATTTTGACCAAAATGCGCGAGGATGGCGTAGCATTCCAGGAGGCACTTCAAGCAGCCCAAGAGAAAGGATATGCCGAAGCAGACCCTACCAATGATATCGAAGGATACGACGCTTTTTATAAAGCGATGGTGTTAAGCCAAATCGCGTTTGGGGAACAACCCGAATGGCAATCAGTAAAGAGGAGAGGTATCTCAGCGGTCTCCCACTCCGAAATCGGCTTATTTTCCGAATGGGGGCTCCGCGTAAAGCATGTGATCTCGCTAGAAAAAGGGGTACGGGGCCTTAGCTGCTCCGTTAAACCTGTTCTCGTTGGCCCAGCGCATCCGTTGTACTCAGTCGAGGGCGTCCAAAACGCCGTTTCAATCGATGCGGATATCGTTGGGAACATCACCCTGCAAGGGCCAGGCGCCGGAAAGTTTCCAACTGCAAGCGCCATTGTCGAGGATTTAATCCAACTTAACCCAAAGCACTTCGGTTACGTTGACCAGGACGAAAATGTCCGTTTTAAAAAAGAACCTCATCACAATTGGGTTCTTTTAACAAACCTAACGAACCTATCCATGCCTGATTCCATTGAAGTAACCGGCCGGGTGCCGCAAAAGGCACTTTTTGTGAAAGCGAAAGAAAAGGAAATTGAACGGCTGCTGGAAGCATACCCGGGATTAAACATTTACCAGCTTTATGGACAAATGAACAAGGAATTTTTCGAAAAAATTCATCTCACCGGTACACGCTCGGAAAGAAAGGTTGCGGTCCCAAAAGGCATATAACCATGTCCCATAGCAGATAAATTCGGATCGCCGATTAATAGGGGGCTTCGCATTAGCGGAGCCCCTCTTTTCCTTATATACTAAATGTAGTATGGAGGTGTGTCAGATGACTGTGATTAATGAAACGTTTCGGAAAAGGACTGGGTTTCCAAGGGATGAACCACTATACTTTAATAACCTGGATACGATACTTGAAAAAGCCGCGCTGGCGCTTCCCTTTGAAAATGTGCGCATTATGAATGGCAGTACGACTGAATTTACGGAGGAATCCCTCAAAGAAAAGATACTCGAGAGGAATGAGGGAGGGCTTTGTTATGACCTGAATTCCATTCTCTATTTGTTCCTTTTAGAAAACGGCTTTGACACCAAGTTAATACGAGGGGTTGTTTTTAACCAAACACTTCAGAAGTGGAGTGAAACCGGAAAAACACATGTAGCCATCCTACTTCGGGAAAAAGGCAGGCAATACCTTGTGGATACCGGGTTTGGCATCAATATTCCGCTAAAACCAGTCCCACTGGAAGGAGAAGCCGTCTCATCAAGAAACGGAGAATTTAAGGTTCAAAAAGAAGCAAGTGAACATGGGGATTTTTGTTTGTACATCAAGCTAAAGCATAAGGATAAAGAGTGGAAAAAGGGCTATGCCTTTGATTCCGCGGATACAGTTCGTGACCTAAGTGATTTAAACGAAATCCAGCAGATTATTGCCAGTCATCCGGCATCAGGTTTCAATAAAAGGCTGTTAATCACCAGGCTGACCGATAAAGGAAGCATCACATTGGCGGGGAATTCAGCCACAATCTGGACAGAAGGAAAGATGGAAAAAGAAGAAATCAATGCCGACCAATTTAAGAAATTGGCCAAGGATGTGTTTGGACTTACGCTATAAAGGTTCACTGGCACTCCCCGAAATTTGTCGACTAGTTTCTTTTTACAAAAAGCCCGGGTCTCAGGCACCTGGGCCAAAAATCTCTTTTCGGAGCTATTTTTGTTCAGGGCATTGTTTATGCCACTATTACTTAGTACAGGGAAATGGTTCATTGTCACAAAACCGCCAACTGTCGGACTAAAATCCTCTTCCAGAATTTTGTATTTTACTGGTATAATGAACTTGCCTCTATACCCCACAATCCATCTACCCCACTTTCAGGCAAAAATCCCTTAGGAAAGCAGGTTGAAAAACAGTATGAGAAAAAGGCCGTTATGCAGCTGCGGAAGCAGGTTAGCCGCAGAACATTGCTGCGAAAAACTTCAAATCCATTCCTTTGCCCTCCCCATCACCGAGACCGAAACACGCGAAAAATTCCTAAAGAAGCTCCAAATCGGGGCTGCATTTAAAATGAGAAACCGCGCGATTGCCCTCTTTTATGGAGACGACCTCATTGCCTACAAACTCCGCAAGCCGAAAGACCCCATCAGAAATGAATTTCTCTTCCACTTCTCAAATTATCTCACTGATTATCTTGAAGATTTATGTCCCACTTCCTGGCAGGAATGTACCCCGCTCTTCTGGGAAGAATTCCTCACTACCCATCTCTCAAGCAGGATTCCGATATCAAAAACCGGGCGTGAAACTGAAAAACTGCTTGCAGAACTCCAAACCTTTGTCCGCTGGCTTGATCGCAGAGCGGGAACGGACTGGCTCCCTATTGTTAAGGAATATATCGATATTTATAAGTCCGATATAAAAATCGGGGAAACCGCAATAAATGCCCTTATCCTACAGCATTTCCCCCATATCCATAATCCCGATTTCAGTTTTCAAAACGATTTTGAAGCGTACCAAAAACAGCAGCGCGCATTCGACCTCTATTTCGACACCGTGTTTGAGGTACATACAGTGATAGAAGGCGTGTTCGTCCTAAACGACTTGGAAGATGGAAGGACCTATCACACCAAAGGGCTTCCAGGGAGTATTTTGCCAGGATTGCTGCTACAAGGCGCGATTGGAAAAAACAATAATGATTTCTTTTGGAAGTGGTGTGCAACAGGGGCAGTATTCCCAAAATGCGCTAAACGGTTTCTGGAAACCGAAGAAGCGGTTATTCTTTTATAAAGGAAGATCTTGCCCGGCACTCCCATTCGGATGCCCGGCTTCTTTATATATATAGATCTAGAAAGATTGAAAGAAGCAAACAGGACACTGCTTATTGGCAGGTACTTTTCAAAAGAAGAAGGAAAATTCCACTTTAGAGTAGAATCGAATACTTATAGGTAATTTCGACAAAAATCCTGTACCAAATAAAAACTTCTTTATTTAATAAAATGAGGTTAACTTGAATCCCTAATAAAAATTATCCAAAAGGTAGGAATCATGAAAAATAAACTCCTGTACATTGAAGACGACAAGGAAATCGGCTCCTGGCTAAGCGAAGATTTAACTAAACGGGGCTACCAAGTGACCTGGCTTACCTCGGGTGATCGCGCGCCAAATCATATGGAGGACATCGACCTGGCTATACTTGACATTATGCTTCCCGGATTAGATGGATTCTCGATCGGCCAGCGGTTAAAGAAGGAAAATCCAGAAACACCGATTCTGATGCTTTCTGCCAGAACCTCTATTGACGATAAATTGCAAGGCCTCCATTTTGCCGATGATTACGTGACGAAACCGTTTCATCCTGATGAGTTGGCGGCACGTGTGGAAGTGCTGTTAAGGCGGTTCGGAAAGATTTCACAGCCTCTTATTCAACTATCCCATCTTAGTATTTACTTAGACCAAAACCGCATTGTCGATACAAGAACTAATAATGAAATCACCCTAACGGCAAAGCAATTTCAAATTTTCACTTACTTGCTTCGCCATCCGAACCAAATTCTCACAAAAGAGCAAATTTTCGAAGCGATTTGGGAAACTCCCTATTTAACCGGTGATAAGACGTTGATGGTCCATATACGGCACTTACGCGAAAAAATAGAGGAAAATCCGAGCGAGCCGCAAATTATTGAAACCATCCGTGGAATCGGATATAGGGTGAAGCAATGAAATTCCGGCATTCTCTATTGGCAAAATATCTATTGATCATTATTGTGGCACTAATCATTTGGCCGTTTGTTTTACCTGCCTATTTACTGCCGTCTTATCTACTGGATAAGGACTTTCAACAAAAAACCGATTATATGGATAGGGACAAATTAAAGAAAATGTGGCATCAGGAAGCGATTAAACTGGATGGCGCCACTTCAGAACAGATTGACCAGAAGCTCCGAGCTTTAAAGAAACAATATCCGCTCTCTTGGATGTTCTGGGTGGACGGGTCGGGTAAAACCCAAATAATCCTTTCCGATCAAAAAAATATTCCAGGTCAATGGACCTTGGAAAACAGTATTGAGTTTATGAATAAAAGCGATAAAGATCCGATTACGTTTGTCTCTTATATTGGCAGTGGCAAGAGCAACGGATTTATGGTTTTCCAAATACCAGCCTCCGTTGCAGAACTTCCGACTCTTTCCCCTGTAGATGACAAGTACTTGGCACTCTATGCTTTTTTCGTATTTGGTCTGTTTCTATTTGTCTCGTGGCTATTTTTCTTCAAGATTCGAAAACGGCTCGTTCATCTTCAAACCGCCATGACAAAAACGAAGGAAAACGGGATTCCCGATAAAATAAAAGTTAATAAAAAAGACGAAATTAGTGAATTGGGCAAAGCGTTCAATCATATGATCGATGAACTTATAAAGAGCAGGCAACATGAACAAGAGGAAGAAGCACTGCGCAAACAGCTGATCGCCAGCATATCCCATGATTTGCGGACACCTCTCACAGCCATTCGCGGGCATGCCTATTCATTACAAAAAGAACCTTTAACGCCAAATGGGAAGGATTCAGTTCATTTAATTGAAAACAAGGTAGATCTCTTAAGCCATTTGCTTGATAATCTCCTTTCGTACACGTTATTATCCGCCGGAAGATACACATTGAAAAAAGAAGAAACGGATATGATTCGGTTCATTCGGGAATCGATGGCAGGATGGTATCCGGTATTTGAGAAAGAAGGCTTTAATGTAGATGTTCATCTGCCCGAAAAGGTTTGGATCTGGACTATCGATCGGAATTGGTTCATGCGCATCCTCGATAATTTTTACCAAAATGTCATGAGACACGCTAAAGCCGGACTTTATATCGGTGTCAGAATCGTCGAATACGAAGGGAAACCTGCCATTTTGATCGAAGACAGAGGCCCTGGCCTGGACGTAACAACAGACAAAAAAGGGGCCGGCATCGGCCTTTCCATCGTGTCACTTATGCTTCAGGAAATGCAAGTAGGCTGGAAACTAACAAGTTCATCCAAGGGCACGAAAATCTATCTCTATGAAAAAAATGAATTAAACAAAATTTAAACTAAACCTCACCTTCATTTTAACCTTTACTGATTAGGATGAAGGTGAGGTTATTTTTTTTGAAAAAGAAAGGATGATTACGTTGAATTTCACATCACCTCACTGAATAACGAGGTAAAAACAATAGTTAACAGCTGGCCCTTATGGATCGGCCATGCCGCCATGTTATGGTCGGCACTGTATGGAGCATTCCATCTCTATTGGTTATCGGGTGGTGCCGGATATCCGTTTAAAAATGACGGTATGGGAGTGTTCGCGGCCATGGTTACCCATCTTCCGGTACAAGTTGGCGGTATTGTATTTGTCACTTTATGTCTCATAGGAATTGGAATAGGTCTGGTCATTCAAAGACCACAATATAAGACCTTTTATCAGTGGATTGTTATTACCTATTCATGGGGGTTCTCACTTGCTTTGCTCCTGTTTATTCCGGATACCAGGTTAATTGCCGCGATGGCTTACGCTTTTTTATTTAAATTCGCTTTTAACTGGCAAATGTTGAACCAAATTTTTTGTGTGATTGGCGCGCTTTTTTGGATGATGTCTGCTTTGTTTACCAAAGAAAAACGCGTCATGCTTGTGACTATTGCGGGCGGACCGATGACGGAGAAACACCTTTATTGATTCGTTGGGGGAGGTGGCTGACTATGATCGCAGTGTTTGCCCCCATTCCATATGCATTCATACGATTCTCGTGGGCACTCGATATCCCCTTAGGAGTTGATCCTCAATTCCTTAAGGATTTCTCGAGAGCTAATCCGATGGCACGTCTGACAGAGTGGGTGTTTGGATCTCTATGTATAATCGGAGGAATCCTTACTCTTGGTTTGATTCAAAAATGGGGTGAAGTCTTTCCGCGCTGGTTCCCGTTAATTGGTGGAAAAAGAGTCCCCATCATGCTGGCAGTGATCCCTGCTTCCATTATTGCCATAGCTGTAACCGCAGCAGGCTTGGTCTTTACGTTTGGTATCCTCGCCATTGCATTTCATCTCGTGCCGATGGACGATATTATACTCAGTCAAGGCTGGGGAACGATGGGACCGATGATTTTTTGGGTGCCATGGGGTGTAGCTCTCGGGCTTGCCGCAATTGCCTACTATTATCGCAGGCGCGGCCAATGTTCAAGCTGTGGAAGATGTTAAAAGGAGGATTACGTGATGAATGAAAAAACAAACAATATGAACGCTCAAACCGAAAGGCTAAATGTCTTTGAACAATGGTCGAGGAAAGCCGTATGGCCAGCCTACTTCGGTTGCGTTTGGGCAGTCATGTATGCCGTTTTTGTCCGATTTTATCAAGCTGCAGGCGGAACTTTAGGTCTTCCGGGCCAGTACAAGAATCCTGAAGCGTTGCAAATGGCAAGTTACGTTGCCGGCGTCTTGATCATGGCCTGTGGGTTCATTTTAATTGCCCTTGTCAAGCCATGGGGAAGAGTGGTCCCAAATTGGGTGCCGTTCATTGGAGGAAAAAACATCCACCGTATTTTCATATTAATACCTACCCTTTTTTGTACTGCTATTTTAATTGCACATGGAATCAGCGGGATGATTACAAAAGCACTTTTTCTGGCAGGTATCATTACTATTCAGTTCACTGGATGGATTTCACTTGATGTCCACAGCCTGGCGTTATGGTCCCTATTGTTTTATGAGCCGTGGTTTTTGATCATGGGCATTTTGGCCGGATTAACAGCTACCCATTACGCTCTCACTTCAGGAATTTCACCGCGTGCATTTAGAAGAAGCATGTTGACCTATTTAATTTTCGTTTTTCTATTATCGATGTATTACGTATTTTCTATCATTCTTAAACTCGCATAAATTGGATAGGTGCCTGGGACATCCAAAAATCGCCGACATACTTTCATACAGCAAAAAGTGGAAAGTAACATGCACCTAACCAGAAATATAAAGAACCCAAATAGATTTCAATCTGCTTCAATATGAAAAAAGAGCTTGCCTGAAAACGGCAAACTCTTCTTTAAAAAAGCTGTTATTGTGCTGCTGAAATATTGATAATACGGCCTTCTGCCTTGTAAGAGATTGGAGTTGTGAAGCTCTTTACAAAATCAACTGTTGCCTGGAGGTCTTCTGGTCCCTGAACAGGATTTTCGCCGTAGGCACGGAGCTTGTACTTGTCAGAGTAATGATCGTACATGTAATTGTTGACTGTTAGTGTGTATGTTGCGTTCTGATCAATAGGTGTCCCATCAGGCAAGGTAATTTCAATCACTTTGCCGGTTGCGCTGTCCCATTTGTAATGGAAGCCACAACTTTTTGTACTTTAGCTGAAACTGAACTGCCCTATTTCCGCAGAAAAAAGAGGGTATCTGTCAATCCATTCTTCTCCAACCCCGAATACCGGCAGTCTCCGCTTCTGGCCTTCGAGCATCCAGACAACTGGCTGCATGGAATAGGTTTCGGCATCGGCAATTCCGTCTGTCTTTTTCAGCTTTTCCAAATCATCTTTTTCAATATGATGGAGCATGACATCCAGGTTTCCACCGTAGGAGGCATAAATGACCCTTTCATATGTCTGCAAAAGAGCTGAAATGAGCGACGCCATCAACACAAAACTTAATGTTATTCAGTGAAATTATGAAATATTTAATCTGATTATAAAAATTTTCCTTCATCAAGGAATAGCTTGATGAAGAAAAATCAAAAGATTATTTAGTGAAATTAATTATTCGGTGTCATTTTAAAGGTTCCAAAAAGATGATATGAACTATCAAAGTGTGATCCAGAAATAATAACACCATAGTTATACCCTTTATTTACTTTAATTATTTCTTGACCATTTAAATTAAAACCATCATAAACACTAGAATTAAATAAATCTTTATATGTTGTTCCATTTGGCCCATCTACGAAGAATGTTACCTTGGCACTAGCTCTAAACCATCCGTGAAGACCGCTGTAATTCCAATTGAAACTAACATTTTTAGTTTCTTCGGCTATAGTACTATATTTCCATTCTCCATTGAAAATTTGTTGATTACCCGTATTATAAATAAAGCTAACGCCTTTATCTGTAGATGGAGTAATAGTAGTGGTGCCGACTCCTGATTTTTGCCAAATCAATGTTGAAAAGTCATCTTTAATTATTTGTTGTGCATTTACTACAATACTCGCTGTACCATTTTTGTTTTGATAAATGTTTCCTGCAGCTAGAGGTAGTTGGACTTTTACATAGATTGTTTCCTTTTCTTTTGCTCCACCTTTAGCATCTAAATGTCGGAACTCATCTAGGTTAATTGAGTTGGAATTTGCTTGTGCATCGGCTTCACTTAAATAGGCTGTGATTTTTAAACTATTAGAGTCTATTGTTCCTAAATCTCCTTCTATGGAAAGTGACATTGTGTAATCAAGTGGGAGGCTTCCTTCATTGCTTACAACAACTGGTTTTATTTCTGAGTCACCAGGTGCCATATTCATTACATTAAAATAAGCTCCACCTGTAGGGTCCTCTTTATCAAGGGAAATGTCTAGAGTCCCAGCTGTAACAGTATTATTTGTATTTGATGCACTACTTGTGAACAATGCGAAGGTTGAACCGCCAATAATACCTGCAGTCAGGATAGTTGAACTTACTGCAATTAATGCAATTGATGCTTTAGATTTTACCAAAATATCACCCCATAATTTTATTTTGTTCTTTATAAATTATAACATATACCCTTATAAAGAACAGATTGATTATTCAAATTTATTTTTTTTACACCGCATAATCAGACACATTTCGAGCCAAAAACCCTGATACTGACATAAAGGGAGTTAAAAATAATGAATGCACTTAAAGCAATCCTAAGAAAGCCAGCGATGTATAGAGCCATGAAAAATGAATAAATCGATTGCAACTGTGTTTCGAAATCAATCACAATTGGCTGCATGAAAACCCCATCAGAAGAATTCTTTACAACTTGTTCCACTTTCTTCTCAAGCAATCCCAGATCAGATCCTAGTTTCGCCTTTAGCTGAATGGCTTCGATTTTCCCCTCATTGCCATACCATTCCTGAACAACATGAAGCGGTGCAGCCACAGATCAATGATGGTAATTTGCCATACTCCAACTGGGAGGCCCCATTAATTCCTGTGTGTACTTAACAATTCCAGTAATCTTTATTTTTTTAATCCCTTTATCTGTTTTGAACGAAAGGCTGTCGCCAACTTCCTTTTGCCATGATTTCGCAGTTCTGTCGGTAATAATTGCCCCATCTCTTTCAAGGTTTCCTTCAATAATCTTGAAATTTGTCAAGGGGGTATCAAAATCACTTTAGCCCGTCAGCTTAACCCGTTTCTGTATCCCGGAAATGCCTTTCTTTTTTATTTCAAGCTGCGTACTTTCATTCAGAATCGCAACGGAATCAGCATCGGCGAGCTGTGAGGCTTCCTCAAATACCTTCTCTGAAAAATAAGCATCCGTTCCATTAATACTGAAATCCGCTTTTCCAAAAGCTGATTTCAAATAAGCTGGGAAGGTCTTTTCAGCCGTATCGACCGCCGCAATGACCGCTAAGGTTGAAGCGACCCCTATAATAATGGATAGAATCGTCAGCCATGTCCTCATCCTGCGACGCATAAGATTACGCCATGCGATTCGCCACTGGTTCATTCTTAAAACCTCCTTTGCGTCCATCTTCTACTACCACGCCATCACGGATTGGTACACTTTTGATACACTTTGAATCTGAATCATTTTTTCCCCTCCATTAATAGTTGAATTTGCTTTGGTAGTTTCATTGTAATCAACAGAGGGTTTGCCAAAACCGCAAACGTGCATGCTGCCACCCGCACGATTTTGGTAGATCTGCCGCAGGGTATTGAGGATTCCTCGCAAAATTCTGCAATAGGAACGAACCCTCTAACTACTAACGTATACATGGCACTAAAAAAAGCCGCCAGGGTTAACCCCGCTCGGCTTTGGTTCTATATCTCCCATAGACAGCCTACATTTTTACACTAAATCCAATAAGAATAATACCCGAAAAAGCTAACCTTTTTCGGTGTTTTGGCGAATGCACAACATAATCGAATATCAATTTTTATCTGACGGATGTACTTTGACCGCATAATGAAGAAATAAACAAGCGTAGGGCGGGCTCCACCAATCTTGAAATTAGCCGCTGGGATTTTGAAGTTCCAAAATTTTATTCGCGACGGCAGTTGTCAGTTCTTCAGTAGTTTGTGGTACGGAATTTTTTAGAATGCTATTGGCCATTGGCCCTGTTATTCCGTATGCTGTAATGTTCAGGCAGCCGGTCATTCGAGTGGAAGTACCGTTTAGCCTTTCTGCTTTAAAATAGCCGTTTCCGGCAAAGTTATCAGAAAGGCCTGTTAGGTCAAAGTTGACTCGGACAGGCTCTTCCCACCTTGTAATCTCAACTTTTATTTCAATTGTTTTCATTATAAAACCAAATTCCGCTTGAAAAGCCCATGTAGATTCTGTATCACTTATGATTTCATGTTCGATATACCCAGGGACAAGTGGCGCCCAATTATGAATGGAACTAACAAACTTCCATACTTTTTCAATCGGTACATTTAAATTAATACTGTGAACTCCCCTTGGCATGATATCCTCCTCATCTCGTATTATTACACTGCCTCCAACTCTCCGATGTTCCGTTCTATTGCTTTTACAGCAGCGATTCCGGACAAGTACCACCGTGCCAGACCTGGTCCAATCGCGGTCCCGGTCTTGATAAGGAAAGTGCCAATCGTTAATAAATTCATATGACGTTTTGTGCACAATAATGAGTTAATATTGCTGGCAAAAAAAGAGGCGGTCCCAAAAGGATTATTCGGGACAGCCTCCTAATTATTAGTCTACACTTTAATTTTAATAGTCGTCGTTCCTCTTTAAAGCTCTTTTTGGTCAGGGATGATACCCATTCTTTTATTTAGAAATGGCCCTTTTTTTGTTATAAACCGCCACAGGTTGGAGGGTTATTTTGATCCCCTTCCGCAAAATCAGTCCCTATTTCAACCGCTTCCAGTCCATAATCCGCTTCACTTATTTCAAGTCGCTCGTCCTTTTGAACATTGTTTATAATATTGGTTTCTTCTTGTTTTACTTTTTTATCACTCATTGGTTTTCCTCCAGAGTTTTTTTTGTAGTTTTCTCTTGGAGCGTGATGCTTATTCACCAAAGTAGACGTAGCTGTCTTTCCGCTTTCAATGCTTTAAAGGCTTGCAATTTGGTGGTACTGGTACTGCTAACTAAAGTTACAGCATAAAGGACGGCTCACCTCTTTATAACATAATAAAAGAGCGCCGTCCCCATGTTCCTATCTATGAAACTCATGTTAAAAAATACGTTTTGTTTATTCATTCAGAACCATTTTAAGCTAGGGAAGTCAGAATAACAGCAATCCCATTAAAAGTTCCATGAATAATCATTGCAGGCAAAACCGAACCCGTTTTCTCATATGTCCACGCAAATATCATTCCAGAAATGAGGTTTACAGGCAGGGTGTTGTAAGTAGGAATGTGAACAATCGTAAAGATAATAGAGCTAATGAATATTCCTGCGCTTACCCCCCATTTCATCCTAAACCATTTATAGACAAAACCGCGGTAAAAGATTTCTTCGTATATCGGAGAAATGATAGCTGCCGAAATAAACCCGATACTAAAAGTAAACCAATTCAAATTTGCCTTCAATGATTCTGTTTTTACGTTGTCTACGCCTATCTGAAATGTCTCCATTAGAATTACGATCAGTACACTGGCCAATATTAACACAACAGTCCAAACGATGATCCATTTCCAATAGGCACCGGAAAAGGAACGCAGCCCTACTGCATCCCAACTCAGACGATTGGGTTTTATCGCAATGAAATAAACGCCCAATGTAAACACAACCGCCATCACAAAACCTGTAGCCGTCCCAGAATAAAGTCTATCTTGAAATATTTGCAAAAGAAAATCATGCAATAAAAATTCAATTCCAACAGGAACAATAACGAGAGTAAGCAAAAGCAATAGCCCAAGCTCCTTATACGACCACACCATCGATGAAAAAGTATCTTTCTTCAAAAAGATTCCCCCTATACTTAAATTGTGCTACATTCAGAATAAATGGTTACGCAACGTAACCTGCAAGCATTTTTTAGGGGGAATTATTCATATGAGTTATTTTTCAACAGGAGAAGTTGCCAAAAAACTGAATTTGTCCTTGCGTACCCTAAGATATTACGACCAAATCGGGCTAGTGAAGCCAGCATTGAAAGAGGATTACGGGAAGCGATATTATACCCCTGAGAATATGTTGCTCCTGGAGAAGGTTCTCCTTCTAAAAGCTGCTTCCATGTCGTTACAGGATATCCAAAAAATCATTAACCGGATCTCCACTGAGAAAACGCTTGCCATCCATAAAGAGCAGCTTGAAAACAACATCAAACAATTGCAACAATCCCTTGAACATACAAATACACTGATCAACATAATAAAGCTGGAAGGTGATATTCAGTGGGATCAGTTATTGCCACTTCTCTCGGAGGAAAATCAATTCATAACACAGCAAAGAAAAAAGAAGGTTTTTGAAAAATTATTCAGCGAAGAGGAACAAGCCACCTTAATAGAGCAACTTCCTAAAATGGAAGACAATCCAGATCAAATCGCCAAGTGGATAAATATAATTAAACGAGTCGAACTATGCTTAGAAGAAGGGAAAACACCTTCCTCCCGAGAAGCCCAATTAATTGCGGAGGATGCTCTTCTACTATCCAATGAAACCTTTCAGGGTAATGAGGAATTAGCCAACAAGTTCTGGGAAGCACGAAAATCAGAGGAGACCTCTTCTGAATTGAACTTATATCCTATTAACAAAGAGGTCATCGTTTTCCTCGAAGAAGCCATGGCAAATTCGGAGCGGTTCTGAGTTCCGGCAAATTGGGGACAGTTCTGGCTTTGTTCTCAGGCAAGCACACTGAACGCCTGGCCACTCCCAGCCAGCACCTTGCTAAGCCAGTGGCGAACAATGATCCCATCCTGAGTTCTACCGGGGAGATGGGAGTCCCATTGCTTGCCTCATTCATTGGATTAGCTGATAAAAAAAGACCCGATCACAACAGGTCTAGATATCTGCCACAAAATAAGACCTATCATTAATAATCTAATATCTTAACTGATTGCATTCATTATTCAATATCTTCTGGTTACCATAAATGTGAGGTGATTACCAAATGATGACTTTATTAGTTCCTGTCGTTCTTGAGAGTCGCCTGGCACAGCTCGAAAAATGTCGAAATATTCATCGAAAAAAAGGGGATTGACAGACACCTAAGGTTACTGGGAAAATTTTTTAAAAGCTGTCAATGTTGTCCTTTCATCATTCTCATCAGTTGTGTATTCTATATTTTTATAACCAGCAGTTATTGCCTTAGAATATATATGTTTAATAGCAACTTCGTCTTTTAAATAAATGGTAACATATGAGGAATCTACTATTGGCACAGCCCAAGTTAAAATTACCCTATATTTTCCCAAATTCAAAAACAGGTACCTTGACTTAAAAGGCCGAGGTACCTGTTCATATTTTTCATTATTCAAATGTTACTACTGGCTTGATTGTTTTTCCACTCTTCATATCTGCAATAGCTGTTTCAATTTGTTCAAACGGATATTTTTTGATAAATTTGTCGAATGGAAACTTACCTTCCTTATAATAATTAATTAATTGAGGGATAAATACAGGTGGGTTAGAATGTCCCTCTGTTGCCCCTACAACGGTACGATTTGGGGCAACCAAGTCATCATGTATATGGATAGATGCTTCCCCACCTACGCCAACGACCGCAACCGTTCCACCTACTGCCAAACTTTTGATAGACTGAAGGACTAATGCTGGAACGCCAGTGGCTTCAAAAGCATATTGCGCGCCTTTTCCTGTAATTTTATGAATTTCACTTACAACGTCAACTTCCTTGCCATTTAAGGTATGTGTTGCGCCTAACTCTTTTGCCAGGACTAAGCGTTCCTCATCAATATCTACCGCGATAATCGTTTCACAGTTTGACAACTTGGCCGCCATAATTCCGCTAAGACCCACTCCACCGCATCCAAAAACAGCTATAGTTGAACCTTCTTCTGGATTTAATACATTCAAAATCGTACCTGCTCCAGTTTGAATCCCACATGCTAATGGACCTAAAATAGTTAAATCAACATCTTTATCAACTTTTACGAGGCTATCAACATGAGCTATAGAATACGTCGCCAAAGAAGATTGACCAAAAAGTGTAGCTACTTCCTTATCTTCATGAGATAAACGTGTTGTCCCATCTTTCATCGTTCCGCCAAAATTAAGAGGACCTATATTCTCACAGCTTCCTTGTTTTCCCTGTTTACATGCAGAACAAGTACCACAGAAGGTAAATCCAATTACTACGTGATCTCCTACATTAAAATCAGTTACGCCTGGTCCTACTTTTTCAACAACTCCTGCCCCTTCATGTCCTAATGCAATCGGGAGCGGCGTAGTGATTTCTTGTTCAGAGACACTTAAATCTGTATGACATATCCCTGTTCCAACCATCCTTACTAGAACTTCATCAGATTTAGGTTCTGCGATCTGTACATTTTCTAATTGAATATCCCCTTTTTCTTCAACTAATGCAGTTTGAATGTTCATATAACTTCCCCCTTCGTGATGTATATGATAACCCGGGTGCCTATCTTTTGATGAAAATCATTTCTATCAAAAAAAGAAAGAATTACACAATGAATAGAGTACTACGGGCATCTATCAATAATTATAGGATAATAATATTTTAATTCAAATATTTTGAATTAAAGTAATTAATCGATAATAAAGACCTTTACCCTTCTCTGCCATTTCAGATACCACCTTTTTGGTTTTGGAAATTTAAAAAGGGACCGGACTAAACCCGCTTTTTCTTTATTTGCTATTATTGAACCCGCTAAGTATTGTACTAGCTGCCTCATTTAGTTTCGTTTTCACCGTTTTCTCTTCATTTTTCTATTACTTTCATCCGCTTTATTACAAAAAGAGCTTGCCTTAAAAAGGCAAACTCTTCCTTAAAATATTTATTATTGTGCTCCTGAAATATTGATAATGCGTCCTTCTGCTTCGTAAGCAATTGGAGATGTGAAGCTCTTTACGAAATCAACTGTTGCTTGAAGGTCGTCAGGTCCCTGAACAGGATTTTTGCCGTAGGCACGAAGCTTGTACTTGTCAGAGTAGTGGTCGTACATGTAATTGTTGACTGTAAGTGTGTACGTTGCGTTCTGATCAATAGGGGTCCCATCAGGCAAGGTAATTTCAGTCACTTTGCCAGTTGCGCTATCCCATTTGTAATGGAAACCGCCAATGGATGCATCTGGGCCGTACGAAGAAATTTGCGCATTCACTATTTCCTCCATTTCCGATCCCTGCACTTCAATTGTGACCAATGTGTTGCCAAATGGCTGAATATTGTACAATTCTTCCCAGGTAATCTCACCTGCATTCAGATTGGCGCGAATTCCGCCGCCATTCATCATAGCAAAGTCGCTTCCCATTGCCGCATTCATTCCGTCCGCAATCAGATTCCCAAGAGCATTGTCGCCAAAATAATCTTTTGTAATATATCCGCCTTGCATAGAGTTGGCTGCCTGGCCGATGACCTCATTCAATTTAGGCGCGATGGCAGTTGAGTATTTTTCCAAGATAGCGGAAACCTCAGGGTCAGGAGTGACTCCTTCTTGAATGACATCCACGATTTCTGCTTCTTTTTTCACAATATCCCCTGTCAATGGATCAATTTCAAGATCGATATCAGCAAATGCCTTTCCGTATTCCCCAGCTTGAACAATCAGCTTATTGTCCACTAGAGCATCTACTTTTTGATGGTTGTGGGCAGCAACAATGACATCGACCTTATCATTGATTTCTGTAGCCAACTTAGCAATTTCCCCACTTGCAGATTCACCTGCCTGGCTTCCAGGAACATGAGCCAGAACGACAATCGCCTCCACTCCGCGCTTGGCCAGTTCTGGGACATACTTGTTGATCGCTTCTGCTTCATCGGTAAAATCAACATTTGTGATTCCTTTTGCTACGACCATATTTGGTGTTTCTGTTGTCGTAACGCCAATGAATCCGATTTTCTGACCCTTTATATTTTTTATATAGTATGGCGGGAGTACAAGTTCCCCGCTGTCCTTATATACTACATTGGCCGCTACCATTGGAAAATCGATTCCGTCATAGTTAGCTGTCCCATTCGGATGGTCTCCGCCGTAGGTTAAACGAAGCAGTTCGTCAACACCTTCGTCAAATTCATGATTTCCTACAGTTCCTACATCAAATCCAATCGATTCCATGATTTCAACGGTAGGTTCATCTTGATAGAGAGCCGAAACAGGCGGGCTTCCTCCCACCATGTCTCCGGAATGGACGATGAGCGTGTTTTCGTTGGTTTGTTCACGGTCACGAAGATATGCAGCAAGGTAAGCAGCGTTTCCGTATGTATTTGGATCATCCTTGAACTGTTCGCTTACATTGATTTTTCCGTGAAGGTCATTTACGCTCAATATTTGTACTTTTACATTTTCTTTCTTCTCTAGGCCTAGCGGAACCTTTTGTTCTTTAGCTGAAACCGAACTGCCAATCATCCCAGTCATGAATAGACTAACTGACAAGGAAGCAGCTACTACTTTGTTGCCTAAAATCGCCATTAATTTTTCCCCCTTATAATAATGAATACAGCGTAATTATAAGGAGGATTTGTTAAGAGCCTGACAAGAGAATCTTAAGGTTTTGTAAAGCGGGTTGTTATAGAGGGAAAATGATTACTTGGTCTCATGGTTAAGCTGATGGATTCTAGTCCTATTTGACTAAAAAACTCAAAAAATGGTGGCCTCTTCTTTCTGTTCTTGATTCCTCCATTGAATAATAGTAATGTCGAACAAGCATGGTGGTCGGCTATATTGACACTCTTTTGCGCCAAATAATATGTAAGGGGTCGACCTATTTTGTTTTAATGTTTCCTTGAATAAAAACGAAAAATGCCAGCCACTCGTAATTTGTTTGCCTTTCTCTGACTCTTTATAGTAAACTGGCTTTCCTTGTTTTTGATTTTTGAATGTCATTAAGGCCTGCGGAAATTAAATACAAGCAAAAAAGAAACATGATGTAGGCAATTAGGGGGAAGAGGATGATCCAGTGAGAATGATACATAAACCCTCTTGCCTGCCCTATCAATCCTGACCATTCATGAGTGATAGAAAGATAAATTGGCGGAACGAATTGAAGTTCAGTTCCCCCAAAAAACACATTAAAAATCCCTAGTTGCCCAATTAAGTGCAAAACAAGGATGGCTTCACTTACCAGCATAATCAACAGATTCCCCCTTAGTGCAGGCAGAATATGTTTAAAAAGGATATGCTTGTTAGTCCCACCAAGGGTTTTGGCAGCCAGCACATATAGCTCTTTTTTAACTTCATTTGTTTTTAATGATATAACATGATGTACACCTGAAATACCGAGGAGAATCATAAGCAAGCTTTGTATCAAAACGAGGCTCCATTGCGGAATGATTGGATTTATGTTGATTCCAATCATGATGAAGTAAATAATAATGAAGGTCGGGATACTGGACCATACTGAAATGGAAACCGTTTTTCGTTTTATAGACTCTTTTTGAAGACCGCTGAATATCCCTGTAACGGAACCAATCACCACCCTTGTTGCCGCAATCAGGATTGTTCCAATCACGGTATATTTTGCACCGTAAAGCATCAGGGTTAATATGTCATATCCCCATTTATCTGTCCCAAAAATAAATTCCTTCGAGGGCGGGAATGGCGCGGAGGTCAATTTCTCTCCTTCCTCAGTTTCGATGTATCCGATTTTCTTGCTGTACTCAAGATCATACGGAGCAAACCACGGGCCAATGAAGGAAACAACAATAAAACTTGTTAGCAACAGCAGGCCGGCCAAAAGCTTTTTATTCTTAAGCATGTCTAAGAATCCTTTCAATCAGTATAATCAGTAGTTTAAAAGAAAGGAAAACAGCGATATAAAGAAGAACCAACGTGAACAAACTTAGAACGACGACATTGTATTGATAACCGAATTGTACTTGGAGCTGGAATAACATCGCCGTGATTCCCCTGGTGTTGTACAAATACTCAACGATAAACAGATTGCTGATCATAATGCTTGTTACCTTATGCAAATCCGCTTTAAGAAATGGAATGACATTCGTTGTTATATGGTATAAATAGATTTCGATCTTGCTTAGCCCCTTCGCCACAGCTGTGACAATGTAATCTTCGGTTATGACTTCATATGTCCTTTCATTTAATGTCCTGACTAAATAAACAAATGGAATAATCACAAGCGTAAGGATTGGAAGAAAAATGGCCGGTTCATTCATGCTCAACGACGCGACTTTCACTGTCTTTATACCTGTACTTTTGTAAATACCGCTAACCAAAAGCTGTAAAATCAAAATAAAAATAAAGTCAGGAATCATTCCGAGAAAACTTAGTATTCCGTTTAAGTATCTCCCACTTGCCTTCCAAAGCCATATGCCAAATACAAATGAAAGAAGGATGACAATAATTCCCGAACCAGCTACATAAAGATAGGACGAATTGAAATAGCTCACAATATCAGCGGGAAAAAACCTTTTGCTGCTGCCTGAAATGTAATAAAACGACTCTCCTGAGAGAATCCCTTCGAAAAATCCCCTTACGGCAATGACAATCATCCCTGGTTCAAATGCAATTTGCTGCTGCCCCAGCATAGGATTGCCAGTGTAGTAAAAAACATGGGGTATAGCTGCTAGAGCCAATAACGCCAATAAGCTAATCATGTACCGAATCAAATTGCGCAGAGTATGCATATACCCTCCCCATTAATGGTATTTTTGGCATTCGTTTAAATTTAGTTAAGCAAAGTATGATGAAGTGTATTTTTTAAATTTTAACATAATTACCCAGTTATTTAGTGTGAATTTTCAGTTTTTTTAAAAAAAGAAGCAATCCAATTCATTCAGAATCGGATTGCTAATGTTGCATTTTACTTTGAAGTTTTTTAATCGAATTTTCAAGCGGTGACTTATTTGCTCTCTATCACATTTCCCTCTGCTGGTATCGGATATTCTTTCAGTAACCGGGCAAAATGCAAGAGATTATAGGCGGTAATTTTTGCGTGTTGCATCGTAAAATCGTTCTCCCTGCCATTTGCTTCAATGAACGAAGGCCCGGGACCTGCTTCGCCTACCCAATACGTATCCACATTCGGGGGAATCGTGAATCCGATATGCGACAGCGCATAAATCAAATAACTTGAAACGTTTTTCGCACCGTCTTCATTCCCAGTGACAACCACTCCGCCTACTTTGTTGTAATAGAGATATTGGCCTTTTTCGTTTGTCAGGCTGCTGCCGCCATACAATCTTTCCACAACCAAAGTGGCCAGGCTACTCTGTTCGCCAAGCCAGATCGGTGATCCAAGCAAGAGGATATCCGCCTGCTTCACTTTTTCAAAAATTTCCGGCCACTCGTCGTTATTATTTACCGCCTCATGGGTAACGCCAAGGCCGATGTTATAATCAGCCATTCTCAGCACTTCCGTTACGACGCCGTTCTCATCAAAAATCCCCACAATCTCATCAATCAGCGCCCGGGTATTGGATGGCTGCGCACTGTCCTTCAGGCTGCAATTCAAAACTAATGCGTTTATGCTCATTGGTACATCTCCTTAAGGTATTGTTTCAATCTTCCTATTCCCTAAGGTTTTTTTAAAAAACTAGAAACCTGACAAACAACTAGTTTTTATTCATAATGGCTGTGACGAGCTTTTTGTCAACCTTGTCGCCTTTCCCTTTCCTGAGTTCTTCAACCCACCAAAACGCTTTCCTTGGATGTTTTAATACCTCTTTGGCTTCCCTTGGATGTTCTACTACCGGCGCGGAACCACGCAGCGACCTTCCAGCTGTTTCTTTTACAAACAGGGTGACGATAATGAGTCCGAAGGCGCAAATGCCCATCAGATAATAGGCCGGCAACATTTTGTTGCCTGTCATAGCTACGAGCCACGCAACGACTAGTGGGGTCGTACCCCCAAACAGGGAAGTGGATGTATTGTACGTGATAGCAAGTGCTCCATATCGAACTCTTGTAAAAAATAATGAAGGCAGAGTTGCCGGGAGAGAGCCTTGAAAAGCGGATAAAAGAGCTCCCAAGATGAATAATCCGAAAAATGCTCCAACGATATTCCCGGACCGGACGAGCATAAATGCAGGGATGCTGAGGACAATTGTCGCAATCAGCGCTCCGGTCAGAATACGGTTTCTGCCTATTTTGTCACTCCAATATCCCATCGCCATGATTAACGGAATCATCGCAATCATAACAAGGATCAGCAAGAGGAGCCCTGTTTGTTCCCCATATCCCTGGTCCTCTGATAAATAGGAAGGCATATAGGTAAGGACAGTATAGACCATCACATTATAAAAAATGACAATGCCTGTACAAATCAAGAGCGCCCTCCAATGACCGGTAAATATCTCTCTGAGGGAAGTTCGCTCCTTTCCATCTTCAATCGATTCGTTCATCGCTTCGAACGCCGGTGTTTCCTCTAAATGGTTGCGAAGGTAAAATCCGATCAGTCCAAGCGGAGCTGCAATAATAAACGGAATCCGCCATCCCCAGGCGACCATAGTTTCAGGCCCCAATATGTAAGTTAAGGATGTAACCAAGGCTGCTCCAGCAATGAAACCTACGAGTGTGCCTACTTCCAGGCCGCTTGCCATGAAAGTCCGTTTTTTATCTGGCGTCGTTTCGGCAATGTATGTCATTGCACCGGCATATTCCCCTCCCGTAGAAAATCCTTGTACCAGTCTTGAAATCAGCAGCAATACCTGCGCTGTAATCCCAATTGATGCATAACTGGGGATTAGCCCGATACTTAACGTAGCCGCAGCCATTAAAATTAACGTAAATGCCAAAACCTTCTTCCGGCCAATCCGGTCGCCCATCATTCCAAAGAATAAGCCTCCAAGTGGGCGGGCAATGAATGCAACCGCAAAAGTCGCGAAAGCATAAATTAATTGAAAGGAAGGATTTACTTCGGGAAAAAACACCTTCCCCATCGTTACTGCCAAAAACGAATAAATACCAAAATCAAACCATTCCACTGCATTCCCAACAGATGTCCCAATCATTGACTTTTTTGCAACGCGCGAATCAACTACCGTAATAGCCTCTTCACTTATTCCTTCTACTGGTTTACTCACAATTTTCCTCCTGTTGTTTTTTTAGGTTTAGGCCTACTTTAGGCCTTTTCCCTAATAAAAAGCGGCTAAACAGTGGAATTTTATGCAAAATCAACTTCAATAATCTCCGGGATCCGAAAACCCTTTCCCATTCTATTTTTGACGCACCTTCGGCCAACAGACTATACTTTAAATTGAAGGAAAATTCGGAAAGGTTGAAAAACGATGATAAATACATACGAGTATGCCAAGGACCTTGACAGGCTGGATCCTCTCGCACCGTACAGGAATGAATTTTACGTAAACGAAAACAAAATTTATTTCGATGGTAATTCGCTCGGGCTTTTATCCAAACGGGCGGAACAATCACTGCTCGGGATGATCGAAGCTTGGAAAGAGCATGGCATAGACGGCTGGACGGCAGGAGATCATCCTTGGTTCTATCTGTCAGAAAATCTTGGGAACCAGGTGGCGCCGCTTGTCGGTGCCGATGCAGGCGAAGTTGTTGTCACAGGCTCGACTACAGTAAACCTTCACCAGCTCGCCGCCACTTTTTATCAGCCAAACGGGAAACGAACGAAAATCCTCGCTGACGAGCTGAATTTCCCGAGCGACATTTACGCGCTACAGAGCCAGCTGAAGCTGAAAGGTTTCGATTCTGCAACCCACCTAATACAAGTAAAAAGCCCTGACGGCCATACCCTTTATGAAGAAGACATCATTTCAGCAATGACCGATGAAATTGCCTTAATCGTCCTTCCGGGCATCCTGTACCGGAGCGGCCAGATCCTTGATATGGAGCTTTTGACAAGAGAGGCCCATAAGCGCGGAATCCCGATTGGCTTCGACCTGTGCCATTCGATCGGCTCGATCCCCCACCGCCTCACTGAATGGGGTGCCGATTTCGCTTTCTGGTGCCATTACAAGCATTTAAATGGCGGTCCCGGTTCGACGGCCGGACTATATGTAAACAAGAAGCATTTCGGAAAACTGCCGGGCCTGGCCGGCTGGTTCAGCTCCAACAAGGAGAAGCAATTCGACATGGAGCATGAACTCACCCCCGCAGACGATGCCGGTTCCTACCAGATAGGTACTCCGAATATTTTCAGCATGGCGCCAATCATCGGCTCGCTGTCGATGTTCAATGAAATTGGTATGGATAAAATCCGGGCAAAGTCACTCAAGCTCACCCGATATTTAATGGAGCTTATCACGACAGAACTGGACGGCCATGGTTTCATTCTCCGGAACCCAATGGACGATGATAGGCGTGGCGGCCATATTTTTCTTGAGCATCCGGAAGCACCGAGGATTTGCAAGGCGTTGAAAGCAGACGGAATCATACCCGATTTCCGGGCGCCAAACGGAATCCGGCTCGCCCCAGTTGCCCTATACAATACGTTTGAAGAGGTATGGCAAACGGTCCAAACCCTGAAGACAATTATGGACGAGGAGAAATACAAGCAATTTGAAAACAAGCGGGGAGTTGTGGCATGACAAAAAACAAGTGGATCGATATCTCGCAACCACTTCATGACGGAATCGCCCACTGGCCAGGCGACACACCATTCCATTATGAAACCGCATACACAAAAGAACAGACTGGCTCCGTCAATATCGGCAGGATTACAACGAGCCTTCACACAGGCACCCATGTTGACGCGCCCTTTCATTTTGACAATGAAGGTGAAAGAATTCTTGGCCTGGACATTCACGTGTTCATTGGCCCTGCGCGGATAATCGACGTCTCATCGTTTGAAAAGGTTGATGCCGAAACGCTCCTGGGCTTTGATCTTGAAGGAGTCGAACGGCTGCTTCTTAAAACGGCCGTCCCGAACAACCCGGACCACTTCCCGGAAAGAATTCAGGAACTGACGTCGGATATTTCGGCTTTTCTCAATCAAAAAGGCGTAAAGCTGCTTGGGGTCGATGTCCCTTCCGTCGACCCGCTCGACAGTAAGGACATGGCGACCCATCACGCCCTGTATCTACACGGGATCTATATCCTCGAAAACCTCATGCTCGATGGTGTCGAGGAAGGAGACTACGAACTAATCGCCCTTCCGCTTCCCCTCAAGGACGCGGATGGCAGCCCGGTCCGCGCGGTCATCAAGAAGCTGTAGAAGCGTATTTTGGTAAAAATGGGCCCATGCACCGGGCTTAAGGTACCTGACAATCGTGCCGGAAAACACCAAGGAGGTTCGAAATGGTTCTAGAAGACCAAAATCCAACAAACGGAGAAAAAAGCATACTTACTGATTTTACAAACAATATGACATACAGCGAGTATTTGCAGCTTGATAAAGTCCTGTCTGCCCAAAAGAGGCTTTCTGGCCATCACGATGAAATGCTGTTCATCATCATCCACCAGGTCAGTGAGCTGTGGATGAAGCTGATCATTCACGAACTGAACGCGGCGATTGCCGCTATCAAAGCCGATAGTCTCTCCGCCGCGCAAAAATGCCTGGCGCGCGTCTCAAAGACTCAGGTACAAATCATCCAGGCGTGGGATGTGCTGTCAACGCTGACACCGTCTGAGTATATGGAATTCCGGGAAACGCTTGGCCAGGCGTCCGGCTTCCAGTCGTATCAAAATCGGATGATTGAATTCGCGCTTGGCTACAAGAACAGCCATATTCTGAAAATTTATCAAAAAGACCCGGCACTTCATGCCGAGCTGAAGAAAGCGTATGAAGCCCCGAGTATCTATGATGCCGCTATCCAAGCGTTGCATAAAGCAGGATTTCCAATCGACGAAGAAATCCTGGCCCGTGACGTAACGAAGTCCTACAAGGAAAACGATTCGGTACGGTCCGCCTGGATGAGTGTGTACAAAAACACAAAGGCCAATTGGGAGCTATATGAACTCGCTGAAAAACTTGTCGATATCGAAGACTCCCTTCAGCAATGGCGATTCCGCCATATGAAAACGGTTGAGAGAATCATCGGCTTTAAAACCGGCACAGGCGGCTCGTCGGGAGTCGGCTACCTAAAAAAAGTGCTCGACCAGCGCTTTTTCCCCGAACTGTGGGATATTCGGACAACATTATGATGCCGGAGGCCGCTTCTCAATGCATTACAAACTGAAGCGGCCAGGCAGCCTTTTTTCATAGTGAAAAAGGCAGTTCAATTTAATTGATTAAACAACTGTGACATTATCCAGATTTGCCTTATTCCCCTTTAGAATGGCATAAGTCAATTTATCCATGGTGGCACCATCAAAAACAGCTTTCTTCACATTTGTTTTAAAAGAAACATTTCGGAAAACAGCATTTTTAAAAGAAGTTCCTTTTAACCCCGCATCATTAAAAATGGTCCCATTGAAGGTTTGATTGTCAAAACAAACTCCTGATAAGTTGGAATAAGAAAAATCTGTATCATCCAAAATAGCTTCCTTAAAACTTGCTCCATCTAAATTGGACTTGTTCAATTTTGCTCCCCTTAAATTTGCTCGATCGAATATTGCCTTGTCTAAATTGCTGCATTTAAACGTGCTGTTCGACAAGTCCGAACCTGTGAAGTCACTGCCTTGGAGATTGCTGTAGTTGAACTTGCCGTCATGAACTTTCACAGCTGAAAAATCCGAATTCGGCATGTTGCTTTTGGACAAATCCATCCCTGCCCTTTGCTGCAGCTCTCTCGTTTTATCATGGATTGCTTCTACAATTTCCGAAATGTCCCCAATCGAATCGATGGTTTTATGATAAGCGATTTCCTCCGGCAGACCCTCCTTTTTCAAGTCATCCATCTTTTCCAGTAGATTTTGATAAAGCTCCTGTTTGATCTCCTTAATGGCCTTTATGTCTTCATAAGGAGAAAAGATGCCATCCAGGTATGTTTTTAATTTTTCACTCATCCCGTTTTTCCACCTTTCAAATTAACGAATCGAGGATTTCTTTGGCATATTCCCAATTTCTTTTGTTTTCCGAGTATGTCGTTCTGCCTTTGTCAGTAAGCTGATAGTACTTCCTGCGGCCTCCTTGCGTTTCATCCCCCCAGTAAGATGCAATGTTTCCTTCCTGTTCAAGCCTTTTCAAGCTGGAATACATCGTTGCCTCTTTCAGTTCATAGCGGCCATTCGACCCGGAATGGACCAATTTGGATATCTCATACCCGTATTTATCCCCGCTCATCAACAGTTTGAGGATAATCGTGTCTGTGTGTCCCCTTAATAAATCGGACGAGAGTTTTAGACTCACTGGAGCTTTCCACCTCCTTAACAATAATTTACAACATATTACTATGACAGTCAAGGTAGTTTGTTGAGCAATGTAATATGACTGATTATCCAGCGGTGTGTGATAACCATCTACATTTAAACACCTCATCAAAAAAGGAACCCTATTTTCTGAAAGGGTTCCTTCTGGTGGTTTATCTTTTGAATGCTGAAAGGTTCGCAACTTCCCGTGATTAAACGAAAGCTGGTTGAAAAGTTTATTGAACCTACCTTAACTCGATACTCTACTCTTTATAACTTCAGCCTTCTAAAATCCTCAATCAGATCCATCACAGCCCCTTCTTTCGTTGCCCAGGATGTGACGAACCGGACGGCGGAAGACTCTTCATCAACTTTCTCCCAGATGAGGAATGCGTACTTCTTTTGCAACTCTGCGATCAGCTTGTTCGGCAGGATTGGAAAAAGCTGATTGGACGGGGAATGGGTCAGGAAGCGGATATTGTCTTTTTCCAACGCACTCCGAATGAGCCAGGCCATTCGGTTCGCGTGCTCCGCTAGTTCAAAAAAGAGGCCATCCCGGAACAGCTCCTGAAACTGGATGCCGAGCAGCCGCCCTTTGGCGAGCAAGGCTCCTTTCTGCTTCATATGATAGCGGAAATCCTCCTTCAGCCGGTCCCTGCAAATCACAAGCGCTTCTCCCAAAAGGGCCCCGTTCTTTGTTCCCCCTATGTAAAAAGCATCAACAAGACCGGGGAAATCTTCAAGGCGCAAATCATTTTCTTCGGAACATAAGGCAGAGCCGAGCCGGGCGCCATCCATAAAAAGAATGAAACCGCGAGCGTCGCAAACATCCCTTAACTCCTGCAGCTCCTTTTTCGAATAAATAGAACCGATTTCCGTCGAGTTCGATATGTAGACTATTTTCGGCTTGACCATATGCTCATCGGTATGGCCGTCCGCCACTGCAATAACATGATCCGGAGTAAGCTTGCCATCCGCCGTTTCAACGGTAATCACTTTATGTCCGGTCGCTTCAATGGCGCCGGTTTCATGCGTGGCAATATGGCCGGTGCTCGCCGCGATTGCTGCTTCATGCGGACGCAAGAAAGCGGAAATCGCGATGAGATTCGTCTGGGTGCCGCCTGACAGCAAGTGAACATCGACATCATTCCTGCCAAGCTTTGCTTTGATGAGCTCGACGGCATTTTTTGTAAAAGAATCCTCCCCATAGCCATCCTCTTGCTCCAAATTCGACTCCACCAGCGCATTCAGGATCCGCGGATGCGCCCCTTCACCATAATCATTTTTAAAACTGTACATTTAGCATTTCGCTCCTTTTGGGTTGTTGTCTATTTTATTTTATAAGATTGAGCGGCCAAAGGGAAAAATGTTTCTTCAGCTACACAAAATAAAACAAGCCGAAATCAATCAGATTACGGCTTGTTTTTGAATGATATATCCCCTAGTTAAACTGATTCCACAGCAATTGCCGCTTCGTCTTCCACCGCCATCTCATACAGATAATAGTGGGTGATCGCAAGGAATGCCTGCCCTGCCAGGGCCATCGCCCGCTCATCGAAATCAAATTTCGGATGGTGGTGCGGGTAGCACGCTCCCACCTCCGGATTCTCAGCCCCCGTATTGAAAAACATCCCTGGCCTTTCCTGAAGGTAATAGGCAAAATCCTCTCCGCCCATCTTAGGATCGAGCTCGACTAGCTTTTCCTCGCCAACCACGTTTTTCATTACTTCATAAAAGATATTTGTCTCTGCTTCGTGGTTCACCACCGGCGGATAGCCCCGCTCATAGGTGATTTCAGCGGTGGCATGGAACGCCGCGCAAATCCCATTCACAATGACTTTCATTTCCCTTTCAATCTGGTCGCGCACCTCGGGATCAAATGTCCTGACCGTTCCCGAAATCTCGGCCGAGTCAGCAATGACATTAAAAGCATTCCCTGCATGGAACGAGCCGACCGAAACAACCGCAGGCTTGAGCGGATCAACGAGGCGCGATACGATATGCTGGAGCTGATTGACAATCTGGGTGCCGATCGCGATGGAATCGACCGTTTCATGTGGATACGCGCCGTGCCCGCCTTTTCCGTTAATTTTAATAACAAAACGGTCCGCGGCAGCCATCATAGGCCCCTTCCGATATCCATATAGACCATAAGGCAGACTCGCGTTTAAATGCGTACCAAACACAACGTCAACGCCATCCAGGCATCCATCCGCAATCATCGCGGCCGCTCCCCCTGGGGCAACCTCTTCCGCATGCTGATGAAGAAGGACCACATTCCCATGCAACTGTTCACGGTTCTCGCTCAGCACCTTTGCAACCGCCATGAGCGTGGCAGTGTGCCCGTCATGCCCGCATGCATGCATGACCCCCGGGACGGTCGATTTGTAAGGAACGTCTTTTTGATCTTGAATCGGCAAGGCGTCAAAATCAGCCCTGAGAGCAATCGTTTTCCCCGGCTTGCCGCCCCTGATCGTCCCGACAACTCCGCGCCCCCCAACGCCAGTTCTCACTTCAATGCCCAGGCTCTCGAGATAATCGGCAATTTTCTGCGGAGTCCTGACTTCCTCGAAGGACAGCTCCGGGTTCATGTGGAAATCCCGTCTCCACTCCACCATCTCACCAAACAATTCTTCCAATCTCACATTCCAATTCTCCAACAAGCCGATTCCCTCCATTATGTATATGAATTATGCATCTTTTTAAATCTTCTGAAAAACATTATAGCACTTATGGAGGCCATTGGACTCCTAAAAAAGATAATTCAGTTCTATCTAACCATTCTTATTGTCGATTTATCATAAAGGATTTCAACTTTATCTCCGTTTTTTTCAAATTCCACTTTTCCAAATCCATCCACGTAAACTGAAAGAGGATGGAATCGTGCATGTTTGTCAGAAAAGAACCATTTTCTATCTGTTTCCACAATAATAAACAAACCATTTTCATCACCAACAGGCGTCAAGCCTTCACTATCGTTTCTCCAATTAGGAAAACCTAACGCATTGAGTTTTCTCACAAAGGGGATTACTTCATCCACGGTAATTCCAATTTCACTTATATTGATGAAATCCTTTGAAGAAAAGTTGTTGCAGCTCCCATTACTCAAATTATGGCGGGCTATTAACTCGACGATATTTCCAGAAGGATCTTCAAAATAAATCGCATGTGCGTTCCAACTTTCGAAATGGACTTCGAAATTCCCATCCTCACTGTTTAGTGAAATCCTGGATTTAGCCCAAGCTACCGCTTCGCTGAATTTGTTTTCGGGAATATTTATGGCGAAATGGTAAAAAGGTTTGCCATCGTCACTTTCCCGAAAATTTAGGTCTGTTTGCCCAATATGGACAGTAAACTCGTCATCCGATTCAGCGGAGATGGACAATTCCAGTACCTTTCTATAGAAATCTTTCATTATTGTTAAATTTGAAGTCAACAATGCTAGTTTAGAAAATTTCATAAAGATCGCTCCTTTAATAATTTACACCCTAATTATAATAGGATTTCCCTTCCGTAAAATCCTCCATTGGGACAGAATCATTTTCTACTTATGTTCCTTAAATGTATACGACTAAAGTTGCAGGAGACCCCTATGTCAAGATTCTGAAAGTGTGCCAATCTTACATACGTTTAAAGAGCTTCTTACAGTGACAAGGCAAATAGGACCAGTAATATAAAAAGAGTCCGCCGCAATATCGGCAAACTCTCATTTTCAATA
Source organism: Neobacillus oceani (assembly GCF_046237595.1). NCBI lineage: Bacteria > Bacillati > Bacillota > Bacilli > Caryophanales > Bacillaceae > Neobacillus > Neobacillus oceani. The sequence goes on along the minus strand of NZ_CP143543.1, from coordinate 1,428,450 downwards.
ATATACTTTAATCTTGATCGTTTTCGTTCCCCACTGGAGCGCATTATTGTGGTCAGGGATGAAAACATCGATTTTATTTCCACGCACCGCGGAACCCTTATCACCTGCAATGGCTTCGCCGTATCCTGGGACATATACTTTTGTTCCAAGTGGGATCAGCTTTGGATCGACCGAAATGACTTTCACGTTCGGGTTCTTTTTCAGATTGATGCCTGTGGAAGTGATGCCGCTGCAGTTCTTGCAGCTTCCTGTATAGGCTGTCGCCTTTACCGTGATTTCCTTGTAGCCCTTTTGCGCAGCTGCTGGTTTGGCAGCTTGCTTTTTCGCGGGAGCCGCTTCCGTGCTGCTTAGTTTTAAAACCTGATTTAGCTCGATTTTATCTGATTTCAAGTCGTTCCATTTTTTCATTTGATTTACGGTTATGTTATGTTTTTTGGCGATGCCCCATAGGCTATCACCTTTTTGAACCTTATATGTAGCTCCAGCGGCTAAAGAAGCATTCGAAAAACTGAAAAGTACAACAATCGCTGTCACTAAGCTCAAGATGGTCTTTTTCAAATTCTATTCTCCTTTAACTTCCTTGATAGGAATATGATAGCAAGTCAATGTAACAATCACATTACACTTAAAAACTATTTTTGTTACAAAAGGAACAGAAACATTACAGAGTCGTAATATTTTTGGCCACTAAACTGAATTGAGCAATCAGAAATATGTTTTCCCTTGTTCCTGCTTCATAGAACAGCGCCTCCCACACCCCGAGCTAATACTCCGGCTATTAACATAGTTATCCATAAAACGTGCCCTACCAGTAACTGATTGTTAAATGTTATCATCCTTAAGCTCCTCATATGATGACTGCCTTCAATTTTTATTTCTATTAAAAGGATAGGATAGACATTGAATTTTTGGGAAAATTTTTATCTAAATAACCTCCCTCACTATAAACTTTTTAGTTTTAAAATTATTCCATTAGGTCTTACTTCTTTTCACTAAAATAATAATTACCAATAAACTGGTATCCTTATCTGCCAGTTTTACAGTCCTAGTGGTCCATCCATCATCCTTTTGAACTGAAAAGTTACGGTATTCCATAATATTAAATTCAGGCTGATCGAAGCGGTTTTTGTCAAAAGGGGAAGAATGTGCACGGTGCCAAGGCTACAGATAAAATTGATCAAACAGCTGATAAAGCAACGTAAATCTCTGTTAGAACGTACCAAATGGCTGTTCGTACGGTTTACTGGGCAGATAGCCTGTATTTTGTCGAAATCTTTAACAGGAAAAACATAGTCTTGAAAGTGATTTCAATTTTCCTTCTCAAATTGCTTCATCCAAACACCCTACTATTTTGCTTCATTTTCTTTCTACCACAATAGCATTTCATCTATTTCTCACATTGGGAAAATCATACCAAAATATAAACAATAGTGAATTTTTATGTGTTGTCTAAATATTCAGATTCCTTTACTCTTGTTAAAAGAAAGGAGGTATGTCTGCTTTTTTTATTTTTATTGCTAAGAAATTGATTAAGTGAGAGGGAGTTGAAATGTATTGGTAAAAAGCAAGAGATTGCGAAAATGGGTTTCTCAATGGCTTATATTCATACTTGCACTAACAACACTTACTGCACCGGCCTCTGCTTCAGGAAGTGCTTCTATGCAAAAGGTTGATCTTCAAACTAACGCACCCCAACTAGCTGCTGACAAAATCGCTCCTAAACTAGCTAAACAATTTGAAGACGATGAGTACGTCACCTACCTCATTAAGATGAAAGAACAAGCGGATGTTAATGCAGTTTCGAAAAACGCCAATGAAGCATCACGAAAGAAAAAAGAACCTCCGGCCGTTGCCAAGCTTGCTATGCGTAACGCTGTTGTTTCCTCTTTGCTGGAAACAGCCTCCCGTACACAATATGGTTTGGAAAAATACTTAGAAAGCATGCAAAAAAAAGGAGAAGTAAAAAAGTTTGAAAGCTTCTTCATAGTTAACGCAATGTCCGTAACGAGTACGAAAAACGTTATGGAAAAAATCGCTTTACGCGCTGAAGTAGACAAAATTCTGCCGAATGAAGAGCGGTTCCTAAATAAAGCGGAAAAGTCTACGGCTACTGAGGAAAAGAATGTAACAGCAGATATCCAACCTAACAATATTGAGTGGAACATTAATCAAGTCCGAGCTCCTGAAGCATGGGCAATGGGAATCGATGGAACTGGTACAGTGGTTGCGAACCTCGATACAGGTGTCGATTTGAACCACCCTGCGTTGAAGCGCAAATGGCGAGGATATGATACGAACGGCAATGTGGTAAATCCCGAGTTCAGCTGGTTCGACGCCCACAGTGGCGCTTCCATGCCTGTCGATACGGATGGCCACGGCACCCATACGATGGGAACAATGGTTGGCTCGGAAACGAACGGTTCCAACCAAATCGGGGTTGCACCCGGAGCCAAATGGATGGCAGTCCGGATTTTCAATCCATCTACTACGGATGAAATTATCTTGCGAGGCGCACAATGGCTGACTGCCCCGCTTGACAGAAATGGCAATCGCCACCCGGAAATGGCTCCGGATGTCGTGAACAACTCATGGGGCGGCGGCCCTGGCCTTGACGAGTGGTTCCGGCCAATGGTCCAGGCATGGCGCGCGGCACAAATTTTCCCAGAGTTTTCAGCGGGAAATGTCCGTACCGGTAACCCTGGCGGTCCTGGTTCTGTAGCGAATCCTGCCAATTATCCGGAATCATTTGCAACAGGCGCAACGGACATCAACAACAAAGTAGCTTCCTTTTCACTAAGAGGCCCATCTCCTTATGGGGAAATTAAGCCTGAAGTATCCGCGCCAGGAGTAAATGTGCGCTCATCTGTACCAGGCGGAGGCTATGAAGGCGGATGGAACGGGACATCAATGGCCGGCCCGCATACGACGGCACTAGCCGCTTTGCTGCTTCAAGTAAACTCATCCCTCACGGTTGACCAACTTGAACACATTATTCAAACAACAGCAATACCATTAACCGATGCCGAGTACCCTACAAGCCCGAACAACGGGTACGGAAGCGGATTAATCAACGTGGCTGATGCAGTAGGCTCCATTCTGAGCGGACTTGGTTCAGTGTCCGGCCGTGTAGCAACCGCAGGCGACGACTTTGAGCCTCCTGTGCTTGAACACACGCCTGTTACAATTGCTTACACTGGAATGGACATTCCATTTTCAGCCCGTGTATCTGATAATGTTGGCGTTGTGACAGTAGAAGCGTATGCGAGAATAAAAGGCAGCACGCATTGGACATACATTCCTATGTCACGGACATCCGGAGATTATAAGGCCGGAGAGTACCAAGGCGCGATTCCGTACTTCCTTGTGCATACGGCGGGAACGGAATACTATATCCGCGTCAACGATTACGGCAATAACGGCTTTGAAACAAATAAGTATTCAATTGCAGTTTCAAACGGCGTTAAGCCAGGTTACTTCCAGGACTTCGAAACAAATATTACAGGCTTTACAACTGGCGGGACAAATAACACCTGGGAATGGGGTGTTCCTGTCGGCGGACCTGGTTCCGCAGCCTCTGGTGAAAAGCTCATCGCAACCAAACTTAACGGACAATATCTCAATAATTCCAATTCCTACATGATGATGCCGCCGATTGATCTCTTGGATAGCAACAGAGGCGCCCTTCTCTCCTTCAAGCACTGGTTCAACCTGGAGACGAATTTTGACAGAGGCGTTGTGTATGCAGCCGCGGAATCAACGGATTATCAGTTCGTCCCTCTGGCTCAGTTCACAGGGCTCAGCAATGGCTGGAATAACCAAATAGTTGACCTTACGCAATTTGCAGGTGAACAGGTATATGTTATTTTCAACCTGCATTCCGATGGAACCCAAACACGGGATGGTTGGTATATCGACGATGTTGCGCTTATTGGAGCGGATGATGCAGCACCTGCTGTACCAGCTAACTTAACCGCCCAGGCCAATTCACTGGGAATTGTATCACTCAACTGGTCAGCTGTTGCCGATGCAGATTTCAAAGAATACAATGTATATCGCTCTTCTGTCTCAGGCAGCGGCTATGAAAAAATCGGAACGACAACTGACAATAGATTTTCAGATTCCAACACTGCCAATGGCGAGACATATTTCTATGTCGTAAGAGCAAAAGACTACTTTGGCAACGAAAGCGGAAACTCCAACGAGGTATCTGTCACCATCACCGCCCCGGTAACAGTATACAGTGATAATTTTGATGGCGAAACGGATAATGGCTGGACACATTCCGGTACACGGGATGAATGGGAGCGCGGTACTCCTTCCGGAACTGGTGCGCCGGTCCCTCCATCCGCTCCAAATGTATGGGGGACAGATCTGGATGGAAATTATGAGAGCAACAGCAATTTCTCACTCGTCTCTCCAGTCATCGACCTAACACAAACAACAAACGCAACACTTGCATTCTCACACTGGTATGAGCTTGAGACAAACTATGATAAAGGCTTCGTTGAAATTTCCAAGGATGGCGGTACATCCTGGACCCAGCTTGGCGTATTCAGCCACTCTACAAACGGCAAAAACTGGTCTACCGTTACGTATGATATTGGCGCGTATTCCGGCCACCAGGTTCAAGTACGATTCCGCGTAACATCCGATGGCAGTGTCGTAAAGCTCGGATGGTATATCGATAACTTTATGGTTTTGGCAGCTGCTGGCCCGCAAAAAGCTGAAAGTGATATTCAAGAAATGGTTAAGCCAAAAGCGGTTTACAGTGAACCAGCACTGAAACTGACAAGAACAGAACCGGATGCATTGCCAACACAACCTCAAGGCGGAGTTGAGCTACAAAGCCTGCCTGCCAATGCGACTGTAACTGTTCTGGAAACAGGACGATCTACAAGAACGGATGCAAGCAACGGACGCTTTAGCATGATTCATGTGGCCGGTGACTTCACCCTTCGTGCAGACGCCTATGGGTTCTATCCACAAACCCGTCCGATACAAATTGTTGACGGAAGGGATACATCAGTCAACTTTACACTTGAACCAATCCCATATGGCATCATTACAGGGGTTGTGACAGATGAAAGATCCCACGAACCAATTCCAGGAGCAACAGTAATGGTAATGGAAGATGCCCGGATTACACCAGTAACAACAGATGAAAACGGCGCATTCTCCCTTGAAGTATTGGAAGGAACGTACACTCTCGCGGTTTCAGCCGACCAATACTACAATAAAAATACAACTGTCACCGTTAATGGAAATGGATCAGTTGAAGCAAATATCGGGTTGAAACCATTTATCGGATTCGAAGGAACAATCGGATACGATGACGGCACAGCTGAAAATGCCCGTGCATGGAACGCAGCTGGCAATGCCTGGGCTGTAAAGATGACTCCTGAAAATGGCGCGGCGCAAGTAACAGGCGCTATGTTCCGCTTCTGGACTACAGAATGGCCGGTTCCGGGCGGCACAGCATTCCAATATGCGATTTATGATGCTACTGGCGCGGGCGGTGCACCAGGCCGACAACTCGCTGGCCCACTCAACGGGACAGCTAAACGAGATGGCACATGGACAACGGTTAAATTCCAAGAACCGGTTATGGTTGAAGGAGATTTCTACGTTGTCTATATCCAAACATTCGCGAACCCTAACACACCAGGATTGGCTACCGATGAAAATGGCACGAAAGCTTTACGGAGCTGGCAAAGGGTCAGCGGAGCGTGGAGCCAATCGCCTTCAGCTGAAGGAAACTATATGATCCGCGCGATTGTCCAATACCCTGTTGGCGCACCAATGATTTCTTCTCCTGTAAACGGCTCCATTACAAAGGATGAAAATGTTACGGTAGCGGGTACTTCTCAAGCCAATGGTGCGACAGTTAAGCTGTACAACGGTACAGAACAGGTTGGCACAGGTACTGTTGAAAACGGAAAGTTCAGCATCCCAGCGACGCTAAATATGGGTGCGAATGAATTATCCGTTGAAGTAGTCGTAAACGGGAAAATTTCAGATCGTTCCGTGCCTACTGTCGTGACATTGGATCAGACAGCACCGGTCCTCGATGTTACCGCGCCAGTTCAAGATTACAAAACAAATGTTGAAATGGTTCACGTAACAGGGTCAACAAGCGATGAACATTTTGATGCTCTGACGGTGAACGGCCAACCGGTAAAAGTGAACGCCGACGGTACGTTCTCACACAAAATACTAGTCAACGACGGTGAAAATGAGATTACTGTAACCTCAACCGACCGCGCGGGCAACACAACTACAATTACCCGTAATGTAGTCGTCGACCTTAGCGCACCTGAGATTACAAACATTTCACCAGCTACCGACGTTCGTATAAAGCCGGGTGAAAACGTGCATGTGTCCTTCGACAGTGAACCAGGACTAAATGCTTCTTTCCGGATCGAATTGCCATTAATGCCTTCCAGCGGTAATAATGGGATAACAATGACGGAAACATCTCCGGGACATTACGAAGGAACCTATAAAACACCTGACACCTTTAGGGTTGATGGCGGGGTTATTGTCATCCGGGTTTCAGATCAATCAGGAAACCAGGTTGAAGCAGCAGCACCAGGGAAGCTATATGTAGCCGAACCTCCAGCGGAGAACAAAGCACCAATCGCAGTGATCAAAGGAGAGGCAACAGCCAAGCAGAAAAAGGTTACGAAATTTGACGGTTCACAATCAAGCGATCCAGATGGAAATATTGTAAGCTACCAGTGGAACTTCGGTGATGGAACAACCGGTTCCGGGGCGATTGTTAATCACACATTTAATAAGAAAGGTACCTATACCGTCACGTTGACTGTTACGGACGAAAAAGGTGCAACCAATTCCACAACGCACAAGATTGTAATCAATTAATTCGATCTAGTCCCTCAACCTTCCCCCTGAGAAATCAGGGGGGTTTTTTTCGTTTTTTTTTTAAAAATAGCCAGGGCAGCTATGTTACCAGCCCTGGCTTTCCATTTACTTATAAAATTCCCACATTATGATTCGGGCGATGCCTTGCACCAATTTATTTTAAAAACGTACTGGGCATGACGACAGAAACGACCTCTCCCCGGGCACAAAGGATTTCATTCGCAAATACTTCCGTATGAACCTTCCATCTTTTAGGATGGATTTCTTCCACAGTTCCAATTGCTTTTAAAGGAACATCTTGGGGCGTTGGTTTAAGGAATTCCACATTGAGGGAAGCAGTCACAAACCTGGGGGGTTCGGACCCATCTCCTATTTCATTCCCATTCTTTCGGTGTAAAGCAAGTGAGGCGGACCCTGTTCCGTGGCAATCAATCAACGAAGCGATCATGCCGCCATAAATAAACCCCGGAATTCCCATGTACTTTGATTCAGGGGTAAAGATTGTAACCGTTTTATCGCCTTGCCAGCCAGTACGAAGATGATGGCCATCTTTATTTAACCGGCCACAGCCATAACACCAAGCAAAATCATCTGGGTAGATATCTTGTATTGCTTTTTCAATTCTTTCTTCCATCATTCATTCTCCTTATCAATCTATTAAGCAAGAGTGCGCATTTCTCCGGGTTGTACCATAAATATATTAAAGTTGTTCGATATACACAACAGTTTACTGACAATTCAGTTTTCAAGAGACACACGAAAGAACCTTCTGGAGGTATTTCCTTGTTAAAACTATCCCGGTACAAAAAAATGTGAGTTAATCGTCTTTGATTAACTCACCACTACTACCTAAAGGAAAAATTAGCGAAGATTAAAAATGGCCTTGTTACCTTTTAGGATTTACCTTCTGTTAATGACTTATTTCCAGGTGCAAACCATCCGATTAAGGCAATACCCACTAATACTCCATAGAAGGTTAGAGTCCAAGGGGTACTGTGTGGAAAGTCATGATTTAAGACCCCAATATCTTCATGAGCAAGGGTAACTACAGCCAGTTTGACACCGACCCAGGCGACAATCGCATAAGCTGTTGTTTCCAATGCTGGACGTTTTTCAAGAAGCTGTACAAACCACGCTGCTGCAAACTTAATCAACACAAGGCCAGCAATACCTCCTAGAACAACAACAAGGAACTGTCCTCCGTCCATACCCCCGAAATTGCCTAGAGGTGAATCTGGAAGGCCAAGGGCAATAGCAACTGCCGCTAGAATCGAATCAATGGCAAAAGCGAGGTCCGCTAATGCAATCTTCCCTACAGTGGGCCAAAAACCTTTCCCAGCAGCTTCCTTTTCATCGTCTTTATGAATATTCTTATTGTCTTTCCCGAACTTTGCCTTAATGACATGCTTTAATCCAAGATAAAGAAGGTAAGCAGCTCCTATCGCTTGAATCTGCCAGACGTTTGCAATAAAGGAAATCGCAAAGAGTGCAACAAATCTGAATGCAAAAGCCATAAGGATTCCGTAATTTATAGCCTTATTTTTCTGTTCTTCTGGTAAATGCTTGGCTATTACTGCAAGCACAAGGGCATTGTCTGCCGATAACAACCCTTCCAATCCAATTAGGATTAACAATGCCCAAGCATATTCCAGCCATATTGACTCCATTTACTTCTCCCCTATCATTAACTAAAATGTCATTTATGAGTTTCGCTAACGATAGGTTTGCCAATTAAGGAACAGACAATTCTTAGGATTAATGCAAAAAAATATTTAGTGCAGTTACTTATCTGCACTAAATCGCCCATGGTTTGGTTATTCATAACTCAAACATCCTTGGGGGTCCAATTTAGCCGAAATTGGGATTTTACATTATAAATGTTATGTATTGATTATTACACTCATAATAGGTTTCTATAATCGCTACAAAATATAAGTGTCTCGCCGCTTTTATATCTATGGACGAATGATGAATCAAAATTTGTATGAAAAAATAAAAAACTTGGACCGATTTTGGTTACCAAGTTCTGAATACAATGATTAATCTTTTTTATCAGCTATTGCAGCAACAGCCTCGATTTCCACTAATTGATTCGTGTATCCTAACAAAGTTACACCGGACAATGTACTTGGAACATCGTGCTCTCCTAACTCTTTTCGGATGGCATTCCAAGCCATGACTAAATCATCCTGATTGGATGAGGCAACCAATACACGCGTATACGCGATATCTTGTATAGTGGCACCCGCTTCTTCTAGTGCAGCTTTCAAATTGGATACACACATCCTCGCCTGCACTTCAAAGTCGGTATCCTCGGGTACTTTCCCCTTGTTGTCCAGTGGGCATGCCCCCGTCATAAATAAAAGATTCATTCCTTCAGGGACTTTACTTGCATAAGCATATTCCACAGTAGGAAGTGTAGAAGAGTGGATTAAAGAAACTTGTTTTTTCATGGTACTCCCCGCTCTCGTTAGGAATCTACTTTCGGAAACCCTTGAATTTTATTTCGATAAGGAGTTATCCATAAAGGAGGAAACTCACCCGGCTTCACCATACAGAATGAAAAGACCTTCACCGCGTCAATACTGCTCTTACGGCAGGGCGAGGAAGGTCTCTGAATTATGGGTGCTTTAGGACCAGTCAACGCCACCCCAAGAGGATTGCAACTTTCGCAAAAGAACAATTTGGCCGATATGATACGTGTCGTGCATCATGATATTGCTGAGTAAACGCTCAATAGAGTACCTGTTAGCTGCATACGGAGTTTTTAACTTTTCATCATCAAGGTCCGCAATAGCCGTTTTTAAATTATTCATGACTTCATTAAGGCGCTGCACTGTCTGAGCCCACCCAATTTCGTCTTCTGGATCCCCCGGATTTCCAAAGGTTTCTTCATTGTCTTTTGGCTTATGCGGATTCTCTGTGCCCTTAATTCGATGGATTACGTCTTCATTCCAAAATATCAGGTGGTTGACAATCTGCCAAATTGAATTGCTGTCCGAACTTGTCCATGCTGCCTCAGCTGCGGTGACACCATGAAGTGCCTGATCCATGGATGCAAACCATTCATTCTCATGGCAATGCATGTCGAGTTGTTCTAAAAACATTTTGGATACAACTTGCATACAACCACTCTCCTCACTGTTTAGTGTAATCTTTCAAAGTTAAAGACAAGAAAAAATATGACGATAGTATAAATTAATTCGGCTTATCTAGCTTTATTCCTTCATCATGACAAATAAAGTACCCTATTAGGCAGACCTTTTTAAGTGTCTACTCTATAGGGTTTTAATGGATATTCTTTTCAGTACAAGTAATTTCTATTGTATTATTCATAGGGTCTAAAATAGGAAAACTCCAATACCCTTTCCATTTGGGCTCATTATAAAATTTTGGAATCTCATTCCTTAATACCGAATGGACAATGTCTTTGAAATCTTCTTTATCACATTCTAAAGACCAACCTGTCCTAGGTTCTGTCCCACCTTCCCACCCTGGTTGAATGGAAAACTTATTGGAGGGCTGGCTAAAATCTTCATTGTAACTAATACTTAATTGGTGTTCACCAATCTTAAATGAAATCGAACCTTCACCATCCCATATGAGGTCTAAATGAAGTATATCTGAGTAAAACCACTTCATTTTCTCCAAATCGTAACAAAATAGATATGTGAATCCCCATCGCTTTGCTATATTAAAACCCCCTTTTTTGAAAAATTGCACCTTCCACTAAGCTGCCACTTCGTTGAAGTAAAAAGGCCTAATTTTCAATTACAATTTCTCCTTCGCCTTTTGGAGTTTCGAAACCATTAAGATAAGAAGATAAGATTTCCTCACTAATAGGGAACGCATTAGCATCAAAGCGTTTATTTCGTATCTTAAGCCGTTCACGCAAATCATCAGGATGAACATTTAAATAAATTAGTTTCCATTTACCTCCTGACTCTTCAATAAGTTGTTTATATTTATCCCTTTTTGCACGATTCCAAAAACTGAAGTCAATTACCACCTGTTGTTTATCGCGAATTAACTCGGTTAACTGATTGCACAATCTTCGTTCTGCCTCTATCTTGTATTCTTCAATCTTTTCAATTGGGAAATCAATCCCAAAACGGCCATGAGTAGCCCATATTTCCTCATCGATAGAAAGACGTACAAAACCCTCTTTTTCTAATTGTTGTGAGAATGTAGTCTTTCCGGAACCAGCCACACCACACATCATTACCACCAGAGGGGTGATATCATCTCGTTCACGATAAATGATGTCAAAATTAAGCTTTTTAAACATCTGGATACTTCCTCCATATTTGTTATAATCCCATCATAATCTATACATACGTTCGAATCACTTTAAAACTGCCAAGTTAGTTGAAATAAATTCGACATAAATCTTTTTCAATTATCTAACGTGTAATAAGTTGGAACCGCCGGATAATAATTACCGATGTTTAAGTCTCTCAAATTACTTTTTAAAAGGGAAAATACAAAAAAGATCCACACCTTAACGAGCAGGCGTGGATCTTATATATGGGTATAATCATTATTTTTCTTTTGATAGATAGCACTGTTCGCGTAGATTCGCTGGCCTGGGAACTAGCGAACGATCGACAGCGCTGTCTTCTGTTTCTCCACCCTCACTGTGGATGACTTTACTTTTCCGTTTTCGATGTAGACAATCCGGTCAGCCATGGCTTTTGCATCTTCCTGGTCATGTGTGACGAAGATAGACGTAATGCCAGTCTTTTTAATGATATCCCTGAGTTCGCCTCGAATTCTTTCCTGCAAGCCCGCATCGAGGTTGCTGAATGGCTCATCGAGGATCAATAAGGAAGGCTCTGGAGCCAGTGCCCTTGCAAGCGCCACCCGCTGCTGCTGTCCTCCGCTTAACTCATGTGGGTACCGGTTGGCGTAATCAGATAGATTCACCAGCTCCAGCATTTCTTCCAAGCGTTCGCGCTTTTCTTTCCTCGTCTTATTTTTTAAGCCGAACAGAATGTTTTTTTCTACAGTCATATGCGGAAAGAGAGCATAATCCTGAAATACAAAACCAATTCCCCTTTTTTCCGGCGGGATGAAACACGCATGATTGCAAACTGTTTTGCCGCAAAGGTTAATCGAACCGTTTTGAGGACATTCAAGCCCAGCAATCAACCTAAGAATCGTACTCTTTCCACTTCCACTTTCCCCGAGAATCGAAACGATTTCGCCTTTTTCAATATCGAGGCAAAAGTCCTTGATGACAGCTTCTTTCGCATTTTTATATTTATAATGTAAATCTCTAATTTGAATAAACATTAGCTGCTCTCCTTATCTGCGAGTTTATGGAAAAAGAAAATAAAGATTCCGCTTAATAGGATGATTAATAGTGATGCCAATGATGCTTCCTGTACCCTCTCATCGTTTGCATATTTATATGCCTGGGTAGCAAGGGTTGAAAAATTAAACGGCTGTAAAAATAAAGTTAATGGCAGTTCTTTCAGGATATCGACAAAGACGAGGATAAAGCCGCTGAAAACCGCTCCTTTTATCATTGGAAGGTCTACCCTGAAAAAAGTTTTTATAGTGGACGCACCAAGCATGCGGGATGCTTCCGTATAACTATTGCCAACCTTTTCAAACCCTGTTTCGATGGAGTTATACCCAATCGCCAAAAATCGGATGATATAGGCGGAAACGAGCATGACCAGTGTAGTCCGCCATATGATGGTCGGCTCCATCTGGATTGCTGCCAAAAGTTCTTTGTTTGTCGTATCCAACCATAGAAAAATCATAATGAAGGCGATAGCGATCGCGGCTCCCGGGATGGAATAGCCAAGCGTTGTCACCCTTGAGAAAAATTTTGCGACAAGCCCCTGCTGCAGCCTCGTATAGTTGGAAATCACAAGTGCGATTATCACAATGATAATAGCGGCAATGGCAGCCACATAGATGGAATTATAGGTGAGAATCAAGAAATCCTGGTTCAGAACCTTCTCATATGTCATGAACGCCCATCGAACCAGTTGGAGAAGCGGAATGATAAAGGCGATGGAAAAGATCCCAAAGGTATAAGCAAATACAAGCCAAGCCTTTATGCCCTTCAGTTTTTTAGGCTGAACTGGCCGGACTTTCGTTGTGGAAAAGCTATACCGCTTTCTCCCCCGCAATATTTTCTCCAGGACCAGGACAATGATGACCAAAAGCATGAGCGAACCGGCAAGTTTAAGCGCCGAATCGAGGTCCTTCATCCCGTACCATGTCCGGAATATTGCAGTACTGAACGTCTGGATTCCAAAGTAGCCAACAACGCCAAAATCATTAAGTACTTCCAGAATGACAAGCGTCACGCTCCCCACGATGGAAGCTTTGGAAATCGGCAATGCGACTCGGAAAAATATTCCTAATGAACTTCCTCCAAGAAGCCTTGCGTTCTCAATCATCGATGATGACTGATTTTGAAAAAAGCTCTTTGTGATTGTATATACATAAGGGAACAGGCACACTGTGAAGATGAATACAGCCCCCTGAATGTTCATGATATTGAAGTATTTTTGATTTACCGTCATGTCAAATGAATTTCTGAGTGTCGTTTGAATGACGCCTGTGTAATTCACAATCCCATGATACGTATATGCAGCGATATACGGAGGGATGGCTAGGGGCAAGATTAATGCCCACTTCAGGAAATTCCTTAACGGGAAGTCATACATTGTAACTAACCACGCCAAGCTCGTTCCTATAACTGTCGTCGCAATGCCTGTGAAAAAAATAATGATCAGGGTATTCCGGATATAATCTATTAACAAATAATCCTTTATATGCTGCCAGTTTTCGTTCGGCTCTGAAAAAAGCTGAGCCCCAATGATGATATTCGGTATAAGAATGAGAATGATGAGGACCAGGCTGAGCAGGGACCAAATATTAAGTTGTTGTTTTACATATCTGCCCAGTCTCAACGGTGACACTTCCTTTTACCTATTCAAACGGTGTTTGCATGAATTACTCTCTATATTAAATTATAACGAAAATCATTCTCATTTGAAATAGTATTTTCTGTGAACGATTTTACCGAAGCACCCTAAGGGCGCTCCGGCACTTGTTTTAGATGATTATTTCCAGCCTACTTCGTTGAAGATTTTTATAGCCCGCTGCTGATTTTTCCCAAGAACGGATAGATTAATATCCTGTTCTTTGAACTCGCCCCATGATTTTAGGAAATCAGATGGCTCAACGTTAGGGTTAGCCGGATACTCGAAGTTCACTTCGGCAAATTTGCCCTGTGCTTCTTCACTTGAAAGGAACTCCATGAACTTGATTGCATTTTCTTTGTTCTTTGCATGCTTTGTCACTGCAATTGCACTAACGTTAATGTGGGTTCCTGTTGTTTCCTGGTTCGGGAAGAATACGCCTACTTGTTCTGCTACTTTTTTCTCTTCTGGATCTTCAGATACTGACATAAGTCCAATATAGTACGTATTCATAAGCGCTACATCCGCTTCACCGGCTACAACAGCCTTTGCCTGGTCGCGGTCATTTCCTTGAGGATCCCTAGCCATATTTGCTGCAAATCCTTTTGCCCATTCTTTTGCTTTATCTTCACCCATTACTTCAATAAAAGAGGATAGTAGTGAAATGTTGTACATATTGTCCGCTGGGCGCGCAACAACTTTTCCCTTCCATTCAGGCTGTGCCATGGCCTCATAAGTTGATAATTGTTCAGGCTTTACACGGTCTTTCGCATAGACAAGGACACGGGCCCTTTTTGCCATACCGAACCAGTAGTTCTCATCGTCACGAAGCTTTTCAGGAATGTTTTTATTAAGGACTTCACTTTCTACAGGCTGAAGCAAATCAGCTTCTTTCGCTACATAAAGGTTGCCAGCATCAGCTGTGAAATAAAGATCAGCTTCAGTTGCTTCCCCTTCTACATTCAGGCGCTCCATCAATTCGTCGCCTTTTCCTTCAACGACATTTACTTTAATGCCCGTCTTTTCTTCAAAAATTTTATACAGATCGTTATCAGACTCATAATGCCTGCTTGTATAAAGATTGACCACTCCAGGCTCTTTCTTTTCTTCGGACTCATTTGCAGGCTGTTTTTTTGCAGTATTGTTGGAACTAGCGCAACCAGCTAATGCACCGAAAACTAGCAAAAAGATTAAACTAAAACCAAATACCTTTTTCTTCATTTCTGCACCTCTTGTTTGGATTTTTAATTGAGAATCTTTTTCAATTCTTTCGCTACTCATAATATATAATGATAATCATTATCAGTCAATCATTCTATGATGTTTTTTTACGAGTGTTAAAATTTGGACACCTTTCCGCCATTAAATGTTAACAATCTATTTATAGGGGAAAGTCTGTTTGAAAGTTGGTGAAATGAAAAAGAGGCCTCCAATTTATTAGGAAGCCTCGATTGTCATTGATTTCTTTGTTATCATTCTAGTTTTCTCGGTTATAACTCGTTGAAGAATCCTCCCTTGGCAACACCTTTGTCCCCTTTACCCAACCAAAATAAAGATTGACTTCGTTAACTATCACTGGACCCACAACAGCATCCATCAACGGTTCCAAATTAAACAATTTAACAAATTTGGCGTAGTCGTCAAACCATTTGCCTTCGTCACTAAAGGAATGAACAAGCATCAGAGCGTTTTTGGCATTAACATTTTCCGCTTCTATTATTGCTGAAGCTGTCCTATGCAGTAATTGGTACCTTATTTCTCCAACGCCTTCTTCTTTTAAATTCAACAATCCTAACAAAGAAGCCAATCTTTTTGTTTTCCCATCAGAAGGTGTATCCCCTTTCCAGGCTGCAACCATTTTATCTCCAAATGGTTCGAATACCTTTCCTTCTACCATGATCGTCATTAATTCATTATTGGCTTTGGCTAGAAGGTAAAGGTCATTATGAGAAATCTTACCTCGCCCTTGTAAAGAAACTTTGTACTCCGGGAATCCATAAAGTACCTTCACATCTTGAAAGAGAGGAATATTACTACTCTTAAATACTCTTACCACACAAGAAGGAAGGTTATCTGCATATTCCCAGCAGTGTGCCAATTCGTATGCAGAGCAGCCCTCCTTCCATTGCGTATCCGGATTCGCCAACAATTCTCTCCAAGACTCTACCCCTTTTGTTGGAACAAAGTATTTCCCCATATTCACTTCTCCTTTCCGTTTTATAAAAGCCTAATTAAAGAAGTCCCGTTTACACTTTTGATCGGCATTACGGTTACATGATTTAAACTACAAACTCCTTGGGTATTTCCCCATCCCAAACGAACTTAACGATAACTGTTTCACCGTTTTCCAATTCGCGTTCAAGAAATATTCCTCCATCTTTCATCCTCCGGGCAATTTCCTGTTTAACGTCCTGTCCCCAATTATTCAAATAATTCTTTCCGTATTTATTTTGATATGTACGTTTATCTGGCAAATCCAACGCCTCTAAGTCTTTAGCAGAAATGTGATACCTGTAGTTATATATCCCAATTTCTCCTTCACGCAGGTATTTCACCTGCTTTCCGTTCGAGGGATTCTTCTTTCCATAGGTAAAACTGAAGACTCCATTCTCAAGTTTCCCGCTTGTAATGTTATTTACTTTAACCACATCATGGATTTCCATTGTTCCTCCCCTTTATTAATGTTAACTAACTAATAATTCGACAAAAGTAATATTTTCCCTTTTAAACAATCTTGACGATATCCATACCGAATTAGTACACCATTTTTGCCCCATGGGGATCCGCCATCAAGATGGTTGTTCTAAAGCTTCTTGATGGGGCTGAGCGACTTCCTGGTTAAAAAGTTGTATGTCAAATATCATATACTCCTGCGCACGGGCTTTTATATAAAAATTTGATGCATAATTACTCCATTAATTACAAACTATAAGTGTAATTTCGAAAGGAGGAAAAATTGATGTTTAAAAAACTTCTGTATTCACTTTGTGCCCTTTTAGTTGCCATCATGATGTTTGGGAATTACACTGGATTTGCTCAAAATCCAATTACAGACCTTTTCAAAAGTACTGAAAGTGCACAAGACATGAATAACAATGATAATGATGATGATGATACGGATTGGGGATGGATTGGGATAATTGGCCTTGCAGGTCTCTTAGGTTTGAGAAGGAACGATAGAAACAATAGATAGCCAACCATCCATTAGTGCACTTTCTTGTAGTCGAGCCAAAAATCAGTATTTTAACAACGCCGGTAATGGGCAGTTATTATAGGCTCAGCATGTTTTAAAAAGGAATATAAGAAGAGTTTTGCTGGTTTTTCTTCATTTTCCGAATAAATTTATAAAATGGATAAACAAAAGGGAGAAGTGTTAGAACACTGCTCCCTTTACGGACTGTTGAACCTTATTAAACAGCACGAGACCAAGCCGCTTCTATGAGTGGCTTGGTCTCGTTATTAAACGTCCGGATTTTCAGAATTTAAACCATTTTAGTTAATGTGCCAAGGAACCATTCCTTGAAGGCTTCAACATCAATTCCAACTGCGACATGTACGTTCGGTTCTTCGTGTCTAAACACTTCCATCGTCATGCCGCTCGCCGGGCCGTCAGTAACTACCTTTACGTGTCTAGGCTCAACCGTGAACATCTCGGGATTAGTTAAATAAGCAATCGTACAAGAGTCATGCATCGCGACACCTTGTGCCATATCTCCATCCCTATAATTGCGGAAGATTGCATTGAACATTTCAGCAGATTTATTTGGGGATTTCGATAATACATCCTCCCCAATACGGGCTTTCAGTGTAACATCCAGGCCAATCATGACGATATTCAAACCGGATTCGAACACAATTTTTGCGGCATGGGGGTCGGCCCAAATATTAAACTCGGCGGCACCATTCACATTTCCACCCGATAGCGAACCACCCATTAAAACGACTCGCTCGATTTTGTTTTTCAACTGTGGATACATTAGCAACAACGCCGCGATATTTGTTAATGGACCAACCGGGACAAGGGTAATTTTCTCTTCCGATTCCTCCAACAAGGAACGCATCGCTTCCACCGCATGCTCTTTTAAAATGGTACGCCCTGGCTCAGGGAAGTTGTAGCCATCCATCCCCGTTTCACCATGAACTTTGTTTCCCAGTGCAGGATTCAATAAAGGTGTTTCCATCCCTTTTGCAACCGGAATATCTTTATCGAAAAATGTGACAAGCTTCAGTGCATTTCTTGTGATGTTGTGAATATCTACGTTTCCTGATACGGTTGTAATTAATTTTACGTCCAGTTCATCCCTGTAAAATGCCAATCCCAACGCCGCGGCATCATCAATGCCTGGATCTGTATCAATAACAATTGGAATTCTCCTCATTATGTAGTGCCTCCTTGTGTATGCTCTTAGGTGTGAAATTTTTTTAAAAATTAATATGACGTCCCAATGTGTAACCGTTTACACATCTATCGTAAACTATTCTAAAATAACAGTCAATCCTCCTAGTCAGAAATACTTTTTACTATTTTTCCAAGGGATTCCTTTATGTTTTATAAAAGCAAATCCCTAGAAAGTTAACGGGTTATGTTTTTAAGTTCAAAATTCGAATAAGCAGTGCATTTCGCACGGTAATTCGCATATGTATTAGCCCACACTTTAGCAGTAAAATTAGCACACAAAAAGCTCGGCGCCATTGCTTCGAGCTTTTTTATATTAGTACATTGTTGAAGATAAGCACCCGTTAAAAAGGATTGAGTTTATCAAACTCATCTTTTGTTTGTCCATAAACATACTCGTCATAATGCTTGCCCTGCGTAAAAATCATTTCCCTGAGTATTCCCTCTTGGACGAATCCAAGATGCTCCTGCAAAGCACATGACCCATCATTGAAGGCATAAACATAAGCGTTTACCTTATGGTAACGTAATTCCGTAAAGTAATAACGAAGTAAAATCCTTATAGCTTCGGAAGCATATCCTTTTCGCCAATGTTCACGAAATATAGCTACCCCGTATTTAAAAGTGCCATTACGAGAGCTACAGCTGTTTGTATTGATACTTCCAACAAGAGTGCCATCGAGTGTTTCAATTGCAAGAAATACATTATCACCTTCCGATGCCTTAGAGGATGTGCGTTCCGCCCAAGCTTTAGTTCCATCTTCAGACCTCGGAAAATAAATGGAATCAGATAATCTTGCACCTTCCGAATCCTGGTCATTATCATGAAAACATTTCCAATCCGATGGTAACACAGGACGTAATCTGACTTTTGAACCTGACCAAATATTAGCAACCATTTTCATTCCCCCTTCACAGTCTTTTCTTCTCAATTTCACATTTAATACTTAAAGAAAATCCAATTTTAATTAAACTATCCTGCCACGTTAGTACAAGAAGGAATTCACTACATCATTCTTCAGCAGTTCATTGTATCCAGCGATTTTATTGATTTTTAGATTTAGAATTCAGTAATTCTGCCTCTATTTCTTCATCTGGCACTAATACCTTTTCAGTGTTTTGATCCTTACCTTTAGGTATCAGCATTAAAATCCCAAGAATAAAAACGATTAAAATGAGCAAAACAGAAACAGTATGCAAACTTTGCCCTGCTGCCATAGCAACTTGCAATAAAATTGAGGCTGTAAGTAGTGATAAACTAATTATTAAAAATCCAAATAACTTGGACATAACTCCCCAACTCCCTTTTTCAATTACCTGCCGTTATTTACATTTATTCTAGTATTTACTACGGATTCCTTCTTCCGCTAAACTGCCCCGTATGTTCAATAAGGAATTCAACAAAAAAGGTGGTTAATCCTTACTGGACCAACGCACCTTCTAGCTAATTAGTGTTTAGCATTACATTTGGTGTTTATCATTAATAATTCTAAAATATTTATCGTTATTGAAGTCAAATTTTACTGCAAGGTAATCAAGAAAACCAACTATCTTATCAAGTTCAAATTGTTTGACAATATCATCTGAAATAATAAAACAATTAAAGGAATGATTCATTAATTCTCTGAAAAGAAACATTATACCTTCTAATTGTTGTATGGTGATTCCTTTTTTAATATGTTTATATTTGTGATTTCAACAATCCCAAATGAAGGAAAACCATAAAAATTTTCTTCAAATGACATTTCAAATGCTTCGATAATTGGATTAGATGTTTGATAAATATCATTAATACTGAACTCTAAAATAGGAAGGCTGCTCTCCACATCAAGGATTTGAATTAAGGCATTATTTATATCATTAAGTGAACGAACAGAAACTGACAATGTTGATATAATACTTTTATATTTTAATATGCTTTCTTCTTTTATTTTCTCAATGGGAATAACTGAATCAAGAAATAACTTCACATTCAACCATATCTCTCCTTAAATATAATCAACCACCCATTTATAATGTTTTGTTTCACTTTATATAAACTTTACCATTTATAACTAAATAAGGGTGATTTGTTTAATACAAATATTTCCGAACTCTTTTTCAACTATCATCCGTTACTTCAATAAAAAATTCCACAAAAAATGCGTTATTCCTGCTGGAACAACGCACTCGAGTTAAAGCAATTTTTACGCACAATTTTATTTTACTCTCTTTATTTCAGCTTTCTCTATCGAATCACCAGTAATCTCAAAAAACACTCCTTTATTATTGTCTAATTCAAATGAAACTTTTTGGGTGATGTCCTTTTTCTCTGTTTTATTCCCTTTGGGTTTATCAACCAGGACCTCGACCTTCATTTCAGCATTTCCATCTAAGGCAAAATCATCTTCAAAGAATTCAAACCTAATTGATTCCCCTTTTTTTATTTTGGACCCATCCCCATTCACAGTTGTCTGTGATACTGCTTTATGTGAATGATTCGACAGAAATACTTCAAGTCCATAAACATCAAAATTAGTGTTATTTTTTATATCGATTACCATACTGTTCTTACTTGGTACAAGTGGAGAAGGAGAACTAAAATATTGTGTACAAGCGGACAAAAAAGTAAGAAATAAAATTGCGACTCCTACCTTCAATGTTTTGATCACAATGCCACCCCTTTTATAAAAAATATAATACCTAGATAAATAGTGTATATAGAATATCTAGGTATATGAATATTGTAATTTATTTCTAATTAATTTTCAACTGTTATTAAATAATCCTGCCCGTTTGTTCAATAAGGAATGCAACAAATTACACAGAAACCCTGTTTTATCAATAAAAAGATGCGGTCCAATTCATTTGCCAATTGGACTGCTAATTTGAATGCGAATTAAGTTTTTGTACTCGAAAACCGAACCCGTTACTCGAAAGTTATTTTGCGTTTTTGTTTTCATTTTTGCCTTCTTGAATAAAATAATCCCCATCCTAAATATTGATGGGGATGCCTACTTATGGTTTTCGTGGTGGAACCATTCAATTATAGAATATCCAGGTGGTGCAATATTGAAAAACTGCCGTATTTTTTTCCAAAGCAGCTATACAAAATTATTTATTCTTAAGCTCCTTAAGCTCGTTTATCAACTGGTCAGTACGCTTCGCATTGCCTTCCGCGAAATTTTCGAGCCGATTCTTTAGCTCAGGATCCTCATGGATATTGTCGGCTGTGATTAAATAGGTCCGCATCAGGTCCTCTTCCACTTCAAGCGTATGTTTAAGGACTTCCTCCAGCTTTTGCTTATCATCATTCAAAATGTTCGCCTCCTTTACCAGTATGCGTTCTCTATACTATTCCCATTATTTATCCGCCAAAAACAGCAAAAGGGCGCCAAGTAAATCGGCGCTCTCTTGTACTGTTTAAGCTGTTATTGTTTTAAATTGAAATAAAAAAGACCGGTGCCATATCTGAGCTCTTGCACAGGCCTCAACTTTTACTAGTAGCCAGAAATTATTTTTTTACCGAATCTTCCTATTCTCCCTAGAACCAGCCGTACCAGTCGACTCATCTATAAGCATTTTCGAATGAATTCCCTGGGCGTTAAGCAGTTCGATAACCGTCTCTAGTTCCTTCTTATTAGTAATAACTACATAATCAGGTGGCGTCAGCTTATTTTTAAAATCGAAACTGACTTTAAACCCATTGTTTGCCCGGGAGTCGAGGCCATATAAAGCATGCCAACGGACAATCTTCTCCACCGAGTATTCCTTTATATCCGAAGAAGATATGAATTTGCTCTCCAGAATGATTCCGTTAGGCACAATATAAAAATTTCCGGGGTGCTTGACTGCGTTTAGAATCAAATAGAACAAATAGGCAGAACTGAACAGAGACGAAGATAGCCAATCAATATACATAACGAGTACAAGTAAGGCTGTTAAAAGAATGAGGACCGCTCCTGTTCCCCATTTTACAATTTGATAGGATTTTGTCTCTTTGGACAGCCTCGATGTGTTTTTCCATTCCCTCGCAATAAGGACACTTGAAAATTGCTCTTCTGTTACAGGGAAC
Source organism: Neobacillus oceani (assembly GCF_046237595.1). Lineage (NCBI taxonomy): Bacteria > Bacillati > Bacillota > Bacilli > Caryophanales > Bacillaceae > Neobacillus > Neobacillus oceani. The sequence continues at coordinate 1,406,171 of NZ_CP143543.1, read as the reverse complement.
AACGCATTTCCAGCCAAATCAATTGCCTTTTTAAGGTTAATAAAATTTCGTATGAGACAATAAATACCGATTATAGAAATGATTGCGAAAAGTATAGACACAAGATACCTCCATTTGTCCCACTATGTACTTCCAAATCAATCCTCCGAACAGTTCTAAAAAAGAGTTGTGAATTATGCCGGAACCTCAGTGGGAACTGTACAGGATGTTTTACATAATTCAATTATAGCATTGGTTACAAGGTGCACTAACTTCAAACAACTAAAGAAACGCATATACCCCTTCTGAGATGTCTACAATGCGGTTGGACTGCTAATATTGATGTCTTTTTTACAAAAAAATAGGGAGCCATCCCTGCTGAATGAGGTAAGCTCCCTTTTCTTTCTTCATTTTATTCTGCTAGGCCAACTGGTGTATGTCTGCTTATTCCCCGCCAGTAACGCCGAGTGCCTCGCCTGTAATTGCTGCTGCGCCGTCTGAAGCTAAGAATAGTGCGGTAGCTGCAATTTCGGAAGGCTCAAGTAAGCGTCCCAGCCATTGGTTACCAATGATGTGGGTCTTTAATGCTTCTTCGACGGTAGTTCCATCTTTTTCTGCAAGTACTGGTAATTGTTTTTCAATTAGTTCTGTACGAGTTGGTCCAGGCAAAATTGAATTCGCTGTAATGCCATACTCCGCATTTTCCATTGCAACTACGTTCGTAAAACCAATTTGGCCGTATTTTGCCGCGACATAGGCAGATTTATATTTATCTGGTCTTCTGCCGTGTCCTGAAGAAATCGTGATGATCCGGCCATATTTTTGTTTTTTCATAGCAGGAAGGACATGTTTGGTTGCTAAGAAAGTTCCTTTTAGAATGACATCGACCACAAGATCCCATTTTTCTTCTGGGAATTCATCAGTCGGTGAAATAAACTGAAGTCCTGCATTGTTTACGAGAACATCGACTGATCCACGATCCGCAACAACTTGCTCGACTGCTGATTTCACACTTGCTTCGTCTGCTACATTTGCTTTGTAGCCTTTTGCATTGCTTAATTTTTCGGCAGCACTTTTTGCCGCCTCTTCATTTAAATCAAAGATGGCTACAAAGTCGCCATTTTTGACGAATTCTTCTGCAATGGCAAAGCCAATCCCTCTGGCTGCGCCTGTTACGATTACTGTCCGGTCTTTTTTCGTTGTCATGTTGAAATCCCCCTAAGTTAAATTATTGTTCATCTTATTTTGCAAAAAACAATCCCCTTTGATTCGGTCACCCCCTTAAAGGTTAATAGGTTCTTAATAGATCAAAATCGCTGCAATTAAAACAGCGGCCAGTGCTAGTACGTTTGCGCCTGTTACCGCGACAAACTGATACTTAAAGCCGTTTTTATGTGTAAGGCCTGCTAAAGCCAAGAATGTCAAAACCGCGCCGTTATGAGGCATTAGTGTGATTGTTGAAGATGCGATGGCCGATACCCTATGGATGACATCAGGATCTAGCCCCATATTCAGATAACTTTGGCCAAACGCTTCCATGACAATCCCCAGCGCGCCTGATGCTGAACCTGTAATTCCGCCAAACAAAGCGGATGCAACTGACAAACTGATGAGCGGATTGCCCGGGATATTTAAAATCAGTTTGGAAATATACGTAAATCCGGGTGCAAGGGTGATGACGACACCGAATGCTACGGCTGACGATGTCAGGAAAACCGGCATGATGGAACCACTCGCCCCTTCATTGATGACCGCTTTCTGGCTTGGAATGTATTTTTTGAAAAGAATGGCCGAAACAATGACCGAAGCGGCGAGGCCAATCACGATTATATTCGGTACTTCCATGACGCTTCCGGCAACAATGATTCCGATCAAAACGACGATAGGCAGGATACTAATGAAGAAAGGCGGAATGTTCTCTTTTAGCTCCTCGTTTGTTTCTTTCACATTAAAGTCCGCGAATGTTTCCCCTCTGGCCAAGCTTTTATTTAACGTAAATTTCATATACCAGAGGCCAAACGCGAGTGCGACGACCGCCCCAATGATTCCCAAAAGCGGTGCCGCTGTCAGGGTTGTGCCAAGATACGCGGTAGGCACAACGTTTTGAATGGATGGTGTGGCAGGCAGCATCGTCATCGTAAACGTGCCAAGTCCGAGCTGAATCGGAATTGTAACCAAGTTCCACGCAATATTCAGTTGCTTAAACAATGGCTTCGCCAGCGGAAGTAGCACGAATACTACGACAAACAAACTAACCCCGCCATATGTCAAAATCGCTGTAATAATAAGGAGCGCCACCAGTACGGAAAACGGATTTTTCGTTCCTGTTTTGTTAAGGATTTTTTCCGCGATCGATTGTGCGGCTCCACTCTTATCGATATATTTTGCCAAAATGGCTCCCAACAGGAAGACAGCAAAGAAATTAATAATGAATCCGGTAAGTCCGGTCATGTAAGAATTCTCTTTTCCTATCAAGGATGAGAAAAAATCAAGCTGGTTTGTCACTATCACGATTATTGATGCAATTGGTGCAACGATTAAAATGCTAAACCCCTTCATTGCCCCGTAAATGATTAATACGATTCCTAGCAAAATGCCTATGACCTGAATAATCTCCATAAAATCTTCCCCTTTTCGCAAACCCTTCTCTAGTTAATGCTTTTAACTAAAAAATCTTTAATTAAAGATATTTAAGAAAAAATATATAAGCTGCTACTTCTGATACGAGTGGCTGGCGGTCAGGGCCAACCTGAATTTCCATATCCCTTTATACAAAAACTAAATGATGGCGTTTTCTAAAGTTTTTTTACCCCCTCTTGTTTGGTTCGATTTCATTATGTCACAGAAAGTTCACAATCAGAAATACTAATTCCGTTATAACAATTATGCTAAAAAAGTTATAAGTATATTCACACGGACCCCTGCCTGTGTAACGGCAATTTGTAAAAACCACAACATTGAGTTACGATTTTGAACGAATTGGTTTTCGCATTTGTTCTAAAGGAGGAAATCGAGCGATGAAGGATCTATCAGGAAAATACTTAAAGGCGATTGCAGAGCACGGAAATGTCTCACAAGCAGCCAGAGCTTTGTATATCTCTCAGCCCTACCTCAGCAAATATATTAAAAGCCTCGAGGATGAATTGGGGATTGAATTGGTGAACCGGAAAGTAAATCCGATTTTATTGACATATGCAGGGGAACGTTATTTAGCTTATATGAATGAAATCGAACAGTCGTATGTGAAATTGCATAATGAAATACAATCGATATCAAATTTAAAAAAAGGGCGGCTAAAACTTGGCATTAACCCAATTTTGGGCTCCCACACCCTTTATAATATTTTGCCTGAATTCATCCTTAGTTACCCTGGGATCGAAATTGAACTTATTGAGGAAATTGCGCATGACATGGAGGCCATGCTGCTGGAGGGAAAAATTGATATTTGTTTAAACATGCTCCCGATCTTCAATTCGGAAATTGTATACGAAACCCTCTATGAAGAAAAATTGTATCTAGTCATCCATCCAAGCCATAAATACTATAACGAACCGAAAAAACAAATCAGCCATATTCCATTCCACCCCCGTTTGCTGGATGGGGAAAAATTCATCTTGCTTAAACAAGGGCTTGGTTTAAGAAGGCTGACAGATGTAATTTTCAAGGAATACTCGATCAATCCCGATATTGTCATTGAAACGCAGAACATAGAAAGCGCATTCCGCTTAGCGATTAGAGGGGTCGGCTTAACCATCATACCGGAAAGTGTGATTACACGGGATCAAATTAAGACCGATGCTATTTTTTATACGCTAGGAAACCCGATTTATAAAAATCATGTCACGGTCAGCTATAAAAAAGGAGAGCCCTTATCAGCTCCCGCAAAAGCATTTCTAAATATGGCAAAAGAAAAATATAGGCAATTTTGATGGTGCTTATGGGTCGGATTGTAGGGCAGCAGACGAAAGCTTCCTAAGATAGTTCATTCTCTATTCATCAAATCAACCCGTCGTTCTCCTTTACCTTTTAGTTTTTACACTAATTTGCAGGGATTTCAATTTTAAAAGAGAATAACACGGTATTAAAGGGGGCGAAATACGTTGGAAAACATTGCAATTATTTCTGATATTCACGGAAACATGACGGCACTGGAAACTGTTTTGGAACATATCAATCAGCGGGGAATCACTAAAGTTTTTTGTTTAGGGGATTTAATAGGAAAAGGTCCAAACTCAAGTCAAGCAGTGGACAGGGTACGCGAGGTTTGCGAAGTAGTTATCCTTGGCAATTGGGATGATTTTGTTCCAAAACCGCAAGAAAACGCAATGGTTCAATGGCACCAAAATCAGCTAGGACCAGAGCGATTAGCTTATCTTGGCACCTTGCCTTATCATGTTGATTTCTACATGAGCGGAAAATATATTAGACTGTATCATGCCTCTGCTAAAAGCGTTCATCATCGGGTATTTCCTATAAAGAGCCCGCTTGAGGAAAAAGAGGCAATGTTCGAAAATACTGAATGGATTACACCTCTCGAGGAGAACAAAAAACCGGACATTGTTGGTTTTGGTGATATTCACGTGGCACTCATTGATTGGCTTGATGAGTATCGCACACTTTTCAATGTTGGAAGTGTAGGTAATCCATTGGATATGCCCCTTGCGACCTTTGCCATCCTCCACGGGGAATATGGTTCTAAAACACCTGGTCCTTTTTCGATCGAGATAGTCAGAGTTCCGTATGATATTGAAAAAGAAATAAGCATCGCCATCGAAATGGGTATGCCCAATGTTGATACATATGCGCTAGAACTGCGTCAAGCTATCTATAGATGGCCTTCTAAAGTTAAAGAAACGGTGGCGGAGTAGAGAATGGCTCGAAAAAGCGGTTCGTTTTTAGAACATCTATATTGTAAGCTTTTTTGAATATACTTTCCTAATAAATAAAGACCAAGCAACTCTTTTGGTTGGGATTGATGTGCACCCCAAAAGTTAGACGAACAAATTCTAACTTTTGGGGTGTTTTTTATGGTCAAATATGATGAGGGATTTAAGCAAAAGGTAGTAGACGCTTATTTAGCCGGTGAAGGTGGATATGCTTCCTTGGCGACTAGGTTTGGAATTCGAAGTAAAACCAATATAAGAAAATGGGTCAGTGCGTTCCATCAATTCGGGAAACAGGGCTTAATTACTAAAAAAGCATCTACGAATTATCCTGTTCAATTTAAATTAGATGTCCTAAACTATAAGGTAAGAACAGGAGATTCCCTTGAAGAGGTTGCTAGAAAATTTGGCATTACTGAACCGCCTATGATTCTTAATTGGTTGAGGAAATGGCAAAATGAAGGTATTGAAGGGCTCTCTAAATTAAAGGGGCGTCCATCCGTGTCCAACAAGCCGAAGAACAAGAAAAACGAAAAGAAAATGACGAAGGAAGAACAACTTTTAAAAGAAATAGAATTACTGCGCGCGGAGAATGCCTATTTAAAAAAGCTCCGAGCTTCAGGGATAAATATTCCGAGCCGACTGCTAAAACAGAATCCAGGATCATCCATGAACTCAGAAAAGAATTCAAATTAGCTGTTATCCTTGAAGCTACAGGTTTTCCAAAGGCAACCTATATGTATTGGCAAAAGCGATTTAATGAACCTAATCCAGATGAAGAGATTGAAAGTATTATCCAGGATATTGTAGATAAACATAATGGAAATTATGGTTATCGTCGAATTGATATGGAATTACGTAAGAGAGGTTATATCGTAAATCACAAAAAAATCCTTCGGATCACCAATAAGCTGGGTATTATTTGTACCTCATACACACGTAAATCTCGCAAATATAGCACTTATAAAGGAAGCATAGGTAAAATTTCTAAGAACCTTGTCAACCGCAGATTCCATACAAGCATCCCGCATCAAAAATTAACAACTGATACATCTGAATTCAAATACTACATGACCGACTCTGATGGGAAGATGATTATCAAGAAGGCTTATTTAGATCCGTTCCTAGATATATTTAATGGGGAAATTCTATCATTTCGGTTCTCGGAACGCCCCAACGCAAAAGCAATATTGGATGCTCTAGACGAAGCAATTGAAATAACAAAAGATTGCCCCTATCGAACTACTATACACTCTGATCAAGGCTGGGGTTACCAAATGAACACGTACGTTAAGAAACTGAAAGATAATGGCGTCTTTCAAAGTATGTCACGGAAAGGAAACTGTCTCGATAATTCACCAATGGAAAACTTCTTCGGAATAATGAAGCAGGAAATGTATTACGGTAAAGTTTATCATTCATTTGACGAGCTTAAGCAAGCAGTGACTGATTATATTTTTTACTATAACAATGAAAGAATAAAAGCAAAATTGACTGGCATGAGCCCGGTTGAATACCGTCTTCATACCAGCCAACTAGCTGCTTAAATATTTTGGTCTAACTTTTAGGGTTCAGCACAGATGCCTGGTCTTTTTTTAATTCGCTCTTTGTCTACAGGAACACATTTCCCTCTTCAGTCCCGGTCATAATAAACCTTCATTCATGCCTACAAAACATACCTCAATTTGTACCGACCACGTTCTACTCTCTCTAACACGCGGAAATATGAAGGAACTGTTGATGAGCCATTGCCACCCTTTTCTTCAGACACCATGTCAGTAAGGCAAGTACCTGTATCTTTCCAGCGATTCGGATACTTTCGATTAACCCAGTCGTTAACTTCACTAATCGTTGCTTCTCCGCCCAAAGCCTGAAGTGCCTCAATAATTGCTTCGCACTGTGTCATACCCGCAGAGCCTCCTCTTTAACTATATTTTTCATTGGATAATCTTTAATTTAGCTGTACCTCTTTTTTAGCTTTATCAGCTTCATATTGCTCGTATTCCTCTTTAAAACACATGAACCAATAGCCAAAATTATCCCTCGTACAAACAGCGTGCCGTTCAATAACCGGTTTTTTAGGGTTAAAGAGATAAGCACTAACCCTCTCCAAATCTTTCTCAACATCACAATAGCGATAAACCATGAGCACATTCGACTGTTGGTATGTATTCCTCTTTTCAATCAGGTTATTCATTTGTTCAGTTCTACCCTTTGAGCTGACCGTCTGAATTCCAATAACATTATGCGGAATATACCCTTCTTCTGTTTTAGAAAACAGCTTATCAATTGTATCCATATCTTTATTTGATAAATTTTCTCGTTCCAAGTGTAAAGCAAGATGGTCATAATACTCCTTGTCATTCCGCAAGTCCCACTTCCACCAGGCAAGATCCATAGGGCGGGAACGATTTTTACTTTTATCAAACTTCGAATCCTCGACAAACGAATCAAAGCCAAGCATTTCACCCAAATTAGCAAAATACTCGATTTCCCGATTGGTCATCATTGAGAGGTTGTGGTTTTCATTTATGTTCAATCTCCGATAATTCCTGACATATCCCTCAAAGAATTGCATTAAATCAAGATAGTGTTTTTTCGCCATAGAACTACCCCTTTTTAGGTACATTTTACTAAATAATACCATATGGCCGTCTCTTTAAGGGTTAAAATAATCGAACTATATAAAAAATGGTTTCTCTAATAAAATCTTTTGGCCAGGCAGGTTTTAGGGTGGCATCTCCTTAGCTCAAAGGCTAAAACAACTCAAATATTTTATAAAAAAAAGGGAAGAATACTTTTTACACGTAAATCATCACTATTCGTAAAAATAGCCTTAGGAGGCGGTCTTATTCTCTATGCGTAAAGTTAAGTTATGGACAAACCAATATGTAATCATTATTTTACTGTCTTCGGTCATGTTCGCTTCTTTTTATATGATTACAGCTGGTTTCCCCATTTTCGTATCCACTAAAAGCAATAATCCTGCGATTGCTGGGATCATGACCACAACCTTGATGCTGGCATCATTAATTACACGCTTCTTTGCAAGTGTGATTATCCAAAAAGTGAATATGAAATTGCTCCTCATCATTTCGCTTGTTTACTTTTTGGGTACAATCGGGCTTACTTTAGTAAACCAGTCGATTGGATTTTTGATATTCATTCGAGCCCTGCAGGGTATTGGATTTAGCATGCTGACGATATTAGTCTTTACGATATCAAGCAATATTGTTCCTCGATCGCGGTTAGGAGAGGGCATTGTTTTTTTCGCAATGTCTACAAGCGTTGGGACAACAATGGGGCCGCTAATCGCAATTTCCTATCTAGCCAATTTTTCATTCAATTCCATGATCGTATTAACCCTCGGGCTTATGGCTTTTTCGTTAGTGTGCAGCTTCTTCACAAAAAACAATACGATTAAAAAGGAAGAGGAAAAGCCGCAGGAGACAAAGAAAGAACCGTTTTACAAGTACATGTTCGATAAACGTGTCCTTCTTCCATGTATTTTAGTGGCACTCAATTATATGGCAATCGCCGGAACTGTCAACTTTATAGGAGCGTTTGGAAAAGAAATCAATGTCGGAGGAAAGATTTCACAGTTTTTTATCGCACAGGCAATTGCGATGGTTTTAGTTCGGTTAGTCTCCGGCAAAATTTTCGATAAATGGGGCCATAGGATCCTTATTATTCCGGCCGGTATCGCAGGTGCTGCAGGTTTGGTCTTATTGGGTTTTTCTACTGGTATGGGGATGGTTTGGGTTTCAGGAATATTATTTGGAATCGCTTATGGGATCGTCCATCCAACTATCCAGGCTTGGGCATTAACGCTTGTTCCGCCAGAGAAAAAAGCAACCGCCAATTCCATGCTTCTTATTTTTATCGATTTTGGCTTGGCCTTAGGGTCAGTAGGCCTCGGATTCTTAGCAAAAAATGTCGGGTACGGGATGACGTTCAGTTATTCAGCAGCATTTATGGTGGTTATCCTGTTTTTGTATCTCATTGGAAGCAGAAAAAAGTCACCATCCGAAGCGAATAAGAAAAAACGGCCTGAACGAATCAAATTAGCATTGGATAAACCTTAAACAACGGGGGCTGTACCATTGTCATATTGACCTTGAGAACAGCCCCTTAACTTATCGAACAATCCCTATATTATTTTTTTCAAATAAGACAATGACAAGCCCTCGAACCCTTTCAATTAAGGGTAACTTTTAAGCATTTCACTTTCTATTAAAGGCTCACTTAATGGCTCACTCAAATCTTTACCCCCAAATTTATTACATAGAATTCAACAAAAAACCTCATTCATTCTGAGCTTTTTTCGCGTGATTTTTTACCTTTATTTTATTATTATTCGATAATAGATTCTCAAAATTGTAAGAGCCAATCCAATAATGAAAACAATCCCCAATAGAATCATCGCTGCTGGATATAGGCCGAATGCATCGATCGTGGTCGAACTGTTATTTTGTAACGTTGGTACAATAAAAAACAGCCAGCCGATTAATAATGTTGGAACCATTTGGGGAATTAACCGAAGGATAAACCGCCAAGCAGGATGCTGTTTCCGTTTATCCGACCAATTTTTACTTCGCAAAATCCCTTTCATTCCTAAAATCAAATAAATCAATGTGATAACGCCAAGTGATAAATCAATTATTTTAGATACTGGTGCTTTCAATTCGGCTTCTTGCCCCTCTGTCAATTGAATAATACCCGAACTAATCTCATAAGCGTGTTCAACGGTAGGGGTATAACTATTTAGTAAAACAGCAACGGCATAACCACTACTTGGTATCAGGTCTTGTTGAGTTTGATATGTTGATACCACTCCGCTATGTGAAATGCGTGCTGGCTTCACATTCGGTGAACTCAACCCCCATCCAAGTCCGTATCTTTTGCTTCCAGGCTGTGGCGAATAGGATTCTTCCAATAACTTTTTTGATAATAACTGCTCTCCTGTTCCAGTCCTTCCCTCGTTCGTTTGCATAGCAAGCCATTTTCCCATATCGGATGCCGTTGATATGATACTTCCGGCCCCCATATTCATCGCTTCAAGTTCTGTCCAAGGAATTGCAGTTCCATATGCTGTTACATGGCCTTTAGGAAGTCCTTTTACAAAATCTCCAGAGTTAACAGTAGTGAGTGAGTCATTCATTCCCAGCGGAGAGAATACCTTTTGTTTAAGGTATTGAGAGAATTCCATTCCGCTTACTTTCTCCACCAAAAGCGCTAAGACCCAGTAATTCGCATTGCTATAATAGTATTTCTCTCCTGGGTTTGATTGCAGCTTCCAATCATTCACTCGTTCTACCCCCGCTTTTAAGGTGCTGGCTGGCGGAACAATAGTCGGATTTGGAATTCCTGATGTGTGGCTCAATAGTTGACGTATCGTCACATCTTTCCATCTTGAATCGTCAAGTTTTACTTCTGGCAAATAGTTGATGACTGGAGCGTCCAGTTGGATTTTCCCTTCATCTACAAGTTGCAAAACAGCCAATGCAGTAAATGATTTGGACGCGGAACCGATTCTCATTAACGACTTTTCTGTTATAGGATTCCCTTCAGAATCGTGGCCATATCCTTTCTCATAGACTAATTTACCGTCTTTAACAATTACAATGGATGCACCGGGCAGCCCATTACGATCTATATACGTAGCGACAAATTTATCAACATCTTCCGTTTTAAACGGCTCGGCAGCTTGGACACTTACTGAAAAGGGATGATGAAAGATAGGCGTTAAAAGGATTATAAACAGAAGAATATAGCTTAATTTCTTCGTACTTAATATTGTTTTCAAGGATTTTTCCTCCATATCTCAATTAAATCATCAAATAACCCTCCATAAATGCAAAAAACTAAGCGGAATGACCAGGCTTAGCTTTTTGCATGAAAGATGTAACGAAAGTGATCTAGGTCTTACAAACTGCGTTACCCATTCAACAAGAGCGGAAGTATCACCCCTATTTAAGGTAATCCTTTGCGACCTGACCTACTTCTTTTTCCCTTTTAAATTGACCCCAATTGCCGCGCCGTTTCGGCTCGAATCTGCGACTCCTTTAAAGAATCCTTTTTCATTGTCAATGAGAATGCTTTGAACATTGCCAATCGTGGTTGGCTCAGGCCCGAATTTATGCCCCATTTCGTTGAGCTTGGCAATGGTTTCATTGCTGATTCCCTCTTCAAAACGGTAAGAATTAATGTTATTTGTGTATATTCGTGGCTGCTCGACAGCCCCTTTCAGCTCCATGTCATATTCGATAGCATGGAGAATTGTCTGCAGGACGGAAGTGATAATGGTTGGCCCTCCTGGTGAACCAACGGTCAATACTGGCTTGTTATCTTTAAACACAATTGTCGGGGTCATGCTGCTCAATGGCCGTTTGTTTGGCTGAACTTCATTCGCCCCGCCAGGAACGGCATCAAAATCGGTCAGTTCATTGTTCAGCATAATTCCGTAGCCAGGAACCATGATGCCTGTCCCGAAAAGCTGCTCAATTGTCGTTGTGTACGAAACGACATTTCCCCATCTGTCCGCTACAGTAAAGTGGGTAGTCTCACCATATTTCCGATCATTTGGCTGGCTTGTTTGAGAGTAATTCGCTGAGCCAGTTTCATATTTCCATGGATTGCCGGCTGTTACATTCTTATTTACACTGTTGAGACTGATAAGCGCTTGGCGTTCCTTGATATAGTCAGGATGCAGCAACCCATTGATCGGCACGTTGACAAATTCAGGGTCGCCGGCATATGCGGCACGGTCCGCATAGGCAAGATGCATCGATTCCGCCAGCAAATGATACTTTTCAACAGAATTTACATCGTATTGAGATAAATTAAATCCATCGAGGATTTTCAGCATTTGCAAAAGAAATACCCCGCCAGAACTTGGAGGAGGCATGCTGGCAATTTGGTAACCCTGGTAGTCTCCCCAAATAGGTTTGTCGATTGTGACATCATACTTCTGCAAGTCACTGACCTGCATGGAACCACCGAAATCCTGGACAACGTCCGCAATGGCTTTCGCTATCTCTCCTTTATAAAAAGCATCGCTCCCTTTTGCACGAATCAGCTTAAAGGTTTTAGCCAAATCTTTTTGAACGAGGATATCACCTTCCTGAAGTGGTTTGCCGCCCGGAAGGAAGACATCTTTGGCAGCAGTACGAGACAGCATTTCTTTATTTTCCGCTATTGCTTCTGCAAGGACAGAATCAATCGGGAACCCTTTGTCAGCAAGCTTGACGGCTGGCCCAATCAATTGCTCCATGTTTCTCGTTCCCCACATGTCAAGAGCAGTCTCAAGCCCCTTTAATGTGCCGGGAACCCCAACGGCTGTTCCGCCAGTCGATCGTGTTGCAAAAGGAATCGGATTGCCATTTTCATCGAGGAACATATCAGGCGTCGCGCCACCTGGGGCACGTTCCCGGCTGTTTACGATGGTTGTTTCCTTCGTTTTGCCATCATACACCATCATGAATCCCCCGCCGCCTATCCCGGACATCATTGGTTCAACTACGTTTAGTGCGAACTGAATCGCTATAGCCGCATCAATGGCATTGCCCCCTTTTTCGAGAACGTCTGCTCCAATTTCAGAAGCAAGGGGATGGGCCGTCGCCACCATGCCATCCTTGCCAAGGTCCACCTGATTGTAATTGCCATAACTGAACTTTGGATTTTTTGCCTCCCCGGTAATCGGTAATGTACCAACCAATAACAGAACACAGAGTAAAGCAAACAAACCAACTCGCCATATTTTCTTCAAGCAAACCCCTCCTTGAAATCATTTCATTTCCATGGTAGGGAAAAGCGAAGAAAATTAGCAAGTTATTTGACGGAATATTTTAAATTTTGAATAATTAGTCCTAGCTCTTTTTCGAGAACAGGGTAAATAGGCTTGCTGAAAAGCGTGTCCTTCTTACATGTATTTTGGTGGCTTATAACGGTGTGACAATAATTATGTCATTTTGGAAATTGGGGAGCTAATTCCATCGTTATTTGCTATGCCAATTCAAGACAATTTTAATAAAAAGTAAGGGAATAACACGTTTTATGTTAAAATAAAATAAATATTTCGAAAATTTTTCTGGTCAATGTAGTTTAAATAGAAAAACTCCGTGGAGGATTATTATGGAACTAAAAAGGTCGGCAAAGAGTAGTAATGGAAAAATCATATTTCTTAACGGTGCATCGAGTTCTGGAAAAACAAGTCTTGCAAATGAACTTGTGAACATCCTTGAAGAACCATACATTTATCTGTCTGCAGACCAAATCGGAGAGTTTCTTGAGAGTTTTATACCAGAGGGATATAATCCATATGACGAAAAGATGATAAAAGCATTTTATATGATTAGACCCTCGATGTTTTCTTTATTTCATCATTTTATTAAATTCTTAGCTATGTTAGAGAAAAATGTGATTGTAGACCACATTGTATTATTACCCGAATGGTTGAAGGAATGCTGTGAATTATTATCCGACCACTCGGTTTATTTTATTGGTGTTCATTGTTCGTTAGAAGAACTTGAACGAAGAGAATTATCAAGGGGAAACAGAAAAATTGGTTCCGCTAAAGCACAACTTGAGCAAGTGCATAGGCATATAATTTATGATTACGAAGTGGACACCTCAAATTCCAGTACAAGAGAATGTGCTTTGATGATTAAAGAATACATACATAATGAAGATAACGTTCCTTTAGCATTTGATGAAATGAAACAAACACTTTAAGATAAATGAAAAAGTTTTCCTAAAAAACAGACTGTTATTATTGAGCTTACGGATGCATTAATTGAATATGACACTAGAAAAAACCGATCGACTCAAGAAAATTGTCGGTCGGTTTTTCTTGCTAATTCCATTGCTGTTTAATGTGTGATTTCGGATTTTATTTAGCCTGCTTTTTCAGGAGTTTTTTTCTTTTTCTCCACGTTATCGGAACTACTTATGCTATGTCTCATCCCTTACGCGAGTCTCATCCTTTATCTCCCTTAAAACCAGCCGCAACAGCAGGCTCATCTATCTGGATTTTTAAATGGATCCCCTGGGCGTCAAGTAGTTCGATAACGGTCTCGAGCTCCTTTTTCTCAGTTATCACTACATAATCCGGCAGAGTAAGCTTATTTTTAAAATCGAAACTGACTTTATATCCATTGTTTGCCCGGGAATCAAGACCATATAAAGCATGCCAGCGGACAATCCTTTCCACCGAGTATTCCTTTATATCCGAAGAAGATATGAATTTACTCTGTAGAATGATTCCATTCGGTACAATATAAAAATTGCCGGGGTGCTTGACTGCATTTAGGAGCATGTAGAACAAATAGGCAGAACTGAAGAGATACGAACCTAACCAATTGGTATAAATAACAATAACCAGCAAGGCTGCCAAAAGGATGAGGGCCGCAGCTGTTCCCCATTTGACGATTAGATAGGATTTAGTCCGTTTAGACAGCCTCGATGCGATTTTCCATTCCCCCGCAATAAGGACACTGGAAAAATCCTCTTCCGTCACGGGGAACAACGCATTTTCAGCAAGGCCAATTGCCTTCTTAAGATTTATACAATCCCGTATGAGACAATAAATACCGATGATAAATAACAAAGCAAAAAGTACAGACACAAGACACCTCCATTTGTCCTCTTAGGCTGTCCCATCAATATCCTTTAACATTAAAATACCATATCATGGGCGCTTGTTCCGTTTAGAAGGTTTTTCCCGTTTCTCTGGTAAAAGTATGTCATAGTTGCTACATCTCAAACTCCCATTCTTCCTTTAAATGGAGGTAGATGGCGAGAAGGTTATTTTCGAGTTCTGCCTCTGTTTGGGTGTGCCACTCGACTCCTGCTTTTGTAAGTAGTATGGCAGCAACTTGCTTTGTTAGTTCGGTTTTTTCGTTTTTGGGGAGTTGGAGGAAGCGGGCGGCGTATGTGTTGATGAGCTTCCAGTCCTTGGCACTGAAGGATTTGATTGTCCAGTCGTCAAGTGCCAGCGTTTCCTTGCTGACGCCCCTGTTCTTCATTTCCGTTTCCAGCGGTGAACTCTTTTTTCCCTTTTTCACCTTTCGCTCATGAATGACAATCGTTCCGGCGACGAGGTCACCGAGCCGCTTGTGCTGTTTATGGAAAAAAATCATGACAATGCCGATGAAATAAAAGGCGGGCAGCATGTCAATGATGCGAATCAGATTTCGGATCAGGCTCGACAGAAGTGTGATGCTGTGCCCGTTTTCCTGCATGACACGGATGCCTAGAAGCTTTTTCCCAAGCGTCCTGCCGCCGGAGAAAAACTCATAGACAAAAAAATATCCCCAATTGACGACAAACAGCCCGATAATAAGAAATCCCAGTACATACGATTCGGTATAACGGATCAGCCAGACCTCAAAGCCAGCCCCAAGGGAAAGTAAAACAATCAGTACAACAGCAATATTGAATGCCATTAACAGCGCCTGGTCAATCAGGAACGCAGCCGCCCTGCTGCCAAGTCCTGCGGTTTGGAATTGCAAAGAAACGTATTCCGGTGTTTTGATATCGATTTTTTCCTGCTGCATGCTACTCCTCCGGCTCTTACAGTTTTCTATTAATCTTTCTATTCTCGGCAAAAAAATCTATAATGAAGATAAATGCCAAAGAAATCCAGTACAAGCAGGTGCCTATATGGACATAAAACAGCTGATCAAAAAACATCGTGAAGAATGGAAACAGCTTGAACAGCTCATTGCCGAGCTTAGCGGGTGCAAAAAGGGAATCACCGGAGAAAAAATCGACTCTTTTCACCGGCTTTACCAGAAAGCCTCCCAAAACCTATCCTATTGCCAGACGCATTTTCCGAATGATGACGTCACCGGATACTTAAATGGCCTCGTTTCGAAGTCTCATAATCTCCTGTATAAAGACCAAATCTCAAGCGGCAAGCAAATCCGCCATTTTTTCAGCACAAAATTCATTGGGCTGCTGCTTGAACAATGGCGGTTCGTCTTTATCGCGTTCGTGCTGTTTACCGTTGGGGCGGCCGGCAGCTTTGTTGCGGTTGTGAACGACCCGCTCCATATATATACACTTCTTCCCGATAGCATCTCGCATGCGGTCGACCCGGACCGGCTCGGGGAAGGGCATGAAGCCATCGATTCGGCCGTCATGTCTACGGAAATCATGACGAACAATATACAGGTCGCGTTTCTCGCATTTGCCGGCGGCATTACCTTTGGGCTTTTGACTGTGTATTTGCTCGTTTACAACGGTGTAATCGTCGGCGCCCTTGCCGCCCTTTTCTGGCACTCTGGGAAAACGTATGATTTCTGGGCATATATTGTACCTCACGGCATGATCGAATTGACTGCCATCTTCATCGCTGGCGGCTCAGGCCTTTTGATGGGCTACAAACTGTTTGTACCCGGCAATCTGTCGCGCGGGTACCAGCTGAAAAGGCAGGCAAAACGGTCCGTTCAGCTGCTGCTCGGAACGATTCCCTTGTTCGTCATCGCCGGGATCATTGAAGGCTATATCACTCCTGCAAGCATTTCGCTCGAAGCGAAGTACGCGGTGGCCGTTTTAACCGTCCTTGCACTTCTGCTTTATGCCATTGTCGGAGGACTGAGATTCTTTAGAAAAACTGGCATCCGCCAGTCCTTTCGGCGGATGGCTTAGTTTTTCTTATGCGGTCAGAATTTATGGATATAAATTCTGATTAGCCAAAAACAACTCCTAAAGAGCATTTTGGTTCATGATGTCGATATAATGCGAAATCGCCGTGACGGCGAGATGTTCCTCTTTGGCCTCCACCATTTGGAGGCCCTGCTTTTCCCATTTGTTTTTGCCTCTATGTTTAAGCAGCTCCTGTTGCTGGGCGATACTTTTGATCATCGCCGTTTTCACTTCGTCAGGCCTCATTGCGATCCGTTCTTTTAAGGTTCCATCCACGATTCCAACCATGAAAAACAAATGCCGTTGCCGCAGCCGTTTCAAATAAACGAGCGCGTTTTCTTCATGAAGGAAGGTCCGGACATCGCTGAACAGCAGCAGGAGGCTCCTCTTCTTTTGGACATTCTCGAGATACTGTAGCACTGCTCCGTAATTCGGCTCGACAGGATCGACTTCAAGACCGTAAATCGCCTGAAGAATTGTCTGAAGATGATTCATCCCCTTTGCAGGCGGGACATACACCTTAATGTTTTTTGAAAAAGCAAGGACTGATACATAGTCGCCTTTTTGCAGCACAGCCGCCGCCACTGTCATCACTGATTCCAGTACCTGTTCCAGGCGGTTGCCTTTTTTCATTTCGGCTCCCATCATCCTCCCGCAATCGATCATAAGCGTGATGTACTTCCCATGTTCGGGTTCGTATTCATTCGCCATTACTTCGTGCAGCTTTGCAGTTTGGCGCCAATTGATTTTCCGCGGATCATCGCCGGGCACATAGGACCGCACCTTGGCAAAATCGCCTTCGCCCATCCTTTTTCGGCGAATAGCCGTACCTTCATGCAACAGGAATTGCTGGGCATTTTCCAGATACCTGCGCGTTTCCGTCAAGTCAGGGATCACCTTGACCTGGTCGGAAAGATGAGGCGTCACCTGTTTTTCCCATAACCCGAGACTGCTGCGGTAACGAAAGAATAAGTTGCCAATCTGATAATCTCCGCGGACAGAAGCGACCGTTTCATATGGGATGATTGTTTCCGATTGTCCATTTGCACTGCCTGTGACAGGAAACGGCTGCCTAAAGGTTTGCGGTACTCCGTCGATGAAGCGGAACAAAAATGCGTGCCGCGACTTATTCGCTACCAGCACCTCAATCCTGGCTGGTATTCCCCTCTCCATTTCGCCTGGGAATACCCTCTGGAAGGACAGTTCCTTCCGCTTCGGTGTAAAAAGCAAATCGGCCAGGCTAAGTGCAAGGAAAAGCACATTCGCACCAAAAATCATCAACCAGGAAACCTTAACTATGACTGCACCCAATAAAAGGGCGGATAGCGGCAAAAAAGCTATTAGCAGCCTTTTTGTCGGGACAATGCCCCTATCTCGGAACAGGAACCGATCCCACAAGTTCTTCAATGATCTGGTCAACGGCCGCTCCCTCCAATTCCATATGCGGTGCAAGCTGAATCCGATGCCTCAGTGCTGGTTTTGCCACCATTTTCACATCATCGGGCGTCACATACTGCCGGCCCGACAGATAGGCCCAAGCGCGCGCTGCTTTTCCGATGGAAATCGCGGAACGTGTGCTCGCCCCAAAGCGGATATAGTCGGACTCCCTCGTTTTCCTGACTATTTGCATCATATAATCGAGCACTTTGTCCTCGACTGTAATCGACGCGATTTCATTTCGAATAAAGATAAACGTTTCAAGATCAAGGACCGTCTGTATGTCTTCCACAGCAAAAACATGGTGCAGGTCGTTTTTCAGAACCTGTTTTTCCTCCTCAAAGGATGGAAAGCCAATGGCCAGCTTAAACAGGAACCTGTCCTGCTGCGCCTCTGGAAGTGGGTACGTCCCTTCGAATTCAATCGGGTTTTGCGTGGCGACAACGAAAAACACATCCGGCAGACGGTAGGTATCGCCCTGGATCGTCACCTGCTTCTCCTCCATCGCTTCAAGCAATGCAGCCTGTGTTTTGGCGGGTGTCCTGTTGATTTCATCCGCCAGGAGGATATTCGTAAATATAGGCCCCTTTAGTGTCTGGAAGCTACCTTCCTTCATATTGTAAATCATGCTTCCGGTAATATCGCTCGGGAGCAGATCTGGCGTAAACTGAATGCGGCCGAAATCCCCGCCGAGCAGGCCGGCAAGTGTCCGCACTATTTTTGTTTTTCCGGTGCCTGGTACTCCTTCGAGCAGCACATGGCCTCCTGTCAGGACCGCACACAATAGCAGGCGCAGATTCGTAGCCTGGCCAAGAATCCTTTCCTCGTAGGAATCCAATAATGCTTGCAGCTGTTTATTCAACCTTTCTCCACCTCTATCCTCAAGTCGTCGAGAAGCCTCGACCAAAGCAGGTATTCTTGTTTGTTCAGCCCGTCTTTCGCCAAAACGGCGGACAACCCCTGTGAAAACTCTTTTATTTCCTCTGCGGATTTCACAGTCCATTTCCTTTCCAAATATTCTGCCGCATCAATCCATGGCGTTGAATAAGGAATTCGCCATTTTTCCTGAAGCAACTGCTTCGTATAATCGGCCTGAATCTTGATGCTGTCCCCGTAACGCCTGCCGCGGATATACCATGCTGCGAGTGCCTGGATGCCTTCGTCACTGAAACGTACGTACTCCTCACGCGGTGCGTAAACCGGACCAAACCGTTTCCCTTTTAGCCAAAGGAAAATGGCGGCGGCAATCGTCCCCTGAAGAATGAGGAGCAAAAACCATTTCGGATAAACGAGGACTCCTGACAATACGCTTCGTTCACCGTGCACATACTCATCAAATAAAACGGCAGAAGGGTCGGCATCGTTCACGATTTTCAAAAAGACGGCAAGGTTGTCCTCCTTCAGCACTTCACTGTTCGTGATAAGTTCTGGCGCTACGAGAACATATAATTTACCTTTTCCAACCTCCCTTTGGATGGCGACAGCACCCTCCTTGTCGTTGAGGAGAATCTTATCCTTTTTTGATGGAATCAGCCTGTTAGGCAGGTTTACATTCACTTTGTATGTATTCTTTTCTTCGTCTTCCAGCAGGTTCGGTTTTTCCACCGGTTTTACGGCTGACGTTTTCAAGGCGAAAAAACCGTCCGGTATGTGTGACAGAAGCAGGATTGAATTCCCCGCCTCCATGAATTCCTCATACTGCTCCATTTCTGCGGTTTTCGAGATATTCAGCGGCTCCACCATGATTAGAAGCTGGCCTTGGGCAGATTTGGGCAGTACCTTTGGCTGGTGCACCCATTCCTTCGCATTTTTCTTCTCTTGCAGGAACGTATAAATCGCCTTCACTCCGGTTGGTGCCGGCGATGAGGCGATGTATTTGGGATAATTTCTTGCTTCAGGCTGATATCCAATAATAAGAATGGCTATAAAAACCGTAATCAGTCCAACAAAGGGAAGCCATGAGCGCAGGAGTGAACCACGTTTACCCATCACCGGTCCACCCTCCCTTCCTCCAGCCATGCAGCAATTTTGCCGCGGAAGAAGAGAAAATCATTGTTGCTGATTTGTCTTTCACCGTATGCCACTTCATCAAAAACAGAAGCAAGCTCATAGAAACGATCTGCATCAGCCCTGCTGGATTTACCTAGTTCAGCGAAGTATTCCCAATTCGTTTTCCACTGTCTTGCTTCAATGCACTTTTGCTCGTGCAAAAACAATAGCAGGGCGAGGAAAAAATGGCGGACAGCCGCACGGAGCTGGCCTTCAGCTTCAAGCTTGGAAGCCCTCTCCATATGCATCTCATACGTCCAGTCAATTTCCCGGGAAAACTGAAGCGGCTTAAATTCCCTGTTCAGCATTTTCCTTCGGCTATTCCTGATCAGCAGATAGACAATCCAGGCTAGAAGGAGAACAGCAATGGCAATAATCGCAATGAGCACCGGCGCCGCAGCTGACCTTGACCCTTGTTCCAGGGAAGGAAACCAGCTTTCCAAAAGATCAGCGAGCCAAGCCATCGCCTGATTCCACCATTTTTCAACGAAGCCGGGCGGTTTGGAATAAACAGTATATTCATCTTGTTTAAGGATTTCTTCAAGTTCTTTCCTTGCCTCAGTAGAATCAATCAAAACCTTCACCTAACTCAAATTCGATTTTTGCCATCAAGAAGAAAGAGGTTCATATTCTGAAAGCAATTCCTTCAGGTCATCCGCCTCGTTTCTCACTTTTAAATCAAGGTAGATGACACAATAGCCTACGGAGAAAAACATCGTTGTCAAAATAGAGACTAGACTGATGATGACCGACAGCAATACACTGCTCCCCAAAAAGGCGGTAAAGGCCATCTCGACGGATGCTGAGATAATAGTCGTAATCAGGGAAAAGACAATATAGATGCCCAGCAGCTTCCATGTCCGCTTTTTCGTCAACTTCCAACTGCGGCCGAGCCCTGGCGATTTCCGGTCCAGTACAACTGAGCCAAAGTAAAAGCTGAAGCGCGTCAACAACAGTACCACGACAAGGAAGAGGCCAATCGAACCTATGACGGTCAGGATGATGCCCGTAGCATCATTGAATAACCCTCCAATCATACCGCCTGCGACTATTCCGATAGTCGGGATGGTAATAAAGGCGATGGCCATGAGAAAGTACAAAATCGAGCTTCCAAGCATTGCCCAATAGCGTGACAACGCCAATTTGAATACCGAACCAACCGTGTACTCTTCGTTTTTACGAACATGGTTAACCGCGAAAAGAATGGCAGCTTGGGCAATCGGAAATAAAAACAGGCTAAGCAGCGCGGTCACGCCGATTCCAACAAATTCAGCCGTCATAAAAGAGGGGTCAACTTCCCCTGATCCCTCAAAGCTAGCCATCATCTGCTCAAACCAATCTCCCTCGCCACTCTTATCACGAAACAATGGTTTACCCGCACCCACCTGAAACAACGCATCAATGAGATAAACCGGTCCCATGATAGACAAAAGCACGGTCATGAACTTCTTAAAATGATTCCTGCTCAGCGTAAACGTGTGATCCAATATTTCCCCAACACTCTTTGGCTTGCTAAACCTATCATCCACTTAAAAATCCTCCCAAAAGTTAAGATAATTCATAATACTCATTTTAACATGCGGACCGTCCCCTCGCTCCCACTTTTACAAAAAATTTGAAATTCCATAGTGGTGCCTTGCACATATTATAAAAAGAAAATGAGAAGTGCCCCCGCCTCATCTCACATCTCACTTAATATAATTTAGGGATTTCAAACAGCCATTAAGGATGGCAGCGACAAAAACCAGCTTTTCAAAATTGCTGCTGGATTCTAATTCACGCAACTTTTGCTTTGCATCACTAATCGAATAATTTGGGAGGAGTATATGGTTAAGATGGAAACAGAGAGTACTTTAGGACAGAGAAAAACCCGTAGTAAGCCTTGTCTCCACTTGCATTATCAAGGTTACAAGGAGTGGATAGTGTAACAACTGTATCCATAAACAATTCCAATAACCTGGCATGTTTTTTTAAAAATGCTATTATGTTTATTAGTACTATTTTAAACGGAGGTTCTCATGAAAAAGACAGTAAAAGTTGTTGCAGCAATCATTGAAAATGAACAAAATGAAATCCTTTGTGCACTAAGGTCACCGGAAATGTCGATTCCGAATATGTGGGAGTTTCCGGGTGGGAAGGTCGAACCTAATGAAGATTTATTTTCTGCCCTCACGAGGGAAATTGAAGAGGAATTGCATTGCCAGATTGAACCGATTGAATTACATAATGACATTATTCATGAATATGATACGTTCATCATAAATTTGATTGCGATTAAATGCAGAATCACTGGCGGTACGCCAACCCCGACAGAACATTCAAAGTTAATCTGGTTGAAGAGGGAAAATCTAAGCTCGCTCGTGTGGGCACCTGCGGATGTACCTGCGGTTGAAAAGTTGATAAACGAAAAAAGTATAGTCGTTTGAAGACTATACTTTTTTCGTAAATTCAATATAAAGATTGTAGGGCAGCTCATGTTCCAATTCCATTTGTACGGTGATGGGCTTGTTACCTTCAAAGCTGGTTGTGTTCCCTTTCCCGATATAAATAAACGGTTCATTTTTACCGTCAATGACTTTGTATTTCCTGATAAACAAATGAAGATTAATCCCTCGGGCTTTATTGTAAATAATATTCTGCCCTGTATTTGTGTGTTGGGCTGTTGTGTGGGGAGTTTGCCACTGGAATTCGCGTAGGCTCTTAATTTCATCCTTATACGCAAGTCTTTCCTCCACATCAGCGTCCTTGTGCAGGTCGATATACAAGAAATAGTCATTCCCGTTTGTTAAAAGACCTGAGCCTCTAAAGGAACTGTGGCTTTTCCGGAAATTTGAAAGCAAAGCGGCATCCGCCATTTTATACTGTTCATACAGTTTCAAATGCGGGACTCCGTAGTATTCGTTCTTGAATTCTTTTTCATAACGGAAAATCCCGTACATGACAATATCCTCAATGTACTTCCGGTATTCCTCGTTCGTAAGAATGCTCTGAAATACCGGGGTCTTCATAAGAATTTCATCCTGAAAATTGAACAACTTCAGATTCCTGCTCAATTCCCCGCTGTCATAAAAATCCTGATTTAAGGTTTGAAATGCATGAAGGACACTATCATCATCAACGAGTTTAACCCACTTTAAAATTTCACTTTTGGCCGTAGCTAAAGAGATGTAGTCATGGTCAAGCAGATACTTAATAACAACAAACTCATAAACTCGCTTAAGCGGCAACTTGCTTGATAGTTCTTTCATCGCTTGTTCGAACGAATCATCGCTTAACAAGGCTTTCAACCGCTCTGTCTTCTCCACCTTAGCGACAAACTGCAAATAGGTTTTCTCTTTATCGATGAATTTTACTGGATCGGGCGCTCCATCATACTTCAAATAATCCAACAAGAAATAAGGAATCCTTCCCTGGTTCAGCTTTTTAAACTCAAAATATTCTTCCTTTAAATACTTCATCGAATTGAAGTTTTCCTGGTCAATCTGCATCAGGATTCGTTCCTGCGAAATCTTGTCCATTTGAATGTGAGTGCATCCAGGGATATTGGCAAAACCGGTCGCAACAGCAACCTTCAGGCTCTCCTTATCATAATAGCGGCTGCCATTAAGGGCCAGGGCAATCAAGAACGTTTTATTATGATTCCCGATAAAATCAAGCACTGTCAAAAAACTTTTACCTGCGTGCTTCCGCAACCCACGGCCAAGTTGCTGGATAAAAATGATCGGCGAGTTAGTCGGCCTTAGCATGAGGACAGAATTTACTGAAGGAATGTCGACCCCTTCATTAAAAATATCAACGGTAAAAATGAACTCTAGTTGGTCATAGTCATTTTCCAATCGGTTAATGGCCTCTTCACGTGTACTAGCTGAATCCCCGCCATGCAGGCAAGTACTCTTGTAGCCTCTCCGATTAAACTCGGCAGCCATGTACTGGGCATGCTCAATACTCGCACAAAACCCAAGACATTTACGCTTTTCGCCGTCATATCCGTAGAATTCCATCTTCTCAATGATAAAATCAACCCGCTCATTCACCTTTAGGCGCTTTGTTACTTCCGCGATGTCATCAATTGAAACATCACTCAGATCGACTCCTTCAATATCGGTGATACCGAAATAATGAAACGGGATGACCAGCTCGTCATCAAGCGCTTCGTGAAGACGAACCTCTAGCGCGACATTATTGTCAAAAAGGTCGAATACATTATTCCCGTCGCTCCGTTCAGGTGTTGCTGTCATCCCAAGAGTGAATTTAGGTTCAAAATAATCTAAAACGGCTTGGTATGTTGAACTCGTGGCGTGATGGGCTTCGTCGATGATAATATAATCGAATTCATCTCTCCTAAATTCGTGATAACAATTTGAGATTGTAAGGTTCGTTGTGAAAATATAATCAGCATTCTTCTGCTTGTGATTGCCTGTTAACAGCCCAAATGAAATTCGTTCATTTGGTAGCAGCTTTTCGAAGGTTTCTTTTGCTTTTTTCAAAATTTCTTCCCTATGTACAACAAAAAGCAGCTTCTTTGGCCGGAAGCTTTTCACATCAAATGCGGACATATACGTTTTTCCAGTACCGGTTGCTGCAATGACAAGCGCCTTCTTTTCACCAAATTCCCGAAGCCTGGCAAGATTATCAATGGCGCGCCGCTGCATCCGGTTCGGAGTAATGTACTCCGGTTTTTCAAAAATCAATTGCTGTGAAGTTTGATTTCCCTTAAGAGTCTTGAGGAATTCTTCGTATTCACCAATCAGCTTCTCGTCAGCAACCTGGGACCTTTCCCATAGAGCATCATATTCCTTCAAGACCTCCTTAATAAAAGAAGCATCACTCTTGGATATAACCTTCACGTTCCATTCAACATTACTCTTCAACGCACTCTGCGTAATATTGGATGAACCAATGATGACCTTATAAGAATCTATATACTCAAAAATATAAGCTTTCGTATGGAAGCCGATCTCCTTATCTGTCACAAACACCTTTAAATCAACGTTCTCAAACTCGTTTATTTTCTCCAATGCTTTTGCATCAGTGAAATTGAGGTACGTCGAGGTAATAATCTTCCCAGTTACCCCTTTTTTCCCCGCCTCCCGCAACGGATCAAGCAAAAGCTGAAGTCCACTGAAATTGATGAAGGCAACACTAAAATAGAACTTCCTGCACTCATTCATGGAATCTATCAATTCCTGCAGCAAATTCCCTTTATCCGAATTAACGATTAATCTTTTTTCAATTATCACAATGCTTCTCCTGATTTCTAAGTCCTTTTCTAAAATCTTACTATATTACCAGGATATTAGAAAGATCAAAAAATCTTGAAGACGGATATTAAACATTGGATGTGCTTTTTTGCACTTATATCTGATTTTCACTGAAAATGACGGCATTGGAACCGTTTTTTAACATATTAAGCAGCGTGGTATCACCAAAATCTTTTGTTTTTGGGATATAATAGGCTAAGGGCCAAATTCAATTCATACAGTGGACCGGATACGAGAGGTTTGTGAAGTAGTTGTCCTTGGCAATTATGAGGATTTTATTCAGAAACAAGGGATAACGATGTGATCTAGTGGGACCAAAGCAGTAAGGACAAGAGCGAGTAGCTGTCTCCGCACCTTGCCCTATCATGTTGATTTTACATAAGCCGAAAATATCTTAGGCTTTACCATGCTTCAGGAAAAAGAAGCTATGTGTAAAAATATGGATTGGATAGCTACACTAGAAGAGAACGAGAAACCGAACATTGTAGGCTTTGGTGATATTCTAAGTGGCACTCATTGATTGGCTTTACGAGTAGTCGGACAGTTTTTAATGTTGGAAGTGTTGGTAATCCGTTGGATATTTCCCTTGCCACTCTTTGCCCTTCTTAACGGAGAATAGGGTTCTAAAACTCCTTTTCCCCTTTCAATAGAATTTGTCAGGGGCTCCCAATGATAATGAAAGAAAGAAATCAGCTTTGCCACCGAAATAGGAAAAAGGTGGGAAGAGATTGACGCTCACATTAATTTTTTCCAAACAAATAAAAGAACCCACATAAATAAGCATTGGTTAAAGGGGCATGAACATATATTAAGATATCGCTAACGCTTGACCGAAGTCAAATATGAGTCCTTATGTGTTCTAACTTGGTCATTTTTGTTTCTTGCTGAGATGCTCAAATCTTAATATTTTGACGCTAGTTTTAATTCTAAAGCCTTCGTATAGGTATCCTCCAAATACTTTGAGAGGGGTCTATTAAAATATTTGTGTTCATTAATAATTTCATCTTTATCTGAATCAATCAGCATTTCATTAAAAAATAACCACCCAAACAAATGAGGTATAGTTTGAACCATTTTTCCTGGCATCACCTGTTCGGCTAAAAGTCTTGCTCCCTGATCATCAGTAATGAAGGCTTGATTGATTTTTTTCGCAAATGCAATACCGGAAAGCTCTCCTTTTGATAAATTTTTTCTTTTCTTTAGAAGATCAACATCTTGTAAATCGTCTATCTCTATATGATATTCCTTAAACTCCCCTCGTTGATGCAACCCTTTAAGACGTCCTATTAGAATTTGTTCTGTTTCAGAAACTGATTTTCTGGGTTTATAAAGACACTCATACATAATAAAAGCTGTGCACGAAAAATGACATCCAGCTTTTTTTGAAGCGTTATAAAATCTAAACGAACTAATTAGATTCCAAATTGAACAGGTATCAACCACATTAATCTTAATAAAATCTTTAATGTTTACCTTCAAATTACCACTTCCTTATATAAATCTGCAATTTCGAATAGTTGCCTTTCTCCTATGAGAAGCATCTCACACATTCTATCTAAAGATATAATATTTCTTCTTAGGGCTTCAAAACATATCGAAACATAAGTTGGTGATAAGCCCAATTCAAGAAACTTTTTCTTTCTTAATATTTCATTATTGGATAGATCACCTGATAATTCGGGGTCTACTTTTAAACTTTTAGGAACTTTTAGACTCTTAAAACTTTTGAATTGATTTTCATTTATTAAACCCTCTGTTTTTAGAGCAATAATCAACGCTTGTGTACTCACTTTTAATTCGTTCGACCACTCTATGATTTTTTGGTTATCCCAGTTTATAGTTTCTGAAAGCTTTCTCAAAAACAAAGGAGGTAATAGATAATTTGAGGCGAAAGTATTTGCTCTTATTTCAGAAAGGTCTTTCTTATCCCAATCATTGAAAGAGACAATAATTTCTTCTTTATCATCTAAAATACTATGTCCTACTTCATGAGCACAAGTGAACCGCTGGCGATACACATCCTCATTGTAGTTAACTAAAATGCATTTACCAACCACTGGATGCTTGATATAAATGCCAGATATATTAGAGTTTTGCAAATGTCGTCTAAAAATATGTATCCCGATTGATCTAAAATCTTTAAAAACATCTTTCGGTACTTTCCTATCTTGGTAATTGAGATGCTTTCTTAAAGCTTTAGCAGCTTCTATCCCATGTTGCTTGAATAATGCCCCTTGTTTAATAAACTTAAATTCTTTTTTTGTAATTCCTAACTCTTGAAGAAGAAATTCTTCACATTCTGCCAAGTATAGGACCTCTTGTATTGCTATTCGATCTTCTTTAGATAAAGATTCACCAAACCTCCTAAATAAAAGCTCAGTTTGCTCAAAAGCGGTTAATTGTTCATTTGAAATAAAAAACTTATAATCACATTTATAGAAGTCTGATATAATCAATATTTCATCACCAGTGGGTAGTCTTTTCCCTAATTCAAATTCGATTAACCTCTCACATGGTATACCGGTAGAATATGATAGTTCTTCTATTGTTAATAAGAATTGCACCCGATACTTTTTTAATTTCATAGCCAACATTGAAGTGTCAATTGTCATTACCTAAATCCCCCATATAAGCAAGCATTATTTTACATTATAACAATAAACATTACAATTAAGGTCCAACAAACAGAAATGGCCTTGATTCACGGATTTAAGTTATTCGTATCCTGTTTTTGAACTGTGGAAAGAATTCGAGAATTTGGGCAAATCAAATAAAATCTTTTCCCCAAAACAAACCCGAAAAACTTCGTCTTTAATATCATCACCTTTTTTACAAATAAAGATTTCTAGTAGGAGAGTCTTACATCTTACATCCCGCTGCCCATTTATGTTTGTCGTTCGATAATGCCCTAGCATTCCCGAAGCAGGTGGGCATTGCCATGCAAGCTTTCCTTTGTAAAGTTACATCATGATGAATAACCTGATTTTTTGTAGAGACAAAGTAGTACGTCCAGACCCTTTTCATAGCCGAATCCCTGCTTAATGATATACATAACCATCACAATACATTAGTTCTATACAATATAAAATCCTGCCACAATCTAAATGACAGGATTTTAATCTTATTTAATTTGCTTCTAACCTTTTAATAACACTACTTTTTCAGCAATCGGACCTTTTCCACCTAATTTCATATTAAAGCCAACAGGTTGTCCTTCTTTAAGCGTTTTGAACCCGTCCCCTTCAATCTCTGAATAATGGACAAATATTTGATTTCCATTTTCCTCTTCAATAAATCCATATCCCTTTATGTTATTGAACCATTTTACTTTTCCTTTTTGAGAATAGCTTACCTTTGCCTTTTCAAATATTGCCTGGCTTTTCTCTCCTTTCTGAAAAGTTTTCCAAATACCCTGAATAAGTTCAGTAGGTTCTCGATGTTCGTTGAATAACCCAATAATGTTTAAAAATTTAATAAATTTGGTTCTATCTGTTTTGTAAATATTATTTTCATCTAACATATTAAGAAGATTATCAATGTACTGCGAATTACTTTCTTTAACAGGACCTAATCGTGCGATTAAGGTATATAGGTCTGAAAGGGACGCTTCACATACCTGAGGCTCTCTAATTCCATATACAGGGGTTTTCCTCCCCCCTCTTTTTTTCCTTGCTACTGCTCTAAACAAAATACCCTTGACTTGCATTATATAAGTCAAACTTGTATATTCTGCCGTATCAACAATCCCTAATGTATCCATTATTTTTTGAGTAGAAATTAAGTTTCCTTCTTTCCCCAGTAATGCAACTAGCATTTCTTCTCTTGATAATTTTAAATCATAAAAGCCGCTTAACCAACGCTGATCAGAATTTGAAAATATTGAATCATGTTTTAAAACAACTGTAAATTGGTTTTGATCTCCAATCAATTCAGGCGCAACTAGGTCTCTCTCTTTCATTAAACGGAAGATTCTTCGCATGCCTTCTCCCATTTCACGCATAAAGCCTAATTCAACTAGCACTTTAGCTATCTTAACATTTCTAGATTGATGAGCTCCCTTTAACTTTTTTATTTCTTCTATAGTTACTGAAGAAAGCAAACCACCTGGAGATTGAATTTCCATTCTATTATCGTATATAAAAATTTCTATACCTCTACCCTCAATACTATAATCTCTATGTGCAAGTCCATTTAATAAAGCTTCGAAAACAGCATCTTCAGGATACATCGTATCTTCCTTAAATAACCCATCATCAAAAAATCTCGTTTCTGTTAAATGAGGTCTAATTTTTATCCATGCGGTCTGTAAAAGAGTCAATATGTTGTCAGTTTGGATTTCATCAGAGATAGCGTTATACCCTCTTCCGGGTAATAGTTCAGTTCCTCTAACTCTTACTACTCTAACAGAACATCGGGGATGCCAAATTTTAATATCCTTTGCAAACAGTAACAGTGCCGCCCTTCTGACACGTAAGCCACCAACATCTGGTTCAGCTAAATCAAAATATTGTAGTAACTTTTCAGGAGATATTCCCCTTCCTACTTTCTTAGAAACCTCCATCAAAAGAGCAATATCTAAGTGATGGACATAGGCTCCATCTACAAAGGCACGATCATATTCTCTAGAAATCTGTTCTTGCCTTTCAAATCTTAATTTTTCAACAGAAACAGGCAATGTTTCTCTATCTTTCCTTTGAAGACATTTACCATCACTTGTCAAGTGTACATAGTCCGTTCCTTTGTCCACATAAAAATAAAGAACAAGTTTTTCGTCTATGGTCACACCTTGAGCTATAAAACTAGTAGGTAAAGGGGTGTCCCTATGTACATATTCCACAGGTGCCCGTAGCAATTGTTCTATCGTTTTTTGTGCATGTGGAACGCCTGTTATCTCACCGTTATCTTCTACGCCAACTAAAAGCTCTCCACCATCAGCATTCACGAATCCAACTAGCGTTTTACCAATATCTTGCGCAATTTCACGTGGCTCTCTAAATATTCTATTATCAGCTCTTCCTTCCCAGGCACTCTTAAATTCTCTAAATTGGCTTTCTCGTAAACCTATGTTTAATCGAATTCGTTCCTGAATTGTCAAAATATCCATTACCATAACCTCCAAATTATGAGAGATAATTCCAATATACTACAGAAAGAGGGTCATTTCTACATTAAAAAAGGAGTAAAATTATTATAGCTAATACTCCAAGAGAGCGAGTAAGTTTTTGTAAAATGAAAAGGATATAAAAAAACCTAACACCGATTGATGTTAGGTTTGGTATTATCTGAGAGGGATTCGAACCCACGACTCCTACCCTGTCAATGCGAATTAATGCCTTTCTTAAGATTATAAAATGGGGCTTAATCCGCAAGCGATAGATAATGATAAAAACAAAGTTATACTTGTGTCGGATATGATTGACAATAGCCTGGCTAACAATGATTTTGATATGACGGATCAATTACAGAAGGCAATAATTGTTGGAGCCGGCAAAATTGTCGTTTTGCCGTGTGAAAGTTAATATAGAGTCACTGGATTAAAGATTCCCGACAACACTACTATCATTGGATACGGGTCAAAGATTTACAATGATACTACACACCAAACCCTGTTGACTATTGGCAGTGGGGTAAAGCTATATGGTATTGAGTCTGGGGCAGGCAATAAGGTGGCAGATAGTAAAGGAATCGGGATAAGGATTCAGGGAGCGGGTGCGGCTGGCTATGCCAAAAATATTGTCGTAGAGGATGTAAAGATTCGCAATATAGGCTTTTATGGTATCCTTGCTGAATTTGCAGATAATGTAAAGATTTCAAATACTATTATTCATGATATCGGTTTTGCAGGTATTGGGGGCCTTTCTGTTAGAAATATACATATTGATAAGAGCCACATCAAGGGAATTTCACCAGGAAGCAAAGGGAATGCCTATGAAACATTATTATACATAAATAACCATTTTTACATAGGTAAAAAGAGGCGTTTATTTGTAAATTTTTAAAGGTAGGTTTTAAGGAGAAGGTTAATTTCATAATGGATTCTACTGTGCGGTTGAGCGAATGTTATGATTATACTAGTCTTATTGATTTGGCAGTCATACTAAAAAAAAGAGCCCCTAATTATAGGGCTCCTGATCTATAGGTCTTATAGCATATTGTTCTAATAAGAAAGCCTGCTCTCTGCCAGATTTCTTAACCAAAGAATTTGATGATTCGGAAGAATTTCTTCCCACTAATACGACGAAAAAAGGAGAAACCATTTATTTGGCCTCTCCTTTTTTTGTACAAAATTGTTAACTACTGCTGTAGAAAGAATTTTAATTTACTATTTTTCAAGCCTTCCTATCTAGCATCGGAACCGGCTCCTGGACTTTGGTTTTTCCAACCAGGAAGAAATAACACATGAATGCCAAAGTACTGGCGCCAAAAATGACGGCTGCCATGGGAACTCCTGTGTAGGCTCCCCCAATTCCTACAAGCGGGGCAGATAAAGATCCCATGACAAACGGCAATACCCCCAGTAATGCTGAAGCGCTGCCTGCCATATGCCCTTGTGACTGAATGGCTAATGTGAAGGATGTTGTTCCGATCATACTAATCGAAGTCAGGAAAAAGAAAACCGGGATTATGACACCTATCAGCGGGGCTTCCAATAGGAGTGCAATGAGCAAACAGAAGCCTGATACATTCGCTAACCCTAGGCCTATTTTCAAGAAAGTCCGTTCCGAAATGATGTTTGTCAACCGCCCGACGGACTGGCTTCCGATAATCAACGCTAAGCCATTAATCCCGAATAAAAGGCTAAACTGTTGAGGGGTTACACCGTAAATGTTTTGATAAACAAACGGAATGCCAGAAACGTAGGCAAAAATCCCAGCCGTTATGAATCCTTGGGTAAATGCATACCCCATGAACTCTTTGTTTTTAAATAATGTTCCAAAATTGCCTAGAACTTGAGGCAAATTACTTGGAACCCGTTTTTCTGGCGGCAGAGTCTCTTTTAACTTAAATGAAACGGTAATGGTCAATACGACACCAATACATGCAAGAACAATAAATACCCAATTCCAATCCTGAAAAGAAAGGATGGCCCCTCCAACAATCGGGGCAATGATTGGGCCGAGATTTCCTACCAACACCATTAAAGTAAAAAACTTTGTCAGTTCCTTACCGGTATAAAGGTCCCTTACGATAGCCCTGGATAGGACGATCCCGCCAGACGCCGCGAACCCTTGCACAAATCGAGCCGCAATAAGGAGGTAGATATTTGGTGCGATTGAGCATGCCAGGGAAGTCAGGATGTAAAGGCATAGAAAGAACAACAATGGCTTTTTGCGCCCTTTCACATCACTTAATGGCCCTATAACCAATTGCCCCAAACCAAGCCCCAATAAAGCGGCAGTCAAACTGATTTGGACGAGTGAAGCCGTCGTATCAAATTCCTTTACAATGGTAGGGAAGGCCGGCAAATACGTATCGATTGTAAATGGCCCCAAAATGCCAAGCGAGCCTAAAAGCAAAGCGAGTTGCAGCCGCTTCTTTTTGCTAGATTCATTCATGTCGGTCTCCCCTTTCTTTATGTTTTTCCTGCTGAAGCCCTAAGTTAAAAATTTCGTTAACCGAAATTTCACATTGGTACATTATATCCTGAACAACCCGTTTTGGTAAACAATTAATAGAAATATGTAGTCTTCTAATCTAAAAATGGACTAGTTCTTCTATTTTCGGGCTTGCGCCTGGTCCTCTAACTTTTATTCCTTCCTCGTAGAGGCTATATAGAAAAGGCAAAATTAAAAGGATAGATAAAGCACAATAAACGTGCTCTATCTATCCTCAATTTCCGTATTCTTTTTCGTTTAATTCTTGTGTGCAACAAATAAGGAAGTATTCTTACTCCCTTCTTCTTGTAGAAAATATGGGTTCTATCTAAATGGAGAAAGTTCCTAAGATTACAAGATGGGGGATAAAAGCCGGGATATTGCTTCTTTAATTTTGATGAAAATGGAACGCCTTTGATAGATGTCCAGCGTTAATTCTTTACTATTTCGGCTATCGTGAAAAAATAGTTGAGTAAGTTGATCCGCTATTTTTCTATCATAAACGATGGTATTTACTTCAAAGTTTAGATAAAAGCTTCTCCTGTCTATATTGGCGGTACCAACAGAAGCAACTTCCTGATCAACTACAATCGTTTTTGCGTGCATGAATCCATTTTCATACAGAAGTATTTTTGCGCCATATTTTAAAAGTTCTCCTGCATAGACTCCGGAAGCCCATTTAACAAAGGGATGATCCGGATTATTTGGAAACATGATTCTTACATCAACTCCAGACAGTAACGCCATTTTACAAGCATCCATAAAACTTGTATCTGGAACAAAATACGGTGTTTGTATGTAGACACTCCGTTTAGCAGACATGATCAACTTGATGAACATGTTTTTGATGTGTTCCGTTTCTGAGTTCGGCCCACTTGCAATGATTTGGATTGGAACATTCGTGTCATGTTTTTCGGTTTGTATGAAAAGACGCCCAAGATCCAGCTGATGTTCCGCCGTATAATTCCAATCTAAAATAAATCTTCCTTGAATATCGTTTACCGCATCTCCGACAATTCTTAAATGTGTGTCACGCCAATATCCAAACTTTTTATTTAATCCAAGATACTCGTTTCCTACATTGAAACCACCGATATACGCGATCCTACCATCAATGATACAAAGCTTTCGGTGATTTCGATTATTAATCCGGAAATTAATCAATTTTAAAATAGAAGGAAAAAATGCCTCAACTTCCCCTCCGTAGGAAATCAGCTCCCTAAAGAAGGAACGGGAAATCCTTTTAGAGCCAATTTCATCATAGAGAACACGAACCTTTACTCCTTCTTTTGCTTTTTTCGTAAGTTCATCCCGCAGTTTTTTTCCAAGGGAATCCGGCTGAATAATATAATATTGAAGATGAACCTCTTTTTTCGCATTTCGGATGTCTTCAAATAAGGACCGGAATTTATCATGGCCATCACTAAATATGGCCAAATCATTGTTCAACGTGATTAATGCATTCGAAGACTTTACATTCATTTTTAATAAATCGGCGTATTTCTTTAGTGTATCGTTCCTGTACCATTCACTCGTTTTTAATTCATTAAGTTGTTCAACAACCTCTGATTGAAGATAATTTCTTTCCTCCGCAGACAATCGATAAAAATTTTTCTGTTTTAATTGTCTGCCCAGGAATAGGTAGGCAATGAAACCTATGACCGGAATAAAGTGCAGGACCATCAACCAAGCCCAAGTTGATCCAATATCCCTACGTTCAATAAATACAACAATCCCCGCAAACAAAATATTGCTTACCATGATGATGGCTACAATGAGTGTAGTTAAATTGCTAAAATCCATATAGAATTCCTTTCTAATTACATCATGTTCGTGTAGATTGTATTTTTGTACGGTTACTGTTTCAATCCCCTCTTTAATAAATCGATTTCCACCAAATAATGATTCATTGCTTCTTCATATGGTAAATCCCGTGCAAATTTCTCAATTAGATTGCGAAGCGTTACGGCTATAATGATTTTCATGACATAGAGTAATTCCCTGTCATTGGAAATATTTAAGGCAGATTGATCTATGAATGAACTAACCGCTTCCTTAAAACTCCCATCCTCTTCTATGTCGATAAAGATTCTGGCATAAGCACTTTCGATTTTATGTGTCATATTCAAAAAAATGTTTTTCAAAAATTGGTGTGTATCCTCCTTAGTGAGGATTAACCGAAAAAAATCACACATCGTATCAAATAAATCGCCATCATTTTGTCTTAATAGTGATATAAAATTTTCCTTATCTTCTTTTATAAGTTCATTTAATAGAAAGAAAAACGCATCCTCTTTATCCTCGAAGTATTGATAAAAGCTGCCTCGCGGGATGTTAGCAGCTGTAATGATATTCGTAATCGAGGCTTGATTTAATGGTACCCTTGAAAACTCCTGTCTAACAGCTTGAATTAATGTTTGTCTTTTATCCTCGGGCAAATTAAAAAAAGTAACTTTCGGCAAATTTTCATCCCCGCCTATTTAGATAATCGTATTTATGGTGTGTTATTAAAAAATGTACTGCGCTGCTGGTGTTCTTTTTTCAAAAAAGTGATGAAATGCTGCATGGCCATTGAAGGCTGGTCCTTTATAAGGGAAGCATACTCTTTTTTTAGATGTTCTGGCACTAGCTCACTTTTTTTAATTCTTTCAATCATGTAGTCGGCACTAATGTTCTGAATCTCAATACGCTGTATTTTGGCCTCTTTGGAAAACGCCATACCGATTGCACCGATGACAGCAAAGACGACAATCGAGGTTGCGGTGTATTGCTGATTTGGAGAAGCAAATAATATAATGAACAGATTAAAGATGGATAAAGTAATTAAAGGAAATGAAAACAAAGCGTATTTAGAAGCTTTTTTCAAAAAAGGGGATATGATTTCCTCAAGTTTTTCAATCTCTCTTTTCACAGAATTGGGCATATCGTTCATGAATTGTATCAAACTATCTCTCCTCTTTGCTATGAATCAGAATAAGCTCTTTTTATTGGTATTAACAAATTATCTGGTAGTTGAAACCTTTCATTGTTGGTAATAACCCTAAGTTCTTCAAGACTTTCCATATAATTATTAACCCTAACATATTGTGACACCGTGTCACTTATAATGGTAGCGTGACACAGTGTCATATGTCAAATTTCACGATTCAAAACAGACTCAAACAAAAATAGCTTCACAAGATGAACTCTTCTTCCATGGTGCCCAATGGTTGTAGGAAGGTTGAAATGGATAAAGATGAGCTGGCTAAAATAGCGCTAGACTTTATAGAACACCATTGAGAGGGATAATATTTCAAATAAAATGATAACAGCCATCAGAGAATTTCAAGTCTCCAATGGCTGTTAATATTTCATGGCCCCCTGCAGTTACTGGTTAAATTGTCAGCAATTGCCGGGTCCATAGCTGGCTCATTCTCTCCGCAATACTCAATGCCCTTATCTAAAAATGATAGTATATTGGCCACTAAAAGGAAGATATCTTTCCATCATCAGCGGCAAAAATGCAATTTTCTATGTAGGCAGCTTTTAATTTAATATGTATGTTACATGTTTACCTGCTCCTCCTGCCACGGGAAGAACACAGTTGTTTGTATTTTGGCCAATCAACAGTTCCATTCCGGCTGGTGTGGAAATATTGATTCCTCTCAGTGAAACATAAACATTTAATTTTTCATTTTTTCTTATGAGGCTATTTCCTGCAATCGTACCGGAATTATTGCCCGAACGAAAGGCGATGGCGGATGGCGCCACATACACATTATCCTGGACATCCTCTACTTTGTTCCCGGAAACTGAAAACTGCTGATTTTGAGTATATAAGTGGATCCCATTTGCATATGAATTGACCAAAGTATTATTTTTTATCACTAAGTCTTTAGTATATGACGCCTGAATAGCACCCGAGATGTTATTCCCCTGCTGTCCCGCTTCAGTTAATTGATTACCTTCTATAGTACAGTCTCTGCTGTTATCGGATGAAGCTCCAGCCACTACGATCCCATATCCCTTACCGATTCCATCTATTCGGTTGCCCTTGGCCGTGCATTTCTGGGAGCCATATACATCCGTTCCATCATTTCCTGTTGCATTAACAAATGCGATTCCAACCTTGGTATTTCGTATTGTATTATTGTTAAATGTAATATTTTCCCCGCCATGAGTATCTAAAGCCTCCCATAACGGAATGTCTTCTATTATACTGTCGGTCACTGAACTATCCGCACTTCTCGGATGTGCTTCCAAGCTGCTCTCAGCACCCTTACGCGAGTAGAAGACGCCATAGGCGTTCCCTTTGCTTCCTGGCGAAATTCCCTTTATGTGGCTCTTATCAATATGTATATTTCTAACAGAAAGGCCTCCAAAGCCTGCAAAACCGATATCATGAATAATAGTATTTGAAATCTTTACATTATCAGCAAATTCAGCAAGGATACCATAAAAGCCTATATTGCGAATCTTTACATCTTCTACGACAATATTTTTGGCATAGCCAGCAGCACCCGCTCCTTGAATCCTTATCCCGATTCCTTTACTATCTGCCATCTTATTGCCTGCTCCTTGAAGCTCAATACCATATAGCTTTACCCCACTGCCAATAGTCAACAGGGTTTGGTGTGTAGTATCATTATAAATCTTTGACCCGTACCCAATAAGAATAGTGTTGTCTGGAATTTTTAATCCACTGACTTTATATGAACAATCGAACGGCAAAACAACAATGTTGCCGGCTCCAAGATTTATTGCCTTTTGCAATTGATCCGTCATATCAAAATCACTGTTAGCGAGGCTATTGTCAATCATATCTGACACACGTATAACTTTGTCTTTATCATTATCTGGCGCTTGCGGATTAAGCCCAATTTTTACTTCTGCAAGATTGTACAGTCCATCATTATCAAAATCCTCAAATTCTATACCTGAGCTCAGGCCATACTCCCTTTCCCAATTATCATCTATGCCATTTTTATTATCGTCTATCAAACCCTGACCAACCACCGATGTATTGGGCAGCCAAAGCATGGTCACAATTAATATAATAATAAAACTCTTGAAGTAAATTCTCAGATGCAGCATTTTCCTTCTCCTTCTCCCGATAACTAACCAAAAACACTAAAAATAGTCTTTTTTCCTAGTAATCTAGATATTTTTAGCATTATTATACATAAATTAGGTAGTTTTATATAGGTAAAAAGAGATATTTATTTGACATTTTTTAGACGTAAGTGTTTTAATGAGAAGGTTAATTTCATATTGGATTCCACTTTAGTTGAGCTAAACTCTTGATTTTACGGGCCTATGAGCAGTCATCCTAAAAAAGGAGCACCTATAAATAGGGCTCCTGATCATATAGTCCTAATAGAAAAGCCGGCTCTCTGCCAAATTTCTGGTCAATAGAGTCGGCTTTATTGCTTTCCTAATAGTAGATTTTTCTCTTTGTAAAAAATATAGCGTGTCTGATTGATCGACTCTTTTAATAGCGGAAATCTTACTAAAAATCTGACTAAGCATGACTACCTCGGTTCTGCAAATTGCTCAATACTTTATTGAAACATACGTTCGCAATAATCGGAATTTAGTTATAGAAATAAATAAAAAATCCTAACACCGATTGATGTTAGGATTAGTATGATTCCGACTGGGTTCGAACCAGCGACCCCTACCCTGTCAAGGTAGTGCTCTCCCAGCTGAGCTACGGAATCGTTATTAAGTTTTCCTCTTGGTGAGGACAATAATTACTATACTAAGAAACAAAGTTAAAGTCAATACCTTTTCATTAAATTCGATTCAAAAAGTAGACTTTCAACTTAAAGCAGATGATTTGGATAACCCTCCCCCCTCCGCTTACACTATTGGGGAACACCTTACTATTCGGGAGGGATTCAAGTGACGTTAAAGATCCGTGTGTATTCAGATTTTGTGTGACCGTTTTGTTATATAGCGGAGGCTCCGCTAAAAGAAGCGATTCAGGGTAAGGATGTTGAGCTGGAATGGATGCCATTTGAGCTGCGGCCGTTTCCCCATAAGACGCTGTCGCCAAAGGGCGATTATATTCAGAATGCTTGGCATGGTTCGGTTTGGCCGATAGCTGAGCGTTTTAACGTAAAGATTGTCCTTCCGGATGTTGATCCGCAGCCACATACACATCTAGCACATGAAGGAACGCAGTTGGCTAAGGAACATGGGATAGGGAACGAATATAGTGAGGCTGTGCTGGCTGCTTTCTTTGCGGAAGGCCGTGATATTGGTGATATCGATGTTCTGACAGAGATAGCGGGAAAAGTTGGACTTGATGAAGCGACGTTCCGAGAAGCACTTGAAACGCGGAAGTATAAGCAGGCGCACAAGGAAGCTCTCCGCCATGCGTATGAGGAAGCCAGGATTACCGCTGTTCCGACGTTTTTTATTGGGGATCAACGGGTTCAAGGATTAAATACGAAGGAGATGCTGGAAAGGTTTATTGAGCGCGAGCTTGGCAAGGAGCCGCCAGCTGCGGGCGAAGCATGTGGGATTGATGGCTGCTGACATGGTTCGTGGGCGCCAGCCGGGCAATCGGCTGGCTTTTTACATAAGAGAGAGCTTTTGGATTTTACTGTTTTTTCAAGAGATTTATTAGCGGATTAGAAACACTTCTTGCATTTTTTGTATTTTAATTGCGAATAAGATTTTTCATATTTTTCGTTTGCTTCACTTAGAGATGCAAACTGATGCCAACCGCCATCCTCTAGATTTTGTCCAATACCTTTTTTATCGGTTTCGTTTTGCAAGATAAATGAACAGTATTGTTTATGTACAGTACAACATTTTTCGGGAAAATCAACGTTCATCCAAAACATGACAAGTTAAGCTCCCTTCCATTTTATATAATTACCAATCATTTTTTCGGATTCTTTGGTCCATTAGGATGGCAAACAAGTAAGATGGTGCCTGTAGTTTTTGAAGTGGTACAGTATTTTCAAGAGGCACATACTTTAAAGCTTCTGCAAATGTACCCTTCGAAACATTACGATTAGTTCGGTCCAGTTCTATTGTATTTCCAGATACTTTATAGGTAAATTCACCTCCTTTAATTTGCTTGAAAACTTGTCCTTCATTTTGACTAATTCTTTTCCAGACTTGTTCAATCAACCAAATTACCCCTTTTAATAAAATTAGGATTTTAATTAACTCGATTTTAAAACAGGATTGTTCCTTTACTCCAACCTTAGAAGGTTTTTAGCCTTCTCTTTTACTTCTGCTGAAAGTCGAGGTGAATCCATAATTAGCAACAAGGCCTCTTTTTGTTTACCATGCTCAAAAGTATCTTCTGCAAAAGAAACTCTTATGGTAGCACCATTGGAAGTATATATTTCCGATAACATTTCAATTTTTTTTGTTTTAGAAAGTTGCTTATTGTTATAGATTTCATAATCATCAACGAAAGATCTTTTTCCAATCGATTTTAGTGCCATTTCCAGCTTCCCAATATTCACAAGACCGCCTCCAATATTTGTTATTACCTATAAATTAGCACGAAACTTTGCAGCTGTGTTTTAGCAAATTTATTAGCTAACAGTAATGTTTAATCATAGGTAATTAGAGCTTTCTGATTATCTCTCCTACAATAAAAAACAAGGCCCAAAACGGACCTTGCTGTTTTTATAATGAAATTACACTACCCTATAAAAGTGGCGGATATTCTGGCGTATAGGTCAGCTCGCATCCAACGCCGATCTCCTCTTCTATTCCTTAGGCGATGCGGCCAACTTTCTTCTCGACGATTTTATTGGTTTCACCTGACATGTAGAGGATGCCCCATATTATTTCTTAGATTTTACCAAAATACATCTAATTAGAATGCATTTTCATAAACATAGTTTATGAACCTTTCTAATTAGGAGGAACATATGGACCGGTTAAGCCACTCTAAAGTGAAGCCATATTTAGTTCACATTGATAAAGATGATATTGGGTTCGCCCTAACTCATCTAAATGAGGTTCTGGATTTTATATCAATCATCGTAAAAGGGATGCCTTCGATATCACGGCATCCCTTTTTACTTTTACTAAGTAACGACTTATCGTATTAATAGTGGCGGCCCGTAGTAAGTAATATCTATTCTCCTTCATCATAAAATTTATAAGACCAATCTGAATATTTATTTGAATATTATAAGCTCCCCACCCTCAAAGTTTCCTGAGGGATTGTATTTCATCAATGGATAATCAAAATGGAGGGGAAAAAATGAAAAAATACGGTTCTTTTTCTGGTACGGTTACCATGATTCAAGATTACTTAGTAGGATCTGATGAGGAATTAAAAGGGTGTTTTAAATTAATGTCCCTACAAGGAGGAGATGGTTCAGTAGTAAATTTCGTCATTAGTCCAACCACCTATTTTCTAGACCATGTTATCGTTTCAGTTGGAGACCGTGTGACTGGTTTTTATGATGTCAACGTACCGGTTCTTCTTATATACCCGCCACAATATCAAGCACTCATAATCGTAAAAGATAACCCTTATCAAAATGTAAAAGTAGACTATTTTAACAGCCAGCTGATGAGTAGTGATGGTCAGTTACAGTTGAATATTTCTAGTAATACTCTTGTTTTATTACAAAACGGCCAGCCCTTCACAAGGAATCCCGGAAACCGGAATCTACTAGTTGTATATGGCGCTGCCACATTTA
Source organism: Neobacillus oceani (assembly GCF_046237595.1). Taxonomy (NCBI): domain Bacteria; kingdom Bacillati; phylum Bacillota; class Bacilli; order Caryophanales; family Bacillaceae; genus Neobacillus; species Neobacillus oceani. The sequence continues at coordinate 1,364,652 of NZ_CP143543.1, read as the reverse complement.
GCATTCCAGCCCAGACTACTCCCTATAAAATCATTGTTCTGTGTTAGACGTCTATCGGCTGGCTTTTTCCATAAAGGGGGGTTAAGGGGTATTGTTAACCTACTATGAAATAGGGGACGATTCTGAAGTATGGGTTGTCCCCTATACTATAGAATTTAAAAATTGCTTCGAAGAGTTCCTAGATTCCTATTCGCTTTCGTTATTTCTTTAAATACAACCCTGTCATGATCCAAGCCAAGCCGTACAAGCCGCCGGATAATAAACCACCGACGAGCGGATTAATGCCGTATATAATAATCATGGCGACGGCAACTGCTGGTACCGTCAGAAGGAATAAAATAGCTGCGGTACGAGGAAATTCATTCCTGCGGCGCAGCACCAGACCAAGTGGAAGGGCACCCAGGTACATTACAATATTGCCGATTCCGGCGGCTAAGTTGATTAAATCCATTAAAGATTTAAAGTCAAAGAAGCCGTGTAAAATAAACGCTAATGCCCCGAGTGCAAACATCCCCTGTCCGAGTCCAGAAAGAAAGGCCCCGGTTCGCCACATCAATCCTGCTTTTGCAGCTGTAACTCGATTGTTGAGTGCGTAAAGTCCAAGGAGTAAACCACACATTGCCAACAATAGCATGGAGTTATTAACATAATAAGCATAATGAGTCACATCGTGCAGAATCCCGTCATTTCCAGTTGTCACATCGAGGTATCCTTGCCAAATATTATTGATGGCCAAAAGTGACCCGCCTGTTATTGCCCCAATGGAAGCCAGACGAATCTGCCCATTACTTGGGTCACTTAATGCGGAAGTAGTCCCTGCCTGGTCGACATTTCCCACTGTAACATCCCCCTCCAGAGTTTTTTATTGCATTAATAAGATATTCTTCCTCTCTGGTTTTGAGTACGTACAAATGGTTTGGTAAGTATAGACGCTTGGAGCAGTTGGCCACCCGCAAAATTGGAGCATATCACTCTTATTAGTTGAGGATCTGTTAGATATTTTTCTCCATTCGTTACACATTCAAAAAGTCGGCTTTATTTTCATCTGTTCTGCGAAAGCTGCTCTCTGAATGCTGTGTAATTTCCTTCGGCCAACAGTTCTCAAGGGGAGTAGTAAGAGTGGAAAAATCACAAAAGGGACCCCTATTTTACTTTCGGGACCCCTCTTAGATCAAAATTAATAAGCTGACTTTTCGTTATTTACATTCAATTGCCAAATAACACCGAATTTATCGGTTACTTGGCCATAAAGCTTTGCCCAGAAGGTTTCTTGAAGCTCCATGCCAACCGTTCCGCCTTCTTTCAGTCTGTTAAAAACAGCTTTAAGCTTGTCCTCGTCAAAGCCATGGTAAGCTAGGCTTATGTTATTTCCAACCGTAAATGGTGAACCGGGAAACGTATCTGAAAACATAACATTGCTTCCATCAATATTAAGACGAGCATGCATGACTAAATTTTTCGCTTCTTCCGGAAGTGGATATTCTGGATTTGGAGGATTCTCACCAAACGTCATAATACGCGGTTGCTCCGTACCAAAAACCTCCGCATAAAACTCTACAGCTTCACGACAATTCCCATTAAAGTTCAAATAAACATCAACAGCCATTTCAATCACTCCTATCAATTAGTGGAAATCCATAATGTTCCTCCTTCATTCTAACCAAAAAACCTATAAATAGCATATATATATTGAAAAGTTCTCCTAAAGAGTGGCAAAAAGTTTTTTAGAGTTTATAGGTTTCTCTATAAAGGAAATAACTTCACTCTAAAATTAGGACGGAGCTAACAAAATATTAATTCCTTTTTACTGGGAAATTAACGGTGATCCACATCGAAATAATTAAATTACCTTGCATTACAAGATAGATGAAGCTATACTTATTATATATCTTGTAATGCAAGCCTTTTTTTATTTTTAACTCTTGTAATACAAGGTATATAAAGGGGTGAAAATTGTTGTCAACCACACAAATGTTAAAAGGAATCATTGATGGCTGCCTTTTGGCTATTATCAAGGATAAGGAAGTCTACGGTTATGAACTGGCCGAAAAGCTTGAAAGCTATGGTTTTGATTCCTTCAGTGAAGGTACGATTTATCCATTGTTAATGAGGATGCAAAAAGAAGGATGGGTCACTTCCACATTAAAAAAATCAATAGCAGGACCAAGACGGAAATATTACTCACTTACGCCGAAGGGTGAAGCTGAATTGGAAATGTTCATGGAGCGTTGGAATTATTTACAAAGTAATGTCAATCGGGTTTTACACCATGAATCGGACACAAAACAAATAAAGGGGGATGGTGCAGTTGAATAACGAATTAAATCTATCTGATAAAAGTAAGGAGTTTTTGGGAAATTTACGCGTATACTTATTTTCCAGTGGAAAGAATTCGAATGAAATCGATGAAATTGTCGAGGAATTGGAGGTCCATTTATTCGAAACAGAAAAAAGTGGCAAGTCTATTGAAAAGATTATCGGAAAGTCTCCTAAGGAATATATGCAAATGGTTTCTAATGAAATGGTCATTGACTATCGAACATGGGCCAAATATATTTGCCTCATTATTTTTGGGTCATTTTCTTTTACCATTTTTTCAGATTTATTAAAAGGCACGCTTTCTTATTCTGTTTTGGAACTTGTCGGGCATCTTGTCATTGCGGGGATATTTATAGTTAGCGTTTTTTCAGGATTTAAATATCTTTCAACCACAAATCAATCTGCCAAAAAACAATTATTGATCTTATATGCTATAGTACTGCTGCCGATTGCATTGTTTGTCGGTTTGATTTTCTTAAATAAAGCCATCTATACCCCAGTTATTCATTTTGGCCATACGGCAAGCCTAATAATCGGAATTATTACTGCACTCTTTATCATAGTAATGTCCTTTTGGGCAAAAACCTGGACATTAATCATTATCGTTGCCATTTTAACATTACCTGATTACTTACTGAGTATGACATCGTTGAAACAAGTTACACAACTACAGGCAAGCCAGTGGATTAGTATCGGCGGGATTGCCATTTATTTATGGATAACGTATATGCTGGAAAAAAATAAGTAACTCCTAATACAAAAACTAACTATCTACATTTTATCTGTTGTTAAAGGGCTATTTCTATTACTTTGTAAAAACCAAAAGAGCAGGAAATGATTTATCCTGCTCTTTTGGTCTGTATAGGCATCAAACAATTTTCCGGAGAAAAGCTTTAAATGAGTACTCTGGCCATTTATAATATTTTCCTAGCTACGCAAACTCCCTTTTAACCAGGCATGAGGATTGGTTGGCCCGATGGGAATTTGAATCAAACAGGTTTTTCTTTTCGAACCGATCCTAAAAAGCTCATCACTTTGGTTCGCATCAAATCCCAATAGTGCATGCCCCCCCATTCCTAAAGCACACGATAACAAGAGCAGCCGTTGGACGAGAATGCCCGCTTCCATCTGTTGTATACGGTATCCTCTAACACCCAGTATATCTTTGAGGTGATCCTTGTCTCCAACTACATTCATGCAGAGTGGAATTTGATTCATATTTACAAAGGGCATCGTTAATCCAGCTTGCAAAAACTCCCGGTGATCTCCCTTGGTTATGCTCTGAAGTGCATGAGTCCCATTGTCATAAGAATAAGCACCATCAGGAATTCCCTCCACATGATAAAAACTTCCATATAAAGAAAAACGAGTTCCAATTTGTCCCTGTGTATCGTCTAGATCATTTTGATATAGGAAAGAAAATGTCTCTTTTAATAAAGTGGATAATTGTGTTTGGCTTACTTTTCCTAACGTAAAATCAAAACCTGGAGAATACCGGTTCCTGCAAGCAGATGCGAAATCATATGAAAAGCGCTCCGCAGCTGGCAGGAAGATCATCTCCGGACCTAACGGAGCCTCAGCATTCTTTTTGTTTACTCTTACAAAGGACTGAGTTGTTTCGAACATCGATGCTTCATTCAGTTTTCTTAGCATCGGATAATCAATGACTCTCTTTGAACGATTATAGGTAGCATGATTCAACACCGGAACTTCCCGGCACAGTTCAGATGCAGACACGGTTTCTTCTCTTTTTTGATCGTTGGCCCGATGCGGTTTCAACGTTATTGGGATTACCGCATAAACACTTTCTTCGTGGTCGGATAATCCAAGCAAATGATTAAGAGACCGATCAAGAAATTGGTAACATACACGCGGGTAGAACCCCATCTGATTGGATACTTCCAGTGTTTGCCCAATGATTACACCCGCATCCAACCCCTGGAGCCTATAGGAAAAATTATTGTACTTATAAAAGTTTTTCCAAAAAACGGTCGAGACAAAAACGGTGCAGAAACTGTCCGAAATAGGAAAATCGTTATCAAGACTTCTGGATAGGTAGTCATCGTAATTGCCTTCCCGCAGCAAAATAAGCCGATGATGCGCCACATCGTAATGGTAAATCCCTGTTGGGGCGTCGTCCAGATTTACATACACATATAATTCATTCGGATACAACGCCCCTCCAGACGGAACAAACCTTCGTAACGACTGAATAAAGCTCACATTCTCGCCCTTGGCTCCATCAATAAATGGAGATTGAGAGAATTGAGTTATGCCATATACATACCATAAGAAATGGCCAAGCTCTTCCAGACCAGGGTTCAGATCATCTTCTCTCTTCCTTAAAGTTAAGGGGACTTCAGCAGTAAGAGGAATCGCTGGTAAGCCACGGTACAATTTATAAGGAAGCGGCGCGTCTTCCCAATCTACCTCCCAATCTGGCGGAAAGACTTTTTCCGTGTCAAAATGCAGTTGATGCAGAAATGTATCTATCTCCAAATCTTTGTCCTCCTACTCTTCCACTAAGGGAATGGATGGGGAAATGGATTAAGCTGTTCATACGTTAATGGTTTATCCTCAAATCCTAGCTGCATGGGTACCGTGAGCACCCTTTCGAGGCCTTTCACCCGGGTAAGGTGATGCCCGAATGTCATTGGCAGCATGCCGGGAATGATTACCTTTACACAGAATAATCCATTCCGTTTGATGTTAGGCGAGGTTTGGTCGACTACAATCACGTCCATGTTCAAATTCCGGAACCTCTTCAGGATATCCTGAAGGTCATCCTTTAAATCAGCATTGGCCGGCGGCTCCTTAAATTCCTCAGCAAACGTACGTAGGGGACCATGATCATCTAATAAAAATTTCAGTCGTTCCTCTGCCTCTCTCAGACCGTAGAGCATCCCATGGTCCTCCATGGTCCGGACCGCGAACGAATCTTGCAGCATCCTTTCATATTTCTCTCTGTTTGCCTCCAATTTTTCGTCATCCCTAAACATCATACCCGCAAGCTCGAAAATCGCGCTTTTTACTGCCCTTATAGGGTCAGGGTTTGCACCTGCCGCACAAATGATGTTTACGCCGTGGGATCGTTTGTTTTTTGCGATGGCCCACACACTTGGAATTCCATGTTCCATCGTTGAATTGTAAAAATATAGATCATACCCCGCCACTTCTTGAATACGGTCCACCATGAGCTGTAATTCTGTATCGTTTGCAGAACGTAGATCAAGCCGTGGGAGTGGGAGCCTGGCGTACCAAGTTAACAAAAAGGAATCCCGCTCGACTACCTCCATGATGGCATGGAAAATGGCTTCCTCCAAACTCCCGCCTACTGCGCATCCGTTCGAGGTTTCATATACAAAACCCTCCCCGCAGCTTAAACTATAATAGGCAAGTAACTTTGGAATCAGAATCGACCGTTCTTGTACTAATGAATAACCCCAGACCCAATCCATTGGGACGTCAGGCTCAAACTTTTTAAAAGGGAAATGAGGCTTTTCATAGTTTTCGGATTCATGAACACCAACACTTGTGGGATTTAATGCGTTATTTTTTAAATGGTGATAACTATCACGAACGACTGTCCTTTTTCCTTGAGGCTCGATCCCGCAATATCGTTCCAAACCTTCCAAAATGGCAGTCAGCTCACTTATTTCATAAGAATTAGTCCTCCCTGCTACTCCCTCAATTCCACCAAAGAGAGGCATGATTACTAAAACATCAGCAAACGGCAATCTGATATCTTGCATTTTCCCATTCATAATCCCTGTACGGGAATCGAGGTAATCTTTGACTAGAACAGCTTTTAAATCATCCATCGAACGGCTTCGATAACCGCCACCATTGATTTTAGGACTAGATTCTAACCGAATTTTAGCTAACTCTGATGTATCAATGGGTAATGAGTTGCAAATCGGGCACAATGGGTCAGGCAAGAAAAAGTGGCTAGAGGTGGATAGCGTTTTAAGGTTTGTGATGAATACTCTTCCTTCTAAATTACTGACTTCTCCTTGTAGAATCTTTTGCACTTCATTACATAACAAATTTGATATTTGAGATAATCCCGTATTCGATGCCCAGGCATCACGCAGTGGTCCTTCTCCAGCTGCCCTTTTCCCTTGAAACGCCAACATTTCTCGTTGATCAGGCCCCGCTATTATAAGCCGGATATCAGCACAGCAAGAACACCCCGGTGCATCTGGGCGTACGTACGGACCAATGATTCCTTCCCCAAACGAAACGAAACCTCGAAGCCATGGGACCCCCGCATCCCTAAAGCGTTTTTCCGCTTTTTGATGAACCGATGGATCCCAGGAATCGTGGAGCACCAGAGCTAATTTTGTTTCAACCGGAATTTCTTCTTCTATACTTTGACGCTTTATGTTATGGCTTTTGGACAATTGGTTATAGACGAAATCCGCCAATAAACCCTTTCCATCCATTAGAATTAAGGCTGCCAATAGGATTCCTCCTCCCGAACCTGTACACCAAATACCCCTGCAAGTTCCTCTTTTAAAAAAGGTTCGAACGAAAGATCATACACAAATAAGCGTTTCCTGTTTTCTTTTAAGACCTGAATGGCAGAATGTAGCACCTCTAATTTAGTAATTCCATCACATGAAGGAATGTGGAATTTGGATTCCTTTTTTTCCAGAAAATCGGCTGGCTCTTTTTTCTGCCTTGCCATTGAATGAACCTGGTTTTGAGCATTTAAAAGTGCTAGTTGTAAGGCATTTCGTAATGCAAACGTTAAATTTAAACCTGCCTTCGTGTAGCTTTGGCCATTCGACCTTACCCGTATGACAGGGAAGCCCAGAACATCGTCTCTTAACTCGATGATGGATGGACCATTTAAGGTGTTCAGTGCATTTAAATAATATTTGCAATGCTGATCTTCTATTAATCCTTGCTGCAAATCTAAAATCGCGCCCTGTTGATCTTCGTTTCTTTCTTTCAATTCTTCATCTAAATATCTTTGTAGCCCTCGACAAACGGCCTCTTCAATGGTTTCTCCCGCTCCGATACCCATAAAACCCTTGGGAATGCTCGAGTCAACATGGTCATTCCGATTTTCAAATCCCTTAACATGTGAATCGCTTAATTGTGAAACGTACATTTCAATGCCAGTTAGCCCGGCATGCCGTTTTGCTTCCTCATGTGTATAACCAGCACAAATTATTTCGGGAAGAAGTTCTGATGGCCCCTCGGAAACTGGATTAACTGCCTGAACATAACACTGTGCCAGAGGAAGCTGTGTCAAATTTCGTTCCTCCCATTGATGGAAAATTCCTATCTCTTCAGAGGTTAGCAGACTAAAGTATTCCAATAGTTTAGTATGTGGAGAATTTCTGTTAGATTCATGTTCAATCCTTAAATCAAGGTCTTCTAACAGCCTGGGAGTTATATTTGTAGACGTAACCAACGGGTGTGCAAGGAATGATAACCAGTCGCCTTCCAATGTTTCAAGATCAAGCATGTAAATTTGATTGCTTTGAGTCGAACCTGCAATGCCTGCAGCCTTCTTGAAAAATTCAAATACAAGGACATTTGACAAAATGGATCCAGCTGTTGAAGAGAAGTTGTTAGGCTGCTGTTCTACCCCAACGGCAGATTGATGAAGGCGGCGCCATGCAGACTCCCAGCATCCATCTGATTCTGGATGAACGACTGGACCAGATAACCCTACCTGCTCTAAACATATGGCAGGCAGGAATACCTTTTTATCCTCCTTGCAAACATCATTAAGGATTCTTAGCTCATTTACATTCCCATCCTGCGAGACATATAGAACCCAATCATAGGCTCTCACAGCTTGTTTCCAAAAACTCCTGTGTTCCCCTCTTTCAAATGGGACCTCCTTAACCTCCACCTCGGAGTCGGCTTCACGGGCATTCTGCACTAGCTCAGAAATCCGCAGCCGATTTGTAGGCATCGATTCAGTTACCAGAAAATCGAATTTAGGGAGTCCCGATTCAATTAAGGTACCCACCAATGAAACTAAAATGGGACCAGCTCCGACTGCCAGAACTTTAGCTTGACGGAACTCCTGAAATTGGTACGCACCAGAATCAACAAAATTCTCAATAAATTCAATTTGTGAAGAATATTTTTCAAGAACCGCAGGATTTAATTGATGTGGCCGATCTTGACTTATATCTCGTACAAATCCATTCTTGTACAACGTTTCTCCAATCTCATATACTCTGGTGCGATACTGGGCCGTTAGTCCCTCTGTTAATTCTCCCAAAGTTTGCTCCCCGTTGAACATCGGCATCAGTGTTTCAATCCATTGATAAATCGTACTGCCTTTCATTCGGAATGAGCTTTCGTTATTTCTAAAATACACACCACCTTCTGGATCAGGCAGATAAAATGTATCTCTTTTTACCTTCAGACGCGTGGACGGGTTCAATTTTGTCATTCCGCTCCTCCTTAGTTCTAATCATTGCAACTCTGCACTATTATTCTATGTAGTTTTCTTTGTCCTATATGATTACCACAAAAAAAGCAGCGTCCCTGCCATAAGCTCGCAGGGACACTTTTTTTGATAAAATACATATTTTTTTAAATCCAAAAGCCAATGCCGACACAACTAAAACCGAAACAACCAGCGCAACTAAAACCGAAGCAGCTGCCGCAACCGCCGCAACCAAAACAACCGCCACAACGGAAAAAGCCTCCGCAACGGCCAAAACCAAAACCTCCGCAACGGCCAAAGCCTCCACAACGGCCAAAGCCACCGCAACGGCCAAACCCTCCGCAACGGCCAAACCGTGCATCCTCACTATAAGGATCCAGGTAAGTTACCTCACCAGCTTGGTAAGGGGCCAATTCCAAGCTTTGCAATGGATTTTGAAAATTATGCATCTTTCCCTCTCCTTTGTATTTATTTATCAGGTTAAACCGACACCTGACGCGAGAGCTGAATGAATTAATTAATCAGTTTGGGCATTTAACTCCATCAGATAATTCGTGTACTCTCCTCAACAAAGTATGATTCCTTTTAGGCAGCTGTTACTGGTGTAAGAGCCTAAAATAGATTTAAAACGCCCATTTCCTTGCTTCCTAAAAATTCAAAAGTACCTTCCTTTATAATTAGAACCCATCGTTCATAAACATACATTATGAACCTACCTAAATAGGAGGAACATATGGACCGCTTAAACCGCCCTAAAGTGAAGCCATACTTACTGACGCGTAGTTTGTTTCCGGAAAATCAGGAGACACCTATCCAATTTATCGATACTGCCAATACGCCGGATAAATTATTTTATAAGCGGAATCACTTTTCTTATCCAGCTCTTTCTTACTCAAATTATTGGCTCCCGATTAATGGGATTGTATCGAAACCATCGCTGCTTTCGATGCAAAAAATTATTCAATTACCTTCAAAAACACTTCAAGTTGTATTGGAATGTTCAGGGGATAAACGCCGCTTTTTCGAACCTAAAGTATTTGGGGAACAATGGGAAAAGGGCGCGATTAGCCAGGGCTATTGGAGGGGTGTGCCATTACGGAAACTGCTTGAACGTTCAGGGATACGAAAAGGAGCAAAGGAAATTGTAGTGGAAGGATATGATTATGGCGAACGGACCGATTTAAATAAGGTTTTCTCATATGCCAGGAGTTTGCCGATCGAGAAGGCACTCCACCCTGACACCCTTATTGCATATGAGTACAACGGCCAGCCGATTCCGTTTAAGCATGGTTATCCACTGAGATTAATTGTTCCCCAGTGGTATGCAATGGCATCCGTAAAATGGATCAAACAAATACGTGTGATCGATTCTACTTTTAAAGGTCCCTTTCAAACAATTGATTATGTGTATTACCCAAATAAAGAAAATAATCTAGATGCCTTTCCTGTTACGTCAATAAATGTGAACTCCACGATTCAAAAGCCTTTGGATATGAAAATTTTAAATACCGGCAAACATCTAATTAAAGGGATTGCTTGGACAGGTAATGGTTTCATTTCAAAGGTAGAGATAAGTGTAGACGGTGGGATCACGTGGCGGCTTGCAACATCGGAGCATGTTAAACATGAAGGTTATGGCTGGCAGCCTTGGTCTTATGAATGGACTGTACCGAAGAAAGGTGAATATGTGATCCTGTCAAAAGCGACAGATTCAACTGGCCGTACGCAGCCGGCCGACCCTTTTTGGAATAGAAAGGGTTACGGGTATAATGCGATGGATCAAATCAAGGTTATGGTGGAATAATAGGAGATCTCGGGATTTACTATCAATCATCGTAAAAGGGATGCCTTCCATATCAGGCATCCCTTTTTACTTTTGCTAATAACGATTTATCCGATTGCGATTTCTTCTTTCCTATTGAATTCTTCACTTTCAACGTTTACTTTTTCAGGTTTAACAATGAATATACTAATTAACGTGGCAATGGTGAACAAAGCCATTATGACATATAAAACCATATCATAGGATTGTGTCTTTTCGAGAACATATGCGCTTAGCTGATTGCCTGTCAGCCCTGCCCATGCCCAGGCAGATAAGGATAATCCATGCACAGTTGAAATACTATTTAAACCAAAGCGGTCAGATAATAGTGGCGGCAAGGTTGAAAATCCACCACCATACCCTGCATTCACGATACAAAGCAAGGCGATAATCAGGAATGCCAAAGAGTTATTGATACCATCAAATACAACGGTCAGTAGTATAACTGAAATCGATGAAATAAAAATAATTTTATAGATTGAGTTGCGATCTTTTAAACGGTCTCCCCATGAAGAGAAAATGATTCGTCCACCTGCATTGAAAATAGCTGTTAACGAGCTAACCAGGCCAATTGCCCCAAATCCGATGAATGCCAAAATGCCTTTTTCCTGCGCAATCAAAGCTAATCCACATGTAATATTAATGTAGAACATCAACCAAATACCGATAAATGTTTTATTTGTTAACGCTTTTCGATAACTAAAGCTCATGCTTTGGGCACTTTCTTCCTCATAACCTGCTGGTTTTTTTAAAGCTAAGTGGCCAGCAACCATCATCACTAAATAGATGCCTGCCAAAATATAAAACATCGTATAGATATTTGCCTGATTTACTAATATTCCTTCATTGTTTCTTTCTCCGAGCAGCTTTTCCATTAAAGGACTTGCAATGACTTTCGCTAAGCCAAAGCCTGCAACGGCAAGGCCTGTGGCTAACCCTTTTTGCTCCTTGAACCAAAGCATCAATGTTTTTACCGGTGTTAAATAACCGATCCCGAGTCCAATTCCCATCACAATTCCATAAGAAACATAAATACCGATCAATGACTTTTGATAAATAAAGAACCCTGTTCCCGCCATGCCAGCAACAAAAAAGATGGCCGCAAGCAAGGACGACTTATGAATGTCTTTTTCTACAAATTTTCCGCCAAACGCCGCAGACATACCTAGAACAAAAATGGCGATACTAAATGCCCATTCCACTTCACTTATTGGTTTCCCAATATAAGAGGCAATATCGCCCTTAAACAGTGACCAACAGTAAACTGTCCCAATACTACAGTGAATCAACAAAGCTGGCAGTACAGCTCGGATCCACTTATTTTCAAACTTGTTCATATAACTACCCCTCCAGTATCACCCAACCTGAATTACGAACATTAATTTATTAATAAATATATATGTTCGAATTTAATCCGAAAAATATTTTGTTTTTATAAATTTTCAGGCTAAATGTTTGTTATTTACGAACGATTATATATCATCTTTAAATATAAATAAACAAAAATTATTATATTTAAATAATTAAAATCTTCCCTGTCCCCAAGAAAACTAAAATAAATCACGAAAATCCCATTACAAAAGCATAAAAAAACAGCCTAAACGCTAATTAGACTGTTTCAAGACTTTCCCTTTGTTGGCAACTGGCCAATTCATTACTATTATTCTGCTATCATTACAATTCTGATGAATACAAAATGAACAAAAAAGAAGCAGCCTAGGTTGATAGGCTGCTTCACTGCCATGCTCTGTTTCACTGAAGTTGGTGTTTTAGACGTTTAATTCACCGGATACAGGACTGGAAAGCTGTCTTTGTTTTTTTGCCTTTTTGAAATGGAACAGTTCATAGAATGTCGGGATTACGATCAGTGTCAGGAAAGTTGACACAAGCAGTCCGAAAATAACGACGACAGCAAGCCCCTTGCCAACTAGATTGAAGCTCATGGCGGATTGGTGCGCAAATAGAAGCGGGACCATGGCAAAAATGGTTGCAAACGCGGTCATCAGGATTGGCCGGAGTCTTACAGCTCCTGCTTCCATAATCGCTTCCCTTATGGTCATCGTCTCTTCATTATGGCGGATCCGGTCGACAAGCACGATTGCATTCGTTACGACGATTCCGACAAGCATCAGCATCCCGATTCCGGATGAAATATCAATGCCTGATTTTGATACAACCAGCCCCAAAAGGGATCCAATCGCCGCGAGCGGCAATGATAATAAAATCGCAATGCTCGCCCGGAATGATTTTAATGTAACGAGAAGGATCATGAACACAATTCCGATCGAGAAAAGAGCAAGTTTCCCAAGCTCCACTAAATCATCGGATGACTGCATGGCTGCGCCGGTGATTTCAGCGCTCGTTCCATCCCCAAATTTGTTGCCTTGTTTCCAGACTGCTAATTGTTTATTAATTTCCCCGGCTACATCGACCATTTTCTTCGGGTCGACAACGGCGTTGACTTGAAGGTAATGGTTACCGTCTTTTGAAAAAATGGTTCCCGGTTCGTTTGACTCCTTAATTGTTGCGATGCTTGACAAAGCAACCGGTCCCTCAGGTGTCATCAATTGAAGATCCTTTAAATCTTCAGCAGATTTTATTTCCTGTATAGCGCCAAGCTGTACCAGTGTGCTGCGGCCGTCGATTTCAACAGTGCCGATTACTGCCGGCTCGATCATTCCTCGAATCGACTGGGATATTCCCTGTGCATTTGCGACGCTTGAATCCACCGTAACCGTCACGGTTGGCTTTTGATTTTCTTCATTTGTTTCTACTTTTTGGACGCCATCAATGCCTTCGAACGTTTTCTTGATTTCATCGGCTGCCTGTTGAATGTCCTTTTCATTGTCGCCGATAACATCCACAGATACGGTTGTTTTATTCTCACCCATTAGTCCGGATGTATTGGCGGCTAATTCCGCCCCGGGAAATTGGTCTTTTTCGCTTCGCAGTTTCTGAACGATTTTAACAGAATCGGCTCCTTCTTTCACGAAGGCCATGAACTGGACCTGGTTTGGATCCTGAAGCTCGCCAAACTGCGCTGCTTCGGCATTATTTCCGACTTGGACAATATGGTTGACAACGTCTTTCTGTTCGGAAAGAAGGTCTTCCATCCTCTTTATCCCGTTTTCAATATCCTTGAATTGCGTTCCACTTTCATAGCGCAGCCAAATGGAAAGATAGGCGCTGTCCTTTTGGTCGACGGAGCCTTTTGGCATCGAAGCAAACAACCCGATTGAGCCGACAATCACCAAAACAGAAATCACAATTGGAAGCCATTTATGATTCAGTGACCAGTTCAGTACTTTCGGATAATACGCTCCTTTCTTGTGCTCTTTGATTTTTACTTTTTTCATCATACGCTGGCTGAGCATCGGCACGACGGTTAGAGAAACCAACAGGGATGCAAGCAATGAACATGTAATGGTAATCGCAAACGGTCCGATTATATCCCTTAAACCGCCGGAAGCAAGCAGCATTGGCAGGAACACTGCCACAGTTGTAAGAGTCGATGATGTGATCGCAGCCGAGACTTCTTTAACTGAATCCACAATGAAGGCAGGGGTGAGAACTTTCTCCCGTTTTCTCCGATAAATGTTCTCGACAACGACGATGCTGTCATCGACAAGCCGCCCGACAGATACCGCAATACCGCCTAAAGTCAGGATGTTCAATGTAACCCCAAAGAAGGAAAGTAAAATCATCGTTATGCACAGCGAAAGAGGGATGCTGACAATTGTGATCAGGGTCATCCGGAAGCTTTTCAGGAACAGCCAGATAATCAAGGCAGCAAAGAAGGCACCTGTAAGTACTTCCTTTGTCATCGCATTAATCGAATTAAGGACTGTATCCGCCAAATTAATGAATATGGTAGCTTCTAACGTTCCTTTATAGTCCTCATTAACCTTCTTCGCTACTTCTTCTACCTGCTTGCCCATCGTGACCGCATTACTCGTTGAATCTTTCTGCACAATAAGTTGAATGAAATTCTTTCCATTCATATGTGTAATGCTCTTAGTGTCCTTCTCCATTGTTACTTCAGCCACATCTTTCAATTTAGTGGCCGGGTTCAACTGGATGTTTTTCACATCTTCCAGGCTGTCAATTTTTCCTGTTACAACGATGCTTGTAGCCTGGTTATCCAGGGTTTGCTCCCCTACAGCGACGGTAGCGTTTTTGCCTTGGAGGAGCATATACATCTTTTCGAGGGGGATTTGGGCTGCGGCAAGTTTTGCAGGATCGACCTTAATCATGACCTGCTGGTTTTTTCCTCCGTAACTCATGACATTCCCTACGCCCTTAATGTTCTTGAACATAGGAAGAATCTCATTGTCTACGAGACTTAATTCTTTATTCTCGATTTCTTTATCAAAGGTAAGCCCCAAATAGACAACCGGGATTTGGGATGTATTCAGCAGCACTACATATGGTTTCATGACCCCGTTTGGAAGGTTGACCATCGAGATGTTTTCTTGAATCTGTTGCTTCGCTTCTTTTAAATCGGTGCCTGAATCGAACGTTATCATCATCTGGGTGAAGTTATTTCCGGTTTCAGCGACCACATTGCGTTTCCCTTTAATGCCTGTCAGTGCTTTTTCAATAGGCTGCGTTACCTGTTCATCCATGGTGACGGCGTCCAAGCCGTTGCCTACTGCCGAAACCGTTATGTAAGGCTGATCTGCTGACGGCATGAGCTCCATCGGAATAGTGGTATAGCTGAAAACACCGAAAATAATCGAGACAATTACGGAAAACACAACCGCAGCCCTATTCCGCAACGCCCATTTTGTAAACCATGTCATAAACATCCCCCAATTCTTTTTCCTTGCAATATAGGAAGATTATACTTAAGAAATGAGACTTTTGCACTACCAATTGGAAACTATACCAAAACTTAACAATTGGTTCTTTTTTGCTTTAGAAAAAAGTCAACTGGAGGCTAGGCCTAGTCGAATGAGTAGACTACAAATCTTTAGAAATTTTAAATTCTTAATGAAAGGCAACGAACATCAATTAAAAAGGCGCTTACCTTATTGGCAAGCGCAACCGATTTTGCATGTTATTCTATTCATTTTGAGAAAATTATAGGCGTTTGAATTACGGTTGGGTTTGGAAAAAAGATTTGTTCCCTTAATAATACAGTTGCACTACTTAAGAAATAAAATGGCTCTCCCAACAAGAAAATTAGGAGAGCCATATATGTTATGAAATTAATCCATTGTTGCAACAAGTCTTCCTGCTACCTCATGGCGTTCCAATTTCAGAAGGCCTTCCCAAATTTCATCAAATGTAATTTCAGAAAGGGCAGGATCAATATCTCCAGACGCCATTAGCTTGTACACTTCTGCGATATCATTAACATCGCCACCAACACTGCCTTTTAAAGTTGCTGCCTTCAGAATAAGAGGATCGGTGTTGATTGTTGATTCTAATTTACCCATCCCGACTAGAACAACCGTTCCTCCTGGAGCAATGACGTCAATAGCTCCCGCAGTCGTTGTCCCAAATCCAGCGTAGTCAACGATTAGGTCAGGTGCGATATGTGCCAATTCTTTAACATCTTCAAAGACTTCTTTTACGCCAAGTTCTTTTGCAAGTTCACGGGCTTTGGGACTAACATCCACTGCATATACTTCAATGCCTTTTACGACCGCGGCGCGTGCCGCAATTTGTCCAAGGCCTCCAATGCCAATGACACCAACCTTCATTCCTGGTTTTGCACCGCCAGTTTGGAACATGGCATGATACGAAGTCATTCCAGCATCTGTACCTGCCGCAGCTTGTGCAAAAGTAATTCCTTCTGGCATGGGAACTAAGTCAACGGCAGGGGCAGACACTAAATCCGCATAACCGCCATCATATCCATAACCAGGTCCCAACCCAACTTTACTTACAGGACAAACCCCTACTCGATCGCCAACTTTATAACCAGTAACACCTGGACCAACTTCTTTAATCACACCAGCAACTTCGTGTCCCATAATAATAGGTGTATGCTCAATGATATTTAACCATTTTGGATCACGCAATGCACCAACATCCGAGTGGCATAGTCCAGCAGCCTTCACTTCAATTAATACGCGGCCTTCTGTAGCTTTTGGGTCTGGTTTCTCTACCAGTTTCAATGGTTCGTTCGTTGTTGTAAATTCCCAGCCTCTCATTTCTATCCCTCTTTCAATTATTTTATTAACAAAGAAATTTTCCTTATATTCTGATAGGTATAGATAAAAAAATTTTTGAAGATTTAAATGGTATCTTTACCACCGTCAACAATGTACGTCTGGCCAATGACATAAGATGCTTCATCAGATGCTAAGAAGCAAACAACATTCGCAAGTTCTGAAGGTTCACCTATTCTGCCCATCGGGATTGCTTCTGAATATACTTTCAACATGTCATCGTCCACGTCTTTCAAAATACCAGTATTAACAACACCTGGTGAAATACCATTTACACGAATGTTATCACGAGCATAATCATGCCCAGCCTGGCGAGTGAGCATTAGCACTGCCCCTTTTGAGGTAACGTAGGCTGGTGAACCTGGCGTGGCATGCCGGGATGAAATAGAAACAGTATTGATAATGGAGCCGCCACCGTTTTGTTTCATATACGGAACGGCATGTTTAATACCGAAGAATGGACCATTTATGTTAATGCCTAACACTCGATTCCATTGTTCCTCCGTATATTCCTCTATGTTTGCATAGGCCCCAATAATCCCTGCATTATTACATAAGATATCTAGCTTTCCGAAAGTATTTACAGCGGTTTCAATTAGATTTTTAACATCTGCTTCTTTTGAGACATCTACTTTTACAGCTTTAACACTTTCACCAAATGTATTTTCCAGCTCAAAAATGTTGTCTGTAATATCTCCGGCAACGACTTTTGCGCCTTCCTTAACAAATTTCTCTACGATGGCATAACCAATTCCTGAAGCGCCTCCTGTTACCACTGCTACTTTATCCTGTAACCTCATCCTGATGCATCCCCTTTATGTTTTACTAGCGTACAAGTTTATTTTATCCCTATCCTAAAATACTTTCAATTAAAATGTCTTTAATTAAAAATATCTAAATTGGATTGAAATGAGTTTGAAAAACTTCAACTTTTTAATAATGCAAAAATTATCATTCAGTACCTTGCATTGAATAGTACTGTATGATATATTTTTTTATGAAGGTACCCTAAAAAAACCAGTACTGCATAATGTGTAGTAGTAAAATGTTAAGGAGTGAGGTGTGATTGAACAGTGAACGTACAATTTAAGAAAGGTGTCCTGGAATTATGTGTTCTCGTATTACTGAATAAGCAAGATCGTTATGGGTATGAACTTGTTCAAAAGATATCCGAACAGATTGATATATCTGAAGGATCTGCGTATCCACTATTAAGGCGATTAACAAAAGAAGGCTACTTTACGACGTACTTAAAAGAATCTTCAGAAGGCCCACCAAGAAAGTATTATAAGCTAACAGATAACGGAAGAGCGTATCTCCATGACCTGCTCCATGAGTGGAAAGAATTCTCAAATGGGGTAAATCATTTAATTGAAGAAGGTGTAAATGGTGAATAAAAAACAATTTATTGCTGAACTAAATGCTTCCTTGAGGAGACTTCCATCTTATGAAAGACAGGATATTTTACAAGATATTGAGGAGTATTTTGAGATTGGATTAGAAGAAGGAAAGACTGAGGAACAACTTTCCGCTTCACTTGGTTCACCCCACCAAATTGCTAAAGAGTTAGTAGCAACGCATCGTGTTGAAAAAGTTGAGGAAACGGCAACTGCAGGTAATATTTTTCGAGCGGTTTGGGCGGTCATTGGATTGGGATTTTTCAACCTTGTTATTGTGTTAGGGCCATTTGTTGCTATAGCAGGTGTCATAATTGCTGGCTGGATAGCGGGAGTTTCATTTGTTGCTTCGCCGATATTGGTATTAATAAATGTAGCCATACATCCACAAATTTTTGAGCTTTTCGACTTGTTCTTTTCGATTGGCCTTGCTGGACTGGGTTTATTTATTTTAATCGGAATGTTCTTTGCTACCCGTGCAACAACAAATGGATTTGTCCGTTATTTAAAATACAATGTACGAGTTGTGAAAGGCGGCATGAAACATGTTCAATATTAAGAAAATATCCATTGTTGCTTTAGTTCTTTTATTAGTCGGTATAACTGGGAGTCTTCTAACGGTTGATGCAAAGAATCATTCTGAGTCGATCAAAGAAGAAAGAATATTTAACAATGAAAATTTCGCCAATATTGATATTAAGGCAGATAACGCTGGGGTAGAAATTATTCCTGCAAACAATTCAACAACGAGAGTAGAATTATTAGGGAATGCCAAAAAGGATAGAGAATATACCTTTGATGCTGATATTCAGAACAATACACTCTCAGTGAATTTAGATGAAAAGCAGCTTAAATTCTACAACTTTGGCTTTTCAGATTCAGCACTGGCTATAAAGGTTTATGTACCTAAAAAATTGTACAATACATTGAGGGTAGAAGTTGGCAATGGGAGTGTAAACGCAGAAGAGATAAATATAAAAGATGCATCAGCTAAAACCATCAATGGAACAATTGATTTAAGGGGTTTGGAAACCTCTGCAATTACCGTCGGAACTGATAACGGCAAAATATTCCTTGAAGACATTGAAGGTGATATTTCCGGGAGTGTCATAAATGGGAGTATATCTTTTGTAACAGATCATTTAGACCGCAACATTGATTTTGAAAATGTGAATGGTAAAATCGAAATTCAAACTGTAAAAGAGCCAACGAATGCCACAATCGATGTAGAAGTAGTCAACGGAAAGGTTGATATATTGGGCGATTCCAGTAGAAACTCTGTGTTTGGAAACGGAAAGAGCTTGATAAAATTAACAACTGTAAACGGCGATATTACAGTAACGAAATAAAAATTACTGTTTTTTAAGAACTCAACACTACTAACCAACAGTTGGCGTTACCCGCTAAATGTAAGTCGGAGCTTTATGTCACGTTTAATTCAACGGACACAGGACTGGATTGTATCTCTTTGTTTTTTTCTAGTGGAACAATTCATAGAATGTCGGGATTATGGTCAGTGTCTAAAATCAAAAGCCCTATCCAGCTCAGTTGCGGATAGGGCTTTTTTGAAGATTTAGTTTTTGCTGAAGGCTTTTTTACTTCCGTTTACCAGGATGTGATTTTTCAATTTGAATTTCATTCACAGAAACGGTTCCACTAACCTCGTTTCCTACCAGGACAAGAGGTTTTTTCGTTGGGCTCGAGTTTGCATCAATGAACTCAAGTCCTTCCGGGGATACGTCACCAGCAATTGCCTTTGAGAAATCCCTGCTGTTAAAATAATTTGCAAACTGTGCTTTTTCCGGATTTGAAATGTTATAGGCCATCACTCCGCCAATTCTTTCAAGACCGATAAATGCATATACATCATTGCCAATCTTGCCGATTTTGACATCTTCAGGCTCTGGGCCTTTTTTCGTGCTGCGCTTTTCAAACTCATCATCATCGTTGGACCAGTTAAATACATCCGGGAAGCGCTGTGAGGTGATGGTTTCAAAATCACTGCCGCTGTCATAGACAAGTTCCATTGTATCAGCTTTCCAAATCGAGAAAGAACGTCCCCCCAATGTATAGATGGCATCATTTCCACGATCGGTCAATACTTCAAGTTTCTGATAGCCAGCTGAATTTTTCAATTTATCAAAAGCTGCCTGTGCTTCTTCAGCCGTCATGCCTTTGAATAGGCTTGAATCAAACTCGATCGTATCCTTAACATCTTTAAAATCGGCGACATTGACAAAAGTGGAATCTTCTTCAGGCCACTCCGTTGCATCCCCTTCATTGGCGGTAACAAGATAATCAACACCGTCAATTTTTACGTATGCAACCGAATCTGGCATATACGCTCCCAAAATAGGCAGCCTTTCAAGTTCGATCTTCCCGTTTCTAGCTGCATCTAATTCATTCCCCGGTATGGAATGATCTTTATAGCCAAGCGACTTTACAGAAAGTACCTTGCCTGCTTTAATATCAATCGTTGCAATTGCATTATTCTCCTGCAGGGTTACATATGCCTTTTTACCATCCTTAGAAACCGCGATATACTCGGGTTCAAAGTCCTTCACTGCATCCGCTTTCGTTCCGTTGTTCCGGATATGCACATCGTCATCAATTACGTTTTCATCTTTGAATTTCACTTTGGTTACTTTGCCTGTTTTTACTTCAACAATCGTGACTGACCCTTCTGGATCCTCTTGTTCAAGTCCGGCACGCGGCTCTCCTTCATCTGCAGATAAAATATACTTCCCATTATCCGTCAGCTTAACCATATCAGGCTGGACACCTGCATCGTATGTCTTAAGGATTTTCCCATCATAGTTCATTACGATAATCTTTCCGTTTTTCGTATAATCCGCTTCCTGAACCGCCGCGACAACTACATTTCTGGATGTATCAATATCAAGACTGGTTACATCACCGTATGTAAATTGATCTGTGTTTACTGCATCTGCAATGTTAATCGATTTTTCTTTTTGAAGCTGCTGCTCTTCACCAGAGGATTTCTTTAACTTTTTCAGGCTGACAATATCAATCGTTTGCCCAGCTCCGTTAATGACATAGAACTTTTTATTGTCGGCGTTGTATTTAACAATCTCAGCTACGCCCCCATCTTCGTTCGTCATCCCCATGTTATAGCCGGCAATTTTTTTAACTTCCATTGAAGTTGGAAATCGAGTTTCCGCACTCACATTCTGTACATTCATTTGGCTGCTTAAAAGCAGCATGCTGCCAGCCAGCATAACCTTGCTAAATACGTTGGATTTCCGATTACTTTTCACCATCATTACCCCCATTAATAATCAAGCGTACTTTTACAATACAGAAACACTGCTAAAACAATATTAACTACTCGTAAATGTTCCGTGTTGATACTACAAATATTCAGTAAAGTTACGGTTAGATTTGTAACTATTTTCTATATCTGAACTTGTAAACCTATCTAGAAAAATATTACAGTTCTTTTACATTCCCTTAACGATGTCTCAAGTAAGAATGGGTATATCTCTAATAACATGGATACAAGCAAGAATATTTTATGGAGGGATTGAATGAAAATCACTGTTGCTGGAACTGGGTATGTGGGACTTGTAAATGGAGTTTGCCTTGCGGAAATGGGACACCAAGTCGTTTGCATTGATACAGATGAGACAAAAATCAATACTCTGCAAAAAGGGATTTCCACCATTTATGAGCCTGGTCTTGAGGGTCTTCTCAACAAAAACAGGAAAGCCGACAGAATCAGCTTTACTATGAGCCCCCAGGAAGCCTATTCAGATGCCGACCTCATTTTCATCGCTGTCGGCACACCTGAAAACAAGGATGGCTCAGCAAATTTGGAATCTATCTATTCAGCTTCTTACACAATCGCAGCACACCTCGAAAAGGACGCAATCATTTGTACGAGGAGTACCGTCCCAGTCGGCACGAATGCGAAAATCGAGGAAATCATTCTGCGACTGAAGCCTCCCCCGGTTTCGGTAGCTGTGGTTTCACTGCCTGAATTCCTTCGTGAGGGCTCTGCAATTTTCGACTTCTTTAATGGTGACCGCATAATCATAGGGGCCTCCAGCAACGAAGCAGCGGCAGTTCTTGAAGAATTATTTCACCCCTTAGCTATTCCAATTGTCAAAACCGACCGAAATAGTGCAGAAATGATTAAATACGCATCCAACGCGTTTCTTGCCACGAAGATAAGTTTTATTAATGAAATAGCGGCTTTATGCGAAAAGGTCAACGCGAATATAGACGAAGTAGCCAATGGAATCGGTATGGACGGCAGAATAGGGCCACACTTCCTTCGTGCCGGGATCGGATATGGCGGTTCCTGCTTCCCTAAAGACACCAAAGCCCTACTCAAGCTCGCTGGAAATGTCGAGCATCCATTCAACCTTCTTAAATCAGTAATCGAAGTAAATAACAAACAACATTCACTCCCTGTAACAAAAGCAAAAATGGCAGCCGGATCACTCTTAGGAAAAAAGGTTGCCGTACTTGGCCTTGCTTATAAACCTGATACAGATGACATAAGGGAGTCCGCTTCAATCAGGATTATCCAGGAGTTGCTGGATGAAGGAGCAAAAGTGGTTGCCTATGACCCTGCTGCCATTCCGAATGCCAAAAGGTATTTCGGCGATACAATCGATTATGCCCTGGATATCACCCAGGCATTAACTGATGCTGAAACAGCGATTATTGCAACAGACTGGGACCAAATCAGGCACCTCCGCCCTTCTGTATTTGCTACTTACATGAAGGAGCCTATCATTATTGATGGCCGTAATTGCTTTCCACTAGACAAAATGAGCGTTGAGCCAATAACGTATATTTCGATTGGAAGGCCGGCCCTAATCAGGGAATATTCAACCATTCCTTCCTCCTGATCATGCCCCAAGGAACAGGCGGATTCTATGCACAGACAGCTTTCGTTTTACCGCTTGATTTTATGTTTTTGATTTAGGAGTTTCCTAATTCATTTTTCGCCAGGAGGTTAGTATGAAAATCGCTATTTTTACGGACACCTATTATCCGGATGTGAATGGGGTTGCTCGTACTCTTAAGCGTCTTGCCGACTATTTGGAAGAACATAATATTGCCTGCAAGATTTTTGCTCCAAAATCACCATCCGATTATGTGGCAGACAATCTTCATCAGTTTACCAGCCTTTCATTATTCCTTTATCCGGAGTGCAAGCTGGCATTTCCAAATCTCATCCAAGTAAAAGCAGAACTCGAACGTTTTTCACCTGACTTGATCCATGTTGCCACGCCATTCAATATTGGGCTATGCGGTTCTTATTTTGCCAAAAAAATGAATATCCCTTTAGTTGGTTCGTATCATACCGACTTTGATAAGTATTTAAAGTATTACAACCTTAAATTTTTATCAAAGTATTTATGGAAGTACATGGCCTGGTTCCATAAGCCTTTCCAGAAAATCTATACCCCTTCAATAGAAACAATGAATCAATTGCAGCAGCGCGGTTTCACAAATCTGGAACTGTGGGGACGGGGTGTTGATTGCAGCCTCTACCACCCGGATTATGATAAATTTTCGGGACGTTTGCGGTATAACGCCGGTAATAAATTGCTTTTTACTTATGCCGGACGGCTTGCACCTGAGAAGGATCTCAACACCCTGATGAATGTTGCAGCAAGCCTCCCGGAAGGCATCAAGCGACAGGTGCAATGGATCATTGTCGGTGACGGCCCAATAAGGGGGGAATTGGAAGCACTCGCTCCTGACAATATGGTTTTTACCGGCTATTTAAAAGGGGAAGAGCTGGCTGAGGTGTATTCCATTTCAGATGTCTTTGTTTTTCCTTCCCCAACTGAAACATTCGGAAATGTCGTACTCGAGGCACTGGCAAGCGGGACCCCTGTTGTGTGCGCGAATTCAGGAGGAGTGAAGCACCTCGTCAAGAATGGGGTAACCGGATTTTTATGTGAGCCCGGCAATCCTGAAAGCTTCAAAGAAGCACTAATAAAATTGATTCATAACCCTTCCCTTCTTCAAAGTATGGGACGGGAAGGAAGAAGCTTTGCCCTTACACAAAAATGGGACAATATACTAGAGTCACTTGTCTGGTCCTATAGGGATGTATCTGAAGCGGGAGAAGAAATAAAATATGCATAACTATTTATGAGTACAGTACCTGCATTCGAATCATTTGATTCGGTATTTTTTTCTGCATTTTGCTATCAGCACAGCTCCGACGGAAAGGTAACGAACGATGTGCGTTGCCCGTCTAATTGTTGAGTGCTGGCTTTGGAGCGTAGATACCAACTGGTGGCGTAGCTTTCCAAATTAACGGTGCAAAATGATTGGCGTTGGCGCCAGCCGAAGAGCTGGCTTTTTACAAAAAGGGCTTGGGGGTTGAGGGGTTTGGCTATCAAAGGTTTGAATCATTTTTTGTTTTCGGTGAGCGATTTGGAGAGGTCGTTGGCATTTTATCGGGATGTATTTGGTGCGAGGACTCTGGTGAAGGGGCGGAGTACGGCGTATTTCGACTTGGCGGGGATGTGGCTGGCGCTGAATGTGGAGAAGGATGTTCCGCGGAATGAGATTCGGGAGTCGTATACGCATGTGGCGTTTTCGGTGGATGAGGCGGATTTTGACGGGATGGTTGAACGACTGAAGCAGCTTGGTGTGGAGATTCTGCCTGGGCGTGAGCGGGATGAGCGGGATAAGCGGTCGGTGTATTTTGTGGATCCGGATGGCCATAAGTTTGAGTTACATACGGGGACACTGGAGGATCGGCTGGCTTATTACCGGGAGGATAAGGGGCATATGGAGTTTTATTAAATAGGAAACACAAGGCCAGGAAAGCAGCCTTGTGTTTTTATTTTGGTTCATTATGCTAAGCTACGAAAAACAGTTTGACGAATTATCGTTCATTCATGTTTTATTTTTAGAAAATAGGATAATTACATAAGTATCGGAGAACAGTTTATAGAAGTTTGAAATTCTATGGAATATGGTATAATAAATCCTGGTTAGACGTATATACTATAAAAGACCGAACATGCTGGTACCATGTCCGGTCTCCAATAGGCGGTTCTCGCAAGGGGCCGGCTTTGGGGCAGATAATCCACCCGAGTGGCAACTCAAGGGTGGATTATTTATTTTGTGTAAAAGCCAGTATTGTGACAACGAATCCCGCGAATGTAATCATTAGCGTCAGCGATTCGTATATTGTCACCGGCATCACCCCTTTCAACCAGGAGTATCCGGGCCACCCTTGGACACACGTATCCTATTGTTCTTTTATTATACCACCTCATGTATATAAATACGGACATATATTCGTATAAAATTGGACTTAGGAAGTTGGGAAATATCTGAATTATCAAAAAACAGTGTTTTTGGTTTTGCTTTTTCAGAGGAATGGTTTCCCCTTGGCCTTAAGTTCTTCCCTCTTCCATCCCCAAAGACGAATCTCCAACATTCCTTCACTACAAAAACCTTGGCGATGACTTTTCGAATAACCTTCAAACCGCCATCATTTTTGCCGTGTAATTATGAATTCCCATCATGGCTCCTTTTCAATTAAAACTAGATTTATTATACGCTTCAGAAGAAGATCGGAAGACCGAAAAGAAATGTATACTCCATTCGGTTTTTTCCATTAATTATAGTTTGACCGTTTTAAATACCTTTCGTATGATTAAAAAGTTAATATTTTATAGTGGGAAGTGTGACAGTTGAAAGGTTTTTTAAAATCGTTAAGCGCTATTGAAAAAATCGGTTTAGCCGTTTTAGTGCTTGGCATCGCATTAATGGCATCATGGATGCCAAGTATTTTTTATGCGTTATTTTCCACTATTGATCCTGAGTATCCTTTTACCAGGGCCGATTTGTTGAGTAATGCGTTTTCCTTTGTTAACGGAGGATGGAAGGTTTATTTTGGTCTTGGTTTTTATATTTCTGGACTAGTGATTCTTTATAAGAAAAAAACAATTTTTAAAACTAAGAAAGACGTTTTTAATTCTGTAGTATTGGTTTTTGTAATTGGTGCATTTTCTACATTATTGCAATCACTCTACATGGATATAAAGTTTTTTATCGTTTTGGGCAGCCCGTCCATCGCATTAGCTAATATGATTCAAAAACTAATTGGTGTTTTTGGCTGGACTAACCATGTCGCCTTCCTCATTAGTGTGGGCGGGTTCTTTTATCTTTACAGCCAATACAAACCAAAAGGCCCGAATGAAGAGGCCTATGAAGCTAGCGCATCAGATTTACTAGAAGAGGAGAAACATACATTGGGAAATAAGCAATTGACTGTCGGAAAGTGGTTTTGGACTCTATTTTTACTCGGGATTCCTATTGTGAATTTTATTTTAATATTGGTTTGGGGATTTGGGCCAGATAGCCCTAGAAAGAACTTCTCTTTGGCTGTTCTCTTGTATACCCTTATTGCATTAATATTTACAGTGATTGTCGTGCTGTTGGGTGCGCTTTCCTCTTAATTGAGTAAATAGAAATAGACCGTCTCGTATCTATACGAAGCGGTCTATTTTATTTCATGGAATGCCTAATCGTGGCACTCAACCTACCCATGCATCTAAAAAGAATTTCGTCGACTAAATTGACATATGAATAACCGTTGGGAACGGTATTATTTAAAATTGAGCTTTTCAATTTCCTTTTCTACACAGGCATCGTTTCCCATTTCAAATGTTTCAATCCTATGAAAAATATTAAAAAAGAGCCGTTTCTGTTTCTTTTTTGTAAGATTACCTATATAATGCGCACTAGATGATTTTTTAAAAGTAAAAATTATACTTCTAGCTTAAGTAAGGAGATATAGTATGAAAAAATTGATGTATACACTCATGACCGGTTTACTGGCCGTTGTTTTAGCAGCATGCGGAGGAAATGAAGAAGGTAAAGATGCTAAAAATGATGATAAGGCAAAACAAGAGGAAACCGATTATCAGAAAGAACAGCAAAAGAAAATGGAAGAAATGCAAAAGAAATTAAAAGCTCAGCAAATAGATGAAAAGATAACCGTTGCGATTGTGAATGATAAAGAAATTTTAGGAAGCGACTATAATAACGCTTTAGCATCTGTCCAAGGACAAATGCAGCAAATGGGACAAGATCCGACTTCTAAAGAAGCTGCAGAACTAGTGAAAAACCAAACAATTGACAGCTTGGTCGTACAAACTCTTCTTCTTCAAGACCTAGATAAAAAAAGCTATAAAGCTTCAGAGGAAGATGTCAAAAAGCAACTGGACGAATTAAAAAAGCAGTTTAAAACAGAAAAAGAGTTCGAAGATGCTGTTGAACAATCCGGCATGGATATGAAAACACTTGAAACCAAAATTGCTGATGATATTAAACTTAAGCAGTATTTTGACAAAGAAATGCCGGCTGGTAAAATAACCGATGAAGAAATTCAAAAAACGTATGATCAATTTGCGGAACAAAGCAAAGGTGCCGGACAAGAAGTTCCAAAGCTTGAAGAAGTAAAACCGCAAATCGAACAATCTCTTCAACAGCAAAAACAGCAGGAAAAACTCGCTCAGCATGTTGAAAAATTAAAGAAGAATGCGAAGATTGATATTAAGATTTAAGGTGTTACTCAAAAATGAACAGTTCAAGGGGCAGTAGACTAATGCCCTTTCAAACGTAAAGAAGATGAATCTCGACAAAAAGTGGAGTTCATCTTCTTTTTTATTCTGTGTTGTTTACGATTTATTTAATTGTTTCATCGGCTAAAACGGAACATTCCTTTATTTATATTCCACAGCCCCTATATAGTGCAGAGTGTTTAAACCACTCTTGGCCACTTCTACTCCTGGCTCGTATTGAAAGTTATACAACAACACAACGGCATTTATTTTTTTAGGTGCGTTTTTTAGAAACATATCGTCGAATTTTGACAAAATGACTTCTTCATAAGATGCCCCTGCTATTAATTGGTTTAGGCTTGAAAGTGGCTGTTGATGGAATACAACCTCACGGAAATCTTCATCATAAAACTCAATGAAAAAATCCTTTTCAAAATTGGAAGGAATGGCATCTCCATCTTCGTCATACTCAATCGATAAATATTCCCTTAACTCTTCAGACGTGCTAAACTCCCCAACCCATAATGAGACGTATCCCTCTTGTTCCATAATATCACCCTTATACGTTTGGTTTTCTTACTTCTTGTACATTTTCAACATTCATGACCAGTCTCCAAATCATTGGTGATTTGTTCAAGGAAGTCCCAGTTAACTTCGTCATTAAGTTCGTACGCTATGTGTTCAATTAGCTTGAATGCCTGTTGGTCCATGCCGCCATCGTATCCATACTTGGAGAAGTATCAATTTTTAAAATAGATAAACCAATAATACTGGCTGTAAAGGATTTGTTCGGTGGTAAAAGAATAGCCGGCTGCTATTTCTCGGCTAAATTCCTTTAATATCAAAAAATAATGCAGGACCTTCTCCAATTCTTCATCATCGATCGTTATTATATTTGATAAATCCAACTTAGGATGGAAGGTTTGGTACAACCGTTCAAGTTGGTATTTTGTAATAATTTTCATATCGGGCACCTTTTTCGGGTTAGTATTTGTTCCTACTAACTGACTCTTTTTAACTTCCCTGCGGTTCAATATATAATTAACTTTACTACATTTAGGAAACTGATTGAAGGTGAATTTGATGGTTTTGGCTATCCCTTTTCCCTGCTACAAAATGCATGCACAACATTGAACGGAAAGCTTATACTTAAATTGGAAATATACAGGGAAAGGAATGAGTTAAGATAAAAATTGATACCGGATTAGTGGCGAAATTGATAGCAGAGCAATTTCCTGAGTGGGCACATTTAGAAATTAAACCAGTTAAAGTGAGCGGTAATGATAATCGTACTTTCCACTTGGGCAATGGCATGAGTGTCAGATTGCCGAGTGGCCCTGGTTATGTACTGCAAGTCGAAAAGGAACAAAAGTGGTTGCCGATTTTAGCAAAAAAGCTTTCATTGCCTATTCCGACCCCAGTTGCAAAAGGAAAAACGAACGATGATTATCCATTCCCCTGGTCTATTTACAAGTGGCTTGATGGAGAGACAGTAACGAGAGAAAATATCGTGGATCTCAATGAATTCGCAGCCGATTTAGGCGGATTTTTGATTGAATTGCAGTCCATTGACGCAAGTAGCGGCCCTTTGGCAGGAGCCCATAATTTTTACAGAGGCGCGCATCTATCTGTGTATGACCATGAAACGAGAAATGCCATCCAAAGTAATCGAGATGTATTTGATGAAACTGTTTTAACAGGACTCTGGAATCTGGCATTAGAATCAAAATGGGAACGGGAGGCTGTATGGCTACACGGTGATATCGCCCCAGGAAATATATTAGTACAGAATGGGAAGCTTAGTGCCGTGATAGACTTCGGAATACTGGGAGTCGGAGATCCTTCGTGTGATGCGGCTATGGCTTGGACCTTCTTTGATCATGAGAGCAGGAAAGTTTTCAAGGATGTTTTAGAAATGGATGAAGGAACCTGGAATCGAGCACGAGGATGGGCTTTGTGGAAGGCTCTAATCACCTATGAGGAATATAAGAACTCTGATAGTAAGAAATCAGCTGAAGCGTTTTATGTCATCCAGACAATCATTGAAGACTCCGAAATATGGCAATGTAGGTAATGAAAAAGAAGATTTCATTGGGTTTGTAAAAACTGATGAAACAGCTCAACTTCGATACGATGATATGTTAGGTGGCCAGGTTTTCTTAAACCTTCAATAATACCTAATGAAAAATGTGAAAATCCAGCTCATTTTTATAACAAGAAAGCTCAGAGCCATATGAGCTTTCTTGTTAGTGTGTTGTGGAAGATAAGCACCCGGTAATTGAACAGTTAAAGGAATAATATCATTCCTGTTTTTGTATCATATTTCTAGGCTGTTACTTTTCTCTTTCCGACTAAAACATATATCAAATAACCGACAACATTTAATAAAGCAAGAGGCTGATCCAAAAGATTGTAAAACGACGATTCTTTGGGACGGTCTCCTTTTTATTGGTTTTGCGTAGGCAGATTGATTGTTGGATGACGGCTTTGTGCGTTGACGCCAGCCGGTTAACGGCTGGCTTTTTACAAAACAAAAAAACCCCCTTCAGCAATAACTTGCCGAAGAGGGCTGGATTTCTTCATTATTATAGGAACAATCCTACAATCGTACCTGTTAGGACTGAGCCTAGTGTAGCGACAAATAATACTTTTTTCGGGCTCATTTCTGGAATGATGTTCATGAAATCAAGCATAGCGACGAATTCATTTGCAGCTACCTTTGTTCCCATGATGGAGCCGGATCTGACAATCTCGGACGCCGGGATTCCCATGTTGAAAGCGACTGGGGCAAAGACATAACCGATAATTTCCAGGAAAGTCACGCCTACTAAGTTTTCTAGAACAAAGTTGATCATTGCCAACAAGCCAATATATGTAATGAGCATTGCGCCGACGATCAAAGCGGTTTTTCCACCGATTAATGCACCGTTCCCAATTGCCTTAAATAGTGATTTCTCGGGGATCATTTCTTTAAGTTCAATTTCTTCATCTTCCTCTTTTCTTATGAATACCGGGTGTTACTTTGCAGGAAAAATCAAATGCTAACATCCCGTTTTTGGAAAATGGTAAATGTGAGTAACATGAAAATAACATAATAGACTGATAATGTTAGCAAGGAAATTGGCAGTGTAACATCCTCAAGTATTTTGTCTTGAAGCGCATACACAGTTAAATCCATGTGGGGAAAGATTAGGAATTTCGCCCAGGTATATTTTTTTGCCAGCATGACAATCAGGCCACCAAGAGTTGAAGACAGGAACAAAACAAATATCCCGATTCCAACCGCCAAAGCCTGGCTTTTAAACAATGTAGACAGCATGAAGGATATTGTAATAAAAACCAAAAGGCTTGGCAGGTAATATAGGACCTTCAAGAAAAATTGCGGTCCAATTTCAGCTATTTTTCTCCCGCCTTCAAGGGCAAATTCAAAAAACTTGGCGTTGAACTCACCGCTGCCAAAGATAAGCGAGCCTGCAATATAACCTGAGACAATGAGAACAATAACAAGCAGTAACGAATAAATGATCGCTGAGAGATACTTTGACAAAAGGATTGCCCATCTTTCATGGGGCCTGATTAGCAGCTGTTTGATTGTTCCATCGGAAAACTCGGAGGATACAATGGCACTGCTGACGATTACAGCAAAAAGTGTAACAAGCGTAGTGATGCCATACACAGTCTGATTCATAAAATGCCAATTGCTCATTGCATTGGGATTAATATTCTCATCTAGATACTTTTGCTGCTGCTGTAAATCCGCCATCATCCATTCTTTCTCTTCTTCAGGTGCCGTTTTTAAATCCTGCTCCAATTGGTTCACACGGGCTTGTGTTTCCTCACGCCAATTTTTACTAGGTTCCTCTGTGAAATTTTTCTGAAGGATGCCACCAAGGACGACAGCAACCAAGATAATAACCATATAAATCCAACTGGATTTCTTTCCAAAAATCTTCCCAATCTCATTCTTAATTAACAAGGACACTATTCTTTACCTCCTGTTTCCCTTTGCAGTTAATTCGAGGAATCGATCTTCAAGTGAAGCGGTGACTTGGTTAATGGCATATACGCTAATATCATTTGTGACTAATAACTTATTCGCTGCTGCTATCGCTTCTTTTTCTAGGCTTATAGAAAACTGGTCTTCCCCTACTATCTTCATTTCATTTCCTAAATCGTTTTCCCTTAAAACCTGCATGGCTGCTTCCAGGTTATTTACCACGAATAGAACAGTTTGTACGTCATTTCCTTCGTCATGAAGTTGATTAATTGACGAAATATGAATCAATTTCCCCTGTTCAATAATGGCAAATCGATCACACATCAGCTGCATTTCGGACAATAAATGAGAGGATACGAGGACGGAAATGCCTTCTTTTGCAATGGACCTCAAATATTCCCGGAACTCTCGGATTCCCTGGGGATCTAGCCCATTCGTTGGTTCATCTAGGATTAATAATGATGGATTATGTAACAATGCCTGTGCGACGCCCAATCTTTGCCTCATCCCAAGTGAATAGGTCTTAACCTTTTGGTGAATGGCGTGTTCAATGCCGGCAAGCTTAATGACATCCTGAATCCGCTCTTCGGTAACTTTGGTTTTCGCCATATTTGCATAGTGCTTTAGATTTTTATATCCGCTTAGGTATTTATAAAATTCTGGGTTTTCAACAATTGCGCCAATTTCACTCATCGATTCTTTAAATTGAGTGTCCAAATTAAAACCATTTACAATAACATTTCCTTTGGTACGCCCTATCAGGCTAACAATCATACGAATAATAGTCGTTTTCCCTGCTCCGTTCGGGCCAAGCAGTCCAAAGATTTCTCCTTTTTCAACTGAGAAGCTGACATCGTTGACAATTACCTTATCCTTAATTTTTTTCGTTAAGGATTGAACTTCCAATGCTTTTCCTGCCATTACTCTCCCTCTTTCTACAAATTAAACACTATAAACCTCATGTTAACAAAAAACAACCAGATTTTGGTGTGTAAAACGTTAAAGTATTGTTAATTTCATCTACTCTTTAGCTAACAACTTTGGAATTTTGAGTCGGAAACACTGGATATTCCTTGAGAAAATAAAAGATCGAACCCTATCCCTTTCCAAAAGATTGCAACGGTCAATCAAATGGGGACGGTTTTAAATCAAATTTGATTTAAGCGTTATTGTCATTAAAGCAAACGGCTCGTTTTTTTTACACCATAAAAAACCCCCTTCAGCAATAACTTGCCGAAGAGGGCTGGGTTTCTTCATTATTATAGGAACAATCCTACAATCGTACCTGTTAGGACTGAGCCTAGCGTTGCGACGAATAATACTTTCAATCCAACCTTGGCCAGTCGGCTTGCCTGTTCTCCGTTGATGGCCTGTACGGTTCCGAGAACAATTCCGATGGATGAGAAGTTGGCAAAGGAAACTAGGAATGCTGAGACGATCCCGACCGTTTTCGGGCTCATTTCAGGAATGATTTTCATGAAATCAAGCATGGCGACGAATTCATTGGCAGCTACCTTTGTTCCCATGATGGAGCCGGACCTGACAATCTCAGACGCCGGGATTCCCATAATGAAAGCGACTGGGGCAAAGACATAACCGATAATTTCCTGGAATGTCATGCCAACCAAGTTCTCTAGAACAAAGTTGATCATTGCCAGCAAGCCAATGTACGTAATGAGCATCGCGCCGACGATCAATGCTGTTTTTCCTCCGATTAATGTACCGTTCCCGATTGCCTCGAATAGTGATTTCTCAGGGATCATTTCTTTAATTTCAATTTCTTCATCTTCCTCTTTCGACACTGGGCTAACCATTGAAGAAAGAATCAAACCGGAGAAGACGTTGATTGGCAGGGCTACAAGAACAAACTCCGCAGGAATCATCTGCATGTAAGCCCCTAAAATCGAACAGGATACAGCAACCAAAGATGAAGTTACAACGATAAACAGGCGGTTTGGAGATAGCTTGTGAATCTGCGATTTCACGGATAGGATTGCAGTTGTATCACCGAAAACCATTGAGTTTACCGCTACAAACGATTCAATTTTCGGAAGGCCAGTGATTTTTGCGACCGCGCCGCCGATGTATTTTATGGCCAATGGCAAAATTCTTGTATACGTCAAAATAGAAAGCAATGCTGAGACGAAAACAATCATCATTAGGACGTTAACGAAGAAATAGTTCTTTCCTGCGAGGTCACCAAATACGAAAGCGATCCCCTCGTTCCCGAATGAAAGAACTTTGTTAAAGACGTTAACGATTGCTTGCAGGACTTTTTGCCCTATTGAAGTATTAAGCATGAACCAGGCTATGAACAGCTGAACAGCGAGCATGATCCCTACTGCACGAAAATTTATGTTTTTCTTGTCGTTTGACATAAGCCAGGCGGTGGCTATGAGTGCAAGTATCCCTAAAATTCCAATTAAGATTGTCATGATGATGAACTCCCATCTATGCAAGCCGTTAACCGTCATTTCGTTGGCCATCGGTTAACGCTTTCATTTTCATTATTATTCCGAAATAATTATAGCACGAATTTGCACATTTGCTACCGTTATTTTGAACATAAATACACTTTATATATTGGTAAGTTTTATATTGGGTTTCCACTTCTGGAAAATTCATAAAATCATCTAAAAATGATAAAAAAATGTTGATTATTTCGAAAAAAGAGAAGAATTTATTGAATTCGAAGTACCGTTTTCGTATTTTTGCCCATAATGCATTTGGCTATTCGCAGCCTTATGTTGCCTAATCCCTTAGTTAAGTATCATTTTAATGAAACCCTTTTCTACTTTTCTAACTATTTTTGAATAATTTTTATTAAAGTGGGCACTGGTTCTTAATCCAGTGCCATTCCCTGTCGATTTGACAAGGGCAAGTCGTTTAGTTTATATTTAACAAAACACTTAATTAAGGAGTCTTTTAATTGACTACAAAGGATTCACTTAGCCTCATCTTCGCTGCACTCGCCGATCCTACTCGCCGGAACATCCTGTCCAGGCTGTCACAGAATCCCGCGACTGTCGGGGAGGTCGCTGAACTCTTTGAGATAAGCGCACCCGCTATTTCCCAACACCTCAAAGTACTTGAGCGGGCAGGGCTTATCGAACGCACAACCAAAGCCCAATGGCGGACTTTGACGATACGGACTGAGCCTCTCAATGAGGCATCGGCCTGGGTCGAGAAGCACCGCCGTGAGTGGAACCAGCGCTTCGACCGACTGGAGGAACACCTCAAAACCATGACCAAAAAGGAGGAAAAGTAAATGAACATGCCCACATCCGTACCTGAGTTCACCATCACCCGCAAGATGAATGCCCGACGCGAGCTCGTTTGGCGCGCCTGGACAGAAGACAAGGAACTTGCCGAATGGCTGCCTTCAACACCCCTGGAGACCGTCTCTTTCGACGTCCGCAAAGGCGGACGGTACCGTTACACGATGGTAAACAATGAAACCGGAGAGGAGTTCCCCACCGGAGGGGTATTCCTTGATGTCGTACCTTTCGAAAGGCTGGTCTTCACATGGGGTTACCCCGATGCTCCTATCGAGAGCTCCCCTGTCGTGACCTTAACTCTCACCGAACAAGGCGACCGCACCGAGATGACCTTCCACCTGCGCGGATTCGCCGGCCATCCAGGAGATCGTTATGTGTACGACGGGTGGTCCAACGCGTTCGACGACCTTATGGCCCACGTACACAGCCAGCAACAGTAGAAATAGAGCAGGGGGCGTTAACGCGTCCCCTGCTTTACTACTTCATTTAGCGGCTCTTTCCTTGTCCCTGATGGCATCGACTTTATCGGGAGTAAGGATAATGTCGCCGACGGAGGATACCCTTCCCCATTCGTCCTTGTATACGATGTGCTTACGGTTGAATTTGACCGGGGTGTCGATGCCGGCCGCCGCTGCGAGGTTAAACAGACCTTCACGCAGCGAGATGACATAATTGGCGACGCGGTACATTTTTTCTTCGATGACCAGGCCGTCCTGAAGCTTCGGATCGGTCGTTGCAACCCCCGCCGGGCAGGAGTTCGTGTGGCACTTACCGGCCATAATGCAGCCGACACTGATCATGAAGCCACGCGCGATGTTGACAAGGTCGGCACCCATTGCGAGTGCAATCGCGATTTTATCCGGCGTAATAAGCTTCCCGGATGCAATAAGTTTTACCCGATCCCGGACATTATACTTCTTCAGCATTTCATCAACGACAGGCAGCGCCGATTGAATTGGCAGCCCGACGGCATCGGCAAGCTCCTGGTAGGTGGCGCCGGTTCCGCCTTCCCCGCCATCGACGGAGATAAAGTCAGGGCACATCCCAGTTTCCTTCATGATTGATGCCATCTCTTCAAGCGAATCTAGGTCTCCGACAACAATTTTTATCCCGACCGGTTTCCCGCCAATGTCCCTCATACGCTCCACAAACTCAAACATTTCATGATAATTGCTGAATTCGTAAAACCGATTCGGGCTGTTAATCGTTTTGCCAGGCTCCACAAGGCGGATGCGCGCGATTTCCTCGGTCACCTTTTCGCCTTCAAGGTGGCCGCCGCGGATTTTCGCCCCCTGGGCAAGCTTTAACTCGAACGCCTTAACCTGCTCAATTTCACTTTTCCGCTTGAATTCTTCCCAGGAAAACTCACCGCCCGGCGTCCGGACGCCAAACAGCCCGGGGCCAATCTGCATGATGATATCCGGGTTCCCTGCCAGGTGATAGTCGGAAAGCCCTCCCTCCCCGGTATTCATCCACGTCCCTCCAGCAATCGCAAGCCCTTTTGAAAGCGCGGTGATCGCATGTTTGCCGAGCGCTCCGTAACTCATCGCCGACTGCCCGACAAGCCCCTTTACCTTGAACGGTTTCCTGCACGTATCGGCGCCGATGATGACAGCATCTTCATCATGCAGGTAATACGGGTCCACCTGCTTTTCCTCCCGATGTTCCTTCCTGGTGATCAGGCCTTCCTCATCCACTTTATAGACCATTGTATTGATTTTCCTGCTGTTGTCGATTCGCAGTTCCTCCCTCTGCAATGGGAACATGCTGTTGCGGATATAGTAGCCGCTTTTTGTAAAATCGCGTTCCGAACCGAAGCCAATCAGCCTTTCCTTGTATTTGCCCGCCTTGACGATATCCTCGAATTCCTTTCGCGGGAATGGCGTGCCCTCAAGATTGCTCTGGAACAAATACTGCCTGAGCTCGGGGCCGATGTGCTCGGTGATGTACCTGATTCGACCGACTATCGGAAAATTCCTCATTATGGAATGCTGCTTTTGCGTATCGTCCTTCCGGTACACGTATGCGGCTGCAGCCGCGGCTCCCAAAACGGCGGTTCCTTTTAAAATCGCTGGAAGGATTTTCCTCATCTCCGTCATCGTATCACCCTTCGTTCGATAATTATTTTTCCATACGCGCTCTATAATTCTGTTAACGCCTGGCGAATCGGTGTTTCGCCTGACGTAACTGTGATCGTTTTATTAAAAACATTTTCCGCATCCAGTGCCTCGACGAGCACCGAGGC
The DNA here is from genome assembly GCF_046237595.1 of Neobacillus oceani. Lineage (NCBI taxonomy): Bacteria > Bacillati > Bacillota > Bacilli > Caryophanales > Bacillaceae > Neobacillus > Neobacillus oceani. The sequence continues at coordinate 1,327,419 of NZ_CP143543.1, read as the reverse complement.
GAGGTCTTCTTTCGAAATCTCCCCTTCTTCCATGGCGAAGGATTCCGCTATTTCGACTTTCCCCTTACCGGGCTTGTCCACAGGTTCGCCTGGCCTGATGATCGTATAAGTAAGTCCCTCTTGCCTCAACTGTTCTTCAGGCATTTGTTTCGCACCGGTTGTACCAGAACCGCTCGTGTCAGTTTCATCGTCTCTTAAAGCGCTAAGCAGTACAAAGCGTTTTACCCCGTGCCGTTTCGCCGACTTAATGGAATCGAGAACGAGCTGATGGTCGATGAGGATGGGTTTGCTCTCACCGGTCCGGGGGCTTGCTCCGCCTAAATAAATGACGGCGTCACAACCCGCGAAAGCGCCGGAAAAATCATTCCCAACCGTCCTTACAACCACGCTCGCGCCCAGTTTCATCAATCCTTCCTCCTGGTTTTCCGTGCCTGCCAAGACCACCGCCTCATGCTGTTTCTCGCAAAGCAGCTTGACCACATGCTCCCCCGCCAAATCATCCGTTCCAATCACAAGAACTCGCATCCTATTCCTCCTCCGGGATTGATTGGGTGAAATGGAGAACGCCTATGCATAACTTCGAATGAAGACACAGCGTAACTCTTAACTAATCAAACATTCTATAATTAACTGCGTCAGCAATTCCGTGAATCATCATCCTACCATTAAAGGTTTCATGCTCACATTCAACTTTTCCACATATAATCGGGCATAAACTAAAAAGAAGCAGAGGACAGTTTTTTGCCTGTCCCTGCTTCCTATTTGGCCTATACGAATCAATAATTCCTGGCATCTTAAATTAATGTCAGAGATTTCACTTTGTCGAGATGGGTTCGGTGTATAGCTGGTAAAAGTAGTAGTACGGCTTTTATAATTTGGTCGTAATGAAATGTCTCTAATGTCGAAAAATATATCTTGTGGAAAGATCCCAAACATTATATAAGGTGGTATATAAGTAAGATAAGGCAATGTATGTGGGAAAATAGAAGGATAAAAACATCTAAATTTGGAGACTAATGAGCATTATCCCAATAGTGAATAAGCGGAGTTTAGGTGAGTAATTTATTTGTATTTAATTCACGTAAAACTAAATTTCATAAAAAAATAAATAGTATAAAAATGAAATAAAAAGTACCTTGATGAAAGTCAAGGCAATTTAAATATATCCCTATTAATATTACTATATTTATTATCAAAGGTAGATTAATCATCAACCGAATCATAATCGTATTTTATACTTTTTACATCGTAAATTTTTACTTCTGTACAATTAAATAAATTTATATCAAAAACCGCCAAATTAAAACCTCTTTCATTTCTGGTACTTTTAAATCTTATTCCTTTATGTCCAATACTTTTTACAAATTCAGCAATATATTGAGTCGGAAGGTAATCAAGTGAACTATCTCCACGTCTCAACGGCTTTGCAATTTCATTGCTGATTTTTCTTAAATGTTCTTTGTTTACCGAATGTAATTCAATGTCAATTGCAGAAAATGGACTAATTCGATCTAAAGCTATAAAATCAACCACTTCAATATCCTCTAGTAATTCAAACTCCCCAATGGAAACATAATCGTAAACACTTGCCCTTACCTCGTGAAAAGTAGTTTCAATATCATTAGCAAGGTACAGACAACTTATGCCTAATGGATTAGCCCTTCCATCAGACGCCTTACCTGGCGGTGGTGCTCCCATCTTGTCTACAGGATAACCTTCAGAGGAAGAAATACGCCCTCGATAAAATACCTGTCCTTTTCTATAAGAAGTTGTAGCATACGCACAAAACATTTCAAGAACTTTTGTATTAACTAGATTTGTGTGAAATCGATTAACTGTCTTTATTTCCTCTACAAAATCCTCCCACTTAAAAGTTTTAATTAATGAATTTTCCTCCAAATAGCCTGTTTGGTAAAGAGTTGTTATCCCAATTGGTAGATCAAAAAGATCTGGTATTTCTGAATATTTTTCCGAACAGATATTTTTCACTAAGGTATAAATTTTTTCTTTATCGATGGTAAAAATATCCCACCTATCATTAAGTTCATCTTTCAATAAATTTGCTTTTTCCCTAGGGAAATCTTCCGGAAAACTGTCACTTGTTGTATAAATCTCTAATAATCCATTAAAATGTTCAACGAGTTCCATGTTTTTTTCAGTATTATATATGTACACATTTTTTTTATTGCAAATTTCACAATCGCCTATAATATTAATACCTTTTATAATAGCTTTAATCTCTGCATCTTTAAAACACTTTTCGCAGCATATCATAATTATTCTACCCCGTCTAAAAACTTACTAACTAGCTCAATGTGATGCATAATTGAGAGTTTTTTTACTGTCCCTAAACCTGGATATGTTCCGTTTTTGAAATGTTTTAAAAATTCATTCATGCCAAAAGTATCTAATTGCATTTCCTCTTGCCATTCCGCAAGTTTTCTAATTGCTTCATAAAATTTACCTGCTGGATCGTTGAAGTCGTCATTTGAATCTGAAACAAAGTGCTTAATTCTTAGACTTTTATCTTCTGCAAAAAAAACTATGTGTATAGCTACAGCATAAGGAGCAAAACCCGACTCAATATACCCTTTCCCTACAATTGAATAGTCCGAAAATCCAATGAATCCATCTTCCTTGAAATACAGATGGTCTTCTGAAAAAGGCGCTTCATCTATCGCACTATAATCTGCATTTTTAGCCTGCTTAGAAAATCTATCAGCAACCAATACTCTATTATGTTTAATCTTTCTACGAAAAGCACTTTCTTCTGGTATTAAACAATATCTTGGGGCTTCTTCTTGAAAGAATTCGAAATAGTAATTCAAATACTCTTTTTCTTCACAAATCAATAATAATTTTTCATTTCCAAAGCCTTGTTCTAATAAACTGTGAATTTGGGAATTGCTTTTTTGGTTTAATATATGTGAAACAATAACATTTCCTTTTTGTAACGAACCAATAAGACTGTCTCTAACTTTTTCATCCTTAAGGGCATTAAAATCATCAAAAAAATTTCCCACTAATGGATTAGTTATAAATGCAATTTCCTTATTTGTATCAATATATTCTAAGATGGTCTTTGTCAAAGTTGCAGATGGTTTTATTGGCTCAATAATTGGTGTTACTTTTGCACCAATTAAATCGTTTTGAGCTAATTCTCTTAATGCCAAAAGTTCATACTGCCTACCCCTTAGATAAGGAAAATACATTACTGACCCCTCCATTGTCTTTCTAAAAATCTATTTAGCTTTGAATAATCGCTTTTTTTAAATTTTGAAAAATACACTAAAAATTTTAGTTCGTAAGGGACATTTTTATATTCTTCATTCTCCGTTATCGTTCTCTTTTTTAGTTCGGTAATGAAGTATTTATATACTGTTCCCTTGTCAATTTTTGAAAAAGCTTTAAAACACTCTTTATAATAAGCCACTTGGGTTGTGACAGGAAGGTAGCCGTAATAAGACAAAATTATATTTTCGAATTCATTTTTCCTTAATATTTTGAACATGACAGAATAGTCTAAACTCGAATTATCTTCAACTGGTTTTTTCTTTATACTAATCGTATCTTTCTCGGTTAATATTGAGACACCTACTTTAGTATCATTAAACATTTCCATTAGTTTTTCATAATTAGATTCACATGAAATAACGCTTACGTGATTAAATGCTTTATAATAATCATTGATTTGGCTTTCGAGCCTATCTAAATTATCTAATCCTGTTTTAATTTCATAAGCAACAGCCTTACCATTAATAAGAATAAAATCAGCCTTGGACTTATTGATGGGTATTTCAGTTAAGGCAGTTGTAGTGTTCAAACTATGCCTACCGAGTAAAAGTTTATTTAGAAGAGTATTCTTAAAAAAGTACTCATTCCTATACTCTTTAGAAATATATTTATACACTTTATTTATTAAAAGGTCATTATTTATCGTACTTACATCGTCATCCAAAAATCTTTTTATGCAAGTATTGTATAAAGAATTTTCCTTACCATTTATTAGGTCCATAAATATATTTCGAGTAAAAAATCTATTTAAAATAATATTATTACTCGAATTCATGTTCCCCACCTACTTAGTTAGAATTCCTCACTTATATAATAACATAATCCATAAGTCATTCCATTTATTTTATTTTTACCTAATTATTTTTGCTGTCTTATTATTAATTCCCATTTTCACAAAAATTATTGCCGCAAGCAAACCCACACCAAATCAAAGGGGATTTTTTCAAGAATTATGATGATTAAGCAAAGAATTGGAACTCTTACCCAAACCTCCCCACCTCCATCATAAACCCCAATTCCACCGTCCCGATCGGGCCGTTCCGCTGCTTGGCGACAATGACTTCAACAAGCTGCCCTGCACGTTCTTCCCGCCCCGTATCTAAAGATATCTCCCCCTGCTTCTTCCCGTAATACTCCTCCCGGTACAGAAACGCAATCACATCTGCATCTTGTTCAATTTGCCCGCTTTCGCGCAAGTCGGAGAGCATGGGGCGTTTGTCGTGGCGGCTTTCAATGCCTCGGCTGAGCTGGGAAAGGGCGATGACGATGGCGTTCGTTTCACGGGCCATTTGCTTGAGTGAACGGCTGATTTCACTGATTTCCGACTGGCGGTTCTGCTGTCGGTTGTTTCCACCAATCAGCTGCAGGTAATCGACTACTACCAGAATCCGCCGACCTTCCCCAACCTCCTTCCGTAGCTGCCGGACCTTTGACCAAATATAACTGATGTCCATCCCGGCTTTGTCGAAGATCCGCATGTTCAGCTTGGATAGGACACCCATGGCGAAATTGAGCTGGTTCCAATCTTCCTGGCCGAAGTAGTGCTTCGGGTTTCTCATTTTCACGCTGCCGATGTTCCCTATGCAGCTGGCGGCCCGCTTAAGGAGCTGCTTTTTTGACATTTCGAGGGAAAAAACTGCGGTGACATCCTCGTTCGCCGCATTCAAAGCGATGTTTAAAGCAAAAGCGGTTTTTCCCATGCTCGGGCGCGCCCCGATGACCACGAGGTCGGATTCCTGAAAGCCGCCAGTCAGCCTGTCCAGCTTCTTGAAGCCGGAGGGGACCCCGGTTATCTCGCCCAGGTCCTTCCCGCAGTAGGTATACAAGTCAACGAGCCCCTCCCGGATTTCTCCGGCATCTTCGTCCCCCTGCATGTCTTCAATCTGTTTTAGCTGTTTAATGCCATCACTGAGGACATCGTGAATATCTACATAAAATGCCTTGTCCCTTATTTTTCCGGCAATTTCGATCGTCTTTCGTTTTTGGTGGTAGGCTTTAACAGTGTTTTGATAAAAAATAAAATTCGCTGTTGTCGGGACGCTAACGGCAAGATCGGTGATAAAACTGTTTCCACCAAGGTTCTCAAGTTCCTAGTGGCCGGCTTCCTCCGCTACGGAAATGACATCAACCGGCTTGCCCTTTTCAGCCAGGCGCAGAATGACCGCAAAAATCTCCCTCATTTTATACGTATACAACTGATCGGGTTTGACTGTGCACTCTTGCACCAACCCGCCGTCCAGGAAAAACGAGCCGACAAATGCCTCCTCGGCTTCCTGGTTAAAAAGCCGTCCATCGCCAGTTTTCCAGCTGTTCAAAGCTCCGTCCATTGTCATTTCCCTCTTTCTATCCCAAGGATTTCCCTAATCTTCGCCAAATGCAGCTGCACGACTTCATCGCTTGCCGGCCTTTCTTGTTGCCAAATTACCCCAAGCGTTTCCGCACTGGTTGGAATCGCCCTTCCAGCACCGACAGTATATATGGAAAAATCACAAATCTTTGGCGGATAAGGGGAAATGGCTGCATGTTGCAAGACGCGTTGCTCGCAGTGGCCAAACGTGCTCTCTTTTAAAACCATGTGCCAATTGTCGACTCTTTCCGGATCGACAACGAAATGGTCATAGTAGCTTTCAATCATCCGTAAAATTGTGAAAACCTCACGTTTCGTCATCAAATCGGAAATCCTCCTCCCAAAACCTCTTTCTGGTTGGCTTTTGGTTCAAATACGATTCAAACTTCGTCCCGAAAAGCGTCTGCGGCCTTAGGTAACGGCTCCACTTAGGGTGATCGAGCCAGTCATCGGTTTTCTTGTCGATGACTTTTTTAAAATCGGCGAGCCGGAATCCTTCTTTCCACCTGGCTGAAATGAGTTTCCGCGTCTTTCCGTTCCCACTTTTAAAAGAAGAATAGGTCTTTTCATTCAGGTATTTCACTACTTCTTCAACCGGAATCTCTTCTGCTGGTTCAGATTCTTCCACTAGGGCTGGCTCATCCGTGAAGTTGGCTTCCTGGATGGAACACTCTTCTTCATCGAGTTCCTTCAGTTTTTCATAGTCAATCGTGTACCATTTCGTCTGGTCCATTTTGAATTTGTTGAAATTGCCGGTTATGATGTAGCCGAGTTCTTCCAATGTTTTAAACACGCGCTTCATCGTGCTTTCCGACCAGAAAGGAATCTGCTCCTGCCATTCCTTGTATGTGTTATAGACCCAGCTGCGTCCATTGATCATATGCGTTTTCTTCTTCAGCCAATAATGGACCTGCTGAAGGACGATCGCTTCGTTCAACCCAATTTTTAACGCCAATGACTTGATGACCATAAGCGGCTGTTCCTCGATCAATAATTTGCTCATGCAATAAACCTCCGTTTTCGACTTTGTGGTCGTTGCTCGTTTCAAACTGTTTTGTCTACCCTTCCACCCTTTATATAGGGATTCGTCGCGAAAAAGGACATGGCCAGGAAAAATTTTTATTGGGGCAAAAAAATACCCCGGCTGCTCTTTAGCCGGGGTTTATATATAAATATCCTGTAGTAGTCTTTGTGTAATCTTTGGTAACAGTAGGCCAGGTTGAAACCGCGCATCGTGGCAAACTGAACCGAAGTGAATGCCATCTCCGACTGGGCAATGAATCAATTTTGTCCTTAACGGATAAGCAATTTACTTTAAACGATAGTCTATATTGATCCTATTTTAAAAAGGATGATTTTTTATTGAATGCAATTTGGAATTTCATGTTAAAGTAAATACAAGATTATGAAAATTCAGGACTTCTACGGACTTAGAACTTGTATAAATTAGAGCGTGTCTTTTGATATAAAAATAGCGAGTTTTAGGAGGTTGGTAATGATACTAGTTATAATGGCAAGTAGATTTATTTGCGAAATAGTAGCTCTAATCATTTTCGGAATCTGGGGGTTTCAGCAAGGGAAAATTATTGGTGCTATTGGAGTTCCCTTAGTGGTAGCGGTTATTTGGGCTATGTTGGGTTCCCCAAATGCACCTTATAAACTTCAAGGTGTTTATGCTTCAATTTTAGAGGTATTCCTATTTGCAGTAGCAAGCTATCTCCTATATAGTCTGGGACATACGTACTTAGCTTTACTATATTTCATCATAGCTATTGGAATATCGTTACTTATTCATTTTATGAATATATAGTATAAAAGGGTCCTTATATATCGTTTAATCCCTTTATAACCACCATTTTTCTTAAGGGATAAAGCTGCAGGTTAGCTTAAGTAGGATTACCCATAATATGAGGTGTAGTAAATGAAAATTGAATTCTATAATTTAGGCTCAGTTAATGATAAAGAATTAAAATTTGCTGTAATAAGTGCTATTTATCAGGGGAAATGGCTTTATGTTAAGCATAAGAACCGAGACTCTTGGGAAATCCCTGGTGGGCATAGAGAACCTGGAGAAACAATTAATGAAACAGCTAAAAGAGAGTTATTTGAAGAAACCGGGAGCAAAGAATTAGATTTAGTTCCTATTTGCGACTATTCAATGGATGATTCCGTTAATAAAATTTTTGGGAGGTTATTCTTTGCAAGAATAATGGAAATTGGTCAATTGCCAGTATCGGAAATTGATGAAATAAGACTATTTGAGAACCTGCCTTTAAGCCTAACTTATTTAGAGATTCAACCAAAATTATTTGAAAAGACACTTGCTTTTATTAAAGATTGTGAAGATATACTCTTAAAGTAACGGGTGCGTAGATCCAGAAAGGATTACCGCCCCGCCGATACAGTTCAGTCCTCCATCAGGCAGCTGATGCTTCAGGAACCATTCTCGAATCCAAGGAAGCTCCATATTCATTCACCTTTCCGCTTTTAGAAGAAATAGCTAGAATTTGCAACATTTCACCTTATCTAACCAAACAATTGGATGCAATTATAAGGCAATTGGAGCAAGTTACTAATGAGTGAAACTTTTAAGGCAATAAATTACGGGTTATCAAGTGCTGTTATCCTTCTACATAATTACTCATTAAACAAAAGGAGAATAGTTCAATACGAATTCCCATAAGGATTACAAAAGAAATTGTTTGTTTATGTAAGGGGTAATTAGAGATAAATCTTATTTAGGGAGATTGTATGCCATCAAATATTTTTTGCAAATGGAAAAATATACAATTATTAAAAATCCAAATTTTTATTTTTATAGGAAGTAGTGAAAAAAGTGAAAACCAAAAAAAAATTTAATTTTTGGATTATTATGAGAAATATTTCATTAACTATAGTGGCAGCACTCCTTATTCTGATCGTTTTGAATAACGCTATGACTGCATATGAACAAAAAAAATACCCAGCAATAGGGCAATTAGTTGAAGTGGATGGAAACAATATGCATGTCTATACAAAGGGTGATGGTGAAAATACAATTGTTTTATTAAGTGGATTGGGAACGGGTGCACCTGTGCTAGATTTTGAACCTTTGATTAACGAGATGTTAAAGAACAATAAAATTGTTGTTGTAGAGCTTTTTGGATATGGTTGGAGTGATTTAACTAATAAGGAACGAACAGTAGAAAACATAGTAGAGGAAATCAGAACTGCTCTAAAAGAATCAAATATAGAGGGACCATATATATTAATGCCACACTCCATTTCTGGGATTTATAGTATGTACTATGCTAATAAATATCCAGATGAAGTTAGAGCAGTAATAGGGATTGATCCTACATTACCAGGGTTTAATCACCACTCTTCCCATACTATGCCAAAGGTCTCTGCTTCCCATGAAATGCCTAAATTTTATGTAGCACCAACTGGAATTGTAAGATTGGCATCATTTTTGATTCCAGATCTATTCTTTCCCATAGCCGAGGAAGAAACGTATTCCGAAGAAAATTTAAAGATGACCAAAGCCATTTCTGTTTGGAATTCCTTTAACAAAAATGTAGCTAATGAAACAAATAATATACATCATAATATCGATAAAACCATCGATATGACGTTCCCGTCTGATATACCTGTCATGATCTTTACTCCGAAAGAAGAAAACATAAATGAAGATGGCCAATCAAAAATAACTTTTTATCAAACACAGTTAAGTAACAGGTCTTCAAATGAACTTGTTACGTTAGAAGGAAATCATTATCTCCATTGGACCCGATATAAAGAGATAAGCGAATATGTTAATAAGTTCATAGAAACACATGTAAGTGATTAAACACTTTTTTGTTAAAGTTATTAAACTAACAAAGCAGAATTGTTAGATAAGGAAGGATTATAATTATTAGTATGATATCAAAAGGGGTGAACTAAAAGATGAATATAAAATATGAAATTATACCAATTGAAAAAGCTTACGTTTGTAAAGAGTTGTGTGATGAACTTATGGTTTTTCAAAAATCAAAGGCAAAAATTACACCTGAATTGTTTGATGACATGAATTTTGAGACAAGGATGCTTCCTTCTATAAAAAGTGCAATAGACAATCAAATCGTGGTTGTAAAAGATGGTGACAAAATAGTTGGTTATGTTTATTCAAATATCTCTCCTAAGGAAGCCTACTCAAATGATTTCGCAACTTTTTTTGACCTTTCTTCAGTGAATAGAAACAATGTAGGGTGTTTATCACAGTTTTATATAAAAGAAGAATATAGACGATATGGGATTGGTTCAGTGCTCTTTGATATTTCAATGAAATGGTTGAACCAATTTGATGATATAGAGGATTATTTTATTTTTGTTTCAAATGGTAATGATGCATTAGAATTTTATGAACGTAAAGGTTTTGCTGTAAGCCACAATATTTTGAATGGTTTTATAACTGTTTTACGAAACAAAAGATTATCAGATAGATAATTGTGCATGTGAAGAATTACTCTTAAACTAGGAGGAGAGTTATTATTTATAACGAGGTTGTTAAAATCGGTGATACATATTTACTTCCATTAGTATCTGAGTTGTACGGGTTGGAAGGTTATGAATTCAAGCCCGTTAAGGCACATATTGGAGGGCGCCATGTTGTTTATACCTGTGAGAAAGAGGGCACCGAATCAAAAATACTAAGAATCGCCTTCTTAAATGACAGAATCCGGGAAAATTTTCTGGGTGAAGTTGAGTATATCAGGTATTTATTCGAACATGGCGGAAATGTCTCGGATGTAGTCAGCTCCCTGAAGGGGAATTTGCTGGAAGAGATTAATTATAATGGGCATACCTTTTTTATCTGCTTGTTTCAAAAGGCTAAGGGAAAAATGCTTGTGGAAAATAATTATAGGTATCGGGAAGGTGTTCCAATTAGCGAATATTATTATAATTGTGGGAAAGTCCTGGGGAAACTGCACCAATTATCGAAAGGATATAGTCCTGTCCATAGCCGGTATAGTTTTTTTGACAAATACAATGCTGAATATATCGAGAAACTGATACCCGGTTCGTTACCTCTTCTGAAGAAGAAGCTGTTGGACCTCCTTAAAACCTTAAAAGGATTGGACAGAAACCGTGAGTCCTTCGGTATGGTCCATTTTGATTACAACGATGGGAATTATTCGATAGATTTTGATAACGGGCAAATAACCGTATATGATTTCGATAATTCATGTTACTGCTGGTATATGTTTGACCTAGCAAGTCTCTGGACAAACGGAGTTGGCTGGATACAATATGAACCAGACCCCGGTAAACGGAAAAAGTTCATGGATGATTATTTTGAAACAGTCCTCGAGGGATACAAATCCGAGACCAAAATCGATAATTCCATGTTGGATACGTTGCCCTTATTTATCCAGGTTACTCTCATGGAAAGTATTGTAGATGCATTTGAGGTAATGCGGAACAATGGTGAAGCTCCGGAGTGTGATGAGGAATTGTCATATCTCATAAAATGTATGGAAGACGATATCCCGTATTTGGGATTTTTCCATACTATTTATTCGAGTAAAGAACCCTTTGAATTTGGGAAAAGAAATGTTTAGTTTTTTTATAGCAGCCTTTGCTTTAATAATATTGTGAAAATATGTACTTAAACTGGTGCGAGAATACAATAGCGACATCCGCAGCTTATAAAAAAATCACCCCTGTTTATTAAGGAGTGATATTAATTGATATACAATTTATCATTCAAAGTAAATTGGTTTATTCGCAAAAATTAGGTTCCTAAATCATCATTTACTGTAGTTTTGCCCGGCAGTCGATTGCGATTTCTTGAACAACTTCGCCTTCTGAAATCAAATAAGCTTTTTCATATAAATTACAAACCGGACAAATATGGTTCGGTATAATCTGTACTTTATCGCCTATATACACTTGTTTAGAAAAGCTTTCATTGTAAATGATAGCATGTTCGTCGAAAACACCGTGAACATAGACATCGTCAAATTCCTTTATTCGCCCGAGACCTTTTGTTGCTGTATGTCCTATACTTCGCGTTTGGGCTGTAATTCCTTTTGCCCCTACATCTGTAATCACTCTTTCTTTAGTAGGTTTGCTGATCACTGTCGTAAGAACCGTTGCTGCACAGCGGTCATATGTGCCGATCACGTTTGACTGTGAGGAATCCATAAAAATATACGTACCCGGCCTAATTTCCGTAACCCCGTTAGGAATCTCGAAATTTAGCATGAAAGGAGGAGTGGAACCGATGCTGACGACTTTTGGCTTTAGCCCCATTTCTTCTGCTATTTTTGCAAAGTGCAAGGTTCGGTTTACACTTTCAAGATAAAGCTCTTTGCATTCATCTATGTTTTCCGCCTTATAAGAATGCCCATCATGAGAAAAGACCCCTCTAAACTCCACATTTTTACAAGCCTTAACTGCCTCCAATAATGCACGGAAATCACTTTCTTCAATAATCCCCGAGCGTTGTTCCCCTACTTCAATTTCTACAAGGACTTGGGCTTTTTTTTCTGCACCTTCAAAAACCTCTTCAATTTGATTAACTTGATAGGGATTATCGATACCAAACGAGATATCAATCGTCTCTGCTAATTTCCGAATACGTTCGACTTTCGATTTGCCAACAATCTCATTAGCAATAAAAATGTTTTTCAAACCATTTTTCGCCATGACCTCGGCTTCCCCTACTTTTGCAACGGTGATCCCTACAGCGCCTAACTCCTCTTGCAATTTAGCAAGCGTTGGCATTTTGTGTGTTTTTGTATGCGGACGTAAGTGTACGTTATATTCATTCGCATAATTTTGCATTGAACGAAGATTATCCATCATAATTTCTCTATCAATTAAAAGCGCAGGTGTATCAATCTCGAAATAGTTCATTTATTCTTCTCCTTTTTTAATTTGATTTAATTCCGGCCCCACAAAGAGGGATGATAATTTTTTCAACTGGCGCCTTCTTATATTTTAAATAACCAGCATAGTTTGCGGCTGTTGTGATTTCAACATAGAAACCTTTGTCAGCAAGCATTTCCCGCGCACTCTCAATTTCATCCTCTTTAATGTCGATAAATAACCCATTTGTTTCACGTACAGCCGCCAAAATTTGGCTCGAGCGTGCCGGGGCTGCAATCGCGATACCTTCTGCTAGAGTCCCTTTATTGGTTACAGGTTCTGCAGTTTCGAGCCCATTTTCAAATGCACGTACAAGAGGCGCGCAGTTTGCTGCCTGGATTGCAACTATCTTTGGCATTTTGTCTATCAATTTATTATCATATAACTCTTTAAAACCATAGTACGCGCCAAGTACAAGTGTGCCGTTGCCGACCGGGATGATTAATGCATCTGGGGCTCCTTTTAATTGCTCATAAATTTCATAAGCGTATGTTTTGGTTCCTTCATAAAAATAAGGATTGTACACATGGCTTGCGTAAAAAACTTTTTCTTCGTCTACTGCTTTTTGTGCCGCAGCTGCAACGTCCTCCCGTGTACCATTAATTGCCTTTATCGTTGCTCCATGGGCCTTAATTTGAGCGATCTTTTTCGGTGAAGTTTCATCGCTTAGATAAATATCGCAGGCAATGTTGCATCGTGCCGCATACGCCGCGATCGCCGTTCCTGCATTCCCGCTGCTATCAGCGATTACTTTTGAAACTCCCATTTCTTTCCCCTTCGCCATCAAAACAGCGGCTCCTCGGTCTTTAAAGGATAAAGTGGGCATCATATAATCAACTTTTACATATGTATTTGGCTCCAAAGGATCTAGAACGATTAAAGGTGATTGGCCTTCACCCATTGTCACGGATTCCCATGTCCTTGAATCTTTTGCGAAGGGCATGGTGTTAAAATAACGCCATAATGAGTTTGGATAGTTACTCCAAGCAGCTACATCAATTTTTGGGGTATCTTTTACGATATTTAATACTCCGCCACATTCACATTTCCATATCGTTGGAGTAATCTCATGCTTCTTGCCACAGCTGTTACAGATAAATTGATCCATCATTTGCCAACCCCTTCAGATACTTTTTTATAAAAAATAGACTTTTTTATATGAAGCGAGCAAAAAAATAGAACTAAATATACGCGATGGCGTCAATTTCAATTTTGAATCCAAAATGCAATTCATTTGTTGGGACAACCGTACGAGCTGATTTATGCTCGCCGAAAAATTCCTTGTAAACAGCATCTACCTGATCCCATAACTTCACATCTGGAATATATAACGTCATACGCAAGATCTGGTCTTTGCTGCTTCCAGCGGCTTCTACAATCATTTCGACATTTTTAAGTGCTTGCAATGTTTCTTCTTCGATGGTGCCAAATTTCTTTTCACGGGTTTCTGGATCAATAGAAAATTGTCCTGATACATAGACAGTGTTTTGATGAACAGTTGCCAATGCATAATGTCCATTCGATTTTAAATTTCCAACCTCAAAGATGCTTTTCATTTGGCTTCTCCTTACCTAGATTTATTTTTGATTTCATCCAAATAACTGTAAACGGTTACTTTAGAAATCCCCAATAAAGACGCGACCTTCTCAACCGATCCTTTCATTAAAAAAATGCCTTTCTCATCCATAAATCTTATTAATTCAATCTTTTCATGGCGTTTCATGCCTGGATGCACACTGTTTTCAATAATTTGCTGAATCAATTGATCCACGATTCCTTCAACATTTTCAATCTCATCATCTGATTTTGTTTCAGTCTCTTGAACTTCAGCTTGTGTTGAAAGAAAGGTATTTATAAATTGCTGCATCTGATTCAGTGCCTCAACGTCAAAATTTATGCAGAAAGCACCAATCACTTTTTGCTTGGAATCACGTATTAATGAAGTCGAAGAACGAATCGTGCGCCTGTCTTCTGTTACAAATGTATAGCCTGCAAGATAATCTTCTTTAAAGTCTTCCGACCGCAATACAGTCGTCACAAGGTGATCGAATGATTGCCCGATTTCCCTTCCTGTCACATGGTTATTAATTGTAAACATTACCGAGCTACGAGGGTTGGTCAAATCATGTATAACGACTTCGCAGTTCGGCCCAAACATTTTTGCAGCAGCTTTTGCTACAGGGATAAAACTCTCTAATAACTTCTTGCTTTCATCCATATCTACCTACCCCATTTTTTAAAGTCGATTTAATTATATAATTTTTTATACAAAAAGGAAATATGTATATTTTTTTATATATTTTTTAAACTAAACACACAGCAATAACATAAATTCACACCACAAATCACAGCTATACTCTACAATTTCACAGTCAAAAAGGCTTAGAGTTCATTTTGAACTTTAAGCCTTTTTTGTATGATCTTATTTCACTTTAGCACCCTTTTTAAGTGTATTTTTTCACAAATTTTGTGAAATTTATGTTATTGGATAAGGATGTAACATTTATCTCATAAAGCGAAGCCATTTTTCTTTTATCTTTATTCAGGTTCCAAGTAATGGTATTCTTGAGTATCTTCTTCATAGGGAAAGGCAGAACCCCCTCTAATTTTTCCGTCTACACGGAAATATTCATAAGTATGTTCAGGCTCATCTTTAAAGGTTACATAAGCCGCATAACCGCCTTTTGTTAATTGAGTTTCGACTTTTTGAATTTTGTCCTTATTATAATTTTTTATTAGATAAGTATAAGTATCATTTTTTAAAGAATAAAGTTGATATTTTATATATCCTAAAATACAGAAAGGAAAGATTATTATTAGCCATAAAATAATAGTAATAGGTATTACAATTTTTTTATTAATATATAATTCCCCCTTTTGTGGTCTCGAAGTAAATAATTCTATAAATGGTTGTTAAAACCCTTTTTTGAACTAAACTCCCCCGTTTGTTCAATAAGGACTTCAACAAATAAGGGCGTAATCTTTAAACATCAATGCCTATTAGCCATCCCTTATTCAAAAAAATAAGCACCAATTAAAGCTACGCATGATGAAAATAGATTCCATAGGATATGAAGGGTAATGGGAACCGATAATCTGTTAGTTTGATAATAACTGTAAGAAAAAACGATTGATAACCAGAATATTAAAGGAAAACCTTGTAAGGTCATATGCCATCCAGCGAAGATTACAGAGGTAAGGAGAATGCTTAATAAAAAAGTGAACTTCTTTAGAAAAGAGGTAAATATAATTCTTCTGAATATTAACTCCTCTAAAAGTGGTCCTATAAAAACAAATGGAATAACCACTAAAGGGATAGCTTGTGTTATTTTCGTTGAATTTGATACTTCAGATGTGTAAAACAATGGCGTTATTGTAGCGATAACTATAAAACCAGCTATCGCTATAAAAAACCATTTGATAATTGCAAGTATGGATTGTTTTACCGTTGATTTTCTCTTGTCAAATACTATTTCTTTTAAATCGTCTTTCAATAAATATAACGTTACTAATAATAAGAAGGGGGAAAGCGTAAAGTTAAGTATAATGACTAAACTTCTCGGATAATTTAAAAGAAAAGTGAGTAGATCACCAAAAAGGCCTACTCCAAAATAAATTATCAAGGTATATACATGATTTTTTTTCATTTATACTCCACCCGACTATATATATTCCGTAAAAAAGGAGTATTCTTACTAAACTAACCTGCACCTTGAGATTAATAAGGAATTCAACAAAAAGGTGCCGTAATCCTTCTGGATTATAGCACCCGTTAGATTAATGAACCTATTATTTATAGTTGATTTTCTTCTTCATTAAAATTACTACCACTGTGTTAAATAAACCACCTAGAACAAAAGCAATTCCATAATATAATCCACCAAATTCATGCAACCATTTGGATTAAGTAAGAGGGTTCTTGCTTCATATTTAAAGTTAGACATCCTTAAATAAGGCCCCTGTCCTTCTTGCCAACATCTCCATTATAGAAACCAATGCAATAGAAATGATTAAATAACATATACCGATTATAAATTCCTTACCCAGTAGAGACATAACCTCAAGATTCTCTAAATTATATATAGAGCGAAGGGCTTCAATACTATGAGTGAGCGGCATGAGCCGAGAAAGAATTTCCAGAGGGTCGGGTAGCAACGCAACCGAAAAGTTCACTCCACAAAACACTTGGAAGAACGCTATTGAAATATTTAAAAATAGATTTACATTTGAAAACAACAGTCCTATGGATGCAAAAAGCAAGGAAAAACAAATAATCGAAAACAAGGTAACGGCAATCGAAAGGAATAACAGACCCAGATTAGCAAGAGGCACTTGGAGACCAAATAAAAATCTGCCTATTAACAACCCTACAATAAAAACAAATAACCCATCTAGTAAAGGAACTATCCCCTTTCGAATAATGATGAAGAGTGTTGGGGTTGGAGATGCTATATTCAATTCAAGTGTTCCATATCTCCGTTCCATTCTAAACATGTTTAAAAAATTTATCATCATTGTTTTACATACATAAAAGGCTATTTGCCCAATAACAACATATTGGAGATAATCGGATCCAACAAGTGAGCTTGCCAATGTGGCGAAAAACACATATTGCATGATAGGGTCGATAATGCGAAAAAGGACAAATAATTTTAACGTCTGGAATGAATAAACTGCTTTGTACGAAAGATTAGTGAATCCATATTTATTTAATAAAAACACTACAGTGCCCCCAGTCTGCCAGTTTCACGCAGCACAACTTCTATTTTTTTAATAATGTAATAAGCTGCTATTAAAAAAATAGTACTGACAATAACGGATATTCCCATTGTCAAATACATATCGGATGCTGACTCCAGTGTTTCCTGGACTGATTTGATTCCCCAGGTCATTGGTATAAGGAAGGCTAAAATTTTTATCACTAACGGAAATTCCTCTACTGGAATAAATACCCCACAAAGAAGAATCATAGGAGTAAGGATTAAGTTTTGAAAATCAAATACATTCTGGAACGCCACGAAAACAACGGCCAAAATAAGTCCTACAACACCTAATGAAAAAATCAGCACCATAACCGAGAGAAAAAATAATGAATAGCTTGGGATATTGATAGGAAGCTGGAAGATAAAACGAGCATAAACAAAACTTAAAATCATTGAAATCAAAGCAATCAATGAATTACTTAACGCTTTTGTCAATATGACTGTAAAAAGGGACACAGGTGCAGCTATAAGCATTTTTAATGTGTCATTCCATCGTTGGGATATAAGAGCAGATCCTGAAGAATAGAGGACATAGCTCCACATACTAATAAGTGCTGACGCTACAACAAATTTATCAGTATTTACGCCACCTCTTAATTCACTAAGAAAATACACAATGGATAAAAACATTAACGGCTGAAAGAAGAGAAGGAACTGATACATTTTATTTCCGAAGTTAGTGAAGTATTTTACTTCACGAACCAAAAGATGGATTGTATTCATACATTCACCCAACATCCTTCATATGATGGATATAAGCATCCTCTAGGGAAATGTCCCGCTTTCTGATTTTTAAAACATCGCCATAATTACTAAGATGTTGGGTAATTGTTCCTATTTGGGTTTCATTAACTTCAAAATTCACTGTGTGAAATGGTTCTTTAATCGTTTCGATTTCAAGTTTATTAAAATACTTGTCCTGTTTTAATTTGTCAATATAATGAATATTCATCGTTGCTTCAAATAGGTTAAGGTGGTTGCAGCTATCCTTTATATATTTAGGTTCACCGATTAGGCTGACCTTGCCATTCTTAATAAACGCGATTCGATTACAAAGTTCATCTGCATCCTGCATATAATGAGTGGTCAAAATAATAGTGATTCCTTTTTTTGATAATTCTTTAACGATATCCCGCAAGAGTTTGGCTCCAATAGGATCAAGCCCAATCGTCGGTTCGTCCAGAAATAGCAATTTTGGATCGTTAATTAAGCACCGAGCGATATGGAGCCGCTGAATCATCCCTTTGGAATATGTATGGATTTTTTGATTTTCAGCATCCTGAAGGTTAACCAAATTTAACAAGTCTTTGATTAATTCTGTTTGAGTTTTATTCTTTATTTTATAGAGGGTGCAGAAGTAATGCATATATTCCTTTGCTGTTAACCGGCCATATACACCCCGTTCTCCTCCATAAACAAAATTAATTTTATCCCGGATTTTATGGCTCTCTGACACCACATCGTAGCCTAATACTTTAGCTTTACCCGAAGATGGGAGCAAAAGAGTTGTAAGTATTTTTATAGTCGTTGTTTTTCCTGCTCCATTTGGCCCCAATAGGCCAAATACTTCACCCTCCTTTACCTCAAAAGAAACATTGTCCAGTACACATTTGTAACCATCCTTTTCCTTATAAAGACGCGTAAGTCCCTTAACTTCAATGATATTCACCAAAGCAGCCTCTCCCCTTAATTTAATAACACCAAAAGAATATTACCATATATTACCGTTAATTAAAAATAAATTTTTCCAAAAATTTAAATAATAACAAATTCAACCCCAAACAGCAGTGGGTAAAACATTCACTTTTAATAACAGTACCTTTGAACCAATTGAAGAATTTTGAACGGCTTATTTAACTATTTATGAATTAACTGGCCTGTTAGAAAAGTAAGCCAGACCATTCGCTAATTGTATACTCTTCAGGGGCCAATTAGAGGTTCAAAAAATGCCAATAACCAGATCGGATAAAAGGGATTTACATTAAAAATTCAAATACATTTATTGGAACCTACATGTTATATTTAGGCTGTTATCGTAAATATTGTTGCTATATCATAAGGGATCAAAAAAACTCGCAATTGAAAATTTGAGAGTTTTCTTTGGTTATATAAGGAATTGCTTATTCCACTAAAGCACCCGTTACTTGAATATGATTATTCCCCGATTTCATTAGTCTCTATTAATTTTATATATTCGAAACCAATAACACTTAATATTTGGGATATATACGTTTCAGTTTTTGATTTTTCATAACCTACAAAATCTTTATGTATTATTACTCTAAATATCAAACCCGCATCTCTATTATTCAGGTACTGATATTTTCCCTCACTATCTTCATTAGGCGTTAATTCCATAAAAGTACATGTGTCTTTATTTAGGTTAAAGTAAATGTGTTTGTATTTAAACGGGAGGTGAGCTTCCAGCAAACCTTTCTCTTTGATTTTGTGAAAGTACGATCATATTGTGATAAAAATTCATTCAAACGACTAATTATTAATTTCTCATCTTTTTTATTACATATAAAACCAAATACTGTATTAGTCCTCACATTAAATCTCCCCATTCCCCATTTATTCTTCGCTTCAATTAGTAAATATTCTAGAAAGTCTTATAAAAGCCTGCTTGTTTAACCTGCCCCTTTAACTCAACAAGAAATTCAACAAAAAAAAGGCGGATATCCTTCCTGGAACATCGCACCCGTTATTTCAATAAGATACTTTACATATATCTATCGCTAAAATTTCTTCTTTACTGCTAACGTTAAAGCTTTCCATAGTTTCAGTAATAGTTTAAAAAACCAATTCAACAGAAAAAAATTAAAGATTAATCCCAAAGGTCTAAAGGTAGACACTCCAACACCACGATATTCAAAAGCCTCAGCAGGGAAACCAAAATAGATAACCCCATTGCTACGGACTTGATAACCAATTTCAGGAATGAGAGCAAAGATAATAGTTGAAATAAGACTTAAAAGATATAGGTTCTTTTTAGTGGAAGTCATTTTATTTTTTGGGCTTAATAAGCTAAATAATACTAATACAATTAACCCAAAGAGTAATAATACATTCAACATTTCTTCTATCACTGCTGCCATTTCTATCCTCCCTTAAATAAAGTTTCCCTTCATTCTAATGAAGGAGGACCTAGATTCAACTCAATTTTTTCTTCCTTTCCTGCCCATCTAACAATCACATACCATTTCTCTATCTTACTAATTGAAGGAGGGTTATTTTCAAAACCTTTACCCTCACCCATTTTCATATTGTTACTAACTTCCTCGCTATAATTTACCCCCCTGGCGAAATTAACATTGTTATGATCAAATATCTCAAATTCCACTGTTGTAACCCCCAATGGATTATCTCCTGTACCAATAAAAGTAAGTGTTCCTCTTTTAAAGCTAAAATGGTTGTCAGGCAAAAAAGAAACCACATAATCATCTATCTGCCAATTTGAACTCTTTCCGCTCAAATATACGTAAGAGTATTGCTTTGGTTCTTTAAACAAGAAGTATGAAAGAGTAATTAAGTTAGTTACCGACAATGCTCCAATTAATATGAATAAGTTTCTTAAAGTTGCGATAACGAACCCCTCCGTTCTTATTTTCTATGCCAATCATATTTGTATTGTTCTTCGACAAACCTGCCCGTTAATAAGGAATTCAACAAAAAAGGCGGTTAATCCTTCCTGGATCAACCACCCGTTTGTTTAATAATTTCTATCCAAAATTCCTATCCAAAAATAGAAGCAGGTAACTACCTGCACAAAGATAAATTGCAACTTGAGTTATGACATAAATTGAAAGTTCGAATAAGGTTAACTTCCTTTCTCTTTTAATTTTCTTGAAATGTCTATAATAATAGACTGAACATAGGAGTAAAATTATTGCCGTTACTTGGAAAATGTTTTCTAATAGACTAACCAAAAAAACCACCTGCTCTAATTAATAATAAATTTTTTATAACTCTTCTGTTCCACTTAAATAAAAAGGCACTTTTTCTTAAAGAAACCTGCCCCGTTCAATAGGGATTTTAACAAAAAGATACCTTAATCCTTCTGGGATGAACGCACCCGCTCCTTTAGCAAGTAATCCTACATTACACAATAGAACCGTATCGTTCATTAGTTAGCTATAGTGTGTGAAGACGTTCCGGCTTGTTTATGATAGAATTACATAAAATTACGTAAAAAGGTGATAATATGGAAAACAACAAATTAGTTTGTAAGGCTTGTGGTAATGACTCCTTTTCACAAGGTGAATTAGGCGGATCTATGGCAAATGTAAAACCCATTAAGCTCGATATGCTTCATTTTTCAAGTTCACCACTAATTTTGACTATTTGTACGAATTGCGGAGAAGTAGCTTCAATGAAAGTTAAGAAACCTCAAAAATTCAAATAGTCCTTTAGATTTTATATTTAGGTCACTTCCAGTCGAGTGACCTTTTATAGTTTCTTTCTGATACGATCTATTAGTAGCCAAATTTATAGCCCTTTTTATGAACAAAATCAGTCAAAATGCATTTAGAGTTGTTATCCTTGTTCAACCTGCACCGTAGCATAATAAGACTATTTTTTAACTTTAGTTTTTCCTCTCATTTTCAGATTGCTTTAACCAATAACGAACTCCTTTGCCCGCTAACGGTTCGTCGTTATATCTTGGAATAACGTGTAAATGACTGTGAAAAATAGACTGATTAGAAACTTCGCCAACATTCCATCCAAGAGTATAACCATCAGGAGAAAACTCTTTATCTAAATACTCTTTTACATTTTGTAAAAGTTCATATGTATCGTTCCATTCTTTTTTAGTTAATTCAAAGGCATTTGCGTGATGTTTTTTTGGAACTATTACTCCACACCCCTCTAACACATCTTGTTCTTTATTGTGTTGTAAAAAATAGCAGGTATCATTTTCAAAAATAATATTTTGTTCGTTATCATTCATTGGGTTACAAAATGGACAGTTTTCTGCATATGTCATGAAATTTTATTCCTCCCCCAAACTTTTATAGTAGACTCAAAATCTTTCTTCTTTAACAATACTGCCACCTTAGCTCAATAAACAATTCAGCAAATAAAGGCGGTAATCCTTCTGGATATCGCACCCGTTACTTTAAGTGTAATTCTTCACAATGAATAATAACGTGAAATAGAAAAGGGTGATTACCTTTACTAAGTATCACCCATTCTTAAAATTATTTTAAAGCGATGTTCCACGCTTCATAAAATTCTTTAACGGTTGAGTAACGATTATCTCGCTCTGTTTCGACAGCTTTAATTGCTACTTCATACAATTTCTTGTCGGCTTCCCACTTTGAAAATGAGTGATCCATTTCTCCACCTAATAAACCAAATGCAATGGCACCCATTGTGAATACATTCGTTTTTGAATCAATAGGACTACCTAGATTGAACTCCTCTGGAGATTTACTCCTTGTAGAACCCCAAAAATGTTCACCTAAATCATTATTAGAAGGTGATTTACGGTAAAAATCAATATCGCATATTTTGGTTTTATGATTTTTAAAATCGTATAAAATACTTCCATCATAAAAATCTACGGCAACAAATCCTTGTGATTCTACATAAGTATGGAAAGCAAAAATTGTATCAAGGGCATCTAAACGTTTTTTAAAATCAAGATTTTTAAACCGATAGAATGGTGACTCGGGGTTAGTATATTTCGCCTTTCCACCAAAAGACCAATGAGAATGTAAGCATTCGCCTTCGAACCATTCAAATACTGCTACATAACCATTCTCAATGGAGAAATAATCTATCAATTTTATTAAACTTGGATGCTCTAATATTTTATAGATTGGTATGGCCTTTACTAAACGGTCAATTGCATCTTTTGGATTACCAGAAAAGTCCTTGGGCTTTGCTCCTGCATATTTTACAAACAACTTTTTGTTGTTTTTTACTAATCCGAAACTAATGTTTCCTGAATCTTGTTCATCGAAAACGCAAAAAACATCGCCTAAATCTTTTAACCAAAAAAAATTATGATTTTCTTGCAACTGGAAACTTACTTTGTCAATTGTTATTGTAATTAAATTCTCTTGCTCTACGTTTGCCACGATTATGATCCTCCTACTTATTGGGATCACGTAGTTTATAGGGGTAATGATACGGTCACCCTTTTAAATTAATGCAACCCCATTAAGTATCATTGTCATTTTCATTAAACAACGCCTCCTTCCAATCAGTTAAAGAAAATTATACCATTTTTTAGTTATATTTAGTTTGTATTATTAACTAAATTCAACTTTTCATATTTTTTCTTGTTAAGCTAACCTCCCTCAATAAAGGAAGGAATATCTCCCGTTTTCTCCGTTTTTCTTAGACTTTCTAAGTAGTTTGTAGTTTAGTGGACGATCAATTTTTGGGTTATTATCACTTTAAAGGATAATAATGGTCGAAGGAAGAAAAAAGAGCCATAACCCACCAACCAATCTATTACATAAATTGGTACAATGAGTAAGAATATGATCGCACTGGTGGAGATCCACAATTCTCATGGAGGTCAACCCTCCCATGCCTCACAGAGTCTTCGCTCTTAAATTCCTTCGTCCAACCTTGCCATGAGGTGGATGTCAACCATGCTGCCCCACAGGGTCCTGCCCGTAATTTAGTTGCTTTGCCGACTAATCCGTACTTCAAATGTTCCCAACAACCTTGCACTATACACTACTAAAAAGTCTATTAAAACCAGAGTTACGCGGCGATTTCTACCTTCTTAGATACTGACAGGTGAGGAATGTCCTTTAACATCTTTTCTTCACTGAATTCAAACTGTTTTTTGCCAATCGCAAAAAATATTCGAATGAGTTTATTACATAATGCTATAAGGGACTGCATCTTCTTTAATGGATTATCAGGACGTTTGGTATAGTAAGCATGTAATGCCTTAAATGCTGAATTTTTAGCGACAAGTATCATACAAACCCGGAACAACAGAGCCCTCAGCTTCTTGCGTCCCCTCTTTGTAATCGTTGTTTTTCCTTTGTGCTTGCCGGATGTATTCTCTTTCAGACTTAAACCTGCCAGCTTAATAATTTGTCGGGGGTGAGTATATTCAGTAAGGTCACCAACCTCCGCGAAGAAACCGGCAACGGTATCCCTGCCAACCCCTTTTATGGCCAACATTTGTTCTACACCCGGTATTTGTTCAAGTAAACCATCTATATTGGCATCTAATTCTTCGAATTTAAGCTGGATTAATTCATATTTATCGATGAGCGTTTTCAGTTCCAATTTAGCCATTTCAGAACCTTGGCGTAGTCCGATGGACTTGCCGGCTGCTTCCTTCAGCTGTCGGATTTTATTTAGTCCAACACTTCGTTTTACAGCCTTTCTTAGATGGAAAAGTAATTCTTCATCCGTAAATTGGATTAATTCATGTGGTAATGCTCCCAGTTTCAAAAATTGCAAGGCTGCTTTGCCTTCCCAATCCTTGAATACTGTCAAAAACTCTGGAAAGCACCGGTCAATCCAGTTATGGATTTGTCCCTGGACAATTTGTTGGTCTACAGTCAGAAGATCGCGAATTTTTTTAGCCACGCGAAGTTCTGCGTAAACTCCTTGTGGTATTGTGGGTTCGGCGTATCTTCCGTCCTTGACCAATTGAGCAATTACTCTGGCATCCTTTACATCGTTCTTTGTTGGAGAGTTGTCATCAAGCTCCTTGCTTTTCTTGACATGTAAAGGATTTACAGCCACAAATTTGATCCCATTCTCTTTTAAAACATGAGCCAGGTTGAACCAATAATGCCCTGTTGGTTCCATTCCAACCATCACTTTAACCATGTTTTGTTCCTTTTTAATTTCAGAAATCCACCCTAGAAAGTGCTCAAATCCCTCTTTCGTATTCTCAAATTGACAAGGAGATCCAAACTCCATCCCTCTAAAATCTTGGGCACGTGCCACATGCTTGAATTTCGCAATGTCTACACCTATAATCAGTGTTTGAGAAGTGATTTGAGCAATCTTCTTATTTTGGTTATAATTCATTTTAAAGCCTCCTGGTATATGGGTTTCGTCCTTTTCGCTGGCCAGCTTCAGGACATTCTCATTCTACCAAGAGGTTATTTTTTTGTTCAAACTCCATTTTCATTCAATACAGGAATGCTGCCCCTTTAGTTCATTAAGGAATTCAA
Source organism: Neobacillus oceani (assembly GCF_046237595.1). NCBI lineage: Bacteria > Bacillati > Bacillota > Bacilli > Caryophanales > Bacillaceae > Neobacillus > Neobacillus oceani. The sequence goes on along the minus strand of NZ_CP143543.1, from coordinate 1,301,956 downwards.
CAAAAAAGGACGGTAATCCTTCCTGGATCTACGCACCCTTTAGTTTAAGTGTAATTGTTCACAAACTTATTAATTAAATAGTTACATCTATTTTTTTTCAATCGCCATACGCAAGTTCGAGATAACTCCAAGAAGCAATACTAACGAACAAACCATTTTTTCAAAAGGTGTTCCAAACAATTGTTGTATAAATCCAAAAGACCAAAGTACAACAAAAAACCAACATATAACGGTTATTCCTCTTTTGTATTTATATAGTTTAATTCTACCAACAATCAACGTAAAAACTACTCCAATAATAGAAATAACGATATTTATAACAGATATTGGTAGCTGTTCAGCGAATGATTCAGACCTTCCACCATTAACCCATGTGAATGGAATACTTTTGCTTATAATAAGAAAGTGGATTAAGATAGTCAAAGAGTAAAAAATAATTCCCATAAATACAGCAGTTTTCATATTAATTTTCCTGAGTTTTTCTAAAATAATATCACCTCATTTTTCTTCCTGTTTCAATTTTATTAATCCAGTAATATACTATTCCTATATCTCTTACCATCTGACAGGTAACTGAAAATAAGATATTCTTGTTGAACTCCCCTTTAGTTCATTAAGGAATTTAATAAAAAAGGACGGTAATCCTTCCTTGATCTACGTACCCGATAGCTCTACAAGGAAATTGACTATGTCTATATTTTTATTTCTCTTTTACATTCACAACAACATTCCCAAACATTTCATCACCAAAATAGACTTCTAACTTCCATAGCCCTGCACTTGGTAACTTCATTGTTGAGGGCTGATGATGGTCTGCTCCATTATTAGGGGCAAGGCTATTACTACCTGGTAATTGTAAAACGGTTATTTCTTCACCTGTTTCTTTACTGACCCCGATTACTTTTAAAGGCTTTGTAAAAGTTTCTTTATCACCCCAAAAATGCCACATATACTTTTGTGCTTCACCAGCAATGAAAGGACCATACTCTCAAAATCCAAACATTCCGTTATCTCCAATACGAAAAACAAAGTCACCATTTTGACCATCATCAGAAACAACAATTTCCCTAACTAATTTTGCACTTTCTTCCCAATTTCCCTCTTCTTTTACTGTTTCTGTGGAATTTGAGCAACCTACCAAGACAAACAAAACTAAAAGAATACATGGAATAAATCGCCTCATTTAGCCAGTCCCTCCTCCTCTTCCCGTAAGTTATTTCCATCAAATCACAATCCTGCCCCTTTAGCTCAATAAGGAGTTCAACAAAAAGTTGCTTAATCCAGTTGAATAATAATAGCGAATGTTCGTTTATTCATTTTCATTCTTGATGGAAAATAATATTCCCTTCTTCATCTAAAAGTTCAATAACCTGAACTCCCTTCTGAATATTATGACTCTTATTATCGTAAGGAATGATAAACGCATTCTGATTTTGTAAGTTCTCAACCTTTTCATTGCCATCATCCCAGGTAACTCTAATTTTTGTTGCCTTCTGCAAAAGTTCCTGGTCATTAATTTTGATTGTGGCAAATGGAATTCCTGTAGTAACTCCGCCAGTAGAAATCGGGGTGGATGAGGTATTGTTGCTATGGGTTACATTTCATGATTCGATTTTGCCGTCCCTGACAAACGCTGTGTAAAATCCCATAGTAGCTTCGTTTTCATACATTACAACGGTCATTCTATTAGCAAGTTCATCGACGGCCAGCACATTTAATCCATTACTCTTTATAAAATCATCTACTTGGGAGTCGCTTAATGGCATTGTTTTTTCACCAAACAATGAACAAGAAACCAATGCAATAAAACAAATTGGAAGCAACAAAACCTTAATAACCCTACTCATTTTTTAACTCCTTTCAAAATAATAAAATTTAAATCCAATACCTCTTAAACAAAAACTGCACCGATTGTTGAATAAACAAAAAAGCCGCCGACGGCAGCACATCTATTTGTTTTGGCTCTTTATTTCACTTTTTTGCGAAGGTCTGATTAGAATGCCAAGTAATATTAGCCCCCAACCCACAGTAGTCATTACATAATAAACCCTTTCTGATTCCAAGTAACCAAGTGGATAGATAACAGCACTCGTTAAGATCCCCAAACCCAAAAAGCTAATACTATATCCAATTAATTTTTGGTTTATTGTAACCAACTCCCAATTTATTCCTTTCTTCAATATGTATTCTTCACTACGTCTTAAAATCCTTCTTTCACTAAACTGCCCCGTTTGTTCAATAAGGAATTCAACAAAAAAGGGCGGTAATCCTTCCTGGATCATCGCACCCTATAGTTTAAGTTCATTTGTTCACAAAACTTATTGCAGGAATGCTTTGTATCTTTAGAGCTCAATTAGGAACTAAACGAAAAGGTGCTCTAGTCCTTCTTGGAACATAGAACACCTTACCTCAACAAAGGAAATGTCTCCTTCGGTACTTATATTTCTTTTTTCTTGTTTTTAACATTTTTAAATAAATAGAAAATACCAATAATAACAACTAATATTACCACTATAGAAATAGCACCAAATTGCAATAGAGCCTTAGCTATCGCTGACAAGAAACTCATTTTATCCCACCTAAATTTAACTTATAAGTCAATTATACCATTAGTAATTATTAGGAATTGTAAATTCTTCCCAAATAATACTGCACCGTTAGCATAACAAGGATTTTCAAAATCAAATAGTATAAAAAAAATAGTGAATTATTTTCAATCAAAGAACGATAATAAAAAATAACTTGATGTAAGGTGAAGATTCAATGACTTACTACAAAAAAATCGATAATATTCTAGGAATTGATGTACGTGCACGTGCACGAATCCTTTACCAAGAAAATAGAATTTCTGATCCGTTTAAAAATCCCTTGATCCATAAGCAAATAAATGGGCGTGAAATTGTTCCTCTTGATGTGAAAAGGTTATGGGGGAATTAATTTTTGCCAAATGGTAAAGGAATAACTTCTAAGGATGGATTACGTGAAAAAAGGAAAAAGCAACACAATTAATATTTTTCTACTATTGTTTGTTACCGCGGTTTTTATATGGTCGATGATTAAGCCAATTGGAGGGTATGGCTTATTGGCTATAGAGGCAGGTCCTGCCGTTGTCGGGTTATTGATTGTAGTCGTTACATACAAGCGGTTTCGACTTACAACCCTGTCTTATATTATTATTGCAGTTCTAGCAATCATGATGTTCATCGGCGGTCATTACACATACTCAAGGGTTCCTTTATTTAATTGGATAAAAGACGCTTTTGACTTCAACCGAAATCACTATGATCGCTTTGGTCATTTGTTAAAGGGTTTGTCTGTAATAGTGATAAGGGAAATTTTATTAAGGACAACACCGTTAATGAAAGGTCCTTGGTTAATTACCATCATTATAAGTATTTCTCTGGCGATCAGTGCCCTTTATGAAATAATTGAATGGTTATTTTTTTTAATAACCAAGGGTGGAAAAGAATCCCGAAATTTTTTAGGTACACAAGGAAGTATGTGGGATGCACAATGGGATATGACGTTAACATTAATTGGCTCAGTTCTCGCACTTCTATTCCTGTCAAAACTTCATAACAGGCTCCTTAAGAAGGAACAAAACATTAATAATTAAAAGTTACGTCTAAAATAATAGTGTTGTTTTCGTGAACGTCCAGTATCGCTTATAGTTCATCAATATAAAAAAGCGTACTTTGATGTACGCTTTTTACAAAAGTGGAAGAGAGCAAATTCATTTTTACAAATGTATATTAATAATTCTATCTCCATACCCTAAAACGTCAGGAGGTGGTAAAATGACTAACCAACAACAAAATAACAATCAGCAAGAAAATCAGGTGTCTAAAGGGATAAAGAATACTGCGGGTGCCGCATTCCAAGCCGCCCATAGTGCGTTAGAGACAACAGAGAACGCTGCAATGAATGTTGTGGATGCAACAACCAATGCCGTCAACAAAGCGGCGAAGAATGTACAGAATATGGGTTCAAATGAATAGCACTCTCTTCGAAAAAACGCCAATTGGCGTTTTTTTATTTTTATTTCAAAAGATGTAAACTAATCATTTATTCATTTTCTAATTAAACTAATCTCCCCCGTTCAAAAAGGGGGCTAGCTCATTCTCGGTAAGCTCCTCCGATAACTTTTTGAGTATTCTCATCTACAAGTTTGCTTATATTTCCCAATACCTCACTCTTCTCTGTATTTGCTTTACTAAATCAATTAGTTCTTCTTTTTGTTTTTTACCTTTTTGCAGTTGTCCTTCTATTGCTTACTATTTGCTTTATATAGTTTGTCATTAACTTTAATTGCTATTGCCTCTTCAATATTTATATCCTTTACTTTAAATATTTTACTTGGACTTTTATATGGGTTTTGGTCTTCGGAATACGACACAATTTCTTGGATTCGATTAATTTTGCCTATTTGTTCTTCAACCTCGTTTATAGCTATAACTTCATCGGTCATTAGATAGGTTAAGTTGTCAAATTTAATTACGGCTGGGGTAAGGTTAGTAAATTCAGCACTGCTTAATTTGTTCATATTACATCCTGAAAGCAAAATAGAAACAAAAAGTAAACCTAATGTTATTACTTTTTTCAAGGTATTCACGCCTTCCTTTGCACTTTTAACTTCAATAACTTTATACACCTCTTCAACATAATTAAAAACATTCCTTATTGAACTATCCTCCCCAGTTCGTTTAATAAGGTAATTCCACAAAAATAGCGTTAATCCTTCCTGGATCATCGTATCCGTTACTTTAAGTGTAATTCTTCAAAATCATATTGTGGTTCTCACTTTAAATATTTTAGGGAATACAGCTCCTTTTTTACAAAAACAAAAAGAGCTGAAGCACAATGAATCTTCACCTCTTGCACCAGTTCTTAATTTGGTTCTATATTATTTATCTGTTTTATTTATGAGGATGTTTAAGAATAGCTAATCAAGATTGGGAATAATTTTACTGGAGTTTAAGAACAACCTTCCCCTTTGTCCGTCCACTTTCAACGTGCCTATGAGCCTCTACAATTTCATCTAAGGGAAAGCACTTTTCAATTACAGGTCTTAATCTTTCTTTTTCCATAAGAACTCGTAATAGGTCCAAATCACTGTCATTTGGTTTTGCAAGATGAATTTTAGCCTTCTTACTACCTATGATAGAGCCTATCATCAATTGAATTGGATGATACTTGGGGTAGAGTGGGTGTTCTGTTATATAAATACCATTTTTGGTTAGAGAACGCAAACAACTGAAAAAGGTCCTCTTTCCGACAGCATCCAGTATTACATCATATTTTTTTCCGTTGTGAGCGAAGTCTTCTTGGGTATAATCAATTACATGATGAGCACCTAGATTTTTAACCCACTCAATATTCGAGGTACTACAGACTGCGGTTACTTCAGCTCCTAAATACACGGCAAGCTGAACAGCAAAATGCCCCACTCCGCCTGATGCACCATAGATTAAAACCTTATCGCCCGCTTTTATCTTCCCTACATCTCGCAATGCTTGTAGGGCAGTCTGTGCAGCACATGGTATTGCAGCTGCTTCTTCAAAAGTTGAGTTGTTTGGCATAATGGTTATACCATTTTGTCTTGGGCAGACATATTCAGCATGGGAGCCGATACAACTTCCAAAAACATGATCGCCAATCTTAAATTTTTGTACATTTTTTCCTACGGCTTCAACTGTACCCGCAACGTCTATACCCAAAATTTGCGTTTTTGGCTTTGTAAGGCCATTCTCTATTCTGGTAGGAAAATAACCTTTTCGAAATAGATTGTCATATTGATTTACTGAGGCGGAGACCACTTTAATTAATACCCTTTCTTCATCTTTAATGAACGGCTTATCAACATCTCTAATCTCCATTACTTCAGGGGAACCATAGGATTTAAAAATTGCTGCTTTCAACTGTTCAACCTCCTAATATTTACCAAATTATTAGATATCTTTAAACCTTAACAATAAAATTGAACCCGACTTATAAGGTGTTTACTTGATATCTTGTTGATAACTTCATCTAGAAATGGGAGGTAGGTGCAGATTCGTTAAAAACTTTACAATCGAAAAGTCATAGTCATACTTTACAAAATGATTTTCATCTTGTTTACATACTACGTTGTGGCTTTACGGTTACACATTTTTATCTGAACACAATAAAGGTTCGTGGGCCATTATTGAAACAAAAATTAAGCTAAAGACAAAAGCCCAAAAACGAAAGGTTTCAAGTGATTCCAGTCCATTTCTGGAAAACTGCGGATCCATATACAAACAAAGAGATCCATAAAAAGCTATTACACTAACCAAAGACACGATGCTTTTTTCTCTTGATAAGTCATAATCTCCCCCTTAAAGTAAATTAGTATATACATAATGTAATGCATTATAGACATCATGTCAAATCTATTTTACACCATTTTTCGCACCACTTTACTGTTTGTATCTTAATTTCTTATTCCGCCTGGCCCGTTCGTTCATTTAGAGTTTAAACAAAAAAAGGGTGGTAATCCTGATTGGAATTATTCACCCGTAACGATATTCAAGGTCTTGAATAAATTAAAAATTTTCGCTAGCACAAGCTACAGAACATCATTTGAAATATCATTTTTCTTCAACCATAAACCTTAATACATCCTGAAAAATGATATTGTCAGACAGTGACAGCTCTTGCCTTACTATATCCAAGTAAGGTTCGCATTGGTGCATGGCAACTGGCTGTCCATCTACCTTGTTATAACAGCGATTATCTTTATACATGTAGTTTTCTGAAATAAAACTCCCATCGCGAAAAACCACGGGATGGTCGCCAGTCCTTGTGAAAAGGTTATGGCCAAATGAATAACGATCATCAATCTCAATGCCGAGCAGATGGAGAAGAGTTGGGCGTATGTCTATTTCTCCACCTTGTGTGGTAATCGTTTCCCCATCGTGGCCAGGAACATGAATGATCAACGGTATTTGCTGATGTTTTACCTGGTTGACAATGCTATCTTCTTCATTTAGCAGCTCTCTCAGACCTTCCTCATACTTTTCAGAGATACCGTAATGGTCACCGACTAGCACAAACATAGTATTTTCGTACTTACCTTCTTCTTTTAACTTTTCAAAAAACGTTTCAATTGATTTGTCCAAATAACGAACGGTTGTAACATAGCGGTTTACCACACCTTCACTTGTCTCCGCCGGGGCAATAAACATATCCTTCTCGTCCAATAAAAACGGAAAATGATTCGTTAAGGTAAGGAATTTGGCATAGTACGGCTGGGGTAGATCCTTTAAATACTCTACTGACTGTATAAAGAATGGACTATCTTTCAATCCATAGTTGACCGAGTTTTCTTCCGTTACGATATAATCTTCCTTTGAATAAAACTGTTCATATCCAAGCGCTTTGTACATGACATCCCGATTCCAAAACGTGCTTACATTCCCATGAAAAGTTGCAGAATAGTAATGATTCTCTTTTAAGATTTTTGGAAGGCTATAATAAGTATTTTCTGGCCTTCTTACAAAAACTGAACCGCTTGCTAATGGATAAAGACTTGTATCAATCATGAATTCGGCATCGGATGTTTTTCCCTGTGCGGTTTGATCATATAGTTGATTAAAATAAAAACTATCTTTAATCAACTCATTTAGGAAGGGTGTCACTTCTTCTCCATTTACCTTTTGATTAATCACAAAGTCTTGAGTAGATTCCAGAGTTATTAAGACGATATTTTTGCCTTTCGCTATTCCGAATAAGTCTGTTCGTTTAGTATCCTTTTGTTGCAAATGTTCCTGTAAGGCAACCGCATCCGCCTCTGTAACAAGTAATCGTTCAAGAGGTGCTTTGAGGCCTAAGGCAATATCATATACATGGTAATTCAGTGGGCCCAATGATTTAACCATCTGCTCCCTGTCGTACGATGCGGAGAAAAGATGCACTGATTTTATCAAACCAAAAAAAATCGTCAAAACTACAAACCCTGCAGCAACTGTGATATATTTACTCTTACTTTGCTTCTGGACTGTAAGGATGGACTTTGTTTTTAACATCAGCCATCCTGCTATGAATATATCGATAAACAATAATGCATCCCACGGACTCATCAATTCGATTGTACTGGCACTCAAACCGCCGACATTATCGAACTGAAATAAAATAGGTAAAGTAACAAAATCTATGTAAAAACGATAATAAAGGAGATCTGCATAAAGAATACCCGTCCCAAGCAGGTATAAAACGAACAATAAAAATCGATTTACCTTATTACCAAAATAAAAACTTAAACCCATTATTAACAATAAAGATCCGATTGAATTTGTCAGCACTAATACACTATCAAAAACAGATTGAATGCTAAGATTAAAGCCGACAAAACAAACAATCACCGTTTTCAGCCAAAGAATACTAGTTACAGCCAACGTAAGTTTCATGCCTGATGTATTGTTCTTTACCTGTATCATTGAGTCAAACCCTCTCAACACAACCATCCATCACTTCCTTTAAAATTGCAATGGCAGCTTCAATCTCCGTCAATGTTAAATCCCCCATAAATGCAAACTGGATCCAATTCCTTTGCATCAAGTAACTACTTTCATAACTAATCATGACCCCCTTTTCCTTCAGTCGGTCACCAATCTTTTTTGAAGATATAAAATCTGGAAGTGCAATGGTCAGGATACCGGGGGAGTACCCTTCATTCCCAAGGATCCTAAATCCGGCATCAGTTAACATTCTTTTCGCAGCATTCCCTAAAGTATATCTATTTTCCAAATCCACTCTCTTTATCGCTTCATGTAATGCAGATAGCAGGTTTGAAGAATGAGTGTACGGCACACTTTCAGCATTGGCATACTGTCCCAAATCTAAGTATCTTGGTAATTCTTTATTAGGTACAATTGCCTCCTGGTGAAATACAATTGCTAACCCTGGATATGAACCAAGTCCCTTTCCACTTACTGTACTTGCTAAAAATACGTCCTTTAAATCAATGGGAACTATTCCAACTGAACTACAGGCATCCAAGCATACTTTAAGTTGATACTTTTTGGATACTTCTATTATTCGGTTTAAATCGTAAAGATAGCCTGTCGATGTTTCACAGTGTACAGTCCAAATCCAATTAATATCATCATATGTATGTAAAAAGTCTTCAATTTCATCAATCGAGATCCATTCATTCCACTGTTTTGCCAATTTGTAGTACTGTAACCCAAGCCTTTCCGCATGGTCAATTAACCGATATCCAAACTCTCCATTTGCAAGGACCAGGCCTTTTCCGGGGAGCTTTTTCAATTGAGCACCTACTAAATCATTCGCAAGAGTTCCAGTCCCAATTACTATTTGTACATTATTCGCATTTACGAGGTCGCAAAGTTTTGCCCGGACTGCTTTCATTTCTCTACTGAATTCATCCGAGCGATGGGATATAGCTGTTTTTCCGAATGCAAATTCAACTTCTTTCTTAACCTCTACAGGGCCAGGCAGAAAGTTCATTCGTTTCAAAGGATTCTTTTTTTGCTTCATCAACCTAGTAAAAGCCTTTGTTGACGTCTCAAACTTCTCCTCTGTCAAATACATCGGTTGAAACATTGCCCCCTTTGTCCCAACCATTGGTCCAAACGGTTCGAAACCAATTTTTTTATATAGCTTGATTTGCCGGTCAGTTCCTGAAATAAGTGCCATATTATAATTTCTATCCAAGCAATAACTAACCAGCTTGTTAACCAACTGAAAGAAAACCCTGGTTTTTCGGTAGTTTCCTTTCACAGAGAGCAGCCGGATTTCACAAGGTTTTGCATGCGATGGTAAATAGTTATCTAAATCATCAAGCTTATAGTCAAGGGAAAATGGACGATTGCCACGAACGGCAATCATTCCGATAACTTCTCCTTCATCTTTTGCAATAATATATGTATTTTCACTATCAAATTTATCTATTAAACGATGGTCCTCGTTCTGTTGATGTTGAGGAATTTCCTCCACAAATGTTTCGTAATTTAACTTATAGATCTGTTCCATCTCTTCCGGTTCCGATGCTATTTTAAATGTTAGAGAATTATGTTCCATTCTCTTACCTCCCCTAGACAAAAATGAAATGGAATGAAGAAACCTGTTCATTTCCTTTTAATATGTTGGTGTACCACAATTAGTAATAATATGAAAAGACCAATAGCAACATAGTATTCTTCCACTATCCAAGCTGTAATTGGAATGGAAGCCATTGAAATCAAACCAGCAATCGTAAACTTTCGAATAAATAGGTAACCGATTCCAAAGCCTATCCCTAGAACCGGAATCGCAATTGGAACAAGAAACAACGTTGACGCCAAAAAAACGACGACCCCTTTCCCGCCTTTAAAGCCTAGTTGCATAGGCAAAATATGCCCCATCAGCAAGAAAAAAGTACTAATCAATAACATTATTTCATTTTGAGGAAAGAAAATGGTCGTTATATACAGAGCGATTATTACCTTTGCTATATCAAGGAGCAACGTATAGAATAATCCTTTTTTACCTAACTGTCTCCCAGCATTTTTTGCCCCAGCATTGCCGCTCCCAAGTTTACGAATATCTCTTCCACTCATCCATTTTGTTACGTAATAAGCAGCCGTAAAGCCTCCAAGGAAATAAGATAACAAAATAATAGTAATAAGCTTTAGTAACATACATTACCTCAAATGAAATATTTTTGTATTTCCTATATTAATATAGGCTTAAAATCATTTATATGATAAATATAAACGAAAACCACTCAACTGTTGCAAATCCTTATTGTTAACCAGACACACTTAGGGTAATATTACACTAATAATAACATATGGTGAAGTTTTGTCCTACCAAAAATGCCCTTTTATAAAAATCTCCCTATATTGATTCAATACATTGAGTATGTAGTGTATACTTCGGGCCCCTAGTAGTGTCTCTAATGTCTTATTAAAAGCTAAAAAAGAAACAGAAAACTAAAGAAACGCGCGCCGATTGGTATCGACACGCGCTCGCTGCATAGCTCTTTTAATTGTCAACTTGACAGGGACAAGACCATCCGGGCAGGTTTTTTTTAAAACTATCTCTACCGGGTTATGGGCCAAAATCGAAAATGTTCATTACCCTTTACTATTTCCCTCTACAATTCTTCCAAGGAAAAACCCATCTACCTCACTCAGTTTGCCCCTCCAAAGGAATTCTCCTTTTGATGGGGTAGATTTGCTGTCCCCGCAATAAACTCTTGTGTTTGTTAAATGAATAAAATTAGCAGTATCGTGGGCGTCTGAATCAGCAGCTTCACCTGCATTTATGAGCATTTCACTCAATTTTTCCTCAATATCGCCACCATCCTCAAAGGCCTGGCTCAGTGACTCGAAATATTCCTTGGCCGATACCAAAGTGCCTGTAATGACTGCTCCCTTTACATTCAACGTAATATCCAGATTGTAATTGTGTTTATTGGCGGCTTGTACAAATACCTCAAGGACGTTATCTTTTCCTCGTTCGGATTGATTACTCATTTTACTCTTCCCTCTTTAATCCATTTAATAGATAAGTATCTTCTTCCTCTTGAAGAACAGTGTAGCTTTTTTTTGAGGTATTTTTTTCACTTGAGTTATTTGCCTGCCTACCCTTTTTGCTGTCTGTGTTTTTGGTTGTAGCACCGTTACTATTGCTGCTTGATTTTCCCTTTGAATCTTGTTGTTCTTCTTCCTCATCCTTAGGGGTATCTTCTGTTTCTTCGTCTTCATCCTCGTCTTCCGGAGTTTCTTCCGTTTCTTCGTCGTCATTCTCGTCTTCCGAAGTATCTTCTGTTTCTTCTTCTTCTTCATCCTGAGTATCTTCTGATTCTTCGTCTTCTTCCTCATCCTCAGAAGTATCTTCTAATTCTTCATCCTTCTCTTCGTTAGAAAAATCAGTTGTTTCTTCGCCTTCTTCCACTGAGGAACTGTTTTTTTCCTCATCGTTGGCTGATTCGTTTTCCTGTTCTTCCTTGGAAGAATTATTTTTGTCGAGATTTTCTGCTGAATCGTCTTGTTCGTCGCCGCTTGTGTTATCCGATCCTTGAGGGGAGTTTTCCTGTCTGCTATTGGTTTTGTTATTTTCCTCCTCAAGAAGTTTAAATAGCAATTTTTCTATTTTATCCAGGCGATCCTTTACTTTTTCATGTTCTGCTTTTAAATCTTCGGTTTCCTTGCTTTCTGTTTCCGAATTATTTTGAGGCTGATTTTCAGTGTCGCCTTCCCTATCACTGGAGGAAGAAGTTTCATTAATTCCCGGGCCGACAAGCCTTGTTTCAGAAATACTATTTTCTTCCCCGTCGCTATTGTCGGTTTGGCTATCTCGATCCGTTTGTCCGGAATCTTTCGATGAATTTGTCATCTCATCTTGCCCAGAACTGTTTTGATTGGTCCCTTCTTCATTCGAATCACTGTTTTTGCCCTTAAATAATATTCCGATCATTTCTTCCATTTTCTCTAGACGATCACTCAAAGAACCTTTTTCGGAGTTTCCTTCGTTTTTATTCATTAGCTTGGACGCAGATTTTTTTACGGTATCCAGTGCTTTCCTGGAACTATCCTTGGCTGCACTCCCTAATTCGGAGACATTTTCAGTGATGCTGTCCTTAACTTTCTTGCTGTTCTCTGGTGTAGCGATATAGCCTATGGCAGCACCAATTGCGCCCCCGGCCAATGACCGGGTTAACGAACTGCTCATCCAACTTTTTGATTCGTCAGATTGCTCCCCGTTTGTTCCATTTGACTCGGATTCATTGGTTTGGTTTTCTTTCGTTTTATTTTCTTTCGTTTCTTCCTCATTTTCCACGTTGCCACTAGCCTGGGTATTATCTTTTTCATTCTCATTTGTTAAGTCTTGATTGTTTTTGTTTTCTTCCATTTTATACCCTCCAATTACATAGAGTTATAATGAACTACTTTGTATTTTTTCTAAAGTTATTCGGCATTGTATCCAGAACTGCTTTGACTTGGCTTATTGTCTTTTGACTGAATGAAGTTATTTAACATATCCTCCAATTTATCCAAACGCTGATTGAGTTTTTCAGTTTCGGACGTTCCACCATTAACGTCGTTTGCCTGAGTGGTAGATTCCTTCTTGCTGAAAATCTTGCCCGCGGATGTTTTAACAGTTGATAAGGCCTTCTTTGATTTCTCTTTTACTGTATCGCCAATATCGGCACTCTTTGTTTTAAGGTTATCTGCATTTACAACTTTCATCACTTTTTTGCCATTTTCCGGGGTTGCAAGATAGCCGATTGTGGCACCGATAATCCCCCCGGCAATGGAGCGTTTGATAGCCTCTGCATTGGTATTGGTTCCAGTTTGAGTTTCTTGAGATTGATTCACAGCATTAGCATTGTTTGTGCTTTCCATTTTGAAAACCTCCTGAGTTATAGAGAGTTTGGTGCGTTTAGACGGTTTGTGGACAGATTTCCTTCAAGGGCTTCCAGCCGTTCCTGAAGTCTTTTGTTCTCTTCTTCCAATGCTTTCGTCCTGTTATCATTTGCTTTGGAAGAAAGGTAGGGGTCATTTTCCCACCAGTCCATCCCAATCTCTTTTGCCTTATCAATGGAGGCCACAATCAGCCTGATTTTAATCGTTAAAAGCTCTACGTCAGCGATCCCAATTGATATATCGCCTGCTATCACGACACCTTTGTCCAATATTTTCTCCAGGACATCTACGATCGTACTGGATTGCATATGGTGCTCAACTGCCATCACTTCGTCCTCCTTAGGCTTGTTAGAGTAAGCTTCCTAAAGGACCTAGATCAATATTTAAGTCATCATCATCCAAGCCGAATATTTCTTTTAACTCTTCCATTTTTTCTTCCAGATTCATCAGCGCTTCACCCAAATTTTCGATTTGCTCATCTGTAAGAGTTCCGCCTTCAACACGCCGTATTGCGTGCCTTTCGACAATTTGCCTTAAAAGCTCAATAACAGTCAATACAAGCTGTGCCAATCCATGTTCCGCATTATCAGGATCCAGATTAATTTTTCCATTTGTTTGGCTGGCCGGTTGCATGCAGCAGCTCCTCCCTTTGCACGTCGAATTGTTCCGAAGATATCGTCTTTCCTTTCTGCTGTGCCAGAACAAGTGATTCCACCGAAGCGATCAAGACCCGGAGATCAAGATAAACCAGGTCTACCCCTGCAATGGAAATGACTAAATCGGCTCTAAGGGCCACTCCTTTATCCAGGATCACATCAAGAATATCAATCAAGGCGATTTCTTTATTCTCTATTGATTCTCTAAGTGACATATCTATCAATCCTTATTTATGAAAAGCTTGAAAAATGGTAGGCAGGCCAGGGTCCGGTCACCTCAAAATGCCATCCTGTTTCTTTCAGTTCCTTTTCATATTGCTGGATTTGTTCTAAAAAAGGCTCGACCTTGGATTTTGGAACAAGGTACACACCATTCCAGGCCATATTGTCTTTTCTTCCTGTAACATCTTTACCCCAGGTTTTTTTGACATTTCCTTCAAGGGCGATTTCACTAAGATGCAGATGGACTTTTTCGCTTACCCGGTTTTTTTCTTCCTCAAGCTCTGCTTCGATTAATGTTTCAAGTTTTTTCTTTTCAAAAAATTGCTTTCCTTTGGATAATCGGCTGATTTCCGCCCTTTTTTCTTCAATGGCAGCATTGGTCTCACTTACCTGTTGTTTTAACAACTGGTCGTTACAGTAAATCTTTACATTCCATTCTTCATTGTCGGCCAGTAAAGAAAAGGTTTGTTCCATTTTCGCTGTATTGGACAGTACCGCCTGTTCTAGGCTGTCCTCACTTTTGTATAACGTGCAAAATTTTAATGGAATAATAGTGAACATTTTTGATAGATTTAAAACCGTTTCATGATGATGGAATGCTTTTTCCTGGAGCCACTCCATATCGTTATTGATCCTGTCCTCAATGGATTGTTCGCTGTATTCCGTTGAATCAAGCTTGCAGACTACCGCTGTAATATTTCCGATGGAAAGGGAATAGATTTCCCTGCGGCCGTCAAATCCCTTATAATCCGGAAGCGACCTGTCTTGCGCTTCTTTTGTTGGGACCAACCCATATAAATAAATCAGATCGCCCATACTCCTGTCTTCCTCACTTCTTTTTTGTCATTTCCTGCCACTGTTCCATTTCTTTCTGTTTTGCTATTTCATATCTAACCATCAATTCTTGTTCTTTTACTTTGTAGGCTTCCTCCGGGATTTCATCCAATTCATACATCATTTGAAGCTGGATGAGTTTTTGCTGAATGGTTGGAAGGTCGTAAAGCTCTTTATCCGCCTCCTCTTTCACCTTTTCAGCAATTTTAATAACGAGGTTGATGGGGGCGGAAACCAATTTGTGTAGCATCAGACATTCTCAACCGTTAGCCTGATGTTGACAAAATTATAGGCCGGCCAGGGACCGCTATAGTTAAACTCGACCTTATCCTTCCATTTTTCATGAACCGCATTCACCTGTTCATCAAATTTCTGCTCTTTATCCCGGTCTATTAAAAATGATGCATTAAGCAGCATTTTTTCGCTTATTGGATTATTTGTTTTAGAGGCTTCTGCCAGTTCGGTTAACGGCTGAAATACTTCCATCTCAATCTCCTTTTGAAGAGATTTAATAAGATTTTGAGCCATTCCGCCCAGTTGAATCCGTTCGTAATAACTGGCCGCTTCAGATTTTCCCTGAACAGCGGTTGCCAAAGCGCCTGCCTTCGAGTTTTCCTTAATCTTTGATTCAAGCCACTCTTGTTTTCCGATGACTTTTAACCCTAATTCGATCTTTCCTTTTATTGCAGGAAAAAGCTCCTGAAACTGTGGATATAGATTTTCCAGCAGTACTTCAACATCTTCCTTTGTATGGAAGACGTTCCCAAAACTGACGGGAATGACGGTATCATTTTGGTTCATTACAAGGGATACAGCTTTTTGGTGCATCATAAGGTTATCCTTGTTTGGCTGATAAATTTTTAAAGGGGCTTCCGCTGCAACCATTCCGGAATCTTTATACCGGATAACAAAAAGTTCCCGTTTCTCTCCGTCAAACTCGATTTCACCAAATGTTTCATTCGAATCGGTCTGTATCCCACAAAAGATATAAATACCCATTTGCTCTTCTTGATTCATGTTATACTTCCCCTTTACTCCTCATTTTTCTTGATGCCCTCGCATACTGTAATAATCAGCTCTTCTGCTTTTTTATTAGGCTGAGCCTCATCTTTAAAGCACTTGCTGATTTGATGGCCTAAAATATCAATACAAAGCCGTTGAAATTCTGGATCTTTCCCTTTAATAGGCGTTTTTGCGTTCTCTGCCAGACTGGCAATCATTAAAGAAGCTCTCAAGCTAGGTCCGTCCTCTTCTTTACAGCTTTTGCGCAGTTCCCCAATGAGGGAAGTTATGAATCTGGCTTTCTCAAGATTAATGCCGGTTTTCTCCGAAACGATTTTTGCTTCCTGCTCACTTTCCCTGTGGTCAATATAAATGGTAATGAGCCGATCGAGCAGTGCGTCCTGAGTTTTGTAAACCCCTGCGTACTCGGAAGGATTGCTGGTAAATATCACTCTGAATTCCGGGTGGACGCGGATAAATGGCTCAGTCATTTTTGTTCCATAAAGCGGGAGAATCCCCTCTTCAAGCAGTGAAAGGAAAATATTGTTTGTTGTGGGTTTTGAACGGGTAAATTCGTCATAAATGAGGGTGTACCCATTTTTAACAGCCTCTAATAAACGGCCATCTTTCCATACTTCCGTCAGGCTTTCATCTTTTTTATAGACGGATCTGATATAGTTATCCACAACCTTTTTGCTTGTATAGCCAGTAAAGTCACCAATAAGGTCTTTATTATTTAATTCATGGTTTCCATGAATCAGCATGATCGGCCTCTTCCGTTTTTTCGCGAGAGCAAGTGCCAGCGACGTTTTCCCTACTCCGGAGGGACCTGTAAAATGCACAGGATAACCGGCAGCCAAATATCTTTGAGATCGCTGCAATAAATCCTGGGTACTATGGTCCATAGTAATTGGTGGCTTATGCTGATTATTGCTCTGCTTTAAGACTGTCACTCTTTTACCACGCCCTACTATTCTTGGTTAATGGAGCTTCTAAATCGCAGCTCCCGCCGTTTATATGAAGAAATTTCTTTTTCTTGATTCAGGCTGACTTCATAAACGCCTATCATTTCATCCTTCGCATACTTTTTCATGTATTCTTTTTCTTCTATTACTTCAACCGTGAGCCTCCAGCCGTTTTCAGCTTCTTCTATTGAAGTAATCTTATGGACGGGTGCAACAAACTCATTAAAAAACTCAGTCACATTCCCTATAATCTTTTTAATTTCCATTGCCTGCCTCCACTTTTTAAATAAGTGTCAGGATATGTGTTGTACATACCCTGACACCTACCCGTCATCCTAAATACTAAACCTGGCGTTGCTTCTTTCATTTTCCTGGGAAGGAAGCCCCTTCTGTTCCACTTCATCTCGAAGCAGCCCTACCGCTTCTGCATAACGGAGCCACGTATCCACACTTGCAATAACTACCCTCGCTTCAACCGTCAGTATTTCAATCCCTACAACGGATACCCTAACAAAGGCATCTATAACAATCCCTTTATCCAGAATCCTATCGATAACCTCTGCAAGACTTGAACTATCAGTACTTTTTTGAACAGCCATTCTTGATTCTCCTTTCTGGATGTTTAAATCAGGAGCCCATTGTTTTAATATCATTTGACGACTTGATATTGGCAGCCCCCTTAATATCGTTAGTCCCCTTTATGCTGCTTGCACTTTTAATATTGTCGATTCCTTTGACTTTACGTTCTTTCTTTTTTTGGGAAGAGGACAGGTTTTCCTGGAGCTCTTTCCCTGCCTCTTTCGCCCTGCCTACCTTTTCCCTGGCAGTAAGAAGGGCATCCTGGGTTTTCTCTTTTGCCTCTTCGGCCTTATCGTAAAGGTTTTCAGCAAAATGTTCCCGTTTTTCTTCTAATTTCTCTGTGAAGTTTTCCGCTTTTTCCTGAAAATTTTCAACAGCATGTTCTTTGGCTTTTTCAACAAATTCTGTTTTAACTTTTTTCTTTATTGGCTTGGGGGTATGTTCGATGATTTCTTTCGCAACTTTTCCGGCTGCTTTTTTCAGGCGTTCTCCCACCACATTTCCCCCTTTGGTTTGTTAAGCGTTCTCGATTCTCGACTCAGCGAGTTTTGAGAGCATTTCTTCAATACGGTCAAGCCGCTCATTCAGATTTTTATTTTCTTCCTTTATTTCTTCAAACTTGGAAGTACCCATCGATTCGATTGCAGCTGAACCCGCATCAGTGTTTTCGATATAATTGGATGCAATCTGACTGATGCTTTTTTGGGCCTGGTTCGTGATAATTTCCTGGGCAGCTTTTTTCAGTTCCTGGCTTGTATTTTTTACAAAGTCTGACTGAATGAAATTTTTAAAGGCTTTTTTACTCATTTCCTGGGTTGAAAGCAACCCAAGCCCTGCGCCCACAATCCCGCCAACTAATGCAAGATTAATTGAAAAATTACCATTTTCCGTTTTTTCTTCTTGTTGATCCGTTTCCTGCAAATGCTGGTTATATTCCAATTCAGGCATAAATAATTACCCCTTTACTGATTACTTTACAAACTAAATTGAGGGGTTCCCTCTTTATCATTACTTGTAATCCTGTCGGCTTCATCCTTAAGAAGCCCAACCGCTTCTGCATAGCGCAGCCATGTATCTACACTGGCTATCACTACCCTGGCTTCAACCGTCAAAATTTCAATACCTAAAAGCGAGACTCTTGCGAAAGCATCAATCACTATCCCTTTGTCGAGAATCCTGTCTATTACTTCTGCCAGGCTTGAACTATCCGTACTCTTTTGAACGCTCATCCGAAGTCTCCTTTCTTTCCAGCTTAGGCTGCCGGGCAGGTATTTTCTTTAGCGCTTATAGTGCCTTTTACCGCTATGTAGTGAAGATAAACGAAAATCAACGAAAAAAATTCATCTACCACTTTAGACATATTTAGGAATTCCTCGGCTTGATGATAAAACTTGATTAAGAGAATGACTTAATTAAAACCAGTTGCCTAAACTAATAGAGGAGCAATGTACCGATAAAAAAAAGCCCCCATCCCGAAAGGATGAAAGCTTTTGGTATATTCTTTCCTTATAGCTAAGGTATTGGTATGGGATTCGAAAATAACTGATTCTTTATTTGTACGCTACGGTATTACCATTAGGAGTTGGTACCTTTTCAATTGGCTATATTAAACATTGATGTTGATTCTGGACTACTAGAAAACCACCTCCTAAGAAAGGCGGTTAGTTGACTAACGTTATCCGCTTTACTTCAATAAATAACTTGTAATCAACTGAAACAAGTACACACCATAATGATATTACCATCAGGATCTTTAAAGGAGAACTCAGCCAAATCGGGATATGTTATGATATCAGTTACTATCTCAGCACCAATATTAGTAACATGGTTAAAAGCTTCATTTATGTCAGTTGCACTAAGGTTAAAGAGCGGTTGATTTGATGGGATAAAACTATAATCTTTTTCAAAACAATGGTTATCAAGGGTTATACCAGGACGTCCGTCTCCCATATTCAAGGTATATATAGGTCCATTACGTTTCCCCTCCCTTACCTCCAACCCAAGTAATTCACTATACCATCGTACTGAACGTTCTAAATCCGTTACGTGAACAAAAATGGTATCAATCCTGTTTTCAATTGCTTTTGACAACTAGCATACACCTCCAATGAATAATACCGTTTAATTCCACAGGATAATTAATAATTCCTGCCTGTTTGTTCAGCAAGAAAAAGCTGATCGCCGAAGATTGCTGTTTGTTCCCTTCAGTGAACAGGCAAGAAGTAATCAATAAATTATTCTTATCGTCAATGATCCTAATATTCCTTACTATAAACATAACGGAACCATGCCAAGTAATGTTGGATATAGTTTACTGCAACTCCATTGAAACGTCATTCAAACGTTTCAATCGACTACTGATACTGTTCATGGAAGGATTTACCGCCTTTTTGTTGAATCACTTATTAAACAAACGGTGCAGGTTTGTTGAAGAAGGGGCCATGTTGCTAAGGGAAATGAGCTTTAACTATAAAATACTTTTTTATTCGAGGGAAAGAGGATGAATACAATAAAAAACAAAGTTGTAGTTGAGTACAATGATGAAGGATTTTTAATGTACTCAGAAAGTTTTCCTGGAGCGTATACAAGGGGGAAAGAACTGGAGGAAGCTCTATCAAAATTCCCCATCGAGATTAAAAGATATTGTAAATGGGCTGGAATAAAGTATTCAGAAACTGATTTAGTAGAAACCATCATTGTTCAATCGAAAAAAAGTAAATTGCGGATAAATGAAGCTGATTCTGATGTAATATTTTTATCAGAGCAGGCTCCTATTTCAAAACAAGAATATGAAATACTAAAAATTCGTGTATTAAAATCTGCGAATGATTTTCAGGTAATTTATGATTCAATTCCTGATAAAAATTATACTTCTTTAAAAGAAAGAAAATCCTTTTATGGTTCTGTTCCAAGGACTCCCAAAGAGATGTATGAACATACAAATAAGGTAACTAAATACTATGCTGGCGAAATTGGCGTGCACATTAATAACTTGGAAAACATCTACCAAAATAGAATTCAAACGATAAAGGCAATAGAAAAGGTTGACAATTTTATGGAGAGTAAAACTTTCAACGGTAGTTACGGAGAACAGTGGTCACTTCGAAAAGTCTTAAGAAGATTTATTTGGCATGACCATATTCATGCAAAAGGAATGTATCGTACGGCAATAAAAGAATGGGGAGTTGGCAATATTGAAAATCCATTTTATTTCTAATGCCCCATTTTTAAATAATATTAAATTGGATTTTAAAATCCAAAATTAATATTTCTGAATCAACTATTCAAACAAAAGAAGATTTCCTTATTTAACTAAAGGGTGCTAGTCTTTTATAAGTAATTAAAACAAGGACCCCAATTTAATCGGGTCCTTGTTTTATGGTCATTATCATCAAATTATTTAACATAGCTTTTCAATTATCTCATTTTGGCATATGACACCAAATTCTCTTACTACTTTGCTCCATGCAATTCCTTAAAAGAAGGACTTAGTTCGCTCCATACATCAAATAAATTTCCATCCAAATCATAAAAAACGAAATTGTTCCCTGCATGGCCACGGTCTTCAATTTCACCAACATTGACTCCTTGCTTTTCAAGGTAATCATGGAACTCGACTAAACGATTATATCCATCTACTTCGAAAGTGACTGTAAAATGTTCCTTTCCATGAACATCTGAAAATTTTGCAACCTCTCCTGGTTTAGCCTTTACAAGGAAGAAACTTTGATGAGCAAAATCTAAAATTGCCTTATCATCATTCCGAAAATTTTCAACGGCACCGAGTTTCTCTTGATACCATATTGACGATTTTTCTGGATCAGTGACAGGTATATATGTAGTTCCTACTCTTTGAATATACGTACTCATTCTTTACACTCCCCAATTTTGTTATTAGTGATTTCCCTTTAAAATGTCACAATACCCAAACCATTTCCATCTGGATCGTAAAGGTTAAAAAAACGCATTCCGTCTCCGCCGTGAATTTCAGTTACTCTGTAATTTTGATTGGATAAATAATTATGATATCCGTCCACATCATCACAATAAAAGTTGAATGCAATGTGCGTAGATTCAGGCATCTTATCAACTTTATAAAGAGTTAAAGCTGTTTTAGTTTCCCCGCCCTCAATAAAACGAAAGCCTACATATAGACCATCGCTGCTTCGGTAGACGACTTTAAAAGGGAATGTGTTCATATACCATCTTTCTGAACTTTCCAGATTGGTAACCGGAACAAAAACAGCATCTACCCGTTTAACAGATTTCATTCAAACTCACCTCCTACTTTAATAACTGAAAAAAAACAAAAAAGGATACGGTCCTTTTTAAATTTTTTCATTAATCCAAAAACGATTGCCATCCGGGTCTATAAGTTCAAATATAAAATGGCCATCCGATTTTTTTATTTTAATTCCTCTTGAAACTAAAAGGTGGTATGTAGAAACTACACAATGGAAATCGTTGCTTTTCAGTCCATTCAACAATCGATTCAGAAGGTTAGGAGTGGGGTCCTCATTGTTTTGCTGGAATTTTTCTAATTTGGCGAGATTAGTTTTCCCTCTATTAATCGCAGCTTTTACTCCACCTGAAGTCATGTCCAGCAACTTTGCAATCTCATTTGAAGTAAACCCAAAATATTCTTTAAGTAATAGAGTAGCTGCTTGCTTAAACGGTAAAAGGGAAATTAGAATTTCTACTGATTCCAACAGACTGCTATCAAAAGTTGCTAATTCAAATTCATTGTTGATTCCTACAATTTCACGCTTTGTTTTCCTGGTTATGTCATACCACTGATTCGTTGCAATCTTAAAAATATATCCTTTAGGGTTGGGGTGTTCAGACAGAACCGCGTTATTAGTTAAGAGTTTTATTAAAGTATCCTGAAATAAATCTTCTCCATTCCACGGGGTACCCGCCAACATATAACAATACTTTTTAAGTTCCGGTAAAAATGGTTCAAAATAATAATCGGACATTAAATCTATACTCCTTACCAAAAGAGTCAATATATTCAATATAGATTATTATTCAACAAAATAATGGCCTTGTCCTGCCGTTCCATTTTATTTATTCCTTCTTCAACTCCCAGTATGTTAAATAAGAAGTTAAACTAACCACCACGTTTGTTTAACATGTACTTCAACAAGAAGGGTGGTAAATCCTTTCTGAATCAACGCACCCCTTAGTCATCCATGAATCGCAAAACCGGCAATTCACCATAGTGAATGAAAATGTTGAATTATTGTGGTCATTGTTTATTTAAAGTTTCAATTGGTGGATGAAGTTTTCCATCATCGAACCTATAATCTAAAAATGTAAATTTAAAAATGAAATTTATAATCATAAAAATAATGAGTAAAGCTATGACAATTGAAGTCCAAAAAGCACCTAAAATAACTAACCTAAAAATTTTTGACTCAACAATCATATCTCCCCTGTACACATTTTAACCCCCTTTTCAGTTATCTTTTAATTTCATCATCTATCATTTTTCCGTAACTAACCTGCCCCATTAGCTTAAATAGAACTGTTAACAAATTTTTTTATATAGTCCTTTTACTCAAAAAAAGAACCCGTTAAATGGAGAGTATGGAGTTATATTTCCAAACAGGAACGCAAGGCCAAAAAGACGGCCTTGCATTTTTTGTGCTCATTAGGACATTTCAAGTTCCTGCTGTATCGAAGTTTTGTATTGATCCTTCAATTGGCCTTTTTCATAATGCGAAAGGGGATGGAACGGAATGACAGGTTCATTCGAAATATTCAAGAGCTTCTTCCGATAGTCGTTGAAAAGGCCCTCTTTCGCATCTTCCTTCGTGCTCGAGTGGAAGATAAAAGGCTCTATGACATCCATTCCGCAAAAGAATAATTTTTCATGCTGAATATTAAACAGCCGCTCGTCCAAGTCTCCTTTTAAGCCATAGGCACCGTAATTCGCCAAACTAGAAGCGCCGTGGGTAATCGAAAGCATCGCCTTTTTCCCCCGGAGATTCCCTTGGTCATAATGGCCCGGCCCATATGCGAAGTTATAGGCCAAAACCCTGTCAAACCACCCTTTTAGAATGGCAGGGGACTCTGTCCACCAAATCGGGAATTGAAAGATCGCGATATCCGCCCAAAGAAGGTGGTCCTGTTCTTCGAGGATATCGCTCGTGAACGTCCTGTTTTTCGAAGCGTGATATTGTTCCTGTATATAATTCAGTTTTTCAGGATTATTCAGCTCCGTGAAATCATTGCGGTCTGCGACGGCTTTAAAGTTTTTTTCATAGAGATCGGATACGATAACCTCATGCCCTGCTGCTGAGAGGGTTTCTACCGCAAGGTCTTTTAAAAATCCATTAAGTGAATTAGGCTCGGGGTGGGCATACACAATAAGAATATTCAATTGTTCTCCTCCTGCTTTTCAAAATAGCACAGTGCCCGCCCATACGTATTTTCCTTTCGCGAGGCCGTTCACGGCATCATAAACATTTCTACAAAAAGGTACAGAATTCCTCTCTGTTTTCTTTCCACCTGCCCGGACTCATGGTGCTGTACGATTCTGAGTAAGGTTATACTCGGCACTCGTTTCTTATAACTCTGCTCTTCTAGATACAAGGCATGTAATCGAGCAACAATTTTATTCTCTTGAAGATGAAATATTTACACTGGAACGCCCCGTAAAAAGATATGCGGGAACCAGGGGAAACTTAAGCTTTTTTTATTTCTTTTACCGGGATATCTGATCATTCCACTAGTTGGCTACTTTTTTGAAATATGTGTATACCTTCTCCATTTTCTTCTCCTGGTTCCCGTTTGGGCTTTCCATGTTCCCGAATTCAAAAAACTTCACTTTCTTGATCCCGACGAAATTGAACAGTGCCCGTTTCATCAGGGTTTTATGAGCGTTGTTTAGCCAGAGAAGTGGATAGTAGGCGGGTCCCTTCATGGTCGACACGCACACCACCGACTTCCCTTTCAGCAGCCCTTCTGGAAAATAGCCTTTTTTATCTTTATAGGCGAAATTAGACGCAAATATTTGGTCAATGTAGCCAAGAAGCATAGCGGGCGGCCTTCCCCACCAAATCGGATAGATGAAGACAATTTTGTCCGCCCAGGCCAGCTGCTGCCTGTATTTTTCCATTCCAGGATCCTTGTGCATATCACGTCTCCGCTTTTGCTCGTTAAACACGAGAAGAGGGTTGAAGCCCTCCTCGTATAAATCGAGGACTTGAATTTCCTTAATGTTTGCATTTTCCTTGCTGCCTTTAAGGACTTTTTGCAAAAAGGAATAATTCAAGCTGTTATGATTGGGGTAAGTAAAGATGATTAACATGTTCAAATGACAGCGCCCCTTTAATTATCATTAGATAACTAAATAATAGCACCAAGGGATTTAATTATCAAATGATAGTTGTTTTTAGATAACAAATTTGTTATCTTTTATGAGAGGTGAGGACAGTGGACAAAAGGGTTCTTTTCCAAAAGGTTGTATCCTTTACAAGTTCCGTTCATCGGGTTAAGAATGAACTGACAAAAAATGTGAAACCCGATTCGATTTCCCAAATTCAATATAACATTCTCGAATATATCGCCGTCAGCCAGCCGGTTACCCCAAGTGAAATCAATGACTGCCAGAACATGTCTATGCCAAACACGAGCCGAGAGCTGAAAAAATTAACCGAAAAAAACTTAATTGAAAAGATTCATGATAGTGTAGATAGGAGAAAACAATTCATCCGTCTCTCCAAAGAAGGCGAAGCCATGATGAATGATGCTTTTGCAACGATTGAAGCACACTTCCAAGAGCGGATACAGCATGCTACGAACGAAGACCTGGAGGAAGTCGAGCGGGCCTTGGATATCCTAAGGGCGAAACTTTTTTTGGATTAATTGAATAACCCTCGTAGAACTACAAGCTGAATTAAAGTCTTCTTGCATTATTAGGCGGGAATTATTTTAATCCAAGCACTAAAAAGGCTTACCCCTAGTCTTTAGACAGGAATCGCACCATGTATATGTTATGACAAAAGCTCTGCCACACTGTCAGTACTCCTATAAAAAGCTAGACCGGATGATTGTTTCATCCAGTCTAGCCTTTAACATTTTTTCACTAAATTCCAGGTGTGGCAGACATCGAAAACGAATAGGCATCCTAAACTAAGTTTTTAGAAGCAAAAGCACCTCTATATCGTGAGGCTGGGTGACGTTTATTTAAACGGTCCTCTCCAAAAAGCTTATTTCTGTAAGTAGTTTGCTCTTCATCCGGATTACGAGCTAATCCACGTTGGCGAAGTACAGGCATTAAATAATCAATGAATTCTTCATACGAACCTGGAATCGTTGAACTAATCACATTAATTCCATCAACTCCCGCCTTCTGCCACTGTTCAAGTTTGTCAGCAATTGATTCTGGAGTTCCCACCACTCTAATCGTTCGGACATGGTATCTGGCCAAATCTTCTACTGTAGGAGTTCGTTTTGGTGTATTTTGCTTCACCCAATTAAAGAAAGTACTCATTCCCTGTGAATCTACATCATCAAGCGGGGTATCCATGCTGACATTCCCTAAATCTATCCCTGCCGCACCTGCCATATGTGCAACCATCATTTCCAAATCTACCTTATTTTCGAGTTCGATTGCTTTACGCTGCGCTTCTTCTTCAGTGTCCCCTATAACAAAGGATAAACCTTGATAAAACTGAAGGTCCTTTCCATCTCTTCCATGTTGAATTGCAATTCGCCGGGTTTCTTCAATCTGCTTACGAGCAATTTCCGGATTCGGTGCTTTGATGAAAACCCCTTCCGCATTTCGAGCCGCAAAGTCGCGCCCAGTCGGTGATGATCCAGCTTGGAAAAGTACCGGCGTCCGTTGCGGTGATGGTGCAACAAGGTGAGGTCCCTCTACCTTATAGCGCTCACCAACATGATTTATTTTATGTACTTTATCTGAATCAGCATAGATTCCACTTTCTTTATCCTTCAAGAGTGCTCCTTCATCCCACGAGCCTTCCCAGAGCTTATATAACACATCGGTATATTCATCCAACCATTTGTAGCGTTCATCGTGCTCAACCATACCATCATAGCCGAAGTTTCGAAAAGCATTATCCAAAAATCCTGTCGTCATGTTCCATGCAATCCTGCCTTTTGAAATATGATCAAGCGTCGATACACGCCGTGCAAAATTATACGGATGTTCTTGTAGTGGAGAGGCCGTAAAAGCTAATCCGAGATTCTTTGTGTGAACGGCCAAAGCTGATAATAGCACCATTGGGTCATTGCTCGGTATTTGCAACCCTTTTTCTACATGATATTTCCATCCACCACGATGATTTCCATATAATCCAACCACATCCGCGAAAAAAATAGAATCAAAGCCACCTTCGTCAAGTCGCTTTGCCAATGATATCCAGAGATCTATATCATTGAAATCCCTCTGGCGACCCTCGTCCTCGCGCCACAATCCATGTAAATTGTGATTGGCTGTATTCATAAGAAATGCAGAAAATGAAAGGGGCTTAGTCATGACTTACTCATCTCCTTCGAAAATGAATTATATGATGTACTCGGCACATACCCCGTCGAATCGCGCTCCTTCGTTATACGCGCTAACCCAATCGCGGATATACAGGCAACCACGTTGACAAGCGCTACAAAGATAGGTGGAACAAGAGCCCCGATATTGGAAAATGAAGAGAACAACACTGGGAATAGTGCACCTCCTATAGCGACAGGAACGTTGTAAGCGATAGCCCCCGAAGTAAAGCGATGTGCCGCCGGGAAAACATCGACTACGGTAAATGGAGCTAGTGCGTAATGGAACCCTACAATCAAACCGAGTATTACGATTCCAAAAATCATACCTCCAGGGACGGTAAACAACCAATAGGCAAAAACAACGAATACAGCGAATACAGCACAACTTGCGATGCGAAATGCTGGTATATAATCAGGGTTTCGACCGACAATCCAGGCGTAGACAGGTACAGACAATCCAAATATGAGCCCCGTAATTCCCATTGTGAGGTTCGCTTCTGTTGGTGCGAATCCACTTACATTCACAAGGTATATTGGCATATATAAAAGCACCATTACAGCGGCTGCATTGTAACCTAAGACATAGATTGATGTAAGAATTAAGCGTTTAGGATCATATTTCAAACTATCCTTAAAAGGTGATGCCGAGATTTCTCCATTTTCCTGTAGTTTTTTGAACACTGGTGATTCGTCTAATCCAGATCGTATAAATAGCGCAATAAGCCCGAGCGGCGCAGCTGAAATAAATAATAGTCGCCATCCCCATTCGTTAAACGCATCACCACCTAACCATACTCCAAGCCCGTAGGCAGCAAACGCCGCAGCTGGATAGCATAAGCAGGTGCCTAACTGAATCAAACCCATTAAAAAGACTTTATTTTTCCTATTAGAAAACTCATAAACATAGGCCGCGGCGCCGACAAATTCTCCACCTGCAGAGATTCCTTGCACAGCCCTGCACGCCATCAAAAGAATCGGAGCGCCGATTCCAATGGCAGCGTATGAGGGGATCAGTCCAATACAAAGCGTCCCTATCGCCATCATGGAAATCGTTAATACAAGGAGTTTTTTACGGCCTATCCTGTCACCAATTGCCCCCATGATGACACCACTTATTGGGCGCAGGAGATATGTGAAACCAAAGGCAAGCAACGAATAAATGAGAGCGTATTCCCCAGCTTCCGAGAATAAGACCAAGGATATGCCGATTGCTGCATAAGAATAGATTGCTAAATCATACCATTCGATAAAGTTGCCAATCGCACCCGATATCACGACTTTTCTAATTGTTTTCTGATCCGGTGCGCTGTTGGTTGACGATGCCAGTTCAGCTTGTTTCATTTTCATCCCTCTTTCAAAAATAATTGAGCTTTGCAACACGCTCTTTCTTACTTGATACTTCATGGTAAATTACCCTGAGGCTCCTAAATGTTCGGGTTTTTTCGTTACAGATGGGTCCTCTATTAGCCTCTTGGTAAAAATAAAATAGGTTGTTAAATGGTCAGGGTGCTAATTTACACTTTTTAACATTTGAGTTTATGCATCTTTGATTCCTCCTACTTATTATCCCTATTTTTCCAATAGCATAACTAGGATATAAAGGCGTGTGAATGTATGGTTTTTTCTAAGAAGCTGATATGGATATAATTAATTGGACAATGACTTTAGGCGTTCCATCTGTTGCCAAGTCCTTATATATACCAAAAAAACCCCTTCCATTAAGGAAGAGGTTTTATAAACAGAGTCTATAGAGTCTACACCCTCCCTTATCTTCCAAGCTAAAATGCTTGCTGGACTTAGCACCTTATCACTGAAATATAATTTGAGTGATGGTTGCTGCAGGATCTCTGGACCAGATTCCTCCCCTGCTCTTAATAAGGAAAATATTCATTTTTTTAAGATTATTCTCATAATAGTTTACTAAAATAATACTGTCAAGTGTTAAACTTTTTTGTTAGATAGAAGTGACCAGCTTTCCCTGTTATTTTTTCCTTCAAAATCCGTTTCAACCAATGTTTCAACGTGCAACTAAATGTAGCTGGGCAGGGAAGCATTTTTCGGTTCAGCCACTTCTCATTTTTTCAAAAAAACTTAAAAGCTCTTTTCCAGCTCATCCACAATCGTACCAATATGGGCGATGGCCTGTTTGATGACGTCAGTTGTGCTCATGTTGAGCCCGGCCATCTTGTACAGGTCGAAGCCGCCCAATGTTCCTCCACGCTTAAGGACCTCTGTCCACTGCTCGCCGACGGAAACCCCTTCCTCCTTGATCCGGTTTGCTACGACAGTGGAAGCGGATGTGCCAATCGAGTAGGTGAACGGATAAAGGCCCATATAATAATGCGGCTGGCGCATCCACGTCAGTTTCGCGCCTTCATCGATTTCGACGGTGTCTCCCCAGAACTCCGATAAAATCGCGCCTTTCGTGTCGCTGATGACACTTGTCGTCAACGGAATCTCCTGGTCTGCCATTTTATACAGCCTTCTCAACAATTCGGCTTCTAGAATATGGGTAACGCAATTATGGTGGTAGCTCATCATCAAGTACATATTCAGCCAGCGGTGCAGCCTCGGGTCATCACGTTTTTCACGAAGGTACTGGACAATTAAATGTTCGACCAAGGTGGACGGCGCCTCGACGAATAACAGAGACCCGCCATTGTTAATGAACTTCTGGTTTTGAGCGGCAAGCGTGAGATGAATGGCGTGTCCGAGCTCATGGCCGAGGAGAATCACATCGAACAGATTGCCTCCCCATGGGTAAAATGAATAGCCATGCACACCATGGACGCCGCCTCCGAATGCGATCATCCTCCGCCCGACGTTATCGCCCCGGTATACCCAGCGGTCCGTGAAAACCTTCCGCATTTGTTCCTGGTATTCAGGTCCGAGCACCCCAACGGCTTCAACGATGATTTCCCCTGCCTCTTCGTAGCTGATGGGCGGATCAAAATCAGGGTCAAGCGGTGCTTTAACATCCGAGAAAAGCAATTTGTCGAGGCCAAGCTGACGTTTCCTTAGGCGCGCATACCTTTGCATATGCGGGGCAAGTTCCTGCTGGAACGTATCGAGCACATCCTCAAAATAGCCTCGGGGAATGCCATCCCCTGAATAAAAGTTGTTGTCCGCCGGCGAGTCATAGTGAAGCAGAAAATCCATCGTCGTTGGATACTGGCGCAGTTTCGCAATCGCCACATTTTTATGTATTTCGTTCTTCAGCGTTTGGGCGAGGCCATGCTGATAGTTCTTCAAACCATTAAACAGCGACTGGTACGCATTCCTGCGCAGCACTGTATCCGGGGACGTTTCGACCTGGGTCATGTACATGAAAAGTGAAACCGGTACTTCTTTTCCATCCTTGTCCTTCACCGGCTCGAACTTCAAGTCTGACGCAGTAATCGTTAAATAAGTAGAGTTCGGTGCATTCAAGGTGCGTCCAAGGGATGACAGCAAACTTTCCATTTCCGGCTTTAGAGAGTGGTCGCGCAGGTTATCGATTTTCTCGAGGAACCGGTCATACGTGTGCAGGCCGCTTTCCTCTTCTTTGTAGGTTTGCAGGGTATCTTTCGGAAGTTGCAAAAATTGGTTCACGACCACCGTACTGAGGCTGTACGATTTTTTTCCAAGAGACTGCGAACGCCCAAGCCTGCGCTGGTTCTCCGAATCGGTCCCATCCTCGGAGTATTTGTAAAAAGCGTAGCTTGATACCCTGCTGAACCTTTCCATTAAGCGGTCGAATTGTTCAAGCAAATCCAGGGTGGCTTTCGCATTAGCCAGTGCAATATTGCGTTGAAGCATCCCATCCAAATCTTCCCCAACCTGAATGTACGCCTTTTCCCAGTCCTCATCCGATGCAAAAATCGGCGTCAAATCCCACGTTTCCTCCACCGGCACATCCTTACGGGTAATCACACTCATCGTAAACTCCCCTTTTTTTAGAATACGTAATATTCTGATAATATCATTTTTATAGACGGTATATATATGATTTTCCCTTAAAAGGGAGATTTAAGTTTACAGGTTCAGTGGAACAGACGATGAGCCATTTTAGTCAAGCTGGAAACAGGTCTTTCATGCATTAAACGATGACTTAATGCCCGAACAGCAGTGTGGGACGGTCATTCGGGCGTTAAAAGAGGATTTAACGACCGAACAGCAATGGGCAGCTGGTCATTCGGGCACTAAACAATGACTTAATGCCCGAACGGCAGTGTGTAGCCGGTCATTCGGGCGTTTAAAGAGGATTTAAGGACCGAACAGCAAATATTAACTGGTTCAGTATTGAAGTACAAAATTCGAATTTATGTGCTATTCATACAGATAATTCGCTTTTGAATTAGCACGTGTTTTAGCAGTTAAATGAACTTACAAAAAGCTCAGAACAGCCCTGAGCGTTCTTTATAGTGATGCTTTGTGGAAAGTAAGCACCCGTTTCTTTAAGTACAATACTTCGCAATCTACTTTATTAATGAAACCAAATAGGCGATGTCCTGTTAAAGAAGCATCGCCTATTTGAATTTGACAGTATGGACTAAATAAACATTTATTAAAAAAGCACAATTCCTTGTACTAGGATTGTGCCCGATGATTAAAAATTATTGAATACTAAAAGTTACCTTTTATAAATATCGTTAGATGAAAACCATTCTATAAAATGTTGATACGGATAATATGTAGTTCCTTTCAATTCGACTTTTGGTGCATCAGGAAATTTGCTTAGCAGTTCGTTTACTTCTTCTTTACTTAACCCTAAATAAAGATACAAATCCCTTTCTTTTATTAATGTGGGGTACCCAGAGAAACTCCCTTTTGAATTTTTAAAGTTCTTTAATCCATCTCCTATAAAATAGCCCAAAAATGCTAATCCTGCACCTATCCAGAAAAAACTTATATCCATATGTATTATCCCCTTCCTATTTACCGATTGTAAAAATAAGGCGACTGCTTATTATGCAGTCGTATCCCCGCTGGTTCAAAATGTCAGTTGAGGTCTGTCACATAAATTATCATTATTGGACTGTCAACTTTTTTTACCATCTCTCTTATTCTTTTTAACACTCTTAAATAGATAGAAAACACCAATTAAAAAACTAATATTACCACTACCGAAATAGCCCCAAATTGTAAAAGGGCCTTAGCTATTGCTGATAAGAAATTCATTTCATCCCCCCTTAAAAATTGTATTATAAGTAAAATCATACAACATAAAACTGAGATGAATTGTAAAGTTTTCCTAAACTAACCTACCCCGTTTAATTAGGATTCCAACAGAAAAGAGTGATTAATCCGGATTAAAGTGAAAGTAATTCCTACAACTCGCTCTTTAGTTTAAAAACAATTATTTCAAATAATGGAAAATTTTACAACGCAATTCAACTAGGCTGACAATAACTCTGTCATCCTAACTAAACGGATTGCGATTAGGTGCTAAAATACCCTAACAGATAACCATGATATATCACAAAAAGATGCAGTCCAATTCAGTTGCGAATTGGACTGCTAATTTGGTGAGAGTTAAGTTTTTGTACTCGAAAAACCGAACCCTTTAGAAATCAAAACGATTGGTTTCTTTAAAGGTTTTGGCTTTTTATAAAGAGAGGTTTGACGAATCTCCCCAAGAACAAACATGCTCTTATTCTGGTGTCCGGATTACAAGGACGTCGCATTTAGCTGAACGCACGATTGATTCGGATACGGAACCAATTAAGAACCGCTGGACCGTGGTGAGGCCCGTAGCACCACAGATGATTATATCAGCATCGACTAAGGTGGCAACCTCATCAGTGATGACCGTTCTAGGAGAGCCGTATTTGATGACTACTCTTACTTTATCAATTCCTTCTGCCCTGGCTTGTTTTCTGTATTCCTCTAAAAGTTCCTCAGACACGCTCTGTGCGCGTTCAATCGCTGAACGCTCATAAGGACCGAATGAGCGTGTATCGATTACGTTTACTATAGTCAATAAAGAGTCTTCGTTGCGTCTTGCAACATCAATGGACTTGCGAAATGCATATTCAGCTTCTTTTGAACCGTCAACAGCTACTAATATACTTTCATATTGATTCGCCATTTTCTTATCTCCTTACTACAACTTATTACTTTAAACAAAATGTATAAAATCTAATTTCGCGCAAGTTCTTTTGACTTTACCCTTACTGGAGACGTTTGCTTTACATCGCTTGACCTTATTACAAAAAATGAGCTGATTAATCCAACGACGGATATACCTGTAATGAAGTAGAATGCATATTTGACTCCCGCCGCTAATACTTGGGGCTCTGTTGCGCTTGGAAATTCTGTGATAAAACTGCTTTGGCCACTAGTAAATACAGTGATTGCAATAGCTGTTCCCGCTGCGCCAGCTACTTGATTCAATGTATTCATAGCCGCTGATCCATCGGCATATAACTCACGGGGCAATTGATTCATCGCATTGGTTTGTGACGGCATCATTACCAATGTCAGCCCAAAGAATAAAACCATGAATGCCGCCACTACTTGCCAGGAAGGTGTTGAATCTGAAAGGATAGTGATAAAACCTAAATTCGAAATTACGATTAAAGCGAAGCCGGATATGACGAAATAGCGGGGCCCCCACTTGTCAAAGAGAGATCCAACGATCGGCGACAAAATAACGTTGACGGCATTCCCAGGAAGCAATAGCAGGCCTGCCACAGCGGCACTAAATAATAAAGCACCCTTTAAATAAAGCGGCAATAGAATGGCAGTTGATAATATGATTAAAATACCAAGGAACATAATCAACGTTCCTAATGTGAACATCGGATACTTAAATACACGCAGGTTGACCATTGGCTGGTCCATATTCATTTGGCGAACCGCGAATAATACCAAGGCGACTATCCCTGCAAGCAGCGGAACTAGTACGTTGGAAGATGAGAGAGCTTCTTCCGCCATTGTGCTCAATGCAAAAATCAAGCCACCGAATGCGATTGTTGATAGTAGAATTGACAATACGTCGATTTTTGGTTTCGTAATCTCTGAAACATTCACGATTTTAGCTGTGGCAAAAGCAATTAAGAAAAGATTGAAAACAGAGCTTATCCAAAAGATGTAGGGCCAGCCCAATGTACTAATAATCACCCCGGAAAGCGTTGGCCCTAATGCTGGCGCCAATGTAATGACAAGGCCCATAACCCCCATTACCACTCCGCGTTTTTGGATCGGGAAAATGAGTAAAACCACGCTGAACATGACAGGAAGCAAAAGGCCTGTTCCCATTGCCTGTACTAAACGGCCTGCTAGTAAAACAGGAAAACTTACTGATAGGGCTGCTAAAATCGTCCCAATAAGCGAAATGATTAATCCCCCTGTAACTAACTGTCTAGTCGTAAACCATTTCATTAAAAGTGCTGAAACCGGGACTAAAATTGCCAATACCAATAAATAACCGGTTGTTAGCCATTGTGCTGTCGGAGGCGTGATTTTAAATTGCTCCATAACATTCGTTAGCGCCATATTTAGTGCGGTTTCACCAAATAAACCAATAAAAGCACCTAACATTAAGATACATGCCATTGCTTTTGGATTTTTCACTTGAATTTGTGTACTCATAACAATCTCCTTTTAAATAACTAAGACTATATTATTATCGGACGACTTTTGTTTTCGTCATAACCAAGCTAAGCCCTTCTACAAAAGCTGTCCTTTTTTTGCTGAAAAACAAGATGATTTTGATTCGATTTTCAGCTATTTTCCCTTTCCGCCGTACACCCCCGCCTACAGACGATTTTTTAACTATACCAATATAAATGTTTATATGTCAACTAGGTTGACAAAATTATTTTTTTTCATACCAAGACCCAATTTGACTATTTTTAGGGTAAACAAATGTTTAAACGGTTAACAGGAGCAAAAAATAAATGGCCCTATTGAATGCGGAATTCAATAGAGCCAGTTTATTTACAATTTTAAAATGAACGTAATTAATTGATCTTCACAAGCTGTTCTCAAAAGTGTCATTAAAAACATTCTCTTGTACACTATTAAAATTATACATCCAGATTCCTGACGTAAATGGCATTTTCCTCAATAAACTGGCGTCGGGGCTCAACCTTTTCACCCATTAATAAATCACAAACCTCATCCGCTTCTTTGGCATCATCCAAACTTACCTGGAGCAATGTCCTTGTCTCCGGGTTCATCGTGGTGTCCCATAATTGTTCCGGATTCATTTCTCCAAGGCCCTTATACCGCTGCAGGTTGGGTTTTGGGGAATTTGGCAGGATTGCCAGTGTTTTTTCCAGTTCAACGTCATTGTAGGCGTACTGAACTTTCTTTCCTTGCTGAATTTTATATAACGGAGGCTGTGCGATATAAATATAGCCGTTTTCAAGTGTCGGCCTCATGAATCGGTAGAAAAATGTAAGCATAAGGGTACGGATATGGGCACCGTCCACGTCTGCATCGGTCATGATGACAATTTTATGATACCGCGCCTTCGTGATATCAAATGAATCCCCTATTCCTCCGCCAATCGCCTTGATAAGGGTTCCTATTTCAGCATTTTGCAAGATTCGGTCCATCCCGGCTTTTTCGACATTCAAAATTTTTCCCCTTAGTGGCAAGACGGCTTGAAAATGGCGGTCACGCCCACCCTTTGCTGATCCCCCGGCAGAATTTCCTTCTACGATATAGAGTTCACTAATGGACGGATCTTTTGAGGTGCAGTCCGCAAGCTTGCCCGGAAGTGTTGATATTTCCAAAGCACTTTTTCTTCTTGTCAATTCACGTGCCCGCTTTGCGGCAATCCTCGCTTTTGAAGCAAGAGTACATTTCTCAACGATCTTTTTTGCTACTGAAGGATTTTCGAGCAAAAACAGTTCAAGCCTTTCCGAAAGAATGTTTTCAGCGGCTGGTTTTACTTCGGAGTTGCCAAGCTTCGTTTTGGTTTGCCCTTCGAATTGCGGATTAGGATGCTTGACCGAAATAACTGCAGTTAGCCCTTCCCTGACATCCTCTCCGGAAAAATTGCTTTCATTCTCTTTAATGGCCCCGGATTTCCTAGCGTATTCATTAATCGTTCGCGTTAAGGCTGTCTTAAATCCAACCTCATGCGTCCCGCCTTCATGGGTATGAATGTTATTTGCGAATGAGTATAACGTCTCTTTGTAGCCTTCGTTATATTGAAGCGCGATTTCCAGGGATATTCCTTTATGGTGGCCTTCTATGAAAATCGGTTCTTCATGAAGGACAGTTTGCTTATCGTTTAAATGCTCAACATAGGATTTTATCCCACCTTCATAGTAGTATTCATTCTTGATGTCTTCTACCCTCTTGTCTAAAATGGAGAACATGACCCCTTTATTCAAGAAAGCCAGCTCACGTAACCTAGTTGATAGAATTTCATAATCATACTCAAGTGTTTCTGTAAAAATTTCACCATCAGGAGCAAAATGAATGGTAGTGCCTGTATGGTCTGTTTCACCAACAACGATTAATTCTCCTTGCGGAACACCGCGGACAAATTTTTGGTAATGGATTTTTCCGTCCCGGTGCACATATACCTCCAATAACGAAGATAATGCATTTACGACGGACGCGCCTACACCATGCAGCCCACCAGATACTTTATATCCCCCACCTCCGAACTTTCCCCCGGCATGGAGCACAGTCAAAATAACCTCTACCGCGGGCCTTCCTTCCTTCTCAAGGATTCCAACCGGGATTCCCCGGCCATTATCTGTAACCGTTATACTATTATCTTCTTCTATTACAACGTTAATTTCATTGCAATATCCGGCAAGTGCTTCATCTACACTATTGTCCACAATTTCCCAAACAAGATGATGAAGGCCTCTGCCTGATGTGGAACCAATGTACATCCCCGGCCGCTTGCGAACCGCTTCAAGCCCTTCCAAAACCTGTATCTGACTGGCATCATATGCCTGCTCTTGAACTCCTACCTGTGCCATAAAAATAATCCCCTTCACCACTCCGGCTTTAACAATAAAGACAGACATATTGTCAACAAAGTTGACTATTTAAATGTAAAGAAAAACCTCCTTATTGTCAACTTCTTGACATTAAGGAGGGTATTTTTTTAAGAAAAAACCTGATGAGATCTACACTCATCAGGTTGAATTAACCCTATTCACCAATTTAGTTTAGCTCTGTACATAAATGTTTTTCTTCAAATAATTATGGAAATGCGTTCTCCCTTTGACAATCTTGAACTAGGCTTTATGACTTGTTCATTTAATTGAATCGTTCCTTTTTCAATCTTCTCTACGATTTTTGAGCGGCTCCAATCCCCAATTTGGTTTGCAAGTACTTTATCTATTCGATGTTTTCCTATTACATCATCCAGGACAATGTGTATCTCCTTTACTCCTTGTTCTGCCAAGCTGATTATCGGAATGGCTGACATAATTGAAGATTCTTCTTTCTGCTCTTCAATTTCAGAAACATGCTCTGAGAACGTTTTATATATAGCTAACTTTTTGTTCCACGTATGATTTTTTTCGCATTTGTAAATCGCAAATTGGTATATGCTTTTTCCGTTTGCATTATGCCTTCGCACATTGGTATCTGTAAAAACGGATAGTTTGCCACACATTTTGCAGTGCTTCTTTACAGCTTGTTCTGGTATGTGAGAAAGTCTCCAGTGGAGTGTTATATTTGACATTTATCCTTCACCTCTTAAAAAGATAAAGGAACGCAAGCATCTATTTGGATATCTTGCAGCGCACTATCAAATTAAAATTAAAAAGGAGATCCTACACAAGGACCTCCTTTCGCAACGTGACTACAGGGTTGCCTGGTTCCTTTGTAATGAGTAAAATGGGCATACTACCCCCTTGGAAAAAAACATTGTTTTTTTGAGGGGTGATACTATCCAATTTATTGTTCATTACAAAGTAAATGTTGGCATACGTGTTCTCCTGCATCCTTTCTATCCAAATAGAGTTATTTACATTTTACCGTATACTTCCATTTAAATGCAAACGATTACAATCTCACTTACGCTGTGAATTAGGTGCTCGTATGAGGTCTTCTATTGCAAATGCCGTAGTTTATCGGGATTAGCAACCGTGTAAATCGTCTGAATTCGATTGTCGTTAAATGCAAAGGAGTAAACATATTGCAGGTGATCATCGGTTGTTAATATTACTCCAGGAAGCCCGTTGACTGTAGTAAATGAGAGAGAGAACTTCCCTGCATACATTTTCAATAAACTTTGAAGCAATTGGATCACACTGGCGGCACCGAAAATAGGTATCCGGGCGGCCTTTACTTTTCCGCCGCCATCTGTGTACATTGCTACATCTTCACTAATAAGATCCAATAATTGATTTACGTTGCCATTCAAAATAGACTGGACAAACTCTTTTACTATCGATTCCGCCATTGAAATCGAAGGTTGTTTCATAGGATCATATTCCATGCTTTTTTTCGCGCGGTGAAATATTTGCCGGCAATTTGCATTGCTTTTTCCAAGAATTTCAGCTATTTCATCATACGAGTATTGGAAGACATCACGAAGTAAAAAGACGGCTCTTTCCGTTGCATTTAGTTGTTGTAATAATAGCAAATATGCGGTTGAAATGGATTCCTGTTGCAAAAAGACTTGTGAAGGATCGTTCGGTGAATTCTGTATTTCAAGCAGTGGTTCTGGAAGCCACGGCCCGACATATACCTCGCGTTTTTTTGCGGATGATCGTATTAAATCCAGACAGCGATTGGTGACTATCCTACATAGGTACGCTTTTTTATTCTCAATCTGTTCGCGGTTGGGGAGCTGATCAAAGGTTATAAACGCTTCCTGGACAATATCCTCCGAATCCATCACGCTGCCTAACATACGGTAGGCTAAGGAAAAAAGCAGAGGTTGATAGGTTCGATAAAGTCCTTCCATACTCATATTTTGATTTCCTCTCTCGTTTTTAATATTTGTGAAACGGCTCGTTTCGCGCTAGCTACGGATGCATCAACGACCAGCTCCCCGTGCGACGCCCAGTCACCAGCCACATATAGTCCCTCAATTTCAGGAACAGACGGACCTGGATTCTCGATTCTTTTTATATGAGGAAAATCATGGACAACTGTCATTTTCGGTAGGAACTGTCTGATAACTAATTCATTCCGCCAGCCGGGTTGAGCCACATCTAACACTCGCTCCAACTCAACCTCATCCTTCACTGCATCTGTTTGCGGCCCCTGATATTTAAAAAGTGAGACCAGTTTTGTCCCATCATCACTCATGATAGCTGGCCTTGGTTTTCCCTCACGTGTTTGATGTGTAAGGAATATTGGTTGATCCAATCCATAGATAAATTGATGCTCATGTATAGGAAGCTGGCGCAATCCAACATCCAGACATGCAACAGTAACAGGAATGGCTTGCTTATTCCACTTGTCGAGTGCTGTTTGATCCGCATGGGGAACTAGTTTGTGAGAAATGGAAGGTGGTGTAGTTAGTATAACATGCGATGCTTCTATTCTAGTGCCATCCTCACATAAAATCGAATGTACTTTTTGATCTCGATGTTCGACTGCAGCCACTTTACAACCGGTGACGATCTCCACTCCTTGTTGGACAGCAAGCTGACGCAGTTCTTCTACAATTGTCCCCCATCCTTTATCGAGATACAAGACTCCTTTTAGTGCACGCTGCAGCTGCTTTAAGGCAGGGCCGGCAGCATGTAATTCAGGAGCAAGCACATAAGTCGATGTTCGGAGCAGTGCATAGAACACGTTGCGCAGCATTGGATCATGTAATTGAGTTTCAATCCAATCACGGATACTGATCTTATCCCAAACACTTGTGTCCATTTTTACTAATTTAATGAACCATTTTCCAAATTCGAGCTTTCCTCTCACGCTTAGGAGAGGCGATTGAAAGAAGGAGGATGTGTTCGTTGGTAAGGGCAATAATTGTTCTTTCCACATCCCGTAAGAATCAATAGAAGGTGTGCTTCCCTCAAGCCGTAATCCGAGTTCGCGAAATGCTTCATATGCTTCCCCTTTATACAGTGCATGCGCGCCCAAATTAAAATATACCCCCTGCTTTTTGTTCGTGATCGCTCGGCCTCCCAATTGCTTTTGCTGTTCCAATACAATGGTTCGTTTCCCTGCTTTTGCTGCATAGATTGCACTCGTTAAACCCGCAATTCCCCCGCCTACAATAGCCACTTCATACTTTGTCATTGATATCATCCTTTCGATCATTTACAAACATAACGGATGAGTGAATGATTTTGTGACAAAAAAAGGGCAATCAGAAATATCTGGCTGATTCGAATGGGACAGGTTTTCTGTATTAGAACCATTTCTTATTTAGCTAAAGGAGCAGGTTAGTGAAAAAATATTTTTATAATTTTCCAAAAAAAGTATTGAAAATGCCATCAAATAGGTTTATATTTAATATAACCTTTTGGTTATATGTCTGGAAGGAGGGAATGAAAATGCCAGATGTCTATCGAGCTTTAGGTGATCCTACCCGCCGTCGCATATTAAGCATGCTTAAACAAGGAAGCAAAACCCAAAAGGAGATAGTTGAAGCATTCGATATCTCTCAACCAGCAATTAAGAAGCATTTAACTATTCTATTGGAGGAAAAAATAATTTCAGAGAGATTAAATGGGAAGTATCGTATCTATTCGCTAAACCCCAACTCGCTCCAAATCGCTTACCAGGATATGCTTCAATACATCGGAGAACTACTCGATAATCAGCTCATAAGTCTAAAAAATTATGTTGAAAGAGGAGAGATTCAAGATGAACAAGACTAAAGATTCCGTCAAAAGAGAAATTGTTATTAATGCCACTTTAATGGAAGTATGGGATGCTTTGACTAAGCCAGAGCATTTAAACCGTTGGTATACAAAACATGCGGAAATAGATTTTTGTGTAGGTGGAAAAGGTTACATGAATCATGGTTGGGGAGCAACGACGGAAGGTGTATTCACGGAAATTGATGCCATGAAACACTTTGTAATTCAAAGTATGGATGGTGATTTTACCACTATCACTACATTAGCAGAAGTTGAAAATGGTGTTAAGGTGAGTATTGAATATCAAGCTTCCTATTTGAGTGAAATGTCCCAAGCTATAAAAGAAAATATGTTGTTTGGTACAGGCCAATTCTTGGAAAATCTGAAGAGTGTCTATGAAACTGGTGATGATATTCGTGCAAAGTTGTGGAGAGTATGGATTGGTATTACACACACAACTAACGAGGGGGCTATAGGTACAAGAGTATTAAAGGTAATGGAAGGTTCAGTAGCTGCAGCTGCTGGGATTGAACCTGAAGACATAATAAAGGAAATCGATCAAGAAGAGATCGTTGGGTATGAATCATTTGAAAGAGCATTAAACAAAAAAGCTGTTAATCAGACTGTTACCTTAACAATAGAAAGAAAAAGTGAAAAATTACAATTAAGCTGCCTTGTGGATGCTTATCCTGTACCTTATTAAACATACCACGAAGATCGTAGATAAACTTTTTCTTCAAGTAACGGGTGCGTTAATCCAAGGATTAGCGCCTGTTTCTCATTTGGATTATTGACCGATTAGTATTTAATAGAACAAATGATTTTGGTAATTTAACGCTATTTATAACACTTTGTTTCACTATGATTTTATATCCACTCGTTGCATTTGCCGTTTCAAGAAAATACCAATAATAAAGAAGAGGACGTTGATCCTTTTTAAAAGGATTAACGCCTTTTTTATAGAATACTTTAACTAAAGGGACAGGTAGATGAAGGATACAGTATTAATTGTGAAATAAAAACAGACAGGTTTCCCTGTCTACTTTTAATGGTTATCCATCTTGTCAGAAATAGATTTAAGGATAGTATTCCTTTCCTTCTGTATTTTAAGGAAATTTACTAAAAACCAAATTACAAAGACAATTGGAGCCACGTAAAATAAAATTGTTAAAATTGGTAGAAAAGCAAAAACTGTATCACCTGACATTCTTAACCCCCCTATTAGTTAATAATACCATAAAGGAGGAAGCCGTTTGTTATATTCAAAATCAAACTATTTGCTGTGATAATAACATTATTATCTGTATGTGCTAGTATTTTTGGCAAAGTAACACAGAGATACTAATGCAGTTCTCCCTAAAAACAATAAGAAAATCCTTATTCAACAAACGGGGAGTTCAATAAATCGGAAGGGAAAAGGGATATAAAAAGGGAATTCCTTGATAAACCATACTAAATAAAGGAGAGGTAGTTTATGAGTAAATCATTTATTGAACAAGTACATTATATTAGAATTCCGGTAAAAAATTTAGAGCAGTCTGCACAATGGTATAGAGATATATTAGGGCTTCAATTATTAACCATTACTGAGGATCCATTTGCCATTATAAAAGTTAATGAGGGACCTTTTTTACTTATCTTAGTTCCTACTGAAGATGATACATTTGCACATTTTACAATTCGTAATGTCCCAGCCTTTAGTATTGGTTTTACAAGTCCAAAATTATCTGAATTTCATACACACCTTATTGAAAATGGTGTTAAGGTTGAGGATATAAAAGAGGATAATGGACATGCCTATTTCCACTTTTTTGATTTGAATGGCAATAAACTCCAAGTACACTGGTAGCATTATAAGCCGAACATATGCGGTATTCATTTCTTGCATATGGCTGGCTTTTTTGTATGCAAAAAAAATACTGCCATAAACGGAAATTTTTATTCGCCAAATACAGTATAAGGATCTGCAATTGCAGGTACATACAGCGCCTGCCCTTCTTTATTTTTAAAAACATAATAAGGTTGCATTACTTGTCTTGAAGTAAAGGCTTGTTGTTCATGATAGGCTATTTCAATATCTGTTATTACAAATTCATCAACATGACCATCGAAGTCTGGAACAAATTCATAGATATCCAGGAGAAGCCATTTTCCCTTTTTTAATTCCTCTGTTGCTTCATTTGGTGAACGTGTTGGATAATAACTTTCCTCAATAATTGGTTTTCTTCTTCCTGTGATTGAAACAACTCGACCATCCTTATCAAAACCGACCCGTATTGGTTTGTCTACATACACTTTGTACCCATTTATATTTCGATAAAAAGTAACCGTCCAGCCCCCGTCCTTGTGTTGAACTGTTGATGGGTTTGAATCAGGCATTATTAATTTTCCAAGAACCTCTTTCGCCTTTTTTTCGATCTCATTTTGTTGAGGATGATCCATTTTTTCAGTAAGCGGATCTATGCCCCCAAAGTATATCCCTGAATAGGAGGGGTGATAATCTAGAAATTCGTGGTA
The DNA here is from genome assembly GCF_046237595.1 of Neobacillus oceani. NCBI lineage: Bacteria > Bacillati > Bacillota > Bacilli > Caryophanales > Bacillaceae > Neobacillus > Neobacillus oceani. The sequence goes on along the minus strand of NZ_CP143543.1, from coordinate 1,258,529 downwards.
TTGGGTAAACGATTTCAGGAGTTCTTTATGATGGGATGGGTAGCTGCCTTGCATATAAACAGGGAGTTCTTTTGGTATGGTTGGAAGTTCAGTATCAAGTTTAAACTGTTTTATCGATACATTAATATCTAGAAGGTTGTGTTTTAATTCCCCAAATGCAGTCCTTTCTAATTTTCTTGGTTTATCGGTTGCCCAGAATTGCCCTTCCTCGGGAAAAGCCCGATCCGATTGCTCGCCCCATTCTTCAGGAGACCATATACATGGCTTGCATCTTAACCTAGGCTTTTCTTCAATTTTTATGTTTAGATTATTACCAGTTTTATTAACATTTTTTGCCTTCGGTTCATCATGGGATTCGCAGCCTGAAAGAATGAAAGATAAAATTATCATCATAAGCCCCATTTTCCTTATGACACGCACTATACCCACATCCTTTAATAAATTTTGCTTACCTAATATACGTATGAAGCAGATAAAAAATTTCAATTTTGGTTTGCTTTTTTTCTTGATCTTTTTAAATTAACGAAAGGATTTTGGAAATAAAAAGTCTAATTCCTCCGCATGATTACTGGGAATTAGACTAATGATCTTCAATAATAGCATTTCTCTTAAATATATTTTGTCTCATCTATAGGATTTGACAACAGCGTTTTTTCGAGCTCAAGCCTCATTTTCTCGGTTTCGATTAGATAGTTTTCGTGTTTGAGCTTTTCCAGTTCTAGTTGGTCTTTCACTATACTGGCTGTTATTTGTGACTGCTTTCGTATATGACTTGTAATTATAGCAGTTATTGGGATACTAAATATCATAACAACAGGAACTAATATCATAATAGCAGCAATTGTGCCGCTCATGGCAACTCCTCCTTTTTATTGAAATATATGTATAAATAAAATGATAACAAACTTTTCTGAAAACTTATAATGAATTTTCTGAAATCATAGCAAATTCATTTATAGAAAGAATTTTTAGATGTAACTCCGGAAAATTCAAAAAATCTTTGGAGAACTTCTGAACCTTCGCAAAAAAGTTCTAATAAAAATAGTATAAGAATGAAAATCTCAGAGCCTTTTCATACTCTGAGATTTTTCGCGCCTATATTACAGCTAAATTGTGAGTTGTTATCTTTTCTATTTTTTATCCGACATACGTTGGGATTTTCCCGAAACGTTTTTAAATATCCTTTACATCGATTAGCTTAAAACGCTCACATACCACCAACATATCTTCTGAAAATTGAAGTCCTAAATTACTTAACTCTTCTGTAAAGAATTTTATGTGAGTTTCTTTCCAGTATTGATATGTTTTATCTCCTTCGCCTTCAGCAATTGCAAATTCCTCTGGAACCTCATTCATTGGCATTATTTTCACATCTACCGTTTTAATGATCGCCAAAGGTTCGTCTTTGCTGTTTAGAATAATACTATAGTCCTCAACAGAAGGCAGTGGCGCATTTTCGATTTCATAAAAAATGAGTCCAGAACAAGTCGCTGTTTTTACCCCATCTATTACTAAATGAGCCAAATAGTCCGGATCGTCCCCAAATTGCCACGCACTTACTGACCTCGGTTTTTCTTGGCTCCGGGACTCCCAGTATTCATTCCAATATAGTTGCGATGCTTCGTTCACTATCTTCTCTCCCTAAATTTTTGATTAACTTTTTTGGCTTTATTGATTTTAAGAAAAAAATGCCTAATTCCTCCGCATTTTGACTGGGAATTAGACTAATGTTCTTTAATAGTAGCATTTCGCTTATATATATTTTGTTTCATCTTTAGGGTTTGACAACAGCGTTTTTTCGAGTTCAAGCCTCATTTTTTCCGTTTCGAGTAGATAGTTTTGGTGTTTGAGTTTTTCCAATTCCAATTGGTCTTTCACCATACTGGCTGTTATTTTTGACTGTTTTTGAATATGGCTTGTAATAATACCAATGATTGGAATCCCAAATATCATAATAACCGCAATAGTCCCGGTCATGGCCGCCCCTCCTTTTTAGTGGAAAACATGTACTTCTAAGTAAAATAATAGCAAACTTTTCTGAAAACTGATAATCAAATTTTGAAAAATGATGTCATTTCATTAATTGTTTTACCTTATTTCGTTCCATTTAAAGTCTTGAGCCGAGGGTGAAAGAATGGGCATTTTTATTGTCATGAACTCCTTTGGTGTTCCTTTATTAAATTCATAAAATTTTTAGCGTGGGTGGAGACATAATGATTTTCCAGCCAAATAACCCCTATGGAAGAGGTCATATTTTCACTGCTCATTGGGATTGTATAAAGACTATCGATCCCATAGACATCCAACACAGATTCAGGGATTATCGTGGACCCCATTCCTCCCTTAACCAACTCCATTAATAATTTCATATCAGAACACTCCGCAATATGATTGAGCTCAAGGTTTTGCCTAGTAAATGCTTCAAGAATTGTATGATAAATGCCCAGACCCTCGGTACTTGGAATAATAAGAGGATTTTTCGAAATTTCTTCCAATGAAATAGCGGTCGTTTCCTTATTTGTTACAAAGTAAAAGGGCTCATTTTGTATATGCTGGTAAGTAAAACCGCGATGTTCAAGTGGCAGGCGTACAAACGCGATTTCAATTGACCTCGCTTTTACCATCTCAGCCAAATAATAAGAATCATTTTGAACAATTTTTAACGTTACAAGTGGATACTTTTTGTGGAAGGATTGGATGATATCCGAAAGTCCTGAAAGAGATAAAGTATTGATTCCTATCGTTAATACCCCTATTTTTCCTTCCTCGGTTTCCTGTATTTCATGTTTTATTTCTTCCAGGCTGTTCACAACATTCAGGGCCCTTGTATAAAGTACAGTGCCTTTATCGGTTAATTCCATACTTTTGCCACTTCGTTCGAACAATTTAACACCTAGCTCATCCTCCAATTGTTTCAGCTGAATGCTTAGTGGCGGCTGGGTCATGTGGAGCCGTGCGGCGGCAGCTGTTAAATTCTTTTCCTCAGCAATTGCAATGAAATACCGCAATTGTTTAATGTCCATATACTTCTCCTTCTATTTAAAAAATGTTTAGTTTCTATTCGAATTATATATTTTTAAAATAGTTAGGTCCATGCTATGATAACCTTCATGTTCATTTGAAAGTTAAAGCAGGAAGGTGATTCATTTGGAGCGTTTTTTTAAATTTAATCAATATGGTACATCAATTGGAAAAGAAATTTCCGCGGGTCTTATTTCATATATAACTGTAGCCTACATTATTATTGTGAATGCGATGATACTGGCGCAAGCAGGAATTCCGATGGAGGCAGGAATTATCGCCACCATATTAACCAGTTTTTTTGGTTGTTTAATCGTCGGCTTATGGAGTAATACCCCTCTTCTCCTCATTCCAGGGATGGGGATCAATGCGATGTTTACTTTTACAATTGTTCAGTCTGGAGGATTTACTTGGCAGGAAGCGTTGGCGATCGTGTTTGTTTCCGGTCTGATTTTTGTTGTGATTGCCTTTACACCAACGGCGAAGATCATTACTGCCTCTATTCCTAATTCCTTAAAAGAAGCCATAACCATTGGAATAGGGATCCTATTGATTTTAATCGGTTTTGAAAATGCGGGTATTATTACGAAATCTGACCACACGCTGCTAGCAATTGGAGATTTAAGCAGCCCCACAGTCCTCATAACATTTGCTGGTTTGATTATTACGATTTTATTATTTGTAAAAAATGTACCAGGTAACCTGTTAATAAGTATAGCTATCACATCGTTTTTAACCATTTGGCTTGGAGGATCTCCCATTAAGGGTGTTTCCCTTTCATTACCATCCTTTAATGAATACTTCGGCGTGTTTGGCCAACTATCTTGGGCACAAGCAGGGAATATCGTGTTTTGGCTAACGTCTATCTCTTTTGCAATGGTCATTGTGTTTGAAAATATTGGCTTAATACATGGACATAGCAAAATGCTAAACCGGCCTGAAAGCAGCAAAAAATCTCTGCAAGCAACTGCTGTTTCAGTTTTATCTTCCGGAATCTGCGGTACGAGCCCTACAGTAGCGTCTGTTGAAGCGGCAGCAGGAATTACAGCTGGCGGAAGGACAGGGTTAACAAGCATTGTCACTGGATTTATGTTCCTTATTTCTATCCTGTTTATACCAGTGATTAAAATGGTTCCAGCAAGTGCGGTATCGCCAATTCTTATATTAATAGGGCTTCTTATGTTGCAAAACATTGCCCAAATTTCAATGGATGACTTAACAGAGAGTATTCCTGCACTGCTAATTATTGTATTGATTCCATTAACGTATAGCATTGCGGATGGAATGGCCATTGGCTTTATTCTCTATCCACTGTTTAAGTTCTTAATGGGGAAAGGAAAGGAAATCCACCCTGTCCTGTATATGATTGCGATTCTGTTTATTAGTAATTTTGTTATACAGTATGTTTTTTAAGTGGATAAGAAAAGAAAAAATAAAAGGTTAAATGCCATTGATTAGCACCGTATTTTGCGGTGCTTTTTGTTTTTTGGAAAATAAAATAGCCCAGCTCTATGAACAAAGCTATCCAGATATTAATTTAATGTTGTTTAACTAAAGCACCCGTTTGTTTAATAAAGATAGGTCATTTACTGTGTTTTATTCATTCATTAGTTTCGTCCCCTTTAGAAAAATATTTAGTGAAAGAATGCAGACCTATCCCTGCATAGTGCCGCGTCTGAATACCTCTAATTGCTTGCGGGATGCAGAATTCTTTCTCCAATGGAATATGGAACATTTGCTGTTAAAAAGAAACTGTATCTTCCTGAAACTGTGGCAGAACAGATGACTGGAGCCGAAGCATTTTATAAAGATTTTCCTAAATGACAGTTTAACGGAATGTACTTTCCCGGAAGAGAGTGATTTTGGCACAAAAAAGGGAACGATAATTGAAATGGTTTTTACAAAAATGAAGGAATTTTCAAAAAGAAAGAAGAATACTATTAATGGTATTGCTTCGTAAAACGATAGCTAGAAAGGAGGATCAATATGACGAATGAAACTGCAGTAAAAAAATTACCTGCAAGGAGCGAGGTTCCGGTTGAGGAAACGTGGCGCCTTGAAGATCTCTTTGCGTCTGATGATGACTGGGAGAAGGAATTCCAGGAAGTGAAAGTGCTTATTCCAGGAGTAAGCGCCCATTGCGGAAAACTCGGTGAAAGCGCAGATAGCCTTTACACCGCTTTGCAGGAACACGACCAGCTCCTTGATCGGATTGGCAGTTTGTATACATATTCCCACCTGAGGTACGACCAGGATACCGGAAATTCCTTTTATCAAGGAATGGATGGCAGATTGAAGGCATTTTATTCCCAGGCGGCAAGCCAGCTTGCTTTTATCGTGCCGGAAATTCTTTCAATTGATGAGCAAAAAATCAAAGGATTTTTGGAGGAAAAACCTGAGCTTAAGCTGTACGAGCATGCCCTAGAAGAAATCAACCTCCAACGCCCGCATATTTTATCCGCTGAAAAGGAGGCGCTCCTGGCTGAAGCCGGTGAAGTGATGGCTGCGTCATCAAACACGTTCGGTATGCTGAATAACGCGGACCTGGAGTTCCCACAAATTAAGGATGAAAACGGGGAAGAGGTCGAAGTGACCCATGGCCGCTACTCTAGATTCCTTGAGAGCGCGGATGCAAGGGTGCGCCATGACGCGTTCAAGGCAGTTTTTGATACGTACGGAAAGTTCAGGAACACATTTGCGAGCACACTTAGCGGCCAGGTGAAGAAGGACAACTTCAATGCCCGTGTCCGCAACTATGATTCTGCCCGTCAAGCCTCGCTGGCCGCGAACAATATCCCGGAAACCGTCTATGACAATCTTGTTCATTCAATCAATAACAATTTGCATTTGCTGCACCGTTATGTAAAGCTTCGCAAAAAAGTGCTTGGCGTCAACGAGCTTCATATGTATGATTTGTATACTCCGCTTGTGAAGGATGTCAAGATGGAGATTTCGTACGATGAAGCCCGCGACCTCGTGTTGAAGGGCCTTGCACCGCTTGGCGAGGAGTATCAGAACATCCTGAAAGAGGGCTTTGATAACCGATGGGTCGACGTCCACGAAAACAGAGGGAAGCGGAGCGGGGCGTATTCTTCGGGTGCTTACCGTACGAATCCGTATATTCTGATGAACTGGCAAAACAATGTGCACAACCTGTTTACGCTTGCCCATGAATTCGGACACTCGGTCCATAGATATTATACAAATAAAACCCAGCCATATCCGTATGCCAATTTCAGCGTTTTCGTTGCCGAAGTCGCATCAACCTGCAATGAAGCGCTTTTGAATGATTACCTGCTAAAAACAATTGATGACGAGCAAAAGCGTCTGTACTTGCTCAATCACTTCCTTGAAGGATTCAGGGCGACTGTATTCCGCCAGACGATGTTCGCGGAGTTCGAGCACCAAATCCACAAGAAGTCCCAGAACAACGAAACACTTACGGCAGATTCTTTGACCAAGGATTATTACGAGCTGAACAAAAAATACTTCGGCGGCCAGGATATTACCATTGATGAAGAAATCGGCCTCGAGTGGTCAAGAATTCCGCATTTCTATCACAACTACTATGTTTACCAATATGCGACAGGCTACAGCGCAGCAACCGCATTAAGCAGGCAAATCCTTGAAGAAGGACAGCCGGCAGTCAACCGCTACACCGACTTTCTGAAAGCCGGTAGCTCCGACTACCCAATTGAGGTACTCAAAAAAGCCGGCGTCGACATGACCAGTCCGGAACCAGTCGACAATGCCTGCAAAGCCTTCGAACAAGCACTAAACGAAATCGAACAAATCCTAAGCTAATGATTAGGGGCCAGGCGCCATCTCCAATAGCAGGGTGCCTGGCCTCTTTTTAATCGCCCCGTTTGTTTAATAAGAACAGGGACGCTTATTAAACAATCGGCGCCCGTTTGTGAAAAACCTTCCGATTTTATTTTTTGGTCACAATTAGAGCCCTTTTCTATAACCAAAAAACACGTATCCGCTCAGACATAATTGAATAACGCTTAAAGCTAAAAACGGATTAGTTACTAAATATGATTCCTCTAAAATAATGCTGGAGATTTATGGTGTATCCTAAATAACGGCTGGTCTATTGAGTCAGCTACTCAAATTTTTAATAAGGAATGGGATCACGAGTTTTTTTCAATCTGAAAGTTATGGGAATAATAAACTCCATCATAAAATTGAAAAACGAACTTCGAATAAGAAAAACATAGGGAGATATTTGTCTTCCTATGTTTTCATTCATATTATTTATCTGTTTGTTTTTGCTTCTTTTTCAAATACTCCGCACGCATTTTTTCAAGTTGCTGCTTTTTATCAAATTTAGCAGGCTTCTGTTTTTCATGAAACTTTGTCACAGCTAACTTACCTTTGGTATCCAGTTGATATTTTCCCACTTTGTTCACCTACTTTTCTTGTCCCTAAAGAGAATCTATTTAACAAATATAATATACCTTATTATACTTAAGTAAACCTCATTACTTTATTAGTGTAATGCTAACCTGCATATAACGGTAAACCCTGTTATTAACTTTTATACTAATATCTTTCTTGATCCAAATATCACCTTATTCAACTCCCTGCCCCGTAAGCACAATAAGAGGTCGATAAAATGTGTATTAAACCCTCCTTTTTCATTTATAAGATTCAGGGATTAAACTTATTTTTCTTCCAATTAAAATTTGTTCTACAAACGGAATTTTGCCATTCTTTATTGACTTAATAGTTTCTTCCGTCATTTCGGCTCCTGACTTTTTAGCACTTACAACAGCTACACCGGAAGTAGAGGAATTTGCAGGTAATATTATTATTTCAACTTTGGTAACAAGAGCTGTTTGAATGTAGGATGGAAAAATCAATGTAATGTAATAATCTTCATCACTATTATTGCTAATATCGTATTGCCATTCTAATTGTAATTGGTCATTCAGTTCTGTAATTTTACTTTCGGATTTAACAACTTCATAAGGGTTTTCGTCACTGCAACCTGCAAGAAGAAACATAATTAAAGATAGGAAAAATAGCGGTTTTAGCATACCTGGTGATACCAGTTTTTTATCCATATTGTCTCCCAGTAATTTTTCCTTAATTTTACCATTTCATAAGGATTATACCTTCTTATGAAAGTGAACTTTTCTTAAACTATCCTGCCCCGTATGTTGAATAAAGACTTCTTAAAAAAATGCGTTAATCCTTCCTGAATCAACGCATCCGTTTGACAAAAAAAACCATCACGCTTTCTTCTTAATCAAATTTATTACATAATAAATTTGTGAAATTAAAAACGATAGTAGAAAAATAATTACTGTTCCTATTGTGTAAACGGCTTCCTCTGCTGGATCGCCCCCACCCTTAAATACAGAACTAAATATGAAAAAGAGAAATACACTTCCAATTATAGTTAAGAAGAACATTCTAATATATTTTGACATATAATCTCACCTTCCTAAAATATCAAAATTCCCGTCCTTAAATATATTACACGTCCTATCATTTATGTCCTTCTTCTTCCGCTAAACTGCCCCGTTTATACAATAAGGAATTCAATAAAAAAGGCGGTTAATCCTTCCTGGAACAAAGCACCCGTTAGTTTAAGAAGATGTATGTTATTGGATGTATTCAACATCTAAGCTGATTGGTGATTTATTCGTATATGAAATCCAATAATTAATTTCATTAGAGTACTTTACTTGTCTTGCATATTCACCAAAAACTTTTACGTGCTTTATGCCAGACTCATTTGGGACCATAACATTCACATTCAATGGGTCAGAAATAAAACTATCACCACCATTTAATTCTGGGCCTCCTATACCTATCTCCCAATTACCATCGTTCACCTTGATAAATCCGATATTTAACTGCTCATTTTTTTTACTCTTATAGATGACAACTATATAGTCATCTTTAATGTCATAGTCGATCACTCTTTCATACTCTTTACCTTCACTGCTTTCAAGAATTTTTACGATTTCATCCTCAAGGAAAATTCCTTTAGAACATCCTATCAATAAAAAAATTAAAATTAATGGGAAACCAATATATATTCGTTTAATACTTTTCAAGTTCATCCTCCTTCTTTCAATGCCCTGTCGTATTTAACTAACTTCACCTTTTCCTTAATACGTTCGAAATGAATTAAAGTTTTAATTTTCAATAATTTCAATATACAAAGTTTCAAATGTCTATCTTTTCTTATTGAACTAAACTGCCCCGTTTGTTCAACAAGACTCTTACTCAATCTTCGGGGTTTTCATTAAGAACCCAAGGAATATTAGCCTCAAAGCCTAACTTTAGGGCTGGGGTTGGGAATCCTCGCGGTACAAAATCTAAATCCCTTGAAAATCCAATTTTGAAATTCTCTATCTCAATATTGTTGTCATTAAAGTTATTGAATGTACATAATTCTCCTTCTAACACTCTTCCAACAAGATAATACTCCCCTAAATATAACCGTGTGTTATCTTCCTCTGAAGGGAATTCTGAAAGATGTGCGGGTATTGCTGGATTTATTCCTAGTTTGTTGAATATATCGGATACAGAAGTCTTTAAATGCTTACAGGCTTCAACATAATTTTTACAGTACAAACAGTTACAGACCGTGGTATCTGTGTTGTAAAATTCTCGTTTCTTATGAATATCAGCTGCTAATAACCATTTTTCTATTTTAATCTTTTGTAGCATTATCCTACCTTCTTCCTGTTAAAACCCTTTAATTTGCTTTCGTTCATTAATGTAAAATTGCGGCGGCACGAATTAACCATCCTTCTTGTGCTAACCTGCACCTTAAGCTAAAGTATTCAACAAAAAGGACGTTAATCCCCCTTTAGGGATCAACGTCCGCTTTAACTTATTTGATTGGAATTGGTGTATTGATTAACTGATTTTTATCGATATCAAAAGCTACTAAGAAATATTCTTTTGCTTCTTGTAGTGTAACCCCATTAAATCGTGCATATGAAACATCTCCTGCTTCATTTGAATTATAAGAAGTAGAATGGATGCTCCGTTCTTCATCAGATTGGATTACAAAATGTATATCTTCACTTTTACTCTGTGATAAATCATAATAGATCGTTGTTGATATTGGGGTTGTTACTACTTTTTGAACTGTGACCTTATCTCCCGTAGATAATTTCACTGTTTGATTTAATTCATATATTTTTCTTTCTTTTAATAATTCGGCTTGGGATACGTCCACTTTAAATGTCCAAGGTTGTGCAATAGCGGTATCGTGTTCCCAAGTATCATAAGTGATTTCCAATTGAACCATTTCTGTTTCAATCGACTGGCTTAGGTCAATATCGTTATAGATTGTAAACATGGAAGAATTCAATTCAATCGATTGACTGCCAGTTGTAACCGAGTAGTCTTGCCCATTGATTTTCACCTTTGGTTGAATGGTTGTTTGGTAATCAAATTCAACACCTTCTGCGGGCTCAAATGTTGCACTTAAAACTACTTGTCGAGTGTCCATCATAACTTCGTTCAACGTTAATTTACCAAGGTGGTTTTCCGCCGTTTCTCCAATTGCAGTTTTAAAAGAGGAAAAATCCAGATTCTCGTTGTCAGGATAAATATATTTTTCAATAATTCCTCCAACAAAAGGCATACTGGCAATTGTCCCTTTTTCAGCCAAGAGCGAAAAGCTTAGAACAAAAATAGCCATGGCTGCAATACTTACTTGTATCCATTTTTTCTTTTGATTTTTCAAAGAGGACTTTTTTCTAATCTTTTTCAAGATCCTTTTTTGTTCCATTTGGCTTAGAGGTATTTCCTCAAATTCACTTAAATCCATTTTCACATTGTTTAAATCTTTAAAGACCGACAAATTAGAACACCTCACTTTTTTTTAAAATACTTTTTAATCTTTTTCGCCCACGAGAGAGTTTGTTATGAACCCACGACTCTTTTAAATTAAATTGAGTAGCAATTTCACTAGATGGAACACCTTCAATGTAATATTTCTCAAAAATAATCCGTTCTACATCAGAAAGTTCAAGTAACAAGTCCTCAGCTGAAAAATTTTCAATTATTGAGTGTGAATGAGTTGCGTTTCTTTTTTTTATTTCAATACTTTTAACCAATTGCATTTCTTTTGCCGATTTCCTTACTGAATCAATTGCCTTGTATTTAGCAATGGCAGCAATCCATTGCTTAAACTCATTTTTATTAGGATCAAACGAATGAATATGATACCAAATAGAAGTAATTACATCCGCAAAACATTCTTCGATATCTTGTTGACTACCCAAGTACTTCCTAATAATTGAATTAAGTAGACCTCCATAGTTCCGCAATAGAAAAGCTATGGCCTCTTCATTTTTAAGTTTAATCTGTTGGACAACGTTTTCCTCACTTACAATCAATATCAACCCTCCCTCTCTTTTGAAACCTCACCTTTTAATTCGTTTGTTTTTAATAAATCCTATCAGTTATCAATAAAAAAACCGATAGAAATTTCTATCGGTAAAAATAAAACGTACCCTTCTTCAACTAAACTGCTCCGTTTCCTTAATAAGGAATTCAACAAAAGGGCGGTTAATCCTTCCTGGATCAACGCACCAGTATGTTTAAGTAGATTTATTCACAAACTTTGATTCATTACAGGAGTGTTGCCCCGTTTTAGGTTGTTATTATCAACGGCGTGAGAAACATATGCAGTAGACAAACGGATTAAGTGCTTTTCCCGTATACAATCAAAGACTATGGTATTCAGGCAAAAAATATGGGAACGTCTGATTTGGACGTTCCCGTTCTTATTCCGTTAAAGACCCCGTTAATGAAATATGGTAATTTATTTATGATAATCTTACCAGTGTACTTGAAGTTTATTACCATTTGGGTCATAAAAGTGGAAAAAGGCATGACCATTATCTTCTTTTATATCCTCGACCTTAACTTGATTATCAATTAAGTGTTGATGAAATTTAGATAATTCTGGACTTGTAAAGCCAATGCTAAAGGCAGGTTTATTATCAATTGTAAAATGTGCAAATGTATCATCTTCAGTAGGAACTAAAGTAATCAAAAAGGGTCCTTCATTAATTTTTAAAATCGCAAACGGATCTTCAGTAATAGTTAATAATTGAAGTCCTAACACATCCTTGTACCATTGTGCAGACTGCTCTAAATCTCTAACAGGGATTCTAATATAATGTACTTGTTCAATGAATGATTTACTCAAAATTTATCTCTCCTTTATTTAATTGGATATAAAATATCAAAATCAAATGTCTGAATCTCATGAGCTGGTACTTCAAAAGGATTAAATGAGTCAAGTCGATTTGGTTCAAGAGAAAAAGCATCAGTACCAATATCAATTTGGTATCCTTTTTCTCTAATCCATTCACTCAAATAGGTATATCTACGATCCATCTCTGCCCTACTGAAACAACAGCAATCGATTTTAGCATACTTTCTTTTGGGTATAGTCAAGCATATACACTCCTGTGGTGTATGAGCAATATCACTCACTTTAACTCCTATCCAAAGCTCAACTGTTCCATCAGATTGCATCATATTCCCTTGATTATAAAAGACAATACCTTCATTTCCTTCCATTGTTATTGAACGATCAGAAGATAGTATTTCCTTTAGTTTTTTCCATCCTTTTCTGACTTCCAGCCCTGCCTCAAAGTTTTCCATGCGACCTTTAACTTTTAAAGCTATCATGTTAAACGGTTCAATAGTAACTGTATTAACTTCTAATTTTCTACTTTTTTGATGCTTCTCTCGTTGGCCCAAAAGAACTTGCAATGATTGTGGAGTTCGTTGAGGAAGATAATCTTCTAAAGGAAAAATGTTTCTTACAGCTCTGTCACCCATACAGTTTGCTCCTTTTCTATAATAGGTAAATAGACTCGTACACACACGTTATTGTCAGACGAACTTACATAAGAGGATTGATATTGAGCAAACCACTGTCTAGAATCATCTAGAATATATTTTTCACCACTTACAATCCAGCGGTGAATGATTTCTAAAATACCAGTAAGTGTTCCGTATGACTTTGTTTCTATTACAGCGAATAACCCACCATCCAATTTCTTTTGATTAATTTTATGAGTGGTAATATCTTCATGTCTGAAATAATTGGTAATGCCATATTCACACCAATGCCCCAATTCATTTTCAGCATCATAGTTGTATGAGAAGTAAAGCAAGCAATTAGAATAGTCTATAGATGGATTTAATTGTAACCATTCAGATAAAGTTTCATCAGCCTTCTTTTGGCAATCATATCCGTAAATCCTACTATATGCCACACAAAAAGATTCTGTTTCCTCTACTTTAATCAGTTCAGCTTTTAACTGGCGTTTAATTGGCAAATATAGTTTCATTCGAACAAGTTTCTCATTAAAGGTAATGTACTCTTCCAAATAGGTATGTGAACCTTCAGTAAACGAACTTTTAGGTAACCACTCTGAATACATTTGATTCCATAATGATATAACACTGTAATCGCTAGTTGATGGTGTGACACCTACTGCATACATTCCACCCTGAATAGTTTTAATTTGCATTCCGGCTATTGAGTTAAAGATAGGCTCTTCAAAAGAAATTATTATTTCATATGCATATAGTTTTGATTTCTCATCCAAAACTTCATCGAATTCTATATTTCGTCCAAAAAGCCTCATTTTTTTCTGGTCTAAATCAGATTTTTGAATTAGCTTTTGAACTACTATAAGTGCATCCTTTTCAATTCCATCTAATAGGTTTGATTTATGTATATAACTTAATACAGTCATTTCTTTCAGTTGAATTACTTTAATATCTGGATATCTATCGAACAGTTCCCGTCCCTCTAAGTAATTTATTTTTTCGTATAAATCAATCCGATCGAAACTAAAGAACAAATCAGATTCTTGATATACTTTCGGAGTAATTCCAACTATTTTCTTAAATGACTTTGTAAAAGAAGCCTGTGATTCAAAACCAACAATAAGTGCAATGTCCAAGATTGATCGCTTTGAGTATTTTAAGTGGTCTGAAGCGATGCTGATTTTTCTTTTACGCATGTAGTCTTTTACTGGATACCCAGTAAGAGAGTAAAACATTCGGTATAAATGCGGGAGTGACACGGCAGCTTTTTTTGCAACTTCTTCTAACTCTATTTTCTCTTCGATATTCTCCTCTATAAAATCTATTGCTGCTTGAACACTAACTAGGTAATTCATTATTCACCACCTTTTTAAAGATACTCTAGCGATCTTCTGTAAGAACTCCTCTTTGTTGTAACTATATCAAAGATACAGACTTTATTTTTGTCCTTTTTTATCAAAAACTGTGTTGCTTTAATACTCTATTCTTAAATCTAAATTTTAACATAAATATCCAAACAAATTCTTACCCTTAATCATGAATTTTAAAATGTTTTCACTAAATAAGGTTGCTATTTGTTGCATAGTATACGTCTCTATGTAATTGCAATGATGACATGCTTCTTCAACTAACATGGCCCGTTTGTTTAATAAGGAATTCAACAAAAGGTGCTTAATCCTTCTTGGATCAAAGCACCCGATAGTTTAAGTACATTTCTTCACAAACTTCCTTTATTAAAGGTGTACACTTTCAGCAATTTGAACTATTTTTTCTATAACTTGAATAACTTCCTCGTTATCTTTATTTACAACTAAATGGTTAGCTTCACCTTCTAGTGTGTCAACCCTTGAATTTATTTTAGTGTTGTTTAAAGACGTTAGTTCCTTTAAGAAAATCGGAAACTAACTATTTGAATATATCCAATGTCAGGCATTAATCCCACCAAACAGAATACACTTTATAACCTTCAAATAATTCAGGTGCAAATGGTGGCTCTCCGAAAGCATAACCTTCATCTAGTTCCGAAGGTTCTAAAATTTTTACCCAATCTTCGACAAATTCAATTTCTGCATTAGTTAAGATGTATATTATAATAAAGGTTAAAATTTCTCTTGATACCATTTTTCATCGAATTCAAGGTTTAACGCTTTACCTAAATAGATTCCAAATCTAATAAACCCTCTTCCTCTAGCTGTAATAATGTTTCCAACTTGTACAACTAATTCGTCAGAGTAATTTTCTGTTTCAAAAACACCTAACTTCTCCATATTTTCCTTTGTCAGGCCAACAGTAAATTTTTTGCCTTTTAACACACCTGCTTTTGCTAAAAGAAATGGAGAACTGGATATACTTGCAATTACTGTTTCTTCTGAAGCCACTTGCTTAATAAACTTAAATAATCCTTGTCCATCAATAATTGTAATTATGTCCATACAACCTGGTAACAAAATGCTATCAATTTCTTTTACGTTAATTTCACTAACTGTACTGTCAACGATACAAGATAGTCCAGATTCACCAGTAATAGGTTGATTATTTAGCCCAACCGTAACAATTGGTTTATTTCCCTTGCATTAAAATAGATAAAGCTACACTTAATTCAAATTCGCTGAATTGCGGATACAATAAGACAGCTGTTTTTTTCACTAAAATTCTCTCCCTAATTCCATTTCAATTTAGCAAAAAGAGTGTTCTATTTTATGTAGTCCTTCTTCCACAAACTTACCACGTCTCTTCGAGAAGAAGGGCCATAATCCTTCCTGGATCCACGCACCCGATAGTTTAAGTACATTTGTTTACAAACTTGTTGTTTCCCACTTCAATAATCAATATCCCTGAGTATACAGTGAGTCGCCGTCAAAACATCCTTTGCCAAGAAATCAATTTTTAAATCTATGCCTTTGGAATGCATTTCCTGTAAGGACTTTACCCCTCTCCCCGTTTCAACGAGTATGCCCTTTGCCCCAACATTTTTTGCAGAGTATATATCAGTCAATCGATCTCCCACAACATAGCACTTGTTTAAGTCCAGGTTATATTCTTTCTTAGCCCTTATTAAGAGTGTGGGGTTTGGTTTACGGCATTCGCAATTATCAGTTGGTGTGTGAGGACAATAATAAATACCGTCCAGTGTAGCTTTCTCTTTTGCTAAGGATTTGTTAATTGTGTTAAAGCCTTCTATTAAATCATTTTCAGTAAATCTTCCCATTCCTATCCAACTTTGATTAGTAAATAGAAAAACCTTTACTTCGCAATCATTAAGTAGTTTTATTGCCCTAACAGAAAAGTCATACAGGGTAAAATCAGCTGGATGAATCCCTCCGCCATGTCCTCCAATTGTGCCATCACGATCTAAAAAAACTCCTATCAAGAAGATAGTCCTCCTTTCTCTCTTGGTTAACGTCATACCAGTTGTAGAATGTTCAATAGTACAGCAAAAGTTATCCAAACCTTATAAAGGTAAACAAACCTGCCCTCGTTGTTCAATAAGGAATTAACAAAAAAGGCGGTAATCCTTCCTGGATCATCGCACCCGATTAACATCATTTTATAGCTCCATTTATAATCCATTTAACAGCTTTTAATAGGTCTTCAGCAATATAATCTGGTTCTATTTCGGCCCATTTTTCTCTGTGCTCATCCAATGAACTATGTCCCCATCCAGTAAGTACTAAAATTTTTATTGCCCCAACTGAATGAGCGGCTAACATATCTGTTGACCCTACATCGCCAATAAAAGCAGTTTTTGATAAATCTATATTGTATTTTTTCGATGCTTCTATCAGTAATCCAGCTTTAGGTTTATGACAATTACAATTATCATATGGACTGTGTGGACAAATAAAAGCATCATCAAATCCAAATGACATAAATTCATTGTAAAAATCATTTATCGTAGCTTCACCTTTACTTATTCTATGCTGATTAGTGCAGGCAAACGTTTTAATATTATTGTCTTTTAATATTTGTAAGGCAGTCATACTGTACGGATAAAGAGTAAAATTTTTTGGGTGAATAAAGTGTCCAGTGCCACCGATAGTTCCATCTCGGTCAATAAAAACAGCCTCAATATTCATTGGTAATCCCCCCATAATTTCCACCTATTCCTTTAACATTCCTGCCCCGTTTGCTTAATAAGGATTTCACCAAAAAGGGCGGTTAATCCTTCCTGGATCAACGCACCCGATGTTTACTAAGAAATTCCAGCATTCCTCTTATTTTTAATGATGATTACCGCCCAATATGCAAAGAGGTATATAAAACCTATAACAACATAAATTGACCAAATTGAACCTCGTTGTAACTGAGCAACTAAATGTTCAAATTCATTGATACCCTCAGCTCTCCCAATACTATTTAACACACTTATAATTGGAACAGTTATCGATAGAACAATTGTAATTACAGAAAAAGTTAATATTCTTTTTCGAGAAACATTCAATATTCCAACACCCAATGTAAGAAGTAAGTATAAGTAATATACTCCCCAAACCCAACCAGGAAGTGTCTCCCAATACATTTGTCCCACCTCTTTCGATTTTCTAACGCAGCTCAATTTTACCATTAAATTTCCAGGATGTTATAAAAAATTCTTCTTTTCATCTTGAGCTAACCTGCCCCGTTTGTTCAATAAGGAATTCACACATAAGGTTTATATTTCAGTTACTTAATTCGGCATTTCTTTTCATGTAATTTTCTAATACTTTTTTATTTTTATGCCACCAAAAAATATGAAATTCATCTTGCTTGTCAAATCCTAATTTAGAGGCTAATTTATACGATGGTAGGTTGTCTGCCTGACATTCCCAACTTGGGATTAAATCTCTTTCTAAACATTTTTTAATAAAAGCCATGGAAGTTAAAGTTGCAAGACCTTTATTTTGAAATTCATTTGCTGTAATTATATCTAAAGCTGCATAGCCACCACCGATATAATAACAATTACATACGCTTGCAAATCTTCCTTCATATAAGAGACAATAACCAAATCCTTTTTTTAAATAATCAACTGGGGAATCCCATAACATTTTAAAATGATTGTCCATTTCGTTTTGATATTGATCAAACAATGCTTCATCCATTTCTTTCATTTCAAAACCATCTGGTATATTTTCTTTCCATGAAGGCAAAGTTGAAAATCTTTCTGGGTTAAATGAAAATCCAGTCCTTTTTACCTTTATTACGTGATCTTGCAAAAAGGTACTTATTTTTTCTGACCACTCAGATGAAAAAGTATAAAGATCAAAAAAGACCCAATGATTATTTTGATTCATTAAGAATTGAAATAAGGAGTTATTAAAATCATCGTTGTGAGGATTACCAACTAAAAAGTAATGTCCACCCTTACTTGCAAATAATGCGACAGTAGGATTTTCAATATTATCAGTAAATATTCTTCCTGGTTGATTTTGGTCCAGTACTGCATGAGCAAAAATAACCTCATATTCGTTTTCGTTAATTAAATTAGAAACTATTCCAAATTCACTTTTCGTTAATTCAATCATTATTTTTCTCCTTCAATTTTTATAATTATATTTATAATTCCTTTGTATTGTAGTAATTTTCTTTTTTTATAGAACTAAATGCCCCGTTTGCTTAATAAGGAATTCAACAAAAAGGGCGGTTAATCCTGTCTCGGATCAACGCACCCGTTAGCTGAAAAAGAACTTATTTAGATTTAAAGTAAAATATCTCGGGGTCTCCTTCATCTAAATTTTCAATAAATCCACTTTGTATGAATCCATTTGCTTTAAAAACTTCTTGCATTCCATGATTTGATTTATTAGTTGAAGAGAAAATTTTCTTTGTTGGAGAAATGTTTATAAAACACTTAATAAGCGATGTTGCGTATCCTTTTCTTCTTTCAGTGTGCCTTACAATTATCAGTGAAATGAAGCTACAATCAAAGAAATGAGTATCATATATTAAAAAACCAACGATAAGATTATTATCATTAGCAACAATACATCTCTCTTCTTCAATGGCTTTCATAATGTATTCGCGTCTGCTATTGTTACCGATAACTTCTTCATCTATCTTCATTATCTCATCTAAATAATTTATTTGAGCCATTTCTAAGGACTTCAAAATGTAGCCACCTTAACTTATAAAATTACAAAATTCGCTACAAATTCGCTACGGAATAAAACAAATCCTTCTTACACTAAACTGCCCGTTTGTTCAATAAAGAATTCAATAAAAAAGTGCGGAAACCCTTCCTGGATCTACGCATCCGTTTATGCAATAAGCAACAAGGTATTTATTGCTTAAAGCTGGACAACAGATTTAGTGATTAGAATAATTGAATTGCTTATCATTTGAATTTACAAAAACGGTTATCTCATTTTGATTTTTATCTTTTCCTTGAATTACGAAGTATACAGGTGATAAATTTTTTCTTCGGCTGGGTAGCCCAGTGAATACCCGACAACCGAGACGCCATTCGGCGGCAAAAATCCGCCGATTTTAAAAAGGCGGAACAATATTAATCAAACGGAAATTCATATCCTCTATAGTTAAATACATTGGTAAGCCCTAGATTTTCTGCAATTGCAATAGAAGGCTTATTGGCTTCCATACAATCCCAATACGGAACCAAGCCATTTTCCAAGCAATCTTTTACAAAATGGTGGGCTATCTTTTGACCTAATTTTTTTCCCCGATACAATTCTAATGTTTCAATATCTACACAATGTACATTTCCAACGACAAAACCAGAAAAGCAGACACTAACAATATGTTTTTCGTGAACGATACAATAACCAGTCCCTTGATGAAAGAAGTTATCAGGCGAAGACCAGTATTCTAAGATTTTCGAGTGTAGGAATTCAAAATTATTTACTTCATTTTCACTGTTTTCATAGAAAGCTTTACTAATCTTTTTTATAGCATATCCCTGTTCAATGACAGGGTCATTTTCAGTTTTATAGTCCCCTTTTTGCAGCATATAAACCCTCTGGTTCCAGCTTCCTAACTTGCGATGTTCAAACGTCTTTTCAATAATCTTATTCCACTTTGGGCGATTCCCCATTCCTTCAAACCAATTTAGTCCCACTTTCTTTGCTTCAGGTTTGATAACGGTATCAATAAAATTATCTATTTCGGTAGTGAACAGCTCATTTTCTTCATTTCCGATAAAAATAAATCCATCATTATTGCCTAACCATACAAGGCCGGAAGTAGGAGAAGCGACATGGTCCACAAAAATACGGCCAGGATTAATTCCTTCAATGACAGCTTTAACTTCTAATTGTCCTTGTTGATTTAGTAAACTTTTACATTTATAAAAGTCCATTTTATTTATTTCATAAATCATAGAATATCCCTCCTTAAACCATCGAGCGCTATACGTTATATGGGCTTTGCGTTTTTAATAGCAATACATTTTTTATATAAAAACAATGGCTTCCCTATTAAACGATCTTTTGCTGACAACAGCCCGGTCCGTTATAGGAATGGTTGAACCCACCCTTCGTTATAGTTAACTGCACTGACTATCGCCTGAAAAAGGCAAGAAAGCTCACTTACTTGTAATACGTTCACCGCAGCATAAGGAAATGAGGTTTTGGTATATTCATTTATAGTTTTTTCTGAAATTCCATCATTCGTTCTCCATGAAATTTTGCTTCTCCAGGTAGTTGAGGACTGTCTGCGAAAATTGGATGTGTGATCCCTTCGTGTACTTGGCGATCGTATAGATTTGGGCAAGATTTTTCAAACCAAGCTTTTCAGTCATTTCCTTCAGCCTTGCGTTGGCCATGTACCGGTTCCATCCCTTTTCGTTCCGGTCCTTGTAGATTTCGAGAATATCTTCATCTGAATAATCACGATATGTATCATAGTGGACGAGTCCTTGCCTTGGCAAGCGATCACGCAGCGCGGGGTTTTCGGCTGGGTAGCCAAGCGAATACCCGACAACCGGGACGACATTCGGCGGCAAATTCAACAGCTCGCCAATCTGGTCACAATTTGCAAGCGTCGAGCCCATGTAACAGATGCCGAGACCCGCATTCTCGGCTGCTAGGGCGCAGTTTTGCGCGGCAAGCGTTGCATCGATCGCACCAATCATAAAGCTCATGAAGTTATCGAAATGGACGGGTGCATCGTTGAGCGCAAGCCATTTTCTCATTCTATTAAAATCGGCGCAAAATGTTAGCAGGACCGGCGCATCTACGACCATCGACTGCTCCATATGCGCCGTGTATAGTTTTTTTCGAAGCTCTTTGTCTTTTGTGACGACAATTGAATACGATTGCATATTGCCGCTTGAAGAGGCGCGGATTCCCGCATCCAAAATATAATCCAGCAGTTCCTGGCTCACTTCCCGGTCTTCGTATTCCCGTATCGATCTATGCCCAAATAGTACCTCGTTGAATTCCAATGAAATCACTCCTTATAAAAAGAACTATACCATTTAATGTGAATGTTCTGAATAGAAAAATTTCGTTTCACGAAAAATCTTATGATCGTTTCAGCCTAAAAAGCCACCTGCTAATGCTCAGCAAGTGGCTTTTTAGTATTGCGGTTTATCCGTGAAACATTTTGTGAAACAAGAAAATTCGGGGAGTGACAGGCACTGTTCGATTTTTTGCGATTAGTTTGACAGGTTTAGTGCGTTTTCGGATACATAGAAATCTTTCCCGTTATAAACAGTTACGCCGTCAAGTGTCTTAGTGGACGTTTTTTTGTTTTGGGTGACGTGGGCAACGTTTTTGTTAACAGGGATTTCAATCTTGATATTTTGTTTTTCTGCAATGAATACAGGGTTATTTTTATCTGTTACATCGATTCGAGTAGTGTATCCTTTGTTCTCAAATGATTCCCTTGCATTAACAAAGAGCTTGTCCGTTGTTTTTTTCAAGTCAAAGCCCATGAATTTAGCCATCGTTTTCGCGATGTCTGTGTTGTCGATCAGTCCATATGGTTTTGATGGGCCGTAAGCGTAAAGGAACACATCCTCACCAGTATGGCCGCCGGTTGTGAAACCAATATTCGCACGGTTAGCCAGCATTTTTACCATATCTGCCTGCAAGGTTTTTGATGCTTTTAGAGCTTCAATTTCTTCTGCTGTAAGGTTATCCAGACCATACAATTCTGCTACTTCTTTCATATTTGAGCGGTCGGCTTTAAGCTGCTTTAATGCACCTTCAACTGTCATAGATGCTTTTTTCAGTGGATCAATGTAAGTTGAAACTGGAATTTCAGAGTAGTTGCCATTCGTGTTCTGGTTACCCATTGTTATACCGCTGTTTCCGTGGTCACTGACCGCGATAACCATTGTGTTTCCATCTTTTTTCGCGAATTCCAACGCTTCTTTTACCGCGTCGTCAAAAGCCAATACATCACTGATCATGCCAATTGTGTCATTGGCGTGTGCGGCCCAGTCCACTTTACTTCCTTCTACGAATAAGAAGAAGCCCTCCTTATCTTTGGATAGTGTATTGATAGCTTTATTGGTCATTTCAGCAAGGGATGGCTCGCTATTGCTTGCTTGCTTACGATCGAAGTCATATGCAAGTGCGGTAGGAGCAAATGAACCCCAAATTTTATTAGACTTTGAATTTAATAATTGGTCCCTTGTCTCTACAAAATCATATCCATTTTGATTCAATACGTTTAATAGATTTTCTCCATCAACACGCGCATTTTTAGTTGTGCCAGGTACGAGTGATTCTTTTCCTCCTCCAAGGACAACATCAATTCCCTGGTAAACTTGCTGCTCAGCAATGTCCTGGTAGTTGCTGCGGTGTGCTGCATGTGAAGAGAAACCTGCAGGTGTAGCATGCTGAATTTCTGACGTAGAAATGATTCCAGTTGCCTTGCCTTGAAGTTTAGCGCCCTCTAAAACGTTCGCAACCGGTTTTAATGCATCTTCAGGATTAATTGGATCCACACCAGGTGTATTCACAACCTTAGGGAGAAGGCCAACAATCTTATCGTTGCTCTTATTTCCTGTTGCCAGAGCTGTACCAGCTGGCGCGGAATCGGTAATCGCGGATTCGGCAGAATGGGTACGTACTCCGCCAATGACGATTTCATCCATAGCCAGGTTCTCGCCTTTGTACCATCTTGCCAGAGAAGTAGCACCCACGCTTGTACCATCCATTACCATCATAATGACGTTGGTTGGTTGTTTCTTCTTGTCTTTAGCTTCAGTTAAATTTGTGTAACCTGCAAAACCTAAAGAAGAAACAGCAACGGCAGCTGCCACTGAGACCCCAGCTAGTTTGTTTTTGAAATTGCGTTTCATTTTCAAATCATCCCCCTAAGATAAAAGTAGTAAAGCCACCTTTATCATAGATTGGGTATATTAATTATATTTGAGGCTAGAGTAAAGGGTTTGTAAAACATTTGTTAAAATCACTATCTTTGATGACTGTATCGGAATGGATCAAGATACAGTAGAAAAATGTTCAATAAAATATTGCCTTGGAACGACCACTCATTCAACAGAGTGAAGTTACTTGGTTAGCTGTCCGTAATGCGGGATAAAATTTCTCTTTAACTATTAGCCTCTATAAACCAATAATTCCTAATTAATATTTTTGAGACTGTGAAATCAAATTCCTATTTCCAGCATTTTCGCCGTCACTTCTTCAATTCTCCGTTCAATATCCGTCCCATTAAACTTCGGAAACTTCAACTCACTCACAATTTTTCCGTCTCGCATAAACAGGATACGTTCTGTCCGCGCTGCCACCTTCGCATCGTGAGTTACAAGCATAATCGCAGTACCATCCGCGTTGATTTCAGAAAAAATGTCCATTATTTCATCGGCAGATTTTGAGTTGAGGGCTCCTGTTGGCTCGTCGCCGAAGATAATTTTCGGACTGCTCATCAGTGCCCTGCATATACCTGCACGCTGGAGCTGACCTCCCGAAACCTGTGTAGTATCGCGTGCTTCAATCTCCGTAATACCTACCCTTTTCATAAGCGCTCTCGCTTTTTCCGATATTTCCGCGGTGTTTTTTTTGTTTCCGCGTATTGATGGAAGAATGATGTTGTCGAGGATATTCAGATTTTTTAGCATAGTAGGCTGCTGAAAAATAAATCCCATTTTTGTTCTACGTATATCTGAAAGCTCATTCTCCCCGACAGCCGATAAATCCTTGCCATCAAAAACGACCATTCCGCCATCAACACCATCGATTCCGCTTAAAGCAAACATAAGTGTCGATTTTCCAGAGCCCGAAGGTCCCATAACTGCAACGAACTCACCATCGAATATTTCCACTGATACTCCCTCGAGAACATTGCGCCGTTCATCGCCCTCTCCGAAAGCTTTTACTATATGATTACCGATAATAATCTTCTCCATATTCCTACTCCTCCTACTCCTTAATATTTTCGGATATTTTTATTAGTCCCGCGCTCGATGTACCGATCATAGTTGCGATAAGTACTGATAAAATCATCATTAGCGGACTAAGCACATATGCCGTAAGAGGATTTACCTTAAAATTAAACGTTGACGCCCCAAACGAAGAGATAAGCACCCCCGCAAGGACCTCTCCAAGAGTGTTCGCGAGAAGAGTACCGAGAATAATTCCGATAATCAGAACGAAAACCGAACGAGAAACGTACTGTGCTTTAATATCAGAGTTTGTAAAACCAAGCGCTTTCATTATGGCTATGGAAGGCCTGTCCTTTGCAACAAGCATTTTCATGAACAATAGTGTAACTAGTACCGTAATAACAAGCGCAACAGCAACTGCAGCATAGGAGGCAATTTCAACGGAACTTATTGTCGAGCCGAGGGTCTGAGATACAAATTCATCAATATCTGAAGTCTTTGCAAAATCAAACCGGTCTGAATACTCCGCAACCTTTCTATCGACAAGAGATTTATCCGAAAGTTCAACACAAACGATTGTCCACATGACGTTCGCCGAATTATCGGTGAATACAGCCTTTGCGGTTTTGCCACCATTCGTAACGTCGGAATAAATTCCTGTAACGGTGAGATTTTTCTCCTCCCCTTCTATCACCAGCGTAGTAGCATCACCGACCTTTTTGCCCATCTCATCAGCGTTTATAGACGAAAGCGCAATTTCTTCATCACGGGCAGGTGCTCTGCCCTCAGAATACTCTATTGGAAATGCCGAATGGTCACCGAGCTCAACTTTAATATTTTCCTCTGAACCGTTTCCCGTTTTTACTTTGAAAGTCTTTGTTGTCATAACCGCATACTTGGAAACTGCACTGTCGCTGTCTATCGCCCTCTCAATTTCATCGGTTTTGTCAGATAGATTGGTTTGAATGCGCAGATCGTAGCTTCCTATCCCCATATATTGGATGAAATTTTTTGAGGAAATCGTGTTGTACAGGTTCTGCGGAACAATAATGATAAATGCCGAAATAATCAGGACCACTAGCATTGTTGCGTAAAGTTTTTTTCTAGCGAGAACATCCTTGATACCAAGAAAGACATTCGTGCTAAACAGTCTGTTTCTAACTAAGGAAAAACGCTTAGCGCCTGCTGTCTTTTCCTGTGAGGTGCCAAAGCGTATAGCTTCCGCAGCGGATATTTTCCGAAAGCGTTTCAGCACACTATTGACATAGGCAATAATTGCGAGGAAAACGAGTAGGATACCGATAATTCCTAAGACATTCGCATAAGAAGAGTTTTCGCTTTCACCCATAAACAGCCGTATATTTTCAAGAAGAAAACCTTGGAACATAACTGAAAGAATATATCCAAGAACACTGCCTATCGCAGCTATTGCAGCGTATTTCGCAAGATAAATCCGCTTTATGTCGGAAATACGCATCCCTATTGCCTTCATTACCCCAATTTCTCGGTAGTCGTCCTCTATTTTCGCAAGGAGCGTAAAGCGTATGCACATAAATGCGATTGCAACGACAAGCGCGCTTACAAGAAGGATAACCGCAATCATCATCCCATCTGAAATCGCGTTCATCATTTTGAAAAGCGTATAGGTAACCGTTGGCCCGTTCGATTCAAGTCCTGCTGAAGCATATGCTGTTTCAAATTCCCCTATTTCCGAGAAATCCTTTAATCTAAACTCAATCAGATATTCGATACTTCCTAGGTCTTTTAATTCCGCAAAATCATTGCTGCTTACAAGAAATCGTTTTGATGCGGAGAGCGATGAGTTCATGGTCGAATCACGGAGAAATCCCTCAACGGTAAACTCCTTCCCGTTGATTACGGCCTTATCACCTACACGAACTGTGTTGTCTTTCATATAGGTTACTGGAACATAAAGCTCGCCGTCAGATACGTTGTTGATGATGTTGCCGTTAAGGTCAAGAAGAAAATCGAATTTATCGTTCTGCAGGCTGAAGCCGTTATCCTGAACGCTATCCGCAAGCGAATTTTCGCCTAAAATAATCTGGGCGCCGTCGATGCCAAGGAACTCAACTACCTGATATTCTTCGACATTATCATTTTGCTCTGCAAAGGATTTAAGGCGCGCGGTATTAATATCACCGGAATGCATTTGCATAAAATGTGGAGTTTCAGCTTTTGTCATTAACGTATCGAGCGCACCCGAAAGATTGACGACGAGTATCGCTGCGAGTGAAACAAGCATCGATGCTGCAGCAACAAATATCATTGTTGTAAATGTTATTGCTTTGCTCTTTAAAATGTCATTTCGGATCATTCTGAAATACATAAGTCACCTTCGTTTTCTGGCTTTATAACCAAATTTGCCGAATTATTCATTATGTTGACCATTTACACTTCCAAACTGTTGAATAACATTCATCAGGCTTCCGCTTTTTGCACCGAGCAGCCTTTCTCCGTTAAAAATAAACGCCTGTATCCTTGAAGCACGCTCCTCATTGGTTATCTCTACTACTTCTTCATCAAAAACAGCATTCGCATATGTAACAATCATTTCCACAGATTCATATGGGTAAGGAGTGCTAAACAGTCCCTGGGCAATACCTTCTTGGATTATTCCCGTCAGTATTGGCGTAACGCCATTGATGATGACTTTTTGTATTTTTTGATGCATAAGGGCGTTCTGTGGTTTGTGAATGTGCTCCATAATTTCCTGGCTGCTTCCGCCACTTAAATTCATGGATCTAACGACCTTGATAATCCGTTCGACCACAGGAATACTCTTATCTACGGCAATTGCCTGTGCATTTCCTAAAAGGCGGGCACTGTACCGATCAATCAACGCGTCCATAATATCTTCCTTCGACTTGAAATGATAGTACAATGTTCCCCTCGCAATACCTACCTTACCGAGAATATCGTTTGTACTCGTTCCATCAAAGCCCTTCTGAGCAAAGAGCTCATCCGCTGCATCAAGTATTTCGTTCCTGCGTTCCTCCGCTTCTTTTCTCATTGTTACACCTCCTTTATAGACCGACTGTCTGTCGATAAAATAGTAACATACTTCTTTTAACTTTATATGAAGTATATGTTAATTTTTAAAGAAGCAGGGGGACTGCTTTTTTTATTCATTTTTAGAAAATGAAAAATATACAATTACTCTTGAAGAAAATCTTCAATTTTAAGCCAAGCTTTTAAATAGTCTATTATTTTGTCACAACAGTAGTAAAAAGGCCACCTGCTAATGTTCAGCAAGTGGCTTTTCGATGTTGCGATTTATCTATGAAACATTCTGTGAAACAAGAAAATTCGGGTAGTGACAGGCGGTGTTCGGTTTTATATGCACACAATGACTTCCCTGTTAAACGACCCTTTGCTGACAACAGCCCTGTCTTTTATGGAAAAACCCGCCTGGATGATGATTTCATCAATGGGTTCAACCGTCACGATTACGGCTTTTTTAGCAAATTGACGTGCGCTTTGGAGCATCTTGAGTTGCTGGTCCGGGCTTATGACCGAACACAAATTATACGGCAGATCAATAATTGCGACGTCATAGTGATTGGTAATGTTCAACATATCTCTCAGTTTGACTTCACAGCCGTATCCAAAGTGCGCGATATTCTCCCTTGTGCCGCCAAGGACGAGCGGGTTTCTGTCGCTCCCTACGATATCGATGCCCATTGATAAAGCTTCGACCAATACCGTTCCAATCCCGCAGCAAGGGTCGATTGCCTTGATTCCTTCAGGATTTGGAACAGCGATGTTCACCACCGCCCTGGCGACCCGGGTATTAAGCGCGGTCGAATAACTGTGGGGCTTTTGCTGATGATGATGCCAAATCGGCTTGCTTTTAACATATTCCCCAAGAATCCATCGTCCGTCGGTTAAATTCATCATTCCATAAATCCTATCTGGATCGTGAAGATTTGCCTTGCCATTCATGTGCAATCCGACTTTTTTTTCAATAGCACGCCGCTCATCCGAAGATTTTGGCACACCGGCATTTTTCACATACCTTACCTTAAACGTTTCATCGAAAGCTGGTAGCGTATTTGCTTTTACAAGAAGCTCTTCAAAACTTGTTCCCTCACACATCACAGAAACCCGTTCTTTAATGAACGGACTCCTGCTAGGGTCTATTTTTACTCGACTTTCCAAAAAGCCGGTTTGCGAATCGCAGCCGAAAAACCACCGCATCTCCAAAAACATTAAGGAGCGTTCACCCTCATAACTCGAAAAGGTATAGACATAGTTAGTTTCAATCATACCGCAATTGTCCCTTACAACTTTTTCGCAGTTCAATGGTAATCACTTACCTATTTTGCCATCAGCGCATTGCACCTTTATAAAAAGAACTGGCCATTTGGTCAAAGTCATACTCTTTCAGTTCTTCTAAAGTGATATTCGCATGCGCGCCTTCATGCACCATAAGGTTACTGCTTTCACCAACATGGACTACTATGACAGGCTTGTCAGTTGCATATGCGTAGCCAAGTTCCCAGGCTGTGCCGCTGTCCGAATAGTTTCCATGATAGATGCCGACAACCATTTCCGCCCACTTAATGTGTTTAATATCATCCATAAAGGTTTCAATCGACCATTGGCGAGAGCCAAACTCTGCCTCGGCAGAGTGCCTAAATGGCGAGAACACACTTAAACCTTTTTCTGCTAAAATTTCTTCAACCTGCTCCAAAATTCCAATTTCGTTGTCATTAAAAAACGGGCTGGCTAAATATACTCTTTTCATCGTTGTGCCTCCAAAACAGTCTATAATCTAAAACTTATTTACACGCATTACAATACACTGTACTGATTTCATGCTAAAAAGGCAAGGAACCAAACATCCTCAAAAATTCATTCTCGATTGCCCCCCGTCTACATTTATGCTGGCGCCAACAATCCAGGATGCTTTTTCGGAAGCGAGAAACATTGCCACATTCGCAATTTCTTCCGGGGTACCGAAACGACCGGCAGGTATTTCATTCTTCACGAATTCATTTATGCCTTCAGGGTCTGCCTCAAGGCGCTTTTTCCAATTGCCTGTTTCGTGTAAAATGCTTCCCGGAGCGATGCTATTAACCCTGATTCCATCGGTAATCACTTCGTCCGCCAGCGATTTCGTAAAACTGATCAGCGCGGATTTCGCATTGTTATAGGTAACCTTCCCTCCGCTTTCTCTTCCGAAAATGGAGGTAATATTAATGATTGAACCTGATTGCTGTTTTTTCATATATTCCACAGCTACTTTACTTAAATGGACAGCAGAAAAATAATTCAACTCCATTGCCTCGCGGAATAAATCCATTTCGGTTTCGGTTGCTTTTCCGCCATTGCTTCCGCCTGCATTATTGATTAAAACGTCTATTGTTCCGTATTCTTCAACAAAGGAAGTGATAAGCTTCTTCCGTTCCTCTGGCTCGGTAATGTCTGCTTGAAAAATAGAGACGCGGCCATGAAGTTCTTCCATTGTCTGTTCCAGCGCTTCCATTCCCCTCGCCGATATGGCAACATTCGCACCTTCTGCCACAAACGCCTTGGCAATCGCCTTTCCAATTCCTTTCGATCCGCCAGTAATAAGTACATTTTTTCCATGCAAATGCAAATCCATCGTAAAATTACTCCTTTTCAATTTAAAAACTAGGTTCATTATACCCTTTTAAAAAGTTAATCCGACAGTAAAAAGCCACCTACTAATACTCAGCAAGTGGCTTTTCGATGTTGTCGCTCATCCGTGAAACACTCAGTGAATCAAGAAAATTCGGGGAGTGACTGGCGCTGTTCAATTTTGCGCACCGATAGTGAGGCGAGTGAGGTTTGATTGAATCCTTTTGTTAAGAGCCAGACTGCTAGGATCATTTCGTTGGCTGCTACAGGTACGGCCAAGATGCCGCCCCAAACGGAGATTTGTTCGATGACGCCGAACATGACCAACAGGGAGCAAAGGAAGACTGATACGGCCCCGGTGATTCCAAGTGTTGATAAAAACCTTGGCACTAGCCTGGTTTTGTAAAAGATATAACTGTACATCATTGTATTGATACCAAGCATGAACAGTGGTCCCATCATGAACGTCCAGTCGTGTATTGCTTTTAATACTGTTCCTGAAGCTTGAAAAGAAGCGGGATCGACTGAAGCTCCTGCTGCTACGTATTCTCGGCTCAAGGTCAACAGGGACAGCACACTGATTACGCCGACTGTGATGACAATCGCTTCAAGGAACCTGAAGCAAACATGCCAGAGCGCGATTGTCTCGTTATATCTCCTTAAAATCGGGAACATCGTCGTTGCTGTACCAATCGCGGAAACGACAAGCATTAATTCCATAACTGCCCCCAGCACTATCCGGTTCGCGTGTTCGGAGCCTTTTGCCAGATAATCCGGCCCTATCAGGATAGGATCATATAATTTAAGGCCAATTACCGCCGTAACCGCCGCAAGTATGAACAGGAACCCTACAATTTTTGCCGCCTTCTTGTCTGAACTCATTTGCTCCCCTACTTTCTATTGATTCAGATGGTTTTAAGTATTTGAATCTTCCCCATAAAAGAATACTTCTTCCAGCGGCAAGTTAAAGGCGCGGGCGATGCGGAAAGCAAGCTCCAAAGATGGGGAGTAGTTTCCCTTTTCAAGTGCCACGATTGTCTGCCGGGTGACGCCGGCCTTGTCAGCCAGTTGCTGCTGAGTCATTTCTTCATGGTTGAATCGTAATTTGCGGATATGATTGCCGACAAGATTTTTACCCACGGTTACACTCCTTTCCGGTAATGATAAAGCCGAGTCATCGAGCCCATGATATCGGCCAGGAATCCTGATGCTATCAGTATGATGAACATCATTTCTGACGGCTGAAAAAAGACCAGGGAACCCATTGCGAAAAGGAAGCCGCTGACAAAAACGAAAAATGCATTCCGGAACGCCTTCAAACCGATTAGTTTATCGAGCTCATCTTCAAAAGACGGCACCTTTTCTCTGGTCGTAATTCTAAAGAAAATTGTAAAAATAATGCTGATTATGATTTGCGCGAAGACTGAAAACAACGTCAAGATAAGGACGAAGGAACCCCAATAATGAAAGGTTTCCGCCGATTCCAGCCCCCCTCCCGGATGCCTTGGATACATATATAGGCAATATCCGGCAAAAATGAGGATTGTACTAATCAATGACACAATGCTCTTCTTTTCTTGATACGACATATATTCACCCCTTGTCAAATATTTTTTACTCAAAGTATAGTTTTATATACTTAATGTAAATTAAACTATACATTAAGTCAACTATAATTTACAGATAATTTCAGCTTTTTGAAAAAGTAGGCCCCTGTTATTCGTTTCATGTTCATCAACGCAAAAAAAAACGGGAGAATAAAATCTCCCGCGTTGCTGCACTATATCCCCACTATCCTTTACCCATGCCAACATTCATTCAGCCTACATTCTCTTTCTGGTTGTTATTAAGATAATTTTCATCCAACCAGCCTTCAAGTTTTGACAATGCCTCTGGATGAAGCGGGCGTTTTAAGATTTCTTTGAATCTCTTGCCTGATTTTAAAATACTGAGTTCCTCAGTCTGTATACGCATGCCGTGTTCCATGTCCGTAATAATCGAATACTCGGCTTTCCCCTGGATGAGGGATGGAAGTTCTGAAAGCACCCCTTTGTCCGCCAGATGGTCCTTGTCACCGATTATGGCAAGGACGGGACAGTTCATGGATTTCAATGCTTCGCGTGTATTAAATGCGATATGTTCTCTATACCATTTCGCCGGCTGTTTAAAGAAGAGCTGGACTTTAACAATGTCTTCCTTGGACTGTTTAAATTTTTCCATCATATTGGCTGCCGACTTTTCGCTTTTTTGTGCAACATTTATAAGCTTAAGGAGCTTCCCAAGAACAGGCTTTGCGAGCAATTCTTTGCTTCCAAGCTCCCTCTGCTTACTTAATGCTTCAGGCAAGTTGTCAACCCCACCTGATAGAAAAATAACTCCCCCCAGCGGCATGGATGCGCCCAAAGCAGTCGCAAGAATCGTTCCTTCACTATGTCCGGCTACGATGACCCTATCCTTATCCACATTCGGGTGGGCTTGAAGAAATTCTACAGCAGCACGGGCATCATCAACGAGGTCCCACATCCCGGCAGCCATCCAGTTGCCCTCCCGCTTGCCTGTTCCCCGCTTATCATAGCGGAGTGTAGCAAATCCAAGTCCAGTAAAGAAATTGGCCAGTTCCTTATAAAGGTTTGTCGTGAGCTTTTTAGCAACATTCCCATCCCGGTCGAGCGGCCCTGAACCCGCAATAATTACAATGGCAGGGTGTACCCCTTCACCCGCTGGCAAAGCCAATGTACCATACATCCGATTTTTCTCCCCAAACACAACTTCTCTTTCCATCCCATTCCCCTCCATTACATGTCTACTTTAATTTTTTTCCGGAATGACAATCGTCGCAAGATTTCGTGGCATCCGTTCATCCGATGGCTCATTTTCCATAGCCTCATTAATCAAACGGCGAATATTTTCGGCTAATTCCATAAATTCCTCATCAGTCAAATGCATTCTAGCCACGCGGTAGCTAACGCCGTCTCTTACCAAATCGAAATCCGTAGATAAATATTGCTCATATGTTCCCATTAATTGCGTCAAAAAGGTGAAAAACAACTCTAAATGCTGATCTTTGCTTATCGTGCCTAACTGTGTATGAAATGTTTGTTTTAGGGAATATACTTTTTCAACTGTGCCCCTGACCGGGTTTTCCTGAACCACCTCAATGAGTCCGGCTTCCTGCAATTTGTTCAAATGGCGATACAGTGTTGCCTGAGGCACCTCCTTTAGATGGTTCATGATTTCGAAAGCTGTTCGATGTCGGCCATTCACCAAGGACTGAATAATCTTCATCCGGACCGGGTGCAAAATAAGTTTAGTACGATCAAAATCCATTGTGAATACCTCCGTGATGACAATATTATCAAAAGTGATAATATTAACCCAAAAAAAATATTTGATATCATTATCACTATTGATAATAATCCAAACTGTTTTTCATGTCAACATATTTTTCCATTAAAAAAGCAATGTAATTTTCATCGAAAAATACATTGCTTAAATCAAATCGTTACCGCTCTACTTCTTCTGCCATAGCAAGTAAAAATTGGTACACAAGGTTTAAAGTTTCGTTAATTGTCTGTTCTTCATTGAATGCCTTTAATGCCTCCAGTGAGAAATTGAAATTCCAGATTCCTTCACCGCCGTCAAACATAAGGCTATAGTCAGTCTTGGCGAATTCGAATTTCCGTTGTAAAAGCTGGTTGAGCGTTTCTCCGTATTTCTTCTGCAGCTTTAAGCCAAGCAGGGCCTGGTAATTTCGGAAAACATCGTCGACTTCAATGACCACCGCATCGACATCGACCAGATCGAACCATTTCGACTCGACATACATGAACTGATTTATGTTCTTTTTAAAATAAGAAACTGGCTGCTGCAATAATTCCGCTCCACCCTTTGAAACCAATTCTTCCGTTTCCTTATCACTCAGTTCGATATAAGCATCCTTGAAGCGTTCGGACGGGTCTCTTTCACTTATTGTTCCTTCTTCAACCAAACCTTGCTTTACGGCGTACTTTATCTCTTCCGAAAATAAGGATTCGTTTTTCTTCAAAAATTTTTCCATGTTTATCTTCAGCATTTCAGGTATCTCCTTTTATCCGGCTATATATTCGGTTATACCATTTTTCGCCGGGATTAAAAAGTTTCGCCATCCTAATTTGTAATCGCCTGTCCATCTTATACTCGCTCTCTTTGTCTCTCGAACGGATTCGAGTGACTTCCTTTCAGGACTTGACCCGTACAATGTCACTCAACAGGATTTGAGTGACTTCTTTTCTGGATTTTGCCCGTACGATTTCACTCAACAGGATTTGAGTGACTTCCTTTTCGAATTTTGCTCGTACGAAGTCACTCAACAGGATTTGAGTGACTTCCTTTTCGGATTTTGCTCGTACGAAGTCACTCAACAGGATTTGAGTGACTTCCTTTTCGGATTTTGCTCGTACGAAGTCACTCAAGAGGATTTGAGTGACTTCCTTTTCGGATTTTGCTCGTACGAAATCACTCAACAGGATTTAGGTGACTTCCTTTCTGAATTTTGCCCGTACGAAGTCACT
The DNA here is from genome assembly GCF_046237595.1 of Neobacillus oceani. Classification (NCBI taxonomy): domain Bacteria; kingdom Bacillati; phylum Bacillota; class Bacilli; order Caryophanales; family Bacillaceae; genus Neobacillus; species Neobacillus oceani. Next base: position 1,224,206 of record NZ_CP143543.1, on the reverse strand, counting down.
CAACAGGATTTAAGTGACTTCCTTTTCAGATTTTGCTCGTACGAAGTCACTCAACAGGATTTAAGTGACTTCCTTTCTGAATTTTGCCCGTACGAAGTCACTCTACAGGATTTGAGTGACTTCCTTTCTAGATTTTGCCCTTACGAAGTCACTCAACAGGATTTGAGTGACTTCCTTTCTAGATTTTGCCCTTACGATGTCACTCAATAGGATTTGAGTGACTTCCTTTTCGAATTTTGCCCCTACATTGTCACTCAACGGGATTTTGAATGACTTCCTTTTCGGATTGATGCCCGTACGACGTCACTCAATGGAATTTATGCGATACCTAAGCCAGGTATAATGCCTTTCATTAATTCAGCCCTTGGGTGCAATTAAGTCTAACCCCCGATATAGAAAAACTTAAATTGAAATGCAGGCGATTTTCTCAAAAACGACCCCCGGCCACTAGTTTCCTCAACAAAAAAACCGGCCTCGCCAGGTTTACTGCACCTGGCGAGGCCGGTTTCTTAATAGAAGAAAAACAATCCAAGTAATGACACGCTGACGGAACTAAAGCCGAATATAGATGTATAGGTAATCAGCTTACGAAGGAGTCCCGTTTTAAATTCCGCAAGGCTTTCGTCCTCCCTGGCCCGCTCGTCTTCGCGCTCCATTGCCCTGGACTTTGGTGAGATGAATGAGCCCACCTTAGTAAAGCCATCCAAAAATAGGGTAAGGAATCCTGTTTTTAAAATCAAAAAGATTGCGCTGGCCAAAAGGAAGCTGATGCCTACCAAAAAAGAACGGTTAACAAACTCTATCCATGACAAAGACAACACAAATTTCGCAATCAGCCATGCAATTATTAATAGAAGAAAAACAGTACTTTTTTTGGCCATCATACTCCCTCCTTTAACCAACAGGCAGGAAAAAGCTGCCTGAGCGCTTTTCCCTGCTTACAAAATACCGGTTATTCAGAAACCTTTTTCGCCCACTTCACGTTTGGATAGCGGTTGAAAGGATAAATAATATCTTTGAACTTTGGTGATGTCAGGTATGTGTTGGTATAATGGTAAACCGGAAAGAACGGAAGCTCTTCCATCAGGATATCCTCTGCCTGGTGAAGGAGTTCAAAATGCTTGTCCTTATCCTGTTCAGCCTTTGCCTGGGCCATCAGGCTGTCGTATTCCTCATTTACCCAGCGTGAGCGGTTGTTCGGGCTGTCGCCAAGGTAGTAATCGAGGATGACAACCGGATCCAGCAGTGATCCAATCCATCCCATGCGCGCCATCTGGAAGTTGCCTTGATGAGTTGTATCAAGATATGTCTTCCATTCCTGGTTGGCCAGCTTGACGTCCACACCAAGATTTTTCTTCAACATTTCCTGGACCGCTTCAGTGATTTTCTTATTGTTTTCGGACGTGTTGTAAATTACGGTAACAGGAGGAAGCGTACTCCAGCCTTCTTCCGCCATTCCCTCTTGTAAAAGTTTCTTCGCTTCTTCACTGTCTTCTTTGAAGTAGTCGCCGCCAACTTCACGGAAATCGCCCTTGGATGTTTCCACTCCTTGAGGAACGAATGCATATGCCGGGGTTTCGCCCGCTTTTGTAATGTTCTTTGTTATCGGTTCCCGGTTAATGGCTAATGCGAAGGCGCGGCGTACTTTCGCATTCGTAAATGGTTCTTTGGTTACGTTAAACATGTACATATAGGTTCCAAAGTAAGGAACATTTTTGTACTCTTTGTTGCTCTTTTCTTGTTCTACAACATCTGTCGGAAGAGTCTGGATCAGGTCAAGCTCGCCTGTTTTGTACATCTGGTAGTATGTTGTCGCGTCATTCACGACTTTCCAGGTAATCTTTTCGAGTGTGATGTTTTTACTGTCATAATAATTCTCGTTCTTTTCCGCGACAACCTGGCTGTCATGCTTCCACTGAGTCATTTTGAACGGTCCGTTGCTGATATAGCCGTCAGCTTCGCCTGCCCAGTTTTTGTTCTGTTCAACAAGGTCCTTTTTGACTGGATAGAATGTCCTCAAGGTCAAAAGTTCCTCGAAATAGCCAAGCGGATTGTTGAGTTCGACTACGAGGGTATGGTCATCCGTCGCTTTTACGCCGACATCGTCAATTGTTCCTTTGCCTTTGTTGAACTCTTCAGCGCCTTTGATGTAATACATATAGAAAGCAAATTGCGCCCCCGTTTCCGGGTTCATTGTTCGTTTCCAGCTGTACTCAAAATCATGCGCGGTTACCGGGGAGCCGTCGGACCATTTCGCATCGTCACGGATTGTGAACGTATACGTTTTGCCATCATCGGAAACCTTGACATCTTTTGCTGTTCCAAGGACCGGCTTGTCATCCTTGTTTTTTACATACAAGCCTTCAAACGTGTGATCCAAAATCCATGCGGAGGTTGTATCCGTAGCCATTGCCGGATCCAAAGAAGGCGGCTCATTAATTGCATTAAGGACAAGTTCCTGCTTAATTCCTTTCGTGCTTTCCTTCGGCCCGGATGCCGAAGATGAACTTTGATTTCCGCCGCCATAACAGCCAGTTAAAACAGAGCTGAGTACCATAAGGGCAGCTAACATCCAAACCCATTTCTTCATTTCCCTTCCTCCTTAGGTGTTATGATCTTTCGTTATATAGATGGCACGCCACCCAATGCTCCGGCTGGACTTCCCTGAAATCGGGAATCATTTCGGCGCAAATGGACATGGCATGCGGACATCTCGTACGGAACCGGCAGCCGCTCGGCGGGTTGACCGGACTGGGGGGATCCCCCTGAAGCACAATCCTTTCCCTTTTCGCGGCGCCTGGTTTCGCGACAGGAATCGCCGACATTAATGCCTGCGTGTAAGGGTGGAGCGGCTCGGCGAAAAGAGCATCGCTGGTTGTAAGCTCCATCATTTTCCCTAAATACATCACGCCGATACGGTCGCTAATGTGCTTGACCATCCCGAGGTCATGCGCGATGAACAAATAGGTCAACCCTTCCTGTTCCCTCAAGTCCTCGAGAAGATTGATGACCTGTGCCTGGATGGAAACATCGAGCGCCGATATCGGTTCATCCGCGACGATGAACTTTGGATTGACGGCAAGCGCCCTTGCGATTCCGATCCTCTGCCGCTGCCCGCCGCTGAATTCATGCGGATACCTCCGGGCATGCTCGGGGCGGAGGCCGACGCGTTCAAGCAAATCATAGACTCGCTCCTGCCTTTCTTTTCCTTTTGCAAGGCCGTGGGCGTCAATGCCTTCGGCGATGATGTCCCCAACCCGCATCCTTGGGTTCAGAGATGCGTGCGGATCTTGGAAAATAATCTGCATTTCCCGGTTGGCGATCGCCTTTTCCTTTCTTCCAAGCGTGCTTAGGTCAGCTCCGTTGTAAAACATTCTGCCCTCGGTCGGATCCTGCAGGCCGACAATCGTTTTACCGAGCGTCGATTTGCCGCTCCCTGATTCACCGACTAGGCCAAAGGTTTCCCCGCGTTTGATTTCAATCGAGATATCGTCGACGGACTTAACGGTCTGGTTGTTTTTGATCGTAAAATACTTCTTTAGATTCTCTACCTTAAGAAGTATATCGGAGGCAGCGGACTGTTTTTCCGCGGCTTCTTCGAGCAATTTGGCCATCAGTTTTCCCTCCCTGCTGCCACAAGGTCTTCAGCCTTTGGGGCTCTTGGATCGTTTAACCAGCACCTTGCATAATGCCCTGATTCCGTTTCGAAAGCCGGTGGCATTTCAGAAAGGCAGACTTCCATCGAGTATTTGCACCTTGGGGCAAAAGGGCAGCCCGCCGGCGGCGAAAAAAGATCCGGCGGAGATCCTTCAATCGGGATCAAACGCTCCTTTTCAGTGCTTGTATGATCCGGAATGGATTCCATTAGCCCCCATGTGTACGGATGGCGGGGGTTTTCAAAAAGTTCGCGGACTGAGCCGCTCTCGACCATCATTCCGGCATACATGACGATAACCCGTTCCGCGGTTTCCGCGACAACGCCAAGGTCATGCGTGATAAGGATGATCGCGGTATCAGTTTTTTCTTTTAAATCCCTCATTAAATCCAGAACCTGCGCCTGAATGGTCACATCGAGCGCGGTCGTCGGCTCATCGGCAATCAGCAGTTCAGGGTTGCAGGCAAGGGCAATGGCAATCATTGCCCTTTGCCTCATCCCGCCGCTGAATTCGTGGGGATATTGATTGTATCGCTCTTCCGGGTTCGGGATGCCGACTAGTCGGATCATGTCGATCGCGCGTTTTTTCGCTTCTCCTTTCCCGAGCTTCTGATGGACAATCAGCCCTTCCTCGATTTGCTTGCCGATTTTCATGGTTGGATTAAGCGACGTCATCGGGTCCTGGAAGATCATACTGATCTTAGACCCTTTCACTTTTTGCATTTCACGATTTGATAGCTTTAGAAGGTCCCTTCCTTGAAAAAGGACCTCCCCATTTTTGATAATGCCGGGCGGTGTCGGGATAAGCCCCATGACCGTCTGGACCGTGACGCTCTTTCCGCTTCCGCTTTCCCCCACAATGGCGACGATTTCGCCTTTATTTACATGGAAAGAAACATTGCGGACTGCCTTTACCTCGCCGCCATATGTTTTAAAATTCACTTCGAGGTTTTTTACTTCGAGTAAATGGCTCACAATTGCTTCCTCCTATTTCCGGTTTCTTGGATCCAAGGCGTCCTGCAGTCCGTCCCCGAATGCATTAAATGCAAACATTGTCAGCGAAATCAAGAACCCAGGGAAGAACAGCCTCCACCATTGTCCGCTCAGGATGACTCCGAGCGCGTCGTTTGCCATCGTCCCCCAGCTTGCGAACGGCGCTTGCACGCCAAGTCCAAGGAAGCTGAGGAACGATTCGGCGAAAATGGCCTGTGGGATGGTAAATGTCAGGTTGACAATGATGATGCCGATTGCGTTTGGCAAAAGGTGCCTAAGGATGATTTTCGCATGGGACGTCCCGAGCTTTTCCGCTGCCATCACATATTCCTGTGATTTTAATTGGAGAATTTGGCCCCTTGTAATCCTTGCCATGCTAACCCATCCCGTAACGGTCAGAGCGATAATAATCGAAATGACGCCAGGCTCCATAATAACCATCAGCAAAATCACGATCAAAAGGTACGGTATTCCGTAAAGAATTTCGATAATCCTCATAATGATGTTATCGATACGGTCGCCCTTCTTGCTGCGGCCCGCCATGTACCCGGCAATCCCTCCGATTGTGACTCCAAGCACGAGGTCAATAAAAGCCGCTACAAAACCGATTGTTAGTGAAACCCTTGCCCCGTACCAGGCGCGCGCCCACATATCCCGGCCGAGGTCATCTGTTCCAAACCAATGCTTGCCGGGCGCCATGTTTCCATTCGCCAAATCCTGGCCGGATGGGGTGTATGGAACCATCTTCGGTCCGAAAATCGCAAAAAACACGATTGCGATAAGAATCGACATGCCGAGTACGGCCAATTTGTTTTTCATGATATTCATTGCGGTTTCTTTCCAAACACTCAGTGACGGGCGCTGGATTGGGTCCACGATTCTTTTGTCGGGAGAGACAGGAACAAACAACGTGCTTTCAATTTTTTTTGCTCCCATGTTACTTCCCCCCGCTCGTCAGTTTAATTCTCGGGTCGATTAGCCTGTAGGAAATATCGATAAGGAACAGGATGACCACAAGGATGGTACTGAAAAAGATTGTCGTTCCAAGTATGACGGGATAATCCCGGTTAAAGATGCTATCAACGAAATACTTCCCGAGGCCGGGAATCGCAAAAATCTTTTCGATGACGAACGTCCCAGTAATCAGGGCGACCGCCAACGGACCGATAAAGGTAATGACCGGCAGGATTGCATTCCTGATTCCGTGCTTAATGACAAGCCGAGGTGTTGAAAGTCCTTTGGCATTGGCTGTCTTTATGTAATTCTGGTTCATGACGTCAATCATGCTCGAACGCATAAACCGCGCGATAACGGCCATTGGCGAGGCTGCAAGCGCGAGTGAGGGGAGGATGCTATGCTGGAAGCTTCCCCACGAAGCAACCGGGAGCAGCCGCCATTCGACTGCAAAATACTTGATTAACAACGGCGCCAATATGAAGCTTGGCACCGAGATGCCGAGGATGGCAATCATCATCGCGAGGAAATCAATTGGCTTATTATGGTTGAGCGCAGCAATGATTCCAAGCAGAAGTCCAAAGATCAGGGCGATGGTGAGTGCTTGTATCCCCAATGTTGCCGAAGCGGGTAACCCGTCCGCGATAATGCTGTTCACTGTGCGGGTTTCCGATTTAATTGACGGGCCGAGGTCCAGCATCGCAAGGTTTTTCAAATACAGGGCGTACTGGACCGGCAAAGGCTTGTCCAAATTGTATTTCGCCCGAATGTTTTGCAAAACTTCCTCCGGCAGGACATCCGCATCAGACGCGAATGGATCCCCGGGTATAAATTTCATGATGACAAAGGTTAACGTAATAATGACCCAAAGTGTCAATAGCATCGTTAATATCCTTTTGACAATGTACATCTCCATTCACCTCGCTATATTTAATGGTTTTGCGGACGGTTCCTTTTTCAAATTGATGCCGATTCTCCGAAATAAGTGATTTGCTTTTCAAAACTTAACGGCTTAGGCTATTAACTACTTAAGCATTCACCGATCCGAGGACGCCGTTTGTGGCTGTCATCGCGATGATGACGCAGCCCCACATATGTTTGTAGGCTGTGACCATGTCATCGCATGTGAAACGGATGCTTTTCGGGCCGGTCAGTTCGACTGTTGGCAGGGTGGTTGTCATTTTTGCCTGCTGTGGGCCTTTGAATTTCAAGTCAAATGTGACCGGGCCTTCGCCAATCACAAGCGGCTTTGCCTGTTTTGCTTTTTTAACAGCCGCTTCGGCCTTCTCCCGGATTTCCCTGCGCGCAACTTCTGGATGGAGAAGCTCGGCTGCAAAGCGGTCCACCGCTCTTTTTGTTACGGCTCCTTCCACTTCCGGAAGGGTTTCCTGGACTTCTTTCACATAGGCGTCATCACCGCTGATGAACAACGCCGGGACTCCCATCGAACCGGCCACATAGGAATTCATTTCCGTTTCACCGACGACCTTGCCGTTGATTTGCATTTCTTCGACGCAAATCCCTGCCAGTGTATGGCTAATCACCGTTACATCAGAGCCGCCTTCACGCCCGTGGTGGCCGACGAACATAATGCCGTCAAATGACTCATCAAGTCCCTCCAGCTGGCACATCACCCTGTTATTCCCGGAAATGAGACGGGCTCGCGGATCGAGCTCTTCGATAATGATGTTCGACATGTTGCCGTGTCCATCCGCGACAATGACCTCGGTCGCTCCCCCGTTAAATGCCCCTTCGATTGCAGCATTTACATCCGCTGTCATCAGTTTGCGGAAACGCTGATATTCCGATGGCGTTTTCAGCTGCTGGTTTGTCGCGACCCCGGAAATGCCTTCCATGTCTGCGGAAATAAAGATTTTCATATTCTCTCCCCCATCATTCGAATAGTCTGTTTTTTATTTAGAGAGTGGGCCTATCCACTGTTCTCTTACTCTATTAAAATTCGAATTTCTGATTTTCTCTAAGATTCACGAAAAATGCTTTGAGTGTTCTTTTAAAAAATCGGATACCGAATGTTCGTATCCGCATGGCCCGGATAAGCTAGCCAGTGTTTTTAACAGTTTAATCAAAGCCCCGTCTCCTCAAAAGTACTCGTACGAATTCTTGAACACTTCAAGTTGAATGATTGAATTCACGTCAGTAATGCTAGTTAGTTCATTTATTTTCAAAAGGGTTTGCGTTATGTCATCCTGGGTGGGAACCGCAATTTGAACCAAAAGGGAATATGGGCCAGATGTCATGGTTATGTACCTGATTTCCCGGAACTTTTTGAGTTCCTCCACTGCATCCTTCACTTTTTGCGGCTGGACTTTCAATAGAATGATTGCGCCGGCCTTTACTCCAATTTCAACTGGATTTACCACCCCGAAAACGCCCATAATCCCGTGATCCAACAAATTCTTGTACCTCAGCCGGACGGTCTTTTCGGTCACATTCAGAGCCGATGCAATTTCCGAGAACGACATCCGTCCATCCCTTGCCAACTGTTTGATGATACCCCTGTCTAGCTCATCAATCTCATACTTCATACACATTCCCCATTCCTTTTTGATACTTTTTTCCTATTTTTGTTCCAAAATCAGTATTTTACATTTATGTAAATATCAAAATTAAGTAGCATTTTTTGTGTTTTGTAACTTTTTAAGAAATTAAAGAAAATTATAGTGAATGAATTTTCAAAAAGCAAGAATTATATGAAAATTTTATTATTTTGTAAAAAACAAAAAATAAAGCCTTTACCTCCAAGAAGGTTTGCAGGATTTAGGAAAAGGCAGGAGAATTATCTATATACCAATAAAATTTATTCTCTTTAAGGGGGCAAAGAGTGTGTGGTTTAAAAGGAAGCAGAAGATTTCGAAATCCGGTGCGCCAATTTACAAATACAATTCGGTCGAGACGAAGTTTGAGGGAATTAGGGATTTTGACGACGAGGCGAAGGAGATGTTTGAGGAGCATATCGAAAAGCATATCGGGAAAATCAACATGGTGTTCCATGAGATTATCTCGAATATCGTCCATGTTGATGTGTACCATGTTGCTCCTACAAAAGAGCGCCCCTTCCATACGATGATCACGCATGGGATGAGCGATCTTCCGATGACTGTCCCGGCAGGCGCGGAAGACTGGAGATACGCTGAGCTCGTTTGCTTTTTGCCCCAGGAGTACGATGTAACCGAAGAGGGATTCAAGGATGAACGGAATTACTGGCCGATTCGGAATATGAAATTCCTGGCCCGTTTCCCGCATGAGTACAAGACATGGCTCGCTTACGGCCACACCTTGCAGAACGGAAACCCGATCGAGCCATTTATCGATGGCACGAAGCTCTGTGCCTCCCTGCTGATTCCGCCAACGATTGTGGATAGTGAATTTTTCCGGCTAAAAGTAAGGGAAGACAAACTGATCAATATTTACAACGTATTCCCTCTCTATCTTGAGGAAATGCAATTTAAAATGGACCATGGCATTGACGAACTGACCGAGAGATTTGACCAATTCGGGGTCAATGATTTATACGATTTGAATCGTGTTAATACATGCAGATGACTGCCTCGTTTTTTGTGAAATACCTACGAAAAAAACTGCTAACCGAATAGGATAACGGGTCGGTTCTGAGGTGAAAAATTCAAATTTATAGTGCTATTCACTAGCAATTCGCACTATAATTAGCAGACAATTAAGTGAGTTAATTGGCATAAAAAATGGTTGGAGCAATTTGATGCTCCAACCATTCTTTTGTCATTAATTTCTTTAACATTAGCACCCGTATGTTTAAGTGAAGAATCTCACAAAACAACATTATCAAACGAATTAATCCAAATTTACCAAGAAATATTAATATTGTTGCTTCAAATCGTTGTATATTTCTTTTGCTTGTTTATATATATCATTGTTTGGCTCGATTTCATAGTTTTCACCGCTATAACCAAGATTAAATATGCCCTTATCGTCAATTACTAAAGTTCCTGAAATTTGGTCATTATAGAAAAATATTATAGTTATTGCCTTTTCATAATTAATTTGTTGGTTGGTATGCCCAGTATATTTGATGTCATTGTATGCATCAACCAATGACTGAACAGTTTCTTTCTCCACTTTATTATAAGCACTGTACGAACTCTGTCCTAAAGTAATATCAAAATAATCCGCTTTAATTTTCTTTACAGAATTATTACTACAACTGCTTACAATTAAAAACAATATTAGTATTGTAGAAATAAATAAAGATTTTCTCACAATTCCACTCCCTCTAATCTACACCGATAAAAATTGTTCAACTCCCCGTTTGTTCAACAAAAAAGCCACTCAGTTTTAGTGGCGAACCATTAGGATCTATTTTGGTCTTATTTCAAATACAGTTTTTCCAAATTTCTTAGCTCCTTGGGCTTCCCATTCTAACTCAAACTCAAGAATAGAATTTTCCTTGGAATAGACGCTCTCCTTATAATCGGCACTACCAAATGTAGGTGCAGGTACAAGAGGTTCCATTCCATTATAGGTAATTTTGGTTTTATCATAATTAGTAAGAGTAACTTTAACTGGTGTATTCCCGAGGTATTCTAACTGTGTGTCATATACCCATTTGTTTTTATCTTTTCTTGGACTTACAGATATATCCCATTCCTGTATATTTTCCTTCACGACTTGTTCAACATTTAAACTTTGGGGCATTTGCGGTACATTCTGACAAGCATTAAGGGTAAAAACAATCGATATAAGGATAATTATACTTTGACGCATAAAAGTCCTCCTGAAAAATAGTGGTAAGGAACATATTCGTCGGTTAATTTTCAAATCCTTCTTGAGCTAACCTGCCCCGTTACTCTAAAAAGAACATTGTTACAGGACCACAAATCCTAAGATGATTATTAATATTGTAAAAACTTTTGTGAGACAGCCACCTTTTACTAAAGCTGAAGGATCACCAACCATTGCACGGTTTACTGCATCGGAGAAATTACCCATAGGATTGTTTTCCAACTCTTTTCTCCGCATTTTTTCTTGGTCATCCATACTCACAAAATCATCCCCTTCTTTCAGTGGTAAGTATTACGGAAGGAACAGCCTATTAGTTTCAGTATTTTTCTTCTATAACAAACCTGCCCCTTTAGCTTAATAAGGAATTTAACAAAAAGATGCCTTAATCCTTTTAGGATCAAAGCACCCGTTGTTGAACAAGGCATTATTTGAGATTTGTTTTTATGTCATTTTTATAAATGTCCACTTTGTTCGCAGTAAACTTCAAAGATTGTGATTTTCCATTGATTGTAAGACCAATGTTAATGGATAAAGGCAAATCAATTTTTTTAATCATATCTTCTAAGGCATAATATTCATCTTGTTTATCGTTATAAATAACAACTGAAATAATTGATACCTCATCATCTTCTATATCTAGGTTACACATCATAGGATATTTATCGCCATTATTTGTGGTTAATTCCCCCAATACAATTGAACCGTTTAACTCTTCCGTAAAGTTCTTTGTTTCAGATGGTCTTACCCACGTCTCGTCTTGTTCTTCATTGTCTTCTTCATCTAATGCCCATTCCCATATAGGATTTTCCTTTAAGTCCTCAATGGTTAATTCATCAACTGGTTTGCTTTTTCTCATAAATTATCCTCCATTTAAACCTTATAGGTTGGTAATTCTCCAAAAGTAATATTAAATCCTTCTTCAACAAACCTCCCCTTATGTTTAATAAAGAATTCAATAAAAAAGGCGGTTAATCCTTCCAAGATCAACGCACCCATTAGTTCAAGAAGGACTACTCCTTTTAGTTTTGAAATGGCCCTAATTTGCCATAATCACATATTAATTAATAGCCTCATATCTTGCCTATAACGAAAAAGGAGGCAAATATGACTTATGACTACAAATATTGATTATACTTCTCCATTAACGCACTACACGTTTGATGTAAATAAAAGCCATTTGTTTGTTAAAGATAATCAAAACTTGATTAATGTGTTAGGTAAAGAACAATTGAATACACTGGAAAATACATCACTTCTTGACATTTTTCTAAGTTTAGGCAATGTCGTAGAACCACATTATCACCAAAACGCCGCTCAATTAGTTTATTGTATTTCAGGAGCTGCTACTGTATCGATACTAAACCCATTCACAAAACGATTGTTAAATTTCCATATTACACCTGGCCAAGTAGCAAATGTACCAAAAGGATGGTGGCATTACGAAGTAGCTACTGCTAATAATACTCATCTTTTAGCAATTTTCGATGCACCGAATCCAGAAGTCATTTTAGGTTCTGATATCTTAAAATTTACCCCTTCAAATATTATGGCACATACTTATTGTCTTGATGAAGAACAGTGGAAAAACGTAACTGAACCTATAAAGCCAAGCACGTATATAGGACCATATAAGGACTGTAATAAAGCCAAGTATAGAAAACAACAATTTTATAATCGACTATATCAGCAATACCAACCATACCAGCGGTACTCTAAATATTCTCAATATAGATATTGATTCCGAAAAGAAAAACTGTCACAATATTATGTCGCAGTTTTTCTTTTCGGATTTTTTTTACGTGTCAAAATACAACATTCTTCTTAAACATTCCTGCCCCGTTAGCTTAATAAGAAATTCAATAAATAGGTGCCTTAATCCTTTTCGGATCAAGACACTAGTTACTTCAAAAAAAACTTATCCATTAAGTGTTATTCCTTCAACATCACATCTTATTTTGTAAAAGTCCACAATCAATGGATGGGTTTCTTTGGTAAATTCCAATTTTTCTAATCTTCTTTTACCTAACCTTCTATCAAACATTGAATATGCCTTAATAATAATATTCTCAGAATTTATCGCTTCATCGATAGACAATGAACCATAATCCATTAAGGGTGAATAAAGATGATAACTTTCAAAGATGTTTTGATTTATCATGATTTCTTCAGCATCATCCGATGCCTTTATTAGTTCCTGTCGTTCTTCAGAGTTAAACATTACATCCCAATCTGCGTTATAGGGAATTCCTTTCAGGTTCTTTTCTTCTTTAATTTGTTGATATAGTTTCTCATGCTTTACTGCATATGTAACATCAGAAGCACTTAGTATTTCTTTTTTATCGAATGTAATCCATACTCTACTTGGACCGTCATGGAATTTCCGATATACTGTTGCATATATCTTGATACGTCCTTTTAATTTGTCACATAAAAAACTTTCTAATGTAGATTTCGTCTTACTCCATTGCAATACAATCACCATCTCTTTTCAGGTAGTCTCGTTTTCTTATATATTTTATGGTTTTCTTGAACATTCCTGCCCCGTTTGCTTAATAAGGATTTCAACAAAATGGGCGATAATCCTATTGAATCATCGCCCCCGTTAACTGAAAAAGAAAGTTATTTTTTCCTTCCGATGTAAAGCAAGTGAGTTGAAATTCCCAGAATATATGGGTCTGTTGCTATTTCTTTTAGTAAATCAACGAGTTTTTTTACTTCCTGTTCACCTTTGCCTCTCCAGTAATTCCAACTCTCATTGTTTAAAACAGCACCCGCATTTGAACCTATTAAGTCTAATGTTTCAAATCCTTGCGATTCCATAAAAGGATTAATATCTTCTATATTAAAATAATACGCACCTGTAAAACGTCCCTTATCTGCGTGATTAAAGCATCCTGTTTCAGAAAACTGACTAATGGTGTCCAAGTTATTATTAGGTCTCCAATTCTCAGGAAATATGAGTGATGTTAGTACGTGTCTTATTCTAGGCATAAAAGCAACAAAAACCAGTCCATTCTTTTTTGTCACTCTGTATAATTCTTTTATTGCCTTTATACGATCATTTTCCTTCTGTAAATGGTACATAGGACCAAGCATTAATGATGAGTCGAACTGTTCCTCTTTAATCATATTAAGTTCTCTGGCATCAGCTGCATAAAACCCTTCAAATTGCCCCTCTAAATTAAGTTCTTTTGCTTTATCTCTAGCAATTTCAACTAATCTTGGCGTTAAATCGGTCAGAGTTACCTTATAACCATCTTTAGCTAGTTCCATTGAGTATTTTCCTGGTCCTGCACCATTATCAAGAACGTACCCCGTTTGAGGCATATATTTCTTTATATAATGCCAATTTACTTGAAACTCAATTGGTTCTCGGTCAAGCCTTCCCCACTCATCAAATTGATTGTAATAGGTAATTATCTCACTCATAATTTACACCTATATCCTTTTTTTAGTTATTTAATTCGCTTAAAAGGCTTTAAGTCCTTCTTTTACTAAACTCCCCCGTTTGTTCAATAAGGATTCAACAAAAACATTCATGATTCCTTCTACTCCTAACCCTGGAATGAAAATTTGTCACTGTCTTTATGTTCCTTGAGTAAAAGGGTAGCCTTCAAACCGGTATAACGTGCATATGATAATGAGTCGCCCGAGAGAACTTAACATAATTATCCAAAGACCGACTAAAATTTCTGGAAAATTAATTCGCATATGAATTCGTACGGTGACCATAACTTTTGTCATCGTGCTAAAAGGAATCCGAATGATGGTGCAAATTTACCGCTAAAAATCTTTGATATAACAATAAAAAGAAGCAGTCCTTAAAGTTGTGGACTGCTAATTGCAAGTTAATTAAGTTTTTGTATTAGAAAACCGCACCCGATTCGAATAGGAAAACGGTTTTTAAATGGTGTTACACCCGTTTCTTTATAATCCCTTTAAATTTGCTGGCAGTTCGGATTTCCACGGTCAGCGTGCCCTTTCCGTAAATCGCCTTGATGATGAACGGGGCGCCGCTTGTATTTTTAAAACGGAAGTCGGGTCCCCCGTATGAGACGGTCGCATCCCTTCCGGCCGGGACATATCCTACGCTTAGTGAATGGTTGTGCTTCTCCACGTATTCGACTCCCAGCTGATCGACCGCGTTAAAGAGGGTCGAGGATGTTTGGCAAATGCCCCCGCCGATACCCATAACCAGTTTCTTGTTGACGATTTCCTTGGCGGGCTGGTAGCCATGCGCCTCGTCGCTAGGGCCGACCATTGTATTAAAAGAAAAGATATCACCATCCCCGACAATCACATTGTTGATTGCCTGTGCGGACAGCTCAATGTTTTTCGCCCTACCGGCAACCGAGCTGTCAAATTTGGTAATATATGCAGCAACAAGCTCTTCTGCTAAATGCGCCACATCCGCAGGGTCATAAGTGTTTTCCGTTGTATAGACAGGCAGGACGACATCCCCGCCTTTTTCGGAAACTTGCAGGACCTTTTCCACCAATTCTGCCTCTTCAAGAATGACCCGCGGTTCCCCTTTGATGACGTTGCCGTTAGCGTCAATTCTGTCTAGAAAGCCGCGCCGGTCATATCCGGGCTCGCCATCCTTCCCGACTGCCAGATTCCTCGCCCATTTTTCAAGTTCCTTTTTATATTGCTCGTTATCCGTGCCATAGCCCATGTCCTTTGGGATAAAAGCATAGATGGCATTGCTTACTTTTGGATCTTTTATATAAACGACTGCTGCGGCTGGTTTTTCCACGGGTTTCCTTTCAGGCTCTTCCGCCTTTTGTGGTTCCGTTATATCCGCTGCTTTGACCGCTGTTGGCTCCGCTTTTTTAACCACTTCCACCTGGCTTGAACATCCACCCAAGCCTATTAAACTGCTGATCAACAAGATTGTTACTCTCTTTGTCCGCATAAAACCGCTTCCCCCAACCCGGAAATTTGTTTTAGATTTCAGAAAAGACACACTTCATATTATATTCATTATCTATTATAGGTATCCCTTCAAGTTTATGGAAACACTAATATTTACCAAAAACTTTTGAATTGAGCATACATTTTCCGTTTTCCCATAGGAATTTCCCAAAGATAAACCAGACCATTTGACAAAAAATAACAAAAGTTCTTATGTCCATTCTGATATTCAGCTTGTATACTATTTTTAGATTAAAAGAAACTGAAGGGTGGTTGAAAGTTTGAGGTCTACGATAGAAGTTTGCCTTCAGGAAATGGCCGATCACATAATAAGCCAGAAGGAAATTCTCGCCCGCGAACGGTTTGATGCCGATTTGAATACATATTCAAATAAAGTGGATGAATCGTTAAAGGAATGGCGGGAGAACTTGATTTCTATTTTTGCCCGTTCGATTTTTGATAGCTTGGAAAAGACGTATCGCCATTTGCAGGCTTGGGGATCCGAGGGGGTCAACCTTCTTTTCAACCTCGACCTTCCATTGGATTTGGCGATTGAGGAAGTACGGTTCTACCGGAATTCAATTGGCGAGATTCTTAAAAAGGAATCCGTGAAGGCAGACTTGTCGATTCCTGAGTTTTATGAAATTATATCGCGCTTCGATTCCGTTGTTGACCGTGCGGTACATTGGCTCAGCGTAACGTATTCAAATACATATGCCGCCCGGATTACGGCAGCAGAGCTGACTTCGATAGAGCTGTCCATACCGATTGTCAGAATAACCGAACAAATTGGAATCCTCCCGTTAATAGGGGATATCGATACTAAGCGGTCTCAGGAACTGATGGAAAAGGCTTTGAAACAAGGGGCGGACCTTAGTTTAAGCCACATGATCATTGACTTATCCGGGGTTCCGATAATCGATACGATGGTTGCTAACCATATATTTAAAGTCATTGATGCACTGAAATTAATCGGCATCGAGTCCATTTTGACCGGCATCCGCCCGGAAATCGCCCAGACGATGATCAGCCTCGGCATCAAGGCGAGCGGTATTTCTACGTTTGCAAGCCTCCATAACGCTGTTAAATATCTTCAGGCAAAAAACTAACCTTTAAAGTACATTCCCGCCGAATGTACTTTTTTTATTGCCAACTTACCGCGTGTTTGAAGTTCATTAAGTGACAACGTTTGGGCTAAATCCTGAAAAGGTGCCACTCATAACCGAATGAATTATTCTGGATACGGATTTTAGATAGTAGAGCGTAAACCCGGGCATACTTTAAAAAAACAAATAGGATACAAACTGGGGCAAGCTGCCGCTTCCGTTGTATCCTTTTTTAAATGAATTTGTGGTTATTCTGTTTTCAGCCAGTTTTGTGACCAGTTTTCGATGTCTTTCATCAAAGGTTCCAACGCCTTGCCTTTGTCGGTCAGCGAGTATTCGATACGGACAGGGGTTTCTGGATAGACCTGGCGGTTGACGATTCCTTCATTCTCTAAATC
The DNA here is from genome assembly GCF_046237595.1 of Neobacillus oceani. NCBI lineage: Bacteria > Bacillati > Bacillota > Bacilli > Caryophanales > Bacillaceae > Neobacillus > Neobacillus oceani. The sequence continues at coordinate 1,207,410 of NZ_CP143543.1, read as the reverse complement.
CTTCAGCCTTTCGGAGAGGACTCTCCCGCTGACGCCGATGGAAGATTCAATGGTGCAAAAGCGCTGCGGCCCCGACAGGAGCTGGTAAATGATCAATCCTGTCCATCGCTGGCTTAGCAGACCCATGGCTTTTTCGAATTTGGGGCAAATAGATTTATCCAACTTGATCAGCTCCTTTAATCTCCATTATACCCGTTTTAAAAAAAAATTAAATTACTTTTTACAATTATATATACTTGACGTAATTAAATTTTAAAAATATAATAACTTACATAAAGTAACCTACTAATAAAACAAACAAGGAGGTGTTAAATATGAATTTTCACCGTGAACCGGCAACATTCGTTGGGCAGGTAAATCTGAAAGTGCAGGATTTGGAACGGTCCATCTCTTTTTATAAAGAAGTTATCGGCTTTAAAGTTTTGGATCAGTCTGAACGAAAAGCAAGCCTTACCGCTGATGGGAAGACGGTTCTATTAACGATAGAGCAGCCGGAAGCTATCAGGCCGAAGCAAGCTGGAACGACCGGGCTTTACCACTTTGCCCTGTTGTTGCCGAAACGCTCCGACCTGGCAAGTATCGTTGGGCATTTTATGAAAATTGGCCAGCGGATTGGTTCATCCGATCATCTTGTCAGTGAGGCCCTTTATTTATCGGATCCGGATGGAAACGGTATTGAGATTTATATCGACCGCGACCCTTCCGAATGGACCTGGTCTGGTGATGAAGTCGCCATGACTGTTGACCCACTGGACTTCGCTAGCCTTCTTTCCGGCGGCATGCAACAATGGGAAGGCCTCCCTGCTGAAACCGTGATGGGGCATATCCATTTGCATGTAGCCGAGTTGCCTAAAGTGGAGCAATTTTACACAAAGGGACTTGGGTTCGAGGTTGTAAACCGTTTCGGTAGCCAGGCGCTCTTTATTTCGACAGCCAAATACCATCACCATATTGGATTGAACACATGGAATGGCGTCGGAGCTCCGAGGCCTGATAAAAACAGCCCTGGGCTCGAGTCCTATACGCTGGTTCTTCCTAACGAGGAATCAAGGGGCGCCGTTGTGGCGAATTTGAAGGCAATTGGAGCGGATGTCACAGAGGAAGCTGGCGGTTTCTCGACCGCGGATCCATCCGGAAACCGGATTATCCTCGTGGTTTGATTTTGAAGCAGTTCTAACGGAGGGAAGAAAACAACTATGATGGAAATCGGCCTTTATACTTTGGGCGACATTGGCCCCGAGCCTTTTAGCGGTACTACCATTAGCGCCCGGCAAAGAATTAAGGACATTATCGAAGCCGCAAAACTAGCGGAGGAAGCGGGACTTGATTTATTCGGGGTCGGTGAGCACCACCGCCTGGACTATGCTGTTTCTTCCATTCCTGTTGTGCTAGCTGCGATTGCCCAAACCACGAGTAGGATCAAGCTGACGAGCGCAACGACTGTTTTGAGCACGGTCGACCCGGTGCGGCTGTTCGAGGATTTCGCAACACTCGATCTTGTTTCCGATGGCCGCGCGGAAATCATTGCGGGAAGAGGTGCTTTTATTGAATCCTTCCCTTTGTTCGGATATGACACGGATGATTATGACGCCCTATTCACCGAACATATCGAGCTATTCTTAAAGCTGAGTAAGAACGAACGCATTACATGGAACGGCCAATTTCGCCCTTCATTGCGGAATGCGGAGATTGCTCCGCGTCCCGTTCAAAAGGAGATTCCTATCTGGGTTGGCGTCGGAGGTTCCCCTGAAAGCGCGGCGCGTGCCGGCAGGCTTGGAGTGGGCATGGCAATTGCCATCCTAGGCGGAATGCCGGAACGATTCAAACCGCTTGTTGACCTATACCGCAAAACCGGTATCGAAGCCGGGCACCCTGCAGAGCAACTAAACGTTGGAATCACAGGCCATGGGTACATTGCGAAAACGACCCAGCAAGCAATGGATGAATATTATCCTTATTACTCCAATTACTGGTCCTATGTAAATCGCCAGCGTGGGATGGGCGGAATGATAGGAAGAGCAGACTTCGATCGCATGGCTGGCCCGGATACGGCGTTGTTCGTCGGCAGTCCGCAGCAGATTGTCGAAAAGATTCTTTATCAGTACGAATTGTTTGGCCATACCCGCTTTTTGGCGCAGATTGACATTGGCGGTTTGCCATTCAAAAAGGTCGCGGAGGGTATCGAACTGCTAGCAACGCAGGTCGCTCCGATTGTCCGAAGGGAAACAAGTAAAGATAGCAACTAGAAATTGCAACTAGACATCATTAAGGCGGTGCAGAAAATGGGGTTTTTTACTAAATTGTTTGGTACATCAAAGGAGGAAACTACAATGGCAGCAGAAAAATTGAACATCGGGATTATTCTAGGAAGTACCCGCCAAGGCCGGGTTAGCCCACAGGTAGGCGCTTGGGTGAAATCAATCGCTGACAAGCGCGGAGACGCAAACTATGAAATCGTGGATATCGCAGACTTCAACCTGCCATTCCTAGGAACAACCGATGGAACAGAGCCAGGAATTGCGGCATGGAACGAAAAGCTTGCACACCTTGACGGATTCGTGTTCATCGTTCAGGAATACAACCACAGCATTTCAGGTGCATTAAAAAATGCTCTCGATTTCGCGCGTGAAGCTTGGTACAACAAGGCAGCAGGAATCGTTAGCTATGGTTCAACTGGCGGAGCACGCGCAGCCGAGCATTTGCGCGGCATTTGCGGCGAGCTGAAAATTGCGGATGTCCGCACACATCCAACTCTGTCCCTGTTCACTGATTTTGAAAACGGATCAGAGTTCAAGCCACAGGAGCTTCACCTTACAAACGTCAACGCCATGCTTGATGAAGTTGTATCTTGGAGCGGCGCGCTGAAAACAGTTCGATAATAGTTTGATAGACAAAGAGCGGGTTTTAGGCCCGCTCTTTTTATATTTCAAAATATACTTTAATGAATATTGATGATAAAGGTGGCACCCGTAAAAAATTTATTTTAAAAAATACTTTACATGGCTCCCTGTTCCTCCTGCTATAGGAAGAACATAGTTATTTGTATTCTTGCCTATTACCAGTTTCATATTTGTTTTGGTCGTTATATTGATTCCACGAATCGATACGTAGGCATTTAATTTTGCATTTTTTTTGATAAGACTATTCCCCGTAATCGTACCGCTATTATTGCCAGAACGAAAGGCAATCGCCGAAGGCACTTTATATGAAGAATCCTGTACATCCTCCACTCTGTTCCCTGTTACTGCAAACTGCTGATTATGAGTATAAAGGTGGATACCATTAGCGTACGAATTTACCAATGTATTATTTTTTATAACCAAATCTCTCGTATAGGAAGCCTGGATTGCACCCGAGATACTATTTCCCTGCTGGCCCGCCTCTATTAAATGGTTTCCTTCAATTGTACAGCCTCTACTATTTTCAGATGGCGTTCCAGCCACAACGATCCCATATCCCTTACCGATTCCTTCAATCCGATTACCTTTTGCCGTACACTTTTGTGAACCAAAAAGCTCCTTCCCACCTTTTCCTGTTGCGTTTACAAAAGCAATTCCAACCTTCGTATTTCGGATTGTATTATTGTTAAACGTAATATTTTCGCCGCCATGAGTGTCAAGGGCCTCCCATAACGGAATGTCCTCAATGATGCTGTTCGTGACCGAACTATTTGTACTCCTCGGGTGTGCGTTTACGTTGCTCTCAGCACCCTTTCGTGAAAAAAAGACTCCGTATGCATTTCCTTTGTTTCCTGGTTTGATTGATTTTATATGGCTCTTGTCAATATGCATATTACGGACTGACAATCCGCCTACCCCAGCAAAACCAACATCACGGATAACTGTATTTGAAATAGTTACCGTATCTGCAAATTCAGCAAGAATACCATAAAAACCAATATCATGAATAAAGGAATCCTCTATAACAATCCGTTGGACATAGTTAGCTGCATTCGCCCCCCGAATCTTTATTCCGACTCCCTTTGAATCTGCTTTTTTATTGCCTGCACCCTGGAGCTCAATCCCATATATCTTTACCCCATTGCCAATTGTCAAAAGCGTTTGGTGTTTTTTATCGTTGTATAGTTTTGATCCATACCCAACTACAGTGGTATTGTCGGGTACTACCAAGCCACTGATTTTAAATGAGCTGCCATATGGCAAAACGATAACTTTACCTGCTCCCAGCTTTAAAGCTTTTTTCAATTGTTCTGTCATGTCTGTATTTTTATCAGCGACAACATATATAATTTTGGTTTTATCAAGATCCGGTATTGTCGGATTAAATCCCAACTTTACCTCCGCAAGATTATATAGTCCATCATTGTCATAATCCTCATATCCATCTGGAACTCCATTTTTATCAGTATCACTCGATTTTGGATTGAGATTTAGCTGGTATTCGACCAAATTCGTTAACCCGTCTTTATCGGGGTCTTCGGAAGCAGTCAGCTTGTTGGTTAGTTCAAGCCCATATTTCTTTTCCCAACGATCATCTATCCCATTTTTATTATTGTCTAAAACTAACTGTCCATTCGCTGCTAATACAGTTGGAACTAACAAGAAAAAAAGCATGACAATGATAACCATACTTATAACATGAACCTTTAGTTGTTGCATCTTCTTACCCCTTTTTAACGAACCCTTTTAAACCATTGTTAGAAATATAAGCAGATTTAATTAGTTCTTTTATCATGGTATATTCTCACCATTTAAACCATTATATACTATTTTAGGTATTTATATATGGGTAAAAAGATACAATCAATCGCTAAAAAAACATATTTTTGGAAACCACAAAACACTTAGCTTCTAGGATAGGATATCTCCGGGTAATCACGAACGTGCCGTGAAAAGAAAAAAGCACTCGTTGCGATGTCGCATCGAATGCTTCGAATCATTACCCAATATTAATCATAAGTTTAGTGCCTCACATCTAATAGTAATTTTAACTCTTTTATTTGTTCCATGTGCCGTTGTTCATGCAAATAGATTTGTTCAATCCACTGGTCAAGTGGTAATTCCCCTAAGGCAGGATGCTTAAATGATTTTTCCGCCAATATCGATTTATCTTCTATTGTACTAAGGAAACCCAGTAATTTTTCTCTCGAATCGTTTAACAAATCAACCATTGACTGAACTTCAAATGGTTCTGTACCTGGTTCAACGATTTCAGGAGCTTGAAACTTTTTCGTGCGATCCAACATAAGATGAACGTTTTTACGTTCTGTTCGAGTATCATCAACCTGTTTTAATCCCCATGCAATAGCCTTTATTGTTGCCTGTTCCACTAAAACTAAGTGATGGCAAACTTGTGCTATACTCCACATATCCGTGCCAATCCTACTATTAAATTGAGTATAACTTAATGAAGTAATCTCCTTTACTAAGTTACTTCTCGTTTCATTCAATTTGTCATTTACTAAATTACTCATGATATTCCCCCTTCACGAAAGTAAATATCTAGGTTCCTATCCTGTATATATTCTCTACTGTGAAAAGTATTCTTGGAGTAATATTTTACTTTACTACAATAAAACATTTATCACCGATGAGTGGGGGCACGAGAAACGATTATCAACCTGCAGGTCGATATCAATCAAAAACCAACTTCAATCGGAAGTACACGGAAGAGTGGACGCACGTTTGAGCAGGAGTTCGCGTTCCCGTTCGTTTTGTGTAAGCGAAGCCGCTCTAGTGAACTCGGCGAATGCTTCAGCATTGCGCCCAAGCTTCGCTAGCAAATCACCACGGACACTGGGCAAGAGGTGATAGTCTTTCAGCGTCGCATCATTCATCAACGGCTCGATGACCTCAAGTGCTATTTCCGGTCCGAACGCCATCGACAAGGCAACTGCACGATTCAGTTCCACTACCGGTGACGGGGATACTTGCCCTAGAGCATCATACAATGCGGCGATGCGCACCCAGTTGGTCTCCGACACCGTTTTCGACTTCGCATGACAAGCTGCAATCTCCGCCTGGATCCTGTACGGGCCGAACACGCTACCTAGTCTCTCCGCACGTTCAAGTGCATCCAATCCTCGCCTGATAAGAAGTTGATCCCATTGTGCCCTGTTTTGATCTTGAAGCAAGATGGGCTCGCCGGATGCCCCGATACGTGCCCTGAATCGCGATGATTGAATCTCCATGAGCGAAACTAGGCCGTGGACTTCAGCATCTTTAGGGACAAGTTCTGCCAACATTCGGCCAAGGCGAAGCGCCTCTTCGCAGAGCACAGGTCTTATCCAATTCTCGCCTGATGTCGCAGAATAGCCCTCATTAAATATGAGATACAGGACTTCAAGCACCGATGCCAGACGCGCTTCTAAATCGCTCCCTTCCGGCATGTCAAAGGGAACCTGCGCCTCCCTCAAGGTTCGCTTCGCTCTTACGATGCGCTGGGCGACAGTCGACTCTGATATCAGAAATGCACGCGCAATTTCCACCGTCGTCAAGCCACCCCAGAGGCGAAGCGCAAGTGCAATTCGCGCTTCGCGGGAAAGGATTGGGTGACAGGTCATAAAAATTAGGCGCAGAAGATCGTCTTCAACTTCAGTGCCGAGTTTGGCATCGAAGTCCGGTTGATAATAGGAGTCCATCTCTCGGCTCAACTCTGAGTACTTGCGTTTGTGCAACTGATTACGGCGCAGCTTGTCATAAGCTCGACGCTTCGCCGTCGTCATAAGCCAGGCGCCGGGATTGTCGGGTATGCCAGACTCTGGCCATCGTTCCATTGCAATGATGAGGGCATCGTGGGCCAGATCTTCGGCCAGTCCCACATCGCGCACGAGCCGGGTGAGCCCTGCAATCAGTCTCGCCGACTCAATCCGCCAAATGGCTTCGATTGTACGATGGGTATCTGCTTCGGTCACGATTTCTTCCCCCGTTCGACTTTTTTGCGATGTTCAGCTTCTTTGTTTATTCGAATACTTGGCGAAGCTCGATCTGTCCTTCTCCAAGGCCATGCGGATCTGGCGCGCGCATCGCCCACTCGATGGCTTCCTCACGCGACTTCACATCTATGAACCAGTATCCTGCAATTAACTCCTTGACTTCAGTGAAAGGGCCGTCTGTAATGACTGGCCGTTCTCCTGGTACAGGATACGAAATACGAATGCCGTTGGAGCTTGGATGGAGTCCGCCGACTGCCACCAGGACGCCGGCTTTCTTCAGCTCCTCATTGTATTTCGTCATCGCGGCAAACATCTGCTCCATCGCTTCCTTTGGCGTCGTCCCTGCTTCTGAATCCTTCGTAGCCTTCACTATCATCATGAATCTCATTCGTAACTCCTCCTAAGTGTTTACTAGATTAAGAGCTTTTCTAATCCCCTATACGAAGCAGTGGATGAATGCCCTTATATAGTCGACGAATGGCGTACGTCTAAATCGACACGTTTTCAAAATTTAGGTATCCCTATTATTTATAAATTTGTAAACTAGTGTAAAAATGGGTTCTTAGCCAGAGAGTTAGTTATGTGGTTCCTATGTTTTCCATTATTAGCCACATTATATCAGAAGGGAGACTTCTAAGGGCGGGAATAATATAAAAAAACACCCACCTTTATGAAAAATAAAGAGAGTGTTTTGTTTATATTAATTCCAATAAAGCCCTTAAGGCCCCCCTGTAATCCGCGAAGCTTCTGCACGGTATCCCTTTTTAAATTCTTTTTTCATCTGTACCGGGTTTGCAAACCCAATGATGATTTAATTTTTGGATCATTTTTTACGGGGAATGGTCAGTGTCTTCCAATCACTTGATTTTAAAATCTTTGCTATATAAATGATTTGCCCTACATGATTAGAATAGTGGTACATTTGGCGTTCAATGGCTTCTATAACGGAATGTGGTTCATTTCGGATTGTCATTGTTTTTAAAAGGTGTTCCTCCTTAATATCTCCCAATGCAGCTAAAAAGGTTTCCCATCCGCGTTCCCATACTTCCATTACCTGCTCTTTCGTTTGGATATTTCCGACAACAAATTCACCATCACGGTTTCGATTTGGTTTTTCCCCGTCCGTTGTTAAGAAATCCGTCCAACGGGATACCATATTGCCACTCATGTGCTTCACAATGATGGCTATGCTATTGGATTCTTCATTTGGAGTCCAAAATAATTCGCTTTCCGTTAATTGATTCATCGCTTTCTCTGCTGTTACTTTTGCTTCCATAAATTGTTTAGTAACTGTTTTTAAATACTCTGTAGCTATTGTCATGCCCTCACACCTCCGTAATGTTTCTTACTCTATTCTTCAAAAATATGTTTAATCCTTTTATTGATAACTACGTTTGACGCCGACTTTGGTCACTGCTGATGTAGCCAATGGCAATGTTGGGTACGATTTACCACTGGGCGATTCTTGGCAACGACAGACGCGTTTATGGGGCTAGTCAGCGTGATTTTCGCCGGGCTCTCCCTGGCCCGTTCCACTAGGAGTATTGGAAACGGGGGGACGGCGCGGGGACGGCGCAGCCATGGTCGTGGGGCTGATTGTCATAATCTATGCTGCATTACATGTGACCAAATTCCTTGGTGGTCCCGGCATCGGTGAAGAGTATCAGGGCAATCATTGCCATAGTGTTCGGACTGGCAAGCGTAATCCTCGCCGGGATAACGTTGCGCCGCTTACGCTTAACGATGTGATATGCCGTAAGACTGGATTGTGGGTTGCTTCTTTGGAATTTCCCCCAAACTTCTATTGGCACGTGAGTAAAATCTATTGGGGAGCACTCTCGGATATTCCTTGTCTTATTTAGAATCACAATTCCCTCTCAATCACTTATTCTTCTAAGGTTGTTTACCGTGAATTGGGAGGGAAGAATTAAACTTAATGCAATGATGGCCGTACTTAGCGAATAAGTCCGGTAATCCGCCAAGCTCCTGCACCTTTTATAATTTAATATTCTTTTTTCCATCTGTTCCGCAATTTCAATTGCATTTGCATTTCCTTCATTCTTTAATTTTTGAATAATGTTTGTATAATCCTTTTCGTTTCGATTCTGGCTTAATTTATATGAAGCCTGGATGTCTTTCACTTTAACCTTAAACCCAACAATGCCTTTTAATTGATTCTCTATAAGTTCAGGAGAAAGTTTATCCCATAACACTGGGTTTTCACGCTGGTGTTCGTATTTTTCCAGCATGGCCGTTAATTCCTCTATAAGCTCTTCTTTTTCTAAAATACTTGCTTTACCGTACATATGGATAGCCTGATAATTCCACGTCGGTACATTTTCATGCGAGTACCATGAGGAAGAAACATACGAGTGCGGTCCCTGAAATATGACAAGGACATCTCCAGAGGTTTCCAATGTCCTCCACTGAGGATTACCATAAGCCAAATGCCCGGTGAGATAGTAATCATCACATTTTCTCTTTAATCCAAAGGGCAAATGAGTGGCTATTGGTTTCCCTTGCTCTGTCGATACAAGTGTCCCAAAAGAGTGGGCTTTAACGAAACTCCAAATTTCTTCGGCATCTGAAACCTTAAAGTGTTTAGGGATATACAATTAAATTCCGCCTTTCAAAAAACTACTCTAACTTTTCGGTAAATTTTTTATAATTTATTGTCTATGTCCTTAGTTAATTTCATTTATATAGGACACGATTGATTTATTACGTCTAATAGGCGTTTTGAATCCTCAGACGAAACATTTTCCGATAGCCTCGCCGCCGCTATTATTGGAGCCCATTGCAACACTTCATCTTTTACCAGACCACTTTTCTCACAATACAGGCGCAAATACATCTCTGCTAATTCATTTGAAACATGAGAAAGTAAAAGATATGTACGGTAAACATCAGCGCGTATATCGCCTGCACTTGAATCCACCCAATCAATTATTGTTACGTTGTTACCTGACATTATTAAATTATACGGATGATAATCTCCATGACAGAGCCTACTCTCAAATGTCATCCTATTTAATCTACGAATTAATGCAGACTTATGCCTATTATCCAAGTTATGAGCGGATTCGATCTGCCGGTTTAATTTTTCAGCCATGTGTTCAATTGAATCTGCCTCAATCTTATGAATTTCTTGATGTATTTCAACGGATATATTCATGTAGTATTCTGCTTGTTCCACATTTTCGGAAAGAATATTACCTATTGATCGGCCCTTAATAAACTCCATAACAATAGCTTGTTTACCACCTATTTTCGTAACATCTATTATTTTTGGTACGGGAAGTCCACACGAATAAGCATATTTTTGCTTTTCAGATTCAAAAAAGGATTCCGTTTCGGGCAAGTAGTCATTAAATACCTTGTAAATCCTGCTATTATGGAGATAGATTTTTGCAGTATTTCCTATTGCTATCGGAGTACCTAATTTCATCAGTTTCTCTCCTTTTTTATCATAAACTACAATAACTGCAATTTTATTATTCGCCCTCCTATCTATGGTATCCTTGTTCAGCGAGCTCAATAAGGAATTAAACAAAAAGGCGCCTCAACCCTTTCGGATCAAAGCACCCCGCTTTTTTTGCGATCTTTCCTATTCCAGCAAATCAACGATGCGATGGCCAAGAACCTTGCATTTTCCTAATTTGAATAATTTGGCCTGTATGGTATGCATCGTGAAGCATGATGTCGAATAGCTTTTCTTCAAGAGAATGTTGGTCAAGTTTTTCAAGAGTTATTTTACTTAACGCTTGCTTTAAACTTTGTTGAGCCATTACGGCACGTTCAACAACTGCAAACCATTGATTGTTGTCATTTATTTGTTCAGTAAGGAAGAAGGTTTTATCGCCATCGAGGTTATTTGTCCATTCACGCCCTTCCAACTTGGCCGCAAGCCTCTCTTTATAATAAATGAGATGATTAACATTTTCCCAAATCGTTTTGGTTGCTTCTCCTGCTGGCCTCCACAAAGCCTGTTCTGCGGTGAGTCCTTCTATTGCAGGTTTGAACGGAGCATACCAACTCTCCTTGTCGAACGTAGTATCGAGCATTTTTAAGAGCAAGTCAGTTCGTTTCATTAACATTTTCCTCCTGAAAATAATGTTAATAACTCCTTCTTAAAGTAATCGCCCCTTTAGCTTCCTTAGAAATTCAACAAATAAGTGCCTTAATCCTTCTTGGATTAAAGCACCCTATCGTTTAAGTACATATGTTCACAAACTTAGTTTTATACCGGTATGCTGCCCTGTTTGTCAAATAACAAAGATTTCACTTTGTTTAGTTTCATTTTTTCTTTTTGCTTTTTCTATTAGCGGCGAAAATTGCGATAAAAGTACCTGACAAAATAGTAATCCATAAAATCAACTCCATTTTTTTCAGCTCCAATTGTTAGTTTAATATATATATCAGAGAATGATAAAAAATCCATAAAAGGAAAGGTGCGGGTAAAACCTTTACTACACAGTTTGTGTCAAAAGCGAATAAACAAACATCCTTCTTCAATTAACCTTTAACATAAACGAAAGGTGCCTTAATCCTTCCTGGGTCAAAGCACCCGTTTGTTGAGAAAAAATTTTGAAATTTAAAACTCATTATGTGTTCAACGAGATTGAAGATCAGGATTTCTTGAAAGAACCTAAGTACACTGGATTTTTCCCACATCTATAAACAAAAACACATATTGGACCCATGTTATAAAACACATTATGTCCATCCTCGTCTTTTGTTTGTTAACTAGTAGCTAGCCTTCTTTCTAATTCATGACCCATTTATCCTTCAGGAACAGAATCCTTCCAATCATAAAGATCACAGCCATGCATATCAAGTTGCTGGAAATCGTGATGAGGATGTGCTTGAAATCGATCACCCCGAACACGAATTCCTTCAAAAGGCTGAACAGGTTCATGATCGGAATCGCGAAGTGGTGGAAAGACAGTTCATTGATGCCAACGTTCGCCAGCAGCATTGTTGGAAACATTGCCAGCATCATGATTGGCGTGCTGTAGCTTTGCGATTCCTTTACAGTTTTGGCAATAATGCTTGTAAGCATTAGGATGGATGCTGTAAACATTGCGTAAATGCCAGATACCAGTACAGCCAAACCTATAATTAAAGAAGTATCTTCTCCAAACGAGACGGCCTTTCTAAGGTGCTCTGTTAAATAGTTAATCTCCAAAGCAACGACAATTAACGTGATCATACCGGTTATAGCCCCAATAGTAGTTATTGTCATCCATTTTGACAAAAGCAAAGTAAAACGGCTGACCGGAGTCATTAACAATGCCTCCATTGTCTTCTTTTCCTTTTCCCCGGCGAACAAATCGGAAGCTGCAGGACCTGCTCCAATTCCGATTGCCAATGCCAGCATCATCGGAATGATCATTGCAATTAGACTGATATTGGGGTCTTCTGCCGACACTTCTTTTTGTTCAATCGTAAAAGGCTGAATAAGTTCGGGATTCATGCCTTCAGACTGGAGTCTCTCTGAGATGACCGATTTTTCCAGGGCGGTTAACGCATTGGTCACATAGCTCATTAAAGTTGAGGACTTTTGGCTAAAGGAATCGCCAATGATTGTGATAGTTGCTTTTTCTCCGTTTTCAATACTTGATAGGAAATTATCATCAAGCAAGAGTGCAGCTTGTGCCTCCCCTTCCTTTAATGCCTCTTCAGGGTTGGCTGATTTCATGATCTCAATGTTTTCAAAACCGGCAAAAATGGCTAGTTCTTCATTGGAAAATGATTCAGCAACTGCAAGCTGATATGTTTCCCCGTCTCCGTCAGAGACCAATTTTTCATAAAAAAGAATTAGCCCGGTCATCATAACAATCGGTACCAACACGGTTAATAATAATGTACGCCGATCACGGAAGCAGTCCTTCATTTCTTTAAAATAGATTTTAAGAAGCATATGTTTCGTTCCCCCTTACAAGCTTGCTCATGAAAATATAGTTGAGATCGCGGCTGCCTTCATTTTTGTATAATTCTTCAAGGTTGCCATGATAGACAAGTTCACCTTTATGCATCATTGCTACAGAATCGCAAAGCATCGATACTTCCTCCATGATATGGCTGGAGAAAACAATCGTTTTCCCTTCACGTTTAAGCTGATGAACCAGCTGGCGGAACACATTCGACGAAGTGATATCCAGCCCGGTTGTCGGTTCATCAAACAGGATGATTTCGGGGTTATGGATGAGAGTTCGTGCAATCGCAACCTTTTGGCGCATCCCCTTCGAAAAGCCGCTTACTTTCCGATCAAGATAGTCCCTCATCCCAAACATCCTGGCAAGATCATCGATTCGCACCTTTGTTTCATGCTTGCTTAGCCCATAGAGGGTGGCGAAATACACGAGGTTCTCACGGGCGGTCAGGCGGTCATACAAGCCAGTTTCGCCGCCAAACAGTACACCAATTCTTTTTTTCACTTCCGCAGAATCAGAAACTGTATCAAACCCTGCAACCGTTACATTCCCATCGGTAGGGCTTAAAAGCGTCGCGATTGTCCTGAGCAAGGTTGTTTTTCCAGCGCCATTCTCACCGAGCAGGCCGACTACCTGGCCTTCTTTTATCGAAAAAGATACATGCTTCAACGCTGTTACTGAAAGTTTCTTATCCTGAAATTTTTTCGTTAGTTCATGAATTTCAATCATTTCCGCACCTCATTTTTTATTCTTCTTGGTTTTATCATACAATCTGTTTTGCTCGGAATCTGCAGTTTTGTTGCGAAAATGACTTTTCATGTCACGAAATGGTCAAAATTTAGGTTAAAGATGGTAAAATAAATATATAAAAGCGGAATGAAGATTTGTAAATGAGGCGGGTACATATGAGGGTTGGACTGGTGGACGATCGCTTTATCGACCTGGAGAAATTGAACGGAATTATTAAAGGCATACCCGATGTTGAAATTGTCTTCTCCACGTTGTCAGCGGAAGAAGCTTACAAGTATATAAAAAGAGAAGAGATTGATTTATTGATTGCAGATATTGAAATGCCAAATCTATCAGGCTATGAACTTGCGGACATTATCCATTCGCATGCTTTGAATATTGCGGTTATTTTCGTCACAGGAAGCAGCGGCTATGCGGTGCATGCATTCGAGCTGAATGTCCATGATTACATCATGAAACCTTATCCAAAGGACCGATTGGTCAAGTCGATTGAACGGCTGAATGAGAAAACGAGGTCCTCCGAGATTGCCGGGCGGCTTTACTTGAAACAGAAGAACGATATCCATATCATCCAGAAGAAAGACATCGTTTTTATTGAACGTTCTGGACGATCGACAACCATTCATACAAAATCAGGGCCAATTAAGACCTATCAGACTCTTAACGAATTGGAGGGCGAATTAAGGGAACGAGACTTTATCCGCTCCCACCGCTCGTTCATCATCAATATCCATTATGTAAAAAACTTCTCCCTTTATGCGAAAAACTCGTATATCGTCTCCTTTGACGGAATGGAAGAAACAGCCATGATCACAAAGGAAAAGGTGGACTTTTTACAGCATTATTACTTTTAAGATTGGAGAATGAAGTTGAAAACAACTTTTTACTATTGGGGCTTGGTCTCGGTACTTGGAATTATTCATTTTCAGGCTCTGATTATGAATCTTCCTTTTATGATACCAGTTTATCTAACTTGTGCTTTTGTCATAGGCGCCGTTTTTTACATCTCAAGACGCCTTTTGCTTCGAATCTCTTTCTTGGGAGCTCTATGGAACAGCCTGTTCTTTCTGCTGCAACTCCTGTTAGTCATGGTTCATTTAGTAAACGGGCCTTCTATTCTGCCACTTTTTGTTTTTGCCGGGATGGAAATAATCCGGCTTCATTTTGCAAAAGAGCTTTCGGACAACAACCGTAGGATTAAGCAATTTGAGGAACAGAGTGTACAAATGAATGAAACGTTCAGGCTTGTGCGGAACGAACGCCATGATTTCTTGAAGCATATATCGGCAATCCATTTCCTGTTGGAAAAAGGGGAATCCGAGCAAGCGAAAACGTATCTTTCCGGCCTTGTCGAGGGATATGAAGAAACAAATCTATCCATAAAAGGCGAAAAAGGCGTCGTTGCCGGAATTCTCAACCAGATGTACCGAAGGGCAAAAGCGGCCGGTATTTCTGTTGTGTATAACCTGGATGTGCCAGTCTCAACCTTGCCCCTATCCGACCAAGAACTCGTAACACTTATTGGCAATATTTTATCCAACAGTCTGGATGCTTGTGAGGATTGGCAGGCACTGCGTAAACAACAGAGCTTCATTACTCTGCAATTTTACAAAAGGGGCGGATTGTACATATTGACTTGCATCAATAGCAGCCCGCCAATACCAACTGAAATCCTGGACGAGTTATTTCATACATATGGAAAAACAACGAAGCAGCATGGACACGAAGGGCTTGGGACAAAAATGATCCAAGACATCGTAAAACACCACAATGGGTTCCTTGATTTTGTTTATAAAGATGAAGAGTTTACCTTGAAAATCAAAATGCCAGCAATTCAGTGAACCATACGGGTAAGAGGATTATCCATTTTGTATCTTCTTGAGCATAAAAATTCCTGACGATTTGGGGACAATTGGTCCCAAATTCTTTGAAACATAGAAATTTTGTTGCCTTTGTTATCAATGAGTACTTTAAGAAATTGTTTAGACATCGCTTCATTGGACCATATTTCTTATTCCACTAAACTGGACCGTTAGCTTAAAAAGGAATTCAACAAATAAGTGCCTTGATTCTTCTTGTTCAAAGCGTGCTTTGATTGAATAAGTAAATTGATACAAAAAACCGTCAAAAAAAGACGGCTGTAGTTTAAATATCATCGGTTAATCGGTTGGCTTCATCTATAAGTCCAATATTAATCATTGAGTCAATGACTAATTTGAAAAGTTCTGGATTATCTTCCAAGACATAATTAAGCTGAATATCCCTAAACAAAGCAAGCCGTGAGGGAACGGGAGCGGAATAAAGATAGTCTTTCAACAACTCCAAATCAGGATCTATGTCTTTTTGTATCGGGAATGGTATGTGCTTTTCACCTGGAAGAAGTGGAGCAGTTACTCCCAATCCATCCTGTGTTTTAATCGATACTTTTCTTTGGCGCTCTTGTTCTACTTTCTGAATGTAACGATACGGATGGTCAATATTCGGGATCTGGATGTTTTCCATAAAAAAATTTTTGGCTTTCTCTCGAACCAGCTTTTCATCTTCAGATGGTTGATATGGGGAATTAGCGGCCTCTGCTGCCCATTTTTCTTTAGCTGTTAAATAATCCTTTTCACTATTAAACTCATTATAGAACAGTGCGCTGTCAGCCAAATTAACTCTTAAGAATTCGGCTAGATTCTTAGCAACGATACGTGCTGGACGTTCAAAATCCATTGGACATATGCAAACAATAGGTGCTATTTCAAGATCAGATACAGAACCAAAATCAGTAAGGAACCCATAATGTATACCGTCTACCCCAATATTGCCAAAAACGACGACATCACTTGGAGTGTTAAAATATCTGAAGTTCTCCAGAGAAAGGTAAAAATTAAGACCGAGGTAAAATTGTTCCGGGTCACCAAGATCGTTTTGTAAGTCCATCAATCTTTGGAGTGTAGGTGGTATATCGTATTTTCCAAAATTGATTCCCATGGAGTTAGCCCCTTGTATGTTTTTCTTTTTTTACCCTATGCACTTGGGCAGAAACCATCGCTTCTTACACTAACATTTGTTGGCAGTCATCACTTTATATTAGGACATCCTAACCAAAATCTTTTGAGCAGCTGATAAACAATCACGAGTTGATAAATGCTCGCCAAACCACTTTATAAAAACCTCTTGAATTTCTTTTGTTAATACATCAACCGAATTACTATTGCTTAAACGTTTTACAATATCCTTAATTTCCGGATCGTATTCGTCATCAGGACAACCCATCCCAAGTAATCCTATTGGGTCCCATTCATCGATTACTTCTTTGACAAGAAAATACTCTTTCATATTCATTCCACCTAGCGATATATTTTTGCGGTAGTAGATGGGGTTATTCCCAGAAAACTCTACTAAAGACGCCATATAATTTAATCCTCTGACAAGTCGAGATAAGAATCCCAAAAATCCTGCGTAAGTCTAGTGGAAAACGTTTTCCTTATTTGACACTCTATTAACTTACTAAACTTTTTGATTTGAATCTATACGATCGATCAATTCATCTAAAGTGCCAAAACACTTCTGAATTTCGGGCAAATGATAAAATGTGCTGGTGGTCTCAAGGTTATCTACTTCATTGTCTGATGAATAAAGATAAATTTTCTTCCTATTCCCGATAGCAATTCCAAGTTCAATGTGGCTTCCTTTACCTGCCGGCAACAACACTACAACAAAGTCCGACTCCATTACAGCATTCGTTTCCTTTTGGCCAATCTCCCTTAGTTCTTCCAATGTTGCAATCTTTTCATTTACAGTCCAATCATATGTTTGGATGAATCCTCTTACTTTCAACTCTTTACTAACATACCTAACCCTATCCCTATTGTTAAGGCTGGCTGCTATGTAAAATCTCATTCTCTATCCCCGCTTTCTTTAAATATAATTTATTAAAAGAAAGGATATTTTGACCAGGTTCAATCGGGTCACCAAGTGACTACACCTTTTCCGGAAAAAATCTCACTAAATACTCATATATTAGACTTTGATTTTACTACCTTGCCATGCCAGTTATTAGCTTTTTATAACCATCAATTAAACTTGATATCCTGTCCATTCTGCCGCTTCGTCCTAAGCTTATAGAGCAGCCAGGATTTAACGATGGATTCCGTGTCTTTGTGGCAGGAAACCTTGTCGAGAAAATAAAAGTCAGATGGTTCGACGCTAATTTTCGCAATCGGCTTCACGGGCGTTTTGCTTACCCACTCGTCAAAAGAAACAAGCTCGTTGCCAGCGCGTTCAAAGGTTTCACCAGGTAGGAAATATATCGTCCCGCTTGTCCATGGACTTGCATCGTGAGTTTCCTTGTTCAACGAGAAAAAGTAATGGGGGCGGCCGCCCTCCACTTTCAAACAGGCGTTTCGGATTCCGCCTTTGACCCTGTTTTTATCAAGGACAGCATAAAACAAGGGCCAGATTCCATCCTTTGTTCCGAAAACCGCATTGACGAATTGGCCGTTGTACAATGTTTGCCTTCTAGCTTCAAATTCGCCAATTTCCCCGTTATTTGAACCATGAAGAATGACATTCTTCGTTGCCGCGATGTACTGGATGAAACGATGTTTTTCGAATCTGCTGGAGTAATTGATCTCGAGGTTACCGGCTGCGGCTTCTTCGTACATTTTTTCATAATCCCGGCGCTCTTCCTCCGAAAAATCAAGCACAGACCCACGGTAAAAAAGTAATCCCATCAATCCTGACACGAATTTATTGACCATCTTAATCCTCCAGCGAAAAAAATTGATTATTCCAGATTTCTTCTTTATACATATTCAGCTTGGCTGACCAAATTCCTCCCAGCATCTTTGTTTACCGTAAAAAGAAAGAGCAGCCACTTTTAGCGGCCGCCCTCCAAATTGTCAATGAAATCTATTCCATTGTCTTTACACCATTCAATGGCGATTTGTCTCAGTTCGTTGTCACGGTAAGCATACCAGTCGTCACGAACCCCTAAATCGAAAATTTTGTCCTTGAATCTCCGGAATGCCCCTTTCCCGCTAATTGCCCTCAGCAAAGCGTCCTGTTTACGCTCGTCATTGAGGGAATAGCAAAACCTTTCCATGATGCTGTATTCCTGGATATCAAATTGGCTGGGGAGTGCGATGTAGTTTTCTTCGTCCTCCAAAATTTCAATCACAGCATCACGGTCTTCGATTTGCCAATCGAGTAAATCATCGTCAGGTTCTTCTTCTTCAGCTAGTCGGATGTCCTCTGCAGACAATCTTACAATTTCTCCTGTCCGTTTATTCAGTAAAACTTGCTCATCGTCAAACTGAACGTCCATTTCATCGATAAGTTCTCTTAACTTCACAGGTTTGTTCAATCCATTTCCCTACCTTTTAATTTTCACCTAATGCACCAGGGAGGCGCGCAGAGTCTTAATTCCGTTTTCCAGATAGGCCTTCAAACAGGTCAGCATGTATATCCAGCCTTGCTGCTGGCCCAGCAATTTGCTGATAAGATGAGGGTCGTCTTCCTTAAAGCCGGACTCAGTCACTAGGACAATCGTGTTTCCGGATTCTCGCTGTTCCAGGAGTATGGTCACAACAGTTTCTTCCCCTACTCCGCCCCAGGAAAAGACGATTTTTCGGTTTTCTTCGGTTTCAAGGACTTGTATGTCCCCTTCCGCGTTGTATTCCTCGTACCTCCATGTGATGGTCTTGCCTTGTTCGACTCTCGCAGTACCGGATGAGAACCAGTAATTTGCCATCTTTTCAGGATCGGCAAACGCTTCATATACTTCACTGGCTGGCTTATGTATGCTCATTTTTGATTTGATTTCAGTGGCCATTCAAGTCTTTCCCCTTTCTGAATTTGTTAATTCAAGAATAAAAGATTTTTTTCCGCCTGTCCATTTCACCCTAATTTGAAGGATTTTCAGCGCCCGATGTTAAATATTTACAATACGATGATTCATTTAGGAGGATGGCTCTTGAATATTTACAATGGATTGGAGCGATTTAGGGAAGTAATTAGCTTTCAGTCTGATGAAAAAAGGTACAAGGCGTGGTTCAACTATTATGAGGAGTACCAGGAGGTTTTCGACGCCATTTTCCGAACAAATTATTTAGCTGATTTAAATGCGTTAAAGCCTGTAATCAATTCCCTTGATTTCGATACACTACTGTTAAAGGCGGAAAACGGGTTGGCTTTGCAACCTGTTACAAAAATCAAAGAATCCTTATTGCAGTGTGCTGAGTTTTTCAAATTCGAGGAAGATTTTGATGTTTTTTTACTCGTGGGATTTGGCCATATTGACGGAACCGCGCCGCCTACTTCAAAACCATCTTTGTATTTGGGGCTTGAGAGGCTTGCCAAGTCCGATATAAATATATTAATTCCTCACGAATTCAATCATCTTGTACGGTTTCACAAACTAAATTTTGCCGAGAGTTCTGAACGCCTCACAGTAAAACAGTTAGCAATCGCCGAGGGGCTCGCGACAATAACGCCTTTGATTGTAAATCAAGCTGAACTGATCGACGCCAATTTTGCAAAAGCACTGATGGTTTCCCAAGAAAACTACCGATTACTAAAAACCAATTTTAATAAAATCGAAAACGAAATCTTGAAAGATTTTGATCAAGCCTTAACCCAACCACTTGTTGAAAAATACTTCATGGCGAAGGAAGGCGGGCATTTACCTGTAAAATCCGGCTACTATTACGGCCTAATCATCATCACCGCACTTTTGCAAAATGGGGTATTGTTAACAGATTTAACACCCTCGAAATCGGATGAAATTTATGAGCTGTATATGAATATGCAAGTTGATTAATATATTTAACATGGCATCTAGACAGCCCATAAAAAAGCACCCCCTTCCAAATGGATGAGAGTGGGTTCCTTAAAAGTTATATTTAATCATCAAATACCTGGGATCGCCGTTTTCGTCTTCATAAGGCCTAAGAATTTCGTAGCCATTCCGTTCGTAGAAGGCGACGGCAGATTTATTCATGCCGCTTGCCTGTAGGATATAATAGCCAGGATCCATCATTCCCTGCTCGAAATGGTCGAGGAGCAACTTGCCGTACCCTTGCCCCCGAAGCTTTCCGGAAACGAACATCTGCGACAGGTAGCCTGACCCTTCCTTGTACTGGGCCAGGTAAAACCCGGAAACTTCTTCATTTACTAGGAGGACGAATGCCTTCCAATCATGGGTTTCCAGTGCAACTTGATACCAGGAAAGAATCATGTCGTAGAATTCCTTGTTGAACACCATGTTCCTGAAGTTCATGCTATAAAGCTCTTTCTGGGCCTGAAGAATTTTTGGTATATGCGTTATGTCCAGTGGAACAATCATGTCGGCGCGCTCCGTTCTCTGATTATCTTCCTCTATTTTAGCCAAAACCGACTGTTGAGAAAAATAATATAGGAGCGCTATTTTTTCTTAGTATGCGGAGACTAATCACGGATTGTTGTCTTTTTTTAAAATGGCCCCCTATTTTTCATAAAATGTACTTTCGTGCATATATCATAAAAGGTAGCGGAAATAACTCGGCTTCATTAATGGGATTGCCGCCAACGAATAAATATGCTGAGATTCAAGGTATTTCCCTATTTGAACTAGAGCAAGGAAAGATTAAAATGAATCGGGTTGTTTTCAATACACTGGATATGTTCCAACAACTTGGAGTCTATCCTTCTGAACTATAATGGTGAACATATAAAGTGCATTTAGAGACACAGATTAATTTAAATCGGTGTCTCTTTTTTATTTTTCAAAAGATATCCTTAAGCTTGTAAAAACGTTTTGTATTCGCATGAAAGATGGAACCCGCTTGTTCAACAGGAACTCCCTTTATTAACGCCAGCTCTTTCACTACGTCAAGGACCATGGCAGGTTGAGTCATTATTCCGGAAAACCTTTCTTCAAAAGGCCATGGTCCGTCCGTTTCCGCCATCATAAGCTGCAAAGGATACAGCTCGGCAACCTCCCTCGTTTCTTTTTCATACAGGATGTCAGGTGTGAACGAAACATGATACCCATTCGCAATCATCCGCTCGACTGTTTTCCTGTCGCCCTTGAACCAATGGAAATGCGCTTTCTCGATGCTGTGTTTCTCCAAGAGCCCGCAGGCAATTGGCGCGTCATCATAAACGGCATGGAGGATCACTGGCTTGTTGAGCTTTTTTGCCAATAGGATGAACTGCTCAAGTAATTCTATATATCCCTCGTACGAGAAATGGGCGTTCTTGGAATCGGTACGCATATAATACGGCAGGCCTACCTCGCCAATCGCAACCATCTTTTCTTTATGCCTACTAATCCAATTTAACAGCTTATCCAGCTCTGCATCGGAAGGAAGCGGCTGCTCCGGGTGGTAGCCGAAAGCGGGATGAATTCGCGGACAGTTCTCAAAGAGCCTCAGGTTTTCCTTGCAGGAAGCGAGGTCCATCGAAACGCAAATCAAAGCCTCAACCTGATTTTCCCCTAAGCTATTGATGATGAGCTCCCGTTCGTCCTCCGGATATTTGTCCAAATGGATATGCGCATCAATGGCTTTCATGCTTCTCCCCTTCTTTCATGGCACAGTAAATCTCGCGTTTCAGCTTTAAAAAGTAATCATCCAGAAGAAGCCGGTCGGTCCTTGGCCGATTGAACGGTACCTTAAATTCTTTTATGACTTTCGCCGGGCGTTGCGAAAGAAGAACAATCCGGTCAGATAAGAACAGCGCCTCTTCGATATTGTGGGTGATGAATAGGACCGACTTCCGCTTTTCTTCCCATACGGACAGAAGCCATTTTTGCATATCGAACCGTGTAAATTCGTCTAGTGCGGAAAACGGTTCATCGAGCAGCATGATGGGCTGCTGAGAAAGGAGCGCCCGAATGAACGCGACGCGCTGCTTCATTCCCCCTGAAAGCTGATGCGGGTAGGCATTTTCATAGCCTGATAGTCCAACCTTGGCAAGCCATGTTAGGGCTTCTGCTTCATCCGTCCTGCCGGAAAGCTCCTGGGCGAGGAGGACATTTTTCAAAACAGTCCGCCAAGGAAGCAGCGAGGCCTGCTGTGGCATATAGGCAATGTTTCCGGTTTCCCCGTTAATCCTCCGCCCCTCCAGAAAAATGTCTCCCCTTTCCGGCTTCAGCAAACCGCCGATCGTTTGAAAAATAGTACTTTTCCCGCTTCCTGATGGGCCGATAATTGAAACAAATTCACCATCATTTACATGGAGTGAGATTCCATCAAGGACAAGGCCGGTTTCGTTAAATGAATGAGTTATATTTTCAAGCCTGATTTTCGCTCCAATCATCGCTCTCCCTCCCGTGCCCATTTGATGGCTGTTCTTTCAAGAAATGTAATGATGCTGTAAAACAGCATGCTCAAAATGACAATAACAAAAATGGCAATAAAAACACGATCGGTACGGAATGCCGAGGACGAAAGGGTCATAAAGACGCCAATCCCTTTTTCCGCGCCAAGCCACTCGGAAATGACCGCCCCCATGACGCTGTACGTTGCAGATATTTTCAGACCCGAGAAAAACTGCGGCAATGCATTCGGAAACTGGACCTTGGCGAACAATTGGGTTGACGTCGCACCGGACATTTTCATGTAATGGACAAGTTCCCTCGGCGCATTCCTGAAGCCGTCCAACAGGGCGATTGTTATTGGGAAAAAGCAGACGAGCGTTATGATGATCAACTTAGGCAGGTAGCCGAAACCGAACCAGATGACCAACAGCGGAGCAAGTACAATGATTGGAACATTTTGCGAGATGATTAAAAAGGGATACATCGCAGTCCTTAGTGGCGGTACGAGGTGCAGCACCGTCGCGATGATAAAGCCAATCGATCCCCCAAGCAAAAGTCCTGAAGCAGCTAGCATCACCGTTGCACCCACATCCGGCAAAAACAGCTGGTAATTGGCGAAGGCTTCTTTTAAAATCGCGGTAGGGGCGGGCAGAAGCCAGGCCGGAATCTTAAAAAAGGAAGCCATCCCTTCCCAAACCATGAAGAAAAGGAGGAGCACCGCAATCGGGCTCCACCCTTTGTTCCCAAATCTTTTCATCTGCGGTACTTCTCCGTTAACCGATCCATCGTAATGCCATTTGGCTGGTAGAGAATCTTTATCTGTGATATGACATTCGGTGTCCCCAGTTCAATCATTCTTTCATTCATTTTTTGAATGACGCCAAGGAGCTGGCTAAGTTCACCTTCCATCGTTGTTTCCAGCGGATGGACCTCGTACTTTACTCCAGCCTGGTCGATTACCTCAATAGCGGCATCGACCAGCTTTATCGTCTCCTCACTCGTCGCGGCTTTCGGTATGATTTGGATACTCACTAGCGCGTTCGCCATCGTTTACTCCTCCTTATTCCGGTAAAAATTCATTTGTGAAAGCTTTTTCGGCATCAAGTTCCTTTTCTAGAAGTCCGTTTTCGAACATCCATTGGCTGTAATTTTCCCATATTTCAAGCTTTTGTTCGCCCCATCGCTTGGCATCATCCTGATACTTTGGCGAGAGCCACTCCTGGCTTTTTTTCACAAGCTCGGAATCAAGGTCAGGGACAGCTTTTAGTAAAATATCAGCGCTCTCGGATGGATTCTTTATTGCAAATTCGTACCCCTCGGAAACTGCCGCAACGAATGCCTTCACTGTCTCCGGGTCGTTCTTAATCATTTTTTCATTCGTGGCAATGACAGGCGTGTAATAGTCGAGTTTCTCTGAATAGTCGGTCAGGTAAACCATGTTGATTGGTTCGTTCCGCAGCTCCGCCTCAATCCCAGTCCATGCATAGTAAATCCATGCGAAATCAATGTCCCGCTTTACAGCCGTAAAGAAGTCGGAATCGCCCATGTTGACGATTTTCACTTTGTCCACGTCTGCATTTTCCTGCTTCATCAACAGGCTCAAAACCGCTTTTTCGACTGGCGATCCCCAGCCGCCATACGTTTTGCCTTCAAAGTCCTTAGGGGATGTTATGTTTTTCGCTTTTGGCGAAGCGAATCCGGAGGTATTGTGCTGGATGACAGCCGCAACCGACACAAGCGGTACACCCTGGATTCTCGCCTGGGTAATCGACTCCTGATAGCTAACCCCAAATTCCGATTTGCCGGACGCAACGAGCTGGTCAGCACCCGCCTCCCCAGGAAGGATAATGTCGACATCAAGACCATGTTTTTTAAAATAACCCTTCTCCTTCGCGACATAAATCCCTGTATGGTTCGTGTTCGGCGCCCAATCGAGGACAATCTTGATCTTCTTTAACGATTTTGAGGTACCTGGCTCCTTTTTGTCCGCAGAACATGCCACAAGGCCCAATGCCAGTAATACTGTGGATAATGCAATAAGCAGCTTTCTCATGATTTTCCCCTCTCATCTGTTTTTTTGACAATGAAGCGGAAAAGATGGTCGGGTTAAGAAATGTATGTATAAATAAGCTAGTAGGATTTATATTTTTGCTAGCAAGCCAAATAAAAAAGCGCACGGGTTATCCCGAGCGCATAAAAAAATCCATAATAGGCGAATAAACGTCTACTAGAAGATGTTCCCTACGCTGGTACTAACCAGATCAGGTAAAAGGGTCAGCATCTTTGGATACTATCTCAGCCAGCAACACCGGCTCCCCTACATTTCCAAACTTCAATTGTCACCATTACTATATAAGAAAAATGTTGAGCCGTCCAGAAAAGAGGCATGCCTACTTCTTCGGAATTTCGCAGCCATCGTCATCACACATGTCTCCACCCATGTTATTTAAGACGACGATTTTATCCTCCGCTAGTACTTTTTCCAATGCCTGGACAAACACTTCGGTTGGCTGTGCACCGGAAATAGCGTACTTTTTATTAATGAGAAAGAATGGGACTCCGGAAATGCCATACTGCCGTGCTGTTTGCTCATCGGCACGGACAGCATCGGCCATGGCATCGCTGGCAAGCATTTGTGCCACTTCTTCCCGGTCGAGTCCTACTTCCACCGCCAACTCCGTCAATGTTTCATGATCGCCAATATGTTTGGACTCCGTAAAATAAGCGCGGAGAATCCTCTCAGTCGTTTCTTTCATGAGTCCCTTTGTTTTGGCAAACATCGTCAAACGATGGGCGTCAAAGGTGTTGGTCAAAATCAATGTATCCATATTGTACTCAAGTCCAACTTCCTTCGCCATTCTCACCACATTGTCAGAGTTTGCTTTTGCCTGGGCAATGCTCATCCCGTATTTTCTCGCCAACATTTCATACATGTTCTCTTTAATATCCCGGCCCGCATTCGGGTCCAGTTCAAAGCACCGATACGTTACTTCTATTGGTTGACCAATCTTCTGAATAGCGTCCTCCAGACGCTTTTTGCCAATATAGCAGAATGGTCAAGCAAAGTCTGTCCACATTTCAATCTGCACATGAATCCCTCCAATCTTTCTTTTTAGTATAGAGGCTGGGGTTCAATTTTACACAAGAAATGCTTGTACCGATTACGATGGGCCTTGGCATTTTTCCTTTTCCGAAAGGGAAAACTAACCCAAAATGAAAAAGGAGCGAAAAGATGATTATAGAAGGTTCCATCATTTCGGGCGAATTTGACCCATCAATGAATGAATTTTCCTTGCAAAAGGTGAAAAACTTGAGCACCCAATCGGTCCTGAAGGAAAACCAATTAACGAGCATTTACCGCTATTTAAAAAAACATGAGAACGGAGGAGAAGGGCAAATTATTACCCTAAATGACCAAATGCCGATTCGGTTAAATCCGGACGAACTGAAGCAATTGGTCGCTGATCTTGAAAAGGTTCTGTCCATGTACAGCTGAAAAGTGGCCAGTACACTATCCTTTTTGCAGAAAAAAGACGAAAATAGTCGAAAATAACCTTGATTTAATTTGAACAATCATAAATAATACTGACAGGGAATGGTTTTTTACAAATAAGCAGGAGACCACCTGCAGTCGTCCTCAGATTGAAGGATATAATTGTCAAAAGGATATTGAGTTGGCAGCCACGGTGTTTAACGATTCAATATGAATGGGAAGGTAAAAGGTATGAACGTTAATAAAGATGAATTAATTCAGAGGGCCAGTGCAATCCTTGGCCGCGATGTGACACATGAATCAATCATGAAAACAGTTGAATCCCTTGTGGAATTGCTGGAAAAGGAAAAGGCAGCCCAAGAAGACCGGTATGCCACAGCGAAATTATAACTTTATAATGTAGAATTTATTTAAATAGCCATTGGTTTAACCATTTTCCTATGTAAAAAACCCTTTAAGGTTGAATTTCCTTAAAGGGTTTTTTACTTGCTCCTCCTCGTTGCCACTATCTATTATTTCTTAATCGGAATCCAAATTTCGCTATAATAATCCTCGGAGTAAGGGTCAGCCGGGCTGCAATAAACCTCCATTTCTGGCCCAGCGGCATGCTCATACCCGGTTGCCGGGAACCATTCGGAGTAAATCCTGTCCCATACCTTTTGAATCGCTTCAGGCATGGCGCCGTGCACCGGAAAAACTGCCCACGTTGCTGCAGGTATCTCCCTTTCCTCCCAGGACTCGGGGAGCTGGCTTATATTTTTTTCCGCGCCGATCATGTAGATTAGGTTTTCTTGATCTTTATCAAACTCCACGCAAGCGCCGATTAACCCAAGCTGGCCACAGTTTTTCGCAAGTTCCTTCGACAATCCATTCTCGTTCGATTCAACCCAGAAAGCCGCGATATTCCGGTTGTTCTCCCCGCCAATGGTAGAAGTCCTGATACTTTTCCCCACTATCGTAAACGCTTCTTTCTCAATAATCCTGTAATCCATTTCCACATCACCCTTCAATTTTATTTGAAAAGAGAGCCTTGGGTACGCCTTCAAGGATTGGCTGTTTTTCTTTGTATCCGACGGGCTTATTCCATGAATGCGCCGAAATGCTTTTGTAAACGATTCCGGGCTTTCGTATCCGTACTTCATGGCAACATCAATCACCTTGATTTTTGAGTTAACCAGCTCCTGCGCGGCCAATGTGAGCCGGCGGTTCCGGATATACTCACTGACGGTAAAACCGGTCAGCATACTAAACATCCGTTGAAAGTGAAATTTGGACATACAGGCCACTGCAGCTATGTCTTCAATCAGAAGATTATTATCCAAATTCCGTTCCATATACTCGATGCTTTCCAGCATCCTTTGAAGCCCCTCCATGTGCAACCCTCTCCTCTCAAACACAGTCTATCAGCTGTGAACCGGCGCTTCCTGTTCATTTGTGCTCATATAAAACAGATAGTAATGTTGTTTTTGCCCTGTTTCATTATTTTCGACTAAACCGTCTGTTTTTCCTGTAAAATTAATAACCTTTCGCTCAAAGTAAATGATTTTACTATAATAGAAATAACGAAGAACATACAAGGGGGAGTTTGCCATGAGACTGATTTCCATCTGTCCGAGCAATACCGAGCTGGCTGCTTACCTGGGGTTGGCGCCTTCGCTTATTGGTGTGGATGACTTTTCCGATTGGCCCGCGGAAATCAATGGGCTGCCTCGCCTTGGCCCGGATTTGAACATCGACATGGATAAGGTTGAAGCACTCCAGCCTGATCTGGTTTTAGCCTCCCTGTCTGTCCCGGGAATGGAACGCAACATCGAAGAGCTTGAGAAACGGTACATCCCATATGTAATCGTTCCGAATCCAAAAACATTGAAGGAAGTCGGCGACTGCATCCTTTTTGTCGGCAAGGTTACGAATACTTCCGAAAAGGCTGAACAGCTGTTTGAAAAATTCAACCGGATTCTCTCTTTCTATGAGTCTTTAAGCCGGAAGATCGATGCGCCGAAATCCCTTTACTGGGAGTGGTGGGCGAAGCCGATTTTCACGCCTGGAGCTGCCAACTGGCTGACTGAAATCAGCAAGCTCGCTGGCGGGCGGAATGTTTTTGAAGACAGGCCAGAAGCCAGCGTGCAAACCGATTGGGATGACGTAAAGGAACGAAATCCCGACACAATTTGTGTTGTTTGGGTCGGCGTCCACAAGAAGAAGGTCAATCCAAAGGTTATTTTGAAACGGCCGGGCTGGGAAGAAATTGAGGCAATCCGGAACGATCAGCTTTACATACTCGATGAGCCGCTGTATTGCAGGCCTTCTCCTTTATTGCTGAACGGCCTGGCGCAAATCGCACATATACTGCATCCTGACATTTATCCGCCATACGTTGAGGGAAAAGATTTGTTGATGGATTTTTAGTTTTATAAAATAGCCCATAAGGGAGGTGGATTGAATGCTAGGCTTGCCGCGCGGAGAAGTGTTCCTCGTTCCGTGGACACAAGAATGGAAAGAAGAGTTTTTAAAAGAGAAAGTTCAAATTGAAGAAAAAATTGGGGCGTATATCGTAGCGGTCCATCATATCGGGAGCACGGCGGTACCCCATTTAAGCGCGAAACCTATCCTTGATATCGCGATTGAACTTGAGCATTTCGGCGATGGCTTGCATTGTGTTTCCCCTCTTGAAGCTTTGGGTTATCGATATAGAGGCACAAATGTGCTGCCTGAACGGCATTATTTCAACAAAGGCGAACCACGTACGCACCAGATTCATATGTACGAAAAAGGAAACAAGTATTTACTGGAGCAACTGGAATTCAGAGACTACTTGCGAAACAATGAAGATGCCCGTATTGAATATGAAAATTTGAAGTTCCGGCTTTCTGGTAAAAACAAACATGATAAGCATCAATATGCTGATGATAAGACCGGTTTTGTGAGATCAGCCCTCTGTAAAATTTTCAAATAAGGAAAAGTATGACTATTACTTCTGTGGAATGGCTTATCTTCGACTGTGGCTATTTAGTATAAATTAATGTTATCTATATTCAGAGTTTCATATGCCTTGTTCAAATGGGAGGTTAGTGGAATAGCATTCCAGCTTCATTTGCTGCGGGATTTATGGGTGTATGGATAGCTATTAGGGAGAAAAAAAGGAACGGAAGAGTGATTAATCGTCCCCACTGATTTAAACATTATCCAGCTAAACGGAGTGGATAAGGAAGACGTATGTCTAATTACTGTCAAATTTATATTCAAAGAAGGAGAAAAAAATGTCGACCACTAAATAAGCAAATTATCTTAATGAGTTTGTGAAGATA
The DNA here is from genome assembly GCF_046237595.1 of Neobacillus oceani. NCBI lineage: Bacteria > Bacillati > Bacillota > Bacilli > Caryophanales > Bacillaceae > Neobacillus > Neobacillus oceani. The sequence continues at coordinate 1,177,739 of NZ_CP143543.1, read as the reverse complement.
TATACTTAAAGTAACGGGGTGCTTATACTAAAGAAGGATAAGCACTCTTTCTTGTTGAATTTATTAAAGGGGCAGTAGATTGAAGAATGGTGTATGTCATTGCTAAACAAATGGGGGCAGATTGTGGTGTAAGTAAGAATGAAAGATGAACGAAAGGAATGGATTTTTTATGTTATGGATTGCTACACAAGATAATAAAAGTTTGATGAATGTAAAAGAGGTTACTGTAGACGGGAAAAAGATAGAAGGTGTTATCGGCAGTGATTCTATGAATCACTGGAGTAAGGTTTTAGGGAAGTACGAATCAAATGAAAGAGCATTAGAAATCCTTGATGAAATTTTTACGAAGATTGAAGAAAACAGTGGTATTTCTGTGACATACACTATGCCTAAAAAGTAAGTATCAAATTGTTTAATTAAAGGGCAGGTTAGCGAAAAAGTCACTTTAAATAAAATATTATAGTTGATAGAAACTTAAAGTTGTTCGTATCGTATTCTATTTGGGAGGTGAGCGAATGAAAGTTGAATTATTTTATTATGATATAGCAGAAGAAAAATATATTTTCGAAAGCCCGCTTAAGTCTACTGGAGACTTATTTACTCCGATTGAGGGTGATACCTTAATAGTAGATGGTTGGGGTTACATAGTAGCTAGAAGAGAATTCTATTATGAAAATGGCACAACAAAGATTACTGTGTTTTGCACACGAGAAAGAAAAAAGCGTTAGATAAAAACATTTAAAACTAAATGGTATAAGACTTATTGTGAAAAAAATCACTTAAAGTAACGGATGCTTATCTTCAATAAGGATTTAAAACAAGGACCTCAATCGGGTCCTTATTTTATGGTCATTTATTAACAATATCATTTAACATAGCTTATTTTTTAAACTACAGGGATACATTCTCCAACTGAAACCCTTCCACTACCGCATCTTCTTCTACCTCAAGTAGCAGGCAGCGTTTTCCGTTGATGGTCACGTAGCGGACATTGCTTAAGTCTTCGGGGCTGATGGTAACCGTTGCAACCTTTGTGTTGATTTTTATCGTTTTCGGAACAAGGCTGGTTGCTTTGATTTCCTTTTTCTCATTGTCGAGGACGTTTTTAAAGGCGAACTCGACTTTTTCGGATGTGACGTCCTTTACGCCGCTATCGGCAAGGATACGTTCGACATCGTGGTAGTCCAGCAGCGGCGCTTCCGTCTCCTCGGATTCCTCAAGTACCTTATTGATTTCGCTGTAGATGTTTGCGAGTACATCCGTTTCAACCTTCTCACCAATAATCGTCTGCAGGACCTGTTCAAAGTTGTCCTTCTCTTCCTTTGCGGTATTGATTGGCTCACATGACAGGACATGTTCAACGAAATGCGGTGAAGGCTGATTCGGCTTTCCAGCGGAATAAAGGATATGGTTCACATCGGCCACTCCCTGGTTGAATGTCGGAAAAAGGAAGCCGAACATCGGCGCCGACAGGTTGATAATCGGGTCAACCGCGCTGCTTGCCTTGAACGCCTTCTCGATGTAATCGAAGATGAGCGCTGATTTTGGCTGGTCGGTCCGGTTCAGGCTGCAAAGGATGAATTTATGGGAATACACTTCATCGTCCCCGCCCTCTTCGGAATCCGCACTCCTCATTCTCGTTGCAACCCTGAATTCGCCGCGGATGAATGTGACAACTGTATCCATTTCATAAACCAACCCGTCGAACAATTTGGCGACAATCGCGAGCATCGCTTCTTGCCAGGCCTCGTTGTCAGCATAATGCAGGCTATCGAACAGTATGGTCTGGGTGCTGCCTTCCTCACCGCGCCTAAATTTTAAATCAAACAGCTTGGAATCCAGCTGCCCCGCCACAACCTTCTTAAAGTTATCCATAAAAAGCTCTTGCTGGAACTGTTCAAGCATCCCGAATGGGTGGCTTTCCGTATGATAGATTTCCGACGTTTCTTTTTTTACATAAACATTGAAAATTTCCGTGATATTCAATCGATCATTGTCTATTTTGAATTGCTTGCGTACAGTACTGACATCTTTGTTGTTCAAATGAATTCTCCTCTCTCAGAATGTTGATTTTACCACTCGTATTCTACCGATTCAAGGTCATAGTCCTTTTTTTAAAAAAAGAAAAACAGAAAAAAGTTTAAGAGTTTCGCCTGCTCATTATATGCTCGTCCAATTAGTTTTTTCCTGGCAAATTCTATAAAAAATTTATCTCTGCATTCCCAACTGGGCTATAATGGAAGTTAAGGAAAGGGAAAAACAGGGGGATTACAAAATGAGCAAAAAGAATTTGCGCATTATTGGATTCATCTTGATTGTTTGTTTGGCTATCGTTGGCTTAACTTTCGCGCCAGATGACGAAGCTGGCACAACGATAAAAAAGCAAAGTATAGAGCGCCGGGTTACAAACCTAGAGGCATTTGGGCGGCTGTATGGATATGTCCATTATTTCCACCCTAGTGATGAATCGGCCGGGCTCAACTGGGACCGGTTTGCGGTGTACGGAGCAGGCCGTGTCAAGGATGCGGCAGATGACGAAGAATTAAAGAAGGCGCTCGAGGAATTATTTTTGCCAATCGCGCCTTCATTGGTGATTACGGAAAAAGGAAAAAAGGCTCCTAAACCGCCGGCACCGCAAAAGACCGCGGAAGTAGTTGCTTGGCAGCACTATGGGCCGCCCGGGACTGACACTCAGTTTTTCAAAAGCAACCGGGTACACGCCTACCTGGTTGATGGCGCGTATGCATTCGATGAGAGAATGTTATTTTCACATTATCCGGAACTTGACCAAAAACACACTGGGACGTTAAGTGAGAGCCTCCGTTTTTCCATGCCGCTCATCCTGTATGTTGAGAACGGCAAAACACTCGGTACGACAGAAAAAAGTTGGAACAGGTTTGAAAATCTGAAAGAAGAACTAGCGGGCATGGATCCGAACTTGACGAGCGAGGATGAAGATGTCCGGTTTGCCGGGGTGATTACCACCTGGAACATTCTTGCCCACTTCCATCCTTCCGTTCCAAATCGTCGTGAATTAACGGGAAGCCTCGGGGCCGCCCTAAAGAATGCAGCCGATGATCGGACACGGGAAGACTATACTGAAACGATAGCGTTTCTTTTTGAAAAAACAGGCGATGGCATGGCGGAACATACATTCATCCAGGATTTCACACGATGGGACCGCCTCCCGATTGCGCTCGATATTGTTGAAGGAAAGATGGTCGTCACAGCCGCAAACGAATTCACAAATGTGCAGGTTGGCGACATCGTCGAGTCATTAAATGGTGTCGGCTGGTTTGAATACTTTGCACAGAAAGCTAATCAGATACCCGGTTCCTCCCAGTTCAAGTTATGGCGTGCAATTGATACGATCACCGGACTTGATAAAGTAAAACTGGGGATTATGCGGGACGGCCTTTTGCGGGACATCACGGTCGATAAAAGCCGATATATGCCTATCGACGAATTCAACCGAATCGAAGGGTTTAAAGAGTTGGGGGAAGGAATCTATTATTTCAATATTACGGATGATGTACAGGGAGTGTTTGAAGCGAACAAGGAAGCCCTCTCCAATGCCAAAGGAATTGTTTTTGACCTGCGAAATTCCACCTATAATGCACAGTTCGCCACAAAACTTATTGGGCAACTGACGGATAAGCCGGTAAAGGGACCAAAATTAAGGATTATGCAAACGGTTTACCCGTACCAGTGGAAAGCAACATACACCGAAATCCAGGAGGAACTCAGACCAGAAGAGCCTGTTTTCAAAGGGAAAGCTGTATTCCTTGCGTATGGCGGTACAAGGGCACAAGCGGAAACCCTTCTTGGCTATGTAAAAGATAATAGCCTGGCAACGATTGTTGGCCAAAATACCGCGGGAGCGCATGGATATTTGCAAATGTACCCGATTAACGGAAGCTTGCGAGGCGTCATGACAGGCACTGAGACTATTAATGCCGCTGGTAAATCCACCTTTCAATTCGGTATAGAGCCTGATGTGTATGTTTCCCGGACGATGGAAGGCGTCCTAAACGGAATTGACGAATATGTGGAAAAAGCGATTGAAGTGATTGAAGGAAAGAAACCGCAATAAATTAGTCATCATGGGGGATATGATGAATAAAAAGAAGATACAAATTATTGGCGTCATTTTGGTTGTTTGCCTTGCGATTGCCGGTCTTAACTTTATTCCTGACAACGAAAAAGCCGTAAAGGCAAAAAAGCAACCCATTGACCGAAGAGTTTCAAACATTGAGATATTTGGAAAGCTTTATGGATATGTCCGCTACTTTCACCCGAGTGATGAAGCGGCAGAACTTGATTGGAACCGGTTTGGGACGTATGGAGTTGAAAAAGTAAAAGATGCAGCGAACGAAAAGGAACTGAAGGCTGTATTGGACGAGCTTTTTTTCCCTATCGCCCCTACCCTGTCACTGTATACAAAAGATGAGAAGCCACCAAAAAAGCCGAAAATCAAGAAAACTGATAAAGTAATTGCCTGGCAGCATTACGGTCCGCCGGGCCATGATACTTCCTTATTCCAAAGCAAGCGCATCCAGGCTATCCGTACGGGCGGCTCCCTTTCACTAAATGACGGCATGTTATTTGCCAATTTTCCAAAGGAAAACGAACGGTACAAGGGGCTGCTAGGAAAATCAATCCGCTTTGACCTCCCGCTTACTTTGTACGTTGAAAATAACAAAACGATTGGCAGCACCCAAAAGAGCAGGGACAGGTTCGAGGGTTTGAAAAAGAATCTCCAGGAAATGGATCCAAGTCTATCGACCGATAATGAAAATGTCCGATTTGCAGGGGTCCTGTCAGCTTGGAACATGCTCGCCCATTTTCATCCTTCTTCCCAGTTTTCAAAGTCAAAACTGAACGGGCAGCTCGCCGCTTCCCTGAAGGATGCGGCGGACGATAAAAATCGCGATAACTACTTAAAAACGCTCTATTCTTTGATGGAAGTGACAAACGACGGAATAGCAGCCTTTTCGTTTCTTGAGTTTTCAAAAACATACAAGCGCCAGCCGTTCGCTTTTGACTTTGTGGAGAATAAGTTTGTTGTAACGGCCGTGCCATCCTCTACAAAACTTAGGCCAGGGGATGAGATTGTCACAATCAATGGAGTCGATGCAAAGACGTATATCGATTCCATTGCCGAAAACATCCCCGGATCCCCGCAGTTTAAATTATGGATGGCGATCGATTCGGTCCTGGATGATGAAAATGCCAAAATCGTTTTTTCACAGGGAGGACATCAGGAAGAGGGACGTTTTTCCGAAAACGACTTTCGTTATGTAGATGAATTCAACCGTACCGATTTTTTTAAATTACTTGAAGATGGGGTTTATTACATTAATCCTTCTTTAAATATACAGGGATTGAATGAAATCCTCTTCGTGAAAAAAGAAGAGCTGCGACAAGCAAAGGCAATCATTTTCGATATGCGGGGTAATAATCTTGATTACGGGATATTTTCGTCCATCATTGAGCTTCAGGGTGATAAGTCTGGAAAATGGCCGATTGAAAAGGTCATGCAGGTTGTCCATCCTTATCATAAAAACGCTACTTTCGAGGATTTGTTTCAGCCGGAACGGGTAATTGAAGAATCCGTGTTTAAAGGAAAAGCAGTGTTTTTATCCTATGGTGGAACCGTTGGCAGGCCAGAGTACTTTCTGAACTATGTAAAAGATAGAGGGCTTGGCACGATTGTAGGCCAGGTGTCCGCGGGCGCGTTCGGGTATTACCAAGACTACCGAATTACAATGAACCTTCGGGGACTCATGGCGGGGACTGATACGTTCAGCGGAGACGGAATGCCGAACTTTTCCGTCGGCGTACAGCCTGATATACCAGTAACTAGAACTCTGGAAGGCGTCCGAAACGGTGTTGATGAGTATGTGGAAAAGGCAATTGAAGTCATTAATAATCCCTAATATGTTTTCCAAAAGGAGGCTGCGATGGAGAGGCCGAAGCTACGGATCATTGGGTTGGTTATTATTGTCTGTGCTGCGATTATCGGGTTGAATTTTTTCCCCGAGGAACAGGCTTCAGTCAAGGTGAAAAAGAAAACTCCCGATCGCCTTTATACCAATTTGGAGGCGTTCGGAAGGCTTTATGGGTATATTCGCTATTTTCACCCGAGCGATGAAGCCGCCGACCTCGATTGGAACCGGTTTGGGATTTACGGCGCCGGCAAAGTTAAGGAAGCAAAGAATGATAAGGAATTGAAGGCGGTCCTTGAAGAACTGTTTTTGCCGGTTGCCCCTACCCTTTCATTATTTTTAAAAGAAGAAAAGCCACCTGTGGTGAAAAAGGTTGCGCCTACTGGAAAGGTTGTTGCCTGGCAGCACTATGGTCCTCCCGGTCTTCAGAGTTCTTCTTATAAAAGCAAGCGGGTCGAGGCCACTATTGCTGACGGTTCCTTGGCCTTTCATGACGGGCAACTATTTCCCAGCTATCCAAAAGTTGTGGAATCATACGAAGGAGAGCTTGGTGATTCAATTCACTTTAAATTTCCTTTAATCCTCTTTGTGGATAACGGCAAAACGCTCGGAACCACGAAAAAAAGCTGGGAAAACTATGAGAAACTAAAATCCAATCTTCAGCATTTGAAAGAAGAATTGAATGCCGAGAATGACAATTATCGTTATGCTGGCATCATTTCGGCCTGGAATGTCCTTGCCCACTTTCATCCTTCGGCCATTAGCTTCTCCATCAATCCGAATCAGGAGCTGCGGGCCGCACTTGAGGATACGGCGGATGATAAAAACCCTGATGATTATTTCAGGACATTAACCTCTTTAATGAGGAAAACGGACGACGGACAAACAATTTTACAATTATGGGAACTGATAAAAAACAACAAGCGGCTTCCAATCATGATGGATGTCGTGGAGGGCAAGGTTGTTGTGACCGGTTCAAAAGATTCTTTGAATTTCAAGGCTGGCGATATTATTACATCGATTAATGGCGTTGAAGCCCGCGGATATGTGGAACGCCTGTCCCAAAGCCTGCCTGGATCCACGCAATTCAGAACATGGATGGCAATTGATTCAATCCTTGATTCGGGACAGGCTGAAATCGTCTATACCCGTGATGGACAGGAGAAAAATATAACACTTTCAAGCTGGGAACATGCCTTTGTCGATGAGTTCAACCGCATGGACCATGTCTGGGAAATAGAAGACGGCATCTATTATTTCAACCTGTCCATGGACATAAAAGAAACATGGGCTACGTATCTTCATGTTCTGGATAAGGCAAAAGGCATTATCTTTGATATGCGCACAATGAAATCCGACGATTTATTGTATAGGGAAATTATCGGCCATTTAAGCGATCAGACACTGTTAGGACCGGTCGAAAAGGTGATGCAGGTTATTTACCCCCACAAGAAAATGGCCACGTTTTCCGAAAAGCGGGATTCAATTGACCCAATCCAGCCTAAATTCAGAGGAAAAATCATGTTTTTGGCTAACGCGGGAACGGTGGGACCGCCGGAATATTTCCTTCGATATGTAAAAGATCATGGCTTGGGGACGATTGTCGGCCGACTTACCGGAGGAAGCTACGGAAAAACGCAGACTTATCAGGTTGCCCCTTATATCCGGGGTACACTGACGGGAACCGAAACAATCGGATTGGATGGAAATCCGACTTACCATACTGGCATCGTTCCGGACGTTCCCGTAACAAGGACGTTTGAGGGTGTCGGGAATCAAATCGATGAGGATTTATTAAAAGCTCTTAGAATGATTAAGGAATAGGTTTTAGGAAACATTAGCCATGTTTTCAAGAAAGGTGTTTTCATCATGGAAAATAATATAGTTGTAGCGGTAAAAGGTATTGTCGCTAACAAGGGCAAAGTATTGATTGTGAAACGCTCTGCGAATGACGAGGCAGGCGGCGGTACATGGGAGTGTCCTGGAGGGAAGCTGGATTTTGGGGAGACACTTGAAATTGCCTTGGCACGGGAAATTGCAGAGGAAACCGGACTTGAAGTAGCGGTCGGGAAACTGCTTTTCGCCACAACCATTCTCACGAGTCCGGTCAGGCAGGTCGCCATCCTTTCGTATCTATGCCGTACTGAATCGGATGCAGTCATGCTATCCGCTGAACATGACGATTTCTGCTGGGCGGATAAGGATGAAGTGAAAGGATTCCTTGCCCCGGGCATTGTCAGCGATTTTGAAAAACACGGGGTTTTTGAGTGTGTTGAAGTTTGGGCTAGCGCGGATTATGAAGCTACTTCCGCAAAATAGGGAGGTTTTTTATGATTGAAGATATAGTTAAGAAACCTTGGTTAGATGTTGTCGTTGAATTTTTATCTTCAGAAGAAGGCGGTAACAATCTAATTTCTCTTGGTAATTATCTATATGGGGACAGGTTTGTGAATGGATATAGACCTCATTTTCGCATCAAAGGAGAAACGGAATATCTGGGGATTATGTTTAAAAGTGGGCCAGAAGGACTTGTTAAACCAAATGAAAAGATAAATGCACAAGTATGGTTGAATTATTATCCTGGGATTTCATACGAAAAGTTAATGAATGGCGCGGAATTTGAAATTATGGAAGGTGCACGGATTGTGGGGACAGGAAATGTTATCGGTTCTATGTCATTTGATAAAAGCTTATACGAATGACCCGATGAAATGAGTTCACCTACATATTCTCGCTCCATAAAGGCCCCTTTTAAAACTGAAGCTATTGTTTAAATTATCGACTAATTATATGAAAAAGAAACTATTTCACGAGAGTCATTCCGATCTTTTTCGTGATAAGGAGGATTTATGAAATTTGTCTTAATCACCGGGCCTCAGGCTGTCGGGAAAATGTCAGTCGGCATCGAACTTGCTAAATTAACTGGGCTGAAGCTTTTCCATAATCACATGACGATTGACCTTGTCTCTCATTTTTTCGATTACAGCACCCCTGAAGGGAAAAGACTGGTCGGCCTATTCCGACAGGAAATCTTTGAAGAAGTGTCAAAGAGTAATTTGGACGGGCTGATTTTCACATACGTGTGGGCATTTAACCTTAAGGCGGACTGGGATTATGTCGACCGGGTCTGTTCCCTTTTTGAATCGAGGGGCGCAACCGTTTATATCGTCGAATTAGAGGCCGATCTCGAGGAAAGGCTCCATCGAAATAAAACGCCGCTCCGGCTGGAACAAAAACCGAGCAAAAGGAACGTGGACTGGTCCGAAGCGAATTTGCTGGAATCGCTGGAAAAATACCGCTTGAATTCGAAAGATGGGGAAATTACTAAAGAGAATTATTTACGATTGAATAACACGAATATGAGCGCACTGGAAGCTGCCTCGTTAATTAAAAAGAGGTTTAACTTATAAGGACCGGAAATCTCCGGTCCTTTTCACATGCGCTCGGCCTTCAATTCTTTTATCCTTTTAAAAACCTCTATGTAGTAGGCATCGTGGCCGACAAAGCTGTCTTTTGACACGATTTGGCTTGACCCGCCGTCAATAGCGGCCACTTCAATCGTTTGCGCAACGCCTCCGAAAAAATTCATCGCATCTTCAAGCCTAATTCTATGGATGCTTTCCACTTCTTCCTCTTGAAGAGCGAACTTCGGCATTTCGCTGCACTCATATAGGAAGACATGGCAAAATTCACGGTCAAATATTGTCTCGAGCTTAATTTCTTCTTTAATAATGCCAAGCGAAATCAGGTCATTGAAATGGAGATTGACCCCAAGTTCTTCCTCAATCTCCCGAATTCCGTCCTCAATCGTTTCATTCACCATGAGATGGCCTGCGGAAGTGATATCGAAGAGGCCGGGGTAATCCTTTTTCGTCCTGGATCGTTTCTGGACAAGGACTTCCTCCCCAAGCGTAAACCAGCAATGGAAGGTCTCATGCCAGTCCCCTGTCCTATGCACTTCTTCCCTCGCCTTTTCGCCAATGCAATTCATATCCGCATCAAAAATTCGTATGATTTCTGTCGTCATGTATAGTACCTTTTACCCTTCAATTAAAGTTACAGTCCAAATGATTTTTTCAAAACCTTTTTTGTTAAAATCACTCCTTAATATGGTTATGAAGTAACTCATCAAGACTGTTTCAACCTAATGAATTTGCCAGCCATTCTTTAAAACACCACGTTTTTTAGATAGAAAAATCCATACAGCAAGGCACCGCCCAGCAAAATTAATACGGCAAACAATAGGATGCCATAAAGGAATCCCTTTATCATTGCCCAAATATCCAAAAAGAGATTTTTAATAAAGTCAACAATCACATACATAGGATATCCCATCCCCGGCCCAATATTTTCCTCAATTATACCATAATCCCCAAATCAATTTACCGTTACTTCTCCCCTGTCCAAAAAGAATGTCTTCATCTAAAATGTCTTTAAGATATATTTTCCAAGGGGGCATCTTCGGTGAGTGAAGGAGTTAATTATAAGGTTTGGACAATGTGCATGATCCAGGATGGGGATTCCATTCTGCTGCTTGACCGGCAGCACGATTCTTTCAAGGGGTTCATACCTCCTGGAGGAAAAGTTGAGTTTCCCGAAAGTTTTGTGGAGGCGGCAATTAGGGAGGTCAAACAAGAAACGGGGCTTACAGTGAGCAATCTTATCTACAAAGGCCTCTACGAATATGTGAATCCCGCTAAAAATGACCGATATATGATTTTTAACTATTTGACGAGAGACTTTACAGGAACTCTTTTGGATGATTCACCTGAAGGTAAACCTCTCTGGGTACCCATTGCGGAAGCACACAACCTTCCAATGCAGACCTCTATTAAAAGAAGATTTCCTTATTTTTTTGAAGAAGGGACATTCGAGATCCATGTCGAGTGGGACGATGAGTTTAATAAAGAAGGCAAGGTTACAATAAGGAAAACATGACCATGTAGCTTCCAACATTATGAGTAGACAAGCCCATTTGTGGTAAAAAAAGCATAAGATTGGCATACTTGAAATTGTAAACTACATTAAATATATACTCTGGTCATGGGTTATTACTGTTCTAAAACTAGATAGAGGGATTACCCGGTCCATCATAGCAACGTGATGGCTTTTTACATTTTTAAAAAGAAAGAGGGACCATGCAATGGAACAACGCCTTTCCACCAATGTTTCCAGGACAATTCAAACGAAGCTTGTCCTTCCGCCTGATACGAACCATATGGGAACGATTTTTGGAGGGAAAATCCTTGCCATGATCGATGAAATCGCCGGGATTGCAGCCATGAGGCACAGCAAATCAGAAGTGGTGACTGCCTCGATCGACAAAGTCAATTTCCTGTCTACGGTAAAAGTAGGCGACATCCTCACATTTGAAGGATTCGTAATTTCAACGGGAAGGACTTCCATGGAAGTGTACGTGAAAGTGGTGTGCGAACATCCCGATACCGGACAGCGCAGGCTGACCACAGATTCATTCCTGACAATGGTCGCCGTTGACAGCTCCGGCAAGCCAACGCCGGTTCCCGGTGTCATTCCTGAAACGGATGAGGAAAAGGAATTATACAAACAGGCCCTTGAACGCCGGCAGCACAGGCTATCGGCAAAGCAGGCCAGGAAAACCGAAAAGCAGATTTGTAAAGATAATGAGTAAAGGGGCATCCGGTTGGGTGCCCCTTTTTCATTAAAAAAACCTATAACAACATTCTGCTACCGTTTCCTCACAACAAACGTCACCGCATTCGTGGTTAATAGCACTTCCCTATCGCCGCGTACGATGGTGTACTCGAGCGGTTTTACAAGATGCTTTAAAACATCCCAGCCCTCATAGTTCAATTCCAGTTTTCTCTCCATTTCCTCGGTGCTGAGGTTGACTTCCATCATGGCATCCAGTTCCTTACCGGTGTTCAAATCTCGTTCTCTCACCTGGGAGTTTATGATAATACAGTTGATGCCGCCGCTTTTCGTTCCATCAGCCATGTTTTTTAATACTTGATCTAGCTTCCCCTCGGATGAAACATGCTCTAGGCTTGAGACAGCTACGACCAGGTCAAAGCCGCCCGTTTTTATTTGGTAATCGGCAATATCCGCCTGTTCCAGCTCGATTACAGCCTCGACATTGAACTCTTTTCGATACTCATCTAATTTCTCTATTGCGGATGGCAAGAGGTCAACACAGATGACCTTGCCATTTGTTTCTTTTATTTCCTCTGCTAGCGGGATACTATTCCTTCCCACTCCGCACCCCAAATCAAGGACTCGACTATTTTGTTTTTCTTTTAAAAAAGGAATTAATTCCATTACGGTTTGAACCGGCTTATGCAGCCAGGAACCCTGTTCGAATAGTTTATAGTTTTCATAGCAAAAGTCGTGATACATCTTCTCTGCCTCTCGAATCAACCCAATCTTGCCCAAACCGCCACTCTCCTTCTATTAAAGGCCTGGAATTTTCCCCAGGCTGAACCCTTCAAATAACCTCCCGCCATACGGTTCCATAATCCCGTCAACGAGTTCGATGATCTTATCTTTCCGATCGGTTTTGTAAAAACAGTCAAAGGCCTCGGTGAAACGCTCCGCGAATTTTTCATCGTATTCCCTATGGGAACGGACAATCCATTTTGATTTGCCTATCCATTTCCGGTTTACCCTCAAAACAAATTCACTAGACAAATTTGCCAAAGTCAATGCGATGAAAATGGATTCCGCCCTGTTTGTGCTGCCAATAAAATCCTCCAATACATCGGTTAGAAAGTAACGTTTTGTTACAATCAAATCCTCTGTCCATTCTTCCGGCCCTTTTTCCATAAGTTTTTTCGCTTCTTCTTTTATAGGGGCAATTATATCCGGACCCTTTAGGATGATGCCTTCAGAAACCATTCTAACGAGCGAAGGCACTCCCCGTTCTATGTCCGACTGAAAGAAATCCCTATATGAGGTGAGGTTATGCACAAACAGTTCAATCGGCCAGCCGTTGTCTATTAAAGATTCCCTGTAGGGGGCGAAGAGATTGCCGTCAAAAATGACAATATCAAGATCCGACGTGGCGGTCGCTTCCCCGCGGACCACACTGCCGGCAAGCAATGCAGCCTGGCAATTCGGAAACTTGGCGTTTATAAACTTCCTGGCATCTTCAATAGGTATCCGATTATCCATATTATTTTCTCATCTCCAATACACCTAAAAGGAGTTGGTTTCTCCAGATATACTACGCATATAAACCTATTAAGTTAAATACAATTTTTACAATAGAACCCTCAAATGATGATATAATAAAATGGTTTTCAAAAAGCTTGTAAGGAGTTTATTATGTTAACAAAACAAAAAATGACCCCACAGTTTGACCCTTGGGAGGCTTACCTGGATATAGAACAGTATGGAAAACCCATGCTTACGAATATTGAGTTTACGACGACTACACTTTGTAATATGCGTTGCGAGCACTGTGCGGTCGGCTATATGCTTCAGCCAAAGGATCCAGATGCGCTTCCCCTTGAATTGATCCTGCAACGGCTGGATGAAATTCCAACACTGCGGTCATTAAGCATAACGGGCGGAGAACCGATGCTTTCGCTTACATCTGTGAAAAATTATGTTGTTCCGATTTTAATATATGCCCACGAACGCGGGGTCAGAACGCAAATCAATTCGAATTTGACGCTTGATTTGTCCCGCTATGAACTAATTATCCCTTACCTCGATGTTCTTCACATTTCCCACAACTGGGGAACGACCGATGATTTTGTAGAAGGCGGTTTCGCCCGTATGGAAAGAAAACCGGACTATCGGCAAAGGGAGAAATATTTTGAAAGAATGATCGAAAACAGTAGAGCGCTTGTAAAGGCCGGGGTCATGGTATCAGCTGAAACGATGCTAAACAAACGGACTCTTCCTCATCTTGAAAAAATACATAAGCAAATCGTCAATGACATGCTTTGCCAGCGCCACGAGATCCACCCTATGTACCCAAGTGACTTCGCGAGCAACCTTGAGGTGTTGACGCTTGAGGAAATTCGGCAGGCTATCCACCATTTGCTTGATGTCCGTGATGAAAATGTCTGGATGCTGTTCGGAACGCTGCCTTTCTATGCCTGCAGCCCGATTTCCGATGACCAGAAACTGTTGAAGAGACTGTATGGCAGCAGAAACGTTACTGTCCGAAATGACCCCGATGGGCGTTCCCGCCTGAATGTAAATATTTTTAATGGAGACATTATCGTTACAGATTTTGGCGATACGCCTCCACTTGGCAATATCCAGACTAACAGCCTCCCAGATGCCTATAATAAATGGCAGGAAACCGCGCTTTCAAAAGAGCTAAGCTGCCATTGCCCAGCAGTATCGTGCCTCGGACCAAATATACTTGTGAAAAACAGTTATTATCCAGATACAGATTTTACAAAGCTTCATAATTTGATTAAAAAATAGAGAGCAGGTCCGCCTGCTTTTTATTTTGTTTTAACAAGGCTTCTTGTCCGGATTTCCTGTACACTTCCATCTCTTCTCCCCACGCATCAATCAGCTTTTCCTTCGTGATGATTTGCCACGGATTCATGAACGTCTGCCCGTGTTTGTTGAAGAAAAACCCGTCCCTTAAATGGTAGGCTGCATGCTGGATGCCGTTTGAATTTTTCCAGACAAAAACATCCCCCGGCAGTAGATTTTCGCTGCAGCCCTCTTCACAATAATAATGATTCGCTTTCAGTCCATTCTCAAAAACATGCCCGCCGACCCACTTTGAAATCAGCCATTCCGTATCGGCCGAGCCGCCCGCTACCGTGGCAAGGACCGCAGCAAGGCAGTTTGCACCGTTGGCAGCCGAAAACGTATTCATGTATGGGGCGATATGCGGGAATTCAATTCGAAACTCATTTATTTGGTCTTCGCTAATGTCAACATCATCGATAAATTGGCCGGCCATCCCGACAAGAAAAGCCTGCTTAAATTCCGTGGATAACTCTGCCCATACTCCTGCCTGAAGAGCGAGGTATTGCTTGGACTCATATTCAAAAATATACGGGGCCAACATTTCAAGCAACGGTTCCATTCCATGTCCCGCCGATAATGGCTCAATCATCTCCCAATCGAATAACAGCCCCCTGTTCAGCTTTTTCTGAATCTGAAAAATTCTTTTCCGAATATCGCTGTTGACCGAGGCGATCGCTCCCGGATGCGCGACACAAGCAAATGCTGCCTCCTGCCTATCAATTTGCCACAATTGATAAATATTCAATGTATTAAAATCGTTTAAGAACGAATCCGGGAAAAATTCTTTTACAGGGATGGCCATCACATTCGGGCCTAACGCTTCGATAATTGATTCATCTTCCTTCGTGAAGAAAAACAGGTCACTTTTCGGAAAATTATTTTCCAGCCAATAGCGTAACGTTTCATTCTTAATTTCTACATTTTTTAAAAACATCGCTTCCCCCTATTAAACTTCCAGTACCATCCGAATCGTTTTCAGAATATGGCCTTCGAAATCTTCTTCCAATTCCTCTACCACCTTAAAGCCTTTCGCTTCATAAAAAGCCTTCCCGATGGCGTTGTCGCGTTCTACATTTATGTATACTTCCTTAACCCCGTCCGATTGCGCGACTCCTTCATTCAAAAGAGCGGTCCCGATTCCCTTTCCCTGAACCTCAGGCAAAAGGTAGATTGCATAAAGCTCCGCCTTTCCCCCATCCCTTACAGGCGAGAAATTCGCAAAACCCGTAACTCTGCCATCCTCATCGGCAACCAGCATTAAAGAGCGTTCCCTCCGCTGTTTCATCCTATCGTCATTGTATGCGGAATTTAAAAATCGTTCCTGCACCTCACGAGGAATAATTCCTTCATAGGTCGCATTCCAGCTCGTTTTGGCAACATACTGCACCTGCTTTGTATCTTCCGAATTCATTTTTCGGATTTTCAACAATAACTCCCCCTATTAGAACCGAAACTCTGTCGATTGGAAAATATATCTATAATAATACCATTGCAATGCTATAATTAGGTAAAACTTTTCAGGGGGATAAGATGCAAAAGCGAGTGTTCGGAAACCGGCCTGGATGGAAACGGATTATTAAAAGGAGATATGCGCAATCCTATTTGGATACTCAGGAGTTCAAAGGCTATGTCACCCTGCTTCATACTGTGGAGGTGGCCTCCCCATTGGTTGTCGATTATGAAGAAAGGCAGGTATGCATCGTGGACAGCGGTTACTTCTGGCTTCAACAGTTTCCTGAGGAAAAAAACCATGCCGTTACAACGATGTTCAATTCCTCCGGTGAAGTTGTCCAGTGGTACATTGACATCTGCCTACAAAATGCAGCCGAAAACGGAGTTCCCTTTTATGATGATCTTTATTTGGATCTCGTCGTTTTCCCATCAGGTGAAGTGATTCTGAAAGATGCCGATGAACTTGATGAAGCCCTGGCGAAAGGGTTTATTAATGGTGCTCAATACGATCTTGCCTGGAAGGAAGCGGAATATCTTAAACGGCTGCTGGCCAATAGCGACTTTCTATTGCTGAAATTGGCACACGATCATAGAGACCTCCTGCTCGAAAAGTTGGAGTAGTTTTGTAAAATGAAGACACTTTCACTTCGGTTTCTCCCTCGAAACTGTCTTCATAATCCAGATGAAGACACTTTCACTTCGGTTTCTCCCTCGAAACCGTCTTCATAATCCAGATGAAGACACTTTCACTTCAGTTTCCGGCTCGAAACTGTCTTCATAATCCAGATGAAGGCACTTTCACTTCAGTTTCCGGCTCGAAAGTGTCTTCATAATCTAGATGAAGACACTTTCACTTCGGTTTCCGGCTCGTAACTGTCTTCACTTCCCCATAAACTGTTTCAGCTGCCTTCTATTCTTCAATACTATGATTTTATCATTGTAGAACGAGTAGTTTTTAAAGAAATTCGGCTTCCCGTTCTGCTCAAAGTACCTGTTCCATTTGAACATCTTAAGGAAGATTTCGTATGTAACTTTATAATGTGCCTTTTCGCGGCCAAGTTTTTGCATTATGAATCTCTTGATAATCCTGTATGTCCTGACTGAATATGCGGGGTCGAGAAAAACAATGGCGTCCGCCTCCCGGAAGCTCCCTGCTGTCCATTCTTCATTATGTACTCCTTCTATAATCCAGGCTTCCGATTTCAAAATAGCATCCAGGTATTCCGCCCGCTCTTCCTCAGTCCTTCTCCTGTCCCCAGCCGGGTCCCTATCCCATACAACATTGTCCAGTTCATAATAAGGGATATTCCATTCCTCAGAAAGCTTGCGTGCCAATGTCGTCTTCCCACTTCCAACAGAGCCTATGATGCGAATCTTTTTCACAGCACTTTCCTGCAAAAATCTCACCACCTAAATGTTTCTTATTGAAAGGCCTGTCACCTAACAATCTTTTAATTCATGTTCACTTTGAGCCTATTATAATGCATTCCCATTCCTACTAGTCTGAATTTTCTTTAAATGTATATAACTGTCATGTTACTATTTATAAAAGGAATTTGCACTTGGAGGGATTGTCTTGAAAACTGCTTCTAACACTTTGATGGTTTCACAAGAGGTAATTGTAAATGCATCGCTTGATCTCGTATGGTACGCGTGGACACTTTCTGACAGGGTATCGGCCTGGTTTGCTCCGGAGGCGGTGATTGAACCGAGGATTGGTGGCGCGTATGAACTTTATTTTATTCCAGGCAATAAAGAAGGCATGAATACGAGAGGCTGCAAGATTACCAACCTTGTGAACAAGAAAGAACTTCATTTTACATGGAAAGGTCCCGACCAGTTCGCAGGCATTATGAACGATGGGGATAATTTAACAGTTGTGAAAGTTAGCCTGGAGGAAATCGGTCCAGAAAGAACGAAGGTGACGGTCGAACATACCGGCTTCAAGGCGCATGAACAATGGACGGAAGCACTTCAGTGGCATAAAATGGCCTGGTCTGGCGTGCTTGGCAGCCTTAAATCCGCAATCGAAACCGGTAAGGGCGATCTTTGCTGCCAGCCAGAATAATGACTTTTAAAATTTCAGCTTGGCTTTTCAAGCAAAAAGAACTAGGCATTCATGGAGGTACATATGGAAATCACAATTCGGAAAGCAACTGTCGAGGATGCCGAAGCAATTGCCAAGGTTCACGTCGCGAGCTGGCAAACAACCTATAAGGGCATTATGGACGAAGGATTTTTGCAAAGGCTGAGTGTGGAGAAGCGAAAGGAATTGTGGCTGAACAACATTCCGCGTGAAGAAAATATCGTCCTGGTCGCGGAATTGGATAGCGAAATCGTCGGCTTCGCGGATGGGTCGCCTGTAAAGGAAGGCGAATACCCCGGCTACGACGGCGATGTCACGTCGATTTACTTTTATGAAAAGCATCAGGGGAAAGGGTTTGGAAAGAAACTCCTGAACAAGCTCCTTGATGAGTTCAGGCAGCAAGGCTTCACGAGCGCTATCGTAAAAGTTCTTGAGGACAATGCGGCATGCAAGTTTTATGAAGCCCTTGGGGCAAGGCGCATTGATGAAAATATAATAGAGGTCGCAGGAGGAAAAGCGAATTTGCTTATTTATGCCTGGGACGAACTTTAAGGTTCAATCATCACCGTTTACAATATTTTTAAAAAAGTGGTTTAAAGCGGTTTCCTCCCGGGTATAGAGATAATGTAGCTTCACAGAACAGGGATAACCGGGAAGTGTGAAGGTTGATGGTAACAGTACATTGACGAATGTTAATGTGGATCGGTTATCGGACTGTTGTTGTGATTGCCTACTTTGGAGAAAGATTTGCTTTCTCGGGCGACGGCAAGTGTTCGCCAACAGTATATTTAGCAGTAGCTGCTAAATTGGGGCAGGGTTTGACTGCTGAATAGGGCAAGTCTCACTCCTCAAATTCCCCTACAGAGGGGATGGAGAAAGCCTGTACCCGAGCCGGTAGAGGCTTTTTTCATTGTAAAAATAGTGTGGCCGCAATTCAATCATGGATTGCGGCCTTTTTGTGTTCATCGCTTTGTTCTGGATTATAGACTTACCGTTTCCATTTGTGACCATTGTCACATCTTCGTCAAGAAACTTTGTCTAATTGTTGAATAAACTGGAAACCCCCTACCGATACGTTAAAAATCGGATTATGATAACAGTGTAAACAACATAATTAAATTTTTAACGAAAAGGGGAATTATCCATGTTTAACTCTTTCTTAAGAAAAAATAATATCGCCGCCGCACTTCTCGCTGTCTTACGTATCTATCTTGGCTACATGTGGCTATCTGCCGGTTGGGGCAAAATCACTGGTGGCTTTGATGCTGCAGGATTCCTGAAAGGCGCTGCCGCCAACCCGGTCAAAGGCCCGGACGGAATCGTCTACGGCTGGTATGTTGACTTCCTGAATGCCTTCGCGATTCCAAACGTCGAACTGTTCAACGTCCTGATCCCTTGGGGTGAATTCCTTGTCGGCCTTGGCTTGATTCTCGGATGCCTCACTTCTGCGGCAATGTTCTTTGGCCTTGTGATGAACTTCAGCTTCATGCTTGCAGGCACAGTAAGCCATAACCCAACTGACGTCCTGATGGGCTTCATCATCCTTGTCGCAGGCGCCAACGCAGGCAAATACGGCCTTGACCGCTATGTGCTTCCTTTCATCAACAAGACTGTTTTCAAAAAAGAAGCCCGGCTTCAAGAGTAGGTCATTAGCCTAACTACGAAATAAAAGCTACCCCAATCACAACTTGAAAATTTTATAAATAATGCCTGCTTATTGAATTTCAATAGCAGGCATTTTTTTATTTCCGGATGGTATTACTAGACTATCCAGTTGAAAACCATATCAAAAATTCCCTATAAAGTCAACCAAGTTGACAATATTTTTATTTCGTGATATTATAAACTTAGTTGACAAATATTCCGAGGTGAGCAAATGTTTTCTATTGGAGACTTTATGATTTATTCCGCACACGGCATTTGCAAGGTTGATGATATTTGTGAAAAAACAGTGTCAGGCATTACAAAGACTTACTATGTGCTGCATCCTATCGACAGTATTGGCCACTTAACGATAAGCAGTCCCGTGGATAACGATAAAGTGGCTATGCTGGAACTTATGAGTAAAGAGGAGGCGAATGAACTCCTTGAATCATTCCAATATCCTGGAGTAAAATGGATTGAAAACCCCAATTTTCGTTATAGGCAATATAACGATATAGTAAATACGGGCAATCGAAAGGAAATTGCCAAAGTTGTAAAGACACTGATGCAAAAAAAGCTGGATGCTGAACTTCATGGTAAAAAACTTTACGAATCAGACCGCAAGCTGCTGGAACATATCCAACACGTCTTATTTAAAGAATTGGCTATATCGCTGGAAACTACAGTTGAAAAAGTACATGATATCGTAATACAGTTTGTTAAGCAATCAACTAAAAAAAGAATGCCATTGTAAATGTTCCTGGCATTCTTTTTTGTGGTCTAATTTCCAATGATTTTATATCTTCCAATCGAGCTTTAAAAGATTTTTAAGTTCCTCTACCTTCTCCGCACCGATGTTCTCTGCGATTTTGTTTACAAGCTGGGCCTTAAGGGCTACGATTTTTTCGTAGCATTCTTCACCTAAAGGAGTTAGCTGGATACATTTCTCTTTCCTGTTGTTTTCTGCATTTCTAATTTCCACTAAACCTTTTGCGGAAAGGTTTTTTATAAACTTATGGATCGCCTGGCGGGAAATTTCCACATTCTTTGTCACATACGATATGGTCGGCTGTTTTTTATAAATTCTGGCCATGATATACCACTCAGAATTTGAAATATAAATCTCGCTATTGTCGTTCCAGGCTTTTCCCAAAATGCTTCTGAGCAAGCTATGCCGCTCGCTGATTAAATCTATAAGATCCAAATTTTCCAATTCAGATTTTGAGTTCAAGGGATTCACTCCATTCACCGTCTTCGCCCCTACTATACAAAACCGATAATTGGTTGTCAAACTGGTTTACAACGATCTTGCATCCATTTTTAAGCGGGCAGCTTTCGTAACAGGGTCTGCTGTACCCCCCCATACGACCGGCTGCCAAATATCGTTTCACGATTAATAAGCGTTCAACTCCGCTTTTATGAGGCCATTTGTGACCAATGTCACATCTTTGTCAAGAAGCTTTGTCTATTTGTTGAATAAACCGGAAACCCACTACCGATAGGTTAAAAATCCGATTATGATAACAGTGTAAACAACATAATTAAAATTTTAACGAAATGGGGAATTATCCATGTTTAACAAATTCTTAAGAGAAAACAAAATCGTTGCCGCTCTTCTCGCCGTTCTTCGGATTTATCTTGGTTACATGTGGCTGACTGCAGGCTGGGGCAAAATCACTGGAGGCTTTGACGCTGCAGGATTCCTAAAAGGCGCCGCCGCCAACCCGGTCAAAGGCCCGGACGGAATCGTCTACGGCTGGTATGTCGACTTCCTGAACGCTTTCGCGATTCCGAACGTCGAACTGTTCAACGTCCTGATCCCTTGGGGTGAATTCCTTGTCGGCCTTGGCTTGATTCTCGGATGCCTCACTAGTGCCGCAATGTTCTTCGGTCTTGTGATGAACTTCAGCTTCATGCTTGCCGGTACAGTTAGCCACAACCCAACTGACATCCTGATGGGCTTCATCATCCTTGTCGCTGGCGCCAATGCTGGCAAATACGGCCTTGACCGATATGTGCTTCCTTTCATCAACAAGACTGTTTTCAAAAAAGAAGCCGTGCTTCAAGAATAGGCTGATACTAAAATAATGAAGAAAAGGCTCTTCCATGCGGAAGGCCTTTTTATTTACTCCACCGGGCTCCACCCATCGCTAACAGACCCATGCTTTTTTTTAGCTTTCGCATGAGTCCGGCAGCTTCCTATCTACTTTTCCATCCAGCAAATCCTTTAAAGTCGTGCTGTCGAGTAATTCGGCAACCGTATCCCGGATCAGCGCCCACAAAGGCTTCAACAGGCAGCCTTCTTCCAGCGGGCAGCTTTCGTACGAAGTGATGCTGACACACCCCATTGGCGCCAGCGGCCCTTCCAGGTTGCGGATGACGTGGCCAATCACAATTTCACTCGGCTTTTTGCTCAGTTTGTATCCACCATTAACCCCTCTTTTGCTTTGGACGTACCCATTTCGTTTCAGCTGCAAAAGGAGCTGCTCCAAATAATTGATTGGCACAAGTGTCTTATCAGAAATCTCCCCGATTGGAACGAGTTTATCATCATTTCCCCCTAAACAGATGAGTGCCCGCAGCGCATATTCCCCTCTGCTTGACAGCTTCATTGTGGCACGCTCCTTCTAGGCATTCGGACTATTTTTCCCAATTGGTTAGAACCAACAATTTTGTCCGTACATACAGTAGGTTACAAACCTGATTAGATTAGTCGACAATTAGAGAATGCCCTTTTTCATAAGTCTATTCAGGACATTTTTAAAAAGGAGAGATTTTTTTGAGGAGGCTAATTGTTCTGGCTTTGATTGGATTGGCCGCCCAACTTGTGGACGGTTCACTTGGCATGGCTTATGGAGTAACTTCGACCTCATTGCTCCTGATGTTCGGGATTGCCCCAGCTGTCGCATCCGCATCCGTCCATATGGCGGAAGTCGTTACAACCGCTGCCTCGGGCGTGTCGCATATACGCTTTGGCAATGTTGATAAGCAGGTTGTTTACAGGCTGATCATCCCAGGTTCCATTGGCGCATTCATTGGCGCCTGCTTTCTGGGAAGCATACCCGGCCATCTCATTAAGCCGTACATCTCTGTTTTTTTACTTATGCTCGGCGTTTTTGTCCTTTACCGTTTCCTGTTTAAATTCAATCCCTCGAAAAAACCTGCCAAAGGCAAGTTCGGGAAAAAATTCTTCATTCCGCTTGGTTTCATTGCGGGCTTTTTTGACGCGACCGGCGGTGGAGGCTGGGGCCCGATTGCCACGCCAGTCCTGCTTACAAGCAATCGGATGGAGCCAAGGAAAGTTATCGGGTCGGTCGATACAAGCGAATTCGCCATTGCGGTTTCTTCCACACTTGGATTTCTTTTGACATTGGGCTGGTCCACGATCAATGTCCAGTGGGTGCTTGCCTTAATGATTGGCGGGATCATCGCCGCTCCTATTGCCGCCTGGCTTGTTAAAATCATTCCCACCAATCTGCTTGGGACTCTCGTGGGAGGCATCATTATCCTCACGAATATCCGGACATTGTTCGGTGCTTTAGATGTTTCTCAGTCGATTGCACAGTATACGTATTTTGGGCTCATCTTCCTTTGGGCCGCCTCTGTCATTGCTGTGATTTATAAAATAAAGAAGGTCGCTGTTGAGGTTTAGGGATAAGAGAGGATTAAAAGTAGATGACCCCAATCGCTTTTCCTTGTTAATGAAAAGCTGGGTAAGGCGAGCGTAAATTGGCTGCCAACATGCGGTAAAATAGGCTCTATTTCGCTGTCCTAATCACCCATTGTGACCGTTGTCACACCTTCGTCAAGAAGCTTTGTCTATTTGTTGAATAAACTGGAAAACCCCTACCGATATGTTAGAAATCGGATTATGATAACAGTGTAAACAACATAATTAAATTTTTAACGAAAAGGGGAATTATCCATGTTTAACAATTTCTTAAGGGAAAACAAAATCGCTGCCGCTCTTCTCGCCGTTCTTCGGATTTATCTTGGTTACATGTGGCTGACTGCCGGCTGGGGCAAAATCACTGGAGGCTTTGACGCTGCAGGATTCCTGAAAGGGGCCGCCGCCAACCCAGTCAAAGGCCCGGACGGAATCGTCTACGGCTGGTATGTCGACTTCTTGAACGCTTTCGCCCTTCCAAACGTCGAACTGTTCAACGTCCTAATTCCTTGGGGTGAATTCCTTGTCGGCCTTGGCCTCATCCTTGGCTGCCTCACTAGTGCCGCAATGTTCTTCGGCCTTGTGATGAACTTCAGCTTCATGCTTGCAGGCACAGTAAGCCATAACCCAACCGACATTCTGATGGGCTTCATCATCCTTGTAGCTGGCGCCAACGCTGGCAAATACGGCCTTGACCGCTACGTACTTCCTTTCATCAACAAGACTGTATTCAATAAAGAAGCTAGGCTTCAAGAGTAAACTGATACTAAAATAATGAAGAAAAGGCTCTTCCAACCGGAAGGCCTTTTTTATTTACTCCGCCAGGTCCTCCAGTCTAAAGGGCGCTAACGGACTCGCGCGCTTTACTTAGCTTTGCACGAGTCCTGCAGCTTCGGATCTCCTTCCTCCCCTGTTCACACCAGTATAAAAAAGTTCCGCTGTGAACAATGTCACACCTTCGTCAAGAAGCTTTGTCTATTTGTTGAATAAACTGGAAAACCCCTACCGATATATTAAAAATCGGATTATGATAACAGTGTAAACAACATATTTAAATAAATAACGAAATGGGGAATTATTCATGTTTAACAAATTCTTAAGAGAAAACAAAGTCGCTGCCGCTCTTCTCGCTGTCTTACGTATCTATCTTGGCTACATGTGGCTTACTGCCGGCTGGGGCAAAATCACTGGAGGTTTTGATGCTGCAGGCTTCCTGAAAGGCGCTGCCGCCAACCCGGTCAAAGGCCCGGACGGAATCGTCTACGGCTGGTATGTCGACTTCCTGAACGCTTTCGCCCTTCCAAACGTCGAACTGTTCAACGTCCTAATTCCTTGGGGTGAATTCCTTGTCGGCCTTGGTTTGATTCTCGGCTGCCTCACTAGTGCCGCAATGTTCTTTGGCCTTGTGATGAACTTCAGCTTCATGCTTGCTGGAACGGTAAGCCACAACCCAACCGATGTATTGATGGGCTTCATCATCCTTGTCGCTGGCGCTAATGCCGGCAAATACGGCCTTGACCACTACGTTCTTCCTTTCATCAACAAGACTGTTTTCAAAAATAAACATCAACTAGAGAATTAACCTAGTGTTCAAACTTTTAAGCAAAGAGACCTAAAGAAACCCATTTAGGATAAAATACAAATAAGTAACCATCCAATTGACAGACCAATAAAAATTTTGGTCTGTCATTTTTATTGTTGAATTACTGATGTTCTAGCAAATGCTATAATCTTCCTATGAAGATATAATGGTGGTGAAAACTAAGTGGCAAGAATTGAGGGATATACTTGTAGTTGCTGCGGTCAATATTACGAAGAACTTCCGCGAAGTTACGGAAATCCTGCTCCTGTATATTACTATTATATTGATCCTGAAGAACGGGAAGAGAATTTTGAACTGGACGACGACTTATGCGTAATGGAAAGCGAACACTTCTTCATTCGTGGGTGCATAGAAGTCCCTATCCTCGGGACTGATGATCATTTAATTTGGGGAGTTTGGGTTTCCTTAAGTGAAGCGAATTTCAATAAAGTAAAAGAATACTGGGATATGCAAGAACTATTGGAACCAATGTTTGGTTGGCTTTCTACCGAATTATCCATTTACCCTGATACTGTAAACTTATAAGCAATGATCCATTTTAGGCCAGATGGCATTCGACCATTCATTGAACTAGAACCAACCGATCATCCTTTGGCGGTCGAATTCCGAAACGGAATTACCTTGGAACGGGTTAAGGAGATAGCTGAATACTATTGTGTTAATCAAGATAAATAAAAGAGGCATTGAAATGATTTCAATGCTCTCTTCCGCCAATTAAGGTGGTGTTAAGATACCCACTTTTCTAAAAGCGCCCAAGATGGATATCCGCAATTCAATCCCCCCTAAACTTAGCCCTTTTTTAATAAATTCACCAATTCCCGAAAACTCGTAAACACCTCATCCGGTTGTACAGTAAACTCAAGCGACTGGTAATTTGGAAGCCATTGAACACCGATTGTATGAACGTTCGCCTTCTTCCCAGCAAGGATGTCGGCATCGCTGTCCCCAAGGAAAATCGCTTCTGCCGGGGAAACACCGAGTTCGGCCAATGCCTTGTGAATCCCTTCCGGATGGGGCTTGGGAATATCAACATCATCCCCGGTTATCTCCACATCGAACATTCCTTCCATTCCCAGGCACTGAAGCGATATATCGAGGCTCCTCTTCGCCTTTCCGGTCACGATCCCCAATTTGTAGTCTTCGCTCTTCAACTGCTTTAAGAGGCTGCTTATCTCCTCATTTTTCTCAACAAACTCATCATGTTTTTCGCTGTATTTTTCGTAAAATAATTCGATTGCCTCGTCATGGCTTTTATGCAGGAGGTTTTCGCGGATGATGCCCGTTTCGGAAGGGCCGAACATTGCCTTTATCTGCTCGGAAGTTAAATCCCGGCCATCGTATTCCTTGAAAACCGACTGAAATGCAAAAAAGCAAATCGGCAGTGTATCGGCGAGGGTTCCGTCAAAATCAAAAATAACTGCTTTCATTTATTAACCATCCTTTCTGCCAACTGAATCACTTGGCTCGCTCGCGTCCAATTCATTTTCAACCTGCCAGGAAAGGATTGTCGTGCTGTCGCGGACATTTTTTTTCTTAATGATTGTCAACAGCTTATTAACACCTTCTTCATTTCCAGCATCCCGGAAAGCTGTAAAGACCTTTTCAGGTTGTTCAAATACCGAGCCCGGACATTCAACCAACCCATCCGTGGTCAAAAGGATATGGTTTCTTCCTCTCCTAAGTTCCTTGCAGCCTGTGCTGTAGCAAGGAACAGGCAGCTCGAACGTGTTCACTTTCCCAACCCACTCATAGAAGCTCCGGTGGTTTTGCTGGTATTCGTATAACGCGGCCAGTTCAGGATGGTGCAAATAGAGGATGCAATCGCCAATTGAAAACCACCAAAGAAAGTTTTCTTTTCGGACCGCTATTAGGCACGCTGTCTCGCCCTGAAGCTCCTTGCATCTTTTTTTAAAATCCTCATCCTGAAAAAATGAAACGATCCGCTTTCCCAATTCCCTGAAGGACTTATTCACCGACAGCCGCAAAGTCTCCTTTATCTCTTCCTTTCGTTTTCCAAATTCACTTACAACCAGTTCCGCGCTGTCGGCTGAGCTGTGTGCATCAAGAAGGACAACGAATTCATAGCCATTTTCCCCGCCCGTCCAGGCAATGCAGCCATCTTCATTTTTATGTTGGCCCGCAGAAGAATTGCCGCCAAACCGGCCGAGGACAATCGGGCCAACCGTTTCAACGCTGATTTCGTCAACAAATTCTTTCTCGCTTCCAACCCAGCTAATTTCGCTAGTCATTTATGCCGCCATCCTCTAAAAACGACCTGATGCGCCGGCAAACATGTATGGCTTCACCGTCGTCCCCCATCCTCGCATTTGGCGAGTCATACACGGCAAATGGCCCCCAATACTCTTCCGGCGTGCCGGGGTACCTGGGCACAAGGTGCATATGGAGATGCGGCACGGCATTTCCCGAAACAACCGCATAAATATGCTCGGCTCCCTCGCATTCCTTCAAGCCCTTGCTCACCCTCGACATGATCAAGCCGAAAGCCTGTGCTTCTTCCGGCTCCATGTCCGCAAGCGTTGGCGCATGCCTTTTTAAATCGATCATGATGTGGCCAAGGTAATTCGGCTTCCCGCCGCTATCGATATGGCCAACGTACACATATTCATCTTCATAAATCAGTTCCCCGGCCGTTTGAATCAGGCCCTTATGCTTTTTGCAAATGAAGCAATCCTCCTGCATCACACTTCCCCCTTTTCCTTTTGAAAAATAAAAAAAGCCTGCCGCCCCTTAAAGAGACGACAAGCTTTTGCTTCCGTGGTACCACTCTTTTTAGTTTGCCAACTCAAAAGGCAAACCTTCTCAAGACTCGATTACGGGAGTTAACCGTCCAGGCCTAATTCATTCAGCCTGGCCGCTCAAAGGCGAGTTCGGGAATCGTATTGACTGCTTTTCACCAGCCAGCAGCTCTCTGACAATAAAAAATCCCCTACTGCTCCTCGTCAGTGCGTTTCTCTATGGAAAACTTTTACTTATCTTACTGTTAACCGAAAAGTCTGTCAACTATTTCTTTTTAAAAGTGAATACAAATATGTATCATAGGTAGTTCCATTTTGGACCATATAATCGCGCAAAATCCCTTCCTTTTGAAAGCCAGCCTTCTGAAGCAATTTGCTCGATGCTTCATTTTCGAGGAAAACAACCGCTCCGATTCGGTTTAATCCCAATTCTTCAAAGCCATAGGAAATCACCTTCTCTAACGCTTCCGTCACATAGCCTTTCCGCCAGTGGCTTGGATGGAGTTCATAGCCGATTTCTGCGCGTTTATGCTTCGGGCTCCAGGCATTGAAACCGATAGTCCCAATCAACCCATTAGCGCCTTTTAGCTCGATTCCCCAGCGGATTCCCCTTTTTTCATGATAATTTTTCGCAAAAAACTCCACGAATCCTTCTGCCTGTTCAACTGTTTCAAGGCGCTCCTGCCCATAGAACCGGACAACGTCCTCATTTGAAAAGCATGCGAAAATGGCCGCGGCATCTTCTTTTCCTATCTCACGCAAAATAAGCCTGTCTGTTTCAAGTAACGGAAACATATTACTTCCCCCAAATCTTTTCTTTATCATACCCGAAGGCCGCAAACCTTACATCCCTTTTTTTTAAAAAAACTCTTCAAAACCCATTAATTCCCTTCGTTAAATTTGCCGGTTGATTGCACCCTATACATATACAAGAAAAATTGGGGTGATTGTGCCATGATCAATAAATATCTCCTTGCAGGCGGCGTTGTCGCGGTCGCTGTGCTGGCGGGCAGCGTGCTTTTTCTAGATAACAGCGACACGAACCGCCAGGGGGCATCCCGGCTCCAATTAAGCCAGGGACTGCAGCAGATTCAGCAGCGCGACGGCCACAGGCTGCGGATTACCGAGTATGACAATGTCTGGAATGGCGGAGAGACGAGACGGTACCTCGATACGCAGCCTTCCATCCAAAAGATTTATCACAATGACCGAGACACAAGCCATTACGTTGACAATGAAGTAGTCGTCGATTTTACCGGCCACCCGGCGCCCGAGGATATTACGCGAATCACGGCTGAAATTAACGGCGAACTTGTGAAAAAATTCAATTCAACCTATATTTTCAAGTCAAGGACCATGAACGCCGAAAAGCTGATTGTTTATTTTGGAAAAAGAAAAGATGTGGAGTTCGCGGAGCATCATTACATCCTCATGCAAAATGCCGTCCCCACTCCGAACGATGTTTTTTATCGCGAACAATACCAATGGAATCTTCCTGTAATCGGGACGGAGAACGGCTGGGCGATTTCGCGTGGCTCAAAAAAGGTCACAATCGCGATTGTCGATACAGGGGTTGATTTGGACCATCCGGATTTAAAGAATAGGGTTGTTACGGGCTACAATGTCCTCGCCGATAATACCAATCCCGATGATGACAATGGCCACGGCACCCACGTCGCCGGTATCATCGCATCGGAGACGAACAACGGGCGGGGGGTTGCAGGGATAACGTGGTACAACAAAATCATGCCGGTAAAGGCAATGGGTAAGAAAGGGTACGGTACGACGTCCGACATCGCCAAGGGGGTCTATTGGGCAGTTGACAACGGAGCGAAGGTGATTAATCTAAGCCTCGGCAACTATCAGCATTCCCAGGTTTTAAAGGAAGCGATTGATTATGCCAATAAAAAAGATGTTGTGATCGTCGCTGCCGCCGGGAATGACAATACACGGCAGCCGACCTACCCAGCCTCCTATCCGGAAGTGATTGCTGTTTCTGCCGTCGACCAGGATAGCAGGCTCGCCGAATTTTCCAATCATGGAACTTACGTGGACGTCGCCGCACCGGGGGTTTACATCCCAAGCACGTATTTCAAAAAACAGTATGCTGCGCTATCCGGAACCTCTATGGCCTCGCCGCACGTCGCCGGTCTGGCTGGCCTGGTCCGCTCGGAAAACCCGAAGCTGACGAACAAGGAAGTCATCCGCATTATCAGAAAATCCGCGGCCGACCTTGGCATCCGTGGAAGGGACGCGCAATATGGAAGCGGGATGATTGATGTTAACAGGGCTCTACAGCTTGCGCGCGAAAGCAAACAGAGCCCCAGCAAGCCAAAAACGCAAAGCTGGCTAATCAATTTGTTCAATAGATAGAAACGCGCCCGCTACAGCAGCGGGCCGTTTTTTTGGGGGAACTGAACTTTTGACAGCTTTCTCAGATTTTGCTCCTATCTAGTCTCTTCTGACAGCTTTCTGGGATTTTGCCCCTATCGAGTCAGAAGGCCACCTTTCTTCTGACAGCTTTTTGAGTTTTTGATCCATCGAGTCAGAAGTTCATTCCACTTCTGACAGCTTTTAATAAATAAACCATCAGCGTGTCCGAATGTCCCAATTATTCAATTCGCTCGTCTGGTTCCTCCCAAACTGATGCCAATTTTACAATTTTGCGTAAAGTGTCGATTCAAATTGACTGAATCTTCAAAACACGCTATTCATATTTACTATCTTCATCTTGTATACTAATAACTGTAAACAATTCTTAATAAGGAGGTGGTTTCTGTGAAATTCGGCACTCTCTTCCTGAAAGTTGCGGCTCTTTACTTTTTGATTGGCGTTGGAATGGGGATTACGATGGAGATTATCGGCGATCATAGGCTAGCGGGGGCGCATGCCCATATTAACCTGGTTGGCTGGGCATCCATGGCTTTGTTCGGCGTCATCTATGTCCTTTTCCCAAAAGCTGGCGAGACACAGCTGGCGAAACTTCATTTCTGGCTTTATAACATCTCATTGCCTTTATTCATGCTTGGCCTGTCCTTCCTGCTTCTTGGAAACGAATCACTCATCATCCTGCTGCAAATCTTCCCGAACATCCTAGTCCTCGCCGTCCTGCTCTTCGTCATCAATGTTTTCAAAAACGTCAAAGCCGCGGATGTCGCGCACTATTTGCACAAGGATAAAGGTGCTTCCTTGTAAAATTGAAAAAAGTAGTGCTCTGCCACGCCGGCTTGCACTACTTTTTTTATTTCAACTTCATTCTCTTTCACAAAAAGCTGCCCCTAACTTGGAACACCCTGGGCCTTCTCTTTAAAATAGCCCGCCCTAGAAGGCAGAATGATGGTCGAAAACAGGCTTGCCGATAAAAATAGTCCGGCAATCGAGAACACGATGCACACAAACTGGAGGCTGAACCATTCCGCGAAGAAGCCGACCAACAGCGTCAACCCAATTTGAATGACCCCCTGCGCCATTTCCGCCACGCTCGCAAATCTCCCCATCAGCTCGACCGGCACCTTGTTCTGGAAAAAAGTTGCATAGCCGGTTGTCGCGAACGCCATGAAAAATCCGAGAAAAACAAAGGCTGCCGTAGCGGTCAGGAAATTAAATGACGAGTAGAAAGCCAAATAGCCTACCGACGAAAGAAGCATTCCCCCGCCGAGATAAAATTTCAGAGGGATTTTCTTCGATACCATCGCGGCGACAGACGATCCTGCAAGCGCCCCAATTCCTGTAATGCTCACAATTAACCCGTAATCCCTGGTCGACAACCCAAGGATTTTTTTAATAAACGTCACTTCCTGCGGGTCGAGGGCGAACCCAATCAATGTCGCACCCTGGTAAAGCAAATATACGACAATAAAGAACTTGGCACCGACAACAAAATTCCGGACCGCTTTCCAATCCTCCACCAATGTTTTCAGTCGGATTGGCTCCCTTCCCTCCTCACTTGCCTTATCGACATTCGGAAGCAGGTAAATAAAGAATGCGCAAATAATGAACGAAATCGCGTTGATGATGATGCAAATCTCCGTACCCGCCACCATAATAAGCGCTCCCGCGATGGCCGGCCCGAGCAAAAACGCGCCTGAAGCGGTCATGCTCATAATCGAATTGAACCGCTTACGGTTTTCTTCAGGAACCAATTTTGTGATATACACAGTTGAACTTGGCCCGAAGAATGCCCCGGCGATATTGATCAGAAGCATGATAAAATATATCAGCCAGAGCGAATCTGTAAAAGGGATGATGAATACAAGCAACCCCCGAATGACATCGGTCGCTATCATCAGCTTTCGTTTATTAGCCCGATCGATGACACTTCCCGACCAGGTATTCGTAATTAATACCGCAATTGGCCTGATAATATACAAGCCAGCGACCGCCGCGGCCGACCCTGTTAAATCAAGGATAGAAATATTCAGTGCGACAAGATACAACCAGCTGCCCAAATACGAAATGCCTATCCCTGTCAACAACAGAATCGGGTTTTTCCAAGAACCCATTTGCTCACCTTTTTCCTTCCAATTTCCCCCATAATATCATTTTTCCGAAAATTTTAAAAAGATTTTTCAAAGAGCAAACAGAGCAACGTGCCTACCCGCACAAAATTTTCCCAACCTCCAAGCAAACAAGGGACTCTCCAAACATAAAAGCGTGCCGCAGGTGTACAATCTCCCTTTTTTCCCCACACCAAGTTCAAATAAAAAAGCCGCCAAACCGGCAGCTTTAACCATGCAATTATTCCTTGATAATCCTGATTTCATTTAACGGCCAGTACACAACCTTCGTCGTCCCGACCACATCTTCAACCGGAATTGCCCCGATATGGCGGCTATCCTTACTGTATCTCCTGTTATCGCCCAAAACGAACAAATGGCCCTTTGGAACGATTGATTCGCCAACAGCCGTTTCCTCCAGCTTGAACGAATCAGTCAGCGTGCCACCCGCAATCTCCTTTTTGAACTCGTCAAGGTACGGCTCATCATACGCCTTGCCATTTACATACAGCTTATCATCCTTATACTCGATCCTGTCTCCAGGCAGCCCAATGATCCGCTTTATGTAATCCTCCCGCTCATTCGCATGGAAAACCACGATATCAAACCGCTTCAGCTCGCCAATCTTCGTGACAATCATCCGTTCATGGGTCTGCAAGGTCGGTTCCATCGAAGCACCCTCGACCTCAATCGGCGTCAGAAGAAAAGTACGAGTCAAAAATGCTAAAAGTATCGCAATCAAAATGGCTTTTCCCCAACCAATAATTTCTTCCCTGCTATTCACCATTCTCTTCATCCTCTCACGTTTTCTATGGCAGCTTTTTTTAAAAATCAATGGCATATTTCGCCCGATAAATCAAGTCCAAAAAACACCGCATCTCCTATTCAGGAAGTGTTTCATACGCCATTTTCCCAATAATCTCACGATGCTGCGGATAATCCTTCACCAATTCCTCCTGGGTGAAAAGCTCGAAATCCACATACTCAAAACCAGGAGACACCATGCAGCCAACAAGCGCATACGTCCCATCTCCGGAAACCGACGACCCGAAAATCGTATTCTTCGGAACAAGCACCTGGGGTACCTCCCCTTTCTCCAAATCCAGGCCGAGCAGCACTTCCTCATACTCGCCATTCTCATGAATCATATGGACCGAAAGCGAATCCCCCGTATGAAAATACCACAGCTCATCCGACTTCAGCCGGTGAAAATGCGACACCTCCCCGTTACGCAGCAAAAAGTAAATGCTTGTATAGAGCGCTCGTTCCGTCCCGGGCACATCCTCCTCCGACCGGTACGTTTGCTTAAAATAGCCACCCTCAGCGTGCGGCTCAAGCCCCAACCGGGAAATCCAATAATCCGCAGTCTGTTTACCCAAAATCATTCAGCTCCCAAAAATCAATGTCTTTTTCTTATTCTTGCACACCCAATCCCCAAAAGACAAATAGAACTTGTAACATTTTTACGAAACCAAGCCTGTTTTAAACCTGCTTTTTTTAAAAAAGGGCCCGCGTTCCGCGGACCCTGGCCCACATCATTTGCCGGCATACACATCGACGTGTTTGACGTGCACATGGTTCGGTACAATAAACAAAATAGACAGCATCCCAAACACCGCTCGAAATGTGGCAATTGGCATTCTACTTTACAAATCGTCTCTAACTAGATCGAATACATTCCACTTTCGGCCATTCCCTGCTAACACGGAAGCCCCATTTCCCCCGTCCTGCTAGCACTTTGCTAGCGATTCCCTGAAGTTTTATACTTTTATCCGGAGATTTTAGCTGTTTATCAGGAGATTCTTGCTGTAAGGCAACAAGACCGCTTCACTTATTTTTCAAAGCGAAACGGTCTTAGTTTGGAAACTATAAAACGGACTTTATCTTTAAGTATGTTTTCTTGTCTTTAGACGTTTCGTCAGTGGATTGCCCTGCTCACCCAAACAACCCGCGTTCCGGTGCCAAATCCCCGCTTCGCTTTACTTTCCCCCAGCCAACCCGGGTTCCCTTAAGCGCAACCAACAGGGCTTTCCATGTGACCCAGAGCAATAAATAGCGATACACAATTCTTTGAAGAATCATGCTAAGTAATGGTTTCGCACTTAATTTCTCGAGCTTAAAGGCAACTAAACTGACAATCAAGTCGATTATGAAATACGTCCCAAAAATAAGCAGGGATGCCGCTACTTCGCCAGTTGCGAGTTTCCAGATAAACAACACGTCAATAACTGGAGCAAAGAATGGGACAATAAACTGGAATAGCAGCATATTCGGCATTGCCAGGAATCCGAGCGATTTATGTTTTGTTCCCGCAAAAGCTTTTTTATGCTTCCAGAAGCATTGCAATGTCCCGAAGGTCCACCTGAAACGCTGTTTAAGGAAATCACGCAACGTTTTAGGCGCCTCGGTGTAGGCTAACGCTTTTTCTTCAACCGTTACTTTATAGCCTTCCCGAAGAATTTTCAAGGTCATGTCCGTATCTTCAGCCAGTGTATCATCGGAAAAATACCCGAGCTCTTCAACCACCTGTTTTCTCCAGGCACCGATGGCACCTGGCACAACTGTGAGACAATTTTGCGTGGCAAAAGCGCGTTTTTCGATATTAAAACCGGTGACATATTCAATGTGCTGCCAGATGGTTAACAAATTCCGCCGGTTTCCGACACGAACATTTCCTGATACCGCCGCTATCTGTCCTTCCTCAAAGTGGCGCACTAGGAACGAAATTGCTTCAGGGGAGACATTTGTATCAGCATCCACGACAATCAGGATCTCCCCCTTCGCCGTCTTCGCTCCTTCATTGAGGGCCGATGCTTTTCCGCCATTCTTTTTATGTACCAAATGGACATTTTCATGTTCGGAGAAATTCTCGCTAACTGTAAGGGATGTTTTATCCTTTGAGCCGTCATCGACTACGATAATTTCGAGATTGGGATAGTCGCTTTTCATGATCGACTCAATCGTCTTCTTTATCACTCTTTCTTCATTAAATGCGGGAATGACTACGCTCACTATAGGAGAGAAAGATTGTCCCTGGCGAACGTGAACCCGCCGTACTTGCTTTTTATGTTTTATAGCCAAAAAGCCTAAGATCAAAAGCCGAAGAGCCAGAACAAGCATGATACCGATCAGCAACGCCACTGTTACAGTTTTAAAGTGGGCTACACCCAAAAGCACGAGTTTGGAGCTATGGACAATCGGCTTTTCCACATCCGCCACAACGGGCATGACCTTGTTTTGATTTTGGCTCATCAATTCACTGACAGTTGTAAACGTATATCCCTTGCCCTTCAATTGCTCAATGATGATTGGCAAGGCTTCAACCGTTGCCTGCCTATCCCCGCCGCCGTCATGAAGCAAAATGATGTCGCCGCCGGACGCCTCTTTCAGGACTTTGTCCACAATCGCGTCCCTGTCACGAAGCTCCCAGTCCCTTGAATCAACATCATAGTTTACAGTTATGTAGCCCATTTCGGTCACTTTCTTCATTTGTTCGAAATGCTCCGGAAAATACTTTGCCTCTTCATCCCCCAAAGGAGAACGGTAGAGCACACTTGTATAGCCGGTAATCCCCTGGATCACACGCTGGGTGCTGTTCAACTCGAATTTCAACTTTTCCTCGGATAAATCCTTCGTGTTTGGATGTGTAAACGTATGGCTGCCAACCTCATGGCCATCCTTTACCATTTGTTTCACGATGTCCTGATGAAGTGCGGCATTTTTGCCAATCAAAAAGAACGTAGCCGGGATTCCTTGTTCTTTCAAGATTTCCAGAATTTTTCCCGTATATTCAGGGGTAGGCCCATCGTCAAACGTCAAAACGATTTCCTTTCCTTTCGCTTGGCTTAAACGCTCAAACTCATATGCCTTCGGATTGGAAATATAGGATTCATGTACAATGGAACCTGCCTCATTAAACAAAAAGCTGCGCCTGCCTTCCTCCCTGCTCTCCGAGGCCCTGAAAATATTCCCTTGTCCTTTGCTAAAAATATTCCCGCCACTTTTGAGCGTTTGCATTTCTTCGAGTTTGTTTCCTTTAAGGATATCCCACACCGAGGGGTCCTCTGCCCCCAGCCTCCAGAGTGCGATTCCTTTTGCACCTGCCTCTTCGGATAGTTTCAGCTGATTGTAGAAGGTTGCGCTGTCAAGAAACCATATTTCGTGCAGTTTACCGTTCTTTGTATATTTCACGTACGGGTTTTGGCTAATATCATCCCACTGGATGTTCAAGCCTGCTTTTCCGGCAAGCCTCGTAATATCATCAAATGAAACTGGTTCCCCCGGCTCCTGGCTTTCCCACTCCCAGTCATAGCCGTAATTGCCCAGGGCTACAATAAGCTTGTCCTTAGGCAATTTTTCAAGAACGCTTTGAAACCAGGATGTAGAAGCAATCGGGCCTGGTGAGTTGACATTCTCATCGTAGGCCATCACAATCAACTGGTCCACATGGTTCTCCAGCCGCTGATAATCATACGCTGGATTCGCAGCTGGGACATCCATCGAGACGGTTAGCCCGTCCGCATGGAATACCTCGTACAGTTCCTTCATAAACTGGGTCAATTGATCACGGGTTTTTCTATCCAGATTTTCAAAGTCTATATTGATGCCGTCAAATCCATTTTCTTTAATAAGACCATGCAGGTTTTTTATGAATTTCGTCCGTTCCTCTGGCGAATTCAAAAGGGTCGTTACGGTTTCCCGGTTCCATTTTCCATTCTGTATGTTATGAATCAATGGGGTAATTTTCATACCCTTTTCCCTCGCAAGCTTTACGATGTCCGGATCGATATCGCTCTCCACTTCAAGGTCTTCATTCAGGCTTAGCCATTGC
This sequence comes from Neobacillus oceani, assembly GCF_046237595.1. Taxonomy (NCBI): domain Bacteria; kingdom Bacillati; phylum Bacillota; class Bacilli; order Caryophanales; family Bacillaceae; genus Neobacillus; species Neobacillus oceani. The sequence goes on along the minus strand of NZ_CP143543.1, from coordinate 1,140,775 downwards.
GGGACTAATACGTCAATTTCATCACTATGATCCCTTAGCGATTGTTCACTGTTGCTGTCCCAATTCACATAAAAGGCATACACATCTTTGTTAAACGAGACTTTGTTTTGATAAAAACTGACCTTTTGTCTGGCTGAAACAGGCTGTGTGGCCGTCATTGTTTCCGATGGTGCAATAATATTAAATTCATCGGCTACCTTCGTTTCCAGCTTTGGCATCACTGGATTAAAATAAAGGCCAAGGCCGGAAAAAAAGACCGCAAGCGCGAAAAGGGCGGCAAAGGAAGCACAGAAAAAGACCATGACATTCCAGCGTTTACTTGATTCACTCTTAAAAATGAAATCTTTCTCGCCTTGTTCACCAGTTACATCCATGTTCCTATTTGTATCCTTTTTAAACTGAAATCTTTTCTTCATTTATTTACCTGCCTCAAGTCATTTTTCCATTCTGCTCAATTCTTCGGTTTCCGTTTTAGCCATATCAACCGTACCACTGGGGTTCAATCCTTTGATATATGCTGATTTATTCATTTTTAATAATGACGATAGAGTCGCTCGGCTAAAGGACCTAAAAACAATCAACTTATTTCTGTTGAAAAATCATAACTGATACTTATGTAACAACCCCCTTGATTTCCCTTGTTTAATCAGCTTTTCATTCCCTAAAAACTCCATTCACCCGATCCAAAGGCCTCTTTTTCAAAAAGAATTATCCTTTCGTAACAATTAGTTAACAAGCAATTAATATAGTGGAAAAATTTTTAATGATCTAAAGGACCTCTATCCCAGGGATATTTCCCTAGAAATGTTGATTTTCTCGGTATATTGGAGTTGAACTAGTCATTTAGTCGAATAACGTTAAGTTTGCTCCAATGATACAATGAAACTAGAGTGCATCAAAGGAAGTGTAAGAATGGAAAAAGAAAACAAGCCACCAAAAATGAACAAAAGAAAAAAGGGTTTTCGAATTACGCTTATCATCATCCTGCTGTTGTTCGCTGGGGCAGCCAGCTACGGTTATTCTGTCTATCAATCGATTGCCACCACACTAAAAAACACACATGAACCCTTGAATAGGCCAAAAAACGATCACCGGCAGATTGATTTAGCAAAACGCGATCCATTCTCGGTCTTATTATTAGGGGTAGACCAGCGTGACGGAGACCGCGGACGCCCCGATTCCCTCATGCTGCTAACGGTTAACCCTGATGATGAATCGATTAAAATGGTGAGCATTCCCCGTGATACATATGCCACAATCATCGGGAAAGGAATTGAGGATAAAATCAATCATGCCTATACATACGGCGGAGTGGATTTGAGCATTAAAACAATTGAACATTTCCTCAATGTCCCTATCGATTACTACATCGCGGTTAACACCAATGGGTTTCAGGAACTGGTGGATTCTGTTGGCGGTGTTACAGTGCAAAACACACTGGATTTTTCATATGGTAAATTTCACTTTCCTGTAGGCCAGTTGCATTTGAATGGAGCGGAAGCCCTTAAATTCACGCAAATGCGCCATTTAGACCCAAAGGGCGATTTCGGCCGCCAGGAACGGCAACAAAAAGTCATCCAGGCATTTATTAAGGAAGCTGCAAATGTAAAAACACTGGCAAACTACCGAAGTATTTTAGATGTTATCGGAAATAACATGAAAACGAATTTAACATTCAACGAGATGAAGAAACTCCAAGAAAACTATGCAAAGACGAGAAATAACCTTGAACGCATCCAAATAAGCGGAAACGATCTGAAAAAAGATGGAGTCTACTATTTTGAAGTACCCGATGAAGAGCGGGAAAAGCTTTCACAGATGCTCAATAAACACTTGAAAATTGAACAGTCCACGAAAACCGCAAAAGCTGAATCCAATTGAACCTCTAAGGCACACCGCAAGAACTAAATCTAAGAAAAGCCATGCCCCTGGACTCTAAGGTGCATGGCTTTTTCTTCGAATCCGCCAAACAGCAGGTCCATTTAACAATTCAGGATAGAAAAAGATTGAAGGTTCTTGATCCTAAAAACTGTTTTCATATTCCCCCCTACTAGGAAATACTTCCTTGAGTAGCGGAAATCAAACACAACGTTAAATTAGAAATTAAATTCTTGATTCAACCTAAATAGAAAGATAAATTGAAGTTCGTCCAGAATAACAATAGGAGGCCATTCCCAGGCCTCCTTATTTTAATTGATCAGTTAAACGCATCCTTTACCGCCTCTATGACCCGTTCCTGTTCATCAAATGTCATATTCGAGCCGGATGGCAAGCAAACACCATTGGCAAATAAAGCTGATGACACGCAATACCCTGGCTCATGCGGGTAATAGTCGACTCCATCGAAAACCGGCTGCATATGGAGCGGTTTCCAGACTGGACGGGCTTCAATATTTTCTTCGGCAAGACGGTTGATTAGATCCATCGGTGAAACTCGTGTGACGTTTTGGTCAAGTGTAAATGTCGTTAGCCATCGATTTGACCGGGTCATTTCCAGTTCAGGCATAAAGTTGATCCCCTGGATGCCTCCAAGTGCTTCAGCATACCTATTGAAAATTACCCTTCTTGCCTCAACCCGGTCATCCAGGACCTCGAGCTGGGCACGTCCGACCCCGGCGAGGATATTGCTCATCCGATAGTTGAACCCTACCGTGCTGTGTTGGTAATGAGGTGCTGGGTCACGCGCCTGCGTAGCCAAAAACCGGGCTCTTTCCAAAGCCGCTACATCATCGGAAATAAGCATGCCCCCTCCTGAAGTGGTGATGATTTTATTTCCGTTAAACGAATAGATGCCAAATTTCCCAAAGCTGCCGCTTTTTCTTCCCTTATATTCGGATCCAAGGGATTCGGCGGCATCTTCAATGAAAGGCACTCCGTATTCATTGCAGATTGCCGAAATTTCATCCATCTTGGCGCTTTGCCCATAAAGATTGACTACGATTACCGCTTTTGGAAGCTGATTTGTTTTAGCAGCTTTTTTTAAGGCCCGCTTCAATGCCTGTGGTGACATATTCCATGTATCGGGCTCCGAGTCAATGAAAACAGGCTCTCCTCCCTGATACAGGATCGGGTTGGCGCTGGCCATAAAGGTCAATGAGGAACAAAATACCCGGTCACCTCTGCCAATCTCCAAAAGTTCGAGTGCCAGGTGGATTGCCGCTGTTCCCGAGCTGACCGCTGCCGCGCCATTGACGCCGGCGTATGCGGCAATTTCCTCTTCAAATGCATTGACATTCGGGCCCAGAGGGGCAATCCAGTTCGTTTCAAAAGCTTCCCGGATATAGGATTGCTCCCGTCCGCTCATGTGTGGGGAAGATAGATAGATTCTTTTTTGTTTTTGTTTAACGATCATTCAGATTCACACCCTTACTTTCATGATTGGTTTAGCCGGTGTTCCTGCTACGGTTTCAAAGTTGTTTACTGGATTGATGACAGTTGCCCCGGCACCTACCATGCACCAGTCACCAATCTGGATGCCTGGAATGACAGTTGCGCCGACCCCAATCTGCGTTCCTTCCCCAACTCTTACCCCTCCTGTTAGTGCGGCATTCGGGCTTACATGGGTGTAATCTCCTAGAATCGTGTCGTGTTCAATCACGGAACCGGTATTTAAGATGGCATGATTGCCAACTGTAGCCGCTGCATTTACGATGCAATTGGGCATAATGACCGTCCCGTTCCCTATCCTTGCCGACATGCTGACCACAGCGGCCGGATGTGCCAGGACGGCATACCGTTCCATGGGTAATGAAAGTTCCCCGGAAATCTTTTTCCGGGCTTCATTATCCCCAACAGCAAGCACAAACTTCATTCTCTTGTCCCTTTGTGAGAGTTCCTTCGCCAGGATAATCGGGCCATACATCACCCCATCTTTTTCTTCCACATACTTGAATTTGTCATCAAGACGTGCCGCGATTGTATATTCATCCAACGAGAGAGCAATATCTTCAACCACTTTGCTATGGCCGCCCTGGCCAATTATGCATAGTTTTATCAATGTTTTACCCCCGTTCCCGATGATCCCGTGAATTTTTCAACGGTAGCAATGCCCTTCTGGCTAATCCCTTCCGATTTAACGACCTTGTGAAAGGTCATGAATAAAATTTTCATATCCAGCCAAAAGGACTGGTTGTCCACATACCAGACATCAAGAGCGAACTTTTCCTCCCAGGAAATATCATTTCGCCCGTTTACCTGGGCCCAGCCAGTGATTCCGGGGCGGACTTCATGGCGGCGCGCCTGGTCGTCTGTATAGAGTTCGAGGTATTCCATCAATAACGGACGAGGCCCTACAAGGCTTAAATCGCCCTTCAATACATTCAGCAGCTGCGGCAATTCATCAAGGCTCGATTTTCTCAGTAGTTTTCCAAATTGCGTTAACCGCACATCATCCGGGAGCAGAGCCCCATCTTCATCCCGCTCATCTGTCATCGTCCGGAATTTATAGACATAGAAGGGCTTGCCATGCAGGCCCGGACGCTGCTGTTTGAAGAGCACCGGAGATCCAAGCCTTACCCTCACCAGGAAAGCTGTCAGCAGGATCACCGGCGAAAGAATGGCTAATCCAATGAGTGCGCAAGTAAAATCAAAGAATCGTTTCATGCTATTTCACACCACTTACATCATTTACGATAAATGTTTCAAGGCTGTCAGCGAGCTTTCCCCAACAATAATTCTGTTCCGCGTATTTTTTAAGCTGGCTTCCTTCCCGCTCCAATAGCTTGGGGTTCCGGTAATGCCCCTCGAGCCAGCGTGCGGTTTCATCTAGATCGTTATTCGCATAAATACCGGTCTGGTTGCTTAATGATCCGATTAAATCCGGGTCAGTGATCATGATAATTGGAAGGCCAGCAGCCATATAGTCATATATCTTGTTCATGCTGAAACCCCAATAATAAAGGGGCGAGTCCATGATGGAGAGGATTCCCATCTGAGCCTTGCTCAACAAGTAAGGAATTTCTGTTTTCGGAATGGCATCGTGAAATGTAATATTCCGAATCCCTTCCTGTTCAGCTTTTTCCATAAGCCTGCTTTTTTCCGGCCCATTGCCGACAAGGAGCAAATGCAAGTCCGGATTGTTCTTTAGCTTGGCGAACAGTTCGATAATCGGTTCTAGGTGATTGGCGACACCATGTGAGCCGGCATAGACAATCACAAATTTGTTTTTTAACTTACTGAACAGGATGTCTATCTCCACTGACTTTTCCAATTGATCGTATTTTGAGAGGTCCACGCCATTCGGCAAGTAGATGACCTTGTTCGGGTTTATCCCTCTCGCTTGTATGTAGTACTTTGCTTTATCAAATAGGACGATGATGCGGTCAGCCTTTTTATATAAAAAGCTTTCCAGCCTGTACAGCGCGACTGCTACAGGATTTCCTGGCGACAGCTTTCCAAAGTCGACAAATGTTTGAGGCCATAAGTCCCGCTCTTCAAAATAGAACTTGCACCCGGCTTTCTTGGAAATCAGATAGCCCACTATCGCTGCCAGTGGGTGGACACTCGAGCCGACAACAATGTCAGGTTTGCTTTCGCTGCAAGCCGCTCTCCCGATTTTATGGCTTCTCCACGTGTAGCTTATGATGTTTTTGACTCTTCCCGAGATCGTTTCATAGGGAGGAGTATGGATCCATACATACTTTACTCCATCAATCATTTCTGATTTGTATTCGCTCTTCTCCCCTTTGAAAACCATCTCTTTTTTTGAAAAATGATTAAAAGAGGAAGCAAAGATTGTAACATTGTATCCTTTATCAGTGAGATGCTTGGCTAAATCGTAGTGCCTTGTTCCGCCTACATGAGTAGGTGCAGTCGCATAATGGTTAAATATCCAGATATTCACTCAGGCACCTCATTTCTACTTTTGAGTCTACTAACCAATCGCTTTAAGTTCCCCATGTACAGTGGTTTCTTGTTGGTTACCATTCTGGTGATTCGTATAGAATTCTACGATTTTTTCAATCACATAATCTTGCGCTTCCTGCTCCAATTCAGGATACATTGGGAGCGACAAGGCTTCTTTAGCGGCTTTTTCCGTTTCCGGCAGGTCGCCTTCCTTGTAGCCAAGGTCTTTAAATACAGGCTGGACATGCAATGGCAGTGGATAATAAATCATTGTTGCAATACCCGCTTCTTTCAAGTAGTTCTGGAGCTCATCCCTACGCGAAACCCTTAGCGTGTACTGGTGGAAAACGTGGTAATTTCCTTCCTTTTCAATTGGTGTCTGGATAACGTCGGCCAATTGCTCATTCAGTTTTTCGGTATAATAGGCAGCCCTTGCACGGCGGGCATCCGACCACTTATCGAGATGAGGGAATTTCACATTCAGGATTGCGGCCTGCATTTCATCAAGCCGGCTATTGTAGCCCAGCACATGGTGGTAATATTTCGGCTTGCTTCCATGGACACGGATGACACGCATTTTTTCAGCGAGATCCTCATTGCTCGTAATAATCATGCCGCCGTCCCCATAAGCTCCAAGATTCTTTGTCGGGAAAAAGCTGTAGGTAGCCGCTGTCCCAAGTTCGCCAACATTATGGCCCTTGTATTTGGCTCCGATTGCCTGGGCTGCATCTTCAATCACTGCCAGTTGATGCCTGTCGGCTATTTCTTTGATTTTGTCCATATCGGCCATTTGTCCATATAAATGAACCGGGATAATTGCTTTTGTTTTGTCGGTAATCGCCGCTTCAATTTTGGAAGGGTCGATGTTAAAGGTAACCGGGTCAATATCGACATAAACCGGAGTTGCGCCCGCCCGCACAATTGCCCCGCCTGTCGCAAAGAACGTAAACGCGGTAGTAATGACCTCATCCCCTTCTTTGACACCCGCAGCCTGGAGAGCAATATGGATTGCATCACTGCCGTTTCCGACCCCGATTCCATAGCCTGCACCACTGTACCTGGCTACATCCGCCTCCAGTTTTTTTACATTCTCCCCTAAAATAAATCGTGAAGAAGACATGACTTCATCAATCTTTTGAAGAACTTCTTCTCTCATTGATAGATATTGTTCAGATAGATCGAGCATTTGAATTTTCATGGACATATACCTCTTTTGAATAATTTTGGTTCGCCAATTGTTCGTATGCTTCAATTAGCTTATTGCTTTCTGTTTCCCAGTTATACTCGGTCTCCACTGCCCGGCGCCCGCTCTCACCCATTTTCTTAGCCAAATCGGGGTTTTCTTGAAGGAAATCAATCGCCGCACTTATTTCGTTCGGATCAGCCGGGTTGACGCAAATGCCACAATTATGTTTTTCCACGATTTCGCGCCATAAGGGAAAATCGGAGCAGATAACAGGAATACCCGCGGACATATATTCAAACATTTTGACAGGAAGTGAATATTTAAATGGTTCATTCTCCTCAAGGACCACAAGGCCTGCCAATGAATTTCCTAGTAAACTGGCAACGCCCTCCTTATCCAAAAAGCCAAGATAGTTCACTTTGTCATTTTTCATCTTTTCAATCCTGGCTTTGTCTGCTGGATTGTGGAAATTCCCTGCCAGGTACAGGCTGCAGTTGGACATGCGAATCGCTTCTTCCATTACATATAAGCCCCTGTCCCCTGCTAGCCCCCCAATATAGCAAACATATTTTTCTTCCTGGGGCTGAATTTTCAAGACGCTTACCTGTTTCCCCAGTTTCGGATAGTTCTTCACATCAATCCTCCGTGGGTTGTACTTTTCAAACTTTTCACTAATATGGGGAGTCGCCGCGCATATTAAATCAAAATTCCTGGAAGCATTCTTCTCGACGATTTGAATAGCTATGGACAATGGTTTTTTTAGGAATTTCGGAATGTAAGGTTTACGGAAAATCTGCATCGGCAAATCTTCATGGACATCGTAGACCACTTTCTTGCCCAGCTTTTTAAGCTCCCTGCCAACAAAAATCAGTTCAGGGTCATGGAAGTGGTACACGTCCGCATCGATTGCGATTGCCTGACCCAAAATAAACCTTTTATTTTTAAAAATACGTTGAAAACGGTTTTTATTATGAACTCTTAGTGGCTGGAGATGGACCCCGTTTATTGTTTTATCAGGGGCATTCGGTGCGAGTAAATAAACCTCATGTCCAGCCCGGGCAAGGGATACACATTGCTTCAGGTTAATTCTTATATCGGTGTAAGGGTGAACAGATGTCAAATGACAGATTTTCACGATGGTACTCCTTCTGCTTTAGTTTTCTTGAAAATTTGTGAAAACAGCCAAATAGCCGTTATCTCAAACAAGATGCCGTGGGTCACCAAGCTTGTGGGCAGCGCGGAATTGATTAAGGCCATAGACGGTATGACGATTAACGGCGCCGAAAAATAAATCGGCACATGCCTTGCGACACTGTCCAGCATCTTCAAAACCACTCCGAGGGTTATCGAGTAGACAATAATCCCCATAAACCCGAAGTTAGAAAAAGCATCACCCAAATAGCCGACATTGGGGCTGAAGTTTTCGTTGTTAAAAACCACACTGGCTATAACATCAACCGGAGTTGGGCTATTGTAGGGATTTTCAAATAAAAAGGATAAAAAGGAATGTGACAGTTTCATCGTTTCATGGGTGGAAAAGAAGTCAAAATAGACAAAATGCAGCTGGGCAGGAACTAGCAGCAAACGCCTGACAAAAATTGATGCGGCGTTAATATTGTCAAAGACGCTGTAAAGCAGCACCGACAAGGAAACGATGAAAAGCACTCCGACAGTCATCATTTCGAGAACAAGATTTTTTAATTTGACATTTTTCAAGATATAGTACAAACCAATCACGACGACTGGCGAGAAAAGGAAGCTTTTTAACCCTGTCATGCCAAAAAGCAGCAGCTGCAGGAACAGGAATAGGAAAAACAATTGCTTTTTCCTGCCCTCCAGCGTATAGATGAGCATCGACATATTGATGGCGTAAGCCTGCCAGGTGACAAGATAATTCATCAGGCCGGAATTATTCTGCTGGTAAACACTCCTGACGTCATAAACCGCAAGAAGGTTGAAGCTCAGCCTCGAAAGCCCCCCTGTCGCGATTAAATAGCCATATACATACAGGGTGATCACGGCCAGGAAGAAAAAGACCGGCTTGACACTGTCTTCAATCATGATGACGCGGAAGTCCTTCAATTTTTTGACTATCCAAACGGTGAGCATGAATCCAAAAAGAATACTGTACAAATAAATTCTGGCTCCGTCCTGCATCGAATAAAAGGTTAATAGCGGGACCAAAAGGTTGAGTAAAATAATGTACAGAATCACTTTGCTCGGCTTCTCCATTCCTTTTGTGTAAAGAACAACCCCGGAAATCAACAGGAATAATAAAAGCCACGACTCAGCATATTTAAAATAATTCTCCTTGATTACAAATCCCGAATAGGCAAAATTCCCCACAAGAAAAGTCTTGTACGCATAATCAAGAATGAATTTGTATAGAAAAGCTAATAAGAGAATAAGGGTATAGTTTTTTTTAGTGCCCATGCTGTTTTAATGCTCCTACATTTGTTTTTTCAGCACCCTGAAGATCATCGCATACAATAGGACATAGCTTGCGGCAGATGATATTCCAAAAATCCTGATCAGTTGATAAAAGTCATATTGGAATAAAAAGCCGGCAAGAAAAGGCAAACCTGTAAGGATGAGTCTTACAATATCCCAGACGAGCTGCAAGTCCTGCCTGTTTAAAATATTCAATGTCTGGGACAGAGGGCTGACGATAAACTGGGCAAGATACATCAGGGACAGGATCTGAATGATTGTTCCGGTTTCCTTCCAGGCTTTTCCGAAAATAAGCCCAAATAGGCTCCCCCCGGCAAAATAAAGAATGCCAATTGGAATGATACCGACCAATAGCAATTTTAATGACGTCTTTATAAACATCCGGAGCAGTTCGCCGGGAGTTTCGATTTTCGCCGCGGTTCCGTAGAACACATCAGCTACCGCCCGCCCAATGATGGACAGAGGCGAAACAATTACCCGTTGGGCAAGCGCGAACAGTCCCACCTCCGCCTGGCTGTACATCGCACTCAGCAGGATCGGGGCCATCTGAAGGCCAGCGCTGTTTATAAATGACGAATAGCTTGAAATAAGCGGGAATTTCCGGTATTTCCGGGCAACTTCCTTTATTTCATTGACGCTGATCAGACTGGCCGATTTCCGGATTTCCATGAACATTTTCAACATCAGCTTAAAGCCACCGAGAATCCTGCCCATCACATCACCGGCAACCATACCCACTGACTGAAGGGAATACAATCCAGCTTGCCCACCGACCGTAAAAAGTGCCTTGTTGACTTTCAGGATAGCCAGGTCTTTGTACTTGCTTTTATGAATCCCGTAATAATTCGTTATCGCTGTAATGCCTTCTCCTAAAAAAGCGAGCGGCAGCAGCCAAAAAAGAAACTCGGCAAACTGTTTTTCAAAGAAAAAGGAACCCAGTATCAAAACCGCCGCCGTGCAAATGATTGTTGTGATGGCCAGGATACCCAGGCACAGCACAACCAGGTTTAAAAACTTCTTTTGGTCCCGTTCAATGGGCAAGGCAAGTTCGTATTTCAGGCTTGTAAAAACATTGACCATCGCCACGACGGAGATGAATACAGCCAACTGGCCAAAGGCCTCTGGAGAATACAGCCTTGTAAGAAGAGGGGATGATGCGAAAATCAGCCCCTGTGACAGTACGTTCCCGCCCAGTATAATGAACACCGACCGGTTAAAAGATTGTTTTTTAGTTGACAAGCTTGGCACTCCATCACTGTTTCTATATTAGATTTTTTGGTAGATTCCGGAGAATTCTACCTGCGGTTCAAATGTATTCCGTGTATCAAGAATAAGCTTTGCATTGTTACGCAGCATTTCATGGTCAAAGCAGCTATGATTGGTCGTAATTAATACAAGATCCGCCTCTATCAGCAGGTCCTTGTGTAACTCCTTACATACAATCTGGTTTCCATTCAGGTTGAATTCCTTCACGTGGGGATCGACCGACACCCAATCTGCACCCGCATTGATCAGCCTTTCCAATATTGGCAGCGCTGGTGATTCACGGTAGTCATCAATGTCTTTTTTGTAGGCAACGCCAAGGACAACGATTTTGGAACCGTTGATTGCTTTGCCTTGATCATTCAGCATTTCAGCGCAGCGCTGTACAACAAAATCAGGCATGCTGTCATTGATTTCGCCAGCCGTTTCGATCAGCCGCGTATGGTAGTTATACTCGCGCGCTTTCCATGTCAGGTACCATGGATCGATAGGAATGCAGTGCCCGCCAAGGCCCGGCCCCGGATAGAAAGGCATGAATCCGTACGGTTTCGTAGCCGCCGCATCAATCACTTCCCACACATCGATGCCCATTTTATTGCAAAGAATTGCCATTTCGTTTGCAAGGGCGATATTGATATTACGGAATGTGTTCTCAAGGATTTTTTCCATTTCAGCTACCGCCGGGCTGGAAACCTCATGGACTTCCCCTTCCAATACAGTGCGGTACATGGCAGCGGCTACCTTTGTACAGGCAGGTGTCATGCCGCCGACTACTTTCGGGGTATTTTTCGTATTAAAGCTTTTGTTTCCCGGATCCACTCTCTCAGGTGAATAGGCCAGGAAGAAGTCTTCGCCGCAAACAAGGCCCGATTGCTCCAGGATTGGCTTGATCAATTCCTCAGTCGTACCCGGATACGTTGTACTTTCGAGGACTACGAGCGTCCCCTTTTTTACGTGCTGGGCAATCGCCTTGGCAGAGCTTTCTACATATTTCATATTTGGCTGCTTATAAATGTCCAATGGAGTTGGTACACAAATCGCAACCGCGTCTACTTCGCCAATAAAATTGTAATCCGATGTCGCCATTAGCTTCCCTTCTGCCACGAGTGCTTCCAAATCAGCAGGTATAACATCACCGATGTAATTTTTTCCGTTGTTGACAGCCCGGACTTTTTCCTCCTGGACATCAAACCCAATGACATTAAAACCAGCTTTCGCTTTTTCAACCGCGAGCGGCAATCCGACATAGCCAAGCCCCACAACGCCGATTGTCGCTGTTTTCGTTTGAAGCTTTTCAATCAGTTCATCGGCCAATTTGCTTTCTTTTACTTGAGTACTCATACTAAAACTCCTCTTCTCATTCCGATTGGTGAGTTATTTCTTGCTGATTTGTAAAATGCCAGGACTAGCTCGAGAGCTCTCTTGCCATCCTCACCTGTTACAAGGGGCTCCCGGTTTTCTTTGACGGATTGAATTAAATCGGAAATCGTTTGCTCATGGCCTGGAACTCCCCATGGGTCTGATTTAACTTTTTCCAAAATCCGTTCAGTTTCTGTTTCAGACAAATTTCGAACATCAAAATGTTCGAACGAAAGGGCGTTGGGGCCGCCAATTTTAACGGTTCCCTTTTCTCCAAAGATGGTTATTGACTCCTCAAAATTACGGTAATAAACGGCGGTCGACATTTCGATCGTACCAAGCGCACCCGATTCAAACTGGATTAGCCCGGCTGCAACCCCTTCACCTTCCAAATTGCTGATTCCCGTCGCCGCCATGCTGAATACCTGCTTCGGCTGTCCCAAGAACCAAAGAAGCAAATCAGAATAGTCAATTGCCTGGCCCATTAACCCTCCGCATTCATGCAGTTTCGCTCCCCGCCACAAGGACTCGGCGCAGAAATCCCTGTTCCTGTTCAAGTTGATCCTGGCACTTGCATGGCTGATTTTTCCGAGCATTCCTGCTTCGATGATTTTTCTCAGCTCCATGACTACAGGCCGGAAACGGTGTGGATGGACAATTGTAAGCTTCACATCATTCTCCCGGCAAACCTCCACGATCCGTTCCGTTTCATCAAGCGACAACGCCATCGGCTGGTCAAGGACAATATGTTTTTTTGCCGCGGCTGCCTGCTCCACAAGTACTGCGTGATAACTGGCAGGGGTACAGATGCAAATTGCATCCACTCCATCTTCCGCAAGTAGCGCATTGTAATTTGTATAAGCCTTCGCCCCGTACTCTTTGTACTGCTCCATGGCTGATTCATCTAAATCGCAGACGGCGGCCAATTTTGCTTCCGGGATCCGGTTGATTGCCGCCGCATGACTCCTTGCTTTGAATCCGCAGCCAATAATTGCGAAATTCATAAAAGAAATGCCTCCTCAGGCCGCGAATGCCATCGTGGTTAGATTTGTTCAATTTTCACTTGCTAATCGCGGATAAATGCTTTTCTTTTTTGTTCACTAGTTTCAAAACATAGTCTTTAAGGTCACGTTCATTAAAGGAATAGAAATTTTGGATAAGATTCGTTATCATCTCATAATTGCTTGGCGAAGCTTTTCCAACAAGAATCTTCGGATAGATCGGGACATCATTCACTTCGTTTTCATTAAGAAGCTCTTCGAACATTTTCTCCCCCGGCCGAATGCCGGAGTATTTAATCGTAATTTCATCAAGCGAAAACCCGGACAATTCAATAAGATTTTTGGCCAGATCGACAATCTTTACCGGCTCACCCATGTCAAGGACGAACACTTCTCCACCCCTGGCGAGGGAACCGGCCTGGATAACCAGTCGGGATGCCTCAGGAATGGTCATAAAATATCGTGTCATTTCAGGATGGGTCACTGTCACTGGCCCGCCTGCCTTTATCTGCTTTTTAAAAAGCGGAATGACACTGCCCCTACTGCCAAGCACATTCCCAAAGCGGACGGCAACAAACTTGGTCTTGCTTTGTTTGTCTAGATGCTGAATGACCATTTCCGCAATCCTTTTCGTCGCTCCCATCACATTCGTCGGATTTACCGCTTTATCCGAGGAAATGAGAACGAACGTGCCAACATGATATTGATGGGCTGCTTCAGCGACATTTTTTGTTCCCATTACATTGTTTTTCACAGCTTCCCTCGGATTGTATTCCATAAGCGGAACATGCTTATGGGCGGCAGCATGGTAGACTACATCCGGTTGATGATCTGCCATTACTTCCATCATCCGTTCACGGTCCTGGATATCCCCAATTGCCGGTACAATTTCAATCGTATCCCCGTACTTGTTGCGAAGTTCCATGTCAATCTGATAAATACTGTTCTCTCCATGGCCTAGCAAAACAACTTTTTCGGGTGAGAACTTGCAAATTTGCCGACAAATTTCCGAACCAATCGAACCTCCAGCCCCTGTTACAAGGACTGTTTTGCCGGATATGTATTCAGATATTCCATCAATATCCAGCTCTACCGGTTCGCGCCCCAACAAATCCTCAACGCCCACATCGCGAAACTGGCTAACTGCGACTTTTCCGAGCATGACATCTTCAATCTTCGGCATTACTTGCGTCTTCACTTTCGTCTTTGAACATTCGAGATAAATCTTGTTCATCTCAAATTTCTTTAATGAAGGAATGGCGATGACTATTTTATTAATTCCGTATTTTTCTACGGCCTCGACAATTTCTTCCGTTGTTCCTGCCACAGGGATGCCTAGTATGTGTAATTTCAATTTCCCTGGATCATCATCAATGAAAGCGGCGGGGACAAGCCTCAATTCGGGATTGTTTAAGAGCTGTCGGGCCACTAGAGTTCCTGCCTGCCCTGCGCCTATGATAAGAACTTTTTTCATATCCTTTTTGGGCTTAAGGCAATAGTCCAAATACAAGCGCCAGGAAAACCGCGAGCCTCCTACTAAAAACATCGTCATCATCCATACAGAAAGCAGCATCCTTGGATAAAAATTCGATGAAGTAAACAGTTGGAAAGCCGCAGTGGTAATGATTGTAAGTGTGACAGCCTTGAAAATACTTTTCAGCTCCATGACACTTGCATATTCCCATGATTTGTTATACAAAAGGAAACTATTTGCGAAAATATAATAGCTAATCAGCAAGATAAGAGAATTAAGCAAGAGCTCTTGATCAGGGACCGATCCGAGTAGCGGCTGAAATTGGATATAGCTAATAACCGCGGCGGCCAACACTAGTACCGAGTCGAGAACTGCCAACAACAGAAAACGTTTGTGGAAACTCATCGAAATCCTCCTTTATTAAAAAGTCCTAAAAGCTAAGCGTTGCCAACTAAATTGATTCCTCCAATACTATGGCCAAAAAAGCGGCAAGGAGAATTTTTGGGTTTCATTAATTGATTAAACCTATTGATTAACTGAGATTTATAAATGAACTATTGCCAATTCCAAAGTCTTATCAGAAAATACCGAGAAGCTTTTTCCTTTTCACCTTTTGCGGCTCGTCTTTGTAGACGTTTTTACCTTCAATCAACCGTTCGGCATTCTCCCTAAAAAAGGAGGCAAAGTCGTTACCGTATCTCGTTCCAATTTCTTCAAAAGCCCTTTGCATATGAAAAGTCCGGCTTTGGATATTATGCGCATCCGAAGCGATAAAATGGACAAGGTTGGCCTCGATTAACCGCAGGGAAAAATTCTTTATATTCTTCCCGAACACCCCGCAAATGCTCGAGGCTGTAAGCTGCGCCAAAGCCCCATTTCTAATTAGCTCATAAAGGATATCCGGCCGCTCAATGATTCCCTGGTTCCGCTCAGGATGGACAATGATGGGGATGACCCCGAAATTTTGCAGCTCGTACAAAATCTGTGAAGTGTATCTCGGCACATCGCCCGACGGAAGTTCCATAAAAGCATATTGAGTATTATTCAACGTCAGGATATTCCCTTTTTGATACTCTTCGAGAAAGTCCCCGCTGATAGCCGGCTCCTGCCCTGGCAAGATGGAAAGAGGAACATTCTCCTCCATAAGCCTGTTGTTCAATTCAGCTACCTTCTGAATGACGGCCTCTTTTGGATTTTCGTAAAAACGATTATGATGGGGCGTCGCGATGATTGCCCGGATGCCTTCCTTTACAGCTTCCCGCGCCATTTCCACACTTTCTTCCATCGCCGTTGCCCCATCATCGATGCCGGGAAGAATGTGACAGTGAATATCAATCATCGTACCATCCCTTCCTTTAACTAAAACAAACTACGGTTTACGTGCCGTAATAGTAAGAATAGCTGTCATTCTTTATTTTTTTCTGGTTAAGAACGACGCCAAGAATCCTCCCATTTGCGGCTACCAACAGGTCTTTTGCTTTGGTTGCCTGTTCATTCTCGGATTTCCCACTGTATAGGACCAGGAGAACACCGTCACAAAGGTTTGCCAGTATTTGGGCATCAGTGACCGCCAGTGTTGGCGGCGTATCAAAAATAATCACGTCAAACCGGTTTTTAGCTTCCTCCAGCATTTCCTTCATTGATTTTGAACCTAAAAGCTCAGCAGGATTCGGAGGAATTGGCCCGCTTGTTAAAACCGATAGAAAAGGGGTTTCTGTTGGCCGTATTGCCTGTTCCAACGATTTGCTTTTTGAAAGTACACTTGTAAGCCCATACTGATTCACTAAATCAAACGTGTAGTGTACCGTCGGTTTGCGGAGATCCGCATCGACAAGAAGCACCTTCTTTTCCTGTTGGGCCATAACGACCGCCAAATTCGCTGCCGTTGTCGATTTTCCTTCCCCTGGCCCGGCAGACGTCACCATAATTGCTTGAATATCTTCATCTACAGAGGAAAACTGAATGTTTGTTCGGATTGTCCGATATTGCTCGGAAACGATGGATTTCGGATCAAGTGATGCGATAAGTTTCCTTCGATTGGAAAAACCTTTATTCTTTCTGCTTTTAAGAACCAACTGTTTCACCCCTTGTTTCCAATGGCTTTACTGACTGTGGCGCATTCTTCGTCTGCAATTTTGCATCCTCAATCACAGGTATGATGCCAAGGACAGGAAGGCCAAGAACCCTCTCAACATCTTTTTCAGTCTTAATTGTGTTGTCAAAATACTCGATTATAAATGCCAAGCCTACCCCTGCAATCAAGCTGGCAACAAGTGCTACCATCATGTTCAAGAGAGGCCTTGGTTTAACCGGTGCCTGCCCTTCCGACACTTGTGCAGTGGCCAAAATGCTGACATTGTCGACATTCATAATCGCTGCGATTTCCTGCTGGAAAACCGCTGCTGTCGTATTTGCAATCTTTGCCGCCATGTCAGGATTCTCATCCTGCACAGAAATTGTTACAACTTGCGAATCTTTTTCGCTCGCCACACGGATTTTTTCATTCAACTCCTGAAAGGATAGATCCAAATCTAGCTCCCTTATGACCAAATCCAGAATCGCCGGACTTTTAATAATGACATTATATGTATTAATGAGCTGAAGATTGGTTTGAACATCCGCGGTACTATAAACCGCCTTCTCATCTTTTGCCTGGTTTACAAGGATTTGTGTAGAGGATTGATACACTGGTGTTAAAAAGGAGTAGCTTACAACCCCGGTTATCCCAACTGCCAAAATGGCAAGTGATAAAATAAGGACCAGATGTTTCTTTAACGTCTGTATCAATTCTCTCAAGCTGATTGTTTCTTCCATAATTCCTCCACTTATTCCGACATTTTGGTAAATGAAAAATTTGCTGAATTGTGGCGATTTTTGTCCACCTCTTAATTGAACCCCAGATTTTTATTCGTTAAAAGTGAATAAGGGATTATTTACTCCCCTGGTAGTATTCATCCCATTTCAGGTTCGGGGAGAAAGTAGGGGATAAACATTAAAAATTTGTTACTTTTTTTACACGGATAGTCATAAGTACCCGATTTGTTAAAATAAACAAGGAACTGCATGAATAAATATCTAGTTAAAGGAAAAGAAAAGGAAAATGTCCGAGAGTTTTATAATGGGGGTCAAAGGGAAAAATAGGTCTTTTATAGAGGGGTGTTTTGAATAAATAATCAAATGTAAAAAAGATATTAATAAATGTAGGAAGAAATACATTCAAAATAGGCTCCACCTAAAGTCCCGTTTCTGATTTTTTTAATATTCCATTTGGGTACTCAGCATGCTTGACAAAAATAAAAACAGGGGATATTTTCCCAAATATCCCAGTGAATATTTTCCATATGAATAAACGCATCGAATCCGGCAGCGAATTCAATGCGTTTCTTTGTTATATATACCTAGGCGATTCTTTTTTCGTAAAAAATGGCGTTCGACACGAACCTGAGCGGGTAATCGGTATGGCCCCGGAAACCGGCTTCGAGCAGCAGAATTTACCATCACCTTCCGAATCCAAGACAAAGTTTTTTATAAAAAATCCTTAATTTCCAGGCAAAAACGATGAATAAAGAACGGATGTTCGTATATAATAGGAATAGAAAGAAGGTGTTGAGATGAATGGAATGCTTCTCCGTTCAATGGAAGAAAACATGCCTCTTGAAATCATTTATTTGTCAAAGAAAAACGAGCTTTCCCAACGCAAAATGATTATTCGCGGCGTAAAGGGAAACGATGTCTATGCGTTTTGCCTGCTCAGGAATAAAATGCGCACATTCAAGCTGGAAAACATCCTCTCGGCAAGGCCATACAAGCCAAGGCGTGTAAGTTAATATATATTCAAGAAGAGCCATTTCCCATGAATGGTTCTTTTTTTCTTTTTCCAGGCCCTCCCAAGGAAACATTTTTTACTACCTATAATACACATGAATAATCAATTTTTTCACCTCATCGATTATTCTTTTCTTTTTGGGGAAAATGATGGAGGATGAAAGATTTCGATAGGAGCTGGTTAGATGGCAGAAATCAAACATGGAAACAATGAGTTTTACATTGAGGAGAACGGTAAAGTAATCGGGCGGATTCAGTATGTTCCAGGCGGCGCCGGGAAGGATGGCAAAGAAATCATTACCGTCACCCACACGCTGGTCGATGAAGATCAGAATGGGCGCGGACTAGGAAAAAAACTTGTCTACCGCATTGGGGATTTTGCCAAGGAAGAGCAGAAACTAATCATCCCGGCCTGTTCTTTTGCAAAAAAAGTGCTCGAACGGAAGGAAGAGTATCGGGACGTTCTCGCAGAATAGGAAAGGTGGCTGCATTGTTCAGCCACCTCATTTTTGATTGTTTCAGTATTATACTGCAAGCACTTTGCTATCGATTCCATGAGATTCTTACGGTTTTATCCTGAGATTCTTCTTGTTTATCCTCATGTTTTCCCGGTTTATCCTGAAGTTCCCGGTTTCTCTTGGAAATATGCCTGCTCTATCCGCAAATTCGCCACCCCACCGAATAAATTTCGCAACTCAAATCTACCTACATCCCGCTTCTTCTTAACTTCTCAACTTCTTCCTCAATCTTCCCCAAGTCAATTCGTTCAAAAAGAGGCTCGACCTCCCTTATCCCCCCGGAAAAAGCCAAAACTGGCTCCCAGGAACCCTCATCAACGCCAAGCATAGCGTTCAGCTTCCCGCTTGAATACGGAAGGAACGGCGCAAGGAGCCTCGCCAGATTCGTAAGGACAACAACACAGTTAAACAGCGTCCGTTCGCATTCATCCTTGTCTTCCACAACCTGCTTCCACGGCTTTTGATCATCGAAATATTTATTTGCGAACCTTATAAGCTCGAAAACTTCCTCCAAAGGCTTTTTAAAATGGCCTTCTTCAATTAGCCGCCCCGCCGACTTGTAAACTCGAGTAACCTCCTGGGCGACTTCAGGATCCAGTTCCGCCTCCGGAACTTCACCGCCATAATATTTTTCAATAAACTTTAATGTCCTGTTCACCAAATTCCCGTATCCTCCCAGCAGTTCGGAATTGTGGCTGTAAATGAACTCCCGCCAAGAGAAATCGGTATCCCGGCTTTCTGGAGCGTTGATGGTGAGAAAATAACGGATTGAATCGGGATCATAATCCTTTGTAATATCCGGCAGCCAGACGGCCCAGTTGCGGCTCGTGGAAATCTTTTTCTTTTCAAGAGTAAGATATTCATTCGAAACAATATGGGATGGCAAAGCGGGAATTCCCGCACCCATCAGGAGGGCAGGCCAGATTAGGCTATGGAACGGAATATTGTCTTTTCCATGTACATAATACGCCTTCACCTTGTCACTCCAATACCCCGAATCATCGGCGCCAGTCTGCTCCGCCCACGATTTCCCCGCTGAGTAATAGCCAAACACAGCTTCAATCCAGACATATATTTTCTTCTCTTCATACCCCTTTACAGGAATGCTGATGCCCCTGTCCATATCCCTTGATACCGCCCTGTCCTGCAGTCCCTCTCGCAAATAACGCTCGCTTAACTGAATGGCATTTTCCCGCCAGGCTGACGAATTTTTCGCCTCACCCACATATTCGCCGATTCGCTCTTGGAAATTACCAAGGGAAAAATAAAAATGTTCGGTGCTCCTGACAGTTGGCGGGGTGCCGCAAAGCTTGCATTTCCTTTCCAACAAATCGAGCGGGTCGAGAATCGCTGAGCAATGGTCGCACTGATCTCCGCGCGAGTGCTGCCCACAATGAGGGCAGTTCCCTTCAACATAGCGATCTGGCAGAAACTGCACGCATGTTTCGCAGTACGTTTGCTCGATTTCTTTTTTATAAATATGTCCGTTCCCCAAAAGCGTCAGGAAAAGCTGCTGGACGGTTTCGTGGTGGTGCCGGGAGTCCGTCCGGGTGTAGCAATCGTAGGAAAAGCCAAGTTTCCTAAACGTATCCTCAAACTCTTTGTGATAGCGGTCCGCTACTTCATCGGGTGAGATCCCCTCCTGTTTCGCCCTTATCGCAATCGGCGTCCCGTTGCAGTCGCTGCCGGAAACATAGAGCACCCTTTCCCCTTTTTGCCGGTAATACCTAGCCAATATGTCACCTGGAAGCAGGCTTGCGATGTGGCCAAGATGTAGTGATCCATTCGCATACGGCCATGCCCCTCCAATAAAAACTGCCATTCCAATCTCCTCCTTTTTAAAAAAACAAAAAAGCCCCGCCCTCATCTAAAAACTAGATAAGGACGAGGCTATTGTCTCGTGGTTCCACCTTCATTCACCAGCCGCTCGCACAGCCAGTCTCTGCAAGTACGGAGCAGCCAGACTGCTCTTATACTGTGGCTTTGGTAACGAGGGCCCGCACTCGCCGCAGCCTACTCGCACGATTCCGCGCTTTCAGTACGGGGCTCAGAGGCCATTTTTCAAATGAGTATTTTTGCTTCTTTTCAGCACCCGAAGCTCTCTGTGAAAAATAACTTCATTCTACTTTTCCTCTTCAACGCCTGTATTCAATTAGGTTGGATTTATTATAATCAGGATGGCAATTTAATGCAACAGCCAAAATCCGTGGTTTGAAAAATGTTTATTAAAGTTTCCATTCCAATAAAAGATCATTAGTCTGGTCGCGTTTCGCGCATTGAATCAAATAATCTTTGTCGACTGTTTCGCTATGGATGAGGTAAAGCCTCTTTGCCCATTCACAATCCGATGTTGATTTCCAGTGCTTGCAAGCTCTTAGGCGGTCTAGGATAATATCCTCTATCCCTATTACATACACGAAGTCCCCATTGGGAAGATTCATTTTAATGACTTTATCCTCATCGGAATCCTCAAGCATATCTCCCGGGACTTCAATGCTGACATGAAGCTCTTCGTGAAAAAAATGCCTGCCATATTGCTTGAAACCTAATTTGGAGAGGACGTCTTTCGCAAGTGTCCACTGGCTGAAGACGATATCAATATCGACTGTTGTATAGTCGCTATGAGTATAGATTTCAACTGCAAGTCCCCCAACAATTATCGGTTTAAGGTTTTGCTCCTGAAAAATCTTAGTCAATATCGCAACCACACCGACCATCTTTTCAAACTGCGTTTTATTCGCTAACTGTTTCAGGTCAAGTTTTCCCTTTTCAACTTGGGTCATAGTACCATTCCCTCTTCCCCAGGTACTTTATTTTCCCCTCTTTGACATATCGTTTCCATTTCTCGACGCTCAATCGATCAAGTACTTCAGCTTCATGCGGATCCCGGGGCCGCTTCCGGAAAAGCCGGTCTTCATTCTTCCCTAGTAAAAGTTCCCTTTCCACAGCCGGCTTCCGTTCTGCTATTTTTTCCGTCAGTTTGATAAAATCAATCTCTCTCATCGAAACCCCCTCCATGTCCTATTAATAGTATATCCATTTTACCAGAAAAAGAGACTTTGCAGCTGTTTTAGTGGAAAGCCTGCTATCTCTTTGCAAGCACTGAACTATCGACCCCCTGAAGTTTTGCCCTCTGGAATTCTTCCTGTACTTCCGGAAATCTCCCCTTGCCCTGCCAATCCCCCCAACTGTCCACAATTTTGACATTATCTTTCGATGAACAGCTACTCCCTTTCCTTTCCGAAAAGCTTTTCCGTACCTATTATGGTAAAATTTTTTTGACAATCTAAACGAGCCGGAGGAAATGCAATGGAATACCAGCGTGGAACTGTCCAGGAAGTTCAATTTGAAAGCGTTGCCTTGGGCGAGACGGTCGAATTATTGATCCATCTGCCCGCAACTTTTTCGCCTCTTTATAAATATTCGATCCTGATCGCACAGGATGGACAGGATTATTTCAGGCTTGGCCGAATCGGGACGCTTGCCGATGAACTTTTAACAAAAAAGGAGATTGAGAATCTGATCATTGTCGGTATCCCATATAAGGACACGGACGACCGGCGCAGTAAGTATCATCCTGATGGTGATAAGCATGATGCGTACCTCCGCTTCCTTGCCCACGAACTCGTTCCGTGGCTTGACAGGGAATACCCGACATACCAAATGGGTTCGACCCGCGCGCTTGCCGGAGATTCTCTAGCCGGAACAGTTGCGCTGCATGCGGCGCTCCTTTATCCGAACACATTCGGAAAAGTGCTGGCCCAATCGCCTTATGTGAATGATGCCATTTTGGATGCCGTAAAAAAATACAGCGGGAATCCGCCCCTCCATATTTACCATTCGGTCGGGAACAAGGAAGATGAGGCTGAACTGGTTAATGGGAAAATAGCGGATTTCCTCTCGCCAAACAGGGAACTGAACTCTCTTTTCTCAAAAAAACCGATCAGCTGCCAGTACCGGGAATTCGAAGGCGGCCATGCTTGGACCTATTGGCAGCCGGACCTCCGGGCAGCCATTAAGGAGTTATTTTTTAGATAACTGTCTGGAGGCTCGGCAAGGCATCCGACTTTAAATTCTTTTTTCAATAAAGCTTTTTTCTCATTACAAAATTATTTACAGTGCTTATATCACTTTATTCGACAGACTTTTTATCTATATTTTTCAATCTGCCTTGCCAACAATATATTTTCGGAAACAAATTTGCTATAATATTTTGAAGGACAAAAACCATCTGCTGTATAATAACATACAGCAAATTTGGACTCTTGGAGGTAGGTCGTATGAGATTCGGAGTTGCGCTTTTCCCAACAAAACAGCTTCAGGACTGGGTGAATTCTTACCGAAAACGGTATGATCCCCATTATGCCCTGATAGCGCCGCACCTTACGCTGGTTAATGCATTTGAATCATCCGAAGAAGAAGCTGAAACACTAGCAAAGAAGCTTCGTGATGCATCAGAAAAACATGAACCTTTCAGTTTAAGAACATCCAAGATTAGCTCCTTTCATCCTGTAAACAATGTCATCTATTTGAAGGTCGAGCCAAGCGAGGAAATCATTGCCCTTCATAAAGAGTTGAATGACATTGTAAACAGCCCTGATCAAGCATACAAATTTGTCCCGCATATTACGATTGGCCAAAAACTGTCCGATGATGAACATTTCGATGTTTACGGGACACTCAAAATGCAAGGGATTGACCACGAAGAAGAAATCGACCGCTTCCACCTCCTCTATCAGCTTGAGAGCGGGCAGTGGACGGTTTATGAAACATTCCGTCTTGGGAAGGAAGCAGAGTAATTTTATGGATGTTGTTTTAGCCACAACCGAGAGAGAAAAACAGGATGCCTTTTCAGTAAGAATGACGGTATTTGTTATTGAGCAGCAAGTGCCCGAAGAAGAAGAGATAGATCAATACGAAGATGATTGCGCCCACTTTGTCCTTTACAACGGGACTGAGCCGCAGGGCGCGGGCCGCTTCCGCTTTGTCGATGGGTACGGGAAAGTGGAACGGATCTGCGTCCTGAAGGAAGCCCGCGGTACGGGCGCCGGCAAAGCCATCATGAACAAAATCGAGGAATACGCGAAGGAGCAGGGAGCACAGAAGCTTAAACTGAATGCCCAGGTCCATGCGATTCCCTTCTACGAAGGACTGGGTTACGAAGTTGTTTCCGATGAATTCCTTGACGCGGGAATTCCGCATAAAACGATGGTGAAATCCATATAGAAACAAAATGCGCAAGAGCCTTCGCGACAAGCAAAAATCGCTTGTCCCTGCGATGATTATTCTAAGGAGCTTTCCTTAGTGGTCAGCCCCGACCAGCATAAGACGGGGCCCGCAGGACGGGCCTGCCCTCCGGAGGGAACCGGCTTAGACCAGAGAGGGGCTAGGCGCTCCTCGGAAAAGAAAAACACTTTTCCTTCGTGCGATGCTATGCTGCCGTAGCTTTCCTTGTGGAGCTGGATTACAATAACTTATTTCGAGTTATTCACAAGGTTCTATTGTATAATTTCCTAGATAAGCTGAAAAGCTCTTGCCTGACTACGTGGCAAGAGCTTTTTTATAGGTAAAAGTCACCTGTTCTATCCTCGGCACCGAAATCCTGGTTCACCGCCGAATACAATAGCCCGGCAGAGACGGATGAAGCTATGAACATAAATCCTAAAAGGGATCCCAATCGGTAATACTCAAGCAAAATACATGTGATTGCCGTCCCCATTAGCAGCACCAGGCTGTATACGACGGTCTTCTTCATTGCCACGCCTCGTTTCATCATGATCTGGATCGACACTCCTTTACCCGATACTCGAACGGCTCAAACCATCAAGCCTCAGCCGCCTGTGCAAAAAACGGGACAATCGAAACTTCCGGGAACGCTAAATGTCTGTTATCATAGAGTTCGTGTTATGACTGTTAGATATGGGGATAGTAGAATGAAATCAGCAATTTTTAAAAACGGAACGATTCATTTACATACATTAAGCCGCGAGCGTTATCAAAAGATCTATTTGTCTGGCCGGAATGGGGAACTTTCATGTCCTGCGTGCCTTGAGCCCGTCCGGCTTTACTTGGGGATTGAACAAGAGCCGCATTTTTTCCATCTTTATGATTCTGAAAAAAAATGCCCTGATGCGACCAATGCCATCCGGGAAACACGTGAAATCGGAGGATTCCGGGTACCGACCTCAAAACCGGTGGGCGAATCCTTCCAGGCTGCGCAGGAGCTTGCCATCCGCGGAGGAGCAGCCACCGCGGTCCTTCCGGTACCTGAAGACCCGCACGATTATTTAAAATTGCTTGAGTCGGAAGGCTTTACGCTCGATGGCAACCAAGCTGCGGCCGTGACTGAAACGGAAGGGCCGATCCTTGTCCTTGCCGGTGCCGGGAGCGGGAAAACCCGGGTGCTAACGGCAAGGACCGCCTACATGCTGGATGTACGCGGCATCGCCCCTTCTGAAATCATGCTTGTCACGTTTACAACGAAAGCCGCACAGGAAATGAAGTCACGCCTCCTCCGTTATCCAAACATGAAAAGCGAGCTTCTCTCAAAGCTTGTGTCCGGGACATTCCACAGCATCTTCTATCGAATCCTGATGCATGCGGACCGCGACAGGTGGAATGGGGACAGGCTGCTGAAAAAGGAATGGCAGCGGGAGCGGATCATCAAGGATGCGGCCAGGGAGCTAGGATTGTCCGAAAAGGAGTTCCCGTTTGACCTTGCCCTGCAGCAAATCGGTTATTGGAAAAATTCACTCCTGTCACCCGCGGAAGTCAAGGCGGACTCCGAATGGGAGGAAACCGCGCTCCTTCTCTATGAGCGCTATGAAGTCTATAAACAGCGACAGGGCCTGTTTGATTTCGACGATATGCTGACCGGCTGCCACGAATTGTTCCAAACTTCACCGGACATTCTTGAAATGTACCAGGACCGGTTCCGTTATTTCCTTATTGATGAGTTCCAGGATATTAACAAGGTCCAATATGAATTGATTAAAATGCTTTCGGCAAAAACAAAAAATGTTTGCGCCGTCGGCGATGACGACCAGACGATTTATTCATTCCGAGGCAGCTCGCCCGAGTTCCTTCTTAATTTTGAGCATGATTTTCCAGGTGCGAGGCTTGTTTTATTAAGCCAGAATTACCGATCAACAAACGAAATCGTCGCCGCGGCGAACCGAATTATTTCTTATAACAAAAAAAGGCGCAGGAAGGAAATGGCCGCGCAATCAACAGCGGGCATTCCCCCAGTAGTATTTTTCCCGTATGACGAAGAGGAAGAGGCGACGATGGTGGTGACCGACATCCAGGAAAAGATTGCGGCTGGCGCCGATCCCGGCGATTTCGCAATCCTTTACCGGACTCATGCCGGCTCACGGGCGATTTTCGAACGGCTCGCCACGTCGAATCTCCCCTTCCGAATCGAACAGGATGCCGAATCATTTTATGAACGCCGGACGGTGAAAACGGTCCTCGGATTCCTGAAGCTTGCTGTTGATGAGGATGACATCCTGGCAGTCGCCTCCATCCTTCCGGCATTGTTTTTAAAACAGGAAGTCCTTTCGGATATAAAAGCGGCGACCATCCTTGACGACTGCACCGCCCTCGAGGCGCTCGGAAAAGTCAAAACGGCCCATGCCTTCCAGCAGAAAAAACTAAAATCGGCTGTATCTGCGTTAAAAACGATGCGGGGCCTTGCACCAAATGCCGCGATTGAGAAAATTGAAAAAGAACTTGGATTCCTTGATTATTTAAAAAAACGCGGAAGCGAAGGGAACAAGCTCGAAAAAGGCTCCGATGATGTAAAAGATTTGAAGGTCGCCTCGAAACCGTTCGATGCCATTCCCGCTTTGCTGGAACATGCGTCGCATATGGCCGCGATGAACAGGGAAATCAAGAATCTCGGCAAACATTTCACGAGCGCCATTACCCTTAGTACGATCCACCGCGCAAAAGGGCTTGAATACAAAACCGTTTATATCCTCGGGGCCGTAGATGGCAGCCTGCCGCATGATTATGCGCTTGAAAGCCTCCGGAACGGGGATTCAGCCCCGCTTGAGGAGGAACGCAGGCTCTTTTATGTCGCCATCACTAGGGCGATGGAACGGCTGTACATTTCCGTCCCGTCGATGCGCCGCAACCGAGCGGCCAACCCGACGAGGTTCCTCACTCCTGTAAGGAAGGATTTAAAGCGATAAAGGATGCTTGGATTCTTTTTTCGCCAAAAACAAACAGGGCACTGCTGCCGAAAATGGCAGAGTGCCCTGTTTTCTGTTTGCCTTCCTTAACGGACATCGACCCTCCATATCATATGGTCAAACCCTTCACCCCAATAATCCTTTAACACATAATGGGGTACGCCGAATTTCTTTTTCCAGATTTTCTGGGCATTTCGATACCCGCTGTCTAGGCAGCATTCCTCAATCCCCTTATCCCTAAGCACCCCAACTATCGATGCAAACAGCAAATTGCCAATCCCTTTTTGCTGGAATTCGGGATGGACGAATACGGTCCCAACCTCCAGAAGGCCGCTTAACTCGCCATCCGTACATTCCCGGATGAGGCTGCTTGCGGGGCCAAATTCAATTGAGCCCACGATCCTTTCACCAGTGACCGCCACTAAAAAGTACCTGTCGCGGCCATTGGTGGCAAGGTCCGTTGCCAGGT
The DNA here is from genome assembly GCF_046237595.1 of Neobacillus oceani. NCBI lineage: Bacteria > Bacillati > Bacillota > Bacilli > Caryophanales > Bacillaceae > Neobacillus > Neobacillus oceani. Next base: position 1,113,190 of record NZ_CP143543.1, on the reverse strand, counting down.
AATACTCTTTCGTTTTTATCTCTTCCTCCAAGTCGTCCACCTGATCGCCAATGCCTTCTTTTCTGTATGTATCTACTATGACAGTCCGAAAAAAGCGGTGCAGTTCAATGGTATCGCCACCAGTTGGCCGCCTAATTTCAATATCCATCCCTACTCTCCCTTCATTGAATATTCGTTTCCTTTACTGTCAATGATATAGAAGAGGTGAGAGTGATGGAAGAAAAAACATATAACGCCGCAGATTTGTCCGAGCAATTGGTCCATGAAATTAAATCCTTCGAAAAATCCCTGAGCGGACAGGCGAACAAGAATCTTGTCGTCATTGCCTATGAAGAGGAAGAGCACACTAAAGGCGGGACATACTAGCATCTTAAAAAGGCAGTACTTTAGTTCCATCCCTTATCAAAACAAAAGTCCGGCCACATATTGAAACGGCCGGACCTTTGTTATTTTTTGTTCAGCATATTCGCGATTGTGTTAAAATCAAGCGATTTGCCATCGTTGATGATGGATTGGACAATTTTGTCCTCGACGTCCTTCGTCACTGGCTTGCGCGCTATATGGGACACCCGCTGGATGACGCCCCGTACGGTCTTTTCATCTTTAAAATTCGCGTTTTGCAAAGATGCGGCAAGGTCAAAGATATCCTTCATATTGACCCCGGTCTTTTTTTCAATGTTTTTGAAAAAGCCGTTATCCATTTCTGTCGTCACGCTCCTTCATAGGCTACTTTATAGTATGAAGGCAGCGCGATTATGTGAAAGGAAAGTGTTCCCTATTAAAAAAGAATCTTGATGGTTAATAAAAGCCCGGCTGGATGTCCAGCAGGGCTTTATTCCTGTATTAGTAGAAGCTTGCGCCTACGATAATCAACAGGATGAACAACACCACAATCAAGACAAATGTGGAACCATAACCATAGCCGCCGCCGTAGCCATAACCGCCGCCATAGCCGTATCCGCAGCCACCGAATCCCCAGCCCATAGATAGTCACCTCACTTTTCTACTTTCACTACTACAGTATGTGAAGCGTAGACAAAGTGTATAGGCCTCATCCCATCCGCTTTAAGATTCCTATTCGAAAAATTTTATCCTTTCGGCCTGAAAACGAGCGCCCCGATAAAACCGAAAATGATTGCCGCTGAAATACCTGAGCTAGTTACTTCGAACATCCCGGTCAAAACGCCGACAAGCCCGTGCTGGTCGGCTTCCTGGAGCGCTCCGTGGACGAGTGAGTTCCCGAAGCTGGTGATTGGGACGGTAGCCCCAGCCCCGGCGAAATCCATGAATGGTTCATAGAGGCCAAAGCCATCGAGAACCGCCCCTATGACGACCATCAGGCTCAGCATATGGCCCGGGGTCAGTTTGCCGATATCAAGGAGGAGCTGGCCTATCACGCATATTAGCCCGCCAGTGACAAACGCCCAAAAAAACATTGCCAGCATCTTATTGCCTCCCGTCCATTTCAATTGAAACCGCGTGGGCGATACAAGGTATGCTTTCCCCCTGCTGGTACGTAAGCGGGGAAAGGAGCGCCCCAGTTGCTACTGCAAGGATGCGCTTGTAGGTCCCTTTTTTCATTTCTTTCAGCAAATGCCCATAAAGGACGATGGCGGAACAGCCTGCCCCGCTTGCGCCCGCCTGGACGGGCTGGTTTTCTTTGAAAAGCATCATTCCGCAATCACGGAACTGGTCTTGCCGGATTTTCAGCCCCTTATTGGCAAGAAGTTCATAGGCGGCGCTGCTGCCAACTTTCGCAAGGTCACCTGTTACAATTAAATCGTAATATGATGGGTCCCTGCCGGTATCGCTGAAATGGGCCGCAATCGTGTCCGCCGCTGCAGGCGCCATGGCCCCACCCATATTGAACGGATCAGTAAGCCCCATGTCGATTACCTTTCCAATTGTCGCTGACGTTATATACGGCAGCGTGCCGGAACCATTGTTTTTTTGCAGTAGGGCCACGCCTGCGCCTGTCGCGGTCCATTGTGCCGTCGGCGGCTTCTGCCCGCCGTACTCCGTCGGATACCTGAATTGCTTTTCAACAGCGGCATTGTGGCTAGACGCACCGGTAAGGATGTAGCGAGCGCCCCCGTAATTCAGGATAAAGGCCGACAGAGCCAACCCTTCCATTGACGTTGAACAGGCGCCGAACAAACCAAAATAGGGAATTTCCGCCTTTCTGGCCGCGAAGCTTGTTGGGGTAATCTGGTTGATCAAGTCGCCCGCCAGAAAAAATTGAATTTCCTTACTGGTTACGCCCCCCTTCTTCATGGCCGTTTCGACCGCTTTATCGATGAGGAGGCTGTGCGCCTTTTCGTATGTGTCCTCTCCCATCCACAGATCATCGTGGAGGACATCAAAATCTTCCGCAAGATTGCCGGCCGCCTCGAATGGGCCGCCGGTTACGCCGGTCGACAGTATTTCCGGCCGGCTGTCGAATATCCACGTCTGGCCGCCCTTAAGCATTAAATGACCCCCCACATAATGAGCAATGTTTTAATAAGGGCAACGACAAAGGCGGAAAACACCCCAAAAAGAATAACCGAACCGGCTACCTTGAACATATTCCCGCCAACTCCAAGAACGAACCCCTCCGTCCTGTGCTCGATTGCGGCCGATATAACGGCGTTACCGAAACCAGTAACAGGAACCCCGCTTCCGGCGCCCGCGTATTGCCCAAGATGATCGTAAATCCCAAAGCCGGTCAGCAGCATTGAGAAAAACACCATCGTCGCGACGGTCGGATTCCCCGCTGTCTGCTCGGTAAAATTAAAAAAATAAATGTAAAAGTAGCTGACCGCCTGCCCCACTAGGCAGATTGCGCCGCCTACCCAAAAGGCCCTCAGGCAGTTTTTTGCCACAGGCCGCTTCAATTCATGCTTTTTTTGAAGTTGTCCATACTTTTCCTGTTCGGCAGTTTTTTGATTTGAGCCGCCCATCATCCATGCCTCCTTAAGTTTTCTCCTGCTGTAATTTAATTATTTGCTGAAGGCGGTCCTCCGCTTCTTTGCCGGACATTTTTCCTCGCTTTACCTCATCCTTTAGCCTTGAGGCTTCGAGGAATATTTTATAATCGCTTGAAACGGTGAAATTGGCATCCGGGTATTTTTTCTCCAGCTTTTTTGTCAGCTTTTTCTCAATCGCCTTCATCCTGAAACGGTACATGTGCTTAACCTTGTAGGCGACCAGGATATCCTTTTTCCCTTTTATGACGGCAACATCATAAAGTTCGGGCATGGAGGCGACTTCCTTTTTGACGTCCTTCTCCGATGTCTTGGTGTTGCTGTCCAAGGTACGTATAGGCTCGGGATTGGTTGTTTTCATAAGGGCAAGCCTCGTGCTGGTTGTGTCATCCCTGCCCTGACAGGCTGTACCAGTGAGCATAGCGAAAACTGCTGTTGTGACTACTAACATTTTTTTCATAATCCAACCCTTCCTGCCTGAATCCATTTGATTTTTATTTTTCGCAGGGTTGGTGATTTTATGCCTACCGTGTTGAAATTCTATCCGCTATGCGGTGTGTATTGGCTTGTGGCGCCGGTTTATCGCATGGGCCCATTTTTCCAAAAAAACAAAAAAGCTGTCCCCGGAAGGCAGCTTTCATTCTTAATTCGCGCGTTTTTTGTTCCCGCCGCAGCCGCAACCTTTTTTCTTCTTGGGGGCTTCGGGCTTATCGTCCGGCTGGGCTTTGGTGATTTGTTCGGGCCTGGCTGTGTATACGGGGCGTTTCTGTTTCTTCTCCATTTCCATGCTCCTTTCTTAGAAGTTCCCTGCCCTATAATATATGGCGCCAAGGAGGAGCATGTTCACTTCAGTCGCCTAGGAGCCGCCCGATTATTGTTTCGAGGATGCTAGCGATGGCGGCTACAGCGAAGATGAGGATAACCGGGATTCCGATTTTCGGAAAATAAAAGTATGCGCCAATGAGTCCCGCGCTTACCCAGACGCCTGTGCACCAGTAGCAGCTGATCAGTTCGCCGATCCATTTCCGGAGCCCTTTTCCTTTTGGAGTGATATAAATTTCCCCGTCTTCGATTATTTCATCAAGGAAAGGTGAGCGAAAAAATTCGGCAATTTTATCATAAACGATTACACGGGTCAGCCTGAAAGAAGCGAGGCCGATAAGAGCCAAAAGCCCGATTGGGAAGTTTTCCATTTGCGCCACTCCTGTCTTTTGATAAAAGAAGGCTCGTATCCCTGATGAAAATAACTAAAAATGGGCGTTTACCCATCCCACCTTCTCTTTCCAAACATAGTCTGATAGTGCAAATACTATTTACCTAAAAGGAGGAGAATCCATGAGTTGTGGTTCAGATTTCTTCACGAGCAATTGCGTCTGTGATACGTTGCTCGCAATCGTGGAAGCCCAGGATAAAATAAACCCGACTACTGAAGAGTGCGAATTCGGCTGCAGCAGGGCTATTCAAGAGCTTGTCGGCGGCATAAACCCAATAGGCCCTGACACTATCCCTGTCATCCTAATCTGCAAGAGCACATGTGCACCTTTCCAGGCAACCGGAGTTAGGAGAGATACCCAATCTCCGCAAACACCTTTTGAAGTCGTCTGCGGCTGCGTTTTCAAGGTTATTGATGTAGATCCAGAAACTTGCTGCGCAACCCTTGAAATTTTGGGCATCCGAAGAGGTGAAGGGCCAAATGCAGATTTCACTCTTTGTGAAGGACCAAACCAAAATAGCGGCTTTGGCTGTGTAGAAAATCTTAATAATGCAAGAGCCCTCGTTCGCTCCGGCGTCTGCATAACCGTTGACCTCAACTGCTTCTGCGGCGTTTCCTGCATCTTCCCACAAACCTTGCTCTGATGAACTGTCAGACTGTTTCATTAAACCTGAAACAGTCTTTTTTAATGATTTTTTATAGTGGCGAATAAACTACTTCATGATTTCGCGATCACCTTTTGTGTTTCGCTTCAGTGCCTCGTTCCATACATATGCATTTAGGCGGTATTTTTTCCTAAAGAATTGTTTTCTGCCCTGGGAAGCGGGCGCTCGCATGAAAGCAAAAGGAGATTTCTGTCGCCAGAAAGCCCCTTTACAGCATCTTTATTGAATTTTCATTTCCGAAATATCGTCGATTTTGATGAATTTTAGTTCGTTGCCGATTTTGACCCGGATTTTGTCCCCCCGTTTGCTCTCAATTTGGAAAGTGAGTGGTTCACCGTTCACGACCGCGTTGACTAAAGGAGGTTCGAGGAATTTCGGGTAACGGGCAAGCGTTGTCACCATGCGCCGTATTTTCTTGGTATATTCATTTGGTTCTTGCCGTTCAGCGGGTCCTTCAGGTGAATCTTCGGGTTTGCCGAAAGCCGTTGATACTGGTTCGGCCCGTTGGATCTCCCTATCCTTCATTTGCTGTAGAAAGTATTGGACAAGCGCCGACTGCTTTTCGGATTTCCGTTGATTGGCAGCTTGCTCATGTGTTTCGGCATCCGATACAGGCCGCATTTCTCCAGGATCATCCTCATTTGTAGTTGGAACGGCATTCGCTTCCAATGCTGCTGGTGAAGCCGAATCTGAATCGGTTAGTGTTTCATTTATGATGCCGACTGCCTTAAGTGTTCCCGTATCTTCGGCAAGGATTTCCCCAACCGCTTCAGGTGCTCCCGTTTCTTTAAAATGGCTATCGCCAATTGGCTCGGTTCCAATAGTGGCATCCCCGGAAGGATCCAAACGGTTTTCCACGGGATTTTCTATCGTTTCCACTTCGTTTTCATCCATTAATTCACTGAAGGTCTGGGCTTTGGGTACCTCCTTTTTCTTTCTCCAAATAAAATACTCCTGCATGATCGGACCTTTGCTCACTTCCGGTTGAGTGATATAGAGCGTTGGTTTTGGGGCATTTCTTTGTTTATCCATCCTCATCCCTCATTTCATTTTTTAAGCAATCTCTACTTATTATTAATATGCATGTTTGGGAGAAGTGGTTAAGCAAGACCATGTATACTCAGGCCCAGTCTGGCTGCCGGGAAATTTGGCAAAACAAAATCCCGCCTTCCTCGGAAAGCGGGATAAACGTTTTATTAAAGAATGTGGTATCCGGAGTCAACGTGGATGTTTTCTCCAGTGATACCGCGGGACATGTCGCTGAACAGGAATACGGCGGTATCGCCGACTTCCTCAGGCGTTGTCGCACGGCGAAGCGGAGCCTTTTCCTCGATAACCTTAAGAATCGAGTTGAAATCGCTGACGCCTTTTGCGGAAAGCGTGCGGATTGGTCCGGCAGAGATTGAATTGACTCGGATATTATCCTTTCCAAGGTCAGCTGCGAGGTAACGGACGCTCGCGTCAAGGGAAGCTTTTGCAACGCCCATTACGTTGTAGTTAGGGATTGCGCGCTCGCCGCCAAGATAAGTCATGGTTACGATGCTTCCTCCTTCAGTCATCAAGCCGCGTGCTTCTTTTGCGACCGCGGTCAGTGAATAAGAGGAGATGTTGTGTGCAAGCAGGAAGCCTTCGCGGGTAGTGTTCATGTATTCGCCGCTCAGCTCTTCCTTGTTGGCAAACGCGATGCAGTGGGCGACACCGTGGATTGTGCCAGCTTCTTCCTTGATTTTTGAGAAGCACTCTTTAATCTCTTCATCGGATGAAATATCGCACGGAAGAACGATGGTGTCTTCCGCTTCAAGGGATGCCGCCAGTTCACGGACCGAATCTCCCAAGCGTTCACCAGCGTATGTAAAAATAAGGCGCGCGCCAGCAGTATGGAGCGACCTTGCAATGCCCCAGGCAATGCTCCGTTTATTCGCAACTCCCATTACAACATATGTTTTACCTTTTAAAGAAAAACTCATTCGTGAGATCCCCCTGTTTAATACAAGTTATTAGTAGTTGGTACTAATTGTACACTATTTCATTTTAAAAGAAAAGCATTGTACATGACAAATGTCATATATACTACCCCGGTAGTGTAAATTGAAGTGTTCTTATTTTGTCCATTTACGGATTTAATGAACCAAAGTCAGCTAAAATAAATGAGAGAAGGGAAAAGATAGAGATGTTGAGTGGTTTGGCTCGATTGGGAATGTTCTGCCTCCCTCTCGTCATTATTGCTTTTGAAATCTTTCGTTTTTTGGAGGACCGGGATGAAACTTGATATTATTGGCGATATTCACGGTTGCTTTAGCGAATTTGAAAACCTCACAAAAGAACTTGGCTACGATTGGGGAGATGGCATACCCCTTCACCCGGACGGCAGGAATCTAGCTTTTCTTGGAGATTTGACAGACCGCGGGCCCGAATCATTAAGGACAGTCCACGTTGTGTGGGAGCTAGTGGTCAAAAGGGAACTGGCATTTTATTCACCGGGGAACCACTGCAATAAGCTCTACAGGTATTTCCTCGGCAATAAAGTGCAAATTTCGCACGGCCTTGAAACGACAGCCGCGGAATACGAGGAGCTGGATCAGGCGGGACGGCTGCTTGTAAAAGAACGATTTATCCAGCTATATGAGCGGGCCCCCCTCTACCAAGTCCATGATGGCTGCTCACTCGTCATTGCCCATGCGGGAATCAGGAAGGATTATATCGGCAAGTATTCATCAAAAGTAAAAACCTTCGTTCTCTATGGGGACATAACAGGCAAGACGAACCCTGACGGCACTCCGGTCAGAAGGGATTGGGCGCTAAAGCACCCTGGAAAACCAATCATTGTCTATGGGCACACTCCGGTAAGGGAGCCGAGAATTGTGAACAACACCTACAATATCGACACAGGCGCCGTCTTTGGCGGAAAACTGACCGCTCTCCGTTACCCTGAAATGGAGCTCGTATCGGTCCCGTCTTCGATGCCGTTTATTGAGGAAAAGTTCCGTCAGTTTCCGTAGAGGTGCTACTAGCTATTAGGCAAAAAAACGGCTGTCCATGGTGGGCCGCCGATTTATTATGTTTTATGCCTGTTTGTACTATGACTTCACTTACTAGGTCTTCGAAAATGGACACTGCATAATTTTCCTATAATCTGGACTGGGACTTGTGTTTGTGGCCTTCCTCTGTCCCGATAACTTGATAATCGAGACTCGGACTTGTGTTTTTAGCCCACTTGTGTCCCGATAACTTGATAATCGAGACTCGGACTCGCGTTTTTGGCCTTCTTCTGTCCCGATTCCGTTAATGCGGCATTATCCCCAGCCGCCCCAACCTCAATGGCAATACTCCTTCAAAAGAGCCGCCATATCCCTGGGGAGCGGAGCCTCGAAGGAGACTTGCTTCTGAAGGAATGGATGGTAAAAGCTTACCCATCGGCAGTGAAGGGCTTGGCGCTGAATAAGCGACACATCCCCGCCATACAAGTCGTCACCGAGCAAAGGATGGCCGATATAAGCAAGGTGGACCCGGATTTGGTGGGTCCTTCCTGTTTCAAGTCGCAGCCTGACACGGGAAAACAAACCTCGGCATACTCCTGTCACTTGATATTGCGTACAGGCATACTGGCCATCAGGGCGTACTTCCCGTTCAATGATGCTGTCCGCTTTCCTTCCAATCGGCTGTTCGATTGTCCCCGATTCCTCCGTAAACTCTCCTTCAACAAATGCCTCGTATTCGCGCTTTACCCCGCCGCTTTTTTGCTGTTTGCTTAAAAGATGGTGGACATGGCGATGCTTTGCAACCAGCACAAGTCCCGACGTATCACGGTCAAGGCGAGTGACGATATGGGAAGTTGCCTTGAGGCCGGTCTTTTCATAATAACCGACAAGGCCATTCGCAAGGCTTCCGTACGGATGTTCGCGTGACGGAATGGTGTTCATCGCTGCCGGCTTGTTGAGGACAATCAAATAGTCATCCTCGTAAAGAATAACGAGCGGGATATCCTCCCCATTTAACCCTTCCGATGGCTCCTCCAGGGGAAAAGCAACCGAAATGAGGTCCCCTTCCGATAAAACATAGCGTACGGTTACTTCCAGGCCATTCGCCTCGATGCTCCCGCCTTTGAATTTTATATCGGTCAACGCGGTCGAGCTGATTTCCTTTTCCTTCAGGAACTCGCGCATCAATTTGCCGGAATCGGAAGCGCCGGCTTTCCACTGCAATGTAAAACGGCTAGAAGCCATGTGCAAAACCTCGTTTTTCTGTAATTCCCTTACCCTTTTGCTTATGTACCTTCGATTCCGGAATCAGGTTCGGCGGGAATAATTAACCGAATTGACAGGTTGGGTTACTACTCTTCTTAATGATAGCGACATCGAAAGTTCCCTCGGGTCTTTGCTTTACACAATCATCTCCGTTCGACCAACAATCAATCTGAATCCGAGATAAAGGAATCATGGACCCGTTTCCAGAATGGGAATGGCCTGAATCGCGCAAACCTGACTTTCTCCTCCGGCACTCGGAACTGGATGGACTTCACTTCCTTATGAAGCATCGTCAAATGGTCGATGGTCACCTGGAAATCCGAACGGTTGACCGGCCTTAGCATACAGGTGTGGTGCGCTGGCAGGATTAGCGGAGAGCCGACCGTCCTGAATACCCGGTTGTTGATCGAAGCCATTTCCGCAAGCTGGATCGCTTCGATTGATGGATGGATAATCGCCCCGCCAAGCGCCTTGTTGTACGCGGTGCTCCCGGAAGGAGTCGAGACGCAGAGCCCATCGCCACGGAAGCGCTCGAAGTGTTGGCCACGGATATCGACATCCATGACAAGCGTTCCCTCGAGCCCCTTTACTGTTGACTCGTTAAGCGCAAGGTAACGCGATTCTTTCCCTGCGTGCTGGTACCGGATAATGACTTCAAGAAGCGGGTATTCAATAACCTGATAAGGTGTTTTCGCGATCGCGATCACCAGCTTCTCGATTTCTTCCGGCACCCAGTCCGCGTAAAACCCAAGATGGCCAGTGTGGACACCGACAAACGCGGTCTTGTCAAGGCGGCTGCTGTAACGGTGAAACGCATAAAGCAGCGTTCCGTCCCCGCCAATCGAAATGACGATATCGGGTCGGTCTTCATCATAAACGAGATCAAAATCAAGAAGATATGTTCTCATCTTATGCATCAGTGTATTCGATTTTTGGTCACCCTTTGTTGTAATCGAAAATTTCATAGGCCGCGCTCCTCCCATGTGCTTCAATGCCATTTATTTTGCATTATTCCCGATCCTGCTTCGTTTCCTTCTTTCTCGTAAAAAAGACCTGCGCCTCCTGGATTTCGTGCCGGATTGTCGACATCTCCTCATCCAGGCGGAAAGCTGCTTCGGCGGCGCGCTGCAAGCGTGTGTTAATTGTCTCCGGGAACTGCCCCTTGTATTTGTAGTTAAGCGAGTGCTCGATCGTCGCCCAGAAATTCATTGCCAGCGTCCTGATTTGGATTTCGGCTAGGATTTTCTTCTCTCCATGAATTGTTTGGACAGGATAGCGAATCACAACATGGTACGACCGGTAGCCGCTTGTCTTTTTATGTGATATGTAATCGCGCTCTTCCACTATTTCAAAATCATTCCGATTTCTCAACAGCTTGACGACTTTCCTGATATCATCGACAAACTGGCACATGAGCCGAAGTCCTGCGATATCCTGCATTTCTTCCTCAAGCCTGTCGAGCGGAATTCCTTTATGCTGGGCTTTGTCCAAAATACTTGGAATCGGCTTAACCCTTCCTGTTACAAATTCAATCGGGGAAGGGCTTGAATCCAGTTCAAACTGGCCCCTCATTCCTTTTAATTTCACTTTCAATTCTTCGACCGCCTGTCTGTACGGTGCGAGAAATTGATCCCAATTCTTCATTGTATTTGTACACCCCCGGCCAATTGAAAAAGCGTAAGTGCTCGTTCCAGCCCCGGCATCGCCCTTTTTGATTGGGAACCGATGCGGATTTCCGCCTATCAGGAGGAATTATCCTTCCGGAACTGACAATAGCAGCTAAACAATTCGTTATTCATTGCGGTTTTTTAAAAAATGCTTTCCACACTGGATACCATGGCTTCCCCATAGTTTCCGTTGCCTTTGATATTTTCGGCCAGGTATTCGAGTTCGCCATGGAAACCAGTTAGCTCCACTTTTCCTCCATCAGCCTTCAAATACACAGGCAAGCTTTGGTCCAGCCCTTTTTTCAAATCCGCCCAAACAAGTTCGGGCAATAGTACATATGTATATTCCTCTTCCCTTTCCATCAAGTACACAAAAGAAAGATTATCAGAGTCGACTAGCATTTGGGCTTTAGGCACCAAACCGCCAACCGGTTCCTCTGTTTTTAAAATAAGCTGGCCCTCCTGTATGTCCGAGCCGGATACAATTAGTTTCTTTTTCATTGAATCAACCTCCCGCATTCACTTACCTATTTTAGCATAAGAGGGCCTTTTCCCCCAAAAATTGCAACGCAAAACAAAACAAAGGATAATGGATTCATTAGAAACCCGGAAGTTGGTGCCCGATTGGAACAAAACCTTGAAATTGAATTTAAGAATCTTTTGAACAAAGAAGAGTTTGAACGGATTGCAAAGGAGTTCGGCCTCGGAGCGGAATCATTCCGGATCCAAGTGAACCATTATTTCGATACCCCATCGTTTTCCCTTAAGGAAAAAGGAGCCGCCCTCCGTATCCGCGAAAAGGGAGGAAACTATGTCCTGACGCTTAAGCAGCCACAGGAAATCGGCCTGCTTGAAACGGACCAACTGATTTCAGCGGAAGATACAGTAACAGCGATTGGCACTGGTCCGCTCCCACTTGGCGGGGTTGCCGGCGAAGTAGAAAAAATGGGGATTCAATTCCATGAGCTTACCTATTTTGGAACCCTGGCCACCTTGAGGGCGGAGGCCAATTTTCATAACGGCGTGCTTGTCCTCGACCACAGCAGCTACCTCGATACTGAGGATTTCGAACTGGAATTCGAAGCCACCGACTTTGATGAAGGGCGGGATGCTTTCCGCACCCTCCTTGGAAGGCTTGGAATTCCTGTGCGGGAAACGCCCAGCAAAGTGCACCGTTTTTACAAGCGAAAGCTTCAGATTGCACGCAGTTGAACAAACAGGAACCATGAAAAGTATGGCCTCGGCTTTTTTCGCGCAAAATATCCGGGACGATGGGTCTTTCGGGCGCTGGAGGCATTTCCGTTCACAAGGCGATTTATTTGAGATATAAATAGTGCATTGCTAAAATAAAAACAATACACTTAAAGGAGTTGTCAACATGACCGGGAAAATGCCTACGCCTTATGAGGCCCTCGGGAAAGAAACATTGCATCGGCTTGTCGATGCGTTTTATGGACTGGTTGGACAGCATCCTGAACTTTCTCCCCTTTTTCCAAATGATTTATCCGAAATTGCCAGAAAGCAGAAGCAATTTCTTACCCAATATCTTGGCGGTCCTCCCCTTTACACAGAGGAGCATGGCCACCCAATGATGCGCGCAAGGCATCTTCCCTTTCCGATTACGCCTTCCCGGGCAAAAGCTTGGCTTTCCTGCATGAGCCAGGCAATGGATGCCATCGGTCTCGAAGGGCCGCTGCGGGACGAATTTTACGCAAGGCTCCATTTGACCGCACAGCATATGATCAATACGCCGGAAGATGGCGAATTTACAGGTGAAGACGAATGATGGAGCAGGAAAAAAGGCTGTTTTCGCATCATTGCCACGGCACTGAGAAAAAACCGATTGAAATTTACATCTTTATAGATCCGCTTTGTCCGGAATGCTGGGCCCTCGAGCCAATCATGAAAAAACTTCAGATTGAATACGGGCGTTATTTTTCGATGAAGCCGGTTTTAAGCGGCAAGCTGACCATGTTGAATATGGGAAAAAAGAAGCGATTTGAGAATATTGCCGAAATGTGGGAAAAGACGGCGAGCCGTTCGGGGATGTCGTGCGATGCATCCCTCTGGGAGGAAAACCCGGTCATCTCCCCCTACATTGCTTCCATAGCTGTTAAGGCTGCGGAACTCCAGGGAAGAAAACGCGGGACACGCTTTCTGAGGCGCCTGCAGGAAGTGCTCTTTTTGGAAAAGCAAAACATCTCGAATTTCGAGGTGCTAAAGGATTGCGCCAGGGCAGTCGGCCTCGATGTTGAGGAGTTCATTACCGATATCCACTCGGAATCAGCCGCGAAAGCGTTCCAGCAGGATTTGAAAATAACAGCCGAAATGGAAGTGGATGAAATCCCGACACTCGTTTTTTTCAACGAGAATGCGGAAGAAGAGGGCATCAAGATTGCCGGCTATTATCCGTACGAGGTATATGTGCAGGTTCTTCAGGAAATGCTTCCGATGGAACCAAAGCAATCGTCCCCTCCATCACTTGAAGCGTTCCTGAAATTTTTTCAGCTTGTCGCCTCTAAAGAAATCGCGGTTGTTTATGACCTTTCCATCCCCCAGGTAAACCGGGAGATGAAAAAACTTCTCCTAAAACAAAAAGTCGAGCAGATCCCTGCGAAATACGGTACTTTTTGGAGGTATATCAATTAAGTATAAAGCCACTCCGGAACCTGACGGAGTGGCTTTTCGTTGGTATATATCTTTTATCCCCATTGTTTCGTTTTTTCGTAAAGGATCCATTTGTAATTCATTACTGAATAATACTCTTTAACAGCCACAAATTGTTTATCAAAAGTTGTTATGATATAGGCGTTGCTTCCTATGTAATTTACATCTTCAATTTCCTTTATGTTTAGCAAATCCGCAATACCCTGATCATGAACAATGTTTTCTTCCGTTAGCTTCAGAAGGAGATTATAAGGGCTGAATAGCGACAGTAAAAACAGGATAGCAACGGTCCCAACAATGGCTTTTCCGTTCTTTTTCAACTTGATTTTCAATTGGGTCAGTCCCCCTTCAAAAACGAGACACGAAATATATAAAGATAATCTATATACATCTTAATTCTATGTATCATTTTGTTCAAGTTATTTATTTCGACAATTGCTTCTCAACATTATTCAGGAATACCACTTTTGTTTTGTTGGCCATGTTAAAATTCATGCTACATGTTTTTGCTAACTAGGCAGCGTTTGTCATATAAGGTCCGTAAAAATGAAAAATGCCCCGTTCCGGCGGGGCATTTTTCTATAAATACGAACAAAGGGGATGGGAGAAATTTTTCACGGTTTCAAACAAAGGGGTATATGTTTGTTGTGAACAACTTCACATATAGAATATACCATGGTTTCAAATTGCATTTCAACTACTTTGTGCTTTATTTCACAATATTGTCATATTTATTTTTTCCTTTCTTGGAAAGACCAAAATAATAAGGGATTTTTATGAAAGATGGGATTAGCCATTCTAAAACTTCCTTTAACCAATAAATTAATTATAAGGAATATTTAATCCGGAGGCGTAAAAAATGAAAAGTGCACAGTTTCCGATCCTGGCCCTGCTTCTTATCTTTTCGTTCTTTTTAAATTTGCTCGGTTTAATGAAAATATTTCCCCTCATCTTCAGTTCTCCCCTTTTATTCCTTTCCATTTTTCTTATTTTTTCCTCGCTCAATCAGCGAAATCGCTTTAGGGGTTTCTGATTACACTAAAATGAAAAGGGCCAGGCATATCCCAAAAGGATATGGTGCCTGGCCCTTAATCTTAGCTTCAGAAATCTCAAAAACGAACATTTTAGATAACTCGAATTTAGTTATATTAATCCAGCTCCAGCGCCTAGCCCCTCGAGGTCATAAGCCGGTTCCCTCCGGAGGGCAGGCCCGTCCTGCGGGCCCCGTCTTATGCTGGTCGGGGCTGACCAAGGCGCTTGCGCATTTTGTTCTTAGCTTAAAATCTGTTCGATTTCATTCAATGCTTGTTCGAAGGCTTTGCATGCGTTCTCGACCGGTTCCGGGCTGGTCATGTCGACGCCTGCTTTTTTGAGCACTTCGATTGGAAAATCTGAGCTTCCGGACTTCAGGAAGTCAATGTAGCGGCTGACCGCCGGCTGACCTTCCTCGAGAATTTGCCTGCTCAATGCGGTAGCTGCGCTGTAGCCTGTCGCATACTGGTAGACATAGTAGTTGTAGTAGAAATGCGGGATCCTTGACCACTCCAGGCCGATTTCCTCATCAATGATGATATCCTTGCCGCCAAAGTACTTTTTGTTCAGCTCATAATAATCCTTTGTCAGCGATTCCGCCGTAAGCGGCTCGTTGTTCTGCCCCTTAACGTGGATAAGGTGCTCGAACTCGGCGAACATCGTCTGGCGGAACACGGTCGCCCTGAAGCCTTCCAGGAAGTGATTGAGCAAGTATAGTCGCTTCTGCTCATCGTCAATTGTTTTGAGCAAATAGTCATTCAGCAACGCTTCATTGCATGTCGACGCCACTTCCGCAACGAAAATGCTGTAGCTGCCGTATGGAAATGGCTGTGTTTTCCGTGTGTAATAACTATGGACGGAATGGCCGAATTCATGGGCAAGCGTGAACAAGTTGTTTACGTTGTTCTGCCAGTTCATCAGGATATACGGATTCGTGCCGTATGCGCCGGATGAATATGCCCCGCTCCGCTTCCCTTTGTTTTCATGCACGTCCACCCAGCGGTTGTCAAAGCCTTCCTTCAGGATGCTCTGGTATTCTTCTCCCAGCGGCGCAAGGCCCTTCAGGACTAGCTCGCGGGCTTCGTCATACGATACTTCCATTTTGACATCCTTTACAAGCGGCGCGTACAGGTCGTACATATGGAGTTCATTGACGCCAAGCACTTTCTTGCGCAGCTTAACGTAACGGTGCAGCAGGTCCAGGTTGTTGTTAATCGTATTGACAAGGTTGTCATACACGCTTTCCGGGATATTGTTTGCTGCAAGCGCGGCCGCGCGAGCCGACTTGTAGTTCCGGACGCGTGCATTAAAGTTGTCCTTTTTTACCTGCCCGCCCAGGGTGCTGGCAAAAGTATTTTTGAATTTGCCATACGTATCATAAACAGCCTTGAATGCATCGTGGCGGACCCGCGGATCCTCGCTCTCCAGGAATCTGGAATAGCGGCCGTGAGTAACTTCGACTTCTTCGCCATTTTCATCCTTGATGGAAGGGAACTCAAGGTCCGCATTGTTCAGCATCCCGAATGTTGTTGAAGAAGCAGCCATCACTTCGCCTGCTTCGGCAAGAAGTGCTTCCTGCTCCGCTGATAATACGTGCGGCCTTTGCAGGTTGATTTCATCTAAGGCGTGCTCATACAGCTTTAGCTCCGGCTTTTCCTCCAAAAATCCTTTGATCTTCTCCTCATCGATTGAAAGAATTTCCGGTACGATAAAGGCGAGCTGGCTCGCTGCCTGGGAATAAAGTGCCTTCATCCTGCTGTCCAGCCCCTGGTAAAAGGAATTTCCCGTATCCTGGTCATACCTCATATGGGAATATGTATACAGCCTGCCAATCCGTTCAAGGAGCTGGTCCTGCTCCTGTAGCGCGTTGTATAGGCTGTCGGCGCTTTCACCCAGCTTTCCACGATGGCCTTCCATACCGGGAATAAGTGCTTTTAGTTCCTGGAATTCCTTCTCCCAGTCATCATCTGTCGCAAAAATATCTTCCAGGCGCCATGTCTCTTCAACAGGCACCTCACCTCTTGATGGCAATTTTTTCACCGCTGTTTCGTTCGCCATGTTCATCCTCCATTCGACATTTCGATTTACGAAGCAATACCTTTAATACTATTCTCCTTTTGTGTAAAAAATCCTTCCCATTCCGTTAAAAACCTTTCAATTTATCCTTCCCTTTTCCCCGTGAAAATGCCTGTTCACCAATAAAATAATTTCATTTAAGGAGAAGCTGAAAATGCTTTATAGAAAGCCGACTCGGACTTCATCTGCTCAGCAATTGTCCTGGGAATTACGAGCCGCCTTCCAATCACAAATACACCGTCGCCCTTTGGGATAAGCACGCCGCTCAGTGAAAGCAGGGACAGATATTCGGACACCGCACTTTCAAGCGTAACTCCGGCAGCCAAGGGCAGGGGCCTTACCCGTATTTCCCCCTTCCCGGCCCGCCAAGAAAGGCTCGCCGCTGCCTCCCTTGCTGTCACAATGCTACCCTCCTCCTTGCCCAAAAGGACATCGAGAACGATATACGCTTGCCAAATAACCGGATACGTTGAGATTGCAGCCGCTTTAAACCCCGGAAGGCCGATTTCCGGCGGAAAAAGAAATAGATTCAATCCAGCCTCGTATAGTTGTTTTAAAAATGGCATATATGGGGTTTTCGGATTTGCTCCAATTGAAAGCTTGCTCCGGACCAGCTTATCCTGCCAAAATGGAAGGCAGGGCGTGGACGGTGGCGCTGGGGAAACAAGATCATGTATAGTGAGAGCTTCCTGCTTTTTTGTTTCAATTTGGGCAAATGCCCTTGTAGGTGAGTAAGGAAAAATGGAATGGACGATGCGGAAAATGCCTTGTCCGGGGCAAAAATAAGGGATTAGACCTGGATGTCCTGGTGAAGTACGAAGAAAGAGGTATTCAAAGCCGGATAACGCAATCGAGTTACCAGGTTTACCGGAGAAGTGGCTTGCTCCGAGAATCCAAAATGGGGTATACCCGGCGGAAATGTAGTTTTTTGTTCTTTTAGTAAATAAGTGGTCGGGAATGGTGCTGCACTGGAATTCAAGAGCGTAACAGCGGCCTTGAAAATGGAAGGCTATATCGGGGCGTTGTCGGATAGCGGGGTCGTAATATTCCAATCTGGGCTCGATCCCCTGGCGTTTCAGCCAATAAAAAAGGGCCAGCTTTCCAGATAGGTGATAATTGGACTCCCTTTCAAAATTACTTTCTTGGCAGGCATCCTTCATATGGGCAAAGTGGAAAATTTTCCTTTCGCCGAGTTTCAGGATCAACTTCCCCCTGCAAATCGGACAAAAGAATTCTTCGCTGCTCCGCCAATTTTCCAACGTCTGCCGGCTATAGCCATCCGCAAGGGAAACCATGGCACCATTTTTTGTTGTGGCAGTCAACACGTGCAATCTCCTCCAATATTTTTAAGTTTTTTTAAAAAACCTATCTTGTTCAGAGAATACATTCGCTTACCGGTAGAAGAACTCCTTCTAGGGGAGAAACATTTTTAAACAGGGAAAATTGCTTTATAGAAAGTTCGGCCGATGCCTTTATTTTTCCGAAAAAGAACCGGCCTGGAAATCCGGGCCGGTTAAAGAAGCGGCGACATGAGCCGTGAAGTGGATTCGAGCAGTCTGTAGCCTATGTGGCGCTTCTGGAAGCTCTCGAGCTCCAGCTTTTTCGCATGCTTTAGATCGTTTGCATACTCGTTCACGAGTTTCCGGGTGCTTTCGGTCCTATAAAGGAACGCGTTTACCTCGAAATTGAGATGGAAGCTTCTCATATCCATATTTGATGTCCCTATCGATGCGAGCTGCCCATCCACGATAACGATTTTACTATGCATGAATCCCCTCTGGTACTCATATATTTTTACCCCCGCCTCGAGAAGGTCGGGAAAGTACGAGCGGGATGCATGAAAAACAATCCGTTTGTCCGGCTTGTTCGGTACGAGAAGTCTTACATCGATGCCGCTTAGCGCCGCTACTTTAATTGCCGAGAAAATGTCTTCATCCGGAATGAAGTAAGGAGACGCAATCCAAACCGACTTTTCAGCCGAGGTAATCATCGCAAAAAAAATGTTTTTGATTGCAGTCCACTCATTATCAGGGCCGCCGGCGATAAGCTGGACTCCTCCATGGTTCCTTCCTTGCTGCGGATTCGGCAAGTACTCCTCTGTTAAAAGGCTATTGTTGGTCATATAATACCAATCCTGCAGGAAAATCAGCTGTAGCGAACGGACAGCCTCGCCCTTTAGCATCAGGTGAGTGTCTCGCCAGAAGCCGATTTTCTTGCTCCTGCCCAAATATTCGTCCCCGATATTCAAGCCTCCCACAAAGCCAATCGTTCCATCAATGACAATAATTTTCCGATGGTTCCGGAAGTTGAATTTATTATTGAGGAAAGGCAGCTTGACCGGCCCGAACGGCACTACCTCCACCCCTGCCTTCCTCAAGTCGGCAACATACTTTTTTGAAAGCTGCCACGATCCAACATCATCAAACAAAAATCGGACCTGCACCCCTTCCCGGGCCTTATTGGCGAGAATCGTTTTGATTTCTCTTCCAATTCCATCATCCCGGACGATATAATATTCAAGATGAATATGATGTTTAGCCTTTTTCAGTTCGTGCAGGATATGTTCGAACGTTTCCAAACCATTCGTCAGCGTTTTTGTTTCCGTAGCAAATGAAATCGGGGTGTTCCCAAGACGCTGTGCAAGCGTGACAAGCTTTTGCATGCCTTCATATTTTCGGGGAAGTGCGTTTCCTTCACCCTCGATCGTTAAAAATGTCTGCTTATCAAGGAAGTATTTTTTGCGGTAAATCCGCTCTTTTTTATAATTCCTCCCGAATAATATGTAAAAAATAAACCCGAGAAGCGGAAAGCTTCCTAGTACGACAAGCCAGGTAATCGTCTGGGTTGGATGCCGGTTTTCAAGGAAGATGACGAGGCTGATAAAAAATACAGAAAACGTAATCAACAGGCTGAAAATCCGAAATATATCTGACTCTAGGTTTTCCCTGAAAAGGAAAATAGCCCCAGCCAAAATCAATAAAAATAATAAAACCCGCACTGTGTTTTTCAACCATTTCACCTGCCAATGTCCTGCAATACAACAATATAACCGGAGAACTTTTTCCGTTCAAGACTTCCGGTGGGCTATGTTAGAGCTTCCCCTCCATCATGCCATAAAAATCAGATTTTTCCCAGTAAATGAGGCTTTTCACCTACATTTTTCAGCAAAAAAAGCCAATTTCAAAATCGCATTTGATTTTGAAATCGGCTTTTTTATTAAAAGTGCTTCCTAAGTTCGGAAAAGACATCGTGTGAAAGAATTTCCTTTCCGTATTCCTCCAGGCGATGGATGGTAACCTGGCTTTCATTACCGTATTCAAGAAGGATGCTAAGCAAGTCATCGACTTGATCCTCATTGAAGACATCTTCAGGAAACTCGGTATAGAGATAATATTTATTTTCCAGGTGGAACAGCCTGGTTGCGATCTCGTCAAGCCCGCCACGCTTTGAAAGCTGTATTAAGTCCTCGAAGTCGTTGAAGGAGAGAAGGAAATCAAGTATTTCCTCATCCTCGGTATTTTCCTCGATTCCATGCCCAAAATGCTGGTCGAGCATATCTTCAATTTGCTCATCCACAGGAATGTCCTTCAGCTTGTCATTCGGGATTGGAAGTTCGAACTTCTGTCCGTCCTTGGAGAGCTGCGCCTTAGTTACGAGAACCTCAAGGCCTTTGTCGAGCGCCTGCACCTGAATCCAGAGCGGCCCTTCCACCGTGAATTCCTCTTCCTGATGGATTTCGTCCATCATCTCCCAGAAAAGCTCCTCGCTCCGTTCACGGTTATACCAGATTTCCTCCCGATCAAAGCCTCTTTCTTCTATATCAATATACGAGATGTAAAACTTAACAGTATTCTCATTAATCCGTTCTATCTCCATCTTTAACTCTCCCTTCCGGTAGCAAGAGTGAAGGGACTGTTTACCCCCGTGCAGATGATATTACTTATCTATTACCCTTATCCGGGCTGTTTATTCCGGCTGGCGCCTTGTACCTTTATTTTATGATAAAGCAGGCATTTAGGGAAACAAAACATACCATTTTCAAAAAAATGAGCAAATGCCTCAGGCTAAGTTCGCAAGCGTGGCGAGGCACTAAAGATTCAGTTTCCAAAATCGGATATGCAATCGCGAATGAAGGGTTACATTATAGTTTAACAAAGGCTCGTCCTGTTCACAACCATTTTCTACTGGGAAAAATAAGGGCAGGTGGCGGGGGAAATGCTGCAAGGAATCAAGGGATTATAAAGGACCCCCAAGCTCTGGAGGTCCGGATGTGTTGTTTAGTTGACCATGCGCTGTGCTTCGCGAAGTTGGAATGTACGTACTTTCCTTGGAAGGAAGCGGCGGATTTCATCCTCATTGTAGCCAACCTGCAGCCTCTTCTCATCGAGGATGATTGGGCGGCGCAAAAGTCCTGGGTTATCCTTGATCAGTTCAAAAAGGTTTTGCAATGGCATGGTTTCCAGATTTACCTCAAGCTTCTGGAACGTTTTCGAGCGGGTCGAAATGATTTCATCCGTCCCATCTTCGGTCATCCTCAAAATTTCCTTGATTTCATCAATCGAAAGCGGTTCGGAAAAGATATTCCGTTCTGTGTATGGAATTTCATGCTCCTCCAACCATGCTTTAGCTTTTCTGCATGATGTGCAGCTTGGTGAAGTGTATAGCGTTACCATAAGTTTTCACACTCCTTCTAAAATAAAGGCCATCTATATGGTTTAAATGGGGATTACGATTTTAATGTTATAAATTAAAATAACTACAATTAAGGAATATCTATTATTAATTATACAGCAGTATCGATAAAAGCGGTATCACTTTTTGAAAATAATATTTTGTAAAAAAAGGCTCTCTTTTCTGCCATACGTAATATAAGACGAATCACAAACGAAAAAGTTTCACAGAATTTATAAAATAATTGATTTTTATGATTGCTCATCCTCCTAAACTATTATAATTTTCGTAGGTCGTAATTATTTTATGTACGTCATCTGGAAAAAATTAAAACATACAATCATATACCCGTCACCGGAGAGAGTTAAACATATTTTTTATAATTTTTTGGATTCTCATTTAATTTTTTGTAAATGAAAAAACATAATTATTTTCCGATTGTTTGCCAGAATGTCGATTCTTTTCCTTTTAATCTTTGCTTGTTTCTTTTAAAATAGAAGTATAAGGCAAGATAATAAATGTTTCCGAAGAGAGGGGCAGGAGAAGCATACATGGCAGGATACTTAACTGATTTAGCTATTGTCACTGTTTTGGTAGTTGGAATTACTGCTTTAATGGGAGTCATTACTAACGGCATCGGGGAAAATATTTTCGGAAGAAACAAACGCACTGAGTTCACTGACCAGGCTGCGAAATTTGTAACCGGCTGGAAGGAAGTTGGCGGGAAAAAATAATTTAAGTGTGGCTGCGGTACCCAATTGGTAACGCAGTTTTTTTATTGTATTCGTTTCAGGCTATATGTGCCAACCAAACCGGCTTTTGTCCAAACAATGTCACTCATTCTGATTTGAGTGACTTCCTATCTAGATTTTGCCCAAACAAAGTCACTCATCCTGAATTAAGTGACTTCCTTTCTGGATATTGCCCAAACAAAGTCACTCATCCGTATTTGAGTGACTTCCTTTCTGGATATTGCCCAAACAAAGTCACTCATCCTGATTTGAGTGACTTCCTTTCTGGATATTGCCCAAACAAAGTCACTCATCCGTATTTGAGTGACTTCCTTTCCGGATTTTGTCCAAACAAAGTCACTCATCCTTATTTAAGTGACTTCCTTTCCGGATTGTACCCAAACAAAGTCACTCATCCTGATTTGAGTGACTTCAATTCGGAATACGCAGAAACCTTGCTTTTCACGACATGTAAACCAAATTCAGCTCCCTCAATTTGGCACGCACCCAAAAATCAAGTACGCCAGGGCAAAAGAAAAACGACCCTTAGTGGGCCGTTTTCTTTGTTAACACTTATGGTTATTCAAGAGGATCTCTCCTGCACAGTCAATAAATCCTGCTACTTGTACTGAGCCTTGTACTGCTCGAATTCCTTCTTGGAGCAATAAACGAAGTGGCCAGGAGCAACTTCTCTCATCTCAAGTTCTTCATTCTCTTCATACTTATGGACACTTGGGTCGTAAGGAATCCTTTTCCTTGTGCGTTCACTGTCCGGATCCGGTAGTGGAATCGCCGATAGGAGCGATCTAGTATACGGATGCAGCGGGTTTTTATACAATTCTTCCGCAGGTGCCAATTCAACCAGCTTCCCGAAGTACATAACGCCAATCCTGTCGCTGATGTACTTGACCATGGACAGGTCGTGGGCGATGAACAGATACGTCAAGCCCTTTTCCTTCTGCAATTTTTTCAATAGGTTGACAACCTGTGCCTGGATGGACACGTCAAGTGCTGAAATTGGTTCATCCGCGATGATAAAGTCCGGCTCCACGGCAAGTGCGCGGGCAATCCCGATACGCTGCCTTTGGCCACCGGAAAATTCATGCGGATAACGGTTTGCGTGTTCCTTGTTCAAGCCGACCGTCTCAAGCAATTCATATACCCTCTCCATCCTTGCTTTCCTGCCCTTGGCAAGGCCGTGGATGTCGATTCCTTCGGCAATGATATCGGCCACCGTCATCCTTGGGTTTAGGGAAGCATATGGATCCTGGAAAATCATTTGCATTTTCCGGTTGAATTCTTTTAATTTCTTAGTCGACTTATGGCCATGGACATCCTCGCCATTAAAGAGTACCTGCCCATCAGTTGCGTCATAAAGGCGGATAATCGTCCTGCCGGTTGTTGACTTCCCGCATCCGGACTCCCCTACCAAACCAAGGGTTTCACCTTTGTAAATATCGAATGTTATACCATCAACAGCCTTGACCATATTTGGCCGTCCAACATTGAAGTACTGTTTCAGGTTTTTTATTTCAACCAATTTTTCAGCCATCTATTTCCCCTCCTTGACAAGCCTTGGCTCATCGAACGCAGAGGCCAGCTTCCTCATCCGTTTCTTTACTGCTTCAGGCGGCTCGACCTTTGGTGCATCGGGATGAAGGAGCCATGTTTTTGCGAAATGTGTTTCTGAAATTTGGAACAACGGCGGCTCTTGCTCAAAATCAATGGCCATTGCATACGGGTTCCTAGCCGCAAACGCATCGCCTTTTGGCGGGTTTGTCAGGTCTGGTGGTGTTCCCGGAATCGCGGCAAGTTCGGATTTATCGTCACTGTCCAAGCTTGGCATGGACGCAAGCAATCCCCATGTATACGGGTGGCGCGGATCATAGAAGATTTCATCCACCGTTCCCATTTCAACGATTTGGCCTGCATACATAACGACAACCCTATCGGCAACGTTAGCGACGACACCAAGGTCGTGCGTAATGAAGATGATGGAAGTATCCATCTTGCTTTGCAAGTCATTCATAAGGTCCAGGATTTGCGCCTGGATGGTAACGTCAAGTGCTGTAGTCGGCTCATCGGCAATTAGGAGCTGCGGATTAGCAGCAAGGGCTATCGCAATCATCGCCCGTTGTCTCATACCGCCGGAAAACTCATGCGGATACTGGTTGACGCGCCGTTCAGGCATAGGAATCCCTACGAGGCGCAGCATTTCCACCGCACGTTCCTTGGCCGCGGCCTGGCTCATATTTTGGTGCTTAATTAGCCCCTCCATGATTTGGCGTCCGATTTTCATCGTAGGATTCAGGGAAGTCATTGGATCCTGGAAAATCATGCTTATTTCTTTTCCTCGGATTTTTTCCATTTGCTTTTCCTTTTTTGGAACGATGTCTTCCCCATTGAAGAGGATTTGTCCGCCTGTGATTTTACCTGGAGGCATTGGAATCAGCTTCATGATCGTTTGTGCCGTAACACTTTTTCCAGAGCCAGATTCCCCTACAATCGCAAGGGTTTCACCTTTTTTCAAGTCAAAGCTTACGCCACGGACAGCTTTTACGTCTCCGCCATAAGTCTGGAATGAGACTTCCAGGTTCTTTACTTCAAGCAATTTCGTCATTTCTCATTCCCCCTTATTTCCGTAGTCTTGGATCCAATGCGTCGCGCAATCCGTCACCGATTACGTTGAAGGCAAAGATGGTTAAACAGATAAACGTAGCCGGGAAGAACAAGCGCCAAGGATAGTATTTAAGGGCCGGCAGTCCATCAGACGCCATTGTTCCCCAACTCGCAAGCGGCGGCGTCAATCCAAGCCCTAAATAACTCAGGAATGATTCCGTAAAGATAGCGGATGGAACGGATAACGTCATTGTTACGAGGATAGGCCCCATTGTATTCGGAATGAGGTGCTTGCTCATAATCCTCGGCAAATCCGCGCCTAGTGTCCTTGATGCAAGTACAAACTCCTGGTTTTTAAGGGAAAGTACCTGCCCCCGGACAATCCGCGCCATATTGATCCAGCCCGTGATTGTCATTGCCAGGATCATCGTTCCCACACCTTGTCCAAGAACAACCATCAAGAGGATAACCAACAGCAAATACGGAACACCCCAAAGGATATCGGCGAACCGCATCATGGCATCGTCTGTACGGCCGCCCTTATAGCCTGCTAGGCCGCCATAAAATACACCGATGAAAAAATCGACCAGGGCAGCCGCAACGCCGATGAACAATGAAATCCTTGCACCGAACCAAGTACGCGCGAACACATCGCGGCCAAGGTCGTCGGTGCCAAACCAATGCTCACTGCTTGGCGCTTTATTCGTATTCGTATAATCATTTGATCTATAATCATGTTCAGTCATATGAGGTCCAAAGATTGCCATGAAAATCAAGAGGATCAGGAGAACAACGCCAAACATGGCAAGCTTGTTTTTACGAAAACGGATTGAAACATCTTTCCAGAAAGAAAGGCTCGGTTTCGATATCTTTTCCGCATCGTAAGCCTTTGAACCGACAATCTGGAACTTATCTTTTGAAATCTGCATTGTTATTCTCCTTTCCTTCCGCCGGACAGTTTAATCCGTGGATCAATCAAGCCGTACGCGATGTCGACGAGGAGAATGGCCGTCAGCAAAATGATACTGTAGAAAACTGTAACACCCATGATAACTGTATAATCGCGGTTGGTGATTGATGTTACAAAGTGGGACCCAAGTCCTGGTATACCAAAAATCCTCTCGATAACGAAGCTCCCTGTAATGACACCTGCGGAAAGGGGGCCCAAATACGTCACAACAGGAAGCAATGCATTCCTGATCGCATGCTTCACAGTGATTGCCCTTTCGCTAAGCCCTTTTGCCTTTGCCGTACGGATATAGTCATTTGACATGACTTCCAGCATGCTCGAGCGGGTCAAGCGTGCAATAAACGCCATTGGCGTGGAAGCGAGTGCCACGGCCGGCAGGATCGTATGAGCAAAAGATTCCCAGCGCGCCACTGGCAAAATCTGCAGTTTGATGGAAAAAATATATTGAAGGACAGATGCCATAATAAAGGATGGAACTGAAATGCCCATTACCGCAAATATCATTGCGCTATAGTCCTGCCATTTATTATGCCTTAACGCGGCAATAATACCGAGGAGGACCCCAAGTGATACGGCAATTAAAATTGCTTCTAGCCCCAGGGCAAGTGAAACAGGGAACCCTGTCTCAATTAGGTCGTTAACTGTCCTTGCCTTGTACTTAAATGAGGGGCCGAAATCCCATTGGGCAATCCTGCCCAAGTATTCTCCGTATTGGACATACCATGGTTGGTCCAAACCATAATGCTCATTCAAAGCTTTTTCAATCTCAGCAGGCAACTGTTTTTCGGATGTAAACGGATTGCCTGGTGCCAGCCTCATTAGAAAAAATGTGGCCGTAATGATCAAGTAAAGGGAAAGTAGCATAAAAACCAATCTTCTAAAGATGTATCTAACCAAAAGTGCCCACCTCCATTGTTTGCCCTTTATCCTCTCCTAAAAATCAATTATTGACAATTTTTAAGAATAGTAAAAGGGTCTGCCGGAATTGGATTTATTTTCAAAACACTCTGGAAGCTTAGAAAAACTTGGCATCTATACGCCAAGTCCTAAAGGAGCATGCCTAATTTTTTCTATACTTCAGAATATTCCTCTAATATACCCTATATCAGAAAGGAAGGTATATGGGAACCGTAACCCCATATACCTACCTAAGTTGTATACCATATTCAGTTTTGCTTATTCGAACTTAGCCCACTTCAGCTGGACATCGCCAAGGCCGGATACAACTACACCCTTCAGGTTGTCTTTCTTAACCCAAACGTTTGTATAGAAGTAGATTGGGGCAGCCGGCATTTCATCCATGAAGATTGCTTCGGCTTGTTTCAACATTTCAAGACGCTTGTTGGCATCGCCTTCTTTTTGGGAATCGATCAGAAGCTGTTTATATTCTGCATTTTCCCAGAAAGTATCGTTGTTGCCGCCAAGTTTGTCGCGGTAAATTTCAAGGAAGTTGATTGGGTCGTTAAAGTCGCCCAGCCAGCCCATACGGCCGATCATGTAATCTCCCTTATGCATCTTGTCGATGTATACAGCCCACTCGGCATTGTCCAAGGTCACTTCAACGCCAAGGTTCTTCTTCCACATATCCTGGATTGCCTGGGCAATCTTTTGGTGTGCTTCTGAAGTGTTATAGGAAAGCGTGATTGCAGGAAGCTCGGAAACATCGCTATAACCAAGTTCCTTCAAACCTTCTGCAAGGAATTCCTTCGCTTTTTCAACATCGTTATCTTTGAAATAGCCCTTTTCATTTTCCTTGTTCATGGAAGGAGGTACGATTGCCATCGCAGGCACCTGTCCGCCCTGTGTGATGTTTTCAACTATTGCCTGGCGGTTGATTGCGTAGGCAAGAGCTTTACGGATATTTTTATTATTCAATGGCGGCTTTTCAGTCTGGAACTTATACCAATAAGTACCAGCGATTGGTTTGATGTTCAGGTTACCCGCATCCTTCAGCTGCTTAAGAGCGTCTGTTGGAAGTGTACCGAACGGAGAACCGGCCCAGTCAAGCTCGCCGTTGTCGAACATGGATAGTTCAGTGTTAGGATCATTAATCATGTACATCTCGACTTTAGTCAGGCTGACAGCATCAGCATCCCAATAGTCTTCGTTCTTTTCAATAACGATTTTGTCCTGGTGAGCCCATTCAGTCATCTTGAAAGGACCATTTGATACATATGCATCGCCTGCGTCAGTGTACCAATTCGGATTCTCTGTGGCCACTTTCTCATTAACAGGGAAATAAGTGTAAAACGCAGTCAACTCCAAAAAGTAAGGAGTCGGGTTCTCTAGTGTGACTACAAGAGTTTTGTCGTCCTTTGCTTCTACGCCTAGTGTTTCTGGCTTGGCTTTGCCTTCATTGATAGCCTGGCCGCCTTTAACATAGTATAGCTGGTATGCATACTGTGACTCGTTTGCTGGGTCAAGTGCCCATCTCCAGGCATAAACGAAATCATGGGCGGTTACAGGGTCGCCGTTTGTCCATTTAGCATCACGGAGCTTGAACGTGTACTGTGTCAGGTCGTCTGAAGGCTGGATGTCTTCCGCCATGGCAGGCTGCGGTTTTCCGTCCTTGTCAATACGTGTCAAGCCTTCAAATGTCTGAAGCAATACGCCGCCTGAGGTAGCGTCATTAGCCAATCCCGGATGTAGGGAGAATGGCTCGGAGTTGATGTTAACTTTCATTTCCTGTGGAACGTCTTTTTTCTTCTTGTCCTTATCGCCGCTGGCGCTATCGCCGCCGCTGCAGGCAGCAAGGAACATGCTCATTACAATCAACATGCTGAAAAAGATAGAAAATCTTTTCTTCACAGTCTTACCCCCCTATTATTAATTTCCTCAAACGGAAGTCCGATTGTCTTTCCAGTAAACTACATTTGTATGTACGGAAAAGAATGATTTAATAGTCTGATAATTTCTAAAAAAGAAAAAATCAGCCAATTAACCAATAAAAAAAAGCGAATTTATAGCTTTGCAGATACATTCATCTCCAGAAGTTATAAACCGGCTTTTTCTAGGTCCGGCTATAGAACATACGAATGTAATAATTGAAACACAATCGTAAAGTCGCCCGTTTGTTACGTTTATTATAAATAGTTTAATTCTTTAATGCAAGCAGGAAATTGGGACACAACCCTCTATTCCGGAATAACATTCTAGTATTACACTGGAAAAGGCGTATGAATTTTCCTGAAATTACCTCAATTTTACCTTCCCTAGCCATCTAATCCGCTTGATTTTCAATGCAATTTAATGTATTTTAATATTACAATTAATACAACGGCTTTGAGAAAGAATAGTACTGCCAGCAATTGGTTTTCAGAGAGTTTGTGGATGGTGTGAACAAACAACCGGCTGCCAGGAATGGGCTTTTGAGCCCCGGAATGGAAATTTAGTATATTCCGGCGCGTGCCAGGCGTTAACATGGCTTCCCCTTCAAGGGGCAAAAGAGGCTTTTAAGCAATTAGGGTGGCACCGCGGACCATTCGTCCCTATCATGATGGGGATGAATGGTCTTTTTTTATTATTTTTCAAAAATTATAAGGAGGAAACTTCCATGAAAACAATTTTTTCGGGTATTCAGCCAAGCGGCACGATTACTCTTGGAAATTACATCGGCGCCTTAAAGCAGTTCGTGGAGCTTCAGGAGGAATATAACTGCTATTTCTGTATAGTAGACCAGCATGCGATTACCGTACCACAGGACCCTATTCAATTAAGAAAAAATATCCGCAGCCTTGCCGCCCTCTATTTGGCGGTAGGCCTGGATCCGGAACGTGCTACGCTTTTCATCCAGTCCGAGGTGCCCGCACACGCCCAGGCCGGATGGATGATGCAATGCATCTCCTATATTGGCGAACTTGAAAGAATGACTCAGTTCAAAGACAAATCCGCAGGGAAAGAAGCGGTTTCCGCTGGGCTTCTAACATATCCGCCACTAATGGTCGCCGATATCCTCCTTTACAGTACAGATCTAGTACCTGTAGGCGAGGACCAAAAGCAGCATTTGGAACTGACAAGGGACCTGGCGGAAAGGTTCAATAAAAAGTATCGGGAGATTTTCAGCATACCGGAAGTGCGAATTCCCGAGGTCGGCGCTAGAATCATGTCGCTACAGGAACCGACAAAGAAGATGAGTAAGTCCGACCCTAACACGAAATCGTTCATTTCTATCCTTGACGAGCCGAAGCTAATTGAAAAGAAAATTAAAAGCGCAGTTACCGATTCTGACGGCGTCGTAAAATACGACAAGGATAACAAGCCAGGAGTATCGAATCTTTTGACCATTTATTCCATTCTAGGCGGAAAACCCATTCCTGAAATTGAAAAAAACTATGAAGGAAAAGGATATGGGGAGTTTAAGGCCGATTTGGCCGAAGTCGTCATCCATGCGCTTAAACCAATCCAGGACAGGTACCATGAATTAATGGAGTCCTCTGAACTGGACGACATCCTGGATCGGGGCGCGGAAAAAGCAAACAGGGCAGCATCGAAAATGCTAAAGAAAATGGAAAGTGCGATGGGGCTTGGCAGAAAGCGCAAAAAATAAGGTCTATTCATTAAACAAAGAGAGGCATTCCCAATTAAATTGGGCGCCTCTCTTTGTTATTTCAAAATGCTTTTAAGAAACTATTTCTGCCCTACTTACTAACAGCTTATCCATTAAACACCATTCGCCTATTATATAGAAGAAACTCGACGTTTAATTTCCTTAGAAAAAAAACTGCAAAACAACCGAAAAAAATCTCCTCTAACAGCTGGTTCTAAATTGGGGATTAATTCACCTTGGGACCGTGCTCCATTTCCCAAAGTTTTTCGAAAAACGGCTGCCCTTTAATAAGATTTTCACAGAAATGTTCATGCTTCCTACTCCAGCCTGGCTTTACATTTGTAAAAAGCTGCTTCCACGCTTCGTCAAAATTCATTTTTTGGATTGCTTCATAATGTTCAGGTGACCATTCCGTATACCAATAGCGAATTTCTGCTTCATTCCCTGATGACTGCAGCTGGTCGAGCGCCATGAACAACAGCTGTTTCAATTGCCTTTCCTTTCTGGTTAACCCGGTCATTAGTTCCGGTTCAGGAGAAAGTATATGGAACTCTTTAGAATCAAGTTCAGGCTTGAATTTGTAAACTGCGGGATCCTGATTTTCAAGCATTTCATAGACAAGCTGTTCCTGCCTGGGAATAAGCCTGCTTTTTCTGACCGGAATATTGTACCCAATTGTGTCAACTGCCAGTATGTCCATTCCGTCACTTATGACAAAACAGTATTCTAATTGAATCCGCTCATGATTTTTCCGTAAATAAGCCTTTTGATAAATATCATCGAGAAGCTGCTGAGGCAATGGCGCAAGGTCGTTTTCAATGTAACGGAACAGGATTGGCTCAACCTTTAAGAGCGGTACCTGGTCAAGCAATTCAACGCCATCATCTTTTCTCCATTCATGGAAATGGCATACATTGTAGCCATTTTCCTCTCCTTCAAACCAGTTCACCCAGACATCATGAAGATATAACATTGATCGACCCCTCACTTCAAGAATCCATTTGTCAATCAGTATAGGCAGCCTCAAGTTAAATTATTCCTTATTCGGACGATGAATCCTTTCATTCATTATCATTTCGGCTGGGTAGAAATATGCTTAAAGCGACGATTGTCACGCCTATCGGAAGTAGATAGCATTCAGGCTTCGCCGATATAAATTGAAGATAGTCCCAATACCCCATACCTGCGGCGAAAACGTTCAGATATGCAACTAAACTGATACCCCCGGAAACCGAAATGCCAAAACCCGTCAGCAAGAAAAACAACCTAACAGCCATAATCCCCGATTCTCCTGTCCATGCCGACCCTCCTGCATGTCCGCATTCTTTAACACATATGTATGATTGATTATCCTTGGTTATGTACACCCTTTCCCTGGAAGGTTTTTTCACAAAAAAAATCTACCATTTTTGGATGGTAGATTTTATCTTCGAGATTTAGGGTTGAAAGCATCTTTTAGGCCCTCTCCGATGAAGTTAATGGAAAGGATTGTCGTTGTGATAATCAATGCCGGCGGAACCCAGATCCATGGTTTGCCTTTAAGTACATCCGGCTCATTTGCAGAAGAAAGCATATTTCCCCAGCTCGGGACTTCCTGTGGCACACCAAATCCTAGGTAGCTCAACGCGGATTCGGCTACAATCATGCCGGCAAACAAAATTGTCGCCTGAACGATAATCGTTGACATGACGTTTGGCAATAGATGCTTGGTGATAACTTTAAAAGGTGAGCAACCAATCGAAACTGCCGCTGTGATGTACTCATTTTCCTTTTCCGCGAGAATCTTGCTTCGCACAATCCGCGCAACCCCGCCCCAGTTAAGAATACTAATGGTTCCAACCAACACCCATACCCCCGAGACCATCCCAAACAGGATTGCGTTAAGGACGATAACAAAAACGAGGAACGGGAAGTTCAGGACAAAATCAGTAAACCTCATTAGTAGGCTGTCAACAGTTCCTCCAAAATAGCCAGCAATAGACCCTACAAGTGTACCGAGGAATATGACAAAAAATGTACAGGAAAGGCCAACCATCAATGAAATACGTCCGCCATACAGCAGCCTAGTGAAGACATCCCTTCCGCTCTTGTCGGTACCGAGCCAATGGTCCGCTGATGGTTTAAGCGACATTTCACCAATATTGATCCGGGAAACATCCGCGGTCGTGATAAATGGTGCCAAGAATGAAAGGATACTTACTATCAATAAGAAAACA
The DNA here is from genome assembly GCF_046237595.1 of Neobacillus oceani. Taxonomy (NCBI): domain Bacteria; kingdom Bacillati; phylum Bacillota; class Bacilli; order Caryophanales; family Bacillaceae; genus Neobacillus; species Neobacillus oceani. Next base: position 1,080,907 of record NZ_CP143543.1, on the reverse strand, counting down.
AGGCTTACCATCGCCAGTTTGTTTTTCAGGAATTTTTTACGCGCAAGGGCCAGTGGAGATAAACTTCTTTTCGGCGGCCCTACATTCAATTCTGATTCTTTTCGAGTTGCAATTTCCATTATCTGTCCCTCCTTAATCCAGCCTGATACGCGGATCGACTACACCATATAGAATATCCGCAACAAGGTTGCCGACCAATGTCAAAAAGGAAAACAACATGGTCAGAGCCATCATGACCGGATAATCCCTGGTATTTACTGACTGAAGGAACAGCTGGCCGATTCCGGGATAGGTAAAGATTGATTCTGTGATGATCGCGCCGCTAATAATGGCGACAATATCGAAGCCAAGGAAGGTAATAAGCGGGATAATGGAATTCCGCAAAATATGGACATTGTAAATCCGCTTTTCCGGTGTTCCTTTCGCCCTTGCAGTCCTTACAAAATCCTTGCGGCTGTTTTCAATGATATCGTTCCGCAGAAACTGCGTATAACTGGCAGTACTAAGCATTCCAAGCACAAGGGCAGGAAGCAATACGTGATGTAACTTACTCAAATACCATTCAAACGTACCGTTAGGTATTGTAATATCGACTGATCCATTTGACGGAAACCAGTTCAGCGAAAAGGAGAAGATATATATGGCGAATACCCCTGCAACAAACGATGGGATTGAAAGCCCGAGATAGTTAAAGCCACCAATCAAGTTGTCTGCCATGGTATAAGGCTTTCGGCCTGCATATGTTCCCATTAAGAATGCCAGGATGTACGTAATCAGGATTGCCGTACCTCCAAGCATAAGGGTGTTAGGTACCTTTTCACTTATAACATCTGCAACATCAATCTTAAAACGGGTTGATTTTCCGAAATCGCCCTGAACAAAATTGGAAATCCAGTTAAAGTACTGAACTGGAAGAGGGTCGTAATACCCCATTTTTTGCCGCATTTCCTCAATGTATTGGGGGTCTGTGTTATTCGGATCTATTTCTCCACTGAAGGAGTCCCCTGGCATTAATTTCGCCAAAGTAAAAACCACAATGGAGATAAGGAGCAACATTGGGATCATTCCCAATATTCTACGAAGCGAATATTTCAACATATGCATTCTCCTTACCTTTGCTGCGTCTTGGCTGCCGTTCAATTTTCAACAGCAATGCCCCACCTCAAAACAGTGGTACAGCAGTCTAGAGTTTTGGGTAGGGCCGGCTGCCCCAATTTCCGGTTGGCATTTGCAATTAAAACTAACCGCGGCGGTAATCCGCGGTTAGCTTCAACCAACCATGTTTTTGTCAAACTTATACTGAGGGTTGAACGGTAGTAATACGGGTTATCCCATCAGCGGGCCAATGCCGGCTGATGGGAAGTGCCATCTTACTGCTCAAGCCACCATTCGTTCGGGCGGTTTGAACCGGAAACATCGTACTTAACGCCTTTAACGCGCTTGTTAAGGGCAACGATTTCTTCAAGTTCCGCGATTGGAAGCGCAGGAAGCTCATCCATGAAATGCTTCTGCCACTCAACATAAAGTTCCTTACGCTTTTCGGAGTCCGTTCCAACTACTTCCATATCAAGAGCGTCGTCAAGCAACTGATCGCTCTTCTCGCTTACCCAGCGAGGGTAGTTCCAAAGCGCATCAGACCTCCACAGGCCGGATGGATCTGGATCTGTACCAGTTGACCAGCCGCCGAAGAATACTTCCATCTTCTTGTCGGACTTTTCAAGCATATCGTAGTAAAGGCCAGCGTCTGTCATTGTCAGCTTGGATTTCAAGCCAATATCTTCCCAGTACTGAGTCAATTGTTTCGCACGGGCTTCGAACGTTGGGTTTTGTGTTGCATAGTGCGAGAAGTTCACAACGAATGGCTTGCCATTTGGATCTTCACGGAAATTGTCTCCGTCAACATCCTTCCAGCCTGCGTCGTCAAGGATTTTCTTCGCTTTTTCAGGGTCGTAATCATATTGCTCAAGATCATTATTGTCAGCCGCGATCCAGTGGTTTGTAGGAACAGGTCGGTTAACCGGCTTACCTACCCCAAAGAAGAACGCTTGAACCCACTCTTCACGGTTAATTGCATAGTACATCGCTTCACGAAGCGCTTTATCCTGGTACTTAGGTTCGTTCATAACGTTTTTCTTGCCATCCCAGTTACCAAGCTTGAAGCCTACATAGTAATAGGAAAGGCCAGGGTATTTTACAACATTAATGTTGTCAAGAGCTTCTACTTGCTCGATGATGCTTGGGTGGAACGAAGTCATGTCAAGCGTATTGTTTTGAAGTTCGCCGACAGTCAGGGACGGGTCGATAACTTTCAAGACAATTTTTTCAATATGAGGCTTGCCGCCAAAATACTCATCGAAACGCTCAAGTTCGACCGATTCTCCAGGGACGATTTTCGAAACTTTGAATGGCCCAAGGCCGACTGGCTTTGTACGAACCTTTTCGGAAGCCATCATATCCTTAACAGCAATACCTTCGAATTCTTTACGTGACATTGCGTATGACCAGAAATTCTCAAGGTTGTTCACGCGTGCTTTGTCAAATGTAACTTCCATTTCATAGTCGTTGATAATCTTGATTCCAGAGATGCTATCAGCTTTGCCTTCCTTGTACTCAGGAACGCCAACTACGGTTTGGACGTTGACGTAACGGGGACCATCATAGTCTTTGTCAGCGAGGACTTTGATTGCGAACTCCCAGTCATGAACGGTAAGCTCTTCACCGTTATGCCATTTTACGCCTTCCTTAATCTTGAACTTGTAAACCTTGTTATCATCTGTTTCCCATGAAGCGATATGAGGCTGTGCTTTCAGGTTCTCATCATAATCGATGAGGTTTTCATCAAAGAAATCAATAACTTCAGCATCAGTTGCATTTCCATAGAAGTTCGGGTTGAATTTTCCTTCTGGTGCGGAGTCAAGCGAGTAAACAAGTGTTCCGCCATCTTTCGGCTCTTCGGAAGCGTTATCTTTGTTGTCTCCTTGTTTTTTCGAGTCTGTCTTTTCTCCTCCGCTGCATGCCGCCAGGAACATGGATAAAACCAATACCAGCGCAGACAGCCATAACCAATTCTTCTTCATTGTGGTCCCCCCATATAATTAGTGGTATTACAAGCGTCCAGAAAATGGAATTTGGACACTTTAGCAAAACACATAGAACGCCATTGCATTCCTCGTGTTTTTAATAAAGGTGGCAAGCGACTCTGTGAGAGGGCTTCACCTCCTTTAATTCCGGCTTTGTAACCGAACATTGCTCCATGGCCATTGGGCAGCGCGGATGGAACGGGCAGCCGGATGGCGGGTTCAATGGGCTTGGCACATCCCCTGTCAGGATGATCCGCTCCTTCTTTTTCTTTGGATCCGGTGAAGGAATGGCGGATATCAATGCCTGGGTATAAGGATGGAGCGGTTCGGCATAAAGGCTGTCCTTTTCAGCAATTTCCACCATATTGCCAAGGTACATCACGCCGATCCGGTCGCTCATATGCTTTACGACGCTCAAATCATGAGCGATAAACAAAAATGTTAAATCAAATTCTTCCTGCAAATCCTTCAGCAGGTTCAATACCTGGGACTGGACAGACACGTCGAGAGCGGATACCGGCTCATCGGCAATGATTAGCTTAGGCCTTAAGGCAAGCGCCCTGGCGATACCGACCCTCTGCCTTTGCCCTCCGGAAAATTCGTGTGCGTATTTGTAATAGGCATCCTCAGGTAGGCCGACCCTTTCAAGAAGGTCCATTACTTCCCTTTTTAGCTCTTCCTTTGGTTTTTTCGTATAGTTATAGATTGGCTCTGCAATAATATCGCCAACCATCTGCATCGGATTAAGCGACGCATATGGATCCTGGAAGACCATCTGCATGTCTTTGCGGATATCGCGAAGTGTCTTCCCGCTGATATTGGTGATATCCTGCCCGTCAAATATGATTTGCCCGTCTGTAGGTTTCAGAAGCCTCAGGATTGTCCGTCCCGCTGTAGACTTTCCGCAGCCTGACTCCCCAACAAGGCCAAGTGTTTCGCCTTTTTTGATTTCAAATGAAATATCGTCGACGGCTTTAACGTTTCCGATGGTCCTTTTGAAAAAACCGCCTTTGACAGGATAATAGGTTTTGAGATTCCGGATTTCGAGCAAATTCCCCTTGCCGGCACCGGTATTCTGTTTGCTTGCTTCTGTTGCTATACCGCTCACTGGCTAATCGCTCCTTCCTTTGGCCTGCTTGTTTCAAAGAGCAGGCAGGCTACCTTGTGCCCGTCTCCGTTGTCCGCGAGAAGTGGTGTTACCGTCTGGCACTCCGGCATAGCCATTGGGCAGCGGTTGGCAAACCTGCAGCCTGTTTTTGGCATGTTTGTAATCGATGGGACGATTCCCTGGATGGAGCTAAGCCTGTCTGCCTCATCCTCCATTTTTGGAATCGCGCCAAGAAGCAGGGTTGTATATGGATGCTTCGGATTATAGAAAAGCGTTTCGACGTCGGTTTGTTCGACGATTCTTCCCGCATACATGACAATGACTTCATCACACATTTCCGCCACGACACCGAGGTCGTGTGTAATAAGAATGATGGACATGTCATTGACTTCCTGGATTTCTTTCAGAAGCTCAAGTATCTGGGCTTGTACGGTTACATCCAATGCTGTTGTCGGTTCATCCGCAATCAACAGTTTCGGCTGGCAGGCAATCGCGATTGCAATCATGACCCGCTGCCTCATCCCGCCGGACAGCTGGTGAGGATACTCATCAACAATTTTCTCCGGCCTGGAAATCCCAACGCTCTTCAAAAGCGCTATCGCTTTTTGGCGCGCTTCCTGTTTGGTGATTTTCTGGTGGTTTAAAAGGACTTCCTGTATTTGCGATCCGATTGTAAATACAGGATTCAATGACGTCATTGGTTCTTGGAATATCATCGAGATATCCTTGCCGCGTATTTTATTCACCTGATTCTCGTCCAGTTTTTCTATATGAATGTTATCGAAGACGATTTCCCCTGACTTGATCTTGCCAATTCCTTTAGGAAGAAGCTGCATGATCGACAGGCTCATGACCGATTTCCCACAGCCGGATTCCCCGACTATTCCGACTATCTGGCGGGGCTTAACCGAAAACGACACATTGTCGACCGCATTATAGAACGTTCCATCGATATCGAATGCTGTTTCCAGGTTTCTCACTTCCAGTAATGGTGTTCCGCTTTGCTGGATTTTTTTTGTGCTCATACGACACCTTCTTACTTAAAAATTTTCTGGCTATTCGCTATATTTAAATAAAATACTATTACAGATTTGTTACAATTGCAAGGAATATTTGTTAATTTTTATCTAGATGCTGGAAAAGGAGGAAAAGCCCGTCCTTATTGGCTTTTCCTATTTAAAAAAAGGAAATTCTTTTAAAAAAAGAAAGAATTACCATTAATTTCGAAAGAACTTTCTATCGAAAATCCGTGACTTTGGTAATATCTTTTGACTAAAAAGTAACCATAACAATAGCCCAAAAGTCTCGGAATTCCATTTCCGCCAAAGAGGAGCCAATCATGCTCTTTTTCTGTCTTTTTTTTATCAAGATTATCCCGCAATAATAATTTATAGAAATGGTTAAGTTCATTTTCATTGTATAAAGAACACCATTCCGCCTGGTAATTTTCGCCACATTCATGGTATACCGCATATTCCGCTAGCCCTTCCATAATCATTGATTCAAGCAAGGAGTTTTCCCGGACATCTTTTGAAATAACATTTATTCTGCACGTATGATGGTATTCATGGACTAACAGCGCATCCAGTTCCTTTTTGTCCTCAATGTGGGGAAGAAAGAGAAAGAGTTTATCTGGATAGGAGACTCCGGATTTTTGCGGTGGTGCCTTACGTAGGAAGGCCGTTCTTTTAGCGGACGGAAAAATAAAGATTGGAATATCCGGTCCGTTCCATTTACCCCGATACTTTTTAAAGATTTCTTCCACATTCGCCCAAGTGTTGCTGTCTATAAGAAGCTGTACATCCTTCCCGATCGCTGCCGATGGTTTATACATTCCGAAAGACAATAATTCCCGGTAAATCTCCCTCGGCTTCCCTCCCGGAAAATATGGTTTAAGCCGCTCGCATATTGCTTCAGGCCGTTGCCAGTCTTCTTCAAGCCATTCGTCTGTTCGGATAATTGCCATCTCGGTATCCCCTCCGATGAAAATGCCTCTTTCTATCCTATGGGTCCAATAGTTGAAAATTCACAATCCAGGATATAAAAAAACCAGTCTGTATGTGAATATACAGACTGGTTTGGATTGGTTATTTTTCATGTGGGCCCTATCGGGTTGGATAAAGCTTATTCATATTTTTTAAAGGCTAGCGTTGCATTGTGCCCGCCGAATCCGAGCGAGTTGCTGATGGCAGCCTTAATTTCGCCTTGCCTTGATTGATTCACTACATAATCCAGATCGCATTCAGGATCCGGTGTTTCATAATTGATCGTCGGAGGCATGACCGAATCCCTGATTGCCAAGGCAGTGAAGATCGCCTCGACTCCGCCAGCAGCGCCCAACAGGTGGCCGGTCATCGACTTGGTTGAACTGACAGCAAGCTTGTATGCGTGTTCGCCAAACACCTCTTTAATGGCATTCGTTTCAAATCTGTCGTTATAGTCGGTACTCGTACCGTGCGCATTGATATAATCAATGTCTTCCAGATTAAGTCCACCATCCTCAAGGGCCATCCTCATGGCGCGGACGCCGCCTTCTCCCCCAGGTGCCGGCGCGGTGATATGGTAGGCATCACCGGTCGCTGCATATCCTACTATTTCCGCGTAAATCTTCGCTCCGCGGGCTTTCGCATGTTCCAATTCTTCAAGGACAACAATGCCAGCGCCTTCGCCCATGACAAAACCATCCCTGTTTTTATCAAATGGCCTGCTCGCCGTTGCCGGATCCGGGTTGGTCGAAAGCGCCGTGTTCGCGCAGAAACCAGCGACAGCCATCTTCGTAATCGGCGCCTCAGTTCCACCGGTAACCATCGCATCCGCATCACCGCGCTGGATAACCTTGAACGCATCGCCTATCGAATTCGTCCCTGTGGCGCATGCGGTCACAGTGCAGGAATTGAATCCTTTCGCCCCGAGCATAATGGAAACCTGGCCCGCAGCCATGTCGGGAATCATCATAGGGACGAAGAATGGGCTTACTCTTCTATAACCCCTGTTTTGAAAAACTTCAAACTGCTGTTCAAACGTCTCCATCCCGCCGATTCCTGAACCAATCCAAACGCCTACCCGGTGGGCATTCTCATCCACGATTGCCAGTCCGGAATCCTTGACGGCCATCAAGGAAGCAGCCACCGCGTATTGTGTGAATCGGTCCATCTTCCTGGCTTCTTTTTTCTCAATAAACTCTTCCGGGTTAAAATCATTGATCTGCGCCGCCACTTTAGCCGGGAAATCATCCGCGTTGATCCGAGTCAGCGGCCCAATCCCCGATTTGCCTGCAACGATATTTTTCCAGGTTGTTTCGGCATCAAGTCCGAGCGGGGTTACAGCCCCTATCCCTGTAATTACTACCCTGCGTTTCGTCACGAAAAGCCATCTCCTTTTCCGTACTATTTATGTTCAGTGCTACAATTATTTTCCCCAGCGGATGGCGATGGCCCCCCAAGTGAGCCCGCCACCAAAACCGACCATGACGACAACATCGCCGTCCTTGATTTTTCCTGCCTTCACTTCATCGACCAGTGAGATTGGAATCGATGCTGCCGAAGTGTTTCCATACTTACTAATTGTATAAGATACTTTTTCTTCAGGCAATTCCAGCCTCTGCCGGGCAGCCTCAATAATCCGGATATTTGCCTGATGGGGTACGAGGAAATCCACGTCATCCTTTTCAAGGCCTGCTTTATGAAGGACATTGACACTGCTTTCCCCCATTTGCCGGACTGCGAACTTAAAGACTTCACGGCCGTTCATAATGATGGACTCATCCTGATATAGATGTTTTCCGCCTGTTCCATCTGCGCCAAGTTCAAAAGAGAGCACGCCACGGTCACCGGATACAGGCCCAAGCACAACCGCGCCCGCACCATCACCGAAAAGTACAGCCGTGTTCCGGTCATCCCAATTGACGATTTTTGATAATTTCTCAACCCCGACAACGAGGACGTGTTTATAAACGCCCGTTTCAATGAATTGTTTTCCTGTTACGATGCCGTACATGAATCCGGCGCATGCTGCGCTTACATCCATTGCCGCCGCATTTACTGCCCCAAGCCTTTCCTGGAGCATACAGGAAACGGAAGGGAACGGCCTGTCGGGAGTTACAGTAGCAACGAGAATCATATCGATTTCGGATGGAGCTATTCCCGCATCCTCAATCGCCATCCGTGCAGCCTCATAAGCCATATGAGATGTATCTTCATTTTCCCCGGCAATCCTTCTCTCTTCAATGCCAGTCCTCGTCCGGATCCATTCATCGGACGTATCCATCCTCTTTTCGAGGTCAAAATTCGTTACAACGGTTTCTGGGACATATTTTCCTAAACCAACTATGCCAGCTCGCATCGTGGCCATCTCCTTATTGTATAAAATAATCATGGTAGCTTTATTATCAAATATTATGACTTGGTACTAATTTTATCAAATAAAAAAGGCACTTTGCAATAGTTATTTGCCGGATAGCCCATTGAGTATACCTTCCCTTTACATTTTCCCTTCATATAGTGGAAGTGAGAATGGTTTTGGAAGGAGGGGAAAAATGGACGGGAATCAAAATCGGGGAGTCCGCCAAGGCGATCCTTTTACCCGGATGATGTTCGGTTCGGGCTGGGATAATGGCGAATTACCAAATGGTATGAAAGGGACAGAGCCTCCTCCCGGGGGAACCTCCATCAATTATATGCAGCTGATGGAGATCATTGATGGGATGGTAGGTCTGGCGGACCAGCTTAGGCCAGTTTTTGCCGATATTTATCCTTACATCCAGCAGTTCTGGAAAAAGAAGTAGCTGCCGTTGATGGCAGCTGCTTCTATTATTAAGCTGGGTTGATTAGTCAAACGTGAACTTCAAATCGTTTGGGGGCATACTCTGCTGTTGAAAAGGGGAACTTCTCATTATTGGGGGAATACCCGCCAGTTAATAGTGGAAAAATCAGTTGGTTGTTCATCCCCGCCCATTAAGAGTGGGGTAAATTCCTTCGAGTATGCGAGTTCCCGTATCGCCTTTGTCGATCATTAGCGCAATGCATTCAGCGGCTTTATCCCAATCCGGCCCTTCTTCCCCGGCAGTAGGCAGCGTGCGGGCTTTTTTAGCCGTGTTCTTCTTTCCGGTTTGCTCCAAATCCTTCCCGGGAGTGCCTGGGACCGGCAAGATTACCCGCAATACCTTTTCAGCCGAAGCCTCGGCAAGATCGGCAGCTTTCCTTATCGCCTTAATGTTTTGCTCTTCCCCGCTGCGTTGGCCTAGCCCATTGGGCAACAGCAGCACGACCAATGGCCAATGATGATTCAAGCGAATAAGCTCTTCCAATTTCTTGCCAAGGCTTTCTGTGTGGGAAGGCGGAATTTTCCCCTCCGTATATAGGTCGTATAAGGAAAAAACAACCACTTTATCTCTATTGAAATGTGTTTCTACAGCACCTATGGGCATTTTTTCAAAATTGCTGTTCCTCCCGATTTCAAGTTCCATGTCTTCCTCGGTTTCATCGGGTGAGGGATTCAAGGATATTCCACCGACTTCATAACCCATATCAAGCAATCTTTTGCACAGATGAAAGCCGAGCCGCTCAAATACCCCAATTATCAAAACTCCTCCCATCAATCTCCCTCCTTCCAGCCCGGTCTCATAGTATCCTATGCAGGCGGGGCTGGAAATTTCACCATTGTTCATTCTTATCTTCTTTTGGTCCTACTAGGTAAAAGAAGCAGTCCAACTCACGATAAAAAAGAATGAAAGGCTAAAGGAACTTTTCATGCCTCGACATGAACTTTGCTATTTCCATCCCAAGCTGGCCCGCTTTTTCAGGGAGCATATACGTTTCAGTGATTGGGGGTTTCTGTTGAAGGGTGGATAGGAGATTTTTGCAGGCCCGCGCATTTTTGTAAGCCCTCCCGCCTGTCAGGATATGAAAAATCCTTATTGGGGCGCCGAAATCAAATTCAGGAAGGCTTTCCTCCTTTATTTCACGTTCCAGCGTTGCTCTGTCCACATCATGGGCCTCGGCTATTTCCCCAAGAACCTTTTTATAAAAAAATATGTGTTCCCTTTCCTGTTCCATGTGGTACTTGAGAGACAAGATTGGATTGATGAGCACAATCGATCGGATATTCCCCTTTAATTCTTCGGCTAGTTTCAGCGCCGCCAAAGCTCCCATCCCTTCTGCGAGTATGTGGATTTTTGGATTGAGGATTTCATTTTTCATGACGATTTCATAAAGCAAGGTAGCAAGCAGGACAGCTTTTGGTGAACCCCAGTGCTTTCCGTAAAGATTTGATGTAAATAGCGTATAGCCCGCTTCCCGAAGATTGGAGAGGATTTCCCGTTTCCCGGCATTTTGGTTCCAGAAGCTGGACTCATCATCCACAAAATGCCTTTCATCGCCAAGAATTAATACACCAAAGCCGGACGGTTTTACAGGGTAGTAGACAGTGCTCCATTGATTCCCAAGTTGAAAATTTCTGTTATCCATACGAAAACTCCTTCTGCCATTTTCCAGTATTAGTGTATGTAAACCAGCAAAGAATGAATTGGGGTGTTTCCTCAATTCCATCCTTCCTATCCTTTTCGTTATTTCCTTTTTGCGTTTCTTCTTTTTTCCTTATATGATAAGATGAGAAAGATAATACGCTATGAGGTGACGGTATGAAATACTTCTGGACTCTGTTTTGGGTTTTGCTTTTAGTGGAAATGCTTTCTTATGTGGTAACGTCGATGATTGGTGTTGCGTTTGACTTTAAACTAGCCGCGGTACTGGGTGTACTGACGACCATTTTAATCCTCGTTGTACCATCAATCATTCCTAATGAACCCGTGGACAATCATTAAAAAACGTTGAAGGCCATCCCGAACAGGATGACCTTTTTCATTGTTTATTCGGGGCCGCCCAGGCTAAAGCTGTTAAAAAGGCAATATGATTTCTGTTTAAAGAAATTTGTCTATTACAACTCCATACCCTGGATAGTTCCCGTTCAACCCACCGCTCAGAAAATTAATGAAAGATAAGCACCAAGACTGTAAAAGCCACCCGGGATGGATGGCTTTTTCTATTTCCTATGGGGCTACGGTTTTCTCGTGTACGACCATTTCCTTTCGTGATTGGAAGCTTCCGGAAATGGCTGCCCTTTTTTTAGATAGATTTTCCTAGGATTGATTACCCCGCTCCCAGTATCGCCAATTTCAATATAAGTACCATTGTTAGGCGCTTTTTGGCCTGGGTTAAACTGACGATTTTGTCCCATTTACCTTCCTCCTTCCAACATCAGGGGACATTCGCAACTGCCCCCTATCTTTATTATTCCACTCCTTTACCCGCTGATTAAGGGGATATTTTGTCATTATTTCCCGAGAAATAATGTCGAATATGACTTTTGTATGAACCTTCATCCAGTTCTATAGTTTTTTTCCTTCGTTAGCAATATAATTATAGTAATAAATTACATTTGCCCCTTGATAGCAGCAGAATTTGTGTAGAAAGTAGGTGGCTAACATGCAATCCTATGCAGGTGCGCCCGCAAAACTGACCGAATTGCTCAAGTATACCCATCATATTCAAAAAATTGAAAAAGGGCAGTTTCTTTTTCAAGAAGGCTCACCGTCAAAAAAGATATACGTCCTCTTAAGCGGTTTGGTTCAAATCAGCAAAATTATTCCTGACGGAAGAGAGTTGACTCTAAGGATTTGTTCCGAGGGCGATTTGATGGGGGAATTGAATATATTTTGCTCGACTCCAAGAAATTTATTAAGTGCCAAAGTGGCCGAAAGCGGTGAAGTTGCTGTCATAATGAAAGATACCCTTGAGGCAAAGCTTGCCAGTGAACAGGCGCTCGCATTAGAATTCATGCAATGGATGAGCCAGCATTACAGGAAAACACATACGAAATTCCGCGATCTTGTGCTTCACGGGAAAAAGGGCGCTCTCTATTCAACATTGATTCGAATGGCGAACAGCTATGGCGTCAAGACAAGCAACGGTATATTGATCGACCTTCTCCTTACAAACCAGGAAGTTGCCAATTTTTGCGGAACGTCCCGTGAGGTCGTGAACCGGCTTCTGAGCGAGTTACGGAAAAAAGGCGTCATTTCAATCAATAAAGGAATCATCACTATCCATCAGCTCGCTTATTTAAAAAAGGAAATCGACTGTGAAAACTGTCCGAAGGAAATCTGCAATATAGATTAAAAATGGGTAAGCGCCGTTCAGGCACTATTCCATAAGAAAAGCCTGCCGTGTGCAATAGCCCGGCAGGCTTTATATTTGCGTATTTGGTTCTCCCTTTTTATGTTACTATTAGCCAAATGGCGATGAGGGTGAAGAAAATCGCCGAGTTAATAATTTCATAAATGCCAATTTGTTTCGGCGTAAGGCTTTTTCCATAAAAACCGATGGCGCGCATTAAACTTGGGAGGAAAGCGAGAGCAACAAGCCATTGCCCAAAAGCGAGCCAAACCGCCGCAACAATCGTATGGTAGTACCAGGATATCCACTTATAATGGATGCTCCGTTTTTCCCTGATCATCGTTTTCACAAAAAATGTGCTGCCGATAAAGAAAAGAGATGAAACGGTAAAAACGAGAAACGCTTCTCCGCTCACTTTTCCGGTATTCAAGTACGCACTTGCAATTCCGGCTAGGGAGAAGGCAAATACCGCGCTAATGTCATTCAGTAGGGCCCTGTCATTATTTTTCGACGAAAAAAAGGCATTTATTGCGAAAAACGGAAGCATCATTACTCCGAACCATGCAACGGACGGCCGCTCCAAAAGCGGAAACATCAGCAAAAAAATAGCCGGCACAAGATAGATTAGCGTCCATTTTGTATGAAAGCGAAGTTTCTTCCTTTTGAAAAGGAGAAGCATGGGATACGTTGATAAATAAAGCAACAGCCAGCCGAAAAAGAATGGAATGTGCTCCCACAGAAAACCGCCGGAGATAGCCCCTAGCCAGAATGGGAGGATGGCCATCGCCCATGCGCCATGTTGTTTTGGCATAAATAGTTTCATTTTCAACACCTCTTGCTTAGCATCTTACCTTCACTATAATGGAACGGAAAATGCAGCAAAGTGAAATGCATCACATATTGAAGCGTAAAAGTGTCAAAAATGGCAACATCGATTAAACCCTTCGCCAACTGGCATGGCTTCCCTGTTTTTCCTTGCCGAAAGAAAACGTTTTCAATAAATGAATTGGTTTAAAAACGATTGAAACATATTTAGTGAAGGAGAAAAACAGCAAAAAAGTAAATAATAAGATCACATGGATCTGCATTAATAACGAAGCGTGTTTCAAAATCTCCATATTAGGGCTAAAGTGCAAAAAGCCAATCATCCACCCGGCCATGGCCGCCAATTCACCTGTTGCGCCATTAAACACAATTAAGCCGACCCCGGTTAGTGTCGTCAGCAGCCAGAGCATCTTTACAATCCTGTTCAAAATCATCCCCGACTTCCGCTGCATATTCCCAAATTGATCCTGAGTATCATATTGCCATACAATGCCCATCCCCAAAACCGCAGCTACGGTATAAGGATAGACAAGCCAGACAAACCATTGTAACAACTCCATCCCATCAACCCCCTAAAATCCACAACCATCTCCCATTCTAACGAAGGAAACGTGACAATTCAGTGACAAAAGTAACTCTTGTCGAAAAAAGTTCTCTTGACAAACAAAATGCGTAAGCGCCTTGGTCAGCCCCGACAAGCATAAGACGGGGCCCGCAGGACACTGAATGACATCCCTGAATCCGCCCACGCACGAAGGAAATGCGGGCATTTCCGAGGACGGGCCAGCCCTCCGGAGGGAACCGGCTTAAGACCTCGAGGGGCTAGGCGCTTAAGCTGGATTACGATAACTTGTTTCGAGTTGTTTCCAAAGTAATGAAAAAAGGTGCCAGACCCCATCAGTTATTTCTGCGGATCCTGGCACTCGATTTTCTCAAGTATTAATTTTGCGAGGGAGCCAGGGGTTTGTTTGTCCAATAGTGGGTAAAGCGGGTATTTAGCATTGACCTTTGGCTCATTATCCCAGTACACGGCTGCGATGATATTTTCTAGTTCAAGTAAACGTTTGTCCTCCTCACTGTTCCGGAGCAGGATGATTTTCGGATAGGAGGCGTATTTATACCCCTCGATTAAAATCACATGAGGGTTGAACGCACAAAGAAGGTTTATTTGATCCTCAAGCGCCCATAATTTCTTTTCCGCCTGGAGGACAAGCCTTCCACCGCCTTCAACGAGGACTGCGTCGGCACCTGCTGCCATATGCCTGCTAGAATCCTTCCCCTCCGGAATGTCGGGCTTGCCTCCATGCCCATGGTGCTTCATGGATGCAACAGACAACCCCGCCTCTTTAAGCAGCCGGATCATGGATTCCGCAAGGGTTGTTTTCCCGCTGTTCTGGTACCCTGCGAGCTGAAAAACGAATGGCCTTACCATGGCCATTCGCTCCCTTCCTGGTCTTCAAGCAAAAGCACTTCAACTTCCATGCCCGCTTCAAACCCTCTCGTCCCCCCGGGCAAAATCATCAGCGAATTCGCACCGGCCAGGCTCATGACAATATTGGATTTATCAAGCCCGCTTGGCGTGGCGAACAGCCGCCCTTCCTTGAAAGAAATGGTGCTTCGGACAAATCGGGTAAACGGGTTAGCTTTTGGGAAATCAGTATCTAGGACTGCCATTTCCTTACGCAAATGTGGCCTTTCGGAACAGAGCATTGTCCTGATGACCGGCCTTGTAAACAGCTCGAATCCTACATAGCAGGCGGAAGGGTTCCCAGAAAGCCCGAACAGAAGATTGCCGTTATGTACAGCAACCGTGGTAACGCTCCCTGGTCGCATCGCCACTTTATTGAACAAAACTTCCGCTCCCAGTTTTTCATAGATGGCCGGCAGGTAGTCGTAATCCCCGACCGAAACACCACCGGTTGTCACAAGCATGTCGACTTTATTTAGCGCATTTTTGACAGCCTCAAAACACGTATCGAAATCATCGGGAAGGCTGCCGAAATACTCCACTTTCCCTCCGGCCCGTTCAATTTGGGCGGCAATCATATATGAATTGCTGTTCCGTATTTTTCCTGGTACAAGCGGCTCGTCCACCCCTAATAGCTCAGTGCCTGTCGCATAAAGGCCGACTACGGGCTTTTTTGCAGCCGGTACGTTCGCATAGCCGAATGTCGCGAGCATTGCCTGGATTCCAGGATTAATAAACGTGCCCTTTTTTACAAGCACTTCCCCTTCTTTTGCATCCTCTCCCTGAAAGGAGACATTTTCGCCCTTTTTGATTTTCCGCTTGATGGTCATATAGTTTTTGCCATCGCGCTCCGCCGTTTTGACGAGTTCGAGCATTATGACCGCATCGGACCCTTCCGGCATCATCGCTCCGGTCATAATCCTGACAGCCTGTTTTTCGCCGAGCACTTTTGAAGTCGTTTGGCCAGCCCCGATATGGTCGATCACTTCAAATTCAACGGGATTGTCAAGCCCTGCTTCCTGTGTATCGACTGATCGGACAGCAAACCCGTCATACGGGGCCCGTGTGAAATGGGGGACATCGCTCGTGGCGACCAAATCTTCTGAAAGAAAACGGCCATAACTCTCATTAATTGATATGAATTCGGTATTACCCGATTGCCTGCAATCCATAATCCGCTTCACAGCCTCGCCGATAGCTATCGGCCTCCTCATTTCAACCATGCCATCATCTCCAGTACCTTAACAATATATACATCTCCCTTATAAGGGTAGCCGAAACCCCATTCGATGGCAAATAAGGAATGTGAACGTTTATTGGCAAAATCAAGCTCCGATTGAAAAAAGTTCTCAGGTGTGATGCGCGTCACCATGTTTCCAAAAAGAGTGTCGTATTCTTAAGCTAAGAAAATAATTATTACCTTTTACAAGGAGGATATAAACATATGTCACAAACATACTCAGAACAAACCCTTGTTCGTGATCTCGTGAATGAATTTCCCAAAACAGCCGATGTATTCAAAAGTGTAAGGATTGATTTCTGCTGTGGCGGGGCAACGCCGATTGTGGATGCTGCCGCTGCTGGCGGCGTCGACCTCAGCACTCTGATGGCAAACCTGGCCGATGTCATTGAAAAAAGCAGCAGCACTGAGACCGACCTGAAGGTTTGGACCGATTCCGACTCCGATACAATCATCGACCATGTCATTGCGGATTACCACCACCCACTCCGCGAAGAATTTTTGAACCTGAGCCCATATGTCACTAAGGTTTCCCGTGTCCATGGCGGCCACCGCCCGGAACTATTGAAAGTGTATGAGCTTTATTACGAACTGAAAAAAGAAATGCTCGAGCACGTCGCTAAAGAAGAAGAAACCGTCTTTCCTTTAATCAGGCAGTTGGATGCCAATACGATTGAAGACCGCGAGCATGCTTTGAACTACATTAAGGAGCTCGAAAAAGAACATGATCATGCTGGCGCGCTTTTGAAGGAGCTACGAGAAATCACTTCCGATTTCACCCCACCAGCCGATGCATGCGGCACTTACCGCCTCGTCTACAAGCGGCTTGAAATGCTGGAAGAGCAAACGTTCATGCATGTTCATCTTGAAAACAACATCCTGTTCCCCAGGTATTTTTAAGCTTTTTAGGAAACCAATAGCCTGCCGGATACTGAACCCGGCAGGCTTTTTGTTTTTTATATAAATCCAATAATGGTTACTATCTGGAATTGGTGTTTAGGTCCAAAGCATTCATTAATAGTCCAGCGTTTGGCATATCAGGTTAATCGGCATTATTATCGGGTTAATCGGCTTTATTATCGGTTATCCGGCATTATTATCGGTTACCCGGCATTATTATCGGGTTACCCGGCTTTATTATCGGGTTACCCGGCTTAATTATCGAGTTACCCGGCTTTATTATCGGGTTAATCGGCTTTATTATCGGGTTAATCGGCTTTATTATCAGGTTACCCGGCTTTATTATCGGGTTAATCGGCTTTATTATCGGGTTACTCGGCTTTATTATCGGTTATCCGGCATTATTATCGGGTTCAATCGGCACCCCGTTAAAAAATTCAAAAAAGAGGCCGCTCCCGACACACGTCCGGGCTCAGCCTCTTCAACTTATCCTCCAATATAGGACATCTCGATTTTCTTCCGATTTGCAGCCGTTTCCTCGGTCCGTTCATCGGAATAACGGTCACCGCGCCCCTGCCAAATCGAAGCGATCCGCTCTGCAAGCTCCTCATCCGTCGCACCGTTCCTAAGGAAATTGCGGATATCATGCCCGTTGCCGTTGAACAGGCAGGTGAAAAGCTGGCCGTTCGCCGACAGACGCGATCGGGTACAGCTGCTGCAAAACGATTCCGATACCGAAGTGATGAACCCTACGTCAATATCGGTCCCTTTATAGCGGTATAGCTTGGCCACCTCGCCAAAATAAGCAGGTTCCAGCGCCTCAAGCTCAAACTTCTCTTTCAGAACATCATAAATCTGTTTTTTTGTAACAACATCATCCATCTTCCAGCCGTTTGTGCTGCCGACATCCATATATTCAATGTAGCGGAGCTGCAGCCCATTCTCTTTGCAGTATTCAGCCATCGGAAGAATTTCCTGGTCGTTCAAGCCTTTTTTCACAACCATATTCACCTTAACGCCCAGGCCGGCCTTCCTTGCAGCTGCAATACCGTCAAGGACCGGCTTCGTACCAACATTCCGGCCGTTAATCTCCCCGAACAGCTCGTCATTCAAGCTATCAAGGGAAACGTTAACCCTGATTAGCCCAGCCGTCTTCAACTGTTCCGCAAACTTCGGAAGCAGTACTCCGTTCGTTGTCAGGCCAATGTCGCTTAACCCATCAATTTTCGAGAGCTTTTCAACGAGGATTGGCAAGTCTTTTCGGAGAAGCGGCTCTCCGCCGGTCAGACGGATCTTTTCCACTCCGAGCCCAACGAAAATTTTCGCCAGCCTCTCAAGCTCTTCATATGTCAACAGCGCGCTTTTTGGCAAAAATACGAAATCCGGGCCGAATTTATCCGCGGGCATACAGTACTGGCAGCGGAAATTGCAGCGGTCGATAACCGAAATCCTTAAATCTCTCAGCGGCCTATTCAACTTATCTTTTATAATGGATTTTTCCATTTTATCAGCTCCAATATTCAGGATATAGCCAAAACCGCTTCCTTGGCTTTAAGGAAACCATCAGCATTTCCAGCCGCCCCGAAAGAATAGCCCTTGGACCGAGCGGACGCTTTTCCAAAAACACATACCAATAACCACATAAACATAATGTTAACTTTATTATCTATACATTCTAGCACATCTTTACCCTCTTTTGGTAAAAGAGGACCGCTTTGGATGAAGAATTCAAATAAAGTTCACTTTTCTTTCAAAAGCCGCAAGAGCTTTTCAGTTTTCACTATATTGTCATTGTTATCGACGTCCCTAAGGAAGAAACTGATATACAATGAGAGTAACAAAAATCACAGACAACTAACTGACAATTTAAAAAATGTAAAGAGGTGGCACCTATGGGAGCTGTAAAGGCCATGAAACCAACCCACTCCATCGAAATAAAAGAACTTTTGCGATTCGCAGACAGAAAATTCCGTGCGGAACGGGGCTCCTACTTATTCCAGGAAGGGATGGAAGCGGAAGAACTGTACATCGTCCTCTCCGGCAAAATCCAAATCAGCAAGATTACTTCCGACGGACGGGAGCTATCACTCCGAATATGTGGAGAAAACGATATTTGCGGCGAACTGACCCTGTTCACGTCCAACCCGAAATACCTTCTAAGCGCCAAAGTCCTTGAGGAAGGCGAGATCGCTGCCATACGCAAAGACGTCATTGAAACGGAAATTTTCCAAAACAGCACACTCGCATTCGAATTTATGAAATGGATGAGCGACCATTTCCGCAAAACCCAAACAAAATTCCGCGACCTCGTATTGAATGGAAAACGTGGCGCCCTGTTCTCGACACTCATCCGGATGACCAACAGCTACGGCATCCACAAGCCGGACGGCATCCTAATCGACCTGCCGCTGACCAACCAGGACCTCGCCAACTTCTGCGGCACATCTCGCGAAAGCACCAACCGGATTTTAAGTGAGCTAAAGCGCGACGGCCTCATCTCAATCAAAAAAGGCAAAATCACCATTCACGACTTAGAATACCTCAAACTCGAAATCGGCTGCGAAAACTGCCCCGCCGTATACTGCAGCATCGAATAACAAGGATGGATCCCCATCCTTTTTTCTTTTGCCTTTTGTAAAAATTGGCCCAGGCTGAACGAAATCCGCCAACATCCTGCCCCCCACCCAGCCCAAAAAGACAGCCGGAGCGAATGTCGGTCCGGCCATCCCCTTTATCCCGCATTAACGGGCAGTAAGACCACAACAACAAGATTCCATTGATGAACGAAGAATATAGGTGGGGGTCAACTGCCCGTAAAAGCCCGATTGGTGAGATACAGTGAAACTTGCCGCTGCCTTTTGGCGGTATAGTTGAACCAATCGGGTTCGTAGTGCCGCTTAATCGCCGTACTTTGGCGAATTAGCGGCAGTAGAACGGGACTAACAATCAGTGGGGGATAAAGAAACCCCCACTGATTGAAGTTTCACTTTATGTTAACAGGTTTCCCGTTTCGCTGTGTAACCTGTTTTTTAAAGTTTTTTAAAAGAGAGTTCGCCTTTAACGGAGGTTCTCCCCCTCTTTAAGGTATGGGCCACAAGCAATTGCTATTGCACCTGCTTTTCCCTTAGCGCTTTCGGGATGTACACACAGAATGGTTCGCTCTCAAGATAATCGCCCGTCATTGCATACGCCCGGGATCTGGAACCGCCGCACACATGGCGGAATTCGCAAACGCCGCACTTTCCTTTGTACTCATCTGGATTGCGGAGCGATTTAAAAATCGGTGATTCACGGTAAATTTCGGCGAGAGGGGTTTCCCTGACATTCCCTGCCTTGATCGGCAGCAGCCCGCTCGGGTACACATCGCCGATATGGGAAATGAACACAAATCCGTTGCCGTCATTCACGCCCATCGGCGCCCGGCCGAGCCCATCTATTGAACCGGTCAGCCCGTGGGCGGTCAAGGCATTCAAATATTCGATTTCGCCCTGCTGCTCCTTTGCCTCGCGCATTTTTTGCTGGATAACCACACGGCGGTAATGCTGCCCCGCCGTCGTTTTAATATCGAATTTGACCCGTTTGCTCAACTCATAAAGCCACCTGAACACATGCTCATGCTGGACCGGGGAAATCATGTCGCTCTCCTGCCCGCGGCCTGTCGGCACAAGGAAAAACACGCTCCAAAGGACGCATTCAAGCTCTTCCATCAGGTTTGCCATTTCGTCAAGGTAATCAATATTGTACCGGGAAATAACTGTATTAATTTGAATCGGTATTTCAAGCTCATGCAAATACTTGATCCGTTCGAGCGTCAGGTCAAATGACCCAGCGGTTCCTCTGAAATGGTCATGTATTTCCGCATTAGGCCCATCAAGGCTGAACGCCCAGCGCGACAGGCCAACCTCTTTCGCCTTCTCGATCGCTTCCTTCGTAACATTCGGCGTGGCGCTTGGGGTCATCGAAACACGCACGCCCTTCTCGACGGCGTACTTTGCGATATCAAATACGTCCTTGCGCATCAATGGATCACCGCCGGTAAACACAAGCATTGGATTTTGCATTTCATATATTTGGTCAATCAGGTGCTTTCCTTCTTCAAATGTCAGCTCGCGCGGATCGCGCAAATACTGCGCCTCGGCCCGGCAATGCAGGCACTTCAGCTGGCACGCGCGCGTCAACTCCCAAATCACTATAAACGGGTTTTCGTTAAAATCCCTCGCATATGGGTTCTTTTTCATCATCATTTCCGGGTTAAAAGCCATGAATAACGCCTCCTAAATGGCTGGCTCTCACTAGCCTTGTTACTAGTATTATAAAATCGACCACACGATGAAAAAGTGACATTCATCACACAAAAACCTGTTAATATGGCATCTTTGTGAAAGCCACTGAAGCAGACGAAGAAGGAGACGCGTCCATTGCTTCATTTATGCGATAACATCAAAACTATCTGTTTTACAAGATGCATAAAATAAAAACAGCCACTCACTGCGGCTGTCTCCATGCTAGTCCCAATTTCCTTTATCAACTATATAGGTTGAAACTAAAATTATAGATACTACAGGACCCTTGGGTTGATTTCTACTACACAAGGAAAGCTTCCGAGAATAATCGTTTTGTATTAAAGCTGAAGCGGGTCTATTTTGGCAACTTTGTACTCCTGGCTTAATTTATGAGCATTTTTATAAAGGGCATTTTTTCTCCCGCCATTCAAATCGCCTAAAAACCTGATTTCCACTTTCCCTTTCAACTCATTCCATAACCGGTTAAATTCCTGAAGTTGCAGCCTTATCGATTCCTCATATTTTCTCTCATCAACTTCCATTCTTTTAACAAGGTGCTTCTGATCCGTCACGATTATTGCTTTATTCATCCCCTTATTTTTAATTAGTATCAACGCCTCAAGGACCGCCAAAAATTCGCTGACAACAGCTTTATCGGTTTTAACATTTTTCACTTTAGACCACCCAGTCGCGGTTTCCCAATTATCGACCATGACTACTCCGGCCCCTGCTTTTCCCTTTTCAAAATTGTAGGAGCCATCAACAATAAAAATGGGCACATCTTTAGGATTTTCTATGCAAAAGGGCTTAAGGCATTTTTCTATCGGCGTTTCTGCCACAACCTCCACGCCTTTCCTGTAAAAGCCAAGAATGTCCCCTATATGGTAAAAACGTTTTTCTCCCACATCCGCGTATGGCATGCCCTTATTGCAAAGATTGATTAAGTAAGCCTTGCTTAACCTTAATGTTGCAATCGCAATGTCTTCGGACACATACTCCTTCAGCGTTCGGCCCTTTTCGTCACGAAATTGGCTTTCCAGCCGCTCCTGTGAAGGCTTGTACACCTTCAGCCAATCCACGGCTTCGCTTTCCAAAAAACGATATTGATTGCCAAATAGATAATGGGGCATTCCATCTTCAAGAAAAGCATTAAATTGGGATTTAGATACTTTCAGCTTTTGCTGGAGTTCCGATTTTAAAAGCAATACTTCCGGATTTTCCATCTTTGTTTTATCGGCCATTTTCCACCCGCGCCTATTTATTTTTAAACTAAATAAATGAAAGCCTTCTCGTTGCACCAAGTTTTTGCTTTGATTTTAGTTCCAGACAAATGAAAGTGACATTCGCTTGTCCAAAAGGGAAAAGGGCTTATGAAGCAATTTTTCAATAACCCCCACCCTTTGCCCCTCAACCATCAACATTTTAATTTTACCAAAACCATCCAGCTTTTTTAAACACTATTTCTAAAGACGAATGAAAACCAAGCTGGCAAATTAAAAACAGCAGCGCCACGGCTGCTGTTTTTTGGTTTAGGATATCGTAAGGACCTCGTGTTCCGAGGCAAGGCTAATAAAATCGCCCATCGTGCTAATTTTTCCAACAGTGAGCTTTTCTTCAACGCCATAGTGGTCGACGCATGTTTTGCACGCGAGGATCTCCACGCCTTTCTGCTCAAGCTCCTTCAAGTGGACGGACACAAAGGAATCATCCGTCATCAGGTAAACGCCCGAGTTCATGCAAAATACTGCCCGGGGCAAGTCTTCCCTCTGCTTAAGAAGCGTAAAGAACGTTTCAAGCACGCTCTCGCCAAGCTGCTCGTCCCCCCTGCCCAGCTGGGTAGAGGTTGCCAATATCACTTTATTCTTCAAAACCTCTCCTCCTTGACATATCCCTGGCCAAAACCAGAGCTTTTCCCTTCACGTTCTACCTGATGCCCAATGCAATTTTTGCGTAGCGGGACATCATATCCCTTGACCATGGAGGGTTAAACACGATGTTGACTTCAACGTCCTTTACTTCAGGAATATCGGCAAGGGCGCGTTTTACCTGGTCGACAATCGTACCCGCAAGCGGGCAGCCCATCGATGTAAGCGTCATTGTAACGGTTGCCTTTCCTTCGTCATCCATTTCAACATCATAAACAAGCCCAAGATTGACAATGTCCACTCCAAGCTCCGGGTCAATAACCAGTTCCAGGGCTCCCATAATATTATCTTTTAATTCCTGATTCATCTTTCATCTCTCCTTGAAAGTATTTTTTAAATAAAAAAATTCATTAACTGCGTTTTCAACTATTGAACAGTTCAACCGCGGCTTCTTCTTTGGCCGCCGATTCCTTGGTGCGGCCCAAATGATCGGCAAACCAGTCCACAAGGGCGTACGTCCCTTTCTGGGTAACCTTATGCCCGGCATGCTTTTCGGAAACAAACGCGATTTCCGCTGTTTCCCCGGATTCTTTCATCAGCTTCTCGTAAAATTCCCATGCATACCGGTGAGGTACTACCGAATCGGCTTCCCCATGCCAGAACAGCAACGGCCGCCCGCCCACCTTCTCAGGCTGGAGGCTTAAATCGTACGGTCCAAGTGCATCAATCCGCCCAGCCAATTCCTCATCCGTAAACGGAAGCTGATAGCCCCTTTTCCGCAACTCATCAACTTGCCAGCCGGCCATATCTCGATAGCTTGGCGAGCCCATCAAACTGACGGCCGCCCCGATCCAATCGTACTGGGTCAAAGCACCGAGCGTGACAATCCCGCCCATCGACGTTCCGGCAAGGCCAATTTCCGACGGGGATGCAAGGCCGCCCGCCACATAAAAATCCTTAATGGTATTTACTTCATGGATGGTTTTTATTACAATATCCCAAAACCTTCCTGACAACTCTTTCTCCCCAAGCCCCTGATCGCGCTCGCCATGATAGGGAGCATCGGGAAGCACCACGCGGAAACCCCGTTCAGCCAAAAGATACGCGATGTGAAGGTTATTTTCCTTGGCGCTCGTAAAACCATGGACAAAAATCGCCAATGGCAGCTTTTCAACCAGCTTCTTTTCCTGGACAACCTCTAGAATGGGAATACTGTTTACAGACTCTTTACGGATAACGACCAAAGATGAAACCTCCATACTTCATAATAAGTTTACCGAATCTAAACAAACGGCAATGTGATTTTTTTTACAGGCAAGCTGTATAATTGGTAACATAGTGACTATGGAAACCGCAAAAAGAATTACTACTTTAGTTTACCATTTTTGCGGCGGCATTCATAAAAGTATACCTTGGCGACAAGG
This sequence comes from Neobacillus oceani, assembly GCF_046237595.1. Taxonomy (NCBI): domain Bacteria; kingdom Bacillati; phylum Bacillota; class Bacilli; order Caryophanales; family Bacillaceae; genus Neobacillus; species Neobacillus oceani. The sequence goes on along the minus strand of NZ_CP143543.1, from coordinate 1,056,543 downwards.
AATTCACGGACAAAAAGGAGATACCATGGCAAACAGACACTTGATTGCACTCGATTTGGACGGAACACTGCTCACAGACGATAAAACCATTACCGAAAAAACAAAACAAACACTCATGGCGGCCAAGGAACAAGGCCACATTGTCATGATTTCAACCGGAAGGCCGTATCGTTCAAGCGAACCATACTACCATGAATTGCAGCTCGACACCCCCATCGTCAACTTCAATGGCGCGTTCGTCCATCACCCAATGGACAATTCATGGGGCTCTTATCACACACCACTCGATATCAAGGTCGCGAAGGAAATTGTCGAAGCGTGCCGTTCGTTCACATTCCACAATATTATCGCGGAAGTCATCGACGACGTATACTTCCACTATCACGACGAGAAACTCCTCGACATCTTCAGCTTCGGCAACCCCCGGATTACGTCCGGAGACCTTGCCGAATACCTCGAGGACTCGCCAACAGCCATGCTCATCCACACCGATGAGGAGCATGTCCAAACAATCCGTAAACATCTTAGCGACGTCCACGCCGAAGTCATTGACCATAGGCGCTGGGCCGACCCGTGGCACGTTATCGAAATTGTCAAAAGCGGAATGAACAAAGCAGTCGGCCTCAAACGAGTCGCCGATTTCTACGGGATTCCCGCCGAACGCGTCATCGCTTTCGGTGACGAAGACAACGACCTGGAAATGATCGAATACGCTGGCCGCGGCGTCGCTATGGGCAACGCCATCAGCCAGCTTAAATCTATCGCCAACGACATCACCCTAACCAATGAAGAGGACGGAATCGCCATCTACCTCGAAGAAACGCTCAATTTGAAAAAACGCATCTACTAAGTTTCTCAAGCAGCTTTTCGGAAAAATTCCATTCGGGGCCACCGCGCCAGGAAGGGTTTTCCATTTTATCCTCCATACGATACGAGCATACTAAAAAATGAAGCAGCAACGCTGTTTCGGATAAAAGCTCATAAATGGAGGGATTTCGAATGGGCAGAAGAACCAAATCGAAACGCTTTGTCAAGCAGGGCGCAGACGCTGTTGCGAGACACAGCCAGCGCATCCCGTACCATACGACCTATGCGGAAGCGGAAGCCCGGAAGCTCGAGAATAACAGGGAAACCTCTTACGGAGGGATTTAGCAATGGCAAACCAACTGTTTCAACAAGCCAGAAAGTACACCGCTCTTGCAATGGAATCATCTCCTGAAGAAAGGCCGGACGCTGTCGCCAAAGCGAAAAACACGCTTAGTTCAGCCTACGCCAATTCAACCTTTGCCGAGCAAAGGCAGCTGGCGGAAATGCAGGAACAACTCGACAGCCTCGGCGGCTAGCTGCCGCACCGCAATTTTTCCTTGGAGCGTGAACCCTGTGTTCCAAACCGGGCGACCACTAAACCAAAACGGACGTAATGAGCAATGGAAAGGCCGGCACCTCCTGGGGTTCCGGCCTTTTCATTTTTTAAAACTGCCATGCCGCCCGAAAAGCACTCTGGCTCCTTTTTTATGCGCGTCCCGTGTATGAGATCTTGGGCTCGTTGTCATGAATCTTGAATTGTACGGCACCTTTTTTAGGATTATGCTCGGTCAATGCTTTCATCAGGATTTGAGTGACTTCCTTTTCGAATTTTGCCCAATCAATGTCACTAATCTGGATTTGTGTGACTTCCTTTTCAACTTTTGACCAAACAATGTCACTCAACGGGATTTGAGTGACTTCCTTTTTGGTTTTTGCCCGATTAATGTCACTCATCCGGATTTGAGTGACGTCCTTTTCGACTTTTGCCCAAACAATGTCATTCAACGGGATTTGAGTGACTTCCTTTTCAACTTTTGACCAAACAATGTCACTCAACGGGATTTGAGTGACTTCCTTTTCGAATTTAGCTCAAACAATGTCACTCAACGGGATTTGAGTGACTTCCTTTTCGAATTTAGCTCAAACAATGTCACTCTACGGGATTTGAGTAACTTCCTTTCCGAATTTTGCCCAAACAATATCACTCAACGGGATTTGAGTGACTTCCTTTTCGACTTTTGCTCAAACAATGTCACTCAACGGGATTTGAGTGACTTCCTTTTCGACTTTTGCTCAAACAATGTCACTCAACGGGATTTGAGTGACTTCCTTTTCGACTTTTGCTCAAACAATGTCACTCAACGGGATTTGAGTGACTTCCTTTTCGTCTTTTGCCCAAACAATGTCACTCAACGGGATTTGAGTGACTTCCTTTCCGAATTTTGCCCAATCAATGTCACTCAAAGGGATTTGAGTGACTTCCTTTTCGAATTTAGCTCAAACAATGTCACTCAACGGAATTTGAGTGACTTCCTTTTCAACTTTTGCACAAACAATGTCACTCACCCGGAATGATTTTACCTTTGGTTTTCACGCAAAAGGTATAACGGGACGGCTTTCAATGGAAAGCGCCTGCCTACTCTGCCCCCCGGAACTGTTCAAGAATAACCGCGAGAGGCTGGCCCGATATGGAGCCACCTTTCTTTTCATAGAGATTCAGGATCAGTGCGCCATTTTTCGGGAGTTTCCCAGCTGGTACTGTAATCGGTATTTCAAATTCAGCCCATTTCGGAAATGATGCGCCACTTGAAATCCTCGTTTCTGGAATATGCTGACTATGTCCATCCTCCACTGTATAAAAAAACTCTCCCGAATAGGGTCGAGCCTTGCCCGTTACTTTGTAGCTTCCGTTTGCCCCCTGTGCCCTGACATCCCTGAAAATGGTTTGTTCATCAGGCTCTTCCGCACGCGTTCCTTCCTGCCCGGGAGCCGGAATAGCGACTGTCGTTTCGGCATTCATAGCAGACTGAACGGGAGCCTTTCCGTCAATACTAGTCGGCAGCAGCTGCACAATCACTTTGTACGTTCCCGCAGGTACTCGGATTCCGTCTTCCGAGTAGTTCCATTTTTCCTTCCATTCCTTCGTCCCGCCCGCCGGAATCGTTACGTTCTGTATCGCCTGCAGGAAAGCCCTTCCTTTTGAAAACAAAAAGACTTCGCCCCCACTTTCATCCAGCACGGTAATTTCGTAAAATTGCGATGTCGGAAACTGCAACCGTGCCGTTTCCGCACTGTTATTCACGAGCTGTATCCGAATCGCGGCCTCATCAGCGCCCGGTTCAGCCTGCACATTCAGCCTCAGCCCTTCCTGAACTCCCTGGCCGTTTTGCGCGATGGGGAGCCAAAACGCTAATAGAAGCCAAGACACAATTGTTAGGTACACTGCCATTCCCTCCTAAAAAATTTTCTGAAACTCTGGCCCAACTTTATGGACTCGATGATTTCATGCAGTTCCTTGCCTTCTTATATTGCGTCAATCCTTCCTGAAGAACCCGATCACACCCGTTGTCGGAACGATATTCGTAAACGCTTGCGGATCGGTCTGCCTGATAATCCGCTCCAAATCGAACAGCTCGTATCGGGTAATTACAATCATTAAAATTTCTTTGTCCTCGTTTGTGAATGCCCCCTTTGCTTGAATCGACGTGATGCCCCGGTAAAGCTCCGTTTGAATTGCTTTTTTCAGGTCAGGCGCATTTTTCGATACGATTAATGCGGTCAGCTTTTGGGCGCGCGTATGGATAGCGTCGATTACCCTCGTTGAAGCGTACAGGTTTACCATCGTGTAAAGTGCTTTTTCCCAGCCGAATAAATACCCAGCGGTAAGTGTGATGATGGAATTCAGCGCAAAAAAGTATGTCCCGACCGGCTTGTCTTTCATCCTGGACAACATCATCGCAATGATGTCGAGGCCGCCGGTTGACGCACCCCATTTCAATGTTATGCCGACCCCTATTGCCGAGATAACCCCGCCAAAAACAGCATTTAAAAGGATGTCGTTTGATATGTGAATCACCGGGATAAGCTCAAGGAAAAAGGACATCGTCGCGACACTAACGAAACTGTAAATCGTGAATGACTTTCCCACCTTTAGCCAGCCAAGAATCGTAACAGGGATGTTCAGCAGGAAAAGCAAAAAACCAGTCGACACTGTAAGGGGCGTAGCCTCTGTCAGAACCCTGGAAAGGAGTTGGGCGACCCCGGTAAACCCGCCGGAATACACATCGGCGGGAATGAGAAACAGATTAAGCCCAACCGCATTCAGGAGCGCCCCAATCAAAACGACCACAAGCTTCTTCACATGCAGCCAAACCATCCAATCCTCCCCTTTCCCCCACCCGTTAAATTCGACAAACTTCGGGTGGTGCCTGGCACTGTTCGTATTTTTCAACCTACTACTGTCTACTTGTATAATTCCCCTTTTTTTTCAATTATGTCCTTACATGATTGTATTTTTAGGGTGAAACCGATAAACTGAGGGAAAAGAGATGACTTTGAAGGCAGGGTGAGTGTATTGGCATTGAGACTATTTGCCGACAGCGCATGCGATTTGCCGCTTGCATTTTATGAGGAGAACAATGTCGGGCTTTTCCCATTGAAAGTCCACGTGGGTGATCGGGAGTATGAGGATTTGCGGGACATTTCGCCGCAAACGATTTACAGCGCCATCCGCAGTGGAAAAGTACCGAAAACCTCCCAAGCTTCTCCGCTCGGTTTCGAAAAAACGTTTACCGAAATGGCTGAAAAGAAAGAAGACGGAATCTACATAGCGTTTTCATCCGAACTTTCAGGCACCTATCAAACAGCCGTGATGATTCTTGACCAGGTAAAGGAATCGTATCCGGATTTCAACCTGACGATTATTGATACGAAATGCGCTTCGCTCGGCTATGGCCTTGTTGTAAAAGAAGCAGCCAAACTGGCGGCATCCGGGGCTTCGAAGGAAGAAATCCTTAAGGATGTTGAGTTCAGAAGCAGGCATATGGAGTCTTTGTTTACTGTTGAAGACCTCGATTATTTGGCAAAAGGCGGTCGGGTCTCGAGAGCATCCGCTTTTCTTGGCGGACTGCTGAATATTAAGCCGCTTCTGAATGTGGAAGATGGAAAGCTTGTTCCCCTTGAAAAAATCCGTGGCAAGAAAAAGCTTTTGCGCCGGGTCGTCGAGGTGATGAAGGAGCGCGGTAACGATCTTGGCTCACAGGTGATTGGCATCAGCCATGCCGATGACCGGGAAACCGCTGAGGAAATGAAGCAGCTGATTGTCAGCGAATTTTCACCGCGCGACGTCGATATTACCGAAATCGGCGCTGTTATCGGCGCGCATACAGGCCCTGGCACAATCGCGATTTTCTTTTTGAACGAATTGCCGAAGTAATATTGCGTATGATTCCATGCTTGATATACGGGTAATGCGATTTGATGAGTCACGGACTAATTTTAACTAAAATCACTCTTGCAAAAATTTCAACACACCTAATCGTATACTCCTTTCCCGGTCTACAGAAACTACACTTGTATCTTCGGGAAAGGAGTTTTCCATATGCCACGTACGTCGGATAACGATAAAAAAGCGAAGGACAACAATGCCCTCCGCCACGAAAAAAATATGATACGAGAAAAGAACAGGAAAGCCGGCAAGAATTCCTATTCGAAAAAGACCGACCACTTATAAGGGCCCGAAACCGGGTCCTTTTTCCATCCCCACTCTACATAAACACCGCATACCATACTTGTCAGATATAACATTCCAGAAATGCGGCCTGTGGTCCCTTTTTAGCGAAACGTAAAACACTCCCACCCAGGTTATTCTTCCTTCTTATACGTCCAAGTGCCTTCCTGATACACTTTTCCATCCTTCATCAGCTTGCCTATGGCGCGTTTGAATGCTCCCTTGCTCAGGCCGAACCGCTCCTGAATATCCTCTGGCATGCTTTTGTCGCTGTAAGGCATCGCGCCGTTTCTTGAAAGCAGGTAGTCGTAGATGGAAGCGGCATCCTCCTCCACTGCATCCTGTTTCCTCGCAAGAAGCGAAACATTTACCGTTCCATCCTCCTTCACATCGATGATCCGTCCCTCGACCTTTTGCCCAAGGCGAGGCTCTTCCGCCCGCTGGGATTCATGGACGAACCCACGGAACCCTTCAAGCGTGTAGATCCAGCTTCCCACTTTCGCCGTTCGGTAAATATGCCCCTGCACATTTTTGTTAAAATCCTTCCGGGTTGCTTTTGATGAAATCGATTGGATAACCGGATCTGTCGCAAGCTTCGCATAAAGCCGGAACTGCCTGTTCACCCTGATTGTCGCATACACCATATCACCCACAGCAGGCCAAATTGCCTTATGTACCGGTAAATCCTCTTCACCAAGGAGGATATCCTTCTGAATTCCAATATCGAGGAAAACTCCGACCCCGGCCTTTGTATCTACGACTTTCAACCAGGCATATTCGCCAGCGGTAATCACCGGCATCTTTGAAGTCGCTGCAACACGGCCATGCGCATCTGGATAAAGGAAAACCTCTACTTTTTCCCCTTCCTCGTACTCTGCTGCAGCTTCATTGCTGTGAAGGAGCACATCTTCCTCCCCGTCTGTTAAAAAATAGCCATACGCAGCCTTCCGGGCAACTTCCAATGTAATCTTCTGCCCTGCTAGTTCTAGTAATGCCACTTTTCTTCCTCCGTCCATATGATGAATTGGGCGCATAAAACGCCTTCGTTATTAGCTGGAATTTTTCCAAAATGGCTCGCTGTTGCCATCTGTTGTTTCACTTTCTATATTCTACTATAATGGAAGCAATAATGAAAAACTGTTCGGGAGGTCCCATATGTCAAAAGATAGCTCATTCGATATTGTATCCAAAGTTGATTTTTCAGAAGTCACAAATGCCGTTACGGCAACTATGAAGGAAATCCAGACCCGCTACGATTTCAAAGGATCCAAAAGCCAGGTTACCCTTGACAAGGAGGAGCTCGTTCTTGTGTCAGATGACGAATACAAGCTAGGGCAGTTGAAGGATGTCCTCCTTGGAAAATTGATCAAACGCGGAGTACCGATCAAAAACCTTGACTACGGAAAGCTGGAAGGCGCATCCGGCGGCACCGTCCGCCAGCGCGCGAAGCTTGTCCAGGGAATCGACAAAGAAAATGCCAAGAAAATCAACACCATTATTAAAAACAGCGGTTTGAAAGTAAAAAGCCAGATTCAAGATGATCAAATCCGCGTTACCGCAAAAAGCCGTGATGATCTGCAACGCATTATCGCTGCGGTAAAGGAAGCAGATCTAACCGTCGAAGTCCAATTCATGAATTATCGCTAAGCCGAGACGGCATTTTTTTTTAAAAAAACAGCGGCACCAAAATGAAGACAGTTTCGGGCCTGAAATAGGTTCAAAACTGTCTTCATTTCTTTGATGAAGACACTTTCACCCCACCAACCCTTTCAAAACTGTCTTCATAACCCCGATGAAGACATTTTCACCCCACCAGCCCCTTCAAAACTGTCTTCATTTACCCAAATCCCGCACAGGAGAAATCCTCCTGCCAATCCCGCCAACCTTCAATAATTTCCCATGTTAGTTCCAACACAAAAGAAGGAATTATGTAGAGTAGGACCATGATAGAGGAGGCAGATACGATGAATGAAAAAGAGTTGCCAAAAGGCGGATTCCCCCCGCAGCACCAGGATGAACAACCGGGCCTGACAAGCAAAATGGACCCCGAACCGATTCATGTCGATCCAAATTACAAAGGCAGCGGCAGGCTCTCCAATAAGGTAGCCCTGATTACTGGAGGAGACAGCGGAATCGGGAAGGCTGCAGCTATTTATTTTGCCAAGGAAGGGGCCGATGTGGCGATTGTCTACCTTGATGAGGATTCGGATGCTGACGATACAAGGAGGCAAATCGAGGATGAAGGCAGGAAAGGCCTGCTTATACCCGGCGATGTAGGTGATGATGCGTTTTGCCAATCCGCAATTGAAAAAACGATTGACAAATTCGGAAAACTCGATGTGCTTGTCAACAATGCGGCGGAGCAGCATCCGCAGATTAGCCTGCTTGATATCAGTTCCGAACAGCTTGAGAAGACATTCCGGACGAATATATTCTCCATGTTCTATCTGACAAAAGCGGCCCTTCCGCATTTGAAAAAAGGGGCTTCCATCATTAATACGGCTTCCATTACGGCGTATGCTGGAAATGAAACACTTATAGACTATTCCGCTACGAAGGGGGCAATCGTCTCCTTCACACGCTCGCTTTCGATGTCGCTTTCAAAGGACGGCATTCGTGTAAATGGGGTTGCGCCGGGTCCGATTTGGACGCCGCTCATTCCCTCGACGTTTGAAGCCGAAAAGGTTGAAAAATTCGGTGCGGATACACCGATGGGGCGCGCAGGCCAGCCATTCGAACTTGCGCCAGCTTACGTCTTCCTAGCTTCCAATGAGTCGTCCTACGTCAGCGGCCAGATGATCCATGTAAATGGCGGCAAGGTTGTAAACGGGTAAGCCCAATCGCACTGAACACTATCAACAATTAAAGCCGGATCCACAATCGTCATTGGGTCCGGCTTTTGCATGCTTATTCTTGGATGTCCCCCAGCCTCCGCTTTTTCCCGCGCCTCGCCAGGAATATGAAGAACCAGATGAAGAATATCCAAATCCCTGCCATTACCGCGATGAACGGGTAATTCAGTCCAAGTTTTTTGCCGAGGACATAAATTTCACTTTCGTCACGGTCCAGGACAATCGTGAATCCGTCCTTCTCTCCAACCACCTTCTCATTAATAAGGAGACCCCTGAGTTCGTTCCCATTCGGGTCAACCTGCTCGGGTGACAAGGTGACATATTGGGTCTTGCTCGTATTGTTGATGGCGATGATTGCTGTCTCGCCCTTATAAACACGCTTGAATACGGCCATTCCATCCTTTTCGTACAGCTTCTCCATCGTTCCCCTTGTCAGGGAAGGAAGCTTTTGCCTAAGCTCGCTCAGCTTGGCAATATGATCAATCAGCTCTTTATCAGTCCTGAAATTCATCAGCCTGCTGTTATCAGGCGGCGCGCCGCCATCGACCGCAATCTCGGTCCCATAATAGACAACGGGTATTCCCGGAGTTGTGTACATATACGTTAGCGCCTGTTTCCATTGGCTGCCCGGAAACTGCTTCACATTGACCATATCCCTCGTGAACCTGTCCAGTTTGTGGTCGTCAAAAAAAACAGCCATTTCATCAGGATTTGGCACATTGTCCCTGTTTGTATCCCAGCGGTCCAATATCCCTGACAAGCTCCTGTCTGGTTTCACAAGCCCTGAACGAAGTTCTTCCATTAGCGGGTAATCGTAAAAACTATCAAACCCCGCATCCTTGTATTCATCGTAAAGGCTGCCGCTCTCAGGCCCCAAGTCGCCAATAAGATAGAAGCCGTCCTTTTCTGCTTTCACAGCTTCGGAAAATTCCTTCCAAAATTCAGCCGGGACATGATCCGCGGAGTCAAGGCGGTAGCCGTCGAGATTCGTTTCCTTGATCCACCACTTTGCCGCATCTATGAGATAGGCGCGCACTTCCGGATTTTCATGGTTGAAATCGGGCAGGCCATCGACCCAACCATTCAGCTGTTTGTCCCTATCAGAACCTTCCTCAGCCCTATTTTTCTCATGAAACCACTCTGGCCCTTTTTCCTCCAAAAGCTTGCTTGTGGGTCCAACACTGTTGGCTGGGAAATCAATTAGCACCTTGAGCCCTTGTTCATGGGCTTTTTTTACAAGCGCCTTGAACTCCTTGATTGTCCCGAAGTGCTCTTCCGTTTTGTAAAAATCGTTCACCAAATAGCCGTGATAGCCGCCATCCACGTTATCGAAAATCGGCGTCAGCATAATGGCCGAAAAGCCCATGTCCTTAATATGGCCGAGCCGGTCGATGATTCCCTGGAAGTCGCCGCCATTGTATGCCAATGGATCGTTCGCATTCACTTTTTTTTCATTTTTTTGGCTGCCGTTGTTGAAACGGTCAACCATCAAAAAGTATATCGTTTCGTCCTGCCAATTCTGTCCATCCTTTTCAAGCGCATGTACGGGCAATACGCCGAAAAGAAGGAGCGAAACCAGGAAGCATGCCGCCAATTTGGCTATCATGCCAATCCATCCCCCTATTGGCAGGCACACACTCCCGCCATAAATTTTTCCAATCCTATTTCCACATAGTATTGTACCATATGTCTTCGCTTTCAGGATGGCGTAAGGAATAGTTTGACTTTTCGGTATCTGGGTAACTACACATTACGTACCGAGAATCTAATAGGGGTTGAACAGAATGATAAAGGAAGCCATTTATCACAGGCCGACAGACCATTTCGCTTATCCGTCCGGGAAGGGTGAACTCCATATAAGGCTGAGGACGAAAAAGCAGGATGCCTCCTCAGTCACTCTCCTGCACGGTGACCCATATGAAATTGAGGATGGGGTTTGGCAGTTTGCGGAAACAGAAATGAAAAAAACAGGGAACGATTCTTTGTTTGACTATTGGCTCGCGGCTGTATCACCTCCATATAGAAGGCTCCGTTATGGATTCAAAATCAGTGATGGAAGGGAAACGGTCATCTATGGGGAGCAAGGATTCGCGGACAAAGCACCGGAAGATGTAGCATTCTATTTTGCCATACCGTATCTTCACGAATCTACTCTGTTTGAACCCCCTGAATGGGTGAAGGATACGGTTTGGCTCCAAATTTTCCCCGAGCGCTTCGCCAATGGCGATAAAGGAAACGATCCAGAGGGAACACTGGAATGGGGAAGCGCTGAACCGGAAGTTGATAATTTTTTCGGCGGCGACCTTCAGGGGATTATTGAAAAAATCGATTACTTAAAGGATCTCGGCATAAACGGAATTTATTTGACCCCTATTTTCAAAGCGTATTCGAACCATAAATACGATACGATCGATTATTTTGAAATCGACCCCTCCTTCGGGACGAAAGACACATTGAAGGAACTTGTGGTAGCTTGCCACCGGAACGGGATAAGGGTCATGCTGGATGCCGTATTTAATCATAGCGGCTATTATTTTCCACCATTCCAGGATGTTTTGGAAAACGGCGCGGAATCAAGGTATAAAGACTGGTTCCACATTTGGGATTTCCCTGTCGTCACGGAGCCGAAGCCAAACTATGACACATTCGGATTTTTCCCTTCAATGCCGAAGCTCAACACCGACAACCCCGAAATTGCCGATTACCTCATGAATGTGGGCCGCTATTGGCTAGAAGAATTCAATATCGACGGCTGGAGGCTTGATGTCGCCAACGAGGTAAGCCCTGCTTTTTGGCGAAGGTTCCACGCTGAACTTAAGGGCATTAAACCGGATTTATATATACTCGGCGAGATTTGGCACGACTCCATGCCATGGCTTAGAGGTGACCAGTTCGACGCCGTCATGAATTATCCTTTTACAACGAATGTCCTGAACCTCTTCGCAAAAGAGACCATGACTCCTAAATCATTTGCGGAAGAAATGACCAGGGTTCTGAATATGTACCCAGCAAATGTGAATTCTGTCGCGTTCAATCTTGTGGGAAGCCATGATACGCCGAGGGTTTTAACGGAATGCGGCGGAGACATCGATAAAGTGAAACAAATATTCACCTTGATGCTAACCTTCAATGGCACCCCATGTATATATTACGGCGATGAAATTGGCCTTGAAGGTAAACTTGACCCCGGGTGCAGAAAATGCATGGAATGGAATCCAGCCCGCCAAAACCGTGAATTGAGGGATCACATAAAAAAACTCATCGCCCTTCGAAAAGAAATGCCGATTCTCGCGAATAGCGGGGAACTGTTCCTCCTTCCTCACAACGAAGACGATCCTTGTCTGGCGTATATGAGAGCTGGCAGCGGAAAGATGGCCGCCATTGTTTTAAACACCTCAAGCAACTCCGTTGAATACGAGCTTCCGCGGCAATATACGGGTTCCCGTGTGAGGGACTTGCTTGCCGGGGAGAAAGCAAAGGTACAACAATCCTCTGATAGTAGTGTCAGGCTTCCCGGAAGGGGCATCGCGATACTAGAATTGGAACATGAATAATGCATAAGGTAAAAGCCAGCCGCTACCTGAGGCTGGCTTTTGACATGTTCTAGCCCTCTTCTAAAATTGCGTTTTTCGCCCGGTATCGGATTGTCCGGTTGAAGAATAGTATAGTATGAAGTGCATTTCCGTGATGGAGTCTGACACTTCCTTTAAAAGCCATTCCGTGAAGGAAAGCCATATCGTTTTTGCGCCTCAGGAAATGGTATATTTCCGGATTGTTCACGAAAGGTTATAAATTCAGAGGTTTATGTCTAAAAAAGAAGTAGCACCGTTCACGGAGGTAAAGTGATGAATCGACAGCAGCGCGACAAAGTGTATGAAACCCAGGCCAGGGCCTATACAGAAGGATCAATCGAATTTATTAACGAACAATGGGTATTTTTTGAAAAAGAAACGGATGAGGCTTCATTGCTTGAGGAGCATTTTCTTCAGGAGATTGAACTATTCAGGTTAAATCGCTGGCGAAAAGGAATTCTTGTGGAAGCTGGGAAAATTTCTTTCGGGGATGATTGCCTATATCTCCGCGACCAAGACAAGGTACGGGTGAGGAAGCATCTCGTTTATTCCCTTGAAAGGCTCTTGGAGCGAATCCATCAGGACGCCTTTTTTCAATTTGTTACGACGCTGAATTCACTCGGGTTTTCTATCTACGATTGCCTTTATTGCTACAACCACCTTAATTTCCTGAGTGAACATTCCCCAAAAAGCGGCGTTAACTTTATGATTTTCGACAACCAGGAAGAAATTTGCAGTGTACAGCATCACTTTTGCTATTACGAAAAAGAAACTGACCGATTTGAATTTACGTTGAATACCGGAAAAAGGCTAATCATTGAGAAACTGGCTTCCTCCTAGGCTATAATCCATTTGAATAATAATGCCAGGGCTTAATGGCCGTACTGGATTCGCCTGCTCCTAATTGAAAAAGCTGCCAAATGGCAGCTTTTTAAAACCAGTCAAATCCCATTGGCAGGCTAAAGCCAAGGAGCAGGACAAGGATGAAAGCAATAATCAATTGAATCCAAAGGACTTTCCTCGGTTCCCTTTTGCCGGTCTTCATCAGGAGAAATTCCATGATGGCGATGATCCAAAGGCCGACCGCCGCTTTTAAAACGTAAAGCAAGCTAATTTTACTAAGTGAAAATAGCATCATAAAGCCGGTTGCCAATATTAACAGGTAAAAAACCCTTAGGATCATATGGGTAATTTTCGCGCCTTTTTGGTTCCCGCTTTTGTACATGGATAGGGCGACGAAAAATAAAATCGCGCCTAAGACCCAGGAAGTAATGTGGGCGTGTGGCATCAACTTTGCCTCCTTTAAGATTTTCGCTACTATCATACCATAGGCACTATGAAAATCCTAAATATATGATGGTAAAAGTGGAAAGTGCAGGCTATTCCGAGATAGTATTTCTAAGCAAGCCGATTTTTTCTATTTCGATTTCAATTGTGTCCCCGGGGCTCAAAAATTTCGGAGGATTGAAGCCTTTGCCGACCCCGGCAGGCGTCCCCGTCGCGATAATATCCCCAGGCTCGAGGGTCATCCCTTTAGAAAGATCCGCGATAATTTGTTCTATCGAGAAAATAAAGTGGCTTGTGTTCGAAACCTGCCTTACTTCCCCGTTCACAGTTGTCCGGATATTCAGGTTTCCGGCATCCCCCACCTCGTCCGCTGTTACAATCCATGGCCCCATCGGGCAAGTGCCATCGAGGCTTTTCCCTATGAAAAACTGCTTATGGCGCTTCTGAAGGTCCCGTGCGGTTATATCATTTACTATTGTATAGCCGTACACATAATCGAGGGCTTCCGTTTTCGGAATCGCCTTCCCCGCTTTTCCGATGATAATCGCCAGCTCGCCTTCATAATCCAGCTGCTCGGTAACGCCTCGATGCGCGGGAACTTCCTCCCTATCAGCAACTACCGAGGTTGGAGGCTTCGTAAAGACCATGATGTGCTCTGGGATATCCTCGGGGCCACCCATTTCAATCGCATGGTCGGCATAGTTTTTCCCAACACAAAATACATTCTTTAACGGCCGCGGAATCGGGGCCAATCGTTTCGTGTCCTCCCAAGGAATCCACATAGCTTGGCCTCCCTTGTCTTCACTGGCCCAATCCGATAGATTCTGTATGTATCCTTTAAGCGGCTCCCCGCCTTCGATGATTCCAACGATCGTTTCCGGGATTCTAACTCCTTCACCAGAACGTTTTTCAGCCGCTGCTTTAAGCGGCAGGAAGGATTGTCCGTCCTTGTTTACCAAAACGGGAATCATTTCTTCATTATGCAGGACAGTTGCTAGTTTCATACAATAGCGCTCCTTAAAAGGTCATTTTCTTTAGTATATCGAAAAAAACCTTCCGTTTTAAAGGGAAGGTTTCGGAATCTTTCAGTTTTCAAAACTATTTTTGGCAAAGTCTAAAATCCAAGTGGTACCCCGCACCGATTTCGTCTACCGTCACACTCTTTCCCCAAGGAGATCACTTTTTTAAAACCCTTTAATAAACTGCATGACGACCGGGCCAAGGAGGACGATGAACAGGCTTGGGAAGATGAACAGGACAAGCGGGAACAGCATTTTAATGGGAGCCTTCATGGCGGCTTCCTCCGCTCGCTGCCTTCTTTGTTCGCGTACTTCTACCGACTGGGCCCGCAGGACTTGAACCATCCCTATTCCCAGTTTTTCAGCCTGAAGGATGCTGCTGATGAAGTTTTTAACAGGATCGACTCCTTCAAGCCGGTCCCTCACGCCTCCAAGCGCTTCACGACGAAGCTTTCCAAGCCGCATTTCCTCAAGGGAACGCTGGAATTCCTCCGCGAGGATACCTTCCTTTTTTGAGACAAGCTTGCTTACCGCGGCATCGAACCCGAGCCCCGCTTCAAGGCTTACCGTCAATAGGTCGAGGGTGTCGGGAAGTTCCTTTAGCGCCATCTTCTCGCGGTATTTCGTTTTCTGTTTCAAATATAAATGTGGAAGCATATTTCCAACGGCGAAACCTGCAAACGCCACAAAGAAAACGGAGGATGAACCAAGGCCAAGCAACAAGCTGTACCCCGCAAAAACAATTGGAAAAACGATGCTTGTCGCCGCCTGCAAAAGCCTGAAATCGACCGGCGTCATCCCGAAAGGATAGCCCGCGCGTTCAAGCTTCCTTTCGATTTTCGCTTCCTTTTCACCAGGCATCCTTTTTTTAAAGCTTTTTTTGAAATCATTCAGTGCAGGTTTAAAGAACCGCTCGTAAAAAGAAAGCTGTTCCCCTTTTTCGTCCCGTGAATCTTGTTTAACATGCACCCCGGTAATGTATATGGAAACCCGCTTGTCCACATGTTCCTTTTTCTTTGTTCCAATTGTTAAAATCCCATAGGCAAGAAGGGTAACCGCCAGGAAAAAAGTGAGGTAGACCAAATCCTACACCTCAATATTCGTGATTTTTTTAATGAACAGGAAACCAATCATACAGGATACCGCTCCCACTACAAGCATACCGATTCCGATTGGGTGAGTGAACAACGGCTTCATAAAATCGGGCTGGATAAAATAGAGCGCTATTCCCAGAAATAGTGGCAAAAGGGCAATCACGACCCCGGACATCCGTCCCTGGGCGGTAAGTGTTTTAATTTGCCGGTGAATCCTTGTCCGGTCCCGAATGGTTTCGACGATTTTCTCGAGGACCGTCGCCAGGTTTCCTCCGACCTGCCGCTGAATCAGGATAGCCTGAATCATCAGATCAAGGTCTTCGCTAGGCATCCGTTCCTTCAGCTCATTCAGCGCGTCTTCAATGCTGCTTCCGTACTGCATCGATTTAATAACCGATTCAACTTCCTCTTTTATCGGAGAGTCCGATTCATCGGCAACCGATTTTAAAGCCTGCGGAAAACTGAAGCCCGCCCTCAGGGAACCAATGATGGTTGTAATCATGTCGGCAAGACCCTCGTTAAATTTTTCAATCCGCTCTTTTTCTTTCTTTTTTAAAAGTATGCCAGGAATCATATACCCGATTAAGAATCCTGGAAAAAACAATAGCCAGTGGCTGAAAAACAGGATGAGAAGCATTCCGGATAATCCCGCTGCAATCCATTGAAACGTAATGAATTCGTCCGGTTTCATAGGAACCCCGGACCTTGCAAGCACTGTTTCAAGCTTATTGTTCTTCTTTTTGGTGAGCAGCTTTTTGGTCAGGTTTTTCCTGGCCGCCGTGTACCTTGCAAATAAGTCAATGTCATTGCCGTTGATTTCAACTTCTACCGAGGAGGACAAGTACCTGTCTAACCTTTTTTCAATCCGTTGGTTGCGAAAAAAAAAGATCTGTAACAACCCATAGAATAATAGAAAAGAAGAAAAAAGTATTAGCAGTAGGAGAACCGCCTTCATCATTATTCCTCCCTTTCAATGAATACGTTTGGAGGAATATGAATGCCCGAATTTTCAAGACGCTCGTAAAACTTGGGGCGGACGCCTGTTGGAACAAGTTTGCCGATATATTTTCCCGAAGAATCCACTCCGGTCTGTTGGTACACAAAAATATCCTGAAGGACGATCACATCGCCCTCCATGCCCTGGACCTCGGTGATATTTGTTATTTTCCTCGAGCCATCCTTCAGCCTTGATTGCTGGATGATTACATCAAGCGCCCCGGAAATCTGCTCGCGGATCGCTTTAATCGGAAGCTCGACCCCGCCAAGCAAAACCATCGTTTCTAGCCTTGAAATCATATCCCTTGGTGAGTTGGAGTGGCCCGTCGCTAGTGACCCGTCATGCCCGGTATTCATTGCCTGGAGCATATCGAGCGCCTCCGCGCCACGCACCTCCCCTATAACAACGCGGTCCGGCCTCATCCGGAGCGAGTTCCTGACAAGGTCGCGGATGGTGATGGCGCCTTTCCCTTCAATATTCGGAGGCCTTGACTCGAGTGGGACAACATGGTCCTGGCCAAGCTGAAGCTCCGCGGCATCCTCGATTGTGACAATCCGTTCGTCATTCGGGATAAAATTGGACAGAACATTCAGCGTCGTTGTTTTCCCGGAACCCGTTCCGCCGCTGACAAATATGTTCAGCCTCGCCTTGACGCACGCATCAAGGAAGACTGCCATTTCTTTCGTAACCGTACCGAAATTGATTAAATCTTCTATTTGAAACGGATCTTTCGAAAATTTCCGAATGGTAATCGTTGGGCCGTTCAGCGCGAGTGGAGGGATGATCGCATTAACCCTGGACCCGTCAGGCAGCCTAGCGTCGACCATCGGCGAGCTCTCATCAATCCTTCTGCCTATCGGGGCAACAATTTTCTCGATGACGTTCATCACATGTTCGTTGTCCCGGAATGTGATATCCGTCATGACAAGCTTCCCTTTCCGTTCGCAATAAACCTGCTTCGGCCCGTTGACCATTACCTCGGAAACTTCCTCATCTAAGAGCAGCGGATTGATCGGGCCAAAGCCGGTCAAATCATTCGTCAGTTCAGCAACAACGACTTTCCGGTCGACAATCCCGCGGAACGATTCATCTTCCTTGATGACTTCCATCGCCATCGAATCAAGTTTCGGAATGATTGCCTCAACTTCTTCATCCTTAAGTTCATGGAGAATCTTTTTATGAAGGATGCTTTTCAATTCCTGCTGCTTATCGGCCTGTTTTTGGCGGATTGGCTCAATAGGCTGCTCCCGTGGAGTTTCTTTTACCTTTGGAATATCAGGTGTTTCCGTCTTTTGCAATTCTGTTTCCAGCTTGGATTGCTCCGCGGCAGGATTGGGATTGGGCGATGCTGTGTTGTTTTTCTCATTGATGCGGTCAAGCAGCTTCATTTTGACATTCCCCCTTTCTTACGTTTCCAGGGGAACAGGGATAAAGCGTTTGCCTTCTTCTTCCCAATCCCTTCCCCCGCCTGGTTGGATGCAATTAGTTCCGCCATTTTAAAAACAGCTTTGGCAATTTCCGATTTTGAATTCGCTAGTACAAATGGGCTCCCCATATTGAGGGACCTCGAGCATGTCTGGAAGTCATTCGGGATATAAATGGGCGCTTCCTCCCCGAGGATCCTTGCCCCATCCTCTGCTTTGATGACACTTTCCATATTGGCCCGATTCAAAACAACGCGGACCTTGTCACGGAGCCCGAGGATATCGAGCGTCTCCAGCAGCAGCTTCGTATTTTTCATCGCTGCCATCTCAAGGGTCGCGACAACAAGGATTTCATCCGCCTTCTCGATCAGGTTAAGCGTCTGTTCATTCAAACCAGCTCCAGTATCGCAAACGACAAAATCATGTTTAATTAATAGAAAATCAACCATTTTTGAAACCGCCTCCTTTGTCAGAAGATCGGCATATTCCGGGCGCTCAGGCGCGGGCAGGACGCGTACCCCGCTGCCATGGACGCTTAAATATTCCTCAAGGCGATGTTCATCAAGCGATCCAAAACCGTCCATCGCTTCCTTGATTGTGAACGTGTGCTGCAAATCCATTGCCAGTGAAACGTCCCCGAATTGAAAATCGCCATCGAGAACAGCGACGGAGTGATTTCGTTTGGATAATGAGACAGCCAGATTGACGGAGAGGATCGTCCGGCCAATTCCGCCTTTAGCACTGCAGACAGCAATCATTTTTCCGCGGGATTCCGGAGCGCCGCCATCTTTTGTTGTCATTTCATCAAACTCCGCCATCTCCATCACCTTCCATCAAATTAACTCTCATTTCCTTCCGAAGGACTTGAATCAGCTTTCATAACAGGCCTCGTATGCAGCATTAAATGGACGATTCCCTCCTGGGATGCCTTGACAAGCTTTACGGCATCTTCCGGCTTTAGTTCCAGTGTAACCGCCGTATATTCCACATAAGGTTCCTTCGTGTTTTCCGGCAGGGTGATTTTCCTGCCAACAGCCAATACCCTTGCTTTTTCCAGCAAAATATTCGTCCTGAAATCGGGTACGTCTTCTGCCTTTTTATCTTCTTTCGCGAAAATCACGTCGACGTCATCTTCAGGTTCGATTAAATTGGTGACGGACTGTGGCAGGTTCAAGGAAACCGAAACAGCCCGGTATCCTTCTTTCACCTTACGTGAGACATAAACGGTTTCTTCTGTTTGGGAAACGAGCCTGTGGGAAAGAATCGGTTCTCCCTTTTCAATCATCGCGTCAGCAAGCTTTCCCTCCGCCTGCGAAATGGAAGGCACCGCCTGCGGCAAGGCCCTGTCTTCAGAAACCTGGATGACCTCAAGTTTCTCTGCTGTAATCTTTTCGTTCTTATCGATTCTTTCTTTCGCAACGACGATTTCCGCCATCGGCGCGGAAGTCGTTTCCTTTTTATCGAACTTCGCCATGTATTGGTAAAACAATACTGTCGTAATCATCCCCATGGCGAGGGCCAGCACTAATACCATTTTCGAACGCATTTTCCCACCTACTCTGTCAACCGGATGGCATAGGCGCCCCGGTCCAGGCTTCCTTCTTCATAAAAGCCCGTTCCCGGCCATTTAATGAACATTCCGGTTATTGATGTATCGTTGTTTTTCATAGGTTCGGTAATATAAAAATAGGCAAACCCAGTTACTTGGATATTTTTTAACTGGTTTGAATCGAATTGATATGGCTTATAAACGGGAATCAGGATAACCCGGGAGCAATCCCGGTCAGATAAATCCCCGATAGCAGAGGTGCATCCATTTATCAATTCCTGGACAACCGTCCTCGTCTTACCGGCAATGTTACCGGTTTCGGTTGGGATGATTTCCCCAATCTTGATTTCCTGCTGATATCCGTGGCGGAGATTTTCTTCATACGTCTTTGCACCCGGTCCATTAAGGCCCAGGACGCCGAAAACCCCGCTGACCGAACCAGAAGAATCCGTTTTTAACTTTACAACCGTGCCAAAATTAAGCGGAGTATCCTCATGAACCCCAAGAGGCGCGATTCCCTTTGCCCTGCCCATTGGTGCCAGCGATGCAGCGGCGGCTGCCCTGACATTGACTGTTTCAAATCCGAACAATCCCATGAATGCCGGCTTAACCTTTTTTACAAGGCCCACTCTTACCTTTTTGTCTATGTCGATGTCCAGGCTTTTCTTCGAACCAGTTTCCCCATGGTCGGCGAGAATCCGATTCACCACTTTATTGACTTGTTCCTCCGAATTGGTTAGCTCCTGGGCACCGGAGAGCACTGCAGCGTTCGCGGCCTTTTGAAGCTTGCTTTTCGTCATATACAGCATTCCGCCGTCAATGGCGAGCCCCGTGATGCAAAGCAGCGCAACCATTGTTATCGCGACGTAAATAAGAGCGACTCCTTTTTCTTCTTTTAAAAAACTCTTCATGCTCCGTCCCTCCTTCACTCAACTCGGATTGTAGAATCAGTCTGCGCATAAAGCGGGGAAGGAAAGAGGCTTGATAAAAACGGGGTATACAATTTAATTGGATATTTCAATTTCACCTTCACATAATCACCGGATTTTCGTATTGAGCCGGGTGGAGTGATTTCAACGATTAGGTTACTCGAATCCCCAAGGCGGACATAATTTTTCGCGAAGGATGCTATTTCTGCATCCGACCTCCCCAGCCCCCCTTTGCGGACTGTTTCCTGGGCGGCCATGTGGAGGTGGGCATAAGAGTATGTTACTCTGCCAAAGTCAATGATCCCGACGACCAACAACAATAAAAGGGGAAGGACAAGGGCTGTCTCCACCAATGATTGGCCGGATTCATTCTTCCTCATAAAATCATCCCGGCGCGGAAAAATTGAATGGCGGCGCCAACCGCGATTGCAACTCCATAAGGATATGTCTGTTTCATCGCATCTTTATCGTACATGAGGGGAATCTTCAACCCATTCATCAATCCACCTAGCGAATAAAAAACCCCTTTTAATAATTGTTTCGCGCTCTTGCGGAAAATGATAAGGAAAAGAGCGAAAACCCCGCCCGCGAGCGCCATATAAATAGCCGAGAGCGCGACGAATTTCGCTCCCATCAAGGCCCCGATCACGGCGAGGAGTTTCACGTCGCCCGCTCCCATTCCTCCCAGCAAGTAAGGAATTAAAAGGATGCCGAAACCGGTAAGGAGCCCAAGAATGGAGTTCGTTAATCCTTCAAGCCCGCCTGCCACTCCATTTACGGCTAGTGACACAATCAGGAAAGGCAGCAGGACCTTGTTATAGATTTTCCGCTCCCTCACATCCGTCACCGTGCAAATGGCAAGCAGCAGAAACAGTAAAATGGCGTTTATCATTCCAGTAACCTCATTTCCGGGTAAATCTTTTATTGAAAAAAAGCCCCACGTTGACTCCTGAACGCAAGGCTTTCCTACTACATTACAAAATACTCATTTAAAATTATATAAATTGAACAAAAGGTTTTAGTGCCCTTTTATACCTTACGGTTGATTCTAACCATTTGAATAAAAATGAATTTTATATTATATGGTTTTTGGAAAAATTATGGAGTTACTTTTTCAACCTCAGTTGCTACCCCTGTAAATATTGCTATAATTTTCTCTTTAAATCCGATAAGAATAGCTACTACCCCAATCGCAATAACGCCCAAAACCAAACCGTACTCTGTCATGCCTTGTCCTTGTTCTTCAGTCAGCAATGCTTTCATTTTATTCATCATGTTTGATTAGCTCCTTTAATATTATTATTTGATAGATAAACAATGTCCCACTTTCAAGTCCGTATTCTGAATGGTACCCGCCGGCAATTCTAGTACTAAGCGGGCTTTCCGGCGGACCTTTCCAATCTTTGCGGGCGCCATCTTTTCGTCAATGCCCACGACGATGTTGTTTCCGTCCAAATACACAACATCGATTGGATAGTTCATGAAGAATGTGTGGATGGATTGGCAGGGTTGTATGAGCAGGCCGTGACCCGCGGGCAGATTCTTTGTAAACATCAGGCCCTTCAACCTTTTGAAAAAACTGTCGGCGCTGTCTACCGTATCTGCAATTTCCGTCCCTTTCGACAGATTCACGACCTTCAACCTTCGTCACCTCCTGAAATATAAAATGACCCCGCCTTTACCGAAAGGGGGGTCATTGGTAAATAAACACACCTATGATGCACCCTGATCTTTCGGTAACTGGCTGGCATAGCACAAACGTGCCTTAGCCCCTGTAGCTTTGCGTCACTGATTTTCATCAGCTTTGCCTTTATCGAGATACAGCGCGCATATCTTGTCGACTGTTCTCTTACTCACATCATAAAATGTTTATATTTGGTTGGATATAGTACCAATAGACTATTTTCACAAAAATAACCTAGTACTTTTGTATTATTTTTTCGTTTAACCCTCTTAAAAAGGTTTTCACCTCCGAAGGACGGGTAAATATATAAATTTGTTTATCACGGAATTTATGAAGCTTATCAAGGATGGACGGAGCCTTTTTCCGGTTATATCCGGCTACCCAGGAGATAAATTTCCAATCGAGTTTTTCCTGGCAGCCTTCCCCCATATCCGGCCTTGTTTTTCCTTGGTACTGAATCCTTCTTTTCACTATCCCAACTAAACAGCGGATTGTTGAATAATGGAGGAATATGACCGTATCCGCTTTTTCCAGCCTGGCATCCATCGTGGAGCCGAAGTTTCCATCGATGATCCATGTTTCTTCATTCATGATGCCATTTTGCAAGCGAATAAATGCGGTCCGGTCCATCGGAACCCAGCCCGGCTTCCAAAAAAGGGCGTCCAAATGGTATACCTTCAAACCAAGCCTTTTGCCAAGCACCTTGGCAAGCGTACTTTTTCCGGCCCCTCCGCTCCCAATTATAGCGATTTTTTTCACGCATTCCCCCTCCTCCGTAATTTTTGGAGCTTGAAATACGTGAAACTCCGCCACATCCATTCCACCGGGCCGTACCGATATTTTTTCATCCACATGCTACTGACAGCGATTTGAAGAAAGAAAACGGCGAAAACGAGAAGGGTCCCTTGTGCGGCCGAAACCTTACCATAAAGGCCAAGGCCATATCCATAAAAAATAAATGTCGACAAAATAGACTGAAACAAATAATTGGTCATCGACATTCTTCCAACATAGGCTAGGCTGCCAGATACGGCCTCGAATTTTCCGGCTCCCAAGACAATCATCCCCGCATAGGATAGAGCCAGAAGCGGACCTCCAAAAAAGTCCTGGAAAAATTCCACGCTGTAGCCTTCCCACCCATAATACGGCAACGTTTTCAGTGCCATCGCAGGCAGAAGCAACCCAAATGCGGCTACCTTGAATTTCTTTAAATGCCTCACAGACTCTTCAAGCCATCTAAGCTTCGCAACCGCCGCTCCAAACAAAAAGAGTGGCAATATGGAGAATAATGTGATTGGGATAGTCTCAGGGCTGTTGAGAAAGTTCCATTCGGATATCCTCATTTCAGTGATTTCCCGAAACGAACCATTTCCATATACAGCAAGTGCGTGCTGCGCGTCAGCTTTGTACGTTTCCCAAAGGTTTACAATCGGCCCTGCCACGTCAGCCAGTAACAGAAGAAGGCCGAGAAGCAAGTTTGGAATGGT
Organism: Neobacillus oceani; assembly: GCF_046237595.1. Taxonomy (NCBI): domain Bacteria; kingdom Bacillati; phylum Bacillota; class Bacilli; order Caryophanales; family Bacillaceae; genus Neobacillus; species Neobacillus oceani. The sequence goes on along the minus strand of NZ_CP143543.1, from coordinate 1,033,113 downwards.
ATACATGGCCAGGGCTAATATAAGAAGAGCCTTCCCACTAAACCGCAGGAAAAACAACAGGAGCAAGCCGACGCACGCATATGTAATCAAAATATCCCCCGGCCAAATAAGGAATGCGTGAACCATTCCCACAGCAAGAAGAAAGGCCAGCCTTCTCGCGGCGAACACTGTGAAATTGGCCCCGCGCCCAATAGCTCGTTCCCTCATGAGCATAAGCCCATACCCGAAAAGCATGGAGAACAATGGGTAAAAGCTCGCCTGGGCAAATACGTCAATAAACATGTAGGCAATCCGGTCGATACCTTTTCCCCACCATTCCAGCGGCTCGATGAATACATATGGGGAGTGAAAGCTCAGCATATTTACCAGATAAATCCCTATTATCGCAAAGCCTCTCATTGCATCCAATGATGTAATCCGGTTTCCTTCAACTGTCGGTTCCAGTTTAACATCCATACCGCATTCCCCCATCCATTTTGCATTGTTATGTAGGTGAATAAAATGTCGCCCAACCCATAGATTTAGGGGCATTCCGTAATTATATAGTAGATTTTGCCATTCCGCACTTGTTTTCTCGTCCATTTTCTGTTTTTCTTTCACACTGCACACATTCCCGGGCTATGTACATACGATAGTAGAAGAATAATTTCAAAGGGTGTAGCCTATGCCAGCAATCGTAGGTATTGTCCAGGTCATTTCCTTGGGTTCGAGCGCTGTTATGAACATTGGCGATGTTCTCAATCTATCCCCCATCTCCAGTGCAAAAACCTTTTCAGGGGCCGGATCCTTTAATACCGGGGAAGCGATCAGCAACCTCAATAGCGTGAGTTCAACGAATGTGTATGACACAGATGGGATTGACCAGCCTATCGCATTCAATATCTAGTGAGGTGGCCGGCAATGAATTTTTATATCCAGCAAACTATCCAAATCAACTTTATAAGAATCGGCGGGATTTCAAATTCCTCTGTTTTTCAAATCGGTAGTGCGGGGATCATCAAACCCGCTTCCTATCTCGCGAATACAGGAGGTTTTACCGGCCCAGCCCCTACCGCGCAAAAACCTTTCACCTTTCCCGCGCCGGCCCCTGGTGAAGAAGGTAATCTTCCTTTGATACAAACTCCTTCGGTTCCGCTTTAAATGGGACTCCATGTCAGGCCGAGGAAGAGAGGTGTACTCCGTGGATTTCTATCAAATTATTCAATGGATGCAAGGCCAGCTCCAGCTTTATGAACAAAGAATTACAGCCCTTGAAAACTCGCTCAGATGTGCCGAGGATGAAATAAGGCAGTTAAAAGAAAAACCGCCTATCCATGTCGGAACGATACAATACAAGTTCGATCAGCTGAAGGTTGAAACGTTGGAGGGTACACTTAGCATCGGCCTTAATCCCCAGGACTTGCAAGGAATTGAGGATTTTTCCATTCCGAATGGCCAGCCCGGGATGCCTCTTCCTCCAATGGAAATGATGCGGCGGGGAATGGAAGTCGAAGAGGAAATCAACCGTTACATCGAATCGGACCTTCCCGGATTTGTCGCTTCCTTGGAAGAAAAGCTTGGCGCGCAGCATGCGGGTTCCTACCTTTCCTTCATTCAAAATGACATAAAAAAACAGCTACCCGGCAGGATTGAAGCCCATTTGAGAAAAGCCGGGGCAGCCGGGCCTGATGAAACTTCAATCGCTAAAACGGCGGAAGCGCTGAAGAAAGAAATTGAAAATGGCGTTCTAGCTTTTTTTAATCATTTGCCTACGAATATGAAAGAAGGGGAACAACAATGATTTTTCAAACGTACAACAGGGAATTGTCCGTCGGCAGCATCAGGGTTATTGGGGTATCCAGCTCCTCGCTGCTCCTCGTTGGAGATGCGCAAACCATCCAGCTTGCATCCGCATTTGACACCCCGGCGGAATCCCTGATTATCGGGCCTTTTGTTCCTTTGAGCCGAGGATCGTAACACGATGCTTCAAAGAATATCAAAAGTGGATTCTTTTTTTCTAAAATCAGCCTTGTTTTCTTCAACTATCCTAATCGGGGATGCGTTAAGGATATTCGGCAATTCCCGGGCACTCGCCGTCCAAAGGGAAGCCGAAATCTTTTTTGATGAAGAAGGGGACTTTGCCCAATTCAAAGTATTTTCCGAGCCAATCCCTCTCCCTCCGATTTATGAACCAATCCTTATCGACACCTTCCAGCTGAATCCGGTTATCAAGGTGGGAACAATTGACGTGAAGGGGCTTTCTGCAGCATCCATTATCCAGATTGGAAGCACTCCATACATCAGTATGGAAGCACGAATCCATCATATCAGGCAGCTGCTCGAACGAGAGGAAACCCAATAAACTGCATTTTATTCGTAGACGAAAGGCGTGTTAGTTTATGCCGGCACTTGTCGGACCGGTAAATATTCACAACGTTACTGGAGGAACTGTTAATTTTGGCGATGTCCTAAATATTTCTCCTAAAAGTACAGCTAAAACCTTTCAAGGTGCCGGGAGCTCGAATACAGGCGTTTTTAACGCGACAGGAAGCGCGGTCAGCGGAACGAATGTCCTTGATACGAAGCTCGTTGATCAGCCAATGACCGGGAATAAGTAAAAGACATGAACCAGTTGGAGGTTCATGTCTTTTTTTACACGTTTTCGTTTTCTCTTTCAAACTTGAGAAGATGGGCGCCATCGAAGAAGAAGAGATAGCGCTCATCGACCCGGCGTTTCCAAATCTTTTCTAGTGCCCTTGTATACAAGTCAATTTGAAGACGGTAGCGGTCGGCAAGAATCGGTGCGGCACCTTCAAACCCACTGCGGAAGCGGCCGGTGATCCTGTCAGACTTGAAATCAATCATGACAAGCCCTTCCCTATCCTCGAATAGACAGTCTATGATTCCTTGGATATAAATCGGTTCATTATCATCCTTCCAATCAGGATAAACTTCTTTCGCGGCAATCGAAGCGGTAAACGGTACTTCCCGGTAGACTTTTTCTGCCGAAAGAAGCCTTTGGCCAAGTTCGGATTCAAAGAATTTGACTATCAATGCGGGTTCGATAATCTCGCGCTGCTCTTCGGTCAACAGCTCCGCCTCAACCATTTGGCTTGCCAGCAATGCGATTGAATCCTCGGTTATTGGCTGATCCAGCCTCACGTGCTGCATGATACTATGCAGGGCTGTTCCGCGTTCGGCGGCGCTCAGTGATTTTTCCTGCATGAACCGCGGGCGCTCCAGGATTGTCTTCCTCGCCTTTTTTAGAAGATCAGTTCCGCTTTGCTCATCCGCCAGTTCACGGTTCCGCTTCATTTCGGATACTGTCTGCTTAGCCCTGTGGGCAGCGGCATCCTGGAAGCGATATTCCCATGTCAGCCTTTCCCTGACTTCCGTTTCATGGCTCGACGTTTCCGGTACCGCCTGAAGTTCACGAACGCGCGCCAATAAACGGTCCCCGTCCGGTTCACCCTGCTCATCGACCCCTCTAATATCTTCGGCGTCAAGCAATGTTACTGTCCATCTCGAGCCATCGTGCGATATCGATTCCGGAACTCCCGGACCCGTTTCCGAGAGGCGAAGCAAGCCGCCATCCCTGTGGCGCACAAGCGACGGCCCGATCCAGTCAAAATACCCTTTCGCCGCGGACCTGTCTGCATCCTCCAGGAGCCAATCCGGATAGGAAGCAATATCTTCCCACTGGCTTAATTTCTTTTCGGCGTCCTTCAGGGTGGCCAGCATGTAAAGCTTTTCTTTTGCCCGGGTCATTGCGACATAAAGGACACGCATCTCCTCGGCGAGCATTTCCATCCTTTTCTTCCGTTTGAATGCAAGCTGCGGAAGTGAAGGATAGGCAATCCGCTTTTCGGGATTGATATATTTCGATGCAAACCCGAATTCCTTATCCAGCATATAGGAACTGCGAATGTCCATCATATTGAAGTTCCTGGCAAGGCCTGCAATGAACACAACCGGGAACTCAAGCCCTTTGCTTGAGTGGATCGTCATGATCCGGACAACATCTTCCTGTTCACCGAGCGCCCTTGCAGCGCCAAGGTCATCGCCCCGGTCCATCATCCGTTCAATGAAGCGGAGGAATCTGAACAATCCCCTGAATGATGTTTCTTCATATTGCCTTCCCCTGTCATAAAGGGCGCGGAGATTGGCCTGGCGCTGCTTCCCGCCAGGCAGGCCGCCGGCAAAATCATAAAATCCAGTATCCCTGTATAGCTGCCAGATAAGCTCTGACAGTGACCCCTGCCTTGCGATTGATCTCCATCCTTCCAACTGTTCGCTGAAACGGCAGATTTTTTCGTGGAGGCCTTCATGCTCCTCTGGAGGGTTTGTTGCGCAAAACGCGATGACACTGTCCCAGAAAGAGCCCCTTTTATCATGGATTTTTATGAATGCAAGTTCCGCTTCGTTCAACCCGATAATTGGAGATCTTAGGACCGCGGCGAGTGGAACATCCTGATACGGATTGTCAATGACCCGGAGGAGGGACATCATGATCGCAACCTCTGTAGCCTGGAAGTAACCCGTTGACAGGTCGGCATAAATCGGAAGTCCTTGCTGCTTAAATTCTTCCATGATTTGCGGTGCCCATGTCATTGAACGGAGCAGAATGACAATGTCCCGATAGCGGATTGGCCTCGTTGTTTTTGTTTTTGCTTCATAGACCGGTTGCCCCGACGCAATCATTTCCTTTATCCTGGCTGCCATTGCCCTGGCTTCAAGCTGTGACTGCTCCAATTCTTCCGCCTCAAGAACCTCGCCCTCGGGCTCATCATCGTCTTCATCCGCGGCGCCGTTGTTCGCGCCCTGGTCAATGACAAGCAGCTCGACCGGAAACGGCTCATCCGGATAATCGGCTCCAAGCTTCAGTTCCGCATCCTCGCCGTACTCAATTTCGCCCACTTTTACGCCCATGATTTGCCTGAACAAATAGTTTGTCGCATCAAGGACTTCCTGCCTGCTTCGGAAGTTTTTCGCCAAGTCGATCCTCAATCCGCCTGTCGTGCCATCCTTCGTAAAGCGGTTGTATTTTCCGAGGAACAAGTTCGGCTCCGCCAGCCGGAAACGATAAATTGATTGCTTCACATCCCCGACCATGAACAGGTTTCCGCTCTCGCCATGCCCTCCTGAAACAAGTTTCAGAATCGTTTCCTGGACCATGTTTGTATCCTGGTATTCATCCACCAGTACTTCACGGAACTGGTTCCGATAAGAAAGCGCCGCGGCGGAAGGAGCAAGCCTCACCCCTTCTTCCCCTCCCTGGGTGAGGATATCGAGGCAATAATGCTCAAGATCGGAAAAATCGACGATGCCCCTTTCTCTTTTCGCCGCTTCGAACCTTTCGGAAAATTTCCTGACTAGGCCGGTCAACGTGGAGATGACTGGTTTCATTTCCTCCATATCGCGCAGAAAGCTTTCAGGCCTCCTAGAAAACAATTCATCCCTGAGGCCCGTCACCATTTTCTTTGCTTTATCCCGGAACTTTGCGGCCTTTTTCTTTAATTCCTCATCCGCGGTTCCCTTTTTGATTGGCTTCGCTTTTGAAAATTCCAACGTTTGCATCGCCGCATACAACGCTTCCCACGAATCGCTGACAGCAAGCAGTGAATCAATCAGCCGGATATCATCCGCCAAGGCGTCCGCATAAGCCGCCGGACCGTCGGGAAGCATGGCCACAGCCATCGCCTTTTCAGCAAATTGCCGTGCGCTTTTCAACTGGAGTTCAATATCGAATAGAAGCGCATCAATAAACGGCAGCTGCTCAACCTTCGAAATCTGCCCTGTGTCATACATGGAAACAATGGCATCCAGATATCGGTCCGGATCCGGGTTCGAGCGTGCAAAATCGAAAACCGCCCCAACAATGTCCTGCAGGGCATCGTCCCTCCTGTCGGAAGTAAAGGTATCGACGAGACGGAAAAACGGCTCGTTATCCTTCGTTCCATATTCCTCTTCAAACAGGTCGTCGAGGACCTCATCGCGGAGAAGCTGTGCTTCCGTTTCATCCGCAATCCTGAATCCCGGATCGACATCGATCAGGTAATAATATTTCCTCACCACATCAAGGCAAAAGGAGTGGAGGGTGGAAATTGAAGCTTTGTTCAGAAGGCTGAGCTGCCTGCGCAAATGCCTTGAATCCGGGCTTTCGTTAATGGCCTTCTCGAGCGCTTCCCCAATCCGGTGACGCATTTCCGCAGCGGAGGCATTTGTAAACGTTACGACGAGAAGCTGGTCGACATCAACGGGATCGTCCGGAGACAGTATTTTTTGAATGATCCGTTCGACCAGGACGGCTGTTTTGCCGGAACCCGCTGCCGCGGCGACAAGGATATCGGTATCCTTCGCCTTGATTGCCCTCCACTGGTCGTTTGTCCATTTCAGGCCCGCTGGCATCGGTGGTATCGACACTTTACTCATGTTCCTTAACCTCCCTTCTGATCAGTTCAAGCGCTTCTTTGTCATTTTGCGGAACGAGCCTGCGGTATTTGCTTCCATCGATTGATTCGTCAAATTGGCAAACCGGCTTAAAGGAACAAAATGTACATGGATTTTTATCCTTCAGCCTATATGGATCAATCCCGACTTCCCCGCTTATAATCGCGTTGCCTGTATCCCTGTATACCTTCCGAACAAATTTGCGGAGGTCTTCGATATCCTCTGCAGTCGCTGTTTTGGAGGCTTTTGTCAGGGTACCGTCTTTTTTAAAGCCAGCAGAAATGATTTGTGACTCTCCGCTTTCAAGGCTCTTGTCCATCAGGCGGATCACTTCTTCGTCTTCAAGGATGAGGCCGCTCATCTTGAACTTCTTTAAAATTTCCTGTTCGATTTCCTCTTCGGACAGGCGCCGTGTCGTATTGACCATCGGATTGTGCACATGGAAGTAGAACACGCCAGCCGGCTCCGCTTCTTTTTCAACCAAAATCGCAGAATTTGATATGGCGATATCGAGATATGTGAGCACCTGGAGGGCGATTCCGTAATAGACCTCTGACAGGTTAAGGCCCCTGCTGCTCGATTTATAATCGATGACCCTTAAATACAGTTCGCCATTGTTTCCTTCGCCGCTGTCGATTCGGTCGATTCTCCCGGCGAGCTCCATTTTGCTGCCATCCTTTAGATTGAATGCGAGCGGCGGCAGTTTCCCCCCGCGCCCAAAACCAACCTCAAGGCCGATTGGCTCGAATTCGCTCAACTTTGAATGCTCGCTTAACACGACGGACGCCCTAGTAATGATTTGTTCGAGCTTCCTCTTGATGTAATGATGCCTTTCAGAACTGAGCAGGATTTCATTTTGGAGCCGTGGCGCAATCGCCGCAACGGCGCTTTTGGCAAGCTTTTCACACTGCTCGCGTGACAACTCCGCCCAGGAGATGTTCCGCTCATTTACTGTATCGGCGATATATTTCAAGGCCGCGTGGAACAATTCGCCAATATCCGGGGCATCCAGCTTGTAGATCTGGCGGTCGCGCAGCCTCAGGCCATGCTGGATGTAGTGGGAGAATGGACAGCTATTGAACAGCTCCATCCTCGATACGCTCCCCTGGATGTCCTCCCCATACAGTTCAACGGCAAGACTGGAAGGAAGCTTTACGGTCCTGTTCGTGTAGAAGAGGCTCGAAAGCACCAGTCGCGCTTTCTCCCTGAGGCTCGGGCTTTCTGCAAAATAATTGTACACATCCCACCAGAAGGTATAGTTTGGATAGTTCCTTTGCTTAAGCTGCAGTTGGGACGTCAAATAGGCGAGCGCCGTTTCTTTGCTGCTGATAAACGCAAGCTGCTCTTCCTCGTTCTGGTCCGCGGGGTCTGCTGCTATCATCCATTTCTCGCTGCCTGGGAACAAATCTTCCATTCTTTTAATATAGGAAGATGGGATGAGTGACTTCCCCTCGGCATTGGCAAGAGGGTAGCTGATGTATAGTTTGTCAGCAGGGGTGACGAATGCCTTGTAGGCGATAAAATTTTCATCAAGAAGTCGCTCGGTGCTGCCTGGGCCAATCTTTACCCCGGCCATCGCGAGCATTTCCCTGTCCGTATCCCCGAGAATGCCATCATCGGAGATTTTTGCCGGAAGGACTCCTTCATTCAAACCAAGCACAAATGCGACTTTAATTTCTGCGAGCCTCGATTTATCCAAATTCGCTACCATTACCTGGTCAATCGCCGGAGGAACAAGTGAAAATTCCAGCGACTCAAGGCCTGCATCGAGGATGGAAGCAAATTGGCGTGGCGTAACAGGCTCGTCGCCAAGCATTTCAACGTACTGGTCCAATAAATCGATTATGGCATTCCACACCTGGTCGTGCTCCCGGCCTTTGATGAGGTTGCCCTCCTCTTCCGCTTCAGCCTTCCAACCTTCTAGCTTTGCAGGGATATCGAGTTCTTCCAGGAGAAGATAGACAGCCTCGCACATTTTTCGGCCATTCGCAGCCCTTTTCAGCCTTCTCGAAAGCCTCATAAGCGGAGTGGAGATGATCAGGCGGAGTTCGTTAAGCTCCTGTTCCATACGGATTTCTTCATTTGTCTGGACTGTTGAAGCAAAGTCCAGGCCACGGATCCTCCTGTACCTCCAACGTTCCTTCCCGGTCCACTTTTTCCCCTGTATTCCGTGGGACAGAACATAATTTTCGAGCTTATCCATCTGCCTTCTTAGCCTAGCAACATTCCCTGCCGGCGGGAACAAAAGCTCCGTTTTCACCGCTCGGAATACCGCTTCATAGCCCCAATGGCCGTTGACAGTTTCAAGAGAAGAACGAATCAACTCGACCAGCGGGTGGTTAAGCATCGTCCTCTTTTGGTCTATAAAATAAGGAATCTCGTAATCATAAAAGACCGGCTCAATTGTTTCATGGTAATCACGCCCATTACGCAAAAGGAGCGCAATATCGCGATAACGGTATCCTTCTTCCCTGACAAGCCTCCTGATTTCCCTGGCGATTCCTTCAACTTCAGCGCGACGGTTGACAGCCTGGATAATCGTTACTCCGGCTTCACCTTCGAACGGATTTGCCGGCCTCGAGTCAAAATAGGCCTCCAGATGCTGAAGCGTGCCATTTTTCCAGCGTTTCTGCTCCCCAAGAATAACGGGGCCTTCCATGTCAATCTGCCCGTCTCGCGCGAGGTCAAAAAGGTTTTTGCACGTTTCACCGGACATCCTGAATAAATTCAGTTCGTCCGGGGCCTTATCAGGGTACGGCCTGTCCAGTGTGAGGGTGACCGTAACCCTTTTGCACACCTTTAAAAGCTCCCCGATAATCCTGTATTCCTGAGGGGTGAAGCTGTAAAATCCATCAATGTATACTTCGGCGTCCTTCAAATACCGCGAACTTCCTGTTTTTTCGGCAAGCAGGCGGAAGTAGTCCTCTGAATCAATATATTTTCCGGAGGTTGTATCTTCAAAGTGCTTATAAATGACTTCTAAATCGTGCATCTTGTCAGCGAGGGTTTTGTCCACCCTGCCTTCGCTTCCAATCCTCGCCTGGCTCTCGGCAAGCTTTTCCGGTTCAACACAATAACGCTTGAACTCAATGAGCATTTCCTCGACCTGTTGGATGAATCCGTTCTTATCGGCAGCCCGCCTAAAGAGGCGAAGCTGGTCCTTCTGCTCTTCTATGATTTTTCTAATCAGCATATTCAAACCGACATTGCTCAAATGATACCTGCTTGATCCGCCTGTCTCTTGGAGGACCCGCCATGCAAGCCGTGTAAAGCTGTATACCTGCGCGCGAATCATCCCTCCGATCGTTTCATCGGTCGCGAGCCTGTATTCAGACAGGAATGTCATTTGTTCCGGTACGAGGTAGATAATCGCCGGGCCTTCAGGGCTTTCAGTAAGCCGGCTTTTTATTTCTTCCAGACAAGTGAGCGTCTTGCCGCTTCCGGCTCTTCCAATCAGCATTCTAAGAGACATCCAAGTCCCCTCCGTCCTTTTTCAGCATAATTCCATTTTAACACAAAAGGGGCACAAATGTTTGCCCAGGAACTGCCATATAAGGATTGCTCTTTCCATGCAAAAAACCCCGCTGTGCAGGGTTTTTACAAAGAAACGGCTACATCCTTGATTGGCCAATATAAGAGGTTCACTTTTCCGACGACATTTTTTACAGGAATGAATCCAAAATGCCGGCTATCCCAGCTTTCAAGCCGGTTGTCGCCCATGACGAACAATTTTCCTTCTGGAACTTTCCTTTTTCCGGTAAGTTCCTTAAGGGTGAAGTCGCCAGTCAGTATCTCGCCGGAGACTTCCTTCCTGTACGGTTCCAGAAAAGGTTCATCGAATTCCTTCCCGTTGATGTAAAGCCGGTCCCCTTTGTATTCAATGATGTCCCCGGGCAGCCCAATGACACGTTTCACATAGTCCTCGCGGCTGTTTGCATGGAAGACAATCACATCGAACCTATGCAGAGCCCCAAGCTGGTAGCCGATTTTATTCACGACAAGCTTATTTCCATCCTTCAGGGTCGGCATCATCGATTCCCCTTCGACCACATAATTGGCGAAGAAGAAAGACCGGATTAATGCAAATATAATGATGCCAACGAAGAAGGCCTTTGCCCACTCAATTGCTTCCTTTTTCCAACGTGCCAAAACGTACCGCCCCCGCAAAAATTCATTCGCGCTTTCTAGTTGCCATATTCAGCCTTCGTTCAATCTGTTTGCCGGCAAGCCAGAGAATGAAGATGATGGCGGCTACAGCCAGCGTCCTGATTGGCTGGGTAAAGAGCGAACGGATATCGTAGCCAATGAAGCTTATAGTGAAGATCATTACCATCTTGCCCGCCAGGACTGCCAGCATATACTGCTTGATGCTAATTTTTGACAGGCCGGCAACAATGTTTACGACCGCGGAAGGAGTAAACGGGAAGCACAGCATAAGGAACAGCGGCCCGAATCCGTGTCGTTCCACCCAGTTCATTAGCTTCCTGACTGCGGGGTGCTTTTGCAAAAAGGCAAGAAAACGCCGTTGGCCAAAGCGCCGGAAAAGGATAAAAACGAGCATGGCTCCCGTACATGCACCCACCCATGAATAAAGGAATCCAAACCAAAGGCCGAATGCGCTCGCATTTGCCATAACGAACAGGAACAAAGGCAGGAATGGCAAGAACGCTTCAAGCATTGGCAAAATGATTCCAGGGATTGGACCGAAAGACCTGTACTCCTGGATCAGATCCATAATATTATCCAGCGTAAACCATGATTTCAATACTTCGACATCCATTTGATACTCCTTATATCCAGCTTCTTTTTTTATATCCCTTTTGTTTCTTTTTTAATCTTTTGGGGGCAAATTATCATCATTCTGTAATAAACCGGTGAAGTTCTTCGCGATTTTTTTGGACATCAATCAAAAGGACAGCACCTTCCCCGCCAATTCGGGCATCCTTATAGCCGTTTTTAACAGGAATGCGGAAGGTATCGATATCCTCCTTCCCTTTTCCGATAAAGCCTTTCGCCATAAACAGCATATCGCCCGTATCCATGTTCGTGTTGACAAACGGCACGACGATGCCGACCAGCTTCGGAAGCTTCGGCAGCATTTCGATGCTGGTCAATTCGCTGGCAACCTTGCTGACCACCTTTTGCTGGCGCTCGACCCTGCCAAAATCCCCGACCGCGTCTTGGCGGAAACGTGCGTAACCAAGGAGATGCTTCCCATCAAGACGCTGAAGCCCTGGCTCGAGTTTCACTCCAATGTATTTGCTCATCTTTTTCTCTACATCGATTTCAACCCCTTGGGGGAAGGCCTCGTCGATTACCTGCACAAAGCCCTGGAAATCAATGATCGCATAATATTGTATGTCCAGATCAAAGTTCTCTTTGATTGTTTTCCGTAAAAGCTCCGGGCCGCCTTTTGCGAACGCGGCGTTTATTTTGTGCTTCCCATGCCCCGGAATGTCCACATACGAATCGCGCATGATCGAGGTCAGTTTGTACGTACCCTTTCCTTGATTGTAGTGGGCAATCATGATTGAATCAGACCTAGAGTTCCTGCCGCCGTCCTTGTCAATGCCAAGGAGCAGGATATTGGTGCCTCCATACTGATCCTTTTGGCCGGAGAATGTGTATTCTTGTTTTTTCTTGTCGCCGATGACTTTCTCGGATTGCTTTACGCCCTGCTTATATTGAAAATATGAATAAGCTCCTATGCTTAAAATAAGGAGCGCAATGATGCCGAGAATCCGTTTCCAAACGCTTTTTTTCCTTCTGCGCTGTTGCCTTTGTTCGTATCTCATCCAGATCCCGTCCAATCCTATGAATTCGGTGTATGTTGCCGCCGTTCCTTTTCAAAAAATGCTGGATACGGTATGTTAGATGGATTTATCTTATCAATTTTTTCGCCGTAATCAAAATTTGATGATGAAATCAGTCGAATATTGAGGGATGGTGCTGTGAAGCGGACTTGCTCACCATTGATTTGGACACGCAACCGTTCAAAACGCACTTTGGTTGTCACGCAAATCCTCGATTCGTGACAACCAAGAGCGAAAATCAAGCTCCCGATTCGTGACAACCAAGGGCCAAAATCCAGTTTGGTTGTCACACAAACCCTTGATTCGTGACAACCAGGAGCCAAAATCCAGTTTGGTTGTCACGCAAACCCTTGATTCGTGACAACCAAGGGCCAAAATCTAGTTTGGTTGTCACGCAAATCCCCGATTCGTGTAAACCAAGGGCCAAAATCTGGTTTGGTTGTCACGCAAGTCCTCGATTCGTGACAACCAAGGGCCAAAACACGGTTCACTGTCAGAATCCCTACCTGATTCGGACACGCAACTGTCCAAAACACACTTTGCTGTCAGAATCGCTGCCTGATTTGGACACGCAACCGTTCAAAACACACTTTGCTGTCAGAATCCTTACCTGATTTTGACACACTCCCTTCAAAAACGCGGTTTACTGTCCGAATACTTTTTAGAACCAAAAGAAAGCCGCCCGCGGAAATGAACGGACGGCTTTTCTTAAGAATCATATCCTTTACAAATAGGGCGATTCCTTTTGTATATAGTTAGCAAGCCTGCTAACTTATTTCAAATACTCATCGAACCAATCGACAATATAGTTCAAGCGGGCAATCCGCAGATTCGGCCTGCCGCTCCTTGAAAGCTCGTGGTTTTCCTCAGGGAAACGAATGAACTTCGTCTCCTTTTTCAGGCGCTTCAAGGCGATATACAACTGTTCCGCCTGCTCGATCGGGCAGCGGTAATCCTTTTCGCTGTGAAGGATCAACAGCGGAGTTTCAACATTTTCCACATAGGCGAGCGGCGAATGCTTCCATAGCCTTTCAATATCCTCAAGGCCCGATCCAATCTGCCATTCTGTGAAATAGTAGCCGATATCGCTGACACCATAGAAGCTAACCCAGTTCGAAATTGAGCGCTGGGTAACGGCTGCCTTGAAACGGTTCGTGTGGCCGACAATCCAGTTGGTCATGAATCCGCCATAGCTGCCGCCTGTTACGCCAAGTCGTTTTTCATCGATAAAATCATACGTCTCAAGCGCGTAATCAACAGCCCTCATCAAATCCCTGTAGTCGCCGCCTCCATAATCGGAACGGACCGCATCTACAAACTCCTGCCCATAACCGTGGCTTCCGCGCGGATTGATGTAAAGAACTGCATAACCCCTTGAGGAAAGGATTTGGAATTCATTCATGTACGTATTTCCGTACATGGTGTGCGGGCCTCCGTGGATTTCGAGGATGAGAGGATATTTCTTTCCTTCCTCGAATCCGGCCGGCTTCATGATCCAGCCATGCAGTTCAACGCCATCCTCCGCTTCGAAGCTGATCGCTTCCGGCACGGAAAGGGTTTTGTCTTTCAAAAATTCTTCATTGATTGCGGTAAGCCTCGTCAGCTCGCCGCTTGTAATCTCGAGTGTATACAGGTCGCCCGGTTCATCAGGCCTGCTGATGGCAACCACGGCGCGCTGGTTTTTGCCGTCAAGCGACATCCCATATATATACTGGTTGTCGAGAAGGGCTGGGTAAAGTTCCCCTTCCACGTTTCCGAAATACACTACCGTGTTTCCAAGGTCGCTGACGATAAAATAAAAACTCTTGCTGTCATCCGCCCATAGGATTCCCGGCGGAACCGTGCCCTGGAGGAAATCGCCCCCGAGCACCGGTGCGATTGTCGCATCAAGATCGCCGGTTACGCAGGTAAAGGATTCCGATTCAACATCGTATAGCCAAACCCTCGACAATGTCGCATTTTTATACTCCATGTCATGCCCGGACAGTGCGATTGTCTTTCCATCCGGCGACCAGGAAGCATTTGAGAAGGAGAGTTCACCCGAATCGATTTTCTTAAGCTCGCCCGATTCCGTTTCAAGGAAGTAAAGGTCGAGCCTGAATGAGTTATCCTTATCTTCGCTGTAATCAGCGCCTATGGCCAGCCGCTTTCCATCAGGGGACCAGCAGAACAGATAATGGTCGTACGGCCCGTCCGTCAGCTGGGTGACTTCGCCTGTCTCCACATCGACAGCCGCGATTTGCCTGTATTTCCCTTTCCAAAATCCTTCCCCATCCGATTTGTATTTCATTTTGGTTACTTCAAGAGGCTCAAGCTTGTTCTTGTCTTTCTCTTTCTTTTCTTCCTCTTTATCGGTCACCTTTTTCCCGTTTTCCACCGATGCCTGGAAAGCGATGCGCTTGCCGTCCAGCGACCATACGGGTGACCCCGCCCCGCTCGGAAGGTCGGTCAGCTGCTTCGCTTCCCCTCCGCCCGTACCGATGACATAAATTTGGTTCTTACCGCTTCGGTTGGATACGAACGCTAGCTGCGAGCCATCCGGTGACCACCGCGGGGAATGGTTTTTATTTTTTCCGTAAGTCCATTGGGCCGGCTGCTTATCGCCGCTCGTATCCACAGTGAAAATATTTGAAAAGTAATCTCCCTTTTCCTCACAAATGCTTGTTTCCGTATAGGCGCAAACCTTGCCATCAGGTGAAACCCTCGGGTCTGCAAGTGATTTTAATTCATATAAATGCTCCGCTTTGATTCCTGTCTCGCCCATCAAATTCCCACCTTTTTATGTAGTAATTAAGTATTTCGATAACAGAAATACTTTTTCCTTCTTATTTTTTTAAAATAGGAAAAATTCTTTGTCACCATGACAATAAATACCGGAATAAGAGGAATACTAACCCATTGGAAGGCATGGAATTTACCAAAAGAAAAGGATTTTCAGACTCTTTCGGTTAAAAAAAACTGTGCCCTCTTCCTTGGCTATTGCGAATTACAAACAGATTTTGTATGATAATTACGAACACACGTTCTGTTTTATGATGAAGGGAGCCGGGGTACGATGACAAGAATACCTGAAAAAGACCGGGATATTATGGAGCAGGCCATTTATCTGCCAATGGTGCTGACTGTCCTGAACCGGGATCTTTCCGTCATTCAAGCGAGCCCGTTCAAGCTGAGGAAACCCTACCTGGAATTGGTTGAGGAGACAATGAAGGCGGTCCAGAAGGAACTTGCGGAGGTGAAAGCGTATATGAAAACCCATCAATTGAAAGTGATGGAAACGAAACGGGACGATGCTTTTACTATGTTCCTGTTCCTTTATAAAGGCTATGAGGAATATCATAACTACTTTAATCCGCGTATCCGGAACAAAGTCCAGGAACTGATGGAATATTATTTGTTTGGCAGGCATCTGTCCCGTACTGGCGAATCCATCCACTAGCCCCTGTTCCGGTAATCAAAAAACTGTCCATATTCACGGTGCTGTTCAGACGCTTCCATCATTTTTGACTTTTGGAAATAGAAGGACTTTCTCTCCATATGTTCAATCCGCTGCATCAGCTTGGTCCTTAGCAACGCCGTACGAAGCAACTGATTTTCAAAGGAACTGTAGGAAACAGGAAACGGGTAGGAATGTTTATTTTGGAAAGTGACGAGCGTGTCTTCGGTGGATGTCCGGTTGTGGTGTAAAACATGTTCATGGGAAATCCAAATGCACTCTGGCCGGTTTGGCGAGGTGGTGGGGAAAAAATAGATGAAGTTCGTTGGGTCAATGGCAATGGGAACTTTATGGGTGATGCCGATGAGCTGCTTTGTCCCTTCTTTCCGCCCCTCAAAAGAACTTCCAAAATATTCACAGCTCTTTTTGATAATCTCGATGGGTTTGAAGGGTGAAAGGTACTCATCATTGACTTCAACTATTTGCGAGTAAACCTTCGTTCCATACACGAACGGCTTAATGAACATTGTGCATGGATTAATCTCATATTCTTCAATTTGCCTTTGCCTCATTTCATCACTCCTATTATAGTAAAATACGAAAATATCATACCATTATTCTTCCATAATTTCACAATGTTATGAAAATGTTGCGAATTTATTCATAAATACCGGCAATAAGCCGTTAAAAATTTATCAGAAAATTATAAAAACTAAGTTGATTTTAACCCCCGATGGCAATATAATTAAAAAAAGCAGCAGGGGGGATTAGAAATGAATGAGAAATCCTACACGGAGCTAATGAAAATTGGCGCCATGAAAAGGGAGAAGGCAAAACAATCGTCGCTTCAGGAATTGTACATTGAGATGCTGCTGAATGAAATCCAGTTGAATATTGAAAAAGAAAAATTGTTGCGAACGATCGACGAAGCACTTGATCAGGGCGACAAACCGGCATTTATGAAACTAACCCGTTCCTTGGCCAATTTAAAAAAGAGATATGGGGCTTAGCCCAAAAATCCGTCCCGGTTGCGGGACGGATTTTTCATTCATTGACTGGATTGAGCTTTTCTTCATTATTTGCTATTGATTGGCGTGATGAGTTCCCTGTCTTCGTTCCTCGCTGAATTGACAAGTGTCGAAACCTCATAGAAGTCCATTTTTTCAGAAGGAAAGGGTTTTAAAAGAGAAGTTAGCGCCGCGGAATCGCTCACTGTCGGGTCAAGCCAAATTTCCTGCTCTTCGGGGGTGAGAATGGCAGGCATCCGGTCATGGATTTCAGCCGTTTTTTTGTTCGCAGCCGTCGTTATAATCGTACAGGAAAAAACCGGCCTTTCCCCTTTATCCCATCGGTCATAAAGTCCGGCAAACGCGAACGGGCTATTGTCCTTGTTAACGAACCGAAAAGGCCGCTTCGCTTTCCCTTCCCTTTTCCATTCGAAGTATCCGTCTGCGGGAATAATGCACCGCTTTGATTTTAACGGCTGCCTGAAGCTGGCTTTTTCATGTACCGTCTCGGCACGGGCATTGATCATTTTGTAGCCGATTTTTTCATTGTCGGCCCAAAAAGGAATCAGCCCCCAGCGCAGCTCTCCTCCAACCCGCTTTCCCCCATAGGAGGCAATCGCCAAGATATCCGTTCCTGGGGCAATATTGTAGCGCGCTTCGTACTCACCTTCAAATTCGAATTGATACTGCCGCATCAAAGCATAAACATCGGTAATAAGTGAAAATCTTCCGCACATGGCCATCAGCCTCCGTTCATGTTGCCAAAATTTTAGCATGAACAGACGACAAAAGGAACCATTGCGACGTTATGCTGCCAGGCGTTCCATGTGGAGCTAAACAAATTTCATTAAAAATCAGCTGTACAGGCCCGCCAAGAAAATACCCAGTGCTTCCTGATAGATTTGGTCAAATTGGGCAATCGGAAGCGGGTTGGTTCCCCTCCCCAATTCAACTGTGAAACCAGGCCTGCGCCAATCTTGAATAAACCAGTCCTTGTATCCCGCGTAGCTTTCGATTGTCTTGACAGGTTCATAGCCGCTTACCCTGGCAAATTCCCTTGCTAGTACAGCCGATTCGGGCGGTTCAAGATTTTCAAATCCCCAATAAATGACCTGTCCCTGGGTATGAAAGGCAAGGACCCTGGAAAAATCCCTCCTTCTAGTGAGATTGGCCATGGCGATGGCTTCGGGCTCGGACAGAGGACTTTCCCCGCCATAATCCCGGGGGCCCGGCACTTTGGGATTTCGTGCCCGTTCAAGCTCCCATCTTGCGGGAAACTGGTCGTTAAGGTCGACCCCCCGGATATTGGCCTTCCAACCTGAAAAATCAGTGCTTCCCCTGTTCCAAGCAATCACCCTGCTCCTCCATGGGTCGTTTGGAGGCAGCCCGTTTATGACCAAATGCACTCCGTCCGGATTCACCATGGGAACAATGGATAGGGTGGACTGCTGGTATAAAGGCAAAGCCGCCCTTCCCCTAATGCCTGTTTGGTTGGTTAAGGCTAAAAGATAATCATTCAGGAACGTCATCAGGACCGGGGTGGTAATCCATTCATTCGCATGAAAGGAGCCATTGTAGTGAACCCTTTTTCCTCCCGTGCCGACAAGGACTTCAGGAATATTCCTTCCCACCACGCTATTTCCGATTGACTCCACTTGGAGGAAAGGATACACATTCTGCAGCCTGCTTAAATCATTCACCATTGCCCTGTGGTCATAATTCCGCCGACCTTCGACGAGCCTCCAGGTTATCCGAGTAGGAAGGCGAATCATTTGCCCAATGCGGATTTGATTGGGGTTGATTCCGGGATTCGCCAAAAGGAGTGCATCAAGCTGAAGATTCCGGCTTCTTGCAATCGCCCATAATGTATCTCCCGCTCTTATTTGATAGCCGGTGGCGACAAATCCTGGGATTTGAACCCTTTGGCCAATCGAAAGCGCCGTTGGATTAACATTTCGGTTTGAATCAGTTATAAGCTGGAGGGGAATTTTATATAGCTGGCTGTAATACCAGAAAGAATCCCCTCTCCTTACAGTAACCTCCATCCCCACCTCACCACCCGAAAAGAAATCTATTCACGAAACTATATGAGGTATGAAGGACATTTATCCCATTGGTTCGGAACCCACTATCTCACGGCAAAAAAAGAGCCGGAAACCCGGCTCTTATTCATTATTCTATTTCACCGAATACTTAATCCTCTTTCATAGGAATCCTTAATCCTCGCGGTGCTTCAACTCATACTCTTCCAGCATGGATATCCGTTCAAGCATGGTAGGATGGCCGTAACGGAACATTTTTACAAGGAAAGGCGGATTCACCTGGCTCAACCCCGCCTTGGTCAATTGCTGAAAGCTGCCGATTCCTGCGCGCGGATCTTTTGTCATATTAATCGCATACGTATCAGCCCTGGCTTCCTGGTAGCGGGAAACCACGTTCGACAATGGGCTTGAGATAAACATCAGCATCGACAGGAGCAGCAAAATCAGCGGGAGGCTCCGGTAATCCGTAGCGGACGGGATTTTTGCTTCCCTCCCCCACTTGGACAGTACCTGTTGCATCAGTGTATGCACTAAATAAAGACCAAGTAGCGACAACAGCAAATAACCTGCAATCCCGATATACAAATGCTTTTCCACATAGTGACCCATTTCATGCGCCATGATGAACAGGATTTGGTCCTCTGTGAGTTTATTCAGTGTGGTGTCCCAAAGGACGATTCGGGAATTGGATCCAATTCCCGCCACATAAGCATTCATGGCATTTGTCTTCTCGGCCATATTGACTTCGTAAACATGCTCGGCAGGTATATGGGCTTTGGCGGCAAAATCCAAAATTTTCGCTTCAAGCTCTTTATCTTTTAATGGGTAAAAATCATTGTAAAGCGGATCGATGATAACTGGCTGGACGAACATCATGAACAGCGTAAACGGGACCGAAAGCAGCCAGGCGAACACCCACCAGCGTTTCGGGCTCTTTTTTAAAAGGAAGTACAAAACAGGCACGATTATGAGCAGCATGCCATAATTGATCCAGAAATCAATCAGTTCATCCTTCATCCAGGATGGGAATGTTTGCGTCGATATATTATACGTTTTGGAAAGGGAATAGCTGATATAGCTAAGCGGAAGAACGGCCAGGTAGCCGACAAACGAGAGCCAGAACAAATAAATCGGCAGCCTGAGGAATTTCCGCTTTGTCGCCTCTTCGGCCCATCGTTTAAAGCAATTGTTCAGGCCAGTCAGCATAATGAGAATGTAAAACAGCCATTCCCACGGAGATGACAGAAAAAACATCAAATTTCTTATTTTCGAGTATTCTTCGGTAAGCACAAGCTCCCTTCCATTCATGAATGTGACGGGGTCGGCGCTCGTCCCCTGGTATTCGAACGGCAGGGAGGAACTCGAGAAATGGAATAGGTACCAATAAAAGAAAAACCCGTAAAGCACAAAAGCCAGGATTGAGAAGACCCCCATCTTCCTTGCCATAAATTGTCCTCCTTTTTGAAAAACCTGTCTCTTATTAGTGTAGTAAAAAAGGATGTGATTAGAACAGTTTGTCCTTGTTTTATGATGTAACCAAAAGAAAAACCGGCCCGCTTGGAACCGGCATATGTTATAGCATTCCCGAAAAGACGGTTAAAACGGCAATCGAGCCGAGGACGACGACAATGACATTCGCACCGAGGAAGGCGGCAATGAAAGCGGCCACCGCGCCAATCAGCCCGTACCTTATGTCTTCGTGAATGAAAAGAATTCCCGGAAAGATGAGTGCGCCGAGCGTGGCGAATGGAACATTTTTCAAAACCCCCTGCAAAAAAGGCGGCATTTCCTTCCCTTTAAAAAGGACAAACGGGAGCATTCGCGGAAGATACGTAACAATCCCCATACCGATGATCATCCAGACAATCTCACTCTTCATGGCCTGGCACCTTCCTTCCCCTCAGGTAAACAACTGTTTCAGCGATGATTGCGGCCAGAAGAGTTGCCGCGACTATCGCCCAGCCCGGTTCAAGAATGTTCCCCATCGTAAAAATCGTATTGAAGCAAGCTGCCATCACTGCAAGGTAAATGGCTTTCACGCTTTTTTTCATCGAAGGCACGAGCAGCCCGATGAACATGGCGTACAGGGCGACAGCCATGCTCTCTTGCAATGTTTTCGGAAGGTTCGCGCCAATCAAGTGGCCGACTCCGGAAAAAACGACCCAGCTTGCGTAGGAAATGAGCACGAGGCCGAACATATACCCTTTTCGGATCTCGCCTTCCTTCGTCGCCGCGACCGAAAAGGTTTCATCGGTCAAGCCGAATGAATACACAGCTTTTGCGGCGATATCCCCTTCCGGAGTCTTCTCATTCAGTGAAGTCGCCATCAGGAAATGCCTAATATTGACGATGAAGGTTGTCAGGACGATTTCAAAAATGCCCGTCCCAATCATAAGCAGGCTCAATGAAATATACTGGGAAGCCCCCGCGAACACGACAAGGCTCATCAAAAAGGTTTCCCCAATTGACAGACCGGCAGTTTTAGCCAAAAGCCCGAATGTCAGGGCTATCGGAAAGTAGCCGATTGCGATGCTGACCCCCGCCTGTGAGCCGGCTTTAAAGTCGGTGGCGGGAGAAATTCTCCCTGCCGTTGTCTCCGCCATTTCCAATCCCCCGTTTCTTGTATGTATGAATAACCATTATTTAAAAATACATTTTATCAAATTTTCAGGAAATGGGTAGCCTGAATTTTTTACTGAGAGGGTCAGCCCCGGGAATATTGCGCCAAGACACTTTTCACCCTATGATGGTATTAGGTAATCAAACTTGGGAGCTGGAAAATGTGAATACTCTGTTGGATAGGATAGAACGAGAACTGGACAAGTTATCGGAGGCTGAGGGGATAATTGGCAAATATATTATCGATCATCCCGAATTTATCCCGAACATGACTACGAAGGATTTATCACAAAAGACGGGAGTCAGTGAATCGAGTGTCGTCCGGTTTTGCAAGTCTATCGGAATTGGGAGCTTTAAAGCATTTAAGCTGGAACTGGCTAAACACAATGCACTGTCCGGTACGAGCCTGACCGATTTTTCGATCCTGCAGCATAAGGACTCCCCTTATGATTTGTTCCATAGAATCACGTACACAAATAAAACGGCTATCGAATCGTCCCTCGCCTCCCTGGACAGGAAGGAGCTGGAGCGGGCTGTCGAGGCAGTGTCCAACGCGTCAAAACTGGTTTTCTTCGGAGTAGGAGGGTCGGCCACCGCAGCCCTTGACGCACATTATAAATTTACCAAACTGGGATACCATTCGGTCATGGCGCATGATTTCCATTATCTGCTGTCCCTCATTCCCTACCTGTCCACCAATGACATCTTCGTGGCCATTTCAATGTCCGGAAAAACAAAGGATGTCCTCGAGCTTGCCGAATTCGCCAAAAAGAAAGGCGCCATCGTCATCGCACTTACAAATCTGGATAAATCCCCATTATATAAAATGGCCGATATCCGGCTATGCACTCCGGCGGTTGAACAGGATTTCCGGATTGGGACCATTTCATCAAGGATGACACAGCTAAATATTATCGACGCACTTTACTTAAGTGTATTTAACCTTGTCGGAGAAAAAGTCGTCGAACGCTACCACGAAGCGCGGAATGAAGTTATAAAGCTAAGGCGCTGACCCTTGCATGGAGCAATATTACTCCTTCTTTTTTAAAAATAAAGGATATTAAAAAGGCGTTTGTCATATATAATGGCAAGCGCCTCTTATATTTTAAAAATTTAATTAATTGAAATTGCCATTCATGAAAACAATAAATAATATTGACTTTAAATTTCACTGGCATAGAATAGAGTTGTAGGCATTAATAAAAGAAGGATGATTCTATGCTTGACAAACTAACAACGGAAAAAAGGAACGACAAGACAATGGACCTCGACCTCATGTCGGTAAAGGAAATCCTTGAAACCATGAACAAGGAAGACCTCACCGTTCCCCAATCTGTGGCAAGCGAGATTCCCCGGATTGAAGAGGCTGTCCAGAAGACCATTTCTACCTTCCGAAAAGGCGGCCGCCTGATTTACTTGGGCGCTGGTACAAGCGGGAGGCTTGGAGTACTTGACGCGGTTGAATGCGTTCCAACATTCGGATCGCCGCCGGAGATGGTTCAGGGTTTTATTGCCGGCGGAATGAAAGCGTTCACAAAGGCTGTCGAAGGTGCAGAGGACGATGAGAAGCTGGGTGTCGAGGATTTGGACAACATTTCAGTCAACGAAAATGACACGGTCATCGGCATTGCCGCTAGCGGCCGGACGCCTTATGTTATCGGCGCGTTGAAGCATGCCAATACAATAGGGGCGACAACCGTAAGCCTCAGCTGCAACAAAAACAGTGAAATCAGCAAGTATGCCGACATTGCCATCGAGGTTGAAACAGGGCCCGAAGTACTGACCGGCTCGACTAGGCTGAAGGCCGGGACCGCGCAAAAGTTGGTCCTGAATATGATTTCTACCGCATCCATGATCGGTATTGGCAAGGTGTACAAAAACCTCATGGTTGATGTCCAGCCAACCAACAAAAAATTGGTTGAACGCTCGAAGCGGATCATTATGCAAGCTACCGAAACAGATTATGAAACCGCTGCCAAATTTTACGAAAAAGCCAACGAAAACGTAAAGGCGGCAATCGTAATGATTCTTCTAGGCTGCTCCTATGAGGAAGCCACGGAGAAGCTTGACCAGTCCAACGGTTTTATTAGAAAGACAAAATAGGAGGAGTAAATGTGAAAAAAGAACAACGCATGGCCAATGATATACTTCAGCATATCGGCGGCAAAGACAATGTTAGGAGGCTGGCCCACTGCATGACCCGCCTTCGCCTTGATCTGAAAGATGATTCCAAGGCAGACATTCAGGCTTTGAAAAAGGTCGACGGCGTTATGGGCGTCATCGAGGACGACAACCTGCAAATCGTTGTCGGCCCCGGCACAGTCAACAAGGTCGCGGCTGAAATGAGCCAGGAAACCGGATTGGTTGTTGGCGAAGATGCAGAGCCTGAAGATTTGACCCTCGAAGAAAGGGCGGCCCTGAATCAGTCGGCCATCAAAAAGAAAAACAACACCCCGATTAAAAACTTGCTTCGCCGAATCGGAAGTATTTTCATCCCGCTCATTCCAGGGCTTGTTGCTTCCGGTATCATCAATGGGGCGGCAAACTTCGCGAAAAACGCGGGCGTGGACCCAACCCAAACATGGATGCAAATCCTTCTTGTCCTTGGCGGCGCGGTATTCGGATCACTTGCTGTCCTTGTCGGCTGGAATACTGCAAGGGAATTTGGAGGAACGCCAGTACTCGGTGCGATTGCCGGTATTGTCCTGTTCAGCCCGGGCCTTGCCGAAATTAAATTGTTTGGTGAAGCGCTCATACCTGGGCGTGGTGGGTTATTTGGCGTCATGTTTGCCGCATGGCTAATGACAGTTGTTGAAAAACGTGTAAGAAAAGTTGTACCAAGCTCTGTTGATATTATTTTTACATCCCTCATTTCAGTTTTAATTGTCGGATTCTTTTCGTTAATCGTTATCATGCCAGTCGCTGGTATCCTTGCTGACGGAATCACGACCGGCCTGAAAGCGATCCTTGAAGTTGGCGGTGTTGTCGCAGGCGCGATTCTTGCAGGCTTCTTCCTGCCGCTCGTCATGGTTGGTCTGCATCACGGCTTGACACCAATTCACCTTGAGCTCATTAACTCAATTGGCAACACTCCGCTTCTTCCAATACTGGCAATGGCTGGTGCGGGCCAGGTTGGTGCAGCAATTGCGATTTTCACAAAAACTAAGAATAAGAGATTGCGCAATATCATCAAAGGTGGTCTGCCAGTTGGTTTCCTTGGCATTGGCGAACCGCTCCTTTACGGGGTAACGCTTCCGCTTGGACGTCCGTTCATCACCGCCTGTATGGGCGGGGCGGTCGGCGGCGCATTCCAGGCGGTCATGAAGACAGCCGCTGGTGGAATCGGCGTATCAGGGCTTTCTCTGACTCCGCTAATTGTTGATAACAAATACTTGTTTTACCTAATCGGCATCCTACTTGCCTACGCTTTCGGATTTATTTTCACCTACCTGTTTGGTTTCAAAGAGGAAATGGCGGATAATATTTAATAGAGTAAAAGTATAAAGCGGCTTGGCACTCTTTTACCGGGGTGCCAGGTCTTTTTTTGGCTGATAGGAAAGGAGTTTTTGAGAATGCTAGGAATTTCCGTTTATTTATCAGAGCCCGTAGCCAGCCAGGAAGCCTATATCCGGAAAATGAAGGACCATGGCTTCGACTCGATTTTCACATCCCTTCATATTCCCGAGGATAATCCGGCCGTCTACCGCGATGAGTTGATGTATCTGGGCAAGCTTGCCCGGGAATTGGATATGGAACTGATTCCGGATATTTCGCCGAATTCGCTCCGCCACCTTGGCTGCACATGGGAAACCGCCGATACATTGCTTGGGTGGGGGTTGAGCGGGCTCCGCGTCGATTATGGCGTCGAACCTGAAACAATCGCCCGCCTCTCACAAAAAATGAAGGTTGCCCTGAATGCGAGCACGCTGACGCATGAGGAAATCAGCACCATGAAAGCCCACGACCTGAATGCCGGTTCCGTTGAGGCATGGCACAATTTTTACCCAAGGCCAGAAACCGGACTAGAACGGGAGAGCTTTAGGGAGAAAAACCGCATGCTGCGGAACGAGGGAATTACAGTGATGGCGTTTGTTCCGGGTGACGGAACAAGGCGCGGCCCTTTATTCCTGGGACTACCGACATTGGAGGACCACAGGTTTTCATCACCCTTCGCTGCCTTTTTGGATCTAAAGGAAAATGAAGGCGTCGATAAAATTCTTATCGGCGACCCAGGCGTAACCGACACGTCACTTCAGCAATTTTCCGCGTACAGGGATGGCGTCTTCTATCTTCGCGCCCGCCCATTTATAGAAGACAAAACTCTCCTTGAAACACTCGCTGCCATCCAGTCGAACCGCCAGGACAGCGCGCGGGATGTCATTCGCTCGATGGAATCTCGCATGTATGCGCTCATTGGCAGCAAAAACGTACCGCCGCTCAATACTGTTGAGCGTGTTACCGGCTCTATCACGATCGACAATGAACGGTACGGCCGCTACCAGGGCGAAGTGCAAATCACGAAGAGAGACCTGCCCGCGGATGAGAAAGTTAATGTCGTCGGAAGGATTATCAAGGAAGACCTCCAGTTGCTTCCGTTTATCAAAGGCGGCCGCAAATTCATGATTAGGTGGGTTTAAGTGAATTCTCCCCTTGAAAATAGTAAAGAGCCAGCTGCCGAGTGGGCGCTGGCTCTTTTTCTGTAAAACTTGCGTCTTTGGTCCTTTTTCACAATGGTCAAGACCGTTTTGGCATCCACAGCCTGACGAAAACGGCCTTGATAACCAAAGAGCATGCCATCAGCCACACATTGAACCGCCTATCCCCTTATTTCCCCTGGAAATTCGGTTGCCTTTTTTCGCTGAATGCCAAAAGCGCTTCGACCCGGTCCTCCGTATGGATCAGGCCTTCGTATGCCTGCCGCTCGATTTTCAATCCGGTTTGCAAATCGGTATCCATTCCCTTTTTAATCGCAAGCTTTGCCTGGCGGAGGGCAATCGGACCATTGTTCAGCAGCTTAGCGGCAATTTCAAGGCTAAGCTCCATCGCCCTGCCCTCGCCAGCAATCCGCGTCAGCAATCCGTACTTGTTCGCTTCCCCGGCAGTCAGCCTGTGGGCGCCAAGAATCAGTTCCAGCGCTTTCGCCTGGCCGATCAGCCTAGGCAGCCGCTGCGTCCCTCCAGCGCCCGGAATGATTGCCAGGCTTGTTTCGGTAAGGCCAAGCTGGATTCCCTCCTCGGCAATCCGGAAATCGCAGGCGAGAGCCAGCTCCATCCCGCCTCCGAAACAGAAACCGTTGATGGCAGCGATGGTTGGCTGCGGCATCATGTCGACAAGGTTGAATACCTCGCTGATTTTCCCTACATTCCGAAGCACCTGTTCAATAGTCAGCGTCTTTCTCTCCTTCAAATCCGCCCCTACACTGAACGCTTTTTCGCCGGCGCCAGTAAAAATTACGACCCTCACATCATTGTTTTCACTCACGTCCTCAACGACTTCCTGAAGCCTGACCAACGTATCATAATTGAATGCATTCATCGCTTCTGGCCTGTTGATGGTGATGATTCCGATATGCCCTTTTTGTTCAAATAAAATCTGATCCATCGTCCACATTCCCTCCAAGTTGACATTGGCAAGGGGCAGACAACGGCAGCCTGCCCCTTTACACCGTATTGTTTAAACTGTTTTTCTATTAAATAATTTTCCTATCACTTGCACGGCGAAACTCCAATTTGCCACTATCCCTCTACTGCTTTGCCGCTTCAATGACCTGCGACCTGAGCGCCCGGCGCAGAATTTTCCCCGTCGTATTCTTGGGTAATTCATCGAGGAATTCGATTCTTGATGGCACTTTATATTTCGCAAGCCTCTCATCGCAATAAGCAACCAGTTCCATTTCGGTTAGTTCCGGATTTTTCGAAACCGCGTAGGCAACGACGGCTTCCCCGAAATCGGGATCCGGAATGCCAACGACCGCGGCCTCAATAATGTCCGTGTGGTCATACAGCACTTCCTCGACCTCGCGCGGGTACACATTATAACCGCCGACGATGACCATATCCTTTTTCCTGTCGACGATGTAAAAATAACCTTCGTCATCCATCCTTGCCAGGTCCCCTGTATACAGCCAGCCGTCACGTATCGTTGCGGCAGTTTCCTCCGGCATTTTGTAATACCCTTTCATTACATTAGGTCCGCGGACAATCAACTCGCCAACCTGTCCAGGCGGGACTTCCTCGCCAAGCTCGTCGACAACCTTGTTTTCCACGTTTACAATCGACAGGCCGATTGAACCAGGCTTGCGCTCCCGGTCAAGCGGATTGAAGCACGTAACCGGGGAGGCTTCAGACAGCCCGTATCCTTCAGAAATCCGGACATTAAACTTTTTCTCGAAATTCAGAAGCAAAGCGACAGGCATGGAGGCTCCTCCGGATGCACATACCCGTATCGTCTTGAAATCTTCCGGTTTCCCGGCTTCATATTGATAAAGGAAATTGTACATTGTCGGAACACCGGCAAAAATCGTCGCCCCCTGTTCCCTGGCCATATCAAAAACATCCTTAGGGCTGAATCTAGGAATGATCAGCATCGTCGAGCCCGTCATCAGCGGAGCGTTCAAGCAAACCGTCAAACAGAAGACATGGAACATTGGCAGGACTGTTATCATCCTGTCGTTCTCATCCATATTCAAATACGTGCCAATATCAATTGAGTTGCAATACAGGTTCTTATGTGTCAGCATCGCGCCCTTCGGCTTTCCGGTAGTCCCCGAAGTATAGAGAATGACGGCAGTCTCATCTTCTCCCAATTCTGGTCCTATATAATCAAGGCGGCCCGCAGCCAGTACATCTGTAAACGCTCTCATTTTTGGGTAAATCGTAAGCTCTTCTTTGTTCATTCCGGCAGCTTCAGGCTGATTGGAATCACAGATAATATAATGTTCGATTTTGGGGAGTTGATGATGGGATTTTTCGGCTATCGGGAGCATGAGATCGAGCGAGACAACCGCTTTCACATCCCCGTTATTCAGGATATAGCCGATTTCATCCGGACTATAGATAGGATTGACGGGTATGACAGTGGCACCCATCCTTATTGCGCCATATAGGCTGATGACAAAGTACGGCGAGTTTCCGAGAAGAAGCGCGATATGGTCACCTTTTTTGAGCCCCAGTTGCTCAAGCCCGGATGCAAACTTCGTGATGGCGGCATCCAGTTCCCTGTAAGATGTTTCTTTTCCCATAAAATAATAGGCTGGTTTTTCGGGCAATGCTTGTGCGGTTTCGTGAAGCTTGGACGATAAGTTCAACTCCATCTCCCCCTTTAGGCGTGAACCGGCCTTCCATTCAATCGCCTATAAAATTAAAAATATTCTAAATTTATTATAGAGAATAAGGGGTCCCGTCTCAAGTTTTACCGTAGATTCCTTCCCACTTTAAAACGACAAAAACCTCCGCCATCATCTTGGCAGAGGCTTGGATTTTTAATTAATAAACGAGCTCGAGGAACTCTTCTTTTGTGACATTCCCAAAATAGTGCTTGATCTCAACGCCCTCAAGCGCGCGATTGATTTCCGAGCGGTCATAGCGGATCCCTTTTAATTTTTCCTCAATTTCAGCAACCTCACCGACTCCGAAAAAGTCGCCGTAAATCTTGCAGTTCTCAATGATCCCTTTTTCGACTTCAAGCCTCACATCAATGGAACCGATAGGGAAACGGCGTGTACGGTGAAGATTGAACTTCGGAGATTTCCCATAATTCCAGTCCCAGTTCTGGTAGCGTTCCTTCGAAATTGCGTGGATTTTTTCCCAGTCGGTTTCTGTCAGGACGTATTCAGGAATATCATCTGCTCCGTCGAAAATATACTTCAAGAGCAGGGAACGGAATTCCTCCATGCTGATTTTCCTGTCAAGGAACTCGGAAATGTTGGCAACACGGCTCCGGATCGACTTGATTCCTTTTGATTCAATCTTGTCCTGCTTAACCCTCAATGCCGAAACGACAGCATCAATTTCGGAATCGAGCATTAGTGTGCCGTGGCTGAACATCCTGCCCTTTGTTGAAAATTGAGCGTTGCCGGAAATTTTCCGCCCCTCAGCCACAATATCGTTCCTGCCGCTTAATTCGGCATTCACTCCCAGTTTTGCTAGCGCCGCCACCACCGGTTCCGTGAATTTCCTGAAGTTATGGAAGCTTTCGCCGTCATCCTTCGTAATAAAGCTGAAATTCAAGTTGCCCAAATCGTGGTACACCGCGCCGCCGCCTGAAAGCCTGCGGACGACATTGATGCCTTTCTCCTCGACATAATCCGTATTGATTTCCTCAATCGTATTCTGGTTTTTGCCGATGATGATGGATGGCTCGTTTATGTAAAAAAGCAAATAAGTTTGGTCGATATCAAGATTTTTCAGCGCATATTCCTCGATAGCTAGATTGATGCGCGGATCGGTAATTCCTTTGTTGTCAATAAACAGCATAATCCATTCCCCTTTTCTCTATTTGTCTGGCGGCTTTTTTAAAAATGGAAGCAGCCTGAAAATTGCCTACCATGGTCATTACAATTCGATTTCCATGAACTCTTCGGCCAGGCGGACTTTGCCCCCGAATTCCTTTGATGCCTCATCCACGAGCTGCTCGACATTCCCGTAATGCGGCAGATGGGTTAATATCAACTCGCCAACCCCGGCATTCTCCGCGAGGCGCCCTGCTTCGGTGCTCGTCATATGGCCCGCACCCTGACCGGACTGATTCGCGTAAAAATTGCATTCACATAGCAGCACATCCGTATTTTTGCTAAACGGAACAAACTCCTCCTTGAACGCCGTGTCTGCCGTATACACAACGGATTTTCCGCCTGCTTCGACCCTCATTGCATAGCAAGGAACCGGATGGACTGTTTTTAGGAAGGAAATGTCGAATGGCCCAAGCTTAAGGCCCGCGTTCGGTTTGTAGGCAATTCCCTTTGTCACGCCATCATGGGTTAGCTTTTTGAATTCAGCTTCGTCCTGTGTATGGCCATAAATCGGAAGCGCAGGGAGCTTTCCTTTGAGAAATCCCTGAATCAGCCTCGCATGGTATAAAACGCCGATATCGGCAATATGGTCCGGATGATAGTGGGAAAGGATGACCGCGTCCAATTCCTCGGGCTGGACCACATTCTGCATCTTGGCCAAAACGCCGCTACCGCAATCGATCAGAAGCTTAAAGCCGTCATGCTCAAGCAAATACCCGGTGCTCGCGCCATTTTCCTTAGGGTAGCCGCCCCAGAAGCCAATAACCGTCAATTTCATTCAATCCACCCCATTATCGCTGATTTTCCTAGTATTTACTATACTCAAAAAAACAAACTTTTTCATGTTTCATGTTTAGGGATTCACATTGAAGGCTTACATAAGATTCCTTAGGACAGTACTTAATCAAAAATAAAAACCTTGAAAGGCATTCAGCCGATCAAGGTTAAACATCTAATCCACACTTATGAACTTAGGAGGAATCCTATCTGCCAGCCATATATCATTATTGCCTTGATAAAACTTTATCCCTTCCTTTAAACCCTCTGCGGAATTAACCTTAAGTACATATACTCACCTCTCCGTATTCTACAACGGTAGCCCGCCGGGTCCCTTTTTGGCGAGGGTTTCCTTCACCTTCCCAGCTAAAAGTGAATAGGTATCCTCCCAGTTGGCGGGCAGCAATTTCCCATTATGGCGCGCAGCCATCCGAGCATAGATTACATGTTGAATAGACATGGCAGTCAATTTTCCCCTGCGAGTAAATATTGATATCACCCCTACAAGAATCCCACCCCATCCTTTAACCCCTTCCCTTTACATTGCTTTTTAAAAGGATCTCCTGCTGTCCTATCGGGGGATCCGCTGCGAATCTACCTATCTTTCGATTTAGCAAAAATGGAGGGACGGGAGGTGTTGATACCGCATATACAGGGAGTGCCCCCATCGGGACCCCGGTTTCCATCCTGTATGGAGTAAAGAGCAGTTGCCGGATTGCGAGTTCTTCTTTCTTATTCATATCGCCACCACCTGGAATATCGTTTTATTCATCCTATTCGGCATAGTGGACATTTATCCATATACGCTCATTCCGTTCCAGTAATAACCCGCGGGTATAGCATGGGTGGTGGCCCTGGGGGCTGTGAAACATGTTGTGAAACAAGAAAAATCGGGGAGTGACAGGTACTTTTCGCAGTTTTCACACCAAAAAACGCGCGGAATTGAATCCCGCACGTTCAAAAATGGCTATGATAATTTAAGATATTCCAGTACATTGCGGACGGCGGCTTCTCCCTGGTCGATGCAATCGGGGAGGCCGACTCCTTCATAGGATGCTCCGGCGAGGTAAACGCCCGGCAGCTCCTTCGAAAGATGCCCTCTCAACGTTTCAAGCATTTGCTTGTGCCCGACTGTGTATTGTGGCATCGAGTCCTTCCAGCGGGATATGACGACAAATTCAGGCTGCTCGGTTATTTCCATTGTTTTATTTAAATCTTCAAGGACAATCCGAACAATTTTGTCGTCGGACAGGTCGACAACCGTGTCGTCCCCGGCCCTTCCGACATAACAGCGGAGCAATGCCTTTCCGGGAGGCGCGGCGTGGGCCCACTTTTTATGCGTCCAGGTACACGCCGTAATCGTGTAATCGGCGTTCCTTGATACGACGAACCCGGTCCCCTCGATATCCTTTTTAATCGCGGTTTCGGGAAACGCCATTGCCACGGTCGCCACGGATGTGGAAGGCATGTCCTTCAGCGGGTCAAAAAACGGGTAATCCGAGAAGATCGATTGTGCGACGTGATGTGGAACGGCCGAAATGACGCAGTCCGCAATAAGCGGCTCCCCGTTCACCAGGTTTATCTCGTAATACCCTTCTTCCTTCACAATGTTCCTCACCTTAAATCCTTTTAGAACAGAGTTCGGCTCAAGCTTGCTCTCGATGGCATCGACAAAGGATTGCAGACCTGACCTGAAAGTAAGGAATCCACCGCCCTTGCTTTTCACAGGAGTTGCCGTTTGCCTTGCAGGGGCTGGGGTTGATCTCTTCATGCCAAGAATGAGGCTGCGGTATTTCTGCTCCACCTGGTAAAATTGCGGGAATGTCGACATCAGGCTCATCTTGTCAATGTTACCCGCGTAAATCCCAGATAGCAGAGGTTCAATCAGGTTCTCTACTACCTCATTCCCAAGCCTTCTCCTAAAAAAATGGCCGAGCGACTGGTCTTTTCCAGCTGGAGATTTTGGAAGGATGAAATCGGTTGCCGCCCGGATTTTTCCTGGTATTGAAAATAGTCCGGTTGTGATGAAAGGCCCGACTTCGGTCGGAATGCCCATTATCGACCCACCCGGCATTGGATGGAGCTTTTCATTCACGAGAACATAGGACTTGCCTGTGGAATTGCTGACAAGCTCGTCCGCCACCCCTACTTCAGCAGCCAGCCGCGATAAACTCTTTTTCCTGGCCAAAAAGGAATCCGGGCCCCGTTCAATGATAAATCCATCCTTGAAGACGGTTTGCATTTTTCCGCCGAGGCGATGGGAAGCTTCCACGAGTACCACTTCAATAGGGAGATTCCTTTCGCGTGCAGCTTTCTGAAGGTAGTAGGCTGAAGAAAGCCCAGCCATCCCTCCTCCTATGATTACGATTCGTTTCTTCCCTTCCACATCCATCGCCTCATCTTTTTCCTTAGTCTATTCGTCTTTCCCGAGAGTTTTCAAGATGACGGTTGCCATGGCGTCAATAAAATCGGCCTGGCTGTTCGGCATTTGCGGACGATAATACGCCGCGCCGATCTCGTCTGTAACAACCTTGCATTCATAATCATTGTCGTAAAGCACTTCAAGATGATCCGACACAAACCCCGCAGGCACATACACAAATGCCTTGTACCCGTGCTCTTCATGCAGCTCCCTTGTCAGGTCCTGGACATCCGGTCCAAGCCAAGGCTCCGGGGTTTGCCCGGCACTTTGCCAGCCAACTGCATAATGGTCTATACCCGCCTCGGCCGCGATTAAATCGGCCGTTTCCTTCAGCTGATTTGGATACGGATCTCCGGATTGGAGAATCCGTTCAGGAAGGCTATGCGCCGAAACGATGAGGACCGCTTTTTCCTTTTCGCCAGAAGGCAATTTTTCAAAAACGTCCTTGACCTTTTTGGCCCAGTGAGAAATGAATTTCGGCTCATCGTACCAGCTTTCGACCGAAACGATATTTGGGCCGCCAAGCTTTTCCGCTTCTTCTTTTGCCCTTCCGTTATAGGATTTAACGCTGAAAGTTGAAAAATGCGGCGCAAGCACGATGCTGACGGCTTCTTCAATCCCGTCCTCATGCATTTGTTTGACGGCATCCTCAATAAACGGGTTGATATGCTTCAACCCTAGATACATCTTAAATTCGATTTCATCCTGAACTTCATTCAGCCTATCTTCGAGGCCTTTCGCCTGCTCCTCGGTAATGTGGGAAAGCGGTGAAATGCCGCCAATCGCTTCGTAACGGCCCCTTAATTCCTCAATCATTTCATCGGAAGGCTTCCTGCCGTGCCTGATATGGGTATAGTAGCGCTCAAGATCATCAAGGGTATACGGTGTGCCGTAAGCCATTACCAGAAGGCCCATTGTCTTTTTTGCCATGTTCCACACCTCTAATTGCTTCATCTATTTTTTCGGTTGTTCAACCATGAACGGCAGGGATTTCTCCCTGCCGATTTTAGCTTAAGCCGTACGCTTCTGCCTATTATTTAAGAATTTTTTTGAAAGAAAGGCAGGAGTATTGGACTTTTTCATCAGTAGGTTTAAATCCTCCCCTGATGGAAGGCCCTTTTTATTTTGCCAAATAAATAGTGTATTTACCACCATTTAATCTTTATAGATAGCAAGAATTGGTTAGCGGCCAAGTTTGGAAGCGGAATATTCATGGACGAATGCTGTCAGCCTCTTCAGGACTTCCGGATTCACGGATGGGAAAACACCATGGCCAAGGTTGAAAATATAGCCAGACTGCTCCATTCCCTGATCGAGAATCGCTTTTGCCCGCTCCTCAATGACCTCCCAAGGAGCAAGAAGGAGCGCCGGATCGAGGTTGCCCTGAACCGTCTTATTTACGCCGAGTTTCCGTGCCTCGCTGATTGGAAGCCTCCAATCCAGACCGACGACATCAAGTGGAAGGTCATTCCATTCAACGGCAAGATGGCTCGCGCCGACTCCGAACATGATGAGCGGTACATTTTCTCCCCTAAGCTCGGAAAAAATCAGTTCCATGACAGGCTTGATATAATAGCGGTAGTCCGCAACATTCAAGGCCCCTACCCATGAATCGAAAATCTGGATTGCCCTCGCTCCCGCTTTCACTTGCGCCTTTACATATGTAATGGTTGTATCGGCCAGTTTATCCATCAGGGCGAACCATGCTTTCGGCTCGGCGTACATGAATGCCTTTGTTTTGTTATAATTCTTTGATGGGCCACCCTCAATCATATAGCTTGCAAGGGTGAACGGTGCGCCGGAAAACCCGATGAGCGGAACCGAAAGCTGCTCTTCTGTCAGGATTTTTATTGTTTCCAATACGTATGGAACATCTTCCTCCGGGTTGAGTTCCCCAAGCTTTTCAACATCCGCGACCGATTTGATCGGATTGGAAATGACCGGCCCAATTCCTGCCTTGATGTCCACGTCTACTCCAAGTGCTGGTAGAGGAGTCATAATATCTTTATATAAAATTGCCGCATCGACATTGTATTGTTCAACCGGAAGGCGGGTAACGTACGCACACAATTCAGGCTGGTGGGTAATTTCAAACAGGGAGTACTTCTCTTTGATGGCACGGTATTCAGGCTGGGAACGTCCCGCCTGGCGCATATACCACACTGGAACATGGCCTGTTTTCTCACCCCTCGCTGCCTTCAAGAACGTTTCGTTGATTTGTCTCATCTCATTTTCCACCTTTCGCAACTTCTCAGTTATCATTCTAATATATTCACAGTAAAAATAGAAACCTTTCACATTCTTATACTGTTTTCACTATATCTGTTAAAGTTGGGAGTGTATAGGCACAGCCGGCAACTGTCAAAAAAAAGTCGTTTTTTTGTTTGCAGGTCTGTAATAAAAGGAAAAATCCAAATGGATTCAGAATGCGCGGAGCATGAAAAAATATTTGTTGGAGTTGATTTAATGAACTTGTATATGACCGCTGGTACGTATGATTTTTTGGAAAAGCTCGCTACAAAGCATGCTGGAGAGAAAATGGTGCTCATGTCTGGAGAAGACGGCGCCATCCTTCTTCATGAAACAGAGGGGAAAACCGTATTCGCATCTCCGAGGAAGTATGAAGTACTCGAAGCGGTCGGGGTTCTTGGCCGTCCGGGCTTGGTCGTCATGAACAACATCCCGGTCACCGATGAAGGCAGGCCTGTTTTCGAATACCGGTTCAAAAACCACGCTGGGAAAATCGAATATACCCCCGGTTTCCAGGCCATCCGGGTCCTGAGGCCGATCAGGTCAAACACGTATGTCATTTTAACCGCTTGGGACGACGAACTCGCCTTCCAGCGCTGGAAAGATTCAGCCGACTTCGGAAAGTCCCACGGCCAAAGTAAGCCTGAGCCTGGGCCAAACATCTTCTCCGGCCAGCCATACATCACCAAATATTGGATTTCCGAAGAATAGGAAAGGACGGGGGCAGCAGCCTCGTCCTTTTTGTTTTCGTCAATTTTCAGGCGGTGCCTGGCACTGTTCGGTTTTTTTACTCTCCCCCGCACCCATTCTTCCCTTTTTCATATTCTGTATTACATCGGGCATGGGCGTGGATGCACATTTTCCGATGAATGAAGGGAGGATTTTTCAATGGTTGCGGAGCTGACGGCTCTACATTGGATTTATGTTGTTTTTATCGGCCTTATCATCGGTTTTATGGTTATGAGGAGGGATACAACGCTTATATGCATCATTGGAATCTTCCTGATTGCCATTACCGCGACTGGTTCCTTGAGCGGCTCAGTCAGCAGTGTTTTTAACAGCTTCATTTACGCCATCACAGAGCTGCTGTCTACCATCCTCGTTATTTCCATTATTGTTGCGATGAGCAAAACGCTGACAGCGACAGGAATTAACGATGTCATGATATCCCCATTTACAAAGCTGATCCGCAACGCAACACTCGCTTACTGGACGATCGGCATCCTAATGATGGCAATTTCCTGGTTCTTCTGGCCTTCACCAGCAGTCGCGCTTCTCGGTGCAGTCCTTTTACCGGTTGCCCTTAGAGCCGGTCTCCCTGCGCTTGGGGTTGCCATGGCCATGAATTTGTTTGGCCACGGAATTGCCCTTTCCGGAGACTTCGTTATCCAAGCCGCGCCGAAGCTGACAGCCGATGCTGCCGGCCTTTCTGTCAATGAAGTGTTAAGTGCGAGCATTCCGCTTGTTTTCATAATGGGTACTGTCACAACCATTGTTGCCTTCTATTTTTTAAAAAGGGATTTGAAAAATGGCAAGCTGACTTCTTCAACCGGGGTTGTGTCCGGAGGTACCACCCAGCCAACAAAGGCTGCTGCACAGCTATTATCGCTCTGGCAAAAACGGTTCTTCGCCATCCTTGTCCCTTTACTTTTCATCCTTGATGTCACAGCGATGTTCCTTTTGAAGCTTCAGGGCGGAGAAGCTACAGCACTGATTGGCGGTACGTCCGTTTTTATTCTCCTCGCCATCACTCTCACTGCCTACAAGAACAAAGGGCTTGAAAAGACCACCTTCTATTTGGTTGAAGGCTTCCAATTTGGTTTTAAAGTGTTCGGCCCCGTCATTCCAATTGCGGCGTTCTTCTATCTTGGGGACGCGGGCTTTGGAAAAATTATCGGAGATTACCTCCCTTCAGCATCACAGGGAATTGTCAATGATCTTGGCATCGCCCTAGCCGGACTTGTCCCGCTCAGCAAGGAAGTGGCGGCGATTACCCTAACGGTAGTCGGTGCAATTACAGGCCTTGATGGCTCCGGCTTCTCAGGCATATCTCTTGCCGGTTCGGTTGCCACGCTGTTTGCGGTTTCGATTGGAAAAGGCGCAGCCACCTTGACGGCACTTGGGCAAATCGCCGCAATTTGGGTTGGCGGTGGCACGCTCGTCCCGTGGGCGCTGATTCCTGCGGCAGCTATCTGCAACGTCGACCCGTTCGAGCTGGCGAGAAGGAACCTCGTTCCCGTAATAATTGGCCTCATAGTTACAACCATTGCCGCAATGTTCTTCATATAAGTGTGGTATGAAGACACTTTTTAACCGGTACAGCGCCCGAATCTGCCTTCATTAAGGCCATGAAGACACTTTTAAACCGTGCAGCCATCCAAAACTGTCTTCATCGAGGTTATGAAGGCACTTTCAACTCAGGAAGACGCACGAAACTGTCTTCACCGAAGTTATAAAGACACTTTCATAACGGCCAACCAGCCAAAACTGTCTTTATCGCAAAAAATCCACAAATGAAAAAACAGCCCCGCGGCTGTTTTTTACTTAATCTCTCGATTCGTCCTCAACAAGGGAAAAGCATCCCGCAGTTTTTCATAGACCAGCATAAACAACGCTGACCATAGAAACCCGAAGGCATATCCTCCGAGAACGTCCGTTGGATAATGGACATTCAAAATAATCCTGCTTGCCCCGATCAAAAGGACAACCGTACCCGAAAGGAAGACAATAACCCTTCGCGCAACAGGGTTTCTGTATTCTTTCAAAAGGAAAAACGCGATCATTATGTACAGAATTGAACCGACCATCGCATGGCCGCTCGGAAAACTAAGGCTCTTCACGTGCACTATATGCTCAAGCGAAGGCCGTTCCCTTCCAATCAAAACCTTTAAAAACTTGTTCAGCTCGTTGCCAAACGCAACCGCCAGGGCGAAAATTCCCATTGCGAAATAATCCCTCCGCTTGAACAAAAGCCAAACCAGCATAATCAGCGCTGTTATTCCGACCCCTTTTTTATCACCAAGATGGGTGATAGCAACAAAGAACGGATCAAGCCAATTAGGAACACCGCCCAACAGCCCCTTAAAAACCCGATCGAGCAGTAGTTCCCGCCCCTGCATTACCCCAGGAAGAATAACCAAAATAACCCCTACTGCGATCGCCATCAGTATAGACAGTATTTTTTTCTTTTCCAAAAGCCTGTCCCCTTCCTAATAATCCGCTCCTGGGTTATGGCCTCCCTCCAACACTCGTAGCCGATAAGCATTCATCGCTGTTTCGCCCAAATGGCCAAGCAGTTTGTTGTTGGCAATCGCCCCGACTACAGCCCCTATACCAGGAACGAGCTGGAGCATTTTTGCAAGGTCGATATAGTCCCGGTATTCCTGCTGGAACTCGCGCCAGTCCATATCCACAAGCGTCCTCTTCCTTTCCTCCCAATTCTCAATTGTATCCAAGGTTTCAAACCTCGTTTCATCGCTTGAAAATGCCAGCTGGAAAACATGGAGGATAAACAATCTTTCTTCATACTCTTCTGTATTAAAACCATATACAGATGCGATTTCAAACAGGAATTTCATTTTTATCGTCAGCAGCAATGGAAAGTCGGCAAGCCCGAGCAATATTCCCCCGGCGCCTGTACCGGCCCCTTCGATCATCGCCGTCTTTTGGAAAACATTAATCTTTTTCCTCGCCTCTTCATCCATTGCTTGAAGGGATGGCCTAAGGTCAGCAGGTTTTTTTGTTGTAAAATTCGATCCGGCCAGCGTCGCCTTGACCATTCCCTTAATCGCTTCCGTCAAGGTCTGATGCACCTTTTCAGGGATAAGCCCGTTGACTTTCGTTTGCGCCTTTTTTGACAGCCGGTTGAAAAGCCCTGAGCGGACAGATAATTTCCGTTTCCAATCAACAACTTCATCGTATACCTGCAATTCATAATCGTTCATCATGCGGGACAACCTCTTTTCTGGTGGGTTTAACCGTTTTGATTACCGGTATTTATCACAGCATTTTTTTACGAAAAAAACAAAGCTAGGTTTCAACTACTTTTCAAAAAAACCCCTTCCATTTGGAAAGGGAATTAATTTTTGAGTTTTCGTATACTGTAATACCGAACAAAGACAAACGCAAACAGTGCTCCGGCGGCAAGCGCTCCAAGCGCGGGGGCCAGTTCGCCCCTGAAGGCAATCGCGGCTGCAAAAACTACCGCCTGGGCGCCCAACACAAGGCCGAGCACGTGCTGGAACGCCGCCTTTTTTGCTCCATCCGGTACAGGGTAGATCGATTCCCACAAGGAGTTTTCATGATGGGAAGCAAGCGGCATGAGCTGAAACCCGGTTAAATAAAGGAATAGCAAAGCGAAAAATACTTGTCCCGGCCAATAGGAAATAAGCGCGATGGCAAGCGCGCCAATTACCGCAAGCCTGATGGAAAGCCCAAGGTAATCCCCGGAGCGCAAAAATGTCCGTGAGAGCAGATAGAGGGAGGCATGCCTTCCGCCAAACTGGATTTTTGCAAGCAAAAAGTCGAGCCAGCGCCGCCTTTTCACACTTTCCTTCAAATGAGGGACATCAGTGAACATGTTCGCAAGCCTATAGAATGCCATCATCCGCCGTTCCTCACCGGCGATGAGAGCTTCCCATTTCAATCCTTTGCCTCTCGCCGCGGAAAGGCGATAGCCTAGATACGCGAACAGTATTCCGATGAATGGGACAAGGATCAAAAAGCCATTCCAGCTAAAAAGAAAATAACTGAAAGCTACATTCAAAATAAGGCGGATGACTTTGTCGACCGCTATTTTTGAAAAGTCGCCCAAAAACACAACCTTCCACTCCACGGCGATGTTCCAGGCCTTTAAAGCCAGCAGGAGCAGCATAATCGGCAAAAAACTGCCCAATCCAGCTTCTGTCGTCCTGGCAAGCAGAGGCATAAAGAGTGCTAACAGCATTAAAAGCACATACCCCTGCAATCCGCCGCTGGCAACCGCCGAACGGAGAAAATAGCTCCGAAGCCTGTCTTCAACTGGCAGGAGGAATACTTTATCAGGCTCTTTCAGGAAATTATAGACAGGGCTTAACGTGAGCGCCGCCCCAAAAACTACGGCCATGATGATTTCCGTCGGGAAGCCTGGATCGACGGTTTTCAGCCAGCCCTGGTAATAGAATGCGGCTGTCCCCAAAAGGAAAAACAGGACAATGACAATGTGCCCGTTAAAAATATATTTCAGGTACCGGCCCAGTTCCTTCATCGTTTTGCCGGCACGTTCCATCCACAGCTTATTCGCGTCAAACATGGCTTTCTTCCTTTGTCAGCTGGATATAGATATCATCAAGGGTTGCTCCGGGCATGGAAAATTCCCGCCTTAGTTCTTCAAGAGTCCCTTTTGCCCGGATCCTGCCTTCATGGAGAATGACGAATTTGTCGCAATACCGTTCCGCGGTCGCCAGGATATGTGTCGACATCAGGATGCCGGCACCGTTCTGTTTCATTTTATCCATCAAATCCAATAGCGACTGGATGCCCAATGGGTCAAGGCCCACAAACGGCTCATCCACGATATAAAGAGACGGCTGGACAAGGAATGCGCAAAGGATCATCGCCTTTTGCTTCATCCCCTTCGAAAAATGGGCCGGAAACCATTTGAACCTTTTCCCCATCCTAAACTCCTGCAAAAGAAGCGGCATCCGTTCTTTATACAGTTCCCTGCTTAGGCCGTATGCCATAGCGGTCAGTTCAAGATGTTCCTCAAGGGTCAGTTCCTCATAAAGGATCGGGGTTTCGGGAATGAAAGTAAATTGCTTCCGGTATTCTTCCTTGTTTTCCGTAAAAGACTTGCCGTTAATCCTGATTTCGCCTTTATGCGGCTCCATCAGGCCGATAATATGCTTAATGGTCGTACTTTTCCCGGCTCCGTTCAGTCCGATCAGGCCGACGAGCTCCCCGGCCCCGACCTCGAAGGAAACATCCTTCAGGACAGGATTTTTCGTATAGCCGCCTGTAAGTCCGTCAATTGTTAATAAAGACATAGTATACGCCCTTCCTTGCTTAATACCATCTATTTTAGCAAAAATTCCCCTCCTTGCGAAATTTGGGCCCCTTTCTTTAAAACTGGAATGGCAACCGATTCCATCTATAGCCAGGACCATTTTGGGCCAATCTATTGATGAAGGGGAGCAAGCTTACAACCAGATTGAAGAGGGGTGTCTGTCAAAGACAGTTTCGATTCAATATAAGCTGCTTCAAAACGTTCAAACCGAGGGGATGGTTGTCTTGCACAGGCCTTTCGACCAATAACAGCACCGGACCGTCTGACCCGCAGGCGGCATTTTTAAAAAATGAGGTGTTTGCCAAAGAACATCAAACAGCCTTATACGTTGAAGACAACTTATAAGAGTTTGGAGATGGTCATCTTGGACGAATCCGCATAAGCCTGTACATTTCATTGCCAAATGAGGTGTTTGTCAAAGAAACTTCCTGATTGGACGAAAAAAGAAGATTTTCCCCTTCCAAGAGGGCGGGATTCCATGCGGATTCCGCCCTTTTCGATTAACTTGCCCGAACCGGGCCATAATGGTTTTTCCTGCTGCGGTTTTATGCTAGAATACTGGAAAACATTGAAGGGTGTGGTATGGCATGGATAATTGCATTTTCTGCAAAATTGTTAAGGGAGAGATTCCGTCGTCAAAGGTTTATGAGGATAAACATGTCCTCGCATTCCTCGACATCAGCCAGGTCACAAAGGGGCATACGCTTGTCATTCCAAAGATACATAAAGAAAATATTTATGAGCTTACTCCCGAGATTGCAGCGAACCTTTACAAAGCCGTCCCGGCAATCGCAAATGCGCTTAAGGAAGAATACTCGCCAATCGGTTTGAACACGCTGAACAATAATGGCGAAAAAGCCGGCCAATCCGTTTTCCATTTCCATCTTCATCTTATTCCACGATACGGGCAGGGCGACGGCTTCGGCGCTGTTTGGAAAACGAATGAAAGCGGCTATACAGGTGATGATTTGCAAGCGATGGCAAAGGCAATCGCCTCACATATTGGCTAAACGTATTGCCTGAATTTTTGAAAACTAATCCTTTTACCGCCGTGTTTTTTGTGCTATAATAGCAACAAGTTTTTCGCTGCAGGCGACGAGCGCACTGCAGGAGGAACCAAAAAATTAGCTTAGCAAAGCAGAGGAGAGATGAGAAATGAATACGAAGAACCTTGTGATCCTGTCCCTATTGATTGGAATCGGGGCGGTGCTCCACGCCGTCATCCCGGGAATCGGGAACGGTATGAAGCCGGATATGATGCTGACGATGATGTTCCTTGGAATTATGCTCTTCCCGGATAAAAAGAACGTCCTGCTGGTCGGGATTGTCACAGGCGTTTTGTCTGGTTTGACTACTACGTTCCCTGCCGGTTTGTTCCCGAACATCATTGACAAATTTGTAACCGCGTTTGTATTTTACGGGCTGTTCCTCGCCCTTAAGAAATTTGGCCAAACCCTTATCGGTGCTGGCGCGTTGACAGCGGTTGGGACGATCATCTCCGGATCGGTATTCCTTGGCTCCGCGCTATTCCTCGCTGGCCTTCCGGGGTCAATGACATTCGGAGCCCTGTTTGTAGGGGTTGTTCTCCCTACTATGGCACTCAACACGGTTATCATTGTGATTGTTTACCCAATTGTCCAGTCGATTATGAAAAGGAGCGGCTACGCACCTGCGAAACCTGCGATCCAGGAACATAAATAACCATGATACAAGCCGAGAACCCGGACACCACGCCGGGTTCTTTTTTTATCCGTACAAAAATTGATTTTTCCGGCAATTGCCGGCTTTTCCATTCCTGTCCATTATCCCAAAAAAGCAATCAGCATCCCAAATAGGAAAAAGAGTCCAGCCCCGGCAGCCAGGGCAATCGCCCGCGCTTTCAAAAGC
This sequence comes from Neobacillus oceani, assembly GCF_046237595.1. Lineage (NCBI taxonomy): Bacteria > Bacillati > Bacillota > Bacilli > Caryophanales > Bacillaceae > Neobacillus > Neobacillus oceani. Next base: position 989,879 of record NZ_CP143543.1, on the reverse strand, counting down.
TGTTTCGGGGGATACATTCCGGGCCTATTGTAAAGGGCAACATGATACACGCCCGCCACCGCTAGCATTGCCCCTCCCAAAAAGAAAAAAATTGCCGCAGCCTTCATCTGAAAAGCCTCCTTTGGCTTTTATTCATTTTTGGCCGCCAACCAGTTTAATAGGCGGCGCGGAGGTTTAACATCCTCGTTTTGTGCTATTAAAGACTATGGCTGGATTTGTCATGCTATTCTCAAATTGTGTAAAATATAGGAAAGGCAATTTATTTAGTGAGGTGTATAAGATGGGAGCCAAAAGATTTCTATATGGATTCATTCTTGGAAGCGCTGCCGCAGGGTTGGCCACGCTCTTCGCAGCCCCACAGTCGGGCAAGGAAACAAGGGAAGCCATAAAAACGAATAAAGACCAGTTTATTAACCAATTAAAGGACTTGAAAGCTAGCATCATGGATGTTAAGGAGGCATCGACGCACGCGACAAAGGAAGGCCGTGTCCATGTCTCCCACTTCATCCGGGAAGTAAATACCGCAATTGGAAAATGGAAGGCCGAAACACTGCCGCAGCAGATTGAAATCCAAAAGGAACTAGGCGAAATTGAGGCGGCGATCAGCCAGCTCGAAGCCGAATTGGCCCCGCATGAAACCGGAAAAGGCGCCAATTAGTAAAAAAGTCCTTCTTCTGGCGACTACAGAGGAAGGATTTTTTTAAAAAAATTGCTTTTTACGGAAAAAATTATCAATTTCTAAAAATTTAGTAAATTTATATCTTTATTAATTTTTATTTTATTGGCATAATGATAATATAGAAAATAAGAATGAATTGAGCAAGGATGCCCCTCCTGACCTTAGTTTTACTCATGGCTTTAAGGACAGTGTCCCATGATTTCACCCGGGAGCCTCGTCAACAACATTTTTTAAGAGGTGAGAAAAGAATGGCTGAAAAACAATATAGCATGAAAGAAGCAATGCTCTTTAGCCAACGTATTGCCCAGTTAAGCAAGGCCTTATGGAAATCGGTTGAGAAGGATTGGCAGCAATGGATTAAGCCTTACGATCTAAACATTAATGAACACCACATTTTATGGATTGCCTACCACCTGAACGGTGCGTCCATTTCCGATGTGGCCAAATTCGGTGTTATGCATGTATCAACCGCTTTCAATTTTTCCAAAAAGCTCGAAGAAAGAGGGCTGCTGCAATTTTCCAAAAAGGAAAATGATAAGCGGAATACGTATATCCAATTAACCGAGATGGGCGAATCAATCTTGCTTGAACTGATGGAATCGTATGATCCCGGGAGCAATTCGGTTTTTTCAGGAGCGATGCCATTAAGGGAGCTTTACGGAAAATTCCCGGATATCATTGAAATGATGGCCATTGTCCGCAATATTTATGGGGACGATTTTATGGAGATTTTTGAAAAATCGTTCCATAACCTTGAGTGTGAATTCACAGAAGAGGATGGCAAGCTTCGCAAAAATGGCAAGTCGAGGGAAGTTGTTTAATTAAACGTACTTGTTAAATTCATTCATTAACGAAAGAAACAGTTTTTGGTCCTTGCACGCACGGACAACGTCCCTTGGATTTAACTTTGATGACAATGAAGATGAGAATTCCTGAAAAAGCGGATGAAAGTTCAAAAAACCTTCCGCTTTTTGTTCTTCCATCTGTTTGTTCATTTTCTCACACAATATGAAAAACTCTTTTGTTTCCTGTTCGGAAAGATTGTTTTCGACAACAAGTTTCGTAAATTGGTATTCCGTTCTCTCTAGTGCCTTGGCCATCAAACGTAGATGGTATTCAAGCGTCCGCATTTTTTCGGCAATTTCTCTTACATCCATTCCAAACCCTCATTTCCCTTCCTGTCCCCTTCTATTATTCACCTTTTCCCGTTTTAGGTAAACCATGAATTAGTCCGATGCCTCTCACGTAACCTGGAATTTGTAACTTTCCTTTTTAAAAATTATTTGATATTGTAAATTAGCACGACATACGCAAGGGGGGAGTCCTGATGAACTTCTTTTTTATCATTTTTGCATTTATTATCTTATTTTCGGTGAATAGGTTGACAACCTCCCTTTGTATCCAAAAGGAAATACCGGAAGAGAATCAGCAAAGGGTTTTTAGGACAATCAATATACTGGTGACAATCCTGTTGATTTCATCTTATGTAGAAGTACTTTTTTCATAAAAAAGGTTGGCGCAATTAAACACAATGGAACATGGGGCTTACCCGCCTCCATGTCCCTGTTGTTTATAGCCAGGCAGCCCCTACAATAATCAATAGGATGAAAAGGACGACAATTAAAGCAAAGCCTGCACCGTAACCTCCGTGGCCCATAACGGCACCTCCTTTACTGAAAGCTACCTTATACTATTCCTTTCCGCATCACTTCGAAATAGGCAGTTGTCCTTAAACCTATCTTTATTTCTTGTAAAAATCCCATCCGATACTGCCAATTATTTTCTCCGCAGATTTTTGGAACTCATGGCCATTTGTGATATAGTTATGGATGTGGGTTAAACAACCTGCTAGAAATTTACTTTTTAGGAGAGATACATCATGAAAAAATGGATGCTTGCCGTTGCTCTCACTGGCGGGGTTCTGACCCTTGGCGCTTGCAATAATGCAGATAACGGAAATGGCGGAGAAACTGTTGCTGAAACGAAAGCCGGCAATATTACAAAAGATGATATGTATAACCTTATGAAGGACAAGGCTGGCCAGGCAGCACTCCAGCAGCTTGTTTATGAAAAGGTCCTTTCCGACAAATACAAAGTAACCGATGAAGAAATTAATAAAAAGATTGATGAATTAAAGAATGACCTTGGCCCTAATTTCGAAGCGGCCATTGCCCAATACGGATATCAAAGCGAGGCAGACCTGAAGGAAACATTCAGGATCGGCCTGCTTCAGGAAAAAGCTGCGCTCAGGGATGTAAAAGCGACCGAAAAGGAAATGAAGGAATACTACGACAACTACAAGCCTGAAATTAAGGCGCGCCATATCCTGGTTAAGGATGAAGCAACCGCAAAGACTGTGAAAGAAAAGCTTGATAAAGGCGAGAAATTTGGAGATTTGGCTAAGGAATACTCAACTGACCCTGGTACCGCTGCAGAAGGCGGTGACCTAGGCTGGTTCAGGCCAGGCACGGGAAAAATGGTAGAGGAATTCGATAACGCTGCTGCCAAACTGAAGAAGGATGAAATCAGCGAACCCGTTAAATCCCAATTTGGCTACCACATTATCCAGGTTACTGACATCAAAGAAAAGAAGTCTTATGAAGATATGAAAAAAGAGATTGAATACGAAGTGAAATCCTCGAAAGTTACGCCGGAAATGATCAATGAAGCGATGCAGCGTGAATTAAAGGATGCCAATGTCAAAGTTAAGGACAAAGATCTGAAAGACACCTTCAAAACAAGCGAACAACAATAATCCCCAAGCGGATTGAGGGCAAGCAATACAATAAATTAAACCTGTGCAGAACTCTGCGCAGGTTTTTTTGGTTTATATTTTTCGCTATGCTCTCGTGGCCTCTAACGTTCTATCTACCCTGTAAGCCCCCGCCGTTCTTTTTCAAGTTCCAGGCGTTTCATATAGATTTCGCCCTCTTTTTCGATGGTTTCAAGTTCAAGCTTCCGTTCTTCTTTGCCGGTTTTCACTGCCATTCCGGCGCTTACCGCGATACCGATAATGATTGCATAAATCCAGAGAGGTATGGTCATGTACACTGCTCCTTTCCCTATTATGGTTGTCCGCTACTGTATTCATATTTCAGGTCGTGGCGGAATATTCCAACAAAAAAAGCCCGTTTCCAGGCTTTTATTTGTGGAAAACAGGCTTATAAAACGAGCGGTTATCAAGCGCATACACCCGTTCCGAAAACTCGCCGGGCTTTACGCGTTCAAGCGCCCCATCGAGCATATTCATTTTGGCATCAAGGTTATCAATATAATGGAGAATTTCCGCTTCCTTGATTAACGGCTGTTTTGGGCTCCCCCATTCCGCTTTTCCATGGTGGGAAAGAACCATATGCTGAAGGATCATTACTTCCTCCCCAGCTATTCCAAGCTCTTCGGAGGCTTTCCCAATCTCATTAACCATGATTGTGATATGGCCAAGCAGATTCCCCTCGATTGTATAAGTAGCGGAAATTGGCCCTGAAAGTTCGAGCACCTTTCCCATATCATGAAGGATAATACCGGCATATAGCAAATCCCTGTCCAGGCTCGGATACAGGTTGGTGATTGCTTTGGCCAAATCGAGCATACTGACGACATGATAGGCCAGCCCGGAAACGAACTCATGGTGATTCTTTGTCGCTGCCGGGTATTCCATGAATGCGCGCTGGTGCCTTTTAAGCAAATGGCGTGTAATCCGCTGGATATTCGGATTCTTCATTTCAAAAATATATTGGGTTAGCTTGCCGGCCATTTCTTCCTGGCTCAGCGGCGCCGTTTCCAGAAAATCATCCAGCTTGACCGCATCATGCGGGCCAGCCGGGCGAATCTGCCGAATCTTCAGCTGGTTCTTCCCTCTATAATTCTGGATTTCTCCCGCCACTTTTACGATATTTTGCGCGCAGTAATTCCTCTCGTCATCCTCCCCGGCATCCCAAAGCTTAGCCTCAATCTCGCCGCTTTTGTCTTGAAGGATCAGCGTCAGGAACGGTTTCCCGTTGCTTGCGATTCCTTTAACCGAGCTTTTTATCAGTAAAAACTGTTCGACCTGTTCCCCTGTCTCGTGTTCCAGTATTTTTTTCCCCATCGTCTCAGTCGCTCCTTCCCGTTATTACAACTATACCATATAGCTGAAAGCCGATTACCTGTGAATATTTGCATGGTTTCTAGCAAGATGATGAACCTGGCCTTCGCCGAAATGCGAAAGAAGATGGGTATGGCAGGTGAAAAAAAGTACCTGGCGCCCATCAAGGCCCTTTAGAAGCTCTATCATCCTATCAGTCCGTTCCCCGTCAAAATTGACAAAACTGTCATCTATTATAAATGGGAATGAAAACTTCTCATAGATTGTTTCGGCGAGAGCAAGCCTTAGTGATACATACACCTGCTCGGTTGTCGCCTGGCTGAGCTCATTCGCTTCGAATCTTGTATTGTCCGCCCTCTCTATTAAAAAGCCGGTGCCTGAGGGCGCAAGAAATAGTCTGCGATATTTCCCGCCGGTAAGGAAGCCGAGGTAGTCCCCAGCCTGTTTTAACAGCCGCGGCAGATGGTATTCCTTGAACCTGCCTGTAGTTCTTCGCAAAAGTTCCTCCGCCACCTTATAAACGGCCCACTCCTTCGCTTCCACTTCAAACTCAGATTTGGCCATCTTGAAAGAATGGAGCAATTCCGAAAAAGTACCACCTTCCTCAAGCACTTGTATCTCATACCTTACCTCAGCCAGCCGCTGCTGAAGCCTCTCGATTCCCTGTTTCGCAACCTTGATTTTTTCATTAACCTCTTGGACCAGCCCGGAGGCGTTCCGGATGGGCAGAAGTTCTTCTATCTCTTCTTTTCCAAGTATTGAAAAAGAAAGTTCAGTCCGCAATTCATTCAGCCTTGACCGCTTCTCATCCAGCGCCATGGCAAGTTGGGCTGCGGCGTGGTACTCTTCCTCATTATCAACCCCGGCTTGGACAAAAAGTTCCCGAATGGCCTGGACATGGATTGCATGTTCTTTTTCGAGCTTTGTCGAATCATATTCCAGTTCCTCGAGCTTCCGGGACTTCTCGTTTAGGAGGATGGCTTTCTTTTTCTCTTCTTCAAGGGCTGTCTTGGCAGTATGGGCAACTAGATGGATATCCTTTCCTGGTAATTCCGGAAAGTGTCGGGCCAACCTTTCAGCCCTCGCTTCAATTTCTGCCTGCCGCTCTTTCAATATCAGGATTTTCCCTTCAATCCGCTTCTTTTCTAGGATGGCTGCTTTACATTCTTCCACTATCTTAAATGCCTCTGCCGGCATATGCTTCCCAATCGTACTGCTGATTTTTAGTTCCTTGCAAAGCAGGTCCACCTGTTCCCTGAGCAAGGCTTCCTCTTTTTCCAAATGGTCAAACCGCGCCAGGACTTTCTCATATTGGGCGGTCTGCTGCTCGAGGCGCGCCATCAGGCTATTCACCTTCATCCTCTGGATATCATCCTGCTCGAGCTGGGATGCCGCGGCTTCCGCATTTCCCGGCCTTATTGAAAGCAGTTCTTCTTCAAGCTGTTTTGCTCTTGCTTTTTGCCGGACAAGTTCCTCAGAGGGCTTGGCGGAGCTAGATGAAAAAAGGCTTTTCCCAAAAACGATGGCTGCGATGCCTGCGAAAATAATTCCGGCCCCAAGCACCAGCCATTCACCACCCATGTATCCGTAAATAGCCAGGGCAAGCGCCCCGATCATCATCGCAGCACCGGCCATACGGGATTGGTTCCTATGGCCTTCTTCCCTTTTTACAGCCTCTTCCAGAAGCGAAATCCTTTCCTTGCATGCTTCAATTTGGTCGCGGATAGCGCTCTCGTTTCCCGCTTCGGCAAGCTTTTCAAAACGGCTTCTTTTATCCTGGGGTAAAAGCTGCGCCCTTGCATTACTCAAGTCCTTTTCAACTTGTTCAAGACCGGCCTTTTCCTCCTGAAAATCAGCCTCAAGCTGAACTTTAAGCGCCGCGGCCCTTTTTCGCCGTTCATCCGCTTCTTCCGCCTGCTGTTTCAGATAAATGTCCGTATTAATTGTAGCAATCTCTTCCTCATCAATTCCAAGATGCAATTTTTCTTTCGCTATGACAATACGCTCCACAAGCTGGGAAAGCCTTTCTTCAAGCTGGGCGGATTCCCTTCTTGATTGGTCATAGACAGGGATCAGTTCGTTAAGTTCCGCTGCTTCAGCCTCGTTTTCAAGCAGGGCCTTATGGAGAACGATGGAATCAATTTCTTTTTTAAGCAGTTCTTTTCGCTCTTTAATCGTCTCAATTTGAATCGAGTAGGGAGTCAGCAATTGTTTGAGGGATTCAAGCCTTTCAATCCCCCGTGCAAGAAATGCCACATTCCCAGCACGGCACAGCTCATCGGCCAGCGCAGCTTCCTCACGGGCAATCCCCTCGATCCGTTCCCATTCTTTTAGCCTATCAGCTTCGGCGACAAGAACGGGAATCTCTTCCCCAAGCGACCGGATTTCGTCTACGATTGCATCGCGTTCCTTGATAAGCTCTCCGTACCGTGCATTTTTCTCCGCCGCTTTCCCAAGCTCCGTTTCAAGCGCGCGCAGGTTTGCCAGCCTTGCATTAAGTGCCGGTTTTTTACCGGAGGGCTTGAAACGTGCTTCTAGCTCCTTCTGCAATTCGATTTCCGCCTTTGCCAGCCTGTCTGTCCCAAGCGTACCCGCGGAAAATAAAAACCGCCCAATATCTTCATCTTTCATTTGATGGACATTTTGCAGCCCGTGGAGGTTGAAAGAAAAAACGGCCTGGAACAGACTTTTATCAAAATTCCCAAGCAGGGCCTTTAACAGCTCTTCCCCGCCGGAGGTCCCATCCTCCAGGAAGATGGTAACATCGCCCGCCGCCTTTCCTTTAATCCTTTCAATGGCCACAAGCCCATATTCCGGATGGCGCAAAGACAGTTTTCCGCCGTACCTTCCTCCTCCCTTAGGCTCATAGCGAAGCTCCTGCTGCTGCTTCGTTGGAAAGCCAAACAGGATGCCATGGATAAAAGCCATGATTGTTGACTTGCCCGCTTCATTTTCGCCATAAAACACCTGAAAGTCCCCTAGGCGTGAAATAATTGTGTTCTCAAGCTTTCCATAGCCATATATGTGCAATTCTTCAATTCTCATCGACTTCTACCCCCCCTATCCCTTTTCCCGAAGGAGATGAACAAGCAAGTGCTCCGCATCTTCAAGGATACGGGCCCCTTCTTCTTTTCCAAGCCTGGAAAGGTACTTCCTCCCCGGAAGCCTTCCGTAAAGGGGTTCGACCACATCATTAATATCGCCAAATTCCTCGGCCATTTGAAAAAGTTCATTGTAAAAATCGGCCTCCGCCGCTAGCTCTTCCCTTTTCCATGATGCTTCCTCCACAATGGCAATTTCATTGGTCCAAACGAAAGAACTCTCCTCTTCCTCACCATCCTGGACAAGCTCGGCGAGGGTGCTATGCAGGCTGTCCAATTCACTTTCATTATCAAGGTTTACATCCTTCAATGTCATTGATAGCAAGGTGCCGATTCCGTTCTTGCGCAGCTTTTCCTTCCAGTCCAGGCTAAGCCGCAGGATTGAATCAAAATCCCGGGCCCCCTTCGCGCTAATTTCGATTTCTTTCCAGATGACATCATTTGCCTCGATGAACTCGAGATTCACCCCATCCTCCCCAAGCCGAACGAGATAACAGCCTTTTTCTCCTGTTTCCTTTCGGTTCCTGCCTTGTATATTGCCCGGATAAACGACGGGCGGGCTCTCGGAAAGGACAGCCCGTTTATGGATGTGCCCAAGCGCCCAGTAGTCGAATTGCCTGTCAATCAGTTCCCCAACCGTAAATGGGCAATAGCTCCCATGCTCTGAACTTGAGCCATCATTCCCGTGGAGAATTCCTATATGGAAATCACCCCCGGCTTTTTTTTCATATGTATATACCTTTCTTTCCGTGACGTGCCTTGTCGGATAACTGAAACCGTACATCCAAACATCCGCCCCGGACCTTGCCTTATGTAGGACAGCCTCTGTTTCGGTCCCAAATAGATGGACATTATCAGGCATCGCGATTTTCACCCATGTTCCTCCAAGGTGGTCATGGTTTCCATGAATCGCATAGACAGCAATGTTATTTTCCGACAGCCGTTCCATTTCCGCCCTGAATCGTGATTGAGCCTTTAGGCTCCTATCGTCCCCGTCATACAGGTCCCCTGCGAGGATAACAAAATCGACTTCATTCGCGATGGCCGCATCGACGATCCTCTTCAACGCGGCAAATGTGCTTTCACGCAGCCTTTTCAGGATTGGGAGCGGCAAATCCCTCAACCCGGCCATCGGGCTGTCAAGATGAAGGTCGGCTGCATGGATGAACCTAACTTTTTTCATAAAAAAACCAATCCTTTCTTAGCCCCGCGCCTTATTCCGGTCTGGAACCGGGCTTTTCTTTCTTCTATTCTACCATCTTAAAAATGCGAATGCACGTTCTGTTTTATAAGAGAATGGTTTGCTCATTTTGGGCTGAATCTTTGCGGAATTTTTTAGGGTATGCAAAAATGGAACTAACTGAATGCTCATGGGGGGATACGGTTGAAAACCTATAAATTGACTGCATTTGAGCGGAATGGGGAAAAACTGCTCGATGAATCATTCCAGGCGGAAAATGACGATTCCGCGAAGGAAATTGGCCGGAAAGCTTTGGAGGAAAAAGGGCTCTTAGAAAAGGCCCATCGCTGTACTTCCCCGGCCGGCAAGCTGCTCCTTTTCCATTCCTGACTTTTCAATACATGATAGTTAGTACAAATGGAAGCCGGAATCACGGCTTCTTTTTAGTTGGAGGCGGAGTATCCCTATGAAGAGAAAAAGATTGGCGGACAACGTCCACGTTACAAACGTTTTTCCGCCTGTGTCCAATAGGCTCAAGCATGTGGCTATCTCCCGACAAATCTCGGTTTTCTTTTTTCGGTAAAAGCCCGGATTCCCTCCTGATGGTCCTCCGTTTCCCTCATTTTCCGTTGGGCATATTTTTCAAGCTCAAGTACTTTCAACAAATGGGGCCGGTTTACCTCCGCGAATATTTTCTTCGTTTTTATCATTGCCTGGATGGGCTTTTGAAGATAGCAGGCTATCCTATCTTTAAGCGCGGAATCCAAATCATCGGCCACTTCATGGACAAGCCCTTTTCCGAGCGCTTCTTCGGAAGACATTGTCTTTCCTTCCCATATCAACTGCTTTGCTTTCCTTTCCCCGATGCTTTTCGCCAGGAAAAAGTGGGCGCCGCCATCGGGAATCAGCCCTATGCCGATGAAATTCATTGCAAACTTGGCGTTCCGGTCTGCAATAATATGGTCGGTCGCCAAAGCGATGCTGAAGCCAAGGCCTGCAGCAGGCCCGGAAATGGCGCTGATTGTTATCTTTGGAAGGCTGTGCAAGGTAATGATAAGTTCATTGATGCAATCCATAATTGAAAGGAACTCATATTCGTCCTTAAGGGATAGCATTGCTTTAATATCCCCTCCGGCGGAAAATGCCTTTTCGGTACCGGCCAGGACAACGATGTCAATATCATCGGAAACACTGATTTCCTTTAACCTAGAAACTAGTCCCTTGATCATCTCCTTATCTAGTGCGTTTAAAGCTTCTGGCCTGTTCATTTTGACAGTTGCGACACGCCCAGCGACATGGACATCAACTTTCTCCGTAACAAAATTGAATGGCAACTTCAACGCCCTCCTTCATTCTCCTTCACTTCCATTATAGAGATTGTTCACCCAAATAGGTATAATTTCCCTGCTAATTATTTAAAGATTAATCCCTGCTTTAAAGAACAGTACCAGCTGTCAACGGAGCAAAATGAGCCCGCATCAAAGCGATGCAGGCTCATTCTTTTCAGCAAAAAGCTCTTCAAGTATATTCAGTTTCTCATTTGTATAATGCTCGAAACTGTCGTTATACGATTTCGGGTCCTTCGGATTGGCAAAATGCGTAATCTCGCCTGTTTCCGGATGTACGAATTTGCTTGAGGCGCCGCATCCCAACCCGATGATTGTCTGCATTTCTTCCATAATGATAATGTTATAAATGCTTTCCTGGCCGGGAATCGAATAACCTACGTTCTCAAGATTGCCGAGGATGTTTTTTTGGCGGTACAAATAATAAGGCTCGTAGCCATGGCTCTTTGTCCATTCCTCAGCAAGGTCCATCATCCGCTCCACTTCATCACGGTCCGCAACTTTGTATCGATCCCTGTTCTTTGTCATTTCCGACGCCCGTTTAAACGATAGTGTATGGACAGTCAGTGACTCCGGCATCAGCTTTTCAGTTTCGTTCAACGTATGAGTGAACTCCTTCGTACCCTCACCCGGAAGGCCGATAATTAAATCCATATTAATATTGTCCATGCCCATCTCCCTGGCAAGGTTGAACTTCACAACCGTTTCCTCTACAGTATGATGGCGGCCAATCGCCTTCAATGTTTCCTGGATATACGATTGCGGATTCACACTTATTCGATGGATGTTCCACTTTTTCAAAACATCAAGCTTCTCGGGGGTTATCGTATCCGGGCGGCCGGCTTCAACCGTTATTTCCCTGATTTCGCGCGCATCCGGGAAAGAAGTGTACATTTCTTCGTAGAGCATGTCCATCTCTTCTGCGGTAATGCTTGTCGGAGTCCCGCCGCCGTAATAGACGGTCGTAATCCTGATTCCTTTTTCCTTCAGCCAGCTGCCAATTGCACGCATTTCATGGTGAAGTCCGCCAAGGAAGGAATTGACTGATCCCTGACGGCCGTTAATGGCGTAGGCAGGAAACGTGCAGTACGCGCATTTTGTCGGGCAAAACGGAATGCCGATATAGATGCTGACTTCTTTTTTCAAATCATACAGGTCAGGAACCGCAGTAAGCTGGCGGTCGACAATCTTCTGCATAAGTTCCGCTTTTTCCGGCGTAATTAAATATTCCTCGGCAAGTTCCCTGTGGGCAATCTCGGGTTTTGTGCCGTCCCTCAGTTTCCTGTGAAGGAGTTTTGTAGGCCGCACTCCGGTCAGGATGCCCCACTTCTGGGTAATGCCTGTCAAATCCTGAAGCAGCTTCAAGTAAACATGCGACACGGCATTTTTAATAGCCTTGAATTGTTCTTTTTCGGAAAGGGCTTTGCCAACGCTCGCATGATGTGCCTTATTGATAAGGTTTTCTCCGTCTTTCTCCAAAATGCCAGAAACATGAAGGTCTGCCCCATTTTGTTCAAGCGTAAATTTAATCAAAAAGTCTGCTTCTTGAATTCTATTTAAATGAATTTCGGTTTCCTCGAAAAACAGGTTGGCAATCAGCTGCAGCGGCCGCTCGAACCTTACATCCCGGAGGCCGGTAATAGAAATTCGCACATTCATCCACCTTTACTTTTTTGCTTACTTTAGTGTACAGAATCGGGTAAGCAAGGTCAATATAATGGAAAATCTGCCAATTGGCGGCGCCGATTGGCATGGCTGATTAAATGGCGGTTTCTTCACCATATTGCGAAGCTGGCTCCTATTGCATTAAACATGGCACCGCCCTATTTTAATGGCCAATAGTAAAAGGCGGCAAAGACTTGGTTCACCGCCTTTGCCGCCGTAATGCTACTTTTTTATAATGTTCATTTTCTGTAAAAATGCGATGGGATGCTGCCTCCTGAAATGTTCCCTGACCATATAGGCGACGCCGTGCTCGTTTTCCGAACGGGTTATCCAGTCAGCGGCGCGTTTTACTTCGTACGGGGCATTGCCCATGGCCACCCCTAGTCCAGCTGCCTCGATGAATGGGATATCGTCCGTACCGTCGCCAATTGCCACCACTTCCTTCAAGCTGATTCCAAGACGCTCACAAATGTAAATCAGGCCTGACAGTTTAGAAACGCCCGCAGGAACAATATCGAGCTTTCCCGGGGCGCTGCATGCCGCCTCCACCTCGCTAAACATCTTTCCCAACGCCTTGCGCGCATCTTCCAAATCCTGTTCGACATCGAAATATGCTTCAATTTTAGGCGGGGCAACTGGCGTATCGACAAGTGAGTCACTCAAATCGGTAACAAACTGGTGCGAATACGCAAGCGGGTCACCCGAAGTGAAAATGGCTTTTGCCAATAGATTATTATTCAAATGTAGCTTGTTACCGAGCGAAAACTTCTCGTGCACAAGCCGGATTTGGCATTGGAAGCTTTCAAGGAACCGGACAATCTCATAGGTGACGTCCTCACTGATCCTTTTAACGAATTCAGGTTTGTCATTGGCGGCGGATATATAAGCTCCGTGATGGGAGGCGAATAGCCCTTTCAGCTTCAATGCACGCGCAACCTTTTTCGCGGAAGCAAAGTTGCGTGAAGTGAGGAGGGTGATATATACCCCCTTTTCCTGCGCATACCGGATTGCTTCCTTTGTTGTTTTATGAAGTTTCCCGCTGCTTTCGAGAAGCGTTCCGTCGATATTCAGAGCAAGCATTCGGTAAATCATGGCGGTGCCCCCTGTCCTCATGGAATCATCCTTATTTCACTTGTATGTATGAAAGGATTTTAATAGAACAGGCATGGCGAAAAATAAAGCGCCGGCCGTCTTTGGCCAGCGCTCCTATGAAAATCTGCAATACCGTTAACGAAGCCGACCCAGCATGAATCCACCATTAAAGTGGGTAGGCTCGTATGAAATCATAAAGGCTTTTGGGTATAACGAGAGAATAAGTTTTTTTAGCTTTTGCTCGTTCTTCCGCTTTGCGAGCACCTTCATTACCAGGCGTCTGCCATCCTTCCCGTCGGCCACCCATGAAGTGACGCCATACCCTTTCTCGCGAATTTTTGTGGGGACGGTTAAATCCGACGAATCCACGATCACTTCCATGACAACATAGCCAAGTGCCAGGTAACCTTCAATTTTACTGCCGATAAATACCCCAAGGCCCCACCCAAAACAGTAGGCGGCAATATTAAGCGGCTTGTCAAGGTTATCAAGGACAATCGTCAGTCCCATTAGGTAAACAAAAACCTCGCCCATCGACAAAATGGATGCAAGGGTCCTGTATCCTTTGATAACAATCATCATCCTTAATGTAAACAAGGAAACATACAAAATGTTAATTACGATAATGGTCAGAATGATAGACGGCATTGTGTTCACCCCGATTATTAGTTAAAAGCAATGTTTCCCCTTGTCCTTCAGGATCCCTTATCCCGGGTCCCTGGAATTCAATTGCATGGAAATACTTCGACGGCCGGTACCGCCGATTATGGAAACATGCAGTTCTTAGTTTTATATCACAAAACGTCCTTGTTAAACAAAATTCCGGCTTACTCAGGTTTCCAAATCGGCTCTTGCTACCATATTCTAAACCGTAATGGGAGATGGCCAAGTGTGCGGCCAGTAAGTTGGCGGCACATTACGAGCCGGCGTCCACCGGCGGGAAATCGCAAAAAAATCGTAACTCTTTCCATTATACTTTTCTCCCTTTACAAGGGCTATCGGAAATTCATGGCTTTCCCTTTGTGCCAATTTGAACATCACCAGCTACTTTCTCAACAACCAGATGGACCAAAAGCCTGAAGGAGCAGCTACGATTACAATGAACCACATGTCCGATATCAGGAGATGAACGTACCATCGATTTTAATAGAACAAGTATAGCTTGGCTGAATATCCTTAAACAGAAAACATCCCGGCAAACGTTACTTGCCGGGATGTTTCATTGGTTTGAGACAATAGAACGAACCCTTAAGCAGCTTCGTATCGAAAAGGCTTTGGTTCAACTGCCGATGCGAGTCCGAAGCAGCCAAGATTCGTTTCTTTACCTGTTCGGATTTCCGTACAATTCTTCAAGCGGCTTCATAATAAGCTGGTTCAGTTCACCGATGACCATGCCCATCCTCTGCTCCGCCTCCATCAGCTTGGAAATGGCGGGATGCTGCTGGACAAGGGCAACCGATTTTTGCGCCTGTTCAACTTCCTCGTGGCTGATTTCCTGGCCCATCATCTGTTTCTGCTGAAGGTTCATTTGGATATTGCGGAAGTTTTCGAACATTCTCCGCGCCGATTCATCAGCATTGACCGTGTCATATACCTGCTTCAACCGTCTGAATTCATCGCTCTGCCTGATTGCCTTTTCAAGCTCGTAGGCGGCATCGTACAAATTTACTGCCATGGTAACACTCCCTTATTAAATGTGGCATTCCTGTCCACTATACCAAAACAGGGCGCGTGAAGGAAATGCCCCGCGAAATTCGCCATAACGGTATATCCTATGAAAACAGTACCGCAAATATACCTTGAAAAATGCCTATAATGCCTCCGAGCAGCGCACCAAGGTACGTAATCATTTTCAACTCTCTACTTGTAATCCCGATAACCATATCCTCAAGCCGATCAAGCGAAAAGGTCTCCACCTGGGCGCGGACAAGTTCCTGTAAATGAAGCTTCTCCATCATCATTTCAATTCTCGATGTAAGCCAATCTCCTAGCATAACAACAATATTCGGGGCCATGCGCTCAAGAATCGTTTCTTTATAAGAAGCAAGCAGCTCCGATGCAGGCGTTCCCAAAAGCTTCTCCGTCCCGGCAAGATTGACTGCATAATCCTTAAGGGCGGAAACAATCTTTTCCCTGCCGGCCATCTCTTCCAGTTCAGCCGCATCACGATCAAGAAGTTTTTCCAACTC
Organism: Neobacillus oceani; assembly: GCF_046237595.1. Classification (NCBI taxonomy): domain Bacteria; kingdom Bacillati; phylum Bacillota; class Bacilli; order Caryophanales; family Bacillaceae; genus Neobacillus; species Neobacillus oceani. Next base: position 974,543 of record NZ_CP143543.1, on the reverse strand, counting down.
TTTTTGTAGGATGTTCGTAATTAGGAGATGGGCACCATCGCTTTTGAAAAACTTGATGATTTCAGGCTGGATTCGATCAGCAAAGCTTACATTACCAAGAACCCTCTGTATCATACTGCCTATCATTCCCTTATCCTTGAAAAACTCGTCAAACATCGCCTGGATGCGCACCTTGCCTTCAAAGCTGGAGAAGTAATCCTCGCCTTTTCCAAGGATATAGGCGGTGATTTCAGGGATCTTCCGCTCGGCCCCTTCTAGGAGCGGCTGAGGAAGGACGGCCGCAATCGGCTGGCCGCGGTATTTGCCCATCGCTTTTTCATAAACCCCTTCGACAAACCGCCCAATCCTTTTTTCAATCCGCTCTGTTCCGTCCTCGATTCCCGCCTTTTCTAGCAGGCTATTTATTGTCATATCGGATTCCATAAGTGTCCGGAGCTCCTTTTTGACGAGCTCGGTCATATCATGCTGAAAATCCTTATTCATAAATTTGGCGCGGATAATTTCCGGTGTAACCAGATGCTCGACGACCATCTTTCCCATTTGAACCGCCATCTCGTCCCGCCTTTTCGGAATCAGTCCGGGAGTAAAAGGGACGCGCCATTTTCCAATATAGATGGGGTTGTACGGCCTGAATAACATTTTAATAGCCAGATGGTTCGTCAATCCGTTGATAAACGCGCCAATAACCACCATAAACAAGATTGTTATAAATACATTCATTATGGATCAACCTTTCCGAAAAATAACACGAACGTTTTGTTTGTCCTGTACATACGATACTATAACAGTTTTTGCCCATCTTTACCCAAAAATCATAAAGGCTTACCCTTTTTATCTACTTTGGGCGTTGATTTCTTTATTGCGAGAAAAGCTCCCTTTGCTAAACATTGCAAGGAAGGCCGATTGTTTACACCTCGAGGTACACGCGCTACTGACATTCATACGATACCGAGGGAAGAAGGTTCCATTCATTTTTATTTAAAAATCTTCCATCCTTTTAAAACGAAAAGGACGTGAGTCAAATGGTAAAGTTTTATCCGGTTGAAACAATCGAGCATGACAAGCCCATTGTTTATTATCCTTCCCGGCTAGGGCCTATGCCGTCTGTTCGAAAAGCGGCATTCGGCTCAGCATCCATGGATGCCGCTATCCTGCCCCATCCCGATGGTGAGGAAAGTCTCGGAATCAGCAAGCCGGTCATTGAAGAACTTCGTATTCCTGAAAATGCCGGAAAGCTTGGCATCTTTTCAAATGAAGATACCTTGTTTTTAGGTCCTTTGATCGGCATTTTTACATCCGGGCTCATTGAATCAAGCCAAAATCCGGCGGGTGACAGGACCAATTCGTTTTCAAAATTGTTGGAGACATGCAGCTCCTCAGGTGCTTCAGGTTTCCTTTTTACCGGGCAGGCAATCGATTGGGAGAAAAATTTAATCAAAGGCTATTTTTTTAACGAAGGACATTGGGAGACGGGGCTTGTTCCATTTCCAAATGTGGTTTATGACCGGATGCCGACTAGAAGAAGTGAGACGAGACCCGAAAGCAAATTAGCAAAAGAAAGGCTTCAACAGGACTATTTAATTCCATGGTTCAATCCGGGGTTCTTCAACAAAATGGATATTTTCGAACGGCTTAAGGATAGCCAGGAAGCACAAAAATACTTGCCGGAGACCCACTTGTTCGCTTCGATTGCCGAGACCAGGCGCCTGCTCGATAAGCATGGCTCCATCTACTTAAAGCCGATTCACGGGACGCTGGGCCTTGGAATCCGCCAAGTAATCGCCGAATTTCCCGGCTCAACCTGTTATTGCCGCTTCAGGGATCAAAATGGGAAGAATAAACTATTGAAGTTCTCTAGCCTGCATGCGCTCACTTCCAAGATGTTTGGCAAGCGCGGCCTTAAAAATTTGTTGATCCAGCAAAGGATCCTCCTTTTAAAAGTGGACGGCAGGCCTGTCGATTTCAGGGTCCATACGAACAAGGACGGGAATGGGAAATGGCAGGTATCAGCCATCGCCGGAAAACAGGCGGGGTTCGGAAGCATCACGACCCATGTCAGGAACGGCGGTGACGTCCATACTCTAAAGGAGCTATTCGGGGAAAAGGGCGCGGCTGAATATGAACGGAAATTAACGAGGGCGGCTTTGGAGCTAAGCGAAATACTCGAGGAGCGGCTAGATGGAATCACCGCTGAATTCGGCTTTGACTTTGGGATTGACCGGGACGGCATTGTCTGGCTGTTCGAGGTCAATTCCAAACCAGGCAGGTCAATTTTCCACCACCGCGGAATGCGCAAATACGAATATTTAACAAGAAAACTGCCTATCGACTTCGCCATTCACCTTGCCGAAAAATCAGTCAAGGCACCCGAGGAAATCTTTAGATAATAGGAATAGGGAACGAATCCATTGCCTTAGTGCGAGGCGAAGGAATCGTTCCCATTTTTATTGAAGTAAAATTGAAATAAAGAATAAAACGTTTCCTGCCCCACTTTTTAGACCCAAATCCTGCGGGCGGCATGTCTCCAGGAGACCGAGGTTGCGACAAGCATGATGAGGATGTAAAGAAAACTGCCATATGGGATGAAGGTAAATAAATAATGGACACCCATAAAGACGAACATCGGAATGAGGTAGAGAATGATTTTCCAGCCTTCGCTTTCCTGGCTTGCCTCGAAAGATTCCGAAAACGGCAAAGAGCCTTTTAACAAATACGTACAAAACACGGTATAAATGATTGCGGCAAGAAAAGCCCCTATTATATCCGGCAGCACCCCAAACCCGAAAATCGAACAAAAAATCAAGCCGGCTATAACGTATACCGGAAAAAACAGCCTGCTTAGAAAGGCTTTCAATGTTCCACTGTAAAATGGGGCAAATGTTTTTAAAGGCGCTGCCCCGAACAGCCATGAGCCTTTGTAACGCCCCGAGTATTTTAGCATCATAATCGATGTCGGAATGACAATCGCAGCCATGTAAATGGCTAAATAGTACTTGCTATGGACAAGGCTTTCGAAAGACTCCCACCTGATTTGGTTTAAAAGGAGAATAAGCGGGACAACAAGCGACAAGCCGATTGACGGATATACTTTGAGCCTGAAATCGCGTTCGGTTTTCATCATCGCCACCGCGAACCGGTAAAAGGCCCGCTCTTCCCTATCCCGGCACAGCAGCCTTGATGCGATCGTATTCAATGGAGGAACCTTTACCCGGCTCGGCCCACTTCCCGATGAAAGTTTTTTGATTCCTCTTTCGAATGCAGGCATCTTTTTTACATACAAAACCCACGCTCCTGCCGGCCCCAAAACGGCCAAAAACGCAAACAAAGCAAGCTGGGGCGAAGTAGCTCCATTCATGCCGAGTTCGAACAGGGAGCCGAACCAAACCGGCGGGAGGAGCGCATGCCACCATGCAGGATCGATCGCCCTTTCCATTTCAATCAGTTCGAATGTTCTCCCCACAAGCTGATACCCTAGTGCGAGTGAAACAGACAGGAAAATTTGTACATAGTTAATAATATCCCTGAGCTTCTCCCCATCAAAAAAGCGGAGAATGAAATAATACACCAAAGCTGTTGCCGCCATGATCAGCAAATCTACGAAAATAAGCGCGGCCGCGAAAATTAGGAAAAAGGCCGGCCCGTGCCTGAATAGCCCCGCAAGCAATGGTGCTGCCGCCAAAGAGCCGGTCAGGAAAAACAAATAAACTGAAATATGTACCGCGCGGGCAAGGCTGATCGTCTTTCTGCCAACAGGTCCGGCCAAAAGAATATTTCGGTCCCTCAAATCAAGGAGGACCGCCGAAAAATCCGAAATGAGCGACGTCATGATCAGAAACATCAAAATGCCGAAAAAGGTTGTCATTTGGAAGAAAAAATGGTCTCCCATCAAAATCAGCGGCAGCAGCAGGAGCCCAAAAATCGAATAGACCCAAAGTGACTTCATAAAGCGATTCTCTTCTTCATGGCTGTGATCGCTCTTATTCCTAGCCCCGCCAAGGATGGTCGGCGCCCTTCTTTGGTCCATCGTTAGCTTCATCGCGAGGATATTCCTCATAACCGGATAGTCGGCACCGAGCCGCTCAAACATCCATCTGAACTTGTCGAGCACCCTCAACGTCCTTAAATCCTCCAAGAATTACACCTCCCGGACGATTGAAACAAATTCGCCCGCCAAATCCCTGAATTCATCAAAGCCTGTCAGCTGGTTGAAAATCTGTTCCAGGGATCCCTCCGCGCTTTGTTCCTTCAATTGTTCAAAACTTCCGTCCGCGACAATTGTTCCGCCGTTGAGCAAAATGATTCTATTGCTTATTTTTTCGACAACTTCCATGATATGCGAGGAATAGAATATCGTTTTCCCGCTTGCTGCAAGTTGGGAGAGGATTTCCTTGAAAATCATGACCGAATTCGCATCAAGCCCACTTAGCGGCTCATCGAGGAACAGCAGTTCAGGATCGTGCAGGAGGCTGGAGATAATCATCACCTTTTGCTTCATCCCTTTTGAAAAAGAGGATATTCGGCTATAGAACACGTTATCGAGGCCAAATGCGCGCATCAGCTTTTTTGCCTTCACTTCCGCTTTTTCAGGGTCCATCCCGTACAGTTCACCCGTAAAGGTTAGGTACTCGATTGCCGTCAAGTTGTCATAAAGCTCGGCAATTTCCGGTACATAGCCTATTTTTCGTTTATACACATAATCTCCGGATTTGAGCTTTTGCCCGAAAATCTCTATTTCTCCCTGATAGTTTTCCTCAAGGCCAAGGAGCAGCTTTATCGTCGTACTTTTTCCCGCTCCGTTCGGCCCGATATATCCGATGATTTGCCCGCGGGTAACGGTAAGGTCGATTCCCTGCAGCACCGGCTTAGCACCATAATTTTTCCGCAGGTCCCTAAGTGCCAGGACCACTTCTTCATTATGTAAAATAAGGACCACCCATTTCTGTTAATCTAGGAATAGTTTAACATAACGAATAGTTATTTTTGGAAAAAACACTATAAAAACCGAAAGCCGCAGCTAGGACAGCATGCGGCTCTTTTCGATTATTAAAAACGCTTTTATCATGAAATAGGTTATCTCATCCGGCAGAAGCTCCTTGATTGGCTTCAACCGTTCCCGCCCCGCTTCGGCGACCGCTTTTTCCAAGAGCGGTATAAATTCCTCGGGAATCAGTTTCTCAAAGTAAACCGGCAGCCCCTGCTGATAGCAGGTTAATAGATGATTTTCAACGGTGCTCACGGCAAGCCCCCGGCTGGCGGCGATAGCCTCAACCGATTGGCCTTCAAGGTGCAGCCGGTGCGTTTCGAGATGGGAGTCGCTCGTCGGTTTCGCCACAGGGCGTTTTTTCACTGGCTTTGCATCTTCAAAAACAGGTTCACGGTCGGGATGCTCCGCCAGAAACTTTTGAATCGCCGAAATGAACGGTTCGCCGTACTTTTCAAGCTTATTCGCGCCGACTCCGTTTACCTCAAGGAAATCCTCCTCCGATTGAGGCAGCTTCAGGCACATATCCTTCAGCGAAGCATCAGAGAATACGACGAATGGCGGGACATTCTCGGCGTCGGCAAGCTGCTTCCTTAGAGCCCTCAGTTCCTCAAACAGCGGGTCTTCCACCGATATTTCCGTGGATTGGACGGCTACTTTCCGCGAAACGCGCAGCCTTCCCTGTAAAACTTCCTTCCCCTTGGGCGAAACATAAATAGTTGGAAAGGTTCCGTGTTCTACCCCGATATAGTCCTCGGAAATTAAGAATTCGATAAAGCTTGCCGCGTCCTTCGCGGTCCACTCCTTCATAATTCCGTATGTTGAGAGCTTGTCAAACCCAAATTCAACGATTTTTTTGTTTTGCGACCCTGTCAGCACTTGGGCGGTGAGCGCCTTGCCGAACCGTTGCCCCATACGGATGATACAGGAGAGTGCCATTTGCGCTTCAGTCGTAACATCTTCGCTTTCCCGCGAATCGGTGCAATTGCCGCAGCGCCCGCACGGTTCTGTGTCCGTTTCCCCGAAATAGCGGAGAATGTACTCCTGGAGGCAGCTTTCTGTGTGGCAATAGTCCGCCATTCCCTGAAGCTTTTCCAATTCGGATGCAGCCCGGTGCCTCTCGACCGATTGTTCAATGAGGAAACGCTGGACCTGGATATCCTGTGGCGAATAAAGGACGATGCACGAGCTCGGAAGGCCATCCCGGCCAGCGCGCCCGGCTTCCTGGTAATAGCTCTCCATGTTCCGGGGAAGTTGATAATGGATTACATAGCGGATGTTGCTTTTATCGATGCCCATCCCAAATGCGGAGGTGGCGACCATCACGGACGCTTCATCGCGGAGGAACCGCTCCTGTTCGCCGAACCTGTCCGCGTCGCTCATCCCGGCATGATAGCGAGATACTGAAATCCCGCCCCTTTTTAGGCTTTCATACAGCTGGTCGACCGTCTTGCGGGTGGCGGCATAAATAATCCCTGTTTCCTTTTCATTCTGTTGTAAAAAGCGCTTCAGGAACTTGCCACGGTCCTGCCCTTTTATGACGGAGAACGAAAGATTTTCCCGTTCAAAGCCGGTAATGATCTCGTTCCCGATTTCTATGCCGAGCGAGGTACAAATATCATCCCGGACAATCGGGGTCGCCGTAGCGGTTAGCGCAAGCATCACCGGCCGGTTGCGAAGGCCCTGCGCCATTTTTGCAATATGGCGGTAGCTTGGCCGGAAATCGTGGCCCCATTGGGAAATGCAATGCGCTTCATCGACGGCGATGAGCGGGATGTCCATTTTTCCTAGCTGCTCGGTAAAATAAGGCGATTCCAGCCGCTCGGGAGCGATGTACAATAGCTTGTACCTTCCCGCGAGAGCGTCCTCCATCCGTTCCGCCGCTTCCTGGCTTGACAGCGAGCTGTTGATATAGGCAGCATCGACACCAAGCTGGACAAGGGCGTCGACCTGGTCCTTCATCAAGGAAATAAGCGGGGAAATGACAACAGTCGTTCCCTCGAGCATCAACGCTGGTATTTGGTAACAAACCGATTTACCGCCTCCGGTTGGCATAACACAAAGAGTGTTCCTGCTTTCAAGCACCGAAGCGATGGCCCGCTCCTGCCCTTCCCTGAATGCCGGATAACCGAAATACGTTTTTAATAGATCATTTGCTTTTTGCAACAAAGTCGACCCCTTCTTTCCTGGTCGCAAAAATACTACGATTTTTCTTTCATTATACCGAAAAAGCGGGCTGTTTTCCCAGGTACTGCGTATAATTCATTACATACTATAGAAAAAATGCAATTTTTCGAAGGAGCCGGTTTTCATGTTCAAAAATAAGCGGTCACTGCCGCTATTCCTCTTTGCTTGCGCAGCCCATGCGGGTTCGTTTTTTTACTTTTTCGCCCAGACGATTTCCAATGCACTGGATGGGTCTCACCGAAAGACAATTCTTGATTGGATTCCTCTGGCAGTATTTTTGGCAACCTTCGCGCTGCATGCCCTTCCTCCGTTGCGTTCGGGATGGAAGGCAGCCCCAGTAAAAACACTTCTTTTGACGGTATCCTCGACGGCGGTTCTTGTATGGGTTCTTGGTTTTGTCAACCGGCTGTTTGGATAGCAGGGCCTCAATGCCGATTTACTTGCCCTCTTCCTCCTCGCTCCTTTTGAGGCTGTACGGTACAATTGAAGTGGGGGGATTGCATTGCTGACACATTTTCAGTTCAAGCCTTTGTACAAAAACACGGATATTCCTGGCTGGGAGTTTTCGTTCTTTTACAAAAAGCTTAAGCGCACAGGCCGCTACCTCAAGGACGGCAAAATCGAGTGGGGCTTGAATGCTCCGCACGGAGACGAACGGACCGGATTGGAGAAACAGATCCATGAACTGATGCTGTTTCATGTGTACGATCGTTAATGCCGGGTGAGCCCGGCATTTTCGCATTCTTGGCTTCATTGTTATAATTGATTTAACTGATTTTTTTGTAAAATAGGAGAAGTGTTATGTTCGAAAATTTGCTCGCCCTATACCCTGGAGCCTTTATTACAGACCATCCGCCTGTACTGGGACAAGAAAAATTTCATATTTTCCATAATGAAGCCGAAAGGAAGTGGATTTCCATTCCTGAGAAATCTATCAGCGAAAAAGAGTTGGACCTTCTTGGGGCGATTTATGTGCGGGCAGAGGTGCCGTCTGAAAAACTGCCGCCTATGCTTCAGCAATGGAAGGAATATCTTTTTGAAGGCGCTGAGCCGCCTGCGGGCTTCGAAGGGGAAGTCATCCGGCTCATCCAGTTCGAGTTCCGCGGTGAAAACCATGACCGTGAGGAGCTTGAAATGGCAATAAAGGGGTTTTTCCCCGAAGATATTCTTGTTCTGTGGGAAGGATCGGGAAGTGCTTTAGCGGTGGAACGGGGGAAATATTCCTTGGACGAGCGGGACCTTGCTTCGATGGCCGGCGCGTTCGAAAGCGATTTTTACATTAAAACGAGGATTTATATCGGGAGGCGGCTAACGGTTTCCGATGCGCTGCCCAGCCAGTTCAGGGAGGAGCAGAACTATTTTGATCTTGCGAAAAAGGATATTTCTTCGGAAGGGTATTACACTTTTGAAAAAGTTTTCCCTGCCTATGTCGCGTCACTGCTGCCCAGGCCGCTTTCCGAAGCGTTGAACGCTGTTTTCGCGGAGGCGTTCAGGAGTGACGACGAGATGTTCACGACCGTAAAGGGATTTCTCGAAAACGGGTCGAATGCGAGCCTTGCCGCAAAAAAATTGTACATTCATCGGAACACGCTCCAATACCGAGTCGATAAATTTACGGATAAGACAGGAGTAAGCCTAAAGGATTTCAACTCCGCTTTTACCGTTTATCTCGCCTGCCTTTTATACGACAGAGACCGGGAAACGAACTAGGGACCGCCAACACATTTGGCGGTTTTATTTTATGGGTCAGTCCCTGCTCCCTCGCTTCTTTGTTTTTCAATGAAAAAGAAAAAACATACCTGTTTATTATTTTCGTTTAATGAAAGGCCCTTTTTCCACAGCCCAAGCACTTTGCCCAAAAACTAGCTGCTTATCTTTGTGCAGCCTGTCCATATGGTTTTTTAACCGTTTCACTTACACTTAAAGTACGAGATTATTTATAATAGGAGGAATTAAAACATGGCAGAGCTGATTCTTGATCACATTTATAAAGTGTACGATAACAAAGTAACAGCCGTTGAAGATTTTAACCTTCACATCAAGGATAAGGAATTCATCGTGTTCGTCGGGCCTTCTGGCTGCGGAAAGTCAACGACATTGAGGATGATTGCCGGCCTTGAGGAAATTACAAAGGGCGATTTTTATATTGATGGCAAAAGGGTTAACGATGTTGCTCCGAAAGATCGCGATATCGCAATGGTTTTCCAGAACTACGCCCTTTACCCGCACATGACGGTTTATGACAACATGGCATTCGGCTTGAAACTCCGCAAGATTCCGAAGGCTGAAATAGATAAAAAGGTTAAAGAGGCTGCGAAGATACTTGGCCTTGAAACCTATCTGACCCGTAAACCGAAGGCTCTTTCCGGCGGTCAGCGCCAACGTGTCGCCCTTGGGCGCGCAATTGTCCGGGATGCGAAAGTATTCCTGATGGACGAGCCGCTCTCCAACCTTGATGCAAAGCTACGTGTCCAGATGCGCGCCGAAATCGCCAAGCTTCACCGCCGCCTGAACACAACTACGATATACGTAACACACGACCAAACCGAAGCGATGACAATGGCAACCCGCCTTGTTGTTATGAAGGATGGCGTCATCCAGCAGGTTGGTTCTCCAAAAGAAGTTTACGAAAAGCCCGCGAATGTGTTCGTTGGCGGGTTTATCGGATCGCCGGCGATGAACTTCTTCCGCGGGACACTTGAAGATGGCAAATTCGTTATCGGCGATGTAAAGATTGCCGTTCCGGAAGGAAAAATGAAGTACCTTCGCGAACAAGGCTATGTCGGTAAGCCGATTGTACTTGGCGTTCGTCCTGAAGACATCCATGATGAGCCTGTGTTCATCGACGCTTCCGAAGGCTCAAAAATCACCGCTACCGTTGAAGTTTCCGAACTGACTGGGGCGGAAACAATGATTTACTCAAGCTTGGGCGGCCAGGATTTCGTGGCAAGGGTTGATTCCCGCTCCGATATCCATCCGAACGATAAGCTTGACCTCGCTTTCGACATGAACAAAGTCCACTTCTTCGATGTTGAAACAGAGCAGCGCATCCGTCCTTCGGGGGAACAATAAGAGTATTGCAAAAGAGAGCACCGTCCCGCGGGATGGCGCTCTCTTTTTGTTCAAGCAGTCTATTTATTAAGTAAAATTATAGGACATGGCTCCTTTCGGTTTGGCAAATTCTAATCGTGAAATACTCCTGTGAAACAAGAAAATTTGGGGAGTGACACTGTTCGTAGGCTTGTTTGCATCCCAAAAAAGCTATTCCCCTATCAGGATAATACTATCAGTCCCGCACGCCGGGCAGCGGTAGAGGTGGGGGCATTGGCGGTTTTTAAGGTCGTCAGGTATGCCGTCCTCGAGTTTCATTTGGTCGATTGGCATATAGGGGCTGTAATCGTCGAAGTAATCCATGTAGCGCCCTTTTTCCTCCATTAAGTTGGAGCAGTTTTCGCAGTTCACATCCACTTTTTTCAGTCCGTTGCAGACCGGGCATACTTCCATTTCCAATCCCCTCCCTTTTTGATTAGTGTTTGCAGTGCTGTTGTTTCTATGCAAAATTTCCCTGCTTGCCTCGGAATAATGGCGCCGCGATTGTCCAAACTAGATAGTGCGGCAGGATTCCATCCACTTTCAACGGAAATTTCAAGTTGAGTGGGTGGAATGCATTCGCCTTCCACCCTGTGAAACATCCTGTGAAACAAGATTTTTCGGGGAGTGACAGGCACTGTTCGTATTTTATCTGTGGGTTCCAGTTCCGGGCAACTTCGTTTGTTCCGGCGAGCCGGTGCGATTCCGGCCAGCCCAGCCAATAGCAGAATGCCTCCTTATTTAGAGGGGGCATTTTTGCATTCAAAAAGGTCAAAAATGAATCAGTCGAACAAAGCACCTTCCATAACCGGGGTACCCTAACTCTCCTTTACACCATGTTCTCCGGCCTTACCCATTCGTCAAATTCCTTTTCGGTCAAGTAGCCTGTTTTGATGGCCGCTTCCTTCAAGCTCAGATTTTCATTGAAGGCAAGCTTGGCGATCTGCGCGGCTTTTTCGTAGCCGATGTGCGGATTAAGTGCCGTGACAAGCATGAGTGAGCGTTCCATTTGCGCCTTGATGGCTGTTTCATTCGCTGTGATACCCATCGCGCAATTTTTATTGAATGAATCCATTCCATCAGCGAGGAGACGGACGGATTGAAGGAAGTTATGGATGATGACCGGTTTGAATACATTCAACTCGAAATTCCCCTGGCTTGCGGCAAAACCGATTGTTGCGTCGTTGCCGAATACCTGGCAGATCGCCATCGTGAGCGCCTCGCTTTGGGTAGGATTCACCTTGCCGGGCATAATGGAACTGCCCGGTTCATTCGCCGGGATGGTGATTTCACCGATACCGCTTCGAGGACCGCTCGCAAGCCACCTTATATCGTTGGCTATTTTCATCAAATCCGCGGCCAGCCCCTTTATCGCGCCATGGGCGTAAACGAGCTCATCATGGCTCGTCAGCGCATGGAACTTGTTCGCGGATGAACGGAACGGATGGCCGGTAACCCCCGAAATGACCTCGGCAACCTGGTCTCCAAAGTCAGGTGCCGCATTGATGCCTGTCCCGACCGCTGTGCCGCCGATTGCCAAATCTAGCAGGCTCTTGCTCGCTTCCTTTATCATCGCACCGCTTTTTTCAAGCATCGTCCGCCAGCCGCTGATTTCCTGTCCCAATGTTAGCGGGGTTGCATCCTGGAGATGGGTACGCCCGATTTTAATGAGGCCTTCGTAATCCTTTTCCTTTTGGCGGAAGGTTTCGGCAAGCCTTTCAATGGCCGGAAGCAGCGATGAAACAACTTTTCCGTACGCAGCGATGTGCATCGCAGTCGGGAATGTATCATTCGAACTTTGCGACATGTTCACATCGTCATTTGGGTGGATTCTGATTTCACTGCCTTCACTTTCAAGCAGCGCGTTTGCCCGGTTCGCAATGACCTCGTTGACGTTCATATTCGTTTGGGTCCCGCTGCCTGTCTGCCAAACCGCAAGCGGGAAATGGCTGTTATATTTCCCTTCAAGGATTTCCGCACATACATGGACGATGGCGTCCTTCTTTTCATCCGATAGTTTTCCCGACGCGTTGTTTACGACTGCCGCTGCCAGCTTGACGGTTGCCAGGCTGTAAACGAGGTCGAGCGGCATTTTTTCCGTGCTGATTTTGAAATTTTCCAGGCTTCTTTGAGTCTGTGCGCCCCAATGCTTGTCGGCCGGGACCTTCACTTCGCCGAGCGTGTCTTTTTCGATACGATAGTCCATTTTCTCCTCCCAATTCTCGCCGCGCTGTATGCGGGCTTTTTTTCGCAAGGCTCTTACCATTGCCAAAATGCCTTTGCATTCCCTTATTCCATTTTCCCCTTTTTTCTTTTTAAAAGCCAAATAACGGACTTTCCTTTTAAAAAATATGAACCTTTCCGTGAAATTTAGGGTATCCAAAGTGCAAATGGTAAAATAGATTAAAATATCTTTCCTTGCCCCGTATCTTTATGAAAGCTTCCGCCGTTATAGAGGCAGAGAGGAATAAAGGAGTGACGTTGAATGGTTGCCAGCAAGAACATGCCAGCCGAGGATAAAATCATTGCGGAGATTGAAGAAGAGCGGCTTCAAGGGCTGACCGACTCCCTTCAGAAGTATTGCCGCTTTCTTGCCAGGAATCCTTGGGAGGCCGATGACCTTTTTCAGGCGGCAGTCCTGAAAGGAATCGAGCATTACCCGCCTAGCCGGCTTTCCGCTCCCCTTTTGAAAAAAATCGCGTACCATCACTGGATTGACCTTGCCAGGAAGGGTCGGAATGAGATTGTCGGGGTTCCCGCAGAAACGCCTGAAAAGGAGCGCGAGCACAATGACAGGCTGGACGCTGTGAAGCTTTTGCTTGAAAAACTGACTCCGAAGCAAGCGGTCATGTTCTTTCTAAAAGAAGGCTTCCGCTATCAGGCGAGCGAAATCGCGGATTTGCTCGGTACGACCGAAATGGCGGTAAAGTCCCTTCTTCACCGGGCAAAAAACCGGCTGGAAAAGGAACGGCACCTCCATACAATCGCTCCCCTGCAGACCGATGAGGACAAGGAACTGATGGCGAAATTATTTTCGGAAGCGCTCAAGCAGGGCGATCCAGCCATTCTAATAAAACATCTTCCTAAAATCGCTTCGCTGGCGGAAGTTCAGAAACCGGCACCGCAAAAGCACTCCCGTTCATCTCTCGAATTTTACTGTGTGGCTGCGTAACCCCTCTAGAAAATGGGGTTACGGCTGGCCGCAATGAGGGAGGATTTCATTTGGCAGCAATTCCATATGTGATTGAACAATCGAGCCGCGGGGAGCGGTCCTATGACATTTATTCACGCCTTCTGAAGGACCGGATTGTCATTATCGGGGACGAAATCAACGACCAAGTGGCGAACAGCGTCATTGCCCAGCTGCTGTTCCTTGAGGCGGATAATCCGGAAAAGGACATCTCCATCTACATCAATAGCCCGGGCGGTTCGACAACCGCGGGGTTTGCGATTTTTGACACGATGGAGCTCATCAAGCCGGAAATCAGCACGATTTGCATCGGCATGGCAGCTTCATTTGGGGCGATGCTGCTCCTTGCGGGGACGAAAGGAAAACGATATGCCCTGCCGAACAGCGAAATCATGATCCATCAGCCGCTTGGCGGTGCCCGGGGCCAGGCTACGGAAATCGAAATTTCAGCGCGGCGCATCCTGAAGCTGCGCGAACATGTCAACGGCATCATTTCAGAACGCACCGGCCAGCCGGTTGAAAAAGTCGCCAAGGACACAGACCGCGATTTCTTTATGAGCGCACAGGAGGCTTTGGATTACGGGATTATCGACAAAATCATCAGCAAAAAGTGAATTGTGGATTTGCGACGGCTTAGGCGATTCCTATTCCGCCTAACGACAAAAGAACCCTTTCCGGACTGTGGAAAGGGTTTTTTCATAAGAATAAGGGCACGTTCGAGACCAGATTTCTAAAACGCGTCGGCATATTGAACGGTGCCGGATACCCCATCAAGAGATTTCCCGTGAAGCTCCAATGCCATGAAGGCTTCGTCCGGTACGACCCACGGTGCTTTGATTCCCCACAGCGATGCTTTTTTGAAGCCAAATTTCTGGTAATAGCCCGGGTGGCCGAGGACAAAAGCTGATGCATAACCCAGCTCTTTTGCCAACTCCAATCCCTTATTCACTAGATTGCCGCCGATTCCACGGTTCTGGAATTCCGGCAGGACAGTTATAGGTGCGAGTGCGAGCGTCTCGGTATCTCCAACCTTTGCTTTAGTAAAAAGGATCTGTCCAACTAGTTCGCCAGTCGCTTCATGGACCGCGACAAGCGAGAGTTCCGGGATGAACGCCTCGGAGCCCCGCAGCCTTTTAACAAGGTGATGCTCTGTCTTGTCACTGATTTCCACATCTGAAAATGCCCTCTTGATTACTTCTTCCACAGCTTGATAATCCGCTTCTTTTTCCTGCCTGATTGTAATGTCCATATTTACCTTCTCCCTTCTACAGTTCCATCTTACCACCTCTTATTTTTTGCAAAAAACTTCTAAATAGGAGATGATTAAAACAGGAATATACGTTCGTAAAAACCAACACGGAGGAAAGTCTATGCAAAAGCACGAGTATTCGCAAAAATGGGATTTGGACAGCCTTTTTAAAACATCAGGTGAACTCGCGGAACACATCGCCTATACAGAAAACATGATTGATAGTTTAGTAGCTGAAGCAAAAACGGCACATATACATAATCCCTATGAAATTAAAAAGCTGTTAGATTCCCTGGGCGACATCCGCATCCACCTCTCGCAGGCATCTTCCTTTACTGCGTGCCTTATCGCGCAAAATCCTAGAGACCCGGATGCCCTATCCCTTCAGAGCAAAACCGCCTCTTTGAATGCCCGTTACGATAACTCGGTAAAACTTGTCCAAAGCCTGGTCGCAACCTTAACCAGTGAAGCCTGGGAACAGCTGCTTGGAGCAGAAAAAATGGATGATTACAGGTTCCTGATAAATGAATGGAGGGAAAAGGCTAAATGGCAGCTCTCCAAAAAAGAAGAAAAGCTTCTCGCAGATTTAAGTGTCGACGGTTACCATGCATGGGGCCAGTTTTACCAGACCTTAATGAGCAGCATTAAAATTTCAATTCCAATGGGAACGGAAAAAGAATTGTCTGTTGGCCAGGCAATCAATTTGCGCTCCCATCCTGACCGAATGGTGAGAAAAATGGCACATGATGCTTTGGAAGGTGCCTTGAAGGAAAAAGAGGAGCTTTTCGCGAAAGTCCTTAACCATATTGCCGGTTTCCGGCTCGAGATGTATAAAAGACGGGGAATTGAGAACGTATTGGAGGTTCCATTGCAGGAGAACCGCATCACAAAAGAAACCCTCGACGCCATGTGGAAAGCCGTTACGAAATATAAGGCTGTTTTCACTGGATATCTTAACCAAAAAGCAAAGCTGTTTGGCAATGATAAACTGCAATCCTATGATTTTTGGGCTCCGGCGACCTTAGCGAATCAAGAGCTTCCCTTTGATGAGGCAGCGGATTTCATCATTGAACAGTTCGGCGCATTTGGTACAGAAATGAAAGACTTTGCACGCCACGCCTTTGAAAACGGCTGGGTCGAAGCGGAGGACCGTTCCGGAAAAGCAGGCTCCGCCTTTTGCGCAGGCTTTCCACTTTCGGGCGAGTCCCGCGTATTCATGACTTACGGCCGCAGCATAACAAATGTTTTGACCCTTGCCCACGAACTTGGCCATGCCTTCCATAACCATGCCATGAAACCAATCGGCGGGCTGAATCGGTATTATCCATTAAGCCTGGCCGAAACGGCGTCAACGTTTTCGGAATTGGCAATACTAAATGCGGCTTACGAACAGGCCGATAGCAAGGAAGAAAAACGATTCATCCTCGATGAAAAATTAAAGCGGAGTGTTATGAACTTCATGAACATTCACGCGCGTTTCTTATTTGAAGAACGTTTTTACAAGGAACGTCAAAGCGGTTATGTACCGGCGCAACGGTTGAATAGGTTAATGCAGGAAGCAATGGATGAAGCATATGTGGATTCGTTCGGCAGCCCTTCCTGCCGTACATGGATCTGGACGCCGCATTTCTATCTGACTAAATCGCCCTTCTACAATTTCCCTTACACGTTTGGATATTTATTCTCTCAAAGCATCTATGCAGCAGCTAAAACGAATGGCCCTGAATTCGAGAAAAGCTATATCAATCTATTACGGGATTCCGGGAAAATGACGGTAGAGGAATTGGTAATGGAGCATTTGGGAGAGGATATCAGCACTCCCGGATTTTGGGAGAAAGGGCTCCACTTATGTGCCAGGGATGCAGAAGAATTTCTCGCCATTGACAATCTGCTATAAAAAGCTCAAGCCGGAGCAAAAAAAAACTGCAGACAGCCGTCTGCAGAATCAGGGTTTTGCAATCATATATCCGATATAATAGACAAGGATCATAAGACTGCCAATCGTAAGCGTTACTGAAAACATTTTACAGCACCCCTGTTTTATATAGTTTCTTCCATTTTAAAAATACCATGAATGGAAAGGGGTAATTTCACAATCCAGTGACAGAAAGGTGAATTTTTCATGAACATATGCCTGTTTGGCGCAACCGGAAGAGTTGGCTCGGTCATCCTCGAAAACTGCTTGAATGCAGGTTACGGAGTCCATGCGCTCGTACGGGATTCAGGAAAACTGAAGCATACCGGCCCCCGGCTGAAAATTTTCAACGGCGAAGCCACAAACTTGGACGATGTACGAACCGCAATGAGGGGTTGCGCCGCGGTGATCAGCTCGTTGAACACAGGCGGCACTACCATCCTTTCAGATTCCATGCCGCATATTGTTTCCGCCATGAAGGAGAACGGGATAAGGCGGATCATCATGGTTAGCACAGCCGGCATCACCCAGGCCCGGACAATGCCAGAGCTATACCGGTTCCAATCGCCGGAGTCACGGAGGACAAGCACGAAGGATGCTGAAGAACATTTGAGGGCCTGGCTTATCCTGAAGGAATCAGGCCTGGATTGGACCGCTGTCTGCCCTACTTATTTACCCGTCGGCGAACGGATAGGCAAATACCGGGTCGGCCGCGACGTGCTGCCCGAAAACCCGACTTCTATTTCAATTTATGACACAGGTGACTTCGCTTTCAGCCAGCTTGAGAGCGAAGACTATCTCCACTGTCGGGCGGGTCTGACGTACTAATTAATTATCCCCATTAGAAAAGGATTCACAGCGCCTCCCACGCCATGAATCCTTTTTTTATGCAATTCCAATAGTTAGCCCGCCAGATTCCCTTTCCCAAACTGGAGCTGGTACATCTGGTAATAGCGGCCTTTTTGTTCCATCAATTCATCATGATTTCCTTTTTCGACGATTTCGCCTTTATCCAGGACGAGGATCTGGTCGGCATTGCGGATGGTCGAAAGCCTGTGGGCGATGATGAACGTGGTCCGCCCTTTTTTCAGGACTTCCATTGCTTCCTGGATGACCGCTTCTGTCTCACTGTCAATGCTCGACGTCGCTTCGTCAAGGATCAGGATGGCCGGGTCGAATGCGAGTGCCCTTGCGAAAGAAATCAATTGGCGCTGGCCGCTTGAAAAAGTAGCGCCTTTTTCGGTGACCTGCTCGTCATAGCCTTTTTCAAGGTGCTTGAAGATTTCCTCGGCGCCGACATCGCGAAGCGCTTTTTCAACACGCTCCCTTGAAATCGAAGGGTCGCCAAGGCTGACGTTTGAAGCGATAGTTCCCGTGAAAAGATACGGGTCCTGCAGCACAATGCCCATATTGCGGCGCAGCGCGTTACGGGTTATCGTTTTAACATTGACGCCGTCAATCGTAATAGCGCCTTTTTGGCAGTCATAAAACCTGAAAAGCAGGTTCATAATCGAGCTTTTTCCAGAGCCTGTGTGGCCGACAAGCGCGACCGTTTCTCCGGGGCGCGCCTCGAAATCGATGTTCTTCAGCACCCACTCGTTTTCCTTGTAGGCAAAAGACACATTGTCAAACCGGACTTTTCCTTTGTAATCCGGTAAGTCGGCTCCATTTTCCTCCTCTTCGGGTTCATCCATCAGCGTGAATACCCTCTCACCGGCGACTAGTGCCTGTTCCAGGTTCGCCAGCTGGTTGACGACGCCGACGATCGGCTCGAACAGGCGGTTGATGTAATCAACAAACGCATACAGCATGCCGAGCGAGATAGCGGCCTCCGCGTTTAGCGCTTCCCCGCCAAAGTACCAGATGAACACGACGAAAACTAGGTTCCTTAGCACATTGACAAGATTATGGGAAGTTAGTGAATTCAGGTTCAGCAGCTTATTCTGGTTCCTGAAATGGTCATTGTTCAATTTTTCAAAATCGGCCTCGGTTTCTTTTTCTCTCCCGAATGCCTGGATGATGTTCATTCCTTGTATTGATTCGTTGACCGTCGCGTTGATTTCACTGTTTCGCGACCGGATGATATGGTTGTATTTCGAAGCGAACTTCCGGTACACAAGAATCCACACATACAGGATTGGCAGAAGCAATAAGCAGACCGCCGCGAGCTTTGGGCTCAGGATGAACAGGGCGATATAGATGCCCCCGATATAAATCGCGCTTGTAAAGAAAGTCGACAGGACGGTCACATAAAGCTCACGAACCGCTTCCGTGTCGTTCGTGATTCTCGCAACAACTTTTCCGGCCGGCAAATTATCGAAGAAGCGGACAGGAAGCTTTTGGATATGCCCGAATACGTCCTCGCGCATTTTCTGGATGACCCGGTTGGCCGATTTTTGCAGTGTGAACCTTTGCCAGTATTGGAAGAACGCCGATACGAGCATAAGGCCGAAATAGATTGCGAGCAGGCGGATAATATGCGGCAATTCCGGCGCCGAAAATTTCATTACGTCCTTCGCTGTAAGCTGCGTTGCCGGATAGCTTTCTGTCCGGCCGTCCTTTTCAATTTCCAGGATGCCATCCTTAAAGCGCCGTTTTCCATCCCCATTTATCTCCTCGTTAACGAGGACAAATTTGGTGCCGGCCTGGAGAATTTGGGCGGGCCGCCCTTTTTCTTCGCCGCTTTTAAAATAAGCATCCCTTTTGTAAAAGCGGCCTTCAAACTCGACCGCTCCGCTTCCCTTCGAGGTTTCGTGCCAGGTCGATTCAATACCAAGAATATGGTTATCAATGACCCGCTTGGCGATGAACGGCCCGGCAAGGTCGGCAGCCGCGGAAATGGTGAGCATCGCCAATGCTACGAAAATGATCATTTTGAATTGCAGCGCGTATTTGTATAATCTTTTTCCTGTGGTCATAGTGATACTCCCTCCTCCGCGGCCGTTTCAGCAAGCTGGCGTTCGTACTGCTCCTTGTACCAGCCTCCGTTTTCCATCAATTCTTCGTGTGTGCCTTCTTCAATGATCTGTCCGTTATCGAGCACGACAATCCGGTCGGCATGCTGGACTGCGGACATCCTATGAGTCGTAATGATAGTTGTTTTTCCTGCGCGGTCACTCCTGATATTTTCGATGATTTGCTGTTCTGTTTTCGCGTCCACCGCGGAAAGCGAATCATCAAGGATCAGGATTTCTGGATTCTTAATCATCGCGCGGGCAATCGAAATCCGTTGTTTCTGCCCTCCGGACAAGGAAACGCCCTTTTCTCCGACGAGTGTTTCAAGACCTTCCGGCAAATTGGCCAGGTCCTTTTGGAAATCCGCTGAGTCGATTGCCTTCTGAAGCTCACTTTCACTGGCTTCCCTGTTTCCAAATAAAATATTTTCCCTGATCGACCTTGAAAAAAGTACATGGTCCTGCGGAA
Organism: Neobacillus oceani; assembly: GCF_046237595.1. NCBI lineage: Bacteria > Bacillati > Bacillota > Bacilli > Caryophanales > Bacillaceae > Neobacillus > Neobacillus oceani. Next base: position 954,508 of record NZ_CP143543.1, on the reverse strand, counting down.
CATAGCCAATCCAGCCGCGGATATCTTCAAGTGGCTGATCCTCTATTGGCACTTCCGCAATCGCAAGCCTTCCTTCCCCTGCAGGATACTCACGCAAAAGCTGCTTGATGAACGTTGTTTTCCCGCTGCCCGTTTTTCCAACAATGCCGAGCGTCTCGCCCCGGTACAGCTGGACATTTATTTGGGACAGATTGTCCTGGCTTGAGCTTGGGTAACGGAATGTCACTTCATCATAATAAATACTGTCTGGCGATTCGACAGGCACTGGGTTCGCCTTGTCTTTCACATCCTCCTTGTAAGCGAGGATTTCCTGGACGCGGTCAAGTGACGCGTTGCCGCGCTGCATAATGTTAATCAGCTCACCAACGGCAAACATCGGCCAAATCAGCATCCCGAGGTAAACGTTGAACGAAACAAGATCACCCAAAGTGATTTGCTGGCTGAAAACAAGCTTCGCGCCGTAGCCAAGGCCAATCATATAGCTGACCCCGACAAGGATTTTAATCGTTGGATTAAAGAGCGAGTCGATTCTCGCAACAGCGATGTTTTTTTCAAACAGGCTTTCTGTCAGGTTGTGGAACGTCTTTTGCTCTTCCTTCTCCTGGACGTATGCACGGATTACACGTATCCCGGCTATAGACTCAAGCACCCTGTCATTTAGCTCTCCGAACGCATTTTGCGCCTTCATAAAGCTTCCGTGAATCTTTTTTCCGTACGCATTCATCAGAACTGCCATGATTGGAAGAGGAATAATGGATACGAGCGTCAATTTCCAACTGATCGTAAATCCCATTGTTAAAAGGATTGTCAACATCCAGACAGTCGAATCGACAAGCGTGAGGATTCCAAATCCAGCGGTCGTGGATATCGCCTTAATATCATTTGTTGCCCTTGCCATCAAATCCCCTGTCCGGTTCTTTTCGTAAAATGGCGGTGCCATTCTAAGGAGATGGCGCATAAAATTGCTCCTCAGCTTCCTCTCGACAAGGAAAGCGCCGCCAAACAGCTTGTAGTGCCAAATATACGTGATTGAATAGGACAGGACCGTAACGAGCAAAAGAATCCCGACGTAGCGAAGGATAATCTCCTTTGCCATCGCCCCAGTCTGGATATCGTCGATTGCCATCCCGATTAGTTTTGGCGGCAGGATATCGATCAGCCCCGCAATGACAAGCAGAACAATTGATACCGCGTACCTTTGCCAATTTTCTTTAAAAAACCAGCTCAATTTTTTCAAAACAGAAAACATGTAAAACCAGCTCCTCTTTGTTAACCGTGCCCCATTCCATTTCGATGTTTCTTCCGAAGACACCAAAAAGGACATACCGCAGCATTGCGATATGTCCCTGAACAATCATCTACTTTGGGAGACAAACCATGTTGCGTTCTATCGGAACGCAGCCAAGCCTGCCTGAACAGCTTTGCCTCCTTCTATTAATGGGCGGCAAAGGGCGGAAACAGGGGCAGGGTGCAATTCCATCCATATTCAGTTGTGTAACGGTTATCAACAATTCTGAGCATGTCGCGCCCCTCCTTTTCCTTTTTAATACTTGTTAGGTTAACACTGGGACTTGCTGTTTGTCAAACGAAATTTCCAAAAAAGGGTTTATTTTCCGCAAAGAAAATTACTTGTTAAGAAAACGTTCCTTTAACGATCGCAGTCCCATCCTGGACCATCATTCTCCCCATCGCAAAGACATCTTTAACCGCGAGCGTTTCTTTATCAAGCATGACAAGGTCGGCATCTTTTCCTTCCGCGACCATGCCTTTGCAGGAAAGTTTCAATATTGCAGCAGGGTTCTGCGTGATGACCCTGAGCGCAATTTCCATAGGAATCCCCTCCTGGACAATGGCATCCCTGACTTCATCATACAGAGTTGAAACCTTGCCGATTTTCAAGCCGAGCAGTTCGCCGAATTCATCGAAATCCGGAAGGCTGCCCTGGGCGTCGGACGTGAACGTAATCTGGGAAATATCGATGTGCTGGTCAAGCATCCTTCTCAAGCCGATGGAAGGTTTGACTTCTCCCTCCTCAAAAAACTTCGGAATCGAGCTGGTCGTGAAGTCGACATACCCTCCCTTTTTCGCAAAACGTATGCCCTCTTCGAACAAGTGGTGGTTCCGGTTAATATGGGTCGGATAGAACTGCCTGATTGGAATATCCGTCTTCTCGACCACTTCTTCTATTACCTTAAGGTGGTTATAGCTGTCGCCGACATGGACATTTACGATTCCGCATTTTCCCGATAATAGTCCGCCAATCCTTGCAGCAGAAGCAATTTTTGCTATTTCCTCTGCTGTTGGCTGTGAGGAGCGGTGATCCGCAATCGCCACTTCCCCTGCGCCAATTACTTTGTCAATCAAGATGATGTCATCTTCGATTTTACCAGTAAGGGTCTTTAATGGAACTTGATAGGAGCCTGTATGGACATAACATGTAATCCCTTCTTCCTCAAGAGCCCGCGCCTTGGCAATTAAGTTCGTCATCGTCCTCGTTGTTCCATCGGTTCCAAGTACCCCGACGATAGTCGTAACTCCCGCTAGTGTTGCGTCGGTCAGCTGCAACTCCGGAGTGCGGGTGCGGTAACTCCCCTCACCACCGCCGCCGGTAATATGTACATGCGCGTCAATAAATCCGGGTACAATGTATTTTCCTTCAGCATTGATTACTTTAACTGGTGCGAAATTCTCCGGAACATCGATTTCGTCGGCAATGCAGCCAATCCTCCTGTCAATGATTAGGAGGTCTTTTTTGCCGAGATAATGTGGGGCATAAATTTCCCCGTTTTTAATGAGGGTTAACACGTTGATCTCTCCTCTCAAGAACGTTATCGCCATAGCTCTCCCGCCAATGCAGAAGAGGTGGCTCCGCTTTCCTTACTATACCTAAAATATACCCGGCCACGCAATCGGGTAAAACGGCTTTTAAAAGATGGGCGCTGTTTTGGAACAGAGAAAGGTTTTAGTCAACGCGGGGGTGGGTAAATAAGTACCACAACGTACTTATAGGACAAAAGGCAAAGGAGAAAAGAACGATGAAAGAAATCATGTCAGCGAATGTTATTACCCTCAATAGATTCATGATGAAGAAGATGCTGGATATTTTCCAGGCTGCGAAGCAATTCAACGGGTCCACTTACTTGTATTGCAGGAACCGTACGGTTGATGCAGCGAATCTTCCAAAACTCGTTTCTTTCCTATTAACGATTGAACCGGGTACAGCGGTGAAGATTATTGCGGAAGGCGAAAACGTTCAGGAGCACCTGGACGGCATCCAGAAAATCTGCACGTCCGAGATTTCAATTTTACAAAAAAGCGAAAAACGTTTCCTAAATTCAAGCGAAACGTTCCAGATTTAGGCTGGTGGATATATGATCAGGACTGTCCTTACACTTATTGGCGCAATTGTTGTTATTTACCTACTCATAAATTGGCTGGGCTGACCAGCGGAAAGAGGTGTTCGTGGTGGAAGAACGGCGCAACGTGGAAGTAAGGAAAGAGGAACATTCCGACAGATCCCGTGTGGGAAGCACCTTCATCAAGTATGCGGCATACCTAATCATCTTTTTCGGGGTCCTCTGGTTTTTGATTAACTATATATTGCCGAAGTTTTAAAAACAGGGCGCGGGCCCTGTTTTTTAATTTGTGTGGTGTTCTATTTCAACTTCTCACGAATCATAGGATAGGCAAGCTGCTGCAAGAGCCTTGGCCTCATTTGGACACTGATCCTGCGGAAACCTTGTTTGCTGTCAGAATTCCTGTCTTATTTGGACACTGATGTTGCAAAAACCTCGTTTACTGTCAGAATCCCTGTCTTATTTGGACACTGATGTTGCACAAACCTTGTTTGCTGGCAGAATCCCCACCTCATTTGGACACTGATCCTCTGAAAACCTAGTTTGCTGGCAGAATCCCTGCCTTATTTGGACACTGATGTTGCAAAAACCTCGTTTACTGTCAGAATCCCCACCTCATTTGGACACTGATGTTGCGAAAACCTTGTTTGCTGTCAGAATCCCCGTCGCCATTTGGACTCAAAACCTCTGATAATTCAATTCTGTGTCCAAACACGAGGCAACTTCGGACAAGCAACCTCGGAAATTTTCAGTTCTTTGTCCAAACGAATTATGAGTCCCCATCCTACGATTATCGGGACTCATGTTATTCCTAAAACCAATTCTGTGTCCCGATTTCCCATTTATCGGGACTCAAACTCCTCCTAAAACCAAGTCTGTGTCCCGATTCACCACTTATCGGGACTCAAACTCCTCCTAAAACCAAGTCTGTGTCCCGATTCACCACCTCTCGGGATTCTCAAGCCCTTAAACCATCATTCTTGATAACCCATCCACATTAATGCCACGGACCTCCTACCATGACCACATAAAAAAAGACGGGGTTCCCCCCGCCTTCCATCAATCCTTATCCTTTTTCCCTTTGTCCTTTTCTTTGCCCTTGTCTTTGTTTTTTTCTTTGTCCTTTTCTTTGTCCTTTTTCTTGTCCTTGCCTTTCCCATTATTCTTCAGCTTCTTTTCCAATTTTTCTCGTTCTTTCTTTACTCGTTCTTCCCATTTTTTCGCGCCGTTGTTGATTTCGTTCCAGAAATCATTCCGTTTTTTCTCCTCTTCGGCGCGTTTTCTTTGGGAAATCAATTCATCAATATGCTGGACGTTGAAACTTGAAGGCTGTGTTCCTTCAAGCGCGATGGACATGAACTTTCGGAAAATAACTGCCGCGCCTTCACTGCTTGTTGTAGTCAAATAATGGTCTTTATCAGTCTTATCATATCCGACCCACACCGCTCCGACTAAATCTGGGGTGTATCCGACAAACCACTGGTCCTTTACGCCATCAATTCCAGGAATGTCAACCTGAGTCGAGCCTGTTTTACCGGCAATTTCCCGGCCTTCAATCCGCGCGGCTTTTCCTGTTCCACGATCCACAACTCCAAGGAGCATCGTATTTATTTGGTCAGCTACTTTTGGGGTTGTAACCTTTGTTTTCTTTTCCTTGCGTTCCGCCACGACTTTCCCGGTCGCATCAACAATCTTGAGAATGGTATGAGCCTCGGCCTTTTCTCCCCGATTGGCAAAAACTGAAAATGCCTCTGCCATATTTTTCGGTGACACCCCGGTATGAAGCCCGCCTAGTGCTATGGCAAGGTTGCGGTCCTCCTTTTCAAGCGGGAGGCCGAATTTTTTAACAGTCTCCAACCCTTTCTCGATGCCAATCTCGTTCAGAAGCCAAACCGTTGGGACATTTTTTGAATCCTTTACTGCCTCATACATGGGAATTTCACCGTCAAACCTACCGTTGTAATTGTTCGGTTCATAATCGCCAAACTTCATCTTTTCGTCTTTGACGAGATCAGTTATTTTCCAGCCTTCCTCAAGAGCCGGGGTATACGGAACAATCGGCTTGATAGCTGAACCTGGTTGCCTTTTTAGCTGGGTCGCGCGGTTGTAACCCCTGAATACATGCTTTCCGCGGCCGCCAACAAGCGCCCTGATTCCCCCGGTTTTCGCGTCGACAAGCACCGCTCCGCTCTGGACAAGCTGTTCCTTCCCGCCCGGAAACAGGGAATCATCCTGATAGGTTTTTTCAACCCCACTCTGGATTTTCGGATCCATTTCCGTATAAATTTTGTAGCCGCCTGTCAGGAGTTCATCCTGTGTAAAACCATACTTATTGATTGCTTCTTCAAAAACCGCGTCTACATAATATGGATACTTTCCGTTAAAAGGATCGACACTCTTATCCTCGAGTGTTACCTTTTCCTGTTTTGCCTTATCTGCCTCTTCATTCGTTATATATCCGTGCTTTGCCATCATTCCGAGGACAACATTGCGCCGGTCAATCGCTTTTTCCAAATGTTTATAAGGATTGAGCGCAGATGGAGCCTTAATAAGCCCTGCAAGCATAGCCGATTCCCCAAGTGTCAGATCCTTTGCTTCTTTTCCAAAATATTTCTTGGCAGCGCGGTTAATACCCCATGCACCGTCGCCAAAATAAATAGTATTCAGATACATTTGAAGTATTTCATCTTTTGAATACTCGTTTTCAATTTCCCTGGCAAGAAACGCTTCCTTTAGTTTCCGGCTATATGTCTTCTCAGAATCGAGGATTGCGTTTTTTGTCAGTTGCTGGGTGATTGTACTTCCGCCCTCAACGACGCTTCCAGCCATCAAGTTTTTGAAAAATGCCCTTGTTATCCCAATCAGGTCAACCCCATTATGCTTGTAAAAACGGTGGTCTTCGATTGCGATAACCGCGTTTTTCATATGCTCCGGAACTTCCTTAATTGGAATTCCTTCACTCTTATTAGCGGTTACCTTGCTGGCTACCTTTTCATGTACATCATAAATAACGGTTGCCTGGTCTAATTCATTTTTCAATCCGGATATATCGGCATCTTTTGAGAAAAAGAGAAAGGAGCCCAATAATCCAAGCACTATCGTTAAAAACGATAGGACGATAATCTGGTTCATGTGCCACTTTTTCCAATTTTCATATAGTCCGCTGAATAAAAACCTTCTCATAATGTCCTCCTGTATGAAAACCTTCTGGTTGTTTATCCAAGAATTATAGTGTTGTACTTAGGCAGCTAGCAAGATTTTTCTTAGTATCTTTTACCCATGCCGCTAGTACTCTACACTTATCAACGTTCTTGGTTTCCACTACAGGCACACGCTTTCCTCTGGGCGTAAAAAGAACCTGCTCGGCGAAAAAACCGACTGTATGGTACTTCATCCTCCGCCCATTCTGTTGGCGTCGGTGCCTTTCGCTTCAATTAACCTACCATACTTCTTAACTGAAAGCCAAAAAAATAAAGCATCCGATTTCTCGTCTGCTTTTTATCCAAAAAGTCCCGTTTCTGGCACGTTCTCCTGATTTTGAGTGTTCAACTCTTTATAAAGGGATTGCATATACATATATACAATTTGTTTTACTTTATCATCCGCTTCGATTATGTCTAAATGCTGTAGGCATTTCCTAATGGTTGGATGGACCTGTGTTCCCATTGCAAATCACCTCATTCCCCTTTTGCCAGAAGGTTCGATGGGCTTGAGTGTTTTGTGAGGGTAAAAAATGGGAATCGATAGTGCTTGACGAAAATTTTTGAATTGGCATAAGTTGAACTCCAAAAGGGTAAAAAGAATAGACAGAAGCTTCTGAAAATAAGCACCATTTTAAAAGGAGGATTCCCATGCCAGTTCAGTTTCGAAAAATAATATTGGCATACGATGGCAGCGATGGCAGTGATAAAGCTTTGGACCTCGCTTCAGCTTTGGCTAATGGCGATACGGATACGGAATTAACGGTTGTAACTGTCTATGATGAAAAAATTGAAACGAGGAGAGTTGATAGAGCGGGGGATTCACGCCTCGCACTCCATGGCTATCTGATCGAAGGAATCCCGGCTCCACCTTCGTCCCTCGGGTACAGCCAGTCGCAGGCTTCTACCCAGGCAATCATCAGCAACAGTGTCGACCAGATCATGTTTGAAGCAAAAAGGAGGATCGGCCATTTAAACGCAAAGTTTCAAGTCCTAGAAGGAAACCCCGCCGAAAGCATCTGCGCGTTTGCCGAGGAAATAGGAGCGGATTTAATCATTGTCGGAAGCTCGGGTAAGGGCGCTATTACCGGGCTGCTTATCGGGAATATCACAGAAAAGGTTTCCAGGCTCGCTCCGTGCAATGTGCTAATCGCAAAATAAATAAGCCGGGCCTCCCGGCTTATTTCCCTTCAGCAAGCTCCCTGAAGCGGTGCTTGGCGTTTTCTTCGTCAAATGAACTGTAAATGCGGTAATGTTGCTCATCTAGAATGCGGAAATGCTTGCTTAAAATATTTTGCTGCAGGATAAAGCCATTTTTCCTGACTACTTCCCGCCACCAGATTTTTCCGCCGAAAGTTTTCCCGCGGCGGTAGTCAACCCCTTCCCTGGCGACAGTTTCAAGCACTTCAAGAGGTTCATTTCCAAACAGGAATTGGACTGTCTCTGTTTCACGGAACAATGCGCAAACCGCCACAACCGTCGACCAGCCTGCAAGAACTCTCCCTTTCTCGATTTGGACAAGTGTCTTTTTGGAAACTCCGATGATATCAGCCATTTTGTCCTGGGTATATCCCGCTTCGGTCCGAATAAGGCGAAGCTTTTCGGAAACCATTTCGATAATGTCATCCCTTGTCACAAAAAAACCTTCCTTCATCATTCTTAAGTGTAATTTTACACAACAAAACAGCAAATTAAAAGCTACTTCTTAAATTTCAGGCCTTGGTACCTTTGGATGTTGATTTTAGCCCTTGCAAACGTTCCCCTTAGTATATCCAATTTAAAAACTGCTGTCGGAAAACAGCAGTTTTTTTATACTTAAATATAAACGCTCCTACCGGATGGCAGAAAACTTATTTTTGTAAAGGCTCGCAACCGCCTTCACAAGAGTCCTGGATTGAACAGGCCGCGCATTTCCCTTTTTTTGAACGGTTAATGAACCGGATAAGCGCCCAGCTCGCATAGCCAAATATAGCGCCTCCGATGACAAGGTTTATGACCATCAATGCTCATCTCCTTCCTGGTATTTAAGCCAGGCCAATTAATTTTCCGCCTTGGTAAATAACCAGGCATAGAATATAGGCAATTGCCAATGCATAACCGATGGAAAAAGCTGTCCATTTCCTTGAGCCGGTTTCTTTATAGATTGTGGCGGTAGTCGCCAGGCATGGTATATATAGCAAAATAAAGGCCATGAAACTATATGCCGAAAGCGGGGTAAAATAGCCAGCCATCAATCCCTGTAGCTTTGCTTCGGTCGGCGCGAAATAAATAATGTTCATTGTTGAAACGATGGCTTCTTTTGCCAAGAAGCCGGTTAACAGGGATGCTCCAGCCTGCCAAGTTCCAAAGCCAATTGGCTCTAAAAGCGGAGCGAGAAGCCCGCCAATCGAAGCAAGGAAGCTGTGGTCCATTTCGACATTGAGTCCACCCGGACCTGCATACGATAAAAGCCAGACAAACACCGAGCCTGCAAAAATGAATGTTCCCGCTTTACGAACAAATCCTTTTCCCTTGTCCCAAGTACTTCTCCACAGGGCCATGAATTGCGGCAGCCGATATGGGGGGAGTTCAATGACAAACAATGATGCTTCTGATTTAAGTACAGTACGGGAAAACAATTTTGCCAATATGAGGGTAATTAAAATGCCAATAATATAAAGGCTTAACACAACCGCTGCCCCATTCTTGGCAAAAAAAGCTCCGACAAACAATGCGTACACAGGCAGCCGCGCCGAGCAGGACATTAATGGTGTCAGCAGGATGGTTAAAAGCCGTTCCCTCGGTGTTTCAATCGTCCTCGCAGCCATAATGCCCGGAACATTGCACCCAAAACCGATCATCATCGGGATGAACGCTTTGCCATTCAGGCCGACGGATTCCATAATCCTGTCCATGACAAGTGCCACGCGGGCCATGTATCCCGAATCCTCAAGAAGCGATATAAAGAAAAACAAGATGAAAATCTGCGGGACAAAAACGAGCACACCGCCAACACCGGCAATTAACCCCTGGCTGACAAGCGCATGGAGGAACGCGGATGCCCCCGCAGCTGTCAACGCCTGGTCCGCCCAGGATGCAAGTGGCCCGGTAATAAAGCCATCAAGTAAATCAGACAGGGGCAATCCGAGCCAATCGAATGTCAGCATGAACATCAGATACATTAACAACAGGAACATCGGCATGCCAAGGAACTTATTTGTAACGATGGCGTCAATCCGTTCGGTCAATGGAACTGCCGCGCCCTTTCTCCTGACTGCCTCCCCTGCGATTTTTGAGATCACCAATTTCCGTTTTTCATAGATAGTTTGGGCAATTGAATCCTTGCCGCGATTTTGGGCCACTTTTTCATGAAGCCTTTCCATAATGGCATCAATACGGTTTCCATCAGCAATATCTGATAAATACTTGGCAACATACCCGTTTCCTTCAAAAAGCTGGAGCGCAAGCCACCTTGGAGAATGCTCCGTTTTTCCGAGGACCTCTGACGTGACTTCCTCTATCGCTTCCTCTATTTCCTGGCCATAATAGACAAGATTCTTTGTTGGAGGGAGTGCATTCCCCCCTGCCGCTACTGCCTGAAGCCTGTCACAGCCTTTTCCGTTTCGGGCTACGACAGGAACCGCCGGTATTCCAAGAAGTGAGGAAAGCTTGTCGGCATCAACGTGGATTCCCCTATTATTGGCAACGTCTATCATATTAAGTCCAATGACAATCGGTTTCCCGAATTCAATCAACTGAAGGGTTAAATGCAGATTTCGTTCAATTTGCGAGGCATCAAGAATGTTCAGGAGGCGATCAACAGGCCCGGCGAGGAAAAAATTAGTGACAACCCCTTCATCCCTGGACAACGGATTCAGCGTATATATTCCGGGCAAATCGATCAGGCGGTCCCTTTTGTTCCGGAAAACTCCGACCTTCTTCTCAACCGTAACACCGCTCCAGTTTCCTACGTATTCGTAAGAACCGGTGAGATTATTAAATAATGAAGTTTTACCGGTATTGGGATTGCCAATCAATGCGATTTCCATTTAAACCCTCTCCAATTCGATCCGTTTCGCTTCCCTGCGCCTTATTCCGATACATTGGCCGCATGATTCAATCATAATCGGCCCGCCAAAAGGCAGAACACACTTTATGCACACTTCGCTTCCTTCCGTTATCCCAAGGTCTAGCAGCCTTCTCCGGACAAGCTTGTCAACTGTGGAAATATCCTTTATCGTCGCCTTTTCCCCTGCTTTCAATTGTGTAAGCATGCAGTATCACCCTAACAAATTTAAATGAGAATGATTCTCTTTCTTATATTTCTATTTTATCATCCTCTATGGTAGTAATTGGCATACTGATTGTGAATTTTGTGTTAAAAGTAAAGGTTGCGCGAAATGTTTTGGGGAAGCAGAAAACCTACATTATTTTGGCGGGTTTTATTCTATTCATGCTCTTTTGTGAAATTCTACAAAAGGCAGTCTTTTCTTTTTCGGCCCTGTACCATAAAATTATAGTTGAAACATTTTAATACTGATTCAGGACCATAATTCATGTTTAACAAAGGGGAGGTAACAACAATGATTATTGGAGTTCCAAAGGAAACTAAAAACAATGAAAACCGGGTAGCGCTAACCCCGGCGGGTGTTGTTTCATTTGTTGTTGCAGGCCATAAGGTGCTTATCGAAAAAGGCGCCGGGCTTGGAAGCGGATTTACTGATGAAGCTTACGTGGAAGCTGGCGCTGAAATAATCAAAAGCGCTTCCTCGGTTTGGGCTGGTGCCGAAATGATTATGAAGGTAAAAGAGCCGCTTGAAAGCGAATATGGGTATTTCAGGCCCGGGCTTATCCTGTTTACCTATCTCCACCTTGCAGCAGAGCCATCGCTTGCAAAAGCGCTGACTGAGAAAAAGGTCATCTCCATTGCCTATGAAACAGTAGAAGTGAATCGGACACTGCCTCTTCTTACTCCAATGAGTGAAGTTGCGGGCAGGATGGCCGCGCAAATCGGTGCCCAATTTTTACAAAAGACGAATGGCGGGATGGGGATTCTGTTATCCGGAGTTCCTGGGGTAAACCGCGGCAAGGTAACAATTATCGGCGGTGGCATTGTAGGTACGAACGCGGCAAAAATGGCGATCGGCCTTGGCGCCGATGTGACAATCATTGACTTGAACGCCGACCGTTTACGTCAGCTCGATGATATATTCGGTCCACAGATTAAAACACTTATGTCCAATCCATTTAATATCGCCGAAGCGGTCGCTGAAGCAGACCTTTTAATTGGCGCCGTTCTTATTCCAGGTGCAAAGGCGCCAAAACTTGTAACAGAGGAAATGGTAAAGAGGATGAAGCCAGGTTCGGTCATAGTCGATGTCGCCATTGACCAGGGCGGTATTGTCGAAACAATCGACCATGTCACAACCCACGACAACCCTGTTTATGAAAAACACGGAGTTGTCCATTATTCGGTAGCCAATATGCCTGGCGCGGTGCCGAGGACATCAACCATCGCGCTGACAAACGTAACCGTCCCTTACGCGCTTCAAATCGCAAACAAAGGGTTAATAAAAGCCATTACCGAAAACCCGCATTTGAAACTTGGCGTCAACACTGCCAATGGAGAGGTTACGTATGAAGCTGTTGCCAAAGACCTTGGATACGTATACGTTCCGGTGGAAACCGCTCTTGAAAAAGAATTCTCTTTGATTTAATTACATCCGCTTTTATCAAGCCTATAAAACATAAAGAAGGAAGGGGCTCCCCTTCCTTCTTCTATTACATAGTATTAATCGATTTTCCAGGTCCCGCAATGAGCCTCGGTGAAGCCCCAAAGACAAGCCCAACGATAATCGCGCAGAAAATTGCGTTCGGGAGCATATATGAGCCGTTATATAAAAACGAGAACAATGCCGCAGGAGTCCCGGCTGGAGCGGAATCGGCGAAAAAGACAATGCCGCCAATGAAATGCGCCATGAATCTTAACGTACTCCCAAGAAGGACGCCCATACCCATGTATGTGAGCCATTTTGTGTTTTTGTTCTCGGCTTTCGCATTTCTTACAGAAGCTGCAAAAATCCCCGCCGTTCCCACGACTGTAAAGGCTACCAAATAATCAAGCGCCCCCTGTACAGGATGGATAATATACGCTTGGCCAAGGACAATTTGCAGAAGGCCAAGCAAAAAGCCGCTAAGCAATCCGCCTTTTAATCCCCATCGGTATGCCATTAAAAAGATCGGGACCATGGCAATCGACAGCGATCCTCCCTGCGGCCAAATTTTCAGCGAAAGAAAATTCGCCGCCATGTCCAGTAAAAATGCGAGTGCAGTAAATACTGCCACCTCTACCAAAAATAGTGTTTTTCTCTTTTGTTCCATTAACGTTTCCCCCTTGTTTTTCCGGATAAAAACCATGTTTCATCCTTGATTTCCGGGTATCCGTTTGAAACCTTCCTTTTCGATATGGGTGTGCCTTGGAGGCCTTTTGCACAAATAAAAAAGCAATACAAAGACGCTTTAAAAGGGTTTTGTATTGCCGTTTATTGGCATGCCACATCCCTACGCTAGCGTTAACTAACAGGTTCAAAGGGTCAGAACTCAAAACGTTCACTCTCAGCCGCCCGGGCAGCTCCCCTTGTGGAAGTATTCAATTGATATCCATCTTTACTATACTATTCCGGGCCAGTTTTGACAACACTAATCACTGTCGGTATAAGGTTAATAGCTATCGTTTGGGTATGGGGATTATAAAAAGGTCCGTTCAAATCCAAAAATTTATCAATGAATGCATCGTTCAGCGGTACTTCTTTTTTTGCTTATGAAAACATGTACCCAGTTATAGGAGGACAGCCAATGGAAAGAAACAACCGATTAAAGTCGGGAGAAACAGGCGCCTGGGTTAGCATCTTCGCCTATATATTGCTTTCAACCTGCAAACTCGTAGCAGGGAAATTCGGAAATTCGGAAGGCTTAATGGCGGACGGCCTGAATAATATGACTGATGTGGTTGCCTCCATCGCAGTATTAATTGGCTTAAAAATATCAAGAAAACCGCCGGACAAGGACCATCATTATGGCCACTACCGCGCGGAAACGATTGCTTCGCTTGTAGCGGCATTCATCATGCTTGGGGTCGGCATAGAGGTTCTGGTGAATGGAATCCAGTCATTCTTTGAGGGTGATAAGGCAGTACCGGATTGGCTGGCCGCCTGGACGGCACTCGGGTCGGCGGTGGTTATGCTTGGGGTTTACTCTTACAATAAACGGCTGGCCAAAAAAATCAATAGCGCGGCAATCCATGCAGTCGCACAGGACAATCGTTCAGATGCCTTTGTCAGCATCGGCGCACTGGTCGGTATCATCGGATCAAGAATCGGCATTGTATGGCTTGATATGCTGGCAGCGGTTATTGTCGGGCTTATCATATGCAAAACCGCCTGGGAAATTTTCAGAGAAGCATCCCACGCACTTACAGACGGTTTCGATGTCAGCAAAGTCCCTGGACTGAGACAAACGATTAACGGAACGCCTGGCGTAAAAGGGGTAACGGAAATCAAGGCACGCACCCATGGGAACCAGACATTGATAGAGTCAACGATCCTTGTTGAACCAAGCCTTACAATCATTGAAGGACATGCGATAACCGAAGAAATAGAAAAAGGGCTGAAATCCAAACATGGAGTCGGCTATGCGATTATACATGTGGAACCATATTTGAATCTGAGAAAGAAAGAGTGACAGACGGGAGGCTCTAACAAAGCCAAAACCCGCGCTTCCTTGTGAAGTACGGGTTTTATTGTTTGGGAGAGCCCTTCTCGTCCTGTAAAGTAAAGGAGCCCTCACCATCCAAAGGTTCAGGCCGATATCTTCAACCGCGAGATTAATCCGATGCAGGACCAACCCGAGCATTCGTGGGTCCCGGTACTCCCGCCGGCCCAATCTGGCTATAACCACTGTTTTGAATGACATTCAGCGGAAAAGCCGTACTCAAATCCACAGTCGGTTTGATGGGCTGAAACCCTGGCTCCATTTACAGAAGCAATCAAACCAAACGTGCCAAATAGGGATAAATTCATTACAATATTTACAAGATACAACACTGACATCCCTGGACAATGTCTCCTCAAGGTGGATGATAATAAAAAAGAACTAATACCACAAAAAAAATAGGGGGAATGTAAATGTTTACGCTTAAAGTGGATGAGGAGATAGAATTACAATTATTCCAATTAAAGGATTGTAAGGAATTATACAGGATGATCGATCTGAACCGCAGCCATTTGAGAAAATGGCTTGGATGGGTGGATGATATGACCAGCCCGTATCAGTATGAAACGATTATCCCGATGTGGCTTAAGCAATTCGCCGAGAATAACGGCTTCAATGCTGGTATACGTTACAAGGGCGAACTGGTCGGCTCCATTGGTTTCCATTATATTGACTGGCGGAACAGGCATACGACTATCGGCTATTACCTTGCACAAAATGCAGAAGGAAGAGGCATTATGACCCGTTCCGTACGGGCTCTTCTGAATCATGCCTTCTATGATTTAGGTTTGAACCGTGTTGAAATCCGTTGCGGCGAATACAATTTAAAAAGCAGGGCGATTCCAGAACGCCTTGGGTTTACAATTGAAGGAAGAATTAGGGACGGTGAATTGCTGTATAATGAATTCCATGATTTAATCATCTATGGCATGCTGGCCAGGGACTGGAAAAGCCGCGGTCCTTCACCTTATTAAAAGATTGCAAATACTTTTGCTCATACTGGCCGCTGCCAAGCAATAAACTGTTAGGGAATTGGGATGGCACACTATCCCGGATTCATTGTCCTGAGTACAGTCCAACCGGAACGTTTGACTGTACAGTTTGTTTTCATTTATAATTATTCTTAATTTTACATGTCGAGGTGGTATGATGGGGTTATCTATCGTATTGGCGAACTAGCAAACCGGGCCGGCGTTTCCAAGAGAACGATTGATTACTATACTTCCATCGGACTCCTGAACGCAGACCGGACCCGTTCCAACTACCGGCTTTATGACGAGGAAGCACTCGGAGACCTTAAATATATCGAAGAATGCAAACATATGCATTTCCCGCTTGAAGAGATTAAGAGAAAGCTGGAAATCAGGAAAGCCGGAAAGATCTGTGAATCGGAAGTTGAGGGCCAGGCTTATTCAGTTGCCCAGCAAATGAAGCAGCTTCAGGATGATTTAACTGCCCTGTTGCCGCTCATTCAAAAACTGGATACCCACAAGAGGGATGTGGTTTCAAAGAACCTGAACGATGAGGGCATTGCCCTGCTTCGGTCCCTTAAGGAATTGACAAGTTGAGTTTCTACAATACCAGGAGGTGACTCCTTTAACCGCAAATGCGGGATAAGGAAATTTATTGGACATATTAAACTTGGTTTTAATAGCCATTTTTATTGCTTTGACAGCCTTTTTTGTCGCATCTGAATTTGCGATCATCAGGGTTAGGAGTTCAAGGATTGACCAGTTAATTGAAGAAGGAAGTTCCAGCGCAGCCGCAGCTAAAAAAGTGATTAATAATCTTGATGAATATCTTTCTGCCTGCCAGCTTGGCATCACGATAACGGCGCTAGCCCTTGGATGGATTGCCGAACCGACAATGGAAAGGATTCTCGAACCAATTTTGCATGGAATGAATGTTTCGACAGGTGTTTCAAGTATTCTTACGTTCACGATTGCCTTTGCGGTAATTACGTTCTTGCACGTGGTAGTCGGTGAACTTGCCCCTAAAACATTGGCCATCCAAAAGGCGGAGACAATCGCACTTTTTACAGCAAGGCCGCTTATCTTCTTTTACAAACTGATGTATCCATTCATTTGGGCTTTAAATGGGTCCGCACAGGTGATTGTTAGGTTTTTCGGCTTAAAACCCGCTGCGGAAAACGAGTTGGCCCATACGGAAGAGGAACTTCGAATTATCCTATCCGAGAGCTATAAAAGTGGTGAAATAAACCAATCAGAGTTTAAGTATGTGAATAAGATTTTTGAATTCGACAACCGGATCGCGAAAGAGATCATGGTTCCTAGGACAGAAATTGTTTCCCTTTCCAAGGATGACACGCTAGAAAGCATCCTTACTGTAATAAAGGAGGAAAAATTCACACGCTATCCCGTAATTGATGGGGATAAGGACCATATTATTGGCCAAATCAATATTAAGGAAATTTTGACAGACCTGATTGGCAAGGGGAACATACCGAATCGGACAATCGAAAGCTATACAAGGCCGATCATTCGTGTCATTGATACGATTCCCATCCATGACCTGCTTGTCAAAATGCAAAAGGACCGGATTCACATGGCCATCCTGATGGATGAATATGGCGGTACTTCTGGGCTAGTGACGGCTGAAGACATACTCGAGGAAATTGTCGGCGATATTCGTGACGAATTTGACATGGATGAAGTCCCAATGATTCGGAAAGTGAATGACAGGCAATACATCTTCGATTCCAAGGTACTCGTCAGCGAAGTCAACGACCTGCTTGGCTTGGAAATCCAGGAAGAGGACGTTGATACGATTGGCGGCTGGATTCTGACAGAAAACTTCGAGGCGCGCGAGGGTGACATTATTACCCGCGATTCCTATGCATTTAAAATCATTGAAATGGAAGAGCACCACATCCGCTATATCGAAGTAACAAAGCTGGCTGAAGAAGCTGAACCCGCCTTAACGCAGGTACCAATCGACTCGCAAATTCAGGCATCCTTTCCTAATTAATGAGCAAAGGCACCTCCCAATATAAGGGAAGTGCCTTTCATTTTTATTTGGCTATTGTTAAAGAAGCCGTTGCGTTGAAGATAGGGACGGAAACTAACCCCTTACCAAGGGAAAGGCTGTACTACCTGTTATTTTTTAAAATGATGAGTTCTTCTTCTGCTTTGGCAAGCTTGACTAGATGTGAATCAAGCCTCCGGTTTATATGCCTGATTTCGTCACGGGCTTGGCCCCCCGAAGTTTCTTTGATTTCCTTTACCACCTTAAGGATTTCATCCGTTTGCCTTTCCTCGATCCGCTGCAGCGATTCCTTAATATCCGACAGGTCAATTTGGTTGACGGCGACACGGTGTTCGATGCTGTCCATCTTTTCAAGCCTTGCAAGGCGTTTTTCGATACTTGCCAACGTGGTGCCGAATGAATCAATCATCTTTTTTATATCATTTAAAGGGTTGGTGTTTTCGTCCATTCTTGGTAAGCTCCTTTTGCTTTTTTTTTATTTTATCACCATATCCACTATAAGGATGTTACAAAAAGGAGAAAATCATGAACGATTCATGAACTGTGGCGTTTTGGCCAAGGCGGTGTGAACTATATCATAGTTGCAAAAGCCATATCCGGAGTAAGATTTAATTAGAAAGACAATGATTCTATTAAAATTACTCCTGTAAAGGCTGGTGGTTATAATGCATCTTACTATCGATGATAAGGCGCTATCCTGGTTTACCGATGAATTTGAAATAACATCACCAATCAGCATCCGGCTTTTCCCGCAATATAACGGATTCGGCATTCAACACAAAGGCTATAGCCTGGCTTTCTCTGCCGAACCAGCGTTGCATCCAAGTTACGCAGCGGAATTGAACGGCCTGACCTTTTACATTGAAGCAAGCGACCAATGGTTTTTCGAGGATACAAAGACAATCCTTTTCTACGATGAGTCACTTAAGGAACTCGCCGTAAGATATGAAGAGGAAACCAATTTAAGCAATTGACCTAATTTTTAAAGCACCCGGAAGGCAAAAAGCCATTCGGGTTTTTATTTTGGAAAAAGCTCCGGCCCACTTCCATTTTCAAAAAGGGATGATGGTTTTGACAAGGATGTTTTAATTTTTTGAATAGTGTTATAATTAAATAGAATAATACATATTTTAGCAAAAAATGATACATGCTAGCAGCAAAGGACGAGGCTATTAGAACCCGTATCGGCCAAAACCATAACAAGGGGGCATGATTTCATGAAAAGGACCTTCTCAAAAAATGTTGGAAGAGTGGCGGAAGATCTTGAGCTGGGCCTGGAAGAAAACATGATAATTGTCCACTATAAAAAAGGGGAATATGAGAAATCCGCACGCCTTTTAAAAACCGAAGCAGAACCTCTGAAGAATAGGCTGGAATCGTTTCTTGCCGAAAACAATGTGTCGGACGAGTTAAAGACGGAAGTTGCCGTTTATCTTGAAGAAGCCGGTAATCAAAAAGGAAAGGAATGGGCCGATTCCGCAAGCTCTCTTTTGAAAGCGCTATCTCTCTATATGGTTTTTGCACTGGTAATCGCTATTTCAGTATTCATTGGCTATATTTCGGGGGATTTTTTAGACGGCTATTTTGGCCTTTATCCAGTCTTCACCCTGCTCGGATTGGGAGTTGGCCTTGCGCTTGGAGGGTTTTCAGCTTATACAATAGCATTGAAGTATTTCTGGCCGTACAGCAAAAAGCGCAGGAAATCACAGGTAACTGGAGCCGAGGCCACTAAGGAATGGCCTGTTATCGACGTGGATATGATGGAGGTAAGGAAGGCTGTCAGGAAATTTTCAGATGAGCTTCCGAAAGGTGTTTACAGGACCATCCTCGTAAACGAGGACAACAGCATTGATTTTAGCCAGCTTGTACACATCCTTGGAGGCATACCTTCAAAAAAGTATTACATGTCAAGGGAAACATATGACTTATTTGAAGAAGCGGAAAAGGACATTCCCGTCGAAATGGATAAAGTTCAAAGAGCGGTCGATCTTTATGTGAAGGAAAAGCGCGAGTACCCAATGCTTCCTTTCGACCCAAGCAGGCGGGTCAATTATTATCAGCTACTCAAGGACCGTTATTTAAAGGAACCGCCTAAAATCGAGTTTTATATAACGGATTGCGATGGGCTGATCTCGCATAAGAAACCAGCCAAAACCCAAGGTTAAAGTTTACTTATGAACCATGCGGTATACCCCCTGTAGGATATCGCCATAAAGAAAAAACATTCCCTTTTATTTCCTGGTAAAAAATACGTTGTATATGGCCCCGTGATGTTTGTTGGACTTTTATAACGGGGATAAATAAAATGAAAACTTCCATGAGGGTGGGAGAAATTGAGCCATTTTCCTTTGCTGGAAAATAGGTTAATCCATAGGGGATTTTAATTGGTCGCAGAAACCTGGGAGTCCAATCTGGTATTTGCCCTGGAAGTATCAGAAAAGGAGGGATTGATTATTGTTTAAGCAGGTAGAACTTTCAGATTATCATCTTTGGATGTGCCAGCAGATTAAAGAAAAGCTCGCTGAACGAAACCATATCTCTCCTCTGGATACATTTGACTATACAGAGCGTGACCTAGTTACCATCGCATTAAGTGAGTTGGTATATCGGCTGAACTTAACAGACTCCTCCACTTTGAGGTTGAAATAAAACGTAGATATTTCATACCACGATTAAGGGCCGGAATCGGCCTTTTTTGCTTACCAAAAAAAGCAACGCCATTAAAATGGCATTGCTTTCAGTCAGCCTATATGATTTTTTTGCCGCTCTGTGACAGGGCATAATAAATGCCGTGTTGCAGTGTTTGATAGCACTGGAATTTGGACAGGTTGATTTGCGACTGGGTAACCGATGCCCCAAGTTCCGCGGAAATGCCAACGAGGATTGTTTCAATGCCAATCAAAGAGGCGGCGGAACCAAGCTTCTGGATAAACTCGAATCCGTATTGCCCCATATCCTTGTCATGGTCAAGGCCCGTCAAATCAAGAATCAGATAGGACGCATTGTATTTTGGCAGGTTGAATAAAGTTTTCACGAGAAGGTCTTCGGAGCGGCTTTCATCGTATTTCCCAATAAGCGGGACGACAACGATGTCTTCGAGGACAGGAATGATCGGGGACGAAATTTGCTTCACCAGTTCCTGAAGGTCCTTCGTTTTCTCCTGCACGAGCAGTTCAAGCTCCCGGATTTTTTCGGACTCCTTTTTCCTAGCAAGCTGATGGATATTGATTGAGACCGTGATTTCCGACGGGAAATACTCGACAACTGTACAGTCGTCGCCAGTCAATTGGTCCTTGACGACCCTGTACCAAATATTCGTCCCCAATAACCCTGTAAAAATCCCAGCATAATGGGCTGGAAAATATTTTCCACTAACGTTTTTCCCTTGTTCCTTGTTGACTTTATATTCCCAGCTATCCTTAATTTCAATTGAAAGTGTTTTTTCATCCAGATTAAGATGCTTAATTTCTACTTTACCCCAGCCTGCGGAAGCATATGTATAGGGAATTCTCTTCGAAGCTTCCTCAGGTGAAACTCCATTTTTTACAAAATACTCACTAACGATGAGCCCCTGCCGATATCCGGTCGTCTCAAGCACAAGAGCACCGGCTTCCTCACCGGAAACTTCTTCAATCGTATCAAAAAATGTTCTCATCGCAGAAGTAATCCAAAAAAGGACAGCTTCTTCTCCTTCAAATAAGAATTGGCCATTCCCAAGATTCCATTCGAAGTCAAGGCCGCCAACATTGATTTCCTGTTTGGCAGTAAGCTTTTCCATAACTTTAGATTGCTCCCTTCTTTATCCACTCTTAACAGGCATTAAGCCCCCACCCCGGGATTCAGCTGCATCATAGAAGTTAGGTAGGGAATCAATACTGCCCGTAATGGTTCGATTGGTTGACCAAACAAACATAAGTGGGGGATGAATAGCCCCCTATGGAAGGTCCCATTATTAAGTGTTTATCCTTGTTCTTTCCTTATAATCTGTAAATACTGTACCTCTTTCTTTATCCCTTGTCTAACTAAACGCTTATTGTTCCCGCTTTCAAAGTTAGTGGAAACAGCCGCCGAAAACCTGAGCGGCTGTCTTTTTTATTGCACTGTTTCGGAATTTAATCATGGAATGTCGCTTTGTACCATTCGGCTGCCCGTTCCACCTCACTGTAGGTCAACTGGTGGCCGTATTGTTCCCAGTGAAAATGGACTTCAGCCCCGGCACCACCCAAAAGTGCCCCCAAATCCTCCGATTCCGTTGGCGGGCAGATTGGATCATTCGTACCAGCCCCTATGAAAATATTTAAGCCATGGAGGTCAGGCAGGTCAATCCCCCTCCTCGGGACCATTGGATGATGGAGAATTGCACCCTTTAATACTTTGCCGAAATGAAACAACAGGCTACCGGCAATATTCGCGCCGTTTGAGTAGCCGACCGCAACAATATTCCCCCTGTCGAAGCCGTACTTCTGTGCGGCCTCATCTAGAAAATCATGTAGCTCTCTCGTCCTGAAAACGAGATCCTCTTCGTCAAAAACCCCTTCCGCCAGCCTCCTGAAAAAGCGCGGCATTCCATGCTCCAGGACATTGCCGCGAACACTTAAGACAGGAGCTTCCGGGTCAATTATGTCCGCCAGCGGGATAAGGTCCTGTTCATTCCCGCCAGTCCCGTGAAGCAAAAGCAAAACCGGCTTCGACTCATCTTTTCCTGGCTTAAATATATGTTTCATCGTCGTTTTCCCTCCACTTAACAGATTAACTCTTTTCACTTAAGGCAATGGTAGTCTGCAGCCGACTGGATGTCAATGAGGTGAAACTGAAGGCAGTTTCCTTCTATATATGTGTCCGAGGTGTGACAGTTTTCGATAAGTGGGCTGAAACTTTCGATATATCACAAATTTTTTCGATATCCGGGCAAAAATTTTCGATAAACCCGAAAAATTTCTGATATCCCTTTCAAATTAATAACCGCTTAAAAATACGAGCACTCCAAAAAGGAAAATGACCGCACATTTCCCCAATGCATTGGCCGTGAGGGACCCGAAAATTGTCCCTCATAAAAAAACGCCGTGTTTTACAAAAAAACACAGCGTTTTCGCTCAGAAAACTGTTTTTTTAATTACAGACCCCGTGGCTGCTTGGACAACCCTCGGCTTCCCTTTCCACCTGAATGGTACTGTGGTCGATGCCAAACTGGTCATGAAGAAGGGTTTGGGCCTCGTGAAGCACAGTATCGTGAACCCCCTCGCTGGAAATCGAGATATGGCAGCTCAGCATCGGCATCCCGCTCGTCACTGACCAAATATGGAGGTCATGGACATCTTTTACACCTGGAATATTCAATAAAGCAGCGCGGAGTTTACTAGTATCAATATGGCCGGGTGCTCCCTCCATCAGGATATGGAAGGAATCCTTCGTCACCCTCCAGCCGGAAATGATAATCAATACCGCGACGGCCACACTCGCAATCGGGTCTGCCACGCCCCAATCGAAGAAGTAAATCAATAGAGCGGCAACGATGGCCCCAGCCGAGCCAAGCATGTCGCCGAGGACATGCAGGAACGCGCTCCTTACATTCAGGTTCTCATCCTTATCGCCCCTCATCAGGATAAAGGCGGCCACGATATTTACAAGGAGACCGATGACCGAAATTGTGAGCATCCCAAGGCTCTGTACTTCGGGCGGATTCCTGAACCTTTGAAAAGCCTCAATAAAAATATAAATTGAAATTGCGATCAGTGTAAGGCCGTTCAAGGCAGCCGCGATAATTTCAAACCGCTTGTAGCCAAATGTTTTCCCTGGCGTGGATTTCCGCTCCCCCAGCTTAATCGCAAAATAGCTTAGCCCCAAGGCGGCCGCGTCGCTAAGCATATGCCCGGCATCCGACAGCAGCGCCAAGCTGTTCGTGATCAGGCCCCCCGCCACTTCTACGAACATAAACGAAGCAATTAGCACAAATGCCCAAAGCAGCGCCTGTTTGTTTCCTGTATGGTGATGATGGCCATGGCCATGATCATGTGAATGGG
Organism: Neobacillus oceani; assembly: GCF_046237595.1. Classification (NCBI taxonomy): domain Bacteria; kingdom Bacillati; phylum Bacillota; class Bacilli; order Caryophanales; family Bacillaceae; genus Neobacillus; species Neobacillus oceani. The sequence continues at coordinate 931,177 of NZ_CP143543.1, read as the reverse complement.
AATGATGATGATGCCCCATGTAAAAATCCTCCCAAATTACGTTCCCGGGCCGGACAGAAATTGAGCCGTTCCCGAAGTAGTTATATTTTTCAGTAGTCTGCCCTTTCCAGGACAATCTTCCGGTACATCCCGTTTAACAGAATACCCCTGTCTTCCTTTATCCTTACCCTGCATTCGGAACTGCTAATGACTTTTTCAAAAGAAACTCCGATATCCGTACCGAGAAGGCGGATGAGAGGCCTCATTAGTTTTTTCAACAGGCTTAAATCCTTCCCTGGAGGAGTGAATTTGTCAAATACCACAATGCCGCCACCCTTTTTCACAACCCTGGCCATCTCTTTAAACGCTTTTTCTCCGTCAGGGACGACCGAGAGAATCAGGCTCCCGATGACCCATTCAAACGACTCATCCGGAAAAGATAATTCCTGAGCATCCATGACAAGAAACTCCACCTTTTCCCCGTTCGTCTTCTCTCTTGCCTTTTCAAGCATTTCAATTGAAAAATCGATTGCAGTTACGTTGAGTTCGGACAGGGAAATCTGCATAAGGTCCGCCCCTGTCCCAACTCCGACAAATAAGACTTGATCGCCTTTCGAAAAAGGGAGGGATGAAAATAGTTCCTTCCGGGCTTTTAAAAACGGCCCTTTATTAAAAAACACATCATAAACCGGCGACCAAAGTTTATAAATGATTCTGTTCCAGCTACTATTCATCCTAATCCCCCCAAAAGAAACCGCAAAGTGTCCCCAGTATTCACTTTACCTTTAATAATCTGAGCCCGTTGAGCGTGACGAGCAGGGTCGCTCCCATATCGGCAAAAATCGCGATCCACAATGTCAGCCACCCGGGGATGACCAAAAGGAGCGCCACAAGCTTCAGCGCGAGCGAGAAAGTGATGTTTTGCTTAATTATCGCCAGGGCTTTCCTGCTTAACTTTATTGCGAATGGCAGCTTCCTGAGATCGTCACCCATCAGGGCAATATCCGCGGTTTCAAGGGCTGTATCCGTTCCCGCCCCACCCATTGCGATTCCGACCGATGCGGCGGCAAGTGCCGGGGCATCATTTATTCCATCCCCGACCATGGCCACTTTCCCGTATTCCTTCCTAAGTTCCTTAATAATTGTCAGTTTATCTTCAGGCAGAAGCTCTGGCCGGATATCGGTTACTCCGGTTTGTGCCCCGATTGCGCGGGCCGTTCCCACATTGTCCCCAGTCAGCATAACCGTCCTTTTAACGCCCATGCCATGAAGCATGTCAATGACTTCACGGCTGCTTTCGCGTACTTCATCCGCAACGCCTATAATGGCAAGAATCTCTTTTTCGGTAAAAAGGGCCATAACCGTCTTTCCTTCATGTTGAAGCGATTCGATTAGTGCCTGAAGCTGGCGATCCGCTTTTTCCCGGCACTCTTCCGCCATAAAAGCCGGGCTTCCTGCGAAATAGGCTGTTCCATTGATCCTGCCTTTTATCCCCTTCCCTGTTACGGAAGATGAATGTTCTACCAATATATCCTTAAAGGATACGGAAAGATCTTCAGCCTTTTTTAAAATTGCTGAGCCGAGAGGGTGCTGGGACCCGTATTCCAGTGCCGCCAAAACGGAAAGTGTCTCCCTTTCATTTTTACCCTTTAAGGGAATGAAGTTGGTTACAGCCGGGGCACCTTTTGTCAGCGTGCCGGTTTTATCAAAGGCAATCGCATTGAGCGTTCCTGTTTCCTCTAAGTGGATGCCGCCTTTAATGAGAACCCCATTCCGGGCTGCATTTCCAATTGCCGTCACTATGGAAACTGGGGTTGAAATAACCAATGCGCATGGACAGCCAACAACCAATACCGAAAGCCCCTGGTAAATCCATTCATTCCAGCCTGCTCCGAATAGAAGTGGCGGTACAACCGCGACAAGCGCTGCGATTGCCATAATGACAGGTGTATAATACTTGGCGAATCGGTCAACGAATGCTTGTGCGGGGGCTTTTTCCGCCTGGGCTTCTTCGACCAGGTGGATAATTTTTGCGATTGCCGTGTCCGCGACTAGCTTTGTCACCTTTACTTCAAGGATTCCTTCTTCATTTAAAGTACCCGCGTACACTTCATCGTGTTCCTTCTTTTCAACCGGAACGGATTCTCCGGTGATGGCAGCCTGGTTAACTGTCGAGTGCCCTTTCGTGACAATGCCATCCATCGCCAATTTCTGCCCTGGCTTCACAATCATGATGTCGCCGATTTCGATCTCATCTGCCGGAATCACCATTGTATCGCCATTCCGGCGAATCAAGGCTTCTTTAGGTGCGATATCCATGAGCGACCGAATTGAGGCCCTCGCTTTATCCATTGAAAATTTTTCGAGTTCTTCGCTTATCGCGAATAGAATGACGACAACCGCTCCCTCGCTCCACTCTCCTATAATTGCCGCACCGATGATTGCGATTGTCATCAGGGTCCTCATGTCGAATTCAAGCCTGAACAAATTTTTTAGGCCGGTTTTAAATAGTGGATACCCTCCAATCAAAATCGCGGCAAGGAACGGCAAAACCGCGGCAGGGGCATCCTCCCCGTTCAGCCAGTGCGACACGTATCCAATCAGGACAAAAGCCAATGATAGGATCACTCTGGCGTATTTTTTGAAAAAAGGCTCTTCCGCCGTTTGGGAAGGTTCCGCTTTCTCCGGTAAAATTTTTAGCCGGTCGAATGCGCCTGCTTCTTCAATTTCCTCAATTGTAGCCTTCCCGTAAACGGTTATTTTTGAAGCGCCAAAATTGATAGCAGCGTGAGAAACACCATCCAGGTGTTTGACGTTCTTTTCGAACTTCGCAGCGCAACTCACTCAGGAAAGTCCTTCGATTCGAAAAATCTGTTTAGCTTCGGCCACGTCCCGCCACCTCCTCATGATGTTCAAAGGCAATCTCGATGAGCTGTTTCACATGATCGTCATCCAGCGAATAATAGACAAGCTTGCCTTCCTTCCTAAATTTTGCAATGCCCAGGTTGCGAAGGGTCCGTAAATGATGGGAGGCCGTTGCAACAGACGATCCGGCAATAGTCGCGACATCGCAAACGCAAAGCTCCTCCTCAATTGCTAGGGCGTAAGCAATTTTTACACGCGTATCATCAGCCAGGGCTTTGAAGATTTTCGCCACTCCTTCGGTGCTTTGGCGCTGAAGTTTTTGTTTCACTTTATCCACTTTTTCTTTATCGACTGTTGTTACTTCACATATATCGTGCTGGGTCATATTCTACACCTCATTCAAACATTCATTTGAGTATATGATATTCAAATGGGCGTTTGATTGTCAAACTTTTTATAATTTTTCTAAAAAGAAAAGAAGCCGGTTCACCTGGCTCCTTTGTCATCCTTTTAAAAGCTTTACCACTTCAATTGCTCTTTTCAGGTCGATTCCTTCTACAGGGCTATTGTTTTTCCTTACCGCAGTCCCGAAATGATAATGGCCTGTATTTACCTCAGAATGGACATGGTTAATATTTTCCTTGGTCAGACCGCCGCCTGCCAGGATGGCAATATGCCCAGCTGCCTCTTTCATTTCAAGCATTGTAGCCAAACGGCTGTCAAGATCGCCAGTCCCACCTGAAGTCAAAATGCTTGTTATTTCCTTGTAATCAGACAAGATATTGGCTGAATGTATGGGGTTTGATGTTCCTTCAATCGCGCGGTGAAAAGTTACCTCCATGCCAGTGCATTCCAGAAGAAGACTTTCCAGGGCCGCCGTGTCGATTTCATTTTGCTCGTTCAGTACCCCAAGCACTACACCATTTGCTCCCAATGACCTAATGGCTTTAATATCATTTTTCATGATTTCGAGGTCATACCCGGAATAGACAAACGACTGGCTGTGCGGCCTGACCATGACATTTACAGGTATTCCAACACGCCTGGCCACCGCTTCAATCAGGCCGTAGCTTGGCGTCAATCCGCCTTCTGTCAAGGCAGATACAAGCTCAATCCTATCGGCCCCGGACTCCTCGATCAAAATCGCATCATCCACAGTTGTCGCTATATACTCAATCAGCATTATTATCCCCCCTAGCTGCAGGATACCACTTCCAGTATAAAAAAATAAATTTTTTATAAACAAAACCATTGACTTGCCTGCTAAATGGCGTAAAATTACTTATTGTATATTCAAATAATCAAATATATAAATATATTAATTAAGGAAGTGTAAGTGTGCTGCAGAAGTTAGTATTTGACGGAAGATTTAAGAATTACTCCCTTCACTCCTTGCAAAAAGACATTATCTCAGGCATTGTTGTTGGGATTATCGCGATTCCGCTTGGAATGGCGTTTGCGATAGCCTCGGGAGTGAAGCCTGAATACGGAATTTACACAACCATCATCGCGGGAATACTAATTTCTTTGCTGGGCGGCTCAAAGTATCAGATTGGTGGCCCTACCGGAGCATTTATACCAATCCTTTTCGGGATTGTCATGGCCTACGGATTCGAAAATCTCCTGATTGCAGGATTTCTTGCTGGAATCATTCTCTTTTTAATGGGTGTCTTCCGGATGGGCGCATTGATAAAATTCATTCCCCGTCCCGTGACAATAGGGTTCACGGCTGGAATCGCCGTCATTATTTTTTTCGGACAAATTCCGAATTTCCTCGGGCTTTCGGGAATTGAACGGCACGAATACTTTTTCGATAATACTAGAGAAATCATTGTCCATATTCAAACCTTGAACGTGTATAGCATCGCTACCGCGGCGCTTTGCCTTGTGACCGTTCTATTCACTCCAAAACTTTTTCCAAAGGTGCCTGGCCCCCTAATTGGGCTGGTCGTTTCAACGCTGGTGGCCACCTATCTTTATCCAGGCCACGTGGCGACTATCGGTTCCACCTATGGAGAAATACCTGCCAGGCTGCCGGATTTCCAATTTCCCGAAATCACATTGGAAAAAATTCGCCTTCTAATAAAACCGGCATTCATTATCGCGATACTTGGCGCGATTGAATCATTATTATCCGCGGTTGTGGCGGATGGAATGAGCGGCGGCAGGCATAATAGTAACCGGGAATTGATGGGCCAAGGCGCGGCCAACATGATCGCACCATTATTCGGCGGGATTCCCGCAACGGGGGCGATTGCAAGGACCGCCACCAATATCAAGAATGGAGCGGTATCCCCAATGTCGGGAATCATCCATGGCATCGTTGTCCTTGTTATCCTTGTCCTGTTCGCGCCTCATGCTTCGAAAATACCATTGGCAAGCATGGCGCCTATTTTGATGGTGGTCGCCTGGAACATGAGTGAGAAAACCGTTTTTTATAATGTCCTTAAAACAAAAACACTTGATTCCCTGATTCTGGTTGTCACTTTCCTTCTTACCGTATTTGTCAATCTAACAGTCGCTGTTGAAGCCGGGCTTCTGCTCGCTGTAATTATTTTCACAAAACGGATGAGCGAGTCCCTTGTTATGGCAAAGGTTCTGCCCAATGACAACCAGAAGCTGCGGGCCTTGCTTCCGCAGGCCACAGCAGACTCACACGACTGTCCGCAAATCAGCATGTACACGGTTGAAGGCCCTCTTTTCTTCGGGGCGGCGCAAACATTTGAACAAACTATATTAAATACAATAAACTATAAGCCGAAGGTACTTATTTTAAGGCTTGGCAAAGTCCCATTTATGGATACGACCGGAGAATCGCATTTTTCGAGCATCGTTAAAGACTTCTCTGCCCACGGGCAGGTTTTGATCACCGGGATTCAACCCGGCCCGCTCGAACTGCTGAAGAAGACGGGGCTGTATGATTTCATTGGCCGAGAGCACTTTTTCAGCCATACAGGAGAGGCAATTAATTTTGCGCTTAATCATGTAAATAAAAACGAATGTCTCGGTTGCAAACATTTCGCTTTCAGGGAATGCGCCACATTATCAGCCATTAAACAGAAGGCGGACGAACAAAAACAGGCCCTTATACAATAGCGTGGGGTAAAAAGGGAGGAAACGTATTGGATTTGGAAATGCAAAAATTTAAAGCTGACTTTTTTAAAGCTTTGGCTCATCCTCTAAGGATTAGAATTCTTGAACTGCTCGGGGATGGAGACAAAAGTGTAAATGAAATACAAAGCCTGGCGGGAAGCGAAGGCTCTGCTGTTTCCCAGCAGTTAATGATCTTAAGGACGAAAAATATTGTTACGGGGACAAAGGATGGAAACCGCGTCATTTATTCGCTGCGGGATCCACTGATCATTGAATTGCTTGCTGTCGCGCGCCAAATCTTTAATAATCATCTTGTCGATACGATTACGATGCTGGACAGATTCAGTGAGGACGGAGATAAGACAGAAGACCTTTAAAATTATCAATAGACGAGAACCAAGATGGGCCGATACAAAAAACCTCCCTTTTCAGGAGGTTTTTTCCATTTGAGAATAGAGAGAAATCTATCATTCAGATGTTTTAGGAGATTGGGAGTGGTTATTTATTCAGGTCATTCTCTATACATTCCTATAAATCTATTTTTTTAATCGTAACTCTACCATGTTGCCATTATGCCAGTAGCGTTCTTCACGGGTAAATTTTTCGCGGCCCGTTCCTCCTACACGCCCGGTTGTGCAATGGCGGCGACTTCCATGGCTGCGGCATGACTTCCGGCTACGACCTGTTCCTCCAACTCGCCCGGTTGTGCAATGGCGGCGTCTTCCATGGCTGCGGCACGACTTCCGGCTACGACCTGTTCCTCCAACTCGCCCGGTTGTGCAATGGCGGCGTCTTCCATGGCTGCGGCACGACTTCCGGCTGCGGCCTGTTCCTCCAACTCGCCCAGTTGTGCAATGCTGGCCTGTTCCACGGCGGCCGGTTCCGCGACTACGGGACCTTCTACGGCGGCCGGTTCCGCGACTACGGGACCTTCTACGACGGCCTGTTCCACGACTGCGGGACCTTCTACGACGGCCTGTTCCGCGACTGCGGGACCTTCTACGACGGCCTGTTCCGCGACTGCGGGACCTTCTACGACGGCCTGTTCCGCGACTGCGGGACCTTCTACGACGGCCTGTTCCGCGGCGACCTGTTCCGCGACTAAGAGACTTTCTACGACGGCCTGTTCCGCGGCGACCTGTTCCGCGACTGAGAGACTTTCTACGACGGCCTGTTCCGCGGCGGCCAGACTTATGGTGACGGCCTGATCCGTGAGAACGGCACGACTTATGATGACGGCCCGATCCGTGAGAGCGGCCCGACTTATGGTGACGGCCTGTCCCGTGAGAACGGCCAGACTTATGGTGACGGCCTGGCCGTGACCTTTTATTAGCTACGGGTTCCTGATGTAAAAAACCCTCCATGCCGTGGGATGTAATATCCTTTACAGCCTGCTGGATATCTCTTCCTGCTAACTTTTGCATAACTAACCCTCCAATCAATTATCAGTAGAAGAAGTGTATTTCCTCCTTCATCCTGTATTACAATGTACGTTTTAGAAATTGGCATGTATAGACAAACATAACTGTTTTTATAAAAATATACTTTTGTCTAAAGAACTTCTTTTTGATTGAGGACATACGATTTAGGGAATGCAAAAGGAGGGCTAGCGATGAATTTACCTAAATTTGAAATTTTTATTAATCCTATCGATCTGAGGGAACTAAAGTCAGATATCTGGAACGATGAACCCGTTCCTGCGTCATTAAGAATCAATAAAAAAAGAGTTGAAATTGACCTCTCCTATAGAGGCTCCCATATTAGGGAATTTATTAAAAAGTCGTATCACATCACACTTTTTAACTTTAAAGGAATCAATGAGCTTCATATAAACGCTGAATATAAGGATCCTTCATTAATTCGCAATAAACTTTCCCTCGATTTTTTTTCAAGCATTGGCTGCCTGTCCCCTTCGTCCAAGCATGTCCTTCTTTCCATCAATGGAAAAACTGAGGGAGTGTATCTTCAACTGGAATCAGTCGACCATAACTTTTTAAAAAAACGAAACCTTCCACAAGGCCCAATTTTCTATGCAATTAATGATGATGCCAATTTTTCATTAATTAGCCCTATCGATAATGACACAAAAACTGACCTTTATGCGGGGTATGAAAGAAAAACAGGATTGAAAAGCGATACGCTTGTCCTTTCTGAATTTATCTACCTTTTAAATACATCTGGAAAACAGGAGTTTGAAACGATTATTCCTAAACACTTGAATATTGAACAATACTTTAAATGGTTGGCAGGTGTAGTATGCACACAAAATTTTGATGGATTTGTCCACAATTATGCGCTTTATCGCAATGAAAGGACGGGCCTTTTTGAAATACTCCCTTGGGATTATGATGCCACATGGGGACGGGATATTAATGGTGAGGAGATGAGATATGACTATCTTCGTATTGAAGGCTTTAATACTTTGACGGCAAGGCTGTTGGACATCGATAAATTCAGAAAGGAATATGCTACTATAATGCGGAAGATATTAGATGAAAATTTTACGAAAGAATCAATCGAACCCCAAATCCTAACCCTTCACTCCTCCATCCGGCCCTTTTTGCACCAAGATCCCTATGTGCGTGACCGGATTGACATTTTTGACAAAGAGCCTGATTTCATCCTCCAGTTTCTAAAGGACAGGCAAAACTACCTAAAAGCTCATTTACATGACATTGAATAGGCAGAGGCAAAGTTTTATTAAATAGGCCAATTCTTCATGCATGACAAGACTAGGTTACGTATATATGGAGTATATCTATCCCCTATGGATAAATGACAAGGAGGAAATGAATTAAATGGAAAGAAAAAAAAGTAAACAATCTTCGGCTTCATCTCCCCTGGATTCGTACCATTCCTTTCTTACATCTCTAGTTGGTCAGGAGGTGCAAGTATATAAAGGCGGTCCTGAAAGTAAAAAGGGAAGATTAATGGATGTTCAATCAGACTATATATGCCTCCACGCTCAGGATGAGGATGAGAATAAAGATAAGGACAAAGATAAGGATAAGGACAAGGACAAGGACAAGGACAAGGATAAGGACAAGGACAAGAATAAAAATAAGAACAAGTCCTCCATTGTTTATTACCGTACCGAACACCTCCAAAGCATCAGCGAAAATACCAAGTCCAATTCCATGCCCCGTTTTCACGAGGAAGACTCTGATACCTGTGAGTTTCATAGTGCTGGGAGCTTCAACGCATTAATGCAACATTTTATCAGAAAGCAAGCGCAAATTAACCTTGGAGGCCCGGAATCTAAGAGTGGCATGGTTCTGGCAGTTTCAGGGTCCTATATCGCCTTATTGACTGAAGATGACGGGGTTGTCTATTACAATATCCACCACATTAAGAGCATCAGTGAATGGAACAACAAACAAAATGAGGAAAATGACGAGCAAGAAGTCCTCATACCGGAATTTATTGAAGCAGATGATTTCCATGATTTATTCGGAAAGATGAGCCATAAATGGGTGTCGATAAACAGGGGTGGCCCTCAAGCGATTGAAGGAGTACTTGTCCAGGGAATGGGAGGCCATTATACGATTGTCAATAATGACGAGGTTTTAAGAATCAATCCCTTTCATATTAAAAACATAAGTTGCGGAGCAAAAGGCTCCTATAAAAACACAAAACAGTCTCAACAAAAATCGTCCAATGAAGAAAATGAAGAATCCGAATCATCCGATGAAACCATGTCAAACCAAAGCGGACAAAAGAACCATAAAAGTTCAGGCAGAAAAGCTTCTCGGAAAACTTCCGGAAGAACTTCAAGCAGTTCTTCAAGCAGTTCCAAGGATCATCGTTTCGAAAAAGTAATTAAAACAATTGATTATATGTGGAAGCCCAGATAAAACCTGTCCATAAAGCCCAGGCATTCTCCTATTCAAGCAGAATGCCTGGGGCAACTTTTTAAAATGCCTAATGGACCCATGCTGCAGTGCATTATTTAGAGAGCCTGCCAACTGCCCTCTCTTTGCTGAAAAGGGGTATCAAAAGTGAAAAATGTTTTAGCCTTAAAAGGGCAAAAAATAGAAATTGAGATTTCTGGAAAGACATTATTTCAAGGGATTCTTATCGATATAGGCCAGGATATTATCGTTCTTTTTAATGGAAAGGATTATTTATACATTCCTTTTTCACATATTCATAATTTGCGGCCTGATGATCAGATTGAACTTGAATTTGAGGGTGAACCTCCTGAAATGCCTATCTTTGAAGAAACAAAATCAGTTTCTTATCGTAAGACCCTTACCAATGCCAAAGGCAAATTCGTTGAGATTTTTGTAACGGGGAACAAATCCATTCATGGATATATCCTTAGCGTGCTAAATGATTATTTTGTCTTCTACTCTCCTATTTACAAAACGATGCTAATCTCGTTAAATCATTTAAAATGGCTTACACCTTATCAAACCAATTCCACTCCTTATACACTGCCAAACGAGGAACTGCCCGTAAAGCCAGTCAGCATCCCATTGCAGCGCTCATTTGAGGAGCAGCTAAAAAAACTTGAAGGAAAATTGGTTGTATTCGATCTGGGAGACCATCCTAAAAAAATCGGACTGCTTAAACTGATACATGATAATATAGCAGAATTAAATGTTGCAAGCGGAGAAACTATTTACTGGAAAGTACCTCATATAAAAATGATCCACTGGCCATAATGTTTATGAAATGCACCTTAAACCTGTCCTACGTGTGGAGGGCAGGCTTTAAGGCGTTCAAGGAACACCAACAATGCAAAGACCATTTAGCCGTGGTGATGTTCCCATTCGCCTTTCTTTAGAGTGACTTTCCATTAAATATAAGCTCAATCCACAAATATAAAATCACCAGGGTGAACAGAACGGTTGCAGGGATCACTTTGACCGTTACACGAATATATTCAGCCCAGCTAATCGCAACCTTTCCTTTTTTCAGAATATGCATCCACATTAATGTTGCCAGCGTTCCGATTGGAAGGAATAACGATCCTATATCACTTCCTATGATATTTGCTAGATAAACAGTCTTTACGGTGATTGGATCCAACCCCATATTTGTAAGCGCCAATGTACCAATCATCAAGGCTGGGTGATTATTGAAAATGTTTGAAATAATTGAAAGGGTACCACCCATTACTAAACTAGCATGGAATAGGCTTTCATTAACCAATCCTTGGAGATGGACGATAAGGATATCCGTCAGCCCAATATTATGGAGGCCATAAATCAAGATATACATTGTGTATGCAAAGACTAGAATATGCCATGGCGTCTTTGCGGCCATATCCGTTGGGGGCACCTTAAGGTAAATCCACCTCCACCCCAAAAGAAGTACCGAGCCAAGGACTGCGATTATTTCCATTGGAATACCAACATAGGAAGCGACAAAGAGGCCCAATCTTATCAAAAAGACAAACATCAAAATTCCAATCATGATTTTCTTTTGCTTTTTATGTTCCGGGTCTAAATGATTATCCTGAAGCGGATGATAGTTGTGTTCTTTAAAATCACTTGTCAGCGTAATATGCGCTATTTTACTGGGAATATCATTTCTGAATACGAGATAAAGCAGCGCGGATAAAAATAGTAACCCAAGTATTCCCGGAGTAAACATGAGGAGCGTATGGAGATAAAGATCCATCCCTATTATTTTTAAGGCAATAAGGTTGACGATATTGCTTACTCCTATGGGTGCACTTGAAGCGGTTGCAATTAAGGCTCCGCTTAAAAGGTAGGGGATTTTCTGGCGCCTTTTCAGTTTAAGCTTTTTTAATAGAAGAATTAAAATTGGAGTGGTGATAAGAATACTTCCATCATTATTGAAGAAAACGGTCATCAGGAAGCAAAATAGATTCGTCAGCCAAAACAATCTCCGGCCATTTCCCCGCGCAAGATTTGAAAGGACCGCAATCGACCATTTAAAGAAACCGACACTCTCTAGTACAAGCACCATGACAATTGTTGATATGATGGTAATGGCGGCACCACTCACCTTTGAGCTAATATCGATTAAGTTTGCCAGAGTGATGTTTCCCCAAATGACTACTGCCAGTGCCCCGATGGTTGAAGGAATTGCTTCATTTAATCCTTTAGGCCTCCAGAAAATAAATAGCATTGTCAAAATAAATGAACTAACCGTTACGAACACTTCAGTGCCCATTATCTATGCAATCCTCTCTTTTTTAGAGGTTAATCCTTTTTTTCGTTTAAAGCTTTCCCCTCCTTGTTTAGTTCTTTTACCAGGATGTACTGTATGTATACGTAGCGGCAGAAAGCCTTGTACTAAACGATTGAACTATTTCTCGTAAAATCAACTCCTATCATCCAAGTACATTTACCTAGTAAAGATAGTTGCCCCTCCTACTGTCCACAAACAGCTCCAGAACCGTTTGTCATATTTGTAATATTTGTAATAAATTCGTGAAAATTATTAAATTGACTACCTCATACAACCTAGCTTCCAGCATTCCTGAGCCCTCCTTTTTATTCAAAGGATAATTACATAAGAATGATCTTAAACTTTTAAATTAGAGCCAGCACATACAATAAAAGCTTTAATTTATACTCCCCATCCGCTTAGGTAGATTAGAATTTTTAATGCTTCCTTAATATGTCTGTAATGGTTATTAATGGTGAAAACAGTAAAATAGAAGAGTATACGATTCAGAAAGTGGTGATGTTGATGGTAACAATGATTACGAGCAACGATGAACTTCTATTCATGCTTGATGAGCTGTTAAGAGAGGAATCCAAGTTCAATTGGGACGAGTTTTATGTTAATCGAGATCGGAACGTCCCCTTTTTCAGGAACCTTCCTGATGAAAATCTTGTAGGCTATTTTAAAAAAGGGCTTTTAACTCCCGGGACTGCACTTGAACTTGGCTGCGGTCCTGGACGTAACGCTTTTTTCCTGGCCCAAATGGGGTGCCAAGTAGATGCGATTGATTCGTCTCGTGAAGCTTTGGATTGGGGAATGGAAAGGGCCAGGCACCATAAAATCGATGTCAATTTCATCCTTGGCAATATTTTTGAATTTAACTTAATAAATGGGAGCTTTGATTTCGTTTATGATTCCGGGTGTTTTCATCACATTCCCCCGCATCGGAGGATGGGATACCTTGAGCTGGTTGCAAATGCATTGAAGCCGGGAGGTCACTTTGGCCTTACCTGCTTTGTCGAAGGCGGGGAACTTGGCGGTTCTTCCCTTTCAGACCTCGAGGTATACAAGCTCCGTACGCTGCAGGGAGGCCTCGGATTTACAGAAAAAAAAATAAGGTATGTTTTTCGTGACTTTGAGGCTGTTGAATTGAGGAAAATGAAACAAGCGAATGAGCATGAAGGGGTTTTTGGCGTAAATGGGCTTTGGACTGCTCTTTTCAAAAAAAGGACATAATTCATCAAGGGGGCAAAAAGCCAGTTCGGGCACTGGATTAAAATGTTTTATAAAAAATGAAAATGTTTTTGCTTGCCAACAAGAAGTGATTCAGATACCATAGAGAACATACTCAATATATTGACAAAAACAAAATCAGTATAACTATATATAGTATTGCCTTGAGATTGGATGCCGTTAGGCTTAATAGGGAATCCGGTGAGAATCCGGAGCTGCCCCCGCAACTGTAAATGCAGACGAAATGGACAAACCACTTTACAACGTACTTTAACAAGGTGCCTGTAAGGGAAGGGTCCGGAGTAGAATGACGCATGAGTCAGGAGACCTGTCCTCTCTTAAGCTGTTTCACTTCCTCGGGGATTGGGAAGATGAAACGATGGCAATCAGAAGGCAGGTTATTGCTCTAGTATCTCTTCCCTCCTTTTGATGTGATCGTTTCATCCGCTCAGTCCATGAGCGGATTTTTTAATTTTATTTTGGAGGGATGATTATGGGAAAACAACTACAGGTTAGGTATTCAAGCATCTTGCAGGCTCTTGAAGAAACGGCTAAAGAGTATGGTTTGGACTGTTCGCAGATAAAAGACAAGTTGATTGAATTGGAGGCTTCAGAAGTAGAAGCTGGACAGCAGGCTTTGTATTACTCATTGAACAATATCGCCATCGACCAGCCCGACTGGACATTCGTGGCGGCCCGGATTTACCTGGAGCAATTGTACCTGGAAGCTGCTGAAACCCGTGGCTATGCCAGCCAGTTGAAATACGGCTGCTTTTACAGCCTGATAACGAAACTCACCGAAATGAACATTTATTCGACATCACTTTTAAACGCTTATTCAAAAGAAGAGATTGATGAGTTATCACGGGAAATAGAGCCGGCAAGAGACAAGCTTTTCACCTACATAGGATTGTTTTTGTTTGCGGATCGTTATCTGGCCAGAGACTATGCGCGCAATCTATTTGAGCTCCCGCAAGAACGGTTTATGGTCATTGCCATGACGCTGATGATGCAAGAAGACAAAGCGAAAAGGCTCGGACTTGTCAAAGAGGCCTATTGGGCGATGAGCAATTTATATATGACTGTTGCTACCCCTACCCTCTCCAATGCAGGGAAAAGCTACGGCCAACTTTCATCCTGTTTTATCGATACGGTTGAGGACTCGCTTGATGGCATCTATTTGAACAATTGGGATATCGCCCGCCTAAGCAAGGATGGCGGCGGAATCGGCATTTATTTTGGAAAGGTACGTGCCCTTGGTTCCGATATTAAAGGCTTCAAAGGAATGTCTTCCGGTGTAGTGCCGTGGATAAGGCTAATCAACGATACGGCGGTCAGCGTTGACCAGCTTGGGCAAAGGCAGGGCGCGATTGCGATCTACCTTGATATTTTCCATAAGGACATCATGAATGGATTTCTCGATTTAAAAACAAACAACGGCGATGAAAGACGGAAGGCCCACGATATCTTTACCGGCGTCGCCATCCCGGACCTTTTCATGGAAAAACTGCTGGAGACTGATGAAAACGGGAGGAGCACTGGCGAATGGCATACCTTCTGCCCTCACCAAGTGAAACAGATTATGGGCTGGCGCGACGGGGAAGGGCGTCCGCTTGGCCTTGAGGACTTTTACGATGAAAAAGACAGGAGACTATTCACGGAGAAATACTACGAAGCGGTTAATAATCCGCTTTTGCCGCGGAAAACATACCGGGCGATGGATATTATGGCAAGGATTATGGTCGCGCAACTTGAGACTGGCACCCCCTATATGTTTTACAGGGATGAAGTGAACAGGCAAAACCCGAATAAGCACCTTTCCGCGGAAGGCAGGACTTCTATTTATTGCAGCAACTTATGCACGGAAATCGCTCAAAACATGTCCCCTACCACGATTGTAAAGGAATACACGACCGAAGATGGAGACATCGTGATTGTCCGCAGGCCCGGTGATTTTGTCGTCTGCAACCTCTCATCCATCAATCTATCAAAAGCAGTGCCGGCAGATGTGCTTGATAGGCTGATTTCAATTCAAGTGAGAATGCTTGATAATGTGATAGACCTAAATACGATCCCCATAGGACAGGCGCAGCAGACGAACAAAAAATTCAGGGCTGTCGGCCTGGGTACATTCGGCTGGCACCACCTTCTCGCCCTGAGGGGAATCCACTGGGAGAGCGATGACGCGGTTGGATACGCAGATAAGCTTTATGAAGGTATTGCCTACCATACGATTCGCGCTTCCATGAAGCTTGCAAAGGAAAAAGGCCCTTACAGCAAATTCCCGGGATCTGAATGGGAAACAGGAAAATACTTCGAAAGGCGGGGCTACTCATCTTGCCGCTGGGCTAAGCTTAAAGAAGATGTCCGGAAAAACGGGATCAGGAATGGCTGGCTGATGGCCGTTGCTCCAAACTCATCGACCGCCAAAATCGGTGGATCGACGGATGGAATCGACCCTCTCTATTCCGTTGAATACGCGGAGGAAAAAAAGAATTTCAAATTTAAGGTAACAGCTCCCGACCTCAACCATATCACCTATAATTTTTATCGGCGCGCTCGGCATGAACTCGACCAAACGTGGAGCATCCGCCAAAATGCAAAACGGCAGCGCCATATTGACCAGTCGATCAGCTTCAATCTCTATGTAAGGCACGACATTAAAGCTAAAGATCTGTTGAACCTTCATTTGGAAGCATGGAAACAAGGCCTAAAGACCACCTATTATGTACGAAGCACGTCCCAGGTGGAAATCCAGGAATGTGAATCATGCCACAGTTAAAAAAGAAAGGAGAAGAGATTATGGAAACATATGCACCATTAAAAAAAAGCAATCTATTAAACCATGATGAGCCGAACCGCTCTACTGGAATCATTAACGGCCAGTCATCGGGACTGCTCAATTGGAATGATATTGCCTATCCGGAAATGTATGACTTATACCAAACACTGCTATCTAACTTTTGGAAAGCACAGGAAATCAACATGCAGGACGACATCAAGCAATGGGATTCTTTAAGCGCCGTTGAAAAAGATATTTTCCTTCGGGTGAACACGCAGCTTGCCTCCCTTGACAGCCTGCAAACCCCGACAATGAGCCAAGTGATGGATTACGTAACGGATTCCAGCTTTAAAGCGATTTTTGCAGTCATTTCCCAGCAAGAAGCGGTCCATAACGAATCGTATTCATATGTGTTAAGCTCTTTAGTCCCTCTAAGTGAGCAGAATAAAAGGTTCAATGAAGCAAAGGCGGATCCGATTGTACAAAAAAGGAACAAGCTGATTTTGGATGCCTATGAACAATTTCGACAAACCCCTACGCCTCAGCATCTATTTGAGCTTGGGGTCAATTCAATTATTTTGGAGGGGATCTATTTTTACGCAGGATTTGCGTTTTTCTATAATCTCGCACGCCAGCAAAAAATGTTGA
This sequence comes from Neobacillus oceani, assembly GCF_046237595.1. Classification (NCBI taxonomy): domain Bacteria; kingdom Bacillati; phylum Bacillota; class Bacilli; order Caryophanales; family Bacillaceae; genus Neobacillus; species Neobacillus oceani. Next base: position 914,433 of record NZ_CP143543.1, on the reverse strand, counting down.
AGACGAGCACGATGATCAGCTATATCCAACGGGATGAAATGCAGCATGCCTATTTTATTTCCCAATTCATCCGGATCCTCCTCACCGAAAATCCAAGCCTAAATACAGAAAAGAATATCCGGTATATTTACGAGGCAATCGGTAAAGCGGTGGATTTGGAAAATGAGTGGGCGGCCGAAATCCTGAAAGAGATTGACGGGATTAACTTGGCAGAATTCAAAGGTTATGTCGAGTATTTGGCCAATAAACGGCTACGGCAGCTCGGGTTAAAAAACCTTTATGAGGACCGGGATAACCCGATGCCATGGATCCATGTTTTCAGTGATGAAATGATCAATGAGACGAAGTCGGATTTTTTCGAACAAAAATCACGGACGTATACGAAGGTTACCCAATCAAATGGCTTTGACGAATTATGAAGCGGAGATTGCAATTGTTTACACCTCAGTAACCGGAAATACGAGAGTTTTAGTGGAAGAAATTAAATCCGTTTTTCAACAATACGGCATATCCCCATCTCTATTTCAAGCAAGCCTTTTTCCATACGAAATACTGAAGGACTTTGATGCAATCGTAATCGCTACCTACACATGGGGAAATGGAGAAGTCCCACCGAGTATGCGTCAGATTTATGAAGCCTTTGAACAATCGGATACAAAACACGTTATTACAGGGATTGCCGGGACCGGAGATAGTTTTTACCCATATTTTTGCGGGGCGGTGGATGCTTTCAGGGATATGCTATTCGTTCAAACAACACTAGCCGCGACATTGAAGGTTGAATTGGCCCCCCAGGACACAGACCTCCCCCGTTGCCGCCTGTTTGTGGAGAGCATTCTGAAACGGGTAAGACAAGAGAAATAACAATACGAAAAGCACGGTATCTCCCACGCTTTTCGTATAACTAAATTAAAGCCCCAAATGGAGATTAACATATTCCCCCCTTCATTCCAATATGATTAATAGTAAATTGGGAGCAGGGGGGAAAACATGCAAAACCAACCGCAATTACCAGGACATGTGAGCGGCGGCCAGTTCAGCCAAATGCTGGTGCCGCCAGAAACATTTGCTGCCAGGCCAGAATCACTGACCGAGCAAATGTTTGTTGAACGCTCGATAACGGAAAACAGGTTTTGGCTCAGGATTATGAAAGAACACGCTTTGTTCCTTGGAGAAGGATTTAACCGCAACGATGCCCAGCTCATACAACAGGCAGACCGGTTCCATGCGTATTTTGAGCAGCAGGAACGAAAGGCTTATCAAGTACCGCATAACGTATCACTTGTAAGGAAATTGAATGAGGAAAGCATCGAATTGGTCAATGGTTTCCGGAATTTTAAAAGAAATCTTCTCATCCTGATCATCAATTGCAAAGTGAGTGGTTTTAACTTTCCTCTGCTCGTTGACCATATCGCACGTGAAGCTGAATATTTTATGAGGACACTGAAAAAGTTCAATGATGGAATACTGGACCCTATCCAGGACGCTATTATCAGCGAGAATGTCTTTTGGCTAAAAATAATGATGGAACATTCACGCTTTATCTCTGCATTGCTTGATCAATCCGAAAGGAACCTCGTCAATGCCGCTCGGAAATTCGGGGATGATTTTGAGGTTTTACTTAACCAAGCTAGGGATGTAGAGTCAATGTTATATAGAAAACAGCCCACTTATCCAATCATTGGAAAATTGAATAAAGACAGCGAAAGTGCGACAACAGAATTAAGGGCGTTCAAGAAAGCGGGATTGGACTTTATCCAGGCTTGTCAAATACGCAATGTCATTAACCCATTATTGGCAGACCACGTTCTCCGCGAAGCTGACCACTTCCTCTTTATGATTCATATATTGGAGCAAAGGCTGAATGCCAAAAAAATGGCCGAACAGCAAATGTAAAAAAATATTTAAAAGCCAACAATTGCAGTTGGCTTTTTTCATTTGGAAATGCCAATGAATTCTAGTTCCATAATCCTTTCGAGCCGATCCGCTGCCATATTAGGCTTTGATCGCCTCTTCAGGAATTATTCTGCACTTTTTCTTCTAGTTAACTTTCTTTACCATGCCTTATTTAGTTAAAAACACACAAAAGTCTTGCCCTAGACCCACACGGTTACTGAATGTTATGGTAATGGAGGAGTTTTTCAAGAGGCGGTGGGTTCGGTGGAAGAGCAAAAGTACAAAGATTTAAAACTTGGGGAACGCGGGGCTATCATAAGCATAGTGGCCTATCTCATACTCTCCTGTTTGAAGCTGATCATTGGGTATATGAGCGGGTCTGCCGCCCTAAAAGCGGACGGGCTAAATAATACAACAGATATTATAGCCTCAGTCGCTGTACTGATAGGACTGAAAATTTCACAAAAACCGGCAGATGAAAATCACAAATATGGGCATTGGAAAAGCGAAACCATTGCTTCAATGGTAGCTTCGTTCATTATGGCTGCTGTGGGAATTCAAGTACTAATAGATGGATTCACTTCCATGTTTCATAACGGGAAAGAGTCCCCAGATATTGTCGCCGCTTATGTCGCACTTGTTTCCGCACTCGCTATGTATTTTGTATATCGGTATAATAATAAACTTGCGATAAAAATTAATAGCAGTTCCGTTTCGGCAGCTGCGAAGGATAATCTATCGGATGCCTGGGTCAGTATTGGTACGGCCATCGGTATATTCGGCTCGCAGCTGAACATGCCTTGGCTAGATACAGTAACAGCCATAGTTGTAGGGTTTTTAATTTGCAAAACAGCTTGGGATATTTTTAAACAAGCCTCACATGAACTATCGGATGGTTTTGATGAAAAAAAGCTTGAGCTCTACAAAGAAATTATTTTAAACGTTAAAGATGTGAAAGGTATAAAGGAAATCAAAGGACGTTATTACGGCAATAACGAGGTCATTGATTGCGTTATTCTTGTAAATCCATCACTTGGAATCAAGGAAGCCCATGATATCGCGACCCTCGTTGAGAAAATCATGATGGAAGAGCATGGCGTATACGATGTCCATGTACATGTGGAACCACTTTAGGACAAGCCCCTTTTATATTCAAAAATTCGTCCCTAAGTTTCATTCATTTTCAATGATATAATCCTAAGCATGGGAAAGAAATGCAAAAACCAACACCAATCCGATAAATAGTAAGAGCCAACACTGGATGTTGGCTATTTCATTTATGAATAGTGTTTGTTACTCGTTTCTCCCGCTCCATGATTATTACTTCCTTGTTTTTATCCATGGTTATGACCATGTCAGCCATCCCTATAAAAAGGCCATTATCCACTACGCCTGGAATCATATTCAAGTCGTGCTCCATTTCATGTGGGGCCAATATTTTAGGGCATGCACAATCGAGGATATAGTTCCCGTTATCTGTAATAAAAGGGGTCCCATCAACCATTCTTATTTTAGGATTGATCCCAAGCTTTTGTATATGCCTTTTGGTCGCTTCCACCCCAAAAGGGACGATTTCGACTGGTAATGGGAAAGAGCCAAGCCAGTCAACCAATTTACTGGAGTCTGCTACAATGATTAATTTCTTTGCGGCTTTGGCTACTATTTTTTCACGTAATAATGCACCACCGCCGCCTTTAATTAAATCTAAGCTGCTGCTGACTTCATCAGCCCCATCAATAGCAATATCAATTTCATCTATCTCATTGAATGATGTTAGAGGGATATTTAATTCGGTTGCTATTTTTGCCGTTTGGCTTGATGTTGGAATTCCTTTAATGGAATAACCCTGTTGAACAAGTTTTCCAAGCAATTGTAGGGTGTAATAAACTGTGGAGCCCGTTCCTAATCCAACTACGATATCTTCCTTTAAAAATTCTACTGCTTTTTCTCCAACAGCTTTTTTTTCATTCAAACGCTCCACCTCCTATGTATAAGTAAATTCCAAAGGAAAAGAGCTAATCAAATCATTTGATTAGCTCCCATACTCCATTATTGATTTCCTTTTTTAACCCACTCAGCGACTTGGACAGTACGTTTTGCTTGGTGCTTAACTGCCGGTTCTGCCTGGGCAGCATCTTTCATTTTCCCATCTTCACCGACTGTGACACTTGTCCCGTACGGATTTCCTCCTGCGCCAAATAATACAGGATCCGTGTAACCTGGTGGCGCGATAATTGCTCCCCAGTGCATCATTGACGTATAGAGGGAAAGAATTGTCGCTTCCTGGCCTCCATGAGGATTCTGGGCAGAAGTCATGGCACTGACAACTTTGTTAACTGTTTTTCCAGTTGCCCATAATCCCCCCTGAGTATCAAGGAACTGCTTCATTTGGGAAGGCATATTCCCAAATCTTGTAGGAACGCTGAAGATGATCGCATCGGCCCATTCAAGATCTTCAGAGGTGACAACGGGAACATCCTTTGTTGCTTCTGTCGTCCGTTTCCACACTTCATTTCCCTGTACGACGGATTCTGGAGCCAATTCCTGTACTTTAAATACCTTTACCTCTGCACCTGCTTCTCTTGCGCCTTCCTCGGCCCACTTAGCAAGTTGGAAGTTCGTGCCACCCATACTGTAAAAAATGACTGCTAGTTTGACATTTGACATTTTTTCTTCCTCCTTACTTTTGGATCTTCCGAATAATCTGGATAAAAATCCCATACTCATATCACCCTTTAGTATATTACCCTAATTATTTCTTTTCATTCCAAAACTTTTCGAAACCATTCGGCAGCCGCCTCGACTTCTGATAAAGTCAGTTGATGCCCACGATTTTCCCAATGAATCTCAACCTCTGCACCCGCCTTTTCTAATAAAGATTGGAGTTCAGCCGATTCGGTTGGTGAACAGATTGGATCGTTTGTTCCCGCGGCGATAAACACGGATTTCCCTGACAAATCTGGAAGTTCCAAGCCCCGCAGCGGTACCATTGGATGATGCAGGATTGCCCCCTTCAGTGCATTTTGGTAATGGAATAATAAACTTGCAGCTATATTGGCTCCATTCGAGTAACCTATGGCAACAATGTTGTCACGGTCAAATCCATAGTTTTTGGCCGCCTCATCAAGAAATTCATTTAATTCCCGGGTTCGGAAAACAAGATCCTCTTCATCGAAGACACCTTCCGCCAATCTCCTGAAGAAGCGCGGCATTCCGTTTTCCAGTACATTGCCGCGGACACTCAAAACAGAAGCCTCATCATCAATTCTTCCCGCAAGCGGAAGAAGGTCCAATTCATTTCCTCCTGTGCCATGAAGCAAAAGCAAAGTCGGTCTTGTTAAATCTTTTCCCTTGTTAAATATATGTTTCATTTTTTCTCCCTCCAAAACATGAACGTGCACAAGATGCATCATTTTCTTTCATTTCTTTCCTTCATAGAAAGGCCGAACTTGGCTAGTTCCAAGCCTGAGCTTGTTGAGGAAACCTATTCAGGCCGCTCAATTGAAAAGATTTCACCTATTTTTGCGTAATTTGTACCAGCCAACCTGCTGACAGCAGCCAAGCCCTTGGGATCTATTCGCCCATTTTCATAAATGTCAGGTTCAATATGGAATTGAACCACTCTCCCTATGATCATATCGCATCCGATTGAATCTTCATTACCCAGCTCCAAGCTCTGTTCCAATCTACATTCCATCCTAATCTTGGCTTCCTTAACCCCAGGAACTGAAACTTTCACACTATCAACCGGGGTTAAGTTTGCATCCTTGATTTCACTTTGGTCAGGAGGAAGGCTTGCCGCTGTTTTATTTATTTTTTCAACATTTTGCTCATCAACTATATGGACAACAAATTCCTTGGAATCGATGATGTTCCTTGCAGTATCCTTTTGCCTTCCGTCTCTCCTTTGAATCGAAAGGGAGATCATCGGAGGATTAGAAGATACAATGTTAAAGTAACTAAAAGGTGCACCGTTCAAAACGGCGTCTTTTGATAATGTGGTAACGAAAGCAATCGGCCTGGGTATGATACTCCCAATTAGGAACTTGTAATTTTCTCTTTCGGTATTTTTGGACGGATCTATAGAAAGCAATCGTATCATCCTTTTTCCTTTAATCAGTCTAGGTTCCTGACTTCAAACGGCAGCAGCTTCCGCTCAATTCGCTCCCTTAACTGTTCATAACGCGAAGGAAGCATCAATTTTGCGCCCAATGTCTCTTGTGATTCATCATGGGCAAATCCGGGAGGGTCCGTCGCAATTTCAAACAGGATTTCGCCATGTTCCCTGAAATAGATGGCATTAAAATAATTCCTGTCCTGTACAGGCGTTACGCCGTACCCGTTAGAAGCAACGTATTTTTGCCAGTCCAATTGGTCGGCATCATCGATAGCCCTCCAAGCAATATGGTGGACTGTTCCTACGCCCATTTGGCCTCGCCCAGTCGGAATAGCTTTCAAATCAATGACATTTCCGATGTCCGCCGAAGAACGGAACCGAAGGAAGTCACCTTCACTACCAACGAATTCAAGCCCCATAACTCTTTCCAGCAAGTCTGCAGTTTTATCAGGCTTGGCGGAAAATAAAGTTGCCCCTCCAAACCCTTTGATGGCCACTTCCGGAGTAACCTCTCCAAAAGTCCAATCGTTTAGTTCTCCTTGTTCCCTCTCGACAATCTCGAGGCGTAAGCCATGGGTGTCCTCGAATTGCAGATACTTCTCACCAAATCGCTCTGTCTTCGTAAATGGAATTTGAAACTTTTCAAGTCTCTTTTCCCAAAATTCTATAGCTCCTGATGGGACCACATATGAAGTTACCCCAACCTGACCATCACCGATTCTTCCTTTATATGATCCTGCCCACGGGAAGAAGGTGATAATCGTTCCTGGCTGCCCGCCGTTATTACCGAAATATAGGTGATACGTACCAGGATCATCAAAATTGACGGTTTGCTTCACCAGTCGTAGTCCGAGCACTCCTGCATAGAAATCAACGTTTTCCTGAGGATGGCCTACAATAGCTGTTATATGATGGATTCCCATTGTTTTTTTGCCCATTTTTTTCACTCCTTGTTCGATATGTCTATTTTGTTCTGAATTGTTATAAAAAACTCTTCCCTCGTAATTTTTAATTAAACAATCTTGGACTTAAGACTATTTTTTTAAAAGAAAGAGAGGAGAGAGTATTTCCTATGGCAGTTTTAACTGCTAAAGAATGCAATCTACAGAGATGCCTTTAAGTTAAATATCTTTAATTCGAGATAATAGTATCATCAGATTTTTCTCATGTCAACCAAAGGGACTGAATGGAACTCTCTTAAGGCGGCTTTCGTAAGTAAAAAGGAATCTTTCTGTTAATTAAAAATGTAAAGGGAACCTTCTGCTTTTTAAGGTTCCCTTTACTGATTGCATTAATTCTCTTCGTTGCTGTTCGTAAACAACCATAGATATTCGGCAAGTTGCAAGACAGAAACGAGCGTCGCAGCCACATACGTTAAAGCTGCGGTATTCAACACCTTACCTGCCGATCTTTCTTCATTGTTTTTTATAAAGCCCAACTTAATCATGAAATCCTTTGCCCGTTTGCTAGCGTTAAATTCAACGGGGAGAGTAATTACCTGAAAAGCAACAGCCGCACTAAACGCAATAATTCCTAACAGCAATAGCCCCGATAGTTTAAAAAAGAACCCACCCAGCAACAAAAAAGGGGCTATTCCCGATGAAAAATTCACGACCGGAAATAATTTGTGCCTAGCGACAAGCATCGGGTAGTGAACTTTATCCTGAATCGCATGTCCAATTTCATGGCAAGCGACAGACTGGGATGCTACAGAATTCCCAAAATAAACAGGTTCCGACAATCGAACCACCTTCGATATCGGATCATAATGGTCAGTTAACGTACCTTGCACACATTCTATCCGTATATGATGCAGGCCATTTTCGTCAAGCATCTGCCTTGCCGCCTCAGCCCCGGTCAATCCAGATGACGCGGGAACATTCACATATTTTTTAAAAGTCCCTTTCACCCTGAATTGCGCCCAAAGGCTCAACCCAAAGGCCATTAGAATGAGTATTGTCCATGGTGTAAAAAACAAAGTACATCTCTCCTTTAATCATTTGAAACAGGTATATATACGGAGAAAGGCCGAATAGGTTTCATAAAATATTCTTTAAAAATAATAAAAAGTAAAAAAAGAACCTGAGCCAATGGCTTAGGTTCCTACCTTTGTGAAATCCTCTCTTTTTCTTGCTTTTAAAAATCTTACCAGGTTCAGGATGATCGTTTTTGTAACGGCATAAGTCGGAACTGCGAGTACCATTCCCAACACTCCAGCCAGATTACCCGCGGCCAATAATATAATGATGATCGTAGCCGGGTGTGTATCCAATGTTTTTCCCAAAATCATTGGGGAGAGGAGATTGCCTTCAATTTGCTGTGCGATCAGGATTACAACAATCACCAGCAACGCTTTTGTCGGGGAATCAAAAAATGCAACAAGGACAGCAGGTGCTCCCCCAATAATCGGCCCCACATACGGGATCATATTTGTAACGGCCACGATTAATGCCATAATTAATGCGTAGCGCAAATCGATGATCAAATAGCCGATGAATGCCAATGTTCCGACCGACAAGGCCACAATGACCTGTCCCTGGATATAGGCGGATAGTGTTTCACCGGTTTCCCGCAGAATTTTTAATCCTTCGTCACGATAATCAATCGGAATGAACTTTGATACAGCTATTGGGAAATTTCGGCCATCCTTAAACATGTAAAACAACAGAAACGGGACGGTTACCAATATAATCACGATATTCGTGACAATTCCAAAAAAGCCTTTAAGGCCGCTTGTCAGCCTGTTCGGCAGCGTATTGGCAAACTCAATCAGACGCTGCTTGCCTGTCTCAATCATTTCCTGCTGCTCTTTCTTAAAGCTTTCAAACTCGGACGATTGGATAACATCATAAATATAATCGCTGGTTTTGGTGGCAAGGACGGGAAGATCATTCGCCAGCTCAGTAGCCTGCTTAGAAACAGCCGGAACCAAATTACTGATCACCAAAACGAGCAGGCCGGTAAACACCGCATAGATGATCAATATGGATGCTGTCCTCGGAAGCTTCTTGCGTTCCAGGAAATTAACTACTGGATTCAAAAGAAAATAAAGAAAGCCGGTAATTAATATAGGAAAGAACACAGTTGAAAAAAAGATTCCAATAGGTTTGAAAATAAACGAAATCTTTGTAGCAACGAAAATAATGGTCATGATAAGTAAAATTTGAATCAGCCAATATTGCAATTTAGATTTAGACAAAGTATGTACCTCTTACAATCATCATTTTCCTAAAAGTATACCAAACTCCCGTGCATGTGCTCAAGATTAACGTCTACAAGCTAAATAAATTCCTGGGCAAGCATTAAAGCAATTCAGGACAGTGTAACAAGTTAAGAACATTCCTGTCGGGAAGCACATTGCCGAGTCCGGGTTTCATCTGTTCCCTCTACTGTTTACTTGCCACTATCGGCGAATGTCTTGATTCTGTTCCCAATTTCATCGCGGACACGCTGGAAGAACGTCCATTTCTCTTCTTCTGCTCCCTCTGCTTTTGCGGGGTCATCAAATCCCCAGTGTTCTCTTTTCACATTCGGAGGGGTTAGCGGGCAATGGTCCGCCGCATGGCCGCATAAGGTGACGACTAAATCAGCATTGTTCAGGATTTGTGGGTCAATCACATCAGAAGTCTGGCTTGAGATGTCGATTCCTGCTTCCTTCATTGCTTTAACTGCGTTTGGGTTAAGCCCATGTGCTTCAAGGCCAGCACTTTTGACTTCCCATTCATCGCTGTTCAAATATTTCTTTGCCCATCCCTCAGCCATCTGGCTGCGGCAGGAGTTTCCTGTACACAAGAAGTAGATTGTTTTTTTAGCCATGTCGAATCGCTCCTTTTATTAGTAAATTCTTATGAGATAATTAACAACCATATATATAGTCCTACCAGTGTAATGAATAGGGTAGGAATGGTTAATACGATTCCCGTTTTAAAGTACGTTCCCCATGATATTTTGACTCCTTTTAGGGACAAGACGTGTAGCCACAACAATGTTGCGAGTGAACCAATTGGGGTGATTTTCGGACCCAAATCCGAGCCAATTACATTCGCATAAATCAAAGCCTCTCTTGCCACACCTGACGTATTCGTTTCAGCAATGGCGAGTGCATCAATCATGACCGTAGGCATGTTGTTCATAATCGAAGAGAGGATGGCTGCAATGAAGCCCATGCTGACTGTTGCGGCGAATAAACCATGATCCGCTGTCCATTGAATCATGTCCGCCAAAACGCTTGTCAATCCCGCGTTCCTCAACCCATAAACAACAACATACATACCAATTGAGAAAAAGACTATATTCCAGGGTGCACCTTTTATAACGTTCCTAGTGTCCACCGCTGGGCTTTTCCTGCCCATGAACAAGAAGAAAAACGCGACGATTCCTGCAACAATCGAAACAGGGATATTCAGCATCTCACTGATAAAATATCCGGCAAGCAGGACCACAAGAACAACCCATGACAGACGGAACATTTTTTCGTCCTTGATTGCTTCGGCTGGTCTCTTCAGATGTCCCAAATCGTACTTCTTGGGAATGCTCTTCCTGAAATAAAGGTAAAGAACCAGGATACTCGCGAACAATGAAAAGAAATTCGGGACAATCATCCTTGAAGCAAATTCATTGAAACCAATACCAAAAAAATCGGCTGAAACGATGTTCACCAGGTTACTGACCACAAGGGGTAATGACGTTGTATCAGCTATAAAGCCACTCGCGATAATGAACGGGAAAACCATTTTCTCTTCAAACTTCAAGTTCCTAACCATCGCGAGAACGATTGGTGTGAGTATTAGAGCTGCTCCGTCATTTGCAAACAACGCTGCAACAAGGGCACCAAGTATCCCAATGTAGACAAACATTTTGATGCCGTTCCCTTTTGCTGTTCTAGCCATATGCAACGCCGCCCATTCAAAGAAACCAATCTCATCCAGAATTAAGGATATGATGATGATCGCAATGAACGAGAAAGTTGCATTCCAAACGATTTGGGTAACATCGATAACATCCGCAAAATCAACCACTCCTACGAGTAGAGCAAGAATGGCACCACCGCATGCAGACCATCCAATGGATAGATTTCTGGGCTGCCAGATGACCAAGATTAGGGTAACCAAAAAGATCAAAATAGCAAGTACTGATAAGACCAAGACCAAACCTCCAAATTAACAGCCGCAACGCATTGTTGGGTTGCTTTTTAGTATCTGTTCCATTTTTTCCGTTTGTTCCGGAACAAACGGAAGTATGTTTTCCACAAGAGGATACCAATCACTATTTTTGTTAATGGAATAATAAATCCATTGTCCCTTTCGCTCCTCTTTTACAAGGCCCGCATCCTTCAACTTCCTGAGATGCTGGCTGATGGATGGCTGGCTCATGTCGAAAACCTCAAGCAGTTCACATACGCATAGTTCCCGCATGGTGAGTAGAGCCATGATTGTCAGCCTCGTCTTGTCTCCAAGTAGTTTTAGGACAAGAGATGCTTGTTCAACTTCGATCTTAGTATGTTGCATAAGTGCACTCCTCCTTCCCATGGATTAGGATATAACTATTTACTTATATGTTCAACAAAAAAATGTCGATTTACACAGTTTTAACATTTTTCATTTCGAGATAAGCCTCGATGAAATGATTGTATGAGGAATCGCCCAATGACGTCGCTTCATTATTGAACAAGCGGGCGAAAGCTATATCCCGGGCATGATCCAGGGATGCACCCTGGGTGACCATGATTAAATGAAAGTAAGCTTTAAAATACTCGGTACTTAGATTCCCACCATTATTGATCACCATTCTCTTTCACCCCCAAAAGTTTTTCCATTGCCATGACATCAACACGCTTACCGTCAAGTTCGCCCTGTTCCCTGAAAACCCCGACTTCCCGGTACCCCATATTCCTATATAGTTTTTGGCCGGCTTGATTAAATGGAAAGGTGAACAGGACGATTTTATGAAAACCATTCTCTAACGCCACTTTATCGATTTCTTCTAATAGGCGTTTTCCAATCCCTTTTCCCCGTAAATCCCTTCTGATGTAGACGGAAAGGTCTGCAACAGAACGATACGCACTGCGGTGGGAGTAAGGATTTAATGAAGCCCATCCAACTATTCCACATTCATCTTTTGCGACAAGGACAGCATAACGCCTATCTCTTGTCAGATACCACTTGCTCATATATTCCAAATCTTTCTCATCTGTTTCCAGGGTCGCAATGCGGTCACGAATTCCCTCGTTATAAATATCCAGGATACCTTTGACATCCTCAAACTTAGCTTTTTTAATGTGATACATACACATTTCTCCTCTTCATCAAAAAAAATTGATTTTATTAGTTGCATTTTTACCAGGGTTAGGAATATAATACAGTATATCAAAAGAATTTGATTTAAAGGAGGCAATCTTCTTGGAAAAAATTATCCCGCTCACTGACTTGTCTCTTGCGAGCACCTTTTCGGATTACGAAAGCAAGTTCAAAGCTCTGGCTGATCAAAAGCGGCTCCACATCATGAACCTATTGTGCCAGCAGGAAAAAATCAGTGTCATGGAACTGACCGAAAAAATCGGGATGCCACAATCAAAGCTTTCGTATCATCTGAAGGTACTTCTGGACGCAGGGTTCATTTTGAAGGAAGAGCAAGGCACCTATTCGTACTACACCATCAACGAGAAGGAAATCAACCACATCCTCTCACCGGAGCTGTGCTGCCTGTTCAGACCTACTTGTTGTTAGGTCTTCGGGCAGATTCAATATCAATTTTTTTTGATAAAAACATCAAACTTATTTGATTAAAGGAGGAACGGCACATGATGCCAATGTATGATTTTCTAATGATAACTGAACAAAAACAAAGAGAATGGAGCAAAACGCGAGGGATGCCTGGAAATACTCACTACCAAAGGAAAACAGAAATTTTTGGAGCTTTATTAATAAGAAAACACTGACACCAGCTTGCGAATGCAGCTGCATGTGTGAGGCATAAAGGAGGAAATGACCATGATGGAATTCATTAAAAGCTTTTTTGGAATCGCAGCCGAACTGACCGTTTTATTTATCGTCATCAGCTTTGCCATAAGCCTTTTGCAGGGGTACATCCCGTATGAAAAGATTGAAAAGAAATTGACAGGCAGCAACAAATTAATCGCGGCCCTCATTGCCATCGCTTTTGCTTTTATCACACCGTTCTGTTCCTGCTCGACCATACCGGTTGTCGTGAACATGTTAAAAAATAAAATTCCCTTCTCCATCACGATGGTATTCCTTTTCTCTTCACCAGTACTGGATCCTACCATCCTGACAATAATGGGTGTCGTCATGGGCTGGAAGGTAGCCGTTCTCTATACCATCATCACATCAATATTCTCAATCATCATCGGCTTTACACTCGATAAGCTAGGATTTGAACGTCACGTAAAGAAGGTCGTGATGACAGGGTATGATCAATCCAGCCAGAAATTCAACTGGCGGCATGCCGTAAACGAGACCCTTTCCTTAATGAAAAGTGTATACCCATACCTTTTGATTGGGGCATTGATTGGTGCGGCGATCCACGGACTTGTGCCGACGCACTTTATCGCGGAATGGTTCGGACGCGACAACTGGTGGCTGATCCCGATTGCCGCAATCGTCGGCATTCCTTTGTATATCCGTTTATCCAGCATGATTCCGATATCGCAAATTTTGATTGCAAAAGGGATGGCACTTGGCCCAGTCATGGCGTTAATGATTTCTTCAGCCGGAGCGAGCCTTCCTGAAGTGGTTCTATTGAAGTCCATCTTCCGGAAGCAGCTTGTGATGGCCTTTATCCTCTCGGTTATCTCGATGAGTACGGTATCGGGCTTCATTTTCTATCTGATTTAGCCACGCCATATTAATCGATAAAAATTGTTTATAAGGGGGAGGGTTTATGGATGTGGCTTTCCGTAAAAATGGAATACCAGCTTTGGCTCTCAGCCAAAAGTCGCTAAACCATTATGTAAGTATTCATACCCTAGTGACACTTTTTCGGCGTTAAACTTTGACGCACTTGAAGTTTGGGTGGCTGGGGCTCTCTGTGAGCTTAGTTAATGAGCTTGCCCAAAATAAGGCTTACTTGAAAGGAGGTGAAGAACAATGATGGACTTCATCAAAAAAATCACCGGACAGAAATCAGAATCAGACTGCTGCGGCGTTGAAATCAAGGAGGTTGTGGATACAGAGGCCAAGAACGATTCATGCTGTGGATCTTCAAGCGAAGAAAAGAAGGATTCCTGCTGCGGCTGATATAAGATAACGTGCACCTGTTCTTAAGGAATAGGTGCACGTTTAGATGATGAATAGTACGATGCTTTTTTATGTTTCAAAAAGTGCGTAAATTTCCAATGGTTTTACTCACGTGAATGTAATCGCATCGACATGTGTGCCTTAAAAAGCAAGGGAGACCTGTATCAATTTTTATTCCACAAACAAAAAAAGATCAGGGAATTATTGCAAGATCTAATAAATTTTTGATTGCCTGCTGCTAAATGGACGTGTAGGAAACCCTATAGGTTCATTATTTTTAATAAGACATATCGTTAAATAACGATATGAAAGGAGAAGAAGGTATGGAAAATACACTCGATTGTATTGTAATCGGAGGAGGGCAAGCAGGATTAGCATCAGCCTATTACCTGAAAAAGTGGGGACTACAGTATTTGATTCTTGAGGCAACTGAACAAGCTGCAGGCTCTTGGCCAAAACATTATGATAGTTTGACTTTATTTTCTCCAGCAAGATATTCATCACTCCCAGGTTTGCGATTTCCGGGTGACCCAAACCACTATCCTACAAAAGATGAGGTTATTTCCTATTTTAACGAATACACCAAATATCATAAATTCAACGTTCATACGGGGGAAAAGGTGACGGAAGTAAGAAAGAATGGGAAAGAGTTTGTGATTGTCACCGCTAAAGGAAACATATTTTATTCAAGAGCTGTGATATCTGCTACGGGTGCTTTTTCAAAACCTAATGTGCCTGTAATTGAAGGAAGTGAACGATTTAATGGGAAGATGATTCACTCCAGTCAATACAGAAATATAAATGACTATAAAAATCAAAGAGTTGTGGTCGTCGGAGGAGGAAACTCTGCGATTCAAATCGCTTATGAATTAGCTCAGATTTCAAACGTGTCCATTGCTACACGAAAGCCAATTTCTTTTATACCCCAACGATTTTTGGGCAAAGACATTCATTTTTGGTTGAAAATAACTGGTGTTGATACTCTACCTTACGGTAAGAAGTTCTCTTTGAATACGTCAGTTATGGATATGGGGGTCTATAAAGAAGCGATTTTAAATAAAAAGCCAGATCGTAAGCCGATGTTCACGAACTATACAGGAGAAGGTGTAATGTGGAGTGATGGCAAAGAGGAAAAAATAGATTCAGTGATTTATGCTACTGGTTACAAGCCAAATGTAAATTATTTAACCACCCTAAATGACGCGATAGATCAATTAGGTAATCCACTACAAAATAAAGGGATTAGTACCACAATGGATGGCGTATACTACGTGGGTCTTTCAGGACAACGATCTTTTTCTTCAGCAACCATTAGGGGAGTTGGAGCCGATGCAAAATACGTTATTAAGCGATTAAAAAAATCAATCCTATAAGGAAGGGAGAAAGGGGCACCAGAACAAGGTGATCTTGGCGGGTCAATCTCAGTGTGTCTACAATTTGTAAAGGGTTCGGATTCACATGAAAAAGTACGGTATTGTCTGCCCAATCCGAAAAGTGAATCAATACAGGAGAATGATGAAGGCAACCCAGGAACACCGGACCGCTCCAAACCACTTAAAGCGTCAATTTAAACATGGAATACCCGGTAAGGTGCATCTTACTGATATTACTTATTTAAATTACACTAATAGCCAAAGGGCTTAATTTGAGTAATCAAGGACGGCTCAACAGGTCAGATCCTGGCTCACCATCAATCTAATTGTATTACAATGTAGTAAGCCACTGATACTTTAAGCAAGTTGAAAAAGTGCCGCCATTATCAGAAAGCCAAAGACGCACTGATACACTCTGACCAAGGCACCCATTACACCATCCAGACTTCCAAAACTCGTTAATAATATGGGGTTACACCAGCCCATGTCCGGAGGCGAAACCGGTACAACGCACCGATAGAGTCATTCTTTGGTCACCTCAAGGACGAGGTAAACTTAGCGTCATGCAGGCCACGCGAGGAACTTGGAAGTGAAATAGACAATTATATTACTTACTATAATTTTCATTGATACCAATGGAATCATCTAAAGAAGATGACCCCTGTTCAATACAGAGATCATCTTCTGAGGGTTAATTAAGCCTTTTTAAAAATTTCCCTTACATACACTTTAAACCCTTTATAAATACTTCCGATGTACGCCCTTGCCGTCATACGTGAACAGCATGTTTCTCTCCTCAATCACCGATTCAATATGGACCGTCCTGCCCCAAAGCTGATGAATGTAAGGAAGAACCTTTTCCAGATACTTAATATCAAGTTCTATTCCTTCGTACCAGTGCTTCAAGTAAAGCTCGCCATTTTTCATATAATCCCCGTCATTCACCGTAATGTACGGGAACCCGCCGTTCACTCGCATACTGACAAGCCTGTCGCGGACATGCTCCCATTCCTTGTCGACAATCTTGTACTCCTTCCCCTGCTTTTGGAACAAATACATGTCTTCCCGCATGACGAGATCCTTGGTCAGGTAATTCCTCAGGAAAGAAATATCCGAATCCATTTCCCTGACCTCGAACATTTTCTCCCGACCTGAACCCGGCTTGACTCCTCGCCGCTTCATCTCATCGGTCGGGTTGTTGTATCTTTCTTCAATATCCTCAAATATCTTGATGCCTAGGTAGTAAGGATTAATTCCCGTTTTTGACGGCTGGACGACCCCCGCATTCAGCTTGGCGAATTCGATTGCCTCCGAACTAGTCAGATCCATCTCACGGATTATACGCTGGTGCCAATAGGAAGCCCAGCCTTCGTTCATGATTTTCGTCTCGAGCTGAGGCCAGAAATAAAGCATTTCCTCCCTCATCATCGTCAGGATGTCGCGCTGCCACGGTTCCAGTTCCCTGCTGTAGGTTTCAATGAATAACAAAAGGTCTTTTTCCGGCCTTGGAGGAAACTTCTTGGTCTTCCTTTTGTCCTTCTGTTTTTTGGACTGCATCTCATCCATCTTCCAAAGATCATCATACGGGCTTGGCGGGCGGTCCGGGCTCTCTTCCTCCTCATCGCCTATGGACCAGGTAAGCTTCGGGCGCATCAGGGATGGATCGATGTGCTCATCGATTGCTAGGACTGCATCCAGGAATGTTTCGACTTCCTTTTTTCCGTACGTAATTTCATAATTTCGGACCCGCTCCGCAGTCGCAGCCATACTTTCGACCATATCCCGCTTTGTGTTTTGGAAACGGATGTTGTTTTTGAAAAAGTCGCAGTGGGCCAGGACATGGGCGACAATCAATTTATTCTGGATCAGGCTGTTGCTGTCGAGAAGAAAGGCGTAACAGGGGTTTGAATTGATGACCAGTTCATAAATTTTGCTGAGGCCAAGGTCATATTGAAGCTTCATCTTATAAAACTGCTTGCCAAAGCTCCAGTGCGAAAACCGGGTCGGCATACCGTAAGCGCCAAACGTATAAATAATGTCTGCAGGGCAAATTTCGTACCGCATCGGGTAAAAATCGAGGCCGAAGCCGCTCGCGATTTCCGTAATCTCGCCAATCGCGCGCTCTAGCTCCTTCCTGTCCTCACTGTTCATATAGCTATTCCCCCTCTTTTCCTCTTACAACAATGTATGAACATAATGGGGGGATAGTTGTATTCTTTTTGAAAAAACCCTAGAAAAAAGTTCGAAAGCTGATGAGTTTCGCACTTTGGGCATGCGTTAGCTGGCTAGGCCCTTTTCCTTGTTGACCTTTAACCCGCGCATTTGCCTTAGTTGGATCGGCTGATCATTCCATTTGGGCACTAGGTTATCGTTTAACGACCAAAGGACCCACCGGCCACTGCTGTTCGGGCTTTGAATGGAGAAAATGACCGCGAAGACTCGTTCGAAAATGCGTTCCATTTTCTTGTGCGGTGCTGTCTCAGAAGAATGTTTATCAAACTGGCAGCGATGACTGGCCAGACACCAATGAGACTCCTCCGAAAACGCCCACGACTGCGAAACGCCTTGGGACAGGCTAAAGAATGCCTGTCCCAAGATGATTAATCCATTGCGCTTTCCTTAATGAAACGCAAATCAATCCATTGGTTTTGCTGAAGCGCACAACTTAATTTTATCTTTCAGGCTCAACCTTCAGCGAGAGGAGTTTTTTCGCAGTTAAACTATGCGTTATGGTTACCCTGACATAAAAAGTTTTTCCCTTCTCTTCCACTTTGAATCGGAAGGTATCCGCCACATCCCATTCTTTCACTTTTGTTCGGCCAAGGTACTCATAGTCCCTAATTGGGTCGCCGGGAAAGTCGGCATTGATAACCGCCATCGCGATTCTTCCATACTTTTCATAATCAGGGGGTTGAGCCTCAATTTGATGTGGCTGTATCGCCATAAATGCCAGGACGGCTATAAGTGCAGCAACAAGTTTTTTCATGTCCCACAGTCCTTTCATGCTTTCTCATCGTATAGTGTGGCTCGGCTTAAAAATTCCTATGCATCATGGCTTGTTTGTAAACCTGGCAGTTGTTACAAAGCCTTAAAAACAGGCATCTCCAACATTTTCAGCGATACTTTCCCCTTGAACTCCATACACTAATTTCAACTCCTAACAAGGAGGAGAAAAAATGAATAAACTGGATTATGACAGGGCGCTTTATTATGTACACCGCTCGCAATGGGACAATCTCCTGATTCTCATGGTTCGGACACGGGACCATTTTCTGTCAAAAAAAATCGAGCATTTTCTCCATGCTTACCATTTCGAGCATGATTACTCGGTTCTTGAGAAAAAGCTCTATTCGCTGCTGCGCTATCTCGACCATGCGGCAGAATTACCCGAAAACGCTCCACAACAGTTGCCGGCATACAGCTTAACCTGACCAATTCAGGCGAATTCCACCATTATGTAAAAAGCACAGCCAACACGGCTGTGCTCTTTTCATAAAGAAATTTCCCAAGAGCCTTTCACTCGTCTACAAGCCCGTTTTTTACAGCATACAAGGCGGCCTGGGTCCTGTCCGCAAGTTCAAGCTTGGCAAGAATGCTTGACACATGGGTTTTCACTGTTTTTTCGGTAATATACAGGGAGGTGGAAATTTCCTTATTGCTCTTCCCGCTGGCGATTTCCTTTAACACTTCCACTTCCCTCTTTGTCAGTTCCTCAAGCTGTTTCCGGGCATCCCTTTTGCTTCCTGAAAATTGTGACAGCAAATGGGAGGTCGCTTTCGGATGAAGCTGATTCTCGCCAGAGCAAAGCCTGCGGATGGAAGCGGCGAGTTCATCCGGTTCAATATCCTTCAGTTGATAACCTGTGGCACCCGCTTCAATGGCCGGAATCACATAGTTTTGATCCGAAAAGCTGGTCAGGATCATAATTTTCATTTCCGGCTGGTCTTTCTTTATTGTTGCCGTCGCGCTGATTCCATCCATTACTGGCATATCAAGGTCCATCAAGACGATATCCGGTTTCAGTTCAGCCGCCATGGCTACAGCCTCCTGGCCATTTTTTGCCTCCCCTATTATCTCGAAATCCTCCTGCGTTTTTAAAAAGAAAGCAAGCCCCCTGCGAACGACATTGTGATCATCGGCGATTAAAATTCGAATTCCCATCCTTTTTCCCCTCTTTTCATACCGGAATTTTGGCCGACAGCTTTGTACCCCGGCCTTCCGCGCTTTCGATAAGGAAATGCCCGCCAAGCCTTTCAGCCCGTTCCTTCATGCCTTTCAGTCCAAGCGATGGCAGCTCATTTCCTTCGACATAATGGAAGCCGCATCCAGGGTCGCTGATTTCAAGCGACAACCAATTACGTTCAACCGCTAATTTTATTGTCATTTTTGTTTGTCCGGAATGCTTTTTGCAATTGGCCATCGATTCCTGGCCAATTCTCCAAATTCCTTCCTCAATTTTCCCCGGCAGATTCAGCACCCCTTTTACCTGGATGTCCAAATCGAGGCCAAGCATTTGTGCGTATCCACGGAGCGCGCTGACAATGCCGTTTTCAAGTCCGTGGGGGCGCAATTGCCAAATCAGCGCCCTCATTTCATTTAAAGCTTCCTGGGCGAGTTCCTGTATATAAGCGAAAGTCTCTTTCACCTCGGCGGAATCGGCCATTGAAGCCCCACCTTTTGCTGTCAAGCTGACTGAAAACAGCAATTGGTTCACGGAGTCATGCAAATCCCTCGCCAGCCTGTTCCGTTCAGCCGTAAGGGCAAGTTCCTGTTCCCTTTGGGCAAGCTTGATTCGCTTTAATGATGTCCCAATTTGAAGGGCAACCGATTCCAGGAGCGCCAATTCTTCTTTGTCAAAATGGGTTTTGTGCGGGGAGCCGACATTCAATATCCCGAATTTTTCATCACCAGCCCGCAATGGAACCGTTGCATGATGCGTCAGCTCCGCGGTGTCGCCAAGATTGTTCAGGATGGCATCTTCAAGCCTTTTGCATTCCATGATGTTTGTTGCCTTCGCGAGCCTGCCATTTCTGTACTTCTCGATACACCAGCATTCCCCGGCGCACATGGGAGCATAATTCGAGCGGGACAGCGCCTCGGGGAGATTCTTCCTTGCTGCTAGCCTGTAGGATCCATCCTCATCAATTAAAAAAATCCAGCCTGTTTTAAGGTTTGTAACACTAAGCAATTTTTCCAAAACATCCGATAGAATTTCATCCGTCTCGGTTCCTTTATTAAGCAGCTCGGCAATTTCCTTTAAGATGCCAAGCTCCAGCAACCTTGACTCCGCCTCCATTCGATTTCCCCCAACCATCGTTTTCTTTCATTATACATTTTTCAGAAACGTTTGCCTTAGCCAATTGAATGGGAATGGCTACGACTAAAGTCCAAGTATTTTTTTAATAAGGAGCGATTGAATCTTATGACGATATGCTAAAAACCCGGCAAGCCATTCAGGCCGCCGGGTAATCTCTTATAGCTTTGTATTGACCAGTTCCATAAACTCATCTTCAATCTGCTTTAGTTTTTTCCTGCTCGCTTCAAGGCTCGTGTCATTAACCCCGAAGTAAAATTTGATTTTCGGTTCGGTCCCCGATGGCCTTAGGCAAACCCAGGAGCCGTCCTCAAAGAAATATTTAAGGACATTTGATTTTGGCAAATTGATTTTTTCCATGCCTGCTCCTGAAATCCTGACACTTTCAAGGTAGTCCTCCGAAGATACGACAGACATGCCAGTAAGAGTTGTGGGTGGATTAGAACGGAACCCTGCCATTATTTTCGCGATTAATTCTGCTCCATCCTTTCCTTTCATCGTCATTGACTGGAGCCCTTCCTGGAAGTAACCATACTTCTCAAACACATTCATAAGGCCGTCATAAAGGCTCAATCCTTTTTTCTTGTAATGCGCGCACACCTCCGCCGACATGAGGGCGGCCTGGACAGCATCCTTGTCCCGCGCGAAATCTCCAATCAGATAGCCATAGCTTTCCTCATAACCAAATAGGAAAACTTTGTCCCCTGCCCGTTCAAATTCATTGATTTTCTCGGCGATAAATTTGAATCCTGTCAGGACATCGATTGTCTCCAATCCGTAGGCCTCCGCAATTTTCCTGCCAATTTCAGACGTTACGATCGTTTTCAGTACGACCCCATTTTCCGGAAGGGTCCCTTTTGATTTCTTCTGTTCCAGAATATAATCTAGAAGCACGGCCCCAGTCTGGTTTCCGGTCAGAACTTCGTATTCGCCATCATGGTTCTTTACCGCGATGCCGAGCCTATCCGCATCCGGGTCTGTAGCGATCAGGATATCCGCATCCACCGCTTTTGCGTCGCGGATGGCAAGTTCGAATGCGGCATGTTCTTCTGGATTCGGGCTTTTCACGGTAGAAAAATTGGGATCCGGAAGTTCCTGCTCCCGGACGATGTGGACATTTTTATAACCGAGCGATTCAAAAGCCGCTCTCACAGGCTTATTCGCCGTCCCGTGAAGCGGAGTAAAGACAATCTCGATTGGCGATTCCTGGGCAATCCCCGGGTTTTCTGAAATCGTTGCAAGTTTATTAATATACGCGCTGTCTATTTCACTCCCTATTGTCTCAATAAGGCCTGCGCCGCGCAGTTCTTCCTCACTCTTTACTTCAATTAGGAGTTCATTGTCAACTTGATTTACTTTGGCTATCACTTCGTCCGCGGGAGCAGGTGGCAGCTGGCCGCCATCTTCCCCATATACTTTATAGCCATTGTACTCCGGCGGATTGTGGCTTGCTGTTATTACAATGCCTGCGGCAGCGTTCAAATACCGTACTGCAAAGGAAAGCTCTGGCGTTGGGCGCAGCTCATCGAAAACATAGGCTTTGATTCCTCTAGTCGCCAGCGTCCTTGCCGCCTCCATCGCGAACTCCGGTGACTTGTGTCGGGAGTCAAACGCGATGGCCACACCCCGCTTTTTCGCGTCCTCACCTTTTCCTTCTATGTAAGAAGCAAGGCCATTGGATGCCTTACGGATGGTATAGACGTTCATTCGGTTAGTTCCGGCGCCGATTTCCCCACGCATTCCACCGGTACCAAATTCCAGGTTTTTATAAAAAGAATCCTCAAGCAGCTTGGCATTTTCTTTCATCGTTTCCATTTCAGCCTTTAATTCTGAATCCAGCTCTGTGAATTCCATCCATTTTGTTGCTTTTTGTTTCCAGTCCATTGCAATTCCTCCACTTCTCAAAAAGCTAATTTCTATTTGCCAGTAGCGAAAAGGCCGCTTTTTTCCTATATAATCTCTATTCTAATTGGTTGCCCTTGGATTTTCCACAATCGTCATTTTTCGACCGAAACAGAGATTGTACAAAATTAAATTTTTCCCTTAAGATATTGAAAAAGAGGTGAATAATAGTGAACAAGGACAGCCGGGAGAACATTTTATTTTTTGCATGGGCCGTATCCATTTTGGCGATGTTCGGGAGCCTTTACTTCTCGGAAATCCGTAGGTATGAACCATGCGTACTCTGCTGGTACCAGCGCATCCTCATGTATCCGCTGGCACTTCAGCTTGGCATCGCCACTGTGCAAAAAGATTACCGATTTGCGGTATACAGTGCCTGGATGTCTGCAATTGGAATAATGGTTTCCGCCTATCATTACTCCCTGCAGAAGCTGCCTTTTATGGCAGAAGCAGCCCCGGCGTGCGGCAGGGTTCCATGCACCGGCCAATACATTAACTGGCTTGGCTTCATCACGATCCCATTTCTCGCCCTAATGGCGTTTACTCTAATCTTTATTTGCAGCATGGTTATTTTGAAGAAAAACAAGGGGGAACTAGCATAATGAAGAAAATACTTATATTTCTTGGAGTCATTGTTTTGCTTTTTATCGGCATGGCCTATTTAACAAACAAACAGAATGAGGATAAAGTTAGCGGGAATAATCCGTATGGGGACAAGAATCTTCATCCAGAAACAATTGCCCAGTTGGACGACCCTAATTACCAAAATATCGTCACACTTGATAATCTTGAAAAAAAACTCGCCGATCGTGAAGATTTGACCGTTTACTTTTATAGCCCGACTTGTTCGTACTGTAAACAGGCAACCCCAATTCTGATGCCGCTTGCCAAGGATATGGATATCGACATTCTGCAACTCAACGTACTTGAATATGAGTCAGCCTGGGCTGATTTTAAAATTGAGGGAACCCCAACTTTGATTCGTTTTGAAGATGGCATTGAGACTTCACGAATTGTCGGGGGACGGGATAAAGCGGAGTTTCAGGAGTGGCTTGAGGAATATGCTTTAGCAAAGTCGTAGAATGACAAAAACGCCTGCAGCCGGCAGGCGTTTTTGCTGTGAAACGAATCAAACAAGAAGCTGATTGGCGGCGGGCGCAAACACACTTAAAAAGGAATCGCCGCGTTTTTGCACTGGCAGAAAAGAATCATACCCGAATGGAAAAAGCAGGCCATAGTAACGAAGATTATCGGCATTTTTCAAAAAAAGCGCCCGGTGCTGGTCACTGGTTTTAGGAGATTCCAGGATGGATATAAGCGTTTGCAAACTTGCCATGACATAAAATGCATCCCGTAACGTTCCATATGCATCCTGGCTGCTCTTAGTATGTAGCACTCCAAGCCTTTGAAATTCTTTAATTTCCCCATCGGAAAAATACCTTGGCAAAATGCCTGAATAAAAATACTTGATTAAATCATCGATTTCATCTTCCTGGCCAGGGGTCGAGGCAAAAACGATTTTCACGGAATAACCACCTTCGTTACATTTGTAATACTGCCGTAATATATCTTTAGAATAGCACATTTTGAACTGTAAATTGGATGGTAATTTCAACCACATACAACCAGAAATGGGTGTGGAAAGGTGCGATGAAAATGCTTAATACAAATAGAACCGGAAAGTATCTTGAATTGGCCATTCCCGAACCATGGGACGGGATAAAAATCGCGGAGATTTTCAAGGAAAAATGGGGAGTGCCAAAAAAACTTGCCCACCAATTCAGAATGGAAGGGAAAGTCCTCTTGAAGGGAGAAAGAGCAGATTGGGAAATGCGGTTGCTTGCAGGAACAAAAATCCATCTACTGCTCTTTGACGATATGCCGCCACAAGTTCAGCCTTTTTACATGGACTTGGGTATTTTGTATGAAGACAATCATTTGCTGATTGCCAATAAGCCGCCTTTTATTTCTACACACCCAAACTCCCCTGACGATAACGAAACGCTCGTGAATGCAGTTTCCGCCCATCTACAGACATCCGGGGATGGCGGATCTGTCCAGCAAATCCATCGGCTCGACCGGGATACGACTGGCGCAATTATATTTGCAAAGCATCCACTTGCTGGCGCCATTCTTGACAGGATGCTTGAGGAACGGGCAATCAAAAGGACCTACATAGCCGGGGTCATGGGAACTGGACTTAGGAAAAAGGGGACAATCAATGAACCAATCGGAAGAGATCGCCACCACGCAACACGGAGGCGTGTTTCAAAAACAGGCCAGGAAGCGGTTACCCACTATCGGGTTTTAAAAGCCGACCATGAGAAAGGGATGACATGGGTCTCCTGCTGGCTTGAAACGGGAAGGACGCACCAAATCAGGGTCCACTTTAGCCATATTGGGCATCCATTGGCCGGGGATTTGCTTTATGGGGGGAAACCAATCTTTAATCGCCAGGCCCTCCACTCCGCAAAAATCGAATTTAAACATCCGATTACACTTGAAGAAATTGTCGTCCATGCGGCGTTCCAGGACAATCCTCCGATATTCGAAGGCATAGACGTAGACAAAATATAAATAGGCCTCCCAAAAAGGGAGGCCGTTTTACTGATTATTAATGATTTGACCTTCTGAAGGCTCTCATAATCATGCTTAGCAGGAAAACAAGGATTACTGCTCCAATAATGGCTGGAATTATCGCAAAGTCAGCTACAACAGGACCCCAGTCACCGAAAATTGCTGTACCCAACCATGCACCTACGAAACCTGCAATTATATTACCTATAATTCCGCCCGGAACATCTCTGCCTACGATCATCCCTGCTAACCAACCGATGATACCTCCAATAATTAATGCCCATAGAAAACCCATTTAAATTCACTCCTTGAAAAGTAGTTGTTTTTGTAAAGTGCGCCTTTTGTTTCGGCTGCTGCAGCCACAAACAGTTTTGGTGTAACATCTGGGACGCCTTCGTCCGCTGTTGTTTTTCCTAACTGTTTGTACCTTTAAAATACCCCCATTTTTTTAAAATAAACACAATCAATTATTCACCAATTCTGAACATGCTTGAATAACTTCACAAAAAAAACCCCCGATTTTTTTAAACCGGGGGTTAGTAGTAATCGACAAGTTCGATTGGCCAATTAAATGTCTTCTGCATGGATGTATGGCAATTTTGATTTGCGGGATTTTAAAAATCGAAATTGTCCGGGTCCGCGCCAAAACGTGTACCCACGTCCAGGCTATTTATTAATTCCATATCTTCGGTTGATAACTCAAAATCAAATATATCCGCGTTTTCTTTTAGCCTTGCTGGCGTAACCGACTTTGGAATGACTGCGATGCCGTTTTGAAGATGCCAGCGGAGAATGACCTGAGCGGGCGTTTTTTTATTTTTTTCAGCAAGTGCGGTAAGGACTGGATCAGCCAGGATTCTTCCCCTGGCGAGGGGAGACCATGCCTGGACAAGAATATCGTTTTTTCCACAAAACTCCCTTAGTTCCTTTTGGGCAAGTGCGGGATGGAGTTCGACCTGGTTGACAGCCGGTTTTAACGAGCTTTGGCCCATTACATCCTCAAGGTGATGAATATTGAAATTGCTCACGCCAATCGACCGAACCTTTCCTTCTTCATAAATTCGTTCGAGTGCTCTCCACGTTTCAATATATTTGCCTTTCACCGGCCAGTGGATTAAATAAAGGTCAATATATTCGAGCCCAAGTTTTGCAAGGCTTGTTTCAAAAGCCTTCAAGGTTGATTCGTATCCCTGGTCGTTGTTCCACACTTTTGTTGTGATAAAAATTTCTTTGCGGGGAATGCCGCTTTGGCGGACCGCCCGGCCAACTCCCTCTTCATTCTGGTACAGTGCCGCCGTATCAATCAGCCGATAGCCTAACCTAAGTGCTTCCGAAACAGTTGCTTCTACTTGTGTTCCTTCTTCCACCTTATAAACCCCAAGGCCAAAATAAGGAATTTCCACTCCGTTATACAGCCTGGCAGTTTCAGTCGTTGATTTCAATTCTCATCAGCCTCCTTCTATAAATTCTACATTTTAAGTCAGGAAGTTGCACAATATAAGGAAGATACTTTTCCGCAGGCGGTTTTATTACTTGAATGAAGGATATATAGAAAAAGAATTTGCTTTTAGTGGCAATCTTTTTAAATTGGAAATGTTCCTCCTTCCCTAATGTTAAGTTTTTGTAAATTTGGCAGTAAAATATTTTCTTTTTCGACAAATTTTATTTATAATTATTTCGTTTGGCACGTTTTTACAAAGGAAAAAAATGGGGGTATTCCGATGGCTTTTAAAAAAAATGACAAGTTCTCCACCCTTCTTGGTGAAATTGCCGCAAACTTAAAAGAAAGTACCAATTATTTTACAGACTATAAGCTCAAAAACGTCAGCGACCTTAAAACATTTTCCGAAAGCATGAAAGAGTATGAAACAAAAGGCGATACGTATATGCATACGGTTATTAAGGAATTGAATGACGCTTTCATTACCCCAATTGAGCGGGAGGATATCCTGCATCTTGCCAACAGCATGGACGATGTTCTTGATGGCCTTGAGCATTGCGCGGCTTTGTTCGAAATGTATTCCATTACGGATGCGGACGACTTTATGCTTCAATTCACGGGTGCTATCCAAAACAGTGTCTTTGAAATCGAGAAGGCCATAACCCTTCTAGCATCGAAAAAGTTGCTTCAAATTCGTGAGCACTCAATTTCTATCAAGGACTATGAATCAAAATGCGATGGCATCCTGAGACAGTCAATCAAGCATCTTTTCTCCGTTGAAAAGGATCCAATCCGGATTATCCAATATAAGGAAATTTATGAAACACTCGAAGACATTGCGGACAGCTGCCAGGGTGTAGCCAATACGCTCGAAACTATTATCATGAAAAACGCGTAAGGAGCTAAACCATGGATTATGTATTTATATTAACCGCTGCGATTGTTATTTTCGCTCTTGCGTTTGACTTCATTAACGGTTTCCATGATACGGCGAATGCAATCGCCACCTCCGTATCGACCAAGGCATTAAAACCACGGCATGCTATCATTTTAGCTGCCGTTATGAACTTTGTAGGTGCGATGACATTTACCGGGGTTGCAAAGACGATTACGAAGGATATAGTGGACCCTTTCACATTACAGAATGGGACACTAGTCATTTTGGCAGCGCTTCTGTCGGGTATTACCTGGAACCTGCTCACTTGGTATTACGGCATCCCGAGCAGTTCTTCGCATACACTAATTGGTTCGATTGCTGGTGCTGCTATTGCTTCTTCAGGGTTTAATATAATCGAATATCAAGGTTTCTTTAAAATTCTTCAAGCCTTGATTTTCTCGCCGATTTTGGCTTTTGTCGTAGGTTATATTTTGTATTCGATCTTTAAAATTATTTTTAAAGATGCGAACCTTACAAAAACAAACCGGAACTTCAGGATGATCCAGATCGGAACTGCGGCATTGCAGTCCTATACCCATGGTACGAACGATGCCCAAAAGGCAATGGGGATCATTACAATGGCTCTAATCGCGAATGGATATGTAGAATCAACCGATATCCCGTTCTGGGTACAATTTTCCTGTGCGGTAGCAATGGGTCTCGGAACGTCTGTTGGAGGTTGGAAGATCATTAAGACCGTTGGCGGAAAAATTATGAAAATCCGCCCGATTAATGGTGTTGCGGCTGATTTAACTGGAGCGGCGATTATATTTGGTGCGACATACATCCATCTTCCAGTCAGCACAACCCATGTCATCTCCTCCGGTATCCTCGGTGTCGGTGCTTCCCACCGCCTGAAGGGTGTTAAATGGGGAACGGCGCAAAGGATGCTGATGACATGGGTCATCACCTTGCCAATTTCAGCGGCGATTGCGGCCACTTTCTATTTTATCCTGAACCTTTTCCTATAATAAAAAGGGGCCTTCCAACTAGTGAAGGCCCCTTTTCATATTGGAACAAGTCTATTTTAAATCCAGCCCTTTGCCATCTATCTCTACTGTTGGCTCGATGATGACACAATCAATGTGGACTCCTGCCTCGTTCGTACCGCCGAAAGGCTTGTTGCTGCCAAAAGCGATATGAACCGTTCCATACACCTTTTCATCTTCGAGGACATTGCCGGTCAATCTTGCATTTTTATTCGTCCCAATTCCAAATTCAGCGATAATCCTTCCGTTCCCATCTCCAAGCAATTCGAGCAAGCGCCTTCCTTGCTTTCCGGTTGCATCCGCCAACCGTCCATCTTCAACAGTTAACAACACCGGTTCACTTACAACACCGATACCTGCAATGGATCCATCCACAAAAATCGTCCCATTCGCAGAATTCTCGATTGGCGCAATATAACTTTCACCGGATGGAAGATTCCCTGACTCCCCTTTATTTCGGAAGACGCCTGTGCTTGGAATAGCTTTTCGCCCTTTAATGGAAAAAGACAATTGAGAGCCGCTCTTCGAAATAGTTACAGTTTCTCCGTCTTCTAGCAAGCCGCAATATTCATTAGTAAGCTGCTCAACTTCCGAATAATCTGCCGTAATCGCGCCCTCCTGCAGCATGTCCATTGTTATCCCCGGCATTGTTGCCACACGTGCCCCTGCGGCTGACGCATCCTTCCTCGCTTTTGTATGAGTAAGTGAGTGATAAGTTATGCAAAGGATTACGTCTGCCGCTTTCATCGCTTCGGCGACGGGCTTAGGCGGTTCTTCCCCGGACTTTGTCCTGGTCATCATCTCCATCAGCATTGTTTCATTGCCCAATGCAACGCCAGCCTCATAAAAAATAGTTGCAGCCTCGCGTGACTCAGGATCCGCAACGATCAAAACCTGCTCACTTTCCTGGATATTTAAATTCGATTTCAATATTGATTTGGCTACTTCTAGTAAATCGGCCACTTTCATCCCTCCCGCGGCTAAACTTTTAACTTCAATTGGTACCGTTCAATGACGCTGGCAATCTCTTCCCTTGTCTCCATGAGCACTGGAACATATTCTTTGATTTTTTCTTCGGTCATTCTGTAAACCGGGCCTGAAACCGTAACAGAGCCAATGATTTCTCCCCGGTCGAACAATGGTACGGCAACAGCTACCACATCCCATGTGTATTCACCCCGGCTTTGAGCCCAACCCCGCTCCCTGATATGCTGAAGCTCCGCTTTAAGCTCGTCCGGGTCTGTCATTGTTGTTTTCGTATATTTTACAAGATCCGAATGGATGACTGAATCAATGAAATCCTCCGGCATATAAGCCAAAATGGTACGATAGGTAGCGCCTACATACAAAGGGGCACGGCTTCCGGCAGAAACAGAAAACTTCACTTTATTTTCCGGTTCAACTACATCGAGTGTAACCGCTTCATCCCTATCGAGCACTGTCAAAAAAATCGATTCTCCGGTCTTGTCCCGAAGCCGTTCCAAAATTGGACGTATTAGGTTTGAAACATTCAGGCTCTCATACATAATCATGCCTAATTCCCATGTAGCATAACCAAGGGAATATTTTTTGGTGACCTTATCCTTTGAAATGAATCTATTTTTCTCTAATGTTTCAAGGATGCGGTAAATATTCGTATGGTTCAGGCCCATTTCATTCGCCAGTTCCCGTCCTCCCCAGACAGGCCTTTCCTTAGTGAACATCTTCAAGACTTTCAATGCCAAATCCAACGTCTTTAGCACATCATTTCTCCCCCTTCAAAACCTTTCGACAATTCCCATTACACCTCTAATTGTGGTAAAAAGCAACGGTTTTTTCAATAATAAACAGTTATCCTACCAAACTCCCATAGGAGGGAGTGGCAAGATAACTGTTGTAAAAGAGAAGCCGGATTTTCTAAACTCCGGCTTTTTCTTCATTATTTTTCATAGAGGAAGTCAATGACTGCCGCTGCGTAAACTTTTGCACAGCGGACGATATCTTCCACTTGCACCTTTTCATTGTAACCGTGAATGCTTGGTAAATAAGCGGGGCCGTATTGCAGCACCGGGATATTATACTCCCTGAAGTGGCGCGCATCGCTGCTTGCCCATTGCATGACTCCGTACGCATTTTCCCCGGTTACTAATGATATGTTGTCAACGATGGAACGGCAGACAGGGTCTTCGGCAGATGTGTGGTTCGCATTGCTTCTAAACCCAAACTGGTGGATTTTATAGCGTATGCCAAGCGCATCCAATTCCTTTTTGAGATAAGCTGTAACCTCATCTTGTGTAATGCCGAACGGAAGGCGGCAATCTACTTGGACTTTGCAGCTCTCAGGTATGACATTGGATTTTGTTCCTCCCTGGATCGTGCCAATATTGACCGTGATCCTTTCCAGTACAGGCTGGAATTTTTCCCGCTCCTCTTCCACTTCACGCATATACCGTTGGGAAACTTCGATTAACTCTTTTACATCTTCCGGAATGGTGATTTTTATATCCCATAAGGACCTGATTTTTTCAATGGCCGCGATTGCATCGACAATGGCGTTGCCTCCTGCAACCGGTGATAAGCTGCCGTGCCCCGGAGTACCGAAGACTTCCAGCTCAAACCAGTAGGATCCCTTTTGCCCGATGGTCGGATTCAGTGGTGAAGATGGTTCGGCAATAAGGGCGCCATCGCCTTTTACCAATCCTTTTTCAAGAAGCCATGGAACCCCGAACTCCCCGCCAGTTTCCTCATCAGGAACAATGGCTAACGTTAATTTCCCAGGAAGTTCAACATTTAATCGTTTTAAGAGTGCAAAGGCGAATAGGATGCCGCCAAGGCCTGCCTTCATATCACTCGCTCCCCTTCCAAGGAGCCAGCCATCCTTTACTTCACCCGAGAATGGATTGAAGTCCCATTTTGACAAGTCGCCTGCTGGAACAACATCGGTATGGCCGCAGTAAATTAAATGCTTCCCTTCTTCCTGGCCGATGCTTGAAATCAAATTGAACATTTTATCGGCAGACTCATGCCATTCTGTTTCAAGGCCATATTGGCGAAGATAGCCGTCAATGAATTGGGAAATCTCGGTTGAATCGCCTGGTGGATTCTCACTCGGAATTTGGATTAATGAACTGCAAAGCTCTATCAGTTCATCCTTCCTTGCTTCTACTTCCTCAATTAATCTTTGCTTTAATTCCTTTATTTCGCTCATCCCAAAGCCACCTGATTTCCTTTTGTTTGAAGATGGTTCATTTTTCCGTACAATGCTTCCAAGCGCGCAAACTCTTCCTCATCATAGAATGAGCATTTATTTTCACCGAAAAGCTTGGCAACTTCAATGACAAAACGGACTACCTGCTCGACATCCGCTGGGTGGGTTGCTCCTGTTCCACAACCTGCGACAGCCGTTTCGGTTGTAATCGCAACGCCAACTACAGGGCTATTGGTCGCAACCGCAGGCTGAAGGATACTGTTTACGTGATAGACGCCATTCCCATAAGGAGTAATATCCTGTGTTGTGATCGGCAGGGTAACTGGGAGAATCCCTGCTGACTGGGTATAAATATGCAGAAGGTCGGTGCTGATTTTCAAAATATATCCTTCTTTTACAGTCGGAGTAATGGCAAATCCTTTATGATTTGTAATCATATTCCCTTTTGTTGTATCAATCGATAAAATGGCATCCATTTCTTCTGTCACTTCGTATTGATTCATCGTAAGGATGTCTACGGGTGAATCCATAAACGGAACTGGGTCATGCGGCAAAGTTGGCGCCGTCGGGCAAATATGGGTGGTCAGAATAATATCCCCTTTTAGCTTGTCGCCTTTTCCGGACATATCAAGGAGCTTTGCGGCAGCCGCGACACAAGAGAGGGCGCCGTCACCGTCAGAAACAAATCCCTTAACTTCCGGACGGGCGCCGATTCCGCCCAGCCTTCCGATGATTCCCAAGGTTGGGGCTGTTCCTCCCGTTGACTTCCCTTCTTCTCCCGCAATCACAATCTTAACGAAATCCGTTGAACCAGCTTTTCCTTCGACGGTTTGAACGGTAACATCTCCTTCGCGGGAAATGCTTTCAAGGTATTCTTTTATATCATTTCCCGTTACATGGATACTGTCCATTACTTCTAAAACTTCAATAACGTGCTTCAATGACATGATTGATTCCTCCAAAATTATGATTCGTATAGGTGGCAGGCAACCTTCTGCTGTAAGTCCCTCTGCTCCAATACTGGTACAGCGGTTTTGCAAATATCCATAGCAAACGGACACCGCTTGTGAAAATGGCAGCCCGAAGGCGGATTTACGGGGCTTGGCACATCGCCCGTCAGGATGATTCTCTCTTTTTTCTCGTAAGGGCTTTCTGTCGGGACTGCTGACAGCAAGGCTTTTGTATAGGGATGAAGCGGGTTTTCATAAATCTCTTTATATGTTCCAATCTCAACAATCTTTCCGAGGTACATAACGGCGATTCTGTCACACATATATCTCACAACATTCAAATCGTGCGAGATAAAAATGTAGGTCAATCCGAATTTTTCCTGCAAATCCTTAAGAAGGTTAATGACTTGCGCCTGAACAGATACGTCGAGAGCGGAAACCGGTTCATCACATATGATTACGTCTGGGTTCAAAGCCAGCGCGCGGGCAATATTTATCCGCTGGCGCTGGCCCCCGGAAAATTCATGCGGATAACGGTCGGCGTGATAACTGTTTAAGCCAACTACTTCGAGGAGTTCGATGACCCTCTCATTTCGGGATTTCCTGTCTCCCACTTGATGAATTTCCAATGGCTCCGCAAGCAGCTGCCGGATTGTTTTTCGCGGATCTAATGAAGCATAGGGATTCTGGAAAACCATTTGAATCGACTTTCTGGAAACACGGAGATCTTTATCAGCCAAGTTCGCCAAGTCCTGGCCTTTAAAAAGTACCTTCCCATCAGTCGGGCGGATAAGCTGGTTTATAAGCCTTGCCATCGTTGACTTTCCGCACCCGGATTCCCCAACAATGCCAAGCGTTTCGCCAGGATAGACATCAAAACTGACACCGTCAACCGCTTTTACGCTTTGCGTTGATTTTTTGAAAGGAAGCGGATTACTGATGGGAAAATGCTTTTTAATATTCTCAACTTTTAAAATCGCTTCAGCCATGGTATGCCTTCTCCTTTCTTTCCAGCCGCTTTTCACTAGTTTGGAAGTGGCAGGACGCGAAATGGTTTTCTTCTACCTCGATGAGTTTCGGCTTAACCGCACGGCATATATCCTGGGCGTATGGGCAGCGGTCAGCAAAATGGCAGCCCTGGATTTCCTGCCTCAAATCGGGAGGAGTACCCGGAATGGCGGAAAGCTTCTCTCCATCGCCAACCTCACTTGTTATCTGTGAATCTAACA
This sequence comes from Neobacillus oceani, assembly GCF_046237595.1. NCBI lineage: Bacteria > Bacillati > Bacillota > Bacilli > Caryophanales > Bacillaceae > Neobacillus > Neobacillus oceani. The sequence goes on along the minus strand of NZ_CP143543.1, from coordinate 880,266 downwards.
GCCCCCAAGTATAGGGATGAAGCGGGTTATCGAATAAATCTTTCACGCTTCCGGATTCTACCGTATTGCCGGCATACATGACGATCACCTTATCACACATTTCCCAAACGACTCCCAAATCGTGGGTAATCATAATGATGGAAGTGCCAATCGTCTCCTGCAGGTTTCTCATCAAGTCCAAAATTTGCGCCTGAACCGTTACATCCAAAGCGGTTGTCGGTTCGTCGGCAATTAACAATTTTGGGTTACATGCAAGGGCAATCGCAATCATGACCCGTTGCCTCATCCCACCGGAAAATTCATGGGGATACATTTCGATCCGTTTTTCGGCTTCAGGAATCCCTACCAGCTTCAGCATTTTGATTGCTTCCTGCTTTGCCTCTTTTTTCGACACCTTCCGATGGGCCCTAATAACCTCCATGATTTGATTCCCTACCGTATAGACAGGATTCAGGCTGGTTATTGGGTCCTGGAATATCATCGAGATTTCATTGCCTCTTACAGAACGCATTTCTTTTTCCGAAAGGGACAATAAATCCTTTCCTTCAAAAAGAACCTTCCCTCCGGCAATCTTTCCGGGCGGGCTTGGGATCAAGCGGAGCAGCGCGGTGGCAGTAACACTCTTCCCTGAACCGGATTCCCCTACTATGCCTAGCGTCTCTTTTCTATTTAAAGCAAAGCTGACTCCATTCACGGCTTTTACAATGGAAGAAGAGGAACGGAAGTGTACCTCCAAATCTTCGACTTTAACTAAATAATCCGACATACCTTTCACCTCCGGCCTATTAAACTTTCATTTTTGGATCGAGTGCGTCACGCAATCCATCACCAAACAAATTTATGCCGAGAACAGTCAGCAGAATGGAAAGTCCCGAAAATGTTGCCATATGAGGGCTTAAGACCAAAAAGTCTTTCCCGTCTTTCAGGATGCTTCCCCATGAAGCGGTTGGAGGCTGGACTCCAAGCCCAAGGAAACTAAGGGCCGCTTCAGATACTATTGCACCGGCAACGCTCATCGTCCCATATACAATCAACGGGGCAAGGCAGTTAGGCAAAACGTGCTGGAACAGAATCCGTGAATGGGTGGCTCCGAGCGATCTCGTCACCTCAATGAATTCCTCTTCTTTTACGCTGAGCACCTGCCCGCGGACAATCCTTGCAAAGCCGGGAACATTGGCGATTCCAATTGCAATAATGACATTAAGAAGCCCTTGCCCAAGAACTGTCATCAAGGTAATTGCCAAGAGAATAAAAGGAAAAGCAAATAGGCCATCCATTGTCCTCATAATGATTGAATCCAGCTTGCCTCCGAAATAGCCGGATACAAGTCCAAGCAGGGAGCCAAAAAATGCTCCAAAAACTACTGCCGACACTCCGACAATCAGAGAAATTCTTGCTCCATAAATAAGGCGGCTCAACAAATCCCTTCCATAGTTATCCGTTCCAAGCAGATGCCCTTTCGAACCAGGCACAGCAAGGGAATTGGCAATATCCATCTTATTGGGATGGTATGGGGCGAGGAGCGGGGCGAAAATGGCAATGAAAACCATTACCGCGATAATTGTAAGCCCAATCGCAGCCAGCCGATTTCTTATCAGCTTTTTAAATACTCCCGCTTCCTTTTTAGCCTGAATTGGATTTGGCTGAGCCGGTGAAACTGAACTTTGCATTCCAGCCATCTATTCTTTTCCTCCTTTGCCGGAAGAGTAATTCACTCTTGGATTTACAACTTTGTACATGATATCCACCAACAGGTTGACAAGCACAAAGATTACAGCGATAAAGAGGACCGTTCCCTGTACGACCACAAAGTCCCTTTTATCAATCGCATCGACAATCAAGCGCCCCATCCCCGGCCAGCTGAAGATTGTTTCTGTTAGCACCGCCCCGCCAAGCAGGGACGAAATTTGCATGCCAAGTACAGTTAAAAGCGGAGTCAAAGCGTTCTTGAACGCATGCTTACAAATTACAATGAATTCGCTTAACCCTTTTGAACGGGCGGTTTTAATATAGTCGTGGGAAATGACTTCAAGCATGCTAGAACGGGTAATCCGCGCAAATGTGGCCATCGGGATTGTCGCAAGCGTAATGCTTGGCAAAACGAGATGCTTTAAATAAGGAATGATCCCTTCGCTTAAATCCCCCATTCCCGTTGCCGGAAACCAGCCGAGGTTCACACTGAAATAAAGGACCAACATAACCCCCAGCCAAAAAATCGGCATCGAAACCCCTATTAAGGAAACGAGCATAACCGCATAGTCCAATAAAGAGTTTTGCCTCGAAGCGGAAATGATGCCCGCTGGAACACCTATTAGGAATGCGATGATCAATGCGCTGATTGCAAGTATCAAGGTATTTGGGAAACGTTCCAGAATTAATTGTACAATCGGCTCATTATAAGTAAGCGATACCCCAAAATTACCAGTTAACAAATCGCCCAAATAATGAAAAAATTGAACATATAATGGGTCATTTAGCCCCAAGCTCTCCCTTAGTGCTTTTATATCTTCCACACTTGCCTGTGGTCCGAGCATGACAGCCGCAGGGTCACCCGGAATCATCCGAGTGATGATAAAGACAATCACAGCCACTACAAATATGGTAGGTACAAAATCAATGAATCTTCTAATAATATATTTCCCCATAAGCCGCCTCCTATTATTTCACTATTTGAAACACTGATTCACTTAATGAATTAAAAACAAGTTTAGCACCGCAATTAATAATTGTAAATAATGAATTGAATTAAAAGAAAATGTTTTTAAAATATTTTAAATTCTTGTTTACATCACTTTTTGATTGTGATAGATTTGTCTTTAAATTCATTATTTGAATTATCGTTTCACTATTCGAAACAACAGGAAGGAGCATAACAATGAAAAAAAGGTTTCGCAGTCGTCTTTTCTTTTTGGTTCTCACTGTAGCTATTCTTGCTTTGAGTGCCTGTTCTTCAGGAAGCAATTCTGCTTCCAATTCCTCTTCCAGCGACGAAAAATCCGCCGCCGCGGGAAAACCGCAGGATGGGGGTACTTTAAGGGTGGGCCTTTCAGCCAATCCGAAAACGTTGGATCCGATCAAGTACACAGGTCTTTATGAATCACAGGTCATGCTTCAAGTTGGTGACACCCTTGTGGTTTACAATAAGGAACTTAGTGAATTTGTTCCTTCCCTAGCAACTGAGTGGTCAGTTTCCGATGATATGAAAGTGTATAATTTTAAACTTCGTGACGATGTATACTTCCAGCCTGGCAAATACCAGGACGGAAGAAAAATGACAGCCGAGGATGTAAAGTACAGCCTTGAACGTTCCGCCAAAGAATCGGCTATGAACCGCCTTCGTGGCGTCGAAAACGTTGAAGTAGTTTCGGACAACGAGATTGCAATCCATTTGAGCGAGCCAAATGCTGCGCTGCTTGCAATGCTGACGGATGCCGGAAACCTCATTGTTCCAAAAGAGGAGGTTGAAGGCTGGGGCGATTCTTTTGGAAGCCATTTAGTAGGAACAGGTCCTTTCCAAATCAAGGATTGGAAAAAAGATTCACAAGTAAAGCTTGTCCGCCATGAAAAGTATTGGGGTGAAAAGCCGCATTTGGATGGCGTCAACTTCAGCATCATTCCTGAACCAAACACAATGACGAACTCACTCCGTTCCGGCGACCTTGATATCGGAATGGACATTAAAGGCCAAAACCGGGAGTTGGTTAAGGCGGATGCAAACCTTGAATTGCAGTCCACACCATCCTTGGCGATTACCTATCTGGATTTAAATAATAAAAAAGGCCCTACTGCCGATCCTAAAGTACGTGAGGCAATTTACAAGGCTACAAATATAGAGGAAATTGTAAAAGGAGTCAACAAATGGGGCGGAGCGGAAAAATCATATATGCCGCTTCCTAAAGGTTCTTGGGGATACAGCAAAGACCTTGAAAAACTTACTCCGACATACGATCCAAAAGAAGCGAAAAAGCTTCTAGCCGAGGCAGGTTATCCAAAAGGATTCAAAACAGAACTCTACTTGGCTGAAGCACGTGTTCCATACGGTACGATTTTCCAAAATCAAATGAAGGAAAACCTGAACATCGATGTTGAAATAAAAGTTGTTGAATGGGGAACCTACAGCGATACTGTTTCAAAAGGAAACGCACCGATGTCAATTGGCGGTTGGACATGGTATCCAGATCCATACTTCTTCCTTTACCAACTATTCCACACTGACCAAATTGGCGCACTTGGAAACGGTAAAGGCTATTCAAATCCAGAGGTTGATTCACTTCTGAACCGCGCCTCTTCCGAAACAGTTGATCAGAACGAACGCGCGAAGCTTTACCAGGAGGCCCTTGAGATCATTATGAAGGATGTGCCAAGGATTGAGCTTGAAACGATGGACGCAACTGCAGGTGTAAGCAAAAAAGTCCATGGCTTCGAAGTCTCTCCTGACTCCTCCATTAAGATTGTTTCTCCAAATGGAACAAACGTATGGATGGAAAAATAAAAGCGGAAGTGCCCGTTTAGCGCCGTATGGACTGGAGGGCCTCGATGGAGATAAAGGAAACACGATAAGCGTTAGCGAATCGATGTTGACTTATCGTAGCGAGGGGACCGAAGTTCACTAGGCGCTGGGCGCTGTAGCTAGATAAATTGAAAGCACCTTTTAATGCAGAAAAGTAGAGAGGGAAATCTCTCTACTTTTCTTTATTCTAAAATGAAAGAGGGCGTAATCCATGTCAATGACCGCCATTATAAACGGAAATGTTTATAACAACCAGACTGGAGAATTCTCCAAAAATACTGTCCTGGTTAAAGATAACGTCATAGCTTCAATCCTCCCTCCCGATTCACCTTTGCCAGATTGCACTATCATTGATGCAACCAATCAATTTTTAACTCCTGGCTTAATTGATACTTGTTCCCAGATTGGTTTAAAAGAAATTGGAGTCCGCTGGGAAGGCCATGATGGATATGAACCGAATGTTGAAAAGGGATTCCAATTGGAAGTGATCGACGGGATATACCCATTTGACAAGGCTTTTCAGGATGCAGTTTCTTCAGGGGTGACCGCTGCCCATTTAGTATCCTCCCCCGAGGCCATCGTTGGGGCAAAAACATCGGTTATCCATACCCATGGGCTGACCGTGGATGAAATGGTATTGAAGAAGAACCTTGGCTTCACCTTTTCCATGGGCGATGTGCCGAAAAGTGCCTTTTGGGCTAGGACAAAAACACCGCTCACACGTATGGGAATTGCAAAAAAGATACGGGAATCGTTAAGGAGTCTCCAAATTAAGTATAACTTGCAAGAAACCCCTATTTTTATTCGCGCCCATCGCGCTGACGATATCGCAACTGCCTTTCGGATTGCCGGAGAATTTGGCTTCCAATTCAACCTGGTTCATGGAACTGAATTACCGCTCGTCGCGAGCCTGCCAGCCAATATCGTATCTTCGGTTATTGCCGGTCCTTGCTTTCAGCCGATGGAAAGGGGCGAACTAAAGAATTTGGATTGGACGCTCTTCCGTTCACTTTTTGACAGGCATGTGCCGTTTACTTTTTCTACCGACCATCCAGTAAGTTCGGTTACACACCTGCAGCTAGAAGGAGCTTTAGCACTAAAGGCAGGAGTTCCTGAGAAAACAATCTTAAACGGGCTCACACTTGATGCTGCCAAGCTTTTGAAAATCGACCATATGACCGGAAGCCTCGGAGAAGGGTTGTTAGCTGATATCGTCCTTTGGAATAAGCATCCTCTAGATTTAACAGCTCGGGCTGTACGTACGTTTATAAAAGGCAAAGAAGTTTACAGGTGGGAGTGATTCGATGCTTACTATATTTCGCGGTGCTAAAATTTATACAATGGATAAGGAAAATACAGTCTTCTCAAACGCCGATTTATGGGTAAAGGATGGGAAAATTATCAAGGTTGGAGCAAATACTGACATACCTGCCGATGCGACGATTGAAGATGCATCCCGGTTGGTTATCACCCCGGGCTTGATCGACATCCATACCCATGTGGGAATCTGGGGTGAAATTGATGAGCATGTCAACGACGCATGTGAATACTCCGAGCCATTTACTCCGTTAATGGACGCCATCGATGGCATCAATATAAACCATTTTTCATTTCAACTCGCAAGGAAAGGCGGCGTAACGACCGTTCAAACCGGTACTGGGAGCGCCAATCCGATAGGCGGTGTATGGAGCATTCTTAAAACAGGAGGTTCCTCACTCGAAGAAATGCTAATTGTTGAAAGAAGCGGATTAAAAGGCGCGCTCGGGGAAAATCCAAAGAATGTCTTTGGACAATCCTATAATAAAACCCCTTATACGAGAATGGGCGTTGCGCAAATCATCCGAAATGGTTTTCAAAAAGCGATGGAGCTTTCTTCAGGGGAACGGGACTCCCACATGGAAAGAAGGACTGACCTCAGTCCATTTATTGAAGTCTTGGAGGGAAAAATGCCGCTCCACCTTCATTGCCATCGTGCTGATGATATTGCAACTGCAATCAGGATTGCTAAGGAGTTTCAAATTTCTTTATCTCTGGAGCACTGTACAGAAGGCCATCTGATGCTGGATGCGATAAAGGATTGCGGCGCAAGCGTCACCCTCGGGCCATTCATGCTTCCTTCTACGAAGTATGAAACGAGAAATTCAACGCCAGCCGCTCCAAAAATGTTTCACGAAGCGGGAATTCCCTTTGCCATCATGACCGACCATCCATTTATTCCCATTCACTATTTAATCCTTTGCGCCGCGGAAGCTGTAAAATATGGGCTTGATGAAATGGCGGCTTTAAAAAGCATAACAAGTGAAGCAGCAAGGCTCGTAGGTATAGAGGACCGTGTCGGTTCCATCGAAGCCGGCAAAGATGCCGACTTTGTCCTCTGGTCGCACCACCCTTTCGACAGCCGCTCAACGGTTGTGGCAACCTATATCAACGGGACTAAAGCCTATGATGGTATGCAGAGGTGATTGGCATGCAAAAATCGGTCGGAGTGATTACAATTGGCCAAACACCAAGGGATGATATGATTGAGGATATCAGGAGGCACCTTCCTGCTGGAACGAGGATTGTGGAAAAGGGCGTCCTGGATGGAAAAACGGTTGAAGAAATTCGGGAACTTCAGCCGGAAAAAGGACACACAGTCCTCATTTCTCGCCTACGGAGCGGAAATAGTGCGATAATGGCAAAGGAAAAGGTCCTTCCAATCATCCAAGAATTGATAGATGAACTGCACGGCGAAGGAGCTTCCCTCATCATTCTTGCATGTACCGGAAGATTTCCTTTATTTAAAAGTAACATCCCTATTATTTATCCAGACTTTCTACTCAATTATGCTGTTAAAGGATTGTTAAGGGAAGGTCTACTTGGGGTAATCGTTCCTCTAACTGAACAGGGCGGAGAAATTACCGATAAATGGCGAGAAGCAGGCTTTCAGGCCCGCCCGGCAGCCTGCTCTCCCTATTCATTTAGTGAACAAATTATGATAGACGCAGTAAAGCAACTGGACGAGCTTCCTACCATGGCAATTGTCCTTGATTGCATGGGCTATACCCAAGAAATGAAAACAATCGCCCAGGCCCATACCTCTAAACCGGTAATTTTGTCACGAAGCGTCATATACAGTCTCGCCGCGGAGCTTATGTAAAAACAAGAGGCATCTTCAGTTTTCGAAGATGCCTCTTGTTTTTTGATTAAGCCTCAACCAATATTTTCTTTTTCAAAAGCTCTTTCCCAGCAATGCCAGGGTCAGTCATTTCAAATGGATGGAGGATGGCGTCAAGCTCAGCCTCAGTCAAAACTTGTTTCTCGATACAAAGATCACGGACCGACTTTCCAGTCTCAATGGCCTCTTTTGCAATCGCGGCAGCCACTTCGTAGCCCACATGCGGGTTGATTGCCGTAATGATGCCGACACTGTTATTGACGTAATTCTCAAGCCTTTCACGATTGGCCTCAATTCCCTCAAGGCAATACTTGCGGAAGACATCGAAGACATTTGTCATGATCTTAATCGACTGCAGGAGGTTGAATACAAGAACGGGTTCCATGACATTCAACTCGAATTGGCCAGCTTCCGAAGCGAGGCAAATGGTATGGTCATTGCCGATAACCTGGAATGCAACCTGATTCAGTACTTCCGCCATAACCGGATTAACTTTGCCCGGCATGATCGACGATCCCGGCTGGCGTGGCGGCAGTGTGATTTCAGCAAGGCCCGCCCTTGGGCCGGAGGCCATCAATCTCAGGTCATTCGCAACCTTCGACATATTCATCATGCACACTTTAAGCGCGGCCGAAACTTCGAGATAGGAATCTGTATTTTGGGTTGCATCGACGAGATGTTCCGCCTTTATAAGCGGAAAACCGCTGTTTTGGGCAAGGTAGCCGACAACTTTTTCGATATAGGCCGGATCGGCATTCAAACCGGTTCCGACTGCTGTCGCACCCATATTTACCTCGTAAAGATGTGTCCTTGAATTCGTGACTCTTTCAATATCCCGCCAAAGTACTCTCGCATACGCCTGGAATTCCTGGCCAAGCCTGATTGGGACGGCGTCCTGCAAGTGCGTCCTTCCCATTTTGATAACATCGTCAAATTCCTTCGCTTTTTCAACAAACGCCCCGTTAAGCGACTCCATATTTTTCAAGAGCCCTTCAAGAGAAGAGAGCACTGCAATATGAATTGCAGTCGGAAACGCGTCATTTGTCGACTGTGCCATATTAACATGCGTATTTGGGCTAATGTATTGATAGCTGCCCTTTGGCTTTCCAAGCAGTTCAAGGGCCCTGTTGGCAATAACCTCGTTCGCATTCATGTTAACTGATGTACCCGCGCCACCCTGGATTGGGTCGACGATAAATTGGTCATGCCATTTTCCTTCTATTACTTCATCCGCGGCAGCTATGATTGCGTTGGCAATTTCGTGGTCAAGCTGGCCTGTATCCCTGCTGGCCATGGCCGCAGACTTTTTTACAACTGCCATCGATTTAATAAGGCTTGAGTCAATTGTATAGCCAGTAATCGGGAAATTTTCAACCGCCCGCATCGTTTGAACCCCATAATAGGCTTCAATTGGCACTTCCTTTTCCCCAAGGAAGTCTTTTTCGATACGGTATTCTTTCTTCATGTCCATTTTTTCCGCCCCTTCTAATGTCCCTTCCCATCGTAAATCTCTAAACACATCTATTATACCTTAAATAATCAGATAAAATCAGGAAGATTCCATGACAATTAGCCCCTTTTTACAGGGGCTGTTTGTGTTTCATTTTTTTATTCTTGATTTCCTTTGCCTGGTATGAAAATTTGGCCGGATTTACCCAAATTTAAAAGGGTTTGCATGATGGTTTTTGACAGCTGGCTCGGTTTGTATGGTTTCACAAGATATTCATGGGCACCAAGGTTCAGCCCTCGTATTTTTTCATCCAGGGCACTGGAAATAATTATTGGAATGTTTTTCAGGTTGGCGCTCTGCTTCATCCTGTTCATTATTTCCCATCCGTCCAGCCCCCCTCCCTCTAAGACAATATCAAGGACAAGAGCGTCTGGCGGCTGTTTCCCCATTGCTTCAAGAGCGGTTGCTCCATTGGCAAAATAATTGACTCGAAAGCCATTTTCTTTTAGTTCCTGGACAATAAGCTCACCAAGGCTGGAGTCATCCTCAATCACCATTACCCGGTAACCAGAACTATTGCCTTCCTCTGTGTCAGACTTCTCATCTATTTTTGCCATATAGGCAGGGAACGTTACCGTAAAGGTAGAACCCCAATTGGGAACAGAGCTGATTTTAATATCACCACGATGCGCTTTTACAATTTCATGGACAATGGCAAGGCCAAGGCCTGTTCCTCCTATTTTTCGAAGGTCCGAATTGTCAACCCGATAAAACTTCGTGAATAGCTTGCCAATCGCTTCCTCAGGAATCCCGATTCCAGAGTCTGTAATATCAATATGGATATTGCTTTTGTCCCGATAAACCGAGATGTTAACCACCCCGCCATCGGGTGAATACTTAATCGCATTGCTAAGTAGGTTCCTAAAAACTTGGCCAAGCTTTTCCTTGTCCCCGACAATGTGTGCCTCATCTGGAGCATCTAAGTGGATTTCATGCCTTGCAGTCGTATCTTTGTAAATTTCAACAACATGATGAAGTACCTCAATTATGTCCGTCGGCTTTTTGTTATAATTCATTTTCCCGGCTTCCATTTTTTGTACGTCAAGGAAATCATTAATAAGGCTTGTCAGCCGCTTGGCCTCGCTCAAAATTGTAGCTGTGTACTTTTTTTGCCGATCGGGCTTCAGTTCCCGATTCAGCATAAGCTCACTAAAGCCAAGAATACTGGCGAGCGGCGTTCTTAATTCATGGCTTACAGTACTGACAAATTCTGATTTCATTTGGTCAACTTCGAATTCCTTTGTAATATCCCTATGGACAAAAACAGTTCCAAGCCTTTCGCCACCGTGGCCAACTGCCTCGCTGTAAACCTTGATAACCTGGCCTGTATCCTTTTTTGTATAGGTAAAGGTTTTTGACTCCCCATTTTCTTCGCCAGAAAAGGCTTCATTTAAGTAGATGAGAAAATCACCGCTTTCTTCAATAAAGAAATCCAGCATGGTTGTCCATTGCTCTCGGTCCATTCCTTGCAGCTGTCTGTCCTCCTTACCAAACATTTCACAAAATTGGCCATTTACCTGGAGGATCATACCGGCTTTATCAACGAGCTGGACTCCTTCCTTTATTGAATCAAGAATACTTTGATTGAGCCTTCTTTCCCTTTCGGATAGTTCAAAAAGTGCTATTTTATCAACCGCTATCCCAATATTTTTAGATAATACACGCCAATCCTCATAATTCTCTTCGCTGAATGGCCGGCCCATTCGGGTGAAACACATGACCGCGTCTATTTCCTTTTCAGCAGAAAAGATTGGCAAATATAGGTCCTGGCAATAAAAGCTTTCCTCGTGCAGGCCTTCCTCCTCTGGCTGCGTTCGCCTGTTGAGTAAAACAGCTCCTTTTTCAGTGTCAAGTCTGTCAAGCATTCCTTCCTTTAAATGCCTAATAAATTTTTTGCTTCCCTCCAGGGAAACGCCCTCGGCTGCAAAGGAATAATCGGATATCAGCACAATAATCCCCTTATCCGCATTCAGGATTTTGCACATATTTGAAATAACGCTGCCAAGCACTTCTTTTTTGTTCATCGACCTGGACATCCTGTTTATCAATTCATTTCTGCTGCTAAGCTTTGCCTCATTTTTTCTTAATACGAGGAGCGTCTTTTCAAGCTCCTCCTGCTGGGCATGGAGCTCTTCCTTTTGATCAATTAGCATATTGTTCTGTTCAAGCAGATCCTTTTCCTTTTCCATTACTTTTTCGGTCATGACCCGGAAGGCGAGTGAAAGAACCCCTATCTCATCCTCCCTGTTTTCCACCCTTGGCAGAATGGCCGGTTTACCATCGGCAATGTCATTTGCGGCGGCGGAAAGCTCGGAAAGGGGCTTGCCAACCTGGTTTAGCATCAACCTTGTTATGGCCAGAACTGTAAGGAGGATTCCAACAATAAATAATAAAAATGTAAACATCACATACGTTTGCGTTCGTATCAGCTTGCTGTACCGGTCGTCCAACTCATCCTCGAGCCCGGTCAGATAATCGCTTAGGTAGATTTTAAAGTCCCTTACCCTCTTGGTAACTTCAGGATTTGCCTCTGCAAGCTCATGCCCCTGCGCCCCGTTTTCATATGCCGTAAATACAGGCGGAAGGACTTCGCCAAAATAATAGTCAGAAAAATCCTTCACTTTTTGAAGGAATACTAAATCACTTTCTGATGAAGCCTTCAGGCCAAAATCATCGGAAAACCTTCTAATTTCTTCTTCCTTTGTAATTGTACTATCTCTCATATTTTTATTGCCGAAAGCCATATATCCCCTTGCATCAAAGAAAGCCTGGTTGAAAGATTCACTAATATACTGGGCCGCCATTGTCTTTTTCTTGAGGGCGGTTCTTTCCTCTGTGTAGGAACTACTCAGTACATTAAGGATGGAAAGCAGAATGCCAGTTCCAACGAGGAAAAAGACAAGGAACGCGCCCATCATAACACCAAATCTTCTCGAAAGGCTTTTGTTCACATAATCCCTAATTTTCGCCATTCAGTATTTCCTCGACCTTTCCCAAAAGCTGCGCCGGGCTGAAGGGCTTTGAAATAAAGTAATCCGCCCCTGCGGCGAGTACCTTTTCCTGCTCATACTGCTGGCTTTTCGCTGACAGCATCACGATTTTGGTCCCCTCGCTCCTTGCCTTATCGCGGATGATCCCGATAATTTCAAGACCCGTGTAAACAGGCATCATGTAATCAAGTATAACTAAATCATAAAAATTTTCATTGATGAGGTCGAGCGCTTCCTGGCCATCGGCCGCTTCATCAATCAAAAAGCCGCTGTCCTCAAGAGTGTCCATTACCAGCATCCTTAAAATTTCTTCGTCTTCAGCGAATAAAATTCGTTTCATTTCCGTTCCCCTTCCAATTCAATCGATTTGTAGATATCCTTCATAATGTAGTAGGATGCTTTCAGCCTTTCATGGAAGGAAGGCTCCTGCCATTTATTCCAGTTGAAATCATACCAATCGCCATTGTTTGCCGGAAATGCCTTTTCCATCTTTCCATTCTTTGTCTGAGTGAGAGCAATCTTTATTCCCTCAATCGATACACTATTTTCCTCAAGGCCACCGGCCCAAAAGTCACCCATTGCCTCCTTCTGGCTTGGGTCCTTTATGTTCAATAACTGCCAAGCTATTCTGCCTTCGATGATTTTTCCATTACCGCTTATGCTAATATCAGTAAGGGAATTATAGTTCTTGTCATTTGGATTAGCGGTTCCATAAGCCAACAGCCCGGTTTCGTAATCCTCGAAAGGCAATATATCCTTTGTAAGGGGATGGATCATTTTTTTATTCAGGGCGAGCCTGATTGGATGGAATACACCATTGTCTTTTTTACCCGCATACGGCTTTTCCGGTATCATTTTCAGTCGGTGTCCATATTCGTAGTAAAAAGGATCATAATAACTATCGACCAATATCCTCGATTTTCCTTCACCAGCGAGGTCTACAAGAAAATCTACTCCTGTCGTGGACTCAAGCGCTTCGCCGCCTTCATTTTTTATCCTTGTCTGGCCCTGGCCCGGTACTGTATCCAACAGGAGCCGGATTGGCTTCTTCTCAAGGTCGGCAGGCTCGTTAAGCTTCAGCATGAAATGGAGATAGCCTGCGTCCGCTGCAATATAGGCTTCCTTTATGGATCCCTTTCCGCCTTCATAGGCCGGTTTATTCCCAAGTTTTTTCCAGTCTTCCGCTCTCCCATCCGGATATAAGGAAGCCCCTTTCAATCCCGGATCAAAACCGAGAAGCCCAAAGTGCTGCTCATTCGTTTGCTGGTTGTTCCAAAATGGCCTTCTGTTGGGATTATCAAAATCCATCGTATTCCAGGTCCGTTTGAACCACTCATCTTGCCACGAAAAGACAATGCCGCCCGCATATCCTTCATGGACGATCGACTTGAACAAAGTTGCATTAATTTTTCCTTGTTCCTGTTCGGAATGCTTCCCCTGCCCCATTCCAAACGGATTGGAATGCGTCAGGCCCCTTGAAGAAGGAACCCCGAATTCCGCAACCACCACGGGCATGATGTGTTCCTTGATCAGTTCATTCAAATAACCAGCATAATTGTTCGGATTTCCTTCAGCATCCTTATACTTCAAGTAGGATTCCTCAAGGTTCAGAAAGTCAGGATAATATGGATAAATATGATAGGAAGCAAACATCCCCGCTTTAAAATCTTTACCGGCGACAATGTGGTTTGGGTTTATAGCGACGAGATCCTCCTCTTTAACCGGTTCGGACGGATGGGTGAGCAAATCGGTCGTAACCCAGTTCGTAAAGCTCATTGAATGTTGCCAACCATACTTTTCTGTTTCATACTTTACCGCGTAATCAAGCACCTGGGCGAGCCAAATTTCAAATGGGCTTGCCGCTTCCGTTCTGAAAAAGGCCCCTTTGTATTGCTCCATCCCTTTGTGCTTTTCGTTTGTTGACACAACCATTTGCGGATCCCACTCAATGCCCGCCATGATTCCTAGAACGTATTTCGAAATATCGGCGGTATACGAGCCTGATGCATGCCCTCGCCTCTCCGGCAGATCAGCGTTCCCATGGATGATATCTATCAAATGGGTAATCTCAGTTTTAATGTCCGCTATACTTAAGAAGGCATCCTGGCCCTTTACAAGCTCTTCCTCGTTTACCCATGCCCCATGGAACAGGTAGAGAGGCTTTTTGGCCGTTTCGTTATATTCCTTTAACGCTTCATAAAATGCAGGTGGGTGCAGCGTATAGATTCTGATGGCATTGGCATTCATTGCGCCGATTGCCTTGATCCAGCGAGCATATTCGTCCTTTGTGATGGCTGCCTCCCCCGGAAAATGCCCAGGCTTTGCAATACCCATATTAACGCCTTTAATGAGTATGTCTTCCCATTTTCCATCCCGTTTTATCTGGATATAATCACTGCCAGTCTTGCTGTTTGTCTTTACGCCGCCACTTTCGGAAACCTCAACTTCCTCCTGTTTAACACCTGAATGAAGCCCCTGTTTAAATAGGTTTTTCATCATTGGGACGTATGCCTTCCAATAAAACGAATCTTTTGTACCGAAGTGCTCCTTCCATTCAGTGAACCCTCTGGTCTGATAAATGGAAGGAACTTCACCCTCATCTGCAAAATCACCAGAAAAATAATACGAGGTGAATCGCGCATTCACATGGGAAACGACCGCGGGGAACACAGAAGGTATCCCGAACCCTTCCAGCCGCTCCCTCGCCTTTGGATTTATGGGCAGGCTAAAGGAAGCTAGTATTTCTGAGCTATCCCTTGCTTCAATAATATCGAACCAGTATTGATACGTGGCATCGAGTTTGCGCCCAAACCTTTTTTCCCCCGCTTTTGTAAAAGTGAAATCCGCGCCCTTTCCGGTCAACTCCTTTTCAGGAGCAACCACCACGTAGTCTTCCTTGTTCACAAACATGAAGCCAGGACCGGAAAAAGTCCAGCCGCCTGTTTGCTCGACATACTTTTCCTTTGCCCAGACTGGCACTTCCTTGCTTGCCAAGTCAGGGAAATAGCGGCCAATCCAGCCAGTCCAGTCGGCGTTGAGAAGGTTGGACATCCTTGAACGAACTTCGGCAGTTGCCAGGCTCCCAAATGTATTGAATTCTGCGATAAACGTCATACCTTCACTTGTATGAAGCGTCTTCTCAATTTGGTCGAGTTCTTCCGGCTGAAGCCCGCCGTATAGCATTTCCGAACGTTTGCCAAGCTGGTTTTTCCCGAGGAACTCTTCCTCATATACGCCATACTGGTCTGCAAGATAGAGTACATCCTGCCTATTTAAATTCTCGGGCAGGCCAATTGTGCTGAATTTCCCATTATCCCCCGGCTTAAAGCCGCTATAGCGTGTATTGGCTGAATAGGCCTCTCCTTCATCAGTCCTGTATTTTTCATTGTTCAATATCCAGACGAGCCCATTATGTTCCCGGTAAGACTTGTCCGGAACGGTTTTATCGATAATGAAAACATTCAATTCCTTTGACGGCTTTAGCTGCCAGAGCCAAAAAGGGGCAGTCAGCATTGCTAAAAACACTGCTGTAATCAGGACAACAATAAATCTTGGCTTATTTTTAATTAGTCTCATTGCGATACACCTTTTCTTTTCATTTCTCCCCAGCTCTTATCCCTTTTGATTAACTGCCATATCCCTTCACAGCGCCAAAGGACTGTAAGCGGCCTGTACCAGATTGTTTCGGTGAGGGAATACAGAAAGAGCTTCACGATGTTCCGCACTTGAGGGTACTTTGTCAAAGACCATTCTTCAAGCAGGACAGCGGCCATGGAAATGACCGAACCATAAAGTAGCGAAAGCAATAAGATGAGGATAGCGAATTCAAAATAGCTTCCGCCTAAGAACAGGCAGAGCAGGACGAATAAATAGCCAGATAGCTCCACGATTGGGCCGAGGAACTCGACGAGCCAGAAATAAGGGAAAGCAACGAAGCCAATCGATCCATATTTCGGATTCAAAGTTAGTTTTCGATGTGCCCAAAGGCTTTCAAATAATCCGCGGTGCCATCTGCTGCGCTGCCGACGGAGAGTGGTCATGTCTTCCGGTACTTCTGTCCAGCAGACAGGATCTGGGACATACACAACTTTTTTCTTCAATCCCTTTTCTTTAATGAGCCTGTGCATCCTTACGACCAGTTCCATATCCTCCCCGACTGTATCGGTCTTGTAGCCGCCCGCTTCTATTACCCATCGCTTGGAGAAAACTCCGAACGCGCCGGAAATAATCAGCAGCAAGTTATGGCGGCTCAGCCCGATCCTCCCCATCAAAAACGCCCGCAAATATTCGATGATTTGCATTATGACAAGAGGATGGTCCGAAATGCCGATCTTGAGGATATGCCCATCCCTGATTTCACAGCCATTCGCTATCCGGACGCTCCCGCCCGATGCAATGACTTCCTCATCCGAATCGATGATAGGCTTCATGACCTTCAGGAAAGCATCGTTTTCAAGGACTGAATCACCATCAAGGGAGCAAACATAAGGATAGTTTGAAAAATTCAGCCCTGCATTCAGTGCATCCGCTTTACCGCCATTTTCCTTGTCGATCATATAAAGGTTAGGGAGGAGAGTAGATTGATAGATTTTCCTGATTGGCTTTGAAACGAGCTGCTTCCGGATGACTTTGGTTATTTCCTTCATCTCGTAATGATCAATCATTTTTTCAAGTGTCTGGTCCTTTGAACCGTCGTTTACTACAATGACTTCAAAAAGAGGGTAGTTCAAGGAAAGGAGTGAACGGACGCTTTGGACGCCCCCCGCCTCTTCGTTGTATGCCGGGACAATGATTGATACCGGCTTAGTATAAATTTCGTTTGTATACTCCATGTATGCCTGATCCCTGTCAAGCTGCGATTCTTTTCGAAGCTGCACCACGGAGAAAAACAGAATAATGCCATAAAAAACGATTACCCCGCACATATAAATGGCAATGAACCAGCCGAAAAACGTTACAAAGTCGAGCCACTCAAGATTAGCCATCGTTAAACTCCTTTATTGATCCATTCAATGGCCATGTCCCTGGCAAACGGATCCTTTGTTGTATCAACAATTTCCTGGAGAATCGCGGAGCCCTCCCGGAACTTGGCCAGTGCCTGCCCGGCCTGGGAACGGACCCACCAAATACGGTCATGGATTAACTCCACGAGGGTTGAAATCCCTTTTTCGTCCCTCATCGAACCTATGATCCTAGCGGTAAGCATCCGTTCTTCCCAGCTGGTAGAGTATGCGAGAGGAAGGTATTCATCAAGATTGTTCACATATCCAATCGAAGCGATTGCCTTCAGTGCCCGCAATCTTGTTTCACCGCTGTACGATTGGAAAATAGATTCGAGGAAAGCCAAGTATCGGATGTCTTTTTTAACGCCTATTACATCCAGGACTGCATGTTGCAGATCCACCCTTGCCTGGTGGAAGCCAAGCGTAAATTGGTCGAAATGTCCATCCTCGAGCCTGATTAAGATATTGCGGCATTCAAATTCCGATAGGAAAGAAAACTTCCTGTTCAAGTATTCATAAAGGTTAATGAACTGGAAGTTGGCAAGAATACGCAAAATGTGGATTAGTTCATCCCGTGACGTCCGTTTCTGCCCGAGCATCGAAAACAGGTCCTTCAGGAGAGTGTCCATCTTGAAGTTCTCTATATAATAGAGGGCATTCATCCTTGAACTCCATTTACGGCTTTTCAGCCTGCCGCGATAATAATCGGTAAGGTGGAGTACAGCCAAATCCGTCAGGTTATTCCGCTCTTCACCCGCTTCAAGGATTTCCGCGTATTTCGCAAGAAGCTCCTCTACGGCTTTCTTCTCGACGCTGCTCCTTGGAACAAGTTTTCTCGAGATGGTGCCTTCGGTTATATATTCAAAAAGATAGGGATTGTATTTTTCCTTGTATTCATTTACCTGTTCCCGTTTCTTTTTCGCCACTATCTTCCTGATGGCGAGATAGAGAAGAAGCAGGAAAAGGGTGCCAATTAACAGTGCCGCCAAGATTGAAAGTGCATACAGTTCAGCTGCCATTAATTCGGCCTCTGGATCAAAACTTTAATCCGCGCTTCGAGCTCTGTTAAGCTGAAGGGCTTCGTCACATAATCATCGGCGCCAAGCTTCAGCGCCCTGGCAATGTCGTATTCGTTCTTGCGCCCGGTCAGCATAAGCACTTTCACCGACGTTCCCATCGCTTCCTTCCTTACCTTCTGAAGGACTTCAAGCCCATCCATTACCGGCATGACTCCATCAAGAATTAGGAAGTGCTCTCCATCAAGCCGAAGGCGGTTTGAATCCAAAAACGCCATGCCGTTGCCAAAGGCTTCAATATCAGTTTGAAAACCGGGAACTTCCATTCTCTTAATAATTTTTGAAAGCATAGTCCTTATAATCGCATCATCATCTATTACAGAGATATGGAGAGGTTTTTTATAAGGCTCCCCGCTGCTTCCCTCGGCAGCGACCACCTGTGACCTGCCATTTCCTTTTGCAATATAAAGCGAACGGTCCGCCCTGCCAATTGCTTCCTCCAATGTGGTCGACTCATTGCTTATCGGAATAACCCCCGCTGAAAAGGAAACCGAAAAAGATTTGCCGTTTTCCATAAACACTAGGTTCCCGATTTCATCAAGCAGCCTGTTCAGGATGGCCGCCGCTTCCTTAATCCCCGTTCCAGGCAGGATAATTGCGAATTCCTCCCCACCCAGGCGGAATGAACTATCGGTTCCCCTTGTTCTTTCCTTGATGTGGGAGGCAATTGAGGCCAACACACGGTCTCCCGTTAGATGCCCAAACTCATCATTAATTTCCTTGAAGTGGTCGATATCCAGAACGGCTAAGCAAAATTCTTTTTTTGTCCTTGAAAGGGCCGCGATATTCCGTTTAAAAATATCATGAAGGAATCTTCGATTATAAAGTCCGGTCAATTCATCCAGAAGGGCGGTTTGGTCAAATAGTTCTTTTCTCTTTAACAGGCGGCCAGCCCTGGCGATTAGCTCTTCAATTTCAAAAGGGATTTCGATAAAATCATCCGCCCCCCGATTGTAGGCTTCCACCCTTTCCTTCCAGCTCCCGGCGCCGCCAATTACTAGTTTAGGAATAAAGGAATTAGCATGGTGCTTTTCAAGGCCATCCAGCATGCTGACCCCAAGCCTTTCCCTGGTGTCCAGGATGATGAGGTCCGGCTTGAAGTCATATTTGCTTCTAAGCGTTTTTTCAGGAGCGGTATAAGGCATGACAATCCAGCCATTTTCCTCAAGGGCTTCTTTGACGAGCACGATCCCGGAAATATCCTCGCTGATGATTTGGATCACCGGCAAATGCGAGGCAAGATCATCGTTTTTCTGGCGTGAATCATTCTCAAATTCATATGTAAGGCTGACTAGCCCGTTTAAAAATATCTTCAAGTTTTCCTGTTTCCATTGCCTGGCGCCGTCCTCATTTATTTGCGCCATCAGGTTTTCTGCCAAATCCGTGAAGGCGAAAAGCCCGACCGTTCCCGCTGTGCCTTTAATCGAGTGGAGGAACCGGAAAAGGTCGGCGTCAGTTGGCATGCTTGCTCCCTGAACATCAAACCAGTCCGATAATTGATTCTTTATTTTATCAAGCAGCATTTTTTCGAATTTTTTCAATTCCATTTAATCAACTCCAAATGTTTCGTTTAGGGAGTTTTCCCGAACAATGTCAGTTTTAGTAGTGTAGTCCTTTTCTAGTTTAGTAGTTGCACAGCTTGGAAACAACAGAACAAAGCAGGAAATTAACGGAAGAAAAAGACATTTTTGTGTACTTTCGTACTAAATTCCCTTTTTCCCGGGTTAAAATCCTCTTTGGAGGGGAAGCGTTTTAAAAAAAGCCAAATTGGAGGTTTTCATGGACATTAATCACAATGGGAAAAACTGTTCTGTTTTTGTTCCCCTTGACCGGGAATTTTTCGAACAGCCGACACTTGCCCTCGCCCGTTCCCTACTGGGATGCATTTTGGCAAAGGAAACGACGGAAGGGCTTGCAGCAGGATATATCGCTGAAACCGAAGCGTATATTGGCCCTGGCGATCGGGCGGCACATAGTTATCTGAACAGGCGGACAAAGCGGACAGAAGTGATGTTCGGAGAATCTGGAAGGGCTTATACGTATGTCATGCATACTCATTGCCTTGTCAATGTGGTTAGCGGGGGCGAGGGCAATCCGGAGGCAGTGTTAATCAGGGCAGTCGAGCCTGTATGTGGGGAGGAGCTCATGCATGAACGAAGGGGCGTGGACCAAACCATTAAACTGACAAGCGGACCGGGGAAGCTGACGAAAGCACTTGGCATCACAATGGAGGACTATGGAAGAAAATTAACGGAACCTCCTCTTTTCATCGCTAAAGGAATTGTCCCCGAATCCATTTCCACCGGGACGAGAATCGGGATTGGCAACTCTGGGGAAGCAAAGGACTAGCCCTGGCGGTTCTGGATAACGGGAAATCCGTTTGTTTCGAAATAGATAAGATGCAAAAAGCCGGCAGGCAGCCGGCTTTAGGATAACTTTATTCGAGGTCTTTCGGAAGAAATGCTCCTGGCAAAATATCCTCCGAGCGGACGCGCAAAACTTCGCCTTTTAGATTGGTGAGGATAATATCGACTTCCGGCCCAAGCAGTTCCGCGATCACCTGACGGCAGGCTCCGCATGGCGAACATGGCCTGTCTGTATCAGCGACAACGGCAATTGCTTTAAACTCTGTAACCCCTTCGGAAACCGCTTTGAAAATCGCAGTTCGTTCAGCGCAATTGGCCATTGAGTAGGCGGCATTTTCAATATTGCAGCCCCGGAACACCTGGCCATCTTTAGACAATAGAGCAGCTCCTACCGCAAATTTGGAATAAGGGATATACGCAAACTCCCTTGCTTTAATGGCTTCTTGGATTAACTCCTTTTCATTCATCCTGTCCACTCCCCGTATGTTTAGCTTTGGAAAAACCTTTGTAACCAATCAAAAACCACTCCGCCGAAATAAACACCGAAGACTCCAACTACTGCTGAAAATACTGGCGGAGCAGGCAAAGGCAGCTTGAGGAATTTAAACAGAAGCCCAACGAGCATGCCTCCTGCCAGCGCCATTAAAATTTCTTTCATTTAATTACCTCTTTATGGGTTAAGTTTAGTAGGAACTGTCGGAAGTTTCGCCTTTTACGATTGCGATTCCTGAGCTTGCACCAATTCTCGTTGCTCCCGCCTCGATCAGCTTAAGGGCGCTTTCCCTGCCCCTGACGCCTCCGGACGCCTTGACGCCGATTTCAGGCCCGACCGCGGAACGCATCAGCCGGATATCCGCCTCGTTCGCCCCTCCCGTGGAAAATCCGGTGGAAGTTTTAACAAAATCAGCGCCTGCTTTTACCGCGAGCTCACAAGCCTTTTCCTTTTCTTCATCCGTCAGCAATGCTGTTTCAATGATGACTTTTGTTAGCGCCTTTCCTTTTGCCGCTTCGACAACTGAGCGGATATCGCGCTCGACCAAATCAACATCTCCATCTTTCAGAGCACCGATGTTGATGACCATATCGACTTCGGAAGCTCCATTCTCAATCGCATTCTTTGTTTCGAAAGCTTTTGTTTCAGGGGTGTTGGCACCAAGCGGAAAGCCGATGACCGTGCAAACCTTGACATCCGGCGTATCAGCTAGTACCTCGGCAGCTGTTTTTACCCATGTCGGGTTTACGCATACCGAAGCGAATTTATATTCCCTTGCTTCCTCGGCAAGCTTAATAATTTCCGGTTTCGTTGCATTTGCTTTCAATAATGTATGGTCAATCATGCCTGCAATTTTTTGAGACATATCAATTCCTCCTTTTGTTCAATTTTTACTATACCAAACCTAACGAACATTTGTAAAAATAAATATGAACAAATGTAAAACAATTATCTTGTATTTTCCCCAATTTTTTCAAGAAGGAATTGCGCTGTAAAGTGGTCAGTTACGAGGATATTAGCGTAGCAACCCTTCAATGCCCCATAAATTCCTTCAATTTTGTTTTGTCCGCCAGCCACAAGGATGGAGTGGTCTTTTCTTTTCAACTCATCAAGGTCAATGCCAAGGGTCCGGCCATTCAGGCTTTCATTGCAAATCATCCCGTCACTGTCAAAGAATCTTGAGCATATATCCCCGACAGCCTTCCCATATAGAGAATCCAAATCGCTCTGCGAAAAATACCCAAGCTGAAAAAGGAGCGATTCCTCCCTGACCGGACCAACTGTAAACATTGCGATGTTCGCCTGTTTGCCGAGGTCCAGGATTCTTTTGATGTGCCTGTCAGCCTCCATTGCCTGTTTCACGACTGGATGGTCGACAATTGCCGGAAGTGGCAGATAGTGTGGAGCGGTATTGAATGCTTTGCCAAACAGGTAGAGAATTTCGGACGCGTATGTGTTCGTTTCCGAATGACTGACTCCTCCCTTCAACTGCACAACTTTTACGTTGTTCACCGCTTTTTGCTTCAATTCAACCGCCGCATGGTAAATGGTCGTTCCCCATGTAACCCCAATAATATCGCCATCCACGACGATCTCATTGAGAAAGGCCGCCGCCGCTTCTCCCAGAAATGTTTTGATGATTGCACCTTCATACTGCGGAATAGAGACGACAATAGCCTTTTTCAGGCCAAAAATCTCTTCGAGGGCTTTTGCCAGGCTCTCCACATTTTCCATCGGGTCCTTAATCGTAATCTGGACGATTCCTTCCGATTTTGCAGCCTGTAGAAGCCTTGAAACTGTCGGCCTGGAAACCCCAAGTACTTTTGCGATATCATGTTGATTGTAATCAAGCAAATAATAAAGCTTTGCCGCCTCTATTATTTTGGACAATTTGTCTTTTTCCACACACATCACCTGCATCCTGTATCATGGCTTAATTTTACCAAAAAAATAATCAAATGACAGCGGGGCGCAATTTACATGGTTATGTTTGCAGTCGGACATGTATGGCCTTGGCGGGATTCTTTACGATTTTCGTAAAAATGGCGGGAACCTATCTCTTTCCATTTGAAAGTATGGCAAAATGCAAATAGCGGGAGAGTGAAATGGAGGTAAGGCTGTGGGACGGCTCGGTAGATTAACGAACAAATATAAATATTCGGTGCTTGCGGTCTGGGTGGCGGCAATAGTGTTTTTCGCCATTTTTGCGTTCAAGCTGCCATCGGTTTTAAGCGGCAACGGTTTTGAATACGACGGCGAATATAAACAAACAAGGAACATTCTTGAAAAGGATTTTGGCCAGCCCGAATCGACCATTATTCTCCTTTTTGAAAAAAAGCATGAAGTTCCAAATGAAAAGTGGCATTCCTATATTGAAGATACCTTTACTAGGCTTGAAAAATATAAACCGGCTTCAGGTCTCATATCCCCTTTTGAAAGGGAAGGCATGTTAACAGGAAATTATGCTTATGGCGTTATAACCTTCGACATGGATGCCGGGAGCCTTGCGGATGAAATCCGTGAGCTTGAGCCATTCCTGGAAGACCAAAAGGGATTAAGTGTAAAAATGACTGGCGAACCGATTATTGTAAAGGATTTAAATGAGGCAAGCCAAAAAGATTTGGCCCGAGCTGAGATGATCGGCCTGCCAATCGCCCTCGTTATCCTCGTCCTTGCATTTGGCGGCCTGGTCGCCGCATCGGTCCCATTGATAATTGGCATCGTCTCAATTTTGATGACAATGGGAATCGTCTATTTCTTCAGCCATACAACAAATTTGCCCATTTTCATCTTAAATATTGTTCCGATGATTGGACTCGCACTGAGCATTGACTTTGCCCTGTTAATTATTAACCGATATAAGGAGGAGCTTGAGACCAAATCGGTTTCGGAAAGTATTGAGGTGACTGTCGCGACCGCAGGCAGGTCGATTGTATTTTCGGCGCTATGCGTCTTTATCGGCCTTTCGGCATTGCTATTCATCCAGATTGATATTTTCCAAAACGTCGCCCTGGGCGGAATGATTGTCGTCTTTGTTTCGGCACTATGCGCAATCACATTCCTTCCAGCCTTTCTTTCGATTCTTGGACCAAGGATCAATAAATTTACTTTAATAAAGCCACGAGGAAACCGAAAAAGCGCCTGGCATAAGTTTGCGAATACCGTTATGAAGCATCCGGTCTTGATGATGCTTGCCTCCCTCCTGATACTGTTGGCGGGGCTAATTCCTGTTAAGGATATGCAATTGACTATCCCCGGAACGAATTCGCTGCCGAAGAACTACGAATCGCGCGCCGCGTACGAGACATTCCGAAAAGAGTTCCAGCCTGAAGGAAAGCGGGAATACCAAACAGTCACCGTTGTCCTTGAATCTGAGGGAAGCATGGCGGAAGAAAAGAATCTCGACGCGGCAAGTAATGCCATCGCAAAAATCATGGACAGTAAGCTTGTCGATTCAGTAGAATCGCTCTTTACTGCTGCGGGGGTATCGAACGGCAAAGAGTATGCAGGAGCGAAAATGCTGTTAGGGGCTGATCCGGGCCGGCTTGCCCAGCTCCAACAGGTGGAAGAACACTTTCTAAAAGGCGACAAAATGCTCGTAAAAGTATATTTAAAAACCGGCGAGCACTCGGAAAAGGCCCGGGAATGGGTACGTGATTGGGCCGAAAAGGATTATGGGATAAAGGCTTATTTTGGCGGCAGCATTAAATTTGAACAGGAAAATTTTGATGAAATATACGAGAAGGCGCCGTACGGGTTAATTTTGATCATTGTTTCCACCTTTATTATCCTCATGGCTGCGTTCCGGTCGGTGCTCATTCCTATAAAAGCAATCATTATGAATATGCTGAGCTTAGGGGCAACCTTCGGAATTGTCGTCTATATATTCCAGGAGGGCCATTTTGGGGCGGATCCGGCCGATATCGCACTGATTTTGCCGGTGTTTGTGTTCTCACTCGTTTTTGGCCTGTCAATGGACTATGAGGTTTTTCTCATTTCCCGTATCCAGGAATACTATATGGAAACAGGCGACAACAGCAAGGCGACTATCCTCGGGCTTACGACTACAAGCAAAATCATCACTTCAGCCGCGGCAATCATGATTGTCGTAACCGGCGCTTTTGCTTTCACCGGAGTCATGCCCGTTAAACAGCTTGGCGTCGGGATTGCGATTGCAATCTTTATCGACGCCACTCTCATCCGGATGGTATTGGTTCCATCGCTTATGAAACTGCTTGGCGACTGGAATTGGTGGTTCTTTGGAAAAGGCAGGAAGAAGGCGCAGGTAGGCGGAAGGGCGTAATGAAATACGATAAAAAATGGCGGTCCGCTTTCCAGGCCGCCTTTGTCTTTTATAAGATTTGGATACAAACCCAATTACAAGTTCAGGCGGTTTCCACATTATATATCTTTCGCATACTCAGGTGACGGAACTTTGGTCAGAACTACATAAAGGCTGACAGGCTCGCTGCCACTGTTTTTAAAAGCAAGCATTTCTTCCCCGCTGCAATGGACCACATCATTCGCATCAACCTGAAGTTCATTCCCATCGACCGTGAATGTTCCTGAACCGCAAACAACAAGCAGGAACACTTCCGTCCCAGGATGCTTATGGGATGGAAGCTGCTGCCCAGGAGCAAAGTTCAGGACAAAAGCAGTGCTTTCGCCTTTTTTAAGCATAACCCTTTTCGTGAATTTTTCGCTGCTATATTCCATGAATTCCGATAGTGAATGTTTTTCCACTTTAAAACGCCTCCTAAAAGTTTTGTCCTTCTGCTTTTAGTATAATTGAAAATCGTTTTCAATTATGTGAGGTGAATCACGCTACATGGAAAACTATTCGCAAACATAAAGCCGGTCGGGCACTCCAGCAGAAAAGCCGGAGCCCGTGTCGACGGTTCCGGCTTTCTCTGATTATTTAATGGAAGATTCCCGGACCATGGCTGCGCCCTTCGCCAATGCGAGCCTGTTCAGTTCAATCAGATGGTGTTTATCGGCAGACAACACCTTTTTCAATGATTCAATGAGCGAGTTGTACGAAAGAATTCCCGTCGCTTCGATAAACGCTCCAAGCAGCACCATATTGGCTACTCTGCCATTACCCAGGCCATTGGCTATGCTAGTCGCATCAATTTCAATCGATCGAATGTCGGTACGGGCTGATTTGGCTGAGACAAGCGAGCTATTCGTAATCAAAACCCCACCCGGCCTTACCATAGGCTCAAACTTTTCAAACGAGGGATTGTTTAGGACGATCGCCGCGGACGGTGAACTGACTAATGGCGACCCAACCGGATCGTCACTGATGACGACAGCGCAGTTCGCAGTTCCTCCACGTTGCTCCGGTCCATAGGATGGCATCCAGGAAACATTTTTCCCTTCATGCAGGCCGGAATGGGCAAGCAATTGGCCCATCGACATGATTCCCTGCCCGCCAAAACCGGCAATGAGGATTTCTTCAAGCATAGTCTAGTTCCCTCCTTTGTAAATGCCAAGGGGGTAAACTGGAACCATGCTATCCCTCACCCAATCGAGCGATTCATGCGGGTCAAGGCCCCAGTTGGTCGGGCACGTCGACAGGACTTCCACCATCGAGAAGCCGAGCCCTTTCTTCTGTGTTTCAAAAGCGCGCCTGATTGCCTTTTTAGCTTTGATAATATTCGGGACATCATGTGAGGAAACGCGTTCGATATAAGCAGCTCCGTCTAATGTCGCAATCATTTCACTTACCCGGATAGGCGAACCTTGAAGGCGCTGGTCACGTCCGTATGGGCTCGTAGCCGTTTTCTGGCCAATCAAGGTTGTCGGCGCCATTTGCCCACCTGTCATTCCATAAATCGCATTGTTAACAAAAATAACGGTGATATTTTCCCCGCGGGCAGCTGCGTGGATGACTTCACTTATTCCAATCGACGCAAGGTCGCCGTCCCCCTGGTAGGTGAAAACAAACCGGTCGGGCAGGACCCTCTTAATTCCGGTAGCGACTGCGGGTGCCCGGCCGTGAGCCGCCTGCGTCATGTCGCAATTGAAGTATTCATAGGAAAGGACGGAACAGC
The DNA here is from genome assembly GCF_046237595.1 of Neobacillus oceani. NCBI lineage: Bacteria > Bacillati > Bacillota > Bacilli > Caryophanales > Bacillaceae > Neobacillus > Neobacillus oceani. Next base: position 853,105 of record NZ_CP143543.1, on the reverse strand, counting down.
CGACGGAGGCAACGCCCACCGTATCTTCAAGTATACCCATTTCCTCAAGCACTTCCCCGACAAGCCTGTGGATGATTCCGTGGGTACAACCCGGGCAGTAATGGGTCGGGTTTTCAGTCAACCCGGTTGTTTTCTCAAAAACAGTCTTCATGCTCATACGGCAACCCTCCCCGCAAGCTCGGCGATTTTCGCGAAAATTTCTTCCTGGGTTGGCACAACCCCGCCGTTCCGCCCGTAAAACTCAACGGGTGCCCGCCCTTCCACCGCAAGCCGGACGTCCTCAACCATTTGCCCCGCGCTCATTTCGATAGACACGTAAGCTTTTACGTTGTCCCTTGTTTCATGAAATGGCTGCACTGGGAATGGCCATAAGGAAATCGGGCGGATCAGCCCAACCTTGATTCCTTGCCTGCGCGCTTGGTTAATCGCATTCACTGCAATTCGAGCGACTGTTCCAAACGCGGCCACGATAAATTCAGCATCTTCTGTTAAATAGGTCTCGTACCGAACCTCATTTTCCTTGATTTCAGCAAACTTTTTCTGGAGTTTCCTATTTCGTGCCTCAAGGGCATCGGCATCGAGGTCGAGCGATGAAATGACCCTCCGTTCCCCATCCCCACGGGTTCCGGTCGTTGCCCACTCCTTGGATGTCCCAGTCCGTTCCCTAAGCGTGTCAAATTCAACCGGCTCCATCATCTGTCCAAGCATCCCGTCGCCCAATACAATCACCGGGGTCCGGTACCGTTCTGCCATATCGAAGGCATCCTGTGTTAAATCGACTATTTCCTGGAGGCTTGATGGTGCAAGGACCGGAGTGTAATAATCACCATGCCCGCCTCCCTTCGTTACCTGGAAATAATCCGATTGAGCAGGCTGGATATTCCCTAATCCCGGGCCTCCCCGGACAACGTTCACGACAACCGCTGGAAGTTCCGCCCCGACGAGATAGGAGATTCCCTCCTGTTTCAGGCTGAATCCCGGGCTTGACGACGAAGTCATTACCCTCACTCCGGTACATGCGGCGCCATACACCATATTGATCGCCGCCACTTCGCTTTCGGCCTGCAGGAACAGGCCGCCTACCTCGGGCAGCCGCCTTGCCATATAGGCAACAAGCTCGCTTTGTGGGGTAATCGGGTATCCGAAGAAATACTTGCACCCGGCATGGACCGCTGCTTCCGCAATAACTTCATTGCCTTTCATCAGTACTTTTGCCATAATTGTTTCCCCTTTCCTGACAGAATGGAAATAACCGTTCTTCAATTCATCCGCTTGTCCGAGTGGCCATCCTACACGGTTTGCTTTTTCTTTTCAGGACGGTAGACGGTTATGACCCCATCCGGGCAAATCTGGCCGCATTTCGCACAGCTTATACACTTTTCCTGATCCGTAACTGTTGCGGGACGATAGCCTTTTCCATTTAGATAATCTGCAAGGAAGATGATTGATACCGGGCAAACCTGTACACAAAGGCTGCAGGATTTACAATACGCTTCGCTAAAAACAACTCTTCGCTCCATCTTATTTCCTCCTCATTCCCATGGCAATTTCATAAACCGGTCGATAACTAAACAATCTTCCCTACCGGCAAAAACGCCGATCCCCTCCAGGTTCCTTGAAACAGCTGTCGCCAAAACCGGAATGCCAAGCCGTTCAGCAGCAGCATTGGCAAGGATTTTCCCTTTTAAAATATCTTCAGGCCCGGTTGCCCCGCCGAGATTCGTGTTGTTTATAATGCCTGCGACTGGAAGCCTCGCAGCCTTCTCGATTCCTTTTATTGACTCGATAATCCCATCCAGCGTGCTCACATATGGCCTGTTCGCGTTAAGGACGAACATCAACTTTGCCCCAATATCCTTCCATTCATGATAATATTGGCCAAGGACAGTCGCCCCGTCTTTTTCTCCTCCAGCATCAATGATGACCCGGTAGGAAGGATCATGGATAACCCTATAAATTTCCCCCGATACAACTGGTAAATCCGAGGATGCAAGCCTTGAGGACGGACCGATCAGTTCGATGCCGTTCTCTTTTAAAATCGCCGCAGCATCCCTTGATCTGAAATACGGATTTATCACATCCAGATCGGCAATGGCGACCTTTTGATGCACCCTCCGTTCCCGGAGTGCCAAATTAAGGGCAAGCTCTGTCTTTCCGCTCCCAAAATGCCCCGCCAAAATGGAAATCCTGGCATCCATTCTCATCATGGTCCCAACTCTCTTAGTCTTTGTAAACGCTTACATATAATCTTTCGAAAATCTAACCATTGCCATTATAAATCACATACTGGCAACCTGGCTTTGACCTTTGTCACACCTGGGAAAGAGTGGGACATTTTTTTATCCTGTCCTCCAAAAAGATAAAGCGGCCTATTATTTTTACAAATAGGGCCGCTTCGCATTCATTAAAGATAGGGTATTATTTAGCTCATAAAGGATAGGATTACTTTTTGCGGGATATCAATTGCCGTCTCCGACTTTTTTCTTAATTGGCCACAGGCAGGCATTTCATATGAAAATTCTTCGACTTCTTCAGGAATGATTCCTTCAGCCTTCAAACGGTTGAATACTCGCTGCATGGCGTCATCCGTATCAATTTTTTCTTTCGTTCCGTTTTCCTGGAAGCAATCCACACAGGTTTCCACGATATTTTCGTCAATTCGCTCCTCGGAAAAGACAAGCTGGCCACCGGCCATATTTTCAACTTCCGTATTCTCGAGTTCAATTATTGTAGTGATATTCATTTCCTGCACCTCCGTGTTTATATAGGTCCATTATAAAAAAACTCGGCCGTGTTGTTTTCCTTTGAACAGGAAATTCGCATAATCTTCATATGTTTGTGTCGAATTTCTGTCAGTTTTGCAGAAAAAATTAAAAGGCAACTCCGCCCCATTCCTTTTCACTATTTTTTAATTAAGTTTCCATAAATTCTGCTTTGAGGAAGTTTCCCCAATAACCTTAATAAGGAGCATGCCATAAACGATCAATAAAGTTTTTTATCAATCAAACAAGTAATTGGGTGTTTTTTAAAAAGGAAAGTGCCATATCGGCTTCCAATGGCCTGCTTATAAAGTATCCTTGGGTATAATTACAGGTGCTGCTCTCAAGAAATCCTAGCTGCTCGGCTGTTTCAACCCCTTCCGCAACTACCTTCAGCCTGAGGCTATGCGCAAGATTTATAATGGCGGAAGCGATTGAGGCATCCGTAGTATTCCGTTCAAGATTCATAATGAAAGAGCGATCTATTTTAAGTACATCAATCGGAAAATGCTTCAAATAGCTTAGCGAGGAAAAACCTGTCCCGAAATCATCAATCGCGATCGTAACACCAAGCGACTTTAGATTGTACAATACTTCGGCAGCCCTTTCAGGATCTTGCATAACCATTCCTTCGGTAAGCTCCAGTTCCAGCGCTTCCGGTGGAAGCCCGGTTTCCTCAAGGATTCCCCCTATCAGCTTTTCGAGGTTCTGCTTCCGGAATTGCAGCGGGGACAAGTTTACGCTTATAGAAAGATGTTCGTAGCCAAGATTATGCCACTCTTTGCACTGCTTGCAAGCTTCACGGAGAACCCATTCCCCAAGCGGAACGATAAGCCCCGTTTCTTCCGCGATATCGATGAACTCGCCGGGATAAAGGATTTTTTCTTCCCGTTTCCAGCGGACGAGTGCTTCAAAGCCATAAACGTCACTTGATTGGAGATTAAGCTTTGGCTGGTAATGCAAAATGAAGCTTTTCGTTTCCAGTGCTTGGCGAAGCTTTATTTCCGTTTCCAATCTTTCCATGGCCCTCGCATCCATAGTCGGATCAAATAGACGATAGCAATTCCGCCCATTTTCCTTCGACTTATACATGGCCAAATCGGCATTCCTGAGTAACATATTCAATTCACAGCCATCTCTTGGGCTGATGCTGATCCCGATACTTGTCGTGACCATAAACCGGCGCCCATTGATTTGGAAGGGCTGTTTCATGAGTTGGATGATTTTTTCGCTAGCTACGATGGTTTCTTTGTCCTCTTCCAATTCAGGCATGAGCACAACAAACTCGTCACCGCCGAAGCGGGCGACAATATTTCCCTGGATACATACAGTACGAAGCCTTGCGGCGACTTCCTTAAGCAATTTATCGCCGGCATGGTGCCCCATGCTGTCATTGATTACTTTAAAATGGTCCAAATCCAACAGCAGGACTCCAAGCTTTTTAGGGGCAGCGCAATGGAAGTATTCTTTTAAAAACGACTCGAGGTACCATCTGTTTGGAAGGCCTGTCAAAGCATCATTGTAGGCCATGTGCTTGATGGCCTCCTCTGATTCTTTCCTGTCCCGGATATCCCGGCAAAGCGCGAGGAAAATTTGCTTTCCGCCAATATGGATAAGACGGAAGTTGATGTCGACTGGAATTTCCCTCCCATTGTTGTCAGCCATTCTGTCCTCGAAATGGCAGGAACGTTTTTTATCCGGATTGTCCTGAAGTTCACTCATTTTATCGGGAAGAATTCCAAAAACATGCCTGGCGTTCTTGGACAGTAATTCATCCCGGCTATAGCCAAGCAGCTCTATGGCCGCCGCATTGACATTTGTTAATTCACCGCTTAGCCCGATTAGAAAAAAACAGTCTGCCGCCTGGTCGACCACGTTCCTGAATTTTTCCTCGCTTTCCCTGAGTTTCTGTTCCATTTTTACCCGATCGGTTATATCCAAGCCGAATCCAAGTAGAAAATCTTCATTTTCCGTCTGGATAATTGTTTTCCCGGTATACATGACCCTTTCCTCTCCTTGGAATCCGGCAGGGACTTCCTCGGCGATCAGCCTCCGCTGTCGCCAAACCTCAAGGTCATTAGCTCTATTGATCTCTGCAATGTGCCGCGGAAAAAAATCATAAACCGTCTTTCCAACCAATTCATCCAGTTCCATGCCGTGGACTCTTAGAACCTCCGCATTCGCAAATAAAGTCCGTCCTTCCCTGTCCTCCAAAAATATATTGAGTGGAAGGGAATTGAGAATGTTCAGTTTCATAGATTCGCTAATCCGGAGTTTTTTTGAAAGGTCCTGCTCCTTTTCTTCCAGTTCTTCCACACGCTTTAGTAGTTCCAGGTATTCCGACTTGATTTTCTCAAATGTCTCCATCCCGCTATCCTTCCCAGTTCAAGTTCCCCGATGCTTCTTCCCGGCCAATGAACTGCCATTGTAAGACAAAGTTGGTCTATCATTGTCCTTAGAAATGAAATAACCACAATAGTCCGATATCAATATTTTATAATGGCAGTCGCTGTCAAATCCCGTTGTTTCCCAAAAATTCATAAAGTTGTCGATTAGTGGTTTTGCTTGTAAGATAACTCCATATTTTTACACGAGGGGGGAATTACTATAATTCCACTAAAATACTGGCAGTTGTGTTTTTAAAATTCTTTCAATATAATTTTAGAAAAGCTTTTTTAAAAAATTCAAAAGTTTTCATAAATATTTTGACACTGGAGATGGGGATTTTGACAAATCAGGCATTGCTTGCCATTGGAATTTTCCTGGTTGCCTATGCATTTATCGTAACCGAGAAAATCCACAGGACAATCATCGCGATGGCAGGGGGCATCACGATGGTTCTCCTCGGCATACTCAATCAGGAAACAGCACTTCAACACATTGACTTTAACACTCTGGGCCTGTTGACAGGGATGATGCTAATTGTCGCAATCACGGCTGAAACCGGATTATTCCGTTATTTGGCCATCTGGTCTGCAAAGAAGGTAAAAGGTGACCCTTTAAAGCTCCTCATTGTTTTAGGGCTGATTACCGCACTGGCTTCTGCATTCCTCGATAACGTGACGACCGTTTTACTGATTGTTCCAGTTACCTTCAGTATTACGCTGCAGCTGAAAGTGAATCCGATGCCCTATTTGATTACGCAAATTATCGCTTCGAATATCGGGGGCACGGCAACGCTCATTGGCGATCCGCCGAACATAATGTTAGGAAGCGCCGTCAAGGAGCTGACTTTTTCCGCTTTCATTGTAAACCTGGCTCCAATCTCGTTTATCGTATTGATTGTGAATATTGCGATCCTCGCTTTCCTTTATCGAAAGTCCCTAAAGACTACGGAAGAACTGAAAGCCGGCATTATGAATCTTGATGAAAAAGCGGAAATCACCGATACTGTATTGCTGAAGAAATCACTATTTGTTCTCGCGGTAACAATTTTGGGCTTTTTTGTCCACCAGTTCATCCAAGTCGAGAACGCGACAATCGCATTGGCGGGCGCCTTTCTCCTCCTACTAATAACTGGGGAACATTACCTTGAGGAGTCAATGAAAAAAGTCGAATGGCTGACAATCTTTTTCTTTATCGGTCTATTCGTCCTTGTCGGAGGCTTAATGGAAACAGGGATTATTTCAATGCTCGCCGAAAAATCGATGGAGTTTACCGGCGGGGATGTGACCGCGACATCGTTGCTCATTCTTTGGGTCAGCGCAATCGCATCCGCATTCATTGACAATATTCCATTCGTCGCCACGATGATTCCGATGATCAAAGACATGGGCGCGATGGGAATTACCGACCTGGAACCGCTGTGGTGGAGCCTCGCTCTTGGCGCATGCCTCGGCGGGAACGGAACCTTGATCGGCGCGAGTGCCAACGTCATTGTCGCCGGTATGGCCGCAAAGGAAAAACATCCAATTTCCTTCGTGAAATTCCTTATCGTCGCCTTCCCGCTCATGTTGCTGACAATAGCCGTTTGCACGGTCTATGTTTATTTCCGGTATTTACAATAAAGGGGGAAACCTGTGATGGATTTGGTTTACACATACGATCGAACCCGTTTGGAAATCGTTGAAATGCAAGGTGAAAGTGACCTGGAATTCACCCTGAAATTTGCGGACCATGCCCTCGAAAAAAATTTTAACACCGTCCGCGACTATTTTTACGGAAATGACGACCTAACGGATGCTTATTTCCATACGAGCCTGGATAAAGTGGTAAATGTCTCCCTGAAGCAGGAATACTATACTGAATTTCTCCTCCAGCTTTTTAAAAACAAATTGCTTTTATCACTGATGTGGAAGTAAAAAAAAGCCGGGCGCTTCAATCTTTAGCGCCCGGCTTCTTTTTTTAATATAAGCATGTATTCATGTTCAAGGGTTTGTAGGGGCGCGTCGTATAGATGCTGTTTATCCGATGTTTTGTATACATTCCTTGAAAGTAGTTCTTCAATCAGTTTTTCTTTCCTCTTCTCAATCATTTCTGATGTTCTTGCCACTTTTCTTCTCCTTTCCGTTGAATTTTAATAAAAATACCTCTCCCGATAAGGAAGAGGTTGCTAGTTTGTTTGCGTTGCTCTCCTTATCTCTCAGGGATTCCCTGCTGGAATTGGCACAGTGCCGTTGGGCCTGCTGCCGAGGCTTCAAAGGGCCATTCCCTCCACCTCTCTTGATAAGAACGGTATTCAGTTTTGGGTATTATGAAAAGCGCAAGCGCCCGTTTAGCGCCGTATGGACTGGAGGGCCCCGATGGAGATAAAGGAAACACGATGAGCCTAGGCGAATCGATGTTGACTTATCGTAGCGAGGGGACCGAAGTACACTAGGCGCTGGGCGCTGGAGCTAGACAAAAAAAACCCTTCTCGATAAAAAGAGGGCGGCATCCGTTCTCTTCTTATCTTTCAGGCGCTTGCCCGCAGGAATTGGCACAGTACACGTAAAGGCCTGTTGCCGAGGCTTCAAAGGGCCGTTCCCTCCACCTCTCTCGATAAGAAATATACAATTTCATTTACTTTAGCGTATTGCAGTTGGAAAGTCAAACCCCTTTTTCAACCTGAGGGCGAAAGAAGTGCTTTTCGCCCGTACTTAATGATGATGGTGGCCGCCTTTGGAAGGGTTCGTGATTACAAACTCCTCGCGTGGGACGTAAAAATACTGAATCCAGACTCCATTTAAATATTCCTCGCGTGAATCGAGGATGATGTCGATATCCTTGTCCGTTTTAACGACTTCATCATGCTCCTTAGGCGTATCAAGGACTAGGTCATAGTGGGCATGGTCTCCGTGCATATGTGTGATGATGACCCGGAACATTTGGCCTTCTTCGGCAGTTTTAAGCATCTCTTTTAGTACTTTTGCGGCATTGCGGTTAATTTTCACTTTCATTTTCGGCAGCTCCTTTTACGAGAAATTTTGCTTTTATAGCTGTTCAGTTTCAAACAAAGTTGGATTCCAGCCCGTGTTCAACGCTTGTTTGGATGCCCATAAATTGCCTAGAAGCCTTGGAACCATTTGTTTGGACGGCAGTTGATTGTATTCCTGAAAGTAAACGAAATACAAAAGGTAAAGGAATGCATTCGTTTTAAGATGGATTTCCCTGAAATACGGCTCATTTTCGGTCACAGTCGCAAACGAACGCGTTTCCACTCCTGCGATGTACCGCGTTTCTTTCCCTTTAAAAATATTCTTCACAAAATGGATGTTCCCGACCACCGTTGGATCGTCCTCGCCATCCGCATTCGCAAGTCCGGCCTGTTTTTCCGCCGAAAAGCCATGAAGGTTATCCACTAGTATACTTGTATGGGCATACGCCTTATCGAACCCTTCATCCGCTGGCAGCAGCCCTTCATCCTCCAGCAGGCTGACAAGCGGGAGGGTTGTCCCATCTTCCACATATGCGGGCCTGGCTGTTTGTCTTGCCCATTTCAGGCCCGATAAACTCTTCGAGGTAAAAAAGGTCATAAAGTACCAATTTCCTTGGTCATCTTCAGCCAGCTGCAGAACCGGTTCACCCTTCCGGCGTAAAATGCGGAACCTGTCCGCCTTATCAAACATAAATCGCTCAGTATCCGATTCTTCCCAACCAGCCAGGTATGTAATCCCGGGCTTCTCGACCTCAACGGCAATGTGAATATAGTAGAAGAACATCCCAAAACACTCCTGGCAAAAAAGTCTCCCTCTACCATTCCCGAATGCCGGTGTTTTCACACATTTCCTCTATATTCCTGCACTCAATTACAAGAAAAAGGCCTTTGTAATACGTTCTCGTTTTTTCAATATGAATGCCAGCCTTCTTTATTTCTGAAACCGTGTCCCGGTTCAGGTTGCAGCCACCGCATATCCTTCGCCATACCGGATTAAGGAGGTCCTGCATGTTTGCGAGCAAGGGCTGGGGCATTTTCACATGCTCGTAAAACAAGATTGGCGCCCCCGGTTTCAAAACCCTTTTAATTTCCTTTAGCGCCATTTCCGGATCCGGAATTGTGCAGAACACTAGCGTTGCCACAGCCGCATCGAAAGCATTGTCAGGAAATTCAAGCCGTTCCGCCGATTGCTGCTGGACTGAAATAGGTACTTTCGCTTCGTTAATCCGGTGAGCGGCCCTTTCAATCATAAAGGGGTCAGGCTCGATGGCTTCAACCCTCTCCGCTTTTGTGTAAAGGGGGAAGTTGATTCCCGAGCCTGAGCCGATTTCAATCACGATTCCTTCCGCTTTCTCCAGTAGAGCCTTCCTGATTTCTTTAAATGTTCCATTCTCCAAACCTTTCATCCCTGCATCGTACAAGGCCGGAAACCATTTTCCCATTACCCATTCCCCTTGTTGTCCCCTGAACCCTCATCCATGATGATTTCCACATTTTCACGAAAAGCAGTCGGCGAGTGCCCGGTAATTTCATCAAACGGGGTATATGATGGGGTAATGCTTTTCTTTTTGAAAAGAACCTTATAGAATGCAATCGCAACAAGAACAACAATTCCAATTGAAAACAAGGAAGGCAAAATGCTCATAATTCATCCCCCTTAATTTGAATTTTTACTTAAGCACATACGCCGCTAGCACGCTTTGGAGTTCATAAATGTTCAGGCTTTTGTTGAACTGCTTCTGCAGCGGCATAGGGCTGCCTGAAACCCAGATCTTCAGCTCGGCATCCAGGTCAAAACTTCCCGCCGTTTCAATGCTGAAATGGGTGATACTCCGGTAGGGGATGGAATGATACTCCGTCTTTTTCCCGGTAATCCCCTGTTTATCAACTAGAATGAGCCGCCTGTTTGTGAAAATAAACATATCCCTGACAAGCCGGTACGCTTTCTCGATTGACTCACCCGGCGCGAGAACCTTCGCATACTCCTTTTGTACCTCCGGAAGGCTCACCTCCGAAGCATTGCCCATCAATCCATCCAAAAATCCCATCACGAATCACTCCTTTGTTAACTTAAAGGCAGTTTAAACCTTTTCTCGGCAAATTCTTCCCCATCATAAACCCTTTCGGTGTAGGATAATTCTTCATCGCCCATTAACAGAACAGTGGAACACCGAGTGCCATATCCTTCACTCTTAATAAAAAGCGGCGAGAGAACCCGCTCCCATTCAAGCCCGATGCCTGTATCCGGCAGCTCCAAATCCGGGGCTGGCTCCGCATGGCGCAAAAGGTCGAACAGCGCCTGCTCCAAGTCGGCCGCATCCTGCTTAAGCAGCTCTCCAAGCCCTTTTTTCCCCCGTACAACCTTTGGCCACGGCGTATTAAGAAGATGGTTACTGACGCCATGGATCCCCGGCTTCACTTCCCGCGCCACCCCCTCCATATTGGAAAAATAGTAAAGGCTTTTCCCGTCGTCCACGAGCAAATTATAACCAGGATACAGCTTCCCTGTTGACACAAGGCCGGCCATATAGTCGGCTGATGCCATCCCGCCCCTTAAAAACCCGGCCACAAGTTCCCCGCGTGACAGCTTTCCTACGGCATTCATTTGTTTAGGGTCCCGGTAATTCGTCAGCGCGGCAAATCGGCCATCCTTGCTGACCCCCATCCAGGTCCCCATCTTTTCCAAATCCCGCCCAGCAAGGATTCTCGGCTCATCCTCCCAGAAATCCGCCGCGGCTGTCGGCCTCTTATAGCTTTCATCCCGGTTCGCCGCCACAACCAGCCTGTACCGCGGATGGACTTTATACGCAAATACAATGAGGCACACCCGATTCGCCTCCTTCTAGTCTCTTACACCAATAGTATCCCATTTTGGTAAGGAATGTATCATGTTTTTGCTCGGATTAGGCAATACTAATCGATACTGACCTGCATGAGGTGAAAACGGATGAAACGCAAATGGATCATCGGGCTAAGCTCCCTTTTTATCGTATTCATGGCCATTTTGTTTATTTATTATTTTAAAAAAGGGGACGACTCCAGATGGCAGGTAGCCTTAGGAGGGATTGCCGTAAGCGCCCTGCCGCTGCTTCTACTCCTTGCCAAAAGAAACCCTTTCAATCTTCCGTTAATTTTCGGCTATTATATAGCCATTTTCTGTACGACCTATCTCGGTTCGATTGCGACATTCTACTTAAAGCATAAATGGTGGGATTCAACGATTCATTTCTATAAAGGAATCCTTGTCGGTTTAATTGGTATTGCCCTCTATAAGCTGTGGGTTCCCGAAAGTGCCAGGAAAGCCGTATCACGGCCAATCCTCTTCTTATTTATATTTTCGCTGGCAGTTTCGTCGAGTGTACTTTGGGAAATATATGAATTTACAGGGGACCAGTTTTTCACCCATACAATGCAGCTCGGCGGCAACAAGGACACGATGTATGACTTGCTTGCCGGAACTGGCGGAGGCTTTCTTGCGGGAATTTATGCCGCCGCGAGGAAGGTACATTTGTAGAGGAGGCGGTTGAATGGGCCGCAAGCTTGTGATTATTTTCAGTCTCATTTATATGTTGTTCATGGCCTGGCTTGCTTTCCGCTTCCAAGCCGAAAAAGATTCATTCAGGTTTTCCGTGGCCGCCGCAGGAATTGGCTGCGGCGCGGTTCCGCTAATTCTGGGCTTTTTTATCAAATGGAAATTCAATCTCCCGCTCGTCCTGTCCTATCTTATCTTCCTCTTTGGCTCACAATACCTTGGATCGATAAAGGGATGGTACGGCCTTGGCTGGTGGGACACTTTCCTCCATGCGATTAGCGGGGCGATTCTCGGTTTTGCCGGTGTCGCGCTTTATGAACGAATGATTCATCGGGATGCTGGAAGGCTAATCTCTCCGTGGTTCGTCTTTTTATTCGTCTTTACCTTCGCCGTGTTCGGAGGCGTCGTCTGGGAAATCTACGAATTCAGCTCAGACCAGCTATTTGGGATGGACTTGCAGGGAGGCGGCAACAAGGATACAATGATTGACCTGATTTCCGATACACTCGGCGGCCTAGCTGTCGCCATTTGGGCTGGGTTGAGGACTAAAATCAAGAAAGGTTGAATACAATGAATTGAAAAAGCCAGCGTTTTGGCTGGCTTTTTGAAAACACATATGAATGTATAAAATGTGTCTAGCTCTAGCGCCCAGCGCCTAGTGTACTTCGGTCCCCTCGCTACGATAAGTCAACATCGATTCGCCTTCGCTCATCGTGTTTCCTTTACTGTGGGAGGGTGCTCCTGCGCCATAGCATATTCACGGAAGCGTATCTTCAGCTCGTCGCAAAGCTGCGGGGAAGTAACTCAGGCAGCTGCTTCCCTCCAGTCCATACGGCGCTAAACGGGCGCTTCCGCTTTTCAATATCACGCGTATTTCTTTTCCTCCTCATTGGAAAAGAAGCTTTTCATTGCATTAAAGACGTCCGCTTTTTGTTTAAGGATATAATGCCTGAACTTCTCATTTTTAATATTTTTATAAGCGGTCATCAATGTCGAGTGGCGGTTATACTGGTTGACCTCGCCGTAGCCGAACATATTCGAGACCTTCATTAATTCCTCGACAAGCTTGACACAGCGGGCGTTGTCGGAGGTAAGGTTATCCCCATCCGAAAAATGGAATGGGTAAATATTGAATTTTAGGGGATCGTATTTTTTCTGGATAAGTTCTAATGCCTTTCGGTATGCGGAAGAACAAATTGTCCCGCCGCTTTCACCTTTTGAAAAGAAATCTTCTTCTGAGACAACCTTCGCCTCCGTATGGTGGGCGATGAATTCGATCTCGACTGTCTCGTATTTTGTCCTGAGAAAACGGGTCATCCAGAAAAAGAAGCTCCTCGCCATATACTTTTCCCATAACCCCATCGATCCGCTCGTGTCCATCATCGCGAGAACTACAGCTTTTGAATCAGGCTTGATGATTTCATTCCATGTCTTGAATTTCAGGTCTTCATTGTAAATTGGGTGGAACCCTGGCTTGCCCTGCATCGCATTTCGTTTAAAAGCCGAAATCATCGTCCTTTTTTTATCAATATTACCCATCAGCCCCGTCTTTCTAATATCATTAAACTCAATGTGTTCAACGACATGCTCTTCCTGTTCCTTCCTCTTCAAGTTGGGAAGTTCAAGCTGCTTGAACAGGGCTTCTTCGAGTTCCATCATCGATACTTCCGCCTCAAAATAGTCTTCCCCTGCCTGGTCCCCTGCACCCTGGCCTTTGCCGGGCCCTTTCTTGTCGCCCGACCCGTCCCGGGCAACAACATCGCCTACCTTGGACTTGCCATTTCCCTGGCCGACATGCTTGTTTTTATCATAATTATAACGAATTTTGTATTCATCCAATGAACGAATTGGAATTTTAACAACATCGCGGCCATTTGACATAATAATGCTTTCCTCGGTAATCAAGTCTGGAAGATTATTGCGAATCGCCTCCTGGACTTTTTCCTGATGCCGTTGCTGGTCATCTTGGCCTTTTCGGTGGAGGGACCAATCTTCCTTTGAGATCACAAAATGGTGATTGTTCTCATCGATCATTCCAAACCCCTCCCTTATTCAGTTTGTACCGTAAAATTACAAATAGTTCACATTTGGCTCCATAACACTTCAGTAATATTGGTTACTCTATCCTATGCCATACTTGTGGATAATTTACAAATTATTTCGAAAATTGTCCCCGGAAGATTTTAGGTAATCTATTGACAGTTTGATTATTCTAGGCCACAAAAAATAAATATCCCCCGCCATTTAGCGGAGGAAATCATCTTTCTTCACATGCTGGATTGGATCGGGATTTTTATCGTAATCCTCTTTTAATTCCTTGTTGGAGCGGCGGTTTTCCATTTGTTTGCCGAGATTTTGAATATCTTCCATATTAGGGGCCATTGAACCGTTATCTGGCTGGTAGTCCTTATCCAGCCCAACCTTTTTATCCTTTTTATCCATCGGTTTCACCTCTACCGTCCTTTTCCCCGTTTTTATTTTTCATAAACTAAGAGCCGGAAAAACAATCCGGCTCTTTGAAATGAGGATGTTAACGGTTCAGGAGGCTTCCAACATACCTGAGCAATTCGTTTGCCGAGGTAGAATTATAGCCATGCTCATCAATGAGGCGTGCCACAACATCATTGATTTTCTTCAGCTGCTGCTCGTCAGGAGTCTTCGATGAGGTCGTGATTTTGACGACGTCCTTCAGGTCAGCAAACAGCTTCTTCTGGATTGCTTCACGGAGGCGGTCGTGCGAATTGTAATCAAACCGTTTCCCTTTCCTTGCATAGGCCGAGATTCGGATCAGCACTTCTTCGCGGAACGCCTTTTTCGCATTTTCCGAAATGCCGATCTGCTCTTCAATCGACCTCATCAGCTTTTCATCAGGCGATATTTCCTCCCCTGTCAGCGGATCGCGCAGTTTTGCCTTGTTGCAATAAGCCTCCACATTATCAAGATAATTGTCCATCAACGTCTTGGCGGACTCCTCATATGAATAGACAAATGCCTTTTGGACTTCTTTTTTGGCTATCGTATCGTACTCTTTCCGTGCGAGCGAAATGTAATTCATGTACTTTTCACGCAGCTCGGCGGTAATGGATGGGTGCTGGTCGAGTCCGTCCTTCAATGACCGGAGCACATCGAGAGCGTTAATGGAGGCAACTTCCTTTCGAATAATCGTTGATGAGATCCGGTTGATGACATACCTCGGATCGATGCCGCTCATCCCTTCATCTTGATATTCCTTCTTCAATTCATCGACGTCTGCCTGATTGTAGCCTTCAACGCTTTCTCCATCATAAAGCCTCATTTTTTTCACAAGGTCGATGTCGCCCTTTTTCGGCTCTTTCAGCCTTGTTAGAATCGTAAACATCGCGGCCACCTTCAATGTGTGCGGCGCGATATGCACATCGGATACATCGCTTTCCCGGATCATTTTTTCATAAATGCGTTCCTCCTGTGAAACCTTTAGGTTGTAAGGAATCGGCATGACAATGATCCTGGAATGGAGCGCTTCGTTTTTCTTGTTTGAGATGAACGAACGGTATTCCGTTTCATTCGTGTGGGCGACGATTAGCTCGTCAGCCGAGATAAGCGCGAACCTTCCCGCCTTAAAGTTCCCTTCCTGGGTCAGTGAAAGCAGGTGCCAGAGGAATTTCTCATCGCATTTGAGCATTTCCTGGAACTCCATCATTCCACGGTTCGCCTTGTTCAGTTCGCCATCGAACCGGTATGCCCGTGGGTCGGATTCCGAGCCGTATTCGGCAATCGTGGAGAAATCGAGGCTGCCGGTCAAGTCGGCGATATCCTGCGATTTTGGATCGGACGGGCTGAAGGTTCCAATACCAATCCTCCTGTCCTCGGAAAAGAAAATCCGCTCAACCTGGACGTCCTCAATCCGGTCTCCATATTCCTGCTCTAGCCGCATCATGTTAAGCGGAGATAGATTCCCTTCAATCCGGATTCCATATTCCTCGTAAAAATCCTTCCGCAAATAATGCGGGATGAGATGAAGCGGATCCTCGTGCATCGGGCAGCCTTTTATTGCATAAATAGCGCCGTTTTCGGTATGGGAGTACGCTTCAAGACCGCGCTTCAGCATCGTGACAAGCGTCGATTTACCTCCGCTGACCGGCCCCATCAACAGCAAAATCCGCTTGCGGACGTCAAGCCGTTTAGCGGCGGGATGGAAGTACTCCTCTACCAGCCTATCAAGCGCCTCTTCAAGGCCAAAGAGCTGCTGGTTGAAAAATTCATATGTCTTTTTGCCCTTTTCCTTTACTATCCCGGCATCTTTAATCATATTATAAACCCGGGAATGGGCGGATTGGGCTACCCATGGCTTTTCTTTTAATAGCTGCAGGTACTCGGCAAACGTGCCTTCCCAGCGAAGTTTTTCTTCCTCTTCTCTGTACATCTCGATTTTTCTTAAAATATCCATAAAGCAAAGCCCTCCCCCTGTCGCTTAAATCAGAGACGATTACTATACTCTATGCGGGGACTGATTTGAACATGCAAATGGGCTGCTAGGAAAAATCTGGACGCCTTTCAAGAAAAAACAGGTTAATTCGTTTCCAGAATGGCCGAGTTACGCTATAATGAATATGTATATTGATTCGAATTGATTTTCCAGGACAAAGGGGGCTTACATAACATGCGTCTGCTTTTAATATTGGGTGTCAGCGCTGCATTCCTCGCAGCCATCTTCACGTCCGGATACAATGATAAGCCGGGTTCGAACAGCAAATAATGATACACAAAAAGCTGCCATCACCGGCAGCTTTTTACTGTTACTTTAGATTCAATTTATTTTTGTTGACGAATTCCTTCATATACATTCTGCTTTTCTTTTCAAGCATTCCTGCGATTTGGCCGCTCCATGTATCGCTGCGCTTCCCGGAAGTCCGTTCCTCATAATAGGCGGCAATCTCCCTGTCGTATTCTTCAATTTCCCCCATGTAAGTCTCAAGGTCCTGTTCATAGCGATCTTCATGGTATAGATGCCCAAACGGCAGACGCGGCTTTTTCCCCGGATCTTGTGCCGGATAGCCTACAGCCAGTCCGAATAGCGGAATGACACGTTCAGGTGTCGATAATAGTTTCTGCACCACGTCCAAATTGTTGCGAAGGCCTCCGATATAGCAAATTCCAAGTCCCATCGATTCCGCCGCAACGGCTGCGTTTTGCGCCGCGAGCGCCGCATCAATGACAGCGACCATGAATTTTTCGGTGCTTTCTATGGAATCGAGCACTTCTCGGCCTTCCCTTTCGCCGATCAGGCTGTGCCTGTATAAATCCGCGCAAAAGACGAAAAAGTGTCCGTTTTTTTCAACATATGCCTGGTTTCCGGCAACCTCCGAAAGCCTACGCTTCTTTTCCGGGTCCTTTACCCCAATTATTGAATACGCCTGGATGAAGCTTGATGTTGAGGCGGACTGGGCGCATTCGACAATCGTTCTGATTTGTTCGTCCGATAAAGGCCTGTCCTCGAATTTCCTTATCGACCTATGTCCAAGAATAGTTGAAATTGTTTCATTCATTGCAAACACTCCCCCTGCTGCGAATAGTGGTAAGAATGGGCGGATTAAAAAAGTACCATTCTGAAAAAGCTGAAACGCCATTTTATGCGTAACGTTTCAGGTGAACCAAACTGAAAGAAGGCCAGCCAGGCAGGACCTACATCAATCCGGGATAGTTTTGCTGCCTCAATGCTTCGTAAACGAGAATTGCCGCTGTATTTGACAGATTAAGCGAGCGGATATGTCTGTTCATTGGAATTCGCAGGCATCTCTCCCGATTGGCTTCGATTACTTCCTCTGGAAGGCCCGTCGTTTCTTTTCCAAAAATAAAATAATGATCTTTTTCCGGATCGCTGAAATCAAAGAAAGAGAAGGGCTTCTCGCCGAACTTCGTTATATAGTAGAATTCCCCACCATCAGCCGCGCGGTAAAAATCGTCAAGCGAGTCGTGATAGACAAGCTTCACATGCTCCCAATAATCGAGTCCTGCCCGTTTCAGCTGCTTGTCATCCGTCGAAAAACCAAGCGGCCGGATTAAATGGAGCCAAGCCCCCGTTCCGGCGCACGTCCTTGAAATATTGCCGGTATTCGCGGGGATAAGCGGCTGGTATAGCACAACATGTACTGCCAAGATGTTTCACCCCATACTTTATGTAACGAACGCCATCATCGGCGCCCGGTTTAATAAAAATTAACTCCACCCCGTTATTATACCACTCAGCCTTTTCCTTACAACCATTCGCGGCTTTCATCGACAATCGTATAAAATTTATATTTGATTTTTGGCGTATATGCAGAAGAATCCGTGTACTCCCAATACCGCATCCTGCTGTTGTACGTATGGGCGTTCACGAGCGGCATCCCATACGCGTCTTTGGCAACAACCATCGTATTATGGTCGAAGCGGCCATCCCCCTGGAAGTCATAGCAAATCACATCACCTGGTATAAGCGCATCCGGACTTCCGACTTCCCTTGCTCTCAGGCCTGTTTTCGATCCTGCCAAATACCAACGCAGCGAATTCGCGACCGCCCAGCTATAGCTATAGTTGTTGCCGCGCATCCACCACCCCTGCCCACGGTTCGGATAGCCCCGCATCGGAGCCCCGCCAGCGTATAGGCATTGCGAAATATAGTTTGTGCAATCAACATCGAATTTTTTAAAAGCTGGATTATACGAATTCCACCAGCGCTCTGCATATTGGACGGCCTTCCTTCTATCATAAACATACGATAAGCGCTCTCTGGCACCCATCTCCAAAGACTCTGCATCAGCAGAAAAGGCTGCTTCAAGCCGATCCGGAACAACTTCGCAATCATCCGCAAGCGTTCCCCTTTGGAAGTTCGCCTCCCTTATCTCGACTTCCTCCTCGAGGTACAAGTGTTCCTTTTGCTTAATTAGGTGCTGAAAATGGACCTCATACAAAACGGTCTGCCTTTCCCCGCTGAACTGCTGCCTAAGTATTTTTCCCCGCGCGTATGTTTTGACAATCACCGCATTCCGGTCGGCACATGCCTGGATTTTCCGTTCGTCCTTTTCGTCCATAAGCCGTTCCGCCTTTTCCACCACAAACCCGTTAATCCTTTTTTCGAGCGATGCCTGAAGAGCATCCCGCATAACCTCGCCTCCTTTCCTACCATACATATGAAACGAGGCTGGAGTTTAGTTAATCATTAGGAACAAAAAAGGACGGCGCCATGGCCATCCTCATTCTTCTATCATACTGATTCCTTTTTCTATTTCCGCAAGCACTTCCGGATCCTTTTCGGAAGTCTTTGCTTTCTCCAAAATAAATGATGCTTCCATGCCGCCGATTTTTCCAAGCGCCCAGGCCGCGGTCCCCCTCATGATGGGGCGTGGATCCTTTTCAACAACCTCTTTCAAATCGTCCACAGCTGTTTCATCCTTGAAGTGGGCAAGCGCAAGGATAGCGTTCCGCTGAATCGGCTTTTTGCCTCGCCATGAACCCGCAACCTTGCCGAACCGCTCTTTAAAGTCACGGTTGCTGATTGCCAGGATGGGCTTCAACAGCGGCTTGGCCGTCTCCGGATCGGGCTCCATTTCCGGATGGAAGTGGTAGTCCCTTCCCTTATTTTCAGGGCACGCCGTCTGGCATGAATCACAGCCATAAATCCGGTTCCCGATTTTCTCGCGGAATTCCTCCGGGATAAACCCTTTGGTCTGTGTTAAAAAGGCGATGCACCGCTGCGCGTTGAGCTGGCCTCCCTGAACGAGCGCGCCTGTCGGGCAGGCGTCCAGGCATTTCGTGCATGAACCGCATTTATCCTCCATTGGCTTATCCGGCTCGAACGGAATGCTTGTGATCATCTCGCCAAGGTATACATACGAACCAAATTCAGGGGTAATGATCGAACAGTTTTTCCCGCTCCAGCCGATCCCGGCCCGTTCCGCAACAGCGCGATCCGCGAGCTCACCTGTATCAACCATCGATTTCAGCTGCACTCCAGGCACCCTTTCGGAAAGGAACTCCTCAAGCTTTGCGAGCTTGTCCCGGAGGATATGATGGTAATCAAGACCCCAAGATGCACGGGCAAAAATCCCGCGGCGCGCGCCTCTTTTACTTTCAACCCTAACGGACATTTTCGAAGGGTAGGCCAGAGCGATGGCGATAATTGATCGGGGCTTTTCAAGCAGTTTGGCGGGATTTGTCCGCTTTTCAATATCCGGCTCTTCAAAGCCCGACTGGTAGCCAAGCTCCTGCTGGCGGATCAGCCTGTTCTTCAGTTCATCAAACGGATCGGCTGTCGTAAAGCCGATTTTATCAATCCCAATCTCCTTGCTGTAGGCGATTAGGTCTTCCTTCAACTGGCGGTAATCCATGTTCAACCCTCCTTCCGATTTGGCATTTTATATAAAAAGTCATTGAATACAATTGCTACATCATTATATGATAAACTATTTTCAGGCAAATTTGGAGGTGTATTACTTGGAAATCAGCATTTCAAAAGAGCTTTCTGAACTCATCCCCGGTTTTAAGCTCGGGATCATCCAATACAGAAACATAACGGTCGGAGAATCGCCGCAAATGGTAAAAGGGAGGCTGCAGCTTTTTCAGGAATCCATTTTTTTCGATTTGGAGGATAAGAATGTAACCGACCTCGAAGGGATAAAGGAATGGCGGTCCATATTCAAAACAACCGGCAAGGATCCGAACCGATACAGGCATTCCGCCGAAGCGCTCTACCGCAGGGTCCAAAAGCAAAATTATCTTTCTTCCGTGCAAAGCGCGATTGATTTGAATAATTTCTTTTCGCTCCAATACCAAGTACCGATTGGCATATACGATGCCGATAAGCTTGAAGGCAACATTGAAATCAGGATTGGCCAGGCTGGCGAAGAGTACCTTGGGCTAAATGGAAGGTCGAACTCCCTTGAAAACTTGATCGTTTCGGTTGACACTAAAGGGCCATTCGGAAGCCCGTTTGTCGATTCGGACAGGGCGCCAGTCACACCGGAAACCAGGAACGCGTTGCAAATCGTATATCACCGTCCTTCCCTCTCGAGTGAAGAAGCGGGGAAACTGACGAAATCACTTATGGACATGTTCATTCAAATTCACGGCGGGGAAGGTTACTTTGAGGTAATAGGGAGAAAATAATATTCCGGGCATTTATTTTTCCAGACGTTCAAGACATACAGCGACGGCAGCTGGAAGCTAGTTAGAAGCTATATCGAAGCCGGCATTCCTTATGAAAATTTAGCCCGAATCCCTGCTGGAAATTAAAAAACGCAATGCCTCGTCGTTTACGAAACACTGCGTTAGTAAAAAAGTTAAGAGCGGGTGATGGGAATCGAACCCACGACATCAGCTTGGAAGGCTGGAGTTTTACCATTAAACTACACCCGCATAGTAGAATCTTAGCGGATTTTGTCGAAAAAAATCAAAATGACAATATTCATATTACTCCTTGTTTACAAAAGTGTCAATAATATTTCTTAAAAATTTTTTTCGGGAAGAAAATTAAGTAATTATCGTACTCTTTGTTGACCTTTGTACGATAAACCATGAATTAGGTTGTGTATTTACCATTGGAAGAAAAGATGGACATTCCTCGGAGAAGCTATTGTAAACAAGTAAATAAACTTGCAAAAAACCCATCAGATGTAAAAAAAGCTTTCTGATGGGTTTTATTTTGTTAAATAATAAGTATTTTTTCGGTGCCTTTAATCAAATGGATATTTCTGCACCCCATTTACTTTGCTTCCCCTTACTGTGGCAGGAGAATTATGCATCGATCCTTCACCAACTACAAAAGGTTCATCAGACTTCTCTCCCCCACGGATAAATACATCTTTATAACCTTCAGCGGATAAATCAAGGAAAGCTCCAGGCGCAACCAGTTTTCCATTGCCTGTAACTTTTAAATCCGCCTCGGTTACAGCTCCAGCTCCACTTGGCTTGTTTGCAACATAGCAAAAATGGGCAGAAGCAACAGCAGCCGTTGAGAAAGTAAAGACAGAAGACAGGACCAGGATACGGACTAAACTTTTTCGTTTTTTAGCCATTAAAAAAAATCCCTCACATTCCTCTAATTTAAAGAACGATTTTGTTCTTCATTTAGAATTATAAATGTTACCACTATGGAAAACAACAAAATGTTTTCCGTGTTTTTAATTCTATTTACTGCTCACTCTTAATAGACATCCATAAAAGAAAAAAGCCAATTGGATTACATGCTTTCCAATGGGCAACTGTCTTACTTATTTTTCATTTTGTATTATTAAATGGTCATTTAAGAATCAGTCGTATAAAATTATGGTAAGCTATTCATATGTTCATTTACTTCTTTTTCTGCCTATACAAATCAACTGACTTATACCCTTGTGATAAGATTTCAACCATTTGCTCTTGGCGGTTATCTCGCGTTTTCTGCTGCTTGGCGGAAAAAATGAAACGGGCCCAATCCCTTTGATAGCCTGGCGTTAACTCCTTATAAAATGCTAGTTCATTGGGGAACTCAGATAATAACGCTTCTATATCTTTTACATTTTCCTCATAATCGCCTACACATTGGCTTGCCGCTGATGACTTTTGAGCTTTCTTTTTTTCACGCTTCAGTCCCACGACAGTAAACACATCATCCATACTAACCATACGCGAAAATTTTAAATCGCTGTTGTCCACATAACCATCCTCGCCTACTTTCATTGCTGGAAAGATTTCATCCCGGTGAACAAAGGTTTCATATTTTTTATTCCCTTTTTTTGGATAGGCAAAAAACAAGTAGCCTTTTTCAAGTAATTGCTGTTCTTTGATTATTGTTTGTGTTTGGTTTACCATTTCGTCAATTGTCTCCACAAAAACGAAAATAGCATCATGGTCTCCAGTTAATTCCGTTTTATAACCATCAAACAAATCATAATCACTCGGTTGATTTAGAACAGCTAAATTTTTATACTTACCAAGATTTAATTTATTTATAATTGTCATGTTTTACTCCTTTATCTCCTTATTCATTGGCCTTTTGAATCAAATCATTTCTCCATATAACCTATAAGCAAATCTAAGTCTTTTTCACAGGCTTTTTTAAAAGCTCCAGCCATCATTCTGCCGAAAAATTTAGCGAAACCAGTAAGCCCATTTATTTCTCCGCTTAATATAATCTCTGTTTGATCATTTGAAGGTGTAAGTATGTAGGTAAACAAAAATTCTCCTTTCCCTGTTGTTCCTTTTGTTCCATCACAGCGAAGGACAATTTTATTCGGTTCATGAAGTTCCACAACTTCAAAATGTTCAGTCGCCACTTTCCCAAACATCCTTCTTGATTCCTTCCACTGGCTCCCCACCTGCATTGGCCCATTATTCAATCGCTCTATTCCGACTAATCCTTGCATCCAATGCTGCGCAGAATCAAGGTCGAGCAAACTCTCGTACATGTTTTGCATGGATACCTTGGCGGTTCTATTTACTTCAAAACGAATACCCACCCTATTTCCTCCTTAACACAAATCATTATCCCTTGTTATAGCAGGGATTTGTCATACTACTACATTCAACATACAATGCTTGTTTACCTACTATTGTTCCTCGTTTGACTAAAATTTGTATATACCTTAAACTTCTCTTAACTCTATTATAGGTTAATGCTTGCCATGAAAGGATAGTTGTTATGAATAATGAATCCAACCTCACCCTAAAGGAGATAGCTGTTTCATTTCTACAGCTAGTCGCATCAGGAAAAGTCCGTGAAGCATACCAGAGCTACATAGCTCCAGAATTTCGCCACCATAACCCATATTTCCGTGGAGATGCCAATTCGCTCATGAACGCCATGGAAGAAAATGCAGTCCAAAGCCCCCAAAAAAGACTTGAGGTCAAACTAGCCGTTCAAGACGGAGATAAGGTTGCGGTTTACTCTCATGTAAAGCAAAAACCAAATGATCTTGGAGCGGCTGTTGTTCATATCTTCCGTTTCAATGATGATAAGATTGTTGAATTATGGGATGTAGGCCAACCCATACCTGAGGATTCTCCGAATGAAAATGGGATGTTCTAGAGGATAGAAAAATTCAAAAGGCAAGCAGCCCCAATAAGGGTTGCTTGCCTTCTATTTTATAACCAATTTCTATTTCTTTGTATTTCCGTTGTTTCCGTTACTGCCCACTTTAACTGTGTTAGACGCTGCGTTTCCTGCATTGTCCACGGCAATGACTTCAACAGTTTGGCCGTTTTTCACTGGCTGCTCGAGTACGAAGGAAGTTTCTCCATTTACAAAAGGATTTTCAGAAAGAAGTTTTCCATCAACTTTTACATACCAGTAGGCGACGCCGCTTGTTTTATCTGAAACATCTACCGTAACAGTTTTCCCGTCTTTCTCAAGTGTGGTCTTTAGCTTTGGCGTCGTGACGTCAAGCTTTACTGGTAAAACAACTGTCTGTGGTTTGGCACCTTCATAATCCAGGGTTGCCTTCACCTGCAAGTAATATTGGCCTTCTGGAGCCACCTTGCCGTTATGCATTTTACCATCCCATGTCCAGTCGGAGAATAGGTAGTACATGGCTCCTCTGCCGCCGTCATAGTAATTTTTACGTACAAATTCTTCGGATGCAATTTCTTTTACTACCTTGCCATCAGCATTCAATACATTCAAATCGAATTTTTTGGCATTGCGGATCAAGGATAAAATATAAGTCGCACTATCGTTTTTACCGTCACCATTTGGCGAAATGGCAATCAAATTAGGGTTAAGCTCGCCAGTTGCCTGGTCAGTACCTAAATAATTGTACTTGCCGCCGCCTAAATGTGTCATAACGCCTGTGTATCCGTAGTAGGACATTGGATCCCAAGCTGGAGTGTCAAGGATTGGAGCCGCATTCCAGTCACCTTTAAAGCCGACGTAAGGAACAACCAAATCAGGATTTGTATCAGTTGGGTCGGTTAGTTTAACAAAGCCTTCCAACCAGTAGCCATTTGTAAAATACGATTTCAACGTTGAGTCCCATCCACTGACATCTACAGAGACTTCAAAAGTTGTTTTGCCTTTGGCAGGAACTTCGATTGTGTTGACTGCCTTTCCGTTAACTGTTGCAACCGCACCTAGATTCAGTGCACCAAATTGGTTCGGTACTGATACAAATAACCCACCGCCTGCATTAACTGGAGCATCCGTTTGAGCACTTGCACTAACATCATAGGCTACTGCGTTGTCAGAGTAGTTTTCCGCGGTTAACGTAAACGTTACAACATTGTTTTTTACTTCTTTCAAGGCAACTTTCGCTTCACCAGTTTTGGAGTCAGTCACGGTTACAGGTGTTGATAATGCAGCATGAAGCTGCATTAAGCCCGCTCCCTGTCGGCGTGGTGACACAGGCGCACCACTGAATAAAATCGGTTTAGCAGTATTTAACAAGAATTTCTTCGCAAGCTTTGAACGAGCAGCGCCTTGAAGGCTGAATTCATTATCTACTCTTTCAAGTACCAATGCAGAACCACCGGATACGTGCGGCGCCGCCATTGATGTACCGCTCATAATCTGGTATTCGTTATGGTCAGCAGTGGAGTAAATTTGTCCGCCTGGAGCAGTGATTTCCGGTTTGAAATCAAGGCTAGGCGTGATGCCCCAGGATGTAAAGTCGCTCATCTTGCCTGCATTACTGTTTGGTACGGTCATCTTACCGCCGTCGAAGCTCACACTTACAGCTTTGCCGGCTTGAAGGGCAGCCGCAAAGCGATCCCCATCCGCTTTTAACATGAATAATTGTGGAATCGTAATCGCAGCATCGGTTGCCATATTAACGGTTCCACCGGCATTGTTGTAAATAATTACTCCGGCAGCACCAGCTTTTTGGGCATTAAGGGCTTTATCAACAAACCCTATCTCACCACGTTGAATTAACGCAAATTTACCTTCCAAATCTTTTCCTTCAAGCTGATCAGGCTTTCCTAATCCTCCGTAAACCAATTCAAAGCTTGTACCCACTGTAGGGGCAGTCTGACCGGCTGATAGGAACATTACTTGTTCTGCACCGCCACCTTCAATTGAAACATTAGCCGCATCTACATCCATGTGTGTGTTTTCATAGGACGCAACAGAAATGGAGTCAGTGGATACACCAGGAGAACCTACAACGCCATAATCTGGGTTTGAAGCGTATGGGTGGAAATAACCGTTTCCAAAGTAAGTTGAGTTACCTGCAGAAATAGACATGACCACTCCGTTATCAACAGCACGTGTAACAGCCTGTTGTTCAGGTGAATTCGCATCTACGAACCCAGCAGTCGACCCAAGGCTCATATTTAATACGTCAGCGCCAAGCTTAATCGCATCATCAATCGCTTTAATATAAATATCGCCCCATGTAGATGCCTGCTCTTCGCCAAATACACGCAAAGCAAGTAATTGAGCTTCTGGAGCAACACCTTTAATGCCACCGTCTTCTTCGTCACCATTGGCTGCTACAGTTCCTGCTACGTGCATCCCGTGCATGCCTGTAACGGCATTGTCATCAAGGATGTCATCGTTCTTGTCCATGTAGTTCCAGCCGTAAGGGACCTTGTCATTAAAATACTTTCCTGGAAGGCTTGACTCGGCAATTTCATTCTCTACCGCACCTTTGGATATCTTAGCAGCAGAGGAATCACTTAATAGGAAGTCTTTATGCGAAGGGTCAACTCCGGAGTCGATGATTCCGACAACCATACCTTCCCCATTGTATCCGAAATCACGCCAAGCTTTCTGGGCTTCAACGAGTTCTTTGCTGTACTTCATATCCGGCTTTTCAGTTGGTAGATTATACTCGTTTGCGAGGTATACTTGTTTTACCTCTGACACTTCCTTGATTTTTTCAATATCACCGTATTTTACTTTCGCACTAAAGCCGTTTACGATCGCATTGAATTCCTGCTCGTATTTAATGCCAAGTTTTTTTCCGTTGATATTATCCTTTGCAGCCTTTTGCTTGTCTTTTGCAGCTTTTTCTAGCTGCTTCCGCTCAGCTTTGGCCAGCTTATCGTACTTTACGCCTTTCTTTGTTGCCGTTTCAACAGGCGCGCTCCCATCCAATTCAACAATGACACGAACCTCTTGTTCCGGGTCAATGCCTTGGTGGTCAGTCGCTGTGAGATTTGTTTTTGAAAGCGTCGGTTTATGTAAATCTAATTGTTCCGGTGTGATGTTGCCAAATGCAGCAAACCCTGTGCTGCCAAATGCTAACAAAATAATTAGGAATATTGCAGTAAATCTTTTACCCATGTTCTTCCCCCTTAATGTTTTTAAAAAAGAAAATAGCAGAGAATATCCTCCTTCCGCAGTATTCGACTGAAAAAATTAAATTTTCAGTATAATGATACTATACTAAATTCCTATTTTTGGTGGTAGCGTAAAAAGTCATAGGTCTTAAGTAAGTGATTTTTCGAATATAGAATGTTTTTGTAGGAAAAAAGCGAATGTTGTCAATTCAAGGGTTTTTTTAGACTTAATATCAGGTTTTTAAGTAAAAACTTTCGAGAAAAAAAGGGGAATTTCCCGAAAAATTATTAGACGTAAAAGAAAATAAGTTGTGGAATTAGGTATTTTGGCACGAGGAATTGATAATGAATTTAAATGGAATATTTATTGAGAGAAGAAAAAAAAGACTCTTCACGATTAAGTGAAAAGCCTTAATAAAGCAAAATTCTAGTCAATAGTTGAAACCTGTGGCCGGGGTATAATATGCCTTCTAACTCCTTCATATATAAGGGTTCATTGTGGACTTGTGAAAAATTTGTGTAAAATATCTTTTTCATTTTTTAATACTTTTTTTAAAAAGTCCAAATGATATATGTAATAAATTTGAATCTGGGCTGAATTTTGCAATAAAACACCTCGACCAGTATAAAACTGAGTCGAGGTATTAACATAAATTACTGGAAGACTGGAGCAACATACGGCAGTGTTTTTGCTAAAATCCAAACTAAGAAAAGTACAACTGGAACATGAAAAATCAATTGTAATATAGAGTAACCAGCGAGGTCCTTAGCCTTGATCCCCAATACTCCCAGTAAAGGTAACATAAAGAACGGGTTAACCATGTTAGGGAGTGCTTCTGTCGCATTATATACTTGCACGATCCAAGCCATGCTAACATTTAACTCTTTCGCAGCCTCGAGCAAGTACGGTGCTTCAACAATCCATTTTCCCCCACCTGAAGGTAGAAAGAGCCCTAGAACAGCTGAATAGATCCCTGCAATGACTGGGAAAGTATTTTCAGTCGAAATGGAAAGAAAGAAGTCTACTAATACATCGTTAAGTCCTGAATTCATTAAAATTCCGAAAATCCCTGCATATAATGGAAACTGTATAAGTACTCCACTAATAGCAGGTACTGAGTTAGATACTGAATTCAAAAAGTTCCTCGGTGTCCAGTGCAAAAGCAACCCAAACATTAAAAGTATGAAGTTATAATTATTGAGATTTAGTGCTGCGATTGGACCTACATCAGCCATTATGTATCCAATATAAAGAAAACCTAGAGTAACTAATAAGATCGTTAATATTGGGCTATATTCCAACCATTCTCCTGGTCTATCACCCTTCTTTTTTTCAAGAGATTCTATCCGGCTATAATCAAGACCAGCCATTTCCGCAGTCTTTGCCTTGTCCTTATTTGGTGCGGACACATATGCAAGCCAAACGGATAAAACAATTAGAACAACAATCATGACTAAGTTCTGCCAAGTGAAAATCGTTTCCGACATTGCAATCGTACCACTAATTTCATACAATTCAGGAGGAATGGAAGATTTCGTTGCCATTAATAATGCTGCTGATGAAGAAAGCCCTAATGCCCAAATACTTCCAAGACCTAAGAACCCTGCTGCTGCCATGGCTCGATAATCGACACCCTTGACTCGATTACTGATTTCTTTAATCAGGATACCACTAAACACTAAGCTAAATCCCCAACTAATTAATGATGTAACTAAGGCAAAGAATGCTACAAAAGCTACAGCTACTTTCGGTGATTTAGGAATTGTCGCCATCTTAGCAATGAGCTTATGAACAGGTTTTGAAGAAGCCACTACGTAGCCTGTAATAATAATAAAAGCCATTTGCATTGTAAAAGGAATCAAATCCCAATAGTGTTTTCCAAAATCGACCCCCACCTCGACAGGAGTCCTTCCCATTAATAAAGCAATTATTGCAACGATCACAACTGCAACTGCAGCAAAAATATACGCATCTGGAAACCACTTCTCACTCCAATTTGCTAAAGAAATACCCATACGTTCCAGTCTGCCTGATTGTTCCCCCTGTTTTGCGATTTTCTTCTCTTTTTCCAACAAGCACACACCTTTCTAATTATTTTCCAATTAAAATAATTTTAGAGTATGGAATTGTGTTCTTAATAATTGGAATATTAAAAAATCATTACTTCCATCTTACAATACAACTACTTAAAGTCAATTAGAAAAACTCGAGTCTTGTAAAAAAGTGTCGTAAAAATTGTCACCTTCTATCTAGTTTTAGTATGTCCCGAAAAAAATAGGTATGACATCCATATCTCGTGCAATTTTTGGGTTATGACACCAAATAAAAAGTCCAAAAATATTGCTTCGATTGGTATCGTTATAAAAAAATATATAAAAACGCTCAAGAACACTGATACACCAATGTTCTTGAGCTATATTACGGATATTACTTAACTAAAGCATTCAAAAATGATGGTGGGGTCGAACCGATACTCCTCACGGATCACGGGTTTTGAGTCGTGCCGATATGTATATACATTAAAAAGTCCGTTGAAACGGTGTCTACATCACGAGAAGCAATCCGAATGAGAACGGCTACGTTTCGGGAAAGTACCCTATAATAGCTAAGTATATCGACCGATGCAATATAATAAAAGTAATGTCCGGTAAACCTCGATAACCTGGACATTAACAACGCCCGCCACATTAGCCACGTATAACTTCCGCATCCTGCTCGATGTGCATTTTGCTACGTCAGCTTGTCCACTTAATGCACACTGCCAGTTACCTCGTATGTATAGGCGGCCACCTTAACGAGCGTAAATTCGAATTTCGCACTCCTTAACCCAAAGTTCTAACGGATTCCCTCAAAATCCAGATAATCGGAGCGCAGGCTGCAACAGTGCTTCGACATGTCCTCCGTCATAGATAGTTCGTTCTGGCGTCTAGTACAGGCCATAATGACGTCCCCATTACAGTGTTATTCGTTTCCACCGCGTACGATTTTAATTGCTGGATCGTTCCGCATAAACGAAAAAACGCCGTTCTACATCTTGTGTAGAACAGCGTCATTTCAACGTTTTCAGATACCGGTGGCCGGGGTCGAACCGGCACTCCTTTCGGAACACGATTTTGAGTCGTGCGCGTCTGCCAATTCCGCCACACCGGCATAATAAAATGAATTGGACTTTGTATGATGGAGGCGGCAACCGGATTCGAACCGGTGAATA
This sequence comes from Neobacillus oceani, assembly GCF_046237595.1. NCBI lineage: Bacteria > Bacillati > Bacillota > Bacilli > Caryophanales > Bacillaceae > Neobacillus > Neobacillus oceani. Next base: position 823,033 of record NZ_CP143543.1, on the reverse strand, counting down.
AAGGTTTTGCAGACCTTTGCCTTACCACTTGGCTATGCCGCCGAATAATGGAGCGGAAGACGGGATTCGAACCCGCGACCCCCACCTTGGCAAGGTGGTGTTCTACCACTGAACTACTTCCGCATAAATGGCTGGGCTAGCAGGATTCGAACCTACGAGTGACGGAGTCAAAGTCCGTTGCCTTACCGCTTGGCTATAGCCCAATATCAATATTTAAACATAAATGGGGCGATCGAGGGGAATCGAACCCCCGAGTGCCAGAGCCACAATCTGGTGCGTTAACCACTTCGCCACGACCGCCATTATTGGGAAAATTGGCAGGGGTAGTAGGAATCGAACCCACACCAAAGGTTTTGGAGACCTTCGTTCTACCTTTAAACTATACCCCTGTATAAATGGTGGTGGGGGACGGATTCGAACCGCCGAACCCTGAGGGAGCGGATTTACAGTCCGCCGCGTTTAGCCACTTCGCTACCCCACCGAAAAAATGGTGCCGGCTAGAGGACTTGAACCCCCAACCTACTGATTACAAGTCAGTTGCTCTACCAATTGAGCTAAACCGGCATAGTGAATATAAATTAAATTAAATATGGCTCAGGACGGAATCGAACCGCCGACACAAGGATTTTCAGTCCTTTGCTCTACCGACTGAGCTACTGAGCCATAAATGGCGGTCTGGACGGGACTCGAACCCGCGACCTCCTGCGTGACAGGCAGGCATTCTAACCAACTGAACTACCAGACCAAATTGCGGGGGCAGGATTTGAACCTGCGACCTTCGGGTTATGAGCCCGACGAGCTACCGGACTGCTCCACCCCGCGACGATAAAAAAATATTACATTTTTGTCATGCTCATTGGGAGCATTGACTGTCCCCATCTCAGTAGGCTAACTCAAGAAGCAGCTCGATGGGTACAACTCGCAGTTTAATCAGTGAGGCAACGCTCGTTGCTCCACCCCGCGACAATAAAAAATATAAACCTATGGTGGAGGATGACGGGATCGAACCGCCGACCCTCTGCTTGTAAGGCAGATGCTCTCCCAGCTGAGCTAATCCTCCAATGTATGGTGACCCCTACGGGATTCGAACCCGTGTTACCGCCGTGAAAGGGCGGTGTCTTAACCGCTTGACCAAGGGGCCAGTATTAAAATATATATGGCGGAGAGCAAGGGATTTGAACCCTTGATACGCGGTTAGCGTATACACGATTTCCAATCGTGCTCCTTCGGCCACTCGGACAGCTCTCCATTTGTTGGCTCCGCAGGTAGGACTCGAACCTACGACCGATCGGTTAACAGCCGATTGCTCTACCACTGAGCTACTGCGGAATAGTATTTAATCAAAGCCCGGCAGCGTCCTACTCTCACAGGGGCAAGGCCCCAACTACCATCGGCGCTGAGAAGCTTAACTTCCGTGTTCGGTATGGGAACGGGTGTGGCCTTCTCGCCATAACTGCCAGACATTGAATCAGACATACTTTATTATAATACCTTTTCAGGTTTTTTCAAGTGGAAATTTCATTCCCTCAAAACTGGATAATTTTCAGAAGAAGTTCGGAAGAACGAGCAATCTATTTGGTTAAGTCCTCGATCGATTAGTATCAGTCAGCTCCACACGTCGCCGTGCTTCCACCTCTGACCTATCAACCTGATCATCTTTCAGGGATCTTACTTCTTACGAATGGGAAATCTCATCTTGAGGGGGGCTTCATGCTTAGATGCTTTCAGCACTTATCCCGTCCGCACATAGCTACCCAGCGATGCCTTTGGCAAGACAACTGGTACACCAGCGGTGCGTCCATCCCGGTCCTCTCGTACTAAGGACAGCTCCTCTCAAATTTCCTGCGCCCACGACGGATAGGGACCGAACTGTCTCACGACGTTCTGAACCCAGCTCGCGTACCGCTTTAATGGGCGAACAGCCCAACCCTTGGGACCGACTACAGCCCCAGGATGCGATGAGCCGACATCGAGGTGCCAAACCTCCCCGTCGATGTGGACTCTTGGGGGAGATAAGCCTGTTATCCCCGGGGTAGCTTTTATCCGTTGAGCGATGGCCCTTCCATGCGGAACCACCGGATCACTAAGCCCGACTTTCGTCCCTGCTCGACTTGTAGGTCTCGCAGTCAAGCTCCCTTGTGCCTTTACACTCTGCGAATGATTTCCAACCATTCTGAGGGAACCTTTGGGCGCCTCCGTTACATTTTGGGAGGCGACCGCCCCAGTCAAACTGCCCGCCTGACACTGTCTCCCACCCAGATCATGGGTGCGGGTTAGAATTTCAATACAGCCAGGGTAGTATCCCACCGACGCCTCCACCGAAGCTGGCGCTCCGGCTTCACAGGCTCCTACCTATCCTGTACAAGCTGTACCAAAATTCAATATCAGGCTGCAGTAAAGCTCCACGGGGTCTTTCCGTCCTGTCGCGGGTAACCTGCATCTTCACAGGTACTATAATTTCACCGAGTCTCTCGTTGAGACAGTGCCCAGATCGTTACGCCTTTCGTGCGGGTCGGAACTTACCCGACAAGGAATTTCGCTACCTTAGGACCGTTATAGTTACGGCCGCCGTTTACTGGGGCTTCGATTCAGAGCTTCGCTTGCGCTAACCCCTCCTCTTAACCTTCCAGCACCGGGCAGGCGTCAGCCCCTATACTTCGCCTTGCGGCTTCGCAGAGACCTGTGTTTTTGCTAAACAGTCGCCTGGGCCTATTCACTGCGGCTCTTCAGGGCTATGAACCCTAAAGAGCACCCCTTCTCCCGAAGTTACGGGGTCATTTTGCCGAGTTCCTTAACGAGAGTTCTCTCGCTCACCTTAGGATTCTCTCCTCGCCTACCTGTGTCGGTTTGCGGTACGGGCACCTTCCATCTCGCTAGAGGCTTTTCTTGGCAGTGTGGAATCAGGAACTTCGGTACTAAATTTCCCTCGCTGTCACAGCTCAGCCGTCACGGAAAGCGGATTTGCCTGCTTTCCAGCCTAACTGCTTAGACGCACATATCCGACAGTGCGCTTACCCTATCCTCCTGCGTCCCCCCATTGCTCAAACGATGAAGAGGTGGTACAGGAATATCAACCTGTTGTCCATCGCCTACGCCTTTCGGCCTCGGCTTAGGTCCCGACTAACCCTGAGCGGACGAGCCTTCCTCAGGAAACCTTAGGCATTCGGTGGATGGGATTCTCACCCATCTTTCGCTACTCATACCGGCATTCTCACTTCCAAGCGCTCCACAGGTCCTTCCGGTCCTGCTTCAACGCCCTTGGAACGCTCTCCTACCACTGACATCGAAGATGTCAATCCACAGCTTCGGTGATACGTTTAGCCCCGGTACATTTTCGGCGCAGAGTCACTCGACCAGTGAGCTATTACGCACTCTTTAAATGGTGGCTGCTTCTAAGCCAACATCCTGGTTGTCTAAGCAACTCCACATCCTTTTCCACTTAACGTATACTTTGGGACCTTAGCTGGTGGTCTGGGCTGTTTCCCTCTTGACTACGGATCTTATCACTCGCAGTCTGACTCCCACGGATAAGTCTTTGGCATTCGGAGTTTGTCTGAATTCGGTAACCCGATGGGGGCCCCTAGTCCAAACAGTGCTCTACCTCCAAGACTCTCACTACGTGAGGCTAGCCCTAAAGCTATTTCGGAGAGAACCAGCTATCTCCAGGTTCGATTGGAATTTCACCGCTACCCACACCTCATCCCCGCACTTTTCAACGTACGTGGGTTCGGTCCTCCATCCAGTGTTACCTGGACTTCAACCTGGACATGGGTAGATCACCTGGTTTCGGGTCTACGGCCACATACTCATTCGCCCTATTCAGACTCGCTTTCGCTGCGGCTCCGCCTCTTCGGCTTAACCTTGCATGGGACCGTAACTCGCCGGTTCATTCTACAAAAGGCACGCCATCACCCATGAACGGGCTCTGACTACTTGTAGGCACACGGTTTCAGGATCTCTTTCACTCCCCTTCCGGGGTGCTTTTCACCTTTCCCTCACGGTACTGGTTCACTATCGGTCACTAGGGAGTATTTAGCCTTGGGAGATGGTCCTCCCGGATTCCGACCGGATTTCACGTGTCCGGCCGTACTCAGGATCCACTCAGGAGGGAACGAAGTTTCAGCTACAGGGCTTTTACCTTCTCCGGCAGGCCTTTCCAGGCCTCTTCGCCTACCCCGTTCCTTTGTAACTCCATGTAGAGTGTCCTACAACCCCGGAAGGCAAGCCTTCCGGTTTGGGCTATGTCCCGTTTCGCTCGCCGCTACTTGGGGAATCGCGTTTGCTTTCTCTTCCTCCGGGTACTTAGATGTTTCAGTTCCCCGGGTCTGCCTTCAATACCCTATGGATTCAGGTAAAGATGCCACCCCATTACGGATGGCGGGTTTCCCCATTCGGAAATCTCCGGATCAAAGCTCACTTACAGCTCCCCGGAGCATATCGGTGTTAGTCCCGTCCTTCATCGGCTCCTAGTGCCAAGGCATCCACCGTGCGCCCTTTCTAACTTAACCTAAAAGGTCATTCCACTCTGTTTACCAGAGAGAAAACTAAAATGGCGATCACTCGGTTCTTCTTGGTTACTTCTTCTTAACATTATCCAGTTTTCAAGGAACAAACTTTGCCCGAAAGGGCAGAGTCAAAAAAAGCTTTGAAGGATTGCTCCCTCAAAACTAAACAAACAAGCGGCCAACATCACAGTCCCGAAGGACTGAGTTCCGATTGCCTTAAAGGCAATATCCTTAGAAAGGAGGTGATCCAGCCGCACCTTCCGATACGGCTACCTTGTTACGACTTCACCCCAGTCATCTGTCCCACCTTAGGCGGCTGGCTCCTTACGGTTACCCCACCGACTTCGGGTGTTACAAACTCCCGTGGTGTGACGGGCGGTGTGTACAAGGCCCGGGAACGTATTCACCGCGGCATGCTGATCCGCGATTACTAGCGATTCCGGCTTCATGCAGGCGAGTTGCAGCCTGCAATCCGAACTGAGAATGGTTTTATGGGATTGGCTCCACCTCGCGGCTTCGCTGCCCTTTGTACCATCCATTGTAGCACGTGTGTAGCCCAGGTCATAAGGGGCATGATGATTTGACGTCATCCCCACCTTCCTCCGGTTTGTCACCGGCAGTCACCTTAGAGTGCCCAACTGAATGCTGGCAACTAAGATCAAGGGTTGCGCTCGTTGCGGGACTTAACCCAACATCTCACGACACGAGCTGACGACAACCATGCACCACCTGTCACTCTGTCCCCCGAAGGGGAACGTCCTGTCTCCAGGAGTGTCAGAGGATGTCAAGACCTGGTAAGGTTCTTCGCGTTGCTTCGAATTAAACCACATGCTCCACCGCTTGTGCGGGCCCCCGTCAATTCCTTTGAGTTTCAGCCTTGCGGCCGTACTCCCCAGGCGGAGTGCTTAATGCGTTTGCTGCAGCACTAAAGGGCGGAAACCCTCTAACACTTAGCACTCATCGTTTACGGCGTGGACTACCAGGGTATCTAATCCTGTTCGCTCCCCACGCTTTCGCGCCTCAGCGTCAGTTACAGACCAGAGAGCCGCCTTCGCCACTGGTGTTCCTCCACATCTCTACGCATTTCACCGCTACACGTGGAATTCCGCTCTCCTCTTCTGCACTCAAGCCCCCCAGTTTCCAATGACCCTCCACGGTTGAGCCGTGGGCTTTCACATCAGACTTAAGAGGCCGCCTGCGCGCGCTTTACGCCCAATAATTCCGGACAACGCTTGCCACCTACGTATTACCGCGGCTGCTGGCACGTAGTTAGCCGTGGCTTTCTGGTCAGGTACCGTCAAGGTACCGGCAGTTACTCCGGTACTTGTTCTTCCCTGACAACAGAGCTTTACGACCCGAAGGCCTTCTTCGCTCACGCGGCGTTGCTCCGTCAGACTTTCGTCCATTGCGGAAGATTCCCTACTGCTGCCTCCCGTAGGAGTCTGGGCCGTGTCTCAGTCCCAGTGTGGCCGATCACCCTCTCAGGTCGGCTACGCATCGTCGCCTTGGTGGGCCATTACCCCACCAACTAGCTAATGCGCCGCGGGCCCATCTGTAAGTGACAGCCGAAACCGTCTTTCAGCTTCCCAACATGTGTTGGAAAGGATTATCCGGTATTAGCTCCGGTTTCCCGAAGTTATCCCAGTCTTACAGGCAGGTTGCCCACGTGTTACTCACCCGTCCGCCGCTAAAGTTTCAAAAGCAAGCTTTTGAAACTTCCGCTCGACTTGCATGTATTAGGCACGCCGCCAGCGTTCGTCCTGAGCCAGGATCAAACTCTCCAAAAAAGAGTATGAGTTTAGCTCATAAAGTTACGTTGGCTAGTGATCCGAAGATCACTATATTATTGTTTGTTGACGCTTGTTTGTTTAGTTTTCAAGGAACAATATTACTCATCACCGCGAGTTCCGTTTACGCGGAAACTCACCGTGTCGCATTGAGGCGACTTTTATAATATATCATAACCTCAATTACTGTGTCAATAACTTTTTTATCCGCCGCTTACGAACTATTTAGTGGTTCGTATCGCAGCGACGGATATTAATATAACAAGATTCCACCTAAAGGTCAATACCTTTTTACTTTTTTAAAATAATATTTATTCCTTTATTAACACACCTTGTAATACCTATGATACAGGCTAGGGCTTTTCGTTTCCACAGGGACCGTCTCAATCAAATTCTTTTCAGCAAGGTACTCAAGAAGGACGCTTAAATCAACTGAATAATGAACAAGCTCTTCATCCTTCATTATTTCCCCAATCGTCCAAATATCTTTCTTTTTAAGAACACTTAAAAGATGGCCCGCCCCTACCCTGGTTCTTGAATGAATCAAAAATTCGCTGGCTAGGAATAAAAGCTCAAGACGTTTCTCCAACGCCTCTTCGCTTGTAACGAGCTCCTCATAAAGCTTAAACAGCTCGGGATCAATTTGCTTTACCTGGTTCCAAACCGTTAATTCGGGATGGAAGCCGCTTTCGATGACCGCAAGGCGCGCCAAATGATGAAGTGAATGGACAACATGGTTATAGGCATCAAGGTATTGGCCATTTTCAAAAAAAGCCTTGCCGTCCAAATAACGGCGGATCAGTTTGGCAAATTCTATGCCCATCTTTATTTTCCGGCCATAAAAAGGAAAGTCCCTGAATTCCGTAAGCAAATTTCTTATGTACTCATTTCTGTCGAAAACAACTTTCGCTCCGTAAAGCCATTCGAAAATTTTCCGGTTCGTACCAAGGAGCATCCACTCCCGTAACTTAGCCTCGGTAATTGTATGAAGTGCGGCTTTCTCTTCTCCATAGGAATAATGTTTTATCGTAATTGGCTCATCGGCTTCATTGACAATCACCAAAAGAATTGCATCAAAAAAATCAGTGGCCGGGCTGTATTTCTCTTTTTTTTCAACCAATAAAATCCCCATAGTATTCGATTGGCTGGCCCTTTCCTGGTATATCGGGCGAAGAATATCTTCCATGGTCGTTCCTCCAAAACATTGATAGCTATAGTTTCGACAATAATTTCTTTTTTTCCTTCCTTAATTAAAAACCATTTTTTCTTCTATCCCAAAACGATTGCCCAAGTTCCACCAAAATCGCTTGTATGGTATAGTTAAGAATCGGGAGGGAATTGCATGGGGAAGTATTCGAGTAAAATTAATAAAATCCGTACTTTTGCACTAAGCCTTATTTTCATTGGATTTATTATTATGTATGGCGGCATCTTTTTCCGGACATCACCCGTTTTAATGACAATATTCATGCTCGTCGGGTTTTTGTTCATTATCGCAAGTACTGTAGTCTACTTCTGGATAGGCATGCTTTCAACAAAGACGGTACAGGTGGTATGCCCGAATTGCGAAAGGCACACGAAAATGCTTGGCCGGGTAGACATGTGCATGTACTGCCGAGAACCGCTGACACTTGATCCTAATCTCGAAGGAAAGGAATTCGACGAGTCCTATAATAAGAAGAAACAGTAACAAATAACGCCCGGATGCGCTTATCCGGGCGTTTTGCTAATTATATTAGATTAGTGCGCTTCCTTCGCGGAGCAATCTGGGCATTCCCCATAAATCTCCATCCGGTGGTGTGCGACTTTAAAGCCAGTCACATGGGATGCGAGATGCTCAACCTCGTCCAGGCCCGGATAATAAAAGTCGACGATTTTATTGCACTTTTCACAAATAATGTGGTAGTGGTCGGATGTCTTAAAATCAAACCTGCTCGAGGCGTCACCGTAAGTCAGTTCCTTTACAAGCCCTACTTCCTTAAAAACGCGGAGGTTATTGTAAACCGTCGCGACACTCATGTTTGGGAATTTGCCTTCAAGGGCTTTATAAATGTCATCTGCAGTCGGGTGCGACATGGATTGGATTAAATACTCCAGTATGGCATGGCGCTGCGGAGTCATTCTAACCCCAGATTCTTTTAAAACTTCCAATGCTTCCTTCAAATGTTGCGGCACCGACATGCACCTCTCTTCTATACATAAATTCTTAAATTATAATTGTTATAATTAGTTTATAAGAAAATGGGGGCATTTGTCAATATGCCTGCTCATCTACCTATTACCAAATGGCTACGATTGGTGCAGAGTTTTTTCCTCTGCCCCAAGTTTCATGTTTACATATCTTGCCGTGACAAAAAGAAGGTCGGATAGCCTGTTTAAATAGGCAAGCACCAACGGATTCACCGACTCACCCAAGGATACCGCCGCCCGCTCCGCCCGTCTGGAGACAGTCCTGGCAACATGAAAGGCCGCGCCTGCAGGATGTCCGCCTGGGAGAATAAAATTCGTTAACTGTGGCAATTTCTCATCCCATTCATCAATTCGCTTTTCCATTTCCTCAATATCTTTTCCGGAAATGGCCCATTTTACTTCTTTGCCTTCAGGAGTCGCAAGTTCCGCGCCAACGTGAAAGAGTTCCGTCTGAATTTTATGGTACACGGCATCGATTTTATCCTTCCCGTCAAAAAATTCATTTTTCAAAAGCGAGAGGGCAAGGCCGATTGCAGAATTTGTTTCATCACATGTACCATATGCCTCAACCCGCGCATCATCCTTCGGGACCCGGCTTCCGTAAATGAGGGAGGTTGTTCCTTTATCCCCTGATTTCGTATAAATTTTCACCTTAATACCCCCTTGCCAAATCAATTACATTTATATAGCTGCCTTCGTTAGTCCGATAAACCTGGAGATTATGCCTGAAAATTTCGAGCGACCGGGGCATGTAGTTTTCGGTAATGCTTGATATGTGCGGCGTAACCGTGACATTTTCCATCTTCCAAAAAGGATGCCCTTTAGGCAGCGGCTCGGTTTGAAAAACATCGAGGTAGGCATGCGCGATAACCTGCTCCTGCATTACTTTAAGAAGAATTTCTTCTTGGACTAGGTCGCCTCTGCCAATATTAATGAAGACTGCAGTATCCTTCATCATCCGGAAATGCTCTTCTTTCAATAAATGTTTTGTTTCATCCGTGCTTGGCAGAACGGATACGATGAAGTCGGCGTCAGGCAAATAGGCTTCGATATTCTCAAATGTATCGGTTTGGTCCGCATCCTGATGAGGCTTGCCGCTTCGGTTAATTCCTGTTACCTTCATCCTGAACGCCTTTGCCAGCCTGGCTGTTTCCCCACCGATAGCGCCAATTCCCAGGACGAGGATGTGTTTCCCGGCAAGCTCCCCGACTTTGACTTTCCTATCCCATTCCTCCAGCTCTTCATTCCGGCGGATTGCCGGGAACTGCTTGACATGCTGAAGCATCGTACCGATTGTAAATTCAGCCATTGGGATTTTGTGGATTCCCCTTGCGTTTGTAACGAGAATTTCCCGCTTGGCGCAGGCTTCGAATGGCATTTTCTCCATTCCGGCTGACATAATCATAATCCATTTAAGCTTTTCGGCTTTTTGAATATAGTCATCGTTCAAATCTTCCCCGTATGTAACAATGATTTCAGCTTCCGGCAGGTAATCGGCCGCCGAACCAATTCGACTGAAGTGAATCGTAAAGTCGGGATATTCTTGGCGAATGCCTTCCTGGACGCTTTCAAGCGGTACGAATGTAAACAATATGTTCATAAAAACACCCCTATTTTTTCCTCAATCATACCATTCCAACAAGATCTTGTAATATTCAAAACCTTTTTCCGGGTAAAAAAAGAGGGCCGGAAGATCCGGCCCGAATTCTAATAATCTGAGGAGGTATGCCCTACTATAACGTATTCGCTCCATAGCAATTTGCATGGACAATAGCCTTTTCCTGTAAAAATAGGCCTCAGGCGTTCGCCCTGACAAATTCGAGCGCTTCCTCCACGTGGCCTTTCACCTTGACGCCACGCCACTCCTTGGAAATCATGCCTTCCTTGTCGATGACAAACGTGCTTCTTTCAATTCCCATGTATTCCTTGCCGAAATTTTTCTTCAGCTTCCACACGCCATACGCCTCAGCCACACTGTGGTCCGTGTCCGCCAATAGCTGGAATGGCAAATCGTATTTGTCGATGAATTTCTTATGCCTGTCAACCGGGTCTGGGCTGATGCCGATGACTACTGCATTTACATCTTCAAAGCTTTTGTGTTGATCGCGGAAATCGCACGCCTGTGTTGTGCATCCAGGCGTCATATCCTTTGGGTAAAAATAAAGGACGACATTCTTCCCCCTGAAATCCGATAATTTTACCTGGCTGCCATCCACTGAAGGAAGGCTGAAATCCGGTGCTGCTGCTCCTGTCTGGACAGTCATCACATTCACTCCATTCATAAATGATTCTGCCTTTAGACTAACCAAATAGGGGAATTTGTACAACTTTTGAGATTAGGGCTTCCATGGAGAGCTGGCTACCACCTATTCCCTTTCCATCACGGCTCTCGCTACAAAGGCTGCTGGAATTGTATAACCAATCAGGGCTTCGAGGATTGCGATGAACCGACCAACACCAAGCGGCACCACATCACCATGCCCAACGGAAAAGAGCGTCATGGCGCTAAAGTACACAGCAGTACCCGCTTTTCTTAAAAAGCTCCCGTCCCCCGATCCGCCTGTTTCTGCTAGCACAGGCACGGAATAAAGGCCAAACAGAAGGTACACCATCCCGAAACCGACAAGAACTGTAAAATAGACCATCCCTAAATAGAGGAAGTTTTCCAGCGACAGGATGCTGCTCCCCCTCATCCTGTTGGGGACGAACAAAGTCCGCAGGCTCATAAACAGGCATACTCCCGTACCGATCAGCAAAGCAAAATACAATCCGTCCACCACCCAGAAATTGTTTAGCCGGTCTCCCCCACTCTTAAGGGTCAGTAAGCCCTAAAGGTCCGATTCGTGAGATACAGTGAAACTAGCCGCTACGCATTTAAGCGGCTTAGTTGAACCAATCGGGTTCGTACTGCCGCTTAATTTCCGCCTTAGCGGAGAATTAGCGGCAGTAGAACGCGGCTAACCATCAGCGGACAAACACCGCTGATGGAAGGTTCACTTTATACTATGCCAACTTGTCCAGGATTAGAGCAGTTATTGAGTTAATGCGCTTGTTGAATTTGGAACGTGGAAGAAATGCGGAGCCTAATAATAGGAAAAGCAACGACTCCCTCTTTTAACGACCGAAGGACCACCTGGCCAATGCTGTTCAAGCGTTAAATCCTCTTTTAACGCCCAAAGGACGCCTGACCACTGCTGTTCCGGCACTAAGCCATCATTAATTTAGCCCAATAGAAAAAAGCGGCCATTTTCCTCGAAAAGAACCGCTTTTTTAAAAAATAGAACCTCCCCTTAAAACAAAAAGCCTGCTTCCGCCAGACGCGAAAACAGGCTACGTACAACCTACCAATCAAATCCCTGCTGTTCCATCTGCTTGCGGAGGCGTTTGATGGCCTGCTGGTGCAGCTGGGATGCCCTGGATTTATGTACGCCAAGAATGACGCTCACATCCGTCAGGCTCAAGTTTTCATAATAAACAAGTGCGAGGGTAAGCTTTTCCCTTTCCGGTAACGAATCGATCATGGAAGCAAGGGCCATTTTGCGCTCCCTTGTCTCAACCCACTCTTCCTGCTTGACCATTGTTTGGTCTTCAACCTGCCTGGCTGAGGCGTCCTCGTCCCGGTCGGCCGGCTCATCCAACGACTCCTGGTTGATGAAGGAAAGCTGCATTTGCGTTTGTTCATATTCGTGCACGCTGATGCCGAGATACTCGCTAACCTCTATTGGTGTCGGCCTGCGGAGATGTACCTGTTCCAATTCCTCGACCGCCTTGCGGATCCGCTTTTCTTTTGATCGAAGGGTACGGGAAACATGGTCCGTCTGCCGCAACCCATCAAGGATTTCGCCTCTTATTCGCTGCACGGCGTACGTTTCAAACTTTACGCCCTGCCCTGGGTTATATTTCAGGCCCGCATCCCAAAGCCCTGTCATCCCAAAGGAAAGCAGCTCGTTTTCATCTGCTTTGTCCGATAATTTCCTCTTCATTTGGGATACAACCATATGAACCAATGGAATATATTGATCTAATTCCTTTTCGGCATTCCAAGTCAATATGCTTCCCCCCTTCAAAGTTTTTTCAGACATCATCATTGCAGAAATTTCGAAAGGCTTCGGATAAAGCCTTTTATGCCGCCGCTTTCCTGCTGGGCCGGGATTCCGGTGACAAACCTTTCGGCGAGCTTTTTTAGCATTGCCGAAGCAGGGGTGCGGGGATATTCGAGATAAAAGGGCACTTGCTTCAACACCGACTTTGTGACATTGGCGTCATCCGGTATGGCACCAAAAATTTTCAGCTCTTTATTTAAAAATGACTGGACAGCCATCTTGAACTTCCCCGCGGCTTCCATCCCTTCTCTCTGGTGGGAAACTCGGTTCACAAGAAGGTGAAAGGATAGCGATTTTTTTTGGCTGTGCAGGATTTTTACAACAGAATAGGCATCCGCCATGGATGTCGGTTCCGGCGTCGTCAGTAAGATGATATCATCCGCTGCCAGATGGCATCGCTGTGCTTCTACCGTAAGCCCCGCCCCGGTATCGATTAAAATGATATCGGCGTAGCCATGAAGTTTTTCAAGTTCTTCGAAAAAATAGTCCCTTTCTTCCCCGGTCATCTGGAACAGGCTATGAAATCCGGAGCCCCCGGCCAAGTATTGAAGGCCGAGCGGGCCATTTTCCAGCACAGCCCAAATGCTTTTTCGCTCTTTGATCATGTCCATCAGATTGGCCTTTGGCGCAGCGCCCATTAAAATGTCCAGATTCGCCATTCCGATATCAAGGTCGATGACTACGACCTTTTGGCCAAGTTCCATCAGGCATAATGCGAAATTCAAAGTGAAATTCGACTTTCCGACTCCGCCTTTTCCACTCGCTATCGTTACGACCCGGGAGAGTTTCTGTTCTCCCGGGGTGAGGGTATTAGACAATCGCCTTAAATGATAAGCCTGATCCTGCAGCATTCTCATCGACCCCCAACAATTTTTTTGCCATATACTCAGCTTCGGCGGGCATTATGTCCTGAGGAACTTCCTGCCCCGTGCATATAAAGGCTAAGGGGTACGGATAGTGGTATGCCATATTAAGGGCTGCACCATAACAGGTCGTTTCGTCCCATTTGGTTAAAATCAGCTTGTCGATGGGAACAGCTTTCATTTCTTCAACGATTTTCTTCATATCTCTCCACCTTGATGTCATGCTTAAAACCAAGTAATTTTCCTGGCGGGTATCGTAACGTAAAAACTGGTTTACTTCATTAATATATTGCCGTTCTAGATAGTTCCGCCCGGCGGTGTCCATGAAGACCACATGGCGGCCTTTCATTGTTTTCATTGCGGTTTCAAGCTCATCTTCCTTCATGACCACTTCGAGCGGGATGTTCAGGATATCCGCATACGTCAAAAGCTGCTCCACTGCCGCAATCCTGAACGTATCCGATGTCAACAGGCCGACCTTCTGTTTTTTCTGGAAAGCGCGGGCAGCGGCAAGTTTGGCTATGGTGGTTGTTTTTCCAACACCGGTTGGGCCGACAAGGGTAATCAAGGACGGTGGCCCGGCGGGTACGCTTTTTTCCGGTTCGGATGCCACCCCTTCCCGGAAAAGCTCAGTGACAACTTTCAAAATGAGCCTTCCCATTTCTTCCTCGCCGGCTCTTTTTCCCGTTTGTTCAGCTTTTTTTACAATATACTGGATAACCTCCTGATCCACTTCCTGGTCCTCAAGGTGGTTCACCCACTTTTCGAGTGGCCCCGGAAGCTTCTGCTCTTCCGTGCCGCTTTTAAGCATGGAATGAATCAGGCCTTTAACCTCTGAAATTTCTCTGAGGACTTCCTTATCTGAAATTCCCCTAAGGACTTCCTTTTCTGAAAAAACTTCCTGCGTGCCAGCATCCGCCATACTCGATTCCATCTGAAGGGGTTCTGGCTGGCGCACTTCCTCTTTAGGGGGGCTTTCTTTCGAAATGTCGGCGGCTGCGACCACCTCGAGCCGTTTCCTTCCAAAAAGTCCAAATATCCCGCCTACCTTGATTTCCTTTGAATTCAGGATGAAGGCGTTTGTTCCAAGGTCCTTGAAAATCAGCGGGTAGGCCTCAGTCAGATTATCGACGATATACGTTTTTATTTTCATACCTTCACCACTCCAACACTTTTCACTTCAACGGTCGGTTCTAGCTCATTATAGGAAAGGATCGGAATATCATTGAATGCCCGTTCTAGGAGCTGCCTGACGTACATCCTGATTCCGGATGACGATAAAATGACCGGGCGGATACCCATTTCCGCCATTTGCTGGATTGATTCCGTGAATGTCCCAATCAACTGATTCGCGGAATCCGGATCGATTGCCAGAATGTCTCCTTGCTCGGTCCGCTGAATCGACTCCGCCAGCTTTTTCTCGATTGCGGCCCCGACCTGGATCGCATGGATGACGCCGTTTTGTACGTGCTGGTAGGTCAATTGGCGGGAGAGCGACTGTCTGACATATTCGGTCAGGATATCGGTATTTTTCGTATACGACGCATACTCGGCAAGCGCCTCGAAAATGACTGATAGGCTTCTGACCGATACATTTTCCTTAAGAAGCTTCTGGAGAACCTTCTGGACATCCCCAATGCTCAGGACGTTCGGGATAAGCTCTTCAACCAGCGAAGGATGCGTTTCCCTAACATGGTTGATCAGCTGGCTTGTTTCTTCCCTGCCCAGGATTTCATGGGCATATTTTTTAATCGTTTCAGACAGGTGGGTGCTGATAACGGACGATGGGTCAATGACCGTATAGCCGAACAATTCAGCTTCATCTTTCTGATCTTCTGTAATCCATAAGGCAGGAAGCCCGAATGTTGGCTCGGTTGTTTCGACCCCTTCGATTCCATGGTCCTCGTCAGCCGGGTTCAGCATGAGGAAATGGTCAAGAAGGATTTCACCGCTTGCGACCTGATTTCCTTTTATCTTTATGACATATTCATTGTGCTGCAGCTGGATATTGTCACGGATCCGGATAACCGGGACGACGAGGCCAAGTTCCATCGCAATCTGCCTGCGGATGGCAACCACCCGGTCAAGCAAATCGCCGCCCTGATTCGCATCGGCCAGCATAATCAGCCCAATGCCAAATTCAAATTCAATTGGGTCCTCACGGAGGAGGTTAAAGACATTTTCCGGCCTCCGCACTTCTTCAAGTTCGTTTTCAACTTCATGATCTTCAAGTGCTGACTCCCCATTCGTCTGGCGTTTCTGGATTTGATAACCGGCGAATGCAAGCAGCCCGGCCATACCCCATGTAAGGAAAATCCCGATTGGCGTAAACACTCCGAGCAGGGCGATTACCCCAGCAACGATATAAAGAAGATAAGGGTAGGAAAACATTTGCTTCGTCAAGTCATCGCCAAGGTTCCCTTCCGAAGCAGCCCTTGTGACCATGATTCCCATCGCTGTTGAAATGAGCAAAGCTGGAATCTGGCTGACGAGACCATCCCCAACCGAGAGGATTGTGAATGTATTGACTGCTTCAGATAAAGCCATGCCATGGGTTGTCATTCCGATTGCGAATCCCGCCGTGATATTAATGATCAGAATGATAATGCCTGCAATGGCGTCCCCTTTTACAAACTTGCTCGCACCGTCCATTGAACCGTAGAAATCCGCTTCCTGTTCAACCTTTTTGCGGCGCGCCCTCGCATCCTGGTCGTTAATCATTCCTGTGTTCAAATCGGCATCGATGCTCATTTGCTTACCAGGCATTGCATCAAGGGTAAAGCGGGCAGCAACCTCTGCGACACGCTCCGATCCCTTTGTGATAACAATGAATTGAATGATGACTAGAATAAGAAAGACAATAAAACCGACAACCGCGTTTCCACCGATAACAAAGTTTCCAAATGCTTCAATGACTTTCCCTGCGTGGGCATGGGTTAAGATCGATCTCGTGCTCGAGACGTTCAAGGCGAGACGGAACAAAGTGGTCAGCAAGATAATGGATGGGAAAATTGAAAAGTCCAGTGGTTCCTTCGTGTTCATCGTAATCAACAGAATCATGATGGACATCGAAAGATTCAATATAAGCAATATATCCAGCATAACTGTCGGTATCGGGATAACCATCATTACAACAATCAATATGACAGCCACCAGGACCCCAAAGTTTTTAAACGTCATTTCGTCACCCTCTACTTGCTTAAAGTTCCTTTAACCCGGTACACATAGGCCAATACTTCCGCTACCGCCTTGAACAGTTCTTCCGGTATTTCCTCGCCAACTTCGACACCCGCGTAGAGCGTCCTTGCAAGCGGTTTGTTTTCCATAATAATTACTCGATGCTCTTTTGCTACTTCCCTTATTTTCAAGGCCAGGAAGTCGGTACCTTTGGCAACGACGACCGGAACGGCCATTTTTCCAGCTTCATAGGCAATCGCAA
This sequence comes from Neobacillus oceani, assembly GCF_046237595.1. Lineage (NCBI taxonomy): Bacteria > Bacillati > Bacillota > Bacilli > Caryophanales > Bacillaceae > Neobacillus > Neobacillus oceani. The sequence goes on along the minus strand of NZ_CP143543.1, from coordinate 806,146 downwards.
CCGCATAGTGGGTTGGATTCGTGACAACGACCGCAGCTTTCGGAACATCCTGCATCATCCTCGCGCTCGCGATCTGGCGTTGTTTTTCTTTGATTTTCTGTTTGATTAACGGATCGCCTTCAGTTTTCTTATGTTCATCCTTAATGTCCTGCTTTGACATCCTCAGTTTCTTCGCGTGGTCGTACCTTTGATAAACAAGGTCAGCCACCGCAAGCACTAAGTAAACGGACGAAACAATCATACCCATCTTGAAAGTCAGTGAGGCAAGCGTCGAAACAATCAAAAAAGGATCCATTTGCGGAAGCTTCAGCACGACTCCCCGCTGGTTCCAGAGGTACAAACCGGCTACCGTCGCGATCAAAATAACTTTTAGAATCGATTTCAACAGCTCGACAATGCTTCTCATCGAAAAAATCCGCTTCGCCCCGGCAATGGGATCGATTTTTTTCAAGTCCATCTTAATGGACTCACCGGTAATCAAAAAACCGACCTGGGATATGGTTGAAACGATAGCGGAAAGCCACGCGATAAACAGAATCGGCGCCGCGATTAAAACCGCGTCAATCAGCATGTTTTTAAAAAGCAGGACAGTTGATTCTTCCGTTAAATCCCACAATAGCCCATCCGAAAGTCCGCTAGTAAAAAGCCTAAGTATCCTCGGCCCGGCCAGTTCCCCGTAAAAGGATAGGAAAGAGAATGAGCCCAGGAGAACCAGGGCATTCGATAAGTCGGTACTCTTGGCAACCTGGCCTTTTTTTCTCGCCTCCTGCTTTTTGCGGGGGGTGGCTTTTTCGGTTTTTTCGGCAAAATGTTGTAAATCGAGCCGTAGGAGCATGATGTGATCTTCCTTTAGGTCCCCAGAATCTTCAATATACTTTCAATTGAATGGGTCATAGTGCGGACGAGCTTTCCCATCACAAAAAAGAAGACGGGCATCGTAATGAATAAAACAATATAGTGGACAATGAGCTTCACTGGGATACCGACAACAAACAGATTCATCTGCGGAACCATTTTCGACAGCAGCCCAAGTGCGATATCGACCATGAAAATGGTCCCCATTATGGGGGAAGCGATTAATATCGCGATCCAAAACATGTTTTTTGTTATGGAAACGGCTAGTTGGGCCATGCTGCCCGCCGCTCCCGCCGGCAGCCAAAGCTCCGCGGGAATCCATTCGAAGCTTGCCACCGCGCCTTTTAAAAGGATATGGTGGGCGTCCACCGCCAAAAAGAACAACATAGCCAGTGCATAGTAGAAGCGGCCAGTAATATTCTCCTGAACCCCTGTGTGCGGGTTAAACAGAGTGGACATCGCAAGGCCGCTTTGCATGTCGACAAAGCTTCCCGCGAGCTGGATAGCGTAAACCAGGAAAGCAGTTAGCAGCCCAAGGCTTATGCCTACCGCTGTTTCTTTTAAAACAAGCAGAAGATAGACTGAATCCATTTCCGGAATAAGAACCGGCTCCACCACCCCTGCAACCATGACGGTAACAAAAAATGCAATTCCAATTTTAAACTGAGGCGGAATTTGCCGGTCCCCCCAAACTGGCGCCGCCAGGAAGAAACCGGCGAGCCGGACAAAAACCAGGAGCCAAAAAGGCAAGTAAGTCATCATATCAGCCCGCTACCCTATATAACTTGTCAGGTTGGACAGGATATTCCTCGTAAAATCCACCAAATGGGTCAGCATCCATGGCCCAAAGAAAAGCAGGCTTACAAATACGGCAACGATTTTCGGTGTAAAGGCGAGAGTCTGCTCCTGGATTTGGGTAACCGCCTGAAAGATGCTGACTGCCAATCCGATAATCAGCGCCATTCCCAAAACAGGTGCTAAAATCAGCAACGTCAGGTAAATCGAGCTTTGCGCAAGCCCCATGATGCTGTCAGGTGTCATAGCAATTCTCCTTAACTAAAACTTACAAACAATGATTTAACGACGAGATGCCAACCGTCCACAAGGATGAAGAGGAGGATTTTAAACGGCAGAGAAATCAATGATGGCGGAACCATCATCATCCCCATCGCCATTAAAACGCTGGCAACGATCATATCGATTATGATAAAAGGTATAAAAATCAAAAAACCCATCTGGAAAGCTGTTTTCAATTCGCTTATCGCAAATGCAGGGACAAGGGCTGTAAGGGGTATATCCTCAATGCTATCAATCGTTCCTGTATCCCTGTATTCAAGGAAAAGCTTTAGGTCGCTTTCGCGGGTTTGCTTTGCCATAAAAACTTTTATCGGGCCGCTCGCTTTTTCAAACGCCACTTCCTGTGGCATATCCCCCGCCAAAAAGGGCTGGAATGCTTCCTTATTGATTTCCTGGAATGTCGGTCCCATGATGAAAAAGGTCAAGATCATGCTTAGCCCCATGATGACTTGGGCAGGCGGCATTGTCTGGGTGCCAATCGCCGTCCTAACGAATGAAAGAACAATCGCTATTCTCGTAAAGGATGTCATCAGCAACAGGATGCTCGGAGCCACTGAGAGGACAGTCAGCATGAGCAAAAGTTTAATGGAAGTCGCGGTGCCTTCCAACGCTCCCGTCCCGCCTATCTCTAAATTGATTCCGGGTATCGGGGTTTGAGCAAAAGCAGTATGGTGCATAAGGAAAAACAGGCATGGGACGAGAAAGGCTGCTTTTTTGTATATACCTATTTGTTTCATTTTTCGCCGTTCTCCTTGCCTGATTTTTGCTTGCCATCCTTCAGCTGTTTAAGGAGAAGCTCATTCCACTTTTCTTGGGACGTCTTTTTCAGCTTCGCTCCCCAATCTGCAATCGGGTCACCCTGCTTTTCGGCAACCATTTCAAGAAGGCGCATTTGTTCCTCCCCAGGGGGTACCATCCTTAACAGATTGATAGATTCGCCTACCCCAAGAATGTAGAGTGTGTCCCCTACCATCAATAACTGGACTGAACGGTTGTTCCCAAGGGAATGCCCGCCGATTCCATGGAAAAGGCCCCCCCTATTAAGAGGATTCGTCTTTTTGGAAAGGTACCGTAATACCAAATAAAGCAGGGCTATTATTAATAAGAACGAAAAGATAAATTTTAAGGCGTATGGAAGCACGGAAGTATCTCCCGGCTTATTTATTTGAACACTTTCATTATTTTCATTTTCAGAATTTTTTTCCAAGACATCATAAATGCTTTTTTCCTTGGCTGATGCTTCGCTTAACGGAACAAGCAGGAAGAACAGGCCCGCTGCCAGCAATAGTATTGTTTTTCTCCAACTCACAAGTCCTGATCCTCTCACCTGATCTTTTTCTCTTTTTCACGTTCTGAAATGACTTCGGTTATCCTGACAGCGAATTTGTCGTCCATGACGACGACTTCGCCAGTGGCTATCCGCTGATTGTTCACTAAAACATCGACATATTCTCCGGCCAGCTTGTTCAGGCCGACGACCGAGCCTTTTTTGAGCTCGAGTATTTCCCTAACCGTTTTCTTCGCCCTTCCCAATTCGAATCCCAATTGAAGCGATACATCGGTCAGCATATTGATTTCATTATTTCCCGCAGCCGCTTGCGGCTGTTCAGTGATTGGCGAAAATTGGACTGATTGAACAGAACCATATTGGCTTTTTCTTTTTTCCATTATGAACCTTTGCCCCTTTCTGCCTTGGGCTCTGGCCGCTCCATGCGTCCCGCGGCCCTCTCCTATAAGGAAACTCTTTGGTGATAGTGCCGGATTGCGGCTATTTCATCAAGGTTATCCTGTTCGATTTTTTTCTGTTGTTCCATATAGGCATCTAAAGACTTTTCCTTGAGCAGATGCCATGTTTTTTCTTCCTTTTGCTTTAACAGAAGCTCCTCTTTTTTCCCGGCGATTTCCTGTTCGATTTCCCTACGTTCTTGTTCCATCCGGGAAATTTTCACATCGAGGAATTCAAGGTATTCATTTTGCTGGAGGATATCGGAAATAAAAGTTCCACCCTCCGTCTGTTCCCATTGGGAAATGCAATCCTGCCGCTTTTGGACGAGGGAATCCAATTCCTTCTCGATTCCTTCCTTCTTCATCATCAACAATCCCATTTCAGACAGGGAAAGGTCCTTCTCCCTTTCTTTTAGAGAAAGGATATGCTGGTATGGAAATTGAAACGTCATTGGTTCATTCCTCCGAATTGATCTAGTAGCTGATTGACTGTCAAATCCATGCTGGAAGTTTCATTGGTACCCTGTTTGACGAAATCGTCAATCCAGCCTTTCACATCGATGGCTTTATCGATATCGCGGTCCGTTCCGCGTTTATAGGCACCTATCTGAATCAAATCTTCCGCCTTCCGGTAAACGCTCATGTGCTTTTTCAATGTTTCCGCGGCATTCAAGTGCCCGGGGTCGACGATGTCCTTCATGACCCGGCTGATGCTCGATAGGATATCAATCGCCGGGTAAATTCCCTTTTGGGCAATTTTCCTGTCAAGGACGATATGTCCATCCAAAATCCCTCTGACTGTATCCGCTATCGGCTCATTCATGTCATCCCCATCAACAAGGACGGTATAAAACGCGGTAATGCTGCCGTTTGCATTTGTTCCTGCCCGCTCGAGAAGGCGCGGCAGCATGGCGAACACGGAAGGAGTATACCCCTTGGTCGTAGGAGGCTCGCCAATTGCAAGCCCGATTTCACGCTGGGCCATCGCAAACCTTGTTACAGAATCAAGCATAAGATTTACATTCATCCCCTGGTCTCGGAAAAATTCGGCGACAGCTGTGGCGATCATCGCTCCTTTAATCCTGATCAGCGCGGGCTGGTCGGAGGTCGCAACGATCACGACTGATCTTTTAAGCCCTTCTTCGCCAAGGTCGCGTTCGATGAAATCGAGTACTTCCCTTCCCCTTTCTCCGATGAGCCCAATCACATTCACATCTGCTTCCGTATTTCTTGCAATCATGCCTAACAGCGTACTTTTTCCAACCCCGCTCCCGGCAAAAACACCGACCCTTTGCCCCTTCCCTACAGTCATCAAACCGTCTATGGAACGGATTCCGACACTTAGAGGCTCGGTAATTCTTGGCCTGGATAAAGGGTTTGGCGGCAGGTTGTCCGCACCCGCTTCAAGTAGTCCGGATGGAAGGCCGCTGCCATCCATCGGGTTGCCCAGGCCATCGAGTACTTTTCCGAGAAGGTCCATTCCAACCTTTACAGTCAAAGGCTTCCCCGTCGAGACGACATCGCATCCGGGCGCGATTGAGTGAAGGACATCAAGCGGCATCAGCAAAACCTTATGGTCCCGGAAACCGACAACTTCTGCTTTGATCGGCTTATTTTGCTGGGGCGAGTAAATATGGCAAATGTCGCCCAATTTTACATCGGGGCCCTGCGACTCGACAGTCAGTCCGATGACCTGCGTCACTTTGCCGTTCATTTTAATCGGGTTGACTGTTTCAAGTACATCCCGGTATGCTTTTATATCCCATCTACTCACTTGTCCGGACCTCCTGCTGATAGGAAAGGAGTGCTTTTTTTATCTCGCTTAGCTGCATATCAAGGCGGGCGTCAATGCTTCCGGATGACGTCCGGATGATGCAGCCCCCCTGCTCGACTGAGTAATCGGGAAAGATTTTAACCTCAACTTGCCCATTGTCCACTGCCAACAGCTGCTTTCGTTGTTTTTGGACGAAGGGGAAATCCTCCGGGGCAACACCGATGGATACGGAGTCTGTCTCGTATACATCCGCAAGAGTTTGTTTGATCAGGCCAATAAGCGTGTCAGGGTCCGTTTTCAGTTCCTGCTGCAGCACCTTTTTGGCAATATCAATGGCTAGTTCGAGTACGAAAGGCTCCGCTTCCCGGATTAATTCTTCTTTCTCCTGATAGGCCAGCTCCAAAATCGAGGCCGCCTTCTGAAGTTCCGAAGCATATTGCACCTTCGCGTCATTTCTTCCATCTTCTATACCAAGCTGGTAGCCTTCCTGATAGCCTCGCCTTTTTTCTACCTCAAGCTGGATAAGGAACTGTTCTTGCTCCCTGTTCCGCCATTCTTCCAGTTCAATCCGGGCGGCTTCCCGCTCCTTTTCAAGTTCAAGGCCGATATCCACAAGCCCGGTTTCAGGCTGTGCCGTCGTTTCCGCTTCAAAAGCCTCACGTTCACGGGCGGGTGTTGGTACACCCACAACAATCCGGCCGGTTTCCGTTTTGACATTGAATGATTTAAGAAGTCTAGAAGACAAGGTCTTTTGCCCCATTTCGAGAAATGATGATTGTTCCTTCCTCTTCCAGCTTCCTTATGACTGACACAACCCGGCCCTGCGCATCCTCCACATCCTTCAGGCGCACCGGTTCAGTAGATGAAAGCTCTTCCATGAGGCTTTCCTCGCGGCGTTTGGAAATATTCCGGAATATTGCATCCTTGACGCCCTGTGAAGCTGCACGGAGCGCGAGCGGGAGATCCTGGTTTTGGACATCCATTAGGATACGCTGAATCGAACGGTTATCAAGATAGGCAATATCGTCAAAGACAAACATCCTTTGCTTGATTTCATTGGCAAGCTCCGGCTCTTCCTCCTGCAGCGTGTCAAGGATGTTCTTTTCCGTACCACGGTCAACGCTGCTCAGGATGCTGACAATGGAGTCGATTCCATTTTGCGCGTCATGCATTTGCGAGCTTGTCATGTTCAGCTTCTCCTCCAAAACCTGTTCGACCTGCTGGACAATAGTCGGGGAGGCCGTATCCATCATCGCGATCCGCATGGCGATTTCAATCTGCTGTTCAGATGGGAAAGCCGACAGCGTCGCGGCCGCTTTTTCCGGATCGAGATATGACAGTACGAGCGCGATTGTTTGCGCATTTTCGTACTGGAGCAAATTAAAAATCTGCATTTGCTCGACATTTTGGATAAATTTAAACGGCTTATCCTCGGCACTGCCGTCCATCCTCTTCAGGAAGCCCGCCGCCTTATCTGGACCAAAAGTCCGTTTGAGCAAGTCGGTCGCAATATCGATCCCGCCATAGGACACAAGATTCGCGTCAACGGCAAGCTGGTGGAATTCCTTCATAATTTGATCCTTTACATTGGATGTCACCTTCCGCAGGCTGGTTATTTCCTTCGTAATGGCCTCAATCTCTTTTTCATCCAGGTTTTTCATGATCCCCGCCGAGACGTCCGGCCCTACAGAAAGCAGTAAGATGGCTGCCTTCTGTGTATTTGTGTACTTTTCCATCTTATCGCCCCTTAGTCACCGGAAAGCCAATTCCTGAGCAGGCCAATAAATTCATCGGGCTGCTCCTTGGCCATTCCTTCAATTTGTCTCTTAATAACAACTTTTTCATCCTCGACGGAAACGGCCGCTTCCAATCTAGCCGCTTCAATTTCAGGAAATGGATCATTTTCTTCAAAAACAGGTTTATTCCTTCTCCTGGCGAGGTATATAACTAGGAGGGCCATTAACACAACCGCGCCGATAAGCGCGTAAATTGCCCAGGTTGGGAATGGGCTTTCTGTTTCTTCGGCTTGCGGCAATTCCGCTTTGCCGCTGAATTCCCTTGCGAAGACAGTAATCCTGGATTCAATATCCTCATCCTGTAAGGTAGGATTATCACTTAATGCCGTCCGGACAACGTTACCAAGAATTTGCTGGATGCTCCTCTGCGTAACTAGCGTAAGTGAATCAGGATTTGTCGGATCAGGCGGTTCAACACCGACATTGATTGTAATATCTTCAATTTTATAAGGGCTTTGGACGATTTCATTGGAAATCCGGTTCACTTCATAGTTGACACGCTTTTCCAATTCTTCGGAGCTGTTTTCCTGCCCTCCGCCCGGTGTTGCGTAACCCGGAATGTCTGTCTCTCCGGTTCCGGTTGTGGCCGGCGCAGCGTCTCTTCCGTTATATTTTTTCGATATTTCTTCGACGCTGATGGCAATGCCTTCGCTGGACGCGGCATTGGCTGGCTGGACAAGGTCTTCCTTTGTCTTTACCTGGTCAAAATTCAAACGTACATATGTCTGGATCAAAACTTTGTTATGGCCGATGATCGTACCAAGCATTTGCTGCAGGCTTGATTGGATATCCGTTTCAATATCCTTTTGGATTTTTCTTTGCATTTCATAATTGTCGAGAACTTTTGTTGATTCATTCTGGACATTTAAGCCCCGACCATCCTGGTCAGTCATGACGATATTTTCTTTTTGAAGGTTGGGTACGCTTTTTGAAACCAGGTGGTAAAGCACCTGGATTTGCTGCTGTTCGAGCTGATAGCCCGGTTCCATTTCAATGACAACGGATGCGGATGCGGCTTTTTTATCTTCCCGCACGAACAGGCTGTCTTGTGGTGTTGAAATGACAACAGCCGCATTTTTCACGCCTTCAACATGCCTTAATAAATCAGCGACTTCGCTTTGGAGCGCCTCACGTTCCATCGCATCAAGCTGGCGGTCCGTCGCGCCGAACTGCAGGTCTTTCGTCATGTCGAAAAAGCTGATTGACCCGGTTTTCGGAAGTCCTTTTGCTGCCATTGAAACCTGGAGGTCTGGCGCTTTTTCCCGCGGGACCATAATCCGTGTGCCACTGGAGTCAAGCTTGTAGTCGGTAAAGCCTTCCTTGTCAAGGGCAGCCTTAATATCGCCGATTTCTTTTTGGCTCATTTCATTGCTGTATAAAGGTACATAATCAGTCCTAGTCAGAAAGTAAATAGTCAAAGAAAGGATTAAAAAAATCCCTATAAAAGAACCGATAAATAAATACTTCTGTTTTTTGCCGATTGAATTCCAATATCCCTGAGATTTTGTTTTAAATTGCAGTAATTGTTGATTCATGGCCGCTCCACTATACTACGTATTCCCATGATTAGATTTGCATCCTCATAATTTCCTGATATGCTTCCACGGCCCTGTCACGTACCTGGGCTGTCAGAGCTACGGCGATGTTCGCCTTTTGGGCCGCAATCGTTACATCATGGAGGTTCACGGCCTCGCCCCTTGCAAGAGCGGCGGTTTTTCCTTCAAAATCCTTGACCGCCAGATTGGCATCCTGGATATATTGGTTCAGCATCGTCCCGAATGAGCTGTCATTGGAGGCGCCTTGCTGTTTGTTTATCGTCAGGAAATTCGAATTGTACGGTTGGATGCTGGAAATATTCATTTGTTAAAATCCTCCTTATCGGCCTATCTCGAGCGCTTTGACAAGCATTGCTTTGCCCGCATTGAAGGCTGTCACGTTCGCCTCGTAGGCGCGTGAGGCGGACATCATGTCCACCATTTCTTTTGTGATGTCCACATTCGGCATGAATACATAACCTTGCTCATTGCTATCCGGATTGGTTGGATCGTAAACGGCTTTGAACGGAGTCTGGTCCTCGACAATCCTTGTTGCTCGGACGCCCGTAAGCTCTTTTTGCAAATAGTTGGCGAAAGAAGGGGCATTTCCCTGGGACACCTCGACCATTTTTCTGCGGTATGGCACCCACTCCCCGTTGACGAACTCCCCTCTTGTTGTATTCGCATTGGCAATATTGGAGGAAACGACATCGAGCCTTAAACGCTGTGTTGTCAGTGCCGAGCCGCTAATGGACAAAGATTGAAAAATAGACATTTAAGATTAGCTCCTTCCCCTAATTGCGGTTTTGATAAGATTGAACTCTTCATTGATGCCGTATGTCAGTGATTGATACCAGATGGTGTTTTGGCTAAGCTGTGACATTTCATAGTCGATATCGACACCATTGCCGCTATTCTGGAAAACATTATTTTCCTGCTTCAGCTTCGCCGATGGGATTCCACCCTGGGCGCCGATCGCGAAATGCCTTTCGTCCGTACGCTTCCCGGTGAAACTGCTATTCATTTCCTTCTGGAGGATTTCTTCAAAGGCGACCCTTGAAGCCCGATAATTTGGGGTATCCACGTTGGCTATGTTATTGGATATCGCCTTTTGCCTTAAGGCGGAAGCATCGAGCGCGCTTGTTATAAGGCCTATCGTATTCAACTCTTTCACCTGCCGTCCTTTTATAGGTTGCCGATTCCGGCTTACATCGATTTTGCCTGCTTCATTGCCTGCGCCCAGGTCGTCCGTAATTCCTGGAACATGCCTTCTACCTCATTGAGTATCTCGGAATCTTTTGCAATGTTTGCTTCGATCAGCCTGCGTTTCATATATTCGTATAAAGGTAGTAGAGTTTTTGAGATTTCATAATCCATATTCAGGGTCACCATCAACTCGGTTACGATATCCTGCACTCTCGTAATATGGGAATGAGCTTTGGCGATGTCGTTTTTTTCAATCGCGGCCCTTGCCTGCTGAAGAAATTTTATCCCGCCATTGTAGAGCATGAGCGTCAATTCCTCCGCCCTGGCGGTTGTAACCTGATTCCGTTGGTAAATCTCGCTTGGATTCAACAATGTAGTGCCTCCTTCAACTTTTTTTATCGTAAAAATAGCCTTCGGTTACCGGCATCCAATCATCGTATTGCTGTGTAACATATTGCTCCCGCCTGACATTTTGGATACTTTTGGTCATCTTCTGCAACGTTTCTTTAAATCTCTTATCCAATTCCTTTTCCTTTGCCGTCAATTCAGCAAGGAGTGCTTCGATACGGTAATCACTAAGTGACGCGCCAGCCTCTGTATCCAACCGGCCGATCACGGAAATGCAGGCATCCCTTTCTTCAAGAAGGGAATCAACTTCTTCATTCCTGCCGTTAATAAGTGCTTCAAACAACTTGTCCGAAACGGCGCCAAACCGCTTTAGCTGTGCCAGCTTTTCTTCAAGTGCGCTAATCATCTTTTGCCAACTTCTTTTACGGGTGAACGCATGATTTCCTTGATCCGTACCCCGAAGTGTTCATCAATGACGACAACCTCGCCGATCGCAATCAATTTATTGTTTACATAAACGTCCACCGGCTCGCCGGCCATTTTTTCCAGTTCAACAATCGAGCCGCTTGTCAGCTCAAGCACTTCGCTTATTTTTTTCTTGGTCCTTCCCAATTCGACAACTACTTCGAGCGGGATATCGAGAAGAAGTTCCATATTCATGCTGTCGTCATAAGCCCGTCCAACGACATCGGGTTCCAGCTCGCTAAACTGGAACGCTTCCCCGCTCGTCTCCCCCAAAAGGGCATCTATTTCATCTTGTGTCAGTTTCCCGTTTTCCATTTTCCGTATCTCCTTCTATCACCTTCTCAATTTTCGCAGCGACACGTGATTTCCTAATCCCGGGGTGGGCAAGAAATTTGGTTTCCTCATTGACCTTTACATGGAGGGGCTCATCGACTGGCTGGTTCAGCTGAATAACGTCATTTTCCGAGAGTCCCAAAAGCTCTTCCATCGTAATGGTCGCACGCCCCAGTTCAACTATTAGCGGCACGGCCAAATGCTCGATCCGTTCCTGTAAAAACTCACTCTCTTCCTTGCTTTTCACCCATTTGTTGTGTCCATACCAGTTATGGGATGACAATTTTGGGATAAACGGCTCCAGCAATATGTATGGAATGCAAAGCCGCATTGATTCAATCCTGTTTCCAATCGTTATTTGAAAAGTGACGACAATAACCGTCTCCGTAGGTATCGCCAATTGTAAAAATTGCGGGTTCGTTTCAAGGTTCAATAATCTTAGCTGTAAAGTGATGATGTCGTTCCAAGCTTTTTGGAGGGTTTTGACAACCCCTTCCAAAAGATGTTTCAAAACATTCGTTTCAATTGGAGTCAAGGCAGCCTTTTCAATTTCTTTATGTGCTCCCTTTCCGCCTAACAACCGGTCAATCATGCCGTACGCCATCCCGGGATTCATATCAAGGACCATTCGTATTTCCTGCTCCTTGGCTTCAAACACACTCAAAATTGTCGTAGGCGGTAATTCGTTGATGAATTCCTCATATAGCATTTGCTCAACCAAGCCTACCTCAACCTGAACAATGGAACGGAGCTCTGCAGAGACAAAGGATGCAAGCTGATAGGCAAAATTTTCATGTATTCTTGTTAAGACCCTTACCTGTTCCATTGAAAAGCGCAAAGCCTTTTTAAAGTCATAGACTTTAATAGCTGCTGTTCCATCCGAATTCGCGCCTTCGTGCGACTGGGAAATTTTTAACGCCACTCATTCAACCTCCTAACTTCAAAAATTACAATTTTTAGCATCAAAAAAGGGCATGGCTATCCCGAAGAATAGCTTCGCCCTTCTAATTTTTCAGGACTAACCTAAATTTCGGCAACTGGCTAGCATACTGTTATCACAATTTAGCCCCTGTAGCTTTGCGTCGCTGGGTTTCCCCAGGTTTGCTATTTTCGAATTTTTTGTGAACTTTTTAGAACTTTTTAGGATTTTTTCCAACTTTTTTTATTGTAATTTAAATGAAATATAACACCTGGAAAAAAATATTTCAATGGAGTTTTCAAAAAAACGGTCATAAAAACTCGAAATGCATCGAAATATATACATATTTTTGACGATTTTTGAGTAAATACTCACAAAAAGGGTGAATACCAGTTTTTAGGTATCCACCCTTTTACTTAGAATCTATTAACGTTTGAGATTAACCAATTCTTCAAGAACGGAATCGGAAACTGTAATTATTTTCGCATTTGCCTGGAATCCACGCTGAGCGGTAATCATGTCTGTCATTTCTTCTGAAAGGTCGACGTTGGACATTTCGAGGGCACCGGAGATGATTTGGGCTTTGCTTGTTGTGATGCTTATCTTAGCATTAGGAGTATCTCTATATAAAGAACCTCCAACTTTCTTTAAGCCTGCCGGATTATCCACGATTACAACACCAATTTTAATTGGTGGAGTACCTGAAGATGTTGGGGTTCCACTTGAGTCCAACCAGGAAATTGAACCATCCTGGCTAACAGAAACTGAGATGTAACCTGTAGGAACTTTTATTTCATTTCCTCCGCTATCTAAAACTGGCATCCCATTTTGATTTACAAGAAGCCCATTTTGATCGACTACAAAATTACCTGCTCTGGTAAACAATTTATTTCCCGATGCATCCCTTACCTGGAAGAATCCATCCCCATCAATGTAAAGGTCTGTACCTATATTTGTTGTGGTTGGACTCCCAGGAGTAAAGACTGTATCCGTGCTACCTACCTTTGTTCCAAGACCTACTTGGATAGGATTGGTTCCCCCTGTATTTGTAGGAGTTGCGCCTGAAGGAGCAGATGCCCCTTTTACTGTCTGGCTAAAAATGTCCTCAAATACGACCCTGCTTTTTTTGAAACCGACTGTATTGACGTTTGCGATATTGTTACCAATGACATCCAGCTTTGTTTGGAAGGCTTTAAGGCCTGAAACTCCTGAGTTTAATGAGCGTAGCATAATGTTTTCCTCCTGTTATTTTTCCAATTCCATGGAAGTGATGGCACTAGACAGAATTTCCTGATCGCCGACTTTGAAATAGACAAGATTGTCTCGATAGTGGACTCCTGTGACAACTCCGCTTTCCTGCGCGTTCGTTTCCGGATTTGTCCAGGTTACTTTATTTCCCATGACGTATGAATATTGGCTTATGTTATTTGTTGATTCCAGGTAGGCTGTAAGCGACTTGTTTAAATTTGAAAGCTGTTCTAGAACGCTAAGCTGGGACATTTGCCCAATAAATTCGCGGTCGTTCTGTGGCTGGGTCGGATCCTGATGCTGGAGCTGGGTAACCAGTATTTTCAGGAACGCCTCTTTTCCAAGCTCCTGTTTATTTGTGTTTCCCGCCTTGGCCGGTGAATAGGAGTTAATTGAATGAATCGATGACAAGCTTTTCCCTCCCTTAGGCTGTGGTATTTATTTGCGAATGAGTTGTATTAAATCCGTAATCCTGGTACTTTTCTTCGGCGGGAATTTTCTCGTCGCTCCGCTTTCTCGATTCCTGATTTCCCTGCCTCGAATTTGTATCTCCTCTTTGGGAAAAGGCTCCCATAAAGTTGTTGCTTGATTGAAGTGTAATATCAATCTTTCCAACCTGAAGCCCTTGTACTTCAAGGGCGGAACGCAAAGCATGCATCTGGGTTTCAAGGAGGTCTTTCCCTTGAAGAGTGCTGGTTAGAAACTCCGCTTTGACTTGTCCATCCTGTATTTTTACCTTTACTTCAACATCCCCAAGCTGCTCAGGCGAAAGCTTTATAATTGCTTCCGTCCCATCGACAAGCCTTTGGAAGCTGACAGCCGGTTTCATTCCATCCTTGGCTTCCGGAGCAACTTGCTGCTGAAGGGCCGATTGGAAAATCTGTTTAATGTCCTGTTCAAAATGGTTTGCCCTAAGGACAGGAACATCGCCAGCGATAACGGACTGCAACAGATGGGACGAGCGGGATTCATTGGATGGAATTTTGGTATCGGCATCGGCAACGGCTTGAGGATCTGTTGACTTGGAAACTGATTCAATATCCTTGGGTTTGAAAACTGCTTCAGTATCCATTGGCTTGAAAGATGTTTCAGTATCTGTCGGCGTGAAAGCTGTTTCGGTATCCGTTGGTTTCATTACCACTTCAGAATCAGTTGGTGTCGAAGGTACTACGGTATCTTGTGGCGTTAATTGTGCTTCTTTTCCGGTTCCGGCTGAAACTTGAAATCTGCTCGGCAACAGTTCAGGTTTAAGCGGATTTCCAGATTGATGGATTGCCTCTTTTGGCTGACTCCCGGGAATATTCGGTTTCTCCTCCGCCACTTTCATACTTGAAGAGATAACCGAGTCATCCGTTAATCGAAACCCATCTACCCCCTGTCCCACTTTTTCATCCAGGATTTTTTGCAGCTCCGCCATTATGGGGCTATTGCTGTTTGGCCCGATTGCATTTGTGGGTTTTTGCAAAATCGATAGGTCCCACTGCTTTCCGATTTGCGGGGTGAGATCCTCTTTTTGCCGAAGCGTTGGATGCCTAGGGTCATCTCCACCCTGCTCTTGTGTGTCCAACTCAATGGGCGAGGGATTTTCTTGTTCCGCCATATTCCTTAACTGACTTACCAGGAGAAATGGGTTTAGTTCAACTCCCATACCGTCCGTTTCTCCAGAAGCTTTTTGTTCGCCTTCCGCTTCCCCGCTTGCCATCTGGAGAAGGAGATCAAAGGACGCCGAAGTGGATGATTCGGTTCCCTGCCCCTTGCCGGGACCAGCTTTATTTACATTTCCCAACGCAGTTGGCTGTATCATTTCTTCACCTACTAATTGAAATTCCAATGGACGCAACAAGGATACTAAGTATAGTAAACGACTTCACATAATCTGACAATAGAGTAATTTTTTCTTAATGTCTGTTGATTTTGGAAGAAAACAAGTTAAAATAATAGCAGACTTACATGAAGGGAGCGTAAATCTTGACTATTGGACCTTTATCCAGCAATTGGTTTTTATATAAAACACTAATGGACACAGCCCTTTTTAATCAAAGCAGCCGCCTTGGCCCGTTCGGATTATCAAACAGCTCGTTCCAGCTGCTTTTGGAACAGGCGCTTCTCAGAGCCGAGAGCGGCCAACAAGCTTTGGAATTTTCGGATGAACCTACTTCTTTCGGGAGCAACCTTGCTTCTATAGCGCCTTCCCCTCAGGAAACGTTATCAGCTTTAACCAGGTCAACTGGTCAACTAACCAGTATTACAAGTACGAACATTGATTCCTCCACTTTGAATCAACGGCTCAGAGGAGTACTTGAAAACACTGGAGAATTCTTTGTAGAGGCCGGCCGGAAATATGAGATAAGCCCTGCTTTGCTTGCGGCCATTTCCATTCACGAGACTGGGAACGGAACCTCGAATGCGGCCCGATTTAAGTATAATGTTGCCGGGATGATGGGCAAGGATGGCTTAAAAACATACCTTTCCATCAAGGACAGTATTTTCGATATGGCGAGGAACCTGCGCCAAAATTATCTTGATAAAGGAAAATTGACGATTTCGCAAATTGGCGCGAAATATGCCCCAATCGGATCGGCCAATGATCCGACAAACCTGAATAACCATTGGGTGAATGGCGTTAACAAGCAGTTTGCCTCTCTTACAACGGAGACCGATTTAGCATAAAATCGGTCTCTTTTTTGTTCTTACATGCCGCCCGATTGCTGGTACAGCCAGGAGCTTTGCGAGTTAAATTTGGCCATTGCTTTTTCCATTTCGGTAAACTGCCTGTAGTATTGGTCTTCTTTCCGGAACAGCCTGTCGGTTTGGCGGTTAATATCGTTTTGGATTCTGGCCAGCAGCCTCCCGACATTACTCTGGTCCATTTGCGAATTTCCCGTCACTCCCGCTTTTTTTGTCAGTTGGGAAATGGCCGTTTGCATCTCATCGGACAGTTGGTTGATTAGCCCATTGGCGCCTGTCGCTGTATCCCCTACCTGCGAAAAAAGCTTTTGAACTGCATCCGGGTCCGCCTGGATGGCGGCGGTTAATTTCGCTTCGTCGATATAAAGCTTGCCTCGGTCCTGATAGCTTTTGGAACCAATCCCGATTGAACTCAGCGAATTATAGGAACTTCCCGTGCTGACAGTTGAGTTCATAATCCCGCGCATTTTGTTCAGCACCCCTGTCAGAATGCTGTCATTCCGCAAAAGTCCGCTCTTCGCTTTTTCTTCCCATTTCTCGATTTGTTTTTCTGACATATCAGTTTTCTGGTCATCAAGAAGCGGTTGGTAATCTCGATAAACCGGTTCAGATACAAGCTTGTTCAGGCGATCAATCAGGGAATTATACTTTTCTACAAAATCTTTTATATTCTTAACTTCCGCCTCGACGCTGCGGGTAACTGTAACAGTACTGGTACCGACAGTCGTGCTCTTGAAACTGAAGTTTATGCCCATAATTGTCGCATTGTTCGTTGAGAGATTATCTATAACTTTTCCGTCAAAAGTGATACGGGCATTCTTCCCTTCTGCAACAGGGTTTGAAGTATCTAATCCAAAGGTAGTTTTCAGGAAATCAAGGGTATCCTGTGTATTTTTGCTAAGATCAATTTTCGCCTTATCTCCGGTCGCTTTTGTCCGAATAGTGAACTGCTGTAGATTAGCATCGTAAAAAGCTTGGAGTCCGAGGCTTTTTTTAGATGTTGGATCGATTTCGCTATTAATCTTTGAAACAACATCACCTATTTTATCAGTAGGTAAAACTTCAATAGAAGCCTTTCCTTCAGTTAAAGTGGTCGGGTCGGTAACGCTTATGGAAAAGGTAGTTGCCTCTGTAATCTTACCTAGTTCCTCAAGTGTTTTTGTTGGGTCCAGATTAACATTACCCGTAAAAGCCGCCTGGCTCGCCAATTGTTCTACTCCGATTGAGTAAGAGCCCTGGATGGCACTTCCTGTCCCGGTACCGGTAATAGCATTCGAGAGGCTGGAGGTTACTGCAAATGTATTGTAGGAGCTTGAGAGTTTCATATTAAACAGCGTTGAATTCCGGAATGCAAGAAAGTCGGAATTCAATTGTCGGTAGGAGTCGAGAAGCCATGTCTGCTTCTGCTGTTTCTGCTTAAGCTGGTTAAGCGGAATCCTTTCAACATCCATCAGTTTTTTCACTATCGATTCAGTGTCCAATCCGGATGCTAGCCCTGTAATTCTCGTAACAGAGGATGTATTCATCCACCTTCACCTCGCACAAAGTGTCTTTTAACTACATGTATCGGCATAAACATTTTAAAAGTAGAGACATAAATTGAAATTTATTTAGAAAGGTATTTTTTGGCAAAAAAAGAGCCCCGGAATATTTCCGGGACCCCTTGCTTATTTAACTTTTATGGTTGTATTTGCTACGACCAAATATTTATTATCCAGGTAACCACGAAGCTCCACTGTAACTTCACCCTTCTCCCATTTGAAATCTTCCCGTTCAAACTTGAAGTGGCCTTTTTCCGCTTGTTTTTGCAAGCCGTTGTTATCCGCTTTTGCATAAACGCCATTCAAGGTGACCGTTTTGACATCAAAGTTGAGAGACTGTAATTCTTTCGTCAAGTCCGCTTTTATTGTGAAAATGCCCTTATTTCCGGTGATTACTTTCGGAAGCACTTCAATTGATACCGGAATATACACTGTGAACGTTTTTTCCTGGATGGTTGTCCATCCAGCCGCATCGGTCACCGAAAGCTGGATTTTATATTCCCCAGGCTGATCAAGCTTAATGCGGTCACCATTGGAATATGTTTTGCCATTAACCATCAATTCTTTTGAAGCTACTTCTGAAATTCCGTCAAAAGCCGTATAGTCCAGCGTTATAACTGAACCAAGTTGGTATTCGGTTTTTGTAATAATCGCTGCTTCTGGAGCAGATTTATCGATTTTCACTTCAGTTGTTTTGATTTCTTCGGCATTTTTGGCTTCATCAACAGAGTAATAAGCTATTTTCGTAATCCCTTCTTTGCTGATTTTAAAAGAAGTACCTTCAACAAAATCGGAACCATCAATCGAGTAAAACGTCTTCAAATCTTTGCTGATGTTGTCGGCCGAAGATAATGTTGCGAAAACATCCTCTTTAACCCAGCCGGCAGGAAGAGTTGCTGTTGTAACAGGTGCTGTTTTGTCGATTTTAATCTGTACTGAATTTGCTTCTTCCCTATTCCCCGCTTTATCGACCGAGAAGTACGCAATCTCATTGACTCCCTCTTTCTCTACTGTAAAAGAAGTGTCTTCGATGAAATCAGAACCGTTAATTGAATAGAACGTCGCTTTAATGCCGCTTGCCTCATCCACTGGTTTTAGCGTTACAGTAACGTTCTCATTTACCCATGAACCAGGGACGGAAGTTTCCGTTATTGACGCTGTTTTATCAACTTTCACTTCTGCTGTTTTTGGTTCTTCCCTATTCCCCGCCTGGTCCACCGAGAAGTATGCAATCCTATTGACTCCCTCTTTTTCTACTGTAAAAGAAGTGCCTTCGATGTAATCAGAACCGTTAATTGAATAGAACGTCTCTTTAATGCCGCTTGCCTCGTCAACTGGTTTCAGCGTAACGGTTACGTTCTCATTCACCCATGAACCAGGGACGGAAGTTTCCGTTATTGGCGCGGTCTTATCAATTTTCACTTCTGCCGTTTTTGTATCTTCCCTGTTCCCCGCCTGATCCACCGAGAAATATACAATTCTATTGACTCCCTCTTTCTCTACTGTAAAAGAAGTGCCTTCGATGAAATCAGAACCGTTAATCGAATAGAGGGTCTGGCCAATGTTGCTCAGGCCATCAAGTCCTGTCAACTCGATTGTGACGCTTTGCGCATAATCCGGGATTTTGCTTATGCTAGTTACAGGGGCGGTTTTATCAATCCAGACATACGCCGTCTTTACCTGCTCCATGTTTCCTGCATTGTCGACAGAGTGATACGAAATTTTATTGTAGCCTTCCATTGTAACTAAAATCGATGTTCCTGCCGTGATTGGCCCGTCATTCAAGGAATAGAATGTACTTTTCACGCCTGTTTCATCATCATTTGGATGAAGTGTCACAGTAACATTTTCAGTTGACCAGCCGGATGGCCCGTCAAAAGCAGTTTCCGGAGGAGTTGTGTCAACAATCAGCTTTGCCAGCAAAATTTCAGACGGCTTCGATTCCCCAAACGAATTGCTGTAAGACGTGACAACGTATTGATGGTTGGCATATGTCAGGTTTTGCAGCGTATAGCTGAGATTGTTGATTTTTCCTGCTACTAGGACTCGTTCTTCGCCAATTAACTCGTAAATATTGTAGCCGTTCGCATAAGTAACAAAATCCCATGTGATCAGCGCGCTCGTTTGACTTAGCAGTTTTAGGGACGCTGCAGGAACGCCCATGATCGGATACACAATTTTCTGCTCAACGCGGTTTGAAGGAACCGATTCGCCAAAGCGCGTGCTGTAAGCTGTTACTTCAAAGGAATGTGTTTCCTCTGTGAGGTTATAAACCTTATAGGACAGCGCTGGCCCCTTGTAAATGAGCTCTTTGTTATCGCCCTTCACTTTATAAACCCTGTATTCGTTCGCCCATGTAACAGCTGGCCACGAAAGGGTGATGTTGTTTGCGTCAAACACACTACCACTCAATTTAGGCGCCTGGACGACCGGCCATGCCAGGTTAAACCCGACGGAACTTCCAACCGGCGATTCGCCGAACCGGTCACTGAACGAATGGATGACGTACGTATAATCCCCCTCAGGCATATTTGTGAAGTTGGTCGATGTGCTTGTCACGGTTTTGACTAAACTTTTATCGCCATTTTGAATCTGGTAAATCCGATAACCATTCGCATATGTTGCGGCATTCCAGCGCAACGTTATATCATTTCCATTTGTAATCGATTGGGTGAAATTCGCCGGTGCTTGCATGACTGGGAAAATAATTTTACTATTTACCGTACTTCCTTCCGGGGATTCACCGAATCGGTCGCTGATAGAGTGGACAACATAGGTATAGTCTCCCTCAGGCATGTTTGACAGTGTCAGCGACGTGCTTGTTACTGTCCGTAGCAAAACTTTTCCGCCATCAATAACTTGGTAAACCTTATAAGAGTTTGCGTATGTGGCAGTATTCCATTTAATTGTAATATCGTTGCCGTTTGAAAGTGATGCTGTTACGTTCGATGGTTTTTCCATTACTGGATAAATAATTGTACCTTTAGCTTCTGCACTATACGGAGAATCACCGAGCAGTGTCGAATAAGCCCTAACACGGTAAGTGAATTCCCCTTCAGGCAGGTTAGTCAGGTTGACTGATGTCGCGGTTAGCGTGCGAATCAAGGTTTCCTTTCCATCTGCCACCTGGTAGACCTTATAGCCGGTCGCATATGGGACGGTTGACCATTTAATCGTAATATCATTACCGTTTGTTACTAAAAAAGAAATCGTTTCCGGCGCCGGAAGTGCCTGCTCTTCCACTTTGGCTTCAAACGAAGTGCCGATCTTTGATTCTCCAAATCTTGTGGAATACGAATAAACTTCATAGCTGTATGTTCCCGGAGCCATGTTGCTGAATGAAACAGTTTTACCTGTTACAGTATTTTTAAGCACTTTTTGTCCATTTACGATTTGATATACTTTATAGTTCGTCGCATAATCGACTAAATCCCATCCCAGCGTAAATGAAGTAGGGCTTGTCATTGTTACCGCCGGGTTTTGAGGAGCCGCCATTACAGGATAATTAATTGAAGCGGTGGCCGATGTCCCTTCACCCGATTCTCCAAAACGGGAACTGTATGCATAAATCCTGTAATTATGCACTCCTTCAGGCAAGTTTGTAAGTGTGCTGGAAGTATTTGATACGGTTGCTTTTAAAATCTTTTGGCCATCGACAACTTGATAGACTTTGTAGCTCTCAGCAAACACTACAGGAGACCATGTGAAATAAACATCATTCACATTTTTGATTTCATACGTCAGGTTTTGCGGCGCCTGAAGGATGATTTGCTCCAAAGTAAAAGAAATCGTTGTTCCTTCGGCAGATTCACCGAAACGGCTGCTATTCGCGGTTACAGCTATGGTATACTCCCCAGCGGCCTGGTTTGTGAAAGTAGTTGTCGTACCAGTTACCGTCCGCAATAAAGTCCTTTTCCCATCTGCAATTTTATAGACATTATAATTTTCAGCATTTGTTGCAGCGGTCCAATTAAGCACAAAATCATTGCCGTTTTGTACCTTATAAGTTAGATCCGCGGGAGGCTGGATTTGGACCGCATCGATTGCAAATGAAACCGCCGTTCCCGTTTCAGACTCGCCAAATTTATCGCTGAAAGAGTACACTTCGTATTGATAACTGCCAGCCGGAAGCTTCGAATACGTAACAGCAGTTCCGGTCACAGTGCTTTTCAGAATCCTTCCGCCATTCACATTTTGATACACTTTGTAGGCTGTCGCATATGCTGCGGATGTCCAGCTGATAGTGGCATCATTGATGTTCTGGATTTTTACTGACGGATTGCCAGGAGCCTGCATCACGATTGTGCTGACCGTAAGCGTTACCTGGCTACCTTCGGCTGATTCCCCGAACCTGTCGCTATAGGAATGCACAAGATAAGTATGTTCCCCTGAAGGGACATTTTTAAGTGTATTGGAAGTGTTGGTAACGGTATTGACCAATTGTTTTTGTCCATCAAGAACTTCGTAGACCCGGTAATTCACCGCGTATGAAGAAGCTTGCCATTTTAGCGTCACGTCGGTTCCATTGCTGACTGAAAAGGACAAATTCGCGGGAGCCTCCATTATAGGGTAGGCAAGATCTACATTAACCGGATCAGATGTCGGGGACTCCCCGTACAAGTTATGGAATGCTGAAACAACAAATACATAATTTCCCTCTTCCGCTTTTGCCAGTGTATAGGACCTGGAAGAAGTTGCAGTAAGTAATTTCTTCTCTCCTGCTTCATCAATTCGATAAACATTATAGCTAGTTGCGTATTGGGAAGCTTCCCAGCTTAGTGAAATATCGTTGCCATTCCGGATTGCGGAAGTCACCTTGGCCGGCGCCGCCATATTAGGGTACACAATTTCCACACTTACAGGAGCGGATGGGCCCGATTCGCCTTCAGTCGTTACCGTTGAAACGACATAACGGTAAACCCCTTCCGGCTGGTCGTTCAGGCTATAGCTAGTTGAAGTTGTTGTGCCAAGAGGAATAATTTGGCCATCCTTAATTTCATAGACTTTGTAGCCAGTCGCGCCGAAAACTGTATTCCAGGTCAGCCTTCCATCATCAGGTGTGATTGATTGATATGCCAAATTGCTTGGAGGGAGCATGCTGCTGTTAGCAAAAGCAGTAGCATCCCCAAACGGCAAAACCAGTTGGTAGAGCAGAATCAATGTTAGTAAAAATACCGGGATTTTGGAGCTTTTCTCTCCCATTGGTTTGGCCCGCCTTTCTTTAAAAAGTGGTATTTCATTCTGTTTTCTATACATTTAACTCCATTTTTATGTAAAAAAGGGTAAAAAAAACGGCCATCGGAAACCCAATGGCCATTTTAAATTAAAATTAACGTAGCAATTGAAGAACGCTTTGTGGCTGTTGGTTCGCTTGAGCAAGCATCGCTTGAGCAGCTTGTGCAAGGATACCGTTCTTACTGTTTTCAACAACTTCCTTTGCCATATCAACGTCACGGATACGGGACTCAGCGGATTGAGTGTTTTGTGAGCTGGAGTTCAGGTTGTTGATAGTGTACTCCAAACGGTTTTGAACAGCACCAAGGTATGCACGGCCAGTAGACACGCCTTCAATTGCTGTGTCAATATCAGCTAGCGTAGCAGTTGCATTTGCAGCAGTATCAACCTTAAGAAGAGGAGCAAGTGTCGTTGTAAGGCCCTTCAAATTAGCTTGAGTAAAGTCTACTGTAAAGTTTTCAGCGTTGTTCGCACCAGTTTGAATTACGACTGATCCTGCCGTTCCTGTAGTTCCATCCAACAATTTTTGACCATTAAACTGTGTAGTATCAGCGATATTTACCAGTGTGTCTTTTAGTTGGGTCAACTCACTAGAAATTGCATCTCTTTCAGCTTTAGCATTTGTATCATTAGCGGCCTGAACAGTTAATTCCCTCATACGTTGAAGGATAGCATGTGCTTCATTCATAGCTCCATCAGCAGTTTGGATCATGGAGATACCATCTTGAGCGTTTTGTGCTGCGCGATCCAGTCCGCGGATTTGTGCGCGCATTTTTTCAGAGATTGATAGGCCGGCAGCGTCATCAGCACCGCGGTTGATCTTAAGACCGGAAGAAAGCTTTTCCATGTTTTTCGCCTGGTTGGCAGTGTTGATAGACATTTGGCGGTGTGTGTTAAGAGCGCCGATATTGTTGTTAATTCTCATTTTATGTACCCTCCTTTTATTGAGGAAATATTTTCCCTCTGTACTTCTATGTATCGACACGGTTGTTAGAAGTGTAGAGGGTTATCGATAAATTTTTTTTATTTTATTGATATTTTTCTTCTGTTGTTTTCGATGGCGATGATTTCTTTTATAAGCCTGTTTTCATCGGCTACAGGCATGTCGAGAAACTGGATTCCGTAGAATGAATGTTTCCTTCCGAGGTTTTCAATTTTCCTAACAATCCTGCCATTGAAAGTGAACTGTTCCTTGTTCAAATAAAAATGGATTGTAACGAATATTTTATCCTTGAGAGTGAAATCCTCGTCACACATTACGCCCGCCCCGCCGGCGCTGATATCGACCATTTTGCACGTATATGGCTGGTCCATATCCACCGAGCCAATTTTCTTTACTGCCATTACGGTTTCGTCGATTTCGACATGGACCCTAAAGTTCTCTCTCTTATTTTCTACTTTTTCCTCATTTTTTGTGTCTATCGGGCCACTAGACCTTCTGTTTTTTAAAAAAACAAAAATAGCCGCTATGAGGAATAAAACTACTAACGCTCCCAGTATGATTAGCTGTTGATCCTGCATGCCCCGCACTCTCCCCATTAGGTAACCTAAAAATAAACATCCCCATCTCCTATTTGGCTGGATGGGGATGTTCACACTATTAAACCGTATTCCCTGTTCCTGCCCGCTCTGCCGAGTGATTAGTCTAGCGCAGGAAATCAGCAAGGCTTAGCTGCATCATTTTCGCACCGGCTGAAAGCGAGGCTTTGATGGCCGATTCCTGTAAAGAAAGCTCAGTGAATGCTTTCGCGATATCGGTTCCTTCCAATTCCGTCAGCATTTTCTCAGTTAAAAAGTGAGCCTGAGCAAGTCGGCTTGAGGCTTGCTCCAGAAGTTTTTGGCTCGAGCCTACGACCGCCCGCTGAGTAAGGACATTGTCTAAATGCCCATCAATTTCTGATAGGAAGTTCCCCGGGTTTTCTCCATTCTCCAACTTTTTAGCCAGGGCCGTTATCGTTTCGAACAGGTCCCTACCGCTTTCCGTATGGCCGAAAACCGAACCTGCACTTACTTTCACTTCTGCATTAAGCCCTTTGCCAATCTGCCATTTCATGCCTTCCGCGCTTACAGGCAACAAAGCGCCATTCAAATATGGTTGGCTTTCAATGTCAGTACCTGAAAACAAATAGCCGCTGCCAAATCGGGTGTTCGCGATTGTCCCGGCTTGCTCAAGGAGCGAGTGCATTTCGATCGCGATGCTCTTCCTGTCCACCGGGCTGAAGGTATCATTGCTTCCCTGGAGGGCAAGCTCGCGGACCCGCTGCATAACTCCGGTTACATCGTCGAGCGCATCATCCATTGCCAGGCTCCAATCGATTCCGTCTTGAGCGTTTTTTTGATATTGTTCAAGTTTAGCCATTTCTGATTTGTGCGATAGGCTTTTTAATGTGGCTCCCGGGTTGGAAGAAACTTTATCGTAAATTTTTCCGGAAGAGATTTGCCCCTGGAGCGACTCTACCGCACGGTTATTTTTATGAAGATTTTTCATGAATTGATTATTTATCATTATTTGTGTTACACGCATTGTAGCCCTCCTTTCCGGCCTGCCGTTACTTCATCCCATTGATCAGAACATTCAGCATCTCATTAACTGCCGATACATAACGTGCCGCGGCATTGTAGGCTTGCTGGAACCGGACCATATTCGTCAATTCTTCGTCAATGGAAACCCCGGAAACAGACTGCCTTTGGTTCTCGACCTGCTGTACCATCGCATTCGCGTTGTCGCCCGAATTTTTGGCAGCCTGTATCTCGGTTCCAAGCTTACCTATAATTATTTTATAAAAAACGCTAAATGAAACGGTAGTCTCTCCAAATTCTATTTTATCCTGACCCTGGAGCGCTTCGCTCATCTCCAAGGCTTTTGAGCCATCCCCTATATTGTCCTTGGCTGCCGCAAGCTTCGCCGGAGATTCAATAAGGAGCGGATTGATTATGATGCTGCCAGCGCTTGACGGCGGCTTTGTCGAATCGATTTTATCCACAAAGAATAGGATCGGTTCAGGCGGAGTGGAAGAGTCAAAATACTCCAGGCTTTTCGCATCGCTACTTGAGTGGATATCATTGATGCCCTTCGCGATTGCCATTGCCAGCGCATCCAACTTCTCCTTCAATTCCGGTATCGTGACGGTAGTAGTTCCATTTGATGTGTTGCCATATGTTTCAAGCAGGCCCTGTACTTCGCCGCCTTTTAAAGTGACAGGAGCTCCTCCCATCGTTGCTGTCTTGGTTAATTTATCAAAGCCAAAAGACTTATCTACACTGCCGCCATTTATCAATTGCGAGGTGTCTATGGTAACATTCACTTGACCATACTCCCCCTGCGAAGTTTTAATATCAACTAGCCTCGAGAGCTTATCCAAAAGCATGTCGCGCCTGTCGAGTAAATCATTCGGCTGGTTTCCACCTGCTACGACTTGGGCAATTTTTAAATTGAGGTCTGCGATTTCCTCCGCGGTGGAATTGATTTCGCCCGCCTTCGAACTTAGCTGGTCGGCAATGCTTGTTTCAATCATCCCGATATCCGAATGGATTTGGTTGAGCCGGTCGGCGACTTCCTTCCCGGATGCGGCCGCGACAACCCTGACCGATAAATCATCCGGCCGTTTCGCAAGCTCTTGCAGGCTTTGCCAAAAACGCTGGATGGAGCCGTCCAATCCGCCGTCTGACAGGTCATCGAAAATACTTTCAAGGGCGGAAAGGCTACCCGATTTCGCATCCCAATAGCCCGCCTGTTGCTGCACGCTTTGGTATTGTTTGTCCAGGAACCCTTCCCTGATTCTCCGAAACTCGGAAACTTCAACTCCTGTTCCGAGCTGCATCGGTAGCGTCCCATTTTGGATGCCAGGCGAGGATAGTGGCGTTGTCGCGCTTAGGACTGCTTCCTGCCTTGTATAGCCTTTTGTATTCGCGTTTGCGATATTGTGTCCTGTGACGGTAAGGGCCGTTTGCTGTGAAAGGATCGCCCTTTTCCCTACTTCCAAACCGTGAAAGGTAGAATACATATCGTTCTCCCCTATGCTTTTGCGTCAAACAGCCGAACGGATTCGTTCATTTCCTTCGGGTTTGCCCCTGCGCTGTAAAGGCCAGGCCCTTCAGATGCTGGCAGGATTTGATTGATCATGAATTGGGTGTATGTGAGCGACTGTTCGAGGAGCTGCTGGTTCAAATGGTTGACCCGGCCGATTTCCTCGAACCGCTGCTGAAGTACGCTTAATATCGATTTCAATTTTTCTTTCAGGTCGCCCTCGGGCTGCTGCTCGATCAGCCTTGAAAATGAGAGGTTCATATCCTCTCCAAGCGCTCTTGTGCGCTCTTCTTCTGCCTGTTTGATTCGTTTGAGAAGCTTGGACTCCTCGGAAATCAATGGAAGAAGCTGCTGGATGTCCCCTGAAATTAATATTTCCTGTTTCTTTTTCGCTGTTTCCAGAAGCTTGTTGTGCAAATCCGCCAATAGCTGCAGTACTTCCAGGAGCTTATTCATCGAGCTTTGCTCCGGACTTCCAAAGTGAAATGAGCTTGTCAGCGATTTTTTCACTGTCCACTTTGTATGTGCCGTTTTCTATTTGCGATTTCAATTGTTGTATTCTTAATTCTTTATCTTTTTGGATTTGAAGTTGTGCTTCGCTTGATAATTCTACTGTATCAACCTTGTCCTTTTTCGTTCCTTCAGTACGGCTGGGCTGATTTTTCCGATAAGCCTGATAGGCAGCATCGATTCGGTTAAATGGATTGATTTTCATAACGGCCCGCTCCTTTCAAACTATCTCTTACTCCATGTATCGGCCTGTTGTCTATGGTCGACTAGGGGGTTTTCACTGTTTTAGGAAAAAAAATAATAAAATACGGCGGGCACTAATCATTAGTGCGAACGCCGTATCGTTGATGTTATGTCCTCATGATCCCATTCGCGATTCCCATCATCTGGTCCGCATAGCTTAGTGCCCTCGAATTTGCCTGGAAACCACGCTGGGCCTTGATCATATCCGTCATTTCCTGGTTCAAGCTGACATTCGAGCTTTCCAGGAAACCTTGCCTGATTTGGTAAGAGTCTCCCGGAGCCATGAACACATTCCCGCCGGTCAGCCTATAAACTCCACCTTCGTCCTTAAGGAGCTGCGCATTTGTAAAACCGACAAGCCCGATTTGCTGTCCGGTTCCTTCAACGGTTCCGTTTGCCGCGACTGTAAATGTCCCGTTTTCGTTCAGTTCAATCGGATTGCCGTTACGGCCGAGCAATACATCGCCTTGCGAGTTGACAAGCTGGAACCGCCCTGGCCCTACAGGAGATTTTTGAAAAGCCCCGTTCCTTGTGTATAAAACTTCCGCCCCTGTCCCATTTGCCCGCCGAACCTGGAAATACCCCTCGCCTTCAATCATGAAATCGAATGGCTGGTCCGTTTGCTTCGGCGCCCCCTGAGTCAAATCCAAAGGTGTTGCAGCAATCCGCGAACCATAGGAAACTCTCAGTCCATCCGGCGAGAGCCGGCCAACTTCTTTTTCCGCCTCCGGCTGCTGCCGAATCGATGCGGCAAGGTTTTCGGAAAATGCAGCTTCCCTCCGCTTATACCCAGCCGATTCAACATTCGCGATGTTGTTGGCAATCGTATCAAGCTTGCCCTGGTATGCCTTGATGCCTGACGTTGCAATAAATAAAGATGAGCTCATGGTTTTTATACCCTTCCAATCGTATTCAACTGCTCTAATGATTTGTCGTAGGCCTGGAGTACTTTCTGGTTCGCCTCATACAGGCGGATGTTGGCCATCATGTCTGTAATCGTTTGAGATAAATCAACATTCGACTGCTCCAGCGTTTTATGGTGCAGCTGGAGCCCAGCAGGCAGATTTCCGGTGACCATCGCCATTCCTGGTCCGTCCAGCTCAAACTGCCCATTGTCCCTTTTAATCAGCCGGTTCGGATTTTCAACAATCACCATCCCGATCGATCCAACAGTCCTTGTCCGCTGGGGGTCATTTGGAAATGCGATTATTTCCCCGTTCGCAGAGATCGTGACATCTTTTAAAAGCGGGTCTAGCCCAGTAATCCGGTTTCCATTTTTCCCTAAAACAAAATCCCCTGTAGCTGTTACAAGCTCCCCGTTTTCGTTAACTGAAAAACGTCCATTTCGGGTCAGCCGCATGGCACCCTCCGCAGTTTGGACCGCAAAGAATGCTGCTGGCTTCACCATCCGGCCGTCCACCTGAATCGGTTCTAATCCTTGGTCGCTTATCGCGAAATCAAACGGCATGTTCGTTTCCGTAAGCGTCCCTTGTAAAAATAACGGCAGCGTTTCCTGGTTGTAAACGCCCATCGATAACGTTCCCATCCTGGCCTGGGCCCCGCTTTCTTTAACGCGGATCTGCTCAAGCAATACTTCGGGAAATGAACGGAGCGGGCTCGCATCCTGTTTGAATCCAGGCGTTTCAGCGTTGGCCAGGTTATTCGTCAGCGCATCCTGCTTCCGCTGCAACGCAATCATACCCGATGCCGCCGAATCAATGCCTCTTAGCATGTCGTCTCCCCCTTATCTACATGTACAGGTTCACCAAAAGCCCTTTAATCTCGCCAAGTTTGTCAAGCAAGCTTACAGTTGTCGTTTGCTTGTCAAAAACTTGATCGGATAATTCGAGCAAATGGTTGTCCACCTGTTTTATTAAAATTAATTTCTTCTCACGGCCGCTTTGCTGGAAGCTGCGGTGTTCTTCAAGGGAAAATCCATTTTGGACAACTTCCTGAAGAAATTCCTTGATTGTTTGCTTGTAGGCCAATAAATCCTGAATCGTCCTCGAAACGGCAAGGCGGCTTCCATTTCTGTCCAATTGGGCCAACAGCGACTGAAGCCGTTCCTGGCTCAATCCAACCTGGCTGTCCTGGAAAATTTGCTGGAAGGAGTGCGTTTCCTTCCCCTTTTCCCTTACCGCCAAAAAGCGTTCGTGGCCGATTCCTTGGCTTTGTTGTATCTTCAATTCGGGCCTCCTCCGTCACGCCGGTGTCGAATATTTTTTAAAAAATACAATTGTCGAATTTTGCCTTGTCCTTTACAATGGCAAGTATCAAGTTAAATTAAAGATAAACCAAAGGAGAAATTCATGTCTAGTATTTTTGGAATAATTTTGGCATTGCTGGCTATTGGTTTTGGGATGATTTTAAAGGGCGCGCCACTTGCATCACTGAATAATCCCGCCGCATATTTGATTATTTTCGGAGGGACGGCGGCAGCCCTGTTTGTCGCATTTCCGTTCAAGGAAATGAAAAAGTTCCCTAAATTGTTGAAAATTGCGCTGGTCGAACCAAAGCTCCCTTCCAATGCGGAAACGATTGCGAAATTGATTGCTTGCGCAGAGATTGCCAAAAAGGAAGGTTTCCTTGCGTTGGAGGGAATTGCCGAATCGACAACGGATCCTTTTTTCAAAAAAGGGCTGGAAATGATCATCGACGGATACGAAGCTGAATTTATCGAAGAGGTTTTGTTCGAGGAAGTGGAGGCAATCCAAAAGCGGCACCAAGCCGGAGCGCTGATTTTTTCCCAGGCGGGAATGTACGCCCCGACCCTTGGGGTACTCGGTGCGGTAGTCGGACTAATAGCGGCGCTTGGCTCTCTGTCGGAAATCGAAAAAATCGGTCATTCGATTGCAGCGGCCTTCATCGCGACACTGCTTGGGATTTTTTCCGGTTATGTCCTTTGGCATCCTCTCGCAACCAAACTAAAGCGCATTTCAAAGCGTGAACAAGACTCAAAGCTGATCATTATCGAGGGGCTGCTCGCCATTTACGAAGGAATTGTGCCTGGCGCATTGGAGAAAAAGCTGACCGTCCATCTTCCTTTGTCGGAACGAAAAGAGTATGAAAACCTGGACCGGGGCACTTTGCTTGAGGAGAAATCAGCATGAGGAAGCAAAGAAGGAAATTCGAACATGGCGAAGACGAGCATGTCGATGAATCATGGCTTATCCCGTATGCGGACTTGTTGACGCTTTTACTGGCATTATTTATCGTCCTATATGCGGCAAGTACAATTGATGTCGCGAAGTACCAGTACCTTATGGAATCGTTCAAGTCTGAACTGACCGGGACGAAGATTCCCGATAATAACGCGGGGCTTTCACCGCACATGCCAACGCCGGAAACTCCGGTTGTAGAACCGCCAAAGGAAGACAAAAAAGATACCGAGCTTGATGCGTTGAAAATCAAGCTTGAAAATTATATTAAGAATAATAAATTGGAAGCGGTCGTTTCCCTTC
The DNA here is from genome assembly GCF_046237595.1 of Neobacillus oceani. Lineage (NCBI taxonomy): Bacteria > Bacillati > Bacillota > Bacilli > Caryophanales > Bacillaceae > Neobacillus > Neobacillus oceani. Next base: position 775,160 of record NZ_CP143543.1, on the reverse strand, counting down.
AAGAGTCTAAAAAAGGAATTGAAGTGTCTTTGAAGGATGTCATCCTTTTCGACTCAGGCAGGGCCGAGCTGAAGCCAAACTCCTTTAAAACGCTGGATGGGATGGTCGGCCTGATCAACACCGTTCCGAACCCGGTAAGCATTGAAGGGCATACCGACAATGTACCGGCAACCAATACGATTTACAGGACGAACTGGGAGCTTTCCGCTGCCAGGGCGGTCAGTGTCCTTTACTATTTCGAGTCAAAAAATGTTGATACCAGCCGGCTCCAGTTTTCCGGGTTCGGCGAATTCCATCCGCTGTTCTCTAACGATACTGATGAACACCGCCAGGCGAATCGCAGGGTGACGATCGTTATCCTGAGGCAATAGAAATACTTTTTTAAAATAAGAAAACCGCCAACCGATTTAGTGAAACGGAAGGCGGTTTTTTTATAATAAATTCGTCCAACTTGCCAATACTAATTCCCCGCTCCCCGGTACTGCTTTACCCCCCGGTTCCATAGGAATACGGAAACCGCGAAGAAGAGAATTCCCATGACCGGTGTGAGGAATGCGTAGCCGTACCACTCTTCCCTTCCCAGGAAAAAGGCCGCTGGGTAGACGCCGACGAACGCGAACGGCAAAATCCACGTCAGTACAAACCGGATCGCCTTGTTGTAGATGTCGACGGGATAGCGTCCGTAATTCCCGATGTTGTACATCATCGGCATGATTGATGTCCTGGCGTCCGCCCAAAAGCTGATGCAGGCGAGCATGACAAATACGCCACCATAAATGAGCGAGCCGCCCGCCACAAACAGCAGGAAGATGAACGGGTCGGCCCATGACCACTGAAGGCCAAGGTTATGGCCGGCGTACAACATGACTGCGATACCCGTGACCGCCCCAAAAAGGCCCTCGAGTTCCAGCCGCTCAAGGATAATTTGAAAAAGGCTATGGATTGGCCTTGTCAAAATCCTGTCCATTTCCCCTTTAACAATATAGCGTTCATTGAAATCCCAAATATTGAAGAATGCCGAAAAAACAGCATAAGGGACTAGGAAAAATCCATAAATAAAGATAATTTCATCCCTACTCCAGCCGTTCAGAAGCGATGTGTGCCCGAAAACGACAAGGATGAAGATGAAGTTGACAGCCTGGGACAGCAGGTCGGATAAAATTTCGACAAGGAGGTCGGCCCTGTACTGGAGCCTTGTTTTCATATACTGCCCGGCATATTGGAAAAACATTGATGCATAAAACACGGTCAGCCCCCCTGAATAACAAGCTGTTTCTTGGCCAGCTGCCAAAGAATGATGATTGGGATGAGCAGGATGAGCACCCAGACAGCTTGCTGAAGAATCGCTTCAAGTGCCTGCCCGTTGGAAAAACCCTTTGTGACAATCATGCTTGGGATATAGCTGATACCCTGAAACGGCAAATACTTCATAATTTCCTGCGCCCAGCCAGGAAAAAAGCTCATCGGCAAAAGCAGTCCGGAAAACAAATCGATGACGACCCGTTTCGCCCGAATTAGCCCCGCGTTATTATATAGGAAAAATGTTGTAATCCCCGTTAACAGATTGATTTGCGTGTTGATCAGGAAACTAAAGAAAATGGATACCGCAAATAGACCCCAGACAGCGGGATCCCAAATCAGTTTTACTGGAAAGATTAGCGAAACGATGACCATCCCCGGTACGGAGAAAAACAGCAGCCGGAAAATTCCTTCGCCAAACCCCTGCATTGTTTTCATCCCTAGGTAGCTGTAGGGCCGAATCAGTTCAATCGCTACTTTCCCTTCCATGATTTCAAGCGCCATTTCACGGTCGAGATTGTTAAAATAAAACGCTCTCGCCATCCAGGCGATTGCCACGTACGTTGTCATCTGGCTTACGGATAGCCCCTGGATGCTTTCCTTCCCGCTGTAGATTGCGCTCCAAAGGAAATAATAGGCGCCAATGTTGATGCTATAAATAAGTATTCCAGTATAATAATTTGTTCGGTAGGCCAGCATCATTAAAAACCGCATCCGAACCATTTCAAGATACTTGTCCATCTGCTGCCTCCCTATGCTGAACCTTTTTCGTAAATATTGCGGATGATTTCCTCTGTTGATATTTCGTTGATTTTAATATCCTTTATTTTAAAAGAAGAAACGACCCTTGAAATGACTTGCGAAATCACTTCATCCATATCATCGGTCTGGGCAGTGAACACCTGGCCTTTTTCGTCCATTTCCCAATTGACCGACAACCCCAAGGTTGCATGCTCCAATGCCGCCAAGTCGACTTTTTCAAGAAATTCAAATTGAAGCTGCTTGCCTTCCGCCCACTTTTCTTTCAGGTCGTTCAGCGGGCCGTCATAAATGATGCTTCCTTCGTCGAGCATGATGACCCGTTCGCAAAGCGCTTCAATATCCGAAAGGTCATGAGTCGTCAGCAGGATGGTCGTGTTGTATTTTTCGTTGATTTCTTTTAAAAAGTCACGGATTCGAAGTTTGACGAGGACATCCAGGCCAATGGTCGGTTCGTCCAGGAACAAAAGCGGCGGGTTGTGGATTAGTGCCGCCGCGAGTTCGCAGCGCATCCTTTGTCCGAGGGAAAGCTTCCGGACCGGCTTGTCAAGCAGCGGCCCAATCTCAAGCGTTTTGATCACGTGGTCCATATGCGAATTGTAGTCCACATCGGAGACTTTATACACTTTTTTCAAAAGCCGGAACGATTCCTGGACGGCGATATCCCACCAAAGCTGGGAACGTTGCCCGAAAACGACGCCGATTGTTTGGACGAACCGCTCCCTTTCCTTATGCGGGTCCATTCCATTGACGAGGATTTTCCCTGAGGTAGGCGTCAGGATGCCTGTAAGCATCTTGATTGTCGTCGACTTTCCCGCGCCGTTTTCGCCGATGTAACCAACCATCTCCCCCTGCTTCACCTTAAAACTTATATCATTAACCGCCGGAACGATTTTATAATTTCGTGTAAACAGGTCACGGAATGCACCCGAAAGGCCCGATCGGCTTAAGTGCGATTTGAATTCCTTCCGCAACCCTGTTACTTCAATAGCATTATGTTGATTCATTTTCAGTCCTCCAAAAAGCTGCGCTCTAACAATTCAGTTTATCCAATCCTAGCCCCCAGTACAACTTTCCCGCATTATTTCGGCTAATACAGAATACAGGAAACTTTCTATAAATTTGCATGTTTTACGTGCTTGCAAAAAATTCAGCCATATGGAAGAAACAATGATATTATAGGAAAGAAATAACGAGGAGGATTCCAAAATGAACTTTTCCATTTCCGAAAAATTACATAAGGAAGCACTTGAACATATTGTTGGCGGGGTGAACAGCCCTTCCCGTTCCTATAAGGCGGTAGGCGGCGGGTCGCCGGTCGTGATGGAACGCGCGGCGGGGGCGTATTTCTGGGATGTCGACGGGAATCAATACATCGATTATTTAGCGGCATACGGGCCAATCATCACCGGACACGCCCATCCACATATTACGAAGGCGATAAAAAAAGCGGCGGAGAGCGGCGTCCTGTATGGAACGCCTACGTCCCATGAAATTACACTTGCGAAAATGCTGAAGGAAGCGATGCCCGGAATGGACAAGGTCCGATTTGTGAACTCGGGAACAGAAGCGGTCATGACGACGATCCGGGTCGCGCGGGCCTATACGGGCCGGGATAAAATCATCAAGTTCGCGGGTTGCTATCACGGGCACTCCGACCTTGTCCTTGTCGCTGCCGGTTCAGGGCCATCCACTCTTGGAACTCCTGATTCCGCCGGCGTGCCAAAAAGCATTGCTCAGGAAGTGATTACCGTTCCGTTTAACGAAATCGAGCCTTTAAAGGACGCGCTTGAAAAATGGGGCAACCAGGTTGCTGCCGTCATGATTGAACCAATTGTCGGCAATTTCGGCATAGTCGAGCCAAAGCCCGGATTCCTTGAGCAGGTAAAAGAGCTTACCCATGATGCTGGCGCGCTTCTCATCTTTGATGAAGTGATTACCGCATTCCGGTTTATGTACGGAGGCGCGCAGGATCTTCTCGGCATCACGCCTGATTTGACCGCGCTCGGCAAAATCATTGGCGGAGGGCTGCCAATCGGCGCGTACGGCGGCAAACAGGAAATCATGGAAAAGGTTGCTCCGCTTGGGCCGGCATACCAAGCCGGGACGATGGCTGGAAACCCGGCATCGATGCTCTCCGGGATTGCCTGCCTGGAAGTCCTTAAACAGGATGGCGTTTATGAATACCTTGACCGCCTTGGCGAAATGCTTGAAAAAGGTATCCTGGAAGCGGCCAAAAGGCATGGCGTACCAATCACCATCAACCGGCTCAAAGGTGCGTTGACAATTTATTTTACAAAAGAAAAGGTTGAAAACTACGAGCAGGCGGAAAACACGGACGGCGAAATGTTCGCACGGTTCTTCAAGCTGATGCTCCACCAGGGCATCAATCTAGCCCCTTCCAAATATGAAGCATGGTTTGTCACCATTGCCCATACGGAAGAAGACATCGAGGCCACGCTCCATGCGGTTGACAATGCGTTTTATTCGCTTATGAATGAAGAAAGTTAAGTTGAAATCCAGAGCCAAAGGCGGCTCTGGATTTTTGCCGAACACCCGGCTAATCTTGCCGAATATCCGGGTAATTTTGCCGAACACCCAGATAATCTTGCCGAACACCTGGGTAATCTTGCCGAACACCTGGGTAATCTTGCCGAACACCCGGGTAATCTTGCCGAACACCCTGCTAATCTTGCCGAATACCCGGGTCATTTTTCACAAAAAATACACTTGCTTCGCTCCGTTTCTCATTGTATAGTACTGAATTGTTTAACCAGGCCGGAAATGAGTAAAAAGTAAAGGAAAGAATTAATCTCGTTTTTTTGCACAAGGCTGGACAGTTATTTATTTTGGGCTATACTTGCTGTATTAGAGAATCGTTTGAAGGGAATTTTTTCAATGAAGTTAGGTGCTCGTATTTTAAAGACGGGAATCGCCATTATGCTGGCGCTTTTGCTCAGCGAGCTGCTGAATGTGCCGTCGCCGGTAATGGCCGGGATTGCCGCCATTTTCGCGGTGCAGCCAACCATCTATAGGTCCTACCAATCCATCCTTGAACAGGTGCAGGGGAATTTTATCGGAGCGATAATCGCGACAGCCTTTGTACTACTTCTTGGTAACCATATCGTAGTAATCGGCATTGCGGTTGTTATCGTGATTACAATTAACTTAAAGCTAAAGCTTGAAAATACAATTGGCCTTTCGCTTGTTACGCTCATTTCGATTATGGAATCGCCTGGCGATCAGTTCCTTGAATTCGCCGCCATCCGGTTTTCGACGATTATGCTTGGCGTATTCTCCGCGTTTATTGTTAACCTTGTTTTCCTTCCGCCCCGGTATGAAAACAGGCTGTATCATAAAATATCCGATGCGACCGGGGACATTATCCGCTGGATCAGGTTGACAGCCCGGAACGCCTCCGATCACAATCTGCTTAAGAATGAAATTGAAAAATTGCGCTCTACTCTTTCAAAGGCAGACGGCATATACTCGATGTATAAAGAGGAACGAAAGTATTTCAAGCGGGAGGACGCGGTAAAAGCGCGCAAGCTTGTCGTCTACAGGAATATGCTATCCACTTCGGAAAAAGCGCTGGAGATGTTGAACCGCCTGCATCGTTTCGAGAACGAGTACCATATGCTTCCGGAACATTACAAAGAGTCTATCCAGGAACAGCTTGACTGCCTGATTACCGTCCATGAGCAAATCATGCTGAAATATATCGGGAAAGTGCGCCAGGAAGCAGCGGAGGAAAATCCGGTGCAGTGCCTCGATAAGCGGGAAGTGTTCCGGCTTTTCATTGCTAGGCAAAAGGAATACGAGGAAGAAGAAGATAATCACCTTTACCATACCATGCAAATCGTCTCCGCCATCCTTGACTATGGAGAGCAAGTGGAGCATCTGGATACACTTGTCACAAGCTTCCTGTCCTACCATCGAGGCGAAAACGAAGTCGAGATTGAGGAACAGGTTTTAGAGTAGTATTTTGTCAAAAGCGAGCACCAGGTTAAACTGGTGCTTGTTTGTTTTTTAAAAATGAGTCTTCTGAATTGAGCAGCTTTGGACTTGCTTACCCGTAAAAGTTCACTTTGCTGTCCAGAGATCAGGATTCTTTGGACACACAACCCTTGAAAATTCACTTCACTGTCCAGAGACCAGGATTCTTTGGACACACAACCTTGGAAAATTCACTTCACTGTCCAGAGATCAGGATTCTTTGGACACACAACCTTGGAAAATTCACTTTGCTGTCCAGAGACCAGGATTCTTTGGACACACAACCTTGGAAAATTCACTTTACTGTCCAGAGACCAGGATTCTTTGGACACGCATTCCTTAGAAATTCACTTTACTGTCCAAACATCGGGCAGCTTTGGACTCGTATCTCCTAAAAAAACGGTTCGGTGTCCCAACATCCTTCGTAAATTCCCATAATATCATTAATTCAGAAAAATTCATTGAATCCCACGAATCCTCTTCCACACAAAAAAACCGGTTCGGAGCCAATTACTCCGTTCCGGTTTTTTGTTCGAGCTGCTGGACTTGAAAAAGACGGTAGTAGCTGCCTTGCTTTTCCATTAATTCCTCATGGGTGCCGATTTCTACAATCCGGCCATGTTCAATGAGGACGATTTTATCGGCATGGGTGATTGTTGACAGGCGGTGTGCGACGATGAAGGTTGTTCTGTCCTTCGCAAGCTTTTCGAGCGCCTCCTGGATCTGGTGCTCGCTCTCGAGGTCGAGTGCAGAGGTCGCTTCATCGAGAATCAGGATTGGCGGATTTTTCAGGAAAACACGCGCAATCGCAATTCGCTGCTTCTGGCCGCCGGAAAGCTTGACTCCCCGTTCGCCGACCTTCGTTTCATACCCTTCCGGCAAATTCGCGATGAATTCCGTCGCGTTGGCAGCCTGTGCCGCCGCTTCTACTTCCTCGTCAGTTGCACCCGGCTTTCCAAGAAGGATATTGGACCGGACCGAGTCGCTGAAAAGGATATTGTCCTGGAACACGACCCCAATTTTATCACGAAGCGTCTGGACCTTGAACGTCCGGATATCCGTTCCATCGAGCAAAATCCGGCCTTCCGTTACATCATAAAACCTTGGGATCAGGCTGACGAGCGAAGACTTTCCTCCTCCGCTCATCCCGACAAGGGCAATCGTTTCGCCTTTGTTCGCTTCAAGGTTGATATTCTTCAGGACTATTTCCTCGCTTTCGCCATATGAAAAACTAACGTTTTCAAAAGAAATATGCCCATTTACAGAAGTGCAGTCAATTGCCCTTGGTTCATCGAGAATATCGTATTTTTCGTCGGCGAATTCAAACACCCGGTCCATGGAAGCGAATGACTGCGTAATCGTGGTCGATGAATTCACGAGCCTCCTGAGCGGATTATAAAGCCTGTCAATATAGGCGATAAAGGCGATCATAGTCCCTACCGTCAGCTGGTTTTCAATAACAAGATAGCCAGAGTAGCCGATAACGATAAGCGGGGCGATGTCCGTAATCGTATTGACCACCGCGAACGCTTTAGCGTTCCAGCTCGTATGTTCAAGCGCTTTTTGTAAAAAATTCTTGTTTGTCCGGTCAAATTGCTTCTGTTCATGCTCTTCGATTGCGAAACTTTTAATCACGGACATTCCTTGGACGCGTTCATGCAGGTAGCTTTGGACTTCCGCTAGCGCCTGTGAACGGTTCCGGGTCAGGCTCCTTAAATTCCCGAAAAAAAACTTTACCGAAATCGCGTAGAGCGGGAACAGGATGAGCGACACGAGTGTCAGCTTCACATTCATCGTAAACATAACGCCAATCGCGATCAGGATTGTGGCGACATCAAGCCACAGGTTCATTAACCCTGAAATGACGAACGCCTTTGTCTGCTCAACATCGTTGATGACGCGGGAAATGACTTCCCCCGCTTTCGTGTTTGAGTAATATTTAAAGCTGAGTTTTTGCATGTGGGTATACAATTTGTCCCTGATATCATAGAGGATTTTGCTGGAGGTCCATTGGGCGTAATACTGCCGATAATACTCGACTGGCGGCCGCAAAACGACAAAAATGACAAGCATGATCCCCATGATCCAAATTAGCTTATTCAGCTTTTCCTCTTTTGGCATAGTGCCGCCGACAATATCATCGACAACATATTTTATAAGCATGGGGATAATAAGCGGAATGGCAAATTTGATAATTCCGATTAGTATCGTCCCGATTATTTGCCATTTGTACGGTTTAACATAATGAAGGTACCTCCTGATGCTGCCCAATCTGTTCCCTCCCCCTTTTCAAACAAAAACCTGTTGATTTAATCAACAGGGCTCATGACTGCCTATTTCCTCAATGAGAGGTAGCGTTCATACCATGTATCAATGAAATCAGGCGCGAACGGTCCTTTGCGCTGGCGAATCCATCTGATTAGTTTTTCAACGTTCCTCTTCAGGATCTGGTCGATGACATCTGGATAATTCATTTCACGTCGGTGGCGCTCATATTCATCCTCATCAAGCAAATTGAAGGTCATATCCGGAAACACTTTGATATCAAGGTCATAATCGATATACTTCAAAGATTCCCCGTCAAAAATGAACGGAGAACTGATATTACAATAATAATGGACACCATCTTCACGGAGCATCCCAATCACATTGAACCAGCATTCCGAATGGAAATAGCAAATGGCCGGCTCCCGCGTTAGCCATGTCCGTCCGTCGGATTCCGTGACAACAGTCCTGTCGTTGCCGCCAATCACAAGGTTTTGTGTTCCTTTCAGAATGGTGGTTTCTTCCCATATGCGATGGATATGCCCATTATGTTTATAGCTGTGAATTTGCATTGGATCTCCTTCAATGGGTAAACCCATGAATCTCCCCTACTTTCATTTCCCGAACGCTTTGCAACCTATGATAAAACAAAAAAACGACAAAAGGCAACAAAAGGCTATTCCTGTTTTCTCCTATTATAACGGTTAAATGGCGATTTTAAAACAAAAGAGCCATTATCGGAAGGAAAATGGCCCTTAAAAAATTTCATTTTTTCCATTAACCGGATACCTCTTTCACATCATTGTTCCCCAACTGATACGACCGGATAACCTCTTCGGTTTGTTCCTCGAATATTTTTTGAATATCCTTTAGCTCAGCCTTCATCCCCCTGATTTCATTCTGGATCGATTCAAGCTCAGTTTCATTTTGCAGCACTTGAAGCTCGGCTTCTATCTCCTGGCATCGTTCAAGTTCTGCCTGCAAATATAGGAGTTTCTCCATCGTTTTCATTTGTTCGGAAACCATTTGGCTAAACGTTTTCAATGTACCACCGCCCCGCTTTAGTTGTTCCCCTATGTATTCTTGAAATTCTCGCCATCTCCTTTGACTAGTTCTGTAGCTTCACAGGAAGTTTTGTCGAAGGTAAAAGAGGATTTATCCCAAGAAACGCAATGATTTTCAGCCCATCGGAAAAAGGAAAAGGCACCCCGTTAAGGGCGCCTTATCGTTACATTTCAATTAGCTGTTTTGGTTTTTACCGCCTTCAGCTTGCTGGTTTTGGCGTCTTACTTCCTGAGCGTTTGTTTCGCTTCCGAACTCAGTGCCAAATTGACCTTGTTGACCTTGAGCAGACTGTTGGTTTTGGCGCCTTACTTCTTGAGCGTTTGTTTCGCTCCCGAATTCAGTGCCGAATTGGCCTTGGCCAGCTTGGGCATTTTGCTGCCTTACTTCCTGGATGTTTGTTCCGGAAGAAGTTTTGCCAGCCTGTTGGTTGAATTTTGCCATTGTAATCACCTCCACGACTATTAATTTGTCCATGAAGGGCTGGCTCTATCCTGAATATTTCGCAGGTAAAAATTTGAGGCCCAGTTATTTTAAATTGTTGATTTCCACTCCGGGCACACGCTTTCTGCGGTGGCGATTTTAGACGAGAAGGGAAATCCCGCCGTCAACGATGATGGTCTGCCCGCAAATCATTTTTGACTGTTCGGAGACGAGGAACATGATCGTATCGACGAGGTCATCGATTTCGACCATCCTGCCCGCTGGCGTTTTTTTCCTTGCTTCCTCTAAAAGTTCCTCCCTATTCGGGAAGTGCTTAAGCGCCTCAGTGTCGACCGCTCCGCCGGAAACAGCATTTACGGCAATGTTTTTCGGTGCGAGCTCGACAGCTAAATAGCGGGTAAGCGCCTCAAGGGCGGCTTTCGAAACTCCTACCGTTGTGTAATTTTCAAGATAGCGGATGGATCCGATCGAACTGATGCTGACGATTTTTCCGCCGCCGTTCTTCTCCATAAGCCTCGCAGCTTCCTGGGCGCAAAATAGGAGCGCCTTGCTATTGATGTTCATTGTCCAGTCCCAGTGCGACTCCTCAAGTTCCATAACTGGACGGAGTACCCCCGAAGCGGCATTATTGACGAAAACATCAAGCCGCCCGAATTCTTCTTCAACCGTGGCGAACATCGAGCGGATTTTTTCAACATCCCCGACGTTGGCTCGGATGATGACCGCTTTTCGGCCAAGTGCCTCGATTTCGGCGGCTGTTTCAAGCGCGGCGCTTTTGCTGCGCGCGTAATTGATTGCAATATCGTAGCCTTCTTTCGCAAGCCGGATTGCGGCAGCCTTGCCGATCCCCCTGCTGCTTCCTGTAACAAGTGCAACTTTTTGAGTCATGTTATGTAATCCCTTTCCTGGTTGATTTGTTTTTATTTTAGCGTTTACGGGTATAGAAGACAATTGAATCCAAACACTAACCATGAATGATCCGCTAGAAAGGAGATTCGCCATGTATGTCGGACGGGATATGACCGAACTGACTATGAAGCCGAAAAGCGAATGGGAAGACAGCGAGCTTGCATTTTTCCATCATTCGCTTCAGCAAGTAGTTCCTTATCTAAATGAAGAAGGCGTGACCATCCATCGGGAAATCGTTGAAGAAATTGAAAGGCGCGGCGGCCTGAATCGGGGGGAAGCCGATTATACCCACGGAACAAAAGTATTCTATGATTAATGATGGAATCCTAACTCTATCCGGCCGGTTTTCCGGCTGTATTTTTATTTAAGCCACATTAAAGCTTGAACTCATCACTCATCGCTGTATAAAGCGCCAGCATTTTTTGATGCGGAACCGGAAGGGCAAATTCCACGAGCCCTTCCAGCGAGACGAGGCGAAGGCTTTCATTCTCCACGACAGGGCCTTCCAGACGCGCCACATAGACGGTGACGTCCCAAACAAGATGGGAAAAAACGTGCTGAACCTGGCCAAGGGCCTCGCCAGCCATTATTTCCACCTCAAAGGCCTCTTTATAAAAACGCTTCAGTTCCTCGCGGGCGTTCCCAATCGGATGATGGACCTCTACGGAAGGAAGCTCCCACAAATTCGCCAGAAGCCCTTCCGCCGGGCGTTTCCTGATTAAGATCCTTCCTTTTCCATCCACGGCAACCGCGGCTGCAAGGCGGACCTGTTTTGGCTTTTTCTTTTTCGCCTTGATGGGAAGGGTATTTTGCTCTCCTTCATGAAAAGCCTGGCAATGCTCCCTGACTGGGCAAAGCAGGCATGACGGCGAAGTTGGGGTACAAATGAGCGCGCCAAGCTCCATCAGCGCCTGGTTAAAGTCGGAAGGCGACTCATGGGAAATCAATTTCCTGACCGCTTCTTCAAAAATCCGGCGCGCGGACGGCTTCGCAATATCCTCACGGATGAGCAAAATACGCGACAATACCCTCATGACGTTTCCATCGACAGCAGGCTCCGGAATTCCATATGCAATACTTAAAATCGCTCCCGCGGTGTAAGGGCCGACCCCTTTCAGAGTGGCGATCTCCTTTGGAGAGTCAGGGATGACGCCATTGTATTTTTCCTTCACTTCCCGGACAGCCGCCTGGAGATTCCTCGCCCTTGAATAATAGCCAAGCCCTTCCCATGCTTTTAAAACTTTATCCTCTTCCGCATCGGCCAGTGCTTCAATCGTCGGGAATTGTGCCAAAAACCTCTGGAAATAAGGGATGACTGTGTCGACCCGAGTCTGCTGCAGCATGATTTCCGAAACCCACACTTTGTATGGATCTTTGTCTTCCCGCCATGGAAGGTTTCTTTGCTCAGCCCGAAACCAGGAAATCAGGTCTTCCTGGAACTGCTTTATATGTATGTTTTCAATATTTTCCAAACGATTCATCTTGAGTTTTATCCTCCCCTATGTTAAAAAACAAGGTAAAGTGGGAATATAATAGTATTATTTCAACTGGGGCAAACTTGCCGCCATATACTAACGTAAAATACGGATTGGCCATTGGCAAGGATTTTTAACAGGAAAAACGATCCTGAAAAAGGAGGAACCGGCACCTTGGATACTGGCACACATGTCGTTATGGGGCTTGCCCTGGGAGGCTTGGCCACTCTTGATCCGGCGGTTGCACCACATACAGCAACAGCCAGCGCCGTCATGATTGGGACAATTATCGGATCACAAATCCCAGATATAGATACCGTTTTAAAGCTAAGGAGCAACGCGGTATATATACGGAACCACCGGGGAATCACCCATTCCGTTCCGGCCGTTTTCCTGTGGCCGCTTTTAATCACAGGAATCATCTTTTTCTTTAACCCGGATGCGAATCTTCTCCATCTGTGGCTATGGACCCAAATTGCCGTTTTCCTGCACGTTTTTGTCGATATTTTCAATGCCTATGGAACTCAGGCACTAAGGCCGTTTTCGTGCAAATGGGTGGCGCTAGGCGTAATCAATACATTCGACCCATTCATATTCGGCATCCATGTCGCCGGATTGGTCGTGTGGATTATGGGTGCTCCTCCTGGCTATACATTCCTCGTCGTGTACGGAATCCTCATTTTTTATTATTTCCTGAGGTTTTCCGCTAAGCGCGAAGTTGTGAACGCAGTCAAACAGATTGTCCCAGACGCAACTCAGATTGTCGTCGCGCCGACGATGAAGTTCCACCACTGGAAGGTAGCTGTTATGACCGAAAGTGAATTTTTTGTCGGCAGGGCTCATGGGAAGACGGTACGGATACTCGATAAATTCAACCGTGTCCCCGTTCCTGACACGCCAGTCATCATCGCCGCGAAAAAAGACACGAATATTTCCGCATTCCTGTCCTTTTCCCCGGTTTATAGGTGGGAGGTCAAGGAATTTGACGATTACTACGAGGTCAGGTTCATCGACCTGCGCTACCGGAGCAACGGCCATTACCCATTCGTCGCCGTCGCGCACCTCGATCCGGACCTGAATATAATCAATTCCTATACAGGATGGATCTTCAGCGAGGAAAAACTACGGAAGAAACTGACCATTCTTCCGAGCTGAACTAGCAAAACATAACGGCAGCCATCATCAGCGGGCTGCCGTTTTCTTGTTAATGCAATTTATTCTTATCCTGCTTCAAATAATGAGCATATTTCGGATTCTGCGCGGCAAATTCATGGAGGCTTCCACCGTAATTCTCAATCCACTGGCGGACCACTTTTTCAGTGATTTCACTGCCCATGTACTCCCTGCCCGCCTTCGCATATGTGGTTTCAAAATCCTCCCAAAGAAGCTCAACCCAAGTGCGTGCCTGGCCATAGGACAGATGGTCATTTTTATCGAGCAAAACCTTCGTCAGCCTTTCATGGTAGTCGTTCATCCTTTTCACCCCCTGGCAGTAAATACAGCTACATATTGATAAAAAATGAACAAATACTATTTATACCGCGGAACAATCCGCTCTGCGGCAAAAACGTGACGGATGGAGGCAGGAGCAATGAGAAACAAGGCAAAGGGCTTCCCGTACGGAAATGATAACAAGTTTGAAGGCGAGCCGCGCGCTAAAGCAGAATATGCTTCAAAAAGGGCGGACGGCACGATCAATACCCATCCCCAGGAACGAATGAAAGCCTCTTCGCAAAGAGACCCGGACCAAATAAGATCTTATTAGATTTTCGTCCGGCCCACATCCCGGCCGAAACCAGGCATCACCAGGTGCCTGGCTTCAGCCTTTTTGAATCAGCATCGAGATCGGCAGCGCCTCTTCCTGTCCCGTCCCCCCTAGGCGGTATCCCCACGCAAAAACACCATTCAGGTAATCAATTTTAAAATAAGAACCAGGATCGCCATCAATTTCGTAAATTTCCCCAGGCTTGAATGTTTTCGGGTCAAGCAAATATGCTTTCGCCATCACAGCCTTACGTTCAAGGACGGCATATTCGTTCACCATCCCCATTTGTTCAGCCTTCCTCGCCTTTTCATTGAGAGTGGCAATCTCACGCCTCAATTCATACTCGGTCATGGCGCTGTACCGTTTTTCCTGTTCCATCCATAAAGCCACCTTCATTGTTATTATAGCTTCAGTATAGTAAATTATAGGGAGTTTTAAAAGGATAGTGCTTATTGGAATGGGAGGATGACAAAATGGATTCTTTTATTGTAACAGGCGCCGGGTCGGGGCTCGGCCGGGAAATCGCCCTGCTTTTAGCTAAAGAAGGATGGGATGTTTTGTTAGCGGGAAGGACGTTGGACAAGCTTCTCCTCGTAAAAGAAGAAATCAAGGCTTCCGGCGGATCCGCCGCTGCCTTGCAACTTGATGTAGCCAATCCGGAAAGCCTGCAGGAAAAGCTTGAACGGGCACTCGAGGGCAAAAACGTCCGTGGCCTCGTCAACAACGCGGGAGTCGGGCATTTCGGGCCTTTTAGAAAAATGGACAACGCACAAATTTTCGAACTGTTCCAGGTGAACGCACTCGGCACCATTTATATGACAAAAGCAGTCCTGCCTTATCTCCAACAGGCGGAATCCTGCTACGTGGTGAATATCATTTCAACCGCAGGCCTCCGCGGCAAAGCAAATGAATCCGTGTATGCAGCAAGCAAGTTCGCGGTGCGGGGCTTTACCGAGAGCCTTCAAAAAGAGTATGAAGGAAGCGGGATCAAGTTCACCGCAGCCTATATGGGCGGCATGGATACGCCTTTTTGGGAAGGGAGCGAGCATGTGGCTGATTCCTCAAAATTCATGCTTCCGCTTGATGTAGCCCGGCGGATTGTTGAAGGCTTGGGAGAAAAGGAAATCATCATTGAACGGCAAAAATAGCGCGCGGGATATCAATCTTCACCGCGCGCTTCTAGATAGCGTTCAATCAGTTCAATTGGAAACCCTTTACGGAAAAGGGTTTCTTTCATTTTCCTCTCATAAGCGTAGCCTGTCAGATTGGCATGCTTTCGATGGGCCTTTTCGCCCTGCAGACGGATTGCTTCGAGTTCGTCTTCCTCATCCCTGCCAAAATCGCCCTCGTCCAAGGCGAATTGGATTGCGTCAGTGTGGTAACCCTTCCGGCGAAGCATCGCATCTAGCTTTTGCTTGAGAATCCGCTCTGATTCCCCGGAGTACTTGCGGGCATATTTTTCGGCAAGCGACTTTGCTTTTTCAAACTGTTCTTCAGGGGTGTATTGCTTTAGCGCTTCCTCAATGAGCGGGTCGGCGATCCCTCTTTCCTTCAGCTCCATCCGGACAACATAAGCCCCTTTATCGGTCGTGCTGATTTGCGTCCTTACATACGCATCGGCGTATTCGGCGTCATTCAAGTACCCTTGTTCAAGCAACCTGTGGATGACTTCGTTAATGGCCGCTTCTTCAAGTTTTTTTTCCTTCAGATGCTTGCGAACTTCTTTTTCAGTCCTCATTTTATGGGACAGGTAGTTGATTGCATTGTTATACGCTTTGCGGATTTCATCATGGTATCCGACCTCCGCCAGCGCGAACTCATCAAGCTCCATACCTTTTCTCAATTTAAATTTAATAATAACGGCTTCATCGGCACTGAAGGCGAATTCTTCCCCTTTGCCGAAATCGATATAAATATTGTATCTTCCTGTATCACGCTTCTGGGTGGTGATTTTCGTAATGATTGCCATTTTCCTCACCTCTTCTTCACTGTACCACACACCAAGAGTGCCTTTCATATAGGAAGAAGCTAAAATAGAATTAACCAGGTTTTCAGAGGGGAGGAATTGGGATGAAAATCACGATTGCCGGGGGCAGCGGCTTTTTGGGCGGCGCCTTTGCGGATACGTTGCTCGAGAAGGGACATGAGGTGTTTATTTTAACAAGAAAGAAAAAGGAAAGCGGCAGGACCGGGCTAACATATGTACAATGGCTCTCCGAGGGCAGCCGTCCTGAACATGAACTTGTGGGGATAGATGTCTTTATCAACTTTGCCGGCGAGTCGCTGAACAGCGGACGCTGGACCACTGAACGTAAGGAACGGCTTTTGATGAGCAGGCTTGCAGCGGCAAACGAAGCCGTCCGAATCATGGCCGCCATGGAAGAAAAGCCGAAAGTCCATATTGCCGCTAGCGCGGTCGGGTTTTACGGAACTTCCGATGATAAAACGTTTACAGAAGTAAGCCCTTCGGGGAACGACTTTCTCGCGGATGTGGTCAAACGCTGGGAAGATGCGAGCCTACAAGCGGCACATTTTGGCATCCGGACCGTCCTGTGCAGGTTTGGAATCATCCTTGATGGCAAAGAGGGCGCGTTGCCAAGGATTGCCCTCCCCTACAAAATGTTCGGAGGCGGCACGGTTGGCTCGGGCCGGCAATGGGTGTCATGGATCCATCTTGATGATGCCGTTTCCGGGATTCTTTTTGCCATTGAAAATGAAGGCGTTAGCGGTCCGGTTAATTTTACCGCACCTGAACCTGTTCCAATGAAGGAGTTTGGAAAGACGGTTGGGAAAGTGCTCGGGCGCCCACACTGGCTGCCGGTTCCCGGTTTCGCTTTGAAGCTTTTGCTTGGTGAAATGAGTACGCTCGTCCTGGAAGGCCAAAGGGTTTTGCCGGAAAAGTTGCATGATATGGGTTTTAACTTCCGTTTTCCGGAGTTGGAACCCGCACTTAAAAATATATACAAAAGTTGAATCATTCCCCCTCGTTAAGGAAAGGATTGGAATAGCAGCATACTTTTCTTGAAGGAAGGGATCAAATATGGAAAAACGCAAAAAGGATAAGGCGAGGCTTACGTTGACGGCCACACAGGAAGTCCTTTATCAACGGGAATTTAAAGCGGCGGACAGGGCGGCGGGCTTTGAAGGGCCGAAACTGAGGAAGCGGTAAGGCGAGGATTGCAGTTTTTCCAGGGAAGGTTAGCAAGGCGGCTTTCTGAAAAATTTCCCACTTATGGCTGAGGCTGTGGCGGAAACGATAATACTGCGGGTTACTCCGCAATTTATTTCCGAAAGGGGTTTTTCGTGATGGCCCGTTCACGCGGACACAGGAATCGTGACAAGAACACAGCTTCCCTGCCACAAACTCCAAAGAACCTGAAAATTACCGATGGGCGAGACGTCGAATTTGACCGGGACCTTGCCGACCACGACGACCTAGAGGCAATGGCCAGGTCAAAAGCCGCCGACCAAAGGGTGAAAAGCAGGCGGAAATAATCAATAAAAAACGAGCATTCGCCTGGTTAGGTTGGCAAATGCTCGTTTTCCCAAAAACAGATGAAAAAAGAAGCAGGGCGGCCCTGCTCCTTTTTTATAGTTACGCTTTATTTGCGACAGCCTTTTTATTGATTGCAGCTTTTAGATAAGGTACCGCGAAACGGTCAACGCCCCAGTAGGTTGCGCCGCTGCCAGCGAACAAGAGGACAACTGCCACTGTGTAAAGGATTGGGTTTGTGCTTGTTGTTCCTGCAAGCAAGAAGTTCAGGTTCATGAACGCAGCTGCTATCAGAGCCGGAATTGTTGCTGCTCCCAAGATCAGTCCCAGGCCAACCAGTGTTTCACCCCAAGGAATCAGGACATTAAAGAGATCAATATTTGGAGCTGCTACATTTTGTAGGAAATTGGCATACCAGCCTTGGACGGCTGGATGATCTCCGCCAGCTTTTGCAATAGCGCCTTGTAGGAATCCGCCTGCATCAAAACCTCCTGTTATCTTGCCCCAGCCTGCTTGTAACCATTGAAGGCCCAACCAAACCCTTGCGATTGTCCAAATTACTGCTACTTGTGGTGTTTGATACCATTTTTTCATTTTAACCAACTCCTGTTTTTGTTTTTTGTGAAATTATTCACATACTTAACGAAAAAAGTTTATTTAGAATAAGTTCTGATGTTTAATGTTTAAGTTTGTGAATGTTTTCACTTACTTTCTACACCCTTACTATACTCCCTTGTATAAAAACTATCAATATATTTTTATAGATTTCACTATGTTTATAGTGAGTATTTGACTAAAATGTGAACGACTGTGGATATAGGGGATATTGTGGATAAATTTTGTGGGTATAACAAAATAAAGGTATGTGGAAATCGAAGTTTGTGTATAACATTTGGGGGTTTTTCTGTGGATAAAGTGGATAAGTCTGTGGATGATTGTTAAAATAACAATCTTTCTGTGGACATCCTAGTGAATAACTGAATGTGTCCCCAAAATAACGTTTAAATATGGACGAGTACGGGAATTGATACTTTCTTCTCTACATTCTCTCGGGTTACCTTAAACTTGTAGAGATAGATTTTTAATAGAATGTTGAATGGAGATGGCTTGTTTGGTACTAAAATTACTTAACGATTTGATTTCCATTAACAGTAGTTCGGTTGAAGGGGCAAATGAAGCAGTACGGTTTTGCGGTGACTGGCTCCAAGAAAACGGGCTTCCGGTTTCTTTTTTCGAAAATAATGGCTACACAATGCTTGTTTCTGAAATCGGGAGCGGCGACTTTACTCTCGTCCTGAATGGCCATGTCGATGTGGTAGCCGCAAAAGCGGGCCAGTTCCTCCCTTATGAGCGGGACGGAAAGCTTTACGGCAGAGGCTCGGCCGATATGAAGGCCGGGGTCGCGGCGATGATGTCCGCGCTTTCCGAATTAAATGGCAGGGAACTCGGAATTAAGGTCCAGCTGCAAATTGTTTCCGATGAGGAAATTGGCGGATTCAATTGCACAGGCTTTTTAGTCGAAAAAGGCTATAGAGGGGATTTCGCGATTTGTGGAGAGCCGACGGGGCTGGGCATCGCCAACCAGGCAAAGGGCGTTCTGCGTACTGATTTGCGGGTAACAGGAGAAGCGGCGCATGGGAGCCGCCCATGGGAAGGGATTAACGCGATTGAGAAGGCATACGGAATTTATCGTGAAATTCTTAGGCTTCCATTCGCATGCGAAAGCAGCGATTATTACGAAAAACCGTCGATCAATTTGGCTAAAATTAATGCCGGCGGGGCCTACAATGTTGTGCCAGACCAATGCATGATGGGCTTTGATATCCGCTACCTCCCAGGCCAGGACAAAGATGAAATCCTTCGCCAAATAAGCGGAATTGAAGGCGTACAGCTTATTCCTGGGATGTTTTCGAATCCCGTCAATACAGAGCGCAGCCACCCTTTCCTGCAACTGCTTGGCGAAATCGTTCCGCGGCACACCGGGCGGGAAGCCAATTATTTTGGCCAGCATGGAAGCGCGGATACTGTCTTTTTTGCAAAATACGGAATACCTGCCATTGAATTTGGCCCCGCCGGCGGCAATTGGCACGGCGATGAGGAATACGTGGAAATTGACTCGGTGCTGGCTTTTCGGAATATCCTTGTTGAACTGGCTTCTTCCGGCAGATTGGCGGAGTTTAAGGGATTGACTAAGAAAGAACGCGGTTAAAATGGTAGCTTATCATTAGTGAACCTTTGGCATTAATGCCGAATCAGGGCGTAATAATGCCGAATGGGCTTATAATAATGCCGAATGGAGCCGCAATAACGCCGAAATCAGCAATAATAACGCCGAATTTGGCATTAATAATGCCAAACGAAGCATTATTAATGCCAAAAAAGAGATTAATTCTGCCTAACAGGGATTTACAGCCCATTGGATGGCCCTTATGTTAACTGAATCCAGTTAATATAAGGGCCACGGTATCAAAACACAAAAAAACGCGCCGCCCATCAACTTTAGAGGGCGGCGCGTTACGTTAATGCTTACAATGGCAGGAGGGCGATGGTTTCTTTTGACCGGAGTGATTCAATCATGTCCAACCATTCCTTTGGCTTGTTGGACAGGACGGAGTAATAGGTTGTCAGGAAATCTACTACAAGCGAGGCTTCGACAGTATCCTGGCTTTCATCGCCCGGCATGAAGCCTAGGTCGAGACCGGAGACGGCTTCCCCATTGTTCTCCCATGATGGGTGTACGTACTCAAGGTCAAGGCGCTTGTAGCCGAGATGGGAAAGTACTTCGCGTCTTACATACGGGTCCATTACCTTAACCCCGCCAAACTCGTATTCCTCAACACGGTAAGGGTCATAGATTTCAGCAAACATGCCGTGCAGCTGTTCCTTTCCGTTTTTTTCGGCAAGCTCCTTCAGGTCGTTCATACGATTTACAGCTAGGAAGCGGCCGATGCCTTTTCCAGGCTGGCCGATAATCGTGAAATCAGTCATGGCGATGTTCCAATTTTCATAATAACGGTATTCAGTCGCGCCAATGACTTCATCTCCGTCCACAGCGACAAACACACGGATGCCCGGGTCTTCAAGCGGTTCTTTCCAAAGGTCGTATTCAAGTACTTCCTCCGGAGGGAAAATTTCCCCCATGAGATTGTGCAGTTTTCTAAAATTCGGGTCTTCGATGCTTGTAATGCGCTTAAATTCCATTTCCAGGTACTCCTTCGTTTTTAAATGGGTTTTTCCATTCCATGATGACTGCATAATTGCCAGATTCCTCGTCTTCAAGGTAATCTTTTACGACAGCAACCGGCACCCGCCCGCAACGCAGAAGGAAGGTTATGACTGGGTCCTTCAGTTCTCCCGACATCACCTTTTCAAGGTACTGTTCTGGAGTCATCGATGAAGCAACCTTATGGTAGCCCGGCATCCTGCCCCCACCGACGAGCCTGTCGATTCCTTGTTCAATAACAACATGGTACATGGCCTGCATCATCAATTTTCCAAGTCCAAGCTTTCGGTTCTTTGGCCTGACACTGATGTCTACTATATAAAGCGAGTTTCCGTCTGGCAGGTGATTACGGATATATCCGTTATCCGTTACGTCTTCCCACGTATGGTCCGGATGGGCTGGATCAAAGTTGACTCTGAGCCCGGTAAGCGAACCGGCCAGGTTTCCATCAACCAACACGCAAAGCGCCCCCTCTGGGAACAGCTCCACATGGTTTGCCAACTGCTCCTTGTTCCACCAAAGGTCCTCGGGGAATGGCGGAGGGAAGCATTCGGACTGGATTTCAATTAACCCGTCAAAGTCATCCTTCGTATAATTCCTGATGCAAACGGAATATGGCTTCCCCTGCTCGTATACAAAAAACTCGCTTTTGTACATTCTCCTCACCCTTCCGATTCAGTTTTTTCCCAATCAACGTATAAATCGGTCCTCCGGTCGCGCCATGTTGTCACAGATCCGCGTTCGCGGACTTCATATAGTAGTTCCAGGTCCAAGTCGGCGGTTACAATCATATCATCATTGATTTCGCCTTCAACCATCAGCCCTTTTGGCGGGAAAGGAATATCGTTTGGTGTAATAACGACAGCCTGGCCAAAATTCAGGCGCATGAAGTCGACCGTCGGAAGCGCGCCGACTGTCCCCGTCAACACAACGTACACCTGGTTTTCTATTGCCCTTGCGTGGCTTGTGTAACGGACGCGGTGGAAGCCGTGGCGGTCATCGGTACATGATGGGCAGAAAATTACATCGGCGCCTTTTGCTTTGGCCATGCGGACGATTTCCGGGAATTCGATATCATAGCATGTAAGAATGGCAATTTTGCCTTTTTCTGTGTCAAAAATACGGAAGCTGTCGCCTTTCTCCATATTCCATTCATGAACCTCGGTTGGAGTGATATGAAGCTTTGCCTGCTCTTCTATTCTCCCATCCGGGTAAAATAAATGGGCTGTATTATAGAGCTTGCCTCCCCTTTCAACTACATGGGTACCGCCGATAATGTGCATGCCGGTTTTTTTGGCTAACGAGGCAAACAGTTCCCGGTATTGCTCAGTGAAACTTGGCAGGTCGTTTATTGTCAGCGCCTTGCCCGTACCGTCTCCAATTGAAAGCAGCTGGGTGGTGAAAAACTCAGGAAAAAGGACAAACTCTGCCCCAAACTCCTCCGCCGTTTTTATATAATGCTCGCATTGAGCCGCAAACTCCTCAAAAGATGAAATCGTATGAAGATGATACTGAACCGCGGAAACCCTTAACTTCATAGGACACACTTCCCCCTATCCCAAAATTGATTTCCTATATTATCCCTTATTTCGATTAAAACTGATACCGTTTTGCATCAAAGAGAGCCAAAAGGGTGCCATGCGCCATAGTGGGACAAAAATGTCCCGCAACGGTGCATGACACCCACAAATACTACTTACTAGGCCAGAAGGGTTTTGGCAAGCTGGATTTGTTTTTGAACTTGGTCCGGGGCGGTTCCTCCGTAGCTGTTGCGTGCTCCGGCGACGTGTTCGGGGGTGAGGATTTTGTATATGTCGCCGTGGAACAGTTCGCTGAATGACCTGTATTCGTCCATGGTTAATTCAAGTAGGTATTTGTTGTTCTGGATGCAGTAAAGGACGATTTTCCCAATCACCTCGTGTGCTTCGCGGAACGGCATTCCTTTCGCGGCGAGATAATCCGCGATATCGGTCGCATTCGAGAAATCCTCGTTCAGCGCCTGGCGCATGACTTCACCGTTCACTTTCATTGTTTCGATCATTGGTGCGAGAAGCTTCAACGAGCCTTCCAGCGTTTCCACCGTATCAAACATGCCTTCCTTGTCTTCTTGCAGGTCCTTATTGTACGCAAGCGGCAAACCTTTCAAGACGGTCAAGAGGCCGATAAGGTTCCCGTATACCCTGCCTGTTTTTCCGCGTAAAAGTTCCGGGACATCCGGGTTCTTCTTTTGCGGCATAATGCTTGATCCTGTGCAGAAAGAGTCGTCGAGTTCAACAAAACGGAATTCCTGGCTCGACCAGATGATTAGTTCTTCGGAAAGCCTGGATATATGGGTAATAATAATAGAACCAATCGATAGGAATTCGAGGATGAAGTCCCTGTCGCTTACCGCGTCCATGCTGTTCGGGTAAATCGTTTCAAAACCAAGGAGCCCGGCGGTCATTTCCCGGTTGATCGGGAAGGTTGTCCCAGCGAGGGCCCCTGATCCTAGCGGCATCCAGTTCACACGTTTCAGGCTATCCTTGAGCCTTTCCTTGTCCCGCTCAAACATCCAGAAATACGCCATTAAATGATGCGCGAACGAAACTGGCTGGGCGCGCTGGAGATGGGTATAGCCGGGAATCAGCGTATCAATATGCTCATTCGCTTTCTCGACTATCGCTTCCTGGACATTTTCAACAAGGCCGATCAGTTCATTCGTCTTGGTTCTGAGGTACAGGTGCATATCGGTTGCGACCTGGTCGTTCCGGCTTCTGCCCGTATGCAGCTTCCCGCCAACGGGGCCGATCAGTTCAATCAGCTTCTTCTCGATATTCATATGAATATCTTCATCTTCTATTAAAAACTCAATCTCGTTGTTTTTGGCCATCTCACGGATTTCATGGAGCCCACCAACAATTTTCTCGACGTCCTCCATTGGGATAATTCCACACTCGCCCAGCATTTTTGCATGGGCAAGGCTACCTTCGATGTCCTCCTCGACCAGCTTTTTATCAAAAGAAATTGAAGCGGTAAACTCTTCAACCAATTTATTAGTCTCTTTTGTAAAGCGGCCGCCCCATAATTTTGACATAAGCCTGCCTCCTGATGGTACATGCGGGCTTCCTTATTTTTTTCAGAGGAAGCCGCAAGTTTAATAGTTGTTTTCCGGCCATTCGATCCCCAGTCTAAAAAGGAACCCCTTTCCCGTCGGGTGGCTTCTTTTAATAAAGGGAGTTACTTCAGGACGGACTGCTTGCTGTTCACCTGGGAATAGACCTTTGTCGGCAAGCCCCAAATTTTTATGAAGCCTTCCGCCGCAAGATGGTCGAACGCGTCGCCCTTCGAATAAGTTGCAAGCTCTTCGTTATACAGGCTGTATGGCGATTTACGGCCAACCGTCATATGTGTCCCTTTATGAAGTTTGACACGGATTGTACCTGTCACAACTTCCTGTGTTTGGTCTACAAACGCATCCAGCGCGGCTTTCAGCGGCGAGTACCAAAGGCCTTCATAAACGATTTTCGCCATCTGTTGGTCGACCTGCGTCTTGAATTGGGTTACTTCGCGCGGCAAAGTCAGGAATTCCAGCTCCTTGTGCGCCTGGATCAGGATTAGTGCTGCCGGGTTTTCGTACACTTCCCTTGACTTGATGCCAACAAGGCGGTTTTCGATATGGTCGATACGGCCAATGCCATGCTTTCCGCCAATCTCATTCAGCTTTTCGATTAGATCGACAAGCGGCAGCTGCTCGCCATTCAATGCGGTTGGCACGCCTTTTTCAAAATCGATTTCAATATATTCCGGCGTGTCCGGCGCTAGTTCAATTGGATTCGTCCAATCAAAAGCCGCTTCAGGCGCCTCTGCCCAAGGATCTTCCAGAACCCCCGCCTCGCACGCACGTCCCCAAATATTCGCATCAATTGAGAACGGATTGTCTAAGTCTACAGGAATCGGAATCCCTTTTTCCTGTGCATACTTGATTTCTTCATCCCTGGTCATTCCCCATTCACGTACTGGAGCTACAACCTTCAGGTTAGGGTTCAGTGCCTGGATGGACACCTCGAAACGGACCTGGTCGTTTCCTTTTCCTGTGCAGCCATGGGCCACGGCGGCCGCGCCTTCTTTTTCGGCAACCTCAACAAGCAATTTTGAGATGAGCGGCCTTGACAATGCCGAAGATAACGGATATTTCCCTTCATACAGGCAGTTGGCCTTCAGGGCAGGGACGATGTATTCTTTTGCTAAAAGTTCCTTTGCATCAATCATGTAGGCCTTGATTGCGCCGACATTCAGCGCTTTCGTGCGGATGGCTTCCAAATCCTTGCCTTCACCGACATCAAGCCCGAGCGCGATTACGTCGTACCCGTATTTTTCCTGAATCCATTTAACGGAGACGGATGTATCCAATCCGCCCGAATATGCCAAAACAATTTTTTCTTTCGCCATGTGTCTGCACCTCTTTAGTAGGTTATATTTTTCAGTTGTTTTTTTAAAAATTATCGCTGACGCACTGTTATCCCACAAGCAACGCTTTGAGGATGGCTTTCTGGGCGTGAAGCCTGTTTTCGGCTTCGTCGAACACAACGGAGTGAGGGCCATCAATAATGCCTTCGGTGACTTCCTCGCCGCGGTGGGCTGGCAGGCAGTGAAGGAAGAGATAATCCTTGTTTGCGAGGCTGCACAGTTCTTCATTCACCTGGAATGGGGCGAATGTTGCCAGGCGTTCCTTCGCTTCCTCTTCCTGTCCCATACTCGTCCATACGTCCGTAACGACCACATCGGCTCCGGAAATCGCTTCACGTGGATCCTCCGTTATTAAAACATTGCTTTCCGACAAGCCTGCCTCTTTTTCCACCTGGCTCACAATCGAGCTGTTCGGCTCATAGCCTGGAGGGCTAGCAACGCTGATATGCATACCCATTTTGACTGCCCCTTCCAGGAGGGAATGGGCCATATTATTATTGCCGTCGCCGATATAGCAGAGCTTCAGGCCTTCAAGATAACCTTTGTTTTCGTAAATTGTTAGCAGGTCGGCCATTACCTGGGCCGGGTGATGGAGGTCGGTCAGCCCGTTGATGACCGGAACGGATGCATGCTCGGCAAATTCTTCAATTCGCTCGTGCCCAAAAGTACGGATCATTACCGCATCAACATACCGGGAAAGGACTTTCGCTGTGTCTGCGATCGTTTCGCCGCGCCCGAGCTGAAGGTCCTTTGTGCTTAAAAAGATCGCCTGGCCGCCGAGTTGCATCATGCCCACTTCGAATGACACGCGTGTCCGGGTCGATGATTTTTCAAAAATCATCCCGAGAACCTTGCCGCTTAGGAATGCCTGTGGTTTCCCCTGCTTTTGCGCCTTCTTCAGCTGAACAGCCGTTTCAAGCAGCCAGCCGATTTCTTCCTGTGAAAAATCCGCCAGCCGTAAGAAATCCTTCCCCTTTAAATTTGGTACGAATGATTCTCCCTTTCTGATTGCATTCAGCATGTTGTTCCCCTCCGTTTTAAAAACTCCCGGCCGTCTTGGCATGTACGGCCTTAAAACCGGGAGATTCACTATTAATTTATAAAAACCCCATTGGCAAAATTGCTTTTACAAAACGCTTAAAACTTGTTTAAAGCTCTATCTAAAATGTCCAGGAACTGGTCCGCTTCTTCCTTTGAAGCAGTGAGCGGCGGGAGGATCCTGATTACATCAGGGCCGGCTGTCAGAATGAGCAGTCCCTCCTCAATTGCCGTTTTTACAATATCAAGTGCATTTCCATCAATTTTTATTCCCTTCAAAAGGCCAAGCCCGCGGATTTCCTTAACAACCGAATGCTTTGCTTTCAATTCGGCAAGGCCTTCATCCAGGTAGCTTGCCAGACCGGCTGCCTTCTCCAAGACTCCCCCACCAAGCATTGCTTTTACTGTCGCAAGTCCTGCTGTAGCAGCAAGCGGGTTGCCGCCGAATGTACTTCCGTGGCTTCCCGGTTCAAATCCCTTCGCGGCTTCACTTCCGGCAATAATCGCTCCAATCGGGAAACCGGAGCCGAGCCCTTTCGCAAGTGAAATGACGTCCGGCACGATTCCGTATTGTTCGTAGGCGAACAATGTCCCAGTCCGGCCAATCCCGGTCTGGACTTCATCAATCATGAGCAGGATGCCTTTTTCCCGGCAAATGGCCTCGAGTTCCTTCACCCAGGCCGGATCCGCGGGAATGACTCCTCCCTCCCCCTGGACAAGCTCCAGCAAGACTGCGCAGGCATTGCTCTCTTTAATTTCACCAAGTGAAGCCATGTCATTGAATTGCATGTAGCGGAAGCCCGGTAGAAGCGGGCTAAATCCATCTTGGATTTTTTCCTGTCCGGTTGCGGTCAGTGTCGCCATTGTCCTGCCATGGAATGACTGCCTGAAAGTAATAATTTCGGGTGAATCGTTCCCTTTTATTTTCCGCGCGTATCTTTTCGCAAGCTTGATTGCCGCTTCATTCGCTTCAGCTCCGCTGTTGCAAAAAAACACTTGCTCCCCAAAGCTGTTTTCAACAAGAAGTTTGGCCAGTTCTTCCTGGGCTGGAATATGGTAAAGATTCGAGCAATGCCATAATTGATCCAGCTGCTTTTGAACCTCGTTTTTCACCTGGTCGGGTACATGGCCGAGATTGCATACCGCAATTCCCGATGTGAAATCAAGGTATTTGTTTCCGTCCGTATCCCAAACATGGCTCCCCTTCCCTTTGGCAAGGGAGATTGGGAATCGGCTATACGTTTGCATGAGTGCCGATACTTGTTCTGCTGTACTATTAGTTGCCATGGATGGCCTCCTGTTCAACGATTATTTTCGTTCCCTGAATTTCCCCACGGGCGTATGAAAGCAAGCTCCCCGGCTCAAGGCCATTCATGATTGCCGCCTCTCTTACTCCGAAATTAAGCGCGTTGACCGCGGCCCTTACTTTGGGAATCATCCCGCCCCAAATTTGGCCTGATGCAATCAATCCATCAATTTCGGCTGGTGTGGCTGCATCGAGTTTCACTTTTTCCCCTTCTTTTTCAACAAGGATGCCGGGGATGTCACTTATAAAACAAAGGTTTGCCCCGAGTGATGCTGCAACCGCCGCTGCGGCTGTATCACCATTTATGTTGTATCTCTGCCCGGTTCCATCCATTCCAATCGGGGAAATGACCGGGATGAAGCCGCCTTCGACAAGGTGCTCGATTATCGATGTTTGCACGTTCGATACCTCTCCGACAAAGCCAAGCATGCCCGCATTTTCCGCCGGCCGTGCTTCCAGGAGCCCTCCGTCCGTACCGCTGATTCCGATTGCCCTGCCGCCGGCGATTCCAATGTTCCGGACTAGTTGTTTATTGGCCAATCCGCTCAGCGCCATTTCGGCTACATCAAGCACTTCGTTGCTCGTAATCCTTAAGCCCCCGGCAAATTCGGTTTTGATATCCAATTTCGCGAGAAGTGACGTAATCAGTGGGCCGCCGCCATGCACAATGATTGGCGACCATTCGCCGGATTGCTTTAACGCGACAATATCTTCATAAAATGCTTGCGGCATATCTTCCATAATGCTTCCGCCACACTTAATTACCAAGAAGCCCATCTTGTACCCCCATTCTGGACATCAGGTCCGGTACGATGCGTTAATTTTCACATAATCATACGTAAGGTCGCATCCCCACGCCGACGCTTCCGCATCACCCTGGTTCAGATCGACCAAAATATCGACCTCGGTTCCGCCGAGATACACCTTTACCTCTTCTTCTGAAAAAGGAAGCGGCAAGCCGTTTGCGAAAACAGGGTAGGAACCGATTGAGACTGCAACATTTTCCGGGATTACTGGAACGCCGCAATAGCCGATGGCCGCGACAATCCGCCCCCAGTTTGCATCCTGGCCGTAAATCGCCGTCTTTACAAGGTTCGATGAGATGATTGTTTTGCCCACTGTCCTTGCATCTTCAAGGCTCTTTGCGCCAACCACTTTTACCTCGACAAGCTTTGTCGCCCCCTCGCCATCGCGGGCGATTTGTTTTGCGAGCGATTCACAAACCTCTTTCAGGCCGCCGGCAAATGCCAACCAGTCGGGGTGTGCCGCATTTAGGGCTTCATTCCCCGCAAGGCCATTTGCCATGACGAGGACCATGTCATTCGTGCTGGAGTCCCCATCGACCGTAATCATATTGAAGGTTTTATTCGTTGTATCCTTCAAAGCTGACAGCAAAGCTGCCTGTTCAATATTGGCATCGGTAGTGACAAAGGCGAGCATCGTGGCCATATTCGGATGGACCATTCCCGAGCCCTTTGCCGCCCCGCTGATTGTAACGGTTTTACCGTTTATATTAATTTCGGCAGCAGCACTTTTCACGCAAGTATCTGTCGTTAAAATCGCTTTTTGAAACTCTGCCGGCCCTTCAAATTCCTGATTAAGGATTGTGTCTATACCTTTGCGGATGCAATCCATCGGAAGCAGTTCGCCGATGACACCCGTTGATGTGACAGCGACTAGATGGCTCCCGATTCCGAGCTTCCCAGCGAACAGCTGCTGCATTTCGTACGCATCCTGCATTCCCTGATCTCCTGTGCAAGCATTGGCATTTCCTGAATTGACGATTAGCGCCTGGATTTTGTTTTCAATAGCGATGCTTCGTTGCGTAACCGCAAGAGGCGCCGCCTGGAAACTGTTCGTTGTATAAACGCCTGCCGCAACAGCAGGGACCTCGGATACAATGTAGCCTAAATCGTGGCGCTTCCTCTTGATGCCGCAGTGCGTCCCTCCTGCCTTGAATCCCTTGGGCAAAAGAAAAACGCCCTTTTCTTCCGAACCAATTTTCCCGCTCACTGTTGCCTGCACGTGCTTGTTCCCCTCTTTCCATTCGGAATTTTTTTAAAAAAAAGTGGTTATTTCGTTGTTTCATGGTTTCCTTACGGATAAAACGAAATATCTTCAAGGCCAGCCCGGACATCCCAGCCATTCATCAGGTTCGCATTTTGAATGGCCTGGCCCGCGGCCCCTTTCATGAGATTGTCGATTGCGGAGACAATTGTCAGCCGGTTCGTCCTTTCATCTAAATAAAGCCCGATATCACAAAAATTGCTTCCGGCTACTTCCTTCGTCGCTGGAACATTCCCTTCAGGCCGTACCCGTACAAAAGGATGGCTGCTGTAGTACTCTCTATAAAGGTTCCTGACTTCTTCCAATAAAATCGATTCCGTCAAGTTAACGTATAACGTCGCAAGTATGCCTCTCGTCATCGGTACGAGATGTGCGGTGAATGTTACTAGTACCGGCTTACCTGCCTCTTTCGAAAGGATTTGCTCAATTTCAGGAATATGCTGGTGGGAACCAAGCTTGTAAGCTTTTATGTTTTCGTTCACCTCGGAAAAATGTGTGCCAAGGGATACGCCCCGTCCCGCTCCTGAAACACCTGATTTGGCATCGATAATGATAGACTGCAAGTCCGCAAGCCCACTTTTTATAATAGGCAGCAGCCCCAATAGGGAAGCCGTCGGATAACAGCCTGGGTTTGCTATAATTCTAGAATTCTTTATATAATCGCTATAAATTTCACTTAATCCATAAACCGCCTGGCCGATTATTTCCTCGCCGGCGGGTGTGTGGCCGTACCACTTTTCGTAGGCATCCGGTGAAGTAAGCCTGAGGTCTCCAGATAAATCAATGCACCGGACCCCGTATGCCGTAAGATCAGGAACGAGTGTTTTGCTGATGCCTGATGGGACTGCAAGAAACACAATTTCTGCTTCCTTGCTAATCTTTTCCGCATCAAAACTTGCCATCCTGTTGTCAATTGTTCCTGCCGCATGCGGAAAAACTTCGCTGAATACAGTTCCTGCATTCGAACTGGAAACGATCGGCCCCAACTCCAGATGCGGATGTTTGTTTATGAGCCGAATCAATTCAAGTGCACTGTATCCCGTTCCACCAATAATCGCTGCTTTCACACTCCATCCCTCCAATATTGAATTATTATAATTACATACTCATAATTATGCAAGTAGTCTTTTAAAAAAAATTAAATTCTTTATGATAAATGGGCATTTACCCCTAATAATTGGATATGAAGGATAAGCAATATTCATTTCATTGTATAAAAATATATAAATTTGACCTTTAGCGAGTAAAGCCGAGAACAAAATGCGTAAGCGCCTTCGCGACAGGCAAAGATCGCCTGTCCCTGCGATGATTATTCGAAGGAGCTTTCCTTAGTGGTCAGCCCCGACCAGCATAAGACGGGGCCCGCAGGACGGGCCAGCCCTCCGGAGGGAACCGGCTTATGACCTCGAGGGGCTAGGCGCTAGAGCTGGATTACAATAACTTGTTTTGAGGTATCCACAAGGATCAATTTTAAAGTTTCCTTAAAAACAAAAAAAACAGGCCGCCAATCGACAGCCCGTTCCTTCTAGAATTTTGCTATTTCAAAAACTTTGTAACCGTATCAACCCTGTTAGTCCAAATCCAGCCCTGAAAACTTTCTGGTACCCGTTCCGTATCTTCCTGTGTATCAAATCCCTCCGAAAAACCTCCATCGCCGGCTACAAGGACTACCCTCGTTCCGGCATCTTCCATTCGGTCGACAAATTTCCCAGGCCAGCCCCAAAGCCATGGCGCGATTTTTTCAGGGATGTGAACCTGTGTCCGCTCGCATGTTTTCGGTACATAGCCTGCCCAGCCAACCGCCATATAAGGAAGAAGACAGCTTTTCATTGTAGCCTTAGACATAACTCTCAAATCAGGGAGCTCCTCTTTAAGAGAAGCAATCGGTTCGTCCCCTCCATATACCGTTAGCTGCCCAAGCATTCCCTCTGAAAAACTCCGAAAATACTCCGCGAGCATTTTCCCTTCCTCAGGATCACTGCTTTTGATATGAATCAGTAAATCTTTATCTGGAAACTGTTTTAATACTTCATCTAGCGAAGGCATTAGACCAATGCCCTTCCCTCTGAATGGAAAGGTTTTTCCGCCGTCAGCCGTGTAGCCATAGCCTATGTCCAGCTTTTTCAGCTCTTCCATTGTAAAATCCCTTGTCACGCCTGCTCCGTCCGTCCTGCAGCTAAGTTCCCAGTCATGGAACACTGCAAACTTCCCATCCTTCGTTGGGTGGATATCCAGTTCAACTACATTGGCCCCGTTTTTAAAGGCAGCTTCCATCGAAGGGATTGTGTTTTCCAGGTAGCCATGCTCTGGCGGGTAGATCCGTTCTGCCGTGCACGTCTCATTCGTGATGCCAGTCATATCAAACGTCTGGGCTACCCCCCTGTGGGCAAGGAGCTTTGTTTTCCCTATTTTGTTGCTGCTGAAGATGGATGTATTGTTTACGAAAATGAAAAGAGCCAGTATCGCCAAAAAAATGGCCATTCGCCTTCCAACCTTGCGCTTCTTCATAAAATCCCCCTTAGAAAAAAGGCATTGCCCGCCAACTGGACAATGCCTTCATCAATCTTATCCCTGCTGTTTGAAATAGTTCATTGCCCAGTTGATACCGTTTTTATCGGTTACCTGCGCATGGAGCGCGCCAAAGAAAGTATCCTGCAGTTCAACCGTTACTTTTCCGCCTTCACTTAAAGCAGTATAGACATTTTTGATTTCATCCTCTGAATCACAGGTAAGGATAATCTTGACCATATCGCCAGGAACTGGTTCCTGCTTGAACTTGAATGCAAAATGGATGTAGGACCCGTTTCCAAAATGAAGCTCAGCGTGGAGTAGGTTTCCTGCGTGCTCATTCAGCACTTTTACCTCGCCGCCAAGAATCCCCTGATAAAACTCGATTGCCTCCTGGCAGTTATCTACTAGAACATATGGGCTTGCGCTTTTCATAAATGTACCCTCCCGGATTGTGCTTTCTCTAGCAGTATAGCACACTGAGGCGGGGCCTTAAAACAAGCTAAAATATTTTTGCGAATACGCATGTGTCACGCAATTCCCCGTCAACGGAAAGAACATCGTTTCTCAGGATTCCTTCCAGTTTAAAACCTAACCGTTCAGGAATCGCCCTGCTTTTCACGTTCCGGGAATCACAGCGAATTTCAATCCTTTTGGCGGACAGTTGGGAAATGGCAAAATCAACAATTCCTTGGACAGCTTCTGTCATAAACCCGTTTCCGCTGTATCGGCTGTCAATCCAATAGCCAATTTCAAATTTCGGAACGCTCCAATCAATCCTGTGAAGGCCGGATGAACCGATTAACGCTCCTGATTGCTTGTCGAACACGAGCAGCCGCAGGTCTTCCCTTTTGATGAATTTTGCGTATGCCTCCCGGATGTTCGCTTCCACATCCTCTTCGGTTTGTTCGATTTTGGCAAACGGCATCCACGGCTTTAATTCCTGAACAGATGCCTTGATCGCTTCAAATACCGCTTTTCCGTCACCAGGTTTCGGCAGCCTGATCAGTAATCTCTTAGTCTCAAATTCGCTCGGAAACTCTTTTAAAATAGGAACCATGCCTCTCGCTTCCTTTCAACCTTGTCCTTCCGGTTAATTTCTTCCAAATTGATTTCACCAATTATATACCTTAACGCCATTTCTGCATAGATGTATTTCCGGCCATGTTGAGGAAGCTTTTTCAGGCAATAATGAGTATACTAGCTTTAGAGTTTTCCCCTAAGAAAGGAGCGGCTTCATGAAGTTTAGGATGATTGCTGGTTTTGCAATCTTTTTTATCATCTATTCGTTGCTTGTTTTATATATCGGCTGGAATGGCTGGATTTGGCTTGATTCAGCCGGGTCGCCAATGCCTCCCGTCCCGCTGTATGGTGCAATTGTTTTCATACTGGCTTTCTCCTATCTCCTGGGACGGGCGAAGTTCAGGATGCCGATTTTCACAATAATTGGTTCTTACTGGTTTGGCATCTTGCAATATGCGCTTTTCCTGTTGCCGCCCGCGAACCTTGCTGGATATATTCTAATAGAAACTGGCCTTCCCTCCAGTAAGGCAATTTTTTGGACAGGCCTATTTGTGCTTGCTGCCTTTTCAGCTATTTTCGTATACGGCACTTTTAACGCCTACAGCCCGGTTGTCAGAAAGTATTCCATTACCATTCCAAAACAGGCCAGCGGGCACAAAAAGCTGAAAATCGCGATGGCTTCGGATATGCATTTTGGCAATTTATCCGGGATTAGCCACCTCCGCAGGCTAGTTGAAAAAGCGAACGGGATCAAGCCGGATATTATCCTTTTGCCTGGTGACATTATCGAGGACGACCCGGAACCTTTCATCCGCAAAAAAATGGGTGAAGTGATGAAGGAGTTATCCGCCCCGCTTGGCGTTTACGGAGTACTTGGCAACCATGAATATTATGGCGGGGCCATCCCGGAGTTTGTCCGGGAAATGGACAAGGCCGGCATTCAAATCCTTCAGGACGAAGTGGTAGAAATCGATGAAGCATTCTTCCTTGCCGGCAGGAAGGATAAAACTGATAAATTCCGTCAAAAACTGAGTGACCTTTTGGCCGCAACGGACCCGTCCATGCCTATTATTATGATGGACCATCAACCAGCCGAGGTTTCAATCGCAGCCGAAAATGGCGTCGATCTGCTACTATGTGGCCATACGCACAGGGGCCAGATGGCACCCAACCATTTGATAACGAGAAAATTATTTGAAATTGACTGGGGCTATTTGCAAAAAGGGGACATGCATACGATTGTCTCATCGGGATATGGCTTTTGGGGCCCGCCCCTTAGGCTGGGGAGCCGCTCGGAGATTATCGAAATCGATGTAACGTTTGCCGAGGAAGCCGAACCGCACTACAACAAAAATGAAGGAGCCATCCTCTGACCGTGAGGGGCTCCTTTCTTTTTCCCTGTACTTTACTTTCGCTTTAAATTGATGAAATACATCTCTTAACCTGCATGTTATTCAGCATGTTTCATCTCCTTTCAAGGCAATCTACTATATTGTTCTCTGCCATTTTGGGAACTTTTAATCACTTAGTGGGACTTGGTGTTGGCTTGCCATTTTGGGGGCTCGTGGTAGACGCGGCCTCTTTTTGTGCCGGTATAGGGGAGATTCATGGAGGTGAGGATCCAGTATGCTTTTTTATCGTTATCCAGCTTTAAAAATCGATTCAATTCGGAATTTGTTAAATTTGGTGAAATTAATAGGAAGTAGTCCTTAATTGCTTCCAGATGAGCCGTTACCGAGGGATTCCCGCATTGACTGCAATGGCATCTCCCGTAATGAAGCTTCATCGAAAATGAAAGGCATGTGGAGCAATGGATTCCAGGAAGGATTTCTGTAGTGGATATAGTGAAGTTTTTAAGAATGTCAGGACGGTGTGGTGTGTGCTTTGAGAGGATGTTCTTTTTAAGCTTTTTGAATTCATTTAATGATAAATATTCTTTCTTATGCTGCTTTTCGATTTCAGAAACTATTTCAACCAGGCGTATTTCATGAATGACTTTTTTGAAAACTTCGTAGTAACCCGTATCTGCCTTTAGCTTTGAGGAATTGTTGCTCATAACGACCAGAAATTCGATGGGAATGTCGGAGAAATTATTTTTTTTGAGCCATTCTCTTAATCTTAGTGTCTGCAGTCTGGCTTGGGAAATCGGGTTAGTATATACGGCTGTTTTACCATCCTTCTCCTGAAAAACCTGGCAAAAATTCTTGTCAAAATGGATTTCGCCGCCCCAATTCTTGATTTCCAGGATCAACGCGAAGAACGGTGTAATTAAAAGCGTGTCAATTTGAAAAAAGAAACCGTTGTTTTTGAGGCGTAATCCTTTAAAAATCATGAATTTCTCTTTGTCGAGGAAATTAAGGTAATAATCAACCGATTTTTCACCGTTGTACCCCGCTTTTTGGGTGCGTAACGACTCCTCAACCTCCTTTCTCCTTGAATGGCCGCTCGGCAGCCTCCTTAATAGTGCCTCTAGCATCAAAATAATAAGTGGAATTACTCTTTCCAATGCAATCAAACTCGTTTCCTCCTTTCTATCTGTTCCTATTCTAGCATTTTTTGTAAAAACATGCCGAATTTGACGGTCGAGTTATGAAATATTTTTGCGGATTTGCGTTTTGGAAAAGTTATCGAAAGTTTCGGAGCACTTATCGAAAATTTATTGAATTTATCCCCCACTTTTTTGTACTTATCGAAAATTTCAGCCTTGATATCGAAAACTGTCACTTTTCCGCCACATTTACAGCACGCCGCCTCTTGGTTAACCACACTGCCAAGGTGGCAACAGGTGAACGAACTGCCAGTTTGTTAAGACCATTCACTTCCAAACAGGGCATCTGCCAATTATACTGGCTGGCTCTTCGGCAACCCGCATGCAAAACCATTTGTGAATGAAAACCCTGTTGGAAAAAACCTCGCCCAAATCACTGCTGCACACGCTTTTCAACATAGCTGGCCCTTCGGCAACTCGCATGCTACACCCTTGTGAACGAAAACCCTGTTGGAAAAAACCTCGCCCAAATCGCTGCACACGCTCTTCAATCCAGCCGGCCCTTCGGCAACCCACATGCAACACCCTTGTGAACGAAACCTGTTGAAAAAAACTTCGCCCAATCGCATTAAAGCTTCCTTAACCATGAAAAAGGAGGCCGTTAATATGGCCTCCGGCATCAATTTTTCATTTTCGGATCAAGTACATCACGAAGCCCGTCCCCCATAAGGTTAAAGCCAAGGACCGTCAGCATGATTGCCATGCCGGGGAAAAACAAGGTCCACGGAGCATGCATTAAATAGTTTTTCGAATCCGCAAGCATCCTTCCCCATTCTGGTTCTGGCGGCCGCGCTCCCAATCCAAGGAAGCCTAGCGCCGCCGCTTCAATGATAGCTGTGGCAATCGCAAGCGTCGCCTGGACGATGATAGGCGTTATGCTGTTCGGCAGGATATGCCTGAACAGGATGCGGCTGTCCTTCATCCCGACCGCCTTTGCTGACATGATATACTCCTCCTGCTTTACACTCAGTACCTTTGACCGGACAAGCCTCCCGAAATTGGGAATATTGATGACTGCAATCGCAATAAGCGCATTCCGCAGAGACGGGCCAAGGATTGCGACAATCGCGATTGCAAGGAGGATACTTGGAAAAGCAAGCAGGATATCAAATACACGGGATATCAATCCATCCACCCAACGCCCATAATATCCAGCAATGACTCCTAAAAACGTCCCGATTATCGCAGAGGCCAAAACGGAGAAAAAGCCGACCCATAAGGAAATCCGCGCGCCGTAGAGAACCCTTGAAAGAATATCCCTGCCAAAGTCGTCCGTCCCGAACCAGTGTTTTCCGGATGGTGGCAAAAACCTGTCCGCAAGAACCTGATCCCGGAAACTGTATGGGGCAATATAAGGTGCCAAAGCAGCAATGGCAATAAAGAATAATACAATGAAAAGTCCAATGAGCGCGAGCCTGTTTTTCCGGAACGAATGCCACGCTTCCTTCCAGGGGGATGCCACATCCTCTTCAACCATTTGAGGGGGCACTTTGCCCGTATGTTTTGCCAGTTCCGCCACGTTCTATCCCTCCTATCTCAATTGTATTTGATGCGCGGATCAACAAACGCGTATAAAAGATCAACGATTAGATTGATCAATACAAAAATCCCCGCAATAATCAAAATACCGGATTGGATGACAGGGTAATCGCGATAACTGATTGCATCGTATAAATAGCGTCCTATTCCGGGCCAGCCGAATATCGTTTCCGTCAGGATGGCGCCACCAAGCAAAAGTCCTGTCTGAAGCCCGATAATCGTCATTACCGGAATGACGGCATTTTTCAACGAATGCTTGTAGACGACCCAAAACATTGGCAATCCCTTTGCCCTGGCCGTACGGATGTAATCCGATTTCATAACTTCAAGCATCGAAGACCTTGTCATCCTTGCAATGATAGCCATCGGAATGGTTGCAAGTGCCATACTCGGCAACATAAGATGCCTTACCGCCACAACAAATTGGTCGAACCGCCCTTGGAGCAATGTATCCAACAAATAAAAATTCGTTATTGCCGTTATTGGATCCCTTACATTTTCCCTGCCGGTTGTCGGAAGCCAGCCTAGTTCGATTGAAAAAAGCCATTGCCCCATCAAGCCAAGCCAGAAAATGGGCATAGACACACCGACAAGCGCAATGACCATCGCCGCGTAATCAAACCATGAATTCGAGTACCAGGCGGAAACAATGCCTGCATTCACCCCTATAATGACCGCGATGACCATCGCCGCGAACGCCAGCTCTGCGGTTGCGGCAAGATATGGCCAAATCTCCTGGTTAATCGGGCCCCTTGTCCTTAGTGAAGTTCCCAAATCCCCCTGGAAGAGGGATTTAAGATAGTCAAAATACTGTATGTACCATGGCCGGTCCAATCCAAGCTGGGCAGTCAGCGCTTCAATCGATTCCTTAGTCGCCCTTTGTCCAAGAATGACCTGGGCCGGATCCCCTGGAATAGCATGTATGATTGCAAAAACGATAAGGGTCATTCCTATAAGGACGGGAATGAGTGATACGATTCGCCTTATGGAATATG
This sequence comes from Neobacillus oceani, assembly GCF_046237595.1. NCBI lineage: Bacteria > Bacillati > Bacillota > Bacilli > Caryophanales > Bacillaceae > Neobacillus > Neobacillus oceani. The sequence continues at coordinate 737,000 of NZ_CP143543.1, read as the reverse complement.
TCAACATCCTTCCGCACCTCCTCTTTTCCTTTTTCCAAAAAGGTTCTTGCTGTTTCTTTCAAGCTGATTCATATCGGTCTTGGAACTAACTTAGACATTGTGTAAAACCTCTTTACGCCTCCATTTAAGGCCAAAAGGGGAGTAAACTCCCCTTTTAGCCGCCAACTTATTTAAACTCGACTTTCATGAGTGATTCAGAGCCTGTTGGGTGAGGAACATAGCCGGAAACCTCTTTAACAGCTGCGGAAAGTGGCCTTGAGTGGACAAGCGGTACCCACGGGGCATCCTCGTGGAGAATAACCTGGGCCTGCTTGTAAAGCTCCGCCCGCTTTTCCTCATCTGTCTCAGATTGGGCCTGGATTAAAATATCGTGAAGCTCGTCATTCGCATAACGGGAATAGTTACTTCCTCCAATGCTGTCCTTATCCAGGAGTGTGTACAGGAAGTTGTCGGCATCGCCGTTATCGCCTGTCCATCCAAGCATGAACGCATCAAATTCGCCTTTTTTCGCTTTGTCGAGATATGTTGGCCAGTCAACAGACTTAATTTCCGCCTGGACGCCAATTTTGCTGAAGCTTTCCTGGATAATCTCGGCGACCTTTTGCCCTTCAGGCATATAAAGGCGCGCTACCGGCATCGCCCAAAGTTCCATTTTAAAACCTTTCTCATAACCAGCTTCCTTCAGCAATTCCTTTGCTTTCTCCAGATCATAAGGATACGCTTCAATCTCTTCGTTGTACCCCTTGATTGACGGAGGCATCGGGTTTTTAGCAGGCTCAGCCATACCGGCATAGAAAGCCTCGATAATAGACTCCTTATCGATCGCATGGTTCAGCGCCTGGCGGACAAGCTTGTTGTCAAACGGTTTCCTTGTTGTCGTAAAACCAAGGTAGCCGACGTTCATGGATGGGCGTTCAATCAGCTGAAGTTTCTCATTGCCTTCAACCTGGGCAACTTCCGCATAGTTCAAGCCGTCCATCATATCGATTTCTCCATTGGCAAGCGCATTAAGGCGGGCAGTATTTTCAGGGATAACCCGATAAATGACTTTGTTCAATTTCGGGAAGCCTTTTCTCCAGTAGTTTTCATTCTTAGCAAGGGTAATGGTGTCATTCTCTTTCCATTCAACAAACTTGAATGGGCCGGTTCCAACCGGGTTTTTCCGGTAATCTTCACCGTACTTTTCAAGGGCCGCCGGACTTGCAATCCCGAAGCATGACATCGCCAGGTTTACTAGGAAGGTTGCCTGTGGCCTTTTTAGAATGAACTCGATTGCATGCTCATCCACAACCTTAATTTCTTGGATGACATGGCCTTCGTCTCCCTTATAGCCGCCAAACATTGTATAGTAAGGGAATTGGTCTTCATTTCCTCCCGCCCAGCGGTCAAAATTGTATTTTACCGCCTCGGCATTGAAGTCAGTGCCATCATGGAATTTCACACCTTTTTGCAGGTTGAACGTATAGGTAAGAGAATCATCGGATATTTTCCAGTCCGCTGCCAATCCAGGCTGAGTGGATGTATCGCTGTCGCCGAAGCTGACCAGGGTATCATAAATATTTTCCGTTACTTTGAAGGTCTCGCCTTCCGTTGTTGTAATCGGGTCAAGCGTTACCGAGTCTCCGCCGCGCGCATAAACCAGCGTATCCTGCTTTGGCCCGGTATCTCCCGAGGATTGATTTTTCCCGCTTGAGGATTTCTTTGTTCCTCCCCCGCTGCTGCAGCCAGCCAGCAACAACCCAACCGCCAGCAGCGCAATCAAGAGCACCTTAAGATTTTTGTTCATAGCCTTTTTTACCCCCGTTTTCTAATTTTAAATTTATCACTCCCGCCGCATTTCCTTAGCCATAAAGGTGGCATGCAACGTAATGACCATCATTCTTAATACCTTCCGGCCGGACTCTTGTGCAAACTTCCATACAGGCCGAACATCTTGTATGGAACGCGCAGCCGGACGGAGGATTGGCGGGGCTTGGCAACTCCCCTTCAATCAAAATGGTTTCTTTCTTCAAATCCGGATCCGGAACCGGTACGGCGGACAAAAGTGCCTTCGTATACGGGTGCATCGGATTTTCGTACAATTCCTCGCTTCCCGCGAGTTCAATAAGGCGGCCAAGGTACATCACCCCGACCCTGTCACTGATATGGCGGACGACTCCCAAGTCATGCGCAATAAATATATATGTAAGGCCGAATTCTTTTTGGATATCTTTCATTAAATTCAATACTTGCGCCTGGATTGAAACATCCAAGGCGGAAACCGGCTCATCTGCAATAATTAGTTTTGGTTTTGTCATAAGCGCCTTCGCGATGCCGATCCGCTGCCTTTGCCCGCCGCTGAACTGGTGCGGGTAGCGCCTGGCGTGAAAGCTGCTCAGCCCAACGACCTCGAGCATTTCCTTCACCAGTTTCCTCCGTTCCTCCCTCGAACCAATTCCATGGACAATCAAAGGCTCTTCCAAAATTTCTTCAACTGAATGGCGTGGATTCAAGGATGCGTACGGATCTTGGAAAACCATCTGAATGTCCCTGCGCACTTTTCTTAATTCTGACTGTGTCATTCTCGTAATCTCTTTATCTTCAAAAAGAATCGACCCATCACTTGCCTCAATCAATCGCATAAGCAGGCGGCCTGTCGTCGATTTTCCGCAGCCGCTCTCCCCGACAATCCCGAGTGTCTCTCCCTTCCTTACATAAAAGGACACATCATCGACCGCTTTTACCTCGCCGACCTTCCGTCCGAACAAACCACCGGTTATTGGGAAATATTTTTTTAGGCCGTTTACTTCAAGAAGTAACTCTTGCATTTTCCCCGCTCCTCTCACTCGTTTCATATAAAAAGCAGCGGACTTCATGCCCTGGCTGTCCCATTTTATACAAGTCTGGCGTCTCTTCCAGGCATCTCCCAAACACCTCCGCGCAACGGGGGGCGAATCTGCACGTATTCGTAATCGTACCCGGCCTTGGCACATTGCCGGGAATGCTGTACAGACGATCTTTTTTCATCCTCAAGTCAGGAACCGACTTCAGGAGTCCCCGCGTATACGGATGCTTCGGGTTTTTTAAAATTGTCCTGACATCGCCTTCTTCCACAATCTGTCCCGAGTACATGACGATGACACGCTCACAAATCTCCGCGACAACGCCGAGGTCATGGGTAATTAGGATAACGGTTGTATCTGTTTTTTCATTTAAATCCTTCATCAAGGCAAGAATCTGGGCCTGGATCGTTACATCCAGCGCGGTAGTAGGTTCATCCGCGATCAAAACCTTCGGGTTGCAAGCCATCGCCATCGCAATCATGACCCGCTGCCGCATTCCTCCCGAAAGCTGGTGGGGGTATTCCTTCAAGATGCCTTCCGCACGCGGTATTCCTACTAATTGCAGCAACTGCATACAGCGCACCTTCGCTTCCGCCTTTGAAAGGTTCGTATGCAGGCGGATCGCTTCGGCCAGCTGGTTTCCAATTGTGAATAAAGGGTTTAATGAGGTCATCGGTTCCTGGAAAATCATTGAAATTTGATTTCCGCGGATTTTCCGCCACTCTCTCTCCGGGAGTCCAGCAAGGTTTCTCCCTTCAAAAACAATTTCCCCATGCTCTATTTTGCCTGGCGGGGAAGGGATTAACCCCATAGCCGCTAGGGATGTCACACTTTTTCCACTCCCGGACTCGCCGACAATGCCAAGTATTTCTCCCTTTTTCACTTCAAAGCTGATGCCGTCAACGGCTGGAAGCAGCCTTTTACCGGTTTCGAAGGACACTTTTAAATTATTTATTTTTAAAATCGCATCTTTCTCCATTTTGCCGCCTCCGCCTTAACTACGTAATTTTAATAGAATATTTTAATTTTACTAAATTTATAAACTATTATGACATTTAGATTTTCCTATGTGTGTCTAAATTTGTCAAACATCTAAAAATTTTCCCAACATAATTCACCCTTTAATATGGAATGGAATAATAGGTTTTACATGGAAGGTGAATTGGGCTGATATGATAACTAATTGATGGAACCGGAGAGGTTTTTAAAAGGCCTTCCATGGCGGGAGGTTTTTTTTTCCAAAAGACTGAAATGAATACCGAAAACCCCAATCACACAAACTAATTCCCGAACAACAATAAAAAGGAGTGAGTTTTGTGAAAAAGAGTTCCAAGGTATTGCTTTCAACTTTATTGCTTCTCGGCTTGGCTGGCTGCGGCGCTGATAATAACGATAACAGGGTGCAGACAAACAGGGCTAGAATTAATAATGTTGGCGACAACCAGCAGCTTCGCGTATCCGACAGGGCGGCCCGGGCTGTTGAGCGGATGAAAGAGGTTGACAGGGCCCATGTTATCATTTCCAACAACAATGCCTATGTCGCAGTACGAATGAATGACAATAATGGGCGGAATGGTGCCGGAACGTTTAACAACGGAAATGTCAATGATAACAACGATGGAAATATGCTTGACAACGGCCGGATTAATCAGCATGGCGATGACGGCATCATCAATGGCAAAGGCGATGCCGGAAACAAAAACCGGAACGGCAATGACGGAATTTTCGGGAATAGAAATGATGGAAACCGTGATGTCGGATATGGTCCGGGTGGAACTGGTGGAATCGGCAACGGAGACGGATTGGCGGGGGAATTTGGTAATAACAACGGAAATAATAACAATCGCGGCTTTGGGAACGACAACAACCGGGATGTTATCAGCGATCCGAACTATACAAGTGTCAATACAAAGTTTGAACAGAAAATTGCGGACCAGGTTCGGAAGGCTGACAGGGACATCCATAAGGTCTATATATCCTTCAACCCTGATTTTTATGACACGATGACCGGCTATGCCAATGATATAAATGATGGCAGGAATCGTGACGGCTTGTTTAACGACTTTACAGGAACAATGCGCGGAATTTTTGGAAGGTAAAATAGGGCGGGTGGCATGATTGGTGCCGCCCGCTTTTTTATGAAGATTTTATTATAAAAAGGCTATAAGTTATGGACCGCGAATGTTAGGTTCCTTTCTGGTGCGAACGGTCCTTATGTCACTCCTATGACCAATCGTCGGAACATTTTTCGGTTGATCGGTCTTTAGGCCGTTTACAAAGTTAGGCAATCAACCCCGTTTTTTTGATAAAATCGCAATTGTGCTGATAATGCAGAAAGTTCCGAGCCATTCTTCAAAGCCAAACGGGACATTCAGCCAAATGACGGATACAAATGCCGCGGAAAGAGGCTCAACGGAAGCGAGCAAGCTTGTTTCGGAAGCGCTTATGTATTTCAGGCTTTCCAAATAACAATAGAAGGCAAGCAGCGTTCCGAAAATAACAACGAACAGGACAGCAAGCAAGGATCGGAACGAAATGGTTCCTTCAAACATCCAGGGAGGGTTAATGAAACTGAAAAATAGTCCACCTATGACCATCCCCCATCCTGTTACGGTAATGGAGCCCCATTTTGCAAGTAGCTCCCTGGGCTGAAGCGTATAGAAGGCAAGCGTGACCGCGGATGCGATTCCCCAAAAGACGGCAAGGCCGGAAATCGACAACGTCCCGATATTTCCCTTAGTCACAAGAAGAAGAGTTCCCACGAGTGCGAGAATAATCGCCGAAATCTCCAAACCGGTAGGGAGTTTCCTTCCCTTAATCGCCAAATACGCTGCAATCATCGTTGGGGCAAGATATTGCAAGACTGTCGCCGCCGCGGCATTTGAATGGTCGATTGCCGCAAAGTATGTATACTGTACCGCGAGCATTCCGAGAATACTGAATAAAAGGAGGGCCCCGGCATCGCGCCTGCTTTTCCAAATGCCGGTCATTTTGGCTGGGTCCTTCACGCCGCCAATGGCCATCAAAATTGAACCAGCGAGAAGGAGCCTGATATCAACAAGCCAAGCCGGACTGAAGCCCTGCCTTTGAAATAAATATTGGGCAACCGTTCCCGATATTCCCCATAGCGTCGCCCCAATAAGCACAAGGGCAATTCCCTTCCCCCTGACGTGTGGCATGGCCAATTGTTCCGCCTTCACCTGTTGCTTCCCCCTTTTATCCTCTGTATAGGTTCATGTTCTCTTAACCATTCAGAATTTTCAAGGGATTTCTTTTTAAAAACAACTGGTCTTGAGTGAGGAAGGGAATCAATCTTCTTTTAACGCCCGAAGGAACCGCTGGCCAAAGCCGTTCGGGCTTTAAATCTGCTTTTAACGCCCGAAGAACCAGCCGGCGACAGCTGTTCGGGCGTTAAATCTTCTTTTAACGCCCGAAGGAACGGATGACCCACGCTATTCGGGCTTTATATCTTCTTTTAACGCCCGAAGGAACGGATGGCCAAAGCCGTTCGGGCATTAAATCTTCTTTTAACGCCCGAAAGATCGACAGCGACCCTTTGAATGATGCAGAATGCAACACAACTCTTACTTTTTCATTCCCGTGTAAATATGGATTGCATCGCGAAGAAATTCTGCTGTTCCCGGCTGATTCTTGTCATAATATTGACGGAACCGTTCATCGTCGACATACATTTGGGCAAGGTTGGCATGGGCTTCGGCGTTGTAGTTTCCCCAGTAGTGCATTAGCCATTTTTTATGCAGGCCAGCCGCTTGTTGTGCAAGTTCACCCGCGGGATCGCCGCCCGTGGCAATGGCATCCGACAGAAGAAGCATGATTTGTTCAGCCAGCCTCTCCGCCTCGCGATGCTGTTCCTCTGTCATCCCCTTGACCTTCGCATACGATTGTTCAACCGCTTCTTCCCCATATTTTTCTCGGATTTCTGTTCCATACTTTTGTTCATTTTCTTCAATCATTTTTTGTTTGAAGCCTTCGAATTTCTCCTTATCGTTCATCCTTGTACCTCCTTCCGCCATTTCAATCGTTTTATCCACATTTGCCAGCAAAAGATCCAGCTGGCGCCTTCTTTCAAGGAGCTTTTCACGGTGGTCCTTGAGCGCTGCAATGCCGTCAAATTCAGGGGAATGTAAAATCTCTTTTATGGCTTCTAGGGAAACATCAAGTTCCCGGTAGAACAGGATTTGCTGCAGTTTGTTAACCTCGGCCTCCCCATAAATCCTGTATCCGGATGAATTGATTCTCGCCGGCTTGAGTAGACCGATTTCATCATAATACCTTAACGTCCTTGAACTGATGCCAGCCAGCTTTGCCAGCTTTTGGACCGAATATTCCATACCGTCACCTCCTTACAATTACTGTACACGTTAACGTTGCGTAAAGGTCAACCCCCTTATTCGAAAAAATACATCCATTTTTATTCTCTCAAAAGGCAAATAGTAGTTGACAGAACTTTCCCATATTATAAGATATGTTTAGAGGCACGAAATAAAATGGAGGGATGTTAAATGAACAAAACAATTGAAAAACGCCTTACCCGATCCGAGGTTCCCGAAGAATTAACTTGGGATTTGTCCAGCCTTTTTTCAGGCATGGATGCCTGGGAAGCTGAACTTGAAAGCGTAAGGGAAGACCTGAAAGCTTTTGGAAAATATAAAGGAAAGCTTGGAACCGGCGCATCTGTTCTATTGGAATGCCTGACCGCGCAGGAACGCCTGGCTATGAAGCTAATCAAAGTGTTGACCTATGCAAGCCTTAACCAATCATCCGACGGCACGGATCCGGTCAACCAGGCAAATTCCGCCCGGGCCGCCCAGGTCAGGACAGAGGTAAATGCCGCACTTTCGTTTATTGATTCCGAAATCCTTTCCCTCCCTGAAGGTGCCATTGAAGCTTACATAAACGAGGAACCAGGACTTGAAGCCTTCCGGAAAAACCTTCTAGAACTCCTTGATACAAAGAAGCACCGGCTTTCACCGGAAACCGAGGAAACGCTTGCTGCTCTGGGGGAGGTCCATTCAGCTCCTTATACGATTTATAACCTGAGCAAGCTAGCCGATATGGAGTTTTCGCCTATCCAGGATAAGGACGGAAATGAATTGCCTGTTTCATTTGCCTTATTTGAGAACAGGTATGAGTTCTCAGCTGATACCGATCTCCGCAGGAAAGCATATGATTCTTTTGTAAAAACACTGAAGCAATACAAAAACACAATTGCCGGAACATATGCTACCGAAGTAAAGAAGCAAGTTACTCTTGCGCGCCTCCGGAATTATGAATCCGTTACCCATATGCTCCTTGAGCCACAAAAAGTGACCATTGAAATGTACAACAACCAGTTGGATATCATTTTCAAAGAGCTGGCTCCGCATATGCGCCGCTACGCAAAATTAAAGAAGGAAGTCCTAGGCCTGGATGAATTGAGATTTTGCGATCTGAAGGCTCCTTTCGACCCTGAGTTCAATCCGGAAACGACCTATGAAGAAGCAAGCGAGATTATCATGGAATCGCTTAAAGTGATGGGGCCGGAATACAGTGAAATTATTAACCGCGGCTTTGAAGAAAGATGGGTGGATCTCGCCGACAACGTCGGAAAGTCGACCGGGGCGTTTTGCTCAAGCCCTTACGGCGCCCACCCTTACATCCTAATTACCTGGCAGAACAATATGCGCGGTGCGTTCACGCTCGCCCATGAATTCGGCCACGCGGGCCATTTCTACCTTGCGAACAAAGAGCAGCGCATCATGAATACCCGTCCTTCCATGTATTTTGTCGAAGCGCCGTCAACGATGAACGAGATGCTGCTTGCTCAGCACCTAATGGACAAAACCGAAGATGCGCGGATGCGCCGCTGGGTCATCCTGCAATTACTTGGAACCTACTACCATAACTTCGTGACACATCTGCTTGAAGGCGAATTCCAACGCCGCGTGTATGCGTTCGCCGAAAAAGGCGGAGCACTCACTGCGAAAAAGCTGACCGAAATCAAGGGAGACGTCCTCTCTGAATTCTGGGGAGACAGCGTTGTCCTGGATGAAGGGGCAAGCCTGACGTGGATGCGCCAGCCACATTACTACATGGGACTCTACCCATATACGTATTCAGCCGGCTTGACCGCCTCAACAGCTGTAGCGAAACTTATAAAAGAAGAAGGCCAGCCTGCCGTTGACCGCTGGCTTGAGGTCCTTCGCGCGGGCGGTACGATGAAGCCGCTTGAATTGATGAACCATGCGGGCGTCGACATGTCCACTCCGCAGCCAATCAAGGACGCAGTCGCCTATGTAGGCTCCCTTATTGATGACCTTGAAAAGTCTTATGATGGACATTAAGGTCGTTAAAACAAAAAAAATGAAGGTCCATGGGATTTTTCCATGGGCCTTCTTCTTTTAAAACATATTGAGAGAGTTTATCACAAGCATTCCAATTCAATGCTGACTGTCGTGCCGATTCCCGCCTGGCTGTCAATTTTCATCTCTCCCCCATGCTCCTGAATGATTTTATTGCTTACAGTGAGGCCGAGTCCAATCCCTTTGTCCTTCGTCGTATAAAAAGGAGTCCCGAGATACCCAATAATCTCAGGGTCAATGCCAATGCCTTCGTCCTTGAACTGGATAAGGACCCGGTTGCTTTTAATGAGTTTAACCTTTATATACACATTTCCTCCATCCGGCATTGCTTCAATGGCATTTTTAAGGAAATTTACAAATACCTGTTTCAACTGGTTTTGACTGCACAACAACTCGAGGTTTTTAGCCGGATAATTTGTCTTGACCTGGACATTGTGGAGCAAAGCCTGCGGCTGGAGGATGTTAATCGTACTTTCAATGATTGAGTACAGTTGCCCCTTTTTAAACTCAATTGCCTGGGGCTTGGCCAGTGACATGAACTCATTCACAATGATATCAATCCGTTCAAGCTCATTTTGAATGATCTCCAGATATTCTTCTTGTTTCTCCGAGGAAGTTCCTCCGTGAAGGAGTTTCGAAAAGCCCTTCAGTGACGTAAGCGGATTCCTGATTTCATGGGCAACGCCGGCCGCAAGCTGGCCGATGATGGAAAGCCGGTCAAGATTCCTTAGCGCAGCTTCATTGCGGACACGGTCTGTAATATTCCTGGCAATTGCAAGGAACGTTTCAATCTCATTGCTGTCATTATAGATCGGCGAAACATTATATTCGAGGTAAATTGTGTCGCCCTGGACAGTCCTCATTTCTTTTTCAAATAAGATAGGCTCTCCGGTCCTTTCATATTTCTGGAGAAGGATACTAAAGGAAGCCGCTTCTTCCGCCGAAATAAAATCATAAAGGCTCCGTCCCACAATTTGTTCCGGCGGCCTTCCAAACCACTTTTCATGCGAAGGGGAGGCAAACAGGAAAGTTTTCTTTCGGTTGTTTTTAAAAATACTAATCAGGTCGGTCGTATTTTCAATGATCAGCCTGTATAGCTCCCTGCTTTTTTTCAGTTCCTTTTCGAGTCTTATTGATTCAGTAATATCACGGAAAATTCCTATTACCGCCGCAACATTCCCGTTTGAATCCTTAAAAGGGGAAAAGGAGGCGGCGATATAAAGAATCGTACCGTTTTTATGGTAGCCTTCCGTTTTAAGGTTGGTGAATGTCAACCCCTGCTTTACCTGCTCCAATATTTCGGCATCCCTTCCAGGATAGCCAAATTCATCAAAATTTTTCCCAAGCAGTTCATGTTCCTCATAACCAAAAATGGCCGTGTACATCGGATTTACCCGTAGAAAACGGTTGTCCATGTCCAAAATGATAAAGCCATCCGGGGTGCAGGTGAAGAACAGGTCGGCCAGTTTTTCGGAGTCGATATTCATCATTCCGTTCTTTTTGCCGAAAATAGGGTAGCTTTTGGACATGGCACTTTCCTCCTAATAGTTGAAACTACAATCCACATAGAGGCGGCTGCCTGGTATCGGGACGTTTTATGGATAATCAGCAATTCAATTTAATTCCATTTTAACCAAAGTGGTGCCGCATTGTCGATAAACGATTGAGGATAGAAAAAATAAAAAGTGCCTAAAAATCCGTACTCGGTTTTTTGGCACTTTCCTTTTTATAATCGATGAGGCAAATCACCTATGGCTGAAATACTTTCCTGTAAAAATCAGTGTCAAGGATTTTCGCAGAGTAATGAAATTTTGCCTGGATAATGGACGAAACGGATTGGATGTACTTCTCATCAACGGAAGTGTTGCCTGTCGGAGTAAATTCCCCCGTAACAGAATTGTACTTTCCCCGGTCCGTTATGAAGCTTTTATCAACAAACATGACCAGCGGTTCCGAGTTGGAAAAAATGTCTCTTCCCATCAGTAGGCGCGAATCGTATTCGAGCCCGAGTAAGTTTGATAACGTTGGGATGATATCAAGGCTGGAGACAGGCTTATCAATTTTTTCCGGCGCCATTCCTTTTGCATATAGAATGAAGGGGCTTTTGTACAGTTCAAACGTTTTATCAACTTTGTGTCCGGCCAATTCATCAATTGTTTCAGCAGAAAGTCCATATGGATAGTGGTCAGCACTCAGCGCAATTAGGGTACGATCCGCTACCCCTTTTTCTTCCAGCCTTTCGAGTAATTGTTCAAGCGCCCGGTCTAGTTCAATCTGAGTGGCCAAGTAAGCCTTAGCCTCAGCCGATAAAGTAACCCCTTCAACCTTTTTTTTATTTTTCCAGGCAATATAATTCCCGGAAAAGTTATATTGCATATGACCGCTAACTGTCATGTAATAGGTGTGGAACGGCTCGTTACCGATATAATCCGGTACTGTCTTTTCTATCATTTCAAGGTCTGATTCCGGCCAAGTCACCTTCACATCAAGCCCGTTGCCGACGGCTTTGTATTCATAGCCCATATTTGGATGCGATACGTCTCTTCCGTAGTATGAATACGTGTGGTTATGGTAGGCCCTTGTTTCGTAGCCCAGTTTCTTTAGCTGGTTTCCCATTGTAAAGGGCAAATAATTCCGGCCTGACGCCTTAAAGCTCCATATGCCGCTTTTCGGAATCAGCCCTGTACAAGCAACATATTCCCCATCGGATGTGCTTACTCCCCAAACTGGATTATAAAAGTTTGTGAAATTATATCCCTCATGGACAAGCTTATACAAAGTGGGGGTAATCTCCTTGTTCACAGCGTAGGGCGAAAAACTCTCAGCCGTAATAAAAATTAAATTATATCCTTTGAATTTTCCTGTATATCGGTTTTTTTCAGTCGGTTCTACCAGGTTGAAATACGTATACATTTCCTTCAACTCATTGTTCTTTTCTTTAGCCGCGAGTTGTGCGAAATCTATATCCATCACATTATAGTTCCGGGCGTCATCTTCCCCTGAAGGGCCTTTCGAAGGGGGCCCGTTTCCTGAAGCTCCTGCGGGTTTTTTTACCGAAACGGCAAGCTTTGGCTCCCAGCCGGACAACTGCCTCTGCATGTCAAGCCGCATCGTGGTGAGCAGCCCAAGCCGATCAACCGAAAGGAGAGGCATGCTACTTTGGTAGTAAAGGTCATATGCTGAATTTATCCCTTTTCCACTGGCCTTCAACGTGCCAATTCCGGCCAATTGGACGAATACTATGCAGGTTATAATGGATATCCTGTTCAACTTGTCCTGCTTTTGAAAAGATAAATAACGCCCTACAAATAAAAAGAGCATTGCGGGCATGAACAATAAGGCTAGCCATACCCCATTTTTCCATGCCAGTGTTCCGATGTCCTTCCAAAACTCGGCAATCTGTCCGCCATTCCCGGCCGAGTAGACTGTATAAAAGGTTTTAAAGAACTTGAAGTAAATAAATTGCGATACGTACAATAGGGAAACAAGCCCAATCAAAAGAAACGAAACCGCAAATCCCGCCCTGCCTTCCATAAAACAGGTAATGAAATAGATGAAGAAGGCTATACCGAGCATGAAAATGGCCGCCAGCAGAAAATCCCTGAGCTGAATTGCCTGAAAGACCCCTTCCCTAAAAACGAATTCCATGAATAGTAGTGAAAAAAATACATAAAAAAGAAGACCATCCCTCTTTACAAACTCCCCCATGTTCCCCACCCTTTGCCTCATATGCCGTACAGAGTTCCTCCTTATCTGCACTGGCTGCTTTAAAAGTATACTCGGGCAAACAGAATAAAATTACTGCTAAAAGGATGGGGCCAGCTTTCTCAGTCAATGTTTCTTTTCCGCTTAGATGGGGATAAGAAATAAAGTAGCAATTTATTGAAGGAGGGGCAGATATGGGATCATTGGATGACAAAGTGGCCTTTGTTACGGGGGCAAGTTCGGGCATAGGGCGAGCGGCCGCAATAAAGCTTGCCGAAGAAGGAGCAAAAGTCGCCTTAGTTGACGTAAAAGCGGAAAACGGTGATGAGGTTAAAGGCATCATAGAAAAAAAAGGCGGCAGCGCGATTACCGTGGAATGCGATGTTTCAAAGCCGGATGATGTAGAAGCCGCATACAAAAAAACACTGGACGAGTTCGGAAAGCTTGATATTGTCTTTGCGAATGCAGGTATCAATGGTGTGATCGCTCCAATCGAGACACTCGCCCCCGAAGATTGGGACGAGACGATTACAACGAATTTGAAAGGTACCTTCCTGACCGTCAAATATGCGATTCCCTACTTGAAAGGTGAGGGCGGCAGCATCATTATCACAAGTTCGATTAATGGCAACCGAATTTATAAAAATTTTGGTTTTTCCGCCTATAGCACTTCAAAAATCGGCCAGACTGGATTCGGAAGGATGGCGGCCCTTGAACTTGCCAAATACAAAATCCGCGTAAACACCATTTGTCCGGGAGCCATTGAAACAAACATTGATAAAAATACCTTCCCGGCCGAAGATGAGCTGGAGGAGATCAAGATTCCGGTTGAATACCCGGAAGGGAGCCAGCCGCTCGAAAATGGCCCCGGAAAACCGGAGCAGGTCGCTGATCTTGTTTACTTCCTTGCTTCCTCACTTTCTAGCCATATTACCGGTACCGAGATTTACATCGACGGTGCGGAATCACTTTTATAGGAACAAAATGCGGAAGCGCCTTCGCGACAAGCACAAACCGCTTGTCACTGCGGTGATTATTCTAGGGAGCTTTCCTTAGTGGTCAGCCCCGACAAGCTTAAGACGGGGCCCGCAGGACACTGAATGGCATCCCTGAATTCGCCCACGCACGAAGGAAATGCGAGCATTTCCGAGGACGGGCCTGCCCTCCGGAGGGAACCGGCTTAAGACCTCGAGGGGCTAGGCGCTCCTCGGAAAAGAAAAACACTTTTCCTTCGTGCGATGCTATGCTGCCGTAGCTTTCCTTGTGGAGCTGGATTACAATAACTTTTTTCGATTTATCCACAAGGTTAAATTTTATAAATTCCTTAGCTAATAAAAAGGCAGGCTCTATCGTGGCCTGCCTTCCCTTTACTCTTCTTTAAAATTGACTTCGCCAATCCCCAAATTCGAATCGATTACAATCACAGTGTCAGAATCCTCAAATGCCTTGTTCACATAAACATTGTTACTTTTTTTGGTAAAGCCCTCCATATCCACTTTGCCAATCCCTTTATCTGTGGTGAGTTTAACCCCTACGTCCTTTGGCAATATGACTGTCGTTTTGCCAACTCCGAGATTCAATACTGTATGGAATCCTTTTTCCCGCTTGCCGCCAAGGTTTATTTCAATATCCCCAATGCCGCCGTCAACTTCAAGATTGGACAATTCAACATCCCGCAAATCAAGCTTTGTATCGGATACGCCGGCATTTACCCGAAGATCGACCGGCACTTCATCTGTTAAAGCAATCTTCCAATTGTTCTCCGCTTTGCCAAAGCTGAAATTCCAAAATCCATTCTTTTGTTGCTCAATGACTGCCTTTCCAACTTTCCCGGAAAGACGGTAGGAAAGCTCAGGCTTGAACTTTTTATTCTCAACAACTGTTCCTTCAAGCCATTCATCCGCGCCACCGGTTACTTCAAGCTTGCCAACGCCTAAATTCATTTCAACCTCGAGGCTTTTCGCCTTATCCTTTTCAACAAGGAAATCTTTTTCTTTGCCTCCGCCAAAAATGGCTCCCATTGCGTACTTTGCCGTAAAACCGAGAACGGTTGCGATTAGTAAAACGACCAACAACTTTTTCATCCTTTATTCCCCCAACCTACGTTATAGTTTCATATTAATATAGTTGTTGGGTTTCGAATACAGCCTCGTGCCATATTTTTCTATAAGGCTTAGGTCTTAGAAGGAATCCGGCTTTTAAGTATAGGATAAAACGTCTGGAAAGATAGGAATCGGGGCTCAGAGTACGTTTTTAGATCGGTCTGTGTCCTGTAAACCAAAAACCGCTGCCCTTTAAAAAAGCAGGAACTCCGCAAAGTTCCCGCACGCTTACTTATACTGTCGCCAAATTATTCTTTTTTTCCAAATCAAGCAAAAATCTCTTCATATCCAGGCCTTCACGGAACCCGGTCATGCTGCCGTCTTTACCGACCACTCTGTGGCAGGGAACAACGATCAACACCGGGTTTGCGCCGATTGCCGACCCGACTGCCCGCACGGCGGTTGGCTTGCCGATCCGGTTGGCAATATCACTGTAACAAACTGTCTCACCGTAAGGAATTTGCCTTAGTGCTTCCCAGACACTTTCCTGGAAGGCTGTCCCCCTGCTATCCAGTTGCATGGTAAAACCCATTCTCCGTCCTTCAAGATACTCGGAGAACTCCGCTTGATAAGGCTTCAGAGGCTCTTCCATCTTGATTAGCGTCGCTCCACGGTACCTTTTTTGGATAAGCGCTTCACATTCCCTGTCGCCATTTCCCGGTGACCCCGCATAACACAGCCCCTTTTCTGAGGCCGCAAGCAGCAAAGGCAAAGATTCATTCTCAAAAATTCCCCAGTATATTACCTTCATGTCCTGTCGTTCCTCCTCCCAATAGGGACCATATTAATCCAAGAAGTAAACTCTCGCCTCAAACGGTTTTAGCGTAAACTCTTTCTTTAACTTGCTTTCATGAATAGAATAGTTGCTTATCGCAAGCCTGCTCGTTTCATATTGGATGGATGTAGGCATCTTGAACCGGGTCGGCGTCCCGTGGAAATTGCAGATAATGATAGCATTTTTCCTCCCCAATGTCCGCGTGTAAACGAAAAGCTTTGGATGGTTTGGATGATACAGTTCATATCTTCCGTAAACAAATAGCGAGTTCTCTTTTCGGAGCCGGATGAGCTTTTTATAAAAAGAAAGGATCGAATCTTTATCGGAAAGCTGGCTTTCAACATTGATTTCCCGGTAATTCGGGTTTACCCCGAGCCAGGTTTTTGGCCCTGTCGTGAATCCCGCCATATGGGAATCATTCCATTGCATCGGGGTTCTCGCATTGTCACGTCCTCGTTTCCAGATGATGTCCATTATTTCTTCGTGCGGGCGGCCTTTAGCTGTTTCCAGTTTGTAATAATTGATCATGCCGACATCATTATAATCGTCGATCGTAGGAAACTTGACGTTTGTCATCCCGATTTCCTGGCCTTGATAAATAAAAGGTGTTCCTTTCATGAGGAAGTACATGGCGGCCATCATTTTGGCGCTTTCCTTCCAATACCTCCCGTCATCCCCCCACGTCGAAACACGGCGAGGTTGGTCATGGTTTTCAATAAAGAGGGCGTTCCAGCCCCGGCCCTCAAGTCCTTTTTGCCATTTTGTCAAAACGCGTTTGAGCGCTTTCACATCCACTGAATCCTTTGCTTTTTTATCCCAAAGGTCAAGGAATTCGAATTGGAAAATCATATTGAAATGGCCATTTTCCTCTCCGACCCATTTATCGGCGTCTACCACTTTTACACCGTTTGCCTCTCCTACCGTCATCACATCATAGTTCTTTATAGTCCTTGCTGAAAACTCGGATAGGAGCTCATCGATCCCATTTACGTTCATCATATAGCCAAAGCACGGCACATTGTCAAGATTGTTCGGGTTTGGCATATCCGGGAAGCCCGGCTGTTTTTTAATATGGGAGATGGCATCGACCCGGAATCCGTCAATCCCTTTATCCAGCCACCAGTTCACCATGTCGTACAACGCTTCCCTGACTTCAGGATTTTCCCAATTCAGGTCAGGCTGCTTCTCTGAAAAGAGATGCATGAAATACTGTCCGGTTTGCCCATCATATTTCCAAGCGGAGCCGCTGAAAATCGATTCCCAGTTGTTCGGCTCTTTCCCGTCTTTTCCATCCCGCCAAATATACCAATCCCGCTTTGGATTATCCTTTGATGAGCGGGATTCGATAAACCAGGGATGTTCATCGCTTGTGTGATTAATGACCAAATCAAGAATCAGTTTCATTCCCCGCTTATGGACTTCCTCCAGTAATTCATTAAAATCATCCAGTGTTCCGAATTCTTCCATAATATCCTGGTAATCTGATATATCATAGCCGTTATCATCATTCGGCGATTTATACATCGGGGATAGCCAAATGACATCAATCCCCAGTTCCTTCAGGTAATCTAGCTTAAGAATGACCCCTTGCAGGTCGCCAATCCCATCGCCATTGCTGTCCATAAAGCTTCTGGGATACACCTGGTAAGCGACACTCTCTTTCCACCACTTTTTGCCCATTTCCACACCTCGGAATAAAGAAAATAGTATCTATCTAGTTTAGAAACATCTAAATTAAAAATCTCAATAATTGTAGCATATTTCCAGTAATCATACATCGTATCCCCTTAAAGTTTCAAGCTATGGGAAAAAGAACCACAAAAACGCCAGCCCTGGTTAGAAGGCTGGCCATAAATCTATCATTTCATAATTTCCTGTTCTGCAAGCAATTCAAGCGACTGTTTTTTATGGATATGATAAAGCGGATTTTCGGGATCATTTGCAATCGCGTTTTCAATCGCGTCGATTGCCTCCCTGTGCTTCCCAAGGGACCTTAAGCTGTTTGCCTTGTGGAACGAAAAGTCATACCTGTTCGGCTGCAATGCCAGGAGCTCGTCCATTTCGTTCACCGCTTCTTGATGCCTGCCCAATTCACGGAGGTAATTTGACTTATGGTACCTGTAGAACGTTTCCCCCGGCGCGATTTCAATCGCTTTGTCATACTCGGCCAAGGCCTCTTCCAGCTTTTCCATGAGTCTTAGGCAATTTGCCGTGTAAAAATAAAAATCCAAGTCAGAAGAATCGATGGCGAGCGCCTTGTTGTATTCGGCAAGCGCTTCTTCATACCGTTTTAGTTCCTGCAGGCAATACCCTTTATAAAAATAATAGTCCATGTTTTCCGGATTTCGGGAGTGGCCACCATCGAGTATGGCAATGGCATCATCATAGCAATCTTTAAGATAAAGCGCCTTGGCTTGTTCAATCAGGCTATCCTTTTCTTCAAAAGTACCTGAGAGGATGCTATACACCTTTTCCTGCCCAAGCTCCTGCGCATGCTGAAGTGAGGATTTTCCGTCCCTGTCTTTTTGATGGGGATTTGCTCCGGCTTTTACGAGCAGTTCGATAATCATAGAGTAAAGCCTTCCGCCATTCCCCAAAATGACTGCCTCTAAGAGTGCAGTCCAGCCAAGATTATTGGCATGATCGACCGGAATCCCTGCCTCGAGACACCGCTGGACTGTTTTCAGGTATCCTTTTTCACTCGATGGCAGCAATGCCGTACCGCCAAAACGGTTCACTTTGCCCAAATCCACACCATAGTTAAGCATTACGCTGAGAATTTCATGAAAGCCATTTGCACCAGCGCAAATGAATGGAGTAAGCCGTGTAATGTCCCTTGTATTCACATCACTGCCGGCATCCAACAGTATCCTCACAGTCTCAATCTGGTTTTTCTGCGTGGCCGCCATCAATGCTGTGCGCCCTTCCTTATCCTTAAAGTCGACGCTTGCACCTTTTAGTAAAAGATCCCGGACTGCAGCCGTATCCCCATTTTCACTCGCAGAAATCAACATTTCATGAATCATTGTGTTTTTCAAACTCTGTTGCACCTACCCTGTCAGCTCTTTTATAAATCTCCATTTTAACAAATTGGTTATCCCACTACGCGCAATCTTTTCGGATTATTATGATCTCTAGTATATTTTATCAGGAATAGGCGGGAATTCATTAAATATGCCCGACGGCATTGCAAATTCAGCACCTCGATGGAGCTGGCCCATTTAGTTTAGAAAATGATTCGATTAATTTTTAATTAATACGCCTATTATTTGATTATTTTCTTTTAGGTTTTACCATATCTAAACTTATTTTTGAGTTATCAACAATGTTTAAATTTATAAACTCCTAAAGAGCAAAAAAGGCAACCACAGAGCTGGTTGCCTTCAGATCGTTTATGACATTATGCAGGCTGCCTTCCATCTGCCTCTTCCTGGAGCGGATCTTCCGCCTGTGTGGCACGTTTATTGAAAAACGCGAGGACAAGCGCGACAGCGGCAATGAATGTTGCGATTAGGAACGAGAAGTTAATGCCGTGCAGCATTGCCTCTGTAAAAACTTGCTGCTTCATCTGGGCAAGGACTTCTGGACTTGCCTGTTCGGCCAACTTCTCCATCGCTTCCTTCCCCTGCGATTCCGTCCGGTTCGTCATAATAGTAACCAACAGAGCTGTTCCGATTGCGCCGGAAACCTGGTTCATTGTATTGTTCATCGCTGTTCCATGTGGATACAGGCGGGGTGGCAGTTGGTTCAGTCCATTTGTGGAAACAGGCATCATGACCATCGACATCCCAATGCTGCGCACCGAATACAAAATGAGGAGATGCGTATAAGAGGTTTCCAATGTAAGCCGGCTGAAATCATACGTTGTAATGACAATAATGGCCAGGCCGATTATCGCAAGCATCCTCCCGCCAACTTTATCAAAAAGGCGGCCGGTAATCGGCGACATAACCGCCATCAAAATCGCTCCTGGCATAAGCAGCAAACCTGCATCCATCGGGGATATGCCTCTTAAATTCTGAACATAAATAGGAAGAAGGATCATCCCCGAAAAAAGCGCCATATTCACAACCATTGAAATGACAGACGCAAGGGCAAACGCCGGATAGCGGTAAACCCGGAAGTTAAGGAACGGTTTTTCAAGCTTGAGCTGGCGTAAAATAAATACAATCAACGACAGGATTCCTATAATGATTGTTCCATAAACGTAAGGGCTGTCCCAGCCTTTGCTTCCTGCCGAGCTGAACCCGTAAAGGAGGCCTCCAAATCCAATGCTCGACAACACGAGCGAAGGGGTTTCAAGCCGTATATCGACCTTTTCTTTTTTATCACGAAGGAGGAAAAAACCTACCAGGAGGATCGCAATCGCGATTGGCGTTACAAAATGGAAGAGCATTCGCCAGTCGTAATGTTCAATAATCCAGCCTGATAAAGTTGGCCCAATTGCAGGGGCAAACATGAGGATTAAACCAAAAACCCCCATTGCGGTCCCGCGTTTTTCAATCGGAAAGCTGACTAGCATGACATTCATCAACAGCGGCATAAGGATGGCCGAACCCGAAGCCTGCAGCATCCTGCCTGTCAGCAAAACCGGGAAAACATGCGCGGTACCAGCGACAATGGTTCCGATTGCGAACAGGCTCATCGCCGCCAGAAATAGCCGTCTGACAGAATACTTCTGAATCAGGAAAGCTGTGGCGGGAATAAGGATGCCGTTGACAAGCATAAACCCTGTCGTCAGCCATTGGACAGTCGGCGGCTCGACTTTTAAATCACTCATGATGGAAGGAAGTGCGATATTCAGCAATGTATTATTCAAAAAGGCAATAAAGGCGCCAATCATTAGAACGGCTAGAATTCCATAAGGCGGCCTGCCGTGTTTATTTATTGTTTGGTCCATAGTTGTTCCTCCTGTATACTAGCGGTTCATAATTGTAGACCATCGTTACACATGCACTTTATCATATACCATCGGTCTAAAATATTCAATAATAAAATTCCGCTCTATTACTGGGCTTTTACACTATTTTTCAAAAGTATAGTATACTTTTTATACAGGCAGTATAATAAGGCCGGGTGATAAAAATGAACGATAGAAAACAACATGTTATTGATACCGCGCACCATCTATTTTTTGAAAAAGGATTCCAGTCGACTTCCATCCAGGATATCCTTGATTCTAGCGGGATTTCAAAAGGAACATTTTACAACTACTTTTCCTCAAAGAATGAACTATTAATCGAGTTAATCAAATCCATCTACAAGCAGCTGGAAACCGATCGGAATGAGTTGATGATTGGGAAAAACCGGTCGGATATCGGCATTTTCATTAAACAGGTCGAACTGCATTTGAAAACGAACCGTGTGAATAAACTGCTTTCCTTATTTGAAGAAGTCATGATGTCAAATGATTCCGACCTCAAGGAATTCCTCAAGCAGAATCATCTGAGGAATGTCCACTGGGTGTTCCGGCGGTTCACCGACATTTTTGGCGATGAAAAAAAACCCTATCTTCTTGACTGTGCCATCATGTTTATTGGCATGCTCCAATTTAATTTGAAGTTTAATTCCATGGCATTTGGCACAAGGCTGGGGATACATGAAATCGTCCGCTACAGCGTTAATCGAATCGTCAGCATTGTTCAGGAAGTTTCAGAAGCAGATGACATTTTGCTTGATCCGTCCCTATTGGACCAATGGCTTCCGGGCTGTATGCAAGAAAACATGGAATTCGAGCAAAAACTCCACTATGTAATTGCTTCAATGAAAAAAGTGCTGCGTGAAACCAATGACTTTGAAAAATATTATGAACTATTGGATTTTATTGAAGAAGAACTCCTCCACTCAAAAGTGCCAAGGGGATTCCTGATAGAAAGTGTGTTAAACTCCCTTAAGGCTGCCGCGCCCGACGAAAAGGCCATTCCGTACCTGGCTGAGCTCGAAAAACTTGAAGGGCTTGCAACCCTCATCCTTTCACCCCCATCTGAACAAACCAACTAGCTTTCGGATTCCATCCGGAAGCTTTTTTTGTATTTCCGGGTTTGAAAATACAAAAATGCTGTCGCTCCGGGCCCGTATACATACTTATCAGGCAAAAATACATAATAAGGGAATAACGAGATTACTCAATAAGGAAATTGGTGGGCCACTATGTTCAAATGGAAGCGGACGAGTTCACAAAAAAAACAGGACAAAAGCGAAAAGAAGCTGGCTGATATTCTTGAAGCCGCCAACAGGTCAGCTGACTTTACATCGTTCTCTCCTCTGGATAACAGCCGGATTACAATCAGCTGCTATACGACATTAATAGATGAGAAGATGCTGCACCGTGTGCTTCTTCCTGCCATCCAGAAGAATTCCGACTCACTCAGCGATCTGACCGATTTGAAAAACATCATTCCATTGGAAGGAATTGAAATTACCGAAGATACGAGTGAAGCAGAGAAAAAACTTAATCAGGGGCATGCTATCCTCCAGTTAAAGGGGGGCGGTAAGTTCGCGCTTATTAATATCGACAACCCAATGAAAGGCGTGCGCCAAAACAATAAAACTGATAATGAGTTCAGTGTGATTGGGCCTAAACTAGGATTTATCGAAAACCTGGATACCAATTTGCATCTACTGCGGAGACAGCTTGGAACGACTGACCTGGTTGTAGAAGAACACGAGGTGGGAAGTATGTCCAAAACCCGTGTTGCCATCGTTTACTTGAACGGAATAACCAATCCCGAGTTTGTCCAGACAGCGAGGGAAAGGGTTAAAAACGTGGACTTTGAGGTCATTCACGACAACACGATCGTTGAGCAATTGATATCAGACAATACGTCCACACCATTTCCCCCATTTTTATCAACGGAAAGGGTGGATAAGGCTGCCCACTCCCTGATACTCGGCCAGATTGTTATATTGGCGGAAGGTTCCTGTTACGCGATTACCGCTCCTGTTTCAATCATTGAATTCTTCAATTCTCCTGAAGATTATTATTTATCATGGTTTCAGGGTTCTTTTTTCAGAATGATTCGCTTTTTCGGAGTGTCCTTTTCTGTTTTCGCCACTCCGATTTATGTAGCCGTCCTGACCTTCCATTATGAAATCATACCGGAAGACTTGCTTGGCCCAATTATTTTTTCCAGGGCAAACGTTCCTTTCCCGCCATTCCTGGAAGTGCTCTTTCTAGAAATAACAATTGAACTCCTCAGGGAAGCAGGGGCAAGGCTGCCAAGCAAAATCGGCCAGACACTAGGAATCGTTGGCGGTATCGTCATTGGCCAGGCAACAGTGGAAGCTGCTCTTACCAGTAATATCCTTCTCATTATTGTCGCTCTAGCTGCCTTGTCATCATTTACTACGCCCATTTACAAAATGTCCAATACAATCAGGCTTTTACGGTTCCCGTTTATTTTCCTCGCCGCAATTTGGGGCGGATATGGCCTTGCCGTAGGAGTAGTCCTGCTTCTCGGCCATCTTTTACGGCTTAAATCACTTGGGATCCCTTATATGGTCCCATTGTTCCCATTCAGGGCCGCGGGCATGGGTGATGCCTTTATCAGGTTACCTTATTACAAAACAAACAAACGCCCAAGTTACTTGCGGACGCAGAAAGACAAGCGTTTCTCACCCTCGGAGAACAATAATAGGGAAAAAGATATCAATACTGAATAAAGAAAAGGCGGGAACCTATGAATCGGAAAACGCTCGTTGCTCTAAGCCTTCTCTCGCTGCTCCTAGCGGCTTGCGAGAGAACGAAGATTATCGACCAATTGAGCATAGTCAATACAATCGGATTCGACATCCAGGAAGACGGCCAGCTAAAGGCAACTTCCCTTTTTCCGGATTATACGAAAAGCAAAAGCCAGGAGAATCCCGAAATAAGGAAGACACGAGGAAATACGTCAACTATGCTAATACAACGGACAAATGTACAGTCAAAAAATCCAATTGAGTTATCCAAAACACAGGTCATTGTTTTCGGGGAGGACTTTGCGAAAAGAGGGATTGGCCATATAGTCGACACGGTCTTTAACAATCCACTGATTGCCACCGATATCCAGGTTGCTGTCGTCACTCCTTCAGCAAGCAAATATTTGGAGACAGTCAAAAAAAGCGGTTCACTTACGATTGCAGATACAATTACTCAAAACTATAATACTTCCTCGCTGCCCCGTTCCAATCTTCATATTTTTTTAAACAATTATTATGGGCAGGGGAGGGATCCGTATATGCCCTTATTGAAACACGGCAGTGAATCAAACGTCTACGTAGATGGCGTGGCTCTTTTCAAGGACGATCGATACAAAGTCTCACTGGACAATAATCAGGTCTTTTTCCTTGGAATCCTGGATGAATACAAACATTCGGGATATTTTGAACTTCCCATTAAGAAAGGCTCCAAGAAAGGTACCTTTGTCATACGCACAATGAAAAACAAACCTGAATGGCGAAATATTAATCCTGGGCCTGAGCCCAAGTTGGATTTGTCCCTAAATGCCTTTTTCATCATAAGGGAATACCCCGATTGGATTAATTTGCACGAACAAAAAGACATTCATCTGCTGGAGAAAGCCATTAATAAAAAGCTAAAAATCGAGATTGCAAAGCTAATCACGATTTGCAAGGAAAATGGAGTCGATCCTTTGGGGCTAGGTGACAGGTTCAGGGCACATGACAGGAATTGGGACAAAGAAAAGTTTTATAAAGACCAATATAAAAAAATGAAAGTAAACATCAAGATTGAAACCACTGTCATCCAGGCTGGAATCAAACGAGAAGGAAAAGGAGTGGAATGATGATAGCGGTCCAGGAAAGACATAAGGTTTCACCGTTTTTTCTTTTTTTCCTCCTTCATTGCTCACAAATAGGTGTAGGGGTGTTAAACTTTCAATCAAGAATAGCCGATGGGGCCGGGCAGGATGCCTGGGTAGTAATCCTGGCGGTCGGAGCCAGCTTGAATATTATTCTGGCCCTCGGCTTTCGCGCAATCAAAACAAGTTCAGGAGGGGATCTGGCATCTTTTCAGCTTGAAGCATTCGGAAAACTCTTCGGACAGCTTGCGAATACCGGACTAGTTTTTTATTTACTGCTAATGGGTTTCCTGACCATCTACAACTATATTGACGTACTCCAAACCTTTGCATTTGACAGAATTCCTCTTTGGGAGCTTTCATTCGGGATTTGCATTGTCATTTACTATATTGTCCTAGGGGGATTTAGGGTTGTTACCGGGCTTGCTTTTTGGGGAGTACTTATTCCGATTATCATTTTTCTCCCTTTCGCGATGCTTTTTCAATACTTTCAGATACGAAACATCATGCCTATCTTCGCGCATGGCTTTAGTGATTACATGCAATCAGCAAAGGAAAGTGCGTTTATGTTTACAGGCTTCGAATGTGTGTTTATTTATTTGCCATTTATTAAAAATGGAATCAAATCAACGAAATGGGCTTATTTTGGGCTTTTTGCGACAACCATGCTGTATTTCGCCCTGGCGATCATTACTTTTTTATATTACACACAGGGAAAGCTTCTCAGAACCCAGTGGGCGACTCTAACAATGATTAAGGTCATTTCTTTTACTGTTGTGGAAAGCTTTGAATTCATTTTTATTTTTGTATTTTTCATTGTGATTGTTTCTACAGTTTGCATCTTCGTATGGTCCTGTACGCGGACGTTAAAAATCACTTTTAACTTTAAGCCTTCCAGGTCGCTATTGGGAATCATGACAGCCTATTTCGCATTAAACATAGGGCTTGAGGACATCATGTTCGGGCAGAAACTTAATGAGATGGTCCCCTATATATGTCTCTCCTTTTTCTATGGCTACATTCCGTTTATCTTTTTGGTTAGCCTTATAAAAAGGAGGCTCGAACGGCGGAAGGAAGTGAAGTGTTAATTTCCAGAACAAAATGCGCAAGCGCCTTCGTGACAGGCAAAAGACCGCCTGTCCCTGCGATGATTACTCTCAGAAGCTTTCCTTAGTGGTCAGCCCCGACAAGCATAAGACGGGGCCCGCAGGACGGGCCTGCCCTCCGGAGGGAACCGGCTTATGACCTCGAGGGGCTAGGACGCTCCTCGAAAAAGCTATCGCTTTTTCTTCGTGCGAGGATTATGCTTCCGAAGCCTACTCTTGTGGAGCTGGATTACTATAACTTGTTTCGAGTTATTCACAAGGTTCAATTTTATAATTTCCTAAGCAATAAAAAAAGGCCAGGTCCCTCCGTTAGGAGATACTGGCCTGGTTTTAGTTATTCCACTCTTTATCTTTTATTCTTCTTGCCGCTTCCTTTTGAGAGCCTGCCTGCCAGGAATGCGCCCGCAGCCAGGCCAAGCATTGTATTCGTCTTTTTGTTGAACACTTGCTTGAATACAAGATTCAGGTTTTGCGGCCTTTCAGCTAGTCGGCGCATAAAATAGCCGTACCAGTCTTTCCCGAATGGCACGTATGTGCAGAAGTTGTATCCTTCCTTCGCAAGCTGAAGCTGAAGCTCGCGGCGGAAACCGTAAAGCATCTGGAATTCGAATTTGTCATTCGGGATATTGTGTTCCTTAACAAACCGCTTGACATAGTTGATGATGTTATGGTCATGGGTTGCAATGGACGTAAATTTCCCGTTCAACAGGTGCCACTCAATGATGCGGACATAGTTGGCATCAATATCCTTTTTATCCTGGTAGGCAATTTCCGCAGGCTCCTTGTATGCACCTTTTACGAGGCGGATTCGCATGTTCTTGTATTTTTCAACCTGCCCTTGCGCATCGTGCAGATATGACTGGATAACGGTACCAACGTTTTCAAATTCAGCAGACAGGATGTCCACAAGTTCAAGGGTCGCATTGAGATGCCCTGAATCTTCCATGTCAATGTTGACAAAGAGGCCAAACTCGTTTGCTTTCGCAACGATTTCCCGTACATTTTGCACACAGAATTCAAAGTCGATATCAAGGCCGACCTGTGTAGGCTTGATGGAGATGTGCGCATCCACTTGATGGTCATGGATAGCCTGAATGACCTTTAAAATCTGCTCTTTGGCTTCAGTCGCTTCTTCCTCTTTGAATACAAATTCTCCAAGATTGTCAACGGTTGCAGAAATCCCGTGTCTATTAAGCTCTTTAATGCTCTCGATTGTTTCCTCGATCGTTGTCCCTGCGACAACGTTTTGTGCGCCTAGCTTCAGGCCG
Organism: Neobacillus oceani; assembly: GCF_046237595.1. Lineage (NCBI taxonomy): Bacteria > Bacillati > Bacillota > Bacilli > Caryophanales > Bacillaceae > Neobacillus > Neobacillus oceani. Next base: position 710,059 of record NZ_CP143543.1, on the reverse strand, counting down.
TAATTTTTCGCTGCCGTGTTTAGCATTTGGTTTTTAGAAAGTCCAATAAACAAGTCTCTAAGCATCCCTTTTGCTCCTTGTTGTTTTTCTTTTATTATATCATGCCTCTTTTCAAAATTATCAAATTTAATATAATAGAAATTTTTTCAAAATAGTTTTCTATCATATACACTATGGATAAATAACAGCTTTCTCAAAGCTGTCAGGCTATAGGCCAAGCCGCCCTATCTCCTTGGCAAGCGCCTGTTTTATCGGTGGGAAAAAAGGCTTTTTAAAACCATAGGCAAAAAGCTTTTTGGTTTCAATGAAACGCTCGTCTTTTCCGTCCGCTCCCATGACAACACTGATTAGCCTTGTGCCGCCAATTTCCGCCGTTCCCGCAAAACAATAACCAGCGGCATTAGTAAAACCGGTTTTCAGCCCGTCCACGCCTTTAAAAGAAAAATCCGGATTATTTAGCATCGCGTTTGTTGTAAAAATAACCGAACCGTCATACTGAAGCGTGTAATCCGGCATGCTAGAAATGGCCAGAATATCAGGGTAATCCGCTATAAGTCTCCCCGCCAATATGGCAACATCCCTGGCCGTCATTTTAGATTCAAGTCCGTTCCGATTTGCAAGACCGGTCGCATTTACAAAGCGGGTATGTTCCGAAAGTCCAATTTCCCTTGCTTTTTGGTTCATCCATTCTGTGAATTCTCCTTCAGTTCCCGCGGCCTTTTCGGCCAGGGCGACAGCTGCATTGTTGGCCGAGGCGATTTCCATTGCCATGAATAAATCCCGTACTGTAAGTGTATCTCCTAGTTTCACGGGAATCGCGACCCCTTCACTGCTTACTGCATTGGCACTGATTATCACTCCATCATTCCAATCGAATGTGCCCAACTGAATTTTCTCCAAGACCAGATAAGCTGTCATCAGCTTAGTCATGCTTGCGGCAGGAAATGGTGTGTCCTCATTTTGAGCGAACAGGACATCCTTTGTTTCCGAGTCGATTAAAATCGCCGCCCTTGCGTGCACATCCGGGCCATTTATGTAAAAGGCTGAATAGCCCGCTCCCGCCAACATGGCAAAAATCAAAACAGCAAATGCCGTCAGCCTGCGCATCTTTTTCATGTAGTTCCCTCCTTTACCTGTCATAACCCCTTCAAGTAATATGGGCTGAATGGTCGCCCTCCTAGGTTCAGATTCGTTATATTACTGATTTTTTGATAGTTTCAGCGCCATCCGCCCGAGTCTTGGATCAGCTTCGAGCATCCCAAGCCGCCCCAATATTGCCATCATGAAATCATAATGGGCGTATCCTCTTGCAGTAATGATTTTTTCTCCGATCACTACATCGCAATCACAGTAACCATCATCGGGAAGATAGCTTGAGAATCTATCTTTCATTTGCGGCATGGTTGTATACTCTCCATCAAGGACTCCTGCGGAAGCAATAATGATTGTAGAAGCACAACTTGCCGCGATTATTCCTTTGAAGGTTTGAAGAAAAAGATGCAATTCCTTATTTTCAAGAAGCGACTCGGGCATCGCTCCACCTGCCCCGGGAAGAAGGAGTATCTGAAACTCGTTAGCATCCCGCCCTTCCAATGCTTCAGATGCCACAAATAAACCGCCATCAGTTCGAACTAGCCCTCCCCCAATTGATAGAGTCTCAAGCTCATACCCATTGTTGTTTAAAAACTTTTGCAAGAGGGCCACCTGCCATAACGCAAAATCTTCAAAAACAATAAACCCAACCTTTTTCATGCCCATTCCCCCAATCAAGTTCCCTTTTTCCTTTTTCCAACGACTCTACTTCCATAAAAATACACTATTGCTAAGCCTCAGATATTGCATTGCATTTTTGGACAATAGAAAACAGGGACCAGTAATTTGGCCCCTGCATTTTTCGAATTATTCCTTGGAAAATTCAATGGTACTTCTTACTGTATCTATTGGACGTACCATCGCCTCAATTTGTTCCCGTTTCGGTTCAAGAAATGGCGGAAGCGATAATTTTTCCCCCAGCGTTTCGTATGGCTCATCACCCATGAAGCCAGGCCCGTCTGTCGCAAATTCAAAGAGAATTTGCGGTGCGACCCTTACATAGAGCGACTTGAAGAAAAAGCGATCGATCAGCCCGGATGTCTGGAAGCCGAAGCTTTCCATCCGTTTCATCCAATGCTCAAGCACCGACCCATCCTCCACCCTGAAAGCGGCATGATGGACTGTCCCGAACCCCTGGAATGCCTGCGGAAGCACTGTATTTGCCTCAACTACAATTCCTGCACCGTTTCCGCCTTCACCGACCTCGAATAAGTGGGCGCTCCCATCCTGCGCAACTTTTTTGAATTCCATAACCTTTTCCACAACCTGTATAAAGTAATCGTAATGCGCCGTACGTACATATATTGGCCCAAGGCCGGTGATGGCATATTCGAGCGGGATAGGCCCTTTTTGCCATGGAGTACCCGGCGAAACACCTTTAACGTTTTCGTCCGAAATCAACTGGTAGTGCTGGTCATCAAAATCCACAAACGGCAGCGTCTTTCTGCCAAATTGCTCCTTGATTCCGCTATGGCTGACCCCCATCCTGTCAAAACGCTCTAACCAGTAATCAATAGCTGCATCGCTTGGCACTCGGAAGGATGTTTTATAAATTTCATTGGTGCCATGGCTGCCCTTGGGGATACCAGGAAAGTCAAAAAAAGTCATATCTGTACCCGCGCTGCCAACATCGTCAGCGAAAAACAAATGGTACGTTTGAATGTCATCCTGGTTAACTGTTTTTTTAACGAGCCGCATGCCCAACACATACGTAAAAAACTCATAGTTCTTTTCTGCGCTGCTTGTAATGGCCGTTACATGGTGTATACCTTTTAAACGATTCATTATAAAAACCTCCATCAGGTGCTTTGTTTTTTTAACTTACCCGCTAATTTACTCTTAATAGAAGTATCTTCAATTCGAGATAAATTTAACACGTTTTATTTCATCTGTCAATTTAAAGAGCCTCTTAGTGATGAGGCCCTGTGGATTGTTGAAGTTGTTTCAGTTCCTTTGTCACGGCGATTGTGTTGATCAAGGTATTCGCTTGCTTAATCATGTCGCCTTTCCCCTGTAAATGGAGATACATAATCCTCGGGCGTTCGTACATATGGTGGTTATGGAGGGCGGTTACTTCCAATCCACCTTTGCGAAGGACGTCAATTACAGGATTGACCTCTTCCTCCAACAATGCCATTTCCCCCATAACAACTGTCTGGCCGTCCACTTTTTCAAACGCAAAATGGTATACGAGCTCAAGTGTTTCGGGTGAAAGTTTTTTTCCCATATGAACCACATCGAGTTTTTTTCTGGCGATTTGTACCTTACAGACGCCCTCGGTTTTCCCTACCTTTGTTTTAAAAATCTGTTCAAGCACCTTGCAGTCGGGGCTTTGCTTTGCAGATGTTTCATCTGGCGGAAAAATAATGCTCAAAAATAATCCGGCTATTATCAATAGTTTTTTCATACTGGGCACCTCCATTTTTAGGATGCCCTTGTTCCTTAGCCATATGTAAAAAAACCTGCAGGACTATATTCCCGCAGGCTTAGCCACCCCCGTCAGGAATGACAATCGGATTAACTTCATTCCCTCCGTTTCCGCCTCCGCCGTTGTAATATTGCGGCACTTTTCCAGGCAAAAATAGGTCGCCTATCATAATTGAGTTTGTAACCTCAATCTCTTTTCCAATCAAAGGGATAATGACGCCCATTTGGACATGGGTTTTGACGTAAATCTCAAGGTATGTGTTGTTTATCCCTGTTTCTCTTATTTTCGTCTCAATATTGGCAGTAACATCACCGATTATCTCAAACCGAACGGGGACTTTAGGGCCCAGATTAGAAAATAATGTATTATCCGTAGCCATTCCAATTGGGATTTCATATATTAAGCCTTGCTGTTTCTTTGATTCTCCGGAGTTAAATTCCTTAAAGGCCTCAAGCTCTTCAATATTTCCTGACTCAAGCAGGTTTAAATATCGCTGTATTCTTGTGGTTATTTCAGATATTACCCGTGTATATACCTTGGGGTTAAAGCTATAACCAACCTCATTGGAATTATTATGGACGATAATTAGTTCTCCTACATCAACATTTTCCACAACATACTGCGCTATGGATTTGTTTACTGCCTGAGATGCAAACTCTCTAGCCTTTGTCTCGGAAATTTTTATTAATCTAGGTTCAATTTGTTTGTTAATGATGTTTAGGCTTTGGTACGTCACCAGAACAAATACAATAAAGGTTATTAATAAAACATGGCTTAAAGGCAGCGGTCCCCGCCTACGATAGCTCCTTTTTATTCTCTTCATTTAGGACCCTCCTTACTTAGCCTACTGATTTTATATGCTTTAAAAGCATGGTGTAGTACTTGGTAAGGAAAAGGTAATCTTTTTATGAATTAGGGAAGTGTTCTTCACTTTACAATTACAATTTAGTAAGTAGAATAAATATACAAAAAGTTGTACTCTTCCAATTAACAGGTTTTCACTAGTAATGGAATTAAATAAGAACTATTTATTTCACTCCTTTTTTTGGGTCAAGAAAATCTGCGTGCGAACAGACTTTGAAAAGCAAGTTACCTGCTATTTATACAATACCTATTCAGATGCCGCTATAGTACCAGGATAAGAACGGTACACAAATGTGAGCCCGAATGGTCGCTCTCAAATCTTTCTCTGGCAACTCATTTCTAAACAAACACGGACCCGTATAAGATAACCTGTACCAGAAGTTGCAGAGTAACAACCCTAACAATTCATACAACCCCAAAGTGTATGCCTATACACCGTGTAACAGAATCACTAGCAACTTCATTTTACCCCCTTGGAACACGACGTAAAAGGTAATGCGGGGAGGGTTCCGGGTGAGATTTTAATCCACGCACCCATGTAGGGTGCGACTTTACTTCCCCCTTTTGCTACGCTTGCTATTTTTATTTCAATCCACGCACCCATGTAGGGTGCGACATTTGAGCTTTCTTCTTCTGGATTCACATTAGATTATTTCAATCCACGCACCCATTTAGGGTGCGACATAAACCGTTAGGCGTTGATTATGAGGATCTTATATTTCAATCCTCGCACCCATGAAGGGTGCGACGTTATATCATAGAGAGAATCGCATATGTTGTTTGAATTTCAATCCACGCACCCATGTAGGGTGCGACAATTCCGGCTCGCCCTTGTGCATATAGGCGCTGATATTTCAATCCACGCACCCATTTAGGGTGCGACTTTGCTGTTGCTGTCCGTCCGATGCTCTCTCCAGTATTTCAATCCACGCACCCATGTAGGGTGCGACTTTTTCGGTGATTGACATTCTTTGCAAAAAAGTATTTCAATCCACGCACCCATGTAGGGTGCGACGGGTATGGTGCTTAAATTCGCCCATAGCGTTATTATTTCAATCCACGCACCCATGTAGGGTGCGACTGCTGTCACTGGTTCTATCACAACTAAGTTCGGAATTTCAATCCACGCACCCATGTAGGGTGCGACTGACTAAGCTGATGACAGCCTATTTAATCTTGGAATTTCAATCCACGCACCCCTGTAGGGTGCGACAATTCTTTCCCTTTTCCTGCTGGTACTCGGCTAAATTTCAATCCACGCACCCATGTAGGGTGCGACCCTCGCGCTTTAGCCATTCGGCAACACCGTCCACATTTCAATCCACGCACCCATGTAGGGTGCGACTCTAACACGATAAGCATTTTGTTAGATAGGAGGAATTTCAATCCACGCACCCATGTAGGGTGCGACATTATGCTGTCTATAATTATGTGCATGATGAATTATTTCAATCCACGCACCCATGTAGGGTGCGACGTCTTTGCTATATAAAGCCCGTCTGCAAGCTCCTATTTCAATCCACGCACCCATGTAGGGTGCGACTGCTGCAAGCTCTGCATAGCTGATATACACACGCTATTTCAATCCACGCACCCATGTAGGGTGCGACACATGGTTCAGCCTTTTCCGCTTCCGGCTACAGAATTTCAATCCACGCACCCATGCAGGGTGCGACAAGCGATATAAAAAGGGTTACAACTATAGACAGTATTTCAATCCACGCACCCATGTAGGGTGCGACGATCTACATCGGATGAATCAATAAAACAGTTATATATTTCAATCCACGCACCCATGTAGGGTGCGACATGTATAATTTTATTCTTAACCAATGGGTAATGGATTTCAATCCACGCACCCATGTAGGGTGCGACGCGGTGCAACCGTCCTCTATAATTTGTCTGGATATTTCAATCCACGCACCCATGTAGGGTGCGACGGACAGGTTAAGCTGGCTTTCTAGGTGTGACTGATTTCAATCCACGCACCCATGTAGGGTGCGACTTCCAAATGGCAAGGTAAATGAATCTTTATCAATATTTCAATCCACGCACCCATGTAGGGTGCGACGGGCCATGGGCGTAATGTTGGTTTGGTTTATGGTATTTCAATCCACGCACCCATGTAGGGTGCGACCCGCATCGACTGTTAACGCAATACCGCCGGTTGTATTTCAATCCACGCACCCATGTAGGGTGCGACCCGCATCGACTGTTAACGCAATACCGCCGGTTGTATTTCAATCCACGCACCCATGTAGGGTGCGACCTATTTGGCGGTCAAATAATGGTTCGCCCGTTTGATTTCAATCCACGCACCCATGTAGGGTGCGACTGAATCAATTGTACTAATGACTAGGAATAATCATATTTCAATCCACGCACCCATGTAGGGTGCGACCTCTCTTCCCTCATCTAGCCGATGGAAATAAACTATTTCAATCCACGCACCCATGTAGGGTGCGACTGGAAGCAGGAGCAAAAAGAACTACCGTGGCAATATTTCAATCCACGCACCCATGTAGGGTGCGACATCATGCAATGAGAGTTGAGTTGGGACTAGAAATTTCAATCCACGCACCCATGTAGGGTGCGACGATCCGGGAGCTCCACCGACTCCGTATCTGAACCATTTCAATCCACGCACCCATGTAGGGTGCGACTTCCCGTCGCCCCATTCGTGCTTCCCGTCCCCGAAATTTCAATCCACGCACCCATGTAGGGTGCGACCTCAAATCGTATGCGGTAAACGATATGGTTGTTTTATTTCAATCCACGCACCCATGTAGGGTGCGACATGCTTTGACCGAATACGGATGTATAAAAATATTTATTTCAATCCACGCACCCATGTAGGGTGCGACTGAAAAGGGGCTTGAAAGAATACAGCGCCAGGAAATTTCAATCCACGCACCCATGTAGGGTGCGACCTGCAATCTCTGCATCCGTTTGCTCGGTGCAAAATTTCAATCCACGCACCCATGTAGGGTGCGACGAGGACTGTCTCGGCAGTAGGTAGGTATTGCTCATTTCAATCCACGCACCCATGTAGGGTGCGACAGCGATTTTTATGCAAATTTCATAAAAAAATCAGTAATTTAGTTCAAAAACCGCTATCTCCTTTACCATGGTAAAGGATATTTTATAAAACAATTAACTTGCTCATGAAAATTTACTGAAAAATTGGTGCGAACCCCCCTGGAAATCCATGGGCACTTTACCTTCGCACTACAAGATTAAGGGACCTTCAATGTCAATTGTTTCCTTAATCCCTATGTGTTCCACCTTGCTCTTATAATTATTCCCTAGCCGGTAAAAGCGAAGGCTGTCTTTATCCTTATCAATGATGTCTTCAAGTTCAAATTTTAATGTGGTGAATTGTGCTGAGTCTACAATGCATTCAAAAACTGAATTTTGGACGCGCTGACCATAGTTCTGGCAAACTTTTGCTACTCGTCTAAGCCTTTTTTGCCCTGATTGACTGGAAGTACTCACATCATAAGTAATTAATACCAGCAAGCTGACACCTGCTTTCTAATATGCTTTAGCCTGTGCTAAAGCAGTACTATTTCCAAAGAAAAGGCGGATATTCGTCCAGATCGCTCCGTAGAAAACGGGCAAGCAATAATGCTTGGGTATGCGGTACAAGTCCCCAGGCAATTTTTTCACCTAGGTAAGGGTGGGTGATTTGTTCCTGTTTTTTTGTTTGCCATGCTGTCAAAAACTTCTTTCGCCCCTCGTCTGTCATGATTACCGCATCATTTTCCTTTTTCAGAAAATCATCCTTATTGATTACTTTCCTGTTAATCAATGATAAGACAAATCGGTCCGCGTAAATTCCCCTGAGCTCTTCCATTACATCGAGGGCCAGTGAAGCTCTTCCTGGCCTATCCCGATGCAGGAAGCCTACATAAGCATCAAGCCCGACTCCCTCTAAAGCTGAAGCCATATCATTGGCCAACAATGTATATGCAAAAGACAGCATTGCATTGACATTATCCAATGGTGGGCGCCTAGAACGGTTGTTGAAATAGAAATCTTCCTTCTGCTGGAGGATCATTTGATTAAACAGCTTATTGTAACTAATGGCTGCCTGGCCTTCAAGGCCTCGTAACCTTTCCAAATCCTCGCATTCTCTAATCTCGAAAAGCAAGGTGGTAAGATGTTTTGAAATCTCCTTAAATACTGGAACCTCTATCCTCATTGAATAGTCCCTTGTCATTCTTTCAATTATCCACTTGTTGTTATAGACTTTACCGATAATAAAATTTCGTGCAATTTTGGCGGATAAACTTTCATTCTCTGATAGTTGATACTGTTTTTTCCTAAGAACAACATTCCCCTTGCTTTTTCCAATAACCCTAGCTAAGAAACGCCCATTCATCGTCAAAAAAACAAGTGAAATATTCCGTTCGGCACAGTATCCCATAAGTGCCGGGCTTGCCCCTGTATATCCGAACGAAACAACTGCTTCAAGATTATGCAAAGGCAGCCTGCCGAGCTTTTCCTGCTCTTTTAGAAGGACGATATTATCGCCATCTAAAGATAAATAAACGTCCGGTTGAGTTACATAGAGTGTGTTTAGGAATTTCTTCATTCTTTAATCCGCCCTTCGATAAAACTCTTGACCGAACGTTTATTCATTAAATCTGGCAAACACACATTATGAAGAGAACAGTTTTTGCAAAAGGGACCCGTTTCTACTTTTGGGGTATGCCTTCTGTTATATAGTGTGTACATCTCTGAAACAATTTTCTGTACCTTTTCCTTATTCTCTTTTGTTATTGGCACTTCTAGACGGTGGCGAGTTTCGTTGTAATACATGTAACCTTTCTTTATATCACAAAGAAGCATTTCCTCTAGGCATATTGCCTGGGTTGTTAACTGAAGTACATCTGAATCATCAAGTTTTGGCTTTCCTCGCTTGTATTCGACCGGGTAGACACTGTACTTTCCTTCCTCGCCCGAAACTTCCACCCCGTAGCTGTCCCTTACAAACTTAACAACATCACATATCCCCGTTACCTTTAAATCATTTGATTTTATAGGCATTCCCCGGACAATGAGCGTATCTCCACGTTTCTCTCTAATAAAAGGCTTATCTGCTTTTCTGTGAAGAAACTGCCCCTCTATCGTCCGTACATTTTCCTCCCATTGCTGTTCAATGTGGATAAGAGCCCATTGCCTCTTACAAAATTGAAAATGTTGAATACCAGACAACATCAAATACTCATCTTCTCTATTAAATTCCATTGAGGACTTCTACCCTTAATCCGTCCAACTCTCCAACTCCAATAGTGTAATCATCGATTGTTCTTGGCTCTTCCACTTCACGTTTTACTTCCAAAAGCCGATGAACTTTGGCAGAAGAATATTGTCCAAGCTTTGAATTGTGCTCCCACCAGAAAACCTTATGGACTTCCATACTGCCGTCTGGCCTAGCCGATGAAATATCGTTCTCAAATAGTGTCACTAGGGCATTTTTTATTTTCTCTGCATCTTCATTGGTGAATCCGGTTTTTTCTGCGAGCTGGGTGTTAATGCTGCCATAAAAAATATAAATTCCGAAATCGACCCGATGCTTCATGCCCATTGTATCCGAACCCCGGTCCTTTCCAGGCTCCGAATTAACGCTCTTGGTAATTTGCATACTTGAAATATCAATTGGTTCAACACTGGTTGCAGTATGAATGGAAACTGGCCCCCTTACCCCAACAGAAACACTGGAGCTAGAGCTTGAGCCTGCTTTAAATGCGAATACCTGCCCAAAACTTCTTACATCTATCCATTCTTTACAAGCAATCTTTGCAAACTCATCACTTGAACTATTTTTTGAACTTAACATTTTTGCAAGTTCAGGATTTGCTGCGGCACGTTCCCTTAAACTAGCAAACTCGTCATTTTTGCGATCATTGGATTGCACAAAGACGGGCTCCCCCATATCCTGAAGCCTGTTCCTGATTTTGCGTTTAATAGCCACATCGGAAATTTCCCCGTGACCGTCATAATTTTGGCGCGGACGATTTCCGTTCAGAGGATCTCCATTTGGATTTGCCTTCTTTACAGATAAAACAACAGCGAAGTCGATTTTATGATCCAGAACTGACATGTCTATTCCTCCCTGGTTTCCAGAGCCACCACTGGCTCATTTTTTTCTTTTTTCTGATACAAATCGTGCCTTTGGCTATAAAATCCCAATAGATATTTGCCCGTTAGGGGTTTATTATTGAAATCTTCGCTGTTAAATTTAGATGCAACTTCATCAATTAAACTGTTATAATATCTAACCTTAGTTCCCAACCTGGCCTGATATGGCTGCAAGCTTGCCTGGATTGTCGCCCATGTTCTTTCGGGATTTTTCGAAAAAGAATTCATATACCGGACTGCGTTGGTTGCCCTAGATTCGTTGGAGCCTAATGCATTTCTCTCAAGAACATCCGCGATGGCAAGCAACCGGCCAAATAGATAGTTCCGGTCGGTATTCTCTTTATCTAAAGCCACATCCATTTCCTCCCTCTTATTAATTAGTGAACAAGCAATACTCAGGGTTTTTTCCCATTCCCATCGTTCCATGGAAACCGGGTTCCCTGCGCGGTTGAACGCACTTCTCACAATATCATCCGGCACTTTCCTGCCATCTATAATGCAAGGAAGAACCCGCTCCATTAGGCCTTTAACAATTTTATCTCCAGCCCGTGGTCCGTAAGCTGCAAATGCTATATCTTTTAAGGATGGTGAACCGAAAAAACAGGAAGCTTTATCGTTTGTATCCTTACGGTAACGATGGAGCCAGGCACCTTTAATGTGCCAATCTGCGAGCTTGTCCAAATAATGCTCCTTATCCATGTTCCGGTAATAGAGGACTGCAAGCCGACCCGTTGTCGCGGAATCTAGAATCATAATATTGACATTGGAATTGGAGACTAATTTCCCCCTGTATCCATCAAGAGCCTTAGCGATTTCGCGGGCAAATTCCTGATGGGTATAAGACTCGATTTTCTGAGGTTGCCTTTCTTCTGAAAACATCGAAAGTATATCAAATGTATCTTCAGTTGGATCTGGCAATTCAGGATCCTCATTCCCCCAAACGAGGAAAACCCTCTGGTCAACTACTTTTCCCTGCCGGTTAATAAGCCACTTCAATGCATTGTGTGCCTTTTGGGAAACATCATAACTTATGCCTGCTACCTCGGAACTTTTATTAAATCGACCTCGATAAGTAAACCCGGAAGAGTCATTGGCTGAGATGAGCTTTGCTTTATCTGCAGCATTCCTTATTTTATTTGTATGCCTTTCCGTGCCTGGCAGCATTTTTCCTGTTATGAAACAAAGGTCTTCCCCTTCAAGAGATTCGCTGTAATAATTACTGAAGGAATTATACATTTCGGAATCCTTCCATACCTTTACTAGCATTTTTTTAGGAGAATAGACATCAAATCTAACGAAGGCGCTTTCAACCTCACCCGCAATAACTGAAAACAATGGAGGTTTTCCTCCATATAGAGGTTCATATTTTTTATCCCAAGCCTCTATAAGCTTTCCAGTGGCATCAGTTAATAAAATTTTCTCCTTAATAAGGTCACCAATAAGGCTCCTCTTGTCTAAATATCCAAAAATCGCCTTTACCTTATTGTTTCCATTAGAAGAATCAGCCCACTCGCTAAGCTGCCTAATATATTCAGCAAATTGCTCTTCATTGTTTAGTTTTTCATGATAAGCAGTTAAATCACCGGCGACATAAACCAATTTATCATGCAACGGATAAGGGGCATTCACCTTCCCCGCACGACTCGCGGCTTTTTCGCTGCAAGGAATGAGGGTGTTGGCCTCCGTTTTATCAATGACTTCCGCAGAATGAAAATTGCCATCTTCTGTGATCCGCACTTCGATATGGGCATTTTGGGTTGTATGGGAAATTGGAAGCAATGTAAATTCCCTGTCCCCATACCGTTTTTCCGGTTCGCCTACCCTGTCAAGATTAGATTCATACGTTTTATATAAATTCAAAAGCCAACTCATCCATTCACCCCCTCATCCAATTGTAATGCGAGATCTTCCGCCGAAAGAATACTTTGGCTGTCGAAATGCTTAGGCGCCATATCGGAAATTTTACGGACCATCATACATTCATCGGGCCTTATAAATTTAATAATCCCGTTTTTCATTACCGGGTTCCATAAGCGTGCTTCCATGGCATTCCGGCCGGTTTCATCAGGGTAATTTATCCCATGCAGCATTGTACCAAAATGAATTTCATCATAATTTTCGTAAAACCCAACACCCTCATTAAAGTCACATGGTTCGACATACCCCTGGCATTCCCTAGTTCCTAGGAAAATATCACGGCGGCCACCTGCTTTTAAAGAACGCTTCAAAATATTATGATGCTTGTTTTCGTTTCGGTCGAATGCCAAATCTGTACGATACGGATTAAATACAAAATGGGCCCGAACACGATAACGGACATCTTTCAAATATGTATAGTTTGCAAGTGTATTGCCCCCTCCGTATTCAATCGGCCTGACTCCTTTGGATTCCATTTGAATAGGGTTCATAATCCTGACTTCATCAATCACCATCAGCAAAGTAGGTTTCCAATAAATTGATTCCACGATTCCCTTAAGAGCCTGGTACGTAGGTACTTGGTAGGACAGCTTTTCTCCTCCCATTTTGGTAAGTGGGTCTGTAAATAAAGCGTATTTCCCCCAAACCTCGAATTCTATTGAATTTCGCATATAGACACCTCCTTCCTATTTTTTACTTGGTAATAATTACATAACAATCCTTTTAATTGTGAACGTCAATAAATAATATATTATATGAATTTAAATCTGTATATCCTCACCGTAACATTTAAAATGGTAGATATGGTATAATGAATTGTCGCTAGTAAAATAATAGCGTGGATTGAAAAATATATTATATGATTTGAGATTTCTGGCTAAAGATTGGGGCGGGTATTTATTTCCCGCCCCAATCTTTTTAAAAAATTTTTACACTGTATTGACTCCGACTATCCAAATCCAGGCCGAATTCCTCACTGTATGCCCCTTCTTTAAGAGCCAGTACCTTTCCATTTAAATAACTGACTAGTCCGCCTTCTTTATCGAGTTGATCTAATTCATACGAGAAGAGGTTGATTGTATATTGCTGGGCTTTCCTCATTAAATTAGAGAGGTCATCAATACTTCCGCTTCCATTTAGCTCTGTGATAATTTCTCTTCCATCTCCATAAGGTACTAAAACACCTGTTGCAATTTGGTCTATGACTTGAAAATGCTCCGCAGCAGTTCTATAACTATTGGCCAGAAACAGAGGAAGACTTTGCCCTGTTGCATGTTTAAAGGCTTTGTGGTAACTGTATACTTTTTTATTGGAAGAAAGTAATTCAGTCATTTCCTTCCCAAGCTGAGGGATAAAATAATTTAAGTTTGATTGAAAATCTGTGTAAAACTCCTTGAAGTACCTCTCTATGGCTTTTGTTGAAAGCGCATTTCCTCCATGGGCAGTATTATCAACCTTTAAATCCGCAAAGATTTTTCTAGCCGCCTGCTTTCCAACCTTTATTTCTTTCAAATTCTTTAGGTTTTCTTCGCAATGGTCAATTATATAAACTTGCTGAAGCGGCTTTTCACCATGGCGGTTGCATCTTCCGGCCGCCTGGGCGATCGAGTCAAGGCCAGCTAATGAACGGATTACACACTCGAAACTCACGTTCACCCCGGCTTCAATAAGCTGAGTAGAAATGCAAATTATTTTATTGCCGTTTTCGAGATTTTCCCTGACTCCCTTCAATATCTCTTTGCGATGAGAGGCACACATGGAAGTGCTCAAGTGGTATATCGCGATTCCTATATCTTTCTCTTTAAGTAAAGTATAAAGTTTTCTCACAACAGTCTTAGTGTTTAAAATAACTAGTACACTGTTTATTTCTTTAATCTTATCAACCACGAAGTCTGAAAGCCTTTCACTGTCAAAAAGGTTTCCAGTTGCCATATCCACAATTTCTGTTCTTTTAAAAGCATTGATGACCTCATCCAAGTTTTGAACCATTTCTCCATCCGTGTTTATTTCAAGCTTGTGCTCCACAAAATCTAATGCAGGCTGCGTGGCTGTGCAAAGTACAATACTCGACTTGCCGAATGTTTTTAAAAAATTCAATGACTGGTTAAAGAGTGACACACAATGAATAGGCACTTTTTGTACTTCATCAAAAATAATTATAGATTCAGCAAGGTTATGCAGCCTTCTAATATTCCTGCTTCCTTTTGCAAAAAAGACGTTCAAGTATTGGATCATTGTTGTAAAAATAATAGGGGCATCCCAATTATCCTTTGCGAGCTTAAGCTTTTGGTTTACATTAATTAATCCATCTAGACTTTCGTCATTATCCTGGTCATCCATTATTACATTTGAATGATGCTCAAGTATGTTGGCCTCTTCTTGTAGGATTTTACGTACTTCCTCTGCATTTTGCTCAATAATAGTTGTATATGGTACAACAAAGACAATTCTCTTTTTTCCATGAATTTGGGCATGCTTCAATGCATAGCGGAGGCTCGCCAATGTCTTTCCACCTCCGGTCGGAATCGACAAAGTATAGATTCCTGATGGCCTCCCGGCAAACTCATCACACTGGTTTGACATATTGGCCCTTAATTTATTGATAGGTGAATCGGAGTGATTGCTCATTTTAAAGGAGTTGATTTTATCCATGAGCCTTTCATAATATTTTTCAAAAAGAAGAGGTGTTTCCATGTATGTGGACTCACCTGCGTTCTCTTCAAACTCTTTGGTATTGGTACGGTCAGAGTCGATTAAGATGCTGAAGATAAATTTAGTGAGGAACATTAATTGCTGTTCGACAAGCGAGGATGAAGTTTTTACAAAGAGGTTATTTAATTCTTCAACTGCTTTGTTTACATAATTTTGAAAATCCATCTCACTGATTACATTTTCAAAAAAGTGGTTACGGGCTGCTTCATATTGGTTTAACTCTTTTTGTTGAACTCTGTAGAGGTAAGGTGATTCATTATTTGGATTTAAAAAATCGTGAAGATAAGAATGGTGGGAGATAATTGCATTCCCTATTATTTCGGAAACAATGCATTTTAAGGGGTCTCTTTTTTCTGAGGAGTGATACAGTTCAAATAGAAGTTTTCCCCCAGCGGTTGAGTGGTCAATACTTCCTCTTTTTGGAGGGCTGTCAGGATTGTTTACAGCCTCCAGTATGTAATTCCTGAAATCATTTGTGTATTTCCCCAAGTCATGAAGCATACCAGCAAGACCGGCTAAATGCTTAATTCCAAGCTTTTCTCCATATTGCTCAGCAAGGCTTTTGACTTCCAGTAAATGTTCTTCAACTTTTTGTACTTTTCCGTCACTGCTTCGAATATGAGCAATGTAGTCCATCTTAACCCCTCCTACAACTATTCCGCTTTTATTTTAACATATATTTACATATATACATGACATTTCTACTTAATATATTTTAAGAGCTTTCCCATCCATTGTTTTACCAAAGCCATTGAAGGGAATATCATCACAAATGATTGAAAAGAAACTAGGTGTGAATGATATGCGAAAATGGGTTTTTTTTGTTTTGGTTTTACTGATGGCAAGCATTCCTTCCCATGCTTTTGGGAGCGAAAACAGCAAATCTACCGAAGTAATCATTTCGTATGATGGGATGCGCCAGGACTTTTTAGAAGCTTATATAAAGCAGGGGACTATGCCCAACTTTAAAAAGGTAGCAGATAAAGGGATGTATGCAGAAAATATACAAACGATTTTTCCATCCTTAACGTCAGCCTCCCATGCTGCGATTGCAACGGGAACGAAGCCAAGTGAATCCGGCATGGTCAGCAACGAAATCCATAAACCGGATAAAAAATTGACAAACCGGGACAGCGCCTTTTTTTCCCCGCTTGATTCCGAACCCGTTTGGTCTGTGGCTCGTAAAAAAGGAAAGACGACCGCTACGATCCTCTTTCCAGGTTCAAATCCAACATTCAACTATAAAGCCGATTACGCAATTTATTATGGGGAGACTTGGGCTGAAAGCGATTTGGCCAAACTTGATTTTCAAAAAACCGAATCAAAGAAGTCGAATCAAAAAGCCAGTTTTTCATTTAAAATGAGCAAAAACGATACACGTACTATCTATATAGTTGCCGACAAATCCACACAGGACCGGAAAGGTTACACCTTTCAAGTTTCATTCGAACCTGATATGAAAGATGCACAGACTGTACAATTGAATAAATGGGGCTCTCTCTCATTTTTGACTAAAACGAACGAGTTGGCGGGATTTTCTTTTAAAATAAAAGCGAATAAGCCAGACCTTTCCGACGCTAAAATGTATCGGACGGCAGTGACATCAGCAATCATTGAGGGACCAGGAGATTTTAAAAATGACATCAACAGGAAGTTCGGCTACTTCCCAGTCCAGGATGATGACGAAGCATTGGAGAACAAATGGATTACCCGGAAGGAATATGAGGAGATTATTACGCGCTTCGCACAATGGACAACAGATGTATCTTTATATATCAAGGATCGTTACAAGCCGGACATCATGTTCTTTTATTATCCACAGGTAGACCATGAATCGCACAACTACCTCCTTGTTGACCCGAGGCAGCCTGGCTATTCAAAGGAAAAGTCGGAACGGTATATGAAATATATCCGCTGGTCTTACGGCTTATCCGATGAAATGCTGGGCCAAGTCCTTTCGAAGTTAAATAAAAATGACCGGATTTATCTTGTATCTGATCACGGAATGGAGCCAGTCCATTCCCGTCTTTCTCCAAATGAGGAATTGGAAAAGGAAGGGTTGCTCGTGAAGGATGGCGATGGGGAAATTGATTACAAAAAATCAAAAGCGTTTGCTGTCGCCAGCGGGTCGATCGCACAGGTTTATATAAACTTAAAAGGACGGGAAAAAGAGGGGATTGTCGAACAAAAGGATTATGACTCTCTCCAAAAAAGAATCGCTGAGATTTTTGAGAATGCGAAAGTTGAAAAAAAGAAAATCAATCTCGGGAATTATTTATCCTTCGTATCGGCTCAATTATCGGACAACAATACCGCGATTAAAGAGGATTTTTCCAAATCGGTAAAGGCCCTAAAAAACACTGTACTTTTCGCTCCTGTAAAACAACTAATCTTACCATATGAAAAGGTCATCAAAATCCGCAACAGCCATGAAAACACAGGAGATGTTCTATTAGTCGCCCAAAAGGGCTATTACATGGCCCAGGGCGATGGCAATAAAGTTATGATGGTTAATGACCTTGGCAACCATGGGGGCGATCCAGCCCGGAAAGAGTTAATCCCTATCTTTATGGCAGCTGGTAAAGGAATAACCCAGGGAGAGATTGAATCAGAAATTACAACTTTGGACATTGCGCCCACATTGTATAAATTCATGCAAATTGACATACCGGACTTTATTGATGGAAAGCCAATTCCAGAGCTGACAGAAAACTAAAGTCCACGGTTGGCATAAAAGGTGCCAGGCATAGAAATCCATCATGCCTGGCACCTTATTTAATTGAATAAATTCTGCATTTTTCATAAAGGCTTGTTTTTCCGATGTCGAGGAGTTTGGCTGCTTCCTGGCGGTTTCCGTCGGCAGCGGCAAGGGCTGCGAGGATGGCCTGCTTTTCGGCTTCCGCTATTGTTTCCTTTAACGGCTTTATCTTTGTTCCGGCTGGATTTGCATGTTGAGGAACGGTATCAAATAGCGCTGTTTCCTGGTCCCGTAAATATAAGGGAAGGTGGTTGGGCATAACGACATTCCCATCCAAAACATTGATGCACCGTTCAAGGACATTTTCGAGTTCACGTATATTGCCCGGCCAGGAGTGCTGTTGAAGAAGGCGGATGACTTCCTGGGACAGCCGCACGGATTTCCGGTGGAATCTCTTTTCAAGCTTTTCCACCAGTTTCAGGGCAATTTGCTCGATGTCTTCTTTTCTTTTCCGGAGCGGGGGGATTTCGATTTTTATGACATTCAGCCGGTAGTAAAGGTCCTGGCGGAATTTCCCCTCATCTACCATCTTTTCAAGGTCACGGTTGGTAGCCGTAATAATCCTTACATCGACCGGTACCGATTTTTGTCCGCCGACGGCTTGGATTTCCTTGTCCTGCAATACACGGAGCAGTTTGCTTTGCATGGCAAGCGGCATGTCACCTATTTCATCCAGGAAGATGGTCCCCCGATTAGCAAGCTGGAAATGACCCTTCTTTCCTCCTTTTTTGGCCCCTGTGAATGCACCGTCCTCATAGCCAAACAGCTCGGATTCCAACAAATGTTCCGGAATGGATGCGCAATTTATCGGTACGAACGGATACGCCGAACGGAGGCTGTTAGCATGAATCGAATGGGCGAACAATTCCTTTCCCGTTCCGGATTCGCCGAGCAGGAGGACAGCAGACTGGCTGACAGAAATCCTTTCGGCAAGCGCTTTTGCCTCCATAAAAGGCCGGCTCGTCCCAATCAGGTCTGAAAAGCTATACTTGCTTGTAAATTCACTCTCTTCTCTCGTTTTATAATATTTCAACTCTTCTACGAGATTTTGGATTTTGCTTTTATACAATTGAAGCTCCTCAGGATTCTTGAACATGACTGTTCCCACTGCCCCGACCAGTTCCCCGGAAACAATGAGAGGAAATCTGTTGGCAATCATTTCACTCCCGTTGATATGGTGGACAGCGGCGATTTCAGCTTGTCCGGTGCGGGATACAATATGCATCCTCGTATTTTCAATTACCTCCTGGACAGGCCTTTTCATTGCTTTATCCACAGTGGTGCCAAGGAATTCACAATAAGCTTCGTTAATATAAATGATGATGCCGTCACGGTCGGTGACAACAATCCGCTCGGCAGAAAGGTTCAATATTTCCTCGAGCCAGTTTAAAGGAATATCATCGATTCGCACGTTCACCATTTCCCCACCTTTTCGGAATACTAAAGATTATTATATCAGTATTTTGTTTGTAAATGTACGGAGATTTCTGACTATTTGCAAATAAAGAAAAAGCCCTGCCGGGTAAAAGGCAGGACTTCTCGTCTTGTATTGTTAACAACAGCAGCTTTACTGCACAGTATAGCCTCCATCCAGGATGACGGCCTGTCCGGTAATCCCTCTTCCTTTGTCGCTTGCCAAAAAGACTGCGTAATCGGCAATTTCCGATACCGATAAAAGCCTTTTTTGCGGAACAAGCGGATAAATGACCTCTTCCAACACGCTTTCCAAAGGTACATTTCGCGTCTTGGCCAGGTCGCCAAGCTGTCCTCTGACGAGCGGGGTGTCGACATAACCAGGACAGAGCGCATTGACAGTAATTCCTTCGGCGGCACCTTCAAGAGCGGCCACCTTTGTCAGGCCGATTACGCCATGCTTGGCGCTATTGTAGGCGGCCTTGCCGGCAAACCCGATGACCCCATTAATCGAGGCCATGTTAATAATACGGCCAAAGCCCTGCTTTTTCATCATCGGAAAAACATTCTTAATGCCGATAAACGGTGCGGTCAGCATAACTTTTACGAGCAGCTCGAATTTTTCCGTCGGGAATTCCTCAATAGGCGATACATACTGAAGCCCGGCATTGTTAATCAAGATATCGATTTTCCCGTACTTTTCAGCCGCCAGACCGATGGCGTTTTTATAGGCTTCCTCATTCGTTACATCGCAAGGGGCTGATAATGCTTCATATCCCTCGCCTCGCAGCGTTTCGGCCACTTGGTCGGATTTCTCCCGGTTTAAATCCGAAATGACAACCTTTGCCCCTTCTTTAGCGAATGTCTTTGCGATTTCCAGTCCTATTCCGCTTGCAGAACCGGTAATAAACGCTACTTTTCCTTCTAACTGTTTCATAGATTAGCCTCCCTATTGGATTAACAGTCTCTCTTTTTTAAACCCAGCCAAACAAAGAGTAGATGCCAATAATAACGAATACAGCAACTGTCTTAATAATGGTTACGGCAAAAATGTCACGGTAGGACTGTTTATGGGTTAAGCCCGTTACAGCAAGCAAGGTAATGACCGCCCCGTTGTGCGGGAGCGTATCCATACCTCCGGAAGCCATCGAAACGACACGGTGCATGACTTCTGGTGGGATATTCGCCGCGGCGATTGCCGCATTGTATTTATCAGCCATCGCACTGAGCGCAATCCCCATACCGCCGGAAGCCGAGCCGGTAATCCCAGCCAGGGTGGTGGTTGTTACAGCTCCGTTTACAAGCGGATTTGTAAATGTACTTGAAATTCCATCGCTTATTTTCGCAAAACCTGGAAGAGCGGCGATAACTCCGCCGAATCCATACTCGGCACCTGTATTCATCGTGGCAAGAAGCGCGCCTGCAATGCTGAGGTTCAGGCCTTCCTTGAAATTAATTGTTACCCGATTCCAGTCATAAGCAAGAGAAGCAATGATTCCGACTACGAGCGCCATCTCTACTGCCCAGATGGCCATTACTGCCGAAACATCGACCGTAAAGGCATTAAGCCCAATTTTCGCAAAGTCAAAGCCTTCCGGATACCATTTTGGAATAAGGGTAATAAACAGCTTGTTCGTAACGCCAACAAGGATAAGTGGAACGAATGCCAATAATTGCTTTGCTCTTGACTGTTCAAGTGACATATTAGGAACGGAAGCATTCTTCTCCGCTTCAGCATGTTCCAGTGCTGCGGCGTTTTCTGTATCAAAGCCAAAATAGCCTTCACCCGCTGCAGCTGCCTTCTTCCTCCTCCACTCCAAGTAAAGCATCCCCAATGCAAAGACGAAAATAGCGCCTATGATCCCCAGGGTTGGAGCGGCATAAATGTCCGTCTTAAAGAACGGGGCCGGGATAACGTTCTGAATTTGAGGTGTACCCGGTAACGCATCCATCGTAAACGTAAATGCCCCCAGTGCGATCGTACCGGGAATAAGTCGTTTAGGAATGTTCGCCTGCCTGAACATTTGGGCAGCGAATGGATAGATGGCAAAAACAGCAACGAACAGGCTTACTCCGCTGTAAGTTAGAATTGCGCCGAGCAAAACAATTGTTAAAATTGCCCGCTTGGCACCAAGCCAGCTAACAATCGTCTTGGCAATCGATTCTGCAATTCCGGACATTTCAACTACCTTACCGAAAATTGCACCCAGTAAAAAGACAGGAAAATAAGATTTAATGAATCCAACCATTTTTTCCATGAAGACCCCTGAAAAGAATGGCAGCACATGGCTTGGGTCAATCAGGACTACAGCCAGAAGTGCGCAAATGGGTGCAAAAAGGATAACCGAAAAGCCGCGATAGGCCACAAACATTAACAGGCCCAGCGCCAAAAGAATACTGAATAATTCCATATAAATCCCCCTTTGATTTTTTGTAAGCCCATTCCATCCCCTTTGGAAAGCGTTTACAAAATAAAGCTTACATTCTTTAAGAATGCAAGTTTCGTGCCAATACAAAATCTTCAAACAATTTCGAATAAACACTTACCTTTTTACCCTTTTCATCACTAACTAAACGAAAAAAATCAATTTTATTTTCCGGAATTCCGGAAAACTGAAAGTAGGTTTTCCGGAATAACGGAATTTTCCGCCTTTTTAAATGCTGGTGCGAATTTGCTGGACTTTTTCAAAACAACAGGCTATCGTCCTTATTTCCAGCCTTTGTGTTATGCCAGCAGGTTTACACTAAATGAGGCTTCGGTTTTCTCACGTACCAATTCCATTGTCGCCCCTTCCTGTAGTTCCTCAAGGACAAGTCCTGATGGCGTTACACGGAACACGGCAAGCTCGGTGACAACCATATCGACTACCCCTTTCCCGGTAAGGGGCAGGCGGCATTCCTTAAGGATTTTAGAAGATCCGCTTTTTGCACAATGCTCCATTGCAACGATAACCTTTTTCGCTCCGGTTACCAAATCCATCGCACCGCCCATCCCAGGGACCATTTTGCCGGGAACCATCCAATTCGCAAGGTTTCCTTTTTCATCCACCTCAAGGCCGCCGAGCACTGTAACATCGACATGGCCCCCGCGAATCAGTTCAAATGAAAACAGGCTGTCAAAAAATGCGCCTCCCGGAATAATTCCAGCTGGCTGCCCACCGGCATTTACGAGGTCGGGATCAATCTCCCCTTCAAGTGGCTTCAGCCCCACATATCCATTTTCTGATTGAAGAATGACGTTCACATTTTCAGGCAAATAATTTGGGACCATTGTCGGAAGCCCAATTCCAAGATTCACGACATCTCCGTCCCTCAATTCCTTTGCGACACGTGAAGCAATGAGCTGTTTGGGGCTAACAAGTGTTATTGTCATTATTTACAGCCTCCTTGAACCAAAATTTTATCTATAAGGACACCCGGGGTCATTACGTCATCAGGGTCAATCTCTCCGACTTCTACCACCTTTTCAACCTGTGCAATTACAAGGTCGGCGGCTAACGCCATTAATGGGTTGAAGTTCCGGGCCGAGCGGTGATATACAAGATTGCCGGCTTTGTCAGCTTTATATGCCTTTAGAATTGCCACTTCTGCCCTGAGCGGCTTTTCAAGCAGAAATTCCCGCCCGTCAACAGTAATTTTCTGTTTCCCATCTTCGACCACTGTTCCAATTCCAGTGGGAGTCAGCACCCCGCCAAGCCCTGAACCGCCAGCCCGGACGCGTTCAGCCAGAGTCCCCTGTGGAACGAGTTCAACTTCCATTTCTCCGGCAATCATTTGCCTGCCTGTTTCAGGATTCGTTCCGATGTGGGAGGCAATTACCTTTTTAACCCGATGGTTGACAATCAATGGGCCAACTCCGGTTTCGATAAACGCAGTGTCATTCGCAATCAGCGTGATATCCTTAACGTTCTTTTCAAGCATTACCTCAACAAGCTCCTGTGGCGTTCCGACACCCATAAAACCACCTGCCATCAGTGTCATCCCATCCCGAAAAAATGTAGCCGCATCCTCTTTCGAAATTACCTTATTCATTTTTCACACACCCCCAAATCTATTTGTGGAAGTGAGTCCGATCCACTCACACACCCTATAATGGTGCAAGAAGTGTGCCAAAGAATTAAAGATCCATCTATTCAAAATTACTTCTAGCGCTCACAACAAAAAAAGGTATAACTCCCTCACATAATGAGGAATTATACCTTTTGTTTTTGTATGATTAACTTTTCAGCGCCCTCATTAAAGAGTGCAGCTTTTCTCATTTGGCTATAGTAAGTTTTTTAAAAAATGGAATAGATGGTGGAAATCACAAAGAGAGGGTTATTTGTTGAAGAAATAGGATGACTTTAAGATGATTTACTTTCGAAAATTCAGGATAAACCAAAACTATTTATTTGATTTTCGGTAATCCCTTTTATTAAGTGCAGTTCACTAATCAAAAATTCATATGCATCAGCCAACATTTTCTTTTCGCTAGCATTTAGTGCTTTTTCTTTCTTCATACGCATTAAATCACGTACAACTTCTGCACCTTCTTTCATTTCACCAGTTCTTATTTTTTCTGTGTTTACTTTATACCTTTGTTTCCATGGCAGTAAACGATCTGATTCTCCATGCTGAAAAATGTGTATAATGTGTTTTAATGCAAGTAAATCGGTAACCGGCCTTATTCTTGAATTCGAAATTTTACGTGTTGGAATCATCACTTGCATGTTACTGATTGACATTTTGATGACAAAATAATCTTGTTTTTTGCCAGAGAATTCTCTTTCTTCAATTGCCATAATTCTACCTGCACCATGCATTGGGTAAATAATGTTATCGCCAACTTGAAACATATAATCGCCTCCATATATGCTAACCTTCTAATCGTAACATACATGGACACTTTAATCAAATAAACTATAATACCATAAATTTATTTTTATTGTCAATAAATTTTTATCAAAAAATCCAACCAAACAAACCAACCCAACAGACTGGATTCCCAATATAGAAAAGCAACCTGGTCCGTAATCCTTGAACCTCACGAATTGATTTAGGCGAATTTTTCTGGATTCTTATTTTTAACCTTGCGAGGTACTTCTAAAAACAAGAACCCGCAGGCTTGTAGCGCCTAGCGGATTTCTTGTTTTAAAAAATTCAATTTTTCCAGCTTTAAAGATTACTGCACATGCCTGTCCCAATGGCGGTGGGAGGAGATTGCTTGAACAAATTGCCCGGAAAATTCCTCAGGTGTGCTTGCAACTACAACGCCCGGCGCACCGATGATACCAGCCTGTTGAGCTATCTCGGCCCCTGCGTGAGTTGCGCCAATCGGTTTGTAATGCTCGAATGCTTCCTGGAGGAAATAGAGAGCAGCCTTTTTAAATTTCGGGGTGTTCTCTCCCCCTCCAACCACATAGATCGCATCGAAGAGGACAGAATCGGCGGTCAGGAACGAATGATGGACTGGCAGCGCGAAATTATCGGTTCCTCGTACGGAACCGAGTTTTTCACTAATGAATTCAGGGATTGCGCCTTCCGCCTTCAAGGCATCCAGTATCGTTTTAACTTCATTTCCGCTAAAACCATCAGCCACAAGCACACCGATCTTACGCGTTTTCGCTGTCTTTACAGTGTTAGCCATGCTAAGAGCCGGCGATGACTTTAAAGATGCAGGCTCCCTCGGCTCCGGCACCTTCGCTCCAATCGCCTCGGCAACCGGTGTGACCAGTTCCATGCTCACATTGGCAAACATATCAACAACCTGCTGGCGTACATCCGGTGATTTCACTTTGCCGAGTTCAAAGGATAATGCATCAATAATATGCTGCTTTTCGGGCGGGCTCATGCTATTCCAAAACATGGACGCCTGGGAGAAATGATCCTTGAAACTGTCACTGCGGGCCCGGATTTTTCGGCCATCCACCTTCTCCTGATAATGGACATAACCGCCCTCCTCCGCAGTTGCTGGCGCAGGCGTATTTTGGGCGAGGGAATTTCGATGGTAGCTCACTTGGCCCCGGTTGATCGTCTGCCGGCCAAAGCCATCGCGCTGGTTGTTGTGGAACGGGCAAACAGGTCGGTTGATTGGCAGCTCATGGAAGTTTGGCCCGCCAAGACGCAACAGCTGTGTATCCGTATAGGAGAATAACCGGCCCTGCAGCAGCGGATCATTTGTGAAATCAATCCCAGGAACAACATGGCCAGGATGGAAAGCAACCTGCTCAGTCTCCGCAAACACGTTGTCCACATTCCGATTCAAGGTCATTTTTCCGATAATCTTGACCGGAACCTCCTCCTCAGGCCATAACTTTGTCGCATCCAGAATATCAAAATCAAACCGGAATTCCTCTTCCTCAGGAATCATCTGGACACCGAGCTCATACTCGGGGAAATTCCCGCTTTCAATCGCCTCGTACAAATCTCGGCGATGGAAGTCCGGGTCCTTGCCGGCTATCTTCTGGGCCTCGTCCCACACAAGCGAATGGACGCCCAGCACCGGTTTCCAGTGGAATTTTACAAAATGTGCCCGGCCCTGCTCATTCACGAACCGAAACGTATGTACTCCAAAGCCCTCCATCATTCGGAAACTGCGGGGGATAGCCCGGTCCGACATTTGCCACAACACCATATGCGCCGACTCCTGGTTGTTGGCGATAAAGTCATAAAACGTATCATGGGCGGATGCACCCTGCGGCATTTCGTTATGCGGCTCAGGTTTCACCGCGTGTACAAAGTCAGGGAATTTGATTGCATCCTGAATGAAGAACACTGGTATATTGTTTCCTACCAGGTCATAGTTTCCTTCCTCCGTGTAAAACTTCGTTGCGAACCCGCGCACATCACGGACCGTTTCAGCCGAGCCTTTCGAACCCTGGACCGTCGAAAAACGGACAAACACCGGTGTTTTCTTCGCAGGGTCATGCATGAATTTCGCCATCGTGAATTCTTTCATTGACTCGTAAACCTGAAACTCACCATGAGCCGCAAACCCACGGGCATGCACAACCCTTTCCGGAATCCTCTCATGGTCAAAATGCGTCATCTTCTCCCTGAAATGAAAGTCTTCCATCAACGTCGGCCCGCGTACGCCGGCTTTCAGGGAAAACTCATCCTCCGAAACCTTTAAACCTTGATTGGTCGTCAACTTCTTCCCGCTGTCATCCACTGTAAATTGCTCCAACTGTTCCTGCTTTTTATTCACATTCGGAACGCGATTCTCCTTTTCCATTCATCATCCTCCTCACAGTAAATTTGTAGCCCACTCCCCTTCTACCCCACTCTCGGTATAAAAAACGTATAAATTTAAATGCTTAAGCTTACAATCCATTTGTTAAAACACGTCCTTTTAATCGGGGCCACGTAATTTTCACAATAAAAAAACCGCCTGGTCATTGTCACCAAACGGTTCATTTTGATTGATCTTGAAATTGCTCGAATCCCGAGCAGGAAGCGGCCGGCCATTTCTGCTGTGAAACATCTTGTGAAACAAAAAAAATCTGGGCACTGTCCGCATTTTAAAACATACTGAGTGAGTACTTTTCGGCTAATAGTTCGAGGAGTTTGATGCCGCCGATGCTGTTTCCCTTGTCATCCAATGCGGGGCCGAATATCCCGATGCCGAATTTGCCGGGCACGGACCCCATGATTCCGCCGGATACGCCGCTCTTTGCCGGAATGCCAATTTTGATGGCAAACTCACCGGATGCATTGTACATGCCGCATGTCACCATGAACGTTTTGCAAATCCTTGCTACATCCTTAGGCATGACTCGTTTGCCCGTCAAAGGATGTACCCCGTCCATCGCGAACACCAGCCCAATATCGGCCAAATCCCGGCAATCCATCTCAATCGCGCACTGCTTCGAATACAACTCAATCAGCGTGTCGACATCCTCTGTAATCACCCCATGCTGCTTCAAAAAATAGCACAAAGCCCGGTTCAAATGGGCCGTTTCAAACTCGGATTGGGCCACTTCCCCATTAAACCCAACCGTCTCATTGTCCGCCAGTTCCCGGATAAAGGCCAACAGCCGCCCGAGCCGCTCCCCAACCGAGCTTCCCTTAATCATGTGCGTCACAACGAGCGCACCCGCATTTATCATCGGATTCAACGGCTTTGCCACACCCATAGCCTCCAATTTGGCAATCGAATTGAACGGGTCCCCCGTAGGCTCCATCCCAACCCGATCAAACACATAATCATACCCCCGGTCCATCAAAACCAGCGCCAGGCTGATCACCTTAGATATGCTTTGTAGCGTAATCTTTCTTTCGACCTCCCCAGCCGCAACACAATCACCATTTGGATAATGGATCGCAATCGACAATTCAGCGGCATACGCTTTCCCGAGTGCCGGAATATAATCCGCGACCTTCCCCTGCTTCGTAAAAGGCCGCGCCTCCTCCACAAGCACATTCAACTCCTCGTTCGACTCACAAGGCATCTTCATCACCCGTATTAGTATGAACCACTCTTTTTGGAAAAATGCCCGGCTAACCGCCGGGTAGGCCCACGCACAGGATTCGTAACCCCACCGTGCACGCAACACTGTATTTAGAGGGCCTCCTCCCCAAAACGAAGCGAAGCTTGAAGGTCAATGATTTCATTTCGTATTTTTTCAAAACCAGGTATATCAGGCACAGATTTTTCAGCTGGCGGTACGTTTTGCCCTGCGGCCCTCGCCATCGTTTCGAAAATATACAGGAGCCTTGAAAGCTCTTCATCTTTAAGGACTGGCCTTTTTTCATATTTTAACGCTGCATCCAGGTAAAAACCCAGCTGCTCAATCGAGAAAATAACCGGCCAGAACGATTCAAGCTTTTTCTTTTTACCCGGCAATTCTCCCAAAGCTGTTGTGTATACCGTTGAAAGGTTAACTAGGTTTGTGTGCATTTTTCTCCGTTCCCAGCTCTTATCAAACTCCATTTTCTCATTGTTTTTCGAAAACAAACCAAGTACATATTGGCCTTGGCTGCGGAGGGTTTTCACAATGTAATGATTGAGCATTCCCGAGGCTGTCCTGCGCCCAAAAAGCCAAACTCCCAAAAGCCCGATGATGCTTCCGGTAATGATATCTGTCGCCCTCGCCACTGCAAAGAAGGGAAAGTTATGTATCTCTGCGGAATATTCCGAGATGATCAAAGCGGAAGGAGTGATAAACAGAACGGCAAGCGCATAATTGCGGACGATGAACAGCTCTGTCAGAAATGAAAGGGATAGAATGAGTAAAGCCACAACAAAGCCGTTATGGACATTCATCAAAATTACCCCGGCAATCAAAAGGCCGGCCAATGTACCGATTGTCCGCTGGATTGCCCGATGAATTGTGGAGATAATTGTCGATCCAAGCATAACCGCCGCACAGGAAAGCGGGACCCAGTATGGCCTTTCAAACGGGAATGCGTAAGCAATCAGGGATGCTGCCATTAGAATGGCCCCAAATCGGACAGCCGAAAGAAAAACAATCGAGTTTTTATCAAACGCTCCTAAAAGCTTGACCCGGATTGAGGGCTTGGCGATTTTCACATCGCGGTGGATTTTTCCGGCCGGCTCATTCAGGATAGCATCGGCGTTGTATATTTTCCTAAATAAATCGGCAATTTTTACATCATCTGTGTCAGGTTGAAGGATTTTCGCCTTGTTCTTTCTGGATGATCCGATTGTGTTGGCCAGCGCCCGCAATGAATCGCCAAGCTCAGGGGGAAGCCCGTTCTTCTTTTTTTCCACTAATTCAAGCATATCGATAAACAGACGGTTGGCATGCTCGTTCAGCAAATAAAGCCTTTTAAACAATTCCGTATCCGTCCACAAAGAATAGCCAGCCAGGATGATTTCCTCCGCTTCCTTTAGAACGGCGACTGTTTTATGCCGGGCATTATTCAAATCTGCTCCCCCGGCGGAATCGGCAAATGCGGCCAATTGAGCGTATACCTTTTTAACAGCAATTGTTTCTGGCCCGTGGGGATTAAAAAACCAGCCAAGCATACTGATCAGCCATGATAGAGCACCACCCAATAAAACTAGCCCGCCACGTAGCGGGGCATCCTCAGGGTCAGCCGGAATCCCAGTCGCAATTGAAAAACAAAGTATAAAGAAAATTGCCGATGGGCCGGTAATCCTTAGCGCGCCAAACATAAATGTTGCAATAGCTCCTATCATTCCCATCCCAATGGCCACCCCAAAAGGATACGGGGAAAGAAGGATGCCGAGGAACATGGACAAAGCCAGGCCGGCAGCAACAAAAAATATCAATTTTGCCCTCTGCACATAAGGCTGGTTGAATACGTACAAATACGCAAATCCTCCCATCCCCGCAGCAATGCCGTAGTGGAAATTCCCTAGGAGCAAGCCAATCACGATTGGCAATGATGCCGCCAGGCCCGCACAAAAAGCCTTTCTCCAAGGGAAAGGGTTTTTTCTCACCGTAAACGCGTTCTTGAATGTTTGTAATACCATTTCACTCAATGTCCGTTCATGTTTGTCCATCTAGTTTGTTGCGCCGGAAAACCACTATCCAGAGCAAGTACCTCCCTGCCTTCATAAAATTCACTTGAATGTAGTATACGCCACTTTACATGAAACAACGATTTGCTGCCCTAAAAGCCAGCCATACCCATACCTTCCATTTAAAAGAAAATAATGTAAATTAACTCCCAAACCATTCTAACTTAATAACCAACTTTTAAAAATTTTTATTAAAATTATTATCCTTGAATTATCAACATTGTAAACGCTATCAAATGGACCGAATATTTAAATTTATCAGATTTTTATTATTTTACCCTTGAATATTTAATTAAACGGGAGTATCATTAACGGAAATCTCAGAAAAGTTCGTATTTTATTTCACGTACTATTTTTTTAAAATACAAAATCGGGCTTTTCCGAGTCAAACCTTTTTAATTTTTTTCTTTCGATAGAATTTTTTTAACAGGGCAACTTTTTAGGAGGAGTGATTTTTTTGGAAAGCCAGTATATATTTCTTGGCGGTGAATTTGTGAAGAAGGAGGATGCGGTTGTTTCGGTATATGACCACGGCTTCCTCTACGGCGACGGGGTATTTGAAGGCATTCGTGTTTACAGCGGCAACGTGTTCAGGCTAGATGCACACTTGAAAAGGCTATACGAATCAGCCCACTCAATCATGCTGCAAATTCCTTATACATTTGAAGAAATGACCCAAATCATCGTTGATACGGTGCGGAAAAATGAATTATCGAGCGCCTATATACGGGTGGTTGTTTCAAGGGGCAAAGGGAACCTAGGCCTTGATCCGGCATCCTGCTCCCAGCCAAGGGTCATTGTCATTGCGGAACCGCTGGCGCTTTATCCGAAGGAACTGTATGAACGGGGCCTGAAAGTCGGTTCGGTTGCAACTAGGCGGAACCGTCCTGATGTCCTAAGCCCGCAGATTAAATCACTCAACTATTTAAACAACATTCTAGTGAAACTTGAAGCAAGTCAGGCCGGTGTCGATGAAGCGCTAATGCTGAATGACCAAGGCTATGTGACCGAAGGGTCCGCCGACAACATTTTCATTGTGAAAAACGGCGTCATTTACACTCCTCCGGTCTACCTTGGCGCGTTGGAAGGAATCACCCGCAATGCGATTATCGACCTGGCGAAACAAAACGGCTACGAAGTCAAGGAAAAGCCATTTACACGGCATGATGTGTACGTCGCTGACGAAGTGTTCCTGACAGGAACGGCGGTCGAGGTTATCGCGGTCATCGATGTAGATACCCGGAAGATCGGCAATGGCAAGCCTGGGCCAATCACGAACCATCTGCTCGCTGAATTCAGGAAGCTCGTTACCGAGGATGGAGTCAAGTGCTATCCGGAAACCAAAGAGAAAGTGGTAGTAGGTTAAAGGAGGCCAATCATGCGAAGCGATATGATCAAAAAAGGATTTGACCGGGCCCCACACCGGAGCCTGCTTTATGCAACCGGCGTTAAAACAAGCGACCTGGACAAGCCTTTCATTGGCGTCTGCAACTCCTATATCGACATCATCCCCGGGCACAAGCACCTCAATGTTTTTGCCGAAGTGGTGAAAGAAGCGATTCGGGAAGCGGGCGGCGTACCGTTTGAGTTCAACACAATCGGCGTTGACGACGGAATTGCAATGGGCCATATCGGGATGCGCTATTCACTTCCGAGCCGGGAAATCATCGCGGACAGCGCGGAAACGGTTATCAACGCCCATTGGTTCGACGGAGTCTTTTACATCCCGAACTGTGACAAGATTACCCCCGGGATGCTGATGGCAGCGGCAAGGACGAATGTCCCTTCCGTGTTTGTATCCGGAGGGCCGATGGAAGCAGGCGTTTCCTCGACCGGAAAGCCGCTCTCCCTCGTTTCTGTTTTTGAAGGGGTCGGCGCTTACAACAAAGGCACCATCACCCAGCAGGAATTGCTCGATATTGAAACGAATGCTTGCCCTACCTGCGGTTCATGCTCCGGAATGTTCACCGCAAATTCAATGAACTGCCTCATGGAAGTACTCGGCATGACAGTGCCAGGCAACGGAACAATTGTTGCCACTTCCGATACGCGCCATGAGCTGATCCGACGGGCAGCTAAACACTTAATCGACTTGGTCAAAAAAGATATCAAGCCGCGCGATATTATGACGAAAGAAGCGTTTGACAATGCCTTTGCACTTGATATGGCAATGGGCGGCTCCACCAACACAGTACTGCATACATTGGCCATCGCCCACGAAGCGGGAATCGATTATGATCTTCATGAAATTAACCAGATTGCTGAGAAAGTACCTTATCTTTCAAAAATCAGCCCGGCTTCCGACTATTCCATGGAAGATGTGCATCATGCCGGCGGAGTTAGTGCGATTATTCACGAATTGTGCAAGATTGACGGCCTGATTCACAAGGACGCGATTACCATTACCGGAGAAACCCTTTACGAAACCGTAAAGGATGCGGAAATCACAAACGACCAGGTTATCAGGAGAAAGGATAACCCTTACAGCCCGGTCGGCGGATTGTCCATCTTGTTCGGCAATCTTGCCCCCGATGGCGGCGTCATCAAAGTCGGAGCCGTTGATCCATCGATAAAGAGGTTCACCGGTGAAGCGATTGTTTTCGAATCACAGGAAGAAGCGCAGGCAGGAATCGACAGCGGAGCAGTAAAGCCTGGCCATGTCGTGGTCATCCGTTATGAGGGGCCAAAAGGCGGGCCAGGAATGCCTGAAATGCTTGCCCCTACCGCCGCGATTGCCGGCCGGGGGCTGGAAAAGGAAGTCGCATTGATTACCGATGGCCGCTTTTCCGGCGCAAGCCGCGGCATATCGGTTGGGCACATTTCCCCGGAAGCAGCCGAGGGCGGCCCGATTGCTTTTGTTGAAGACGGAGACCTGATCATGATTGACCTTGAGTCTCGCTCAATCAACCTGATCGTCGACAGGGACGTTTTAGAAGAAAGACAGAAGAACTGGATAAAACCTGAGCCCAAAATCAAAACCGGATACCTAGCCAAGTACGCCAAACTTGTCACTTCCGCAAGCACTGGCGGAATCATGAAATTTTAAAAGATTCATAGCGATAAATCGTTGACGGGAACAAAGGAATAAGAACCTAGTATTTACAGAGAGCCGGGGTAGCTGGAAGCCGGCAATACTACTTATTCTGACATCGTCCCTGAGTATTAAGCTGAACGGTCCTCCCTACTAGGCTTAATCGGGTGTTTTCTGCACTCGTTACTAAAACGGAGCGGATTTTCCGCTTCATGAGGCGGCAGTTGCAAGACTGCCGTGAATCCGGGTGGTACCGAGGAAAGACTGATGCCTTTTCTCCCCGAATATCCTGCTGCTTTCCAGCGGCGGGATGTTCGCGGGAGAAAAGGTTTTTTTATTGGGAAAAATGGTTCCGCGCCAATTTATTACACTCCAAGTTCCACCTAATTATGCCGATTGCGCTTGTATTAATGCCAAACCGAGAGATATGAATGCCAAACTGCCAACTATTTATGCCTTACTTTTAAAAAATGGAGGGATTGACGTGAAAGTGGAGACAATGCCGGCGATGGAGCAGGCTGTTACACCAAAAACGGGTGCCGATGTCCTGATTGAATCATTGGTGAATGAAGGGGTCGATACAATCTTCGGGTATCCCGGAGGAGCCGTGTTGCCAATATATGATGCTATTTACAGGGCAAAAGGCCAAATTAGGCACCTATTGTTCCGGCATGAGCAGGGTTCCATCCATGCCGCCGAGGGATATGCCCGCGTGACTGGAAGGCCCGGCGTCGTCCTTGCAACATCCGGCCCGGGTGCAACGAACCTTATCACAGGAATCGCGGATGCGATGATGGACTCTTTGCCGCTCATTGTCTTTACGGGACAGGTCGCTACCAGCGTGATTGGAACCGATGCTTTCCAGGAAGCGGATATCATTGGCATTACTACCCCGATTACAAAACATAATTATCAGGTCCGGTCTATTGCCGATCTTCCGAGAATCATTAAAGAAGCCTTCCACATTGCTTCGACTGGCAGGCCGGGACCAGTTGTGATTGATATGCCAAAGGATATCTCGGCAAACGCTGTTTTCGAAATGGAGTTGGATACGGACTTTCACCTGCCGGGCTACCAGCCGACAACAAGGCCGAACCCGCTTCAAATCAACAAGCTTGCCGATGCGTTATCAAAAGCAAAGAAGCCTGTCATCCTTGCTGGGGCGGGAATCCTCCACGGGAAAGCCACGGCGGAATTGAGGGCGCTAGCCGAGAAGTACCGGATTCCGGTTACAACCACACTTCTTGGGCTGGGCAGTTTCCCCGGGACCCATGAGCTTTCGCTTGGAATGGCTGGGATGCACGGAACCTATACAGCCAACATGGCTCTATATGAATGTGACCTGCTTCTCAATATCGGCGCCAGATTCGATGACCGCCTTACAGGCAACCTAAAGCATTTCGCTCCAAAGGCGAAAGTTGCCCATATCGATATCGACCCGGCGGAAATAGGTAAAAACGTACCGACAAGCATCCCGATTGTTGCCGACTCAAAGGAAGCACTAACGGAACTGATGAAACACGAGTTTGACATGAAAAACCATGCTGAATGGCTAAACAAGCTTGAAGAAAACAAGAGCAACTACCCACTTTGGTATACCGACTATAACCAGAGGCTAAGCGCACAACAGGTTATTCAGGCAGTATATGAAGCATCAGGCGGTGAGGCGATTGTCACGACTGACGTAGGCCAGCACCAAATGTGGGCGGCCCAGCATTACACATTGGACAACCCCGACCGATGGGTAACATCCGGCGGGCTTGGCACGATGGGCTTCGGCTTCCCTGCTGCAATTGGCGCCCAGCTTGCAGCACCCGATAAAACGGTAATCGCATTCGTTGGCGACGGCGGGTTCCAGATGACCCTTCAGGAGCTCGGCGTTCTCCAGGAATTGAACCTTCCAGTCAAAGTTATCATTGTTAATAACGGGGCTCTTGGAATGGTCCGCCAATGGCAAGAGGAATTTTACGAAGAACGCTATTCGGAATCGCTTTTGCCTGTCCAGCCCGACTTTGTCAAATTGGCCGAGAGCTATTCAATCAAAGGCGCCAAAATCCAAACCGAGGAAGAATTGATGCGCATCCTGCCCGAAGCACTTGCCTACGACGGCCCGGTTGTCCTCGATTGCAGGGTCGTCCTCGAAGGGAATGTCTATCCGATGATTGCCCCAGGTAAGGGATTGCACGAAATGATAGGAGTGAAACCATGAAGCGGATCATTACAGCCACCGTCCAAAATAAAAGCGGCGTCCTTAACCGTGTAACCGGCCTCCTGCAGCGGCGCCAATTCAATATTGAGAGCATTTCGGTCGGGCCGACAGAAATTGACGGCATCTCAAAAATGACACTTGTTGTCGACGTTGAAGACAGCCAAAAGGTTGAACAGCTGACGAAGCAGCTTCATAAACAGATTGATGTTTTAAAAGTTTCGGATATTACCGATAAGGCGGTTGTCTCCCGTGAGCTAGCCCTGATCAGGGTTGCGAGCAGCGGCCAGCTTCGCAGGGAAATCAAGGAAATTATTGATCCATTCCGCGCGTCCGTCATTGACGTCAGTAAGGAAAGCCTTGCTGTCCAGGTAACCGGGAAGCCGGAAAAAGTCGAAGCGCTGATTGAATTGCTCAGGCCATATGGAATTAAGGAAATAGCGCGGACTGGCATTACCGCCCTCTTGCGCGGAAGCCAGCCGCAAGTATCCGAATTACCTTCTTATTCGCTTCAGAGGTAAGAATTAAAAAATACATGCAAACATACTCGAAAGGATGATAACAAATGGCAAAAGTACTTTATAATCAGGACATTTTTGAAGAGGTTTTGAAATCGAAAAAAATCGCGGTAATCGGCTATGGTTCCCAGGGCCACGCCCACGCTTTGAACCTGAAGGAAAGCGGCTATGATGTCGTAGTTGGGCTTCGCGGCGGAAAGTCATGGGACAAAGCAGTCGAGGACGGCGTAGCTGTTTGTTCCGTTGCCGAAGCAACCGCACAGGCCGATGTCGTTATGGTTCTCCTTCCTGATGAAAAACAGCCACAGGTGTACGAGGAGAGCATAAAAAATAACCTCAAGCCTGGAGCCGCCCTTGTTTTCGCACATGGGTTCAATGTCCACTTCAATCAGATTGTGCCACCTGCCGATGTAGACGTATTCCTTGTAGCACCGAAAGGCCCTGGCCATCTTGTCCGCCGTACATACCAGGAAGGCGCTGGGGTCCCTGCCCTGTTTGCAGTCTACCAGGATTACACAGGCCAGGCGAAAGAAATTGCACTTGCCTATGCGAAAGGAATTGGTTCCGCCCGCGCCGGCGTATTGGAAACTACATTCCAGGAAGAAACTGAAACCGACCTGTTCGGTGAGCAGGCAGTCCTTTGCGGCGGGCTGACCAGCCTTGTCAAAGCAGGCTTTGAAACGTTGACGGAAGCCGGATATCAGCCAGAAGTCGCCTACTTCGAGTGCCTCCATGAACTGAAGCTGATTGTTGACCTCATGTATGAAGGCGGCCTCGAAAACATGCGCTACTCCATCTCGGATACCGCCCAATGGGGTGACTTCGTTTCCGGCCCACGCGTCGTCAACGAAGAAACGAAGGCGCGCATGAAGGAAATCCTTCACGACATCCAGACTGGTGAATTCGCGAAAGGCTGGATCCTTGAAAATCAGGCTAACCGCCCGCAGTTCAATGCAATCAATGCGCGGGAAAACAGCCATCCGATCGAAACTGTCGGACGCGAACTCCGCGAGCTAATGCCATTCGTAAAACCAAAGCAAAAGGCAATGTCACGGTAATTAAGAAAAGCGCAGGCGCCCGTTTAGCACCGTATGGACTGGAGGGCCCCGATGGAGATAAAGGAAACACGATGAGCGAAGCAACTGCCTGCATTACTTCATGAAAAAGCCTCATAGAGCAACCCCGTGGGCTTTGCGACGAGCTGAACATAGACTTCCCCGAATAGACTTTGGCGCAGGAGCAGAAGCGAATCGATGTTGACTTATCGTAGCGAGGGGACCGAAGTACACTAGGTGCTGGGCGCAGTAGCTGGACAAAGAAAAGTGCTGGCGCCCGTATATATATTCTTATGTTTTTATAATGATAGAACTGACTTTTTAAAAACCGAGGCCCCTTCCCTTCTATTTGCGGCAAGGGGCCCTACCTAAAAATGAAGGAAGGGAATTCTAGTGGTGCAAAACATTCACATATTTGATACGACCTTGCGCGATGGGGAGCAATCTCCGGGAGTTAATTTAAATCAGCTCGAAAAGTTGGAGATTGCCCGGCAGCTTGAACGGTTTGGCGTGAATGTAATGGAAGCCGGGTTTCCCGCTTCTTCACAAGGAGATTTTGAAGCGGTTCGCACGATAGCCCGGACAGTCAGAAACGTATCGATCGCAGGCCTTTCAAGGGCAACGAAAAACGATATTGATACCAGCTGGGAGGCACTGAAAGAAGCCGAAGCACCGCGCCTCCATTTGTTCATTGCCACCTCCCCCATCCATATGACATACAAACTAAAAAAGTCGCCCGAGCAGGTTACCCAGCTGGCTGTCGATATGGTCCGTTACGCAAAGGCCAAGTTTCCGCAGATTGAATGGTCAGCCGAAGACGCCTCCCGCTCCGACCTTGATTTCCTTGTCCAAATCATCGAAAAGGTCATCGACGCCGGAGCGACTGTCATCAATTTGCCTGACACTGTCGGCTATGCCACCCCGGCGGAATATGGCCGGATGTTCCGCTATGTAAAGGAAAATGTCCGAAATATTGATAAAGCGATTTTATCGGCGCATTGCCATGATGACCTTGGTCTTGCAATGGCCAATTCCCTCGCCGCCATTGAAAATGGGGCAACCCAGGTTGAAGGAACGATCAACGGAATTGGTGAACGCGCAGGGAACGCGGCACTCGAGGAATTCGCCGTAGCCCTTGGCATCCGCAAGGACCAGTTTCCTTTTTCCACAGGTTTGAACTTAAAAGAAATCAAACGGACGAGCGATTTGGTCCGGAAGCTTACCGGGATGCCGATTGCACCGAACAAAGCTGTCGTCGGGCAGAATGCTTTCGCCCACGAATCTGGCATCCATCAGGATGGAGTCCTGAAACACCCGCAAACCTATGAAATTATCAATCCATCGATGGTCGGTATCGAATCGAATGAGCTTGTACTCGGGAAACACTCTGGACGCCATGCCTTTAAGGAGAAAATTGAAAGGCTCGGATTCTCACTAACCGAGGAAAAATCTGAAGAAGCTTTCAGGCAATTCAAGTCGCTGACAGACCGAAAAAAAGAAGTCACCGACGAAGATTTGTTCACCATTCTTACGGACATCCAGACGGCCGTATCCGATGTGAAAAAATATGAATTGCTTGCCTACCAGGTACAATCCGGTTCCATCAACCTTCCAACTGCTACCGTTGCATTGACAACGCCGGATGGGATGCGCACCGAAACAGCCCGTACTGGAAAAGGCCCAGTCGAGGCTCTATATAACACTCTTGAAGCGCTGATAAAAGAAGAAATCCATTTGACGAAATACCAATTAAGCTCCGTAGGCCAAGGACGAGATGCCCTTGCGGAGGTCCATGTGAAAATGATTGTCAACGAGTTGCCTGTAAGCGGGCGCGGATCTTCGCATGATGTTCTCGAAGCCTCCGCAAAAGCATTCTTAAACGCTGTCAACCGCGTCTTTTACGGACAAACCACGAAGGTCCTGCAAACAGCGAATAGCTAATAGCCCATACAAAAAAACCGAGGAGGCCACGTCCATGAAAAAACATATCGTCATGCTGCCCGGAGATGGCATAGGCCAAGAGGTAATGGCCTCGGCCAAGGCTGTCTTAAACACAATCGCCGAGGAATTCAACCATTCTTTCACTTTTGAAAGCCACGACATTGGCGGAACTGCGATTGACCGACACGGCACCCCGCTTCCATCCGAAACGTCGGCCGCCTGTAAAAAGGCTGATGCTGTACTCCTTGGAGCGGTTGGCGGGCCAAAATGGGATACGAACCCTTCCCATTTAAGGCCTGAAAGAGGTTTATTGGGAATTAGAAAAGAACTCGGGCTCTTTGCTAACCTAAGGCCGATAAAAGGCTTTGAAAAACTGCTTCACGCATCCCCTCTTAAGGAAGACGTTGTTAAAGGAAGCGATCTCCTTATCGTCAGGGAACTTACTGGCGGCCTTTATTTCGGAACTCCAAGCGAGCGGCGAGACAATGGCCAGTCGGCAGTCGATACTCTTTTCTATTCACGCGCCGAGATTGAAAGAATCGTAGACAAAGCTTTCCAATGCGCCGAGCAGCGCCGTGGACATCTGACTTCGGTAGACAAGGCCAATGTGCTTGAATCGAGCAAGCTTTGGCGGGAAGTTGTTGAGGAAAAGAAACAGCAATATCCGGATGTTGCAGTGGAACATGTCCTTGTTGACGCGGCGGCGATGAAATTGATTACGAACCCATCCCAGTTCGATGTCATTGTAACCGAGAACATGTTTGGCGATATTTTAAGCGACGAAGCCTCGGTTTTAACAGGGTCTCTAGGAATGCTTCCGTCAGCGAGCCTTAGGGAAGATGGATTTGGCCTTTATGAACCGGTCCATGGCTCCGCACCGGACATCGCCGGAAAAGGAATCGCCAATCCTGTCGCCATGATCCTATCCGCCGCTATGATGCTAAGGCATTCTTTTGGGCTGAATGAAGAAGCGAACGTAATTGAAGAAACGGTCGAATCCATCCTGAATGACGGATTCCACACAGCGGACATTAAAGCCGTCAGCGGACAAAAGGTTGGAACGAAAGAGATGACACAATTAGTAATCGACAAGATTAAAACATGAAACGCAGCCAGCTGCATTATGGACTGCTACGCCTAAAGAAAGGGGATAACCATGCACTCGCCAAAAACAATCATCGAAAAAATATGGGAACAGCACGTTGTCCATCAAGAGGATGGCAGGCCAGACCTTTTGTATATCGATTTACATCTTGTACACGAAGTGACTTCTCCGCAAGCCTTTGAAGGATTGAGGATGAATGGGCGCTCTGTCCGCAGGCCTGACCTTACTTTTGCAACAATGGACCACAACGTTCCGACAAAGAACCAGTCTGTCATTAAGGATTTAATTTCGAAGAAGCAGATCGAAACGCTAATCGATAACTGCGAGGAATTCAACATTCCGCTTGCTGACATTACACATCCCGACAATGGGATCGTCCATGTAATCGGCCCGGAGCTTGGCCTTACCCAGCCTGGCAAGACGATTGTTTGCGGCGACAGCCATACTTCCACGCACGGTGCGTTTGGAGCACTTGCATTCGGAATCGGCACAAGCGAAGTTGAGCATGTCCTTGCGACGCAAACCCTTTGGCAGCAGCGCCCGAAAACATTGAACATCAAAGTAAACGGCAAGCTCGGGTTCGGGGTGACTGCGAAGGATTTGATTTTGGCAATCATTGCCCAGAATGGAGTCCGGTTCGGGACGGGATATGTAATTGAATATACAGGCGAGGCGATCCGCTCCCTTTCAATGGAGGAAAGAATGACCGTCTGCAACATGTCGATTGAGGCGGGTGCCCGTGCAGGGTTGATCACTCCAGACGAAACAACTTTCAACTATCTTCGCGGCAGAAATTATGCTCCACAAGGGGCTGAATTTGACAAAGCCGTCGAGAAGTGGCGCGCGCTCGCAACGGATGAAGGTGCTGTTTACGATAAAACAATCGAAATTGATGCCTCTGAGATCGCACCACAGGTTACCTGGGGAACAAATCCCGGAATGTGCATCCCTGTTGACGCAATGATTCCTACTCCGGAATCCGCGTCTTCGGAGAGTGAAAAACAGGAGATTGAGCGCGCTCTCGATTATATGGGCCTTGAAGCCGGTCAGCCCATAACTTCTGTCACAATTGAGCATGTGTTTATTGGGTCGTGTACAAATTCGAGGCTGAGCGATTTACGGAGGGCGGCTTCCGTCATTGAGGGGCGCCATGTCAATCCTGGGGTTAAGGCAATCGTTGTACCGGGTTCGAAAAGCGTGAAAGCCGCAGCCGAACAGGAAGGCCTGGATGCAATTTTCAAAAACGCAGGCTTTGAATGGCGCGACGCGGGCTGCAGCATGTGCCTCGCGATGAATGATGATGTCGTTCCGCCAGGCGAGCGTTGCGCTTCGACCTCGAACCGGAACTTCGAAGGCCGCCAGGGAACAGGCGCTAGAACCCATCTTGTCAGCCCGGAAATGGCCGCCGCAGCCGCAATTGAAGGCCGCTTCGTCGACATTCGCCAATTCGCCGCAGTGGAGGTGCTGTAAATGGAACCAATCACAATCCATACCGGGCTGGTGTTTCCGCTGGATCGAAGCAATGTGGACACCGACCAGATTATTCCGAAGCAATTTTTAAAAAGGATCGAACGCCAAGGATTCGGGCAGTTCCTGTTTTACAACTGGCGGTTCGACCATTCAGGCAAGCCGATTGAGGATTTCCCGCTCCATGATAAAAAATATGACGGCGCATCCATCCTGCTAGCTGGTGACAACTTCGGCTGCGGTTCTTCCCGGGAACATGCCCCATGGGCTCTTCTCGACTATGGCTTCAAGATTATCATCGCTCCAAGCTATGCCGATATTTTTAAGAACAATTGTGTGAAAAACGGGATTTTGGCAATCGAAATGCCTTATAAGCAAATCCAACAGCTTATGGCAAAAGCGGAAGCGGGAAGCTATTCGTTAACAGTTGACCTCGCTGCCCAAACTGTCCAGGACGGGGAAGGATTTTCGTATCAATTCGAGATTTCGGAGTATTCAAAGGAAATGCTCTATAACGGACTGGATGATATCGGTATTACCCTTTTATATGAAGAAAAAATTACACAGTTCGAAAACAGGCTTTAGCATTTAATTTTTGAAACTGAAGGAGCGTGAACCCCTTGGGGATTCTTTAACGACTAACATGATTTCCGACGCAATGGAACAATTGGCGAAGACGGTTTACCGCACTCCGCTTACGACCTCTACATTCCTGAATAATCTGGTCGGGAAAAATGTCTTTTTTAAAATGGAAAATCAGCAAAAGACCGGAGCTTTTAAGATCCGCGGAGCAAGCTATAAAATGTCGCGCCTGACGGAGAAGGAATTGCAAAAAGGCGTCATTGCCGCATCAGCAGGCAACCATGCCCAAGGCGTTGCATTCGCCGCTTCAAGGAGAGGGATTACAGCAAAAATCTACATGCCGGAAAATACACCCGATGCCAAAATCAAAGCGACGGAAAATTACGGTGCGAAGGCAGTCATTACCGGGGCCTCTTTTCAAGAAGCGTATGAGGCAGCTTGCATCGATCAGAAAAGAACGGGGAGCTACTTTCTCCATCCATTCGATGACTACCATGTCATGGCCGGACAGGCAACGATAGCGGTAGAAATGCTTATGCAGCAACCCTTTCTTGATACACTGATTGTCCCGGTTGGTGGCGGCGGCCTGATTAGTGGGGTTGCGGTTGCCGCCAAGCATATGCAGCCGAACATCCGCATCATCGGCGTCCAGGCGGAAGGTGCAAAGGTTATGCATGATCATTTTCATAACCTTCCTGCACCATGCAGCCGGTTTGCAGGAACCATCGCGGAAGGCATTGCTGTAAAAGAAGCCGGGAAACTGACCCTTCCCATCATCCGGCATTATGTAGACGATATGATTACCGTAAGCGAGAGCGACATCGCCACTGCCATTGTTTACATGCTCGAAAGGAAAAAAACATTAGTCGAAGGCGCGGGTGCGGCAGCGTTTGCCGCACTCCTCGCCAACCGTAGCACCATCCGCTCCAAAAACTGCGGCATCATCGTCAGCGGCGGCAACATGGATGTATCCCGGCTGGGCTTTATTCAACAACTGGCCCAGGATGGAACCGTGTCCCGTTTGGCGTGAGCCCTGGCCATATAATGAAGAGAAAGCCAATTCCTAAAGCGGAATGGCTTTCTTTTTTTAAAAAAAATTGAGCATCTTATTGATTGTGTGCCAGCGGCCTTACAATTCACGAAGACATTTTGGTTGCCAAAGCGGTTCAAAACTGTCTTCATAAACCTGATGAAGACACTTTCGACGGTAAAGCCGGCTTAAAACCGTCTTCATTAATCTCGTCAAGACCGTTTCATTCATTAAATTTACTCAAAACGGGCTTGAGAACCTCTGTCAAGACCGTTTCACTCATTAATTCCACTCAAAACGGTCTTGAGAAACTCCGTCAAGACCGTTTCACTCATTAATTACACTCAAAACGGGCTTGATAACAATGTTCCTCAGTTCTTGTTCTGCCCTATGCTTTCCCGCATTTTCTTTACTAGTTCTTCCTTTGCTTTTTAACTTTCCATACCCAAGGGAGTTATAGTATTTAATATACTTTTCATTCCCTTCCAACGCTTTATTTTTCATACTTACTCGTTGCCCCTTCCCCAAACAACGCGAAATAGATTATACTTTACTGAAACACATATAAAAAGGAGATTTTCCAATGACTGAGAATACGAACCAGGGAACCGAGAAAAAGAAAATCAGCCTGCAGGAGGCCATGAAGCAGCAACTTGCCAACAAGAAAAACCAGGCAGCCGCTGCAAAGGGGAATGGCGCCACAGATACATCAACGAAAAAAATGAAGAGCCAGATGACAAAAAAACCAAGCAATACGCGCAGGAAAATGGGCTCTTAAAATGAACGGACAAAACCGGAAGGACATTACAACAGGAATTACAGTCGACATTGTCCTGAAAGAGGACCAGAGAACAGGCAAGCTAACGAGGGGAATTGTAAAGGATATTCTCACAAAATCCCCAAATCATCCTCATGGCATTAAAGTCAGGCTCACGGACGGCCAGGTCGGCCGGGTAAAGAAAATCCATTCAGAAAACTAAAAAGCATTCAGGGACCGAAATCCTTGAATGCTTTTTTCACTTTATGAAATGCTGCAGAATTGTTTTTCAGCCTTAAACCGGCTGTATATTTTTCTCGACAAGGGATTTGCTTTCCCATACACGGCTTTTCCACCTGTAA
This sequence comes from Neobacillus oceani, assembly GCF_046237595.1. Taxonomy (NCBI): domain Bacteria; kingdom Bacillati; phylum Bacillota; class Bacilli; order Caryophanales; family Bacillaceae; genus Neobacillus; species Neobacillus oceani. Next base: position 666,185 of record NZ_CP143543.1, on the reverse strand, counting down.
TACATGATGATCGCCCTGAACCATTCATCGGCAATGAAGGCAATCCAAATTCCGACGAGTCCCATCCCCATCGTAATGCCGAGTAAATAGGCAACAGGCACGCCGATTCCCCACATCGACACAAACGCCATTTTCACGGGGAAGTTGGCGTCGCCGGCCGCCCTTAGAGCCGCGATGATAACAATATTGAATGTCCTTCCTGGCTCAAGGATGATTCCAAGCAGCAGCAATTTCGCCCCTTCGGCAATGATTTTTTCGTTATCCGTAAAGATATCAAGGAGGGACTCCCTGAAAAAGACCATTGGGATGACGACTGCAATCGTCATTAAGAGACTCCACTTAAGGCTTTTCAAAAGGCGGTGGTAAGCACCATCATAGTCCCCCGCCCCGACTCTGTAGCCAACCAGGATTTGCGTCCCCTGCCCAAGCGCGATTGCGAAGAGCATCATAAACGCCATAATATTCCATGTATAAACCCTTGTAGTCAAAGCCGTCGCGCCAATCAAGGCGATGATGGCGGTCATTGCCATCTGGCTTGTATTGTAGACAAGGTTTTCCCCGGCGGACGGAACCCCGATTCTTAGGATTTTTTTAATAAATACCGGGCTGAAGTTCATATAGTCTTCCTTTTTAATTTTTACCGGAAGGCGCTTATATAGCAGCCAGAAAATCATCACAACAGCGATGAAGCGGCTGATCGCTGTCGATATCGCCACTCCCTGAATTCCAAGCTGCGGTATGCCGAAGAGACCATAAATAAAGAGGCTGTTTCCGACAAGGTGGATGATATTCATCAAGATTGAAATCATCATAGCTTCCTTTGAAAAGCCATTCGCGCGCAGGATCGATGATGCTGTGACGAGAAGGGCCTGGGAAAACAAGGTTGCCCCTACAATCGTAAGGTATTGTTCTGCCAGCCGATGGATTTCCGGAGTAAGGCCAAAAAGGTTTAAAAAACTCCCTTTGAACAGGACGACAATCGCACTGATCACAATCCCAAAAATGAGATTGAGAGATATGGAAATTCCCGATATCCTTCTGGCGTCTATTACGAGGCCAGCTCCAAGATTCTGCGAGACAAGCACCGTTGTTCCTGTTGCTACGAATCCAAAGATGAGAATCGTAAAAAATACAAGCTGATTGGCCACCCCAACGGCTGCCACTGCTTCGTCAGAAACATAGGAAAGCATGAACGTATCCGTGCTGCCCATTAGCATATGCAAAAATGACTCAATGAAAATTGGCCATGTTAAAGCAAATAATCCAGGTTCTATGAAGCTTTTTTTCTTGGCTGCTTCTGCCATGTATTCCACCTTCTTTTAAATACATCTTCACTTTCGGTTTTTAACGAAACTTCCCTACTCTAGTGCATTTTCCAGTTTGTGTCTATACTTTTTTTAAAAAAACTGCTTTGAATTGGCTGGTAATAATATCGCACGAGAGCTGAAACATAATAGCATCACCGTGCCGTTAAAAAACAGCCCGCTGTAGCAACCGTTTTGGCTTGCATCCAGCGGGCTGTCGTTTAGTTGGATAGGGATGTTTCAAACTGTACTTTATGGAGGTTGGCAAAAATGCCTCCCTGTTCAATCAGTTCGTCGTGGCTTCCTTCCTCAGCAATACCTTCTTCAGTAACGACGACAATCCTGTCTGCGTTGCGGATTGTCGCGAGCCTGTGCGCAATAACAAGCGTTGTCCGGTTTTGGGACAGGTCGGTAAGAGCGGTTTGGATAATCCGCTCGGTTTCGGTATCCAGTGCGGATGTTGCCTCATCAAGAATGAGGATTGGCGGGTTTTTCAGGAACATCCGGGCAATTGCGATCCTCTGCTTTTGCCCTCCTGAAAGTTTCAGCCCGCGCTCGCCAATCTGTGTTTCATAGCCATCAGGGAGCGAAGCAATAAACTCTTCAAGATGGGCTTTTCTCGCGGCGTCTTCAATTTCTGCCTGTGACGCGCCAAGCGATCCGTACTCAATATTCTCGCGGAGTGTTCCCGTGAACAGGAAGACATCCTGCTGCACGATACCGATTTGTGAACGGAGCGATTTTTTCGTCATCTCCCGAATGTCGATTCCATCAATACAGATGCTTCCGCTATTCACATCATAGAACCGCGGAATCAATGAACAAATTGTTGTTTTCCCCGCGCCTGACGGACCAACGAAAGCGACCGTCTCACCATGATGGATATCGAGATTAATTCCTTCGAGGACAGGTTTGTTGGAATCATAGCTGAAGGTTACATCCCTGAACGTGATATCCCCTTTTAAATGAGGAACTTCTATAGCATCCGGGGCATCGACTATATCCGGGCTCTGGTCTATCAATTCGGTAAACCGTTTGAAGCCGGCCATGCCTTTCGGATACAACTCAAGAATAGCACTGATTTTGTCAATCGGCTTGAACAATACGTTTACATAAAGAACGAAGCCAACCAGCTCTCCGTAGCTTAGTGCCCCAGTAAAACTTAGCCAAGCTCCATATACAAGAACAACGAGGATCATTAGCCTTGTCGACATATAAATGCCTGAGGAGCTAAACGACATTACCTTGTAGGCGGCCAGTTTCGCCCTGCGGAACTTGCGGTTATTTTTCGTAAAGCGCTCAATTTCGAATTCTTCATTTCTAAAAGACTGTACGACGCGGATGCCAGAAACACTGTCCTCGACCCGGGCGTTGACGTCCGCGATGTCGCTGTACATGTTTTTCCAGGCGGTATTCATTTTCCGGTTAGCATAGGAAATCAGCCAAACCAGGAATGGCGCGATAATCATGGCCGTGAGCGCAAGCTTGACATTGATGGTGAGCATGATCCAAAATGCCCCCACGAACGTCATCACAGCAATGAACAAATCCTCCGGTCCGTGGTGGGCAAGCTCTCCGAGATCGAATAGATCATTGGTGATTCTGCTCATGATGTGGCCGGTTTTTGTATTATCAAAAAAGCGGAACGATTGTTTTTGGACATGCTGGAACAGTTCCTGCCTCATATCGGTTTCAATGTTAATCCCAAGCTTATGCCCCCAGTAATTTACAATAAACTGGAGAAGGGTGCTGACAACATATAATAGAAGAAGCCCGATGCTGACGCCGATGATGGCATTCCAGTCACCGCCCGGCAGGAGTTCATCAATGAACCACTTGACTGCAAGCGGAAAAGCCAATTCAAGCGCTGCCACAACGACAGCACTGCTGAAGTCGATAATGAATAACCTCCTGTGAGGCCGGTAATATGTAAAAAAGCGCCTAATCATTCCATCTATCCCCCCATGTTCTTCCTGTGATTATATGCCAAATCGGGGACAATTCACAACACTATAATCCTTATTTTCAATAATTTTTTCGGAACCCGAAATACGAACAGTGCCAGGCACTACCCGAAGTTTGTCGAATAGATGAGGCGCGTGATAAAAGGAGCAGCCAGGCGGCTGCTCCCTTAAACGATACTTTCATTTCGGTCTTCCTCTACCTTCTTTTCCTGACTTCCGAAACTACTTCCGAGACCATGTTATACATCTTTTCGATCCCTTTGTGGGATGCCTCAAAACGAAAGGCTTGCTTTGGTTCGATTCCAAGGTTTCCGGCTTCCTGAGCGGCATCAATATTCGCCCCCATGAAGATAAACTCCCAGCTGTATTTTTCCTGTTGGTGCCGGATAAGCTCTTTTACTTTTTCATAGGTAAATTCCCGGCTGGCATTTTCCATCCCATCCGTGGTGATGACAAAAATTACTTTGCCAGGGCGCTTGTGCTCTTCCGTTCTGCCTAGTCTGAAGCCAACATCGACAATGGTCCTTCCTACTGCGTCCAGGAGGGCAGTTGACCCTCTCACAAAATATTCCTTGTCCGTCAGTATCGCGTTTTCCGAGTTAACCCCGCTCCATAATGTCTCATACTTGTCGTCAAACAGAACCGCCGTGACAACCGTTTCCCCATCAAGGCTGGATTGTCTGCTCAAAAAGGAATTGAACCCGCCAATTGTATCCTGCTCGAGGCCGGCCATGGAACCGCTGCGGTCAATGAGAAAAATAATTTCCGTTAAATCTTTCTTCACAATAGTCAACTCCTTTAGTTTAATTGATATAATAGTAACTTGATAAGCCAATTATTTGGTCGCCTGCCGGGCGACAAATTTGGAGGTCGGCCAGAATGCTCGATCAAAAGTTCTTTATGGAATTGCAAAAGTATATAAGTGACCACCTTGAGGTACTGATTTTAGAAGAATCCCAAAGCTTCCACAAAAGCTTTAAAAGGGATGTTATTTTGAAAAGCATTTCTCCTATCGAGATGAAAGAGTTTATTGAAGGGAAACGGCAGCCAGTCCTGAGGGAGGTCCTTTTCAACTACATTGACAGGAAGGGAGTAACGGATTCCGATATTTACAAAAAAGCCTTAGTTGACCGCCGCCACTTTTCAAAAATCCGTTCCAATCCAAACTACCGCCCCGGGAAAAATACGGTTATTGCCCTGGCACTCGCGTTGGAACTGAATAAAAAAGAAACCGGCAAGCTATTAAGCTCGGCCGGCTACTCCCTATCGGACAGCGATACATCCGATCTCGTAATTCAATTTTGTATCGAAAAGGGGATTTATGACATCCATCAAGTGAACGAAGCATTGGAGTATTTCAGCCTCAAGCCACTTGGCGGGATCACGGTATAAAATTCACCTTTCATTAGGGATGGTTTTACCGCCTGTTAAAAGTGGGATAAAAAGAAATCCAGGGGATATTGCCACCCTGGATTTCTCTTTATATCATAAAATTATGACCTCTTCGCAATCATCTCAATTTCCACATCAGCCCCAAGGGGCAGGGCCAATACAGCAACGCTTGTCCTTGCGGGGAATGGTTCGGAAAACTGTGTTTTATAAACCTCATTCATTTCCGAAAAGTTTTTCATATCCGTTAAATAGACATTTACCTTCACTACATTATCCGGTGTAAGCCCCGCAGCTTCAAGGACAGCAAATAGATTTGCAAAGCATTGCTTCGTCTGTTCGCCAATACCACCACTCACCAACTCCCCTTTCGTTGGATCAATCGGTGTTTGCCCGGATAAATAAACCAAATCTCCCGCATCCACCGCATGCGAATACGGCCCAACCGCCTTTGCATCTTTCGATTCGTACGTTTTCCTCACCTTTCAACCATCTCCCTATCGATATTTGGTGTCAGGCACCATTCCATTGTAAATAGTTCGAGAAGGCTTGCTCTTTTTCTCCAAGAAGAGTGCAGATTTCATGTATTCAACATGCTTTTAAAGTAAAGGTGCTGGATGCATCTTAAAACCTTTCAGGATAAGATTGCCAAAACAACATACATTTGTTATAAATATCATATTATTTGTCGGTGCTATACGCAGGCATTCGAATGATGAATTTGGTCCCCTTCCCCTGTTCACTCTCTACTTTTATTGACCCTTTAATGGAGTGGATAATCTTATACGATACAGAGAGGCCAACCCCAGTTCCCTTATCCTTTGTTGAGTAAAATGGCGTTCCCAGGTACCTTAACTGTTCCTTGGACATACCCGCGCCATTATCTTCTATGGCTACAAAAATATTGGATCCTTTTTTCCAGGCATAAATATTAATTTCCCCTTTTGATCCAATCGCTTCAATGCTGTTTTTTATCAGGTTCACAAAGACCTGCTTAATTTCGGAACTGTCGGCTTTGATGAACAAGCCGGCTTCGATTGAGGATGTAATCGAGATCGTCTGAAGATTCGTATACGATTTCATCAGTTCTATGATTTTATAAAGTTCATACTGTAAATCAAGTATTCCCATATCCGTACTTGCCGGTTTTGCCAGGGATAGGTACTCCGTCAGTATTGCCTGGGAATGATTTAATTCTTCTATTGAGATATCAATATATCTCCTTTGTGAATCTGTTAAATTGTCATCTTTTTTCATTAGTTGCAGGAAACCCCTAACAGCGGTCATCGGGTTGCGGACCTCATGCGCCACCGAGGCTGCCAGTTGTCCAATCACATTGTAGCGTTCAGCCCGCTGGACCTTTTCTTCCAATTCAACCTGCCTCTTCAGGTTTTCAAAAATGAAAACGACGGACATAAGCGTGAGCCAGGCAATAATCGAAAAAATGAAAACGATTCCAATTTGATCGGAATGTTGATTCGCAATAAGCCATATTTCACGCGTTATCGTAATGGCCCAGTGTATAGCACTTATGGCTATAACCTTGAACCGTAAAGAGTGGTCCCTGAATTTCCTGGCAATCACCGTTAGCAAACCGCCAGCAATTGAAAAATTCAGAACGGTTACGAGAGGCGGGCCTTCTTGGAATAGTATCTTGTAGCCCATGGCAATTAGCAGAAGGATTGAGCCGGTTAACGGGTTGCCATACAAAAACGCAATAATGATGGGGATTAATTTTAAATCGTAAATCAACTTATCGGAATAGTTAACAGAGAAAGTGAGAGTCAGGACGAGCGAGAGGGAAAGCACAAACAGGAGTCTTGGTTTCAAGCCATTTTCCTTTTTCCCGTTTTTATGCAAGAACAAATGGTAAAACCATATTGGAAAAAGGACAACTAGTACCTGGTTTAAAACATGTCCAATATTCGCAAGCATTGGCCATTCTCCTTAAACATTAATTAGGCATCATTTTACATATTAATCTAAATTCTCTAAAAAACCTCCAAATCCCTGTCTCATTTCTCTTAAAATCGTTAATTTTTTTTGCCGAACTTCGTAACATCGCCAATACGCAAAAGGATAATTGGAAAACCGGACGAAACTCCGTCCGGTTTACATGTTCTATTCCCGCTTTTCAAAGGTTTTGCAAGCTGTTTCTTCTACATTGGCAGCCTCCCTGCCATTTTGCCCAATAACAAAAATTGAATCGGCGACGCACTCATCGCCTTCTGCCCAGTACTTGCAATTTTCCACATTGCATTTAACTTCTATTTTCAAGGGAAGCCCTCCTAGAAAAGATTTATGGAACTTTACCCCTTTTAATAGAACAATAATCCAAACGATCCCGCTCCTATTTTTCAGCAAACAAATAGATTCTCGCCTCATAAGGCCTTAACTGTATTGTGTTTTCCTTTTCATCCCCAAAGGGTTCATAATTCACAATCAGCAAACGGACCAGGATCAGGGCAATTTTTCATTACTTTCCGCCTGTAAATGAAATTCCTTTAATAAAGTAGCGGTTAAAGAACGCATAGATCAACAGCACCGGCAATGTGAATACCATTGAAGCCGCCATAATGTAGTTCCAATAGCTGACGAATTGTCCTTTGAACGTATTCAAGCCAAGGGGGAGCGTAAACATTTCAATATCTGTCATAACGATTAACGGGCGCATAAAGTCGTTCCAGAATCCCATGAAAATAAAGATTGCCTGGGCGGCAAGCGCCGGTTTTGCCAAAGGAAGTACGATTCGAAAGAAGGTTCCGAAACGGCTTAAGCCATCCATCTCGGCAGCTTCCTCCAGTTCCTTTGGAAAGTTGACGAAGAATTGGCGCATCATAAAAATATAAATTGCATTGATCATTCCCGGGACGATCATCCCCTGGTAGGAATTCAGCCAGCCAAGCTGTTTTAAAATCAGGTAGTTCGGAATCATTGTTACCTGGGGCGGAATCATTAAGACTGCCAGGATAAGGATAAAAATCGGCTTTCTACCAGGAAAATTAAGTCGCGCGAGGGAATAGCCCGCCATTGAGTTAAAAATCAGATTCAGCACTGTTCCAACACTTGCAATAAAAAGGCTATTGAACATCCAGCGCGGAAAATGCTCCTGCTCTAAAAAAATCTGTTTATAGTTATCTAATGTGAAATTCTTTGGAATAAAGCTCATTGAACCGCTGACGATTTCCGAGAGTGTCTTGAACGATGACGAAACTGCCCATAAAAATGGCACCATTGTCGTAACGGCGTAAGCTCCAAGGATGATATACAGGAATACCTTTCCGATGCTTATTTTCCTCTTCATTTTTGTATACCCCCTTTTAATACAATGATTCTTCCTTGGAAAATTTCCGTTGAATAAGCGTTGCTATAAGGATGACAATGGCCAATAAAAAAGCAAGCGCGGAAGCATATCCAATCGTTCCCAACGTTTTAAAGGCATATTGGTAAACAAGAAGTACGATTGTCAAGGTGGAGTTATCCGGCCCGCCGGATCCGCCGGAAAATATGTAAGATTGGTCAAACAATTGGAAGGTCCCTATAAGGCCCATAATAACGACAAAGGACGTAACAGGCCTTAAATGCGGTACGGTTATGTTCAAGAACTTCTGGATGGAATTCGCGCCGTCAAGTTCAGCCGCTTCATATAATGAATCGGGGATGTCCTGAAGGGCGGCCAGGTAAATGACCATAAAAAATGGCGCTGTTGACCAAATATTCATGATCATGATCGCATTTAGGGCAATATTCGGGTCGCCAAGAAAATTATAGGTTGGCAGGCCGATAGACTCAAGAATCGTATTAATAAGTCCTTCCTTGTTATACATCCACATAAAAATAAGGGTTAAAACAGCAGATGATGTCAATGTTGGGAGAAAGTAGACAATCCTGAAGAAATTTTGCCCCTTTATCCCTGCGTTCAGTGTAGCCGCGAGAATGAGCGCGAGCATCGTCTGGCACGGGACTACAACCACAACATATTTGAACGTATTCCATAACGCGATCTTCGCCCTTGTATCATTCAGAATCCGTTCAAAGTTGCCGAAGCCGATAAAATCAAATGTGGCTGTTCCGAGCAGCTGTACTTTATGGAACGAAAGGAATAGCGTGTAGAAAATAGGCCCGACAATAAATACGAGCAATACCACTAACGCGGGTGATATAAACGTATATCCTTGGCCGGCTTCACGCAGGTTCCTCCGGGAAAATGAGATTTTCATTCTCTGCATCTCCTTTTATAAAAATATGGTGCTCCATTTGGCTGCCAAAACTGTTTCTGTCGAAGTCCCGAGACTTCGGCACAAAGAGTCCTGCAGAATAAAAGGAGGGAAAGGGAAATTGCCTATTCCCCTTCCCGTACACTCCATTACTTTGAATCAATTTCTGAATTCGCCTGCTTTTCCGCTTCTTTAAGAGCTTCTTCGAGCGGACGCTTGCCGAGGAAAGCACTTAAGAACTGATTATTAAAGTTGTTCATAATGATTGGAAGGTTCGTGCCTTCTGACCAAACTGTCGCGTATGATGCACCGGCAACAAGCGATGCACGCAGTTCATCCTTGTCATAGCCGAGCTTTTCCGCAACAGACTTTCGAGTTGGCAGGGCATACCCTTTGCTAGTCCACGTTTCCATGCCTTCCTTACCTGTCAAATAAGAGATTAGCTTCCAGGAAGCCTCTTTCTTTTTCGATGCACCATTCATTACATAAGCAACAGAGTAAGCCATAGTCGAATGCTTTCCATCAACAGTCGGCAATTCAGCAGTTCCGTACTCAATATCTGGGAAGGTATCGGCAAGGAAAGGGATAGCCCAGTTTCCTTCGATGACCATAGCAGATTTGCCCTGTCCAAAGATCTCACCGCCCCAGTTAGCGCCTACTTCTTTTGGCTCGGCAGCGGTTTTATCAACATTATGCATATCGATAATAGGCTGGAGAGCGCTCACTACTTCTGGTGAAGCAAAGTTCGCCTTACCGTCTTTTACGATATCTCCGCCAGTAGACTCGCCAAGCCAGAACATGCGTGCAAGCTCAGGAGCGACGCCAAATCCATACACTCCATCCTTGGTCAGTTTCTTTGCAGCCTCGCGGAATTCTTCAAATGTTTTCGGAACCTCCACGCCCGCATCACTCAGCATTTTTTTGTTATAAAACAATGCAAGTGTTGAGTAATCCTTAGGGAAGCCGTATGTTTTTCCATCCTGAATAAATGCTTCTGCCAATGGCTTTTCAAAATCCTCAACATCAAAGTCATCTGTTACATACTCATCCAGCGGCTCAAGGACACCTGTTTCAATCAAAGCCGGCGCTTCGAATGCATCTAGATAGAATACATCCGGGCCTTCGCCGCCAATCAGCCTTGTTTTAATAACATCCATGTATTGTTCGGAAATGACTTCGTATTTTACCTTGACATCCTTATGTTTCGATTCAAAATCCTCAATTACCTGCTTCAGAAGTTTTTCTTCAGTCGGGTTGCCTCCCCATCCTGCCAGGGTAACCTCTACCGGTTTTCCACTCTCTTTAGACCCCTCACTGTCTTTGTTTCCGGATGAATCTTTGCTGCAGCCGGCAAGAATACCTGCCATTAGTACTGATGCTACCCCCACTGTCGAAAGCCACTTTCTCATTCTCATAATCAGAGCCCCTTTCAATTTTTATTTTTGATATCTTAAGAGAGATAATCTCTAGAGACTATAGTTGCTGATTCGGCACTCCTAGTTCTGGATAATTGCGTACCCAGTCGTATTTTCGATGATAGTTACCTTTACGCCATCATTGGTGCGCACAGCTTCAAGCGACAGAATGCCTTCCCCTATCCTCATGTTGTATACGGCAAGCTCATTCATTTCGGGCAGGAGCAGCGGCGATAGCGTTATTTCCTTTTTGGCGCAATCCGGAAACAGCCCGAGAATGGTCTGGATAAAAACGAGAGGAGTCCCCGCGGCCCAAGCCTGTGGGGAACACGCGACAGGATACTTTACGGCCTTTCCAAGTGAATCGCCGTAACCGCAAAACAGTTCCGGGAGCCGATTATATTCAAAAAATCCTGAGGCCTTTATCAGTCCGCCAATCACTTGATTCGCTTTGTCCTGGCGTCCTGTTTTACTCAATCCCAGCAAGATCAGGCTATTGTCATGTGGCCAGATGCTTCCGTCATGGTAGCTCATCGGATTATAGCCGGCTTCTCCTTCACCCATTGTGCGGATGCCGTATCCTGAGAACATTTTGGGAGATAAAAGCATATTGCTTACCGCATCGGCTCTCTCCTCGTTTAAAATGCCGGAATACAGGAGGTGCCCTGGATTTGATGTGATTGTCCCTACCTGTTTCTTTTCCGCATCAAGGGCGATGGCGTAAAACTCCCGATCTTCCATCCAGAAAGAATCATTGAATTTATCCTTTAATCTTTGAGCGTCCGCCCTGAGCGTTTCTGCCTTTTCGGTCTTCCCTGTATGTTCATATAAGTCTGCGATGCCTGCTTTTGCCTGGTATACATAGCCCTGCACTTCCGATAAGGCAATTGGTGACTTGGCATAGTCCCCATTTCGGTGGACGATTGAGTCTCCTGAATCCTTCCAGCCCTGGTTGGCTATGCCCTTGCTTGATTCTTGGTGGTATTCAACGAACAGGTCCCCATCTCGGTCCCCAAAGGAATCGATCCATTTTAAAGCGCTTTCAATATTACTTTCAATGTCCTCAAGAATCTCATAATCGCCTGTCCAGTTCACATATTCTTTCACCAGGATTAGAAAAAGCGGGGTTGCATCGATAGTTCCGTAATATGGGGTAAATGGAATCTGTCCAGTGCTCGCGAGTTCACCATAGCGGATTTCATGCATAATCTTTCCGGGCTGTTCATCACGCCATGGATCGAGCTTTTTACCCTGATAGTTTGCCATTGTCAAAATGGTACCCTTTGCTATTTGCGGATTAAAGGCGAGCATTTGCAATGCCGCAATGATACTGTCCCGGCCAAACGGAACTCCGAACCACGGAAGCCCGGCGACAGGGAACGGACCAAAGCCAACGTCAGTCAGCAGGACCCTAAGGTCGTCGACGCCTCTTTGTACAAGTGTCTGCAACGCGGAATAATCTGTTTTAACTGTGGTGGTTTCCCTGGCCCACCTGTCATATAAATCCTGTAATTGGCCAATGGCTGTATTAACCGGTACAGGTTTTCTATCGCTGGCATCGCCAATTTGTGGCTGAATAAAAAATGTCACGCTGTCCTCTTCTTCATGCCCAAGCGTAAAACTGAAAGTTACACGGCCGTTAGCTTCTACCGCTTTTGCGGTCTTATCCCAGCCAACCACTGTTTTCCGCGTAATGTTGTCTGACCCCACATAGCCAAAGGCGAGGGAATTTCCCTTAATCTCCTGACCGGTCCTACTTCCAACCTTTCCTTTCTGGAAGCCCCTGATAATGAACATATCTTTGAAATCGGCATCCATTTCCAGGGTAATTTCAAATGATACCTGTTTTGGAAAATAGTTTTTTACCTTGATTGTTTCATAGAGAACATTGTCTGATATGAATCGTGACCTTTCGATTTCGACGGATTCCCTCCACAAAATCAATCCATCGTGATTTTCCATATGGGGATTTGTAAGAAGGATTTTTGCCATGTAGTTTTCAGCAGCATCAGAGGATAACAAGATAGGTTCTTCCCCGTTAATATAAAGATTCAGCTTGCTCAAAAAACGCGTATCCTTCGTATAAAGACCCAACCCATATGGATGGCCGACCGGAATATCTCCTTGCTTATCGGTTAATAAAAATAGGTCATTTTCTTTAATTACACGGTAGTCCATTATGCGCCTCCTGCAAACAGTTTTTCCGAAACGTTTCGGATTTTGATACTATATATTTAAAGTGTGTAAAGCTTTGTTTTCTTTTACTTAAACGTTTCGGATTTAATCGACAAAAATCTATTTCCTTCTGCTTTTTGCAGCCGATTCTCTTATCACAAGTTTTGTCGACATCGTTACAATTTGCGGCTCCGACTTTCCTTCAAGCATATTCACCAACAGATGCGCGGCCTGGTACCCCAATTGGAAAAAGTTCTGTGATACCGTAGTTAGCTGAGGATTTGAGTAGGATGCAAGAATGATATCATCATATCCAATCACCGATAAATCTTCGGGTACTCTTAGTCCGATGGATTTAGCCGCTTTCAGTGCGCCAAGGGCCATGATATCGCTCGCACAAAAAATGGCCGTTATCTCTGGATGCTTGATAAGGAGCCTCCTTGCTTCCTCAAAGGCTGTTTCTTCCTCAAATCGGCCGTTGCAAACCCAATCAGGATTAACCGGCAAACCATGTTCTTTTAGTGCATCCATATACCCCTCGAGCCTTTTTCGGCTCACAAAAGCCTGGCCATGGCCATTAATCATGGCAATTTTTTCATGCCCGAGGCCTATTAAATGCTCAACGGCTTTCCGCGCACCTGTAACGTTATCGGTCGTCACGTAGCCAACATTTTCAGAGTGGACTGGGATATCGATAAGGACACAGGGAATGTCACTTTCCACTACTTCCTTTAAATACGGATCGTCCGTTTTAATCCCCTGAATGATTACACCGTCCACCCGCCTTTCCCTGCATAACTGGGAGTATGTTTTTTCACGTTGCTTTGATGTATTTGTATTAAATAAAATCAAATCATATTCCTTTTCGGATACGGAATCATTTACTCCGGACAGAATCGACAAGATGATTTGGTCCTTTTCACTTTCCCTGTTCAAGCCAGATACGAGCAGCCCAATTGTCTTTGAGACGTTCATTACGAGCCCTCTCGCTAGGATATTCGGGCTGTAATTCAGCTCCTTTGCGATATCCATGATTCTTTGCCTGGTCTTTTCACTAACATCGGAATAACCATTAAGCGCCCTGGAAACCGTTGTAACCGAAACCCCAGCAGTTTTTGCAATATCTTTAATCGTTTTAGCCATGGAATCCTCCGAAACGTTTTGGTACCTTTATACTTGAAGCATAAACCAGTTTGGAGGCGTTTGCAATCTTTAATTTTCATAATTTTCCAAAACAGTATATACTAGAATCAATGAAAAATAAATTTGAGCGTGAGGTTTCTATGACTGAGAATAAAAATGAACTTGAAAGTCTTCGGGAAAAAAATAAAAGGCTTGAAAATAGGATTACGGAATTGGAAGACCTGGTCAGAACCGTTTCGGCTCCGGTAATCCCCTCAATTATTCCCGGGGTGCTGCTTATTCCCCTTGCAGGCACAGTATCATCCTCCAAGTTCGACCTAATCATTCCAGAACTGTTGGAACAGGCCGGCGGCGAGGATATTGACACGGCCATTCTGGACTTTACCGCGATAAGCATAAAGGGTTTGGATGATCTAAAAATTCTGGGCCATTACCTCATCAATTTAACCTCCTCACTAAGGCTTGTCGGTTCTCAAGTTTTGGTAGTTGGTATTACTCCTGGTTTTGCCCAGGAATTGGCCAAATCGCAACTGCAATTCATCAAGGAATTGCAAACTTTCTCAACCTTTAAATCAGCACTTCAATATTTAATGAAGAAAAAAGGCTTGTCTTTAATGAAAAAAGTATAATTTTTTAAAATAAAAAGGTTTGAAAGCCCCAGCGTGCGGGTAATACACAATAATGGGGCATTGAGCGGCACCAGATTCGGTTAAAAACAAAAAAGACTGTAGGAAAAACCGAGCATGTCGGGGTTTCCTACAGTCTGAAACCCCTGTTTCAGGGGTTTCACTTTTGTGATTCAGCTGGTATTCCAATGGATTCTACTACATCCACTTCCTCGTTTTGCAGTTTATATCCTATACCCCAAACCGTCTTAATTGCAAGGTTGACTTCGTTTTGCTTAAGTTTTTTGCGAATTCTATTAAGATGTGTATCAATCATCCGGTCATCCTCCAGATGTTCGTAACTCCAGACAACCTTAAGCAATTCTTCTCTTGTCACGACAACATCTTGTTTCTTGGCAAGGATCCAAAGGATGGCGAATTCTTTTTTCGTAAAATTCAATTCCTTTTTCCCATGATACACCTTATAGTTATTCCGGTTCATTTTAAGCTTTCCGAATTGGATTACTTCTTCCTCGCCGCTTCTCTTCATAGCAACAAGATCTAGCAAGACTTTTATTTTACATAACAGGACGGGATAGCTGATTGGATTCATGACAACGTCGTCCGCGCCGGCTTCAAAGTATTTGATAATTTGATCTTCAGGTAAAGGCTTGCCGATAATGATGATGATCGTTTGAAACTTTTGGCGAATTTGGCGGCATAGTTCAATACTATTCACATCTATTAATGAATGATTGATAATAACTACATTTGGTCTCCACTCGATCGCACTGATTAAACCCTGCAAACCATTGTTATAGGAGGTGACTGAGAAGTAAGATCCGAAAAATTGCAAAAGCTTTGCGCATCTCTGACTATCTTCTTCTATTATTAATATCTTCTTTTCCATTTAGTACGCCCCCAAACAGCACTAAAAGCAGATTGGCCTTTTTAATATTATAGCAGTTGCTTTGATTTCGGTAAATATTACCTACGATAACGGATAATGGCAAGCAACAAAATGTTCGTTATCCGTGTTAGCAAACGCTGGTGCTTCTTCCCGGCATTTAGCCTGGGCAAATGGGCATCGGGTATGGAAATAGCAGCCTGAAGGAGGGTTGATTGGACTTGGCACATCCCCTTCAAGGACAATTCTATTCTTCTGTTCTCTGAATCTTGGGTTCGTAACAGGGTTTGCGGAAATCAATGCTAGAGTATAAGGATGCTTTGGATTATCAAAAAGCTCGTCCACGTCCGCAAGTTCTACCAGTTTACCTAAATACATTACCCCAACACGCTTGCTAATATGCCTTACAACGTTCAATCCATGGGAAACAAATAGATATGTTAGGTCCATTTCTTTTTGAAGTTCTTCCAAAAGATTAATAATTTGCGCCTGGATTGAAACGTCCAGTGCGGAAACGGCTTCATCAAGGACAAGGAACTTCGGGTTCAGTGCCAATGCTCTCGCAATGCCGATCCTCTGCCTTTGGCCGCCGCTGAACTCATGGGGATATCTCCTGATATGATAAGGGCTTAAGCCAACAATCCCCATCAATTCCTGGACGCGCTTTTCCCTTTCGGCTGGATCTTTCATGCCGTGGATTTTGAGAACACGGCCAATCGTATCACCGACACTCAGCCTTGGATTTAGCGAGGAGTACGGATCCTGGAAAATGAGTTGTAAATCCCTGCGGGTTTGGCGCATTTTCTCACTTGATAAATCAAAAATGTTATTGCCTTCAAATTCAACGCTTCCGGCGGTGGGCTCCAGCAAGTTCAGCAGGACACGCCCAATGGTCGACTTTCCGCAACCGCTTTCCCCTACAAGGCCCAGTGTTTCCCCGCGATAAATATCCAGGCTTACACCATCAACTGCCTTTACATATCCCTGGACCCGTCCGAGCAGGCCGCCTTTAATAGGAAAATGTTTTGTAACGCCCCGGGCGCTCAGAATGACTGAAGACTCTTTATTTGTGTCTTGTTCTCGTTCTAACATCGTATTCAGCATGCTTCTTATGCCTCCCAGCGATTAGTATATTTCCAGCAGCGTACTTGTTCTTCTTCCGAAATGACGACCGTTTCCGGCATTTCCGCACGACACAAATCCCTTGCATATTCACAGCGCGGTGCAAAACGGCAGCCAGGCGGCAGGTTCAATGGATTCGGTACAACGCCATCAATCGCATACAGTTGGCCTTGCTTCTTTTCCGGGGTCGGCATTGATTTCAAAAGTCCTTCGGTGTACGGATGTTTTGGGTTTTCAAAAATCGTGAACACATCGCCTTGCTCAACAATTTGCCCGGAATACATAACAACGACGCGATCTGCCATTTCCGCTACTACCCCAAGGTCGTGGGTAATGAGCATAATGGATGTATCAAGCTTGGCTTTAAGGTCCTTCATTAGTTCCAAAATCTGATTTTGGATCGTAACATCCAATGCAGTTGTCGGCTCGTCCGCGATTAATAGCTCAGGGTTACAGGCCAGCGCAATCGCAATCATGACACGCTGCCTCATCCCGCCGCTCAGTTCATGCGGGAATGCCTGGACACGACGTTCAGCCTCTGGAATCCCAACCAATTTCAAAAGTTTAATTGCTTGTTCCATAGCTTGTTTAGGGGTCATTCCCTGATGCAAAATCAGTGATTCACATATCTGGTCTCCTACTCGGAAAACCGGATTGAGTGAAGTCATCGGCTCCTGGAAAATCATCGAGATTTTATTTCCCCTGATTTCGCGCATCTCGTGCTCGTTTTTTTCTAAAAGATTTTCCCCATCGTAATTGATTTCACCGGCAACAATTTTACCGGGAGGGGAAGGAATAAGGCGGATAATCGACAATGAAGTCTGGCTTTTTCCAGAACCGGATTCGCCGACTATTGCCAGTGTCTCACCTTTTTTAATTTTAAAATCAACGCCATCCACAGCTGGGACAACCCCATCTTCCGTGAAATAATGGGTCTTCAAATTTTTTATTTCCAAAAGAGTTTTTTTCTCTGTTACTGTTGTACTCATGCTTGTCCTCCCCCCTAGTTCTTGTTACGCGGATCTAAAGCGTCGCGTAAACCGTCTCCGACAAAGTTAACAGACATTACTGATATTAGTATTAATAAACCAGGGAAAATCGCTACCCATGGATAAAACATCAAGGTCGACAAGTCCTGAGCCTGGGTAAGCATGTTGCCCCAGCTTGGCGTTGGCGCCTGAATCCCCAGTCCAAGAAAGCTAAGGCTAGCTTCAGCAAGGATATTCCCCGCAATGTCCAAAGTAGCAATTACCGTAATCGGCGCAATCGCATTCGGCAGGATATGGTAGAAAATAATGCTCGGTTTTACTTCGCCGGTGGCCCGGGCGGCTTCAACAAAATCCCGCTGCTTCAGTGTCAGGATTTCGCCGCGGACAATACGTGACATGCCTGTCCAGCCCACGATACTTAAAACAAATACGGTCGTCCAAATGGAAGGGACCATAATGGACGCAATGATAAGCAGCAAAAATAGTGAAGGAATTGACTGAATCGCATCGACAATCCTCATCATGACGTTATCAACCGCACCGCCAAAATACCCTGAAACCGCTCCATAAGTAATGCCAATGAGCAATGTGAAAACCATGGCTGCAAGTGCAACTGTGAGCGATACCCTTGTGCCATAAACCGCCCTGCTGAATACATCCCCGCCAAGGCTATCGGTTCCAAACGGATGTTTCAGGCTTGGGGCTAGATTTGCTTCTTCATAAACATTGGTGTACGGATCATGTGGAGCAATTAATGGCGCAAATATCGCCATCAAAATTAAGCAGCTAAAAACTATTAGGCCGACAACAGCCAACTTATTCTTTTTGAATCTTTTCCAGACGGCAGCCGAGCGGGTCTCAATTTTTCCCTGCTCCTGCCACTCTGTCAATATTGCTTGATTATCTGCTAATTTTGGGACGCTCATCTTAGGCTACCTCCTCTAGTTCTTTCCGTATTGGATGCGCGGATCTACGACTGCATAAAGGATGTCGGCAAGCAAGTTCCCGATTACAACCATCATCCCGGCAAACATTGTTGTCCCCATGATTACTTGATAGTCCCTGACAAAAATCGCATTTACTGCCAAGCGGCCCATTCCCGGCCATGCAAATATCTGCTCGACAAACAATGCGCCGCCAAATAGTGCAGGCAACTGTAGTCCCAAGATCGTAATGAGCGGAAGGAGGGCATTCCTTAATGCGTGCTTGTAAATAACCTTGTTTTCCGATACTCCTTTTGCCCTTGCCGTCCTAACGTAGTCCTGTTTAATGACTTCCAGCATACTTGAACGCATGTAACGGGACTTGCTGGCAATCAAGCCAAAGCAAAGTACGGAAGCCGGCAAAACGAGATGCTTCAAGCGGTCCAGAAAATCGAAGCGATCATAGATTGACATCATGTCACTCGGAGGGAATAAATCTAGTTTTAGAGAAAATAATAGTATTGCCATTAAAGACAGGTAAAACGAAGGCACCGCAATTCCCACATATGTGAATGAGGTAAAGAAGTTGTCAAACAAAGAATATTTTTTAACAGCGGAGTAAACCCCGATTGGAACTGCAAGAAGGACTGATAATACAATCGCTACCCCCATTAGGAGCATTGTTGCGGGTATTCTTTCAATGATTTTTTCAGTAACAGGGCGGCCATCTTCAAATGAATAACCTAGATCCCCTTCAAGTACGAGGAGCTTCAACCACATAAGATACTGTATGTAAATCGGCTGGTCTAAGCCCAATCTTTTTTCAATCGCTGATGTATCGACCGCTTCCGCGCCTTCACTGCTTCTATATACATCGAGAGGGCTTCCTGGAGCCAATGTCATTAAAAGGAATGAGATTATAGAGATGATGATCATTAGAGGAATAGCTTGGAGACTACGCCGTATGATATACTTCCACATTTAAACTTCCCCCACTTTCCATTGCACGAATGGTGATTTATTTAACCTGTTAAGAATAAGAGCCGTAGGGACTAGACTGTCACCTACGGCTGCTTATGTCAGGTCATTTCTAGTTATTACGCTTAAATTTCAATTGGTGCCACTTGGCTTTTGACCAAGCACATTACTATTTCCTCTTCTTAGGATCATTCCAGTACCAGTCTTCTATATTGAAGTAACGGGAATAGAGAGAGAATTTAACTCCAGCCAAGTCTTTGTGCATGCCCGCGAATCCCTTTGGATGGTGCAGCCACAGGCTGTGTGCGTTGTCATTCAGGATTTTGTGAAGTTCCTGGTAAAGGGCGTTACGCTTTGCGGCATTAGGCTCTTTACGGAAATCTTCCATGATTTTGTCAACACGCGCATCTTTAACACCTTGGTTGTTGTTAGACGGGATTTGGCTTGAGTGCCATAGGCCATACTTGTCAGGGTTCGTTCCAAGAGACCATGCGCTAACGTGTGCAGTTACTTCGCCTGAGTCGATTTTCTCGAGCCAGATTGAGAAGTCGTAAGAACGGATAGTCGTTTTCACACCAATCTTCTTCCAATCCTGCTGGGCCATCTTGGCGATGTCTTCACGGACTTTGTTACCGTTGTTGTAAGTCAAGGTAACTTCCATTACCTTGCCGCCCTTTTCGCGGTAGCCGCTTGAACCCATCTTCCAGCCAGCATCATCGAGAAGGTCATTTGCTTTCTTTACATCGTACGCAAGTGGTTTTACATTTTTGTTGTATGGTGCTTCCAACGGATGGATTGGTCCGCTTGCAAGCTGGGCATTCTTCAATAGAACTGTGTTGACGATTGCCTGGCGGTTAAGGCCAAAAGACAATGCCTGGCGAACTTTCATATCAGCAAACAGTGGATCTTTCTGGTTCAAGCCGATGTAGTCATAACGGCCCTGGTCATACTTAACAATTTTCAGGTTCTTGTTCTTTTGGACTGTTGCCACACTTTTTGGGTTAACTGATTCAACGAAATCTACTTGATACTTCAGAAGGTTTACAACTTCAACGTTCGCATCAGGAAGGATTTTCATTGTGATTTGGTCCATGTAAGGGCGGCCATTCCAGTAGTCCTTGTTGGCAACAAGTACAACGCGCTGGGCTGTTTTCCACTCCTTGAATTTGAACGGTCCGGACCCTACAGGGTTGCGGTGGAAGCTTGAGTCATTGAAGCTCTTCACTCCGTTAGGGAATTTGTGCTTCGGAATAATAGCAAAGGTAATCGCATTTAGGAACAACGGTGAAGGATCCTTCAAATCAAATACAACTGTGTATTTGTCCTTTGCCGAAACTTTGTCAATCATTGCAATAGTACCCTTGTATGGGTTGATGGAATCTTTATGTCCCAGCATTTGATAGGTGAATACTACGTCATCCGCAGTCAAAGGCTTGCCATCGTGGAACTTTACATCCTTGCGGAGGTTCAAAGTGAATTTCTTTGTATTGTTTTCGATCTTCCAGCTTGTTGCAAGGCTTGGGATGATATTGTTTTTGATGTCAGTAGTCACTAGTGCATCAAACATCATGCCCTGAAGGCGGTTGGATACAGCGTCGCTAGTCGTTCCAGGTGTCAGGCGTGTCGCATCAGCGAATGTACTGAATACAAGTTTGCCCCCGACTTTCTTCGAATCGAAGCCTTTACGGGCTGCCGCATCGGCAGGCGTCGCAAATGTCGACAAAATCAGGATTAAAGCTATTCCTGATAGAAATAGTGTTTTGAACTTCTTGAACAAGTTGATTCCCCCTTAATTATTTTTTCGTCGTGGCGTCGATAGTCAACACTGAACCGAACTTTTCAGCAGTGATAGTTGCTTCTAGTTTTCCTTTCAGGTCTTCAAGCTTTGCTTCTGTCCCGTCAAGGGTAACTTTTACTTCGTCGTTAATAGTAAATGTCTCTTTATAGGAAGCATTGAGTACGGCGGTCAATTTGTTTCCGCTTATAGTGATTTCCTTTTTATTTACCTTTGAAATGTATGGATAGATCGCAGTTACTTCATCATCCTTCGTAAAGAATGCCTGTGCACCGAACTCAGCACCATTCCCTAAGTATTCGGTGATCAATTTGATTGTGAATTCCTGAGTAGGGCTGTTTGGCAGGGAAGCAACGAACGCATTTAGGTTTACATCCTTCGTGAATGTTCCGATGTTCCATTTCGCAGCTGTCAGCTTCAGGGCGCCTTCTTCAGCGTCAAGGATTTCGCCTGCATAGAATGCAGCCTGGCCTTTTTTGTTCAGGACGACTGTCGCTGGGCTTCCAACTTGGACATCCTCTGCAGTTACAGCCTGGTCACCTACAAACAAAGAGGCGTTTGAGGCAAATGTGTAGTCATTCGTGTCGGAACCGTTATTCACGGAGAAGCCTTTGTCCGAAACAGCTACGACAACGCCTGTGTCAGTCGTGAAGTTCCCTTTAAGGGTGATGAACTTGTCGAAAGCAACCGCGGCTGCTTCCCTTGTTACTACTTCATCCAAATCAACATCAATGTCGAGAACATCCTTGCGGACCAGGTAGAACAAGAAATCGATCGGGCGATTTGTCCATCCCTTCTTCAAGCCCAAGCCTTGTGCCAATGCTTTACTCATTTCCGCATATGTAACACCCTTTTGTGGCTGAACGTTCCCCTTGCTAACAGATAGGTAGCCATTGTTCACCAATTTAAGAGTATTCGTATAATTGGAGTTCTTTGAGGATAAATCTTTGAAAGCAACTGACTTGCCGGTTCCTAAAGACATCACCTGGTTGACCATGTATGCGAACTCGATCCTTGTGAGCTCACCTTCAGGATCAAATACTTCACCAGGGTTTTTGATGACACCCAGGGAAACTAGCTTATTAATGGACACTTCACTTTGGGAACCCGACGTATCGGCAAATTCCACTGCGTATGCGGTGTTCACCGCTGCGTAGCTAGGTAAGATCAGGGAGCAGGATAACGCTCCGACTAAAAGCAACTTCTTAAAATTCATTTTGTTGTTTCCCCTCTCTTGAGTTTCTTTTCTTTATCTTGGTAAGGTTGTCGAATAAAGTGAAAAGCCCTCCTTTTTATTGTTTTTTGTACTTATTGGAAAATTGCGATACTTCTATAGTATTTATAACATATATTTCCTTGGAAAATACTCTCGTTTCGCTAAAAAAAGATTAACAATTATCAAACTTGTTCGAAAAACGAAAGATTCTGATTTTATTAGTTAATAAGCCTGATAATAGTCTTTTTAATAGAAAAACCTATATTTTTCCCAAAAAATTAGGGTGACCAGAGTTGAAATTCAACCAATGTTTAACAAAACTCTAACAAAAAGGTTACTTTTTTCTTATATTTAATTGATTATAGGAAAATTAACCTCTTAAAATCTCTTTGTATTTTTAAAGTTAAGCGAGAAAAATAGGAAAAAATACCCTGAATTGTTACATTTACAGGAATATGAATTCTGATTTTCTATGAAAGAATTTCTTCCTCATCCGCCATATATTTCTCTTCTCATGATATTGAGCTATTTCTATTATCTAAAGGATTGAAATAAAAAGATTTATTTTTAAGTACCCGATGTTGTGAAAAGATTAATTAAGAAAAAGTTACTTTTGCAAATAGAAGTTTTATAGTGAAAAAGTACCGTACGCAATCGGGAACCAAGCTATCTCTTTGTGAATTTCTTTTTAAAAGTGGGCTTTGTTTTTTCATTACAGGGCCAAAAAATTGTTTTTTCTCCTAAAATAAAAGAAAATCCTCTCCATTATATAGTTCTTTTTCCCTATCCCTACGGCCATGACTTTCTAAACCAGATTTCTATGGAACCATCTGCTTTTTTTAACAATTGTTAAATTGTTAGTTTTATTTTAATTAAATCAGCACTATTGGCCGCAATCGGAAAAATGGAATCTAGACTTAACCGCACCGGATTTGGAAACTTTATCTAAACCTTTAAACAAAAAAACCACCTAAAGACATTCAATACGGTGATTTTTAAGTATTTCTTCATTATTATGTTTTCTTCGTCCTAATGACTGTATTTTTACCTCTACTGCTCCTACCTCATTTCTCCGATAATCCTTACGAACATTCATCAAATCCTATCAAGCAATGCGAGTGCCTTAATCGCGGTATCCTTCCATTGACCTTCATAATCTTGCAAATTTATATAGTGTGCTATATAGGTCGAACCAAATTTGTTTATTCCTGGGAGTTCTTTTCATCCTATAACAATTGAAATCCAATAGATATGGATAACCCCTATCATCAGATACACGACATTCCCAGCTGCAACACAAATTTTAAAAATTGGCTTGGCCAAATCCGCTTTTTTTGCCAGAAAAAGAAGGGCCAGGCTCAACGCCAGCTTCATGATCATGATAAACCCGGGAGGCATACTGGCTAACAGCGGGTTAGCTTCCTCAATCAGGAATGCTTTCATACCGGCATATGTAGCGATTCCGTCCATAAAATTCAATGCTGCCAAAAGGTACATCCATTTAATCATCCGCCTCCCCCCTCTTTGCCTGTTAGGTAAGGTTACGCCTTAGGTAACGCAAATTATTCCATCATTATTTCTTAGGAAAAAATGGCGCCCATTTTTATTAAAAAAGGTACAAGCCCTATACAGCTTGTACTAAAAGCGCATAGTATATTCCACTAAAGATGGAAGGAGGGAAAATATGGGGCGCAATTTTTCAAGTCGCAGAAACGAACGCCGCAGGGATTTCTTTGAAGAAGAATTTGATTTTGACAGTGTAGCAGGTATTTTTGAGGAAGAAAATTTCAGGAGACCTGTTAGGAACCGTGCATTTTGCCGCGCGGTTCGACGCTGCTTGATCAATGATCTTCTCGCAGCCGAAGAAGACAATAGACGTCGTCGCCGCAGACATCGCTGCCGTTCTTAAAAGTATATTCTTCAGGAGGACCAGGGTGTAGGGTTGCCCTGGTTTTCTTATTCATAAAAAAACCACCCGATTGATAAGACCGGGTGATTGGATAGTATACTATTGGGCCTGCATAGCCAGCGTGCCATCAGCAGCCAGGACATATTTCATGACAATTTTTTTAGGAAGAATCGTTCCCGCTGCCGCCTCTTTATAGGTAACAAGCAGGCTGCCGCCTGTTACCGCCAAGTAATTAATTTCAAAGCCCTGTTCATAATGCTTAATTCTTTCAAGCGTTGAGTAATCATAAATGTCGAGCCCTTTACCTGAGCTTGCATATATCCTGTTGTTTTTCAGGTCAAATGCAATTTTTTTAAAAGGGCTGTACAGTTTCCCCACATACTTCATATCTTCGCCGTACTTAGAGCCGGTTTGCAAGACAACGCCGGATCCATTGAAAATATAATTCCCATCGGGGGAGACCTCCATATTTACATTGAAAGAATAGTGCCCATGATACGGCGAATCATAGGTGGAAGCTTCCTTTCCATCAGTAAACTGATACATCTGGATATCCCGCGGACTTGTTCCGCTATCTGTCGCATATAATTTGCCTCCTGCCGGAACAATTGCCAGGGTGGAACCTCTAAGCACCGAGGTGAATTTCCCGGTTTCTTCAAATGTAGCGCGAGAATAGGCCCTCAAGTCTGTCCAGCTGAAGCCTCCGTTATTGGAAATGTATATATACCGATCGTCGGCGACAATATCCGCTGGGTCCATTGGTATATCGAGCTGCTTAACCAAAGAGAAGCTATTTGCATCTACAACGGCGAATGCCCCTTCAATTACCTGGCCATATTCATAGCTTTGCCGCTTTTTGAGTGTTACGTAAATCTCGTTATTGGCAAAAAACAGCTGGTCAAGCGGATACGTGAATGTTAGCTTCCGTATTTGCTTCGTTTCAAGATTGTATTCCACCAGGTCGTTGCCGTTCAATCCATAAAGGATTGGCTTCGCCGGATGAAGGATTTCTTCATTAATATCAATCGGCATGGCCGCCTTATCAAACGACGCCGGGACCTTAGGCAGCGCCAGCCCTGTTTTCACAATAGTTACAGGTTGCTCGGCAGGCTCTTTTGTCCCCACAGAAGGGATGGTCAGGAGGCCTTCGGCGGTTAATGGATAAATCTTTATCAACTGTTTCGGCAAAGTGTTGGCGGTGTCCTTATAAACAACGATTAGCTGCCTGTCTCGGACAAACATTTGGTCCACGTCATATTGAAGTGTATAATGTCCAAGCTTTTGGAAAGTTGAATAATCATAAACGTCTATTCCATTTTTCGTGCTTGTGTAAAAACGGCTATTGGCAATATCAAAAGCAATTTGTTTATATGTTTGAGGTAGCTTTGCCAAGTACGTCAAGTCTGTGCTTCTTGAAAGCGAGGCATTGAAAACCACTCCAGACCCATTGAACAAATACTTTCCATCAGGCGAAACAGCCATGTTCGTATCAAGCGGGTAGTGGCCATGATACGGGGAATCGTATTTGCCCGAACTCTTTCCATTATTAAACTGATACGATTCAACATCCCTGGGGGACGTTTCGGTCGTGATTGAATATACCTTATTCCCTTCA
The DNA here is from genome assembly GCF_046237595.1 of Neobacillus oceani. Lineage (NCBI taxonomy): Bacteria > Bacillati > Bacillota > Bacilli > Caryophanales > Bacillaceae > Neobacillus > Neobacillus oceani. The sequence goes on along the minus strand of NZ_CP143543.1, from coordinate 640,519 downwards.
GGATGCATCTCAAGGAAAGACCTTTCGCGAACTCCCCAAACGTTTGCTGTTTCGAGGAAATTTTTCCTCGAGAAAACTTTCATATTCGTCCATTGGCCCGAGCCGCTATTGATATAAATAGACTCTGAATCTGCGACAATATCAAATGGGTCCAATGAAATATCGACCTGGTCAATGAGTGTCATTGTTTCCGCATTGATTACCGCAAAGGCCCCCTCCTGGTCCTCTTCCGACCAATAGGAACTGTGCTGGCCCTTCGGCAGGGTAACATACAATTCATTATTTGCGAAGAAGAGACGCTCTGGTACGAGGTTAAGCGTGATTTTCCTGGCCCGCTTTGTTTCAAAGTTGATTTCCATCACATCCCTGCCATCCGTTAGACCGTACAAGATTGATTTATCCGGATTGAGGGTAACCTCGCGAAGATTTATCCCGGGTGCGATTTTCTCCACGCTGTCAGGGAATGGCCCTGCTGGAGTTGTAGATGGCGGAGGCTGCGTGCCAGGATTTACAGGCGGATCCTCTTTCGTATCATCATCGGCGTATCGAGGCAACGCCTCATACGGGATGATGGCAATCTTTGTTGCCGGTTGGTTTTTATATGCCTGAATCCATGCGGAGGCATGGTTGATTGCAACAGCAAAATTTAAATTTCCTGCTTCGAATCCTGCAGCTGTAACCCCGATGACTTCCCCATATTTATTGAACAGCGCGCCTCCCGAACTTCCGTGCGTAATTGGCGCAGTAAATTGAATAAGATTCGTCTCAATTCCTTCATAAACAGCTTTATGGAGATTGCTAATAATTCCTGTCGAGACCGTGTTCATCAATCCCTCTGGACTTCCAATGGCTACAACCGGATCGCCTTTTTCCAGATAATTAATATTCCCAACGTGTAATCCCGGCAGTGCCATGTCGCTCGCTGTTCCGAGCAAGGCGAGGTCGTTGTGCGCATCGTATTTCACAACCCCACGTATTTGGATCTCTTTTCCGTCATTTGTAAAGGCCGAGACACGGTAACCCCCTTCAATGACATGAAAATTCGTAAGGATCGTGCTTTTTCCAACGATGAAACCGCTGCCCTGGCTTAACGGCTCATCGTTCTCGTCATAAACCTCCAGATACACAATATTGTTCTCACTGGCGATGATTTTTTTCATGATAATAGTTGGCATCCCATTCGCGGACAGCCCTTTTTGTTTTAAAAGAAGTTCATACGCATCCGCAAACGGATGGTAGAGTGCCGGATTGCCCCAAATAGTTCCGAGCTGAGAGTTCATCCTTTCAACCTGGCTGAAAATGGTTTCATTCTTTCCAGAAACGATAACCTTCGCTAGGAGGTTCAATTCCCCTTTTAAAACAGCTGCCGTCTTGGTTTTACTCAGGCTTCCTTCAGGTACCGGTTTATATTTCTTTGATAGGGCGTCCCTGGTCGATTTTCCGTATACAAGGCCGAGTGACCGTGCAAATTTGCCAAGTTCAAACTTCAAAGAATTATAGGCTGTAAAAGTCCCGTCACTGGACGGATTTTTTTGATATGCTGACATAAGATTTTGCGACATGAGTTTCATCCGCTCGCCGACACCGATTGTGTTGTTGTAAGCGACCGCCCGGGCATATGTACCTTCTGCCGCCGAAATCCGCGCCTCAAGCTTTCGCCGGGTCGTTCCACTTTTCAGTTTTTTGACCGCCGCAGCGGCATTGGCCAGGCTAGTTTTTGTGCTTGCCATTAACTTGGATGGGACAGCTTTCACCGTTTTGCTTTTTTCATAGTTAATGAGAGGTGAAATCTGCCTAATGTACGATTCGGATATCCCGACAAGCTGGTCCGGCGTGTACGTTTTCGCCATTCCCGGCATTGTTCCGCTAGTACCGGTAAAAAAGAAAATTGTCATCATAATGACTGTGATTCTGTGTTTCATCGATGTCCCTTCCTCGAAAAATGCTAAATTTACCTGAACCGGCAATTTATTTTAACATCAATAATAATAGGAAACACTGGGAATTTGAGGTAAGTGAAGGGGGCAAATCGTCTCCGTATTAACTTCTTGCTTCGTTTTTCATGCAGGGTCAACAATTTCAAAATAAATACGCATCCTCAAACATATACTTCTTTAGATATGCCTACAGGAGGGGAAATAAATAATGGATAATATTGAGTGGAAGATCAGTGATCCATATGTGTTCCAGGCACTTTCAGGAATCGTTGGTTCGAATGTTGCAGTTCAAACGGCAAGAGGAGCGGTAAGGGGACGACTTGCCAACGTTCAGCCGGACCATGTAGTGGTGGAACTGGGCCGTAACGCCTTTTTTATCCGGACAGCACAAATAATCTGGGTCGTTCCAAACCCAGACTTGGTGATGGAATGAAGTAGTGTAGAAAGGAGCAATACCTTCTGCTTCATTCTGAACGGACAGTTTTAAAATTCTTTTTTGGGGGTGGCCCTTATGATGAAGCGTGTCAACCGGATTGCCATTGAACTACCTCGGCCCGAACACGGGGACCCAAATGCGGCGGCCGCGGTCCAGGAGTTAATGGGTGGGAAATTTGGAGAAATGTCGACCTTGAACAACTATATGTTCCAATCCTTTAACTTTCGCGGGAAAAAGAAGTTTAAACCTTTTTATGATCTGATCGCAAGCATCACTGCCGAGGAATTCGGCCATGTTGAGCTCGTTGCCAATACGATTAACCTGCTTTCATTTGGAAATACATTTGAAGCTGATCCGGATTTGGCTCCGCTCATGAACGGAAAGGATGCACGCTATTCCCTTCATTTTACTACGACTGCCCAAACTGCCTATCCGGGAGACGGGATGGGACGGCCATGGAACGGGGAATTTGTCACCAATAGCGGCAACCTTATTGCAGACCTCCTCCATAACTACTTACTTGAAATTGGCGCCAGGACCCATAAAATGCGAGTTTATGAGATGACAACCAACCCCGTTGCTAGGGAAATGATCGGTTACCTACTCGTACGCGGCGGCACACATATCATTGCCTATGCAAAGGCCCTTGAAGTCGCAACCGGTGTGGAAGTCGGCAAAATGCTCCCGGTGCCGAGCCTTGATAACAATAAGTTTGATTATGCGAAGAAATTCATGGCACAAGGCCTCTCTAATGTGCTCTACACGTGGGGAGAGCCGGAATACCGGGATATCGACCGAATCTGGAAAGGCCCGAACCCCGAGACTGGTGAACCACTCCGCGTCATTGATGGCATGCCTAAAGGTGCCCCGGTGCCGGATTTTGAGGAAAAACCCGAGCAATTTGCCCCAGGCATCGACCGCGACGACTACGAACGCATCCTTAAAAGACTCATGGCAAATATGTAGAAAACGGGAGAATCAAATTGAGACGTGGGGCAGGATACGTAGCCAGTATTTTTTCGGTTGGCGGAATGGACCAAAAAGATACCCACTCCCCTGCTTTATTTAATAAGAGGATAAAGCCACGGCAAAATAAGGGATGTTATGATGGCGGCTACCCCCATGGCAATGCTGGAAGCGGCCCCTTGCAGGTAGCCTTCCCTCATGATTTGGCTCGTACCCATTCCGTGGGAGACTGTTCCGATTCCAAGGCCGCGGGCAAATGGGTCTGTAATTTTCGCCCACGATAAAATAATTGGCCCAAGCACCGCGCCGAGAACCCCGGCAATCATCACGAATGCCACGGCGATTGCTGGATTTGCTCCAATCAGAAACGAAATGTCGATTGCCACAGGAGACGTCACCGCCTTAACAGCCGCTGCAGCCTGAAGGTTATTAGGAAGTCCAAGCGCTTTAGCGAGCCAAACCGCCGAAAGGATCGTAGCAAGCGTCCCAATAGCCAGACCCGCCATAGCAGATTTAAATCTTTCCATTAGAACCTTTCTTGTTTGATATAAAGGCAAGGCTAGCGCCACCGTTGCCGGGCCTAGTAATAGCGTCATCCAATCCTTTGCAGGGGTATATTCCTGGTAATCGATATCCATGAATGAAAGAACAAGTATGATTACTGCAGTTGAAGTTATAATAGGCGATGTGAAAGGAGATGGTATTCTCCTGGACAGGACAAGAGCCACGCAATAGACCGCGATTGTAAATATGATACTAAAGAGTGTTATGCCGTTCATGCTCGTTTTGTTCTCCTTTTGAAAAATAATGTGCAAGTCCCCCAGTTACCAACAACCCCACCACAGTACTGCCGGCAATCATTACGAAAATTTGCAGGCCACTCGCTTTTATCAGCCCGCCAAAGTCCATTAATCCGACCGTTATTGGAACAAAAAAGAAGCCGAGGTGCCTGTTCAAAAAAGACCCTGCCAACTCTACATAGCGAAGCTTTACAATCCCTGACGTCAACAGCAAAAATAATATTAGCATTCCTAAAACGCTCGCAGGCACAGGCAAATGGAAAATTCCCACTACAAAAACCGCCACGCCATATATAGCACAAATAAAAAACAACTGGGCGAAAAAAAGAAGCGTTTGTTTTACTCGAAACAACCACCTCACCTCCTCATCAAAAAATGAAATCAAGTGGACCTTCCATCAACCAATAGGTGTGTTTCATTTAAATAGGAACATTCCTAGTTTTAACAATACCCGTTTTCATAAAATTGTACAGGCTGTAGCCAAACATCTCGGGTGACACCTTTTCCGGAATATGACCATTCATTGTAACTTATCCGTAATTGAGCGACAACTTTTTCGATTTATGGCTGGGCTTAGTCACTCATCCTGATTTGAGTGACACCTCTTCGCCTTTTGCCCAAATCTTTGTCGATCATGGAATTCGGCTCATACACAGAAGCTGTCCTGGCCAGGCCTTTTAAAGAAAAATTGCTTCTTATTTAATAAAAAGGCTGCCCCAACCGTCGGACAGCTCATTCATACGGAATATCATAATATTCTTTGCTTACTGGATCATATTGGAATACCTCATACAAGTCTTCTGGATTTCCTTCATCATACTCCATATCAACCTCGATAAAACCCAATTCCTTTTTCGAAATTCTGTCCGTCGACATCGGAATCCTTTTTTCGATGATTAGTTTTTTTATGTCAAGTGATGCGTCTAAATAGCTGTTTCCGTAATAGAACGGGCCAATCACTTTTTCCTTTCCATTTTTAATATGAAAAATAAACTCCCATTTAAAGCTTTTCGAAGCGGTGGAGGAAAATCCATCTTTCGAAAGGTATCCATTTATATCAACTTGCGTAACGTCCGTCCATGGGATACTCTCCATTTTGCCCAGTTTCTGTGTAACAATTCCATCTTTTCTTACCGCCTCAAAATCATTGTTTGTCAAAAGGACGATTGTTGCGGTTAACAAAAAAGAAAAAGCAAAAACCGCAATAGACGATCTTTCCACCTCTTTCAACCCCGCCACAAAGATACGCCCTGCAAACATAAGGGCAAGTAGGGCTGTTAAGATCAGGAAGTAGTCAAGCCACATATAGGATGCAGGAAAAAGCCATATATCCTTAATGTTTGCAAGTTTTTGATATTTCTTAAGGTTCCAGGACTCTAGCGTGGACAGAAAAATCGGAATGGCAATGGTAATAAACATATAGACGCGAAGATTGGGGCTATATAGCTTTTTTATAGTAAAAATATATTTCCCCTTTGAATACCGGTATAATATTTGTTTGCCTCTCATGAGGATGAAGCCCCCGAGAAATGGAAGCAATCCAAACAGGGTATACATCGCGAGCATCGAATAATCGCACTCCTTAATCATTTCCCCTATCGCAATCAACCCCATCACATGGGCCATTAAAATAATTACATAAGCAGTATACTTTTTTCCTCTTGCTATTAACGCCAAATCCATTCCCTCTCTTCAAAACATTTTAAGCAGTGGACGTTTCCTATTTTCATTTAAGAGATATGTCAACGAGTTTTACTAATGTTGTTACATAATTCTAAAGAAACTGTAACATAAATGCCGATTCTAAAAGGCTGTCAACCCTTCAAACTCCTAAATATTTGGAAAGCCTGCTAGACTTTGAGAAAACTGGTAAGCAGCCTGGCCGCTCCCTAACTCTCTAAATGCCTTTTATATCAACGTTTAACATACATTTCAGTATTTTATCCGACGTCACCGGGCAACCAATGGAAGGGTTAACCATAAATATGACAAAAAACGCATGTTACGATAAATGTGCTTGCGGCAACAAGCTGACAAACAAACATTTTTTTATAAACAGGAGGTATGGAAGATGAAGAAGAAAAAAGTCATTCTTTCTTTTGCAGTGGCTTCAGCACTTTGGATGGCCGGGCCAATGACGGACAAAACGGAAGCATCGTCCCTCACCCCGGCGGACCAGAAACACGTGTATGTGTTTCAAAGCAAGAATTTAAATATGAACGAGTTTAATAGATTTATAGAAGAAACCCTTCAGCGCCTTGGACTGGAGAATTACTTGAAACAGGATCAAAAACCGGATAACGCTCCGGCTAAGAAGGCTGCGCCAGCTCCAAAGGCACCGGCAAAATCAAAAGACCCTAAACCTGCCCAACCGTCATCAGCGGCTAAAGCACCAGCTAAAGCACCAGCTAAATCACCAGCTAAAGCATCAACACCGGCGCCGGCAAAAAAATCAACACCAGCGAAACAATCCGCGCCAGCCCAACAACAAGCAGGCACACTCAGCGAGTTTGAGCAGCAGGTCGTCACCCTTACAAATGAGGAGCGCGCAAAAGCTGGCCTATCGGCGCTTAAAGTGGATGAGAATTTAAGCAAAATGGCTCGGGAAAAGTCTCGGGATATGTCCGCTAACGGCTATTTTGACCATAACAGCCCGACTTATGGCTCTCCGTTTGATATGATGAAGAAATTTGGGATCACCTACTCATCTGCAGGAGAAAATATCGCCATGGGCCAACGCACACCTCAGGAAGTTGTCACTGCCTGGATGAACAGCGAAGGGCACCGCAAAAACATTCTCAATCCTAAGTTCACCCACATCGGTGTAGGACACATCGCCAAAGGCAACTACTGGACTCAGGAGTTTATCGGAAAGTAATATCTCTTAACAGGGAACGGATCCAGCGCTACTTTCGGTATTCGAATGAAGCGGGGAAACGTTCCCTGCTTCATTTTGTTTCATTCATACGGAATGCTATAATACTCCCCGGTATTTGGGTCGTATTGAAAGACAGAGTAAAAATCTTCCGGGTCCACTTTTTCATAATCCATATCAACTTTTATGAATCTCCATTCCTCCTCAGTGATTCTGTCAGTTGCCATTTGGATTTTCTTTTCCATAACAAGCTTTTTTATCTCCAAGGAACCATTTATAAAATAGTCGTTATATAGAAACGGACCAATGACTTTCTTTGTTCCGTCTTTTAGGTAAAAAACAAACTCCCATTTAAAGCTTCGGGTACTGTTCGCTGACGACCCATCCCGTGAAAGATAACCAAGGATATCGACGTGCCTTACTTCAGACCAGCCAATTTCCTCTTTTTCGCCAAGTTTTTGAATAACAATACCGTCCGTCCTAATTGCTTCATAGTCATTATTTGTTACATAGACCAATGTAGCTGTTAACAGAAATGAAAAAACACAGAGCGATACACAATTTTTTCCGGCTTCCTTTATTCCGGCAATAAAGAGGCATCCCGCGGTAAAGAAAAAAGCCACCCCCGCAATGCATAAAAAATAATCCAGCCAGTCCACTGTACCGGGAGACAGCCACACATCCTTCAGGTTGGCGAATTCTCGATACTTTCCATGGCTCCATGCTTCAAATAATGCATACGATATAGGGCCCGCAATCGTCAAAAACAAATACGTACGCAAGGCTTTGCTTTTAAAAATATACGTTGAAAATAAGTCTCTTCCTCTCAAAAGGAGGAGGCCGATGAGAAAGGCGCCAAGCCCCATGACCAAATATCCCACAATATAATTAGGGGTCCTTTCTACAAGCCATTCACTCGTAGCAATCATACCCATGAGATATGAAAAACAAATTATTCCATATGCGATCCACTTTAAAAGCCAAGCCATTTCGCTCCCCCCTAACGAAAACCAGTTTTCTAACATACGAATAGAACTTAAATAAGATTCGTTATTTCCCGTTTAGGTTAATAACACATAGTTTCCGGTTAACTCAGAAGAACTAAAATGATGTTCCTCTTCAAAATGCAGACGAAATTGCTACTCTAAGAAGAGAATGAGGAAACACACCTTCCCTGCCTATTTCTTTCCATTTCCTAATTTTCATTTGACTTGAAGAAAAAATCAATATAAACTTTGATATGTGTAACCGGTTACCTAACCGTTAATCAACCGGCTAGGGAACCAACATTCTGAAACATTATACCAATTATATATATTTACTTTTCAACTAGATTATTAACAGGAAGGAAGATGATTGGGTATGGAGAAAAAGCCTAAAATAACGGTTGTTGGCAGTATTAATATGGATCTTGTTTCGATAACCGACCAAGTTCCTCAAAAAGGTGAAACTTTGATGGGCAAGAAATTTTTTATGAACCCGGGAGGCAAAGGCGCCAATCAGGCGGTTGCAGCCGCCAGGCTTGGTGCGCAGGTTCGGATGATTGGATGTGTAGGCGATGACGGTTTTGGCGAAAGCCTCACACAGCACCTGCATAAAGAGGGCATTGATATAACGCATGTGGAACCGGTTGCAGATTCAACCGGTACAGCCACGATTATCGTTTCTGACAATGATAATAGCATTATCGTTGTTCCAGGCGCCAATTTGCATGTTACCGCAGATTTTGTCGAATCGAAAAGGGACATCATTGCCGATAGCGATATTTTAATCTTACAGTTGGAAATACCTCTCGAAGGCGTTAAGAAAGCAGTGGAGATTGCCAGCGAAAATAGGGTGAAAACAATATTAAACCCTGCCCCAATCTGTGATTTGCCGGATGAGATCCTTGAGCAGGTTACTTATTTGACACCGAATGAGCATGAATACGTTAGCCTGATTAAAAGCATGGGCGAAAATACGTTACAAGAGAAGGTCATTATGACGAGAGGAAGCAAGGGCGTTGCCTTCTTCCAGCAAGGGATTCAGCTGGAAATCCCGGCATTCAAAGTGAATACTGTCGACACGACTGGCGCTGGGGATTCTTTTAACGGCGGACTTGCCTTTGCACTCGGAACTGGGCTCTCTCTTAAGGATGCATGCAAATACGGAAATGCTGTCGGAGCCCTTTCAACCATGAAACTTGGGGCTCAAAGAGGAATGCCGAAAAAAGAAGAAGTTGAAGCTTTCATAAAAAATGAAGCAGTGATTAGTTAATCTTTTTCACTCTTGCCTGTATTGAAATTAGCATTGCTTCGTGATTGGATGAAATTGGGGCGAACCTTCTAAATTTCCTATCATATGATGCAAATAAGCTGAAAATTGAAGAGGGTGTTTCCAATTGGGGCTTCATTGTATCTAGATTTTTTGTCCAAATTTGGGATTGGCGGTGCCCACCCAGGAGGCTTAAACATCACAAAGGAAATGCTCATAGGAGAGCAAATGAACAAATCATCCAAAATTCTGGATGTCGGCTGTGGCACAGGGCAGACTGCCGCCTTTCTTGCTTTGCAATATGGGGCGAACATAACCGGGATGGACATCAATCCCATTATGGTCGAGAAAGCCAAAAATAGAATGGCCACACACCAGCTTCCCGTTGAAATCATTCACGGATCAATCGAGGAGATCCCGTTGAAGGACAAAAGCTTCGACTTTATCCTCTGCGAATCAGTGCTTTCCTTTGTAAATAAACAAAAGGCTCTGCGGGAAATTTATCGGGTTTTAAGGGACGGGGGCCGGTTTATTGCAAACGAATTGACTATCAATAAGCAGCCCAAGCCAAAGGAAGCCGAAGAAATAAAAGCATTTTATGGATTCGATTCCCTTCCATTCGAATCGGACTGGGCGGTTTTACTTAAGCAAACGGGTTTTAAAAATATTGTCATCAGCAGAAACAGGCAGTCCATCTTCCAACCACACCACATGCCAGAATTCCATTATTCAGATGTTATTGAACCGAAGCTATTCGAGGTGTTCAACCAACATTATATGATTATGCTGAAATACCAGGACATTCTCGATTATCGGATTCTCACCTGTACGAAATGACGTATCAAACGGTATATTTTATGTTTCTCATATTAAAGGTTTGCAGCAGTTTCTGCTGCAAGCCTTTTTGTATCTGTCAAATGAAGAATGGAAAAAATGGACCGAATGCACTAATGCCAAAAAACAGGAATCCGAAGAGCCCAAATGGCCCGAAGAAATGAAAAAGCCTGCTTTCATCACTCGATTCCGTTTGCATGCCTGGATGGTGTATATTCGGCATGGTGATGTACTTCCTCTCCTTCTCGTAGCTATGAAGGATGCCCTGGTAGACTGCCCATCCTTCAATTCCACCTGGATAAATTGATACAAATGCTTTTTACACTTATCATGATAATCCCGCTGAAAATCAAAAGTGTTCGGGTTGCTGTTATGCTGCATTTGTCTACCTCCTCTGAGTCACTACAATTACAACCAATTTCCAGCAGCCTGATTTGGTTCCCGGGAATTTGCAGTGTAGCAGGGGACGAATCCAGTGTTGATTGACGCGGGGAGGAGTGTTCTTTAATGGGAATAAGAATGGACAGCCTTTCCCCTTTGCACAGTTGGGATAGGCACATCGCGAGTGGTAAGGGGATATAGTATTACATGTAAATTTTCTTTGAGGTGCTGTATGACAATTCGAAAAGCCAGTAAATCGGAGACCGACTATATATTGAGAATGTCTGGACATGTGACCGAAGAAAGCACAATGGGATACGCTACCAACAATTTGGAGAATGGCTATAACATGTTTCAGCCCATGGTGAAAAATGGGGCCTATTACCTTGTTGACGACCATAACCGCGTAATTACGGGGTGGATTTTGCTTGGTTCAGAATGGAATCCGTTGACCAATAATGTGACCGGCCTCCTCCTCCAGTTATACGTGTTTCCTCTTTACAGAAACTTTGGTATCGGCAAGAAACTGATGCAAGCAGCCATTCAAGAACTTCAGTCCCGAGGCATCGGCACCATCCAGCTCAACGTGTTTGCGGGCAATCCGGCAAAAGCCTTGTACAAAAAGCTCGGTTTCAGAGAAATTTCAACCGTTATGGAGCTTGATTTTTTCAAGAAGAATTTTGGTTGAATGGCGGCTGTCCTCACGGCTTTTTCTAAAACAAAAAAGGGAAGGACCATTCCTGGAACCTTCCCCACTTATTTACTTTTGGGACTTGCCCATATCAGGTGAAGCGAATTCAGCCAAAAGCTCTCGACCTTTTTTATCCTCACTGGGGATGATTCCACGAGTTTTCCTATATCCCGGTTATGATTGCAGCCAAATTTTTTCAAAAGAAAAGGATTGGCTTTGTTCTGCAGCCAGGCATATATGGGATTCGTGCTGAGCCCGTGCTCCATTAAAAGAATTTGGCCATCAGGCCTTACCCAGTGAGCCATCCGTTCAAGTACCTTATCGGGATTCGGGTATGAGCATAATGATAGTGTAGAGATGACCGTATCATACTGGCCAGCCTCTAGTTCAGCTTCTTCGACATTGGCGGTTATAAACTCCACATTGAGCCTTTCCTGAGATGCCTTTAACCTCGCATGTTCAATCATGGATGGGCTGAAATCAACAGCAGTGATTTTCGCATTCTTTGGATAAAATATGAAGTTCGTTCCCGCTCCCACTGAAAGTTCAAGGATATCTCCAGTCGCAGAGCGCAATAGATTTTTTCTTAAACGGTACTCAGACGAGTTTTCTTTTAGTGGCTTCGCATACCGCTTAACCTGTTTATCAAACACTTGGATTTGCCGGTTGATTTCCAACATATCAGCCTCCTTGATTGCCCTTTTTACTGATCGGGTTAAAAGAGCCATCCCTTCAAGCCTACATTGTTATGACCACTTTCCCCTGCGCATGGCCTTCGGCAAAATAGCTAAAGGCATCTGAAATTTCATCCAGGGCATAGTGCCTGTCAATTACTGGCCTTACCTTCCCTGTTTCCAGCAGCTCTTTCATAAAAAACAGGTCTTTTTGGTTTGGGCGCTGCAAAAAACTTTTGATTTTTCTGCTGCCGGCCATCGAAATCCAGGGGCCAAGTAACATAGTCTGCGCCATTTGCGCCCCGGCACCGCCAACATGAACAAAGATTCCGTTTGGATTCAAATTACGCTTGTATGCGCTAACCGGATGGTTCCCATTTGCGCCAATGATTAAGTCATAGCGCTCCGTCCCTTTTGTAAAATTCTCTTTTGTGTAATCAATGGCATGGTCCGCCCCGATGGATCGGACTCTTTCTATATTCCTTGTACTGCACACCCCGGTGACCTCGGCACCAAAAGATTTGGCGATTTGGACCGCAAACGTTCCGACACCGCCGGACGCCCCATTAATTAAAACCTTTTGTCCACGGCGGATTTTCCCTTTATCACGCAAACTCTGCAGTGCTGTAACCCCCGCCATCGGCACCGCGGCCGCTTCTTCAAATGATAGATTCGCAGGCTTTGGAGCAAATGCATGCTCGGGAGCAGCTACATATTCAGCAAACCCACCCCAGCCGCTTCCGGAAAGATCTCCAAACACTTCATCCCCGAGCTTGAACAGCTTAACATCTTTGCCAACCGCCTCCACACGCCCGGAGATGTCGCCCCCGGGAATCGGGTATTTCGGTTTTAAAAGGCCAAATGCAAACCGGGCCAGGAACGGTTCCCCTTTTAAAAGAACGAGATTCCCATAATTAATCGATGCCGCATGTACCTTGACCAACACTTCATTGTCCGCAGGCACGGGCTTATCAACTTCTTTTACCTCCAGAACATCCGGCTCGCCATATTTGCCACAAACAATCGCCTTTATAAAGACTCCCCCTACTTAGATTTGTTTCAAAAAAACTAATTCATTAACAGCCTATTTATGTTTGGGAAAATTATGTATCTGGATGTATCTTCATTATGGTTTAAAATGGGATTAAAAGAAAGTTTTTACTATTTTCTTCCTTGATAAGATTTTCGGACCCAGTCCGCCATGGTATGATTAAAAATAGCTTTTGGATGGCGGTGGTTTTTTAGAAAATACCAATAAAGCAATATGGGATTACGCGAAAGCTTTCATAAGCTTCATCCTGCTGGACTTGTATTTAAATGTGGCAATCGCGGGGGCAGGGAACATTTTGGGCAATCTCCTTCGATGTAGCCCAGTATTCGTAAACATGAAAAAGCCGCCCCTTCTCACGTGTGAAGGGCGGCTTTCCTTTTTAATATTTTGGTTATTTCCATTCCAGCAAAGGAAGGATTTCCTTTTGCCGTTCGTACATTTCATCAATCATGGCGCAAGCCTGATAATAGCTTGGCGCCTGAGGATCAAGCAAAATCGCCTGCAGTAGCTTTGTCTTCGAATTTTCCACATAAGCCTCAATCAGCAATCTGTGAATCATTCCCTGTATGTGGATCGTTCCGATAATTGCTGTTGGCAGCTCAACAGTCATTGGTTTCAATTGAATTCCATCGCCATTCACGACCGCCTGCGTTTCGACAACCATATCATCCGGCAGGCCTTTGATTGCGCCATTATTTTGCAAATTGGCCGAATTGATTTCGATTTCATCATCAAAGAAAATCGCTTCAATGATCGGTATCGCATACTCGCCACTCTTATGGACATTCTCTTTTTTAAAAACAAACATCGTTTCGGCCCACTCTTCATAGGTCATGTTCTCGTCAAACAAGCCTTTATCAAGTATGCCCCCATGGGCGCAGTAAACGAATTCAGGAGTCCTCGAATCCTTTTCCCACAGCCTTTCCCTAACCGGGTCATAATGGAATTGAAGTGGAAGCCCCGCGTAAAAATCCCCGGCAAACGAAACATACTCCCCGATATGGTTTGTACCCGGATAAGGGTAAAGCCCATAAATATGGTACATCGTGCGGGATAGAGAAATATGGTCAAACTGGGCGAGGCGATTGGCCTCCGTTTCTTTTTCATGGAAAAGCGGGTATAAGTCCTCACCTGTATTCTTGTCCCATATTTTCGTAAAAAAACCAAAATGGTTCAGGCCACCTCCTTCGAAGCCCAAATCATTTCTATCCATTTCCAAAAACTTCGAGATTTGGTCGACGCCCATATCTAGTCCATGGCACAAGCCTACTATTTTAATAGATGTTAACTTTGATATCGCCTCGACCAATTTCGCTTCGGGATTCGTGTAGTTGAGCAGCCAGGCATCAGGGCAAACCTTTTCCATTGTACGTGCAATATGGATCATCGGGCCGAGATTCCTAAGTGTATGGAACATCGATCCAGGGCCGCCATTTTCGCCAAAAATCTGTTTGCTGCCATAACGGCGCGGGATATGGAAGTCCTGTGACCAGTAAAAATACCGGTTCACTTCAATTGCGGAAATGACAAAGTCAGCGCCTGTCAATGCTTCTTCCAGATTTGTCGTTTTCCATAGGTTTGCCGGGTGCGAGAATTCAGTAAACATTTCCTTCGAATAGGCATACGTTTTTGTTAAATTTTCATCAACAATGTCCATAAGGGCGATTTCGAGATCCACTTCATTTTTTAGCCTTTCGGACAGGACCAAATCCTGAAGAGAGCCAAGCGCAAACGAGATGCTGCCCGCCCCCACTAATGCCACTTTCACTTTTTTCATATTTGTTCTCCTCCCGACTTTTCCCGTATATATTTACACTTTAGATATTTCGCCGCCGCCCTATCCAAATAGAAATCAATATGTTCATAGCCAAGCAGCTCCTGGGCAGGAAGCTTCCTCTCCTTAAGTAAGGCGATTTTCTGTACGATTTCAGCCTTCCTTTCACCTGTAATGGCAACAATGGCCCGCTTGCTTTCGGCTATTTGCCTTAATCCCAACGTAATGCCTTTCTCAAGTTCTGTGGGTTGTATAAAATACTTCTGGGCAACTGTCTTTGTCGTTTCTGATAAATCGACAACACTGCTATGGCCCAACACTTTGCACCCGGGCTCATTCAAGCCAATATGTCCGTTCATGCCAACGCCAATTAAACTGAATGTAATCGGATGCTCCTCTATGAAACTGTCAATCTTCGAGCACTCCTCCTGTAAATCATCAGCGGTTCCATCAAAGAATTCAATTTGCCCCGGCTCCAGTTCCAGATGGGAAAATAAATCCTGATTGAGCATTTGAAAACAGCTGCCCTCCGATTCCCTGCTGATTCCTACCCATTCATCAAGGCTTACAAATTTCACTTTTTTAAGGGTGGGCTGGCCTTTCATAGCGGCAGCAAACAGCTGGTAGGATATCTTGGGGGTGCTGCCTGATGCTAAACATAAAACCGGCTTTGCTTCTGTTCTTACATGCTCCTCCATTTCTTTGGCAATTTGGAGCGCGACTTCCTGTTCATTATTAAAAATTCGGATCATATTTTCACATCCTATACTGAGATGATTTTCATCAATCTATCCTGAAGAACAAGATTGGCTGCCCCTACCGCCGTGGAATGTGAGCACTCGCTGACAATAATGGATGGCTCCCAATCAGTAAACTGTTTAACATAAGCTTGCGTCCTTGATAACAGCTCCTCCGGGAATAATACTGCTGTTTTTCCGCTGATTATGATGGTTCCAACATCCAAAAGGCTATTGATGTTTGTAATGATTAAAGCCAAATGTTTGGATACATACTCTATAAAGGCTTCTCTCCCGGAATCAACACTCAAATTGAATTGATTAAGCAAAGCCCTCATTCCCAATTTGCCCTCGAGCCAGCCAACCGAATGTGGCGCTTTTATATAATCCGGATCAAAACACATGTATTCAAGCTCACCAGCACTCGCATGAATGCCCCTATGCAGCTTTTTATTCAGGATAATTCCCGCTCCTACTCCCTCACCCAACGAAATATGGATTAAATCTTCGAGCCCATTTTCCTGTTCCTCGATTTTCCGATATTCCGCAACCGTTGAAGCGTTTACGTCATTTTCAAGAATAATAGGCAACCCAACGGTCTTTTTTAACTTTTCAATTATCGGCTCAAAAAAATAATCCCTTTCTTTATCGTGTTGAACTCTCATCCTAATTGTTTTGTTCCTGATATTAATTGCGCCATCCACGCCAATTCCAACCCCAACTATCGTGCTGCCAGTTTCCTCGGCCTTTTCACGCATGCGGCAGACAATATCTTTAAAAACACCGATAAATTCTTCATTATAAACAGGAATATCTGTATCAAGTGAGTACGTATAAAGCACATTGCAATGCAAATTAACGAGCACGGCCGTTATCTGGCCGCCAATAACCTGAAGCCCTATGCTTGAATACCGATTCTCGTTAAATCGGTAAACAGTCCTTTTTCTTCCAAGCCCGCCAGAGCCATCGCGGCTTTCACCCGTTGGCACCAAAATCCCGATTTGCTCAAAATATTGAACTATCTTGCTAACCGTTACAAAGCTCATCGCTGTCTTCTTGGTGATTTCAACCTTCGCGAGCTCTGGGTGCTGCATGACAATATCAAAAATTATCTTTCTATTTTCGTCCTTGATATCGTGCGGTAAAAAAGATTTCATTGCTCCACCCTCTTATTTAACTACATTAATTAACAAAGTTAAAAAAATAAATAAAAATGAAACCATTCTTTAAATGGCCTTACTAAAAAGTATATCAATGGTAAATGAGGTGTCAATGAGAAACCTCACCACGCCGGATTAACGAACTTTTTTTGGGTGGATGCATATTCTACACTATATATTTGTTATTAAACCAGGGGATTGGTATGAAGATGGTACGGAATCGAATGAGGAACCGGGTCATTGTCGACCAAGTGAATGTGAATTCAATCGATACGGCTTCGGGCATATTTGTTGGTATTAATTATGCAAATAACTGGTCCTCACACCGTAAAACGAATTACGGCTTTGGTTCAATGAGCAATTGCCGTATTTCCGGGAACTATAGTTATGTCATTGACAATGATGTTGTCGATACTCCGATTAACAGCAATGCGATAAGCATCATGGAACGGGGGCCGAATAGCAGCCTCAATCATGTTGACGTGGTGGGGATTAACGTAAACTTACTGGATTCCTGCGCTGCCCTGGCGGTTGGGGAAAATGACATGAACGGCTGGAGTACACACAGCAAGCGGAATGCCGGACAAGGCAGGATGATTGGCAAGATACAGAATGAAAACAATGCAACCTATATTTCAGATCAGGATATTATTGATACCCAAATCAATCATTTGACCCATTCATAACTTTCCGCTGGCCTCTAAAGGAGGGATCCAGGTGGCCATTACCTTCGGAGTTGGCGCCATCAATATTAATTCCCAAAATACGAATTCCACCGTCGCAGTTGGACAGAATCAGCTCCCTGGCTGGGCGGCCCACCGGAAGGTCAATAACGGACAGGGATTTTTAGTGGGGAATGTGGTGAATACAGCCAACGGATCCGTCATTAACGACCTCGATTTCATTGATGGCCAAATGAACAACGTGAATGTCTCGCCAAGCGCGCAAGGACAGACAATATAATGAAGCAGCATAGCGGCGGGATGCTATGCTGTTTTTTTATTATAGGCGCAATTCATTAAAACAAGAAATCGGTAGCATGACAGCCTGTTTTTTACATATATGTAGTAATGAAACCTTTTCCATCCGAAAGGTCGTGACCGAGTGAAAAACAAAGGACGCCGCTCCGAAATTAGAAAAACACTGGGCAGTGATTTTATGGAGCTTTTAACAGAAGTCGCCCCTTTCATAGGTCCCCGGATTGATTGTATATACATGGAAGATTCGCTTTATATAACAGTGGACCTTGCCGGTGCGAGGCCCAAGGATGTAAAGCTTGGAATCAGTTCCGGCAGCCTTTTGATCAGCGGGGACATTCACCCTCCTCTCATTGAGGCCCCGGCTTCTCATTTTATAAAGCAGGAACGATTCTACGGCCCTTTTCAAAGAAAAATCAAACTTCCCGAGCATTGTTTGCCAGGCCGATTAAAAGCGGAATTGGAGTACGGCATTTTAACTATCACAATTCCCCTTTTAAAAACGACAAAAAGCGATAGCTTTCCAGGAGGAGAAACATGACAGCCATTCGATACAAAGGAATGAAAATCGGCAGAATCCACTCTTCATCCGGGCTTTTTATAGGTACAAACATTCAAACTGGCAGGATTAGCAAAACCGAAGTAAATGAGGGATTTGGTTCAATCAGGGGAAAAAATAGCAAAGCCACTGACAATCATGCGCTATTTTTCAATGACAAAAAAGGATTTGATTCAGATGAGCACAGAAAAAATCATTGAAAGCCTGCTGAATTTTGCCGAAAGATTGGACAGACTTGAAAATGCCGTGAAAGAATCGAACAATAGCAAAATCCATTTTGACATTCATATAAACGACCTCCATTTAAATGAACTGAACCTTGAGGAACTCGCCTTTCACCTCGAGAGGCTGGATATCCAGGAATTAAGCGGGATGCTGAACATGGGCAACACATTTTCACCAAAGGTACATGGAAAAGAGAAAGTGAATGAACTCGTTCCGGAAAGAAATTCAGCTTTATTTTTGGAAAAAGAAAACGTTGAGGATACATCAACAGAAACGAAAAAGGGTAAGGAGACATTTTTGGAAACAGAAAGAAGCGGCCGGGATATACAGATTCTAATCAACGGCGACCCGGTTTCGTATTCATTAACCAACTGAAAGGGCAATCGCGATGAATAAATTTTCTCCCGCTTTTTTTATCGGAAAAATCACGATCGGAACTGTGGAAGGCGCGTCGTGCGTCAATCTGGGCAATAACCTCCCGAGCGGCTTTACGAGTTATAAAAAGCATAACCAGGGATTTGGCACTGTATCGGGTGACAATGCCGATATCCATGACCTTTTCGCTTCTTTGGAAGAACGGGAAACGAAGGATGCCTTCAACTTTGAATTGGGAGAAGACTCCGGCCAGGAAACGCTCACTCAATACGCACAAGGAATCCTCAGGCAACAGGATGTTGATATCCAGGAAGTTGTGGAGGAAGAGTTGGGGGATTCCGAATCCGAATAAGATTTTCTTTAATCCTCCTCCTTGACCCGTCACGTCTTTTTAATATAGCGGTTTAAACTGTAACCTGTCCGAAAACGATTTGTAACTTAGACATGTTAAAATTGAAGGACACACTTTCTCATCCATTATTACATGCATAAGGAGACACGTTATGGATTCTTCATATCTAAAAAAATCGTTGAATGAATGGAAAGAGGAAATTTTGGAATTGCTCGCGGAGATCGATAAAGAGTATGAAAAGGTAAAGCAGGAGCTTATGGTATACAACTACAAGTTCAGCATAACCAAGCAGGTCACCCAGTCAACGGTGAACGAAGAGATTATCCGCACCATCCGGGAAATCTACCACAAACCGTTCGAGGAACAATTTAATAGGCTAAAAGCCGAAATCAAGGACCTTGAAGAAAAGAAAAGGGTCTTCGGGATGTTTGTCGATAAAATCGACAAAGTCCAAGCCAAGGACGAACCGCAATCAACCGCCGAATACATAGCGAAAATTTCCTAACAATTAGAAGCAGGGAACGGACCGAGTGCCTCATTGAAGCACAGGATACATTCCCTGTTTTTCGTTGTTGGACCCAATTTACATCTTTCTTATGTTAAGAGATACAATTGAAATTCACTCGCGCTTGTATAATGGGAAAAGATTCGTTT
The DNA here is from genome assembly GCF_046237595.1 of Neobacillus oceani. Taxonomy (NCBI): domain Bacteria; kingdom Bacillati; phylum Bacillota; class Bacilli; order Caryophanales; family Bacillaceae; genus Neobacillus; species Neobacillus oceani. The sequence goes on along the minus strand of NZ_CP143543.1, from coordinate 620,808 downwards.
TCATACATTGGAAAGTACCCTTAAAATTATGAAAACACATATTAGGGTAATATACGTCCCCCTGTTTTATGGAACAGGAAAGGGCGAAAAATAAAGAGTTATTGAAATATCTCCCGCACCTAGGCATTTGACCATTCCTGCCCACCCAAAGAAGCATATGATATTTTGAATGAATTTGAGGAGGAGAGAGAATATGGAAAGACAGTTCGGAGGCATGGGTTACGGAATGGGCTTTGGAGGCTATCCGGGTTATGGTATGGGGGTCGGCGGGTATCCAGGGTATGGTTTTGGCGGCTATCCGGGTTATGGATATGGCGGCTACCCTTGGCATCATCACCATCACTATCCTTGGTTCCATCATCATCATTGGCATGGGGGCTATCCATTCCACCATTGGAATTACTGATTTATCAAGAGAAAAGGGACGGGTAGCTTCTTCATTGAGGCGGCGGATCCGTCCCTTGCAAAATCGACGGGGTGGCAGAGAGGGACTAGTGAATTATTGCTATAGTAGCGCTCCGAAATATAGTAGGTGTCTGACACTCACTAGTGAATCTTATGAAATAACTAGTGAAAAATCATGTAAAACTTGTTTGAAAATTTATAAATACATAAAGATAAAAGCGGCCACCAAAATGGCGGCAGCTTGCCTGAAGGTTTATATTCATATTTCAATGATGCCGGATCTAAACGCAGGCCCTTTACTATTCAACCGTTACCGATAATGACTTTACAAGGATTGACGGTGATCCAATCGGTGAGAGCGGGAACACCAGGTCGGAGCCGATTTCCACAACATCCTTCAACATCTCGTAAAAGTTCCCGGCAATCGTCATCAAGTTGACCGGATATTGGACTTTTCCACTCTTTACATAGAACCCATTTGCAGCGACCGAGAAGTCCCCGGAAACGGTATTGGCACCGGAATGCAACCCCGAAAGTTCTGTAATCAAAATTCCCTCTTCCATCCCACTGACCAATTCGCTAAATTCCCTTAATGATGGCTCAATGTAAAAATTGGACGGCCCGACCTTGATGGCAGATTTATAGGAACTTTTATGTGCATGACCGGTCGTGGATGTTTGCTCCTTCCTGGCAGTTTTTAAATTGTGGAGTAGGGATTGCAGCACCCCTGACTCAACAACTGTCAGTTTCTTTGTGGCCACTCCCTCACTATCAAAAGTCCTGCAGCCAAGGCCTCCTTCATGAAACGGGTCATCCACGATCGTTACCTTAGCAGACGCAATTTCTTTTCCCTGTTTATCCTTCAATGGCGATGTGCCGGCTTGTGTATTCTCAGCTGAAAAATTACCAGAGTATACCGCCAAAAGCTGAGCGGCCGCATCGTTGCGGAGCAGAACAGGATATTTTCTGCTTTCAATGGACTTCGATCCCAATTGCGCCAATGCTTCCTTTGCGGCTTTCTGGGCGATTTCCTTGGCGTTTAACTTGTGAAAGTCCTTCGTCACTTTAAATTCAAACGAGGTTTTCTTTTCCTCACCATCCTTCACTATCGCCTGGACATACACATATAAAACATTCAACTTGTCACTTACATTCAAACCTTTATTATTGGCAAGCGTCTTTATAACCGATTCTGTCCGAATGCCACAGAAATCCGTTGGCTGGAATCGCGGGTCGATTGCAAGGAGTTCCTTCTCAACTTCCCTAATGAAGTCGATTTTTTCCGGAATCCCTACTTCCTGCAATGATTCGGAAAAGAAGTCGCCCTTTGCATAGCGTTCGCTTCCGGCAAAAATCTCTTCCCCCTCATCATCAATAAGAACCGAGGCATTTTCCATCGCGTTCTCGATTAGATAAGGGATAGATGCTTCATCAATTTTTTCAGTGTAGGCATAACCCATCTTTCCATTAATCTTTCCGCGAAACGACAGGCCTCCATCTTCAGCAATTTCATATTGGTCGATTTCGCCATTGTAAATTTGGCAGCCAAACACTTCTTTTTTTACAAAATAGATTTCAACATCTGTGAACCCTCTGTTTTCAGCCTCGCGAAACAGCAATTCCTGAAAAGTCATCTTCTATTCCCCCTTTGTCCCGCCGACTGTGATTTCACTGACACGGATTGTCGGCTGGCCAACGTTTACCGGAATGCTTCCACTCAGGGAACCGCACATCCCGGCCCCATGGCTCAAATTGTTGCCAACCATATCAACCATTTGAAGAGTCTTAGGGCCATTCCCAATCAGGGTAGCCCCTTTCAGCGGCCGGCCTAGTTTCCCGTTCTTCACTTCATATGCTTCCATAACCGCGAAGTTGTAATCGCCGGTTGCCGGATTAACCTGCCCGCCGCCCATATACTTTGCGTAAATTCCATGTTCGGTAGCAGATAGGATTTCTTCCGGAGATGAGGTTCCAGGGGCAATATACGTATTCGTCATCCTTGAAGTCGGCGCGAACCGGAAGGATTCCCTTCTTCCGGAACCGGTTGAGGCCATCCCCATACGCCGCCCGTTAAACTTATCAATCAAGTATCCTTTTAAAACGCCATTTTCAATCAGCACATTTTTGCGCGCCTTTTCCCCTTCATCATCAATATTGATGGAACCCCACTCATTCGGAAGTGTTCCGTCATCGATATAAGAAACGATTTCCGGCGCAACCCGCTCGCCAATCCGATTGGCGAACACTGACGTGTTTTTGGCCACGGACGTGGCTTCAAGCCCATGGCCGCAGGCTTCGTGAAAAATAACCCCGCCGAACTCATTATCAATGATGACCGGGAATTTCCCGCTTGGGCATGGAATTGCATCCAGTTTCGTCACCGCGATGCGAGCCGCTTCATTTGTATAATGATCGAGATTGAGGTTTTCAAAGAATTCGAAACCCTGATGTGCGCCAGGACCATAAAAGCCAGACTCCATTTGATTGCCCCGAACCGCCACAGCTTGAATTGCCAGTCTTGACCGGACCCGCTTATCCTCAATGAATGTACCTTCCGAGTTGGCAATCAGCACATTTTGCTCCTCATCCATATACCGGACGGTTACCTGGGAAATCGAAGAATGATAGTTTTTGGTTTTCTCATATGCGTTATGCAGGATTTCAGCCTTACGAGATTTCCCGACATCCCGTGGCATAATCTGAATCGGATGAATAGAGTCTGCGGCCTGGATGACAAATGGGGCAAGCCTGGCAGCCGCTTCACCTTTAATCGCCTGGGCGGCATTGGCTGCTGCCTTTAAAAGGCCTTCCCTGCTAAAATCGGTTGTGTACGCATAGATGCTCCGCAAACCTTTAAACACCCTGATGCCAACGCCAAAATCACGTCCGGACAAGGCTGTTTCAATCTTCCCACTCTGGAAGGCTAGGTTATTAGTAAATCGGTCTTCAATAAAAATTTCGGAAAAATCCCCACCTGTTGTTAAAGCTGCCGCAAGCACCTCTTCAATTACATGTTTACTTAGCATATAAACCTCCTGCTTTTAAAAATACATTGCTTAGAAACCACTTTAATTGAATATTCGTTCTTCCCAAAAGTTATTCCTCTAAGATCAGGTTAAAACTTCCATACCTGTTTTCGGGCACAAAAAAACTGCCACATATACCAGTGGCAGTTGCTAGAGAAAAATTGAAATTGTAACATGAATTCACTCCCCTTTCCCGGTTCACTTTCAACCGAGATGGTGCCGTTTAGGAAGAGTCAATCCATTGGGTAAGGGAGAGGCCGAGCCCCGTTCTGCCCATTTCTAGAAGCCATTCTAATCTGCGCGGTCAATTCTATCCTTCTATTCACCTGGAGGATTCACCAAGGCAATTCTCAGTTCATACATTCCATCGTTTTGATGTTCTTCGATTACCTGCCAGTTGGCGGAGATGATCTCTTTGAGTTCATTCAGCTGATTCCCGGACAGCCTCACCTGATCAAGGGTAAATCCGCCGTCCCGGAATGCGACATCTCTTTCAAGCCCGAACTTAATCCCGAGCAGCGACTTTAGCGCGCCTTTTGTCAAAAAGGTTATTCTGTAGCCCTTTAGGATAGCATTTCTGATTCTCCCAGGATTGCTATTGTAAAAATCAATCAGAGTCTGCCAATCCGGAATTCCTTCTCCAAATCTCTCAAACTCTGTAGAAGTCCCGTTTTCAAGCATGTGCAGGATTTCACTGTCCTGGACACCATTCGAGCGAAGCATTTCAATCATCAGAGCATGGTTCAATGCCAGCCTTTCTTTTTGCATCATTTTCCCTCCCCTATTTTTCTCCGTATAAATAACATGCAACATGATGGCCTTCTCCGGCATCCAACATTGGCGGTTCAACTTGGGCACAAATCTCCATGGCATACGGGCACCGGGTGCGGAACTTACAGCCTGATGGCGAGTTCAATGGGCTTGGCACCTCGCCTTTCAGAATGATGCGCTCCCGGGCTGCCTTTGTCGTATCCGGTTCCGGAATCGCCGATAGCAGCGCCTGTGTATAAGGATGCAAAGGATTTTTGTATAGCTCATTGCTTTCCGCTATTTCAACCATATTGCCTAAATACATAACGCCAATTCGGCTTGAGATGTGCCGGACCATTGACAGGTCATGGGCAATGAATAAGTATGTCACTCCGGTATCCTGCTGGATATCTTCAAGCATATTGACCACTTGGGCCTGAACCGAAACATCAAGGGCGGAAATCGGTTCATCACACAGGATGAAATCAGGCCGGACCGAAAGCGCCCTTGCGATACTCACACGCTGGCGCTGCCCGCCGCTGAACTCATGCGGATAGCGGTATAGATGGTCCTCCTTCAGGCCGACTCGCTCGAGGAGGTCTAAAATGATTTCCTTCCGTTCCGCAACAGATGAAGAGCTATGAATTTTCATAGGTTCACTGATCAATTCGAATACATTCATGGTCGGATTAAGTGATGCATAAGGGTCCTGAAAAACGGCCTGCATTCGCCGGCGGTATTTCATAAGGTCCTTCTCTTTTAAAGAGGCAATATCATCCCCATCAAAGTAAATGTTCCCTGAGGTAATATCATGGAGCCTAATGATGCTTCTGCCAACCGTCGATTTCCCGCAACCCGACTCGCCAACAAGACCGAATGTTTCCCCTTTTTGAATAGAAAAGCTAACACCGTCAACAGCCTTCAGATACTGTTGGTTCCGTCCAAGAATGCCACTTTTAACCGGATAGTATTTTTTAAGGTCCTTTACTTCCAAAATTGTCTCACTCATGAACTTCACCTTCTTTTTCGCTTTCGTCGTGAAGCCAGCACATTGTCCGCCTTCCTTCACCGGCATCGAAATAAGGCGGCATCTTTTCCTCGCAAATCCCCATCGTATAAGGACATCGCCCGGCAAATGGACAGCCCTTCGGCGGATTTAGCAGATCTGGGGGCGTACCCTGTATCGGGACGAGTCTTTCCTTCCCGGTATCGGAACGTTTTGGCAGGGATTTGAGCAATCCTTCTGTATACGGATGCTTCGGATTTTGAAAAAGATCCTTTACCGGTCCTTCCTCCATGATAAGCCCGCCATACATGACGAGAATCCGTTCACAATTCTGCGCCACTACCCCAAGATCGTGGGTGATCAGCAATATCGCCATGTTTTCCTTTTCTCTCAAATCTCTCATTAAATCCAGGATTTGTGCCTGAATCGTCACATCGAGTGCGGTAGTCGGTTCATCCGCGATCAATACCTCCGGACGGCAGCTAATCGCCATCGCGATCATGATTCGCTGTTTCATCCCGCCGCTCAATTCGTGAGGGTATTGTTGAAGCCGTTCCTCAGGAGAAGATATTCCGACCTGGCGGAGCAATTGAGCCGCGATTAGGTAGGCTTCCTTTTTCGCGACACGGCGGTGGCGAATGATTACTTCCGTCAATTGCTTGCCAATTTTTACAACAGGATTCAGCGCGGACATCGGGTCCTGGGAAATCATCGCGATTTCGTTGCCGCGAATCTTTTGCAAATCCTTTTCCTTCTTTTGCAGAAGATTTTCGCCACGAAGCCGGATCGAGCCTTCCTTTATTTTTCCTGGAGGCTGAATGAGGGAGATAATTGATTTAGCCATAACGCTTTTTCCGCTCCCAGACTCTCCGACAATCCCGTACACTTCCCCCTTTTTCAAGGTGAAGCCAACACCACGGACTGCCTGAACTTCTCCTGCTTCTGTGTAAAAAGAAGTTTTTAAGTTTTCGATTTCAAGAAGCTTCTCTGGCACTTTGGTTACTCCCCTTTATTTAAAACACATATGCGTTATTTTTTTTGCAGCATCGTTCCCTTTGGCTCGAATGCGACTCGAAGGACATTCCCAAGGACATTAAAGCTTAGGACGGTAAATAAAATCAAAAATCCCGGGAACAACGTCAGGTGCCAGGCATCTCCGATATATCCCTGGGCATTGTTCAGCATGCTGCCCCACGATGAGTTCGGCTGCTGGACGCCAAGTCCAAGAAAGCTTAAGGAGGACTCCATCAATATCGCGGTCGCAATGTTAAGAGTCCCGGCAATGATTATGGTCGATGCGATGTTCGGAATAATATGCTTCAAGATAATAAACACGGACGACTGTCCGGACGCTTTTGCGTACATGACATACTCCCGTTCTTTTACCGAAAGCGTCTCGGACCTTACAATTCTCGAAATCTCCATCCAGGTCATCAAGCCGATGATAAAGACGAGCGTCCTGATTCCTGGTTTCATATAGGCATTTAAAAGGAGCATTAGGAAAAAGGATGGAATCGACATCAGCACTTCCACTAGCCTCATCAGGATATTATCAATCCATCCGCCGAAATACCCCGAAATGGTGCCGACCGCTGTCCCAACTGTGACTGCGACAACCATGGACAGAAAACCAACAGCGAGCGACACTCGGCCGCCATAGAGCGCCCGGGTCAAGTAATCCCGGCCGTAATCATCCGTTCCAAACAAATGCTTGGCGCTTGGAGGCTGCAGCCGATCGGGTATCGACATTTTATTAGGATCAAACGGTGACAAAAACGCAAATAGCGAAAGAATTGAAAACAGTATAAGGATAATCAGGGCCATCAAGGCAAATTTGTTTTTTAACAATTCTTTTTTAACATTATTCCATCTTCTCTTGTTCATTGGCTTACCCCCTTAGCCTTATCCGCGGATCGACAACACTGTAGAGGATGTCCGCAAACAAGTTCCCGACCACAAGCATTAATGAAGAAAACAGGGTAATGGCCATAATCACGGGATAATCGAATGAGAAAATCGAAGTGACGCCCAAAAGCCCCAGTCCCGGCCACGAAAAGACAGTCTCTGTGATGAACGCCCCTCCAACCAGCCCCGGTATCGACAATCCGATAATCGTAATGATTGGCAAAAGGACATTCCTCAGTACATGGCGGAACAGGATCGTTGTCTTACTTGCCCCATAAGCATACTGGATGTGGACATAGTCCTCTTCCAGCTGATGGATGGTACTCGAACGGATATACCTCATATAGACTGATACATTCTGAAAAGCGAGGACTGTACAGGGAAGGATTCCGTGTTTGATGACATCCCACGCAGAATCGCTGCCAACTGTACGCATCCCCATGCTTGGCAGCAGTCCCCATTTAAGTGAAAACAGGTAAATTAGCATTAAGGCAAACCAGAAAATCGGGATGGATATCCCTATATACGAGATTAAATTTGCAATGCGGTCAAAGAGCGAATTCTTTTTCACCGCCGTAAACAGGCCGAGGGGAATGGCAATAATCAAGGTTACGATTAGTGAAACTCCCATCAGCCCGACTGTTGCTGGCAGGCGCTCGAGAATCATGTCCAGCACTGGGCGCTTGGTTATCATGGAATAGCCAAAATTTCCAACTATAATATTCTGAAGCCATAAAAAATACTGAATATATATCGGCTTATCAAGACCGAGGCTTTGGCGTATTCGCTCTACATCTTCAGGGGCCATATCTGGGGTGACAAAGCTCCTCACCGGGTCTCCCGGGGCCAGTTTTATAAGAAGGAAGGCTATCATTGAAATGATAATTAAAAGCGGAATCGCATTGAGCAGCCTCTTCACTATTATTCTTTTCACGCATGTACCTCCTTATGGAACGCCAAAAGCCCTTTGGCAGGCTGAGTACCGCCCATACGTATTAAAACTGCAAAAAAGCTGATGCTTTTATCAGCTTTTTTGCAAAAGGACTATTCAACTTGATAAATTTTTGAGAGATCTTCAACCATCGTAACAGGAATCAGTTTTGCATCCTCAATGCCGGCAAATTTCTTATCCACCGCAAGGCTTGCCTTTGGATAAGCTAGCGGTAAGTAAGGAACGTCCTGGGCAACAGTTTCCTGGATCTGCTTGTATAAATCAGCACGCTTATCTTTATCCGTTTCTACTGCCGCTTTATCCCAAAGCTTATCGAATTCAGCGTTTTTATAACGGGCAAAGTTGTATGCAGCATCACTCTGGAACAATGACTTATAGACGTCCGGCTCAGGCCCCATGATGTATCCGCCAAAGCTGATATCATAATCAGTGGTTGCCATATCCAGTGTCTTCTGGCCATACGCACTTGGATCCATCGGCGTCAGCTCCACCTTCAAGCCAATTTCCTGAAGCTTCTGCTGTGTATAAAGTGCCAAGCTTTCCATGATTTTATTGTTGTTTGCGTAAATTACACGGAGAGTATGCCCTTCTTTAATACCGCCATTTTTCAGAAGCTCTTTTGCTTTCGACTGGCTATAATCATATGTCGTAATGTCCTGGGTGTGGTGCATTGTATCAGGAGTCAGGACCGATGCAGCAGGTTCAGCAAAATCGGCCGAAATAAACGCTGAATCAATCAATTCCTTTTTATCGAGTGCATGGGCGACAGCCTGGCGAAGCTCTTTGCTTTGGACAGCCTTGCTGTTCAGGTTGAACGCCATGTAAAAGAGTCGGCCTTCAGGGTATCGGTGCATATTGAACTTTCCTGTTGCATCCAACTTCTTATAATCTTGAGGGTCGATAAGCCTCATGTTGACTTCGCCATTTTGAAGTGAAATATTCGCAGTGTTTGGATCCTTGACAACCCTGTAAACGATGGAATCCAATTTCGCCTTTCCTGCAAAATATTCATCGAAGCGATCAAGCTGAACATATTGGTCCGATTTGAACTCCTTGAATTTGAAAGGACCGGAGCCAACTGGGGCCTGGTTCTTTTCACTCTTCATCAAATCGGTTTCCCCTTCAAAAACATGCTTTGGAATCGGGAAGAAATCGTTCAATGCTCCTTCAAAGGAAGCAGTTACCTGTGGCAGCGTGAACTTTACTGTCAATTCATCCACTTTTTCCACTTTTAAAGGCTGGCCATCGAAAACAAGGCTGCCGCGAATGGAACTGCTCTGTTTTTCATCCAGAATTGAATCGATTGTAAACACAATGTCATCCGCTGTTATCTTTTGGCCATCATGCCATTTCAAATTGTCTTTTAGTTTCAATGTCCATGTCAGTTGGTCCTCTGAAGGTTCGAAGCTCTCTGCCAGGACAAACTTCTTTTTGCCGCCATCCTCCATGAAATAAAGAGGTGCATAAAGCGCCTGTTGGACAGTGAGTGTAACGCGGTCATTCGCATAGAGCGGGTTCATCACTTGAGGATTGTCGGAAACCGCGATTGTCAAAGTTCCGCCTTCTTTAGCGGTACCTTTGCCTTCATTCCCGCCAGATGGTTTTGATGAATCTTTATCACCTGAGCATGCTGCCAAAGTTAGCAACAATGCTAAAATCAAGGCGGATAAAGATACTAATCTTTTATTCATTTTTTTACCTCCTATAAATCTATTGATTTTCCTACCTAAATCTTAATCCCTAGTTTTCCAATAAGAATAATCTATCACCAGAAGAAATAGAAGTCAATCTGTCCCCATATTGGAACTTTATTCACTATACCACTAAATTTACAATATATTAAACTCTTCACAATATCTTCCTAATCTGTATTTCCGTTAATAACTTAAGATATGTATTGATAAATTAGATACATTAATGCTTATTTTGTTTATTCAATCTTTATGATCCAATCTCGATGATTTTGCCGACGGGATCAAATAAACGAAAAAAAGAAAGGCGGGAGCCCCACCTTTCCTTACTTTACTCACTTAATTATGTGACTCCATCCACTGCTTAACCAAACGCTTCGGTGCCGCACGCAGATAGGCTTCCTGGATAAGACCGGTCAATTCATCCCACTGTTCCCCAGCGGGATTTTGGATGGAAACCCAGCCATGATGCCCTATGTATGGAGTTTTAAAAAAATGCTCTTTCTGAAGCAACAATTCCTGGGATTCCCGGTCCGACTTGAAAGACACATTAAATCCCTTTTCGCTTTCACCTGAAATTACGAATGATTTTCCATTGACTTTAAACGTCTTGTGGCCGAATCCGTCAACAATTTCAACCGCTTCGGGCAGAGCAAGGCAGATTGTGCGCAGAGTTTCTAACATGCCTGCGTTTTCTTGTGATATCATGTCTTATTCACCGAATCCTATTTTGCATTCGCATCCGGCTGATGAATTCCAAATATATTTCCTTCGGTATCAAGATAGTAGCCTTGCCACGCCATTCCTGGAAGGGGGTGCTTCGGCATTGCGACCTGGCCGCCATTCTCGATGATTTTAGCCTCAGTTGAATCGTAATCTTCCACCCCCATTGTACATGCATAGCCGTTCATAGCCTGGTTCGGTTCAGGCCGGGCACCTTGTCGCTTCATTAATGCACCATTGATGCCTAGTTCACCTTCATTGCCGGTCACTGCCCCAAAGTAAGGCATACCCGCATACTCGCTCCAATCCTCAAATGTCCATCCAAAAACCTCGCCATAAAACTTTTTTGCTCGCTCCATCTCATCAACATGAATTTCGAAATGAATAAGTCTTCCCATCACTGAACACCCTCTTTTTAAAATATTTTTCCTGCCATAAACTGCTTTTCAAGTTGCTATCAACAATTATAACCCGATGCGAAGTTAATAAAAACAATATTTAGAATAATTAATTAATGTCTTCACACAAAAAACAAAAAGTGCCTGTCCCCCTGAGTATTAAAGTCAGGTGTTACAGACACTTTTCGTCTTTGAAAGCTAGCCCCTATACTTAATAGCCAATCCTTTTAAAAAATTCCGGGCGTATTTGTCCCCGCATTCCTTATAATTTTTATGGCCTTTTTTCCGCAATAACGCACCAAGTTCTCCTTTTGTGATTGTAACGCCGGCCATTGTCAAAATATCAATTATGTCTTCGCTCGTTAATGCCAGGGCGATTTTCAGTTTCTTTAAAAGCATATTGTTTACAGGTTCATTGCTCTTTAACGCTGCCTGGGTTTGGTCAGGCTGTCCAGGCCTTTGTTCTTGTGGCCCTCTCTTAAAAATGATCAGCCCGTTAAAAAACGACTCCAGCTTGCTGTTATTGATTTTTATACTGTCGTCTTCCTCATGAACAGCTTCATCCTCGTAGCTGTCCTTCGTTTTCGTAAGCATCATTTTCACTTCATCCCTTGAGACTTCATGGCCACCCAGATTAAAGATTTTCACCATGTCATTATCTTTAATATCCAGGGCATACCGGACTCTGATTAAAATATCATTGTTTTCCAACGAAAAACCTCCTGTGTCCATCCTGTTTCTTCTATTATTACTCAACTAGCCTTCAGAATTCTACTTCAGCGACTATTCTCAAAAAGACAAATGGTATCCGAATGCATGCATTCGAATACCATTGTATTTTTAAAATAAGAATCAATCTCTTTCCCTAACCCTCTGCGTATCGCGGATGTTCTTCTGGATCGTGATGGCTATAGAAAATTCTAACAAAGGGTAGATATTTTTTCTTTATTATTAAAAAGATTGGATATAGGTACCTCGGCTCCTACACCTGGCAGCGTGTCACACAAATTTAAACCCTTAATAATCCACGGAAACCTCTTGCGGCATAATAGGATTCCGCTCCATTATGGTAAACAAAGACAGTGTCGTAGCGGCGATCACAAAAGATTGCCCCGCCAAGTTTTCTAATATTCGCAGGTGTTTTCACCCAGCTCGATGTTTTCGTATCAAAATTTCCAAGTTCCTGCAGCTCTCGGTATTGTTCTTCTGTTAGAATCTCAATTCCAATTTCAGCAGCCATATCCAATGCGCTTGTTTGTGGTTTATGCTGCTTCCTTGACTCGAGCGCTTCACGGTCGTAGCAAACACTTCTGCGGCCTTTTGGACTTTCCGCCGAACAATCATAAAATATGTATTCGCCCGCCTTTTCATTATAACCAACAACATCCGGTTCACCACCGGTAATTTCCATCTCATTTAACGACCACAGCTTTTCAGGATGCATTTCCAACTTTTCCTGTACTTTGGCCCAATCAAGACCTTTATGGCGATCCATGTTTTTTTCAAAACGGGCTTTCAATGTCCCAAGCAATTGTTCACTTTGTTCTGAGGACAATATTCTTTTTTTATTCTCCATATAAAAGCACCTCGTTTACTATATTTGCGTTTTGTTACTATTGCTTCATCCTCTGGGTAAAAACACACGAACCAATCTGGTTCATTATTTCATTATTGTCCGAATTTCATTATTTTTACCACTAATCATCTTTCCTGCTTTAATCTGTGTAAGATGATTTTAACACATGGATCGTTGGTGGTTACCAATTTACAAAAAAGAAACCCTTCATAACTGATAACATGAAGGGTTTCTTGCTTGGCGATTAAAAGAATGTATGTTCAATTTTAAAAAGACAACCAAAGAAAGTTGTCCGATCCATTGATAAAAGCAAAAAAGCGTGGTAAATTTATATAGATAGCCACTTGATATTAGTTTATGTGCCTATTTACCCCTATTATAATTATACACCCTAACCCCATCAAGAGTCAACCCCTAACCACTATTTTTTTTAAAAGGAGTGTTTGCTGTGAATTCGGAATTTCAACGGGAGCAAAAACGAGTGGACAGTGTAATGAATACGATTAAATTGCAAATCAGCAGGTTGGAGGGAGAAACTACCCAGCATCGAAATGAAGTCATTCACATCCGCAAACACTTTTGGGACGAAATCAAGGTGAATACGGATACCTTTGATGATTACCTTGAAACGATTATCGGCTTACGGCAAGAAGCCCAAGCCCTCGCCGTTAGCCAAAGCACCCACAGACATGCATCGAGGAGATTATCCGCGCTGCGCCGTATGGAGGAAATCCCCTACTTTGGCAGAATTGATTTCATCGAAGACGGCACATCAACTCAGGAGCAGATCTACATTGGAATCTCCACACTGACGGATAATAGTGGTGAAAATTTCCTTGTCTACGACTGGAGGGCACCTGTCTCTAGTGTTTACTACGACTACCAGCCAGGTCCCGCTAAGTATGCCACGCCCGGAGGAATTATCAATGGTGTATTGGAGAAAAAATGGCAATATCTTATCCGGGGCGGCGAGCTTCAATCCATGTTTGATACGAGTCTGACCATCGGAGATGAAATTTTACAGAAGGTGCTTGGCAAAGGTACTGGCAAATATATGCACAATATCGTCGCTACCATTCAACAGGAGCAAAACAGGATCATCCGCCATGATCGCGGGCGGCTGCTCATTGTACACGGTGCAGCCGGCAGCGGAAAGACATCGGCCGCCATGCAGCGGATTGCCTATTTGCTCTACAAATACCGGGATCGAATGAATGCCGATCAAATTATTCTTTTTTCACCTAATTCGATGTTCAATAGTTACGTATCCAATGTGTTGCCGGAACTTGGGGAAGAGAATATGCAGCAGGTAACATTCCAGGAATATTTAATCCATCGGCTTGGAAAAGATTTTCAAATTGAAAATCCTTACGAGCAACTGGAATATGTTTTAACTTCGGTAAATTCCCCTTCATACAGGCAAAGGATTGCTGGCATCCGTTTCAAGGCATCCATCCGCTTTTTTGAGGCAATCAAATCATATCGGGAGTCGCTAGGGCAAACCGGAATGTTATTCAAAGGATTTACCTTCAGAGGAAAGCCGATTGTTACATCTCAACAAATCGCAGAAAGGTTTTATAGCAGCGACACCTCACTTCGATTCCATAACCGGCTTGAAAAGTTGAAGGATTGGCTGATGAAGAAAATAGATGAAGCCGAAAAGTTCGAACGGTCTAAGCCATGGGTCCAAGAGGAAATTGAGTTGCTAAGCAACGAGGAGTACCATAAGGCTTACACCTACTTAGCGAAAAAACGAGGGTTTAAAGGCGAAGCGGTTATCAATTATGAAATGGAGTACGAAGGGCTTGCCCGATTGATCGTAAGCAGGAAATTAAAGCTGATTCGAAATCGAATTCGGGCTTTTCGTTTCATTGACATCAAGGGGATGTACAAACAACTATTTACCGACCCCTCTCAGATCAAACTGTGGCTGGAGGGGGAAGCACCCCCAGAGTGGGAGGATATTTGCCGATTGACACTGGAAGCGCTGGAAGACGGTAAATTATACTATGAAGACGCTACTCCGTATTTACTTTTAAAAGAGCTAATCCAAGGTTTTCAGACGAACAGCTCGATCAAACATATAGTCATTGACGAGGCACAGGATTATTCACCATTTCAATTCGAGTTTTTGAAGCGATTGTTCCCTTCGGCAAAGATGACTGTTCTTGGCGACTTTAATCAGGCTATATTCGCCCATGCCAGTGAAACGGTTGACTTCCACATGCTTACCAATCTTTACGGACCCGAAGAAACAGAAGTGATCAACTTGGCACGGAGCTACCGATCCACAAAACCCATTATCGAATTTACACGCAGACTCATCCCTGGCGGCGACCGGATTATCCCTTTTGAACGTGACGGTGAGCGGCCTGCCTTGACTCAATTGGCGAACCACGCCGAGCTGCACCGCTGCATTGCCACCAAGGTAGCTGAACTACGAGGATTCGGGATTAACAGCATAGCAATCATATGCAAATCTTCCGCGGAAAGTGCAAGTGCCTTTGAAGCTTTGGCTGGCATCGATGATATTAAACTCCTGAAAAGCAATTCAATTGAATACGAACAAGGAGTAGTGGTCATCCCATCCTATTTATCAAAAGGAATCGAATTTGATGCCGTCATCATTTATGATGCATCGCAGCAAACATATGGTGATGAGAGCCTACGGAGAATTTTCTACACCATTTGCACTAGGGCAATGCATTCTTTGCAGCTATATAGTGTGGGTGAACCCAGCTCATTTTTGAAAGGCGCTTTACGGGAAGGTTATATCAGAACATGAATAAAATTAGAGAAGGCAACTCCCAGTTTATTTGGGTAAGTTGCCTTCTTTTAAAATATATTTCGTTACGTATTAATTATGGCTAACGGCTAAACACGCAATAAAGCGCCATTAGGCTTTGGCAACTCTTGCTCGGTTATCTGATTCATTTTGCAAAAATGTTCAAAAAATTGTTGTGCCAGTTCTCGTTCCTTCGGGTCACTTTTCAGTGAAACGATATCAAGCAAAATTTGAGCCATCCACAAATTATCAAAATAACGGTATTTACCGGTATTCCATGTCATTCTGTGGGGCAATTTCTCATTTACGTAATAGTTCCAGAAAAGCATCTGTTCCGACTCTTTTTCAGTAAGTTGGAGTCTGTATGTTGAATGAGCGGGAATAAATCCATCTTCACAAAGCTTACCGATAAAGTTTTCATTCACCATATAGACACCTAAGATACGCCTGTCTTGTTCAGGCAGACTAGAATCTCTTGTTGTTAACAGGACAGCGCTATTTTGATGCAAGCGAATGGGTTTGTTTGGCTCCCCCTGGTTTTTACCACTTTTTAATACGCCTGAAAAAACCTTCCACTCTGAAAAAGAATTATTCTGTTCTTCTGTGTCACACCAAAAAACCATTTGTGATTCAGGATGAAGTTTATGATTTTTCATAAGTTTTTCATGTTCCCAGCGAAGCTCCAGTTTTTTTTGTTGTAGCTTTTTTTCCTCTTCCTTCTTCCATTCTTCCTCTTTTCGTTCGACTTCCATTTTTTGTATAACTTTTTCAAGTGAATTAGCTGCAACTTTATCATGCAGTTTTAGGTGCTTTTCAAATACATCGGGGAAAACAAAGTTTTTATTTTCCGATGCGAAATTTATGACAATACGTGAATCATTATGTTTCACTATACTACCCATGCCAAACCGCTTGTGTGTAACTTTCTTATTGATTAGATTCAATATTCTAGTCCTCCTTGTAAATAAAAACTCGACTACTACTAGTTAGTAAATTGATAATTTTATTCACCTAAATTCCTTTAAAGCTCACACAATTGTTTGATTTTTTTCTTCGTTTTAAAAAAAGATATTAAAAAAACCGTATCCATAATTCTATCTGCAAAAAGTACAGCTGAATTCAGAATACGATTAAAAAACAATTGTAAGACTATTGTAACATTTATTCGAAAATAACACAAATTTATTGTTGACAACATGTTTTGTTGTAAGGTAAAATGAAAATTTTATTCTATTTACACTTTTGAAATAACTTCATCAATTATCCATTCTCAGTTTACCAATCCTAAAATAAATAAGAGGCAAGAGTGTATAGCTCTTGCCTCATTTACTATCTTAATATCATCTGCGAGACGCACTCCACATGCGCCGTCTGCGGGAACATGTCGACCGGTTGAATGTACTCAACTTTGAATTCCTTGCTTAATGTCTGGATATCCCTCGCGAGTGTTGATGGGTTGCAGGACACATATACAATCTTTTTTGGTTTTACCTTTAACAGTGTATCAAGCAGCTTGCCGTCGAGGCCTGTCCGCGGCGGGTCGACGATGACAACGTCGGGCCACCAGCCTTCTTTCGTCCATTTCGGCAGCCATTCTTCCGCCTTGCCCGTTACATAATTTGCATGCTTAATGCCATGGCGGGCGGCGTTTTTCTTTGCGTCTTCAATCGATTCTGGGATGATGTCCATTCCCCTGATTTCTCCTGCCTGGCGAGCGACCCAAAGGCCGATCGTTCCAACTCCGCAGTACGCGTCGACGACTTTTTCCACACCGCTGAGCTCGGACGCCTTTTTTACCTCATCGTACAACTTTACTGTCTGGACGGGATTCAATTGGAAGAACGTCCTGGCGGAAAGCTCAAATTGCAAATCGCCTAGTGTTTCCTGGATGAAATCACTTCCGGCCAAGGTAGCGGTTTCTTTTCCAAAAATGAGGGAAGTCCGTTCTCCGTTAATGTTTTGAACAATTGATTTAACACCGGGCAGTCTTTTTTTAATTTCTTCTATTAATAGTTCCTTTTTAGGAATGTCTTTTTGCGTTGTAATCAGGACTACCTGGAGTTCCTCGGACTGGATGCCGACACGGGTGACGATCGTCCTGACGATTCCTTTCCGGGATTTCTCATTATAAATTGGAATGTGTAGATCCTGGAGAATTTGACGTACCTTTAATGTTGCATCAGTCGTAGCGGAATGCTGGACGGCGCATTGCTCGATGTTAATGAGCTTATGTGAGTTAAGTCCGTATAATCCAGCGAGAACCTTACCTTTTTCAACGCCAACCTGGAAGCTGCTTTTGTTCCTGTACGCCCAAGGGTCTTCCATGCCAATCATCGGGCGGACGTCGATTTCATTTAAGTTCAGCTTTGTATGGCGTTCGAGTGACTGCAGGACGATGTCGCGCTTTTCGACAAGCTGCCGTTCATACTTGAGATGCTGGAGCTGGCAGCCTCCGCACTGTTCAAAAACAGGACATGGCGGAGCCACCCGGTAAGGCGATTTTTTACGGATTTTTTTGATCCGGGCTTCAGCGAACTTCGGATTGATTTTGGTTGCTTCAACAACGACTTCCTCACCAGGAAGCGCGCCGGGGACAAAGACCACCTGCCTTTTGAAATAGCCGACGCCTTCCCCATTGATGCCGAGCCTTTTAATTGTTAACGGGAAGGTTTGCTTTGGTTCTATTTTAATTGCCTGATCTTTTTTCATGATGGTCAACTCCGTTTACTATCCCTCTTTAAAAAGAAGCGCGTACTTTACTCAATGCTTCTCCAAAGGTAGAGAGATGCGTAGCTTAGATATGGTTCCCAGCCGGTTTTGTAGCGTTCCATTTCTTCTAGGGTTGGTTTGCGTTCAAGCTGGTATAGTTTTTTCAGTGCGTTTTGGATGCCGATGTCTGCCATTGGAAACAGGTTTTGGCGGCCGAGCCCGAATAGCAGGAAATTCTGGATTGTCCATGCGCCGATGCCGCGTATTTTGATAAGCTTGTCAAAAATAACCTGCTCTTCCTCATGCTTCAATGCCTCTATATCCAGACCGCCCTCGGCGACAGCCTTGCCAATGTCGATGCAATATTCGGCTTTCCGGCCGCTGAATTGGAGTTCCCTAAGTTCTTCGACTGTCAGCGCGGAAACGGTTTCGGGATCCGGATAGAACCAGGCACCGTCTTTTTCGTAGCCGAATTTTTTCACAAAACGTTCAGTCAACTTTATGGCGAATGCCATATTCAGCTGTTGATGGATGATGCATTTCAGCAGACAGCCGAACGGGTCAAAGTCGAGAATCAGGGGGGTGCCAATATGCTCCTCAAAAATTTCGTTGAGGTCAGTTTTACCAAAATACTCGTGAATATCCTTTAACGGCACTTCCCATTGGAAAACCTCTGCGATACGCTTGATAATAAGCTCTTTATCGCCGTTTTCCGCCTCAATGATGAAGCTTGGCTGATCGGTCGTGCCAGTTGCGGTGACGATTGCAGTGTAAGCTTCGCCGCCAAGTTTGATTGGTACCGTGATTGTCCTTTTTTCAAGGTTGAGGGCATTGAGCGGGTCCATCGATAACCGGTCAAGGACCCTGTCAAAATTATACGGGCCTTCTATTTGAATTGATTCCTGCCACACATTCGTTTCCCCTTTGTCCATTTTCCCTGATTATAGCATGATTTCCTGGGATGGCCTAAAACACTGTGAACAACTAAAAAAGATGCTGGTCAAGTGTAATATGTTTGACCAGCATCCAATCATTTATTTAGGCGAAAAAGCTACTTCGTCCCATCTATCACCAAGTTGGCCCGCTCGTGCGGTTTATGCGCTTCTATATACATCTGTTCCGCAACCATCCAGTTGTTTACCCACATGTCCCTGGCCCCTTCTCCATCCCGTTCAAGTCCTCTTTGCAGCCTGATATCGTACGGGCATTCCACGAAGATCGTGAAATCGTAGTAATCCGCCAGCTCATGCCGGGTCGATGATATTCCTTCGATAATGACAATTCCGCCAATGGGAACACAATGCCATTCAGCAAGCTGATCACTGTTCCAATCGTAACGCTGATAGTTACCTTCTTGATCCTTGCTCAACGGCAGCAGCACCTGATTTAATACCCTTTGCCAGTCAAAATCCGCGCCAACCGGCTTATCCTGTGGCAGTCCTTTTATGATTTGGCTCGATGGAAAATAAAAATCGTCCATATGGACAATAGTGGCATCTTTCCTTGCTTCCTTCAGTTTTCTGGCCAAAGTGCTTTTCCCTGAGCCCCCGCATCCATCAACCCCGATAATCAAGGTTTTTTGTTTTCTCGGAAGTGTATCAATCGCCCTAACTAATTGTTCAAACGTCTCTATTTGCATTTCGATAGCCGCCCCCTTCTCCACCAAATTATTTCCCTTCACATCCACACCGATAGACCCAATGGTTTTATTCCCAACGGAAAGGTTCCAAACGCCAAATTCCAGGTTTGGGTAATGACATATTTGAAGGCCTTGAGCTATCAGAACCTCTAACCCCTTTTGGGCCGTAGTCCAACTTCCCCATAATTCCATACTTTTTTCTCATTCGCTGTGCCGGTATTTTCATCCTTCTCATTCATAATAATTATCTATAACTTTGACTTGGCTTCTCTCCAGTTTCACCAAAATTCGTTTTTCGTTTCTTCTAAGTTCAGAGTCATAAGGAATAACAATTTGCCTGTTGTCCGACATGATAAATACATAGTTATCCAAATACCTGGCGTTGTTCGTTGGCCTATTGGCATATACTTGTTTTACTTCTTTCATACTTGCCCAATCATAAGTCGTTGTTTGATTAAACGTACTTAGGCCATTGTAATGAAGGCCATTTTCGTCAAAAAAGTAGTAGTGTTCAGACCCGAACATAAACATGGGGATACTAATAGAGAAAAGCGCTAACACAATCCACTTCATAAATTTTACATGGTATTTGTATTGAATGAAGACATATAGAAACATGACAATCGAAACCCAAAACATTCCCGCCATGAAAGTTACATAACCTTGGCCAGGCGCAATAAATAACCACTGCTGGGGACTTTTGAACAGATAGCTGTGAATCATAGAAACAATAATAAAGGGCATAAAAGAACTGCAAACAAATAAAATAATCGCCCAAACAACCGTCAGCATCGGACTTTTCTCGGTTTTTAGCATTACCTCTCTCATTCGTTACCTCCATTAGTTTTTGCTAAGCAGCTTAAGATAGGTTTATATTACCAATTATACCATTTGGTTAACAACAAACCGACAGGAATCAAAAAAGAACTGCATCGCTGCAGTTCTTTCGACTACTTTGCTTTTTGCTGTTTTGCCAAATGGTCGAGGCTTTTGAATTTGTAGCCTTTTGCCTTTAGGTCGACGATCACTTTTTCAAGGGCGTCGGCATTGTCCTTAGAAACAGAATGGAGCAGGATGACGGCTCCCGGGTGGATTTGCCGCATGATGTTGTCATACGAATATTGCCAGCCTCTTTGCTGGTTCACATTCCAGTCGACAAATGCGAGTGACCAGAATACGTGTGTATAACCGGCTTCCTTGCTTACAGCCATGGATCTGTCACTGAACGTTCCGCGAGGCGGCCGGACATAGGCCATTTTCTTTTTCCCAGTCAGCTCTTGATAGGCTGCCCGGACCCGCTCAAGCTCTTCTTTGATTTGTGCGTCAGGTATCCTTGTAAAATCAGGGTGGCCCCAAGAATGGTTCCCTACGATATGCCCTTCCCTTACCATTCGTTCCACATATTCCGGCGCGCTCTCAATGTAGTGGCCGGTTACGAAAAATGCCGCTGGGACTTTCTCTTTTTTCAGGACATCGAGAACCTTTTCCGTATAGCCGTTTTCATAGCCATTGTCGAAAGTCAGGTAAACGATTTTCTCGTCATCGCTACCCTTGTAAAATGCTCCGTTCTTTTCGAGGAGTGCTTCATATTGCCATCCTGCATCAGCCTGCTGTTCGTTTTGCCCGCGTTTAAACCCCCAACCAAACGGTGCAGATGAGGTTTGGCCGTGAGTCTTTTTTGGAATAAAAGCGAGGATAATGCAAACAGCAATCAAAATCATATACAATTTTCTCATTTTGAGGATTCCTCCAAACCCAATTTTCTTTAGTGTTTGGAATCCATGTCGATAATACTGCTGGCAATATTTACACTATGGAGAATTGTGTTGCACCACTTGAATTTCCCGGGAAATTCCGGCAATTTCTGTTGGCTGGACAAAAAAACGACAGCCTCCTTACGAAAGGCTGTCGTTTTATCAGAATATTCTTATTTAAACACCGGCTCCTTAAACTGTGCCAGCTTTTCGAGAGAGGATTTATCGACATCTGCGTGAAGGCTATTCCCGTGCGAATCCATCGTGACAACAGCGGTAAATCCTTCAACTTTGAGATGCCACATTGCTTCCGGAATGCCGAACTGCATCAGATCGACTCCTTCGACAGATTTAATGCAATCCGCGTAATACTGTGCCGCTCCTCCGATTGCGTTCAAATAAACCCCGCCATGCTCCTGAAGCGCTGCAAGTGTTTTCGGCCCCATTCCGCCTTTTCCAATAACGGCGCGGATGCCGAACTTCTTCATGATATCACCCTGATAAGGCTCTTCGCGGATACTTGTTGTCGGGCCGGCAGCCTTTACATGCCATTTTCCTTCTTCATCCTTCAGCATAACCGGGCCGCAGTGGTAAATGACCTGTCCGTTCAGGTCGACTGGGGAATCGTTTGTCGACAAGTATTTATGGATTGCGTCACGGCCTGTATACATCATTCCATTAATTTGGACAACATCGCCAACCTTCAGGCTGCGGATTTGTTCTTCGGTGATGGGTGCCTGCAGCGTGATAACTCCTTCAGATGCCGCGGCAGTTTCCTGTGCTGCGAGCGTTTGATCCTGCTTGAAGTCGATCATTTCACCTTCCTGGTACATCCAATCCATGATTTCTCCAGTTTCAGGATGGACATTGACTCCAAGACGGCGGAACGCCCAGCAGTTGTAGGCAACCGATACAAAGAAGCTTGCTGGAATCCGGTTCATGACGCCAATTTTACAGCCAAGAAGGGTTGTTTCCCCACCAAAGCCCATAGTACCGATGCCAAGCTTGTTGGCATTTTCCATAATGTATTCCTCTAGCTTGCGTAGGTCTTCATTCGGGTTCACGTCATCATTGGAACGGAAAAGCTGTTCTTTGGCAAGGTCATAGCCTGAAGAACGGTCGCCGCCGATGCCAACGCCGATAAATCCTGCGCTGCATCCCTGTCCCTGCGCCTGATAGACGGAATGCATAATGCATTTGCGGATTCCGTCAAGGTCCCGGCCCGCGCGGCCAAGCCCTTCAAGCTCACAAGGAAGGCTGTATTGGATATTTTTATTTTCACAACCCCCGCCTTTTAAAATAAGGCGGACATCGATATAGTCTTTTTCCCATTGCTCAAACTTGATGACAGGAGTTCCCCCGCCAAGGTTGTCGCCGCTGTTTTCACCTGTCAGCGAGTCGACGGAGTTCGGGCGGAGCTTTCCATCCTTTGTCGCCAAAGCAATCGCTTGTTGGATGGCGGCTTTCATTTGAATTTGGTTCGCGCCAACCGGGGTCTTGATTTTGAACGTCGGCAGCCCGGTATCCTGGCAAATCGGCGAAACCTGTTCATCGGCCATTTTAATATTGTTCGTAATTGTCGCAAGGCTCATTGCCGAACGCGTGCCGGCATTTTCGCGCTCTGCCGCGGCCTTGATTGCCCGGCGGACATCTTTCGGCAGCTTTGTAGACGTTTCCACAATCAGTTTGTACATACTTTCCTGAAACTTTTCTATGTTCACTGTCTTCTCCCCCTTGTATGAAACAGCAGTTATAGTATGAAAAGTGCAAACATTCCCATTCTCGTCCATTATACCTCGAATGCAAAAGGGATTACAGTATGTTTGATTCTTAAATTTATGTGTCCATTTAAAAAACCCTGCTCATAGCAGGGTCTAGATGTCGCGATTATTGAATTCGCGTACTTTGGATTCGATTTCGTCGATGATTTCGAGCAAGCGGTCAATGTCGTCAACGTCCGCGTCTTCAGGTTCAATCGCCTCAAGCAGTTCCATGAACATGTTCAGGCGCTGTTTCAGGAATGTTACTTGTGTATCTTTGTCGGTAATGTCTTTGCCCAAGTGGTTCGCTCCTTTCGTCTCGTTTACCATCCTATCCGAAAACGGACTGTTTTTCTAGTCCTATTATTCCTCACCAGACAAAAAATCAATCCCGATTGCGGTTCCCTCCCGGCTTGAATCGGCCGCTCCGAACATCATTCCCGTTTCCTGGTCGAACTGGATCGCCTGGACGTTTCCAATCACATGCGGCTCATCGCCAAACTCGAAATTCATCGATTCAAGCTTTCCTTTGGCCAGCATATCGATTCCCTCTTCCCAAGATAGCAACATGCCCGGGGTAGAGAAGATTCGCGGTTCTTCAATTGCGGCCTTCAAATCCATGCCAAAATCAATGAAATTCACGATTGTCTGAAAAACTGATGCGATAATCGTCGGCCCGCCCGGTGAGCCTAGGGTCAGGGCTGGCTTGCCATCCTTGAACAAAATAGTCGGGCATTTGCAGCTGACCGGCCGTTTCCCCGGCCCTGGTTCGTTTACCCCTCCGGGAATCGCATCAAAATCAGTCAATTCATTGTTCAGGAAAAATCCATAGCCCGGAACCATGATGCCTGTCCCAAATGGATGTTCTACCGTCGATGTACATGCGACAATATTTCCCCATTGGTCGACGACGGTAAAGTGGGTCGTTTCACTTTTTCCTTCGTCATTCGGCTGTCTCACAACCGGACGGCCTTGTCCCTTTTGATACTTCCATGGGTTACCGAAATCGATTTCCGGATTTCTGAATTCAAAATTGATGTATTTTAACCGATCCGCGAGATAACGCTCATCCGCCATCCCTTTCAATGGGATTTCATTGAAGCGCGGGTCGGCAATGTAGGCAATTTTATCAGAAAAAGCAAGCCGCATCGCTTCTGCGAATAAATAATACTTTTCCCACGAACGCGGACCATATGAAGCGAGATCAAACTTCTCAAGCAGCTTCAGGATATAAAGGAGGCTTGGCCCTCCTGCGGTCGGCGGGCTTGCGGCTGCAATTTCGTACCCCCTGTAAGAGCCCCGCGTTGGTTCATCGATGGTGTGCTTGTACTCTTTCAAGTCTTCCAACGTCATGAATCCGCCAAGGCTTTGAAGTGTTTCGACAATGGCTTCGGCAATTTCTCCTTTGTAAAAAGTGTCAACGCCCTCTTCTTGCAATATACGGAATGTTTTTGCAAGGTGCGGCTTTTTCAGGGTATGGCCCTCCTCGAACTTCCCTTCTTCTGACAAATAAACCTTCTTCGCTTCATCACCTAGCCTGTAACCGAACTGATCAAGCGAATTCATGAATACCCAATTAAGGGGGATGCCGTCTTCACACGCCTGCACGGCAGGCTCGATAAGCTCGGCAAGGGGCTTGCTCCCATATTCTTTTAGCGCGGCATCCATTGCCTTAAGGATTCCCGGTATCCCGACTGCGGTTGCGTGTGTCGACCGCTCCCTGAAAGGGATGACCTCGCCGTTTTCATCCAGGAACATTTCCGGGTGGGCTGCCGCCGGGGCTTCCGAGTGTCCGTCAAAAATTTTGATGTCACCGGTTTCCTTATGGTAGACCATGAAGAAACCAGAACCGCCAATGCCTGTCATCATCGGCTCGCCGACATTCAGGGCAAACTGGATGGCCACCGCGGCATCGATGGCGTTTCCTCCCTCTTCTAGCACCTTCGCACCGATTTCGGTCGCAAGTGGATGGGCGGTTGCCACCATCCCGTATTTTCCTGTTGCTGTTTCTCTTTCTATCGAGCATCTATCTGAACGCGCCAAATGCTGCCTCTCCTCTCTCTGTCCAATGTCTTATACCAAGTAAGTACCCGTATGGCTTTTCTGCAAAACTGGACGTCAATGGCAAATGGACAGAAGTCGGCCTACTTAAGGAGCTGCTTTACAATAGCTTGTTTCAGGTATCCGAAAATTCCATTCAGTAATTTTCCGGTAAAAAAAGAACAGCCCTTCGGCTGCCTAGAATTCATCCTATATCGGTTTGAATTGTTGATTTAACTTTTTTAAGGGATTTTATAAAACCGTGCTCATCCCTGGGAGATACATAAACCTGACCATATTTGCCAAATCGTATCTCCAGCCGCTTAATGGAAAGAGCATACGATGCGAGCAGACTATTGCTCCGCTTAACCTTCACGATTTCCTTGATTGGAATACTCCTTCTGAAGGGTCCGCTTCTAACAATTAGCATGTCACCCTCGACCTTATAGCCTGTCGAAAACCAAAGCCAAAGCAAAAATCCGGCAATGGGGACAGTCGTGATAGGCGAACCATTTCCTTTTGAAAACAGTGGTATTAAGCATACGAGGATAGATAACCAAATAACGAGGGTAAGCCAAACATCTTTTTTTGATGGAAAATACACGAATAAATCCCCCTACTTGTCCTTTTTATTCAAACTTACCCTTTACAACCATTTTGTTCAACAGGTATTTATTCTCTAGCTACACTTTGGACAACATTATTTCGGGTATGTACATTCCCTCTTCCTGCTCCTTTTTCACATCCATTAAGCATTTTATTAATCTTTCTGGCTCATCCACCGAGATGTACACTTTTTGCGTCATGTTTTGTTGCTAGGCGAGCTAATAAAGGATAAGAAACGAAATGAACCAGCGGGGTTTTCCCGCTGGTTCATTTATTCGTCAGGATTTATTAATATGTTTCATCCTTGTCGTGGTTCGGTGACTCTTGTCCGCCTGTTGTGTGACGGCCCTTGTCATTTGAATAGCCGAGTCCGCCTGATTTTTCCGATTCGAATGAATCGTCACTTGCGGACATATCCACCGATCCGGAGGACACGGAAGAGTTGCCCAATCCGTCTAAACCGGTGCCATCACTGGTTTCCATATCGGTTCCAAGCCCTGCCGATCCTGTCAATGAGCCAGACGCCTTGCCAAGGTAAGTTCCCGAATTCATCGAGTTGTCGGATTGGGATGAGGATGTTTCCGACCCCGTTGGCGCGGCGGCCTTCAATTCTGAGCCTGCTTCCGCTACCTTGGAGCCGATTTCCTTTACCTCGCCTTTAAAGCCCATAACCGTGCCAAGCGCATCCTTTGAAATATCCTTCACTTCGGACACTTTCCCGAACAGGTCGTTGTTCAAGCGATCGTACAGCTTCTGTGCGTCCGCGATCGCTTCTTTCAGCACGTTGGATGCCTGTTGGAACTGTGAAACCATCTGATCCTTTACTTCAGTGGGGTTTTGCTTTACTTCCGTGAACATGTTCTTAGACGTATTTTTCAGGTCCACAGCGGTTTCCTTCAGGCTGTTGCGCGTCGAAGAATCAAGAAGTGTCAATATTCCCCCAATTACGCCGCCGATTACGATCCCTTTCAGCAATTTGCTATTCTTTTCACTTTCAGAGTAGCCATAGTTCTGGTTGTTTTGGTTTTCGTACTCGTTCATTGCCAAATTCCTCCTTACATCATTTTAAAGTAAAGTTTAGCCTGTTTGTGTATTTCCCGGTCGGGGGCTTGCCTAAACAAAGAAAAGGAGGATTTCCATGATGTTCAATAATTGGTTACAAGGACATTTACGATGAAATCTAGTCCCCGTCTGGAATAAACAGTCCCATGCAAAAAGGCCATCCCGGTTTGACCGGAAATAGCCCCTTTAATAGTGAAACTTTTTTACCTTGGGCGTTCGCTTGCCGCGAAGCTGAAGGATACATAATCCTGTATCGGAATCCAGGCGCCGATTCCCTGGGAGGTGACATTTTTAATGACGAGTGTTTTTTTGTTGCCCTTTAGTACCAGGTACACTTCGCCATAGGTGATTTTTCCCTTTTCGTTAATGGCCGGGGCATATGCATATAAATAGCCGAGCCGCTTCCTTGGGATGTTGTAAATCTGGTCCTTCTTTGTCCCGAGGCCAATGACGGTTTCAAAAGCGAGTGGCAAGTTTGTTTTGCCGGCAGCTTTGATTAGCATCATTTTCTTCACTTCATCGGCGTTCGGGATTTTCGCCGTCAGGCCGCCTTTGATGACCTTCTGTGCTTCCTGTACGTAATGGATTTGGTATGGCTTCTCTCCGCCCCGATTGTCGTAGTAATTCGTGTTGATCCTCTGGTATTCCCAATTCGGCGACGTTTCCGCCGATTCATAATTGAGCGGCCACTGCCCAAGATAGATGATGGCTTTGTATCCCAGGGCAAACGGGGTGGTACTGATCGATGTCTCGTTCAGCATCCGGATTAAATTCGGGTTTTCTATTTTGATCCTGGATGACTTGATTAGCTTTTTCGCAAGGTCGCTTGGCTGGAGTAGAGGCTCGTCCTGGTTCGGGTTCGGGTAGGTGTTTTCTTTCGTAATATTCATAACCCCTTCAGGTATCAGCTTTTTCTGTGTCGGCGCCTTTTCAGCAGAAGCCGGCGAAGTGAGTGAGGCCATTAATGTAATCATGATAAAAACGACAAGTTTTTTTCCCACAAAAAAGAACTCCTTTCACAAAGGTGCATGTGTTTGCACTTATTGTTTTCGGAGTTCGGCGATATTATCCAATTTCCTGGCGTTTTTCGGCAGAAGCAAGCAGCTTTTTGTACAATTTTTCAAGAGGCGGGAAGAAAAGCTGGATGACCGGGCCAATCGCGAACGTGATAATCAATGTCCCAAGCCCGATTGGCCCTTTGAAAACCAGCGCGAGGATCAGGGCGATCAGCTCCCCAATTGTCTTTGCTGTCATGATGCTGACGTTCAGCCGTTTTTTGATTCCCATCATTAAGGAATCGATTGGGTTAAGCGGAAATTTTGGCTGCAAGTAAATAGCCGCTCCGATACCAATAACAACGATTCCTGCAAGAAACATGGAAAGCTGGCCGTAAAGCCCTGAAGGTTCCCAACCTTTAAAGAAGAGGGACATCCATAGATCAATTAGTGAGCCTATTGCGAAAATGATACCTATTGCCAGGAATTCTGGCCTGCTTTTATGAAGGAATGCATTCACAACAATCAGGATGGCCCCGACTATCATGACCCAGCGCCCAATTGAAAGGCCGAACGTTTCAGTTAACGCAACGTTCAGCGCATCCCAAGCACCCGCCCCGAAGTCAGCGACAATCGTCATGCAAATGCCGATTGTTAAAATCATCAACCCTATGAGAAAAAATAAAAAACGATAGACTAACGACATTTTATTCTCCTTTTTAGTAAAAATAAATGTTCAGAATGTTTACAAAAATTAAATAATGGTGTATACTGACCTTACTTTAATAAAAAGGAGGGCAGGATCAACTCGCTGGCAACTTTCCATAAAAGGAGGCAGGGATACACTAATTTATGTTAACTGAAATTGAATTTACCATATTAAACATGAAGGTTGGTGGTTGTCCCCTAAATAAAAGCGAATTGACCAGAGGACCCTTATCGGCGAGTCAAGTGAACCTTCCATCAGCGGCGGTTTTACGCTATTGGTTGGGTGAATAGTTGGATTAAAGAATGGCTCCGGGCTTCGCGCCCCGAGCCATTTTGTGTTGCCAAGGATTTTTTAAAGCAGAAAGAAGCCGATTCCCATGATAACATAAGCCGCTAGAAGCGTCAGCCCTTCAAACCAGTTTGATTCGCCGTCATTTGAAATAATGACCATTAGCAGGACAGATGAAGCCATTGCGACCAATTCCGGCAGGGTGAAGACGAGCGGCATGGCTTCATTAAATAGAAGCGAAATGAGAACAAGGACTGGAGCGACGAACATCGCGATTTGTAGTGTAGAGCCGATAGCGATTTCAACAGCGATGTCCATTTTGTTTTTCCAGGCAAAAATGAGGGCGGATGCGTGCTCGGCCGCATTACCGACAATCGCCACAATGATCACCCCAATAAACAGCTCCGTCCAGCCGAACGATTCTGCCACCGTTTCAAATGTGTGGACAAGGCTTTCGGAAACATACGCGACTGCAACTGTGGCAAGGGCAAGGATGACGATCGCCTTCATTTTGCTCCATTCCGGTTCTTCCTCATGGCCGCCTCCACCACCGCTATTTTCACTTTGGTAAACCCCTCGGTGGGTAACAAGCTTGAAGAAGAGCGCCGCAAGGTACAACGCAATCAAAATGACGGAAATCCCAACACTTAATGAAATCGTCTTGCCTTCATCCATTCCCATCGAGAACACTTCAGGGATGACGAATGCGACGATGACTGCAAACATCAGCAGCCCGGAGTTATGGCGCGCATCATAGACGTTAAACGTTTGGCGTTTGAACTTAATCCCTCCCAGGAAGAAGGATAGTCCGGCAACAAGCAGCAAGTTCCCAAGGACAGAACCAGTTAGTGAAGCGAGGACCACTCCGGTCAGTCCGGCCTTGAGGGCAAATATCGAAATAATCAGCTCGACCGCGTTCCCGAAGGTAGCGTTCAAAAGCCCGCCTATCCTGGGCCCGGCAATTATCGCTAGGCTTTCGGTCGCCCTGCCCATGTAGCTTGCCAATGCGATGATGGTCAAACAATAAATACCGAACATAATCGTGCTCGGCCAATGCATGAGACTCCCAATAACAGACACAGGAACGCCGACAAAGGTCATAATCATAAAAATCTTGTTAGCCACGATTTTCCCCTCTCAATCCTAGTGCTGATTATAATTCTACCTTTACCCGCGTTCCCTTCATTTATTCTTTATTTATGAGTTCGAACGTTTCCCTGATGTCGATGCTGCCTTGAACGGATTGGGCCATCGAGCAATTTTTCCCGACTAGCTCAATCGCCTTTTGAATTTGCTTCTCATTGAGCCCCTTACCCTTAATAATGAAATGGAGATGAATCGTTTCAATTCTATGTACCTTTTCTGGATTCCGGCCGACTTCCGTGTGGATTTCAATATCCTCGACCTGCAGCCTCTTTTTTTCAAGGATTGTCCTAAGGATCCCCCCGCTGCATACGGCTACGGATGCGGCCATCAGCTGATAGGGACGGAAGCCCGCTTGCTCATTGCCCGATACATCGAGGCGCCCGTACGGCAGCTCTGTATAAAAACCGACTTCTTTCATTTTAAAAATCAACATCTTCACCTCTTCATTTATTTTGCCAAAAGTATCTTGTTTTGAGATTAACTCAAAACGTTTTCGGAGAAAAGTTTTTCATTTCTTGCACTTGCAAAAAGGGGCACGAACAGATACTATCGATTTTGACTATTCTAGTAAATTGAGGTTTTCATCATGAAAAACAGTCCCCCAGCCCATTTTTGGATCCTGGTCAGTACGGTCGGCATCTCCGGGATCTCACAGGGCATGCTGCTTCCACTGATTGCAATCATTTTTGAACAAGACGGGCTCTCTTCCTCCCTGAATGGAATCAACGCAACCGCCCTTTATATTGGAATACTGTTGGCCTCCCCTTTTATGGAGGCGCCGCTCAGAAGATTTGGCTATAAGCCTATCATCCTTGCAGGAGGCTTGAGCGTGGCGGTGGCACTCGCTTTGTTCCCTGTCTGGAAGAGTTTTTGGTTCTGGTTTATGCTACGGTTCCTGATTGGCATCGGTGACCACATGCTCCATTTTGGCGCTCAGACGTGGATTACGGCAGCGTCCCCGGAAAACAGACGAGGCAGAAATGTGTCGCTGTACGGCCTTTTCT
Organism: Neobacillus oceani; assembly: GCF_046237595.1. Lineage (NCBI taxonomy): Bacteria > Bacillati > Bacillota > Bacilli > Caryophanales > Bacillaceae > Neobacillus > Neobacillus oceani. Next base: position 589,879 of record NZ_CP143543.1, on the reverse strand, counting down.
TCGGAATTGGCTTTGCGGTCGGGCCCCTTTTGACAAGGCTTGTGGAAATCAATGAAGCGCTTCCTTTCATTGTTTCGTCCGTTCTGTCGATGATTTCGTGGCTGTTCGTCTGGCTTTTGCGGAATGATTCCCCGGATACGGAAGGGGCGGGTTCTGCCGGGTCTTATTTAGGCACCTTTTCCCGTTTCGGGAAGGTTTTAAAAATTGCCTGGGTTTCATTACTGCCCCCGCTTGGGTATGGATTCCTTGAAGCCTCCCTGAATGGGAACTTCCCCGTTTTGGCATTGCGGAATGGGCTTGATATTTCATCCGTATCAATTATCTTGCCCGCATTTTCGATTGGCGGGATCCTTTTCCAGTTTCCGCTCGGTATGCTGAGCGACAAATTCGGAAGGCGGAACGTTCTAATGGGTATTATGCTCAGCGGCTTTATATTCTTTATCGCGGCGGGAATTTTTCATAAAACAGCCCTTGGACTTCTTATTTGCTTCTTTTTAGCTGGTATGGCGGTTGGCACGACGTTCTCGCTTGGAATCAGCTATATGGCGGATTTGCTGCCAAAGCAGCTTCTTCCCGCCGGGAACCTGATGTGCGGAATCTTTTTTAGCTTTGGCAGTATGTCTGGGCCTTTCATAGGCGGACTTGCCATCCAGTATACTGAGGGTGCAACGTTTTTCTATATGATTAGCGTCCTGCTGCTTATCATTTTTGCCTGCCTTTATTTTGTCAAGCAGCCAGGCAGTTCGTTAACAAAAGAGTCTGCTAGGTAAGCCGGTTTCACAATTTCGGGATTATATTCCTATTTTACTTTCCTTCGCATCTACTATATGATAGAATTATTCTAAACTAGAAAACAAACGCTTTATGCTGCTATCGCTTATCGGTGGCAGCTTTCGTCATTTTATAAGGGTATTGATTATGATTCTTTTTCTCAATTAGAAGGAGGTAAGCGAAAATGGAAGCGGAAGCCAGGGTGAATGAACGGCAATCCACCGATGATTCTTTTTTACAAAAAATACTTCCCTATGCGGAATTGATAGCCGCAGCCGTCAGCGGCATCCTCATTCTCGCCGGATGGCTGCTCGGCAAAAATGGCCTTGTGGCCGCGAGTGTAACATCGTATTTGGCGGCATTTCTGATTGGCGGGTTTGCAAAGGCGAAGGAAGGCATAGAAGCGACAATCGAGGATAAAGAACTGAATGTCGAAATGCTGATGGTCTTTGCGGCCATTGGTTCCGCCATCATCGGATACTGGGCGGAAGGCGCGATTTTGATTTTCATCTTCGCGGTCAGCGGCGCCCTTGAAACGTATACGATGAACAAAAGCCATAAGGAAATCTCGTCGCTCATGGAGCTTCAACCTGAAGAGGCCCTCCTGATTACAAGCAGCGGTGAAAGGAAGGTACGGGTATCCGAGCTGGCTGTTGGCGATGCGATTTTGGTAAAGCCCGGTGAACGCGTCCCTGCTGACGGCATAATTGATAAAGGTCAATCGAGCATCGACCAGGCAGCGATTACCGGGGAATCGATTCCGGTTATAAAAGGTTTCCGTGACGAGGTTTTTGCCGGAACGGTGAACTTGACGGGTGCGATTACCGTCAAAGTAACAAAGGCTAGCAACGAAACGCTTTTCCACAAGATTATCCAGCTGGTGCAGTCGGCACAGAGTGAAAAGTCCCCTTCCCAACTGTTCATTGAACGGTTTGAAGGAAGGTATGTAAAAGTGGTCCTGGTGGTTGTGGCTTTGATGATGATCGTTCCGCATTTCGCGCTGGGCTGGAGTTGGCAGGAATCATTTTACCGGGCGATGATCTTGTTGGTCGTAGCCTCGCCATGCGCCCTCGTTGCCTCGATCATGCCAGCGACGTTATCCGCGATTTCAAACGGGGCACGGCATGGAATCCTTGTAAAGGGCGGCGTCCATCTTGAAAATTTAAGCAACCTGAACGCGATTGCTTTTGACAAAACCGGAACGCTGACTAAAGGAAAGCCGGAAGTGACCGAATTCGTGATTGGTGAAGGATTTTCCGAAAGCGACCTGCTCTGGAAAACCGCATCCGTCGAAAACCAGTCCAACCATCCGCTTGCGAAGGCGATTGTTGGTTTTGCAAAAAATCGGTTTGAAAAAGAGATGATCCAGCCGGATAAAATGGAAGATATGCCTGGTTGGGGCATTTCAGCTGAAATTGGCGGCGAGTCTTGGAAAATCGGCAAAGCGGGGTTTATTGGCGAGGGGGCCGCGCTGCTAGGCAGCGAACGGGCTGAACGGCTTGCGGCTCAAGGAAACACGCTTGTGTATATCAGTGTTGATGGCGTTCCTGCCGGGATGCTTGCTCTGAAGGATGTTGTCCGCGAGAAGGCGATGGCGGCCATTGGCGAGCTTGCGCAGGAAGGCGTTTATACGGTGATGCTGACGGGTGACAGCGAAACGACAGCGAAGGCGATTGCCGCGGAGAGCGGAGTCGATGAGTATTTTGCAGAGTGCCTGCCAGAGGAGAAGGTCGACAAGCTGAAAGGGCTCATGAACCGGTTTAACACTGTTGCCATGGTCGGAGACGGAATTAACGACGCGCCCGCACTCGCGACCGCAAACGTCGGGATTGCAATGGGAGAAGGAACGGATGTCGCTCTCGAAACAGCTGATATCGTGTTGATGAAAAATGATCTTCCGAAAATAGCAGAAGCGATTCGGCTGTCGCGCCGGATGAACCGGATTATTAAGCAGAATGTAGTGTTTTCGATTTTGGTTATTATGGTACTGATTGCATCGAATTTTTTACAGGTTCTCGATTTGCCATACGGAGTTATCGGGCACGAAGGAAGCACGATTTTGGTTATTTTAAACAGCTTACGGCTCTTGAGATCTTGAGTTGCTGTTTTTTGGGATTGCGGATTAAAGCAGTTGGCACTGTGTTGCTGGCTGCTTTTATTTCGTTTGGGGGGCGTTTTGTGGGGATGACTAGTAATTTATTGCTTTTCGAGAGAATAGTAAGCGTCTGGCACCTACTATTTTTACAGAAAACAGATATTGATTTTTCACTAGAATCCTCTATAACAGTCAAACATCTAAATTCCAAAAAAATGCCGTACCTTTTTAAGGCACGGCTTTACTTACAGTAAATTAACACTCTTTCGCTTTTTCCGCATAGAACGCGTTGATTTCCCCGCCCAGCAAGATGATGAAACCGGTCAGGTAAAGCCAGATCATCAGGATGATGATTGCCCCGATGCTTCCGTAGGTTGCGGTGTAGTTGCCAAAGTTATTAACATAGAACGAAAATAGAAGGGAAACGACCGTCCAGCCGACTGTGGCAAAAATGGCGCCGGGCACTGCGGATCTGCACCTCATTTTCACATTTGGCGCCACCCAGTACAAGACGGTGAATATGCCAAATAGAATCAGCGCGCTGACAATCCAGCGGAGTGCGGCCCAAATGGCTAGGAATTGTTCACTAAGGCCCAGTTGCGAAAATAAAAACAGCCCAATTGCTTTACCGAATACAGGCAAAGCGAGTGCGACGATAAAGACCGTGATTATTCCAAAGGTCAATACAATTGCCATTCCGCGGGCTACTATGAAAGGCCGGCTCTCCTTTACGTTATATGCTTTATTGAATGCGCGAACAAGTGCGTTGATTCCGTTTGAGGCGGACCAGATTGTCCCGATAATCCCGATTGACAATAGCCCGCCGCTTCTGTTTGCCATTACACTATCAAGGTTTTTTTCAATCAGGACCATTGCCTCCTCCGGTGCGTATTGGCTGATTGCCCCAAGGATATCATGGTGGGGAATCGGCAAATACGGAAGGAGCGTCAAGAGGAAAATCAGCATTGGAAACATCGAGAGTAGAAAGTAATAGGCCAGTTGTGCTGCCAGCCCCGGCAGGTCATCCTCCTGGATGCGGTGCCAAAGCTGTTTAAAGATATTCTTGCTGAACAAACGGCTGACATTCTCGACTCTTTCCTCCAATGCCTCATGTACCAACAGTATCAGCTTCCTTCAGGACTACTTCGCTTAATACCGGCTCGTTGCCATCGCTGTCGTTTTTCATACCGCCTGCCATGGCTGAAACAGTTTCGGGATTGCCGTTGTCCTCTTTTTTCACGAAAGCTTCTTTTGTTTCCTTCAGGATTCCGACGAGTTGTGGAGTCGTGCCGCGCAGCTCATCGACTTTGCCCGCGATATAGGCGATGTCATCATTCATTTGTTCAACAGTGTTTTGGATTTTTTTTGCGGCTTCACGAATTGAATTCGTGATTTCATGTGGATTCTTCATCGCATACGTTAAGTTGCTGGAGGTTTTCTTTGCTCCTTCATATACAGCTTTGCGCGTTTCTTTGTTAAAAAGGCTGATTGCCCCGCCTGCCAATGCCCCCAAGGCTATTGCCTTCCAAAATTTGCTCGTACCTGCCATAAACAATCTCTCCTTCTTCTGCGCGTTTTTCTTATCATTTTTATACTTAAAAAATACGTCCTAACCCGGGTTTCTTTTGGTACTATCCTTCCCGCTTTAGGAAACAGGCAAACATGGGGCCGTCCTCCCGCTTGGCGAAGGAAATCCTTTGAATTGCTGTTTTCCCCTCCGATGTTGACATTTCCCCTTTACCATGGAAAGATGAAACTACGAAAACCAGGAAGGGTGGATAAGATGGATTTATCGAAAAAATCGGCTGAAAACGTTGAGTATATGATTGAAAAAATAAAGGACAAGCTTAAAGTTATGAATTTGGGGGCAATCAAGCCTTCCCACTTCGATGAAAATATGTATGAAGAACTAACCGAAATCTATGAAATGGTCATGCGGAAAAACTCCTTCTCCACAAGCGAAATGCAAGCACTCGCAGAAGAACTTGGCAACCTCCGCAAACAATAAGATGAAATGGGCGGCGCTTCCCAAGAGAGGCGCCATTTTATCATTTAAGGTGCCTGACACCCAAATGGGGAAGAAAATGTTCCACATTGGTGCCTGGCACCTTTTATTTACTCCTGGTTAGTCAGGATGAGCGGGCCGTCTTTTGTGATGGCTATAGTGTGTTCGTATTGGGCGGAGTAGGTGCCGTCTACGGTTCTGGCTGTCCAGCCGTTAGGGTCCATTTTGGTTGCCCATGCGCCGATATTAACCATTGGTTCGATGGTAAAGACCATCCCTTCTTTCAACCTTGCACCTTTGCCTGGCAGCCCGAAGTGTGGAACGTCGGGTTTTTCGTGGATGACAGATCCAATACCGTGGCCAATGAAATCCCGGACAACCGAAAAGCCCTCCTCCTCGACATATTGCTGGATGGCATGGCCGATGTCGCCGATTCTAGATCCTATGACGGACTGTTCGATTCCTTTATAGAGCGCTTCCTTCGTAACATCCATTAGCTTCTGGACTTCATCGCTAACCTTGCCGACAGGATACGTCCAGGCAGAATCGGCAAGCGCCCCGTTCAGGTTGACAACCATATCCACGGTGACAATATCGCCTTCCTTGAGCGGTTCCTTTCGCGGGAACCCATGGCAAACTTCGTCATTAATGCTTGTGCATGTGGCATATTCATATCCCCGGTAACCTTTCTGCTCCGGAGTGGCTCCATGTTTTTTTAAAAATTGTTCCGTAAATTGGTCAATCTCCCATGTTGTTATGCCAGGTTTGATTATGCCTGCCAACTCTTTGTGGCAAGCGGCTAAAACCTCTCCTGCCTTTTTCATCATGGCGATTTCCCTTGGTGATTTGAGGACAATCATGTATTTCCCGCCTTTTTGCAAAATTCATTTTCTCGTTTACTATATGCTGTCACGATAAAATGCTCTCATCCTTTATAGTATCTCTCTTTTCCTCTTTTTCAAAGCGGCTTGTTTATGGTGGAAGCCACTAATTTACAAACCTTCTGGCTATCAGCACAAGCCGGTGGTTGATGGCATTATTATTGCAAGAGCTTTCCTTCGCAAACAAAAAGGCTGTGCCGCACTTTTGCCGGCTACAGCCTCAGGATTAAATAGGGGGTAAAACCAATTATGCTTCCAATAGTTTAGTTGATTCTTTAATAAAGGCCGGAATGTCATCAGGTGTACGGCTTGTAACGAGCTGATCGCCGCAGACAACAACTTCTTCATCCTTATAGGTAGCCCCGGCGTTTTCCAGATCGACCTTGATGGATTTATAGCCGGTTACGTTTCGTCCGTCAAGCGTCTTCGCGGTGATAAGCAGTTGCGGACCGTGGCAAATGGCGAAAACAGGTTTGTTTTCATCCATGAAATGTTTGGAAAATTGGACGAAGCGGTCATCTGCCCGGAGGATGTCGGGCGAGAAACCGCCTGGTAAAAACAAGGCATCATACTCGTCTGGATTGACCTCGTCAATACCGTAGTCAATCGTAATCGTAGCTTCTCCCTGCTTCCCTTCCACTTCCTTCCCTTTTTCGGTCCCAATCGTCAAGACTTCATGTCCGCCTTCGACATAGGCCTTTGCCGGCTCGGTGAATTCGGAGTCTTCAAACATCGATGTAATTAGGCAGGCGATTTTTTTGCCATTGTATGCAGCTCCTTCTCTTGATTTTCAAAATTGCCCATTATTCTCATTCCCTTCGCCTTCCGTAATAAAACCTTAGCCGTCTGTCTGGGCGGGTATCTGGATTTTTTCGTTAATCGGTTTGGAATGCATTAGACTTTTGGATTAATGGGTGGTTTCATTGCGTTGGATTTTTTGATTATTCAGTTTCATGCTATGGTACTTTTATTCTCAATTTGTTATCATGAATGAAAGATATATAATTTCAAGGTGTGTGAACGTTCATGATTGGTGATCGCGTCAAGAAGATTCGTTTGGAAAGAAAAATGTCGTTATCAGAGTTGGCCGAACAGGCGGGGGTTGCTAAATCATATATTAGCTCCCTTGAACGAAATTTGCAGCGGAATCCGTCGATCCAGTTCCTCGAAAAAATCTCGGCTGTGCTGAATGTTCCTGTCGACCACTTGATCCATGATGCGGCAGACAAGGGAGAGTTGGACAGCGACTGGCTGAATCTGGTGAAAGAGGCGATGGAATCGGGGGTTTCGAAGGATCAGTTCCGGGATTTTCTCGAATTTAATAAATGGCGTTTGAACCAGAACAATGATGACAAATAGAAATGCGCAAGCGCCCGTTTAGTGCCGTATGGACTGGAGGGAAACAGCTTCCTGAGTACACTTCCCTGCAGCTTTGCGACGAGCTGAAGACAGCCTCCCCGAATTTACTGTGGCGCAGGAGCACCCTCCCACTGTAAAGGAAACACGAAGAGCGAAAGCGAATCGATGTTGACTTATCGTAGCGAGGGGACCGAAGTACACTAGGCGTTGGGCGCTGGAGCTAGACAAAAACAATCCAATGGGAAATTCCCATTGGATTGTTTTTTTACCTTGGAACTGTCATTTCAATGACACTTTTTCATTCCTGTTTAAGAAATCCCTGACTAACTCCGATTCGAGGCCTATCTCTTTTGCCTCCATGATAAGTGCAATCCACTCCTGATCGAGTCCCTCAAAACCTCTTTCTTTAACTAGCACTTTCTCACCCCTAAAATACGATTTCGTATTCCAGGCAGCCCAGCCGTCAATGCAAAAAACTCTGCAGAAGACCCGAAGCTTTGCGTCCCGCTTTTTCAAACGGTTTGCCTTTTTCTGTTATGTACCTAGGCACGCTCCATGCCGTCTCTACTGTTATAAACATGGACACATACTTAAGTAGTAGTTCTACATCCATTATAGATAGTTCTTTTAGGGGAGGTTGTTACATTTTGTCTTGAAAAAACCATATAATACCAATAAATTCATACAAAAATCTACAGTAAATTTTCAGATAATTCAATTTGATTTAGTTTTTTCTAATTACGCTGGAAAAGGAGTTGGGAAAATGTCGAAACACTAGAGGATAACGATTTATCCGAGGCAATTTTCTTCCGGAATAAAGCGAATTGTGCCGATACTTTTTCACAAAAATGTTGAATAAAAATTTCGAAAAACTTTTTGAATTTTCAGCCAACATTAAATATAATATAAACAACATGAAGATGAGGAAAACAACTGAAGCTTCCAAATAGGAGGGATTGAATTGACCTTAATCCACGTATTAAATTATACAATCCCGATAGCGTTTATGATTTTCTTTGGCTTTTTACTTGATCGAATGTGCAGGCCAGCCCAGGCATCGGAGGAAACGGAAACCCATCGCCAGGACCAGGCTGGTGATCAGCCTATTGAAATTCGCAACGGGGTATAGGAAATGGATTGGGACCTGCCGGCAATGGCAGGTCCCCTTTAATTTATGGTTATGTGAGTTTTCTTATAACCTTATCCCCGTAGTTTTTAAAAACGGAGGAGTTTGTTTTGGCGCCGCGTTTGGCCATCATGCTATTGTACCTGAGAAGCTTTTGATTAAGCTTCTTTTGCATGGAAGCACGCTCGGCATCATCCGTACATTGGGCGATCATGCTTTCAAGCGAGACCATTTCCTGGCGCAGAGATTTTGCTTCTTCCGTATATCCTGCATTCTTCAGGACACGGTAAGCCATTCGCAATTCATCGGGTATACCTGCCAGGTCATCCTGCGGAAGCGGTTTGCCGAAGCCGGGTAAATCTTCGAATTCACCATTATCATATGCTTTTTTAATCCGGTCTTCTGAAATGATTTGAAAATAATCCACCCTGTTTCCTCCTCATATGGGAATGTGTATGGATGCGCGTGCTGTCCTTATAAGTATACCATTTTTCCACTATGATGAGCGAGTAAACCCTTTAGCCAATCGAGGTTCTTTTTCATAAACAAACAATTGCAGGGGAAACTAACCTCGTTAAGACAGTTGAATGTGAAAGGAGTGCCAATATGGGCCGCGGCAAACAATTTGAGCACAAAAAGAAAGGGCATCCTGGCGAGTTCCCGAAGGATAGCCTGACCGAAAAGCATGTAAAGGAAGCAATTGGCGATGAGGAGTTCCTGGTCGTTAGGGAGGCATTTAAAAACCGCGTGGAGCGCGGGGACGGAAACAGGTTCCATTAGTAATCCATGGTTGGAGCAGTTATACATAAAAAACGGTTCAGCCGCAATTTTGGCGGAACCGTTTTTTTCATTTTTCGGAGTTGCTCACACCTGCTCCTCTTTAGGCAACAAAACCGTCGTAAGCTCCTTTTGCTTCAGCCAGCTTGCTGCGTCTTCAATATCTTTTGAAAAAACACGGTCATGGGTGATGCTTGGGACGATTTCCCTTGCTTCGTCATACATTTTTCGCGTTGCGGAGGCCAGTTTTTCAGGTCCGCGGCATTCAGCCGCCTGGAGCGCGCAAATGAGTTCGATTGCCAGGACCCTTCTAGCGTTTTGGACGATTTGCCAAGCGTGGCGGGCTGCAATTGTTCCCATTGATACATGGTCCTCCTGGTTCGCGGATGACGGAATCGAATCGACACTTGCCGGATGGGCCAGCGTTTTATTTTCCGAAACGAGTGAGGCCGCTGCGTATTGCATGATCATTGCCCCTGACTGCAGGCCTGGTTCCGGGCTTAGGAACGGCGGCAAGTCATTCAGCTGCGGATTGACGAGGCGCTCGATGCGGCGCTCGGATATATTCGCAAGTTCGGCAACGGCGATCTTCATAAAATCCATCGCAAGCGCTATTGGCTGGCCATGGAAATTTCCGCCCGAAACGATCATCTCGCCATCATGGAAAATAAGCGGGTTGTCGGTCGCCGCGTTCAGTTCGATTTCGAGTTTTTCACGTACATAATCCAATGCCTGCCAGGATGCTCCGTGAACCTGCGGTATGCAGCGAAGGCTGTAGGCATCCTGCACGCGCAGCTCCCCTTGTTTCGTTGTCAGCTGGCTGTCATGCAGGTATTTTCGGATTCTTGCGGCTGTTTCGATTTGCTGCGAGTATCCCCTTGCCTGATGGATTTCATCGGCGAATGCATCAATAATTCCAGTCAGACCTTCAATCGTCATGCTTGCAATCAGTTCACTTTGGAAGGCAAGCTGCTCTGCTTCAAGATAGCCGACTGCTCCCATCGCAGTCATCGCCTGTGTTCCATTAATAAGGGCAAGCCCCTCTTTTGCCTCAAGTGTGATTGGCATAATCCCTTCCTGCTGAAGCGCAGAGGCAGCGTCCATCCTGATTCCTTTGTAAAAAGCCTCCCCTTCCCCAATCAAGACAAGCGCCAAATGGGATAACGGGGCAAGGTCCCCGCTCGCGCCGAGTGACCCTTGCTGTGGAATGACAGGGATGATATCTGTATTTACAAGATCAATAAGCCTTTCAATAACGACTGGCCTAACTCCTGAGTAACCTTTCAGCAATGCATTCGCCCTTAGCAGAACCATCGCTTTTGAAACAACCTCAGGGAATGGTTCGCCAACGCCGCATGCATGCGAACGAATCAGGTTCAGCTGCAAATCCCGGACATTGGCAGCATCAATCAGCACATCGCTAAATTTGCCAAATCCGGTATTGATTCCATAAACGACTTTCTTTTCGGCGACAATCCGCTCGACAGCCTGCCTACTTTTCTCCACTTTCTCCATGCTTTCCTTTGATGCGGCCACGTACGCCCCGTTATAAAGGACTTCCTTTACCTCCGAGAGCGTCAATGTGTTCCCTGTTAATGTAACCATCATTCTCACCTCTACCAATTTAGCAGGATAAAGAAAAAGGCTGGACGTCCAAACCGGTTAAGATTTGGGGTCCAGCCTTTTGTATATGCCTGCATCATGTTTTATTTTCATCGGAATCAGCCCTTGTTTTCCCCACTCTTAACGGGCAGTAAGCCCCGCACCAAGAAATAGGGAATTAATTAATAATATAGTCGGGCTCAACTGCCCATAAAGGTCCGATAAGTGAACTAAGATTTTTCTTAGGGCTTCAGCCCTTAGAAAAATCAATCGGGCTCTGCGCGACTAACCATCAGTGGGTTATGGCATTCCACTGATACAAGGTTCACTTTATCAGAAAATAACGATAATTACTTTTATTGTATTCGTGCCTGGAAGCGGTGTCAACGGAAAGTTTCAGGCTACGGCCTTGGTGAACTATTTTGAAGGATTTGAAAAAGTTTTGGCGTGCATCAATAATTTTATCCTGATCTGAGTGATTATCTGGATATTCCGTGCTGTTATACATGGAGCACTATGGCTGGCGGGCGCTTCCATTCCTCCTGTTTTTAAAAATGGCTCATTTTCCGGTATACTTGTAAAAGGCCAACCCGGCTTGCCGGGAGAAGACAGGCTTAATGAAAGGATTGAATGCTGTGAAATCATTGGTACTTGCCGAGAAACCAAGCGTGGGGCGCGAAATTGCCCGGGTACTTGGATGCAGGCAATCATCTAAAAGCTATATTGAAGGCGATAAATACATTGTGACATGGGCGCTCGGCCACCTGGTGGAATTGAAGATGCCTGAGCATTACGATACAAAATTCAAGAACTGGAATCTTGAGGACTTACCGATAATACCGGATAAAATGGGCATCAAGGTCATGAAGCAGACGAGCCACCAGTTCCGGGCGATCGAGAACCTTGCCAAGAGGAAGGATGTCGGCGAAGTCATCATCGCGACGGATGCCGGGCGTGAAGGAGAGCTGGTCGCACGCTGGATTCTTGAAAAAATTCATTGGAAAAAGCCAGTCAAGCGTCTGTGGATTTCTTCCCAAACGGACAAGGCGATCAAGGACGGATTCCGACAGCTTAAGCCCGGATCGCAGTTCGAAAGTCTGTATGAATCAGCCGTCTGCCGCGCGGAGGCAGACTGGCTGATTGGCCTGAATGTAACCCGGGCCCTGACAACGAAATACCAGGATCCCCTTTCCGCTGGCCGCGTCCAGACGCCGACACTGGCAATGGTATTGGAACGCGAAGAACAGATTCAAAAGTTTCAGCCGAAGGAATACTGGACAATTTCCCTTTCTGCCGGCCCGCTCTCGCTTGAATGGGAAAAGAAAGGCGAAAAACGCATATTTGATAAAGCGAAAGCCGAAGAGATTGTTGGCAAAGTGAAAAACTCAGAAGCGACTGTTGTAAAAATTGAACGGAAAACAAAATCCGAGCCGCAGCCGATGCCTTATGATTTAACGGAACTGCAGCGGGACGCCAATAAGCGTTTTGGCTTTTCCGCCAAAAAGACGCTGAATACGATGCAGCGCCTATACGAGCAATATAAATTGGTTACGTATCCCCGTACCGACTCCCGCTATCTCACAACCGATATGGAGGCGACGATGGCCGACCGTCTAGGCGCCATTGCTGGTGCTTACAAGGACGAGGCAAAGCCTGTTTTAGGAAAAGGCCAGGTTCTCGCCAAGCGTGTTTTCAACAATGCCAAGGTGACCGACCACCATGCGATTATCCCGACCGAGGAGCGCCCGAACCTGTCCGAGCTCGATTCGGATGAGCGGAAAATTTATGACCTTATCGTCCGCCGTTTCCTCGCGCTCTTCTACCCAGCGTATGAGTACGAAACCATTTCGTTTGAAGTGGCGGCCGCCGGCGCATCGTTCACAGCCAGGGAGACTTTTACGATTAGTCCGGGCTTCAAAAAGGTTCTCGGCAAGGAAGAAACTGTTCCTCTAAAGCCAGCCGTCGCCGCACTAAAGGAGGGCCAGGCACTGACGGTATCCTCCGCAACCATAAATCAGAAATGGACCGAGCCGCCTGCCCGCTTCGCAGAGTCCGATATTCTTGGGCAGATGGAAAAATTCGGCCTGGGTACACCAGCAACACGCGCTGAAATCATCGAGAGGATCGTTGAAACGGAAGTCGTCGATAGGCAGAATGGCCGCCTCCACCCTACCCAAAAAGGAAAGCAGCTGATCGAGCTTGTCAACGATGATTTGAAATCACCCGAGCTGACAGCCAAATGGGAAGAAGAACTTGAGAAAATCGCGAAGGGAAAAGGCGATGCGAAAGCATTTGGCCGGAGAATTCGCGAGCAGACGAAGCGGCTCGTTTCTGAAATCAAAACGAGCGACAAATCGTACCGCCCCCCGAACCTGACCGGTTCGAAATGCCCTGAATGCGACTCGTTCCTGAAGGAGCGGAACACGAAGGAAGGCAAGGTTCTTGTCTGCTCAAGCCTCGACTGCTCATACCGGAAGCGGAAGGATCCAAAGCTATCGAACCGTCGCTGCCCGCAATGCCATAAGAAAATGGAAATCCATAATGGCAAAGCCGGTACCTACTTCCAGTGCCGCCCATGCAACGTCGTTGAAAAAGCCGAAGAAAAGAAAAAAGCCGTCAACAAGCGCGAGGAGAAAAAGCTTGTCCAGAAATACACCCAAAAGGAAGATTTCGGAACAAGCCTCGGGGACCTGCTTAAAAAAGCTTTAGAGAAAGAAGACTAAGTTCTTTATGAAGACCGTTTTGGCGGGGGTTCCCTTTCGAAACGGTCTTTACATTCCACCAATTACCATAGAATAGCGAATACTGCTGCAATTCCCACAATCCATACCAAGATGATAACGGCCGCCCCAAGCTTGCTGACCGGCCTTTTTGCGTTTTCTGCCTTTACGGCTGCTTCTCGTCGGACTTCAGCTGGTATTAGTTTTAGGGCAAGCCAAATTCCAATTGGAAGCAGAATGACGTCGTCGAGGTATCCGAGCACTGGGATAAAGTCGGGAATGACATCGATTGGGCTAAGCGCATAAGCGGCAACCATGGCAGCCACAAGCTTCGCATGCCAAGGCATCCGGGGATCTCGGACCGCGTAGTAAAGGATCATGATCTGTTTTTTAAGCTGCCTTGCCCATTGCTTCAATTTTTGCATACATTTTTCACACCTATTCTTCGGGGTACAGGTAAAAAATATCTCCCTGTTTTTTGTATGTCCCTTTTATTTCACCGATGCCGTCTAGGATGAGCGATTCCTTCGTTTCAACGGGCATGGTTTCTAGGATTAGATGCAGCTCTTTCATCTGCCGGTAATCCTTTTTAATAAATGCTACCACGGGCTGCTTGATAAGATATTCCACTTGGCTAATGGACACTTTAAGGTAATGCTTATGCAGCAGTTTGTCCCCGTGGCGGATGATGTTCATAGGGTCGATTCCTTTGGTTGTTAGTTCTCCTGATATGCATACCCGGGTTCCGGGCTTTTTATAAAACTCATCAAAACTCTGTTCCCTTTTTTCAATAATCTCCCTGACAATATTCCGGCTCTCCCCACCTAAAGACAACTTCACTTCAGGAAGGTCCAGCCCCTGGCCGTATAAGGCTTCTTTTAAAATAGCATACAAGGTTTTATCAGTTTCCATAAAAGATTCCTTCCAAGCTGGAGCTACTTCATCAAGGATCAATGATAAAAAAATTCCGGTATAATAGCAGCTTCTGCGCAAATGAATGGAAGAATCATAGGGGTCCACAAGGAAGGCCGCATAGGAATCGAGAATTTTTCCAAAAGAAAGCGGGCTTACGAGTGATTTTGCCTTTGCCTCAATATAAATGGCCGGCCCCTCGACCGTTTCTATCCTGTTTTCGTATTCGAGCGCTTCCCCAATCAATTCCGCCCGTTTCTCTCTCAACGCTATAAACCGGCCGAGGTCATGATTCATTTGTTCTCGGCTGTTGGCTATGAACGCATCATGCAAAGCTTTCCTCTCCTGATTCCTCGCCTCGACATTTTCCTCCAGGATGGGATACATAATTCCGAGAAGCTCATTCGGGAACCGTTTTTCCCCTTTTATATATTGGTATCCATGGAATAATTCGTGGACCAGGGTGGAGTACAATCCTTCATAATCGTTATGGAGAGACAGATTCGCTATCGCAGTTGGATGCCCTTCAAAAAGAATCAAAGTTTCAGCGATAAAAGAATCGGTGCGGGCTAACACACAGTACGGTTTTTCGCTTCCGGCCGGATAGTTAGGATGGTTGAATAAATAAACCAGCTTTTCATCATATAGCGCAAACGCCACATACCGAAAGCCAGGCCACATTTCTTCCGGGCTGATTTTCATCATATCTTCGGCAATCCTGTCAATCATGTTTTCCATGGATGCTCCCCCTTTTGTTTCGTTCGACTGTATAGTTCGGTATTCTTCATGAGAAAACCTTTCTTATCTACAAGGATATTAAAAACAGCTTGCTTTCTTTCTTGGAAATTCTTCCTTCAGGGTAGTATGATTAAAAAGCTGCCTACAGTTAAAGAAATGGAGATTTACTGATGAGACTTAAAGATTGGGATACAAATTTACGCATCCGTCTCGTGGCGGAAGCATCTTTTAATACAATGTTCTGGATGTTCTTTCCGTTTTTGGCGATCTATTTTTCAGAGGAATTCGGGAAAAGCAAAGCAGGGCTCCTTCTTGTATTCTCGCAGGTTTTCTCGGTCGCCGCCAACCTGATTGGGGGCTACTGTGCAGACCGGTTTGGACGGAAAAAAATGATGGTCCTGTCTGCGGCGGGCCAGGGACTAGCGTTTCTCGTTTTCGGGCTTGCCCAGTCACCATTGCTCAATTCCCCGATGCTCGGCTTTATTTGCTTTGCGTTCGCCGGGGTTTTCGGTTCGCTTTACTGGCCTGCCAGCCAGGCGATGGTCGCCGATCTCGTGCCTGAAAAAGACCGGAGTGAAGTGTTCGCGGTGTTCTACACCTCGATTAATATATCGGTTGTTTTCGGGCCGATACTGGGGTCGATTTTTTTCGTGCGTTACCCTTTCGAAGTGCTGCTCGTTTCAGGCTTCATCGGCCTGCTGCTTTCATTTATCCTTTTAAAATGGATCCGGGAAACGCTGCCGCAAAAAATGGTTTCCGCTAATACCGGCGGAAACAGCTGGTATTCGGCTATCGTTAATCAGTTCAAAGATTATCGGGTCATTATGGCCGACAAAATATTCCTCCTGTTCATCATCGCCGGGATTGTCGTTTCACAGACCTTTATGCAGCTGGACTTGCTGTTCCCCGTTTACATGAAGGAATTCGTTGGAACCCAGACAGTATTCAGTTTTGGGGAATGGAGTTTCAAGGTGAACGGAGAACAGGCTTTTGGCTTAATCCTCTCTGAAAACGGGTTGCTCGTCGCACTATTTACAGTCGTTGTGACACGATGGATGTCAAAATACAAGGAGCAAAATGTTTTTATCGTGTCATCAATTTTGTTTGGGATTTCGATTATCCTCTTTGGAAAGACCGTGTGGATTTGGGGGCTTATTTTTGCCATGGCGATCTTCACCCTCGGAGAACTCGCAACAGCCGGCGTCCAGCAGGGATTTGTATCAAAGCTTGCCCCTGAACACCTGCGTGGCCAGTATTTCGCTGCTGCAAGCCTCCGATATACCATCGGGAGGACAATCGCGCCCCTGTCCATTCCATTAACCGAGTGGATCGGCTATGATTGGACCTTCATTACCCTTTGCGCGCTGTCGCTTTTGAGCGCAGTGCTGTACTGGGTAACCTTTAAGAGCTATGATAAGCAAAAAGCGGCAACAGTATAAAAGGAGGGACTGGACATGTATTGGCAAACAAAACCTCAATTATCGGATTTATTGGCGCGGCTCGTGAGCATTCCCAGCATTACGGGGACTGAAACTGAGGCGATTTTCCCGGATTTGCTGGCGCATGAGCTGAAAAGGCTCCCCTATTTCCAGGAGAACCCCCATCATTTGAATGTGCAGAATTCGCCAGACGGCTCCTTTCTGGCTGCTTTTGTGGAAAAAAAGGGCACTCGAAAGACGATTGTCATGATCAGCCACTTCGATGTGGTCGGGGTCGACGATTATGGGCAACTTAAGGAATTTGCGTTCAATACAGAAAAACTGACAGAGGTATATCATACTAATCCAGAGTTATTGCCGGACGATTTCAGGGAGGAATTGCAGGCAGGGGATTGGGTTTTCGCCAGAGGTTCGTTGGATATGAAGGCCGGCATCGTCGCCCAACTATCCATTCTGGAAAAAGGCGCGGAAGGCAAACTTGACGGAAATCTCCTGTTCATTACCGTTTCGGACGAGGAAGTCAGTTCAAAAGGAATGCTGAAGGCCATTGATGAAATCCTCCGCATAAAAGAGGAACTGGGGCTTGAGTACATTCTTTGCCTGAATTCGGAGCCCTCATTCAAAGAGCACCCACATGATACGAACAAATACATGTATACCGGAACGATAGGGAAAATGATGCCAAGCTTTTTATGCATCGGGCAGGAAACGCATGTCGGGGAACCGTTTGCCGGCCTGAATGCTTCCTTGATGGCGGCCGCGCTGACGATGGAGTTTGAATTGAACAGTAGGTGTGCCGAAACTATTGGCGAAGAGAAAACCCCCGCCCTGACAAATCTGATGATGAGGGATTTAAAAACAGCGTACAATGTGCAGACGCCAACCTCAGCGGTGGTGATGTTCAACCTATTGTATATGGAAAAAAAGCCGGAGGAACTGTTCGATTGGCTTTTGGCCGAGACTCGAAAAGCAGCTGGCAGGATTGCAGAACATTACCGGTTTAAGGCGGAAGAAGCAGGCATTCGGGGATTACCTTTTGAGATAGGCGTTTATACGTGGGACGAGTTATATACGAATGTTGTGGATTCAATTGGGGAAGAAGGAGCCGCGGATTTAATAGCTTCCTCTCTGGCAGCAGCAGCCGGAGAGGACGAGCGCGGCAAAACACTTCGAATCGTTCAGGAGTTTTCAGCGTTTGTAAATCAAAAGCCGTTTATCGTATTTTATTTTAGCCCACCCTTCTACCCGGCCGTTTCATCCCGGGATTCCGGTTTAGTCCAGTCAATTGCTTCTTTTATAAAAAAAGAGAATGAACAAATTGTCGCGCGTAACTTTTTTCCTGGTCTGTGCGACCTAAGTTTTGTCGCAACGTCCATGACAGAAAAAGATATCAGGCTTCTTTCCGGGAATATGCCGCTCTACGGCAATGGCTATACGATTCCGTTCAATTCAATCAAGAAACTGGATATGCCGGTATTCAATCTTGGTCCATATGGAGCTGACCCACACCAGAAAACGGAACGGCTCGAACTGGACTTTTCATTCACGAAACTCCCGGAACTGCTCGAAAAACTTGTCCAACAGGCCTTTCAGCTATCCAAATAAAGCAGGGAGTGTCATTTAAGGTTTTCACATTTTCAAGACTCTTTCCTCATCCCAATATCATTGTCAATATTATTTTGCGAAAAATCAGTGAACTTTTAATTGAACTGTCTGAAAAATGTGCGTATACTTCAAGTTAACAGATACTAAACCACGTTGGGATGGTGGAAATGATGGATTGGATGTCTCCTACCTCTTTGTCAGGAATCATCGCATTCGCATCGCTGTTTTCCTGGGGGATCTACTTGAATATAAAATTATATAATGATATTGAGCAGTAGGCCTGGGCCTGCTGCTTTTTTGTTTGCGCATTGTCGTGGCCTTTGTTTGAAAAATCCTGCGTGTATTTCATTTCTTTTTTTTCCAAAAAAGAGATAAACTGAGGAGGATGAAACAGGAGGAGAGGTACATACGATGAATGATTTTCAAACAAGATTGGAAAAGTACGCTGAGCTTGCAGTAAAGGTAGGGGTCAATGTCCAGCCTGGCCAGACGCTTGTCATCAATGCGACGCTTGATGCAGCAGAGTTCGTCAGGGTTGCCGTGAAAAAAGCATATGAAGCCGGGGCTTACAATGTCGTCGTCAACTGGAACGATGATACGGTATCCCGCCTGAAGTATGAACTGGCACCAGAGGAAACATTCAATGAGTATCCAAAATGGAGAGCGAAGGAAACGGAAGAGCTTGCTGAAAATGGCGCTGCCTTCATGTCGATCGTTTCTTCATCCCCGGACCTTCTGAAAGGTGTTCAGCCACAGCGCATTTCCAATTTCCAGAAAGCGGCGGGTACCGCACTTGCCAATTACCGAAGGATGATTCAGTCCGATAAGGTTAGCTGGACAGTCATCGCTGTTCCTTCCCGGGAATGGGCTGCGAAAGTATTCCCGGATGCTCCGGAATCCGAGCAGGTTGATAAGCTATGGGATGCCATTTTCAAAGCTGTCCGTGTCGACTCGGAAAACCCGGTCCAGGCGTGGAAACAGCATGACGAGACCCTTCATAAAAAGGTCCGCATCCTGAATGATAAGCGTTTTAAATTCCTTCATTACAAGGCACCTGGAACCGATTTGACGATTGAGCTTCCTAATGGCCACCTTTGGGTAGGTGCCGGAAGCATCAATGAAAAAGGCTTTGAATTCATGGCCAATATGCCGACCGAGGAAGTATTCACCGTTCCGCTCAAAACTGGCGTTAACGGCGTTGTTTCTAGCACGAAACCGCTTAGCTATGGCGGAAACATCATTGACAAGTTCAGCCTGACGTTCCAAAATGGCCGGATAGTCGATGTAAAAGCCGAAGAAGGCGAAGAAATTCTGAAGAGGCTTGTCGAAACCGATGAAGGCTCCCATTACCTTGGGGAAGTGGCGCTCGTCCCTTACGACTCGCCGATTTCACAATCAAATGTATTGTTCTTCAACACACTTTTCGATGAAAACGCGTCTAACCACCTGGCGATTGGCAGCGCGTACGCATTCTGCATTGAAGGCGGCAAAACGATGAATGCCGAGCAGCTTGCCCAGGCAGGCTTGAATGAGAGCATCACCCACGTCGACTTCATGATTGGCTCCGCTGACATGGACATCGACGGCATCACCGAGGACGGCAAATCGGAACCCGTCTTCCGCGGAGGAAACTGGGCAATTTAGCAATTCAATCAAACGTTTGATTGATATATCATTTCACTTTAATCCGACGGTTTTTGTGAAAAATGCGACATCACTTTAATCAAACGTTTGTTTGAAAACATTAATACTTTTTAAAAAAATGGTTTGCATCTAATGAGGAAGGCAGGCAGGGGTTTTAGAAAACCCTGCCTGTTTTTTTTTAATCATTCGCGGTTAGAGGCACAACTTAATGCCAGAGAGCCTCTCCCTTCTTTTCATCCAAGGCAGTGACAACTCCCCGCATTGCTGGTAAAGTAGGCTTATCTTTTGAAAAATGGGGGATTTGGAATGCTGCAAGACTTCAAGAAATTCGCAATGAAAGGAAATGTATTTGACCTGGCTGTCGGGGTCATCATTGGAGGGGCTTTTGGCAAAATCGTCACTTCGCTTGTAGAAGATATCCTGATGCCGGTTATCGGCCTCCTTATGGGAGGAATCAACCTAAAACGCCTGAGTTTTCCGGTGGGCGACGCGGAACTCCTCTACGGAGAGTTCCTGCAGTCTGTCATCGACTTTTTGATCGTGTCATTTTCAATTTTTATTTTCATAAGACTGGTCCAACACTTCAGGCAGGCAAATGAAGAAGAGAAGGAAGAGGTAAAAGAAGAAGCCGACAAAACCGAGGTATTGTTAACGGAAATCAGGGATCTCCTGAAAGAACAGGCCAAGGGATCCGCAGACCGTGGTTAGCTCTTTTTCTCTAAAAAATCTTTTCACGAATAGCTGGCCAGATGTAAACGTCCGCTGGCTATAGTTTCACAGAATTTTTTTGAAAAAAATTGAAACCTTTGATTCTTCCACCCGTACAACCTTTATACGAAAAAATTTATGAGGTGAAGCACTCATGTATGTACAAACCAGCACGGAACATTTGCCATCCGTAATGAGGGCTTTCGCGATGTCGATCGCGTTCGCGCTCCTTGGCGCAATGGCTGGTGTATACGTTCCACCGGCACTATTTATGCCACTTGTCATTCTTGAAATCGGAATGCTGCTTTTCGCATTTTTGATCCGCAAAAAGAAGACGATCTCATACACATTCCTTTATGCATTTACATTCATTTCTGGTATAACCACCTATCCGATTATTAACCACTATGCGTCAACTTCCGGCGGCGATGTTGTCCTGCTTGCATTGGCGACGACTACGGTCGTTTTTGCGGGAATCGGCGTTTACGCGACAAAGACGAAGCGCAATTTCTCATGGATGGGCGGCATGCTGATGGCTTCACTGCTCGCCTTGATCGCCATTTCAATTTTCCATATGATTTGGCCGCTTAGCTCGACTGGAATGCTGGCTTTCTCATTCGTCGGCGTCCTAGTTTTCAGCGGCTACATCCTATTTGATTTTAATAGAATGAAGCATTATGGTGTTACGGCTGAAGAAGTTCCGCTCATGGCTCTGAACCTGTATTTGGACTTCGTCAACCTGTTCATCAATTTGCTGCGTATTTTCGGCATTTTGTCGAGCGACGATTAATATGTGTTCCCCCCTTTTTTGAATAGATAATGAAAGGCAGGCCTTCCCCCAGGCCTGCCTTTCGCTCATTTAAAGAATGAATTCCGTTTTTTTCCGCGTAAAATATCTCCCGCCCATCCCTTTTTTTTCAAAACGATATAAAGGATAAGAGTAGAAATCACAACCAGTCCAATTGCGAAAAGATACCCATACTTCCACTCAAGCTCAGGCATATTCCGGAAGTTCATTCCCCACAAGGCTCCAAGAGCGGTGATAGGGGTGAACAAAGTTGTAAGAACCGTCAGTGTTTTCATAATCTCATTTCCACGGTGTGAAGAAACAACTTCCTCAAGCCTTATAAGCGTATCGATTTCAGTCTGGTATTCGTTTGCGATTTTGAAGCCCCTCTCAATTTTCAAGCATGTTCTTTTATATTCAGGCCCGCCGGATGCTTGTTCCCCAAATGCCTCTTCCATTGCAATTTTGATTTCCTGAAGCGGCATCATAAGGTGTTTTAGGACAAGCAACTCATGCCGGGCATGGTAGATTTCTTCTAGCAACCCGGTACTATTCTCTTTTTTCACCTTCCAAAAAAGGTCGTTGAGCTTTACCTCAAATGGGTCGATTTTCATCAGGCTGCTGGTCGTAATTTCCCCAAGCAGGACTGAAAATCCTTCAAGGGCATTGTCGCAGGTATCCATTTGTTCATTCAGGAGGTTGTAATCGTCTTTGCCAAAAACATTAAAATCCAGCCCACTCGTTATCATGAAATTTTCCGCGACAAAAAAGTGGAAATAATGATAATCTTCTTTTTCCGTTAAATCCTGTTTGAAAACGAGGGTTCCTGCTATCCATTCTTCTCCTTTCCGAAACGCGTCTACCATTATATGGTTTGTTTTCATCCTTGGTAGATTAGCTGCCCATTTATCTATATGATAGGGATCCTTTTCCCGGGCAAGCTTTTCGATTCCCGCTTTATCCGATTCCGGGAATTCATGCCATTCCCAGGCACCCCCATTAAATACATGCTTCATTTCCCCACATCCAATCGAAACAATAAATACGTACCCAGCCTTATTTAACAATCCCCAAAAGTATCCTTTTCAAAACTTTTTTCGCCCTTAACGAGGCGGGAAGGTTTTTATGGACAAGGCACCGGGTAAATAAACATTACACTCAAGAGAGAAAATAGACGAAAAGGAGATGGTCTGGCATGAATCGAAATACACGTTACCTGGTAGCTGGAGCCGGAATTGGGGCATTGCTTTGGTACGCACTGAAACCGTCGAACATGAATATGAAAGAAATGGTCAATACAGCAGTCAACAAGCTTCCATTTGGAAAAAACAATACGGAGCCTGCCGTCGCAAAAGCCGGCCTATCCGACCCGATGGACCTCGATGACAACAAAATGGTTAGCGAAGGATCACAATACGGAGTGCACTACTACAACCAGAACGAGCAGGATAATGCCTAAAGGGTAACACCTTTAGGTTTTTTGCTGATCTGGCCAAAATGGCGATTCATGATTCCGGATACGGAGGAACTGGCGATGGGTTATTTATTTATTTGTATTTATATCGGGATAATCTTAATCGTAGTGGAAATTTGTACGGCGTTATTTGTCCTTACAGGGCTTGAAAAACCCATCGCCCGTTTCCAGGTTGTGTCCATGCTGACAAGTACGGGATTTACTACTGGGGTATCCGAGCTCATTATTGCCCATCCAATCAGGAGAAGGCTCGGCGCTTTCCTAATCCTGTTTGGCGCTTTTTCCCTCGCTGTCATCATTTCCGCCATCAGCGGCATCCTGCAGAAAAATTTCCATATAACCGAGCTAGGCGTTACAGCGGGAGTGCTTGTCCTTCTTTTGGTTATTCTGAAACTTCCGTATTTGGATAAAAAACTCTCTTCCATCCTCCAGGAAGAACTTGAGGAAAACTATAAACCCGAGGACCTTCCGATCAAAGATGTATTATTGCAAAATGATGATGATTACTTTGCAGAAATTCATGTCCATGAGGCGTCCGATTTAGTCGGACAAACACTAGAGGAAACGATCAAGCCAGAAGAGGATATCAATATACTGTTCATTAAAAGAGGGGATGTGGCCATACGCCACGACCGGCAAAAAGAAAAAATCCAGGCAGGTGACCAGTTGGTTTTATATGGCGATAAATCACTCTTGAAGAAAAAATTTGAGTCCGAAATAAAAGAGCATGAAGAAAAAATCGAGGAACATGCGGAAGCAAAAAACAAATGATTTAACCATACGTGTTGGGAGTATGTTGCCGGGAACGATTCCCAATGCCAAGCATGGAAGCCTTGCATAATTTTCCGCATGTTGCCAGGCTATTTATTCCTGTTGGTCCTTAGGCACCAACCTATGATGATAGCAGACTGCTAGCGGGTTCTAGCTTTTATGAACCAGTTTGCTGGATTTATGAACCATGGTGATGTATTTATGAACCGGATTTTACTTTTATGAACCGGGTTTATACTTTTATGAACCGAAAATTGATTTTATGAACCAGATGGCTTTTATGAACCAGATTACGTACCATTTTCAAAACTATTAAACCTCCTGAAAACCGCCCAAACGAAAAAGCCTCCTTTTCTCTTGGAAGGAAGCTCTTCTATTATTATACTTTCGGCCCTAATTCGTAAGGTTGTGCTTGAACGCATAGATGACAGCTTGGGTACGGTCCTGCACCTGGAGCTTTGATAGGATATTGCTCACATGAGTTTTGACTGTTTTCAGGGCTATGAACAGCTCGTCGGCGATTTCCTGGTTCGTTTTTCCTTCAGTCATCAACAGAAGAATTTCCATTTCCCGGTCCGTCAGTTCCTCGTGGGGAAGAAGTTCCTTTTTCTGGCGCATCTTGAGCATCATTTTACCGGTAACCTCAGGCTCGAGAATGGACTGGCCTTGGTATGTAGCACGGACGGCGTTCGCGATTTCGCTTGCCTTCGATGTTTTCAGCATATAGCTTGTTGCTCCCGCTTCAAGGGCGGGGTACACCTTTTCGTCATCAAGGAAGCTAGTGACGATAATGATTTTCGCCTCGGGCCATTGCTCAATAATTTGGCGTGTCGCCTCGATTCCATCCATCTCCTTCATCACAAGGTCCATCAGGATGATATCCGGCCTTAGTTCCAGCGCCAGTTCGACGCCCCGTTTCCCGTTATCCGCTTCTCCAACCACCTCGATATCGGGCTGCGCGGACAAATAGGAAGATACTCCGATACGGACCATCTCATGGTCATCGACAAATACAACTTTAATCATTTTTCCCCAACCCCATTCGACACAGCCGGAACTTTCACTTCAAGCCGCGTCCCTTTATTCTTTACAGAGACAATCTTCAGTGTGCCTCCTATTTCCAGTGCGCGTTCATGCATATTTTGCAGGCCGTACGCTCCCGCTTTCCGGTCACCTTCATCAAAACCGACCCCGTCATCAACAACCCGCATGATAATCAACCCATCCCTTTTGATTAACAGCACATTTAGTGACTTTGCCTTCGCGTGCCTAAGCGTGTTCGAGACCGATTCCTGGAGGATGCGGAACAGATGGTCCTCCACGCCTTTATCCATTGAAAAGTTCTCCGCTCTCCATGTAATTTCCATCATTACCTTCTGCGATAGCTCATTAAGAAGCTCAGCGATACCTTCCTGAAGTGACTTGCCTTTCAAGGCTGCCGGGCGAAGGTGAAGGAGGAGCGCCCTCATTTCGATCTGGGACTGGTGGATCATCCCCTCTACAAGCTTTAATTGTTTTGCTTCCGGGCCTTCCTCTTCCCCTCTTGATTCCGTCACCGCCGACATCAGCATCGAAGCGGCGAAAAGCTGCTGGCTCACCGAGTCGTGAAGTTCGCGAGCAAGCCGGTTTCGCTCCTGGGAGATGATTTCCTGGATCCTTACTTCCTGTTCTTCGGCTTTTTCAGTGGCGAGCCGTTGTGATATCTTTGCTTTTTCCGACAGCTGGGCATTCAGTTTTTGAAAACGTTCATGGATTTCTTTCATTTCAAAAACAGAGCCATCATCCTTGAATTCCGCCTGATGACCTTCCTCGATCTGGCGGAGCGACTGGCCAATTTGTGAAAGCTGCGATTTCCAAAAAACACCGGAAATCAAGCCGAACAAAATTCCGAATGCCCCGCTTGATGCTGGTAAAAAAATGATGAATGGGATGCCCATCAGTTCCCTCTCCCAAAGCTGCGACAATTCGGAAATTGGAAAAACGACAAAAAAGGCCGCCGAACCAATAACCATCAAAATAATGGCGAAGCCGAGGCACCAGACAACCTGTCTTTGGATTGCGCTCATATCCGGCTCACCTCGAGATTCCCGACGACTAATGATGTAAAAATTTTCACCTTCTGGATCGATTCATCATAATCAGCTGTTTTCACCTGATAGACCTGGTTAAAAACCTTTTCTTCCTCCAGGCCGAAAATGGTCGTTGAACCCGCCATCACAGAGTGGTTGATGCTGACCTCCATTTCATACGGGACGAGGATTTGGACATTGCCAATGAAGTTCCGGATAAAGATGACCGTCTCCCCTTTTGGAAAAACGGTGTAGCTCAAATCAATCGTCGTATCGCCAACCCCTGCCTGGATGTTGATATCATTCCAGTCATACACATGGTCAGGGGTTTTTTGCTGGCCAAACAAGATATTTTCAAAAAGCGGCTTTGTCCTTACAATATGCCCGGAACCACCTGGATTTGTAACTTCAATGGACGGGGCAATCCGCTTATGCGCTTTTTTTGACTGCATGAACTGGATAAAGACCAAAACGAGCATCCCGATCAGCACCAGTTTCAATGTAATCATACTCATCAGGCTCGCAATTAATATTGCAACCCCTACCCAAAAAAGAAATTTTCCGAACTTGGAAGGCGACTTTTTCCTGCCAATGTAAATCAAGGCCACAGCCAGGAAAATGGAAAAGACAAGGCCGCTGTTAAAAAATGCAATTTCCAATAGAAGTATGATTCCGCCGCCAAATATGAGCCAGCCCATATAATCCCCTGTCATTTTCCTATCCATCTTTCTTCCTCCCCGAAAGCCTCTTCTGTACTATAATCTTTGTTATCTTTAGGATATCATTTCCCGCATGTCATTGTCTTTAAGTTCTTGTACAAATAGGGCGTCCCGGCGCATTACCGGGACTCGCCCTCTACTTTTGTTACTTGGGCCATGCATGCCTCGCATACGGCCAGCCTATCTTATTGCGCGTTTTGCTGCCCTTCCTGTTCCTTCATCTGTTTTTCAAGTTGGGCAATCCTGGCGTCGATTGTGCTGCGGATATAGTTGTTATTTGCCTCATGCTCAATAGTGTCAAGGTAGGTTTCAATTTCCCGGAAGCGGTTTTCCGATTTTAATTCGCCCGACTCAACAACCTGGCTAATGCGATGGTTGGCCCTGCTCATATTTTCGCGGCCCATCAATTCTAGGCGGCGAATGTTCATGTCTTTCAGCTTATGTTTCATTTCCTCATATTTCGCTTCAAGCTCATTGTGCTGCCTTGTCGCATGGGCTATCGCCTCTTCAAGGCGCGCCGCCCGCTCAGAATATTGCACGTACTCTCTTTCGGCAAATTCCTGAAGGCCAAGTTCTCCGGCCTTGGATGCTACGTCCGCCTGATGCTTCCGCTTTGAGGCCATATCTTTTGCGAGGTGATATTCGCGGGAGAATTCTTCCTTCAACGCGTGCTGCCGCTCAACCAGCTTCCGTACCTTTTCAGTTTCCTTCTCGCACTGGCGAAGGTGCTCATTCAGCATCGCAATCGGATTTTTCCTTTCCTTCTGGTCCAACGCTTCATGCAGGTCCGCCATTACCGTGTTTTTGAGTTTAGTAAATAAGTTTGCCATTATTTTTTCTCTCCCTTATGAATTAGTGGTTTTTATGCAGTTCGTTCCATTGCCTTTCGAAATTAACGAATGGATCAGACTCTTTAACCGGTTCGGAATACTTTGTCTCATTCCAGTTTTTGTACACTAGGTACAGGACATAAGCCGCTGCGAGGCCGAATAGGGCAGGCGCGTTGCTTGCCGCTGCCGACAGGACGATTAAACCAAGGATACCAAGACCAATCCTCGCCGCTGTCGATTTCGTTTTCAGGAACTGCTTAATCACAAAGTACAGAATCGCCAGACTGATCACCATTCCCGCGATTGGGCCGATTGTCGATAACAGGACCATTGCAGCGATGCCTCCCGCTACGAGCAAACCAAATTTTTTCACTCCATTTCCTCTCCTTTCCTTTCATGTCTCTATCTTACCTTCAGGGAGAATTTTCAATAACGTGCTCAAGCCAGATTTTCATCTAGGACTTGAGGCGGAGGACAGGCTCGGCCCAGCGGTGGGACTGACTTTTTTTAAAAAAAGTAAAGCACCCGCTTTGGAAAGCGGATGCCATGAAAGATCTTATTTGGAGATGAACATCTGTGTCCAGTAATGCCGCTGGGAACCGCCTGCCGCATAACCGACGCCGATGTGCGTATAGTCACGGCTCAGGATATTCTTCCTGTGGCCCGGCGAATTCATCCATGCCCGGACGACTTCCGCCGCGGTCGTCTGCCCTGCCGCAATGTTTTCACCAGCGGATCTATAGGCAACACCGAAATTCTTCATCATTGTGAACGGTGAACCATATGTTGGGCTCGTATGGGAAAAATAGTTCTTGTCCCTCATATCGACGGACTTATACCTCGCCACCCTAGAGAGTTCCCAATCGTGCGCAAGCGCCTTAAGCCCATGTTTGGCGCGCTCCTGATTGGTCAGGCTTATGACCTGCTGTTCAACTGATTTCGCGCCAATCCTCGGAATGGTCACCTTTTGCCCGGGATAAATCAGGTTAGGGTTTTTAAACTGCTTGTTTGCCCTAATCAGTTCGTGAAGCCCAACATGATACCGGACAGAAATTTTCCAAAGCGTATCCCCCCGGACAACGGTATGGATTGTCTGGGCGCTTGAAATCGCCGGCACTGCAACAATGGCCATGACGGACACCAAAAGAATCAATAAAGCTTTTTTCATATTATCGCCTCCTCGGGATAGATTGTGTTTTTTCCTCAAAAATATACCGGAACGAAGAGAGGATGGTTATTATTTTCGCTGGCGGGAAAACAGGTAATGGACGCTCAGGCATGTTTTGGGCAGTCTAACACCAAAAGCTTTTGTAGGAGGTTCATTATGGAAAACCTTTCCTGGCTGGAACTCATCATCCTCATCCTGGCGAGCTATCGCCTGACCCATTTGATTGTTTTTGATAAAATTACCGAATTCATCCGCAAGCCTTTCATGAAGAAGAAGGAGATAAAGACTTCGCATGGCAGCGAGGTAAAGGACGTCCCGAAGAACATGTTCGGTTACCTGCTTAACTGTTATTGGTGCGCGGGCATCTGGAGCGCGATTTTTCTCGGGGGAGGCTACCTGCTTTTCCCAAAAGTATTCCTTGTCCTCGGGCTAATCCTCGCCATTGCCGGCGGCCAGTCTGTCATAGAAACATTTGTAGGCGTCAACATTAAAAAGGTTGCCTATTACTCAGCAATAGAGCACGAAACCAACACTCAAGATGCAGGCCCGCCAAAGGAACATCCAAAAGGTTAACACAAAAAACTCGCCGAAATTGGCGAGTTTTGTTACGAACAGTACCTGGACCACCCGAAAATTCTTGTTTCACAAGTGTTGTTTCACAGTTAAAAATGGTTAGGCCGCGTTGTTTATACAATCAGTTGGGCAGCCATTTAATCCGTATCCATCTTTATTAAATCCCATGAAGAAACGATTCCGATTGGCTTTTCCTTTTGTGAACCATTCTCGGTGATGATGACTGCCTCCAGTTTGTTTTCATGCTCCGGACGGGAATCATATAAGTCCTGAAGTTCGAAAATATTCATATCCTTGGATACAATTTTAACCGTATTCGTCTTTTCATGCTTTTGGACATCGCTTAGCTTTTGTCCGGCGAGATCAATCGAGGAGCATTTCAGCCTGCTTGCAAAATAACTCCTCAGTCCACTCTCGGTCATCAGGAATTTAAATCTTTCGCCTTTGTAAACCGGGTACTGTGTGAATTCGTGCTTTTCCATCTCGAGAAGCGCGTCCTTGACTTCTTCATCCGCCTGGAATGTCTTCACCGGCTTCGAAGCAACAGTTAGGATCGACGGTGGGACTTGCAGGAATTCGGCAATTGCTTCAATTTGCTCAACAACCTCCGGATGGGGCTCGGCAATATAGAAGTTTTTCCGGCTCTTTTCATGGACAAGCGCGTTACGAAGGCGCGCATAGCTTTTTAAATCGTCGAAGTAACGGCGTATTGGCGCATGCCTATTCTTCACTTTATGGAGCAGCTCGATAAAATGGTCGGTATCGGCATTTTTCTCGAGCTTTTTTAATTCTGTATGGATTTGGTTGAACGCCACCTCAAAGCGTTCGGATCTCTCCCTTTGCCTTTTTATCTCTTTTTGATTATGAGCCATAGGCTGGCCTCCTTAAAGTTACTAGTTTCTCGATACTTATTTACCAATGTTGAGGTGATTGTGAAACATAGCAACCGTGGATGGGCACTTCAATAGCAACCAAGTGGGGTAAGCGGCAACCAAAAGGGATTGGCCATTTAAGTGCAACTCCATTTTCGCAAAAAAACACCGGCATTTAGCCGGTGCTGTCGTTTCAATAACCTTGAATAGATTCTTTGATCGCCGTTTCGAACTGGCTGATGATGTCATTCACATGTTCAATGCCCACCGAAATTCGGACGACTTGGCGGTTGATGCCAAGTTCGGCGCGCGCTTCTGGTGATAGTGCGCGGTGGGATGTCACTTCCGGGTGGGAAACGGTTGTTTCCACGCCGGCGAGTGTTGGCGCAATTTTAATCCAGGAAAGAGCCCGGAAAAATGCATTCATATCCGCCTTTTCGGAAAGCTCAATCGTAACAATCGCGCCGTATCCGTCTTCCCCATGCTCGAATGGATAATACACTCTCTTTACATCAGCATTTTCCTTTAACGCCAAAGCAAGCTGCCGGGCATTGGATGACTGGGCTTTCATGCGGAGCGCCAGCGTTTTTAAGCCACGGGTAGTTAGCCACGCTTCAAACGGGCTCAGGTTGGCGCCAAGATTGGCGATCTTCCCGCTCGCCTTGGCAATCAGGTCTTCCCTTCCGACTACGACGCCGGATGTCACATCGCTATGGCCGCCAATATACTTTGTTGCGCTATGTACAACGAGGTCGGCACCAAGCTCATATGGGCGGACATGCAGAGGTGTCGCGAACGTATTGTCGACGAGTGTGATCAGGCCTTTCTTTTTCGCAAAAGAAATAACCGACGCGAGATCCTCGACGCGGAGAAGCGGATTCGTAATAGATTCCGTATAGATCATGCGGGTGTTATCCCGCATAGCTTTTTCTACATTGGATAGGTCGGTGAATGAAACAAACGTTGTCTCAATGCCAAAGTCTTTTAGTTCTTCCTTTAGCATATGATAGCTGCCGCCGTAAACGTCGTCCGCTGCGATAATATGGCCGCCGCTTTTAACAGCCGCGAGCACCCCGGCGAGGATAGCCGACAATCCCGAGGATGCCGCCACTCCGGCAGGCGCCCCCTCAAGCCTGGCAACCGCCGCGCCAAGCTCATCCGTATTCGGGTTTCCTACCCTAGAATACAGATAGCGCCCACTGCCCTCATAGAACCCTTCAAGCTCATCCAAATCCTTGAACGTAAAGGCAGACGTCTGGTAAATCGGTGTCACCTTGCTCGCAATTTCCCTGCCTATTTTGTCCCCATGCAATACTTTTGTTTCAAATTCCTTTGCCAATCAAGCCACCTTCTTCTGTTGGTTATCTTTATATATGAGGGTGAGTATATCAGCCTGGGCATTGAGCGTCAACGCAATTGCTAATCCTTCGAAAAATCAGATAGCAGACCCCCTGGCAAGTTGTTGAGTTTATTTTTCCAAAACAGGGAACAATACAGTGAAGCTTCCATCAGCGGTGGTTTTCTGCAGATGATTAGGTTGAACCAAGCGGACCTTTAGGGACAGTTGCCCTATTAGCTTACTGTCCCTGATAAAGTGAATTGCAGATTGCATTAATCGGACTTATCAGATGAAGGAGGAATAACATGAGCGGACAAAGCAGGACGCCAAAGTATCCGAGAACGTATTGGCGAGAAATCGACCTTCCGAAGTTTAGCAGGCTTGAGGGGGACCTTTCTGTCGATGTCGCTATCGTTGGGGCGGGAATGACCGGCATCACAACGGCCTACCTGCTTTCTAAACAAGGCAAAAAGGTGGCGATTATCGAGGCCGGCAGTGTTCTGAACGGAACGACAGGACATACGACCGCAAAAATCACAGCCCAACACGGTCTGCTGTACGATGAACTGATCAGCCATTTTGGCGAGGAAAAGGCTAAGCTTTACTATGAATCCCATTCCGATGCACTCGGTTTTATCAGAAGGATCATTAACGAAGAAAACATCGACTGCGACTTCAGCAGCCAGGATGCTGTCATTTACTCCGAAACCGATCAATACAAATCGAAAATCGAGACCGAGGCCGAAGCATATAAAAAACTCGGCATCCCGCACGAATTGCGTACGAGCATTCCGTTTAATATAGAAGTCAAAAATGCGCTCGCAATGAAAGACCAGGGACAGTTCCACCCCCTTAAGTATTTAAGGGCCCTATTGAATAAAGCCATAGATGCCGGCTGCCAAGTGTTTGAAAATACGACCGCGAAGGATATCACACTTGAGGGCGGCACCGTTGTTCATACGAAGGATGGGCTGAAAATATCCTGCGGGCATGCCATTATCGCCTCGCACTGGCCATTTTTTGATAAAAGAGGCCTCTATTTCGCAAGGATGTACGCGTCCCGGTCTTATGCGATTGGCGTGAAGACGGACAAGGAATATCCCGGCGGCATGTATATAAGTGCCGATTCTCCTACCCGCTCAATCCGCTATACGCCTCATGATGGGGAAAACCTGCTAATTATTGGCGGGGAAAACCACCGGACCGGGAAAAGTGAGAATACAGAGAAGCATTATCT
Source organism: Neobacillus oceani (assembly GCF_046237595.1). Lineage (NCBI taxonomy): Bacteria > Bacillati > Bacillota > Bacilli > Caryophanales > Bacillaceae > Neobacillus > Neobacillus oceani. The sequence continues at coordinate 557,658 of NZ_CP143543.1, read as the reverse complement.
TGCGCTCGCTAAATTCGCCGAGGATGTGTTTGGAAACGGGCACTATATGTACCGCTGGTCGGCTCAGGATTTGGATACGCTTGATAAACTGCCTTACATTGGGCCATTAACGGATGATGAAGAAACCATCCTTGTTGCAACCGGCTATAAAAAGTGGGGCATGACAACAAGCACGCTCGCCGGCCACATATTGGCGGATTACGTTCTCAATCTTGAAAGTCCGTACAAAAAGCTTTATCACCCATCCCGGTTCGAACTCGACCCGGCATTAAAAAAAGCGGTCAGCTTTAATGCGTCTGTAGCCGGCCATCTTGTAAAAGGAAAGTTGGAGTTTATTCCTAAGTTCCCTGGCGATCTGTCGGTTGGCGAAGGCGGCGTTGTCCTGGTCGATGGCAAGCGCGCCGGCGGCTACAAGGACGAAACCGGGAAGCTGTATCTTGTTGATACGACGTGCACACATCTTGGGTGCGAGTGCGAATGGAACAGCGCCGAAAAGACATGGGATTGCCCATGCCATGGCTCACGATTCGCTTACAACGGAGAAGTTGTTGAAGGACCTGCAATTGAGGACCTTAAAAAGCTGGAAGGATGAAAAAATGAGGCAGAGGACATACCCTTTGCCTCTTCTTTTATGGCATTTTGGCAAATTTCCCGGTAGAAAGCCTGCACTTTATTAAAAAAATGGATGCTAAATCACTCCGTTTACTCTTATTCACCCCGTTTTTTAAATGATTAGGACCATTTTTCGGCTTATTCTCCCCATTATTACAGGGATTCGCTCTTATCTAAATTTTCAAAATTGTTTATTTCCCGAATTACCCGTAAAAAAACAGCTACCCCCTTTGGTGCAGCTGTTTCTCCTAAACTTTAAGGCTTCATTTTCATCCAGCTTTCAAGATAATGGATGGCAAAAACATGGCTGCTATCAACCGCGGCTAGTTCGGCTTCCATATAGGCTTTCCCCTCTTCATGGAATGTGATGAAATCACCTTCCGAACTCGCGCCTGTTTCCACACCGACAATAAGCGTTTTCCCCGCAGTCTGAGCCATGCGCACTTCATTGCTGATAATATTGGCGATTGCCGGCGCCGTGTCGCGGTATGCCATGATGGTCGGGAAATCAACCGTTTGAATGGCCCAATTGGCGAGATTGCCTTTACCAATTTTATTGTTATAAGTATGTTCGTCAAACCAAAACGGCATATCCGCACCCAGAGGCAGGCCAAGCTGCCCAGACTGCGCCTTCGCGTTTAAAAGAAGGTTTTGGTAGGCGAGCACTGTGGCTTTGTAGTTCGACGTCCAGCCGCTGTACAAATACGGCTCCACATCGAGATGGATTCCAGAGAACCTCTCTTCCGGAGCGGCCCCGGCCTGATAGTCGGAAACCCAGCTCATGAGCTGGTTCAAATAAGTGCCGCCTTTACTGGATACCCAGTCAGTAGCGCCGTCCAAGGCATGGACCTTAACTCCAAAATCAGAAGCTTTTCTGATGAACCGCTTGTATGAATCAAAGCCGATGTTCCGATTAATTTGTAAGAAAACCTTGTCTGCGTTGTTTTCCTGAAGAAAAGCGATTACTTCATCCGGCCGGGTTTCAATCATGGAAGTATCCCAAAGCCACGTTGCCCGCGGCGTCCCCTCAGCCTTTACAATTTGATTTCCCATTGACCCCGCCGCCAAACATAATAAAATTACACACAAAAAAGCTTTGCGCATAGACTTCTTTTCCTCTCCTTTTTGGAATTGTCCCAGACATCCAAAAAGAAGTCCGGCGGCGTGGCAGCCATTCGGGTTTCCGGGCAGGCCCATCGCTTTGCGTCCCTGTCTTTCGGCAGGTTTGCCTTTTTCTGTATATAGTATAGCGCCTTTGTGCCCATGGGAGAATAGACCAATATTACTAGAAACATAAAAATAGCCACCCCAAAATGGAGTGGCTTCCAAAGGTCAATCGAGATCAATCATCATTCGGCCGGTTGTGGATCAGCCTGTCCTGCCCGGTTGTAAACTTCACAAGCTCCGAGCTTGTTTTACCAACCTTTTTATTGTTGTTAATCTGCGCATTCCTGTTCCCAAGCTTCTTTCTGCCCATCGTAACCACATCTCCTTTTTCAGGATATGTTTAGTTTTGACTAGTGAAACTAGTTTATTCTTTTAGCAAAGTGGCAGTTTCTGCATTGTTACCAGAGTAAATTTTTTAAAAAACAATTAACGCAGGGTAGGGGCTCTCCGGGCATGCGTTTCCTGCTCAAACGCATACGCGAGCTGGATTAGCTCCGGTTCGCTCCAGGCTGTCCCGGCAAAGGTGATTCCGACAGGCTCGCCGTCCTCAGTAAAGCCGGCAGGTACGACAACCGACGGATAGCCGGCGCGCGCGGATAAATCCGCGCCTTCTTCATGAGGGAAGACAATCGCATCAAGCTGATACTCATACAGCACATAATCGATGCCGTTTTCCTTCGCATGGTAATCATTGAACTCCAACGAACGGATATAGGCTTCCTCATACAATCCGCCGCTCGTCGCATCAGAGCCGACCAGGACTTCCTGGCCATATTTAAGCATTTCCGCTTCATTTTCCTTGTTGAACCGGATGACATCGGCAAGCGACCGCACCTTGGCGTTAGGCCCGAGCCCTTTTAGGTAGGCGTTGACCCCTGCCTTGAACTCGTAGGTGAGGACTTCCCAATCCCATTGCTTTTTTGCTGAGGGAATTGTTATATCAATCACTTCAGCGCCAAGGGATTTAAGCTTTTCAATTGCCTTTTCGACGACAGCGGCCCTTTTTTCTCCGGCTTCGGCAAAATAATGTTCCCGGGCAACGCCGAGCCTTTTGCCGGCAAGCCCTTCCTCCAAATGAATGGTGAAATCCACCTCTTTCAGCCAACTTGCCAGTGTAGCCGGGTCCTCAATGTCCTCGCCAGCTAGCGCTGTCAACAAAATTGCCGCATCGGTAACCGTCCTAGCCATAGGGCCCGCCGTATCCTGGGTATGCGAAATCGGGATGATTCCCCTTCTGCTTACCAGGCCCACAGTCAGCTTTATACCAACAAGCGAATTTTGCGCGGATGGATTAAGGATTGAACCTGAGGTTTCCGTTCCGACAGCAACAGCGGCGAGATTTGCCGCAATCGCCGCGCCAGAGCCAGCGCTGGAACCGCCCACGTCAAAAGTACGGGGGCCGTACGGGTTAAGCGTCTGCCCTCCCCTTGAACTGTAGCCGCTCTTCATGCCGATCGCCATGAAATTGGCCCACTCCGTCATGTTCGTTTTGCCAAGAATCACCGCGCCTGCTTCACGGAGCCTGCGCGCGACTTCCGAATCCACCGGCGCATATGAATCGGCCAGCACCTTCGAACCCGCGCTTGTATGCATTCTGTCTCCTGTATCAATATTATCTTTAAGGAGCACTGGAATCCCATGCAGCGGCCCGCGCGCACCTGAAACTTCCCGCTCAACATCGAGAGCAGCCGCGATGTGCACGGCGTCAGGATTGATTTCAATGACCGACTTCAACTCCGGGCCTTTTCGGTCATACTGTGAAATGCGGTATAAATACATCAGCACAAGTTCCTTAGACGTAAGTTTCCCGGTCTCCATTTTTTCCTGCATATCGCCAATCGTCGCTTCTTCAAGCCATGTATCATGCAGTTCTTTCAACCTTGGATTTTGCACAAGAATCCCCCCCTGCCTCTCTTTGTACATACATTCGATAAAAGTTCCCACGAATCCTTTTTATCAAAAGGGTGCTGGTAAACCAAAAGAGCGCCCCCCAGTGTGGACGCCCTGTTCCCTATCTCTTTTTCGACCGTTCGATTTGCCTGATGTTCTCAACGGCAATGGTCCCTTTGTAAAAAATCCTTTTTTCCACGGGAACGTTCAGTTTTCGGCCATACGCCTTCAACTCGCGCTCCTCCCGTTCCGTTACGAGTGAAATGACCGTCCCGTTCGCGCCCATCCTCCCTGTGCGTCCGGAGCGGTGGATGTACTGGTCGATATCTCTCGGAAAATCAACATGGATGACATGGGTGACGCCAGGGATATCAAGCCCTCTCGCGGCAACATCGGTGGCGACGAGCATCTTGATTTTCCCATCGCGGAACTCCTTGATCGCCTTTTGCCTGTCCATCTTCCCAAGCTCGCTATGCAAAAGGCCCGCGGACAACTCCTTAAACTGAAGCTTCGCCGTAATGACTGGAATTTCGGTAATATCGTTGATGAACGCCAGCGCCTTAATCCCGTCCAGCCTCGCTATTTTTTCAAGCAAGAGCATCTTTTCCCTCGGCTCGCATGAGAAATAAATATGCTCAACCATCCCCTGCTCAATCGCTTCATCCTTCGTGATCCTGATTATCTCCGGATTTTCCGTCAAATTCTTCGCAAGCTGCTCAGTCTCCGGCTTCATCGTCGCCGAAAACAGGACTACTTGGCGATCCTTCAGCGCCGAATTCACAATATCAAGCACCGGGCCGAAATGTTCACGGACCAAAAGCTGGTCGCCCTCATCCAGGACAATCGTTTTCACCTCATGCATTTTCAGCTTTTTCTGCTTGATCAGCTCGTTCACCCTGCCTGGTGTCCCAAAAGCGATATGCGGCTTCTTCTTTAGCTTCTCAAGCTGCCGTTTCACGTTCGCACCGCCAATAAAAGTCGCCCCGCGGATGCCGCTCCCTTCCGACCATTTCTGGAATTCCTGGTACACCTGCATAATCAGCTCCTGGCTCGACGCAAGCACGACCGCCTGAAGAGCCTGGGTGGAACTATCGACCTTCTCAAGCACCGGCAACAAATACGCCAGCGTCTTCCCCGTCCCGGTCGGCGACTCCGCAATCACGTCGCGCCTCTCAAGAATCGCCGGAATCGCCGCATCCTGGATCGACGTCGGCCGGCTGAACCCCGACTTCTCCCACACATCCTGTATAAATGGCTTAAATGTTTCACGTATCGTTAGCATAAACTGCTCCTTTTCACCTGTTGATTGTCCTTATTATAAGGAAGATTCCATCATAAATCCATTTAAGGCCAAAGCTCTTTTTCGAAAAATTGGCCTATGCCATCAAGCCGCCCGCTACAAGCTGCACACACCATCGTTTTGACCATTCAAAACCCCAATCCCAACAGCCAAATTTGTCATATTTTACACGCTAAATATGAAACTATTGTGAACAATAGCCACAAAGCCCCTTGCGGTTTTCTATAGATGTTAAAATAGTAACATCACGATAACAACATATCGGAGTTGAATACAATGTTAAAGAAAATTCTAGTTATTTTCGGACTCTTGTTCCTTTATATATCCAACCAAGCAATTTCACCAACACTTCCAGATAAAAATCAGCCAATCACCTTGGCGGAGGCATCCGGCGAGGAAGCGCAAAAGCCGGTCCAAGAAAAATCCACGGAACCCTTATCCCCAATTAAGATATATATCCTCCCCGGAATAGCCGGAATCCTGATTATCGGGGGATTCGCCTCCTACTGGCTCGTGTTGAGGAAAAAAATTGTCTGATGGTTCCAAAACCAGTCTGCATCGCGGCTGGTTTTTATTTTGCAAAAATTTCCCCTCATTTATCACTCTCGCTTAGTTGGTGTTGATTTTAATCATTTTGATGACCGTCAATTGATTATGTCACTGAGTCGAGGGAAGACCCGAAATGTTCAAATATCTTTCATTATTTAGTAAGGATGGAATTAGCATATCAGTATTATAATGGTTTCATGTGAATGGAGGGATTTTTATCCTGCAGTCTTTTTTATCCAACCTGGGCATCCTTTTGCTGATGCATCTATGTATAAATACCGCTTATCATTTAAGTGAAGAAAAGAAAATCCGCGCTGCCTGGTTGCCTGCAATACATATATTTATTGTGGCGTTAACAGTCATCTCAATGTTTCATTTCCCATTTATGAGCGGAGGCCATCGGGTCGATTTAAGGATGATCCCGATTATCCTTCTAGGCTTCTTCCATGGCTGGAAATATGTTTTGCCGGTTGTTGCTATCGCATCGCTATACCGCCTTGGGCTTGGCGGGCCGACTGCAATACAGGGAACTCTGTTTGGCATTTTCCTCCCGGCGGCATTTTCAATACTTGCCAAATCCATTGGCGTACGGAAACATCTCTATTTGTATCTATTCGGTGTTGTCCTTCTTTCCTGGGCCGCATCCGATCTTTTTTCAGCTAAAATCAGGCTCTTTTTGCCCTTACCTGCCGCGTTCCTCCATCTTGGAGCGCTACTCCTGGCAATCGCGGTAATGTATTTTTTCGTGGAAATGGGGAGGCGCCATCTTGCTTCGACAAGAACGCTCCAGTTTTTAGCCGACCGGGATCGGTTAACCGGCCTGTACAATATGCGGAAGTTCGAGGAAAAACTTCGGGACAACAGCCGGGCCGGAAAACCGATGTTCATTGCCATGATCGATATCGACCGATTCAAGGAAATCAACGATAAGTTCGGCCACCAGATTGGCGATGCCGCCATAGCAAAGATCGGAAAATACCTACTGACCCATTGCGGTCCGGATACAATCGTCGCCCGCTACGGAGGGGATGAGTTCATCTTGTGCATGGCTACGGATCGAATTTTAACCGTAAAGCAAAAGCTTGAGGAAATCAGAAAAGGCGCCAAAGAACAAACCTGCCATCCGATTTATGGGAATTTGCCTTTAATGCTGTCTCTCTCAATTGGGATGGCGGAGCTTTCCAGTCCTGCCCAGTTGAATGAAGCGATAGAAGAAGCCGATAAGCAGTTGTACCTCGCAAAACGGCTTGGAAGGGACCGGGTGTGCTAGCATCTTAACATTTGATTCTACAATTAAAAACAAATGCCTGCCCCGGGGAAATAGTGGGCAGGCATTTTTAGTCGCTAGAATCACCCTCAAAGCGGAAAACGGTCTTTACTTGCCGCGAAGATGCTGGCATATCTAATGTTCGGCCACTCAGTGCCCAATATTGTAAACGTTCGGGATGAGGATCTTGAATTCCTCGTATGAGATGATCGTATTCCAGTGGCCTGTCACTTTCGCAACCACCACGACGAGAAAGAAGGCGGCGAAGAATGAAGCGGGGATTACCCATTTATTCACCTTTTTACCGGCGACAGTCATGTTCAGGGTGTCTTTTACGGGACAGACCTCAACACACGACATGCAAGCCGAGCAGTCCGGAGTCCTGACGGCTTTTACCTTGGAAACGGCAATCCGCTGTGGGCACACCCTCGTGCAGGCGTTGCAGTCAATGCATGACTCTTCATTGCGCTTGATTTTCGTTATCCCGAAAACTGAACCGAGGCCGATTATCGCGCCATACGGGCAGAGGAAGCGGCACCAGAAGTTTTTTACAAAAAGGGACAGGACCAATAGAACTAGGATGACCTTCAGCCCAAGGCCCCCCATGTGCAGGAAAAACAGCATCATTTTCACATCGGAAATATTGTTGTAAGCGCCAGCCATGAAATCAATTGCATAGAATACCGGCATATCAATAACAATGAATTTTATAAAGAAAAAAAGGATTAAATATTTGAGCGGCTTCAATAACCATCCGAGCCATGTTGGAACGTCGAAATTCCGCTTGAAAAGCTTTTTGCCGAGCCTGCCAATCCATTCGCTCAACGTTCCGATTGGACACATCCAACCGCAGAATGCCTTCCGGAAAACGAAACCAGAGGCCACGAAAAAGGCGAACAGCGCGAGTCCCGCGGGATGGATTGGGTCGAATATCCCCGTTGTAACCCAAACCTTCAATGCCACCAGCGCGCTGATAGGCAGAAACCCCTCAACAGCGGACGGCCTTGGCACAAATGGCTCAGCCCCCATGGAATTGAAATGCTCATAAAATTGATAAAAACGAAAACCAACGAACAAAAGGAACAGCGCAAATACAATTTGCACCGCCATTCTCGTATACTGAACCGGATGCCGCTTCATTCTTTTGTAAAACCGGGTGAAAGCAGCCATTGCACTCCCTCCATTTCATTCCTATACATCCACTATAGAAAATCAGCCATGAAGAGTATGTGATTTACATAACACACCAAACAATGTCGGAAAACTGTCACATAGTGTTTGGCAGGTCTTTTGGGTGGCTCGCACCTAAGAATTTTTTGGGTGAAACCGAAGCTTTCCTTATTAAATAGCTGGTTTTATGGAAAAATAGTAGTATTTATGATATATATACAAGTATCATTTATCGCGCTTTTGAAAGAGGTAGAAAACTGTGGACAATACGTCTAATTTTATCCGCGACATCATTATCAAGGATTTGGAATCGGGAAAACACAAAAAAATCGCCACCCGCTTCCCTCCTGAGCCAAACGGCTACTTACATATCGGCCACGCAAAGTCGATCGTCCTCAACTTCGGGCTTGCCGATGAATTTGAAGGAACGACAAACCTTCGCTTCGATGATACAAACCCTTTGAAGGAAGACATCGAATACGTCAATTCCATCAAGGAAGATGTAAAATGGCTCGGCTTTGAATGGGAAAATCTTCACTTCGCATCTGATTACTTCGAGGAAATGTATAACAGGGCGGTTCTTTTAATAAAAAAAGGGCTTGCCTACGTTGATGACCTTTCAGCAGATGAAATCCGCCAATACAGGGGAACGCTGACAGAACCGGGGAAAAACAGCCCGTACAGGGACCGCTCCATTGAAGAAAACCTTGACCTGTTTGAACGGATGCGGGCAGGAGAATTCGGGAACGGTGAAAAGGTCCTTCGCGCAAAAATCGATATGGCATCGCCGAACATCAACCTCCGGGACCCGGTTATCTACCGGATTGCCCACGCGGAACATCACAATACCGGCGACAAGTGGTGCATCTATCCGATGTACGCGTTCGCCCACCCGCTCGAGGATGCGATTGAGGGGATTACCCACTCCATTTGTACGGTTGAGTTCGAAGACCAGCGTCCGTTTTACAATTGGGTAGTCGAGCAGTGTGAGATGGAAGCGACTCCGCAGCAAATCGAGTTTGGTCGCCTGAACATCACCAATACAGTCATGAGCAAGCGGAAGCTGAAGCAGCTTGTGGACGAAGGCTTTGTTGACGGCTGGGATGACCCGAGGATGCCGACGATTTCCGGCATGCGCCGCCGCGGCTACACGCCTGAAGCCATCCGTGCATTTGTCCGTGAAACAGGTGTTTCCAAGAGCTCAGGTGTTGTGGATGAGCAAATGCTCGAGCATTTTGTCCGCGAAGATTTGAAGCTGAAAGCGCCGCGGACAATGGGTGTGTTGAACCCGCTTAAGGTCGTCATTACGAATTATCCTGAAGGCGAAGTGGAAATGCTAGACGCAGAAATCAACCCTGAAAACCCGGACATGGGAATCCGGCAAATCCCGTTTTCACGCGAAATCTACATCGAGCAGGACGATTTCATGGAAAACCCGCCGCCCAAATACTTCCGCCTCTTCCCTGGCAATGAGGTCCGCTTAAAGCACGCGTACTTCATTAAATGCGAGGAAGTCATCAAGGATGAAAACGGCAATGTGATTGAACTGCGCTGTACGTACGATCCGGAAACGAAGAGCGGTACCGGCTTCACTGGCCGGAAAGTAAAGGGGACAATCCACTGGGTGGAAGCGACTCAGGCCGTTCCTGCAGAGTTCCGCCTGTACGAGCCTCTCATCCTGGATGATAACGGTGAGGAAGACGGCGAAGACGATACAAAAACCTTCCTTGACAAGGTGAACCCGAACTCGCTTGAAGTTCTGCAGGGCTTTGTCGAGCCGAACATGAAAGACGTAAAGCCGCAGGATAAATTCCAGTTCTTCCGCCACGGCTATTTCAATGTTGATCCAAAGTACACTTCACCGGAAAAACCGGTATTTAACCGGATTGTTTCGCTGAAGAGTTCGTTTAAGATATAGGAAAATCCCCTTTCCGCTTTTAGGTTTATCGCGGAAGGGGATTTTTTTTATTGATCAGCTAAACCCAGTGAACAAGGATTGGCCTACACCTTCTTGAAAAACAAAACCCCCTCCGAACGGTTGCTGCCGCATAGAAGGGGTTTGCAAAATCCATTATTCATACCTCAACGATTCAATCGGGTCGAGCTTGGATGCCTTGTTGGCAGGCAATATACCGAAAATGACGCCAATGACCATCGAGAAGAGAACCCCGATGACGACGACCTGCCAGGACACAAGGGACGGCCATCCGGCAAAAAGGCTTACCAGTGTTGCGATTCCCCATCCAAGACCGATGCCAAGAATCCCGCCTATTAAGGTCAGGGTGACCGATTCAATCAGGAACTGGGTAAGGACCTGATTCCTTGTCGCACCGAGCGCCATCCGGATGCCGATTTCCCGCGTCCGTTCAGTGACGGATACAAGCATAATGTTCATCACGCCGATACCGCCGACAAACAGCGATATGCCGGCGATGCTTCCAATGATCAGAGTCATGATTTTCGTAACCTGCCCAACGCCAGCGGCGATTTCCTCCATATTGATTACCTGATACGACTTTTCAGTATTATGGAGTGTATTCAATGTCTTCGCGGCCTTTTTGCCCGCTGCCTGGAGTTTATCCGGATTGGCCGCCTGGAGCGTTATTTGCGTATAGTCGGATTTCCCGTAAATCGTCCGCCACGTTTGGAAGGGAAGGTAAACTTCCATCGATCCGAAAGCAAACAGGCCTTGGGGCTTTTCCAGTACTCCGACAATTTCCACTGGATGATTGGCGACAAGGATGACTTTTCCGACTGGTGACTTCCCTTTGAAAAGCTCTTCCTGCAGCTTATGGCTGGCCAATGCCACCCTTCTGCCACCAAGGAAGTCGGATGCGGAAAATGTTCTTCCTTTTTTCACCTTAAGCTCATGGAGGCTAATATAATCCTTCGTAATCCCGGTTGCAGAGACATCAACAACCTTATCCTGCAGGCGCGCCGATGAAAACTGCGAGCTAGATGCGACCACCCTTTTTATCTCGGGAATTCTTTCAAGCGCCCGGATATCCTCCTGGGTAAAAGGCGCCTTGTTGAACACGTTTGGGTTGGCGCGAATTTCTTCATCGGAAGGCTGGTAAAACACTTCAATCGTATTTCCCGGGCCGGTTATCTGGGTTTTCAGCATCGCTTCGCCCCCCTGGCCAATAGCAACGACAATGATGACCGCGCCAACGCCTATGACGATTCCGAGCATGGTCAAAATCGACCTCATTTTATGGGCTTTTAGCGAGCCAAGCGCCATTTTAAAGTTTTCCATCAAGCTCATAGTCCGTCCCCCCGATCGTCTTCCAATGAAGAGTTTCGAATCGGAATGGAACGATCATTATTGGGCGCTTCATGGTAAAATTCAGCAGTGCTTCCCGTTGCATCCATTCCCGGCTTTGCAAGCTCTGGTTGATTCCCCGGCAAGCCGGCAGAGACAATTTCTCCGTCTCGGACAAGAATCGTCCTGTTTGCATATTCGGCAATTTCTGGTTCATGCGTTACAACCACAACAGTTACGCCCTCATCATTCAATTTCCGGAACTGTTCCATAATTGTCCGGCTTGTTTTTGTATCAAGCGCGCCAGTCGGTTCATCGGCAAGGATGAGTGATGGCGTGTTCACAATCGCCCTTGCAATGGCGACGCGCTGCTTTTGCCCACCGGAAAGGGCGTTTGGCAGATGGCCCATCCGGTCTCCCAGGCCCATTTTAACAAGCGCTTCCTCGGCCCGCTCCTCTCGCTCGGCCTTGGGGACTCCGGCGTAAATCATCGGCAACTCGACATTCCTTAACGCGGTAAGCCTTGGCAGCAGGTGGAATTGCTGAAAGACGAACCCAATCGAGGCATTCCTGACGCTGGCCAGTTCAGCTTCCTTGTATCCGGACACATCCTCTCCATCGAGGAAGTAAGAGCCTTCGGATGCCTTATCGAGACAGCCAATAATGTTCATCAGCGTCGATTTCCCAGACCCGGAAGGCCCCATGATGGCGACAAACTCCCCGTCTTCAATCGTGACCGACACATTTTTCAGGACATCGATTTTTTCTGTTCCCACGGTGTAAGTCTTTGTAATAGATTTAAGTTCTATCATTTTACGGCCACTTCCATGCCGTCCTCCAGTTTTTCAGGCGGTGTGGCAACCACTTTATCTTCCACCTTGATTCCTTCAAGGATTTCGACTTTTGAACCGGACATGATTCCCGTTTTTACCTTTCGTTTGTGGGCTACCCCATTTTCCACGACAAAGACATATTGGGAATCCCCTTCATCAACAAGAGCAGTGTCAGGAAGGACGATAGCTGTCTTTTGTTCCGTTTCGATTTCCATAATTACCTGGAACCCTGGTTTCAAGATAGGGTTCTGCCCAGAAAGCTTCACGATGATTGGATATTGGACTGCCTGGCTTCCGGCCATGGCCCCCTGGGATTCCGGCAGGGTGCCTACCTTTATTACCTCGCCCGGCCATGACTGGTCAGGTACAGCGTCGGAACGGAGGGTTACTTTTTGCCCGGTGCTCACCTTTAACGTATCATATTCGGATAAAAGGCCCTTTGCGACAAGCCCATCCATTTTTCCTATCAAAACAATCGGGCTTCCGGCCGAAGTTCCCTGCAGCGAGACATTCTCATTCACCAAAAGGACGGTGCCATCTATCGTACTTTTAATCTCCAACTCTGCGGTTCTATTTTCAATGCTTTCCTTTTGCAATTCCGCCTGCCTCCGCTCCAGCTCAGCAACCTTCAGTTCCATTTCAAGCTGGGAAATTTGAGCGGCAATTTGCGCAGATGCGGCGGGGTCCGGAACGGGTGCACCCTCCAATGTTTGCTCCTGGTCTTTCAAGTTACTAATTTGCTCTTCAAGCTGAGCAATCTTCATTTCATTGGATTCAAGGGATAGCGCGTTTTGTTCCTCCTCCAGCTGCAGCTGGGCATTCTCAAAGCGTGCGATGGCGGTTCCTTTTGCAATGGATTGCCCTTCCTCGACGAGAATTTCCTTCAACGCCCCCCGTTCAGGCGACAGATACACAGCCTGTTCCTCCTCAAGGGCAACGGTGCCTGGCACCATCAGGAAAGCGGAAATACTATCTTCCTTTGCTTCAACTAGTTTCACAGAAGGCCCTTTAGCATAGACCTCGCGGTAAACGCTAACGCTGATCATCGATAGCAGCAAGACGACGATTGTGGAGCCGATTAACAGTTTCTTTTTCTTGTTCATCAAAGTTTAGGCGCTCCTTGCATTAAAGTTCCAATTGCAGCCAGTCCAAGTCCAATTAGGAAAAAGACGATGGCAACCGCCCAGGCAAGTCCTTTCGGGAAGCGCGCGGTTCTGTAGAGCCCAATTGCGGTCAGCACCATTCCCCAAATTGCGAATAATTCTATTGCGCCAAGGACTCCGGAACTGCCTTTTCCAAGCAGTCCGCCGAGGCTTGTGACATGGGTTTCCGCATCCGCTCCTATCAGATACCCAACAGCCATATTAAGCAGGTGGCCGACAGCGGTGACAAAGCTTATGTAGGTGTTCATGGAAAACAGCTGCCTGAATGTAGCCGGGGCATTGGCAATCTTCGCGACAGCTATCATAATCGCACTTGAAATCAGCGCGCCGATTGCGGGCGTGAAGACTCCGGTTACAACCATCGCAATTCGGGTAATGCCAAGAAACATATCGGCATCCTCTTCCGGCACCCCTTGCTTGATGAGCATCCCTGCATCCATCATCATTGCCATAATTCCCATCCCAATCACATTGACAACCGCTACAATCAGGAGCGGCACCCAGATTTTCGGATTTGTCCTAATCCTTTCAAACTGCTCTCCCGGGCTCGTAAAAATGCCAATTAGTGATGGTGGCTTGTTCGTCGTACTCGTTTCGATTTGAGTTTCCATTGTTGTTCCCCCTCTTTTTCTCTTATGGAAAACTTACCATATATGGGTATTAGTATAAATAGATATGGGCCATTTTCCTGAATTTCAATAATATGTTAACGTCTGACCAGCGAAATAGTTTCAACTTTCTTTTTTTCAAAAAGATATATTAGTGACCGAAGCACCGACAGCCGACTGCTCTTTGGGCATTAAATCTTCTTTTAGCGACCGAAGCACCGGCTGCCCACTGTTATTCGGGCGATACGTTGATCGCTCTGGCCATGGAAAAACGTCTTCAAATAACGTTCAGCTTTAATTTTAACTCCAGAAAAAAAGCCCGGGGCCAAATACATCGCCTCCGGGCTTCCTTATCCAACCGTCAACTGGGGATTATCCTCCCACTGATGGAAGTAGCTTTTATGACTTCTGCTTTTCCAGCAACTCAATAATGTGGTCGAGTTTTTTTGCGATTTCAATGTTTGAAGCGGTCCGGTCCTTTTGATTACGCAGCAATCTGCTTATAAACCACCCCAGGGACACAAAAAATAACAGCATTAGAACAAGAGGCAGCAATTGAAAAATGACATCAACCATTTTCATCCATCTTCCTTTTTATACCAATACGGCCGGTAAACTATATGGATTCACCTTTTGTAAAAATTCACTTATTACCTATTTGCACTATACAAACTATTTCCCTAGCTTTTCGCCGGTCATGATTTCATACAAAGCAGCGGAGACTTCCTTTGATAATTTTGTATATTTGTTTTCACTATCAATGATAATTTCCAGGCGGTCGCTTCCTGGTGCGAGCCATACGAAATAACGATCGTTCAGCTTAAAATCAGGAGGATTCGCCATTTGCATTTTCGCTTCTTCCCATTCAGCATCCTCCAAAATTTCATCCGCCTCGTCAACTTTCGACTTATCCGTTATTTCCTTCGTAACCCCGTCCCCAGTTTCTACAACTAATTTGCCGTTTGGATGGTACGCACTCTCAGCAGCGTCCCTGTCCTCGGCGACTTTCCAATCATTCTGTTGCCCCGACATTTTCGACGACTCACTGGAATTTGACTCCGGGCCCATCGAGAACCCGATGAACAGCATTAAGCTAAGCGCTGCCACACCTACCATCCCCATTGCTGCCTTTTTCAAAACCGAGCCCCATCTTTCCTTTCGGTCGAGTGCCTCGGCTTCCAGCATCAGGTTCTGATGGATTCCATCAAATGATTTAGGATTCATTTTTTTAGAAGGAAGGCTATTCAATTGTAATTCCAACTCACGAAATTCGTCCTGGCTGTTCATTGAGGCCACCCCCTTTTCCCTTCCTGAGCGCTTTCAAGGCACGATAGTAATTCGTTCTGACCATATCCTCGGTCCAATCCAGGACTGCGGCTGTTTCCGCAACACTTAACTCCTTAATTCCGCGAAGGATTACGACATCACGGTAGTTTTGTTTCAACCCGTGGATTGCCGCCAGCAGCTCCTGCGCCTGCTCATTCCCCTCGAAAATTGTTTCCGGCGTTTCACTGTCCACACCTTCATTCGATTTATCAAACCGCGCGATTTTGTCCCATATCCTGTTTTTCTTTTTCCTCGCTTCGTCAATCGCGAGGTTTCGGGCAATCGCAAACAGCCACGTCTTCGGGCTTGAATTATAATTGAATCGCTCCAGCCCCTTCAGCGCCTTGATGAACGTCTCCTGAACCAGGTCTTCGACATCCCGTTTCCCCGTATAGTAAATCAAAAAATTGTATACATCATGGCTATACTGCCGGAACCACTCTGAAATAATCTCTTTCCTCGACATCGGCTTTCCTCCGCTTTCCCCTTAAATAGTAGACGGAACCATTCGCCCGTTGTGGCACCCTATAGAAAAAAAGCCTGGCGTACCATCCTGCCAGGCATAACATCAATACTATCAGTTTACCAGAAATAATTTGCAGTACGACCAACCTATCCAAAAATTACAAATGAAGGTAGCTGCCCTCTCATTCTTTTAAAAATAATAATAATACGATTCGGCATAAGACCTGACACTGCATCCATTCCGCTCAAACACCCGTTGCATTGCAACATTAGCCATATGCGTACTGCCCACATAATAGTCCGCTCCAATATCCTTCAGCATTGAAAGGGCCTGTTTGTGTAAAAATGAACCAAGTCCCCGTCCCCTTGCCTCAGGGAGGATTCCGAAATAGAATAGCCTTCCCTCACCCGGCATTCCAGGTTCGATATGGGGAATGCCCACACCAACCGCTTTCCCCTCTATATAAAAGACACGGCAGGCACCCCTCCATTCTGCTCCGAGCTCCGCTCTTACCGAAGCAAGATGCTGGTCCATCGACAAAGTGGATGCCTGATTCGCGGAAAAACGCATCGCTTGCTCCCAGTATTCCTTAAACTCACTTTCCGTTAGTTCCGGGCAATCAAGAGACCGCCACATTACTTTTTCAACAGGGTCCTTGTTGCTTTTTAAATCCTTGTATACATCCACTTTTGAGGAGAAATGTTCAAATCCTTTTACAAGCAGGAGATTACCTAATATCTCTGCGCCTGGGTTTCCTCTAAGCAATGTAACCCCAATGCGTTCTACTCCAAGTTTACTGGAACTATCAAGGAGCACTGAGATTTTCTCTGCCCAGTCGAGGACTGTCCCTGACTCCTTTTGTTCAAGGACAAATGATATTGGCAGCCCTTCCAAGATTGTAAACTCACTCTCGAATAAGTTGCGAATCCGGTTCATTTGCTCCATCATCAATTCTTTGTTATCTTTCACCTTGATTCACTCCCAAACCCTCTTAATCTCCGGGGTTGTACCTTTAAATGTGAGTTCAAATACGTCTGGATTCGAGAGGGCCTTCCATTGGTCGAACCCATAGCTTTCATCATAGTGTTTAAGAATCAAGGCCATCAGATTGCCATGAGTGACAACCGCCGCATTTTTTTCACAGTTCTTTTCAAGGACTTCGTTAATGGCCTCAATGCCGCGCTGCCCCGCCTCGGCTCCGGACTCACCGCCTTCAAAAGCTAAGCTCGGGTCACTGAACGATTTTTCCAGCATATCGAGCCAGTCCGCATGTGGCGCAGACGACAATACCCGCTCCGAAAGCCTTTCGTCGGTTTGAACATCTATACCAGCTTCCTCCGAAAAGGGACGGATTGTGGAAACCGCCCTTTCAAAAGGGCTCGAAACGATATGATCGATTTGTTTATTTTTCAAAAATGCCTCAAGCTCCCTCGCCTGGCTTTCACCGGACTCGGTTAGCTTTGCCTCCCGTTCCTGTCCTTCCGCCTGGCAGTGGCGGATAAGATAGATTGTTTTCACACTCAATCCCACCTTCCCCCTATCTATTGATATTAATTTTCACGTCTACGCCGGTTATGGTCAACATTTTATTCCATTCGGGCCTTAAATAGGTAAAATATATTTTTGCATGCTAGTAAATTCGTCATTTTTCCAACCAGTTTTAAACTAAAAAGGCAAGTTTCATCTATTAAAATTGTATTGGGAAAATTACCGAAAATCCAACAAAATTCAATTGTATTCAGAATTTACAAATTATTTTGATAGTAATATAATAACCTTGATTTTATAACAATCTAGTCTTTTACCATTAAGGAGGAATTGCTCATGGCATTGAAGGAACGGCAATTAAAGGAAGCAAATCTTTCATCTCCCTCTTTAGACTATTCAAAAATCGTCCAATCTAGCTCTTTTCAACAATTACTGCGCGAAAAACGGCAATTCTTGCTGCCAGCCAGTTTATTTTTCTTGGCCTTTTATTTTACGCTTCCTGTTCTGACATCCTATTCCACAATCTTGAACAACCCCGCAATCGGCCCAATCAGCTGGGCTTGGGTGTTTGCGTTTGCGCAATTCATCATGGCCTGGGCATTGTGTATCATTTATACAAAACGGGCAGCCGGGTTTGACCGACTTGTGGAGGAAATTAAACAACAGAATGTTGGACGGAGGGCTAAGCGATGAACACTGTAGCCTTTTCCCTGTTTTTAGCAATCGTTCTCCTTACGCTCGTTATCACATATTTTGCTTCTAAAAGGACGAAAACGACCAGCGACTTTTACACAGCCGATTCCAGCCTGACCGGTTTCCAGAATGGGCTCGCGATTGCAGGTGACTATATGTCCGCGGCCTCATTCCTCGGCATCGCGGGGATGGTCGCGCTATCTGGCTTCGACGGTTTCTTTTATAGCATCGGGTTTTTGGTCGCTTATCTTGTCGTCCTATATCTTGTCGCCGAACCATTAAGGAATCTTGGGAAATATACGATGGCCGACATGATAGCGGCCCGTTTTAAGGAAAAGAAAGTACGCGGCGTTGTGGCGCTAAACACGATTACAATTTCGATTTTTTATATGATCGCCCAGCTGGTCGGCGCCGGCGCGCTAATTAAATTGCTCCTGGGAATCGATTATGTTTATTCCGTCCTCATTGTAGGGACGCTCATGACCGTTTACGTCGTTTTCGGCGGCATGACCGCCACCTCATGGGTGCAAATCGCCAAAGCTGTATTGCTGATGGCCGGTACATTTATCATTTCAGTTATCGTTTTCGCGAAATTTGATTTCAGCGTATTCAAAATGTTTAACGAAATGAAGGCTGCGACCCCGCTTGGTGAATCATTTTTGAATCCAGGCAATAAGTTTAAAAATCCACTGGATACGATTTCGCTCAACCTTGCCCTTGTGCTTGGAACAGCTGGGCTGCCGCACATCCTAATCCGTTTTTTTACTGTAAAGGATGCAATTACTGCTCGGAAGTCGGTCATCTACGCAACATGGATTATCGGGATTTTCTATGTCATGACTGTATTCCTCGGCTTCGGAGCGGCGAAATTCGTCGGCTACGAAAAAATTATCACCGCCAATGCGGCAGGCAATATGGCAGCACCGCTGCTCGCAGAGGCGCTAGGAGGAGAATTCCTGTTTGCGTTCATTTCGGCAGTTGCCTTCGCGACAATTCTTGCCGTAGTAGCGGGACTCGTTCTTTCCGCGGCCTCCGCATTTGCGCATGACTTTTACGCGCATATTTTAAAAAAGGGAACTGCGACGGAGAAACAACAGGTTAAGGTAGCCCGCTTCGCTTCAATCGGGGTTGCGGTCCTGTCGATTTTACTGGCTTTGTTTGCCCAGAAGATGAACGTGGCTTTCCTTGTTTCCCTTGCGTTTGCCGTCGCGGCAAGCGCAAACCTGCCTGTTATTTTACTGACAATATTTTGGAAAAAATTCAACACGGCAGGCGCCATTACCGGAATGGTGGTTGGGTTGGGCAGCGCCCTGCTCATGGTTGCGATATCACCAAATATTTGGTCGCCTGAAGCAGGAGCCGCAATACTGGTCGGAGAACCGCTCGTTACCCTGACAAACCCAGGAATCGTTTCCATCCCGATGGGCTTTTTGGCTGCCATCATCGGCACCCTTTTATCCACTAAGAGGGAAGATGCGAAGAATTTTGATGAAATTCTCGTAAAAGCAAATACAGGCCTTTAACAAGAAAAGCGCAAGCGCCCGTTTAGCGCCGTATGGACTGGAGGGAAGCAGCTGCTGCAGCTTTGCGACGAGCTGAAGACAGCTTCACCGAATTTACTGTGGCGCAGGAGCACCCTCCCACAGTAAAGGAAACACGATGAGCGAAAGCGAATCGATGTTGACTTATCGTAGCGAGGGGACCGAAGTACACTAGGCGCTGGGCGCTCCTCTGAAAAGAAGAACGCTTTTCCTTCGTGCGATGATTATGCTGCCGAAGCATTCCTTGTGGAGCTAGACAAATTTAGACAACCGGCTGTGGATACCCGCAGCCGGTTGTTTTTTATTTGCGTTTGAATATGAAGAACCCATCTGTTCCTTTTGGGACACTCGTAAAGACCTTTTCACTTCAGTAGAGCACCCCTAACGGTCCTCAGATTATCCAGCTTTCCGGACAGCTAGGCAAAAGCTTTTATAACATGGCTGCGTTCCTATTTCATTCCTCAATGAATTTAATAATTTTTGCAGGATTTCCGCCGACAATTGCATTTGCAGGTACATCCTTCACGACTACCGCGCCAGATGCGATAACGGCATTATCCCCAATTGTCACTCCTGGATTGATGACTGCCCTGCCGCCAATCCATACATTGTTTCCAATCGTGACCGCCCTACCGAATTCACGTCCCGAATTCCTTTCCGCGGCACCCAATGGGTGGGTCGCCGTGTAGATGTGGACACCGGGGGCGAGCATGCAATTGTCGCCGAACCGCACCTCGCACACATCCAGAATTACACAGTCAAAATTGGCGTAAAAGTTGTCACCGGTATGAATATTCGAGCCATAGTCGCAGCGGAAGCTCGGTTCAATAAAGGCATTTTTGCCAAGGGAACCGAAAAGTTCCTGTAAAATTTCTGTCCGCTTCTCAAGCTCGTTTTCGGCTGTACGGTTGTACGCATTCGTCAGCCTTCGCGCATTTAATCGTGATTCTGCAAGCTCAGGATTTGCTGGGTTGTACATTTCACCGTCAAGCATCTTCTGTTTTTCCGTTTTCACATTTTCCACTCCTTATACAAGCTTATGGAGCAACCGGAACTTCAAGGATGACCTTTGTCCCTTTTCCTGGCTCCGAAACCACCTGAAGTTCACCGCCCGAAGCCTTGGCACGTTCGTCCATGCTGAACAGGCCGACACCGCGTGGGCCTTCCCCAACGGTAAATCCTTTGCCATGGTCCTCCATCATCACGCGGACTGCATCATCGTATTCCCTGATTACCACAAAAGCTTCGTCCACATCCGCATATTTCCGTGTGTTAGTTAGCGCCTCCTGGATGACGCGGTAAATCGTCGTTTCCGTGCTTGCCGGAAGCCGCCGGCCAAGGACGCACTCGAAATGGACAGCAATTTTATAATGGTTGGAGTAACGGTTTAAAAAGGAACGGATGGCCGGCACAAGGCCAAGGTCATCTAGGACGGATGGACGAAGCTCCCACGAAAGATCCCTGATTTCCTCGATCATTTCCATTGCCTCCTCCTGCATTTGGACGAGGAGCGGATGATCGATTTCCGACAGCAGCCGGTTAATCGTAATCAGATGGCTGTAAAGATTCTGTCCGAGGCCGTCATGCAACTCACGCGAGAGCCGCTTTCGTTCATCCTCCTGGACATCGATGATCCGGGTCATCATTTTTTGCAGCTCACCCTCCATCCGTTTCCGTTGGGTTATCTCAAACCGGATGGCAAGGTATTGATACGGCTTTCCTTCTTCATCCAAAAACGGGATAATTGTTGTATCAACCCAGTAAAAGCTTCCATCCTTTGCCTTGTTTTTGATTTCCCCATACCATACTTCCCCTGAGGAAATCGTCTTCCACAACCTCGAAAAGAATTCCTTCGAATGGTACCCAGAGTTAATAATCCGGTGATCCTGTCCAATTAGTTCCTCTGCCCTGTATTTCGAAATCTCGCAAAACTTTTCATTTACATATTTAATCGTCCCGCGCCTGTCTGTTATCGCGACGATTGCTGATTGGTCAAGCGCGAACTTCAGGTCGACCAATTCGTTAAGCGTTTGGGACAGTTCCTTGTCGAGCCTTTCCCTGTTCTTAATGTCCTGGATAACGACGAGGGTATACTTTTCCCCTTCCAGCAAAAAGCTGTTCATACTGAAAAAGAGCGGAAATGTTTCCCCCTCTGCATTTCGTCCATATGCACCTGTCACGATTCCTTCGGCAGTGTTTTTCAAATCAATATCCGGTAGGAAATCACCAAAATAAAGCTCCTTATACTGGTGAGCTTCTTTACTATAACCGAATTTTAACCGCCCCTGTTCATTTATGTACCGGACCTTGCCGCCATAATCGGCAAGCAAAACCCCGTCCCCAAAATCCTGTCTGTCTGCCAAACCGCCTTCTTTTCTCATAAAGAGCCTCCGTTATTTAAAGTAGATTTGCCCTTCAAGAATTTTCTCGAGTGCCGTGGCCGTTTCCTTGACCATCAGGCATGATTGCGCGCTGAATGAGCTTGCTGTCCTGTTTCCGGCCAGCAGTACACCTTTTGGCATTCCCCTGAAAAACAGCGGCACCGCATAGGCGGACACCAACTTTTCGGCAAGCATGATTGGGTGGTCGGTCGTTTTGCCGAGAATGTTCTCCGGAAAGTTTTCCACAAGAAGCGGGCTCCCGGTTGAAATTACCTTGCCGGCAACCCCTTTTCCGTATCGGACCGTAATCCTCTCATATTTATCATTCAGATTGCCGGATGCGAAATGCCAGCGGATATTAAGGCCTACCCTGTTCTGGAGGGCGAGCCCGACAAAATCACAGCCAATCGCTTCCCGAAGCTGTTCGCATGTTTCACTGACAGGCTGAAATCCCCTTAATTCTTCCATGCCGGCTGACTCTCCTTACAGGCCGTATCCCAATAGCCCTTTTTTAATGGCGTATTGGACGAGCTCTGGCCTCGTTTTCAATTGCAGTTTTTCCATGACATTCCCTTTATGCGTTTCAACCGTTTTGACGGAAATCACAAGCTGCTCGGCAATCTCCTTATTCGAAAAGCCCTTGGCAATCAGGGTCAGAACTTCCTTTTCCCTGTCGGACAATAGGTTGAAGGTATCGGTGCTTCCTTGCCTTACCGCGCCCATGTATTCTTCCATCAGCCGTTTGGTCGCAGACGGGTGTAGATACGCATCGCCTTTTGCCACGGTCTCAATGGCGGCCAAAAGCTCATCGTGTGGGGCGCTTTTCAAGATACAGCCAGACGCGCCGGCCTGGATTGCCCTGAACAAATATTCCTCGTCATCGTGCATCGTTAGAATCAGGATATTGACTTCAGGCATCAGCTTCTTAAGTTCCGAGGTAGCCGAAAGACCATCCTTGCCGTGGGGCATGCTCAAGTCCATGATGACAACGTTCGGCTTATGCTCGAGTGCTTTTTGAATCCCTTCGTTCCCCTCCGACGCCTCGCCAACCACCCTCATGTCCGGGTGCGCATTCAATAGCATTGAAAGGCCCATCCTGACTACCGCATGATCATCTACAAGCAGGATTTTAATCAAAGCAACCCCCCCTTTATATAACAGACAGCTTTTCTGCAAAAAAACCCAGCCGGCTTGATTATAGCGGCAGGGTTAGTTCAATCAATGTCCCTTCCCCTATTGTAGAGGAAATATGGCAATTACCGCCAGCCAGAAGCATCCTTTCCTTCATTGCGGCAAGGCCGGAAGACTGGAATGCAATGGCGCTTTCATCTAAATCGAAGCCCTTGCCAAAGTCCTTGATGGACACGGTCAATGAATCCGCAGACCATTGAATCCGAAGGCTGACATGGCAGGTGTCCGCGTACTTCGCAATATTCGCGAGCGCTTCCTGGCAAACCCGGAACACGGCGATCCTGCCTTTTTCGGAAATGGCCTGCTCCTCGCCCTCCACCTCAACTTCGACAAGAATTCCAAAAGTCGAAGTATAAAGTTTAATGTAGCTTTTCATCGCCGGTACAAAGCCTAAAGTGCTTAAAGTCGGAGGATGCAATTCGACGGACAGGAGGCGGATTTCCTGGATTGTCCTCTCCATTAGCTGCGACATCTCGTTTACATACGCCTTCATTCCCGGATCCTGGATCGAAGCCTGGATAAATTGAAGGCCGTTGAAGACGCTGTACAGATTTTGGCCGACCCCTTCGTGAAGGTCGAGCGCGATTCTTTTTAATTCGTCTTCCTGGGAATGAATAATATATGAGCTGATGTCTTTATTTCCCGTTAAAGCCTCCATACCATTTCCTCCTTCTTTTCCAGGGGCTGCCTTTATCGCTTCATTTTTACCGAGTAGGACAGGCCGCTTACCGCATCGTATGCCATTAGTTCCTCTTCCGTACCTCCAAACTCACTGGACACGGGAACGGCAAGGAATTTGTTTTTGTCAAAATAAAACCTCACATGCGTTCCATCCGGGCACATCAGGACATACTTGATAGTCTTCCTTATGGAAGGAGCCTGCTCGCCGCCTTCCTTGTCCGTGATGGCCAGTTCAACATCGGCTCCTTCAAAGCGTTTCAGTTCTTTCAGCTTAATGGGTTCCACAGCTGCCGCACCCTCTTTTGTTTGGATAAATAAAGATTTTATAGCCTTGAAGATAGTGCCAGAACGATTCTCCGGCATTCTTCTCGATAAAGGCGATTGCCTCATCCTCCGTCTGGAAAGGGCTCATCCCTTTGATTTCGGCAACGACAATATCCGCGCCGTCTTTCTGCTTTTCTTCAAGGTACCAGTTCAGGCGTTTCCCTGAAAAAAGCTCCCTCAGCATGGAATCCACTTCAGGCGAAAAGTTCCCTTCTTCCTTCCTGGCAAAACAAAAGTCGATGTACGTCTCGCTATTCATCATTGCCGTTCACGCTCCTGTTTCCTGTCACGTTTATAGATGTACAAGGCGAACGGGAAGAGCGCAATATTCATCGCACCGAAAATGAGTGAGTTGGCATAGTTTTCGAAAAAGTACTGCTGGACCATGAAATGAGTGAATACGATGTTCATCATCAGGACGGCGCAAAGGATAAAAAAGTTTACCTTACTAGGCTTCATAGCGTTTCACCCCTGTTGCGTAAACTGCGCCCTTATCGACCTTTACAAAAATCTCTGGAAGCGGCCTTCTTGGCGGCCCCGCGGTCGGCGCTCCTGTTTCTACGTCAAATTTTCCGTGGTGGCACGGGCAAAGGAGATCGTTCTCCTTTTTATCCCAGAAAACCGGGCAGCGGAGGTGTGTACACGCATTCTGATACGCAACGAACTTAGTTTCGGATAGTCTGATCATGATCGCACTGTCATGCTCACCAGGGAAAGCAAATTCGACTGCGTCCCCGACAGCCACCGAATCAAGGCTGGCGATTTTTTTGCGCGGATATTCCTTTTCGCCAAGGCCCATTAGCTCCTTAGCAGCCATCGCCCCCCATGGCAGGGAGGAGACGGCGAATACGCCAGCAGCGCCGACAAGGGTTTTCATGAAGCCGCGCCGGTCCAGCTTCCGCTCGTTGTTGCGGTTTATATTATGTGTATAATTATCTTCTTCGAACGGGATTTTATTATTTTTCTCGGTCATGCCAATCCCTCCTAAAACAGTTTCGTGACACCCTGCAGAATACCAGGCAGGTTCACTTTGACGTTTGTTTCGCCTTCAAGGTACGGCAGGCTTGTTACCCATTTGCCGCCATTATCAAGATTGAATTGCTTTCTCTTCGCATCGATTTCCTCATCGGTCAGCCACTGCAATGTGTTCGTCGGGCAGACGCTCGCGCACATTGGCGGGATGCCGTCCTTTGAACGGTCGATACATAAGTCACATTTGTACATCAGGTTCTGCTCTGTATCAAATTTCGGGATGCCGTATGGGCAGGCAATCGTACAGTTTTGGCAGCCGATGCACTTCTCAACGAGTGCGGAAAGGACCGCGCCTGTTTCATGGATCTGGATGGCCTGGGCCGGACAGCTTCTTGCACATGCCGGGTTCACGCAGTGAAGGCACATAAGAGGCATCGTCTGCCGGTCAACAAGCGGATTCACGTCGTAAACGTAGTTCCTGTTCCGCTCTTCATGCCCGCCGCACTGAGTGCAGGCAGCAAGGCATGAGCGGCATCCTATACAGTTTTCAAGTTCTATATAAAGCCTCTTATCCATTATTGCACCTTCTTCAATTCGTGATTTGCGGCTTGCACCTTCTTGATCTGCGCAGCGCATGCCTTGAATTCCGGCATCCTGCTAATCGGGTCGAGCGCCGGGATTGTTAATAGGTTGATAGATTTTTCATGTCCCCATGAATAAGGAACGAAGACGGTATCTTTCCGGATTGCTTCTGTTATCTTTACCTGATAGACCGCTTCACCGCGCCGGGTGAAGAGGAGCACTCTTTCTTCGTGTTCAATGCCATATTTCGCGGCTGTTTCCGGGTGTACCTCGACAAACGGATCCGGGCACATATCATGCAAAAATTGGATTCTTCTAGTCTGGTTACCTGATAGATAATGGTAGACCACACGGCCAGTCGTCAGTCGGAGCGGGAATTCACCATCCGGCTCCTCTGCTGGAGGCGTGTATGGAAGGGCGAACAGCTTTGCTTTCCCGTCCGGATGGTAGAACTTTTTATCAAGGAATAAGTGTGGTGTTCCCTGGTCTTCCTCGCTCTTGCATGGCCAGAAGACGCCATCCTGTTTCTCAATCTTTTCCCATGTTACTCCCGAGTAATCCGCAATCCCGCCTTTTGAAGCGCGGCGCAGTTCATTGAAAATATCAAGCGGTGTTTTCAGGTGGGAGAAATATTGTCCGCGTCCCATCCGTTCTGCTATTTCAACTTGGATTTTCCAGTCAGGCTTGGATTCTCCAAGCGGATCTTGGGCGCGGTTGATTTTAATAATCCGGCCTTCAACATTCGTTGTCGTCCCTTCGTCCTCCGCCCAGGTGGTTGTCGGGAGAATGACGTCGGCGAACTCAGCGGACTCGGACATGTAAAAGTCGACACAGACCATGAAATCGAGATTCTTCATTTGTTCCCTTACATAATTCAGGTTAGGGGCGGATACGGCTGGATTGGAACAAAGCAGGTAAAGCGCCCTGATTGTCTTATTCTCCATAAGTCCGAACATTTCATAAGCGGAAACACCCGCTTCCGGCATTTCCTCCGGCTGAATTCCCCAAACTTCCGCGATTTCCCTGACATGCTCGGGATAGGCAATTTTACGGTAGCCTGGAAGCGCGTCGGCTTTTTGCCCGTGCTCACGGCCGCCTTGGCCGTTCCCCTGGCCTGTGATCGTTGCGACGCCTGACTTGGGGCGTCCGATTTTACCTGTGACAAGCGACATATTCACATAGGCTGAAACGTTGTCGACACCTTTTTGCTGCTGCTCGATCCCGCGGGCAAACATTACGATTGCATTCGGGGCCTTGCCGAACAATTCGGCGGCGCGGATGATTTTTTCCGGGGCGACGCCGGTAAGTTCACTTGTGTATTCAGGCGTGAATTCCTTTACGAGTTCCTTCAGTTCAGCAAACCCATTCGTATGGTTGTTTACGAATTCTTCATCGGCATAGCCGTTTTGGATGAGTAGATTTACAATACCATTTGCAAGTGCCAAATCTGTCCCCGGCATCAGATCAAGGTGGACATCTGCGCGCCTCGCGATTGGTGTTTCACGCGGATCAGCTATAATTAGATAGCCGCCGCGTTCCTGGACGTTCCAGACGCGGAACATCGAAGTAGGATGGCACTCAGCCGTGTTGCTGCCAGCGATGAACAGGCAGTCTGTTTCATGTACATCCGTCCATGGAACAGTCGAACCACGGTCAATCCCTAAAGAACGGTTCAAGCCTCCAGCTGCGCTCGACATACAGAAGCGGCCGTTGTAATCAATGTATCGTGTTTGCAACCCGACACGAGCGAACTTCCCGGTCAGATAACACTTTTCATTTGTCATCGAAACCCCGCCATAAACAGACAAGCTATCTTTTCCATATTCAGCCTGAAGTCTTTTGAAGTTCTTAACGATTAGGTCATACGCTTCATCCCAGGATGCTTCGCGGAATCCCTCTTTTGTTCCTTTTAAGGATTTATCATCACGGATTAACGGCTTTAGTATCCGGTCCGGGTGGTTGACCTGCTGGTAGGCGGTCACGCCTTTCGGGCACATTTTCCCAAGCGTCACCGGCCAGTCATAGCGAGGCTCAACGCCGATGATTTTATTCGTAACTGTATTTACCCTCAAGTTCATCCCGCACTGCATCGCGCAATAGCTGCAATGCGTTTTGACGAGCGTTTCGTTCGGATGTGTGAGGTTTTCAACTTCCTTGAAAAATTTATCTCGTTCGTTCCTGAACTCAGCCTTTTGCATTCTGGTTGGCCTCCTTGACTTTCACATGGTGGGTCGCAACTCCCGAAAACTGGGCGATTCGGTATTTCCGGCGGCATGGAAGGCAGAGCTCAGCAAGCTGGAAGCCTTCTTTGGACGTAAATTCAATATTGTTCATTCCGAGTACATCAATGACGTCATTTGATTGCTCGACAGAGACGAAGCCTGTTCCGCAAACCTTGCATTCCTTTGTTGCCTGCTCCGCATATTGTTCACGGTAGTTCCTTGCGAATACGCTTAAAGGACGGAACGGGATGTGGGCAAGTTTTCCGAACGGCATGTAAATAAGTGTGACGATAACCGAGTACTGGTGGATCAGTGACATCACCTGGTGGCCGAAGCCATGCAGCGCGATGTTGATAAATGTAAGGGCAAGCCCTGTAATTGACACAAACAGCAACAGGTAGAGCGGCAGGAAGTCGTACAGGAAAGTCTGCTCCGCGCGTGCCTGCATGTTCTTAAGGCGGCGGTACAGCGCCATCGAAACTCCGGTAATGACCATAAACGCCGAAATGTTCAGGGCGTTATACGATAAGAATGCGATAAAGCCATCAGCCGGGACCGTCATGATGTTCATCCCCATCAGGACGATTGTGTACATACCATTGTCCGCCATCGTAAAATACATCCAGCCAAAAACAAGTGGAAAAGTTACAAGAAGGGCTATCACGCAGCCCCAGCCCATCATGATATGCTGCGTCCAGCGGTACAGGCCCCTGTTCCAGATGAACCGGTATGTAACCAGCTGCTCCGTCGCCGTTTTGGGAGTCGTTTTTCTGAAAAGAAGCTTGATGCCCTTTTTAATAAAAATCTTTGTTGGAGGCCTTTCTCCCCAGGCGATGAACCTGTAGAAAAATCCGCCCAGGAAAACGATCGTCCCCACCATATACCCGTAAAGGTTCAAATCAACGTGGGTAAACATTCTCGTACCAATGAAAGATAGGATGACAAGGCCGCTCACCGCCAAAAACATCGACTTGGCAAAGCGGGATGCAAATGCATCGTTTACAGACCGGCCAGGTTTTTTTACAGTTTCAAGATTTGCCTGCATGGGAGTTCCTCCTTAAAAAATCGCACTTTCTTTTGTTACTCCCATTGTAAGAAAAACCGGCCTCCCGCCAGAATCAGGGTATTCCCCCATCCTCGGGGGAAAATCCCCTGAGTTCACGAGAATCCGACAAAGTTTAGACACAAAAGGGTGATAAATGGGGCAAGCCCTCTTTTTTAGAACAAAAAAGCCATTTCGGTGGGTATCCGAAATGGCTATATCGCTTATTCTTTTTTGAGCCGGTACTTTTTGTTCCAGGAGTAGAGGAGGAGGGAAAGGCCTATTGACAGTTGCATCGTAAAAATAAAGGCATCCCAGAATGCAGGGCTGCTTATTGGAGAATTAAAGCCTGGAATGACTATTTTCAAGGCATACAGCAATTGTGGAATATAAAATAATACAAACATAGCTAATGTAGCAGTTATACCAAAAATATAAAATACTGCGTAAATCCGGATAAAACTCCTCCCCTCAGGAGATTCCGAATTGCTGCGTTCTTTCCTTTTAAATCCAAGTTTCTCTTTAATTAATGTATTTGTACTTTCCATTAAATTATATACGCCTGTCTTATTCTCAATTACATAATATAAGTCGGTCTTCATATAGACTCCACACTGATAAACCATCCTCAGAATACAATCCAATACCAGCAATCTTAATACTGCAGAAAAAAATGTTCCTTCAGAAACAACTAATTGAAGAGACAACCCGCTAAAAAGGACAACAGTATCAAAACAGAGGCCCGAAAGGAAAAGAAAATTACGAGAATGTGGATTTAACGCCCAAGCTGCGGACATGTCTGTTTCAAAAACAACAATAAAAAGCCTATGCCCAATTCCTAGTTTTGCGGGAAGGTTATTGGCTCTAAGCGCCAATATATGGCCAAATTCATGAAATAGAATCGTAGTAAACGTTATACCAATCCAAAACAGCATACTCAGTGTTATTGTGTTAAAGACAAAGATATCTTTGAAATTTGGCAGAAGATAAGGATACAGGCCCATCAAGAACAAACATCCAATAAATATTATCCAATAAAACCATTTCATGCTTTTATGAAAAAAAAATTTTCCCAATCTCTCGGGAATCCATTTAAAACCAGCTTCTTTTTTCCTCTCCTGGTTAAATACCAGTTCATGTCCATCTATCGATTTTATCAAGTTATAGTCTAATAGTTGTTCAACAAATTCATAGATACTTGCAGCTTCATTTTGATATACTTTTGCAAGTTCCTCTTCAGTTTGTTTAATAGTGAGTCCATTAGAAAAACATTCCAAAGCTGTAACACAGATTTCTGGCATTTCATAAAAGTCACCTGTTTCAATATTTTCAACTATATAATGTTTTTGATCTTTTCTAACTCGTACCGGAACCAGTAGTAAAATTGACATATTTGAAAATTTATTATTTATAAGTATCACCCTTATTAAGAAAAATAGAAAAGGATGCCATGTATTTTTGTACATTCGCATCCTTTAGTATCCTTTTAATTTACTGTTAGAACGGGAAAAATGGACACCACCAGCAAGAAGTAGTTCTAATTTTATTCAACTTTTTGATTTTCATAGAGTTTCACCTCCTCTTGCTAATAATCCAAAGTCAATATTTTTCCATAATAATGATTCATTTGTAGATGTGTTATTTTGATGAATTTTAATCCAGGAAGGATAGACTTCCTTAAATTCCTTTACCAAATCCGGATCAAATTGGGTACCCGCCCCCTGAATGATTCGCTCATAAGCTTCTTCAACCGGCATTGCACCTCTATATGACCTTGAGGAGGTCATGGCATCAAATGCATCAGCTATAGCTGCAACACGAGCAAGATAAGGAATTTCATTGCCTTTTAATTGGTAAGGGTATCCCTTGCCATCCCACCGTTCGTGATGGTATAGGATGACATCAAGATTATCTTTAAACCCTTCTACTGTAGAAATTGCCTGTGCACCTACAGCAGGGTGGGATTTAATTATCTCATATTCTTCTTTAGTTAAACTCGTAGGTTTCATTAAAATTTGGTCAGGAATATGAATTTTCCCAATATCATGAAGCAGGCATGCATAATTAAACGCTTTTAATTCTTCCTTTGAAAACTTTCCGATTTTTTCGGCTAACAATAGGGCATATGCCGCAACTCTTTCACTGTGGCCTTTTGTATAGGGATCTTTTAATTCCAATGTAGCTATTATTCCTTTTACAATACCCATTAATTGCTTGTCATAGGAAGACTTAACCGCATTTACATAAGCCTGAAATCGATTTAATAGAATATAAGCGAATACTGAAATAATAATTACCAATAAAATAGGAAATAAGACATTCGCAGATTTAATAATTATCCCTAAAAATATATACTTTAATAATACTCCTATTGATACTACCCTGAAAAAAAGGCTATTCACGAATATCGGAGACATTAATAACCAAAGGATTTCCACGACATTGCCGTTTGCATATCTATCAGGATTTCCTATATATATAATCAACTCATTAATTAGCATTAATAACATATATACGATAAAGTATAAATATTTGATATGGTGAGTTTTGTTGGTTTTATCCAAATGAACAGCAATTGGAATTAGACCGAATAAAACTAAATATATCCAGTATTCGTACAAATTTGAAGTATTCACATTTGTATGTTTAATAAAGATTGGGATTACAAAATCATAAAATATGTCAAATAATATGGAAATCAGATAAAAGAAAACTAAAAACCATTTAACGGTCCTTCGTTCTTCCAGCAATATATTTTGATCTCTTAAGTATGTCTGCATATGTGACCTCATTACACGGTGTATTTGTGGAAAAAACTACATCCTTCTCTATTATAAAACATTTTTTTCATATGTTGTATAGCACTTAATTCATAATTTGTGTATATAAACTGAAGTTTTCACACTCTTCTATTAAATAACTATAAAACTTCAGGTAATAAAATGCTGATTTTTGTCCCTTCCTCTACTTTACTATCTATTAATATTTCTCCTCCATGGTCCTTAATAATTTGGTTTGTTACCATTAATCCTAAACCGGTCCCCTCAAATTTCGTGGTAAAAAAAGGATCGAAAAGCTTCCTAATATTGCTTGGAGGTATGCCGTGTCCATTATCTTCAACCACAGTTATAATCCTATTATTATCAGTTCTATTAATTGCAATTCTAATATAGCCACAATCATCTACCGCTTCAACTGAGTTCTTTACCAGATTTATGACAACTTGCTTTAATTGACCTTCATCACCGTTTATGTAATATGGCTTTGTGTCATAGTCCTTTATAAATTCAATACGTTTACCCATTGCAAATTGTTCAGCAATTGCCAAGCCATATTCTACAGTATCCTTAAGATTAATTTTATTCATTAATGTATTCTTTGGTTTACCAAGTATCATTAAGTCGCTAACTATAGAATTAATCCGATCTATTTCCTGATTCATGATTGGAGAATAGTCTGTTTTTCCTTCGAGAGACTCTTGCTGAAGCTTTACAAACCCTTTTAATGAAGTTAATGGATTTTTAATTTCATGGGCAATGCCGGTTGCCATCTGCCCAATGCTGGCCAACTTTTCAGTATTGTTGAGGTCCTCATAAACTTTTGTCAGCGCATTAACAAACGATGTAAAGCGATTTAATAATATATAGGACATTAAACTAATTACAATACATAAGACTATAGGCATAAATGACCCGACATTTTTGAAAAGCAAACCGAATACCGCATACTTACACACTGTTCCCAGACTAACTGTCCAATAAAAACGTTTATTCACAAAAATTGGAGAGAGTAAAAGGAAAACAACTTCAGCAAAGTTTCCTCCGAAAACACCCTTACCTAAATGAGTGTACATATAAACTAAGAAAGCAAAATCGAACAAAGAAAAACTAATAAATGCAAAATATTTTATAAAGTAAGGAGATCTTGTTTTCGTTAAATATAAAGATATTGGCAGCAATAAAATAACAAGAGCATAATACCACGCAAAATCCCACGGTTTAAAAGCTTCCATCCTGACGGTGGCAGGCCCTTTGTAAAGTAAATAAAATAATAAATCTATACCGATAAATGTAATATAGAATATTAAGAAAAAAAGTTTAAGAGCTTTTACTTCTTCTGAAACCATTCGAACGTCTTGCAATTTTCCGGTCATCAGCTTTCTCCCTTAATGTTTAAGTTTATTCCTCCTTTATATTACCATCTTTCCACGATAGTTAATTACATATTTTTTAAAAAAACTCCAAAATTCGTCATTTTTCGCATTATTTCCACCTCCTACACAATTAGATGCCTTTCAGTTTCACGTGATTGCAAAAAAGGAGGCCCTTTTTCAGGCCTCCTTTTGCTAACTGGGAATACTGTTTCAGCAATATCTGCTTCTTAATTGGAATTATTTAAAACCGAGTGCTTTCTTCCGTAAACAAAATAAACAACGAGCCCGATTGCGAGCCAGGTTAGGAATCCTTTCCTGGTAGCCGAAGGGAGTTGGGTGGCAAGGTAGCCGCAGGATAAGAACGCCAGAATCGGAATGGCCGGTACGAAAGGTACCCGGAAGCCTTTACCGGTAGGTGTGTAATGTTTGCGGAGATACAAAATGCCGATTGACACAGTCATAAAGGCAAACAATGTGCCGATGTTAACGAGTTCAGCAAGCCTGTTCAGCGGGACAACACCCGCGAATACGGCAACCATCAGGAACGTAATCCATGAGTTTACGACTGGTGTCTGTTTCTTTTGGTCAACTTTTGAAAAGGCCTTTGGAAGGAGCCCGTCCCTTGACATGGCATAGAATAGACGGGTCTGGCCGTACAGCATGACCAAAAGAACGGTCGTGATGCCTGTAATGGCGCCAACGGAAATGAATCCGGCCACCCAATCCTGATGGATATAGTTCAGGGCAAATGCGACAGGATTTTTTACGTTCAACTGATCATAAGGAACAATCCCGGTAAGAACTAGCGATACAACAACATATAAGATTGTACATACAAGCAAGGACACAATAATTCCGATTGGCATGTTCCGCTGCGGATTTCTTACTTCCTCCGCCGCTGTCGAAACAGCATCAAAGCCAATGTAGGCAAAAAACACAGTCGCCGCGCCCGTTGTTACTCCCGAAAAACCGAATGGCATGAACGGTGTCCAATTCGCAGGCTCGACATACCAGACGCCTACGCCAATAAACAGCAAAATAACAGCAACTTTTATGATTACCATTATCGTATTGAAACGTGACGATTTCTTAACGCCCTGTGTCAAAAGCAATGTAATGAGGAAAAGAATACAAATAGCCGGCAAATCAATATACGTCCCTTTCACCGGGTCGTATGCGCTTGAAAGGGCGGTAGGGATGTGAATGCCGAATCCTGCCAGCAATCCTTGGAAATAGCCGGACCAGCCGCTTGCCACCGCAGATGAGGCAAGCCCGTATTCCAATACCAACACCCAGCCGAGAATCCAGGCGATGAGTTCACCGAAGGCCGCGTAACTGTATGTGTATGCACTTCCGGATACAGGAACGGTCGATGCAAATTCCGCATAACAGAGGGCGGCAAATACACAGGCAAGCCCTGATAAGATGAACGAAAGAATCAGTGCCGGACCGGCATGGGTCGCTGCTGCGACCCCTGTCAGTACAAAAATGCCCGTTCCGATGATTGCTCCAATACCGAGCATAGATAAATCAAAAGCGCCCAGGTCCTTCTTAAGCTTGATATCCTTTTTTCCGGCTTCCAAAAGAAGCTGTTCAATTGATTTTTTCCTAAATAGGTTCATGATGTCCCCCTTGGTGAACATTAACAATTTTCTGAAATTATTCCCTAAAAATTCATAAAGCTATTCTATAATACTTCCCTAATTATTCAATAATTTTCAAAAAATAATTTCATATAAATTATTCCAAGGTTTCATGCTTTTTCCTATTATTTATATCACTTCATTTCTTTTAATTCCCTATTTTTTTGAATAATAAAAGGTTTTCGCCTATGTGGCAAAAACCCGTAAATTAATTTTATTTTGCTACTTTCAAGACCGTCTGGGTTTGGTGAGAGCAGCCCTTTTTGGTTATCGGCATGAGCAGCGTCACTTTTGTTCCTTTTTCCAATTCGCTCGAGTAAAAGGCACGGCCGCCCATTTCATTGATGATTCTAAGAGATACACAAGTACCTAGGCCGGTCCCTCTTTCCTTTGTCGTGTAAAAAAGCGTACCAATCCTTGAAAGCTGTTCTTTTGTCATTCCCCTTCCGTTATCGGTAATTTCAATGACCGCCTGGCCCTCTTTACTATAAAGCCTGACGGAGACCAGACCTCCTTCCTGCGTGGCTTCAATCGCATTTTTCACCAGGTTGACGATCGCCTGCTTCAGCTGGTTCCGGTCCGTTTCAATTTGGAGGTGTTCCTTTGACAGGCTCCCCTCCAGTGCGACTCCTCCTTTGGCGGCAAGCGGGTTAAGAAGTGCAATGATTTCAGAGAGCGCTTCATTGTAGCTGCATTCTTCGATTTTATGGAACTGGGGCTTTGCAAAATTTAGATAGTCGCTAAGGATCATTTCCGCGCGCCCCACTTCACTTAAGGCAAGGGTAAGATATTCATGGTTTTTGCCGGTTTCATTTTGGTGCATAAGCTGCATAAACCCTTTTACTACTGTTAGGGGGTTTCTTACCTCATGGGCAAAAGAGGCGGCGAGTTCTCCCATTGTGTTCAATTTCTCGCTTCTTAGTATATCGTCCCTCATTTTTTCCCTCTCAATAATTTCCTCAATCAATCTTGCGGCGAACCCGATTCCCACAATACTGATAACTCCAAACAAGATAATATCCGGTGATAATATCAAATCCTTATTCAAAGGCTTCCCGGCAAGGGTGCGGAAAGTCGCAAACATACCAAAACTAAAGGAAATAGACCACACGCTCCCAAGAATAGCTAATTTTATTCGTTTTGAAGGTGTGTATGCCCAGAACTTTTTATACCAGAAAATCGCGAAAACAACAGTCGCAATGCTTGTGAAGTAACTGTAAATAACGGCCTCTCCACCAATAAATGTCCTGGTTATGAGTATGACCGAGAAAACAATGAGCCCCGCTCCAGGCCCCCCATACAGGAGCGCCAATACAAATGGGACAAACCGCAGATCCCAATGGAACCCTTCAAATTGATAGGAAAAAACGACACATAAAAAGGCGGCACCGCCCTGGAAAATCCCAAAAATCAAGCTATTATTCTCCAACCGCCTGTTTTCAGGCAAAAGGCTGAAGAGGAGTACGGGGGCCAAAATGAGTAGGGCCTGAAGAAGAAGTTTTTCCTCGATCATCGTATACACCCAATTTCTTATCTGACTATTTTGTTATATTTATTTTACGACAAATCTCTAGCCATTCCTTCATTTCCCACCTATTTTTCGTCCGACAATTACTTAGCATTTCCCCTAAAAAACGACATATGGAGTTCATCTGGGCATGAAAAAGCGGGATGCTTTGCACCCCGTTCCAATAAAACAAACCTATGATACTTTTTCAGTTTCTTCCGATTTATAACCATCTTCCCAATACTCGGCGTTTCTAATGCCAAGCTCCTTGGAGTTGAATACAGGATCCAAGCCGGCCTTTTTCTGTTCCTCGTAATCCTTCAGAGCCATAAGTGCAGGTTTAGCCAGAATGACTATCGCAATAAGGTTAAGCCATACCATGATGCCAAGGCCGACATCCCCGAGGGCCCAGGCGAGTTTTGCTGTTTTAACCGCGCCATAAAAAGTTGAAGCCATCAATACAATCTTAAGTACGAACATCGGCCATTTGCTGTTCATTCCCCTTGTCAGGTAGGCGATGTTCGTTTCAGCGATATAGTAGTAAGCCATAATGGTAGTAAATGCGAAAAAGAAAAGTGCGATAGCAACAAACCCTGCGCCAAACCCTGGCAATGCGGTATCAACAGCCGCCTGTGTATATCCTGGCCCCGCTTCCACCCCCGGCAGATTATGTATGATAAATGTCTTTTCAGTTGAATCACTTGGATCTACAGTGTTGTACATACCCGTAAAAAGAATCATGAAGGCTGTGGCTGAACAAACAAATAATGTATCAATGTAAACCGAAAAAGCCTGTACAAGCCCTTGCTTTGCCGGATGGGATACTTCAGCCGCACCCGCAGCATGCGCTCCAGTTCCCTGGCCGGCTTCGTTGGAATAAATTCCTCGCTTAACGCCCCACTGGATGGCCAAGCCAAGCAGCGCCCCGAACGCTGCGTCCGCACCGAAAGCGCTTCTAAATATCAACGAGAAAACAGCCGGTACTTCTGTAAAATTAACTGCGACAATATAGAGGGAAACAAGAATATAGCC
This sequence comes from Neobacillus oceani, assembly GCF_046237595.1. Lineage (NCBI taxonomy): Bacteria > Bacillati > Bacillota > Bacilli > Caryophanales > Bacillaceae > Neobacillus > Neobacillus oceani. Next base: position 520,593 of record NZ_CP143543.1, on the reverse strand, counting down.
AAGGGCCATAAATGGAACCACGTACGAAGCAACGATGGAAATCCTTTTTACTCCCCCAAAAATAATCGCACCAAGAATAATGACAATGATCGCTCCTGTGATGGCCCTGTCCACTTTGAATGCGTTTTCAATTCCAATCGCGATCGAATTGGATTGGATGCCTGGCATGAGGAAGCTCATTGCGACCAAAGCCGATAGTGCAAACAAGATTCCGTACCATTTCATTCCCATGCCCTTTTCAATGTAATAGGCCGGTCCCCCGCGGTACTCCCCGTCCTGCTTCACTTTGTAAATCTGCGCGAGAGTCGATTCGACAAATGCTGTCCCGGCGCCGATAAAGGCAATCGCCCACATCCAGAACACAGCACCCGGGCCTCCGAAAGCGATGGCTGTGGCTGTACCCGCGATATTACCCGTTCCCACTCGTCCTGAAAGGGCAAGAGAAAGCGCCTGGAATGATGAAACACCCGCGTCCGAGCTTTTCCCCTGGAACATTAGCATGATCATATCCTTAATGTGCCTTACTTGAAGAAAGCGGGTACGGAATGAAAAGTATAGCCCTACCCCAATACAAAATACAATCATGGGCGTACTCCAAAGCCAGCCATTCAACCCATCAACAAATTCGTTCACAAGCATCCCTCACATTTTAAATTTCCAATTCATTCAGAATTATAAAATAAACTTTCCCTGTAAACACACACCTTAATCACACTATTTGAAATACTCTTACAATTATTCGGACAAACAGGTTGTTTTTTAAGGGTAAACACTGAAATAAACGAATTTTATAAACGTTTTAATAGATTAAAAACCAAATAAAAAGGCTAGGGGATTCGCCCCTCAGCCTAGTTTCGATTATTATTCAATTCATAATAAAATCCTTTATTCCTCAGAAGGGAATCGTGGTTCCCTTCCTCAATAATCTCCCCATTTTGAAGGACAAGGATTTTGTCGGCATTGCGAATCGTGTTCAAACGATGGGCAATTACAAAGCTGGTCCTACCCTCCATCAGCCTTCCAAGCGCATCCTGGATTTTCAGTTCGGTTATCGTATCGATTGAACTTGTCGCTTCATCCAATATCAAAATGGATGGATCAGCCAGGATTGCCCTCGCAATTGATAAGAGCTGTTTTTGTCCCTGTGAAATACCGCTTCCATCCTGTTTCAGGACGGTATGATAACCCTCCGGCATCTTCTCAATGAAGGAATGGGCATTGGCCATTTTCGCAGCTTCCACTACTTCCTCGTCGGTCGCATCGAGCCTACCATAGCGGATGTTCTCCAAAATCGGACCCTCGAACAGAAAGGAATCCTGGAGTACAAAGCCCATATGGCTGCGGAGGGTTTTTCTTTTAACAGCGGATGTATCATGTCCATCAATCAATATCGCTCCGCTATCAGGGTCATAGAACCGTGATAGCAGATTGATGATTGTTGACTTTCCGGCACCCGTCGGGCCGACAAGCGCAACCATCTCTCCAGGGTGGACCAGGAATGAAACATCCCTGATTGTATTTCCTTCCTTTTCATAAGAGAACGAAACGTTACGGAATTCCACCTCGCCCTTTACATCTTCAAGCTCGATGGCGCCGGATTCATTCATCGATTCGGCATCTTCATCCAGAATTTCAAATACTCTCTCCGCCCCCGCAACCGCGGACAGAAGTGTGTTGAACTGGTTCGCCAAATCGTTCAAGGGCCTTGTAAACTGGCGGGAATACTCAGCGAAGACGATGATAACCCCAATTGTAATCATCCCATTCAAAGCGAAAATTCCGCCGATTGCTGCGATAATCGTAAAGCTGACATTGTTGAGGACGTTCATGAGCTTTGGAATGAACCCGGAAAAAGTTTGCGCCCAAAAGCCCGACTGCCTTAACCGGCGATTTTTTTCAAGGAAAGCTTCTATCGCTTTCTGCTCCTGCGAAAAGGTTTTGACAATCCGCTGCCCAGAAATCGTCTCTTCAATGTATCCATTAATTTCTCCAAGGTTCCGCTGTTGTTCTTTAAATAATATCCCTGTCCGATTCGTAATCCATTTCATTCCCAGGAACATGAGCGGAACAATTGTGAGAGAAATCAGTGTCAATAGCGGACTGAGCCATACCATGACGGAAATGGTGCCGACAAGCATGAGCACACTTGAAAAGATTTGGATGACAGAGCTGTTCAGAGTTGAGCTGACATTTTCAATATCGTTCGTCACACGGCTCATCAGTTCGCCAGATTGCCTTTTATCAAAGAAGGAGATAGGCAGCCGGTGAAGGTGGCTGAACAAATCGGTCCTCAGCCTGGATACGGTATCCTGGGCAATCCCGATCATCAGATAGCCCTGCAGGAAATTTGAAAGTGAAAACAAGATATACACCCCGAGGATTCCCGCAAGCAAAAGCGGAAGCCCCGTAGTTTCCTTTGTAACAATGTAATCGTCGACCGTCCTGCCAATCAGTATTGGTCCAAGAAGGGAAAGTCCCGTGCTAAGGATGACGAGGAACAGGACGACTGTTATGCCGCCTTTTTTTACAGAAAGATAATCCCATAATCGTCTAATCGTGCCCGCCCAGTTTTTTGCCTTGGCCTTTTTCCTAGGCTCAGGCGCGCCTTTAGCCTTCAGGACCGGCTTCGGATACAAAAAAGGCCTAGTTAATACCTTCAGCATATAATCTGTTCTCCTCTTCAAGCTGGGTTTCGTAAATTCTCCTGTAAAGCGGCTCCGTCCTCATTAGCATCGCATGGGTTCCGGCAGCCTTAATCTTTCCGTCCTCGAGCAGGAGGATGGAATCGGCGCTCATCGCGGTCGAAATCTTTTGCGTAATGATTAGAGTTGTGCATTTGTACTGTTTCAAGGCCTTCAAGAGGCTGGCTTCGGTCTTTAAATCAAGCGCGCTTGTGCTATCGTCAAGAAGAAGGATTTTCGGCTTCCTGACAAGGGCCCTGGCAATTGAAATCCGCTGCTTCTGACCGCCTGACAGGTTAACCCCTTTTTGGCCGATCCTCGATTGGTAGCCTTCCGGGAAGTTTTCGATGGACTCATGGATTTGGGCATTCACCGCTGCTTCAGTAATCTCTTGTTCAGTAGCGTTTTCTTTCCCCCACGAGATGTTTTCCGCGACTGTTCCTGTAAAAAGAAGGACATCCTGCGGCACATACCCGATTTGCCTTCTCAGTGTTTCAAGTTTCATTTTGCGGATGTCGGTTCCATCAATCAGAATTTCTCCATCCGTGACATCATAGAGCCGGGGGATCAACTGGAATAAAGAAGTCTTGCCCGACCCTGTTGCGCCAAGGATGGCAATGGTTGAACCAGCCTTGGCCATAAACGATACATGTTCAAGAACCGGCGTATTCGTGCCAGGATACTGGAAGGAGACGGATTTGAATTCAATTTTCCCATAAGGAACAGCCTTTTCCTTGTGCGGCAACGGAGAATCCACGAGGTCAACCTCAGTATCGAACACTTCGGCAATCCTCTGGCCTGATGCCCTCGCTCTTGAAAAAACCATGATGATCATTGAAACTATCGAAAGGGCGGATGTGATTCTTGTTCCATAGTTGATGATTGCGACAACTTCCCCTACCTTGATTTGGCCAGTACTCACTTCAATGCTGCCAAACCATAGCACGGCAAGAATCCCCGCATTCATTGCAAGCATCAGGACCGGGGTCGTGTATTCAATCAACCTGAATGCGGAAACGGTCTTTTCCCTTAGGTGCCCATTTGCCTCTTTAAATCGGCCGATCTCGTGCCTTCCGCGTAAAAAAGCTTTGATAAGCCTCATTGCGGTCAGGTTTTCCCTTAGAACCGAGTTGACCCGGTCCAGGTTTTTTTGCATCATTAGGAAATAGCCCCGAGCTTTCGTCATCGCCCATGTGAGAAAAAAGATAAGAAATGGTGTGACCCCTGCCAGGATTAAACCGAGTTTCAGGTCGACCACCATTGCCATCACAAGTCCGCCGATAATCAGGAGCGGTGCCCGGAGCATGATTCTCAGACTCATGAAAACCGTATTTTGGATCATCGTAACATCATTCGTCATCCTTGTTACAAGGGATGACGTCGAGAAGCGATCAAAATTGGCAAAGGAAAAGGATTGGACTTTTTCAAAAAGCGCTTTCCGCACATCATAGCCAAAGCTTTGGCTGGCGTGGCCGGCGTAAAAAGAATTAAGAATACCCGCCGCAAACGCAAGAGCTGAAACTCCGAGCATGATTGCCCCACCCTGCAGGACAAGGTCGAGATCTTTTTTCAGGACGCCTTCATCAATGATTCTTGCCATCAGCAATGGCTGCCACAGTTCGACGATCAATTCGACGAACATGAGGAAAAGCGCAATTGCCATATGGATTCGGTATGATTTTAAATAAGAAAAAATTTTTGACACCGTCTGCCACCTGCCTGAATGGATATATCCCAAGCTGCGGTACCGGAGGCCAGTACCAATGCAATACTTCGGAAATCTAAATATTCTTGCAAATCCATCATACTGCTTTTTACCAATTTTTTAAATCATTATGTAAAAATTTTATTTAACAAAAATTTAGTTGACGTTTAAAGTTTTACATGCTATAATTAAAAAATTGTTTGATCGAGTAACTTGAACGTGCGGATTGCAAAGTAATTTAGACTGGCATTCTGCTATTGTTTTATATAGAAGGACTTATTCACACTGGAGCGGCTTCGGAGCCGCAAGGATGTAAGAGAGGCAGGGCTTACGTCGTTTAGGTTTAAACAACCAGGTGGAATTTGGACCGCGGCAAATTGATTGTTCACATTAAACAATCCTAACTTTAATTTTTACCTTGCAACAAGCTGCAAGTTACTTGATACGGCGCAAAGCTTTTTAGGCTTTTTGCGCAGAATACGGCGCCTGTTTGCGCCGCAAACTAAAAAAGGCAGGGAATGTCGCCATTCCCTGCCTTTTGCTATTTAGCTCACATTTAGCGTTTTGTGTTGTCCCTTCCTTCGCCCCGGAACCTGTCATCGAAGCTGTCTCGATTCTTATTCGTTTCCCTCAGCGTATCGTCGGTTCCCCGGAATGGATCATTGCTGATCATCGAATCACCCATGGTTGAATCAGGATTTGCATTTGGCGTATTGGAGAAATTCGGGTCGGTTCCAAGCCCTGCGTTATAGCCTGTTCCTGCACCCATTGTCGCATTACCGCCAGTGCCCAACGGTGAATTTCCGCCTGCGCCGCCCATAACCGTGTCTTCATCGGTTCCGAAAGCAGCTCCCGCGGTATTTTGGTTAATCGCCGATGGATCCGATGTTCCGGTATCACTATTTCGAAGTGAGGCGTTACCACGGGACATATCATCAGATCCTACAGGGTAGTCATCCATCATGCTCGACCTTCCCACCGAGGCACCTCCAGACATCATCCCGCTCGCAGAGTCATCATTCCAGTTTGTCGGATTTCCCGATCGATCGTCACGGGTATTCAGATTCCCGCCGAGGGTATCGTAATTCGCGTCTACCGTCCCGGTTCTGAATTCATCGCCCGCTCTCATAGTTGGGTCATCCATCGTCGTGCTGCCGGACCAGTCATTCGTGTTTCCAGTTATCGCGCCGGTTCGGTCGTATCCGAGATTTTTCCCGTCTTCATCAACGAGGACAAGGATTTTCCCTGACTTCACATCCCTTTCATATTGGTCCGCTTCGTCTTCCGGAATACCCATTCCGATCAATGCGCCAGTCAAACCGCCAGCACCTGCTCCCACAGCAGCACCGGTCAATGTGGCGGCAATTGGCCCCGCCGCGAGAATCGGACCAACGCCAGGAATCGCCAATGCGCCCACACCGGCGAGGAATCCGGCCAGGCCTCCGAGTACTCCGCCAGTCGCAGCACCTGTAGCTAAACCTTCCTCTGTTTTCGTACCTGTTTCATCATGTATGTCGTCAACGTCGTCTCTGTCCCTTGCAACTACAGAAATCGCATCCCTGTCATAGCCTTGTGCTTTTAAATCATCAATCGCTCTTACCGCTTCATCTCCGTTGTCAAAAACACCAACTACTCGCTTATCCATTGATCTTCCTCCTTTAAAGGTTGATACAAAGATTAGTTACCCCCACAGGTTGTCCATTAACCCTCCAATAAATTACAATTACATTTCAAATACTTGCCTGGCGCGGGTTTCGACAGCATATTGCAAAGGGGTTAGGGGTTTCAGTAGGAGAAAAATTTGGAAGGGCATAGAAGAGTTTTGGCGAGGATTTTCACTTATCGGGGTTTGAGTGACTTCCTCTTCGGATTATAGCCGGACAATGTCACTCATCGGTGTTTGAATGACTTCCTATTCCGATTTTGGCCAATCAATGTCACTCATACGAATTTGAGTGACTTCCTTTGCTGATTTTACCCAATCAATGTCACTCATCCGGCTTTGAGTGACTTCCTTTTCCGATTTTGGGCGGACGATGTCACTCATACGGCTTTGAATGACTTCCTTTTCGGATTTTGGCCAATCAATGTCACTCATACAGGTTTGAGTGACTTCCTTTTCCGATTTTGGCCAATCAATGTCATTCATCCGGGTTTGAGCGACTTCCTTTTCGATTTATAGCCGAACAATGTCACTCAGCCAGGTTTTGCGTGACATTTAAACCCGGCTTTGGCCATTGAATGTCACGCATCCTGGATTTGTACCAAGTTGTCTTTCCTTTAACGATAAAAAAACACCCGCCTAAATTGGCGGATGCCCGTATTTCAATTAATTTACCTTTGACTCTTACCTTACTTACCTCGAAAATAACGCCGCGCTTTCGCGGATGGTTTTCGCAAAATCCTGTCCCGCTTTAAATGATTCGCGATTCAGGATAAATTCCTTTCCGGCGGTGAGACAGATTTTTTCGGCCTTTACCCGTGTTTCCGGATGTTCGATCGATGTGATGTCTTTTACGTGAGCGAGGCCGATGATTCGCCTGCACAGCTCCAAGCCCGCGACCGCCGCCGTATCACGCAGGATTGAATCCAGATAATACTCTTTGAATCCTTCGTAGCGGGCGGTGCGCTCGACTGCCTTCTCTTCCCATAATGCCAAGAACTTTTCTTTAAACAGATCGATCACTTCGGAAATCGTACGCTCCAGGTATTCTACCTGATTCGAAGGGCCCGTAAACACCGCATTCACATAGGCGAATATCAGGTTGGCCACGACATTGCCGACATCATATCCAGCAGGGCCATAAAAAGCGAATTCCGGGTCAATCACTTTTGTGGAATCTTCTTTTATAAAAATCGACCCCGTATGTAGATCCCCATGGATGAGCGATTGCGCATTCGCCATAAATTCGAATTTTAGTTTTGCCGTATCGAGGGTAAGTTTTTTATCTTCCCATATAAATTCCTTTACGAAATCCCGGGAACCCGGAAATACATCGTTTCTTGGGCAATCATAAAACGGCTCGGTATAGACAAGGTCCTCCGATATTTCGCAAAGCTCGGGATTGATGAATGATTTTACAAGTTCCTTTTTCTCCTTATGCCCCAGCGCCACGTCGGATGTCAACAAAAGGGTTTGTGCCATAAACGTCGAAATGTGGTCCGCAAACAACGGGAATTGCCTATGCTTCATGAGGGCGCCCCGCATAATTTCGTGGTCGGATAAATCCTCCATTACACAGCAGTTCATGATTGGGTCATAATGGTACATCTTCGGCACAAATCCAGGGGCAAGCTTATCCTGAAGCGAAAGAATTTCGCTTTCAATCCGGTTCCTGTCCGGCGATAGCTTAAAATCATCTGATATCCTCGCGACCGGGCCTGCTTGCTTTATGATGATCGATTTTCCGCTTTTGCGGTCAACGACTCGAAATACATAATTCAAATTGCCATCGCCAATTTCCTTGCATGATAATTCAGCATCCGCCGGGAAAAACCCCAAATTTGCCTTCGCATATTCAATGGCCTGATTTTCGTTCATGGTAAAATATTTTTCTGTGAAAACCACCACGCTGCCCACCCCTCCAAAAGCCACGCCATTCAAGCGCAGCGAACTTTTCAAATTATCTAAATTTTATCACGGGTGGACAAGCGCTACAATATTTTCCTCGATCCTCTACTTACCGGTATGATCTATTTACTGTTTGATTTACTTCCTTCCATTGGAAATCCCCGCCATAAAAGCTTCGACCATAAAAGAAAGGCTTGCATCGAGGCTTAAATGCAGGCCGAACCCCCCTTTTTGTTCAAGGGAACAGAAGCCATGGATCATGCTCCGCAACCCACGGACCGCATGGAGGGCTTCCTCCTCATCTAACGGAAACGACCTAAGGCTTTCAAGGACGAGTCCGACAATTTTGCTCCCGGCTTGCTGTACTTCCGGGTCGGTGGAATCAGGCGCATTGAAGGTCGCTTCATACACTCCGGGATGTTTCCTTGCAAAATCCACATAACCACGACTTAAGGCTAGAACAGCATCTTTTTCCGAAAATGTTTCCCTGGAATGGGCAAGCGCCTCATAGAGAGTGTTAAATCCGTAAATCGCTAGCTCTTTTTTTAGCCCCGACAGGCCATCAATATGGTTATAGAGGGATGGAGACTTGATTTTTAATTCCTTCGCGAGATTGGCTAAGGTTACTTCCCCAAAGCCCTTTTGATCCGCCAATTCAGCCGCTGTACGGATAATCGCGTCTATATCGAGAGCAGTTTTTGGCCTCAGCGACATTTTCTACACTCCTTTTTCAATCCGGCGTTCAAACCGGCTAATTGCTTTTTCCATTTCCCGTAGGGGTTCCTTCAGCATTTGCCCATGGCCGCAAGCGAGTAAGCTTGGTTTCAATGAAGCTAGTTTCCTTCCGCTTTCCAAAGCCGTTTTCCTGCACCATGTTCCAAAAGCGGGAAATGGAAACAGTGGCAATAGATCACCGGCAACCGCTATCCCTCCCCTTGTCTGGAAAGCATCTCCACCTATGAGTGCACCGGATCTCTCGTCTAAAAATGCCATTGAGCCGGGCGTATGGCCGGGGACATGGATTGCCCGCAACGAACCGACACGTTCCCCATCTTCTAAAAGGGAGTCCGGCCTTGCCATAAGCTTTTTCGGAATTCCCCCTTTAATCGGTGTTTGGCTTTCGTGCCCATCCAGGCTCCGGTCATTTTCCATTAATCGCGCATCCCTTCTTGAAATATAAACCGGGACATTCGTCAATACACGTTTTAGAGAATCAAGCGCGCCGACATGGTCCTCATGGGCATGCGTCAGGACAATTTTTATAATTGGCTTACCAATTCGCTCGGCCGCCTCCAGTATTCCCTTCGCGCTATAAGGCAAAGCCGCATCAACAAGTGTAAGACCCTCTTCTTCCTCAACAAGATAGCAGTTTACCGGAAAAACCCGGGGCATGAAGGCCAGTTGATAGAGCGAACCTTCCTTTGTTATTTTCATGATTATCACCCTTTAAACTAATGGTATTAGTTAAATAATAACTAATGCCATTAGTTAAGTCAATCTCCAAGCAAAAAAAATCCACCCCAAAGGGCGGAATAAATTTTATTTTCTATTATTCTTCAGCGTAGGGTTAAATGGTTTTCAAAAATAAGTGAATTGGATTATCTGCTCGATGAATTTATTTGCTTGTATATATGGTTCAACGCTTCGGAAAAAACAAGACCCATCGCGATGGCTCCGGAAATCAGGAAAGCCCTGCCCGCTAGGCTTAAAGCAGAATTGTAATCAATCACAACAAAATGGCGCATAGCATTATAGAACGTTCCACCGGGAACAAGGGGGATAATTCCGGCAACACTAAATATAATAACAGGGCCCCTGTATTGTTTTGCTAGCATATGGCTGATAAATCCGACGACAAACGCCGCGGCCAAGGTAGCCGAAACTACATTCGAGGTGTTTTTTTCCAAAAAATAATAAACGAGCCAACCAGTCATACCGACAAATCCACATTTTACAAGTGCATTTCGGGGGGCATTGAAGAGGATGCCAAAAGCCGCTGTCGCAAAGAAGCTCGTTATGAGCTGTTCAATCAGTTCCAATCGTAATGCTCCCTTCCTTATAATAGCATCAGGACGATGGCCACGCCCGACCCAATGGCAAATGCCGTCAAAGCAGCCTCCGCCCCTTTCGAAATCCCGGCGACGAGGTGGCCTGCGATTAAATCCCGCACAGCATTCGTTAACAACAATCCCGGAACAAGCGGCATGACCGATCCAATAATAATTGTATCGAGCTGGACTCCAAACCCGGCTTTAACAAGCAAATATGAAACAATCCCAATTACCAACGAACCACAAAACTCCGCGAAAAACTTTATCGGGACAATCTCTTCTAAATAGCTCACTGTTATAAAACCAAGGGCCCCTACTATGAGCGCAGGGATAAAATCAATCCAGACCCCGTTGAACATAATCATAAAACAGCCGCTGGCGAACGAGGCAGCCGCGGTTTGCAAAGCTAACGGAAACGTGTGGCTCATTTCATCAATCCCGGCGAGAAGATTCGCAGCCTCGTCAAGGCCGATTTCCCCATTGCTTATTCTTCTTGAAACAGCATTTACGAGTGTCACCTTTTGTAAATCCGTCGAACGCTGAGAAATACGGATAAGCTTCGTAATTCCCGGTCCTCCGTCCTCTACTGTAAAAATAATCCCCGTGGGGACGACATAACTATGTGATTTCTCTAAACCGAATGCCGACGCAATCCTTATCATTGTATCCTCGACCCGGTACGTTTCAGCCCCGCTTTGAAGCATGATTTTCCCTGCGTTTAGGCACACTTCCATTACGCCATATAGTTCACTGCGCTGTATTTCCATCTAAACCACTCCAAAATGACGTAAATAGTTCTAGTTATTATATACTTTTTTATCATGAAACTGAAAAGATATTTCTACAGGACGAATTTTTAGAAAAAAATGTGAAATAACAATGTCCGATGTTTAAATGATTGAAATTTTCTGTTATTATATTTAGGGAGGCGAAATAATCTGCACCACTACCCTTTAAGGGGTAAGACCACAAAAGAGCAGGATACATACCACGGTTCGCCTCTATAACCGCATCAAGAAAGAAGTGAATCCAGTGTGGATGAGGAAAGATTATTAAAACGGAATTTAATGATTATGTGGTTTTCGAACTTCTTTGTTGGCGGCAGCATGACAATGGTCCTCCCGTTTATTTCCCTTTATATCAAAACACTCGGGAATTTCTCTGAAACGTACGTCCAACACTGGGCGGGAATTACGTTTGCTGCAACATTCGTGACTGCCTTCTTTTTCTCTCCCGTCCTCGGCAGACTCGGGGACAGGTACGGAAGGAAAAGGATTCTTATTATTCTCGGGATGGGCATGTCGGTCTCGCTGTTCCTAATGGGGGTTGTCGAGACTGTCTGGCAGCTGTTTACCCTTCGCCTATTCATGGGATTTTTCGCAGGAATGGTTTCCATTACCCAGGCGTTCATTTCGACCCAGACCCCAAAGCATGTGGCAGGAAAGGTTTTGGGAACATTGCAGACCGGAAGCATTGCCGGTACACTGCTCGGCCCTCTGATTGGCGGTTTTCTAGCTGATTCGTTCGGCTATACGCTTACGTTTAAAGGAACGTCTGCGATTATACTAATTTCAGTCATCCTTATTTTCTTAGCCCGGGAACATAAGCTCACATCGAAAGAAAATAAGAAATCGTATTATACAAGAATGGAAGTTATCCAGCACATCCTCGGGAACCCTGCACTTGCAACTGTCCTGTTCATTTCGATGCTGATCCAGGTTGCCCTCTTCAGCATTCAGCCAATCCTGGCGCTCTTTGTCAGCGAATTGCACGGCCCGGAGAATCTTGCCTTCATCTCAGGGCTTGCCTTCTCGGCGGCCGGAGTCGGAAATTTAATGATGGCGAGAAAATGGGGCGATCTTGCCGACAGGAAAGGGTATTTGAACATCCTGATTATCCTGCTCTTATCAGGAGCAGCCATCTATACATTGGGAGCTTTTGTGACGGAAGTCTGGCAGCTCATCCTCATCCGGTTCGGGCTCGGCATAACGGTCGGCGGGATTATCCCTGTCCGGATGGCCTATATTCGCCAGGAAGCACCCATTGCCATTCAAGGGGAAGTGCTCGGCTACAATACAAGCCTGCGCTTCCTAGGAAATATCGTGGGCCCAATGCTTGGCGGATTCCTTGCCGGTAGCCTAGGATTCGCTTCAGTTTTCATCGTCACAAGCGCCCTTTTGCTTATCAGCGGGCTAACATTATTGGCCGTCACCCGGCGGGCACAGCTTTCAAAAAGCAGCGCCCACTGATTTAAAAAATCCACAGAAAAGGGAGGAGCCCAATGCTTCCTCCCTTTTCTGCTGTTTTTTGAAAAATCAAAGCCCTTTTACCCGATAATGACACGCTCCCTGGAATAATGGAACTTTTCCTTCTTCGGTTTCCCTCTCAGCATAAACAGGAACGAGAAAATGCCAATCCTTCCTATGAACATTAGCACCATCAAAACCGATTTTCCGAGCGTGCCAAGTTCCGGAGTGATGCCGAGGGATAAACCGGTCGTTCCGAATGCGGATGAAACTTCGAATATTATTTCCTTTATCGAAAACGAAGGCTCAATAAATGTCATAAAAATAACTGAAAATCCGCAAATCAAGAAAGCCGTTGTGATAACAATGAATGATTTGACGATATCCTCCGGCATAATCTCACGGTTGAAAACCTTAATTGTGTTATTGCCCCGCGCATATGAAATAATGGCCAGCAACGCGATTGTGAATGTAGTAGTCCTTATCCCTCCCCCGGTACTGCTTGGCGAGGCGCCGATAAACATAAGCAGGCAAAACAAAAGCTGTGTCGGCGTGGAAAACTCATTGATATCAATTGTGGATAAGCCGGCACTCCTGGTTGAGGACGAATGGAAAGCGGAATAGAAAAATGCCTCGTGCCAAGTTTTATCGGCAAACAGCTGGTTCGATTCAAAAATAAAAATGAAAACCGTACCGAATACAAGCAGGGCCGCAAAGGTGCTTACCGCTATTTTCGTAAAAAGGGTGAATCGGAACTGGCTCTTTTTTCTGCGATGAGCAAAGTACTCCCTGAATTCAAGAAGGACAGGGAACCCAATTGCCCCGACGATAATTAGGAGTATATTGACCGTTTGGACAAAATAATCATGCGCAAACGGAATCAGTGACTCACCTGTAATGTCGAAACCGGCATTCGTTGTAGCACTGACAGAAGCAAAAAACCCCTGTAAGAAGGCCTCCTGCCACGTTGGGAAATAATCCATGAAATGGATCCCCAATATGATTGCCCCAATCAGTTCAATCGCAACAATCAAGACAAGGACTCCCCTCAGCAAACTTACCATGCCTGAGAGGGCAGACTGGTTTTGGTCGGCCATGATGAGCATCCGTTCCTTCAGGCCGATTTTTTTCCCTAAAATAAGCCAGACGAATGTACCGAGCGTCATAACGCCGACGCCGCCGATTTGCAAGATGAACGCCATGATAAACGTTCCGGGATAGCTGAGTGTATCTTGCAGGGAAATCGTTGACAGTCCGGTGACGCTTACCGCGCTAACTGCGGTAAACAAAGCATCAATAAAGGGCAGCTTTACTTCTTCCTTTAATGTGATCGGCATCATCAGTAAGAACGTTGATACTATGATCGCTGAAAGGTAGTAAAGCACGATAATTTGGACAGATGAAAGGCGTGCGGTCAGTTTCCCTAAATTTTTTTTCATGACGAACCTCTATTTACTGTGTTATGGAATATCCACATTATATAGGATTGCCATCGAAAACAGAAAGGATATCTTTATTTTAAAGGACATAAAAGAAATCCCCCCGGCATCTTGCCGAAGGGATGAACTGTAAAATTAATTGTTGCCCCGTCCTGTGATCTCCAGCCATTCCAGTTGCCTGAGCCTGATTCCGAACAGTGCCATCGGATCGTGGAATCTCGCGGGATTTCTCTTCATATCCGCAGCTTTCTGCCTGCTTTGGGCAAGCTCTTCCTGGGTTGTCGCAAGTGTTCCTTGCAAAATCTGGTGCGGATTGATGAAGAAGAGTGAAAGGTCCCTCGCAATGGCTTTTTCAAACAAATCGAATTGCATGAAAAAGCGCTCATTCACAAGCCTGGCGGTATCAAGATAATCTTCATTCTCCACAAAATTTTTATAACGGTTATAAAGCATTGCATTGTTTTGTGGCAGCGCGCCAAGGAGCTTACCGGCCCCTTTCAAAAAGATTTGTGACGGAGTCCTTCTAAGGAGGACATTCACTTTGTCCAACTGATAGCTGTTTGCCATTCGTCCGATATCCCTTTGCCAATCGTCAAGCACGCGGAAATCACAATCCAACCTAATCCAATCGCTTCCATAAAGGGAATTGAAGCTCTCGGCCATTTCATCGAGGAACTCCTGAATCCTGGAAAGTTCCGAGTTGGTTTCCTCCATCCACTCCCCGAGCGTTGCCCGCAATTTAGGAAGGGCGGTTTCATTAAGATAGACGTTCAACCGTCTGTTCATCTCATCATTCAGGCTGAGATGGACCGTCCTGAAGTCACTGTCCTCTTTCAGGAAATCTGCCGTGCCCCGGAGAAGCTCAGGAATATCCGCCAACGCATCCGCTTTTGCTTCATCTAAACACTTTCGGTAGGATTTCCGCATCTTTTCGATACTTTCCGATTCGATATCCCCGAGCTGGTGGATTGCGCCAGTCAGCTTTGCCGCCATCTGTTCCTTGTTTTCAATCTCTGCCTGAATTCCTTTTTCTTGCTCGGTCCTTTGGAAAAGGAGGTGATCCAGTGTTTTCCTGATAAGCAGAAGCAGTTTATCGGTCCTGCTGCCAAGAATGCTCCGTTCCGGTGTGCCGATTACAGCGGCTTTTACAATGCTTTCAAATAAGCGTTCCCGATCGGGGGCAGGCCCGGCCTTAATTACGTCTGCATTCGGGAATGATCCTTTAATCAACATTGCCGCCTGCTCAAATGCATGGGGGTCAGGCTCTCCGGTTTGGGTCAGCATAAAATGGATTGGCAACCCGGGCGCCTGTTCGCGGATTTGACCGAGTACCAGTCGTTCCTCGGCCGTCAGTGGATTGGAAGCATCAACTGTAAAGAAGAGGCTATCCGCCAGGTCAATATAGTCAAAGTGATCTGAGCTTACATGATCGTCATCAAATTCCGGCAAGTCGATGATGGACAAGCCCGAGTCCTTTAAAAATGGTACAGGCAACGAGAATGTCCAAATGCTATTTTCGCTTTCCGCTCCTTCTAGCTCGCCTAGTTCTTCTCCATCGACAACACTCTCATCTGTAACCATGCTGACAGCGGCTTCATCGCGGTATTGAAAAGCAAGCGCAGTGGAAGCGATCATTTCCGCTTCCGTATACGAATCCCCAAGAATCTGTTTGAGGACATGTGCTTTTCCGCTCCCTTCAAGGCCCGCTGTAACGACATGCCTTGCCCTGAAGTTGGCCAGTTCACCCGCAATCCACTCCAAACGGGGGCTTATTTGCATACCTTGGCCCTCAGCCCATGCAGAAATTTCAGAAATGAGCGCCAGGCCCTCCGCAAAGTCATTCTCAGTCCGCTTCGAATGGGCAAGGGAGGATTCGGCAGCCTCAATTGCTTCAGCGGAAATTCCGGCAGGGTACCGTCCGCTCCAGGCAAGCAGGGCTGATGCTGCGAGTCCAATTGTCCGCTTGTCCTCTATCGCCAGCCAGTTCGATAGCAGTGATGGCATAATTGGCGCCAACGACTGAATCGAGTAGTTTCCTGAAGTGGTAAAATCCAGATAAGCTTCCTTGTAGAGCAGCGATAATTCCGGCCAATTCCCCTCGTGTAGCCCTCCAAAACCAGCTAGGAGTGCGTTGAATTCCTCAATCCAGGCAAAATATGCTTCCCTTCCACGGTAGGTTTTCCAAAGAGCCGCCGCAAGCTCGCCAAACCTGTTTTGATCTGTCTCGTAAAGAACGGTAAGGACTTTATTAAAATATACCGGAGGATAGGAAACTGTTGCCTCCCTATCCACGTAGGAAATAAGGATATCCGCCCATTCTGCCGACTTGGTCCTGACGATTTCATTTGCCGCCAGTTCCGTAGCACTATCCCAATCCGCGCGGCCTTCGAAAAACGAACGTGCCAGGTTTGCTGCGTCCGGGTAGCCGGGATTTTCAGAAATCAATCCCTTTATCGTATCCGAAGCGGCATCTTCCTTTCCTTTTTCAATATAAAGCGAGAATAGCTGAAGCGCGACCTCTGCTTTTAGGGAAGTATTCATCGTTTCAACCGATTTGTAAAGGTCTTCCGCTTTGGCCAGCTCACCAAGCTCGTAAAAGGCATCCGCTGTATTTTTCACAGCCCATTGCCTAAGCGGGCCATCGCTCCCTTCCCACTTATGGATAGCCCCCTCGTAATCACGGAAGGCAAAGTATACTTCTCCCTGCGCGAACCTGATTTCCGGAAGCCCCTTCCCTCCTTTTTGCCTCGCATCCAGGTACGCTTCCGCCAGGACGAATGCCGGATGTTTCTCTTCATTGCCCTCCATAAAACTTTCATAATACGTTTTTTCGATCAGCATTCTTTCGAGATTCATAGCCTTAGCCGCCCCCCTGATACTCACGTGAATTTACGTCCGCAAAATTATCTAACGCATAATTTTGATTATCCTTCTTATTTTAACAAAGTAAGAGTAAAGATGCGAAGCGGAAGCAGTCCGCTGCCACATTGGACAATTTGCCGGCTAATCGAGGGGAATTATCGGCAAAAGGGAAAATACCTTATGCGTCTTAAATGAGGTGGGAATCGCGGTCAATTGCCACTCCCTTTAAAAAGGAATGGGCGGAAGCCGTGACTTTATCCTAACCCGGGCATACTGTATAGGGACTTTCACCTATATAATAAAAGGAGAATGCCCAGTGTTTCCACAACAGCAAAGAGCCTTTGATTACGGCCATTCCATGAACAACCCTTACGAGCAGGGACCCACATTTTACGAGGGAACGCAACCGCTTTACATGCAAGACTTTTCCGGTAATTTCCCGCAACAGCCAGATTATTCATTTGGCATTCAGCCCCAGGAGACTCTTCCTTACTACTACCAGCAGGATAGCGGATATTCATACGAACAAATGGATCCAAACCGCCAACCACCGGAACTCGAACGGAGGATTCGCCAGCTTGAGAGGAGGGTTGGCCTGATCGAACGTGAGAATGAACGCCAAAGCAGGGAAATAACCCGTTTGAACAACCAGGTGGAACGAATATCACGCCGGCTTTCAAGAGTGAACCAGAGGCTCCGGTTCCTTGAAAATAGGTTCAATATCCCGTTCACGCCCTTTGATGGCGAATTTTAACCACTTATTTTTAAGGAGGCAGGGTACTAGGCTGCTGCCCTGCCCCTTACCAGGATTACCCCTGAACCAGACGGGAATAATACAGTGAACCTTCCATCAACGGGTTTTTCTATTGATGGTAAGTCCTTTTCTACTTTGTTGATTAGGAATGGAGCGTTAAGATTAAGTAATATGTCATTTTCTTTGAGCAAAGGAGGGCTGGATATGATCTACCTAGATAAAAACCATGACCCCCGTAAAAATGCCGAACTCATTTCGCAACTTTTGGACGATAGCCCTGATATTGCGGAAGCCGTTGCCCGGACGGAACAACTTTTCAGTGAGCACAGCGCTGACCCCGGGAGCTACTCCTTTGAACCGGAACAAAAAAGGCCGCTATCAGGCATCCTCAAACAATTTTTCACGACAATGCCTGTTTTCTTTTTTGCAAAAAAAACAAAGGCGGCCTTGTCCGAATCGAATACGATTGTGGATTCCGCTGGACATGTGTACCCTTCCTGGAAAGGCCTCCTTGACGAGGAATACAGTCATTTGAAAGCAACTACGAAGCAGGAAGTGAATGTCGAGGACTTCGGTGCTGTCGGAGACGGTGTGACAGACAATACCGAAGCCTTCAAAAAAGCGCTCGGCAATGGGCGGGTGACCGTCAGGATTCCTAAAGGGGTGTTCGTGACGAGAGAAATTCGGGTGCCGTCATGGACATGCCTTGTTGGTGAGGGGAAAGGAAGAACCATTCTCAAACTCCATGGCAAGGCTCCGAAGTCCTCCCAGCTCGTAACGAATTCTTCCCACTGGAAAGGAAACCGGAATATCCTTGTCGAGGGTATGACACTTGACTGGAATGTGGAGCGGCTCGGGGATGAAGTCAAAACGGCCGCCGGCAATAACTTTTCCAGCTGCCTGCTTTTCGCCAATGTAACGTTCGGCTGGGTAAAGGATGTGGAAGCGATCAACCCCGGACTACACTGCTTCGATGTGTCCTCGACCATTTATAATTATTCGGGTGACGGCTATCGGGCCAGGGGCGGCAGTAACTATATTTGGCTGGATGGGCTAAATGGGTATGGATTTGGCGATGACGGCGTTACGACCCATCATAGTGACAACATCCTCATTTCAAATTGCCATATGTGCGACCCGAGCGGACGTGCCCATAAAACAGGATTTTCCAATTCGAACGGATTTGAAGCTGATGACGGGTCACGGAATGTTTGGCTCGTCAATAATTCTTCGACACGGTGCTTTGGCGGGGTAGAAATCAAAGCGCACGGAAATTCCTCAGCCGCCTCCAATGTCCATATCATCGGCCACCTTTCAGTGAACGACAACCGGTCTTTCAATTGGAGGCATATTGGCCATCATAAAAGTACGGACCCTGTTTCGAAAACTGCGTTCAATATCAAGGCGACGAACCTCGTATCCATCGCCCCGATACGCACCGCTCTTTATGAAAACTCAAAGCCTAGGGCACTTGTTGTATCGGGTTACCGGAATGTCGCCATCAACCACCTTACTGCAATTGGTGACCCCGAGTATGATTATCGGGGCGAACCCGTGATGGCCCTGCAGTACCGCTCACGGAATGTGGCGCTGGACAATGTTTCGGTAAGTGGGTTCCGGACAGCGGGGGCCGATATCAAATTATTTGGCGGCGACAATTGTACGGATGCGGTTGTAATTAAAAAACTGACGGTACGAGACTCCGCCCCGAAAGCTATCCAGATAGGCAAGGGAGTCCAAAAGGCCAACATAGGGTCTGTTGTAGTAAAAGGAAAAGAAAATAGCCCTCCAAAAAGATTCATTTAAAATTTTCGCTGTGCCTGTTTTTCAAAAACCTGCTATACTAAATTCCATGGATTCAAAGGGAAAGAGGGAAGGATCATGCGCATCCTCCCCTCTTTATCATTGCTCCGGACATTGTACGGAGATCGGAAAGAAGGAAACGGAAAGTGGATCGAAAACAGCATCTCCAGACATATGCCATTCTTGTAGCAGTCATGGCCGCATGGGGATTGAATGTCATTGCAACTAAAATCATTGTCACGGAATTTACTCCAGTAACCATTACTTCCCTTAGAGTATTGACGGCAGGAATTACCGTATTCCTCGTACTTGCCCTTTTAAAAAAGGTCAGGTGGCTCAGCCGGAACGAACTTATCTATACATTGATCGCAAGTATCTTCAATGTTGTTTGCCACCATTATTTCCTTTCGGTCGGCTTGACGAAAACAACCGCTTCAAACGCGGGATTAATCCTTGGGCTCGGCCCATTGCTATCGGCGATTCTTGCCGCCATTTTCCTCGGCACCCGCCTCACTATCCCGCGCTTGTGCGGGGTCCTAGCAGGGCTTTTGGGTGTTTCGTTTATCGTCCTAGAAAACAGCTATGGAATCGGATCTATTTCGATTGGCGATTTGTTCATATTCCTATCCATCCTGACTCAGGCAGGCAGCTTTATTTTAATAAAGAAGGTATCAAGAACAATGGATGCGCGCCTTATGACCGGGTACATGCTCTTATTTGGTTCGTTGATCCTCTTTTTTATCAGCATCGTACAGGAGCCGGGAGCCATCAGGGGAATCAGCACTGCTTCTACTTCCGTGTGGCCTATATTTTTCGGATCGGCCATCATTGCGACCGCGCTTGGGCATATGGCCTACAACTCGGCGATTAGCAAAGTCGGGGTTGCCGAGTCGGCGATTTTTATCAATTTAAGCCCATTTTTCTCACTTGTAGGAGCAGCCGTGTTCCTTAATGAAACAATTACTTTCTCCCACCTTGCCGGATTCATCCTGATCCTTCTTGGGGTCCTGCTCGGGTCTGGCGCGGTTGAAGATTGGAGCGCTTTTAGGAAGAAACCTTACAGGAAACGAAAAATCGAGCCTAAGATATAAGGGAGTTGCACAACACCTTTTTGGTAATACGACTCTCCGTTTCTATTGGCATGTTGGAAACAATTTTTCCAGGAGTGGTTTTATGGAGAAAAAAAAGCTGATTTTCAATTTTATCGTCTACGGTATTGTTTGGATTGCCGGAACAAACCTACTGCTTGCCCAATTTGAACCATCTCCATACATTCGAGCAATCGGCCATTTAAAAGAAACAGCTTTTGTCGTTGCAACAGGGATTGTTTTTTATTTTGCCATCAAAAAGGCAGAGGAGCTCAATACGGCAAGAATGGATAGGCAACGGCTGTCGACACTGATTAATTCGATGGTAGATTTCGTAAATTTCAAGGATGGCGAGGGCAGGTGGGTCGAAGCAAATGAGTTTGGCCTAAAACTTTTCGGCCTCGATGGTGTTGATTACCGAGGAAAAAAGGATTCCGAACTCGCTGCCTTTAGTGCCGATCACGCTAACGCCCTTATTTACTGCGAAAAGTCCGATGAAGAAACGTGGAAAAACCGGAAAATTACCCGTGTCGAAGAAGTGCTCATTTCCCCAAACGGAACGAGAAAGATTTTTGACACGATAAAGGTTCCGCTTTTCAATCCGGATGGAACCCGGAAAGGCCTTGTCATCATGGGAAGGGATATTACGGAAAAAAGGCTGCTCATCAATCTCCTCGAAGAAAGCCGCCAGCAATATAAATCCCTTTTTGAATACAGCCCTGATATCGTTTATATGACTGATCTCGAGGGCAGATTCATCGACCTAAACCCACGATTCAAGGAAGTGACCGGGTATGACCCTGAGGATATAATCGGAAGGCATTTCCAGAAACTGATACCCCGGAAGCACCGGGAAGCGCTCGAGAACTATTTCTCGATCGTCAGCAAAAACAATAAACCACAGCTTATTGAATTTGATATTAAAAAGAAGAACGGCGATAAAATTATTCTCGAATGCACCTCGGTCCCAATGGTTATTCACGGAGAAACAAAGGGAATCATCGGCTATGGAAGGGATGTCACAAAGCTAAGAAGAACGGAGGAAAAATTGCGCCGGTCGGAAAAGCTATCGGTTGTCGGCGAACTTTCGGCAAGTGTCGCCCATGAAATCCGCAATCCGCTTACCTCATTAATCGGCTTTGTCCAGCTGCTTAAATCAGAGGATGAAAAACATCAGTATTACTATTCGATTATGGCGGACGAGCTGAACCGGATTCATCATATTACAAGTGAGCTGTTGCTGCTCGCCAAACCACAGAAGCTCCAGTTCAGTCAAACAGACCTGCATTCTCTGTTGGAAAATGTCATCTCGCTGTTAACGCCTGAGGCCGCCATGCATGACATTAAGATCACTCCATCCTTCGGGGAAAAACGCTGCTTGATTCAATGCGAACCAAATCAATTGAAGCAGCTCTTTATCAATCTAATTAAAAACGCAATTGATGCTTCACATTCTGGCGGAAAAGTGGCCATTTCAACGGACTGCGGGAAAGATGGGAAAGTTATTGTTTCCATTACGGACGATGGCATTGGGATATCAAAGGAACGGCTTGAAAGAATCGGGGAGCCTTTTTATTCATCGAAGGAAAAAGGGACAGGCCTCGGCCTTACGGTCAGCTCGAAAATTGTTGAAGCCCATCATGGGAAGATGGAATTCAAAAGTGTACTGAACAAGGGCACAAAAGTTACCATTACCCTTTCTGTTAATGGCATCCCTAAAGCGGAAAATGGAGCCAATTAAAGTGATTTACTTACCTGTAGCCCTAATCTACCACTTCAAATCTGTTAATGCACCAACGCGCGAAAGAACCTTGGACAGATGATCCAGGTTCTTTTTTTACGTAAAAAATTCTGTTTAAGCTTAGAACAATTGAATCGATACCTTGGGTTAGTTTTTGCTCCGGAGGTCCAGTCCGTCCTCCTGTAGTTGGTCCGCCAGTTTTTCGGCTAGCCGTCTGTACATATTGCTCATATTAACCAACGAGGCAACAAGGAGAATCGTTTCTAACTCTTTGTCTCCGTCTTCCATGAGTTTAATTTCCTTCTCGGCTGCGTCTTTTCGTTTCCTAGCTTCTTCTCGAAAATTGCGTTCATTTTCAGCTGACAGAGCAAGAAAAGCTGAATAAAAGGCTTCGAGGTCCAAGTCGCTTTTTGTCACCCGATCATTGATGCCGCTTAAAACCCCTTTTATGTCTGTAATCGATAAAGAGCCTTTCAACTGGTAGATAAGACTGATTAAAATCAGATGCTCGCGGGTATATTTTTTCTTTTTAACAGGAAAAAACAGATTGCCTTTAGCATAATTGTTGATCATTGTTTTCGTGAGGATTTTTTCATCCACGTTCCGCCTCGTTTGCGAGAAAGCTTGATCGAAAAGCTGAATCACCTGATCCATGTATAGATCAATTGAAGGCATCTCCTCTAGATGAATCTGTTTTTTAAATCCAAGACTCTCAATTAGCTTTTCCAGGTCTTCCATTAGCAGCCTCCATTACTCAATGTGAATTAATTACATTATACAGGATTATTTTAAATGTTGACTACATTACGGATTCGTAATATTGTTATATGTAGTTATCAAAACTACATTAAGTGTTATTAGGAGGTTGGCATATGAATGCGTATATACGTGAACCAATCAATGGATTAACTCACCTTGTGGGTGCTTTGTTATCGTTTGCCGGGCTTCTTGCCATGGTCATCAAGGCTTCAGCAGCAGCCGCATCCCCGCTGGCTATTTCGGCTGTCATGGTTTTTGGAATTAGCATGGTTCTTCTCTACTCAGCCTCGGCTACCTATCATATGGTCATTGCTAAAGATCGGGTAATTGCCTTTCTGCGCAGGCTCGACCATTCCATGATCTTCGTATTAATCGCCGGAACATACGCCCCCTTTTGCCTTATCAGCTTGAACGGTACGACAGGGTGGGTAATGTTTGCCATTATCGCCGCCGTAGCCGTAATCGGCGTCATTTTCAAAATGGTTTGGTTCAATTGCCCGCGCTGGCTGTCTACCGCGCTGTACATCATCATGGGCTGGATGATTATCTTCGTCGCATCGCCGCTCGCTGGATCGATTCCGCGCGAAGGCCTTACCCTCCTTATCCTTGGGGGAGTCATATACACAATCGGGGGAATTATCTATGGCGCAAAACCAAACTTCCTCCGCACAAAATACATGGGCTTCCATGAAATCTTCCACATCTTTATTTTATTGGGAAGCCTAGCCCACTTCTTAAGCATCTATCTTTATGTACTATAGGGTGGCAGGAATGGTGGCAGGCTCCGTTGCTGGCCGTTTTCCCTTTGGGCTGTTACGAATCTGGGATTTGAGTAAAACTAAACAGCCGGGTTTCGGTTCTTTCAACACCCACCCTGACATCAAAAAGTGAACGTTAATTTTTTCCTTCCAGGCACCGCTTACATTGTTAGAGTGACGGGTTTTTTGTTTTAATGGGACTCTTGCTTCTATGGCGGCAATAGTTTAAATTGTCAAAAAGTGATTGACACCAAACAAGGCCTCTGTTAAATTATTTTTAAATAAAAAATTCGATGACGAGAAGAGTAAGCTGGGAAGACTGTTCCCCAGAGAGCCGGCACATGGTGGAAGCCGGTGTCCAGTGCCCGGCCGAAAATCATCTCCGAGATGCAAAGCTGAATGCTAGTAAGCTTTGACGGTTTTTCCGCCGTTACAAAGGAACACGTATGATTGTACGTTTGCTGAGTGCCGCATGCCTTTTGGCCGCTGCGGAAGTAGGGTGGTATCGCGAGTATTAACTCGTCCCTGTAATTTTACGGGGGCGGGTTTTTTATTTTAAAATAACAAAAAGGGAGAGTTAGAGATGAAAAAGTTTGATACACTGTTTATCGGATTCATGTTATTTTCGATGTTTTTTGGAGCTGGCAATCTAATTTTCCCTCCAATGCTTGGCGCCTTATCCGGAACATCCTATTGGCTCGCAATGGCGGGATTTATCCTTACCGCGGTCGGACTTCCGCTTGCAGTCCTGGTTGCAGTCTCACTTGTAAAGGGAGGAGCGGAAGCACTCGCCAGCAGAGTCCATCCTACATTCAGTACAATCTTTATGGCCGTCGTTTACCTGTCAATCGGGCCATTCCTCGCGATTCCAAGGAATGCGTCTGTCGCGTTTGAAATGGGCGTCCTTCCTTTCGCGGCTGAATCATTAAATAAATCATTGGCATTATTCGTGTATTCGGCAGTTTTTTTCCTCATTGTTTACTTAACAACCATGAACCACGAAAAGTTGGAAAAATATATGGGGCGATGGATCACTCCCGTCCTCCTTATTTCGATTGTCGCCCTTTGCACTGCAGGCTTCGTAAAATTGGGCGGGGATTTCAACGCTCCAGCCGGCGGATATGAAAAAGCAGCCTTCTTCAAAGGATTTATAGAGGGATACAATACAATGGACGCACTTGCGTCACTCGCTTTCGGAATTGTTATTCTTACCGCCGTCAAACAACGCGGCATCAGCAATGAAAAGCAGCTTACCCGCTATACAGTGAAAGCAGCGGTTATTGCCGGCTCCCTCTTGGCGCTCATTTATGTGTCTATCGGCTATATAGGCGGAAAAATGGGTGCGGAAGGTTCTTTTGAATCCGGAACGGAATTGCTTACCGCAACTTCAGCTTTCCTTTTTGGAACAAGCGGCCCAGTCCTTCTTGGCCTGATTTTCACACTTGCCTGCTTCACGACGGTTGTCGGCCTTACAGTTGCGTGCGGCCACTATTTTTCAAATCTTTTTCCAAAACTGAGCTACAAAGCAGTTGTTTCCATGGTGGCACTAAGCGGTTTTGTCCTTTCCAACGCGGGCTTGGCGCAAATCCTTAAAGTTTCGGTTCCATTCCTGGTCACCGCATATCCGCTAACAATTGTGCTTATCACGCTGAGCTTCTTCCATCGCTATTTTAAAAACCCTCGCCGGGTATACGGAACAGCGATGCTGTTTACAGGAGTTTTCGCGGCAATAAGCGGCTTAAGCACCTTTGGGTTGAATCTCGGGCCAATCCTTACGTTAAGGAACGCACTTCCATTTGCTTCAGCGGGAATGGACTGGGTGGTTCCAGCGGTCGTCGGCACATTGATTGGTATGGCTATGGGGAGCAAAACACCGAAACCCGCCAGCCAAAACACAGAATTGAAAGTATCATAAAGCAGAACAAAATGCGCAAGCGCCTTGGTCAGCCCCGACAAGCATAAGACGGGGCCCGCAGGACGGGCCAGCCCTCCGGAGGGAACCGGCTTATGACCTCGAGGGGCTAGGACGCTCCTCGAAAAAGCTATCGCTTTTTGCTTCGTACGAGGATTATGCTTCCGAAGCCTACTCTTGTGGAGCTGGATTACAATAACTTGTTTTGAGTTATCCACAAGGATCTATTTTAAAGTTTCCTTTGAAAAAACAAAGCCACTCCGGCACAATCGGGGTGGCTTCTTTAAATGTGGTTTACTTTTGATTCAATCGGTATCCAATAAACAATAGTACAAACCAAACAGGGGCGACTATAAACGCCACCGCCATTCCTTCGATAAAGGCCATGGCAACGACCACCGCCGCAAGGGCCACAAGCGCGAAATAAGAAGAATAAGGAAAAAACGGCATCTGGAACAGCCCAACTTCCTTACTTCTTTCCTTCCTGAATCTCATATGCGTGACAAGGATTATCGTCCAGCTTGTTACCGCAGCTACAGTGGCAATCGAAGTAATATAATAAAACACTTTTTCTGGAACGATGTAATTAAGAAAAACCGCAACGAGCAAAATCGAAGCAGAAAACAGTACGCCACGGGCCGGCACTCCCGAAGTGCTCAATTGCCTGAAAAAAGAAGGTCCATTGCCTTGGTCCGCCAAACTGTAGAGCATCCTCCCCGTTCCGTACATTCCGCTATTAAACGCGGAAAGAGCCGCGGTAAGGACAACAAAATTTATGATATCCGCCGCTGCTGGCATTCCGATTTTATCAAATATCAGGACAAATGGGCTGCCGGCTGTCCCAATTTCATCCCATGGGTACAATACCATGATGATTCCAAGCGCGCCGATATAGAAAATAAGGACCCGCCAAATGACATTGTTTATCGCAGAGGGAATCGTTTTCTCCGGATTCTGGGCTTCTCCCGCTGTCAAACCGATCATTTCAATCCCGCCAAAGGAGAACATGACCATCACAAGAGAAAGGAATATCCCCCATACGCCATTCGGAACAAAGCCCCCATTTTCCCATAGGTTCCCGAAGCCGACGGGCACTCCGCCATTCCCAATTCCAAACAGGATAATTCCGAAGCCCGCAATAATCATGCACACAATCGCGACTACTTTAATGAGCGCGAACCAAAACTCAAACTCGCCATACGCCTTAACATTAATCAGATTGATCAGGGTAATCACAACAAGCGCGGCAAGCGCCGAAACCCACTGGGGAACCTCGGGAAACCAATGGTTGATGTAAACGCCGACAACCGTAATCTCGGCCATCCCGACGACAATCCAGTTAAACCAGTATGTCCAGCCAGTCAAATAGCCTGCAAACGGTCCAAGGTATTTATTCGCGTATGCACTAAAGGAGCCTGAAACAGGGTCGGCAACCGCCATTTCCCCCAATGCCCTCATAATCATAAAAATTACCGCGCCGCCAAGCAGGTAGGAAAGCAGGATGGCGGGGCCGGCAAGCTTGATTGTCGCGGCAGACCCATAAAACAGCCCCACCCCGATCGTTCCGCCAAGGGCAATTAACTGGATATGCCTATTGCTCAATCCCCTTTTCAATTGATTCTTTTCCATACTTCCCGCACCTCTTTACCTTCATTCAAGCATTAGCAAATGCATGTCTTCTTCTTTACCCCAATTTTTCCTTTTTGCTCAACTTTTTGTATATAATCTTCTGCTACCGGTACCTTGCAAGCCGTATTTCCTACATTTACTTGCACCTTTCCGATGGCGCTTGCAACCCTTAATGCCTCTTCATGCAAAGGCTTGACATACGAACCTGCGCAAATTACAAACGTGTTCATTACATACCGGACCCTGTTTCTTTCTGAATGAATCGTATTCTCCACCCGATTCAATAGCCCCCTGATTTCGTCCAGGTCAAGGTCATCGTCCTTACTAATGGAAATATAATTGGCATATGTACTCCATCCACATACAGCAATTGTTTCTTCATCGGCTTCAATCCATTCCCTCGCGAGCTCAAGGGCGAAATTGCTTTCGGCCGCCGCCCAGGCAACAGTATATTCCGCCAGTCCATGCCAATACGCTTTCTCTACCCAATCTTGAAGCGTGGTTTTATTCAAAAGCTTCGGATTAACAGATAGCCCGGCAAGGTACATGGCGTCGTAATTTCCTGTATTGTAAAGCGCAAGAACAAGCTGCTGGTCTTTCTTTATGTATTTCACAAGCTTTTTCATATCGCCGACTTTAACCCCAAATAGCGGCTCCCTGGCACCATGCCGCAAAAAGGTTTTTTTCGTTTGTTCCGTTCCCATTTCGGCGAGCCTTTCCATTACTTCTTCTAATGTCATATTCTCCATCCCCCTTTTTTCACTAAATTATACCACTCACCATCAAAATGTCGTATAGGGCAGCCAATTTCCCCATCTTCCTTTTTATAGCCATACCTCACCATTTTTCCATTCATATTTTACCCATCCGGTTGAAGAATAAGAGCGTACCACTATATTGTCCTAAGGAGGCATGCAACTTGATAAAAAAGACCGTGGGCATAATGGCCGCCAGTGTCCTGACGTTGGGCCTCGCCGCCTGTAACGCCAACGACAACAACAATAGAAACAACGCCATGGATCATGGAACAGGGGCGTACAATGTCCGCGACAACAACGGTGACAGAAACAATGACCTTTTCGGCATGGACCATGAAGGCCTTTTGACCGAAGAGTGGAATCCTGGGCACGACGACGACCGCAATGACCGGTTTGGCCGAAATAACCGGGATGATGATGGGTTTGGCAAAAATTTTCGGGATGACCGTAATGACGGATTTGGAACGTTCGGCAACAACGATCGACATGGAAATGACCGGAAGGGTATGTTCAATATTTCCAGTCTCGAAACCACAATGGATAGCCAAAGTTATCCGGAAACTGGTGCGATTTTAGTTCAGCCAGCAAAGTACCAGTTCCTTCGAATCGACCCACGTACAGGGCAAATCCTAAATCTTCCGAGCGGAAACCAGTATTGGCAAATCTCTATTCCGCAAAACTCAGGTGCACAGCCTCCGGTCATGCAGCCGGGCCAAGCACCTAAACAACAAAAGCAAGGAAAGGCAGCTCCTCAGCAGCGGCAAGCGGCGCCCAAACAGACTCCTGCAAAACAGCAAACAGCGCCCACAGCCGGAATTAGCCAAATGGCACAGCAAGTCATTGACCTTACCAACGTCCAGCGCCAGCAAAACGGCCTTCCTCCATTAAAGGCGGATACCAAACTGAGCGGCGTTGCTTTGAAAAAGTCACAGGACATGCAGCAAAAGAACTACTTCTCGCACACAAGCCCTACTTACGGGTCGCCATTTGACATGATGCGCGACTTCGGCGTCACCTACACAAGCGCCGGTGAAAACATCGCCATGGGCCAGCGCACACCAGAGGAAGTCGTCCAGGCCTGGATGAACTCGGAAGGACACCGCAAAAACATCCTGAACCGCGATTTCACCCACATCGGCGTTGGATTTGAGCAATCCGGTTACCACTGGACACAAATGTTCATCCGGAAATAAAGTTACAAAGCCGGGGTCCCATCGGAGCCCGGCTTTTTTCGGTTAAAAGAAAAACCTCCAATAAACTTGCTCCCTCCATCCATCTACGCACCTAACTATCCTTAAACGTTAATTTTCCGTCCCCACCGTGCCCAAAAATGGAAAAGTATAGTATCCTTGAACAAAAGGCATTATCAAGGGGGCTATTTTATGATGGCTTTATTTTTCATTCTTTTAGGCACCGCTCTACTTCTCCTCCTGCTTGGCTGGGTGGTCAGGAAAGGTGCGTACTGGCTTATCTCTGGATTTGCCTTTCGCCCGAAGGAAGAACAGGAAAAATTAATTAAAGAAGGTTTTCCACAAAGGGTTGGGACACTTTTAATCGCAACAGCCGCTGGAATGATACTATTGCTGCCGCTCCTGTTCACTTCGTTTCCTTATGTAGTCGAGGTAATAATCGGCTTCATGCTCATCTTTTTGCTCGGGGGAATTATTTATCTTTCACGCTACGAAACACCCGCAAAGCGAAAGAGAAGCTATTTCATCACTTCCTGCATTGCCCTGATTACATTCGTTTCATTAGGACTCCTAATGTACTTTGGCTACGAGGACGCGGAAATGCTTTTCAAAAAAGAGGGGATCGAAATCACGGGGATGTATGGCGAGGAAATCCCTTACGAGGATATATTGAACTTCAAGTTGATTGAAGAAATGCCAAAGGCGACCGTAAAAGTCGACGGCTTTGGAACGAGTAATATCGCAAAAGGGAAGTTCAAGCTCGAAGGCTTGGGTACGAGCCTACTGTTCATTCAAAAAGGCAAACCGCCCTACCTTCACATCGAAACAAAAGACCGCCACATATTCATAAACAGCCATGACCCCGCCACTACCCGTTCCTGGGCGGAGAACCTTAAGTGATGCGTTACACTACGGGCGGATCCTCGCTTCACTCTACCAATCGCTTTAGAACGAATCCTTTTATGCATTGAAGAACATCTTAATAAAATTCCATAGGAGGCCATTATGACGAAAATCGGTTTTATCCGCCACGGAACGACGGCATGGAACAAAGAAAGGCGCGCCCAGGGAAGCTCTGATATACCACTCGACCAGGATGGAATCAACGAGGCGCGAATGCTCGCAGACAGGCTATCCGGAGAAGAATGGGATGCTATCTACGCCAGCCCTCTTTTGCGGGCAAGGCAAACCGCTGAAATAATTGCAGCCAGGATAGGAGTAGAAGAAATTCACTTTGATTCACGGCTCCGCGAAGTAAGCGGGGGCCAAATAGAAGGGACAATCGAGGAAGAACGCATTGCCAAATGGGGCAGCGATTGGCGGAAGCTGGACCTGGGCGTCGAAAAACACGAATCAGTCCTAGAACGTGGCCTCCCCGCCATTCAGGAAATAAAAGAAGCCAATCCCGGCAAAAACATTCTCATTGTCAGCCACGGCGCTTTCATACGGAAAATTGTCGGCGAACTTGTGCGAGAGCTGAAAAATGAACCGCCGCTTCACAATACCTCCGTTACCATACTAGGCCATACAGACGAGGTATGGGAGTGCAGCCTCTATAATTGTACAAAACATCTTGGATAAAGTTACTGGTGAAGCAGGGGAGAGATCTCCTGCTTCATTTGGATTTCGGGAGAATCACAGGGTTAGTCATGGTTCTTTATCTTTATCGATTAATTTCACGATTTTTCGATTGATTTTCCTAGGAACGGCATGAAAGGCTATTACCACTTATGGCCATAAATCGAAACGTTTCTATAAACCAATTGACTGCTTCCATGAAAGCGTTTATAATTCAATCGAAACGTTTCACCAAAATGTGTGGAAGGGGTCAACATATGACTGAAAAACACTTGTCCGAATTATTGGAAAAAATGTCCCTTGATGAAAAAATCGCTCAATTGATGCAGCTTGCCACCCCTTTTTATAAAGGGTCCTCAGATGGCGGCCATATTACAGGCCCGATTGCCGATATGGGAATAAACGAAGATACCGTCATCAACTCAGGCTCAATCCTTGGGGCTTCTGGCGCCAAGGAAGTCGTGAACATACAAAAAGTCTTTTTGGAGGAAAATCCACACGGTATCCCGCTTCTGTTCATGGCTGATATTATTCACGGATTTAAAACAATCTTCCCCGTCCCCCTTGGGCTAGGATGCTCATGGGACTTGGAGGCTGCCGAAGAAAGCGCTTCAATCGCTGCGAGGGAAGCTGCCGTATCTGGCGTTCATGTCACGTTTGCCCCGATGGTTGACCTAGTCCGCGATCCGCGCTGGGGGCGAGTCATGGAATCCACTGGTGAAGACCCGTATCTAAATAGCCTTTTTGCCCGGGCCTTTGTCCGTGGTTTCCAGGGAGATAACCTGGCAAACAGCCATGACCATGTTGCCGCCTGTGTGAAGCATTTTGCCGCGTATGGAGCGGCTGAGGGAGGCCGCGATTACAACACGGTCGATATGTCCGAGCGGACGCTTCGGGAAACGTATTTGCCAGCCTACAAAGCAGCGCTTGATGAAGGCTGTGAAATGGTCATGACCTCTTTCAATATAGTCGATGGCATCCCAGCGACAGGCAATAAGGCGCTCATGCGCGGAATCCTGCGGGACGAATGGGGCTTTGATGGCGTACTCATTTCGGACTGGGGTGCCGTAAGAGAAATGATCAATCATGGAGCGGCTGAAGATGAAGCGGAAGCCGCCCTAAAAGCAATAGAAGCTGGGGTCGACATTGAGATGATGACGCCCTGTTATGTGAAAAACCTGAA
Source organism: Neobacillus oceani (assembly GCF_046237595.1). NCBI lineage: Bacteria > Bacillati > Bacillota > Bacilli > Caryophanales > Bacillaceae > Neobacillus > Neobacillus oceani. The sequence goes on along the minus strand of NZ_CP143543.1, from coordinate 488,885 downwards.
GAATTTGGTCGCGGATGGAAAGGTTTCAGAAAGCCTGATTGACGAAGCAGTCCTGCGCATCCTTCGTCTTAAAGACAAACTAGGCTTGTTTGAAAATCCATACAGGGGTGCAAATGAAGATAGGGAGAAAGAAATTGTCCTCTCTTCAGCCCATAGGGATTTCGCCCGTAAGATGGCAGCCAAATCGTGTGTTCTCCTTAAAAATAATGGATTGCTGCCGCTTGGCCGTGACAAGAAGATTGCCCTGATTGGCCCATTTGCGGAAAACGGGGATATCCTCGGACCGTGGTCATGGCATGGTTCCCGCGAGTTAGCCACTACGCTTGCTAAAGGAATCACCGGGAAAATTGACTCATCACTTTTCTCCGTGAGCCAAGGCTGCGGCATTGAAACCGGAACAGAAGATGAGCTTCAGCAAGCAATCGAAGCAGCACAAGAAGCGGAGATTATCATCCTCGCACTTGGTGAAAAGTCGGAAATGAGCGGTGAGGCAAATTGCCGTGCGGATATCCGCCTTCCTAAAGTCCAGCGCGAGTTGGTGAAAGAACTGGCCAAATTAGGCAAACCAATGGCCGCGGTCCTGTTCAATGGCCGTCCCCTCGATCTTGACGGAGTGATTGACGAAGCGGGCGCCATCCTGGAAGCGTGGTACCCAGGCACAGAAGGCGGAGCGGCCATAGCCGATCTTCTTTACGGAGATGCAAACCCATCCGGGCGTCTTTCGATGTCCTTCCCTCATTCGGTTGGCCAAGTCCCTGTTTATTACAACAGCTTTAATACAGGCCGGCCGAAAACAAGCGAAACGGACACATATGTTTCAAGATATCTAGATATTCCAAACAGCCCTCGTTTCCCATTCGGATTTGGGCTCAGTTATGCAAACTTCGATTACAGCGATGGAGAAATTTCATCAGCGACATTGATGATGGATGGAAGTGTTACGGTTTCAGCCAAAGTTACGAACAATGGCCCGGTTTCCGGTGAAGAAACGGTCCAGCTGTACATCCGCGATATTTCGGGGGAAATTGTCCGGCCCGTCCGGGAGCTGAAGGGGTTCAAAAAAATACGGCTGGAACCTGGCCAATCAGAAAACGTCGAATTCACTATAACTGAAGAAATGCTTCGCTACTACCATTCAAACCTTGATTATAAAAGCGATGCAGGACAATTCAACGCCTATATCGGGCCAAACAGCCGGGATGGGATTGAACTGGCCTTTAAGCTCGTAAAATAACGACCGGAGGGAACACCATGCCAATGTTAAATGAAACGATGTTTACTGTAGAGAAAGGAAAAACCCGCTTTACGTTTTTGGAAAGTGGCGACCTTTATTTTGCCACACATGGCGAAATTATGCTGAATCAAGTAATCGGCAATCCCTTGGACGGGTCCTTGAATAACCTTTACCTCCGCTTCCATGAAGGCAGCCAAATAGACGCGTTTCCCCTATTGGGAATTAAATCAACGAGCAGCGTTCGCCATGAAGGCGATGCAGTCGTATGGCAGGGAAAAGCAAAAGACATTGCTTACATGGTTACCTTAAGGCTTGAAGAACAGGGATTGTGGTTCTGGGAAGTTGACCTTGAAGGCGGCAATGCCGAGGTTGACGTCATTTACACACAGGACCTCGGGCTCGGCAGCCAGGGATTTGTCCGTTCCAATGAAGCATACTTGTCCCATTATATTGATCACTCAATCTATGAAAACAAATATGGCTATGCTGTATGTTCACGCCAAAACCAGCCGCAGCCGGGAGGCTTTCCATATCTACAGCAGGGCTCGCTTACAGGAGCTGTCGGCTATTCGACAGATGGATTCCAGTTCTATGGCCTTTCCTACAAGGAAACCGACCGCCCAGAAGCCTTGGAAGAACCATTTTTGCCAAATGAAATTTATCAGTATGAGTTCGCCTTTACGGCCCTTCAATCTAGAAAAATCAAGCTGAATGGCAACGCGAAAGTCGTATTTTATGGCTTGTTTAAAGAAACCCATCCCGAAGCAGTTACGTCACTTGAATACTCAAATGAGATTGAAGACGCCTGGAACCGGGCAAAAGGCAGGCAAAAGCCTTCAGCACCTTTAAACAATAAACCAACCCTGTCTTCTGTGTTTGGAAAACCGCTTGAGACGGACACAATGTCCCAGCAGGACATAGACACGCTGTTCCCGAACAGGATTGAAGAAGAGTGGGACGGCGATACACTGCTAAGCTTCTTTACAGATACGTATGAGCATATTGTTTTAAAAGAAAAAGAACTGCTTGTCGAGCGGCCGCACGGACATATTGTGATGACAGGTAACAATGCGAAAATGAAGGAAAACACCCTTACATCCACTTCGTACATGTATGGCATCTTTAATTCACAAGTAGTTGTAGGAAATACATCATTCAACAAAATGATGACCAACGCCCGGAATCACCTTAACGTCCTTAAAACCTCCGGGCAGAGAATCTATGTTGAACTGGACGGAAAATACAGGCTGTTGACCATGCCGTCCCTTTTTGAAATCGGGTTCAATTATGCGCGCTGGCACTATAAGTTCGGCGATGACACTATAATCATTATGAACTTTACATCGGTTGAAACGCCAGAACTGGTCCTTTCAGCGAGCTCAAAAAGCGGAAAGAAGTACCGGTATCTTGTTACGAACCAAATTTCGATGAACAGCAATGAATATGAGGTGCCTTTCCGAATGGAACAGGATGGGCAGTCCGTTTTGTTTAAGGCGAGCGAACATGCGGAAAGCAGCAAAAGCTATCCTGGCCTCTCCTATAAGCTTCACATCCGGGGGGCAAAGGTGGAAATTACGGATGAACGGATATTTGCCTTGGGGATACCCGCTGGCAGTGCCGGTATCGTTGCACTGGACTTATCAGAGACACCGGAATGGTCCATTGTCATCCAGGGAAGGCTCCATGGGGAAGACATCCCACTATTTGAAGGAAACGCCGACCGAGAGATCGAAAAATATAGAGCATTCTTGAAAGATGTCATGAATGGTTTCATGCTCGGAAATGAAAAAACATCTTTGCCAATTGAAAAGGTCAATGCAGTTGCGTGGTGGTATACCCACAATATGCTTGTCCATTACTCGGTTCCGCACGGGCTTGAACAATACGGCGGCGCCGCATGGGGGACAAGGGATGTTTGCCAGGGACCGGTTGAATACTTCTTGGCCACACAGAATGATGGTTCTGCCCGTGAAATTATTAAAACAGTTTACTCACATCAATACGAAGATACTGGAAACTGGCCGCAATGGTTTATGTTCGATAACTACTCTTATATCCAGGCCGGTGAAAGCCATGGCGATATTATCGTTTGGCCGCTGAAGGTTCTTGGGGACTATATTACGGCTACCGGGGACTATGGGATACTCGGGGAACAAGTTCCATATACAATAAATGGTTCTTTTAAGTTTACAGAACACAAAGCATCGATTCTGGACCATGCAAAAAAGGAAATTGAGTATATTAAAAACAACTTCCTGCATGATACCTATCTATCTTCATATGGGGACGGCGACTGGGATGACACCCTCCAGCCTGCCAATGCCCAGCTTAAAAAATATATGATCAGCAGCTGGACGGTTGCTTTGACCTATCAGACAGTCAAGGGCTTCGCGAAGGCCTTGGGCCCTATTGCTCAAAAAGAAGCGTCAGAACTCGAAGAACTTGCACATGGAATTGAAAGTGACTATCAAACATACATGCTTTCAACTGGAATCCTGCCAGGTTTCATCTATATGGAGGAGCCAGGCAAACCTGAATTGATGGTCCATCCGGAAGATAATAAAACCGGTATAAATTATCGCCTCCTTCCAATGACAAGGAGCATGATCAGTGAACTTCTTAGCCCGGATTCCGCCAAGGCACACTATGAATTAATTAAGGAACATTTGTATTGCCCTGATGGCGTACGCCTAATGAACCGCCCAGCCAACTATGAGGGCGGGGTAAGCACTAATTTTAAGCGCGCCGAACAGGCGGCCAACTTCGGAAGGGAAATCGGCCTGCAATACGTCCATGCCCACATTCGGTTTGTCGAGGCGATGGCCAAGCTCGGAAAAGCAGATGAAGCTTGGAAAGGACTTGAAACAATCAATCCGGTAGGGTTGAAGGATGCAGTCCCGAATGCTGATTTCCGGCAGAGCAATGCGTACTTCAGCAGCTCGGACGGAAGCTTTAAAACGAGGTACGAAGCCAGGGACAGATTTGATGAATTGAAAGCTGGAAAGGTTAAAGTTAAAGGGGGCTGGAGGATTTATTCAAGTGGCCCGGGAATTTATATGAACCAGCTCATTTCAAACTGCCTTGGAATCCGCCGGAATGCCCGGGGCTTAATCATCGACCCGGTCCTGCCCCAGGAGCTCGATGGCTTGCGCTTTGATTTCAAGTTCGATGGCCTGCCAGTAGCATTCATTTATCATCTTGAAGGTAACAGCGGGATTTCGGTAAAAATAAATGGGGAAACTGTGGATGGAGAAATGCTTGCCAACCGGTACCGAAGCGGCGGACTGCTAATCGAACGGGATCTCTTAAAGCGGCTGCTTAAATCGGGAAAGAACGAAATTGAAATATTCATGTAAGCAAAAGGAACTTCTACATTGTCTGCCGGAGGATAAATGCAACCTCCGGCATACTAAATTTTGATTTTAACATCAGAGTTGTATGTCTTATAATAAGGTTTAAGCGAACCTACCATAAGCGGCGTTTTTTCCGCTGATGGTTAAGGCATCCAATCAGAGAGGCATTTGAACAGGACGGAGGAAAATTCTTGGTCAGTATTAAAGATATAGCAAAGCGCGCGGGCGTTTCCATTTCTACAGTGTCTTACGCCTTGAATGGAAGCACAAAGGTCACTGAGGAAACGCGAGCCAGAATAATGGCCCTGGCAGAAGAGCTGGATTATATTCCGAATGCCGCCGCTCGGAATTTAAAAAAACAGGAAACCAAAATAATCGGTGCCTATCTAACTGATTACAGCGGCGCATTTTACGGCCATCTCCTCCACGGCATGCGTGAAAAACTTTCAAAAAGCGGCTATGAGCTTATCGTATGTACAGGAACACAATCCCATCGTTTCCTTCCTGAAAGAATGATTGATGGAGCCATAATATTGGACGCTTCCTTTCAAGATGCTGAGTTGCTGTCGTATGCGGAACGCGGGCACAAGCTTGTCGTTCTTGACCGGGAACTGATGCATGATAATATAAGGCAAGTATTACTCGATAATCAGGCAGGCGCGGAGTTGGCTGTCCATACCTTGCTCGCCGCGGGGCTCGACAAGCTTTATTTTGTTACAGGGCCAAAGGAATCCTATGATTCCAAACGCAGGCTGGAAGCTGCAAGGGCTGCCGTAAAGGACAATCCCGACGTTGCCTATACGGAGATACAGGGCCATTTTGATAAAGAATCAGGTATGGCCGCCGCGGAAAAAATTACGAAGGAATACTCACGCCCTGTTGGGGTTTTCTGTTTCAACGATGAAATGGCGATAGGCGTGTTCAATTTCCTTGCAGGAACAGAGTTCATAATTGGCAAGGATATTCATATCATTGGGTTTGATAATATTGAGGTTTCTCATTATATAGACCCGCGCCTGACAACGATCGCCTACTCCAAGAAGAAGTGGGGAGCCATGGCGGCGGGAGCCCTCCTGGATTTGATAAAGGGTGAATCCGAACCGGATGGGCCGATGAAAATTCAGGTCAGCCTTCTTGACGGTAAGTCGGTCAGGGCTGTTTCGAAATAGCAAAAAGGTGCGGGGAATGTCCGCACCTTTTTTTACATTATTTAAAATAGATTGTCAGCCGGTCGTCAACCTTTGCATGCTTGAGTGAAACTACCTTGACCAGACCACCGTCCCTTTCAACGGTGTAATCTGGTGAACCATCTATTGCGGTACCTTTTTTGAAGGCAATGACATCGCTTTTTTGGGTAAGCCGGAAATCCATCGAATTCGGCCCATAACCAGTGATTTCAGCCGTCGACCAGGCGATTTCCCTGCCTCCAAGTTCCAAATCTACAGGAAGCATGACCCCGTCTTTGCTTTGCAGGAGAAGATTTAAACCGCCAAACAATTCTTCCACATTTTCATAAATCCGGAGTTCTTTATCAAATCCATCTAAATTAAGGAGGTGAATGAAACGTTCACCCTCGCTGTTGGCTGTCGAAGTCATGAAAATGCCATGCTCCTCGCAATCATGTACTAAGCTTGCTTTGGAGCCAAGCCTTTCAAGGGCTGTTTGATATAGTTCCAGTTCGGCAGGATAGGCAGCTGCAATGACAATCGCCCTGCCTTTTCCACGTTCGGCTTCAAAGGCACATACTTCCTCAGTCCCGTATACCTTTAAAAGAGGAATCGCTTTTCCAGCTTCAAACACCTGAGCGAAGTGTGTCCTTAATTCCGGGCGGGGAGCCAGCCAGTTTTCCGCATATAGCGAAAGGTAATATCCACCCGAGTCACGGTGGACGCCAATCGGAGAAACCCCGAGCGCATCTGCCAAAATGGCGCACTCATTCCCTTCCATATCATATTCCGGTACCTCGCCGTAAAGAAGGATTCCTCCTCCCTCATCCAGATAATCAACAAGCTTTTGCTGGATTTCACCGCTCATATATTTAGCCGAAGGAAGGGCAAGCACAGGGGTTTCCCTTAGAGAAAGTGGTTTATTCTGAATATCGACTGCTCCGAAACGATAGCCGGCAAGAAGCATCGACCTCGCCATGCTTTCCCATCCTCCCCCCGCTCGGTTCGCTTCCAAATTCGAAACGATTTCAGCCATTTTCGCACTTTTAGGGTATTTGTATTCGGTCATATAATAATCAGGAATAAATGCAAACGCCACCCCATCCCGCTCTTCGTCCATCGCCGCAGCCTTTTCGCCAACCGCCATAATTGCCTGAATTCCCCTTGCCATCCTTGGAAAAGTATAGTTCAGTTTCCCTTCAGGGCTGACGGGGGCCGCGAAGCCGTGGCGTTCCCCTGTAAATGCAATCCTGTCATTGCCGTCGTTTAGGGCTTTGTCCATCCGGAAATTGAATCCCCCGGTGAATAAATAATAATTGATTAGGCGGTTCCCCTGGGCAATGCACATTCTTGCTTTCAGATCAGACGCGGACGGATCATATCTTCCGCCGAAGTTATTCCCGAAATTCCCATCGCCGCAGTTGAATTCCACCGAGGTAAGCGGCTGGTCAGGAAGATGGACCGCATCCATGAATCCATTAATGATGTACAAATCCTGGAAGCTATTCATCTCCAAATCCCCAAAGTAAATGTCGGAACCTGACAGATATCCTGGCCCCTGAGTATAGGATTCATAAAGCTGGCTGATGCCAATCGGAAAGGTAAAGCCACGGAGCCCCCCTGTTCCATGGATGTTTACCACAAAGGGAATATCACGGATGCCAAATTCCTCGGCATAACCCCTCAGGGTAGAAACGTATCTTGCAAAACGATCCCTCATATAATAGCCAAGATCTTTCATCAGTTCGGCGGCATATGATTCTTTTGGCGATCTGACAGATTCATTCCTGATTAACGAATCATCCAAATCAAAAGGATACCTTTGCGATAAGAGTTCATTGCTATAGCACTTTTTCAGCCAGCCCGAAAAATCATCGAGAAGATGGTCGGTAAGGTCTGGCGTATTGCTTACCCATGAAAGCATCCCAATTTCATTGTCCAGTTGAAAGGCAATGATGCAGCCGCCATTGGAATGAAGGTATGGCCTTGCAACCTCGGCAACCGCCTTATACCAATTTCGAGCCGCCTTAAGAAACCCGGGAGCCAGATAATCAACCGTCTTCGTTGTGGCCGGCTTTTCATCCCATCCCACCGGAATGATTTCCGGATATTTTTCGTACACCCAGTAAGGAAGGCCCTCATTTTTCATTTCGGCCATTATAAATGGTCCCGGCCTAAGGAAAAAATACAGTCTATTTTCCTGGCAAAGTTCAATGAATCCCTTCAGATTCAATTCAGGCCTCGTCCTGCCTGTAAAATCAAATACGCCTTCTTCCTGCTCGTGAACCAGCCACGGAACATATGTAGCAACCGCATTGCACCCTGCAAGCTTCAGCTTATCAAGGCGGTCCTGCCATTCACCCGGATGGAGCCTGAAATAATGAATTTCCCCGCACATCAAAAGCTTCGGCTTTCCGTCAATGATGATTTGTTTATCCTTAATCTCAATCATAACAAAAGACCTCTCCCTTTTTATGGATAGGAACAAAATGCGCAAGCGCCTTCGCGACAGGCAAAGATCGCCTGTCCCTGCGATGATTATTCGAAGGAGCTTTCCTTAGTGGTCAGCCCCGACAAGCATAAGACGGGGCCCGCAGGACGGGCCTGCCCTCCGGAGGGAACCCGCTTATGACCTCGAGGGGCTAGGCGCTGGAGCTGGATTACAATAGCTTGTTTCGAATTATCCACAAAGTTCTATTCCATAAATTCCTTAGCGACAAGAGAGCCCCATAAAATGGAGCCCTTTTGTATAGCCGGTTGTATGCAATTCCTGAACGCGCAGCCTACTTCTCTACCTTTTTCCAGCCAAGCAACTCGATTCCCCGCTGCACATACTTATTTTTCATGTACAAGTCCCAAATTAAGCCTGAACGGTAGTTCTCTATCATTATCAGCGAAATCCCTTTATCAATGCCAATTACATGGTCTGCATACCATGGAGGTGTAACATCGAGATTATACGCATCCTGAAAACCATATTCCCCCCAAAGCTGAGGGTGATTTTCATAGTAGTACTCCATTGCCGCAATCGACTCTTCCGGTGTAAACACGATTGAACCAATCGCCCCTGCTGGAGGAACGGTACCGTCATTTTCCGGATTCACATTTGGATGGTATGGCGGTGTACCAGGGCCGCCATATCCGTTAGGGGTAGCGCATGCGGTGAGCCCCCAGGAATTTTCGTGATATGTTTTAAACTTATCCTTTTGATCGATGCTGTATTGCCGGCTTGCTTTAGAGGCCTTTACCGAGTTTTCAAACCAGTCAATGCCATCACTGTCCCGGTACTTCGCAAAGTCAAACCATGCATGGGAAAACTGGTGGGTGAACAGGCAGCCGCCCGGCGAGTTGTAAAATTCATAACCGCCATATTCCCCGAGCCTTCGTTCAAATCCCTGATATATTTCCACCGGGACGGGATGGGTTACCGAGGAGACGCCAAGAATGTACTGCATCATCTGTTCGGCATACATATCCCAATGGTGGAACCCGCCAGTGTCAATGTTATAGCCCATGTAAAACTGATTGACCGTTTTGTCGTAATACATGTCCCAGTCGACCCTGGCATATATTTTTTCAAACAAATCGGCAATTTCGCCACCGAAATATTCAGCTGAAGTAATGGCACCGTTTAAAAATAGCGAGGTATCAATAATGGATGCGCAATCATAAAACTCTTCGTACTTTTTTGCTGTTTCCATATTTAAAAAATGATAGAAAAAACCGCCTACATGCTCGACATTGCGAAGGAAGGTTTCGAGTGTTCCTTTTGTTCTTTCATAGCCCTCTTCCTTCGTAATCCAACCCCGTTCAATTCCTATAATGATGGCGGACAGGCCAAAGCCCACGGAGGCAATGCTCGCGACCTTCTTGTTTCCTGTATTATCAAGAATGAGGCCGTAGCCCGGTGAATCTGGATTCGTATTGGCTTCCTTCCAGAAAAAATCAAAGCTTCTTTTTGCTTCTTCTTCAACTATAAACGGCATATTCAATGCTGTTTCCTCCTCATAAACTGGCGGACCGAGGACACTCCTGAAGGAAGCCCTTCTAGTTTAACGGCCACTTTTTTTATTTCAACAGTTTCGTAGATTATTCACCGGTAATCCCAGACCTGTCCACACCTTCCGTGAACCAGCGCTGGGTAATGAAATAGACAACCAGCAACGGCAGGATTGATAGGACGGTTCCAGCCATCTTTATTCCTTCGTTCAATTGGTTTATCCCGGTATTCATGCCGGCCGGGAACATCTTCTGATACGTCGCTACAAATTTCTGCAGCTGCAGAGGCAAGGTTGTCAATGCATCACCGAAATAGATGGACGCCAGGTACGTTTCATTCCAATACCACACAAACGAGAATAGGAACGAGATAATGATCGCAGGCACAGCCATCGGAATCGCAATTGTGAAAAAGATTCTGAAATGCCCCGCTCCGTCAATTTGCGCGGCTTCCTCAAGCGCCTTAGGAACCATCCTGAAAAACTGGTAAAATATCAGGATAAAAATCGCGCTATTCAACCCCTGTCCTGATGCCGCCGGAAGAATGAAAGCGTTCAAGCTTCCGAGGAGATTCAATTCCTTAAAAAAGATATACCTTGGTATTAAGGTAACCTGCGGAGGAATGATGAACGTTGCGAGCACAAGTACGAACAGGATTTTCTTCCCCTTAAAATCAAACCTGGCCAGGCCATACCCGATTACAGCAGCGATGGCTGTCTGGGCAAGCGCGGGAAGCACCGTGACATACAGTGTTTCAAGCAAGGTTGGTACAAAATCGAGGACCTCATTCGCCTTTTTATAGTTTTCAAGGTAAAGCTGCGTCGGGATCCAGTTAACAAGCGGATTCAAAAGGTCATCGAGGCTTTTGAAGCTGTATGAACCCATATAAATGAGCGGAAACAAGTAGACGAATCCGATTCCGATTAATAATCCATACACGAGCAACTTAAAAAGAAAACCATCTGTCCCCTGCATCCCAAAGAACCATCGCCTGGCACGTAGGTAATGCCTGTCAAACTGCCTTTTATTTCGATTTTCCATTTGAATCCTTCCTTTTTAAGAGAATTTTCTCTTGCCTCTGAATGTCAGGGCACCCACAGACAATCCCAGGGCTATGGCGATGATCAGGAAGTAAATCCAGGACAGGGCCGACGCATAGCCAAAGCCGGTATTCACTGTAAACATATTTTTTTGGATATGCTCAATGATAGGATTCAATGAAAAAATAGAATAGGTCACTATCGTGTAAATAGTGTTTACTAAAATCATGGGAGAAAGGCTCGGAAGGGTAACCTTCCAGAAAGATTCCCAGTTTGAAGCTCCATCAATCTTTGCAGCCTCGTAAACTTGTTTATCCATTTTTTGCAGGGCTGCCAGGAAAATAAGGATTTGCACTCCCGAAAACCATAAAATGACAATCAAATTTTTGATAAGGTAGAGCAAGATACCATTTATAAACCCATCCGGATTCGAAGCCAGCATTTGATAAATCGCATACTGCTCGATAGACGGAATTGTGGTAACTCCCTGATCCATAAGCTCTTTTATAACAGGACCGCTCGCAATAATGACCGGGAGGAAAAAGATAGTCCGGAACAGGCCCCTGAACTTTACCTTCTGGTTCAACAGAAGAGCGATGATCAAGGAAAACACAAGGATGACTGGAACTGAGATGACGAGTTCCTCCAAATACTTCGAGACTCGCTCGACGAAGGAAGCATCAACTGTAAATGCATATAGATAGTTGTCAAACTTGATGAACTCCGTTTTAATACCGCTCGTTGTTATTTTCACTTTTTGGAAGCTTAAATAGAACGAATACAATAAAGGAAAGGCCGTGAAAACTAGAAAACCAACAATCCATGGGGATACAAAGAGGAGGCCGATCCTGCTGTTTCTTGAACGCAACCGCTGCTTCACTCTTTATCCCCCCTGTCTGCCACGGCAAATCCCTTCGCAGGCACTTCAATTCCATGGCTCCTGTATATTTTTCCAGTGTAGTTTACGATAATGGTTTTACCATTAGAGTAGGTGACTTCGCTAATCCCCGCTTCGGGGATATGCCGTCCAGTAATCTCTTCTCCCTCAACGAGGGCAAGGGTATCCTTTACGATTTTATATTGTTCAATAATATTGTCCTTCCAAATCCGGAACTCGGATGTGTAAACATCCCTGGAAGGCGTTTTCGCCAGCAAATGCGGCGGTTCGGACGTTAATAAAAACGATGGATATGCCCCATAATCAATTAATCTTAAAACCTCATTATCGGAATCCGAGAAGAAATTAGAGAAAGGCGCGTAATAAGGCACATACCCTTTCAGGACAATTTGCAAAAAGGGAACCGTATCTGTTTCAAACACATAATTCGATGAATACATCGGAATGTCCAAGTACCGATCCGTCTCTCCAAATGCGTATACATTTGGTTCATAGAGTGAAAGCCCCCCTACATTTTTGGAAAGGATCCCAAAAATATCGTTGTAGGATTTCATGGTATTTGCGCGGGGCGATTGATTCCCTTTGCTGAAGTCGGAAAACAAGGTGTTCCCGCTGGAATCGACAGCCAGATTGGACATACCGTAGTCCTTGTACTCGTTGCTATCCTTTTTCGCCATAGAAAGTGACTTGGCTGGAGATAAATAAAATGCGGTTTTCCCCTTCTCCTGAAATGAAATGGTCTCGGAACTTATTTTTTTGGCTACATCTTTTGTACCCGAGAATTTCCGGGCTCCCTGGTAGGCAATTGTATAATCCGTGTAAAAATAAATAGGCACTTTCGCCTTTTCTAGCTTTACAATGGTGTTTTTCACATCATCTTTGCTGCCCAGCTTCCTTTCGAACGGAAATTTTGCAGGAAGCGTCCCGGTCAATCCGCCTTTTGACCATCCTTTATACACAACAAACATATCGTCAACGCCATTTTCCTTCAGTTCCTCTACATAGCCTGGGAGGTCTTCAACTTTTGTCATTGGAATCGTACTGTCCCATAACAAGCCTTTCTTCCCCTCGCTTCCAAGGAACTCAAGGCGGACATCGGCTCTATCCTGTTTCCTTTTAAGATTGCCGCTGTCAATCAAATAGCGCTGATACCTTTTGGCCATACCGACGTAATCGGCCTGTGGCCCGCTCAGGAACATGTAACGTACTTCTACATCGAAGGGATTCCTGTTTTTCTGGTACACATTGATCCCGTTCATTTTTTTGCTTGTTGGCTGATAGTATTCATGCCGGTAATGAAATTGGGAGGTAACCCAGTTGATATCGGTTGAAACTCCTGCTGGGTAGGCAAGGATTTCACCATGCTCATATCCCTTCTCAACGACAGCAACAAAACCGTTTTCCTTCACACCATGAACCGCACCGAAAACAGGCATTTTTATTTGCTGGACAGGGATGATATCTTCCTGGTTTCCACGATTTCGCTGAAAACCTTGATCGCTCCCATAAATAGCCGCGGAAAAGGGGGCATCCGCTTTCTTTCCGCCCTTTTGATAACGAATCAAGGCACCGCTGCCGTCAGGAATGAACATATAGCCATCTATCTCATTTTCATTCACTGCTCCTAAAAACGGGTATAGCTTTAAGGAAATTAGTTTCGTCCGTTTGCTTTCTTTAATTTTCTCATCGGGAATGGAAACCGCTATGCCATCTTCTTTAAGTTCGACTACAAGTTCAAGGCTTATTTTCGCCTGGGGCAAATTGACGGTAGCGGAAAAGCCGTTCCCCTTCTTCTTAATTTTTGGTTTCGTTTTATTTGTCAGTATGCCTTCTGTCCTGAGTTTTCCTTTTCTGTCCGTATAGGTGACCGTGATAGCGGACTGGGCCAGGTCCCTCCATGTTTTATTCAACCTGTACTCCCGATTGTCCTCAAGCCCGGAATTCCATACATAGCCGCTTTTCTTATCCTGTATTTTTAAGGCGAGCGACTTTTCATCCACATACAAAACATATCCATTGTTCTCGGCGACCTTTTTGTACCCATCAGAGGAAGGTGCGGCTTGAACAGCCTCTTGGGTGTCCTTTTCAGGGCTTGTGAATTGGACTGACGTATACTTAATATCTTCCATTCCTTTTTCCTGTTGGGCGGGAGGTGATTCAGCCTTGCTTGCCGTAATTCCCTCTGCAGACGCATGGAAAAGAACAACGAGTAAAACGAGGGCCAACAGCCACTTTCTATACACGCAGAACCGCCTCCTTTAAAACAGAATAAACGAAGTCATATACCTGGTCGCCAAGGACGAAAATGATGAAAATAACAAGCACCATGATGCCCATTCCGAACAAGGTAACGAAGATATTCCGGATAGTTTCCGAAAATGAAAAGTTATGGATTTCCTTTATCATGATGACCAGGATGACCAGGCACCACGCATAAATGATCCGGGTAGAAAAAATGTAGACAAAAGCTTCATTCAACGTAAGTATGTTCGACACAAGGACAACAGGAACGATAAAAACTAGATAAGGGGCAAGCGAATAAATGGTTCCAATATAAATATCCTTAAACCTTCCCTCACCATCATTAATCGTACTGACCATATAATTGACAATGATAAAGAGGAGCAATGGAAAAACCAATTTCGCGAGTTCGCCACCAAGGCTCACTTCTTCGGAAATGCCTCCCGTGAAAATAAATCCCGTCTGAAAGCGGCTGAGCAAAAACTCGATTATCAGGATCATGTATAAAATGGTGGCGGACAGCACAGATGCCTTTCCATTTCTTTTCAAATCATAGAAACTGTCGATTGGGTGCCTGAAAAACCTAAACAAAAAGAGCAGTTCGCCGACAATCCTTATCCGCCTAAAAGCTTGCCAGCCTTTCCGTGGCGCATTCAGGATACCCATTCTCTTATCAAGGAATTTAATCAAATAATAAAGGATGGCCACTCCAATCAATATTGAAAAGACTGTGCCAAGATTGTCCTGCATCCACTTATGCCGGACTTCCCAAAAAGAATCCGAATAGCCGTCAACGGCTTCGGCGAACTTGAATTCCTCAAGGGCATTCTCATACTGCTGCTGTTTATAATAGGCGCGGCCCATGGCAACATGGGCAAGCCCAAACGAAGAATTAAGTTCAAGGACACTTTCCCAATGCGATTGGCTCTTTACATATAAACCTTCTTTAAAAAGGGCAATTCCCTCATGTACTTTATCGGAAAAGGAGGTTGATTCAAAAACCTGGACCATTCCCCTTTCCTTATCCGATACATAAAGGCGGCCGTTTTTTCCAATCGCTATTCCAGTGGGCTGCTTGAACAGGCCCAGCCTGTTGCTGCCATCATCTTTTCCGCCAAAAATGAATAGTAGATTCCCAAAGCTATCAAACTCGTGAATCTTGCCTTTTCCGCTTATAACGAAAATATTCCCTGCCGGATCGACGGTAATATCCTGATAGTTCGAGACGTTGGATATGTCAGGGGAAAGCATATTCTTCCCCGCGACATTCAGCTTTTTGATGACTTCATTTATCGTTCCTTCAGTCACCGAATAAATGAGCCCCTGGTCGTCAATCGCTATATTATCAGGAGCTGGCGGGGTTTTCATGAACATTCTTGCCCTCTGCTTTTCCGATGAAAAGAGGTTTTGGAGGAACGATGAGAAACTCACACCGGTGGAATTGACCCCGTAATAGCCCATGAATTCCCCATCTTTGTTTAGCTGAATGATCCCGTTCGTGGACCCTTCACTAATAATATAAATATTGCCCCGCCTGTCCACACTCACTTTTTGCGGTTTGAACGGCGAGGTTTTTCCAAAAAGGGGTGAATCGGGCTTGCCAAACTCTGCCAGGAGCTTCCCATCTTCTGAAAATCTGAATATCTTTTCCTTTTCATAGTCGGCGACATAAATGCCATTGTTTTCATCCACAAAAACCCCGGTTGGGGAACCAAGAATCCCCTCCCCGATTTGGGCTTTGACTGTTCCATCCTCATCGCCGATGATAATTTGCTTTGTTCCTGAATCCGCTATATAAATCAATCCGGCCGAATCCGCGTAAATATCTTCCGGGCTGCTAAAATCGGCATCAGGCAGAAACTGGCCAAGCGGCTTGTAAGCCGTTTGTGTCTTTATGATACTCCCGTCCGCTGCCATTGTTTCCGTATGGTATGGAACCGAGGCCGATGCCGATTGGATGAAAAACAGAAAGGCCAGGCAAAAACTGGCGGATACTCTAATTAGCTGCTTCATTCCCCTCCCTCCCAACTGTTATTTAATTCCTGAATGGGCCATCGTATTCATGACCTGGCTCTGAAGGATGATGAAAATGATAAGGTTCGGGATGAACATAATCAACGATGCCGCCGCAGCCATTCCCTGACCCGCCACGCTGTTCCCGGTTACCTGGGATGTCAATGTCGACATATAGAACGCAAATGTTTTCAGCCCTTCATCATTCACATAGAATGCAGAGGTTTCCGCACTATTCCAGACGAGCTGGAACGACAGGATTGCAATTGTCGCAATGGCGGGTTTGACAAGCGGGATAATGATTTTTGTGAAAATTTGAAAATCCGAGGCTCCATCCAATTTTGCCGCCTCAATCAATTCATCGGGAATTTGGTCAATGAACTGTTTTACAAGAAACAGGCCAATTGGCATTGCCAGAAGCGGCAGAATATGCACTATGAACATATTGATCAGGCCAAGTTTTTCAATTAGCAGGTATCTTGGAATCATCACTGCCGCTGGAACGAACATGAGGGCCAGGGTATTGATTTCGAATATTGTCTTTTTTAGCCTGAAATCTTTTTTAGAAAGGGCGTAGCCTGCCATCGTGCTAATTAAAACGGTCAGGAAGACAACCGCCAATGTTACGATGATGCTATTGAACAGGAACCTGGAGATCGGCACCCCGGTGTCATTCATTGTCGCAAACAGATCCTGAAAATTTGCCATGGTGGGCTTTTCCACAAAGAACCTTGGCGGATAGGCAAATAGCTCGTCCAAAGGCTTAAACGCGTGAAAAAAGATAAACACGATTGGCATGGCCATGAATATCGCGAGCGGAATTAAAATCGCAAAGAATTTAAGCTGGCTTATATGAAATTTGGACGGATTGATTTTTGTTCCTTGAAAGGATGACATGCTCCACACTCCCCGTTCTTAATCCTTTTCGCCAAACAGCCTCCAGGCGACTTTTGAAAAGCCGTAAACGACAACCAGGAGGACGACGGAAATTGCCGCGGCATAACCCATTTCATACCGTATAAACCCATAATCCTCAAGGTGGTTGACCATTAATTGGCCGGCATACTGTGGTGTCGGGTTGGCGCCGGATAGCGCGACCCCAATAGCCCCTGCCTGAAAGGTTCCGACGACGGCCATTACAGCGCCAAATAGCATTTGCGGCCTCATGGAAGGGATTGTGATGTAAATAATCTCCTGGAAACGGTTTTTAATCCCGTCGATATAGCCCGCTTCATAAATCTCGGAGTTGATGTTAAGGACCCCGGAAAGCATAGCCAGGAACCCGACCCCCATACTTCCCCAAAGCGTTACAAAAATCATGATTTTCATCAGGTATTCCGGCGATTGCAGCCATTGGATCGGTTCCAGCAGTATTCCCATTGTAATTAAAATGCTATTTAGGTAACCAGTCTGGTCGCCGCTGAAAATGATTGTCCATACGACCGCCATTGCTACGCCTGCCGTCATGGACGGAGAATAAATGATCAGCGCCAGGACGGTTCTCGGCCCTTTAGGAATTTGGGCCAATAGCCAGGCGAGCAAAAAGGATAAAATATACCCGCCGGGCCCGACAATCAAAGCAAATGTCAAGGTGTTCGGCAGTACCTTCTGCATAAATACTTCATCCTGTGTAATCAGGCTGACATAGTTGGCCAGCCCAATAAACGAAGGAGTTTCAATTGCGTTAAAATACGTGAAAGACAGCAAGATGGCAGCGGCTACCGGAATGATTATAAAGGTTGAAAAGAACAGGATGTACGGAGCAAGGAATATCCAATGGGTTTTATCTTTGATTTTATTCTTCATTTTCTTTCCCACCCCAGCCTTTCACCTGTTCTATTGAAGGAACCGGATATGGCTTGATTACCTTGCCATTTTTCATGTATCCAAACTCCTCCATTTTCCTGCCTATTTCCCTGTCGATCGCAATAACGGCATCATCAACCGCCGACCTTGTGTTCACACCGTCGAAAACAATCCTGTTCCACACATTGCTTAGTTCACGTTCCACCATATACGCACCAGGCGTTTTAGGAACCTCTTTCAAGTACTCCCATTGTGCAAGGATTGTATCTTTATGATCTTCTGGCCAAGGCAGTTCCTTGAATGCATCCACATTGGCTGTATTCCATAAATAAGACGGGCCGTAGAACGTTTGAAGGTTTGACGCAAACTGCACTTGGGTTTCCTTTCCCATCCACCATTTTAGGAGCTCCCACGATTTTTCCGGGTTTTTTGTCCCTTTAAAAATCATTGCGGACTGGCCCGAGCCTGTAGCCCATCTTTCGACCGTACCATCCGCCTGCTTTACACCCGGATGGGGCGCAATGTCCCACCAGCCGGCTATTTCCGGAGCGGCGGCAGTCAGCTGCACATAGGTCTGAAAACTGGAAATGCCGATTGGCAATGTCGAATATCTAAAATGGTTGTAAAAATTCGGAACCTGCAAAGGAAGGCTGTAGATTGTATTCAAATCCGTCATAAACTGAATTCCCTTTAACGCTTCCTCGCTATCGATTGCTGTGGACATCCCATCTTTTTCATATAAATCCCCATGGAACTGGTAAATGTATGGCGCGGTCGTCTGGAACGGCTTAAATCCGACTGCACCTGAAATAGGCGTATAATAGTTCATCCCAAAGCGTTGCAGCTCAGGGAGCACTTCAGTCACATCGTTCCATGTATCCGGGACTGGCAGATTCAGTGACTCCAGGATATCCTTTCGGTAAAACTGGACGAAGAAATCCTGTGTTTCAGGCAGTGCGTAGACAGAATCGCCAATCATCATCGGCAGGAATGCCCCAGGCGAGAATTGCTTGCTGAAGCTCTCAAAGTCCTCAAATTGGTGGAGGTCCTCCGCGGCTCCCCTAATCGCCAATTCGTACGGCAGCCAGTTGCTTATCCCAAGCGCGACATCCGGCTGCTTATCCGCGGCATTAGCCAAAATCAGCTTCTGCTCATCCGGCATGATTGAGAACTTCACCTTTATTCCCGTTTCCGGTGTAAACGTTTGATCGGCCAGGTTTTGAATGAGTTCTACATATTGGCGCGGCCTATTAATCCAAACCTCGATCGTCTCGTCGTCTGTTTTGGAAGCCGCATAGGTACCTGAAGAGAAGGATTGGAAAAACCGCTTAATCGAATCTGTTGCCCTTTTCCACATACTCGCCTGCGCAGCCGGAAGCCCACCATCGCCATGCACGTAAAAGCGGTCAATGGTCAAGGGCTGGGACTGGACATTAAGCAGAAGGTTCCCCAACAGCTGTGCAACCGAGGACGATCCCTCGGATAATTCGGTTAGCCTGTATGGGATTTCATTTGGCTTCTGTTCAAGCGAACGGAGCTTTTGGGCCGCAAGATCCAGGGAGACAATTTCCTGGGAATCCTTATCTGACTTGCCAAGGCTTTTTAAATACTTGCTTTCTTCCTCAAGCTTATTTGCCCAATCGGCAACCCTTTCCTTAATGTCAGGGATGAATTCGGTTATCTTCCATCCTCTTGATTTATCAATTTGGTTCCCGGTCAGCTTCTTTATAGAAAGGGATAGACCCTCAATCTCCCTCATGATTTCATTCGCCCTGTTCACGACTCTCTCGGCCGGGGATGCGTCTGCGACAAGGCCGACAAGGTGTTCTCCCTTTTCCAAATAGAAGAGGTATTCTTGCCCTTCCACATCGCCGAGTGTTACATTTCTCCACTTTTTATTGAAATCAAATGGGTAATGCGCGACTTCTTCAAAAGGGACCTTCCCGTCAACTAATACCTTCCTGAATACCGTCCCACCGGTATTCTTGTCTTGCTTTACCTTGAAGGTTAACTTGTAAAGGCCCGTTTCCTTTACTTTTATTTTCCAATCCACTCTCTGTCCGCTTTCACTCCAAGAGGCATCGCCAAACGTATTCAGAAGAAGGCTTTTTGTATCGTTCGGAACCGCAGAAGAATCCCTGACCGCTATCGGCCTTGCGAAAGAGCTGTTTTTCAAAAATGGCTTTTCCGCCTCTACACGGATAACCTCGTCCGCGATTTTGGTATGTTTATATTTTTCCCTGTATTCCTCATAGGTTGGCAGTTTTTGAGGAGATTGGATATAGGCAGAACCAAGCAGGGCTTCCCCCCGCAAGTTTTGGAGGGTAACCGTATTGACCCCTTTTTTCAAATAAAACCTAAGCGCCATCGGCTGGAGCCCGCTTGCATCCTCTGCTTTCATATGGCTCCATTGGGCAACCGGAATTTGTTTCGGTAGAATTTCATTTCCAAATCTATCTTTTTCAAAATCGGCTTTTTCATTTTCCCAAAAAACAGGAAATACAATCCTCCTGCTTTCATAGTATTGAAATCCCCCGTTTATCTGGATTGCGCCCTCTATTGGAACAACCTCTCTTGTTATTGGATAATAATCAAATCCAATTTCATATAACCCATCACTCTCTACTTCTGCCATAAAGGATACGGATTGTTGGTTGCCCCAATAGAAAACACGATCTTTATACCCTTTGCTCTCATTAACGGGAAGAAGGGCGGGCTTCAACCCTTGAGATAACACAAATTCAGAAGGAGAGACAGCCGCCCCGAATTCCGGGGCGCTGCCAATTCCTTTCGTTTCCCATTGTTCAAGGATGGTATGATAGCGTTCCTCAATGACATTTTCGGCAGGACGGCTTACAGGCTCATTCTCTTCTGCAAATGCAGCCCCATTGGGGGAAAATAAAATTGCAATCGCCGCCATCCATGCCACTATCCGAGTTTTCATACTTTCTACCTCCTTGAAAAATAGGCATTACTTATTTAAAGCCTCTGTTGCTTCTTTTACTTGCTGATCAGCAAGTTGATCCAACTGCTTGACATAGTCTTCTGCCTTCAATTCGCCTTTCATGAAGCTGTCAATGAGCGCGGCTGTTGTTGCATTGGCATTATCGCCAACTTTGACGCCAGTCGGCGCTTCCCATCTTGCAGGGATGTAGCCAGGCGCGGTTTTTACAGGTTCCACAATTGCATTGTCAAGGTTTTCATAGGCTGTGCGTACTCCAGGAATATCTAAGACTTCAAAATAAGCATCCAGTACTTCCTGATCGCTGTTTACAGGCAGGGAATTCAATGTCTTGCCTTCCTTGTCGGCAATCTCTACCCTCTTCAGGAAACCTTCTTTTCCAAATGACATCCACTTGGAGAAAAGGAACGCTTCTTCCGGATGCTTCGTTGATTTTGAAATACCAACAAAGTCATTCGTTACGGCTGTACGTCCTCCAGGAATTCCGATGAAATCCCATTCAAATCCGGCTTGCTCGTTAAGATGGCCAGTCGTCCATGTTCCATCCCATTTCAGGCCTACGCCGCCATTCAGCCATACTTCCTCAGGATTTTCACCTTTGAAATTGGCCTTTTGGTCATCCGGCAATGTTTCATACGCATATCCGTTTGTCCAAATGTCTTTTGCAGTGTTGACCGCGGAGATAAATTCTTTGCTATCAAGAGCGAATTCTCCATTATTGTAGGTGAACCAGCCAAGATTCTCGTTGGCGGCGGCTGGATACCAGTCAGGGAATGTAAATGGATGGTTGATTCCCGCGACTCCAGCTTTGACATTCGTTACATCTTTAATGCTCTTGATAAAGTCTTCAACAGAAATCCCATATTCAGGAGCATCCAGGTTGGCGGCGTTAAACAAGTCCTTGTTCACAAGGAAACCGAGGAAATGCTGCGCGAAAGGAATAGCGTACAGTTTGCCATCAAATTTAGCTGATTCTTGGACAGCTTCAGGGACATTTGCAAAGTCCTTATCCTTTGAGGCCAATTCGCTAACATCCAGCAGCCAGTCGTTGGAAATTGCCATTGGAAGCTGTGCAAGCATGAATACATCAGGCATTGTCCCGCCGCTTGCAGCCGCAGCCAGGGAACCATTCCAGTCGGCAGGGTTGATTGACTCGTCAATTTGAATTTTAATGTGCGGGTATTTATCTTGGAATGCCTTGATCATCAGGCGATCAAGGTTCTGCTCTTCCTCGGTGCCCAATCCCCA
The DNA here is from genome assembly GCF_046237595.1 of Neobacillus oceani. Classification (NCBI taxonomy): domain Bacteria; kingdom Bacillati; phylum Bacillota; class Bacilli; order Caryophanales; family Bacillaceae; genus Neobacillus; species Neobacillus oceani. The sequence continues at coordinate 466,925 of NZ_CP143543.1, read as the reverse complement.
GCTCGCAAACGAAATGGTGACTTCTTCTTTCTTAGCGTCCTTGTTAGAATCTTTTTCTTTTGATTTGTTATCCGTCTTATCAGAGGTGCAGGCAGCAAGCGCGAACAATAGTGCCATCATGGCAAAGATTGATAAAATCTTTTTCATCCATTTTCAACTCCATTTTTTAATTTTTCCTATTCATTCCATTTTTCAAACGATGCCCTAAGGGGATATGGTTTGTCAGGCATTCCCCCCTTCAAGCCTTTTGCGAAAGGTTATCTCCGCGCTTTCTTCAGGAGAGCGGATGAACACTTTAAACGAATCATATTCTCCTGTTTCGACTTTCACTTGATCGTTTTCTTCGGCAATCCATACAGATGATGAGAAAAGGAATTCTTCCTCTTTTTGCATGATTTTCACAGTGGCTGTAAGCTTGTCCCCTTCCTGCCCCAGATCGAAAATCTCGCCTGTACCATACAGGATATGAATATCGTCGGCCAAGTCCACGTTCAGAGGAAGCATCAACCCGCTTCTGGCCGCAATCTCAAGCTTTTTCCCACCGAAAAGCGGTACGCCGAAATAGGTAATCGAAGTGCGCTTCTTATACTCATCGAAATTGGTAATGAAGAAGAATTCACCTGATGGGCCGCTTCTCACCGTAATGTCCATCTCTTCATCCAGGCCGAAGCGATTCATTGCATGTGTTCTTTGAGCAAGTTCCGCGGCGACCCCGTTTTGGTAATTATATTCAACCTTTATGGCGGCCCCCAGCATTATCAGTCTGCCGTTTCCAAGGTCTTTTTCGAAAGCAATCGGTTTAGGAATCTCTTCCTCGCTCCATCCAAAAACACCTGAATGAGTGCCATACGTTTCCATCCGCTTCACACTAACATTTTCAATATTGCCAATGGTCGCAAACCCAGCCTGGAGCTCGCCTGTTACTTCAACCCCAATATAATCCCTCAGGATGGTACACGGCGTATTTTTTAGTGTTTTTGTAGGGATGGTTGGGAAAAGAACAAGGGTCCCCCCGTCTTCCATGAAACGGACAAGTTTTCTCTGGATGTCTTCATCCATCCATTTCGTGCTGAACATCCAAAGCGTTGAAACCTGCTCAGGATCGATTCTATCGCCTTCCATTACATTTTTGGCTTCAAAAATATAGTTTTTGAGCCTCAATGATTTCACAAGGCCGTTATAAAGGAATGCTTCCCGGTCATGCTGGATCTTTTCAACCATAGCTTTTGTATATTCATCGTAAAATTCAGTCATATAATAATCCGGATAAAATCCGATATGGAAATCGGAAACTGGCTTGGTGTCCAACAGTTGGCTGTCAAACACACTAAACATGCCGCCAAGATGACGGATCAGCCCATAGTGTGGCCGCTTTTCCCCATTCAGCCCAAGAGGCGCCTGCCAATCATGCCGTTTTCCAAACAAACCGATATTTTCATAGTTTTCGCCGCTGGCAAACATATAGTAGTTCACCGCGTTCATACCATCAGCGACGCAAAGCCGGGTAGTTAAATCAAAGGTAGTGGGCTGCAGCTTTGGTACATCATGTATGCTGCCACCCTGGAATTCCGCCGAAAATAAAGGCTGTTCCTTCCACTGGATCGCCCGGGTAAAAGCATTCGCCAGGACGATGTCAATGTAACTGTCGTATTCAATATTCCCTATGTAATAGTCTCCCGCCACAAGAACGTTTTCAATTTTCGCAGCTTCTAGGAGCTGTGAAATCCCTATTGGATACATTGTTCCCCGCTTTAAAAGATCGGTTGTATGGAATCCATGGATGTTTACAACAAAAGGGACATTGATTCCATTGGATTCAGCGCATCCCTTTAAGTATTCAAGGAAAGAACGGTAATGCAAGCGAAGGAAAAGCCCAAATTCATTTCGCAGCGCATGGGCGTAGGACGGTTCAGGCTTCTTTATTTTTAAGAGTGAAAGTTCCTCAATGCTTTCAAAGGGGACATTGAATACGGTTTCAAAATTTTCTTTAGTGTATTTTTTATGTAAATAATTCTGGAAGTGTTTTAGCGTTTCCGTGTTGAAGTCCGGCTGGTTGGTTACCCAATGGAACATTCCAACTTCGTTATCCAACTGGAACATGATGACCGGTCCCCCATTCGTTACCTGGAAAGGAACGATGATTTCACAGACCGCTTTATACCAAATGTCCACTTTTTCAAGGAATACAGGGTGCATGTAGCTGACAACCCTAGTCGGGTGAATGGACCCTTCGTTTGTCACAGCGACAGCTTCAGGGTAATTGTCGATGAACCAGGTTGGCACCCCATGGTCCACTATTTCCGCCATGACATATGGTCCGGGTCGAACGAGGCAATGCATCCCCTCTTCGGCAACCAATTTCAGAAAGGCCGGTAAATCCCTTTCCGCCCTTGTCTTCCCTGAAAGGTCAATGAATCCTTCCTCGATTTCGTGGAAAATCCAAGGGACATAGGTGCTGATTAAGTTCGCCCCTGCCTCCTTTACTTCGCGAATCCTTTGTTTCCAATTTTCCCTAGGGACACGGAAATAATGGAGTTCGCCACCAAACAAAAATGTTTCTTTTCCATCGATGATGATTTTCTCATTATTAATTTGTACCATGATTTCACCCCGTCATCCTGAACTCCTGGCCATAAGTTTGACCTGCACCTGTTCGGTTTCGAAATCAAACTCATTGTCCAGCATCCTGAATAATGTTTTAGCGGCAATGATCCCCCATTCCTTCCGAGGAACTTGAATGGTTGTAAGCGATGGGGGAAAGTACTGTGATAGGTAAATGTCATCAAACCCAACAACAGCCATGTCATCGGGAACCCGCATTCCTTTTTCCTTGATCGCCCGGATGGCACCCATAGCCATTTCATCATTGGCGCATACCATTGCACTTGGCAGCGGTCCTTCCGTCCGATTCAAATACTTTTCCATTTCCTTATACCCGCTTTGCTCAGTAAAATCCGCACGTAAGAGGTCACTTTCGAAAAATTCGAGTCCATGCGCCCCCAGTTCCTTTTTGAACCCTTTCAGGCGGGTTTCCCCGTCATAAGAATCTATGGAGCCCGCGATATAGCCAAGCCTTTTATGCCCTTTTTCAAGAAGATGCCTGACAGCCAAAGCCGAACCGTATTCATTCGGGAGAAGAATATTCTTGATAAATGGAGACTGCATCTCCCTGTCCAGAACAACGATCGGAAATTTTTCTTCAGCCAAAGAAGCCAGCAATCTGTCATTCATGTGATAATTCAGGATAATCGCCCCATCCACATGTCGCTCAATAAGGAGCCTATGCTTGTCCACCGACGAGCAGACAACAAGTTCCAAACCTTTGCTTATTACCACATCCTGAATGCCTTCCATCATATCGTTGAAAAATGGCCCGGTAAAACCACTTAGAAATAATCCGATAATGTTCGTCTTCTTTTCTTTTAAATTCCTTGCAGGCCCATTTGGGCGATAGCCTAGGTCCTTTGCGGCCTTCAAAACTTTATTTCTAGTTTCCGGTGAAATCAAATGACTGCCATTGATTGAATAGGAGACAGTAGAAACGCTTACTCCCGCCCTTTTAGCGACATCTTTTAAGGTTGCCAAATCTATCCTCCTATTCTATTGAAACGTTTCAAAGCAGTTTCAAAAAAAATTCGTCAACTATATCGAAACGTTTCTATAAACAGTAAAAATATTTGAAACGCTTCTCCCAGATTCATTGAAACGTTTCAATAACTTTATTATAGGTTTTTTTGAAATCGTTTTCAATAGTTTTTCGACATTTTTTGTGTCTTTTCTATTAATGAATAGGTAAAATTGCCTATGAAAGTTCACTTGAGTCCTTTTCAATTCACACGGGTCAATGTACTTACATTTCAAATTCATTGTGTATATTTTATTTTCTACCAATTCATTTCAATTAATCTTTTATTGATTTCGATTTACGATATAGAAAAGGGCAAACCCTCCTGTGGAGTTTGCCCTTCACTTTATTTATTTAATCCTTATTTTCTCCTCTGATTTGATCCAGGCAGGATAAAAGTTCAATTCCAGGGACAAGGGATTTTTATATTTTTTAAGGTTAGGGATGCTGATCCCAAACTCTGTATATCCCTCTAATTCATATTTAGTAAATCCACCCGTCAAAACTTCCTTCCCATCCGCGTCTCTCATAATCCCATTGGGAATGTAATTGAACTTCTCCTCCGTTTCCATTCTCAGAGATAGTTCGTTTCCGTTCGAAACTTTTGGACTGCTAAATTTCCCTGGATGAGGCTGCTTCAGGATGGTTCCCTTTTCCGTATCCACAATTAAATAAGCTTCACTCTTGTCAACTGCCTGGATTTTACCCGGGATGAGATAAAGCTCTCTCGGTTCCCTGAAATAATTGCTCTGAACATAAAGGATCCTTTTGTCATCGGCAACACCCCCGGATGCGGTAATGCCGTTCGTAATTCCATTCCATGTCTCGCCATGTTCGTCCACTAACCTGATTTCATCAAAGCTAAGAATCCTTTTCGTATTGTCAGGGTCCATTTTGACATGAATTGCTACCCTTAACGGATAGATTTCAACTTTTTCAAAAGTAATCTTCTGGCCTTCGATTGAAACGGTTTTATTTAAAACATATTCTTTTTTCGAGGAAATTTCCTTATCCAGCTCAAATTCAACCTCATGTTCTTTACCCTCAATCTTTACAATTAAATTGAAGGATCTTGCTTCAAGCCGTTCCTGAAAGGTAAAGTTCATGGTTCCGGTAAAGGCTTTTTCACCTTCTGTAGAATTATGCGGCATGCCAAAGCTGGCACTCCCTATTGTGAACCTTTTCCCATCCGTATTTTTTAGCCTGGCATCCTGAATGAAAAGTTCCTTACGCTCTGTCACCGTATCAATCGTATAAAACAAGAGGAGCCCAGTTTCATCCGCAATCGCCCTTGTAATTGTAAAGGTTACGCCATCCTTCGTGCTCGAGACACCTATTTCCTGGTCGTATTCGGATTCAAGCGCAGCTATGATACCTTTATCCCCTTGAATTAAGTCAACGATTTTTGAAAAGCCAGGCAGCTCGGATACATATCCCGCGAAAGCCGGTGAAAGCCTGATCGAGGCAAAAAAGCATATTAAAATGACTGCTACAGCTGCAATTGAGAATAAGCTTCTCAACCGCTGTTTAGACCGTTTTTTCTCCTGTCGGCCATTTTCAAAGCCCTGTAATATAGCCGCATCCAGTAAATCTTCCGGGACAGGAAGGCCATCAACAATCCGCTTGTAATCGGCAAGCTTTTCTTCTTCCAAACTATGCACGGTACCCTCCCCCTTTCTCGCCCAGATTTTCCCTAAGCAACCTTAACGCCCTGTTCAGCCAGGTTTTGATTGTGCCTTCAGGATGATTGAGGGCTGCGGCAATTTCACTGATTTTCAGGTCCTGAAAGTATTTCATTGCCAGGATTTCACGCGACCGGGCATCAAGCCCTTCCATCGCATCTCTTATTTCCAGTCCGTCATGGCGCTCAATCCGCCCTTCTGTATGGATAAACGCCTCATCTAGGACGACCCGCTTCCTTTTATCCAAAACGTCATTGCAGTAGTTGATCATTATCCGAATCAGCCACGTTTTGGCAAAAGAAGGTTCCTTTAGCGAGCGGATTCCCTTATAGGCGCGAAATGTCACTTCCTGTACAGCTTCAAGTGCATCCCCTTCGTTCCGCAAAAATGCGAGGGCCGTTTTATATAAATCGATTTTGCAAGCCTGTATTAATTCGAGAAAGGCCTGGTCTTCCCCCTTTATGGCATTCCTCGCCAATTGTTCAATTTCCACCAACCCGCCCCCTTTCTATCCATTAGACAGCCGAACGGCAAAAAAGTTTTAAATTTTTTTTAAAAAAAGGACCCAACAAGGTCCTTCTCTAGCAAGCTATCATTTTCCCGTCCGAACCGCGGTTTCACTAATCACATAACTTAGTTCAAGGCGGCCCAGCCATTTCTCGGCCTCGCTTATCTTTCTGCTGATACCGTTCGTATCCTCGTGGTATTCAAGGCCCTCAACAGGAATATAGCCTGTATCCGAATTTGCGATCCGGTGCGCGATCATCAGCCATTCCGCGTCGGTCATCTTTCCTTTTGAATATTCCTTTATGTATTCGGCGTTCTTCCTCGAAAACGCACAGGAACCGGCTGTTATATCGACTTCCTGGCCCAGTTCCAGGGAAACGATTTTATTTGTGATCCGTTCGGTTTCCTTCCATTCAACCGGGTGGGTGTCCATCGCCCGTTCCGTCCGGCCTAGAATAAGGTAGCCGTACTCGGGAATCCTCTGGACGATTTGTTTCAATTCGACCAAATGGTTCTTTCCCCAAGTCAGCAGCCTGTCAAAATCGCAATAATGGAAATGGCCGCTATCACCTGTCAGGCCAAAACTGACCGCTTCCCTGCGCGCTTCGGCCGCGCCTTTTTTAGGAATGACCTTCACATTAAACCTGCTGCATTCCATCACTTCAACCAATTCGGCTGAAGACTGGTCGCTGATCGCAATGAACAGCTCAGGATAGATGCTTTCCAATTCGTTTTGTAGCTGCTTGAAAAGCTCGATTTTTTTACCACTCGGGTCATGAATGACTGTTATAAGTGCAACTTTGCTCATTTTTCCACCTCATTTATATTCGTTATGACGGAAAATACTCCATCGGCTCTTTGCAATGCGAGTAGCCATTTTTTTCGTAAAAATGGACTCCTTCCTCACTCGGCCAGACGATGATAAATTCATACTGGTTCGCTTTTGCCCATTCGTTTATGGCTGTTATTAATTGGCTTCCGATTCCCTTGCCCCTATATTCCGGCACCGTATACACATTGGTCATATAAGCAAAAGGGCGGGTAACCCGGCCCGGGCGCGGCACTTTTTGTATTAGCTCGATGTAGCTATGGGATAGGACCCTTCCTTCTTCCTCGGCAATCCAAATAAACCATTGGCCACTATCAATCGCTTTTTCCAAAAAGGCCTTGCATTCCATTTCGAATGCTTTATAGTCACTATCCAACGCAGAGGACGGATAATCTTCCATCGTAAAATCCCATCTCAATTTGATTAATTGATCAATATCTCTTTCTTCGGCAAGCCTGATCATACTCTATCTCCCCCTCAATCTAGGTCTCTATGTATTTCTCTTAAAATCTGCCAGCTCCTTTTAAAATCCCTACTTATCAAATTGTTTGAACATTCCACTAAATAATGGTAACATGTACGAATCCTAACAGGCAAAGGGGAATGGGATCATGGCTAAAATGTCATTGGCGGAAGCCGTTAAACTTAAAAGTATTTTAAATAAGAGAATTCAGGAACTGGAAGGGGAAATGGACCGGGTTGCATTTGCAGAGATGGAAAAAGGCGCGAAACCGCCAAAGCTGCCTCGTACTCTTTTAGAAGTAGAAAGAGATATGGAAGATGTCCGGAAAGATATGCGTACCTTGGACAAATTGGTGTACGCGGCCAACATTGGGAATACAGTTACCTTTAATAGCGAAGAACTTCCGATTGTGGAAGCGATCGAACTTGCCACCCAGCTCCGGGCAAAAGCCAGGAAATATAAGGAGTACGGCGCGGCGCAGAAAGAAACTTATCCCTATTCCTATGGCGATAACATCACAATTGTCAGGGTTGCCCTCTTCGAACCCGAAGAATACCGCACAAAAGGGCTTGAAGCTGACCGACAGGCGAACAGGCTCTCCAACCTGATCAACGCGAAAAACTACTCGATCGAACTTGATTTCGATGCAGAGAAATATTTCTAACCTTGAAGAGGTGAGACTCCTCTTCAAGGCGCGGAAGGAGCCTCCCCAACTTAATTGGTAATTGTGATGGCAAACGGCAAACCCATGACCGATTTCCATTCACTTTGTCACCCTTGACCAATTACCAACTAATGCAATCGCGGCTGATAGCTAAACTTAGTCTATTTTTGCTCCTTCCGTGAATCCCTCTCCCATTTTTGGGAGGGGGATTTTTTGTTCCAGGTTTATTCTTTAGTAATTAAAGATGAATCGGCCTTTTTTACCACAAAGAAAAATTCAATCAAACGTTTGATTGAATTCGCGGAAACCTTGTAAAAACAAGAAATCGCCAAGTTACCCAGGCGATTTCGCATTTGAACTGCTAATTGATTTTGTTGAGTTCCTCTATAAATGCCGGGCGCCTCTGGTATTGGCTCTTAAGATGATCAATTAGCAATTTCGCACTTTCCGAACCGCAAGCTTTTTTATATGTGCGGATAACTTTGCACACTCCCTTATATTTCCTGCGGTCTCCTGCTTCCTTGGAAAGGTATTCTATATAGCTTCTGAACAGTTCACTTACTTCACGTGGGTAATGTTCTATAATATGCTCATATAAGTTCATGATTTCAATCCTATGGTTTTGGCAATACCTCAGGATTCGGCTTGTTTCCGACTCACTTTCAATTATATGTCTATACACACTGGAAAAATCTTTACTCTCTAATTCATTAAGAAACGATTCCTTCTCCCGTTCCCATTCCGCCGGCGGGAACAACCCCTTATGAATCGGATAAAAATCCAAGTTGTTATTCATCAATAATTCACGGGCCAGCACTTTTTGATTATCGATGTCGCCCATTTGCTCGTATGTTTTATATCTGTACCTTTTCCACATGTCAACCAGTCCAGGCAACCTGGAATTAAGTACAATGCCGTCTTCACATAGCTGGAGTGCCTTTGTAAAATCCTCCTTCTCCAATGCTCTGAGAATAGCTTTTTCCCTAAAAGTTTTAAACTGGATATTCGACTCTAGAAATGCTTGTGCCATTTCTGCAGGATCGAACCGCTCAATAAGCATAAACTGAAGAACCTTTAGTGCTTCAATCTCATAACTTGAATTCCAGTTAACCGGGGTCTCTTTTCCCAACAGCTGTTCAATAACCTTATCCAGGCGGTTTCGCACTTTTTTGTTCCCGCAAAATGCCGCCCCTGCCTTTAATAATTCATGCCTCCATTCACTCCAACCATCATACCGCCTATTTTTTGCCTCTTTGATGATTTCATTAAAAAGTTCTTCTTGTCTTTGTTCTGATTCCAGTTCTGATGCCTTATGAGCTGATTCTATTATAATTTCAGTTGCCTCATTCAATATAGGTGATATATAACCGGAGTCATCGGAAAAGTCGATCATCTTCACGACCGGGGGCATGACAACAAGAGAAATACCGATAGCCTGGCTATAGAAGCCTCCCTCAAGCCGCTGCACTGCCCTTTCCAAAGCAAGCTCCGCTCCTTTGACTGCGGGGCCAACCTTACTCCACGAAATGAACCCTTTATATTTTTCTTTGTTAATACACTCCGTAACAAGTGTCTTGCATTGGGAAATCTCATTCTCGTCAACTGAATATCTAAATTGAATTTCCTTTTCAATCTCAGGGTATTGATCCGACAAATCACTAATAATCTTTATTAATTCATCTTTATCCAAAGTTGAAAGAATTCCCTGCAAACCGTTATTTGGAGGGGCATCGTTAGGATTTTCCTTCTGTATAAAGGCTTCATTTCTCCCTAACAAATCCCTAATCTTATATAAAATGGCAGCCTTATGCTTGCAATGATCTGTCCAATCATACGGGCAATCACACGTTAATTCATCGATTTCCAGTTCAGAATTCAAACGGGCTGTAACGGAATAAACATCCGAACCTGAAATTACTGCTTTATACTCTCCGTTTGAGTCCTGAATAATGTGATCAACTTTATTTTTATAATAATAATCCTTTCCACGCTCTAATATAACCGGATCAAAGTACTCTTCAAAGTTATTAATATCCATACCTTACCCCCATGCTAAGCCTCATCTTATACACTATCGGCAATTGTGGTTATTTCTTAGTATATCAGACAAGCCTAATCTGTTGACAATCCTCCCAACCGGCAGTATCCGGCAAATGACACCGTGTAAATCGGAGGCATTGACAAAAAATTGTATAAGGGACGGTTCCTTATCAAAGGTCGTTACTTCAATTCCTCATCGCCATCGGCAAAGCGGCGGCCCCGGTCTATCCGACAACCCACCTGCCTATTGAAGAAATGGTCAAATTTAATTAATGAAATAAAACGTATTTTTTTAAGGCCCTATTGGAAAAATAGGCCCATGCACTAAATTTTTGAGGAGGAACTGCCTTGGAAAACACCCACGAGTTTGTTGAAAAACTACACGAAAAACAGAAAAAGGACGAACAAAACAAGAAACGGCAAGGAAAAGGAAACCCCAGCGAACAGCTCCCAAACAAACAGCATTAAGCTCAAAACCCTGCAGCCAATTAGCCTGCAGGGTAATTTTTTATGCCTGGTATCATAATCTCTTTTTCACAAAAAATATACAAATTTTTACTTGTTTTTGAATTTTTTGTCCTTTATTATTATGGTAAGTAGTTCCAATATACCATAAGGGGGTTTGTTAATTGGTTAAATTGAAATGGGCGCTTATCGGCGGCATTGTCCTTTGTCTGGGTTTAAGTGACTCCGAAGCCGATCAATTTGCTTCCAGAGACAGAGAAACAAAAGTAGAATCCACACAAGTTGCTTCAAGGGACCGCGAAACCAAGTTAGAGCAAACCACGCAGGTTGCTTCAAGGGACCGCGAGTCGAAAGAACAAACCACTCTGTTTGCTTCTCGTGACCGGGAAACAAAGCTGCAGTCCAAGCAGGTTGCCTCTCGTGATAGGGAAACAAAGCTACAATCCAAGCAGGTTGCCTCTCGTGATAGGGAAACAAAGCTGCAATCCAAGCAGGTTGCTTCTCGCGATAGGGAAACTAAGCTGCAATCCAAGCAGGTTGCTTCTCGCGATAGGGAAACAAAAACCCAGAACTATTTTGCCTAATCTTACATAGAACAGCGCGAGCCTATGCCCGCGCTGCTTTTCTTTTTACTCCTCCTGCCTGCATGTTAAACTAAGGGAAAAATTCAAGCAAACCGGGAGGAGTTTATGCCATGAATGACTTTTTTACGTTCCTGCTGCTTTCGCTTTTTGTAGTCATGAGCCCGGGAATCGACACCGCGCTAATCACCAAAAGGACAATTGCCGGCGGTCAGAAGGAAGGGTACAGGCTCGCCCTCGGGATTACAACCGGTTCGTTGGTCCATACTCTTGCCGCCGCATTCGGGCTCTCCGCTATCCTTATGCAATCCGCATTGGCATTTGAAATCGTAAAATATGCTGGCGCACTCTATTTAATCTATCTCGGGATATCCTCGTTTATTACCCGCCGAAAATCGGATGAAGACAATAACACCAGTGAGAAGCCAGGATCGGCCTACAAGCAAGGACTTCTCTCGAATGTCTTAAATCCGAAGGTCGCAATGTTTTTCCTTACCTTTTTGCCGCAATTTGTCCAACCTGGCGGTGATTCAACCATGCAGCTCGTCCTGATGGGTGTTATGTATACACTCCTTTCTATTAGCTGGTTTTTTCTTTATGTCTATTTTATAAATTTTCTGCGTGATTGGCTGATGTCACCGAACGTCCAAAAAGTAATGGACAGGGTTACCGGCATTGTCTTGATCGCGTTTGGGTTAAAGTTGGCGCTTGATAGGCATCAATAATTTTGTCAAATAGAAGAGCGGCTTATGCATCGGAGCCGCTTTTTTATACGAGTTGATAATTGTATTCCCGTTTTGTTTCCTCTCCATTTAACACCCTCAGCGCGCCTTCCGCCAGTGCTTCCAATTCTTCCTCACCCGGCAGCACAAATACTTCGCCTAAAAATCCGATTTTTTTTCGCAGCTTTTCCACAAAATATTCCGAATAAGCAAGCCCGCCTGTTAAAATAATCCCATCTACCTGCCCATCAAGAACCGCGGCCATCGCTCCGATTTCCTTTGCGATTTGGTGGACCATTGCTTTTAGGACAAGCTCGGCCTGGGCATCCCCGTTCAGTGCCCGCTTCTCTGCCTCAATCGCGCTTTTCGTTCCTAAATATGAATAAAGGCCGCCCTTCCGTGTTACGAGTTCAACCATTTCTTTCTCCGAGTATTTTCCTGAATAGGACAGTCCAATCAACTGCTTTATCGGAAGCGTTCCCGACCGCTCAGGGGAAAATGGACCCTCATTGTCCGCATTGTTAACATCAATGAGTTGCCCATGCCGCTCGGCCGCGACCGAGATGCCCGCGCCCAAATGGGCAACCACAAAATTCAAATCGTCAAGCGGCCTGCCAAACTTGTTGGCTATTTTCCGTGAAACAGCCTTAATGTTCAACGCATGGAGCTGGCTAATTCGCTCGATCCCCTCAAATCCTGACAGCCTCGATTCCGGGATGAACTCATCCACAGTAACCGGATCGACGATAAAGGCCGGAATCGCAAGTTTTGAAGCTATTTCATAAGCAAGAATTGGCCCTAAATTTGAAGCATGTTCCCCAAATGCACCGGACCTTGCGTCGGCTAGCATTCCTCCGCAAACCTCGTACGTCCCGCCTTTCAATGGCTTAAGCAAGCCTCCCCGGCCAGCAACAGCGGTGAGCCGATTGGCTTCAAAGCCATACTTCTCAAGGAATTCAAAAATGGCTTGCAAACGGAGCTGATATTGGTCCGCAATTTTCAAAAAAACAGAAAGGGTTTCGTCCTGGTGGCGGACTGTTTCCGAGAAGAGAAGTTTCCGTTCTTCGTAGATTGCCAGCTTTGTGGACGTTGAACCGGGATTAATTACAAGAATATAGTGATCCATCATGCATACCTCACTCTAGACCGGAATCGCCGCATTCGTCGCCGAAACAACGGCGAGTGCGATGGATGCAAGCTTTGCCTTCGCGGAATCGGAACGGGAATTAAGGACAAGCGGCACCCTTGCTCCGAGCACGATTCCCGCCATCGTTCCATGCGCGTAGTACGTAATGGCTTTTCCAAAAATATTTCCTGCTTCTATTGTCGGGACAATTAGTAAATCGGCTTTGCCATCCAGCTCGCTTCCGATACCTTTATGGAGGAGCGATTCCTTGCTAATGGCAAGGTCAAGCGGCAGCGGGCCTTCCAATAAAAGAGGTTTGCCGTAATCCGCCTTTAATTCCGCTACAAGCCTGCCCGCCTCGCACGTCACGGGCATTGTTTCCATCACAAGCTCATTGGCGGCGAGGATGGCTGTCCGCGGGCAATCAATCCCAATCTGATCCAGGAATTCAAGCGCGTTCACGACAATCTGCTTTTTTTGCGAATAGTCAGGGGCAATATTGATTCCCCCATCCGTCATAAAAAGGAGCTGTTCTGTGCCCGGAATTTCAAATGCCGATAAGTGGCTGAAAATACGCCCTGTCCTTAATGACAGCTCCCTGTTCAGGACTCCTTTAAGGAAAGGGGTTGTGTTCACCAGCCCTTTCATGATTGACTGGGCCCTTCCTTCGCTCGCGATTTTTGCCGCGGTAAAGGAGGCCTCTTCATCCGTATCGGCGTTGATGACTTCAAAATCTTCCGTTCTGAAGTCCATTAAACCGGCCATCTGGTTAATTTGCCTTGCATCCCCAATGAGAATTGGCTCAATCATTCCAAGGCCGGCAGCCTCTTTTACCCCCTCGAGAACTGCGAGGTCATGAGCCGCGGCAACACTCATCCTAATAGGCTTTCTTTTCCGGGCTTCTTCCACAACATCCGAAAAGCTTCTATATCTCATCATATTCACCCCGTTAAAGGCTTACTTTTTTAAAATTCAGGCTTACTATTATTGTAAACGCTTCAAACGCAATGGAGCCGCCCGCTTCATGCCAACTTTGTTACAACTTTTTAAAAAATGCGATATTACCGGAATAAGAGTCACGAACAACACGCTTGCATGACAAACTAGAGCCATAATCCCGTTCAGTTGTCACGATTAACACGCTTGTGTGACAACCAACAGCCATTACCAGGTTTAGTTGTCACGATTAACACGCTTCCGTGACAACCAACTGCGATAACACGGCTTAGTTGTCACGATTAACACTCTTGTGTGACAACCTAGAGCCATTACCCCGTCCAGTTGTCACGATTAACATGCTTTCATGACAACCTAGAGCGATAATCCCGTTCAGTTGTCACGATTAACACGCTTGCATGACAACCTAGAGCCAGTACCCGGTTTAGTTGTCACGAATAACACGCTTGCGTGACAACCTAGAACCATTACCCCGTTCAGTTGTCACGATTAACACGCTTACGTGACTTCCTAGAGCGATAATCCCGTTCAGTTGTCACGATTAACACACTTGCGTGACAACCTAGAGCCATTACCCCGTCCAGTTGTCACGATTAACACTCTTATGTGACAACCTAGAACCATTACCCCGTGCAGTTGTCACGATTAACACGCTTACGTGACAACCTAAAGCGATAACCCTGTTTAGTTGTCACTTAACCCCTGTCCAGGTTCAAAAAATCGTCTCTTTACGGTTGGTTCGAAAATCAACCTGCCGCCAAAACCGAGACCCCCCAAAAAAACGCCAATCCACAAGGGACTGGCGATCATCCAAATCTATGCACTTTTCTTCATCCGATACCCGATATACAAAATCGCGTACCAGATGGGGCCGACGAACAGGGCTACCCTCATTCCCTCAATGAACGCCATCAGGACGATGACCAAAGCAAGGAACGCGAGTGCGAACCAGGAGGAATATGGATAGAAAGGCAGCTTGAATTCAAGCTCCGCAACTTCCGCTGCTGACCGCGCCTTCCTGAATTTCTGCTGGGTCAACAGGATGATTGTCCAACTAGTAATGACCGCAACTGTCGCGACCGCGGAGATGTACATAAATACTTTTTCGGGGACGATATAATTAAGAAAAACAGCGATTAGTAAAAATAGTGACGAAAACAGGATCCCCCTGCTTGGGGAACTGGAACTGTTCAGCTTACTGAAATAGGCCGGACCGTTCTTTTGCAGTGAAAGATTGTACAACATCCGGCCGGTGCTGAACAAACCGCTATTGAATGATGATAGGGCGGCTGTCAGCACGACAAAATTTATGATATGGGCTGCTCCGGGGATGCCGATACTATCAAAAATCTGGACGAACGGGCTGCCCTCTGAGCCAACCTTGTTCCATGGGAAAAGGATCATCATAATGCCAAGCGCGCCAATATAGAAAATGAGGATGCGCCAAATCACGCTGTTAATTGCTTTCGGAATTGTTCTCTTTGGGTTTTCGGCCTCTCCAGCCGTAATTCCGACGAGCTCCACGCCGCCAAAGGAAAACATGACCATGACAAGGGAAAGCAGAATGCCATTGATGCCATTTGGCATAAACCCTCCGTGTGCCCAAAGGTTGTCAAAGCCTAGCGCCTGTCCACCATTGCCAATACCAAACAGGATAATTGCAAGTCCGGCAAGCAGCATCCCGATAATAGCGACAATTTTAATCATCGCGAACCAAAATTCGAATTCGCCAAACGCCTTTACGTTTATCAGGTTAATCGCAGTAATGACAACCAAGGCGGCAAGAGCGCTTACCCACTGCGGAATATCTGGGAACCAATAATTCACATACACCCCGACGACTGTGATTTCCGCCATGCCGACAACGACCCACATAAACCAATATGTCCAACCGGTCAAATAGCCTGCGAATGGCCCAAGGTACCGGTTTGCGTAAGAGCTGAATGAACCTGAAACAGGTTCCGCCACAGCCATCTCGCCAAGTGCCCGCATAATTGCGAAAATGACAATGCCGCCAACCAGATACGAGAGGACAACAGCCGGACCTGCCAATTTAATTGTGGCGCTCGACCCATAAAAAAGGCCGACCCCAATCGCTCCGCCAAGTGCGATCAATTGAATATGCCTGCTGCTTAATCCCCTCTTCAGGTCCTCTTTTTCAAGATTTGGATTCCCCATTGTGTAACACCCCACGGCTAATTTGTGCAATACGATTTATCCATAATACCATATAAGCCATAAATTATTTTAAAAAAATTTTTACTTTTGGTTGTCAAGTTATCCCGTCCTCCAGAAGGCGCCATTAATATCATAATGAACATGAAAAACCCCTGTTTCAACATACTTATCTGTAAAATTCCTGGCAATGTTATACCAAAAAAACAGCCGGCAATCCTTGTTCCTTATTGCCGGCTGCATCCATTATTCAATAACTCCTTCAACCTTTTGGCCATCAAGGATGTCGGCCCGGACTTTTGTAATTCGCCGGTCGTTCATCTCCTCCACGGTAAACAAAACATTTCCGTGCTGGACCGTATGCTGCTCAAGCTCACCTGGGATATAACCCAGCTGCCCGATAACAAACCCGCTCAGCGTATCGTATTCATGGATGGGCAAGTCCACTTTCAACAGCCTCTCCACTTCATACAGGTTCGTGGTCCCCGGGATGAGATACGTTTTCTCATCAACCACAATGATTTCTTCTTCATCGATGCCTGGGTCATCATATTCATCGAAAATATTCCCGACGATTTCTTCAATGACATCCTCGATTGTAACGATTCCGTCAGTCCCGCCATACTCATCAATGGCAATGGCCATATGGACATTGTTCGTCTGCATGTCCTTGAATAAATGGTCAATGCGCTGGGACTCGAGCACATAATGTGGCTCGCGGATTAGCTTTTTAAGGCTGAACGCATTTTCAGAACAATTTTCAATGAACTGAATCAAGTCCTTCGCATGGAGGATCCCGACGATATTATCAATATTTTCTTCATACACTGGGAATCGCGTATACTTCTCATTATTCACAACCCGAACCGTTTCCAAAAGGGAAAAATGGATTGGCAGAGCGACGATATTTGTACGGTGAGTCATAATGTCCGAAACCGTCTTGTTATCAAACTCAAAAATATTGTTGATCATCACCTTTTCGGCTTCCTGGATCGTCCCTTTTTCTTTTCCGACATCGACCATCATCCGGATTTCCTCTTCGGTAACGTTTTCCTCCTCCGCATTCGGGTCAACCCCGAAAAGCCGGACAATCGCATTCATTGAAAGAGTTAGAAGTTTCCCGAATGGCGAAGTGATCTTGGACAAAATCGCCAGCGGCTTGACGGCGAAAAACGCAATTGGTTCAGCTTTTTGCAGGGCTAGCCGCTTCGGGACCAGTTCTCCGAGTACAAGAGTAAAGTAGGAAAGGACTAAGGTAATAATGATAAGCGATATTGACTCAAGCAAATTTTGGTTTAAAGGGACTCCGAGCTCCACAAGCCAATCCGCAAGCCTTCCCGCAAAGCTTTTTCCCGCGAAAGCACTCGCAAGGAACCCTGCGAGCGTAATTCCGATCTGGATTGTTGCAAGGAAACGGCTTGGCTCTGACAGGAAATTTTCCAGCGCAATCGCCTTTTTGTTCCCATTCTCCGCCATGATCCTTATTTTGTTGTCATTCAGCGAGATAAAGGCAATTTCCGACGCGGCAAAAAAAGCATTGATGAAAATAAGTATGATTAGAACCACTATTTCGATAAACAACAGAACCAGCTCCCATATATGAGTAATTGCCAATGTCCCTTTTACAAAAAGGAAGGTATATTGTTCAAATTACCCTTATCGATAAAAAAGATGTTTAGAAAATAAAGAATGAAAGTTGTTCCCTTACCGGGATTCATACCCCAGTCTTCCTATAATTAAAAACATGGATTCCTTTTATGTTTCCGCTTACTGCCAGGTAAATATTCCTTAACAATTTTCAAAAACATGGGACACTATCTGTAATCCCGATTCCCTAATAAAAAGTAGGCACTTGAAACGTATTCTATTACGCTATACCCGAAGCGTACTTAGTGTATTCTTTCGCTGATACTATATTTAATTAGCTCCATTTACTCTTTAAACAAATTACTCTTTATTAACTTGTTTCCATTTGACCTTGAGTAGACACCTTTCTAGAAGGAAAAAAAGACCGTAATTAGCGGTCTCTTTGAAAAAGGCTTCTGGTGAAATCCAATAATAAGGGATGTTTTTTAAGGAGTGCCGGTTGCTATGAACCGTGCATATTCAAGTGGGAGTGTAACGGAAGGGTCATTACCGGCAGGGGAAGGAAAAGTGTTAATTTCAATCAACCATATACGTTTATGTTGATCAATCATAAAATCGATTCCTAAGTCAGCCATATGTTCATTGTCTTTCTCAAAACAGTTGCAAATTGTATAACCGAGTTGGATTAATTTCTGTTCAATGTTTTCTATTGCTTTTTTGGTTAATCTCTCAGAAAGAATAGAACTTAAGGTTGAAGGAAAAAAATGTATTCCTTTCTTGCTGCCCATATGTGTTCCGTTCAATGCCATTCTCCCAAATAGCCTGATGACCTCCCATTCCCCTTTTTCGTTTCGGTTCATATTTAGCCTGATATCTGTCGGCATTCCTCTTTTTCTAATTGAATCAATACACTCCTGTATAACATATCTATCCTGGAAATAGCTTTCATTTATCCATTTCCATAATTCTTGGCAATTCGGAAAAGAAGCTTCTTCAGAACTTTTATTTAAATGGTAATTCGCTTTTATTGTTCCATCCCCCGTTTTTTCTATATACACAATGCCTCTTCCGCTAAAGCCATTAACAGGCTTTAAGAATGCCTTTTCCCTTTTAAAAAGAAACTCCTCTATTTCACCACTATTTTTTATCAGTTTTGTTTCAGGGGCATAGGGACTTAGCTCTGGATGGGCTGCAAAAAAATTAATATTATCAATTTTATCAAAAAAAACAGAGTTGAAAATAGTTATCCCCTTATTTATGAAGGGTTCAAGGCTTTTCTTCCTAAATCTGCACTGCATAAAAATGACTTGCGGTAAAGGATAAACCCCCTCTTTCCACGGTATTTCCTTATTTCCCCCCATCCAAAGGTCACCAGTCACACTCTTATTTCTCAAATCAAGCTTATCGAGAGTAAATTTAATAAAGTTTACTGGCTTGCCGTTGTAACTGTTGAGCCTAATGTGAAGAAGCTTAAAATTAGGATCGTGGATTGTCTCCGCTGTTTCTCCAACGCATATTCCGACGAAGGGATGTCGATTCATATTATCTCCTCCTACTGTAAATTATCTTATGCATTTTCTCCAGCAGGGGTCCTTAAAAAGGCATCCCTCTAAGCTTGTACTTTTTACTGCAAGAGGATTAGGTATACATACAATCAATTCTTATAATTGCAAATAAGCTATTGATGTAAGTCCATTCTATTGGAAAGGAGGAAAAAACAATGGTTTGCACAAACACAACAACCACGTTTAACGGGTTTACGTTTACGTATCTGGCTGCTCAATCGGATCCGGCACAAGGGAAATTTTGCTATAGAGTCCAAAGTGCCACTCCAATGAATCAAAACGATTTGAGCAACTGGGTATTGGAAGTGTGCCCTGATTGCCCGGATTTTTTCAGGCAGTTCATCAATATTGAAAGTTGCTCTTCCACCCCCGCCCAAGCAGGGGCGAACTGCGAAAAGAGGAATTTCGTTCCGCCAAATCAGGTTCCGCTCATCGGAGTTGTGTTCAACTATTCTCTTAAAAGGAATCCCAATAACTCAGCTACATTCTGTGTTGATTTCGACACTCCCTTGGAACTGGGCGAAGTCCGGGTTGGCTTCAAAGCTGGAAACAACACATTTGTATCTCCTGTCAAAATCTGCGGGCCTGTCTGTTCGGGAATTAAAGGCTGCCCATAATAGATAAAAGTGGTTTCTTCAAGGTAATAGAAGGAGGCATTAGCCTCCTTTCAGACTGTAGACAAACTTGAAGGTATCCGGGTTTGCCTACAGTCTTTTTTAATTTAAAATATAAGTTGAAACAACAGTGCGTCTAGAATTCCACTCCGGGTGGACGCTTTCCGCGGGCGGGGCCGAGCCGCTTCCCTCGCTACGCTCAGTCCAGGGTCTCGACTATCCCGCTACTCCCGCAGGAGTCGCCACCCTCCGTTCCAATCAACTAATATTCTCTTTATATAAAGAACACTATGTATGAGGTGACCTGCGATGATGACTAAAAATCAAGCTAATGAACGTGAACAATTTGAAATGCTGACCATTGATCAATTAGTTCCTGAAAATCATTTGGTACGCAAGCTGGAATCGGCCATTGATTTTTCATTCATCTATCCCATGGTAGAACACTTGTATTCCGGGCTTGGTAGGCCCAGTATTGATCCGGTCGTTCTCTTTAAAATAACTTTCATACAATACATATTTGGCATACGCTCTATGCGCCAAACTATTAAAGAGATTGAGACCAACATGGCATATCGCTGGTTTTTAGGATTTGGTTTCTACACTGAAGTTCCTCACTTTTCTACCTTCGGTAAAAATTACGAGCGCCGTTTTTATGATTCCGATGTGTTTGAACAGATCTTCTATCGAATCTTGAAGGAGATTATGGATAAAGGGCTGTTGTCTCCTGAACATGTATTTGTGGATTCCACACATGTAAAAGCAAGTGCCAATAAACGCAAGTACGACAAGAAACTCGTTCGAAAGGAAACCCGCGCCTATGAAGAAAAGCTGCAATTGGAGCTTAATTTAGATCGTGAGAAACACGGTAAAAAGCCATTTCCTCCCGAGAAGTTTGAAAAAGAGGAGTGGAAGGAAATCAAGGAAAGTACGACGGATCCTGAAAGTGGCTATTATGTAAAGGATGAGCGAACGAAACAGTTTGCCTATTCGTTTCATGCCGCCACGGATGAAAAAGGATTTGTGTTGGGGACAATCGTCACTCCGGGCAACATACATGACAGCCATATCCTGCAGCCACTTGTCGAGAAGATCATTGAAAAGGTAAAGAAGCCACTTGCTGTCGCAGCCGATGCAGCCTATAAAACTCCCGCGATCGCGAATTTTCTATTGGAAAATCAGATGTTGCCTGTCCTTCCTTACACCCGTCCAAAAACGAAAGATCGGTTCTTCCGAAAGCATGACTATGTTTATGATGAGTACTACAATTGCTATCTCTGCCCCGAAGGGCAGGAATTAAAGTACACGACAACCACGAAGGAAGGGTACCGCCAGTATAAATCAGACCCAGCTATTTGCGCTTCCTGCCCAGTCTTATCAAAGTGTACCGAAAGTAAAAACCATCAAAAGCTCATTCAGCGCCATATTTGGGAGCCCTACCTGGAAGAGGCTGAACATTTACGACACACGGATGAGATTAAACAGATATACGCCAAACGAAAAGAAACAATTGAACGTGTCTTTGCAGACGCGAAAGAAAAGCATGGTATGCGATGGACAACCTTACGAGGCCTTAAAAAATTGTCCATGCAGGCGATGCTTACTTTTGCTGCAATGAATTTGAAGAAACTGGCCAATTGGACATGGCAAGTTGCATAAGAGTACTCGAAGAGTAAGGTGCTGGGGGTAATTATCTTCGGATTAACCTTAAAAATTTCCACAAAACTGACAAAAGGCCGCGAGAGGGTGCCCCCTCGCGGCCTTTTGTCGACAATCTGGAAGGAGGCATTAGCCTCCTTTTTTTATCCTGGAACTTAACACCTCCCACATAGGCAGAAGTATTGGCAGTATGGTGGACAGAAGAATATCCTGTAACGCAACCATTTTTCCGTAAAGGTGATACTATGAAAGTTTGCATATTAGGACTTGGTTATATCGGGTTACCCTCCGCTCTCTTATTTGCATCTAGAGGCCTTGAAGTACATGGCGTCGACATTGACATGGAATTGATCCATAAACTATCCAACCAATTGTTGCCGTTCCGCGAGCCAGGCCTTGAAGAATTGTTTGCAAATGTTATTGAAACGGAAACATTGACATTTTCTCCTGAGCCCTGCACCGCAGATGCGTTTATTATTTCTGTCCCTACCCCTTTGGATAAAGACAATAGAGCCGATTTAAGCTTTGTAAAAACAGCAGCAAAAATGATTTGTCCCTTTTTACAAAAGGGCAATCTCGTTGTCCTCGAATCAACAGTTCCTCCTAAAACTGTCGATGAAGTTCTCACGCCTTTGCTAAGTGCCACAGGTTTGGTTATTGGGGAAGAACTATTTATTGCCCACTCCCCAGAACGTGTAATTCCCGGGGATTTACTAAGGGAGATGGTTGAGAATGACCGGATAATAGGGGGAATAAATGAAGAGTCGGCTGAAAAAGCAGCAAACCTGTACCGGCATTTTGTGAAAGGAAAAATCCATTTGACAGATGCAATCACTTCGGAAATGGTCAAACTTATGGAGAATACGTATCGGGATGTCAATATCGCCCTTGCAAACGAATTCTCCCTCATCGCCGAAAAAGAAAAATTCAATATATGGGAAGCAATTTCTTTAGCCAATCAACATCCAAGGGTGAATATTCTAAGTCCCGGTCCTGGAGTTGGCGGCCACTGTATCGCCGTGGACCCTTGGTTCATCATCGAAAAAGCCCCTGATCATGCTAGATTGATAAGAAAAGCGAGATTTATTAACGACAGGATGCCCTATTTTATAGCAGAAAAAATAGCGAAAATAGTAAATCAAATACCTGACCCTGTCATTTCACTCCTGGGCTTGACTTACAAAGGCGATGTCGATGATATCAGGGAAAGCCCTTCGATTAAAGTACTTCAATTACTAAAAGAAATTCCGGTTTCCGTCAAAGTGTTTGATCCCAATGTAGATAAAAAAGTATTGGATGAACAGGTCGATTCCCTGGAGGAAGTTTTAAAGGATACAGATTGTTGTGTTATTCTAACGAATCATACGTTATTCAAAGAAATAGATTTTAAAAAGTATCTGAACAATTTTCGGACGAAGAACATTTTTGACACACGAAATAGTATTAATTCTTGCGGTCTGGCTGAAGATGGATTTGCGGTTTATCAGCTCGGCGTATCCTAGGTGAGGGTATAACAATGGAGTATGAATCTATTATAAAACGTGAACGAATAAATATTATTCCAGTTACGAAGCCCGGACTAAATATAAAAGAAGTTTGCGATGGTTTGCTAAACAATAAAATTTATATCAGCAAGCGCTATCCTACCCTTTCAGTAGAAGGAGATTTATGGAGGGCTGACCCGTTAAAGGACAGAAGCTGGAGATTTTGGCTTCACACCTTAACGATCATTGAATCTCTTATTTATGGTTATGAATTATATGGTGATATTCAATATATAAATAAAGCAATTTTATTCCTCGAAGATTGGCATTCAAAAAATCCGCCAGATTCGACTGCCGTATCCGAAATGTCTTGGCATGATCATTCAACTGCATTACGGCTTATTATTATTTGCAAATTATATGAATCGTTCAGAATGAGCCTTTTTTCAAAGGAGAAGCATCTTTTTTTCGAAAAAATAATTGATGAACATTGTCAGAAACTGATGAACGATTCCTTTTATATGCCAAACCATAATCATGGTCTTGATCAGGATATCGCCCTCTACACAGCTTCTATTACGTTTAGCTATATGAAAAAAGCCAACGAATGGAGGGAAATCTCCTTAAAACGTTTTTGGAAACAGGTAGACCATTTAATTGCCGAGGATGGCAGTTACAAAGAGCACTCCCCCGCATACGTTTATATCTTTTTAGGCCGCTTTTACACATTTTATCAATTTATAAATAAATATGATCCAGCTGCCGCCAATAAGCTGATTGAGTACCTTGATAAGCTGTTAACTTTTTTTATCTATATCGTTCAGCCGGATGGGCAAATACCTCCAATCGGCGATAGTGAAATGAGTCCCTTCATCTTATGGACTGATCTTCCTGAACCTTTGATGAATAAAGCAAAACTTTTAAAAAAGCCTCATAGCCTCCTTAATGAGTTTAGTTTGGAGAAAGTCTTTAGTGAGGGAGGCTATGCGTTTCTAAGAAATCAATGGAATTATACGAAAGAAACTGTCCAGGCGATCCTTTACAGCAGTTTCCACTCACGAGTCCATAAACATAAGGATGACCTCGCCCTTATTTTATATGGAAATGGCGTACCTATCCTGACAGATGCGGGGAAGTTCAGTTACAACTACTCCGACCCGGGAAGAATATACGCGGAGTCCGCAAGAGCACATAATACAATTGTCGTTGCTGGAGAGGAAATGGACACATCTAAAGCAAATATCGGCAAGTCAGGGCTAAATGGATATTTTTTTTGTGATAACCTATCCGTGGTTTCCGGAACACATTGCTTATATAGAGGAGTGCTCCATTACAGGCTGCTAATCTTCCTAAAACCGAGCAACTTCCTATTAATCGACTGGGGTATCGCCAAGGATACAAAGACTGTGGTTCAAAACTTTCTTTTTCACCCTTCCATTGATTGCAGTTCAGATGGAAAAACGGTTATTGGAAAGTTTAGAGGAAAAGAGTGTATTTCTCTAATACCCCTAATCCACAATCATGGGGCTACCCAATTAAAAAAAGGCCGGATAAGTCCATTGGAAGGCTGGTATTCCCCGAAGCATTCTATTCTTGAACCGACATGGAATGCCCAATTCACACAAACAGGCAAAGAAGCACGTTTTGCCACCCAAATGCTGATTGATAAGAGCAAGCCGGCCATTGACAACTTTTCATGGTATGGCAACCTAGTGAAATTCAAAACTAATCAACAGGAAGTAATGATTATTCTTCACCAATACACTCATGAACTTTACCTGAATGGAACGAAAATGAATTGGCTCAGCCTTCCAAATACTCTACTGGAAAATGAAGTGAAGAAAAGGTGGAAGGAATTAAAGGGCTGAGCATCCTTCCTTACACATTTGAACAAATAACTCAAGACGGCAGAGAGGAGTTAACAATTAATGGGCTCTTTTTTGATAGATGAATCCCTTCATCGGAAAATCAAGGCAATCCCAGAAATATCGACAAACCACTGTGAGCACCCTGAAATTAGAGTCGCGTGTATTTTGGACACCTTTAGCTTCGAGTGTTTTAAGTATGAGTGCAATTTAATGCAGCTTTATTTAACTGACTGGGTTGAAAAAATTGAAGCATTTAAGCCCCATTTCCTGCTTGTGGAATCCGCTTGGCGGGGAGTTGATGATTCATGGCGGAACCTGCTGACGAGCGTGGGTAAACACGACCATTCCCAAATAAAGGCCTTAATTCAATATTGCAATAAAAAAGGCATTCCTACAGTATTCTGGAATAAGGAAGACCCACCTAACTTCCCCTATTTTATTACCACAGCGAAACTTTTTGATTATATCTTTACGACTGATAGTAATTGTATTCCAAAATATCAAAAGATGGTTAACCATAAGCAGGTATATCCACTTCCCTTTGCGGCACAGCCTGCAGTTCATAATCCTATTTTTTCAAATAACTCACCAAAGGAGAACGTAGCCTTTGCAGGAACTTGGTATGCTTTCAAACATTTAAAAAGGCAGGAGTATATTAATCTTCTTCTAAAACCAGCACTCCGCTATGACTTAAAAATTTTTGATCGAATGTTTCATTTTAAAAGCAACAAAAATTATCGATTTCCCGAATACTTTCAGAATAACATTGTTGGTTATCTTGATTATTTAGATATGGTCAAAGCCTATAAGATCTTTAAAGTTTTTTTAAATACAAATTCGGTTACGGGCAGTCCGACAATGTTCTCAAGAAGGGTATTCGAGCTTTTGGCCACCGGAACATGTGTAATCAGTTCCATCTCGGATGCCATTTCCTTAATGTTTCAAGATATCGTGAAAGTCGCTTCCTCAGAAAAAGAAGTGGAAAATCACTTGAAAAGTTTGTTGGAAAACAAAGAGGAAAGAGAAAAATTAAGCTTGTTAGGAATACGTGAAATTCATAAACACCATTTATATAAACATCGGTTTGAAAAGATCCTCGACGTTATTGGTTTACAGTATGAGAGAAAAGGCGATTTGCCGGGAGTATCTTTGATAACGGTTAATACAAGCCAAGAGCACATCGCCAATATTCTAAAGAACTATAGAGAACTGAACTACGAGAACAAAGAACTCGTTGTTTTAATAAATGATGACTCTATTCAAGAAGATGACTGGATGAGGTTAATTAATGACGAAGACGACATTCAAGTCAAAAAGAGGCCTGCCGGTACTACTTATGGGGAAAGCTTCGCATCAGGCATAAAAATCAGCAAGCATCCATATATTGCTGTTTTTGATGAAGAACATTATTATGCTCCAAATTATTTACTTGATTCAATGCATGCATTTACGTGGTCCAAGGCTGATATTGTTGGTAAAAGCACCTATTATGCCCATGTTGAAGCTGCAAATAAATTTGTTCTGAGGGAATTGGATAAGGAGCATACCTTTACTAATTTTGTTTCGGGAACAACAATGGTCATCAATAAAGAGGTGTTTGAACTAGTATCGTATCCAGAGGGCAATGAGGGGACTGACACAAAGTTTTTAAAGGATTGCAATGAAAAAGGAATCATCATCTATTCAAATGACCGGTTTAACCATGTCCGAGTAAAATCTCGGGAACACAAATTGCATAGCTGGAAAATATCAGATGAAGAATTCATCAAAAAGTCAATAATTATTTCAAACGTTAAGAACTTTAAGGATTATGTAACAATATAGTGCGTTTCCAAAACCTTTTTGACGAATTCTTTCCGATTAATTTAAATTACTATGCCAATACCCTTACATTTTTCTGAAACCTTCATACTATGCCAAGAAAGGTTAAAGGCCACATTGATTCACCAACAAGTGAAAGATAAGGAGTGCTGCGTGTTGAAAATTCTTTTTACCAATCCGCCGCCCATCATTAAATACGGGATGCAGCCCGGCTTTGAAAAAATGGGCTGGGAAACGGACAGGTTGGAGGTTCCAGAACAGTCGGAAAAAGGCATGATTGAAAAAATCAATCGGTTTAAGCCCGATTATATTTTCACGGAAGGCGGAGTCGATACGAAAAGGTTCGTCTTTCCTGTTCTTGAGAAATTCCAAATCCCCCATATTTATTGGGCGATCGAGGACCCTGTCGCCAATGATTCACTTGCAATGGAATGGGCGGAAAAGTCAGTCCTGACGCTTACCCCATGTGTAGAAATGCTGAAAAATTACAAAAGAAAAAATCATCCGGCGATTTGCGTCCCCTTTGCGATGGACCCGGATTACTACAATCGGAAAAAGCCGAAAAAACCGTATTCCGACCTCGATGCTGTCCACATTGGGAATAATTATGATGTTTTTGACGAGCGTTATGAAGCGTACACATATATCCTACAGCCATTTATCGATAAAGGAAAAGCGATTGCCATCTATGGGATGGACTGGCAGAACCCAAATCATCGCTACAATGTCCCGGATCCATATGCTAAGGGCTATCTTTCACATGAAGAATCCGTTTTTGCCTATTCCTCTGCAAAGATTACTCTTGGAGTCCATTCAATAACCGACTCCACGACAATGCAATCAATGAGGACATTTGAAGTGCTCGGCTGCAGAGGTTTCTTTTTAACCCAGAGGACGAAGGCAATCGAATCCATGTTTGAAAATCATAAGCATCTGGTATATTCAAGCAGCTATGATGAAACGGTCGATTTAATGAACTTTTATCTCGTAAACGAATCAGCAAGAGAAAAAATTGCTCAAAACGGGCAAAAACATGTTTATCAAAACCACACCTACAAGCAAAGGGCGGCAGAAATAATAAAGGAACTTCAGCGTTGAATTAAAATGTAGAACTGGGGTGTTTTAATGAAAGAAAAAATCACCGTTATTTATCCTCCGGCCATCGACTATAAATTCATGCACCAAAGGCCGCAGCAAATGATGAAAGTCCTCGCTGTCCTGGGTGCCAATGTATTGTTTATTAATCCGGAAACTTTTTTTCCACAAGAAAAACCTATTGAACAGCCTTATCCCTCACTGCCTAATTTTAAGGTTGTCAAAAAAGACGTTAATTTAAAGCCTTTAATCTCAGGAAAAGTGGTTCTTTGGTGCGCAGTCAATCAGGGTGCCGAAATAGACCGATTCAAACCTGACCTGGCAATATTCGACTCTTGCGATCTTCCTTCCGATGAATTTGCGGTCTGGAAACCCCATATTCCAGATATGGAGCGTAAATGTGATATTATTTTCGCTACGTCAATGCCCATTTATAATGAACATAAAAAAAACGGAAGAAATGTATTTCTTCTACCGAATGGAGCAGATTTTGACCATTTTAAACGAGCTTCAGCGCCAATCGGCAAGCGGCCAAATGACCTCCCTGATACAAAAGGAAGTCCCTTGATAGGGTATTATGGGGCAATCTATTCCTGGCTTGATGTAAAAATGGTGGAAAAGATAGCATCACACTATCCTGTCGTTTTAATAGGATCAAAAATACTAGAAATAGAGCATCCAAATATCACCGTGCTTGACATGAAATTTTATGAGGAATTGCCACAATACCTTAGTTGGTTTGATGTCGCAATTATTCCATTTAAAATGACAGATATGATTAAAGCAACAAATCCGATTAAATTTTTTGAATACCTTTCAGCCGGAAAACCGGTTGTAAGCTCACCTTTGCCTGAATTGTCGGCATACGGAAATGTATGTTACTTTGCAAATGAAAAAAATGTAGTAAACCAAATCGAAACTGCCCTAACGTCCAATACAACAGAAAAAATAATGGAAAGGCAAAAAACCGCAAAAGAAAATTCATGGCTTCGCCGTGGAGAACAGGCATTGAAGGTTATAAAAGAACATCTTTCCATTTAAAAACTATCAATAATGCACAAAAAAGGCGGGGTGAATAGTGCCAACAGAAAAGTGGGGCAGATATGAAGTTGACTTAAAGGAGGAGGGATATGGCGGAACAAGCACTGTTTACTTTGGATTTGACCCCTTATCTCAAAGAAAAATAGCAGTAAAAAAGATAAAGGATATTACCACAGGTCTAAAAGAATCTTGGATTATGAATCTTTATGGAAAAAACAAAAAGCTAGTTGAATTTTATGATTTTTTTATCCATGAACATCAAGCTTGCATCGTTATGGAACAGCTAAATGGAAGTTTCTTAACTTCTCTTGACACAAAAAAAGCCATCAAGGTAACAATTAACATTCTTAAAGGGTTAGCGCATTTACACTCTAAAGGCATCCTTCATACCGATATTACTCCCCGGAATATTATGCTGACCAATGAAAAAACTTTAGATATAAAAATTATAGATTTTGAATCCGCCAGATTAAAAGATTCAGCAGGCGTTTACAGGGGGAAAGTTGAAGGATGGATTTTTTCCCCTCCTGAAGCTAAAGAAATAGATAATAGTTATGATTTGTACGGGGCTGCCGCAGTGTGCACATATGTACTAACCGGGAAAGTAGACCCGAAGTATGTGAAGGAAGAGAACCTCCGTAAAGTACTTTTGAGAGCAATGAATCATGATCCTAGGCAACGTTATAAAAAAGCGTCGGATATGATAAAGGATTTAAAATCGTTACTTTAATTATAAGCAGGTGCAACGAAATGAGCGATAAACTGATGGTTGTGGCTCATCCTGACGATGAGCTCCTCTTTGGCGGAGGAGAATTGCTAAAGGAAAAAGGTTGGAAAGTCGTCTGCGTTACGAATAAAGGAAACCATCAAAGGGCGGCAGAGTTTACAAAGATTATGAACATCCTACATGCAGAACATGAGATGTGGGATTTCCCTGATGTATGGAACGGCGATTTTGACAGGAATGCATTAAGCAATGATTTAAAAAAATTACTGGGGGAGCGAAAATACGAGAAAATCGTTACCCACAATTTGCACGGAGAATATGGCCATACACAGCATATTGCACTATCACAGGTCCTTCACGATATCGTAAAAAAAGACCTTTATGTTTTTGGTTATCATGACAAAAAATTGCCGGACGATATTCTCCGAAAAAAAATGGAGCTATTGCATGAGTATTCTTTGTTCATTTTTCAAAAAGACTTTTTCCTTACATTAAGAGAATTGGAATACGAAAAATTACACAAAGTGTATTGAACTATTTTTAAACTTTTTAAGGGGGAATTTTTATCAAAGTATTAATGCTGGCCGATCACTTGGTCCAGGGAGGATTGGAAACACATATTGCCACAATAATAAACGATTTAACCAAACTTGGCCACGAAGTTCTTCTTTATACCGCATCCATCTCCCCTTCAGTCCTTTCCCAAATTAACCGGAACCGGTTTAAGTCATTAAAATGGTCAGATACTGCCATTGAAGTTATTAAGAACTTCAATCCTGATATTATACACGCTCATCCGTTTACTGCAATCATTAAAGGAAAAGAAATTGCCGTAAAACTTGATAAACCGCTAATCGTAACAATGCATGGGATTTATGATTTTGGATTTGATGATTCACCACTTGGAAATGAAATCAGTGGACATGTAAAAAGAATTATCGCTGTAGACTTTAGAGTGGCTCTCTATCTTTTGAATAATGTCGTTGAACCCGAAAAGATTTCAATTATTAGGAATGGCATCAATTTTGACCTATTCCATCCAAAGAGAAAAGACAGGCAAAAAGCAGTATCAATGGGGCTTGATCCCGATTTGTTCACAATTTCGATCATAAGCAGGTTTGATGATGATAAAGAAAAGCCAATCATCCAATTTTTAAGGTGCCTTCCCGAACTGGCAAATTCCTCAGGTGGGCTAAATGTCCTTATTATCGGTGATGGCGGGAAAATGAAAGACGTAAAAACAGCCATTCCCCGTATAATCCCCAATGGAGGGAGAGTCAAATTATTGGGCTGGCAAGACAATGTTTCGGAATTCTACAGTTTGTCCGACCTCGTTCTTGGAAGCGGCAGGGTTGCATTGGAAGCACTTGCTTGTAAAGTACCTGTGTACGCCATGTGGGATGGATTCGGAGAACTAATCACGAAGCATAACCACGATGCAGTGATGTCGGGAATCACCTTTAAACAACTTTCCGATTCTACTCTAGTACACAATTTATCTGCCATTTTAAAGAATAAAGACTTGCTCAGCCAAAGTGCGCATGAGAGTTATGAATTGGTTAGAAAAAATTATGATAGTAAAAAGATTGCAAACCAATTAATTCGTATTTATGAACAATATTGCCAATAACATCGACCGTCCATTTTTCAATCCGAACAAACTAATTAAACCGCCCAACACTGTTTTCCACCTCCACGAATAACATGGTGGTATAATAACCCACCTACGCAAAGGAAGGAGCATTTAAATGGATTTTGGTCATAAGAAAGGCAAGATGGAGCACGGAGATTTCCTGGAGGAGGTATTCAATTCTATTTCCTGTAAGCAAACAGACCATCATGAGCACCACGACGAATGCAAGGATGACTGTCATTGCAAAGACAACAAACATTGCATTTGCTTGATTTTATGTGAACTGGAAAACAACAAGAAAACATTACGTTTTAGAACAAAGAGCGGTGATGAAATCATTGGCACCATCAAATGTTTTGATAAGTGCACCGGGTGTGTCGTCATTATTCAGCCAGGAATGAAATCACCAAAGCTTCCTCCGGTTGCAGTCATCATTTCATGCCGTGACATCGAAAGCATATCCTTTGAGGTCGATCACTGGTAACCATCTCTTTCTCGATACTCAATAAATGGGAAAGGATCAATAGAGGTGAAAAGAAAACTAAAAGTCATGGTCATCTTTGGTACGAGGCCCGAAGCAATTAAAATGGCTCCATTGGTAAATGAACTTGCCAAGCACCCAGATTTGATTGAAACATCCGTAACTGTAACAGCCCAGCATAGGGAGATGCTTGACCAGGTTTTAACAGCCTTTTCCATCCATCCGGATTTTGACCTTAACTTAATGCAGTCAGGGCAAAGCCTAGGGGAATTTGCTTCCAGATCCTTGAGTGGCCTGGACACGGTCATTAAAAAGAGTAAGCCTGACCTGGTTCTCGTTCACGGGGATACTACAACTACCTTCGCAGCCGCCCTGGCTGCTTTTTATAACAATGTAAAGGTTGGCCATGTTGAAGCCGGGCTTCGGACCTTTAATAAACATTCTCCTTTTCCTGAAGAATTAAATCGACAGCTGACAGGGCTTATTGCAGACCTTCATTTTGCCCCAACGGCGACAGCAATAAGCAACTTGCACAAGGAAAACAAAGACCCTGGGACATTATTTTTAACAGGAAATACTGTAATAGATGCTTTGAAAACAACTGTAACCAAAAGCTATAAACATGACCTGCTCAATTCAACCGAAGGAAAAAGGCATATCCTGCTAACGGCACATAGACGGGAAAACCTCGGGAAGCCAATGATCAATATATTTCAGGCTGTAAAAAGGATTGCAAGGGAATTTGACGATGTTGCAGTAGTTTATCCAGTCCACTTAAACCCCTCTATTCAAAAATTAGCTGCGGAAATACTCGAAGGCCAGCCTAACATTCATTTAACAAATCCTCTTGATGTAATTGATTTCCATAATATTTGCGCAAAATCGTATTTGATTCTTACCGATTCAGGAGGAATTCAGGAGGAAGCTCCTTTCCTTGGAGTGCCTGTCCTCATATTAAGAGATACGACTGAACGGCCCGAGGGTATTGAGGCTGGGTCATTAAAGCTTGCAGGAATAGAAGAGGGAGGAATTTACCGGTTAACAAAAGAATTATTGACAAATGATTCTTTGTATAAAAAAATGTCGGTCCCTTCCAACGTCTATGGGGATGGCTTTGCATCAAAAAGAATAGTGGACGCCATCCTCCATCATTTTGGCCTTCACACGGAATCAAAGTAATATAGAAAAACCAATTAATCATTCCTTACCCTATTTACAGCCGGGAAGGAATGATTATTCGGTGTTAAGCAGGAGTAAAATGGATCTGGCTTTTTCCCGCCATGTGTGTTTCCGGGCTTCATCCTTTAGCTGTTTAATAAGTTCTGCATCTCTTCCCAGTTCAAGGGCAGCCTCCACTCTTTCCAGGAACTGCTTATGATCCTTAGCAACCATAACAACACTGTATTTCCTGCATTCCGGAAGGTTTGTTGACACAATCGGCTTACCCACAGCCATATATTCAAAAAGCTTAATAGGAGATGTCGCAATTGTCACTTCATTGACAAGGAACGGGATCATAGAAACGTTGAATCGGTGGGCATAGCCGGGCAACTCCTCATACCTTACCGTCCCTAAATAATGGACATTCGGCATGGAGAGCAGCCTGCTATTCTTTATACTGCCGTCATAGTCCAAACCTATGAGAACAAGTTGCCAGTCCCTCCTTGAGAAGGCGAGCTTCTCAAGAAGGGCATAATCAACCCAGTTCGCCAGTGCCCCGAAATAGCCAATAACAGGCTTTTCCCCCAGATGGAGGCCGTCCACTAATACCGGCGGGGAACCATTCTTGGGGACTCCATGAAAGTGTTCATAATCCACACCATTTGAAACAAGCGCGCATCTAACAGGAGGCCTTTTATCCAATATATCATTGTAAAGTTTATCCGCTGTCGCAACCACATAGCACGATTGATTTTCAAGTATTTTCAAGTGCCTTTCAAGGATTGGCCTCGGAATGGAAACACCGGATATACTCGGGGATAATTCATCGATATATTCATATAAGATGTCAAATCCCATTTCAAGGCACTTTCTCACAAATCCGTATTCCCTTACAATATCTCCGGAGTACATATGCACAATGACCCTATTTTTCTGTTTGGCCAAAAATAAGAGGATTGCCGCTTCAACTTCCGGTTCTCTCATATTTACTAAAAAACAGCGTGGCATGACTTCCTCAATAACATCAATTTGATCATATTGATTAGTCGTCCCATAAAGATACACTACTCCTTCGCTCGCAATATTGAGGGCGATATGCTGGGGGCGCTGAAAAAGAGGGATATTCCAATCAAGCAAAGAGGGAAAAAGTACAATCGGCTTACCCGGATTATTTTCTACGATTGACCCAAGCTTTTTAAGAATCAACTGTTGTGGAGGGGAATTCAGGCCTATCCTCCTTTTTTTAAAATGCTCTTTTCTCATTAACAGATTTTTTTTCATTCGCTCTCCGCTTAAGTAATCGTTATCCATCCATCCTACACCCCTTTCAAATTAGCTTTTTATTGCTATAGTGGTTTTTTCAGATTCGCTGTATTCAATTACATGAAGCCAGGTTTGGTTTCAGGGGAAATATTTTGTGAAATCATTTGTGAATACAAGCGGTGAACAATGTTTTTTTAACCGCCTATTGTCTGAATCCGAGGTGTGGTGGGAGCTAGAATAACGGATATACACATAATTATTTGGCGAAGATGCATACATACAGATCCCAAGATTTTTACACTCCTCCAAAAATACTGCGTCTTCTCCCACCGAAATCGGAGGAAAAAGTACTCTTTCGGCAACAACTTTTCTAAAAACAAGAGTCGAGCCGGCCAGTGTATCACCGATATTTTTAATAAACGTATTTTCCTTGCCTTTAAAGAGCAATCCGAGTAGCCCCTCGTCTTTAAAATAAATAAATATTGACTGCTTTCCGACAACATCGGCTCCGTGTCTCACCATTTCAGCCAATGCTTCTTCAAGATAATGGGCACCATAATAATCATCGTCATCGAACCGTGCAATGATATTGTATTTTGCCTGGCGGATTCCCTTGTTTAAACAAGAGCCGAGCGGTTCTTCAAATGGAAGTTCAATGACTTTAATAAGCGGGTTATCGGACAAGCCTTCAACTAGATGTTTGTTAAATCCATGGAGGATGAGCACGAGTTCCTTCTCTTCAATTGTTTGATTTTCAAAATTACGAAGGATTGCTTGAAGAAAATCCGGTCTTTTCGTACACGTAATGACAGAGACCACAACAATCCTCCCTTTTTTAGTCTTTTAGTATTACTTTTATGACCTGGGAAGAAATATAATGCTTTGAACTTCCACAGCATCCCTATTGATAAGCCTGAATTCAATAATTTTGCGAAAGTATTTGGAAGATAAATCCACCCCGTTGACGAAGAATATAGCCCGGATTATAATGTTACTTTCGGGTAAAGCCGGACGTGGTTCGAGAACCTCCCACGCTAAAAAACTAAGGAGAGAGAAAGATGAAAATTAAATCATTGGCAGTGAACGGGATTATTGCGGCGCTGTATATTGTGGTCACGTTTTTGATCCAGCCGCTAAGCTTTTCCAATATTCAATTCCGTTTATCAGAGATGTTCAACCATCTCATCGTATTTAACAAGAAGTATTTTTTCGGGATTATTCTTGGCGTTTTCCTGGCGAACCTTTTCCTTTCGCCAAATCCTGGCCTAGACCTTATTTTCGGCTTCGGCCAATCGGTACTCGCCCTTTTGATTACCATGTTTTCATCGCGGTATATTAAAGGAATTTGGGCTCGCATGGCGGTCAATACTGTGGTCTTTACATTCACAATGTTCCTGATTGCCTGGGAACTGAACATTGCCGCGGGATTCCCATTTTTCGCAACGTGGCTGGCAGTCGCATTTGGTGAATTCGTTGTCCTTACGGTCGGCGCCCCATTGATGTATGCCATTCATAAACGCATCAATTTTGAAAAGCTTATTGACTAACGAACAAAAGGCGCAAGCGCCTTCGTGACAGGCAAAGACCGCCTGTCCCTGCGATGATTATTCACAGGAGCTTTCCTTAGTGTTCAGCCCCGATATAGGAAGACTTGGTTTTGCTTCAGCAAAACCTAGTCGCCCTTAATGCGTGCGAAGCGTAGCCAAGCGCTGGAGGGCCTGAAGGAGAAGTCGCTCTTTGACTTCACCTCAAGGACCGAAGCGACCTCGAGGGGCTAGGCGCTCCTCGGAAAAGAAAAGCACTTTTCCTTCGTGCGATGCTATGCTGCCGCAGCTTTCCTTGTGGAGCTGGATTACAACAACTCTTTTCGAGTGATCCACAAGGTTCAATTTTATAAATTCCTCAGCTAAGATGAGGGCCAGACCTGTTCGGGTTTGGCCTTTTTTCGATATTTTGTTCTTTGTGCCTTGCCCTATTTCCAAGGGGTTAAAGGTCATTTTGCACTATTTTTTCCATCTTGGTAAGATATCGAAAAAGAAGCGCCCCTCCCGTAATCCTAGGGAAGGAGCGCTTTAACCAACCGTCTTGATTTTAGTGAAAAAATAATAGTATTTGTACAGAACAACGGCTGCCAGCCCCGCCCTTAATGCCCAGCTGTCCGTCATGATAAACGGGATGGCGATCATGCAGTCGGCAAAGAGGAGAACAGAGAGCTTTTGTTTTAACGTCATTTCCCGTTTTTTCACAAACCCTTCGAGATGTTTTTTATACAGCCAGCTTTCTATGAACCATGCCTCAAACTTCTTCGAGCCCCGCATAAAACAGTACGACGCCAACAATAGCAGCGGTGTGGTCGGAATAACCGGCAACACAATTCCAATTATGCCAAGCCCGAGAGACAGGAGTCCCGCCAGGATAAAAAGCAGGCGGAACGGCTTCTTGACGATATCCACCGCCTCCTTTCGGAAAAATAACTGCTAAGCCGGCAATGCAGCAGCGAATAATTCGTGTAAATACCGATAGTGGACAAATTCGCCGCGGTTGGCCATGGAGAGGATTTCTTCAGGTGTGGCCCATTTCACGGCGCTTACTTCCTCTTTCTGAAGCACGCATTCCGCAATATCGACATTTTGCCTGACGAGCCATACGTCCGAAATGCTCGCCTCCCTGAAAACAGTAAAAGCAACCTCGGCATTTTCCATATCAGGAATGATGCCTAGCTCTTCCTTCGTTTCCCGGACACATGCGGCGGCACTGTCATCGCCCATGACCGCGGCGCCTCCCGTGGTAGCCCACATATTCGGAAAGCCCTTCACATGTGGGGCGCGTTTCTGGATCAAATACTCTCCATTACTGTTCAATATCCAAATATGGACGACAAGATGAAATTCCCCCGGTGCGAGTTTTTCCCCACGGATTGCTGTTCTTCCTGTTTTGTTCCTGTTGCGGTCATAAACATCCCAAAACTCGGGCATAGGTTTCCCTCCAATTGGCAGAATGAACCTATATCGTACCATTTTTTACTATCCATTGCTGCTTTTTCTTAAAACAAGTTTTGTGGCGATATAAACTTTTTTGGCTACTGTCCGGCCATCCAGCCTCTCAACAAGTGTATCAACCGCGGTTTCCCCCATCAATTCGGTGTAAATCTTTACCGTTGATAGTGGGGGATGAATGTATTTCGAAATGCTAATATCATTTACTCCTATTACGGAAACACGCCCGGGTACATCGATTCCCGCCTCATGCAGGGCCCTCATAGCGCCAATGGCAATCGAGTCATTCCCCGTAAAAAATGCCGTTGGCAGACGGCTCCCATGGTCCTTTATCGCCTTTGCCATCAACTCATGGCCAGATTCCACCTTAAACGCTCCGATATAAAAGGCGTCCTCTTTGAAGAGGCCAAGCTCCTTCATGTAACTACGGAAGGTGATTTCCCTTTCATCGGCAATCTCGGCAGTTTGGTCTTTAAAGGTTTCCCTGCCGCCTATATATCCGATTTCGGTGTGCCCTTTTGCAATTATGTAATCGAGGACACGTTTGGTCGCTGCTTTAAAATCAATGACAATGGAATCAAATTTTTCATCTGAAGGGGAGGAATCCACGAACACGATATTGCCGGTGATTGAATCCAACAGGTTCACCTGCTTTTCACTAAATTTCCCAATAGCGATGATCCCCATAATATCCGGCTTCTTCAATTCATCTATATCATCCAAAAAATATTTTTCAATTGAAATGCCGTGCTGTTTGCAGCGTTTCTCGATGCCAAGGCGGATTGACATATAGTACAAGTCATTCAGTTCTTCAATTTCCGTATACCAGTGGATGATGGCAATCTTTGTTGAAGAGAACTTTTTTGTCCCTCGCTTTTTATAGGACAGCTCTTCCGCAGCTTCGAAAATCCTCTTTTTTGTTTCATCACTTACGGACAATGAGGGATCATAATTCAATACCCGGGAAACAGTGGCTATGGAAACCCGGGCTTTTTTGGCAATATCCTTAATCGTGGCCATTTTCCCTTCCCCTTCTACACGGTTTTGAATGTAAACTTTGTAAACGAATAATACTCCTCGCCTTTATCAACGACGGTGGAGGGAAAATCGGGATGGTTTATCGCGTCCGGATAATTCTGAGTCTCGAGGCAGATGGCTAAATATGGTTCCGGCTTTGCACCCCCGCTGAGCAGGAAGTCGCCTTCCAATTGGTTCGAAGTATAAACAACGACCGCGGGCTGATTTGTTTCGACTTCCACTTTCCTTCCGTTATCATCACAGCGCAATTCAATGGTTGCGCTCTTCTTTTTACTCAGTACAAACGGGTGGTCATAGCCTTTTCCAGCAAAAAGATTTTGCTCATGGCTCGAAGCAGGACCGTCCGAAAGCTTTCTCCCCTTCCGGAAATCGAAGGCAGTACCTTCAACATCGATCACATTTCCGGTCGGAATGAGATTTTCATCCAACTCAAGGAATCTTTCGCTATCCAACTTTAGCGTGTGGCCAAGAATTGTCGATTTTGCGTTTCCGGTCAAGTTGAAATACGTATGGTTTGTCAGGTTAAGGATTGTCTTCCTGTCGGTTGTTCCAAAAAACTCCACAAAGAGTTCGTTCGCATCTGTAAGGGTATAGACTGTCCTGAGAGAAACGTTGCCGGGGTAGCCTTCCTCGCCGTCAGTACTCTCATATGTAAATTCAATCTTGGCGACAGGGCCCTCCGCGTGGACTTTGGCATCCCAAATGACCTTGTCGAGCCCCTTCAGTCCGCCATGAAGATGGTTGCCGTTATTATTTTTGGCGAGGACATAATCATTACCATCAAGGCTGAAGCGGCCATCCTTTATTCTTCCGGCGACCCGGCCAACAACAGCCCCGAAGTAAGGCGAGTATTTAAGATAATCCTCAAGATTGTCGAAGCCGAGCACTACGTTTTCAATATCGCCTTTTGAATCCGGAACACGAATTTCGGTAATAATGCATCCATAGTCTAGGCAAGTGAGCCCCATGCCGTTATGGTTCGTTATGGATATCTTATTGATAGTTTTTCCATCCAGCTCCCCAAATCTCTTTATTGTTACTTCCATTGTTCCGATCCCTCCCAAAACTTTTTCATATTTTTGTAACTTGCAACAAGCTAATTGTTGAATTAATGACTCTTCTGAAACGCTTTTTGCGGTTTCTCTAACAGTGCCTCTCAAAGCCATATTCATACAAAACCCCTTCTTTTGCAACCTCTTGCACTCTGAAAAAGCAATTTTATGTTTTGGCTATTTCCATCTTTGTAACAAAATGCGCAAGTGCCTTGGTCAGCCCCGACAAGCGCTGGAGGGCCAGAAGGAGAAGTCGCTCTTTGACTTCACCTGAAGGACCGAAGCGACCTCGAGGGGCTAGGCGCTGGAGCTGGATTACAACAACTTGTTTCGAGTTATCCAAAAGGTGAATTTTATAAATTCCTTAGCTACAAAAAAGGCAAATCCTCGCTATTCAGGAGGATTTGCCTCTGCTTGTCCCGCAACTCAAACGGGAATCGGTTTATTCAGTAGTTTTTCAACCTGTGGAGCGGGAAGCGGACGGCTGAAATGATAGCCCTGGCCGACGGTGCATCCGTTTGAAACCAGGTAGCCAACCTGTTCCTGTTTTTCAATTCCTTCGGCGATAACATGGAATCGCATATTCAAGCCCATATCGAGGATTGTTTTGACCATCGCGCCTTCAAGCGCCTCGGCTTCAATATCATCAAGGAATGATTTATCGATTTTAATCGTATCGATTGGCAAGTGTTTTAGATAGCTTAAGGATGAATAACCTGTCCCAAAATCGTCGAGGGCGATTTTTACTCCCAACCCGTTTAATTGTCCGAGGATAGTGATGGACCGCTCGATGTTCTGCATAATGCTTTCGGTTATCTCGAGTTCAAGTGAACTAGGGTCCATATCGGTTTCGATTAGTATTCTTTTTACTGTATCGACAAAGTTATCATCCTGGAACTGCCGGACGGAAATATTTACGGAAACGGTCAATGGCGGATACCCTTTTTCCTGCCAAATCCGATGCTGTTCACATGCCTTTTTCAGCACCCATTTCCCTATTGGGACGATGAGGCCGGTTTCCTCGGCAAGAGGGATGAATTCCGATGGCGGGACAAGCCCTTTTTCGGGATGCATCCATCTAATCAGCGACTCGACGCCGATGATGTTTCCGGTTTCAAGTTCGACCTGCGGCTGGTAATAAAGCGTAAGCTGCCCTTGTTCAATCGCCTTTCTCAACCCGGTTTCAAGCTCCATTTTCCTGGAAGACAGCCCATGGAGGTGCGAAGAAAAGAACTGATAGTTATTTTTCCCGCGGTCCTTTGCCAGGTACATTGCCGTATCTGCATTTTTGATCAATGTTTCCCCGTCAAGCCCGTCGGTCGGGGTAACACTAATGCCGATGCTCGGTGTCACATAAAATTCCTCGCCATTGATTCCAAATGGCCTTGAAAAATCATTCAAGATCCTTTTTGAGACCCTAACAATCTTTTCGCGGTTGGCATCGTACAGCAGAATGATGAATTCATCGCCGCCCTGGCGCGAAACGATGCCATCCTTTTTAACAGCCTGGACGAGCCTTAATGCGACCGCTTTTAACAAAAGATCGCCAACAGTGTGCCCTTTTGTATCATTGATAATTTTAAAACGGTCGAGGTCAAGGAACAGGACCGCGAGCTTTTGCTTTTCATGGCTTTGAAGCGCCATGTTCAGTTTTTCCCTGAACCGGTTCCTGTTCGGCAATCCGGTCAGGCCGTCATAATAGGCCATATGCTGGATAGTCTGTTCGGCCTTTTTCCGTTCGGTAATATCACGGCCCACAATTTGCCGTGCCGCCCTGCCTTCAAAAAAGATCGGCATTGAAACCATTTCAAGGTCAACCCTTGTCCCATCAAGCCTTGCTGTCTGGAACTCCAAACTTATTTTTTCCCCGACTTCATTCCCAATGGTCAGCTCGCGGTATCGCATCTCGCTGATAACCGACTTCGGAACAAGGCTAGAGAGCGGCATCCCGACCATTTCCTTTGGGGATTCCGCCCCAAAAATCATCGCACCGGTTTCGTTTATATAATCAATCTTTCCCCTGCTGTATACAGCGATAATGTCAGGTGACATCTCGACGAGGCTTTTATAACGGTTTTCACTCTCTTTTCGATCCGTTATGTCAAAAAGCACCGAGCTGAAATCGACCAGCTCCCCATTCTCGACGGTCGGAATTCCCCGGTCCTGTATCCAGCGGATTTCACCGTCAGGACGAATGATCCGGTAGACGCTCGTTATTGTTTCCCCTCTTGCAAAAGCCTGCTCCCTCATCGGCAAAACAGCCTGGTCATCAGGGTGAATCACCTTTTTCCAAAGCTCGTGATCCTCGTAAAAATCCTGGAGGGTATAACCATAAAGCTTTTCTATTCCAGGAGTAATCATTAGATAATCGGATTTCAGATCATGCGACCAGATCGCGACATCCAGCGTATCAAAAATGTCTCTCAGCCGCTGCCTGTTTTTCTGAAGTTCCTCCGCTGTCAAATCCACCCCTTTAAGGACAGCGAAAATTAAAAGGCCCGTCACAATCAGGGCGGTGAAATGAAAAAACTGTCTGTTAATAGGAAGTAACATGGAACCGATTTCAGAAATCAGTACCAAACCGATGAAGAAAAGCAAAATTAGTTTTCCTTTATTCTTGCTGAATGGCCTTGTTTTCATATTGTCCCCTTAATGCCTGTAGAATCTTTCCGGCATTTTTTGTGATACTCTTAAAATACCAAATTTCCACAAATAGCTCAATGTGGTTTTTTATGGGTCCCCTTGTCAAAAAAACACCCGCCTGCTCCAGAGGGAACAAACGGGGGTGAAATTGCTATTGTCCGCTAACCTTTTGAGCCGCATACGGAATGATATCCTCAACCTGCTCCCCAAACGGATCGAGCTGTTGGGACTCGAGGACCTTTCCAGCCTTGTCAAGAATCGCAAAGCCCCTCACTGACTTGGGACCGCTAGGATCCTTCATTTTTGCCTTGTCTATTAGCGTCAAATATTTATCGGATAGAAGAGTATAGTCAAGGCCAAGCTCTTTCTTCATCTCTTTATGATCTTCCGGAGAAGCCGCGCTTAACGCATAAATATCTCCTGGAAAATCGGCAAATAAATCCTTATTATTCTGCAACTCGACCAGTTGCGATTTACAGTAGTCTCAGGTATTGCCGGTGAAGAAAAAGACGAGGGTCGGCTTGTCCTTATTTTCAAGTGATACTTCCTTGCCCTGCTCATCAAGGAGGACTTTTTTTCCTGAACAGCCAGCTAAAACGAGCGCGAAAGCTGCCAGAAACAAAAAAATCCGCAAAAAACTCCGCTTGTGCATGTGTGATCCCCTTTCAACCTATATGTATTAAGTATAACGTATCGTTTGGGAGGGGCAAGAATCAAGTTTGTGAATAGTTTAACAAACCTGGTGCGGATTCTGGCGAAGAGTTCTTCCAGCAGACCAAAGAGTAATTTATCGAAGCCTTTTAATCATGTGGGCGTTGTTTTCTTTTATAAAAATTTGCCCTTATATTTTTCCGAATATTTAGATAGGGGCGAATAGAGAAAATTAGAGGGCGAATAATTTTAAAAATGGGGTGAATGTCAAAAATATTGGGGCGAATAACTTTCCATGCCTTCTTTGATAAAATTAGAACGGTGTTAAAGTAAAAGAAAAGTAGAATTTTTCCTACTCAATTTTTAATTCAACTCCATTCCGGAACAAAAATCTCTTACAATACAGCAAAAAGCATCCCGTCATGAAACGGAATGCCCCTTTAAACTTCATTTCGGTACACAAGGAACCGCTCATTTGGATTTTTTTCGTACAAATTCGGCAAAACGACCTCTTTTACCAGTTCGAAGCCTGTGTCGTATTCGAGGAACTGGATATAATCACCGGACGGATAATATAGAATCAAGTCTATGTCCCGGGGGCTTCTCTCTGCCGATTCTAGGATGCGATTGACGACTTTTATAAAAATCGACAGAGTAAATGGGTTGAAGAAGTAGAACTTATTTTCCCCAGGCTGGATTTGATAGTCTTCGGCAAGGCAGCAATGGAAATGGAGTTTGTCGGCGCGCTTTTTCATTTTCGATAGATAGCTATTCCTGTTCTGGATTGCCTCGTGGTAAAAAACTTCGTTCATCTCAACGCCGGTAACATGCGCGTTGAATACGTAATTGGCATAGAACGGCAACCTGCCCTTGCCGCAGCCAAAGTCGACAAGGCTGTCCCGGCTTCCAAGCTGGTATTCAGCAAATAGGGCATCGAGTGCCTCATACGGGGTCGGTTCATAAGGATGGTAATGAACCGACTTTAAAAACCCTTTTTGGCTACCGGCAGTTTTGATGTTCAATAAAGCATCTTTATAGCGTTCCATTTCCACTAGCATCTCTTCCTTCAATTACTTCAGGGTCCGGGTTAAAAACGCCTTCGTCCGTTCGTTGCGGGGGTTCGTGAAAATCTCGGAAGGAGGACCCGATTCGATGATTTCCCCATTATCCATGAATATAACACGGTCCGCCACCTCGCGGGCAAATCCCATTTCGTGAGTGACGATCAACATGGTCATATGCTCTTCGGCAAGCTTCTTCATAACCTGGAGCACTTCACCCGTCAATTCAGGATCAAGCGCTGATGTAGGCTCATCAAAGAGGAGGATTTCAGGATCCATCATGAGGGCGCGGGCAATCGCAACCCTTTGCTTCTGGCCGCCTGAAAGCTTTGCCGGGTAGGCGTTCACATGGCCCGAGAGGCCAATTTTCCCTAAAAGCTCCTCCGTCCGGTTCTTAAGTCCTTCGGATGCTTCCTTCTTCACTACCTTTGGCGCAAGTTCGAGGTTCTCTTTTACGGTCAGGTGAGGAAACAGGTTAAAATGCTGAAATACCATTCCCATCTTCGCTGTAATCCTTTTAATTTCCTGCTGGCCCGGATAGACGCCGTCCTTTGCAAGGTACTCGCCGTCTACAACTATGCTGCCCCCGTCAATTTTTTCGAGCTGGACGAGGCTGCGGAGCATCGTGCTTTTTCCCGAACCGGATGGCCCGATAATGGCGATTACTTCATTTTTATTTACGCTGAAAGAAATATCCTTTAGTACTTCGGCCTGGCCGAAAGACTTTTTTAGATTGCTTACTTCAATGATAGCCATTTTCCCCACCCCTTTCTATTCAAATTTAAAGTTCCGTTCCACCCATTTGAAAATTGCCGTCAGTACCAATGTCATAGCAAGGTAAATGACCCCGGCGACGAAGAATGGAACAATGGTGAAGTCCCTGTTGACCGCGGTCTGGGCAAAGTGGAGCAGCTCCGGTACGGCGACCGCGTAAAGCAGTGCTGTATCCTTCACGAGTGTTACAGATTCGTTCGCAACGGCCGGAAGGGCAATCCTGAACATTTGAGGGAGGATGACCCTTGCTGTTGTTTGCCATTTATTCAGGCCGAGCACCTGTGCCGCTTCATACTGGCCCCTGTCGATGGCGAGGAGGCCGCCGCGGAAGATTTCCGCAAAATAAGCCGCATAGTTCAGCACAAATCCAAGTGAGG
Organism: Neobacillus oceani; assembly: GCF_046237595.1. Classification (NCBI taxonomy): domain Bacteria; kingdom Bacillati; phylum Bacillota; class Bacilli; order Caryophanales; family Bacillaceae; genus Neobacillus; species Neobacillus oceani. The sequence goes on along the minus strand of NZ_CP143543.1, from coordinate 422,498 downwards.
CGGCGACAAACCGATCGAGCACAAGGTACTCGCCGATTACGGGAATCATCGGCAGGCCGAAACAGATGAATAGGAGCTGAAGCAACAGCGGCGTGCCGCGCATGACATAAATATATCCCTGGGCAAGCCAAGATAGCGGCTTGAAGCTGCTTTTCACTGCAAGAGTAAGTAAAAATCCGAGCGGGATGGACGCGATGATGGCGATAAAAAACAACAGAATTGTCATTTTTGCCCCTTCAAGCATCGGCCCGCTGATTGAAATAATATAATCGAGAGACATACGAAATTCCTCCGGGTTCACTAAGCGAAAACAAAACAGGGTTTCCCCTGGAAATCCTGTTTTGTTTTTTCATTTGGCTTTTATTTTAATACTTTGTCTTCCCCAAACCATTTTTTCGAAACCTCGGCGGCGGTGCCGTCTTCATTCAGTTTATCAAGGGCTTTCTGCAGCTTATCGCGAAGCTCTTCATTCCCTTTTTTCACGCCAACTCCGTATTGTTCCGGAGCCAGGCTTTCGTCGAGGATTTTGAATGTGTTTTCTTGTTTCGCCATGTAGTAATTTATGACAACTTCATCGATAACGACCGCATCGAGCCGTCCGCTCTTCAAGTCGTTGAGTGCCATGACATTATCCGCAAATTCAGTCACTTTTTTAATTTTTGGCTTAACCGGGTTGGCATCAAGCGCATCAGCCGCGGAAGACAGGGATTGCAGCCCAACGACTTTTCCTTTCAGGTCAGCAAGAGTTTTGATGTTTGAATTGGCAAGTGTGACGACGACCTGCGCGTTTTCAAGATAAGGCTTTGTGAAAAGAACTTTCTTCTTTCGATCATCTGTAATAGTGTAACCGTTCCAAATCAAGTCAATCCGTCCGCTGCTTAGCTCGGACTCCTTTGTTTTCCAGTCGATTGGCTGGAATTTCGCCTTCATGCCCATTTCCTTCGCAGCTGCTTTGGCGTAATCAATATCAAAACCGACAAGCTTGTTGTTTTCATCACGGAAGCCCATCGGCGCGAACTTATCGTCAATTCCGATTACGAGCGTATCACCGTTCCCTTTTCCAGAAGTGGAACTGCCCGAACATCCTGTAAGAACCATAAACAACGCTGAGACAAGAAATGCAATCATCGCTAGACGTTTCATAGGTTGACCATCCTTTTTTGTTAAGTTTATTTTAGCTAAAAACGCTTTAGTACGTTACCATATTATCACACTATCAGATTATAACATTGAAATATGCATTGGACAATAGCCCAAAAAAAGTTCACAAAATTACCAAATAGAGGGGCATTCTCAAAAAAAGGGGGGATTCGGGAGAAAAGACTACTGTGAAACAAGATTTTTCGGGGAGGGTGACAGGTACTGTTTACATTTCTCTACAAAGAAAGGCACCCAACCGGGTGCCTTCAAAACTTATTTCCTATGCATTTTAAATTCGAGGAAGAGCTGGTTGTAATAGGCCAGGTTCCGTGGGCCTAGGTTTTCGTACACCTCAAGCTTTTCCGTCAGTTCTTCGGAAGGATAGAAGCGCTCGTCGGACGTCATTTCCTCCGGCATGTACTTCAGGGCTTCCTTGTTCGGTGTTGAATAATAAACCCATTCCGTATTCTGGGCGGCGATTTTGGCGTCAAGCATGAAATTGAGAAACTTATGGGCTGCTTCTATGTTTTTCGCCGTCTTCGGAATGACCATGTTATCGAACCATAGATTCGATCCTTCACTTGGGACGACATATTCAATGTCTTCGTTTTCTCCCATAATGTCGGCAGCCACCCCGGACCAAACAATCCCGATTGCAGCTTCTTCATTCTCCAACAGCATCTTGATTTCGTCACCGACAATCGCCTTGATATTCGGCGTCAGCGTATCAAGCTTTCCTTTTGCCTGGAGGAGATGCTTTTTATTCGTGTCATTCAGAGAGTAGCCAAGGCTGTTCAGCCCCATGCCGATCACTTCGCGCGCGCCGTCGATCAGGAGGATTTCATTTTTCAAATCCGGATCCCAAAGGTCGTTCCAGCTCGTAATCTCTTTCCCTCCAAGCATTTTTGGATTATAGACAACTCCAACCGTCCCCCAGAAATAAGGAACTGAATACTTATTTTCTGGATCGAATGGCAAATCCATGAAACGCGGATCAATGTTTTTTAGATTCGGAAGCTTGGAATGGTCGAGGGGAATCAGCAAATTCTCCTCCCGCATCTTGTCGATCATATATTCAGAAGGAACGGCAATATCATAGGCTGTCCCGCCCTGCTTGATCTTTGTCATCATCGCTTCGTTCGAATCAAAAGTTTCATAGACAACGCTGATGCCGGTTTCTTTTTCAAACCGCTTGATCAAATTGGGGTCGAGGTAATCTCCCCAGTTGTAAATCGTCAATGTGTTGCCGCCTGAATACCCTTTGGTCGCATTGAGTTTTGAGATAATCCCGAGCAAAAGGGCCGATGCAAGGACGATTGAAATAAATAAACGCATTAGCTGTTTCATTTACGGACCCCCATTCCGGCCGGCTTTTGCCGTTGCGTAATGAAGTAGTAAACCACCACGAGAATCACCGTGAATAGGAACAAAAGCGTCGAAAGGGCGTTTATATTCAGGGAAACGCCCCGGCGCGCAAGTGAATAAATTTCAACCGAAAGCGTGCTGAATCCGTTACCTGTTACAAAAAATGTTACTGCAAAATCATCAAGCGAATAGGTCAGCGCCATGAAGAATCCAGCCATGATTCCCGGCGTCAGATAGGGCAAAACTACCTTCGTCAACACGTCCCAGCTGTTTGCGCCCAGGTCCTTAGCTACATCGACCAGGGTGGGACTCATTTCGGTCAATTTCGGGAGGACCATCAGGACGACGATTGGCACGCTGAACGCGATATGGGAAAGCAGCACCGAGTAAAATCCGAGTTTATAACCGGAAACGGTAAATAAAATCAGGAACGATGCCCCGATAATGACGTCAGGGCTGACAATCAATACATTATTAAGCGACAATATCGTGTTTTTCGTCGACCGCTTTCTCATGTAGTGGATTCCAAGCGCGCCGCCAACACCGATAATCGTAGCAATTAGGGCGGAAAGCAGCGCCACGACGAGCGTATTCAGGACAATGATCAACAGGCGTGTATCGTTGAACAATTCCTTGTACCAATCAAGGGTAAACCCTTCAAACCCGAACATTTTCCCCCCGCTGTTAAAAGAGTAAAGGATCAGGAAGAAAATAGGTGCATACAGGATAAAGAATATCAGGATCAAAAACAGTTTTGAGAGTGGGGACAGCCTTTTATCCACGTGAAACACCCCGCTTTCGGATGCCTGTCATCGCCATAATGGCAAACATCGCAATAATTAAAAACACCGCGATTGTCGAACCCATTCCCCAATCCTGTGTTACAAGGAAGTTCTGCTCTATCGCTGTTCCGAGCGTGATGACCCTGTTTCCGGCAATGAGCCTTGTCAGCATGAACAGGGAAAGAGCAGGAATGAAGACAACCTGGCAGCCTGATTTTACCCCTTCGATCGTGAGCGGGAAGGTTACACGGCTGAAAGTCGTCCACTTCGATGCGCCAAGATCGTTGGCTGCATCGATGAGCGCCGGATTCAATTCATTCAGTGAGTTGAAGATCGGCATAATCATAAATGGGATAAAAATATAAACAGAAACAAAAATAAAGCTGAAATCAGTAAACAGGATTTGCTTCGTCCCGATTCCGATCGCCTCAAGGAACTGGTTGGCCGCCCCGTACGTACCGAAAATGCCAAGGAACGCATAAGCTTTTAGAAGCAAATTAATCCAGGACGGAACAATGATGAGCAATAGCCAAAGCTGCTTATGCCTCGTCTTCGTCAGCAGCATCGCAGTCGGATAAGCGACAAGCAAGGAAAACAGCGTAATCAAGAATGCATACCAAAAGGAACTGAGGGTCATCTTCAAATAGACCGGCGTAAAGAACCTTTGGTAATTCTCCAGGGAAAAATGGCCGTCAATATCAAGAAAAGAATAGTAGACTACGAGTAAAATAGGAACGATGACAAAGAAAACCATCCAAAGGGTATAGGGCAGCATATATAGCTGGCGAGTCAGGTTCCGGTTCATTCGCCTTCTCCATCCTTATACGCCTCTAACCGCCGGTCAAATTCCTCTTCCGTTTCGCCCAATCGCATAACATGGATTGCTTCCGGCTCAAAATACAAGCCAATCTGGTTGCCAACGGCCGCTTTTTTCGTCGAGTGGACAAGCCACTCGTTACCGGCATTGTCGTAGCAGCTCAGTTCATAATGGACACCTCGGAAAAGCTGGGAATCAACCTGCACCTGAAGCTTGCCCTTTTCAAGCGAGGTGATTTCCAAATCCTCCGGACGGATGACAATTTCAACCGGTTCATTGGGATTCAGCCCCTGGTCGACGCACTCAAACTGCTTTCCTGTAAATTCAACAAGATAATCACGTACCATTGTCCCTTTAACAATATTCGATTCTCCAATAAAATCGGCGACAAAGCGGTTGATCGGCTCATCATAAATATCAGTCGGGCTGCCGCTCTGCTGAATTTTCCCATGATTGATGACAAATATTTCGTCGGACATCGCGAGCGCCTCTTCCTGGTCGTGCGTGACGAAGATGAACGTGATGCCAAGCCTGCGCTGAAGCTCGCGCAATTCATACTGCATCTCTGTGCGCAGCTTCAAATCCAGCGCCGATAGCGGCTCATCGAGAAGGATGACCTCTGGCTCATTGACAATGGCCCTTGCAATCGCGACACGCTGGCGCTGGCCGCCGGACATTTCCGTAATTTCCCTATTTTCATAGCCAACAAGGTTTACAAACTGAAGGGCTTCCTTTACCTTCACTTTAATATCGGCTTCCTTCATCTTCTTAATCCGGAGGCCAAACGCGACATTTTCAAACACATTCAAATGAGGGAACAGCGCATAATCCTGAAAAACGGTATTCACTTGGCGTTTATTCGCTGGAAGGCTGTTAATTCTCTTCCCGTTAAAAAAAATGTCACCCGAGGTTGCCTCCGTAAATCCGGCAATTAGCCTCAAAATGGTCGTCTTGCCGCAACCTGAGGGACCTAATAGGGTATAAAACTTCCCTCGCTCGATCTCAAAGCTAACGTTATCGAGTACGGGGCGGTCCTGGTCGTATTGCTTTGTTACATTCTCAAATTGAATAATTACGGAACTATTCATGGCAGCCTCCTTTTCCGGGCGTTATTTATGATTACAGAATCAATTCTTTTATTCCCGGCAAATCATGTGATTTTCGACAAATCTCTATGGTACATTCGGAACAATTATACATGAGGGGGACAAAAATTCAATATTCTTTCTATTTTTTACAAAAAATGCGAGTAAATTATAGTATAATCTCTTTTTTAACCAAAAAGCCTTCTCCTAGAGGAAAAGGCCCATGACTATTGATAGAGTACTATTATATGAAAGTGAGAATCTGATACCCTAAATAAATTGCCATCCCCCAGACAATGAATGCGGACACCTGATTCAGCCTTTTCAGGAATATTCCTTTCTGGCCAAACTGCCCAACCCGCCTGCCAACCACCGCCAACGAGAAAAACCAGATCCAGGATACAGTTATGCAAGCTAAGGTGAACAGCCACTTCTCAGGCCCAACATAAACCAGGGATGCTGTCCCAATTACCCCGATTGTATCCATAATGGCATGTGGATTTAGAAGCGAGACCGATGCCGCGAACATGACCTGCCTCTTGGCTGAAAAAGATGCCTGTCCGTCGTTTCGCACCAAATCGCCCGCGGATTTCCAAATGGACCAGCCCATGTATGCAAGGAATAAAAATCCTATTATAAAAAACAAATTCCTGATCCACCCGAAATTAAAGACGATGACAGACACGCCCGCTACCGCCATTGTAATCAAAAGTGTATCGCATATCCCCGCTGTTACAACCGCCGGAACGGCCCCTGAGAATTTTTTATGGGTCGCCCCCTGATTAAAGACAAATACATTCTGAACGCCAAGCGGCAAAATTAAGCCAAAGGCCAATAAAATCCCATGTACGAGCGCTTCCATCCAATCCCCCTGCCTTCTATTAAAAAACACTTTGGTTATGAATATATTTTGTAAATCTATACTACCATTTGATGAAAAGCAATGGTTTCATATTACAACGTAATAATATAGACGAAGATAAGGTGCTCGGTATTGAAAATCACTGGAGCTAAGAAAAAAGGACGAACAGCCTTTTAAGCCGTTCGCCTTTTTCATATTATGTCCCGCAAAAAGTTTTGTAAGGCAAGCCCGTTGGTTCAGGCGGTTTGCAGTACTCTTCCTGCTCAGGAGAATGGGCGTATGGATTCGACAATACTGTTAGGAGCTTTTCCATCACGTTGTAATCCCCTTTCTTTACCGCCGCATCAAGCGCCTCTTCCACCCGATGGTTCCTTGGGATGACTGCTGGATTGGTTCTCCTCATCATTTCAAGGGAAACTTCCTTCGAATCCTTTTGCCTGCCAAGGCGTTCCTGCCAGCGTGCATGCCATTTTTCAAACTCTTCTTTTCCATGAAAAACGGTATCCTCCAGCTTGTCGAAGGTTAGAGCACGGAACGTATTTGTATAATCGGCACGATATTTTTCCATTAAATTGAGAAGATCGCTGATGAGTGTTTCATCCTCGTCCTCCTCATTTGTCAACCCAAGCTTTGCCCTCATTCCGTCCAGCCAGTACTGTTGAAACTGCTTCGCAAAACCGGAAATGGCCTCATTGGCCATTTTAAGAGCCTCCTCCTCATCTTCATGGAGGAGCGGCAATAGCGTTTCGGCAAAACGGGCGAGGTTCCATGCTCCGATATACGGCTGATTGCCATAGGCGTAGCGGCCCTCCCTGTCGATTGAACTGAATACAGTCGCCGGGTCGTACACATCCATGAAGGCGCACGGCCCATAATCAATCGTCTCGCCGCTAATCGTCATGTTGTCAGTATTCATAACTCCGTGAATAAAGCCCACTAGCTGCCATTTGGAAATCAACCTTGCTTGGCTATTTATAACTTTCGTTAGCAGCGATAAATATTTATTCCCGACTGTTTCCACATCCGGATAATGCCTCTTAATCGCATAATCGGCAAGGGCCCGCAATTCATCGATTTCGCCCATACCGGCAGCATATTGGAACGTGCCGACGCGAAGATGGCTTGCCGCCACCCGGGTGAGGATTGCACCAGGAAGCTCGGTCTCCCGGTATACCGGTTCCCCTGTTTCCACAACCGCCAGGCTCCGGGTCGTCGGGATGCCAAGCGCATGCATCGCTTCACTAATGATGTATTCCCTAAGCATCGGGCCTAGCGCCGCGCGTCCGTCACCCCCGCGCGAATAAGGCGTCCTGCCCGGGCCCTTCAACTGGATATCAAACCTTTTTCCATCAGGGCTGATATGCTCTCCGAGGAGGATAGCCCGCCCATCCCCGAGCATTGTAAAATGGCCGAACTGATGGCCGGCGTAGGCCTGGGCCAGTGGTACCGCGCCTTCTGGTACCCGGTTCCCAGCCAAAACTGCAAGGCCATCGTCCGCAGACAACTCCTTCGTATCAAACCCGAGCGATTCCGCAAGCGGGCCATTAAGGGCCGCGAGCTTCGGAGCACGGACAGGATCAGGATCGAGCATCGTATAAAATGGCTTCGGGAGCCTTATATAACTGTTGTCAAAATTCCAGCCTATTTCGTTACCCATGGAATCTCCTTTCCTCATTGCCTTATTTCATTTATCAGTTGATTCTCATTATACCCTTTCTTTTATGAATAGACGCCTTTTTGCGTTCCATGTTAGTAACCGATTTTTCCGACCAAGTTAATTCAAATCGGACGAGTCGTCATAATCATAGCGAAAGCCGTCCTGCTGGGCACTTTCGTCCTTTTCATTCGTAAAACGATACCCGACGTGAATCATGCCCGCTTTCGATTTATCCGGCTTTCTTTCAACCTGATTAATGTCCTTATCCATTTCAGCCGCCTCCTTCAAGTTTCCTTTTTACTATCCCAAGAAACAGCTTTTGCTATGCGGGACATACTGTTCCTCTTAAAATTAGGCACAAAAAACCGCCGCCCCAGCCGGAACGGCGATTTTACAAAAATTAATAGATCATATAGTTCTTCCTAACCTGTTTGAATTCCTCAAGCCCACCTTCCCACTGGGCCTTCATTTCATCGACTGACTTCCCGTTTTCAATCGCTTCCCTTACCCAGCCGTTTCCGATTAATAAATCGAAGAACGAAATACCATTGCTGTCCGGGGCGCGGAATTGGAAGTCATTTGGATACATGTCATGGATTGCCTTCACAATATGGAGGCCTGTTTCAACCGGCCTGAACGAATCACGGTTTGTGATATGGATTTGGATTCCGTGGGAGAGAACCCCAGAATGCTTCGAGAAAGTCGGAATGAACGACGCTGCCCTGAACTTCACCCCCGGAAGCTTCAAGGCGTTCAGTTTCGCGGCCAGGTCATCGGCGTTAATAAATGGAGCGCCAATCAGCTCGAACGGCTTCGTTGTCCCCCGTCCTTCTGATACATTCGTCCCTTCAATCAATGCCGCCCCAGGATACACCAATGCGGTTTCCAATGTCGGCATATTAGGAGATGGCATCACAAATTCAAGCGGAGTTTCGTCAAAGTACATGTTGCGTTTCCAGCCATTCATCTCGACGACAGTTAAATCCGCCCCGATGTTGAATTCTTTATTGAACAGCATCGCAAGCTCGCCAACGGTCATCCCATGCCTAAGAGGAATCGGATAGTTCCCGACAAAGGACGTATATTTCGATGCATCAAGCACCGGCCCCTCAACTTTAGTCCCGCCAAGCGGGTTCGGGCGGTCCAGGACGATGAATGGAATATTGTTTTCCTTCGCTGCTTCCATCGCATACGCCATCGTATAAATATACGTATAGAACCTTGTCCCCACATCCTGGATATCAAACAGGAGGACATCTACATTTTCAAGCATTTCCGGAGTTGGCTTTCTCGTCTTTCCGTAAAGGCTGTATACAGGAAGTTTCGTTTTTTCATCAATATAATACTCAACATACTGGCCAGCCTGGGCGCTTCCCCTAACCCCATGCTCCGGGCCGTACAATGCCGTCAGCTTCACATCCGCGTCATTGAACAATAAATCAAAAACGCTGACGAGATTTTGGTCGACCCCGGTCGGATTGGTGATCAAGCCGACCCGCTTTCCTTTTATTAAATCCTTATGCTCCTTCAGCAACACTTCGGCTCCAACCATGAATTTCTTATGGTCCTGGCTTTTCCCATTGCCCTTGTCATGGTTTGCCAAAGCCACTGTTAAGGTTGACAGGATCAGGATTAACGTTACAACTGCGGATAGCCATTTTTTCAAAACAATCACCCCTGCTTTAAAATTTTTTTAAGATTTATTTCAACCTACCACTTACCACCCTAATGGCTTCGCTGTTCCCATCCTTCTCCTTTGAAACTAGGCTCAACGTTTTTTCCGCCAACGCCTTCAATCTTGATGTTATCGACATACCATCCGCGGCCGTTCACCGTGCTATCGGTTTCATATCTGAAACGGACGAATTTGGCGATTGCCGGCAGGGGCGCTTCAACATCGACCCAGCCATCGCTGTTGCCTGTATATTGCTTTGCCTTCGTCCAGTTCAAGCCGTCGATGGACCATTCTAGATAGCCATAATCCGAATCCTTTTCTATTCGGTGCCATGTTGTAAAAGAAATTTTCGACGGCTGTTCCACATCCACAGCCGCTGTTAATGCATGCTGGATTTTGTCTCCATAACCAGAAAACCATGCTTGTCCATCGGGAACGGAAACCGGAATGGCTTCCGCAACCTGCCTTGCAAAGGCTCTTCTTGCCGTATTGGTCGTAACCGTATTCCGGCTCGGATGCACCCTGTTCGTAAGCAAGATTGCGATTGTATCATTAGCCCTGTTCACAACGATGGAAGTACCCGTGTAGCCTGTATGGCCAAGCGCGGATTCATCCGCGAGGGCATCCATGAACCATCCCTGGGCGATTTCCCATCCTAATCCATGGTCGTTCCCCGGAAATTCGGGAATCTGGTTTTCAACCAGCATCCTGACTGTTTCCGTCCTCAGGATTTGCTTGCCCCCATATCGGCCGTCATTCAAATACATGTGGGCCAGCTTCGCCAAATCCTCAGCGGTTGAAAAGACACCCGCGTGCCCAGCTACTCCGTCAAGAGCCCACGCATTTTCATCATGGACTTCACCCCAAACAATCCCCCTGTTCGTCCACGGTTGGAACTCGGTTGCGGCGATCCTGCCTTTTAACGCGGCCGGCGGGTTGTACATTGTATCCTTCATTTCCAAAGGTTCCGTAATATACTCTTTGACAAATTCATCCTGTCTCTTTCCTGATAGCCGTTCGATCAAAACCCCGAGCGTTATCATGTTCAAATCACTGTATGTATACTTGCTGCCCGGAGGATTGCTTAACGGCTGGCTCAAAACGAGATTGACCCTGTCTTCGCGGCTATTCCCTTGTGTGTAAAGGGGAACCCAAGCTGCGAGCCCAGACGTATGGGTCATCAGTTGGCGAATAGTTACATTTTCCTTTCCATTGGCCGCAAATTCAGGGATATACTCCGCAACCTTGTCATCAAGGCCGAACTGCCCTCGGTCATAAAGGATCATCGCTGCTGTTGTCGTAAAAATTTTGCTGATTGAAGCAAGGTCGAAAATGGTATCTTCCCGCATCTTAATTGGATTTTCAGACTCCGTGAATTGATCGTCCTCATACCGGTAGGCATATCCATAGGCATCATGCTTTACAATGTGTCCGCTCCGCGCTACAAACGCCACTGCCCCAGGCATCGCCCTTTCGGAAATGAATTTGTTCAAATGGGCATCAATTCCGTCAAGCGGTTGTTGAATCATTCCCGCCCCCTTGATTGAGCCTTTGTGGAGGATTGGAGAAAGCGGACCAGGATTGCCCCAGGTAAAAACAGGATGAATGTTATCACCGGCAGCTTTTGCAGCTTGTTTCTCCACTGTCATTCTCGGAACCTGATTGGCTTGGGCGCCGGTAAGCGGAATTAGCGCGCCACAAATTAGAACAGCAGACACTGCGATTGTAATCGTTTTTTTCATCATGCTCCCTCCCAGAAATGAAAAGGCTTTCATTAATATTCTCAGCTTAGCGAATGTACTTATTAGATGTCTATACCACCTTGGACCCAACTATGGGACAAAGCTTTCATGGTTAGGGCATCTCACAGGAATAAAGCACTGTAAATTCGACGAAATTTTAAAAATAATTATCCAACTAAGCAAGGTTACCTGGAAAACGGGCCTTTTCAGCTAAGCTGCTCCACCCCATTCCTCGCTTTTGGTCCTATCGTTCCTCTTGGAAAATTAGGCAATTGGAGGGATGGGCAAAATCAGATTTGCCCTTCACGGCTTTATCCGATTTGTTGCAATGTACTATTTTACCCATATCTGCTTGATTGTTAATACGGCTATAAAAGCCCAATTCTAAGTGACTGTTTTTCCCGACAGGAATGCCTGCCATTTTTTATAAAAAAAGACAGGAACGGGTATGTTCCTGCCTTTCAAAGTATAAGGGCGGCCGCCAGCTTAGTCGGTCCCAAGCGTTACGCCAACCCTCTTCAAATATTGTCTGTAGGCAATGCTCATCCGGTCACATTTCAATGACAGCTCAGCCTGCAAGTCAAGCGGAAGGTCCTCCGGCTTCTGGTTCTCCACTATCGGCTTATCCTGGGCAAAAATCATGTCCTGGAACTCAATGACTTCCTGGTCGGTTGTCCCTGTTTCATAATTAAACGACATGATTCCATATGCAATGGACTTGCTTTCGTCAACCGGAAGGATGGTTAGTAAAATAGTCATTTTGTTATCGGTATCCGGGTCCCTTTTGGTGAACAGGACGGTCAATGGACGGAGAATTTCATACGTATAATAAACATCCTTGGCAACCCCAGTGCCATCCGGGTCCGGCTGGAAGATCGCGATTTCATCACAGTATATCCTGTTTCCTTCAGTATGGACTTCATAATCCCCGATAACAGGATGCTCCTGCACCCCAAGAAAGCCCTCATGGATGAAAGCCAGATGGCCGACATCGAGGAAATTCTCGACAACCCTTGGCGGCTTTGCATTGACCTGCTGCGGGCCCCAAAGGATATTGCGGTAACTTTCATCGCCATATTGGGGGTAGGAAAAGAACTCCGGATTGTTGTTGTTTAAATTAATCCAAACAAACCCATACGCTTCCTTACAGGCATATTTGAATGCTCTTGCTTTTAAAGGAATTGATCTTCCTTCCGGGAGCTGGGGAATTTTTGTACACGCACCGTCCGAGTTGTATTCCCAACCATGATATGGGCAGACAAGATTTCCGTCTTTGACGCAGCCAAGCGACAAGGCTGCGCCACGGTGGATACATAAATCCTTAAAAGCATGGATTCCTTCTTCATTTCGGAAAAGAACGACTCTCTCCCCCATAACAGTCACCTGTAGCGGCTTCTCTTTTACATCTTCTATTTTACAAGCTACAATCCAGTCGCTGCGTAAAACATTTTCCTCCACTATCACTTTTACCACTCCTTCAAATAGTCTCACTATCTATACATTATGGAGGAGGGCAACATTTAAAGTCAACACAGAATACGAACATTATTACTTTCACAAATAAAATTGTACGTCTTTTGGGTTTACATTTTCAAAATCCTTATTTATAATGCAACTATAATTTACAAATTCATAGATAGCAGAAAATTCTTTAAGTGCAAATAACAGACAATACTACAAACCAAACCTACTAATCGAATGACCAATTTGCCAATCCTATCGTTCTATTAAACCAAAAAATAATAATAAAGGAGTTTTACTCAGTGGACCAAAACAACCAAAACACGAACATTGCAGTAGGGATTGACGAAAAAATCAGTTGGAGGAAGGCGTTCTTGCTTGGCATGCAGCATGTACTTGCAATGGACCTGTACATCGCGCCAATTATTATTGCTGGATTGCTTTCGCTGGATTCAATGAACACAACCTTCTTTATTCAAATGTGTTTTCTTGCAGCCGGACTGGCGACATTGATTCAAACAATTGGCGGCTTGCGCCTTCCAGTCGTCCAGGGGCCATCCTATGTCCCGATCGGCGCTTTGGCAGCGATTGGCGGAAAGCTTGGAATGGGAGCTGTTTTCGGAAGCCTTTTACCAGGCGCCTTGATTATCGCGATTCTCGGATATCCGTTAAAGTGGTTCGCGAAGGCTGTCAAAAAAATTATCCCGCCTCTTGTCGGCGGAACGGTCATTGTCATCGTAGGCATTTCGTTAATGCCAAGTGCTTTTAATAGCATTTATACTTCTCCCGGAAATGTCGGGCACAACGTTTTGATTGCATTTGTATCCGCCGCGGTATTGGTCACTTGCATTCTTCTAGGACGGAAAGCGAAGGGGTACGGAACTTTTTTCCGCCTGGTCTCCGTTATCCTGGCGATTGTAGCCGGAACCATTACAGCATCGTTTTTTGGCACGATCGATTTTTCTTCTGTTAAAAATGCTGCGTGGATTTCTTTTCCAAGCCTTTTCCCATTCGGAAAACCGGTTTTTGACTTGCAGGCAATCCTGACGATGATTTTTATTTACATGATTATTCTTATCGAAACAACCGGAACCTGGTTTGTTGTTTCTACTGTCACGGGCAGTAAATTGAATGAAAAGAGATTGAACAAGGCTTCTTTTGGTGAAGGCCTTGGCTGCTTCGTCGGTTCCCTTTTCGGCGGAACGCCAATGACGGGGTATTCTTCCAATGCCGGCATTATCGCCATCACAGGTGTCGCGAGCAGGATGGCGATTATCGCCGCCGGAATCATCCTCATCGCACTCGGTCTTGTTCCTAAATTATCGGCAATCATCACGTGTGTTCCCCAGCCTGTCATCCAGGGAATTTTCGGTGTCGTCTGTGTAGCCATCGTTATGAACGGGCTTAAAGTCATCCAAAATGTCGAAATCGATGACCGCAATATGATCGTCATCGGAGTCCCAATCCTTTTAACGGTGGGCACAATGGTCCTTCCAAAAGAAGTCCTATACAGCGTACCGGACTTTGCGAATTACATCCTGTCATCTGGAACGGCCGTCGGCGCCATCGCGGTTCTCATTCTTAATCTCGTAGTACCACAAGAGCGGAAATCAGCCGCTCCAACAGAGACAAAACCGGTTTCCTGAGAGGCAAAGGCACACCAAAAAATCACTCCCGCTCCGCCGCATTTGGCTGGAGCCGGAGTGATTTTTTATTAAAGGCTAACTTATTTCGAATTCGATTGGTTGGTTATTCCTTTAATTTTGTTCAATACTTCACATAGTTCCCTTATAAAATAAGAGAATGGTACAAACCTTTCTCTTATCTCATGAAGCTAGTTACCAAATCATTAATTCGTTTGCTTCACGCTTTAGTTGCTCACGGAAATCAGGGTGGGCGATGGCTATCAGCTTTTCAACCCTTTCCCTAATGGAGGTGCCTTTTAGGTGGGCAACTCCGTATTCGGTTACAACGTAGTCGACATCGTTTCGGGACAGTGAAACGACGGCACCGGGAGTAAGCCGCGGTACTATTTTCGAAATCGTTTTCCGCTCGTTGCTTCCAGGAACTCTGATATTAGCAGTTGAATAAAGGGCAATGAATGACTTGCCACCTTTTGAAAGCTGGGCGCCGATAGCTGTGTCAGCCTGGCCGCCTGTTCCGCTGAATTGGCGGTGGCCAATCGATTCAGAGCAGCATTGGCCTGTCAGGTCTATTTCGAGGGTCGTGTTAATGGAAACCATTTTGTGGTTCTGGCCAATGACATATGGATCATTTACGTAACTGCCATTCAATATGACGACCCCTGGATTGTTGTTGATAAAATCGTACAGCTTCTTCGTACCGAGCGCAAAGGTTGCAACCATCTTGCCTGGCTGCAATGTTTTTTTCCTGCCGGTTACAACACCCGCTTCAAACAAATCAACCATTCCGTCGGTAAACATTTCGGTATGGATTCCCAGGTCCTTTTTATTCATGAGCTCAGCTGAGACAGCGTTAGGGATGCCGCCGATGCCAAGCTGGATCGTGGAGCCGTCTTCAATCAACTCTGCAATCTGCCTGCCGATAATCCTATCTTTTTCGTTCGGTTCTGGCGACTGAAAAAGAGGGATATCGTAATCGGCTTCAATCACATAGTCGATTTCGGAAATATGAATGATTGTGTCGCCAAAGGTCCGTGGCATCTTTGGGTTGACCTCCAGAATCACAAGGTCTGCAACCTGGGCAATTTCTTTTTCATAGGTCGCACTTAAGGAAAGCGACAGGTAGCCATGCTCATCCATCGGTGAAGCGGTGCCGATAAACATGTTGGTATGGCGGTGTTCGTTTCGCCTTACACCCGCAAAATGGAGATGGTTTGGGATGTAGGAAACCGTGCCTGCCTCATGCATCTTTCTTACAGCAGGCATATAGAACCATCCCTCCATCAGAAATTGATTTTTATAGGATGGGTCGCAAAAGTACGGATATTCAAGGATTGGCAAACACGTCGAGACTCTTACATCGGTAATATCCTCCGAAATCGTATGGAGCTTGGAGAGCATATTCCTTGGTTCAGCAGCCGCAAGTGCCGAGACGATATGGTCACCGGTTTTAACGAAACTCAATGCTTTTTCAACTGTTATTTTTTTCGAAAAATAAAGGTCTTGATACTTATTCGTTTTAGACATAGCGTTCATTTTCTACCGGCCCCCATTTAATGACATTCGCTGCCCAGGCATAGCCAATTCCCGCTGAAATCATTGAAATTACCGTACCGTCAGTTACCTTGCCTTGCTCTAATGCCAAGTGTAGGGAAAGAATCTGATCCACCTGGCCCATATGGCCATATTCGCTTAAATAGATTGATTGGTCTTCAGTCAGGCCTAGAAGGTCGAGCAGGTACTTGTGCATGGAATATTTGAAATGAAGGACTGCCAGATATCCGAGTTCTTCTTTGGCCACTTTCGACTTTTCAAATGCCCGGTCGATGCAGTGCAGCCAGTTAGGCATGGAAACCTCGTTCAAGCGGTCCTTCATATGCTTTTCATCGAATAGTCTTAAAGATTTGTAGGCTTCGTTAAGATTTTCTCTGGTGATCGGCTTTTCGGTTCCGCCGAATTCCACCCCGGCGTCGCGCGACATTGTTCCGTCTGTCATAATATGCGAGCCTAATAGGAGGTTGCGTCCGTAGTTCTTTTTTAAAATAATCGCTCCTGCTCCTGCTGATAGGTTATACATCATTGACATCGCCCGGTCGGTGTAATCGACGAAATCGCCATTGCGATAGCCGCCTACAATCATGACGGTGTTAATGTCCTCGTCTGAAAGCATCATGTCCTTTGCTATTTTCATGGCCGAGACTGCTGTACAGCAGCGCTGCTGGAGATCGATGCCCCATGCATTGGTTGCGCCGATTTGTTCCTGAATGTAAATGGCGGAAGTGGTTAGCGGGTATTCCTTCCACTCTTCACCGATTGAGATGACCAGATCGATTTCCTTCGGGTCGATCCCAGTGTTCTTGAGTGCATCGAGGCCGGCCCGGACACCCATTTCCTGTGTCCCGTCATTTTCACCGGGAACCCGCTTTTCCTTGATCCCCAGCTTTTGGGAGATGGCTTCCTCCGTCCAAACGCCGTTTGTCGCATCGGCAATATCCTTCGCGGTCATTCTATGGTCTGGGATATAGATGCCTGTTCCGACAATTCCAACATCATTGGTTGTCATTCTTTACGCCTCCTGTCTATAGTGATCCAGACTGTGTTTAGCGCCTTGTTTCATTTGTTATCTTTCAAAAAATCAATGATTAATTGGTTTGTTTGTTTCGGCTTCTCCATAAAAAACAGATGTCCTGCATCATCTATGATGATTGCTCTTGAATGAGCAATTTTTTCAAGAAGAAGCTGTGCATTCTCAAACGGTACGACTCGATCACCTCGACCTGCGAGTATGAGCGTTTCAGCGACTATCGTGTCTACCTTGTTTTCGCTATTAAAGGACGCACCGGCAAACAGCTGTCGCTGATATGCATGTTTTGGCTGTGGATTATTTCTCTGCTCTTGTAGGATAAAATCAAGAATGTCCTGATTTTCGTTCAATGTCCCTTCGTTTAAAGCGGTGGAAACAGCGTATCTCGCTTTTTCAGAAGTACGATCCTTGCTCGCACCCTGGAGCATGATTTCCAGTGTTTCCTTTGGGATCGGGATACTATTAGCGCCTCCGAATGAGGTGCAGCAAAGGATTAATTTATCAACCATTTCGGGATAGGAAATGGCGAACTCCTGGGCGATGAAGCCTCCCATTGAAACTCCTAAAATATGCGCTTTATCAATATTCAAGGCTTTGAGAACTTCAGCCGTGTCTTCAGCAAACATCTGGATCGAGTATTCCATTTCAGGCTTTTCAGTATGCCCTACACCACGGTTGTCAAAGATAACAACCTTAAAATGGCTGGATAACTCCTCTACTTGCCGTCTCCACATCCAGCTTGCATACCCGAGCCCCTCCAATAAGACAAGGACCGGACCTTCTCCATGTATTTCATAGTAAAATTCAATTCCATTGGCTTTAACTTTTGGCATAATCAATCCCCCCTTCCTTGAAGCTTTTATAGGAACCCGTTGCTGGATAAAGTTTTAGAAGGACTTACTGGCTGGCGCTTTTTTTGATTAATTTTATGAAAGTTTTGTGCTGAAATTTTCCCATGGCCTTTATAAACGTTTTTCCTGAAAAAGCCCTTCCAGGCCTTTCATCGGGCTCTGTCGGTTTTCCGGACACTGTTCAGAAATCGAACATTTGACCCTCTATTTGAATAAGGGTTTCCTAAATGCCAGGAAAGAACATTTAGGAACCCTTACTTTTAGAACTTTAGTTCACGGAAATTAGGTGCCCCAAAGTTCCGGCCTGTTCACCTGGCCAGTTGTTGCACAGATTTATTCGAATTCTGTGAACTCGGAATCCAGGGTAAAGATAAAGTTGCCTCCATCCTGAGCGACTTTGCTCAGTGCCATTTTGGTTACACCTTCACGCTTGCCATCTACATAGCTGATTTCTGGAGCAAGGCCGTCTGTGAACGTCATGCCGTCCATTGCTTCAACAAGGCCATCCCATGATAGGTTATCCCCTGCTGCTTTCAGTCCTGCGATAAATGTTTCTGCCGCAACCCAGCCAGCCATTGTGTAAGCATTGATTACCTTTTGTTCCGGGAAGTATTTTGCCATTGCGTCCATCAGCGGTTGAAGCTTTGCTGCATCGGCATTGACCCAGCCCATGACATAGAGGTTCTTGATTACATTCGGAGCTCCTGGTGATGCCAGTGCAAGGAAGGATGCATCTGCATTTGAATACGTTGTGATCATTGGAACGTTGAAGTTTACTTTCTCGAATTCTTTCAAAATGCCAGTCGTAGCGCCAGCAAGGCTGTAGACGATTACGACATCAGGGTTAAGGCTTTTTGCTTTTTGGACTGGAACGGTGAAGTCTGTATCTGCGGCTCCGATTGCCAATTTTCCTTCTTCTTTAAGGATGCCTTCCTGGCCAAGCGCTTTTAAGCCTTCCGCGAAACCTTCAACACCATCGCGGCCCACATCATCATTTTGATAAATGACAACAACGTTTTTAGCGCTGAATTTTTCCACTGCGTATTTAGCCATCAGCTTACCTTCATAGAAATAGTTTGGCTGAACAGGGAAGAAGTTTTTCCCGGATTGTGTGAGCTGCTTTGCGCCCGAGCCGAAGTAGACGGCCGGGATCCCTTCTTCTTGGACAATGCTTTCAGTGGCCATGACTCCTGGCGTGCCAAGCTGGCCGACAACAGCGAAAACTTTATCATCGAAAACGAGTTCTTCCATTGCCTTTACGGCTTTATCCGGCTTGAATTCATCGTCTTTCTTAATTAGCTCAACGGTCCTGCCATTTACTCCACCTTCATCATTCACCGCTTTCAAATACGCTTGCATTCCTTCAAAGTATGGAGTGCCAATGAATGCTAACGCACCTGATTGGACGCCGATGGTTCCGATTTTTACCGACTTATCGGTAACACCCTGGGCCAGTTCGACTTTTTCTGCTTCGTCTTTCTCGTCCTTACCCTTTGTTTTTTCACTGTTTGAACATGCAGTTACAGAAAACAGAAGAGTCAATACTAAAGCCAACAATGAACCTTTTTTGAAAATTTTCCCCATGATTTTGATCTCCCTTTTTTGAATTTTTTCAACTATGCATCTAAGCATTTGCTTAGTAAATGCCGTGGGTTAATGGCCGCCCAGATAGGCCTGCTTGATTTTCGGATCATTTCTTATCAATTGTGCGGGCCCGTGATGAATGACTTTCCCTGTTTCGAGAATATAGGCATGATGGCTGATGGACAGGGCCTGGTTTGCATTTTGTTCAACCAGGAATACGGTGGTCCCCTGCTGGTTGATTTCCCGGATGATCGAAAAAATATCCTTTACAATCAGCGGTGCGAGACCCAGGGAAGGCTCGTCGAGTAAAAGCAGTTTAGGTTTGGCCATCAATGCCCTTCCAATGGCCAGCATTTGCTGCTCCCCTCCGGATAAGGTCCCGGCAGCCTGCTTTTCCCTCTCTTTCAATCTCGGAAAATAGGTAAATACTTTCTCGAGGGACTTGGCGGCTTCCTTTCGATCCTTTTGTGTATAGGCGCCAATTTGCAGATTTTCTTTGACGGTCAGTTCGGGGAAAACCTGCCTTCCCTCTGGTGCCTGAACAATCCCGGATTTCACAATCTTTTCAGGAGATTGGCCTGTCAAACTCTTATTGTCAAAGGTGATGCCGCCCTTTTGAGGCTTTATCAACCCGGAAATAACCTTTAATATCGTTGTTTTTCCTGCCCCATTCGCACCCAGGAGGGTTACAATATTCCCTTCCTTTATTTCAAGAGATACATCCTTAAGGGCATGGATGTAACCATAATAGGCATTGATGTTTTCGAGCTTAAGCATGTACCTCATCCTCCTTGCCAAGATACGCTTCCTGTACGGCCGGATGATTTTGGATTTCCTTTGGACTGCCTTCTGCAATCTTGGAGCCAAAGTTTATTGCGCAAATTTTTTCACAAACCTCCATAACGAGGTTCATATCGTGTTCAACGAGGATGATGGTAACGTCAAATTCATCCCGGATTTTTTTAATAAGGTTGGTTAATGTTTGTGTTTCACTATGGTTCATCCCGGCAGCAGGTTCATCGAGGATGATCATTTTTGGATTGGACATAAGCGCCCGCCCGAGTTCTATCAGCTTCATGACCCCGTAAGGCTGGGCTGCCCCTGGATAATGTTCAATCCCGCGGATGCCCAGGAAATCCATAATATCGAGGGCCTTGTCGCGGATCCGCTTTTCTTCCTTTTTCACGAACGGGAGCCGGAACCCCTGTGAGAGGATTCCACCCTTTGTCATACTGTGCTGGCCGATGATCAAGTTTTCCAATACAGTCAAGTTTTTAAAAAGTTCGACATTCTGGAAGGTCCGTACCAAACCGATGTCGACCATTTGATGGACCTTATAATCGAGCAGATTTATATGCCCTTGAAAGGTGAGTTTTCCTTTGTCAGGGGTATAGAATCGGCTGATGCAATTGAATACGGTTGTTTTGCCTGCGCCATTCGGTCCGATAAGGCCATAGATTGCATTTTTTTCAACTGTGAAGCTTAAATTGTCTATCGCCTTTAACCCTCCGAAGGAAATGGACAGGTCCTGTACCTGTAAAATCGGTTCCATCTTTATCCCTCCACCCCCTTTGTCGGTTTCGTGTGCTTTGGCCTGCCAGCGAATAGTGATTTAAGCTGGGATCCTATTCGCGCAAGGCCATATGGGAAAAACATAATGACAAGGACAAGCGCGATCCCGGTAAAAATGCTTGCAACGTTCTTGATGTTCTGCAGCCACTCAATGTCTTTTACGAATTCAGGAATGAATACGATAAATGCTGCACCTAATACGCTTCCCGGTATGGAGGCCAGGCCTCCGATAACCACCATCGCCAATAAATTCAGTGACAGGTCAATTCCCCATTGATTCGGCTCTGTATATCGGATCAAGTGTACATATAAAGAACCGCCGATCCCGGCGTAAAAAGCGCTTAGTGCAAAGGCAATCAATTTATATTTGAATAAGCTGACGCCCATCGCCTGGGCCGCGTGCTCACTATCACGGATCGCAATCAAGGCGCGTCCGGTTTTTGAGGATAAAAGATTATGGGCAAACAGAATGAGCAAAACACAGATGATGACCGCCAAAACGAAAAAGTGTTCACGTTCTCTCAAGGCGAAGCCAAAAATTTCAGGGGTGGCCGCCCGTACCCCGGAGAATCCATTCGTAAAGGCAATCCATTCCTTAAAGGTTTGCTGAATGGCAACCCCAAAGCCAAGTGTCGCAATCGCTAGGTAATGGCCCTCAAGGCGAAGCGCCACTAGTCCAAGGAAGAGCCCGATAACCATCGGAATCAGTCCGGATAATAAGAGACTTACTAAAAACGGAAGTTCATAGTTTGCAGTAATATAAGCTGATAAATAGGCTCCAAGCCCCATAAATGCCGCATGGCCAAGCGAGATTTGTCCCGCGTAGCCGAGAAGGATATTAAAGCCGATCGCAACGATTGCATAAATGACGATCAGGTTCATCATCGTCATTGTCGACCGCTCCATCTCAACCAGTAATGGAATTATCGCGACGATTAGCCCGGCCACTATATAGAGGAATGGTTTGTTTTTTAACAATCCCTTCATGTCTTACACCTTCTTCCGGTGGACTTTGCCGAAGAGTCCTGTAGGTTTCACGATTAAAATGATGATCAACAAGGCATAGACGATGACTGTTTTCCATTGCAGCGAGATGTAGTAGCCAACAAGGTTATCAAAAACCCCGATAACAAAACCGCCAACAA
The DNA here is from genome assembly GCF_046237595.1 of Neobacillus oceani. Classification (NCBI taxonomy): domain Bacteria; kingdom Bacillati; phylum Bacillota; class Bacilli; order Caryophanales; family Bacillaceae; genus Neobacillus; species Neobacillus oceani. The sequence goes on along the minus strand of NZ_CP143543.1, from coordinate 400,533 downwards.
CTGGCCCGACAAAAGATCCGAAACCGCCAAGGACGGCAGCAATGAATGATTTCAAATGCACTTCTCCCATCATCGTCGTCGAAACGTTGGTTGTCGGGGCAATCAGGATTCCTGCGATCGCTCCGAGTACGGTAGCGATGATCCATGACAAGGAATACACCTTCGAAACCGGCACTCCCATCAATTTTGCGGTTGTCTCATTTTGGGCAGTGGCACGGATGGCAATGCCAATCAATGTATTTTTTATCAAATAAAATAAAATCGCCATGATTACGAGTGTGATTGAGATGATGAAAATGGCGTTAGGCTGGATAATGACTTCCCCAATGTTGATATTGTCCATGGTCAACGCTTTTCTGAATGGGTGCATATCGATTCCGAACAATGCAGATGCAACACCGTTAAAAATCATAATAAGTCCAAGGGTGATGATCATTTTACTTACCAGGTTAGCCTTAGATGCAGGGCGTATGAAGACTCTCTCAACGAGAAATCCGAGAAAGACCGCAAATAAAATCGCCCCGATGAATGCAACTGGATAAGACATCGTTTGCTGGAATATTGTAAAGGCGATAAAGCTGCTGAACATAGCCATTTCACCTTGAGCAAAGTTAATGACGTCAGAGGTCCGGTAAATCAGGACTAAACCCAGGGCAGCCAAAGCATACAAACTGCCTGTTTCCAATCCAGCTATGACATTTTGTAAAAATTCAACCATAACAAGCCCTCCTTTTCTTTTGATTGCAGCTATACTTTCTTACATTGCAAATACCGTGCCAATTTTTAATAAAATGGTTATGCTGATTGGGTGATGTTGCGAAAAACCTTTATTTTAAAGGTTTTTTCGACTTATTAAAATTTTTTGGACAAATAAAAAATGACTTTGATTTTTTCTCAAAGCCATTTTATTTTGTAAACGCTTACTTTTTTAGTGTCCGATAATCCGACAGGTGTATGGTTTTACGACAAAGGCGGCTTTAATTCGTATTTTTCAATTTTGTCATAGAGGCTTGAACGGCTAATATCAAGGATATCGGCTACCTTTACTTTGTTATGATTCAACTCGTCCAGGTAATTTTTAATAATCTCTTTTTCCGTTTCCTCCAGGATACTTTTTAACGTTTGCCCATTTGATAGCTTATGAAGCTTCTTGTTTCTCGTAATCGTGAATGGAAGATGGACAGAATGAATCGTATCGGTATCTGTGAGATTGATGGCACGCTCCAGTACGTTCTCCAGTTCCCTGACGTTACCAGGCCAATGGTAGTTCAGCAGATGCTCCATCGCATTTTTGGAAATAGTGCGGACGTAAACCCCTAACTGGCTTGACAGCTTCTCAAGCAGCTTCATCGCCAAGTCCGCAATATCGGTTTCCCGTTCGCGCAATGGCGGGATTTCAATTGACATGACATTCAGGCGGTAAAAAAGATCTTCACGGAATGACCCTTCCTCGACCATTTTTTCAAGGTTTTTATTGGTGGCCGCGATCACGCGAACATCGACTGGAATCGTCCTCGTACCGCCAACTCTTTCAATCTCTTTTTCCTGCAGGACGCGAAGGAGCTTGGCCTGCATGCTGAGCGGCATGTCGCCAATTTCATCAAGAAAAATACTGCCGCCGCTTGCCAGTTCAAACTTTCCAGGCTTGCCTCCCTTTTTAGCGCCGGTAAACGCTCCTTCCTCATAGCCGAATAGTTCCGACTCAAGCAGCTCAGCAGGGACTGCGGCACAGTTAACCTTGATAAATCTCTCATGCTTTCTGTTGCTGGAGTGGTGGATTGCATGGGCAAATAATTCCTTGCCTGTCCCGCTTTCCCCCAGCAATAAAACATTCGATTTTGTCTGGGATGCCCTTCTCCCCATATAAATCGCCAACACCATTTTCTCGCTTGTACCAAGGATGTTTTCCCAGCTATATTTCGCACCATGGATGTGCTTCAACTGTTCCTCGGCATAGTTTAACGCTGTCTCGAGGAGTTTATTTTTTTCAATAATATCCTTGAACTCTTTTACATCCTGGAAGAGCAGCAACCCAAACCCGTAGGCCACTTCTTGATTTATATCCAGTACAGGTATTCTGTGGACAATCGCTGTTTTTCCGTTCTTGAATTTATGTTTCCAGGCTATTTCCGGCTTTTTGCTTGATAGTACATACGGGAACCTTGAAAATTCATCTACTTCCAATACCGGTTTTCCTAGGATTTCTTCCTTCGGGAAACCTAAATAATCGGCAAAAATTTGGTTAATCATCCGAATTTTTGTATCTTTATCAACCAAAATGATTGGAACCGAAATAGGATCAAACAGCTTTTCCATTGTATTCAGAAAAGCCTCCGAGCCAAGGACTTCCAAGTCTACAGAGGTGATTACGTTGGTAACATCCAACCCCACAAACTCCCCTCCTTTTTCATCCCTTTTCCTTTATTGTATATAATTAACAGTGTGGAATGGAACTTTTTTTAAAAAAAATGTAGGAAATTCGGACAGTGTTTGCTGTTTGCTACATTCCGGGTGGCGATTTTCTTTAAAAATAGTGATTATTCAGGTTGGCAAGATTCTTGCATACTATTTAATTGACTATATATTGGGAGGTAACGAGAAATGAGATTAAAAGACAAAGTGGCGATTGTTACAGGAGCTGGAAGAGGAATCGGGGAAGCAACTGCGATTAAATACGCAAAAGAAGGTGCAAAAGTCATCGTTGCTGATGTAAACAGCGAGGATGTTGACCGGACGGTTGCCGTTATTAATGAAGACGGCGGCAAAGCGATTGGAATGATCGTTGATGTAACTGATTTGGGCCAGGTGGAAAAAATGGTTTCTGATACAGTGGAGCATTTTGGAAGCGTTGACATAGTTGTGAATAACGCCGGAATCACCGCTGACGCCCAGTTGATTAAAATGGAAGAAGCCCAGTGGGACAGGGTCATTGATGTTAACTTAAAAGGAGTCTTCAACGTCGCCCAGGCCGCAGCAAAACAAATGAAGGAGCAGAGTCGCGGCGTCATTTTGAATGCCTCCTCCGTTGTTGGCTTATATGGAAACTTCGGACAAACCAACTATGCAGCAACCAAATGGGGCGTCATCGGCATGACCAAAACGTGGGCGAAGGAGCTTGGCCGGTTTGGCATCCGTGTGAATGCGGTTGCCCCTGGGTTCATCATGACGCCGATGGTCGAAAAAATGCCTGAAAAGGTTCTTGAAATGATGAAAGGAAAATCTCCGCTCGGGGTCCTCGGCCAGCCGGAGGACATTGCCAATGCGTATACGTTCCTTGCATCTGATGAAGCACGGTATATTACCGGGACTGTATTGAGCGTCGACGGCGGGGTTGTGCTTTAATTCATGTGGGTTTATCGGACAGGGCTCTTTAAAACTAGTTTGGTTTTGTCCGATTTTCGAGGTTGATTCGGGCTGATTCTTACGGGATTCAGCCTTTTTGTATATGATGGGAGGCGTTGGCATGGCCATGATGAATATTAACGGAAATGAATTGTTTTACGAGGTTTTTGGGGATTCGGAAGCGTCCAAAACGGTGATGTTTTTTAATGGGGTGATGACGACCACATCTTCGTGGGCCTTATACTACCCCCTTTTTGAAAAACTCGGCTATCGGATTGTCCTTCATGACTTTAAAGGACAAATGAAGTCCGCCAAGCCTGATGGACCTTATACATTTAGGGAGCATGCAGAAGATGCGAAGGTTTTGCTGGATAGGTTGGGAATCCAAAAGGTGCACCTGGTCGGTACCTCGTACGGCGGGGCAGTCGCATTAAGGTTTGCGATTGATTACCCTGAAATTGCGGTTAGCCTCACTTTGATTGATGTTGCCAGTGAACTTGGCGAAACGACTCGGCTATTTTTGGAGGGCTGGAAACAGCTGGCTATAGGCCCTCAAGGAGAAGCTTTTTTCTGGGGAGCGGTCCCTTCCCTCTACTGCAATTCCTTTGTTGAGAAAAATAAAGAATTTCTCGCCGAGCGGGCAAAGCTAATGAATGATATTGGAGAGGATTATTTCAACGGGCAGGTCCACCTCTATGATACGTATATCAATGATTCGGATGTAACCGATGAGCTTTGCAAAGTGAAGTGTCCGACTCTCGTAGTGGTTGGGGAAAATGATCTGTTGACCCCCCGCCGATTTTCTGACATTTTGGTACGGCACATACCGGATACGGAATATCTCATCATTCCCGAGTGTGGCCATGTGACCATTTTTGAACAGCCTGGGAGCTTGTTGACTGCGATGGCGGGGTTTGTTTTGAAAAATAGTGAGCGTATGAGGAGTTAGTGTGGCGGCCTGTTTGCAGTCTTTGACTTCGGTATAAAAATGAATATTTAAAAAGTCTAGTTGGTAAGCCTTGAAAAGTGATTAGTACAAAAACGGTACTTATCACTTTTCAAGACAAATGGTATAACCTTTGAATATTACTGTGTCGCTTCCCAGCGAGCGACTTCTTCCCTGACCCTCGGCGCCACTTTTGTGCCGAACAGTTCAATCGCCTTCATGACATCCTCATGCGGCATCGAGCCAACCGGGCAATGGAGCATGAACCTGGTTATACCTACCTTCTTGCGTAAAAAGATAATCTTTTCCGCGACTGTACCAGGATCCCCGACATAAAGCGCTCCCTCAAGAGACCTCGCGGAGTCATAAGCCCGCCGGCTATATGGACCCCAGCCCCGCTCCCGTCCCAGTTTAGTCATAACCTGCTGGGTTGACGGGTAAAATTTATCTGCGGCTGTCTCGGTAGTTTCGGCAACAAAGCCATGTGAATGGGACGCCACCTTCAATTTTGAAAGGTCGTGTCCCGCATGCTCCGCGGCTTTCCAGTACAGCTGTACTAAAGGAGCAAAGTGAAGCGGGCTTCCCCCGATAATGGCGAGTACAAGCGGCAATCCGAGAAGGCCAGCACGGACGACTGATTCCTGGTTGCCCCCGCTTCCGATCCAAATCGGCAATGGATCCTGAACCGGCCGCGGGTATATCCCGATATTTTGAATGGCAGGACGGTGCTTCCCGCTCCAGGTAACTTTTTCGGACTTCTGCAGCGCCAACAGCAAGTCCAGTTTCTCCTCAAAAAGCTCATCATAATCCTTCAAATCATAGCCAAAGAGCGGAAACGACTCGATAAACGATCCCCTGCCAGCCATGATTTCCGCCCGGCCATTTGATAATCCGTCAAGCGTCGCGAAATCTTGGAAAACCCGGACCGGGTCATCCGATGAAAGGACCGTAACAGCACTTGTTAGCCGTATTCTCTTTGTCTGCGTTGCGGCGGCCGCCAGCAATACTGACGGTGAGGAAGCTGCGAAATCCTCCCGATGATGTTCACCAACCCCAAAAACATCAAGCCCCACCTGATCCGCTAAAATAATTTCCTCTGCTACTTCACGCAAACGCTGTGCATGGCTGACAACTTTCCCGGTCTCCGGATCCGGCGTCGTTTCCACAAACGTACTAATACCTAATTCCATTTTCAAATTCCCCTTTCACCAGCCGCCAAAACGACTGGCCAGATACCCATCATTGTACCTTTTTTAAAAAAATAAGCGTAAATATCTGCTCTCACTTCTGTTTCCTGATCTTCTTTTTCCAAAAAAAATAGAAAACAACCGCCAGGAGCAGCAAGCCTATCAAATAGAAGCTATACTTTGACACGTACAACTTAACTTTATCCCAGTCCTTACCCAGTACTGTTCCCAAAGTGATAAAGGTAAAAGTCCAAATAAAAGCCCCACTGTAAGCAAAAACAATAAATTTTTTAAATGGGTAATTGTTAATGGCCGCGATATATGCGGCTAGATGGCGGATTCCCGGGATAAAATACCCAACTACAAGGATGGCTGGGCCAATTTTTTCAAATAGCTTCCTCGTATAATCGATTTTGTGCTTGGTAATATGGACTTTGGGGCCGAACTTATGTAAAAGCGGCAGCCCTAATTTATAGCCAATAAAATAACTAAGGCTAATTCCGCCTGCCGCCCCTACACACGCACTCACCAATGAAGGAAAATAAGAAAGTTTTTCCTGGAAAATTGAAAAACCGACATATGTCAAAAGGACCTCATCAGGAAGGGGAAGGCCGACAATTCCCCCTATCAGCAAAATGGTGATCCCGATATAGCCGTAATGCTCAATAATATAGTTCAAATGCTGTTCCATTGCGCATCCCACCAGGGAAGATATTAGAACTATTTATTCACCCGTTTTTCGAGTAAATAAAAAGAAAGCCCACTTTTATTCTTTGGCCTATCATCCTATTTATGCAAAAGGCTATTCATAAGCGGCAGTGTCATAGAGATTTTGATTAGCACTTATTCACCAGGGAAGTGGGCATAATATTAAATATTGATATCCGGAGGAGCTTATCGTATGAGTGGGTTTTGCCCTTCATTTTGGCCAGAAGAACCAACCCCAGAAGTAGTAAAGAACTGCAGTGAATGCGGTCTCTACGAGCATGGATCGAGAATGGTTTGGGGTGAAGGGAATCCGCATGCCCCCATCCTTATCCTCTTGGATAATCCGGGTTCCAGGGAAGATCGGGAAGGTAAACCCTTTGTTTGCGGAACAAGGCAAGCACTTCAAAAGGCTGCCTTTGAAGCAGGTTTTCAAGCCGAGGATTTATATGTAACCTATGTTTTAAAAAGGAAACCGGTTAGAAAATACGATAAAGAACGAACGAGGCAAATCTGCATGAATCATTTGAAACAACAGATTGAATTAAAGCACCCTCAGCTTATTGTCTGCCTCGGCAACATCGCGGTCCAATCCTTTTTTCAGAATACGGAAGCTGACGTAAAATCATTAAGAGGACAAATCCATGAAGTCAATGGATACAAAACAATCGTTGCCTACCATCCATTGGCTGTCAGGCGCCGCCCGAATCTTTGGCCGTTATTTTTAGAGGATTTCAAACTAGCCGGAGCGTATTTTTTAACAAAGGGGCTGTAAGTTAAACTATCTTTATAGCTAAAAACATCCCTAAAAGCTAGCAGCCTGAAAAATCAGTTCTGCTTGCTCCTAGGGATTATTTTATGGCTGGACACCAAAAGGCAAGTTGAAAATTTCTCTTTGAAGTTCATTCTATAATCTATGTTTCCTCTAAAGCCGGTTTTCCAGCCTTGATTAATACTTTGTTCCGCCCTAACAAGATAGCCAAGACAATAATGAATACACCCGTTCCTATCAGCAGCCATTCGATTTTGATTATATCGGCGATTGGGCCAAATATAAGCATTCCGATTGGCATCATTGAAGTTGCAATCATCCCCATGACTCCAAAAACTCTTCCTAAATAGTCCTCTTCAATTTTTTCCTGCAAAAGAACAGTCGTCGGAGTGTTGAAGATTGGCATTGTAACTCCGAAAATGCCCATGAAGACTAAATAAATCCAAAAGATTGGAACGATTCCAAGCGCGAATGTGCAAACTCCCATGACCACACTCGCAAATGCCATTGTTTTTACTTTATTTTGAAAGCCTCCCCAAGCGGCAATAATTCCGCCGCCAGCCATCATCCCGATTGAAAAGGCAATCTCAATTGCAGTTAACCTCCAAACATCATCGCCAAAGCTCCGGGCAACCTGCAGTGGGGTCAAAAATGCAGCTGGCGCCATCAAAACAAAAAAGACCGCAAAGAAAAGGAAAAATTGCTTTAGATAAGCATGGCTATTTATATAGTGCAAGCCTTGTTTGAAGTCACTCAAGTAGCTCGTTGTTTGCTTTTCCGTTGCCTTCTTATGCGCGGAAATTTTCAAGAAACCAAGTAATGTCACAATGGCTATCGCTGCTGTAATGACATCAATGAAGAAAATAAATTCAATTGAAGCCAATGCCAGTAACGCCGCACTGACCATTGGCGACACAAACATGATGATAGCCTGGATACTTCCATTTATGCCGTTTACCTTTGTCAGCTTATCCTTCGGAACGATTTGCGGCAAAATAGCTCCGACAGCCGGAGTCTGAATCCCCGTACCAAAGGCACGTATCGCAGCCATCACAAAAAGCAGCCAAATGGAATCGAACCCCATTAAAAAAAGGATAGCCAGAATTAATGTAGCCACTGCAATAAGCGCGTCTGCAAATACAATCAGCATTTTCCGGTTATAGCGGTCGGCCCAAACGCCGGCAACAGGCGACAAAATAAACGTAGGGATGAAACCGCAAATGATATACAACATCATCATTAATCCCGATTTTGTCGTTAACGTGATGTACCACATTATCGCATATTGAACCAGTGATGATCCAAAAAGCGATATCGTCTGGCTTGTTAAAAAGAGAATGATATTCCTGAACCAATTCTCTTTATGATCATTTGTTTCTAAATTCATTTCTTAACAACTCATTTCTGTTTTTACTAGCAACAGTATACCCAAATTTATACTATTCGCACACACCTTACGACTGATTCAACATGTGTGAGTATGTGGCAACACTGAAATTTTTTCATTAAGCTAAAGCCCTCCTGACGATTGTCCCATCCTTTATGAATTCTGAAGGATATTGATAAACAAATGGATTCTTTATGCATACCGCTTCCCATGCAGCAACACACGCAGGATCAAAGTGGGTTCCTATATTTTCTTTTAAAAATTCGATTGCCTTGCCGTGAGTCCATGCTTTCCGGTACGACCTTTCCGAGGTGAGTGCGTCGTATACATCTGCCACGGCTACGATTCTTGCATATAATGGTATGTTTTCTCCAGAAAGCCTGTCCGGATATCCTGTACCGTCCCACTTTTCATGATGGGAGCGAATGATGCTTAATTCTTCTTTTAAAAATCCGAGCCCTTTGCACATAGTAAATCCTGTTGCAGGATGTTCCTCAATCAACTTTCTTTCTTCATGTGTCAATCTTCCTGGTTTATTTAGTATGTGATCTGGAATGCCTATCTTTCCAACATCATGCAGGAGGGAACCTTGCAGAATAGTTCGCAACTCTTCTGGTCTGAGACCCATTTCTTCTGCTAGTTTCAAAGCATATAAGGTTACCCTGAATGTATGTCCGGCTGTATAACTGTCTTTCTCTTCTGTAGCCGTCACAAGCGCCCTGATACTGGACGGAATGCTATTTGTTATCCGCTCAAAAGGATCAGTAATAAAAAGTGATCTTAGTGACTCGGATATTGTCCCTTTTACTGCATATTGCTTGTATAGGCCAATGATCATTACCACCATCGAACCAAGAAGAAGGAAATGATAAATCCACCAGCTCAGGCTCCACAATAATCCTCTTACCATAATAATCTGGGACACCATGATCCAACCAGAGCTATAGACAATTGCCAGCTGCAATGGAAACCGCGTAAAACGGTACGACTGGAAATACCTGTGTATTGTCAGCGCATTAATTAAAAGAATAAGGACGGTAATGATATTTTTTAACGGATTCATGTTAAGTGGAACAATGTCAACAATCCCTGGATTCAGAAGGCCGATTGTGCAAAAAATGCTTAGGGCAATCGTCCAGGAAGGAACGAGGACTTTTTGCTGGGAGGCAAGCAAAACTATAAATTTATTATTTGAGGAAAAAGAAGAGAACCATAGCCAAACTGTTACCAGCAACATGCTTAATTGCGCCGCTACACCAGGAAGGCTTGTTATTCCAAAAATAAAAGACGGCGTTGAAAGGCCATGAACTGAAAACATAATAGAGAGAGAGAGAAAAGCGAGCGAAAGGATACTCACTTTTATATTCCTCAACCTGCTGCCAGCTATTCCTACCAAAATTGCAATCCCTGATGCAAGAATGGACACAATCGAAACAATATAAAAGTGGCCATGCGGATGCACTAAGGCCGGATTCCTGAAAATCCCCAATTGAATCAATTCAAATAAAACATATGGGAAAATTATTCCTAAAAAAGGTATTGACATCATTATTTTTTTCATCTTAATCCTCCGGGCTGATTAACAGAACGAATTTTGTGAATCCTTTTCTATTTTAACATGGGAATAAAATGTAAATGTAATAAATTTTTGGTTATCCAACGCAAAAGTAGTATTAACGAATTGGTTGAGACCGCTGTCCGAAAAATTTTTAGAAGAAAAGCCCTACTCAAAGCAAAATTAACGTCTCGTAAGATACATTAGTAAACAAAATCAACTCTGCTGACTGAACCGCAAAACTGGGACTTCCTTTTCATTGCTTCGGGCTTTAAAAGTTGATTTAGTGACCGAACAGCAGTGGTAGCACGTTCTTCGGGCATTAAACTTTATAACCTGGCGCTGGCAATCATCTGTAAAATGGTAGGTGGTAACATTTGCCCATATGGTAATATGTTAAAAGAGAGAGTCAAGGGGGAGAGAAACCATGCCGGATTGGTCGTATCATACCATATTCAAGCCAATTCTCATGAAGCTGCCGCCTGCCTTAAGCCGCGGGTTTATTCACCGTGGAATGAGCATGATATCATCCACGCCAATCGGCGAAGCCTTAATTGAATTCCTTGGCCACATGGCGCCTTCCAAGGAACTTGAGAAGCATCTTTTTAACGTTCATTTTGACACTCCGGTAGGCCTGAGCGGGAGATTGGATCCCGAATTATCAGGATTGAAAGCCTTTCAAAACCTTGGATTTGGCTTCATCGAAATCGGTCCCGTTTCATTCAACGGCTCACCACAAAGGGAAATGCTGCGGATTGACCATGAAAAAGAACAAATAACGGGACTCACAGGCCGATTTCAAGGGATAGAAGCAGTAAAAAAGGAACTGGATTCTTTGAAAAAGAAAAAAGTGCCTTTTCTTATAAGGGTTGAAGGAACATTAAATGAAATAAACGAAATTTGTGATGAACTCCTTCCTTATAGTGATGCCTTCATAGTAAATAGCAATGTTTTTGAAGCAGATACTGAATTTCACCATTTTAGGGACAGGATAGGTAAGCCAGTCATCCTCCATTGCACAGAAGAACTTGGAACAACGATCGAACGGATTCGAACCTTTCATCCAAACGGAATCCTTATGGAAGGGGCTTCTTCTGAAGTGCTTCGCTATGGATTGGCAGCTTTAAGGGAATCATTTGGCGGGGACGTGCCGCTAATAACTTCAGGCGGAGTAAAGGAACCAGCTGATGCTGTGGCATTATTGGAGGACGGCGCTTCCATTATCCTTTTGGGGCAGGAATACGTATTTTCCGGCCCTGGGCTGCCAAAACGGATAAATGAAGCATACAGTGGCACATTCCAAAAGCAGCCCGCCATTTGGGGCGGATGGTTCTGGTATTGGCTGTTTGGGTTTGCCATTACAGTTGCTGGATTCATCGCGTTATTTTTCAGCATGAAAGATGTGATCCTTCCCTACGATGAAGCGTTCCTTGGTATGTTCAGGGACGATATTTTGGATTTTAATTCCGCGATTTTATTTTTTATGGCGCATGACCGCATGACACTTTCGGGGACCATGATATCGGGCGGCATCATCTATATGCAGCTGGCGAGGCATGGAATCCGGCTCGGGCTGCATTGGGCGAGAAAAGCCGTGAATACCGCCGGGATTATTGGATTCCTTGGGATTTTTCTATTTATCGGATATGGGTATTTCGACTGGCTGCATGGATTGTTTTGGCTTATATTATTGCCTTTTTTCATTGCGGGATTTTTGAAAACAAGGACCGCGGGGGAGAGTCCCACAAGCACGAACCTTTACAACAGCCGTGCCTGGAAGCTGAGCCTGATTGGGCAGCTTGCCTTTATTGTATTGGGGGCTTCTTTGACCGTTGGCGGAGCCGTCATTTCGTTCATTGGAGCTTCGAGTGTATTTGTCCCGACGGATATAACCTATCTATGCATGTCTCCGGAAATGCTTAATGCGTTTAATGATAAGTTAATACCTGTGATTGCCCACGACCGCGCCGGTTTCGGAAGCGCGTTATTAAGTGTTGGCTTGCTCGTATTAATGCTCGCCTTATGGGGAATCCGGGAGGGAGAGCGTTGGGTTTGGTGGACCTTTACAATTGGTGCAATACCGGCATTTTTAGCAGGAATTGTGACCCATTTTATTATCGGGTATACTGATTTCATCCACTTATTGCCTGCGTATTTCGCCTTGCTCCTGTACGTTGCCGGGGTCATTTGCACGGCGCCATTTTTAATGAATGGGTCATTTTTTAAAAAAACCAGGCAAAATTAAAAAGCGGCTGAAACAATCGTTTCAACCGCTTTTTTACTTCTTATCTTATTCTTCGTCCATGAATGGATATGCGATATCCGTTGTAGGCACAAAGTTTTCTTTGATGACACGAGGGCTAGTCCAGCGAATCATGTTGAAGATGGAACCAGCCTTGTCGTTCGTGCCGGATCCGCGGGAACCGCCGAATGGCTGTTGGTTAACCATCGCGCCAGTTGGCTTGTCATTGATGTAGAAGTTTCCTGCTGCTTCGGACAAGCGGCGCTCCAGGTGAATGATTGCATTGCGATCCTGGGCAAAAATTGCACCAGTTAATGCATAGATCGACGCTGTATTAACCGCATCCAAAGTTTCTTCCAATTTATCATTTTCGTAAACATAGATAGTCAAGACTGGCCCGAAAATTTCTTCAACCATCGTCTTGAAGTTTGGATTGGTTGTTACAATAATTGTCGGCTGAATGAAATACCCGACAGAATCATCGTACGTACCTCCCGCGATAATTTCCGCATCTTCGGAATTAGCCGCATAGTCGATATAGCCTGTGATTGAATCAAAAGCAGGCTTATCAATTACTGCGCCCATGAAGTTCCTAAAGTCGCGGACATCACCAACTTTGAGCTTCGCGGTGTCTTCAAGCAGCTTTCCTTTTACTGCTTCCCACATGCTTGCCGGGATGTAAGCCCGGGAAGCTGCCGAACATTTTTGGCCTTGGTATTCAAATGCTCCGCGAACAAGGGCAGCGGCAACTTTATCCGCTTGCGCTGTTTCGTGGGCAAATACAAAGTCTTTACCGCCAGTTTCCCCAATCAGGCGAGGATAGGATTGGTACTTGGAAATGTTTTCACCGACTGTTTTCCAAATTGTGTTGAATGTATCTGTCGAACCAGTGAAATGGAATCCAGCCATGCGAGGGTCAGTCAACACAACCTCGGACACTTGAGAACCGCGTGATGGTACGAAGTTAATGACGCCTTTTGGCAAACCAGCTTCTTCAAGGATACGCATGAAATAGTAGTTTGCAAGAATGGAAGTTGTTGCTGGCTTCCAAACAACTACGTTCCCCATCATCGCAGGAGCTGCCGGCAGGTTTCCGCCGATTGCCGTGAAGTTAAATGGAGAAATCGCCAATACAAAACCATCCAATGGACGGTAATCCGTACGGTTCCAAATATTCTTCATGCTATCAGGCTGGATTTGATAGATTTGGTTGGCACACTCAACGCCAAAACGCAGGAAGTCGATTAATTCCTGGGCGGCATCAATTTCGGATTGGAAAGCTGTTTTGGATTGGCCGAGCATTGTAGCCGCGTTCATCACATCACGGTATGGACCGGAGATCAAATCAGCCGCTTTTAGGAAAATGGATGCGCGGTGTTCCCAAGGCATATTTGCCCATGCTTCTTTCGCAGCCATCGCCGCTTCGACAGCATCGCGAAGTTCTTTTTCGCCCGCTTGAGAATAGTTTGCGAGTACATGCTGGTGAGCATGCGGCATAACAACTTGTTTCACTGTATCTGTCTTTACGTCTTCTCCGTTAATAATGACAGGAATTTCAATGACCTTTTCGGACTGGCGCTTTAATTCCGCTTTTAACGTTTCCCTTTCTTTTGTGCCAGGAGCATACGTATTGCCAGGCTCGTTTTTAACTGCAGGGATTTTAAAAATTCCGTTACTCATAGTCTCACTTTCCTTCCTGTTAAAATACTGTTTCACTATTATATAACTATATTTATTTACACCTTCAGTAGTATATCATACTTTCGCGATTCTTGCGCTCTCTTTCCCTTTTAAAGAGCAGGGATTGGTATCCATGTCTGCCATTCAAAACAATAAAAAAGAAGCGCTTCATGTTTTGAAGAGCTTCTTTTAAAATCGGCAATTATTATATTTCTTCCGTCAGATCTTCAACCATTCTTTTACTGCCCCAATATCGTCTTTACCTTTTGTAATTGCCATAGCCTTCCGTACAATTCCCGCGCCCTTTGAAAATCCTTGTTTTGTTCATAAAAGAAGAACAAGTCTCCCTAGCCAATATAGCCCCAAGTCTTTAAACCGGATTGACTCTTTCACCTTTATTTAGTCTGGGCTCACCATCAGTCTTTGAACTTTTTATGTTCCCTGATACAAGGACAGAACCTAAAAGTACAATTGCCGTTCCAATGACAAATTGCCAGCTGATAGGGGTACCAATAAACAGAATTTCGGTTGCTATAGCCCAAAAAACATACGTATTGTTCAGTGATTGCCCCCTGGCAGCACCGATTATATCAATGGATGCGTAATATAAAGAATAATTCATGGTTCCTAATAAACCTGCTATAACAAGCCACCACACTATATTGGATGACGCTGCTTCAAAAACTAAAGGATAACCTTGAACAAACGGGATAATGACTATCCCAAAACTTAGCGCCGAGGTTAACTGTCTTATATTAATTGCATAGAACGGAACCACATTTTTTCCTCTCATTCCCCATGCACTGATAACCCCTTCAAGACCCCAGAACAAAGCGGCACCTAAAGAAAACAATATCCCGATGAAAAAGTTACTCTCGACATCAAATTTCGAAGGCACATATGCCAATGTTATGACGCCAATTATGCTTAAAACTACGCCAAGCCAAGTTCTTCCGACCATTTTTTCCTTCAAAAAAAAGAAAGCAAGTACAGCACCTATCCCAGGGAAGATGGAAGCAATACTTGCTGCATACGTTACCCCCGCATGTTGGATACCAAGAAAGTAAAAAGTCATGGCCAATGGCCCGCCGCACAATCCTCCTAAAATCAATATCAAGCCGCTTTTTGTTCCAATTAGCTTTAAAACGTTAATAAATTCACCTTTTACAATCATCAGCAAGGAAATCCAAATAGCTGAGAAAAAGTCATGCATGAAAGCGGCTATAATTGGTGCAAGTACAAAGGCTTCTTTAAACGGAGTACTTGCTATAATCAGGCCAATGATTACTGTATCTACACCCCATGCAATGGCTGATGTAGCTCCAAGGCCTATGCCTATTCTGGCTTGCTTCATACTTTTCATATTCATCAAATCAACCTTTTCTCTAAAAAATATTTCACCGGAAGCCAGCTAAAGTAAGAATTAGCTTTTGTTCCGATGAATCATTTCTCTCAACATCAATTAATCGTATGGTGATGGTGAGGAAAGAGAATGTCACTTTTCCATGCCGGTAAGCGCGAACAAGCTTTTCGAACGTTGCCACTGCCGGGCACTAATTGGAACCCTCTGTCAATATACAGTTAATTTGTCTATCAAGAATTACATTTATACTTCTTCAAGCAATACAAAACATAGCTCCGATACTTCTCCCAAAGAGAACAGCCCGGCCCTTACCTATATTCCTATAGAAAATAAAGAAAAAGTGTACATTAGCAAGGTAGTCAATTTGATTCAGAACCCTAAAAACAACTGTTTTACTTTACATTCTCCTACTTTTTTAAAAGTCCCTTGATGGTCAAGCACGTGGTAGGGAAATGCCGATTCAATAGAAAAAACCCCGTAATTGTTAGTTTTTCTTAACAACTACGGGGCAGTTCAGTTCGAATAAAGCTTTGGTTATTATAAAAATATTGTGTAATCATTCCTACATTGTAAAGCAGACAGTAAGATTGTCATTCTACTGAAACCTTTACAACGTCGTCCAAATATTTTGTTGTATTATAACTATGGATTCTGAGACTTTTAGGAATCCTATTCTCTGTTGCGTCGGGACTAACCATTATGCTTTGCAGAGTAGAGAAATATCGGGGCTGGTCGATTTCCTCATATGCGACAGGAGTATTGATATCGTATTCAACCCCATTTTTATCTACTAGTACTCCTTCAGAATCCATCATCGAACCAATTCCATACCCATTTTCATCAGCAAATTCTAAGTGAAGCGATTCATATACCCTATTCTTGATTTCATGATTGCTTATTACAAACTTGGTTTCCTGTCCAACTTCAAGCTTGTCGATGGAGATCGTACTGCCTGCATATTCAAAGGTTTGAGGAAATTCCTGTGAAGCATTCAGTTCGATGGTCATCTGGTCTTGAATTGTTA
Source organism: Neobacillus oceani (assembly GCF_046237595.1). Classification (NCBI taxonomy): domain Bacteria; kingdom Bacillati; phylum Bacillota; class Bacilli; order Caryophanales; family Bacillaceae; genus Neobacillus; species Neobacillus oceani. The sequence goes on along the minus strand of NZ_CP143543.1, from coordinate 384,330 downwards.
AGCTGGCAGATTTGAATTGAACGTTGACCTCTTTGGGCTTTTTTTCAAAAAGTGGGTCAAAGTACGTTTGTAAAGCGTTCCAATTCATCTCAGGTTGTGAGTCTAAGTAAAGACTCCCATACATATCCGCTTTCAACTTTTTATTGTTCACTTTTAGATTGTCAAAATTCAAGTGATCTATCCGCTTATTTGGCTGTTCTGTATTAATCGCAAATTGCAGGATCGTCGTTGTCGGGGCAACGGTTAGTTTATCAAATCGAACCGGGATTCCTTCGACATCTGTTTCTCTATTCAAAACAAATTCAACAGAGGGCTGTTTTGTTACAGGAATCTCAAAGTTCCACTCCCCTCTTTCATTACCGGTGTTGTCAAAAGAATTGAAATTCCTTCCAGAGGAATCCTGAATCATTTTCAGCAGCTTTGTAATCCTAAGTTCGATTATCCCGGCATCCTTTGAGATTGGCCGCAGACTCATCTTTCCTTGATACACGTTCTTTTCTTTCGTGTTAAAAGTTGAATTGAGGTCAGGGGGATAGAACCTTGGTTGTGTTGTATGATTCATGATTTCACGTTCGTTCTTCACAAAAACGCCTTCAAAATTATTGATTGCATATTGATTATCTTCCGTTGTATCTTCTACTTCATAAAAAATGAGCGTCTGTACATCATCCGCAATCGCACTCTTGATTCTGATTTTCACCCCATCACTTTCTGCCTCAAGGTTCAGCATTTCCCCAAGGCCCTGTTGCAGAAAAGGACGTAATTGCTCATCCTCTTCAGTATATGCATAGTAGAGGTTGGTAAAATTCCCTGTAAAAACTTCTAAACCAATTAATAATGCGAAAACGCTCGCAAAAATAATCCCCATTCTTTTCCGTTTCTTGTTCTTCAGTTTCCTGTGCTTTTCCCTAACTGTCAGCCTGGCTTTGACGTTCTCCATAAAATTGGATGGCAGATGAAAATCCTCAACCCTTTTAGTAAGATCCTGCATGGAAAACATGACGTCCTGAAAGGCAGCCAAATCTTCCTGACAGTTTTCGCAATGATAAATATGTATTTCGAAATCGACTTTTTCCGGCCGGTCCATCGTTCTGTCCAAATAATCGATGTAATTCTTATGATACTCTTTACAGCCATTGACGCTCTGCCCATAGCCCAGCCCTTTTTTAAGTGCCTGGATTCCGGAAAACAAATGCTCTTTCAGCTTTTCCTCTGAAACGTTAAGAAGAAGTGCCGCGTCCTCCCGGGAGACACCTTTTATGTATGTAAGGACCACCGCATCCTTCTCATCCTCATTTAACTGGTCAAGAGTTTGAAATAATTCCGGGCGCGGTTCACCTTCATCCGAAGCATTTAGCTTTCCATCGATAGAAAGTTCCCGGCAGGCTTGTATAAAAATGGACGTAACCCACGTTTCGAATGATGTTTCCTTTTTGTATCGGGGCAGCTGCTTGTGTATTTTTAGTATGGTTTGGTAAAAAACTTCTTCCAATTGCCTCTGATTCCGAAGATAGGAGCAACCCAAAATATAAAACGATTGTTTATGCAGTTCGAACCAATTGAAGATGGATTCGACGTTTTTTTCTCTTATTAGAGTAATTGAAATGGGCTCTATTTTTGATGGGATCATAAAGTGTTCCCCCTAGATTATCCTCTTTACTTAATCATATAAGGAGAGCAGTTTATTCGCAATAGCGATTAGACAAGAGCATTTGCGGAGTGTATACGGCACACTGAGTAAAAATCTTTTAAAAATGCCAGACCAAATCGTGAAGATTATCCGAGCACCGTCTTACGGTCGAAAATCTCTATTCTGGGCTTTTAGACGAACAGCTCGATAAAACATGTCGTTGTTGAAGAGGCAGAGGATTATTCCCAGTTTCTATTCAAGTTTTTGAAGTGATTATTCCCTTCAGTAAAAAGGACTGTTCTTGGCGGCTTGAACCAGGAGATATTCACCCATGTTGATAATTAGGTTTTCTAGGCTTAGAAACAATCTCTCGATTATTATTTTTCATACAATGTAGGAAAGGAGTGTGAGTATCTTGAATAATAAACAAATCATTATTTCAATAAAGTTTAATAGTTGGGCAAATTCTTCAACATCAGAAGAGAGATTAGGTAAAGAATGGATTAATTATAGAATGTCAGTTTTTATGAAGTACACCCTAAATAGCTTGAAAAACCAAACAAACCAAAATTTTATCGCATTAATTCAATACGACCCACAATCTGAAGAGACTATTAAAGATGAACTAAAGGCATACAAAAAACTTCCAAATAACATTCGATTCGTTAAATCCTCCGAATATAGCAATACCCTTAAACAGCTTTGTTCTGGTTTTGAACATCTATATATTGTCCGTCTCGATTCAGATGATATGTATCATAAAACGTTTATTGACCAGTTGTATAAATATAATCCGAAAAAGGAGACAGAAGTACTGTTGTGTCAAAACGGCTATATTTATGATTCAACTAAACACCAGATAACAACCACATATAGGAAATCGCCTCCTTTTTGTGCCTTAGTTTATAAAACAGAAGATTTCTTAAATGGAAAAATCATCGTAACAAAAAATGGGCATACAGGCTTAATAGATTTAAAACACGAAATACTCCCTGGCAGAAATTTTGTTATAGTTGTTCACTCCAAAAATGTTTTAACCAAATTTAATGTAAGAAAAACTATTAATAACTATGATGGTGATGATGTTGAAACCGACCCTTCTAAAGTTGATAAAATACTGAATGAATTTATGTGAATAATAGTCTTATGTTTTGATTATAATTCTGATATTGCGAGGACGACTCTTTCCATGTCAAAGAAGGAGTCTTCTTCCATAATAAGCTTACGAAAAATAACTAATTAAGAACGGCCTTCAGGCAAATTGCCACCACATGGGCAAATTACCTGGAGGCCAGAATTGCACATCTACTGTTACCCCATTACATCAAGGTTCTTTGACACAAAGTCATCGAGCATCGCCCGCACTTCATCAGTCGACTCTGTGTTCATTAAATTATTTCTTAGCTCACTTGCCCCACGGAACCCTTTGACATATATCTTGAAAAAGCGATGCAGAGCCTTGAACGAACGCAGCGTTAATGGTGAATATTGGTCATGGAGATCGAGATGCAGCCTTAAGAGATCAAGTAATTCCATACTGCTATGCTCTTTCGGCTCTTTTTCGAAGGCAAATGGATTTTTAAAAATACCACGGCCAATCATGACCCCATCCACTCCATATTGTTGGACGAGCTTCAAGCCAGTTTGACGGTCAAGAATATCCCCGTTGATTGTCAAAAGTGTATCGGGGGCTACCTCATCACGAAGTTTCTTTATTTCCGGAATCAGCTCCCAATGGGCGTCTACTTCACTCATTTCTTTTCTTGTACGCAGATGAATGGAAAGATTGACAATGTCCTGTTTCAATATGTGTGTCAGCCAGTCATGCCATTCTTCGATCTCCGTGTAACCGAGCCTTGTCTTTACACTTACTGGCAATCCTCCTGCTTTTGCTGCCTGGATAATATCTGCAGCAACATCCGGACGGCGGATAAGCCCGCTTCCCTTCCCATGCTGCGCCACGTTAGGCACTGGACAGCCCATATTGATGTCAATCCCCCTAAACCCTAGTTCCGCCATACCGATACTCATTTGCCGAAAGTATTCAGGCTTATCCCCCCAGATATGGGCTACAATTGGCTGTTCATCCTCTGTAAAGGTCAAGCGCCCACGCACACTCTTGATCCCCTCTGGATGGCAATAACTTTCCGTGTTTGTAAACTCTGTAAAAAACACATCAGGCCGTGCCGCCTCACTCACGACATGGCGAAAAACAACATCCGTAACATCTTCCATTGGTGCAAGTATAAAGAAAGGCCGTGGTAAATCACGCCAAAAATTTTCTTTCATATTCAAATTCATTTCCTTTCAGTATGGGATACGAAGTGAACCCATTATCCCAAAATTAAAAACAAAGATGTCCCTGCTTCTTTTACACTTATACCACGGTGAACCTCTTTTTATCAAACTGTCGAGGTGTAGAGTCCCCACATATGCCTTGCTGGGCACGCAAAAAAAAACAAACAGAAACCAGTTTGGTTCCTGCTTACTTTTCTCCACAGCTTCAACCTGTATTAAGTTTATCACTGGATCCATTATAACTTTCCATCATAGCCCCACACTTTATGTGAGATCTTTACTAACTCCATCCTTCAACCATTTCGCTGTCAATGTCTCTGCGTTTAGCATCTGTTCAGGTGTGCCTTCAAATACAATTTGTCCGCCTAGTTTTCCACCGCCCGGGCCCATTTCTATGATCCAGTCGCTCGCCGCTATAAAGTCAAGATTGTGTTCGATTATGATGACAGAGTTACCTCTATTTACAAGGTTTTGAAATACATCCAGGAGTTTTTCAACGTCTTCTGTGTGTAACCCTAAGGATGGTTCGTCTAACAGGTAGATTTGGCCTTCCTTTTGTAAATGGCTTGCAAGTTTTAGCCGCTGGATCTCTCCTCCGCTTAAGGAACTTGTCGTCTGCCCCAAGGTTAGATACCCCAACCCTACCTCTTTTAGCACATTCACCCTTTTTAGGATTTTTGGCGCTTTAAAATAGTTAATCGATTCATCTATTGTTAGATCTAAAATCTCTACGATATTTTTATCTTGAAATCGATAGGACAGTGCTTCGTCTGAGTATCTCGTACCTCCACAAGCTTCACAAGGAACTGTCACTGGATCCGCAAATGCTACTTCCGGCGTTAGAACTCCTTTTCCTTTGCAGACAGGACATGCCCCTAAGGAGTTAAAACTGAACAATCCTGGCGGTTGTTCTGTTGCTTTTGAAAATATTGCGCGAATATCATCCATGATTCCCATATATGTAGCCATGGTTGAACGGCTGGAGATTCCGATACCACCCTGCCCTACCGTTATCGATTCTGGATATTTTTGTGTGAATGCTTCCAATAGCAATGAGCTTTTACCGGAACCGGATACTCCGCATACAGAAACCAAGACATTTTTAGGAATATCGATATTCACATTTTTTAAGTTATTGTTTTTTGCTCTTCTTATTGCAAAGTAACTTTTTATATCCCTTGGACGTTTGTTTATTTTCGGCTTCTGATTTAACGCTTTTGCGGTTGGAGAGTTTTTTAGTCCTTCTATCTTTCCTTGGTAGACAACATTTCCTCCATTTACACCTGCTCCCGGTCCCATTTCAATGATTTCATCCGCTACATTTATGATGGATAAATTGTGTTCGATTACGATTACGGTATTATGCTGGTCTTTTATCCTTTTTAGCATCTGGATTAACATATCTACTTCTTCCGGATGAAGTCCTGCACTTGGTTCGTCAAAAATGTAAGTAATATTGTTTAGACTGCTCCCCAAGTGACGGGCGATTTTTACTCTTTGTGCTTCACCACCGGAAAGGGTACCCATTTTTCTTGAAAGACTCAAATATCCCAGTCCCATGTCGACTAATTGTTTTACATATGGGATTGCCTGTTTAGCTATCGACTCTCCCATAGGGTCTTTTATTTTCTTTAGTTCATCCAGTAATTCTGGAAGTTCCAGCTGATCGTATTCGGCGATATTCAGCCCATTTATTTTGCATTCCAGCACCTTTGGGTTCAGCCCTGAACCAAGGCATGTCGGACACAGTGAATGGGATGACACTGCCAATACATCTTCCTGGGATATTTGTTTTAATTTTGAGATATCCCTATTTATATAGACACGCGTAAATCTCGGCAATAACCCATCCCACTCGGCATTGTGGGGTCCATTTTTTGTGTGGAACGGCGCATAGGCTCTTTCGCCTTCCCGGGGACCATATAAGAACAAGTGGAGTGTTTCTTCCGGGTAGTCCTTCAAGGGTTTATCCGGATCAAATAATCCGCACGTCATCATCCAATGGCCTTGCCAGCCTGCCGGAGACAATGGCTTAAATTTGACAGCATACTCTCGAAGGGATTTATCGAAATCGACAAGCTTATTTATGTCCGGCGTAATGACTTCCCCATATCCGCCACATTCGGGGCATCTGCCAAAGGAACTTTGGCTCGAGAATTCGGTAGCAGAACCTATGGGCGGATTCCCTATTCTCGAGAACAAAAGCCTGATTAATGGATCAATATCCATATAGGTGCCAACTGTTGAACGAGAATTGCCGCCTGCAGGCCTTTGTTCTACTACTACAACCGGGCTTAAATTTTGCATAAGGTCGGCATGTGGCCGCTCGTACCTTGGCATTTGATATCTCACATAATGAGGATAGTTCAACGTCATTTGTCTTCTGCTTTCTGTTGCTAATGTATCGAAAACCACTGAGCTCTTCCCTGAACCTGAAAGACCAGTAAAGACGATGATTTTTTCTTTCGGAATGTTTAAATCTATATTTTTAAGATTATTTTCTTTAAGCCCTCTTAAAATGATTTCATCTCTTATTCCTGACATCTAATTCTCCTTTCTGTAGAGTTAATACATTTTGCTGAATCGTCCACTATACAATGAAATTGGTTACAAAAAAACAGGGAAAAAGACTTATGCTTTATCCCTCTTTAAAACCGGAGCATTTGCATCCGTTTATTGAATAATGTCGGATAGGAAAGAAAACCAAGCATGATGCTGGTAACAGCAGCAGTTACCAGTAATAGAAATAGAACCAACAACTGGAATTGTACCGCTTGAACGGGGTCAGCCCCGGCGATAATTTGGCCGCTCATCATTCCTGGAAGCTGGACGAGCCCGATTGTTTTCTGGCTTTCAATCGTCGGAATCAAACTTGCCTTTATGGACGTAATTAGAGGGATATGAATAGCTTGCTTCGGTGTACCTCCAAGAGTTAAAATCAACTCTGTTTCATCATGTCTTGACTCTATTTCCGCGGTAAAACGGTTTAAGAACAAAATGGCAAGAACCATCGAGTTCCCTACAACCATCCCGCTTATCGGGATGATATATTGTGGCTCTGGAGGAGTAATATTTAATCCTAGCAGAATACCTTGCGTGAGCAGTTCGACAAAAACAAAAGTGAGGATGAGCTTCCAAGTAATCCCTTGAATGGATGCCCCCTTTTTTCTGGCATTTTGAGTTGCGGCTCCAATCATGAGCGCAACCATGAGTATTGTATAGATTGTATGGTCCGACTCAAATACAAACGTCAGGATATACCCGACGATGAGAAGTTGAATAATTGAACGGATGGTAGCGATAAGTATATCTCTTTCAAGTTCCAGCTTTAACGCCTTCGATAATAAAAGTGGGATGAGAACGAAGACAAGGCTTAAGGATAATGCCAGGTAGCTCATTTGATGTCCCCCTTGACAAACTGTTTTACCAGGTCATTTTTCGGCTGGAGAAGTAAACTGCTATCACCAGATTCCAAAAGCTCCCCGTTCATCATCACCCATGTCTCATCCCCGATTTGTATGGCCTGCTCCAAATTATGAGTAATCCACATAATGGTTACGTGAAATTCTTTATTGATTCGAACGATGAGCTCCTCGATATCTTGCTTTGAAACACGGTCAAGGGAGGAGGTGATTTCATCGAGCAATAAAATATTTGGCCGGTTGACGAGGGTTCTCGCGATGGATACCTTCTGCCTCTGGCCGCCGGATAGGTCTTTTACGTCTCGCTTCAATAAATCTTTTTCCAAACCTACGGATGTGAGAAGTTCAGCGGCTTCATCCTCCGAAAGTGTTTCCTTTTTCAGTATTCGTGGCAATGCCAGGTTTTTATAAATATTGCCACTTAGCATCGTTGCATTTTGAAGTGCAAGGCCGACGTTTCTTCTAAGTTCGGTCGGCTCGTACTCTTCAATATTTTTCCCCGATATGCTGATTTCACCTTTTGTTGGAGAAATAAGTCCATTAATCAAGCGAAATAGTGATGTTTTACCCGCACCTGAAGGGCCGACAAGTGTCGTAATTTTCCCTTTTGAGATGGAACCTGTAATATCTTTTATAATCTTAACCGGCTCGACTGAATAATGGACATTCCCAAGTTCAATAGCCTTTTCTGTTGATGCATTCATTTGCATTTCCTCTTTCAATGTAGTTTTTCCTCTACGAAGCAGACACCTAATAAGTAAGATGTATTTTAATGATGGTTAACTATAGGTGTACAAGACTTTTCGATCAAAATCAAATTAGTAAATTCGCATAAACAAATAGTATTCTCAAAGGGTTATTTGCTAGGCGGAACGGATTGAAGGAAAAGGTCCTCGAAAACGCAAAAACCGCTCCCCTGAAAAACGGGTAGCGGCTATATCTAATGTGGCAACACATAAGATGCGGGTGGGTTTATTTACTCTCCCCTGGAATTTCAACAGTAAATGGTTCTAATTCCTTAGCTGGGACAAGGTTAGAAAAATCAACTAACATCATTGTATTTTCCAGCTTGAAATTCTCAATCCTTTCTTCTCCGTCTAGGTCAAAAGTGGATTGGAAGTGTGCTGTTGCCTTATCTATCATTTTTACTTTATTAAATGGAATACCGCGGTTTTTAGGTGGCCATGGATTTTCAGGGTCAATCCTGGTTAAATAATCTTTATCAACTAACCAGATAAGGTAAGCCAAGTTATGGTTAATCGTTTCAAGTTTATCTTTACTCAAATTCTCCGGAAGCCCTGTAAGATGATAATCTATTACCAATTCCCCGTCTTTTTGAGTAACATCATTTACCTGCAGTCCTAAATTGAACCGGGTGCTTTGTAAGGTGAACGATTTCCTATTCAAAAGCTGTTGTACTTTTGGATTTGCCACGGATAACGATGGATAAAAGGTAAGTGACTTGATGTCTGAATTGAGTTTGTCCATTTCTCTTCTAATGGTACGATGATATCCATCTTCTTGTTTCGATTCCTCAAGAAATGTTGGGTTTTCAAACCTGTACACTTTTCCTCTATTATCAATTGCTTTTTCTATAAAAATATCATCGTCCTTGTATTTCTCCACAGTCTCATAAATTAGCGAAGATGACGCTTTTGCGGTAAGAATCTCTTTTATATGGATTTTGACCCCATCTTCCGGGTATCCTTGTTCCTGATTAATAACAAGCTTACGATTTTTTTCTTGTTGGATTGGAATATCAAATTTCCATTCGCCTTTAATACCGTTGATATTATGAATAGTTATAGGAAGAGTAGAATTCTCCTTAAATGTTTTATATGGATAGTCCATTTTCCATTGAAAGTTATATCCATTTTCCACTTTCTTAATGTTATTTGATTTTCCTCGCAGCCAAGGGTCTGAATCCCCTTTATAGTGTTCGAAGTTCAGATCAAAGCTTACTTCCCCTTTTTCGTTAACACCCTTTTCAACATCATCATCGACAAATCCGGTAATGGATACCACACTGCCATCAAAGTAGGCGCTGGTCAGTTTTACAGTCACCCCATTTTTTGTGAGTGATTGGTTTAATTCTGTAACTGCATCCTGGTGAGCCAATTCCACGCCTGTCGAATCATTAAATTCTTGAAAAATGCCGCCTATTAAAGGGGTATTCGCTAAAACTTTATTCATTGTGGGGTTAACAAAACCCGAGGAAACGGTGATTCCAAGAAGGGCGGCTGCAGTCGCCGCACCTACAAGAACCTTCTTTTTCTTTGCCTTTCCCCTATTGTCTTCCTTGTTTATCCCTTTGGAAATGGCACTGAATACTTTTTCTTTCGGTACAGGTATTTGCTCTATTGTTGTTTTGAATTCCCTGCTATCCATGGCATTTGCCCTCCTCATTTTTATATGACTTTTTCAACTCCACTTTGGCTCTACTTAAGTAAGTTTTTACGGAACCCTCGGGAATTTCCATGAAACTGCTAATCATCTTTATTGAGTAATCGTAATAATAAAATAAGATAATCACAGTACGGTAATTCTCTTTCAGCTGCTGAATTGCAGTAAGCAGCTGCAGTGATTCGTCGATGTTTGGATTTCCCTGGTCCGGTAGATTTGTTACTATTTCGTCGCTTAGCGGTACAACATTGCTTTTTCTTTTTAGCAACTGCCCCGAGCAGCGTATAACAATCCTGGTGAGCCAGGTCATGAAATACTCCGGATTCTTTAACGAATGGATAGAAGTTAACGCTTGATAGGCTGCCTCCTGTACAACGTCCAGCGCATCTTCTTCGTTATGTACATAAAGATAGGCAGTCCGGTAAATTTGCTCATAATGCTGTTGAAGCAACTTTTCAAAGGCTCTCTTATTGCCTTTTATCGCTTTTTTAACTAGCCAGTGGTGTTCATTCTCCAACTTTTTTGACCCCCTTTACTAATTAGTGGATTCTATGCTCAAGAAAAGTTTCAAAAATTTATTGTTATTTTAAAAAAGCATAACATGCAAATAACTCTCAAATTCAAAAAAATAAACAGAAACCATTACGGTCTCTGTTTATTTTAAAACTAATTTTGCACGATACGTATAACAAACATGAGCAACAATTCACAATCCAACTTTTCAGACGAGGTGAGCTATGCGATATCTGGCGGAGTTAGTTTCTTGTCCCTTAAGTAGATCAACTAACTTCTATTTGGCATCGGACAACTGTCCACTGATCCGACCGAACATTTGATAACAGTTGTAGGATAAATTACGGGGAACCGTATCATAAGTAACAGTTACTGAGCGAAACGGTCACGCCTGACTTTAGAAATTAATAATCACGTTACCTTTTTTACGCTCGGTCTCAACATATTTGTGGGCATCCGGCAGGAGTTCCAGAGGATATCGCCGATCGATCATGGCATTCAGCGTTCCATTTTTTGCGAGTTCCATAAGAAACGCCAAATTCGCTTTGTTTTGCATTAGGCCGGCTGTTGCAAAAATAGCCCGTTTGCCTTTAAACAGGGAAGTCCACATCATCTGTGTAATGATAGAGAGCTTGGGTACGGTAGTTAAATAAATTCCCTTGGTCGTAAGTACACCCTTGCATGCCGAGAAGGAGCGTTTGCCTACAGCATCAAATACGACATCATAGGCTTTGTCCGCCTTCGTGAAATCCTCCTGGGTATAATCAATAATAAAATCTGCCCCTGCTTTTCTTACCAGACCTTCGTTGCCGGCAGAGCAAACACCGGTTACTTCAGCGCCATAGTATTTGGCTAATTGCACAGCGTAGATGCCGACAGCCCCCGAGGCTCCATTTATCAGCACTTTCTGTCCCTTCCGCAACTTTGCCTTATCTCTTAGAAACGTCAATGCGGTGGCACCCCCGTCACAGACGCCTACTGCTTCTTCAAAGGCGATGTTGTCCGGTATAACTGCAAGTGGGCTCTCTTCGGAAAGACACTTATATTCGGCATAAGCACCGAAGTTTTTGACGCTCATCCCCAAAACACGATCTCCCGCTTTAAAATGTTTTACTTCTTTGCCGACCGCTTCGACCTCCCCGGCTAATTCGCATCCTCCAATTGCAAATTTCGGTCTGGACAGTCCGTATATCAATTTAATCATAAGCGGATCGCCCTTGCGAAAAGCGCAGTCCGACGGCCCTACTGTGGCAGCGTGGATACGTATGAGTATTTCCTTGTTTCCAGGCGAAGGTTTGGCGATTTTTTGCGCGACAATCACTTCCGGTGGACCATACGACATTTGGACCATGGCTCTCATGGGTTTCCCCTCCTATTCTTTAGTGCGTTCTATATAGAAAATATCATCACAAGTAACTTAAATTTTTTTTATCCACTGCAACGGTCCTATACAAAAGTCTCCCTAACGTTAGATAATGAATATGAGCAGAACGGAAGGGAAGGAGATGAAGGAACGTGGTAATGAAAGATATTTTATACAAGTATATGTCAAGATGGACTTCCCTTAACAAGGAAGATCAGCAAGCCATAGTGGACGAGATTCGTGTAGAAGAATTTAAAAAGGGAACCGTTCTTTTTAAACAAGGAGAAGCCCCTACAAAATGTTATTTCATCTTGAAAGGTTGCGTAAGGCAGTATTCTATCGATGAGGATGGTAGAGAGGTCACATCCAATTTCTACACCGAAGAGCAAGCCATCGCCATTTTCAATCATCACAAACCAGACAAGTCGTCCGATTACACTTACACATGCATTGAAGACTCCGTAATGGTCGTTGGCGACCTGGATATGGAAAAAGACATGTACGACAAACACCCTCAATTGGAGATGATGACTCGCAGGATGATCGAGGAGAACTTTAGTCAGGTTCAAGAGGAATTCGCTGCTTTTATCGCTTCTTCGCCTGAAGAACGCTTCAAGACGCTGCAAATGAAACGCCCATCTCTCATCGATCGGGTACCCCAACATCAATTGGCCAGTTATCTCGGCATTACTCCGGAGTCACTAAGCAGAATTAAGAAAAGAATCCACCAAGACCTTCGCTGATTCGATAACCTATCTTCAAATAACCATAAAAAACCCCCTAAGTATAAGTAATGATTACATTATAACTAGGGGGATGTTTACATGCATTGACTTAAGTCAAGAGACGCGCCTGGAAATTGGGGAATCTGCGTATTATTAATGACCACCCAAACCGGCATCTTTCGCCTTGCTGATTGCTTCTGCCCGGTTCGCAACCTGGAGCTTGCTTAAGATGTTGGTAATATGATTGCGTACTGTACTTGGGCTTAAGAATAAACTCTCGGCTATTTCTCCATTCCGACTGCCATTTGCTATCAAGCTGAGAATTTCCAGTTCCCGGGGGGTTAGATTCGAAAGTGCGCCATCCTGGACTCCAGGCCGTATTTGGTCAAAATAGTTTATAAAACGAAGGGCAATATCCGGGCTGAAAATGGCTCCGCCATCCGCTGCCACCCTGATTGCCCGCATAATTTCGTCCGGGAGCGCCCCTTTCAAAATATAGCCTTTTGCACCTGCCCGCATTGCGGCTGCTACGGTTTGATCATCCTCAAACATCGTCATCATTAGAATCCGAACCTGAGGGTTTTTCTCCAATATTCGCCTGGTGGCTTCGACTCCGTTGCAGTTTGGCATTTTGATATCCATGATGATCAAGTCAGGTTTCAACTCATCCGCCATTTGAATCACTTCATCTCCAGAACCTACCTCGCCAACTACGATAATATCAGGATCTGTTTTCAGCAGAGACAAAAGCCCTCCCCTGAATGTTGGATGATCATCTGCCAGCAATACCCGCAATTGCCGCATTTTCCTCTCCCCCGTTCCGATTTGGCAATTCTGCCCGAATGACTGTTCCGCCTTTCACTCCCCCTGCAATTGAAAACGTCCCTCCAAGTTCTTCGACCCGCTCCCTCATAGATGTGAGCCCAACACCCGGACGCCTTATTGACGGCATTCCTATCCCATTATCTTCAATAGTCACAATCAGTCGTTCATTCTGTAAAGATAATAGAAGATAAACTTCGGAAGCATGAGAATGCCGGGCAATATTTGCAAACCCTTCCTGAATAAGCCGGTATGCCGCCACTTCAACTGCGGCATCCAAATCTTGAAGGGCAAAAGGGATATCACATTTTATAACGAGATCCCTGCTTTCATATGCCCTTACAATTTCTGATATTGCACCACCGAGTCCATACTCATCAAGTACCGGCGGCCTTAAATTATGGACCAGACTCCGAACTAAATCCACTGCGTTTCGGATGTCACCCTGCAAAGTTGTTAAAATCAAGTCCGCCTCATTGGGGTCTTTCCTTAAAAGATGCCTAGCTGTCGCAATTTTAAAGGTAAAGGCAGCAATCTCAGGCCCCAGTCCATCATGGAGATCCCTCCTGAGCCTGCGCCTCTCATCTTCACGCGTTGTGACAAGAGTTTGCCTGAATTGCTGCAATTCCTGGGTTAAGCGAATTGCATGAATTGCCGATCCTCCCTGGCGAGCCAGTTCCTTCAATATATTACGGTCCTCCTTTGGCAAATCATCCTCTCTTTCGGATGGCTCATAGACCAGGTCGGCAACCCGTTCCCCCTTGTATATCACCTCAACAACCTTTAATTGAAGAAGGGGTACCCCGGATTCGGCGGCAATTTGCCCATTTGGCCATACCAACGATACGTATGGCAGCCTGAGTGCATCCCTCACCGAATGAACAATGGCATTCAAAACAAGCTCGGGTGATGAAGTCTCCTCCAAACGGTTGCCGAGCTTAACAAGTGCAGCATAGGGGTCATGGCGATCGCCATACATAAGCTTGTTAATAACCCCATGCAGCCTGTTATGCAATGGCTGGACAAAAACCGCAACGGCGACAGCCCCAATCAGCGATATAAAAGAAGATCCCTTAACATGGAGGGCAGAACTTAGAACAAAAATCACACCTCCATATATCCCGAGCAAAACCATTGAAAGCGACACATAGAGAATTGTCCTGTTTATAAGTGGTTTAATGAACCAAAGTCGATAACGAATAATTGCTAAAAAGAATGAAAGAGGAATTAACGATAGCGCAGCGAAGTACAAAGTCTCCCCAACGAGATTGCCCCATAAGAGGCTGGTGGGAAATTGAACAGATATGATAATTAATACGACGGCAAGCAAGAAAGCCATAACTGGAAGTTTAATTTGTTCTCTTTGAAGGGGGGTGGAAAGCTTTCGATACCTATAGATTTGTGTGCCTCCCATGGCGAGTAGCAATACCCATTCAACATGATACAGCCAATCCTGCCAGAACAAATCTTCTATAGGAAAAGGAAGAAAATTACGTAGCAGCTCAAGAAGAATCAACGGGATGACAAGAAAGTAACTCCATTTTGGCGTAGTTTTGAAATCCGGAAAATAACAAATCATTGCACCAAAAAGAGCTGTTGCAAAAAAACTTGTTAATCTGCCAAAGATAAAAAGTGCAGGGTAAGCTTCATAAAAACTATCGGTGATTGTCAGTACCAGGCCAAAAACAGCAAGAGTGACGGCCACAAGAAGGGCCATCGGATCATTAGGGCGTTTAAAGAATATCAATCCCCCCAGAAAAACACTGCCTATGGAAAAAAACATAGACAGCAGAAGCAAATACAGTCCATAGCCGTTTGAGGTCCATCCCAGTGAGGACAATTCCTCCTTCATCCTAATCGTCATTGAACATGTATCACAAATTTGTTGAAGTTCCGAATACACAATAGGGAAATTCAGGATATAGAGTGCTGCCGCAGCAGCAATTATAGGGACAGCAAGTATTCTAAATGCTTTAAGCAAGTTCACTTCCACGGCAGCACCCCCATACTAAAAGGATTCAATTAAGGTAGTTCCTAAGGAATTATTGCGCATTATTTATTGTACTTTCTGCTGAAACACTCTCTTTCTGAGGATTCTTCATTAATGTGTGGCCAATTCCCCCAAAGACAGCCAGAATGACGATTGCCTGTACGTATTGCTGGGCTGCCCCCAAATCTAGAATGCCGGCAACAATCTGAAATATAGCTGCAGCAACCAGCCAAAAAGAAGCTATTCTTGCTTTGTAGAGCCCGATGGTGAGGATGATCATTCCAATATAGAACATCAAAAGGTAGAGGAGATGTGGTACAAAGTAGATTGGTGCATCGAAGGTCCACTGCATAAGCTCAACCATTGGTTCACGATCAAGAGTGGCCATTCCCCGGTAAGAGAGAGCTTCTGTTACCAGTATAATGAAGAAAAAGTTTCCAATCAATGCCAAAGTTGATCCGATGTATGCTAGCCACTTTCCGCGCCCGATCACCCGGTGGGTCGCACCTATCAGTGCCGGTACATTAAAAAGCGTAAATGCCAACACAACGAATGTAAAAAACAGTGTATAACCCGGCCTCTCAAGAACCCAATCCAGGAATTCAATATCTCCAGCTAAAGGGGGACCGAATAAAGCCACAATCTGAACCACCGCGGACAGAATGAAAAAGATACCTCCTACCGTACTTGCAAAGTTCCGTTGAATGTTCTCCTTCACAATAACCACTCCTTTGTTTTATTGTTTTTTCACTATCAGTTTAGTGAAAAAGACAGTACTGCCACAAGGGAGCAACACCTATAAAAAGTCCTATATTCAGTCCTAGGAGAGGTCCAATTTAAACCGCCTTCAAAAAATAAACAGAACCCATTTTAAGGATTCTGCGCCTAAAAAAGCTATTAGGTTTCGTATTGCTGTTCGGGCTTTAAATCCTCTTTTAACGCCCGAGTGGCCGCCTTTACACTGCCGCTCGGACTTTAAATGTTAATATCACTCTATGCGGTGAAGAACTTTTTAATTTATATCTTTTCCTTCTTTATCCCTTACGACAATTTTATAAGGAGTGTCGGCAACGATATCCTTAAGGTCATCCGATTGCAGAAATTCGTGAATCTCAGCTTCAATTTTGCTGGCTAGTTCGGGCGCCTCGCTGTCCGACTTATCTATTTTGGTTGTAATATAAATGTTCATGATGCCCTTCTTGAAGGAGTAACCGATGCCTTTTGTTTTGTACTCTTTTTTGCCCAGCATGCCTTCCCCAATAACCGGCAGTACCTTACTGGCCCACTTATTCTCAGTTTCTCTTTTTAAAACATTGAATTTATGGAAGTTGACCGTTACTTCATTTTTTAAACCCAATTCATGAATGCCTTCAAGGATCGCTTGCTCAATTTCATCTGTACGTTTTTCCGTGTCTTCAATATCAAGAGTGATTCTCATTACTTTTGCATCCGGGTCAGCATAGCCAGAGCCATAGGTATGGATTTTATAGCCTTGTTTCTGTAGTTTTGGGACAATCTCACTCACCGTTTTAAACAGCATTTCACCATCCCGATTACGTGGATCATCCTTATGCTCAATTTTCTGCTCCAGGCCCACTTCCACCTTAAAATCATCATATCCGCTTGAAGCAATGACATCTTCTGTGATTTTTTTAATTTCTTTATTTACTTGTTTATAATAATCCTCTGGCCCTTCTACTGTTACATGATAAATTTTCCCCGGGACACTATATCCGACCCCGCTGATTTTATAGCCATTCTCTATAAGTCTTTCCCGAACCATTTCATTAATTGGTTTTTGCTCAAAAATCTTGCTTAAAAACGGAATTTTAGAAGCTACTTCCGCCATCGCCGGTGAAAAGAATGCGGAACCAATAAAAAGACCGATTACCACTACACAAAAAGCAGAAGTATAGAATAGTTTTTTTACAAAAATGGGCCGCTGTTTCTTCAACTGACTTATATTATTATTTTCCATTTCCTGATGAACTTTATTTTGAATTCTTGTTGTTATTTGATCATTGATGTAATGTTTCCGGTAATGCTCATAGACCTTTTTCAACTCTTTCTCCATAAAATTCAACCCCTCCCTTAGCTTTTAATTTCCGTTTCAGCGTATCCCGCCCTCTGGAAAGCCTAGTTTTCACAGTATTTGTATTCAAATCCAGCGTCTCGGCAAGCTCATGAATTGGTACATCATAAAAATAATAGAGGACAATTACTTCACGATACTTCACCGGCAACGTTAATACAGTTTGTAAGAGTTGTTCATTTTGGTCAGCCTTAAAGAACGAGGTTTCCGTGCTCTCTGTTCTTTTCACCCCTTCAAAAAATCTGCTCTCAAATAACAGCTGCTTCAAGCTCCTTTTCTTTAAAAAGTCTTTAGATGTATTAACAGTGATTCGGTATATCCATGTGCCAAGCTCCGACTCTCCCCTATACCGATCCAAATACTTATAAACTTTCAGAAAAACTTCCTGCGAAATGTCCTCGGCCAGCCCTTTATCTTTAACAAAAGAATAAGCAAGCAGGTAGACCTTGTCGGTATAGAGATCCATTAACTGCTCAATAACTTTTGCTGTATCGTGGCAATCAATGTCGTTTGGATAAATTGTATGTAGTTCTTTGCTTTCCAATATGGAACCTCCTTTCTCTTCACCTTTTAGACATCGGGATCGATTCAATGGTTTCATTTTTATTTCATCATTTTTGAAACAATTATTTTTGGAAAAATCAACTTTGTTAATAACACAAAAAAGGCAACGCCCAAAAAAGAAGCTGCCTTCTTTTGAAAAGGGAACCTCCCCATAAGGGTTAGTTGCCTTCCTTTAAAATTATTTTTGCAACGGCTTCTACATGTACCGAGTGTATGCGGCAATACATGGGGAACATTCTTATACTCCTTATTATTTATCAATTCAAGAACTCAAATTATTAAACAATAGATCTAGCAATTCTAAATCCAATATCATCTATATAAAAATCAGGAATACTCTTTCGACGACAAGTAGCCCCACATCCACGTTCCTCATCTGCCCAACTTCCTCCGCGAATAATTCTGTAACTACCAAATGTCTCTTCATCGTATAAGACATTGTCCTCCCCTGTCTTGAATTAATGTTATGAGACGCAATTTTCATATTAAGATCTTTTTAGGGATTATTGTTTAAGTATTTCTTTATATCCTCACACCAACATTAACATAAATATCCAGTTTAGTTTGGAAGTCTTTTCAGGAATAATGCCCTGTATGTTGAATTTGCATTAATTTGAATAATTTCAAATAATCCCTTGTAATATTTTACAAGTGGTATTATACTCATATATAAGACCATTATACAATAACACTAAAAAGTGAAAGGAGGACGACATGAAGGCAGCTTTGGACAGTAACCGTCCCATTTATATACAAATCAAAGAGATGATTGAGGAGGATATTCTCAACGGGCGGCTGGCACCTGATGAACAGATTCCCTCAAACAGCCAGCTTGTCAGCCATTACAACATTAATCCCGTCACCGTACTGAAAGGAATTAATCTTCTGGTAGATGAGGGCATCATTTATAAGAAGCGCGGGCTTGGAATGTATGTTAGCCCCGACGCCCCTGAAAAGCTTAAAAAACGTTTTTCTCAGGCATTTATCAAGGAACAGATAGAGCCTCTTACAGCTCTTGCAAAACCCCTGGGTTTTTCCCTCCAGGAGATTCATGAAATGATTGATAGTGCATGGAAAGGAGAAAAAAATGATTAATCTTGAAAATGTATCACTTAAATACGGAAATACGGTTGCGCTCAATAATGTTAGTTTAAAACTTCCCGAACAGGCAATCTGTGGGCTGCTTGGCAGGAACGGAGCAGGAAAGACCTCCCTTTTGTCTCTGCTCTGCGCCTATCACAGGCCAACCTCTGGAACAATAACTATATTTGGCGAAAATCCTTATGAAAACAGAAATATAATGCCACAAATTGCTCTTATCTCCGACGATCAGAGTGAAGTAGAAAATGCCTTTAAGGTAAAGGACCTCTTTAAAATATCAGCTACACTCCGTCCCAACTGGGATGCCGCCTATGCAGAAAAACTTATAAAGCTGTTTGAAATACCTGTAAAGAAAACAATGAGAGACTTAAGTCACGGTATGCGTTCGGCAGTACGTGTGATTATCGGGCTAGCAGGACAGACGCCAATTACCCTATATGACGAGGCATATCTCGGCATGGATGCCGCCATGCGCAAACTGTTTATCAGCGAACTTTTATCAGACTATTCGCAGAGGCCAAAGCTTATTTTGTTTTCAACACATTTTGTCAATGAGATGGAGGGGCTTTTCAGCGAAGCGATAATTATTAACAAGGGCAAGGTAATAGCCCACGACGACTGTGATAGCCTGCGATCAAAAGGAACAGCCGTAACGGGATTTAGCGAAGTCGTAGACAGCTTCACAAACGGTCGTGAAATCCTGTCCCAGCGAGTCTTGGGCCGACAGAAAGAGGTTGTATTGTTCGGGGAGTTGTCAGAAAATGATCGCCTTGCTGCGGAAAAACAAGGGCTTGAATTCTCTTACCCCTCACTGCAGGATTTATTCATCTATATGACTGAAAAAGGAGGGCAATAGTAATGACGAAAAAAGCTTTGAAACTTCTACTATCCATACAGGCTAAGAGCACATGTTTGTTTGTAGGTATCTATGCCTTGGTACTGGCAATACTTCTTGTAGTATTTTCTTATGTAACAATTGAAGATACTTCATGGATACCAATTTCCATCATTTATTCCCCTAAAATATACCTCTTGGTAATGGGGATTGTATATCCGTTAGTTGCAACAAAACTATTTGTGTCAAAAGGCCTGACCAGAAAACAGTTCTTTTGGGCCTATACAGGAGCCGTAAGCATTATATCGCTGTTTCTGCTCATACCGCTTTTAGCTTCAGTCATTTACTATGATAGCATTTCTCTACCTACTGCAATTACACATTATCTGCAAATGCCCCTATTTTTTCTCATCGGCTGGGCTTCTGTGGTGGGTTTTCAAATGGGGAAGTGGCAAAAGGCAATGCTTGGGATATTTGGTGCTACAGCGATGACTCAAACCATAACTACAATACCTAGCATTCTTGCTTTCTCCGACATGGCCGTATTAGGGGCAGTATTATTTCTATTAGCTGCATTGTTACTAATTCTGCCACGGATAATTTCTCAAATTCCTTTGAAAAGCTGAGTGGTCTTGGGCACACCATATCCAGTGTTCTGGTTAAATATTACTTTAGTTTTCCTTATTTTTTTAAAAGCCAGCTGACGAAACAGCTGGCTTTTTTACTAATTATATTTAAAGGATTTGGGACAGTACCGAAAAATACTAGCTAGCTGGCCAGCAGAAAACCTCTTTCCTTTAATGAGTTAAAAGTATAAAGAAATTCCTGGGAAACCTTTGACATATGGAAATTACAAAATATTTAGATTTTTATCTTGACTATCCTACACCCTAATTTTAACATTTAACTACAGCATGTAACTACATACCCATAAAGATAAAGGGTCTAATTAGACCGAGAATAACATCGGGTCAGTTTGGCTATACCAGCATAAGCTGTCCCAATAGACATCCGCAATCTCATTTAAAAGGACAGAATAATCAAACAAAGTAGAGGAGTTGAGTTATGAAATTACTGCTTACATCTGCAGGCATCAATAACAAAAGCATACATGACGCGCTAGTTGACATGCTGGGCAAACCGATTGCCGAATCTAGCGCACTGTGCATCCCCACCGCGATGTACGGACATCCTTGGGTCGGCCCCGGCGTCAAAACCTGGGAGTTTATCAGCGGGAAAGAACAGAGTCCCATGGTAAATCTGGGTTGGAAGTCCGTCGGCGTGTTGGAGCTCACAGCGCTGCCAAGCATCGACGAAGCCCGCTGGGTGCCGTTGGTCCGGGAGACTGACGTCCTGCTGGTATCGGGCGGTGACGCCCTCTACCTGTGCCACTGGATGCGGCAATCCGGGCTGGCCGACCTCTTGCCGTCGCTGAACGCAGTCTATGTGGGAATGAGTGCCGGGAGCATGGTGATGGCACCTAACATCGGGGAATTCTTCGTTGGCTGGACCCCACCCAACGGTGGTGATGAAACGCTTGGTCTGGTTGATTTTGCAATGTTCCCGCATCTGGATCACGAGATGCTGCCGTATAACACGATGGCTAATGCAGAGAAATGGGCCGCCGGGATGCAGGGGCCGGCGTATGCAGTTGATGATCAAACCGCCATCAAAGTAATCGATGGAGCGGTCGAAGTAGTATCTGAAGGGAAATGGAAACTGTTTACGCCATGATTTTACTATGCTGCTAGCTTTTTAGGAGCAGTCTCGAGGAACTGATTATAATCACAGCTTTGCAAATCCATTACAAGAAACGCAATATGGCAACGCCCAACTTACAACCGGGTTAGTTGCCTTTTTTTAAAATTATTTTCACAACAGCTGTGACTTGCGTTAATAGTATGGTCAACTCATAGGGTGTAGTGTGTCTACACTCGTTTTTTAAACTTTTTCTCATTGAAAAACAGATTCTATCTTCTTCCACGAAAACTCCGATGTTGATATTTTTGAGGGAAGCTAGTTTTAATTTATGAAATTTTAAATATGAATATTAGGAAAACCTAAACTAATTTAAGGGGGGAGAGTTATCCATGACACAAGATACCGATCATAAATATTATAAGGAATTAATTGATTTACAAGATGCAGAAGGGGTCGAAGCTCAATTTCGAAGTTTGCTTGAGGTTCCGATTGAATCCATTTCTGACCTGGAAAAGTGGTTAAAAGATGAAAAGGATTTAATGATGAAAATCACGGAGGCGATGACAGGCCACCAAGTCGATTTCTACCGAAACACAGAAGATGCGGATATCAAGTCCACTTATCTTCACGATCAGAAAGTCATCCATCCAATCTTAATGAAATATGAAGCAAAATTGAACGAGAAATGCTGCGGGTCTCCTTACTTCTATCAATTAGATGAAAACCGTTACGGCTTAATGCGACGCGTTCGCGAGTCCAAAGTTAAACTGTTCAGGGAAGAAAACATTCCGTTAATGGTAAAAGAACAGGAGCTCTGTACGAAGTATAGTGAAATTATGGGAGGATTAACAGTTGAATGGGAAGGAGAGGAAAAGCCTTATCCGTCCATCCAATCCAAGCTCGACCTCCTTGACAGAGAGGTACGGGAAAAAGCTTATCACGCCATGATGTCAGCCCATCAAGGAATTAAGCCTGATATAGATGCCATCATGGATGAACTTGTTCAACTGCGCCATCAAATTGCCTTGAATGCAGGCTTTGAAAATTATCGTGATTATATGTTTGTGGTCAAAAATCGCGAGTATACTGTTCAAGATTGTTATGACTTTCATGATAATGTAGAAAAACATATTGTCCCAGCTTGGAATAGATTAGCAGATGTTTTTAAGTCCAAACTTGGTGTTGATACGTATCGCCCTTGGGATAATACCGCTAAATTATTGAAAAACCCACCATACTCGGAAGTATCGGCTCTTTTGGATGGAGTTTCCGAAATGTTAGGGAAGACCGACCCCTATTTTGGAGAGCGTTTCGAGTACATGAGGAAGCATGGGTTACTAGATCTTGGAGATCGGAAAGGAAAAGGGCCAGGTGCTTTCTGTACATTCTTACCTGTTTCCGGGGATACCTTTGTCTTCGCGAATTTCAGTCCATCCTTTGATTCACTTAGCGGATTGATTCATGAAATGGGCCATGCGGTGAATGGGTACCTAGGGTTTTCAGAACACGGGCCTTTTGAAGAATACCAACTACGGGCGGAAGTTGCTGAACTATATTCTTTTGGAATGGAATTGCTCTTATTGGATAAGTTAGATCATTTTTACCCAGAAAAAGAAGAATTTAAGAGCGTACAGCGTGAAGAGCTAAGATGGGCATTTTCAATGTTATTAAAACCATTAACCGGGGATATATTCCAGCATTGGATGTATACGAATCCTATGCACACTGCCAAAGAGCGTGATGAAAAGTACTTTGAAATCTCAAAACGTTATGGCTTAAACCCTGTCGATACGTCTGGGTTTGAGGAGGAAATTGGGATGAGTTGGGCGGACACCATCCATTATTTCCATTATCCTTTCTATACTATTGAATACGCCATCGCTATGCTGGGGGCTCTTCAATTACTTGAAAACTATCAGAAAAATCCAGAGCAAGCTGTCCTATCCTATAAAAAAGGGGCAAGTGCGGACTACAATCAATCCATTGCATCCATTTTTGAAGAAACTGGAGTCAATTTTGATTTTTCAGAGCCCGCTGTTAAGCGTATGGGTGAATTTCTAGAAAAAACGATTCAGGATATTTAAAAAAGTGGAGCACGGAGACCGTGCTTAGTAGAAGACAATCCGAAGTATTCCACACAAAAAGGTACAACTAGTTAGGTTTTCTAGTTGTACCTTTTGTATTTCAGTAAAAAGATGGGCGTGTGGTTTTCGCCCCTCTCCACTTGGCTTCCAAAAGAAAATTTTTGGAAACCCTCATCTTTTAACTTTAAGCTGGTGCGTCAATTTCGTCTTCTTCAATTCGTTTTTCTACATATTGAACGTCTTTCCTCGCGTTAAAGCGGTCTGCCTTTTCAAGGGTGACAATGATATTGTAATCCGGGATGCCGGCATATTTTTCATAACGGCCGCGCGGCAGGAGGAAGTTGCCTTCCGGGAAGTGTACTTGAACATTCCCGCGCGAGATTTCAACAAACTTTGCCCTTCCCTGAAAAACACCGAATCCGTTGTAAAGAACGACTCCTTCACCTTCAGCAATGCTCAGCTCCCGGGCATCTTCTTCGTTCATTAACACATCATAGCGGCCAGCCCCAGTCAATGGATCCACTTCGTTATAAACCATGGAGTTGAACTGCTTGCCACGGCGGGATGTGACAACAAATTGGCCTTCCCTTTTACTACCGAGGTCAGGGATATCAACAGGAATGAGATTTCCTCGTCCATCCGAGGTAGGGCAAATACCATCCTCGCACAACCATGCGCCGCCCCACTGAAATACATCGCCGGCATTTTTTAAGTGCTGGATACCGTCATAGTTAGGGTTGGCTAACGCAATTTCGTTGCGGATTTCTTGGGCATCCTTAAAATCGACTGCAGCTGCAGTTTCAGGTTTCACTCGCTTAGCAAGATCGACGTAAATTTTCCATTCTGCACGCGCTTCCTCGATCTGATTCTTGTTTCCCGGAATTTCCGGGCTGAAATAAACCATACGTTCAGTTGAAGTGGATGTACCGCCGCCTTCCTGCTCGTAACGTGTCTTCGCCGGAAGGACTATGACAGCCTCTTTGGCATCTAGCAGGGTAGACGTGTTCAGAATGATATCTTGGTGGACACGTATTTCAAGTTCGGATAGTGCTTTTTCTACAAATTCAGGATCCGGCATCGTCTCCAGGAAATTGCCGCCTGACATATAGTAAAGTTTGATTTTCCGTTCATGATCTTCTGGCAGGACTATATTTTCCAGCGTGACACCAACTATATCCCCCTGCCATTCAGGCAGTTTGAATCCCCACAGTTTTTCAATCCGGTCTATATTTTCACCATAGAAATCTCCCCCTGGCAAAACAAAGGGATCAGCACCCATTTCTCCCGAACCTTGTACAGAAGAATGGCCCCGGAAAGGCATTAAACCTGTATGTTTTCTACCTAGATGCCCACGCAATAAAGCAAGGTTGACCACCTGGGAGATATTATCCGTGGCAAAGGAATGCATCGTTAAACCCATAGCCCATGCATATACAGCGTTTTTGCTATTCGCAAGCAACACCGCCAATTCAACGATCCGCTCCTTTGTAACGCCTGAAGACTTTTCAATTTCTTCCCATGATTGCTGCTGGACATGTGCCACTAACTCGTGGTAGCCATTTACGTGCTCTTTGACGAATTCGTGGTTAATTGCCGAACCTTGGCGGATTTCCTCCATTTCAAACCAATGTTTCATAATTCCGTGCATAAAGGCGATATCGCCTCCGATATTCACCTGGTAAAAATCATCGGCAAGCTTTGTCCCGAACAAAGCAGATTCAAGGTTTGAAGGGATCCAGTATTTATCCATGGCCGGTTCCCGATATGGATTAACAACGATAATTTTTGTACCTTTTTTCTTTGCTTCAAGCATGTATTTTGAGGAAACTGGTGAACTGTTGGACGCAACGCTTCCCCAGAATAGAAGTACATCCGTACCAATCCAGTCAAGGTAGTTGGCGGTGGAAGCTCCGACACCGATAGAGCGCTTCATTGCCGTCTTTGAAGGGGAATGGCAAATCCGGCTGGCATTGTCGATATTGTTCGTGCCGAGGAAACGAGATACCTTCCCCGCGACATAATATGTTTCATTCGTAATTCCGCGCGCGGTCATGTAAAACGCAAATTGTTTCGGATCCAGCTTCTTCATCTTCCCAGCAATCATATTCATCGCATCATCCCAGGTTATCCGTGAGAACCTACGCTCACCTTTCCTGCGGATCATCGGATAAGGAATTCTGCCGAGCTTACGGAGCTCGGAACTGCTGTATTTCCTTAGTTCATCAATATCGGCATGAAGGATTTCCGGTTTAATCGATCCGATTGTATTCAAGCGGAGAACGTTTAATCTAGTCGTGCAAATGTGAGGGCCTGTCAATGTCTGATCCTGAAGCCCCGACACTCCGAGTGCACAGCCGTCACACACACCCTTTGTCAGGATATTGGTGGCATACCCGAAATTGTCGCGGTTCTCCCATAGTGTTTTAACAGTATCACGTATATGTTTCGGCTTTACCTTGCCGAGCCCGAAAGGAATTGGGCTGACCCAATGTTCCGGTGCTGGCATAGCCGCTTTTTTCTGTGGTCCTGGATGTTTCGTTTTTCCCATTTAAAACACTCCTATTTAAATCATAAATACAAAAGCTTTCTGTAAAGAAAAAACCACCGCAAACACTGGAATTACGAGAATTCCCAGGTAAACGGTGGTTAGTCTTTAGCAGGAACGCTGCCAAGTGCCATACCTTCAAGTTAATTACAAAACTTTTTTTCTATGTCTTGATCAAAAACAAAAACTGACATTCCAAAGTCACGGTCAATATCAATATCGACGAAAACCTCAACAAATTTACAGCCAAGAAATTCTTCCATTTCCAAAGGAGGGTTTTTTCGGTACATTTCCTTTACCATTTCGGTCCTGGCTGCCCGCAATGCCTGTTTACCCTCGTTTGCAGAAGCGATGAATTTCTCTACCGGTGAAAGGTTTCCTTCCATTTCACAAATTGCCCATTTTTTACAAAATGTCGTGGTAATTCTGCTTGGTCCTTTTCCCATATGCTTCTTCCGAAAGGAACGGACCAAATTACTAAACTCAGCTTCGTATTTATTCATAATTTCCCCCTACTCCCAGAGGCTCATAATGATTGGTATTTTACCATACGGAGCTCGATTAAAAAAGAAATCAAGATGCAAGCTGCTGTTGCTCGTTTTGTTTGCGCAACCTGCGTATGTCATAGCGGATGACGATTGATACGACAAGTGCAACGACAAACAACCCTGCGAAATAGGTTAGGCTCGCTGCATAGCTTTGTGTTTTATCAAACATCCATGCTGCAAACATCGGTCCGGCCAACCCTGCAGCCGCCCATGCTGTAAGAATATACCCATGAATCGCACCAAGCTGTTTCGTTCCAAACAAATCCCCGATGTAGGCAGGAATGGAAGCGAAACCGCCGCCGTACATAGTGTAGACAATCGCAAGCATGATTTGGAACAACAAGGCGTTTGTTGTATGTGGCAGCAACGCAAACAAAACAATTTGAGTAGCAAAGAAAATGGTATACGTATTAGGGCGGCCGATATAATCAGATATTGATGCCCAGCCAAGGCGGCCGAAACCGTTGAATAGCCCCATTACTCCGACAAGCGCAGCCGCTCCGGCGGTTGTCAATCCAATACTTTCTTGCGACAGTGGCTTTGCAGCAGACAGGATTGCAATTCCGCACGTTACGTTAATGAAAAGCATCAGCCATAGATAATAAAAACGCTTCGTTTTGACAGCTTCATTAGCCGTTAACTGGGATAGATCCTGCTTAACTTTGGCTTTTCCGGACTCTACCTTTTCCTTGAATCCTTCAGGAAGCCAATTCACTGGAGGCTTTTCCAAATAAAGAGATGATAATGTCATAATTGCGAGATAGGCAGCTCCCAAGATAAAAAAAGTATTAGCGGTGCCAACCGATTTAATCAATGAATCCATGATTGGACTGCTGATTGCAGCCGCGAAACCAAATCCCATGATCGCAAGTCCTGTTGCAAGGCCGCGCCTGTCAGGAAACCATTTTACAAGAGTCGAAACCGGAGCGATATAACCGACTCCCAGGCCAATGCCGCCCAGTACTCCATAGGTTATGTACAGTAACGGCAGGGAACCAAGATTTACTGCGATTCCTGAACCTATAATGCCTGCGCCAAAGAACGCGGCTGCAAGAAGCCCAGCCTTTCTCGGTCCATGCTTCTCGACAAAGTGGCCAAGGAAAGCGGCAGACAAGCCAAGGAACAAGATCGCTAGGCTGAAGGTGAATTGGACTTGCTTTGAATTCCAGCCAAATTGCTCCATTAAGGGATTTGTAAAGTTGCTCCAAGCATAGACAGAGCCAATGGAAATATGAATTCCCACAGCCGATGCAGCAATGAGCCATCGGTTTTTCGTTTTCATTTCTTACCTCCTCGTTGATTTTTTTCTGTATGGACTGTTTGTCTGTAGGGCAAATTGCAGCAAAAAAACCGCCAATCTGTCATGCATGCAAAGGTTGCATGCAGAAAAAGACTGACGGTTAGGTTCCAGCAGGTTCGCTACTTTCAGACTAACAGTAATCGCTTTCAAATGTTCACACTTTAACCGAGAACAGGATCGCTATTCCGCATCAAAATGTGACATTTTTGTGAACTTTACAAAAATAGTATCATTTCACAAAGTCAAGCGCAACTCTTATGCTATTAAATTTACACTATGTGCATGGTAATTATTTTTCTTGTGAAAATGAATAGAATGTGATTAGATTTTAATAATTCAAAAATTTGTCATAGATTGGGGTGATGATAATGCTGGAAAGTATGAGCCAAAAATATCAAATAACCAAATATGCCGATGGCCGTTTTCTTAATGTTGAAGATGTGATCGTGAACGAATTCCCTTTGACTGTGTTCGTCAATGAAGTCGAGTTTGCCACAATGGTCGTTACTCCTACCCATTTTGAAGAAATGGTCGTCGGTTTTCTTGCATCGGAAGGGGTTATACGCACTTATAGTGACATACTATCACTCAACATAGATGAAGATCGTGGATATGCCTATGTTGAATTGAAGGTGAATTCCACTACGAATCAGCAGTATTATTCAAAGCGGTTCATTGGCTCTTGTTGCGGGAAAAGCCGCCAGTTCTATTTCCACAACGACGCCCGGACAGCTAGAACGTCCATGTCAAAAACAAAAATAAGTGCATCCCAAAGCATTTATCTCATGAATGAAATGCAAAACAGCTCAGAGGTGTTTCAGGAAACCGGAGGAGTGCATAATGCCGCACTGTGTACACCGGATGAGATCATTGCTGTTCGTACTGATATTGGCAGACATAACGCACTGGATAAATTATTCGGATTTAGTATTTTGAATAGTATTTCTGTAAGGGATAAAATTATTGTATTCAGCGGAAGGATCTCTTCTGAAGTGTTATTGAAGGCTGCGAAAATTGGGGTAGGAATCGTATTATCCAAGTCAGCGCCGACTGATTTGGCCATCAAGCTTGCACAGGATTTAAACATTACAGCTGTTGGCTTCATTCGGGGCGGGTCTTTCAATGTCTATTCCTGTCCAGAAAGAATAGTTGATTAATTAATCTTGGTGGAGCATCTTTTTTAAAGCAACTATATAGGTTGAGTCAGAAATTGTAATTCTAATGTAACCTTGCGGTTGATTTCCGCTCCATGCACACGCTTTCCGCGGGGCGTCAGTGGAGCCTCCTCGGCGCGAGCGCCTGTGGGGTCTCCACCTTGCCGCTACATCCCGCTGGAGTCGGTGCCCTCCGCTCCAATCAACTTACATTCCAAACTAAATTTGCAAAAATTTATTTCAACCTATATAGTTCTCGTCAATGAATTTTCTTTCCATCTTTTTATATTCTAATATAGTAATTATTTTTCCGATAGATCCACAATTTTATCTATTCAAAACTTATTGGAGTTACATTTAAAGTTAATCAACTTCTTCAAAAAACCCGTGTGTTTGCGGCAACACACGGGTTTTTTGGTGAGTTTTTATCATTAAAACAAAATCAGTCTATATTCAAGGTTTCTGCTCCCCTAATCATTAGATCATTGCCGTACTGAGGGACAGGAACCTCTTTTACAATAGGTCTCTTCTCAAATCCTCAGCGGATTTTGGAGACAGATACCCGGGTGCAACATCAAAAACAGTTTTTGCTCCAGTTTGTCCTTCTTTATTTAAACGATAAGCTGCCCGTGCATATGCCACTAGTACACTAGCTGTAAATTCTGGGTTGCTCTCTAAGTTAAGGAAGTATTCAATAATTTGGTTATTTTCTTTTCCTGTTTTTCCGCTTCGAATCACAAACCCGCCATGTGGTAATTTTGAATGGTTTTCTTTTAATTCTTCTGCTGTAATAAAGTTTACTTCTGTATCATAGTCAGCAAAGTAGTTCGGCATTGTTTTAATATCGTGCTCAATTTTTGCTTTGTCATATCCTTCTTGTGCTACGACATAACAAACACGGCGGTGTTTTTCACTTGTAGATAATTCAGGATTCACTCCACTTTTGACCTTCATGATCGCTTCATCAATCGGTACTGTATACTGAACACCACCTGCTACACCCTCAACTCTGCGAATAGCGTCAGAATGCCCTTGGCTCAGTCCTTTCCCCCAGAACGTGTACGTTTCACCATTTGGCAGGATGGCTTCAGCCATTAATCGATTAAGTGAAAATAAACCTGGATCCCAGCCAACAGAAATAATGCTAGTCTTGCCACTTTCCTTAGCCGCTTCATTAACTACACTAAAATATTCAGGAATCTTTGCATGTGTATCATAACTATCGATTGTGTTAAACATTCTAGCAAAATACGGACCTTGATCTGGAAGATCTGTTGCTGAACCTCCACATAAGATCATCACATCAATTTTGTCCTTATATTCCTCTGCACTCGAAATAGGCAAAACCTCTACATTCGGTTCATTTACTGAAAGGGTTTCAGGTGCTCTTCTTGTAAAAATAGCAACAAGCTCCATATCTGAACACAGCTTGATTGCTTCAATTGTTCCTCTGCCAAGATTACCATAGCCGACAATTCCTACTCTAATTTGATTACTCATACTCTTTCTCCATTTCTATCTTTTCTTTATTTTTCATTATATTCACTTTCTAAATACTCATAAGTAGAATCTTTTTTACCATAATCTATTTTAATATACTTTTCAATCGTATCGTCCTAAGTAATTCACTAAATTATTGGGAAAATAGTTATTTATTTTTGTATAACAAAAATACAGACCACAGGGACGGTTCTTGTGGCTTTTTATGTACCAAAAGGACCGTCCCTGTGGGATAAGAATTATTTTCTCCAACAGCTTCACAAGCTTTGCCACACATCAGACTTCAAATTCTGATTTGTGTTTGCTTTCTTTTTCTCCATTTCGTATTTTCAGGAAAGCTTTTTCTATATCAGCCAGTTCAAGCTTTGATAGCGCCTCGGCATCGGCCAGAGTAATATCTTCCATCAAGGAGAGCCTCAATGACTGGGCCTGGATCGCCTCTTCAATAAGATTCGCCGCAAACCTGCCATTTCCCGAAACCTGCTTATCCTGAAGAGACTCAAGGATATAGTCCTTAGCGTCCCCGGAAAGCCTGTATTGATAAGTTTCTGCATAGTTAATCATTATCTCGAGGAGCTCCTCTGGATTGTAATCAGGAAAATGGAAGAATTTTTTAAAGCGGGACCTTAACCCAGGGTTAAATTCCAGCAGTGCTTCCATTTGTTTCGGGTATCCTGCAAGGACAATAACGAGATTTTCATTATGCCTCGTCATTTCATCTACCAGAGTTTCAATAGCCTCCTTGCCGAAGTCCCCTCCAGATGTGCTAAGCAATGAATAGGCTTCATCAATGAACAGGACCCCGCCGAGTGCATCGCGGACTTTCTTTCTCGTTTTTTCGGCTGTTTGGCCAACATAGCTGGCGACAAGGTCCGCTCTGCTAGCAATCACTAAATGGCCGCGCTTTAGAAATCCGTTCTCTTTTAAAATTTCCGCATATATTTTTGCTACCGTTGTCTTCCCTGTACCGGGGTTTCCGGTAAATACTGAATGAAGCTGTACGGGGACCGTGGGCAGGCCGCTGTCCCTCCTCATTTGCTGGAGCTTGACGAAGGCTGCCAGGGTTTTCATTTCACTCTTTAAGGAATCCAACCCGATCAGACGTTCCAGTTTTTCAAGAGGCCGGTTGCGGCTTTCCTGGACTGGCAGCTTGAAATCGTTTCCGTCCAGAATAGAGAAACGAAGAATGTCTAACACATTGTCATCTTTCGCTGCTCCTTTTCGAAAAATTGCCTCAAGAACGAGGTTATGAACAGTTCTTGCGTTCCCAAAAGTTTCGTCTACCCTTTCACGTTCAAGCCGTTCCTCTAATGCGTTCTTTGCCGTTTTTGTTAAAAGATAGTCATTGTCCTCGGCAATTTTCTCACCAATTGTAACAAGTTCTTTATTTGTATAGTCACGAAGGAAAATATGGTTGGATTGGGGGAATCGGCTTCGAAGGCCCGGATTCGCATCAAGGAAAATCCTCATTTCTTCAGGATAACCAGCCAGTATAACTGCGAACTTTCCGCCAAATTCCTCTCCAGTCATCAATGAAACCAGTGTATCAATTGCGGCTTGTCCATAATCATTGCCTGTTTGGCCCTCCCGTTTAAGGCTATAGGCTTCATCAATAAACAAGACTCCTCCAACAGCCTTGCTGACAATGTTACGGACATTTTCCTCCGTTTGGCCAACATATGATCCCACCAGCTGAGATCTATTTGTTTCTATGACCTCTTCCCTTGGCAAAATGCCAAGCTCATGAAAAATTCTTGCCAAAAGCCTGGACAGGGTTGTTTTTCCCGTACCCGGGTTCCCGGTAAAGACAAAATTCAGGCTAAGCTCATCTTTCATCTGGAAGCCCATGTCCTTACGCTTTTTTTGAAACTTAAGGTACTGATAATAATCCTTAACACGAGCCTTGACTGTTTCAAGACCAATCATCTGATTTAATTCATCAATCGCATTTACGTTAGCTTCATTTTCTTGCTCTGACGTTTCAGCGAATAGGCTGGCCCATTCTTTTTTTATTGCCTCTACCTGTTCAAGTCTAGCGGACAGTTCTTCCATATATGCCGCTGTGTGAAAAACCCCTGTAATTGATTGGTCGTATTCCTCGGCAGCTTTTAAAAGTTGGCTAGTTGATTTGATTGCATCCAGCATCAAGTTATAAAGCTTTGCCTGTATTGGGTCCACTACGCCATGATGCCAGTTGTCCAGTTGATCCAGCTGATCATCAGCCTGTTCAAGGAATTTACGGCAGATCATTATATATTCCTCAGCGATTTTCTTCTTTGTCGTCCGATTATCCGTCTCCCTGATAAGTGGAAAATCCAATGAGTCTAAAAATGGCGCTGCCGCCCGCCAGGTAGATTTGTTCAAAAATTCCTGTGCTTCTAGGTTAGCTGGGTCAAGCTCGGCGGCCCTCTTCATCCAGACCATTCCAAGCCGGTCCCTTTTGTCTTTTTGGAAGCGGGACTTCGCAGCTATCACGAGCAGCCGGCCAATTTCCTTTGCGCTAAGTGTTTGATCATGCTCCATTATATAAGCGAGAATTTCTACCTCGTCATCGATATAACCTTTTTGGTCCAGTTCATCGTTCCATTTTGTTTGCTGTGGCATAGTTCCTCACACCTGTTTACTGTTTTTTACTATCGTACCATATCGGACACGGGGTTACGAAAGGGTGCGCTTAATTAGAATGCCTGTAACTACCCGGATTTTCTTGTTTCATAAATGTTCCACAAACACAAAAGGTGCATGACGGCTAGTGTAGTAATCCTTTTATACACTGTTGTCATGCACAAATCAGTTTATTCACCTTTAAAACTTAACCATGAAACGCACTCGATATGTCTGGACTGCTGATTGTAGAAAAAGCAAAATGGATTTATGTAGCCGTGTCCACCTAAATTACATCATGCCGCCATTCATTTTTTTAAAACAGAAAAAAATAAAACCAAATAGGTTCAAACAAGAGGAGGACAAAGAAAAAGCGGCCTATATATTTCCCCTTTTTAACTTTGTTCTTATTTACATAACTGTCATATTTTTCACATAATATGATATAATTTCCCTTATATCGACAATTATCAGGAGTGGGGAAATGGTTAAGAAAACTGACGGATTAATGAAGTATTTAAGAGATACACATGGTATCCAAATAAACGGGAGTCACCAGAAACAAAAATTGCGAAATATCGGCTATTACCACGGCTTCAAGGGGTATAGATTTATAAAACAACCTAATAGACGCATTATTTTTACAGATTTTAACGAAATAATGGCACTAAACAAATTTGATATGGAATTGAAAACGTTATTTTATCCACAAATGATGTTTATTGAGACTGCGTTAAAAAACTATATGCTTGAAGTTATTGTTAAGCATGCCAGAACAGATTCCTTTGATCAAGTTTATGAAAACCACCTAACGTATTACAAAACTCACCATATTGGCTCGGATGATTATAAAAAGGCCCTTCAAAATCGCTTAAAATTGCGAAATCAGTTTTATAGTGTCCTATCACGTGACTATTTACTCGGGAAGCCCATTGTACAACATTTTTATCATAAAGACGAATATGTACCTATTTGGGCCATCTTTGAAGTAATATCATTAGGTGAATTCGGCAACTTTATTGCTTGTTCGAATATAAATATGAAAAGAGATATTTCAAATCTTTTGAAAATAAATATTGCTTTTGATACCGACGGAAGAATGACCGAAATCATCACGTTTCTTTTGAAAGATTTAAGAAATGCACTCGCACATAATGAGGCTATTTTTGACACTCGCTTCAAAAGGAGTAGAATAAATGGTACCTTGTGCAGGTTAATTAATAATGAAACATCTATACCTAACATAACCTTTGAGACTATTGTGGATTACTTAATTCTTACGGTATACTTACTTAAGAACTTAGGTGTAACAAAAACAGAACTACACCAACTGGTAAGAAAGTTTGAAAATATCATCAATGACTTTAGAGCGGAAATACCTTTTACCGTTTATAGTCGAATATTGTATACTAATACAGTAACCAAACTAAATTTGTTGAAAAATTTTATATAAAATGTTTGAATCTTATCGTGATAAAGGGTATATTATAAGTAGTGAATAGCGGTGAATGTCTTCGGACTACACCTTGGGGAATTGGATGCGTCCAATTCCCCTTTTACTTTTTTTAGACTCTTGTTATGGCAAGAAATTTTCATTAAGCAAGCCTGGCCGGAATAGAAGATGCCCTTGTATAAAACAAAAGATTACCTCTAAGCTAACAGGTCAAACACCACAAGGACAGTACCAAAAGAACCGTCCCTGTGGTATATAAAAATAACTACCCGGGGATGGTTATTCTGTTTTTCATTCTATATAATTAAGGCAGCAAAGTTTTTTATTTGGTCCGATATATTAATATCGGATCTTTTTTATCTGATTGACCAGCCATTTTGAACCAAATAATTTAAGGGCAGAGCGGGATCTTCCCGGTCATCTTTAACCGTAATTGAATTTCTCCCTCCACCTTTAGATTGCTGGTAATGTATATAGAAATTTATCATACCAGAAGGAACGGTCACTTTTTTAGACATCCAGTGAATCAATTCCTCTTGGCTAATAAGCATTCCCTCAATTCCGTCTTCAAATTCTGTAACATACCGTGTGTTCTTATCTGCTTTCACCAAAAAGGCGTAGTAGTCATAGGTCGAAAACAAATCTTTGGTTCCTTTGCTCCATGCAGATACACGATAGGGATCATATTCGTGGCTTTTCCTGAATGATTCATAATCCCTCGATGAACTAATGTATACTTTAAATTTCCGGCCGCCATGCTCACAAGTTAATACATTATGCTTCAGACTAATAAAACGAATATTTTTGTTGTCTAGGCTTAATTTTTTCTTCGCAAAGTCCACCATTTCTTCCCGAGTAAATGTACGTTCTTTCTTCTTTCCCTGTACTACAGCTGCCATATGCCCCAATTCCCCCTCATCCTCGACTTCCTCTTCTTCCTTAGTCAAAGTTAGACCACTAAGCAAGTTCTTTTCACTTAGCCACTCATAAACCCGAAAAATCTCCTGCTTTGATGCACCTGTCACGAATTCCACTTCCCCAAGATTGCCCTTTGTTAAGATGAAGCATCTGGCGATGATCCCGTTCCCCGTGTCTTTTAGAGCCGGAATTTCTTTTAACCAATCCTGCCATATTCGATAACGCTCAAAACTAATCAAATACTTATCATCCTTCCACATAGTATAAATTACTCTTTAATTATAAAATATACACATAAATTACACAAGTTATTTGAGAGCAATTTTTAAGTAATTTTTAAGTAATTAAAAAGCAATTTTGATTTTAGTGATTTTCATTTAGGAAAACCCGACGATAGATGGAACACACGTTCGTTTTAATGACTAAATAACTAACTAAGCTCGGAGGTAATTTTATGAAGGATAGAGGCTTTATTAAGTGACAGGGTTTTTTTCATGCCCGAACACAAGGCTATGTTAAAACATGTTGAAATGGATGATATGAAAATGGAGAAACCAATACTGGACGAAGGGCAGCTACAGGAGTTTAATAATTGCTTATTCAAAGCATTCAAGATAAATTGGAAATTAGACTAACATTATGGCTAGACGGATTTATTGAAGAAGTTGGACCAAAAGTGGTATTTAATATTGATCCGTATTAAAGGCAGCTTTATGTAAGGGATAAAAATGGCAAATAGGTTGTTAGGATTGAGATAGGCCGGAAACATAAGCTTGATTATGTGAAGCTGTAACTGAAGGCACCTTAAGGTAGGAAGATTTAGTGGAATTAAAGCAGGCACTAGATGCGAAAGTTGAATCAATTCTGATTAAACAAGCCCAACTAAATGAAGACCTGACAGAGTGCGAAAATAAAATCATATAGCCGCCCTTAAAGAAAAGCTTAGTGACCTGCTTAACCTTAAGGATTTGACACCTCAAATCCTGAATTCATTGGTGGAGAAAGTAACCTGCCAGTCAGAGGGAAACATTCACATCAAATACAGCTTTGAAGCGCATTGCTAGATACATGAGAAGAGGCAACTTCCCTTAACGGTTAGTTGCCTTTTGAGTTAATTGAACAAAGAAAGGATAACGATGACTTTAAATCGGACAAACGTATTTTCCATTCCAATTCAAAAACAAGGAACTTCCGCCTCCCCGATAGCCTCTATGAACAATTCACCCAAACAGGCGAGCAGAAAATTCCACACCTACAAATCCAGCATATCGTTGCACAGTGCCTACTCAATTTTGTTGACCAATATCATCTTACCGACGAATAAAGTTAATAAAGGGCAACTCCTGAAATTTAGCGGAGTTGCCCTTTATATTCGTCATAAGTCTTTCACAACTTCCTCGTCCAAAATGACCTTTCTTTTCTCCCAATCTGGCATGAGCGAGAACAGCATATCATAAAATTCTCCACTGTGGTCATTGTGCCTGAAATGAATCATTTCGTGCAATACTACATAGTCAATGCAGTATTTCGGTGCCTTTATCAAATCAACATTGAGGAGAATTGTATTGGAATCTACTAATGCAGACCCCCAACGTGCCTTCATAACCCTTATATCAATAGAGGGCTTTTCTATCTTGTGTTTTTGCATTGATGGGTACAACTTATCCAGGGATTTCTGAAAAGCCTTCCGAGCCTTCTCCCGATACCAGTCATCCATCAGTTTTGCTTTACGGCTAAGGTTATTTTTATCCTTTACGTACAGATGGATAAACCCTCGATAATACTTTACTATCTCCTCATTTTCGGTTTCAAAGACACGTAAACGATACTGCTTTCCGAGGTATTTAAAAGACTCACCACTCACATATTCTCGTTCACTTTGTCCATAAGGTTGCACGGCTTCAAAATTCT
Source organism: Neobacillus oceani (assembly GCF_046237595.1). Taxonomy (NCBI): domain Bacteria; kingdom Bacillati; phylum Bacillota; class Bacilli; order Caryophanales; family Bacillaceae; genus Neobacillus; species Neobacillus oceani. The sequence continues at coordinate 346,854 of NZ_CP143543.1, read as the reverse complement.
TAACATGTTTTGAGATCCATGCCCCTTTCCCTTTCACGAAGTCACAAATAAAACTTAACGGAACCTTTTCATTCGCCGACACAACGACTGACATGTCAGGCTTTATATTGAGGTTCACATTTTTTACATTCTTTCTTTCCAGATTGAATTCTATTAAATTGTTGCCATACTGGATTTGATGTTTTTCCATGTTGTTCACTACCTTTTTCAATATCGACGGAGGGCAACAGTTTTAATTTGTTCGATAATCAGGTCTATTTGATCATAATTCAGCTTTACATGGTATTCTTCCATAAAGTCGTATATCAAATCGTCTAATTCTTGGGCTATGCGATTATGAACCTCAATGTTATCCTGCCAATCCACTTTACTATGTCTCTGAATGACCTGATCCATTTTCACAGCTAATCCCGCTATATCTTCCTCTCCAACTTCCATCGGTTGAAGAATGTCCTTGTTTACACCGTAAAGGGCTTGGGCATTATGATTGTCCCTGATAACCACGGGATAGTCATTTGATGTCTCACCTTTGCGGTAGTCATTCATAATATCCTTCATCTTATTAAGATACTCTGCCTCGGATATACGCTTTTCTTTGTAGGCTTGAATGGCTTCTCTAATACGTTCCGAAAAACGCTTATAATGGGCGGGATTTTCATCCCATTTTGTGTTAATGCTTTTGGTTAGCCGTGTCCGTATGGCGTCTGCCTTCGCCCTTTTTGTATCTAACCTCTCCAATTCTTCCTCGAATGCTTTTTCATTCAAAATGTCGACAGGATTGGTTATACGGATGACCTCTTCTGCAGAAATGTAGTTATCCATTAGCTTCTGCATTTTTGCTTCATACTCTCTATGGTCAATCGTATCCGAATAACGGAGCTTCACACTTTTTCGTAATTCCTGGAAAAACTTCATATCCTTTTTGTACCTCTGAAGTTCCTCTACGGGCAAGGCATTGTATATTTTTTCGGATTCAAGGGCAATCCCAAGGTTTCTGCCGAAGTTGCTTAAAACCCCATAGAAACTCTCCCTACGGTCTTCTTCTTCCAGCCAAACCTCGTATTCTTCTGCATCGAATTTATTTTTTATCGGTGCGAAAATCTGCAACAAGTCAGAATGGTATTGTCTCAGCGAACCAATCACACTAATTACATCATAAACCGTACCTTCTAAATCCTTCGGATCAAAGTTTTCCAATCCACCGCCTGAATACACCTGCAATGCTTGATCGAGCTTACCCAGCAGACCTCGATAATCTATGATAAAACCATAGTCCTTCCCCTCGTACAAACGGTTTACCCGTGCGATTGCCTGCAATAGGGTATGTTCCCTCATTGGTTTGTCGATATAAAGAATCGAGGCTCGTGGAGCGTCAAAACCTGTAAGGAGCTTATCAACAACTATCAGCAAGTCAATGTCATCCCCGTGAATGAATTCTTCCTTAATTGAATCCTCGTAATCATCCTCATTCCCATAGCGATCAATCATTTGTTTCCAAAAACGATGTACCTTATCTTTTGATTCGACATCCACCACCTCATGACCTTCACGGTGGTCAGGCGGGGAGATGACAACGTCACAGTTTAAATCTCCAAGCTCCTCAAACGCCTCTAAATAGCGAATAGCTTCAATCTTACTATTGGTTGCAAGCATCGCTTTAAATTGGCTTCCTTGCGTTTTATAGTTGTTCAGGAAGTGTTCGTTTATATCAAAAGCAACCATGCTAATTCTTTGATTAGATGAAGCTATTCTCTCAAACTGGCTCCATTTTCCTATAACTTCTTCTTTTTGCTTATCATTCAGGTTCCGTGTAATCATCTCTAACCGATTATCAATGGCTTTCTGGTTCACTGTCTGGTCAACCATCTTTCCTTCATATAAAAGCGGGACGATTGCCTTGTCTCGAACCCCATCGGCAATTGTATATGTATGGATTAGCTTTCCGAATTTAATCATGGTGTTCTTTTCTTTTTTCATCAGTGGGGTTCCTGTAAAGCCGAGATAACAGGCATTTGGAAATACCCTTTTCATTTTAATGTGAAGTTCTCCATACTGAGTTCGGTGTGATTCATCTACTAATACAAAAATATCCCTGGATTCAATAGGTTTTTGAATGGTAGAGGCAATATCAAACTTATGAACCAGTGTAGTTACAACATCAGCGTTATTATCATTGATTAGGTCAACTAAATGGCTCCCAGACCTCGCACGGCTCGCTTTTATACGTGTATGGCGGAATGTTTTGTGAATCTGTTTATCCAGCTCCTTGCGATCGGTGACTACAACTACCTTCGGGCTATGTTCAAACAACTCCGAAAGTATATACTTCGCCAACATAACCATTGTGAGCGATTTTCCCGACCCCTGTGTGTGCCATATGACACCGCTTTGCCGATTGCCATTTTCATCACGTTCTCCAATGGTATTGATGATTTGCTTTATGGCAAAATACTGCTGATACCGTGCAACCTTTTTCACGTCTTTATCGAATAAAACAAAGTATTGAGTAATTTCTAACAACCGTTTAGGATGAAAAAGGGAAATAATATTCTGATCTTGAACAGTTGGTAGCCTGCCTTCAACCGTTTTATCCAACCAATACCCTAACCATTCCTGCTGTCCTTCTTTCCATACCGACCAGAACTTCTTGGGTGTATTGCAAGTAGCATACCTTGTTTCATTTTTGTTCGTAGACATTACGGTCTGAACGAATTTAAACAATTGTGGGGCATAATCCTTCCCCTGGTTACGAATCATTTGGCTAATGCCCTGTTCCATTGAAATCGATGCCTTTTTGCACTCAATCACTCCAAAAGGAATACCGTTCACAAAAAGAACTATGTCGGGACGGATTGTTCCTCTACCACCCATCCGCTCCACATCAAATTCCTCAACAACATTAAATACATTGTTATCAAAGCAATCCCAATCAATGAATTGAACCGTGAAAGACTTTTTTGAGCCGTCAGGTAAAAACTCCGTATATGTTCTGCCCTTCATAAGTGTTTCATATATGGCTTCATTTGCTTTCACTAATCCGTTAGTCAATGGTTCATCCAAATCAAGAATTGCTTGTTGGATGTTGGAAGCACTAAACTTATACGTTTGTCCTTTATACTCGTAGGAATTTAACTCGTTTAGTTTTTCCTTCAATACTGTTTGCAATAAAACCTTATTGAGATTCCCCCGCATTCGCTCCGCATCTTCCGAGGAAATGTATTGATAACCTAACTTTCGCAAAACTTTAATAGCAGGAATTTGACTAATAAACCGCTCGTCATAACTGATCTCTTTTGTCATTCTCACACCTCCCAAACAAAAGTAACATGAGTTAAGAATTATACCTTCACTCGGACTTTTCCTGTTAAAAGCAGTTGCATAAGACCTTTCTTTTGCTGATTCAATTCAGCTAATTCTTTTTCAAGAAGATAAATTTCTTTATCAAACACTTTTAATACGTTAGCAATTGCCCTTTGTTCCTTATCTGAAGGTATTTTCATCTCCAATTCATTTATATCTTTACTATTCACCGAATCAAATGTACTACCTTGTGATATTCTAACCCACCAATCTTCTTTAAAGATTAAATAATAGTATAAAAAGTCTTGATTTATTTCCCCTCGTATTGCACAAACCCCCCTACCAATACATGCATTATGTACGGAACGTGATATATGACCAACTGGAGCTCTGACTGACATAATAATATCTCCAACTTCACATTTTTTTGTTGGTTGTGAAGTCCACATCCTTGGAGACGTTTTTCGGTTACTACAATCAGCATTGCCTTGAATTAGCGGGAGACCTTCTTGGGATTCATTGTAACTATCAGAGGATGGAGATTGCCCCATAATAATAGTTGCTATGTCCCCCAAAGTAACTTCCTTCCATGTTTCTTCAAACCCAGGCATCCTTACTTCACCTGTCATCAACCTCTGCATTAAACCCTTTTTCTGTTCTCTTTTCTGTTCAATCAAGTCTTTTTTCAACTTTATTGCTTCATCCCAAGTTAAAAGAATATCTGCAATTTTTTTTTGTTCCTTTACACTTTCGGGTATTAGAATATCAAGTTCCCCAAATTCTTTTTGCCCTAACGTCTTATTACGACCTGCACCTCCAGGGGATGCCAAATTTAATAAATTTTTCCCTCTCGGAGACTTAAATAGATATGTTATAAAATCTAAATCGACCCTATTTTCAATTGGTTTGTACATTGGAAATCTATGTGAAGCAATATACCCCAATTCATTATCAGTTGTCTTAGCTACTGCGAGCTCCCATGCAAAGACAATATTAACAATAAAGCAGTTTGGTTCAATCCAAAAAACGGACTTATTCCCTAATTCCTCCCCAGTTACCTCTTCCTTATAAAAAATCCCTTTTCCATGTGATCGTATTCCTATTTGTTTGTATCTATCTTCTCTTATTACATCGACGGGCTTTTTAATTTTTTTAAAAACATCTTGTACCTTTACAACCTTCCAGTCATTCGGAATAACACCATATTTACTCATTTTAAAGCCTGTTGGTACTTCTCTGTTTTCTTGCTTTACAGTTACCATTCAATTACACCTACAATCCAAGCTCTTTTAAATATTGTTCCAGTTGGGCCTCTACTTCTTGAAGATCCCGCTTTATACGAATAATGTTTTCTTTTGCCAACTCCATATTGACCTGTTCTTCTTCTTCAAAAGTTTCAACATATCTGGGGATATTCAAGTTATAGCCATTACCTTTTATTTCTTCGATTGTTGCAACATAAGAGTATTTTTCTATTGTATTAAAACTTTTAAACGTAGCTACAATTTTTTGAATGTCACTCTCACGTAATCTATTTTGGTTTTTATCCTTTTCAAAGTTACCATCACCCGAAGCATCGATAAATAAAACTTCTTTTCGGTTTCGATTTTTCTTAAATACCATGATACAGGCAGGAATATTTGTTCCAAAGAATAGATTTTCGGGTAATCCTATGACAGCGTCCAAAAGGTTCATTTCAATTATTTGTTGGCGGATTTTCCCCTCACTTGCTCCTCTAAACAAGACTCCGTGCGGTAATATCGTAGCCATGCGACCATCTTCTGCGAGTGAATAAAGCATATGTTGGACAAATGCATAGTCTCCTTTCGAACTTGGTGGAACACCCCACTCAAAACGCTTATAGGGATCAAGACTTGCCTCCATTTTAAACTTGCTATCGTTGGAACCTTCCCCCGCAAAGCCCATTGCCCATTTATCCAATGAGAACGGCGGATTGGCAACGATGACCTGGAATTTCATCAATTTACCGTCCTCTAAATGAAGTGGATTTGCCAATGTATCCCCCCAGCCTATCTTTGCGTCATCAATACCATGAAGATACATATTCATTAGGGCTAAAGAATGTGTTGCACCGTTTCGCTCTTGACCATATACAGCAACTTTGCGGGAAGGTACTTGATCTACAACTTTTAATGACAACGAACCAGATCCAAAAGTTGGATCATATATTCGGTCATTTTCTTTCGGTTCCACTAATCGTGCCAATAATTCTGAAACCTCTGCTGGAGTGTAAAATTCTCCTCCCTTCTTGCCTGCATCAGACGCAAATTGACCAATCATATATTGGTAAGCATTGCCGACTATATCTTCTTTTCCAATTTTAGATGGTCTAAGTGATAATTTGTTGAAGTCTTCTAACATGGTCCTAAGCATAGCGTTTCGCTCTTTTGCTCTTCCTAAAATAGCTTCGCTGTTAAAGTCTATGTTACGGAATACTCCTCGAAGTTTTCCTGTGTTTTCATTTTCTAAATGTTCCAAAGCTTTGTTAATGATTTCCCCAATTTCAGGGTTGGTTCTCTTGCTGTATAGAAAGTCAAACGTTGACTGTTCATCCAATACGAACCTTTCCCGTGATAAAGCCCGCTGGATACGCTGTTGATCACCGTTGTACCGCTCCGCATATTCTTCCAATTTTTCCTTGTATGAATCACTTAAATACTTGATGAACAACATTGTCAAAATGTAGTCCTTGTATGTACTCGAATCAACCTTTCCCCTAAATGAATCGCACGCCTGCCATAGTACAGCATTAATCTGTTGTTGTGATACAGTAGTTGTCATATGTAATCCTCCAAATATAAGTACTTCTTGTTGAATTTAGTCAAAACCTCTTCTCCTATTTTACCAAATGAAAATTTGGTTGATATAGGAATTCAATATTATAATGAAAGAAGTCATAACAAAAAGAGAAGAAGGGTCTTTAATCCCATCTTCTCCATTAAGACGCATTGAACTTTCAAGAACTTAAAAGACAATTGGAAGACTTCACGAAAAGTCCAATACTTGATGAAGAAATCCTGCACAAGATAATTGAACGTATTGAAATCAAAGAAGACGGAAGTCCGAGAATCTACTACAGATTCTCGAACTCCTACATATCTTCTATTTTTTTTCGAGCAACACACAGCACTCCACATGCGTTGTCTGCGGAAACATGTCTACAGGCTGGACTTCAACCGTCTTGTATCCCCCGTCCTCAAGGATTCGGAGGTCACGGGCGAGTGTTCCCGGGTTGCAGGATACGTAGACCACTTTTGCCGGCTTCATTGCAATGATTGTTTGAAGGAGCGCTTCATCGCAGCCTTTGCGCGGCGGGTCTACGACAAGGACGTCCGCCCTGTTGCCTTCCTTATACCACATCGGGATTACTACTTCCGCTTCCCCCGCCTCGAATTCTGCATTCGTAATTCCGTTCAGCTCGGCATTCCGTTTGGCGTCTTCGATTGCCTGAGGAACAACCTCCACTCCGAAAACACGACCTGCCTTTTGCGCGAGGAACAGCGAGATGGTCCCAATTCCGCAGTAGGCGTCAATAACCGTTTCGCCTCCGCTCAGCCCCGCATATTCCAACGCTTTTTCATACAGTACTTTTGTCTGGTCGGGATTGACCTGGTAAAAGGACAGGGCCGAAATCGCGAATTTAACGTCGCCAATATAGTCATAAATAAATTCATTTCCCCAAATAACCGTTGTTTGCGGTCCCATGATGACATTCGTCCGCATCGAATTGACGTTGTGAACAATCGATTTCACCTTCGGAAGCCTGGCGGTAATCTCTTCAATGATCTTGTTTTTATGAGGAATTTCCAAGGTTCTTGTTATCAGGACGACCATCAGTTCGCCGGTTTGTTTGCCATAGCGGGCCATTATATGGCGGAGGACGCCTTTATGGGTCTGCTCGTTATAGGCTTCGATACCCAGTCTGCTGCAGATGTCCTTTACCACATTGATCGCTTCATTGACCTCGGGGATTTGAATCAGACTCTCATCCGTGTCGACAATTTCGTGGCTTCTAGGTTTAAAAAAGCCCGCGATCAGCTTACCGTCCTTTTCGCCGACCGGGACCTGGGCCTTGTTCCTGTAATGCCATGGCTCTTCCATGCCTAGCACCGGATGGACAACCACATCTTCAAGTTTGCCGATCCGCGTGAGCACCTGCCTTACCTGGTTTTCCTTATATTTCAACTGGCCTTCGTAAGACATATGCTGCAGCTGGCAGCCACCATATTTATGCTTGTCCCGAGCCGGGATGTCCACCCGGTAAGGGCTTTTTTCGGTGATTTCAATCAGTTTCCCGATTGCATAGCTTTTTTGTGTTTTAATAATTTTTATTTTTCCCGATTCTTCCGGCAGGGCGTCTGAGACGAATATTGGAAATCCGTCTACCTTGGCGACCCCGGCACCGTCATGGGTCAAGTCTTCAAATCGTACATCTATATAGTCATTTTTCCGGATTGGAATTGATTTTGTCATTGTTTCGACCTCGCACTTTTTAATACAAGGATTTTATCATAATCGGAAAGGGAATGCGAAAAAAGCCGGTTTTCACCAGCTTTCCTGTTTATCTCCTTCGAATGTATCCGAGGCTAGCTTCAGCATTTTTCTAACCCGAATGAATAAATAAAGAATAATCGCAATCAAGCCTACCATAAGGAGGATGCCTATCCCACCAAACTGTAACTGGACAACCTCGCCCGCAAAGATTAATCCTCCTAATAAAACGAAAGCTCCTGCTGCCTGGAAAATGATAAAAAGCTTATTCGTGTTTGCAGCCCTCTCCGCTAAATCAGAGTTCCCTTTTTCCAAGGCTTCCTCGCTAATTCCCATTGAAAGATTGTAGAAAAAGAATACAGACAGTCCCACTGTGAGCAACGAAGTTATCCCAATAAACAGTCTTCCTTCAATCGTATCTGTTGCATTTATAGCCCCATTTAGGATGGATGAGTTTTTTACAAAAAGCTCAAGCACCGACATCGCAATAAGCAACAGTGCTGTCTTTCCCAGTACTTGAAATCGTTTATTATCCATACGCCCTGCAAGCCGGTCCCCGCCTATACAAAGAAGAATATGACCAATTATATCCGGGAAAAGATTCACCGGCCCTAAATTGAAATTAAAGAATATAAAGAAGAAACCAACCGCCATTGTCCCGTAGCCCACGCTTATTCCCCCTATCGCGCTATCCGTTCCACATGTATAATATTGTAATAGTATACTATTAAAAGGTGTAAAGGAGGGGCAGAACTGAAAAATAAACTATCTTTTCTTCGTATTGCAAGTGCCCTGACAATTCTTTTGTTCATTTATACAGGAGTTGCCTATCTCGATTACATATCCCAAGCTGTGGTTATCACCGATAGTAAACAATTTGAAAACCCGAATTCATCGATTTCAGAAAATGACTTGCAGCATTTGGAACGGCTGGGTTTTTCCAAAATCGCCATTAGCCATATGACAAATACGGAACGAACTGCATTCCTGGGGATTGATGGAGAGATTGTCTCTGAAAAAGACATTTATAGAGAGATGGATGATTCATACGGAGGGGACGTCCTTACAAAAAAAGAATATGAATCTTTACTAAAGTCATATTCAACTTCTTTTTTGCCAAAGTTCTCAAGTCTTGAAAAGGTTAGCCTGAAGCTTGTGCATGAAGGAGACAGGAATTTCACTATAATTACCGAGCATCACTTCGATTATGTCTCAGGGCCAATCAAACCAATGGGGATTGAAATTCAGTTGGCACCGGAAATTCCAGTGTTTGAGAAATACGCAAAGCAAGTATGGTGGACCGCCTCCACCATTGATCCCGAAAAAATTAAGCGCGAAGTTAAAGAGATCCATCCTTCATCCAGGTCAGTCGAAAACAATGCGGATCCTTTTTTCCAAATGAACTCTACCCCATACTTATACTATTCTGTTCCATGGGAAAAGCCAGGATTGCTTAGGGATATCGTGGGCCTTCACTTTACAACGGCTACCAGGTTTGAAATTCCCGAGGATTATTACCTTGCTAATGTTTTTATCCAGGGACAGAACCCACATTTGTCGGAACACCTGCAGTATGACCTAAAAAACCCGGAATGATTTTTGGCTTCAGACGGTACTTGTCTGAAGTTTTTTGTTTTAGGCCTATACGAACTTCGCCATCAGGAATAGATTATGGTAACCTGCGTCCGTCTTGGCCGATTTTCTCTTGATCCCTTCCATCTCAAAGCCCATTTTTTTATATAAGGCGATGGCATTCGCATTATCCGCAAAAACCTCAAGGGTGACCTTTTCAATTGAGGGGTTACGCGTGGCCCATTCAAGCAAGGCATTGAGCAGTGCTTTACCGACTCCCTTATTCCGGTAATCACGTTTCACGCTCATCCCGAATGCGCCTTGGTGCATATTCCGGACCCTGTTTCCGTTATGGAAATCAAGAAATCCGATAATCATTCCATTCAATTCCGCTACGATTACGAGCTTATTCGGGTCTTCCGCCATCCGGGCGAGCCACTCCTTCTGCTGGCTTACGGTTTGGGTAAATTCTTCGGCTGTAGTCATTAAATATGGGGTATCAGCGAGGATTTCTTGTGTGTATTTCAGGACCGCTTCTGCATCTACCGCGGCTGCCTCCCTAATGAGAAGCTGCGCGCCTTCGTTTATGTTTATCTGTTTCGGGCTTATTTTTGCCATTGGAAATCCCCCATCTGATTGATTTTATTAGGCTTTCAGAGCTTTAAGGATAGCAGAAAAAGAGAGTCATCTATTACGCGAAGTAACAGCCATCCTATAATCCCCTGTTATCCAGGTACTAGCTAATTTACTCGCTGACTCTGGATTAATTTGACTCCATTTTAATGGAAAAGCCATATTTTTGCGAACCGTTTAATTTTTAGATGGGGGAAGATTGGTTTATGAGGTTTTTATAAAATCAAATGGACAACTTCTGACTCGATGAGTACCAAATCATGAAAAGCTGTCAGTAGTCAGGGAATCTTCTGACTCGAGGGGCACAAACTCCCCGAAACCTGTATCCCGGACGCATGGTCATATCCACTCAAAAAAGCGCCCAGCAAAGCCGGACGCCTTTAAAGATCGTTGCCCAATTCTGGCCCACGACCCCTTTATTCTTTTTCGAACATTGCGGCAACTTTTTCCTTCACTTCTTCAATGTTGCGCATTTTGTTATTCCAGCACTTCTGACTTAAATCAACCGGATATTCTTCCGGATTGGCGGTACGCTTGTATTCATCCCAGATTTCGGAGAGATTTTTCTCCAGAAACTCTCGGGATTCCTCCATGCATGGTACTTCGTAGACAAGGTCGCCGCCAACGAAGATATCCTCGTGAAGCTCCCTCGCTGTGAAGTTGGACACATACTTGCTGATGTACGTATGTGTTGGATGGAACATCTTGATCCGCTTTTCTTCCTGGGGATTTTCCGTCTCAAGCGTGATGTAATCCCCTTCGGAGTAGCCTGTCCGGTTATTAATGATTCGATAAACCCTCTTCAATCCCGGCGTTGTCACCTTTTCCGGATTGGAGGAAATTTTGATGGTATCCATCATTTTGCCGTTTTCATCTTCAATTGAGACAATTTTATACACAGCCCCAAGCGCCGCCTGTTCAAAGGCTGTTATCAGCTTTGTACCGACGCCCCAGCTGTCGATTTTCGCACCCTGGGCCTTTAAATGAAGGATGGTATACTCGTCCAAATCGCTGGATGCCACAATCTTCGCATCCTTGTAACCCGCGTCGTCGAGCATTTTCCGGGCCTCTTTTGACAGGTAGGCAAGGTCGCCGCTGTCGAGGCGGATGCCGACGAAGTTGATTTTGTCGCCCATTTCCTTTGCCACCCTTATGGCAGCGGGTACTCCCGAACGAAGCGTATCGTACGTGTCGACAAGGAATGTGCAGTCCTTATGCGTCTCCGCGTATTTCACAAACGCTGTGTAATCATCGCGGTAAGCCTGGACCATAGCGTGCGCATGCGTTCCAGCCACAGGGATATTGAACTTTTTGCCGGCGCGGACATTGCTCGTCGCATCGAACCCTGCCAGGTACGCCGCGCGAGTCCCCCAGATTGCCGCATCGAATTCATGGGCGCGCCTTGTACCGAATTCCATGGCTCCTTCATTTTTGCCAATGACATGCATGATTCGAGAAGCCTTTGTGGCGATGAGTGTTTGGTAATTCACAATGTTAAGCAGAGCAGTTTCAAGAAGCTGCGCCTCGGCGAGGGTCGTATCGACACGAAGAATCGGCTCGTTTCCAAAAACGAGCTCACCTTCCTTCATCCCCCTGATTGTCCCGGTAAAACGCAATCCTTTTAAATATTCAAGGAAATCGTCGGCATAACCAACTTCATGCCGCAAATAGTCCAGATCTTCCTCGGTAAACCGTAAGCCATTCACATATTCGATAATCCGCTCAAGACCGGCAAACACAGCATAGCCGTTTCCAAACGGCAGCTTCCGGAAATAAAGCTCGAATACGGCTTTCCGGTTATGGATGCCGTCCCTCCAATATGCTTCGACCATGTTGATTTGGTATAGATCGGTATGCAATGCATAGCTGTCATCCTTATAGATGTGTTTCATTCTGCTAACCCCTTTGTGTTATGTCGGCTACCTAACCTCGGCCCCAAGCGCCCCTTCAAAATGGCCGAGCGCCCATTCATGGCCGGCCTGGTTAAATGATGCGACGCCTTCCTTATGAACAACAATCTTAAAGCCTTTATTGTAAGCATCCATGGCTGTATGCAGGATGCAAATATCCGTGCACACTCCGACAAGATGCACTTCGGTAATCCCGCGCTCGCGCAATTTTATTTCTAAATCGGTTCCGGCAAAAGCTGAGTACCTGGTTTTATCGATATAGTATACATTTTCGAGATGCTTATTCGCATCATACACCTTCTGCAGTTCCCCAAACAAATCACGCCCGTTTGTCCCGCGGATGTTGTGCGGAGGAAACAGCCTCGTCTCCGGATGATACTCGTCGCCCTTGTCATGGACGTCAATCGCAAACACAGTATAGTCCCCGTTCCTGATGAACTCTTCGGTCAATTCAACTATTTTCTGTTCAATAACCTGTCCCGGCTTCCCGCACGTCAATGCGCCTGCATCGGCAACAAAGTCATATGTATAGTCGATATTGAGCAAAGCCCTTTTACCCATTTTGCCACCCCTTTTTGGAAAATAAGAACCAATCCCATTGTACCATTAAATTTCCTTTTCGCCATTTCCGTTTTTCACAGGAATGGCAACATTCCAAATTAGAATACCACAAGTTGGCGGGAGAATGGTATTGTTCATCTTCATAAAACAAAAACGTTCCGCCCCAAAAGGAACGGAACTACTTACTAGCTGTATTTCTTTCCTGGAATCCAATCGGCCGGAATATCCTCCGGGCGCAAGGCCTCAATTGGCGCGAATACTTCGAAATGCCGGTACATGTTTTCGAATTCCGCAGGAAGCAGCCCACCGAATTCCCCGTCAAGATTCAATTGCACTTTATCGTTAGAGTGCACCTTGATTCTGTTTGCTTTTGTATAAATGACGTGTTCATCGTGGATATGCTCGCCTCGTACTGCAAGTGTCGCAACCCTTATAAACTCGGCCAGATTCAGCTTTTTCAAAATAATCAGCGTGAACATGCCATCATTGAGGGAGGCATCCGGGGCAAGCTTTTCAAATCCGCCAATTGAATTGGTCAGCCCGACAAGGAAGAACATTGCCTCCCCTTCAAATAGCTTTCCATCATATTCAATACAGACATGGCTCGCCTTGATAGACGGGAGCATCTCCACTCCTTTAAGGTAGTAAGCCAGCTGGCCGAGCATCGTCTTCAGCTTGCTCGGCACCTCATAAGTCAGTTCTGTTATGCGTCCGCCGCCAGCAATGTTTATAAAATATTTATCATTGATTCTTCCGATATCGACCGGGATACGATTGCCTTTGACAATGATGTCGACAGCCGCATCTATATCTCTTGGGATATGAAGCGCACGGGCAAAATCATTTGTCGTCCCCATCGGGATTACGCCCAGCTTTGGACGATAATCCTGATTTGCAAGCCCGTTGACGACTTCGTGAATCGTCCCGTCTCCCCCTGCCGCAATTACAATATCATAACGGCGTTCAACCGCAATTCTCGCCGCCCTGGTTGCGTCCCCAGCGCCAGTTGTCGCATGGCAGGAAGTTTCATATCCGGCTTTTTCAAGTTTATCAAGAACTTCGGGTAAGTTGCGCTTGAATATTTCCCTTCCAGAAGTAGGATTATAAATAATCCGCGCTCTTTTCATACATATCATCCCTATTTCAAAATGCTATTCCCATTTAAATCCATCCGCCATCTTCCATCATAACGTATCGCATTCTCTTCCGCAATGGAATTTAAGGGGAATCAGTACCTATCATACAGCTTGGCGCAAGCTTAATGCAAAAGTTACGGAAAGGTTCACCGATTGATACAGGTAGACCCACAAAAATAGGATATCCGCCCATGGCAGGAATCCTCTCATTGTCCAAACAGCAATATGACGATGGCCAGCAAATTCAGCCGAATCGAAGCTTTCCCCCAATTATCTTTTTCCTTCAACAGGCTGATTAATCCGTAGCCAAAACCAAAAACTGCTGCCGCAGCAGCAAACCAGCCAGAATACGGAAGCGGCTTTGTATAAAATAGCACGATGGAAAGCAAGGCAGCCATAATTGAAAGATACTTAAACATTGCTTGCTGCTTTCCTGCTTTTTTTAAAAAGGAACTTTAGCAACGGTGTTGAAGCCATGGCCACTCCAATCAATACCTTCGTCCTAATTATGCTTTTCATCTTTTAATCCCCCTTCTTTTCAGACCGGCAAAAAGGTCCCTCACCCTGTTGTGGGGTCCCATTCCGCCGTCCCACACTGCGGCTCTAGTACCTATATCCTTGGCCCTGGATGCCATCTATATATGTAGACGAAACAAGTAAGCAATTTTCTACAAAAACAGCAAAAAATTCTCCCTTCTATTATAATGAAACGTTATAAACCCATTTTGGGTGAATATATTAGCAGCATAGGGCTGTTCCTTTTAAAACTACTTCTTCCCCTCAGAACCATATGATACAATATATTCCATATCAAACTAGTACTATGATAAAAGGAATGATGGTATGCTGGCAATCCTGATCGCCTATTTAATAGGATCAATCCCGACCGCCCTCATTGTGGGCAAGCTTATGTATGGAGTTGACATCCGCGAGCACGGCAGCAATAATCCCGGTGCAACAAACACTCTCAGGGTTATGGGAAAGAAGGCCGCCATGTTTGTGCTTGCCGTTGATGCCGGAAAAGGGGCGCTCGCCGCGTCAATCCCTGTCTTTTTCCCTTTTGGAGGAGATCCTCTTTATCTCGGGATGGTTGCCGTCCTCGGGCATTGCTTCCCCATTTTTGCCGGTTTTAGGGGCGGGAAGGCGATAGCCACAACGGCGGGAGTCCTGCTTGCAACCAGCTTGCCGATGTTTTTGGCCGCATACGTGTCGTTCATCCTTATAACCTACATAACGAAATATGTCTTTTTCGGCTCCATCTCTGTGGGCCTTTCCCTGTTTGTCTATTCATTCATCTTCCCTGAAGCGGGGTACAGCCTTCTGTTCGGATGTTTTACATTGCTTCTTGTCTATCTGCACCGTTCGAATATCCGCAATCTCATTTTGGGAATCGAACCAAAGATTAATGATAAAAACATAAAAAAAGACCGGATTCCACCCGGAGGAACTTTCCCCTTCAGATGATAAAAAGCAGCTTCTACATCGAAGCTGCTTTTATAGTATAGTAATTATACTATTTTCTGGATAATACTTTCCGAAACAGTTTGCCAAACGCCCTTGTCTGTCCGGTACGATGCAACTAGATCCCTGTAAAAGGCTTTTTGTTTTTCCTCAAAATCTGGCGCGTCCTTTTCTGGCAGCGCCGCCCTCCCCCGATCCACAAAGTCCTGCACCTTTGGGGCACGTGGTCCCCAAACAGCGTATTCCTCCCCTTCCGCATCGATAAAAATATAGATTGGGATTGCCCTTGATGTGCCATTTGTAAGATATTGGTCCATCAACTCAAGATTGGAATCCCGCAGCAAAAAGCGGACCTCCATATCCGCAGCTTCGGCAATTTTCAAAAGGATAGGGTTGTTGAGCATCGCATCCCCACACCAATCCTCCGTAAGGCCTATAACGCGGAGTTTCCTTCCCTTTACTTCTTCTAGGCTCGCCCTTTGAGGCTCTGACAGTTCGAATTTCCTATAAACTTCAAGCAATCCTTCCTTGTGAGTCTTCATATTGTCTATGTACTCATCAACCGGAATCGCTTTTTCAAACCAGCTATTCAAATCCATAACGCGCACCCTTTCAACTCTTTTTCTTTTATCTTACTAATCCTTTCCCCTGTTTACAAATTCCTTGTTCAATCATTCAGCGATTACTTTCCGAAATTTGTAAATTATTATTGTACCAAAATTTTTCGGGTTGACTTGAAAAATAATTATATTATACAGTAAGATGAGAGAATATTTTTTAAATATGCAATATTTTAAAAAATATTTACCAACTTTGCAAAGGGGGAAATAGTATGACGGATGGGGTGCTTCAACTCATATCGATTGGGATATACATGGGTGCGATGCTTTTTATCGGCTGGTATTCCTATCGTAAGACCAGCAACCTTACCGATTACATGCTTGGGGGACGCTCTCTCGGTCCTGCGGTAACGGCATTGAGTGCCGGTGCTGCCGATATGAGCGGATGGCTGTTAATGGGGTTGCCTGGGGGTATCTATTTATCCGGTTTAGCCGATGCATGGATCGCGATTGGCCTTACAACTGGTGCTTACATCAACTGGCTTTTGGTTGCGCCGCGCCTCCGCGCATACACAGAGGTTTCGAACAATTCGATTACGATTCCAAGTTATTTGGAAAGCAGGTTCAAAGATGGAACAAAGCTTTTAAGAATCGTTTCCGGCATTGTTATTCTTGTTTTCTTCACTTTCTATGTTTCTTCCGGATTTGTTGCCGGAGCCGTTTTCTTCGAGAGTTCTTTCGGGACAAGCTATCTGACAGGGCTGTATATTGTTGGCGGAGTTACCGTTGCTTACACATTATTTGGCGGATTCCTTGCCGTAAGTTATACAGACTTTATCCAGGGCTTGATGATGCTGATTGCTTTGCTGCTCGTTCCGGCTATCGGAATTTTTGCAACAGGCGGCCCTTCTGAAACATTTGAAACAGTCAGGGCTGTAAATCCAGCCTTCCTGGATCTTCTAAAAGGAACAACACTCATTGGCATCATTTCAGCTGCGGCATGGGGACTTGGTTATTTTGGCCAGCCGCATATTATCGTCCGCTTCATGGCGATTACGGATGTGAAGGAAATTAAAAATGCCCGCAGGATTGGTATGGGCTGGATGATTTTCTCTCTTATTGGAACTATTTTCACCGCGCTTGTCGGTATCGCCTACTTCCAACAAAACACAAATGTGAAACTCGACAACCCGGAAGCAGTCTTTATCGTTCTTGGCCAAATCCTGTTCCATCCGATTTTGGCGGGCTTTATGCTGGCAGCGGTTCTTGCGGCCATCATGAGTACGATTTCTTCACAGCTAATCGTTACATCAAGCGCACTTGTTGAGGACCTTTACAAAATCCTCGTCAAAAAAGATGCATCAGACAAGCATCTTGTCTTTCTTGGCCGTATGTCTGTCTTGGTTGTCTCACTTGTCGCGGCGGTATTGGCATTAGACCAGGACAACACCATCCTGGACCTTGTCGCCTATGCGTGGGCTGGATTTGGCGCTTCCTTCGGTCCAATTATCCTCATGAGCCTCTTCTGGAGAAAAATGACCAACTGGGGCGCCATCGCCGGGATGGTCGTCGGAGCCGTCACAGTCATTGTATGGTCCAACTATAACCTTGGCAAAGTCTTTTTTGGCGAAAAGCTTTATGAAATCGTTCCAGGCTTCATTCTCAACCTGGTCGTGATTTATATCGTCAGCCTTATAACGTATAAGAAAAATGACCAAATTGAAACCGAATTTGACCAAAGCATGCACTTATTGAAAAACGAATAAGCAGGAGGCCGGGGCCCATTGTGGGCGCCCGGCTTTTTTCTACCCTAGTGAAGCAGAGGACGTGCAAATATTTACTTTCATCAGCTTAAAGCCTATTCTTTAAGGAGAAGAAGATCCTTTTAAGACAAACATTTTAATAGGAGACTATGAAATGGAGAAAAAATCAGCACTAATAGCAGGAGCTACTGGCCTGGTGGGGAATGAATTGCTTCAGCTCCTTATCAATAACCAAAATTACGAAAAAATCTATGCGTTAGTAAGAAGGCCCCTTGAAGTTAAACATCCAAATCTCGTTGAAGTAATTTGTAATTTTGAGCGGCTAGAAGAAGTAGAACAATACTTTACTGTTGACGATGTATTTTGCACATTGGGAACGACAATCAAGAAGGCTAAGACAAAGGAAGCCATGTATCGGATTGATGTGGAATACCCTATTGCTATGGCTGAATTGGCAAAACAGAAAGGCGCCACACATTTTCTAATCGTCAGTTCTTTTAATGCTGACAAGAATTCACGTTTTTGGTATCCAAAGATAAAGGGAGAACTCGAGGAGAAACTTAAAAAAATCCCCTATGAAGCTATGTCAATTTTCCAACCTTCCCTACTATTGGGCGATCGTGATGAATTTCGCTTTTTTGAAAAAATAGCAATTGGTGTTGTTCGCGGTTTAAGTTCAATTTTTGGCAGCCAATTAAGGAGCCGGATGGGGATAGATGCAAAGACAGTTGCAGCCGCTATGTTTCTCGTTGCCCAGAAAGAAACAAAAGGAATCCGAACCTATTCCGTTGGAGAGATGGAGAATATCAAAAAATCTAATCCTTTGGCTTTGGAATAAATTTTTGAATTTAATGCAATCAAATTCGCAGAATAGCTTAAACCCTGGTTTACAGCACATAAAAAGCGCCCAACACATTGCAAAGAATGAGTTGAACGCTTTCTTTTTTTCGATCGGGATGACAGGAATTGAACCTGCGACCCCTAGCACCCCATGCTAGTGCTCTACCAAGCTGAGCTACATCCCGAAATCTAATATGGCATTCCGAATCGTTTTATGTACCTGTGTCCCCGCCTCAGGAAGCTTACGCAAGTCACGGCTCGGCGGGTACAACTCGCAGCTTATTCATGGATGCGCAGCTCGTCTCTACCAAGCTGAGCTACATCCCGAAATTCAATATGGCATTCCGAATCGTTTTATGTACCGCCATTTAATTGGCAGTTCACAATATTATTATAACTTTTTACCCATCGGTTTTCCACCTTGATTTTCCCCAAAATTCGCACGGTTCCGACAAACGGAATTCAATCAAACGTTTGATTGAATATTCCGGAATAGCTTTCGGGCTTGGGCTTATGTGATTTTTCCAATGAGAAAATTGTAAGTATTCGTCAGAAAAAAAGCAGGCAGGGAATATCCTAACGGGTTCGGTTTTCGAGTACAAAAACTTAATTCGCACACTAATTAGCAGTCCCATTCGCAACTGAATTGGACTGTATCTTTTTATTGATATATCAGGGATCTCTGTACGTTTTATGGCGTTTTAGCACTCGAATTCGCACCCCTTTTAACAGAGTGACCTAAGTTATTGTCAGTGTGCGAATTCGTATGATAATTGCTATGTGACATACAAAGGGTCTTTGAAAGAGATTTCTTCAATGAAAACTCTTGAATACTCTTATGAAACATCTGCTGGAAGTGGAAGTGGTATAAGGGAATTTGATGAACCATCCACAGAAGTTACATTTAAGATTATGGGAAACTCGGGAAATGGAGCAAAAGTAATTGAGGATGAAGTGGTACAAATAAATGTTAAATGGGATGATTTTGAAGAGTCATTTGAATTGCATAATAAAAGTAAATAAATTTGTTGAGCAAAAGGATGCGTTGATCAAGGAAGGATTAACGCATTTTTTATAGAAGTCTTTATTCAACAAACGGCGCAGTTTTGTTAAAGATCATTGTGGGAAACGTATTACAAGTAAATTTGAATTTTTTGGTAAAATCCCTAATTTGGCTCGGAAAAGCTGAAAAGATGGCCATTGAGTTAGCGGGGTTAGATTCATTTTTAATATTTGAAGGCAAAGAGGGTATTCCTTCTTTGCCCATTTTTTTATTTATATTGACGTGTTATAGTGACTTAGTGTACTATTTGGTTAATGCAATAATTATCTGAATTTTCATAAAAGGGTGAGAATACTATGCGGCAATGGTCAGCTTTGTTTATTAAAGATTTCAAGTTAACAAGAAATGTATTTTTGATAGGACTCGTCATGGATGTATTGATTGCTATGTTGACACTTTACTTGGGGAGGGTAGCGGACGATTCATTGCTCACGTTTATACCCTTAGCGATTGCTGCTGCTATTCATGTGATTTACGTTCCATTTATTGTGTTTATCGGTTTGAAGTCGGAGGGTAACCATTTGTCTTTATGGCTGAACAATCCCCAACCAGTTTATAAATTGTTGTTGAGTAAAATAGCGAACGGCTTGATGATGACTGTGATTTCATTAGCTTTACTGTATGCGTTGTCTGGACTGTTGATCGTACCTAAGTTTAGCTTAATTGAGCCGTATTGGATGGATGCGTGGAGAATGGGATTCTTCATCTTTCCTCAAATTATTTGGATTTCTATTGGTCTTAGTGTATGGATTATGATTCTTTGGGCCCTTTACCAATACCTCAAATTGAAAATCGGGCGTTGGAGTTGGGCAGTGGTTGCTGGTACGATTATCCTTTCTGGAGGGATAGATACATTGCTTAAAACCTCTAAACTGTATCAACTCGTTACGGAATGGGGGGGCATTACCTATAAGTTTCCTACGATATTATCGGGTCCGATTCAAACCTACGTAGGGGGATACGTATACGACTCCATCATTATCGTTGGATTATTCATACTAACCGCGTGGCTCGTGGACAACAAAGTTGAGGGATAATTATGAATGAATTTAATGGTTCAAAGCCGATATATTTGCAATTGGCGGATCGAATACACCGACAAATTATAAGCGGAGAATTGAAAGCAGGCGAGAAGCTTCCTTCGATCCGCGATATGGGGATCAAATACAGCATGAATCCCAACACTATTCTGCGTTCATACAGCGAGTTGGAGCGCGAAGGGATCTTGGAAACGAAGCGAGGTCAGGGCACGTTCGTTTCAGAACAACAAGATCTCCTAGTTCTACAACGTGAGAAGTTAAAGCATGAACAAATTCAACAATTCGTTAACGTCATGCGAGAAATGGGATACAGCCCCTCAGAGATTCTATCAGGGCTGGAAAAGTATTTGAACAACATTGAGAAAGGGGATGAGTGACATGATTCAGTTGACGAACGTTACGAAGAAATATTTAAAACGGACCGCGCTTAAGGATATCTCATTGACGGTGCCTCTAGGTAAGATCATTGGTGTTGTAGGTGAGAACGGCAGCGGGAAGTCGACGTTATTGAAATTGATTTCCGGACTATCGATTCCTTCGAGCGGTAGTGTGACGGTAAATGGAGAGAAGGCCAATCGAAGAACAGGCAAAGTTGTTTCTTATTCCTCAGATCTTGGAACCTTTTATCCTATATTCACTGTAAGAGAAGCTATGCGTTTTCAGGCTTCTCAATTTACTGACTTTAACCTTGCTAAAGCTGAGGAAATCATGAAGCTTATGCAATTGGATCCTCATATGAAAATCAAGGCGCTCTCGAAAGGAAATCGTGGCCGATTGCAAATCGTGCTTACTTTGGCTAGAGAAGTACCCTACATTTTAATGGACGAACCATTGTCCGGTCTTGATCCGATGGTACGTGAGTCTATCGTGAAAGGAATGATTTCTTATCTTGACTTGAATTCTCAAACCTTAATCATGACAAGCCATGAAGTTTTCGAAATTGAAACCTTAATAGACGGTTTTATTGCGCTTAAAGACGGTTCCTTGCTTAGAATGGCTGACGTGGATGAATTGCATGAGTCAGAGGGTATTCGTATCGCAGATTGGATGAAGAAGACTTATATTAAGAGGAGAGGGGATTACCTATATGACGAGGTATAATAAAATGGGATTGGTTGGCGAGGTCTCGTTGTTACGTCTTTATTTGTTGAGGGGTCTTTACCTTCTTGTGGTTGTGGGACTCGGCTTCACGGTGTGGCCCGATTTCATTAACCGATCAGAATCATGGGAGCTGATGGAGGGGGTGGTCCAATGCATGCTAGTTGCCTTCTGGGCACTGTCCGTCCTAGGGTTGCGGTATCCGTTGCAGATGCTACCCGTACTTTTGTGGGAACTGGTGTGGAAGTCGGTCTGGTTGATCATCGTCGCGCTACCGATGTGGATTTCCGGTCATATGGACAATTCAACCTTGGAAACGGCCATTGCCTGCTTATTGGTCGTCATATTTCCCTTCGTCATCCCTTGGCGCTTTGTGTTTATAAACTACGCGAAGAAGCGAGGAGACAGGTGGGGCTGAGACGGTCAGTTTATTACTAAATACGTCAGGCAACTAAGCTCCTAAAGGGAGAATATCCACTCATCCACAGTGATCGTGGCTTCCAGTACACCTCACATGGCTTTAAACGAAGACTAGATAAGGCAAAGATGACACAAAGTATGTCACGAGTAGGACGATGTATTGATAATGGACCTATGGAATCCTTTTGGGGAACATTAAAATCTGAGAAGTATCATTTGCATAAATATGGGACTTTTGAGGATTTATCTAAAGCAATAAATGAATATATCCATTTCTATAATCATTACCGATTTCAAAAACGACTAAGCGGCCTTAGCCCCTTAGAATACAGGGCTAAAGCCGCTTAGATCCTTTTTATTATTTCCACTGTCTACTTGACAGGGGGCAGTTCATAATGGCTCCGAGCTTTTTTTCGCGCTAATTTTACTGCTAAAGTGTTTGCTAATTCAACTGCGAATTGCACTGCGAAAAGCACCGCTAATTCGAATTTTGTACTTCAAAACCGAACCGGTTAGGAATATCCCCGCCTACGGTTTTTCATATCGTAAATTCATTACCTTTCTGATTAACGTTTCTGGATTTCTTCGGCCAATATTTTATTTACAAGCTGCGGGTTCGCCTGGCCCTTTGTCGCTTTCATAATCTGGCCAACGAGGTAGCCAGTGGCCTTGCTTTTGCCGCCTTTAAAGTCCTCGATGGACTGCGGATTGGCATCGAGTGTTTCATTGACAATTTTCAAAAGGGCGCCTTCGTCTGAGATTTGGACAAGCCCTTTTTCCTTCACTATTTGCTCAGCTTCGCCGCCATGCTCAATCAGTTCCTTGAACACGGTTTTGGCGATTTTCGAGGATATCGTACCGTTTTCGATCAGTTTAATCATGCCCGTCAGGTTCTCCGGAGTAAGTCCAGTTTCATGGAGCTCCTTCTGTTCAGACTTCAAGTATGCTGAAACCTCGCCCATGAGCCAGTTCGATGCCTGTTTTGCATCCACACCGGCTTTGACCGATGCTTCGAAGAAATCAGCCATTTCCCTGGTTGCTGTTAAAACTTTCGCATCGTACTCCGGCAAGCCTAGCTCCGATACATACCTCTCAATACGCTGGTCAGGCAGTTCCGGAATTTCCGCGCGAATCAGGGCTTTCCACTCTTCATCGATTACAACATCGAGCAAATCCGGCTCAGGGAAGTAGCGGTAGTCTTCAGACCCTTCTTTGACACGCATCAGAATCGTTTCTCCAGTCGCTTCATCATAGCGGCGGGTTTCCTGCTGGATAGTCCCCCCTGCACTCACAACCTTGCGCTGGCGCTTTTCCTCAAACTCAAGCCCCCTGCGGACGAAATTGAATGAGTTCAGGTTTTTTAATTCGGTCTTTGTCCCGAATTCCTTCTGGCCAACCGGGCGGATGGAGATGTTCGCATCGCAGCGGAGCGAACCTTCTTCCATTTTCACATCGGAAACGCCAGTATAAAGGATGATCGACTTCAGTTTTTCAAGATACGCATACGCCTCATCAGGGGTACGGATGTCCGGCTCAGACACGATTTCAACGAGCGGCGTTCCCTGGCGGTTGTAATCGACGAGAGACGCGCCCTTTACATGATTTAGCTTGCCGGCATCTTCCTCAAGATGCAGCCTTGTAATGCCGATTCTCTTCTTGTAGCCATTCACTTCAATATCAATCCAGCCGTTTTCGCCAATTGGCTTATCAAACTGCGATATCTGGAAAGCCTTCGGGTTATCCGGGTAAAAATAGTTCTTCCGGTCGAATTTCGTTACGGGCGCAATCTCACAATTCAGCGCCATTGCAGCCTTGATGGCATACTCGACCGCCTTCTTGTTCAGTACCGGCAGGACGCCTGGATAGGCAAGGTCGATGACGGAAGTATTCGAGTTTGGTTCAGCGCCGAAATGGTTCGGGCTGTCCGAAAAAATCTTTGACTCTGTTTTTAATTCAACATGGACTTCAAGCCCAATGACGGTTTCAAAGTTCATTTTGCCATTACCTCCCTAAAGCGCCGGCCGCTGTTTATGATAGTCTGTTGCCTGCTCGAACGCGTAGGCTGCCCTGTAGATGGTACTTTCATCGAAAGGACGGCCAATGATTTGCAGCCCAAGCGGCAAGCCATTTTCAAATCCACATGGCACGGACAGGGCGGGTACGCCTGCCAGGTTGAACGGGATTGTCAGGATATCGTTCGCATACATCGTGAGTGGATCATCAACATTCTCCCCGATTTTAAAAGCAGGAGTCGGGGCGGTCGGGCCAAGAATAAGATCGTATTTTTCAAACACATCGTCAAAATCCTTTTTGATCAATGTCCTGGCCTTCTGCGCCTTTTTGTAATAGGCATCATAGAAGCCGGAACTAAGCGCGAATGTGCCAAGCATGATTCGGCGCTTTACTTCATCTCCAAAGCCCTCCGCCCGTGTTTTTTTATACAAATCAATCAGGTCCTCCGCATTTTCCGTCCTGTATCCGTACCGGACTCCGTC
Organism: Neobacillus oceani; assembly: GCF_046237595.1. Lineage (NCBI taxonomy): Bacteria > Bacillati > Bacillota > Bacilli > Caryophanales > Bacillaceae > Neobacillus > Neobacillus oceani. The sequence goes on along the minus strand of NZ_CP143543.1, from coordinate 322,490 downwards.
AAATCGGGCAAGGTTCGCCGATGCCTCTGATGAAGACAGCAGATAATATGTTGCCAGGGCGTACTTCGAATGCGGCAAGGAAACTTCTTCGATCACAGCACCCTGCTTTTCAAGAACCTCGAGTGCGGACTTGATCGAGTTTTTGACCCCTTCGCCAATTCCTTCACCCATGTATTCTTTCGGAACGCCAATCCTCATTCCTTTTACATCACCTGTTAAACCGGAAGTGAAATCAGGTACTTCAACGTTGGCGGACGTGGAATCCATCGGGTCGAGGCCGCAAATCGCGCCTAAAAGGTGGGCGTTGTCCTTCACATTCCTTGTAATCGGCCCAATCTGGTCAAACGATGATGCGAATGCTACAAGCCCAAAGCGCGACACACGCCCGTATGTAGGTTTCATGCCGACGACGCCGCAATATGATGCCGGCTGGCGGATGGAACCGCCTGTATCAGAGCCAAGAGAGAATAAAACTTCCCCCGCTGCGACCGCGGCAGCCGAACCGCCCGATGAACCGCCTGGTACCCTTTCCAGGTCCCAAGGGTTGCGCGTCACCTGGAAATGGGAGTTCTCGTTGGAGGAACCCATCGCAAACTCGTCCATGTTCAGCTTTCCAATGGTAATGGCACCCGCCTGGTTAAGCTTCTCCACGACAGTTGAATTGTATATTGGGTCAAAGTTCTCGAGCATCCTGCTCGCACAAGTTGTTTTAAGTCCTTTTGTGACAATATTGTCCTTAATCCCGATTGGCATCCCGGAAAGGATAGTGCCTGGCCCCTGGGCGTCCAGTTCTTTCGCCTTTTGGCGGGCATTTTCCTCATCAAGGGTAAGAAACGCCTTTACCTTTCCCTCGACCTCGCCAATCCGTTTATACGATTCCTCGACTAAATCGAGGGATGTTAGTTCTTTTTTTTGTAAAAGTTTATGTAAATCTGAAAGTGATTGATCAAATAAGCTCACGTTCGTTCCCCCTTATTCGCCTAAAATGGACGGCACACGGAAAAAGCCATCTTTATGGTCAGGAGCATTTTTTAATACTTCTTCGCGTGGTAAGCCCTGCCCCGCTGTATCTTCCCTCAGTACGTTGGTCATCGGCAAAACATGCGATGTTGGCTCAACGCCTTCCGTGTCCAGTTCATTTAATTCTTCAGCAAACCCGATGATGGCATCCAGCTGCTGGGCGAATTTTTCAGCCTCGTCCTGGCTTATTTCAAGCCTTGCCAAGTGGGCGACATGCCGCACCTGATCAAGTGATATCCTTGACATTCCCTATTCCTCCCGTTCAACCATAATACTATTGATAATAACAGAAATTTCTTGTGCTTCGCAATGGAAGGAGGTGTTAACAACAGGCCTGGCGTTGAAAATTGTATTTTCTTTGGTAGATCACATCACATTTTAAAAACTAGGTTCTTATCAACCGGGGTTTGAGCGACACCACTTTGGGATTTGGGCGAATCTTTGTCGCTCATCTTGATTTGTGCGACACCTTTTTAGGATTCTGCCCAATCTTTGTCGCTCATCCGGATTTGTCCGACACCTTTTCGGGATTTCGACCAATCTTTGTCGCTCATCCGAATTTGAGTGACACCTTTTTAGGAATCTGCCCAATCTTTGTCGCTCATCCCGATTTGAGTGACACCTTTTCGGATTTTGCTCAAATCTTTGTCACTCATCCTGATTTGAGTGACACCTTTTCGGGATTTCGACCAATCTTTGTCACTCATCCGGATTTGAGTGACACCTTTTTAGGATTCTGTCCAATCTTTGTCGCTCATCCGGTTTTGTGCGACACCTTTTTGGAATTCTGCCCAATCTTTGTCGCTCATCTTGATTTGTGCGACACCTTTTTGGCTTTTGCCCAAATCTTTGTCGCTCATACCGATTTGAGTGACTTCCTTTTCGAAATTAACCCAATCAATGTCACTCATTCTGACAAACCAACTAACAACAACACAACTAAAAAACCGCATGGATTCAAACCATGCGGCCATTTACTTATTTCTTTTTCGCCTTTTCAGCTGCTGACAGTTCTGCCTTAATTTTCACCATTAAGGAAGTGTTGTATTTCTTTCTAGCCATTTCATCTATTACCTTCTGGGCGTCGGCGGACGTTTTGATAGTTCGTTTGATGTACGCCTTCACTAGGTTTTGGTCCGCGCCCTTATCGGTGAACAATTTTACGGATACCGATACAACAGACAAGGCGGACGGCTTTTTCTTCGCCTTGTTAAATTCATTGACGATTGCCTGGTATTTGCCAATGAACTCAACAGTGGCCTGCTGGGACACCGTGCCCTTTTTATAAGAGGAAAGGGATTTATTCACCGCCACCAATTCCTTTGTTGCCTGCTGGGGGTTGTTGATTTTTAAATCCATCGCCTTTTGCGCGCTGGCAAGGCGGGTGTTCAGGTCGGCAATCCTCTTTTCCCATTCTCCCTTTGAAGGAGCAGGTACAGGCACAAGCTTAGGCTGTTCTAACGAAGGCACAGGCACTGTTGGCGAAGGTGCTGGAGCCGGGGTAGAACCAGGTGGTACAGGTTCAGATACCGGTGCTGGCGTTGCTACCGGACCTGGTTCGGACACTGGCGCTGGTATTGGAGCAGGGGCCAGAATTGGCTCTGCCACTGGCGCAGGAGCCGGAACTACTACTGGCGCTGGAGCTGGAATTGGCTCTGCACCCGGGACTGGGGCCGGAGCCGGATCTGAAACCGGGGCTGGTACTGGTTCCTGGACTTCCGATGGTGCCGGTACGGGCTGTGGTGTTGGTTCCGGCATTGCTGGAGTTTCCACTTTCGTAGCAGGGGCCGGGGCCACATAAACGCCGTAATTAATCAAACCGTTTCCATACAGGCTGTCCACCCCAGGGGAACCAAGATCCTCTGTGTACAGCTTCAGCGTTTCAATCAACTCTCCCGCTGTCTGGCTGGGATACTTTTGCTTAAGGCCCGCAAGCAATCCGGCGACATGGGGCGCTGCCTGGGAAGTACCGCTCATCCGGGCGAATCGATTGCCTGGATAAGTGCTGACGATTCCCACTCCAGGCGCTGCAAAATCAATCTCCGGACCGAAATTGGAAAACGAAGCGAATTGCTTGGCGGAATCAACAGCCGAAACAGCCACGGCATTATCATACTTGGCCGGATAAGAAACCGATGTGCTTTCATTTCCCGATGCCGCGACGACAATGATGTTCTTTTGGCGGGCGGTATCGATCAGGCTATGAAGCACCCGTGAATTTGATGGGGTTCCAAGGCTCATATTGACGATATCCATGCCGTTCGCGATTGCCCAGTCGAGGCCCTCTATTACATCCACAAGTGTTCCGTTGCCGTCGGCTCCCATCACTTTAACGGCATACAGTTTTACATCAGGGGCAATCCCGACCATGCCTTTGCCATCACTTTTCGCAGCAATGATACCCGCGACATGCGTGCCATGGCCGTTGTCGTCTTCATACGATGCTGTATAATCCACGGTAGAGACGCCTCCAGCAATAACAAGTTCTCCGTGGGCGGAAATCCCGGAATCGATTACCGCGACTTTAACTCCCGCCCCCGTCAAGCCATCTGTCCGGGTTTTCGCCCTTCCTGTTACCTGCTGGAATCCGTACTGGTCTTCTTCACCTGCAATCCTGAATGAAACATTCGGTTCTATATAGGCGATATCCTTATCTTTCTTCAGCTCATTTATATCCTTATAGGCCATTGTCACAGCGACAGCCGGGACATTCTTAAATTCGTAATCAACCTCGAGGCTGGTATCGAGCACTTTTTCCTTCCCATCTTCATTCTTGTAAACAATGACAATTTCCTTCTCTACAAAATCGCTTGCCCTTACAGGAGCAGCGAATTGCGCATAAGAGCCAAACAAAACAGCAGAAACAATTCCAACTATAAATGCCATTCGAAACAAGCGTGGAGCATGCTGCCAATTCGCCTGATGGATGGGATCTTTCCTCAATTAATTTTCCTTCTTTCATATAAAGAATAACCATTGGCAGTTTCAGATATTAATTGTATCGGCAAAATTGTTTGATAAGGTTATAGAATCGTTTATATAGAACTCTCTTTAAATGGCTATTGCTTTCCACTGCGGGCAGATGTCAGCTTTGACTACTTTATCGATTTCTGCTCCAGCAGCGGCTCATACATCATAATTGCATTGTTTTCGGTTATAAACTCTTCATCAATAAGCTTGTGCTTCCTGTTATAAACCTTGCGCCACAGTTCATTGTGGCGGATGTAGCCTCCCCAGTAAGCAGGCGTGATGCTATGATCTTTTTCATATATATGATACGCATAAAGCTGCGGCTCGGCGCATCTCCACTCGCCGACGAGATCCGTATCGGTCAGGCGGACATGCAGCTGATACGGCACGTCTGTCTCGTTTTTAATCTGCAGATCGAGATAGTTGTATGCGCATGTCGCCCCGCTTCCGAATGGCTGCGTCCGATTGGAATCCGGGAATACATCGAAGCTGTGGCGATGCCGTTCCGTCACAGTCAACGGCGTATGGAGCGCCATCCAGTAAATGAGGTTGGACAGCTGGCAAAGCCCGCCGCCAATCCCTTTCGTGAAGCGTCCATAATGGAGGACCATCCCTTCGACATAACCCTTGCTCTTTGTCGGGTTTCCGATGAGTTTCCAATACGAGAATGTCTCGCCTGGCTGAATAATGATCCCATTCAGCCGTTCGATTGCAAGCTTCAGGTTTTTGATTTTGTTGTATTGATAAGACATATCGACACCCTGCAGCTTCCGGAGCAGCGGGGTCTGATGTCCAAATGCCGAATAGGGCAGGAGGACTCTTTGCCGTGTCTTCGCATATTTAGTGCTGTTGAAAAGCCACCCCATATAGCGCTTGGATGTATAATACATTTTGCCCATCTTTATCCTTAGTGGTGAACGTTCTTTTGGCCTCAACGCAACCGGGTTCATAAAATAGCTCCCTTTCAGGTGTTATTTCCAGAAAAATTCCACCCAATTCTAACTTCACCAAATATCGTAATCCGTTTTCACTAAAAAAGAAAGACCTATTTTTCCTGGCAATTTTCTCCAAAAAGAATAGGAACCCGGTCATTCGGATTCCTAAATCTTTTATCGTAAAAATTCACTTGCGGAGGAAGCTGCCCAATTTTGCAAAAAAGCCCTTTTTGGTGGCCCCAGGGGCATTTTCCGGCTCATCACTGCTTTTCTTGATAAATATTTCTTCTTTGTCAACTGCGTAGCTGCAGGCAAGCACCAGCCCAATATCCGTATCGTGTTCCTGATTTGCCACAATCGTGTACTCTATGTTATTTTCATTCGCCGTTTTAAGATATTTGGAAAATTCCTTATAGGCAATCGTCCCGTTCAAATACAAGTGGGCATCAGGATAACCCTTCATATGCTGTTCCACTTCAGGGTAAGTGCCTGGTTCATAAACCTGGCTTCTCGTGAGCGCGACCAAGATCCGTTCCCGGATTGTTCCTAAAAACCGGCGCCTTTCTCCAGGCTTTATTTCCTTTGGCCCGTGAATCCCCTGCTTAAGAACATCATCAACCGTTGGCTTGTTCATCTCCATCCCCCCATTCGCTATTACTATTTATGATCATTCCCTCTATTCTGTGCGGGATGAATCTTTTTGTCCACTTAAATGCTGTGGGATAAAAGGAATGTTTGTATACCCTTATCCAATAGTAAAAACCTCATTAGTAAACCTTTTTATGTATAATCGAATTGATTATAGCATTATTTATTTTATTGATTTTATTCAACTTGGACTGAGAGTTATTTTTTATACCGACCGGAAAAAATGTGGAAATTCCTCAGAGCCCCTCCTATCTTGCCGCCTAGTCTCCGGACTCTTTTTTCGTTTTTTGTTAATCCGCATACCATTGCTGTCAGTAAGGATTTTCATTGGTTTTCATGGAACTGTTACATTTTTGCAGCCCAATCCGTTTTTATTATTGAAGGGGGGGTTCAATTGAGTAAAACGTTTATTGAGTTATATGATGAATATTTTGATGATGTATATCGATATGTGGTCGTCAAGATAGGCAACAAATGGGATGCCGAAGACATTGTGAGCGAAGTTTTTCGTAAAGCTTATGAAAATTGGGGGCACCCAAGCAATCCCAACAATCCAAAAGCATGGATTATAGCCATTGCACGGAACACTATTATAGATTTTTACCGAAAAAAGAAGAGCCTTCTGATCGGGGAGGAAATTGACTCATATTTTACACCAGTTCCCTTTGATGACCCGTTCGATGAGTCAAGGGAAATGGAGTGCCTTAAAAAAAGCCTAAACCACCTGCCAAAAGAAGATCTCGAGGTTACAAACTTACGATACTTTGGTGGTTTGAAATTTAAGGAAATCGCCCTTATTTTAAAAAAGACTGAAGAATCCCTTCGTGTAAAATCCAATCGAATCACAAAAAAACTCGGCGTCCTCGTGAAAAAATGTTTGGAGGAATTCTAAATGGATGAGGAAAAAATTGAACGCTCATTATATGCCTTACGGAACCAAATCCATGTTGACCATATGTTAAAAGAAAAACTAAGGAAAAAATATGCCAGGAAGCAGAAAATCCGCCGCTGGAATAACCCGTGGATATACGGGTTGTTTGTCGCAAGTGTACTCATCGCGTTGTTCTTTGGCAACTTCCGGGGAGAAGAGGTTAAGGTGGTTAAGGCCGATTCACTGAATATTTCAAATGCCATTTCATTCTTGGACATTGGCAGTGGCGAGATTGAGGCCTACGCTATCCACAATGGTCACCTTTTTGTATCGATTAAACAGAAAGGAGTTTTTGAAATTACGGAGGATGGCTTCCAGTTGGCAGCCGATGTTACAGCCGAGAGCCTTCGTCTTTCCGATAACGGGGAAAAACTGCTCTTTTCAAATGGCGGCAGCATTTTCATCCTGGACTTGAAGACGAAAAAGAAGGTAACCGTTGCTCCCATGGCTTCTAACACAACCTATTCACATCCGGAATGGAAAAACGGCGATGAGATATTTGCTGCGAAACAAACGGGTTCCAAAAATCAAATCGTTAAGATTGATATGCAAACGAATAAAGAAAGCTCCATTACAGACGGTTCCGCGCCTGTCTACAGTAAAGAAGAAAACACATTGGTCTTTAGCCGGGGCGGAAATATATTGGTCAAGGACTTGAAAAACGGCAATGAAAGTATTGTTGACCAAGGAAAAGACCCCGCCGTGTCGATGGATGGCCTGTACATTACGTATATAAAAGAGACTTCCAGATTTGATGACGTCTGGATTGCCGACCTCAATTTGGACACGAAGAAGAAGATAACAGCCAATCCTGCTCGAATGGATGACCCAACCAAGGGCATGTACAGCTATCATTTGCCCCAATGGGATTCGGGGCGGCATACGCTTTTTGTTTTAAAGCAGCAGGAAGGATTTCCAGTGAAAGTCATGAAAATTTCTTTAAGCGAAAAGGAAATGGGTCCGGAAGAAACGGTAGAACGGTACCTTCAGGCTTTGATCAACAGGGATGATGACTATGCAAAAACCCTTTTGGAAAGTCCTCCTGAATTTCTAACCATTTCAAACCCGCATCAGATCGGGTACCGAATCATCAATTCGGAAGTAAGCAACAACATGGCAACAATTCAAGCTGAAGTTCAGTGGACCTATACCGCCGATGCATATTACCAGATTTCCAACTATGAGTTCAGCCTCGTGAAAAAGGATGGACATTACCGGATAAATCAAGTTAACGAGATTTCAAACAAGCAAATCACCGGGGCGGGAAATGAAGTAAAGTCCATTGAAGGAGAACAGTCGGAAACGCTCTTTTCCGTGGGGGATATACCGAAGGAATACATCCCAGCGGAAAATATCCGAATCAGCTCCCTGGCGGAGATTCCTGGTACCGGAAATATTGTGTTCAGCCTTCAGGAATATGAATTGGAGGACCGGAATTCCACCGTCCAGCTTTTAGTCTTTGATCGAAAAACAAAATCATTCAACCCGCTTGCCAGACTATCATCCCCGGGAAAAGACATGACGATCAAACAGCTTTCCATCGATTCATCTGGCCGATATGTGGCCGCTGATACCTTCCCTGGTTTGGAAAGGCCGCGCGTGTTCATCTATGATTTACAGGAAAAGAACCAGCTTGCAGAGTTCGATCATGCGTACTCTAAATTCTGGCAGGGTGAAAAGCTGGTGCTCAGTAAGATTCAGGACAATGGGGAAGTGCTGTACGAGTACACTCCAAAAACGGGGCAAATAAGCGGTTATTAAGTAAAAGAGGCTGCCCAAGATTCATTGGACAGCCTCTTTTCTTTTTAGGATAAGTTCGGTGCGTTACTCCACCATTAGTAAATATGCACAAACGGTTCGTCCTTGTCCGCCTTTCTGACAATGAGCGATTCTGGCCCATTGACAGATGTAACGCTGACCGAAACCGAGATGTATTTTGGAAAATGCTCCATCACTTTCCCGGTTACATACTGGGTAAATCCGATCCCTTCCGCCTTTCCGTAAAATTGGATTGGAATCGTAATGCTCAACTCTTTAAGCTGGCCGTCCAAATAATGGCCTTTGCCCACCACCCCATTGAAGTTAGGGAAGTATTTCTCGACGTCCTGTTTGAAGTTATCAAATGCAAGCGCATCTTCACGGTATTTTTCCCGGGCATCTTTGGAAGGGAACAGAAAGTATTTTTCACTTACCTTTTCCCATTTGTCAATGTCTGCCCCCTGCTTTACAGTCGTATAGGCGAAAAAGTTCCCCGGTACAACCGATTCAATGCTTTCCTGCTCAAACAAAGCAATTGTAATCGGGATATTTCTCAACTCATCCATGCCGCGAAGCCGTTTCAGTACTTCCTGGGCAATCTTTTTTCCTTCCCGTTCCATCGTCTGCTGGTCAATCTTAACCTGGAATGTATCGCCATATCTTTCCTTTTGATAATAGTGGACCGAATTCAGGGCGAGGCCTATCGCGACTCCGCCAAGCTTGTACTTGTCGTTATCCCCTTTTACAAGGAAATCGTATTCCAGGAGATGGGCCAGGTAGATCGGGCTTTTTTTATTCCGTGCTTCAATATCGCCTACGCCTTCGTCAATAGGATTCAGGCCAAGGTTGTCTTCTTCCTTTATCTTTAATTCATCTAGCTGCTTTTTGGTATACTTGCGCGCGAGCCATGCCTCAACAGTCTTCTTTTTCAGGATTTGGCCTTCCCTGAACACATACTTATCCGGATCGAATGTATTCTGGGCAACCCTCATTAATCCCATTTCAAATTCATTGATATCGTAGCGGGTATTGAGGGTATTAACCGTCAGCCCCCGTGCCCCGCTCGGCTTAAATGGCAGGAGTACCTGGTAATATTTATCCGATATCTTGTATTTTGGAATAATCGCCTCTTCCTTCGTGTTCTTTGGCTGGTCCACGACTTCCTCCCGGTTTTGGAAGTTCGGCGCGCACGCACCCAAAAGAAGCGATAAGGAAAGAAGCACGATTGTTAACTTTCTCACGTTTCCTGCACCTCTTACTATTCGATTTCCTCGAGCAGCCTCTCTTCATCCCAAATTTCGATTCCAAGCTCTTGCGCTTTAGTAAGCTTGGAGCCTGCATCTTCTCCCGCAATGAGGATGTCTGTTTTTTTGCTGACGCTACCGGCTACATTCGCGCCGAGAGCTTCCAGCTTTTCTTTCGCTTCATTCCGGGACATTCTTTCCATTTTACCAGTCAGGACGACCGTTTTTCCGGTGAAAATTGAATCCGCCGACTCAATTGCCGCTCGTTTCGGCCCTAGGTATTCCATATTCACGCCTGCAGCCTTTAGTTCATTTATCAGTTCCCTGGCTTCTTCCTGTTCGAAGAACGCAGCGATTGAGCTGGCCATCTTTTCCCCTACTTCGTTAATGGACATAAGGTCGCTTTCGGTTGCCGACGCAAGCCGGTCCATCGTTTCGAATTCCTGGGCAAGCGTCCTCGCCGCCTTTTCCCCTACATGGCGGATGCCCAAGCCAAACAATAAACGCTCAAGCGAGTTCTCCTTCGAACGGTCAATTGCCTGGAGCAAATTGGCCACGCTCTTTTCCCCCATCCGTTCTAGGGCAAGGAGTTCCTCCGCGGTCAACTTATATAGGTCCGCCACATCTTCCACAAGCTTATGGGCAAACAACTGGGCAATCACCTTTTCTCCAAGGCCATCGATATTCATCGCATTCCTTGATACAAAATGGATCAAGCCTTCCCTTATTTGTGCCGGGCATTTCGGATTCAGGCACCTTAAGGCCACCTCACCCTCAAGCCTGACAAGGTCGCTTTCGCATTCCGGGCAATGGGTTGGCATGTGAAAATCCGTTTCATTGCCGGTTCGCTGCTCCAAAAGGACGTTTACAACTTCCGGAATAATATCCCCGGCCTTTTTAACAACTACTTTATCGCCAATCTTCAAATCCTTCTCCCTGATTAAATCTTCGTTGTGCAGGGATGCCCGCTGAACAGTCGTTCCTGCGACCCTTACTGGCTCGAGGATGGCGGTAGGTGTAACGACCCCAGTCCGTCCAACGCTCAGCTCAATATCCAAAAGGGTCGTAACCACTTCCTCAGCCGGAAATTTGTATGCAACCGCCCAGCGCGGGCTTTTAGCCGTTGTACCGAGCTGCTCCTGCGTCTCGAGTGAGTCGACTTTGATAACGATGCCGTCAATGTCATAATCAAGATTCGCGCGCTTTTCGACCCACCCGTCTATATAGTCGATGACATCTTCAATCGACGCGCATTTTCGCCGTTCCTTGTTCGTTTTAAACCCAAGCCTGTCGAGATAGTCAAGAGCTTCGCTATGCGATCCGATTTCAAGGTCCTGCGCATCAGAAATCCCATAGAGGAAAATATCAAGATTCCTGGATGCGGCAATGCTTGTATCCAGCTGCCTAAGTGAGCCGGCCGCCGCGTTCCTTGGATTCGCGAACGGTTCCTCGCCGCGTTCTTCCTTCAGCTTGTTGAGCTTTTCAAAAGACTTTCTCGGCATGAAGGCTTCCCCGCGTACCTCAAGGGAGGCGCTCTCCCTTAACCTGAGAGGAATTGATTTAATGGTCCGCAAATTCGCGGTAATGTCCTCGCCAGTCGTACCATCGCCCCGTGTAGAGCCAAGGACGAATCGCCCCTCTTCATAAGTCAGGGCAACGGCAAGGCCGTCGATTTTTAACTCACATACATAGCTGACATCATTCCCCGCTGCCTGCCGGACACGCCGGTCAAAATCCCGGAGATCGACTTCATTGAACGCATTCCCCAAGCTTAGCATCGGGCTTTTGTGCCGAACCTTTTCAAACATATCAAGAATGGCGCCGCCAACCCTGACCGTTGGCGAATCAGGCGTTTTGAATTGTGGATACTTTTCCTCCAGTTCAATTAATTCACGAAGGAGCCGGTCATATTCCGCATCCGGGACTGACGGTTTATCGAGAACATAATATTCGTATCCATATTGATGCAGCAATGTCTGCAGCTCCCTGACTTTCATTTCGGCTTGTTGCAGGTCCATCCATCAATCCCTCTTTTCGTAAAAATCATCGTTTATATTACTTATACCTTTTTGATTGGTGCAAATTTGGCAAGGAGCCGCTTTATCCCGGTCGGGCTTGGGAACGCAATGTCAAGCTCCAACCCGTCTCCCTCGCCTCTTACGCCTACAACGGTGCCAATGCCCCATTTGCCATGCTCGGCTTTGTCACCGGCTTTCCAGCCAATCGTTTCCCCTCCCGAAGCAGCGGGACGGGTGACCGGCTTTCTAACGGCTGGCTGTTGCGGCGCGCCAAACTGGCGGTTCATCCCGCTAGCCCCAAACCGGTTGCCGGAAGGTTCAAATGGCGAAGATGTAAACTTCTTTTCCGCCGGTTCAACTGTTTCAATGAGGTCGGCGGGAATTTCCTTAATAAACCTGGATGGAGGATTCATGTTCGTACGCCCGAACAGCGTCCTCCACTGGGCGTTTGTTAAAAACAAATACTGTTCCGCCCTGGTAATGCCGACATAGGCGAGCCGGCGCTCTTCCTCCATTTCCCCTTCATCCATAAGGGAACGGCTATGAGGGAACACTCCTTCTTCAAGGCCGATCAGGAAAACGACCGGAAATTCCAGCCCCTTGGCCGAATGAAGGGTCATCAGCGTTACTTTCTCATTTTTTTCAGGCTCGTCATCCATCGAATCGATATCGGCGACGAGCGCGAGGTCTGTTAAAAACGCGACGAGCGTCTTATCCTCGCTTGTCTCCTCAAAGCTTTTTGTAACCGAGAGCAATTCCTCAAGGTTTTCCATCCTGCTTTGCGCCTCAATTGATTTCTCGGCGCGAAGCATCTCCATATAGCCGGATTTATCCAATAAATCCTCAACGATTTCCGTGACAGAAAGGAATTCCTGCATCCGCGTGTAGTTTGCAATCAGGTCCCGGAACTCGGCCGCCGCTTTGGCGGTTTTCGGGCTGAGGCCAATCAGCTCCACAGATTCAAGTGCCTGGAAAAGTGTCAGGTCATGAAGGTTGGCGAAGTCAATGATTTTATCCACCGATGTCGCCCCGATTGCCCTCTTTGGAACATTGATTACCCGGGTCAGGCTTATATCATCATCAGGGTTGGAAATGAGCCTGAGGTAGGCAAGAATGTCTTTGATTTCTTTCCTGTCATAGAACTTGATGCCGCCGACAATCTGGTAATCAATGACTGACTTCAGCAAAACTTCCTCCATGACACGCGACTGGGCGTTTGTCCGGTAAAGGATGGCGATGTCGGAAGCGGTATACGTGCCGGAGTCAATTAGCTCTTTAATTTTTCCGGCAACGAATTGCGCCTCTCCCTGCTCGCTGTCAGCCCTATAATAGACGAGTTTGTTCCCTTCCTGGTTCTCCGTCCACAAATTTTTCGGCTTTCGGTTCATGTTTTTGGCGATTACTTCATTCGCCGCCAACAGGATCCTTTTCGTAGAGCGGTAGTTTTGCTCAAGCAGAATGACCTTTGCATTTGGGTAGTCCTTTTCGAACGATAGGATGTTCGCAATATCCGCCCCGCGCCATTTATAAATCGACTGGTCCGAATCCCCTACGACACACAGGTTTTTGAAACGCGCCGCAAGCATTTTCACAAGCATATACTGGGCCCGGTTCGTGTCCTGGTACTCATCGACATGGATATACTGGAACTTTCTCTGATATTTTTCAAGCACTTCGGGAACCTGCTTGAACAGCTGGATTGTCATCATGATCAAGTCGTCAAAATCCAAAGCCTGGTTCTTGCGCAGCCTTTTTTGGTACTCCTTGTACACGTTGGCGACCTTTTGCTCTATGTAGCTTCCGGCCATATTTTCGTATTCCTCCGGCCCAATCAGTTCATTTTTCGCGGAAGAGATGGAACCGAGGATGGCCCTTGGGTCGAATTGCTTCGGATCCATGTTTAAATCCTTCAGTATTCCTTTGATGACCGATTGCTGGTCGGTCGTGTCAAGAATCGTAAAATTCCGGTTAAAGCCAATCCGATCAATATCGCGGCGCAAAATCCGCACGCACATCGAGTGGAACGTCGAAATCCAGATTTCTTCCGCGGCGCCGCCCATCAATTTTGAAATCCTGTCCCTCATTTCGCGGGCAGCCTTGTTTGTAAATGTAATCGCAAGGATGTTGTAGGGATTCACTAGCTTCTCAAGCATAAGGTACCCAATCCGGTGGGTCAGCACCCTTGTCTTCCCGCTCCCTGCACCGGCCATTATCAGCAGCGGCCCATCCGTCGCTTTTACCGCTGCCTGCTGCTGGGGATTCAGCCCCCCAAGCAATTTATCTTTCAGGTATTGCATTCTCTCCACCACCATAACAAAACATATGTTCTGTATTTATTGTAAGCTGTTTATCGTAAAAATGCAGCTATTTTCCAGTTTTCACTGCTTTGACTGTTTCCAACGCCTTCCCAAGGTCTTCATATATACTATTTCCAACGACAATAACATCCGCATGCCTTGCCATCTCCTCGGCTTGTTCTTTCGTTTTAATTCCGCCTCCATAAAAGAGGACTGCTTTCTCCAGGCCTTTTTTCGCAGCCGCGGCCATCTCGGGATTCCCGTATGCACCACTGTATTCAAGGTAAAATATTGGCATTCCGAACATTTTCTCGGCCATCATGGCATAAGCTTTGATGTCTTCCTTCGACAACCTGGTTTCCGCTTCGGTCAGCTTTGCCGCCTTGCACTCTTCATTGAGGATTACATACCCCTCCATCGCAAACTCGTTCCAGTCCATAATATCCCCAAATTCCTTGACGGCCTCAAAATGCAGGCCATTTATCCACTTTGGGTCCTTGCTGTTCAGGATCGATGGGACGAAATAAAGATCGAAACCAGGGGTTACGGACTCGAGATTCGGGACCTCTAGTACGCATGGAACTGTAAAGCGGCGGATCCTAGCCATTAAATCCAGGACCCCTTCCAGTGTCACCCCGTCCGTACCGCCGACAATCACCGCATCCGTACCGGATTCACAAATTGCCTCCAAATCCGAATCGGTTATCTCCCGGGCCGGGTCAAGCTTGAACACATGGCGCCACTCGCGAAAATCGTACATGAAAAAAATCCTCCATTCACTATTCCATTAGTACATTATAGCATTTGGCAAAACGGAAAAAAAAGAAAACGAGGGAAAAGTCACAGTAGAAATGATAACCATTATAGGGGGAGAACAAAAGGCGAAAGCGCCTTGGTCAGCCCCGACCAGCATAAGACGGGGCCCGCAGGACGGGCCCGCCCTCCGGAGGGAACCGGCTTATGACCTCGAGGGGCTAGGCGCTGGAGCTGGATTACAATAACTTATTTCGAGTTATCACAAGGTGAATTTTATAACTTGTTAGACGATTAAAAGAAGCCGAAGCATTGCCTCGGCCTTCAATCTTGTCTATTCTTCTGTTCCTGAAGCCGCGGGCTCAGTAACCCGGTCAAGAACCATCTCGTAAGCATCATTGCCATAGTTGAGGCAGCGCTTAACCCTTGAAATCGTCGCAGTGCTCGCGCCTGTTTCACTTTCAATCTTATGGTACGTCTTCCCTTCACGCAGCATCCTCGCAACTTCAAGGCGCTGGGACAGTGACTGGATTTCATTCACCGTACAAAGGTCATCGAAAAACCGATAACATTCCTCCAGGTCTTTTAGTGTAAGGATGGCATTGAAAAGCTGGTCGAGTTCTTTTCCTCTAAGCTTATTGATCTGCATATTGTTTTAACCCCCTTTTTCTTTATTGTCTTTCTTATTTTCACTGAATTTCTGGTTAGTTCTCTTCAATGGTGATACTCTTGGCGATGCCGGGATTCGCCGGGATGATGTTGACCCACGTTTTTCCGGGGACAAGGCTAGCTTCATTCCCGTCTTTTACGGGAATAATCCTTCCATTGTCATTGAGCCAATCAACTTCAATTACCTTTCCTTTTTGGAAAAGATACCCCTTGCCTCCGCTTTTCAAATCAATGTCACGAAGCCCGCCAGGCCCGGCTGGCGTGTGGGACATTTCCGCGATAAAAATATTGTCCAGCAAAATCGGCTGTTTTGTATCCAAATCAACCATCAATTCACCGTTAATATACCGCTTATATTTTCCAATCGAAGGATCATATTTATAAGTCGGCGAATACGTTTTTGTCCCATAGGAGACAAACGCCGAAAGCGCAATCCTGCCATCGATATGTGCAACTTCCTTTTCCGTCAGGAATTTGAAAGCCTTTGGAGCAGGGGACAACTTGAATCCATTTTTTTCGGCACCCTTTACGATATTTTCATAAGGAATATATGAGTTATGCGGGGCCTTCCGGAAGCTGGCCCTTTTAAACAGCGTTCCGTCATATACCATTCCATTCAGGTGGTCGATATAACCGGAATTCAACATTTTTTTCGCTTCGACACTATAGCCGTGGGCAATAAAGATGCTGTCGAGTCCCTTGGCGATTTCAATATAATAATCCCTCGCACTTCTGACAGGCCCGATACTTACAGGCTTTTCGCTTTGATACACGGCGAGGAACCTCGTAACATCCCCTTCCGCGAGCAACTCATAGATAATATCCGCCTGATTTAGGCCCGATTGCGGACGGGCTTTTGGAAAATTATTAACCACCACCGCGAACGCCCTGTTATCCGGCTCTGTTTGCGAGCCTATTCCAGTAAGCGGATACGAAAAAGGAAGCTCAGGTACGGCATGTTCCACTTTTTCCGCGGCTGCAGCTTTTTTTACAGGCTTCGCCGGCTCCTTTGAGGTCTCCTTGTCACTGCATGCCGATAGCAAAAGAAACGTCGCCGCCACCGCCAAGTTCCATTTCCTCATTCTCACACCCCTGTTTGTGCTTCTATCTGTCTTAGCCTTATTTTCTCTATCGTTTATCCCACTCGTAAGGAGAACAAGCGCTCACCATAAGTAGGGTTCTACCTTCCTTTGATGGAAGGTTCCCTTTATTATTTTAACGCATTATAGACGGAAAGAGTACCATTTTATTCATTACATCATACATTCCTTGCTGAGTAATCCGGATATAAGGTAAATGCGTGGAAGAAAAGAAGAGCAAGCTGTAAATAGGGTCTGAATAGCTGTACCCCCGTTCACGCAAAATTTCCAACAACCTTTTTTCTTTTTCCATCAATTCCTCAAGCGGAAGTTCCGTCATTAATCCCCCAAGCCGCAGCGGCAGCTCGCATAGTATTTCCCCGCCCTCTGAAACGACAATTCCGCCGCCAATCTCTTTCATTCTGTTAAAAGCACGGAGAAGATCGGGCTTGCTTTTGCCAATAAGAATAATGTCCCCCGTGTTGGAAAATGAACTCGCCATCCCTTGAAGTCTGTTGGCGAACCCTTTCAGTATGGTATTGACCCGCCACTTCCCATTCCTGTCGAGCAGCATGAAAAAGCACTCATCATGGCTTTCGGAAAGGCGTTCTCTTGATACTTCGAGCGAAACGGAATAGGGCTTTGTAATGACTGCATTCTCCATTTTGATGCCAAATGGCATCGAGAACTGGAGGTCGTCCATTGTAAGCTCCAAATCAGGCCGGAGCGGCTCAAGCCCGTAGCTATTCCAGTCAAGGCCGGGAAATGATTCGTGGATAATCTCGCCATCCCGCTTCACCCATCTCCCCTTTGCAAGGACGGAAACTGGGCATGGCTCTTCGACACTGGAGAGAATGTTGATGTTCGCGACCCTTCCTGTGGCAATTTTCCCATGAATATGGCTGAGATTATAATATCTGGCGGGGTTGATGGTCGCCATGTTATAAGCATCAATTATTGGAACACCTTTATTGATCGCAATCCGGATCATCTGGTCAATGACCCCGTCCCTGTAAAAACCGGAGGAGGAGCCATCCGTGGTAAACATCATATGGTCATAAGCGGTAATCCCAAGCCGTTTTAAATCATCAAGCAAACTTGGCAAGTCCGGTCGAATCGAGGAATGCCTGAGGGAAACGGTATATCCCTGCATTAACCGATCCAAAACTTCTTCCCCTGTCATTGCCTCATGGTCGCAATCCGCGCCAAGCAGCATCATCTTGGCAAGCGTCTTTTCCGATGCTCCGGGAAAGTGCCCCTCAATCTGCTTTCTCATCCGCTTTGCTTCCTGGATCCAGTGAAGCATCATGTCATCGCCTGCAAGTAATTTCGGCCAGCCCGTCAGCTCCCCACCCTGAATGACAGCATCGTGCTCAAGCCATGATTTGATATGCGCATGGGAAAAGATTTCTTCCTCGTTCAATATTTCAGTTTGGGGATCAAACCTGCACCACCAGAACATGCTTGCTGGAATGGTCCGCAAATCCTTCATTAGCAAAAAAGCCTTCTTTTTGTTTAAATGAAGGACGAGGGCCATATTATCATTGATGATGGTCGTAGTCCCTCTCCCCGATGCGTAGGCTGCAAACGAGTGTGGATTGTATAATTGGAACGGATGGGCATGCGGCTCGATATAGCCCGGTACGATAAATTTGCCCGAACAATCTATTGTACTGCAGTTCACAAGGTTTTCCGGCAGTTTTTCACCAACATAGACAATCCTGTCATCATATATCCATATATTCGCCTTCATCCAGCTGCGGAACACCTGGTTCAAATACGTACAATTTTTCAAAAGGATCGTCGGCGCTAGCTTCCCATCCAAAACATCAATATGCTCACGCAAATGCTTGTTTTTCCACCTGTAGCGCTGCTCCATTCTATCTCCACCCTTCTATAAAAGGATATCTATTAAACTATATTTTTTACCAATGAAAGCACTTACATTTTATACTACCATAATCTTTCCATTATTGAAGCAGTGGATATCACTTTGGTTTTATATTTTTGTGAAAAAGTGAACAAGTTTTTAGGAGTGATACTACGCCTATTCTAAAAGTCATGTGTCCCTTACCATATAACTAAAAAAGCATCCACCCTTGATGGATGAATGCTTCCTATCCTATTTACAGGCCAAGCCTTTGAAAAATCGTATCAACATGCTGCAGATGATAGCTGTAGTCAAAACAATCATCCAGTTCCTTCGGGCTTAGATACTTTGTAATCTTCTCATCCTGGTCAAGCAGGCTCCGGAATGGGACTTGCTTCTCCCAAGCCTCCATGGCCCGCGGCTGCACGGTATCGTACGCCTCCTCACGTGATAGGCCTTTCTCAATCAGTGCGAGCAATACCCGCTGCGAATAAATCAAGCCGAGTGTCCTATCCATATTCCGTTTCATGTTTTCCGGATACACCGTCAGGTTTTTAATAATGTTCCCAAATCGGTTAAGCATGTAATTCAATAGGCTGGTCGCGTCCGGAAGAATAATCCGTTCAGCCGATGAGTGCGAAATATCCCGTTCATGCCAAAGAGGGACATTTTCATACGCTGTCAGCATATGGCCGCGGATAACCCTTGAAAGTCCTGTCATATTCTCAGAACCGATCGGATTCCGTTTATGCGGCATCGCCGATGAACCCTTCTGCCCTTTTGCAAAAAACTCCTCTACCTCACGAGTTTCACTTTTTTGGAGGCCGCGGACTTCAACAGCGAATTTTTCAATCGACGTTGCAATTAGCGACAATACGGACATATAGTGGGCATGCCTGTCTCTTTGCAGTGTTTGGGTGGAGATTGGGGCGGCCTGGAGCCCAAGCTTTTCACATACATACTTTTCAACAAACGGATCTATATTCGCATATGTACCGACAGCCCCGGATATTTTCCCGAATTCAATGCCTTTTGCCGCTTCATTAAAACGGTCAAGATTCCGTTTCATCTCCTCATGCCAAAGGGCAAGCTTCAGGCCAAACGTAGTTGGCTCTGCATGGACTCCGTGGGTCCGCCCCATCATCACAGTATATTTATGCTCTTGAGCCTTTTCTTTTAAAATGGAAATGAAACGCTCAAGGTCGGCCCTGATTATTTCATTTGCCTGCTTTACCAAATAAGAAAGCGCCGTATCGACGACATCCGTCGAAGTCAGGCCGTAATGTACCCATTTCTTCTCCTCGCCGAGCGTTTCCGAAACCGCTCTCGTAAACGCAACAACATCATGCCTTGTTTCTTCTTCGATTTCTTTGATCCTGTCTACATCAAACCGGGCATTTTCACGGATTTTCCGGACATCCTCGTGCGGGATATCCCCAAGTTCCGCCCATGCTTCACAAGCAAGTATTTCTACTTCCAGCCATGCGGCGAAACGGTTATGCTCTTCCCAAATTTTCGCCATTTCCGGCCTGGTATAGCGGTCAATCATAATTAATCCCCCGTTTTTTAGTTAGTTATCTATCCACAATAGCCCGAGCTGCATAAAAGCAGGATTCAGGCGAATCCATCCCTATCTTATCAGCCTTACTTAGGAAATGTCAAACCGAATTACGAACATTTTGACATGGTAATATCTTATTGTTCGTTATTTTTATTGTTCTTTTTGTTTACCTTCAAAAAGGATTTGTCTCCCCGCAGGGATTACCTCATTTCCTTCTTCCTTGAAAATTGGTTTTTCAATTCTTTTAACTGGAACGAAACCGAGTTGCTCCATTCGTTTAAGGCAATCATCAATCGTTTCATTTTCCTTTACCTCAAAAAGCTGCTTCTTCCCCACAAACAATCTCTCCTTTGGCTTTTTCTTAGTATACCCCAATGCTTATAAAACGTAGAAATGCCGGGTAGACTCTCCCCGGCACTTCATGATTTTATTTTTCATCATACTTTTCTATATAAAACCCTTGCTGAGGCGACCATTCGGCATAGTATACCTCTCCTATATTTGTAATTCCTTCTTTTTTCAACTCTTCCCTAAGCCATCTTTCATCCTTCCCGGCAATCTTTAATTCCTCTTCCTCAATTTTTCCCTCATCAACCAATAACAAGGACGGATCAACATCTTCAGCATTTACTTTTAGCATTTCAGGCGTTACCGGATCACTTGAAGCCTTTTTCATAACACTTATCTGGCCTCCTGTTTCCATAAAAACATACCTAACATCTTTTAAAGAAAACACTCCTTTCGTGCGAAGCAGCGCACGAAGCTGTTCCATTTCCATTTGATTCTTTTTCATTTGTTTGTGGTTGATTTTACCCTCTCTTACCAAAACTGACACAGTTCCCGTCAGCGGCTTCCGAATTTTTTCATATTTCTCTCCGAGTTTTTCAACAATAAAACTAATTCCGCCCCATAACGCAACTCCAAAAAGCACATGAAAAATATTGACCTTTTCATCATAAATGGATTCCTCAATAATTCCTCCTAACAAAATGGCGAAAACAAAATCATATGGAGTTAACTGGGACATCTCTTTTTTCCCAAGTAGTCTAGTTACCACGACGAGGGCAAAATATCCGACTATCAGCTTTAACGCTATCATGCCATACATAAACAGTACCCCCTTCTCTCTTTCAATCCATATACCCCCTTTTTTCCGCATTAATGTTGTTCCCTCCTTTTGGAAGGGAACTTGAGGTTTTTTAATAAAGGAAATTTAGTTGTGGAGTGGAAACTCAACTAGTCTTATGTTTCTGACGCTATAAGGTATACCTTGGGCTTAAAATAAGGGTAGGGAGTTTAGATCTGACAACCGGACAGGATTTGCCGCTGGCTTGTCACTTATATAGGGTTTATCTGGCAACCGGACAGGATTTCGCCGCTGGCTTGTCACTTATATAGGGTTTATCTGACAACCGGACGGGATTTCGGCCACTGCTTGTCACTTATATGGGGTTTATCTGACAACCGAACGGGATTTCGGTGTCTGCTTGTCATTTATATGGCGTTTATCTGACAACCGAACCGGATTTCGTTGTTTGCTTGTCACATATATGGGGTTTATCTAACATCCGGACAGAATTTCGGCGTCTGCTTGTCACTTATGTGGGGTTTATCTGACAACCGATCCGGATTTCGCCGCTGGCTTGTCACTTATATGGGGTTTATCTGACAACCCAAGCGGATTTCGGTGCTGGCTTGTCACTTATATCGGGAACATTTGGATATTCACTTTGCTGTCCAGACACCACGCTTCTTTGGACATACATCCCATGAAAATTCACTTTGCTGTCCAGAGATCACGCTTCTTTGGACACACATCCCATGAAAATTCACTTTACTGTCCAGAGATCACGCTTCTTTGGACAAACAACCCTTGAAAATTCACTTTGCTGTCCAGAGACCAGGCTTCTTTAGACACACATCCCCTGAAAATTCACTTTGCTGTCCAGAGATCACGCTTCTTTGGACAAACAACCCTTGAATATTCACTTTGCTGTCCAGAGATCAGACTTCTTTGGGCACACTTTATCTGACAACCACCTCGAATTTCGACTCCTGACTGTCCCTTAAACAAGGATTATGGGACGAATTTGCAGGTTTTTTCTTTTTGCCGCTCTCTCAAACATGGGCAGACAGGTTTTCAATGGCTGGCAGTTCATTCACATGCCTTAAATACACCAAAAAAGGCAACCCATTTAAAGGTTGCCTTCCGTTTTGCCCGGCAGCGTCCTACTCTCACAGGGGCAAGGCCCCAACTACCATCGGCGCTGAGAAGCTTAACTTCCGTGTTCGGTATGGGAACGGGTGTGGCCTTCTCGCCGTAACTGCCAGACTATTTGGTTTGAGGTTCATTCCCTCAAAACTGGATAATTTTCAGAAGAAGTTCAGAAGAACACGGTAATCAATTGGTTAAGTCCTCGATCGATTAGTATCAGTCAGCTCCACACGTCGCCGCGCTTCCACCTCTGACCTATCAACCTGATCATCTTTCAGGGATCTTACTTCTTTCGAATGGGAAATCTCATCTTGAGGGGGGCTTCATGCTTAGATGCTTTCAGCACTTATCCCGTCCGCACATAGCTACCCAGCGATGCCTTTGGCAAGACAACTGGTACACCAGCGGTGCGTCCATCCCGGTCCTCTCGTACTAAGGACAGCTCCTCTCAAATTTCCTGCGCCCACGACGGATAGGGACCGAACTGTCTCACGACGTTCTGAACCCAGCTCGCGTACCGCTTTAATGGGCGAACAGCCCAACCCTTGGGACCGACTACAGCCCCAGGATGCGATGAGCCGACATCGAGGTGCCAAACCTCCCCGTCGATGTGGACTCTTGGGGGAGATAAGCCTGTTATCCCCGGGGTAGCTTTTATCCGTTGAGCGATGGCCCTTCCATGCGGAACCACCGGATCACTAAGCCCGACTTTCGTCCCTGCTCGACTTGTAGGTCTCGCAGTCAAGCTCCCTTGTGCCTTTACACTCTGCGAATGATTTCCAACCATTCTGAGGGAACCTTTGGGCGCCTCCGTTACATTTTGGGAGGCGACCGCCCCAGTCAAACTGCCCGCCTGACACTGTCTCCCACCCAGATCATGGGTGCGGGTTAGAATTTCAATACAGCCAGGGTAGTATCCCACCGACGCCTCCACCGAAGCTGGCGCTCCGGCTTCACAGGCTCCTACCTATCCTGTACAAGCTGTACCAAAATTCAATATCAGGCTGCAGTAAAGCTCCACGGGGTCTTTCCGTCCTGTCGCGGGTAACCTGCATCTTCACAGGTACTATAATTTCACCGAGTCTCTCGTTGAGACAGTGCCCAGATCGTTACGCCTTTCGTGCGGGTCGGAACTTACCCGACAAGGAATTTCGCTACCTTAGGACCGTTATAGTTACGGCCGCCGTTTACTGGGGCTTCGATTCAGAGCTTCGCTTGCGCTAACCCCTCCTCTTAACCTTCCAGCACCGGGCAGGCGTCAGCCCCTATACTTCGCCTTGCGGCTTCGCAGAGACCTGTGTTTTTGCTAAACAGTCGCCTGGGCCTATTCACTGCGGCTCTTCAGGGCTATGAACCCTAAAGAGCACCCCTTCTCCCGAAGTTACGGGGTCATTTTGCCGAGTTCCTTAACGAGAGTTCTCTCGCTCACCTTAGGATTCTCTCCTCGCCTACCTGTGTCGGTTTGCGGTACGGGCACCTTTCATCTCGCTAGAGGCTTTTCTTGGCAGTGTGGAATCAGGAACTTCGGTACTAAATTTCCCTCGCTGTCACAGCTCAGCCGTCACGGAAAGCGGATTTGCCTGCTTTCCAGCCTAACTGCTTAGACGCACATATCCGACAGTGCGCTTACCCTATCCTCCTGCGTCCCCCCATTGCTCAAACGATGAAGAGGTGGTACAGGAATATCAACCTGTTGTCCATCGCCTACGCCTTTCGGCCTCGGCTTAGGTCCCGACTAACCCTGAGCGGACGAGCCTTCCTCAGGAAACCTTAGGCATTCGGTGGATGGGATTCTCACCCATCTTTCGCTACTCATACCGGCATTCTCACTTCCAAACGCTCCACAGGTCCTTCCGGTCCTGCTTCAACGCCCTTGGAACGCTCTCCTACCACTGACATCGAAGATGTCAATCCACAGCTTCGGTGATACGTTTAGCCCCGGTACATTTTCGGCGCAGAGTCACTCGACCAGTGAGCTATTACGCACTCTTTAAATGGTGGCTGCTTCTAAGCCAACATCCTGGTTGTCTAAGCAACTCCACATCCTTTTCCACTTAACGTATACTTTGGGACCTTAGCTGGTGGTCTGGGCTGTTTCCCTCTTGACTACGGATCTTATCACTCGCAGTCTGACTCCCACGGATAAGTCTTTGGCATTCGGAGTTTGTCTGAATTCGGTAACCCGATGGGGGCCCCTAGTCCAAACAGTGCTCTACCTCCAAGACTCTTACAACGTGAGGCTAGCCCTAAAGCTATTTCGGAGAGAACCAGCTATCTCCAGGTTCGATTGGAATTTCACCGCTACCCACACCTCATCCCCGCACTTTTCAACGTACGTGGGTTCGGTCCTCCATCCAGTGTTACCTGGACTTCAACCTGGACATGGGTAGATCACCTGGTTTCGGGTCTACGGCCACATACTCATTCGCCCTATTCAGACTCGCTTTCGCTGCGGCTCCGCCTCTTCGGCTTAACCTTGCATGGGACCGTAACTCGCCGGTTCATTCTACAAAAGGCACGCCATCACCCATGAACGGGCTCTGACTACTTGTAGGCACACGGTTTCAGGATCTCTTTCACTCCCCTTCCGGGGTGCTTTTCACCTTTCCCTCACGGTACTGGTTCACTATCGGTCACTAGGGAGTATTTAGCCTTGGGAGATGGTCCTCCCGGATTCCGACCGGATTTCACGTGTCCGGCCGTACTCAGGATCCACTCAGGAGGGAACGAAGTTTCAGCTACAGGGCTTTTACCTTCTCCGGCAGGCCTTTCCAGGCCTCTTCGCCTACCCCGTTCCTTTGTAACTCCATGTAGAGTGTCCTACAACCCCGGAAGGCAAGCCTTCCGGTTTGGGCTATGTCCCGTTTCGCTCGCCGCTACTTGGGGAATCGCGTTTGCTTTCTCTTCCTCCGGGTACTTAGATGTTTCAGTTCCCCGGGTCTGCCTTCAATACCCTATGGATTCAGGTAAAGATGCCACCCCATTACGGATGGCGGGTTTCCCCATTCGGAAATCTCCGGATCAAAGCTCACTTACAGCTCCCCGGAGCATATCGGTGTTAGTCCCGTCCTTCATCGGCTCCTAGTGCCAAGGCATCCACCGTGCGCCCTTTCTAACTTAACCTAAAAGGTCATTCCACTCTGTTTACCAGAGAGAAAACTAAAATGGCGATCACTCGGTTCTTCTTGGTTACTTCTTCTTAACATTATCCAGTTTTCAAGGAACAAACTTTGCCCGAAAGGGCAGAGTCAAAAAAAGCTTTGAAGGATTGCTCCCTCAAAACTAAACAAACAAGCGGCCAACTTACGGACCAAGGTCCGCATTCCGATTGCCCTAAAGGCAATATCCTTAGAAAGGAGGTGATCCAGCCGCACCTTCCGATACGGCTACCTTGTTACGACTTCACCCCAGTCATCTGTCCCACCTTAGGCGGCTGGCTCCTTACGGTTACCCCACCGACTTCGGGTGTTACAAACTCCCGTGGTGTGACGGGCGGTGTGTACAAGGCCCGGGAACGTATTCACCGCGGCATGCTGATCCGCGATTACTAGCGATTCCGGCTTCATGCAGGCGAGTTGCAGCCTGCAATCCGAACTGAGAATGGTTTTATGGGATTGGCTCCACCTCGCGGCTTCGCTGCCCTTTGTACCATCCATTGTAGCACGTGTGTAGCCCAGGTCATAAGGGGCATGATGATTTGACGTCATCCCCACCTTCCTCCGGTTTGTCACCGGCAGTCACCTTAGAGTGCCCAACTGAATGCTGGCAACTAAGATCAAGGGTTGCGCTCGTTGCGGGACTTAACCCAACATCTCACGACACGAGCTGACGACAACCATGCACCACCTGTCACTCTGTCCCCCGAAGGGGAACGTCCTGTCTCCAGGAGTGTCAGAGGATGTCAAGACCTGGTAAGGTTCTTCGCGTTGCTTCGAATTAAACCACATGCTCCACCGCTTGTGCGGGCCCCCGTCAATTCCTTTGAGTTTCAGCCTTGCGGCCGTACTCCCCAGGCGGAGTGCTTAATGCGTTTGCTGCAGCACTAAAGGGCGGAAACCCTCTAACACTTAGCACTCATCGTTTACGGCGTGGACTACCAGGGTATCTAATCCTGTTCGCTCCCCACGCTTTCGCGCCTCAGCGTCAGTTACAGACCAGAGAGCCGCCTTCGCCACTGGTGTTCCTCCACATCTCTACGCATTTCACCGCTACACGTGGAATTCCGCTCTCCTCTTCTGCACTCAAGCCCCCCAGTTTCCAATGACCCTCCACGGTTGAGCCGTGGGCTTTCACATCAGACTTAAGAGGCCGCCTGCGCGCGCTTTACGCCCAATAATTCCGGACAACGCTTGCCACCTACGTATTACCGCGGCTGCTGGCACGTAGTTAGCCGTGGCTTTCTGGTCAGGTACCGTCAAGGTACCGGCAGTTACTCCGGTACTTGTTCTTCCCTGACAACAGAGCTTTACGACCCGAAGGCCTTCTTCGCTCACGCGGCGTTGCTCCGTCAGACTTTCGTCCATTGCGGAAGATTCCCTACTGCTGCCTCCCGTAGGAGTCTGGGCCGTGTCTCAGTCCCAGTGTGGCCGATCACCCTCTCAGGTCGGCTACGCATCGTCGCCTTGGTGGGCCATTACCCCACCAACTAGCTAATGCGCCGCGGGCCCATCTGTAAGTGACAGCCGAAACCGTCTTTCAGCTTTCCAACATGTGTTGGAAAGGATTATCCGGTATTAGCTCCGGTTTCCCGAAGTTATCCCAGTCTTACAGGCAGGTTGCCCACGTGTTACTCACCCGTCCGCCGCTAAAGTTCCAAAAGCAAGCTTTTGAAACTTCCGCTCGACTTGCATGTATTAGGCACGCCGCCAGCGTTCGTCCTGAGCCAGGATCAAACTCTCCAAAAAAGAGTATGAGTTTAGCTCATAAAGTTACGTTGGCTAGTGATCCGAAGATCACTATATTATTGTTTGTTGACGCTTGTTTGTTTAGTTTTCAAGGAACAATATTAATTAAGACAACTATTCTAGTATAACTTTTTCAAAGTGCTTTGTCAACAACTTTTTTCAAAACCTTAATAGCTTTTAATGTTTGCTGATTAAGCAACTTTCTTAGTATACCTCGCAACCAACCGACTGTCAACCATTTATTTTTCACAAAACAGTAAACAGCGATAGCCGCTTCGGTGTTTTATAATAATATCACCATGCTTTGCATTCGTCAACAAAGTTTATGTTGGCAATTTATTCCTATTACTTTCCCACTACCGTTCTTTCTCTGCTTCCTTCTATTGTATATCCGTGCATTCAAAAAGGATTGGCCGCACGGGCCAATCCTTTTCCAGAGTCCCTATTCTGTAAGGAACATAAAATATAGAAGGAAGATGACGAAAAACACATACATGATTGGATGGATATCTTTCCTGCGGCCAGCTACTAGCATGGTGATCGGATAGAAGATGAAGCCTGCCGCAATTCCTGTTGCAATACTATAAGATAGTGGCATTGTAATGATTGTCAGGAACGAAGGAACAGCGATTTCAAACCGTTTCCAATCAATATTCCCAATGGAAGATACCATCAGGACGCCGACAATGATCAAGGCTGGCGCTGTTACCGGCGCTGTTACGATGGATAGCAGCGGATAAAAGAAGAGCGCCAAGATAAAGCAGAGTGCGGTAATCAGCGCGGCAAATCCGGATCTGGCACCAGATGCAACCCCGGCACTTGATTCGATGTAAGACGTTGTCGTGGATGTGCCAAAAACGGATCCAACCATTGAAGCAATCGAATCGGCAAACAGAGCACGGCCAGCACGGGGAAGCTTGTTATCTTTCATCAAGCCTGCCTGGTTGGCGACTGCCACAAGCGTACCCGCGTTATCAAAGAAATCAACGAAAAGGAAAGTCAGGATTATACCGAGCATCGCAGCTGTATAAAACGAACTATCATTAAAGGAAGTGAACAAAGCCCCGAATGTCGGCTCAAGGCTCGGAACCTTCTCGACAATTTTCGCAGGAGGATCAATGAGATTAAAGGCAATACCTACAATTACGGTAACGATCATTCCATAAAAGACCGCCCCCTTGATGCCCCTAGTCATCATAATAACGGTAATCAACAGCCCAAAGATCGCCAAAAGTGTTTCGGGATTCCCCAAGTGGCCAAGGCCAACGAGTGTTGCATCATTTTTAACAATGATTTTTGCGTTTATTAAACCAACGAAGGTGATGAACAATCCGATACCGGCACCAACCGCATATTTGAGTTCAACCGGTATGGCATTGATCAGTTTTTCACGCCACCCCGAAATGGTCAACAATAGGAAGAAAACACTTGAAATGAATACAGCGGCTAAAGCGTGCTGCCACGAAGCTCCGTGCCCAAGGACAACCGAATAGGCAAAAAACGCATTAAGGCCCATCCCAGGAGCGAGAGCTATCGGGTATTTTCCGATCAAGCCCATGATAATCGAACCTACAGCAGCTGCAAGGGCAGTTGCAACAAATACCGCTCCATGGTTCATTCGGACTTCATCAGGAAGCCCATCCACATTTTGAAGTGTTAATATCAGCGGGTTGACTACAAGAATGTAAGCCATTGCCAAGAAGGTAGTTAGCCCGCCGATAATTTCGCGGCGATAATTCGTTCCAAGCTCCTCAAACATAAAATACTTCTTCATATAAATCCCCCTAGATATTTGGTTGGCTTTTCACAAGCTCTCTCTCTAGTTTCAGAAATACAAAAGCGCCCCGGCACAAGTTGCCGGAGCGCTGACATGAAGCATGCATAAATAAACGGACGGAAAAAGCCCTTTATTCTTACACACTTCGTAGTCAAGCTATTTACGGCAGCTCGGTAGAAACTTCTGGGCCATATCCCCAGTATTATACGAAGCAAAAGAAAATATACATAATCATTACGTTGTCATTTTAACAGCTGCAAATCCCAACGTCAACATAAAATACGAACGTTCGACATTTTTTCTTGTTTTTCGTTCGACAATTTCTTTTTTATTCCCACTCGATTGTAGCAGGCGGCTTGGAAGTAATGTCATACACGACGCGGTTCACATGCGGAACTTCATTTACAATCCTTGTTGAAATGGTTTCAAGTACATCCCATGGAATACGGGCCCAATCCGAAGTCATCCCGTCAATGGAGGTAACGGCCCGAATGCCGATTGTGTAGTCGTATGTCCTTGTATCTCCCATAACCCCGACGCTGCGGATATTCGGAAGAACAGTGAAGTATTGCCAGATTTCACGCTCGAGTCCCGCATTTCGAATTTCCTCACGTAAAATCGCATCGGATTCACGTACAATTTCCAGCTTGTCCTCTGTAATTTCGCCAAGGACACGGATGCCGAGTCCCGGGCCAGGGAACGGCTGCCTCCAGACAATTTCATCCGGTATGCCAAGCTCTGTGCCCAATGCGCGTACTTCATCCTTAAAGAGGGTACTTAGCGGCTCGATAAGCTTAAACTGCATATCCTCCGGGAGGCCGCCGACATTATGGTGCGATTTGATTGTTTGGGCAGTTGCTGTTCCACTTTCGATGATATCCGTATAAAGGGTTCCTTGTGCGAGGAACTCAATGCCCTCAAGTTTATGCGATTCATCATCGAACACATAGATGAATTCATTACCGATAATTTTTCGCTTTTGCTCGGGATCTGAAACGCCACGGAGCTTCTCCATAAAGCGATCACGCGCGTCCACTTTAATCACATTCATATGGAAACCGTCGGCAAAAGTTTTGACAACCTGCTCGGCCTCGCCTTTTCTCAGCAGACCATGGTCAACAAAAATACAGGTAAGCTGGTCTCCAATCGCTTTATGGATAAGAACTGCGACTACCGAGGAATCAACACCGCCGCTTAGTGCGCAAAGGACTTTTTTGTCGCCGACTGTCTGGCGGATTTTTCCCATTTCGATTTCAATAAAGTTCTCCATCGACCAGTTGCCGCTGCAGCCGCAGACTCCGAGGACAAAGTTCTTCAGCAATTCATTCCCATGGACGGAATGGCGTACTTCCGGATGGAATTGGACGCCATATAATTTTCTGCTTTCATCGCTCATGGAGGAAATTGGGCATGAAGGACTGTCTGCATCCGCCGTGAAACCAGACGGAACTGCGGTAACGAGGTCGCCATGGCTCATCCAGACGACCTGGCTTTCAGGCAAGCCTTTGAATAAAGCTGTTTCATTTAAGACAGCGATTGCCGCCTTGCCATACTCTCGGTTTTTGGCCTTTTCGACTTTTCCGCCGAAATGGACGGCCATCAGCTGCATGCCATAGCAAATTCCGAGTACAGGAAGGCCGAGTTCAAATATTCTCTCATCACAACGGAACGAATTTTCATCGTACACACTGTTCGGGCCTCCGGAGAAAATAATCCCCTTCGGATTCATCGCCTTGATTTCTTCCGCTGTAATGGTATGCGGATGCAGTTCACTGTACACGCCAAATTCCCGGATCCTTCTCGTAATCAATTGGTTGTACTGGCTCCCGAAATCGAGAACCACAATCAATTCCTGTTCATGAAGTTCTGTTTTACCAGACAAGTTCTCCACCTCTTTCTCATCTATTAGTATACACATAAAGCTTTTTCGCAATAAAAAAAATCGGACTTGCCCCTTTTCCACAAAAAAGAAGGCAGAATTCCGATTTTTAAGCAAAACAACTCCCGAAATTGCTGCCTTCATAGTCAGGCCATTTACGGCGGCCCGGTAGAAACTTTCGATCCATATTATCGAGGATATATGAAGGGTTTGTACAGATTCGTTATTTTATTATCTTTAGATTTTACCTGTACGCAATTTACTGGTCAAGAGATTGTTTTTTTAATTAAATTTTCCCACAATTGTTTTGTTTCCTGCCACGTTCCTTCAGGCATTTCCCTTCTGTAAAGGAAATGTTCGTACTTTGATGTAAGCTTCCCCATTTCCTTTGTCGAGAAGAAGGAATCTACATAGCCCGCGTAATTCCTAAGCGTCTGTCCGTCCTTCCTCGGCAGGCCGTACCGCTGCAGCTGCTTCAAAAGAGTTAGATATGCTTTTCCGAATTGCTCGTCTTTGCGGGTGAGCTTGTATCTGTATATTAAATAATACGGAAGCCACCTTCCACGCTTGCTGTATGCGGCCCATATCAAGGCAATCAAGGTTGAGACGGCGGCGGCAAGCTTTTTCCATTCATTTTTGAAAAATAGTTTAATTTCCTTCAAAACATTTGTTTCCGTTTTTTGCTGGTTCGGGATTGGGTCAATCTCTTCCAGTTTATTTGGGCGATCCGGCTGGTTCGGGTCATTTTGCGAAGAACCAGGTGTAACTGGATTGCTTGAAGGGTTGTTTGTCGTTTCATAATCGATTTGAATATTATTTGAAAAGCCTTTTGTTGGCTCAAACGGAATCCATCCCAAATTCGGGAAGAACACTTCGACCCAGGAATGGGCATTGTTGTTGGTTACTTCATAAAGCTTTTTCTTTGAGTCCCCATCACCGAATGACTTCAGCTCCCCGTGCGTATA
The DNA here is from genome assembly GCF_046237595.1 of Neobacillus oceani. NCBI lineage: Bacteria > Bacillati > Bacillota > Bacilli > Caryophanales > Bacillaceae > Neobacillus > Neobacillus oceani. The sequence goes on along the minus strand of NZ_CP143543.1, from coordinate 290,997 downwards.
CCCCTTTACCCACCGGGCCGGAATGTCTAGGCTCCTGAGCATGACGACCATTGAAGTCGAAAAATTATCGCAGTATCCCGTTTTTGTATCGAACAGGAACTGGTCGACATAGTCTTCATTATTACGCGGTACCGCAACATTTTTCTGGTCATACGTAAATTCGCTGCGGTCGAAATAATTCTCGATGGCCCTTGCTTTGTCATACCAGTTTGTCTTTTCTCCAGCTATCTCTTTAGCAAGTTCCTTTACCCGTAACGGCAGCGATTCCGGCAGCTGTGTATAACGCTTAATAAATTCCTCATCGGCTCCGCCATAATCCGAACCATCCGCCCATCTCAATTCATCCAATTTAAATGCGGGCTCATCGTAAATAAAACTATATTTTTCAAGGATGGCCGGCTCGTTCCACGGTTCCATCGCCTGGATTTTTTCTGTAGCGGTATTGAGGCGGAAGGTCACCTGCCCACTCGCCATTATTTTTTTGATTCCCAAAGGATAGACGAGGTGAGGATATTTTAAATACGTAAAAACTCTCGAAATATATTCCGTTTTCTTCACACTCTCCGGATATCCCTCAAGGGGAACCGGGTCATCGTAAGTAAAGCCGATGCCCCCATTTACTATTTCGGACAGAATCCACCCTTTCCCGGTATAGACATCCTTCGTCTCCACACGCCAATAATGGCGTCTTTCAGAATCCGCCCGGAAGACAATCGTGTTATCCGGTAAAAAAGGGCCTCCGAGCCGGGAATCATTCTCCCCGTACCCGATTCTCGAAACGCCGCCTGTCCCGCTTCCGGCATTTTCATTCAACGATTTTAAAAATGGCACAGGATCAGGCCATACCGGGGCGGCTTTTGGAGCGGCAAAGCCCACTGCTGTGCTGAAAGCGATCATCCCCGCCAGCGCAACCGCCCATTTCCGGGTATGCCTATTTCCTTGTCTGGACGGTTCACTGCCTATAAGACGGAAAAATGTCAGCATCCCCATAACGGCGAATCCGGCAATCACTGTCCTGACAATCGCCCCATCCCCTTTATATGTTGTGAACGTATCCAGGACCGTGATATAGATAATTGTCATTAGGAAAAACACAAAAATCCGGCGCTTATTCAACAGCCAATATTGAATTAGGTAAACCATGAGCCACAGAAGGATGAAGAATAAAATGGTCCGGAAGACATTGGTCAGCTGCTGGTAATCCTGGCTAAAAAGAAGGCCAACATTCACCTTTATATCAGCGGACAAATCCCCCAGCCAACCGGCACTGAAAAAACCGCCATCAAAATAAAACCTGTAAATGGCATATAAGATATAAAAGCCTTTAATAAAAAATTGCAGTATTCTCCCAAGTTGGAAAATGGATGATGCAAACGCGATGACCAGGAAGATAATGAAGACTTCAATATTATCCGTATCTGTCAGTTCATCAAGCGGCCTGAGCCATTCCCAAATGAGCAGGAAACCAAATCCGTAGAGAAGCAAAGCGCTCAAGTCAAGTTTAGCCCTCTTTTCATTCATCGCAGGCTCACCTCCGAGAATGCCGAATCAAATTGGTTCTCATGCACAAGTATGACCCGTACACCGCGGGTGGTCCCCATCGCTTTCAAAGCCAGTTCCTCATTTGTCGGGGATTCCTTTTCATCTTTAATCAAAAACACCGTGACCATCCCCTTCTTATGGCCAAGCATGCCCGCTTTCTCAATCAATGTCCTTGTAAGGTTTGAGGTTACAACCATCATCGTCATATTCTGGCCCGAAAAAAATGTTTCCGCCTCGAGAACGGTATCAAGCGCCACTGGACAGGCCGGCTGCACTTTTGCCAGATGGTAAAAGATTTGCTGAAGCTGGGTTTCCCCTCCCCTGACCGGGAACGCTATCCTTTCTTTGCTGACCGAAAGCAACCCCGCCTGCGCCCCTTTTTTCAAAATGGCCCTGGAAATCGAAGCTGTAAAGGAAACGATTCCTTCAAAACGGCGGTCCGGGACACAATCCATCACAATAAGCACGTCGTGTGACTGCTTTTGCTCAAATTCCTTTGTCATGATTTCATTCCGTTTTGCCGAAGCTTTCCAATTAATCCATGAAAAGCGGTCGCCCGGCTGATAATCCCTGACTCCGATTGCCATCGTCGTATCCCGCTGGACCCTTTCTCTAGAGGCGGCGGCTCCCTGGTCATAATGATTTTCAAAAGGGCGGTATACTAACTCCGTGTAAGCCGGATACACAAGTATTTTGTCTTCCGAATCAGAGTTTTGTTCCTTTTCAATCAGGCCAAGCAAGTCCCCGGTTTTGAGCTTTATTGCCTGGAACGTATGCTCGCCGCGGGGCAATTCATCAATTGTATAGTCAAATACGATTTCCTTTGAAAATCCCGCAAAAAGCAAAGCTTTGGTTTTCTCTTTTGGGACGGCATGCCTCAACGAACCGCCAATCTGTTCCTCTGCAAGCAGGTAGAAGAGCGGGAATGCCCTTTCCCTTTTTAAAATGGTACGTACTTTCAACGGCTCGCCCGCAACAAATTCATGCTTTGGCAATCGCCTTTCCGCTTTAATGCCATCCTGGACCGGATAAAAAGCTACAGCAAGCGAATAGGCGGCGAAAGGAAGAAAACTGTAGAATAGAAACCAGCTGACAAATCCCCCCTGAAACATTGCGTAGCTGAACGCAATGGCGATTAGAAGGATTAGGATAACCAGCTTCCACATATGTTTAATTGCGCGAAATTTTTCTTTCATTTACTTCACAAGCCTTTGAACCGGCACCGGCACCCTGGCGACAATCCGGCTGATGATTTCCTCAGCAGTTATGCCTTCGAATTTCGCTTCCGATTTAAGGATGATCCTGTGGGAAAGGACATATGGAGCCAGGTATTGGATATCATCCGGAAGGACAAAGTCACGTCCGCATATAAAGGCGTATGCCTGTGCCGCCTTCATGAGGCCGATGGAGCCGCGCGGGCTTGCCCCAAGATAGACGTTTTCGTGGATTCTTGTCCGATTGGAAATATCCACGATATAACGCTTGATTGTATCCTCAACAAACACATTCTTAATTTCATATTGGAGCGCCCTTAGTTCTTCAAGGCTGACAACTGGCTCCAGTTCTTCGATTGGAGGAGTTTTTTGCGCACGGTTCAGGACTTCCATTTCTTCATGAACTTCCGGATACCCCATTTTCATTTTAAGCAGGAAGCGGTCTAGCTGTGCTTCCGGGAGCGGATAGGTTCCTTCATATTCAATCGGATTCTGGGTCGCCATAACGAAAAATGGTTTCTCAAGCCGATGGGTAACACCGTCGATGGTGACGCTGCTTTCCTCCATTCCTTCTAGTAGGGCGGACTGGGTTTTCGGCGATGTCCGGTTAATTTCATCCGCGAGGATAATATTGCCCATAATCGGCCCCGGCCGGAATTGGAATTCCATTTCTTTCGGATTATAGATTGATACGCCCGTCACGTCCGATGGCAGCAAGTCAGGAGTGAATTGAATCCTCCTGAATGTGGCTCCAACCGATTTTGCTAATGCCCGGACCATCATCGTTTTCCCTACCCCGGGCACATCCTCAAGCAGGACATGGCCCTCTGCAAGCAAAGCAACAAGGCTCAATTCGGCGACCTTCCTTTTCCCAGTCATGACTTTCTCAATATTTGCCAATATTCTTTCAATATTAAGATTCATAATATCACGCGACATTTTCTTCCTCCCGCTTTCTTAGATTGAAGTTTCTCAGACTCTATAGTAAGTTTAACATATAATAACAATTCTATATATTCTGTCAAATACCTGTATTCTAACTAAATATGTTAGAAACCCCGTCATTATTTGACGAAAACGAATGGTAAAAAGTTTCAAATAATTTAAAAAAAGTTAAAGAATTTGTAGGAGATAAATAGAATGGATCTGATAGTCGATAATATGAGTGAGCATTATGCCTCTCAAATTGTATGCTGGAATTATGAACCTCCGTATGATTTTTACAACAGCTCCGCATCTCCTGAAGGAATAAAGGAGCTAATGGAACAACCCTATTACGCTGTATTGGACCCGTATGGCGAACTGATTGGATTTTTCTGTATAGGAGAGTCGGCACAGGTGCCGGCTGGAAAAAAATTCGGAGCTTATTTAGAAGGCTTCATCGATATTGGCCTTGGAATGAAACCAGAGTTAACCGGGAAAGGATTAGGCTTTACCTTCTTTTCACGCATCCTTGACTATGTGTACTGTTCGGTGCCGGGTATTCCCTTACGCCTAACCGTAGCGTCTTTTAATGAAAGGGCTGTCGGCCTTTACCGAAAGGCGGGGTTCGAGGAATTGATGCGTTTTTATAGGGGCCCGGTTGAATTTATCGTCATGACAAAAAATTAGGATGCTCTCGGCGGGACTAAATTTTTTTCTTTAAGCCCGGTGTCCCTTGTGGAGTTTTCCGCAAATCTGTAAGATAAAGGTAACAGAAAATATGGACGCATGCGGGAATGAATAAGATAAAAAAGGGGGGAAACTCTTGAAAACTTCCACGATTTTGAAGTGGGTTACAGGTGGCCTCGAGGCGTTACTGGGAATTCCTGTCCTCGGCGGCCTTATCATTCTTTCGACAGCCTGGACGCCTTTATTTATTATGGCCATCCTGCATATTGTCACGATTGTCTTTGCGGTACAGGAGCATGAGACTAAAGCCGGGAATATCCTTGGCCTTGTCACTTCGTTGATAGGATGGATTCCTATCGTCGGCATGATCATGCACATGATTTCAGCCGTTGTCATCCTGATTGATGCCTACAGGGCAAATACGAGAACCTACCATCAGCATTATTAAAATAAACCAGGCTGCCCGGCAATCCCCTGGCAGCCTGGTTCGTTTATTTTTTATGTTCTGGGTCCCCATCCCTTTATTTCTGTGAGACATTTTCTTCATAAATACTGTCGATTTGCTTTAAAGTCGTATCCAAATCCTGTTTGGTGGACTGAATGAGTGTTTTCTCCAATTCATCTACAAGCTCAATCTCCTTGTTAAAAAATACCTTTGCCCGCTCAAAGATTTCATAGTTTTGTTTATTTGTAATTTTTGCCTGCATATCCAGTTCCACGAGAGAAAACTGGACTAAATACTGTTCTTGGCGGATTTTTGCTCTCCATTCATTCGTAAGTCCATAAATATCGAGCATTTGATTATTCGATTTGGTCAGCGCATTTAGCGATTCTTTACTCTTCCAATTAATCCAATCCAATGACTCTTGAATTGATTTTTGGAACTCATTCTGAAGCTGGTCCTGGTTTTGAACATTCTTATATACGCCGCCAGCTGCTTTTGCAATGCTCTGCAGCTGCTGGGCGTCTTTGGCATTCACGTCAAACCCGATAATATTCACAACCGGGTCAATTCCGGAAGCCTTCAGGTTTTCAGCGGCTGATACTGGGTTGCCTTCACATGTTTCAATTCCGTCACTCACAACGTAAATGATGTTTTTATTCTCCTTGCCTTTGTAGGCTGCAAGGTCATTTTGGGCAGCTTTGATTGCCTCGGCAAGAGGCGTCCACCCGGCTGGCTTGAATTTTCCAAGCGCAGTGTCAAGTTCGGTTGCATTGAAGGATTGCGGGCTGTAAACCAGCTCATTGGAACCACAGGAAAGCTGTTTATCTTTCTCGGCCCCTGTTCCTTTATGCCCATACACACGGAGGCTGATATTGGCTTCCTTCGGCAGGGATGCGGCGAACTTACGAATTGCTTCCTTGGCCAGCTCCATCCGGGTTTTTGATCCCATTTTATTTGCCATGCTTCCGCTGGAATCGAGAATTATTTCAACATTATATGCCCTTTTTTCTCCCGGGGCATCCTGGGAAGCCGGCATCGTACCAACCTGCAGGGCCTTTAACACTTCCCTCGGGTCCTCATAATCCCGCTTATAAAGAGAATACAGATACTTGATGAGAGTATCGTATTGTTCCATATCCGCATTTTCAGGGATATTCGGAACTGTACTTAATTCAGCTTTAATCTCCTGATCCAAGTCCTGGGCTTTTTTGGCTGAAAATTTCCCGGCAGGATACTTGAGGGCTTCTTCAAGATTGGCAGGTAGTTCGGGAACATCTGAACCAAACTCACTATCCTTTACATCTGGCTGTTTGGGGGTTTCTTTTTCCTCCGCTTTTACCGTCTGTTCTTCCTTGGCCGGTTTTTTGGCTTCTTTCTTTTCCTGCTGGCAGCCAGTTAATACTATGAAACAAAGCATAAAAGCAGCTAACTTAAAGTAGTGTTTATTCATTAAATCTCCCCAACAAACGAATAAACCTTCGAGGGCCGAATCTACCTGTCGAAGGCTTCGTATTTTTTTTCGATGGCAACAAGCTGGAAGCGGGCGTGAATGAAGCCCACGACAATGAGCGCAACGATGAATATGATAGGGGCTGCGATATGTGCGCCAATTGTCTGGGTGGAAATATAGCCAATCATTGCTCCTCCACCGCTTCCGATGAATCCGATCAAGATGATCATTTTGCCTAATTTAGTCTTTGGAGAATGAAGTTCATCCAAAAATCTTTCGGCAAATTTATGGCTTAATACAATCGCTATCAGCATCAGTAATAGCAATAGTATACTTGGAAGGAATTTGCCGTATGCCCTGGAGATGGTCAGCGCCAAGAAAATCATAGTGGAATCAATGAATAGCAACATGACTCCAAACCGCCAGTTCAAATAATATTGGAGGTTCTTCACTTTGGTGATTACAGAGGCGGCAACCAACACCGAGCTGGCGATGATGCCTACTATTACAGCAGTATCACTTTTCTCCGGATAGAACATAAAGGAAAAAATACTTATGAGAGGGAGAATTACAGATGGGATGACATTGTTCGCAAGCGGGTCCTCCCAATACGGTCCTAAGTTCATTTCGTCACCTCCAGAAATGGTCACTTTCAGCTTTTTCAAGTTACTGGTTTTTTGAAAATATTTTATTCATTATTCCATCTTATTTATTTTATATTGCAAGTACCAAATGGTGAGAAAAAAGGTCAAGATGCCATTAATTGATTCATCCTCCATCTTTTCCATCAGCACTTCTCTTATTCTAAAAGAATACCAGATTATGCACGAAACCCCAAAGACAGTAATTAAGTGATCGATATACTCATAAAGCATGATGGCAATTTCATTTAGGAAGAACGGTCCAATCGTAAAAACCAGCGCGGAAACAGAATACAAAATCAATACGAGCCACGGAACCCATTTATGTATGATTTTTTTCCCCGCGAACCTGTTTACCTCAACCCGCCTGTTCAGCAGCCAATAAGGGAAATAGATACCAAAGGTCAAGATGCTTAAGAGAACAGTCAGCCAGGCGGGAGTCGTGCGGATACGCGGCCTTAAAAAACTCCCTGGATAAAGTTCCTCGTTTTCCACCGATGGATAAGAGTTTAATGCCATGCACTAGCCCCCTCTCGTTTCTTTTTCTTACTATTAAAAATCAAGGCACCCAGGTTGCAGAACATAATGGCCAATACGAGAGAGAGTCCAAAAATGTCGGGAGTGAAAATCATGTCTCCCGCCACGAGAAGGACCATGAAAAAATAATTGAATAAACAAACACCAGCTCCCGTAATCGTGGCTGCCACATAAGGGGTTGCTTCCCCAGCCCAGGCACTGAGCAGCCCGGCGGCTATATACGTAACCGCCAGGCAAACCATTACCCCGAAAAGATTATTTAAAATCGGAAGATAAAACGCAACATAACCAAAACCAGCTGAAAGGAATATTCCTGTACAAATCGCGAGAAACAACCTAGATAAAACCATAAAAAACCTCCTGAACTGCGTAGGGTGTTGGAGCAGGGCTGCAATTAACCACCAAACCAGCCCTTCACCATCGACCAGCCTTTTTTCGCCAAGGAAACCCCTTTGTCTAATCCTTTTTTCACATTTGTACGGACAAAATCTTTCACTTTTCTGCCCACATTGGTTTCAAGCGCAAATCCTATGGCTATTCCTGCTAAAGCACCAATAATCGTTCCCACAACGGGCACCGAAGAACCAATCGCTGCACCAGCTATCATGGTTCCTATGGCGGAACCCGCTGCGGCAGCACCGACGCTAAAAGCGGTTTCCGTAATGGCTGTCGCTGCAAAATCGGTATTCCCAAAGCCATGCTGCTTATAGGCACCATAGATGGCAAAACCACTATTGATTGCCCATCCGCCCCCTTTAGCAAGCCTGTGCTTAAAAGGCAGACCCCGGGTTTACATAATGGTTGTTTGGCGGAAGCACCCTTAATTCTTTCTTCCCTGGCAGCAGATTAAATGTCTTTTTGACAGAGGCATCCTTCACCTTTTTGCCGTTTCGGCCTATTTGCAACAGGAAATTTTGAACAGGCACGGACGCTTTTTTATACCAGGGAGCATTGGCCGGAACCGTCAATTTGTTCGTTCCAGTTACTAGGTAGTTTGTCGTTTGACCTGTCGCGCCGTCTATGACTCTAAGCAAACGATGGCCATTTTGATAAGCTAATAAACTGGTTGCCGATGTGAAACCGATTCCTGCAATTTTACCGGCATAAAATTGCCAGCCCTGTAGTTTGCTCTGTTGATAGGGGCTGTTGGGGCCAAATTCAGGTATTCCTGGAGCCCCTGGTTCCTGGCCGGGAATCCCTTCAGGACCATCGCCATTTTGCCCCGGCGTCCACGGGCCTGTGTTTCCACCCGGAGTGCCGTTAGGATTGCTTGGGTCCTGGCTACCCGGTCCGGTTCCTCCAGGATTGTTTGGATCCTGGCCACCTGGTCCGTTTCCTCCAGGATTGTTTGCATTCTGGCCACCTGGTCCGTTTCCTTCAGGATTTTTGCCTGAATTACCTTCCCATGTTTCGCCTTCCCATGTTTCCCCTTCCCATGTTTCGCCTTCCCACGGGTTTCCTTCCCAAGGGGTACCTTCCCACGGGTTCCCTTTCCAAGGCTTCACTTCAGCAAAAGTAGCCACCGGCATCATTCCAATAGCCCAAATTAAGCAAATGGACAATACAGCAGCAATCCTTCTCAGGCGCTTGTGCACAACATAACCTCCAATCCTTTTCTGTATTTTATTTTATTGGGCTTAAATGTCTGGCTGTCCAACTATGCAGGAAAAAGCTTGAAACCATCGAGAATCAAGCTTCCTTATTTCTCTTTTCCTTAATTTGGGTCAAGTTGTTTTTCCGAATGAATGGCAGGGCTACCCCGACCACTACAGCCGTAATGGGGATACCGCCGTCCCCTCCCAGCCATTCCAAAAGCGAGACTGGTACATAAATGGCACAGAAAAAAATCATCAGGAACAAATAAAACCTTTTCCAGCTTTTTTCCGATTTCATCTCGCCTCTTCACTCCTTTTAATGAATTGAGGCTTCATATCCTTCGTATCCAGGAAACTTTTCAAGAAATTTCACTTCTGGGCCGGCTGATTCCTGGAAAAGCTTTTCCTTTAAATCACCGAAAAACTTCCCATATGCTGTCCCTTCCACCGTATTGGACGCTTTAACATGAATCTGGTTATCCTTGATGAACATCTTAGCCTCGGAGGTATTGCCGCCATTGGCCAGTATTGTTTCCCTAACAGCATCTTGCATTTCGCTTAAGGCATATGGCAGTTCTGCTTCTATTTTCGGTTTCAAGAAAATTCTCCCTTGTGGCTTTTCCAGTTCCTCTGTTACAACCTGGTCAATCGCTTCAAGACGGATTTCATTGTTGCTGAATTTGGAAAAGCGTGGGTTACTGTTTAAATCCAGTATTCTATTATCCACTTTTTCTTCGATGGTTTCTAAAATAACTGGCACAGGCAAAGGTACAGGGGCAGGCACATCCGAATGGTCCTTGATTTTTTCCCAAACCCTGTTGTAGAGAACAGAGGTTGCGGCAAGGCTTGCCTGCTGTGCAGTCGTGTTGGCCTGTTCCTTTACGGCGAACACCTGGGCAAGGTTGAAGACAAAGACGAACATGATCATCATGATTCCAATCATCCCCATCAGGAAAAGGGCTGTATTGCCGTCCTCCTGCCTGAGCAGTTCTTTTACCCTGTTCATTTGATCACCCGGCCTGTGGCTTCAGTTGTGTAGGTAACAGAAGGAGTCGTGCCGCCAAACAACTTCTTCGGAAGGAACACGAGCCTAATATCGACATTCACCTTGGCTGTAAATTTCGGATCATAATCTCCCGTTCCTTCAATTGGCGATCCCGAAAGGCTCAAATACCCGCTTGCAGTCGAGACGATATTCTCAGCCGCTTTGCTCGCTTCCACAGCATCTTCTGTAACGGAATAGACTTTTGCCGCTTCATTGACAGCCGATTGGGCAACAACCACCCCATGAACGCCAACAATCATCTGCCACATAACGGATAGGACGACAATGACAATCGGCAAGATCCCGAGGAACTCAACGGTCGCGGATCCCCTATCTTCTTTCAGGATGCTGGCTGCCCGGCTTGGATTTATCGATTCTCTAATGACGCTAGTGAGCTTCAGGAGCAAGTTGATGCCCCTCCTTCCAGGACAGATAGTAGTAAGCGACCCAAATGCTGAGGAATGGGAAAAGGATGAGATTCAAAAGCATTTGCACAGTGATTTGGGCGAGCAGTGAGGCTGTGACGGAATAAATCAGATACATTCCGATCCAACCGATGATAATTTCCACAAGGGAAATCAACAAAATAATGAAAAGCAGCGGAAAGAATTTTTTCTTCGCAAAAGCGAACGAAGGCTTGATTGATTTCCAAATTGACTTGCCGCTCAAAATGGCTTCATAGGGAGCCATAAAGAAAAAAACCAGCAGAATGAGGCCCGGAATGATAAAGAACAAAGTCCCTACCGTTGCCGCTAAAGAAACAGCAATAGCAAATAGGAAAATGGAAAAGGCAGTAGTAATGAATACATAATAAATATGCCTATATTTATACTCGCCTTCCTCGGCATAGATCTTTACCATCTCGATGAACGGAACCTGCGCAATCGTCAGGACTGACAAAGTGAGGAAGATGTAATAAAAGTCAGCAATCGCTGACGTAAATTCGTCAAACACAAAAAAGTAAACAATATTATTCAAAAACCAAATGCCCAGCAAAAGCGGCAAGACGATGGTAAGGGAGAGCAGCAGCACTCCCTCGAACCTTCCTGTATATAACCTGAACGCATCTTTGAATGAAAGAATCATCTTAAATCCTTCTCCTCAACTGCCGCTTTCTTGTCTTTAAACTTCTTGCCATTCAGCTTCTTCTGAAGCCTCCGGTTTTCTTTATAAATTTCTTCTTGTTCGAACGATCGCAGACACATGTAGGCATAACCTTTCTAGGAACCTTTTATTTTTTTCTGCAAAATCAAGTAACATAAATTCTGGCGTTGTTGCTCAATAGAAGTCAGGAGAACCAGGATTTCAATTTCCTCCATCCATTTTTTGCTTTATTCGCCAGATTCCCAGGAGCATTTTTGATTGTATTCCAGTGTTTCACTACATTCCCTCCTGCCCATAGGGCAGCCCCGGCAGAAATTAATGCACCCCCAACGACCTGTCCGCCAGGAAACACGGCAATACCTGTCCCTACAGTCTTCAGAAATTCACCTGAACTCTGGTTCAAACTGGAACCCGCCGTTAGTTTTTCTGCTGAGTTTTTCGCTTTTTGTAAATCCCAAATGTTTTTTCCTGTATCGATTCCAGAAAATCCTGCACTTACAGCAGAAGAGACAACATTTAACTTTCCTAAAGGCGCTAGATTCTTAAATTGAGCTGCTCGATTAAAAGCTTGTTGTCCTGCCGTTAGGATTTGGCCTCTTATTGCTGCTAGGTTGGTGTCTTTGAATTTATTAATAACATCCTGGGGGTTCGCTAATCCCAGCGCAACTTTGTTAAGCTCAACTCCATAGGCGGTATTTGCATTATTTAAGTTAGTTTTGTAATCCAAGAAAGTCTTTGGCACATCGAGTCCAGCAGGTCCCGCTTCGAGAAAGTCTATATCTTTAGCGGAAAATTTATAAGAGGATTTTAATAGTTCCAGATAAAAATCCTTTGATTGGGGACTTGATTTCTTTAAATTAGAAAAATCGATTTGTTGTTCCTTCATTAGTAAATAAGAGCCAGAGCCGACGTCTTTTATGCCGAATTTGAACCAGTCATACCCACTGTAAGGGCCTTCACCATTCTTGCCTGAAGGATTTGGCAGTGTATATGGCATGAATCCGGCATTATTCCTATCCACATAAGGAATAGGGGCATACCCTGTGTTGGCCCCTCCGGGATTGTTAGGAGACACATTCCAGCTGTTTCCGGACCATCCGCCGCCAGTTCCCGGAATATTGCCTTGCCATCCATTTACGTTCCAACCATTAGATGTCCAACCGTTGGCGGTCCATCCGTTTGCATTCCAGCCATTGGCTGTCCAACTGGCAGCAGTCCATCCATTTGCGTTCCAGCCATTAGCTGCCCAGCTGTCAGCAGTCCATCCGTTTGCGTTCCAGCCATTAGCCGCCCAGCTGTCAGCAGTCCATCCATTTGCGTTCCAGCCGTTAGCTGTCCAGCTGTCGCTACTCCATCCATTTCCATTCCAACCATTAGCTGTCCAGCCCTCTGCTGACCATGGGTCAAGATACCATGGGGTGCTGGACCAATCTGTACCAGCCCAAGGGTTCCCAGGATCTGTAGGATTCCCAGTCCATGAATTCCCTTTTGTACCTTGCCCCTCCCACGGGTTACCCTCCCATTTCAGTTCGCTTCCACTCCAGGGATTTCCCTTCCACGGGTCCCCTGTCCAAGGATTCCCGCTCCACGGTTTGATGGTGGCCGCTAGGATTGGAACGGAAAACGATTGGAAGATCACGATAGCTATCGCAAAAATGGCAGCCAGTTTACCTATTAGCTTTTTTTGCACTGTCCTCCCCACTTTCACCACATGTGCAGTAAATTACATAGAAGTCTTCACTTTTGTGTTTTTCCTTAAAAAGAACAATCCAGTTGATTTCTAACTGCAAACCTCAAAAACATACCCCAACAGGCTTCCTTCCCGATCATTTTCTTAGTAGAACTGTAACTTGAATCGTCCACGGGGGAGGAAAGCAGAAAAGGATTGGAAAGGAACGATGTGGCCAGACAGCTCCGCCACACGGCCACATCGAAATCCTTCTATTTGAGTGCTGGTTCGGTATTTCTAATTAATTTGTTTCATAAGTTCCTCGGATCGGGTCAAATTGGAATTTTGGAGGTTTCCCTCAAGTTCATGCTTGGGATTGATTTCGCCAATTGGTCAATCTGATTCCCCACTTATGACAATTCATTGGCTTACTCACTAACAAGCTTCCGATCTTCAAAAATCCCCTGATAAATTCTACTTATCAGTTTGTGTTAGTTTGATATTTTTCTTCAATCATCTTTTTGGCATCTTCAAAAGAATTTTCCCGGAAGGAGTTAAAATCGTTTTCCATCTCCTTCTGAGTTTCTTCCATTAGGCTCGTTATTTTATTCTTTTTGGACAACAGACTTTGCTTTTGCTCGTTCGTGATATATCCTTCGACAAAGGCATTCGTAATTATATAGTCCAAATTATTGCTTTGATTAAGTCCTGCGAAGTACCAATCATTTGTAAAACTTAATGCCTCAAAGTATTGGTTTACGTTCTTCGCTTCAGCTTCACTTAGTGCGTTTTGCTTCCACTGCTTCCAACGCTCAATTACTTCTTTCGCTCGGTCAAATTCTTGGTTGAGCTGTTCAGGATTATTAACGGACGTGTACATTCCCTCTGAAGCTTTTGCCACTTCTTTAAGCTGCTCCTGACCTTTATTGTCAACGTCGAAGCCAATGACATTTATGATTGGCTGAATATTCGTATTCTTTAAATCTTTTGCTGCCTGGACAGGGTCTCCATCACATGTTTCAATGCCGTCACTCACAAGAAAAATCAAATTGGAGTTTTTAGTGGCATCCTTTCCTTTAAAAGAATCTTTTGCGGCTATGAGAGATCCAGCAACTGGGGTCCAACCCGATGGCTGAAATTTATTCAGCGCTCCATCAAACTTAGAGCTGTTGTAGGTTGCGAATCCATACACTTGTTCAATACTGCTGCAGGAAAGCTTCTTGTCTTTGTCATCTCCCGTGCCTTTATGGCCGTAAACTGTTAATGAAACTTGCGCCTCCTCAGGTAGGGAAGAAACAAAATTTTTGATGGCAGCCTTAGCTAACTTCATTTTGGATGTGCCATTTATTTCCTGAGCCATTGATCCGCTGGAGTCCAGGATGATTTGGACATTATAATTTTCTTTGAACTGATATTTACTGTCAGGAATGTCCGGGTTCCCAAAAGAAACAAATTCCCATTTTTTAAGGACTTCATTAGGGTCAGGCAAATCTTCACTTACAAGTGAGTAATAATATTGGAATAGCTTTGCCAACTCTTCTTCTGATGCGGACTTAGGAATCTTACCTATCTTCTCAAGATCTTCTTTAAGCTTTGGCAAGTTTTCATCGGAACTGACTCCCTGGCCTGCATATTTTCCAGCAGGCTGATTGAATAAGTCCTTAGAAGCCTCAGGTATAGGGGGAAGGTCTTTTAATGCCTCTTCCTTCGACTCTTCTTCTATCTCCGATTTTTTTTCTTCCTTCGTCTGTTCTGCAGTTTTCTGTGATTCCTTGCCCTTGACATCTCCCGCTTCTTTATCAGAACAACCCGTTAAAATCAATAGCAGGGAAAAGAGTACTGTCAGTAACATTTTCAATTTTAAGAACCCCTTTTTATTAAACATTCAGCATACTAACAATCTATAATCTTCCGCTGCTTCGTCTTCCTTTCGCACAGGAAGATTCTTCGATATGCGATTGATTTACTCCCCGCCTCCGATTTGTTTAATCATACCTTTAAACTTGTTCAACACTTCATTTCCAAAGGTAGTATCTTTTCCGAACGCAGTCGAAATCAGGCCCACCACGATGACGACAACCGCTGCAATACCGATCCATTCCAGCGTCTGGGAACCGCGCTCGTTGCGCACCATTCTGTCAATCTTTGTTGTTGCCGCTACGTACCATTGTGTTAGTTTTTTCATTTTCATTACCTCCATATAATTAAAAATTAAATAATTTAAAAATGCTGTTTTCTCCATAAATCAAGTTCAAAAGCATCAATCCCGCGATCATTAAGATGGAGACAGGCGCTACTACAAATGTGGTAACCAAGGTTACTTTCGGGGATGCTTTAGCAGCAAGCTCCTTCACTTGCTCTTCGCGAAGCTGCCTCATGTCCTCCGCTTGAACCTTAAAGGTCGTCGCAATAGGCACTCCGAGCTTCAAGCCTTGCAAAAGTGACTTAATGAGTGCCTGAAATTCTTGGTTATCGTTTCTTACAAGCAGATTGCGGTAGGCGGTTTCCCTTGGCACCCCAAGATCGATTTCATAGTTGAAACGTGAAAACTCTTCCCTTAACGGTCCGTCGAAGAAGCGGATCACCTCCCTTAAAGCATGATCCAGGCTGACGCCCGCCTGAAGGCTGGTACTAATGGTATCCAGGAAATCTGGCAAATCCCTGCGGAGCGCTTCCTGTCTCTTCTTAGCCTGCTGGCGAATGATAAGGATCGGCAAGAAGTACCCAATGAGCGGATTGAAAATAACCGCATACTGCGAAAACGGAAGTCCAATAATTAAGGAAATCATGCCGGCAAAAAAACCAACAACCAGCAGGAATAACTTCAATCCTTGAAAGCGTTCGACTGTAAGGTGATACGGATTGCCTGACTTACGGATCCACTCCGCCACATCGGCATTCTCGCTGAAAAAGTTGATTCGCTGGCCCAGGTCCGAAAATTCATCGGCGTATTTCGTCATCTTCTGAAACCAGACTGCCCGCCTGTTTTTCTTCTTCGCCTTCTTTTCGAAGGCATCTGTGTAAGTGACGTCCGAAATGTGTTCGATCAGCACTCTTTTCTCCCGGATGTACAAGGAGTAGTGTCGGAGAGAGAGCCCAAACATGAGCCAAAACAGAATGACAGCTAATATGATGTATGCATCCATAATTTACACCCTAATGTTCGTGATTTTTCTGATCAGGACAAAGGAGATCAGCAGCCCTGCCAGAAAGAGGACTAAAATGATCAATCCCGGTCCGGTCCAAAGGGGATCCGTGAAACCTTCGATGATGTTGTTCATCATGAGCAGGATGAAAATGGGCATCGCCGGGATAATGAGCGAGATGTAGCGCTGCTCTGAGGTCATTGTTTTGATGGTCTGTGCCAGTACTTTCCGATCTTCAAGCGTATGTCCCATTGATTCAAGCGTAGCTGCCAGGTTTCCGCCTGTCTTTTTCTGAATCAGGATAGTGGCAATAAAAAGCTGAAATTCCCTTGACTTGTTCCGCTTTTGGACACTCCTTAATGCGGTTTCAATCGGAACGCCCAGTTTAAGCTCGTTCACAATCCTACTAAATTCCGATCCGGCAGGCGCGGGTACTTCCCTGGCGACTATTTCGAGCCCCTGGTTGATAGTCAGGCCTGATCTCGCCGCATTGCCGAGCAAACGGCATATTTCTGCAAGCTGCTCGTTGAAGCGCTCTTCATATTTATTTTTCCGAATGAAAAACAACAAGTAATGAGAGATGTATAAAATCAGCAGCGAAACAAGCAGACTGACAAACGGCGGGACATGAAAGATGTTGAAAAGCAAAACAAACAGGGCAAGGAAACCTAAGATGTGAACACCGACATACTCTGATGGGAGAAGGGCCACATTGGCGTTCTGCAGTTTTTGCGCAAGCGGCTCTGCCGATTGGGATTGGTCGAACTTGTCGCCGAGAACACTGATTTTACTTTTCCTTCTCTCTTCAGGAAACCACTGATTGACCCGTTGTTTCCACTCCCTTTGCTGGGAGCGGTAGCCTAGAAAGAAGTAGCCCCCCCATAATCCAAGCAGGACGGCAAGGCTATAAAGTATAGCTATGCTTGTGGTCAATGCCTGCACCTCCTTTCGGATCGAAAATGCTGTCATCAAGATTGATTCCGTATACACGAAGCTTATCCAGGCATCTTGGGCGAATCCCGGTAGCTGTATGCATTCCGAGCACTTTGCCCCCTTCCCCAATTCCTGTTCTCCTAAATTCAAAAATTTGGCGGACTTCGACTTTTCCTGCCTCATTTACAAAGACTTCCGCGATATTCGTAATTCTCCGGGAACCATCGCTCAATCGTTCTGCCTGGATGATGAAATCAAGCGCACCGACAATGTATTCACGAATAATATGTATTGGCAGATCCATCCCAGCCATGACAACCATCCCCTCGACACGGTTGATGGCATCCTGTGGCGAGTTGGCATGAACAGTGGTCAGGGAACCTTCATGTCCAGTGTTCATTGCCTGAAGCATGTCAAAGGCTTCCGCGCCTCGGACCTCCCCGACGATGATACGATCCGGTCTCATCCGCAGGGCATTTTTGACCAGTTGGCGGATCGTCACTTCCCCAGTGCCCTCTACGTTCGGAGGGCGGGCCTCCATCCCTACCACGCTTGCGCGATTGAGCCGAAGCTCTGCGGAATCTTCAATCGTGATAACACGCTCATGAACGGGAATGGCTTTTGCCACTGCATTGAGCAGGGTGGTTTTCCCGCTTCCTGTTCCTCCTGAAATCAAAATGCTCATTTTCGCTTCCACAATGGCCTGAAGGAAAATGGACATCTCTTCAGTAAAAGATCCGAAATCCATTAAATCCTTCATTTCAAAAGGCGTTTTTCGAAATTTCCGGATTGATATGAGCGTACCGTTCAGGCTGATGGGTGGGATGACGGCATTGACACGGCTTCCGTCTGGCAGCCTTGCGTCTACCATAGGAGAGCTTTCATCGACTCGGCGTCCAAGCGGAGCAACCACCCGATCGATAATATGCCGCACATGAGATTCATCCCGAAAGGATACATCCGACCTCTCGAGCCGACCATTCCTCTCAATAAAAACTTCTTTTGGGCCATTTACCAAAATCTCAGTAATGCTGTCGTCATTCAAAAGGGCTTCAAGCGGGCCAAAGCCAACGCTTTCATCAATCAGGCGCGACAGCAGTGTTTCCTTTTCATGGCGGGGGATGACGACCTTTTCCTCAGCCATGAACTGGTTAATCAGCCGTTCAATCTGAAGGCGTTTTTCCCCTTCCGTCAGGCTTGTTAAATGTTCGAGGTTGGTTTCAGTCAAAAGCCTCGTCTTGTAATGCTCTACCAATTCGTCGATATAAGGATTCACATAGGATTCCACGACTTCCGGTACCGCCTCAAGCCTTGGTTTGGCTGTAGATTTTCTTTGGAAAAGCGACATCATCACACCTCCTTTAAATAGTCATGTTCCATTATTTCAACATGGAAACGACCCATTTTTGTACATCCTTTGCTGCTGGAATCAACTTCTTCTCTTTTGGTTCCTTCCGGACAGGTCTCCCTTGATTCACGGCAGCTTGCACACCCTTATGATCGCGGCGGATTTCTGCACGGACCGGATATTTCACAAACCTTTCGATGTCTTTCTTGGATAGCTCGTTTTCCTTCCCTGTTTCATTAAGGATAATCTCCAACCTTTCCTCGGTGACGATGCCGAGACGCTGGAACAATTCCTCGACGTGCTTAAGCACCTTGATGGAAGGGGTATTCAAATTCATGACATAAAAGATTTTATCCGCTTCTGTCAGCACGGCATAGCTTCGTTCATCCATAGCCGACGGGATGTCGACAATAATAAAGTCGTAACTTCTGCGGCAGGCCCTAAGCAGGCGGGTAATATATTCTTCATCCACGGACTCTGCCAGTTCTGCATCTTTAGGGCTAATCAAAATTTCCAACTTGGAGAAGCCTTCTTTCTCCGAGACATTCCGGATATGGTGTTCGTTGATCTCGTGAATGACCGGCTTCAGATCAATGAGTGAGCGATTGCTGTCAATTCCCAAAAAAGTCTCTGCCCCGCCGTATTGCAAGTTCAAATCAATATAGATGACTTGGGCGGTTGATTCTAATTTCAATGTCTGGGCAAACGCGGTGCTAAGGAAGGTTTTTCCGCTCCCGCCTTTTCCGCTGTAAAAGGCCAGCACCTGTCCCCTCCCCCGTTTAAAACTTCCCGCCGAAGCAGCAGCTTCTGTCTTCGTCCTTGTCTGGGCGGCAAGGCCTCGAACCCGGTCTGTCAGGACATTGATTTCGTCTGGAATAACAAGGTAATCCATGGCACCTGCCCTTGTGACATCACGCAGCAATTGAAAATCCTGCAAGTCATGTATGAATAAAATGGACACCGCCGGAAATTCCTTTATTAAGGAGTGAATTAAGTCCACTGGCGACTCAAAGCTATTTTTTAACACAATCGCGATGTGCGGTTCATGCCTTTTCAGCTCCGCCAGGTAATTCTGCGCTTCGATAAAGACAACTTCAAATTCCGTCAACGCTTCTTTCACCGTACTGTATAAGCCATTCTCTTCACCGATAATGAACAGCTTTGTCTCTTTACTCATACTGTCTCCTCCGTCACTTGCTTATCTATGAATATAGAACCCTATCTTAATTCCCCTTAAGTTCCGGGAGGCTTCTCGCCAGTTGCGGGTTTTTCCTGGGAAGGAGGGTTATTCCCGGCAGGCGGGGCCGGGTTGGCTGCAGGCTTCTCCTGCTGAGCGGGAGGCTTCTGCTGTACCGCCGGCGGTTTAGCCGGCACCTGAATCGTATCTTTGCCATCCGCCGGTTTTTCCCCTTGAGCTCCTCCTTGGCCCATTTCTTCTTTGCCTACATTCGCTTTGACGATTCGTACGCTGTCCGAGTAATTCTGCATATGTATCAGCTCAGGTGCTTTTTCAAGTGGTACTTCGACCTGCACCCCTTGGAACTCATTCTTCCGCTTCGCTACACGAGCCACTTTGACATCTCTCATGAAAATTTCCGTCTTCTCCTCACTACCAAACGTATGAGAAACAATTATGTCCACCCGATCCAAAGCCTCAAGAGGTTCATCAAAAAAGACCCTATCCGAACTCATGAGAGTTATTAATCTATTATTCTCTTCCACAACGGCCGAAGCTTGCTTCAGGACGTTTTTCGTAATGATGTCCCCTTCGGACAAGGGCACTACAGAAACCTTATTTTGCAATTCCTTAACATCGACAACATGATAGCTTCGAAGGTACTTCTGTGGGATTTCTTCCTTCTTAATGTTGTTTGGCGTAATAAGCGTCCTTGAGCTAATGTCTTCCCTCGCCACGAATACCTCGGCCATCGTTCCAAGGTCCGAATTGAGCGCCTGGACCTTCTTCAATACAAGGAATCCAGCAATCAAGGCCAATAATAAGGCTAAAATAAAAAATATAATGGCTCTTCTCTTAGACTCTAACATTCTGCATCTTCTCTCCTACCCCAGGTTCTTTTTTCTCATATTTAATCGAATTGGATATATTTACCTCTGTATTTACCGCCATTTCAATGCGGACAAACATAAATTCAACTGTTTTTTTAATTTCCACTACTATTTTAGTAACATCCGTTCACAAAGCTGTCAATTTTATCCCCTTTTCACTAAATAACGCCTATGATTATTTGACTATATAAAAAAACAGACCTTACGAAAAATCAGGACTATACTCCTAAAACAGAGTGTTTTTTCAGCTGATTTAGGACAAGCACAAATCTTAAATTTCACTTCTTTAGTCATGTTTAACGTAAAAATTGTAAAGATAATCAGGTCTTTATAATTATTTTTCAAATAATTGTTAACTAGAAAAATTAGCGGATTTTGTTTAATAACTTTGTTTTACGGGTATTAACCGATTTTTTGAAAGGACGAATACCTCCGATTTTCTATATCTTAAAAGAAATGCAAAATGGGCACTCATTTTCAAAATGGAAATTTACAAAAATGCCGATGGGAATTGTGCGCTCCACCGGAATATCATCCTTAGTCTGGCATTAAAGACGCGAAAGTTGAGCCATTTATAAAATTTGGTTGTTAGTCCTAATGGGAACGCCTTGTCCACCCGGCCAATTTCCGCATACTCTATAGGAAATTGAAGAAAGGGGGAAAAACATGTCCAGGTTTACTTGTAGAGATTTCCGCAGGGAACACCGTTTCTTCTGCAACGAGTTTGCTCCGATTTTGGCCGAGGCTGAAACAGAAAACAAGCGTGAACACGGTAACCCTATTAAGAATCGGGAATTCTCCAAATGCTGCCGTACAAACAACGATGAACGCGGCCACCGCCGACATCATCATCACCACTGTAGCTAAGTCTCGAGCATGGCTTGAGCCAATGCACCTGCCACACCTCACTTTCACCGTATATAAACATAAAAGCCGGCTTCTTTTCCAATTAGGAAGAGAATACCGGCTTCTTTTTAACTCGCGCTATGTTGATTGCCTTTCAATCAGCTGGACAGGCAATGTATAAAAATGCTCCATGTCAGGCTGCTGTTCGATTATTTTTACAAGAGTGGCGGCCGCCAACTCTCCGAGCTCATAAATCGGCTGGGCGACCGTAGTCAGTTCAGGTGTGGTTGACTCTGAGAGCATAATTCCATCAAACCCTACAACCGCAATATCTTCAGGGACCTTTTTGCCAAGTTTGTGGATTGCCTTAATTGCTCCTATGGCGCTCAGGTCATTCCCTGCAAAGATTGCATCAATTTCCGGGTTCATCATTAGGAGCCGGAGCGTCGATTCGATGGACGTTTTCATATCATAATTGCCCTCGGCGATATAGCTCTCCTCAAACCATGGCTCATGCCCCACCTCTTCAAGATACCCGGCGCAACGTTCAACTGCATTGGGAATATACATCGGCCCGCGCAAATGGGCAATCCGCTTCCGCCCTTTGTTCTTCAAAAAGCTGACAGCCATGCTGGCGCCTTTCTTATTTTCAACCAGGATGCTCGGCAGTTCTTTGCTGATTTCCCGGTCAATGCTAACCAGCGGGATATTGTACTTTGTCACCTGGGCAGCGCTAAGCGTATTGGATACGACAATCATCCCGTCAATATATTTCTGCATCATCATTTCAAGGTAGCTCTGCTCTTTCTCCTTGCTTTCATCCGTATTGCACAAGATCACCGTGTAGCCGAGCCTGGACAGTGTATCCTCAACCGCCCGCGCGAGTTCCGGGAAGAAGGGGTTCACGATATCCGGGACAAGGAGGCCAATTGTTTTGGACGTTTTTTTAAAAAGGCTCCGCGCTACCGCATTCGGCCGGTAATCCAGATCGTCAATCGCCTTTTGCACCCTTTTCCGGGCATCCTCGCTCACATATCCTTTATCATTCAGCACCCGGGACACAGTCGCAACCGACACTCCCGCATGTTTCGCAACTTCTTTAATAGACGCCATTTTATCACTTCCATTTTTGTGTAACCGATTACACAAAGTTTACATTTACTTAGAAATGAAGTCAATTCAATACTATCAGGACAAAAAGGCCTCCGCCACTCTGAATGAATGGAGGAAGGCCTTTTACGTTTTATCTATCTCTTTCCTTTGTCATAAATTTCACCTAATGCTCTCGGAGCGCGATTTGATTTTGAGAAAAAGATTAATAACAATAACGTCAATACATACGGTAAAATCATGAACAAATCGGTATAACTGCTTGGCAATGCCATTGACTGGGCAATAAAGGATCCCCCGGATTTTGCAAAACCAAATAAAAGGCAAGCGGCTAATGTAGGGAGAATCCTCCAATTGCCGAAAATTAAAGCAGCAATCGCCAAGAATCCATAACCCATATAAATATTGGATGAAAAATTGGCCGAAATTGAATAAGCGAAACACATGCCGCCCAGCCCTGATAATAGGCCGGATATTAGAACCGCGGAAAACCTGATTCTCGATACATCAACACCCGCCGCATCAACCGCATGAGGGTTTTCCCCGCTCGCTCTTAAGCGCATGCCGAATTTTGTTTTATATAAAAGGTACCATGCAAAAAAGGCGATTACGATGATGATCACTTGGAACGGATACACATTCGTAAAGAAAGCGCCAATCAATGGTATATCGGCTAAACCTTCAATCGTAAACCGCTCGGATACACCTAATCGAAACTTATCCGAAGCAGATCCGAATACAAGAGCATTTATTTGAGTCGTTAAGAAAGTCGTTAGTGCCAACGCCAAAATATTAATCACAACGCCACTGATTACTTGATTGGCCTTAAATTTAATACTTAGTACAGCATGAATAACGGAAAATAGCATCCCGCCTATCATCGAAAACACAAGTGCGACGTAAACGAGGCCTTCAATATTTGTTCCAGATGCATTCGCGATTAAAACAGCTGACAGCGCTCCGATGAATGCCCCGAACCCCTGAAAACCTTCAAGCGCCAGATTGGTAACACCGCTCTTTTCACTATATATTCCGCCTATTGCAATGATAAAAAGAGGCAGAGCAAAGGATAATCCATCAATAATTATTGTATTCATTAGGATTCAATCTCCTTTCGTTCTACTTCTTTTTCCTTCAGGCGTCTTACTTTCTGCTTCAAGTATTCGCCACAAGCACTAACCAATAGGATTAATCCGATGATAACAGAAGCAATTTCTTGTCTAATTCCAGACTGTGAACTCATATATGTGCTTCCCTGATCAATAACGGATACTAAAAAGGATGAAAAAATAACACCAATTGGATGGGAGTTTCCTAATAGTGATACCGCGATGGAATCAAAACCGATACTTGATAAAACTTTTGGCTGTATGGAAGAAAAATAACCTAAATAATACGTCACACCTGCAAGGCCAGCCAAACCTCCCGATATAACCATCGCCAGGACTGTATTTCTTCCGACGTTCATGCCTGCATATTTTGCTGCATTACTGTTGGAACCAACCGCTTTAATTTCAAATCCAACTACTGTTTTGTCCATGACAAATTTTAATAAAATAGCTGTAATTATTGCTAAAATAAATCCTAATGGAATATCCATTTTCAAGTTGGCCAGTTCAACATTTACTAACGTTAATCTTGCGGCCTCCCCGATATATTTTGATTGCCTTGAAACAGGATCGATATAATACATGTGAATAAAAAAGCTTATGACATACTGGGCAATATAATTTAACATAATCGTCGATACGACTTCATGAATGTTGAATTTATATTTTAGCCACCCTACTAATCCTCCCATTAGCCCTCCGGCGATAAATCCGATTAGCAAAACAAGCGGCTTTGCAATTATTGCATCCAAACCACTGTAACCAACTAGAATTGTCGCCAAAAAACCAGAGACGAGCATTTGGCCGGAAACCCCAATATTAAATAAACCCGCTTTTAAAGCAACAGCAACTGCAAGGCTTGCAAAGACAAGTGGTGTCATCGCATTTAGCAAGCTTAAAAAATCAGTTGCGATGCCCTTATAGCCAGCGTAGGAAGGTTTCGGTAATATGCCTGATCCTTGGAGCAGGTTGTAAAAAGCCTGTAAGGGATTTTTACCCATTAAAAGGATAACAAGTGCCGCAGCAATAAAACTTATTAGGATGGAGACAACTGGAATCGAGATAGGCTGCCATTTCTCATTACTTAATGGTCGAATAAGACTATATTGTAAGTTTTTTCTTTTGCTATCTTTACTCATGCTTCGCCCCCATCATATATTCACCAACTTCATTCGCCGTTACTGATCCACTGCTAGCAATTTTTTGAAGTTGGCCATTATATATAACTCCAATGGTATCCGCTACATTCATAATTTCATCTAACTCCAATGACACAAGTAAGATCGCTTTTCCCCGATCTCGTTCCTGAATCATCATTTTATGAATATTTTCAATCGCACCAATATCTACTCCGCGTGTTGGCTGAACAAAAATCATCAGCGGCGATTGTAATTCGATTTCGCGTGCTATAATTGCTTTTTGCTGATTTCCGCCACTCATCGAACGAACTTGCGTTTTCGTACCTTGTCCACTTCTAATATCATATTTATCAATCAGCTTACCGCCGAATTGCTCAAATTCATCTTCATCCAAAATCCCCTTACGAGAAAAGGGCTCTCTATAATACTGCTTTAATGCCAAGTTAGTAGATAAATCAAAATCCAATACGAGCCCAAAGCTTTGTCGATCCTCAGGAATATAAGATATTCCGGTTTCGGTTCTGTTTCGAATGCTTTCATTCGTAATATCCTTACCTTGGAGGAATACTTTTCCGCCACTAACCCTAGTTAATCCAACAATGGCATCCGCTAATTCAACCTGGCCGTTATCAGCGACTCCAGCAATAGCGAATATTTCGCCGCTATGGATGGTAAAGGACACATCTTTTACTACTTCAAATCCATCTTCATTTTTAACAGTTAAATTTTCTACCTTCAATACTTCCTCTTTAAATACGGCAGGAGCTTTATCAGATTCAAAATTTACTTCCCGTCCGACCATGAGTCGGGCCATATGCCTGGTAGATGTTTCTTTCACATCCAATACATCCACTAATTTACCTTTGTTCATTACAGCACAGCGGTCGGCAACTTTCTTAATTTCCTCAAGCTTATGTGTAATTAAGATGATTGTTTTTCCAGCATCTCGTAAACCTTCAATAATATTGAGCAAGAAGTCAATTTCTTGCGGCGTTAAGACTGCAGTTGGTTCATCAAAGATAAGGATTTCCGCTTCACGATACAGCACTTTTAAAATTTCAACCCGTTGCTGCATGGAAACAGTAAGGTCAGCTATCTTTTTCGTGGGATCCACTTCTAAGCCAAAGTTTTTAGACAGTTCTTCAATTTTTCGATTCGTATTGCGAATATCCACGTATGGACAGAGCCCCACGAATTTTTTGATTGGCTCGACTCCTAAGATAATATTTTCTGTAACCGTATAATCAGAGACTAATTTAAAATGCTGATGGACCATTCCTAAATTAAGTTTTGCCGCATGATTGGGTGAACTAATGTGGACCTTCTCACCGCGAATAAAAATTTCTCCTTCATCCGGTTCGTACATGCCACTTAGAATACTCATTAGAGTTGATTTACCCGCGCCATTTTCTCCAAGCAGGGCAAATATTTCTCCTTTTTTAATGCCAATCGATACATTATCATTTGCCACTATTCCCGGAAAACGTTTGGTTATATGTTTCATTTCTACAATATAATCAGACATCTTTCGTCTCCTTTTTTAGGAAAAATAAGAAGTTCATCATTCCCTGGCTGTTCTTTCACCAGGAAATGATAAACTTCTACTATTTAAGAATGTGTTTCTATTGAACGTTATAACCCTGGAAACTTTTCTGGAGTATGGCCATTAAAATTAGATGAAGGTACGATTGTACCGTCTTGCACTAACTTGTAAGCTTCATTCAGTTTAGCAAGTGTATCCTCTGATAATTGGTGGCGGCCTTCTTCACTAATAAACCCAGTTGAATCTGTATCTGCATGAAGAACAACATTTCCACCTTTAAAGCTTCCATCAACAACAGAACTTAATGTCTTTTCAATATTCATAGCCATGAATTTTACCGCAGATGTTAAAATGATATTTTCAGAGCCATTTTTACCGTCATCAAATTGGTCAACATCGACACCAATTACTTTCACGTCACCTTTGGCTTCCTTAACTGCTGTGAAAACACCATTGCCAGTACCACCAGCGGCAACAAAGATGATATCTACCCCTTGTTTGATTAGCGCATTTCCAATCACTTTTCCAGTTGCTTCATCGGCAAAAGATCCTGCATAGTTACCGCCAACATCCTTACCTTCTACATCAGTCCCTGCATAACCGGATAATTCAACAAGTTCAACATTTTTCCCATAAATCTTATTAGCATAATGTACACCGGATTCAAAGCCAAATTGATAGTTTACATTTGAAGGATAAGCGATACCATTTACAACCGCTACTTTGTTTGTCTTCGTTTCAAGTGCTGCAGCCATTCCTGCAAAGAAACCACTTTCTTGTTCAGCAAAATTCATCGCATAGATATTATCAAAATCAGTTTGTCCATCTACAGGAGCGGGCTCAGAGTCATTTAATATAAACATTTTATCCGGGTTTTCTACAGCTAGGCTAGAAACCCCAGCAAATTGGAACCCAGGCGTTACAATTACATCATAATCTGCCACAATATCGGCAACAGCTTGTACAGCAGCGGCAGGATCACCTGTTTCTTCTTTAATCGCCTTCACTGTTGCATTTGGATGCTTGTCAATAAAACTCAAAATACCGTTATAGTTATCTTCATTAAAGCTGCCATCATCAACGCCTGAAGGGCTTGTTACAATGGCAATTTTCAACCCGTCTTTATCTGTTCCAGCCTTAGCTTCCTTTTTGTCGGCTGCGTTATTTCCGCACGCTGCCATTACAACAGTTAGTAAAGCAATGAATAATACCACTGCTAGTTTCTTTGTGCCTTTTGTCATTAAAATGACCCTCCCTGTTTTTCTTGGTGAATGATTGTTTGTGTAAAAATTAAAAAAAGCACCGAGTGAAATACCGGTGCTTGACATCAGGAAGGCAGATAAAGGAAATAAAAACAGACAGACTTATCTCCGTTATTCTATACACAACCTCGTAGTCAAGCTATTTACGGCAGCTTGGTAGAAACTTTCGGGCCATATCCCCAATATTATACGAGAATAATATTTAATTTTTACTCACTCCTAGTAACACTAGAAGTTCCCGCCGTCAATAAGGCTCGAATATTTTTTAAAAAATACCAATTAATATTCGTAAAATAATAAAGATACTTATACCTAACCACTAAAAAGAATAAAAAAGAGGCTTCTCATATAGTTTTATAAACTTATGAGAGCCTTCAAAATTACTTTCAAACTTCTCTTAAAAACATGTAGGTAAGCAGAATTTACAAGTCTTATTTATGATTGGACACTTTTCATTTATTGGTGTGGAGTTTCTTCCTTTTTTCTACGTGGTTTTGGTTTGAGATACAAACCAAGTTCTTCTTTCTCTTTAGCTAAAGAGCGATAAAGTGAAATCATCATTAAAATAATGATAAACGAAAATGGGAAGGCTACCCCAATCAAAGTATTTTGCAAAGCTTGTAAGCCCCCACTATATAAAAGAACTAAAGCTACAAGTGACTGTGCAATCCCCCACGTAACTTTTACACTAGTAGGTGGCGTAAGTGATCCGTATGTTGTTTGCATGCCAAGTACAAATGTTGCGGAGTCAGCAGATGTAATAAAAAAGATACCTACCAGCACTATGGCTAAAATAGATAGAATAGTCGTCCAAGGTAATTCATTAAAAATTGCAAATAAAACTTCCTCAGGTGCGAGCTGAGATAGATCAGCACCTACAGCTTTTTGGACCTCGATTGCTGTTGTACCAAACACAGCAAACCATAAGAAACTAACGATAGCTGGAAGTAATAAGACTCCAATGACAAATTCACGGATCGTTCTGCCTCTTGATACACGGGCGATAAAAATTCCTACAAATGGCGCCCATGATATCCACCATGCCCAATAAAATATAGTCCAGCTATTAATCCATGAGCGGTGCTCTTCATTAAATGGTGCAATCCGAAAGCTCATTTGAACGATATTTTGAATATAGCCGCCAAGTGAGTCAGTAAATATGTTTAAGATGAGGATTGTAGGCCCCACAATAAAAATTAGGATTAATAATGCAAGTGCCAAATACATATTTGCATTACTTAAAATTTTAATTCCTTTTGCTAATCCAGTTGAAGCTGAAACAATAAAAAGAACCGTAACAACAGCAACAATGATCAATTGAATGGTAAAGTTATTTGGTATTCCAAATAAATAAGATAATCCTCCATTAATTTGTGCTGCACCAAATCCCAGGGTTGACGCAACTCCAACAACTGTAGCAACAACTGCTAATACATCAATAACTGTTCCCAGGTTGCCTTCCATTGCTTTTTTTCCCAAGACAGGCTTTAATGTAGCGGATATGAGGCCAGGTTCTCCCTTTCGAAAATTGAAGTATGCCAGCGATAATGCTACGATCGCGTATATTCCCCATGCATGAATGCCCCAGTGGAAAAATGTGTATCTCATAGCCTCTTTATTTGCTTCGGCTGTGCCTGCCTCAGCGATTGGAGGACTCATGAAGTGTGAAAGGGGTTCTGCTGCTCCCCAGAACACAAGGCCAATTCCCATTCCTGCACTAAACAGCATTGCAAACCAAGATGCTTTTGAAAACTCCGGTTTCTCATCAGGTTTTCCTAATTTTATTGCCCCAACAGGGCTAAAAATCAGAAAAATACAAAAGACCACAATGATTGTGACCAAAATTAAATAATACCATCCAAAAGTTGACGTAATAAATCCCTGAATATTTGCGGTTGCATCTTCAAAACTGTTTGGAGTGGCAACACCAAATATGACTGTTATGAAAATAATCGCAACTGAAATCCAAAAAACGTTTGATATTTTTTTCATCAAAACTTCCCTTCTTTTTAAAAAATTGCAGATGTTTTTTTTTAATAAGTGCAAAATAAACTAACATTTTAAGGATTTTTTTGCCTAATTCCAATAAATAAGGGTACGCTAGTAAATTCCATAAAGAATCTATTCTATTATTACACTCAACGAATTTTTCTAAACAATTTGAATTTGACCTGGAAGCTGGAATGGTTACTAGCTCCCACCTCCTATATGCATTGTGCTTAAGTGATGAGTGTAGAGGGAGCGGGTGAGGACAACTAGTTTAACGCGCAGCAACAGACATGAAAAGAGGCTTCTTGAAAGTCTGGTCAACTAGTTAGAAGCCCCTTTTAATTTACAGTCGGAGTTGTGTCGGGGTTATATCTCAATAACTTCTTTTATTACTTGAGTGTTTGTTGCTCGATTCTTCCAGCAAATTTCTTACATCCGCCCCAGATGGATTCTGGAATACTCGAAGCCCGAACTCTGGTGCAACCGCAAATAGATGGTCAAAAATATCAGATTGCACCGTTTCATACACTGCCCACTGTACGGAATTCGTAAATGCATAAATTTCAATAGGCAACCCATTTTCACTAGGTGCGAGTTGTCTAACCATTAATGTCATATTCTGATTGATTCCATCGTGGTTTTTGAGGTAATTGCTGATATATGCTCTAAATACACCGATATTGGTAAGCGCCCTCCCATTCACAGGATTGTCCCGATTAATTTGATTTTTCTCATTGTACTCCGTAATTTCCCTTTCCTTTTGAACGATGTAGTCAGAAAGGTAATCTACTTTTATAAATTTCTCAATCATTTCCTCGGTGCAAAACGTGATACTACTCGTATCGATATACAAGGAGCGTTTGATTCGCCGGCCGCCTGAGCTTTGCATCCCTCTCCAGTTTATAAAAGAATCGGAAATAAGGGCATAACTTGGTAACATCGTAATCGTTTTATCAAAATTTTGGACCTTTACGGTATTTAAAGAAATATCAATGACGTCACCATCTGCTCCATACTTTGGCATTTCAATCCAGTCACCGACCCGAACCATATCATTGGCCGTTAACTGAATTCCTGCCACTAGCCCTAATAACGAATCTTTAAATACCAACATCAACACTGCCGAGAGAGCACCAATCCCACTTAATAGGATGAGGGGACTTTCCCCTATCAGGTTCGAGATTACTAAGATGGACCCTACAGTCATAATAATAATGTTAACCACCTGAAGATATCCCTTAATCGGCTTAACCTTGGATATTTCAAAGGTTTGATAAATATCATTAAGTGCATTAATTAAGCTTTGAATGACCGCTAACCCTACAATAATGATATAGGTAATCGCCAATTTTTCTATAGTTGTATCATAGGTTGGAAAGGTTGAAGCAAACGAATAAATGATGATCGCGGGAACAATGTGGGATAACTTCCGGAAAACGTGCCTATCCAAAATGATTTTACCCCATTTGACTCTGGAGTTTGTAACGATCTTAGTAATGACCCTTATCACGATTTTCTTTGAAATAAAATTTGCTGCGATACAGATGATCCCTATTAGCAGAATCTTGATGATACTCGCAAGAGGTTTTACTAATTTAGGATCCAGTTCCATATTCAAAAGTAGATTATTAACGAATTGCATGTGTCTTCCTCCGTTTAAAAAATGAAAAAAAGAAGCTTCCCATAAGTTTGCTCAACTTATGAGAAGCCTCTATTATAATCCTCTTTGTTAAAAAAATGTTAGCAAAACACTCTTACATCACTCAAAAACCAGTCATACCAAGGGTTTGAGGGCAGATTACATCATGCAGCTTATATATTTTTATGCTGTTACATTTTTAACCGTATTAGAAGAAAGTCGCAAGCTATATTTAGCCACTAAAAAACACCCCAAAAGATGAAATTCTACCATTTGGGGTGCAGTACACTTATCGGAGTTTCCAAATTCTTCAAAGGACCCTTCAATTGGATGTCCACTGGCTATCATTCGAAAGATCATTCATTCGATCATAGACATCGGCATTAGCTGAGGCTTTAGGGTTAACCGAGATATATACATTTTCAATATCAGGGTCAATTGATTTTGCTAAATCCGCTATTTTCTGTGCAACGTCCTTGGAAAGATTATTATTGTTATTATTGAGTTGTGCAGTTACATAAGCATTATTATTTTTAATAGTAACATTCGACTGATCAACTTCATTCATTGAAACAATTTTATCCTCAATTTGGTCCGCAACCTTCATCCCCTGTGTATCATTGTTAACATTATTTATATTAGCCTTTTGTCTATTGTTATCATTCGAGCCATC
This sequence comes from Neobacillus oceani, assembly GCF_046237595.1. NCBI lineage: Bacteria > Bacillati > Bacillota > Bacilli > Caryophanales > Bacillaceae > Neobacillus > Neobacillus oceani. The sequence goes on along the minus strand of NZ_CP143543.1, from coordinate 259,340 downwards.
ATTATTAACACCACAGGCTGAAAGGACCAAAGCTGTTAATGCAACCGAAACTAAGGCTATTCGTTTCATAAAAACCCTCCTTTGTTTTACACGTTTTTATATTGCCATCATTTTTTCGTCAATATACATGTGATTTTCCTTACTTTGCAATGATTGTTGCGTTTGTTGTTAAGGAATCACTTCGACACCCACCACCGGTACTATCTACATAATTAAGTTAATTCACACAAGCATTATTCACCTATAAACACTGATATATCAATGTTTATGGGTGTTTTTTGTTTTCCGGGAATACGTTAGAAAACGCAGGAATGGATTTGGTTTTACATATTTCACAAAAATTTTTAAGCAGAGAAAGCTGTAAACAGTTGAAACATTTGAGCTCATACATATGTTGAAAAAATTGTATAAAAAATGGAGATGCTTAATGAATTATTTTAAAACTAAAAGACATTATAGATAGCAAGGGAAAAATTTCAAAACTGACGCACTACATAAATAGTAAGGGAGATATTAAGATGATAAAACGAACGGTTACAATTTTTTTGACAGCAATAGTCGTCATGTCTACGGTCGTAATGCCTACTTTTGCGGAGAAAGGTGGAACACAAGGGAACAAGCCCTGGATGAACACCAAGCTCTCTGCTGAGAAGCGCACCGAGCTGCTTCTCGATGCGATGACGATCGAACAGAAGATGCAGCAAATCGTCATCTCGCGCTTCAATGAGAACAACACCGGTGAGACGGTCGTCATCAACAGGAGAGGTACCAGCAAGTACCAAAACGGAGTATTCGAGCCCCAGGGCACTTTGCCTGGATGTGAGTGGCAGGACACCGGCCGGCAAATTCGTGGGATCAAGGAACTAGGTATCCCCACAATCCGCATGACCAACGGTGGCACGGGTGTGAAGGGCGGATCGTGTGGCAATGACCCATTGGCGACGGGACTACCGTCCACCTTGGCCATGGCCGCGACTTTCAACCGTAAGCTAAACAATGAGGCCGGTCGGATTCTAGGTAAAGAGACCCGGGCCTTTGCCCATCACGTAATGCTCGGACCGGGCATGAACCTCGTGCGTCACCCGTACAATGGCCGGAACTATGAGTACTTCAGTGAGGACCCATACCTGACCGGTACACTAGCGACCCAGCAGGTCAAGGGAATCGAGTCCCAGGGGGTGCAGGCCCAGCTTAAGCATCTAGCAGGCAACGAGCAGGAAACTGAGCGATGGACGATGGGGGTACAGGTTCCCTCACGTGCCATGAACGAACTGTATATGCTGCCCTTCGAGATGGTCGTTAAGGATGCAAATCCAGCCTCTGTGATGTGCTCGTTCCCAGATGTTAATGGCACCTTTGCCTGTGACAGCCCTGAACTGCTTCAAGATGCTTTGCGCAGAAACTGGGGCTTCAACGGGTATGTCATGAGTGACCGTCGCGCGATTCATAACACGGTCTCCGCTATTAAGGCGGGAATGAATGTCGAGCTCGACTGGGCACCGCAATACTACACCCAGGAGAAAATCAAGAAGGCCCTTGATTCGGGTCAAGTGACCGAGAACGACATCGACAATCTGCTTCGTCCACGTTACATCAAGATGATTGAATTCGGCCACATGGATAAGCCTTTCAACAAGTTCATGCCTGAAATCGTCGATGCGAAGGCCAATGGTGCGAGCGCTCGGAAGATGGCCGAGGAAGGGGCCGTGCTGTTAAAGAACGATAACGGCTTCCTGCCACTGGATGGTAAGCCGAAGTCGATCGCGCTGATCGGCGCCGAGTGGTTCGCCGGTATAGCCAAGATGTCCCCGCGCTCTATTCGGGCCGACAATGAGAACGTCGTGACCCCTTACACGGTCACCCCACAGCAGGGCTTGGAAAACGTTATTAAGGAGCGGGGCTACAACACCAAGGTGACGTACAACGATGGCCGTGATCCCCAGGCTGCCGCCAAACTTGCCTCACAGTCTGACATCGTGTTGCTCATGGTCGGTGACAACCCGCATGAAACTGCGGACCGCGACACTCTCGGCTTCCCGGCTATCAATCAGGTGAAGCAGGAGCCGCTGATTGATGCAGTCCTGAAGGCAAACGCGAAGAACACTGCTGTGATCCTGAAGACCTCTGGCACGGTGCTCATGCCGTGGTTGGATCAGGTTCCTGCCGTACTCGAGGCGTGGTTCCCGGGTATGGAAGATGGCAATGCTGTCGCCAATCTGCTCTACGGGAAGGTCAATCCTTCTGGAAAGCTGCCTATGACGTTTGGTGCTAAAGCCCGAGAGGCCGCTTTCGCGACCGAGAAGCAGTACCCAGGAACTCGTCAAGACACCGGCAAGCCTGGTGGCCCAGGCCCGTACGGTAACGGTTCCCAACAGTTGATTGCCCGGTACACCGAAGGCCTGCAGATGGGTTACCGCTGGTACGAGGCCAACAATGTAAAGCCCGTCTTTCCTTTCGGATACGGTCTATCGTACACGACCTTCAAGTATGACGCCCTCAAGGTGAAGAGGGTTCGCGGCAACAAGGGCTCGTTGGCCGGTCTTGACGTGACTTTTACCATCACGAACACTGGTAAGGTTGCTGGTAAAGAAGCAGCCCAGGTCTACTTAACCCTTCCGAATAAGACGGGTGAGCCGGCCAAACGGCTTGTCAACTTTGAGAAGGTCGACCTTAAGCCAGGTGAGAGCAAGAGTGTGACACTAAGGATTAACCAAGCAGACTCCAACCACCCGTTCTCCTATTTCATTCCGAAAGAACCAGATAACCTGGCGAACTGGGCTGACGGCGAATGGGCAACTGCTGATGGAAAGTACCGCGTACATGTCGGTGGTTCCTCGGCAGATACTCCCCTGGTAAAGGACATTCCGTTGAACTTCAAACTCGACAAAAATAAAGGCAAAGGCTCTAAGTAATAGACCTCTGGTCATGGGATGATGCCGTCGACCAGCAGAGGTCGTCGAAACATCCCAAAGGCGGTGAGCGAGCAGGCTCACCGCTTTTCTCCTTGTCAAAATTTCCAGTAAGGACGTGAGAAGTTTGATCAAGAAATCAGTTCGGAACAGCCGGAGAGGTTTGGTGAATTCGTGGTGGGTGGTTCTTGGCCTGGTGTTCCTCTTGACCGCATGCATCGGGGAGGAATCTGACAAGCAAGTCGAGAGCAATGAAACTGGGGAACCAGCCCCGTCCAAGCTCGGCGACTGGCAGGTCCCCGGCTTGGTGGACCGGGCCGGCAAGCCAATCAAGGTGCCGACGCCCGGCCGGACCACAGGCAGGACTCTGGACGTCACGGACTTCGGGGCAGATCCGGATCCGGACTCAAAAGACGACGCAGCAGCCATCAGGAAGGCCCTGGACGCGGCCAAACCGGGTGATGAGGTCTTCCTGCCGGCCGGCACGTATGACCTGCGCACCACTGACCCGGCCGATGAGTCGGCGAACATCGTGCTGCGCAGCGGTGTGGACCTGCGGGGAGAGGGTCAGGAGAGAACCGTGATGATTACCTCCTTCGACGGTGAGGATGACAGCCGGGTGATCCGGGCCTCCGGTGTCCACGACGTCATTGTCGCTGATTTCACTATTACCTCCCGTTATAAGGGACCACTCGGCGATGATCCCGACAACGGCGACACGGGTGGAGGTCCTATGTATGGGATCTACCTCGGAGCTCACAAAGGGAAGGCCAGTTCCCGGATCCTTGTGGAGAACCTGGGCATTCGCAGGTTCAAGCGCCACGGAATCTCCGTCAAGGCCAGCCGTGAAGTGACCCTCACTGGAAACTCTGTAAGTGAGGCAACTGCTGTTGGCCCCGGGGGACAGGGCTATGGAATCGCTATCGAGGGTTCAGCGGATCAGCACGACCCAAATGCCGCTAACGATTCCAGGCACAACGTCGTCATCGGCAATACCTTCAATGGCAGGCATTTGCGGCATGCCATTCTGCTGCAGTTCCCTACGCACAACAATCTCGTGGCGGAGAACACCATTACCGGCAGCATCCTCGACGCCATCGACCTGCATGGCGAGGGTGAATACCTGAACGAGGTCCGGGATAATACGGTCGTTGGCGGGCAGAAGGCGGGTATCGCGCTCGGCAATTCCGGCGGGGCAAAGAACAAACATGATGCCTCAGGTCCTGGAAACTGGGTGCACTCCAACGACTTGATTGGAAACCGTCAGGGAGTCCTCGTCATCCTGGGAACTCCTGACACCCTCATTGAGGACAACAGGATCACCGCTGGGGATGATTCGCGGGTCGGCATCGAGCTCCGGAATGCGCCAGGCACAAAGTTGCACGGTAACCACATCACTGGTGGGACTGACAAGTTCTGGGCCATCCGCCTCATCAAGGACCGAGGTGCTGACGGACGGGGCAAAGGAATCCCGTCAGGCATCAGGATCAAGGGCAACGTCATTCGACAGGCCGCCAAAGGCATAAGGATCGATGCCGGGAAGAATCTTTGTATAAGGGAAAACGTTTTCGACGGCATTGAGGGAGACGAGTTGAGGGTGGCCGACGGGATAGAGGTGAGCAAGTCTTGTCCCTAAGTCGACAAAATGTATCAAAGTTGTGGCATTTCCGTGGCATGAATCGGGTCATGAAATTAAAAATAAGATGATCATTATTAAGTATTAATTGAGTTAAAAACTGCCCACGAAGGTTACTCTATAATCTGGCCCTTAAATGGAAAAAGAGCGCTGATCCTTATTCAAGGATTGCGCCCTTTTCATGAATTCTAGATTTCGAGACAATATTATTAACGAACCTTCTTATAATATGGAAGAAAAGGCCTCCCAACAGTTTAGCAAACTGATGAAAGACCTTCTCCTATAGTTAGCTTTTTGTCATAGGTTTCCATGTTTTTTATAAAACGAGGACCAATCCGAGGACAAGAAAAGCATATTATCATATTAGAAGTTGATATAACAAGGTTTCAAAACCCTAATTACATCATGCCGCCCATTCCGCCCATGCCCATGTCAGGCATGCCGCCGCCTTTGTTTTCCTCAGGCTTGTCGGCAACAACTGCTTCAGTTGTCAGGAACATAGCCGCAACGGATGCAGCGTTTTGAAGCGCGGAACGTGTAACCTTTGTTGGGTCAACGATACCGGCATCGATCATGTTCACCCATTCGCCAGTAGCAGCGTTGAAACCAGTGCCGATTTCTTCACGCTTCAGGCGGTCAACGATGACAGAGCCTTCGAGGCCTGCGTTTTGCGCAATTGTGCGGACAGGCTCTTCCATAGCGCGAAGTACGATGTTCACGCCTGTTTGCTCGTCGCCTTCAACCTGGATTTCAGCCACTTTGTTGTAAACGTTCAAGAGGGCGACGCCACCGCCGGACACGATTCCTTCTTCAACAGCAGCACGAGTTGAGTTCAGGGCGTCTTCGATACGAAGCTTGCGCTCTTTCAATTCTGTTTCAGTTGCAGCGCCGACCTTGATGACAGCTACGCCACCAGCCAATTTCGCAAGGCGCTCCTGCAGCTTTTCACGGTCGAACTCGGAAGTTGTTTCTTCAAGCTGAACGCGGATTTGGTTTACTCGCCCAGCGATTGCAGCTGAGTCTCCAGCGCCTTCAACAATTGTTGTGTTCTCTTTGGAAACAACAACCTTGGAAGCACGGCCAAGAGATTGGATTGTTGCGGATTTAAGGTCACGGCCAAGCTCTTCTGTGATAACTTCGGCGCCAGTAAGGGCAGCGATGTCTTCAAGCATAGCTTTGCGGCGGTCACCGAAGCCAGGAGCCTTAACAGCAACAGCGTTGAATGTACCACGAAGCTTATTGACTACCAATGTAGCAAGCGCTTCACCTTCAACATCTTCAGCAATCAGCAATAGCGGCTTGCCTTGCTGGACAACCTGCTCAAGGACAGGAAGGATTTCCTGAATGCTGGAAATTTTCTTGTCAGTAATCAGGATATACGGATTATCAAGGACAGCTTCCATCTTATCGGAATCTGTAACCATATATGGAGATGCATATCCGCGGTCGAATTGCATACCTTCTACTACATCAAGTTCGGTAGCGAAACCTTTTGATTCTTCAATCGTAATAACACCATCGTTGCCAACGCGCTCCATTGCTTCAGCGATCAATTGGCCGACTTCTGGGTTGTCAGCGGAAATCGCCGCAACTTGGGCGATGGATTCTTTTCCTTCGATTGGCTTGGAAATTGCCTTCAATTCTTCAACGGCAACCTTTGTCGCTTTTTCAATCCCCCTGCGGAGAACCATTGGGTTGGCGCCTGCGGTTACGTTTTTCAGGCCTTCACGGATCATTGCCTGCGCAAGGACAGTCGCAGTCGTTGTACCGTCACCGGCAACATCGTTTGTTTTGCTTGCCACTTCGGCAACAAGCTTGGCACCCATGTTTTCGAATGCGTCTTCAAGCTCGATTTCTTTCGCGATTGTAACACCGTCATTTGTGATAAGCGGTGAACCGAATTTTTTCTCAAGAACAACGTTGCGCCCTTTAGGCCCAAGCGTGACTTTAACAGCATTTGCAAGAGCATCTACACCGCGAAGCATTGAGCGGCGCGCGTCTTCACTGAACTTAATGTCTTTTGCCATAGTTCAAAAACCTCCTCAAGTCAGATAAAATTAGGTATGTGCCCTGAGTTCAGGCAATTATTCGCCAATAACGGCGTGGATATCGCTTTCACGAAGGATTAGGTATTCAGTTCCCTGGTACTTTACTTCTGTGCCGGCATATTTTGAGAAGATGATACGGTCGCCGACAGATACTTCCGGAGCTACACGCTCGCCGCTATCGAGAACACGGCCGGAACCTACTGCTACAACTTTGCCCTCCTGCGGCTTTTCCTTTGCAGTGTCAGGCAAAACAATGCCGCTTGCAGTCTTTTCTTCAGACTCGACAAGCTCAATGATAATGCGATCGCCAAGTGGTCTTAACAATTCAAACAACCTCCTCAAATGGTTTTATGTAGTCGCTTATTAGCACTCTGTTCAGGTGAGTGCTAACACAATTATTATAATAATGAAAACCCGTTTTTTTTGCAAGCACGAAGCATGAATTTTTTTAAAAAAAATCAACCTTATGAGTATGTCCGCTTTGGCAAAGGCTATACAGGAAGGTTTCATGATTGAAATAAGTTTGCCTTTGTGAGTAGAATGAAAAGTGATGCAAAAAGTATAAAGGAGCTTGCCATTTTGAAACGTGAATACGGTTGGATTCTTATTGTATATATCGTCATGCAGCTTTCGAGCCTGGTGGGGGTCCCCCTTTTGGCAATCGTCCTTGCCAGCGCGGGGAACAGTCCCCAGGAAACGCAGATGTATGCCTTAAATTACTGGCTGATAATCAGCTTTGTGTCGGCATTCCTGATTACGTTGTTCCTCCTGCGAAAAGAAATGGCCAGCTCGCTTCAAAACAGGAACGCTGCAAATTTGCCACAGTCCATCTCATGGGCCGTCGGCGGAATTTTCCTCGCCCTTTTCGCGCAATGGGCCGCCGCCATAGTGGAGCAAATGCTTGGGATTAAAATGGGTTCGGATAACACCCGTTCAATCATGCGGATGATTGACAATTTCCCCGCGGTGATTCTCATCAGTTCGGTCATCGGCCCCATCCTTGAGGAAATCGTGTTCCGAAAAATCATTTTCGGCAGCCTTCACAAGCGGTTTAATTTCTTTGTTTCCGCATTGATCAGTTCCGTTATCTTCGCAGCCGCGCACATGGAATTTGAACATATCCTGATTTACTCGGCAATTGGATTCACATTTGCTTTCCTTTATGTCCGGACAAACCGGATCATTGTTCCGATCATTGCGCACGTCATAATGAATACGCTCGTTGTTTTGATGCAGAGTATTTACCGTGAGGAAATTGAGAGATTCCTGCGTGAAGCAGAACAGATGCAAAACTTTATCGGAGGGTTTTTATGAGGCAATCACCATTGTTTTCCGGCATCGTGTACCTCCTACTCGGAATTTTGTTTACATATTTCGCAGTTGGGAGCGTAAGGGACGAAGGCTGGGGTTTCTTTTCCTATCTCCTCGTTATTTTGGCCACCTTTGATTTCGGGGCGGGCATAAGGATGATCGGTTTACATTACAAGCTAAAACGAATTCAAAAAAAGTGAGCCCCTTTTAGGCTCACTTTTTTGCTTCTTCTGCTTCTTCGGAAAAGTCCGCTCCGGGATAATTTTTCAGGAAGTAAATCAACGACTGCAATTCAACAGCCAGGTCGATATGATGGACCCGGATGGAGCGCGGGACATTCAGCCTCGCAGGCGTGAAGTTTAAAATTCCTTTCACATTTGTTTTAACGAGCCTGTCTGTAATCGGCTGGGCAACGGAAGCAGGTATGGTCAAAATCGCTACCGTAACATTGTCATTGTTCAGGTACGCTTCAAGGTCATCCAGGCTGTGGATTGGGACGTTGCCAATTTTCGTCCCCACTTTATCGGGATCAACGTCAAAGGCTACTTCGATTTTTGTATTATTGTTTTTCAGGAAATTGTAGTTCAAAAAGGCAGTCCCAAGGTTTCCTACCCCGATAAGGGCGACCTTTGTAAGCTCATCCTGATCAAGCGTCTTCCGAAAGAACCCAAGCAAGTAGTTTACGTTATAGCCGTAGCCCTTTTTGCCAAGGGCTCCAAAATAGGAAAAATCCCTTCGGATTGTAGCCGAATCGACTTTAACCGCTTCGCTAAGTTCCGCGGATGAAACTCTCTGCTTCCCAGAGGAATGCAAATTCTTTAAAAATCTGTAATATAACGGCAGCCTTTTGGCGGTTGCCTGCGGTATTTTCATTGTTTCAGTCACCATTGATCCCCTGCCCCGGTTTAATTTTTCTCGCAGGCCCCTGGCCATTCGCGGGAAATCTTGTTTACTGGACCTCTTGTTCTCGTTTAAAATCGCCATGCTTGCCGCCTGTTTTTTCAACAAGATAGGTAGGCCCGATTACCATTCCTTTGTCAACGGCTTTGCACATATCGTATATAGTCAATGCGCAGATGGAAGCAGCAGTTAGCGCTTCCATTTCCACGCCAGTATTTCCTTTCGTCTTAACTGAAGCAGAAATCATCAGCTTATGTCCTGCTTCTTCCTCTTCCCACCTGAAAGTGATGTCTACCCCTGTCAGCGGGATGGGGTGACACATTGGGATGATTTCCCATGTTTTCTTTGCTGCCATAACAGCGGCTACCTGGGCCACCGCCAGCACATCACCCTTTTTCATCTCATTATTCGTTATTCTTTCATAAATGTCTCGATTTACAGTTATGCTTGAGCGGGCGATTGCCGTCCTGGCTGTTTCCGGCTTATCGCTGACATCGACCATTTTTGCTCTGCCCTCTTCATTGAAATGCGTAAATTCAGCCATCCTAAAAACTCCTTTCCCAAAAACGGAACAACCTGGCAGATCGACCCCGTTTTCCCGAATGGGGCCCTGGCCGTTTTTCTAACCTTTTCCCTATAGTTCAGTTCTATGAGTTATAAAAATAATACACTATTTTCAGGTAATTGTGTATGCTCTTTGTTCCATGTTTCACATATGTTCCATTGTTTTTTAGCTTTTCACGAGATTAAGTCCCAATATTTTTAAAAAATTGTCATATTTAGCTCCTTTTCCCCTGTCATACGAGCTTAAACCATCAGCGGAAAACCATACCTGGAGGATGGTTCACTCATTGCCGAGCAACCCCTTATGGGTTACACTCTAGATAGTAATGGGGTGAAAAGAATGATTTTGCTTCAAGTGAATAACCTTGAAAAATACTATGGCGCTGAATTAATTTTATCGAACATAAAGCTTGAGCTCCAAAACAGGGACCGCGTTGCCCTGGTCGGCAGGAATGGCGCGGGGAAATCGACGCTCCTCAAAATAATCGCCGGCCATATCGGACATGATGGCGGCGAAATCATTAAACCGAAAGATGTTACCATCGGCTATCTCGCGCAAAATACGGGTCTCGAATCCTCCTTGTCGATTTGGGATGAAATGTTGAAGGTTTTCGAACCAGTCCGTAAGCTTGAGGCTTCGTTAAGGGAACTGGAAGGGCAAATGGCGGATCCGTCCATTATCGGCAATTCCAGTAAATACGAAAGAGTTTTAAAGGATTATGACGAACTGCAGGTCCGATACAAGGAGATGGGGGGGTACCAGTATGAGGCGGATATCCGTTCCGTGCTCCATGGACTCAACTTCCATACCTTTGATTATTCAACAAGTATCTCAAGCCTGAGCGGCGGCCAGAAAACACGCCTGGCGCTCGGGAAGCTGCTGCTAGGGAAACCCGACATCCTTATATTGGACGAGCCCACGAATCACCTTGATATTGAAACACTTTCATGGCTTGAGTTGTACTTGCAAAATTATCATGGCGCAATTCTCATTGTTTCCCATGACCGATACTTCCTCGACAAGGTCGTCAATCAGGTATACGAATTGTCCCGCCGGCAAATCCACCGGTTTGTTGGCAACTACAGTTCCTACCTTGTTCAAAAGGCGGAAAACTATGAGCGTGATTTAAAGCAGTATGAAAAGCAGCAGGATGAGGTGGCTAAACTCCAAGAGTTCATCCAGCGGAATCTTGCCAGGGCCTCAACGACTAAACGCGCCCAAAGCAGGAGGAAAAAACTCGAGAAGATGGAGCTGATGGACCGGCCTTCAGGAGATGAAAAATCGGCCACCTTTTCGTTTGAAATCGAGCGGCAAAGCGGCAATGACGTTTTGCTTGTTGATGCCCTTGCCGTCGGATATGAAGCTCCGGTTGCAGCGGACCTTTCTTTTTCCATCACAAAGGGTGACAGCATCGCGCTTGTCGGACCTAACGGAATCGGGAAATCAACCTTGCTCAAAACGATTATAAAAAACCTTCCGGCACACGCGGGCTCAATCCACTACGGTACAAACGTCATGATAGGCTATTACGACCAGGAACAAGCCAATCTTAGGTCGAATAAGCGGGTCATGAATGAGCTTTGGGACGAGTACCCTCTGAAAACTGAAAAAGAGATCCGAACAGTTCTCGGAAACTTCCTTTTTTCCGGAGATGATGTCCTCAAGCCCGTTTCCACTTTAAGCGGGGGTGAAAAGGCGCGCCTCGCCCTGGCCAAATTGATGCTGCAAAAGGCGAATTTCCTTATCCTCGACGAACCGACCAACCACCTTGACCTTGACAGTAAGGAGGTTCTCGAAAATGCGCTTATCGATTATCCCGGCACAATCCTGTTCGTGTCACATGACCGTTATTTTATCAATCGGATCGCAACAAAGGTTCTGGAACTGAAAACGGATGGCTGCGTGGAATATCTCGGCGATTATGATTATTTTCTCGAAAAGAAACAGGAAATGGCTGAGCTTTTAGCGATGGAAAAGGCCGCTTCTGCATCGGTTACCGAAACTCCTGCCGCCAAAAATACGTTCCAGCAGGATAAGGAATCCAAGAAACTTGAGCGGCAGCGAAAACGGAAGCTGGAAGAGATTGAAGCCAAAATTGAAGAACTCGAAGCGCTTATTGAAGAAAACGAATCGCTTCTTTGTGATCCGGAGGTTTATCAGGACCACGAAAGGGTACTTGTTATTAACACTGAAAATGATAAAGCCCGCCAGGAACTAGATCAGTTAATGGAACAATGGGCGGAACTTGCTGACTAAAGCGCGGGGCTTCCCTGCGCTTTTCCACATTTTTATACACAATAAAATTGCTGTTATATCAGTTATCAACGGACTTATCCACTTTATCCACAGAACCCATCGTTTTTATCCACATTATCAACAGGAACACCCGTGCTTATCCACAAAGCGGTGAATGCGAGAAAAATTTTTATCCACAGCAAAAAGGGCTGCGAAATATTTTCGCTGCCCTACAATGTCAATTATATTTTTCAATATCAAGGCCCGGGTTTGCATTTAAAGCCAGGCTTCCCCGGATGCCTTTTTCAAACATAACGCTCCCCGCTGCCGCAATCATGGCCGCATTGTCCGTGCAAAGCGACAATGGCGGAATGACAAGCTCTATTCCTTCACTTTTGCCAAACGCCTCCTCAAGAGCCTTCCTCAGCCCCTTGTTGGCCGCAACTCCTCCTGCAAGCAGTACCTGTCCCACACCATATTCATTCGCCGCCCGGACTGTTTTTTCAACAAGAACCTCAATGACACTTTCCTGGAAGCTGGCTGCCAGGTCTTCAGGTGCAATTGACTCTCCACGCTGTTCTGCATTATGGACAGTATTGATAACGGCCGATTTTAAGCCGCTGAAGCTAAAATCATACGAACCTTCTTCAAGCCATGCACGCGGCAACGGAATGACAGCTATACCTTCATGGGCCAGCCGGTCAATATGCGGCCCACCAGGGTAAGGCATATTCAGGACTCTGGCCACTTTGTCATAAGCCTCGCCCGCCGCGTCATCCCTTGTCTCTCCGATTACTTCAAAATGCCCATGTTCTTTCATATAAACAAGCTCGGTATGCCCGCCGGATACAACCAGGGACAAAAGCGGGAATTTCATCTCCGTTAGCAGCCTGTTCGCGTAAATATGGCCCGCAATATGATGGACAGGAACAAGCGGCTTTTGATGGGCAAAAGCGAGTGCCTTGGCCGCATTTACACCAATCAGCAGAGCGCCGACCAGTCCCGGGCCTTCTGTAACAGCAATGGCATCGATGTCTTCCATCTTCACTTCCGCCTGTTTAAGAGCCTCTTCAAGGACGATTGTTATTTCTTCTACATGGTGGCGGGAGGCGATTTCAGGCACGACCCCGCCGAAACGCTTATGGCTCTCAATTTGAGAAGCCACAACATTCGCGGCGATTTCCCGGCCATTCCTTACGATTGCTATCGCTGTCTCGTCACAGCTTGTCTCAATTCCCAAGATCAATTGATCTTTACTCATAATTTCACCCACATAACGATTCCGTCTTCCTGGTTGTCGGTATAGTATTTTTTCCTTATACCGCCTTCCTGAAAACCCATTTTCTTGTATAATGACCTGGCGGGCGTGTTGGATACTCGAACTTCAAGGGTTGCAGTCTCCGCGCCATTCTCCCTTGCCACGTCAAGAACCTTTTTCAAGAGCGCTTCGCCAAGCTTCCTGCCCCGGTATTGAGGCAAGACTGCTATATTGGTGATATGCGCCTCATCCAGCACAACCCAAGCCCCTCCATAGCCAATGATTTTGCCTTCATCTTCAAGGACAATATACACAGCGTATTGATTGTGGTGCAATTCATTGTAAAATGCCTCCCTGCTCCAGGGCAGAGTAAATGATTCCTGTTCCACAATCATGATTTGGTCGATATCTTCTTCCCGCATAAACCGGAACGTAAATAATCCATTGCTGTCGGCCGTGTGGTTACTCATGTGATTCGCCCCTTGATTCAAGCCATTTTGCTTCCGCTTCCGCCAGGCGAATATAATTAGGGACAAATGAATGAACATCGGCATCAGGTTTGTTTTTACCAAGAAGCGCTAGTTCGGATGGTCGCGGATTTCTTTCGGTTGGAGCTGAAATAACTGCCTTTTCTCCCATTTTACTAGTGATTGCTTCTAAATGCAGAGAAACATCGTTACCGACAAACAAGGTTTTCTCCTGTAAGCCAGCGAGGTTTTCTGCCCAGTCACTCATCAAAACAAGGCGGTCAGATTCGACCACTCCCAATTGGCCGTTTTCAAATTTATATAGCCCTGTATATACCTGGCCTCTGCGGGCATCAAAAACAGGGGCAATATAGCCATTGAAATACCGCCCAGCCATTGCAAGCACCTCAAGGCTGGACACTCCGGAAAGCGGGATGCCGAGTGTCCACGCCAATGTTTTAGCGATCGTCACGCCTATCCTCACCCCTGTATAGGAACCAGGCCCCTCGGCAACGACAATTTTATTTAAATCGGCTGGCCTCAATTCAGCTTCCTTCATGGCGGAATCGATGGCAGGCATGATCCTTACCGAATGGTTCCGTTTCACATTTGTGATGTATTCTGCGACGACTTTATCCCCGTCGACAACAGCAACGCCAAGCGGATAATTGGACGTATCAATTGCCAAGATCTTCATAAAAAAACTCCTCACATAATCTCTCGTATCTGTAACCCTTTGGCTTAAAAAGAATTCTCCTTCCACCATTCGGTTCATGATACAGCTGAATCTCCAGTCGGTTTTCAGGCAGCTGATCCCCTATTAAGTGTGCCCATTCAACAACTGTGACACCCTCGCCTTCGAAATACTCATCAAAACCGAGGTCCTCGCTCTCGTTCGTAACCCTGTAAACATCCATATGATACAATGGCAGCCTGCCATGATATTCCTTAATGATTGTAAACGTCGGGCTGTTGACCATCCTCTTTATTCCAAGCCCTTGGGCAAGACCCTTGGTGAATGTCGTTTTTCCCGCACCAAGATCGCCCTCCAATGTTAAAACATCGCCCGGCTCCAGCATGCCCCCCAGCCTTTTGGCCAAAATGACTGTCTCCTCCGTCGAGGAAGATTTATATTCAAATACAAGTGGTTCCATTCAATCACCTTTTAAGGAATGTGTTTTATAAATCTATATATACAACTACGTACTTAATTCTGGTGGAAACACTGGATTCTTTTCGGGAGATCCTAAAATTGTTTCCGATACGCTGCTTACATCGGACGTTTCTGGTGAAAACCCGGAATCTGTCCAATATCTTAGAAAAACCCTTAGGATGGCTCCTAAGGATTTTGTCTACATTATGTAGTTTACATGATTTTTGGAGAATGGGCAAAAGTGCCTTGGGATTGAGGGTTTATCTATAAGTGAGGGAGGAGTTTTTTTACCCTGGCTTATAGGGGTTGTTATGCTAAGAATGTCTGAAGCGGGTACCTTCAATAATTTTATCATTATGTGTTTTAGAGCTATTAGTGACAACTAAACCGGGTTATACCCTTTGTTGTCACGCAAATGGGGAGTGAGGACATCCCAACCGGGTTTTGCTCTTTCAATGTCACGCAAAGGGAGGTTGAGTGACATCCTAACCGAGTTTTGCCATTTCAATGTCACGTAAATGGGGGTTGAGTGAC
Organism: Neobacillus oceani; assembly: GCF_046237595.1. Classification (NCBI taxonomy): domain Bacteria; kingdom Bacillati; phylum Bacillota; class Bacilli; order Caryophanales; family Bacillaceae; genus Neobacillus; species Neobacillus oceani. Next base: position 244,324 of record NZ_CP143543.1, on the reverse strand, counting down.
ATCCTAACCGAGTTTTGCCATTTCAATGTCACGTAAATGGGGGTTGAGTGACATCCTAACCGAGTTTTGCCCTTTCAATGTCACGCAAATGAAGGTTGAGTGACATCCTAATCGAGTTTTGCCATTTCAATGTAACGTAAATGGGGGTTGAGTGACATCCTAACCAGTGTTTTTCCATTTAATTGTCACTATCAGATATAGATAATGACAATTATCCAAAATGCTTACTTGGGTTATTCTCTCCGAAAAATTAAAATGACCACAGCCAATGACCGTGGTCAACTCCATTTTTATCTTTTGAACATAAAAAAAGACGAAACCTGGTTTCGTTTTTTTCATAAAAAACTATGAAACTAAAATGGCGGTCCGGACGGGACTCGAACCCGCGACCTCCTGCGTGACAGGCAGGCATTCTAACCAACTGAACTACCGGACCATATTGCGGGGGCAGGATTTGAACCTGCGACCTTCGGGTTATGAGCCCGACGAGCTACCGAACTGCTCCACCCCGCGACGATAAAAAAATATTTTGTTTCTATATACCCAAAAATATAAGGTATAGCCCGGCAGCGTCCTACTCTCACAGGGGCAAGGCCCCAACTACCATCGGCGCTGAGAAGCTTAACTTCCGTGTTCGGTATGGGAACGGGTGTGGCCTTCTCGCCATAACTGCCAGACTATTTGGTTTGAGGTTCATTCCCTCAAAACTGGATAATTTTCAGAAGAAGTTCGGAAGAACGAGCAATCTATTTGGTTAAGTCCTCGATCGATTAGTATCAGTCAGCTCCACACGTCGCCGTGCTTCCACCTCTGACCTATCAACCTGATCATCTTTCAGGGATCTTACTTCTTACGAATGGGAAATCTCATCTTGAGGGGGGCTTCATGCTTAGATGCTTTCAGCACTTATCCCGTCCGCACATAGCTACCCAGCGATGCCTTTGGCAAGACAACTGGTACACCAGCGGTGCGTCCATCCCGGTCCTCTCGTACTAAGGACAGCTCCTCTCAAATTTCCTGCGCCCACGACGGATAGGGACCGAACTGTCTCACGACGTTCTGAACCCAGCTCGCGTACCGCTTTAATGGGCGAACAGCCCAACCCTTGGGACCGACTACAGCCCCAGGATGCGATGAGCCGACATCGAGGTGCCAAACCTCCCCGTCGATGTGGACTCTTGGGGGAGATAAGCCTGTTATCCCCGGGGTAGCTTTTATCCGTTGAGCGATGGCCCTTCCATGCGGAACCACCGGATCACTAAGCCCGACTTTCGTCCCTGCTCGACTTGTAGGTCTCGCAGTCAAGCTCCCTTGTGCCTTTACACTCTGCGAATGATTTCCAACCATTCTGAGGGAACCTTTGGGCGCCTCCGTTACATTTTGGGAGGCGACCGCCCCAGTCAAACTGCCCGCCTGACACTGTCTCCCACCCAGATCATGGGTGCGGGTTAGAATTTCAATACAGCCAGGGTAGTATCCCACCGACGCCTCCACCGAAGCTGGCGCTCCGGCTTCACAGGCTCCTACCTATCCTGTACAAGCTGTACCAAAATTCAATATCAGGCTGCAGTAAAGCTCCACGGGGTCTTTCCGTCCTGTCGCGGGTAACCTGCATCTTCACAGGTACTATAATTTCACCGAGTCTCTCGTTGAGACAGTGCCCAGATCGTTACGCCTTTCGTGCGGGTCGGAACTTACCCGACAAGGAATTTCGCTACCTTAGGACCGTTATAGTTACGGCCGCCGTTTACTGGGGCTTCGATTCAGAGCTTCGCTTGCGCTAACCCCTCCTCTTAACCTTCCAGCACCGGGCAGGCGTCAGCCCCTATACTTCGCCTTGCGGCTTCGCAGAGACCTGTGTTTTTGCTAAACAGTCGCCTGGGCCTATTCACTGCGGCTCTTCAGGGCTATGAACCCTAAAGAGCACCCCTTCTCCCGAAGTTACGGGGTCATTTTGCCGAGTTCCTTAACGAGAGTTCTCTCGCTCACCTTAGGATTCTCTCCTCGCCTACCTGTGTCGGTTTGCGGTACGGGCACCTTCCATCTCGCTAGAGGCTTTTCTTGGCAGTGTGGAATCAGGAACTTCGGTACTAAATTTCCCTCGCTGTCACAGCTCAGCCGTCACGGAAAGCGGATTTGCCTGCTTTCCAGCCTAACTGCTTAGACGCACATATCCGACAGTGCGCTTACCCTATCCTCCTGCGTCCCCCCATTGCTCAAACGATGAAGAGGTGGTACAGGAATATCAACCTGTTGTCCATCGCCTACGCCTTTCGGCCTCGGCTTAGGTCCCGACTAACCCTGAGCGGACGAGCCTTCCTCAGGAAACCTTAGGCATTCGGTGGATGGGATTCTCACCCATCTTTCGCTACTCATACCGGCATTCTCACTTCCAAACGCTCCACAGGTCCTTCCGGTCCTGCTTCAACGCCCTTGGAACGCTCTCCTACCACTGACATCGAAGATGTCAATCCACAGCTTCGGTGATACGTTTAGCCCCGGTACATTTTCGGCGCAGAGTCACTCGACCAGTGAGCTATTACGCACTCTTTAAATGGTGGCTGCTTCTAAGCCAACATCCTGGTTGTCTAAGCAACTCCACATCCTTTTCCACTTAACGTATACTTTGGGACCTTAGCTGGTGGTCTGGGCTGTTTCCCTCTTGACTACGGATCTTATCACTCGCAGTCTGACTCCCACGGATAAGTCTTTGGCATTCGGAGTTTGTCTGAATTCGGTAACCCGATGGGGGCCCCTAGTCCAAACAGTGCTCTACCTCCAAGACTCTTACTACGTGAGGCTAGCCCTAAAGCTATTTCGGAGAGAACCAGCTATCTCCAGGTTCGATTGGAATTTCACCGCTACCCACACCTCATCCCCGCACTTTTCAACGTACGTGGGTTCGGTCCTCCATCCAGTGTTACCTGGACTTCAACCTGGACATGGGTAGATCACCTGGTTTCGGGTCTACGGCCACATACTCATTCGCCCTATTCAGACTCGCTTTCGCTGCGGCTCCGCCTCTTCGGCTTAACCTTGCATGGGACCGTAACTCGCCGGTTCATTCTACAAAAGGCACGCCATCACCCATGAACGGGCTCTGACTACTTGTAGGCACACGGTTTCAGGATCTCTTTCACTCCCCTTCCGGGGTGCTTTTCACCTTTCCCTCACGGTACTGGTTCACTATCGGTCACTAGGGAGTATTTAGCCTTGGGAGATGGTCCTCCCGGATTCCGACCGGATTTCACGTGTCCGGCCGTACTCAGGATCCACTCAGGAGGGAACGAAGTTTCAGCTACAGGGCTTTTACCTTCTCCGGCAGGCCTTTCCAGGCCTCTTCGCCTACCCCGTTCCTTTGTAACTCCATGTAGAGTGTCCTACAACCCCGGAAGGCAAGCCTTCCGGTTTGGGCTATGTCCCGTTTCGCTCGCCGCTACTTGGGGAATCGCGTTTGCTTTCTCTTCCTCCGGGTACTTAGATGTTTCAGTTCCCCGGGTCTGCCTTCAATACCCTATGGATTCAGGTAAAGATGCCACCCCATTACGGATGGCGGGTTTCCCCATTCGGAAATCTCCGGATCAAAGCTCACTTACAGCTCCCCGGAGCATATCGGTGTTAGTCCCGTCCTTCATCGGCTCCTAGTGCCAAGGCATCCACCGTGCGCCCTTTCTAACTTAACCTAAAAGGTCATTCCACTCTGTTTACCAGAGAGAAAACTAAAATGGCGATCACTCGGTTCTTCTTGGTTACTTCTTCTTAACATTATCCAGTTTTCAAGGAACAAACTTTGCCCGAAAGGGCAGAGTCAAAAAAAACTTTGAAGGATTGCTCCCTCAAAACTAAACAAACAAGCGGTCAACTTACGGACCAAAAGGTCCGCATTCCGATTGCCCGAAGGCAATATCCTTAGAAAGGAGGTGATCCAGCCGCACCTTCCGATACGGCTACCTTGTTACGACTTCACCCCAGTCATCTGTCCCACCTTAGGCGGCTGGCTCCTTGCGGTTACCCCACCGACTTCGGGTGTTACAAACTCCCGTGGTGTGACGGGCGGTGTGTACAAGGCCCGGGAACGTATTCACCGCGGCATGCTGATCCGCGATTACTAGCGATTCCGGCTTCATGCAGGCGAGTTGCAGCCTGCAATCCGAACTGAGAATGGTTTTATGGGATTGGCTCCACCTCGCGGCTTCGCTGCCCTTTGTACCATCCATTGTAGCACGTGTGTAGCCCAGGTCATAAGGGGCATGATGATTTGACGTCATCCCCACCTTCCTCCGGTTTGTCACCGGCAGTCACCTTAGAGTGCCCAACTGAATGCTGGCAACTAAGATCAAGGGTTGCGCTCGTTGCGGGACTTAACCCAACATCTCACGACACGAGCTGACGACAACCATGCACCACCTGTCACTCTGTCCCCCGAAGGGGAACGTCCTGTCTCCAGGAGTGTCAGAGGATGTCAAGACCTGGTAAGGTTCTTCGCGTTGCTTCGAATTAAACCACATGCTCCACCGCTTGTGCGGGCCCCCGTCAATTCCTTTGAGTTTCAGCCTTGCGGCCGTACTCCCCAGGCGGAGTGCTTAATGCGTTTGCTGCAGCACTAAAGGGCGGAAACCCTCTAACACTTAGCACTCATCGTTTACGGCGTGGACTACCAGGGTATCTAATCCTGTTCGCTCCCCACGCTTTCGCGCCTCAGCGTCAGTTACAGACCAGAGAGCCGCCTTCGCCACTGGTGTTCCTCCACATCTCTACGCATTTCACCGCTACACGTGGAATTCCGCTCTCCTCTTCTGCACTCAAGCCCCCCAGTTTCCAATGACCCTCCACGGTTGAGCCGTGGGCTTTCACATCAGACTTAAGAGGCCGCCTGCGCGCGCTTTACGCCCAATAATTCCGGACAACGCTTGCCACCTACGTATTACCGCGGCTGCTGGCACGTAGTTAGCCGTGGCTTTCTGGTCAGGTACCGTCAAGGTACCGGCAGTTACTCCGGTACTTGTTCTTCCCTGACAACAGAGCTTTACGACCCGAAGGCCTTCTTCGCTCACGCGGCGTTGCTCCGTCAGACTTTCGTCCATTGCGGAAGATTCCCTACTGCTGCCTCCCGTAGGAGTCTGGGCCGTGTCTCAGTCCCAGTGTGGCCGATCACCCTCTCAGGTCGGCTACGCATCGTCGCCTTGGTGGGCCATTACCCCACCAACTAGCTAATGCGCCGCGGGCCCATCTGTAAGTGACAGCCGAAACCGTCTTTCAGCTTCCTGACATGTGTCAGAAAGGATTATCCGGTATTAGCTCCGGTTTCCCGAAGTTATCCCAGTCTTACAGGCAGGTTGCCCACGTGTTACTCACCCGTCCGCCGCTAAAGTTTCAAAAGCAAGCTTTTGAAACTTCCGCTCGACTTGCATGTATTAGGCACGCCGCCAGCGTTCGTCCTGAGCCAGGATCAAACTCTCCAAAAAAGAGTATGAGTTTAGCTCATAAAGTTACGTTGGCTAGTGATCCGAAGATCACTATATTATTGTTTGTTGACGCTTGTTTGTTTAGTTTTCAAGGAACAATTTTTGGAGCGGGTGATGGGAATCGAACCCACGACATCAGCTTGGAAGGCTGGAGTTTTACCATTAAACTACACCCGCATATATTTATTTATAACCCGAATGGTCGGGAAGACAGGATTCGAACCTGCGACCCCTTGGTCCCAAACCAAGTGCTCTACCAAGCTGAGCTACTTCCCGTAGTATGGCGCGCCCGAAAGGAGTCGAACCCATAACCTTCTGATCCGTAGTCAGACGCTCTATCCAATTGAGCTACGGGCGCACATTTTCGAAAAAGACTTAATCAAATTCACAAGCACCAATACCTTTATTGGTGCGGCCGAGAGGACTTGAACCTCCACGGGGTTGCCCCCACTAGGCCCTCAACCTAGCGCGTCTGCCATTCCGCCACGACCGCGTAAATTAAATTAGCGACAAGATTAATCATACCACTTATTTTTCAGCAATGCAACTGGTATATTGTGGTGCGGGTGAAGGGAGTCGAACCCCCACGCCTCGCGGCGCCAGATCCTAAGTCTGGTGCGTCTGCCAATTCCGCCACACCCGCATATTAAATGGTGAGCCATGAAGGACTCGAACCTTCGACCCTCTGATTAAAAGTCAGATGCTCTACCAACTGAGCTAATGGCTCAAAAGAAAATGGCTGGGCTAGCTGGATTCGAACCAACGAATGACGGAGTCAAAGTCCGTTGCCTTACCGCTTGGCTATAGCCCAAAAATATAAAAGTGACCCCTACGGGATTCGAACCCGTGTTACCGCCGTGAAAGGGCGGTGTCTTAACCGCTTGACCAAGGGGCCATTGAAAATACGGAGCGGAGAAGGAGGGATTTGAACCCTCGCGCCGGTCACCCGACCTACACCCTTAGCAGGGGCGCCTCTTCAGCCTCTTGAGTACTTCCCCATAATGGCTCCGCAGGTAGGACTCGAACCTACGACCGATCGGTTAACAGCCGATTGCTCTACCACTGAGCTACTGCGGAATAATAAGTATATCCATACGCCTATATAGCATTTTGTGTCCCCGCCTCAGAAAGATCCGCGAGCAGCGGCTCGGCGTGTACAACTCGCAGTTAATTCAGGGAAGTGATGCTCGTCTCTACCACTGAGCTACTGCGGAATAAATAGTATTACCCATACGCTTATATAGCATTTTGTGTCCCCGCCTCAGTTAACCAAAGCAAGCTGAGACTAGGTTTTACATCCAGAAAGTTTGTTGTTCCTTCCGTCGACTCTTACCATTATAATGACGGTGCACCTCAATGTCAAGAATGATTGGCATATAAATTTTGGCTTTCCTTCCACCCTCTACTGCGCGTGCATTTCCTTTACTTTTCGGAGTTCTCCTCTACATTTTCCGCATACATACTTGGCTGTATTTATGTTTCGCCTTCTTTTGAAGACAGTTCCGCAGGCTGCGCATTCATAGACCACGATCTTTTTGCTTTTCTTCTTTACTCCGCTTTCGGGAAGCTGGCCACAAAACCTCGGCGCTCCGACTTTTTTCAACAACGCTCTGAAGTCCGCGTCCCTATGCTTGTATCCCTTACCAAGCAGATGGAGGTGGTAGTGGCAAAGTTCATGTTTTATGATTCCGACCAATTCGTCATAGCCCAACTGTTCCAAATAGCGTTTATTTATTTCAATGTTATGGGTTTTCAAAAGGTACCTTCCGCCTGTTGTGCGCAACCTGGAATTAAAAACGGCTTTGTGCAGGAAGGGCAGGCCAAATTGCTCCTGTGAAATTTTTTCCGTCAATCCCTGAAGGTCCTGGTTGTCCATCTGCAATTCGCCACCTCTTTCCGTTGAACATGACAACCTATTATAGCATAGAATAGAAAAACATTATGGTACGCAGGGAGGGCACTTGAATGCCAACATGGTTCCAAAACAGGATGAGGCGGGCATTTTATGAAAAGAATCGTTATCAGATTAAACTCCTTAACCAATGCTGGTTCTTCTATAGAAGGAAGTATCCATCCTAACTCCTGTTTATCTTCCAAACCACCTCAAAAAAAGACGTGCCCGCATTTCCCAGGCACGCCATTTTTACGTTGTAGTACACATACATAGCTAAACCTTAATTGGCCTAGCCGCCTAATTAGTTATTGATCCCTTTCGCCGATTCAGGCTGGATCATCGTCAGGGAGACACGGCCTTTTTGTTTATCGACTGAATCAACCCACACAGTGACGACGTCCCCGACAGAAACGACATCAAGCGGATGCTTGACAAATTGCTTCCTTAACTTGCTGATATGGACGAGCCCATCCTGTTTAACGCCGATATCTACAAAGGCACCGAAATCGACCACATTCCTTACTGTCCCCTGAAGTTCCATTCCTGGTTGGAGGTCCTCGAGTTTTAACACATCTTTTTTAAGCAATGGAGCATCTAGTTCATCACGAGGATCCCGTTCGGGCCGGATAAGGGCGTCGATAATGTCCTTCAACGTGATTTCCCCAATTTCAAGCTCTTCGGCCACTTTTCCGTGATCGAGTTGTCCCAATGCTTCTTTCAGCCTGTCACTGCCAAGGTCCGTTGTCGTTAATCCAAGGCTTGCGAGCAGTTTTTTCACCGCGCTATAATTTTCAGGGTGGATGCCAGTCCGGTCCAGGGGTTCTGTCCCATCCAGGATGCGAAGGAAGCCGATGGCCTGTTCATATGTCTTGGCGCCCAAGCGCGGAATTTTCTTCAATTGCGAGCGGTTGACAAATTTTCCTTCTTCTTCACGCTGCTTGACTATGTTCGCGGCGGTAGTTTTCGTCAGGCCGGCTACATATTGGAGCAGGGAAGGCGAGGCTGTGTTTACGTTCACGCCTACCTGGTTAACTGCCGTTTCGACGACAAAATGGAGCGATTCCGACAGCCTCTTTTGCGAAACGTCATGCTGGTACTGGCCGACACCGACCGATTTCGGATCGATTTTAACAAGCTCCGCAAGCGGATCCTGAAGGCGCCTTCCAATAGAAACGGCACTCCGTTCTTCTACCTGCAAATGCGGGAATTCCTCACGGGCAAGGTCTGAAGCGGAATAGACGCTTGCTCCCGCCTCATTGACAATTAAATAATAAGTGTCCTGGTTCACTTCTTTAAGAATATCAGCAACAAACTGCTCTGTTTCCCTTGAAGCTGTTCCGTTCCCAATCGCAACCATCTCCACTTTATAGTCGGATAAAATGGCAGTAAATTTTTCTTTTGCTTCACGCCGTTTTGATACTGGCGGATGAGGGTAGATGACATCTATTTTCATAACCTTACCCGTTTCATCTACAACGGCAAGCTTGCAGCCCGTCCGGAAGGCAGGGTCGACGGCAAGCACTACCTTCCCCTTTAGCGGCGGCTGAAGCAGTAATTTCCGCAGGTTTTCGGCAAAAATGTGTATGGCTTGCTCCTCTGCCTTTTCAGTCAACTCATTGCGGATTTCCCGCTCAATTGAAGGCTGGATAAGCCTTTTGTAGCCATCCTCGATTGCTTCCGTCACGAATGGAGCGGAAGGCGAGTGTGCTTTTCCAATCCACTTTTTTGTTAAATAGTTCATGATTGAATCTGTCCCAGCTTTTACCGCGACACGGAGAATTTCATCCTTTTCCCCACGGTTGAGGGCAAGGATTCGGTGAGGGACGATTTTGCTAACAGGCTCTTCATAGTCGTAATACATTTCAAACACTTTCTTTTCATCCTTTTCGGCGTCCTTGACTGCCGAGACGATTGACCCTGTTTTAAACATTTCCTTCCGGATCCACTTCCTGCTTTCCGCGTCATCCGACACGCGCTCGGCTATTATATCCTTTGCGCCGGCAATCGCATCTTCGACTGAAAGGACGTCCTTTTCCTCTGATAGGAACTCTTTCGCCTTCACTTCAACAGAACCGGCCGTAAGGGTTAGCAGCCAGTCTGCCAATGGCTCAAGGCCCTTTTCTTTGGCAACCGTCGCCTTTGTCCGCCGCTTTTGCTTGTACGGCCTGTACAGATCTTCCAACTCCTGGAGTTTTGTAGCTTTTTCTATTTGTTTGGCCAATTCATCTGTTAATTTTCCCTGCTCCGTAATCGAGCGTAGGATTTCTTCTTTCCTTTGTCCAAGGTTTTGCAGGTATTGCCATCTTTCCATTATGTTGCGGATTTGCACTTCATCAAGCGCGCCCGTCTGTTCTTTTCTGTAACGGGCAATGAAAGGTACCGTGTTTCCTTCGCTGACGAGCGACATGACATTGTTGACCTGCTTAAGGGACAGTCCCTGTTCCTTGGCAATCAGTTTTGCGAATTCATCGTTCTTTGTGATGGTTTCATTCACCTAACCATTCCTCCACTCTTTCTTGCTTCCTTTCTATTGTATCAAACTATCGGGATTGGAAGAAACACAGTAGTGGATGTTGGATACAAAAACTGCCAAAAGGGGGTGTATAGCGAATGCACCGGAAGCGCTTGGCATTGTCCTTTTTTTAAAAAAGCAAAAGAGCCTGCATTAATGCAGGCTCCCGATGATAAAGGTCGCGTCATCTGATTTCGTTGGATATTTGCGTTTGATTTCGTCGGCGATCATGGTGACAGGGAAGAGGCCCTTCAGGAGGGCTTTCACTCCGTGAAAATCATATCCATCCGAGAAAATCAGGAATTTGGAATGGGGATCATAGGAAAAGCGCTGTGTATGGTAGGTTTGCGGTTTTCCAGACAGGTAGCCTGTGACTGGGAGGGGATAGGTCAGCTTTCCTTTTGAGGAATACAAAAAGAAGCGGATGTTCCCTACGCAGCTGTATACAAACTCCCTTGCATGGAAATAGACTTTCAGTACGGAAACCGCTGCTCCCCTTTTATTGGCAAGGGCATCATTGCAAAATTTCATTAAAGTTTCCACGTCTTCATGGTGGTTTTTTTCCACCGCCAGGACAACCGCGTTCGATGCTTCGTAGGCGTATTGGCCGCTGCCAAGGCCATCGGCGAGTACACATACGAAATAGTCATCGGTTGCAACGAAGAAGTAGCTGTCCCCGCATTGGGATTTTCCTTCTTTGGGTGTTTGATGCGCATAAACCTCAATGTTGTCTTTTACAAGATGGTTCATGAAAGACACTCCGAGTTATTGGCCTCCGCATGGATCGCTTCCTGCAGCTTTTTAATTGCCCGCCTTTGCAAACGGGATACATGCATCTGGGATATGCCGAGCTTGTCGCCAGCATCCTTTTGGCTCATATTCTCCAGGTAGGTGTACTGGATGATTTTCTTTTCACGGTCATTGAGGACATGGAGGACTTTTTCTAGGACCAGCCTTTGGTTGATCTTTTCATACCCTTCGTCCACACTGCCGACGATATCAAGCAAGGTGACAGTACCTCCGTCCGAATCCGCTTCGATAGAATGGTCGACGGAAAGGGCCTGGTAGCTTTTACCCATTTCCATCGCTTCAAGCACCTCTTCTTCGGAAACCTCAAGGGCTTCAGCGATCTCAATTACCTTTGGCGAACGATGGAGCTTTGTGGTCAGTTCCTCGACGGTTGTTTTGATTTTCGGGCCAAGCTCCTTGATCCTTCTCGGAACATGGACACTCCATGTCTTATCCCTTAGAAATCGCTTGATTTCCCCGATAATCGTCGGTACCGCGAATGCCTCGAAACTTTTCCCGAACGACTCGTCATATCTTCTGATCGCCCCAAGAAGGCCGATCATCCCCACTTGAAAAATATCTTCATGGAATGAGCGCCCTTTGGAATATTTACGTGCGATTGTTTCAACAAGATTTTTGTAGTGAAGGACCAGCTGCTCCTGGGCATCGTTATCCTGATGGAGCTGATACGCTTTGATTAGTTCGTTTATTTCCTGTTTCCCGGAGGAGTTAGGTTGAGATTGTTTCGACATCCGTCTCCACCTGCTCTCCTTCGAGGTACTTCGTCATGAAGACCGTGACACCTTCTTTATGGTGAATCCTTACTTCATCCATAAGCGTTTCAATCAGGTAAAGCCCTAAGCCTCCTTCACGCAAAAACTCCACGGAATCATTGTCTTCATACCGGCCAAGGCCCTGCCTTGCCGACTCGAAATCAAAACTTTGCCCGTTATCCGCCACCATCACTTCAAGCCGGTCCGGATAGAGGCCAAAACCGACAATCACTTCGCCCTGTCCCTTGTTCTTGTAGGCATGCTGGACAGCATTCGTGCATGCTTCACTCGTCGCAATTTTCAAATCTTCCAAATCATCATATGAAAATCCCATCCGGCTAGCGATGCCGGAAAGTGTAAGGCGAATGACTCCTACATATTCGGGCTTGGCCGGGATTTTCATTTCAATATAGTCAAACGCCTGGCTCATTGCACTCCACCCTCTATCTGGCTGTTAATATCTATGATGTCAGCCAGACCTGTAATTTCAAAAAGTCTGATTAACCGCTCCGATAACCCAACCAGCTTGAACTCGCCGTTGTGGCTGCGGACCGATTTGAATACGCCAACGATTACTCCGAGGCCTGTACTGTCCATATAGGATACTTCCGAAAGATCGATCACCATTTTGACGCCGTCTTTTTCCGATAGCGGAAATACCGTTTCACGAAGCTTGGGAGCCGTATAGGCATCTATTTCGCCGTTTACATATATTTCAACAAAATCATTGGATTCATTAACATCTAATTTGATGTCCACTTTGACCCACCCCTTGTCTATTTACTAACCACTTAAACACTTTACCCGTTTGCGCGGCTGTTAAACGCTCCTTTTCAGGATAATCAGAGTAAAATCATCCCTTAATTGGAAATCCTGGAGCCTTTCAAGGTCTTTGTAAATATTGTTCACGATTTCCTGGGCATCCAGATGGATATATTTACGGATATAGCCAATAAGGGCATCCCGCTCAAGGAAGCCTTCCTCCGTCCGGCATTCCGTTACCCCATCCGACATAAGGATAATCATATCGCCCGGATTGATAAGGCGTTCGAACTGCTGATACTTGGTTTTTTTGTCTATGCCCAAAAGAAGCCCTTTCGCTTCCATTTCCGTAAATTCGCCTGTTTTCGCATTATAGTAAAATCCAGGCTCGTGTCCGGCCGAAGAATAATAAAAAATATGATTGCCTGGATTGTACATTCCGTAAAACATTGTGATGAACATACTAGGATCAACGTTTTGTTCGACAACCCTATTCAGGCTTTCAAGGACCATATTGGGGGCATGCCTGTTTTCCGGGAGGCTGTCCATCGCATACTTGATCATCGACATGCACAACGCGGCCGGAATCCCTTTGCCAATGACATCAGCGATCGCAACGTTTACACACTGGTTGTCATCCAGTACAAAATGGAAATAATCTCCGTTCATGTGCCTTGCCGGAACGCTTATTGCACCAATATCCATTCCTTCGACTTTCGGAATGGATGTCCCAAGGAGTGTTTGCTGGACATTCGCCGCTATTTCCATTTCAGTGCGGAATTCCATTTGCTTGTTCCTCAGGCTTTGGTGTTCCCTGTAGGCAAGCCCATAACCAACCATTACTTCCAAAAGCACATCAAAAGAATGGATTACACTTTCAGGTATGGTGGGATAAAGGTCAAGCAAGAGGCTTTTATGAAGGCTTACGATTTCCTCCGGGGAAATTTTCTTCTCAATCAATTCCCTGCTTAACTTCTGCCCTTGGTACAAGATTTGTTCGGATTGGTCCTTCAGGTACTCGGTCAAAATATTCCGATACTGTGATTCCATTCTTTCCCGCAAATCCATCATTCATCCCCCTAACGGAGCCATTTCACTGCTCTTATATCCGTTCCTTTACCAGGCGAAGAGAGGATGTCGAATTCATCCATTAGCCGTTTCACTCCAGGAAGGCCAGCTCCAAGGCCGCCGGAAGTCGAAAAGCCGTCCTCCATAACCTGCCTGATATCATTAATTCCGGGACCACTGTCCACAGCTATTACCTTAAGCCCTGATTTTGGGCCGTCATAAATTTTCTCTATGCAAATTTGGCCCTGGCCCGCATATAGGTATATATTTCTCGCCAGCTCACTTATTGCAGTTGTAATTCTCGCCTGGTCCACAGTTCCGAACCCAAGCTCTCGGGCAACATTGCGGCCAAGCTGGCGTGCAGCCACAATGTCCCACTCATTTAGAATCTTTACACAGGATTGGATGCCCATTTAGCTAATCCCCCAATTCCTGTTGTAATTTCTCCAAACCTTTTTCTAAGTCTAATGCCGTTAGGACATCCTCCAATCCAATTCCCAGTTCAATCAGCGTAATTGCAACCGCAGGCTGGATCCCTGTAATAACGACCTTGGCTCCCATCAGTTTGGACATGCTTATCACATCGCCAAGCACTTTGGCGATGAAGGAGTCGATAAAATCAATCGAGGTAATATCAATTACAACCCCGTTGGCACTCGTTTCGTGGATTTTGTGGAGCAAATCCTCCTGAAATTGGAGGGCTGTCTGATCATCTAACTCCCATTGAATGGAAACAAGCAAGCAATCATGCAGCTTTAAAATAGGTATTCTCATTCTCATTATGCACCCTCCACGTTTATAATTTTCCGATTGGTCAGTTCCAAGGCTGCTTCAACGCCTTTTTTCAATGTATTTTTAGTCGTGAATTGGTTCAGGTCAATTCCAAGGTTAACAATGGTTTGTGCGATTTCGGGCCTTATGCCGACAAGCATGCATTTTGCCCCTACAAGGCGAACCGCTTCGGCAGCCTGGATAATATGATGGGCGACCATTGTATCGACAACCGGTACACCTGTAATATCGATCAATACTACCTCGGAACGGTGCTTGACGACGCCCGTGAGAAGGTTTTCCATAATCTGCTTGGCCCGTTCTGTGTCGATTGTGCCAACAAGCGGCATAACCGTAATTTTTTCAAAGACAGGAATAAGCGGCGCCGACAGCTCCTGGAGGGCGATTTTTTGAAGGGAAACGGTCCGTTCCCACGTCCTTGAATAAATATCGACCACTTCGTTTTGCAGCGGGCTGATCCAGCGGTCAAATGCATAGACAACGTCCATCTGGTTATCGGCAGTTACATATCCTCTTTCCTGCATGCCTTCGAAAAGCATTTTGCTGAATGTCCTGACGCCTTCTATTACAAAGTGAAGCGGCCAGCCAAGCCTCACTACTTTTTCGGCAAATTCACTCAGCCTGGAACGGAACTCCTCCTTCGAACCCCCGAGGCTTGAGCCAATGAGTTCAATAAACTCTGAGCTCGTCCCATTAAAGACTTGTTCAGGGACCAACTTTAGTACCCGTTCGTCCCCCTCAGTCTTCATCCTGTCCATCCATTCATTTGTAAGCTCGCTCTTTTGTGCTCTCAAATAGTCCAATATTAGGTTCTCCATTAGTCCTCCCTGCTTTTCCGGACGCTTCCTCCGCATTTTTTTATCCAAAAAAGCGCTACTCATTTTAATTCGTCACAAAAAATTCAAATAATTGTCTTATCTCAATTAAATGATAACAATAGTAAACCGTCAATTCCAAACTATCCGTTTTACTATTTAAACGGCTTATGCCGAAACGTTTTAAACGACTATGTTTTATACCCTAATTCTATCCGGGATAAACCCGCTTTTTTAAAATCAGAACAGGTAAATATTGGATGTTTAGGTCGCAGCGGGACCCAGGTTTCCAGTAGAAACCAAAATAAAAAGGCGGCCCCCCTTTGGGAGAGCCTGCCTGAATCGAAATGTTCAATATGAGGTGGTTATGTAGAATACGCCCATAAAGAGCGTAAAGGTTAAAACTCGATAAGACCCAGGCTAATCTGCAAGGCTTCATCCACTTTTTCCATCATCTCGTCATCAAGGTGGGTTATCTTATCCGTCAGTCTCTGTTTATCAATTGTACGGATCTGCTCAAGCAGGATGACTGAATCCCGTTCAAAACCATAACGCTTCGCATCGATTTCAACATGGGTTGGCAGCTTTGCCTTTTGGATTTGCGCCGTGATCGCTGCAATGATTACTGTGGGACTAAACCGATTCCCTATGTCGTTTTGGATGACAAGTACAGGCCGGACGCCGCCTTGTTCGGAACCGACAACCGGGGATAGGTCCGCAAAATAAACGTCACCACGTTTAACAATCAAAGGATTATCCTCCGCTTACAAGACGTTCAACAGTGTGTTCCGCCTCATATTCTGCGAGGAATGCTTCCGATGCAATCGTCAAATTGATTTTGGCCATCTCCATGTAGCCCCGCCTCATGGCTTCGCGAATCTGTCTTTTTTTCTTTTCGCGTAAATAAGCCTTTGTTGCCTGGTAAATAAATTCGCTGCGGTTCACATTTTCAAGCTTAACGATTCCGTCCAACTCGGTTAAAAGATGTTGCGGCAATTTTACCAGGATTTCCGTTGTTGCGCCAGTCTCTGACACAAGCTACACCTCCACCATCACTATAAAGACCGTTTATTCCGCCACTACGAGCGGGAAAAGCCATTTTCTTTTTTTAAAAAGGCACTTCTATTGTTTCCAGCTTCGGCCGGACAAGAAGTCGCCATATTTTCTACCAGTTTTAATAATACCATGATTCGCAAGGCTTGCAAAGCCAATTCCGTAATCAACATGTAGTATTGGCAAAAAAATTCGGTTTTAATCCATTAATTCGCCAGTATATTGTTTCGAAGCCCGAGCATTTCCCCATTTTTCTTATACAGGCGCGGAACCCTGTTTGAAATGATACAAGGAATTTCATAATTGATTGTCCCGAGGTTGTGGGCGATTTCGTCGATTCCGACAAATTCATCCCCTTGCTTGCCGATTAAAATGACTTCCGTACCGGGTGGCGCATAGTCTTCTAATCTCACCATACATTGATCCATGCAAATCCTGCCGACAATCGGTGCCCGTTTTCCGCCAACAAGCACCTCCTGGCCTTGCAGCTGCCTGATCCAACCGTCTGCATAACCGATTGGTATTGTGGCAATCCATTCGTCGCCAGTTGCTTCATATGTGGCACCATAGCTGACCTTTTCGCCTTTTTTCAGTTTCTTGACATGGACGATCCGTGAGTGCAGTGAAAAAGCTTCATGCAAGTTGGCCGGCACCTCGTTCTTCATTTCCGGGGAGGGAGAGAGCCCGTACATCGCAATGCCAGCCGAATGGCATTGAACCTTGCTTCCGGGAATCTTATCGCAGCTGCGCTATTGCTCGCATGAACAAGATTTGGGCGTGCGCTGAGTGTTTCAAGCAAACGCTCGAATTCCCTGAGCTGATGGCGGAAGTAGTCCGTTCCGGCTTCATCGGCCGTGGCAAAATGGGTAAATGCCCCTTCAAGCTTAAATCGGCCGTCTTTCTGGATTAACTCCTCCGCCTTCTTCAATTCCCCGGCGTCCCGGAAGCCAATTCGTCCCATTCCAGTATCGACTTTAATATGAATGGAAAGAGGATATTCACCGAGGTGGGCCGAGGATTCCATAAGCCAATCCAAACTGAAGGCCGTGACAGTAAGCCTGTTCATAGCGGCCACATTGACATCCTCCGGCCTTGTCGCCCCAAGGATCAAAATGGGTGCGCTAATCCCTTTTTTCCTTAACGCCAGGGCCTCATCCAAAAAGGCAACGGCCAAGTAACTTGCGCCAGCGGCAAGAGCGGTTTCCGCGACTTCCACCCCTCCATGCCCATATGCATTCGCTTTTACAACGGCAATGACCTCAACCTTCTCGGGTAAAAGCTTCTTGATAGAAGAGATATTTATTTCAATCTGGCCCAAATCGATTTCAGCCCATGTATCCCTAAAGAAAAAGCCGTCCTTTTCCATATTGTCACTTCCCTGGCATTGATTCGTTTTTTCTGATTTCATTATTCTATCATAAAGGAAGCCAAGCACTAAAAAAAACACAATGGTATCTTCCACCACTTCTTCCAATTAAAAAAAGATCCAGCACGATATAATCCTTAATGCAAAAAGCGGACCCATTACCGGGCCCGCCTGAAACAATCGGGAAAGTTTCCTATTTTGACATTTCTCCCTGCACAGCCATCGCCAGGGATGCCATTTCTTCTTTCGTCAAATCATTGGAAGCAATCATGTAGTCTACCCCATCCTGGGACCAGCTTAACGAGTGGTTTGTGATTGCGCCAATTGTAAAGCCAAGGTCGACCGGCTCGCCGTTTGCATCAATTGGATAGGATGCCGAAGCAGGTTGGGCAACCCTTTTCTCCTGGACGAGCGTAAATGTTTTGGCACCGCCATATGTTAAAATAACCCGTTTTCCATCCTCGATTGCAATCTCTTTTTCCTTTTGCAGAGTTACTCCCTCAAGTAGTTCAGCCGGGTATTTGACCGTAAAGGATGTATCCTGATCTGCCGCTCCAGCCATTACAGGCGCGCCAATCTGGGCCCTCGTCATATTTTTCTTCATTTCAAAATCATCTTTGTCAAAGCTCACATTGAATTTCACCTTTGAAAATTCAACAGTGACAAGCGCGTTCCTGTCAGCATCCATAACCCTGACAATTGCCGGAGAAAGATCTTTCTTATTGAATTTGATTTCCTGGGTCGGAAGCATATGGTTGTTTTGATAACGTGTTTTTGTTTCAAACACATAATAATCCTTTGTCGATGAAAATTTCGCCTCTTTGTCGGCGACGATATCTTTTACAAGCGATTCATACAGGTACGCCTGGCTGCTGTTTTTAGGCCAGTCGCTCTGGAAACGGAAGCTTTTCTTCAACGCCGGCGTCAGGACAAAGACCCCTTCATCGTTTCTGAGAATCATTTGGCTTTGGTCCTTTTTGGCATTTTTCAAGTTCACGCGATAGTAGGACGGATCTTTATGCCAAATTTCCACTTTATACACTTGCGGCTTGGAACCCATTGACAGCGTCATCGTTGCATTCGCCTTATACCCTGAAAGCTTTTCCAGTTTACCCGCGAGCTGCTCCCGGACGGACTCCTGCGATTTCGAACCGCAGGCGGACAGGGCTAACACAGCCAGCAACCCGGCAATAACGAGCAACACCCTTTTCCCCATTCTTTCAACCCCTTCTGTTCTCATATCATCGTTTTGGGAAGTGGCATCCGGTCGCCCTGCTGCCTGTCTTCCCCGTGTCATTATGAATATATGAGACAACCATGGACAATATGATAACGAATGAATTGAATTATGGGTTGGCCAAATGAGCAGATTTTTTAACATAAAAGAAGAGCCGATTTAGCTCTCCTCGATGACAACATACGCCGCTGCATATTCCTTTGTGTGGGTGATGGAAAGGTGGGCATTCGACCCTCCGGGCAGGGCGAAATACGGCTTCCCCAGCGCATCTTTCGTTATTTCGATATCCTGGAAGGAGAGTGAAGTGCCTATGCCGGTGCCGAGTGCTTTGGCAAATGCCTCTTTCGCCGCGAACCTGCCCGCGAGGTATTCAGCCCTTCTTCCGTCCGGCAGCAAACTGTATTCCTCTTTTTCCCTCCCGGTCAATATGCGGTCGGGAAACCGCACTTGCTTTTCTATAAGTTCTCTTATCCTGCCGATTTCAATTAAATCGATTCCAATTCCTTTTATCATTGTCCAACTTCCTTCTAACAGCTAGTTTGCAAGCATACGATTTACCTGAATGGATTTGTATTCGACTTCCGGCTAAGATGATAGTATCGCTTAATTCCGCAGTCATAGGAGGGCCCCCATGTTTACGAGAACCGAAAGCTTCAGCCAGTTCATCCGTTATTATCCGGTCGTATCTGTCATTGTCGCCATTAATCTCATTTTTTATCTCGCCACTGTTCTTCCTTTTTTCCCAAACTATTGGTTCATCTCGACCTTTACAGGCGTAAATCTTTATATCGCGGAGGGGGAGTTTTGGAGGCTTGCAACTCCTATATTCATGCATGCAGGTTTCTCCCACGTCCTGTTCAATAGCTTTTCGCTTGTCCTCTTTGGCCCTGGGCTGGAAAGGATTCTCGGCGGCGTTAAGTTTTTGGCAGTTTATTTCATATCCGGCATTGCCGCCAACTTCGCGACATTTCTCCTTGAACCGATGACCTTCACCCATGTTGGCTCAAGCGGTGCCATTTTTGGATTGTTCGGGTATTATATCGCGATGGTGGTCCTGAAGAAAAGAGCCATGGCACGCCAGGACAGCCAGGTCATCCTGACAATTGCCGCGATTAGTGTCGTCATGACGTTCCTCCAGCCCAACATCAATATTACCGCCCATTTGTTCGGGCTATTGGCAGGGTTCCTGCTCGGCGCGGGAGCAGGCCGTAAATAAACATCCCTATAGTTGTCCTGATAATGGCCCTGCCATCCTGGCTTTACGAACATTCCTTGGCCGAACTTGATAACCAATTGTATATGGCGATTGCATCCGCGGACTCGGCATCCTGCACTCCCCCGCCGGAAATCCCTGTGCCGGACTTGATGTACGCATCAATCCTGGCCAGCTGTTTCTTCCTTTGAAAATAACTCTCTCTTATGTCGATTGATTGAATTTTATTTTTCTGCATAAGAATGATTGTTTTTCCCAACATTCTCTTCCTGAAGGAAAGCTGTTCCCTTTTTATTTCCCAGCCGGCGGCCTTAAACCGAGCATACGCCCATAGAGCTGCCGCAGCGGGAACAAGAACGGCCAAATTGCCCCATGGCTGGAAAAACCAAGCCGTGAAGGCAGCTGGCGGAAGAGTGAAAATTAAACTTCTGAACATATATCTCCATAACGACCTCCGGGGCACAGGGGTAAAGTGGGCATTAAAATGATAATTCCTTAAATGCCCGCCAAGTACCGCTTCAATTTCCTCAAGCTTCACAAGCGGCAGGAGCATAATTCGGGCGCTGTCCTTGTCCAGGGCGGCCCCGCCTGCACTATCGACGTGTACGGCCGCATAACCAAGCAACTCCCTGACCGGGTTTTGGGAAATTTGCACGGCCTGGATTCGCTTAAGCGGGATGGTAATCCTCCTTTTTTCCAAAAGCCCCCTCGAAATCACCAATTCTTCTTCTGTTTTTTCCACCGTATAATTCCCGTACTTTACCATCATCCCCGCGATTGCAAGCAGCCAGGCGGCAAGCAATGTGATGAAAATGAGAATGCTGATGAAGACTACCCCATTTGAAACCAGGTTTTCAAACCCTTTAAAAACCTTTTTATAAGGGATGATCTCTTCAAACTGGAATATGAAGGCAAGCACCGCCGAGATTACGACACCTGCACCTCCCGAGGTGGTAGCCATGAGAAAGAGTCTTGAAATTGGCATTGAATAAATTGGGCGGTTGTTTCGCCGCAACTCATTCACCGCCTGATCACGCGCCTGTTTTCCATTTCCCGCCGCAATCGCTTCCTCTAATAAGGAGGCATCCCGCTTCGTAATCGCAGATAAAACAGCCTCTGGGTCTTCCGTTGCGGCTCCCCCTCCAGCAGTTTCAATCTTTATTTGGACAAGGCCGAACGGGCGCTGCAGTATTCCCTCTGTCCGGTCCACACTTTGAATCCTCTCCAACGGAATATACCTTTTCTTCCGAATGAGTACGCCATACTCAAGCCGCAGTTCATTCCCCTCGACCGAATATGTGAAACGCAGCCATGAAAGGATTCCCGTAACGAAAGCAATTAAAATTCCAACTCCGGCAGCCACATAATAAAAAACATCCCATCCCGCCCTAGTTCCCAAAAAGAGAAACGCTGCAAATGGGACAATTATTCCTTTAATTTGCCTAATGGTGTTTATAACGGCAGCAACAGGATGAAGCCTTTTCGGTTCAAACATCATCGTCCGCCACCCTCGCAAGCATTGAAATTTGTTTTCGCAACGCTTCTGCTTCGTCCTCTTCCAGAGCAGGTATTTCATGGATGGTTGCCGCTGTGGCGACCACCACGGTCGATAGGCCATACCTCCGCAATATCGGCCCCTGGAATGTATCGACATGCTGGACCCTTGCCATCGGCACAAGGGAGCGCCTGATCACAAAAATGCCCTGCTGAAGTTCAATTTCCTGCTCCCTGACTTCATAACGCCAGCGCTTCCATTTTAACGGAGGGAATACAGCTACCATAAAAGCGGTAATAGCAACCGCAATCAAAAAGAGGGCAAGGTGGAGCCAAAGCGGCCAGTCAAACAACCTGCCAAGGCCAGCTGCAAGTGCAGTTGGAATCCAGATGAACAAGGTACCAAGCGCTCCCCCTATTCGCCAAACCTTCAGCGCTTTCCGTGAAATTCGATTCTCAGGCTGTAAGATCATCTTTGTCCTCCGATTCTTATTCTGTATCCAGTATACCGAAGGAATAGCATTGCTGCACTTATCAGATGAACTTACTTGATTAAGAAGGAAGCCTGGTCGATGATTTCAACGCTTGGTTCGTTCCTTATTTCTTCCATAAGGCTGAACAGGGCGGCATCCTTTTCCTTTGCTTCTATCATGCAATCAATTTCCGGCACGGAACCTTTTACTTTTTGTAAAAAGCCCAAAAACATCTTGGAGTTGATATATCCGGCATGGGCCCTGAACTCACTTTCTGACTTCGGGCTTGAAATATGCATTTTAATGGGGAGCGGTGACGATGACCATGTATGTATTACCCTTTCCCACTCATCCTCCCAGCCAGCCCCGCCATTATGGGCAAGGTGGTGATGGTAGTCGAATACACAGGGGATGCCAAGCTTTTCACATAAATAGAGGCATTCTTTTAAAGTAAACGTTGTATCATCATTTTCAAGCATAATCATCTCCTGCAAATGACGGTGAAGAAAGCCCCAATTATGGATAAATAGCTCCAAAGCTTTTTCCTTGTCGTTATACCCGCCTCCAATATGGACGACACAGCGGTGCAAAGGAGGAATTTCCATTTCTTTTAGCATGCGGTAGTGCATTGCGAGTGTCTGTATGGACGTTTTTAAAATATCCTTCTTATTTGTATTCAGAACAACAAAATGGTCCGGATGGAAATCAACTCGCGATGGATGCTCTTTTAAAAAGGATGCTATATTCTTATAACCCTCCTCTAAAGGGGTTATGTAATCCCAATCGGATAGTTCCTCGTGGTTAGCCAGGGGGATAAGCCGCGAACTGAGCCGAAAAAAACGGATGTCATTTGCCAGGTTATGCCTGAGAAGCCGGAGGCAATTGGCAAGGTTGGAAAGAGCAATCCGTTCCAGTTTCCTGATCGCCGCTTCCCTGTCCTTCATCCGCCTGAATTGGGCGAACGTCATTGTTTGTGACGGGGAGCAATGCTCAACAATTGTACTCATCGCCACGTATCCGAGCCTGATAACGGTCATTTGGCATCCCTCCAATTTAAGCTTTTTATTATTTTCGCCACAAAAACACAAATCAAGCTCCCAAAAAAGAAACTGGAAACAAAAAACACAGGCCCCAATCGGGAACCTGTGCCTTAGACACTATTATTTATTGTAGCTGCGGGGCTTACCGCCGGTGCGCTTTTCATATGGGCGTTTTTCCCCGTAACGGCCGGAACCTTTGCGGCGGTCATAACCGCCTTTGGAATCCCCGCGGCCGCCTCTGTTGAAAGGCTTGCGGTCGCGATCCCTTCTTTGCGGAAGAGGTGCTTCCTCAGTCAGTTTGACAGGAGTTTGGTCTGGCTCCTTCGTCAGCATTTTCAATACAGCCGCAACGACTGTCGAAGCATCATGGTTTTCAAGAAGCTCCGCGGCAGCTGCCTTATAGTATTGGAGATTATTGGACTCAATTGTTTGTTCAATCCGCTCGACAACCGCTTTTTGCTGTCCTTCAAGCGCTTCATCCAAGGTTGGCGGCTTCATTCTTTCCATCTTGCGCTTCGTTGTCCTTTCAACTACTGCAAGATAGGACTTTTCGCGCGGAGTGATGAATGTTAAAGCAACGCCTGTTTTTCCCGCCCGGCCTGTCCGGCCGATCCTGTGTACATACGATTCCGGATCCTGTGGAATATCAAAATTATATACATGGGTGACGCCTGAAATATCGAGTCCGCGTGCGGCAACATCTGTAGCGACAAGGACATCGATTGAGCCTTCCTTGAATTTCCTCAACACAGAAATTCGTTTTGCCTGGGTCAGGTCCCCATGGATCCCCTCTGCCGTATAGCCCCTGAGTGTCAACGCCTCGGCAAGTTCATCGACGCGGCGTTTCGTCCGGCCGAATACAATCGCCAGTTCCGGAGATTGGATATCAAGAAGCCTCGTCAGTACATCGAATTTATTCTTTTCCTGTACTTCAAGATAATACTGTTCAATTGATGGAACAGTCATTTCCTTCGCTTTTACACGGACGATCTGCGGGTCTTTCATGAACTTTTCGGCCATCCTCTGGATAGGTGCCGGCATAGTCGCAGAGAACAGCAGCGTTTGCCGCTCGGCAGGAATCTCGGCGAGGATTGCTTCAATATCTTCAATGAAGCCCATGTTCAACATTTCATCCGCTTCATCAAGGATGGCTGTATGAACCTGGTCAAGGCGCATAGTTTTTCTATTGATATGGTCGAGGATACGCCCTGGAGTACCGACAATGATATGCGGGCCTTTTTTCAATGAGCGGATTTGGCGGCTAATGTCCTGCCCCCCATAAATAGGAAGAACCTGAATCCGTTTGCCGGCGCCAATTTTGTAAAGCTCCTCGGACACCTGGATGGCAAGCTCACGGGTTGGGGCAATAATGATACCCTGGATGGCATGGTTGGAAGGGTTGATTTTTTCAACGAGAGGAATACCGAAAGCAGCGGTTTTCCCTGTTCCCGTTTGGGCCTGCCCGATAAGGTCCTTGTTTTCCAGGCTCAACGGAATGGTTTCCGCCTGGATGGGCGTTGCTTCTTCAAAGCCCATTTTAAGGACAGCTTTTAACGTTTGTTGGCTAATGCCTAATTCTTCAAACTTGATCAATGTTTTCATTCTCCTTCATGTGTTGCTGTAAATAAGTTATGCGTGCAGAAAAACGTCCCGAATCCACATTCCGTTTTCATTTCTCTATTTTAGCAAAAAAAAGACATTCTCCCAAAGGAGTATGCCCTGTAATGACTACTTTTTAGACACGTTGGTGCTTATCATACCATTTCCGGCCTGATAATGCAATGAAGCAAACCTGCGCTAACAGGATTCCGGGAGCGCAGGTATGCCCTCCAGAAAGTCGTCTACCTGGGAAAAAAGGGCAGCTTTTTCCCGGCAATGGCAAATATGGTGGGCTGATTCTTTTATATAGGCCAACTTTTTTTGTTCTGCGGGTATCGATTCATACAAAAATTCAGCGCTCTTGGGAGGAACAAGTCCATCCATCTCCCCCTGGGCAATAAAGGTTGGCGCTTGAATCATTGATAATTGGGGCCTTATAAAAGCGACCAGCTTCCTGAACTGCAGGGCTGAGGACAGTGGCGTTTCAGTTATTTTTCGTTTGTAGCGCGAAAATAATTCATTTTCCTCCAAAGTTCCGTTAATAAGGTCCCTCGCCATTTCCCTTAATTCGGCAGCCATCTGCCTTGGGTTAAGGTAATAGGCGGCGGCGCTCAGGAGGACGAGTCTATCCACTTTGTAATTTGCGGCAAGGTATCCCGCAATCAATCCGCCCATCGAAAAACCAATTACATATACTTCATCGCACCGCTCGGCGAGTTCAAGGTATTCCTTTTCGGCACAAGCAATCCATTCCTTGAATTTTATCCCTTTAAGTGAAAGGGTTTCCCCGTGCCCCGGCAATGTTGGAATCCGAAACATCCACTCGGGATGCCTGCTTTTAAGATAATCAGCAAGCGGTTCGACTTCATACGGCGCGCCTGTAAAACCATGGATGCATAAACAGCCTATCATGCCTGATCACTCCGGTTGCTTCAAGTTGAATAAATTAACGGCTTTCCTCCTTCTGCAGGGAGGCGGCCACTTCTTCCAATCTCATTCCCCTAGAAGCTTTAACCAAAACCAACGTTTGGGAATTTGTGTGTTTTTTTACTTCATTGCTTAGCTTTTCCTTATCTTCAAAGGCATAAACTCTTTCCTGCCCCAATACCTTCCTTGCTCCATCGGCAATCAGGGAGCCAAGCTTCCCGTAGGTAAAGACGAGATCAATTTTCTCAGGGTCAAGCATTTCCCCAATTTTATGGTGATATTCCTTTTCAAGCGGTCCTAGTTCGAGCATATCCCCAAGTACGAGAATTTTTTTCGCATATCCGTCCAAATTGGCGACCAGTTCAATGGCCGCACTCATTGATGTCGGGCTTGCATTATAGGCATCGTTGATGATTTTTTCGCCATTTTGCCCTTCCGACAACTCCATCCTCATCTGTGTCAGCCTGACGGATTTAAGGCCTTCCGCCATTTCTTCGAATGACACCGAAAAGTGGCGGGCAACAAGCATCGCGGCCATTGCATTCAAAATATTATGCGTTCCGAGAACAGGGAGGTAAAAACGCTCTCCAGAAAGGTTTACCCGGAATTCGTTCCCATGAGCCGATTGTGTAATTTCAACCGGGTACATATCATTCGATTCACTCCGGCCAAACGTTTGCATATTGATGCGGCTTCCACTCCCGGATACCCTTTCCATTAGAAGCGGCTCGTCCCCATTCAGGACGGCGATTCCGCCTTCTTTCAACCCTTCAAGGATTTCAAGCTTTGCTTCGGCAATGCCTTCCCTTGAGCCAAGGTCGAGCAAATGGGATTCGCCAATATTCGTAATAATGACAGCCTCGGGAAGCGCCAGCCTCGTCAGAAATGAAATTTCCCCTCTGCCGCTCATCCCCATTTCAAGGACAGCCACTTCCGTATCCACATCCAAATTTAAAATCGTGAGCGGAAGGCCGAGATGGTTGTTATAGTTGCCTTCCGTTTTCTGCACTTTGTATTTTACCGAAAGGAGGCTTGCCGCCATATCTTTTGTCGTTGTTTTTCCGTTGCTGCCTGTAACCCCGACCACTTTAACGCCAAGCTGGCGGCGGTAGCTCCTTGCCAGCTCCTGGAGTGCTTCAAGGCAGTCTTCCACAACCAGGACCGGAAGGCCTTGCGGCGGATTCGGGACATTCTTCTGCCAAAGGGCGGCTGCTGCGCCATTTTCAATTGCGCTTGCCACAAAGTTATGGCCATCAACCTTTTCACCTTTAAACGGGATGAATAAATTGCCCTTCTTTATTTTCCGGGTATCGATGCAAACTCCGCTTATCAAGGTTTCTCCAAATGGTGATACATCATTGAGCACAGAAATCATTTTTGTAATTTCGTCAATCGTTTTCCGAATCAATCGGATTACCTCCTAAAAACAAAATGCGCAAGCGCCTTCGCGACAAGCAAAAACCCGCTTGTCCATGCAAGATTGGATAGCCTTAAAAAGGACACCGCTATTGAAGTGTCCCGCCCGCCATTTCCTTAAAATGTATATTTGATGCTTTGTTTCTCCGCATGCCTTTCAAGTGCCAGGTTAACAAGCGTCTCTATAAGTTCCGGATATTCAATCCCTGTATGTTTCCAAAGCAGCGGGAACATGCTGAACGGCGTGAAACCAGGCATCGTATTTATTTCATTGATTAAGACTGTACCATTTTCAGTCAGGAAGAAGTCCGCCCTTACGAGTCCCGAGCAATCAAGCGACTTGAAGGCTCTGATTGCCATGTCTTTGATACGTTCGTATGTTTCGCCATCAATATCTGCCGGTATGATAAGAGCTGTATCCCCATCCTCGTATTTCGCCTTGTAATCATAGAAATCCGTTTTCGGAACAATTTCACCAGCAACGGAAACTTCCGGACGGTCATTGCCAAGTACGCCCACTTCGATTTCCCTCGCAGTAACGCCAACTTCAACAATTACCTTCCTGTCAAAAAGGAAAGCTTCCACAAACGCCTGCTCCAGTTCGCCGCGGTTCCTGCATTTGCTGATCCCGACACTAGAGCCGAGATTAGCAGGCTTTACAAAACATGGATAGCCAAGCTTCTGCTCAACTTTTTCATAGGCCCCTGCCTTATCCGCCTCCCATTCACTTCTGATGAAGGAGGTGTAATCGACTTGCGCAAGGCCTGCTTCGGCAAAAATATTTTTCATCATTACTTTATCCATCCCCGCTGCCGATGCGAGAACGCCATTCCCAACATAAGGAAGGTTCAATAATTCCAACAGCCCCTGGACAGTACCATCCTCTCCATTCGGCCCATGCAAAAGCGGGAAAATAACATCAAGTCCGCCTTCATTTTCATTGCCCGCAAAAATGGCGGGGGCAAGCTTTCCTTCTTCCGCTTCAGGTGAAAATTCAAGCTCTTTTACGGAGCTGATTGGCCCCTGAAGCTGCGGGCCTTTCACCCACTTGCCTTCTTCCGTGATATAAATCGGAAAAATATCGAATTTCTTAACATCAAGCGCTTTGATAACAGCCATTGCGGTTTGCAATGATACTTTATGTTCCGCGGATTTCCCGCCATATAGTAATCCTAATTTTATTTTCATACCGTAACCTCCGTAAATTAATGCCCTTTGGCAAATACAATTAAAATAATTTTCGTTAGTATATTTGATTCTGGCTTTCCTATTTTACCATCATTGAAAGGAAGATAGGTACGATATCGTTTTGTCTCTTACCAGTTTACACGGCCAAAAACGGTTAATCGCAAAACTGTCATTTTTCCCAGCAAGAAGCTCCTAATTATATAGTATGATTGGGTGGGCTACCTGCCTCATTACGGACATGCCTCGATATTCTTTTATTTGAAAGACAACTCTATTATGTAGCCCGATGGAAATATCGTGAACTAGTTTCCGGCCGGGATCAACTAACGAATAGTCTCCAGTCCTTTGTTTTTTTATCAAAAACGAGTTTCGCATGGCATGGTTTCCTGACCGAACTGCTATAGGCTTCCGCCATGTCGTCCATATTTGCGAAATCGCCGATTATCCAAATGGGGATCTCAACCCTTCCCCTTTGAGTATCGGCATCCCTGATTGAAATGCAGATACCTTCCTTCATAAAAGAAGTCAGGGAGAGGAGCAGCTCCTTGTTCAAAATGGGGTAAGAGCGTTTTTTCCGGATTCCAAATAGGGTTTTTTCCACTTTCAATTCACCCAGCTTCAAAGGAATCACATAGCTAAGCATCGTAAAAAAGTCCATCAGGCTTCGATAATATGTCTTATTGAACCAGCCATCGTCATGGGCAAGGTAAACGAACCGATTACCCAGCTGATTATAAAATGGAGGCTTTAAATGCTGTTTGATATGGCCGAGGTACAGCAGCTCGGCAATATCCTGGCCGTTCAGTTCGTCCAAGGCTTCCTCTTCATTAAAATCGACCCAGCAAAAGTCCCCATACCCATTTACGTCATCATGGGCAAGCTTTGCGATTTTATCTCTCGGTACATATTCAAACCGTGTATGGCGGTTGTATTCCCCATCCTCGAATTGATGTTTCAATAAAAGGAGATGATTTGCAAAGCCTGAAAAAGCAGCGGTGAATTCGTTGAATTCAATGCCGCAGGACATGACATAGTGGGCTTGCTGGTTTAAATGGACATAGATGAGGTCACGTACGTCCCGGTGATGCTTTTTCAAAGGCAAACTCCTCCAATCTGTATTAAAGTTCCCTTCCCATCATAACAAAATCCGGGAGAAAATTCGCATTTCAATTCGTTTACAAATACATGGGTATGATTATTAGCAAATGGTTCCCTTAGGCAGCCTGCCTATTTACGCAAAATTTTGGGAATCCTATGACAGAAACAGCCACCAGGCTGCCTTTTTTCGTTTTTCATTTTCAATTCAACGCTTATTTTCATATAATGAATCATGGCAGCAAGGCTGCCGGAAAGGAGTGTGAGTGCATGATTAAAAACATGACAGAGGATCAAATTACCCTTCAGGTAATAAAAGCCATCAAGGATAATAAAAGGAAGGACTTCGAAGCGATTCTGGATGAACTTCAGCCCTATGACGTGGCCAAGCTATACGAGAGTTTTCCGGAAAAGCACAAGACCCGCTTTCTCTTTTTCCTTAATCCCCACCTCATCGCCGATTTACTCGAGGAACTTGATACTGAAGAGCAGCATGAAGTCCTGAACAAACTAGGGATTGAAAAGACAAGTAAAGTCCTTGACCTGATGGATAATGACGACCTTGCCTCCCTTCTTGAGGAGCTGTCTCCAGAAAGAATAGCCACCCTCCTGTCCGGAATGAAAAAAGAAGAATCGAAAATCGTCCAGGATATTATGAACTATCCGCCGGAAACAGCCGGACGGCTAATGACGAACCGGTTTGTCTGGATCCGGAATTACTATACGGTCCGGGATGCGGTCGGCAAATTAAAGTCTTTTGCAGATTTTGCCGAAACCATCAATTATTTATATGTAATTGATGAACAAAGAAGGCTGGTGGGCGTCGTTTCCTATCGTGACATGCTCATTGCCGATGCAGATGAACTCATCAATACTATTATGTACGAACGGGTCATTTCGGTATCCGATATGACGGACCAGGAAGAAGTTGCAAGGATGATCGAACGGTATGACTTCATGGCCATTCCGGTCGTGAATTCAGAGAATGTACTGGTCGGGATTGTTACAGTCGATGACATTATCGACGTTGTGATTCAGGAGGCGAACGAAGACATCGAAAAACTGTCGGCCTCGGGAAAATCAATCGATTTTGACACGAAGGCATTCGTTGCAGCCTACAGAAGGCTTCCGTGGCTCATCCTTCTCCTATTTATAGGCCTGGTCTCCGGAAAAATCATCAGTTCCTATTCCGAAACCTTGGAAAAAGTCGTCTCCCTCGCATTTTTCATGCCGATGATTTCTGGCATGACCGGGAACACCGGGACTCAGTCGCTTGCCGTTGTCGTACGGGGGCTGATTTCAAATGATATTGACAAAAAGGTTATCGCCCGCCTGATTGTAAGGGAACTAGGGGTCGGCCTGATCATTGGCCTGACGTGTTCTCTCCTCATTTCTGTTATCGCTTATGTTTGGCAGGGAAACTTCATACTGGGCATTGTTGTTGGTAGTTCCCTTTTCCTGACATTGATTATCGGAACACTCGCGGGAACGGTCATCCCAATCGTCCTCTATCATTTTAAAATTGACCCGGCGGTTGCTTCCGGGCCGCTTATCACAACGTTGAACGATATTTTTTCACTCATTACCTATTTTGGAATCGCCACATTGTTCTTACACAAGCTAATGTAAAGGGGCAGCCGCCCCTTTTCATGCATTGTTTTTCAGCGGGGAAATAACCAACAAATGGTGCTTTAATACGGTGATGGCCACCGGTGTTTCATGGTAAACCTCCCCATCCGTATCCGCTCCCATCGATTCTTCCGTCTGAATCGCGATTTCCTTTCCACTGCAATGGAACAGCTCATTCCCCGGGCCGCCACTACCCATTGTGACGTCCGTGGCGAGCAGTTCCCTTATTAGGGCCAAATTCGTGTTTTTGATAACAAAAACATTCACCTTCCCGTCATCCACTTCGATATTTTGAAAAGGAAGCTGGTTTGTCCCGATAAACCTTCCATTTGCCACAAGGACCATTACCGCTTCTCCTTCAAACTGCTCTCCATCACAGTCTATTTTATACCGGAAGGGTTCCATCTCCCTCATTGTCCTTATTGCGCTTAAGTAATAGCTAACTTTTCCTAACAACGCTTTCTCGGTTTCTTTTATATTGTTGGAGGCCTCTGTCACAAGCCCCACGCCTAAAAAATTTAGAGCAAACCTGCTATTAATTTTCATGACGTCAATTGGGACAAGATTCCCCCCATTAATCTCCTCCGCAGCCTTCCGGATGTCCTGCGGAATGCCGAGAGTCCTCGTAAAATCATTGCATGTCCCTCCAGGCAAAATGGCCAGAATCGGCCTTTTCTCCAGGGAAGAAAGCCCATTGATGCATTCATGGACAGTTCCATCCCCGCCCAGGATGATGACAAGATCCGCCGACTTTCCATATTTGGCACAAAGCTCCCGGGCATGGCCGGGCCACTCCGTTTTTAAAAGCAACAATTCTTCGATGGCAGGGCTGATAACGGGGATACATTCACCCAGCGTTTTCCGGATGTCCTTCTGCCCGGCGTTACCGTTATAAATCAGGACTGCCCGTTTAAATTTGGCCATGCCCGTCCCTCCTGTTAAAGTCCTTTTTTAACCCCTTATACCCGGATTATTCCCATCCAATTCCATATGGCTCATTGACAGTTTAGGGAAACTATTCCCGGGTATATCTCCATTAACCTGCTAATTTAGGAAAATGAAGAAGGAGTGAAGTATATTGGATAATAACTATCAATTTTGGAGCGGCTGGGACCGAATTGTATACAAGCTCCCAGACTTTCTGGTGGCATTGGCTGTTCTCCTCATCGGCTGGTTAATCGCCAAGGCCATCGAAAAGGGAGTATATAAAGCCCTTTTAAAGTCCAACCTCGATAACCGCCTCTTTTCCAATGTAAAGGACAGGAAGTACTCATCTGAAAAAATTATTAGTAAAGTTATCTACTATTTAATTTTGGTATTCGTTTTTATCCTCTTCTTTAACTTGCTTGGATTAGACATTATTGCCGGACCGCTTGTAACGATGCTAACCGCCATCACAGCCGCGGTTCCAAGCCTTTTAAAAGCGGCCCTGATCCTTGTGTTTGCATGGCTGGCCGCTACAGGATTAAGCATGTTGATCCGAAAAGGCGGCCGCACATTGAGGGTTCATCAATTGGCGCAGAAACTGAACATCATCCAGGACGGCGAGGGTCCCGGGCAACTGGCTGACAGAATTGCAAAGATTGTTTTTTATCTCGTATTGCTCATGTTCCTTCCAGGTGTGCTCGCGGCACTTGACATCAACGGGATTTCCGAACCGTTTTCCACCTTGCTCGGAAGTATGCTATCCTTCCTTCCGAAATTATTCTCCGCCGCACTGATTATCCTTGTCGGTTGGTTCGTGGCGAAGCTTGTCCGTGATATTGTGGCAAATCTGCTGCAAGGGCTTGGATTGGATAGGTTAGTTGAGCGATTCGGAGCAAAAAGGCTATTTGAAGGGACAAGCCTTTCTTCGGTAATCGGGACGATTGCTTTTGTTCTTATCTTGATCCCGACTGTGATTGCCGCATTGGAACGACTTGATTTAAAAGGCATTTCCACTCCGGCCATCCATATGCTGAACGATGTCATGGCAATGATTCCAAATATAGTCGTTGCCATCCTAATGGTGCTAGTTGGCATCTGGATTGGAAAGTGGGTAAACAATTTTGTCACTGGGTTGCTGGAACGGGCCGGTTTCAATGGCTTCCTGAGAGGGATCGGAATCGGGAAGGACGCGGCCTCCACATTGTCTTTATCAAAAGTCGCGGGAACGGTCGCCCAGGTACTCATTGTCCTATTATTTACGGTTGAAGCTTTGAACCTTGTTGGGCTTAACTTCCTTGTTACACTCGCAACAGGTGTTATCGCATACTTGCCAAACGTGCTTGCCGCTGTGATTATTCTGATGGCCGGGCTTTGGATTGGCAATTTTGTCAAGAAATTGCTGGCAAGCATGCTACATGGCCCACATGACGGATTCCTTTCATCCGTCGCGAAATACGCGATCATTGCCATTTCAATTTTCATGGCACTCGACCAGCTCGGGGTTGCTGCTTCCATTGTCAACGCAGCCTTTATTTTAACCTTGGGAGGCCTCGCCCTCGCATTCGGCCTTTCCTTTGGCCTTGGCGGCAGGGAGTTTGCCGCTAAATATCTTGCCCGGTTTGACCAGAAGCTTGAGCAGACAACTGTCGTAAAACCGCCAGCTGGCCAGGGAGGAAATACGATGGGCACCGGAGGACAGCCTGGAAACCCAATGCATGGCGGGCATCCAGGCAACAGTAATCCAGCTGAAAAGCCATTTACCGATCCGAACAATCATAATCCGAATGACCCCGACAATCCATTTCACAATATATAAGAATTTAAGACATTGCCGGAGGCTCCCGGCAGTGTTTTTTTTAGATAAATTTCCTCTTTCCTGTAAAGTAATATTTCTTTATAGTGAAAATTTTGTCAGTACAAGGGTTCAACAGATTTCAATCAAACGTTTGATTGAAATCCCCTTCTATTTCACAATAATGTTGGGTCACATATTATAGCCGGTTCAATTTCGGCTGCGCGTACCGTGATTGTATCTAACCGTATTCTGAGATAAACTAGTATACGATATTACTATTAAGCAGGTGTGCCATGAAGGAGTTTATTTTTAATATATTAACCGCCTTGTCTGAACTCGGTTATCTCGGAATAGCCATTGGCCTCATGATTGAGATTATCCCAAGCGAAATTGTCCTTGGGTATGGTGGGTATATGATTTCCCAGGGGACGATCAATTTTCCGCTCGCAGTTATTGCCGGGACAATCGGCGGAACATTTGCCCAGCTATTCCTCTATTGGGCCGGTTACTATGGTGGGCGCCCATTTCTCGAAAAATACGGAAAATATATTTTTATCAACCGCCACCACATTGATTTATCCGAAAAGTGGTTTGAAAAATATGGATCGGGAGTGATTTTCTCAGCCAGATTTATTCCGGTGGTCAGGCACGCAATCTCCATTCCGGCAGGCATTTCAAAAATGCCTCTCTCAAAGTTTACACTCTATACAGTTGCGGCTGTTGTTCCATGGACAATTTTCTTTCTCTATCTCGGAGTTATCCTTGGGGAAAATTGGGCGAACATTAAGGAAGTCGCTCAGCCATATGTCCTTCCAGCTCTTGGGATTGCCATCGTCCTAGGTATTGCCTACATTTACATAAAAAGAAGGAAATAATCGATTGCCGGCTATCCGGCAATCTCAGACTGTAGACAAACTTGAAGGTATCCGGGTTTGCCTACAGTCTTTTTTAATTTAAAATATAAGTTGAAACAACAGTGCGTCTAGAATTCCACTCCGGGTGGACGCTTTCCGCGGGCGGGGCCGAGCCGCTTCCCTCGCTACGCTCAGTCCAGGGTCTCGACTATCCCGCTACTCCCGCAGGAGTCGCCACCCTCCGTTCCAATCAACTAATATTCTCTTTATATAAAGAACACTATGTATGAGGTGACCTGCGATGATGACTAAAAATCAAGCTAATGAACGTGAACAATTTGAAATGCTGACCATTGATCAATTAGTTCCTGAAAATCATTTGGTACGCAAGCTGGAATCGGCCATTGATTTTTCATTCATCTATCCCATGGTAGAACACTTGTATTCCGGGCTTGGTAGGCCCAGTATTGATCCGGTCGTTCTCTTTAAAATAACTTTCATACAATACATATTTGGCATACGCTCTATGCGCCAAACTATTAAAGAGATTGAGACCAACATGGCATATCGCTGGTTTTTAGGATTTGGTTTCTACACTGAAGTTCCTCACTTTTCTACCTTCGGTAAAAATTACGAGCGCCGTTTTTATGATTCCGATGTGTTTGAACAGATCTTCTATCGAATCTTGAAGGAGATTATGGATAAAGGGCTGTTGTCTCCTGAACATGTATTTGTGGATTCCACACATGTAAAAGCAAGTGCCAATAAACGCAAGTACGACAAGAAACTCGTTCGAAAGGAAACCCGCGCCTATGAAGAAAAGCTGCAATTGGAGCTTAATTTAGATCGTGAGAAACACGGTAAAAAGCCATTTCCTCCCGAGAAGTTTGAAAAAGAGGAGTGGAAGGAAATCAAGGAAAGTACGACGGATCCTGAAAGTGGCTATTATGTAAAGGATGAGCGAACGAAACAGTTTGCCTATTCGTTTCATGCCGCCACGGATGAAAAAGGATTTGTGTTGGGGACAATCGTCACTCCGGGCAACATACATGACAGCCATATCCTGCAGCCACTTGTCGAGAAGATCATTGAAAAGGTAAAGAAGCCACTTGCTGTCGCAGCCGATGCAGCCTATAAAACTCCCGCGATCGCGAATTTTCTATTGGAAAATCAGATGTTGCCTGTCCTTCCTTACACCCGTCCAAAAACGAAAGATCGGTTCTTCCGAAAGCATGACTATGTTTATGATGAGTACTACAATTGCTATCTCTGCCCCGAAGGGCAGGAATTAAAGTACACGACAACCACGAAGGAAGGGTACCGCCAGTATAAATCAGACCCAGCTATTTGCGCTTCCTGCCCAGTCTTATCAAAGTGTACCGAAAGTAAAAACCATCAAAAGCTCATTCAGCGCCATATTTGGGAGCCCTACCTGGAAGAGGCTGAACATTTACGACACACGGATGAGATTAAAAAGATATACGCCAAACGAAAAGAAACAATTGAACGTGTCTTTGCAGACGCGAAAGAAAAGCATGGTATGCGATGGACAACCTTACGAGGCCTTAAAAAATTGTCCATGCAGGCGATGCTTACTTTTGCTGCAATGAATTTGAAGAAACTGGCCAATTGGACATGGCAAGTTGCATAAGAGTACTCGAAGAGTAAGGTGCTGGGGGTAATTATCTTCGGATTAACCTTAAAAATTTCCACAAAACTGACAAAAGGCCGCGAGAGGGTGCCCCCTCGCGGCCTTTTGTCGACAATCTGCGATTGCCGGCTATCCGGCAATCTTTTTTTAAAAAATTTTTCTATATATGGTCGAAAATGTCAGAGGTTTGTCACAAAAAGTAAATCAAAACCTGTTAAAGTAAAATCATCCCTTTTTATTCAATTCCCAACTCCCTCAGTGGCAAAGGGTTGCCTCCCACAATCCCTCACGCCAAAAATTGATTTTTGTAATCGTTTGCAGACCATTTTTGTTACAAATTTTTAACATTGACTAGAAATTTTCCGGAATTTAAAATGAAGGGTGCGCTTTTCCGTAGGTGAATTTTACAAGCAAAGGGGAAAGATTTATGAAAAGAATAGGTTTAGCTTGGCAAATCCTAATTGGTCTTATTGTCGGGATTGCCGTCGGTGCTGTTTTTTACCAGAACCCATCTGTACAAGCTTACTTGCAGCCAATTGGAACCATCTTCATTCGTCTGATTAAAATGATTGTCGTCCCAATTGTCATTTCCAGCATCATTGTGGGAGTCGCTGGGGTTGGCGACATCAAAAAACTTGGGAAATTAGGCGGCAAAACCCTCCTCTATTTCGAGATTATTACAACAATCGCCATCATAGTTGGATTGCTTGCGGCAAATATTTTCCAACCTGGAACTGGGATTGATATGGGCTCCCTCACTAAAGGAGATATTGGCAGCTATATGTCCACGACCGAAGAGGTCAAAAGCCATAGCATGGCCGATACATTTATAAACATTGTTCCTACTAATATTATCGATTCACTTGCAAGAGGCGATATGCTCGCCATCATCTTTTTCTCCGTCTTCTTCGGCCTTGGGGTAGCCGCAATCGGCGAAAGAGGCAAGCCCGTCCTGGCGTTTTTCCAGGGAACGGCTGATGCGATGTTTTATGTTACGAATCAAATTATGAAGTTTGCTCCATTCGGGGTTTTTGCCTTGATCGGCGTTACAGTGTCCAAATTCGGGGTCAGTTCCCTCGTTCCACTCAGCAAACTCGTAATTTTGACCTATGGAACGATGGTTTTCTTCGTCCTTGTCATTCTTGGATTAACCGCAAGAATTTTTGGAATCAATATTTTCCATCTGTTTACGATTCTTAAGGACGAGCTGATTCTTGCCTATTCGACGGCCAGCTCGGAAACGGTACTTCCGAAGCTAATGGAAAAAATGGAGAAGTACGGCTGCCCGAAAGCCATTACTTCCTTTGTCATCCCGACAGGGTACTCCTTTAACCTGGATGGTTCAACACTTTACCAGGCTCTCGCGGCGATTTTCATTGCCCAAATGTACGGCATTGATCTTAGCTTGGGCCAGCAGATCTCTCTTTTACTTGTATTGATGGTAACATCGAAAGGGATTGCCGGCGTTCCTGGAGTTTCATTCGTTGTCCTTTTGGCGACACTGGGTACGGTGGGCATTCCGCTTGAAGGCCTTGCATTTATCGCAGGGATAGACAGGATTCTTGACATGGCCAGGACAGCGGTGAATGTTGTCGGTAACTCGCTTGCCGCCATCGTAATGTCGAAGTGGGAAAAACAATTCGACGAAACCAAGGCCACTGCTTACCTTTCCGAAATCAAAGAAAACCAACCTGCAACTCTTTAATTTATTCTCTAAGGCTGCCCTATTTAAAGGGCAGTCTTTTATTTTTTTAAAAAAATCCATCCCTTATGTTTAAGGATGGATTATGCGTGGTATATGGTATATGTTTGTAGTGAAAACTTGCGGATTAATTCAGCCACTTTGTAATTTTTACATAGGTTCCCTTGCCTTCAGCTGTCTGGATTGAGAATTCATCGGCCATCCTTTTAATGGCGGGAAGTCCGGCTCCAAGGCTGCCGGAAGTTGAATACCCTTGTTCCAGCGCCTGATTGACATTCAAAATTCCAGGTCCGCAATCGATGGCATGGATCTTTAAGCCTTTCGCTCCATTGCGCCCTTTAATCGTTTCGATTGAAATATAGCCCCGGCCGGCATACTTGAAGATATTGCGCGCAAGCTCCGAAATCAGGGTAATAATACGGGATTGGTCGAATGCACTGAAACCAAGCTCTTTTGCCAACTCCCGAGCAACCCGCCTGGCCGACATGATATCGCTCTCGGTCTTAATTTCAATATGTGGCTTGTCCGGAAAATGTCCATGCAACAGGCAATCCTGGCCGATTTCATTTGTGATTTCAAAAACCTCCACCATTGATTCCCCCTTATAAAATAAGCCAGAAAGGCCTTGCAAATCCTTCCTGGCTTATTGGCGGTGTTTTTTCATGCCCTTCGCCACATCTTTTGGCAATTTTATATAGGAAAGCGGGATATTTCGATAAGAAACTCCGTTAAAACTACATAATTTTCATGTGTATTTACTCATTCAGTATACTGGAAAACCTTACAATTAACTACAGGAATATGTTACTAAACCAATTTTCCCAACTTTTTTACCGTTAAAAACCCACTATTTGACTTTTAAGTTGCTTGGTGGAAACATTTTTGTGATTGTTATTATTTTCTTATGAAAATCTTAAATCATCCTATCAGTTTTTGTTGTCGGAATATGAAGAAAATGTTTAGGTTTTTCCCAATATTTTTCGCCATGAACCTTCAATTTTTCTGTGTGCCGGACTATTAAGGTTGCCAAGGCCATTCATGTTTTGCTAATAATAATACTAGAGATTTAGCTTCGCCATTCGGCAAACGGTACATTTACCGTGTAAAAATAGGAGGTGTGGCCCTGGTTTACAGGGCATTCCATTGATCGCATTTAATTTACTGCTTGTTTTTGTTTTAATTGCGTTGACGGCTTTTTTTGTCGTCACAGAATTTGCGATTGTCAAAGTGAGAAGTTCTAGAATTGACCAATTGATTGAAGAAAACAGGACAGGGGCTAAGGCAGCAAAACATGTCATCACGCATTTGGACGAATATTTGTCCGCGTGCCAGCTCGGCATTACGATTACAGCCCTCGGCCTCGGCTGGCTTGGTGAACCGACCATCATGGCCTTGCTTAAGCCGATTTTCACTAATTTGGAACTGAGTGAATCCATTTCAAAAGTCCTATCGTTTGGGATAGCCTTTTCGCTCATCACATTTTTACATGTGGTTGTTGGTGAACTTGCGCCAAAAACGTTTGCGATCCAAAAAGCTGAAGCGGCCACATTATTTCTTGCAAAACCTATTATCACTTTTTACAAAATCATGTATCCCTTTATTTGGGCCCTGAATGGTTCGGCGCGATTCCTTGTTGGCCTATTTGGCTTAAAGCCGGCATCCGAGAGTGAGATTGCCCATTCAGAGGAGGAACTCAGGATCATTATTTCTGAAAGCTATGAAAAAGGTGAAATCAATCAGTCTGAGCTCACCTATGTAAACAATATTTTTGAGTTCGACAACAGGATTGCGAAGGAAATCATGGTTCCCCGTACCGAAATCGTGACTTTTTCCATTGATGACAGCATGGAGGAAATTCTTGAAACAATCCGCCGGGAAAAGTATACCCGCTATCCCGTTGTAAATGGGGACAAAGACAATGTAGCCGGAATGGTCAACATTAAGGAAATCCTTACGGCAACATTAAAGCCCGAGGCGTTAAAAGAAAAGCCGCTTACCTACTTTATTAAGCCGATAATCCATGTCATAGAAACTATCCCAATCCATGAACTCCTTGTAAAACTTCAAAAGGAGCGAACCCATATGGCCATTCTGGTCGATGAATATGGGGGAACAGCCGGGCTTGTGACCGTCGAAGACATTCTGGAGGAAATCGTCGGGGAAATCCGCGATGAATTCGATGCCGACGAGGTTGCAGATATTAGGAAAATCAAAGACGGCCACTACATTATGAGCGGAAAGGTTCTTCTCGAAGATGTAAACGATATCCTTGGGATATCGATTCCCGAAGAGGATATCGATACATTGGGAGGCTGGATCCTGTCGCATACGTATGACGTTAAAATTGGGTATGTATTGAATGAAGAAGGCTATGACTTTAAGGTAATTGATCTAGATGGACATCAGATTCTCTATGTTGAAATTAAACGCTCGGAAGCAGAGCTACCCGCCGAACAGCTTAAAGAGTGATAAAAAAGAACCTTTCCTCCTAAGTGAAAGGTTCTTTTATTTGGTAATTCGCATGAAAAATTTACGGTTTTGCTAAGCCTAATGGAGTTATGCGAGAATGCCTAGGTGAACCATGTTACCTGCTGGATCCTTTACAGTCCAGTTTTCATTTACATCGAATCCGAGAGCCTCTAGTTTACCGGAAGCCTCTTTCCGTTCCTGTTCACTTGGAAAAATGAGCGAGAATTGTTT
Source organism: Neobacillus oceani (assembly GCF_046237595.1). Lineage (NCBI taxonomy): Bacteria > Bacillati > Bacillota > Bacilli > Caryophanales > Bacillaceae > Neobacillus > Neobacillus oceani. Next base: position 204,095 of record NZ_CP143543.1, on the reverse strand, counting down.
CAAGCCGACACTATTTTCTGGTGGCGGCGGAGCTCCTACACCATTCCACGTATTCAAACCAAGGTGGTGATGATACCCGCCCGTGGACATAAACAAAGCCTGGGGATAGCGGCTTACAAGATCAAAGCCCAATCCTTTTCCGTAAAATTGCCTTGCCTCCACTAAATTGGCAACATGCAAATGGATATGCCCCATAATCGTACCAGCGGGCAACCCTTCCCATCTGCTTCCTCCCGCTTCCGCCAGAATGCCTTCTGCGTCCAGTTGCTTCGTAGCCATCTCAACTTCATTGCTCTGCCAATTCCATCCTGAAGAAGGGCGGTCAGCATATATTTCAATTCCATTCCCGTCCGGGTCGTCCAGATAAATTGCCTCGCTAACAAGATGGTCTGCCGCCCCAATCGGATATCCGAGCTCGAGGATGTGCCGCAAAAATTTCCCTAGCTCTAAACGGCTTGGCAAAAGGAGCGCAAAGTGGTATAAGCCGGTCGTCCTCCCCTGTTTTGGGATCGCATTTGCAGGCTGCTCAAGCGTAAGAAGACCCTTCCCCCCACTTCCAAGAATCGCCTTCGTTTCCGATTGTTGCAGCACTTCACAGCCAATGACCCTCTTATAAAATTCGAGTGAACGCCCAAGATTCTCTACTTTAATATGGACATTCCCGATAAATGTATTTGGCGGCTGATGGAATTTCATTTCCATTGCATTCCCTCCTTCATATTTATTTAAGAAATGATAGTATATAGGACTGTTCCCGTCAAACAATGGCTACTCTTATATTCATTAGTCTATTATTAATCCTTCCCATCATTCACCTGCAAATTAATTCTTCCTCCAGAGAATCTTGTCGAAATTATTTACCATTTATTTCTTGTAATCTAATTTTTTAGAACGTATAATCATTTTAAATCGAAATAGAAACTTAGATTGGAGAGGAGGGGTTTTATGGAGCCGAAAATAATGGAAATCAACCTGGAACAGCAAAAACTCATTTCTACCCCACTTAGGGTAAAAATTATTTATTTATTATCCGAGGAGACGATGACAGCCAAACAGGTTGCCGATGAACTGGGCAAAACCCCAGGCAGTATCCATTACCATATTCAACAACTCTATAAAGGTGGAATCCTTGAGCTCGCCGAAACGCGTGAAAACAAAGGGATTGTAGAAAAGTATTATCGTTCTAAAGCCACCCATTTCAACTTAAACACAAAGGATCCCGCCCGAAAAGGGATACGCACAATAGAAATCAGCCTGGAATTTACAAATGAAGAATATAAAGAGTTCGAGGAAGAATATGACAGCCTCCTTAAAAAGTGGCTTAAGAAAACCGTCGCGTATAAGGAAGGCCGTACTTCCTATACGCTATCACTCGAATTTAAGAAGGATCTTACCGGAGAGGACGTGCAATGATGGAACACGCCGTCAAAAGAAATCTGTTTCTTTTTGTCCCCGCTAAAATGATTGCTGTGCTTGGTTCATCGATTTACAGTTTTGCTATTGGACTATATATCCTAAGCCAGACCGGGTCGGCCCTCAACTTCTCGATCACGCTCCTGATGGGAAGCATACCGCGGATTGTACTATCCCCGCTGGCTGGCACAGTTGCCGACCGCTTTGACCGAAAAAAAATAATCATCATAACCGATTTCGCGTGTGCCGCCTGGCTTGGCATTGTATTTTTCCTCTTTACATTCGTTACGAAGGAAATCTGGCTTCTCTATATGGCTGCAGCAGTCCTGACCTCACTAAATACTTTTTACTCAACAGCGGTTACCTCCACAATCTATAACATGGTTGGCCCGGACCACCTTCAGAAAGCGATGTCGCTTAACCAAACGGCTATATCCTTATCAACGATTCTTGGCCCTGTCCTTGGCGGCGCGCTGTTCGGTTTATTCCCTGTCAATTCTTTCATGGCCATTAACATTGCCGCATTCACTATTTCTGGTATATTCAGCCTTTTTATAAACTACCACCTGTTTGCCGAGAAAAAAGAAAAAGAACTAAGCAAAGGTTTCTTCCATGATTTAAAGGAAGGATTCACGTATGTGAAAAATCAATCGTTCATCAAAAGTATTGTATTTTTCGCGATAGGGCTGAACTTCTGGTTCGCGGCCGCCCCAATAGCACTCCCTTATATTGTTATGGTCGTCCGGAAAATGCCGTCCTACCAGCTTGGCATTATTGAAGGCGCTTTCTCGATTGGAACGTTGCTGCTTGCCGTGATTCTGACCGTCCGCCCAGAAATAAAAAGAAAAGACCGGGCCATCCTTGGCGGAGTCGCGGGTATGTCGATAACCATCATTCTGTTCGGCCTTCCGAGCCTGCCAGCAGCAGCGGGAATTTCCAACAGTTTCATATTCATTTATATGATTATCCTTGCCTTATTCACCTCTTCCCTTGCCATGGTCATTAATATGCCTATCTTCGTCCTGCTGCAAAAGAAGACCCCTGATGAACTGCGGGGACGCGTCATGTCCCTGCTTGAAGCAGGGGCCGGCGGGATGATGCCCATTGGACTGATCCTTTTCGGTTTCCTGTTTGAAAAGGTTCCAGCATGGCTTTTAATGGGAGTCAGCGGTGGCTGTGTCCTTTTGCTCGTAGCCTATCATTTTTATAAAAGGACATTCGCAACTCATTTGGAGGAAACAAAAACGGAGGAACCGCCTGTTCCTGTTCACTCGGGGGCTTGATCCAGATACGAAAAAGCGCCGGCAAAAACCGACGCTTTTTTAATGTTTAATGGATTTCTTGTATCCAGCCCGAACAGACCGGCGGCAGTTGGCTAGGAAAGGGTAACCCGATTCTTTCCTTCTTTTTTGGACGTGTACTGGGCTTTGTCAGCCCTTTCCAATAACGAAGCAATCGTATCCCCTTTCTCAGGTAGCCTGCTATTCCAAAGCTCGATGTCACCCTGCCCGCAATCGCAAAATCATGCTGTTCGATTCTTTCCCTCAGGCTTTCGGCTCGCGTGGCTGCAGACGATTCCTTTTCTTTTAAAACAATGATGAATTCTTCGCCTCCCCACCTGCCAAACAATTCGTTCGGACTAAGGCAGCCTTTAATCAGGAATACAAACTCCTTTAGAACAGCATCTCCCACATGGTGCCCAAACCGGTCGTTAATCGTTTTAAAATCATCGATGTCAAAGAAGATAATTGAAAAAGCTTGCTCAGTGTTCCCTGATTCTTTAATATGGCCATTAAGCCATTCATCGAGTTGATAGCGATTGGCAATCCCGGTCAATGAATCGGTATACGCTTCCCGTTTCGCCGCAGCCAACTCAGAGTAGACACCAACCAAATGGTGGGCAAAATACAAAACAACAATATAGACACTATTCGCCAGATAAAACTGTAAAAGAGAGTCCACTTCTTCCGCATTAAACCTTCCAGCATTCATGGCTCCCGGTACAACGGTGATTCCCATGACAATCAGCGAAAAAATAAGGCCTTGCTTATTTTTCAAAGTGAGAAAGATATACATCATATAAATCGGCATCCAAATAATAAAGTCGCCCAGAGAGTCATAGCGAGGTTTCAATAGGACATTATAAAGCGCATCATAAAATGTAATAATGTGGTACATCGTCACAAGGAACAGGTTTGAAAGTTCAACAAATCGAATGGCGCGATTCCTGTATAACAGAAGCCAGCTAAAGCTAAACCAGCCAATTAAGACTGTATTGATTATCGAACTAAGCTGATACTCTTCGTTTGGGTTATTCTGCAAATAATTGTTTAAAAAGAGTGAAACGAGAACACATGGAACAACCCATAAATAAATCGTCCGTTTCAATGAATAAAGCGACTTATGCTGTTTATCCATCCAGCTGCCTCCATGCCCCCGTTTTTACTGGCGTATTCATTAATAAGAGGTATGTATATTACTTAAATAGTAGGCGGAAAGGCCTATAAATACAAGAGGGATTTTATAATTTTTATCCAAATTTTACCGAAAGATTTACGATTCTCGCTTATCCAAAACTAGATGGATATTATTATCCTATTTTTCAAATAGGGGCTTTAAAATTTCTCATACAACATTTCCTCTTCTAATAAAAATACCGGATTATTAATAATAGGCAGTTTCGAAGAAGAAAGGTATGATGGTAAGAAAAGGAGGAATTTCATGGAAGCTTTATTTCGTTATAACTGGATGGTTAGAGAGGAATGGTACCGTTGGTGCGAAGGCCTAAGCGAGGAAGAGCTTCTTGTAGAACGGACAGGCGGGGTTGGAGGAATCCTTAAAACGCTTTTTCATATTATCGATGTCGAATGGAGCTGGATCCGCATTATTCAGGGAAAGCCTGACTTTCAGGAAAAATTCGAAGACTTTAACACACTTCAAAAGGTAAGGGAGCTCGATGCAAAGTTCCGTGTTGAGGTTGAGGAATTCGTCCGGAATTGGGACTCCAGTATGGAAAGTAACCTGTACCAAGAGACTGAACCGGACGGGCGTATTGTGACCGATACATGGGGCGAAGTCATACGCCATGTGATCGTGCATGAGGTCCACCATATTGGCCAATTATCCGTTTGGGCAAGGGAGATTGGAAGGAAGCCAGTTTCGGCCAATTTTATCGGCCGAGGGCTCCTAACGGCGCATACCACTGAGTAATAGGATAAGGCATCGGACTATTTCGATGCCTTTTCTACTTAAAATTGATTGTTGGTGAAGCCTCGATATGGCCAACATTCGTATCGAAAATTTTCCCTGGGGGAAATTTTGCGGGAATCGGCATTCAAATCTCCTACAGCTTACAACCCTTTAAATCCGTATTTCTTAAGTACCTCCACCGACTCGCTTCCAGTTAGGTACTCGTAAAATTCCGTTGCTTCTTTCAAATGGCGGCTGTCCTTGATAATGCCAAGAGGATAAATGATTGGACCGTGTGCATCCTCTCTCGCCGTATCGGCAATCTCCACTTTTTTGGAGGCTATTGCATCGGTTTTATACACTAGCCCTGCATCCACATTGGCAGTTTCCACATAGGTAAGCACCTGTCGTACGTCCTTGGCGTAAACCACCTTTCCCTCAACCGCCTGCCAGACTCCGAGATGTTCCAGGGTTTCCCTCGCATATTTTCCCGCGGGGACCGATTCCGGAGTCCCAATCGATAGTTTATCCGCTTTAGCCACATCTTCAAATGCGCGGATGGGGTTCTGTGCATTTTTCGGGATAACGAGAACAAGCTCGTTACCTATAAGATTTGTCCTTTTTTCAATCAGACCCTCTTCCTCAAGCTTTTCCATTTTGTCTACGGCTGCCGAGAAAAAGATGTCAACCGGGGCCCCCTGGGAAATTTGCTGCTGCAATGCTCCTGAAGAGCCAAAGTTATAGTTAATTTTTATACCCGCATGTTCTTTTTCAAAATTGGCGGCGATTTCACTTAAGGCGTCCTGGAGGCTCGCAGCCGCAGAAACGGTCAGCTCGATTTGTTTTTCTCCCGGCTTATCTTTTTCTGCACAGCCCGAAACCGCCATCATGAATAGAAGCAACGCTATCAAACTTAATTTCCTCACATACGTTCTTCCTTCCCGGGGTGAAACCATTTATCCGTCAACCAAAATGTCATTTTGGATTGAAGTTCCCTTTACTAATACTTTTCATTATACACTACGGCCACATTGGTTTCTGAGATAGCAGGCTGTTGTCATAAATGTTTCATAAATGACAAAAATGCCCGGCGGACCAGGCATTTGTTTAACTCTTTCCTATCTAGCTACCCAAGCTTTTTCTCATAACACGAGCATTCATGAACCCTATTAAAGCGACCCTGGACTTCCTCTTTCTTTTCGCCAACATAATGGCCATACGCCTGAATGAGGTGAAAACCTGGAAGGCTGCTGCTCACAGCCTGCTTGATTTCCTCTTTTCCTTCCATATACACCTGAAGGTACGAATCGACTTTTTGAAATCCATTTTTCATATACCATTCATTTACCCAATCATCATCCCTTGTCCATGTCTCAAAGCGGTTTAGGCCTATCTCCCTTGCCACTTTTTCGGCTTCAAGCAATAGCCGTTTTCCGATACCCTGTCTCCGAAAATCCGGGTGGATGGCAATATGCCATATCATGCCGCCCAAACCTGTCCCTCTCGAACACACCGTTCTTTCCTCGATCTCATATTCGACATCAATTAACCCGACCACAAGGCCATTCTCTATCGCAACAAGTTCAATAGAGGGATTTTCATATGTTTCTTTTTCTCTTAATACATTTTCATAATAGGCTGTGTCCAAAAACGCCAGTACCCTGCAGCGTACCCAGCCTATCTCATCATCTGATCGATACGGCCTGATTTCCAATCTGTCCGCCTCCTAATATTTCTTGTTGTGGAAACTTTTAAAATCCATAAATAAAGACCTTCGTCCGAATCACGAAGGTCTAAAGTGCAATCAATTTCTTGTAAATTAATTTTTCCTAGTTTGAGGGGTATGAACCAACGCGATTTGAATCACGGATATAAAATTTCTTGTTTTCATGGCAACCCCCTCCTTCTCCAACAATTTCCTTACAAGATTCATTGTATGGTTTTCTCCGCTAAAAGTAAACACCCCTATATGGTTATTCGGACAATGTACCGGGAGTAGGTGACCGGCAGCCCGGCCTGCGTGGAGTTTTTTTCAAAAATCTTAGTGATTTCCGCCAGGTTATCTTCCAGCATTCTGTTATAAACACTAGGATTTTGGCCAAAACAGCGCAATTTTATCACATCAACTGGCTGGTGCAAATATTCAGTGGCCTCTATATGTTCAATCTCGGCTGAGGAAAAGCTTCCCGCTTCAAGGCGTTTCCTAATCTTATCAAGGATTGGTGTGTCCTCCTTTTTTTCAAAAAAGGTTGGAAACAAAATGGGCAGCTCCTTCCCAAGTTCGTCCCCGGGATGAAGGCCAAGCACCGTTCCGCCCTCTATTACTACTCCTCTTAAAAAAAGATAGGCGGATGTGGTGCCTTTTCGGATATAGGCGCAATCAAATGGTCCCAGCTCTACTGGCAATCCATTCTTTGAGTTCCCTGTGACGAAGGAGACATTCGCCCGTTTCTTTTCATTTCCGGCAGCGGTGAACGTTTCCGTTGCATCAAAGCCCACAATCTCCTTTGCAACTGCCGCGCACTGGATGGTGAATTCCCCATCCCCGCATCCTATATCAAGAACTTTTTTATCTTTTACCATCTTCAAAACTTCTGCATCGAAAACAGACTCTCCATTTGGCTCTGATATCGAGGAGCTCCACGTGTACCGGTAATTGCCTTCCAGGTTTCCAATCTGTTTGTACCATTCCAAGGAATGAGGCGGAAGCCAGTGTAAAAGAGCGGCGGGGTCGGTCAGCATTCATTTTCCTCCTTTTTTTACAGGACAAAAAGTCCAGGCTGTCCCAAAAAAACAAGGTCCTTGGCTATTTTTGTCATACATATTGAACCGTATTTACAACAATTGGTATAATTATTATATAATTCAAAAAATGGAGTTCAAGAATAGCACATAACCATTTTTAAGGAGTTGGTTATATGAAAAATGTGGACAAAAGCGGCAAAGCCATCGTATTGGCTTCCCTAATCCTTAGTGCGGCGGTCAATCTGCTTATTCTACCGTTAAGTATTAATATTGGGAATTTACCAACCACTCCACCAACAAATACGATTTCCGGCTTTACAATCCGGTTCCTTTTTGTTCAGTTCCTCCCGTTACTCTGGCTTGGAATAAGCATTTACCACTGGAGAAAAGGGTTAAAAGCAGAACGTAATCCTATTCTATAATTCCACTTGCAATGGGCGCCTGCACTCTTTTTACAAAGGGGGCTAGCGCCTACTTTATTTCACATAACGCCTGCCATTATGGTTCGCCCATCATAAATCGATATTCTTCACCATAACTTCATTCCAGGACATGCCCCCATCCTCTGTTTTATACAACAAAGCGCCTTCTTCATTCCCAATCGCCATCCAGCCTTCACTTTCGTTAATAAAGTCAAAAGCCAGGATCCTAGCATTGTTCTCAATCAGACTTTTTACAGAAGCAACAGTCTTCCACCCATTATCAAATGCATACATTTCATTCCGGTTGCTAACAAGCCACATCCTGTTCAAACTCACAGCGTCCATTTCTATTTCATATTCGCCGCTATTTTGTAAAGGGATGTCGAGTGCAGGGGGTATGTCCCAGTTCCTGCCTCCATCCTCAGTTGAATACACATACACTTCCAGACGGTCCGTCAGAAAATAAAGAGGGATAAGCCCAGCGGTATCACTAAAGAAGATAGGGGGTTGCATGTCAAAAAATTGTTCTTTTGGCATTTGCTCTGTAACAGGGAGGGAATAGAATTCCCAGTCCGCTCCTCCATTTATTGAACGATAAGCCCAAGGGTGGCCGCTCGCAGCAAGCGGTATCCAGCCCTCATCATTTGAGGAAAGGACAGCCTTAGATTTGTATCCCTCGACCGGGATTTCTTTCTCTGTTGACCCTCCTGATATAGCGACCCAGGTTTTGCCGCCGTCCTCGGTTTTCGCAAGCTCAATTTGACTGCCGCCCGCGCCTATACCCCTTACATAATTCGTCATCCAGCCAGTCTTTTCATTTAAAAAATGAAGCCCCATCATTTGGCTTTCTGTTGAAAGCGGCTCGCTTTTCGCCCAGGTTTCCCCGCCGTCCGCTGTATAAACAAGCTGCTTATCCGCAAACTCCTTTGTTGTCAGCCATACATGTTTTTCATCCAAAATGTACGCGGGGATAACTGTTTCTGCTTCGGGGGTCACATCCCGCCAGCTCCTGCCTCCGTCCCCGGTCTTTAATAATCTTCTGCTCGAATCTTGGATAGCCAACATCCAGCCTTTGTTTCCATCAATCATATGGAGGCTCTTCACATACGGCAGGCGCTGTTTTTCCCTCTTTTTTTCTGCAGCGGGTTTGGCAGTTGCTTGTTCTGTATTACAGCCAGCAATCAATAGCGCGCAGCACATTAGTAAAACAGTGGCCAAAGTCCTTCTTCGATTCATGTATTCTCCCCTTCCTAACCCTCTTCCTTCCTGGCTTTTCCGAATTCAATCAAACGTTTGATTGAATTTCCAAATACCCACTGGATTCAAGGTTTGTAGTACTATAGTATAGAAAAATCCCCAACCATTTTCTGAAACTCTTCACGTTCTTCAAGGAACGGAACATGGTTGCTTTTTTGAAAAATATAAAGCTTGGAATTAGGTATCAGCTCAGCTATTTCCTTTGAAAAGTCAACAGGGCACTGTGAATCATGCTCTCCGCAAAAGACCATAGCCGGAATGCGTATTTGCCTAATCCTCTCTCTCATATCATAAGCAGATAGCTCAGTAAAAGAATAGTAGTCCAGCCGCTTTTGAACGACCTTTCCGCTACTCGGTTTTGAAAAGTACTCTTCAAATTTCCCCGGATCATAAAGCGACATTTCGGTCCATTCCCTGCCTGCTTTCATCCTTTCCTCCCTTGATGACTCCGCTGATTTAATAATTGAAAGCAGTTCTTTCAGGCGGGGGTTAAGCGGATTGTTCCCGCAATAGATGCTTCCGCTATGTTCCATATAGCCTCTCGACGCAGAAGCCCCACCCACCATGACTTTTGTTAAGGAATCGGAAAACGAGGAAGCGTAAACCAAGCCAAGCATCCCTCCGGTCGAGTGTCCGGCATAGCCCCACTTCTCGATATTCAAGGCGCTTCTTAATGCTTCCAAATCAAGGACCGTTTCTTCCATGCTCAGTTCTTTATCATTGTAAACTTTGATTGAATAGCCTGCTTCCTTTAAATTCACCAAATAGACTTTGAACGACTGGGTGAACATATCAGCAAAGTAGTTCCCCCGTTCATTGAACTCACTATACAAATGCGTAATGCATAGCGGCTCCCCGCTCCCGCAAACAAAGACCTCAAACGTCCCTCTAACTGTGCTTATAAGTTCTCTTTGCCATATAGTTACCTCCACCGCGGGGTATACCTCTATTCATTCTTACATTGGAAGGTTTATCCATTAATAGATTAACAGAAAACCTAAAAAACGCCAAATTGACGAGCGAGTATTAGCTGGGTACTTTTTATTAACACTCTAAGCTCTTATTTAACCATTGTGGCCTTTGACCTTTTCTCGTCCTCTTCGGCTTGTTTATCGTCACCATTATTCTTATAGGCAATCGCTCGGGCCTCGTTTGCCCTTGCGATTCCCGGAAGGTTCCCGATCTCTGTAAGAATGGCAATTGCCTTAGTTGCATACTCGATAATTTCATCGTTGCCAGCACGAATCATGCCCTTGTTTCCCAAATCCGCGAGAATGATCCAATACCAGCCTATCCCTTGCTTATGATCTGCTGACTCCTCTTTTTCAAAGGCCTCCTTCGCCTTATGGAGGAAGGAAAGGCCGTCTTCAATTCGCCGGCTGGATAATAGATTGATTCCTGTTGAAAAAAGGCTCTGGGCGTATGCTATCGAATCTCCCGAAAGCCTCGCGCTCTCAATTTCTTTTTTATTGATCACATTTGCTTCATCCCGCCGCCCAAGCTGGCGAAGCATGCCTGCCTGGCGGAGATAGCACTGGGCCAATAATTTGTATGCCTTTGCCGCTTCGATTTGATTATGCTCGATTAAATTCGCAACCTCTAATTCTACTTCCCGATAATGCTCCAATGCCAAATCATATTTATCCTGCTGCTCGTATAAAACAAGAGCCTCTTCCAGCCTTTTCTCCAATAAAAGCAAATGGTTCTCCATTTGATACCCCCAGCAATATTTTTTGTATCTTCTTATGTTGACAGTTCTATTTCTATTCCAAAGATTCCTTCTTACTTATACGTTAATGGTATAAATATGGAAAAACGAAATCTCCCCAAGATGCTCTAATAGTCTCTATAAACCTAAACAATTATAGACTCAAAAAAATTCCACAAGCAAACATGTAGTCAACCCGAATAAAGCCTGCTATAATTGACACTTGCGCTCAAAAACGAAGTCTGTGTCTAGTGAGAATTGCTTTTTCAACTGCGTGAAGAACGCCATCGGTTGAGCCAAAGCTTTTGTAAGAACACGATTCTCACGGCGAATCCATATTTCGTCTTCGCAATCACTGAACCATGGTATAAACCGATTTGTTTGGTACATACTTGAGTTTATAAATATTTATCTAAAAGGGGAATACATCATGAGCGGCTATAACGCAGTATCAGCAAGAAATACGGAAAATGCTCCAAACGGCAACGGTCTATATTCACAAACTGTAGCGTTCTCTCATTACAATAATCTTTCAGCTCAATTACCTATCGAACCGGAAACTGGTCAATTGGTAGCTGGTGGTATAAAAGAGCAAGCTGAACAGTGCTTTAAAAATATCAAAGCAATTGTAGACAGCATCGATCATGTTATGAGCGATATTGTTAGAATCACGGTATTCGTTAAGGATATTAAAGATGTTGACGCTGTAGACGAAGTTTATAAAACATTCTTCCCAACTTATGTTCCTGCACGGACAACAGTTGCAGTTGCAGCTTTGCCTATGGATGCTATAGTACAAATTGAAGCACTTCTTTCACACGGTGAAGGTACAATTCCAAACGCACCACAAGCAGGCGACCTTATCAAGCTTACAAATAACACGGCGAATGCACCTACAAGTCCTCTATCTACACAAACCGTGGCTTTCTCACATTACAATTATCTTTCAGCTCAATTGCCTATCGATCCAAAATCAGGCAGATTGGTAGCTGGCGGCGTAAAAGAGCAGGCTGGACAGTGCTTGAAAAATATCAAGGCAATTTTAGAAAGTATCGACGTTCCTTTTGACGATATTGTTAAAATTACGATCTTCCTTAAAGACCTTTCGGATATCGAGGCGGTAAACGAAGTTTATTCAACATTTTTCCCGGACTCCGCTATCGCTCGGGCCGTAGCCTATGTCCCTGCACGGACAGTAGTTGCAGCTTCAGCTTTACCTATGGATGCTTTGGTACAAATGGAAGCAGTGGTGTCACACGGAGATGGTACACCTCCACAAGCTGTTGAAGACAGACATGGAATCGTTATTTGGGCAAACAACACTGATAACGCACCAAAGAGTTCTCTATCTACACAAACTGTAGCGTTCTCTCATTACAATCACCTTTCAGGTCAATTACCATTGGATGCAAAAACTGGCCAATTAGTAGCTGGTGGTGTAAAAGAGCAAGCTGAACAGTGCTTGAAAAATGTTAAGGCAATTGTAGAAAGTATTGACCACGTAATGGACGATGTCGTTAAAGTAAATATCTTCGTTAAAAATATCGCGGATATGGATGCTGTAGACGAAGTTTACAAAACATTCTTCCCGGAAGGTACTCCTGCACGAAGAGTAGTTGGCGTATCGGCATTACCTGAAGATGCTTTAATCCAAATCGATGTAGTTGTATCAAATGCTGAAGGAACACCTCCAAAAGCATAACAGTCATTAGTTTGTAAATACAGGAACAATCAAAGTTACTTGTTAATGCGATATGGCTTATCCTATTTATAAAAAGGGGCTGTCTCAAATGAGACAGCTTCTGTTTTTTAACAGAAAAGCATTGAGACCTTAGCCGATTATGGCAGTAAATCTCAATGCTTTTTTAGTTTATGGGGCATAACAAAAAACTGAGTTAGCTTTTTCTTCACCAACTGTCCCCCAGCTACTTAGAATATTAACACTTACTCAGCTAGAAATTAGGTGTTGCCTAGGGACGTACATTAACTAAAAGAGCCTTATGAGTACTTAAAACTCATGAGGCTCTTTTGTCATGATCATGTTGTTTAAGTGATCAACTCGTTGTTATTTCATATTTAAATTGTCTTAGTCACGATTAAGTTGTAAGGAAACAACACTATTTAAAAAGCTTTTCCCCCTATTCAACGGTCACCGATTTGGCCAGATTTCTTGGCTTGTCGACGTCGCAGTCGCGGTGGAGAGCTGCATAGTAAGCTAAAAGCTGCAAAGGTACAACAGAGATAAGTGGTGTTAACTGTTCATGAACGACTGGCAGGACAAAGGTATCTTCGTCTGTTTCCAGCCCTTTCATGGAAATGATGCAAGGGTTGGCTCCGCGGGCTGTCACTTCCTTGACGTTGCCGCGGATGCTGAGGTTGACGTTTTCCTGGGTCGCCAGGGCGATGACCGGGGTCCCTTCCTCAATCAGGGCGATGGTGCCGTGCTTCAATTCGCCCCCAGCAAAGCCTTCTGCCTGGATGTAGGAAATTTCCTTTAACTTTAACGCGGCTTCAAGGCAGACATAATAGTCAACGGCCCTTCCAATAAAAAAGGCGTTCCTTGTCACGGTCAGGAATTCCCGGGCGATATGCTCGATGATTTCCTTTGAATCACATAGCCCTTCCATGGCGTTCGCTACAATGCCAAGTTCCTGTACGAGGTCGAATCCAATTTCTCTGCCGCGGCTCTTCGCTGAAACATCGGCTAGAATCGCCAGGACAGCCAGCTGGGCGGTGTACGCCTTTGTGGATGCGACGGCGATTTCTGGTCCAGCGTGGAGGAGCAGCGTATAGTCTGCTTCACGGGAAAGCGTTGAGCCCGGAACGTTCGTGATTGTCAGGGCTGGATAACCCATTTCCTTCACCTGTACAAGGACTGCGCGGCTATCGGCTGTCTCACCGCTCTGTGAAATGAACACAAATAGCGGCTTTTCAGAGAGTAGCGGCATGTTGTAGCCGAACTCGCTCGAAATATGCACCTCGACAGGAATCCCTGCGAGCTTTTCAATCAACTGCTTCCCGACTAGCCCCGCGTGGTAAGAAGTCCCCGCAGCAATAATATACATCCTGTCGGAAGCCTTGATCGCATCAACAATCTCACTGGCAATGGATAGTCCACCGTTTTCATCCTGGTACCTCTGGATGATTTTCCGCATGACAAGTGGCTGCTCGTCGATTTCCTTTAGCATATAATGGGGGTATGTGCCTTTTTCAATATCGCTGGCATCTAGTTCCGCCTTGTATGGCGCCCGGCTAATTGTTTCGCCTTTCAGGTTCTGGATTGTCACTTCATCCTTTTTTACAATGACAATTTCCTTATCCATAAGCTCTACAAATTGGTCTGTCACCTGCAGCATCGCCATGGCGTCGCTCGCGACAACATTGAACGTATCGCCTAGGCCCACGAGCAGCGGGCTCTTGTTTTTCGCGACATAAATGGTTTCATTGTCTTCTTCATCCAGCAAAGCAAGCGCATACGACCCCTTAAGAAGGGTTAGCGCCTTACGGAAGCCCTCAAGCGTGCTCAGGCCCTCTTTCGCAAAAAGGCTGATCATCTGGACGATGACTTCTGTATCTGTATCGCTTTGGAGTTCGACATCCTGCAAATATTCGCGCTGAAGCTTCGAATAATTCTCGATCACCCCGTTATGGACGAGGGTAAACCTGCCTGTGCTGCTTTGATGCGGATGCGCATTCCGTTTACTAGGCGCACCATGGGTTGCCCAGCGGGTATGGCCTATTCCGGCACTCGCTTCGACACGTGTATCTACAATCTTCCTAAGGTCCGCAATCCGGCCTTTTTCCTTGAATACCTGTACGCCATCACTGTTCATGATAGCGATTCCGGCAGAATCATAACCACGGTATTCAAGCTTTTCAAGGCCTTTCAGCAAAATTTCCTTTGAATCTTTAGTTCCTATATATCCAACAATTCCACACATATTCATGTCCTCCTGTTGCAAAGAGGGCAAGACCGTACCGAGGGCAAAGCTTGCCCCCTTATCTCCGTAATCTTCTATTAGGATGCCTTTGCGGAACACCTTTTATTTATGCGCAGCTTGCTTCCCTTTGTCCACCGAGTCGCCTCAATGCTTTAAGGAGCAAGATTCGGCCGTGCGCTGCGGCCGGGAGGCATCCGCCGAAACCTTCGATAAACCTCCACCTCGTCAACTAACCCCTTCTCCGTTCAGGTTAGTTCTGGCGCTTTGTGATTTGGTAAACCTCTGTCCACCTTTCCATTCTTGAATAAATTGGTCTTATAGCAAACAAGCAGTTTACATGTTACCTGAAGAAAGTATATCCGTCAAGATGAAGTGTTTCCCGGTTTTTTACCCAGGCGGATGGAACGAAAAACTCCCTCGATGCTAATAAAATATGCATAAGGGAACGCGTCTGTTCCCTTATGCATAGGATAAGCACTATTCTTTTAAACCCATTTCCGCTTCTACCACTGCTGCAATCCGGTTAACATAGTCCTTGCAAAGATCCTCGGTCGGTGCCTCTGCCATGACGCGTACAAGAGGTTCTGTTCCAGATGGACGGACAAGGATGCGCCCGTTGCCGGCCATTTCTGTTTCAACCTGAGTAATGATTTCCTTTACCTTCTCATTATCGGTTACATGGTATTTATCTGTTACCCGGATATTGACCAGGATTTGCGGGAATTTTTGGATTTCACTTGCCAGCTCGGATAGCGGCTTCTTTGTCGCCTTCATGATATTCACGAGCTGCAAGCCGGTTAAAAGTCCATCACCAGTTGTATTGTAATCGAGGAAAATGATGTGCCCGGACTGTTCGCCGCCAAGATTATACCCATTTTTCTTCATTTCCTCTACCACATATCGGTCGCCGACAGCCGTCTGGACACTTTGAATGCCGTTCCGCTCCAGCCCTTTATAAAATCCAAGGTTACTCATAACAGTTGATACGACAGTCGACTGTTTCAGTCTGTTATGTTCCTTTAAATACTTGCCGCAAATGTACATGATTTGGTCGCCGTCCACGATTGCGCCGTTTTCATCAATTGCAATAACACGGTCGCCGTCCCCGTCAAATGCAAGCCCGATATCTGCTCCTTTTTCTTTTACAAAAGCAGCCAGGGCCTCTGGATGGGTGGAGCCCACTCCCGCATTAATATTCAGGCCGTTTGGTGAAGCGCCCATTGTTGAAAGGTCGGCTTCAAGATCTGCAAACAGATGGGTTGCAAGTGAAGACGTCGCCCCATGCGCGCAGTCAAGCGCAATATGGATACCTGAAAAATCTTCATCAACCGTTTGCTTAAGGTATTGAAGGTACTTCTGCCCGCCTTCAAAATAATCATTTACAAGGCCAAGGCTTGCGCCTATCGGTCGGGGCAGGTTGTCCTCAGGCAAATCCATCAGCTGTTCGATTTCATTTTCCTGATCATCGGAAAGCTTGAATCCATCCGGACCGAAAAATTTGATTCCGTTATCTTCAACAGGATTGTGGGATGCGGAAATCATGACTCCCGCTTGTGCCCCTAATGCCTTTGTAAGATAAGCTACCCCAGGCGTCGAAATAACGCCAAGCCTCATTACTTCCGCACCGATTGAAAGAAGCCCTGCGACAAGCGCGCCCTCAAGCATGTGGCCGGATACGCGGGTATCACGCCCGATAATTACTTTTGGCCTCTCTTTATCTTTCGTGAGGACGAATCCCCCGAACCTACCTAATTTAAATGCAAGCTCTGGTGTCAGCTCGCTGTTTGCGACACCCCGTACTCCATCGGTCCCGAAATATTTTCCCATTCTACAATCGCTCCTTCTGCTAAATCCACATCAAATGAAATGGTTGTTATGCATCTGTTTTTGTTATTGTAACGGTAGCTGTTGTTTTGGCCATTCTCCAGGAAACATCTTGAGGCCCGTCGACCTCTATGTCAACATCATGATCGCCTTCTTCCAAACCCGACAATTCAACAAACAACCGGAAGTCGGACGGTCCGATTGAATCGATTTTCTCGGAAGGCCCATAGACAAGCAAGCTTGTACTGCCGCCTTCCGGGTCTTTGAAGACAACCTTTTGATCAGGGGAAAGCCCCCTTATATTGACTGGGATGGAAGAAATCTGTTTTTCATCCTCTCCCTTACGCACTTTCACAGTTACTTTCACCAGTTCTGGAGAAACCTTTTTGATTCCCTCCGAAATGATGACTGGAACAGTAACCGTTCCGCTTTCTTTAATTTTGCTTAAATCAACTTCCGCTCTAACAGCTTTTGTGGCGGCCAGGACGGCCTCATCGGCTGTGATAACAGCATCCTTTACATCTGCTTCAATTGATTCAAGAACCAGGCCATCAGGTAGGGAACCTTTTTGGATAATATTGATCGGCACTTGTTTCGTCAAGCTTTTTATCGGAATGGTCACTTCCACTGAATCGGGTTCAACAATTACGCTTAGTTTGTTCAGCTCTCTATCGAATACTTGTATTTTAGCATCTCTTGTTGTTGTTTGTTCAATCGGCCTCTTCAAATCGACCGTCGCCTTCACATACGTAATGCTGTCAATGACATCTCTTGCGCCTGTAATCTTTACTTTATCCGGGGAAACCTTTGGCGATGAGGCCGCGAATCCGTCCTTTACCATCGAAGTGTTGTACTCTGGGTCGACACTGAATTCCCTTGTTGTCCTCTCTTGGACTGAAATATTGACTGTTGATGGGGAAATCACCGCATCCAGTTTATCCGATAGGTCGCGAATCTTCAATTTAACCGACCTTTTGCCAATCTGGGCACCTTCCAGGTCAACAAACACTTCAAAGTTCCTCAATGTTTTTGCATTCTGAACATGGCTTTTCGGCCCGGTAATTTTCATGTCTACCGTTTCGGGTATTCCTGAAACAATAAGATTTTTCGTATCATAATACGCATTGACGGGAACATCTTTTATCGTCTCGGTCGTTTCATCCCCGGGCACATAAATTTCGTTCAGCTTTTTCCCCTCGGTTGCCGGTACAGAGGAATAAAGCAGGAACGCGAGCAACAGGGCGACGATTTTCACAAACCAGCTGTTATCCAGCATTTTATCCATTTTTCTTCATCCTCCAATTCCAAAGGGTTGAAGATGATGTTTTGCCCCTGTCTTTTCCTACAAGTTCATTATTAATCATTTCCTTGAAGGTTTCCATGCTCAAATCCCGGTACAATTCCCCATTCTTGGTAAGCGAAACGCTTCCCGTTTCCTCGGATACGACGATGGTAATGCTATCGGTCACCTCGCTGATTCCGAGCGCGGCCCTGTGCCTTGTCCCAAGTTCCTTAGAAATGAACGGGCTTTCCGATAAAGGCAGGTAGCATGCTGCTGCGGCTATATTATTCTTTTGCAAAATAACAGCGCCGTCATGCAGTGGCGTATTCGGAATGAAAATATTGATTAGGAGCTCGGATGAAATCTTCCCTTCAAGCCGGATTCCGGTTTCAATATAATCGGTCATCCCCGTTTCACGCTCTATTGAAATAAGGGCTCCGATCCTTCGCTTCGCCATATAATCGATGGCTTTAAAAATGGCCAACGCCGTTTTCTCAAGCTCTTCCTCTTCCTGCCCGCTTGTTCGGGAAAAGAACCGGCCTCGGCCGAGCTGTTCAAGCGCCCTTCTTAATTCGGGCTGAAAAATGATAATGATTGCGAGGAAACCCCAGGTAATAATATTGTCCACAATCCAGCTCAAGGTTCTCAGATCAAGAAAGTCGCTAAGTACCTTTACAATTAAAATGACAAAGATTCCCTTTAAAAGTTGGACCGCCTTTGTCCCTTTTATTAAAATAATCAGTTTATAGACGACGTACCAGACGATGGCAATGTCGACTATGCTGGCCAAAGATTTAAAAAGTGAAAAATCTCCTAAAGACATTGGTTTTCCTCCGGTCGTGTAATAGGGAAAGAACCGAAAAACGGGCTCTTTTATATAAATTGGTAGCCGGATTGCTTGATGAATCCGGATCACGTAGCGCCAGCTTCAATTAACAAAAATAAACCAATATGATTTGTTTTGTAACTTTCTCATTATACCATAAAATCATTCAAGACGAAGGAGTGTGGACCTAATGCAAAGCATTTTCTTCAAGGGCAGTCAACAAAAATAAGCCACCCATGTGGCTTATTTTTCGTCAGGCTCCTTTTTGCCATCAAGGCTTACAAGTTCGGTTGCCGTTCTTTTAATTTGATACCATATCCAGTCAAAGGCTCGATCGACCTCTTCTATTTTCCCGGTCACATTTCCCGCTGAGGCCATGTACTGCTCCCCATTGATTACGGTAACATTTCCCTGGACTTCCCCTTCAATTTTAATGTTACCATTTTTAACAACCAAATCCCCTTTGACTACCTTTCCCGCTGGAACAATTACCGTGTGGTCTTCAATCACAACCTGGCCTGCATTGGTGGTCGAGAACTCACGGTCGCTATCCCAAGCCGAGAAAAGGCTTCCCGCCATCAGGAAAATAAAGACTGCCGCCGCCGTAACGATCGGATGCCGCTTCATCCACCGCTGTACTCCTACCTTTTTCTTTTCCTTCGGCAGTCTAGCCATGACCGATTGCGTAAAATGGTCCGGTGCATGAACATTCGCAGTGCTGCGGATAAGGGCGATTGTTTTCTTCATTTCATGAAAGATATTCTGGCAAGCGGTGCACGTGCCTAAATGATCCTTTAATATCTGTTCGTGCTCGGGATCTAAATCTTCATCAAGATATTCATGCATGTATACAATAATTTCCTCGGGACAGTTCACATCATTCACCTCTTATACATGTCGTAATTGCTTCCTTAATGCTTCCCGCCCTCGATGAATCCTGGTTTTTACCGTTCCAAGGGGCAAATCGAGTATTTCGCTTATTTCATTTAACGATAACTCTTCAATATATTTCAGGACAATGACTGACCTGTATTTTTCGGGCAGCCTTACAATTTCTCCCTGGATGGCCTCTTGAAGTTCCATCATCTCGACCTCCTTATCGGGAAGGGGGGAATCGGACGGTATACGGGAATATAGGGTCAAACCCTCCGTCCCGGCCACCTCGGCATCCAAATAATAATCCGGTTTTTTCTTGCGGATTCTGTCAATGCAGAGATTGGTCGCTATTCTGTACAGCCAGGTCGAGAATTTATATTCCTGGTTGTAGCTGTTGATATTCACATACGCCCTTATAAAGGCTTCCTGGGCGATTTCTTCAGCTTCATGCCTATTTCCGAGCATCCGGTATCCAAGCTGGTACAGCTTATCCTTGTACAGCTCGACTATCTCGGCAAATGCATCCTGATCGCCTTTTTTTATTTGTTTTATTCTTTTTTTAACAAGAGCATCCAATTTTTTACCTCCGCCTCCACTTGCGGCTATCCGATAGTACGAACCGCTTGCAAAAAGGTTTCATGTATTTAAAAACAATTTTAACAAAATCTTACCATATATCTCTCCCGGAGGTTTGAAATTATGAAAGAACGGAGATAAAAATAGTAACTTTTAGAAAGGAATTGGTACCCATGCATTGTCAGCTTTCCGAACTGGCCAGGGAAATTGAAACATCCCGGAGAGAAATGGTTAAGCTTGCTTCCAAAGCATCCCTAACAGACCGAAACGTAATCGAGGCCAGCACCAAACTGGACTCTTTATTAAACACATACCATCTCCTGATCAGCCAAAAATAAATCAAGTTAGTTATGATTCCCATTAAAAAACCAGCTGCCTCTCCTCGGAGCGGACGCTGGTTTCCTTGTTTCTAACTATATTGCCTTATAAAAGTTTTTCCCCAAAAAGCGATCCCATCAGTTCCACAGCAACTTTTGCGGTTTTGTTCCGTTCATCAAGAATAGGATTCACCTCAACAAATTCAGCTGAAGTAATCAAGTTTGCTTCGGCCAGCATCTCCATCGCCAGGTGGCTTTCCCGGTAGGTGATTCCACCGAATACAGGCGTTCCTACCCCTGGAGCGTCCTGAGGATCTAACCCGTCCAAATCAAGGGATAAATGGACACCGTCTGTCCTAGTTTTAAGATAGGCAATTGTCTCTTTCATTACACGCGCCATACCCATACGATCAATTTCATGCATTGTATAAACTTTAATGCCTTTTTCCTTAATCAGATCCTTTTCTCCATCATCAAGCGCCCTCGCGCCAATTATGACAATATTCTCTGGCCTAACTTTTGGGCAGTAGCCGCCCAGTTCCGTCAGCATTTTATGTCCAATTCCGATGCTGACAGCAAGAGGCATGCCATGAATGTTTCCTGATGGGGACGTTTCAGCCGTATTTAAATCACCATGGGCGTCATACCAAATAACACCAAGGTTTTTATAATGTTTAGATATGCCGGCCAATGTGCCAATTGCAATGCTGTGGTCGCCCCCAAGGACCAGGGGAAACGACCCCTTTTGGACAACCTTATCTACTTCCTCGGCAAGCTTAGCATTTTTTTCCTTTACTAATTCAAGATTCCTTAATTTGGACTCCTTGTCGATAACAACTTCAGGCCTGCCGACAGGAATGTCCCCCAAATCCTCTATTTCATCAAACAATTTTTTCAGCCGTTCGACAACTTCGGCATAGCGTATTGCGCTTGGGCCCATATCCACTCCTCTTCGCAACTGTCCAAGGTCCATTGGCATTCCGATAATGGACAACTTTTTCATTGTGAACTCCCCCTTTGTATACCTAATTGTAACCGCTTCCCTTCGACTGACTCAACTCGACAAACCTTTGAATATATATACAGTGTCAATCTATAAGGGGGAGAAACCGTTGCTTTCTAGATTTAGTCTGTACTTGTCAATTAAGTAACACCAGTTCCGGGTTTTGATTGTTCTGTTCCCGGTTTGTGCGATACCTTTTGGGCTTTTGCTATAATCTTTGTCAGTCAACCGGATTTGTGCGACACCTTTTCAGCTTTTGGGCAAATCTTTGTCACTCATCCTGATTTGTGCGACACCTTTTCGGCTTTTGCATTAATCTTTGTCGCTCATCCTGATTTGTGCACACCTTTTGGGCTTTTGCATTAATCTTTGTCGCTCATACGGATTTGTGCGACACCTTTTCAGCTTTTACGTTAATCCTTGTCGCTCAAACGGATTTGTGCGACACCTTTTCGGCTTTTGCGTTAATCTTTGTCGCTCAAACGGATTTTTGCGTCAACCTTTTCGCACTTTAACTTTACTTACCCGCACTTTCCTCATGCATCCCTAACCTCCCTAACAACTAAACATAAGTCGGAGTGTTTAAAGCTTTCAAAACAACAAAAAAGCCTTAAATCCAATTTGGATTCAAGGCAAAAAGGTCTTTATGTAAAAAATGTGATGGTGGAGCCTAGCGGGATCGAACCGCTGACCTCCTGCGTGCAAAGCAGGCGCTCTCCCAGCTGAGCTAAGGCCCCGGCTTATGGAGCGGAAGACGGGGTTCGAACCCGCGACCCCCACCTTGGCAAGGTGGTGTTCTACCACTGAACTACTTCCGCGTATATGAAAACTATACTACAAAAGGTTCATTTAAACAACAAAATGAGCCATGAAGGACTCGAACCTTCGACCCTCTGATTAAAAGTCAGATGCTCTACCAACTGAGCTAATGGCTCGAGTTTATTTAGCTATCCTAATCTTTGTTAACATATGTGTCCCCGCCTCAGTAAGGACCGCAAGTAGCAGCTCGGCGGGTACAACTCGCAGATTTTTCACGGAGCTTCGCTCGTCTCTACCAACTGAGCTAATGGCTCGAGTTATAAAAAAATACTGGGCTAGCTGGATTCGAACCAACGAATGACGGAGTCAAAGTCCGTTGCCTTACCGCTTGGCTATAGCCCAATAATGCTATGGTCACCAAAATAGGAATCCCCATACAACCTAAAAAGAACATACATAGTATTGCTCTTTTTGTTTGGACCTATTCAGGGAATGGTGGTGGGGGACGGATTCGAACCGCCGAACCCTGAGGGAGCGGATTTACAGTCCGCCGCGTTTAGCCACTTCGCTACCCCACCAAAAAATGGTGCCGGCTAGAGGACTTGAACCCCCAACCTACTGATTACAAGTCAGTTGCTCTACCAATTGAGCTAAACCGGCATAATGAATGATATTAAAATGAATGGTGGAGGATGACGGGATCGAACCGCCGACCCTCTGCTTGTAAGGCAGATGCTCTCCCAGCTGAGCTAATCCTCCAAATAAATGGTGACCCCTACGGGATTCGAACCCGTGTTACCGCCGTGAAAGGGCGGTGTCTTAACCGCTTGACCAAGGGGCCTTCATAAAAATAAGCTTCCAAGCGGGCTCGAACCGCTGACCTCTTCCTTACCATGGAAGTGCTCTACCTACTGAGCTATGGAAGCATTATACTAAAATTTATAATTAGTGGCTCCGCAGGTAGGACTCGAACCTACGACCGATCGGTTAACAGCCGATTGCTCTACCACTGAGCTACTGCGGAATATTTAGTATATCCATACTCTTGTATAGCATTTGTGTCCCCGCCTCAGTAAGCTCCGCAAGAAGCGACTCGGCGTATAAAACTCACAGCTTATTCATAGTAGAAATGCTTGTCTCTACCACTGAGCTACTGCGGAATAATAAAAACCTAATATTCAAAGCCCGGCAGCGTCCTACTCTCACAGGGGCAAGGCCCCAACTACCATCGGCGCTGAGAAGCTTAACTTCCGTGTTCGGTATGGGAACGGGTGTGGCCTTCTCGCCATAACTGCCAGACAATGAATTAGACATATTCTATTATAATGTCTTTTGTGGTTCTTTCAAGAAGAAATTTTATTCCCTCAAAACTGGATAATTTCAGAAGAAGTTCGGAAGAACATGGTAATCTAATTGGTTAAGTCCTCGATCGATTAGTATCAGTCAGCTCCACACGTCGCCGTGCTTCCACCTCTGACCTATCAACCTGATCATCTTTCAGGGATCTTACTTCTTTCGAATGGGAAATCTCATCTTGAGGGGGGCTTCATGCTTAGATGCTTTCAGCACTTATCCCGTCCGCACATAGCTACCCAGCGATGCCTTTGGCAAGACAACTGGTACACCAGCGGTGCGTCCATCCCGGTCCTCTCGTACTAAGGACAGCTCCTCTCAAATTTCCTGCGCCCACGACGGATAGGGACCGAACTGTCTCACGACGTTCTGAACCCAGCTCGCGTACCGCTTTAATGGGCGAACAGCCCAACCCTTGGGACCGACTACAGCCCCAGGATGCGATGAGCCGACATCGAGGTGCCAAACCTCCCCGTCGATGTGGACTCTTGGGGGAGATAAGCCTGTTATCCCCGGGGTAGCTTTTATCCGTTGAGCGATGGCCCTTCCATGCGGAACCACCGGATCACTAAGCCCGACTTTCGTCCCTGCTCGACTTGTAGGTCTCGCAGTCAAGCTCCCTTGTGCCTTTACACTCTGCGAATGATTTCCAACCATTCTGAGGGAACCTTTGGGCGCCTCCGTTACATTTTGGGAGGCGACCGCCCCAGTCAAACTGCCCGCCTGACACTGTCTCCCACCCAGATCATGGGTGCGGGTTAGAATTTCAATACAGCCAGGGTAGTATCCCACCGACGCCTCCACCGAAGCTGGCGCTCCGGCTTCACAGGCTCCTACCTATCCTGTACAAGCTGTACCAAAATTCAATATCAGGCTGCAGTAAAGCTCCACGGGGTCTTTCCGTCCTGTCGCGGGTAACCTGCATCTTCACAGGTACTATAATTTCACCGAGTCTCTCGTTGAGACAGTGCCCAGATCGTTACGCCTTTCGTGCGGGTCGGAACTTACCCGACAAGGAATTTCGCTACCTTAGGACCGTTATAGTTACGGCCGCCGTTTACTGGGGCTTCGATTCAGAGCTTCGCTTGCGCTAACCCCTCCTCTTAACCTTCCAGCACCGGGCAGGCGTCAGCCCCTATACTTCGCCTTGCGGCTTCGCAGAGACCTGTGTTTTTGCTAAACAGTCGCCTGGGCCTATTCACTGCGGCTCTTCAGGGCTATGAACCCTAAAGAGCACCCCTTCTCCCGAAGTTACGGGGTCATTTTGCCGAGTTCCTTAACGAGAGTTCTCTCGCTCACCTTAGGATTCTCTCCTCGCCTACCTGTGTCGGTTTGCGGTACGGGCACCTTCCATCTCGCTAGAGGCTTTTCTTGGCAGTGTGGAATCAGGAACTTCGGTACTAAATTTCCCTCGCTGTCACAGCTCAGCCGTCACGGAAAGCGGATTTGCCTGCTTTCCAGCCTAACTGCTTAGACGCACATATCCGACAGTGCGCTTACCCTATCCTCCTGCGTCCCCCCATTGCTCAAACGATGAAGAGGTGGTACAGGAATATCAACCTGTTGTCCATCGCCTACGCCTTTCGGCCTCGGCTTAGGTCCCGACTAACCCTGAGCGGACGAGCCTTCCTCAGGAAACCTTAGGCATTCGGTGGATGGGATTCTCACCCATCTTTCGCTACTCATACCGGCATTCTCACTTCCAAACGCTCCACAGGTCCTTCCGGTCCTGCTTCAACGCCCTTGGAACGCTCTCCTACCACTGACATCGAAGATGTCAATCCACAGCTTCGGTGATACGTTTAGCCCCGGTACATTTTCGGCGCAGAGTCACTCGACCAGTGAGCTATTACGCACTCTTTAAATGGTGGCTGCTTCTAAGCCAACATCCTGGTTGTCTAAGCAACTCCACATCCTTTTCCACTTAACGTATACTTTGGGACCTTAGCTGGTGGTCTGGGCTGTTTCCCTCTTGACTACGGATCTTATCACTCGCAGTCTGACTCCCACGGATAAGTCTTTGGCATTCGGAGTTTGTCTGAATTCGGTAACCCGATGGGGGCCCCTAGTCCAAACAGTGCTCTACCTCCAAGACTCTCACAACGTGAGGCTAGCCCTAAAGCTATTTCGGAGAGAACCAGCTATCTCCAGGTTCGATTGGAATTTCACCGCTACCCACACCTCATCCCCGCACTTTTCAACGTACGTGGGTTCGGTCCTCCATCCAGTGTTACCTGGACTTCAACCTGGACATGGGTAGATCACCTGGTTTCGGGTCTACGGCCACATACTCATTCGCCCTATTCAGACTCGCTTTCGCTGCGGCTCCGCCTCTTCGGCTTAACCTTGCATGGGACCGTAACTCGCCGGTTCATTCTACAAAAGGCACGCCATCACCCATGAACGGGCTCTGACTACTTGTAGGCACACGGTTTCAGGATCTCTTTCACTCCCCTTCCGGGGTGCTTTTCACCTTTCCCTCACGGTACTGGTTCACTATCGGTCACTAGGGAGTATTTAGCCTTGGGAGATGGTCCTCCCGGATTCCGACCGGATTTCACGTGTCCGGCCGTACTCAGGATCCACTCAGGAGGGAACGAAGTTTCAGCTACAGGGCTTTTACCTTCTCCGGCAGGCCTTTCCAGGCCTCTTCGCCTACCCCGTTCCTTTGTAACTCCATGTAGAGTGTCCTACAACCCCGGAAGGCAAGCCTTCCGGTTTGGGCTATGTCCCGTTTCGCTCGCCGCTACTTGGGGAATCGCGTTTGCTTTCTCTTCCTCCGGGTACTTAGATGTTTCAGTTCCCCGGGTCTGCCTTCAATACCCTATGGATTCAGGTAAAGATGCCACCCCATTACGGATGGCGGGTTTCCCCATTCGGAAATCTCCGGATCAAAGCTCACTTACAGCTCCCCGGAGCATATCGGTGTTAGTCCCGTCCTTCATCGGCTCCTAGTGCCAAGGCATCCACCGTGCGCCCTTTCTAACTTAACCTAAAAGGTCATTCCACTCTGTTTACCAGAGAGAAAACTAAAATGGCGATCACTCGGTTCTTCTTGGTTACTTCTTCTTAACATTATCCAGTTTTCAAGGAACAAACTTTGCCCGAAAGGGCAGAGTCAAAAAAAGCTTTGAAGGATTGCTCCCTCAAAACTAAACAAACAAGCGGCCAACAT
Organism: Neobacillus oceani; assembly: GCF_046237595.1. Classification (NCBI taxonomy): domain Bacteria; kingdom Bacillati; phylum Bacillota; class Bacilli; order Caryophanales; family Bacillaceae; genus Neobacillus; species Neobacillus oceani. Next base: position 177,429 of record NZ_CP143543.1, on the reverse strand, counting down.
CACAGTCCCGAAGGACTGAGTTCCGATTGCCTTAAAGGCAATATCCTTAGAAAGGAGGTGATCCAGCCGCACCTTCCGATACGGCTACCTTGTTACGACTTCACCCCAGTCATCTGTCCCACCTTAGGCGGCTGGCTCCTTACGGTTACCCCACCGACTTCGGGTGTTACAAACTCCCGTGGTGTGACGGGCGGTGTGTACAAGGCCCGGGAACGTATTCACCGCGGCATGCTGATCCGCGATTACTAGCGATTCCGGCTTCATGCAGGCGAGTTGCAGCCTGCAATCCGAACTGAGAATGGTTTTATGGGATTGGCTCCACCTCGCGGCTTCGCTGCCCTTTGTACCATCCATTGTAGCACGTGTGTAGCCCAGGTCATAAGGGGCATGATGATTTGACGTCATCCCCACCTTCCTCCGGTTTGTCACCGGCAGTCACCTTAGAGTGCCCAACTGAATGCTGGCAACTAAGATCAAGGGTTGCGCTCGTTGCGGGACTTAACCCAACATCTCACGACACGAGCTGACGACAACCATGCACCACCTGTCACTCTGTCCCCCGAAGGGGAACGTCCTGTCTCCAGGAGTGTCAGAGGATGTCAAGACCTGGTAAGGTTCTTCGCGTTGCTTCGAATTAAACCACATGCTCCACCGCTTGTGCGGGCCCCCGTCAATTCCTTTGAGTTTCAGCCTTGCGGCCGTACTCCCCAGGCGGAGTGCTTAATGCGTTTGCTGCAGCACTAAAGGGCGGAAACCCTCTAACACTTAGCACTCATCGTTTACGGCGTGGACTACCAGGGTATCTAATCCTGTTCGCTCCCCACGCTTTCGCGCCTCAGCGTCAGTTACAGACCAGAGAGCCGCCTTCGCCACTGGTGTTCCTCCACATCTCTACGCATTTCACCGCTACACGTGGAATTCCGCTCTCCTCTTCTGCACTCAAGCCCCCCAGTTTCCAATGACCCTCCACGGTTGAGCCGTGGGCTTTCACATCAGACTTAAGAGGCCGCCTGCGCGCGCTTTACGCCCAATAATTCCGGACAACGCTTGCCACCTACGTATTACCGCGGCTGCTGGCACGTAGTTAGCCGTGGCTTTCTGGTCAGGTACCGTCAAGGTACCGGCAGTTACTCCGGTACTTGTTCTTCCCTGACAACAGAGCTTTACGACCCGAAGGCCTTCTTCGCTCACGCGGCGTTGCTCCGTCAGACTTTCGTCCATTGCGGAAGATTCCCTACTGCTGCCTCCCGTAGGAGTCTGGGCCGTGTCTCAGTCCCAGTGTGGCCGATCACCCTCTCAGGTCGGCTACGCATCGTCGCCTTGGTGGGCCATTACCCCACCAACTAGCTAATGCGCCGCGGGCCCATCTGTAAGTGACAGCCGAAACCGTCTTTCAGCTTTCCAACATGTGTTGGAAAGGATTATCCGGTATTAGCTCCGGTTTCCCGAAGTTATCCCAGTCTTACAGGCAGGTTGCCCACGTGTTACTCACCCGTCCGCCGCTAAAGTTCCAAAAGCAAGCTTTTGAAACTTCCGCTCGACTTGCATGTATTAGGCACGCCGCCAGCGTTCGTCCTGAGCCAGGATCAAACTCTCCAAAAAAGAGTATGAGTTTAGCTCATAAAGTTACGTTGGCTAGTGATCCGAAGATCACTATATTATTGTTTGTTGACGCTTGTTTGTTTAGTTTTCAAAGAGCAATTTTTGAACATATCGCTCAGAGGCGACTTTTTAAATATACCATGTTGTTTGACTTGTGTCAACAACTTTTTTAACTTGGTCACTGCCTCGCAGCAACGTTTTTTAATATACCAAGATAACAATGCAAAGTCAATAAGAAATTCGAGCTGAATATATTTCCATATAGGTAACCGTTCAAGGCGCAATATGGTAACTCGAACGTTACTATTTTTTTATCCGCTTTTTTCTCATATACCTGATACAATCCCCTGGTTGGGCTATTCTCCTAAAAAGAATAAATAAAATTTTATACCGCTCCTCCATTGCCCTTTTAGCAATGTGGTCTATCCTTTCATCTTCTAAATCAAACAAAATTTCTTCCATTTCCCTTTTTAGAAGGTATTCAAGTTCCTTTACTTCCTTTGTATTGACCAGTAAACCAATCATTTCACTCACCACTCCTGGCATGGATTTGCACCTTATGTTTTCCAACAAATTCTATTCTATGTAGATTTGGTACTCATACATGGAGGTTTTTGGACATAGGTATAGGACAAGGAAAGCTTTGGACGGGGGAATGAACGTGGATTTCTTTGTTATTTTAAACGGAAAGCGAATTAAGCAAGCCATTTTAATAATCGTGTCTGCATTATTTACAGCATGGATTGTGTATATGGAAAATCTTGTCCAGGTTCCGGTGTTTTCAACAAAGGATGGACCAAAGGCGGTTTACAAGGGGGAAAAGGATATCGCCTTGACATTTAATATTGGCTGGGGAGATGAAAAGGCGGAGCCAATATTGGATGTACTTGAAAAAGAAAACGTAAAGTCGGCTACATTCTTTTTGTCCGGCGCTTGGGCCGAACGCCACCCAGACCTCGTAAGCCGGATATCAAAGCTTGGATATGAAATCGGCATTCTCGGCTATGGGTATGAAGATTATACGGCTATCGAAGAGGCCCAGATTCGAAAGGACCTTGCTAAAGCACAGACGGCCTTTGGCAAATTGAATATCAAAAAAATAACGTTAATTCGCGCCCCAACAGGACATTTTGACAAACGGACGTTAAAAATTGCAGATCGATTTGGGTTTACTGTCGTACATTGGAGTATTGATTCTAAAGACTGGACCAATCCTGGCATCAAAAAAATCCATGCAAACATTCTTAAGGCGGGGGCCGGTGACATCGTCCTCCTTCATGCTTCGGATTCAGCCAAGCAGACTGCAAAGGCACTCCCGGGCATCATTAAAGATTTGCAGGCCAAGGGATTAAAGTTTGTCACTGTTTCGGAGATGATAGCCAATGGAGAGGCAAAAACTGAAGAAGTAAAATAAAAATACAAGCCGCCCATTTATTTGGACGGCTTGAGTTGTTTTTGTGCTTGGCGGGGTTTTTTCCCCTCCAGCTTCTTTCGCTCTTCAAGCGATTTTTCATTCAGCTTGTGAAGGACAAGCAACTGATAGCCGTTGCAGACAAGTAATGGTATCAGCATGAGGTAAAGCCAGCTGCCTTCATTTACCCTGAGGACAGGAAACCATTCTATGACGGTCCCGACTACCATAAAAAATAGCGCGGGAATGAACGCCTCTTTATTTGTCTGCCTCATCTTTTGCCACGCTACCGCCAATCCCACGGCAAGGACGATCAGAGCGGGTATTACATAAGAAACGGCCCCTTCCCCTTCTTTCGCAAAAGATATGTACCTTAAATAAATGAGATCGAATAGCACAAATGCCACAACAACGGCCTGTACGCTATTCCACAACCGTACTGATTTAAAAATTCCCAAGCCGAATCGGTGGACAGTCAAATAAGCAAAGAATCCCATCTGGCTCAACAAGCTGAAAATAAACCCGACTCCGACGAGCCAAATGAAGACCGATAGGACTTCCAGGAAATCGGCATCCGCAAACAACGGTTCAAATTCGTCCCAGCGGACAAAAAAACCAGTAACAACTGTAGTAAGTCCCCCAATTATTAATGTGTTGATAAATAATTTAACCCAATTACGGCTAGTCACAATTTTTCCCCCAGCATTGCATTCTTTTTTTCTTCCCATTAGCCCAAACTTTCGAACCAATGACGTTTTCACTTCATTGTACCAACCGGAAACATAAAAATCCAGGCATTCCGATTGTGCGAATAATTAGGTGTATTTTTCTTCATTCTAAGGGTAAGTGCCATTCGTTGAAGGGAGTTATCGGGAATGAAAAAGATATATACGCTGCTTTTGATTGGGATGATTCTCATTGTTTCGGGCTGCGCGGCTGGGACCAGCCAGATTGAGACTAAATTTAATTACGAGGAAACAAAAAAAATGCTTGTCGATATCCTCCACACGGATGATGGCAAAAAAGCAATCCACGAAATCATGACTGACGATTCAATTAAAAAGCAAATGATTATGGATGAGTCCGTGGTGTCGGATACAATCCAAAAAACATTAGTCTCCAAGGAAGGAATGGATTTTTGGAAGAACTCGCTTAAAGATCCGAAAATGGCCTCAGCCTTGGCAAAAAGCATGAAAACAGAAAACGAAAAGCTGTTAAAAGATCTAATGAAGGACCCTGAATACCGTGCAATGATGATTGAGATACTTAAAGAGCCTGAAATAAAAAAAGAGATGGCTGATGCCTTAAAAAGCAAAGACTTCCGGCTCCATTTGCAGGCTGTTATAGCCGATTCGATGCAAAGCCCACTGTTTAAAGCAGAGATGCAAGAACTCCTTTTGCAGGCGGCGAAGGAAGCCGCTAAAGGCGACAAAGGCGGAGGGGGAGGCCAGGATGGAGGCGGCGATAAAGGCGGGTCTTAAATTGTTTAAAAAAGCCTCTTCCGATTCCGGAGAGGCTTTTGTTTTAATTATCCAGTTTGTTAATGATTTTATCGGCAATTTGTAGATAAATGGTGCCAATGTGGTGCTCTTCCTGGTAAACCGAAGGGGCAAAATCATTTTCATCCCAATCCGGCTGGCCGAGTGGAAGCTGCCCGAGGATTTCAGTATTAAGCGCTTCGGCAAGTTTTTCCCCGCCGCCTTTTCCGAAAATATATTCCCTTTCGCCAGTGGCCTTGCTTTCAAAATACGCCATATTTTCAATGACGCCCAGAATTTCATGTTCGGTCCTTAACGCCATCGCGCCTGCCCTAGCCGCAACAAAAGCGGCTGTAGGATGGGGGGTCGTTACGATGATTTCCTTGCAGGACGGCAGCATGGAGTGCACATCAAGCGCCACATCGCCTGTCCCCGGAGGCAGGTCCAGCAGCAGGTAATCAAGATCTCCCCAATTAACCTCTTCAAAGAAGCTGTTCAGCATTTTGCCAAGCATTGGGCCGCGCCAGATAATCGGTGCATTGTCCTCGACAAAGAAGCCCATCGAAATGACTTTTACCCCAAACCGCTCGACTGGCAGGATTTTTTCATCCTTTATAGCTGGGCGTTCTGTAATCCCCATCATATCCGGTACACTGAACCCATAGATATCTGCATCAATTAGGCCGACTTTTTTTCCGAGGCGCGCCAGTGAAACAGCAAGGTTAACGGAAACTGTCGATTTCCCGACCCCACCCTTTCCGCTCGCAATTGCTATGAATGTTGTTTTGCTTCCCGGGGCCAATAGCCCTAAATCGCCCTGCTCTGCCGTGGTGGCGCGATGCTTTGCCAACTCTTCTTCCGGAAGCTGGCTGAAGCGGATACCGACAGTGGCCGCTCCCTGGCTTTTTAAAGCGTTAACAATTTCAGTCTGAAGCTGAAGCTGTTCGGCGGTACCGGTCTTGGCGATTGCTATTTTCACACTGACATGGTTCTTTTCTTCCTTAACCTTTATTTCCTCGATGGCATTCAGCTCACCCAGCGATTTATGTAAAAAAGGTTCCTGTAAACCGCTCAATACTTCCCGTACGATAGCCTCTGTAATCATTTACTAAAGCACCCGCCTTATTGATTTGGTTACTGCCAACCGTTGCCGGCATGTCTTTATATTATATCATAGAGCCAGGCAAGGCTGTTAAATGGCGCACACCCTTATGTTTTTATACAAAAAATAAAAAGGGAGGCGCCAGGCCTCTCCCTATCATCTTTCCGTGAAAAACCGATTGATGCCTTTATAAATCGATGCCGCCACCATTTCCTGGTATGAATCACGTTCCAAATTTGTTTTCTCGGCTGGATTTGAAAGGAAACCGGCTTCCACCAGGACGCCCGGTATTTTCGCATGCTTCAGGATATAGACGCTGTTAAGCGGTTTTTCCTTCCTCGTTGTGTTTTCGAGGTTCGTTCTCAGCTCTTGCTGGATCAGCCTGGCAGCTTTTTTGTTCTCCTTGTTATTCGTGCTATAAAAAGTTTGCGCTCCGCTCCATTGTGGGGCAGGAATCGCATTCAAATGAACGCTAACAAAGAAATCCGCATTGGATTCATTGATAATTTTGAGCCTTTCCTTCAAATCCGCTGTTTTCCTGCGGCTGTAGCCCTTCATTTCCGGTGGCGCCAAATCCTTGTCTATATCCCTTGTCATGATGACAATCGCACCCTGCTGCTGCAGGAAATCACGAAGCTTAAGGGATATACTTAACGCGATGTCCTTTTCCTGAACGGTCCTCTCACCCGCCCCCCCGTCCGCTCCTCCATGCCCGGGATCAAGGAGGATTACCTTTCCTGTAAGCGGCAGATGCCATGTATTCCAGGAATGATTATCGGAAAAATCATATTGGATGATAAAGAATAACATGATCAGCCCAATAGCTATAGCCGTCCTCTTCAGTCTTTTAATCGACACTCCGCCCAGCCCCCTGCCTGTCCTTTTCCATTTCACTATATGGCTTTGGAACAGGAATTAGAACTCGGAATCAGGCTGGTTTAGTGAAGGCGCAGTTTCTGGCGGCGCATCCCCTTTTCAAACCCATCAAGCCACCATTTCCTTACATATTGCTCACAGTTGAAATAAAGGGATTCACTGTAATACCCTTCGTCCCCTCCTCCCCAATACAAAAGGAAGTTGAACAAGGTATCAATCAGATGGGTTTCTTCGGGTTCACACCGTTCAAGTGTCTGTTCGACTTTTTCACCACTGGTACCAAATTTGCTGAATTGCGCTCCCAGTAAATAGGCTTCCAGCGCTACATCATAGCACGCTTCCTGGATGCCCGGATTTTGGAATAGGCGATGGGACATCCTTAACGATCCGAAATGGTCCTGAACACGTTTCTTTAATTCATTTATAGAAAGTTCCTTTAGGACTGAACGTTCATATTTAATCTGTTTTTCCCGCCTTTTTTCATTGAAGGTCGTAATTACATTCACTGTAGTCACCTCTTAATCCCTAGTGTTTAACCGTTTCTCAAGGAGAATACCGGCCAACGGATTGATTCGCTTTCCAGTTTTACAACCAATTAGCAATGCTGTATCTTAAAATCAGAATAGACAGACTCTTTGAGGGGGATTTTTATGAAAAAAGAGCATGAAGTTTTATTTACCCAGCTGAGCGATTACCGGAACGACATTTTGAGCTGCGTAGCCGATGTTTCCGAGGTGGCCGCAAATAAGATTCCAACTGGCTTCAAAAATAATATCCGCTGGAACCTCGGCCATATTTACCTTGACCAGTTGTTGTGGATTAAGCATCTGACAAAAGAGCCGATTGAGATTCCCGAAAGATTCCATGAATGGTTCGGTTTTGGGACCAGCCCTGCCAATTGGACAAGCGAGCCGCCATCCTTTGAAGAATTAAAGCAATTGCTTGCCGGCCAGCCGGAATGGATTAAGGAGACATACGGGGATAGGCTTGAGGAAACTTTCCCGGAAACCGAATCCTGCATGCAGACCATCGCCCAGGTGCTTGTCCGGATGATTTACCATGAAGGAATCCATCTCGGAGCAATTATTGCGTTGAGAAAATTCATATAACTACATACAAAAAAAAGCGCAGGCAAAAGAAAGGCCAGGCCTAAGGACAAGATTAGGCTTGTAATAAAGCGTAAATTATTGGAGGGATTGGGCTTAGCTTTACAACAATTAAAAGGAATTCATTTTGAAAAAAATAATCAAAATGAATTCCTCTTTTTAATTTTTATTCACTTTCTACATGTTTACCTAATACTGCTTTTAATATTTATAAGATTGTCCACCATCGATTGGAATAACGGTTGCGTTGATGAAGTTGGCTTGGTCGGACAGCAGGAATGCTACTAAGTATCCCACTTCTTCCGGTTTGCCGAAGCGTTTCATTGGGTTTGGCTCAACAAATTGCTTTCCTACTTCTTCCCAATTGTCTGGATCCATTTGTTTTAATGAACCTTCTACCATCGGGGTCATGATTGCGCCTGGCGCAATAGCTTTGATGCTGATTCCGTATTGGCCGTATTCAATACCTGAATTTCGTGTTAATCCAACGACGCCGTGTTTACTAGCTGCATAACCAGATTGATTTCCTACCCCACGAATGCCACCAACGGAAGCCGTATTTACTACAGAGCCAAATCCTTGTTCTCTCATAACTTTTAATACGTGTTTTAAACCATAAAACACTCCATTTAAGTTGACATTGACTACCTTTTGAAATTCATCAATGCCAAACTCCTCAGTTAGGTTTTGTTTTCCTTCAATCCCAGCGTTGTTGAAGAAACCATCGATTCTCCCGAACTTTTTAACTGTTTCGTTTACATAGTTTTCAACTGCTTTCTCATCTGCGACATTTGCAGTGATAAGCAATACTTCTGCGTTTGGTGAAATTTCTAATACTTTACTTTTTGTTTCTTCTAATGAAGAAGCGTTTAAATCAACGAGAGAAAGCTTCGCGCCTTCTTTTGCTACTTGTAGAGCAGAGGCTTGGCCTAAACCAGATCCCGCACCTGTAATTAATACGACCTTTCCTTCAAACCGATTGCTCATGATGATTATCCTCCCTTGTTGTACTTTCTGATTAAAAATTAAAAACACATACTATCGTAAGATATTTAGGATGACAATGTACCCCTTTTAATGAAATATCATCCATTAAAATATCTCTAATTAAAATATCTTTAATTGATAGTATATATTCATTATAAATCTTATGAAAAATTTATCAAATAAAAGGGCTTATCCTATTTAAGCCTAATATGGAAGAACGAATTTCAATGGACTGGCCGTATAATCCTTATTTACTAACTTTCAACACAAAAACAGGCTTTCTCAACATAAATGAGATAGCCTGTTAAAGTTGATATACCAAGTTAGTCCGCAGCCCCAAAATTACTTCCCGACAGTATATAAGGAATTGCTGATTTGATGAATTCTTCGGGAGGTATCTCCTTACTAGTTCTTCTCCATTCCACAGAAGCCCCATAAATTCCCCAACTCAGCATGACAGCTGTAACTTTTAGGGGATGCTCATCTTCAGCTGGACGCTGTTTTAACAATAGTTTATAAAAAATGATTTCAAGCTGTTCCCTAATAATTCGGGCAATGGTATCTTCATATCCTCTATGGCAACGAGTGGATAAGGACTTTTGAAAATCCGTGATCGCTTTAAAAATATTAACCAGCGCCTCTTCATTTAGTCCGTTATTTTGGTAGTAATCACAATCCAAATTAACCAACAATACTTCTGATAATACCTTTTCCAATAGGTCATATATATCCTCAAAATGATAATAGAATGTAGCGCGATTAATCAAAGCCTTAGATGTAATATCCTTAACAGTAATATCCTTAAATTCCTTTTCTCCTGAAAGTTCAATGAAAGAATCCATTATTAATTTGCGAGTACGCAGCACTCGGGGGTCCGTCTTTGATTGATTCATTTATAACCCACGCCTACTTTCTAAACAATTTCTTCAATGTGTTGTATAAACGACAAATCAACAGAACTATTGGTGTTGGTTATGTTCATTATCACTTAAGATTCAATTGTAAGGCAAATAATTAATTTTGCCTCAGAAAGTATAAAGCGAAATAAACATTTACTTAAAACAAAGGAGGAAGATTGAATTGAAAAATAATAATATGATTTGTGATTTAGAAACTGGCATTTGCGGAGTAGCTGAAGAAGAGGAGATGGAGATTATTGATTTTAATAAACCAGTAAAATCAATAAACCTTTATTATGTGACTGATCCGATTTGTTCCCATTGCTGGGCGATTGAACCTGTGCTCCGCCGTTTTGTAAAGCAGTATGGTGATTATTTTAACTTTCATACCGTTATGGGCGGTTTGCTGGAAAAATGGCATGACGGACCTATCGACCCTGCGAACGGCATTTATAAACCAGCCGATGTTGCTGGCCATTGGAGAGAAGTTGGAGAATATTCAAGAATGCCAATCGATGGGACTTTAATGATTGACAATCCAGTCCAATCTTCCTATCCGCCTTCTCGTGTATTTAAGATCATTCAAAAAAATCATAGTGAAGCTTTGGCATTTGAATTTTTGCGCCGTGCACGGGAAGAACTTTTCGCATTTAATCAGAATATTTCAGAGAAATCGGTTATGATAGAAATCGCAAATAAACTTGGCCTTGATGGGAAAGCAATTGTAAATGAAGCTGAACAACCCATCGGACAACAATTATTGAATGAAGATTTTGCTCTTACTAGAAACTTGGGAGCCAGAGGCTTTCCTACCATCATCATGATTAATGAAGAAAATAAAGGCGTTAAAATTGTTGGCGGCCGTCCATTTGAATACTATGTTGACGGATTAAAACAAGTTCTAAATCTGGAAGAACTACAACCAAAACAACAGCCATCTCTTTCTGCCTTGCTTGAAGAGGAAAAACTTCTATTTTCCAAAGAAATTGAAGTCATGTATGATATCGAACAATCAGATGTTAACTCATTTATTGAAAAAGAATTAACACCAGCAACGTATGGAGCTAAGGAAATTCTGGGCGAGACCTATATTGTGAAAAATAGATAAACGAAAAGATCTGTACAACCAAATAAGGTTTACAGATCTTTTTCATTAACCATTTTTGTTTTTTGAATACCACTGATTTTGGTATCAACATCGGTGCATTCAATTTACAATCACTAAAAACAAAAACAGGCTATCCCGGTAGATGGGATAGCCTGTAAACGTTGATAGAAAAACGATATTAACGCTTTGAGAACTGAGGTGCGCGGCGTGCGCCTTTAAGACCGTATTTCTTACGCTCTTTCATGCGGGCGTCACGAGTAAGAAGGCCTGCACGCTTCAGTGTTGGACGGAATTCTGGATCAGCTTGCAGCAATGCGCGTGCAATGCCGTGGCGGATAGCGCCAGCTTGGCCAGTGTAACCGCCGCCCTTAACGTTTACAAGGATGTTGTAGCTGCCAAGAGTTTCAGTAGCAACAAGCGGCTGCTTAACAACTTCGCGCAACGCTTCGAACGGAATGTAGTTAGTGATTTCACGATCATTGATTAGGATTTGTCCATTGCCTGGAACTAGACGTACGCGGGCAACGGAGCTTTTACGACGGCCTGTGCCGATATATTGAACTTGTGCCAAGTTAATACCCTCCCTTTATTATCCGCGAAGTTCGTAAACTTCTGGTTTTTGTGCTTGGTGCGGATGCTCGCTGCCTGCATATACGTGCAGCTTTTTGTACATTTGACGGCCAAGAGAATTTTTTGGAAGCATGCCTTTAACAGCAAGCTCGATCATTTTCTCAGCATAGTTAGTGCGCATTTCAAGTGCAGTCCTTTGCTTAAGGCCGCCTGGATGCTGGGTGTGGCGGTAGTAGATTTTGTCTTGAAGCTTGTTTCCAGTCAGATGGACCTTGGAAGCATTCAGGATGATTACATTGTCACCAGTATCAACATGCGGTGTGAAAGTTGGTTTGTTTTTACCACGTAGAATTGCTGCAACTTCGGAAGCAAGGCGTCCAAGAGTTTTGCCTTCAGCATCAACTACGTACCATTTACGCTCGATATTGTTGGCATTCGCCATAAATGTTGTACGCATGGGTTTCCCTCCTAATTTAAATCCGAAAAATATTGGTTTTGCGCTTCTTCCCAATCTCCATGTGGCCAGCTCTGTTCCGGGAGCGGCAGTGGGACGGTTTTGCGCCTTTAAGGTCATGTTCATATATTTCTAATCACGATGAGGCTTTCCGGGGCTTTATCGTGGGATTAAAATACATACATATGATATAATAAATCCTTGCGGGCTCAATGTCAAGAAATTATTATACACCAGGTTTAGTTGTTTTACTTTTTTGAACCCAATCCTCGTAAAATACTTCCCAAAGATACAAGCCATGTGCCGGTGCGGTTTTTCCCGCAAGCGTCCTGTCCCTGGCTGCGATCAAGCCAGGAATGGCCGCCGCTTCCCTGGAACCGGAGCCCACCTCGATCAGTGTCCCTGTCAGAATCCTGACCATATTGTACAAAAAACCATTTCCCCTGAATCTAAGCACAAGGCAATCCTCTTCCTTCTTAAAGGATAGATCGGCAATCGTCCTTACTTTATCAACCACTTCCGTATTGGAGGCACAAAAGCTCGAAAAATCGTACGTTCCGGTTAAATGCCGGGCCGCTTCCTCCATTTTCGCCAAATTAAGCGGATATGGGTAGTGATAGGAGTAGTTGCGGTTAAACGGGTTTTTGTTTTTCCCGAGATAAAGGACGTAACGGTACTCCTTACCGGTTGCATCAAAACGCGCGTGGAAGTCCGGCTTCACCCTTTCAGTCGAAAGAATGACTATTTCGCCGCCAAGCATGGAGTTAAGTGCCGCTGGCCAGCGTTCGGGTGGAATCGAGAGGGGGGAGTCAAAATGGATGACCTGCCCTTTCGCATGGACGCCGGAGTCGGTCCTTCCGGAAGCGGTGACCTTTACAGCTTCACCTTTATGAATTTTCGCCAGTGCAGCTTCGATTTCTCCCTGGACTGTGCGCTTTCCGGGCTGGACCTGATAGCCGGCAAAGCCTGTCCCATCATACGAAACAACGCATTTGTACCGTTGCATGGTAACCCTCCATTAGGACCTTAGTAAAACAAGGACAATGGCCAAAAGCAGAAGCAGGGCGATTTGCAGAGAATCAAGCGGCTTCCAGTGCAGCTGCCTGAACCGAGTCCTTCCCTCACCGCCCCTGTATCCCCTTGCTTCCATTGCCGTCGCTAAATCTTCCGCCCGTTTGAATGAACTAACAAACAGCGGAATCAATAGCGGTATGATTGCCTTAACACGTTCCTTCACCGGTCCGCTCGCAAACTCAACTCCCCGAGCCGCCTGGGCTTTCATGATTTTATCCGTCTCCTGCATCAGGGTAGGTATGAATCGCAGGGAAATCGACATCATCAAAGCCATTTCGTGAACAGGGAAACGGATTTTTTTTAATGGATTCAAAAGGACTTCGAGGCCGTCTGTAATTTCAATCGGAGTCGTTGTCAATGTTAACAAGGACGTGACAAGGATTAGGAAGAAAAAACGCATTGAAATAAAAAGTCCTTGCTTGATTCCTTCTTCGTATATTTTCATAAAGCCCAGATCGGCGACAACATCTCCCTCTTTTGTCAGGAACAGATGGAGCAGAAATGTGAAGATGACAAGGAAAAAGATTGGTTTTAAACCTTCATAGAGAAACCTGAACGGGATTCGCGACAGGCCAAGCAAATAAAAGGTGTAAAGGCCAAGCAAAGCATACGTAATGGAGTTATTCGCAATGAATACAATACCGACAAAGGCAAAGACGAGAATCAGTTTTGACCTGGGGTCCATTCGGTGGACCGCCGACTCGGCAGGAACATAGCGCCCAAAGATCATTTTCTCCATCATGGCTGGCCACCCCCGTTATGCCGGGCAATCGCATCGGCAAGCTCTTCTATTGTTAAATAGGCCTTTCCAAGCTTTACGCCCATTTTTTCTTCCCACTTCAGTTGAAATCGAACGGCCTCCGGTACATCAAGGCCTAGCGAGACGAGTTCAGCCGGATGTGAAAAAATTTCTTCAGGCGTGCCTATTTTCACTGTTTTGCCTTTATGCAAGATCACAATTTTATCGGCATAGCGGGCCGCGTCCTCCATGCTGTGTGTTACAAGGACGGTTGACAGCCCCCTTTCCTGATGAAGGCGGTAAAACATATCCATGATTTCTTTCCTTCCGCGCGGGTCCAGCCCAGCAGTTGGTTCATCGAGTACAATTACCTCTGGCTGCATGGCCAAAACTCCAGCAATGGCGACACGGCGCATTTGGCCGCCTGATAAGTCGAAAGGCGACCTTTGCAAGATTTCCTCACCAAGGCCTACTTGGCTGATGGCAACCCTTGCCCTTTCCTTTGCCTCAGCTTCCGAAACGCCAAAGTTCATTGGCCCAAAGCAAATGTCTTTTTCGACCGTTTCCTCGAATAGCTGATGTTCCGGGAATTGGAAGACAATCCCGACTTTTTGGCGGACCGCCTTCAAGTTCTTTTCTTTTTTTCCGGCTTGAATGGTTCGGTCTCCGATGTTGACTCTCCCCGAGGTAGGCTGAAGCAGGCCGTTTAAATGCTGAAGGACAGTCGACTTGCCGGAACCCGTATGGCCAATTATCGCCAAATAAGTGCCAGAGGGGATTTCAAATGTGACATCACTTACAGCCAGCTTTTCGAACGGCGTGCCCGCCTGGTACTTGTACTCTATATCTTTGAGCGAGATGTCCATAGTTCCGTCACCAACTCTTCTTCAGACAAATAATTTTTCGGCAGTTTTATCCCTCTTTCGACTAACGCCTTCCCCATTTTAACCGCAAACGGAATATCGAGGCCGAGGGAAATGAGTTCTTCGTCCATCGCGAATATTTCTTCCGGTGTACCTTCACGGTAAACCGAGCCCTTATTCATAACGATGATTCTGTCAGCCTTCGCGGCTTCATCAAGGTCATGTGTTATCGATATGACCGTTAAGGCTTTCTCATCTTTCAACAGCCTTACGGTTTCAAGCACTTCTTCCCGCCCTCTTGGGTCGAGCATCGAGGTTGCTTCATCCAGAATAATAATCGTTGGCCTGAGCGCCAACACTCCAGCAATTGCTACCCGCTGCTTTTGCCCGCCGGAAAGATGGTGCGGCTCTTGATTAAGAAATTGTTCCATTTTAACCTTCGCCAGTGCTTCTGGCACCCGGACGGCCATCTCCTCTTGAGGGATGCCGTTGTTTTCCAAACCAAAAGCCACATCATCTTTTACTGTCGTCCCGACAAATTGGTTGTCCGGATTTTGGAATACCATTCCGAGCTTCTTTCGGATATCCCATACTGTTTGTTCGCTGAGCGCTAATCCTCCAACCATAATGGTTCCTTTTTGAGGGTATTGCAACCCATTTAAAAGCCTGGCCAGTGTGGATTTGCCAGATCCGTTATGCCCAACGATTGCAAGCCATTCACCTTCATACACTTCAAAGCTGACATCCTGGACGGCATATCGATCTCCATTGCTGTATTGAAATGAAACATTTTCAAGGCTGATAATCGGTTTTTTCACCAGGCCTTCCTCCTCTCAGCTCATCTTTTCTCTCTCTGCTCTTCCGTAAAAGCAAAAAAAGCCTGCACCCCGCCCCCCTTCAGATTTTGGATCTGATGTATTACAGGGTTTCTTTTTGAGAAACGGGAGGGGTGCATGAGCTAGACGGGACAGGAAAAGAATGCAGGCGATTTATGCAAATGAAGCTGCAATCTTCCGGGAGTCTGGGCCAAACCTGGCCATCCGGTTATCCTATCGATATTCCTGCCCATCGTAACGCTCTTTTTGGCTTGTACGGCAATACTATTCATTTCTAACTGAAAGCGAACTCTTCCGCTTTTCTTCTGTCCAGCTCCAGCGCTAAACGGGCACTTTCGCATTTCTTGTAAAAAAGGCAAGAAACAAGTTTCATGAAACTGTCCCTTGCCTTCTAGATGGTGTATTAAACTAGCTCGATGATGACCATTGGTGCACCGTCGCCGCGGCGAGGACCAACTTTCATGATGCGAGTGTATCCACCTTGGCGCTCTGTGTAACGAGGAGCGATATCAGCAAACAATTTTTGGAGTGCATCCGTGTTGTTCTCTGCATCGGCTACTTCGTTACGGATGTATGCTGCTGCCTGGCGGCGTGCATGCAAATCTCCGCGCTTTCCAAGAGTGATCATCTTTTCTACAACAGAACGCAGTTCCTTCGCACGTGTTTCAGTTGTCTGGATACGTTCGTTAATAATTAGGTCAGTTGTAAGGTCACGAAGCATCGCTTTACGCTGTGCGCTTGTGCGGCCTAATTTCCTGTATGCCATGAAGGGTTCCCTCCTTTGTTGAAGTCAGTAAAGGCTTTGGCGGCTTTGCCGGACTAGTCGTCCTTGCGAAGGCCCAATCCAAGCTCTTCTAGTTTCGCTTTTACTTCCTCGAGCGATTTACGTCCAAGATTGCGCACCTTCATCATATCTTCCTCGGTCTTGTTGGCAAGCTCCTGGACAGTATTGATTCCTGCGCGCTTCAGGCAGTTGTAAGAACGTACCGAAAGGTCGAGTTCTTCAATTGTCATTTCAAGGACTTTTTCTTTTTGGTCTTCTTCTTTTTCAATCATGATTTCGGCATTTTGCGCTTCATCTGTCAATCCAACAAAGATGTTCAAATGCTCGGTCAAAATCTTTGCTCCGAATGCGATGGCTTCCTGGGGGCCTGTGCTGCCGTCTGTCCATACATCCAATGTCAATTTATCGTAGTTGGTCATTTGCCCAACACGTGTATTTTCCACCTGGTAGGACACACGGGAAACCGGAGTGTAGATCGAGTCAATCGGAATCACGCCAATCGGCTGGTCTTCTCTCTTATTCTGGTCAGCTGGCGTATAACCGCGTCCGCGCCTTGCAGTTAGCCGCATACGAAGATGTCCGTTTGAACCTAATGTAGCAATATGGAGATCCGGATTAAGGATTTCAACATCACTGTCATGAGTGATATCGCCAGCCTTTACCTGGCCTTCACCCTTTACATCGATTTCAAGCGTTTTTTCTTCATCGGAGTATATTTTCAATGCGATTTTCTTAATGTTTAAGATAATGGATGTGACATCCTCAACGACGCCTTCAATTGTTGAAAACTCATGAAGAACACCATCTACCTGAATCGATGTAATCGCGGCACCTGGGAGTGATGATAGTAGGATACGACGTAAGGAGTTACCCAGAGTTGTACCATATCCACGCTCAAGTGGCTCTACGACGAACTTCCCGTATTTGGCATCATCGCTGATCTCAACCGTTTCGATTTTTGGTTTTTCTATTTCGATCATCAAATATACCCTCCTTCAAAACGTCGAAAACCCGGCCGGTCACTTCCCAACCGAAATTCCCCCTGTATTCGTCCCTGTTTGTGCACAACAACTGGATTATTGGTTCTGCATGAACGAAAATTGGTATCATATCCCATTATAGACATGGATACAATTTCTATACAGAAAAATTACACGCGACGGCGTTTTGGCGGACGGCAACCATTATGTGGAACTGGAGTGACGTCTTTGATTGCAGTAACTTCAAGACCTGCAGCCTGAAGTGCACGGATGGCAGCTTCACGTCCGGCGCCAGGGCCTTTTACAGTTACTTCAAGAGTTTTCAGACCATGTTCCATTGATGTTTTAGCAGCAGTTTCAGCAGCCATTTGTGCAGCGTATGGAGTAGATTTACGAGAACCTTTAAATCCAAGCGCACCTGCACTTGACCAGGAAATAGCATTACCATGAACATCGGTGATGGTAACAATCGTATTGTTAAATGTTGAGCGAATATGAGCGATACCGGATTCGATATTCTTTCTCACACGGCGTTTGCGAGTATTAGTTTTACGTGCCATTTGTAAGTACCTCCTTTACTGATTACTTCTTCTTGTTCGCTACAGTTTTACGTGGGCCTTTACGCGTACGGGCATTGTTCTTCGTGTTTTGTCCACGAACAGGCAACCCGCGGCGGTGGCGCAAACCACGATAGCTCCCGATTTCCATCAGGCGCTTGATGTTAAGGGAAACTTCACGGCGAAGATCGCCTTCTACCTTAAGCTTGTCAACAATCTCACGGATTTTGTTCAGTTCATCTTCTGTAAGATCGCGTACACGAGTGTCTTCAGAAACGCCCGCTTCAGCAAGGACCTTTTGTGCTGTATTTTTACCAATTCCATAGATGTAAGTTAAAGAGATAACCACACGCTTTTCACGCGGAATATCTACACCAGCAATACGTGCCATAAATATGGAGCACCTCCTTTATTTTTAACCTTGTTTTTGTTTATGTTTAGGGTTTTCACAAATAACCATAACTTTTCCGCGTCTACGGATAACTTTGCACTTTTCGCAGATCGGTTTTACAGATGGTCTGACTTTCATTATCCTAACCTCCTTAGCAGTACGGAGTGCAATCGGCTTATTTGAAGCGGTAGGTAATCCTGCCGCGAGTTAAGTCGTATGGGGATAGCTCCACTGTTACTTTATCGCCAGGCAGAATCCTGATGAAGTGCATACGGATCTTGCCTGATACGTGGGCAAGGATCGTATGGCCATTTTCCAATTCTACCTTAAACATGGCGTTTGGCAAAGTTTCAATTACCTTGCCTTCAATTTCAATTACATCATCTTTAGCCATCGAATTCGTCTCCCTTCTCTTCATCTGTCAGGCGTTCGTTTAAAAACCTTGTAAGTGCGAAGCGCAGCTTTCCGTTCGTCACGCTGCCTGTTTCCATGATACTGTCATAAACTTCCGGAGCTATGCGGTCCACCAGTTGGAGATGACGGAGATTCTTCCTCTTTGGGCGGTTGTTTTTTAGCTTCCCACCGTCAGCGACAAGAACAGAAAGTTCATCAGCCAACTTTATAATTATAACATACTGGCCTGCGCCGCGTCCGCTTTTAACAAGAGCGATTTGACCGGGAACAGGGCCGCGAGTTTCATCACAGTTTTGTGAGAATTTCAAAGCCTTCCTCCGTAATGGCAATCGTATGTTCAAAATGGGCGCAGTTTTTGCTATCAGCAGTTACAACTGTCCAGTTGTCAGCCAGTGTTTTTACATACCGGCTGCCCGCATTTACCATCGGTTCAATTGCCAGTACCATGCCAGGCCTGAGCCGAGGGCCTTTGTTTGGCGGTCCGTAATGCGGAACATGTGGTTCCTCATGTAAGTCTTGCCCCACACCGTGGCCTACATACTCGCGCACGACCGAAAAACCGTTTTCTTCAACATACACCTGAATTGCATGCGAGATATTCGTGAGACGTTCGCCTGGCTTAGCCTCTTCCAGCCCTTTATACAGGGACTGTTCCGTCACTTCCAACAGACGGGCAGTTTCCCCGTCTACTTCGCCGACCGGATAGGTCCAGGCCGAGTCACCGTGATAGCCGTTGTATTTGGCTCCGATATCGATGCTGATGATATCCCCTTCTTTTAAAATGCGGCCTCCGGGAATGCCGTGCACCAGCTCCTCATTAACTGAAGCGCAGATACTGCCGGTAAAACCATTGTAGCCTTTAAAAGAAGGAATTGCATCGTGCTTCCGGATTACTTGTTCTGCAATGCGGTCCAGTTCTTTTGTGGTAATCCCCGGAACTATATGTTTCTTTAGTTCTTCATGAGTCAATGCCACGATCCTGCCCGCTTCTCGCATGATTTTCAGCTCACGGGGCGTTTTGCAAATGATCATTACTCCAAGCCCCCAAGCAATGCCTGGATGTCAGCGAAAACCTCGGAGATTTCACGTTGCCCATCGATATTGCGCAAGTACCCTTTTTCAATGTAAAAATCAAGCAATGGCTTCGATTGTTTCATGTTGACGTCAAGTCTGTTCTGGACGGTTTCGGCGTTGTCGTCCGCCCTTTGGTACAATTCACCGCCACAGCGATTGCACACTCCCTCAACTGCGGGAGGATTGAAAACAAGATGGTAGGTTGCACCGCAATTTTTGCAGATGCGGCGTCCTGTCAGGCGTTCCATCAAAATAGACTTGTCAACATCGATATTTAGGACAAAGTCAATTTTTTTGTTAAGCTCATCCAGTATGCTTTCAAGTGCTTCAGCTTGCGGAACTGTCCTTGGGAACCCGTCGAGAAGGAAGCCCTTTTCACAGTCTTCCTTGCTTAGCCTTTCTCGTACGATGCCAATCGTCACTTCATCCGGGACAAGCGCCCCTTCATCCATATATGCCTTTGCTTTCAGCCCCAATTCCGTACCTTCTTTCATTGCTGCACGGAACATATCTCCGGTTGAGATATGGGGGATTCCATACTGTTCTACGATTTTTTCTGCCTGAGTGCCTTTACCGGCACCAGGTAGACCCATTAATACTAAGTTCATGCAATTACCCCCTCGGGGATTATGTGGTTTTAGGGAACGTAGCGTCCCCAAAACCAACCTTACTTGATAAAGCCTTTGTAATGGCGTTTGACCAACTGGGCTTCAAGTTGTTTCATTGTTTCAAGCGCGACGCCGACAACAATCAGCAGGCTTGTTCCGCCAATTTGTGCTGACTGCGGCAGGTTTGCCACTTCAATGAAAACAATTGGAAGGACAGCGATCACTGACAGGAATATCGCTCCGACAAATGTCAGACGATAGAGCACGCGCGTAAAGTATTCCTGTGTTGGCTTTCCTGGCCGGATACCAGGGATATAGCCGCTCTGCTTCTGCAGGTTTTCGGCTGCCTGTTCCGGATTCACCTGGATAAACGCATAGAAATACGTAAACGCGATGATCAATCCTGCATATAGCACCATCCCAATAGGATGGTTATAATCGAATACTCTCGTTATCCAAAGAGTCACGTCATTCGTTGGGAAGAATTGAGCGATTGTCCTTGGAGTAATGATGAATGATACTGCAAAAATGACCGGGATAACCCCTGCTGCGTTCACTTTCAAAGGCATGTGGGTGGACTGGCCGCCAACCGGCGTACGTCCCGCAGTCATCCTTTTTGCGTATTGGATCGGGATTTTTCTAACTGCCTGTTGGATAAAAATTACCCCAACAACAATGGCGATAACAGCCAGAACAATAAGCAGCACTGTCAAGATGCGGATGAACAAATCGTCACCTACGTCTTGGAACTGCTGAATATAAATTTGGTTGACAGTAGTCGGAATTCCGGATGCAATTCCTGCGAAGATGATGATTGAGATCCCGTTACCGACACCTTTTGCCGTGATTTGCTCACCGAGCCACATTAGAAAGGCTGTACCAGCGGTCAGGACTGTCGCGATCAGCAAGTACGTTCCGATTCCAGAGCTTTCAATCAACTGGCCTTGGGCCATGTTGTTAAACCCGTAGGACATGCCTAATGCCTGGATAAATCCAAGCACAATTGTGAAATAACGGGTAAATTGGGCAAGCTTTCTTCTTCCCGCATCTCCCTGCTTTGACCACTCGGTGAACTTCGGCACAACATCCATCTGCAAAAGCTGGATGATGATCGAAGCAGTGATATAAGGCATAATGCCCATCGCAAGGATGGAGAAGTTTTGCAAGGCCCCGCCGCCAAATGTATTCAGCACGCCGAATACACTGAACTGGTCCTGGGCTTTAAGAATATCAGCATTGACATTTGGAACCGGAATAAAAGTTCCGATACGGAAGATGACTAACATCAAAAGGGTGAATAGAATTTTGTTCCTTATTTCACCCACGCGCATAAAATTGGAGATTGTCCGGAACATTAGATCACCTCAGTGTTTCCACCGGCAGCTTCGATTGCTTCCTTGGCAGCAGAGGAAAATTTATGAGCTTTTACAGTCAACTTTTTCTCAACGTTTCCTTTTGCAAGAATCTTGATTCCTGCTTTTTCGTTCTTAACCAAGCCTGCTTCGATTAGAAGTTCTGGAGTAACTTCTGTACCGTCTTCAAAGCTGTTCAGGACATCAAGGTTTACAATCGCATACTCCTTGCGGTTGATGTTTGTAAAACCGCGTTTTGGCAAACGGCGGAATAAAGGCGTTTGACCACCTTCAAAACCCACGCGCACACCGCCACCGGAACGGGCTTGTTGACCCTTGTGGCCCTTACCTGCAGTTTTTCCGTTGCCGGATCCGATACCGCGGCCTTTACGCTTGCGGTCTTTGCGGGAGCCTTCTGCTGGCATTAATTCATGAAGTTTCATTTGGGCACCTCCTTAAGAAAGTATGAATCGTTTATTGTTCTTTAACCGAAACAAGGTGGGCAACCTTATTGATCATTCCGCGGATAGCCGCGTTGTCCTGTTGCTCTACTGTTTGGTTCACTTTTCGCAAGCCGAGAGCCTTAACTGTTTCGCGCTGGTCCTGTGGACGGCCGATCACGCTTTTAGTGAGGGTAATTTGCAATTTGTTAGCCATTTGATTTCCCTCCCTTATCCTAACAGTTCTTCTACTGATTTTCCGCGCAGTTTCGCAACATCTTCGGCACGCTTAAGCTGCTTGATGCCGTCAATTGTAGCGCGAACTACGTTGATTGGCGTATTTGTTCCAAGCGATTTAGAAAGAATGTCGGAAATTCCGGCAAGCTCAAGTACCGCACGGACAGGGCCGCCAGCGATAACTCCTGTACCTTCATATGCAGGTTTCAGAAGAATTTCACCAGCCCCGAAACGGCCGATAACCTGATGTGGAATAGTCGTTCCAACCATCGGCACGGAAACCAGATTTTTCTTTGCATCTTCAATTGCTTTACGGATCGCATCAGGAACTTCCTGTGCTTTACCTGTGCCAAAGCCGACATGGCCATTTTTATCTCCTACTACGACAAGAGCAGTGAAACGGAAACGGCGTCCGCCTTTAACAACCTTAGCAACACGGTTGACCGTAACTACGCGTTCTTCAAGTTCAAGTTTGTTTGGATCAATGCGACGCATCTTTGTGTGTCCCTCCTTTGTCTATTAAAATTGCAAGCCGTTCTCGCGGGCAGCATCAGCAAGAGCCTGGACGCGGCCATGGTAGAGGTACCCTCCGCGGTCGAAGACTACTGAAGTGATGCCTTTTTCGACTGCACGCTTTGCAATAAGTTCTCCAACTTTTTGCGCAGCTTCTTTGTTTCCGGAAACTTCCGATCCGAAATCTTTATCCATCGTCGAAGCACTCGCCAGAGTAACTCCGTTCACATCGTCGATTAACTGAGCGTAAATGTGTTTGCTGGAACGAAACACATTCAGACGCGGACGGGCAGCTGTTCCGCTAAGCTTTGAACGCACGCGTGCATGTCTTTTCTTACGGCTCACGTTTTTATCAAGCTTCGTAATCATTTACGTCACTCCTTTCGTATTACTATGCGGCATTACTTACCTTTTTTACCTTCCTTACGGCGGACAACTTCGCCTTCATAGCGAATCCCTTTGCCTTTGTAAGGCTCTGGAGGACGGACGCCACGGATGTTCGCAGCAAGCGCTCCAACACGTTCTTTGTCGTAGCCTCTAACAATTACCTTTGTATTTGCAGGCACTTCGATTTCAAGTCCCTTTTCAGGCTCGATTTCAACCGGGTGGGAATATCCAACGTTAAGTACAAGCTTGTTGCCCTGCTTGGAAGCACGGTAACCAACCCCTACTAGCTCAAGGCCTTTTTCAAAGCCTTTGGATACACCTTCAACCATGTTGGCGAGTACAGCGCGTGTTGTGCCATGCAATGCACGGATTTCCTTTACATCGGAAGGGCGTGTAATCGTAACAGCATTATCTTCTACGAGGATGCTGATTTCAGGGCTGAAAGAACGAACCAACTCGCCTTTCGGTCCCTTAACTGTAACAGTGTTTTTATCTAGAGTAACCGTAACTCCTGCTGGAATTTCGATTGGTTTTTTTCCTATGCGAGACATTTAGTGCACCTCCATTCATTCAGAAACTTTCTTACCAGATGTATGCTAATACTTCTCCGCCGATTTGCTTTGCACGGGCTTCTTTATCAGTAACGACACCCTGTGAAGTTGAAACAAGGGCGATTCCAAGGCCGTTCAGTACGCGAGGCACTTCTGTTGATTTTGCATAAACACGAAGGCCAGGCTTGGAAATCCTTTTAAGGCCAGTGATAACGCGCTCGTTGTTTGCACCGTACTTAAGGAAGATACGGATGATGCCTTGCTTATTGTCTTCAATCAGCTCAACATCACGGACGAAACCTTCACGCTTAAGGATATCAGCGATTTCTTTTTTGATATTGGAAGCAGGTACTTCCAGCTTTTCATGGCGAACCATGTTCGCATTACGGATGCGGGTAAGCATATCTGCAATTGGATCTGTCATGACCATTATTTTTACCTCCTTCCCAGACTTGGGTTTTACCAGCTAGCTTTTTTCACACCAGGAATCTGGCCTTTGTATGCTAATTCACGGAAACAAATACGGCAAAGCTTAAATTTGCGGTATACAGAGTGTGGACGGCCACAGCGTTCGCAGCGGGTATACTCTTGCACCTTATATTTAGGCGTGCGTTTTTGCTTCGCAATCATTGACTTTTTAGCCACGTTTTCGCCTCCCTTATTTATAGATTACTTCTGGAACGGCATTCCAAACTGAGTTAAAAGCTCACGTGCTTCTTCATCAGTGTTGGCTGTCGTAACAATAACGATATCCATACCACGGACTTTGCTTACTTTATCGTAATCAATTTCAGGGAAGATCAATTGTTCTTTCACACCAAGAGTGTAGTTGCCGCGGCCGTCGAATGCTTTCTTGGAAATTCCGCGGAAGTCGCGCACCCGTGGCAGAGAGACTGAAATTAATTTGTCAAGGAACTCGTACATACGCTCACCGCGCAAAGTGACTTTCGCTCCGATTGGCATGCCTTCACGAAGGCGGAAGCCCGCGATTGACTTTTTCGCGCGAGTAACGACCGGCTTTTGGCCAGTAATGCTTGTCAGTTCTTCAACAGCATTGTCCAGGGCTTTTGCGTTTGCGACTGCATCGCCAACACCCATGTTCACAACGATTTTTTCTACTTTAGGAACCTGCATAACAGATTTATAGTTAAACTTGCTCACTAGAGCAGGAGTGATTTCTTTTACATACTTTTCCTTTAGGCGGTTCATCTATTGTACCTCCCTTCTTCATGAACTATTTATCTAATACTTCACCGGATTTTGTTACGCGTACTTTTTTACCGTCAACAATTTTGTAGCCAACACGGCTAGGCTTTCCGGACTTGTCGATAGGCATAACGTTTGATACGTGTACAGGTGCTTCCTGGCTGCTAATGCCGCCCTGGGGATTCGCCTGGGAAGGTTTTGAATGCTTCTTGACGATATTAACTCCCTCTACGAGGACACGGTTTTGCTTCGGATATGCTTCCAGGATTGTTCCTGTCTTGCCTTTATCCTTGCCAGAGATGACCATTACTTTGTCACCTTTTTTTACATGCATCTGTGCGCACCTCCTTAAAGGCATTTATGATTGGTTTGTTGCAAGTACTGCTAATTAAAGTACTTCTGGAGCAAGGGAAATGATCTTCATGAAGTTGCTGTCGCGCAATTCGCGTGCAACCGGTCCGAAAATACGGGTTCCGCGCGGGCTCTTGTCATCACGAATAATGACACATGCGTTTTCGTCAAACTTAATGTAAGTTCCGTCTGTACGGCGCGCACCGCTCTTAGTCCGTACGATAACTGCTTTAACAATGTCACCTTTTTTAACAACGCCACCTGGTGTTGCTTGTTTCACTGTGCAGACGATCACATCGCCAATGCCGGCAGTTTTGCGGCCAGAGCCACCAAGCACTTTAATTGTCAGAACTTCACGAGCACCAGAGTTGTCAGCAACTTTTAAACGTGTTTCCTGTTGAATCATGCGTGTAACCTCCCTTCGGATGAAAGCTTATCCGAACAATTAAATAATAACTGCTTTTTCAACCACTTCAACAAGGCGGAAGCGTTTTGTAGCCGAAAGCGGGCGAGTTTCCATAATGCGGACAATATCACCGATTTTGGCTTGGTTTTGCTCATCATGCGCCTTAAACTTTTTAGAGTATTTAACGCGTTTACCATAAAGAGGATGCTTTTTGTGTGTCTCGACAAGAACAGTAACGGTCTTATCCATTTTGTCAGAAACAACGCGTCCGGTGTAAACTTTGCGTTGGTTGCGTTCGCTCATTTGGCGGACCTCCTCTCAATTATCGATTGTTAACGCCGATTTCTCTTTCACGGACAACAGTTTTCATGCGGGCGATTGACTTGCGCACTTCCCTGATGCGGGCAGTGTTTTCAAGCTGTCCAGTCGCCAATTGAAAGCGAAGGTTGAAGAGTTCTTCTTTTAATGACTTGACTTTTTGTTCTAGTTCGGCAGTGGTAAGGTCACGAAGTTCATTAGCTTTCATTTGATTCACCACCAATTTCTTCACGTTTTACGAATTTGCATTTAACTGGAAGCTTGTGTGCTGCAAGGCGGAGGGCCTCACGTGCGATTTCTTCAGATACGCCGGCAATTTCAAACATGATCTTACCAGGCTTTACAACTGCTACCCAGCCTTCCGGAGAACCTTTACCGGAACCCATCCGTACTTCAAGTGGCTTTGCAGTATATGGCTTGTGCGGGAAAATTTTAATCCAAACTTTACCGCCACGTTTCATGTAACGAGTCATCGCGATACGGGCAGATTCGATTTGGCGGTTTGTGATCCAGGAGGCTTCAGTTGCCTGCAAACCGAATTCACCGAAAGTTACTTCAGTTCCGCCTTTTGCTTGACCGCGCATTTTTCCACGGTGTACACGGCGGTATTTTACACGCTTAGGCAATAACATGATTATTTGCCTCCTTCCTCAGATTTCTTCTTCGTTGGAAGGACTTCACCCTTATAAATCCATACTTTTACGCCTAGCTTGCCGTAAGTAGTATCAGCTTCTGCAGTTGCATAGTCGATGTCTGCACGAAGTGTATGAAGGGGAACAGTTCCTTCGCTGTAGTGTTCAGAACGGGCGATATCTGCACCGCCAAGACGGCCTGATACCATTGTTTTGATACCTTTCGCACCTGCGCGCATTGCACGTTGGATAACCTGCTTTTGGGCACGGCGGAATGATACACGGTTTTCCAACTGACGAGCGATGTTTTCAGCAACAAGCTTGGCATCGATGTCAGCCTTTTTGATTTCAAGGATATTAATGTGGACACGCTTGCCAGTAAGCTGGTTCAACGCTTTGCGGAGCGCTTCAACTTCTGTACCGCCTTTACCGATTACCATACCTGGCTTAGCAGTGTGTACAGTAACGTTAACACGGTTAGCAGCGCGTTCGATTTCAACTTTGGATACAGATGCGTCTTTCAGGCGCTTCTGGATGTATTCACGAACTTTAATGTCTTCATGAAGAAGATCTGCAAAGTCTTTGCCTGCGTACCATTTGGATTCCCAATCACGGATGATACCGATACGCAAACCGACTGGATTTACTTTTTGACCCACTAATTATCCCTCCTTCTTTTCTGATAGAACGATTGTAATGTGGCTAGTGCGCTTGTTGATTGCGCTGGCACGGCCTTGCGCACGTGGGCGGAAACGCTTCAGTGTCGGACCTTCGTCAACGAATGCCTGCTCAACCACAAGATTGTTAACGTCCATTTCATAATTGTGTTCTGCGTTAGCCATAGCAGACTTCAATACTTTTTCAACGATTGGAGAAGCAGCCTTCGGAGTCAAAGTTAAAATGGCTACCGCTTCGCCAACTTGCTTTCCTCGAATTAAATCTACGACTAAACGAGCTTTACGAGGAGCAATACGGACTGTTCTTGCAACAGCTTTAGCTTGCATGATGTGATGCCCTCCTCTCATTAACGTCTTGTTTTCTTATCGTCATTGCCATGGCCTTTATAAGCGCGTGTTGGAGCGAATTCTCCTAGCTTGTGGCCTACCATGTCTTCAGTGATATAGACCGGCACATGTTTGCGTCCATCGTACACAGCGATTGTGTGGCCGATGAATTGTGGGAATATTGTTGAACGGCGTGACCAAGTTTTAATTACATGCTTGCTGTCAGCACCAAGGCTTTCGACCTTTTTCAATAAATGATCATCAACAAAAGGTCCTTTTTTCAAACTGCGACCCATGTGGGTACCTCCCTTCGAGACCGTTCTACGGTTCGTTTTTTGAACCGTAGTTCAATCACGTTATTTTTTACGGCGTCGTACAATGAATTTATCGGACTTGTTCTTCTTTTTGCGTGTTTTGCGTCCAAGAGTTGGCTTGCCCCATGGTGATACTGGTGATTTGCGTCCAATTGGGGAACGTCCTTCACCACCACCGTGCGGGTGATCGTTCGGGTTCATAACAGATCCGCGGACAGTTGGGCGCTTGCCTAACCAGCGGGAACGTCCTGCTTTACCGATGTTGATCAGTTCGTGCTGCTCGTTTCCAACTTGGCCGATGGAAGCACGGCATGTCGCAAGGATCATGCGGACTTCACCAGAAGTCAAACGAACCAGTACGTATTTGCCTTCCTTACCAAGAACCTGTGCAGATGTACCTGCGGAACGAACCAATTGTCCGCCTTTACCAGGCTTAAGCTCGATGTTGTGGACAACTGTACCAACCGGGATGTTCGCAAGTGGAAGTGCGTTCCCTGTTTTGATATCAGCTTCTGGGCCGGACATTACTTCCATGCCAACCTTAAGGTTTTTAGGAGCAAGGATGTAACGCTTTTCCCCATCCACATAATTGATTAGTGCAATGTTTGCTGAACGGTTTGGATCATATTCGATAGTGGCAACGCGTCCTGGAATGCCATCTTTGTCGCGCTTAAAGTCGATTAGACGGTATTGACGCTTGTGGCCGCCACCTTGATGACGAACAGTTAACTTACCTTGGTTGTTACGGCCGCCCTTTTTTGTCAGCGGAGCCAACAAAGACTTCTCTGGGGTGCTAGTTGTGATTTCCGCGAAATCAGAAACTGTCATGCCGCGACGACCGTTAGAGGTAGGTTTGTACTTTTTAATCGCCATTTCTATTCCCTCCTCTTCTAGTTAAATTCTAGGATTCAAAAATTTCGATTTCTTTGCTGTCGGCAGTCAGCTTAACAATAGCCTTGCGGCGTTTGTTCGTATATCCGCCAAACTTGCCCATGCGCTTGAATTTACCTTTGTAGTTCATGATGTTTACTTTCTCAACATCAACGCCAAAGATTTTTTCAACAGCGTCTTTTACTTGCGTTTTATTGGCTCTTACGTCAACTTCGAACGTGTATTTCTTTTCAGCCATCAAATCAGTAGAACGTTCGGTGATAACGGGGCGCTTAATGACATCGCGTGCATCCATTATGCGAGCACCTCCTCTACTTTTTCAACCGCTGCTTTGGTGATGATCAGCTTGTCATGGTTAAGGACATCCACGACACTGATGCCGTTGGCTGCTACTACTGTAACGCCAGGAATGTTCCTTGCAGACAATGCGACGTTTTCATCAAGGTCAGCAGTTACAACAAGTGCTTTCTTTTCTACGGAAAGTCCTTTTAGGACATTTACGAAATCTTTTGTTTTTGGCGCTTCGAAAGCAAGGCTTTCAAGTACCACGATATTTTCTTCAAGTACCTTTGTAGAAAGAGCTGACTTAATTGCTAGCCTGCGTACTTTCCTTGGCAATTTGTAGCTGTAGCTGCGTGGTACTGGTCCGAAAACTGTACCGCCGCCTTTCCATTGTGGAGAACGGATGGAACCTTGGCGCGCACGGCCTGTTCCTTTTTGTCTCCACGGCTTGCGTCCGCCGCCGGCTACTTCAGAACGAATTTTTGTTTTGTGTGTTCCCTGGCGCATTGAAGCCCTTTGCATCAAAATAGCTTCGAAAAGCACATGCTGGTTTGGCTCAATACCGAAAACTGTATCATTAAGTTCGATTTCCCCAACTTGGGAACCGTTTTGGTTAAACAATGCTACTTTAGGCATTCCTTTGTTCCTCCTTTCTTAAGAAGTCCTATGCTTTTACCGCACTTTTAATTTTAATCATTGCTTTTCTAGCTCCAGGCACATTGCCTTTTACAAGAAGCAAATTGCGTTCAGTATCTACTTTTACAATTTCAAGGTTTTGAACTGTAACTACTTCTCCACCCATGCGTCCTGGCAATGCTTTGCCTTTGAATACGCGGTTCGGGGCAACTGGTCCCATGGAACCTGGACGGCGATGGTAGCGGGAACCGTGAGCCATTGGGCCGCGGGATTGTCCGTGGCGCTTGATAGAGCCTTGGAATCCTTTCCCTTTCGATACTCCGGTAACATCAACGATGTCGCCTTCTGCAAAAATATCAACTTTGACTTCCTGACCAACTTCATATGCTGCCAAGTCTACTCCGCGGAATTCGCGAATGAAGCGCTTAGGAGCAGTATTCGCTTTAGCGACATGCCCTTTTTCAGGCTTATTGGCAAGCTTTTCACGTTTGTCTTCGAAACCGATCTGAACAGCTTCATAACCGTCATTTTCAATCGTCTTCTTTTGAAGGACAACGTTGGCAGCTGCCTGAATAACTGTTACAGGGATTAAATCACCGTTCTCAGCAAATACTTGAGTCATACCAATCTTTCTTCCTAAGATTCCTTTGGTCATTCGTCACACCTCCTGAATAATATTATTTATAATGGTTTATAGTTTGATTTCGATGTCGACGCCGGATGGCAGGTCTAAGCGCATAAGTGAATCAACTGTTTGTGGAGTTGGGTTCACAATGTCGATTAGACGCTTGTGTGTACGCATCTCGAATTGCTCACGGGAATCCTTGTACTTGTGGACCGCACGAAGGATCGTGTAAACCGTCTTTTCAGTTGGAAGCGGAATTGGGCCAGACACTGCGGCACCAGAACGCTTGGCTGTTTCAACGATTTTCTCTGCAGACTGATCCAGAATCCTGTGATCATACGCTTTTAATCGGATACGAATTTTTTGTTTTGCCATTATTTTTCCCTCCTTTTCGCCTATTTTAAAAATAGACATTCTCCGTGAAAATCTCCTGCACACTCGCCATGGCAAAGCGGCCGGGTGTGTCAGCAACCTCTCACATCATCGCAGTCAAAGACCAACATTGTCTATTATACACAAAACACCGCCCGAACGCAATAACATTCATGGGTTTTTTATGTTTCGCACACTTGTACTATTATAGCGGCATCATACAGTGATTGCAATGTTTTCTTTCATTTTTATGTCTGTTGAGAAACTGCATGCTTTTTTAGTATTTTTGTGCCTTTACCTTCAATGTACATTACTATAGAAGAAACTCGATTTTTGTCAGCAGACCAATGCCGTATCTTTAAGCAGAATGTGTTTCCCTCTAAAAAAGTTGCGATAAATCCTCATTCTACGACGGGGCACTCAAAATCAAAAAAGCGGATGGGTCGTCACCCATCCGCTTTTGATCAAGAACAATTATTCAACGATAGAAGCAACAACGCCAGCGCCTACTGTACGGCCGCCTTCACGAATAGAGAACTTAGTTCCTTCTTCGATCGCAACTGGAGCGATAAGCTCAACTGACATTTCGATGTTGTCGCCAGGCATAACCATTTCTACGCCTTCTGGAAGGTTACAGATACCTGTAATGTCAGAAGTACGGAAATAGAATTGTGGACGGTAGTTAGAGAAGAATGGAGTATGGCGTCCACCTTCTTCTTTGGACAAAACGTACACTTCAGCTTTGAACTTTGTGTGCGGAGTGATGGACTTTGGCTTAGCCAAAACTTGTCCACGCTCGATGTCTTCACGGGCTACGCCACGAAGAAGTGCACCGATGTTATCTCCAGCTTCTGCATAGTCAAGAAGCTTACGGAACATTTCTACACCTGTTACAGTTGTAGATTTTGGCTCTTCAGTGAAACCAACGATTTCAACAACGTCACCAACTTTAACTTGTCCGCGCTCTACGCGTCCAGTAGCAACTGTTCCACGGCCAGTGATGGAGAAAACGTCCTCAACAGGCATCATGAATGGCTTCTCAGTGTCACGAGCTGGATTTGGAATGTAGCTGTCAACAGCATCCATAAGCTCGATGATTTTTGCTTCCCAATTTGCATCGCCTTCAAGAGCTTTTAGAGCAGAACCTTTGATAACTGGTGTGTCATCGCCAGGGAACTCATATTCAGATAGAAGGTCACGGATTTCCATTTCAACCAGTTCAAGTAGTTCTTCGTCGTCTACCATGTCGCACTTGTTCATGAATACAACAAGGTAAGGTACGCCTACCTGACGGGAAAGAAGGATATGCTCGCGAGTTTGCGGCATTGGACCGTCAGTTGCGGATACTACAAGGATACCGCCGTCCATTTGAGCAGCGCCAGTGATCATGTTTTTAACATAGTCAGCGTGTCCTGGGCAGTCAACGTGCGCATAGTGGCGGTTAGCAGTTTCATACTCAACGTGAGAAGTTGAGATTGTGATTCCACGCTCTTTTTCTTCTGGAGCGTTGTCGATTTGATCATAACCGCGCGCTTCCCCTCCGCCTGCTTTTGCAAGGACAGTTGTGATTGCTGCAGTCAAAGTAGTTTTACCATGGTCAACGTGACCGATTGTTCCAATGTTAACGTGTGGCTTGGAACGGTCGAATTTAGCTTTACCCATTAGGATTTCCTCCTTTAATTTGAAAAAGTTAAGTATTATTTGGGGCTGAGTACGGCAAGCCATACTCAGCCTATGCTTACATAGTAGTTATACTTGATTGGATGGTGAAAATCAATTATTCACCTTTATTTTTTTTGATGATTTCTTCAGAGATCGATTTTGGTACTTCTTCATAGTGGTCAAAGTGCATGGAGAACACTCCACGTCCCTGTGTGCCAGAACGAAGGGCAGTTGCATAACCGAACATTTCTGAAAGTGGAACCATCGCACGGACTACCTGTGCATTTCCTCTTGCATCCATACCTTCAACGCGGCCTCGGCGGGCAGTGATTTGTCCCATGATATCGCCAAGATATTCTTCAGGGATAACTACCTCAACCCTCATGATCGGCTCAAGGATAACCGGATTACATTTCGAAGCAGCATTCTTAAGCGCCATGGAAGCGGCAATTTTAAACGCCATTTCGGAAGAGTCAACGTCATGGTAAGATCCGTCGAAAAGCCTTGCCTTGATATCTACCAGCGGATAACCGGCTAGTACGCCTCTTTCAAGAGCGTCTTCGAGGCCAGCCTGTACTGCAGGGATGTATTCCCGAGGAACGACACCGCCCACGATTCCGTTTTCGAATTCAAAGCCTTTTCCTTCTTCGTTTGGAGAGAATTCAATCCAAACGTGTCCGTATTGTCCGCGTCCACCGGATTGACGGGCAAATTTCCCTTCAACCTGCGCGGAGCCACGGAATGTTTCGCGGTATGCAACTTGTGGTGCACCCACGTTTGCTTCTACCTTGAATTCACGGCGCATCCGGTCAATCAAGACATCCAAGTGAAGCTCACCCATACCAGCGATAATAACCTGTCCAGTTTCCTGGTCAGTATGCGCGCGGAATGTAGGGTCCTCTTCCTGGAGCTTTTGCAACGCAGTTGCCATTTTGTCCTGGTCTGCTTTTGACTTAGGCTCAACAGAAAGCTGAATAACAGGCTCAGGGAACTTCATGGACTCAAGAATGACAGGATTCTTTTCATCACATAGCGTATCTCCTGTAGTGGTATCCTTCAGGCCTACTGCAGCAGCGATGTCTCCAGCATATACCTTAGAGATTTCTTGGCGGCTGTTCGCATGCATTTGCAGGATTCGTCCAATCCGTTCACGCTTTCCTTTAGTAGAGTTCTGGACATAGGATCCAGATTCCAAAGTACCGGAATATACACGGAAGAACGTCAGTTTACCAACATAAGGATCCGTCATAACCTTGAACGCAAGAGCCGCGAATGGCTCCTCGTCACTTGAGTGCTTTTCGATAATTTCATCTTCCGCACCAGGAGCATGTCCATTGATTGCAGCAACATCAGTAGGAGCTGGAAGATAGTCGATTACCGCATCAAGCATTAATTGAACACCCTTGTTTTTAAATGCAGTTCCGCAAAGAACAGGGTAGAATTCAACAGAAAGTGTGCCCTTACGGATGGCAGCTTTGATTTCTTCATTCGTAAGCTCTTCTCCGCCAAGGTATTTTTCCATGAGTTCTTCGTCAAGCTCGGCAACCGCTTCAATTAACTTTTCGCGATATTCTTCTGCCTGCGCAAGGTACTCTTCTGGAATTTCACGGACTTCAATGTCAGTTCCAAGATCATTGCCGTAGAAAGTAGCTTTCATTTCTACAAGGTCAATGATGCCTTCGAATTGGTCTTCTGCACCAATCGGAAGTTGGATTGGATGTGCATTTGCTTGTAGGCGGTCACGCAAGGTGCTTACGGAGTAAAGGAAATCCGCACCGATCTTATCCATTTTGTTAACGAATACGATCCTCGGAACACCATAGGTAGTGGCCTGGCGCCATACAGTTTCAGTTTGTGGCTCAACGCCGGATTGGGCATCAAGAACAGTAACCGCACCATCTAGTACACGCAGTGAACGTTCTACCTCTACTGTGAAGTCTACGTGCCCTGGCGTGTCAATGATGTTTACGCGGTGGTTCTTCCATGATGCAGTTGTCGCAGCGGAAGTGATTGTGATCCCGCGCTCTTGCTCCTGCTCCATCCAGTCCATCTGGGCTGCACCCTCGTGAGTTTCGCCAAGTTTATGAATACGTCCCGTATAGTACAGGATACGTTCAGTGGTGGTTGTTTTCCCCGCATCAATATGGGCCATGATGCCGATATTACGAGTTTTTTCTAAGGAGAACTCTCTTGCCATTGGGTCTTTCTCCTTCCTTGTATGAGTGTTTAGAGATCCTTCGGCAGCTATGTAGCAACCGTACCTGAGGCCGGGAAGTTAGCCCGGCCAAGTATGGTTCTATATAGCTCGTCTGGTTTAAGGACCCATTGCGGGTGCTTAAACGAATTTATTTTACCAACGGTAATGTGCGAATGCTTTGTTGGCTTCAGCCATTTTATGTGTGTCTTCACGCTTCTTGACAGATGCGCCAGTGTTGTTTGCTGCATCAAGGATTTCGTTGGCAAGACGCTGTTCCATAGTCTTTTCGCCACGAAGCCTTGCGTAGTTCACCAACCAGCGTAGTCCAAGTGTAGTGCGTCGGTCTGGGCGCACCTCAACTGGAACCTGGTAGTTCGCACCACCAACACGGCGTGCTCTTACTTCAAGTACAGGCATGATATTCTTTAGCGCGGCATCGAAAACTTCCATCGGTTCTTTTCCTGAACGTTCACGGATGATATCGAATGCATTATAAAGAATTGCCTGGGATGTACCTCTCTTACCGTCGATCATCATTTTGTTGATCAGGCGGGTAACTAGCTTCGAATTGTAAAGCGGATCTGGCAAAACGTCTCTTTTTGCAACAGGACCTTTACGAGGCATATTTTTTCCTCCTTTCAGAAAATCTTCTATTTAGGGTTCAATGATTATTTTTTAGGTGCTTTTGGACGCTTGGTGCCGTATTTTGAACGGCCTTGCATACGGTTGTTTACGCCAGCTGTATCAAGGGCGCCACGTACAATGTGGTAACGAACACCCGGTAAGTCTTTTACACGGCCGCCACGGATAAGAACAACACTGTGCTCTTGAAGGTTGTGGCCAATACCAGGGATGTAGGCAGTTACCTCGATTCCGTTCGTCAAACGCACACGAGCATATTTACGGAGCGCTGAGTTCGGTTTCTTTGGAGTCATCGTACCAACACGGGTGCAAACACCGCGTTTTTGTGGAGATGATACGTTTGTTTGTGATTTTTTGAAGCTGTTGTAACCTTTGTTAAGCGCAGGGGACTTCGAAGTTTCCTCAACGGATTTACGAGGCTTGCGCACTAATTGGTTAATTGTAGGCATGTTTTTTCCTCCCTTCACGACTTTTGTAGACCCACACATCCAGGTGGTTCTTTTTTAGGCAAAAACAAAGTTCTTGCAGCAGCATCTGCAAAAACAGTTTTCAACGGATTATTGCGACAGCAGAAGTTCCAACTTTAACGCCGCTGGCTTTGCCGAGTTTTTTCATCGAATCGACCCGCAGCACGGGTATGCCGTGTCTTCCGGCCGCTTCAACGGCTGCTTCCGTTAGTTTCGGATCAGCATCCTCCGCGATAACCAGTTCATCGGCGGTACCTTCTTCAAGCGCTCTGACTGCCTGTTTTGTTCCTATCATGAGTTTCCTCGCCTGCAAAACTTTTTCATAAGACATCGTTCATATCCTCCAAAGTTACAGGTGAATAGGAGCACCTTTGCTATATTACCATCATAAAAAATGGATGTCAACTAATCTTGCTAATTTTTTTCAAAAAATAAATCTTTAAAAACGGCACCAGGCTGGTTACTGGTGCCGTCTTTGAAAATAAGGAGGCGCTTTGCCCTCTTATTCGATTGTAATACTTTCTTCTTCCTCCTGGGTCACCGGCTCCGCCTTGCGGTAACGCTGCATACCTGTTCCTGCAGGGATGAGCTTTCCGATAATGACGTTTTCCTTCAGGCCGAGAAGCTCATCGCGCTTGCCTTTGATGGCCGCATCGGTAAGCACCCGTGTTGTTTCCTGGAAGGATGCCGCTGAAAGGAAGGAATCCGTTTCGAGTGAGGCCTTCGTGATACCCAGTAGGACCGGACGGCCTGTTGCCGGCATTTTGCCGTTCGACAATGCCTTTTCATTCGCATCGGTAAATTGATGGATATCAAGAAGCATGCCCGGAAGGACATCGGTTTCACCGGCATCGATGATCCTGATTTTACGGAGCATCTGGCGGACCATCACTTCGATGTGCTTGTCGCCGATTTCAACACCCTGCATCCGGTATACCTTTTGCACTTCACGCAGCAGGTATTCCTGTACATTGCCGACATCCGTTACCTTTAGAAGCTCTTTCGGATCGATCGATCCTTCAGTAAGGTCCTGGCCACGTTCAACTCTGTCGTTAACTTGGACTTTTAGTCTTGCCGTGTAAGGCGCTGTATAAGTCCGTGATTCGACTTCGCCCTGGATGACGATTTCCTGCTGGCGGTCACGCCCTTCGTTGATGCCGACTACGACACCCTCCAATTCGGAAATGACTGCCTGGCCCTTCGGATTCCGCGCTTCGAATAGTTCTTGGATACGCGGTAAACCTTGGGTGATATCGTCCCCTGCTACACCGCCCGTATGGAATGTACGCATCGTAAGCTGGGTTCCAGGTTCTCCAATGGATTGGGCAGCGATAATTCCGACTGCTTCGCCCACTTCGACTTCCTGGCCAGTTGCGAGGTTGCGGCCATAACATTTTTTACATACCCCGTGCCGCGTATTGCACGTAAACGCCGAGCGGATTTGTACTTCCTCTATGTCGGCTTTGGTAACTTCGACGGCTAGGTCTTCCGTTATGAGGCCGTTTTCTGGAACAATGATCTCCCCTGTATCAGGATGCTTGATATTCCTTCTTGCATAACGGCCGATCAAGCGTTCTTCGAGTGATTCAATGACCTCTGTGCCATCCTTCAATGCCCTGATCCTTAGCCCGCGGTCCGTTCCGCAATCGTCTTCCCTGACGATAACGTCCTGGGCAACGTCGACCAGGCGGCGTGTGAGGTAGCCCGAGTCAGCTGTTTTTAGCGCCGTATCGGCAAGACCTTTACGAGCACCGTGTGTGGAAATGAAGTATTCCAATACTGTCAGACCTTCACGGAAGGAAGATTTGATCGGCAATTCGATAATCCGCCCTGCCGGGTTGGCCATCATACCACGCATACCGGCAAGCTGGGTGAAGTTGGACGCGTTACCACGCGCTCCGGAATCACTCATCATGAAGATTGGGTTTGTCTTATTCAGGGACTGCATCAGCTTGCCCTGAATCGTATCCTTCGCCTGGCTCCAAATGGAGATGACACGGTCATAGCGTTCGTCTTCGGTAATCAAACCGCGCCTGAACTGCTTTTGCACATTGTCAACCCTGCTTTGTGCGTCGGCAAGGATTTCTTCTTTTTCACCGAGAACAACTATATCGGCTACCCCGACCGTAATCCCCGCCTTTGTCGAATACTTAAAGCCGAGATCCTTCATGCGGTCAAGCA
The DNA here is from genome assembly GCF_046237595.1 of Neobacillus oceani. Lineage (NCBI taxonomy): Bacteria > Bacillati > Bacillota > Bacilli > Caryophanales > Bacillaceae > Neobacillus > Neobacillus oceani. The sequence goes on along the minus strand of NZ_CP143543.1, from coordinate 139,850 downwards.
TTTTCGAAGTTTCAGTGATTTTGAAGCGCTTGAATACCTCAGCGATGATGTTTCCGAGGATTTTCTTTTTAAACGGCTCTACAAGCGGCATTTCCTTGATAAGCGCGCGAACATCGGCACCCTTTTCAACAAAGTACTTTTCCGGAGTTTTCACTTCGAGGTTGTGCTTTGTCGGTTCATTAATGTAAGGGAACGACTTCGGCAGGATCTCATTGAAAATAAGCTTTCCGACTGTTGTCATCAACAGCTGCTTGTTTTGCTCTTCGGTAAATGTTTCATTGTTAAGCGAGCCTGCGTGAACGGCAACGCGTGTATGCAAGTGGACATAGCCATTTTGGTAGGCGATGAGCGCTTCGTTTGTATCCTTGAAGACCATCCCTTCGCCGATCGTACCTTCGCGTTCCAATGTCAGGTAGTAGTTCCCCAATACCATGTCCTGGGACGGCGTTACGACCGGTTTGCCATCCTTAGGGTTAAGGATGTTCTGGGCCGCAAGCATCAAGAGGCGCGCTTCAGCTTGTGCCTCTGCAGAAAGCGGTACGTGCACAGCCATCTGGTCACCGTCAAAGTCCGCGTTGTATGCGGTACACACAAGAGGGTGAAGGCGAATCGCCCGTCCTTCGACAAGTGTCGGCTCAAATGCCTGGATGCCCAGCCTGTGTAGCGTCGGTGCGCGGTTCAGCAGGACAGGATGTTCACGGATGACTTCTTCGAGCACATCCCAGACTTCAGGCTGGACGCGTTCGATTTTCCGCTTGGCGGATTTAATGTTATGGGCGAGGCCCTTTTCAACAAGTTCCTTCATGACGAACGGCTTGAACAATTCCAGCGCCATTTCCTTAGGAAGGCCGCATTGATACATTTTCAGGTTCGGGCCAACGACAATAACCGAACGTCCTGAATAGTCAACACGTTTTCCAAGCAGGTTTTGGCGGAAACGTCCCTGTTTACCCTTCAACATATGGGAGAGGGACTTCAATGGGCGGTTCCCCGGCCCAGTTACAGGACGTCCACGGCGTCCGTTGTCAATCAGCGCATCGACTGCTTCCTGCAGCATGCGCTTTTCGTTTTGGACAATGATGCTTGGAGCGCCAAGGTCAAGCAGGCGCTTCAGGCGGTTGTTTCTGTTGATGACTCGGCGGTAAAGGTCGTTCAGGTCGGATGTGGCAAATCGGCCGCCATCCAGTTGGACCATCGGGCGTAGTTCCGGCGGGATTACAGGAAGAACATCCAGAACCATCCATGATGGCTCATTCCCCGATCCGCGGAATGCTTCCAGGACTTCAAGGCGCTTGATTGCGCGTGTGCGCCTTTGTCCTTGGGCTGTTTTCAATTCCTCTTTGAGGGACTCGGCCTCTTTATTAAGGTCAATGTCCTGAAGGAGTTTCCGGATTGCTTCGGCGCCCATGGAAGCCTGGAATTTATTGCCGTACTTTTCGCGGTATGCTCGGTACTCTTTTTCGGATAAAAGCTGTTTCTTTTCAAGGGCTGTATCCCCGGAATCTGTCACCACATAGGAAGCAAAATAGATGACTTCCTCAAGGGCGCGAGGGGACATATCAAGAACGAGCCCCATTCTGCTCGGAATTCCTTTGAAGTACCAAATATGGGAAACAGGTGCGGCAAGCTCGATATGGCCCATCCGTTCGCGGCGCACTTTTGCGCGTGTCACTTCAACACCGCATCGGTCACAGACGACTCCCTTATAGCGGACGCGCTTATACTTTCCGCAATGGCACTCCCAGTCCTTCGTAGGGCCAAAAATCCTTTCGCAGAAAAGGCCGTCTTTCTCTGGCTTTAATGTACGATAGTTGATTGTTTCCGGCTTCTTGACCTCACCGAAAGACCAGGAACGGATCTTATCCGGCGACGCAAGGCCGATTTTCATATACTCAAAATTATTAACATCCAGCAAGGGGCCTACCTCCCTTTTAATCTCCAGGTTTTACCCTGTAGCTGACATAACCGGCACCCAGACGCGCGTATGGCGCCCGAGTGGTTATGGTTAAAACCTGAAAAGCTTATTCTCTTTGAGAATTGTCTAGCTCCGAAGCTTTTCCATGTTACTCTTTTGAACCTACTTTTTCAGATTCGAAGCTTTGTGTTTCAGGAGCAATGGTCAATGTATCGACCTGCTGCATATCATCCTCGTCTTCAAGGTCGCGCATTTCTATTTCTTCTTCATCACCGGACAGGATTTTTACATCAAGTCCAAGGCTTTGAAGCTCTTTAATCAATACTTTGAATGACTCAGGAACACCTGGTTCCGGTACGTTTTCGCCTTTTACGATGGCTTCGTACGTTTTTACACGGCCGACCACATCATCGGATTTGACAGTAAGGATTTCCTGAAGCGTATAGGCAGCGCCGTACGCTTCAAGCGCCCAAACTTCCATCTCCCCGAAACGCTGTCCGCCGAACTGGGCTTTTCCGCCAAGCGGCTGCTGTGTTACGAGAGAGTATGGGCCTGTGGAACGGGCGTGCAGTTTATCGTCAACCATGTGAGCAAGTTTAATCATGTACATGACACCGACAGAAACCCGGTTGTCAAATGGCTCGCCAGTTCGGCCGTCGTATAGGACAGTCTTCGCGTCGCGGGCCATGCCAGCTTCTTCGATAGTCGCCCATACATCTTCTTCGGTCGCACCGTCGAATACTGGCGATGCAACATGAATGCCAAGCGCCCTTGCGGCCATTCCGAGATGGAGTTCTAATACCTGGCCGATGTTCATACGGGATGGTACACCCAGTGGGTTAAGCATGATGTCCACAGGTGAGCCGTCCGGAAGATAAGGCATATCTTCTTCAGGAAGAATTCGGGAAATAACCCCTTTGTTTCCGTGGCGTCCTGCCATTTTGTCCCCTTCGGAGATTTTACGTTTTTGGACGATATACACACGGACGAGCTGGTTCACGCCCGGAGGAAGTTCATCACCGTCTTCACGGTTGAACACTTTAACATCCAGGACAATACCGCCGCCGCCGTGTGGAACACGGAGGGAAGTATCCCTTACTTCACGTGCCTTTTCACCGAAAATCGCATGAAGCAGACGTTCTTCCGCTGTCAATTCGGTTACCCCTTTAGGCGTAACTTTACCAACAAGCAAATCGCCGTCCTTGACTTCCGCGCCTGTACGGATGATTCCACGCTCATCAAGGTTTCGAAGTGCATCTTCCCCAACGTTCGGGATATCGCGTGTTATTTCTTCAGGCCCCAGCTTTGTATCGCGGGACTCGGATTCATATTCTTCAATATGGATGGATGTATACACATCATCCTTTACAAGCCGTTCGCTCATGATGATGGCATCTTCATAGTTGTAGCCGTCCCAGTTCAGGAAAGCAACCAGCACGTTCCGGCCAAGAGCCAGTTCGCCCTTTTCCATAGATGGTCCATCGGCCAGTATTTCACCTTTGGTTACCCTGTCGCCTACAGAAACAATCGGACGCTGGTTGTAGCATGTTCCCTGGTTTGAGCGGATAAATTTAAGCATCCTATATTTATCGAGGTCGCCTTTTACTTCCTGGCCATCAATTTCCTGGACACGGCGAACCCAAACTTCACGGGCTTCAACGTGCTCAACAATTCCTTCGTGTTTGCAAATGACGGCAGCTCCGGAGTCTTTCGCGGAAACGTGCTCCATACCTGTACCAACCCTTGGAGCTTCCGGCTGCATCAACGGAACAGCCTGGCGTTGCATGTTCGCTCCCATCAGGGCGCGGTTGGAGTCGTCATTTTCAAGGAACGGGATGCACGCAGTCGCTGCGGATACAACCTGCTTTGGCGATACATCCATATAATCGACGCGTTCTCTTGGGACTACCGTATTATCGCTTCGGAAACGAGCAACGATGTCCTCATCGATGAACGAGCCATCCTCATCAAGCCTTGCGTTCGCCTGGGCGACTACGTAAAGGTCCTCTTCATCGGCGGTCAGATAGTCGATGCGATCCGTCACTTTTCCTGTTTCGGGATCTACCCTCCGGTACGGAGTTTCAATAAAACCGAAACGGTTCACCTTCGCATAAGATGAAAGCGAGTTAATCAACCCGATGTTCGGACCTTCCGGCGTTTCAATCGGACACATACGCCCGTAGTGGGAATAGTGAACGTCACGAACTTCGAAGCCGGCGCGCTCACGAGTCAAACCACCAGGCCCGAGTGCTGATAGACGGCGTTTATGCGTCAATTCGGCAAGCGGGTTCGTCTGGTCCATGAACTGTGAAAGCTGGGAGCTTCCGAAGAACTCTTTAATTGAAGCAATAACCGGACGGATATTGATCAGCTGCTGCGGAGTGATAGTCGCTGTATCCTGGATCGACATCCGCTCACGGACTACACGCTCCATTCTGGAAAGACCGATCCGGAACTGGTTCTGCAGTAATTCCCCTACAGAACGGAGGCGGCGGTTTCCAAGGTGGTCGATATCGTCCGTATCACCCACTCCATGAAGGAGGTTGAAGAAATAGCTGATTGAAGCAATGATATCTGCCGGGGTAATGTTCTTTACCTGTTCCGGCACATAGGCGTTGCTTAAAATATTAATTACTTTTTCGTTATCATCGGTTGGCGCGAAAATCTTGATTCCCTGAAGGACGATCTCACCATCGACCACTCCGCCCCCTGGCTCGTAGCTGTCCATGTTGATGTTCTTTTCAAGGTGGGGAATGATTCTGTCAAGATTCCTCCGGTCAAGCAACGTTCCAACTTCAGCGATGATCTCGCCGGTTTCCGGATCAACCAATGCTTCAGCAAGCCGCTGGCCAAACAGCCGGTTTTTAATATGAAGCTTTTTGTTGATTTTATAGCGCCCTACACTTGCCAAGTCATATCGTTTAGGGTCGAAGAAACGCGAAACGAGCAGGCTCTTGGCGTTTTCCACCGTAGGCGGTTCACCTGGGCGGAGCCTCTCATAAATTTCAAGCAGCGCTTTTTCGATGCTGTCGGTATTGTCCTTTTCGAGCGTATTGCGGATATACTCATTGTCACCAATGAGATCGATGATTTCTTGATCAGAGCCGAACCCGAGTGCACGCAAAAGAACCGTAACTGGCAGCTTCCGGGTACGATCTATCCTTACGTATACGACATCCTTGGCATCTGTTTCATATTCAAGCCAAGCGCCGCGGTTCGGTATAACGGTGGCTGTAAAACCTTTTTTCCCGTTTTTATCCACTTTCCCGCTGTAGTAGACGCTAGGGGAGCGTACTAGCTGGGAAACGATGACACGTTCCGCACCATTAATAACAAAGGTGCCTGTTTCTGTCATTAGCGGGAAATCGCCCATGAAAACATCCTGGTCCTTTACTTCCCCTGTTTCTTTGTTGACGAGACGCACTTTTACACGCAGCGGTGCCGCATATGTTACATCCCGTTCCTTCGATTCCTCAACGGAATATTTCGGATCGCCAAGGCTATAATCAATAAATTCTAGAGATAGGTTACCAGTAAAGTCTTCAATCGGTGAAATATCCTGGAACATTTCACGCAGTCCCTCATCAAGAAACCATTGATAAGAAGAGGTTTGGATTTCAATAAGATTTGGTAATTCTAAAACTTCACTGATTCGCGCGTAACTTCTTCGTTGGCGGTGTCGTCCATACTGAACTAGTTGACCTGTCAACTGATTCACCCCTCAAATCAAGAGTTATAATGTAAATCTATTTGGAGCCTGAAGCCGGACAGTTGTCCCGCAACAGACAAAAAAGAAAAAGGGTTTTTCGACTCAAAAACCGCATTTTTCACATTTTGACCTATTATTTTGTCATCTTTTCCTTCCTATACCAGTTTTATACAAAAAGAATTCCCTTTTTTCATTCACAGAAAGTTTTATCCTTTTTGCAAAAAGAGCTTGACAATCTGGAATAGTATCGAAAATATGATGATGGCATTTTATAATATTAACATAGTGGCATTTTCGAGTCAAACATTTTTCGCCCTGATAATAAAGTAGCCCTTTTCCTTGTCGACTACTTCCACTTCCCCGAATAGTTCATTCAGCTTATCCAAGGCTGATGGCGCTCCTTGCTTTTTTTGAATCACAACCCAAAGCTCGCCCAGTTGCACCAGCTTCTCTTTCGCCTGAGTGAAAATATCATGGACTGTTTTTTTGCCGGCGCGAATAGGAGGATTGGTAAGGATTGCGGCAAAGCCTGTCTCTTCCACGCCTGTCAGCCTGTCACTTTCATAAACAATGACATTCTCCACTCCGTTCGCCTTTGCGTTTTCTCTCGCCAGTTCAAGGGCACGTTCATTTACATCCACCATATGTACGGCGCGGTCAGGATACTGTCTGGCTATCGCTAGCCCGATTGGTCCATAGCCACAGCCCACATCCAGGACTGGCCCTGAAATTTCAGGCAATACAAATGTTTCGATTAACAACCTTGAACCAAAATCGACTTCATTTTTTGAAAAAACACCGCTATCGGACTTGAACCGGAAACGAACGTTCCTCAGTGTATACTCCCAATGCTTTGGTGCGCTCTCAACATGCGGCTTCCGTGAATAATAATGATCCGCCATCATTTCCACCTCCAGGGAAAGCAGAAAAAAGCCCGCTTAGGCAGCGAGCTTTCTTATTGGTTGATTACTTAACTTCGACGTTAGCTCCAACTTCATCAAGCTTAGCTTTGATAGCTTCAGCATCTTCTTTAGAAACGCCTTCTTTGATTGGCTTCGGAGTGTTGTCAACAAGGTCTTTTGCTTCTTTAAGGCCAAGTCCAGTGATCTCACGAACAACCTTGATAACCTTGATTTTTTGATCGCCTGCGGATGCAAGGATAACATCGAATTCAGTTTTTTCTTCAGCAACTGGGCCAGCGCCGCCGCCAACCATAGCTACAGGTGCAGCTGCAGTTACGCCGAATTCTTCTTCGATAGCTTTTACTAGGTCGTTAAGTTCGAGTACAGTCATGGATTTGACTGCTTCAATGATTTGTTCTTTAGTCATTGTAAATTTCCTCCTCAAATTTGTTTGGTTTTATGGTAAAGCGATAACGGTCAGCTTACGCGCCTTGTTCTTCTTTTTGCTCTGCAACAGCTTTTGTAGCAAGAGCGAAGTTGCGGATAGGAGCTTGAAGCACGCTGAGTAGCATGGACAGCAATCCTTCGCGTGATGGAAGTTCTGCAAGTGCCTTGATTTCCTCGGCAGTTGCAACGTTCCCTTCGATGACACCTGCTTTGATTTCCAAAGCATCGTTCTTTTTCGCGAAATCATTGATGATTTTCGCTGGAGCAACTACATCTTCCGCGCTGAACGCGATTGCGTTAGGGCCAGTCAATGATTCGTTAAGGCCTGCAAGGTCGGAAGCTTCTGCCGCACGGCGGCTCATCGAGTTTTTGTAAACCTTGAATTCAATCCCAGCTTCACGAAGCTGCTTACGAAGTTCGGTTACTTGGGCAACATTCAATCCACGATAGTCTACAACTACAGATGTTACGCTGTTCTTAAATTTATCGGCGATTTCATCGACGATCAATTTCTTTTGTTCGATAGCGCTGCTCATGATTACACCTCCTATAGATTTCTGCATTTATACCGGGCAAAACAAAAGCCTCCATATCAAGAAGACATGGAGGCATAATACAACAAGCCGTTTGATGGGCTAATTCTATCGTATTCCCTCGGCAGGATATTTAAGCTGTATCAGCACCTGCTGTCTTCGGTACAAATGTATTCATTATTAAACAACAAAAGTAATATTAACAAACTTGAATTGTTTTGTCAATAATTATTTCGCTGTTACGGAAGCTGGATCAATTTTCACGCCAGGCCCCATTGTAGAGGAAACTGTTACACTCTTCATGTAAGTTCCTTTTGCGGCTGCAGGCTTAACTTTAACCATTGTGTCGAAAATGGTCTTGAAGTTTTCAACAAGCTTTTCATCTTCGAAAGATACTTTGCCAATAGGAACGTGGATGATACCAGACCTGTCAACGCGGTATTCTACTTTACCAGCTTTGATTTCGTTAACCGCTTTAGTTACATCAAATGTAACAGTTCCGGTTTTAGGGTTTGGCATTAAGCCTTTTGGTCCAAGTGTACGGCCAAGCTTACCAACTTCACCCATCATGTCAGGTGTCGCAACGATTACATCGAATTCGAACCAGCCTTGTTGGATTTTGTTGATATACTCGGAATCGCCAACATAATCTGCGCCAGCAGCTTCCGCTTCCTTCGCTTTTTCGCCTTTTGCGAAAACAAGAACGCGCTGGGTTTTACCAGTTCCGTTTGGAAGCACTACCGCTCCACGGATTTGCTGGTCAGCTTTCTTCGGATCTACTCCAAGACGGAAAGCAACTTCGACAGTCGCATCGAATTTTGCGTAGTTTGTTTTCTTAGCAAGCTCAATCGCTTCGTTTACCGGATAAGCTTTCGTACGGTCGACAAGCTTAGCGGCTTCTTGATACTTTCTGCTTTTCTTAGCCATTTTAAATATCCTCCTTGATTTGTGGTTATAACGGAATGGACCTCCCACGTGAAAAGGCATAAGCGCCTTGTTCCCGGCGTCGGAGCCGGATATCATCCCGCTCGACTTCCGCCTTACAGAACAAAGGTTGCGTGTGATAAATCAGCTACGCAACCCCATCATACCTTAACAGTCAGCATGGATTAGTCTTCGATCGTGATGCCCATGCTGCGCGCTGTACCTTCGACCATGCGCATTGCTGCTTCAACGCTGGCCGCATTCAGGTCAGGCATTTTCTGTTCAGCAATCTCGCGCACCTTGTCGCGCTTAACTGTTGCTACTTTATTACGGTTAGGCTGGCCTGAACCAGACTGGATTCCGGCTGCTACTTTCAAAAGAACTGCAGCTGGAGGAGTTTTCGTAATAAATGTAAAGGAACGGTCTTCAAAAACCGTAATTTCAACAGGAATGATCAGACCTGCCTGGTCCGCTGTACGTGCGTTAAATTCCTTACAGAATCCCATGATGTTAACACCCGCCTGACCCAATGCAGGACCAACCGGTGGCGCTGGGTTAGCTTTACCAGCAGGGATTTGCAATTTAACTACCTTAATTACTTTTTTAGCCACGAGACACACCTCCTTAAAAAGTCCGTGATGTGGTAATAGGGGTATCCCCCTCCCACTCATAACAAAAGCCTTTATTCACATAAAGAACTTGACAAATGTCCGGTTTTTCCTGTCCAAGACATACTGACCTTTGAAATGTTACCACTTTTCACGTTTGATTTCAAGCTATTTTACACTTTCAGTTAATTTTTTTCTTCCACTCTTAACGGACAGAATAATACCCTCGCCTGAAGAAGCGGAGAATTTAACTTTAGTAGATCCGGCTAACCATCAGTGAGGGATAACCCCCACCCATAGAAGACTCGCTTTATTTATCTACCTTACCCCACTAGGGTTATAACTTATCAATTTGTGAAAAATCGAGTTCAACCGGCGTATCGCGGCCAAACATATCGACGAGCACACGCAGCTTCGACTTCGTTTTATCCATTTCTTCAATGATGCCTGTCTTATCCGTGAAGGGACCTTCCTTGACCCTGACAGTTTCGCCAATTTCGAAATTGACATCAACCCGTTTTTCTTCCACACCCATCCTCTTTAAGATGACTGAAACTTCCTCTGGGAGGAGGGGGGTAGGTTTCGAGCCTGATCCGGCCGAGCCTACGAAACCTGTGACGCCAGGCGTATTCCGGACAACATACCATGAATCATCGGTCATGACGATTTCAACAAGCACATAGCCAGGGAATACTTTACGTTTGACTGTTTTCTTTTTACCATTTTTAAAATCTGTTTCTTCCTCTTCCGGAACGACCACTCGAAAAATTTTATCTTGCATTCCCATTGATTCGACGCGTTTTTCAAGATTCGCCTTAACTTTGTTTTCATATCCGGAGTACGTATGGACCACATACCAGTTCTTTTCCATTTCAAAGGACTAAATGTCCGTCCCTCCCTGTATTTTCTTTTTCGCCATTACCGCGCTAAACGGGCGTTTCCGCTTTTCTTTCCCAAATGAAAAAACCCGTTAAACCGGGCTTTGTAGAAATTTCCTGCATTATTTCCCATTATACCATGAACAGGGGGTGTTTATTCAAGAATTAATCGAATCAGCTTTGAAATGCCAAGGTCGACTACCGCAAAGAATACGGCGAAAATTGCCACAGTTGAGATAACCGTTATCGTATAACGGGTAAGCTCGTCCTTCTTGGGCCAGCTGACTTTTCTCATTTCACGAGCGATATCGCGAAAAAAATTCGTTATGCGCTGCATTGTTCGTGACCTCCATCTATCCTGTATGCAAATCCTGCTTTCCTACCGGGTTTCTTTATGGACCGTGGAGGCATTGCAGGTTTTACAGTACTTTTTTAGTTCCAGACGTTCGTTCCTGGCCTGGTTGTTTGCTGTTGAATAATTACGCGAACCGCAAATGGAACAGGCAAGAACAGCTTTTTTTGTCATTTCGTCACCTGCTGCCAGTTTTTTGTCCTTAAAACTGTATCACGCCCACCAGTAACTGTCAATAAGCACTGAAGGGTTTCATCGAAAATACATATTTCACGGACTCTTAATGGGAATATTCGCGGATTTCCAGATAGCGCTCCAGCTTCCGCTTAACCCGCTGGAGGGCATTATCAATCGACTTCACATGGCGGTTCAGCTCTTCGGAAATTTCCTGATACGATTGCCCGTCAAGGTAAAGAGCAAGAACTTTCCGCTCAAGATCGCTCAGGAGTTCGCTCATTTTTATTTCGATATGGTCGAATTCCTCCTGGTTTATGATAAGCTGTTCCGGGTCCGTCGCCTTGGTTCCGCTAAGTACATCCATTAGGGTCCTGTCGGATTCATCATCGAATATCGGCTTGTCCAATGAAACATAGGAATTCAGCGGGATATGCTTTTGCCTTGTGGCTGTTTTGATCGCCGTGATGATTTGCCTCGTAATGCATAGCTCGGCGAATGCCTTGAAGGAAGTGAGTTTGTCGTCACGAAAATCCCGGATTGCCTTATATAGTCCAATCATCCCTTCCTGGACAATATCTTCCTTGTCAGCACCAATTAGGAAATAGGACCTTGCTTTGGCCCTGACAAAATTGCGATACTTGTGGATCAGGTAATCCAGGGCTTCGCTGTTGCCGCCGTGCACCAAATAAACGATCTCCTCATCTTCCATAATCAGAAACTCATCGCCTGCCCTCGACCTTACATCCACACTCACTGAGATCCCCCTCGCATGTACATGCATAGTTAGAAATATTATACAGTAGGTATTTTTTAAGCGTCAATGTTCATTTTTCGCCTCTGCGCCACTTTTCAAAAATTTCTGCCAAATCTCCGCTTATTGGAATCCGGGTTACAGGCTTCTTTTCCTGGATTTTCTTTACGTTTTTTTCGATGTTTTTTTCGATGCCAGCCATTTCGATAAGAAGCTCTCGGGCGGACTTTCGTAATGCGCCCTGCCCAAAAATGACCCATTGTTCTGTAAAATCGGACGTGGCCACATGAATTTGTGTTTTTCTGTTGCCAAGTTTGACGGCGAGTTTTTCAATCCTTTCATCCGCGGATTCATTTTCGCGTGTGAAAATGACCTCGACCTTATGGTTTTTAAACTTCTTCTCTATCCCTTGTACATAATGGGCATCAAAAACAACTATAACCCGATAGCCAGAATATCCCTGATATTCCGCCATCAACTCGATCAGCCTGTCCCTGGCGGCGGACAGGTCCCTGGCCTTCAATTCCCTAAGTTCCGGCCAGGCACCGATAATGTTGTAGCCGTCAACTAAAAGGATATCCATCCCTATCCCTCAAGCGGGTGGCGCCTGCGGTAAACCTCGTACATCAACAATGCCGCAGCGACTGATGCATTCAGGGAAGTGACCTTCCCGGCCATAGGTAAATGGACAAGGAAGTCGCATTTTTCGCGAATCAGCCTTCCCATCCCCCTTCCTTCACTGCCTATGACGAGCCCAAGCGGCATGGTGAAATCCTGTTGCCGGTAATCCACGCTTCCTTTTGCATCCGTTCCGGCAATCCAGACGCCGCGCTCTTTCAATTCATCAATCGTCCGGGCGAGATTGGTAACCCGCGCAACTGGGATGTACTCAATCGCTCCGGTTGAAGCTTTTGCAACTGTTGAAGTAAGCCCTACGGCCCTCCGCTTCGGTATGATGATGCCATGCGCGCCTACCGCATCGGCTGTCCTCATGATTGAACCAAGGTTATGCGGGTCCTCGATTTCATCAAGAATTAGGAAGAATGGCTCCTCGCCTTTCTCCTTTGCCGCGTCAAAAAGGTCATCCAGCTCGGCGTATTGATAAGCAGCAACATAGGCCAACACCCCTTGATGGTTTCCGTCGGACAGCTGGTCGATTTTCTTCTTTGGCACATATTGGACAATAACGTTCGCTTCCTTGGCCAGTTCTGTAATCTGCTGCATTTGACCGCGCTGCGAGCCTTCAGCGATCAGGATTTTATTGATATCCCGTTTTGACCTTAATGCCTCCAGGACGGGATTTTTGCCAATGATTGTATCCTCACTCATCCTTAACCATTCCTTTCTTGCCCTCTACATACGCAAATGCTTTTTCAACAAGCTCTTCAAGCCGTTTTTTATTGCCTGATAAATAGAGGGTTCCTATGAGTGCCTCAAAGGCTGTGCTGTGCCTGTAGGTAACTACATCTGTATTTTTCGGCACAGAACCCGATTTCGCATTCCTGCCCCTTTTGACCACAGCCATTTCTTCTTCGTCAAGCAGGCCTTCATCCATAAAGCTAAAAAGGATTTGGGACTGGGCTTTGGCGGAAACGTATTTTGTCGCTTCCGAATGGAGCCGGTGCGGCTTAACCGTACCTTTTTGCAGAAGGTGGCGCCGAACATAGACTTCAAGGACCGCATCCCCCATATAGGCAAGCGCAAGGCTGTTCAGCTGTTTTTCGTCAATGGTTGTTTCGTAATGGAGCATAAGTCAGCCTCTTTTCCATCTTGTACCTTGAGGCGTATCTTCCAGGATAATATTCATATCCTTCAGCTGGTCCCTGATTTTGTCAGACAACTTGAAATCCCTGTCTTTTCTGGCTTGGTTTCTTTTCTCGATCAGCGCTTCAATTTCTTCATCAAGTAGCTCTTCCCCGCCAAGTTTTAGACCGAGCACGTCAAAAAGCTCCTCAAATTCCTTTGTAAAACGGTCGATGACTTCTACCGCCGTTGTTTTTTCCAGAAGATATTGGTTGGCCAATTTGGATAGGTCGAAGAGGACAGTAACAGCATTGGCTGTATTAAAATCATCGTCCATTTCCTTGATGAACCGCTCCCTTAGCGCCTCGACTTCCGCAATCCAGCGGCCATTGTCCCCTGTCAGCCCCGTACTCGATTCCTTCCTGTGCTTCAGGTTTTGGTAGGATGTCTTCAGCCTTTCCAATGCAGCTTTTGTGTTTTCAAGCAACTCTTCGCTGTAATTAATGGGATTCCGGTAATGGACCGATAGCATAAAGAAACGTAGGACCTGGGGATCATGTTTTTTAATAATGTCATGGACAAGGACAAAATTTCCGAGTGATTTCGACATTTTTTCATTGTCAATGTTTATATATCCGTTGTGCATCCAGTAGCGGGCAAACGTCTTTCCGGTTAGTGCCTCTGACTGCGCGATTTCATTTTCATGGTGCGGGAATGCCAAGTCCTGCCCACCCGCGTGAATGTCGATTGTGTCACCAAGGTATTTCTTCGCCATGGCCGAGCATTCGATATGCCAGCCTGGGCGCCCTTTGCCCCAGGGGCTTTCCCAGTAAATTTCGCCTTCCTTCGCTGCTTTCCAGAGAGCAAAATCAAGAGCGTCCTGTTTCTTTTCACCCCGCTCAATCCTGGCACCGACCTTCAGTTCATCAATCGATTGGTGTGAAAGCTTTCCATAGCCATCGAATTTCCTTGTCCGGAAATAAACATCTCCATTGGCCTCGTATGCGTAGCCTTTGTCGATTAATGCCGAAATGAAATCGATGATGATGTCCATGCTTTCCGTGACCCGCGGGTGAGCGTCCGCCCTTTTGCATCCGAGAGCTGTTACGTCTTCGAAATAGGCGTCGATGAATCGTTCGGCGATTACAGGAACATCCTCGCCGAGTTCCTTTGCCGCCCTTATTAGCTTGTCGTCAACATCGGTAAAATTCGAGATGTAGTTCACATCATAGCCCCGGAGTTCGAAATATCGCCTGACAGTGTCGAACACAATGGCAGGGCGGGCGTTCCCGATGTGGATATAGTTGTATACGGTCGGGCCGCAAACATATATTTTTACTTTTCCTTCTTCAAGCGGAACAAACTCCTCTTTTTTTCGTGTCAATGTATTATAAACCTGGATGGCCATCTCACCTGGCTCCCTTCATTTTGATTGCTTCCAATTCTTCTTTCAACATGGCAATTTCCTTCTCAAGCTCTTGGAAACGGTCGCCGGTTGGATCCGGCAAATCCGTATGGTCCAGCCTCGTGCCGACTTTAATCCCGTTTTGGATGACGATTTTACCAGGGATGCCAACAACGGTCGAATGTGCTGGAACATCCTTCAGGACAACCGACCCGGCGCCTACTTTTGCATATTCACCGATTGTTATTGAACCGAGTACCTTGGCGCCCGCGGCAATCAGGGCATTGTCATGGATGGTCGGGTGCCGTTTTCCTTTTTCCTTTCCTGTCCCGCCGAGAGTAACCCCCTGATATACAGTTACATTATCCCCGATTTCGCATGTTTCACCAATGACGACACCCATTCCGTGGTCTATAAAAAAGCGGCGTCCAATCCTGGCGCCAGGATGTATTTCAATTCCGGTAAAAAAGCGGCTGATTTGCGAAATCAAGCGTGCCAAGAAGAAAAATTTTCGTTTAAATAGTGCGTGGGCAACCCTGTGGGCCCAAATGGCATGCAAGCCGGAATAAGTTAGCACAACCTCAAAAGCGCTTCTTGCGGCCGGATCCTGCTCGAACACAACATCAATGTCTTCTTTCATTGTTTTGAACATTCCTTTCCCCTCCCCTGCGTAGGAAATGTGTATGAATCTGCCAAGTAAACAAAAAACGCCCCTGCCATAAAGACAGAGACGCTTGTGCGCGGTTCCACTCTGTTTAGGTCGCAATCCTCCTTAAAGGATTCCGGCCCCAACTTAAGCCTGGTAACGGCAGGTACCGCCCTGCTCCTACTGCGGACTGCGCCGGTTCGGGAGGGACTCAGGGGTGCATTTCAAAAAAGCGAGAGGCTTAAACCACTTTCAGCCGGTGATGGTTCTCTCTTTCAAGCTTCGTTCTTTTACTTTTCCCCGTCTTTGATTTGTTGCTATAGGATTACTTTTACTATATACCATTTAAGACCAATTGTTAACTAATTAAATCGGTTAGCCTCTTCTGAATTTTTTCCCTGCCCAATAATTCAATCGTCTTCGGCAGGTCCGGCCCATGTGTTTGGCCGGTTACAGCAGCGCGGATTGGCATGAAAAGCTTCTTTCCTTTATGGCCTGTAGATTTCTGCACGGCCTTCATTGCAGCCTGGATTCCTTCCGACTTGAATTCTTCGAGCTTCCCGATTTCCTCAAGGAAGGCCTTCATCACCTCAGGGACCTGTTCCTCCGCGAGAACGGATTTTGCTTCCTCATCCGGATTGATATCCTCACGGAAGAAAATATCCGACATTTCGACAATTTCAGCGCCAAAGCTCATTTTCTCCTGGAAGAGGGCAATTAGGCTGATAACCCACTCTTTTTCCTTGTCATTCAAATCCTCTTTAACAAGCCCCGCTTTGATAAGATGAGGAAGCGAAATAGCGACAAGCCTATCCAGATCTACCTTTTTCATATACTGGTTGTTCATCCAGGCAAGCTTTTGCTGATCGAAAAGAGCCGGAGATTTTGAAAGCCTTGCCGGGTCAAACTTCTCAATGAATTCCTCTTTTGAAAAGATTTCTTCTTCCCCTGCAGGCGACCACCCCAAGAGGCCGATAAAGTTGAACAGCGCTTCCGGCAAGTAGCCAAGCTCATCGTACTGTTCAATAAATTGGATGATTGATTCATCACGCTTGCTAAGTTTCTTGCGGCTTTCATTGACAATTAGCGTCATATGGCCAAAAATCGGTGCATCCCAGCCAAGCGCTTCATAAACCATCAACTGCTTCGGCGTATTTGAAATATGGTCATCGCCGCGAAGGACGTGGGTGATTTCCATCAAATGATCATCGATCGCCACAGCGAAATTGTATGTCGGTGTTCCGTCTTTTTTAATCATGACCCAGTCGCCCATGCCTTCGGACTCAAAGGATACTTCTCCTTTTACAATGTCATTAAAGGTGTAGGTTTTATCGGCAGGAACCTTCAAGCGGACGCTTGGCTGCCTTCCTTCACTTTCAAGGCGGCTCCGTTCTTCATCCGTCAAATGGCGGCATTTTCCCGAATAATGGGGGGTCTCACCGCGAGCTGACTGTTCCTCACGCTCGGCTTCCAGCTCTTCTTCAGTGCAGTAGCATTTATAAGCATGGCCTTCTTCTATAAGCCTTGTATAATATTTCTTGTAAATATCAATCCGTTCAGACTGTCTGTAAGGGCCATATCCGCCATCTTTATCGACGCTCTCATCCCAATCGATACCGAGCCAGTTTAAATAGTTCAGCTGGCTTTCTTCGCCCCCTTCAATGTTACGCTTCTTGTCCGTATCCTCGATGCGAATAATAAATTTGCCTCCCTGGCTACGCGCAAACAAGTAATTGAATAAAGCTGTACGGGCGTTTCCAATATGTAAATGTCCTGTCGGGCTTGGCGCGTACCGAACTCGAACTGTGTTTGACATAAAAATCCTCCTAAACGTGCTGCTCAATTTTCTTTAAGTTTCATTTTACCATTGTAACGCAAATGCCGGAAGCCCAGGACGCCCTTAACTGTTTCTTTTTTGAAGCAGGACCGCCACCTGGGAGGCAATGCCTTCACCCCGACCAGTAAAGCCAAGCTTCTCTGTCGTTGTTGCTTTTACATTGATTTTGCTTGGATCGGCTTCAAGCAGCTCGGCGATCCTTTTTTTCATCTCGCCAACATAGGGAGCCATTTTCGGCTTTTGGGCAATGATGGTGCAATCGGCATTGCATAGTTCATACCCATGTTCCTTAACCATCTTCCACACCTGTTCGAGCAATTTAGCCGAGTCAGCATCCTTGAAAGCTTCGTCCGTATCCGGGAAATGCCTCCCGATATCCCCTTCACCGATTGCTCCTAAACAGGCATCCGCCACGGTATGCAAAAGAACATCCGCATCCGAATGGCCCAATAGTCCTTTTTCATAGGGAATCGTTATCCCTCCTATAATGAGTGGGCGGCCTTCCACAAGCTGATGCACATCAAATCCTTGTCCAATCCGAAACATATCCGTATCTCCTTTACGTTAAATACTAGTTGTTGCCGTACCTGTTTACTTGCCTTCGGAATTGCGCTGTTCCAATATCGCTTCGGCAAAAACAAGGTCTTCCCTCGTTGTCAATTTTATATTGTTATAGTCACCCTGAACCACTGCGACAGGATGCGGAAGGCGCTCCACAAGGCTCGCATCGTCGGTCCCGAGGAAATCATCCCGCTCTGCCCTTTCGTGCGCTTCAAGCAGCACCGAAATACGAAAAGCTTGTGGGGTTTGGACCGCCCACAAGCTGGAACGTTCAATCGTTTCCGCAACATGATTTCCGATTACCTTTTTTACGGTATCCTTTACTGGAACGGCCAATACGGCTGCGCCATCCCGTTCCGCTGCTTCAGCCAGACGGCTAATCAGGCCGTTTGTGATGAACGGGCGGGCAGCATCATGGACAAGAACAAGCCCTTCGTTGCCAGCTTCCTTTAGGCCGTTGTATACGCTTTGCTGCCGCTCAGCCCCTCCTTGGGCAAACTTGACCGGTTTTTTAATATTATACCGATGCAGAAGGCTAGCCATCTCATCTTCCTCTTCCGGATTAACCGCCAAAATTATGCTTTGGCAATTATCATCACCTTCGAATACCAAAAGTGTATGAATGAGGACCGGAATTCCGGCAAGTTCAAGCAAAAGCTTATTGATCCCGGCTCCCATTCGCTTCCCCCGGCCGGCTGCCGGAAGAATCACTTTATACTTCATAACAAAACCCCAAACATTTATAGTAGGTTCCAATGCCTCTGTATAGGTAGCACAGATTCACAATGCTTTTTCATATAGCTTTGGCTTTGCGAAAATCATCCGTCCAGCAGATGTTTGCAAAACGCTTGTAACCATGACATCAATCCGCTTGCCGATATATTCACGGCCCTCTTCGACGACAATCATCGTACCATCATCAAGATACGCAACACCTTGATGATGCTCCTTGCCGTCCTTTATTACCTGAACACTTAGTTCTTCACCCGGCAATACAACCGGCTTGACCGCATTGGCAAGGTCATTAATATTGAGGACCGAAACATTCTGGAACTCGCTTACCTTGTTCAGGTTAAAATCATTCGTAACCAAAATTCCGCCTGTTTTTTTGGCGAGTTTCACGAGTTTGCTGTCGACTTCCTGAATATCATCAAAATCGGTTTCACTAATTTCGACATTAATGGCAATTTCCTTTTGGATCCGGTTCAGGATATCCAGGCCGCGCCGTCCCCTGTTCCGCTTCAGCACATCCGATGAATCGGCGATATGCTGAAGTTCTTCAAGGACGAAACGGGGAATGACAATTGTTCCTTCAAGAAAGCCAGTCTGGCAAATATCAGCGATTCTTCCATCGATGATGACGCTTGTATCCAATATTTTAAGAGAGTGGGCAGCAGCTTTTTCCTGTTCCTCTTCCACCGCCTTTTTCTTCTTGCTCGAAAATAGATTCATCATCTCGTCGCGCTTTTTGAAGCCTACCTGAAAGCCCAAATACCCAAAAAGAAGGGTAAGAAGAATAGGTGCAACTGTATTTAGGACAGGCACTTCAATGGCATTTAGTGCAAAACCTATCAGGAATGCTACTATTAGGCCGAATATAAGGCCGAGGCTGCCAAAAAGAACATCCGTAACCGGAACTCTTACAAGGGTGTCTTCAACCCATTTAATAAAATCTATTACATACTCAACTGCCCAAAAAGTTAGAAAATAAAATATAAGTGCGCCTATAATGGCTGCCATATAGGAATTGTTTAAAAATGGAATCCCGTCAGCCCCGATAATATTCAATAATGGTGGAATTAAAAAGATCCCAAGCGTTCCCCCGGTAATAAGAAAACATGCCTGAACGATTCGTTTTAACATTCCTTCACCTCCTTTTAATCATTATAAACAAAAACCCGGAAATGAAACCTTAATTACACCTACATTTTTCCGAAATGGAAGCTTTTTCTGCCAGTCCTTTCCGCCGATTGGCAAAAAGGATTATTCTCCAAGCGCAGCCCTTAACGCTTCACTTACAGTGGAAACTCCTATCAGCTCCAAGCCTTTCGGGCCTGTCCAGCCCCCCAGGTTATTCGCTGGAAGAATGACACGCTCAAAACCAAGCTTGGCCGCTTCCTGGACGCGCTGCTCAATTCTTGATACCCGCCTGACCTCACCTGTGAGCCCAACCTCGCCTATGATGCAGTCTGTCGGCCTTGTCGGTTTATCACGAAAGCTGGATGCAATGCTCACGGCAACCGCCAAGTCTATGGCCGGTTCATCCAATTTGACGCCGCCAGCCACCTTCAAATAAGCATCCTGGTTCTGGAGGAGCATCCCAACCCGTTTTTCGAGGACTGCCATTAAAAGTGGAACCCTGTTATGATCTATTCCCGTAGCCATTCTCCTCGGATTACCAAAGCTAGTCGGTGAAATGAGCGCCTGTATTTCAACAAGCACCGGCCTCGTCCCTTCCATTGATGCAACAACCGTAGAGCCTGCCGCACCGCGTGAACGTTCCTCAAGAAAAATTTCAGATGGGTTCTCGACTTCCTCCAGGCCAGCTTCCTTCATTTCAAAAATTCCCATCTCATTCGTGGAACCAAAACGGTTTTTGACAGCGCGGAGAATCCGGTACGTATGGTGACGTTCCCCTTCAAAGTAAAGTACGGTATCGACCATATGCTCCAATAACCTGGGTCCGGCGATATTGCCTTCCTTTGTGACATGGCCGACAATAAAGATGGCAATTCCCTTTGTTTTACCAATTCTCATCAGCTCCGCTGTACACTCCCTGACCTGCGAAACGCTTCCAGGCGCTGAAGTAACCTCCGGGTGAAAAACGGTCTGAATCGAATCAACGATTACGAATTCGGGAGCAGTTTGTCCGATTGTCCTGCTGATTTCTTCCAGATTGGTTTCAGAGTACACCAGAAGATTCTCTGACGCAACTCCAAGCCTCTCTGCCCGCAACTTTGTCTGACGGAGCGATTCTTCCCCTGAGATATATAGGACTTTGTGTCCTTTATTTGCAAGTTGGGAAGATACCTGAAGGAGAAGGGTCGATTTCCCGATTCCTGGATCGCCGCCTATAAGTACAAGCGAACCTTTGACAACACCGCCACCAAGCACTCTGTTTAATTCCGTCATTTCGGTATAAATCCTTGGTTCACTAATTGTTTCAACTGCAGTGATCGGCATAGCCTTTGAGGAAACCGCCGAACCTTCGGAATGGGCAAATGCGCCTCGCCTGCCCGTCGAGGCGGGTTCTACTTCTTCGACCATTTTATTCCATTCCCCACAACCAGGACATTTTCCCATCCACTTGGGCGATTCGTATCCGCAATTCGTGCACATAAATTTCGTTTTACGTTTTGCCATCACTTGCCCACTTCCGCTTCTAATTCTTTTTTTGCAAGGCACCGGAACGGGGAAAAAAATCAAGGAGGTGCCGCCAGATAAATAAGCGTGAACCTCCTTGATTGATGCTATCCTCAACTGCGGGAAATTACCTTACAGGATCTTTGGCCCCCGTCTTCACAGTGAACTCGCCATTATCTACATCAATTATAACATGCTGCCCGGTCAATAATGTACCTTTTAGCAGTTCTTCTGACAGACGGTCTTCAATATGCTTCTGGATTGCCCTGCGAAGTGGCCGGGCTCCATATTCAGGGTCATAGCCTTCCTGGGAAATCTTCTCCTTGGCCGAATCCGTTAACTCCAGGGTGATATCCTGCTCTTTCAGCCGCTTCACGAGCTGGTCGGACAGGAGAGTAACAATTTCCTGAAGATGTTTCCGTTCAAGTGAGTGGAAGACAATGATTTCATCAATCCGGTTAAGGAATTCAGGACGGAACGCTTTTTTGAGCTCCTCCATTACCTTGCTCTTCATATCTTTGTAATCCTGTTTCCCGTCTTGGATATTAAAGCCTACATATTTGTTTCTCTTCAGCGCTTCCGCACCGACGTTGGACGTCATAATCAACACGGTATTCCTGAAGTCGACTGTCCGCCCTTTCGAATCGGTCAGGCGTCCATCCTCCAATACTTGGAGCAGGATGTTGAAAACATCCGGATGCGCCTTTTCAATTTCGTCGAGGAGAACAACGGAATACGGTTTCCGGCGAACCTTTTCAGTGAGCTGCCCGCCTTCCTCATACCCGACATATCCTGGAGGCGAACCGACCAGCCTTGAGGTTGAGTGCTTCTCCATGTATTCAGACATATCGATTCGAATCATTGCATCTTCGTCGCCAAACATCGCTTCCGCCAATGCCCGGGCAAGCTCGGTTTTACCTACCCCTGTTGGGCCAAGGAAAATGAATGAGCCGATTGGGCGTTTCGGATCCTTCAAACCTGCACGCGCACGTCGGACGGCTTTTGAAACGGCTAAAACCGCCTCTTCCTGGCCAATGACCCGTGAGTGAAGAATTTCCTCTAGATTCAATAGCTTTTGCGTTTCTGTTTGCGCAAGTTTTGAAACCGGAATCCCAGTCCAGCTTGACACTACATCCGCGATATCTTCAACGGTGACTTCACTATTTTCCTTGCCTTGCTGCTCTTTCCAGCTTTTCTTTGTTTCCTCAAGCTGTTCACGCAGGCGCTGTTCCGAATCCCTTAAAGAAGCTGCTTTTTCAAACTCCTGACTCTGTACGGCGGCATCCTTTTCCTTCCTTACTTCTTCAAGTTTCACTTCCAGCTCTTTTAAATTTGGAGGTGTCGTGTAGGAACGGAGCCTCACCTTTGAACCGGCTTCATCAATTAAGTCAATCGCCTTATCCGGAAGGAACCTGTCAGAAATATAACGATCGGACAGCTTAACGGCAGCTTCAATCGCCTCATCCGTAATAGTCACCCTGTGATGCGCTTCATAGCGGTCGCGAAGCCCCTGGAGAATTTGTACGGACTCATCCGCGGTCGGCTCATCGACACGGATTGGCTGGAATCGCCTTTCAAGCGCTGCATCTTTCTCAATGTATTTCCGGTATTCATCAAGTGTGGTCGCACCGATGCATTGCAGTTCTCCTCTGGCCAGCGATGGCTTCAGGATATTAGAAGCATCGATTGCACCCTCCGCGCCTCCCGCGCCGATCAATGTATGCAATTCATCGATAAACAAAATAATATTTCCAGCCTGCCTTATTTCGTCCATTACCTTTTTTAGGCGGTCTTCAAATTCACCGCGATATTTTGTACCGGCAACAACCGTTCCCATGTCGAGAGTCATAACACGCTTATCGCGAAGGATTTCGGGTACTTCATTATTCACGATTTGCTGGGCAAGGCCTTCGGCGATGGCTGTCTTTCCGACTCCAGGCTCCCCAATTAATACAGGGTTGTTTTTCGTCCTGCGGCTAAGCACTTCGATTACACGCTGAATTTCCTTGCTTCGGCCTATGACAGGGTCGAGGCTTCCTTCCCTCGCGACGACCGTCAAATCCCTTGCCAGGCTGTCTAGCGTTGGGGTGTTGGCGCTGACGGAAGTACTGCCGGGATGGCCTCCTGATTCATTGCTCCCTAGAAGCTGGAGAACTTGCTGCCGCGCCTTATTAAGGCTAACGCCAAGATTGTTTAGCACCCTTGCCGCAACACCTTCGCCTTCACGGATAAGGCCTAACAGGATGTGCTCCGTTCCAACGTAGGAATGGCCTAGTTTTCTAGCTTCATCCATGGATAGTTCAATTACCTTTTTCGCCCTTGGCGTGTAATGAATAGTCTGGGGAACTTCCTGCCCTCTGCCGATAAGCGTTTCAACTTCATTTTGGATCTTTTCCGCTCCCAGGCCAAGCCCATAAAGAGCCTTAGCGGCGATCCCATCTCCTTCACGGACGAGGCCGAGCAAAATATGTTCAGTTCCAATATTATTGTGGCCGAGGCGGATTGCCTCTTCCTGGGCCAGTGCAAGAACTTTTTGAGCCCTCTCTGTAAAACGGCCAAACATCATTGTCGTTTCCTCCTCATCTATCATTCATTTCCAGTTTTAGTCGCTCCCTGATAAGCCCCGCGCGCCGGATGTCTCTTTCATCCGGTCTCAATGGCCCGCCCGCATATTGCTGGAGGAAACCCGGCTGCGTCAAAATCATGAGTTCATTCAATATTGACCTGGAAATATTTTTTATATACCCCATATCAATTCCCAGTCTAACATCGGATAAACAACGGGCCGCCTCTTTCGTTTCAATAATCCTGCTATTTGAAAGAATTCCGAAAGACCTGAATACCCGGTCTTCCAATTGTATACGGGATGTCTTTTCCAAAGCTTCCCTTGCGGAGCGTTCTTGTGCAATCAGTTGGCTGACAACACTATTCAGGTCTTCAACAATATCTTCCTCTGATTTTCCCAGGGTAATTTGGTTGGATATTTGAAAAATATTGCCGAGCGCTTCGCTGCCTTCCCCATAAATCCCCCTCACGACAAGGCCAAGTTGGTTTATTGCCGGAATAATAGCATTTATTTGCTGTGTTAAAATAAGTCCAGGGAGATGCATCATCACCGAGGCCCTAAGACCGGTTCCGACATTTGTGGGGCAGCTAGTCAAATACCCGTGATCCTCATTAAAAGCATATTTTATATTCCCTTCCAGCCAATCATCAATCACATTTGCCGCTTCAAGCGCCTTTGTTAGCTGAAGGCCGGGGAATAGGCATTGAATCCTGATATGATCCTCTTCATTCACCATTACGCTTATTTCTTCGTTCTCCGAAAGGAGGCACGCCCCGAAAGGAGAATCCTCGGCAAGGTTTGGGCTGATTAAATGTTTTTCGACGAGTACCCTTTTTTGCAGCGGCTGCAACTCTTGCATTGAAAGAAGTTCAAGCTTGCCGAATGCTGTGAGGCCTGGGCCATCCACCATTTCCTTTAATTTCGAAATAATTGCCTGCCCTTCCTCACTTGTTAAAAGCGCCGGAAAATTATATTCATCAAGATTTCGTGCCAGCCTGATTCTTGAACTGAGTACAATATCAGCTTCCGGGCCTTCATTGTTCATCCAGGAACTGACCGCATGGTTTAGAAAATTTTCCAAAGACATAGTTACTTCCCCCCTCCGGCTGTTCCTCCTATCATGTTTTCAAGCGCCCTGATTTCATCCCTGATTTCAGCCGCCTTTTCAAATTCCTCCTTGGAAATGAGTTCCTTTAGCTTCCGCTTCGACTCTTCAAGCTTTTTTCTGATATGAAGCGTTCCGCCAACCCGTTTCGGTATTTTGCCGTTATGGGTCCAGTTTCCTCCGTGGAGCCTCCTTAATATTGGTTGCAGTTGGCTCGAAAACGTTTTATAACAATGTTCGCAGCCAAACCTTCCAACCTTGACAAACTGAGGGAAAGTCATTTTGCAATTCGGGCATTGAGGGACCTCCTCTTGCTTAAATGCATCCTCACCGGATTGTTGGTAGCCTTTATTAAAATTCAGAAGGCCGGCAAGCAAATTGTTAATTGAAAAACCGGGTCCTCCATTCATCATAAACATATCGCCCTTTTCCCGTGCGCATTGTTCGCAAAGATGAAATTCAGTTTTCTGGCCATTCAGGATTTTTGTGAAATGCATTGTTGCCGGCCTCTTATTGCACTCTTCGCAAATCATTTTCTCACCTTCTTCATGTATATGAAGGGAAAACACGGCCCTTTTCCCTATTTATATCTTAATGTCATAAGCATCGCTTTTAGCATTCGTGCCCGTAATTCATCCCTGTAGGGAAGGTCGATAAACAAAATCGATCTGTCAATAACACTCAGCATAATTTTTGCCTCACGTTCGGAAATTACTTTTTCATCTATCAACCGGAGAATGATTCCTTCCGCTTTGCTTTGGCTGACTTGGTCCTTAATAAGGGAAAGCACATGGTCCAGCAAGTGGGCATGGTCATTCGACTGGACTTTCATAATCCTAATGTAGCCGCCCCCACCCCGCTTACTTTCGACTAAATATCCCCGCTCTATTGTAAACCTTGTATTGATTACGTAATTAATTTGGGAAGGGACGCATTGAAATTTATCCGCTATCTCACTCCTCCTTATTTCAACAAGATCCTCTTCGCTTAACTCCAGAACCTGTTTTAAGTAGTTTTCAATGATATCAGAGATATTTCTCAACTTGCCACCCCCTACTGACTTTGACTATATTTGACTTTAATTATACATGATAAGGTTATGTACTTGCAATTTTTTTAATCCTTCATATTTTCTCCAATTAAAGTTCGTATGAAACCCTTCAAGGGTTTTTAAATAAGGGGGTTTTTTCCTCTACCCCAGATTTTAAAAACTAAACAGGGATGGCTTTTCTTTTAATATATTTTGCTGTTCCTGTCCAGAGTGTGGGCTCAATTTGGTCGGTTTTACTTTGTTATTCAGGCGGTGCTGCTAGAGGCTGTTAGGGAGGAGAGGTCGGTCTAGAGGATGCATTAATGGATCTTTGTAAACCACGGATTACTTCTGTGCTTTTATATAAGGTTGAACCAACATTTCTACAGGGCGAAGAGAATCTTGCGGTTAATTTCCGGTATTAAATTAAGGGGTTTATAGGACAACAAAACCACGTTTCGACGCTGGCTTGTCAATTATATGGGGTTTATGTGACAACCGAACCGGATTTCGGTGCTTGCTTGTCACTTATATCGGGAACACTTGGATATTCACTTTGCTGTCCAGAGACCATGCTTCTTCGGACAAACAACTCTTGAAAATTCACTTTGCTGTCCGGAGATCAGACTTCTTTGGACACACTACACTCGGAAATTCACTTTACTGTCCAGAGATCACGCTTCTTTGGACACACTTCCCATGAAAATTCACTTTGCTGTCCAGAGACGAGGCTTCTTTGGACACACATCCCATGAAAATTCACTTTGCTGTCCAGAGATCAGACTTCTTTGGACACACTTTATCTGACAACCACACCGAATTTCGACTCCTGACTGTCCCTTAAACAAGGATTATGGAACGACTTTTCAGGTTTTTCTCTTTTTGCCGCTCTCTCAAACATGGACAGAAAGGTTTTCTATGGCTGGCAGTTCATTCACATGCCTTAAATACACCAAAAAAGGCAACCCATTTAAAGGTTGCCTTCCATTTTGCCCGGCAGCGTCCTACTCTCACAGGGGCAAGGCCCCAACTACCATCGGCGCTGAGAAGCTTAACTTCCGTGTTCGGTATGGGAACGGGTGTGGCCTTCTCGCCATAACTGCCAGACTATTTGGTTTGAGGTTCATTCCCTCAAAACTGGATAATTTAAGAAGAAGTTCGGAAGAACACGGTAATCTATTTGGTTAAGTCCTCGATCGATTAGTATCAGTCAGCTCCACACGTCGCCGCGCTTCCACCTCTGACCTATCAACCTGATCATCTTTCAGGGATCTTACTTCTTACGAATGGGAAATCTCATCTTGAGGGGGGCTTCATGCTTAGATGCTTTCAGCACTTATCCCGTCCGCACATAGCTACCCAGCGATGCCTTTGGCAAGACAACTGGTACACCAGCGGTGCGTCCATCCCGGTCCTCTCGTACTAAGGACAGCTCCTCTCAAATTTCCTGCGCCCACGACGGATAGGGACCGAACTGTCTCACGACGTTCTGAACCCAGCTCGCGTACCGCTTTAATGGGCGAACAGCCCAACCCTTGGGACCGACTACAGCCCCAGGATGCGATGAGCCGACATCGAGGTGCCAAACCTCCCCGTCGATGTGGACTCTTGGGGGAGATAAGCCTGTTATCCCCGGGGTAGCTTTTATCCGTTGAGCGATGGCCCTTCCATGCGGAACCACCGGATCACTAAGCCCGACTTTCGTCCCTGCTCGACTTGTAGGTCTCGCAGTCAAGCTCCCTTGTGCCTTTACACTCTGCGAATGATTTCCAACCATTCTGAGGGAACCTTTGGGCGCCTCCGTTACATTTTGGGAGGCGACCGCCCCAGTCAAACTGCCCGCCTGACACTGTCTCCCACCCAGATCATGGGTGCGGGTTAGAATTTCAATACAGCCAGGGTAGTATCCCACCGACGCCTCCACCGAAGCTGGCGCTCCGGCTTCACAGGCTCCTACCTATCCTGTACAAGCTGTACCAAAATTCAATATCAGGCTGCAGTAAAGCTCCACGGGGTCTTTCCGTCCTGTCGCGGGTAACCTGCATCTTCACAGGTACTATAATTTCACCGAGTCTCTCGTTGAGACAGTGCCCAGATCGTTACGCCTTTCGTGCGGGTCGGAACTTACCCGACAAGGAATTTCGCTACCTTAGGACCGTTATAGTTACGGCCGCCGTTTACTGGGGCTTCGATTCAGAGCTTCGCTTGCGCTAACCCCTCCTCTTAACCTTCCAGCACCGGGCAGGCGTCAGCCCCTATACTTCGCCTTGCGGCTTCGCAGAGACCTGTGTTTTTGCTAAACAGTCGCCTGGGCCTATTCACTGCGGCTCTTCAGGGCTATGAACCCTAAAGAGCACCCCTTCTCCCGAAGTTACGGGGTCATTTTGCCGAGTTCCTTAACGAGAGTTCTCTCGCTCACCTTAGGATTCTCTCCTCGCCTACCTGTGTCGGTTTGCGGTACGGGCACCTTCCATCTCGCTAGAGGCTTTTCTTGGCAGTGTGGAATCAGGAACTTCGGTACTAAATTTCCCTCGCTGTCACAGCTCAGCCGTCACGGAAAGCGGATTTGCCTGCTTTCCAGCCTAACTGCTTAGACGCACATATCCGACAGTGCGCTTACCCTATCCTCCTGCGTCCCCCCATTGCTCAAACGATGAAGAGGTGGTACAGGAATATCAACCTGTTGTCCATCGCCTACGCCTTTCGGCCTCGGCTTAGGTCCCGACTAACCCTGAGCGGACGAGCCTTCCTCAGGAAACCTTAGGCATTCGGTGGATGGGATTCTCACCCATCTTTCGCTACTCATACCGGCATTCTCACTTCCAAGCGCTCCACAGGTCCTTCCGGTCCTGCTTCAACGCCCTTGGAACGCTCTCCTACCACTGACATCGAAGATGTCAATCCACAGCTTCGGTGATACGTTTAGCCCCGGTACATTTTCGGCGCAGAGTCACTCGACCAGTGAGCTATTACGCACTCTTTAAATGGTGGCTGCTTCTAAGCCAACATCCTGGTTGTCTAAGCAACTCCACATCCTTTTCCACTTAACGTATACTTTGGGACCTTAGCTGGTGGTCTGGGCTGTTTCCCTCTTGACTACGGATCTTATCACTCGCAGTCTGACTCCCACGGATAAGTCTTTGGCATTCGGAGTTTGTCTGAATTCGGTAACCCGATGGGGGCCCCTAGTCCAAACAGTGCTCTACCTCCAAGACTCTCACTACGTGAGGCTAGCCCTAAAGCTATTTCGGAGAGAACCAGCTATCTCCAGGTTCGATTGGAATTTCACCGCTACCCACACCTCATCCCCGCACTTTTCAACGTACGTGGGTTCGGTCCTCCATCCAGTGTTACCTGGACTTCAACCTGGACATGGGTAGATCACCTGGTTTCGGGTCTACGGCCACATACTCATTCGCCCTATTCAGACTCGCTTTCGCTGCGGCTCCGCCTCTTCGGCTTAACCTTGCATGGGACCGTAACTCGCCGGTTCATTCTACAAAAGGCACGCCATCACCCATGAACGGGCTCTGACTACTTGTAGGCACACGGTTTCAGGATCTCTTTCACTCCCCTTCCGGGGTGCTTTTCACCTTTCCCTCACGGTACTGGTTCACTATCGGTCACTAGGGAGTATTTAGCCTTGGGAGATGGTCCTCCCGGATTCCGACCGGATTTCACGTGTCCGGCCGTACTCAGGATCCACTCAGGAGGGAACGAAGTTTCAGCTACAGGGCTTTTACCTTCTCCGGCAGGCCTTTCCAGGCCTCTTCGCCTACCCCGTTCCTTTGTAACTCCATGTAGAGTGTCCTACAACCCCGGAAGGCAAGCCTTCCGGTTTGGGCTATGTCCCGTTTCGCTCGCCGCTACTTGGGGAATCGCGTTTGCTTTCTCTTCCTCCGGGTACTTAGATGTTTCAGTTCCCCGGGTCTGCCTTCAATACCCTATGGATTCAGGTAAAGATGCCACCCCATTACGGATGGCGGGTTTCCCCATTCGGAAATCTCCGGATCAAAGCTCACTTACAGCTCCCCGGAGCATATCGGTGTTAGTCCCGTCCTTCATCGGCTCCTAGTGCCAAGGCATCCACCGTGCGCCCTTTCTAACTTAACCTAAAAGGTCATTCCACTCTGTTTACCAGAGAGAAAACTAAAATGGCGATCACTCGGTTCTTCTTGGTTACTTCTTCTTAACATTATCCAGTTTTCAAGGAACAAACTTTGCCCGAAAGGGCAGAGTCAAAAAAAGCTTTGAAGGATTGCTCCCTCAAAACTAAACAAACAAGCGGTCAACTTACGGACCAAGAGGTCCGTATTCCGATTGCCCAAAGGCAATATCCTTAGAAAGGAGGTGATCCAGCCGCACCTTCCGATACGGCTACCTTGTTACGACTTCACCCCAGTCATCTGTCCCACCTTAGGCGGCTGGCTCCTTACGGTTACCCCACCGACTTCGGGTGTTACAAACTCCCGTGGTGTGACGGGCGGTGTGTACAAGGCCCGGGAACGTATTCACCGCGGCATGCTGATCCGCGATTACTAGCGATTCCGGCTTCATGCAGGCGAGTTGCAGCCTGCAATCCGAACTGAGAATGGTTTTATGGGATTGGCTCCACCTCGCGGCTTCGCTGCCCTTTGTACCATCCATTGTAGCACGTGTGTAGCCCAGGTCATAAGGGGCATGATGATTTGACGTCATCCCCACCTTCCTCCGGTTTGTCACCGGCAGTCACCTTAGAGTGCCCAACTGAATGCTGGCAACTAAGATCAAGGGTTGCGCTCGTTGCGGGACTTAACCCAACATCTCACGACACGAGCTGACGACAACCATGCACCACCTGTCACTCTGTCCCCCGAAGGGGAACGTCCTGTCTCCAGGAGTGTCAGAGGATGTCAAGACCTGGTAAGGTTCTTCGCGTTGCTTCGAATTAAACCACATGCTCCACCGCTTGTGCGGGCCCCCGTCAATTCCTTTGAGTTTCAGCCTTGCGGCCGTACTCCCCAGGCGGAGTGCTTAATGCGTTTGCTGCAGCACTAAAGGGCGGAAACCCTCTAACACTTAGCACTCATCGTTTACGGCGTGGACTACCAGGGTATCTAATCCTGTTCGCTCCCCACGCTTTCGCGCCTCAGCGTCAGTTACAGACCAGAGAGCCGCCTTCGCCACTGGTGTTCCTCCACATCTCTACGCATTTCACCGCTACACGTGGAATTCCGCTCTCCTCTTCTGCACTCAAGCCCCCCAGTTTCCAATGACCCTCCACGGTTGAGCCGTGGGCTTTCACATCAGACTTAAGAGGCCGCCTGCGCGCGCTTTACGCCCAATAATTCCGGACAACGCTTGCCACCTACGTATTACCGCGGCTGCTGGCACGTAGTTAGCCGTGGCTTTCTGGTCAGGTACCGTCAAGGTACCGGCAGTTACTCCGGTACTTGTTCTTCCCTGACAACAGAGCTTTACGACCCGAAGGCCTTCTTCGCTCACGCGGCGTTGCTCCGTCAGACTTTCGTCCATTGCGGAAGATTCCCTACTGCTGCCTCCCGTAGGAGTCTGGGCCGTGTCTCAGTCCCAGTGTGGCCGATCACCCTCTCAGGTCGGCTACGCATCGTCGCCTTGGTGGGCCATTACCCCACCAACTAGCTAATGCGCCGCGGGCCCATCTGTAAGTGACAGCCGAAACCGTCTTTCAGCTTCCTGACATGTGTCAGAAAGGATTATCCGGTATTAGCTCCGGTTTCCCGAAGTTATCCCAGTCTTACAGGCAGGTTGCCCACGTGTTACTCACCCGTCCGCCGCTAAAGTTCCAAAAGCAAGCTTTTGAAACTTCCGCTCGACTTGCATGTATTAGGCACGCCGCCAGCGTTCGTCCTGAGCCAGGATCAAACTCTCCAAAAAAGAGTATGAGTTTAGCTCATAAAGTTACGTTGGCTAGTGATCCGAAGATCACTATATTATTGTTTGTTGACGCTTGTTTGTTTAGTTTTCAAAGAGCAATTTTGTAAAGTCACTTAACAGCGACCTTTAACATATTAACACACTTTTAAATGTGAGTCAATAACTTTTTTGGTGGAGCCTAGCGGGATCGAACCGCTGACCTCCTGCGTGCAAAGCAGGCGCTCTCCCAGCTGAGCTAAGGCCCCTTATTCAAAATGGTCGGGAAGACAGGATTCGAACCTGCGACCCCTTGGTCCCAAACCAAGTGCTCTACCAAGCTGAGCTACTTCCCGAAATCTATATGGCGCGCCCGAAAGGAGTCGAACCCATAACCTTCTGATCCGTAGTCAGACGCTCTATCCAATTGAGCTACGGGCGCATGATGTTAAATGGTGCCGAGGACCGGAATCGAACCGGTACGGTAGTCACCTACCGCAGGATTTTAAGTCCTGTGCGTCTGCCAGTTCCGCCACCCCGGCGGAATGTCAATGGAGCGGAAGACGGGATTCGAACCCGCGACCCCCACCTTGGCAAGGTGGTGTTCTACCACTGAACTACTTCCGCAAGATAATAATGCGGGTGAAGGGAGTCGAACCCCCACGCCTCGCGGCGCCAGATCCTAAGTCTGGTGCGTCTGCCAATTCCGCCACACCCGCATATAAATGGTGAGCCATGAAGGACTCGAACCTTCGACCCTCTGATTAAAAGTCAGATGCTCTACCGACTGAGCTAATGGCTCGTATAAGAATGGTTGCCTAAAATTTATTTGGCATTACGTCGTGTGCTCCGCAGAACTTTCGTCCTGCTACGCAACTCGCAGCAAATTCATGGAAGTGCCGCTCGTCTCTACCAATTGAGCTAAACCGGCACAATGCTAACCGTGCCACTAAATCGGCAAAGAAATGGTGGAGGATGACGGGATCGAACCGCCGACCCTCTGCTTGTAAGGCAGATGCTCTCCCAGCTGAGCTAATCCTCCATAATAAAAAGCCCGGCAGCGTCCTACTCTCACAGGGGCAAGGCCCCAACTACCATCGGCGCTGAGAAGCTTAACTTCCGTGTTCGGTATGGGAACGGGTGTGGCCTTCTCGCCATAACTGCCAGACTATTTGGTTTGAGGTTCATTCCCTCAAAACTGGATAATTTAAGAAGAAGTTCGGAAGAACACGGTAATCTATTTGGTTAAGTCCTCGATCGATTAGTATCAGTCAGCTCCACACGTCGCCGCGCTTCCACCTCTGACCTATCAACCTGATCATCTTTCAGGGATCTTACTTCTTACGAATGGGAAATCTCATCTTGAGGGGGGCTTCATGCTTAGATGCTTTCAGCACTTATCCCGTCCGCACATAGCTACCCAGCGATGCCTTTGGCAAGACAACTGGTACACCAGCGGTGCGTCCATCCCGGTCCTCTCGTACTAAGGACAGCTCCTCTCAAATTTCCTGCGCCCACGACGGATAGGGACCGAACTGTCTCACGACGTTCTGAACCCAGCTCGCGTACCGCTTTAATGGGCGAACAGCCCAACCCTTGGGACCGACTACAGCCCCAGGATGCGATGAGCCGACATCGAGGTGCCAAACCTCCCCGTCGATGTGGACTCTTGGGGGAGATAAGCCTGTTATCCCCGGGGTAGCTTTTATCCGTTGAGCGATGGCCCTTCCATGCGGAACCACCGGATCACTAAGCCCGACTTTCGTCCCTGCTCGACTTGTAGGTCTCGCAGTCAAGCTCCCTTGTGCCTTTACACTCTGCGAATGATTTCCAACCATTCTGAGGGAACCTTTGGGCGCCTCCGTTACATTTTGGGAGGCGACCGCCCCAGTCAAACTGCCCGCCTGACACTGTCTCCCACCCAGATCATGGGTGCGGGTTAGAATTTCAATACAGCCAGGGTAGTATCCCACCGACGCCTCCACCGAAGCTGGCGCTCCGGCTTCACAGGCTCCTACCTATCCTGTACAAGCTGTACCAAAATTCAATATCAGGCTGCAGTAAAGCTCCACGGGGTCTTTCCGTCCTGTCGCGGGTAACCTGCATCTTCACAGGTACTATAATTTCACCGAGTCTCTCGTTGAGACAGTGCCCAGATCGTTACGCCTTTCGTGCGGGTCGGAACTTACCCGACAAGGAATTTCGCTACCTTAGGACCGTTATAGTTACGGCCGCCGTTTACTGGGGCTTCGATTCAGAGCTTCGCTTGCGCTAACCCCTCCTCTTAACCTTCCAGCACC
The DNA here is from genome assembly GCF_046237595.1 of Neobacillus oceani. Taxonomy (NCBI): domain Bacteria; kingdom Bacillati; phylum Bacillota; class Bacilli; order Caryophanales; family Bacillaceae; genus Neobacillus; species Neobacillus oceani. The sequence continues at coordinate 106,227 of NZ_CP143543.1, read as the reverse complement.
GGGCAGGCGTCAGCCCCTATACTTCGCCTTGCGGCTTCGCAGAGACCTGTGTTTTTGCTAAACAGTCGCCTGGGCCTATTCACTGCGGCTCTTCAGGGCTATGAACCCTAAAGAGCACCCCTTCTCCCGAAGTTACGGGGTCATTTTGCCGAGTTCCTTAACGAGAGTTCTCTCGCTCACCTTAGGATTCTCTCCTCGCCTACCTGTGTCGGTTTGCGGTACGGGCACCTTCCATCTCGCTAGAGGCTTTTCTTGGCAGTGTGGAATCAGGAACTTCGGTACTAAATTTCCCTCGCTGTCACAGCTCAGCCGTCACGGAAAGCGGATTTGCCTGCTTTCCAGCCTAACTGCTTAGACGCACATATCCGACAGTGCGCTTACCCTATCCTCCTGCGTCCCCCCATTGCTCAAACGATGAAGAGGTGGTACAGGAATATCAACCTGTTGTCCATCGCCTACGCCTTTCGGCCTCGGCTTAGGTCCCGACTAACCCTGAGCGGACGAGCCTTCCTCAGGAAACCTTAGGCATTCGGTGGATGGGATTCTCACCCATCTTTCGCTACTCATACCGGCATTCTCACTTCCAAGCGCTCCACAGGTCCTTCCGGTCCTGCTTCAACGCCCTTGGAACGCTCTCCTACCACTGACATCGAAGATGTCAATCCACAGCTTCGGTGATACGTTTAGCCCCGGTACATTTTCGGCGCAGAGTCACTCGACCAGTGAGCTATTACGCACTCTTTAAATGGTGGCTGCTTCTAAGCCAACATCCTGGTTGTCTAAGCAACTCCACATCCTTTTCCACTTAACGTATACTTTGGGACCTTAGCTGGTGGTCTGGGCTGTTTCCCTCTTGACTACGGATCTTATCACTCGCAGTCTGACTCCCACGGATAAGTCTTTGGCATTCGGAGTTTGTCTGAATTCGGTAACCCGATGGGGGCCCCTAGTCCAAACAGTGCTCTACCTCCAAGACTCTCACTACGTGAGGCTAGCCCTAAAGCTATTTCGGAGAGAACCAGCTATCTCCAGGTTCGATTGGAATTTCACCGCTACCCACACCTCATCCCCGCACTTTTCAACGTACGTGGGTTCGGTCCTCCATCCAGTGTTACCTGGACTTCAACCTGGACATGGGTAGATCACCTGGTTTCGGGTCTACGGCCACATACTCATTCGCCCTATTCAGACTCGCTTTCGCTGCGGCTCCGCCTCTTCGGCTTAACCTTGCATGGGACCGTAACTCGCCGGTTCATTCTACAAAAGGCACGCCATCACCCATGAACGGGCTCTGACTACTTGTAGGCACACGGTTTCAGGATCTCTTTCACTCCCCTTCCGGGGTGCTTTTCACCTTTCCCTCACGGTACTGGTTCACTATCGGTCACTAGGGAGTATTTAGCCTTGGGAGATGGTCCTCCCGGATTCCGACCGGATTTCACGTGTCCGGCCGTACTCAGGATCCACTCAGGAGGGAACGAAGTTTCAGCTACAGGGCTTTTACCTTCTCCGGCAGGCCTTTCCAGGCCTCTTCGCCTACCCCGTTCCTTTGTAACTCCATGTAGAGTGTCCTACAACCCCGGAAGGCAAGCCTTCCGGTTTGGGCTATGTCCCGTTTCGCTCGCCGCTACTTGGGGAATCGCGTTTGCTTTCTCTTCCTCCGGGTACTTAGATGTTTCAGTTCCCCGGGTCTGCCTTCAATACCCTATGGATTCAGGTAAAGATGCCACCCCATTACGGATGGCGGGTTTCCCCATTCGGAAATCTCCGGATCAAAGCTCACTTACAGCTCCCCGGAGCATATCGGTGTTAGTCCCGTCCTTCATCGGCTCCTAGTGCCAAGGCATCCACCGTGCGCCCTTTCTAACTTAACCTAAAAGGTCATTCCACTCTGTTTACCAGAGAGAAAACTAAAATGGCGATCACTCGGTTCTTCTTGGTTACTTCTTCTTAACATTATCCAGTTTTCAAGGAACAAACTTTGCCCGAAAGGGCAGAGTCAAAAAAAGCTTTGAAGGATTGCTCCCTCAAAACTAAACAAACAAGCGGTCAACTTACGGACCAAGAGGTCCGCATTCCGATTGCCCAAAGGCAATATCCTTAGAAAGGAGGTGATCCAGCCGCACCTTCCGATACGGCTACCTTGTTACGACTTCACCCCAGTCATCTGTCCCACCTTAGGCGGCTGGCTCCTTACGGTTACCCCACCGACTTCGGGTGTTACAAACTCCCGTGGTGTGACGGGCGGTGTGTACAAGGCCCGGGAACGTATTCACCGCGGCATGCTGATCCGCGATTACTAGCGATTCCGGCTTCATGCAGGCGAGTTGCAGCCTGCAATCCGAACTGAGAATGGTTTTATGGGATTGGCTCCACCTCGCGGCTTCGCTGCCCTTTGTACCATCCATTGTAGCACGTGTGTAGCCCAGGTCATAAGGGGCATGATGATTTGACGTCATCCCCACCTTCCTCCGGTTTGTCACCGGCAGTCACCTTAGAGTGCCCAACTGAATGCTGGCAACTAAGATCAAGGGTTGCGCTCGTTGCGGGACTTAACCCAACATCTCACGACACGAGCTGACGACAACCATGCACCACCTGTCACTCTGTCCCCCGAAGGGGAACGTCCTGTCTCCAGGAGTGTCAGAGGATGTCAAGACCTGGTAAGGTTCTTCGCGTTGCTTCGAATTAAACCACATGCTCCACCGCTTGTGCGGGCCCCCGTCAATTCCTTTGAGTTTCAGCCTTGCGGCCGTACTCCCCAGGCGGAGTGCTTAATGCGTTTGCTGCAGCACTAAAGGGCGGAAACCCTCTAACACTTAGCACTCATCGTTTACGGCGTGGACTACCAGGGTATCTAATCCTGTTCGCTCCCCACGCTTTCGCGCCTCAGCGTCAGTTACAGACCAGAGAGCCGCCTTCGCCACTGGTGTTCCTCCACATCTCTACGCATTTCACCGCTACACGTGGAATTCCGCTCTCCTCTTCTGCACTCAAGCCCCCCAGTTTCCAATGACCCTCCACGGTTGAGCCGTGGGCTTTCACATCAGACTTAAGAGGCCGCCTGCGCGCGCTTTACGCCCAATAATTCCGGACAACGCTTGCCACCTACGTATTACCGCGGCTGCTGGCACGTAGTTAGCCGTGGCTTTCTGGTCAGGTACCGTCAAGGTACCGGCAGTTACTCCGGTACTTGTTCTTCCCTGACAACAGAGCTTTACGACCCGAAGGCCTTCTTCGCTCACGCGGCGTTGCTCCGTCAGACTTTCGTCCATTGCGGAAGATTCCCTACTGCTGCCTCCCGTAGGAGTCTGGGCCGTGTCTCAGTCCCAGTGTGGCCGATCACCCTCTCAGGTCGGCTACGCATCGTCGCCTTGGTGGGCCATTACCCCACCAACTAGCTAATGCGCCGCGGGCCCATCTGTAAGTGACAGCCGAAACCGTCTTTCAGCTTCCCAACATGTGTTGGAAAGGATTATCCGGTATTAGCTCCGGTTTCCCGAAGTTATCCCAGTCTTACAGGCAGGTTGCCCACGTGTTACTCACCCGTCCGCCGCTAAAGTTTCAAAAGCAAGCTTTTGAAACTTCCGCTCGACTTGCATGTATTAGGCACGCCGCCAGCGTTCGTCCTGAGCCAGGATCAAACTCTCCAAAAAAGAGTATGAGTTTAGCTCATAAAGTTACGTTGGCTAGTGATCCGAAGATCACTATATTATTGTTTGTTGACGCTTGTTTGTTTAGTTTTCAAAGAGCAATTTTTGCCTTGTCTCTCAAAGGCGACTTTATTAGTCTATCAGGTTAGCAACCTGAAGTCAACAAGTTTTTTTAATTTCTTTCTTGTTGGCTTGCTGCCCTCAAAGCAACCTCATTAATATATCACCTTTAATGTTACCTTGCAACAGTTTTTTTGTTTTAATTCACATAAGATTAATTTGCCAATTTTACTCCATTCGCCACTTTATGAAGAACTCATATAAAGCCAAAGTTGTTGTAAATAGTAAAACGCCAGCTTCCGGGAAAGGAAACTGGCGTTATCGACTTTATTTATGCCTCATAAGCGGGAATAGAAGAACATCACGAATGGATGGTGAATTGGTCAGCAGCATAACAAGCCTGTCAATCCCAATTCCAAGTCCGCCTGTCGGCGGCATTCCGTACTCAAGCGCTTCGATGAAATCCTCATCCATTTCATGCGCTTCATCATTCCCTTGTTCGCGCTCTTTCAGCTGTGCTTCAAAACGCTCCCTTTGGTCAATCGGGTCATTCAACTCAGTAAAGGCGTTCGCATGCTCGCGGGCAACAATAAACAATTCAAACCGATCCGTAAAACGCGGATCTTCATCATTCTTTTTCGCAAGAGGGGAAATCTCCACTGGATGTCCATAAATGAATGTAGGCTGAATAAGCTTTTCCTCAACCTTTTGCTCAAAGAATTCATTAACAATATGGCCGTATTGCATATGTTCGGTAATTTCAACGCCGTGTTCTTTCGCTAGCGCCCTTGCTTCTTCTACACTCATCTCTTTCCAGAAGTCGGCCCCTGTGTATTCTTTAATGGCGTCGACCATATGAAGCCTCTTCCATTCCGGTTCAAGATTAACCTCGTAATCGCCATACTTGATAACGGTTGTTCCTAAAACATCCTGGGCGACATGGGCAACCAGGTTTTCGGTTAGTTTCATGATGTCCTTGTAATCGGCATAGGCTTCATATAATTCAATCATTGTAAATTCAGGATTATGCCTTGTTGATACTCCTTCATTCCGGAAAACGCGGCCGATTTCATATACCTTTTCCAGGCCGCCGACAATTAGCCGCTTCAAATGAAGTTCAATCGCTATCCGCATAAACAATTCCATATCAAGCGCGTTGTGGTGGGTGATGAATGGGCGGGCAGATGCTCCCCCGGCAATTGAATGCATCATCGGAGTTTCGACCTCGAGATAGCCTTTTTCATCAAGGTAGCGGCGCATTGATTGAAGGATTAGGCTTCGCATCACAAAGGTTGCTTTACTCTCATCACTCATAATGAGGTCAAGGTAACGCTGGCGATAGCGCTGTTCAACATCCTTCAGGCCGTGAAACTTGTCAGGCAGCGGACGCAGGGCCTTAGTCAGGAAGGTGTATTCCGTTACTTTTATGGATAGTTCGCCTACCTGTGTTTTGAAAAGGGTGCCCTCAACGCCAATGATGTCCCCAAGGTCGGTTGAATTGAACAAGTCATATTGGTCGTCACCGACTTCATCCTTCCGGACATAAATCTGGATTTGGCCTGTGAGATCTTTTATATGTGCGAATCCCGCTTTCCCCTTACCGCGTTTTGTCATTACACGTCCTGCCAGGGAAACGGATACTTCATTCGCTTCAAGCTCTTCCTTTTCCATCTCGCCGTACTGTTCAATCAACGACTTAGCATTTGCATTACGTTCGAATTTTTTGCCGAATGGGTCTATTCCCTTCTGGCGCAATTCGTTCATTTTTTCCCTTCTGACCAGCAGCTGGTCGTTTAATTCCTCTTGGCTCATTTGTTATCAGCTCCCATTTATACAGTGCGGCATGGTGCCGCGCTAATTTTAATCATTAAAGTACCTTTATGCAGTTTAGACATTTTTGCATAAAAAGAGACATTAGTACCATTGTACACAAACTTCCTATAAGGGACATAATAAAATATCAAAAATACAACAAAGACTGCCAGATTTGTCACTGGCAGCCCTCAGTTGCCGGCCGGTAGTGGAGCATTCGCCGGCTTTCCATTCCCAAGCCTTTGTAAAAGCTGTTTAACCGACGATTGCCTGGATTTCTTTTTCCTCGACTTCAGCTGCGAGGCCATTTAGAAGCATAACGAGGTCTTCCCTTGTATTGCACTCGTTAATCGCATTTCGGACTTTTGCATTTCCCTTGACTCCTTTTAAATACCAGGCAGCGTGTTTGCGCATTTCTCGGACAGCGACATGTTCATTCTTTAAGGCAATCAGACGGTCAAGGTGAAGAATGCAAACATCCATTTTTTCGCGAACGGACGGTTCGCCCATTAGTTCGCCAGTCTCAAGATACTTGACGGTCCGATAAATCATCCATGGGTTCCCCAGAGCCGCTCGGCCGATCATAACGCCATCGACACCTGTTTCTTCCAGCATTCGCTTTGCATCCTGAGGGGTCTCGACATCTCCGTTCCCTATGACAGGGATATTAACCGACTGTTTTACCTCGCGGATGATATCCCAGTTAGCTTTGCCTTCGTACATTTGGACCCGGGTACGGCCATGCACAGCGACAGCCTTGCCGCCGGCGCGTTCGACAGCGCGGGCATTTTTGACAGCAAAAATATGCTCTTCATCCCAGCCTATCCTCATCTTGACTGTAACCGGCTTTTCTACCGCATCGACAACAGCGGAAACCATCTCATAAATTTTATCCGGATCAAGAAGCCATCTAGCCCCCGCATCACATTTCGTGATTTTCGGGACAGGGCATCCCATATTGATATCAATAATGTCCGCGTTTGTATTCTTGTCAACAAATCTCGCGGCCTCGACCAGCGTCTCCTTTTCACCCCCGAATATCTGGAGGCTAAGCGGCTTTTCACGCTCATCTATATAAAGCATGTTCATTGTCTTCTCGTTCTTGAAAAGAATGCCCTTGTCGCTGACCATTTCAGCGCACACGAGGCCGGCGCCAAATTCCTTTACGGTAAGCCGGAAAGCCGAGTTGCAAACACCGGCCATAGGCGCCAGAACGACTGGATTCTTCATGACAATATCGCCAATTTTCAACATTTTACCGGCCTTCCTTTCTAAAAATATGTTTACTCCTCGGGCGGAGCCAAATCTTCTATGCTTATGTGCAAAATTTGCGAGGCTCTCCTTATTAAATCAGGAGGCGGCATCCGGTTGCCTCTCTCTATCTCACCTAGTACGGAGACCGACACTCCAAGCTCTTTCGAAAAACTGTCCTGGGTATATCCTTTCAACTTTCTGAAAGCCCGAATCCGCCTTCCCCATTTATCCGCTTCCATATCCGTACTCCTTTTTTATCAGGCAAACGATCCACTAACGCTTCAAGAGGTTCGCTTTTGCCTGGAAGATGAATATTTCCAGCAACTTCATACAGAGGCACAAGCACAAATGCACGTTCCGCCATCCGGGGATGGGGAATAAAAAGCTTCTCTGTTTCAATATTTTCTTGGTTGTAAAGGAGAATGTCAAGGTCTATTGTACGTGGTCCCCACCTGATTTCCCTTTTTCTCCCAAGAGAAAACTCAGCCTTTAGGCATGCATCCAGCAAATCTGAAGGGGACAATGCGGTCGTTAGTTCAATCACCATGTTTAAAAATAGGTCCTGGCCCTCATAGCCGACCGGATCCGTTTCATAAATGGAGGAGCATTTTACCACTTTTATGGAAGGGTGGCTATCCAGCAGGCGGACAGCTTCCTTGAGGTTTTGCAGGCGATCGCCGATATTTGAACCTAGTGAAAGAAACGCCTGATTATCAAACATTATCTTCTCCTCGTAATTTCGGCCGCAACCGACTCATAATGTCCGCGTATAGGAGGATCGGGCTTAATGACCTTGACGGTAGTTTCTTCAACTAGCGAAAATTCGTCAAGAATTCTTGAAGCGATTGTTTCGGCAACCGCTTCTATCAATTTATATGGCTTGCCTTCGACAACTTCCTTGGAGACCTGGTACAGATCGGCATAGTTAACAGATGCTCCAAGGTCATCCGTCTTACCGGCCGTTGCTAAATCGAGGCCGACCGAAAGATCTACGATAAATCGCTGCCCCAATTTCGTTTCTTCAGGAAAAACGCCATGATACCCGTAAAATTCCATTTTATTTACGTAAATCTTATCCATCCGCATTCCCCTTCCCCATTAAAGCATCCATCATTTTTGCCATCCTTGCCATTTCTTTTACATCATGGATGCGGATCATCTGGCAACCCTTCTGGATTCCATAGCAAACGGTTGCCCCCGTTCCTTCCATCCTGTCTTCAGGCGGGAGATCAAGGACCGTACCGATAAATCTTTTGCGTGATGTTCCAAGCAGGACAGGATATCCCAATGCCACAAGCGTGTCAAGGTTCTGCATCATTTCAATGTTTTCCTTGAAGTCCTTGGCAAAACCAATCCCCGGATCAAGAATAATCTGTGAATCCTTTACCCCAGCTTCTTTCGCAATTCGGATACTTTCATATAGATCCCAAAACACATCACGGGTGAAAAATTCATAGTCTCGGTTGTCACGGTTGTGCATAAGAATGATTGGCGCATTGAACTCGGCAGCTGCTTTCGCGATATCCGGCTCAGCCTTGGCTCCCCAAATATCATTAATGATATGGGCGCCTGCCTTTAGTGACTGCCTCGCAACCTCCGCTTTGTACGTATCTACCGAAATCGGGACATCAATTTCCTTTGAGAGGAGTTCGATAATCGGGATGACCCTGTCTAGTTCTTCTTCAAGGGAAACAGGTTCGTGCCCAGGACGGGTTGATTCGCCTCCAATGTCGATAATGTCAGCCCCGTGTTTGATCATTTCACGGGCACGGGCAACCGCGCGGTCCGCAGCGTTGAATTTTCCGCCGTCAGAGAATGAATCCGGGGTCACATTCAATATTCCCATTACAATTGTCTTTTTTTCGTAATCAAGGACATGGTTTCCACAGATGATTTTTCCACTTTTGTTGTTCATATAAAGTCCTCCGATCTTATTTCACTTCTACTGTAAAACGAACTCCGGCCTTCAGCATACCTCCCGTGTAAAAAGCCAGCCAGTTTCCCATTCAAACCTTCGAAATTAGCATCTCCAATTCTCGGGCAGGCAACGATTTCCTGGATTGAGTTCGTGAAAAATACTTCGTCCGCCTCATAAAGATCCTGAAGAAGGTAAAGGCCTTGGCGGACTTCTATGCCCGATTTTTTCGCCAAATCCATCACAAACTGACGGGTAATCCCATTTAGGATTCCCGTGTCTACCGATGGAGTATAGAGGATACCTTGTTTGGCCCAAAATACATTTGAGACAATCCCTTCGGCAACATAGCCTTCCCTTGTCAGGAATATTCCTTCAACCCCGGGAGAGTGGCGTATTTCCCGCCAGGCGAGTAGATTGTTCAAATAATGATGGGATTTTAGCCGTTTGAGCCCCTCGGGCGTATTCCTGTTGAGAGACAAAATTTTTCCGCCCTTTTCCTGCAGCTGGGCAGCCGGAGGGAGCGGCTTGGAAAAAACAAGCACTTCCGGAGAATCATAGGGTTCCGAACGAAGGCCGATTTCCCCGGTCCCGGCCGATACATTAAAACGGATATAGGCATCCATATAGCCATTTGCCTCCAGGAGCAATTTGACAGCTCCCTCCGCTTCTTCGCGGGTTACCTTTTTTCCAATCTCAAGTAGATCGAGTCCCGCATTCAGCCTTTCTAAATGGTCATCCAACAAAAAGCAATGGCCCCCGTAGACCCTGAAGGTTTCGAAAAGCCCCGCCCCATAAAGAAAGCCATGGTCGAAGGGGCTGATTGCAGCCTCATCCTTATTAACAAGCTTGCCGTTCTGCCAAATATACATGTCTAGTTACCTGCTTTTCGGGAGTGTACAGCGACGAAATTGGCGAGCAGCTGTTTCCCCGGGCCTGTCATGATCGATTCAGGATGGAATTGGACTCCTTCTATCGCCATCGTTTTGTGGCGGAGCGCCATGATTTCTCCTTCTTCCGTCCAACCTGAGACCTCAAGGCATTCGGGAAACGTTTCCCTTTTAACGATTAGGGAATGGTAGCGGGTTGCCTCAAATGGCCTGGGAATTCCTTTGAATATCGTCTTCCCATCATGGTGGATGGGCGAGGTTTTTCCATGCATTAGCCTTTCCGCCCGGACGACGTTTCCGCCAAACACCTGGGCAATCGCTTGATGCCCTAGGCAAACCCCAAAGATGGGAACCTTGCCGGCAAAATAGGAAATTGCCTCGAGGCTGATTCCGGCCTCATTCGGGCTGCAAGGGCCCGGTGAAATCATCAGGATGGACGGGTTGGCCCGTTCGATATCCTCCAATGTAACTTCATCATTCCTTTTTACAACCAGCTCTTCCCCCAGCTCGCCCAAATATTGAACAAGATTGAATGTAAAGGAATCATAGTTATCAATCATATAAATCATTGGCTATCACCTGTTTCCGCAAGCTCTTTGGCCTTCCAAAGCGCCCTGGCTTTTTTCAAAGACTCTTTATATTCGTATTTCGGGTTAGAATCAATGACGATGCCGGCACCTGCCTGGACATGGGCTTGTCCATCTTTTACAAGCATCGTTCGAATCATGATGTTCAGTTCCAAGTCTCCATTAAAGCCAATCCATCCAAGTGATCCCGTATACGGGCCCCGCCTCGACGGTTCAAGTTCTTCAATAATCTCCATTGTCCTTACCTTTGGCGCTCCAGTAATGGTGCCTCCCGGGAATACGGCATCAATTAAGTCGAAGCTGTCCTTATCACTGGAAATTCGGCCCCGAACATTCGAAACAAGGTGCATAACATGTGAATATTTTTCAATAACCATGAACTCATTGACTTCTACAGTTCCATAAGCGCTGACCCTGCCGAGGTCATTTCGTTCAAGGTCAACGAGCATCACATGCTCCGCGCGTTCTTTTTCGCTTCCGATCAATTCATTCACAAGAAGCTGGTCCTCTTCTTCGTCCCGGCCTCGGGACCTTGTCCCCGCGATGGGCCGAGTACTGATTTCGTCCCCTTGTTTTTTGACTAGAAGTTCCGGAGAACCGCTTACGAGCTGGAATTCAGGAGTATGGAAATAGCCCATATACGGGGATGGATTGACTTGCCGCAGTTTTTCATAAACCTGGAGCGCCGGAATGCCGATTGGCTTCGTCTGTCTGACGGATAGGTTTACCTGAAACACATCTCCTTGCGCGATGTATTCCCTCACCCTTTCAACCGCTGCCATAAAATCGGTCTCTCCTATGGAAACTTCCCTTTCCTGAACGGGCACGGTTTCTGGCAGTTTACTTGAAACACCGTCTGCTTGGTTCCACCTTCTCTCCCATTCCCGGACACGCTCCTTGAGGCCTTCAGTGTCTTCCCAGTCATAAAGGAAGCACATGCTCAAGGTGTTTTCATGCAAATCAAGGACAAACCACTCGTTATGAAGCAGGAAATACAAGTCAGGTACGAGAAGCTCATCCTTTGCCATATTCGGAAGTGTTTCAACATACCTTGCATAGTCATAGCTTATGTATCCAATGGCCCCCCCAGTGGAAAGTGGCAGCGGGGACTCGCCTTTAATTTTGGTTTCGGCCATGTAATTTTTCAACCCGTGAAGCGGGTTTCCTTCCACCACAGCCATAGGCTTTCCCTCTTCAATGATTTCAAGGCGGTTCCAGCCATTGGACCTCGCGATTGCGTAAGGGTGAAAGGCCGCAATGCTGTAACGTCCGCCCCGGCCGCTTTCCAGCAGGACGTGATGTCCGGTTTCTTTGGAAATTTGTTTATATTTCTGAAAAAACTTATCCGCGGACAAGTTGATTTTTTTTATATGGACGTTTTTCCCCAAAGTAATCCACTCCCATTTTCCCATGTCTTCTACATCATACAAGAAGTAAGCCAATGAAAAAAGCATGAGCCGCAAATTGGGCCCATGCTTATAAACAAATTGTCTTATGCTTCAAACTGGAAAAGAGGAGTGCTCAGGTAACGCTCGCCATTGCTCGGAATGATCGCCAGGACTTTTTTGCCTTTTCCAAGTTCTTTAGCAACCTTTAGTGCCGCATAAATGGCTGCGCCGGAAGAAATTCCGCCTAGAATCCCTTCTTCCTTTGCCGCGCGGCGGGCATACTCAAACGCCTGCTCGTTTTCAACCTGAATAATTTCATCATAAATGTTTGTATCCAAAATATCCGGCACAAACCCCGCACCAATTCCCTGGATTTTATGCGGGCCTGGTTTTCCGCCCGATAGGACAGGTGAATCAGCCGGCTCTACCGCATAGATTTTAATGCCAGGGTAAGCCTCGCGAAGCACCTCGCCGGCGCCCGTAACCGTACCGCCGGTTCCAATCCCTGAAATAAACCCATCCAGCTGGCTGCCCATTTGCTCGACTATTTCTTTTCCGGTTGTTCTCCTGTGCACTTCGGGGTTCGCCTCGTTCTTGAATTGTTGTGGCATGAAATAACCGTTTTCCTTTGCCAGCTCTTCAGCCTTGCGGATTGCCCCGCCCATGCCTTCCGGTCCTGGAGTCAAGACGAGTTCCGCCCCATAGGCGCGGAGGAGGTTGCGGCGCTCCATGCTCATTGTTTCTGGCATTACCAGAATAGTCTTATAGCCTTTAGCGGCAGCAATCATTGCCAGGCCAATGCCTGTATTTCCACTCGTTGGTTCGATGATCGTATCGCCAGCCCTTAATTCGCCTTTTTCTTCGGCGGCTTCAATCATTGCCAAGGCAATTCGGTCCTTTACACTGCTTCCTGGATTCATGTATTCCAGCTTCAAATATATTTCTGCGCTGTCTTCCCCAACAATCCGGTTCAGTTTGACTATCGGGGTATTGCCCACGAGGTCGGCAATCGAGTTCGCGATACGTGCCATTCGTCCCACTCCTTAATCCGAGTATTTTTATTGGTTTTATATAGAATGTAGCAATTTACCTGGAAACTGTCAATATTTTAGTTTCCCCAACTCCACTTCCAAAAAACGAAAAAAAGCTTTGCATAGCCAATGTATGCAAAGCCTTTCCCAATCTTGAAGAATATATTTTTAAAAACGGGAATCGGGTTCTGGCTGTCCGTTCTATTTTTCAAAAAACCATTTCACTCCCGCTTCCTCCCATAGGGCAGCCGCGGACGGAGGGGTTCCGAGCTGGGCAAGGGCAATTTGCCTGCGGATTTCATCTTTCACTTCTTTGAAGGAGTATTTTTTTTCCGCTATTTTCTCGTGAAGCTTTATAATCGCATAACCCTCGTTGATTTTAATCGGTTTGCTCCATTTGCCGTCCTCAAGCTTTTGGGCGGTTACGATATACTCAGGGGGGAAGCGTTCATCACCCTCCTGGATAAAGCCAATATCTCCACCTTCCGTGGCTGTAAATTCATCCACGGACCTTTCCCTTGCCAGCGTTTCGAAGCCGGAACCGCCTTCTAGCTCCTTAATGGCCTGTTCCGCCTCTTCCTTTGTTTTCATCACAATGTGGGATAGGTGGTAAGCGGCCGGTACATTATAAAGGCTTTTGTTTTTATCATAATAGCCTTTTATTTCGGCTTCGGATACAACCGCATCCTTTGTTAAAATTTCCTCCAGCAATAGCGAAAGCTCGATTTGCTTTTTCCATTTCTCCAAATCCTCGCTCTTCATTGAAGACGAGCCTCCAAATGCAGTTTGGAACATCCTTAGCTCTCTTTCCACATCTGCCTTTGGCACGGTGATATTATATTTCTTGGCCATCTGGCTGATGACTTTCCTGTCAATCAGATCCCTGAGTGTATCTTTACCGTAACGCGCTTCCATCTCGTTCAGCCATTCTTCTCTCGAAATGCTGTCCTTTCCTACAGTCGCGACCGTTTCCCCATCCTTAAGAAAACCGGAAGCTGTTTCCGATTTGGACAGAAAGTAAAAGATGGTCAACGCATTCAGGACAACCAGCGCGGCAATCACCAACCACAATTCCCTTGTTTTCATTTTCCCTCTCCCGGATACAAGCCTTACTTCGCTTCTTTATTTAGCGCCTCAAGCTCTTCTTTAGAAAAATGGTATTTTTCATTGCAAAAATGGCAGTGGGCTTCGGCCATCCCATCCTCTTCTATCATGTCCGTAATTTCCGACTTGCCAAGGGACACAATTGCATCCGCGAATCGTTCCTTTGAGCACGTGCATTCAAAACGGACTGGCATCTTTTCGAGGATCGCCAGCTCGTCCTTTCCAAACAACTCCTCGAGTATTTCTTCAGGCGTAAGGCCTTGCTGGATCATTTTTGAAATAGGGGTAATCGTCTTAAGCCTTTCCTCAATCCGGGAAATTGTTTCATCGCCGGTTCCTGGCATGAGCTGAAAAATAAATCCGCCCGCCGCCAAAATGCTGTTGTCCGGGTTCACAAGGACACCAACGCCAACAGAGGATGGAACCTGTTCAGAAGACGCAAAGTAGTAAGTAAAATCCTCTCCCAGCTCCCCTGATACGAGAGGGACCGACCCGCTGAAGAAGTCCCTCAGCCCTAGGTCCTTTACAACCGTAAGAGTGCCGTCTGTCCCTACCGCCCGCCGGACATCTAGCTTGCCTTGTTCATTCAAGTCGAAATGGGTTTGCGGATTGCTTACATAGCCTCTTACAGACCCTTTCGCATTGCTGTCGACCAATATATTCCCGATAGGGCCTCCACCCTCTATTTTAATCGTCAATTTGTCTTCGCCCTTTAGCATGGCACCCATCATTAAGCCGGCTGTCATTGCCCGGCCAAGTGCAGCCGAAGCTGTGGGCCATGTATAATGCCTCCGTTGCGCTTCAGCCACAGCTTCCGTGCTTCTTACGGCATATGCCCTGATTTGCCCGTCATAGGCAAGTACTTTTACTAGATAGTCACTCATCTTTCCGCTCCTTTCTCGTTGTCCTTTTTCGTGGAGTTAGCCTCTGCCAACTTTCAAGTCCCACTGATAGAATCCCGCCGCCGCCCGCTTACCGACCCGAGACGATTTTATGAATCATGCTTGTTTAGTGTATCCATGTTCCGCTTATAGATTAAGTGAAGCCCTTTTAAAGTCAAAAACGGATCGACAATGTCAATGATTTTCGATTCCTCGGCAATGAGATTGGATAGGCCGCCCGTTGCAATGACGGTCGGAACTTTGGAGCTGTTGGCAATCATCCGCTTGACGATCCCTTCGACCTGTCCGACGTACCCGTACACTATACCCGCTTGCATCGCTGCAACCGTGTTTTTGCCGATGATTCCTTCCGGCCTGGCTATTTCAATCCGCGGGAGTTTTGCCGCCCGTGAATAAAGCGCTTCTGTCGAAATGCCGACCCCGGGTGCAATCGCCCCCCCCATATATTGCTTCTGCTCGTTTACATAGCAATAGGTCGTTGCTGTACCGAAATCGACGATAATTAGCGGACTCCCGTATTCGTGGATCGCCGCGACCGCATTCACGATCCTGTCGGCTCCTACTTCCCTCGGATTTTCATATTTTATGTCAAGGCCCGTCTTCATGCCAGGGCCAACAATCAATGGTTTTAGTTTAAAGTACTTCGTACACATCCTTTCAAGCGAAAACATAATCGGAGGAACAACGGAGGAAATAATAATTCCTTCAATATCGCCAAAAGATAAGCCGGAATGGTCAAATAGGGATTTAATCAGCATTCCATATTCGTCTTCAGACCTGTTTCGGTTCGTTTCAATCCGCCAATGGTGGAGGAGTTCCTCCCCTTTATATACCCCTAAAACGATATTTGTATTTCCAACATCAAATACGAAAATCAATTGACTCACCACTCCATGGAATGTAACCAGGACCGAAAGCCCCCAATATTGCCGGGATTGCCCCCGTCGCCCAAGGTTGCAAGTTTACTGAAAACATCATATCACAAACCGTTTCGGGAAAGAAAAGGCAAAGAGCCACATTCTGCATAAAATTATTCCCGGCTGGCTCAACCTTGTAAATTAAGAAGGGCACCGCGCTGATAGGCGGTGCCCTTAATATGACTTATTTATTATCCTCAACCTGATTTTCTTCAGGCTTGAGCAGATTTGTTTTTGGAGTCCCCGAATTGCTTTCCTCTTCCTTTTTGCCGGAGATGTTGATAATCACATCATCAAGTGTGTTCTTGATTTCGGCGGGAGTAGAGTTTGCGGGAACTTTTCCGTCCGGAAGCCTTCCGTGGTCGACCAGGTGCTTGATGTCTTCCGCATCGAGTGTTTCCACTTCAAGCAGCGTATTGGCAATCAGGTCGAGCTTGTCACGGTTTTCCGTGAGAATTGTCTTCGCACGTTCATACGACTGCTTAATGAAGTTTTGGATCTCTGTATCAATCTCATAAGCGATCTTGTCGGAATAGTTTTGTTCACTGTGCAGGTCGCGTCCAAGGAACACCTGGCCGCCCTGAGGCTGGCCGAACTGAAGCGGTCCAAGCTTGTCGCTCATACCGAATTCGGTAACCATTTTCCTTGCGATTCCTGTCGCCCTTTGGAAGTCATTGTGCGCCCCGGTACTAACTTCCCCGAACACAATTTCTTCCGCAACCCGGCCGCCAAGCAAGCCAGTGATCTTATCAAGCAGTTCCGGCTTTGTCATGAAATAACGGTCTTCCTTTGGAAGCATGACTGCATATCCGCCAGCCTGCCCGCGTGGGACAATCGTTACCTTGTGGACCATTTCAGCTTCATCGAGCATGACGCCAATTACTGTATGGCCAGCTTCGTGGAAAGCGACAATCCTGCGTTCCTTTTCGGAAATAACACGGCTTTTTTTGGCTGGTCCCGCAATAACGCGGTCGGTTGCTTCGTCAATATCCGTCATTTCGATTTTCTTTTTATTCGAGCGGGCTGCGACAAGCGCCGCCTCATTCAATAGGTTCTCCAGATCGGCGCCGGAAAAGCCCGGAGTCCGCATCGCTATCGCTTTAAGATTGACCGACTCAGCAAGCGGCTTGTTGCGTGCATGGACCTTAAGGACCGCTTCCCTGCCCTTCACATCCGGACGGTCAACCGTAATCTGGCGGTCAAAACGCCCCGGACGGAGAAGCGCCGGATCGAGGATATCAGGGCGGTTCGTTGCGGCTACGATAATAATTCCTTCATTGGCTCCAAAGCCATCCATTTCAACAAGCAACTGGTTCAGGGTTTGCTCACGTTCATCATGGCCGCCGCCAAGGCCTGCGCCACGCTGGCGTCCCACCGCATCAATCTCATCGATAAAGATGATACATGGGGCATTTTTTTTTGCGGTTTCAAATAAATCACGTACACGGGATGCACCCACCCCAACGAACATTTCAACGAAATCGGATCCGCTAATTGAGAAAAACGGTACACCTGCTTCCCCGGCTACCGCCCGGGCAAGCAACGTTTTACCAGTTCCCGGAGGGCCGACAAGCAGGACACCTTTTGGAATCCGCGCGCCAAGCTCAGAGAATTTGCGTGGATCCTTCAAGAATTCAACTACTTCTACGAGTTCCTGCTTTTCTTCATCCGCTCCAGCGACATCCTTGAAACGGACTTTTTTCTTTTCATCGTTATAAAGTCTTGCCTTGCTTTTTCCAAAGTTCATGACACGGCTTCCGCCGCCCTGCGCCTGGTTAAGCAGGAAGAAGAATAGGATGAAAATGATCACAAACGGAATGATGGATGTAAAGAAGGTGACCCAGCCGCTTGTTTCTTTTGCAGGCATTGTCTCAATCTTCATATCTGGAACCGCCTCATCAATCCGGCTCAGCATCCGTTCGCTATTCGGGACATATGTCAGGAAAAACTTGTCCTTGTCGGCATTTTCAAGCTGGCCGCGGACTTCATATACGCCCCGCTCAGGCTGCAGCGTAACCGATTTTATTTCTCTCTTTTCTAGATGCGAAATAAATTCGTCATACGATATATTATCTGTTGGCTCATTGTTTCCATTAAAGAAACTGACTACGCCAATAATGACTAAAAATATCAATAAATAAAAGATGGTGTTGCGGAAAATCCGATTCATCCCTTACCTCCTCCCACGGTGGAAAACAGTATATAAAATAGTAACATAATGAAGATACCGCTTCAACAATAGTGCTTGAAATGAGCCTGGTTCACTATAGTTTTGCCTATTCAGCCTTGTTGTACACTTCCGGCTTCAAAACCCCGATATAAGGAAGGTTCCGGTATCTTTCAATGTAGTCCAATCCATAGCCGACAACAAAGGCATCCGGAACTTCGAAACCAACATAGTCCGCGCTTATATCTACCTTTCTCCCGGTCGGTTTGTCAAGTAAAGTGACAATTTTAATGGAATTTGCTTTCCTGTAGCGGAATAATTCAACAAGATAGCTAAGTGTCAGGCCGCTGTCGATGATATCCTCAATAATCAACAGATCCCTTCCTTCCACGGAAGTATCAAGGTCCTTCAAAATTTTCACTTCACCGGAAGAGACCGTCGAATTTCCATAGCTGGAAACGTCCATAAAATCCATTTCAAGATAGCAATCCATTTTTTTCAGGAGATCACCCATAAAAGGCATCGCCCCTTTTAACACACCGATTGCCAGTGGAAATTTATCCCGGTAATCCTCTGTCAGACGGGCTCCGAGTTCCTTGATTTTCTCTTGGATTTCTTCTTCGGTGACCAGGATTTTCTCAATATCATTTCTCATTCACATGTGCCCCCCAGATGTTGGTTCCTTGATATATAAAAGCTTCAGATAGCCTTCTTCCGGATTTCCGGCTGAATCAAGGGCGGATTTTTTGAGCCCAGGCAGCCAGACGATCCGGCCAGTGCTATCCGTTATGACAGGCCACGTTTTCCTGTCGGAAACCGGTACCTTGTTATCAATAAAAATGTCTTTCAGTTTTCTGGTGCCTTCCATTCCCTTCAGCGTCATCCTGTCACCATTTTCCTTTGTTCGGATAATAAGCGGGAATGATATGTCTAATGCAGGCAAATACGCGCACCCTTGCCCGGCCCCTTGTTCAACACTTCTGGCCCGTTCAATGGAAATGACATCTCCATTTGGCAGTGCAACTTTTCCAGGCCCGTGCATTTCAATCCTGAATTCCAACTTTTCATGACGCCCAAAATGGAAAATACACTCGGAGTAGGATCGGGTGACAGTCAACCCGCCGGGGAGATCAAGATTTCCGGATGGATGAGGACGGTTCAGCAAGGAAATGACTTGATCAATATGTACGGCAGCCAAAGACGCATGCCTTCCTGCATAAAGATAGTTTAATATTAGTTGAATCCCTCTTCTTTGTAAAGGCATTGGCATACCAAGAAAAGCCAGTATATCTAGAACTACTTTCCCTCTTTCCCTGCTTTTTATTACTGTAACCATCCGGCTCGCCGCTAATTCCTCCAAAAACGCTTCATCGCTTTCCGTCTCTTCGCTATAACGTTGAAAATGTTCATGTACAAGAGGATTTTCTTTTTTTAAAAAAGGAAGGATTGTCTTCCTGAAGCGGTTCCTGCTATAGACATCTTTTTCATTGCTTGGGTCAATCCGGAAATCGATACCTTTCCTCCGGCAAAAATCGATAATATCCTCCCGGGAGGCTCCGAGAAACGGACGAATGATTATCCCGCCTTCGAAAGGCCTCATAAACGGGATGCCAGCCCGGCCCCTGCCAGTGCTTCCGCGGGTGAGCCTCATCAGGATTGTTTCCATCTGGTCATCTCCGTGGTGGGCCAGTGCCAGGAAGGTATACCCATGTTTCTTCATCTGGCCCTGAAAAAAACGATAGCGGGCTTCCCGCGCTGCTTCCTGTGGGTTTTTTCCGGTTTGCCTGATTATTTCGGGAACATCGGCCCTCTCCATCGCGAACGGTATCCCGCGCTCTTCGCAAAAGCCTTTTACAAAAAAAGCGTCATCAAGCGATTCATCCCCCCGGAACATATGGTCCACATGGGCCGCGGCAAGTTCCATCCCCAAAGGCTTCTTTTTTTCCCACAAATAGTGGAGCAAAGCCATGGAGTCGGGGCCACCGGAAACACCCACAAGAACGCGGGATCCCTCTAGGGATATTGATTTCCTTTTCAAAATCTCCTCTGTTTTATCCTCAAGCATGCTCATTCTTCCTTAAAGTGAGTAATTATTCCCGCCTAAGGCGGCAGCTTTGTTTTATACGATTGAAACGACTAAAAGTTTCATTTCTCCTGATTTCTTTACAAATTTTTATTATAGAAGAAGGGAAGAAGACAGTCAGGTTAATTGTACAACAATATAG
Source organism: Neobacillus oceani (assembly GCF_046237595.1). Lineage (NCBI taxonomy): Bacteria > Bacillati > Bacillota > Bacilli > Caryophanales > Bacillaceae > Neobacillus > Neobacillus oceani. The sequence goes on along the minus strand of NZ_CP143543.1, from coordinate 86,322 downwards.
ACAAAGTAAAGAAGCGCCATGACTGAAATAACAAAAAAGGTTTCTTTTTTCTGACTGCGTTTTTTGCTTTTCAAAGGGGTTTGCCTGCTTAACGGCCTTCCCGCCGCTTTCGGCGCACTTGCAGTTTCTGCGCTCTTAGGCCGTGGCGGGGCTATGCATCCTAGTAAAGCGTCCCTCATTTCCTGTGCTGAGGAGTATTTCCCCCGGAGCGCATTTGCGAGTATCGGCTCATAGAAAATAAGCTCTTCCTTATTTCGGATGGCCCCTAGTAGCTGCCCAATTCCTCCCTCTGCTTTTCGGAAGCTCCCCTGGTAAGCGGCTGCTACCATAATCATCGCTACAGCAAACAAATCATAGGACGGCTCCGCTTTCCTAGTTCCAAGCCCCCAATACCCCCGGTCATAAAACTCGGTGTATTCTTTTATGGCCCTTCCAATCATTGTCGTTCCGCCTACGTCGATGCAGCGAATTTTTGGGGGCGGACCTGCAACAATCAAGTTTTCCGGCTTCAAGTCGCCAAACACCCATCCATTTTGGTGAAGCAGGTGCAAATCATTCAATAACTGAAGCAAAAGGACGTGTATCCATTCTTTTCCTTTTTGAAAAAGGAATTGCTGAAGCCCTGGCCCTCTTATGTATTCCATTACATAAAAACTGAACATCCCTTGCGGAGCAATCCAATCATCGACATCAAGCAATAATGGCCCAAGGGCTTGGCCCCGGGCCTTCATAAAAGACTTTAGGACATTAACCTCTGAAGTAATGGACATACTATCGCTGCTGATTTTTAAAGCGGCTTCCCTGTTGCCGCTTTTCACTAGATACACGACGCCGTTTGCCCCATTGCCCAATTCTTTCAAAATGACATATTCTTTTCTATGCCACTTCCCGGATATAGCAGTCCCGGGCCTGAACCTACATGGATTCTTCGAGGAAGGATTCATCATTTTCCGATAAAATTCTCCTTAACGCACTTTTTTCATTGAACAGATGGATTGCCTCGCGGATAGCCGGGCCCGTCGGAGTAATCCCTCCGGCTGCCAGCATCGGAAAGATGGTACTAATCGATTCGAGCCTCGGTGTCCACTCCAGAATCCTGTCCGTTTCTCCTCTTTTCCCGGGAAATACGAGAACCGAAAATAGATTTTTTCCCGAACGTGCATTCAGGCTTATAGAGAGGTCGAGCAGTGCTTCCTTGACTGTCGGCAATTTATGCTTCATGCTCGCGCTTACATCGACAAGGACAATGACCTCAAGGTCTACACACTCCCCAAGTTCATCAACAACCTCAAGGACTTCCCCCCTTTTTTCCGGAGGTAGATCTTCAAGTGATTTCGAACTTCCGAGAATTTGCCTCAATTCCCGGTTTACTACCCCTTGCAGCGTTTGGGTCATGGCTTTCCTGGTTACCATTTGAACTGTTTGTGAAAGCTGTTCGGAATAGACTATCTGGCTCACCCCGCCTCCGGACATGGCGATCCCTTCGATTTCCCTTATTCCTTGGCCATCAATTGTATCCTTATCGATAACTCCGATGACATTGACCGTAATCCCCTGCTCTTTCGCAAGCGCCGCCATTGCGGCAGGGTCTTCCCCCTGATTTGAACAGCCGTCCGTAATCACAAGAAGCTGCTTTATTTTCCCGGTCTTCATCCTATCTCCTCCATTCGTTAAATAGTACCATTTTCGACTGAATGGAGGGTATTTATACCAAGCCCCTTTATGCCCGCTTTTTTTTGATTCCGTGTACAGGGATGGAGGCCCATTTTGGAGTATTGTGTTTTATTTTCGCGACCGCGACAGTCATATCATCTTCAATTTTGTTCGACCTGGAGCGGATGACCTCTTCCATTACCAAATCGGCTACTTCCTGCGGATCATTCGTTTCAAGTTCATGGATTTTCCGTTTCATCCACATTTCATAGTTGCCAACATGCTTTGGCCCTTCAAACACCCCATCGCTCATCATGATTAATAAATCGCCTGCCTTCAGCTGCTCGCTGACAACATCGACATCGAATTCCTGGACGATTCCCATCGGAAGATTGTTTGCCTGTATTTTTATCACTTTTTTCCCACGTTTAATGAAGCTTGGCGTGGAACCGATTTTCAGGAATTTTGCCGAAGCATTTTGAAGATCAATGACCGCCAGATCGAGTGTCGAAAATATTTCATCCGTTGTCCTTAAGGCAAGGACCGAGTTAACAGACTTGATGGCAACCTTTTCCTCGATGCCAGATTGCAGGATTTGTTGAAGGAGCTTCAGTGTTTCACGGCTTTCGTCCTGGGCGCGTTCTCCATTCCCCATTCCATCGCTGATCGCAACAGCGTATTTCCCGCTTCCAAGCTCCATCGTCGAAAAACTGTCCCCGGAAACCAATCCGCCTCCTTTGGCGGCATACGCGACCCCTGTTTCCACAGTGAATGTTTTCGCGGAGCGGAATGTAGCCTGGCAAGAACTGTGAGGGTAGGCACCGCATTCCTCTGAATTAACGATGATCGTTTCGCCAAGAATGTCGGACAGCATCGGGGCAATGAGCTTCTCGCACTCCCCATGCCCATTGCAATAAGGGATTGTCATATCAATATCGACATTTCCGGGTTCGAGGCTGTAAATCTCCACATGTTCAATCTGCAGGCCGAAATCCTGGATCGCCTCCATTATTTGTTCTTCCTGTTTATGGAGGTTTTCACGCTCGCGCTGGATTTCCTTCGCGAAATCTCCCATCACTTCAGAAACGCCAAGCAATTGGTCCGCGACGAGCCTCCTGCTTTCTTTTACCTGCTTTTTCAATTTTTGATTTGCCTGGTATACAGCTAGTTCTTGATGAATCGCTTCCGTTACCTTCTTGGGCCTGGAGCAGAGCTTTTCCCACTCCCGCGCGAGTTTTGGAGGTATTGTTGCCTTCGACTGGTCCATTTGAAGCATAATTTCCTCCATATAGCCATACGTTGTAGTAAAGTTCCTTGTCCAGCAATGCTCTTTTTTAAAACACGTCTGGCAGGACTTTTCAGCAACATTGCTTAAAAAGATATCAAGTTCCTTTTCTTCTCCATCGAAGTCGTCTTCATTATGTGAAAAGCTTTTCGAAAGCGCTTCAAACACATTTGAAAATTGTGCAACTCTTTTTGCCGTCACATCACGCATTTTCCTCATATATTTTTGCTGCTCGGCCGTATGCTCCGGAGTCCCCGGTATGTATTTGGCGATTCTGGCGGTTAATGAGGTGGGGGTCAGGAAGAACAGCAGGATTGCGGCCGAGGTTTCCATCATTGTGATCTGAAGGCTTACACCCGTTTCCCCATACATTCCGATCAATAGGGTCGCAACGAGAAGCCCAAGCGAGACACCAGCCTTTTTCCCTTCTTTCAGCAAACCGCCAAGCACACCCGAAAACGCGAGAAGGCTCATATGGGAAAAGCTCGAAACGTTCGCAAGGCTGAAAATGAGGCCCGTGACAACACCGACGGTTGAACCGACCGCTGCGCCTGCCATTAGGGAAAACAGGAGGACCAAATACCTTGACATCACATGTTCAATCGACAGGCCGTAGACTATCCATCCAATTGTCCCGGTCATAATGGATGCAAGGAGGATGATTAAAGAAACAATTTCTTCTGTTTTCAAAGGCTGTTTTCGTTTACTGGCTGTGACCAAGGGAACGCTTTGCATAAAAATCAACGAGAGGATGAAGGCCAGTATTCCTTCTATGCCGGCCATCGCTGAATCATAAACAGAGACGGTTCCCGCTTGAATAAACCTTTCAACAAGTTTTCCGGCAAACAGCACTGCACCGATATAATAAGGGATAGCCCTGGCCCTATTTTCCACCCATTTGCCGGTGGATTTGTAGACTATTAGAAAAAGGAACACCAAGGCAAAAGTGGAAGCCGCATGCCCAAGGGAAATGGTTACTGCGCCAGCAACAAGTCCGAAAAGTGCCAGCGGGGCCCGTTCCTTTTTAATAAAAAATACCGCAGCGAAAAAGGGAAGGCCGAACGGCGCCAACTTCGCAAGAATCAATGCCCGGCCAAGTAAAAAACCGACCAGGACAAGGAGATATCCCTTTTTCAAAGCTAACCTTTCCGCCGTGGATCGCAGTTTTCCGAAAGCTCCCGCAAAACCCCATTTTGGGCGGATGCCCGATCCTGCTACTTGGTCCATCACTGTTTGTTCTGCCCTTTCCAAAAAAACACACTCCCCCGTCGTCTCATTATTGTGCTTCATTATAAATGGACAGGCATTCAAAGATTGTCAAAATCAAGCACGGCAACAATGGAATTGTTCGACTCATTTCACCCCGCCCGCCACGGTTGTGCAAAAGTTGCCAAGATGGCCACAAGAGTATCTTAAAAAATGTATTGACAGTCTTTTTGAAACTATGTATTATATAACTTGTGTTTCAAAAAATGGCGGTGTAGCTCAGCTGGCTAGAGCGTACGGTTCATACCCGTAAGGTCGGGGGTTCGATCCCCTCCGCCGCTATACTTTTTTTACTATGTCATTTATCGGCTTTCCCCATGCGGGAGAGCCGTTTTTGTTTTTCCCATAATGGCAGCTCTCCATGAAAGGCGGTTTTGATGCCTGCGATTCCGCACTATTCCTAAAAAAACAAAACAGGCAGAACCCCATCGGGCCTGCCTGGTATAATAAATATTCGGTTGATAAGCAGCAACAAGTCAGCCTCTTCTGGCCCCTCTACCACCACGTTTTGATTCGGTGTTCCGTTTCAGGGAGGATAATCGGTCTTCGCTATCCTTCAGGAATTTGGCCATTTTTGATTCAAAATTCTCCGGCCTTGCGTTCCGGTCATTTGCCCTTCCCTGGCGGGGACGAGGTGTGTAAGACCTTTGCGGTTCAGGACGGTCCTTGGCTTTTTTTATGGAGAGGCCAATTTTCCCATCCTTTTCGACATTGATGACTTTTACCTCTACCATATCGCCAACCTTCAAGTGGTCATTGATATCCTTTACGTAATTATCAGCGACCTCACTGATATGGACTAAGCCTGTTGAACCTTCCGGCAGCTCGACGAACGCTCCGAAATTAGTGATCCCTGTTACCTTTCCTTGTAACTTGCTGCCTACTTCGATTGACATAAAAAGAAACTTCCTCCTTAAAAAAATAAAAAAAATCAGTCTTACTATAGATTATACCTAAGTACTAAAATAAGTGTCAACAAGAGTGCACTGCATCATTTTTCCTTCTTCTTATTGCCTTCCGGAATCGTGAAAATAATTTCACCCTTGTCGGAAAGGAAGTATTCCTTCCTTGCCAGTTTTGCGATATAGTCATCATCGTTTAGCTTGATGATTTCCTCGTTCAGGATTTCGCGTTCCCGCTCAAGGCTTGCCAGCTTCTGCTCAAGCTTCTCCTTTTCCGCCTTTTTCTTTTCCAAGGCTTCGGCACGCGAATAAATGGAGGTTACAGTAAAATAAATCAAAAGGGCTGCCAGCAAGGCAAATGCAGTGAGCCTTCTTACCAATGCCTTGCGTTTCCTGGAAGCCGCTTCTTCCGAATGATATTGAGATTCAGCATAGCTGTTCCGAATCCTTGCTACGTTTCGTTTCTTCGATGCTTCCAAAGGCTCTCCCCCTTACTCATCTTTTTTGTTCCACTTGAACACCCGTTTATAAACATCACGTATTTTCAAAAGAATTCCTGTCCCACTATTATATAACTTCTCCGCCGGTTTTTTAATCCCTTTCGGCAAAACTTTCCACAAAAATGCCAATATTTTTTTCGATGGATACAAAATCAATATCCGAACGAGGAAATAGGCGGATCTTAACAGGAGGCGCAGCAGGGACAGGACCGCTTTCAAGAGGAGCAGAAATAGAGCAAGCACGAGCTGGACAAGGCCGGTGGCTGGCTTGAAAATAAGCAGCCGTACCATTTTTGCCAATATCCCCCCGACCGCAACGGCGGCATTGATCACCCGGTCAAGAAGCCAGAGATAGGCACCTTTTAACAAGGCTTGGTACGCGGCGAAACCGCAAAACAGCGCAATGAAAATATAAAACCTTACCTCTCCTTTATTTACATGGAAAAGAACGTAAAAAACGATCAGCGCCTGGACAACCCAAAAAAGGATATCGTTTATAAAAGTAATCCAGTTTTTTCTCTTCGGGCGGTTCAGAAAGCGCTGGTACGTATCGAGCATCGCCCCAAATCCCGCCCCCGCCGAAACCATCGCCGCCATTGTTAAAAACTGTACCGTGAGAGTCATCGGAATAGTTTGCTAAAGAAGCCTTTAGCCTTGTCTCCGTGCTGCTCATCCAGGTACACAAGCTCAAACACCTTTCCTTTAATGGATACGACGCCTTTATCGACATCGAGGTTCTTCATCTGCAGATTCTGTCCTTTTATCGACAAAAACCCCATGACCGTTTCCAGGAGGAACTCCTCGTTGTCGAAGCTTTCCACCTGTTTAACGCCGGTAATATCAAGGAGCTTCCTTCCCCTCATGATGACATCATGATCAGGCGCCGCCCCTTTGTTTGTTGCGTTTGGATCATAATATTGGTTCATTGTTCATCCCCCGAATCACATTGTACATGCTATTTTTGTACATACTATGTTTTTTCGGTTTCAAATAGAACAAGCCTTATTCCCCTGATGGCGCCTTTTCTTCCTTCAGGATTGTATACATTTCAGCCGCTTCATCCTTGCGGGAGGTTTCCTGAATCCGGTCAACCCTTGCGGTTACAATTCGTTGGCCAAAACGGATTGTCAACTCGTCTCCTACCTTGACAGTCGTGCTTGCCTTCGCCTGGTTACCGTTTACAAGGATCCTTCCCTGGTCGGATACTTCCTTAGCAAGCGTCCTTCTCTTAATGATCCTCGAAACTTTCAGGTACTTATCAAGCCTCATTGTTCTTTCCCCCTATTCTTTTCAAATCTATAACCCGTTTTTCTTGGCGTCATCCCAATACCGGTCAAGCTCCTCAAGCGAATGGCCCTCGATCGCCTTGCCGCTTTTCTTTACCATTTCTTCAATGTAACGAAAGCGGCGCACAAATTTATCATTCGTTTCAATAAGGGCTTCTTCCGGATGGATGCCCAGGAACCTTGCGACATTAACAAACGCGAATAAAAGGTCGCCAAATTCCTTTTTAGCAAGTGTAAGCCCGGCTTCACTTGTTAATTCAGCCTCGAATTCTTGTAACTCTTCCTTAACCTTCTCGAATGCGGGGCCGATTTCCTGCCAGTCAAACCCGGCCTTTGCCGCCTTTTTTTGCAATTCATATGCTTTCATAAGGGCAGGAAATGATTTCGGTATGCCTTCCAGAAGAGACTCTTTCCTTATAGCCCCTTTTTCCTGCTCCTTGATTTTCTGCCAGTTAGCGATAACCTCATCCGCTGTTTCCGCCGTTTTTGTTCCGAAAACATGCGGATGCCTTCTAATCATTTTAGCTGAAATCGATTCAATTACATCATTGATTGTAAAATACCCATCATCCTCGCCAATTTGCGCATGGAGCATTACCTGGAGAAGAACATCACCCAGTTCTTCTATCAAATGGTCGATATCTCCACTGTCGATCGCGTCAATGACTTCGTATGTTTCTTCAAGCAAGTATTTTTTCAGGGAATCATGGGTTTGTTCCTTATCCCACGGGCAGCCATTTGGACCCCTCAAAACAGAAATAATATTCCTTAATTCGGAAAAATCGCGCATATGTAGCTCTTCTTGAGTTACCGGAGGAACATAAAGGGTAACAAGATTATGTATTTCTGTTGTATGGTCCAGTTCATAAAGAGGCACCTTTTCTATCTTTTCTTCCGGACTGCCAGCCGCTGTTACGATGTACACTTCATATTCATCCGGCAGCCTCTCCATCAATGTAAGTTTGACATCCGAGGCGATCAGCCGGTCATAAACCTGGCTGATGAACATATGCTGCCGCAACTGCAGCTGATCGGCACTGAGGGCCGTTGCATCAAGGAGCTGGAAGCCTTCCACAGGGTCGATTCTTAAACTAAGGAACAGCGCATCGAGAAAGCTTTGTCCCCCTCCGAACCTGATGCTAATCCCCTCTTGCTTCTCCTGTGCTTCCAGCAGGAGCTGGACTGTGCGTTCCGCTACGAGCGGATGGCCCGGCACCGCATATACTATCGGCCCGAGGCCTGCCTGTGTAAGAAGGATATCGCGAATTTCTTCATATACCGCTTCAAATGAATCATGTTTTTCATAAATGGAATCAAAAGAGGTATAGGTGAATCCTTCCTTCTCAAGCTCACCTACGACAGGATGTTCCTTTGTCCTAAGGAAGACCCTTCCCTTCTGTTTTAATTTTTTGTACACCCCTAGGGGCATGGCATCCAAATCTGCCGAGCCTAACCCAATGATTTCAATTTCTTTTTTCATCATATCCTGCTCCTATCTTTTGGCAGCAATAATAATAGTTTGCTTCCGAACGGAAACAGCGCAAGGTCTTCCGTGCGAAAGACGCCGCTCCTGACGATGGCCAAGGCGTAAATAAAGGCTCCGCACAAACTTGCCCCCACCGCCTGTATGGCCGCGGCCGCCCGTTCGCTGCCGATTCCATATAAAAAACCGGTACCCGCGAGGAACAATTTTAAAAATATGAGCATCGCCGCAAGGGCAATGCCTGTTTTTTTCAAAAATACCCACTGAAAAATCTCCACGTCCATACTGCTCTTTAGGAACAGGATGGCACAAATGGCGATTCCACATAACGTTATCGCTGTTGCCCATGCCGCGCCCAGCGTCCCAAATTGTGGAACGAGGGCAAGATTGAGGATGTACTTTAGCGGGAAGCCCAAAAGGATGGCTGCGGCTGGCTTAAACAAGACCCCGCGGCCCTGCAAAATGGCCGCAGCGGTCGAGATGACCGAGCTAAAGACGATTGCACTGCTCAATACCGCAAGCACTGCGGTGCCTTTTGCATTTTCAAATAGCATGATATTGGCGGGCTTTGCAATCATCCAAAGCCCTGCGGCCGCACCGGCCCCAATCATGGCAGTTACGTGCATCGCAAGCCTGATGTTATGGACCAGGAAGGCTTTGTCACGCGTAAGCCTATTGCTCGCAATTAGGGGCACAACCGATAATGAGATAGCAGAGGCCACCGCGAGGCCAAGCTGGATGAGGGGCTGGCCGCGGTCGAATATCCCTTTCATTTCCTTTGCGGCTTCTGGGGCAATGCCTTGGCCGACAAGAAGAGAATACAGGTTCAAAGCATCTGCAAGTTGAATAAAAACCATTAACAGGCTGGCGATGCAGATGGCGAGGCCCTGGAGCCCCAGCATTTTGGCTGCATGTTTGATTTCCTTTAAGGGCGGCATCCGAAGCGAATGGGAAAAAACGCTGAGCAAATCTTCCCTTCGGTTCCGGAAAAACAGCGCGAGGATCGCGAGGGAAACAATTCCCCCTGTAATGGACCCAAGCATTGCCCCAGACCCAACATAGTACAAGGAAAGGCCTTGGCTGGTAAACAAGACGGCAACCATGAGTATGGTTGCTACCCGGACAACTTGCTCACCAATCTGCGAAGAAGCCGTGGGGACCATATCCCCTTTTCCCTGAAAATAGCCACGCAGGACGGAGATTGGCGGAAACAGTAAGAATACAATAGAAACAACCTTAATCAATACAACGAGGCCTGGGTCTCCCATCAACCGCGCTATAAATCCCGCCCCAGCATAAAGCACCCCAAAGCATATCAAACCAAAAAGCTGCAGGACGATATACGAAGCCGCTAGAAGCTGGCCGCCCCGCTCTCTCCTCTCCGCATATAGCTTCGAAAGGACGACCGGAAAACCGGTCGTAGCTAAGGCAATCGCAATTCCATAAAACGGGTACACTTGCTGATAAATATAAAAGCCGACATCCCCGGCGATATTCTGGAATGGGATTCGGTAACCAGCACTTAACAGTTTTGTTACCAACACGGCAGCCGTCATGATGAAGGCTCCCTTAAAAAGATTTTGCGCCTGTTTTACCGGCTCCATTGCAGTCTCCTTCATAAACGAATTCGACAACTATTATAGCATATGGCCATATTTCCAGACGATAAGCCCATTAGAAAGGCCCAAGGGGCAGAAATACGGCGGATAGAGGAACAGGATTTCACTTTCCATTATCCAAAAAAGAAGGCTGTACCCGCTTTGGGACAGCCTTCTCCTTCATTATTGTTCCATTTGCCTTGCAAGAAAGCTTGCTGCGGTTTCAACCGCTTTTTTCTCCACTTCCCCAAGGGTGCCCTCTTTTGCAAAAATGATGACTGCTCCGATTGGGTCGCCGTTTGCGATAATTGGCCCGATTGTGTAAGAAGAAACCGATTCATCGATACCATCGACCAACCCAATTGTCCCTTGCTGTGTGACGAGGACCGAAGAGCGGTCTTCCATAGTCTTTTCAACCAATTCTCCAATGTTCTTGTTCAGGAAATCCTTTTTGGAGCCTCCCGCCACCGCGATATAGGTATCCCGGTCACATATTAAAACTGGGTTTCCAAGGCTGTCATAAAGCGCTTCTGCATATTCCCTTGCAAAATCGCTTAACTCACTGATTGGCGAGTATTTTTTCAGGATTACTTCTCCATCACGGTCGACGAATATTTCCAATGGATCACCTTCCCGTATACGGAGGGTTCTGCGGATTTCCTTCGGGATAACAACACGACCCAAATCATCGATTCGACGAACTATACCTGTTGCTTTCATCCAATGTTGCCTCACTTTCATCTGATGATTGAAATTGGTGTTCCTTTTTCCTTTATGGTGATAGCATCACCAAGTTTGAACTTAGTATCCTTCATATGGAAAGTTCTATTCATAGGCGAATAGATTTTATTTGTGATAACAAAACTTCCAAAACAGGATAAAGATGCCAATTGAAATGTCCGGCTACATTGTAGAAGTACCCAAGTTTATTCATCCTAAAACATTGAAACCGATTAAAAAACGATAATGGAGACATTATTTCTTCCGTTTTGTATTCCGGGCGGCGTCCAATCCCCTGGTAATTTCATAAATGGCATGGAGCCACCTCGATGTTTCCTCCCCACGTACATCCAAGGTGATCTTAAACTTGCTTCCATCCATTCCAAACCCGGCCCTGCGGCCATAAGGATAGGTAACTTCAACAATTGCATCTCCGGGTACTTCCGAGCTGCCTTCCTCATTCAAAAGGACGGTGATTGTATCCTTTATCTGTCTGATTGATTCGACTCCCGCCTTTAGGGCGTGGATTTTTATTTCGGCAACATTGAACAGGTAGGAAACCTCGTCCGGATATTCCCCAAAACGGTCTTTCAATTCTTCCTCCAGTTCGTTCAGGTCATCAATCCCTTCAATTCCCCTGAACCGTTTGTACATCTCGATCTTTTGGTGCCCATCCCGAATATAGGAATCCGGTATATATGCATCAATTTCAAGATCGATTTCGACAGTCGGCCTTACTTCTTCTTTCCGCTTTCCTTTTCGTTCTTCAATCGCTTCCTTCAGCATTTGGGAGTAAAGATCGAAACCAACGGAATCTATAAAGCCGTGCTGCTGTGCGCCAAGCAGATTTCCTGCACCCCTTATCGACAGGTCCCGCATCGCGATTTTAAAGCCCGAACCTAGTTCGGTAAACTCTTTAATCGCATGAAGCCGCTTTTCGGCCACTTCAGTAAGAACCTTGTCCTTCCGGTAAGTAAAATATGCATAGGCAATCCTGTTTGACCTGCCGACACGCCCCCTCAGCTGATAAAGCTGTGACAACCCCATCCTGTCCGCATCATGGACAATCAAGGTATTGACGTTCGGAATATCGACTCCTGTCTCGATAATGGTCGTGCTAACAAGAACATCGAATTCCCCCGCAAGAAAACTGATCATAACGGATTCGAGCTCATTTTCCGACATTTGGCCGTGTGCATAAGTAACCCGGGCATCCGGGACAAGCACGGAAATCTCCTCCGCCTTCCGTTCAATATCCTCAACACGGTTATATAGGAAATAAACCTGCCCATCCCTTGCAAGTTCCCGTTCAATCGCTTCCTTTACAAGCATCCCATTGTATTCCATCACATAGGTCTGGATTGGGAAACGGTTTTCCGGGGGAGTTTCAATGACCGACAAGTCACGGACGCCGAGCATCGACATATGGAGTGTCCTTGGAATCGGCGTTGCGGTCAGCGTTAAGACATCCACATTGGTTTTTAACTGTTTGATTTTCTCTTTATGTGTGACCCCAAACCGTTGTTCTTCATCAATAATCAATAAGCCGATGTCCCGGTAAACGACGTCTTTGGACAAAAGCCTGTGTGTGCCGACAACAATGTCAACGGTTCCCGCTTTCAGTCCTTTAATCGTTTCCGTTTGTTGCTTTCTTGAACGGAATCGGCTTAAAAGGCCAATATTGATTGGGTAGTCCTGGAACCTTTCCCGGATAGTTTCATAATGCTGCTGCGCAAGGATTGTCGTTGGAACGAGGAAGGCGACCTGTTTTCCATCTGCTATAGCCTTGAAAGCGGCCCGTATGGCAACTTCCGTCTTCCCATAGCCAACATCCCCGCAAAGGAGCCGGTCCATCGGCCGCGGCTTTTCCATATCCCGCTTGATTTCATGGATGGAGCGCAACTGGTCTTCCGTTTCCTGGTAGGGGAAGGAAGAATCGAATTCCCGCTGCATATCGCCGTCGGGGCTGAAGGCATAACCGACAGCGGCCTCCCGCTCCGCATACAGCTTAATCAAATCATCCGCAATATCCTGGACGGATGACTGAACCTTTTTCTTCACCCGCTTCCAGTCGCTGCCACCAAGCTTATAAATCTTTGGTTCTTTTCCTTCCGATCCAACATACTTCTGGACAAGATCAATCTGTTCAACAGGGACATAAAGCTTGTCTGTCCCCTGGTAGCGAATATGGAGGTAATCCTTGTGCAGCCCATTGATGACGAGCGTTTCAATGCCAAGGTATTTCCCAATCCCGTGATTGACATGGACAACATAGTCGCCGACTTTCAACTCCGAGTAACTTTTGATTCGCTCCGCATTGGATAGCTTTTGGCGCTGGCGGGATTTTTTCGGGCGCTTGCTAAAAAGCTCTTCCTCGGTAATCACCGCGATTTTCTGCAGGGGAAGCTCAAATCCACCCTGAAGGCCTCCATGCATGATAAGTACGCTGCCTGGAACAAGCCTTGCGTCCCCGCTTGCCATTCCCGCTTCGATTCCATAGTCCTCGAGCACCCTTTGTAGCTTCCCGACACGCTCCGAATCTACACCGAGGAAAAGGACGGTATAACCGCCTTTCCTCCAGCGTTCCATCTCCGATTTCAATAGATGCATTTGGCCATGAAAATTTTGCATCTGCCTTGATGAAATATTGATAATATTCTGCGGGCTCGTATTGGCCACATGGCGAAGGAACAACGATAAGTACAAGACCGGGAAAGCCCGTTTTTGGAAAAGTTCCTGGACATGGTGAGATAAGGATAAACCTTGAATGATTTTCCCTTCGCTTAAAAGCGATGTATACCACTCGGCTTCTTCCCGGTCGAGCGAGTCATTCATTTCCTGTACCCTGCTGATTTCATCAATCACGACCAAGCCATTATCAGGAAGATAATCTAGTAAACTAGCTGGATGTTCATATGCTATGGAGGCATACTTGAATAGTTGGTCCGGGCGCTGGCCATTCTTCAACTGTTCCAATTCAAAGGAAATATTCTGCGACATCTGAAGTTTCGCTTTATCATCTTTGATGGCCTTCAGGCTTTCAGCCAACCCTTCCTCAAGTTTCTGGGATACCCGCAAAAAGTCACCTTCGCCAAACGGCAACTCTGTAGCCGGGCCAATCAACGCTTCCGTGACTTTGTCCCTTGAACGCTGGTCTTCAAGGGAAAAGGTCCGAATCGATTCCACTTCCGTATCAAATAACTCGATCCGGAGCGGATTGGTCTCCGTAAGCGGAAATATATCTATAATTCCGCCCCTGACGCTGAATTCGCCAGGGGTTGAAACCATCTCCGACCGGACATAGCCCATATTCACAAATGCTTCAAGTACCTCGTCTATATCCAGGTCCTTATCTTTGCTAATCCGAAGCTGGTACTCTTGCCATACTTTCTTCGGGGGAAGAATCTTCCTCATCCCCGCTACAGGGGCAATCAGGATGCCTTTTCCACCCCTGCTCCAGTCATTCAGCACCTCAATCCTTTGCGCCCTTAGCTCGGGGCTTGCAATGCTCATCTCGGCAGCGATCAATTCATTTGCAGGAAATAAGTAAACTTCCCGATCCGATAAAAGACTGGAAATATCATCATAAAGCTTTTGTGCCTGAAGGAGGTTATGGGTGACCAAAAGGATCGGCCTGCCTGTTTGCTTGTAAATCGACGCAGCTAAAACCGTCCGGGATGAGCCGGATAGTCCAGCGACAAGCTGCTCCTTTAAGCCGCCTTCCGCCCCGCTGATAACAGATTGTATGTCTTCCTGTTCAAGAAACAGGGTTTTTAGTCCTTCCATCCCAACCCCTCCTTTCCCGGCTGCTTTTCCTTTTTCTCCAAAACTCATACATTTTACTCCCATCGTATAGAAACAGAAAAACGCTTTGGAACTTTATCCAAAGCCTGATTAATGAATCAAGTAATCATATTGGTGTAGACTAGGGTTTTTTTCTAATGTTTCCTGACAATTTTCACATATGGACTTTATTTCTATATCACCGTTTTGCTGATATGAAACCATCGCCGCCCTTTCCCGCCCATTAAGCGCATGAAGGCCGAGCATCACAGAGTCGGCAGATGTATGCCCAATCGAACCGAGCGCGACGCCGCAATGGCGGCAAATATAATGGATAGACAATCAATTCCCTCCTAAGGCAAGCCGTACCCATAGTATGGACGGCAGGGGAAAAGATTATTCATTCCCTTTATTGTATTGCATGCTCACTGGTTAAATTCATTCATAACCTGTAAAAAAGGCTTTTCAAGCCATGCTTCACAGGCGGCGGCGCTTTTCTCTACGGCTTCCGCCATCAACGGTTCCTCTTCCTTCCTAAACCGCCCGAGGACATAATCAGGTACAGCCATGCCGGCTGGCGGCCTGCTAATCCCAATCCTGATCCTGTTGAAGTCAGCTGTTCCAAGGTGGGCGATTGTTGATTTGATTCCATTATGCCCGCCAGGACTTCCTTTTTGGCGGAGACGGATTTTTCCAACAGGTAAATCAAGATCATCGTAGATAACGAGGATGTCCTCCGTGCCAATTTTATAAAAATCCATGGCCGCGCGGATGGATTCACCTGACAGGTTCATATATGTGAGGGGCATCAGAAGGATTACCTTTTCGCCTTTGTAATGGCCCATCCCAAACATTCCTTTGTGCTTCAGCTGGTCCAGAGGGATGCCAAGCTTGTCCGACAGGCGTTCAACGACTGCAAAGCCAATGTTATGCCTTGTGTCCGCGTACTGTCTGCCGGGATTTCCTAAACCGACAATCAACTTCAATCCCGATTCCCCCGCTCAATAAATGATAAAAGACGTAACCTTATTTCTAAGGCTACGTCTGGTTTATTATTCTTCAGAAGGCGCTGTTTCCCTTCCTTCTTCGTTCTCAGGAACTCCTCCGTCCTGCTGCTCGCCAGTATCAATTTCTTCCTCAACCCTAGGAGGCAGGATGGATGCAATCACCTCGTCCGGCTCATGATTAATCTCGAATTTGCCTTCTGTGTTCAAATCGGCAATCGTAAGCACGTCTCCCACCTGCATCGAAGTAATGTCCACTTCAATTGCAGGAGGAATATTTGCCGGAGTGCTTGTAATGGAAACTGCGAATAACGGCTGTTGCAGAACACCGCCATCCCTTACTCCCTGAGAGTCCCCTACAAGGGTGACGTTTACTTCGGCATTGATCTTCGTCGACTTATCCACTGCAAGAAAGTCTGCGTGAATAATATCATTGTTAATGACTTCTTTTTGGTAGTCAGTCAGGACAACCTCCTGCTTGTTCCCGTCTACATCAAGGGAAAAGACGCCGTTCCTTCCGACTTCCTTAATCGTTTTGGCAAAATCCGCCGCACTGACATATACAGGCGTGCTTTCAACATCAGACCCGTAAACGACAGCCGGAATATTGCCCTCCCTCCGTAACTTCCTAACAGAAATCTTTTTCTCTCCGCTGCGGTTTGTTGCCTGCAAAACTGTACTCATGAATTTATCCCCTTCCTATTTCTTCTATGGTTCCTCTAATAAAAAGTGCCCTAAAAGAGGTAGGTTTAAACGCATTAGACTTAACTAAGAGGCGGAACCTGCTACAACGTGAGGAAAAGGCCATGCCTGTACGGAAGGCCCTCACAAACAGATTTTAATCAAACAATGTACTTACGGATTGTTCTTCATGTACTCTTATAATGGCTTCGCCAATAAGAGGAGCAACTGAAAGCGTCGTAATCTTATCTATTTTCTTTTCATCCTTCAACTCAATCGTATTTGTTACAACAAGCTCTTTAATATTCGAGTTCTGGATGCGTTCAATGGCTGGCCCGGACAAGACCGGATGCGTGCAGCACGCATACACCGCTTTAGCACCGTTTTCCGCAAGCGCATTCGCAGCTAGCGTGATTGTGCCCGCAGTATCAATTATATCATCAATCAGGATTGCTACCTTGCCTTCAATATGTCCGACGATATTCATTACTTCGGCTACGTTCGGGCGCGGACGGCGCTTATCAATGATTGCGATTGGCGCTTTCAGGCGCTCAGCCATCTTCCGCGCGCGTGTCACGCCTCCGTGGTCAGGGGAGACAATAACAATATCCCCGTTTAGATCCCTGGTCTTAAAGTGTTCCGACAGGATAGGCACACCCATCAGATGGTCAATCGGGATATCAAAGAAGCCTTGGATTTGAGGCGCATGCAAATCAAACGTAATAACGCGGGTTGCCCCTGCTGTTTCAAGCAGGTTTGCAACCAGTTTTGCAGTAATCGGCTCACGTGCGCGCGCTTTTCTGTCCTGGCGCGCATAGCCATAGTAAGGCATTACAATATTTATCGTCTTTGCCGACGCCCGTTTCAACGCATCGATCATGATAAGCAATTCCATAATATTTTCATTGACTGGAGCGCTCGTTGATTGGATGACATAAACATCGCAGCCGCGGATGCTCTCTTCAATATTAATCTGAATTTCCCCATCACTGAAGCGGGTAACGGAGCATTTTCCCAACTCGACACCGATTACTTTGGCAATTTCATCGGCTAGTGGGAAGTTAGAGTTCAGGCTGAACACCTTTAAATTCGGATCTAGGTATTGATTTGACATAATGGCCTCCAATTGGTTATTTCCTTATGTTAAGTTTTTGAACGTAGTTTTCTTTGTTTACCTGCCGCGCCCTTGCAAGTGACAATGCTTCAGGAGGCACATTTTCAGTAATGGTGGAGCCCGCAGCGACATAGGCGCCTTTTCCAATCGTCACCGGGGCAACCAGGTTCGAATTGCAGCCGATAAATACCCCATCTTCTATTTTTGTCAAAAACTTGTTTTTGCCATCATAGTTGACGGTAATGGAGCCGCAGCCGATATTGACGTCCCTTCCAACCTCGGCATCTCCAATATAGCTCAAGTGGGATGCCTTGCTGGAATCGCCGATCACTGCTTTCTTTATTTCTACAAAATTGCCGATTTTCACGTCGTTGCCAAGAGCTGAATCTGGGCGTATATGGGCAAATGGCCCGATATTGACATTGGATCCAATTGAACTCTTAAAAGCTGCCGATTGGCGGATAACAGATTTGTTCCCAATTTCACATGAATCTATTTCAGAATTCGGCCCAATTACGCATTCTTCACCGATGACCGTTTTTCCGCTAAGGATGGTCCCAGGGTAAATAACCGTATCCCTGCCGATTTCAATGTCAACGCCAATGTAAGTATTGGCAGGATCAATTAGCGTGACTCCGTTCCTCATATGAAGTTCGTTGATGCGCTCCCTCATAAGCCGTTCAGCTTCCGAGAGGGCGACCCGATCGTTGACGCCAAGCGTTTCATCGGGATTTTCGGCAAGATATGCCGTAACCGTTTCACCCTGGCCCTTGAGGATTCCAATAACATCCGGCAAGTAATATTCCCCCTGCGCGTTCTCATTGGAGACGCTTTGAAGTGCTGCAAACAGGGCCTTGTTGTCAAAGCAGTAGGTTCCCGTATTAATCTCTGTTATCGCACGTTCTTCCTCACTGGCGTCCTTATGCTCAACAATTTTTTCAACATGCCCGCTCGGATTACGGACTACACGGCCGTAACCAGCCGGATTTTCCATATTGGCGGTAAGGACCGTAGCCTTTGCGGATTGTTCCGTATGGTGGCGGAGCAGCGCCTCCATTGTCTCTGCCCGGATGAGAGGAGTATCTCCGCATACAACAAGGGTCGTACCTTCCCGGCCTTCGAGCAGAGATGCCGCCTGCATGACAGCATGGGCCGTGCCAAGCTGCTGGTCTTGCAGCGCGTATTTGCATTTTTCCTTAAGTGTTTCCTGTACCTGTTCAGCACCATGGCCTACGATTGTAACAATTTCTTCAATGGAAAGCTTTGATATCTCGTCAACTACATGCTCCACCATTGGCTTTCCGCAAACAGGGTGAAGCACTTTGTACAATTTCGATTTCATACGTGTCCCTTGGCCTGCAGCCAGAATGACAGCAAAACGGTTCGACATGGCCATGCCTCCAATATCCTTTTGAATAGAATAGAATTGTGTTTCGATCTTCAAGGCAGCCGCCCGGCAGCTACACTTTATCCAATTTAAAATATTAACGTAAATGGGCGCCCATTTCAAGGATACAGGAGGAATGTATAATATTGACACAAGGGTGGAATCCACGGGGACTATAGGGGATAAGGCAAAACGAAAAAAGAGCCTGACTTTCGAAGTAGGCCCTCGTTGCGGTATTCTTAGGAAGCTCCGGCTTCTTCAAATTCTACTTCCAATTCTCCAAGGCGGTGGTACTCGGCCAGAACTGCTTCCTGAATCTTCCCGCGGGTTCCGGAATTGATCGGATGGGCAATGTCCCGGAATTCCCCGTCCGGAGTCCGCTTGCTCGGCATTGCCACAAACAAGCCGTTGTTGCCATCGATCACACGGATGTCGTGGACGACAAATTCATTGTCGAGCGTTATGGATGCAATCGCTCTCATTCGCCCTTCTGTGTTTACCCGCCGCAATCTTACGTCTGTCACTTCCATTTGTTCACACCCTTTTCTCTTGAAAAATAAAATCCTATTACTCATATTCGCCAGATGTTTTTATTTTCCTTCTTTGTTTTGAGATTTTTTTGAAAAATTAGGGCAAATTAGTGAACCATTGATAAAAATGGGATAAATTGGACTATTTTTTCGTAAAATTGTTCATTTCACGAGTGCCACAACTTCAATTTCAACAAGCGCATCCTTTGGAAGCCTCGATACTTCTACCGTTGACCTAGCAGGCTTATGTACCGGAAAATATTCTGCGTACACTTCATTCAATGCCAAAAAATCATCCATGTTTTTTACAAATACCGTTGTTTTTACAACTGTTTCAAAGGAAGCTCCCGCAGCGGACAAGACTGCCTCTAAATTCCTGAAAACCTGCCTTGCCTGGGCAACAACGTCTCCTTCCGCCATTGTTCCTTCTGGAGTGAGGGCGATCTGCCCTGAGCTGTAAAACATGTTATTAACAATAATCCCCTGGGAATACGGCCCGATAGCGGCAGGGGCGTTTGAAGTTTGGACACTTTTCATGTTTATCCCTCTATTCCATTTCGTTTAAAATAGTTGCCTTCCTTTACTTTGATCCTTCTTTCTTTTACGTCCACATCAGCAAGTTGGACAAGCGAAATATATTCATCAACGAGCCTTTCCTCGATTTTCTCCGATTCAACAAGCACCGCAATGCCAGCAACCGATGCATTGAACTCCTCTAGGAGGCTGACCATCCCGACAACTGTCCCGCCGGCTTTCATAAAGTCATCGACAATCAGAACACGCGATCCTTCCGCTAGGCTGCGCTTGGAAAGGAGCATCGATTGGATCCGTTTTGCCGATCCGGATACATAGTTGATACTGACTGTCGGCCCTTCCGTAACTTTGCTGTCGCGCCGGACGATTACCAACGGAACGTTCAACTGGGTTGCGACTGCATATGCTAGCGGAATGCCTTTCGTAGCCACTGTCATTACAACATCAATTTTCGCTGAGGCATAGGCTGATGCGATGATTTTCCCTGCTGTTTCAACAATAGACGGATTCCCAAGGATATCCGCCAAATACAAATACCCCCCCGGCAAGAGGCGGTCCGGCTTTGCAATCAATTCACAAAGCTCTTCAATAAATAGCTTCGCATGTTCATCGCTCATTTTTACGAGGAATTTAACCCCGCCGGCTGCTCCAGGGACAGTTTGCAGGGTCCCTACACCCCTATTTTCCAGCGTTTCTTTAATAATCGCCAAATCTTCGCTTATTGATGATTTGGCCGAGGAATACCGTTCAGCGAAAAAGGTAAGCGGTACCAGTTCGCGGGGCCGTTCAAGCAAGTAATGGGTCATATCGATTAGGCGTTCACTGCGGCGAAATTTCATGGAAACCTCCAAAATACCGAATGTTTTAATTTAATGTAACATAAATGTACGGATTTATTCAAGGTGGCGCTCTCCAAGTATTCTTACCGCAAAAACCTGCCCACAAAAACCCCTTAACCCATTGTAAATTCTGTTCAGGCGGGAATCATGCCTAACAAGGCCAAAAACAGTCGGTCCGCTTCCGCTCATTAATACAGCATCCGCCCCAAACCGTTTCATTTGGTCCTTAATTTGCGCGACTTCCGGGTATTGCTTTAATGTAACTTCTTCAAGCGCATTTCCGACATTCGCGCAAACCCGCTCGTAATCCTTATCCCTGATTGCCTGAATCATCGATTTGGTATCGGGATGGACAATTGCTGAAACGTCGAGTTTTTTATAAACATCGGCTGTTGAAACCCCGACGTACGGCTTGGCAAGGATTACCCAGCATGTCGGAGGGGAAGGCAATTCCTCTATTAGTTCCCCCCTGCCGGTTGCAAGGGCTGTTCCCCCGTAAACACAAAAAGAAACGTCCGATCCAATTTCAGCGCCAAGAACGGCCAATTCATCAAGGGACAGGCCGAGTCCCCATAATTTGTTCAATCCTCTAAGGGCCGCTGCCGCATCGCTGCTCCCACCGGCAAGCCCAGCCGCTACAGGGATTACCTTTTCAATCGCAATCGTAACTCCATCTTTGACATGGAAACGATCCTTTAAAAGCTTTGCTGCTTGATAGGCAAGATTCCGTTCATCATCCGGCACATACCGGCTTTGGGAAAGAATCCGTATTTGGCCATCGTCCGAGCGCGATAGTTCGAGACGGTCAGCAAGGTCGATGGTGGTCATAATCATTTCTACTTCATGATAGCCATCCGGCCGTTTGTGCAGTACATCAAGCGACAGGTTGATCTTTGCTGGTGCTTTGACTAAAAGCTTCACTGAGGTCCACCTACTTTTATATGTTCCAGCTGGCACCCAATCCGGCCACTCCCCGGATGAAATGGCGCGTTTCCCTTTTTCCGGGGTGCTTTCGCATCCCTAAGGCAAATGCTGGACTATTCCACCTGTTTTTGTCCTATTTTACCACAAAAATAAAAGGATAAGACCCTTGTTTCTGAAGCTTACCTGAAAAAATGCAAATAGGCCGGGGAGAATCCCGGCCTGCCGCGCTGCGAATGTTATTTTATTCGAATGGCCCGCGGGTCAGGTTTCACGCTAGCCGTTTTTTGAATACCAGATTTGTCCCGGCTCTTCCAGATGTTCTTCCTTTTTCAGCAGGTTTCCAGGGCTGTCAGGGCCAGATGCAAGGAGGCCCAGCTTTTTATAGGCGAGCCTTCCGGCCACAACGAGATTCCTCAGCTTGTGAAGCCGCTGCCGGCTCACCGTGTTCTGCTCTCGAGAAGCTGTTGCTCGGCCAGCTCAATCGCACGCTTGACCATGTTGCCCGCGTCACGCGCCCTTATTCCGCCCCAGCCTTCCCTTTCAACGACATCATAGAAACCAAGGTCCTTTGCCAGTTCTTCTTTAAAACGGTCAGACATCACTCCACGTCTTCTCGCCATATTTAAAAACCCCTTCCGGCAGGCGCGGCATTCTTAGTATGCTGGCAATCCCGCCGTTTCATAATACCTTATCCTGTCAGAAAAGCGGAAGCGCCCGTTTAGCGCCGTATGGACTGGAGGACCCCGATGGAGATAAAGTGAAACTTCCATCAGCGATGGTTTTCCGCTGATGGTTAGTTGAACGAATCGGACCTTTAGGGACAGTTGCCCTTAAGGGCTTACTGTCCCTTAACGGTGGGATAAAGGAAACACGATGAGCGAATGCGAATCGATGTTGACTTATCGTAGCGAGGGGGCCGAAGTACACTAGGCGCTGGGCGCAGGAGCTAGACAAGAAAAGCGGAAGCGCCCGTTTAGCGCCCCAACGCAAAAACAGCGGCTCAAATCGCCGCTGTCCTGCAAAAATTATATCTAGCTTAGTGCTGCCTGTCCTGCTGATTCTTCATAGAAGGTGATTTCGACGGTTTCTGTCAGTACGTCCGCGTAGCTGTATGAAACCCGTTCAAATGCATTTTCTTCCTGATCCAGTTCAATAACAAATACTGATGGGTAAGTCTCCGCCAGGACGCCTGACCGTTCAATCGTCTTCCTGCGGCCTCCGTTTGCTTTAAGCAGCAGTCTTTTACCCAAATTTGAATCTAGAGCCTTTTTAATGTCGGCAAGTGTTTTTGGCATTTCGGTCCACCTCACTGTGTAAAGTATAACACACTGACATAAAATTGTCAAAGAAAAAACATAAATTATATCAGTCCCCGAAAAAGATTGTCAATATTTTTTGTTCTTCTTTTTTCTTTAAATTTCAACAATCGTTAGTTTTACCTATCCACAGCTTTTTATGTAATGGCAAATTTTCCAGCTAGATAGATTCATTTGTGTTCTAAAGAAACCTTGTGGTTGATTTCCAAACTCTTTATGTAAGAATTTACAATGTCTATAAAAAGAAAAATAAGCCTCCTCCTAAGGCTTATTCCCCTTCTTGCGCGTATTCCGGGCGGTAGGGCATTCCGGTCCTTAAAACACCCTTTGTTTCAATCCCTCCAAGCCCTTTCTCTCCCGTAAGCGTGTTCCGTAAAACATCCCAAACATGGATGCGCTCCATGAACGGCGTAAAGCTTATTTTAGCGACGATATAAACAGGGTCTAGCGCATGAATATTAATCCTTGAAGGAGAGCTGGCAAAATTGGCCCCGGCGGTTATGAGCGATTCAAAATGTGACTGGCACGCCCCTGCAAAAATGACGAGCTGGTCGAGGCTAGGAACCTTCCTCCTCGCCTCCTTTACAGTCTCGACAAATTGTTTTGAATGGCGGTATGCATTGAGGTCGCTCATTTTCCCTTTCGCTTTCGAATAAGCATCATGCCCGGTAACCACTAAGATATCCGGCCGGTAATAATCAAGGAACCCCCCAATGCGCTCTGGCATCTCCTTTTCACTGCAATGGATTCCATATACGGGAATACCGATTTTTTCATAAAGGGCAAGGCATTTTTTCAAATACGTTTGATCCCCGTCGAGATGCAGTACCTTACCGGGAATTTGAAAATAATTGGCCGGCTTGGCATACCCCCCGGTCACTTGGTATTCCTGCCGTTGCTTCAGCAAGGTTACGTCCTGGCGGAAAAGTTCAAGGGACTGTTCCTCCCTGGAGCGGTATTCATTTGACAGCTTTTGCATCTCGGCAAGGCTCATGATTACTAAATCCTTAATGGGGGCATCTGCCGCTAGCCGAATATATTCCCCATAAAGATAAGCAACCTGTCGGCCATCCTTCTCCACGATATCGATTACCCGGAATAGGATGTCACAGTTATACGAGCGCCTCCCCACAATATCCATTTTCTTTATAGCCACAGAATTCACCCCAATAGGTTTCTTCCATAAGCTATGCGGATGCAAAACAACAGGTGACTACGGAGGCAGGGAGCCTCGGCGGGAAAAATCAACTGAAAGCCGAAAGAAGGGCTTCGCTTAAGCGTGCGAACTCTTCAAGGGACAGGGTTTCCCCTCTCCTGGACGGCTCAATGCCCGCTTTCTCAAGCGCGGCGATGATGCCCTCTTTCCGTTCCTTTCCCCCCTCAAGCTGGCTCGTAAGGTTGTTCAGGATTGTTTTACGCCGCTGGGCGAATGCAGCCCTTGTAACTGTAAAGAAAAACTGTTCATTGGAAACCGATACAGCCGGCTTGGTCCTCACGTTGAGGCGTATTACCGCGGAATCAACATTTGGCTGTGGGACAAAAACCGTTTTCGGGACAACCATCACGGTTTCAGCCTCTGTATAATACTGGACCGCAATGGATAGCGAACCATAGTCCTTCGATCCCGGCCTGGCCGAAACCCTATCAGCGACCTCTTTTTGGAGCATTACGACAATTGCCCGGACGGGAAGCTTTTCCTCAAGAATTTTCATTATGATTGGTGTTGTCACGTAATAAGGCAAATTTGCGGCGACAACAAGGTCCATCCCAGGGTCGAATTCCTCCCTAATAACGGCCGCCGCATCAGCCTTCAAAAAGTCGCTGTGTATGACCTTTACATTCGAGTACGGGGAAAGTGTATCTTCTAGAATGGGCAGGAGCCGCTGATCGATTTCAAAGGCCACGGTCTTTTTGCTCGTCTTTGCCAGCTGCTCTGTCAAAGCGCCAATGCCGGGGCCAATTTCAATTGCTCCCGTTTCGCCATTTATGCCTGCCGCATCGACAATTTTGCGTAATATATTCGTATCGATTAAAAAGTTTTGCCCTAGGCTTTTCTTGAACGAAAATCCGTATTTCTCAAGTATCGCCCTTGTCCTTAATGGGGTTGCTATATCTTTATCCATTTTCATCCTCCCGCTGGATGGCTTTCAAAGCTTCCGCAAATTGGCTTCCGCTGATTTGGAACATTTTTAGCCGTTTATGAAGCTGTTTTCCATTGGTATACCCAATTTTCAGGATTTTGCCAAGCCTTGTCCGTTTCTCGCTGGCCCCCGGACCGCCAATCAGCCCGGCGTCCATCAAATCTTCCTGGGTGATTTCTTCGGCTGCTTCCTCATTTGTCAGCTGAGCGTCCTTTAACGCATTCCGGATCGCTTCAGGCTCCGCATGCTCAACCCCAATCCCTCGGCCACGCCGTTCTCTCGCCTCTTCTTTTGGCAAAAACGCATGCTTGCAGCCCGGTACCTTTTGTGCTATTTCTTGACGGATTTTCTCGCCTGGAAAATCGGGGTCAGTAAAAATAATGACGCCCCGTTTTTCATTCGCAAGCTTTATTTTTTCAATTGTTTCCTCATTTAAAGCGGAACCGTTTGTCTCGATCGTATCCGCCTCAACAGCCCTTTTTATCGCTGTGGTATCGTCTTTGCCTTCTACCACAATGATTTCTTTAATTTTCATTGCGTCCTCCATCGTATATGGAAATAAAACTTAATCTATTTGCAAAAAAACTGAAACCAAACTGTAACCTTATACGTCTATATAAGCAGTAAGGAATTTACGTCCTTAGTATAAGGAATATCGGGCACAAAAACAAAATGCAGAGGTTTGCCCCCTGCATTTATGTATACTAATTCAAAATCTTAATCTTCACTTTCCTTGTTCCCCATCGATATGCGTCAGACAAATTTGGGAAAAAGACATCGATTTTATATCCCTTGATCGCGGATCCTTTATCGGCGGCGACGGCATACCCATACCCTTCAACATACACTTTTGTACCAAGCGGGATTACCCTTGGATCAACGGCAATTACTTTTACATGTGGATTGGCACGAAGATTGATTCCTGTTGCAGTCGTACCGGAACAGCCATTGCAGCCGGCCGTGTAGGCAGTCGAAGATACATAAAGTTCTTTGCCCCCAGCAGGAGCGGCGCCCCGTGAAACTTGGGCCACAAGGACCTTCGTACCCACAGCAACAACTTTGTCCTGTTTGGCGCGGACTGTTTTTTCACTGATTAGCTTTCTGGTTACTTCTTTGCCATTTTCCCTGACTACTTCGAACTTCTTAGAGCGAAGCCCTTCTTTCCCTTCGGTGACAACCTTCTTTTCACCCTTTGCCAGTTTGGAATCCTTCTTTGTAACTACGGCAAACTTAATTGGTTCTTCCACTACATCGGTGACTTTTTCTACTCGAATGACCTTTATCACGGCATTTTGTTTGATCTTTTCCTGTAAAGGAGGGTCAACCCGATCAAGTTTAGTTAGTATAATGCCTTGCTGTTTTAAAAAGTCAGCGACCGTAGTCGAAGTGGACCACACTTTTTGTTCTTTCTTGTTGCCATCGATTAAGCTTAAATAAAGAGCTTTCCTGATTTCGATACTCATTTTGTCGCTGATTCGCTCTTCAGGCTTCACTGAAATATGATCTTGTGGTATCAACGTTATCTTTTGCTCGTCAAGGAGCTCCCCAACCGTGTTGGCTGTAGTCCATACCGTTTTTTTCTCGTTATCTTTGACAAGTTCAACCTGCTTCGCTTTCTTCCAGACGATTTCAAGGTTGTTTTTCACCTTGGTCTCGACGGGAGGAAACAAATAGTCCTTTGAGTTGACCTTGATGTTCAACTCCCTGAATAGATCTTCCACGGTGCCAGCCCGGGTTTCCACCACTTTCTCCTTGCCGTTGAGCGTCAAGGCGACGGTGCTTTTCGTCCCTTCATAAAAAAGGATCCCGAGGGTAGCTATGAAAACTAGGAAACTGGCAAAAAAGAGTGCCACTTTCTTCCTACTCAAAGACGTTGGAAACAGGCTTTTCATGTTTATGGATCCGATGAAAAACGCCTCCTTTTCTTGGAGTGATTATATAGAACCATAATGCCGGCTGTCAACTCTGGTAGTTTTCCGAAGGTAGTTCTAATTATGCACATCCCTCCCGAAAAAGCAAAGAATAACTTATCGACATGTTCATCCTATGCAGAAAAGGAGACTTGTAGAACTTTTTGTTTTTTTATAAAAATTGGACAAACCCTCTCGTAATTCGACACGTTCTTCTATCGGCTTATGCCGAATAATCGCATAGCATTTTCGGTTGTAGCCTTTGCCACATCCTCAAACGGAATGCCCTTGATTCTGGCAATTTCCTCGGCGACCAGCTTGACATAGGAAGGTTCATTGCGTTTTCCCCTATGTGGATGCGGGGTAAGGTAAGGGCAGTCTGTCTCAACGAGGAGCTTATCGAGCGGCAATTCAGCCGCCACTTCCTTCGGCTTGACAGCATTCTTGAACGTAACCGGGCCCCCAAGCGAAATATAGAAATTCATCTCTACACATTGCTTTGCAATTTCAACACTTCCGCTAAAGCAGTGCATAATGCCCCCGACCTCTGAAGCATTTTCCTCCTTCAGGATTTGCACAATATCCGCTGTTGCCTCCCTGTTATGGATGACAATCGGAAGTTTCACTTTTTTTGCAAGCCTGATCTGCTTTCTGAACACTTCTTTTTGGATATCCCTGGGTGATTTGTCCCAGTGGTAATCCAAGCCCGTTTCACCTAGGGCAACAACCTTGGGATGCGCTGCAAGCTCTTCAATCCACGACAGGTCCTCATCAGTCATGTCGATGGCATCGACCGGATGCCAGCCGACACAGGCATAAATGAAATCATGGGTCTCCGCGAGTTCAATGGCCTTTTCGATTGTCGGCCGGTCAAACCCGACCACAACAATTTTTTCGACTCCATTTTCTTTCGCCCGGCCGATGACTTCCTCAATATCTTCCTCATACTGTTCCGCGTTCAAGTGCGCATGGGTGTCTATCAACATGATGCCACTTCCTTTCTTATCTTTGGTCTGCTTTATACGAAAAAGGGAATGCACCCGCGGCAGATTGCGCGGCGGGCATTCCCTTCACTATTATGTCCCATTGATGGAGGGTTATTGGGTTACTTGATTTTTGTTCCATTCGGCAGGCTCTGGTCAACAGAGGCAAGCGAAAGTGTCCCCTCTGTCTTTCCGGCAAGGATCATCCCTTGGGACAGCTCTCCCCGCAATTTAACCGGCTTGAGGTTTGTCACACAAATAACCTTTCTTCCGATAAGTTCTTCCGGCTTATAATACTCCGCGATTCCTGAAACAACCTGGCGCTTTTCATAGCCGAGGTCAAGTTGCAGCTTCAACAGTTTATCAGCCTTTTTCACCGGTTCGGCATGAAGCACCTCCGCAATCCTCAAATCGATTTTCATAAATTCATCGATGGAGATTTCTTCCGTTTCAGGCATTTCTTCTTTCGTTTCTTCCTGCTTTTTTTCCGTTTCTGGAGCAGGCGCAGCCGATCCCTGCATATGCAATTTAATGAATTCTACCTCTTCGGCAATTTCGAGGCGCGGGAATAAAGGAGCCCCTTTCACTACTTTTGTCCCGGCTGGAATGATTCCGAATTCCGCGAGGCTTTCCCATGACTTCAGAGAGCCATCCACAATCCCAAGCTGTTCAAAAATCTGCTGAGGGGAGCGCGTCAAGAACGGTTGCAGAAGGACGGCAATCCTCCGTAGCGATTCGGCAAGGTGCGCCATAACTGAACCGAGTTCAGCTTTACGCTTCTCGTCCTTGGCAATTACCCATGGCTGAGTTTCGTCAATGTATTTATTGGACCGGCTGACAAGCTGCCATATCGACGAAAGGGCCACAGAAAACTCCATTCTTTCCATCGCAGCTTCGTATTTCACGGCTGTTTCCCTGTTGGCTGCAAGGAGACTCTCGTCATACTCAGTTACAGAACCTGCATAAGCTGGTATCTCACCGCCAAAATATTTGTCGACCATTGCGACTGTACGATTTAGGAGGTTTCCAAGGTCGTTGGCCAGATCGAAATTAATCCGTTCGACAAAACCTTCCGGAGTAAACACGCCGTCCGACCCAAATGGCACTTCACGCAGGAGGTAATACCTTAGGGAGTCCAGGCCGTACCTGTCTATTAACGTGACCGGGTTTACGACATTCCCTTTCGATTTGGACATTTTTCCATCCTTCATTAGAAGCCAGCCATGGGCAAACACCTTTTTAGGAAGAGGGAGCCCCAATGCCATCAGCATAATCGGCCAATAAATCGTATGGAAACGGACAATTTCCTTACCGACCAAATGGACGTCCGCAGGCCAATATTTTTGGTATTTCGATTCATCGTCGCTTCCATAGCCCAACGCGGTTATATAATTGGACAGGGCATCAATCCATACATAAATTACATGCTTTGGATTGCCCGGAACTTTGATGCCCCAGTCAAACGTAGTCCTTGAAACAGCAAGATCCTCCAGCCCCGGTTTTATGAAATTGTTAATCATTTCATTTTTTCGTGATTCCGGCTGGATGAATTCAGGATTTTCTTCGTAAAATTGGAGCAGCCTGTCTGCATACTTGCTCATCCGGAAGAAATAGGACTCTTCTTTAACCTTCTCAACAGGGCGCCCACAATCGGGGCAATTCCCTTCAGCAAGCTGCCTGTCCGTGTAAAAGGATTCGCAAGGGGTACAATACCAACCTTCGTATTCATCCAGGTAAATGTCCCCTTGTTCGACAAGCTGCGCAAAAAGCTTGTCGACCGATTTTTTATGCCTGTCCTCCGTTGTTCTGATAAAATCATCGTAAGAAATATCAAGTTTTTTCCAAAGATCTTGGATCCCGGCTACAATCCCATCCACATATTGCTGTGGGCTTAGGCCTTCTTCTTCCGCCTTTCGCTGAATCTTTTGGCCGTGTTCATCCGTGCCGGTCAAATACATCACATCATAGCCGCGAAGGCGCTTGTATCTAGCCATCGCATCCCCTGCTACCGTTGTATATGCATGCCCTATATGCAAATTCCCACTTGGATAGTAAATAGGGGTTGTCAGGTAAAACGTTTTGCCTCTCTTTTCCATCGAGATCTCTCCTTCATGTATACCTATCGCCCAAAAGGCTGTTGAGGTCATTATTGCCTTTTCTTTTCAGCTTCTATCACCAAAATATACAGAAAATCCAGGTTTTCTGCAATATAATCGGCTTTACGGCAAGCAGGTTCAAAAAACTTTTTGTTTCTATCCCTATAAAAATGTCGGAAGCGTCGAATAGTATTGTTGTCTGGACTATAAACTCCTGTTTGTCGAAATTTGCGTTTTTTTAATATTTTATTATACTAATAAAGTGTCTAGAGTTTTTTCCTGTTTTTTCAAAAAGGAATTTTAGTATTCTGAAAACATTGATGCATTAAGGTTTTTATCAATTTAAAATTTGTTAATACCTATTTTGAGATAAATTTATTGACGAATTTAGGAATCACTGGTATTATAAAATTATTAAAAAAATGTCGAATAATGACGAATGATGTTGTATTATAAGAGAATGTTTTAAAAAATGGGAGGAGAAGCTTACATGAAATCTACAGGTATTGTACGTAAAGTTGACGAACTCGGCCGGGTGGTTATTCCAATCGAATTAAGACGCACACTTGGCATCGCGGAAAAAGACGCACTGGAAATCTATGTTGACGATGAGCGCATCATCCTCAAAAAATATAAACCAAATATGACTTGCCAAGTGACCGGTGAAGTTTCCGATGACAACTTAGCCCTTGCAGAAGGAAAGCTAATTCTTAGCCGTGAAGGCGCGGAACAGCTATTAAAGGAAATCGAGTCAGTATTCAGCAAGTAGTTCTTAAAAGGCTTCTCCTTTGCCGGAGAAGCCTTTTAATGTTCATAATTTTTCATTCTATGTGATATTCCCTGTAAATATCCCGCTTGCTTAACCCGCGGTCTTTTGCCGCTTTTTTTATCGCATCCTTTGATGCAAGGTTTTCAGTGGCAATATAATGGCTGACATGCTCCTCGACCGACATGCCTTCCCACCAAGGTAATTCTTCCGAAACTGCTTCATTCCCGCCCTCAAGAATTAGGCAAAATTCCCCCCTTACTTCACCGCTCTTGCACCAGTCAATAGCTTCCTCGACGGTTCCCCGAATGAATTCCTCGAATTTTTTCGTCAATTCCCTGCAGAGGACGATTTTGCGATTCCCCAAAACCTCATTAATCAGGACGAGCGTTTCCTTTAGGCGATGTGGTGATTCGTATAGGATAATGGTTGCTGGCTGTTTTTTTAATAATTCCAGCTCATTTTTCTTTTCCTTGCGCTGCCTGTTCAGAAAACCATAGAAATAAAACGGCTGCGGGGGAAGGCCGGACGCAATCAGGGAAGTCAGCGCGGCATTTGCCCCTGGCAGAGGAACTACTGCAATATTTTCCTTTATTGCCATAACAATAATGTCATATCCCGGATCAGAAATCGCGGGCATGCCCGCATCACTGACCAACGCTACTTTCTCTCCGCTTTTCAGCTTTTCCAGCAATTTTTCCCCGCTTGAATCTTTGTTGTGTTCATGGTAACTAACAACAGGGGTTTCTATTTCAAAATAATTGCACAGCTTCTTTGTATTCCGTGTATCCTCGGCTGCGATGACAGCCGCTTCCTTGAGAATCCTAATTGCCCGAAAGCTCATATCCTCCAAATTTCCAATCGGGGTTGGTACAAGGTAAAGAATTCCTTTATGATTTTCATTTTCAAAGCTCTTTTGCTGCCGCATCCGAACAGCCCCCTTCCCTTGCCAAAAACTCTTCCTTTTTTACCCTTGAAAGCTGTTTAAAGCGGTATTCCGCCTGCATTGCTTCTGTTTTGGATTGAAAGAGCTGGGCGAAAACAAGTTTAACCGGCCCGCGGCCCCTTGTATATTTGGCGCCTTTTCCCTCATTATGGAGCCTGACCCTCCGTTCAAGATCATTCGTATAGCCTCCATAATAACTGCCGTCGCGGCACGACAATACATAGAAGTAATGGTCAGTTGACGCCATATAAAATCTCCCGTACTTCCGGAGTATATTCATTATTTCTGTCATAAACAATTAGAGGAGGCAGGATTTTAAGGCCTGGCTGACCATTCTTGGTTGCTTCCACAAGCATTGTATTCGCTTCCTTCCCCTCCTTAGGATAAACAAATTTCATCCTCTTTGGCTCAAGCCGGTATTTGCGCATTACCTCTATCATATCATTCAGCCGTTCGGGCCGGTGCACAAAAGCGACCTTCCCCCCTGCCCTGGCAAGAGCGGCTGAGACTCGGATCGTATCCTCAAGGGTGCACATTATTTCATGCCTTGCGATTGCATAATGTTCATTCTCATTGATTTCAGAGGTTGGCGGCGTTTTAAAGTATGGAGGATTGCATGTAACAACATCAAACTTCCCATAGCCTAGCTTCGTGGGCATATCCTTTAAATCCCCATGGATCATCTTCAGACGGCTTTCCAGGCCGTTGTAGGCGATGCTCCTTACAGCCATATCATAGAGCCGCTCCTGGATTTCTACGCCTGTAATCCGCCCCTTTGTCCTTTTGCTTAGAAAAAGCGGAATGACACCATTGCCGCTACATAAATCGATCAAGTTCCCTTTCTGAATAGGAACATAGACGAACCGTGACAGTAGGACCGCGTCTAACGAAAAAGAGAATACTGTCGGGCTCTGAATGATCCGTAAATTTTCGGCAAGCAAATAGTCCAGCCGCTCATCATCTTTTAAATCGGCCATTGTTTACCTCCCACATCCACAAAAAGGCCTTCCCGGTGAAAGGAAGGCTTTATTTTTTATTCAAAAATGACAGGCAAAACAGGCAGTCGCCTTCTTTCCGCAGGCTTCCGAAATGCAAGTTGCAAATATGGAAACCTTCCTGGTAAAGGCGCGCCAAATTGTCATAGCCTTCACCAATGTCCACAGTCCTGGCTTCTGATGCACCAGCCTTTTTTTCCTTTTTGCCCGGACCTTCCATCTGTTCCGGTGTTTTTTCAAAGCGCCGGCGCAGGAACTCGTTTTCAAGCTTCAGTGAGTGATTCTCTTCCAGTATTTCTGCAAGATGCTGTTTTAATTCACCGAGCTGCTGGTAAAGATTCCCGATTTGGGTTTCCATCGAGCCGACCGATTCAAAAATTTCCTTCTTATCCACGTATTCCACCTCATCAGTCTGTGGATGGTATCGAAAAAGCTCCTTCTTTAAGGATTTCGTCGAGGGTGAATTCAAGCACCCTTTCCTGTTCCTTTATTTCGACCTGGAGAATGCGCTCCAGGATATTCAATCCAACAACCTTTCCTCTTCCCAGAGGAGTGGTAATCACTTCGCCGAGATCAGGAAGGAGATCCTTTGCTGTTTCATATTCGTCATTTTCATATTTCAGACAGCACATGAGGCGGCCGCATAATCCTGAAATCTTGGTTGGGTTGAGGGAAAGATTTTGATCCTTCGCCATTTTGATTGAAACCGGATCAAAATCGCCGAGAAACGTCGAGCAGCACAGCATCCTTCCGCAAGGGCCTATCCCCCCGAGCATTTTTGCTTCATCCCTCACTCCAATTTGCCTTAATTCAATCCTTGTCCTGAAAATGGACGCAAGATCCTTGACAAGCTCCCTGAAATCGACCCTGCCATCGGCGGTGAAGTAGAATATAACCTTGTTCCTGTCAAATGTATATTCAACATCGACAAGTTTCATATCAAGCTGGTGCCCGTTCACCTTTTCACAGCAAACATCATACGCTTCCTTGGCAGCAAGCTTGTTTTCCTCCACAATGAGCCTATCCTTTTGATCTGCAATCCGCACAACCTTTTTCAAAGGGAGGACAACATCATGCTCGTCCACTTGTTTGCGGGCGATGACCACCTTGCCGAATTCGACTCCGCGTACGGTTTCGACAATGACATAGTCATCCTTTTCTATGGGCAGATCTCCGGGATCGAAGTAATATATTTTCCCCGCTTTCTTAAAGCGGACCCCGACTACATCATACAAATGCTGATCCCTCCTGCAATTTTAACACGAGCTGCTCCATCAGAAGTTGGGGGTTCATATTGGCGTGAAGCCTCCGCTTCGCATCAAGAACCGCCGCCATCTGATCTGGCAGGCTGCGTGTCCGGGTTTGTAGGGCAAATTGCTGAAGCCGTCCAAATTCTTTTTTAAAAACAATTTGCTCCTGCTTACCCAACTGTATATATAATAAGTCCTTAAGTACGAGCAGTAGTAAGTCCAGGCCGCGATCAATCTGATCTTTCTCTTTAAAGTGCTGGAACCATTCCCCCTGGAGGGCGACCATTACCTCCAACGGATTCTTTTTAAGCACTTCATATAATTTTACCACTTTTTTTTGGGCTTGTGCAAACCAATCCTGCGTATTTAGTTCCAACGCTTCATTAACATTATTTGTCAATTGAGCTAGCAGAGGGGCAGAATCCGGGTCTACCCCGTTTTCAACCAGCCGTTTAATGAAAAAATCAGGAGAAAGAGGACGAAACGATAATATTTGGCAGCGTGACAGGATGGTCGGAAGCATTTGCTGAGGGTTCTCCGTAAGCAAGACCGCAACTGTCCCGGCTCCCGGCTCTTCAAGGAATTTCAGCAGGGAATTGGATGCTCCGGATGACATTTTTTCGGCATCGGCAATTACATAAATTTTCCGGGAAGATTCCATTCCTTTTTTCGAGAACTCTTCTTGCAAATCCTTGATTTGCTGCTTTTTGATCGAAAGTCCATCCGGTTCAACCCAGTGGACATCGGGATGGTTGCCGCTGTCGATACGCTTGCAGTTCAGGCAGTTTTCGCACGGCTTGAAGCCATCGATTGGATTCCCGCAGAATAGCGCTTTTGACAAGAGCCTGGCCGCATCTTTTTTCCCGGTTCCCCGCATTCCTTCAAACAAATAAGCGTGGGCCACCCGGTTCTTTTGTATACTGTTCTTTATCATTTTCAATGCTGCAGGCTGAATTTCTTCAAGCCCATCCCACGTTATCGCCAATCCTGCTCACCTGCTTTTGATTCAATTTAATGATCAGTGGAAAATCGCCACTGTTAGAGATTTTCACTTATAGAAAGGGGGAAGGCGCCTTTTTTAAAAAAGGGCCTTCCAAAAATGCGGCTTGTTAAAATTGCAAAAATTGCTCGATTGGCAGGACAAACACAGTTGCTCCGCCAACCTCAACTTCAACCGGGTATGGAACGTAGGAATCCGCATTCCCTCCCATGGGCGAAACCGGTGCCACAAGCTGGTCCCTCGCTTTACAGTTAATTCTGATTATCTCCAGCGCCTTCTCGACTCTTGCGTCATCCGTACCAATCATAAAGGTTGTATTTCCCGATTTAAGAAAGCCTCCTGTTGTAGCAAGCTTTGTAGCCCTGAAATTATGCTCAACAAGCGCGTTTGAAAGCCTGTTGCTATCCTGGTCCTGTACAACTGCAATAATTAACTTCATTTGCGTACAACCTCCTTTTTCAAGTGATTGGTACTATACTTTCTTCCATTATAGCAGGATTTCCTGCTCCCCACATGGTTAAAGGGATTGGAAATTATCTTTATGAAAAAATCCTCCCTATTTCGAAGGGAGGATCTCCTTTATTTTTGACAAAGCCGCGTTAAAAACTTCCTCCATTGGCAAGGAGGCGTCAATCATTGCAATCCTCTCTGGAAAACGTTCCAAAAGAAGATGATAGCCTTCCCTTACTTTACGGTGGAATTCAAGCTCTTCCATATCCAGCCGGTTTACCTCTCGTCCCTTGTGCTTTTCAATCCGGGCCAATCCTTCTTCTGGGGCAATGTCAAAATAGATTGTTAAATCAGGCATCATCGTTTCAATGGCGAACTCATTTATCTTGTAGACCTCATCGATACCCAATCCCCGTGCATATCCCTGATAGGCAAGTGAGCTGTCGACAAATCGGTCACAAAGGACAACGGCGCCATCCTCAAGGGCTGGCTTTACTTTTTCAACCAGATGCTGCCTTCTAGCCGCGGCGTACAGCAGCGCTTCCGTACGAGGGTCCATCGCAGTATTGTCCGGTTCTAATATAACCCTTCTAATTTGCTCCGCGATGTCAATTCCGCCCGGTTCCCTTGTAGTAAGGGTTTTAATGCCTTTACTTTTCAAATGTTCGTCCAAAAGGCCCAAAACCGTTGTTTTTCCCGCTCCCTCAGGGCCTTCAGTCGTTATAAATAATCCTGTTTTCATTATGACCTCCAAAAATTCGAGCTTATCTATAGATGAGAATTTCTCCTTCTTCAAGCCACTCACCGCCGTGAAACCGGGAACCTGATTTGATTAGTTGCTCCAGCTTCCCGGCCATCGATTCGCTAATCCGCTCCCCTTTCAGTATAAGCGGAATTCCGGGGGGATAGGGAATAATCGTCTCTGCCGCAACCAAACCTGGCGCTTTTTCAAGCTTAACAGGTTCGCCTTTGAGCCGGTCCATTTCGCGATAAGAAAGGGCCAGCCGTGACAGAGTTCCGCCCTTAGAGAATTCATGAGCCTCCTGTTGGGCCGGAGAGTAATCGGAAAGTATGTCTTTAACCTTCTTGGCTGTAGAAGCGAACGGGTAGGACATACCCTCTTTTAGAAGAGGAAGCACAAACAAAACATTGAATGGATCGGCGAGTTCTGTATAGATTCCCTCATGTTCAAGAAGCTGCTGGATTTCATAGCCGGTAAGCCTGCAGGCACTTTGTATCACCATTTTTAACGGATCGGTTCTTCCTTCTTCATTGAGGACCCGTATTTGCGGAATATCAGCCAGTTCCTTTCTGAACCTCCCAATTTCTTCCATCAGGATGGACAAGTCCCTCTTTTTAAAACTTCCAAGATACATCCGCGCCAAATCCAATGAAGCCATAATCGGATAAGATGGGCTGCTTGACTGAAGCATTTGCAAGTAATCTTTTAAGCGGCCACGATTGACAAGCCTGCTATTAAAATGGAGGAAAGACCCCATTGTCATTGCAGGAAGTGTCTTATGGGCAGATTGGACAACCACATCAGCTCCAAGAGCGACCGCTGATTGGGGGAAGCTGTCCCCGGCAATAAAGTGGGCGCCATGCGCCTCATCCACAAGTACCGGAATCCCGTTTTGGTGGGCAACTTCTATTATGCCGGCAATCGGGTCGGCAATTCCATAATAGTTCGGGTATGTAAGAACAATTCCTTTTATTTCAGGAAAACGCATTATTGCCTGTTTGACCGCCTCTGTATCCAGGCCGCCAGCAACCTTCCACTCACCGTTAAAAACCGGCTCTATGAAAATAGGGTCAGCTTTTGCAAGATGCAAAGCATTTACGATTGACTTGTGGCAATTCCGCTGGACAAGAATCTTGTCCTCTTCCCCACAAACCGCTAAAATCATGGCGAGATTGCCACCGGTGGAACCGTTCACGAGAAAGAAGCTTTCTTCCACCCCGTACAGCTCGGCCAAAAGCTTCGCTGCTTCCTGAATCACCCCTTCCGGTGAATGGAGATCATCCAGGCCTGAAAGTTCCGTAGCATCGATTTTCATGACTTCCGTAAAGAATCCCCAGGCCTTTTCATTAAGGACAGTTCCATATTTATGGCCTGGTACATGGAAAGAAACCGGTTCTTTATTTGCATGTGCCATTAATGCATGTAGTAAAGGTACATTTTGCTGATTCATATTTACTCCCTGATAAAGTAAAGTCTTATCTATTTTATCAGACTAAAACGGATTAGGGGTAACAGGGAAAAAAAATAAAGCCCCGACAGGACTTTTTATGATAGTATTCGCGCCTCAGCCACTTTCCTGAGTTGTTTTAAAAAATATATATACCTGGGGTCGTTTGTTTCAGTGGAGACCATATCCCTTTCACACTCCGAACAAATAAAAGAAGTGTAAAGATGTATACCCTGCGTTTTCGTTTTCTCGCACACGACACATTCTTCCTTATAATGATTTGCCACAGGCTGATAATCCACTTCTCCCACCTCCTACCCCCATTGTGCCCAATGGACAGGATTTGTATACAATTTTTCGAATTGTCATACCGCCTATTGTTCTTAATGTATGTGCGGATGCCCAATTCGGTGTATGTCTACCCGTTTTTTATTGCGAGTTTCCATAAAAGGGTTGATTTCATTTTCCCGTACTTATTGGACCGATTATTATAAGCTGGCGCTGGCTTGTCACTTATCAGGGGTTTCTGATAACCGAACCGGATTTCGGCGCTGGCTTGTCACTTATATCGGGAACACTTGGATATTCATTTTGCTGTCCAGAGACCAGACTTCTTCGGACAAACAGCTCTTGAAAATTCACTTTGCTGTCCGGAGATCAGACTTCTTTGGACACACAACACTCGGAAAATCACTTTACTGTCCAGAGATCACGCTTCTTTGGACAAACAACCCTTGAAAATTCACTTTGCTGTCCAGAGATTAGACTTCTTTGGACACACAACACTCGGAAATTCACTTTACTGTCCAGAGATTACGCTTCTTTGGACACACATCCCATGAAAATTCACTTTGCTGTCCAGAGATTAGACTTCTTTGGACAAGCAACCCTTTAAAATTCACTTTACTGTCCAGAGATAAGGTTTATTTGGACACACGACCCTTGAAAATTTACTTTGCTGTCCAGAGATCAGACTTCTTTGGACACACTTTATCTGACAACCACATCGAATTTTGACTTCTGACTGTCCCTTAAACAAGGATTATGGGACAACTTTTCAGCTTTTTTCTTTTTGCCGCTCTCTCAAACATGGACAGACAGGTTTTCAATGGCTGGCAGTTCATTCACATGTCTTAAAGACACCAAAAAAGGCAACCCATCTAAGGTTGCCTTCGATTTTGCCCGGCAGCGTCCTACTCTCACAGGGGCAAGGCCCCAACTACCATCGGCGCTGAGAAGCTTAACTTCCGTGTTCGGTATGGGAACGGGTGTGGCCTTCTCGCCATAACTGCCAGACTATTTGGTTTGAGGTTCATTCCCTCAAAACTGGATAATTTTCAGAAGAAGTTCGGAAGAACACGGTAATCTTATTGTCCAGCTGCGGCTCCTAGCCTCTCGAGGTCGCTTCAGTCCGTCCATCGAAGTCAAAGAACGACTTCAATTACCGGCCTTCCAGCGCTTGTCGAGGCTGACCAGTCGCCTCCGCTTTTCTATTTGGTTAAGTCCTCGATCGATTAGTATCAGTCAGCTCCACACGTCGCCGTGCTTCCACCTCTGACCTATCAACCTGATCATCTTTCAGGGATCTTACTTCTTTCGAATGGGAAATCTCATCTTGAGGGGGGCTTCATGCTTAGATGCTTTCAGCACTTATCCCGTCCGCACATAGCTACCCAGCGATGCCTTTGGCAAGACAACTGGTACACCAGCGGTGCGTCCATCCCGGTCCTCTCGTACTAAGGACAGCTCCTCTCAAATTTCCTGCGCCCACGACGGATAGGGACCGAACTGTCTCACGACGTTCTGAACCCAGCTCGCGTACCGCTTTAATGGGCGAACAGCCCAACCCTTGGGACCGACTACAGCCCCAGGATGCGATGAGCCGACATCGAGGTGCCAAACCTCCCCGTCGATGTGGACTCTTGGGGGAGATAAGCCTGTTATCCCCGGGGTAGCTTTTATCCGTTGAGCGATGGCCCTTCCATGCGGAACCACCGGATCACTAAGCCCGACTTTCGTCCCTGCTCGACTTGTAGGTCTCGCAGTCAAGCTCCCTTGTGCCTTTACACTCTGCGAATGATTTCCAACCATTCTGAGGGAACCTTTGGGCGCCTCCGTTACATTTTGGGAGGCGACCGCCCCAGTCAAACTGCCCGCCTGACACTGTCTCCCACCCAGATCATGGGTGCGGGTTAGAATTTCAATACAGCCAGGGTAGTATCCCACCGACGCCTCCACCGAAGCTGGCGCTCCGGCTTCACAGGCTCCTACCTATCCTGTACAAGCTGTACCAAAATTCAATATCAGGCTGCAGTAAAGCTCCACGGGGTCTTTCCGTCCTGTCGCGGGTAACCTGCATCTTCACAGGTACTATAATTTCACCGAGTCTCTCGTTGAGACAGTGCCCAGATCGTTACGCCTTTCGTGCGGGTCGGAACTTACCCGACAAGGAATTTCGCTACCTTAGGACCGTTATAGTTACGGCCGCCGTTTACTGGGGCTTCGATTCAGAGCTTCGCTTGCGCTAACCCCTCCTCTTAACCTTCCAGCACCGGGCAGGCGTCAGCCCCTATACTTCGCCTTGCGGCTTCGCAGAGACCTGTGTTTTTGCTAAACAGTCGCCTGGGCCTATTCACTGCGGCTCTTCAGGGCTATGAACCCTAAAGAGCACCCCTTCTCCCGAAGTTACGGGGTCATTTTGCCGAGTTCCTTAACGAGAGTTCTCTCGCTCACCTTAGGATTCTCTCCTCGCCTACCTGTGTCGGTTTGCGGTACGGGCACCTTCCATCTCGCTAGAGGCTTTTCTTGGCAGTGTGGAATCAGGAACTTCGGTACTAAATTTCCCTCGCTGTCACAGCTCAGCCGTCACGGAAAGCGGATTTGCCTGCTTTCCAGCCTAACTGCTTAGACGCACATATCCGACAGTGCGCTTACCCTATCCTCCTGCGTCCCCCCATTGCTCAAACGATGAAGAGGTGGTACAGGAATATCAACCTGTTGTCCATCGCCTACGCCTTTCGGCCTCGGCTTAGGTCCCGACTAACCCTGAGCGGACGAGCCTTCCTCAGGAAACCTTAGGCATTCGGTGGATGGGATTCTCACCCATCTTTCGCTACTCATACCGGCATTCTCACTTCCAAACGCTCCACAGGTCCTTCCGGTCCTGCTTCAACGCCCTTGGAACGCTCTCCTACCACTGACATCGAAGATGTCAATCCACAGCTTCGGTGATACGTTTAGCCCCGGTACATTTTCGGCGCAGAGTCACTCGACCAGTGAGCTATTACGCACTCTTTAAATGGTGGCTGCTTCTAAGCCAACATCCTGGTTGTCTAAGCAACTCCACATCCTTTTCCACTTAACGTATACTTTGGGACCTTAGCTGGTGGTCTGGGCTGTTTCCCTCTTGACTACGGATCTTATCACTCGCAGTCTGACTCCCACGGATAAGTCTTTGGCATTCGGAGTTTGTCTGAATTCGGTAACCCGATGGGGGCCCCTAGTCCAAACAGTGCTCTACCTCCAAGACTCTTACAACGTGAGGCTAGCCCTAAAGCTATTTCGGAGAGAACCAGCTATCTCCAGGTTCGATTGGAATTTCACCGCTACCCACACCTCATCCCCGCACTTTTCAACGTACGTGGGTTCGGTCCTCCATCCAGTGTTACCTGGACTTCAACCTGGACATGGGTAGATCACCTGGTTTCGGGTCTACGGCCACATACTCATTCGCCCTATTCAGACTCGCTTTCGCTGCGGCTCCGCCTCTTCGGCTTAACCTTGCATGGGACCGTAACTCGCCGGTTCATTCTACAAAAGGCACGCCATCACCCATGAACGGGCTCTGACTACTTGTAGGCACACGGTTTCAGGATCTCTTTCACTCCCCTTCCGGGGTGCTTTTCACCTTTCCCTCACGGTACTGGTTCACTATCGGTCACTAGGGAGTATTTAGCCTTGG
This sequence comes from Neobacillus oceani, assembly GCF_046237595.1. NCBI lineage: Bacteria > Bacillati > Bacillota > Bacilli > Caryophanales > Bacillaceae > Neobacillus > Neobacillus oceani. The sequence goes on along the minus strand of NZ_CP143543.1, from coordinate 44,830 downwards.
GAGATGGTCCTCCCGGATTCCGACCGGATTTCACGTGTCCGGCCGTACTCAGGATCCACTCAGGAGGGAACGAAGTTTCAGCTACAGGGCTTTTACCTTCTCCGGCAGGCCTTTCCAGGCCTCTTCGCCTACCCCGTTCCTTTGTAACTCCATGTAGAGTGTCCTACAACCCCGGAAGGCAAGCCTTCCGGTTTGGGCTATGTCCCGTTTCGCTCGCCGCTACTTGGGGAATCGCGTTTGCTTTCTCTTCCTCCGGGTACTTAGATGTTTCAGTTCCCCGGGTCTGCCTTCAATACCCTATGGATTCAGGTAAAGATGCCACCCCATTACGGATGGCGGGTTTCCCCATTCGGAAATCTCCGGATCAAAGCTCACTTACAGCTCCCCGGAGCATATCGGTGTTAGTCCCGTCCTTCATCGGCTCCTAGTGCCAAGGCATCCACCGTGCGCCCTTTCTAACTTAACCTAAAAGGTCATTCCACTCTGTTTACCAGAGAGAAAACTAAAATGGCGATCACTCGGTTCTTCTTGGTTACTTCTTCTTAACATTATCCAGTTTTCAAGGAACGAAGTTCGTCATAAAGACGATTGGTGGAGCCTAGCGGGATCGAACCGCTGACCTCCTGCGTGCAAAGCAGGCGCTCTCCCAGCTGAGCTAAGGCCCCATATTATAGAACATGAATGGTGGGCCTAAATGGACTCGAACCATCGACCTCACGCTTATCAGGCGTGCGCTCTAACCAGCTGAGCTATAGGCCCACATCATTATTCAAGAAGGATTGCTCCCTCAAAACTAAACAAACAAGCGGTCAACTTACGGACCAAGAGGTCCGCATTCCGATTGCCCGAAGGCAATATCCTTAGAAAGGAGGTGATCCAGCCGCACCTTCCGATACGGCTACCTTGTTACGACTTCACCCCAGTCATCTGTCCCACCTTAGGCGGCTGGCTCCTTGCGGTTACCCCACCGACTTCGGGTGTTACAAACTCCCGTGGTGTGACGGGCGGTGTGTACAAGGCCCGGGAACGTATTCACCGCGGCATGCTGATCCGCGATTACTAGCGATTCCGGCTTCATGCAGGCGAGTTGCAGCCTGCAATCCGAACTGAGAATGGTTTTATGGGATTGGCTCCACCTCGCGGCTTCGCTGCCCTTTGTACCATCCATTGTAGCACGTGTGTAGCCCAGGTCATAAGGGGCATGATGATTTGACGTCATCCCCACCTTCCTCCGGTTTGTCACCGGCAGTCACCTTAGAGTGCCCAACTGAATGCTGGCAACTAAGATCAAGGGTTGCGCTCGTTGCGGGACTTAACCCAACATCTCACGACACGAGCTGACGACAACCATGCACCACCTGTCACTCTGTCCCCCGAAGGGGAACGTCCTGTCTCCAGGAGTGTCAGAGGATGTCAAGACCTGGTAAGGTTCTTCGCGTTGCTTCGAATTAAACCACATGCTCCACCGCTTGTGCGGGCCCCCGTCAATTCCTTTGAGTTTCAGCCTTGCGGCCGTACTCCCCAGGCGGAGTGCTTAATGCGTTTGCTGCAGCACTAAAGGGCGGAAACCCTCTAACACTTAGCACTCATCGTTTACGGCGTGGACTACCAGGGTATCTAATCCTGTTCGCTCCCCACGCTTTCGCGCCTCAGCGTCAGTTACAGACCAGAGAGCCGCCTTCGCCACTGGTGTTCCTCCACATCTCTACGCATTTCACCGCTACACGTGGAATTCCGCTCTCCTCTTCTGCACTCAAGCCCCCCAGTTTCCAATGACCCTCCACGGTTGAGCCGTGGGCTTTCACATCAGACTTAAGAGGCCGCCTGCGCGCGCTTTACGCCCAATAATTCCGGACAACGCTTGCCACCTACGTATTACCGCGGCTGCTGGCACGTAGTTAGCCGTGGCTTTCTGGTCAGGTACCGTCAAGGTACCGGCAGTTACTCCGGTACTTGTTCTTCCCTGACAACAGAGCTTTACGACCCGAAGGCCTTCTTCGCTCACGCGGCGTTGCTCCGTCAGACTTTCGTCCATTGCGGAAGATTCCCTACTGCTGCCTCCCGTAGGAGTCTGGGCCGTGTCTCAGTCCCAGTGTGGCCGATCACCCTCTCAGGTCGGCTACGCATCGTCGCCTTGGTGGGCCATTACCCCACCAACTAGCTAATGCGCCGCGGGCCCATCTGTAAGTGACAGCCGAAACCGTCTTTCAGCTTCCCAACATGAGTTGGAAAGGATTATCCGGTATTAGCTCCGGTTTCCCGAAGTTATCCCAGTCTTACAGGCAGGTTGCCCACGTGTTACTCACCCGTCCGCCGCTAAAGTTCCAAAAGCAAGCTTTCGAAACTTCCGCTCGACTTGCATGTATTAGGCACGCCGCCAGCGTTCGTCCTGAGCCAGGATCAAACTCTCCAAAAAAGAGTATGAGTTTAGCTCATAAAGTTACGTTGGCTAGTGATCCGAAAATCACTATATTATTGTTTGTTGACGCTTGTTTGTTTAGTTTTCAAAGAGCAATTTCATACACATCGCCCAAAAGCGACTATATTAGTATAACATTTCGCATCAAGAAAAGTCAACAACTTTTTTTTGATTCCGCCGTTTTGTTCAGCGGCGACTTTTACTATATTACAGGGCTTCGATAATTTGGTCAACCCTTTTTTTGTTTTTTATCCCCGGAAAATAAATCCAATTAAATCCATCAAAAACACAAAAAGAAATCCGCCTTTTACTATGGATTTCTTTTTTATAAAGCTTTTGCATTAGCCAATTACAATTATATCAACCGCAACAAGGGCTGCCAAGCCCGGAATTCCAAGAAAACCTGCAATGGATGTTGTAAACAGGTTGATTGGAATGTGAATACCAAACTGGTTTCCAGCTGTATTCAAAAAGAACAAAAGAAGAGCACCAATCACAAGCTTTATCGCAGTCTGCCCCAGCAGCTTGGCTGGCTTCATCGGCGCACCAGCTATAAGGAGCAGGATGATCAAGCCCCCCAATATGGAAATAACATAAATCGGTTCCAATAAAAAACTCCCCTTCCTCGGGAAACTCGTACTAAATTATATGTACAAGTTCCACAAAAAAGACCGGGAGTTCCTTCACTTAACGCCTTAATGTAATTTTTCTATACTTTGCCTCTTTTAAAAGGAAGAAGTATTTCGCTTCAGCCATCCTTGCCTGGCAAATCACTTCTTCAGTTGGATCAAATGATTTTTCGAGAAGGGTTTTTTGCCGCTGCCAGTCAGCCTTGACGTCGTTTAACAGGTTGAGGAATTTCTCGTTGGACTCCTGGCGCAGCCGGCCTTTTCGCCGAAAGAACATTTTCTTTACCCTCCATCCTTTTATACTTCACGCCTGCCTTCCAATGCTTTTGAAAGGGTAACCTCGTCAGCGTATTCAAGGTCTCCTCCAACCGGCAGGCCGTGGGCAATTCTCGTTGTCTTTATGCCCGATGGCTTCAGAAGCCTTGATATATACATCGCAGTGGCTTCCCCTTCGATATTCGGGTTGGTCGCAAGGATTACTTCCTGGACCGTTTCATCCTGGAGCCGTTTTAACAGATTGGGTATATTGATATCCTCGGGGCCAATGCCTTCCATCGGTGAAATTGCACCTTGAAGGACGTGGTAAAGGCCATTGAATTCTTTCATTTTTTCCATGGCAATAACATCTTTCGGATCCTGAACGACGCAAATAATGCTTTTATCGCGTCTCTCATCGGAGCAAATATAGCAAGGGTCCTGGTCGGTAATATGGCCACAAACGGAACAGTAGCTTAAATTCCGTTTAGCATTTACGAGCGCCTTGGCAAAGTCCAAGACCGTGTCCTCTTTCATGCTAAGGACGAAAAAAGCCAGACGAGCGGCCGTTTTCGGGCCGATCCCCGGCAATTTCATAAAGCTGTCGATCAGCTTGGATATCGGTTCGGGATAATGCATTTTCTCTCCTCCTAGAACAAGCCGGGAAGGTTCATCCCTTTAGTGAATTGCCCCATGGTAGACTCGGACAACTTTTCGGCTTTATCCATCGCATCATTCAAAGCAGCAAGAATGGTATCCTGAAGCATTTCAACATCTTCCGGATCAACCGCCTCTGGATCGATTTTAACATCGACTACCTTCTTGTGGCCGGTTACAACAATTGTTACCATGCCTCCGCCTGCGGTTCCTTCGACTGTCTTTTCACCAAGTTCATTTTGAGCTTCTTCCATTTGCTTTTGCATTTTCTGCATTTGCTTCATCATGTTTTGCATATTGCCCATTCCGCCCATACCTGGCATTTTACGTTTCATCTCATTCATCCTCCAATTTTATTCAATAATTTCGATTAAATCGCCGCCAAACAATTTTCTGGCTTCATCAAGAAGAGGATCTTCCTCATCCTTTTTTGTTTCCTGGCTTTCCCCGCCATCCGGCTGATGGGTTGATAGGAATTTCTCCCGTATTGTTACCCATTGGTCTTCGGGAACTCCTGTAATGGAAAAGGTTTTTCCGGTCAGTTCCCTTAAACTATCCGAAATTGCCTCTATAAATTTCGGATTGTCCATTGCCATCTGGCAGTGGATTTCATGCTTAAATTTAATGACAAAGGCGCCTGATGACGCAGCTACAGGCTCAGCTTCATTTAATAAGGCCGCATGGGACTTCATTAATGAGCGAAGCATTTCTCCCCAATTGCCTTTTAGCAAATTGAGATCGGCTTTTGTGGCATTTTTCAGGATTTCGTTTATTTTCCCGGCTGGTGCCTGGAACCCTTTTCTGGATATACGCTGAGCCGGTTTTTGGCCCGAGCTTGCCGGTTCATTTGCAGCGGCATGAACGCCGTGTTTCTTAAGTTCCCTTAACTCTTCCTCAAGCTTGTCAATCCGGTTCAGCAGAACAGCTACTTGTGGAGATGATTCAGCGGCTGCTGCCTGGACCGGAGTTTCCTGTTGGCATAGCTTGACGACCGCGACTTCAAGAAAAATTCGCGGGTGGGTCGTCCAGCGCATTTCCTGTTGGGTTTTGTTCAGCATATCGATTAAATCATAAATTTGAGCCGTTGAAAACTTGCCCGCCAAATCCCGAAACCCTTCATCGAGCATAACCCTTTCAAGCGACTCCTCAAGGGAAGGAGCGGTTTTGAAAAGAAGCATGTCCCGAAAAAACAAAATAAAATCTTCAATGAACCTGGACGGGTCTTTCCCATGGAAGAGCAATTCGTTCAGGATATCCAGACCCTGCGCGACATCCTTTCCGTGAATGGCCTCAGCCATTTTCGCCAAAAACCCCTGGGAAACCGAACCGGTGACAATCAATGCATCCTCTATCGTAACCTGTTCCTGACTGTATGAAATCGCTTGGTCAAGCAGGCTCAAAGCATCACGCATACCGCCCTCCGCCGCCCTGGCGATAATAGGCAGAGCAGCGGGATCATAAGAAGCGCCTGTCTCATCTGCGATTAACTTCATCCTTCCGACAATTGCGTTTGCCGTTATCCTTTTAAAATCGAAGCGTTGGCATCTGGAAACGATGGTCAGCGGAATTTTATGAGGTTCAGTTGTCGCCAAAATAAACATGACATGCCTTGGGGGTTCCTCCAGTGTTTTGAGGAGGGCGTTAAATGCCCCGGTTGAAAGCATATGCACTTCATCTATAATATAAACTTTATATTTTACGGAGCTTGGAGCATATTTCACTTTATCGCGTATATCCCTGATTTCATCGACACCGTTATTGGAAGCGGCATCGATTTCAATAACGTCCTGGATCGAACCATCAGTAATGCCGCGGCACGCACTGCATTCATTACAAGGTTCTGCAACAGGTGCATTTTCACAGTTGACTGCTTTTGCCAAAATCTTGGCAGCAGTCGTTTTCCCGGTCCCGCGCGGTCCTGAAAAAAGGTAGGCATGGGTGGTTTTTTGCTGAACCAGTGCGTTTTGCAATGTTTTCGTTATGTGTTCCTGGCCCACGACATCGATAAATTGCTGCGGGCGCCAGACTCGATAAAGTGCTTGATAGGCCACTGGCAATGCCCCCTTTCCATTCTCTTTTCGCCTTGCGGGGGAACTACGGGCAATTATCCCCATCTATTTATTATACCGTATTTTATATGTAAAGTGTAACCCAGGGCATTGGACGTAATGGGCTTTTCACCTCTAGTTCCGCTCGCCGCGCCTGTTTATCGAAAAGGTTTAAAGTCAATCTATTCCGTGGACAGCAAAAAACCCACCCTAGAAAAGGATGGGTTTTGGATATTTAATATAACTGCCGTGCACCTTCCGTCGACTGCCATCCATAAGCGTTACTCAAGCAGTTAGCTCGGCCCAGGCAACCCTGCGGCACATGGGAGCGTCCACTTAATGCTGCTTCCTTCCGGACCTGACATGGTTCATGGAATCCCATTGCGCAGGACCCAGGCGTCAACACCACTTACTTAAGGCAGGCCCTACAGAGTGGGAGCCTCAGGAAGGGATTCAACCCCGCTGGAGCGGATTGCGGGTACAGGGCACCGCTACCTCCCCGTCTAGCACGGCAAAATTGAAACCAATCGTATGGCGCTTTTAGAGCGCCTTTTAAGTATACAGAGTTTTATGGGAAAAATCAATGGCCTTTACCTGTCAATTCCTGTCTCGCTTTCCACTCCTGCCATCTTGGCAATCCTTTTTGCTTCTTTCTTTTTCTCCCTAAGCGAGCGGAAAAATTCCGAAAGCATGCCGCCGCACTCGGTTTCAAGTACCCCGGATATGACGTCGCATTGATGATTGAAACGGCTCTCTTCCAGCAAATTCATTAGTGTTCCGGCACAGCCCGCTTTTGGATCGGCAGCCCCGTAAACAACACGGTCCACCCTTGAGAGGACGATTGCGCCCGCACACATCGCGCATGGCTCAAGCGTTACGTATAGGGCCGCCCCTTCAAGCCGCCAGCTCCCAGCCTTCCTGCAAGCTTCGTCGATGGCAAGGAGTTCTGCATGGGCTAATGCATTTTGCCTTGATTCACGAAGATTATGGGCCCTTGCGACAATTTCCCCACCCATGACAAGGACGGCGCCAATCGGCACCTCATTCATCGCTGCGGCCTTTTTGGCTTCTATAATGGCTTCCTTCATAAAAAATTCGTCTTTGTCCGGGACTTGTACCATCCCAACACTTCCTTTTATAAAAATGTAACCCGGTCATTTAAGATAGTATAACATGAAAAACCTTTCCTCCTCATAGAATGGAGATAGCGTTACTTTTGCGCAAGGAGGGAAGAAGATGCAAATCCATGTTGTGGAACGCGGACAAACCCTAACGACCATTGCCCGGACATACGGGACGCCCGTGAATGATATTGTCGAAGCGAATGAATTGCCAAACCCTAACGACCTAGTAATCGGGCAAGCGATGGTCATTCCGATTGTAGGGAGCTTTTATTTTGTCAGGGCTGGGGATTCGCTTTATTCAATAGCAAGAAGATTTGGAACTACACCCGAGGAACTCGCGCGGGTTAACCGAATCCAGGTAAACCAGCCATTAAGTGTCGGGTTCCGCCTGTATATCCCGCCAAGAACGAAACGCGTGGGTGAATTTAATGCGTATGTGGAGCCAAGGGGAACAACGGTTGCTCCCGCTCTTATAGCGAGTGCCCGTGAGGCGGCACCTTATTTAACGTATCTCGCTCCGTTCAGCTTCCAGGCCAGAAGGGATGGTACGTTACGTGAGCCTTTACTGGACAATTTCCCCCAAATTGCCCGTGCCAATAACAATGTGTTGATGATGGTCATAACAAATCAGGAAAATGACCAATTTAGTGATGAACTTGGGCGTATTTTGCTCAATGATATGGCGATACAGGATCGTTTTTTAAACAATATCGTCGCCACCGCCAGAAGGCTCGGATTCAGGGACATCCACTTTGATTTCGAGTATTTGCGGCCTGCTGACAGGGAAGCTTATAACAACTTCCTCAGGAAGGCAAGGGACCGCTTCAAGCAGGAAGGCTGGCTCATTTCTACCGCCCTGGCTCCAAAGACAAGCGCAACACAAAAGGGCCGATGGTATGAAGCCCATGATTACAGGGCCCATGGCGAGATTGTCGATTTCGTTGTCATTATGACGTATGAATGGGGGTACAGCGGCGGGCCCGCCATGGCAGTCTCCCCTATTGGCCCGGTTCGCCGCGTCCTTGAGTACGCCCTTACCGAAATGCCAGGTTCCAAAATCATGATGGGGCAGAATCTGTATGGTTATGATTGGACCCTCCCTTTTGTCCAGGGAAGCATCGCCAGGGCGGTTAGCCCGCAGCAGGCAATCCGGATCGCAGCAGAAAACAACGTTCCTATTCAGTATGATGCAACCGCCCAGGCCCCTTTCTTTAGGTACACCAGGGATGGGCGTCAGCATGAGGTCTGGTTTGAAGACGCCCGCTCCATTCAGGCCAAATTCGATTTGATTAAAGAGCTTAATTTACGGGGAATGAGTTATTGGAAGCTTGGCCTTTCCTTCCCGCAAAACTGGCTCCTTATAACGGAAAATTTCAACGTGACAAAGCGGACTACCTCCTAAAATAACTCAGGCGGCCTTTTTTAGGCGGCCTTTTCATTTTTCGATTTGCCTTCAATAATCTGATTTCAAAAATATTTTTTCTCCCTAAATCCTGTAAAATCAAGGCATGGGATGTACAATTCTTTCCACCCATAAATATTCCATATCCGTAGTAGCCTGGATTATGGTAAAATACAATTTGTCTAATTACGACATAATTCTACTTATTTCTTATTTTTTATAATTCTTACATAACTGGCACATGGGCGTATACACACTAGTTAGTGAGCGGAGAAGGAGGACATGCAATGGGGGAAACTCCCTTTATTACTGTTGAAGGGCCGATTGGTGTTGGAAAAACATCTCTTGCAAAAGCAATTGCCGATCATTATCAATTTGCTTTGTTAAGAGAAATCGTGGATGAAAATCCTTTCCTCGGTAAGTTTTACGAAAACATTGAAGAGTGGAGCTTCCAGACGGAAATGTTTTTCCTTTGCAACCGTTTTAAGCAGCTTGGCGACATTAATACCCATTATCTGGTTAAAAATCAACCTGTTGTCGCAGATTATCATATAATCAAGAACTTGATTTTTGCGCAGAGGACCCTGAACAACGAGGAGTACAAAAAGTATTTTAAAATTTATCAAATCCTCACCGAGGATATGCCAAAACCAAATGTTGTCATTTATTTAAATGCGAGCCTTGATACCCTGCTGGCGAGAATTGCGATGCGGGGGCGCGAAGTCGAAAAGAATATCAGTCCTCTCTATCTAGAACAATTGTCGCGTGACTATGAAGAGGCGATCGAAGCCTTTGAGAAGCAGCATCCCGAAATTCCGGTTCTTCGCTATAACGGCGATATAATGGATTTCGTAAAAAACGAAGAGGACTTGGACACCATTCTTTCGGACCTCTCATTATCGCTGGCAAAAAGCAGCTGGACCAATACATTATAAGGACGGGGAAATTATTTGAGTATCGTAATCGGCGGCATGATTGGCCTTGGCAAAACAAGCGTGGCGGATTTATTGAATGAGCATTATCAAAGCAAGGGAATAGACAGCAAAGTATTTTACGAAACGGTGGATGATAATCCGATTCTCCCGCTTTATTATGAATTGACCCCGGAAGAATTGGATGCAAAAAGGATTCCTTTCCTTCTTCAGTTATTCTTTTTGAATAAACGGTTTAAAACGGTAAAGGAATGCATCAGCTGGCACGAGCCTCTTTATACGATCCAGGACAGGTCGATTTATGAGGATTGGTATTTTGCCTATGTGAATAAAAAACTTGGACGGATATCCGAGCTTGAATTCAGAATTTATGAAGACCTTGCCGACAATATGATGGAAGAAATCAATGAACTTCCAAAAAAAGCTCCGGAGCTTATGGTTTACTTGAAAGGCTCCTTTGATACCGTTATTGAACGGATTATGTCACGCGGTAGGAGTTTTGAAATCAACCCAGAGTTGAAGGAGTACTACTTCGAGGTATGGAAAGGCTATGATGAATGGGTCTTTAACCACTATAAAGCCAGTGAAGTGCTCGTCATCGACATGGATGTAACCGATATTGTCAACCGCCCCGAAGATGCCGCACGGGTGTGCAGGGAAGTTGATAATAAATTGAACGAAATCCTTTTTACTAAAACGCATACCGGCTGATTAGCTGGTATGCGTTTTTTAGTTGGAGCAGGAATGTGGCTCGGGCTTTATCCCGCCTAACAGTTCATTAAGTTTTGAATAGAAAAAAGTGAGCCGTAAAGCATTTGTGCGTCGTCAGTTATATATAAGGAGAAATGGGGTGGTTGAATGGAGGGCAAGAAGGAAGAAGGTTCTTATTATCTCGAGTTCTTTTTAACCGGGGGGGTTACCGTGGAAGATGCCGATAAAATGATCGACGAGCTAACCATGCAACTAAAGGATTAATCTACTCAACAATATAAAAAAAACCGCCGCAGGCGTTTCGCGTTGCGGCGGATTTTGTCTCCAGTTTTATGCGCGTTGGTCATACATAATCGAATAAATGGCGGAGGAAGAGGGATTCGAACCCCCGCGCGGTTTAACCCGCCTGTCGGTTTTCAAGACCGATCCCTTCAGCCAGACTTGGGTATTCCTCCGTTTCGACAAAGGTTATATTACTATAGGTTGGACGTTCATGTCAACTGGAAACCTTGGTTGTTTTTAAAAAAAGGACGGGATAATCTCCCGTCCCGATTTCTTTAGTCAGGCTTAATTTCTGTCCGTCCGCCCATGTACGGTCTTAGCACTTCAGGGATGGTGACAGTTCCATCTTCCTGCTGGTAGTTCTCAAGAATCGCTGCGACTGTACGCCCGATTGCGAGGCCGGAACCGTTCAGAGTGTGGAGGTGTTCAGGTTTCGCGCCTGGTTCGCGGCGGAAGCGGATATTCGCCCTTCTTGCCTGGAAAGCTTCAAAATTACTGCAAGAAGAGATTTCACGGTACGTGTTATAGCTTGGAATCCACACTTCGATATCGTACTTTTTGGCGGCGGTAAAGCCCAGGTCGCCTGTACACATGCTTAGGACACGGTATGGAAGCCCGAGAAGCTGCAGTACCTTTTCCGCGTCAGCAGTAAGCTTTTCAAGCTCATCGTAAGAATCCTCAGGCTTTACGAATTTCACTAGTTCCACCTTGTTAAACTGATGCTGGCGGATAAGCCCTCGTGTATCACGGCCGGCAGATCCTGCCTCGGAACGGAAGCAAGCGCTGTACGCCGCATAGCGAATCGGCAGCTGGTCTCCATTCAAAATTTCATCCCTATGAAGGTTCGTTACGGGTACTTCGGCAGTCGGAATCAGGAAGTAATCCTCGCTTTCAATCAGGAAGGCGTCTTCTTCAAATTTTGGAAGCTGGCCAGTGCCTGTCATACTAGTCCGGTTTACCAGGTATGGAGGAAGCACCTCTTTGTAGCCGTGCTCATCCACATGAAGGTCGAGCATAAAATTCATCAATGCCCGCTCAAGCCGCGCACCGAGCCCTTTGTAAAAAACAAACCGGCTTCCAGTAACCTTTGTGGCCCGCTCAAAATCAAGGATTTTGAGATTGTCGGCAATATCCCAATGGGGCTTAGGCTCAAAGCCGAAATTTCGTACTTCCCCCCACTTTTTGATTTCTACGTTCTCGTCTTCCGTTTCCCCAACCGGAACGCTTTCATGCGGCAAGTTCGGGATGCTCAATAAAAGCATATCGAGCTCTTCCTCCACCCCTCGAAGCTCGTCATCGAGCTCCTTAATGCGGTCGCCGACCTCGCGCATTTCAGCAATCAGCTGGTCCGCATCTTTTTTCTCGCGCTTTAAAGCAGCAACCTGCTGGGATACCTCATTCCGTTTTCCCTTCAGCTGTTCGGCCTCGACAATCAAATCACGCCTTTTCCTGTCCAGGCTCTCGAACTTCCCAAGGTCTGTGAGGTCTTCGCCGCGATGCTGAAGCCTCTTCTTCACTCCTTCAAAATCCGCGCGCAATACTTTAATATCCAGCATGCTCAAACACTCCTTTTTCTTTTGTTCAGTTGAGGCGGGGCTGTTTTTTTGGACGCAAAAAACTCCCGTCCCCAAAACAGGGACGGGAGTTAACCCGCGTTGCCACCCTGGTTGGCCGCACACAGCAGCCCACCTCAATTTCATAACGGTTTGACCCGAAAGCACTTACTTGCCAAAAGGCGTTCCATGCTTTGCTCAAGGACGGATTCACAGGCGCCACACACCGGTTCGCACCTGCCACCGGCTCTCTTAAGAGTGGGATTCCCGCTACTTTTTCCTCTCAACGCTTTTCCACTATTGTAAATTTGTACTTTTTAATGTACTACAATTATCGCCTTATTGCAAATACTTTATTCCCGCTCTTTATGCAGGCTGCCCGTATTTCGCCTCTTCCGCCATTTTGATAAAGTAGGCGGCGAGCCTATGGTCTTCCGTGAGCTCTGGATGGAAGGAACAGCCCAGGAATTGCCCCTGCCTTGCAGCTACAATCCTATCATTGTGAGTAGCAAGTACTTCGACCCCTTCACCCACTTCAACGATATGCGGAGCTCGGATAAATACAGCTGTGAACGCATTGGCTACCCCTTTGATTTCAAGGTCCGCTTCAAAGCTTTCACGCTGTCGGCCAAAGGAATTCCGCTCAACCGTCACATCCATCACGCCAATGTGGGGTTCATCGTATCCGACGATATTTTTTGCCAAAAGAATCAGCCCCGCGCATGTTCCGAACATCGGCCTTCCGGAAGCCGCAAAGGCTCTTAGTTCTTCCATGAACCCGTATTTATCAATGAGTTTCCTCATCTTCGTGCTTTCGCCGCCTGGAAGGATCAGCCCGTCCAAGTCCTTTAGCTGCCCGACTGTTTTAACCTCTACGGCCTCGGCTCCGGATGCAATGACCGACTGGACATGCTCCCTGACTGCACCCTGTAAGGCCAATACACCAATCTTAACCATATTACCAGCCGCGTTCCTGCATACGATCAGCCATGGCAAGGGAAGAAATTTCAATCCCTTTCATAGGAGTACCGAGGTTTTTCGACAATTCGGCGATGAGTTTGTAATCCTGGTAGTGGGTAGTCGCTTCGACAATCGCTTTTGCAAAAAGTGCAGGGTTTTCGGACTTAAAAATACCTGAACCAACGAATACTCCGTCAGCGCCTAGCTGCATCATTAAAGCAGCGTCCGCGGGAGTTGCAACTCCGCCAGCGGCAAAGTTGACAACCGGCAGGCGGCCAAGGCGCTTAATTTCAAGTAGCAGCTCGTATGGCGCGCCAAGCAGCTTTGCTTCTGTCATTAGTTCGTCTTCGTTCATGTTCACGACTTTTCGGACCTGGGCGTTTACCTTGCGGATGTGCCGTACCGCTTCAACAATGTTCCCGGTTCCCGGCTCACCCTTTGTCCGGAGCATTGATGCTCCCTCGCCAATCCGGCGGGCAGCTTCTCCGAGGTCGCGGCAGCCACAGACAAATGGAACGGTGTAGTCCCTTTTATTCAAGTGGTACTCTTCATCCGCCGGAGTCAGAACTTCACTTTCATCAATATAATCCACGCCCATCGCTTCAAGGACACGCGCCTCAACAATGTGGCCGATACGTGCTTTTGCCATGACCGGAATTGAAACGGCATTCATGACTTCTTCAACAATACGTGGGTCAGCCATACGGGCAACTCCGCCTGCAGCGCGGATATCAGAAGGTACACGCTCTAGGGCCATAACAGCTACAGCGCCTGCTTCCTCCGCAATTTTTGCCTGTTCCGCGTTGACAACGTCCATGATGACGCCGCCTTTTTGCATTTCAGCCATACCTCTTTTAACACGGTCAGTACCTGTATTCACTGTCATTTCCCCCTGGAATTATAATATGTTTTCTAAAAGAGACTATACCGATTGGAATAGTCCTTATTATTAAAATAATCTATGAAAAATAGGCCCCTGTCAAGACAAGAGCCTATCCTCATACGTTTCCAATCTAACTAAACCGCAAAGCTGCCGACTTAAAACAACCCTTTAATGCCGGAAACAATGCTTCCCCATAAATCAGCGAAGAAGCCGCCAATCCCGCCCATCATTAGGACAAACCAATTTGCTTTTTCAACATTTTCAGTCGCGATGACCGGGGAGGTTACGCTGCCTTGCCCTTTGTCTGTAAGGAAGGTAGCTTTATTGCCATTCTTCGCTTCCAGGGTCACATAGCCGACGACTTCTCCCTTTTTAATAGGGGCAGTCATTTCACCTTTGCTATTTACTTTCTTTTTGTCGAGGACGAGAACAGGTTTGTAATTATCCTTTTCACCGTTTTTGATAATCAACGAAATCGGATCTTTCGTCCGGATATTTACCTTGTCTTCCTTCCCCTTTATAACATTAACGGTTTTCTTCCCTTTTATCGCAGAATCTGCAGGGAGAATTTCTGTTTTGGTGTAATTTGTAAAAGCATAATCGAACATTTTTCTTGTTTCATCAAAACGGGCCTTATAATCCCCTTTGCCTGATGCATTTTTCGCATCCATTACGACTGTGATGAAACGTTTGCCATCACGGCTTGCCGTTCCTGTGAAGCAGTAACCGGCAAAGTCAGTCGTCCCGGTTTTCAGGCCATCAACCCCAGGGTATTTAAACACAAGCTCTGGAAGCATCCAGTTCCAGTTTTCCATTTTAATGACGTCATCGGTACCCGGCCTGAATTCCTTCCTTGGAATGCTGGTCGTTTCGAGCACTTCCGGAAAGTCCTTCAGGAGATGGAAAGCGAGCTTTGCGGTTGCCTTTGCAGACATGACGTTTTCATCCTCGGCTCCTGTACCTTCAGGATGCATCCCTTTGTAATCGCGGTTGTTCAATCCTGTTGAATTCACAAACTTATAATCTTTTAAACCGAGCTTTTCGGCTTTATCATTCATCATTTTTACAAAATTGCCTTCCGAACCGCCAATAACCTCAGCAATGCCAATAGTCGCGGCATTCGCGGAATAAATTGTCATCGCCTCATACAGTTCCCGAACGTTATACGTACCATCCGCCCTGAGCGGCACATTGGACAAGCTGCGGTCATGCGACAATTTATGGACTGGATCGCTAACCGTATATTGCTGGTCCCATTTCACCTTTCCTTCTTTTACAGCCTCAAGGAGAAGGTATTCTGTCATCATTTTCGTCATGCTGGCAATACCCAGGACATTATCTGCATTCTGTTCAAATAAAACTCTACCCGAATCCGCATCAACAAGAATGGCAGCGGCGGCATTGATTTTCAAGCTCGCCTCACCGGCTGCTTTGGCGGGTGCAGTAAACAGCCCTGCCGTGACGGCCACTGCAAGAACGATGGCTATATACTTCTGATAAATCCTTTTCTTCACTGTTACGCCCTCCAACGATATTCTCCCACTCTTAACGGACGCCTTGGCCCTTGCGGAAGTTTCACTTTATACACGTTTACTATCTTAACATACATGCGGAATGTTGGATAGACAGAGGTTTGCCCTATCTTCCTGCCAAGATTTTCAAGTCTTTGGTGATAGCCAGTTGCCTTCACTCTTTATAAAAAGAAGAGGCGGGAATTTGTCCCTGCCTCTTGTTCCATTATTATGAGTAGTTTGGTGCTTCCTTTGTAATTTGGACATCGTGCGGATGGCTTTCGCGCAGGCCGGCACCCGTCATTCGGACGAATTGGCTGTTTTCACGCAATTCCTGCAGGTTTGCCGTTCCACAATAGCCCATTCCGGCCCTTAAGCCGCCGGCAAGCTGGTAAATCGTTTCGGCAAGCGGCCCTTTATATGGTAGGCGGCCCTCGATGCCTTCAGGAACAAATTTTTTGCTGTCTTCCTGGAAGTAGCGGTCCTTTGAGCCTTTTTCCATCGCGCCTTCGGATCCCATTCCACGGTATACCTTGAAGCGGCGGCCCTGGAAGATTTCTGTCTCTCCCGGGCTTTCAGTAACGCCCGCGAGCAAGCTTCCGAGCATAACAGCATTTCCTCCAGCCGCAAGTGCCTTGACGATGTCGCCGGAATATTTGATACCGCCATCAGCGATAATCGTCTTGCCGTGCTTTCGGGCTTCCGTTGCACAGTCATAAATCGCAGTAATTTGCGGCACGCCTACACCAGCAACAATTCGGGTCGTACAAATCGAACCTGGGCCGATTCCAACTTTGACAACGTCGGCGCCAGCTTCGAATAAATCCCGTGTTCCTTCCGCAGTTGCCACATTTCCAGCAATAATCGGGAGGTTTGGATATTCATTGCGGATTTGGCGGACAGTGTCGAGGACACCCTTCGAATGGCCATGGGCCGTATCGATGACAATGACATCAACATTTGACCTTACAAGCGCTTCAACGCGCTTCATCGTATCGCCGGTAACACCGACCGCGGCTCCGGCTAGCAGCCGTCCCTGCTTGTCTTTTGCTGACATTGGGAATTCAATAACCTTTTCAATGTCTTTAATCGTGATTAGCCCCTGCAGGATGCCTTTGTCATCAACGAGTGGAAGCTTTTCAATCTTATGCTTTTGCAAAATCTTTTCCGCTTCCTTCAACGTTGTGGTAACTGGAGCGGTAACTAGATTTTCTTTTGTCATAACATCGGAAATCTTTTTGGAGAAATCATGGTCCTGAATGAAGCGCAGGTCGCGGTTCGTGATGATCCCGACAAGCTTTCGCTCCTCCTCATTGTTCACGATCGGAACTCCTGAAATCCGGTATTTACCCATTAGATGTTCCGCATCGTAAACCTGATGGTCAGGTGTCAGGAAAAATGGATCGGAGATAACCCCGGATTCCGAGCGCTTTACCTTATCAACCTGCTCAGCCTGCTGCTCGATCGTCATGTTTTTATGGATGACGCCAAGGCCACCCTGCCTCGCCATCGCGATTGCCATTTCCGCTTCAGTGACCGTGTCCATCCCGGCACTGATGATTGGCAAATTCAGTTTTATGTTTTCGCACAGTTCAGTTTGGAGGCTGACCTCTTTTGGCAGCACCTCAGACTTTGCTGGAACGAGCAAAACATCATCAAATGTCAAACCCTCTTTTGCAAATTTGTTTTCCCACATCTTTTTGTCCCTCCAAACCGAAAATATTATTAGTAGAGTATCAATTGGGCAATATACTGTCAAGGCAACGTCGAGAAGTCAGATAATTCAATCACGGCCCACAAAACATGTAAAAAAATTGTCTTCATGAAAGGAGGTTCGCTTATGTGGCGCGGCTACCGAGGCTGGGAAAGCTTCTCGTTCTTTTTTTCAGCTGAATATGCACAATCCTATCTCCAGAAAAGATATAAAGCACTTGGCTGCCCCGCCCCAGATCAAAGAAGCTTTGAAAACTGCTACCCCTTCCTTTATTATCTTGAACATGGCAATGTTTATTATGCCCAGGCTGCCAAGGCTCCGATCATCCTGCAGCCTATTCTCCTTTTTTATGGCCTTGTCCATCTTGCCAAAGCATGCATCCTTACCGAGGATCCTTTTTATCCCGAAACGACAGCTGTCCTGGCCCACGGGGTTTCGGCAAGGAAGCGTAAAAAACAGCAGTACCAATTTTTCCATGATGAAGTGAAGTTCCAGAAAAACGGGCTTTTTCCGCATTTATCCGACAAATTGTTTCACATGAAACAGGACGAGGGCGACAAGGCGACAATGGAATCGTTATTAAGAATGATTCCTGAGCTAGAAACTCTTTTTTGGCAGATGGAAGGCCAGGCCAATTTCTTTCCGCTGCTGAAACGGGATGGCAGCTGGTTCGTATCGTCCAAAGCCCTCGATTTGTACCATATGACTGAATTGAGGTTCAGGGAATACTTTCTCGCACATTCAGGCATTGCCCTGGAAGAAATGAAGGATGGGATGGCCAGGCTTTCGGAAGAACCAAGCCCATTTTCTCCAACTTCGAACACTTTCCTGAAGTTCGATTATTATGAAAAACACTTCATGATGCCGTTAAAGAAAAGCCATCGGTCCCAATTTCCGGAACTGATGGCACACTACTTGCTGCTGTATAACTTGAGTATGATAGCGCGATATGAAACGGAATGGTGGGGTGAAGCTGTCAAGATGATGCCCAATCGCGATTATCCATTCATCCAGTCTTTTTTGAAAATAACTCAGGAAAAAAGTCCATTCCTTATTTTCTGCCATTTAACCGCCGGCCTGAAGTAGAGCCGCCGCCTTCAGTGCCCTTGAACCGATATCGGTACGGTAATAAATTCCGTTTGATTTTACCTTTTCAAGTTCCTGATAGACAATCTCCCTGGCGGCCCCGAGCGATTCGGCTTTGGCACAGGCAAGAATAACTCTTCCGCCATCTACATAATAACGGCCGAGTTTATCCCTTTTCGTGCCAGCATGGTAGATGGCCGTATTCCCGGCAACCATCTCAAGACCCTCGACAAGTGCACCCCTTTCAGGATGTTCGGGGTACCCTTTTGCAGCCGCGACAACGCCGACCGTGTACAATTCCTCCCACTCCAGCACAGGCTCGTTCCCGCTAAGAATTTCCAGGATAGCCGCGGCCAAATCGGACTTCAGCCTTGGGAGGACCACCTGTGTTTCCGGGTCGCCAAATCTGGCATTGAACTCAATCACCTTTGGACCGTGAGTTGTTAGAATAAGCCCGGCATACAGAACTCCGCAGAAGCTCCTTCCTTCTTCAACCAGTGCCTTTGCCGCCGGTTTTAAAACTGTTTCAACCGCAATGCGGACCGCGCTTGCAGGAATATGAGGTACAGGCGAATAGGCCCCCATTCCGCCTGTATTTGGCCCAAGGTCCCCATCGAATGCCCGTTTATGGTCCTGGGCAATTTCAAGTGGGACAACGACTTCACCGTTTACGAACGCCATGAGGGAAAATTCCTCGCCTTCAAGGAATTCTTCAACAACAATGGAAGAAGATGAATCACCGAACTTTCTTCCAACCAGCATTTCCTCAACCGCAGCAATGGCCTCCGCTTCTGTAAGGGCAACCGTAACGCCCTTTCCCGCCGCCAAGCCGTCAGCTTTTATAACAATCGGGGCGCCCATCTGTCCAATATATTCTTTAGCACTTTCGAAAGAGTTGAAAACTTCATAGCCTGCTGTTGGGATCCTGTGCTTTTTCATAAAATCCTTCGCGAATGCCTTGCTTCCTTCGATAAGGGCAGCCTTACTGCCGGGACCAAACACTTGAAGGCCCGCTTCCCGGAACCTGTCAGCCAAACCCGATAAGAGAGGTAGTTCAGGCCCAATGATGGTTAAACCTATTCCTTTCTCTTTCGCAAAGGAAATAAGCTTTTCATAGTCTGTTTCTTCCAGTGGCACAAGGGTTGCTGCATCCTCCATTCCAGGATTTCCCGGAGCCGCAAAGACATTTCCCACTAAAGAACTTTCCGCAAACTTTCGGCAAATCGCATGCTCACGCCCGCCACGCCCAATCACTAATACATCCATCGCTTTGCCTCCCTAGTGTTTAAAATGCCGTACGCCCGTAAATACCATTGCGATTCCATATTCATCAGCTTTTTTAATTGAGTCCTCATCGCGGACCGAACCCCCCGGCTGTATAATGGCCGTTATCCCCGCGCGGGCCGCCGCTTCCACTGTATCGTCCATTGGGAAAAAGGCATCCGAGGCCATGGCTGCTCCTGCTGCCCGCTCACCCGCCTGCTCAAGGGCGATTTTCGCGGCTCCAATCCGGTTCATTTGACCTGCTCCCACTCCAACAGTCCGAGTCCCGTTTGCAACGACAATCGCATTTGATTTAACATGCTTAACGACTTTCCATCCGAGCTTCAACGCTTTCCATTCTTCCTCACTCGGCCGCCGCTTCGTCGGAATCACGATTTTGGCATCCTCTATAGAAAGGAGGTCGGGATCCTGCACAAGCAGGCCGCCTTCAATAGAAATGAGGTTTCTTTCCGTCTTTTCTCCTCCCCTATCCGTAACGGTTAAAAGGCGGAGATTTTTTTTCTTTTGCAATACGAGAAGCGCTTCGTCCGTAAACGACGGTGCAATGATAATTTCGAGGAAAATATCATACAGCTTCTCTGCTGCGTTGCCGTCCACTTCCCTGTTGAATGCGACAATACCGCCAAAAATGGAAACCGGGTCTGCCTCGTATGCTTGCAAAAAGGCGGCAAGTGCTGTTTCACCTGTCCCTACTCCGCACGGATTCATATGTTTGACCGCCACGGCTGCAGGCTCGGTAAATTCCCTCACAAGCTGAAGCGCCGCATTGGCATCATTGATATTGTTATAGGACAATTCTTTTCCGTGAAGCTGGATTGCTTCGGCAATCGAACCGCCTACCCCTAGTAGATTCTTGTAAAAAGCGGCCCGCTGGTGCGGGTTTTCGCCATAACGGAGCCTGTCCTTCAATTCATAAGTAACGGTCAGGCTTTCAGGGCAATCCTCTCCGGCCAGATCCGTCAAATAGGAGGCAATGAGGGCGTCGTAGGCAGCTGTTTGGCGGAATACCTTAGCGGCAAGCCTTCTCCTTGTCAACCCGTCAACTTCACCTGTTTCCTTCAGCTGGCGCAATACCTCATCATAATCGTCCGGATCGATAACGACGGTTACATCCTGATGGTTTTTCGCCGCCGCCCGGAGCATTGATGGGCCGCCTATATCAATATTTTCGATTGCATCCTCTACTGTGGCGCCGGGTTTTGAGATAGTCTCACGGAATGGGTAAAGGTTAACGCAAACAATCCCAATTGGCTCAATGCCGTGTTCTTCAAGCTGCAGCCTATGCGACGGATTATCCAATTTTGCCAAAAGCCCGCCATGGATTTTTGGATTAAGGGTTTTGACCCGTCCCTCAAGAATCTCCGGGAATCCTGTAACATCACTAACACCAGTGACCTGGATGCCAGCTTCTTCTAGAGCGCGCTTTGTTCCGCCTGTAGAAACGATTTCGTAGCCCAATTTTGAGAGCCCCGCGGCAAATTCCACAACGCCATGTTTATTCGAAACGGAGATTAATGCCCGCTTTTGTGCCATTTTCGTTTTCCCCCTGAGTGTTTAGTAACGTTTGGAGCACAGCCGGGTATAGCCTGTGCTCCACTTCCTGTATTTTCGCCTGCAGGCTTTCGAGTGTTTCACCTGCGGAAATTGGTACTTCAACCTGGCTGATTGCCGGTCCGGTGTCCATTCCTTCATCAACATAATGGACTGTCACACCTGTTCTCGTTGCACCCGCGGCAAGCGCCTGGCCGATGGCATCCTTTCCGGGATAGGCCGGAAGAAGCGATGGATGGATATTCACAATCCTGCCCTCATAGGCTGATAAAAGGACTGGGCCGAGCAGCCGCATATAGCCGGCAAGGACTATCCAGTCAATGCTTGCTTCGGACAATTTTTCAGAAATGAGATTCTCATACGCTTCCTTTCCCGAAAACTCCTTTGGGTTGAATACGAGAGTTTCAATACCCGCTGACCTTGCCCTTTCCACGGCAAACGCACCAGGCCGGTCACAAACGAGCAGGCGGATGTCTGCTTTAAGTTTGCCGTTCCCCACGGCCTCAAGGATTGCCTGAAAGTTGGAGCCATTTCCGGACGCAAATACAGCGACATTTTTCATGAAATCCGAATCCCTTCCCCATCTGCCACATGGCCAATAATGGATGCCCGCTCACCGCTTGCCTCCAGATGCCTGACCAGAGCGGGAGCAGACGCTTCATCAATCGCAATCACCATGCCGATGCCCATATTGAAGACATGGTACATTTCTTCCCGGTCAAGGTTCCCAAGCTGTTCGAGCAATGAAAAGACTGGAGGAACCTCCCATGTACCTACGGAAATTTCCGCACCAAGGCCCGCCGGCAGCATTCTCGGTATATTTTCATGGAAACCGCCCCCGGTAATATGGGACATTCCTTTGATGGGGAATTGTTTCAATGCTGATAAAATTGGTTTTACATAGATTTTCGTCGGCTTCAGCATTTCCTCACCGAGAGTGCAGCCGAATTCCTGAATGTACTCATCGACATTCAGGCCTGCCTTTTCAAAAAAGACCTTCCTTGCGAGTGAGAAGCCATTGCTATGGAGCCCGCTTGACGCCAAACCGACGAGCACATCCCCCGCACGTATGCCGCTTCCGTCAATGATAGCCGCCTTTTCACAAGCCCCGACCGCAAAACCAGCAAGGTCATATTCTTCAGGCGCATACATGCCAGGCATCTCGGCTGTTTCACCGCCAATCAATGCGCACCCAGCCAGTTCGCATCCATCGGCAACCCCTTTTACAATCGCTTCAATCCTGTCCGGGTCCGCTTTCCCGCAACCGATATAATCAAGGAAGTAAAGCGGCTCCGCGCCCTGGACAACAATATCATTCACGCACATTGCGACCGCATCGATCCCGATTGTGTGATGCCGCCCCGTCTTAAAGGCAATCATCAGTTTTGTCCCAACTCCGTCCGTACCCGATATGAGGACCGGCTCTTTTAGATTCAAAGCTGATAGATCAAACATCGCCCCAAATCCTCCTAGCCCTCCCATCACTCCCGGCCTGGCTGTTTTTCTGACATGGCGTTTCATCTTTTCCACCGCTTCATAGCCGGCTTCTATATTAACGCCCGCTTCCTTGTACGCTTTTGACATGGCGTTCTCCCTTCCACATCCTTCGTCCGTCTATCCCGAAGTTATTTTTGGTAGTAGTATTGGAGTGAATCTGGATACAGTTCAGTCGGATATTCACCCGTGAAGCAAGCAAGGCACTGTCCGCAGTTTTTCCATGTATTCGGACGGCCTATTGCCTCGAGCATCCCTTCAGTGCTAAGGAATGTCAGCGAGTCTGCGCCAATTAGCTGCCTGATTTCCTCAGGCGAATGGCCATGGGCGATCAATTCTTCCTTTGTAGACGTATCAATTCCATAAAAGCATGGATACTTAATGGGCGGCGAGCTGATGACAACATGCACTTCGACCGCGCCAGCGGCCTTTAGCATTGCGACAATCCGCTTGCTCGTCGTTCCCCGGACGATTGAATCGTCGACCATGATGACCCGTTTCCCTTCCACAACGCCCCTTACCGCGGATAGCTTCATCTTAACCCCCTGCTCCCTAAGAGTTTGGGAAGGCTGGATGAAGGTTCTTCCGACATAACGATTTTTGATGAGGCCAAGTTCATAAGGGATGCCGGATGCCTCCGCATAGCCAATGGCCGTCGAAACGCCCGAATCCGGGACCGCGGTCACAACATCTGCTTCGATTCCCGCTTCCATGGCAAGCCGTTTCCCGAGATTTTTCCGAGCCGTATGGACATTGATTCCTTGAAGGTTGCTGTCGGGACGGGAAAAATAAATGTATTCCATCGTACAGATGGCCTCATCCCTGCTTTCCGTGAAGAATTCCAAATGCAAACCATCGTCGTTGATGATTAATAGTTCACCAGGCAGAATATCGCGGATAAATTCCGCGCCAATGGCATCAAACGCGCATGTTTCCGATGCCGCAACGTAGGCGTCGCCGAGTTTCCCGAGTGAAAGCGGCCTTAAGCCCTTCGGATCAAGGGCAATCATCAATTCTTTTTCTGTTAAAATGACATAGGCAAAGGCGCCTTCAATCTGCTTGAGCGCGCTTTTGACACGGTCCTTCAAAAGCCAGCCGCTGTTCCTTCTTATCAAATGAGCCAGCACTTCCGTATCGGAACTTGTCTGGAAGATGCTCCCCTGCTGCTCAAGAATCGACTTAATCAGGTTCGCGTTGACAAGGTTGCCGTTATGGGCGAGTGCCATGCTTCCTGTTTGCGAGTGGAAGAGAAGGGGCTGGACATTTTCATATCCGCCCCCGCCTGCAGTCGCATACCGTACATGCCCAATTGCGGCATTCCCAATTAATTTTGAAAGAACCTGTTCATTGAACATCTCGGAAACAAGCCCTTCCCCTTTATGCCCGGAAAGCTGTTTTCCATCTGATGTAATGATTCCAGTACCTTCCTGCCCCCTGTGCTGAAGGCTATGAAGCCCGTAATACGTAATCCTTGCGGCATCCTCATGTCCCCAAACAGCAAATATTCCGCATTCCTCGTTCAAGCCCCTTAGTTCAGCAAGCATGGAATGGCTCCTCTCCAGGCACTTTCCAAACGTTCCACTTTTTCATCGACAACTGTTTCGCCATTTACTGAAATGTGTAAAACAGGTTCACCGGTAACCTGGCCAATCATCCTCGCTCCAGTCAATGTTTCGAATAGCTCCTGGTTTTCTTTTTTTACAGTTAAAAGGAACCTGGATTGTGTTTCGCTAAAGAGAGCCGATACCGCATTGCCTTCAAGCGCAACCGCGGCACCAAGGCCATTTGTTCCAAACACGCACTCGGCGAGCGCGACCGCAAGGCCACCTTCCGACAGGTCATGCGCGGATTGGACGAGCCCGGCCCGGATTGCTTCTAGAACCGACTTTTGGTGTTTCACTTCTGTTTCAAGGTTAAGTTCCGGGCATTTTCCAAAAATGTCGCCGTGGATGAGCTTCTGCAGTTCGGAACCTCCGAATTCATCCTTCGTCTCACCAAGCAAATAAATGAGGTCTCCAATTTCCTTGAATGCCTGGGTCGTAATATGGTCGATGTCCGAAATCAATCCGACCATGCCAATGACAGGCGTCGGATAAATGGCTTTTCCATTCGTCTCGTTGTATAGCGATACATTACCGCCGATGACCGGCGCATTCAATGCAAGGCATGCCGCACTGATCCCGTCCGCGGCTTTCTCCATCTGCCAGAAAATTTCCGGCTTCTCAGGGCTGCCGAAGTTCAGGTTGTCGGTAATTGCGAGCGGCTCGGCACCCGAACAAACGACATTTCTGGCCGCCTCCGATACAGCGATTCTTCCGCCAGTTTCCGGGTCAAGATAGAGGTAGCGTGAATTGCAATCCGTCGTCATCGCCAAAGCTTTCTTTGTACCTCGTATCCTTATGACCGCGGCATCAGACCCCGGAGCCACGACTGTGTTGGTCCGGACCATATAATCGTACTGATTATAGACCCATTCTTTTGAAGCGATGGTCGATTGCTTCAGCAGGCGGATTAGCGTATCTGCATAGTCATCCACCTTAGGGACCGCATGATCCATTGCCTGGAAATTACGGAAATATTCCGGCTCCGCGGAAGGCTTATGGTAGACAGGCGCATCAAGTGCCAACGCATCAACCGGTACATCGGCCGCAACCTCGCCGTTATGCATCAACTTCAGCTTTTTCTCTTCCGTGACAACACCAACCGCGACTGCCTCAAGCTCATATTTTGAGAAAAGGTCAATGATTTCTTGTTCACGGCCCTTTTTAACAACAATCAGCATGCGTTCCTGGGATTCCGATAGCATCATTTCATATGCGGTCATGCCTGATTCCCGCTGCGGTACAAGGTCAAGATTCATTTCTATCCCAAATCCCGCCTTGCTTGCCATTTCGGCGCTTGAACTCGTCAGCCCCGCGGCTCCCATATCCTGAATGCCGACAAGAGCGTCCGATTTTACAAGCTCGAGGCACGCCTCAAGCAACAGCTTCTCCATGAATGGATCGCCAACCTGGACCGCAGGGCGGTTCTCTTCGGAATCATCCGTTAGTTCCTCGGAAGCAAAAGTTGCTCCATGAATACCATCCCGGCCCGTTTTCGCGCCAACATACATGACTGTGTTGCCAACACCGCTAGCCAACCCTTTTTTCATATCCTTGTGGTCGATTAGTCCTACACACATCGCATTTACAATCGGATTGCCATCATAGGAAGCATCAAATTGGATTTCACCGCCGAC
Source organism: Neobacillus oceani (assembly GCF_046237595.1). Taxonomy (NCBI): domain Bacteria; kingdom Bacillati; phylum Bacillota; class Bacilli; order Caryophanales; family Bacillaceae; genus Neobacillus; species Neobacillus oceani. The sequence continues at coordinate 19,097 of NZ_CP143543.1, read as the reverse complement.
TGTCGGAATTCCGATACAGTTTCCGTATCCGGCAATCCCCGCAACGACCTCTTTGAAAAGATAGCGGACGCGAGGTGAGGAATCTAGCTCGCCAAAGCGGAGTGAGTTCAAAAGGGCAACCGGCCTTGCACCCATCGAGAAAATATCGCGGATGATGCCGCCAACCCCGGTCGCAGCTCCCTGGTACGGTTCAATTGCAGATGGGTGATTGTGGCTCTCAATTTTAAAAACAACCGCCTGCCCATCGCCGATATCAACGACACCTGCCCCCTCGCCAGGGCCTTGAAGGACGCGTTCCCCTTTCGTTGGGAATTTTTTTAAAATCGGCTTAGAATTCTTATACGAACAATGCTCTGACCACATAACGGAAAACAGACCCGTTTCGGTATAATTCGGTAGGCGGCCGAGAATTTCTTCAATCTTCGTGAACTCTTCATCGGATAGGCCCATTTGGCTGTACAATCTGTCGGATTTGATTTGTTCCGGCGATGGTTCAAGCTTTAACAACATGTGATTCCCTCCATTGCTTCACGATTGATTGAAACAGCGCCAATCCATCAGCGCTGCCAAGCAGGCTGTCCACCGCCCGCTCAGGATGCGGCATCATCCCTAGAACATTCCCCTGTTCATTGATGATGCCAGCGATATTCTCAAGGCTGCCATTGATGTTTTCTGTATAGGTAAAAACAATCTGGTTATTGTGCTTGAGTTTCACGAGTGTTTCCGGGTCGCAGAAATAGTTCCCTTCCCCATGGGCAACCGGGATGGACAAAATTTGCCCGTTTTCATAACCGGCTGTAAAGAGTGTGTTGTTGTTTTCCACCGTGATTTTTGCCGGGGAGCAGACGAATTTCAGGCTGTCATTCCTTCTGAGCGCTCCCGGCAGGAGGCCTGCTTCGAGTAGGATTTGGAACCCGTTGCAAACACCGAGGATTGGTTTTCCGGCTTCCGCCGCTTTGATGATTTCTCCCATGATCGAGCTAAACCGGGCAATCGCCCCGCAGCGCAAGTAATCGCCGTACGAAAACCCTCCCGGGAGAAGGATTCCGTCAAAACCCTCCAGGCTTGTTTCCGTATGCCATACATACTCAACCTCGGAGCCAAGTTCATCCTTGATCGCATGGTACATATCAGAGTCGCAATTTGATCCAGGAAATACAATGACAGCGAATTTCATCGGATCACAGCCTCCTCAAGCTCATAGCGGTATTCCTCGATAACCGGGTTCGCCAGCAGCTTTTCGCACGCCTCCCGTACAACCGTCTCGACATCCCTGCCAGCGGGATCAATCGACAATTCCATATATTTTCCGATTCTCACATCGGCGATTTCCTCATATCCAAGTGAATGCAGGGCATTTGAAACGGCCTTTCCCTGGGGATCCAGAACACTTTCCTTCAACGTGACAAACACTTTTACTTTGACCATGATTTTAGCCTCCCAATCGGACCAATATTTTTTCGTACGCGTCGGTAATGCTGCCAAGATCTCGCCTGAACACATCTTTATCAAGTTTTTCATTTGTCTCCATATCCCAGAGACGGCATGTATCTGGGGAAATCTCATCCGCCAGCAGAAGTTGGCCGGAAGCGTCCTTGCCAAACTCAAGCTTGAAGTCAACGAGCCTGACTCCGAGCCCTTCAAAGAAGGAACTTAAGAACGAATTAACTTCAAGCGCCTTTTGTTTCAAAACTTCAATCTCACCTGGCGTTGCGGCCTGTAGCTCAAGGATATGGTCCTCTGTGATTAACGGGTCGCCAAGACTGTCGTCCTTGAAATAAAATTCGACTATCGGCTTTAGAAGCGGCCTGCCTTCCTTAAGGCCAAGGCGCTTCGCCATACTTCCCGCCGCAATATTCCGTACAACCACCTCAAGCGGAATGATCGTGACCTTTTTAACAAGCTGCTCCGTCGCAGAAACCTTTTCAATGAAATGGGACTCTATTCCGTGTTCCTTAAGCTTTTTGAAAAGGAGGGAGCTGATTTCGTTATTGAGCTGGCCTTTGCCGGCTATTTCAGCTTTCTTTTCCCCATTAAAAGCGGTAGCGGAGTCCTTGTACTCGACAAGGACTGCTTGTTCGTCAGCCGTACTGTAAATCCGTTTTGCTTTCCCTTCATACAACAGTTCACCCATCTGTCCCGTCTCCTCTCATTTGCCAATTGCAGACATAGAATTCAATGTCCAAATCCCGGATTCTTCGATTTCCAATAGTGCCTGGTCTGCCGAATCGCGAATCAATGTTGCATGGCCCATTTTCCTGCCGGCCTTCGCTTCGTTTTTTCCGTAAAGATGAACGTTCCAATTTCGTAGTTCCGGAAGTTTTGCAAGAAGCGGCTCCTGATGCTCACCAAGCACATTGACCATAACAACTGGGCGTAAAAGTTCTGTTTTTCCTAAAGGCAAATTGCAAACAGCCTTGATATGCTGGGCAAACTGGGAGGTTTCACAAGCTTCGATTGTAAAATGCCCTGAATTATGCGGCCTTGGCGCGATCTCGTTAATAAATATCGACCCATCCCCCATTAGGAACATTTCAACGGCAAGCGTTCCAACCATTTCCAAAGCGTCCGCCAGCCGGACTGCCAACTGCATCGCCTGTTCCCGGGCTTCATTGCCGATTCTGGCCGGTACAATAGTTTGATGGAGAATGTTGTTTTTATGAATATTTTCAGCAACCGGGAATACGGCCGTTTCTCCACTCGAATTCCTTGCTGCAATAACCGATATCTCCTTTTTGAATGAGACCCACTTTTCAACGACACATGATCCATGCTTGAGCAATTCAGCCGCTGTTTCTATTTCTCTATCACTCTTTAAAACAAGTTGCCCTTTTCCGTCATAACCGCCTCTTGCTGTTTTTACGACACACGGGAAACCAATCTCCTTCACCGCTTCGGCAAGCTCGTTCGTTGTACTGGCTGATTTATAGGGTGCCACTGGCAACCCGGCTTCCATGATCGCGTTTTTTTCTTTAATCCTGTCTTTTGCTATACTGAGCAATTGAACTCCCTGGGGCACCCATGTTCGATTGGCTGCAAGCTCCAGTGCATTTTCATCAATATTTTCAAATTCAAATGTAACGACGTCGCAAATTGCCGCCAACTCTTCCATTGCTTGGCCGCTGTTGTAAGGCGCGATAATCTTATGGTCCGCAACCTGCCCGCACGGTGAATCCGGATTGGGATCAAGGACCGCTATCCTGTAACCCATCGCCTTTGCAGAAAGAGCCATCATCCTGCCTAGCTGCCCGCCGCCTATAATTCCAATTGTCTGGCCCGGCAAAATCACTTTCCTATTCAAGGTAGCCACTGCTTTCGATTGCTGCTTCCTCTGCAGCATTCCTCAATTTTTGGATTCTCTCGGCGAGCGTGCTATCTTTTGCCGCAAGTATTTGGGCTGCAAGAAGAGCCGCATTCTTCGCTCCGCTCTCCCCGATTGCAACAGTTGCAACAGGAACCCCTGCAGGCATTTGTACAATCGAAAGCAACGAATCAAGCCCATTCAGCGCCTTCGACTGAACTGGTACGCCAATAACAGGGACAATTGTTTTAGCTGCAACCATCCCGGGCAAATGGGCGGCTCCCCCAGCGCCGGCAATAATTACTTCCAGGCCGCGCTCCTTTGCTTCTTCCGCGAAACGAAACATTAAATCGGGTGTCCTATGGGCGGAAACAACCTTTTTTTCATAAGGAACCTCAAGGGTATCCAGCATCCCGCAGGCATGCTTCATCGTCTCCCAATCCGATTTGCTCCCCATAATGACAGCAACCTTCACATCCATCCAGCTCCACATCCTTCTCGGCAAAATAAAAAACCCCGGCCAGAAAGCTTCTCCTTTTACAAGAGAAAGCAGTCTGACCAGGGCTATAGAAAGTCCTGATACAGTTGCAAAATAGAAGTATGGATAAATAAAGACACCATACCCCTCAACCGCGCTACTTTCCCTCATAGTCCAGCGATTTACGGTCACCGGGTAGAAACTTATGGGCCCTATTCCCATGATTATACGAGGGCATTGCTATTTCATTTGTCGCTACCATCATAACAGCTATGGAAATGCGAGTCAACAATAAACGAACATTAAAATAGGATTGTTGCGCATCGTTCGCTTTATTGGGTACTTTTACTAATAGCTGAATGCTGAAATCAGATTCTTCACAAAATAAAGTGGTTTTATACGGATGGATTGATCCGAGCCATCCACCGATTATGCGACACCTTTTCGGTTTTGAGATCCAGGCTGTCCTTTAAACGGGATTTATCTGACAACCCAACCAAATTTTGGTGCTTGCTTGTCACTTATATGGGGTTTATCTGACAACCGAAGGGGATTTCGACTCCAGACTATCTCTTCCTTTTGCTGTCTCTTAAACATGGACAGAAAGGTTTTCAATGGCTGGCAGTTCATTCACATGTCTTAAAGACACCAAAAAAGGCAACCCATCTAAGGTTGCCTTCGATTTTGCCCGGCAGCGTCCTACTCTCACAGGGGCAAGGCCCCAACTACCATCGGCGCTGAGAAGCTTAACTTCCGTGTTCGGTATGGGAACGGGTGTGGCCTTCTCGCCATAACTGCCAGACTATTTGGTTTGAGGTTCATTCCCTCAAAACTGGATAATTTTCAGAAGAAGTTCGGAAGAACGAGCAATCTATTTGGTTAAGTCCTCGATCGATTAGTATCAGTCAGCTCCACACGTCGCCGTGCTTCCACCTCTGACCTATCAACCTGATCATCTTTCAGGGATCTTACTTCTTTCGAATGGGAAATCTCATCTTGAGGGGGGCTTCATGCTTAGATGCTTTCAGCACTTATCCCGTCCGCACATAGCTACCCAGCGATGCCTTTGGCAAGACAACTGGTACACCAGCGGTGCGTCCATCCCGGTCCTCTCGTACTAAGGACAGCTCCTCTCAAATTTCCTGCGCCCACGACGGATAGGGACCGAACTGTCTCACGACGTTCTGAACCCAGCTCGCGTACCGCTTTAATGGGCGAACAGCCCAACCCTTGGGACCGACTACAGCCCCAGGATGCGATGAGCCGACATCGAGGTGCCAAACCTCCCCGTCGATGTGGACTCTTGGGGGAGATAAGCCTGTTATCCCCGGGGTAGCTTTTATCCGTTGAGCGATGGCCCTTCCATGCGGAACCACCGGATCACTAAGCCCGACTTTCGTCCCTGCTCGACTTGTAGGTCTCGCAGTCAAGCTCCCTTGTGCCTTTACACTCTGCGAATGATTTCCAACCATTCTGAGGGAACCTTTGGGCGCCTCCGTTACATTTTGGGAGGCGACCGCCCCAGTCAAACTGCCCGCCTGACACTGTCTCCCACCCAGATCATGGGTGCGGGTTAGAATTTCAATACAGCCAGGGTAGTATCCCACCGACGCCTCCACCGAAGCTGGCGCTCCGGCTTCACAGGCTCCTACCTATCCTGTACAAGCTGTACCAAAATTCAATATCAGGCTGCAGTAAAGCTCCACGGGGTCTTTCCGTCCTGTCGCGGGTAACCTGCATCTTCACAGGTACTATAATTTCACCGAGTCTCTCGTTGAGACAGTGCCCAGATCGTTACGCCTTTCGTGCGGGTCGGAACTTACCCGACAAGGAATTTCGCTACCTTAGGACCGTTATAGTTACGGCCGCCGTTTACTGGGGCTTCGATTCAGAGCTTCGCTTGCGCTAACCCCTCCTCTTAACCTTCCAGCACCGGGCAGGCGTCAGCCCCTATACTTCGCCTTGCGGCTTCGCAGAGACCTGTGTTTTTGCTAAACAGTCGCCTGGGCCTATTCACTGCGGCTCTTCAGGGCTATGAACCCTAAAGAGCACCCCTTCTCCCGAAGTTACGGGGTCATTTTGCCGAGTTCCTTAACGAGAGTTCTCTCGCTCACCTTAGGATTCTCTCCTCGCCTACCTGTGTCGGTTTGCGGTACGGGCACCTTTCATCTCGCTAGAGGCTTTTCTTGGCAGTGTGGAATCAGGAACTTCGGTACTAAATTTCCCTCGCTGTCACAGCTCAGCCGTCACGGAAAGCGGATTTGCCTGCTTTCCAGCCTAACTGCTTAGACGCACATATCCGACAGTGCGCTTACCCTATCCTCCTGCGTCCCCCCATTGCTCAAACGATGAAGAGGTGGTACAGGAATATCAACCTGTTGTCCATCGCCTACGCCTTTCGGCCTCGGCTTAGGTCCCGACTAACCCTGAGCGGACGAGCCTTCCTCAGGAAACCTTAGGCATTCGGTGGATGGGATTCTCACCCATCTTTCGCTACTCATACCGGCATTCTCACTTCCAAGCGCTCCACAGGTCCTTCCGGTCCTGCTTCAACGCCCTTGGAACGCTCTCCTACCACTGACATCGAAGATGTCAATCCACAGCTTCGGTGATACGTTTAGCCCCGGTACATTTTCGGCGCAGAGTCACTCGACCAGTGAGCTATTACGCACTCTTTAAATGGTGGCTGCTTCTAAGCCAACATCCTGGTTGTCTAAGCAACTCCACATCCTTTTCCACTTAACGTATACTTTGGGACCTTAGCTGGTGGTCTGGGCTGTTTCCCTCTTGACTACGGATCTTATCACTCGCAGTCTGACTCCCACGGATAAGTCTTTGGCATTCGGAGTTTGTCTGAATTCGGTAACCCGATGGGGGCCCCTAGTCCAAACAGTGCTCTACCTCCAAGACTCTTACAACGTGAGGCTAGCCCTAAAGCTATTTCGGAGAGAACCAGCTATCTCCAGGTTCGATTGGAATTTCACCGCTACCCACACCTCATCCCCGCACTTTTCAACGTACGTGGGTTCGGTCCTCCATCCAGTGTTACCTGGACTTCAACCTGGACATGGGTAGATCACCTGGTTTCGGGTCTACGGCCACATACTCATTCGCCCTATTCAGACTCGCTTTCGCTGCGGCTCCGCCTCTTCGGCTTAACCTTGCATGGGACCGTAACTCGCCGGTTCATTCTACAAAAGGCACGCCATCACCCATGAACGGGCTCTGACTACTTGTAGGCACACGGTTTCAGGATCTCTTTCACTCCCCTTCCGGGGTGCTTTTCACCTTTCCCTCACGGTACTGGTTCACTATCGGTCACTAGGGAGTATTTAGCCTTGGGAGATGGTCCTCCCGGATTCCGACCGGATTTCACGTGTCCGGCCGTACTCAGGATCCACTCAGGAGGGAACGAAGTTTCAGCTACAGGGCTTTTACCTTCTCCGGCAGGCCTTTCCAGGCCTCTTCGCCTACCCCGTTCCTTTGTAACTCCATGTAGAGTGTCCTACAACCCCGGAAGGCAAGCCTTCCGGTTTGGGCTATGTCCCGTTTCGCTCGCCGCTACTTGGGGAATCGCGTTTGCTTTCTCTTCCTCCGGGTACTTAGATGTTTCAGTTCCCCGGGTCTGCCTTCAATACCCTATGGATTCAGGTAAAGATGCCACCCCATTACGGATGGCGGGTTTCCCCATTCGGAAATCTCCGGATCAAAGCTCACTTACAGCTCCCCGGAGCATATCGGTGTTAGTCCCGTCCTTCATCGGCTCCTAGTGCCAAGGCATCCACCGTGCGCCCTTTCTAACTTAACCTAAAAGGTCATTCCACTCTGTTTACCAGAGAGAAAACTAAAATGGCGATCACTCGGTTCTTCTTGGTTACTTCTTCTTAACATTATCCAGTTTTCAAGGAACGAAGTTCGTCATAAAGACGATTGGTGGAGCCTAGCGGGATCGAACCGCTGACCTCCTGCGTGCAAAGCAGGCGCTCTCCCAGCTGAGCTAAGGCCCCATATTATAGAACATGAATGGTGGGCCTAAATGGACTCGAACCATCGACCTCACGCTTATCAGGCGTGCGCTCTAACCAGCTGAGCTATAGGCCCACATCATTATTCAAGAAGGATTGCTCCCTCAAAACTAAACAAACAAGCAGTCAACTTACGGACCAAGAGGTCCGCATTCCGATTGCCCGAAGGCAATATCCTTAGAAAGGAGGTGATCCAGCCGCACCTTCCGATACGGCTACCTTGTTACGACTTCACCCCAGTCATCTGTCCCACCTTAGGCGGCTGGCTCCTTGCGGTTACCCCACCGACTTCGGGTGTTACAAACTCCCGTGGTGTGACGGGCGGTGTGTACAAGGCCCGGGAACGTATTCACCGCGGCATGCTGATCCGCGATTACTAGCGATTCCGGCTTCATGCAGGCGAGTTGCAGCCTGCAATCCGAACTGAGAATGGTTTTATGGGATTGGCTCCACCTCGCGGCTTCGCTGCCCTTTGTACCATCCATTGTAGCACGTGTGTAGCCCAGGTCATAAGGGGCATGATGATTTGACGTCATCCCCACCTTCCTCCGGTTTGTCACCGGCAGTCACCTTAGAGTGCCCAACTGAATGCTGGCAACTAAGATCAAGGGTTGCGCTCGTTGCGGGACTTAACCCAACATCTCACGACACGAGCTGACGACAACCATGCACCACCTGTCACTCTGTCCCCCGAAGGGGAACGTCCTGTCTCCAGGAGTGTCAGAGGATGTCAAGACCTGGTAAGGTTCTTCGCGTTGCTTCGAATTAAACCACATGCTCCACCGCTTGTGCGGGCCCCCGTCAATTCCTTTGAGTTTCAGCCTTGCGGCCGTACTCCCCAGGCGGAGTGCTTAATGCGTTTGCTGCAGCACTAAAGGGCGGAAACCCTCTAACACTTAGCACTCATCGTTTACGGCGTGGACTACCAGGGTATCTAATCCTGTTCGCTCCCCACGCTTTCGCGCCTCAGCGTCAGTTACAGACCAGAGAGCCGCCTTCGCCACTGGTGTTCCTCCACATCTCTACGCATTTCACCGCTACACGTGGAATTCCGCTCTCCTCTTCTGCACTCAAGCCCCCCAGTTTCCAATGACCCTCCACGGTTGAGCCGTGGGCTTTCACATCAGACTTAAGAGGCCGCCTGCGCGCGCTTTACGCCCAATAATTCCGGACAACGCTTGCCACCTACGTATTACCGCGGCTGCTGGCACGTAGTTAGCCGTGGCTTTCTGGTCAGGTACCGTCAAGGTACCGGCAGTTACTCCGGTACTTGTTCTTCCCTGACAACAGAGCTTTACGACCCGAAGGCCTTCTTCGCTCACGCGGCGTTGCTCCGTCAGACTTTCGTCCATTGCGGAAGATTCCCTACTGCTGCCTCCCGTAGGAGTCTGGGCCGTGTCTCAGTCCCAGTGTGGCCGATCACCCTCTCAGGTCGGCTACGCATCGTCGCCTTGGTGGGCCATTACCCCACCAACTAGCTAATGCGCCGCGGGCCCATCTGTAAGTGACAGCCGAAACCGTCTTTCAGCTTTCCAACATGTGTTAGAAAGGATTATCCGGTATTAGCTCCGGTTTCCCGAAGTTATCCCAGTCTTACAGGCAGGTTGCCCACGTGTTACTCACCCGTCCGCCGCTAAAGTTCCAAAAGCAAGCTTTTGAAACTTCCGCTCGACTTGCATGTATTAGGCACGCCGCCAGCGTTCGTCCTGAGCCAGGATCAAACTCTCCAAAAAAGAGTATGAGTTTAGCTCATAAAGTTACGTTGGCTAGTGATCCGAAGATCACTATATTATTGTTTGTTGACGCTTGTTTGTTTAGTTTTCAAAGAGCAATTGTCGCCCAACAGCGACTTTAATAATATATCATATCAGCTGGTTAACGTCAATACTTTTTATTAAATATTTAACTTCTCAGTGTTAATAACTCAAGCCGACCTTTGTGATTATATCAGCAACCCGGCAAACAGGCAATACCTTTTAAAACAGAAAGTTATTTCTGATAATTCCTTTAAAAAGTTATTGAAAAACGGGAAGCCATAATCCGGCTTCCCGCTTTAATTTAGCATTTGACGCTTATTCTTCGCCGCTCTCTTCTTCTGGATCTTGGTCCAGGCTTCCTGCAGGCTCATCCAATTCGACAACCTCAGTTACGACAATATCTTCATCTGTATGCGTAGCTTCAACTGCTGCACCGGATTCGTCTTCGGGCTTTTCTTCTTCCCTTTCTACTTTCGCAACCGTTGCCACACTTTCATTATCTTTAATGTTGATCAGCTTGACACCGATTGTGTTCCTTCCTACCTTCGATATGCTGTCAACCGGGATACGGATAAGCACCCCGCTAGTTGTAATGAGCATAAGGTCTTCCTCACCCGTAACAGTTTTCATTGAAACGAGTTCACCGTTCCGTTCAGTTACGTTTGCTGTCTTAATACCTTTTCCTCCACGGCCCTGGATACGGTATTCGGCTGCGGCAGTCCGCTTTCCATATCCTTTGCTTGTTACGACAAGCACATCCGTGCCTTCTTCAAGGACTTCCATCCCGATGACTTCATCATCAGGATCAAGCGTAATTCCTTTTACGCCTGTTGCGGTCCTTCCCATTGTCCTTACGTCGGTTTCAGGGAAACGGATCTGCATCCCTTTTTTGGTCGCGATTGCGATTTCCTTGCTTCCGTCAGTAAGCCGGACTGAAATCAATTCATCTCCCTCTCGGAGGTTCAGGGCTATGAGGCCGTTGTTGCGAATATGCGCAAATGAAGTAAGCGGTGAACGTTTCGAAATCCCTTCCTTTGTTGTAAAGAAGAGGAACCAGTCATCCACAAATTCATCAATCGGAATGATTGCGTTAACCCATTCGCCTTTCTCAATGCCGAGAAGGTTAATAATCGGGAGTCCTTTTGCCGTACGGCTGAATTCCGGAATCTCATAGCCTTTGGCACGGTATACTTTCCCCTTATTTGTAAAGAAGAGGATCGTATCATGAGTGGACGTTGTAATCAGCTGTTCAACAAAGTCATCCTCATTTGTCCCCATCCCCTGAATTCCCCGTCCACCGCGTTTTTGGGCACGATAGGTGGAAACAGGCAGGCGTTTGATGTAGCCATTGTGGGTAAGAGTAAGAACAACGGTCTCACGCGGAATCAGGTCTTCATCCTCGATGTTCTCAATTCCGCCCGCCACGATTTCAGTACGCCTTGTATCGTTAAAGCGCTCCTTAATTTCGAGCAGTTCTTCACGGATGATTTCGAGAATTTTTTCTTCATCAGCTAGGATTGCCTTCAATTCGGCTATCAATGCCATCAGATTCTGGAATTCATCCTCAATCTTTTCCCTTTCCAGACCGGTTAAGCGCTGCAATCTCATATCAAGAATCGCCTGGGCCTGCTTTTCGGAAAGATTGAAGGTTGACATTAACCCATCCTTTGCGATATCGGTTGTCCTGGAATTACGGATAAGTGTAATGACCGCATCCAGATTATCTAGGGCAATGCGCAGCCCCTCGAGGATATGCGCCCTCGCTTCTGCTTTACCAAGTTCAAATTCAGTACGGCGCCTGATGACCACTTGTTGGTGGGCGAGATAGTATTTTAAACACTGCTTCAGGTTTAACACTTTTGGCTGCCCTTCTACTAGGGCAAGCAGGTTGATTCCGAAACTGGTCTGCATCGCAGTTTGCTTGTACAAATTATTTAGGACGACATTGGCATTCGCATCTTTTCTGACCTCGATGTAAATACGCATTCCATTTCGGTCGGATTCATCACGCAGATCGGTAATGCCGTCAATCCTTTTGTCACGCACGAGCTCAGCGATTTTTTCAATTAGTCTAGCTTTGTTCACCTGATACGGCAATTCTTTTACAAGAATAACTTCTTTGCCGTTCTTCAGCTGTTCAATCTCGACTTTTGCACGCAGAGTGATTGAACCCCGGCCGCTTTCGTATGCTTTGCGGATGCCGCTGCGCCCGATGATAATTCCCCCAGTCGGGAAATCAGGGCCTGGAATCGTCTCCATCAATTCGTGGACCGTAATATCTGGATCCTGGCTAAGGGCCAATACGCCATCGATTATTTCACCAAGCTGATGTGGAGGGATATTTGTCGCCATTCCAACCGCAATCCCTGTCGTCCCATTTACGAGCAGGTTAGGGAAACGGGCGGGAAGGACAACAGGCTCCTTTTCCTCTCCATCATAGTTATCCTGATAGTCAATGGTATCTTTATTGATATCCCTTAGGAGTTCCATCGATATTTTCGACATTCTCGATTCCGTATAACGCATTGCCGCGGCCGCATCGCCGTCCACTGAACCGAAGTTTCCATGTCCATCGACGAGCATATAGCGGTAGTTAAAATCCTGGGCCATCCGGACCATTGTTTCATAGACAGCGGAATCGCCATGTGGATGGTATTTACCAATAACATCCCCGACAATACGCGCGGATTTCTTATAAGGTTTGTCCGAATGCATTCCGAGGTCGTGCATTGCATAGAGGATACGGCGGTGTACCGGCTTCAGTCCATCCCGGACATCAGGAAGGGCACGTGAAACGATAACACTCATTGCATAGTCCAGGAAGGATGATTTCATTTCCTGGCTAATATTTATTTCCCTTACTCGGGGGTTTTCAAAATCAGCCATCAAATTACCTCCATTAGGGACTGGCCGCTACTCGCACGCCGGCCAATAAACCCTAAATTAATTACAAAAGCAGGATAGATGACTATCTATCCTGGCTTTTAAGTTGAATCATCATGTGATGCGGCGTTCATCATTTTTAAATATCCAGGTTTTTTACATAAATTGCGTTTTCCTCGATAAAGTTCCGTCGGGGCTCCACTTTGTCGCCCATAAGGATTTCAAATGTCTCATCGGCTTCAATTGCGTCGGTCAGGCTTACCTGGAGAAGAGTCCTCGTTTCAGGATTCATCGTTGTCTCCCACAACTGATCCGGATTCATTTCCCCAAGTCCCTTATACCGTTGGATATTAGGCCTTGGCGTTGCCGGGAGCCCAGCCATGATCTCATCCATTTGCTTGTCGTTATACGCGTATTCGATGCGTTTGCCTTGCTGGATTTTATACAGCGGCGGCTGTGCGATATAAATATAGCCCGACTCAATGATCTGCCGCATATAACGGTAAAAGAACGTCAATAATAAAGTGCGGATATGGGCTCCGTCGACGTCGGCATCTGTCATGATGACAATTTTATGGTATCTCGCCTTGCTGATGTCGAAATCTTCACCAATCCCTGTGCCAACAGCTGTAATGATTGCCCTTACTTCGTTATTGGACAGGATTTTATCAAGCCTTGACTTTTCAACATTCAAAATCTTCCCTCGAAGCGGGAGAATTGCCTGAAAATGGCGATCGCGCCCCTGTTTGGCGGATCCTCCAGCGGAGTCACCCTCAACAATATAGATTTCACTTTCGGAAGGATCTTTCGATGAACAGTCGGCAAGCTTGCCTGGAAGGCTTGAAACTTCAAGCGCACTCTTCCGGCGGGTCAACTCGCGTGCTTTTTTCGCAGCGAGCCTTGCACGTGCGGCCATAAGCCCTTTTTCAACGATTTTCCTAGCGACAACAGGGTTTTCCAGCATGAATTTTTCAAACTGGTCCGCAAAAACGGCATCGGTTACCGCGCGTACTTCCGAGTTGCCAAGTTTAGTTTTAGTTTGGCCTTCGAATTGCGGATCAGGATGCTTGATAGAGACAATGGCAGTCAGTCCTTCACGAACGTCTTCCCCAGACAGATTCGTATCAGCTTCCTTAAAAATTCCGCTCCTGCGGGCATAATCATTGATAACCCTGGTCAACGCGGTTTTGAACCCAAATTCGTGGGTACCGCCTTCATACGTATGGATATTATTGGCGAAAGAATAAAGGTTTCCTGTATAGCCATCGTTGTATTGCATGGCAACCTCTACCGTAATGCCATCACGACCGCCCTCCATATAGATTGGCTCGTCATGGATTACCTCTTTCGAACGGTTCAAATGCTCAACATACGATTTAATTCCGCCTTCATAATGATAATCATTCGACTTGTTTTCAACACGCTTGTCTTCAATGGCAATATTGAGTCCGCGGTTTAAGAAAGCAAGCTCCCGGAGCCTGTTCGCTAGTACATCGTACTCATATTCAAGCGTTTCCGTAAAGATTTCCGGATCCGGCTTAAAGTGGATGGTCGTACCGGTCCTGTCGGTTTCGCCAATCACCTTCAAATCAGCGACGGGAACACCGCGTTCATATTTCTGATAATGGATCTTGCCATCCCGGTGAACAAAAACCTCAAGGAATGTGGACAGCGCGTTTACAACGGAAGCGCCAACACCGTGGAGCCCTCCGGACACTTTATAGCCTCCGCCGCCAAATTTCCCTCCGGCATGCAACACCGTAAGGATGACCTCAACCGCGGGCCTGCCCATCTTTTCCTGGATTCCGACAGGTATGCCCCGCCCGTTATCTTTGACCGTAATGCTATTATCTTCTTCAATAATGACCTTAATTTTATCGCAATAGCCGGCCAGAGCTTCATCTATACTATTATCGACAATTTCCCAGACAAGGTGGTGCAAACCTTTGCTGCTTGTCGAGCCGATGTACATTCCCGGCCGCTTCCTTACAGCCTCCAGGCCTTCAAGCACCTGAATTTGACTGGCATCATACGATTGTTCCTTCATCATTTCTTGATCCATTGCCAAACCGCTCACCTGCTCTTTCATTGCATTTGCCTTGCTGATTTATGTTAAGTTCATATCAAAAATCCGGAATGCCCATCCGGGCTGAACGTTTTTTTAATGTAGTTGAGGCCAAAGGGGATAAATAAATGTCTTTCTCCGTAACGACGACCGATTTGAAGGGGCCTTTGGACAAATTGATTGCTTTGCCCGATTCAGCCAATCCGGAATCCGTGGTACTGCCTTTATCGATAATGGCAATAATTTCTTTCACCCTTACCATATGGTCTTCGCCGATGTGAATATACATAGGACCGCCTCAATTCCTGCGTATGATCTCACCTGAATCGACAATGAAGGTAGAAGCTTCCTTGATTGTCTGGTGGTCGATTCCTTCCACACTTGTTGTCGTTACGAATGTTTGTACTCTCCCAAGGATTGTATTAAGAAGGTGGGATTGCCGGTGATCATCAAGCTCCGAAAGGACATCGTCCAAAAGGAGGATTGGATATTCACCGATTTCGGATTGGATTAGCTCAATCTCCGCGAGCTTTACGGATAAGGCCGTTGTCCGCTGCTGCCCCTGTGACCCGAAAGTCTGGACATCGCGACCGTTCACATGGAACAGGACATCATCCCGGTGGGGTCCGAAAAGGGTTGTTCCTCGTTCGATTTCCCTGGCTTTCACCTTTGTGAACTTTTCTTCAAATACCTCTATCATTTTCGACAAATCCTGTCCTTCTAATACATTGACAGAGGGGGAGTAGTGTATTTCCAATGTTTCAATGCCTCTTGAGATGCCTTTGTGGAGGGGCTGTGCCCATTTCTCAAGGATCCTGAGGAATTCAAACCGTTTCGCGGTAATCCTGACCGCAGCTTGGATAAATTGTTCAGTGAGGATATCCAGCATCGTCTCGTTACTGGTTTTCTTGATTTGCAGCATTTTCAAGTAGTGGTTTCTTTGCTGCAGGATTTTCAAATACTGGCTGACCCCGTGTAAATAGACAGGCGAAACCTGTCCGATCTCCATATCTATGAAACGCCGGCGGATCTGTGGACTGCCTTTGACAAGGTTCAGATCTTCAGGCGCAAACATGACAACATTCAAGTTTCCGACATACTGGCTCAGCCTTTGTTGCTCGATATGGTTGTACCAGGCTTTCTTGCCTTTTTTTGAAATAACGAGCTGCATCGGGAGAGAACCGTGTTTTCGATTAATCCGTCCTTCTATTTTAGCATAATCCTTATCCCAACGAATAAGATCTTTATCATTCGAGGTCCGGTGGGATTTTGCCATTGCCAGGACATAGATCGATTCCATTAGATTTGTTTTTCCTTGGGCGTTTTCACCAAGGATTACATTCACCTTATTTTCAAAGCCGATTTCAAGGCTGTCGTAATTCCGATAATTTTTTAATGCCAGCTTTTCAATATACATGTCAACATCCCTTAAGCCTGTTCAAGGGTAAATTCACCAAAGCCCGGAATGGATATTCTATCTCCAGCCCTGAGTTTTCTTCCTCGTCTTTGGTCCTGTTCCCCATTGATAAACACCTCATGTTCGCCAAGGAACCATTTGGCCATCCCGCCAGTCTGAATGATGTCGGCGAGCTTTAAAAACTGGCCCAGCGTGATGTATTCCGTATCGATTGTTATTTCAACTGGCATTTCGCTCACTCTTTTCCAAAAGAAATTGGCTTTTACTTAAAACTCGATCAGCCTAACCCAAATGGTGGCTTAGCGTTTCCAATTAGAAGTATCTAATACTTTATTTTACTAAAAAAACTCCGAAGATACAAAGAATACTGAGATTTAGCTTGTTTATTCTGTTTCTATGCTGTTTCTGGCCAACTCCCATAATTTAGGAGCCGCTGTTTATCCTGTTATCAAGAAAGGAAGCTGCCATTTAACCGGCAGCTCCTTTTTAAACGAAATTGAAATTAATAAGTCCTTACCGGAAGGATCAGCTGCAGTGTCGATTCGTCGTGAAGTGGACGGATGACGAACGGCCTCATCGCTCCTGTAAAACTTACTTTAATATCTGTACCTTCAAGGGCTTTTAGCGCATCCATCATATATTTTGCGCTAAAGGAAATTTTTAATTCCTCTCCTTCGACAGATTGGCTTTGGATTTCTTCAACAACCTTTCCGATTTCAGGGGTGTTGGAAGAAACTTCGACGATGCCATCTCCAAGGGTCGAAAATTTGACAACGTTGTTTCGTCCTTCTTTTGCAAGGAGCGAAGCCCTGTCAATCGCATGTAGGAAATCCTTCGTATGGACGACGACATCCGTTTTACTGTCTTGTGGAATAAGCCTGGATGTATCGGGATAGTTCCCTTCTAGGAGCCTTGAGAAAAAGAGCAGGTTTTTCGCTTTGAATAGCACCTGGTTATCGGTAATGACGATATCAATCGGCTCATTTGTGTCGGCAATGATTTTGCTCAGTTCATTCAAGCTTTTACCCGGAATGACGACATTATAGGAATCATTGTTTTCTGTTTCAACATGCGCTTTCCTCAATGCGAGGCGATGCGAATCTGTTGCAATACAGGTTAATTGATTGTTTTCGGCCTTCCAGTTTACACCTGTCAAGATAGGCCTAGTTTCCGATACGGATACTGCGAAAACGGTTTGCCTGATTAATGCTTTTAGCAAGTCGGCGGGGATACGGAATTTGTTCTTTTCTTCAATCTGCGGAAGATGCGGATATTCCTCCGCATCCAGGCCAATCAAGTTAAATTCAGATTTCCCTGAGCGGATGACGGTCTGCTGATGGTTTTGCACGTCGATTTCAACTGTATCGGTAGGAAGTTTTTTAACGATTTCGCTGAAAAATTTCGCCTGGAGGACAATTGCTCCCTGCTGCTTGATTTCAACGATTTCATCCCCATTTTCTTCTTTCGGGATAAACGATTGGATCGAAATATCGGAATCGCTCCCTGTTAATGTTACTCCGTCTGTTCCCGCAACAATTTTTATCCCGGTCAGGATTGGAATGGTCGTTCTTGACGTAACGGCCTTCATCACATCATTTACGCTTTGGACAAGATAGTCGCGTTGGATACTGAATTTCATTTTTCTTCCCCCGATTCATGCAGAATTTTTTTTGCTTAAAATATAATAATAAGTTCTTTAAAAAGATCGTAGAAGTACTAGTAGGGCCTGTGAGTTTGTGGATAACTGGCTCGTTCAAAGGAAAGACAGTCTATCCACATGTGGACAGACTGTGTGTAACCTCAACGGAGTTATTCACAAAAAGGCTAAACTTTCAACAGCTCGTTCAACTCTTTAACCTGCTTTTGGAGTTGGGCATCGGTAGCTAGCAGCTTTGAAATCTTTTCATGGGCATGGATGACCGTCGTATGGTCCCGGCCTCCGAACTCTTCGCCGATTTTCGGAAGCGAGAAGTCGGTAAGTTCACGTGATAGGTACATGGCAACCTGACGGGGAAATGCAACGGATTTGGTCCGTTTTTTTGCTTTGAAATCCTCAAGCTTCACGTTAAACTGCTGCCCGACTGCCTTTTGGATATCAAGGATCGTGACGATTTTCGGCTTTGAACTAGGGATAATGTCCTTTAGCGCCTCGGCTGCGAGGTCAGCGTTAATATCCTTGTTTATTAATGAGGAATAGGCAACTACCCTGATAAGCGCTCCTTCAAGTTCCCTAATGTTCGAGTCGATCTGGTTTGCTATATACAGCATGACTTCATTCGGAATATCTAGGCCTTCCGCTTTTGCTTTCTTGCGAAGGATTGCAATCCTCGTCTCCAGGTCGGGAGGGGTAATGTCGGTAATAAGGCCCCATTCAAACCGGGAACGAAGCCTGTCTTCAAGGGTCGGAATTTCCTTTGGCGGCCGGTCACTCGAAATGATGATTTGCTTGCTTTCTTCGTGCAATGTGTTGAATGTATGGAAGAATTCCTCCTGGGTTGACTCTTTTCCGGCAAGGAATTGAATATCATCAATGAGCAATACATCAACTTTCCGGTACTTATTCCGAAATTCAATCGCCTTGTTGTCACGGATTGAATTGATGAATTCATTCGTGAATTTTTCGGAAGACAAATAAACTACTTTTGCGGACGGATTATGTTCAAGGACGTAATGCCCGATTGCATGCATCAAGTGTGTTTTGCCAAGCCCGACCCCTCCATAGATGAACAGGGGGTTATACGCTTTCGCGGGAGCTTCAGCGACCGCAAGCGAAGCTGCGTGGGCGAACCGGTTTCCTGATCCAATGACAAACGTGTCAAACGTATACTTCGGATTCAGCATCGTTTGTGGAATATCATAGTTTTCTTCCTCTTTTCTATGCTTCTTTTTCGGGAGAGCAAGTTCAGGCTCCTCGTCGTCCTTTACCTGCGGGATGATAAATTTTGCTTCAAGCTCTTCCCCTGTAATTTCATAAAGGATTTCCGAAATTAATGGGGCATATCGTTCTTCAAGCCAGTCGCGCGCGAATTCGTTCGGAGCCGTTACAACAAGTGTATTGCCTTGGAGCGAATGCGCCTTTGTCGATTTCAGCCATGTATCGAAGCTAGGCTTGCTTATTTTTGTTTCGATCGTGGCTAACGCCGCATTCCATAAGTCCGCGATATTTTCCAA